>NZ_CP194931.1:0-4151649 GCF_051059105.1 Leifsonia sp. P73
GGGATCGGGGCCTTTTCGGTTCCGCGGGTCGATGTGTCATGTCTCAGGACTGTCGCGGTGGCCAGGCGCGTCAGTCCAGGCGCCGCTACGCTCACATCCAGCCAGAGTTAACCGAAACGAAACTTCCTCATAATCCAGGATGTCCCCTGTTCGGGGCATCATGGGGGAAACAGCGATTCGCCCATACGGCGTCGACCCGGTCACCCACGACGCCGCCACGGAGCACCGGCCCTCTGTCGCTCCCACGCCATCGTCGTCGTCGCCTCTCCTCAGCATGACCCGAACTGACGGCTGGAGATCCGATGTCCCGTACCCTGACGCTTTCGCGCGCCGACAGAGCACCCGCGACCGAAACGGGCGCGTCGGTCCGCGACACCGGGACCGCCCAGTCCCCGGTGATGGTGCTGCTCGTGCTCATCGCGACCTTGGGCATTCTGGCGTACGCCGGATTCCTCCTGAATCCCGCCAACCGGGGCGACATCGTGCCGTACGTCATGGTGATCACCGCGGAGAGCGTCCTCGTCGTCCAGGCGCTGTTCTCGATGTGGACGATCTTGGCCGGCGGCCGGGACCCGCGCGACTTCGCCTTCCACCGGGCCCAGGCGACGCTGTTCGTGATGCCATCGGCTCACTCGGCGGACGGCGTAGGGGAGCGCGGGAGGCACAGCCGGGACCATCCCGAACAGTGGCCGCTGCGCTTGTCGGGGCGGCGACTTCTCGTCGACGTCTTCATCACGGTCTACGGGGAGGACCCGGCCACGGTCCGGGCGACCGTCTCCGCGGCCTCGGCGATGCGCGGCGAGCACCGCACCTGGGTGCTCGATGACGGCCGGTCCGACGAAATCAAGGCGCTGGCCGCGGAGCTCGGCGTCCGGTACGTGCGGCGGCTCAGCAGCAACGGTGCGAAGGCCGGGAACGTCAACCACGCGCTGTCCATCGCGAAAGGCGAGTTCTTCGCCATCTTCGACGCCGATTTCGTACCCGACCCGGACTTCCTCTACGAGACACTGCCGTTCTTCGTGGATGAGAAGGTGGCCTTCGTCCAGACCCCGCAGACCTATGGCAACCTCACCACCACCATCGCGATCGGCGCGGCCTACATGCAGTCGGTCTTCTACCGATTCGTGCAGCCGGGGCGCAACCGTTTCAACGCAGCGTTCTGCGTGGGGACCAATGTCGTCTTCCGGCGCTCTGCGATCGACGACGTGGGCGGTCTTTACACGGGTTCGAAGTCGGAGGACGTGTGGACCTCGGTGCTGCTGCACGAGCGCGGGTGGAAGTCGATCTACATCCCGGACGTGCTCGCCATCGGAGACGCGCCTGAGACGGTCGAGGCCTACAGCAAGCAGCAGCTGCGCTGGGCATCCGGCGGGTTCGAGATCCTGCTGACGCACAACCCGCTGAGCCCGCGTCGACGACTGACCATGGACCAACGGCTGCAGTACATGGTGACGGCCACCCACTATCTCTCGGGGATCTGCCCCCTGCTGCTGCTGCTCGTGCCTCCGCTCGAGATCTACTTCGATCTGCGCCCGATGAACCTCGGCATCACCGTCTTCACCTGGCTCCTCTACTACGCGGGCTTCTACGCGATGCAGATCCTGCTCGCCTGGTTCACCCAGGGTTCGTTCCGCTGGCAGACCCTGACACTCTCGACCGTGTCCTTCCCGATCTACGTGCGCGCCCTGCTCAACGTGATCGCGGGACGGGACCAGGCGTGGCATGTGACCGGCACCCGGAGGGCGAACTCGCCGTTCAACTTCATCATTCCGCAGGTGCTCTTCTTCGTCTTCCTCGCGCTGACCTCGGTCGTCGCGATCTGGCGCGACGAGAGCAACGGCGTGTTCACGTTGGCCACCGCCTGGAACGTGACGAACACGGTGATCCTGGGCGCCTTCCTCGGCACGGCGATGAGGGAGGCGAGGAGGCTGCGGCGTCCGAACCCGGTGCGGGTGCCCGCCGCGGCGGTGCCGACGAGCGCTCCGCTCACCGTCGTCGCGCGTCCGAACCCCGTGGCAGCAACGCTTGCGGAGGTGGCACCGTGACGTGGTCCAACCGATTGCGCCTGGCCGCGGGCCTGGTCGTCGTGCTCGTGCTGGTCGCCGGGTTCACGCTCGTCTTCAACCAGCGCCAGACCCAGGCGACGAGCACCTCGGCGACGATCGATGCGGAGTCGTTCCCCGTCGGGACCGACTACGGGGGTCTCGTCACCGAGCAGTTCGTGAAGTCGGGAGCCACCGTCACCGCGGGGGAGAGGTTGTTCGCCGTACGGAGCCTGCGCCTCCAGCAGGACATCGCCTCCGGGCTCCTGGACCCGCGGTCGGCGCCGTACCCGGTGACTCCCGATGGGACGGCGACGGTGGTCGCGGCGGTGTCCGGGACCATCTCGTCGATCGACGTGCAGCAGGGCGCCTACGCACAGGCCGGGACCGTGCTCGCCCACATCGACCGCCGCGGCTCCCTCTTCGTGAAGGCGGACTTCACCCTCACCGCGCGGGATTACTCCCGCGTCGCGGTCGGCGCGCCTGTCGACCTCCTGCTCCCGAATCAGCGGGTGCTCGCGGGCCGCGTGCAGAGGATCGAGGTGCAGACGGTGTCGGGTCGCGCGCAGTCGACCGTCCTCGTGGCCAGCAGCGGGCTCGACGAGGGCACGGATGACGGATTGATCACGCCCGGAACGCCGGTGACCGCGACGTTGCATCTGCGGGACGACGGGCCGCTCGCCGGCCCCAGCGACGCCTTCGCCGCCCTCCTCCGGAAGATCGGCCTGTGAGGAGGCGCGGTGCTCGCCTGCTGGTGCCCGTCCTGGTCACCAGCGTGCTCGTGGCGGGCGTGCTCACCGCGTGCCAGGCCTCCAGCAGGAGCGGCGTGGGGGCGCAGGCCGCATCCACGGGGGCGGGAGCCCCTCACATCTTCCCGGACGCGCAGGTCGCGCCGTTGGTCGGAGCGCTGCCGCAGCGCAGCGTGGCCGCCCCGCCTCCGATGCGGCTCGCTCACGGACTGGTCCCGCCGACGAATCGTTGGTTCTCCGGGCTCGTGTTCGGATCCGCTCCACAACCGGTGTTTCCGCTCCCTCTTTCCTTCGGACTCACAGCCGGCGGCTTCGCGTTCGGGCTGCCCGCGGTGACCGCGACAGCGAAGACGATCGCCGGCGGCTACGAACCGGCGGTCAGCCTCGACGCATCCAGCGCATCGTCGGAGGTGACCGCCTACGACGACGTGTCGGTGACCGTGACGTTGAGATCTCAGAGCGGGGCCCCGATCGGGCACGTCACGATCGCCGAGGGCTCACCCCTGGTGAGCTTCACCGCCGATGCGGACGCGACGCTCGCGAGCTCTGTCGGGTTCCTGAGCGCCGACGGGCCGGCCGTGGCGAGAGTGGGGGGAACCGACTACGCGCTCATCGCACCCGCCGGCGCGCTCACCCGAACCGGACGCAGCGTCGATCTCACGAAGGGGCAGGCCGCCGTCTGGTTCCCCGTGCCGCGAGGGCAGAGCGCCGCGCATGTGGCCGCCGAAGTCTCGGGGCCGCTTGAAGGCGTCCGCACCGGTTACGCGGGCGCGGGGGCCAGCGCGATCACCACCCTCACCTACCGTGCGGCGGGAGGATCGACGCTGTTCGGCGCGCTCCCCGCCCAGAAGTCCGGCCTCGCCGGCACTGCGTGCTCCCTCGGAACGTACGCGACGATCTACGGCACGATGACGGTGTGCGCCGGCGACGCGCTCACGTGGAGTGTGCCCGCCGTCACACCCGCGGGTGCGCTCGACCTCAGCGCGGTCGACGGGCCGACGAAGGAGGCGATCGTCCGCCAGTTGCGGACGGACGCCGCCTCCGCGGACCCGTTGCCGTCGGATACCTACTTCGGCGGCAAGGGGATGTATCGCCTCGCGAACCTGCTGACGATCGCCCGGCGACTCGGGCAGAACACCGTCGCCGACGGGTTGCGCGCGCGCCTGGCGACCGCCCTGGACGAGTGGGCGCAGCCTGGCCGGTGCGCCTCCGCGCCTGCACGCTGCTTCGTCTACGACCCGAACGTGCGGGGCGTGGTCGGGCTGACCGCATCGTTCGGGTCGGACCAGTTCAACGACCACCACTTCCACTACGGCTACTTCCTCTACGCCGCCGGGGTGCTGGCGGAAGACGACCCGTCGTCGGTCAAGCGACTCGCGCCGGTGATGAACCTGCTGGCGGCGGACCTCGCCACCAGCGGCCCGAGCAGGTACTTCCCCGAGCGCCGCACCTTCGACCCGTACACCGGCCACTCGTGGGCTTCCGGGTACTCGCCCTTCGCCGACGGCAACAACCAGGAGTCGAGCTCGGAGGCGGTGAACGCCTGGAACGGTCTCGCCTTGTGGGCGACCGCCAGCTCGCAACAGTCCCTGGCTCGTGAGGCCACGTGGATGCTGTCCGCCGAAGCCGCGTCCGCACGCGGCCTCTGGACGAACGCCGACGTTTCGGACTTCGCGGGCTTCTCGCACTCGGTGGTGTCGCTGAACTGGGGAGGGAAGCGAGACTACGCGACGTGGTTCAGCGCTGATCCCAACGCCATCCTGGGCATACAGCTCATCCCGATGGGACCGGTCGCGGGATACCTGACGTCGTCGGCCTCCCGGATCGGGAAGAACCTGGCCGAGGCGACCCCCTCCGGGTACGACGTGCAGTTCGGCGACTACTTGCTGATGTACCGGGCGCTGCAAGGCGGGGAGGGTGCGGCCGCGGCGCGCGCAGCGGTCGCCGGTCTCCCGGACAGTGCGATCGACGATGCCGACTCGCGAACGTATCTGCTCGCCTGGGTCGCGGCCCGGCACTGAGGTTCGCGTTCCTCCGCCTTCGCCGCCTCCCCACGCGCCATAATTCCCGCATGCGCCGCGTCCCGCTCTCCACCGGAGTCGAGCTTGCTGTCCACGAGGCCGGCCACGGCGAAACAGTCGTGCTCCTGCACGCCTGGGGTGAGACGCACCGCTCGTTCGATCGGCTGATCCCCTTGCTTTCGCCTGACCTGCGGCTCGTCGTCCCCGACCAGCGCGGCGTCGGCGAGAGCGCGAAGCCGCCGGTCGGGTACTCGCTGAGCGACGCAGCCGAGGATGTGGTCGCGCTCCTGGATGCGCTGGGGATCGGCGCCTCCTGGCTGCTCGGGACGTCCAGCGGCGGCTACGTGGCGCAGCAGGTCGCGCTCGCGCATCCCGAACGGGTGCGGGGACTCGTGCTGGTCGGGGCGCCGAGCGACCTGCAGGGACCGGTGCCGGGGGCGCTCGCGGGCGTGCTGGCGTCGTTCCGGGATCCCGTCACGCGGGACGACATCCGGGCGCTCGATGGGGTGCTCCCGCTGCGCTCGCCGGTGCCGGAGAGCTTCCTCGACGACCAGGAGACCTCGGCGCTGAGTATCCCGCTTGCGGTCTGGCTGGCGGGCATCGAAGGGCTCGTCACGGCGGCGCCGCCGCTTCGGAGCGGGACGATCGCGGTGCCGACGCTGATCCTGTGGGGCGCGGAGGACAACGTCCTGCCGGCCTCGCAGGCCCACGAGCTGGCGGCGATCGACGGCAGCCGGCTGGTGATCTACGAAGGGACGGGGCACCTCGTCCTGTGGGAGCGGCCCGAGCGGGTCGCGGCGGATGCGGTGGCGTTCATCGCGGCGAATGCGTCAGACCGGCCTGCCGTTCGACCGCGCTGAACCATCCGCCCCACCACCTCGTGTACCTCACAGGAGGACGCACGCCGTGACGACCCGCGGCGCGACCCATGACCATTCGCACCGAGAGCAGGATCGTCGTCGCCGGCAGCGTCCGCGACGTGTGGGACTACCTGTGCGACGTCGGGCGCTGGGCGGAGTGGGCGCCGACCGTCCTCGAGTGCTACGTCCGGGGCGGCGGCTCGCTCGTCGCCGGCGGCTGGATCGACCAGCGTGCGCGGGACTTCCGGAGGGAGCACCGCCGCAGCGAGCGGGTCACCGACGTCGACGAGCCGCACACGATGGCGTTCGCGGGCACGATCGGGTCCTCGCCGGCGCGCTGGGGGATGGAGATCCTGCCGGCGGGCGAGGACAGCACCGACGCCATCATGTGGGTGGAGGTCGACCTCGCGAACGTCATGCGCCTCATCCCGCCCGGCATCCTCGGGCGCAGGATCCAGCGCACGAGCGATATCGAGATGGCCGCGATCAAGGCCGCTGTGGAGGCCGACGTCCAGGCGGGCACGGGGTCGGCGTGACCCGGCTGGACGGCGCCGAGCGCCTGATCGAGGTCTACCGGCGGAAGGCCGCGCACTACGACCTCACTTCGCGGCTATACCCGGTGCCCGGCTACCCGCAGCGGTCGCAGCGGCTCCGCACCGTCCGGGCGCTCGGCCTCCGCGCCGGCGCGACCGTGGTGGAGGTCGCCTGCGGCACGGGACTGAACTTCCCGCTGCTGGAGGACGCGATCGGCCCGGGCGGACGGCTCATCGGGGTCGACCTGACGGACGCGATGCTCGACCGCGCCCGGTCGCGGGTGGCGGCGCACGGTTGGCGGAACGTGGAGCTGGTGCAGGCGGAGGCGGCGGAGTTCGCCTTCCCGCTCGGGGTGGACGCCATCCTGTCCACGTACGCGCTGACGCAGGTCCCGGACTGCGGCGCTGTCGTCGCGCACGGGGCGGCGGCGCTCGTCCGCGGCGGACGCTGGGCGGTGCTCGACCTGAAGACGCCGGACCGCACCCCGGCGTGGCTGACGCGGCTCGGGGTCGCGGTGGTGGGGAGGTCGGCCTCCCTGGACGAGTGGATCGGAAGGCGGCCGTGGGAGGTCATCCGCGCGGCGATGCGGGAGGGGCTGGCGGACGCGGCGTGCGAGGAGCTGTGCTTCGGGACGGCGTTCCTCGCGACGGGGACGGGGACGGGTGCAGGGGAGTCCGGCTCGCGGTGACATCGTGGGTGGCGGGCGCCCCCGCTACCAGGGCAGCACGCCGTAGCCGCCCTCTCCCTCCCGCAGCCACAGGTGCCCCCAGAGCACGCCGGACGGCCCGTCGTCGGGCAGCGTCGCGAGGTGGACGCTCGGCACAGCGCCGTCCTCGACCGATCGGATGCCGCGGTGGTCGTTGAAGTCGGTGTCGGTGAAGCCGGGGTTGGCGGCGTTCACCTTGATCGGGGTGTCCTTCAGCTCCTTCGCGTACATCGCGGTGAGCATGTTGACCGCCGCCTTGGAGGACGGGTACTGCGCGGACGCGGGCATGTCGTACAGCGGGCTGGCCGGGTCGGACTGCGAGCCGATCGAGCCGACCTCGCTCGACACGTTGACGATGCGCCCGGCCGGGGAGCGGCGCAGCAGCGGCAGCATCGCGTTGGTGACGGCGACCAGGCCGAACACGTTGATGTCGTAGACCGCGCGCATGTCCGCGAGGGAGGTCGCGCTGGCGAGGGCGCGCTGCCGGGAGACCGTGGCCGTGCCCGCGTTGTTCACCAGCACGTCGAGGCGGCCGAACTCCCGGTCGATCAAGTCGGCGGCGTGCGCGATCGAGGTGTCGTCCGTCACGTCCAGGCGGAGGAAACGCGCGTCGGCGCCGCCGTCCCGGAGGGCGGCCTCCGCTGCAAGCCCGCGCTGCTCGTCGCGGGCGCCGAGGAGCACGGTCATCCCGAGCCCGCCGAGCCGGCGGGCCGTCTCGAAGCCGATTCCCTTGTTTGCCCCGGTGATGAGGGCGATCGTGGTGGTCACGTCGATGGACTCTACGCCCGCTAGCTCCGATCCTTCCTGGGCATGACGACCTCCTTGATGATGAGGATGATGCCGGCGGAGATCGGGATGGCGACGAGCGCTCCGGGGAGGCCGAACAGCGTCGAGCCCGCGAGGGCGGAGATGAGCACGACCGAGCCGGGGACCTGCACCGCCTTGCCCATCACCTTCGGGGTGAGGATGTATGCCTCCACCTGCATGTAGACCAGCATGAAGACCAGCACGACGATGGCGCTCACCGGCGAGTGGATCAGCGCCAGGATCGTCATCAGGATCGTGGTGAGCACCGTTCCGATCAGCGGGATGAGCGTGATGAAGAACGCCGCGAGAGCGATCAGGAACGCTCCGGGGACCCCCGTGACCAGCAGCAGGATGAGGCTGTAGGTCGCGTTGAAGAACGCGAGGATCACCATCCCGCTCAGGTACTTGCCGAAGTTCTGCAGGATGCGCTCGGTGTAGCCCTCGAACCGATCGCGGTGCGAGCGGCGCACCAGGTGGTACAGGGAGGCCTTGGTGGAGTCGTACGAGGCGATGAAGTAGATCGTCAGGATGGCGATGAAGAAGCCGGTCGTGAACCCGTTCAGCACGGAGAGGCCGAAGCCGACCAGGCCGTTGCCGATGTTCGCCCACGTCTTCGGATCCTTCACCTGGTCGGAGATCCAGGTGAGCGCCTGCCCGAGGACGCCGTTGCTGGCGGCGTTGGTGCTGTCGAACCAGCCTTCGGCCCGCAGCTTCGCGACCTCGGCCGGGATGGCCGTCGCCAGGTTCGTGATCTGCTGCACGATCAGCGGGACGACCACCCAGATGATCGCGACGAGCACGCCGACGATGAGCAGGATGACCGTGACGATCGCCCACGCCCGCTTCATCCCGTGCCGCTGGAACCAGCGGATCAGCGGATCGAGGCCGACCGTCGCGAAGGCCGCGAGGAAGACCGAGAAGATGATCGAGCGGAGGCCGTAGAGCATGTAGCCGGCGGCGACGGCGCCCAGTGCGCCGAGCGTGACGACGAAGCCGAACAGCAGCGGGCTGCGCTTCAGGAGCGGCGCGCTCCCGGTGTCGGGAGCGTGCGGGTGCATGCGCCGCTCCGGCGACTGGATGAAACGCATGGCCCCCGCCTCTCGTCGTCGGCGTATTTCACGCCTTCCGCCGAGCGTATTGGGGTGCGGTCGGGGAGGACAAGACCGACGCGCGCCGGCGACCGGACCGGGCCATGACGGCCGGGAATATGCAAACCGCTTTGTTTATAGAGAAATCGCTCTTGACCTCCTCCCGCCCCGCATGCTCTACTGTCCGAAAGCAATTACAAAAGTCATTTTCTTTGTAACGGACGGAGAGGTCCTGCGATGGTCCCGGGCGACAACGGCGCGACGCACGACGTGCGACTGACGAACGCGAGCGGCGCTCGCGTCGCCGTCGCGCTGCGCGACGGGGGCCGTGCGACCGTCGCCCAGCTCGCCGAGCGCATCGGCCTCTCGCGCCCCACGGTGGAGGCCACCCTCCCGCTGCTGCGCGAGCGCGGCCTCGTCGGCATGATCGACGAGCACACCCACGGCGGCCGCGGAGCCGGCCGGCCCGCCCGCATCTTCGAGTTCGTCGCCGACGCGGGCCTCCTGGTCGGGGTCGACGTCGGCATCCACCGCATCCGGGTGGTCGTCGCCGACCTCACCGGCCGCATCGTGGCCTGGCACCAGCGCGACATCGACGGGACGTTCGTCGGGGCCGGGCGCCTCGACAGCGTCAAGGAGGCCGTCCACGCCTGCTTCGAGCGTGCCGGCATCGAGCTCGGCCGGCTGTCCCGACTCTCGGGCATGGCCGTGGCCGTCTCCGGCATGGTCGGCTCCGACGGACGGCTCACCGTGTCGCACAACTTCCCGGACTGGGAGGGCGTCGACATCGCCGGCCGGCTGAGCGAGGAGTTCGGCTGCCCGGTCACGATCGAGAACGACATGCGGCTCGCCGCCCTGGCCGAGCACCGGATGGGCGCGGCCCGGCTCGTCGACGACGTCGCCTACTTCTTCGCCGGCCACCGCATCTCGATGGGGCTGATCATCGACGGCAGGCTGCGGCGCGGCCGCCACGGGGCCGCGGGCGAGATCGGCGGCAGCGTTTTCTCGATGCACGTGGACGACTCCGGTCAGCTCCGCTGGGAGTCCGCCGGCACCGGCGAGGAGGTCTTCCGCGCGGCGGGCGAGGGCGACCCGGCCGCGATCGCGGAGATCGAGGCGTTCGTGCGCGGGGTCGCCACCGGCATCGCGACGGTGACGATGGCGGTCGACCCGGACGTGGTGGTCGTCGGCGGCGGCCTGTCGCGCGCGGGCGAGGAGCTGCTCCGGCCGCTGCGCGCGGCGGTCATGTCCGAGATCGGCGTGCCGGTGCGGCCGTCCATCATCCAGTCCGAGCTCGGCGCCGAGTCGGTGGTGCTCGGCGCGCTCGCGCTGGCCTCCGGGCAGGCGATGGAGCGGCTGTACCTGGCTCCCGGGATGCCGGAGCCCGAGATCGACGTGGCGGGGGCGCAGGCCCTGGCCGCACGGGAGAGCATGGAGGGATCGCGGAGATGACCGTTCAGGAGAGGATCGGCGTGGACGCCGCGAAGCGGGTGCTTCGCCTGGCCGTGATCGGCGCCGGCGCGCGCTCGGGCATCGCCCGCCACGCCGTCGAGAGCGGCGACGGCCGCATCGTCGCTGTCGTGGACCCGTCGCCGGCGGCGCGGGAGCGCGCGGCCGGGACGTTCGGCGCCGACGCGGCCTACGCCGGCCACCGCGAGCTGATCGCGGGAGGCGACGCGGTGGACGCCGCGTTCGTCACCTCGCCCGACCACACGCACGCGGAGATCGCGGTCGACCTGCTCCGAGCCGGGATCGCCGTCTACCTGGAGAAGCCGCTCGCCATCGACGTGGCCGACGCCGACGCCATCCTGGCGGCCGCCGCCGAGACCGGCACCCGGCTGTACGTCGGCCACAACATGCGGCACATGAGCGTGGTGCGCACGATGCGCGACATCATCCGGCGCGGCGAGATCGGCGAGGTCAAAGCGGTCTGGTGCCGGCACTTCGTCGGCAACGGCGGCGACTACTACTTCAAGGACTGGCACGCCGAGCGGGCGAAGTCCAACGGGCTGCTGCTGCAGAAGGGCGCGCACGACATCGACATCATCCACTGGCTCGCCGGTGGGTACTCCGAGCTGGTCACCGGGATGGGCGGCCTGACTGTCTACGGCGGCATCGACGACCGCAGGGACAACTCCGACCGGGCGATGCCGGACTGGTTCTCGCTCGACTCGTGGCCTCCGCTGACGCAGCGCGAGCTCAACCCGGTCATCGACGTGGAGGACATCTCCATGGTCACGATGCGGCTCGACAACGGGGTCTTCGCCTCGTACCAGCAGTGCCACTACACCCCGGACTACTGGCGCAACTACACCGTGATCGGCACGGAGGGGCGCCTGGAGAACTTCGGCGACACCGAGGGCGCGGTCGTCCGCGTCTGGAACCGCCGGACCACCTACGAACCCTCAGGCGACGTCGAGTACCCTGTGCTCGGCGACCAGGGCGGCCACGGAGACGCGGACCGGCTCACCATCGCCGAGTTCGTGCGCTTCGTGCGCGACGGCACCGCGACGACGACGTCCGCGGTGGCAGCGCGCAACGCCGTGGCCACCGCCGTGGCGGCCACCGAATCGCTTCGCGACGGGTCCCGGCCTCGCGCCGTGCCCGCCGCGGACGAGCGGGTCGTCGCCCTGCTGTAGCGACGTCCCGCGCTCCGTGAATCGCGGAGCACCCCTGCACCGAAGCAAGAACCGGGCCGGCGAGGTCAAGTCGCCGACCCGGGAAGGCACCGACACCACATTTCGAAGGAGAAACCAATGCGAAAAGCCCTGCTCGCGGCCGCGGCCGCGGTCGCGTCCGCAGTCGTGCTCGCCGGATGCTCGTCCAACACTGGCAGCGGCTCCGATGCCCCTGCCGATCATAATCTCTCGGCCGGCATCTCCTACGCGTTCTGGGACGTGAACCAGAAGCCCGCGATGGAGGCCCTGATCAAGGACTTCAACAAGACCTATCCGAACATCAAGGTGACGCCGCAGATCACGCCGTACCAGAACTACTTCACCAAGCTGCAGACGCAGGGCTCGTCCAAGACACTGCCCGACGTGTTCTGGATGAACGGGCCGAACTTCCAGCTCTACGCGTCCAACGGCCTGCTGGAGCCGGTCGGCTCGGCGATCGACCCCGCCGACTACCCGAAGGCGCTGGACTCGCTCTACTCGTACAGCGGCAAGCAGTACGGCGTCCCGAAGGACTTCGACACCATCGCCGTCTATTACAACAAGGCCATCTTCGACAAGGCAGGCGTAGCGTACCCGACCGCGGGCTGGACCTGGGACGACTTCCACCAGAAGGCCAAGGCGATCTCGGACAAGCTCAAGGGCGAGGGGATCTACGGCGAGGCCAGCGGTCTCAGCGGCGGCCAGGAGATGTACTACAACACCATCCTGCAGGCCGGCGGCTCGATCATCTCCTCCGACGGCAAGAAGTCGGGCTACGACGACCCCAAGTCGATCAAGGGCCTCCAGTTCGTGCGCGACCTGATCGCCGACGGCTCGTCGCCCACCCTCGCGCAGCTCTCCGACACGCCGCAGGACCAGTGGTTCATCAACGGCAAGTCCGCCATGTTCTGGTCGGGCACCTGGTCCAACGCCGAGCTGCTGAGCTCGCCGATCAAGGCGCAGATCGCGGTCGCGCCGCTGCCGACCGGTGAGCGTCAGGCCACCGTCATCCACGGTCTCGCCAACGTCGTCGCCAAGGACTCCAAGAACAAGTCGGCCGCCATCGCCTTCCAGAACTACCTCGGAGGCAAGGAGGCCGCGCAGACGCAGGCGAAGATGGGCGCGGCGAACCCGGCGTTCAACGGCACCCAGCAGGCGTTCGTCGACTCGGCGCCGTGGGACCTGAGCGTGTTCGAGAAGGCGGCGACGGACTACGCCTACCCGTACCCGATCTCCAAGAACACCGCGGCCTGGAACAAGGCCGAGGGCGACCTGCTGCCCGACGCGTTCAGCGGCAAGAAGCCGGTGGACGAGGTCGCCAAGGAGCTCGCCACGCAGATGAACGCGGACCTCGCCAAAGAGTGACGATGTCCACTCAGACGATCACGAAGGGAGCGGGCGCCGCGCAGGCGGCGCCCGCCACCCCGGGCGCGCGCACACCCCGCGCCGCCGACCGGGGTCGGGGCCGCGGTCTGCGCAAGGACGGCTGGTGGGCGCTGCTGTTCGTCGGGCCGCTGCTCTTCGGCGTGCTGGTGTTCTACATCTGGCCGATCTTCCGCAACGCCTACTTCAGCTTCACGACCTGGGGAGCGTTCGGCGGCGCGACCTGGAGCGGGATCACGAACTACCAGCAGATGCTGGCGGACCCCGACTTCTGGCGCGCGATCCTCAACACGTTCATCTACGTCGGCATCCTCCTGCTCGGCATCCCGCTGGCGGTCTGGTTCGCGGCGCTGATCAACCGGCCGGGGCTGCGGTTCGGCGCCGCATACCGCACGGCGTTCTTCCTGCCGTACGTGGCGATGCCCGCCGCGATCTCGATGGTGTGGCGGATCATCTTCAACGGCGACTTCGGCGTGATCAACTACTCGCTCTCGCAGATCGGGATCAAGGGGCCGAACTGGCTGAGCACGGAGTGGTTCGCGCTCTTCGCCGTCGGCGTCGTCGGGGTGTGGATCTCGCTCGGGTTCAACCTGATCGTGCTCTCGGCCGGCATGCGCAGCATCCCGCCGGAGATGTACGAGGCGTCCTCGATCGACGGCGCGAGCAGGGCTCGGCAGTTCTTCTCGATCACCGTGCCGCTGCTGACCCCGTCGATCTTCTTCGTCTCGGTCATCACCGTCATCACCGGGTTCCAGCTGTTCGACCTGCTCTACGCGCTGATGGGCACGCAGAACCCGGCGATCAACCAGACGCAGTCGCTCGTCTACCTGTTCTTCGCCCACCAGCAGACCGGCGACAACGGCTACGCCGCGGCGGTCGGCGTCGCGATCCTGGTGCTGGTCGGCGCGTTCACGATGCTCCAGTTCCGCATGCAGAAGAGGTGGGTGAACTATGTCTAGCTCGGTGATCGCACGGCCGCAGCCACGGGCCGGCCGCGCTCGCGGGAACGGCCTGACCCACGCGGTTCTGATCGTGGCGTCGCTGCTGATGATCTTCCCGTTCGTCTGGCAGATCCTGATGTCGCTGGCGACGAACGCGCAGGTCACCTCGGTGCCGCCGACGGTCTGGCCGGGGACCCTGCACTTCGAGAACTTCGCGCACGTGTTCGACCAGCTCCCGTTCCTCAACCAGCTCTGGGTGTCGGTGGCCGTCACGGTCATCCGCACGGTCGGCCAGCTCCTGCTGTGCTCAATGGCGGGCTACGCGTTCGCCCGGATGGAGTTCCCGTTCCGGCGCACGATCTTCGCCCTGGTGCTCGCCATCCTGATGGTGCCGCCGCAGGTCTACCTGCTGCCGCAGTACCAGATCGTGCAGGGCCTCGGCTGGCTCAACACCATCTCCGGCATCGCGGCGCCCGGCATCTTCAGCGCGTTCGGCACCTTCCTGATGCGGCAGTTCTTCCTCGGGCTGCCCGACGAGCTGGCCGAGGCGGCGCGGCTCGACGGCGCGAACCACTTCCAGGTGTTCTGGAAGGTGATGCTGCCGCTGGCCAAGCCCGGGCTGTCCGCGCTCGCGATCATCACAGTGCTGGCGTCGTGGAACGATCTGCTCTGGCCGCTCATCGTGGCGACGGACTCCACGCAAATGCCGCTGGCTCCCGGCATCGCGACGCTCACCAGTCAGCGCTCCATCCCGGACTATCCGCTGCTTCTCGCGGCGAGCCTGCTCGCGATGGCGCCGGTCCTCATCCTCTTCCTCCTCATGCAACGACGCGTCATCGACGGCATCGCGTTCTCCGGTCTGAAATGACGCGGGCGACCGAGGCGACGACGACAGAAAGGCACACCGTGAACACCCTTCGAGTCGGCCTGATCGGGGCCGGCGGCATCTCGCGCGTCCATGCGGACGGCTGGCGGGCGCTCGGCGCCGCGGTCACCGTGTACTCGCACGAGGGCGCTGAGGCGCTTGCCGGGCAATACGGCTTCGCCGTCGCCGGCGACCTCGACGCTCTGCTCGCCGCGAGCGACGTCGTGGACATCGTGACCCCGACCACCAGCCACGCTCCGCTGGCCCTGGCCGCGATCCGTGCCGGCAAGCACGTCATCTGCGAGAAGCCGCTCGGGGGCTCCGTCGAGGAGGCCAGGGAGGTCGTCGCAGCGGCGCGCGAGGCAGGGGTCCGGCTGTTCCCGGCGCATGTCGTGCGGTACTTCCCGGAGTACGCGGCGGTGCAACGCGAGATCGCGGCAGGGCGGATCGGCGAGCCGGCCGTGCTGCGGTTCGTACGCGGCGGCGAGGCGCCGAAGGCGGGCACCTGGTTCCACGACGAGGCGCGCGGCGGCGGGATCGTGCGCGACCAGATGATCCACGACCTCGATCAGGCGCTCTGGCTCGCCGGCGATGTCGTCCGCGTGTACGCGGTCCAGAGCGCGCCGGGCGGTGACGCCGCCGAACCGCACACGGTCACCGCGCACGTCGTGCTGACGCACGCGACCGGCGCGATCAGCCACCTCCAGGGCACGTGGGGAGCGCGCGGGCTGCCGTTCCGGACCAGCGCCGACCTCGCCGGGTCGGCAGGCACGCTCGCGATCGACTCGACGCTGACGCCGAGCCGGGTCGACATCCCGGCGGCGCACGACGCGGACGGCTACCTGCCGCCGCCGGTCCACGCCGAGAGCCCGTACACCGCGCAGCTCCGCGACTACGTGGCGGCCATCGCGGAGGACCGTGCCGCCCGGGTCACGCCGGAGGACGGCGTCCGCGCCGTCGCGCTGGCCGAGGCCGCGATGGAGTCACTGCACAGCGGTCTCCCGGTCGAACTGGACCTGGCATCGGCCGAGGCGATCGCCGAGGTGGTGGGCGCATGACCGCCGCGACCGCGGGCAGACCGCTGAAGGTGGCGGTGCTGTCCTTCGCCCACACGCACGCGATCGGCTACTGCCGCGCACTCTCGGGCCGCGCGGACATCGAGCTCGTCGTCACCGACCCGGACGGCGCGTCGGCGCCGGACGCCGCCCTCCGCGGCCGTGCGCTGGCCGACCAGCTCGGCGTGGCCTACCTGCCGACGTACGAGGACGCGCTCGCCTGGGGTCCGGACGCCGTGATCGTCACGGCCGAGAACATCCGCCACCGCGCGCTCGTGGAGGCTGCTGCGGCTGCAGGGGCGCACATCCTGTGCGAGAAGCCGCTGGCCACGACGGTGGAGGATGCCGAGGCCATGCTGGCGGCGGCCGAGCGCGCCGGCGTGACCCTGATGACGGCGTACCCTGTCCGGTTCGCGCCCGCGTTCGCCGACCTCCTGCACCGCGTGCGCGGCGGCGCGCTCGGGACGCTGCTGGCGGTGAAGGGGACGAACAACGGCAAGGTGCCCTCCGACCGCGCCTGGTTCACCGATCCCGCGCTCGCGGGCGGCGGCGCGCTGGTCGACCACGTCGTGCACTGCGCCGACCTGCTGGACGAGCTGCTCGGCGAGCAGCCCGCGACGGTGCACGCGGTCGCCAACCGCATCCTGCACCCGGAGGCGGCCGTCGAGACCGGCGGCCTGGTGACCGCGGTCTATCCGAGCGGAGTGGTGGCGACGATCGACTGCTCCTGGAGCGTCCCGGACGCCGCGCCCACCTGGGGCGGCCTGACCTTCCAGGTGACGGGCACGCGCGGCTCGGTGACGATCGCGCCGTTCGCGGGGCACGTCGGCGGCCAGACCGGCGACGGGCAGGTGTGGGTCCCGACCGGCGACGACCTGGACGCGGCCATGCTCGACGAGTTCGTCAGGGCCGTGCGCGCCGGGCGGCCGGCGGTCCCGGACGGCGGTGTCGGGCTGCGGACGCTGCAGGTCGTGGACGCCGCGCGGCGGTCGGCGGCGGCGGGCGGGGTGGTGACGGCGGTGGGGTGAGCGGCCGCCTCGCTCGCGGGGTAGACGAGGTCGGCCCACTGGCAATGCGCGCGGTGGGCCGCCCTCGGTCAGAGAGTCGACTATCCGACGGTGGCACCGTAGCCGGTGATCGTGCCATTCGCTTTGACTGTCGCGGTCATCGAGACGTTGTAAACCACGGGCGTGCCGTTCGGGTTCACATCCCACGCAGAGTAGAGGTTGCGTGCGGAAGCGCTTCCGCTCTCGTTGCAGGCAGTGCCGGTGAGATTGAATCCAACGCTGTAGTTCGTGAAGCACTGGTGAGAGCCGGTGTATCCACTCGTCTGGGTGGTCACCCACACGCGGGAGCCGTCGTAGTAGAACGTGCCGTTGTGGGTGCGGGTGTAGGCAGCGCCCGTAGTGAACTGGCTCCAGTGCTTTGCCGTGATCGCGCCGCGTGCTCTGCGGTTCAGGATTTCGGCTTTGTCCGCGTCGCTCAGCGCTGACGCAGCGATATCGGCCGCTGTCGCGACGAAGCTGTCCTCGACCTTCAGCGTGCTGGTTACCTTGCAGTCCTCCTTGGAGAGGCCCGACTCAGGAAGGGCTTCGATCTGAGCCACGCAGTCGGGCGCATATGACGAAGTTGTAGCAGACGACGGCTCCGCTTCTTCCGCGTTTGCAGGGGCCGCGGCCATGACGGACAGGCCCGCGGCTGCCGCGATGGATGTCAGGATGGCGATCTTTGCTTTCACAGTCACTCCGTTGTCTGTATTCGTATCCGGGTGTCGATGTCGGCATCCGAGGGAATGTATAGCAGACATGTAAAACGGGAGATTGCGTACCTGACCGATTTCTGGGTGCTATTGTCGGTGCGGTCAGGGCAACGCGGACCTGCAGAAGGGGATTCGGATGTTCGTGATGGAGTTCATCTTTGTCGGCGTCGGAATCGCCGCGCTGATCGCCATCGCCGCGTTTGTCGTGGTGGCTCTCGTGCAAATCGCCAGACGACCGCTCATCTCTCCGCTGCTACGCGTTCTGTGGGTCGTCGCCGTGATCGCATTCCCCGTGCTGGGATCGATCGCATGGTTTGCGTTCGGAGACAGGACGCCGCCAGTGGTGTGCCCTCCGCGCCACTGAGGATGAGGGGTGTCGTCCATAGATTCACCCCAACGGTGACCGCTCCCGCTCACCGATCCCGCGCGATGACGGAGAAGTCCATCCCGCCCTGCCCCGCGTCGATCGCGCGCTGCAGCTCGGCCGCGACGAGCGCGACGGCCGGCAGCGGGACGTCCGCGGTCGCGAGCATGAGGCGGGTGTCCTTGGCGAGGGCGTCGGCGGTGAACTGGGCGTCCTCGTAGTCGCCGGCGGTCACGAGCGGGCCCTTCATGGCGGCGAGCGGGGCGATCGCGGTCAGGGAGAGCGTGGCGAGCACCTCGTCGTCGGTGAGTCCCGCGGCGCGGCCGAGGCGCAGCGACTCCGACAGGGCCTCCATCGAGATGGCGAGGGCGAGGTTGGCCACCAGCTTCGCCGCCGTCGCTGCCGCAGGCGTGTCGAACGTGCGCAGCTTCTCCTGGTCGGCCCACAGGCCCACGACCCGCTTCGCCTCCCTCGCCGCATCGTGCTCGCCGCCGACAAGCACCGCGAGCGCTCCGGCACGGGCGGGGGCGAGCGAGCCGACGACGGGGGAGGCCACATAGCGGATGCCGAGGGTGGCGGCGCGGGCGGCGAACTCGATCGCGTCGGCCGGGGAGACCGTCGTCACGTCGATCCAGAGCGTGCCGGGGCGCCACGGGAGGTCCGCGTCCAGCAGCGTCTCGCGCACGGCCTCCGGTCCGAACAGCACGCTCACGACCGTGTCCGCCGTGGCGACGGCGTCCGCCGCCGAGTCGGCGACGTGGGCGCCGCGGCGGCCGATGGTCTGCGCCGGCTCCGGTGAGCGGTTCCAGACGGTCACGGTGTGGCCGGCGTCGATCAGGTGGGGGACGAGCTCGCGGCCCATCCGGCCGAGCCCGAGGAATGCGATGTCCATAGCGCCACTCTCCACCGCCGGGCGCATTGGGGGAACCCGGAACGCCGATCACGCCTCCGGCAGCAGCGCCCGCTGCCGCGAGAGGAACTCCCGCTCGCTGTCGTTCGCGCACAGCCGCACGGCCTCGTCGTACTCGGCCGCGGCCTCCTCGGGCCGTCCCGACCGGCGCAGCAGCCCGGCGCGAATGCCGTGCAGCAGGTAGAACGACGCCAGTTCTTCGCGCAGCGGCTCGATCGCGGTCAGCGCGGGCTCCGGGCCGACGGCCTCCGCCACCGCGACCGCCCGGTTGAGCGCGACGACGGGGAGGGCTGCACCCGCAGCAGCTGGTCGTAGAGGGCGACGATCTGCCGCCAGTCGGTGTCCTCGGCGCGCGCCGCGTCGTCGTGCACGGCCTGGATGGCCGCTTGCAGCTGGTACGGGCCCGGCCGCCCGGCGACCAGGCAGCGGCGCACGATCGTGTGGCCCTCGGCGATCAGGGCGGTGTCCCAGCGGTCGCGGTCCTGGTCGGGGAGGGCGACCATCGACCCGTCGCGATCCATCCGGGCAGGCCGGCGGGCGTCGACGAGCAGCAGCAGGGCGAGCAGACCCTGCGCCTCCGGTTCGTCGGGCAGCAGCGCGGTCAGGAGGCGCGCGAGCCGGATCGCCTCGCCGCACAGCTCCGCGCGCACCAGCCGGTCGCCCGCGGTCGCCGTGTAGCCCTCGCTGAAGATCAGGTAGACCACCGCCAGCACGGAGCCGAGCCGTTCCGGCAGGTCGGCGGCGGCCGGGACCCGGTACGGGATCCTGGCGTCCCTGATCTTCGCCTTCGCGCGCGAGATGCGCTGGGCGAGCGTGGCCTCGGGGACCAGGAACGCCCGCGCGATCTCGGCGGTGCTGAGCCCGCCGAGCAGCCGCAGCGTCAGCGCCACCCGGGCGTTCGGCGCGAGCGCGGGGTGGCAGCAGGTGAAGATGAGCCGGAGGCGGTCGTCGGTGATCGCGCCGGTGTCGGCGGCCTCCACGGCGGAGGCCAGCGCGAGCAGTGCCGTCGCCTCCGCCTCCCGCTCCCGGCCGACCGCCTCCCGGCGCAGCCGGTCGATCGCGCGGCGGCGGGCGGTGGTGATCAGCCACCCGGCCGGCGCGGGCGGGAGGCCGTCGACCGGCCAGCGCGCAACCGCGACGGCGAAGGCCTCCTGCACGGCGTCCTCCGCGCGGTCCAGGTCGCCGAGGGAGCGGTAGAGCACGGAGACGGCGCGGCCGTACTCCTCGCGGAAGATCGAGTCGATCGCTCCGGAGGAGACGGCCGCGCCATTCTTGTCGCGGCTCACGCGAACGGCCGCACCTCGATCGGCAGCGTCGTCGCAACGGCGAGACGCCGGCCCCACTCGAGGGCGGCGTCCAGGTCGGGCACGTCGACGATGGTGAAGCCGCCGAGGTGCTCCTTGCCCTCCGCGAACGGGCCGTCGGTGACCATCACCTCCGAGCCGGCCGGCCGCAGCACGGTCGCCGACTGCGGCGGCAGGAGGCCGTTGGAGAACACCCAGGCGCCGGCCGCGCGCATCTCGGTGTTGAGCGCGTCGAGGTCCTCGCCGATCGCGGCGAGGACCTCCGGCTCCGGGACGGGCCCGTCGGGCTGGTAGACGCTGAGCAGGTACTGGGACATGGTCGTGATTCCTTCCTCTCACCGTCCATACGAACGGGAGGGCGTCATCTCGACATCATGTCGCGGAAGACGCCACCCGCTCCAGCTTCGCGACGCCGATCTTCGAGTCCGCCATCCCGTAGAACACCCAGTGGGCGTCCCCGACCTGCTCGATCGCGGTGGGGAACACGACGTTCGGCACGATGCCGCTGCGCTCCTCCTCGGTCTCGGCGCTCAGCAGCGGCTCCTCCGTCCGCCGGATCACCCGCCAGGGCTCGTCGGCGTCGAGGATCATCGCGCCGGCGGCGTAGTTGACGTGCTTCTGCTGGTCGACGCCGCGCTCCAGCCGCCCGGTGACGCCGTGGTGGAGCAGCAGCCAGCCCTCCGGCACGCGCACCGGGGCGGGCCCCGCGCCGATCTTCAGCTCCTCGAACGGGAACTCCGGGCCGGCGAGGAAGCGGTTGTGCCGCCACCGCGCCAGCTCGCCGAGGTCCTCGCGCACGGCCGCCAGCGGGATGAACGCGATCCAGATGCTCGGGCGCTTCTCCTCCAGCCCGGTCGGCGGATGCGCGCCCTCGCCGTCCCTGACCTCGCCGAGGTCCCACACCGGCCGGTGCAGCACGGCCAGGCTCTCCACGCCGTCCGGCCCGGTGACCGGCTCGGGGAAGAACACCGTGTCCTTGTTGTGGAACAGCGCCAGGTCGACGCCCAGCTCGTCGTCGTACTCGAAGCTCACCGGGCCGAGGCGCTGCCACGACCGCAGGTCGGACGAGACGGCGACGGCGGTGCGCGGGCCGAGCGGGCCGTACGCGACGTAGGTCATCACGTGGAGGCCGAGGGCGGGCACGAACGTCGTGCGTGGGTCCTCGACGCCGGAGTTGCGCCGGCCGCGCTCGAAGTCGCGGTCGGGCGCCAGCACGACGCCCTCCCGCTCGACGCCGACCGGCACGCCGTCCTCGACGACGACACGGGCGAGGCCGACGCGCGACACGTTGCCGTCGGCGACCAGTCGCGGAAGAAGGTACAGCTCGCCGTCGGCGTCGCGGCCGGATGCGGGGTTCAGCACGCCTTCGGACTCCAGCGGCTCGCCGGGATCGGGAGTCATCACCACGCCGGAGCGGGTGAGTGCGTACGGGAAGGGCTCAGTCACTTCGTGACCTCCTTGTAGACATAGAGTTCGCGCTCTCCGCGGGGAGCGTCCCAGCCTTGCGCGAACGACCAGCGGCCGTCCACCTTCTGCAGGCCGCCCCAAGCGAGGGAGCCGCCGCGGTGGAGGCCGAGCTGCGTGAACGGGGCGTCGGTCCTGTAGTGCGCTTGGGCCGCGGCGAAGTCGCCGTTCTCGTCGGCGTAGAAGAAGTCCAGCACGAGGTCGTCCCCGCGCACGACGGCGCAGGCGACCTCGAACAGGCTGCCGGGCAGCGGCGACAAGTCGAGGTAGGGCTGTTCGGCGAAGGTCCAGGAGACCAGGTCGTCGGAGTGGCCGATCATCGGGCGGCCTCCGCAGCCCTCGGAGAGGAACATCAGGTACTCGCCGCCGATGCGCACGGCCCG
The DNA here is from genome assembly GCF_051059105.1 of Leifsonia sp. P73. Taxonomy (NCBI): domain Bacteria; kingdom Bacillati; phylum Actinomycetota; class Actinomycetes; order Micrococcales; family Microbacteriaceae; genus Leifsonia; species Leifsonia sp. P73. Next base: position 21,893 of record NZ_CP194931.1, read on the forward strand.
GCCGTGCTCGTCGCGGGGATCACCGCGCCCTTGGCCCAGCCCAGCGACACGTCGAGCGGGACCACCAGGCCGATCTTCTCCCACGACTCCAGGTCGTCGGAGACCATCCCCATGATGTCGACGGCGGTCTCGCCCTCGTCCGTGCGCCGGATCGCGTTGTAGAACAGCACGTAGCGGCCGTCAGCCTCGTAGACCTTCGGGTCCTCGCAGCCGAGCGTCTCGTTGGGCAGGGTCGGGTACACGACCGGGTTGGCGGGGTCGTCGGTCCAGACCCCGTCGCGTCGCACGGCGTGGCCGACGCGGCTGGCGGTCGACTCCATCCGCGGCGAGGCCCGGTAGAAGAGGTGCAGCTCTCCGTCGCGCTCGATCATCGTCGGGTTGAAGATCGCGCTGCTCGTCCAGCCGACGCCGGTGGGGTCGTCCCACTGGCGGTCGAGCCGGAAGGTCAGCGCCGGGTCCCGCCGGAACGGGCCGATCGCCCAGTCCGGCGGGTCGACGTAGTTCGCCGAGAAGTGGTCGGTCGAGATGTGGTCGGTGAGGGCGTTGGAGTGACCCAGCGCCTCCTCATAGCTGAGGCGGAGGGCGTCGGTGTACGCGGCGTCCACGGTTCTCCTTGCGTTCGGTGCGGTGACTCAGCCCTTGACGGACGAGCCGATATCGGTGGAGGTGAAGTAGCGCTGGAAGACGATGAACAGCACCACGACGGGCGCGGCCAGGACGACCGCTCCGGCGAGGATCGCCCCGTACGGGTTGGTCGTGGAGGCCGCGACCGTGCTGATGTAGTTCGCCAGCGAGACGGCCAGCGGCTGCAGGCTCGCCTCCTTCGTGATCAGGAACGGCCAGAGGAACTCGTTCCACGGGCCGATGAAGGTCAGCAGCAGCACCGTGACCAGCGCAGGGCGCACCAGCGGGAGGGCGACCCGCCAGAGCAGCGTGAACTCCCCGGCGCCGTCCACCCGGGCGGCGTCGAACAGCTCGCGCGGCAACTGCAGGAAGTACTGCCGGAAGATCAGCACCGCCGCCGAGTTGATGGCGAACGGCAGGATCATCCCCAGGTAGTTGTCGCCCAGCCCGTAGTTGCGCGCGATGAGCACGTACAGCGGGATCATCAGGAGCTGGAACGGGATGGTCTGCACCAGCAGCGCCAGCGCGAAGGTCACCCCGCGCCCGCGCCACTGCAGGATCGAGAGCGCGTACCCGGCGAGCACGCCGAACACGACCGTGCACAGCAGCACGCCGCCGGTGAAGATCCCCGAGTTCACGAGTCCCTGCAAGAGGTTGATCCGGGAGTCGATCGCAGCGTAGTTGTGCAGCGTGAGGTTGGCCGGATTGGGGAACGCCCCGGCGACGGTCGTGTCGGGCGACGCCTGGAGCGACCCGATCAGCATGTAGTAGAAGGGGAACAGGAAGGCGAAGGCGCCGATCGTCAGGACGATCCCCTGCAGGATCGCCTGCGGCCGGCTCAGCCGCGCGGAGGCGGCCATGTCGCGGCGACGGCGCTTCCGCGGGGAGCGCGGAGTCTGCGGCACCGGGTCGGCCCCGGCGTTCTTGAGAGTGGTCATCAGTCGCGTCCTCCCGCGAATCGGTTCTGCAGCCAGGCGATGATCAGCACCAGGATCACGAGCACGACGCCGATCGCCGAGGCATAGCCCGGGTGACCCTGCTGGATGCCCTGCTGGTAGATCAGGAGCACCGGGGAGGTCGAGTGGCCGTCCGGGCCGCCGCCACCGGTGAGGAGGTACGGTTCGGTGAACATGTTGGCGCCGGTGATGGTGGCGAGCAGCAGCACGAGCACGGTCGCCGGCCGCACGCCGGGCACGGTGACGGAGAAGAACTGCCGCACCCTCCCCGCGCCGTCGGTCGCCGCCGACTCGTACAGCTCGCGCGGCACGTTCTGCAGCGCGGCGAGGTACAGCAGGATGTAGAGGCCGAGCTGCTTCCAGGTCACGTAGATCGCGATGGTCGGCATGGCCAGCACCGGGTTGATGAACCACGACGGGTTCGGCGCGAGCGGGCCGAGGATCTGGTTGACCAGCCCCGTGCTGTTGAACAGGAAGAGCCAGACGCCGATGATCGCGACGCTCGCCGTGACGTAGGGCACGTAGTAGCTCACGCGCAGGAACGTGCGGAACCGGGTGATGCTGTTGAGCCCGTTCGCCAGCACCAGCGACAGCACCACCGTCAGCGGCACGTTGATGATCAGGAAGATCCCGACGTTGGCGAACGACTGCAGCACGGCCGGGTCGGTGAAGGCCTGGATGTAGTTCTGGAACCCGACGAAGGGCTGGGTGACCTGTGCTCCCGGCGCCGCGAAGAAGTAGTCGAAGAACGACATGTAGACCGCGAAGATCAGCGGGTAGGCGAAGATCACCAGGACGAAGATCAGGTACGGCGCCGCGAACAGCCAGCCCAGCGGGTTGGTGCCGAGGACACGCTGCAGCAGCGGCTTGCGCCGCCGCGGGGGCGCCCCGGCGGCGGGCGTGGTGCCCGCCGCCGGAGGTGCGGAGAGGGTGCTCATGATTACTTCTGAGCCTGGAGCTGGTCGATCTTCTGCGAGGCGGCCTTGAAGGCGTCCTCGACCGTTCCGGTCCCGTTGATCACCGACTTGGAGTAGGCGTCGCGCAGGGCCTGGAGCTGGGCGATGGTGTTGACGCCCGTCGGGTCGTCAGCGGTCCGTTCGCTCTGGGAGCCGAACTCCTTGTACGCGGGGTGCGAGTCGAAGTAGCTCGAGTACACGCTCGCGACGTTGGAACGGATCGGCATCTGGCCGGTGACGTTCAGCAGCTTGCCGTCCTGGTCCTTGGAGGTGGCGTACTTGATGACGTCCCACGCCGTGCCCTGGTTCTTGCAGGACGTGTACATGCCGATGTTCTTGGCGTCGGGGAAGGTGTACGTCTGGTCGGCGGCCTTGCCGTCCTTGGTCGGGACGGGCACTGAGCCCCACTGCACCTTGTCGCCGTAGTACGCGATGGCCCACGGTCCGACGATCGCCATGGCCGACTTGCCGTCGGCGAAGGCGTCGCCCTGGTACTGCTCCTTGCCGGCGAGGCCGTCGGCGTAGATGGTCTTCCAGAAGTTGGCCACGTCCAGGGAGTCCTGGCTCGTGATGTTCGACTTGCCGTTCTCGATGAACGTCTTGCCGCCGGTCTGCGCGGCCAGAAGGGGCAGGTAGTCGAAGTTCGGCTGGAAGAACTCGCTGGTCGGCGCCGGGTAGATCGCGTACGGCGCTGCGCCCGACGACTTGATCTTCTGCGCGGCGGCGATGAACTTGTCGTACGTCGACAGGTCGGGGCTGTTCGGGTCGATGCCGGCCTTCTGGAAGATGGCCTTGTTGTAGAAGATCATCACCGGGTTCTGCTTCCACGGCATCTGGAAGTAGTCGCCGTTCGGCGACTTGTACTGGGCCGCCGACGAGCCGCTGCGGCCCTGGATGTACGAGTTGCCGTCGGAGAACTTCGACAGGTCGACCAGGCCGCCCTGCTTCTCCCACTGTCCGGTCGCGGCGGGGAGGTTGTTGAACACCAGGCACGGTGTGGTGCCGGCCGTGATGGCGGCGCCGATGACCTCCTCGGTGCTCTTTCCGGCCGGGACCTCCTGGGCCTTGATCTGCTCCTTGGGGTGCGAGGAGTTCCAGGAGTAGACCATGGACTTGCCCCACTGCACCTCCTGCGCGTTGTTGGAGTACCAGATGGTGATCGGGCCGTGCGCCTTCATGGCGTCGGTCTGACCGCCTCCGCCGCTCGAGCCGCACGCGGCCAGGGTGCCGGCGACGACGCCGGCGCTGATGACGGCGACCGCGAGTCTGCGGTAGCCGGTGATGCGTTTGCGCATGATCTGTGCTCTTTCTCGTGATTTCAGTGACGCGACGGTGCGGCCGTTGAGGCGCGCACCACCAGTCGGGCGGGGGGCAGGGCGACATCGGCAGGCTCGCCGTCCTCCACCAGCCGCAGCAGTGCGGTGGCGGCGGCGATGCCCCAGCCGGCCGGGTCGTTGTCCAGGGTCGTCAGGCTCGGATAGATGTAGGTCCCGATCTGGGAGCCGTCGAGCCCTGTGATGGACAAGTCCTGGGGAGGCGGAGGCCGCGCTCGTGCGCGACCCCCATGCCCGCGATCGCCATCGGGTCGTTGCCGTAGACGATGGCGGTGGGCGGCTCCGCGGAGTCGAGGAGCGTCTTGGTGGCCTCCGCGCCCTGTTCGGGCGAGAAGTCGGTGGGGACGATGATTGGGTGGAGGCCGGCTTCGAGCATGGCCTGCTCGAAGCGCTCGCGGCGGCGGAGGCCGTGCAGCATCCGCTCGTCGCCGGACACGTGCGCGATGCGCCGGTGGCCGAGCCCGAGCAGGTGCGCGACGAGCTCGTCGATGCCCGAGTCGTAGTCGCGCGTGATGACCGGGAACGGGCTGCCGCCGGCCGGCTCGCCGAGCGAGACGGCCTGCGAGCCGAACTCCTGCACCAGGCCGATCCGGTGGTCGTCGGCGAGGATGTCGGTGAGCAGGAAGCCGTCGACCCGCTTGTCGAGCGCGAGCCGCTCGTAGGCGCGGGCCTCCGCCTCGTGGTCGGGGACGACCGTCAGCACGAGCACCTGGCCGCGCTCCGAGAGCACCGTCTCGACGCCCGCGATGAACGCCGCAAAGAACGGGTCCACCTCGATGGTGCGGGCGGCGCGGCGCAGGATCAGCCCGAGAGCGTAGGCACGGCGGGTGGTGAGCCCGCGGGCGCTCGGGTTGGGGGTGAACCCGAGCTCCCGCGCGGTCGCGAGGATGCGCTCGCGGGTCTCCAGCGCCACGCCGGGCTTGCCGTTGAGGGCGAGGGAGACGAGCCCTTTGCTCACGCCCGCCGCCCGTGCGACGTCGTTGATCGTGATGTCAGCGGGCGTCACCGTGGCACCACCGTGGTGAAGCCGCCCGGCACGACCGTGACGGTGCCGTTCCCGTTCAGCGGGATCGGCGCGCCGACCTGGCGCCCGGAGGCGTCGTAGCGGGTCGCGAGCACGGGGCCGGAGGAGCCGAGGTGCTGCGTGGCCGTGCCGGAGGTGGCGTTGATGTAGACGTCGAGCCGGCTGGAGCCGGTCAGGCCGAGGTGCGAGACCTCCGGCTGCACCAGCACGGCGTCGAGCCGGGCCTGGCCGCTCACCGTCGCCGTGACCGTGGTCGCGCCGACCGGTGCGGAGACAGGGAGGGTCTGCGGCAGCAGGAACACCGTCGTGGGCGCGATGCCCTGCGCGCCGGCGCGCACGTTCTGGCTGGCGCCGAGCTGCACGGTGCGGTTGCCCGCGCTCGCCGTCCAGGCCGTCGTGCCCGACCCGCTCGTGGCGGTGCCATCCGGGCCGAGGTCCTCGATCGGGAGGATGCGCGCCGCCGGGTGGCCGGCGGGCAGCGACATCGTGACGGTCGCTCCGGTCGAGGCGGAGACGTACGCGCCGCCCGACCAGTTCGCCGAGCCGGTCCACGCGGACGGCGGGGTGACCACGGAGGCGGGGCCGGTGAGCGTGCCCTTCTCGGCCTCCACGACCTGGATGCCGTCGACCGCGGAGCGGTGCGTCAGGGCCAGGGCCTCGCGCTTGATCGCCGGGTGGGCGTCGAGCGCGAGCATGCTCAGCTCCGTGTGGATGACCGACTCGGCGCCGCAGTTGTGGTTGATGCCGCCGTCGCCGCCGATGCCGTCGACGCAGACACCCGTGGCCGGGTCGTACACCGGCACGCCGGCCGGGTTCGCGCCGAAGTACCACGCGGCCTGCGCGCCGGCGAGGGTGGCGAGGCCGGTCGAGCCGGTGGCGTCGGACGCCGCGACCAGGCCCTCCACCCGGGAGTCGACGCCGTAGGCGATCTGGGACTGGTCGGCCGGGGTGGGCGTCCAGCCGTTGTCGGGGCCGCCGGTGGCGAGGAGCTGCGGGGTGAAGCTCGCGAGGTCGGTGTTCGCGGCGCTCTGCAGGGCGCCGTCGTGGAGCTGCGTCGCCGCGGCCGTCAGCGCCGCCGGCTGCATGCCGCCCCAGGCGTGCCAGAACGTGGGGGAGTTGGCCTCGGGGAGCAGCGCGCCGAACGGCCACTGGCCGGTGCCACCGGAGGACAGCCCGGCGATCCCCTTCGCGTAGCGCTGCAGGTCGGTGCGCGCCCGAGTGTCGCCCGGAGCGGCGGCGGTGTACGCGCTCAGCCCGAGCACGGCCTCCGCGGTCGGGGCCGCGCTGTTCGTGATGAGCCAGCCGGGCACCGTCACGCCGTTCGCCGTGTCCGTGGTGCCGTACTCGGCGAGCGACTGGCGCTCGAGGGAGCTCAGCGCGAGGTCCATCCGGTGCTGGAGGAAGGACGCGAACGCCGGGTCGGACTTCTGGAAGCCCGCGTAGCCCTCGCCGAGCGCCCACACCGTCCGGGCCAGCCAGTACGACTCGCCCGCGTCGCTCGGGTCGGGGTTGTCGGCGGGGATGGCGGACGGGTTCAGGGTGCCGTCGTGCTGCTGCCAGAGCACCACGTTGCCGGCGTTCGGGCCGGAGTCGACCTGCAGGTAGGTGAGCTCGCGCAGCAGTTCGTAGGCGGAGGCGCGGCTGGCGGCCGTGCCGTTCTGCTTCCAGTCGCGGAGGTAGACGACCGCGGAGCGGGAGATGTCGTCCGCGTCGAAGGTGCCCTGCGCGTACCAGCCCTTCGCGGCGTTCGTGATGGGGCCGCCGCCGACGCGGGTGAAGCTGCCGTCGGCGTTGCGGTTGGCGTACACCCACGGGGCGCGCGCGGAAGGCTCCTGGCTCTGCTGGTACGTGGAGTGTCCCGCGACCCCGGGAAGCAACGGCACGTCGTCCAGGAGGAAGTTCAGATGGGCGAGGTTCGTCAGCGTGGGGGCGGCCGGGGCCGCGGGAGTGGGGGAGGCGTTCGCCGGGGCGGCGATCACCGGTACGAGCGCGGCGGCGGCGAGGGCTGCGCCCGTCGCTGCAGCGAGGAGTCGATTCCGCTTCATTGCGTCTTCCTGTCTGTGGCCCCGGTGCCACCCCCAGATCGGGTGTCGTCTAAACCGGTTTAAAGGACGGTAGCCGCGCTTTCCACATCTGTCAACCGGATCACCCCGTGGTCACCCCCGGGGTCTTGTGCCGCTCTGCGCCCGCGACGAGACTGGGGCGACCGGCCGCCGACGTCCGGCCGGGTCACGACCGAGGAGGAAAAGTGGAGTACAAGGACATTCCGACCAAGGCCGACATCGAGAGGATCGCGGCGCTCCGCGAGCCCGGTTGCGTCAGCATCTACCTGCCGACCGGCACGACCCCGCCGGAGGCGGACAAAGCGCGGATCGACCTCAAGAATCACCTCGCCCTGGCGGTGAAATCGCTGGAGGCGATGGGCGTCGATCGCCACCGGATCGCCGCAGTGCGGGCCGAGGGCGAAGGCATCCTGGAGGACCGCGACTTCTGGCGCTATCAGTCGCGCTCGCTCGCCGTCTTCCTCGACGGGGAGATCGCCGAGACCTTCCGCCTGCCCAACCGGCTGACCTCCGCGTGCGAGGTCGCCGACCGCTTCTACATCAAGCCGCTGCTGCGCGCCGTGACCTTCCCGCAGTCGGCGCTCATCCTCGCGCTCGCCCAGAACTCTGTGCGCCTGATCCGCATCGACCCCGAGCTCCCGCCGGCGCTGGTCGAGGTCGAGGGGATGCCGAAGGACGTCGCCGCCGCGGTCGGGCTGACCTCCGTCAGCGGGCGCTCCGCCGAGGGCCGCATCCAGGGCTCCGAGGGCCAGAAGGTGCGGATGCTGGAGTACGTCCAGGCGATCGAACGCGCGCTGCACCCGCTGCTGGCGAGCTCCACCGAGCCGCTCATCCTGGCCGCGGCCGAGCCGCTGACCGGGATCTTCCGCGGCGCGACGGACTATCCGCGCCTCGTGGACGACGTGATCGCCGGCAACCCGGAGGAGAAGACCGAGGACGAGCTGGCGACGGCCGCGCGCGGCGTCCTCGACCGGCTCTACGCCGGGAAGATCGACGCGCTCAAGGAGGACTTCTCGACCCGCATCGCCGGCGGCACCGCGCTGGTCGACCTGAGCGACATCGCCCGCGCGGCGACCTACGGAGCGGTGGAGACCCTGGTCTTCGACATCGACCGTCGGGTGCCCGGGTCGCTGGACGACGAGACCGGCAAGATCGCGTACCAGGACGACGACACGGCGGGAAACTACGGCGTGGTGGACGAGATCATCCGCCGCTCGCTGGCCTCCAAGGCGAAGGTCTACGCGCTGCGGGCGGAGGACGTCCCCGGTGGCGGAGCCGTCGCCGCGGCCGTCCGCTTCCCGGTCTGACCTTCAGCGACGCCAGGCGCGGGGGACGGCGAGGATCAGGAACTCCTGGACGGCGGCGAGCCAGTCGTAGACGGCCCGGCGCGTCGCCGACTCCAGGTCGTGGATGTCGCCCTCGTCGCCGTCGTGCTCGATGCCGAGATCGGCGGCGAGCGCCAGCCGGATGTCGGTGAGCGCACGCAGCCAGGCCTGGGCCTGCGCGCCGTCCAGGCGCACCTCGACGGCCCCGTCCGGCCGCGCCGGGCCGCTGAGCGAGTCGATCACCGTGCGTGCGTTCTGCGACTTCGACTCCGCCAGCCGCTCGGCCGTGAACCGGCGGAACTCGGCCGACGCCTCCGGGTCGTCCGGATACGCGTCGGGGAGCAGCCGCGTCAGCGCGGGGTCGGCCGGCGCCCCGTCCTTCGTCTCCGAGCCCGCACGCTCCGCGCGCTCGGCCGCCGCGGCGGCGAATCGCCGGAGCACCTCGGCCTCGCCCGCCTCGAACCGCGCGTGGACGCCGCCGCCGTGCCGGTCGGCGCGGAACGGCCTCACGCGTCCGCCTTGGCCAGGGTGGCCCACAGTCCGTAGCCGTGCATGGCCTCCACGTGCCGCTCCATCTCCTCGCGGGTGCCGGTCGCGACGACCGCGCGGCCCTCGTTGTGCACGAGCAGCATCAGCCGCCTGGCCTCCGCCGTGGAGAACCCGAAGTAGCTCTGGAAGACGTAGGTGACGTACGACATCAGGTTCACCGGGTCGTTCCAGACGATCGTCACCCACGGCGCGCCGAGCTCCAGCCGCTCGCCGAGGTCGACCTCCTCCTCGGTGGCGGGCTCCGTGATCGCGGGCGTCACCCGGCCTGCACCTCGGCGATGGCGTCGGCCGCGCGCACGAGTGCCAGGTGGGTGAGGGCCTGCGGCGTGTTGCCCACCTGCGACCGGCCCTCGACGTCGTACTCCTCCGACAGCATCCCGACGTCGTTGGCCAGCGAGACGAGGCGGTCCATCAGCCGCGTCGCGTCGTCCAGCCGGTGCGAGCGCGCGTACTGCTCGACGAGCCAGAACGAGCAGGCGAGGAACGGATGCTCACCGGGAGGCAGGCCGTCCACGCCCTTCTCGGTGCGGTAGCGCAGGGCGAGGCCGTCGCGCAGCAGGTCCTCCTCGATCGCCTTCACCGTCCCGAGCATCCGCGGGTCGTCGAAGCCGCAGTAGCCGACCTGCGCGAGCAGCAGCAGCGAGGCGTCCACCTCGGTGCTACCGAAGTACTGGACGTAGCTGCCGCGTCCCTCGTCGTAGCCGTTCGCTTCGATGTCGGCCCGGATCTCGTCCCTGAGGTGCCGCCAGCGCTCCACCGGCCCCTCGAGCCCGAACTGCTCGACGCCGCGGATGGCGCAGTCGAAGGCCGCCCACACCAGCCCGCGGGAGTGCGTGAACGTCTGCGGCTCCCCGCGGATCTCCCAGATGCCGTGGTCGGGCTTGCGCCAGTTCTGTTCGAGGTACCCCATCAGTGCGCGCTGCAGGGCCCAGGAGAACCGGGTCTCCTGCACGCCGGCCGTGCGGCCGTGGTCGAGCGCCAGCATGACCTCGCCGATGACATCGGCCTGGAACTGCGTCGACGCGTCATTGCCGATCCGCACGGGGTGCGCGCCTTGATAGCCGGGGAGGCTGTCGAGCTCCCGTTCGGCGAGGTCGCGCTCGCCGGCGAGGCCGTACATGATCTGGACGTCGCCCGGGTCCCCGGCGATCGCGCGCAGCAGCCAGTCGCGCCAATGGTCGACCGAGTCGTCGTAGCCGTGGGCGAGCAGCACGGCGATGGTCAGGGACGCGTCGCGCAGCCACACGTAGCGGTAGTCCCAATTCCGCTCGCCCCCGAACTGCTCGGGGAGGGAGGTCGTCGCGGCGGCGACGATGCCGCCGGTCTCGAGGTGCGTCAGCGCGCGCAGGAAGAGGAGCGAGCGCACGACCTCCTCGCGGTACGGGCCCTGGTGGTCGCAGCTCTCCGCCCACTTCGTCCACCACTCCCGGGTGTTCTGCAGGGAGGTCTCGACGTCGAGCGCCACCGGCGCCGCGCGGTGCGACGGGAACCAGGTCATCGAGAGGTCGACGGTCCGGCCGGCGTGGACCGTGAACTTTCCTTCGTGCGCGTGGTCCGAGGCGTGCAGCGCCGATCCGCGGAAGACGAGCCCGTCCGGCCCGGCGACGGCGACGAGCGCGGCGGGCTTCTCGTCGGTCGTCTTGCGCACCCACGGGATGGCGCTGGCGTAGCCGAAGCGGATCCGCAGCTCCTCGCGCAGCTCCACGTGCCCGCTGACCCCGCGCACGCGCCGCACCAGGTCGGCGCGGTGGTCGCCCATCGGCATCGCATCCACGACCTCCACCTCGCCGGTGGCGGTGCGCCAGCGGGTGACCAGGATCATCGTGTCCCGCTCGTATTCGCGTGTGCTGGTGGCCTCGGGATCGGTGGGCGCGAGCAGCCAGCGGCCGTGGTCCTCCGTGCCCAGGAGGGCGCCGAACGTGGACTGCGAGTCGTACCTCGGCAGGCAGAGCCAGTCGATGCTGCCGTCCCGTCCGACGAGGGCCCCGGTGAAGCAATCACTGATCAGGGCGTAATCCTCGATGGGGAGCGACATATCCCCAGTATGGCCGTACTGTGAAGCGCATGACGCAGTCCGTGGGCACTCTGGTGATTCTCGGAGCGAGTGGCGATCTGTCGTCCAGACTCCTCCTCCCTGCCATCGGGCAGTTGCTCACCCACCACCCGGAACGGCGTTTCCACCTGGTCGGCTCCGGGGCCGAGGACTGGTCGGACGCGCACTGGCGCTCGGTGGTGAAGAAATCGTTCAGGACCGTGAAGGCCGCTGGCCCAGCGGTGGAGGAGCTGCTCAAGCGCACCGTGTACCTCCCTGCGGACGTCACCAAGCCTGCCGACCTGCAGACGATCTTCGACGCCTGCGAGGGCGTGCCCGCCCTGTACTTCGCCCTGCCGCCGGCGATCACCGCGAAGGCGTGCGAGGCGCTCGGCAAGCTGACCCTGCCGGCCGGGCTGACCCTCGCGCTCGAGAAGCCGTTCGGCACAGACAAGCGCTCGGCCGTCGCGCTCAACAAGCGGCTCGCGACGCTGGTGCCGGAGGACCAGATCCACCGCGTCGACCACTTCCTCGGCAACTCCACGGTGCTGAACCTGATCGGCCTGCGCTTCGCGAACAGCATCCTGGAGCCGGTGTGGAACGGCGACCACATCCAGAGCGTCGACATCGTCTACGACGAGTCGCTCGGGCTGGAGGACCGCGCCCGCTACTACGACCACGCCGGAGCGCTCATGGACATGATCCAGAGCCACCTGCTCCAGGTGCTGGCGGTGTTCGCGATGGAGCCGCCCAGTGCGCTCGACGCCACCGACCTGCGCGACGCGAAGGCGACGGTGCTGCGCGCGACCCGGGTGTGGAAGGACGACCCGGTGGCCGCGAGCCGCCGCGCCCGCTACACCGCGGGAACGGTCGACGGGAAGAAGCTCCCCGCGTACACGAACGAGCCCGGCGTCGACCCGGCGAACGACACCGAGACGCTCGCCGAGGTGACCGTGCAGATCGACACCTGGCGCTGGGCCGGCGTGCCGTTCACGCTGCGCTCCGGCAAGGCGCTCGGCTCACGCCGGCGCGAGATCCTCGTCACGTTCAAGCCGGCGCGGCACATCCCGCGGGGACTGCGCGGCCACCGCGAGCCGACGATGCTGCGCATCATGCTCGCCCCCGACGCGATGTCGCTGGAGCTCAACATCAACGGACCCGACGACCCGCACGAGATCGAGCGCGTGGCGCTCAGCGCGAACTTCGGGCCGGGGCTGCTGCTGGCCTACGCCGAAGTCCTGGAGGGCATCCTCGACGGCGACCCGTCGCTGTCCGTGCGCGGCGACACGGCCGTCGACATGTGGCGCATCGTCACCCCCGTGATCTCCGCGTGGAAGAAGGAGGAGGTCCCCCTCGACACCTACCGCGCCGGCTCCGGGGGCCCCGCCTCCTGGAAGCACATCGGCTGAGGGTTACGCCGCGGAGCGCTCGGGGATCGCGGGGAGTTCGCCGGTGACGGGCTTGCGGAGGTCGGTCCAGACGGTGATCGGGGCGGGCTCCCAGCCGAATGCGGCGGGCTCCTCATGCGCCTGAACCTCGTGCTGCTGGACCTGCGCGACCGGGGCGGCCTCCTCGATGGCGACGACCTCGGCGGGCGCGCGGTGCTGCGGCTCGGACGCGACCACGACGGCGGCCTCGCCGGCCTCCAGGCGGCGGCGCGCCTCCACCAGGGCGGCGGTGATGCCGACCGAGACGGACTGCGAGAGGACGGAGTGGAAGATGGAGTCGGTGTCGTCGGTGGAACGGCGCGACACGGTCCATTCGCCGCGTTCGCCGATCAGCTCGGCGATCTTGGTGTGGACGACCTCGAGGATCTGAGCATCCGTGAGCTGAGGAACCGGTGCCGCCTGCACCTCGGCGGCGGCATGCCGCCTACGACCAAACATCGCGATACCCCTTCCAGGTTCTCCGTCAAGAACCAGTGTCGGGGCGCAGGGGCCTCACGACGCGCGGACACGCCGGAAGATTCGCGGAAATCGTGCGGTCAGCGCTTGATTTCGCGCTCGTCGGCCTCCCGGGACTCCTCCAGCACGGTCCCGACCGCGATCACGATGCCGATCGCCGCGCTGATCCACATGAGCACCACCCGCCAGTCGCGCCGGCCCTCCTTGGTCTCCTGGATCGTGGACCAGAGTCCGATGACCGCGCTGATGATCGCTCCGTTGAAGATGAACTTGCGCATCCGCGTCCTTTCGCTCGTCCCGCCAGGGTACGCTTCCGAAGGCGCTCGGTTGAAGGTGGCGCGTGGAGAGGAGTGGGATGCGGACGGCGATCGTCGGCGCTGTGCTGCTCCTCCTCGGTGCTGTCGCGGTGCTCACCGGCCTGCTTCCCGGCGCGGACGCGCTGGCCCTCTGGGACCGCGTCTGGCCGATCCTGCTCTTCGTGGTCGCGGTGACGGTGGTGACCGAGCTGGCCGCGGAGGCCGGCGTGTTCACCGTGGTCGCCCAGCAGACCGCGCGCTGGGGTCGCGGGCGGGCCTGGCTGCTCTGGCTGCTGGTGGCCGTCGTCGCGACGCTGAGCACCATCTTCCTGTCGCTCGACACCACCGCTGTGCTCCTCACGCCCGTGGTGATCGTGCTGGCCCGGCACTCCGGACTGGACCCGCTGCCGTTCGCGCTGACCACGGTCTGGATCGCCAACACCGGCTCGCTGCTGCTCCCGGTCTCCAATCTCACCAACCTGCTCGCCCAGCACGCGATGGGGAACCCGACGCCGTTCGCCTTCGCCGCCCTGATGTGGGCGCCGGCGCTCGTGGCGATCGTGGTGCCGCTGGTGGTCGTGTTCCTGATCTCGCGGAGGCAGCTGTTGGTCCGCTACGAGACGGGGCCGGAGGACGGCATCGAGGACCGTGTGCTGTTCTGGATCGCGGCCGCCGTGGTGGTCGCGCTGATGCCGCTGCTGGTCTCCGGCATCCCGGTGTGGATGCCGGCCTTCGGCGCGGCGGTCGTGCTGCTGGCGGTCTTCGCACTGCGCCGGCGCTCGGTGCTGCGGTTCGGGCTGGTGCCGTGGCAGCTCGTGCTGCTGGCGTCCGGGCTGTTCCTGTTCATCGAGGCGCTGCACGCGAACGGCCTCGGGACGCTGCTGGCGCGGGTGTCCGGCTCCGGGGAGTCGCCGCTCGCGCTGCTGCGGCTGTCGCTGACCGGGCTGGTCGGCGCCAACGCGATCGACAACCTCCCGGCCTACCTCGCGCTGGAGCCGGCCGCCGGCAGCCCGGTGCGGCTGGCGGCGCTGCTGATCGGGGTCAACGCCGGTCCGCTGATCACGCCGTGGGCGTCGCTGGCGACCCTGCTCTGGCACCAGCGGCTGACGTCGTTCGACGTCCGCATCCGCTGGGGCCGCTACATGCTCCTCGGCCTGATCGTCGCGCCGGTGACCGTGGTGCTCGCGACGCTCGCCCTGGCGGCGACCGCCTGACCCCGGCCGGAGCGGGGTCGCGACACGCCGTTACGCGGCGCGTGACGCGGCGTGTTGCGACCCCGCTGCGGAGTGGCGGGCGTCACTCCGCCGGGAGCAGTTGCGCGGCCGTGACGATGCGCCGCCGCGCGACCGCCGCGAGCGCCAGCGCGAAGCCGATCGCGGTCCAGATCAGGAGGCCGCCGAGCCCCCGCCAGACCCCCGTCGACCCGTCCACCACGCCCTGCAGGGCCGTGATCGCGGGCGACGTCGGCAGCCACGCCGTCACGCTGTCGAAGAAACCGGGAGCGGTCGACACGATCCCGGAGGCGAGCGTGATCACGACCACGAGCATCGACAGGAACCGTCCGAGCCCGCCGAGCAGCGCCACGAGCCCGTGGTTGACCGCCGCGAAGCAGACCGCGGCCGCCGCCGCCACCCCCGCGAAGCCGAACCACGCGCCGACACTCAGCTGCATCGCCGGCTGCATGATCGCCGCCACGAGCACGCCCTGCACGACGCCGATCGCGGCGGCCGGCAGGAGCCCGTCGGACGCGATCAGGCCGGCCGCGCGGGAGGTCAGCAGCGCACGCCGCGAGATCGCCTGCAGCACCAGGAACGACGCGAAGGCCCCGAGCCAGAGCGCGACCGACGCGAACAGCGGGACGCTGGAGGTGCCGAAGGCCGTGGTCCCTGACTGCTTCTGGCCGACCGGCTGCGACGCCACCGACGCCAGGTTGGTGCGCTGGCCCGCGTCGTAGCTCGGGAGCTGCGCGACGGCCTGGTTCAGGCCGGAGGCGAGGAGGCGGCGCCCGCCGCGGACTGGTCGGCGCCGGCCGCGAGCGCGGGGACGCCCGCCGCGAACTGGTGCACGCCGGCCGCGTACTGGGACGCGCCGTCCGCCGACTGCTGGACGCCGGAGGCGAGCTGCTGCGCGCCCGAGGCCGACTGGGAGGCGCCGGACGCGAGCTGCTGAGCGGCCGACGCCGACTGCGCGAGCTGGCCGGGCAGGGGCGCGACACTGCTTGAGAAGGTCTGGGCTCCGGCGGCGACCTGGGTGGCGGCGGCCTGAAGTCCCTTCGTGGGATCCGGGTTCGTGATCCCGTCGATGGTCGCCTGGATGCCGGCGCAGATCGGGTCGGGAGTGGTGCCGACACCGGGGTGCACCAGCTTGCAGTTCGCTTCGAGATTCTTCAGGCCGGTCACCGTCGCCGCGACGCCGTCGCGCACCCCGGCCGTGCCGGTCGCGAGCTGTGCCGCTCCCGCCGGGAGCTGCTGGGCCGCGGTCGCCCCCTGCGAGACGCCGTTCGCGTACTGGGTCATCCCGTTGGACAGCGTCCCGAGCCCGCTCGCGAGCCCCGAGGCGCCGCCGGAGAGCTGTCCGAGCCCGCTCGCGAGCGAGTCCGCTCCCGCGGCGAGCTGGTTCGCCCCGTCCGCCAGCTGGTGCGTGCCGCTCGCCAGCTGCGTCAGCCCGGTCGAGAGCGATCCCGCTCCGGAGGCCGCCTTGGCGAGCTGGTCGTGAAGGGTGTTGAACCCGACGTAGACGTTCTCGAGGTAGGTCGTCGTCAGCTGCTTGTTGAGCACGGCGGTCGCCGTCGTGGTCACGGCCTGACTGATCGCCGGGTCCACGAGCTTGGACTTCTGGCTCGTGCGCACATCGATGGTCGCCTGGGTGGCGGCTCCGGAGGTCCCCGCGGTGGAGGTGGCCGCCTTCGAGAAGTTCTTCGGGATGGTCACCACGGCCACATAGCCGCCGTCGGCGATGCCCGCGTTCGCGTCCTTCTGATCGGTGAGCACCCACGTGAAGTTCTGGTTCTTCGCGCCGAGCAGCCCCGCCGCCAGCTGCCGGCCGAGCGGCACGACCTGGCCGCCTACGGTGACCGGCTGGTCGAGGTTGACCACGGCGGCCTTCACCTCGCCGAGGCGGTCGGTCGGGTTCCAGAGCGCCCACACCAGCAGGCCGCCGATGACGAGCGGCACGAGGACGATGCCCACGATGGTCAGCCAGGTCACCCGCTTGTCGGAGCGCATCCGCTCCAGCGAGAACAGCGAGCGCGGGCGGCGCAGGAGCGAGGTCGGGGTGGTCATCGGGCGTCGGCCTTCTCGAAGTGGGCGGCAGGGTGGTGGTCGGCGTCGGCGGGCGCCGGTGCGGTCGCCGGGGGAGCGGAGGCGGTGCCGTGCGCCGCCCCGTCGGAGTCGACGGCCAGCTGCACCGCGGTGGGCTCGGCGGTGTCGGGAAGCAGGTCGTCCAGCCCGGTGGGGTCCACGCAGCTCACGACCAGCGCGAACGGCCGGCCGGCGGCCGAGGCGTCGGCGAACGCGCGGCCGAGCTCGACCCGCACCCTCCGACGTTCGACGGGGTCGGTCAGGCTGTCGGCCGCGTCGAGGGCGAGGATGACGGGGGAGCTCGCGAGCGCACGGCGCACGTCTTCCACCGGCGTCTCGGCGTGGTCGAGCCGGACCACGGAGGTCCGCGAGCGCACGGCCGAGCCGCGGGTCGGGAGGACGAAGCCCGCGACCTTGACCGTCCCACCGTCGACGCGCGTGCGGCCGGTGACGGCCATCAGCAGCGCGAGGGCGGCCGTGCGGTCCGGTCCGTGCACGACCAGGGCCTCCCCGTCGGCGAGCCGGAAGCTCACGTCGCGCAGGATCGGGGTCCGCCGCGCGCTGACCGACAGGCCGTCCGCCGCGGCGATGCTCCGGGATCCCGGCGCCGGCCAGTCGGCCAGCTCCAGCTCCTTCTGCAGCCCGTCGCCCTCCACGTCGAACGACGGGAGCACGCGGTCGAGCCAGCGCGGCATCCACCACGCTTTGTCGCCGAGGAGCTGCAGCACAGCGGGCACGAGCGTCATCCGCACGATGAACGCGTCCACGAAGACGCCGACGGCGAGGCCGAGCGCGATCGGCTTGATCGACGCGTCGCCCTCCGGCACGAACGCCGCGAACACCGAGATCATGATGATGGCCGCGGCCGTGACGACCTTGGCCGAGCCGACGAAGCCGCTCTGGATGGCCCGGCGCGCGTCGCCGCCGTGCACGTAGTCCTCGCGGATGCGGCTGACCAGGAAGACCTCGTAGTCCATCGCCAGCCCGAACAGCACGCCCATCAGGATGATCGGCATGAAGCTGATCACCGGCCCGGTCTTGTCCAGGTGGACCGCGTCCCCGAACCAGCCCCACTCGAACACCGCCGTGACCGCGCCGAAGGCGACGCCGACCGAGAGCAGGTAACCGAGCGCGGCCTTGATCGGCACGGCGATCGAGCGGAAGACCATCGTCAGCAGCACCAGGGAGAGCCCGACGACGAGGATGCCGAACGGCAGCAGCGCGCCCCCGAGCCGGCTGGAGACGTCGATCTGCGCCGCGGTCGTGCCCGTCACCTTGAGGTCGACGCCGTACTCGTCCAGGAAGTGCTGATGCTTCGACCGCAGCTCGGAGACGAGCTGGGCGGTGCGCGGGTCGTCCGGCGCCGTGGTCGGGACGACCTGAACGATGCCGGTGTCCGCGTTCTGGTTCGGGGTGGAGAGCGGTACGGCGGCGACGCCGGGCAGATCGGCGATCTCCGCGCCGAGCTTCTTCATCAGGCCGAGCGGGTCGTGGCTGGAGATGATCGAGCCCGTCACGATCAGCGGCCCGTTGTAGCCCGGGCCGAAGTGCTCCGACACCAGGTCGTAGGCGATGCGCGCCGGGTCGTCCTTGGGGTGCGAGCCGGCGTCCGGGAGGGCGAGGCGCAGCTGGAGCGCGGGCACGGCCGCGATGCCGAGAGCGACCACGACGGCGACGACGGTCACGATCGGGAAGCGCGTGACGGCGCGCACCCAGGTGCGGAACGGGCCCTTGGGGATGTCGGCCTTCGCCGCGTGCGCGAGCGACGGGTTGGCGCGCGTCGCCGGCTCCGGAATGGGCGTCGCCTCCTCCGCGCCTGCCGCCTCCGCACGCGCCGCCGCACGCTCGGCCCGCTTGGTAGCGCGGTGCCCCGGCGTGATCCGCGACCCGGCGAAGCCGAGGAACGCCGGCGTCAGGCTGAGCGCCACGAGCACCGCGATGCCGACGGCGACCGACGCCGCCAGCCCCATCGTGGTCAGGAACGGGATGCCCGCGACGGCGAGCCCGGCCAGCGCGATGATGACCGTGATCCCCGCGAAGAGCACCGCGGACCCCGCCGTCGCCACCGCCCGGGCGGCGGACTCCTCCGGATCGACGCCGGCCTTCAGCTGGCTCTGATGCCGCGAGATGATGAACAGCGAGTAGTCGATTCCGACGGCCAGCCCGAGCATCAGGGCCAGCAGGGGAGTGGTCGAGGAGATCGGCCCGAAGAGCGTCGCGATGAAGATCAGCGCCATCGACAGCCCCACCCCGAGCAGGGCGGTGGCGAGCGGCATCCCGGCCGCGAGGATCGACCCGAACGTGATGATCAGGACCACGATCGCGATCAGCAGCCCGATGCCCTCCGTGGGCGAGATGGTCGGCAGGTTCTGCGAGAAGAGCTGGCCGCCGACCGCGGTCTGCGAGCCGGACGGCAGCTCCTTCTGCAGCGCGGCGCCCGCGTCCTTGATGGCGGTCTTGGTCTCCGCCGGGACCGTGGTCTGCTGGCCGTGGAGCTGCACGCTGATGATGGCGGCCGTGCGGTCGTCCGAGATGAGGTTCTTGACCGTCGTGCTGTACGGGGAGGTCGTGCCGGCGACGCCGTCGGTCTTCGCCAGGTCGGCGACGGTGCTCTCCACCGGGTCCTGGATCGCGGCCTGGTCGACCGTCTCGCCCTTCGGCGCCACGACGACGATCTGCGCGCTGGTGCCGCTGACCTGCGGGAAGGTCCTGCTCAGCGTGTCGAGCGCCTCCTGGGACTCCGTGCCGGGGATGCTGAACGTGTTGTCCGTGCCCTGGTTGAAGGCGATGGCGCCGCCGGCGAGGAGGACGAGCAGCAGCAGCCACAGCGACAGCACGAGCTTGCGGGCACGGAAGGCCCAGCGGCCGATCGAATACAGGAGCGAGGACACGCGTTCTCCAGCAGTGAAAAGGAACGGCGGGCGGGGGACCGACCGTCGAAGGGTTTCGATACACCGTTGTATCCGATGCCCGACTGTATCGGATACACTCGTGTATCGGGAACTCGACACAGGA
This sequence comes from Leifsonia sp. P73, assembly GCF_051059105.1. Lineage (NCBI taxonomy): Bacteria > Bacillati > Actinomycetota > Actinomycetes > Micrococcales > Microbacteriaceae > Leifsonia > Leifsonia sp. P73. The sequence continues at coordinate 41,270 of NZ_CP194931.1, forward strand.
AGGTTTCAGCTTGAACAGCACGGCTCTCAGAGACGACGCGCCTATCGAGTCCGCACGCCGGCAGCGCACCCGCACCCGCCTCCTCGACGCGGCCTTCGACGTGTTCGCCGAGCAGGGCGTAAAAGCCGCGAGCGTCGAGACGATCGCGGAGGCGGCGGGCTTCACGCGCGGCGCGTTCTACTCCAACTTCTCCAGCAAGGAGGAGCTCTTCTTCGCCCTGATGGAGCGCGAGAAGACCATGCGCCTCGAGCAGCTCGACGCCGGCGTCGAGCAGTTCCTGCGGCCGTTGGTCGGCTCCGGAGGCGTCGAGCTCGACGATGCGGATGTCCTCCGCACGATCACCCGCATCCTGGAGCTGCAGTCCGACGACCGGCGCTGGTGGCTGGTGCAGTCGGAGTTCCTGCTGCTCGCCCTGCGCGACCCGGCCATCTCCGCGGACTTCCTGCGCTACCAGGACGGCTTCTTCCAGGAGCTCACCGAGACGGTCGTCGCCGCGCTCGCGAGCGCCCGCCGCCGGTTCACCATCGACCCGGAGGAGGCGGTGCGCGTGATCGCCGAGCTGTGCGCCAACGGGGAGGCCAGGGCGCTGCTCTCCGGCGACGAGCGGAAGTTCGCCGAGCGGCTCTCCGAGTCGGTCCCCGCGATCCTGCTGGCCCTCACCGAACGGATCTGACCTCGGCGGTTTGATCGAACGCCGAGCATCACCCGGTAACGTGTGCTCGATGCGTTCTCGACTGCTCCGTCCGGCCCTCGCGACCGCGCTGTGCGCGGCCGTGCTGCTGGTCGTCGCCGCCTGCGCAGCCCCGGCGGATCCGGAGGCGACGCCCGGCGCCGCCGCGAGCGCCACGCCGTCCCCGAAAACGACCCACGACCCGTTCCCGAAGCAGCCGCTCACGGCGCAGACCCGGTACGTCGCCCTCGGCGACTCGTTCGCCGCCGGGATGGGCGGGGGAGACGAGACCGGCAAGTGCCGCTCGAGCCCGTTCAGCTACCCGAGCGTGTTCACCCGCGACTCCGGGGTCGACCTGGTGGTGAACGCCTCGTGCGCCGGAGCCACGACCTCCGACCTCCTCAAGCACCAGCTCATCGCCCTGGACGACCGCACGAACCTCGTGACCGTGAGCATCGGCGGCAACGACCTCGGCGTGGCCGCCATCGCGGCCGAGTGCTCGTCGGGCAAGGCGGTCGCGTGCCGCAACGGCGTCTCCTCGGCGCTGTCACTGCTCAACGTCCTCCCGGAACGGCTGGCGGCGGTCTACGCGGCCGTCCACCTCGCCGCCCCGAACGCCCGCATCGTCGTCACCGGCTATGCGGTGGTGTTCGACAACTACGACCCGAAGTCGCCGAGCTTCGGCACCGACACCGCGATCAACGCGGCGACGCTCGGCCTCAACCAGACCATCTCGGACGTCGTGGATTCCCAGCGGGCGCAGGGCGTGCCGATGACCTACGTCGGCGTGGACTTCGCCGGGCACGGCATCGGCTCGAAGAAGCCGTGGCTGAACCTCAGCGGGATCGACGCCTTCCACCCGACCGCAGCGGGCTACGCGCAGTACGCGAACGCCCTGGTGCGGCTGCTGGGCCGAGCGAAGTAGCGCGCTCGTCCTCCGGCGCTCCGCCGGCGATGTTGACGCGCGCGAACTCCAGCGTCTCGCGCAGCATCGCCGCCCGCTCGCCGGCGTCGCGCGCCTTGCGGGTGTTCACCTCGGCGACGATCGAGCCGTCCCAGCCCGAGGCCGCGAGCGAGCGCAGCACCTCCGCGACCGGCTGGCTGCCCCGGCCGGGGATGAGGTGCTCGTCGAACACGCGCGAGTCGTCCAGCGGACCCGAGCCGTCGCACAGATGGATGTGCCGCAGCCTCCCGCCGAGCCGGTTCGCGAGGTCCAGCCCGTCCACCCCGCTCAGTGCGGCGTGCGAGAAGTCGAGGGTGACGGCGTCGCAGTCCATCCCGACGGGGTTCCAGTGCGGGACGTAGCCGGCCATCGACCGGCCGGCGACCTTCCAGGGGAACATGTTCTCGACGGCGACGGTCACGCCGGTCCGCGCGGCGGTGGACCGGACGAGGCTGAGGAAGTCCTCCGCGTAGCCGGACTGCCAGCGGAACGGCGGATGCACGACGACCGTGTCGGCGCCCAGCTCCGCGGCGAGCTCGGCCGAGCGCTCCAGCTTCACGCCGGGGTCGCGTCCCCAGACGAAGTGCGTCAGCAGCAGGACGGGCGCGTGCACGCTCAGGATGCGCGTGCCGTAGCGCTCGGCGAGCCTCCGGAGGGGCTTGGCCGACTGCGTCCGGTCGTCGCGGGTGACCATCACCTCCACGCCGTCGTAGCCCAGCTCCGCGGCCGTGCGGAAGGCCGTCTCGACCCCGAGCGGGTAGACGCAGGTCGTGCCCATGCCGATGCGCATCACGACCGCCACTCTAACCACGCCGGCTGAACGGGCAGTGTCCTGGGAGGTAACGCGGGCCGGAGCCGGCCGCTGCGGGCGCTGGTACTGTGGCAGGCAGACCATCGCATCAACTGGGGGAGTTGACCCACCATCAGCCAGACGTCCGAAACCGCAACCACAGATACGTACGACCTGGTGATCGTGTCCAACCGGCTGCCCGTGGACCGCGTGGTCGACGAGGCGGGGCAGGCGACCTGGCGGCCCTCGCCCGGCGGGCTGGTCACCGCTCTGCAGCCGGTCATGCGCGCGGAGGACGGCGTCTGGGTCGGCTGGGCCGGCGTCGCGGGCGAGGAGATCGAGCCCTTCGAGGCCGACGGCATCAGCATCCTCCCGGTCGCGCTCAGCGAGCAGGAGCTTCAGGAGTACTACGAGGGCTTCTCCAACGACACGCTCTGGCCGCTCTACCACGACGTCATCGCGCAGCCGAGCTACCACCGCGAGTGGTGGGAGAGCTACGTGCGCGTCAACCGGCGGTTCGCCGACGCGGCCGCAGGCGTCGCCTCGCACGGCGCGGTGGTCTGGGTGCACGACTACCAGCTGCAGCTCGTCCCTGCGATGCTGCGCGAGGTGCGGCCGGACCTGGTCATCGGCTTCTTCAACCACATCCCGTTCCCGCCGTACGGCATCTACTCGCAGCTCCCGTGGCGGCGGCAGATCATCGACGGCCTCCTCGGCGCCGACGTCATCGGCTTCCAGCGGGTGGCCGACGCCGGCAACTTCTCGCGCGCGATCCGCCGGCTGAAGGGCTACGAGACGCGCGGCCCCATCATCGAGGTGCCGATCGACAGCGACGACCCGGAAGCGGGCTCGCACCGTCACGTGACCACCAGCAAGCACGGCGGCCTGGTCCGCACCGTGCTGGCGCGGGCCTTCCCGATCTCCATCGACGCCGACGCCTACCAGGAGCTCGCCCGCCGGCCCGCCATCCAGGAACGTGCCAGGGAGATCCGCGAGGAGCTCGGCAACCCCGAGACGATCATGCTCGGCGTCGACCGCCTCGACTACACCAAGGGCATCGGCCACCGGCTGAAGGCCTTCGGCGAGCTGCTGCGCGACGACCGCCTCTCGGTGGAGGACGTGACCCTGGTGCAGGTGGCGAGCCCCAGCCGCGAGCGCGTGGAGACGTACCGCCAGCTCCGCGACGAGATCGAGCTCACCGTCGGGCGCATCAACGGCGACTACGCCACCCTCGGCCACACGGCCGTCGCCTACCTCCACCACGGCTACCCCAAGGAGGAGATGGTCGCGCTCTACCTCGCGGCCGACGTCATGCTGGTGACCGCCCTGCGCGACGGCATGAACCTGGTGGCCAAGGAGTACGTGGCGACGCGCGTGGACGAGGACGGCGTGCTGGTGCTCAGCGAGTTCGCCGGCGCGTCCGACGAGCTGCGGCAGGCCCTCCTCATCAACCCGCACGACATCGAGGGCCTGAAGGACACCATCCTGCAGGCGGTCGCGATGCCGAAGCGCGACCGCGTGCGACGGATGCGCGCCCTGCGCAAGAAGGTCCTCACCAACGACGTCGCGCGCTGGTCCGCCAGCTTCCTGGAGGCGCTCACCCGCAGCGCCCACGGCGATCACCCCCTGCAGAACCCGCCGGTCAACCGGCGCTGACCCGAGAGCCCGATGACAGACACCGCACCCTCCGCCCAGCCCGCCGCCCTCGCCCTCGCCACCGCCGTCGCGCGGCTCGCCGGCGCCGAGCGGCTTCTGCTCGCGCTCGACTTCGACGGGACGCTCGCGCCGTTCGTCGACAAGCCGAAGTCGGCGCGCGCCCTGCCGGAGGCCAAGGCCGCGCTCGACCGCCTCGAAGCGCTGCCGGACACCTGGGTCGCGTACGTCTCCGGCAGGCCGCTGTCCAGCCTGGAGATCGTCACCGAGGCCGACGAGGACGCCCTGCTCATCGGCTCGCACGGCGTGGAGATCCGCTTCGGCCGCGACGGGGTCTCCTCGACCTGACCGACGAGGAGCGCGCGACGCTGGAGAAGCTGGGCGAGACGCTCGGCGCGCTGGTCGACAGCGTCCCCGGGACGCGCTTGGAGGTCAAGCCGGTCGGCTTCGGCGTCCACTACCGGCTGCTGGAGGGCGAGGAGGGCGCGGCCGTCGTGGCCCGCGCCTACGAGGCCGCGGCCTCGGTCAGCGACGCGCTCACCATCCGCGACGGCAAGGACATCATCGAGTTCTCGGTCCGCGGGGCGAACAAGGGCGACGGCATCCAGCGGCTGCGCGAGTACACTCACGCGACCGCCGTCCTGTTCGCCGGCGACGACGTCACCGACGAGGACGGCTTCGCCGTGCTGCGGCCGGCGGAGGGCGACCTCGGGATCAAGGTCGGGGACGGCGAGACGGCGGCGCAGTTCCGTGTGGCCGACGAGCGCGCGGTCGCGGTGCTGCTGGGGCTGCTGGCGGACGCGCGGTCCTCCTCCACAGCCTGACCCGATCGGAGGCTTGTCCACCGCTTCCGACTCATGGCCGGACCGGCATCCAAACGGTCCTAGAGTTGTCACATGCCAGAGATCGATTGGAAGCCGCGCTCTCGCGTGGTCACGGACGGAATCGAAGCCACCACCAGCCGCGGGATGCTGCGGGCCGTCGGCATGGGCGACGCGGACTGGGAGAAGCCGCAGATCGGCATCGCCAGCTCGTGGAACGAGATCACGCCGTGCAACCTGTCGCTCGACCGCCTCGCGCAGGGCGCGAAGGAGGGCGTGCACTCGGGAGGCGGCTACCCGCTCCAGTTCGGCACGATCTCGGTCTCCGACGGCATCTCGATGGGCCACGAGGGCATGCACTTCTCGCTGGTCTCCCGCGAGGTCATCGCCGACTCCGTCGAGACGGTCATGATGGCCGAGCGACTGGACGGCACCGTGCTGCTCGCAGGCTGCGACAAGTCGCTGCCCGGCATGCTCATGGCGGCTGCGCGGCTCGACCTCTCCGCGGTCTTCCTCTACGCGGGCTCGATCGCGCCCGGCTGGGTGAAGCTCAGCGACGGCACCGAGAAGGACGTCACGATCATCGACTCGTTCGAGGCGGTCGGCGCGTGCAAGGCCGGCAAGATGAGCGAGGAGGACCTCAAGCGCATCGAGTGCGCCATCGCCCCGGGCGAGGGCGCCTGCGGCGGAATGTACACCGCCAACACGATGGCCTCCGTCGCCGAGGCGCTCGGCATGAGCCTCCCCGGCTCGGCTGCGCCGCCCTCGGCCGACCGCCGTCGCGACTACTTCGCCCACCGCTCGGGCGAGGCCGTGGTCAACCTGCTCAAGCAGGGGATCACCGCGCGCGACATCCTCACCAAGAAGGCGTTCGAGAACGCGATCGCCGTCGCGATGGCCTTCGGCGGCTCGACCAACGTCGTCCTCCACCTGCTGGCGATCGCGAACGAGGCCGAGGTCGAGCTCACCATCGACGACTTCAACCGGATCGGCGACAAGGTGCCGCACATCGGCGACCTCAAGCCGTTCGGCAAGTACGTCATGAACGACGTCGACCGGCATGGCGGCGTCCCCGTCGTCATGAAAGCCTTGCTCGACGCGGGCCTGCTGCACGGCGACTGCCTCACCGTGACGGGCAAGACCGTCGCCGAGAACCTGGCGGAGATCAACCCGCCCGCGCCGGACGGCAACGTCATGCGCTCGCTCGACAACCCCATCCACCCTACCGGCGGCCTCACCATCCTCAAGGGCTCGCTCGCCCCGGAGGGCGCGGTCGTCAAGACGGCCGGCTTCGACGCGGATGTGTTCGAGGGCCCCGCGCGCGTGTTCGAGCGCGAGCGCGGCGCGATGGACGCTTTGACCGAGGGCCGCATCAACGCGGGCGACGTGGTCATCATCCGCTACGAGGGCCCCAAGGGCGGCCCGGGGATGCGCGAGATGCTCGCGATCACCGCCGCCATCAAGGGCGCAGGGCTCGGCAAGGATGTACTACTATTGACGGACGGACGATTCTCAGGCGGCACAACCGGCCTGTGCATCGGCCACATAGCACCCGAAGCGGTGGACGCAGGTCCGATCGCCTTCGTGCGCGATGGTGATCTGATACGGGTCGATATCGCGGCTCGCTCCCTCGACCTACTTGTCGACGAGTCAGAGCTGACCGCCCGCCGTGACGGCTGGGCGCCTCTTCCTCCGCGCTATACCCGTGGCGTTCTCGCGAAGTACTCCAAGCTCGTGCACTCCGCTGCGGAGGGCGCGGTCACGGGGTAGCCCTTCGCCCACCTCAGATTCATCAACCGCTTCGCACGTAAGGGATCGATAAGGCATGACGCCGGATGCAACCCCCAGTTCAGTGTTGCCCCCCGCGGCGCCCGGAAAGGCGTCGCCCGAAATCCTGACCGGCTCCCAGTCGGTCGTCCGCACCCTCGAGCTCCTCGGCGTCACCGACGCCTTTGGGCTGCCGGGCGGTGCGATCCTCCCCATCTACGACGCGATCATGGACTCGTCCGTGATCCGCCACATCCTGGTCCGGCACGAGCAGGGCGGCGGCCACGCGGCCGAAGGCTACGCCGTCGCCGCCAACAAGGTCGGCGTCGCTCTGGCGACCTCCGGCCCCGGCGCGACCAACCTCGTCACCGCGATCATGGACGCGCACATGGACTCCGTCCCCGTCGTGTTCATCACCGGCCAGGTGTTCTCCACGCTGATGGGCACGGACGCGTTCCAGGAAGCCGACATCGTCGGCATCACCATGCCGATCACGAAGCACTCCTTCCTGGTCAAGAAGGCCGAGGACATCCCGGCCACCATCGCCGCGGCCTACCACATCGCCGGGACGGGACGACCGGGCCCGGTGCTTGTGGACATCACCAAGGACGCCCAGCAGAACGCGGTGCCGTTCGTCTGGCCGCCCAAGATCGACCTGCCCGGCTACCGGCCGATCACCAAGGCGCACGGCAAGCAGATCCTCGCCGCGGCCCAGCTGATGGTCGAGTCCAAGAAGCCGGTGCTCTACGTCGGCGGCGGCGTGATCCGCTCGCGCGCTTCGCAGGAGCTCCTGGAGCTCGCCGAGGCGACCGGCATCCCCGTGGTCACCACGCTGATGGCGCGCGGGGCGTTCCCCGACACGCACACGCAGCACCTCGGCATGCCCGGCATGCACGGCACGGTGCCCGCGGTGCTCGCCCTGCAGGAGTCGGACCTCATCGTGTCGCTCGGAGCGCGCTTCGACGACCGGGTGACCGGCAACACCTCCCTCTTCGCGCCCGACGCGAAGATCGTGCACGTCGACGTCGACCCCGCCGAGATCTCCAAGATCCGGGTCGCCGACGTCCCCATCGTCGGCGATGCCAAGGACGTCATCGTCGATCTGACCGCGGCCTACCAGGACGCCACCCGGGCGGGCGCGCCCGACCTGGTGGAGTGGTGGACGTACCTCAACGGCCTCCGCGAGGAGTTCCCGCTCGGCTACACGCCCACCAGCGACGGCCTCCTCGCGCCGCAGTACGTCATCCAGCGGATCGGCGAGCTGACCGGGCCGGAGGGCATCTACACCGCGGGCGTCGGCCAGCACCAGATGTGGGCGGCGCAGTTCATCAAGTACGAGCGCCCCAACTCGTGGCTGAACTCCGGCGGCGCCGGCACGATGGGCTACTCGGTGCCGGCGGCGATGGGTGCGAAGGTCGCCCAGCCCGACCGCGTCGTGTGGGCGATCGACGGTGACGGCTGCTTCCAGATGACCAACCAGGAGCTGGCCACCTGCACGATCAACGACATCCCGATCAAGGTGGCGATCATCAACAACTCGTCGCTCGGGATGGTGCGGCAGTGGCAGACGCTGTTCTACGACGGCCGCTACTCGAACACCGACCTCAACACCGGCCACGACACCGTGCGCGTGCCCGACTTCGTGAAGCTCGCCGAGGCGTACGGCGCCCTCGGCATCCGCGTCACGAAGGAGGAGGAGGTGGACGCCGCCATCAAGCTGGCGCTGGAGACGAACGACCGCCCGGTCGTCATCGACTTCGTCGTCAGCGCCGACGCGATGGTGTGGCCGATGGTCCCGCAGGGCGTCAGCAACAGCTACGTGCAGTACGCACGCGACCACAGCCCGTCCTTCGGAGAGGAGTGACCCCCATGAGCACACACGTTCTGAGCCTCCTCGTCGAGGACAAGCCCGGTCTGCTGACCCGGGTCGCCGGCTTGTTCGCGCGGCGCGGCTTCAACATCCACTCGCTCGCGGTGGGCACGAGCGAGGTCGACGGCCTCTCGCGCATCACCGTCGTGGTGGACGTGGAGGAGCTGCCGCTGGAGCAGGTCACCAAGCAGCTCAACAAGCTGATCAACGTCATCAAGATCGTCGAGCTGGACCCGGCGCAGTCGGTCCAGCGCGAGCACCTGCTGATCAAGGTGCGGGTCGACAACTCGACCCGCTCCCAGGTGCTGGAGGCGGTCAACCTCTTCCGCGCCCGCGTCGTCGACGTGGCCACCGACGCCCTCGTCATCGAGGTCACCGGCGACAGCGGCAAGACCCAGGCGCTGCTCAAGGTGCTGGAGCCGTACGGGATCAAGGAGATGGCGCAGTCCGGCCTCCTCGCGATCGGCCGCGGCGGCAAGTCCATCACCGAGCGCGTCTTCAAGAACTAAAGCCCGACCCCGGGCGTCAGAACCACATCAAGAAGGAGAACCCACACAGTGGCTGAGATCTACTACGACAACGACGCGGACCTCTCGATCATCCAGGGCAAGAAGGTCGCGGTCATCGGCTACGGCTCGCAGGGCCACGCGCACGCGCAGAACCTCCGCGACTCGGGCGTCGAGGTCGTCATCGGCCTCAAGGAAGGCTCGAAGTCCACGCCCAAGGCCGAGGAGGCGGGCTTCCGCGTCCTCTCCGCCGCCGACGCCGCCAAGTGGGCCGACGTCGTCGTCATCCTCGCGCCCGACCAGGTGCAGCGGAACCTCTACAAGGACGACATCCAGGCCAACCTGGAGGAGGGCAACGCGCTCGTCTTCGGCCACGGCTTCAACATCCGCTTCGGCTACATCGAGGCGCCCGAGGGCGTCGATGTGATCATGGTCGCCCCGAAGGGCCCGGGCCACACCGTCCGTCGCGAGTACGAGGCCGGCCGCGGCGTCCCCGTCATCGTGGCCGTCGAGAAGGACGCGACCGGCAACGCCTGGCCGCTCGTCCTCTCCTACGCGAAGGGCATCGGCGGCCTCCGCGCCGGCGGCATCAAGACCACCTTCACCGAGGAGACCGAGACCGACCTGTTCGGCGAGCAGGCCGTCCTCTGCGGCGGCGTCTCGCAGCTCGTCCAGTACGGCTTCGAGACCCTGACCGAGGCCGGCTACCAGCCGCAGGTCGCCTACTTCGAGGTGCTGCACGAACTCAAGCTCATCGTGGACCTGATGTGGGAGGGCGGCATCGCCAAGCAGCGCTGGAGCGTCTCCGACACGGCCGAGTACGGCGACTACGTCTCGGGCCCGCGCGTCATCGACCCGCACGTGAAGGAGAACATGAAGGCGGTGCTCTCCGACATCCAGGACGGCACCTTCGCGAAGCGCTTCATCGCCGACCAGGACGCGGGCGCGCCCGAGTTCCTGGAGCTCCGCAAGAAGGGCGAGCAGCACCCCATCGAGGCCACCGGCCGCGAGCTGCGCAAGCTCTTCGCGTGGAACGCCTCGAACGACGACGACTACGTCGACGGCGAGGTCGCGCGCTGACCCAGCCGCGCTGAAGAACGGCATCCCGGACGGGGCCGCACCGGAGGATCGGTGCGGCCCCGTCCGCCGTTCGCGCGGGTCATCTACGCCACGCTGTGCTCGATGACCGCGTCCGTCCCCGGATACACGAGCGTCTCGTGCCCGTCGTCGAACCGCACCAGGTACGGCGGTGCGCCGTCCGCGCCGCGCACCTCGACCACCTCGCCCCAGCGGTCCGCCGACTCGACATGCGTGCCCCGGATGCAGATCCGGTCTCCGGTCGTCGCCTGCATGACGCCTCCTCCCTGAACCCTCGCTTCCGACGTTACGCCGGGGCCGCCGCGGCGGGAATGCCGCTATCGTGGCCGCATGCCCGAACCCCGTCTCACCGCCGTCGAGATCGCCGTCCAGGATGTCGCGGGGGTGCGCGTCGCGCTCGCGGAGGGCGCCGACCGGGTCGAGTTGTGCGTCGCTCTGGGGCTCGGGGGCCTGACTCCCTCAGCAGGTCTCGTGCGCGCTGCCGTCGAGGAGGCGCGGGAGGAGGGCCGGACGGGCTTCGTCCACGTCCTTGTGCGCCCGCGCGGCGGCGGCTTCGTCTACGACTCCGACGAGCTCGCCACGGTCGCCGCCGACATCCGCTTCGCCCGCGAGGCCGGCGCGGACGGCGTCGTCATCGGCGCCCTGGACGAGGCGGGCCGCATCGACCGGGAGGCCGTCGCCCGGTTCGTCGCGGAGGCCGGCGGGCTCGACGTGACATTCCACCGCGCCTTCGACACCCTCCCCGACCCGCTGGGCGCGGCCGACGCGCTCGTGGAGCTCGGCGTCGCGCGCGTCCTCACCTCCGGCGGGGCGGCGCGCAGCATCGACGGCGCCGACGGGCTGCGGGCGCTGGCCCAGCGGGTGGACGGCCGGCTGCAGGTGATGGCGGGCGGGGGAGTGCGCGTGGAGGACATCCACGCGCTCATCGCCGCGGGCGTCGACGCGGTGCACCTCTCCGCGCGCGAGACGGTGTCCGGCGCGCCGAGCGGGCCGGGCGGCGGGGATGCGGCGTACGACATCACCGACCCGATCACGGTCAGGGCGGCGGTCGCCGCCGTCCGTGACGCCCGGTCGTAACGCGGCGAAAGGCGGCGTTGCGCTCCCGCTAGAGTTAAGCAACCCGCGCACCGACGACTGCTGCGCGCCTTCTCCCAAGCCAGCCTCCCTGTAAGGAACTGCCACGTGACAAAGCCGGTCGTGCTGATCGCCGAAGAACTTTCGCCCGCCACCGTCGACGCCCTCGGGCCGGACTTCGAGATCCGCAGCGTCGACGGAACCGATCGGCCCGCCCTGCTCTCCGCCGTCTCCGACGCGGACGCCATCCTGGTGCGCTCCGCCACCAAGGTCGACGCCGAGGTGATCGCCGCCGCGAACAAGCTGCGCGTCATCGCCCGCGCCGGCGTCGGCCTCGACAACGTCGACATCAAGACCGCCACCAACGCCGGCGTCATGGTCGTCAACGCGCCGACCTCCAACATCATCTCGGCCGCCGAGCTCACCGTCGGCCACATCCTGAGCCTCGCCAGGCACATCCCCGCCGCACACAGCGCGCTGGCGCAGGGGCAGTGGAAGCGCTCCAAGTACACCGGCGTCGAGCTGTACGAGAAGACGGTCGGCATCATCGGCCTCGGCCGCATCGGCGCGCTCATCACGGCGCGCCTGCAGGCGTTCGGCACCAAGGTGATCGCCTACGACCCCTACGTCACGAGCGCGCGCGCCCAGCAGCTCGGCGTCCAGCTCGTCAGCCTCGACGAACTGCTCACCGAGGCCGACTTCGTCACCATCCACATGCCGAAGACGCCCGAGACCACCGGGATGATCTCCGACGACCAGCTCGCGCAGATGAAGCCGACCGCCTTCGTCGTCAACGTCGCCCGCGGCGGCCTGATCGACGAGGACGCCCTGTACCGCGCGCTCAGCACCAAGAGCATCGCCGGCGCCGGCCTCGACGTGTTCGTGACCGAGCCGCCGACGGAGTCGCCGCTGCTGGAGCTGGAGAACGTCATCGTGACGCCGCACCTCGGCGCCTCCACGGACGAGGCGCAGGAGAAGGCCGGCGTCTCCGTCGCCAAGTCGGTGCGCCTCGCGCTCTCCGGCGAGCTGGTGCCCGACGCGGTCAACGTGGCCGGCGGCGTCATCGACCCGTACGTTCGCCCCGGCATCCCGCTGGTGGAGAAGCTCGGCCAGGTGTTCTCGGGCCTCGCCCACAGCCCGCTGACCAGCATCGACGTGGAGGTGCGCGGTGAGCTGGTGGACTACGACGTCAGCGTGCTGAAGCTCGCGGCGCTCAAGGGCCTTTTCACGAACATCGTCTCGGAGACGGTCTCCTACGTGAACGCGCCGCTCCTCGCCGAGCAGCGCGGCATCGAGGTGCGGCTCATCACCGACTCGGTGAGCGAGGAGTACCGCAACCTGATCACCCTGCGCGGCGCGCTCAGCGACGGCTCGCAGGTCTCGGTCTCCGGCACGCTCACCGGCACCAAGCAGGTCGAGAAGGTCGTGGAGATCAACGGCTACGACGTGGAGGTGCCGATCGCCGAGCACCTGATCGTCATGGTCTACGACGACCGCCCCGGCATCGTCGCCGTCTACGGCCACGAGTTCGGCGAGGCGCGGATCAACATCGCCGGCATGCAGATCGCGCGGACCGCCGCCGGCGGCAAGGCGCTCAGCGTCCTGACCGTCGACTCGCGCGTCCCGGAGGGTCTGCTCGAGAAGGTCCGCGTCGCGATCGACGCCGACCTCCTGCAGGAGATCGACATCACCGAGTCCTGACCCCCGCCGAGGGGCACGTCGTTGTCACTTTTCGCCGCGAAAAGTGACAACGACGTGCCCCTCGAAAAGTTCTTCTCGCGCACTGTCGATTTCGACGGTTGACTTGCGTCGTAGGGATGTCGCCCGAGCGGGGCGGCGTTCCGACGAAGTGAGGAGACCACGATGTCCGACGAGTACGTTCTGCTCATCCGCGAGCCGAACTGGGACCCCGAGGCGATGACGGCGGAGGAGTGGCAGGCGGGCATGGCCGGCCACAAGGCGTTCCAGGACGCCGTCGTCGCGGCCGGTGAGCGGATCGTCGCCACCGGCGCCCTGCAGCCCGTCACCAAGGCGACCAAGATCACGCCCCGCGAGGGCGGCGCCCCGCTGATCACCGACGGGCCGTTCAGCGAGACCAGGAGGTCGTCACCGGCTTCTACAGCTACACGGCCTCGACGCCCGAGCAGGCGAGGGAGCTGGCCGCGATGGTGCCGACCGGCGGCTGGGTCGAGCTGTACCCGGTGCTGGTGCTCGACACGGTGCGCTGAGCAGCCGGCGCGAACGCGAAGCGCGGATGGCGTGCTGCGGGAGGGCTGGGCCGTGACAGCGGCCTCCCGGATCGAGCGCGCCTACCGTGAGGACGCCGCCCGCATCCTGGGCGCGGTCGCGCGCACGACGGGCGACCTCCTGCTCGCCGAGGACGCGGTGCAGGAGGCGTTCGCGCGCGCCGTCGCCGAGGCGGCGCACGGCCGCGAGCCGCGGAACCCCGCGGCCTGGATCACGACGGTCGCGCGCCGGGTCGCGCTCGACGCGCTGCGGCGCGAACGGTCCGCCCGGCGCGTCGCTCCGATGCTGGCCGCGGAGGCCGAACGCGCCGAGAGCGCCGCCGCGGCCGAGGCCGAGGAGAGGGGTGAGGAGGCGGTGTTCATCGGCGATGAGCGGCTGGACCTCATCCTGCTCGTCGCGCATCCCGACCTCGCGCCGGAGACGCGCGTCGCACTGGCGCTGCGGCACGTCTGCGGCGTGCCGACCGCGCGGATCGCCGACGCCTTCCTGGTCTCCGAGACCACGATGGCCGCCCGGCTCACCCGCGCCAAGAAGCGCGTCCACGACACCGGCCTCCGGTTCGCCCTCGACGACGCGGCGGCTGTCGCCGAGCGGATGCCGGACGCGCTGACCACGATCTACCTGCTCTACACGGTCGGCCACGCGACCGCGGACGACCGGCTGCGCGCCGACGCGATCGCCGTCGCCCGCGACGCGCACCGGGTGGCGGGCGACGCCGAGAGCGCCGGACTGCTCGGCCTGCTCCTGCTGACCGAGGCGCGCCAGGCGACGCGGCTGACCGCGGACGACGAGTTCGCGACGCTGCGGGAGGCCGACCGGACGCGCTGGGACGTGGCGATGATGGTGGAGGGGAGCGCCTGGCGACTGCCGCGCTCGACGGCATGGCAGACGGCGACGGCCGCTACGGCCTCCAGGCGGGCATCGCCGGGCTGCACGCCATCGCGCCGACCTGGGAGGCCACCGACTGGCCCGCGATCGTCCGGCTCTACGACGGCCTGGTGCGGGTCTGGCCGAGCACCTCGGCACGGCTCGGCCGGCTGGTCGCGCTCGGCCACAGCCCGGACGCCGGGCCGGAGGTCGCCCTCGCCGCCCTCGACGCCGAGCCCGACCTGTTCGTCGGCCCGCTGGCCTCCCGGGCGCACGCGGCGCGCGCCGAACTGCTGCGGCTCGCGGGGGACGGTGCCGGGTCCGAGGTCGAGCTGCGGCGCGCGATCGGGACGACGGACGACGACCGGACCCGACGGTCGCTGCTGCGGCTGCTCGCCGCGGGCGGCGTCTGAGCCGCGCTCAGTCGCGCGCGCTCAGCCGCTCGACCAGCCCGATCAGCTCCTGGACGTCGGTCTCGTCCCGCAGCACGGTGTTCGCCGCCGGCAGCAGCGCGGTGTTGTAGTACATCCCGTCGCCGATCAGCATGATGGTCCGCGCCACCATCCGGTCGCCGACGACGGTCTCCAGCTCGCTGAGCCACTGCCGCTGCGCGTCGGCGAGGGCGTCGCTGGCGCGCGCGTCGGAGGCCTGGGCGAGCCGGGCGATGGCGACGATCACCCGCTCCAGGCGGTTGTCGGAGGGGATGGACGTCCGCAGGAAGTAGGCGACCGGCCCGTCCGGCGCGGCGCGCATGTGCTCGATGTCCTCGGCGAGGTCGGCAGCGAAGCGCTCCAGGACGCCGTCGACCAGGGCGTCCTTCGACGCGAAGTGGTAGAGCAGGCCGCCCTTGGAGACGCCGGCCCGCGCCGCCACGGCCTCCAGCGTCGCCGCGCGCTCGCTCTGCTCGGCGAGCAGGTCCTCGAAGGCGTCGAGGATGCGGTCGCGGGCGGACCGCGAAGCGGGGGAGGACGAAGTGGACGCCGGGGAGGCGGGGGAGGACATGGGGCCATGCTAGCCGCGACCGCCAGTGCTCCCGCGTCATTGACTACTGTACCGTCCGGACGGTACAGTAAGGCATGACCTCGACAACCCGCTCCGACCGCATCCCGGCCGCCGCCGAGCCGACGGCGCAGCCCCTGCTCCCACGCCCGGCCGTGCCGGCGCGCGCCTGGGTGGCCCTGGTCGTCCTCATGCTCCCCGTCCTCCTCGTGTCGGTCGACAACACCGTCCTGGGCTTCGCCCTCCCGGCCATCACCGAGGCGCTGCGGCCGTCCTCGACGCAGATGCTCTGGATCGTGGACGTGTACCCGCTCGTGCTCGCCGGCCTGCTCGTCGCGATGGGCAGCCTCGGCGACCGCATCGGCCGCCGGACAGTGCTGCTGATCGGCGCGACCGGCTTCGCCGCCGTCTCGGCCGCGGCGGCGTTCGCCCCGACCGCCGAGCTGCTGATCGGCGCGCGGGCCCTGCTCGGGGTGTTCGGCGCGATGCTCATGCCCTCCACGCTGTCCCTGCTGCGCAGCGTGTTCCAGGACCGCGAGCAGCGCCGCGTCGCCATCGCGATCTGGGCGGCGGGATTCGCGGCGGGCTCCGCGCTCGGGCCGATCGTCGGCGGCCTGCTGATCGAGCACTTCTGGTGGGGCTCGGTGTTCCTGCTCGCGGTGCCCGTGCTGATCCCGCTGCTGGTGCTCACTCCGCTGCTCGTGCGCGAGTCGCGCGATCCCGCGCCGGGGCCGGTGGACGTCGTGTCCATCCTGCTGTCGCTCGTGACGATGGCGCCGATCGTGTACGGGATCAAGGAGTACGCGGTGCACGGGCTCGCGCCCGTGCCGGTGCTGGCGGTGGTCGTCGGGGTGAGCGCCGGGGTGCTGTTCGTCCGGCGTCAGCTCCGGAGGCCGGTCCCGATGCTCGACATGCGCCTGTTCCGGCGGGCGGCGTTCAGCGGCGCGGTGCTGATCAACCTGCTCAGCGTGATCGCGCTGGTCGGCTTCCTGTTCTTCGTGTCGCAGCACCTCCAGCTGGTGCTCGGGATGCCGCCGATGCGGGCCGGGATGGTGCTGCTGCCGGGCCTCGCGACCATGATCGTGTCGGGCCTCCTGGTGGTGCCCGTGGCGCGGCGGCTGCGGCCCGGGCTCGTGATCGCGGGCGGGCTCTGCGTCTCGGCGGCCGGGTACATCGTCGTCGCTGTGAGCGGGGGAGACGCGTCCTGGGGCGTCCTCCTCGCCGCGTTCGTGCTGCTGGGCCTGGGGATCGGCGCAGCCGAGACGGTGTCGAACGAGCTCATCGTCTCGACCGCGCCGGCGGACAAGGCGGGCGCGGCGTCCGCGGTGTCCGAGACCGCGTACGAGCTGGGCGCTGTGCTCGGCACGGCGACGCTCGGGAGCATCATCATCGCGTCATACCGCGCCGCGATCGTGCTGCCCGCCGGACTGAGCCCGGCCGACGCGGCCGCCGCCGGGGACACGCTGGGCGGCGCGGTGACGGTCGCCGGCGGCCTCCCGGGCGGGGCCGCGGCCGAGCTGCTGGCCTCCGCGCGGCACGCGTTCGACAGCGGCATCGCGCTCACCGCCTCCATCGGCGCGGGGCTGATGCTGACCGCGGCCGTCCTCGCCCTCGTCACCCTCCGCCGCGTCCGCTCCTGACCCGGCGGCGATAGTGTAGGGGGTACCGTCTGTCCGTCGATCAGTGCAGGAGCGTCATGAGCACAACCGTCCAACTCGCCGTCATCCCCGGGGACGGAATCGGTCCGGAGGTGATCGCGGAGGCGGTCAAGGTGCTCGACGCGGTCACGGCGGGCAGCGACCTCGCGTTCGAGAAGACGCACTTCTCGCTCGGCGCCGACCGCTTCCTGGCGACCGGCGACGTGCTCACCGACGACGACCTGGCCGCGATCGCGGGCCACGACGCCATCCTGCTCGGCGCGGTCGGCGGCACGCCGGGCGACCCGCGGCTGGCGGGCGCGAACATCGAGCGCGGGCTGCTGCTGAAGCTGCGCTTCTCGCTCGACCACTACGTCAACCTGCGGCCGACCACCCTGTTCCCCGGCATCGCGAGCCCGCTGGCGGACCCGGGGGAGGTCGACTTCGTCGTCGTCCGCGAGGGCACGGAGGGCCCGTATGTCGGCAACGGCGGCGCCATCCGGCAGGGCACGGCTCACGAGATCGCCAACGAGGTCTCGGTCAACACCGCCTACGGCGTGGAGCGCGTCGTGCGCTACGCGTTCGAGCAGGCCGAGGGCCGCCGCAAGAAGCTCACGCTCGTGCACAAGACCAACGTGCTCACGTTCGCGGGCGGGCTGTGGAAGCGGATCGTGGACGCCGTGGCGGCCGAGCATCCCGACGTGGCCGTCGACTACCTCCACGTCGACGCGGCGACCATCTTCCTGGTCACCGATCCTGCTAGATTCGATGTGATCGTCACGGACAACCTCTTCGGCGACATCCTCACCGACCTCGCGGCCGCGATCAGCGGCGGCATCGGACTGGCCGCCTCGGGCAACATCAACCCCGCGGGCGAATTCCCGAGCATGTTCGAACCGGTTCACGGATCGGCCCCCGACATCGCCGGCCAGCAGAAGGCCGACCCCACCGCCGCGATCCTCTCCGTCGCGCTCCTCCTCCGCCACCTCGGCGCCGGGGAGCTCGCCCAGCGGGTCGAGCAGGCGGTGACGTCCGACCTCGCCGCCCGCAGCGGCGCCGCGCGCACGACCTCCGAAGTGGGCGACGCGATCGCGGCCCGCGTGGCGCAGAATTGACGCATCGCAGCAAAGGACACTCAATGACCTCCACCAGCATCAACCTCACCTCCGGACCCAGCGAGACGGCCGGCCTCCTCTGGAACGTCACGCGCAACGAGTCGCCGCGCAGCGCGGCGGAGCGCGAGGAGATCCTCGCGAACCCCGGCTTCGGCAACTACTTCACCGACCACATGGTCGACGTGTGCTGGTCGGCCAAGGGCGGCTGGCACCGCCCGCGGGTCTCCCCGTACGGCCCCATCCAGCTCGACCCGTCGGCGGCCGTGCTGCACTACGCGCAGGAGATCTTCGAGGGCCTCAAGGCGTACCGGCACGAGGACGGCTCGATCTGGAGCTTCCGCCCGGAGGCCAACGCGGCCCGCATGCAGCGCTCCGCTTACCGCCTGGCGCTGCCCGAGCTGCCGGTCGAGCACTTCCTCGACGCGCTCAAGCAGCTCGTCGCGGTGGACGGCGACTGGGTGCCGGGCCGTGAGGAGACCAGCCTCTACCTGCGCCCGTTCATGTTCGCCAAGGAGGCCTTCCTCGGCGTGCGCCCGGCCAACAAGGTGGCGTTCTACCTGATCGCCAGCCCGGCGGGCGCGTACTTCCCGAGCGGCGTCGCTCCGGTGTCCATCTGGCTGTCCGACCACTGGTCGCGCGCGGGCAAGGGCGGCACGGGAGCGGCCAAGACCGGCGGCAACTACGCCTCCAGCCTCCTGCCGCAGGCCGAGGCGTACGAGCACGGCTGCGCGCAGGTGCTCTTCCTCGACTCGGTCGAGGGGAAGTACATCGAGGAGCTCGGCGGCATGAACGTCGTGCTCGTCTACAAGGACGGCACGCTCGTGACGCCCGAGTCGGACAGCATTCTCGAGGGCATCACGCTCGACTCGGTGCTGCAGCTCGCGCGGGACCGCGGCCACACGGTGGAGCGCCGCCGGGTGACGATCGACGAGTGGCGCGACGGCGTGGAGTCCGGCGACATCGTCG
The DNA here is from genome assembly GCF_051059105.1 of Leifsonia sp. P73. NCBI lineage: Bacteria > Bacillati > Actinomycetota > Actinomycetes > Micrococcales > Microbacteriaceae > Leifsonia > Leifsonia sp. P73. Next base: position 60,293 of record NZ_CP194931.1, read on the forward strand.
AGGTCTTCGCCTGCGGCACCGCGGCGGTCATCACGCCGATCGGCGAGCTGAAGTCCGACACCTTCACCGTCGGCGACATCACCGCGCCTCCCGGCGAGCTGACCATGTCGCTGCGCAAGGAGCTCACCGACATCCAGTACGGCCGCGCCCACGACCGCCACAACTGGATGCTCCGCCTCGACGCGTAACCTGCTGCCGAGACGTGACTAATCGCGGGAATCCGACTATGGATTTCCGCGATTTGTCACATTTGGAGGGCGGTGAGGACCCTGTCGACGTCCGCGGGGGTGTTCCAGAGGTGGAAGGCGACGCGGGCGCGGCCGGCGCGGCCGGAGGCGCGGAGGCCCGCGACGGTCAGCGCGGCGAGATCCGCGCCGTCGGGGTCCGGCCAGGTCAGGATGGCGCGGCCGCGAACGGGGGCGCCGGAGGGGTCCACCAGCCCCAGCGCGTCCGCGAGGCGGTCGGCGAGTCCCGTGGCGTGCGCGTGCACGGCCTGGGCGTCCAGTGACGCGAAGAACTCCAGCGCGGCCGCGGTCCCGGGCCAGACCGGCCAGGCGGGGGAGACGTCGAAGCGCCGGGCGGAGGCAGCGGGCGCGACCAGCGGCCCGTAGCACGAGCTCCACGGGTCTTCGCCCGCGTACCAGCCCGCGTGCACCGGCCGGAGCCCGTCCCGGACGCCGGGCCGCACCGTGAGGAACGCGCTCCCGCGCGGAGCGCACAGCCACTTGTACGCGTGCGTGACCGTGATGTCGAACCGGGACGCGTCCACCGGCAGCCAGCCCAGCGCCTGGGTGAGGTCCGCGAAGGTCATCGTCCCCGTCCGCGCGCAGGCGGCGAGGATCGCGTCGGCGTCGGCGTGCTCGCCCGTCGCCGACTGCACCAGGGAGAAGGCGACGAGCCAGGTGTCCTCCTCGACGGCGGAGGGGAGGTCGGCGAGCGCGACCTCCCGCACCCGCACGCCGCGGTGAGCCTGCGCGTGGAACGGCGCGACCATCGACGCGAAGTCGCCCTCGGCGCACACGACGACCGCGCCGTCCGGGGCGGAGGCCGCGATCAGCGAGGCGAGCACCGAGACCTGCGAGCCGATGGCGATGTCGTCCACCTCCACCCCCGCGATCCGGGCGAACGCGTGCCGGGAGCGGGCGATCGCCTCGTCGTAGTCGCCGGGAGCGGCCTCCCCGCGGGCCCAGCGCTCCAGGTCGGCGCGGCCGGCGTCGACCGTGGCGCGGGTCGGCAGCCCCTGCGTGCAGGCGGCGAGGTAGCCGACGCCGGCGGTGAAGGTGTCGGCGAACGAGACGGCGGGCACGGTGAGGGATTCGGGCATGCTCCCAGCCTGAGGGACCCTCACACATCACACCAGGGCAGCTGTTGAATCATTTCCATCACACCGCGTTATGATTCGCGCATGCTCCTCGACGACCTCGACTCCCACAGCCTCCGCGTGGTGCGCGCGATCGCCGACCACGGCTCGATCACCCGCGCCGCCGAATCCCTCGGCTACAGCCAGCCCGCGATCAGCCAGCATCTGCGCCGGTTGGAGGGCAGGATCGGGATGCCGCTGGTCGCCCGCGCCGGCCGCGGCGTGCGGCTCACCGAGGCCGGGCGCGTGCTCGCCAGGCACGCGCGCGCGGTGACGACGGCGCTCGACGCGGCGGCAGGCGAGCTCGCCGACCTGCGCGGGCTGCGCACCGGCCGGGTGCGGCTGGCGGGCTTCCCGTCGGCGTCGTCCTCGCTCGTCCCGCGGCTGCTCAACACGATGGAGGCCGAGCATCCGGGAGTCCGCATCACCTACCTGGAGGCCGAGCCTCCCGAAGCGGTCGCGGCCGTCCGCGACCAGACGGCGGACCTGGCGATCACGTTCAGCTACCCGGGCGACCGGGTCGACCCGCACCGCGAGAGCGCACGCGGCCTCGCGGTCGTGCCGCTCTGGAAGGACGAGATGCTCGTGGCCCTCCGCTCCGACCATCCCCTCGCGGCCGGCAGGAGCGTCGACCTCGCCGAGCTGGCCTCCGCCTCCTGGATCGGCGGCTGCCCGCGCTGCCGCGGCCACCTGCTCGAGCTGACCGACGCCTGCGGGTACGCGCCGCGGATCGCCTACGAGACCGACAACTTCATCGCCGTCCTGCGGATGGTCGCCGAAGGCGTCGGCGTCGCGCTGCTGCCCGCGCTCGCGGTCGGCTCGGCCGGAGCGGTGGAGGGCGTCGTGCTGCGGCCGACCGCGAACCGCGACCACCGCACCATCAACCTGGTCGCCGCGACCGGCTCCGACGCGGTCCCGGCGATCGCCGCTACCGCCGACGCGCTGCTCGCGCTCGACGGCGCGCCCTGGGGGCTGTCCTCGCTCTGATCGCTGGCTACGATCGAGCCGAGGGCGAGGGAGGGCAGATGAACGCGTCGGGCTTTCAGACCTTCCGCTCGGCCGATGTCGACGAAGCAGTCGAGCTCGCCTCCCGGCTCCTGTCGTACGAGCACCGGGTGACGCCGGTCCGCGCCGGCGCCCCGTTCGCCTGGGAGGTCTCCGGCTTCCAGCTCGGCAGCGTCCGCCTGGCGCGGATGTCGTACGGCGGCCGCGTCGACGTCGAGATGCGCTCGCACAGCGACGCATACGGGATCAGCGCCCCGAGCACCGGCCTCCTGAGCCTGCGGACCGGCCGGCGCGAGATCACCGCGACCCCCGAGTTCGCCGCCGTCGCCGGCCCCAACCTCGAGTCGGCCATCTCCGGATTCGAGCAACCGGACGACCGGCTGACGATGGTCCGCATCGACCGGCGGACCCTGGAGCGGGAGCTCGGGCGGATCATCAACGCCGAGGTGACCGGCCCGATCGACTTCTCCCCGCTGCTGGACCTCAGGACGGGCCGGGCCGCCGAATGGTGGCAGCTGGTGCGGGTCCTCTACGGCTCGGCCGGCGGTCCGGACGGGCTGGCCGGCAATCCGCTGCTCTCGGCGCACGTCGCCGGCCTCCTCATGACCGGCCTGCTCCTGGCGACCGAGCACCGCTTCCGGGAGGCGCTCGAACGCGACTCGGCCCCGGTGGTGCCCGCCGTGATCCGGCGGGCGATGGACTTCATCGACGAGAACGCCGGAATGCCCATCACCGTCTCCGACGTGGCCGCGGCCGTCGGCGCCAGTGCCCGCACCCTGCAGCGCGGTTTCCGGGAGCACTCCGGGTCGAGCACCCTCGCGTACCTCGCCCGGGTGCGCCTGGAGAACGCGCACCGGGAGCTGCAGCGTTCCAGCCCGGAGGCCACGACGGTCGCCGCGATCGCGTCGCGCTGGGGGTTCTCCAACCTCGGCCGCTTCGCCGCCCGGTACCGGACCGTCTACGGGGCCCTCCCGGGGGAGGCGCTCCGGCAGCCGTAGGGCGCCCCGGGGCTGTCCGCGGGCTGGTCGCTCGCTACGATCGAGCCATGAGCACCTCCGAACCCGTCTTCGCCGTCGTCGGCCCCGGAGCGGTCGGCGGCCTGTTCGCCTGGCTGCTGTCCCGCGCCGGTCACGATGTCGTCGCGGTGGGCCGCCCGGCGACCGTCGACGCCATCCGCGCCGACGGCATCGAGGTGCGCAGCGCCACCTTCGGCGACGGCGTCGAGCGCGTGTCCGCCGCCACCGAGGTGCCGGAAGGCGCGAGCGTCATCGTGGCGACCAAGGCGTACGGTCTGGAGGACGTCCTCCCGGGCATCGCGGCGGCGCGGCCGAGCGAGGTGGTGTCGTTCCTCAACGGCGTCGAGCACATGGGGCCGCTGCGGGAGGCGCTGCCCGGCGTCCCGGTCGCCGGCGCGTCCGTCGCGGTGTCCGCCCTGCGCGCCTCCACGACGGTGATCGACCACCGCAGCCCGTTCGTGAACATCGAGGCGCCGGAGGCCGCGGGCGGCTTCGCGTCCATCCGCGCGCTGGCGGAGGCCGGCCCGCGGGTGAAGGTCGGCGGCACGGAGGCCGAGGTGCTGTGGGCGAAGTTCCGGCTGCTGTCGGCTCTGGCGCTGCTGACCTCCTACTGGCGGCAGTCGGCCGGTCCCGCGCTCAGCGAGGACCCGGAGCTGACCGAGGCGGTGGTCTCCGAGATCGTCGCGTGCTCGACCGCGGAGGGCGTGCCGACCTCGGCGCTCGACCTCGTCCGTGTGCTGCACAGCGTGCCGGGCGGGATGCGCACCTCGCTGCAGGAGGACCTCGCCGACGGCCACCCGAACGAGCTGGACGCGATCGGCGGCGCCCTGCTTCGCGTGGGAGCGCGGCACGACATCCCCACCCCGGCCATCGCCCGCATCGTCGCGGCGCTAGGCTCGAACGCGTGAAGATCGCACGGTTCAGCCACACGCGTCCCAACGAGCAGTCCCCGGTCATCGACTACGGCATCGTCGACGACGACGCCCTGGTCGTGCTCGCCGGCGACCCGATGTTCTCCGGCTTCGACACGACGGGGGAGCGCGTGCCGCTCGGCCAGGTCGGGTCACTGCTTGCGCCCGTCATCCCGCGCTCGAAGGTCGTCGCGGTCGGCAAGAACTACCGCGAGCACGCCGCCGAGATGGGCGGGGAGGCGCCGGGCGAGCCGCTGCTCTTCCTGAAGCCCAACACCGCCGTGATCGGCCTCGGCGACGCCATCCTGCTGCCGCCGCAGTCGCAGCAGGTCGAGTACGAGGGCGAGCTGGCCGTCGTGATCGGCAAGATCGCCCGGCACGTGCCGGTGGAGAAGGCCGCCGAGCACATCTTCGGCTACACCGTCGCGAACGACGTCACCGCACGCGACCTCCAGAAGGCCGACGGCCAGTGGACGCGCGCGAAGGGCTTCGACACCTTCTGCCCGCTCGGGCCGGTGATCGAGACCGAGCTGAACCCGGAGGCGTTCCTGCGCACGCGGGTCAACGGCGAGCTCAAGCAGGAGGCGCGCATCTCGGAGATGGTGCACGACATCCCGTCGATCGTCGCCTACGCGTCCAGCGTCTTCACCCTGCTGCCGGGCGACGTCATCCTCACCGGGACGCCGGCCGGCGTCGGGCCGATCGTCGCGGGCGACACCGTCGAGGTGGAGGTCGAAGGCGTCGGCTCGCTGGTGAATCCGGTGCGCACTCCCAAGTAGGATTTCAAGCGATGTCTGACAACGATCCGCACCCCTTCACCACCGCGACCGGAGCGGACGTCCGCGTCCGGTTCTGCCCGTCGCCCACCGGCACCCCGCACGTCGGCCTGATCCGCACCGCCCTGTTCAACTGGGCGTACGCCCGGCACACCGGCGGCAAGCTGATCTTCCGCATCGAGGACACCGACGCCGCGCGCGACAGCGAGGAGTCGTACGCGATGATCATCGACGCGCTGCGCTGGCTGCGCCTCGACTGGGACGAGGGGATCGACGTCGGCGGCCCGAACGAGCCGTACCGGCAGTCGCAGCGGTACGACATCTACCGCGACCTCATCGAGCGGCTGAAGGCCTCCGGCCACATCTACGAGAGCTTCGCCACCGGCGAGGAGATCGAGGCGCGCAACGTCTCGCTCGGCCGCGACCCCAAGCTCGGCTACGACAACTTCGAGCGCGACCTCACCGACGACCAGAAGGCCGCCTACCGTGCGGAGGGCCGCGAGCCCGCGCTGCGCCTGCGCGTGCCGGACGACGACCTCAGCTTCGACGACCTGGTGCGCGGCGAGATCACCTTCCCGGCCGGCTCGTTCAGCGACTTCGTCGTCGTGCGACCGAACGGCCACCCGCTCTACACCTTCGTGAACCCGGTCGACGACGCGCTGATGGGCGTGACGCACGTGCTGCGCGGCGAGGACCTGCTGTCCTCCACCCCGCGCCAGATCGCGCTCTATCATGCGCTCATCGACGCCGGGGTGACCACGTTCGTCCCGCGGTTCGGCCACCTGCCGTACGTGATGGGAGAGGGCAACAAGAAGCTCTCCAAGCGCGACCCGGAGTCGAACCTGTTCCACCACCGCGACCGCGGCTTCATCCCGGAGGGCCTGGTCAACTACCTGGCGCTCCTCGGCTGGTCGCTGACCCACGACCGCGACGTGTTCTCCATCGACGAGCTGGTCGCCGCGTTCGACGTCGCCGACGTGAACCCGAACCCGGCCCGCTTCGATCAGAAGAAGGCCGAGTCGATCAACGGCGACCACATCCGGCTGCTGGAGGTCGGCGACTTCGCCGAGCGGACCATCCCGTACCTGGTCGCCGCCGGCGTGCTCAGCGAGCCGCTGACGGACGCCCAGCGCGCGGTGCTGGCCGAGGCCGCCCCGCTCGTGCAGGAGCGCGTGCAGCTCCTCGGCGAGACGCCAGGGATGCTGGGTTTCCTGTTCACGGACGCCGCGTCGCTGACCGTCGAGGCCGACGCCCGCGCGTCGCTGCCCGACAACGCCGGCGAGGTGCTGGCCGCGTCCCTCGGCGCTCTGGAGGTCGTGCCGGAGGCGGAGTGGACGCACGACGCGATCGAGGCCGCCCTGCGCGACGCGCTGGTGGAGTCCCTCGGGCTCAAGCCGCGCGTGGCCTTCGGGCCGCTGCGGGTCGCCGTCTCCGGTCGCCGGGTGTCGCCTCCGCTGTTCGAGTCGATGGAGATCCTCGGCAAGGCCGAGTCGCTCGCCCGGCTGGACGCGCTGTCGGCGAGCCTGGGCTAGGCGGGACCGTGGGGGCGAGCGTCGAAGTCATCGTCGTCGGGGGCGGCCCGGCCGGCCTCAGCGCCGCGCTCAACCTGGCGCGTGCACGGCGACGGGTGCTCGTCGTGGACGGCAACCGGCCGCGCCACGCGGCGACGCTGCAGGCGCACGGCTTCCTCAGCCGCGACGGCGTGCCGCCCGCCGAGCTGCGCCGGCTCGGCCGCGAGGAGGTCTCCGGCTACGACGACGCCGACGTGGTGTTCGCCCAGGTGGACTCCGTGACCGTGGACGCGGACGGCTTCCGCGTGCGCGGCACGGGCGTGCGCGGCGGCGCGGATGTGGACGCCGTGGCGGCGACCGTCGTCATCGCGACCGGCGTGGCCGAGACGATGCCCGACCTCCCGAGCCTCCGCGCCTTCTACGGCACGCAGCTCCACAGCTGCCTGGAGTGCGACGGCTTCGAGAAGGCCGGAGAGCCGCTGGCGCTGATCGGCGAGACGGCCGACCTGGCCGAGCGCGCGCTGCTGCTCACGCAGTGGACGGACGACCTGATCGTCTTCACCAACGGCGTCGCGGCGATCGGCGACGACGAGGAGCGCGCCCTCGCGCGGCTCGGCGTCGGCGTCGAGCGCCGACCGATCGAGGACGTCGTGGGGGAGAAGGGCGCCATGACCGGCGTGCGGCTCGCGGACGGGACCGTGGTGCCGCGGGCGGGCGGGTTCGTGCGGCCGGTGTGGACTCCCGCCCTGTCGTTCGCCGACGCGCTCGACCTTGACCGGGACACCGACGGCTACCTGGTGACGGACGCGCACGGCCGCACGTCGCTGCCCGGCGTGTACGCGGCGGGGGAGACCACCGCGCCCGGGCCCCAGCAGCTCATCGTGGCCGCCGGGTCCGGTGCCGTCGTCGCCGCCGCGGTCAACCGCGACCTCATCGGCATCGCGGTCGACGAACGCGCGGTCCTCTAGCCGGCATCCGAGGGGCACGTAAACGCCCCTCAAACGCGGTCTTAGGGGCGTCTACGTGCCCCTCGATGGCGTGTTGCGGCGCGCTACTCGTCGGGTTCCGCGTTGTAGCGCTCGAGCATGCGCGCGAAGGCCTCCAGGTCGTCCTCCGACCAGCTGGCCAGCCGCCGCGCGACCGAGTCCAGCACGGTGCGGGTGGACCGGTCGAAGGCGGCGCTCCCCGCGGGCGTGAGCCGGAGGGCGATGCCGCGCGATCGTCGCGCCGTCTCCTCGTCGGACGCGACGTAGCCGTGGTCCAGCAGGGCGGCGAGCTGGCGCGACACCGTGGACCGGTTGAGCTGGAAGTGCGTCGCGATGTCGATCGCCCGGCAGCCGGGGTTCTCCTGGATGTAGGTGAGGAGCGAGCGGTCCACCACCGACAGCGCCTCGTCCTCCCGCCGCACGCGCGCTGTCCCGCGCCGACCGAGGGTGAGGAGCTCGCGCTGGACGCGCGTGATGGGGTCGCGGCCGCCGATGTCGCGGCTGCTGTCGCGGCGGTCAGGCGCTGTCGAGGGCGTCATGTCTTCACCCTACCCGGATTTAAGTTGCACAACGCAACCGAATATCGTACGTTGCTCTCTGCAACTCAATCCGGAGAGGATCCCCGCCGCATGTCCGCGCACCGCATCACCCCCGTCCCCGCCGTCGCCCGGCCGCCCCGCTTCTGGCCGCCCGCCGCCTTCTGGAAGGCCCTCGGGTCCCACATCGTCATCCCGCTGTTCCTCGCGGCCGGGATGGCGCTGGCCTACCTCGGCGCCTTCCACGCGGCCCAGCCGGACAACATCCGCGTCGGGATCGTCGGCCAGGGCCCCGCGGCCGACGTGTTCGCGCAGACCCTCAACGACAAGGCCCCCGACGCGCTCGACGTGCGCACGGTCACGACGGCCGCGAAGGGGAGGGCGGACGTCGCCGACGGGACGCTCTCCGCGGCGTATGCGACCGACGCGACGCACGCGACCATCATCGTGTCCACCGCGGCGTCACCGGCGGAGGCCTCCGCCGCCGAGGAGCTGCTGCTCCCGATCGCCTACCAGCAGCACCTGCCGGTCACCATCGACGACGTGCGCCCGGTGCCGGCGGACGACATGACCGGCCAGGGGCTGTTCTTCATGATGGTGGCGATGAGCGTCGGCGGCTACTCCAGCGCGATCGCCATCTCCGCGGTCGCCGGCCGCCTCGGCATCGGCTGGCGCATCGCCGTGTCCGCTGCGACCGCTGTCGTGGTCTCCGCGATCACCACCGTGGTCGCCGGCCCGCTCTTCCACGTGCTCGCCGGCAACGAGTGGAGCATCGGCCTCCTCGGCGCCCTCTACACCTTCGGAATCATCACGATCGGCGTCGGCCTTCACCCCATGCTCGGCCGCTGGACCACCCCGGTCCTCACCCTGCTGTTCGTCATGCTGAATGTGACGACCTCCGGCGGCATCTTCCCGCAGAACATGCAGCCGCCGTTCTTCGCGGGCCTCAGCACGTTCTGGACGGGCGCCGCCTGGCTGGACTCCGCGAGGGCGCTGACGTATTTCCCGGGCCAGCAGTTCGGCTTCGACGGCCTGCGCCTGGCGCTGTGGGCGACCGCGGGACTGGCGCTGATCGGCGTCAGTCACCTGCTCACGGTGCGCCGTCGCCGGGCCGCCGACGACACCATCGCGGCGACCGCGGAGGAGGAGGAGACGGCCGCCGTCGCGGCGTGAACGTGAGGCGCCGGGCGACGGCTCGCCCGGCCCGCCCGCGTTTTGTGGAAGCGGCGAAGCATAGGCTATTGTTGTATCTCGTGCCCGGACCGCGGTCCGAAGCCCTTGGGGTATGGTGTAATTGGCAACACGGCTGATTCTGGTTCAGTTGTTCTTGGTTCGAGTCCAGGTACCCCAGCAAGACGATGATGTGAGAAAGGCCCGGAATTCCGGGCCTTTTTTCGTTGCCCCGCCGACTTCACCGGCTGCACCTGCGGGGCATAGACGGTTCTGACTACCCGACCTATCATGGTGCTCACCCGCAGCAGGGGAGGCGAGGATGACACGGCACACGGCCCAGACGCTCCGACTGATCGGAGTGGCAGCTGCTCTGGTCGTCGCGTACCTCACCATCCCCGCCACCATCGTGGGGATGGTAGCCGGCGATTTCGGCCGGTCGTGGTTGCTCCTGATCGGCTTCGCCGCGCTCGCCGGCGGAATCGCTTCGGGGCTCGCCGCCATCAAGGCACGCAGTCGCGTCCCGTACATCCCGCCCGCCGGACGCTTCGACGCACCGGCGATCCCGCGGGTCCAGTCGGACAACCCCGTGCAGTGGTACCCCGGCGTGAACACGAAGAACTGGGACTGGTCCGGGCGGTTTCCCATCCCGAAGAGCGTCCCGAGTGATGTGGAAAGCGATGATCCTCTGGTGAGGCGAGCCGCGAATCGCTGACCTGCAGCACCTGTAGCGATACGATCGCCGCGTGTACGGACGACGGGGAAGTCACGCGCGGCAGTGGCGGCCGCGGCGCTGTTCAGTCTCGCTCTGAGCGGCTGCACTCCGACGCGTGGCGACTGCGCCGCGGAGGTAACACCGCCCCGGATCTCCGTCTTCGTGGCCGACTGGACCTCGGCCCACCCGGACACCCGGGTGCGGGTCTGCCTCGATGACACGTGCTCCACCGGTGACGATCAGGTCGTGGTCATCGAGCCGAGCTTCCGCACGCCGCTGAACGACAGCCGCACCCTCGCGTTCACCGTTCAGGGGATCCGCGGTGGCTCCACCGTCGTCAACACGATTCAGGCGACGACGCCGTTGACACGGGACCACTGCGGTCAGTGGAGCGCGCAGCTGCAGCTGAGCGTCAAAGGTGTGGTCACGGCCGTGCTGCCGTGAGGCGGATGGCTTCCACGCCGCCTCCTCCTCACCCCTGAACGTGATGCCCGAACGCGAACCCCAGCGCCGCCCACACGATCACACTGACGATCGGCGCGGCGCCCGCGAGGACGATCGCGACGACGCCGTCGCGGCGGCCGCGGTCCTGGGCGACCGCCACGATGCCCTGGGTCAGGGCCCAGATGCCGAACACCGAGCCGAGGAGCATCTGGATGCCGAACCAGCCCTGGTCCGGGTGGAGGTTGAAGCCGGCGCTCGAACCCGTGTTGTAGGTGCGGAGCGTCGTGGCGAACAGGCCCTGCAGCACGGAGGCCAGCACGGACACGCTGATCACGCAGATGGCCATGATCATCGCGACCCGGCCCAGTCTCGGCGACTTCGGAGCGGCGGGCGCCGGCGCGGGCGGCTGCGCCGGCCAGGCATCGGCCGGCGTCTGCGCGTTCGCCCACCCGGGCGCGATGGGCGCGACTGTCGCGCCGGGAGTCACCGGAGCGAACGTCGCCTCCGGCTCCACCGGCGCAGGGTTCTCAGGGTTGTCGGTCATCTCTTCCTCCACATCGAGTTCCGTCGGCGGCTCACGCCGTCGCGGCAGTCGCCGCCGTGTCCGCGTCGGTCCCGCCGTTCACCGGCATGGCGCCGAACACCAGCAGCACCGCGAGCACGCATCCCAGCAGCGCTCCGCCGCCCAGGCAGATCCCCCAGATCGCGCGTGCCCGACCGACGTGCGGCGCCAGACGTCCCGCGCGGATCAGCGCCGGGATACCGAAGCCGACGGACAGCCCCACGCCGACCAGGATCAGCAGGGCGAGGAGCGGGTCGATGCCGCCGCCGAGGCCCAGCGCCAGCACGGCGACCGCGACGGCGACCACGCCCGCGACGAGGGACGCGGTGGCGAAGCCGTTGGTCGGGGGAGGGCCGGCGACCGGCGCGGAGGGGGTCAGCGGGCGGACCGCGTCCGTCCAGCGGAGGCCGTCCCACCAGCGCTGGAACCGGGTGTCGGCGTCGGGGTACCAGCCGGGCGGCGGCAACTGGCTCATCGGGCTCCTCGTTCAGGGTGCACCGACACTATCGCCCGGCGGACCCGCATCGGAGGATCCTCAGCCTGAAGCACCCGTTCTGGGGGTAGTCACAGCCAGCGGTTCACTTGCTCGTAACCCCGAGCGAGGAGAATCGTTCGACCGGCCCAGCGGTACGGGGGTTCCGCGGACCGATGGTCACTCCATGATGCGGGTGACGGTGCGGCCGGTCTCATCCACAGGACGGGATGAGACCGGCCGCACCACTCTGTTCGAGACCCGAACGTCGACCCGGGCGGTCAGCTCCCCAGGCCGACGCGGTCAACCCGGCGGTGGAAGCGCATGCCCGCCACGCCGCCGAGCACGGCGCCCGCGAGGCTGACGATCGCCACGGCCACCGCGGTGATGATGCCGGTCGCCGTGACGGTGCCCTCGTCCAGCGGGATGCGGGGGAAGCCGTTGATGTTGCCGAGGATGTTGTACTGGGCGCCGAGGATGAGGGTGAGGATGGCGACGACCACCGCGATGATGATCGCCCAGATCCACACCGCGAGGCCCTGGCGGGCGCCGTCGAAGCGCGCCATCCGGCCGGCGACGTAGCCGCCGCAGTAATAGGCGACGAACGCGATCACGACGAGCGCGATCGCGCCGACGACGCCGATCGTCGCGGCGTTCTTGTTGGCCTCGTTCGCGGCGGCGTTCCCGCTGCCGCCGGACGCGCCGAACCCGACGGCCGCGCCCGCCGCGGCGACCAGCGCGGTCAGGATGACCGCCATGCCGGTCGCGGTGAGCCAGCCGAAGAAGGCCGCGCCGAACTTCATCCCGCCGAACTCGCTGCGCTCACGGGCGACCACGTTCTCGCGGAGGGTGCGGTTGCCGTCGACCCGAAGGGCCTCGTCCGTCTCCTCCTGGGTGTCGCTCGGGTAGCGGGCGGCGCGCGGGTACTCGTCCACCGGCTGCTCGTCGAGGGAGCGGTCGTCCACGCGTCTCGTGGGGGCCGGGTCGTCGATGCCGTCGCCCACCGGCTCACCCGCAGCCCGGTGCGCGCCTGCGCCGGACGCCGTCGCGTCCGCGGGGGCCGCGTTGTACGCCCGGGTCCCCGGCTCGTACGCGCGGGTCTCCGTCGGTTCGTCCGCTGGGGGTCTACGGTCCGTCATCTCGCTGCCTCCTCCACTTTCACCCGCCGGTGCGACGGGCGCGTCGTCAGAACTGCCTCGGCGGACGCTAGCCCCGTTCCGGCCCTCGGGGAAGGACCTTGATCCGCCCGGCCATCGGGGGTAGGCGAGCGTACAATCGGTCCCACTCCAGCAGGAGGCCGGCAGGAGGGAGGCGCCCCATGGGGTGGTTCGCCAGGACGCGCAGCGCCGACTCCGTCGCGCTCGCCGAGGACGGCCTGAGCGCGCTGACCCTGCTCGCCGTGCTGGAGGAGGCGGTCTCGCACCTCTCCGCGGCCGAGAGCCTTTTGGAGCGGTGCGCCGTCGCGGGAGAGCCGGGCCACCCGGTCGGGGTGCGGCCGGCCGACCGCCGGCTCGGCGCCGCGGACGCACGTCAGGGCCTGCGGCTCCGGATCGCGTTCACCCAGCTCTCGCGCTGGCTCGACGGGATGACGTGCGAGCCGGAGCAGGAGCGGCTGCGGGCGGACGCCTCACGGCTGCTGCGGTTCTACCTGCTCATGGTGACGTACGCGCTCGACGCCGCGTTCACGCCGCCGGCGCGGCAGCACATCGCGATCCGCGGCGGGCACGGCGGCGCGGCAGGGCGGCTGGTCGAGCTGCGCGACCTGGCGCGCGCGGCGGCCGACTGAGCGGGAGGCGAATCCGGGACCTGCCGTCAGCGCCCCCGGCGCCTCCGCAGCCCGAACCCGATCAGCACCCCGCCCCCGATCGCGACCAGCACCCCGGCGCCGCGGACGAGCCACTGCACGTCGCACGTCGCCGCGTCGACCAGGAGCGGAACGCCGAGCCCCACCACGACGAGCAGGACACCGCCGATGAAGAACCACGGGGACCCGTTCGTCCGTTCGACCATGCCTCGAGCCTACCGGCGGCGGACCGCGGCAGCCGAGGTCGTCACGCACGGCGGGATTGCAGCGAACCCCGGTAGCGTTGAGCACAGTATGCGCACCGACACCCTCGACACCGTCCGGCTCCGCTCGGACTTCCCGATCCTCTCCCGCGAGGTGAACGGGCACCCCTTCGTCTACCTCGACTCCGGCGCCACCTCGCAGAAGCCCCGGCAGGTGCTGGACGCCGAACGCGACTTCGCCGAGCGGTTCACGTCCGCCGTGCACCGCGGCGCCCACACCGTCGCCGGGGAGGCCACCGAGCTGTTCGAGGACGCCCGCGCCCGCGTGGCGCGCTTCGTCGGCGCCCGCCCCGAACAGCTGGTCTGGACCTCCAACGCCACCGAGGGACTCAACCTCCTCGCCTACGGGATGTCGAACGCGTCCGCCGGCCGCGGCGGCGCGGCGGCCGAGCGGTTCAAGGTCGGCCCGGGCGACGAGCTGGTCGTCACGGAGGCCGAGCACCACGCCAACCTCATCCCGTGGCAGGAGCTGGCCGCGCGCACCGGCGCGACGCTCCGCGTGATCGGGCTGACCGACGACGGGCTGCTCCGGCTCGACCAGGCGGCTGAGCTGATCGGACCGCGCACCAAGGTCGTCGCCTTCACCCACGTGTCCAACGTGCTCGGCGCGATCAACCCGGTCGCCGAGCTGGTGGCGCTGGCGCACGCCCAGGGTGCGCTCGCCGTGCTCGACGCCTGCCAGTCCGTCCCGCACCTCGCCGTCGACTTCCCGGCGCTCGACGTCGACTTCGCCGTGTTCTCGGGTCACAAGATGCTCGGACCGACCGGCGTCGGCGGCCTCTACGGCCGCACCGAGCTGCTCGACGCGCTGCCGCCGTTCCTCACGGGCGGCTCCATGATCACCACCGTGACGCTCGACCACGCCGAGTACCTTCCGGCGCCGCAGCGCTTCGAGGCCGGCACGCAGCGGGTGTCGCAGGCGGTCGCGCTGGCCGCCGCCGTCGACTACCTCGACGCGGTCGGGATGCCGGCGATCGAGGCGCACGAGGCTGAGCTGGGCGCGCGGATGCTCGCCGGGCTCGCGGCCATCCCCGGCGTGCGGGTGCTCGGTCCGGGCCCCGACGTCGAGCGGGTGGGCCTCGCCAGCTTCGTCGTGGACGGCATCCACGCGCACGACGTCGGCCAGTTCCTGGACGACCGCGGCATCGCGGTGCGGGTGGGCCACCACTGCGCGCAGCCGGTGCACCGACGGTTCGGCGTCACCGCCTCCACCCGGATCAGCGCGTACCTCTACAACACGGCGGACGAGGTGGACGCGGCCGTAGCGGCCGTCGCGGACGCGCGCGACTTCTTCGGGGTGATCGACCGATGAGCGACCTGCAGAGCCTGTACCAGCAGGTCATCCTCGACCACGCGCGCGAGAAGCACGGCTACGGCCTCCGGGAGGGCGCCGCGGCCAGCTCGCACCAGTACAACCCGACCTGCGGCGACGAGGTCACGGTGGGCGTGCATCCCGACGCGGACGGCCGCATCCACGCGATCAGCTGGGAGGGCCACGGCTGCTCGATCTCGACCGCGTCGGCCTCGCTGCTCAGCGACCTGGTGCACGACACGGAGCGGGCGGAGCTGACGGCGTCGATCGCGGCGTTCCGGGAGCTGATGCAGTCGAAGGGCGCCCTGGAGGGCGACGAGGAGCTGCTGGGCGACGCCGTCGCGCTGGCCGGGGTCTCCCGCTACGTCACCCGCGTCAAGTGCGCGATGCTCCCGTGGGTCGCCCTGGAGGACGCCCTCCTCAAGTCCGCCTGACCCGCCGACCTTTCCCCGCCGAGGGGCACGTCATTGTCACTTTTGGCGCCCAGAAGTGACAACGACGTGCCCCTCGACCGGAGGGTGGAAGGGTCAGGGCACCGGCGCGAGGTCGACCTCGTCGGCGATGGCCTCCAGGGCGGAGGGCAGCGTCGGGAACGTCGTGCCGTAGATGAGCCCGGACGGCCCTGCGGCGGTCCAGGTCTCCTGCCGCTTCGCGACCTTGCCGACCAGGTAGCGCTTGTGGCCGCCGAGCGCCTGACGCTGCGCGATCGGGAGCGTCAGCGGGAACGCGTAGACGTCGCCGCGCGGGCTGACCACCAGCTCCCAGCGGGCGCGGCCCGGGTTGAACTTGCTCGTGAAGATGCGCGACATGATGGCCTTTTTGTACCCTGCCGCCGCCTTCGGTCGCCAGGAAGATGACGACCTGTTGCGCGGTCGCGCGTCATGCGGCGTCACAGGGCCGGCAGCGCGCGCACGCACCCGCGCCGTCACCCGCGCGCCGTCAGTCGCCGAGCCCCTCCAGGAAACCCCGGGTGGGCACGAAGAACGTCGTCCCCGTCGTCGCCGTCGAGAAGTCCAGAATGCGGTCGTGGCTGCCGGGAGGGTCGCCGATGAACATCCGCTCCAGCATCCGCTCGATCACCCACAGCTCGCGCGAGTAGCCGATGAAGTAGGTGCCGAACTCGCCGTGGCCGGGCCTGCCGAACGGCATGTTGTCGCGGAGGATGTCGTGCTCGACGCCGTCCTCGTCGGTGATCGTGTTGAGCGTCTTGTGCGCCTTCTGGCCGTGCTCGACGTCCGGCAGCTCGATGTTCTCCACCTTCGTCCGGCCGATGACGTCCTCCTGCGAGGGCACGGGCAGCCGGTTCCAGGAGGTGAGGTCGTGCAGGTACTTCTGCACCACCACGTAGCTGCCGCCCGCGTACGCCGGGTCCTCGTCGCCGACGATCGCGGCGGCCGCCATGTCGCCGCCGGTGGGGTTGGCCGTGCCGTCGACGAAGCCGAGGAGGTCCCGCGCGTCGAAGTAGCGGAACCCGACGACTTCGTCCACGACCGTCACCGCGTCGCCGAGGGCGTCCAGGAGCTGCCGCTCGAACTCGAAGCAGAAGTCGCCGCGCTCGGCCCGGATGTGGAACAGCAGGTCACCGGGGGTGGACACCGCCGTGTGGACCGCGCCGCGGATCTCCGCGAACGGGTGCAGCTCCTTCGGCGGAGCGGCGTCTGTCAGCCTGCTCCAGAACTCCGCGCCGACGCCGATGTTGCACGACAGGTGCGCGTTCAGGTCGCGGAAGCCCACGGTCTTGACGATGTCGGAGATGTTCGCCACCACGTCCCGCGCGATCGCCACCGAGTCGGGGGAGTCCGCGACCGTCACCACGAGGAAGACCGCTGCGCGCGAGAGCGGCGCGTCGACGCTCTGCGGCTCGATCGGGACGCGCTGCCAGGGGTGATCGCCTGTGGAGTTCGCCATGCGCACACTCTGCCGGAATCGAGCCCTCCGCGGTAGGTCCCAGCGGGTCGCCACGCGCGGTTTCACCCGCTCTCGATTCGCGGTCGCTGCGAGGGCCCTGATAGCGTCGAGGAGCTTCGTGCGTCGGACTACCCGGCGCCGGCGAGGTGAACCAGCCCGCGATCAGGGCCGTGCGGCCGCACCGGTGGCCCCGCCCGGATCGTACGGTCGGCTGGCGTGGGCGCACCCCGATGGTCGCGCCAGCGACGGTGATTCGCGCGGAAGGCCCGCGCTCGAGTCATGCTGCCGTCGCCGCGCGCCGTCGGCCCGGGCGCGACCAGAGTGCGCGTGTCCACCAGACGCGAATCGCGCACCGCGGAGAGACACGTTGAGCAACACGATCGCCGTCGAGGCGAGGAACATCTTCAAAGTCTTCGGACGCAAACCCCAGGAGACCGTGCGCCGGCTGAGGCAGGGCGCGAGCAGGAAGGACGTCGCCGGGCTCGGGACGGCCGCGGTCATCGACGCGAGCCTGACCGTCCGGCGCGGCGAGATCTTCGTCGTGATGGGACTGTCCGGCTCGGGCAAGTCCACCCTGATCCGCCTCCTGAACGGGCTCCTGGAGCCCACGGCGGGCGAGGTGGAGGTCATGGGCACCACCATCACCGGCCTCGCCGGGGCGAAGCTGCGCGCCGTCCGCCAGAAGCACGTCTCGATGGTGTTCCAGCACTTCGCCCTGCTGCCGCACCGCACCGTCCTCGACAACATCGCCTACGGCCTGGAGGTGCGCGGGATGGCCGCCGTCGAGCGCCGCGAGCGTGCCGCCGAGGTGCTGAAGCTGGTCGGGCTCGGCGGCTGGGGCGACAAGCTCCCCGGCGAGCTCTCCGGCGGGATGCAGCAGCGCGTCGGCCTCGGCCGGGCGCTCGCCGCGGACACCGACGTCCTGCTGATGGACGAGGCGTTCTCGGCGCTCGACCCGCTGATCCGGCGCGAGATGCAGGAGCAGCTCCTGGAGCTGCAGAGCTCACTCGGCAAGACCATCGTCTTCATCACCCACGACCTCAACGAGGCGATGTTCCTCGGCGACCGGATCGCCGTGATGCGGGACGGGCGGATCGTCCAGACCGGCACGCCGGAGGAGATCCTCACCGACCCGGCGAACGACTACGTCGCCAGCTTCGTGCAGGACGTCGACCGTGCCCGCGTGCTGACCGCCGCGAGCGTCATGGAGCCGGCTCGCGCGCTGGTCACCGTCGCGGGCGGACCGCGCGCGGCGATGCGCACCATGCGCGACCTCCAGACCTCGGCCGCGTTCGTCGTCGGCCAGGGCCGGCGGCTGCTCGGGGCCGTGCGCGACCGCGACGTGATGCGTCAGGTGCGCGACGGTCAGGCCGACCTGACCGAGGCGATCGACACGGACATCGCGACGGTGTCCCGCGACGAGGTGCTGAGCGAGCTGGTCGAGCCCTCCGTCGGCAGCGCCCTCCCGCTCGCCGTGGTGGACGACGAGCGCCGCCTGCTCGGCGTCATCCCGCGGGTCACCCTGCTCGCGGCGCTCGGGAACGTCACGAGCGACACCACCGAGATCCCGGTCGTGGTCGAGCCTCCGGCCACGGTGCCGGTCGACGCGATGACGCTGGCCCTGCGCGAGTCCGCCGGGGGCGACCCCATCCCGGTCGTCGCCGACGAGGCGGAGGTGGTCGCGTGAACACCGCACACCTGATCCCGCTCGGCGAGTGGGCGACCGCGGTCGTCGACTTCGTCACCAGCACGTTCGGCGGACTGTTCGACGTCATCCGAGTGGTCTTCACGGGGATGTACGACGGCGTCGACTGGGTGCTGCAGACGCCGCCGTTCTGGGGCGTCATCCTCATCGTCGCGATCCTCGCGGTCTGGCTGCGCGGCTGGGTGTTCGGCGCGGGCACCGTGCTCGGCCTGCTGCTCATCGCCGGGATCGGCCAGTGGCCGAACGCGATGGACACCCTCGCGCTCGTGCTGGTCTCCTCGGCCATCGCGATCGCGCTGAGCGTGCCGCTCGGCATCCTCGCCGCCCGGTCCCGGACCGCGTCGGCGATCATCCGGCCGGTGCTCGACTTCATGCAGACGATGCCCGCGTTCGTGTACCTGATCCCGGCGCTCATCCTGTTCCGGGTGGGCGTGGTGCCCGGCATGGTCGCGACCATCGTGTTCGCGATGGCGCCCGGCGTGCGGCTCACCGAGCTCGGCATCCGCGGCGTCGACACCGAGCTGGTGGAGGCCGGACGCGCGTTCGGCTCGCCGCCGCGGCGCATCCTGCGCCAGATCCAGTTGCCGCTCGCCATGCCGTCGATCCTCGCCGGCGTGAACCAGGTCATCATGCTGTCGCTCTCGATGGTCGTCATCGCGGGCATGGTCGGCGGCGGCGGCCTCGGCCGCGACATCGTCCAGGCGCTCAGCCGTGTGGATGTCGGGCTCGGCTTCGAGGCGGGCATCGCCGTCGTCATCCTGGCGATCGTGCTCGACCGGCTGACCGCCGCGGTCGGCAAGGCCAAGCTGCGGATGCCGAAGCGCGCGCTCGCGGTGCTCGGCGCGGGCCTGCTCGTCGTGATCGGCGGGACGGCCGTGACCGCGGCCTCCACCGCCGGCGGCGACAAGGGCGACGTGAAGGTCGCCGTGTTCAACGGCTGGCCGGAGGGCGAGGCAGCGTCGTACCTGTGGAAGCACGTGCTGGAGCGCGAGGGCTACCACGTGGACTTCGAGTACGCCGACGCGGGGCCGGCGTTCGCCGGGCTCAGCACCGGCGACTACGACGTCGCGTTCGACGGCTGGCTGCCGACCACGCACGCGCAGTACCTGAAGACCTACGGCGCGCACCTCACCGACCTGGGCGCCTGGAACGACGAGGCCAAGCTGACCATCGCGGTCAACAAGGACGCCCCGATCGACTCGCTCGACCAGCTCGCGGCGCACTCCTCCGACTTCGGGAACCGGCTGGTCGGCATCGAGCCGGGCGCCGGGCTTACGGAGGCGACCCAGAAGAAGGTCATTCCGGAGTACGGACTGGGGAAGATGAACTTCGTCACGTCCTCCACGCCCGCGATGCTCGCCGAGCTGTCGAGCGCGATGAAGAAGCACGACGACATCGCCGTGACGCTGTGGCGCCCGCACTGGGCGTACGACCAGTGGAACCTGAAGGACCTGAAGGACCCGAAGAACACGCTGGGCGCGGCGGAGTCCATCCACTCGATCGCGAGTAAGGGCTTCCCGCAGAAGTTCCCGCAGATCGCCACGTGGGTGAAGAAGTTCCGGATGAAGTCGGACATGCTCTACTCGCTGGAGAACGCGATGTACAACGGCAAGGCCGACTCCAGCCAGTACCACGGCATCGTCGAGAAGTGGATGAACGCGCACTCCGCGTACGTCGACTCGCTCACGAAGTAGCCGCGCGCGGGAGGGTCATCCGTCCAGCGCCTACGCTGGGGGATGACCCTCCCCGCCGGCGACACCGTCGTCACCTACCCCGACGGCGACCTCGCCTCCACCGGAACCGTGCTGCACGTCGAGCCCCTTGCCGATGGCCGCAGCGCGGTGATCCTCGATCGCACGGCGTTCCACCCGGTCGACCCGGTCTGGCCGGACCAGCCGGCCGACACCGGCACGCTGACCGTCGGGGGCAGGAGCGTCCCGGTCGTGGGCGCGGTGGTCGGCGCGACCGACGGGACGACGCTGCACATCGGCGACGCTCCGGTCCGCACCGGGACCGAGGGCTGGTCGTTCCTGGTCTGCCACCTGGTGGAGGACGCGACGGGCGTCGAACCGGGCGCCCCGGCCGAGGTGACGGTCGACGCGGAGCAGCGCCTCCGCCTCTCGCGCGGCCACACGGCCTGCCACCTGGCGTCCCTGGCGCTGGACGAGGCGCTCTCCGGGCTCTGGACGAAGGAGGTCCCGCTCGACGGGCGTGGCCGGCCGGCGTTCGACCAGCTCGCCATCGCCTCCTCGCGCATCCTCCCGGACGGGTCGGTGGACGAGTACCGCATCGGCAAGAGCCTGCGGAAGAAGGGCTTCGCGGCCGCCGAGCTCCCCGGGCTGCTCGACGAGGTGACCGACGCCGCCAACGCGCGCCTCGCCGGGTGGGTGACGGCCGGAGCGGACGTGGCCATCTCGATCGAGCGGGACGGCGACGGGCTGGGGAGCGCCGGCGCTGGCGCGCGGAGCTGCCGGACGGCGTGGTCGTCATCCCGTGCGGCGGCACGCACCTGCACTCGCTGGCCGAGGTCGCGGACATCCGCGTGGAGCTCGACTACGACGCGGAGGCGGCGTCGCTCACGATGCGGACGGCTGCCGTCCCGGTCTGATCCTCGGCCGGGTGCCGGATCAGCGGGTCAGCACCGACACGACCGGCAGGGCGACGGCGACCGCGCCGAGCGCGACCGCGAGCAGCCAGCCGGCGCGCACGAGCTGCGCGGTCCTGACCTCGCGCTCGATGACCGCGAAGCGTTCCACTGTGTCGGCGGGCGAGTCCAGCGGGCGCCAGGTCGCGGGGTCGTCGAACAGCCGGGCGACGTCAGCGGTCGTGGCGGCGTCCAGCACGGCCGGGCGCCGGGTCAGCCACCGGACGAGCTGCTCGGCGCGCAGCACCACGACCCGGCGCGGCTGCTGCCGCACCGTGACCTCCTTGGTCCCGACGAGCGCGACCACGGCCGTCACGGGCGCCGTGATCCCCGCCTGCGCGAGCACGCCGCGCACCCGGGAGGCCTCCAGATCGGAGTTGCGCGGGTACGGCTGCTTCTGACCGGCGACCAGCACCGCGCGCTCGCCCACCCAGACGCGCTGGCCGCGGTGGTGCTTGGTGTTGACGACGAACACGCCGGGCGGCCCGACCACGATGTGGTCGACGTCGGACACGGCACCGGACGCGTCGGGGCGCGTGCCGACCGGGATGGCGTGGAAGACGCTCCAGCCCTCCGGCAGCCGGTCGAGCAGGGCGCCCACCTCGCGCTCGCCGAGCGCGCCGGCGAACCACGGTGCGGTGTCCGCGCCGATCGGCCTGGCGCCGAGGGCGCGCGCGAGCGCGGATCGCGGGGGTGTCTGGGTGTGCAGGCGCACCACCTGTTCCATCACCGCGGCGCCTGCGGCGCGGTCGCGCATGCGCGTCGTGCGTCGTCCGTCCTCGTTCATCCCCGCCAGCGTACGGACGCGCCGGAGGTCGCCCCAGTCCCCAGTGAGGGACGACCGCAGCGGCCTACCCCTGGCCGGGTGCCCCCTCGCTGCGGGGCAGATCCTCGTCCGGCAGCCGCTCCTCCAGGGACTCGTTGCGGCTCGCGATCTCCTCCAGTGCGTCCTCCGGCGTGTCCCCGAGGCCGGAGACCCTGTCGCGGAGCTCGTGCTCCCGGGACTCGGGTGGCTCTGGCGCGTCCTGTCGATCCGTCATGCCGCGCACTCTACGCCCGGCCCGTGTCAGACCACGATGTCGACGGCGTAGACCTGATCGGTCGGGTGCCCGGCCTTCTCGTGCACCCGCATCACCGCCTCCTTCGACGGCCCGGTCGACAGGCAGAACACCTTGCCGCTCTCCGGGTCGAGCCAGGCGGTCTCGAAGTGCACGCCCTCCTCGCCCTCGACCGCCAGGTCGGCGGCGTGGGCCTCGGCGAGCTGCTCCTCGGTGACACCGACGAACCCGTCGTGGACGTCCATGAATCGTGACATGATCGGCTCCTTCTCCTCGTGCGCGGAGGATCGTCCCCGCGTCGGCCCGAGTCTCCTCGCGCGGGTGAGGCCGTGGCATCGGTCATCCGACCGATCCCGGTGCGGCGCGCGTTCGCCCGGCGCTATGCTTCGCGCATGGATGCGGCGCCGGCGTCGTTCCGGGGCGCCGAACGTGTGTGCCCGGTGTTCGTGGGCAGGGAGGACCTGCTCGCGTTGGCGCGCCGCCGTCTGGCCGCGGCGCAGGACGGCCGCGGAGGCGTCCTGCTCATCGCGGGCGAGGCCGGGATCGGCAAGTCGCGGCTGATGGAGGAGGTCGTCGCCCTCAGCGCGGTGCGCCGCGTCCACGCCGACGCCTACGCGGACGACCGCGAGACCCCGGGGATGCTGCTGCTCGGCGTCGCCGCGTCGCTCGCGGAGGCCGGGGACGGCCCGGCCGCCGAGCGGATCAGGGGACTGGTGCTGCGCGGCGACCCGGCGGACGGCGCCGACCCGGCGACCCGCTCGACCCGCCGCCGACTCCTGGTCGCCGAGCTGGCCGCCACCCTCGCCACGGCGCTCACGCTGCCGACGATCCTCGCGCTGGAGGACGTGCACTGGGCCGACCAGCTCACCCTCGACGTCCTCCGCCGGGTCGCGGTCGCCGTGCGCGAGCGGCCGAGCCTCCTGGTGGCGACCTTCCGCACCGAGGACCCGGATGTCGCTGCCGAGGCGACCGCCTGGCGGCTCGACCTGGTCGGGCACCGGCTGGCGGAGGAGGTGCGGCCCTCGCGGCTCGGCAGCGACGGGGTCGCGCGCATGCTCGCCGCCATCCGCGGCGCCGAGCCGTCGGCCGAGGAGGCCGAACGGCTGCACGCGGTGAGCGACGGCATCCCGCTCCACGTGGAGGAGCTGCTCGCCGAGGACTCCGACGGCGCCCCGGAGACGGTCGCCGCGGCCGTGCTGTCCCGCACGCGCACGCTCGCCCCGGCGTCGTCGGCGGTGCTGGAGGCGGCCGCGGTGATCGGGCGCGAGTCCGACGTCCGGCTGCTGGCGGTGGTCGTCGGCGACGAGTGGGATCGCGCCGCGCGGGAGGCGGCCCTCGACGACCTCGTCGCGCAGCACCTCCTGGTCCGCGTGGCGGCCGGCACGTACGACTCCCGGCACGCGCTCATCCGGGACGCGGTGTACTCCGCCGTGCCGTCCGCGCGCCGCCGCGTCCTGCACGGGCGCGTTGTCGACGCCGGAGCCGGCCTGTCCGACGCACTGCTCTCGCTGCACGCCGAGCGGGCCGGGCGGGCGCGGGAGGCGTACGCCCTCGCCCGGCGCGCGGCCGAGCGGGCGTCCACGCTGTCGGCGCATCGCGAGGCCGCGGACCTCTACCGCCGCGCGCAGCGGACGATGCCGCTCGCGGTCGCCGGGCCCGACCGCGCGGACCTCCTGCGCCGCCTCGGAGCCGAGCTCGCCGCCGTCGACGCCAACCGGGAGGCCGAGGCCGAGCTCGCGCGGGCCATCGAGCTGTACCGGGCCGCCGGACTCGCTCGGGAGGCCGCCGCCGTCGTGCCGGCGCTCGTCGCCGCGCGGCACCTGCTCGGCGCCGACTACCCGTCGCGGGTGGCCGCCCTCCGCGCCGCGCTCGGCTGGATCGACGGCGACGACGACGCGGAGGCCGTCCAGGTGCGCGGCCGACTCCTCGCCGCGCAGGCTGCGGCCGCCATGCTCGAACGGCGGCTGGACGACGCACGCAGGGTCGCGCTGGAGGCGCGGGCCCTCCTGACCGCGGAGAGCGACAGGATCGGCCTCGACGCCACCCTCGGCAGCGTCCTGGTGTTCGCGGGGAGGGCGAGCCGGCCTGGGACCTGCTGCGCGGCGCGGCGGAGCAGGGCGCGGCGCACGGCAGGGAGGAAGCGGCGGCCCGCGCGTACCGCATGCTCGGATCGAGCGCGTCGGTGCTGCTGCAGTACGGGCGCGGATCCGAGTGGCTGGCCGACGGGATCGCCTACGCCGAGCGCATCGAGCGCTGGAACGACGCGCACTACCTCACCGCGCACCTGGCGCACGTCCGCTGGGCCGGCGGCGACCTCCGCGCCGCGGCCGAGCTCGCCGGCCACGCCCTCGCGGACGGCCGGGGCGGTATCACCACGGAGGTGACCGCCCTGCACGTCCTCGGGTACTGCGCGCTGTCCTCCGGCGACCTCGCCCGCGCCGGGGAGCTGCTGCGCCGGGCGGAGGGGATCGGCGAGCGGATGCAGGAGCTGCAGCGGCTGTCTCCCGCGCTGTGGGGGCTGGCCGAGACGGCGCTGCTCGCGGACGACCCGGCCGGCGCGGTCGGCTACTGCGAGCGCGGCGCGGCCGAGTCGCACCGCGTCGAGGACTCCGCCTACGCGTTCCCGTTCGCGGTCACCGGCGTGCGCGCGCACCTGGCGGCCGGTGACGTCGCCGCCGCGCGGTCGTGGGTGGAGCGGGTGGGCGTCCTGGTCGAGCGCCGACGGATCCCGGGGACGGAGTTCGCGCTCCAGCACGCCGCAGGAGTCCTCGCGTTGCGCGAGCGGCGCCCCTCCGACGCCAGGGAGCTGCTGGAATCGGCCTCCGCCGGGTGGGACGCGCTGGGCCGCTGGTGGGAGGGCACGCAAGCCATCCTGGACCGCGCCGAGTGCGCGCGCCGCACCCGCAGCCCCGCGGAGGCCGCGGCCCTCGTCGCCGAGGCGCGGGCGCGGGCGCGCGGGACGGTCCTGGAGCGCCGGGCCGACGAGCTGGCCGCCCGGCTGGCCGAGGGCGTCGAGCCGTCGACGCTCAGCGCGCGCGAGGAGGAGGTCGCCGCGCAGATCGCCGGAGGCGCGACCAACCGGGAGATCGCGGCCGCCCTCCACATCGCACCGAAGACCGTCTCGACGCACGTGGAGCACATCCTCGCCAAGCTCGGCGCGTCGCGGCGCTCCGAGATCGCGGCCTGGGCGGCCGGGCGCAGGGGGTGACGGACCTCGTGTGCGGCGGTCTACGATGCCCCACATGAGCCAGATCGAGACCGGGATCGTCTCCTACACGCTGTCCTCCGACTACTACGCGCAGGTCGGCGCCGACTTCGACACCGAGGCGGTGGACGACGCCATCCTGGCCGAGCTGAACCGCAAGCTGCCGACGGGGATCGTCGTCGAGCGCAGCGGGAAGGTGCTGGCCGACGAGCAGCTGGCCGACGTCGCCCGGCAGCTGGACTGGCCGGCGCTGCTGCAGCAGATCGACGTGGACCAGATCCTCGCCGATCACGCGCGCTGAGCGCTCTTGACCGTCTCATAGGCCGCGAGCGCCGCACGCCGCGACTCGGCGAGGTCGACCACCGGCTCCGGATACCCGGCCGTGCCCCACTCCGGGACCCAGCGCCGCACGTAGTCGCCGTGCCGGTCGAACTTCGTCCGCTGCAGCTCGGGGTTGAACACGCGGAAGTAGGGCGCGGCGTCCGCCCCGGAGCCGGCGACCCACTGCCAGTTGAACGGGTTGCTCGCGGGATCGGCGTCCACCAGCGTGTCCCAGAACCACCGCTCGCCGCGCCGCCAGTCGATCAGCAGGTTCTTGGTGAGGAACGACGCGACGACCATCCGCACCCGGTTGTGCATGGATCCGCTTGTCCACAGTTCTCGCATCCCCGCGTCCACGAGCGGGACGCCGGTGCGACCCTGTTCCCAGGCGCGCAGCACGGACGGGTGCAGCCGCGGCCAGGGGAAGGAGTCGTACGCGCGATGGATGTTGACGGTCGCGAGGTCGGGGTGCTCGAAGAGCGTGTGATAGGCGAACTCGCGCCAGCCGAGCTCGGAGAGGAAGGTGGCGGCCGCGTCGCTCGTGCGTGCGTCGCGCGCGGCGGTGATCGTGTGCCAGACCTGGTGCGGGCTCAGCTCGCCCCAGCGCAGGCGCGGGGACAGCCGGGAGGTGCCGTCGACGCCCGGCACGTCCCGGTCCTCCCGGTACTGGATGAGGGCGCCGGCGGCGAAGGCGTCGAGGGCGGAGTGGGCTGCCCACTCGCCCGGTTCCCAGGCGTCGCGGAGGCCGGACGCCCAGTCCGGGTGGGCGGGCAGGAGGCCGAGGTCGTCGATCGCGAGGCCGTCGACGGTCGGGCCGTGCGTCAGCCGGGCGGGGGCGTCAAGCGGCTTGCGCGGCGGCGGGGCGGACAGACACGCGCGCCAGAACGGGGTGAATACCGAGAACGGCGACCCGGAGCCGGTGCGGATCGTCCACGGCTCGAAGAGCAGGCTCGCGCCGAAGCTCTCCGCCTCGATCCCGGCCTCCCGCGCGGCGGTCTTCACGGCGGTGTCGATCCGCCGCTCCGGGCCTCCGTAGCGGCGGTTCCAGAAGACGGCGGCGGCGTCGAGGTCGCTCAGGAGCGCGGCGATCGTGGGCTCGGCCGGCCCGCGGAGGACGACGAGCCGGGAGCCGCGCTCACGGAGGCCCGCGTCCAGGGAGGTCAGGCTGTGGTGCAGCCACCACCGGGCCGCGCCGCCTGGCGGCCGCAGGCCGGGGGACCGGTCGTCCCAGACGAAGAGGCAGACGACGGGGCGCCCGGTGCGCGCGGCAGCGTCGAGCGCCGGGTTGTCGGCGACGCGGAGGTCGTCGCGGAACCAGACGACGGCCGGGCGCGAGTCGGAGGCCGCGCTCACAGGTCGAGCGTGTCGCCCGGCTCCAGGGCGAAGAACTCGCCGCCGTTCTGCTCGGTCGCCCACGCGATGCGGGAGTTCGAGAGGTCCTTTCCGGCGCGCGACAGCACCATCTCGTGGGTGGGGAAGCTGCGCTTCGGCTTCGTCGCGAGCACGTAGTCGATCGTCTCGGCGACCTTCATCCACGGCGCGCCGGCGGGCACCGCCAGCACGTCGAGCTCGACGCCGTCCGGGATGACGAACGAGTCGCCGGCGTAGTACAGCTCGTCGTTGACCAGCACGCCGAGGTTGTCGACCACCGGGATGCTCTCGTGGATGACCGCGTGCCTGCCGCCGAAGAAGCGGAGCGTGAACGGGCCGGCCTCCACCGTGTCGCCCGCGTGCACCACCGTGATGTCGAAGTCCTCGGCCGCCCGGGCCACGCCCTCCGGGGCGAAGATCGGCGCCTCCGGGCTCAGCTCGAGCACCCGCTTCAACTGTTCGGGGGTCCAGTGGTCGGCGTGCTCGTGCGTGATGACGACGGCCACGGTGTTGGCGGTGTCCGTCAGCGGCGAGGTGAAGCTGCCCGGGTCGATGTAGAGCTTCTTCCCGGACTCCTCCAGGAGCAGGGCGGCGTGTTCGAACTTCGTCAGTCTCATGGGTTCATCAAACCTCCACCCGGCTGCGCGCGCCAGGTCCGGTCGTGTCGCGCGCTCGCGGACGCCCGCTATGCCATAGTCGTGGTCTATGTCTGTCTCCCCTCGGACCGTGGTCGTCGCGGTCAACCCGATGGCGTCCTTCGGGCGGCGTCGTGACGTCGGGCCGCGCGTCGTCGAGCGGCTGCGCGCCGCCGGCCACACGGTGATCGCGGTGGACGAGGCCAACATCGAGCTGCTGCGCAGGGAGACGATCCGCGCCGTCGAGGCCGGCGCCGAGGCGCTCGTGGTCGTCGGGGGAGACGGCATGGCGAACCTCGGCATCAACATCGTCGCGCAGACGGACGTCCCGCTCGGGATCGTGCCGAGCGGGACCGGCAACGACCTCGCCGACGGCCTCGGAATCCCCACGGACGACGCCGACGCCGCGACCGACCAGCTCCTGGAGGCGCTCGGACGCCCGCCGCGCACGATCGACGCCGGGCTGATCCGTCACGGCGAGCAGCACGGTGAGCTCAGCACCTGGTTCGGCTGCGTGCTCTCGGCGGGCTTCGACGCGACCGTGAACGAGCGCGCCAACCTGATGACCCGCCCGCGCGGCCGCAGCCGCTACGTCTTCGCGCTGCTCCGGGAGCTGGCCGTCCTGCATTCCCGTCCGTACCGCATCGTCGCGGACGGCGAGCGGATCGCCACCGAGGCGATGCTGGTCTCGGTCGCGAACAACCGCTCCCTCGGCGGCGGCATGCGCATCGTCCCGCACGCCGACCTCGGCGACGGCCGCTTCGACCTGTTCGTGGTGACGAAGATGTCCCGGCCGCGCTTCCTCCGGCTCTTCCCGAAGGTGTTCCGCGGCGAGCACACCGACCTCCCGGAGGTGTCCTTCCGCAGCCTGAGCACGGTGCGGATCGACGCCGAGGGCGTGGTCGCCTACGCCGACGGCGAGCGGATCGGCCCGCTCCCCGTGGAGGTCACCGTCGTCCCCGGCGCGCTCCGCGTCCTGGTCTGACGACCGCGCGACACACCCGGGATGGCGGCCCCGTTTTGGAGGAAGGCCCCGTTCTGTGGCATTATCGATGAGTTGCAAGACGGCCCCATCGTCTAGCGGCCTAGGACGTCGCCCTCTCACGGCGGTAACGCGGGTTCAAATCCCGCTGGGGTCACCAACAGCCCGGATACCAGTCATTCACTGGTGTCCGGGCTTTTTCATGCCCCGTCCCCGCCTCCTTCAGCATCCCGGCAGGGTCCTGACAGTGAATGCGCAGCGAAATCCGTGCAAACCGGCTTTCGGTCAAACGTTTGCATAACTCACCCTTTATTTCGGTCGCTCGCGGAGGGCGTGCGACGAAGGTGCGAAACCGACCTGGGGGTCCGAGTATGACGGTGTCCAGTCCTGTGATCGACGGGCGGAGCCCCGACGACGTCGCTCCGGTCCGTCGCAGCTATCCGATCGAGGTCGTGGTCAACGGGCGCACGCTTCGGGCGACGCGCTCGATGGGGGAGATCTTCATCCGGACCGCGCGCGTGAACGTCACGATCGCGGGCTGTCCGCTGACCGTGCTCTCCCACTCGGGTGGGGTCGAGCTGCTGCACATCACCGACGCCACGCCCATCGTGGTCACGGACCTCGAAACCTCCTCTTCGCCGACGACCTGGAAAGGACTCACCATGAACGACCTCTCGGAGCGCATCGTCTCGGCCGCGTACGGGCTCTTCGCCCGCAGCGCCGTGCACGAGGTCACCCGCGAGCAGGTGCTGGCGGCATCTGGGGTCACAGCGGAGGAGCTCGACGGCGAGTTCGCGTCGCTCGATGCCCTGGCCGAGGCGTGCCTGAAGCGGCGCGAGCGCGATTGGACCATCGGCCTGGTCCGCGCCGGCGTGCAGGCCCGCAGCGACCGGCCCGAGGAGCAGCTGCTGGCGATCTTCGACGTGTTCGACGAGTGGTTCCACCGCAGCGACTACGAGGCGTGCATGTTCGTCAACGTGCTGCTGGAGATGGGCAAGGACCACCCGCTGGGGCGCGCGAGCGTCGAACACCTCACGTACATCCGCGGTCTGGTGTCGGGGCTGGCGGCGGAGGCGGGCCTGGCCGAGCCCGAGGAGTTCGCCTACTCGTGGCACATCCTGATGAAGGGCGCGATCATCAACGCGGTGGAGGGTGACGGAGCCGCGGCGAGGCGCGCGCAGGCGATGGGGCGCGCTCTCATCGCCCAGCACAGCCGGCCCGCGGCGGAGACGCCCGACGCCGCGGCGCACCAGCTGGACCCGCGCTGGGCGCTCGGCTGAGCCATCGACGGCGAGAACCACCTGTCGACGCTTGAAACCGCGGCGGAGCGACCTTAAACTGGGCAGTGCGTTCACGAAACGCATGGTTCCCACTCCCATCTGGTCGCCGGTGCCGACCGTCCGGCGTCATGTGGTCCTCCATTCGCGCCCACCATCGCCGTCGCGACGAGACGCCTCGAGTCTCAGGCAGATGAATCATGCACACCACACTGAAGGCGGAGGCGGGAAGTCCCCGCCACTACGCGCTGGCCCGATCCGGGCGAACGCCGACAACCGTCCCACACACGAATCGGATCCGGATGATCGGTGCGGACGACACCATCGTGAGCGTCGTCCTCGACGTGAGCCGGATCCGCGCGGAGACCGACGAACTCAGGCTCGGCGGCGCAGTCATCGGATACGTCACGCGCGCGGAGCACTGCTTCATCGCCTCCGCGAGCCCACGGCCCGGAACCGCCGGCGCGACCGGCACCTTCGACCTGTGGGACCAGGCCGCGGCCGAGCTGCTTCTCCAGCGGCACGATTGAGGGGTGCGCCGCCGACCTCCGCACCCGTCGGCGGTCGTCTCTGCTACCGTCGCCACCATGCTGAGTCCGGTCGCCGAGGGCGTGCGCGTCCACCAGAGCGAGTTCTGCCAGACCAACACCGTCGTGGTCGACGGCGACGCCGGTGCGCTGCTGGTCGATCCCGGCATCCTCGACGCGGAACTGGGCGGCGTCGCGGCCGAGCTTCGCGCCTCCGGGACGCCCGTCGCGGCGGGCTTCGCCACGCACCCGCACTGGGATCACGTGCTCTGGCATCCCGCGTTCGGCACGGCGCTCCGCTTCGCGACGGCGCGCGCCGCCGCCGCGATCGAGGCCTTCCTCGCCGACGAGGCGTGGCGGGAGCGGGTCGCACCGATGATCCCGGCCGACATCGCCGAGCGCGTTCCGCTCACCCTGTTCGGCGAGCTCAGCGCGCTTCCGGACGGCGCCGAGTGGATTCCGTGGGACGGCCCGCGCGTCCGCGTGGTCGAGCATCGCGCCCACGCGGCCGGCCACGCGGCGCTGCTGATCGAGGAGGCCGGCGTCCTCGTCGCCGGGGACCTCCTGTCGGACGTGCTGGTGCCGCTGCTCGACCACAGCGCGGACGACCCGATCGAGGACTACCTCGCGGCACTGACGCTCGTCGAGAGCATCGCCGGCGGCGTCCGGGTCGTCGTCCCCGGCCACGGCTCGGTCACCGGAGCCGACGGACTGCGGGAGCGCATCGAGCTCGACCGCGCCTACCTGCGCGCGCTCCGCGCCGGCGAGCACCCGGCGGACGACCCGCGGCTCGGGCCGGACGCCGTCTACGACTGGGTGGCCGGCGTGCACGAGCGGCAGGCGGGGTTGCTGGCGCGGCGATAGGCGCACGGCATCAGCCCGCCGACCGGCTAGACTGGATGCTCGCGAAGGGGAGTATCCCGAAGAGGCCGAGCGGTCTCGCGCTGTGCACGTCATCACGGTCCACTCGGGCCCGGGCACAGCGGCACGGATGTGCGGGAGAGACTTTCGGGTCCGTCCCGTACGCCCTTCGAAAGGTCTCCTCCCGTGGAACTCGCCCTCCCGCTCTGGTTCGAGGTCGGCAGCTTCGTCGTCCTGCTGCTCGTGCTCGCCTTCGACCTCCTGATCGTCTACAAGCGGCCGCACATCCCCAGCCCGCGGGAGTCCGCGCTGTGGGTGGCCTTCTACGTCGGCCTCGCGCTCATCTTCGCGCTGCTCATGCTGCTGATCGGCGACGCCGAGCACGCCGGTCAGTTCCTCGCCGGCTGGCTCACCGAGTACAGCCTGAGCATCGACAACCTGTTCGTGTTCGTGATCATCATGGGCAGGTTCGCGGTGCCCCGGAAGTACCAGCAGGAGGTGCTCATGGTGGGCATCATCCTGGCGCTGGTCTTCCGTGGCGTGTTCATCCTGCTCGGCGCGGGCCTCATCGCGAGCTTCAGCGCGATCTTCTACCTGTTCGGCGCCTTCCTGCTCTGGACGGCGTTCAACCAGGCGTTCGGGAAGCACGACGACGAGGGAACGAAGGACGGCCTCCTCATCCGCTTCGCCCGGCGCAGGCTCAAGGTCTCCGACCAGTACGAGGGCAACAAGCTGCGCACCACGGTGAACGGCAAGCGGATGTTCACGCCGCTGATCATCGTCTTCCTCGCGCTCGGCACCACCGACCTGCTGTTCGCGCTCGACTCCATCCCGGCGATCTTCGGCATCACGCAGAGCCCGTTCATCGTGTTCACCGCGAACGTCTTCGCCCTGATGGGGCTGCGCCAGCTCTACTTCCTGCTCGGGCACCTGCTGGAGAAGCTCGTCTACCTCAAGTACGGGATCGCGTTCATCCTCGCGTTCATCGGCGTCAAGCTGGTCTTCCACGCCATGCACGAGAACACGCTGCCGTTCATCAACGGCGGCGAGCACATCGAATGGGCGCCCGACGTCAGTACCTGGACGTCCCTCGCGGTCATCGTCGGTGCGATGGCGGTCGCGACCGTCGCTAGTCTGGTGAGGCTGCACCTGAGCGGCACCACCGTCGAGGAAGCCATCCACGGGGATGACGACCCGGCGACGACGACCGCAGAGGCCGCCCCGGCCGCGAACCCCCCGGAGGACCCACGCACATGACTTCCCGCGTCGAGGTGAGCGCCAGAAGCGACACCGGACCGGTCCGGCAGATCAACGAGGACAGCTACCTCGCACAGGACCCGGTCTTCGTGGTCGCGGACGGGATGGGAGGTCACGCGCGCGGCGACGCCGCGAGCCGGACGGCGATCGAGAGCCTCGCGCGCACCCTCCCGGCTGGATCGACCCCGACGCCGGAGGAGGTCATCACGGCGATCGACGAGGCGAACGCGGCGGTGCGCGCGCTGTCCGACGCGGAGGAGACCGGCGCCGCCGTCGCCGGCACCACGCTGACCGGTGTCGTGCGGGTCCGGGTGCCGGAGCGCGCGGCGGAGGAGTGGATGGTCGTCAACGTCGGCGACTCGCGGGTCTACGCGTGGGACGAGCGCGAGCTCCGGCAGCTCACGTCCGACCACTCGGCCGTGCAGGAGCTGCTCGACGCCGGGCTGATCACCCCCGAGCAGGCGGCCGTGCATCCCGAGCGCAACGTGATCACCCGCGCGCTGGGCGCCGAGGACTTCGTCGACACCGACAGCGAGCTGCTCCCGCTGAACGACGGCCGGACCTTCCTGGTCTGCTCCGACGGCCTCACCCGGGAGCTCAGCGATGAGACGATCGCGGAGCTCCTGGCCGGCGATCCCGCCGATCCGGCCGCCGTGCTGGTGGAGGCCGCGGTGGCGGCGGGCGGCCACGACAACGTCACCGTGCTCGTGGTGCGCCCGGTCGCGGACCGCGTCTGACGGCCGCGAGCCGTCGGCCGCGAGCCGTCGGCCTTGGCCCCAACTCGGGTGATAACCTGAATCCGTGTTCGCGGGTCTGCTCCTTCTTAGCCGCCGCGGCGAGTCCTAATCCTCAGGCCACCCTCGCCGCGGAGTCCGTCGACGGCTGAACCGTGAACGAAGCTCAAGGAGTACCGAGATGACGACGCAGCACAGTCCGCTGACCCTGGCGGAGAAGGTGTGGCGAGACCACCTGGTCGTGAAAGGTGAGGACGGCACGCCCGACCTGATCTACATCGACCTCCACCTGGTCCACGAAGTGACCAGCCCGCAGGCGTTCGACGGCCTGCGCATGGCGGGCCGCCCGGTCCGCCGCCCGGACCTCACGATCGCGACCGAGGACCACAACACGCCGACCATCGGCATCGACCGGCCGATCGCCGACCTCACCAGCCGCACGCAGATCGAGACGCTGCGCCGCAACGCCGAGGAGTTCGGCGTCCGGCTGCACTCGCTCGGCGACGTCGAGCAGGGCATCGTGCACGTCGTCGGCCCACAGCTCGGCCTCACGATGCCGGGCATCACGGTCGTCTGCGGCGACTCGCACACGTCCACGCACGGCGCCTTCGGTGCGATGGCGTTCGGGATCGGCACCAGCGAGGTCGAGCACGTGCTGGCCACGCAGACGCTGCCGCTCAAGGCGTTCAAGACCATGGCCATCACCGTCGAGGGCGAGCTGCGCCCCGGCGTGACGGCGAAGGACATCATCCTCGCGGTCATCGCGAAGATCGGCACCGGCGGCGGCCAGGGCTACGTGCTCGAGTACCGCGGCAGCGCCATCCGCGCCCTGTCGATGGAGGGCCGCATGACGATCTGCAACATGTCGATCGAGGCGGGCGCTCGCGCCGGCATGGTCGCCCCCGACGAGACCACCTACGCCTACCTGAAGGGCCGCCCGCACGCGCCGGAAGGCGCCGACTGGGACGAGGCCGTCGCCTACTGGGACACGCTCGCCACGGACGACGACGCGGTCTTCGACGCGGAGGTCTACCTCGACGCCGCCGAGATCGAGCCGTTCGTGACCTGGGGCACCAACCCGGGCCAGGGCGTCTCGCTGAGCGAGTCCGTCCCCGACCCGGCAGCGATCGCCGAGCCCAACGCCCGCGCCGCCGCCGAGCGCGCGCTGGAGTACATGGACCTCACCCCCGGCACGCCGATGAAGAGCATCCCGGTCGACGCGGTGTTCATGGGCTCGTGCACCAACAGCCGCATCGAGGACCTGCGGGCCTTCGCCTCCGTGATCAAGGGGCACAAGAAGGCCGACAACGTCCGCGTCATGGTCGTCCCCGGCAGCGCCCGCGTGCGCATCGAGGCCGAGGCGGAGGGCATCGACAAGATCGTCGAGGAGTTCGGCGCCGAGTGGCGGTTCGCCGGCTGCTCGATGTGCCTGGGCATGAACCCCGACCAGCTCGCGCCGGGGGAGCGCTGCGCCTCCACCTCGAACCGCAACTTCGAGGGCCGGCAGGGCAAGGGCGGCCGCACGCACCTGGTGTCGCCGCTGGTCGCGGCCGCCACGGCCATCCGCGGCACGCTGTCCAGCCCGTGGGACCTGGAGCACGACGACGCCGATATCAGCACCGGAGAGAAGGTGGGCGCCTGATGGAGAAGTTCGAGACCGTCACCGGCGTGGCTGTTCCGTTCCG
Organism: Leifsonia sp. P73; assembly: GCF_051059105.1. Lineage (NCBI taxonomy): Bacteria > Bacillati > Actinomycetota > Actinomycetes > Micrococcales > Microbacteriaceae > Leifsonia > Leifsonia sp. P73. Next base: position 95,306 of record NZ_CP194931.1, read on the forward strand.
CCGGTCCAACGTCGACACGGACCAGATCATCCCCGCCGTGTTCCTCAAGCGGGTCACCAAGACCGGCTTCGACGACGCGCTCTTCCACGAGTGGCGGAAAGATCCTGAGTTCATCCTCAACCAGGACGCCTACCAAGGCGCGACCGTGCTCGTCGCCGGCGCCGACTTCGGTACGGGCTCGTCGCGCGAGCACGCCGTCTGGGCGCTGCGCGACTACGGTTTCAAGGTCGTGCTGAGCCCGCGCTTCGCGGACATCTTCCGGGGCAACTCGGGCAAGCAGGGACTGCTCACGGGCATCATCTCCGAGGAGGACGCCGAGCGGCTCTGGGCGGCCATCGAGGCCGAGCCGGGAATATCCGCGACGGTGGACCTGGTTGCGAAGACTGCGACCGTCGGTGGGGTCCAGGTGTCTTTCGACATCGACGACTACACTCGCTGGCGTTTGCTCGAAGGGTTGGACGACATCGCTCTGACCCTGCGCGACGAGGCGCGAATCTCCGAATACGAAGCCGCACGCGCAAGCTGGCGGCCCAAGACACTCCCGGTGAAACTTTGAACTCACTTCTTCAGGACGCTCAGGCGGCAGGCGCGCACGTCGGTCTCACGGCCGACCGCATCACGATCAACGGCGGTCGCCCACTGCGGGGCCGCATCGAGGTGCGCGGAGCCAAGAACTTCGTCACCAAGGCGATGGTCGCCGCCATCCTGGGCGAGGGCCCGAGCGTGCTGCGGAACGTCCCGAACATCAGCGATGTCCGGGTCGTCCGCGGCCTCCTCGAGGTCCACGGCGTGAAGGTGACCGACGGCGCGGAGGAGGGCGAGCTCCTGCTCGACCCCAGCGCGGTCGAGTCGGCGCACATGGCCGACATCGACGCGCACGCCGGGTCGAGCCGCATCCCGATCCTGTTCTGCGGTCCGCTGCTGCACCGGCTGGGCGAGGCGTTCATCCCCGACCTCGGCGGCTGCCGCATCGGCGACCGCCCGATCGACTACCACCTGGAGGTGCTGCGCAAGTTCGGCGCTGTGGTGGACAAGCTCCCGAGCGGCATCCGGATGACGGCCCCCGAGGGCCTGCACGGCGCCAAGCTCGAGCTGCCGTACCCGAGCGTCGGCGCCACCGAGCAGGTGCTGCTCACCGCCGTCCGCGCGGAGGGCATCACCGAGCTCAAGGGCGCGGCGATCGAGCCCGAGATCATGGACCTGATCAACGTCCTCCAGAAGATGGGCGCGATCATCTCGGTCGACACCGACCGCGTGATCCGCATCGAGGGCGTCGACAAGCTGGTCGGCTACAGCCACACCGCACTGTTCGACCGCAACGAGGCCGCGAGCTGGGCCGCCGCGGCCCTCGCGACCAACGGCGACATCTACGTGGGCGGCGCCCGCCAGCCCGAGATGCTGACCTTCCTCAACGTCTTCCGCAAGGTCGGCGGCGCTTTCGAGATCCACGACGACGGCATCCGCTTCTTCCACCCGGGCGGCCCGCTGAAGCCGGTCGTGATCGAGACCGACGTGCACCCCGGCTTCATGACCGACTGGCAGCAGCCGCTCGTCGTCGCGCTGACCAAGGCGGAGGGCGTGTCGATCGTCCACGAGACCGTGTACGAGCAGCGCTTCGGCTTCACCGACGCGCTCATCGACATGGGCGCGAAGATCCAGGTCCACAAGGAGTGCCTCGGCGGCCACGACTGCCGCTTCGGCCAGCGCAACTTCAACCACTCCGCGGTCATCATGGGCCCGGTGGCGCTGACGGGCGCGGACGTGGAGATCCCGGACCTGCGCGGCGGCTTCAGCCACCTCATCGCCGCCCTGTCGGCGGAGGGCAAGTCGACCGTCAGCAACGTCGGCATCATCAGCCGCGGGTACGAGAAGTTCATCACGAAGCTGGAACTGCTTGGCGCGGACTTCGTCCTGGAGGGGTGAGGCCCGCGACGGTACGGGACTGACGGAGTAGAGGCGGCGCCATCGTCGTACTGGCCAAGCGTGATGAGGAGTTTGATCGTGACGAGCGATGGGACCGCGAGTTCCGAGCGTGCCTCGCTTACGCGGCCGAGCAGTCCGTTGGCAGCGCTGGCCGGCAAGCGCCGTCCGATTTCGGACGTCGATCCGCGAGAGCTGCTAGCGATGATCGACGTGGTCGTAGATCAGGAGCTTCCGTGAGCGCGGGCCGAAAGCCTTCGGCCCGCGGTTTCGACGCCCTCATCGCGGCGACCGCTATTTCGCGCGGCCTGCCGCTTCACACGTGCAATCCGGCCGATTTCACAGGCATCCCGGCCCTCGACCTCCGGCCTGTAGTGGCCGCGTTGTGACCGAGGCCCGCGATAATGGGATGGTGCCCCATCCCGATGAACCCGTGAACCCGCCTGCGTCCGAACCGTCCACGAAGCAGCGCTCCGAGAGGAGCCGGCCCTCGATCTTCTGGGTGCTGGCCGCGCTCGTGATCCCGCCGGCCAGCCTGCTCGCCCGGTTCCGGATCACCGACGGCCAGAAGCTGCCCAGGCACGGCGCGTACATCATCTCGCCGAACCACTACAGCGAGATCGACCCGGTGATGATCGGCATGGTGGTCTGGAAGCTGGGGAGGCTGCCGCGCTTCCTCGCCAAGGAGAGCCTGTTCCGCATCCCGGTCGCCGGCTGGTTCCTGCGCAAGTCCGGGCAGGTCCCGGTGGCGCGCGGCGGCTCCGGGCGCGGCGCCGCGCCGTTGGCCGAGGCGCAGAAGATCGTCGACGACGGCAAGGTCGTCATCATCTACCCGGAGGGCTCGCTGACGCGCGATCCCGACATGTGGCCGATGCGCGGCAAGACCGGCGCGGCCCGCATGGCGCTGGAGCACGACCTCCCCGTGATCCCGATGGCGCACTGGGGCACCCAGCAGGTCATGGCGCGCTACGCGAAGAAGATCAGCTTCTTCCCGCGCAAGACCATCGCGGTCAAGGTCGGCGACCCGGTCGACCTCTCGGCCTTCAAGGGGCGCAGCCTCGACCAGGCGACGCTCACCGAGGCGACCGAGGTCATCATGAACGCGATCACCGCCCTGCTCGAGGACCTGCGCGGCGAGAAGGCGCCGGAGACCCGCTGGGACCCGGCGGCGCACAACCAGAAGGAGACCGGCCGCTTCGATGGCTGACAGGAAAGGCCGGACGGCCGCACGACCGACACCGCCCTCCCGCCGTATCGCCGTGCTCGGCGCGGGAAGCTGGGGGACCACCTTCGCGAAAATCCTCGCCGACGGCGGCAACGATGTCGTCCTCTGGGCGCGGCGACCGGAGCTCGCGCGCGAGATCAACGAGGTCAAGCGAAACAGCGACTACCTGGAGGGCATCAACCTCCCGCGCAACCTGCGCGCGACCTCCCACATCGGCGAGGCGATGCGCGGCGCCGAGCAGGTGTTCGTGTCGATCCCGAGCCAGACGCTGCGCTCCAACCTGGAGTCCATCGCGCCGCACCTGGGACCGGAGACGATCCTCGTCAGCCTGATGAAGGGCGTCGAGAAGGGCACCGGCCTGCGGATGAGCGAGGTGATCGCGCAGGGCCTCCCGATCGAACCCGAGCGGATCGCGGTCGCCTCCGGCCCCAACCTCGCGCTGGAGATCGCGCGCGAGCAGCCGACCGCCGCCGTGGTGTCGTCGGTGAGCCTGGAGACCGCCCAGGCCGTGGCGATGGCCGCCACCAACCGCTACTTCCGCAGCTTCGTGAACACCGACGTGATCGGCACGGAGTTCGGCGGCGTCCTCAAGAACCTGATCGCGGTGGCCATCGGGATCGTGGACGGCGTCGGTTACGGCGAGAACACGAAAGCCTCGATCATCACGCGCGGCCTGGTCGAGATGACCGACTTCGCCGTCGCGTACGGCGCGGAGGCCGTGACACTCTCCGGGCTCGCGGGCCTCGGCGACCTGATCGCCACGTGCGAGTCGTCACTCAGCCGCAACAACACCGCAGGCCGGCTGCTCGGCCAGGGCTACAGCTTCAACGACGTCGTGAAGCAGATGAACCAGACGGCGGAGGGGCTGGCCTCGGTCGCGCCCATCCTGCGGCTCGCGGAGGAGCGCGGCGTGGACATGCCCATCGTCCGCCAGGTGAGCCAGGTGCTCGCGGGCACGCTCGACCCCAAGGACATCGCCCCGCACCTGACGACGGACGACGACGAACCCCAAGGAGAGAGGACAACGGATGACGGACAAGGTCGCAGTCGCACTTCTGTTTGGAGGTCGCTCAAGCGAGCATTCGATCAGCTGCGCGACGGCGGCGGGAGTGCTGGCGGCGATCGACCGTGAGCGCTACGACGTCATCCCTGTCGGCATCACCCACGAGGGCGCTTTCACGCTTCAGCCGGACGACGCGGCGCGCTTCGCGCTGAACGTCGACGTCCTCCCGGAGGTGGAGGACAACGGCTCGCGCATCGTCTGGCCCGAGTCAGCGGCCTCCCGTGAGCTCGCCGTGGTCGCCGCCGACGGCACCCGCTCGTCGCTGGGGGTCGTGGACGTCGTGTTCCCGATCCTGCACGGCCCGTGGGGCGAGGACGGCACCGTCCAGGGGATGCTCGACCTCGTCGGCCTCCCGTACGTCGGCAGCGGCGTGCTCGCGAGCGCGCTCGGGATGGACAAGCACTTCACCAAGACCGTGCTGCAGCAGGCGGGCATCCCCGTCGCGCCGTGGCAGACCGTGACCGCGTACCAGTGGGCGAGCGACCGGGAGGCCGTGGGCGGCTCGGCCGAGCGGCTCGGGCTCCCGGCGTTCGTGAAGCCCGCCCGCGCGGGCTCCAGCGTCGGCGTGTCCAAGGTGACGTCGTGGGACGACCTCGGCGCGGCGATCGACACCGCCCTCGCCGAGGACGACCGCGTGCTCATCGAGTCGGCGGTGGTCGGCCGCGAGGTGGAGATCGCCGTGCTGGGAGGCCGTCCCGGCGAGCCCGCCCGCGCCTCCGTCGCCGGCGAGATCGTCATCACCGGCCGCGACTTCTACGACTTCGCGGCCAAGTACCTGGACGCGCCGGGGATCGACCTGGTCTGCCCGGCCGACCTCACCGACGCCGAGCTGGCCGAGATGGGCGACCTGGGCGTGCGGGCGTTCGACGCCATCGGCGCAGAGGGCCTGTCGCGGGTGGACTTCTTCCTCACGGAGGACGGCTTCGTGGTGAACGAGATCAACACCATGCCGGGCTTCACGCCGATCTCGATGTTCCCGCGCTGCTGGCAGGAGACGGGGCTGACGTACCCCGACCTGATCGACGAACTCATCCAGGTCGCCCTGGCGCGCGCCGCGTAGTCGCGATTCGTGCCGAATGTCGCGTTCGGCGCGCGCAGAGTCGCGATTCGTGCCGAATGTCGGCAGCTCAGCGCGTCGGCGTCGGTGACGGGGTGGGGGTCGGCGGCGTCAGCGTTGTGTCGAGGGTGGAGAGGCACTTCTGGGTCTGCTTGATGCTGGAGATGGCGGAGGCGAACTCGGGGAGCACGGCGGCGTCGGAGGCCCCGGAGACGTGGTCGATGACGACCTCCGTCGCCGGCGTGCGGCCGAAGGTCTGGTAGACCACCTGCTTGGCGGCCGGGTCCGACATCAGCACCCAGTCGACGCCGCTCACGTCGACGCACGGCTTGGTCGTCGGCCCGATCGGCGGAACGCCGCAGCGCAGCAGCACCGCGGCCGGGTCGCCCCACGCTCCGGTCGCCTGCGCGTCGGTCTGCCGGCGGTCCTTGTCGGCCACCGAGTCGGGCAGGCGCACCGAGATCTCGGCGCAGCCGGGGTTGTTCGCGTCGGCGGCGGGGTCGAGGGAGACTGTGGGCGCGCACCCGGTCAGGGCGAGCGCGGCGGCGGCGAGCACGAGGGCGAGGGCGGTGCGGCGAGCGGACATCAGGATTCAGGCTACCGTTGTGAGTCATGGTGGATTCTGGGAGCGCGGCCGACTCCGTCGCGGGCGCGTCGGAACGCGAGGCGCTGAAGCGCATCTTCCCGCGGCTGCCGGAGTCGTCGGCGACGCTCGTCGGGCCCGGCGACGACGCCGCAGTGCTCGCGGCGCCGGACGGCCGGTTCGTCGTGACCACGGACATGATGGTGCACGGCCCCGACTTCCGGCTGGCCTGGTCCTCGCCGGAGGACCTCGGCTGGAAAGCCGCGGCGACGAACCTGTCCGACGTGGCCGCGATGGGCGCGGTTCCGACGGCGCTCGTGGTCGCGATCGCCGCGCCGCAGACGTTCCCGGTGACGCACCTGGAGCAGATCGCGGACGGCTTCCGCGCGGCCTGTGCCGAGCTCGCGCCGGGATGCGGGGTGGTCGGCGGCGACCTGTCCGCGTCCGACACGCTGACGCTCGCGGTCACCGCGTTCGGCGACCTGCAGGGCCGCGCGCCCGTGCTGCGGAGCGGCGCGCGTGCCGGCGACGTGGTGGCGGTCTCCGGGCGCCTCGGCGCTGCTGCCGCAGGACTGCGGCTGCTCTTCGCGGAGGCGGTCGACGTGGACGGCGTGCCCGACCGCGACCGGTTCGGCGCGGTCGCCGCCGCGCATCCCGACCTGGTCGGCGCCCAGTTGCGGCCCCGGCCTCCCGTCGCCGACGGCCCGCTGGCCGCGGACGCCGGAGCCACCGCGATGCTCGACCTGAGCGACGGCCTCGCCCTCGACGCCCGACGCGTGGCCGAGGCGAGCGGGGTCGCGATCGACCTCGAACGCTCCGCGCTCGGCGACGACCCGCTCACCGCGCTGACCGGGGAGAGGACCACGGCCTCCTCGCCTGCTTCCCGCCCGGCGCCGAGCTGCCGGGTGGCTTCCGTCGCGTCGGCACGGTCCGCGAGGGCGCCGGCCTGCTGGTCGACGGCCACCCGTTCGACGAACGCGGCGGCTGGGACCCGTACCTGGAGTGGGACGGCGCCGCCGGCTGACGATCTGACTGACAGGACATGCCGTCTGCCCGCGGGCCGAGGCGGCGTGTCCTGTCAGGTAGATGGCCGGGCGAGGTAGTGGACGGCGGTTTCGCCGTAGGTGCGGGTGCGGTCGAGGGCGAGGCCTTCGGGGAGGCTCGGCTCGCCGTCGCGGGTGCTGCGCTCGACGCAGACCAAGGCGTGCTCGGTCAGCAGCGGGACGAGCGCGGTGAGGACGGCCAGCAGGTCAGCGTCCGGGAGGTGGTACGGCGGGTCCACGAACACCAGGTCGAAGCGCGATGACGACCCGGCCGCCGCCAGGTACGACTGCACCGCCGTCGCCCGCACGTCCACCTCGGGCCGCGCGTCCCGCGGCGCCGCGCGCACGACGGCCTCGGCGTTCCGCCGGCAGATCGCGGCGGCCGCCGCCGACTTCTCCACCAGCACCACCCGCGCGGCTCCGCGGCTGGCGGCCTCCAGCCCGAGCGCGCCGGAGCCGGCGAACAGGTCGAGCACCTGCGCCCCGCGGACGGCGTCGCGCGCGTCCAGCCCGGAGAACACCGCCTCGCGCACGCGGTCGCTGGTGGGGCGCGTACCGCTCTTGGGCACCTGGAGCGTCAGCGAGCCGGCGAAGCCGGAGACGATTCGGGTCATAGCCCTCCGAGCCTAGCGGTGCCGCCGCGGCGACAGCACAATAGGAGCATGGACGAACGCCTCCAGCAGGCGGAACTCGACGCCCTGTGGCGGTATGACGACCCGATCGCCTCCGCCGAACGCTTCGCGATCGCTGCCGCCGAACCCGACCGCCCCGAACTGGTGCGCGCCGAGCTGGAGACGCAACGCGCCAGGGCGCTCGGGCTGCAGGGCCGGTTCGCCGAGGCGGACGGGCTGCTCGACTCCCTCGGGCCCGCTGTGGGCACGCTCGCCGTGCGCATCCTGCTGGAGCGCGGCCGGCTCCGCAACACCGAGGGGCTGCGGCCGGAGGCCGTTCCGCTGTTCGAGAGCGCGCTGCTGGCCGCGCGGCGCGAGGACGACGCGTTCCTCGCGGTCGACGCCGCCCACATGCTCGCCATCGCCGACCCCTCCCGGTCGGAGCAGTGGACCGAGGAGGGCCTTGCGGAGCTCGCGAACAGCACGGACCCGAGGACGCTGCGCTGGGGCGTCGCCCTGCACAACAACCGGGGCTGGGCGCTGTTCGAGGCCGGCCGTCCGCACGAAGCGCTCGGCTCGTTCGAGGCCGCTCTGGAGGCGGCGGAGCGCTATGGGACGCTCGATCAGCAGTTCGCCGCACGGTGGTCGCTCGCCCGCTGCCTGCGCGAGGTCGGCCGGTGGCAGGAGGCGCTCGACATCCAGGCCAGGCTCGCGGCCGAGCGACCGGGGGACGGCGACGTGGCCGACGAGCTCACCGCACTCGCCGAGGTCGAGACGCATGTCCGCGACGTGAGTGTCCCCGACCCGGCGACGGAGGCGGCCCCTACGATCGAACCATGACCTCCAGCACAGCCCCGGCCTCCGGCGGCTCCGTCGCGCTCGAGACCCGGCTGACCGGCGTGCTGGGCGGACGCACGGCCTCCGCGTTCGAGAAGGCGTTCGGGATGCGCACCGTCGCCGACCTGCTGGCGCATTACCCGCGCCGGTACGCCTCGCGCGGTGAGCTGACCGCGCTGGCGAACCTGCCGCTGGACGAGCACGTCACGATCGTGGCCGAGGTGCTGCGGGTGCAGGAGCGCCCGATGCGCGCGCGGCGCGGGTCCATCCTGGAGGTCAAGATCTCCGACGGCGAAGGCATCCTGACCCTCACCTTCTTCAACCAGGCCTGGCGGTCGAAGGAGCTCGCGCCCGGCGTGCGGGGCATCTTCGCCGGCAAGGTTTCCGCCTACCGCGGCGCCCTCCAGCTCGCTCACCCCGACTACGAGCTGTTCGCGGAGGACGCCGAGAACGCCGTCGCCCCGGGCAGCGCCGCCGCGAAGGAGTGGGCGCAGACCCCGATCCCGATCTACCCGGCGACCGGCACTGTGGCGAGCTGGCAGGTGCAGAAGGCGGTCGGCCTCGCGCTCGACGCGCTCGGGCCGTGCCCCGACCCGGTGCCGAAGGCCATCGCGACCGAGCGTGGGCTGCTGCCGTTCCGCGAGGCGCTGGAGGGCATCCACCGGCCGCAGAAGAACGCCGAGTGGCAGCGTGCCCGCGACGCGCTGCGCTTCCAGGAGGCGTTCGTGCTGCAGGCCGCGCTGCTGCAGCAGCGCGCGGAGAACCGGTCGGTCGCTGCGACCCCGCGGCAGGCGACGCCCGGCGGCCTTCTGGAGCGCTTCGACGCCGTGCTGCCGTTCACCCTGACCGGCGACCAGGCGGTCGTCGGCCGCGAGATCGCCCAGGACCTCGGCTCGGCCGAGCCGATGCACCGGCTCGTGCAGGGCGAGGTCGGCTCCGGCAAGACCCTGGTCGCGCTGCGGGCGATGCTGGCCGTGGCGGACAGCGGCGGCCAGTCCGCGCTGCTCGCGCCGACGGAGGTCCTGGCCGCCCAGCACCTGCGCTCCATCGCCGAGATGCTCGGCCCCGACCTGTCGGCGGAGCTGATGCCGACCCTCCTCACAGGCCAGCTCTCCACCGCGGAGCGCAAGCGGGCGCTGCTGCGCACGGTGAGCGGGCAGTCCCGCATCGTGGTCGGCACGCACGCCCTCCTCGGCGACGCCGTCACGTTCTTCGACCTCGGCCTGGTCGTCGTGGACGAGCAGCACCGCTTCGGCGTCGAGCAGCGGGAGGCGCTGCGCGCGAAGGGCGGGACGCCTCCGCACGTGCTCGTGCTCACGGCGACGCCCATCCCGCGCACGGTCGCGATGACGGTGTTCGGCGACCTGGAGGTCTCCACGATCGCCCAGCTCCCCGCCGGCCGCCAGGGGATCGAGAGCTTCGTGGTCCCGCTCGCCGACCGGCCGGGCTGGGAGCGCCGCATCTGGGAGCGCGCGTCGGAGGAGATCGGGCGCGGGCGGCAGGTGTTCGTGGTGTGCCCGGCGATCAGCGCCAAGGAGGCCGAGGACGACGGGGAGGACGCACCGGCGCCCGACGCGGACGACGCCGCAGGGCCGCCGCGCCCGACCGCGAACGTCGAGTCGGTCGCCGCCCAGGTGCGCGCTGATCCGCTGTTCGCCCAGACGCGCGTCGGCGTGCTGCACGGGAGACTGTCCTCCGACGAGAAGGACGCGGTCATGCGCGCCTTCGCCGCCGGGGACCTCGACCTCCTCATCGCCACCACCGTGATCGAGGTCGGCGTCAACGTGCCGAACGCCTCCGCCATGATCGTCCTGGATGCCGACCGGTTCGGCGTCTCGCAGCTCCACCAGCTGCGCGGCCGCGTCGGCCGCGGCGACATCCCGGGCCTCTGCCTGCTCGTCACCTACGCCGAGGAGGGGTCGCTCGCCCGCGAGCGCGTCGACGCCGTCGCCGCGACGCTCGACGGCTTCGAGCTGGCCAACGTCGACCTGGAGCTGCGGCGCGAGGGCGACGTCCTCGGCAGCCGCCAGTCGGGCGGCCGGTCGTCGCTCAAGCTGCTGCGTGTGGTCTCCGACGGCGAGCTCATCTCGGAGGCGCGCGTCGCCGCCGCCGAGACGCTGGACGACGGCGGCCTCGCCGCGCATCCCGCCCTCGCCGCTGCACTCGCCCGGCGGCTCGACGAGTCCGAGCGGGCCTTCCTCGGCAAGTCCTGACCCCGGCCGCCGGGCCACGCGGCGCGCTGCCCTGGGAAGATAACGGATTCACAACGAATAGCCGGGAATCGCGTAATAGTCTGGTGCCCTATGAACAGGATCGCCGTAGTCCCTGGATCGTTCGACCCGGTCACTCTCGGGCATCTCGATGTCATCGAGCGGGCCGCTCGGCTGTGGGACGAGGTCCACGTGCTGGTGGTGCACAACCCGGACAAGTCGGCCCTGCTGCCCATCGCGCAGCGCGTCGCCCTGATCGAGCGCTCGATCGAGGACGCCGGCATCCAGGGGCGCATCGTCGTGGCCTCCTGGTCGGTCGGCCTCCTGGTCGACTACTGCACCGATGTCGGAGCGGACGTGCTGGTCAAGGGCATCCGCTCCCAGGTCGACGTCGCCTACGAGACCCCGATGGCGATCGTGAACCGCCACCTCGCCGACGTCGAGACGGTCTTCCTGCTTCCCGATCCGGCGAACGCGCACGTGTCGAGCTCCCTCGTGCGCCAGGTCGCCAACCTCGGCGGGGACGTGAGCCCCTACGTGCCTCCCGCCGTATCCGAACTGCTGTCAACCACATGACCCGGGTGGAGAGATGAACAGTTACGCGACGCGCCAGCCGACGGAGTCCTCGGTCGCCCCGGAGGAGGTCGGGCTCCCCGCGCCGGGCATGGACCTGGACGAGCTGAGACGCGTCGCGGAGCAGATCACCGCCAACGTGGAGTCCGTCATCGACGGCAAGCACGACGCGGTGCAGACGGCGCTGGTCGTCCTGCTCGCCGAGGGCCACCTCCTGATCGAGGACGTGCCGGGCGTCGGCAAGACCATGCTGGCGAAGTCGCTGGCGAAGTCGGTGGACTGCTCGGTGAGCCGCATCCAGTTCACTCCCGATCTGCTGCCGAGCGACGTCACGGGCGTCTCGGTCTACAACCAGGCCGAGCGGCGCTTCGAGTTCAAGCCGGGTGCGGTGTTCGCGAACATCGTGATCGGCGACGAGATCAACCGGGCCAGCCCGAAGACGCAGTCCGCGCTGCTGGAGTGCATGGAGGAGCGGCAGGTCACGGTCGACGGCTCGACGTATCCGCTGGCCGCGCCGTTCATCGTCGTGGCGACCCAGAACCCGATCGAGATGGAGGGCACCTACGCCCTCCCGGAGGCGCAGCGCGACCGGTTCATGGCCCGGATCGCGATGGGCTACCCGGACGACGACTCCGAGCTCGCCATGCTGACCACGCGCGACACCTCCAGCCCGCTCTCCCGGATCGGGCCGGTGGTCACGTCGGAGGAGCTGCGCTCGATGATGACGACGGCGCGCGCGGTGTTCGCCTCCACGCCCGTCAAGCAATACGCTGTCGACCTCGTGCGCGCGACGCGCGAGGACCGCGACCTCCGGCTGGGCGGGAGCCCGCGCGCGACGCTCCAGCTGGTCCGCGCGGCCAAGGCGATGGCGGCGCTCGACGGCCGCGACTTCGTGCTGCCGGACGACATCGACGCACTGGCGGTCCCGGTGCTCGGCCACCGGCTGCTGCCGACCAGCCGCGCGCTGGGCCACCACCACGAGAGCGCGCCGGTCATCGCGGACATCGTCCGCCGGATCGTCGCGGCGACGCCCGTCCCGGTCGGCTCCGGCGCGATCGGCGGGCAGCAGCGGAACACCACGGGGAGCAGCGCGCGCGCCGGCCAGGCGACCGCCACCGGCCGGTCCGCCTCCGGAGCCGCGCGCACAGGCGGGGAGTAGGCCGTGGCCGGGCGCGGGGGGCCGTCGCCCCTGAAGAAACCGCGCCCCACCGCGCGCGGCTGGACATTCGGCGCCGTCGGCGTCGTGGCGCTGGCCGCCTCCGCGTTCTTCGGCCGCACCGATGTGCTGTTCGTCGGCGTCTTCCTCACCGTGCTGCCGCTGGCGGCGATGATCTCGGTCACCCTCGACCGGCCGCGGCTGACGGTGGCCCGCAGCTTCCATCCCGACGTCGTCGCCGTGGGGGAGCAGGCGACCATCGTCACGACCGCGCGCAACCAGGCCGCCCGGCCGAGCCCGCCCGCCCGCTGGCGCGAGTACGCCCCGGCCGGGATCGAGGTGCAGGGCTCCGCGCCGTTCCCGCGGCTGGGCGCGCACCAGGTGAACGTCGCGCACGGCCGCGACACGGTGGTGCTGCGGCAGGACGTCGTCGCCTTCAAGCGCGGGTCGCACCCGGTCGGGCCGCTCATCGTGAGCCGGACCGACCCGTTCGGCGTGGCCTACGCGGAGTACGCGGTCGGGCAGCCGCGGCAGCTGCTGGTGACGCCGCGCGTGGTGCCGCTGTCGAGCGGCGAGCTGGACGTGGCGCACAGCGAGGGCGCGGAGCACGAACTGCAGCGGCACAGCATCCCGAGCGCCGACGAGCTGATCGCGCGCGAGTACCGGCCGGGCGACCCGCTGCGCCGCGTGCACTGGCGGGCGACGGCCAGGCACGACAAGCTGATGGTCCGCCAGGAGGAGCAGCGCAGCAACCCGGAGGCGTGGATCCTGATGGACACCCGGCCGGCGCCGGCGACAGCGGGCGCCCTCCGGCCTCCCGACGCCCCGAGCGCGTACGAGCCGGATGACGCGCTCTTCGAGACGCTGATGGAGCTGGTCGCGTCGGTGGGCGTCCACCTCCTCGACGAGGGCTTCGTCCTCAGCGTGGTGGAGACCGCCCCACGGCAGCTCTCCGGCCGCAGCGGCGCGGGCCGGACCGGCACCCTCGGGTCGGTGACGCCCACGTACGATCGCGGGACGGCCGACCGGCTGCTGCTGGCGGACCTGGCCGCGGTCGACGCCACGGCGGTCACGCGCGACGACGCGGTCGCCGAGCTGGCCTCCGGGCTGCGGCACGCCGGACGGGCCGTCCCGATCTTCGCGGCGCTGCTCGACGGCACCCCCGAGCTCGGCTCCCTCGCCGCGCTGCGTGGGATGGGCGACCCCGCCGTCGCGTTCGTCGGCGAGGGGGCCGCTCCCGAGGTGGAGGACGTGCTCGGCGACGCCGGCTGGCTCTGCGTTCCGTTCGCCGCGGGCGACGACCCGGCCGAGTGCTGGCAGCGCGCCCTCGACCGGCAGCGGGCGGTGGTGGGCCATGGTTAGCGAGGCCCTCCCGCTCGGGCTGACCCGCGTCCGGCGCCGGAGGCAGGCCTACTGGCGGATCACCGGGGCGCTGGTGCTGCAGATGCTGGCGCTCAGCTTCGCGCTGGGCGGCCTCATCCAGGGCCCGACCTGGTGGTTCGCGCTCATGCTGACCAGCTCGTTCCTGCTGGTGTGCGGAGCGGGACTGCGCGCCCTCGGCGTGCCCCGCGGGATCGTCCCCGTGCTGCAGCTCGTTCTCGCGGCGATGATCATGACGGTGACGTTCGGCAACGGGACCGGGCTGCTCGGCCTCATCCCGACGCCGGCGACGGTCCAGCGCTGGGGCGCGTTCCTGCAGCAGGCGATCCTCTCGATCTACCAGCAGGGCACGCCGGCGGAGAGCCTGCCCGAGTTCATCTTCCTGGTGGTCGCCGGCGCGTGCCTCATTGCGATCGTCCTCGACCTCCTGGCGGTCGCGATCCGCGCTCCGGCCTTCACCGCGATCGGTGTCGTGGCGGTGCTGGTGGTGCCCGGCACGCTGCTGGGCGACGGGCTGGACCCGATCGCGCTGGCGGCGTCGGCGGCGGCGTTCCTCTGGCTGCTGCGCTGCGACGTCCGCACCAGGAGGCCGGGCGCGGGCCGGCCGGGAGCCGCGCTGTCCGTCGGCGCCGCGGCGGTCGTCGTCGCGATGCTGCTGTCCGGGACGGCGCCGGGGTTCGACAAGGGCGGCGCGACCTCCTTCACGGCGGGCGGCATCTCCATCGGCGGCACCGTGACCCCGCTGATCGACCTCGGCAAGGACCTCCGCCGTCCCGCCGCCGTGCGCGCGCTGACCTACACGACCAACGCCTCGTCCGGCCAGTACCTCAAGCTCGCCTCGCTCGACCAGTTCACCGGCTCGGTCTGGAAGCACCGCGAGCGCGACACCAAGCGCCTCTCCGACGGCGTCGCGGTCGGCCCTGTTCCCGGGCTGTCCGACACCGTGAAGCGGGCCAAGATCACCACCTCGGTGCAGATCGACGACATGACCAGCCGCTGGCTGCCGGTCCCGGCGCCCGTGCAGTCGGTGAAGGGCCTGAACGGCACCTGGTCGTGGGACCCGGACGACCTCACCCTCGGCGGCATCAACGTGACGACGCAGGGGCAGAAGTACACCGCGACGAGCCTGGTGCTCCAGCCGACGGCCGACCAGCTCAAGGCCGCGGGCGGCTTCGTGCCGGCCGACATCCAGCGCGACCTCTTCCTGCCCTCCAACATGCCGGCGATCGTCGGGCAGACCGCGCTGGCCGCCACGGCCGGAGCGGTGTCGGAGTACGACAAGGCGGTGGCGCTGCAGGACTACTTCCGCGACAACGGCTTCGTGTACTCCACGCAGACGCCGCTGAAGCAGGGCTTCGACGGCGACGGCGCGCGGGTGATCGCGAAGTTCCTGGAGGTCAAGAGCGGCTACTGCGTCCACTTCGCCTCGGCGATGGCGCTGATGGCCCGAAGCCTCGGCATCCCCGCCCGGGTGGCGGAGGGCTACCTGCCCGGCACCTCCAGCGGCGGCACGGCGAACAGCCCCGGCACCTACACCGTGACCAGCGACGACCTGCACGCGTGGCCGGAGCTGTACTTCGCGGGCGTCGGCTGGGTGCCGTTCGAGCCGACGGTCGGCCGTGGCACCATCCCGAGCTACACCCGGCCGAACGCCACGCCGGATCAGGTCGCGCCGTCGACGGCACCCAGTTCGTCCGCCGGGCAGAAGCGCCTCGTCCCCACCGACCAGCCGAACGTCGCGGGGGCGGGCGGCACCACTCCGCCGTCGCCGCTGCAGCCGCTGCTCTCCGGGCTCGGTGTCGCGCTGCTGGTGCTCGCGGTCGCGCTGACGCCCGCCGTCATGCGCCGGATGCGCCGGCGCGCCAGGCTGAGACGGCTCTCGGAGTCGTGGGGCGGCGCGTCGATCGTGTGGGACGAGCTGCGCGACACCGCGCGCGACCTGGGCTGGTCGGCGCCGGACACCGAGACGCCGCGCGTGTTCGCCCACCGGATCGCCGCCGCCGTCGAGGGGACGCCGGGGGAGGAGGCCGTGCTGCGCCTGCTGGACGTGCGCGAGCGCGACGCCTTCGGGCCGCCGACGCGCGCCGTCGCGGTCGGTCTCGCGGACGACCTCCGCCGGGTGATCGACGCGCTGGAGGCCCAGGCCGGCCGCGGGCTGCGGCTGAAGGCGGCGCTGATTCCTGTGTCGTTGCTGCCAGCCGGCTGGCGCTCGCCTGCGAGCGTCGGAGGCCCCGCGTAAACTGGTCGACCGTGACCTCCTTCAAGAACACCCCGTACACCGTCAACGTGTACGACCTCATGCGGCGCCCGGGCGAGATGCGGGAGCAGCACCTCAGCATCCCGGTCGGCGAGACCCTGGGCGAGGGGCTGCTGTCGGTGCCGGCCGGTGCGACCATCGATCTCGACCTCCGGTTGGAGTCGATGCACGAGGGGATCCTCGTCACCGCGGAGGCCGAGACCACCGCCACCGGCGTCTGCGGACGCTGCCTGATCGACATCGACCAGCCTGTCGAAGTCGATTTCCAGGAACTTTTCGCGTATCCTTCTACGGAAGCTTTCGATTATGAGGTTCACGACGACCACGTGGATCTTGAACCTCTGATCAGGGATGCGGTAGTGCTGTCACTGCCGTTTCAGCCGGTGTGCCGGCCGGACTGCCCGGGTCTCGATCCAGAGACCGGGGAGAGGCTGGCGGATGTACCGGACCGCAAGCCGAACGAGACCGTCGATCCTCGCTGGTCCGCGCTCGCGGCGTTCCAGGCTTCCGACACCGAGTCCACCAGCAACAACGCCCCGGCCGCCGGGGCTGGAGAAGAGAGATAGTCATGGCCGTTCCGAAGCGGAAGCAGTCTCGCGCCAACACCCACGCCCGTCGTTCGCAGTGGAAGGCCGAGGTCCCCACGCTCGTCAAGTCGATCGAGAACGGCAAGGTCGTCTACAGCCTCCCGCACCGCGCGAAGGTCGTCGAGGACTCCGCGGGCACCGCGCTGTTCATGGAGTACAAGGGCCGCAAGGTCGCCGACGTCTGATTCGCCGGTCAGGCTGAACAGCACGCGAGGCAACGAAGTAGGGGGCAAACGGCACGTGGTCGGGGAGAACACTGACCACGCCGCCCTCATCGAGAAGCTCGGGGTCGACATCGACCCCGAGCTTCTCGTGCTCGCGCTGACCCACCGCTCGTTCGCCTACGAGAACGGCGGCATCCCCAACAACGAGCGCCTGGAGTTCCTCGGCGACTCGATCCTCGGGCAGGCCGTCACCGTCAAGCTGTTCCGGGAGCACCCGGACCTCGACGAGGGCGAGCTGGCGAAGCGCCGGGCCAGCCTGGTCAGCTCGGTGGCCCTCGCGGAGGTCGCGCGCAGCATCGGCCTCGGCCAGTACCTGCGGCTCGGCCGCGGCGAGAACCAGAGCGGCGGCCGAGACAAGGCGTCCATCCTCGCCGACACCGTCGAGGCGCTGATCGGCGCCGCGTACCTCGACGCCGGCGGCGAGGAGGCGACCGCGCTCGTGCTGCGCCTGGTCGACCCGCTGCTGGCGGACCCCGACCGGTTCGGGGCGGCGATGGACCCCAAGACCAGCCTCCAGGAGGCGGCGGCGCACCGCGGCGCCGGCCTCCCGGTCTACACCGTGACCAACACCGGGCCCGACCACTCCAAGACCTTCCACGCCACCGTCTCGGTCGGCGACCTCGTCACCGCGACGGGGGAGGGGACGAGCAAGAAGCAGGCCGAGATGGCCGCCGCGCTCAGCGCCTGGACCGAGCTGACCCGCCGCCGTGCCCGAGCTCCCCGAGGTTGAGGTCGTCCGCGCCGGCCTGGCGCCGGCGGTCACGGGTGCGACCATCCTCGGGGTCGAGGTCTTCGAGCCGCGCTCGCTGAAACGCCACGACCCGGTCGCCGGCGCCTTCGAGACGCTGCTGACCGGCCGCGTGATGGAGGAGCCGGCCCGCCGCGGCAAGTTCCTCTGGATCCCGCTGCAGGGCTCCCCGCGCCGCGCCATCGTCGCGCACCTCGGGATGAGCGGACAGATCCTCGTGCGCGAGCCCGGCTGGGACGAGGCCGGCCTGCTCCGCATCCGCCTGCACATCGAGACCGCCGCGACGCTGCCGGGTGATCATCGCGAGCTGTGGGTGAACTTCGTGGACCAGCGCATCTTCGGCTCGATGGCGGTGGACACGCTGGTCCCGACCGCGGACGGCGCGCCGGCCGGCCGGGGGACGTCCGAGCCGCTCATCCCGACCCAGGTCTCCCACATCGCCCGTGACCCGCTCGACCCGGCCTTCGACGACGCGCTGTTCTTCGCCGCCCTCGCCCGCAAGAACAGCGGGATCAAGCGCGTCCTCCTCGACCAGACGACGATCAGCGGCATCGGTAACATCTACGCCGACGAGGCGCTCTGGGCCGCCCGCATCCACTACGAGCAGCCGGCGTCGTCGCTGAGCCGTGCGAAGGCCCGGACGCTGCTGGCCGAGGTGCGCCACGTGCTGGAGAAGGCGCTGGCAGAGGGCGGGACGAGCTTCGACGCCCAGTACGTGAACGTGAACGGGAACTCGGGGTACTTCGCGCATAGCCTCAACGCGTACGGGCAGGAGGGGAAGCCGTGCCCGCGCTGCGGCACCCCGATCGTGCGCGAGCGGTTCATGAACCGCTCCTCGCACTTCTGCCCGCACTGCCAGCGACTTCGGTGACCCACCCCGGTCCACATTCGTGCCGAATGGCGCGAATAGCGCGGCGAGAGCCGCCATTCGTGCCGAATGTGCGCGCTTAGCCCAGCGTCTTCTGCCAGTGGCCGGTGAGGGCGTGGAGTTGGAACCCGAACGCCCGATTGATCGCCAGCATCGGCGCGTTCTCGTCGGCGTTCCAGGTCAGCAGGCGGTGGATGTGCGGCGCGTGCTGCGCCAGCTCGTGGATGTTCTGGAGCTTCACCAGCGTGCCGAGGCGGTGGCCGCGGTGGGGGATCGCGACGAGCGTGTCGTACTGCTCCGCCTTGTCGCCGTCAGCCGGGACCGCGATCTCGGTGTATGCGGCCAGTTCGCCCGTGTCGATGTGCTCCGCCGCCGTGACCAGCAGCGGCTCGCCGCGGTCGGCCAGCTCGCGCTCCTGGGCGCGCACTCGCGCGCCCGTCCACTCCTCGCGGTCGACCGCGATGCCGCTCTGCGGGATGTCCGTCGACATGCGCGCCTTCAGCGCCGCGAACGGCTCCAGCAGGTGGTCCGGCGCGTGCCCCAGCCAGGAGACCGCGCGGTAGCCGGTGGCGGAGGCCGCCGTGCTGGCCAGGCCGGCCTCCGTGGCCCGCGGCAGCGGCAGCCGGAGTTCGCTGGAGCGCTCCACCTGGCCCAGCCGGTAGCCGTACCGCAGGGCGAAGCGCACGTCGCGCGACTCCGCGGGGAGCCCGGCGGTGCCCGAGCCGGCGCGGATGACCGACACGCTGTCGCCGAGGGTGGCCGCCGGGTGCTCGGTGTACGCGCTGACGATCCGCCGGCCGCCCTCCGCCGCCAGCTCCTCGCCGGCCGCCAGCAGCGCTGAGCCGATGCCGCGGCCGCGTGCCGCCGGCGCCACGTCGACCAGGAGGCTCATCGTCTCGGCCTCCTCGTCGAGCGGGAAGTCGGCCTGGACACGCCCGACGACCACGCCGTCCTCGATCGCGACGAGCAGGATCTTCTCCTGGTACTCCTGCGCGCGGAACGCGGCGAGGGCCTCCTCGGCCGTCTCCACGAAGTCGTCGGCCTTCCAGAGGGCGACGCTGATCCCGTTCAGGACGCCGACGAGCTCCTCGAACAGCAGCGACTCCGGCGTCCCGAGAGCCGGGGAGGAGAGAGCCGCTCGATACGCACCGCTGCCTCCCGCCGTCGTCGATTCGGATGTGCGGCAACCGTCCAGACTAACCCGGGTTCGGATCGCTGTGAAGAGCACCGAACGGTTTGGTTTCGATCGTGTAAATCTGGGCGCGAATGGCGGGTGCAAATGCTTGCATTACAGGTAGTCTCAGCACACATATTCGTGGTGCGACGAGGCGAACACGCCGCGTTCGACACGGATTCACGTCGAGAGGCAGAAGATGCTAGGAAAGAAAGTCACGATCGGTGCGGCTGTTGCAGCGTCAGTCGCACTGTTCCTCGTTGGGTGCGCCAACCAGCCGTCAACCGGTGGCTCCACCAACACCAACTCGAAGGTGAACATCCCGGCGATCACCTCGGTTTCCACCCCGAAGGACGCGGTTCTCCCCGCGGGTGACGGCAAGGCCACCTGCCCGTCAGGGCTCACCATCGCGTACGTCGGAGCCGAGACCGGCCCGAACGCTCAGCTCGGTATCAACATCTTCAACGGCATCCAGCTGGCCATCAACCAGCACAACACGGCCAACAAGGGATGCCAGGTCGGCTTCAAGAAGTTCGACACCGAGGGCGACCCGAACAAGGCGACCGGCCCGGTCACCCAGGCGGTCAACGAGGCCGACATCGTCGGCGTCGTCGGCCTCCCGTTCTCGGGTGAGTCGAAGGCCACCGGCAACATCTTCGAGCAGCAGGGCCTGGTGCACATCACCCCGTCCGCGACCAACCCGGCGCTGACCCAGAACGGCTGGAAGACCTTCTTCCGCGGCCTCGGCAACGACGCCGTCCAGGGCCCGGCGGCGGCGAAGTTCCTGACCGACAAGCTGCAGGCGAAGAAGGTCTACCTGGTCCAGGACGACTCCGACTACGGAATCGGCCTCGGCACCACGACCTCCAAGGCGCTCGGCAGCGCGCTGATCGGCACCGACAAGGTGACGACCGGCCAGAAGGACTTCTCCGCGGTGATCTCCAAGATCCTCAACGCGAAGCCCGACGCCGTGTACTACTCGGGCTACTACGCCGAGGGTGCGCCGTTCGACCAGCAGCTGGTCAACAAGGGCTACACGGGCACGTTCGTCGGCCCGGACGGTGTGAAGGACGACCAGTTCATCAAGCTGGCCGGCGACGCGTCCAGCAACGCGTACTTCACCTGCCCCTGCATCCCCGGTGAGCTGATCCCGTCGTTCGAGTCGGCCTACAAGTCGCTCGCGAACGCCGAGCCCGGCACCTACTCGATCGAGGGCTACGACGCCACCACCGTCCTGCTCTCCGGCATCGACAAGGGCAACACCACCCGCGCGAAGCTCGTCGACTTCGTGAAGAACTACGACGCCGACGGCCTGAGCAAGCACTACAAGTGGGACTCCACCGGTGAGCTCCAGGCGCCGACCGTCTACGGGTACAAGGTCGAGGGCGGCAAGATCGTCCCGATCGGAACCATCGGCGGATAACGCGACACACGAAGGTGCCGCGGGCCACCGTGGCCCGCGGCACCTTTGTTTCGACTTACGCTCGTAAGAACTGAGCCGGACCAACGACGATCCGGCACTG
Source organism: Leifsonia sp. P73 (assembly GCF_051059105.1). NCBI lineage: Bacteria > Bacillati > Actinomycetota > Actinomycetes > Micrococcales > Microbacteriaceae > Leifsonia > Leifsonia sp. P73. The sequence continues at coordinate 116,345 of NZ_CP194931.1, forward strand.
ACACCGGGAAGCTCGAATGCTCGAAACCCTCCTCCTCGTCCATCCGGTCCTCGACAACTCGTGGATCAACTTCGATGTCAACGCGCTCGTACAGAACTTCTGGAGCGCCACCTTCGACGGCCTGACCTTCGGAGCCATCTACGGCCTGATCGCCGTCGGGTACACGCTCGTCTACGGCGTGCTGAACCTGATCAACTTCGCCCACTCCGAGGTGTTCATCGTCGGCGCGTACGGCGTCGTGATCACCCTCACCTCGCTCGGCTTCGGCCCGAGCGCGCCCAACCTGAGCCCCGTCGCGATCATCGGCGACCTGCTGCTCGCCCTCCTCGTCGGCATGGCGGCGTCCGCGTTCACCGCCTGGGTGCTCGAACGCGTCGCCTACCGGCCGCTGCGAAAACGGAACGCGCCACGCCTCGTGTTCCTCATCACGGCGATCGGCGCCTCGTTCACGATCCAGTACCTGATCTTCCTGATCCGGGGCGCGAACGCGGAGCCGGCGGTGACGATGTTCATCCCGACGCCGATCTTCGACGTGTTCGGGACGATCGTGAACAGCCAGCAGATCATCATCGTGGTGGCGTCCGTGATCCTGATGATCGCCACCGACTGGTTCATCCGGCGCACCCGCACCGGCCGCGGCATCCGCGCCGTCGCGCAGGACGCGGACACGGCCACGCTGATGGGCGTCAACAAGGAGCGGATCATCCAGATCACGTTCATCACCGGCGGTGTCCTCGCCGGCGCCGCCGCCCTGTTCTACGTGATGCTGGTGCCCTCGGGCGTGATCTACAACGGCGGCTTCGTGCTCGGCGTCAAGGCGTTCGCCGCCGCCGTCCTCGGCGGCATCGGCAACGTGCGCGGCGCGCTCCTCGGCGGCCTCCTTCTCGGCGTGATCGGCAACTACGGCCAGATCCTGCTGGGCGACTCGCAGTGGACCGACGTCGTCGCGTTCGTCGTGCTGGTGCTGGTTCTGCTGGTCAAGCCCACCGGCATCCTGGGCACCTCGCTCGGAAGGAGCCGCGCATGAGCACGACCGAAGGTCCCAAGGTCCTGCCCGACGGACGTTCGGAGCAGGCCGGCGACGCCCTCGAGGCGGCACGCGCCAACAAGAAGAAGGGTCCGCTGCAGCCGCTGCGCGACTACTGGAACGGCCTCCCGCGGGCCGTGCAGTGGGCGTGGCTGCTCATCGTGGTCGCGCTGGCGTACGCGCTGCCGTACCTGAACTTCTTCCCGCTCACCACCGAGCCGGGCAACGACTGGCCGCTCGCGTGCTTCGCGATGGCCACCTACGGCCTGATCGCGGTCGGCCTGAACGTGGTGGTCGGCTACGCCGGCCTCCTCGACCTCGGCTACGTCGCGTTCTTCGCCGTCGGGTCGTACACCGCCGCCATGCTCACCAGCCCGGACTCGCCGTTCATCAAGATCCCGTACCTGTGGACGGTGCCGGTCGCGATGGCCGTCACGATGACCTTCGGCGTCATCCTCGGTGTGCCGACGCTCCGCCTCCGCGGCGACTACCTGGCGATCGTCACCCTCGGCTTCGGTGAGATCGTGCGCATCCTCGCCACGATCATCCCGGCGATGAAGGGCCAGGTCGGCTTCCAGAACGTCGGCCACCCGCCGGGGGAGACCGCCAAGGGCATCCCGATCTTCTCCAACTCCAACGGCGTGCCCTGGTACTGGCTGACGGTGACGATCATCATCGTGATCCTGCTGCTGGTCGGCAACCTGGAGCGCAGCCGCGTGGGCCGCGCGTGGATCGCCATCCGCGAGGACGAGGACGCCGCCGAGATCATGGGCGTCCCCACCTTCAAGTACAAGGTGTGGGCGTTCGCGATCGGCGCCGGCGTCGGCGGTCTCTCCGGAGCGCTGTTCGCCGGGCAGGTGGGCTTTGTGAACAACCAGAAGTTCGACGTCCAGACCTCGATCCTGTTCCTCGCGGCCGTCGTGCTCGGCGGCGCGGGCAACAAGGTCGGCGCGATGATCGGCGGCGCGATCGTGGCGTACATCCCGCTGCGCTTCACCGCGATCGCGGACTACAAGTACCTGATCTTCGGCATCGCGCTCGTGCTGATCATGATCTTCCGCTCGCAGGGCCTGTTCCCGGCGCGGCAGAAGCTCCTGGCGTACGGGCGGCTCGCGTACCGGAGAGTGGCGCAGAGCGCGAAGGGAGGCGCGCGATGAGCGACGAGAACACCACAGCGGTCCCGGAGGAGGAGCCGGCCCTCGGCGCCAACGAGGAGGAGCTGGAGGCGGCGGGCATCGACCTCGACGTCGCGGAGGCCGCGGCCCCCGATCGCGAGATCGCGGTAGAGGTCGGCGAGAACATCGTGGAGGTCCGCAACCTCACGGTGAAGTTCGGCGGCCTCCTGGCCCTCGACGACGTCTCGTTCGACATCCGCCGCGGCGAGATCCTCGGCCTGATCGGGCCGAACGGCGCGGGCAAGACCACCTGCTTCAACGCGATGACCGGCGTCTACAAGCCGACCAGCGGCGACGTGCTGCTGGAGGGCCAGTCGATCAAGGGCCAGAAGCAGCACCAGATCACCCGGCTGGGCCTGGCGCGCACGTTCCAGAACATCCGCCTCTTCGGCGAGATGACGGCGCTGGAGAACGTGGTCGTCGGCCTCGATGCCCGGCACCGCACGTCGGTGCCCGGCGCGCTGCTGCGGCTGCCGCGGCACACGCGGGAGGAGAAGTCCGCGATCGAGCGCGGCATGGCCCTGCTCGAGTTCGTGGGCATCGCCGACCACGCCGCCGACCTCTCCCGGTCGCTGCCCTACGGGTCGCAGCGCCGCCTGGAGATCGCGCGCGCTCTCGCGACGGACCCCAAGGTGCTCTGCCTGGACGAGCCGGCTGCCGGCTTCAACCCGGCGGAGAAGGAGGACCTGATGGACCTCATCCGGACCATCCGGGCCGACGGGTACACCGTCCTCCTCATCGAACACGACATGAAGCTGGTCATGGGCGTGACGGATCGCATCGTGGTGCTGGAGTTCGGCCGCAAGCTCGCCGACGACGTGCCGCGGGAGATCCGGAACGACCCGCGCGTGATCGCCGCCTACCTCGGGGAGCCCGAAGATGACGTTGCTTGAACTGAAGAACATCAGCGTCTCGTACGGGCGCATCGAAGCGATCCACGACATGTCGTTCTCCGTCGACGAGGGCGAGATCGTCAGCCTGATCGGCGCGAACGGCGCGGGCAAGTCGACCACGATGAAGACGATCTCGGGCATCCTGAACCCGTCGGCCGGCTCCATCCTGTTCGACGGCCAGGACATCACCAAGATGAAGGCGCACATCCGCGTGGTCCGCGGCATCTCGCAGGCTCCGGAGGGCCGGGGGATCTTCCCGGGCATGACGGTGATGGAGAACCTCGACATGGGCGCGTTCGGCCGTAAGGACCGGTCCAACATGGGTCCGGACTTCGACCGGGTGTTCTCGCTGTTCCCGCGCCTCGCCGAGCGCAAGACGCAGGCCGGCGGCACGATGTCCGGCGGCGAGCAGCAGATGCTCGCCATCGGGCGCGCGCTGATGTCGAACCCGCGGCTGCTGCTGCTGGACGAGCCCTCGATGGGGCTGGCCCCGCAGTTCATCCGGCAGATCTTCTCGATCATCACGGAGATCAACAAGCAGGGCACCACCGTCCTGCTCGTGGAGCAGAACGCCAATCAGGCGCTGGCCCGCGCGAACCGCGCGTTCGTGCTGGAGACCGGCAGCATCACGCGCTCCGGCACCGGCCGGGAGCTGCTCGCCGATCCCGCCATCAAGGAGGCCTACCTCGGCGTCGGCTGACCCATGCCGCTATCCACCATCGAGGGGCACGTCGTTGTCGCTTTTCAGCCCGGAAAGTGACAACGACGTGCCCCTCGGCTGCAGGGGACGGCGCGCGACCTCGGGTAGATTCACAGCGTGTATTTGAAGAGTCTGACGCTCAAGGGCTTCAAGTCGTTCGCCACGCCGACGACTTTCGCCTTCGAGCCGGGCGTCACCTGCGTCGTCGGGCCGAACGGCTCCGGCAAGTCCAACGTAGTCGACGCCCTCGCCTGGGTGATGGGCGAGCAGGGCGCCAAGACGCTGCGCGGCGGCAAGATGGAGGACGTCATCTTCGCCGGGACCTCCACCCGCGGCCCGCTCGGCCGCGCCGAGGTCCAGCTCACGATCGACAACACCGACGGCGCCCTCCCGATCGAGTACACCGAGGTCACGATCTCGCGCACGCTGTTCCGCAACGGCGGCAGCGAGTACGCCATCAACGGCCAGTCCTGCCGCCTCCTCGACGTGCAGGAGCTGCTCAGCGACTCCGGGCTCGGCCGCGAGATGCACGTCATCGTCGGCCAGGGCCAGCTCGACGCCGTGCTGCGCGCCACCCCGGAGGAGCGCCGCGGGTTCATCGAGGAGGCCGCCGGCATCCTGAAGCACCGCCGCCGCAAGGAGAAGACCCTCCGCAAGCTGGAGGCGATGCAGACCAACCTGACCCGGCTGAGCGACCTCGCCGGCGAGGTGCGCCGTCAGCTCAAGCCGCTCGGCCACCAGGCCGAGATCGCGCGCGAGGCGCAGTCCATCGCGGCGATCGTCCGCGACGCCCGCGCGCGCCTGCTGGCCGACGACGTGGTCGGGCTGCGCCGCTCGCTGGACGACCACACCCGCACGGAGGCCGAGCGCCACAGCGAGCAGATCGTCCTCCAGGAGCAGCTGGAGCAGAAGCAGCTCCGTCGCACCCGCCTGGAGCAGGCGCAGATCGGCGACGCCGTCGACGTCGCGCGCAGCACAGCGTTCGCCCTGGAGCAGACGCAGGACCGCCTGCGCAGTCTCTACTCGCTCGCGACCCAGCGGGTCGCGCTGCTCGGCAGCCAGGCCGAGGCCACCGACGACGGTCCGCGGGTCAGCCCGCAGATGGTGCAGGACGCCGCCGACGAGGTCGAGCGGCTGCGTGCCGCCGTCGTGGAGGCCGAGGCGGCCTGGGAGGCGGCGCAGTCCGCGTCGCGCGCCGCGCGCGGCCGGCTGGACTCGGTGGACGACGAGATCGCGGCGCAGAGTGCGCTCGTCTCCAAGCACGACCTGGAGATCAGCAAGCTGAACGGCCAGGCCGAGGCCGCCGCCCAGCGCCTCGCGGCCGTGCGCGGCGAGGTCCTCCGCCAGCAGAACGCGCTGGACGCCGCCACCGAGCGCCGCGAGAAGGCGCAGGCCGAGTTCGCCTCCCGGGAGGCCGAGGCCGAGACGGCGGACGCCGGTGAGGGCAACCTCGACGAGGCGTACGAGCTCGCCCAGTCGGAGGTGTTCGAGGCGGAGGGGCTCATCGAGAAGCTGCGCGAGGACCTCCACGCGCTCGAACGCGAGCGCGACGCCCTCGCCGCCCGCACCTCCGCGCTCTCGCTGGCGCTCGACCAGAAGGACGGCTCGGCCGCCCTGGTCGCGGCCCGGCTGCCGGGCGTGCCCGGTCTCGTCGCCGAGCACGTCCGGGTCCATCCCGGCTACGAGGCCGCTGTCGCCGCGGCCCTCGGCACGCTGGCCGACGCGGTGCTCGCTGAGACGAGGGATGCCGCCTTCGAGGCGGTCGCGCACGCCGCGGACGACGACCTGGGCCGGGTGGAGGTGGTGGTCGCCGACGCTGCCGCGCCCGAGGTCGACCTGACCGGCGTCGCCGGAGTGGTCCCCGCCCGCTCGGTGGTCGAGGCGCCGGGTGGAGTGCTCGGCCTGCTGGCCTTCACCGCCATCGCCGACGACGTCGCGGCCGCGCGTGCCGCCGCGGACGCGTTCCGTGCCAGGAAGCTCGGCGGGCCCGTCACGCTCATCACGCGCGCCGGCGACGTGCTCACCGATTTCGTGCTGCGCGGTGGCTCCGGTGCCAAGCAGAGCAGGATCGAGCTGTTCGCCGACCGCGACGCCGCGGAGGAGCGGCTGGGCGAGGTGACCTCGCTCATCGACCGTGCCCGCTTCGCTCTCGCCGAGCAACGCGGCGTCCTGCAGGTGGCCAAGGAGCAGTCCCAGAACGCGCTCAGCGCGCTCCGCGAGTTCGACGCGAAGCTGGCCGCGCACACCGAGCAGCTGAACCGGATGCGCGTGCAGCTCGAAGCCTCCCAAGCCGAGTTCGACCGCCTGAGCCGCGCGCTGGAGCAGGCCGCCGAGCGCGTCGCCGAGGCCGAGTCCGCCGCCGAGTCGGCGAAGTCGGAGTTGGAGGCCGCCCGGTCGCGGCCGCGCCCGATCCTCGACGTCTCCGCCCGTGACGCCCTCTCCGTCGAGCTGGACGCCGCCCGCGAGGCCGAGGTGGAGGCGCGCCTCGGCGTCGAGACCGCCAAGGAGCGCGTCCGCGCGGAGCAGGCGCGCGGCGAAGCGCTGGCCAGGCAGCTGGAGGCCGAGCGCGCCGCCGCCGAGGAGGCCGCCCGCCGCGCCGTCATCCGTCGCCGGCAGCTGGAGGCCGCGCAGGGCGTCGTGGACGTCCTGCCCGCAGTCCTCGCCTCCGCCGACCGCTCGGTGTCGCAGGCGCGCCTGGAGCTCGCCGCCGCCGAGGCGCAGCGCGCGAGCCAGAACGAGGAGCTCGCGACCGTCCGCCGCGAGGAGGCGGCCCTGCGCGAGCGGCTGCACGGCATCACCGAGTCGGTGCACGGCCTGGAGCTGCAGATCTACGAGAAGAAGCTGCACCTGTCGAGCCTGCTGGAGCGGGCGGGCAGCGAGCTCGGCCTCGTGGAGGACGTGCTGGTGGCCGAGTACGGGCCGGATGTGCCGGTGCCGCCGGACACCCGCGACGGTGACGAGCCGCGCGACAACGAGGCCGGCGAGGAGCGCCCCGGCACCCCCTACGTCCGCGAGCAGCAGCAGAAGCGCCTCGCCTCCGCCGAGCGCAAGCTCGGCCAGCTCGGCCGGGTGAACCCGCTCGCGCTGGAGGAGTTCGCGGCCCTGGAGCAGCGGCACAAGTTCCTCACCGAGCAGCTCACCGACCTCACCGACACCCGCAAAGACCTCGTGACGATCATCGAGGAGATCGACGAGAAGATGCAGACCATCTTCGAGTCGGCCTTCGCGGACACCGAGGCCGCCTTCGAGCGCGTGTTCCCGATCCTGTTCCCCGGCGGCTCCGGCCACATCGCGCTGACGAACCCGGACGACCTCCTCACCACCGGCATCGAGGTGTCGGTCAAGCCGGCAGGCAAGAAGATCGAACGGCTCTCGCTGCTGTCCGGCGGCGAGCGGTCGCTGGCCGCGGTGGCGCTGCTCATCGCGATCTTCAAGGCCCGCCCCAGCCCGTTCTACATCATGGACGAGGTGGAGGCCGCGCTCGACGACGCCAACCTGGGTCGCCTGTTGACGATCTTCGAGGACCTCCGCGAGAACAGCCAGCTCATCGTGATCACACACCAGAAGCGCACGATGGAGATCGCGGACGCGCTCTACGGCGTCTCGATGCGCCAGGACGGCGTCTCGGCGGTCGTCGGCCAGCGCGTCGCCCAGGAGAAGGCGTCCGCCTAGCCGTCGGCTCCCTCGTACGCGATCGCCGCGAGCTTGCGGTCGAGGCCGTCGAGGGCCTCCGCGGCGCGACGCTCGCAGCGCATGGCGAGCCCGATGTGCCCGGCCTCGCGCAGCTCGTGGGCCAGGAGGAGGTCGTCGCGGTTGTCGCCGAGCGCGTCCTGGACCGCCTTGGCCGCCGAGGACAGCCGCACCGCCGCGCGGCCGAGGTCGTCCGCGACCGCGTCGGCGGCGTACCGCACCTTGCGCGCCGCCTTGCGGGTGGCGTGGCGCTCCTCGAGGCTGTCGCCGCGCAGCCGGTGGACCTTCGCCACGGCCTTCGCCAGGCTGCGCGTGGTGACGCGGCCCGGGTGCTGCCGCCCCTTGCGAGAGAGCGGAGGCTCGGCCGCGAACATCTGCAGGTCGGCGAGCAGGGCGCGCACGGTCCCGCCGTGCAGGTAGCGCAGCAGCGACGCCAGGGCCGCCTCGTGCTCGGCGCGCGTCTCCGTCGCCGCGGCCGTGACCGCGTCGACCACCTCCGGCGGGTCGTCGACCTCCAGAAGGTCTTCGAGCGTCGCCGCCTTCACTTCCAGGTCGCGCACCGTGCCCAGCCGGTCGCCGAGCGTCGTCAGCCGGGTGCGCATGCCGAGGGCGGCATCCTTCTCGAACGCCGACCGGTAGACCCGCAGGATGCTGCGCAGCCGGCGCACCCGGATGCGGGCCTGATGGACCGCGTCCTCCCCGTCGGTCTCGATCGCGACGAGCTGCTCGGCGAGCTCGGCCGACACCGCCACCAGGGAGAACATGCCGTCACCGTACCAACTAGTCTGAGTGCATGGCAGACCGCACCCCCTGGTCCTTGTCTGGCGCCCTCCGAGGCATGTTCGCCAGGAAGACCATCGACGACTCCACCTGGGACGATCTGGAGACGGCGCTCATCACCGCCGACTTCGGTCCGGACGTCACCGAGGCGGTCGTGGACGATCTGCGCGCCAAGGTCGAGCGCTACCACACCACCGACCCGGCCGACCTCCAGCGCATGCTGCGCGAGACGATGGAGGAGCGCCTCTCCCAGCTCGACACCACCCTCAAGCTCAGCGAGCGGCCCGCGATCGTGCTCGTGGTCGGCGTGAACGGCGTCGGCAAGACCACGACGATCGGCAAGTTCGCCAAGTTCCTGCGCACCTATGACCGCTCGGTCGTCGTCGGCGCGGCCGACACCTTCCGCGCCGCCGCGGTCGAGCAGCTCGCCACCTGGGCGGAGCGCGCCGGAGCCGAGATCGTCCGCCCGCAGCAGCAGGGCCAGGACCCGGCGTCCGTGGCGTTCCAGACCGTCGAGAAGGCCAAGCGCGACGGCACCGAGATCGTCATCATCGACACCGCGGGCCGGTTGCAGACCAAGGGCGGCCTGATGGACGAGCTGTCCAAGATCAAGCGCGTGGTCGAGAAGCAGGCGCCCATCGCGGAGGTGCTCCTCGTGCTCGACGCGACCACCGGCCAGAACGGCCTGGCGCAGGCGGAGGCGTTCCTGGAGCACGCCGGCGTGACCGGCCTCGTGCTCACCAAGCTCGACGGCTCGGCGAAGGGCGGCTTCGTCCTTGCGGTGCAGGAGCGCACCGGCCTCCCGATCAAGCTCATCGGCCAGGGCGAGGGCATCAACGACCTGACCGGCTTCACCCCGCACGTCTTCGCGCAGCAGCTCGTCGGATAGGGGGCGGAATGGCCATCGAGCACGACTACTTCGGCGTCATCGACGAGACGGCCTCCGGCGGCCTCGCCTGGAACGACACGGTGGACCTCGCCGACCAGGCGGTGGAGGTCGAGCTGCGCGCCGACGACGAGCAGGCGGTGGGGGAGTTCGCCCTCGACTCCGCGGCGGCGCTCATTCAGGCGCTGGAGGGCTTCGACGCCCGGGCCAGGGACGCGCTCATCGCGGAGCTGAGCTCGCAGCAGTCGGCGACGACGAGCTACATCGACGAGCACGTGGACAAGCTGGGGGAGTCGCTGCTCGACCTCCTGGTCTACAACTCGGGGGACATCGCGATGGACGTGCTGCGCTCGCTCCAGCTCCTGACCGTGACGGTGCAGGCCGACCAGGCCGGCGAGGACGAGGTCTTCGCGACGTTCGACTACTCGATCAGCCCGGACGAGACGGACGCGATCCTCACGGTGTCGTTCGACGTGCGCGGCGACGTCGTCGCGGTCGACACGCAGGGCTGACGCGCAGCGCCGAGGCTCGGCGGGCGGCCAGCCTCGCCCGGTAGACTTTCTGGATCATGGCTACTTTCGGCTCGCTGTCCGACCGTCTTACGGACACCTTCAAGAACCTGCGCACCAAGGGCAAGCTCTCCCCGTCGGACGTCGACGGCACCGTGCGCGAGATCCGCCGCGCGCTGCTCGACGCGGACGTGGCGCTCGACGTCGTCAAGGAGTTCACCGGCAAGGTGCGCGAGCGCGCGCTGTCCGACGAGGTCAACAAGGCGCTGAACCCGGCGCAGCAGGTCGTCCAGATCGTCAACGAGGAGCTCGTGGCCATCCTCGGCGGCCAGCAGCGCCGCCTCCAGTTCGCCAAGAAGCCGCCGACGGTGATCATGCTCGCCGGCCTCCAGGGCGCCGGTAAGACCACGCTCGCGGGCAAGCTCGGCAAGTGGCTGATCAAGGACGGCCACACGCCGCTCCTCGTCGCCGCCGACCTCCAGCGGCCCAACGCCGTCACCCAGCTCCAGATCGTCGGCGAGCAGGCCGGCGTCCCGGTCTACGCGCCGGAGCCCGGCAACGGCGTCGGCAACCCGGTGAAGGTGGCCAAGGACGCCATGAAGTTCGCCGAGACCAAGCAGTACGACACGGTCGTCATCGACACCGCAGGACGCCTCGGCGTCGACGCGGAGCTGATGAAGCAGGCCGCCGACATCCGCAAGGCCACCGACCCGGACGAAGTGCTGTTCGTGATCGACGCCATGATCGGTCAGGACGCGGTGGCCACGGCCAAGGCGTTCCAGGACGGCGTCGACTTCACCGGCGTCGTGCTCTCCAAGCTCGACGGCGACGCGCGCGGCGGCGCGGCCCTCTCGGTCGCCTCGGTCACCGGCCGCCCGATCATCTTCGCCTCCACCGGCGAGGGCCTGGACGACTTCGAGCCGTTCCACCCCGACCGCATGGCGTCGCGCATCCTCGACCTCGGCGACATCCTGACCCTCATCGAGCAGGCCCAGGAGGCCTTCGACGAGGACGAGGCGCGCAAGGTCGCCGAGAAGTTCGCGACCGACAGCTTCACGCTCGACGACTTCCTCAAGCAGATGCAGCAGCTGCGCAACATGGGCTCCATCAAGAAGATGATGGGCATGCTGCCGGGCGCGGGCCAGATGAAGCAGCAGCTCGACAACTTCGACGAGCGCGAGATCGTGCGCACCGAGGCCATCATCCAGTCGATGACGAAGGCCGAGCGCACCACCCCCAAGCTGCTCAATGGCTCCCGCCGCCTTCGCATCGCCAAGGGCTCCGGCACGACGGTCACCGAGGTGAACCAGCTCGTCAACCGCTTCGAGCAGGCCGCAAAGATGATGAAGACCGTCGCGAAGGGCGGCGTCCCGAACGTCCCCGGCATGGGCCCGATCCCGGGCGCGGGCTATGCGGGGCGCGGCAAGCAGCAGCCCAAGAAGAAGGGCTCCCGCTCGGGCAACCCGGCCAAGCGCGCCGCGGAGAACGCCGCGCTGGCGTCCGGCGTCAAGCCGACGACCGGCGCGACCGCGGGCACGGGCTTCGGGCTCGGCTCGGGCAACAAGGCGAAGGCCGGAGGCCCGACCGAGGAGGAGCTGGCCGCCCTGCAGAAGTTCATGGGGCGCTGAGCCCCGCGGCTCGCTAGGAGGTCACGCCGAGCGGCGCGAGCCGGTCCTCGATGACCTTCGCGACGGCGCGCTCGCCGGCCGCGTTCGGGTGGATGCCATCCGCCTGCACCAGCTCCGGGTGCCCGGCCAGCGGGTAGCCGATGTCGAGGAACGTCCCGCCCACGCCGGTCACGGCCTTCCCGACGATCCCGTTGACGGTCGCCACGGTCGGCGGCGGCGTGTCCGCGCCCCAGACCGTCGTGATGCCGATGATGCGCGCCCGCGGGAACGTGTCGCGCAGTTCACCCAGCAGTTCCTCCGCCGACGAGGCCACGAGCGCGGCGTTCTCCGCGCGGTCGTTCCTGGTGGCCGCGATCAGGATGTAGTCGGGGTGCAGGCCGAGGGCGGTGGCGACCTGCTCGCGGTAGGTGTCGCCGTTCCAGCCGGGCTTGACGAACCCGGAGCCCGAGACCGCGAGGTCCGTGAGCGTCCAGCCGTGCTGCGCCGCGACGAGCGCGGGCCAGGCCTGATCCGGTCGCACGCCCTTGCCGAACGCGATGGAGTCCCCGATGGCGACGACCTGCGGCTTCGCGTGCGCCGCCGGTGCTGCGACAGCGGTGCCGCCGGCGATGGGCCGCGCGGTGACGGCGGAGGAGCAGCCGGCGAGGGCGGCCGCGGCGAGGGCGATCGCGGCGACGGCGATCAGGCGGGGACGGGTGGGCACGGAGTGAGGCTAGACCGCCCTGACTGGCAGATCGCTGTGCATCCCGCCCGGGCGTGTCGGAGTGTGCGGGCGCAGCCTAGCCGCGAGCCGGTCCCGGCTCGATCCGCGCCGTCGCGATGGCGTCCGCGACCGTCCTCCCGAGCAGTTGCTGGCCGGCGCTGGTGGGGTGGATGCCGTCCGCCTGCATGAGGGTGGGCCGGCCGAGGAATGTCTGGGCCAGCGCGAGCCAGTGCCCGCCGACGCCGAGGACGGCGCTCTTCAGGGCCTCGTCGATGATGGTGGCCGTCCGGTCCGCGGCGGTCGCTCCCCAGACCGAGCCCATCCCGATGATCGTGGTGTGCGGGAGCGCAGTGGACAGCCGCTCGATGGCCGCCGCCGTGTCGCGGGTGACCGTCGCGGGGGCGGCGGCCGCCGTGGCGGCGTCGTTGCGCGTCGCGGCGACGATGACCACCTGCGGGCGCAGCCGGATCGCCGCGCTCACCTGGTCGTCGAAGTCGTGCGTGTTGACACCCGGCCTGGTGAAGCCGGCGCCCCCTTCGCCGAGGTCGGTCAGATCCCAGCCGAGCCGGGTCGCCGCGATGAGCGGCCAGGCGTCGTCGGCGGGCACGCCCCAGCCGATCGCGATGGAGTCGCCGATCGCCGCGGCCGTGGGCTGCGCCGCCGTCGACGCCGAGGGGGACGGGGACGACGGCGCGGAGGTGCCGAGCGACGTGCACCCGGTCAGCGCGAGGCCCGTGACGACGGCGAGGAGCACCGCGACGGGGCGCACCCGGCCGGCGCGCCGGATCGCCTGCCTCACACGATCCCGTCGAGCCGGGACAGGACGACCGACGCGATCGCCTGCTGGCCTTCGAGCGTGGGATGCTCGCCGTCGTCCTGGACGAGCCCGACCTGGCCGCGGTACGGCTGGCCGAGGTCGATCCATGTGCCGCCCGCCGCTGTCACGGCCTGCTTCAGCGCATCGTTGAGGGGAGCGAGATCGCTGTCGCTGGCCTCCCCGGTGAGCGCGTTGTAGCCGATCAGGCGGGCCTTCGGCAGAGCGTCGCTCAGCCGCTCGACCGCGGCCGTCATCGCCTTGGCCACGGCGGCGTCGTCCTGGCCGAGGTCGTTGTCCGAGGCGCCGATCAGCACCACGTTCGCCTTCGCGGCGATGGCCTGGTCGATCTGGCCGTTGAAGTCGGCGTTGGTGGAGCCGACGGCGACGAAGCCGCCCCCGGCTCGCTGAAGTTCTGCAGGCCCCAGCGCCGGTCGACGGCCACGAGGGCGGGCCAGGCCTCGAACGGCTCCAGTCCCATCCCGGACTCGATCGAGTCCCCGACGATCGCGACCACCGGGTGCTTGCCGGCCGGGATGGTCGCGCCGACGGCGAGCGGCGAGGAGGAGGACGAGCATCCGCTCAGGGCGACCGTGCCGAGCAGCAGCGCGGCGAGCGCCGTGGCGACGGTGGCGAGAGGCCGGTGGCGGAACATGACGTCGAGCCTAAGGGAGGAGTCTATGGATGGACTATGCACGGTTATGAGCCGCCTGTGCCGGGGTGGGCGGCAACCCGCGGGGTCCGGTCCAGCCCGCTGCGGAGCTCGTGCGTGAGCGAGCTGACCACGGCCTGCAGGCTGCCGCCGTTGGCCTCCGCGACGGCGAGCTGACGCTGGTAGCTGGCGCCGGTGGCGAGCACGTCGGAGACCGTCGCGAGCTCGGCGGAGCAGCTCAGCCGCTCCGCCGTGTCGCCGAGGTCGTCCACGAGCCGGAGGAGCTCGTCGCGCACCAGGCGCTCCGTGCCGTCCGGTGCGACGATGATCTCGGCGTCCAGCCCGTAGCGCGCCGCGCGCCACTTGTTCTCGCGCACGAACCACGGCTGCAGCGTGACCGGCTCGACGCCCTCGTCCAGGTCGCCGGACATCCGGTCGGTCAGGCAGTGGATGAGCGCACCGACCGCCCCGACCTCGTCTGCGGTCGAGAGTCCGTCGCACGCGCGCATCTCGACGGTTCCCCAGCGCGGCGACGGCCGGATGTCCCAGCGCACCTCGCTGTGGTCCTCCACGACGCCGGTGGTGACCAGATCCTGCACGTACTCCTCGTAGTTCGCCCAGGTGCCGAACTGCCAGGGCAGCCCGGCGGTCGGCAGCTGCTGGAACATGAGCGCGCGGTTGGACGCGTATCCCGTGCGGGCGCCCGCCCAGAACGGGCTCGACGCGCTGAGCGCCTGGAGGTGCGGGTAGTAGGTGAGCAGGCCGTTGACGATCGGCAGCGCCTTGTCGCGGTCGTCGATGCCGACGTGCACGTGGATGCCCCAGATCATCATCTGCCTGCCCCACCACTGCGTGCGGTCCAGCAGCCGGTCGTAGCGCTCGTTCGGCGTGATCCGCTGGTCGTACCACTGGGCGAAGGGATGCGTGCCCGCGCACATCAGCTCCACGCCGAGCGGGTCGGTGACCTCCCGGGTCAGCGCGATCAGCTCCTGCAGGTCGGTGATGGCGGCCGGGACGCTGTGGTGCACCCGGCTGACCAGCTCGATGGTGTTCATCAGCAGCTCATGGGTGATCTGCGGGTGCTCCTGGCCGTCGGCCGTGCCGAGCTCGCGGAGCACGTCGTCGGCGATCTGCACCAGGTCGCCGGTGGCGCCGTCGACCAGCGCCAGCTCCCACTCGATCCCCACAGTGGAGCGCTCCGACTCTGCGAATTGGATCTGCATCGCTGTGACCCCGTCCGTCCGATTGTTCATTGGGCGCGCTTTTCTGACAGAATATCTAGTTGAGTTCGACGTGCCCGACCCTCTATCCGGCACGGCGGACGAACAATAGACCTCCTGCCGCGTGTGCCCCCACGCCCACGGCAGTCAGTTCGACAACGAATCCACCGGAACCCTGCGGGTTCCGGACGTCAACACAGGAGAATTGTGGCTGTCAAAATCCGTCTGAAGCGCCTGGGCAAGATCCGCGCTCCGTACTACCGCATCGTCGTCGCCGACTCGCGCACCAAGCGCGACGGCCGCGTCATCGAGGAGATCGGTCTGTACCACCCGACCGAGGAGCCCTCGCGCATCGAGGTCGACTCCGAGCGCGCTCAGTACTGGCTCGGCGTCGGCGCTCAGCCGTCCGAGCAGGTCCTCGTGCTGCTCAAGCTCACGGGCGACTGGGGCAAGTTCAAGGGCGACAAGAACGCCGTCTCGACCGTCAAGACGGCCGAGGCCAAGGAGACGTTCGTCGCCGACGAGAAGAAGAAGCCGGTCCTGAAGCCGAAGAAGGACGAGACCGTCAAGAAGGCGGAGGCCGTCGTCGAGGCCGAGGTCGAGGCCGAGGAGGCCGCTGAGGCCGAGGTCGTCGCCGAGGCCGAAGAGATCACGGCCGAGGCCGACGGCGAGAAGGCGTAACACCTTGCTCGCTCCCGCTCTCACGCACTTGGTCAAGGGCATCGTCGACCACCCGGACGACGTGCACGTCGTGGCCAAGGGTTCGCCGCGTGGCGAGGTCCTCGAGGTTCGAGTGAACCCCGAGGACCTCGGGCGGGTCATCGGCCGCTCCGGCCGTACCGCCAAGGCCCTCCGCACGCTCGTGGCCGCGCTGGCCGACGGCCGGCGCGTCCGCGTCGACGTCGTCGACGACTGAGGTGGCGGACCACAAGCTGCCCCGCAAGGAGGTCGCACCGCGACCGGGTCAGACCGAGCTGCGCGTCGGCCGGCTGACCAAGGCGCACGGCCTGAAGGGCGCTCTGAAGCTCGAGCTGTTCACGGACGAGCCGGAGCACCGCTTCGTCCCCGGCGCCGTCTTCACGCTCCAGGTGCCCACGGCCTCCAAGTGGCACGGCAAGACCCTCGAGCTCATCGAGCTGCGCTGGTACAACGGTCACCCGGTCGGCTTCTTCGCCGGCGTGGACGACCGCACCGAGGCCGAGACGCTGGTGAAGGCCATCCTCTGGGTGAGCCAGGACGCCAAGCAGCTCCCTCAGGAGGACGACGCCTGGTACGACCACCAGCTCGTCGGGCTGAGCGCGCGCCGCGACGGCGTCGAGGTCGGCACCATCGCCCGGGTCGACCACCTGCCCGCACAGGACCTGCTGGTCGTCCGCACGGCCCACGGCGAGGTCCTGGTGCCGTTCGTGAAGGCGATCGTGCCCGAGGTGGACATCGCCGCGGGCACCGTGACGCTGACGCCGCCGGCCGGCCTGTTCGAGGAGCTGCCGGACGACGACGAGCCGGAGGCCGCCGCCGCCCCGGAGGACCTGCCCGAGCCGGAGACCCCCGAACCGGAGACCCCCGAGGACTGACCGTGGCCCGCGCCGACCTCCTCCGTCCCTAGCTCGCCGAGACGTGACTCGGTGCGGGAATCCGCCCGGTCGTTTCCGCGACTACTCACCCTTCGGTGGGCCGACGATGGCGAGGCCGCGGGCGCGGAGGAGGCGCGTGTCCGCGTCCAGGGCTGCGAGTAGGCGTTCGTGGGTCCCGAGGATGTGGCGGTGGATGCTGTCGGCCGCGGCGTCGGCGTCGCGCGCCGCCAGCTGGTCCACGATCGTGCGGTGCTCCTCCCATGCGGTCCGCCGCGCGTCGGCGGTGCGCACCTCCAGCCAGCGGGTGCGGGCCAGCCGGGTCATCGCGGAGGACACCGAGTCGGCGAAGAAGTGGTTGCCGCTGAGCGCGGCGAGGCGCACGTGGAAGCTCGCGCCGGCGCCCACCGCGTCCTCGTCGCGCCGGTCGGGGTCGTAGGCGCCGAGGTCGTCGTGCAGCGCGCGCAGGTCGTCGTCCGAGGCCCGGACGGCGCTCAGCCGCACGGCGGCGGTCTCCAGGGCGTCGCGCAGCTCGCTGAGCCGGGCGATCTCGCCGAGGTCGATGGGGAGACCTCCCAGCCGCGGCCATCGCGGCGGACCAGCCCTCCGCCTCCAGCCGCATGAGAGCGGCGCGCAGCGGGGTCCGGGAGGCACCGAGCTCGGCTTCGAGGCCGCGCTCGGTGATGCGGGAGCCGGGGACGCGGTCCAGGTCGAGGATCGCGGAGCGCAGGCGCTCGTACACGTGGGGCTGCTCGGGCATCGGGCTCCTTCTTTGGTATACCAAGCCGGTATACCGCTAGGGTATACCGCATGAGCCGAGAAACACGAGAAGAGACCAAGCAGGCGACGAGAACCCCTCGGCCGTGGCTCATGCTCGCTCTCGGCGTCATCGGCCAGGCCAGCTCGACGGTCTTCGTCTCGACCCCGGCCTTCCTCATCCCGCTGCTGCACACCGAGCGCGGGCTGAGCCTCGCGCAGGCCGGGCTGCTCGCCTCCGCACCCACCCTCGGCCTGGTGCTCGCGCTGATCGCGTGGGGCGCGCTGAGCGACCGGATCGGGGAGCGCTGGGTCATCGCCTCCGGGCTGGCCGTCACCGCGGCCGCCGCGGTCGCCGCCATGTTCGTCTCGTCGTACGTCGCGCTGGGCGTGCTGTTCCTCGTGGGCGGGATGGCGGCCGCCAGCCCCAACGCCGCGAGCGGCCGCGTGGTCATCGGCTGGTTCGCCAAGGAGCGGCGGGGGCTCGCGATGGGCATCCGGCAGATGTGCCAGCCGCTCGGCGTCGCGATCGCCGCGATCAGCGTTCCGCTGCTGGCGGCCTCCGGCGGGATCGCCGCCGCCCTCACCGTGCCGGCTGTGCTGTGCGGCGTCTCAGCGGTGCTGTGCGCGATCGGGATCGTCAACCCGCCCCGGCCGCCGCGTCGCGCTGCGGAGGGGGAGGAGACGCATCCGCAGGCCACCTGGCGCCCGTATCGGGAGACCTCCCTGCTCTGGCGCATCCACGTCGTGTCGATGCTGCTGGTGGTCCCGCAGTTCACCGTGTCCACGTTCGGGCTGGTCTGGCTCGTCACGGAACTGCACTTCACGTCACTCGCCGCGGGCGTCGTCATCGCGGTCAGCCAGTTCGCGGGCGCGCTCGGCCGGATCGGCGTCGGCGTGCTGAGCGACCGGCTCGGCAGCCACCTGGTGCCGCTGCGCTGGGTGTCGGTCGCGGCGATCGCGGTCATGCTGCTGATGGGCGCGGCCTCCGCGCTCGGCTCGGTGGCCGCCGCGGTGATCCTGATCGTCGCGGCCATCGTCACGGTCGCCGACAACGGCCTCGCCTACACGTCGGTGGCCGAGATCGCCGGGCCGTTCTGGTCGGGCCGGGCGCTCGGCGCGCAGAACACCGGGCAGTTCCTGGCGGCGTCGGTCGTCGGTCCCGCCGTGGGCGCGCTGATCGGCTGGGTCGGGTTCCCGCTGGCGTTCGCGGCCGTCGCGATCTGCCCGGCAGTGGCGGCCCCTCTGGTCCCGCGCGACCGGGAGCTGGCGGTCGTCCCCGAATAGACTTCTGGACATGCGCATCGACATCGTCACGATCTTCCCGACCTTCTTCGATGTGCTCGACATCTCCCTGCTCGGCAAGGCGCGGCAGGCGGGCATCATCACGCTCGGCGTCCACGACCTGCGCGACCACACCCACGACCGGCACCGCACCGTCGACGACACGCCGTACGGCGGCGGCGCGGGCATGGTGATGAAGCCGGAGCCGTGGGGAGGCGCTGGACGCCGTCCTGGAGGGCTCCGACGACCCCGTGCTGCTGTTCCCGTCGCCGGCCGGCGAGGTGTTCACCCAGGCGATGGCGCGCGAGCTTGCCACCGAGTCCCACCTCGTGTTCGGCTGCGGCCGCTATGAGGGCATCGACCAGCGAGTGTTCGACGAGTACTCCTCCCGTGCGCGGGTGCGGCTGGTGAGCATCGGCGACTACGTGCTCAACGGCGGCGAGGTCGCCACGATGGCGATGATCGAGGCGATCGGGCGGCTCATCCCCGGCGTCGTCGGCAACCCGGAGAGCCTGGTCCAGGAGTCGCATGAGGACGGCCTCCTGGAGTACCCCTCCTACACGAAGCCCGCCGCGTGGCGCGGCCACGAGGTCCCCCGGTCCTCCTGTCCGGCAACCACGCCGCCATCGAAACCTGGCGCCGCGAGCAGTCCCTCGCCCGCACCGCCCGCGTCCGCCCCGACCTCCTCCCGTAGCGCCGCCCATCCATCGCTTCCGGAGCTATGTACGCGACACGCCGATGCGAGGCGTACACAACTCCGGAACGGATGGTCAGGGGGCGCTGAGGATGAGGGGGCCGTCGGCGGTGATGGCGACGGTGTGCTCGGAGTGGGCGCCGCGCGAGCCGTCGGCGGAGCGGAGCGTCCAGCCGTCCGGGTCGGTGAAGATCTTGTCGGTGGTCTCCAGGAACCAGGGCTCGATCGCGATGACCAGGCCGGGACGCAGCGGGAAGCCGCGTCCGGCGCGGCCGTCGTTCGGGATGTGCGGGTCGCCGTGCATCGTGCGGCCGACGCCGTGGCCGCCGAACTGCGTGTTCACCGAGTAGCCCTCGGCGTGCGCCACGGCCGCGATCGCCGCCGAGATGTCGCCCACCTTGCCCCCGGGCTGTGCGGCTGCGATGCCTGCGGTGAGCGCCCGACGGGTCGTGTCGATGAGCCGGAGGTCCTCGTCGCGCGCCGAGCCGACCACGAGGCTGACCGCCGAGTCGGCCACCCAGCCGTCGACGCTCGCCGCGAAGTCCAGGCTGAGCAGGTCGCCGTCGCGCAGCCGGTAGTCGTGCGGGAGGCCGTGCAGCACCGCGTCGTTGACGGAGGTGCAGATCACCTTGCCGAACGGGCTGGCGCCGAACGACGGGTGGTAGTCGATGTAGCAGGACTCCGCGCCGCGGCTGCGGATCAGGTCGTGCGCGATCCGGTCCAGCTCCAGCAGGTTGACGCCCACTTTCGCCGCCGCGGCGGTCTCGGCGAGGACCTCGGCGACGAACCGGCCGGCCGGCCGCATCTGCTCGATCTCGGCGGGGGTCCTCAGCTCGATCACGGGTGGTCCTCTTTCTGTGTGCGACTGCGTCCAGTCTTCCATGCAGCGCGGTCGGCAGTCCGCCCACGGCGAACCAGCAGCCAGCGCACAGCCGCGCGACGTTACGCTGGTCGCGTGTTCATCCGCAAGGCGTTCTACTGGTGGCTCTTCCCGTCCGCCGTGGTGCTGCCCGTCTGGTTGCTGATCGGCTGGGCCGCGTTCAACCAGGGCAGCGGCTGGACGTTCCTCGGGCTGCTCATCCTGTGCCCGATCCTCTTCGTCGCGCTGCTCGCGATCGGCGGCATCGTGATGGCGCGCAAGAGCGTCAGGGACGCCCGCGCGGTCTCGTGGTACGACACCGGCCTCCTCGCCGGCTGGAGCGCTTCCATCATCGCCTTCGGGTTCTTCCCGCCCGGCGCCACCGGCTGGCTCGCCGTGCTCGGCGTGCTGTTCTTCCTGGCCATGTTCTGGGTCGGGCTGTGGGAGCTGGTGACGGAGGCGCGCGACCGGGTGGCTGTCACCTTCGCCGCCTACCAGCAGGCTGCGCAGCCGCAGCAGGTGCCGCGGCCGTCCAGCCCCGTGGTGGACGACGCGGACGTGATCGTCATCGAAGAGCACCGCGAGGACTGACCTCCGCTCTCCGCCGCGCCGCGCTTTGGCAATAGGGCCCTGCGCGTGGCAGAATGGTTGTTCGTGCCGCCGCCCGGCTCTGCCGCAGGGGAGCCAGCAATTCGAGCGTGCACACCCAATCGAATCCCGGCCGTCCGTCCGTGTGCGCAGAGCATCCGCACGACGGCCCCGAATCCGTCCCCGACCTGCAGGCGGGTACAGAGAGCGAACAGCAATGCACATCCTCGATCAGGTGGACGCCGCGTCCCTCAAGTCGGACATTCCCGCGTTCCGTGCCGGCGACACCGTCAAGGTGCACGTCAACATCATCGAGGGCACCCGCTCTCGTATCCAGGTCTTCCAGGGCGTCGTGATCGGCCGCTCGGGCGAAGGCGTCCGCGAGACCTTCACGGTCCGCAAGGTCAGCTTCCAGGTCGGCGTCGAGCGTACCTTCCCGGTGCACTCGCCGG
Organism: Leifsonia sp. P73; assembly: GCF_051059105.1. Lineage (NCBI taxonomy): Bacteria > Bacillati > Actinomycetota > Actinomycetes > Micrococcales > Microbacteriaceae > Leifsonia > Leifsonia sp. P73. The sequence continues at coordinate 137,226 of NZ_CP194931.1, forward strand.
TCATCGACCACATCGAGGTCGTCACCCGCGGTGACGTCCGTCGCGCCAAGCTGTACTACCTCCGCGAGCTGCGCGGCAAGAAGGCGAAGATCAAGGAGAAGCGCGACAACTGAGCGTTTCGCGCGCGACTCATCCTGAGCTCCCGGTCCTACACTGGACCGGGAGCTCAGGCGGTTAACGAGCCAGGCAGGGTGCATGACGGACGAGACACTGCCCACGCGGCCCGAACGCGTGGCGCGGGGAGAGCGCGGCAGGCGCAGTGGCCTGCTGTTCCTGCGGGACGTGCTGGTCGTGGTGGTGATCGCGCTGCTCGTGGCCTTCCTGGTGAAGACCTTCGTGGTGCGCTCGTTCTACATCCCCTCCGGGTCGATGGAGAACACCCTCCAGGTCAACGACAAGATCCTGGTGAACGAACTGCAGCCGTCGCTGTTCCCGCTGAGCCGCGGGGACGTCGTGGTGTTCCGCGACCCGGGAGGCTGGCTCCCGAAGAGCCCGCCGGTGGTGCGGAACCCGGTGGCCCAGGCGGCGGACACCGCCCTGACCTTCGTCGGGCTGTCCGCCTCCGACAGCGATGATCACCTCGTGAAGCGGCTCATCGGCCTGCCCGGCGACCACGTGGTGTGCTGCGACGCGGCGGGCCGGATCACCGTCGACGGCACCGCGATCCGCGAGCCGTACATCGTGATCCCGCCCGGGCAGAAGAACGCCGCGACGCTCGCCTTCGACGTGACGGTGCCGAAGGGCCGCATCTGGGTCATGGGCGACAACCGCTACGACTCGCAGGACTCCTCGCGCAACCAGGCGCTCCCCGGGCACGGCTTCGTCCCGCTCGACCACGTCGTCGGACGGGCAGCCGTGATCAGCTGGCCGGTCAGCAGATGGACGTGGCTGGACGACTATCCTGGAAGTCTTCAGAGGCGTGGAGGAGAAGAAGGAATGATGACCCCGGTCTCGCCGTCGCTGCGCTTCGAGAAGGCGCTCTACCGCGACGGCGTCACCTCGATCGTGGCCGTCGACGAGGTCGGCCGCGGGGCGCTGGCCGGCCCGGTGGCGGTCGGCATGGTGGTCATCGACACGGCGGTCAAGCGCATCCCGCCGGGGCTGCGCGACTCCAAGCTGCTGCCGGAGCCGGTGCGCGAGGCGCTCGAGCCCGCCTGCCGGCGCTGGTCGCTGTTCCACGCCGTCGGGATGGCCTCCGCCGCGGAGGTCGACTCGCTCGGCATCATGCGCTGCCTGGGACTGGCCGGCGCCCGCGCCCTCGCGATGCTGGAGGACCAGGGCGCGCAGGTGCGGGAGAGCACGCTGATCCTGGACGGCAACTACGACTACCTCAGCCCCGCGGTGATGCGCCCCGTGCGCGTCGTCACGCGGATCAAGGCGGACCGCGACTGCGCATCCGTGGCGGCGGCCTCCGTGATCGCGAAGGTGCACCGCGACCGGCTGATGATCGGCCACGACGTGGATTATCCGGGCTACGGCTGGGTGAGCAACAAGGGCTACTCGACCCCGGAGCACTTCGCCGCCATCGCCGAGCTCGGCCCGAGCGCGCTGCACCGGCTGACCTGGCTGAAGGACCTCGCGACGCTCGACATGCCGAGCTGAGTCGGCACGGCTAGACTTGGCGAACGATGGATGAGGACGAGTTCGACGACTACGACCGCGAGGTCGAGCTGGCTTTGTATCGCGAATACCGGGACGTCGTCTCGCAGTTCAAGTACGTGATCGAGACCGAGCGCCGCTTCTACCTCGCGAACGAGGTGGAGTTCGTGCGCCGCGACACGGAGCACGACTTCTATTTCGAGCTCACGATGAACGACGTCTGGGTGTGGGATGTCTACCGCGCCGACCGGTTCGTGAAGTCCGTTCGCGTGCTGACGTTCAAGGACGTGAACATCGAGGAGCTCTCCAGCAAGGAGTTCGAACTCCCGAAGGAGCTGGCGCTCGACGAGTGAGTTCGTCGGGTTCGTGCTTCTTTTCCTCCACAACGCTCTGAGCTGACGACTTCTCCACAGATTTCGCTCCGCCCGGTTCTGCCCGGTCGCCTCCGACCACGCTGGTCGTGGGAGGAAACATGGCAGAGAAAGACCGTCTGGGTCGTCGCGGCGAGGCCGTGGCGGCGGACTGGCTGGAGACGCTGGGCTACGAGATCGTGGGCCGCAACTGGCGCTGCGCGAGCGGGGAGCTCGATCTGATCGCACGCCGCGGACGCGTGATCGTATTCGTGGAGGTCAAGACCCGCAGCTCAGTCGAGTTCGGGCATCCGTTGGAGGCGATCACGCCGGAGAAGGCGGCACGGCTGCGCCGTCTGGCGGCTCAGTGGTGCCGCGCGCACGGGCCTATCCGCGGCGAACTGCGGATCGACGCGATCTCGGTGCTCGATGCGTGGAGTGCGACGCCGTCGGTGGAGCACCGGGCGGGGGTGGCGTGATGGCGCTCGCACGCACGTTCGCCGTGGCGCTGACCGGGATGCGCGGCGACATCGTGGAGGTGGAGGCCGACATCTCGGCCGGGCTGCCCGCCTTCGTGCTCATCGGGCTGCCGGACGCCGCGCTCGGCGAGTCCCGCAAGCGGGTCTCGGCGGCAGCCGCCAACGCCGGCTGCGCCCTCACGCAGCGCAAGCTGACCGTCAACCTGTCGCCGGCCTCCTTGCGGAAGCAGGGCTCGGGTTTCGACCTCGCGATCGCAGTGGCCGCGCTGGCGGCCTCCGGCGAGGTCCCCGCCGAGTCGGCCGCCGGGGCCGTCCACGTCGGCGAGCTCGGCCTCGACGGACGGCTGCGTCCGGTCCCCGGTGTGCTGCCGGTCGTTCTGGCCGCCAGGGCCGCCGGGTTCGCCCGGGTCCTGGTCCCGACCGCGAACGCCGAGGAGGCCTTCCTGGTCGACGGAATCGACGTTGTGCCGGTCGCTGGGCTGCGCAGCGCCGCCATCGCGCACGGCGCGGAACTGGACCCGGTGGAGGAGGAGCCCGTCGCCCTCGCGGCGGAGCCCGGCCCCGCGGCGCCGGAACCGGACATGGCCGACGTCGCCGGCAACGACGACGCGGTCGACGCCTTCGTCGCCGCCGCTGCCGGAGGTCACAACGTGTCGATGATCGGGCCGCCGGGAGCGGGCAAGACCATGCTGGCGCGACGCCTGCCGTCCCTGCTGCCCGATCTCACCCCGGAGCAGGCCCTGGAGACGACCTCCATCCGCTCCCTGTCGGGCCGCGGCGTGGGCGGCGGCCTGATCCTGCGTCCTCCGTTCGAGGCCCCGCACCACACCGCGTCGTCCGCCGCTCTCGTCGGCGGCGGCAGCGGTCGGCTGGTGCCGGGAGCGATCGCACGGGCGTCGAACGGCGTCCTGTTCCTGGACGAGGCGGCCGAGTTCCAGCCCAACGTCCTCGACGCCCTCCGCCAGCCGCTGGAGTCCGGCTCCATCGCCGTCGACCGTGCGGCCGCGAGCGCCACGTTCCCGGCCCGCTTCCAGCTCGTACTCGCGTCCAACCCGTGCCCGTGCGGCCGCTATGGCTCGGCCGACGACGAGTGCTCGTGCACTCCCGCGGCCCGCCGCCGCTACCTCACGCGGCTCTCGGGGCCCCTCCTCGACCGCGTCGACATCCGCCTCACCGTGCGCCGCCTCGGCCTCGGCGCCCTGCGAACCGCCTCCGACGGCACCGCCCCGTCGCGCGCGAGCCGCGACCTCCGCCAGACAGTCGAGCGCGCCCGCGCCGCCGCCCGCGAGCGCCTGCACGGCACCGGCTGGACGACGAACTCCCAAGCCGCAGGAACCTGGCTGAGAGCCCCCGAACACCAGCTCGCGGCGTCCGCCCGCGCCACCATCGACCGCTCCCTGGAACGCGGGGCCCTCACGATGCGCGGCTACGACCGCACATTGCGCCTTGCCTGGACACTCGCCGACCTCGACGGCGCGGCCAGCCCGACCGCCGAGCACGTGGCACGAGCCCTGTACCTGAGACGAGGTGCGTCCGCATGAGGAGGATCTGGGTCGACCTCATCCGCGAGGAGCGCGAGAACCCGGAGCGCGGGCGTGAGAGGTGGTGCGGCGAGTGTGCCATCTGGAAGGTGGCGTCCGGGGCGATGGAGAGGGAAGGGGGACGGCAGTCGATGGCGGAGCCGGACGCCTCGGAGACGGCGGAGGACGTGTTGAACCCCATCGCTGAGCGGGGCGGCGCCGAGGCCCACCGCCGAACCGCGCTGCCGACCGGAACGGCGACACATCACGACGCGGAGTCGCCGCCCGGCGCTGCGCCAGTGACCGATGCAGCGACACATCCCGGTCCGAACACCCCGCCCGGCGCTGCGCCAATTACCGACGCGGCGACACACCCCGGTCCGAACACCCCGCCCGTCCCTCGGGACGAACACAATCCGGATTCGCCCGTACGCACTCCGATCGTCCCCGGGCGCACCCGATGAGCGTCGAATCCTTCCCCGCCCTGACGTCCCGCGAGGTCGCCTCCATCGTCGGCACGGTCTCCGCCGGCATGGAGTATCCGGACGAGCGGTCGATGCTGGCGGCCGCAGCGCGGGCCGCCCTGTCATCGGCGATCGAGCCCGGCGACACCGACGCAGCGCTGCTGGTGGGCTCGTTCGGCCCGCTGCCGACCCTCCGCGCCGTGATCGGCGAGACGTCGCCGCAGACCGTGCGCGCCGCGCTGCGCGACGCCGGTTCGCCGGCGCTGCTGCCGATCGACCGGCTCCGCGACGCCCTCGACCGGTGGCGCGGACGCCTCCTCGGGCGCCGCTCCACGCTCCGCTGGAACGCGGCGCCCGCCTCGGCGCGCGGCTCGTGACACCGGAGCACCCGGCCTGGCCCACCGCCCTCGACAGTCTGGAGCTCGGTGCGCCTCTCACCCTCTGGGTGCGCGGCGACCCGGCTCGACTGGCCTCCCTCGAGCGCTCCATCGCGCTCGTCGGAGCGCGCGCCGCCAGCGGCTACGGCGAGCACGTCGCACTGGAGAGCGCGGCCGGCCTGAGCGACCGTGGCTTCGCGATCGTCTCGGGAGGCGCCTATGGTGTCGACGCTGCAGCCCACCGCGCGGCGCTGTCGAGCGGCCAGGTCACCGTCGCATTCCTGGCCGGAGGCGTTGACCGCCTCTACCCGGCCGGGAACGACGACCTCCTGCAGCGCGTCGCCCGCACCGGGCTGCTGATGGCCGAGCTCCCACCGGGCTCGACCCCGACGCGCTGGCGCTTCCTGATGCGCAACCGCCTGATCGCCGCCGCGAGCAACGCGACCGTCGTCGTGGAGGCCGGCGCCCGCTCAGGCTCCCTGAACACCGCCGGTCACGCCGCCCAGCTCGGCCGGCCCCTGGGTGCGGTGCCCGGCCCGATCACCTCGCCCGCGTCCGCGGGCTGCCACCGCCTCATCCGCGAGTACGGCGCGATCTGCGTCACCAGTCCCGACGAGATGGCGGAACTGGCCGAGCCGTTGGGCGAGCACCTCGGTGCCGGGGAGTCGCAGGCGAAAACGCGGGGTGACCGATGATCCGCCGCACTGACCACCGGAATCGCGCGCCCCCGGTGCGTCCGAGAGCGGGTGGCGGCGTCGATGGCGGATGCTGGGGGAGTGAACCTCCGTCTCGCCGTCGACGGCTACCTGCGCCACCTGGAGGTGGAGCGCGGGTACTCGGCGCAGACGGTGCGGGCCTACCGTTCCGACCTCGCCCAGTTCGAGCGGTTCGCCGAGTCGCGCGGGGTGACCGGCACCGAGGAGCTCACCCTCGACCTGTTCCGGGACTGGCTCTGGGAGGGTGCGCAGCAGCAGCTCGCCCGGACCACGCTGGCGCGACGATCGGCCGCGGTGCGCGGCTTCAGCGGTTGGAACGCACGGATCGGAGGCGTCCCCGGGGGCTCTGCCGGGCCGGCGTCAGCGAGCGCGGCTGAGACGGCGGCCGGACCTCTGCCGGCGAGCGGGCCTGAGACGGCGGCCGGACCGATGCCGGCGAGCGGGGCTGAGACGTCGACCGGACCGATGCCGGCGAGCGGGGCTGAGACGGCGGCCGGGCCGGATGCTCTTGCCGTGTCGTCCCTCAGCGCGACCGCCCCCGATCCCGCCGCCCGGCTGCGGGCGCCGAAGGCCGACAAGCACCTCCCGCGCGTGATCACCCGGGCCCAGATCGACGGTCTGCTCGATGCGCTCGCCGCACGTGCGGAGGGCGGCGACCCGGGCGCGATCCGGGATGTCGCGGTCATCGAGGTGCTGTACGCGGCCGGGATCAGGGTCAGCGAGCTCACCGGGCTCGATGTCGACGACGTGGACGTCGAGCGGCTGACGCTGCGCGTCGTCGGCAAGGGGAACAAGGAGCGGGTCGTCCCGTTCGGCGTGCCCGCGCTGCGCGCGATCCGGCGATACCTGCAGGCCGCACGGCCGGCGCTCGCCGCCGAGGGGTCAGGACCGGCGCTGCTGCTCGGGGCGCGCGGTGGGCGGCTCGGCACGCGTGCGGTCTACCAGCTCGTGGCATCGCTGCTCGCCGACCTCCCCGGCGGCGGCCCGGCCGGTCCGCACACCCTGCGCCACACCGCCGCGACGCACCTGCTCGACGGGGGAGCGGACCTGAGGGCGGTCCAGGAGATCCTCGGGCACGCCAGCCTCGGGACCACGCAGATCTACACGCACGTCTCCAGCGAACGGCTCAAGGAGACCTACCGCCTCGCCCATCCCCGCGCCTGACCGGACGGTCATGCGTCGCCGCGGTGGAGGCTCCTCCCGGGCGCAGCGGCAGCAGCACCGCGCGCGGCGGCCGGTCGAAGAACAGCAGCGGCGATACATACTCGCCGTCGACGCGGACACCGACGTGCAGACAGGCCCCGGAGCAGTGCGCGCCGTCGCCGACGATGCCGAGCACCATGCCCCGCGTCACCGACTCGCCCACAGCCAGTCCGGCCGCCACGACGGGCTCGTACGACGAGAGCACCCCCGACCCGTGGTCCAGGGTGAGGACCGGCCGGTCCACGACCACCCCGACGAAGTGCACCGTCGCCTCCGAGGGAGCGGTCACGGTCGCGCCGGGCGGCGCGGCCACGTCGATCCCGCGGTGCCCGGCAGCGTACGGCGAGGGCGGGGCCTCGTAGGGGCGGGCCATCCGGAGCGGTGTGAGCGGCCACGACCAGCGCGGCGAGACGCGCGCGATCGTCGAGGAGGCTGCAGCGGTTCGTGGTGAGAATCCGCCGTCCACCATCGAGCCAAGGCTCCCCCACCCGGCGCACCGGCGCCGGCAAGCCCGACCACGACCGCCGTCGGCCCGGCCGCCACCACGGCGAAACCCACCGCTCTGGACAGACTCCACATTCCTCGATCACCTCCGCATCCAGCCTCCGCCATCGCCCGCCTCCCCGCTCGCCCCCCGCCCGATCCGTGCACAACTCCCTCCCGCACCCACCCTGTGGAGGACTCTTATGCACACGAACGAGTCGGCGTACCGTGACCAGCGCACATTTCCGCCGCCCTCCGCTGAGGGCGGCGACCCGACGGAGGAGGGGTCTCATGTCCGATCAGCGCAGCACCGGGTCCGAGCGGGAGGACGAGGACGTTCCCCAGCCGACTGCGGCGATGCGGCGGAAGGTCGTCGGCCTTGCCACCGCCGCGGCGGTCGGCGGGTTCTTGTTCGGCTTCGACTCCTCGGTCATCAACGGGGCCGTCGACTCGATCCAGCACCACTTCGCGCTCAACGCGTTCGTCACCGGGTTCATCGTCGCGATCGCCCTGCTCGGCTGCGCGGTCGGCGCCTACGTCGCCGGGCGGCTCGCCGACCGGTGGGGCCGCATCCGGGTGATGCTCCTCGGCGCGATCCTGTTTCTCGCCAGCTCGATCGGGGCGGGCCTCTCGTTCTCGGTCTGGGACCTCGGCTTCTGGCGCATCATCGGCGGCCTCGGGATCGGCATCGCGTCCGTGGTGGCGCCGGCGTACATCGCGGAGATCGCGCCCAAGCAGCGCCGCGGCGGCCTCGCCTCCCTCCAGCAGCTCGCCATCACCATCGGTATCTTCGTCGCACTGCTGTCCGACGCGCTCCTGGCCGGCGCCGCGGGTGCGGCCGCGAACCAGCTCTGGTTCGGGCTGGAGGCCTGGCGGTGGATGTTCCTCGTCGGCGTGATTCCCTCGGTCATCTACGGCATCCTGGCCCTGCGCCTGCCGGAGTCCCCGCGCTTCCTGCTCTCCACCGGCCGGCATGACGAGGCGCGGGCGATCTTCGCCACCCTCGTCCCGGAGAGCGACGTCGACCGGCAGGTGCGCGACATCGAGAGCGCGATCCAGGAGGACAAGGACTCGGCCAAGGGCACGCTGCGCGGCAACCGGTTCGGCCTGAAACCGATCGTCTGGATCGGCATCATCCTGTCCGTGTTCCAGCAGTTCGTCGGCATCAACGTGATCTTCTACTACTCCACGACGCTCTGGAAGGCGGTGGGCTTCACCGAGAGCAACTCGCTGCTCATCACCGTGATCACCTCGGTCACGAACGTGGTGGTGACGATCGTGGCGATCCTGCTGGTGGACCGGGTCGGCCGGCGGCCGATCCTGCTCACCGGCTCGGTGGGCATGGCGGTCTCGCTGGCGGTGATGGCGCTCGCGTTCAGCTTCGCCGACAAGGCGAACGGCGCCGTCAGCCTGCCGAACCCGTGGGGGCCGATCGCGCTCATCGCGGCGAACATCTTCGTGATCTGCTTCGGCGCGTCGTGGGGCCCGCTGGTCTGGGTGCTGCTGGGCGAGATCTTCCCGCCGCGCATCCGCGGTGCGGCGCTCGGCGTGGCGGCCTCTGCGCAGTGGATCGCGAACTTCCTCGTCACGGTCTCCTTCCCGCCGATGTCGGACTTCTCGCTGCCCCTCACGTACGGGATGTACGCGATCTTCGCCGCGCTGTCCTTCTTCTTCGTGTTCTTCAAGGTGCCGGAGACGAACGGGATGGCGCTGGAGCACGCCGAGACGCTGTTCGCCAACGCGGGCCGCAGCCGCGGGCCGCAGGTGCGGTCCTCCGGGGACACCGTCCCGCGGTCGTGACGCGGCCCGGCCGGGGTCCGGTTCCTGATAGGATGTCCACTGCACTCCGCATGTCGGAGTGACTACGCGTGTCCGGAACATCCTCTCGCGAGGGTGTGCGCTTCTCCACCGGTCTCCCGCTCATCCACCACGGTCCTCCGTGCGGAAGCGCGGGTGCGGGGAGGCGCGGGGCACCAGGAGCGGCGGCCGATCGGCTGCCGCTGGACAACCGAGAGTCGTGTCCCCGCCGTGAGGCCGGGCACGCAAGAACAGGAGAACGGCAAATGGCCGTCGTCACCATGCGCCAGCTGCTCGACAGCGGCGTCCACTTCGGACACCAGACCCGCCGCTGGAACCCGAAGATGAAGCGCTTCATCCTCACCGAGCGCTCGGGCAGCTACATCATCGACCTGCAGCAGTCGCTCGCCTACATCGACAAGACCTACGAGTTCGTGCGCGAGACCGTCGCCCACGGCGGCACCATCCTCTTCGTCGGCACCAAGAAGCAGGCGCAGCAGGCCATCGCCGAGCAGGCCACCCGCGTGGGCCAGCCCTACGTGAACCAGCGCTGGCTGGGCGGTCTGCTGACCAACTTCCAGACCGTGTCCAAGCGCCTCGCCCGCATGAAGGAGCTCGAGGAGCTCGACTTCGAGGGCACCACCAGCGGCTTCACCAAGAAGGAGCTGCTGATCAAGAAGCGCGAGCTGGACAAGCTCCACAAGTCGCTCGGCGGCATCCGCAACCTCTCCAAGACCCCGAGCGCCATCTGGGTCGTGGACACCAAGAAGGAGCACCTCGCGATCGACGAGGCGAAGAAGCTGGGCATCCCGGTCATCGCCATCCTCGACACGAACTGCGACCCGGACGAGGTCCAGTACCCGATCCCGGGCAACGACGACGCCATCCGCTCCGTCACGCTCCTCACCCGCATCGTCGCCGACGCCGCGGCCGAAGGCCTCATCCAGCGTCACCAGAAGCCCGAGGAGGGCGCCGAGCCCGCCGAGCCGCTCGCCGAGTGGGAGCAGGAGCTCCTGGCTCAGCCGAACGACGAGGTCCAGGCCTCCGCCGAGAACGAGAAGGCCGCTGACGCCGACCTCGCCGAGGCCAAGGCGGACTCCGCCGAGGTCGTCGCCGAGGGCGAAGCCGACGCCGAGGCCACGGCGGACTCCGCCGAGGGCGAAGCCGACGCCGAGGCCAAGTAAGCACACTCACCAAACTTCGAGTCAGAAGGTTCCAGTCAGAACATGGCAAACATCAGCATCGCTGACATCAAGGCCCTGCGCGAGCAGCTCGGCACCGGAATGGTCGACACCAAGAAGGCCCTCGAGGAGGCCGGTGGCGACATCGAGAAGGCGACCGAGATCCTCCGTCTCAAGGGCGCCAAGGGCAACGCGAAGCGCGCCGACCGCTCCACCTCCGAGGGCCTCGTGGCCGCGAAGGAGAACGGCAACGGCTCCGCGACGATGATCGAGCTCGCCTGCGAGACCGACTTCGTCGCGAAGGGCGAGAAGTTCATCGCCCTCGCGGACAAGGTGCTCGACGCGGCAGCCGCCGCGGGCGCCACCACCGTCGAGGAGGCGCTGGCCGCCCCCGCCGGGTCGCAGACCGTCGCCGAGCTCATCGGTGACGAGGCCGCGATCCTCGGCGAGAAGGTGGAGCTCCGCCGCATCGCCGTCGTCTCGGGCGAGAACTTCGCGATCTACCTGCACAAGACCTCCAAGGACCTGCCCCCGCAGGTCGGCGTGGTCGTCGGCTACGCCGGCGCCGACGCGGAGACCGCCCGCAGCATCGCGCAGCACATCTCCTTCGCGAACCCGACCTACCTCACCCGTGAGGACGTCCCGGCCGAGGAGGTCGAGAACGAGCGTCGCATCGTCGAGGAGATCTCGCGCAACGAGGGCAAGCCGGAGGCCGCCCTGCCGAAGATCATCGAGGGTCGCCTCGGCGCCTACTTCAAGCAGGTCGCCCTGCTGGAGCAGGAGTACGCCCGCGACAACAAGCAGAACATCGCCCAGGTCCTCAAGGACTCGGGTCTGACCGTCTCGGGCTTCGCCCGCTTCAAGGTCGGCGCCTGACCCAGGCATGAAGGAGTCCGGATCGTGAACACGATCCGGACTCCTTTCTGTGCCCGGCTCTCCCTGTTCAGGCACAGCGGGCACGCACTAGCGTTAACGAAACACACGGAAGGACTCCCACACACATGACGGCAGCCACTCACAGACGCAGGGTCCTTCTGAAACTCTCCGGCGAGGCCTTCGGCGGCGGCCAGCTCGGGGTGAACCCCGACATCGTCGGCAGCATCGCCCGCGAGATCGCCCAGGCGGCGGAGGACGTGGAGATCGCGATCGTCGTGGGCGGAGGCAACTTCTTCCGCGGCGCCGAGCTGTCGCAGCGCGGCATGGACCGCGGACGCGCCGACTACATGGGCATGCTCGGCACCGTGATGAACTCGCTGGCCCTGCAGGACTTCCTGGAGCAGGCCGGCGCGGAGACGCGCGTGCAGTCCGCGATCGCCATGACCCAGGTCGCCGAGCCGTACATCCCGCGCCGCGCCGAGCGCCACCTGGAGAAGGGCCGCGTCGTCATCTTCGGCGCCGGCGCCGGCCTGCCGTACTTCTCGACCGACACCGTGGCCGCTCAGCGCGCCCTGGAGATCAGCGCCGACGTCGTGCTGGTCGCCAAGAACGGCGTGGACGGCATGTACGACTCCGACCCGCGCACCAACCCGGACGCGCGCAAGATCGACCAGATCAGCCACCAGGACGCGCTGACCCAGGGCCTCAAGGCCGTGGACTCCACCGCGCTCAGCCTCTGCATGGACAACGGGATGCCGATGCGCATCTTCGGCATCGAGCCGGCCGGCAACGTCACCGCCGCGCTGCTCGGCGCCGAGATCGGCACCCTGCTCGGCTGACCCGGCCCGGCGGGGCGCCCTGCCGTGCACGGGGCGCTCCGCGGCCTGGCCCTAGACTAGACAACGACTCATCGATCTGAAGGAGAAACCGTGATCGCGGATGTGATTTCCGACGCCCGCCAGCGCATGGCCAAGACCGTGGACGCGGCGAGGGACGACTTCGGCACGGTGAGCGCGGGCCGCGCGAACCCCGCCCTCTTCCAGAAGGTGCTCGTCGACTACTACGGCTCGCCGACGCCGCTGGCCCAGCTCGCCGGCCTCCAGAACCCGGAGGCGCGCGTGCTGCTGGTGACGCCGTACGACAAGTCCGCCCTCAAGGAGATCGAGAAGGCGATCGTCAACATGCCGAACCTGTCGGCGAACGTCGGCAACGACGGCGAGATCGTGCGCGTGTCGCTCCCCGAGCTGACCGAGGACCGCCGCAAGGAGTTCGTCAAGCTCGTCCGCAGCAAGGGCGAGGACGCCAAGGTCGCCATCCGCAACATCCGCCGCAAGGCGAAGGACGACCTGGACGCGCTCAAGGGCGAGGTCGGCGACGACGAAGTGGCTCGCGGCGAGAAGGAGCTCGAGGCGATCACCCGCACGAACGTCGAGGCCGTGGACGACGCCCTCAAGCGCAAGGAAGCCGAGCTCCTCGAGGTCTAGATGAGCGAGGGAGCAGCCCCGGCGAGCCTCGCACGCCGGCGCCGGGCAGACGGGGAAGTCCGCGGCGCGCGCCGAGCTGCGCGCGCAGGTGCAGGCGACCCGGGCCGACTTCGAGCGTCAGGTGCTCGCGCGCAAGGCGCAGCTCGACGCCACGAACGAGCGGATCGCCGCCCGGACCGGGCGCAACCTGATCCTGGCCATCCTGATCGGGCTGGTCGCCGGCGCGTTGCTGGTGGTGAGCCTGATCTTCATCAAGGAGCTGTTCCTGGTCTTCGGGGCCGCGATGATCGGATTCGCCGCCTTCGAGCTCACCCAGGCTTTCCGCGGGGCAGGCAGGCGCGTGCCTCGCACCCCGTCGCTGATCGCGTCGCTCGCCGTCGTCCCGGCCACGTTCTGGTTCCACGCCGGCGGCCAGCTCGTCGCGCTCGCGTCGGGGATCGTCCTGGTCGTCGTCTGGCGGCTGGTCGAGGAGGCCGTGCTGCCGGCCAAGCGCGCCGGGGAGTGGCGCTCTCGCGCGACCTCGCCTGGAGCGTGCTCGTCCAGATGTACGTGACCCTGCTCGGCTCCTTCGCCATCCTGCTGCTGGCCGAGAACGGCGGCGAGTGGTGGGTGCTGGGCTTCCTGATCGTGGTCGTCGCCGTCGACACGGGCGCGTACGCGAGCGGGCTGTCCTTCGGCCGGCACCCGATGGCGCCGACCATCAGCCCCAAGAAGACCTGGGAGGGCTTCGCCGGGGCCGCCGTCGCGGCGATCGTCGCCGGCGTCCTGATCTCGGTGTTCATGATCCATCAGCCCTGGTGGTTCGGGGTGATCTTCGGCGTGGTGGCGCTGCTCACGGCGACCGTGGGCGACCTCGCCGAGTCGCTGATCAAGCGCGATCTGGGCATCAAGGACATGAGCTCCTGGCTGCCGGGGCACGGCGGCTTCCTCGACCGGCTGGACTCCATCCTGCCGTCCGCGGCGGCCACCTACGTGCTGTTCCTCATCTTCTCCTGACAGAATGGGCTGGTGAGCACCTTCCCCCGGAGCCCCAAGTCGAAGCCAGGGTACGACGTCGCGCAGGTCGACGAGTTCCTCGTCAGCGCCCGTCGCGCCTACGACTCCGACCCGTCGATCCCCGGCACGCTGTCGGCCTCCGACATCCGTCACACGGCGTTCTCGATGGCCAAAGGCGGCTACTCGACCTCGCACGTGGATGCGGCCCTCGAACGGCTGGAGGACGCGTTCGCGGCCCGCGAGCGCGAGGTCGCACGGGGAGGCGGCCGCGACTCCGCGTGGTTCGAGGAGGCCCGCACGTCGGCTCAGGCCATCCTCGACCGGCTGGAGCGACCGCTCGGCCACCGCTTCCAGCGGGTGAGCTTCCTGACCCTCGGCTACAACCGCCAGGACGTCGACCGGTTCGCCGGACGGCTGGTGAAGTACTTCCAGGACGGGCGCCCGATGAGTGTGGACGAAGTTCGCACGGTCACTTTCCGTGAGCAGCGAGGGGGTACCGTGAGGCCCAAGTGGACCTCCTCCTGGACAGCGTCACGGACGTGATGCTCGCGGTCCGCTGATCCTGGCCGTTACCTGAGTAGGAGAGCGCCGTGTTGGAAACGTGTGAAATGTCCGTTATGGTTCTGTGATCGTGGGTAGACAAGAAGCAGCAGAGCTCGTTCCGCTGACCCCTGCCAACCCGGTCGGAGTCGCATTCCGCCGTTCGCGACGGCCTCATGTCCGTTCGCGCGCCGTGATCTGGGGGTTCGCCTTCACGGCGGCCGTCGGCTTCGCGCTGGTCAACGTGGTGGACCCGTACTCGGGCTCCGCGGCCACTCCGGCCTACGCGGACACCCTCCAGAACATCCAGCAGTCCTCGCGCTTCGGCGCTGTCCCCGTTCAGAGCCTGACGGCCCCGGACGCCTCGGAGACGGCCGTCACGCGCGACACGCTGGGCGTCAAGCTCAAGCCGACGCCCACGCCGACCCCGACGCCCACGCCGACGAAGTCGTCGTCCTCGTCGGGCGGATCGGGCGCGCCGTCCGCTCCCGTCCCGGACCCGGGCACCGCGAAGGCGATCGCCTACCAGATGGTGCACGACCGCGGCTGGGGCGACGACCAGTACAGCTGCCTGGTCTCGCTGTGGAACCGGGAGTCCGGCTGGCGAGTGAACGCGTCCAACCCGAGCGGCGCCTACGGCATCCCGCAGGCCCTCCCCGGCAGCAAGATGGGCCCGGGGTGGCAGACGGACGCCTCCGTGCAGATCTCGTGGGGCCTCGGCTACATCGCCGGCCGCTACACGAACCCGTGCGGCGCGTGGGCGCACTCGCAGTCGTCCGGCTGGTACTGAGCGGAGCCGGCCCCTCACTCGGTGGGTGAGGCCGGCGCGTAGTCGCGCCAGAAGCGGAAATAGATCCGCGCGCCGAGCCACAGCGACACCACGGCGTAGCCGACGGCGCAGACGATGCCCACGGTCCACGCCACGGCGACGTCGACCCCGCTCGTGGCGAGCAGGACGCCGACGAACAGGCCGACGAGCGCGCCGTTCACGACGAACGTGAACATCATGCTGCTGCCGATCACCTGGCTCCGATCGCGCCGGCCCAGGAAGTAGTAGGTGTGGCTCACGCCCTCCCGGTCGTCGTGCCACGACGTCGAGAGCGCCCGCGCGACCTCCGGGGCCAGCCTGACGTACTCCGCGCGCAACCGGTTCATCGCGAGCACGTACATGAGGTCCTCCATCGACACGTTCGTGACGCGGACCTGGGTGAGGACCCCGACCACCACGACGAGCCCGAGCAGCGCGTCGGCGAACGCCGGGAAGATGCCCGCGAAGGCCGTGGCCTGGCCCACGAGCGCGATGCTGACCAGCGCGGCCGACATGAGCGTCAGGAGGATGCTGATCCGCGTCAGGACCTCGTTCTGGGTGGTGCTGCGCGACGCGAGGAGGCTCCAGTGCTCGGTGGCGAGGAACTGGGCGGTCAGGGCGTCGGTGTTTCGAGCGTCGTCGCTCATGCCGCCGATGGTACTGCGCGTGGGTCGGCGGGCGACAGCCGCGTCCTGCATAGACTGGAGCGGTGCCACGCAGCAATCGTCCCCGCCGCCGTCACGGTGAGCAGCCCGAGGAGGAGCAGGACGGCTTCGACCGCCTGCTCGCGGGCTGGCGGCGCACGGAGGTGCGGCGCGGCGTCGAATGGAACGTGCAGCCCGTGTCGGCCGTGCAGGCGCAGAAGAGCTACGTGTGCCCCGGCTGCGGCCGTGAGATCGGCCCGGGCGTCGCGCACCTGGTCGCCTGGCGTGCGGACGGCGTGATGGGCGACGCGGCCGACCTGGCCGCCCGCCGGCACTGGCACACGACGTGCTGGCGGGTCGCGTGAGTGAGGGAGACAGCGATGGAGACAGTGCGATGACCGACAGTGCGTCGACCGGCAGTGCGGCGACCCAGGGGCCGATCGAGGTCCGCGGCGGCGTCGAGCTGCCCGCCCGGCGCGAGGACATCGAGCTGCGCACGCGCGACGGGCTGACCCTCGTCGGCGAGCTGGCCTCGCCGCTCCACCGCGAGCCGGTCGCGACGCTCGTCACACTGCACCCGCTGCCCACCGGCGGCGGCTTCATGGACTCCCACATCCTCCGCAAGGCCGCGGGGCGCCTGCCCGCGCTGGCCGACATCGCGGTGCTGCGCTTCAACACCCGCGGCACGGCGTCGCCGCGCGGCCGCAGCCAGGGGGAGTTCGGCCACGGTGTGGACGAGCGCTACGACGTCGAGGCGGCGATGGCGTTCGTCGCCGAGCGCGGCCTCCCGCACCCGTGGCTGCTGGGCTGGTCGTTCGGCACGGAGCTCGCGCTGATGTACGGACGGAAGTGCCCGGTGGACGGCATCATCCTGCTGTCGCCGCCGCTGCACAGGGCGAAGCCCGAGCACCTGGCGGCCTGGGCGGGCGACGAGCGGCCGATCGTGGCGCTGATCCCCGAGCACGACGACTACCTCCAGCCCGCGGAGGCGGCGGAGCGGTTCCGCCCGCTGCCGCAGATCGAGCTGGTCGACGTGGCGGGCGGCAAGCACCTCTGGGTGGGGGAGAACCAGACCCGCCGCGTGCTCGACGAGATCGTGGAGCGGCTGAACCCGTCCGCTGCGCCGCTGCCGACCCAGTGGCCGCCGGCCTGACGCGGCCCGGCGGCTAGAGCTCGTTCTGCCGCGGGATGACGACCTGCTTGATGATGAGGAGGATCGCCGCGGCGAACGGGATGGCGACCAGCGCGCCGAGGATGCCGAGCAGGGTGCCTCCCGCCAGGGCGGCGACCACCACGAGCGCGCCGGGCACCGAGACCGCGCGGTTCATGATGCGCGGGCTCAGCACGTATGCCTCCACCTGCATGTACACGATGTAGTAGATCGCGGCGGCGATGGCGGTGGGCGGGCCGGAGAAGAAGCAGACCGCCACGATGATGACCGAGCCGGTGATGGTGCCCACGAGCGGGATCAGCGAGAAGAAGAACGCGATCGACGCGAGCAGGATCGGGAACTTCGCGCCGATGATCGTGAGGAAGATCGCGCTCAGCACGCCGTTGACGAGTGCGAGCGAGACCTGGCCGCCGACGTACTTGCCGACCGAGTCGGTGATCTGGTCGCCCAGGTCGGCGAACCGGGAGCGGCGGGAGGCCGGCACGAGCTGGTAGGCCGCGCGCTTGATGCTCGGCAGCGAGGCGGTGAAGTAGATGGTCAGGATCACGACGATGACCACGCCGAACGCGCCCTGCACGATCCCGATGCCGGTCTGCAGCACCTTGGACGTGATGTCCGGAAGGTTCTTCTGCAGCCACTGGGTGACCGCATCGATGTTCTGCTGGTTGACGATGGTCGGGAACTGGTGCTGGAGGCTGAGGAACCACTTCTCCGCGCCGCCGTTGTTGACCCAGTTGATCGCGTTCTGGACGAGCTGCGTGGCCTGGCCCACCGCGATGGGGACGATCGCCCAGATGAGGCCCACGAACGCGCCGACGATGACCACGAGCGTGACCACCAGCGCCGCCCAGCGCGGGAACTTCCGCCGCTCCAGGAAGGAGATGAGCGGCTCGATGCCGAGCGCCAGGAACAGCGCGGCGCCGATGTAGGTGATGATCGTGGCCAGGCTCACGATCGACGTCAGGATCAGGAAGCCGAGCCCGACGCCGAGCGTGCCGATCAGCCCGAGCCGGAACGCGTTCTGGATCTTCACTCAGTCCCCCTCCGGGCCGTCCACCCGGGAGGCGGACTCAGTCGTCTGCGGAAACCTTGTCCGCCTGCTGGAGCATACCCCGCAGGTTCTCGAAGTAACCGGCGACGGCTTCGCGCTCAATCCTAATCTGGGAGAGTCGCTCCTCCGCGTCGGCGACCAGGCGTTGCGTGCGCTCCTCGGCCTCCTCCACCAGCGCGTCGGCGCGCTCCTGCGCCTGGCGGACGATGTCGGCGGCGACCTTCTCGGCGTCCTTGCGGGCCTTCTTGACCGTCTCCCGGGCCTCGGTGCCGAAGGT
Source organism: Leifsonia sp. P73 (assembly GCF_051059105.1). Taxonomy (NCBI): domain Bacteria; kingdom Bacillati; phylum Actinomycetota; class Actinomycetes; order Micrococcales; family Microbacteriaceae; genus Leifsonia; species Leifsonia sp. P73. Next base: position 155,242 of record NZ_CP194931.1, read on the forward strand.
CTCGGCCTCCGTGCGCGCCTGGGAGGTGCGCTTGACGGCCTCCGCGAGCTGGACGTTGGCCTCGTCCAGGTACTTCTGCGTCTGGGCGACGGCCTCCTGGTGCCGGCTCAGGTACTCCTTCTCGGCCTCGTCGCGGCGGGCGCGGAGCTCGACGTCGAGGTCGATGCGCGCCTGCTCGATCTCGCGGGTGCGCTTGTCGAGCTCGGCGAGAGTGGAGGTGCGGAGAGCGGTGAGCTCGGCGTCGAGGTCGGCGCGGGCGGTCGCGGCCTCCTGGTCGTAGGCCGCCTGGCGCTCGGCGAGCTCGGCGTCGAGCGCGGTGCTCGCCTCCGCGGCCTCGCGCGCGACCTCGGCGCGGGCCCTCGCCGTCTCGGCGTCGAGCGTGACGCGGGCGCGCTCGGTCTCCTCGGCGAGGGTCACGCGGGTCTGGTCGGCCTCGCGCTCCAGCTCGACGCGCTGCTGCTCGCGGTCGTTCTTCAGCTCCTGGGCCGTGCGGGCGCGCTGGTCGGCGAGGTCGGCTGTCGTGCGCTTCACGTCGGCGGCGAGCGTGCTGCGGGTCTGCTCGGTCTCGTCGGCGAGCCGGGAGCGGGTCTCCTCGACCTCGGCGGCCAGGGCCGACTTCGTCTGCTCGACCTCCGCGGCCAGGGCGGACTTCGTGGTGGTCACCTCGGTCTCCAGGGCGGACTTGGTCTGCTCGACCTCCGCGGCCAGGTTGGAGGTCGTGGTCGTGACCTCGGTCTCCAGGGCCGACTTCGTCTGCTCGACTTCGGCGGCGAGGGCGGACTTGGTCTGCTCGACCTCGGCGGCCAGCGCGGCCTTGGTGGTGACGACCTGGGTCTCCAGCCGGGAGAGGGTCTGCTCCTTCTCCGCGGCGAGCCGGGCGGCGGTCTGGTCGACGTCGGCGGCGAGCTGGGCGCGCGTGGAGGTCACCTCGGCGGTGAGGGCGCTGCGCTCGGTGGCGAGCTCCTCGGCCAGGGCGGTGCGGGCCTCGCCGACCTCGGCGGCCAGCTCGGCGCGCTGGTCGGCGGCCTCCGCCGCGACTTCGCGGCGCTGGCGCTCGGCGTCGGCGGCCAGCTCGGCGCGGGTGGTCTCGACCTCGTCGGCCAGGGCGGCCTTGGTGGTCTCGACCTCCTCCGCGAGGGCGGCCTTGGTGGTCTCGACCTCCTCCGCAAGGGCGGACTTCGTGGTCTCGACCTCGTCGGCCAGGTCGGCGCGCGTGGTCGCCACCTCGGCTGCGAGCGCGGCCTGTGTGGTCTCGACCTCCTTGGCGAGGGAGGCCTTGGTGGCCTCGACCTCCTTCTTGAGCGCGGAGCGCGTGCTCGTGACCTCCTTGGCGAGGGAGGCCTTGGTGGTCTCGACCTCCTTCGCGAGAGCCGAGCGCGCCGCGTCGAGCTCCTTGGCGACGTCGGCCCGCGTGGTCTCGACCTCGGCAGCGAGGTCGGCGCGGGTGTCCGCGACCTCCGTGGCCAGCTCGGCGGCGGTGCGCTCGCGCAGGGCCGTGACGCGGGCGCGGGTGGTCTCCTCCTCGGCCGCGAGCTCGTTCGCGACGCGCTCCCGGTCGGCGGTGAGCTGCGCGGCCGTCGCGGTGCGGTCGGCTTCGAGGCCGCTGCGGGTCTCCGTGGTCTCGCGCTCCAGGGTCGAGCGGGTCTGGGTGACCTCGTCGGCGAGCTCCTTCCGGGTGCGCTCGACCTCCTCTGCGAGTGCGGAGCGCGTGGTGGTCACGTCGGTCTCCAGCGCCGAGCGCGTGGTGGTGACCTCCGTCTCCAGCGCGGCCTTCGTGCTGGTGACCTCGTCGGCGAGGGCGGCCTTCGTGCGCGCCACCTCGTCGGCGAGCTCTGTCTTGGTGCGCGCGACCTCGTCCGCGAGGGCGGAGGTGGTCGTCGTGACCTCGTCGGCCAGGCGCGCCTTGGTCTGCTCGACCTCGGCGGCGAGGGCGGATTTGGTCTGCTCGACCTCCGCGGCCAGGGCGGTCGTGGTCTGCTCGACGTCGGCGGCGAGCGCCTGACGCTTCGTGGTGTCCTCGTGGTCGAGGTCGGCGCGGGTCTGCGCGGCCAGCGCGGCGAGGGTCGCGCGCTGCTGCTCGACCTCGTCCGCGAGCTCGGCGCGGGCCTGGGCGACCTCGGCGGCGACGGCGCCGCGGGCCTCGGCCTGCTCGGCGGCGAGGCGGTCGGCGGTCTCGGCGACGCGCTTGTCGAGCTCGAGGCGGGTCTGCGCCGCCTCCCGCTCGAACGCCGCGCGGTCGGCCGCGAGCGCGTTCTCCAGCTCGCTGCGGCGGGCGGCGATCGTGCGGTCGAGCTCGGCGGCCTCCGTGCGTGCGGCCTCCGCCTCGCGGAGGGCGACGGCCTTCAGTTCAGCGGCCTCGCGGTCGGCCTCCGCGCGGAGGGCTGCCGCCTCGCGCTTGCTCGTCGCGCGCACTTCGGCCGCCTCGGTGGCGACGGCGCCGCGGATGGCGGCGGCCTCTCTGATCGCGTCGTTGAGCAGGGTCTCCTTGTCGGCGCGGGTGCGCGCGAGCAGCTCGGACGACTCGATCTGGGCGTCCTCGATGGCGGTCGTGGCGCGGGCCTGCGCGTCGGCCAGGATGCGCTCGGCCTGCTGGGCGGCCGTCTTCTTGATCTTGTCGATCTCGGCGGTGACGCCGGCGCGCAGCTTCTCGGCGTCGATGTCGGCCTGCGCGATGAGCCGGGTGGACTGCTCCTCGGCGACCCGGAGGGTGTTCTCCAGCTTGGTGCCGAGACCGGAGTAGGTGGGGCTTCCGACCTCCTCGATCTCCGCGTTCAGTTCGTCGATGCGCAGCTGGAGGCGCTTGAGCTCCTTGGACTGGTCGGCCGACTGGGTGTTGGATTTGATCAGCTCGCGGCGGAGGTCCTGGATGGCCTGGTCGACTTCGTCCTTGTCGTATCCGCGAAAGACCTGGGTGAAGTTGGATTCGTCGGTGGCCACCGTGTTACTCCTGTGGGATCGAGAGAGCGAGCCGCGCGCGCCGCATCGATCTTACATTTCGAGGGCCGTACCCGCATGGGGGACTGCGTGACCGTGCAGACAACGGTTAGATGCCTCTCAGGGTGACCCATTATCGTTGTGTGACTGTGCCCGCCCCCGTCCGGCACTGAGGAGTTCTGTTTGCGTTTCGTACTGGCCATCGTCGCGTTCGTGGTCGCTGCCGTCATGATCGTTGCCGGCATCGCCCAGCGCACGATCTTCGCACCACCGTCGCAGGTGACCGCTGCCGCGACCGTCCCCGCCGACACCCGCTACGTCGTGATCGACAGCGCGGTGCTGAACGCCCACCCCGGGCAGCAGACGCTGTCCGTCTCCGGCTCGAAGAACGCCAAGACCCAGATGGTCGCCTACGGCCGCACCGCCGACGTGAAGGCGTGGCTGGCGGACCAGAAGTACGCGACCATCGCCTACCGTGCGGGCGACAGCGCGGTGACGGTGAAGACCGTGACCCCGAAGTCCGGCGCGACGGGCTCCTCCGGCGCGGCCTCCACAGCCACCCCGGCCCCGACAGCCACGCCGACGCCTGCACCCACCGGTGCTGCCACGACGCAGGCCGCCGCCCCTGGCCCGAACCCGGCCGGCTCCGACCTCTGGCTCGACGAGTTCGACGGCCAGGACGCCCAGGTCACCAAGATGAACGTCCCGTCCGGCGTCAGCGTCATCGTCGCCGGCGACGGGACCGCCCCGGCCCCGGACAAGATCGTCCTGACCTGGCCCGTCGACACCAGCACGCCGTGGGCGTTCCCGCTCATCATCGGCGGACTCGTGCTCCTGGTGATCGGCATCGCGCTCTACCTGTGGGGGCTCTACACCCACCGCAGGTCGCGCGGACCACGACGCAAGAGCGGACCCAAGATGCCGAAGCTCCCCAAAGCCCCCAAGTACAAGCCGACCGCGTCCATCGAGGCGACCCCGCGCGGACGCCGGTCGACCCGCCGCACGCGCGTGATGGCCCCTGCCCTCCTCGCGGGCGTCCTCGCCCTGACCGGCACCGGTGCTGGCGCCGCGTTCGCGGAGACGTCGACGCCCACGCCGACTCCCACGGCGACGTCGAGCGCACCGCACGGCAACGGCAACTCCCCGGCCCCCGCCGTGACGGCGCCGCAGCTGGAGCGCATCGTCAAGCGCATCTCGGTCGCGGCGGCCAACGCGGACGCCAAGAACGACCCGAACCTGGCCAAGCTGCGCTTCGCCGGCCCCGCTCTGCAGCTGCGCGACGCCAACTACGCGATCCGTGTCAAGAAGGCCGACCAGCCCGCGTTGCCCGCCATCCCGGCCGGGCCGCTGGAGCTCTCGCTGCCGCAGGCGACCGACAGCTGGCCGCGCACCGTCACCGCCGTCGTGAAGATGCCGAACGACGCCACCGGCAAGGCGCAGGCCCCGCTCGCGCTCGCCCTCGTGCAGCAGACGCCGCGCGACAACTACATGGTGGAGTACGCCATCGCCCTGGAGCCGAACGTGAAGGTGCCGAACCTGGCGCCGGCGAGCATCGGCGCCGCCGTGGTGCCCCCGGACTCCAAGCTGCTCAAGGTCCAGCCCGACCAGGTGGCCGCCGCGTACGGCGACATCCTGCTGAACGGCGAGAAGAGCAAGTGGTACTCCAGCTTCGACCTCACCGACGACAAGCTCGTGGCGCAGGTCGGCGCCTCCTGGAAAGCACAGGAGCAGGCCAGGCTCGCCCAGCAGTTCGGGCAGACGTCCACGCTGACCTTCGCGGGCCGCGTCGGCGCCGGCCCGGTCATCTCGATGGCGACCAACGACTCCGGCGCCATCGTCTGGGTCAACCCGGAGGAAGTGCAGCTCCACCGCGTGACGGAGGCCGGCGCCCAGGTCATCGCGGGCGCGACGACGGCGGCGCTGAGCGGGGTCGCGCAGTCCAACACCGGCATCGAGTCGGTGTACGGCTACCAGCTCGCGTTCTACGTGCCCCCGGCGGGCTCGGACGAGAAGGTGCGGCTGCTCGGCTTCGCCCAAGGGCTGGTCTCCGCGCGCGAGGTGCCGTGACCCGCATCCCGTGCGGGACCGCGCAGTAGGCTTGACTCCATGAGTCAGCTTCCGCCCAATCCGACGAATCTCCGCGGCGCCGTGGACCTGAGCGGCCTGGTGAACCGGCCGCAGCCCGGCCAGGGCGACGCGGGCGGCGCGGCGCAGGGTGAGCCGGTCGAGCTGCCCAGCCTGTTCTTCCAGGGCACCGACGCCAACTTCAACGACTTCATCGACCTGTCGATGCGCATCCCGGTCGTGGTCGCGCTCACGGCCTCCTGGGCCGACCCCGACCGCGCGCTCGCGACGGTCCTCGACCGCGTCACGAACGACCTCGCGGGCCGGATCGTGCTCGTCCAGGTCGACGTGGACGCCAACCCGCAGCTGGTGCAGGCGTTCCAGGCGCAGTCGGCGCCGGCCGTGGCCGGCATCGTCTCGGGCCGGCCCGTGCAGCTCTTCACCGGAGCGCTGCCGGAGGACCAGGTGCGCGACGTCGTCGCCCAGCTGCTGGAGCTGGCCGCGCAGAACGGCGTCACCGGCACGGCGCAGGTCGACGCCGCGACGGGGAGACCCCCGGCGCGGAGTCCGACGAGCCCGCGCCCGAGCCGCCGCTGCCGCCGCTGCACGCCGAGGCGTACGACGCGATCGACCGGGGCGACTATCCCGCGGCCATCGCCGCCTACAAGACCGCCATCGCGCAGGACCCGCGCGACCAGATGGCGATCGCCGGGCTCGCGCAGGTGAGCCTGCTGGCGCGCCTGGCCGGCCGCACGCTGGACGAGATCCGCAACGCCGCGGCCACCGCGCCGGACGACAGCGACGCACAGCTCGCCGTCGCCGACCTCGACCTCTCCGGGGGCCACGTCGACGACGCGTTCGACCGGCTGCTGACCCTGTTCCCGACGCTCGACGCCGAGGGCAAGGAGGCCGTGCGCGCCCGCATCCTCGAGTACTTCGAGATCGTCGGCGTGGAGGACCCCCGCGTCGGCAAGGCCAGGGCTAGGCTGGCGTCACTGCTCTATTGAGGTGCGCCCTCCAGCCCCGGGGGTCCGACGCACGGAGCAGTTGACATCCCCCTCGCCTGGAAGGCTCGCGCATGTCCCGTGTGCTCGTCGTCGGTGGGACCGGTCTCGCCGGTCGTGCCGTCACCGCTGAGGCCGTCGCGCGCGGCCACCAGGTCGTGGTCGCCGCCCGGCGCACGCCCGACGACGACGCGCCCGCGTACGTCGACGGCGCGGCCTATGTGACGGCCGACCTCGTGACGGGCGACGGGCTGGAGGAGGCGGTGAACGGCGTCGACGTGATCATCGACGCGAGCAACGCCGGCGGCCGCCGCGCGTCGCACGTGTTCGCGCACGGCTCCCGCAACCTCCTGCACACCGCCGCCCGCTTCGGCGTCGGCCGGGCGGTGCTGCTGTCCATCGCGGGCATCGACGGCGCGCGCTACCCGTACTACCGGTCGAAGCTGGTGCAGGAGAGCACCTACCTGGAGTCTCCGCTGGAGGTCAGGGTCGTGCGCGCGACGCAGTTCCACGACTTCGTCACGTCGGTCTTCGAACGCGGCCGCCGGTTCGGGACGCTGACGGCGCCCTCCGGCACGCGGTTCCAGCCCATCTCGGTGGCCGACGTCGCGCGTGTCCTGGTGGACGCGGCCGAGGGAGAGGGCGAGCCGGGGTCGACCCGCACGGTGGGCGGCCCGCGGGTCGAGAGCGCCCGCGCGCTCGCCCGGCAGTGGAAGGACGCCACCGGCACGCGCCGGCCGATCCTGTCGGTCCGCCTCGGCGGCCCGCTCGGCTCGGCGTGGCGCGCGGGGCGTCACCTCGCGCCGGAGCACGCGGTCGACGGCGTTCCGTACGCTGCGTGGCTCGGCGAATCCGCCTGACGCCCGATCCGCCTGAAAGTCAGCGGCGCGGCCGCAGGTACAGCGCTCCCAGCGGCGGAAGCGTCAGGACCGCGGAGGCCGGGCGGCCCATCCACGGCTCCTCGTGCGCGGTGACACCGCCGAAGTTGCCGACGCCGGAGCCGCCGAAGTCCTCGGCGTCCGTGTTGAGGAGCTCCTCCCACTCGCCGGCGAACGGCAGCCCGACCCGGTAGTCGGCGTGCGGGTTGCCCGAGAAGTTCAGCAGCACTGCGATCGGCGAGCCGTCGCGGTCCTTGCGCAGGAACGCGAGGACATTGCCGGCGGCGTCGGAGCCGTCCAGCCACTCGAAGCCGCCGGGGTCGTTGTCCAGCGCCCAGAGCTGCGGGTTGTCGCGGTAGACGGCGTTGAGCTGGGCGACGAGGTTCCAGAGCCCGCGGTGACTCGGCTGGTCGAGCATCCACCAGTCGAGGCCGCGCTCCTCGCTCCACTCGGAGTACTGCCCGAACTCCTGCCCCATGAACAGGAGCTGCTTGCCGGGGTGCGCCCACATGAAGGACAGGAAGGCGCGCACGTTCGCGAGCTGCTGCCAGTGGTCGCCCGGCATCTTGCCGATCAGCGAGCCCTTGCCGTGCACGACCTCGTCGTGGCTGATCGGCAGCAGGAAGTTCTCGCTCCAGGCGTAGACGAAGGAGAACGTGATCTCGCTGTGGTGGTAGCTGCGCCACATCGGGTTCTCCTGGATGTACTGGAGCGCGTCGTGCATCCAGCCCATGTTCCACTTGAGCCCGAAGCCGAGGCCGCCCGAGGAGGTCGGCGCGGTCACGCCGGCGTAGCTCGTGGACTCCTCGGCGATCATCACGGTGCCGGGGTTGCGCTTGTAGGAGGTCGCGGTGACCTCCTGCAGGAAGCCGATCGCCTCCAGGTTCTCGCGGCCGCCGTGGATGTTCGGCTCCCACTCGCCCTCGTTGCGCGAGTAGTCGAGGTAGAGCATCGAGGCCACGGCGTCGACCCGGAGGCCGTCGATGTGGAACTCCTCCAGCCAGTACAGCGCGTTCGCGACCAGGAAGTTGCGGACCTGCGAGTTGCCGTAGTCGAAGATGTAGGTGCCCCAGTCCTTGTGCTCGCCGCGGCGGGGGTCGGCGTGCTCGTAGAGCGCCTGGCCGTCGAAGCGGGCGAGCGCCCAGTCGTCCTTGGGGAAGTGGCCGGGCACCCAGTCGAGGATGACGCCGATGCCGGCCTGGTGCAGCCGGTCGATCAGGTACTTGAGGTCGTCCGGCGAGCCGAACCGGCTGGTCGGGGCATAATACCCGGTGACCTGATAGCCCCACGAGCCGCCGAACGGGTGCTCGGCGAGCGGCAGGAACTCGACGTGGGTGTAGCCCAGGCCGCCTACGTAGTCGATGAGCTGGTCGGCGGCCTCCCGGTAGCCGAGGCCCGGCCGCCAGCTCCCGAAGTGCAGCTCGTAGACGCTCATCGGCCCGGCGTGCGGGTCGGTGGCGGCGCGGCGTGTCATCCACTCGCCGTCCGCCCACTCGTGCCGGCTGACCGTGACCACCGACGCGGTGTTCGGGGGATCTCCGCGAACTGCGCCATCGGGTCGATCTTGCGGACCCACTCGCCGTTGCCGCCGAGCAGGTCGAACTTGTAGATGGAGCCCTCGCCCAGCCCGGGCACGAACAGCTCCCACACGCCGGAGGCGCCCATGTTGCGCATCGCGTGCAGGGTGCCGTCCCAGCCGTTGAAGTCGCCGACGACCCGCACCGCTCGGGCGTGCGGCGCCCAGACCGTGAACGAGGTGCCGACGACGCCGCCGAGGTCGCGGACGTGCGCGCCGAGCGCCGTCCAGAGCTGCTCGTGCCTGCCCTCCCGGATCAGGTGGAGGTCGAGCTCGCCGATCGTCGGCAAGAACCGGTAGGGGTCGTCCGTGGTCCAGGTGCTGCCGCCGTCGTAGCGCGCCTCCAGTTCGTACGCGCCGGGGCCGACGATGTCGACGCCCTGCCAGATGCCGTGGCCGAGGTGGGCGAGCTCGATGTGCGCTCCGGTCGGCAGGATGGCGAAGACCGCCTCGGCGAGCGGCCGGAGCGCGCGGATGACCGTGATCGGGTCCTCGACGCCGCGTGCTGCGACCTGGTGCTGACCGAGCACGGAGTGCGGGTCGTGGTAGCTGCCGGTGGCGACGGCCCGCAGCACGTTGTCGTCCAGTGCGGGCAGGTCGACGGCGGCGGCGCCCTCGGGGATCGGGGTCATCGTGCGGCCTCCAACGGCTTGACGGTCAGGATGTGCACCGGCTCGGTGAACGCGTCGAGCCGGACGTAGGCGTCGGCTCCCCAGGTCCAGCGCTGGCCGGTGACCAGGTCGCGCACCTCGAACTGCGCGCCGGGCTCGATGCCGAACGCCGTGACGTCGAGGTGGATCATCGTCTCGCGCACCGAGTGCGGGTCGACGTTGGCGACGACGAGCACCGCGTCGGGCTTGCCGCTGCGGGTGAACTCGCCGGCCAGGTACTTCGAGTAGACGAGGATCGAATCGTCCTCGCTGCGGTGCACCTGCAGGTTGCGGAGCTGGCGCAGCGCCGGGTGCTCGCTGCGCGCGCGGTTGAGCATGGTCAGGTACGGCGCGAGCGAGCGGCCGAGCGCGGCGGCCCTGGCGTAGTCCCGCGGCCGGTACTCGTACTTCTCGTTGTCGATGTACTCTTCGGCTCCCGGCCGGGCGACGTTCTCGTACAGCTCGAAGCCGGAGTAGACGCCCCAGGTGGGCGCCGCGGTCGCCGCGAGGGCCGCCCGGATCTTGAAGGCGGCCGGGCCGCCGAACTGGAGGTACTCGGTGAGGATGTCCGGGGTGTTCACGAACAGGTTCGGCCGCAGGAAGTCGGCCGTCTCCGTCGCGAGCCCGGTCAGGAACTCCTCCAGCTCCTCCTTCGTATTGCGCCAGGTGAAGTAGGTGTACGACTGCTGGAACCCGGCCTTCGCGAGCGTGTGCAGCAGCGCGGGCCGGGTGAACGCCTCGGCCAGGAACACCACGTCGGGGTCGGTCTCGTTGACCGTGTGGATGAGCCACTCCCAGAAGTGCAGCGGCTTGGTGTGCGGGTTGTCGACGCGGAAGATCCGCACGCCGAGCGACATCCAGTACCGCACGATCCGCAGCACCTCGGTGCGCAGGCCGTCGTAGTCGTTGTCGAAGTTGATCGGGTAGATGTCCTGGTACTTCTTCGGCGGGTTCTCCGCGTAGGCGATCGTCCCGTCCGGGAGCGTGGTGAACCACTCCGGGTGCGTCGTGACCCAGGGGTGGTCGGGGGAGGCCTGGAGGGCGAGGTCGAGGGCGATCTCGAGCCCGGCCTGCTTCGCCTTGCCGAGGAAGAAGACGAAGTCCTTCTCGGTGCCGAGGTCCGGGTGGATGGCGTCGTGGCCGCCCTCCGGCCCGCCGATGGCCCAGGGCGAGCCCGGGTCGTTCGGCCCGGCCTCCAGGGTGTTGTTCGGCCCCTTGCGGAAGGTGCGGCCGATCGGGTGGATCGGCGGCAGGTAGACGACGTCGAAGCCCATCGCCGCGACCTCGGGGAGGCGCTTGGCCGCGGTGCGGAACGTGCCGGACTGCCAGCTGCCGTCGGCGGTGCGCTTGGCGCCCTCCGACCGCGGGAAGAACTCGTACCAGCTGCCGACCCCCGCGCGGGTGCGCTCCACCAGGACGGCGCGCGTCGCCGAGAGCGACGGCAGGGCGACAACGGGACGCTCGGTGAGGATGCGGCGGATGCGGTCGTCCACCGCCGCCTGGAAGCGCTCGTCCACGCCGCGCCCGGCGTCGGCGACGACCCGGGCGGCCTCGGACAGGTGGCGGCGCTCCGCGGTGCTGCGGCGCTTGTCGGTCGCCGCCCGCTCCAGCAGTTCGCGTCCCATGGTCAGCATCAGCTCGACGTCGACGCCGGCCGGCACCTTGACCTCCGCGTTGTGCCGCCAGGTCGCGTACTCGTCGGCGTAGGCCTGGATGCGGTACCGCCACAGGCCCTCCTCCTCCAGCTGGACCTCCACGCCCCAGCGGTCTGTGCCGGGGGCGAGCGGCCGCATGTGGTGCTCGGTCTGGTTGCCCGACGGGTCGAGCAGGATCAGGTCGACGCCGATCCGGTCGTGCCCCTCGCGGAAGGCGGTGGCCCGGAACGGGACGACCTCGCCGCTGAACGCGGAGGCCGCCCACTGGCCCTCGTCCACCTGGGGCGAGAGTCCGAGGATGGGGAGCCGGGGGAGGAGGGGGTCGTACTCGGGCGCCGTCTGGACGGGTTCAGGCTCGACGGCTGCCGGCGCCTCCGGTGCTGCGGCGGCTGATGATTTGGTCGCTGCGCTCTTTGCCACATGCCGACCGTACACTCATTCGCTCTTTCGTCATGAGCCCTCATTAACACTCCCGTCATGAGGCCCGTCTATGCTCGTGCGAGTGAAGGCCATCCGTAGATTCACCGTCCGCGCCGTCCTCCCCGAGACCCTCTCCGCCCTGGAGGAGATCGCCGGCAACCTCCGCTGGTCCTGGCATGAGCCGACCAAGGAGCTGTTCGCCCGCATCTCCCCGGAGCTGTGGCAGGAGGTCGAGCACGATCCGATCGCGCTGCTCGGGTCCGTCGAACCGGCCCGCCTGGCCGAGCTCGCCGCCGACCCCGGCTACGTCGACTGGGCGAACCACGTCCGCGACGAGTTGCGCGCGTACATCCGCGATCCGCGCTGGTATCAATCGCTGGACGGCTCGGCGCCGGCCTCCATCGCCTACTTCTCGCCCGAGTTCGGCATCGCGTCCACGCTGCCGCAGTACTCCGGCGGCCTCGGCATCCTCGCCGGCGACCACCTCAAGGCCGCCAGCGACCTCGGCGCTCCGCTGGTCGCGGTCGGCCTCTTCTACCGCTCCGGCTATTTCGCACAGGCGATCACGCCGGACGGCTGGCAGGTCGAGAGCTATCCGGCGCTCGACCCCGACGGCCTCCCGCTGAGCGTCCTGCGCGACCCGGACGGGGCGCCGGTGCAGATCACGCTCGCCCTGCCGGCCGGCGAGCTGCGCGCCAGGGTCTGGCAGGCCGCGGTGGGCCGGGTGACCCTGCTGCTGCTGGACACCGACATCCCCGAGAACGACGAGAGCCTGCGCTCGGTGACCGACCGGCTCTACGGCGGAGGCGGCGAGCACCGCCTGCTGCAGGAACTGCTGCTCGGCATCGGCGGCGTGCGCGCGGTCAAGGCGTGGACCGAGCTCACCGGCGCGCCGGCGGCGGAGGTCTTCCACACCAACGAGGGGCACGCCGGCTTCCTCGGCCTGGAGCGCATCTCCGACCTGATCGGCGAGGGGCTGACCTTCGACCAGGCCCTCCAGGTGGTGCGCGCCGGCACGGTGTTCACCACGCACACGCCGGTCCCCGCCGGCATCGACCGGTTCGACCGGCCGCTGGTCGAGCGCTACTTCTCGACGGCGCTCCTCCCGGGCGTCGAGCCCGCCCAGGTGCTCGCGCTCGGCGCGGAGGACTACCCCGGCGGCTCCGACGCGGTGTTCAACATGGCCGTCATGGGCCTCCGCCTCGGCCAGCACGCCAACGGCGTCTCCCGCCTGCACGGCGAGGTCAGCCGGCAGATGTTCGGCGGCCTGTTCCCCGGGTTCGACAGCCCGGAGGTGCCGATCGACTCGGTGACCAACGGCGTCCATGCGCCGACCTGGACCGACCCGATGCTGCGCTCCCTCGCGATGGAGCGGCTCGGCACCGACGACACCACGCACGCCGACTGGGCGAACCGCGGCGCGGTGAGCGACCTCGATCTGTGGAGCGTGCGCACCCGGATGCGCGAGCAGCTCGTCAGGGACGCCAGGCACCGCGTCGCCGCGGCCTGGGAGGCGCAGAACCCCGGCGGGATCGCGCCGGTCTGGATCGGCGACCTCCTCGACCCGAACGTGCTCACCATCGGGTTCGCCCGGCGCGTGCCGACCTACAAGCGGCTCACGCTGATGCTGCATGACCCGGAGCGGCTGAGGAACATCCTGCTGCACCCGGAGCGTCCGGTGCAGTTCGTGATCGCGGGCAAGTCGCACCCGGCCGACGACGAAGGCAAGCGACTGATCCAGAAGCTGGTGCAGTTCGCCTCCGAGCCGGAGATCCGCTCGCGGATGGTGTTCCTGCCGGACTACGACATCGGGATGGCCCAGCTGCTCTACCCGGGCACCGACGTCTGGCTGAACAACCCGTTGCGGCCGCTGGAGGCCTGCGGCACCTCCGGGATGAAGGCGGCGCTGAACGGCGGGCTCAACCTGTCCATCCTGGACGGCTGGTGGAACGAGTTCTACGACGGCGAGAACGGCTGGGCGATCCCGTCCGCCGACGCCGCGGGCGACGGGGCCGAGCGCGACGCGCTGGAGGCCGAGGCGATGTACGACCTGATCGAGCACCAGATCGCGCCGCGGTTCTACGACCGAGACGGCGACGGCGTGCCGGAGACCTGGGTCGGCCAGATCCGGCACACGCTCGCGACGCTGTCCTCCCCGCTGAGCGCCGAGCGGATGGTGCGCGAGTACGTGGAGCGGCTCTACATCCCGGCCGCGGCCAACGAGAAGCGGCTGAGCGCCGACGACTACCGCGACGCGCGCGAGCTCGCCGCCTGGAAGGACCGCGTGCGATCCGCGTGGCCCGGCGTGAACGTGGCCCACGTCGACGCGGGCGGCCTCGACGCCGTGCCGCAGGTGGGCGACCACCTCCGGGTGCGCGCCCTCGTGCACCTGAACGGGCTGCGCCCGGAGGACGTGGAGGTGCAGCTCGTCTACGGCCGCAGCTACGACGGCGAGGACCTGACCGGCGTGCACTACGAGCGGCTGACGCTCGACCACCCCATCCCCGGCGCCGACCCGTCCGTCGCGCACGAGTTCTCCGGCGGCGTGACGCTGACCTGGGCCGGCTCCTTCGGCTACACCGTCCGCGTCGTCCCCGTCAACGACCTGCTGCTGTCCTCCGCCGAGCTCGGCCTCGTCGCGGCCGCCTGACGATCTACCTGACAGGACACGCCGCCTCCGCCCGGGCCGAGGCGGCGTGTCCTGTCAGTTCGTTCGCGCGATGGGCGCGTAGGTGGCGTGCGTCGCGGCGACGAGCGCGGCCGGCGCGAGCTCCAGGTCGAGGCCGCGGCGGCCTCCCGAGACGTACACCGTGTCGAAGAGCTGCGCGGTCTCGTCCACGACGGTGACGTGCCGGGTCTTCTGGCCGATGGGGGAGATGCCGCCGACGACGTAGCCGGTCCGCCGCTCGGCGACGGCGGGGTCGGCCATCACCGCGCGCTTCGCGCCGACCGCCGCGGCCAGCGCCTTGAGGTCGAGCATCCCGGTCACCGGGACCACGCCGACCACGAGCCCGAGCTCGGTGTCGGCCAGCAGGGTCTTGAACACCCGGTCCGGCTCCACGCCCAGCGCGTCGGCGGCCTCCAGACCGTAGGAGGGTGCCGCCGGGTCGTGCTCGTAGGCGTGCACGGCGAACGGGATGTCCGCAGCTCCCAGCGCGACCGTGGCGGGCGTGCCGGCCGAGGCCGGGCGCTTCGCCATCAGGCCGTCCCCGCCGGCGTCTCGACGCGCGGCCCGTTCGCCCGGTAGAGCTGCATCGAGGTGCCGCCCACGAGGCGTTTGCTGCCCGGCGCGAGCTCGACGCCGTCCTCCAGGATCGGCACCTCGGTCGCGCTGTCCCAGAGCAGTTGGTACGACTCCACGCCCGGCGCGACCGGGAGGGAGACCTCCACGTCGTCCTCCACGCCGTGCACGATGAGGAGCACGCGGTTGAACTCCTCCTTGTCGGGCGTGGAGGCCGCCAGGTACTGCAGGGTGCGGTTCTCCGGGGAGTTCCAGTCCTCGTCGTCCATGAGCGCGCCGGTGGCGTCGTACCAGTCCATGTGGCTGGCGTTGGGCGTGGTCTGGCCGTAGACGGCGAACCGGCTCGGGCGCAGCGCCGGGTTCTCGCGGCGCAGCTCCAGCAGTCGGCGGGTGGTGTCGAGCATCTCGCGCTGCTCCCTGGTGCGCAGCCAGCTCATCCAGGTGAGCTCGCTGTCCTGACAGTAGGCGTTGTTGTTGCCGCGCTGGCTGCGGCCGAACTCGTCGCCGGCGGTGATCATCGGCACGCCCGCGGAGAGCAGCAGCGTGCCCATCAGGTTGCGCATGGCCTTGTGCCGGTCGAGCAGCACGTGCTCGTCCAGGGTCGGACCCTCCGCACCGTGGTTGAACGAGCGGTTGTTGTCGGTGCCGTCCCGGTTGTTCTCGCCGTTGCCGAGGTTGTGCTTGACGTTGTACGCGGTGAGGTCGGCCATCGTGAAGCCGTCGTGGGCGGTCACGAAGTTGATGGACGCCAGCGGCCCGCGCTCGGGCGAGAACGTGTTGGAGGAGCCGGCGAGGCGGGTGGCGAAGCCGCCGATGCCGATCGGGGCCTGGCCGTTGCGGCGCGCCTCCGCGATGTCGGCCAGCCAGAAGTTGCGGACCCGGTCGCGGTAGCGGTCGTTCCACTCCGACCAGCCGTCCCTGCCGCACGTGCCGTCGGCGTTCTCGGGGCCGCCGGGGAAGTTCCCGGTCTGCCAGCCGCCGATCCCGACGTCCCATGGCTCGGCGATGAGCTTGACGTCGGCGAGCGCCGGGTCGCTCAGCATGTCGTTGATGAGCGGGTGGTCGCGGCTGTAGGAGGCGTCCTCCCCGCGGCCCAGCGTCACGGCGAGGTCGAACCGGAACCCGTCGATCTGCACCTCCCGCGCCCAGTAGCGCAGCGAGTCGAGCACCAGGCGCTGCGGGACCGGATGCCCGAAGTCCACCGTGTTGCCGCAGCCGGTGACGTCGATGTAGACGCCGTTCGCGTCCTGGCGGTAGTAGGTGGCGTTGTCGATGCCGCGCAGGCTCGTGCGCGGGCCGCCGATGCCCTCCTCGGCGGTGTGGTTGTAGACCACGTCGAGTATCACCTCGATGCCCGCCTCGTGCAGCAGCTTCACCATCCCCTTGAACTCCACCAGCACGGCCTCCGGACCCGCAGCCTGAGCGGCGCGGGTGGCGTAGGGGGCGTGCGGGCTGAAGAAGTTGAGGGTGTTGTAGCCCCAGTAGTTGGTCAGGCCCTCGCGGATGAGGCGCTGCTCGGAGGTGAACGCGTGCACGGGAAGCAGCTCCACGGCGGTGACGCCGAGGTGCTTCAGGTAGCCGATGGTGGACTCGTGGGCGAGCCCCGCGTACGTGCCGCGCAGCTCCTCCGGCACGTCCGGGTTCTGCCGGCTGATGCCGCGCACGTGCGCCTCGTAGACGACGGTGTGGTCCAGCGGGGTGCCTGGCTTGCGGGAGTCCCCCCAGTCGAAGCCGTCGGAGACCACGGTCGAGCGCCACTCCTCCGGGCCGACGCGCGTCAGGCCCTTCGCGTACGGATCCATCAGCAGCGACTCGGGGTTGAACATGTTCTGCGGGCCGGACGGGCCCGAGACGTTGATCGCGTACAGGCTGCCGACCTGGAGACTGCGGGAGCGGCCCATCCAGACGTTGTTGGCGTCCTTGACCATCGTCACGGTCTTGGTCCGCCAGTCCGGGTCGTCGCGGTGGAACAGCAGGAGCTCCATCGCGTCGGCGTGCTCGGAGTACACCCGGAGCTCACCGCCGTGCGGACCGATGCGTACACCCAGGTTGCGCAGAGGATCGGCGGACGTCATGCGTTCTAGAGTAGGACCACACCGCGCCGCACCCTGAAGGAGGCTCCGGTGCCCGTCTACCTCGACCACGCCGCCACCACCCCCATGCGTCCGGAGGCGATCGCCGCCTTCACGGACGCGCTGGGGCTCGTCGGCAACCCGTCGAGCATCCACAGCCAGGGCCAGCAGGCCAAGCGGATGCTGGAGGAGGCCCGCGAGGCGGTCGCGTCGACGCTCGGCTGCGACCCCATCGAGGTCGTCTTCACCTCGGGCGGCACGGAGGCGATCAACCTCGCGGTCAAGGGGCTGTACTGGGCGCGCAACACCGGCGCCGCGCGTCCGCGCATCCTCGCGCCCGGTGGGGAGCACCACGCGACGCTCGACGCGGTGGAGTGGCTGGAGCGCGCGGAGGGGGCGCGGGCGCAGTGGCTGCCGCTCGACCCGGAGGGGCGGATCGCGCCGGCGGTCGTCGAGGACGCACTGGCCTCCCCGTCGGATGCCGCGCTGCTGACGTTCCTCGCCGTGAACAACGAGGTGGGGACGATCCAGCCGGTCGCAGAGCTGGCCGCCCTCGCACGCGACGCCGGGGTCCCCGTCCACGTGGACGCGGTCGCGGCGTACGGCCACCTGCCCCTCTCGTTCGCCGAACTCGGCGTGGACGCCCTCAGCGTCTCCGCTCACAAGATCGGGGGACCGGTCGGGATCGGGGCGCTCGTCCTCGGCCGGCGCTCGGCGGTGGTGCCGCTCATCCACGGCGGCGGGCAGCAGCGCCAGGTGCGCTCCGGGACGCAGGACGTCGCAGCGGCCGTCGCGTTCGCTGCGGCGGCGCTCGCCGCGGAGGCCGAGCGCGCCGACGAGGCGCGCAGGCTCGCGGGGCTGCGCGACCGGCTGATCCGCGGGGTGCGGGAGGCCGTGCCGGCGGCGGTGCTGAGCGGCCCCGAACCCGCGAGCGGCGACCGGGTGGCCTCCAACGCCCATTTCGTCTTCCCGGGAGCGCAGGGCGACTCGCTGCTGTTCCTGCTGGACCTCGCCGGGCTCTCGGTCTCCACCGGCGCCGCCTGCACCGCAGGCATCCCGGAGCCGTCGCACGTGCTGCTCGCGATGGGGCGCAGCGAGCAGGAGGCCCGCAGCGCGCTGCGCTTCACGCTCGGCCGCACCTCCAGCGAGGCGGACGTGGACGCGCTGCTCGCGGCGCTCCCGTCCGCGTACGCCCAGGCGGCGCGCGCGGGCCTGGCCGAGCGCGCACCCGGGAGCCGCTCAGCCGCCACGGCGTAGACTCCTCGGGTGCGAGTTCTGGCAGCGATGAGCGGTGGCGTCGATTCCGCCGTGGCCGCCGCGCGCGCCGTGGAGGCCGGGCACGACGTCGTCGGGGTGCACCTGGCTCTCAGCAGGATGCCGGGCACGCTGCGCACCGGCAGCCGCGGCTGCTGCACCATCGAGGACTCGATGGACGCCCAGCGCGCCGCGAACATCATCGGCATCCCGTACTACGTCTGGGACTTCTCCGAGCGGTTCAAGCTCGACGTCGTGGACGACTTCATCGCCGAGTACTCCGCCGGCCGCACCCCCAACCCGTGCATGCGCTGCAACGAGCGCATCAAGTTCGCCGCTCTGCTGGAGAAGGCGCTCGACCTCGGCTTCGACGCCGTGTGCACCGGGCACTACGCGAGCATCCTGACCGACGCCGACGGCAACCGGGAGCTGCACCGCGCGAGCGCGTGGGCCAAAGACCAGTCGTACGTCCTCGGCGTGCTGACGGCCGACCAGCTCGCGCACGCGATGTTCCCGCTCGGCGCGACGCCCTCGAAGGCGGAGGTGCGCGCGGAGGCGGCCGAGCGCGGCCTGAGCGTCGCGAACAAGCCGGACTCGCACGACATCTGCTTCATCCCCGACGGCGACACGCGCGGCTGGCTGGCCGAGCACGTCGGCGCGGCGGAGGGCGACATCCTCGACCGCGAGGGCAACCGGCTCGGCTCGCACGAGGGCGCGCACGCGTACACGGTCGGCCAGCGCAAGGGCCTCAACATCGGCTACCCGTCCCCGGACGGCCGCCCGCGCTTCGTGCTGGAGGTCCGGCCGAAGGACAACACCGTGGTGGTCGGCCCGAAGGAGGCCCTCGACATCGCCGAGATCGCGGGCTCCCGCTTCACCTGGGCCGGGCAGGCTCCCGTGTCGGCGGAGACCCCCTTCGCGTGCGAGGTGCAGATCCGCGCCCACGCCGACCCTGTCCCCGCGGTGGCGCAGGTGCGGGACGGCGAGCTCGTCATCCGCCCCGACGCCCCCCTGAACGGCGTCGCCCCCGGCCAGACCGCCGTCGTCTACGTCGGCACCCGCGTCCTCGGCCAGACCACCATCGACCGCACCGTCTCCGCCGTCCCCGCCTGACCCGTCCTCCGGTGGCCGCTGGGTGGCGCGGGGGGTCGGTGGTCGTGAATATGCTTGCTGGGTGACCGACGAGCAGGACGCGCACGCACGCGCGGAGGCCCAGGACCTGACCACCCGCATCCTCGAGCTGCGCGACGCGTACTACGAGCGCGACACCGTGCTCGTCAGCGACGAGGAGTACGACCGCATGCTGCGGCGCCTCGAGGAGCTGGAGCGCCTGCATCCCGAGCTGCAGAGCCAGGACAGCCCCACCCAGACCGTCGGCGGCCGCGCGCAGACGACGCTGTTCGCGCCGGTGCAGCACGCCGAGCGGATGCTCAGCCTCGACAACGTGTTCTCGCTCGAGGAGTTCGAGGGCTGGGCTGCCAAGGTCGAGCGCGACGCCGGCCGCCGGGTCGACTACCTCTGCGAGCTCAAGATCGACGGCCTCGCGATCAACCTCCGCTACGAGAACGGCGTGCTCGTCTCCGCCGCCACCCGTGGTGACGGCGTCGTGGGGAGGACGTCACCGAGAACGTCCGCCTGATCCCGGCCATCCCGCAGCGGCTCGCCGGCGACGGCCCGTTCCCGCCGCTGGTGGAGGTGCGCGGTGAGGTGTTCTTCCCGGTCGCCCAGTTCGACGAGCTCAACGCCCACCAGCAGGAGGCCGGCGAGCGCGTCTTCGCGAACGCCCGCAACGCCGCCAGCGGCTCGCTGCGGCAGAAGGCGGAGGGCAAGAACGCCGCCCAGCTCGCCCTCATGCGCGACCGGCTGCGCCGCCTGCACATGCTCGTCCACGGCATCGGCGCCTGGCGGAACCCGCCGGTCGACGCGCAGTCGCAGGTCTACGAGCTGCTGAGCTCGTGGGGCCTGCCGACCTCCACCCACTACCGGGTCCTCGGCTCGGTCGCCGAGGTGGACGAGTTCATCCGCTACTACGGGGAGCACCGCGGCAGCGTCGAGCACGAGATCGACGGCATCGTCATCAAGGTGGACGAGCTGGCCCTGCACGACGAGTTGGGGGCGACCTCCCGGGCTCCGCGCTGGGCGATCGCCTACAAGTACCCGCCGGAGCAGGTCAACACCAAGTTGCTCGACATCGTGGTCAGCGTCGGCCGCACCGGCCGGGCGACGCCGTTCGCGGTGATGGAGAAGGTGCGCGTCGCCGGCTCCGAGGTGCGCCAGGCGACGCTGCACAACCAGGACGTCGTCAAGGCGAAGGGCGTGCTCATCGGCGACACGGTCGTCCTGCGCAAGGCGGGCGACGTCATCCCGGAGGTGCTCGGCCCGGTGGTCGAGCTGCGCGACGGCACCGAGCGGGCCTTCGTGATGCCGGAGAACTGCCCGGAGTGCGGCACGAGGCTCGCTCCGGCCAAGGAAGGCGACATCGACCTCCGCTGCCCCAACGCCGAGTTCTGCCCGGCGCAGGTGCGCGGCCGGGTGGAGCACATCGGATCGCGCGGCGGGCTCGACATCGAGGCGCTGGGAGAGGTCGCGGCCGCTGCGCTCACCCAGCCGCGCTTCCCGGAGACGCCACCGCTGCCGACCGAGGCCGGGCTGTTCGGGCTGACCCTGCGGGAGCTGTTCCCGATCGAGGTGGTCGTCCGCGACTCCGAGACGGGGCTGCCGAAACTGACCGACTCCGGCGCCGAGAAGGTGGACACACCGTTCCGCCGTCGTCGCCAGAAGAAGGACGGACCGTTCCACCCCGATTCCGCGGAGTTCGACGGTGACGAGTTGTACGTTCCCTCCAAGAACGCGCTGGAGCTGGTCGCGAACCTCGCCGCCGCCCGCACGAAGCCGCTCTGGCGCATCCTCGTGTCGCTCAACATCCGGCACGTCGGCCCGGTCGCCGCCCGCGCGCTGGCCGACCACTTCGGGTCGCTCGACGCCATCCGCGGCGCCTCCCGGGAGGAGCTCGCCGCGGTCGACGGCGTCGGCGGCATCATCGCCGACGCGGTGCTCACCTGGTTCGAGGTCGACTGGCACCGCGAGATCATCGAGCGCTGGGCCGCCGACGGAGTGCAGTTCGCCACGCCTGGGCACGCCGGACCCGGCGAGCAGGCCGACGCGGGCGGCGTCCTGGCGGGACTGACCGTCGTCGCCACGGGCTCGCTGGAGGGCTTCACCCGCGAGGGGGCGCAGGAGGCGATCATCGCCGCAGGAGGAAAAGCGGCCTCCAGTGTGTCCAAGAAGACCGATTTCGTCGCCGCGGGACCGGGCGCGGGGTCTAAGCTCGCCAAGGCGGAAGAACTGGGGGTGCGTGTCATCGACGCCGCCCAATTCGCGATCCTTGTCGAGAAGGGCCCCTCCGGGCTCGAAAACTAGTCCGTCACTTTGTGGACAGACCACAAGTTATCCCCCTGAATCGGGGGTAGAACGGCCATCCGTCCACCCCCGGATGCGGCTAGAGTCGTGGTGTGCGCTCGCCCGGTGCACGCAAGGGCTTAGCTCGCTCGCTCTCGGAGGGACCCGGACGGAGTGCTGGTCGGCTTTGCAGCAGCTTCCATCGTCACCTCGGTCGTCACAGGACTGACCGGGGCCTTCGTCATGCCTGCCCACGTTGCGCAGGCGGCGCAGCTTCCCGCGGTCGCTCACCCCGCGCCGGCGGCGGTCGGGGACGCGCCGGCCAGCTCCGGCCCGGCGGGAGCGGGCGCCTCCGCCGCGAGCGCCGCGGCCGTCCTCGGCTCGATCCGCGCGGTCGACCCTGCGGCGCTGCCCGGGTTCCTCGGCGCGCACGCCTCCGACCTGAACCGGCTGCTGACCAACCCGCCCGCGGCGAGCGACGTCAGCCAGCTCTGGAAGCTCCTCGACCCGTCCCGCCAGGCTGCGCTCGTGAAGTTCGCGCCGCATGTGATCGGCAACCTGGAGGGCGTCCCGTACGACATCCGCGGCAAGGCGAACGTGCTCGACCTCGACCGCACCATCGCCTCCGCGAAGTCCGACCTGCGCACCCAGCGCGGCAAGACCGAGCGCGTCGCCCTCAAGCGCCAGCTCACGACGCTCGGCAACGTCGAGACCGCGCTGAAGAAGAAGGACGGCGTCACGCGCACCCTGGTCTCGCTCGACACGTCGGCGGACGCCAGGGCCGCGATCGTCGTCGGCGACCTCCGCACGGCGCGCTACGTGAGCGTGCTGGTCCCCGGGATGTACATGGCGGTGGGGGAGCAGGTCGAGGGCTGGGCCGGCGTCGCGCAGGACCTCTACTCGCAGGAGACCGGCTTCCTCAAGCGCTTCCTCGGCTCCCGGTCGAACGGCACGGCCCCCGGCGTCGCGGTCGTGGCATGGATCGGCTACCAGACCCCGGTGCTGACGAACATCGGCGGCATGGATCTCGCCAGGCAGGGCGCCGACAGCCTGGAGCGCACCCTGATCGGGCTCCAGTCGCTGCGCCAGGCGGACCCGCCGTACCTGAGCGTCCTCGCCCACTCGTACGGCTCGACCGCCGCGCTGCTCGCGCTGGAGAAGGGCACAGTCACGGTGGACGCGCTCGCGCTGATGGGGTCGCCCGGGTCGGACGCCCAGTCGGTGCACCAGCTCGGCGTCCGCGGCGGCAACGTGTACGTCGGCAAGGCGTCGATGGACCCGATCGTGAACAGCGCGTTCTTCGGCAGCGACCCGGGGGCGCCCTCGTACGGCGCGAAGAAGATGGGCGTCGGCGGCGGGACCGACCCGATCACCCACAAGAGGCTCACCGGGTCGAGCGGCCACAACGAGTACTTCAGCGCAGGGACCGAGAGCATGCGCAACCTCGCGCTGATCGGCATCGACCAGGGCGAGCGCGTCCTCAGCTAGCGGACGCCTCCGAAGGCCGTCCGCCTGGCGCCCCGGGGGCGGGCGCGCGCGGTCGCGGTCACCCTAGAATTGACTCAGCCCACTCAGACACCACCACGGAGACGCATGTCCGAAATCAGCGCAGAACAGGTCGCGCACCTGGCGAGCCTCGCCAGGATCGACCTCAGCCCGGAAGAGATCGAGAGCCTCACCAGCGAGCTCGGCCAGATCGTCGAGGCGGTCGCAAAGGTGCAGGAGGTCGCAGGTCCCGACGTCCCCGCGACGAGCCACCCGCTCCCGCTCACCAACGTGTTCCGGTCCGATGTGGTCCGCCCGTCGCTGACCGTCGAGCAGGCGCTCTCCGGCGCCCCCGAGCGCGAGGGCGACCGGTTCAAGGTCGCCACCATCCTGGACGAGGAGTAAGCATGACGGATCTGACCAGGCTCTCCGCCGCTGCCCTCGCCGACCTGCTCGCCACGCGCGAGGTCTCCTCGGTGGAGGCCACCCGCGCCCACCTCGACCGCATCGAGGCGGTCGACGCCGACGTGCACGCCTTCCTGCACGTCGCGGGCGAGAACGCCGTCCGCACCGCCGCCGAGATCGACGGCCGCCGGGCCGCAGGCGACCCGCTCGGCCCGCTCGCCGGCGTCCCCGTCGCGATCAAGGACGTGCTCGCCACCCACGACATGCCGTCGACCTCCGGTTCGCGGATCCTGGAGGGCTGGATGCCGCCGTATGACGCGACCGTCGTCCGCAAGCTGCGCGACGCCGACCTGGTGCCGCTCGGCAAGACCAACATGGACGAGTTCGCGATGGGCTCCTCCACCGAGCACTCCGCGTACGGCCCGACCCGCAACCCGTGGGACCTGGAGCGCATCCCCGGCGGCTCCGGCGGCGGCTCGGCCGCGGCCGTCTCCGCCTTCGAGGCGCCGTTCGCGCTCGGCTCCGACACCGGCGGCTCGATCCGCCAGCCCGCCGCCGTCACGGGCTCGGTGGGCGTCAAGCCGACCTATGGAGGCGTCAGCCGCTACGGCGCGATCGCGCTGGCGAGTTCGCTCGACCAGGTCGGCCCCGTCTCGCGCAGCGTGCTCGACGCGGGTCTGCTGCACGACGTGATCGCGGGGCACGACCCGTTCGACTCCACGTCGCTGACCGACACCTGGCCGTCGATGGCCGAGGCCGCCCGCGCGGGCCTGCGCGACGGCGCGCTGAAGGGCGTGCGCGTCGGCGTGGTCCGCGAGCTGAACGGCGAGGGCTTCCAGGCCGGCGTCAAGCAGCGCTTCGTGGAGGCGCTGGCGCTCCTGGAGGGCGCGGGCGCCGAGATCGTGGAGGTCGAGGCTCCGAGCTTCGAGTACGCGGTCGCCGCCTACTACCTGATCCTGCCCGCCGAGGCGTCCAGCAACCTGGCCCGCTTCGACTCGGTGCGCTTCGGCCTCCGGGTGAACCCGGAGGACGGCCCGGTCACCGTCGAGCGCGTGATGGCCGCGACCCGTGACGCGGGCTTCGGCCCCGAGGTCAAGCGCCGCATCATCCTCGGCACCTACGCGCTGAGCGCCGGCTACTACGACGCCTACTACGGCTCGGCCCAGAAGGTCCGCACGCTGATCCAGCGCGACTTCTCCGCCGCGTTCGAGAAGGTGGACGTGCTGGTCAGCCCGAGCGCCCCGACCACGGCGTTCAAGTTCGGCGAGAAGCTCGCCGACCCGATGGCGATGTACCTCAACGACATCACCACCATCCCCGCGAACCTCGCGGGCGTGCCCGGCATGGGCCTCCCGATCGGCCTCGCGCCGGAGGACGGCCTCCCCGTCGGCATCCAGCTCATGACACCGGCGCGCGCCGACGCCCGGCTCTACACCATCGGCGCCGCCCTGGAGCGGCTCCTGGAGGAGCAGTGGGGCGGCAGCCTGCTGAGCCAGGCGCCCGATCTGAGCGCCACCGAGATGTTCGCGAGCGAAGAGGGAGCGGTCTGATGGCCAAGGCCCAGTTGATGGACTACGAAAAGGCCCTCGAGCTGTTCGAGCCGGTGCTCGGCTTCGAGGTGCACGTCGAGCTGAACACCGCGACCAAGATGTTCTGCGGCTGCGCGAACGAGTTCGGCTCCGGCGCGAACACGAACACCTGCCCGACCTGCCTCGGCCTCCCCGGCGGCCTCCCGCAGGTCAACGAGAAGGCGATCGAGTCGAGCATCCGCCTCGGTCTGGCGCTCGGCTGCGACATCGCCGAGTCGAGCCGGTTCGCTCGGAAGAACTACTTCTACCCCGACCTGGCGAAGGACTTCCAGACCTCCCAGTACGACGAGCCGATCGCGCACGACGGCGTCGTCACCATCGAGCTGGAGAACGGGCGCGAGCTGACCATCGAGATCGAGCGCGCGCACATGGAGGAGGACGCCGGCAAGCTGACGCACGTCGGCGGCGCCACCGGCCGCATCCAGGGCGCCGACTACTCGCTGGTCGACTTCAACCGCGGCGGCGTCCCGCTGGTCGAGATCGTCACCAAGATGATCGAGGGAGCGGAGGGCGACGCCCCGGAGGTCGGCCGCACGTACGTGCGCGCCATCCGCGACCTGGTGAAGGCGCTCGGCGTCTCGAACGCGCGCATGGAGGAGGGCAACGTCCGCTGCGACGCCAACGTCTCGCTCCGCCGCCGTGGCTCGTCCGAGCTCGGCACCCGCACCGAGACCAAGAACGTGAACTCGCTGCGCTCGATCGAGCGCGCGGTGCGGTACGAGATCCAGCGCCAGGCCGCGATCCTCGACGCCGGCGGCACGATCACGCAGGAGACCCGGCACTGGCACGAGGACACCGGCACCACCTCCGCCGGCCGCCCGAAGTCGGACGCCGACGACTACCGGTACTTCCCGGAGCCCGACCTGGTGCCCGTGGCCCCGAGCCGCGAGTGGGTCGAGGAGCTGCGCGGCACGCTCCCGGAGGCGCCGGCCGCGCGCCGCAAGCGCCTGACCGCCGAGTGGGGCTTCACCGCCCTCGAGTTCCAGGACGTGGACAACGCCGAGCTGCTGGACGAGCTGGAGGCGACCATCGCCGCCGGCGCGACCCCGGCCGCCGCGCGCAAGTGGTGGACCGGCGAGATCGCGCGCCTCGCGAACGCGCAGGGCGTCCCCGCCGGCACCCTGGTCAGCCCGCAGCACGTGGCCGAGCTCGCCGCCCTGGTCGACGCCGGCACCCTCACCGACCGCCTGGCCCGCCAGGTGCTGGAGGGCGTCATCGCCGGCGAGGGCGCGCCGCAGGAGGTCGTGGACGCCCGCGGACTCGCGGTCGTCTCCGACGACGGAGCGCTGATCGCGGCCATCGACGAGGCGCTCGCGGCGCAGCCGGACGTGCTGGAGAAGATCCGCGACGGCAAGGTCCAGGCCGCCGGCGCGGTCATCGGCGCCGTCATGAAGGCGATGAAGGGCCAGGCGGACGCGGCGCGCGTACGCGAGCTGGTGCTGGAGCGCGCCTCGCAGTGACCCCGGCGGTCGAACTCGTCACGGACGCGAGCGCTGCTGCGGCGGCGCTCGCGCCCGTGCTGATCGACACCGTGGAATCGGGCGCGAGCGTCGGCTGGATCGAGCCTCCCACGCATGACGAGGCGGTGCGGTGGTGGAGCGCGCTCCTCGCCGACCCCGACACCCAGACCTGGATCGCCCGCGACGGCGACCGTGTACTCGGCACGATCAGCCTGGTGCGCGCGGCCAAGCGGAACGGCCCGCACCGCGCCGAGGTGATCAAGCTCATGGTGCACCGGGAGGCCAGGGGCCGCGGCATCGCGCCGGCGCTCATGGCGGCGCTGGAGGAGCACGCGGCCGCGAGCGGGCTCACGCTGCTCGTCCTCGACACCGAGACCGGGAGTCTGGCCGAGTCGCTGTACGGCCGCTGGGGCTGGCAGACGGTCGGCGGCATCCCCGATTACGCGGTGGCGCCCTCCGGAGAGCTCGGCGGCACGACGATCATGTTCAAGCGGCTCGACCCCCGCTGAGCCCGGGCCGACGCGGGGACGCAACACGCCGCGTGCGCCAGGACGTAGCGGCGTGTTGCGACCCCTGTGCGAGCAGAGCGAAGGACCGTGCCGCGCGCTAGCGTAGGCGCATGGGCGTCTTCACACTCGGCGGGCTGACCACGGCCCCCGCCTCCTCCCGCACCGACCTGCTGGCCCCGGCCACCCTCGCAGCCCTGACCGGGCTCGGCTGGCTCGACGAGGTCGGTGTCGTGGAGATCGACCCGCGCGTGTCCGACACCGCCGCTACGCAGGAGCAGTTCGGGCTGACGGCCGACACGCTCGCCAACTGCGTCGTGGTCGGGGGCAAGCGCGAGGGCGTGGAGCGGATCGCCGCCTGCGTCGTGCTCGCGACCACCCGCGCCGACGTCAACAACACCGTGAAGCGGCTGCTGGACGTCCGCAAGGCGTCCTTCCTGCCGATGGAGCGCGCCGTCGAACTGACCGGGATGGAGTATGGCGGCATCACGCCGATCGGCCTGCCGCCCGAGTGGCCGCTGCTCGTGGACTCGCGCGTGGTGGCCGACGGCGTCGTGGTCATCATCGGGTCCGGCGTGCGACGGTCGAAGATCCTGCTCCCCGGCCGGCTGCTCGGCGAGCTGCCGTCCGCGCAGGTGATCGACGGGCTCGGCCAGGAGTTCGCAGCGCGATGACCGACGCCGGCGTCGACCGCCTCCTCGGCCCGGTGCGGTCGCACCTGATCGAGACGCTGTCCGGGCGCTCCGACCGCATCCCGAGCTGGGTGCTGCGCCTGGAGGACGGCGAGGACGAGGGCTTCTTCCCCGCGGGAGGCGCCGCCTGGACGGTCCACGGCGGGATGCCGACCCTCGTCGCGGGCGTCCGCGCCCTCCTGCTGCAGGCGCTCCACCCGGGCGCGCTCGCGGGGGTGCGCGACCACTCCCGCTACCGCGAGGACCCGCTGGGCCGCTTGGCCGGCACGATCCAATGGATCCACACGGTCACCTTCGGCAGCCGCGGCCAGGCCGTCGCCGGCTCCGAGCTGGTGAAGACCCTGCACGAGCGCGTGCACGGCAGCTACGTCGACGGGCACGGCATCACCCGGCCGTACACCGCGAACGACCCCGACCTGGCCGAGTGGGTGCACCTGGCCTTCACCGACGCCTTCCTGACGGCGCACGAGCGCTGGGGGTCGCCGATCCCGGGCGGCGCGGACGGGTACGTGGGCGAGTGGGCGACCGCGGCCGAGCTGATGGGCGTCGGCGACCCGCCGCGCACCGCCGCCGACCTGCGCACCCGCATCGACGCGGTGACCGACGCGGGGAGCTGCGCGGCGGCCCGGAGGTGGAGGAGATCGTGCGCTTCATCCGGCGCGCTCCGCTGCGCGCGACGCTGCGCCCGTCGTACCGGGTGCTGTTCCGCGCAGCGGTCTCCACGCTGGAGCCGCGGCACCGCGCACTGCTCGGGCTGCCCGTGGCCGACCGGCTGCCGATCCACCGCGCGACGGCCGTCGTGCTCGGGGGAGCGCAGGTGCTGCTGGGGCCGCAGACACAGGCGGAGCTGGCGGCCCGGAGGCGGCTGGCGCGGCTCGCGGCGGCGCCGGGAGGCTGACCCGGGCGCGCAGGGGCTGCCGTCGTCTGTGAGAACGTGCAACCCCGCGGCCCGGCTTCGGAGCTACGCTGTGCTCCGGTGGCCCGTTCACCGGTGAGCGGACCCGAGTCACCGGAGGTGTTGCCATGACATCCACCCGTCCAACCGCGCCCGACGAGGCCGGGAACAAGGGCCTCAAGGGGGCGCGCTCGGCCTGGTGTCGAGCGTCGTGGTGGGGGTCGCCTCCACCGCGCCCGCCTACAGCCTCGCGGCCAGCCTGGGCTTCATCGTCGTCGGCGGCACGCTCGCCGCCGGCGTCAAAGCGCCCGGCATCGTGCTGCTCGCGTTCGTCCCGATGTACCTGATCGCGGTCGCGTACCAGGAGCTCAACAAGGCCGAGCCGGACTGCGGCACGACCTTCACCTGGGCGGCGAGAGCCTTCGGCCCGATCACCGGCTGGATGGGCGGCTGGGGCATCGTCATCGCCGACGTGATCGTGATGTCCAACCTGGCACAGATCGCCGGCAGCTACTCGTACACGTTCATCGGCGGCTTCGGCCTCCCCGGCGTCGCGGCGCTCGCCAACAACAATGTGGCCGTGACGATAGCCGGGTTGATCTGGATCGCCCTGATGACCTGGATCTGCTATCGCGGCATCGAGGTGTCGGCGCGCGTGCAGTACGTCCTGCTCGGCTTCGAGGTCGTCATCCTGATCTTCTTCGCGGTCTTCGCGCTCGTGAAGGTCTACACCGGCAATGCGGAGCCGTACTCGCTGATCCCGCAGTGGTCGTGGTTCAACCCGTTCACCCTCGACTTCGGTCAGACGATCGCCCCCGCACTGCTGACGGCGATCTTCATCTACTGGGGATGGGACACCGCGGTCTCGATCAACGAGGAGACCAAGAACCCCGAGAAGACCCCGGGCCGTGCGGCCGTCATCAGCACCCTGCTCCTGCTCGCCACCTACGCGATCGTCACGGTCGCCACTGTCGCGTTCGCGGGCGTCGGGGACAAGGGCATCGGCCTGGCGAACCCGGCGAACTCGTCCGACGTGTTCTCGGCGATCGGTCCGACGCTGTTCGGCAGCGGTCCGCTCGGCTCCATCCTGCTGACGCTGCTCGGCTTCTCGATCCTGACCTCGGCGTCGGCCTCGACCCAGACCACGATCCTGCCGACGGCCCGCACGACGCTGTCGATGGCCGTGTACAAGGCCATCCCGGAGAAGTTCGCGAAGATCCACCCGAAGTTCCTGACCCCGACGTGGTCGACGGTCGGCATGGGGATCGCCTCGGCGGCGTTCTACCTGCTGTTCACCGCGATCAGCGTCACCCTGCTGACCGCGCTGATCGGCTCGCTCGGCCTGATGATCGCGTTCTACTACGGCCTGACCGGCTTCGCCTGCGTCTGGTACTACCGCCGCACGCTGTTCACGAGCTTCCGGCACGCGATCATGCGCGGGCTGTTCCCGCTGCTCGGCGGCCTGATGCTGGTGGCCGTGTTCATCTACGGGGTGATCCAGTTCGCCGCACCCGACTGGCTGACGGACGAGAACGGCAAGAACGTCACGATCTTCGGGATCGGGGCGGAGGCCGTGGTCGGCATCGGCGGCATCCTGATCGGCGTCGTGCTGATGATCGTCTGGCGGATCATCCGGCCCGACTACTTCAAGGGGCTCACCCTGCCGAGGAAGAGCGACGACATCATCCTGGAGCCCGTCGCGGTGGGCGACGACTTGCCGTTCGGCACGGCGGCCTCCCGGCTGCCGGCGACCGTCATCGCGCCGGACTTCTCCAACCTCCCCGAAGGACAGACCCCGGTCAATGCGGATACGCTCGAAACGGTCGACGAGCCGGCGGACCTGCCGCCGGCCGACCCCGACCTCCCGCGGAAGGAGAGCGAGTGAGCGAACGCAGCCGAACCGTCCACTGGGAGGACCCCGCACCGGGCGTCGCCGTCATGCCGACGATGAGCGGCCTGGCCTACCTGCAGAAGATGATCGCGGGGGAGCTGCCGCCGCCGCCCATCGCGAGCCTGATGGGGATGACGCTGACGGAGGCCGAGACCGGCCGGGCGGTGTTCGTCTGCGAGCCGGACGAGTCGCACTACAACCCGATCGGGACGGTGCACGGCGGCCTGGTCTGCACCCTGCTGGACTCGGCGATCGGCTGTGCGGTGCAGTCGACGCTGGCGCAGGGCCAGGGCTACACGTCGATCGAGATCAAGGTGAACTACCTCCGGCCGGTGTTCGCCGGCAGCGGCCCGCTCACCTGCAGCGCGACCGTGACCAAGCCGGGGAACCGGGTGGCCTTCGCGGACGGGGTCGTGACGGACGGGAGCGGGAAGACGGTCGCGACGGCGACGGGGTCGCTGCTGGTGTTCCCTATCGGCTGAGCGGGCCGATCGGCTGAGTTCAGCCCGCCGCCTCCTGCTGCGCCACGAGCTGGTCGCGCACCTTCCTGCGGATGACCTTGCCGACGATGCTGCGCGGCAGCTCGTCCACCTGCACGACGTGCTTCGGCACCTTGTACGCGGTCAGGCAGTCGCGCCCGTAGGCGCGGATGGCCTCCTCGTCGAAGGACGCGCCCGGCTCCATGACGACGGCGGCCACGACATCCTCGCCGCCGCGGCGGTGCGGGAGGCCGACCACGGCGACGTCGGCGACCCCCTCGAAGCTGCGCAGCGCGTCCTCCACCTCCGTCGGGGAGACGTTGAAGCCGCCGGTGACGATGAGCTCCTTGATCCGGTCGACGATCCGCACGAAGCCGTCCTCGTCCATCGTGACGATGTCGCCGGTGCGGAACCAGCCGTCCGAGGTGAGCACCTTGGCCGACTCGTCGGCGTTGCGCCAGTAGCCGGAGAACACCTGCGGTCCGCGGGCGAGCAGCTCGCCCTCCTCGCCGAACGCGCGGTCGACGGCCGGGTCGTCGGGGTCGGCGACGCGCAGCTCGGTTCCGGGCAGCGGGAGGCCGACCGTGCCGGCCTTGCGGGTCGCGCCGACCGGGTTCGCCATCAGCACGGGCGAGCACTCGGAGAGGCCGTAGCCTTCCACCAGGTAGCCGCCGGTCTTCGACTCCCAGAGGTCCACGATGGCCTGCGGCAGGCTCATCGCGCCGGAGATCGCGATGTCGATGCCGGAGAGCGACACCTTGCGCTTCTCTGCAGCCTGCACCAGCCGCTCGTAGATCGGCGGCACGGCGGGCAGGAAGGTCGCCGGCCGCTTCTTCACGACGTCCAGCACCAGGTCCGGGTCGAACTTCGGGAAGAGCACGAGCCGCGACCCCATGCTCATGGCGAAGGTCAGGCAGAGCGTGAGCCCGTAGGCGTGGAACAGCGGCAGGACCGCGTACACCACCGAGGTGCCGCGCTCGATCGTGGGCACCCACGCGCGCGCCTGCGCCGCGTTGACGGCGAGGTTGAGGTGGCTGAGCATGACGCCCTTCGGCCGCCCGGTGGTGCCGCTGGTGTACTGGATGAGCGCCAGGTCGTCGCGCTCCGGCCGCGGCACCGACGCCTTCAGCCGCCGGGACGAGACCAGCGACTCCCAGGTGACGGCGCCGGAGACCTTCGCGGTGAGCTGATCGCGCGCCTTGCGGGCGGCGGGCACCGGGAGGCGGAGGGCGAAGCGCTTGGTCGCGGGCATGGCGCGGGTGATGTCCACCGAGATGACGGTCGTCACGCCGAGGTCGGCCGGGAGGTCCTGCACCGTCGGCACGACCTTGTCCCAGACGATCGCCACGGTGGCGCCGTGGTCCTCGAACTGGTGCCGGAGCTCGCGCGGCGTGTAGAGCGGGTTGTGCTCCACCACGACGGCGCCGAGCCGCAGCGCCGCGTAGAACGCGACGACGTGCTGGGGGCAGTTCGGCAGCACCAGCGCGACGCGGTCGCCCTTGCGGACGCCGCGCTTGCGCAGGCCCTCCGCGGCACGCGCGATCTGGTCGCCGAGCTCGGCGTAGGTCGTCGTCGCGCCGAAGAACTCCAGGGCGACGTGCGTGCCGTAGGTCGCGACCGAGTCGTCGATCAGGTGGGCGAGGGAGCCCTCCGGCAGCTCGATGTCGGCGGGGACACCCGGCGCGTAGGCGGAGACCCAGGGGCGATCGCTGTAACCACTCACGGACAAGAGCCTAGGGGGCCGCCGTCAGGGTGCGCACGGCCTCCTCGATCGGGACGTCGCCGGAGACGACCTCCCAGGTGCGGCCGATCGTGGCGGGATCGGCCAGGCAGACGGCGATCAGCCGGGCGACGTCCTCGCGGGCGATGGTGCCGCGCGGCACGCTCTCGCCGAGCTGGATCTCACCGGTGCCCTCGTCGAAAGTCAGTCCGCCCGGACGCAGGATCGTCCAGTCCAGCCCCGAGGCGCGCAGGTCGGCGTCGGCGTCGCGCTTGGCCTCCACGTAGGCGCGCCACTGGGGGTCGGCGTCCTCCGCCACGGGTCCGTCGACGCCCCAGGCGCTCACCTGCACGAACCGGCGGATGCCGGCGGCGGCCGCGGCCTCGGCGGACTTCACCGAGCCCGCGTAGTCGACCGTGCGCTTGCGGGCGACGCCTGAGCCCGCCCCGGCGCCCGCGGTGAACACGACCGCGTCGCAGCCGACGAACGCCATGGCGATCGCACCGGAGTCGGCCTGCTCGATGTCGAGGACGTGGCCCTCGCCGCCGAGGCGGTAGACGTCGTCGGCGTGCTCGTCGCTGCGGACGAGGCCGACGAACTCGTCCCCCCGGTCGTAGAGCACCCGCATGAGCTGCTGGGCGACTTTTCCGTGGGCTCCGACGATCGCGATTCGACTCATGCCTCCATCTTGCTCCTGTTCGGGGTCGCTCCGCTCACGGCGAACGCGCAAGCGGCCCGGCGGGCGGATGCGTTACGGTCGTGCACATGACCGGTCTGCTGGAGTTCGTGGCGCGCATCTTCGCGCCGGGCTCCGGCCTGTCGGTGCTGTGGCACTCCGCGGCCTGGCCCGGCGGGCTCTCCGGGATCGTCGCGCTCGCCGGCCTGGCCGGCGCGATCGGGATCGTCGCGGTCGCCGCGACGGCGGTCGTGCGCTCGGTCGCCGCGCTGGCGGCTTCACTGCGCGTCCGCGCCGTCTGGTCGAACCCGCTGCAGCCCGCCGCCGGCTGGCTGCTGCAGAGCCAGGCCGACCCGGACGCCGACGGCCGTCCGCGCCCCAGGGCCCCCGGAATCCTCCTGCCGGTCGCGTAGCCGGGCGCTGTTCGCCCGTCCCTGCGCGGCCAGACGACGTCTTCGTCCGTTCCGACAGCAGGGATACCACCCATGGACTTCTTCTCGTGGCCGCCGATCGCGGCCATCCTCGACGCCGCCTACGGCTTCGTCACCGCCCTCTCCGCCGCCGTCGAGCCCGTCGCGGGCGCGGCCGCCGGCATCGTCGCGATCGTCGCCCTGACGGTGATCGTGCGAGCCCTCCTCCTCCCCGTCGGCGTCAGTCAGGTGCGCGCCGAGTACACCCGGCGCCGGCTCGCCCCGGCCCTCGCCGAACTCCAGCGCAAGCACGGCAAGGACCGGGAGCTCCTGGCCCGCAAGACGATGGAGCTCTACCAGGCCGAGCGCACCTCCCCGTTCGCCGGGATGCTGCCGCTCTTGGCGCAGCTCCCCGTGATCTCGCTGGTCTACGCGCTGTTCACGCACGCCACGATCGCCGGCCACGCCAACACCCTGCTCGACACGCACGTGCTCGGCGCGCCGCTCGGCACCAGCTTCGTCGGCCTCGCCGGCGCCGGCCCGGTCTGGCCCGGGTTCCTGGTCTACGCGGGCGTCCTCGTGCTGATCGCCGCCGTGACCACGGTGTCGCGGCGCGTGCTCGCGCTGCCGCAGCCGGACGGCACTCCGGCGCCGACCGGCGTCGTGCGGGCGCTGTCGTTCCTGCCGTACGTCACGGTGGTCTTCGCGGCGTTCGTGCCGCTCGCCGCCGCCGTGTACATTCTGACCACGACGGCCTGGACCGTCGTCGAGCGGGCCACCCTGCGCCGCCTGCTCGGCCCGGAGCGGGGGAGGACGGAGCCGTCGACGTCGCACTGAGATGGGATGCTTGAACCATGTGGAAGCGTGATCGTCCCCGCCCGCCCCGCGACCCCCGCGCGGCGACACCGGCCCTGGGCGTCGGCGTGCAGGTGTACGTCGTCGAGCAGGAGCCGCCCTCGTCCGACGACTGGCCGGGTGAGCCCACCGGGGTGATCATCGCCAACGGGGAGCGCACCATGCGGTCCATCTCCCTGCCGAACGACGGCTTCACGCACTGGACCGTCGCCTTCACCGAGCCGCAGCACCGCCGGGACGGGAGCGGTCCGTACGAGACCGCGACCATCTCCGCCGTGCTGCTGGTGGCCGCCGAGCCCGCGGAGGCCTGAGCCGTGCTCGGGGTCGGCCTGATCCGCGGCATCAACGTCGGCGGAAACGCGCGCGTCGCGAAGGCCGACCTGGCGGCCGCGTTCGAGACGGCCGGCTTCGAGGACGTGGTCACCCTGCTGCAGAGCGGGAACGTCGTCTTCCGCGGGCGGGGCGCACCGACGGCCGCGCAGGCCGAGGCCGTCACCGCGGCGCTGGCCGAGTCGTCGGGAGTGTCCGCCGGCGTCGTCCTGCTGGCGGAGGAGCGCTTCCGCCGGATCGCCGCGGACAAC
This sequence comes from Leifsonia sp. P73, assembly GCF_051059105.1. Classification (NCBI taxonomy): domain Bacteria; kingdom Bacillati; phylum Actinomycetota; class Actinomycetes; order Micrococcales; family Microbacteriaceae; genus Leifsonia; species Leifsonia sp. P73. Next base: position 190,033 of record NZ_CP194931.1, read on the forward strand.
CCCCTGGTGGGCATCGCGGACGACGACTCCCGGCTCGTCGTGACCTTCCTGGATCACGACGTCCCCGCCGGAGTGAGCGCGCCGGACGACGCCGAGCTCGCCCCGGAGGTGGTCCGGCTGGGGGACCGCGCGATCTACCAGTGGAGCCCGCTCGGCGTCTCCAAATCGGTCGTCCCCGCGGCGTTCTGGCGCGCCGTGGGGCCGGTGGCGACGGGACGCAACCAGCGCACCGTCCTCCGTCTGATCGCCGAGCTCGACCGGCGCGGTTGAACGCACGAACCGGTGCACTGCTGGAGGTCACCGGCTGCTCTTACAATGACGGCATGTTCGTCGAGGGCACCCTTCGATGGCAGGTCACCGAGGACTGTCCCTGGGACCTGCTGATCGCGCTCGCCCTGCGCGACCTCGTGGGGCTCGACAACAGCCTGGAGCCCGCCCTTCCGCGCGTGTCGCCGGCTGTCGTGCCCGCTCTGCACGGGGCATCCGAGCGGAGCGGACCCGCCGCGACCCCGGCGGCGAAGGACGTGCTGGAGACCCAGTGGCACGCCCTGTTCGAGCGCGCGGCCGACCGCGAGCACCGCCCGATCACCCCGCTGCTGCAGCCTCCGCACTTCGCTGCCCTCGACCGCGCGATCGAGCTCCAGGACATCGTGCTCGCCCAGCACGAGACCGCGGCGCGCTGGGCGCGCGAGCGCCGCGCCGAATACGCCCGCGCGAGCATCGAGCACCACGCCACCCGCGCCGCCGACATCGTGGACGTGGTCCACGAGCGGGAGCACGATCTGCGACGCCAGGCCGGATACTTCCGCCTGGACATCGACGTGCTCCCGCTCGCCGAGCGCGGCGCGTGGATCGTCGGCCCGCACACCGTGGTCGTCAGCACCTCGCTGCGCGACGACTCGCAGGCGTTCCGGGACTGGTTCCGGCCGCTCGTCGCCGCGCTCGTGTGAGCTAGGCCACGCGCTGCGCCGGGGAGGTCGTCTCCGCCGGGTCGGTCACCGCAACGTCCCCGACCGCCTCGTCGATGCGGGCGAGCACGTCGCCGCTGAGCCGGACGCCCGCGGCCTTCACGTTGGAGGCCACCTGCTCCGGACGCGAAGCGCCGACGATCGCGCCGGACACATTCGGGTTCTGCAGGACCCAGGCGATCGCGAGCTGCGCCATCGTCGCGCCGAGCTCGTCGGCGATCGGCTTCAGCCGCTGCACGGAGGTGAGCACGTCGTCGCGCAGGAAGCTCTTGATCGCGTTCGCGCCTCCCTTGTCGTCCGCCGCCCGGCTGCCCTCGGGGAGGGCGCGCCCGGCAGGTACTTGCCGGTCAGCACGCCCTGCGCCACCGGCGACCAGACGATCTGCGAGATGCCGAGCTCGGCGGAGGTCGGGACGACCTGCTTCTCGATGACGCGCCAGAGCATCGAGTACTGCGGCTGGTTCGAGATGAGCTGGAAGCCGAGCTCCTTCGCCAGCGCGTGCCCGGCGCGCAGCTGGTCGGCCGTCCACTCGCTCACGCCGATGTAGAGCGCCTTGCCCTCCCGCACGATGTCGGCGAAGGCCTGCATGGTCTCCTCCAGCGGCGTCTCGTAGTCGAAGCGGTGCGCCTGATAGAGGTCGACGTAGTCGGTGCCGAGCCGGGTGAGCGAGCCGTCGATGGACTCGAGGATGTGCTTGCGCGAGAGCCCGGTGTCGTTGTGGCCCTTCGGGCCGGTCGGCCAGTAGACCTTGGTGAAGATCTCCAGCGACTGCCGGCGCTGGCCCTTCAGTGCGTCGCCGAGCACCTGCTCCGCGGCGGTGTTCGCGTACGCGTCGGCGGTGTCGAAGGTGCTGATGCCGGCGTCGAGGGCGGCGTGGACGCACTGCGTCGCCGTCTCGTTCTCGACCTGGGAGGCATGCGTGAGCCAGTTGCCGTAGATGATCTCCGAGATCTTGAGACCGGAGTTGCCGAGGTATCTGAATTCCATGCCTCCACGCTAGCCGCGTCAGACCGGATGTCGTGGCCGGATGGGAGGATTGACCCATGGGGCAGGTTCTCGGTGGGTAGGGCGGACGGCAGCGACCGGCGGGTGACGACCGCCGACGTCGACGACGCCGACGCCACGATCCTGCACGTCGACATGGACGCCTTCTTCGCCTCCGTCGAGCTGCTGGACCGTCCGGACGCCCGCGGCAAACCCGCCATCGTCGGCCACGCGGGCGGTCGCGGGGTCGTCACGAGCGCGACGTACGAGGCACGCCGGTTCGGCGTGCGCAGCGCCATGCCGGTCTCCCAGGCGCTGCGGCTGTGCCCGACCGCGATCATCCTGCCGCCGCACTACGAGAAGTACACCGAGTACTCCGGCAAGGTGATGGACATCTTCCACGAGGTGACGCCGCTGGTCGAGCCGCTCAGCATCGACGAGGCGTTCCTCGACGTCGCCGGCGCGCGGCGGCTGCTGGGATCCCCGCGGCGCATCGCCGAGCTCATCCGCTCGCGCGTCAAGGAGGAGACCGGTCTCACCTGCTCGGTCGGCGTCGCCGGCACGAAGTTCATGGCCAAACTCGCCTCCGGGCACGCCAAGCCGGACGGGATGCTCGTCATCCCGCCGGCCGACACGGTCGCCTACCTCCGCCCGCTCCCGGTCGGCGCGCTCTGGGGCGTCGGCGCGAGCACGCAGTCCTCGCTGGAGCGGATGGGCATGCGCACCGTCGCCGACCTCGCCGACGCGCCCCTGCCCGTGCTGCAACGGGCGGTCGGCGACGCGACCGCGCACCGGCTGCACGAGCTCGCCAACGGCCGCGACCCGCGCCGGATCGTCACGGCATCCCGCGAGAAGAGCATCGGCCACGAGAACACGTTCTCGGTCGACGTGGAGGACGCCGACACCCTGCGCCGCGAGCTGCTGCGGCTCTCCGGGAGAGTCGGCGAGCGGCTGCGCAAGCACGGGATGGTCGGCCGGACCATCGCCCTCAAGGTGCGCTTCTCCGACTTCCGCACCATCACCCGCTCGCGCACCCTCGCCGAGCCGACCAATGTCGGGCGGCGGCTGTTCGAGGAGGCCTGGGACGTCTTCGAGACGCTCGACCTCCGCCTGAAGGACACCCCGATCCGGCTGATCGGCGTGCGGGCCGAGCAGCTCGCCGACGCCGGCGGCGACGCGCTCGCGCTCTGGGACCCCGACGAGGAGTGGCGGGAGGCCGAGCGCACGCTCGACGCGGTCAGCGCCCGCTTCGGCCGCGGCTCGATCGGGCCGGCCTCCCTGGTGCGGAGGTCGCGCGACGCCGAGCAGGCCGAGCGTGACGGCCGCAACCCGCGCTGGCTGAGCGACTAGCGCTGCCGGAACCCACCGGCCCTGGTCACACCGGAGGCCTCCGAGTACGGTGATCCCATGACGCAACTCTCCCTCAAGCTCGCCGAGACGATGAGCTCCTCCGGAATCAAGTCGGTCTACGGCGAGCCGATCGTCGTCGACGGCACCACGATCGTCCCCGTCGCCGCGGTGCAGTTCGGCTTCGGCGCGGGCGAAGGCCCCGGCGACGACTCCGCGCCGGGAGGTGCGGGAGGCGGCGGCGCCGCGGTCCCGTTCGGCGCCTACATCAGCGACGAGACAGGCGTACGGTTTCGGCCGAACCTGATCACGCTGCTCGCGGTCGCCATCCCGTTCGTGTGGGTGGCCGGCCACGCCTGGGCGCGCGTCATCCGCGCGCTCAAGCGGTAGCGCTCACGCGCACCGCCGCCCGGCGGTCTACACTCGACAGGAATGTCCTGGGATCCTGACGAGCTGCCGGAGCTGTGCGAGCTGTTCGGCGCGGTCGCGGCCGCGCTGGAGGCGACCGGGGAGAGGCTCCCCCGTCGTCCTGATCGACGGCCCGAGCGGTGCGGGCAAGAGCTCCCTCGCCGACCTGCTCGTACGGCACTGGCCCGGCGCCGAACAGCCCCGCCTGGTCAGGATGGACGACCTCTACCCGGGCTGGGACGGCCTCCTCGCCGCGAGCGACGCGCTGGCCGCCGACCTCCTGGAGCCGCTCGCCCTCGCCGGGCAGGGGCGCTGGCGGCGCTGGGACTGGGCGGCCGGGCGCCCGGCCGAATGGCACGACGTGGCGGGCACGGCGCCGGTCGTGGTGGAGGGGTGCGGCACGCTGGCCGCCGGCAACGTCCGCTGGGCGCACCTCGCGATCTGGCTGGACGCCGACGACGGCCTCCGCAAGGCACGCGCGTTGGACCGCGACGGCGAGACGTTCGCGTCGCACTGGGATCAGTGGCAGTCCGAGTTCGAGGAGTACCTGGCCCGGGAGGACCCGCGGGAGCGTGCCGACCTCGTGCTGGACGTCACCGACTGGCCGATGGGTTCTGCACCCCGGCATCCCTCGGGGTCTACGGTGGTTCCATGAGCGAGACATCCCACTCGGACCCTGAGTACATCGTCGAATACGCGGACGGCCCCCTCGTCGGAACGGCGGAACGGCGCTACCTGGTCGGCGGGAAAGTGGACGACCGGATCGGCGCGGTGGCCGCCATCGAGGGTCTGGAGTCGCTGTTCTGGTACGTCGCGGGCGAGCAGCGCACCGTCAACGGCGAGCGTCACGTCTCGTACCACTTCGACGCTCCCGACAGCGACCCGGTCGAGACCGACAAGGACGAGGAGTCGCTTTAGCGACTCGCGACGATGCCCCGGGAGTCGGTGACTCCCGGGGCATCGTGCGTCGGCGACTCAGCCGGTCAGGCGGTCAGCCGCTCAGCCCTGCTTGCGGGCCGTCCTGCGTCGCGCGATCACAGCGAGTCCGGTGCCGGCGAGGGCGAGCAGGGCGGCCAGCGGCGCGAGCCACGACAGCACCTCCAAGCCGGTGTCGGCCAGCGGGTTCCCCGGGGCGGGTCCGCCGCCGGCGGGTTCGCCACGGGCGGATTCGGCGCAGGCGGGTTCTCGACGGGCAGGTGGACGGCGTCGACCACGGCAGTGGACGCGGCGGACTGGACAGCCGCGCCGGTGGGGTCGGTCGCGTCGGCCACGGCCGTGTTGGTGATGCTGCCTGCGGCGTAGTCGGCGTCCGTCGACTCGTAGTCCGCCGTGCAGGTCAGGGAGGCCCCCGCCGCCAGCGTGGCGTCCGCCGGGCACATCACCGTCAGCGGGCCTCCGCTGCCGGAGAAGCTCTGCTCGGTGATCCCGACGGCCAGCAGGGTGACGTTCCCGCTGTTCGTCACCACGAACGAGTACGTGATCGGCTGTCCGGCGCCGGTGATGCTGGTCGGGTCCGCCTTCTTGTCGAGGGTCAGGCTCGGCGCTTGGTCGGCGGTCACCTCCGCCGTCGCGGCCGGGCTGCTCACCGCTCCGGCCACCGCGTCCTGGCCTCCCGCGACGGCCGCGTTCGAGATGGTCCCTGTATCGATGTCGGCGGCTGTCGCGTCGTAGGACGCAGTGCACTGCTCGCTCTCCCCGGGCGCCAGGGTGGTGCTCGGGCAGCTCGGAACCGGGGCGGTCCCCGTGCCGGTGAAGGCCGTCTCGGTGATGCCGATGCCGGTCAGGGGCGTGTTGCCGGTGTTGGTCACGGTGTAGGTGTACGTCACCGTGTCGCCGACCTTGCGATCGTCGCCGGGCTCGCCGTCTTCGTCAGCGACAGCGACGCCGCGCGCGGGGTGTTCGTGAAGGTGCAGACCACAGAAGGCGACTCGCCCGCGTACGTCGCCAGCGGGAACGAGACCGAGGTCCCGCTGCCCGTGATCGGGAACTGCGGGTTCCCCGGGTTCACCGAGTCGACGCAGGAGTACGTCGAGAGGTATTGGGCCAGGTCCGTCGTGCCCGCCGCCGTCTCGGTGGCGGTGTACGTGTCGCCGAAGCGGGCGAGGGCGGGTCCGGCCTGGAGGAGGCGGCCGTCCGCCGTCTGCTGCAGTCCGGTCGCGCTGCCCGTTGTCACGGCCGTGGCGGGGAGGCTGACCGTGGGGCCGGTGACGCTCAGCGCGAACTGGTCCGTCGCGTTCACGCGGGACACGACGTTCTTCTGGGCGCTGACGGCCGGAGGGAACGCGCAGCTCGCGAGGTCCACGAGGCCGGTGCCGGAGGGGCCGGTCTGAGACGCGGGCAGCGGGGTCAGGTTTCCGTCGGAGGACCCGGTGCCCGGGTCGATCGAGAAGATGCCGTTGGTGCTGCCCTGGCTCAGGTAGAGCGTCCCGTTGCCGTCGAAGGCGATGCCGTTGACCGCGGCGCCGCCGGGGACGGTGAACGTGCTCAGGGTCGCCGGTGTCAGGGTCGCGGCCTGCGCGGCGGTCTTCGGGAGCGGGCCGCTGATCGCTTCGAGCGAGCCGTCGGTGGCCGAGGAGAAGACGAGGTAGAGGTTGCCGCCGCCGTCGAAGGCGATGTCGCCGTTGTTCTGGCCCGCCACTGCGGGAAAGGTGACCAGCGGCGTCGGGCTGACCATCTGACCGGTCGTGGTGTCGAAGCCCCAGAGCTGACCCGTGACGCCGTTGGTGCCGACGTCCCCGAAGTAGTAGATCCCCGTGATCGGGTCGACAGCGCCGACCGTGACGCCGCTGCCGGGAGCCGGCTTGCCCTGATACGCGAGCCAGTTCCCGCTGGCGGCGTCGTAGCCCTCGATCACCGTGCCGTTCTCGGAGGCCATGAACGCTCCGGTGCCGCCGACGGTGAGGCCGAGCCCGTTCGGGTTGGTCCCGGGGAACGAGCTCGTGGACGCGACCGTTGCGGCCAGCTGGGCGCCGCCGACGGAGGTGTCGTCGATGCGCAGCAGGTCCGCGACGTCCGGAGCCCCGAGGGTGCCGGGCACGAGGCCGTAGATGGACGTACCGGAGCAGTCGAGGGCGCCGGCGGCCGTCGCGGGGCCCGCGGGTCCGGAGGTCGCGGCGAGCGACACCAGGACTCCGACGACCGTCGCGAGGATCAGTCCGGGGCGAACCGCGCGTTTCACGGTGTTCGCGGATGTGGGCATTGCCACCCTTTCGTTCGTTGCGTGGCGCTCCCCGCGTGAGACGAGTCGCGTGAGGGGTTTATAGCAACGAGGCGGGGGCGGTATTCCGGTGTGCTCGGACTCTGACCGCGCTGAATTCCGAAGGATTCACCCGCGCGTTAGCACGATGCGCGCGCGGGAGCGGATGCCGGGTGCGGCGTCAGGCCCAGCCGAGCTCGTGCAGCCGGTCGTCGTCGATCCCGTAATAGTGCGCGATCTCGTGCACGAGGGTCACGTGGACCTCCTCGCGCAGCTCGTCCTCGTCGGCGCAGATCGACAGCAGCGGTTCGCGGTACAGGATGAGGCGGTCGGGCATCTCGCCGAAGCCGTACGCGTCCCGTTCGGTGAGGGCGACGCCGTCGTAGAGGCCGAGCAGGTCGAGCGAGCCGTCCTCCGGGCGGTCCTCGACCACGAACACGACATTGTCCAGCCCGTCGATCATCTCGTCCGGCAACCGGTCGAGCTCGTCGGTGACGAGCTCCTCGAACGCGTCGGCGTCCAGGTGCAGGGGCATCGTCACCAGGCCTCGGCGACGGCGGCGTGCAGGTCGAGGAGGCCGATCGTCCGCTCCGAGGGTCCCCGGCCGAAGCCGCACTCCGTCGCCACCCCGAACCGCGGCCGGGCGGTCGCCGCCGCCGCGGCACGGCGGCGCGCGCCGTCCACGCCGTCCTCATGGTGCAGGAGGCCGAGGTACAGCTCGGTCGGCTCGGGCAGCTCCAGTGCGGCGAGCGGGGCGAAGTACTCCGGGTCGTCGCGCTCGATCGGCACCGGGAGGTGGAAGAACGCGATCGGTCGCGGCGCGTCGGCCAGGATTCCGGCGATGACCGCCGCCAGGTTGCCGGCGTCCGTGGGCTGCACGAAGTGCTGCTCCTCGACGTCGCCATAGCAGAGGTGGTAGCCGACCTCCACGTCGCCGGGCACCGCGGCGGCCTGGCGCACGGAGCGCTCCACGACGCCGGCGAGCACCCCGGCCGTGCCGGGCTCGGCGAACCACGGCTCGACGCGCCCCTCCAGGAGCGCGAACTCCGCCGCGGTGTCCCACTGGATCGCGAGGTCCTCGTGCGGGATGCCGTCGAGGATGCGCGTCAGCTCGCCGAGGAGCGCACGCTCGTACGCCGGCTCCAGCGCGGCCCGGTCGCCCGGCACGACGAACGCGCCGATCACCGCGGCCGGCGTCGGCAGCGACACCTGGAACCGGGTGCCCTGAGCGATCGTTCCGGCCTCCCGGAGCCGCGCGAACTCCGCGTAGGAGGCCAGCGCGGCCTCCGCGTAGCCGAGGTCGGGGAAGACCAGGTCGCCCGGCGCGACGTCCGCGTCGAGCTGGAACGGCCGGCCGTCGAAGATCTCGCGCAGATAGTACGGCTCGACCGGGATGCGGGACAGCCCGGTCATCGTGTCGAACCGCGCGGTCTGGAACTGGATCCAGTAGAACCGCTCGCCCACCTCGCCGTCGGGGATGCGCCGGAGCCGGTCGCCGAGGTGCTCGCTCACGGCGCCGAACACGGCGCCGGCGTCGGGGAGGTTGACGCTGCCGACGAGGTGCGCTCCGCGGATCTCGGGGACGACGGAGGGGGCGGGGGCCGGGCCGGTGCTCACCTGGGCGAGTCTACCGGCGCGGCCGCCGCCCCCTCATGTCGTGGAGGTGCGGAACCGGCTCAGTACCAGTTCATGGCCTCCGAGTGGCTCCACGCGGAGCACGGGGTGCCGTACGAGCCCTTGATGTAGGAGAGACCCCACTTGATCTGGGTGGTCGCGTTGGTCGCCCAGTCGCTGCCGAACGTCGCCATCTTGCTGCCGGGCAGCGCCTGCGGGATGCCGGTCGCACCGCTGCCGCTGTTCGAGGCCTGGTAGTTCCAGCCGGACTCCTTGGACCACAGGCTGTCGAGGCACTGGAACTGGTCGGAGCCCCAGCCGTAGGTGCTGGACATGATGGACTGCGCGGCGGTGCGGGCGCCGTTCGGGGTGTTGGCGTTCGCCTGCGCGGCGGCGGCTGCGGCAGCAGCGGCGGCTGCGGCGGCCGCGGCCTTCTGATCGGCGGCGACACCGGCGGCGGCGAGGGCCGTGGTGGCGGCGTCGGTGGTGTCGATCTGCGCGCGGAGCTTCGAGTCGTCGAGCTTCTTGAAGTCGTCGAGACCGGCGATCGCGGTCTTCGCCGCGGTGGTGTCCGCCTTGGCGGCGTTCGCCTGCACGGTCGACTGCGCTTTGGTCAGGGTCTGCTGGGCGATGCCCTCCAGGCGGTCGCGCCAGAGCTTGTCGTAGACGCCGAGCTGGTCGTGGTGGATCCCGGTGGACTGGGACAGTTCGCGGGTGGCGCGTTCGCTCTCCTGCTGCTGCGCGACCATCGGGGCGACGATGCTGGCCGACATGATGATCGCGGCGGCGCCGGTGAGGACGCGACCGAAGGAGAGGTTGGATGAGCGGACGACGTGGCTGAGAGTGCTGAGCATAGATTTCCTGGGTCGGGCTTCCCCGCCGAGCCGCGCGGCCTCCCGGTCGGGAGGCGCACGGCTCAGAGCGCTCCCGGGGGAGAGCGCTCGGACGGGCTGGCAACCGCGCCGGGACGCACGGAAGCGCGACTGGACCGGGTGGTCCCGAGGCGCGGCGTTCGACGCGGATGTGCCGCACCAGGTTTTTCGGGGTGGCGTCCGGGGTTCGGGGGTTGGACGCACGGCGCAGCACGGACAGCATTCACCGCTGTCGATCGACCACGCTAGACGCCTACTCTGGACGACTCGGGCATGAACGCTGGCAAAGTCGTGTGCGCGCGCTCTCGCGGCGTCGTGACGCGCGCCTGGCGGCGCCCGAACCTGGCAGTGCGGTGTGCGGCGGTGCGGGTCAGCCGCCGAAGGCCGCGTGGTCGCGCTCGTCGGCCTTCTCGGCCGCCGTCTCAGCCGCCGCCATGCGCGCGTCGGTGACCCAGATCATCCCGATCAGCATCGCGAGCGCGACGACGCTCATGCTGAGGAACACCGCGGGGATGCCGAAGAACTGGGCGATCACGCCCGCTGCGGCGGCGCCGAGCGGCATCGTGCCCCACGCCAGGACGCGGTAGGCGGAGTTCAGCCGTCCGAGCAGCCGCTGCGGCGTCACGCGCTGCCGGAGCGAGACCGTGATGACGTTCCAGATGGAGACGGTGACGCCGCCGAGGAGAAATCCGGCCCCGATGATGTACGGGTTCGTGGTGAACGCCGGCGTCGCGACTGTCAGCAGCGAGCCGAGGACCGTGAGGGTGAGCGCTTTCGAGCGGCCGAGCAGCCGTTCGGCGGGCTCGGCCAGGAACGTCCCGGCGACGCTGCCGAGCGCCGAAGCGGTGAGCAGCAGGCCGTAGCCGGGATCGGTGAGCTTCATCGCGGAGGAGGGGCCGACCGCGTACAGCACGAAGACGGTGAAGACGGCGCTGCTGGCGAAGTTGAAGCCGCCCACCATGACCGCGAGCGTGCGCAGCAGCGTGCTCCCGCGCAGGAACCGCAGCCCCTCCACGATGTCGGCGCGGATGGTGGTGGTGCGCGGATGGTCGGTCGTGAAGCGCCCACGGACGAGCAGCAGCATCCCGATCGCGGCGACCCAGAGCAGCACCGGCGTCCCGAAGGCGAGCCCGATTCCGGCCGCGACCAGGAAACCGCCGAGCGGAGGCCCGACGAACTCGTTCGTGGTGAGCTCGGCCGCGTACAGCCGGCCGTTCGCCCGGGAGAGCGCGGCCTTGTCCACGAGCTGCGGGAGGATCGACTGCGACGACGTGTCGTAGACGGTCTCCGCCACGCCGATGCAGACCGCCGCGGCGTAGAGCAGCCAGATCGACCCGGCACCGGCGACGGCCGCGATCGTGAGGAACCCGAGGAAGGCGGCCCGCGCGACGTTGGCCACGAGCATCAGCCGGCGCCGGTCGTACCGGTCGGCGAGGGCGCCCGCGAGGAGGGCGAACACCAGCCACGGCAGGGTGAAGGCGAAGGTGAGGCCGGCGATGAGCGCGGGGGAGTCGGTGTAGCGGATGGCGACCAGCGGCAGCGCGACCTTCATCACACCGTCGGCGAGGTTGGAGAGGGCCGACGACGTCCAGAGCCTCCAGTAGCGCGAGCCGAGGGGAGCGGATGCCGCACGTTCCGATGTCACGGGGACAGCCTGACACGCTGATTGAGAAAACTCAATCGATATCAAGAAGCTCAATCAGGCGAGTATTCTCGGGGTATGTCGACCCCGACGTCCCAGGAGGCACAGACGCCCGAGGAGGCCGCGCGCAGCGTGCCCGGCCCGTCCGCCGACCCGGACGCCAAACGCCGCCCCGCGTCCGTTGCGGAGATCAAGGCGCTGTCGCATCCGCTGCGGGTTCGCATCCTGCGGCTGTGCGGCGACCGCGAGCTGACCAACAAGCAGCTCGCCGACCGGCTGGGGGAGGACGCAGGCACGGTCTACTACCACGTCCGCCAGCTGGTGGCCGCGGGCTTCCTGGAGCCGGCGCCGGTGCGGTCGGGGGCGAGCGGCGCGCTGGAGAAGCCCTACCGTTCGACCGGCCGGAGCTGGTGGCTGTCGATGGCTCTGGACGACCAGGACCCCAGCCGGACCGTCGCGCCGGTGGAGGCCTTCCAGCAGGAGCTCGCGGAGGCCGGCCCGGCCTCCATCGCGACGTTCGCGCGCTTCTCGCTGCACCTGTCGCCGGAGGACGTCGCCGAGCTGGACCGCCGCATCGTGGCCGTCATCGACGCGTACGTCGAGACGGACCACGAGCGCAGCCACCTCCCGGCGCACGGCGGCATGTTGGTGGTGCACCGCAGCGCGGACTGAAACGCCGAAGGGCACGTCATCAAGGTGACGTGCCCTTCGTAATTGGGGTGAGTAACGGGGCTTGAACCCGCGACCTCCTGGACCACAACCAGGCGCTCTACCAGCTGAGCTATACCCACCATGTTCCGCGGTCGGAGGTCATCCGGGATGACCGTTCCTCGCGAGGCAACTCATCGATTCTAGTACATCTTGGCGGCCCATTTTTCCACCACACCCGCAGCCGCCTCCTGGGTCTGCTCGGTGGTGGGTCCCGGCTCGCCCACAAAGGCTGCAGCGCGGTAGTAGTCGAGCTCGCGGATCGACTCGAGGATGTCGGCCAGCGCTCGGTGGCCGCCGTTCTTCTCGGGGGCGTTGAAGTAGATGCGCGGGTACCAGCGCCGGGCCAGCTCCTTGATGGAGGAGACGTCGACGTTGCGGTAATGCAGGTGGTTGTCGAGGCGCGGCATGTACTTGGCGAGGAACATCCGGTCGGTGCCGATGGTGTTGCCCGCGAGCGGGGCCGTGCGTGCCGTCGGCGCGTACTTGAGGACGTACTCCAGCACCTCGTACTCGGCCTCGGCGAGGCTTTTGCCGTTCGGGATCTCCTCGATGAGTCCGGAGGTGGTGTGCATGTCGCGCACGAAGTCGTTCATGTTGGCGAGGGCGGAGGCGTCCGGCTTGATCACGATGCTGAGCCCCGGGTCGAGCACGTTCAGCTCGAAGTCGGTGATGACCACGGCGATCTCGACGAGCTCGTCGACCGCCAGGTCGAGTCCGGTCATTTCGCAGTCGATCCAGACCAGTCGATCACTTGAGGCAGCCATGCCCGCAAGTCTAGTGCGGGCCTCCGACCATCCGCGGCCGGCCCGCGACCAGCGCCTGGCCGGCGACCAGGGCCTGGCTGCGCACCGGCAGCGCCTCGGGGAGCTTGGGGCTGAGCCCGTCGCGGACCATCCGCGGCTGGCCCGCGACCAGCGGCTGGCTGCGGACCGGCAGCGGCTCGGGGAGCTTGGGGCTGAGCCCGTCGCCGGAGGAGATGCCGCGCAGCCGCCGGGCCGCCCACGGGATCGCGTGCACGCGCAGCCGGGTGCGCAGCGGGAGGTCGTCCGGCGGGGTCGGCGGGTCCTCCACCGCGCCCGGGGGCGCGTCGCTGCTCTCGGGCGAGGTCGTCTCCGCGTACGGCACGCCCAGCGCGTGCGCGGCGTGCGTCGCCAGCAGCCGGTGCCCGCGCGAGCTGAGGTGGACCCGGTCGGCGCCCCACATCGCCGGGTCGCGGAACTCCCGCACACCCCACACGTCGAGCACGACGGCGTGGTGGTCGCGGGCGATGCTCCAGATGTTCGCATTGAACACCGCGGCGCGCCCCGGAACGGCTTGAGGAAGAACGCGAACTGCGGGTCGAAGAGGTTCGCCAGCAGCACGGTCGTCCCGTGCGCGCGCAGCATCCGCACGCCGTCGGCGAGACGTTCGGCGAGCGCGTCCGGGTCGGCGGTCGGGCTCATCAGGTCGTTGGCGCCGACCAGGACCGACACCAGGTCGGGCTGCAGCGCGAGCGCCCCCGGCACCTGTTCGCCGACCACGTCGGCGATGCGCCTGCCACGGACGGCGAGGTTGGCGAACTCCACGGTCCCGCCGGAGAGCCGCGCGTCGCCGTCGAGGATGCCGGCGAGGCGGTCCGCCCAGCCGAGCCAGGCCCCGGGCCGTGCAGGCGCGGGATCGCAGAGCCCCTCGGTGATCGAGTCGCCGAGGGCCACGTAACGCGTGTAAGTGGTCCTGCTCACGCCCCGATTGTCGGTCGCCGGGGTGACGTGCGGGTGACGCGCCGGGCGCTGTCGCGGGATGGTCGCCGGGAATTCGCCGGACGTACACTGGTCGTCGTGGATGCGACACCCGCCATTGACCGTCCCGTCACCCGGGAGGTCGGCCTCACCCTGTACACGTCGGCGTTCTGCGAGCCGTGCATGCAGACCCGCGCCGTCCTCGCCGAGGCGGTGCGGCTCGTGCCGGGCCTGCGCGTGACGGAGCGTGACGTCGCCCGCGACCCCGCCCGAGCGGAGTCGGACGGCATCCGCTCGACGCCCACCGTCATCGTGCTCTGCGGGGACGGCGCCGAAGTCTTCCGCGCCGAGGGCGTCCCCACCCTCAACCAAGTCCTCGTCGCCGCAGCCCGCGCTCTCTGACGCGCCGCGAGACGGCTGATTCTCCGCCGCCTCGCGCGATTCGGGCCCACTTTGTGCCGCCTCGCGGCACCAGGGTGCCCCCGGCAGGAATCGAACCTGCGACCAAGAGATGAGAAGCACCGCGAGTTGTGCTCCTGCGCATGGGTGCCCCCGGCAGGAATCGAACCTGCGACCAAGAGATGAGAAGCACCGCGAGTTGTGCTCCTGCGCATGGGTGCCCCCGGCAGGAATCGAACCTGCGACCAAGAGATGAGAAGCACCGCGAGTTGTGCTCCTGCGCATGGGTGCCCCCGGCAGGAATCGAACCTGCGACCAAGAGATTAGAAGGCTCCTGCTCTATCCGCTGAGCTACGGGGGCGCGGGCTCCACGATACCGCAGGCGGATCGGGCGCCCGGCGCTAGAGCGTCGCCCCCGCCTTCCCTGCCCGGTTCACGATCGCGATCACCGGCCGCCGCCCGCGCAGCCCGAACCGCAGCCGGAGGCTGGCGTGCCGCGCGATCATCCACGCGACCACGACCGCCGCCGCCGCCGGCACCAGCCCGGAGATCGCCATCGCGATGTGCGGCCCGACGGCCTCCACCACCCAGCCCATCAGCGGTCCGCCGATCGCCTGGCCGCCGAGCAGCACCAGGATGTACAGCGAGATGACCCGGCCTCGGATCTGGACGTTCGACGACATCTGCACCAGCGAGTTCGCCGCCGTGATGAAGAGCAGGTTGCCGACGCCGATCCCGACGAGGAGGACACTGAAGGCGATCTGGTCCGGCGCCAGTCCCGCGAGGGCCTGGACGACGCCGAGTGCCGCGGCCGTGCCGACCACCATCGACAGGCGCACCGACGTGCGGCGGGTGGAGGCCAGCGCCCCGGCGAGCGCGCCGGCCGCGACGAGCGCGTTGAACATCCCGTAGCCGCGCGCCCCGACGTCGTACACGTTGTTGGCGTACGCGGCCAGGAACACCGGCATGTTGAAGGCGAAGACCGCGAGCACCGCGACCATCACCACGGTCCAGAAGATGACCGGCTTGCCGCGCACGTACCGCATCCCCTCGGCGAGCTGGCCCTTGCCGCGCGGCGCCGCCGGGGAGTGGTGCAGCTCCTTCGTCCGGAGGCTGAGCAGCGCGCCGACCACGGCCAGGCAGGCGGCCGAGTTGATCACGAACGACCATCCTCCGCCCACCGCGGTGATCAGGATGCCGCCGAGCGCCGGGCCGATGAGGCCGCCGAGCTGGAAGATCGAGGAGTTGAGGCTGATCGCGTTGCGGAGGTACTTCGGGCCGACCAGTTCGTTGACGAAGACCTGGCGCGCCGGGTTGTCGACGACGGTGACGAGGCCGAGCACGAACGAGATCGCGTAGACGTGCCAGACCTGCACGGCGTGCGTGAGCGTGAGGGTCGCGAGCAGCGCGGCGAGCGCGGCCGCCGCCGACTGCGTGCAGACGAGCAGCCGCTGCTTCGAGTAGCGGTCGGCGATCACGCCGCCCCACAGCCCGAACAGCAGCATCGGCGTGAACTGCATGAACACTGTCACGCCGACCGCGGCGACGCTGCCGGAGAGCTGGAGCACCAGCCAGTCCATCGCGATGCGCTGCATCCAGACGGCGGTGTTGGCGACGAGGTTGCCTGCGGCGAAGCGGCGGTAGTTGGTCACGCGCAGCGAGATGAAGGTCTCGCGCCACGGCGGCCGTGCGCTGAGGACGGGCATCGGGCCGGTGGGAGGGGCTGCTGCTGCTGCGGAGTTCGCCACGAGTCGTTCCTGCGTTCCTGGTTCCGTATGGTCTGTTCGAGTTCTCCCTCCACGCTACGGAATCCGCGGTATTCTTTCAGCGAATTGAACCTATAACTCCCATTGGGTTTCCGAATAGTCGCCGTGAACGGAGCACCGAATGTTCGACCCCGTCCTGCTGCGCACCTTCCTCGCGGTGGTCGACACGCGGTCGTTCACGCGCGCGGCCCAGCGGCTGGGCATCAGCCAGCCGACCGTCAGCCAGCACGTCCGCAGGCTGGAGCAGGCCGCCAAGCGCCAGCTCGTCTCGCGCGACACCCGGGAGGTGCGCCTGACCGACAACGGCGATGCGATGGCCGGGTTCGCCCGCACCATCCTCGCCGCGCACGCGGAGGCGGACAGCTACTTCAGCGGGTCGGCGATGCGCGGGAGGCTGCGGTTCGGCGCGGCGGACGACCTCGCGATCACGACCCTGCCGCGCATCCTCCGGCACTTCCGTCAGCAGAACCCGCAGGTCAACCTGGAGCTCACCGTCGACCAGTCCGCCCCGCTGCACCGGCGACTGAAGGCCGGCCACCTCGACCTCATCTTCATCAAACAGAACCCCGGCACCACCGACGGCACCGTGGTCGCGACCGACGAGCTGGTCTGGATCGGCCAGGAGAAGACCGCGCTCGAACCCGACCAGCCGGTCCCGCTGATCGCCTACCAGGGGCCGAGCCTCAGCCGTCAGATCACGATCGAGGCGCTGGAGGCCGCCGGCCGCACCTGGCGGATCACCTGCAACACCCGCGAGGTCAACGGCGTCCTCGCCGCCGTGCGCGCGGGCCTCGGGGTCGCGGTGTTCCCGCGGTCGCTCATCCCCACCGACCTGATCAAAGTCACCAACCGGTTCAGCCTCCCGGAACTCGGCCACGTGGACTTCACGCTGCTCTCCAACCCGTCCGCCGCGCGCGAACCGGTGGAGGCCCTCACGACGGCCATCCTCGCCAGGGCGGTCACGCGCGTGCCGTGACCGCCGTCTCAGCCCACGACCGGGATGCGATCCGGGTCGGGAGGCCGCACCCCGCCGTCCGCCGACCGCTGCCGCAGCAGCAGCGCGACGACCGGGAAGATCAGCACCGACAGCATCCCGGCGCCGACCAGCGCGGTGGCGGTCCCGGAGGTCAGGTCGTGGTCCTTCAGCCCGATGTTCGTCACGGCGACGATGATCGGCAGCCCGGTCGCGCTGAACAGCGTGAGCGACGCCCGGTCGGCGAACGTCGACCCGCGCGGGGCAGCGAGCGAGCCGGGGATGCCGCGAACGATGACCAGCAGCACCAGGAAGATCGGCAGCAGGAGCAGTGCGTGCGGATCGCCGAGGAGACCGCGCAGGTCGAAGGTGATCCCGGTCTCGATGAAGAACACCGGGACGAGCACGCCGAACGCCACGGCCTCCAGCTTGGTCTCGATGAGCTTCGCGTCCTCCTCGGCCGCGCCGGAGAGGAGGACTCGGACGACCACGCCCGCGGCGAACGCGCCGAGCAGCATGTCCAGGCCGAGCGCGAGGCTCAGCCCGACCAGCGCGGCGATGGCCAGCACCACGACGCGGACGGCGAACTGCCCGCTGGTGTGCAGGGTGGCGCGCACGAGCGCGTGGAACCGCGCGTGGCCTCCCCGCGCCGCGAACCACACCGCACCCGCAGCGACCACCGCGAACGCGATCAGCACCAGTGCGGCGGTGAGCGGCCTCCGACCGGAGAGGAACAACGAGATGGCCAGCAGCGGCCCGAACTCGCCCACGGCGCCGACGGCCGTGACCGCGAGGCCGAACGGGGTGCGCAGCTCGCCGGCGTCGCGCAGCATCGGCATGAGCGTCCCGAGCGCGGTGGAGCACAGCGCGATCCCGACGTAGACGCCGGCGATCGCGTCCGGCGCGAGCAGCACGCCGAGCAGCACGCCGCCGGCCAGCGAGATGACCCAGCCGAGCGAGGCGCGGCGCAGCGGCCGCCCGCGGATCGCGTGGAAGTCGATCTCGTTGCCCGCCATGAAGAACAGGAAGGCCAGGCCGAACTGGCCGACCGCGTGCAGCGCGTCCGACGCCGGCACCCAGCCCAGCACGCTCGGGCCGACCAGGATGCCGAGCAGGATCTCGAACACGACGAGCGGGATCTTCGCCACCCTCCCCACCACCGAGGCGAAGAGGGCGGCGACGACGGCGAGCAGCGGCACGAGGACGATCGTTCCGACGAGCGGGTTCATGCGGCCGATGCTAGAGCCGGCTCGCGGCGCGCGGGGAGTTCACACGGACGAAATCCGCCCCCGGTATCGTGGCAGCATGCGTGAACTCCAGGCCAGGATCATCGACGAGCTGAACGTGACGCCGAGCGTCGACGCCGCGGAGGAGGTCGCCAAGCGCGTCGACTTCCTCACGCGCTACCTGAGGGCGACCGGAGCCTCCGGCTTCGTGCTGGGGATCAGCGGAGGGCAGGACTCCTCCCTCGCCGGGCGGCTCTGCCAGCTCGCGGTCGAGCGGCTTGCCGCTGAGGGCGTCGAGGCCGAGTTCATCGCAGTGCGCCTGCCGTACGGGGTGCAGCACGACGAGGACGACGCGCAGCTCGCGCTGGGCTTCATCCGGCCCCAGCGCACCATCGAGTTCAACATCAAGCGCGGCGTGGACGGGGTGGACGCCGAGTTCGGCGACGCCGTCGGCGAGGCGATGACCGACTTCACCAAGGGCAACGTCAAGGCCCGCCTGCGGATGGTGGCGCAGTACGCCATCGCGGGCCAGCGGCGCCTGCTGGTGGTCGGCACCGACCACGCGGCGGAGGCCGTGACCGGCTTCTTCACCAAGTACGGAGACGGCGGCGCGGACGTGCTGCCGCTCAGCGGCCTCACCAAGCGCCAAGGCCGTGCGCTGCTGGAGTACCTGGAGGCGCCCGCGCGCCTCTACGAGAAGGCGCCGACCGCCGACCTCCTCGACCTCGACCCCGGCCAGACCGACGAGGCCAACCTGGGCATCCAGTACAGCGACATCGACGACTTCCTGGAGGGCCGGGAGGTCGCGGATGAGATCGCGTCGGCGATCGAGACGCGCTACCTGGCCACCGAGCACAAGCGCCGCGTGCCCGCGAGCATGTTCGACGACTGGTGGACGACGCGCGGCGACTACAGCCGCTGAGCGACGCCTCCCGGGCACGAGTAAGGGGCGCCGACCGGGTGGTCGGCGCCCCTTACTGTCCGTGGGGGAGGCTCGGGTGCGCGGAGGTCAGCCGACGGGCTGGCCGAAGCGCGGGTTCGGAGTGGTGTCGTTCTCGTCGCCGGCTGCGGCGAACGCGGACACCGGGAGCGGGGTCTCGTCGTTGGCGCCGCCCGCGGTGGGGTAGTTGGCGGAGGTGAACGAGGCGTCGGTGTGCGCGGCGGGGGCGCTGGGCGCAGGAGCGCTGGCCGCGGGAGCGGCGTAGGTCGTGGCCGGGACCGTCTCCTCCGTCGCGGCAGGCGCCGTGTACTGCTCGTGGTGCTGCTGCGCGACCCAGGCGTCCTGCTGGACCACCAGGGAGTTGCTGGGGTCGGCGCTCTCGAAGCGCCAGCGCTCGAGGTCACCCTGGAAGATGCGGCGCGCGCGGCCCGGCTTGTTCTGCCACTCGATCAGCCGGTCGCGGAACTCCGCGACGGCCGGGTCGAGCTGGTAGCCGAACGTCGCGGACGCGCGCTTCATCTCGGCGAGCTGGTGGCCCGCCCAGTTCGCGGCGATGCCGGAGCCCTTGATCGGCAGGAGCCGCACGAGGATGTCGGCCTGTCCCACGGCGCGGTCGGAGAGCACCTGCTCGGCCGGGGTCAGCGAGTTCCAGACGGACGCCTCGGTCGCCGCGTCGACGAGCGCGGCGATCGCGCTGGCCTTCTGCTGACGGTCGGTGCGCGAGAGGAGTCCACGGAGGGCGCCGCGCGCGATCCACGCGGCGAGCAGACCGGAGACGATGACGGCGATCGCGAGGACCGCCGCAGTGAAGACCGCGGGCTGCGCGGCCGACGAGTTGAGCCAATCGACGAAGTCATTCCACCACTGCATGCCGCGATGGTAACGGGGCGGACCGTTCGGTCCGCGCAGCGCGGCGCTGTGTCGCGCATCCCGCCTGCGAAGCCCGCGGAACGGCGGCGCCGTAGCAGAATGGAGGCCGGACCGATCGAAGGGATGGACCGATGCAGACTTTCGTCCTCGCCGGCGGGTGCTTCTGGTGCCTCGACGCCGTCTACCGCGTGCTCCGCGGGGTGCAGGACGTGGTGTCCGGCTACACCGGCGGCGCCACTGTGGACCCGAGCTACGAGGAGGTGTGCACCGGCACGACCGGGCACGCCGAGGCCGTCGCCGTGACCTTCGACCCGGAGGTCATCCCGGCCGAGGTGATCCTCGACGTCTTCTTCACGCTGCACGACCCGCGGCAGCTGAACCGGCAGGGCGCCGACGTCGGCACGCAGTACCGGTCGGCGATGTTCTTCGACGGCGATGAGCAGCGCGCGCTGTTCGAGGCCGCGCGCGACCGGGCGTCCGAGTACTGGGAGGGCGGCATCGTGACCACGATCGAGCCGCTCGGGCCGTTCTACCGCGCAGAGGACTACCACCAGGACTTCTTCGCCAAGAACCCCGGTCAGGGCTACTGCCTGGCGGTCGCGCTGCCCAAGGTGAACAAGATCCGCGCCTCGTACGCGCCGTACGTGGTCGCGGCCTGACGTCCGCCGGGTCGTCCTCCACAGGCCGACCGACTTCGCGCGTTCTCCACGGATCTCCGTTCTCGCCCCCGCGCCTCTTGCGGCTCGGCCATCGTTGACGTACGGCCTCACGGGAGGGCGTGGAGACGGGGGACGACATGGCAGAGACGGTGACGGTACGGGGCACGGTGGCGACGAGCCCGCGGCACGTCGAACCGGAGACGGGCGCGCCGATCACGAGCTTCCGGCTCGTGACGAACGACCGCAGGCGCGAACGGCGCTCGGGGGCGAAGGTCCCCGATGCGCAGTCCAACTGGTTCACGGTCACGGCGTTCGACGAGCTCGCCGTCAGCGCGGCGGCCTGCATCGCGCGCGGCGATCCGCTCGTGGTGGCCGGGAGGCTGTGCGTGCGCGATTGGGAGGGTGAACAGCTCGGCGTGACCGTCGAGATCGAGGCGGAGGCGATCGGGCACGACCTGAGCTGGGGCCGCAGCGAGTTCACGCGCTCCACGGCCGGAATCGCCCTGCCGCCGGCGCGCGGGGGCGTGGCGGTCGCGCCGTCATCGCTGCCGGATGCGGCAGAGCATCCGGGCGATCCCAGAGGCGCAGGGCCCTAGGGTGGAGGGCATGAGAGCGCCCGCCCGCCCCGCCGCCGTCCTGCTCGCGGGCGCGGCCGTCGCGGCGGCGCTTCTGCTGAGCGCGTGCACCGGGGGTCATCCGGGGGCGACGACCGATCCGGCGCCGCATACGACGGCGACGGACTCGGCTTCCGGGACGCCGACGCCGACCGCGAGCGCGGCGCCGGCGCTCGTCCCCGGGGAACCGCGGAGCAGAACCTGCCCTACTTCGACAAGGTCAACCAGGCGACGATCGCGGCCAAGCCCGCCGCGCAGGGGCGCGACTTCATCGACGCGCTCGTCGCAGCGGGGTTCACCAAGTCCGACATGCAGGTCACTCCGGACATGACCACGATCGGGCTCAAGGCGGCCTCCATCCAGTTCTCCGTGCGATTCGGAGCGGGCTGCGTGATCGGCCAGTACGGGCCGGACTCCGGCGGCTACACCAGCCTCACCAGCCCCACGCTCGCGACCGGAGGCTGCCTGATCGGACAGACCCGGCCGATCGACTGGTAGTTCCCGGTATCCTCGTACAGGGCTTCGACCCCGCGAGTCCAAGACAGGGAGTTCAGGAACAAGAGTGGCCGAATACATTTACTCGATGGTCAGGGCCCGCAAGGCCGTCGGCGACAAGGTGATCCTCGACGACGTGACGATGGCGTTCCTGCCGGGAGCGAAGATCGGCGTCGTCGGGCCGAACGGCGCCGGTAAGTCGACCATCCTGAAGATCATGGCCGGCCTCGACACCCCGTCCAACGGCGAGGCCAAGCTGTCTCCCGGCTACACGGTCGGCATCCTCATGCAGGAGCCGGTGCTCGACGAGAACAAGACCGTCCTGGAGAACGTGCAGGAGGGCGTCGGCGAGATCAAGGGCAAGGTCGACCGCTTCAACGAGATCTCCGGGCTGCTGGCCGACCCCGACGCCGACTTCGACACGCTGCTGGCCGAGATGGGCACGCTGCAGGAGCAGATCGACGCCGCCGACGCCTGGGACCTCGACTCCCAGCTCGAACAGGCGATGGACGCGCTGCGCTGCCCGCCGGGGGACTGGCCGGTCAACACGCTCTCCGGCGGTGAGAAGCGCCGCGTCGCGCTCTGCAAGCTGCTGCTGCAGAAGCCCGACCTCCTGCTCCTGGACGAGCCCACCAACCACCTCGACGCCGAGAGCGTGCTCTGGCTGGAGCAGCACCTCGCCAAGTACCACGGCGCCGTGCTCGCCGTCACCCACGACCGGTACTTCCTCGACCACGTGGCCGAGTGGATCGCCGAGGTCGACCGCGGCCACCTCTACCCGTACGAGGGCAACTACTCCACCTACCTGGAGAAGAAGCGCGAGCGTCTCGCGATTCAGGGCAAGAAGGACGCCAAGCTGGCCAAGCGACTGTCGGACGAGCTCGACTGGGTGCGCAGCAACGCCAAGGGCCGCCAGGCCAAGTCCAAGGCGCGTCTGGCGCGCTACGAGGAGATGGCGGCCGAGGCCGAGCGCACCAGGAAGCTCGACTTCGAGGAGATCCAGATCCCGCCGGGGCCGCGCCTCGGCCAGATCGTGATCGACGCGAAGAACCTGCAGAAGGGCTTCGGCGACCGCGTCCTCATCGACGGCCTCACCTTCACGCTGCCGCGCAACGGCATCGTCGGCGTCATCGGCCCGAACGGCGTCGGCAAGACCACGCTGTTCAAGACGATCGTCGGACTGGAGCCCCTCGACAACGGCGACCTGAAGGTCGGCGAGACCGTCCAGATCTCGTACGTCGACCAGACCCGAGGCGGCATCGACCCGAACAAGAACGTCTGGGAGGTCGTCTCCGACGGGCTCGACTACATCCAGGTCGGCAAGACCGAGGTCCCATCGCGCGCGTACGTCTCCACCTTCGGGTTCAAGGGACCGGACCAGCAGAAGAAGTCGGGCGTGCTCTCCGGCGGTGAGCGCAACCGCCTGAACCTGGCGCTGACGCTCAAGCAGGGCGGCAACCTGCTGCTGCTGGACGAGCCGACCAACGACCTCGACGTCGAGACGCTCTCCAGCCTGGAGAACGCCCTGCTCGAGTTCCCCGGCTGCGCCGTGGTCATCACCCACGACCGGTGGTTCCTCGACCGCATCGCGACCCACATCCTCGCCTACGAGGGCACCGAGGAGAACCCGTCCGACTGGTACTGGTTCGAGGGCAACTTCGAGGCGTACGAGGAGAACAAGGTCGACCGCCTGGGCCCGGATGCCGCGAAGCCGCACCGCTCCGCGTACCGCAAGCTGACGCGCGACTGACGCCGGCATGCGACTGCACGTCCCGATCAAGCTCCGCTGGAGCGACCTCGACGCGTACGGCCACGTGAACAACGCCGCGATGCTGCGCCTCCTGGAGGAGGCGCGCATCGAGGCGTTCTGGGCGAGTGACGAGCACGCTGTGGGCGGCTCGACCGCGGTGCTCGACGGCACGCCCGGCGCCGACACGCTGACGCTCATCGCGCGGCAGGAGATCGAGTACCTCGCGCCCATCCCGTACCTGCGGCAGCCGCTCGACGTGCAGCTGTGGCTCGGCAGGCTGGGCGGCGCGAGCCTGGAGGTCAACTACGAGGTGTGGACGCCCGAGGGCGTCGAGCCGCGCACGATGTACTCGCGCGCGTCGACCACGATCGTGCTGGTCGACGCCGCGAGCGAGCGCCCGCGCCGGATCAACGACCGCGAGCGCGAGGCCTGGACCCCGTACCTCGACGCCCCCGTCCAGTTCACCAAGCGCTGACCCGCCCCGTCGCTCCGCCGAGGGCACGTCGTTGTCACTTCTGGAGACCGGAAGTGACAACAACGCGCCCCTCGATCGGTGAAGGGGCTATTGGGTGATGGTGACTTTGCCGGCGGAGACGGTCGCCGTCAGCTTCGTCAGGGGCGTGCTCGCCGGTCCGTTGATGACGTCGCCCGTCGCCGCGTCGAAGCGGGAGCCGTGGCACGGGCAGTCGAACTCCTTGCCCTGCGGCGCCACGGTGCAGCCCGCGTGCGTGCACACCGCGCTGAAGGCGACCACCGAGCCGGCCGAGGGCTGCGAGACGACGATCGGCGTGGAGCCGAGCTGTGCGGAGACAGCGCCGCCGACCGGGATCGACGAGAGAGCGACGGTGGCCGAGCCGCCGTTCCCCGATCCGTCGCCCGACGACGCGCCCGAACCCTGCGGAGTGCATGCCGCCAGCAGCAGCGCCCCCGCGCCTGCTGCGGACACGCCGCCGATCTGAACGAGGGTGCGGCGCGTCAGCGGCGCGGATTCGGTCATTGTGGATCCTCCCGGTCGGCAGTGCTTTCTCTTAGGTTAGGCACGGGAGGGTGACGACAGCGGTTCACACATCGAGTTCTGAACTTTTCCATCACCCTCTCCGTGGTTAGTGCAGGAGGTGACCATGCCGGATGAGGACGCACGCCTGCTGCGGGAGCTGCACGACCAGCACGCGCAGGCGGTCTGGCGTTACGTCGTCCACCTCACCGGCGACCGAGCGATGGCCGACGACGTCGTGCAGGAGACCCTGCTGCGCGCCTGGCGCAAGCCGGCGGTGCTGGATCAGACCCAGCAGTCCGCGCGCGCCTGGCTGTTCACCGTCGCCCGCAACATCGTCATCGACGACAAGCGGAGCGCGCACTCGCAGCACGAGTTCGGAACCGACACCCTCCCGGAGCGGCCGTCGTCGCTGGACGACGGCGCCGACGCCGTCCTCGACGCGTGGCTCGTCTCCGACGCGCTGGCCGAACTGTCGGACGAGCACCGCGCCGTGATCGTCCACGCGTACTACGGGGGCAGGTCCATCGCCGAGATCTCCCGTGAGCTGGACATCCCGGAGGGCACGGTCAAGTCGCGGCTGCACTACGGCCTGCGGGCCATGCGGCTCGCGCTGCAGGAGAGAGGGGTGACGGAGCGATGAACCACGACGAGTTCGCCACCTGGGACGCCGCCTACGTCCTCGGCGCCCTCGCTCCGGCGGAGCGCAAGGAGTTCGAGGAGCACCTGCGCGAGTGCGGGCGCTGCTCGGCGGCGGTCGCCGAGCTCGCCGGCATGCCCGGGCTGCTCGGCCGGGTGCCCCGGGAGCAGGCGTTCGCCCTGCTCGACGAGGAGGCCCCCCAGGACGCCGGGCTCGGCGCGGAGGTGCTCCCGTCGCTGCTGGACGCCGCCCGGCGGCGCAGGCGGCGGTCGCGCTGGCTGGTGGGCGGTCTCGCCGCTGCGGCGGCGGCCGTGCTCGTGGGGGCCATCGCGATCGCCGTCCCGGCGCTGGAGCCCGGCTCGCCCGCGGGCACGAGCGTCGCGATGGAACAGGTGGAGCCGAGCGCGCTGTCCGCCGACCTCCACCTCACGTCGGAGCCGTGGGGCACGCGGATCGACTCGCGCTGCGCCTACGCGAAGGTCGGCGGCGACGACGGCGGCCGCACCTGGACCTACGCGATGGTCGTCACCGACAAGTCCGGCCACCAGACGCAGATCTCGACCTGGACGGCCGCGGAGGGAACCGTCGTCGAGCCCGCGGCCACGACGAGCGTGCCGCTGCCCGACATCGCCGCCATCGACATCCGGTCGGCGGCCAACGGGACGGTGCTGCTGCGCAGCACGTTCGGCTAGGTCAGTCGCGCAGCTTCGCCGCGTCCGGGACCCGGATGGTCGCCTCCTGCGCGACGCTCGCCACGAGGCGCCCGTCTCGGCTGAAGATGCGTCCGAGCGCCAGCCCGCGGCCTCCGTTCGCGCTCGGCGACTCCTGCGTGTACAGCAGCCACTCGTCCACCCGGGCCGGCCGGTGCCACCACATCGCGTGGTCCAGGCTCGCCGCCTTGAGGCCGGGGGTCGCCCAGGCGACGCCGTGCCGTCGCATGACCGACTCCATGATCGTGTAGTCGCTGGCATACGCGAGCGCCGCGCGGTGCAGCGCCGGGTCGTCGGGGAGGTCTCCGATGGAGCGGAACCAGACCGCCTGGTGCGCGACGTGCGCGCCCTCGACCGACAGGAAGATGGGCGAGGGCACGTGCCGCATGTCGAACGGCCGCTTGCTGGCCCAGTACTGCGCGACCGGGTGATCGATCTCCTCCAGCGTCTCCGCCGAGTTCGACAGCGACTCCGGGTCGGGCAGGTCGTGCGGCATCTCGACCTGGTGCTCCAGGCCCTCGTCCTCGTCCTGGAACGACGCGATCATCGACAGGATAGGCAGCCCGTTCTGGTACGCCTGGGTGCGCCTGGTCGAGAACGAGCGCCCGTCGTGGATGCGGTCGACCGAGAAGGTGATCGGGTAGTTGACGTCCCCTGGCCGCAGGAAGTAGCCGTGCATCGAGTGGATGCTGCGATCGTCGGCGACCGTGCGGGTCGCCGCGACGATGGACTGCGCGAGCACCTGGCCGCCGAACACGCGGCCCAGCGGCATCCACTGGGACGGGCCGGTGAAGATGTCCTCGCTGGTGCGGGCACCGGTGTCGGTGAGGTCGAGTGCGGTGAGCAGCGATTCCAGGGGCTCTGTCACAGTGTCTCCGTCCGGGGTCTCTAGTAGCTTAGAGGTCAGATGAGCCAGTCGTTTTCCCTCCAGGACACCCTCGCCGCCGCCGACTTGCAGACGTACCTGTCGCGCGCCGCCCGCGTCGAGGAAGGGTCGGTGCGCCTGATCGCAGGATCGGGCGTGCTCGCCGTGTACACCGCCATCCTCTATCCGAGGGGGCTGCTCGACCAGACGCCGACCGTGCTCGGGCTGCGCACCTTCCTGACCGGGAACGACGTCGAGTTCGACGTCGTCGTGCCGATCCGCTCGCTGCTCGACCGGCTCGCGCGCGTGCGCGAAGCCGCGGAGAGCGCTGCTGCCGCCTCCGAGACCGGCGCGGTCGAGGAGGAGGGCCGCGACGGCGACGAGTCCGGAGCGGTGGACGGCGCCGTCGAGAGCGCGCCGTTGGAGGTCCGGCTGCCGATGGAGGCGCCGTCCGTGACGTGGGCGGGCATCTCCCCGCCGCGCGGCGGCTGGCGCCCGGTCGGCGAGACGACCTACGAGCTCCTGCAGGCGACCGCGGCCGCCGGCATCTCCGAGGTCGCGGAGGCCGTGCCGACGGGGACGGGCGAGCAGCTCGTCCAGCGCGTGCGCGCCGAGGTGTGGGGCCGTCCCATCGACCAGCTGGAGTACGTCCCGGCGGGTGCGGCGTTCGCGGCGGAGAGCCTCGGCTTCCTGGCGGCGGGCGAGCCGGTCTCGATCCTGGAGACCGGGCCCTGGACGCGACTGACGACGCGGCGCGGGCACACGCTCATCCGTCGCCAGTCGTGGAGCCTGCGCGGTTAGGTGCAGTGCGGGGCTAGGTGTCCTCGGCGGTCAGACCGCCCGCGCCACCGCGCGCCCGGCCTGGCGCCCGGAGAACAGGCAGCCGCCGAGGAAGGTGCCCTCCAGCGCCCGGTAGCCGTGGACGCCTCCGCCGCCGAAGCCGCTCGCCTCGCCCGCCGCGTAGAGCCCGGGCACCGGTGCGCCGTCGGCGCCGAGCACGCGGCCGTCGAGGTCCGTCTCGATGCCGCCGAGGCTCTTGCGGGTCAGGATGTGCAGCTTCACCGCGATCATCGGCCCGGCCTTCGGATCGGTGAGCTTGTGCGGCGACGCCACCCGGATGAGCTTGTCGCCGCGGTAGGCGCGGGCGCCGCGCACCGCCGCGAGCTGGAGGTCCTTGCCGAACGGGTTGTCGAGCTGACGGTCGCGCTCGCGCACGTGCCGGGTGACCAGCCCGGTGTCGAGCGGGACCTCCGACAGCCGCTGCATCCCGGCGAGCAGCTCGTCCAGGGTGTGCGCCACGACGAAGTCGGCGCCTTTCTCCTTGAACGCCTCCACCGGGCCCGGCGCTCCCGGGCCGACGCGCCTGGCGAGCAACCCGTAGTCCTTGCCCGTCAGGTCGGGGTTCTGCTCGCTGCCGGACAGCGCGAACTCCTTCTCGATGATCTTCTGGGTGAGGATGAACCAGGAGTAGTCCGAGCCGGTCTTCCGGAGGTGCTCCAGCGTCCCGAGCGTGTCGAAGCCGGGGAACAGCGGCGCGGGCAGCCGCTCGCCGCGCGCGTCCAGCCAGAGCGACGACGGCCCGGGCAGGATGCGGATGCCGTGCCGCTGCCAGATCGGGTCCCAGTTCTGGATGCCCTCGGTGTAGTGCCACATCCGGTCGCCGTTGATCAGGCGCGCGCCCGCCGCCTCGGCGATGCCGAGCATCCGCCCGTCGACGTGCGCGGGCACCCCGGAGAGCATGAAGTCCGGGGGAGTGCCGAGCCGCTCCGGCCACGCGGCGCGGACCAGGTCGTGGTTGCCGCCGATCCCGCCGCTGGCGACGACGACCGCGGGCGCGCGCAGCTCGAAGTCCGCGATCCGCTCCCGGTTGCTGGCCGCACCGCGCACGGCGGCGTCGGGCTTCAGGACCGTGCCGCGGACCCCGGCCACGCGGCCGTCCTCCACGATCAGCTCGTCCACCCGGTGGCGGTGCAGGAGGCGGGCCTTCCCCGTCGCCGCTGCGGCCTGCACCTGGCGGACGAACGGCGCGATGACGCCGGGGCCGGTGCCCCAGGTGATGTGGAAGCGCGGCACCGAGTTGCCGTGGCCTTCCGCGGTTCCGTCGCCCCGCTCGGCCCACCCCACCACCGGGAAGAACCGGACGCCCTTCTCGTGCAGCCAGGCGCGCTTCTCGCCGGCGGCGAACTGGAGGTACGCCTCGGCCCAGCGCTTCGGCCAGTGGTCCTCCGCGCGGTCGAAGCCGGCGCTGCCGAACCAGTCCTGGCGGGCGAGGGCGAGCGAGTCGGAGACGCCCATCCTGCGCTGCTCGGGGGAGTCGATGAGGAAGAGCCCGCCGAACGACCAGAACGCCTGCCCGCCGAGGGACGCCGCGGGCTCCTGGTCGAGGATCGTCACCGTCTTCCCGGCGTCAAGGAGCTCGCACGCGGCGACCAGTCCGGCGAGTCCGGCTCCCACGACGAGGCAGTCGGGTTCTGACGTCATGGCGTGTCTCCTTCGGCACGGCGGGAGGGCGAGGGGCGCGCTATTCCTCGAATGTGTTGACCATAGCGAACGCGGCGCGCTCCAGGTAGCTCCAGAGGGTCTCGTCCAGCAGCGGCGGGAGCGCGAGCTCGTCCACCGCGACGCGCATGTGCGCCAGCCAGCGGTCGCGCGCGTCCGGGTTGACCCGGAACGGGTTGTGCCGCATCCGCAGCCGCGGGTGGCCGCGCTGCTCGCTGTAGGTCGTCGGGCCGCCCCAGTACTGCTCCAGGAAGAGCGTGAGCCGCTCCTTGGCGGGGCCGAGGTCCTCCTCCGGGTACATCGGCCGGAGCACCGGGTCGTCCGCGACGCCGCGGTAGAAGTTGTCCACGAGGCGTACGAACGTGGCGTGGCCGCCGAGCTGCTCGAAGAAGGACGGTCCGGCCGGAGGGCCGACGGGGATGGTGGTCATGTCACTCGGCTTCTTCCGCGGGAGGCCGATCGGCCGCCGGAGGCTTCGGGGTGCGGGGCTTGGGGGTCGCCGTGGGCGGGGTCGCGGCGGCGTCGTCCTGCGATGCCGGCTTCGCGGTGGTGGCCGGCTTCGCGGCCGAGGCGGGCTTCGCCGTCGCTGCGCCGGGCTTCGTCTCGATCGCCGGCCGGATGCGGATGGCTCCCGGATCGGGCGCCCGGGTCGCGGTGCGCTTCGCCGCCGCGCGGGCCTTGCGCCCGGTGAGCGGCCGGTCCGGGACGACCGGCGTCGGCCGCGTGCGGGGCGGCTTGGCGCCGCCGACGCTGCCCGCACCGTCGAAGCCGGACAGCACCACGGCCGAGAGCGACGGCAGCGTGACGCCGAGCTCGTCGGTGGCCTGCTTGAGCCGGAGGCGCAGCTCGCGGGAGACGTCGTCCTTCGCCGTCGTGCGGGTCTTCAGCACGATCCGGATCACGATCGCCTCGGCGGAGATCGACTCCAGGCCCCACAGCTCCGGCTTGTCGAGGATGCGCGAGCGCCACTTGGGGCTCGTCGCGAGCGCGGTCGCGGCCTCCATCATCTTCGCCTGCACCGTCTCGATGTCGGCGTCGTACGGCACGGCGAGGTCCACGATCACGCGCGACCAGCCCTGCGACATGTTGCCCACGCGCAGGATCTCGCCGTTGCGGACGAACCAGAGCACGCCGTTGACGTCGCGCACCTGGGTGATCCGGATGCCGACTCCTTCCACGACGCCGGTCGCGGGGCCGAGGTCCACCACGTCGCCGACGCCGAGCTGGTCCTCCATGACCATGAACAGGCCGTTGAGGACGTCCTTGACGATGTTCTGCGCGCCGAAGCCGAGGCCGGCGCCGATCGCGGCGGTGAGGAGGGCGAGCGAGCTGGACGCGCCGGGCGCGACGACCCCGAAGATCAGCACGATGGCGATGATCCCGATCGTCACGTTGACGATGTTGCTCAGCACGGAGCCCAGCGTCCGGGTGCGCTGCACCACCCGCACCGCGGCGAGAGGGGAGGCCACGAGGGCCTGCGTGTCGGTGACGCTCTGCCCCTTCTTGACGCCGCTGACGATCTGCTTCACCACGCGGCGGATGATCACGCGCAGCAGCCAGCTCACCAGGACGGCGCCGGCGATGATGCAGACGACGTTGACGAGGGTCCATCCGGTGCTGACGGCCCAGTCGCCGAGTGAGGTCCAGAAGTTCGCTTTCAGAATGCTCATCGCAGGAAATCCTATCGAGAGCCGCCTTGGCGTCGTCTGGAACGCCTCGCGCCTCAGCTCTCCACAAGCCCGTTCTCGTAGGCGAAGATGACCGCGTGCACGCGGTCGCGCAGTTGCAGCTTGGCGAGGACGCGGCCGACGTGCGTCTTGACCGTCGACTCGGTGAGGAAGAACTTGGCGCCGATCTCGCCGTTGGTCAGGCCGTCCGCCATCGCGAGGAGGATCTCGCGCTCGCGCGGCGTGAGGGCTGCGGTCGGATCGGCGGCCGCGGTCGCGCCCGCGCCGCTCGCGGGCAGCCGGTCGGCGAACAGCTCCAGCATCGAGCGGGTCACGCGGCCGGACACAGCGGCGTCGCCCGCGGCGACGGCCCGAATGGCCGCGGAGAGCTCGGCCGGGCGCGCGTCCTTGAGCAGGAAGCCGCTCGCGCCCGCGCGCAGACCGCCGAAGGCGTACTCGTCCAGGTCGAAGGTGGTGAGGATGATGATGCGCGCGCCCGGGTTCGCCGCGACGATGCGCCTGGTCGCCTCGATGCCGTCCAGGTTCGGCATCCGGACGTCCATCAGGATGACGTCGGGCCGGGTCTCGACGGCGAGCCGCACCGCCTCGACGCCGTCGGCCGCCTCGCCGACCACCTGGAGGTCGGGCTCGGCCTCCAGCACCATCCGGAAGCCCAGCCGGACGAGCGCCTGGTCATCGACGAGCAGGACGCGGAGGGGCTGTGGGTGGCCGGGGTCGGTCATTCGGGTCTCCTGGCGGGGTCGGTGGCGGGGGCGGGGTCGGTGGAGGCCGGTTCGGCGGATGCCGCCTCGGCGGAGGACGGCACGGTCGCGAACTCCGCGACGAGCCGCCAGCCGCCGCCGCGACGCGGTCCGGCCTCCAGCGTCCCACCGTAGAGCGCGACGCGCTCGCGCAGTCCGAGCAGCCCGCTCCCCGAGCCCTGCACCGACCCGGTGTGCACCGTGGCGTCGTCCTCCACGGTGATGCGGGTCACCCGCTCGCCGAACTCGATGGTCACGGCGACCGTGGTCGCGAGGGCGGCGTGTCGGAGGGTGTTGGTGAGCGCCTCCTGGACGACCCGGAAGACCGTGAGCTGCTGCCCGACGTCGGCGGTCGGCGTGCCGGAGACGGTGATCCGCACCGGGAGGCCGGCCGCCCGGAACCGTTCGACCAGTTCGCGCAGGTCGGCGAGCCCGGGCTGCGGAGCGTGGGCCACGGCCTCCTCGTCGCCCGCGCGCAGCACCCCGAGCAGGCGGCGCATGTCGCCGAGGGCGCCGCGGCCGGTCTCCGCGACCAGCCGCATCGTCTCGGCGGAGCGCTCGGGGGCCGTGCTCACGAGGCCGGCGGAGCCGTCGGCGAGGGCGATCATCACCGTCAGGCTGTGCGAGACGATGTCGTGCATCTCACGCGCCACGCGGCTGCGCTCGGCCGCGGTGGCGATCTCCGCCTGCTGGTCGCGCTCCCGGGCGAGCTGGCGGGCGCGATCGATGAGCGCGTTCAGGTAGCGCCGCCGGTTGCCGACGTTGCTGCCGATCAGCACCGCCACGATGCAGAACGCGAGCGCGGCGAAGCCCGACGGCACGGCCTCCGTCGACAGCGGGGCGAAGTCCGGCACCTCGGACACGATGGTCGCGATGGCCAGGGAGACGACGGTCACGACCACCGTGATGCCGTAGCCGATCCACGCCGAGCGCACCGTTCGGTAGACCGCGAGGGCGTAGAGCGCGAACACCGCGGGCACGAAGTCGAGGTTGCGGCCGAGGAAGACGCTGACGACGAGGACGACGATCGCGATCCCGAACACCGCGCGCGGGTGCAGCCGCCGTGCGAAGAGCGCAGCGCCGGCGACGACCACGAGCAGGAGCTGGATCGCCGACGCCAGGCTCGGCGTCCGCACCATGTGGACGATGCCCTCCGCGAGCGACGGCACCAGGTAGACGCCCGCGACGATCGCGTCCACCACCAGCGGGTGCGCACCGAAATAGCGCCGCACCGCCCCGGGCGGCCTCGGGAGTTCGAGGTCGGCCGGGGCGGCGTCGGCTGCGGTCACCGCTGTCGTCACGCGTCCCGTCGCTGCAGCAGGACGGCTCCCACGATGAATGAGACGGCGGTCCAGATGCAGACGGTGAGCACGTTCTGCCACGGCTCCAGGCTGCCGTTCGCGAGCCCGGCTATTCCGTCCCCGTTGTTGTTGATCAGGTAGTGCGACCAGTCGGCGAGCCAGGTGACCTTGGGCAGCAGCCCGATCGCCACCTGGACGAGGATCGGCACGACGAACAGGATGCCGACGACGGCCGCGATACCTCCCGCGCTCGCCTTGATGATCGTCCCGATCCCCAGGGCGAAGACGGCGACCAGGCCGAGATAGACGGCGGCGCCGAGGATGGACCAGAGCGTCGACGCGGCGAACAGCTCGCGGTGGTAGCCCTTGCCGCTCATCACGCCGATCGCGATCGACCAGGACGCGGCCATGCTGACGAGGCCGACGACGAAGGACACGGCGAACAGCATGATCGCCTTGGCCGCCAGCACCGGGAAGCGGTGCGGGACGGCGGCGAACGACGAGCGGATCATCCCGGTCGAGAACTCGCCGCTGATCACGAGGACGCCGAGCACGGCGACGACCAGCTGGGCGAACCGGAGTCCGAACGTGGCCGCCGTCGCGACGATGTTGTTGAGGTCGAGCGTCGCGCCGCGTGGTCCGGACTCGGTGGCGAGGGTCGTGGCGTTAGGGATGGCAGCGCTCAGCAGCGCCGCGAACCCGACCACCAGGACCACGACGGCCACGAGCGTCCAGAACGTCGACCGCAGCGAGCGCAGCTTGATCCACTCCGAGCGCAGCACGCGCAGGAAGCTCAGCCGCCCGACCTCGGCGTGGACGTACCCGGTGGCGGGTGCGGTTGCGGTGCTCATGAGGCGACCTCCGAGTGGTATTCGACCTCGTCCTGCGTGAGTTCGAGGTACGCCTCCTCGAGGGAGGCGCTGAGCGGGGTGAGTTCGTGGAGGGCGATGCCCGCGCCGGCCGCCGCGTCGCCGATCTGCGCCGCGCTGAGCCCGGTGACCTCGATGAGCTGGGCCTCCACGCCGGTGATGGTGACGTCCCCGCCCTGGATGGCGTTGGCGAGCCGCTCGACCTCCGGCGTGCGGACCCGGACCGCGCTGCGCGTCGCGCCGGCGAGGATCTGGTCGACCGGGGCGTCGGCGAGGATGCGCCCACGGCCCAGCACGATGATGTGGTCCGCGGTCTGCGACATCTCGCTCATCAGGTGCGAGGAGAGGAAGACCGTGCGCCCCTGGCCGGCGAGGTGCCGCGCGAACTGGCGCACCCAGAGCACGCCCTCCGGGTCGAGTCCGTTGACCGGCTCGTCCAGGATGAGCGTCGCGGGGTCGCCGAGCATGGCGGCGGCGATCCCGAGCCGCTGGCCCATGCCGAGCGAGAACCCCCCGACGCGCTTGCCCGCGACCGACTCCAGTCCGGTGAGGCCGATGACCTCGTGCACGCGGCGCTTGGAGATCCCGTGGGTCGCGGCCATGGCCAGCAGGTGGTTGTAGGCGGTGCGGCCGGTGTGGACGGCCTTGGCGTCGAGCAGCGCGCCGACCTCCCCGAGCGGCGACCGCAGCTCGGCGTACCGCTTGCCGTTGATGGTCGCGATGCCGTGGGTCGGCCGGTCGAGTCCCATGATCATGCGCATGGTGGTCGACTTGCCCGCGCCGTTCGGCCCGAGGAAGCCGGTGACCTTGCCCGGCTGGATGGTCGCCGAGATGTCGTCGACAGCGGTCTTGCTGCCGAACCTCTTGGTGAGGCGTTCGAGTTGGATCATGGCTCCGAGAGTAGGGCCGGGGGAGGCCTCCCGTCATCGAACCTGAGTACCACCTGCGTGTCGGGAGGGTAGGGCGGTGGGAGGAGGCGTCCGCAGTGTATGTGAAATGCATTACGTGCGATGGGTTGATTTGTCCAAATGCATGCACTTAGGTTGGCGGGCGACGACGTAGTCGACCGATTGGACAACGATGAAACACCGCACCACCTTCGTCATCGCCGCTGCCATGACGGGAGCGCTGACCCTGGGACTCTGTTCGCCCGCGCACGCTGAGGATGAGACGAGCGACGTCCTGGACGCCCTCGCTTCGGTGAGTGAGGGCGCGGGGACCTCACCCGCAGACAACTCGGACGTGCTCAGCCGTGTCGCGGACGTCGAGACGACGGAGAGCGGTGAGCTCGCGATCGCCGAACGTGTCGGCGCGACCGACGTGGCGATTCCGACGGACCCGCGCGACGCCCTCTCGCTTGCCGTCGAGCACGTCGGTATCGAGATCTCGATCGGGCTGCCGTTCGCCGACCAGGCGAAGCGAGCCACCGTCGAGGCGGACGGGATCGTGTCCTACGACAACCGCAACGGCACGACGACGGTCCCGGTCGTCAAGGACGACGGCAGCGTCCAGATCACCACCGTCATCGACAACGCCTCCGCGCCGACCCGGTTCGACTACACGATCGCGCTTCCCGCCGGCGGCTATCTGGAGCAGCTCGACGGCGGCATGATCGTCATCCGGGACGCGGACGGCGGGTTCCAGGGCGGTGTCCTGCCCGCGTGGGCGAAGGATGCCGACGGCGCGGACGTGCCGACGCACTTCGAGGTCGACGGTGGCGTGTTGACGCAGGTGGTCGAGCACGATGTATCGACGGCGTACCCGGTGGTGGCCGATCCGGAGGTGGGTGGCGGACTTCTCGCCGGCTACTGGCAGAACCGGCACGGTACATACAAGGGCAAAGACGTGTGGTCGACGCACCTCTCGGCGTGGGGCGCTGCGCTCTACACCCAAGGCATCGTGGGCATCGAGATCGTCAAGAACCAGGGCTGGACGGAGTGGCGCAACTTTCCGAGGACGCCGGTCACAGCGACCATCGAGCAGCAGTACAAGTGCCACGCCCAGTTCGGCTATGCCGTGTGGTTGTCAGGTGTGTGGTGGGATTTCGAGACGGTGCGTTATTCCCACCCGAACTGGCTGTGGGACCCGCGCCAGTGCAATTGGGAGTGACTCATGGTAGGGCGCAGCTGG
This sequence comes from Leifsonia sp. P73, assembly GCF_051059105.1. NCBI lineage: Bacteria > Bacillati > Actinomycetota > Actinomycetes > Micrococcales > Microbacteriaceae > Leifsonia > Leifsonia sp. P73. Next base: position 225,621 of record NZ_CP194931.1, read on the forward strand.
AAACGGACGACGGTGGCCGGGGGTCTGGGGATCGTGTGCGCCTTGGCGTTCGCCTCGTGCACGTACTTCGACCCGCGCGCCACAATTGATCCACAGAAGGACTTGGGGTCGGACGCCTACTTGCTGCCGCCCTTGGAGCAACCCGTCGACGTGACCGATGAGGTGTGCCCTAGCCGCTTGGGCTGCGAGAAGGCAGCCCAGTCGGAGCGGGTGCGGATCATGAAGTTCAGCACCTACCCCAAGGCGCAGCTCGAGACCTACAAGCTGGCCCGATCTGGATTCCGCTCGGACCGCCTCGTGATCGAATTCCTGGATCCCGCCATCACGGACGAGGAGTGGAGGTTCGTCACGTCCGGCGTCGACGGAACGTGGACAGCTTCACCCGACTAACAGCGACAAGATGGGGAGCCCGGCATCAGCCGGGCTCCCCATGAGCGTGTCAGCAGCGGATTACCCCTGCGCGTCCCGCGCCTGCGCCGCGAGCGCCCGCTCCACGCCCGCCAGGTTCTCCACCACGAGCCGCCGCAGCGCCGCCGGCTCCTGGTTCGCGTCGAGCCACGCGCGCGTCGCGTCCCGCAGCTCGGCGTTCGCCAGCGGCGCCGGGTACATGCCCGCGACCAGGTACTCCGCGATCTTGTACGTGCGCGACGCCCAGACGTCCTGCAGCGCGGCGAAGTACGGCGCGACGAACGACGCCAGCACCTCCTTGTCGGCCGCGCGCTGGAAGCCCAGGCCCGTGAAGCGGACGATCGTGTTCGGCAGCGCGTCCGAGCCGAACACCGAGTCCCACGCGGCCTGCTTGCCCGCGAGCGTCGGGATGGACGCGCGCGCCTGGGCGGCGAACTGCGCGCCGTTGGCGGTGTTGTCCTCGGCGAGGGCGGCGTCCACCTCCGCGTCGCCCGCGACCCCGCCGGCGACGAGCGCGATGAGGAGCTCCCAGGCCAGGTCCGTGTCCACCGTCAGACCCGGGAGGGTCACCGTCCCGTCGCGCAGGGCGGCGACGTTCGCGAGCTGCTCCGGGGTGGAGGCCAGCGCGGCGAAGAACTTGACGAACTGGAACTGGGCGTCGCTGCCGGCCTCGGCCTGCTGGGCGAGCTCCCACAGGGCGGCCGCGGCCTCCTCGCCGGTCTGCTTCTGGCGCTCGGGCGCGACGTAGCTGCCGGCGGCGAGCACGAGCTGCGTGAGCGTGGTGCGCAGCGTGGTGGACTCGGTCTCCGACGCGATGTTGCCGAGCACGAGGCGTACGTAGTCGCTCGCGGGGGTCTCGGCGTCGCGGGTGGCGTCCCAGACCGCGCCCCAGACGAGCGAGCGGGCGAGCGGGCTCTCGATCGAGGACAGGTGCTCCAGCGCGACGCGGTGCGAGTCCTCGTCGAGGCGGATCTTCGCGTAGGCGAGGTCGTCGTCGTTGAGGAGGATGAGCGCGGGGCGCTTCTGGCCGACCAGCTCGGCGACCTCCGTCCGCTCGCCGTCCACGTCCAGCTCGACGCGCGAGGTACGGACCAGGCGGCCCTCCACCAGGTCGTAGAAGCCGACCGCGAGGCGGTGCGGGCGGATGGTCGGGTAGTCGGCGGCGGCCGTCTGCAGCACGGCGAACGCGGTGATCGTGCCGTCGGCGTCCACCGTCAGCTCCGGGCGGAGGGTGTTGACGCCCGCGGTCTCCAGCCACAGCTTCGACCACTCGGTCAGGTCGCGGCCGCTGGTGGCCTCCAGCTCGACCAGGAGGTCGGTCAGCTCGGTGTTGCCGTGCTGGTGCTTCTTGAAGTACTGCGCGACGCCGGCGAGGAAGTCGTCCTGGCCGACCCACGCAACGAGCTGCTTGAGCACCGAGGCGCCCTTGGCGTACGTGATGCCGTCGAAGTTGACCTGCACGTCCTCCAGGTCGTTGATCGTCGCGACGATCGGGTGCGTGGAGGGCAGCTGGTCCTGGCGGTACGCCCAGCTCTTCTCCATCGCGGCGAACGTGGTCCAGGCCTCGGTCCACTCGGTGGCCTCGGCGGTGGCGAGGGTGGAGGCGTACTCGGCGAACGACTCGTTCAGCCAGAGGTCGTTCCACCACTTCATCGTCACCAGGTCGCCGAACCACATGTGCGCCAGCTCGTGCAGGATCGTGACGACCCGGCGCTCCTTGATCGCGTCGGTGACCTTGGAGCGGAACACGTAGGTCTCGGTGAAGGTCACCGCGCCGGCGTTCTCCATCGCGCCCGCGTTGAACTCGGGGACGAAGAGCTGGTCGTACTTCTCGAACGGGTACGCGTAGTCGAACTTCTCCTCGTAGAACGCGAAGCCCTCGCGGGTCTTCTCGAAGATGTAGTCGGCGTCCAGGAAGCCCGCGAGGCTCTGTCGCGCGTACACGCCGAGCGGGATGGTGCGGCCGTCGCGGCTGGTCAGCTCGCTGTGCACCGACTCGTAGGGGCCGGCGATGAGCGCGGTGATGTAGGAGGAGATGACCGGGGTCGCGGCGAAGGACCAGGTCTTGGCGCCCTCCCCGGCGGCGACGGGCTCCGGGGTGGGGGAGTTGCTGACGACCGACCAGTGCGCGGGGGCGGTCACGGTGAACGTGAACTCGGCCTTCAGGTCGGGCTGCTCGAACACCGCGAACATGCGGCGGGAGTCCGGGACCTCGAACTGGGAGTAGAGGTACACCTCACCGTCGACCGGGTCCACGAAGCGGTGCAGGCCCTCACCGGTGTTGGTGTAGATCATGTCGGCGTCGACCACGAGGGTGTTCTCCGCCGCCAGGCCGTCGAGCTGGATGCGCACGCCGTCCGAGACCGCAGCCGGGTCCAGCTCCACGCCGTTGAGCGTGACCGAGTGGACCGTGCGCGTGATCGCGTCGATGAAGGTCGAGGCGCCCGGCGTCGCGGAGAAGCGCACGGTCGTCGTGCTGCGGAAGGTCTCCGGGCCGGTGGTCAGATCGAGGACGACGTCGTAGCTGCTGGTGCGGACGAGCGACGCGCGCTCCTGGGCTTCGATGCGGGTGAGGTTTTCTCCGGGCAACGCTGACTCCTTGGAAAAAGCGGGATGGGTGTGGATCGTGTCCACCGGATCCACCTTAGTGAGGTGCGCCGGGGAGCGTCGGCGGCCTTCCCTAGACTGTCTCCATGCGCATCCACATCGCCACCGATCACGCCGGTCTCGAGTTCAGTCAGCACCTCCAGGCGCACCTCACCGAGGCCGGCCACGAGGTCGTCGACCACGGCCCGACCGAGTACGACCCGATCGACGACTACCCGGCGTTCTGCATCAATGCGGCCAAGGGCGTCGTCCGCGACCAGCAGGCGGGCGTTGAGGCCCTGGGCGTGGTCTTCGGCGGCTCGGGCAACGGCGAGCAGATCGCGGCCAACAAGGTGCTCGGCGTGCGCGCCGCCCTGGTCTGGAACGAGAGCACCGCCGAGCTCGCCCGCCAGCACAACGATGCCAACGTCATCTCGATCGGCGCCCGCCAGCACACCGTCGAGGAGGCCACCCGCTTCATCGACCTCTTCATCGCCACGCCGTTCTCGCTGGAGGAGCGCCACGTGCGCCGCATCGCGCAGCTCGCGGAGTACGAGGCCACCGGCGACATCGCGGGCAAGAACGTGGACCGCTGATGCCCGAGGGCCACTCCGTCCATCGGATCGCGAAGCAGTTCGCGGTCAACTTCGTCGGTCACCGCGTCGCGGTGTCCTCCCCGCAGGGTCGTTTTGCGGACGACGCGAAGCGCATCGACGGGCACACGATGATCGCCGCGAAGGCGGTCGGCAAGCAGATGTTCCTGGAGTTCGACAACGAGCTCTGGCTGCGCATCCACCTCGGCATCTACGGCGCCTGGGACTTCGCGGGCGACATCAGCATCGACCCGACCATCGCGAGCGCGAACGGGCGGATGGGCCAGACGAACCAGACCGGGACGGTCCTTGATGAGGCGGGCGAGAACTCCCTGCACTCCATCGGCGCTCCCCGCCGAACCCGGCTGCGCATGTCGGAGTCGGAGAAGGTGGAGGCCGACATCGACGTCTTCCCGCCGGAGCCCATCGGCCAGGTCCGAGTCCGGCTGCTGACGGACACCGCGGTCGCAGACCTCCGCGGGCCGACGGCCTGCGAAGTGCTCGACCCCGCCGAGGTGGACGCGGTGATCGCGAAGCTCGGCCCCGACCCTCAGGTGGACCACGGCCCGGAGGCCGAGGAGGCATTCGTGGCGAAGGTCCGTAAGAAGCCGACCGCCATCGCGCTGCTGCTCATGGACCAGAGCGTCGTGAGCGGCATCGGCAACGTCTACCGCGCCGAGCTGCTGTTCCGCGCCAGACAGAACCCGCACACGCCGGGCAAGCTCGTCCCGGAGGACACCGTCCGGGAGCTGTGGCGCGACTGGGTGCACCTTCTCAAGATCGGCGTCGAGACCGGCCAGATGATGACGATGGACGACCTGGACGAGGAGTCGTACCGCAAGGCGATGGCCAAGCGCGAGGACCGGCACTGGGTCTACAAGCGCGAGGGCCTGCCGTGCCGGGTCTGCGGAACGCACATCGTGATGGAGGAGCTGGGCGGCCGCAAGCTGTACTGGTGCCCGAAGGATCAGAAGTAAGGAGCGCTCCGTGCGTCAGAACCCCAGCTTCACGCTGACCGACCGGGTCGAGATCGAGCGGATCATCCGCGAGAACCCGTGGGGCACCTTCGTGAGCAACGCCTCGACCGGGCTGGTCGCCTCGCACTATCCGGTCATCCTCGACGACACGCGCGAGGAGCTCAGCATCGTCAGCCACGTCGGCCGGCCCGACGAGCAGCTGCACGAGCTGGGCGAGCACGAGCTGCTGGTGATCCTCCAGGGCCCGCACGGCTACATCTCGTCGTCCTGGTACGACGCCGACCCGGCCGTGCCGACCTGGAACTTCGTCGCCGTCCACCTCTCGGGCGTGCCCGAGTTGCTGAGTCCGGAGGAGAACCTCCAGGTGCTGGAGAAGCTGGTCGACCACTTCGAGCGCGAGCTGCCGGAGCCGCGGCGGATGCGGGGGACGCTGGAGGACGAGCGCTACGCCGAGCGCATCTCCTCCGGCACGGTCGGCGTGCGGCTGACGCCGACGAGGATCGTCGCCAAGCAGAAGATGAGCCAGAACCGCCCCGACCACATCGTGGACTCGATCATGACCGAGCTCGGCGGCGGCTCGCCGTACGCGAGCCCGGCGCTGCTGCGTGAGATGCAGCTCGTGCACGACCGCCGCCGCGCGGCGCGATGACGCTCCTCCTGGCGGACGCGCGGCTCCCCGGGTCGGGTGACCTGGTCGATGTGACCGTCCGTGCCGGCAGGATCGCGTCCATCGCCCCAGCCGGTGCTCCCGGCGAGCGCTGCCTGGAGCGCCTCCCGCTCGACGGGCGGTGGCTCATCCCCGGACTGTGGGACCAGCACGTCCACTTCACCCAGTGGGCGCAGACCGCGCGTCGACTGGACGTGTCCCGCGCGTCGTCGGCGGCGGAGGCGGCCGGCCTGGTGCGCTCGCGCGCCGAGCGGGATCCCGGGACGGACGTACTGGTCGGCTTCGGCTTCCACGACGCGCTGTGGCCCGACCTCCCGACCCGCGGGCTCCTCGACGCCGTCGCGGGGGACCGGCCCGTGGTGCTGATCGCGGGCGACCTGCACTGCTCGTGGCTCAACACGGCCGCGTTCGAGCGCTTCGCGCCGGGCGCGGACGGTGCGCTGTTACGGGAGGACGCGAGCTTCGCCCTGACGAGCCGGCTCACGCCCTCCGACGAGGCCACGCTCGACCGGTGGGCCGCGGAGGCCGCTGACGCCGCGGCAGCGCGCGGTGTGGTCGGGATCGTGGACCTGGAGTACGGCGGGAACCTGGAGGTGTGGACGCGCCGGTTCGCCGCAGGGTTCCACAGCCTGCGGGTCGAGTTCGGCGTCTACCGCGACCGCCTGGCCGACGCGGTCGCCCTCGGACTGCGCACCGGCGCCCCGGTGGAGGGCACGGACGGCCTCCTCACGATGGGCCCCTTCAAGGTCATCTCGGACGGCTCGCTGAACACCCGCACCGCGCTGTGCCTGCACCCGTACCCGGACGGCGGCCACGGCGTCGCGAACCTGACGCCGGCCGAGCTGCTGGCGGACCTGCGGTTCGCGGCCGGGAACGGCATCGAGCCAGCCGTGCACGCGATCGGCGACGAGGCCAACCGGCTCGCGCTCGACGCGTTCGAGGCGCTGGGCGCGGGTGGCCGCATCGAGCACGCGCAGCTCATCGACCCGGCCGACATCCCCCGGTTCGCCGCGCTCGGGGTCGTGGCGAGCGTCCAGCCCGAGCACGCGATGGACGACCGCGACGTGGCCGACCGACTCTGGGCCGGCCGCGCCGCCGACGCGTTCCCGCTCGCGGCGCTGCTCGCCTCCGGCGCCCGGCTGGCGTTCGGCTCGGACGCGCCGGTCGCGCCGCTCGACCCGTGGGGGGCCGTCGCCTCGGCGGCCGGGCGCACGCGGGACGGCCGGGAGCCGTGGCATCCCGAGCAGCGCATCCCGGTGGAGGCCGCCCTGGCCGCCTCCACCCGGACGCGCGTCGCCGTCGGCGAGCCCGCCGACCTCGCCGTCGTGGAGAGCGACCCGCTCGGCGCGACCCCCGACGAACTGCGCGGGATGCGCGTCGCCGCCACCCTCCTCGCCGGCCGCCTCACCCACGACGCCCTCTGACCCGCCGAGGGGCACGTCGTTGTCACTTCGGACGCCCGAAAGCGACAACGACGTGCCCCTCGGCGCAGGGGATAACCCCGCACGTTTCGGGAGGGTCGCGGGATGGGGCCGCGCCCGCAGTTTCGCGAGGCTGGAGGCATGAACGAACAGAGCACCGTCCCGCTGGCCGCGGGCGACATCCCCGGCGCGGCCGCCGCGTCTGCCAGTCTGGATGCCGTGACCCCATCCTCCGCCGCCCCGCGCGCCGTCTCCCGTACGTCGTACGGGTCGCTGTGGCGCGGGGTCCCGCGCGAGCTCGGCTTCCTGCTGCTGACCATGCCCATCGCGATCATCGGCCTCTCGGTGCTCGCGTCGCTGTTCTGGACCGGCCTCGGCACCATCGTCATCTACGTCGGCTTCCTCATCGTCGTCGCGACCTTCTACGCGGCGCGCGCGTTCGGCGTCGTCGAGCTGACGCGCCTGGACTGGGCGGGGAGGCCCGCCATCCCGCGCCCGGTGTGGGACCCCGCCGACAAGCCGCGAACGTTCTGGCGCATCCTCTTCGGCCCGTGGGCGAACGGCCACTACTGGCTGTACCTGCTGCACGGGATGATCATCAACCCGATCGTCAGCGTGGTGAGCTGGAGCATCACGATCGCGTGGACGTCCGTCGCCCTCGGCGGCCTGACCGGCTGGCTCTGGCTCGGCTTCATCCCGCAAGGGAACCGCGAGTTCTTCCTCTCCCGGGTGGTGGTTGACGCGGTCTTCGGCATCCACTCGACGTTCGACCCGGTCGCCGGGGACCGCATCCTCTACCTGATCGCCGGCATCCTGTTCGCCGCGACCCTGCCGTTCGTCACCCGCGCCCTCACCCTGTTGCACCACGCCGTCGCCCGCGGCCTCCTCGGCGCCTGGCCGTCCGAGGCCCTGCAGCGCGAGGTCGCGGACCTGTCGGCCCAGCGCGGCGCAGCCGTCTCCGCCGAGGACCAGTCGCTGCGCCGCCTGGAGCGCGACCTCCACGACGGCCCGCAGCAGCGGCTCATCCGGCTGCAGATGGACATCGCCGCCGCCGAGCGCAAGCTCTCCGACGACCCGGAGGCTGCCGCGTCGCTGCTCCGCGAGGCGCGCAAGCAGGCCGGGGACACCCTGGAGGAGCTGCGCGCCCTGTCCCGCGGCTTCGCCCCGCCGATCCTCCAGGACCGCGGCCTCGGCGCGGCGGTCGACTCGCTCGCCGCACGCAGCACCATCCCGCTGACGGTCGAGTCGACGCTGGAGCCGGGGGAGCGGTTCAGCCCCGAAGTCGAGCGCAACGCCTACTACGTGCTGGCCGAGCTGTCCGCGAACCTCGCCAAGCACTCCGGCGCGACCGCCGGCCGGCTGGTGCTGGAGCGGACCGTCGACACCGCGGGCGCCCCGTGGCTCTCGGTGTGGTTGACCGACAACGGCCACGGCGGCGCGACCATCGTGCCGGGGCACGGGCTGAGCGGGCTGGCCGAGCGGGTGCACGGCCTCCGCGGCGAGCTCGTGGTGGACAGCCCCGAGGGCGGCCCGACGGCGATCGGCGCGCGCCTGCCGCTGACGTGATCGCCGCCACATTCGGCCCGAATGTCCGGATTCGCCGCCGCATTCGCGACATTCGGCACGAATCGCCGGGCCCTAGGGTGGAGGGGTGCGTGAACCCGGCCCCTCCGCCTCGTCGTCGCGGACGACTCCGTCCTCCTCCGCGAGGGCCTCGCGCGCCTCTTCGACGAGGCCGGCTTCGAGACCGTGGGAGCGTTCGGCGAAGCGGACTCCCTGCTCGCCGCCCTCCCGTCGCTGACGCCCGACGTGGCGGTGCTGGACGTCCGGATGCCGCCGACGTTCCGCGACGAGGGCGTCCGTGCCGCTCTCACGCTGCGATCGACGTTCCCCGCGGTGGGTGTCCTGCTGCTGAGCCAGTACGTGGAGGGCACCTACGCCCAGGAGCTGCTGGCCAGCGGCCGCGGCGGCACCGGCTACCTCCTGAAGGACCGCATCGCCTCCCTGGACGAGCTGCGCGACGCCGTCTCCAGGATCGCGGCGGGCGGAACGGTCCTCGACCCGGAGGTGGTGCGCGAGCTGCTGGTGCGCCGCACGGACCCGCTGGGCGCCCTGACACCGCGCGAGCGCGACGTCCTGACGCTGATGGCGGAAGGCCGCACGAACGCCGCGATCGGCGCGCGGCTGGTCATCGGGGTGGGCGCGGTGGAGAAGAACGTGACGTCGATCTTCCAGAAGCTGGCGCTGGAGGACTCGGGGGACGACCACCGGCGGGTGCTGGCGGTGCTGGCGTACCTGCAGCGGTGACCCGCAACGACCGAAGGGCACGTAAACGCCCCTAAAACTGCGGTTCAGGGGCGTTTACGTGCCCTTCGGCGAGTGCAAACGAGGGGATGACGGGAATCGAACCCGCGTAATCAGTTTGGAAGACTGAGGCTCTACCATTGAGCTACATCCCCGAAGGCCGTCCTGGCGCGGATGGCCGACGACCATCGTAGTACACGCGGGGGATGCCCGCGTGCAGTAGACTTGCGCACGGTCTTTCGCACCGCTTGAAGCCGGGGCGTAGCTCAGCTTGGCTAGAGCGCCCGCTTTGGGAGCGGGAGGTCGCAGGTTCGAATCCTGTCGCCCCGACGAGGACCTCGTTCCTTGCGAGTAGACCATCGTTCGAACATTCAGGAGAACCCAGACATCGTGAAGACCACGGTCGAGAAGCTCAGCCCCACGCGTACCAAGCTCATCATCTCGGTGACGCCGGAGGAACTGCAGCCGTCCATCAAGCACGCCTACGAGCACATCGCGGAGCAGGTGAGCATCCCCGGTTTCCGCAAGGGCAAGGTGCCGCCGCCCATCATCGACCAGCGGGTCGGCAAGGCCGCCGTCCTGGAGCACGCGGTCAACGAGGGCCTCGACACCTTCTACCGCCAGGCGGTCGAGGAGAACGACGTGCGTCCGCTCGGCCGGCCGCAGGCCGACATCACCGAGTGGCCCAGCGAGAGCGACTTCTCGGGTGACCTTCTGCTCACCATCGAGGTCGACACCCGCCCGGAGGTCACCCTTCCCGACTTCGGCGACATCACCCTCACCGTCGACGCCGCCGAGGTGTCCGTCGACGACGTCGAGGAGGAGCTCGACCGCCTGCGCAGCCGCTTCGGCACGCTCGTCACGGTCGACCGCCCGGCCAAGTCCGGCGACTTCGCCCAGATCGACCTGACCGCCGTCATCGGCGGCGAGGAGGTCGACACCGCCGCGAACATCTCTTACGAGATCGGCTCCGGCGAGCTCATCGACGGCATCGACGAGGCGCTCGACACGCTGACCGCCGGCGAGACCACCACCTTCGAGGCCCCGCTCATGGGCGGCGACCACGAGGGCGAGAACGCCCAGATCACCGTCACCCTGAACGCCGTCAAGGAGCGCGAGCTCCCGGAGGCCGACGACGACTTCGCGCAGATCGCCAGCGAGTTCGACACCATCGGCGAGCTCCGCACCAGCCTCCGCGGCCAGGTCGAGCGCGCAAAGTCGTTCGGCCAGGGCACCGCGGCGCGCGACCAGCTGGTCGACAAGCTGCTCGAGCTGGTGGAGATCCCGGTCCCCGCCTCGCTGGTCGAGGACGAGGTGCACCGCCACCTGGAGCAGGAGAACCGCCTCGAGGACGACGAGCACCGCGCCGAGGTCACCGAGTCGAGCGAGAAGACCTTCCGCACGCAGATCCTGCTGGACGAGGTCGCGCAGGCGGAGGACGTCAAGGTCAGCCAGGACGAGCTCACCCAGTACCTCGTGCAGGGCGCCGCCCAGTACGGCATGGACCCGAACGAGTTCGTCAAGATCCTCAGCGAGAACGGCCAGATCCCGTCGATGGTCGGCGAGGTCGCCCGCAACAAGGCGCTCGCGATCATCCTCGGTAAGACCGAGGTCGTCGACACCAACGGCAAGAAGGTCGACCTCAGCGAGTTCGTCGCCCTCCCCGGCGACGAGGACGCGGACGAGGACGCTGCGGCCGACGACGCCGCTGCCGAGGCCCCGGCCGAGGAGCCGGCCGCCGAGGAGAAGCCGAAGAAGCGCGCCGCCAAGAAGAAGGCGGAGTAACCTCCCCTCATCCACGAAGGCCGGGCACCCCTCTGGGACGCCCGGCCTTCGTGCGTCTAGGGGACGCGACACGCCGTCTGGCACGATGGGTGACGGCGAGTTGCGACCCCTGCGTGGCGCATCGCGGCGAGGAGGGCGACATGGACGACTGGCGACAGCGGGTGGACGCGGTGTGGGCCGCGGCCGACGACGCGGGGAGGCCGCCACGGTGGCGGCCATCGACGCACTCGTCGCCGAGCGCCCCGAAGGCGACGCCGAAGCGCTCTTCGAAGCTGCCGGCGCGCGCGATTTCGCCGGACGGGAGGCCGAGGCCGAGCCGCTGTACCGTGCAGCGCTGGCGGCGGACATCGGCGAGCCGGAGCGCGGCCAGGCGATCGTCCAGCTCGCGAGCACGCTCCGCAACCTCGACCGCCCGGACGAGGCGCTCGGCCTGCTGCGGGACTTCCTCTTAGCCGAGCCTGAGCACCCGCTCGCCGACGCCGCGCGCGCCTTCGCGGCGCTCGCCCTGTTCGACGACGGCTTCCCCGCCGATGCCCTGCGCGAGGCGCTCGGGGCACTCGCCCCGCACCTGCCGCGCTACCGCCGGGCGGTGGAGGCCTACGCCGCCGCGCTGGACGACGACTGACGCGCCGCGGCAGGCGCCGCGCGACACCCGCTCTGCCCAGGGCGAACAGCGCGGAAATGCGTTCAACGCTCCGATAGATTCGATGCCAAGCGACAAAGGAAACGGAGCGAACAATGGCCGACATGGGTATCCAGCCCAATGTTTTCGACAGACTGCTGAAGGACCGGATCATCTGGCTCGGTTCCGAGGTGCGCGACGAGAACGCCAACGAGATCGCCGCGAAGCTGCTGCTCCTCGCCGCAGAAGACCCCAAGCGTGACATCTACCTGTACATCAACTCTCCCGGCGGCTCGATCACCGCGGGAATGGCCATCTACGACACCATGCAGTTCGTCCCGAACGACATCGTCACGGTCGGCATCGGCATGGCCGCCTCGATGGGTCAGCTCCTGCTGACCGCGGGCACCAAGGGCAAGCGGTACATCACGCCGAACGCGCGCGTGCTGCTGCACCAGCCGCACGGCGGCTTCGGCGGCACCGCCAGCGACATCCAGACCCAGGCCCAGTTGATCCTCGACATGAAGAAGCGTCTGGCCGAGATCACCGCGTCGGCGACCGGCAAGTCGGTCGAGCAGATCAACGCCGACGGCGACCGCGACCGCTGGTTCAGCGCCCAGGAGGCCCTGGACTACGGCTTCGTCGACCACATCCGGGAGTCCGCGCTCGACGTCTCCGGCGGCGGCGGCACCGACCAGGACGCCAAGTAGCAGACCGCCGGAAGGATAAGGACATCACTATGAACACCCCCATGCTCGGCGGATACGCCGCAGGCGGCCAGGCCCTCGGCGGCCTGCAGGCGCCAGGCTCCCGCTACATCCTCCCGTCGTTCGAGGAGCGCACGGCCTACGGCTACAAGCGCCAGGACCCGTACGCGAAGCTGTTCGAGGACCGCATCATCTTCCTCGGCGTGCAGGTCGACGACGCCTCGGCCGACGACATCATGGCCCAGCTCCTCGTGCTCGAGAGCCAGGACCCGGACCGCGACATCGTCATGTACATCAACTCGCCCGGCGGCTCGTTCACGGCCATGACCGCGATCTACGACACGATGCAGTACATCCGCCCGCAGATCCAGACCGTGGTGCTCGGCCAGGCGGCCTCCGCCGCGGCCGTGCTGACCGCCGCCGGCACCCCGGGCAAGCGTCTGGCGCTGCCGAACGCACGCATCCTGATCCACCAGCCCGCCGTCGGCGAGGCCGGCCAGGGGCAGGCCTCGGACATCGAGATCCAGGCGAACGAGATCATGCGCATGCGCACCTGGCTGGAGGAGACGCTCGCCAAGCACTCCAACCGCTCGGTCGCGCAGGTCAACAAGGACATCGACCGCGACAAGATCCTCTCGGCCGAGGAGGCGCTGGAGTACGGCCTCATCGACCAGGTGCTGACCAGCCGCAAGACGCTGCCGGCGCTCGTCAAGTAGCTCCACACGGATGAACGAACGGGACGGTCTGAACGACGACCGTCCCGTTCGCCGTGTACGCCGCCCCACGGGAGGAGGGCGAGGCGCCGCTCGACCACGGCAGCTGGCCATACGACATCCCGGCGGTCAGGCAGCTGTTGCGCGACGGGCTGGAGCTGCCCCGCGGGGTGACGTTCCTCGTCGGAGAGAACGGCAGCGGCAAGTCCACCATCGTCGAGGCGATCGCAACCGCGTACGGCCTTCCGCCGGAGGGCGGGAGCACCAACGGCTCGCATCGCACCCGGCCGACCGAGTCGCCGCTGGGCGCCCGCCTGCTCATCGAGCGCACGCCGGGAGCGCCGCGGTTCGGGTTCTTCCTGCGTGCCGAGACGATGCACGGCTACTACACCTATCTGGAGTCCATCGGGAGCCCGGACCGCCTTCACACCGTGAGCCACGGCGAGTCCTTCAACGAGTTGCTGGCCACGAAGCTCAACCATCCTCGCTACGTCACCGGATTCGCGTGCCTCGACGAACCGGAGGCCGCTCTCTCGTTCGACTCGACGCTGAAGTGGCTGGCCGAGCTGAACGACATGGTCGCCCGAGGCACCCAGATCCTCTGCGCGACGCACTCGCCGGTCCTGGCGGCTCTGCCCGGCGCCCGCATCCTCGAGGTGGGCGACTGGGGGATGCGCGAGGTCGCGTGGGAGGACCTGGAGCTGGTGAGGAACTGGCGTCTGTTCCTCGACGCGCCCGGCCGCTACTTCCGGCATCTGCTCTGAGCGGTCCTTCGGGCGTGTCTGCTCCTGGCATAACCACCCCGCGTGTCGAATCCCCTCCGGTGCGCCCCAATGTCGCCGTCTCGGGTTAGGCTCGACGGAGAGACCCGAAGAAGGAGGGGGAGACGGATGGCACGCATCGGGGAGAGCGCCGATCTGCTCAAGTGTTCCTTCTGTGGCAAGAGCCAGAAGCAGGTGCAGCAGCTGATCGCCGGTCCTGGCGTGTACATCTGCGACGAGTGCGTCGAGCTCTGCAACGAGATCATCGAGGAGCGGCTCGCCGAGGCGGGCGAGGAGGCCTCCGGTGAGTTCGACCTCCCGAAACCGAAGGAGATCTTCGGCTTCCTCGAGGAGTACGTCATCGGCCAGGAGCAGGCGAAGCGCGCCCTGGCCGTCGCCGTCTACAACCACTACAAGCGGGTGCGGGCCAAGCAGACCCTCACCTCGGCCGACGCCATGGACGACGTCGAGATCGCCAAGTCGAACATCCTGCTGATCGGCCCCACCGGCTGCGGCAAGACCTACCTGGCCCAGACGCTCGCGCGCCGGCTCAACGTGCCGTTCGCGGTCGCCGACGCCACCGCTCTGACGGAGGCCGGTTACGTCGGCGAGGATGTCGAGAACATCCTGCTCAAGCTCATCCAGGCCGCCGACTACGACGTCAAGCGCGCTGAGACCGGCATCATCTACATCGACGAGGTCGACAAGATCGCCCGCAAGGCCGAGAACCCGTCGATCACGCGCGACGTCTCCGGCGAGGGCGTGCAGCAGGCGCTGCTCAAGATCCTTGAGGGCACGGTCGCCTCGGTGCCGCCGCAGGGCGGCCGCAAGCACCCGCACCAGGAGTTCATCCAGATCGACACGACGAACGTCCTGTTCATCGTGGCCGGCGCCTTCGCCGGGCTGGAGGACATCATCTCCTCGCGTGCAGGCAAGAAGGGCATCGGCTTCGGCGCCCCGCTCCACTCCAAGGGCGACGACATCAACCTCTTCTCCGAGGTGCTGCCGGAGGACCTGCACAAGTTCGGTCTCATCCCGGAGTTCATCGGCCGCCTCCCGGTCGTCACCACGGTGACCCCGCTCGACCAGGACGCGCTCATGCAGATCCTGACGGTGCCGAAGAACGCGCTCGTGCGGCAGTATCAGCGCATGTTCGAGCTCGACGGCGTGCAGCTGGAGTTCGAGCACTCGGCCCTGGAGGCCATCGCCGACCTCGCGGTGCTTCGCAAGACCGGCGCCCGCGGCCTCCGCGCGATCATGGAGGAGGTGCTCGGCCCGATCATGTTCGAGGTGCCGTCCAGCTCCGAGGTCGCCCGGGTCGTCGTCACCAGGGAGGCCGTGCTGGAGAACGCGGCTCCGACTATCGTCCCGCACCGCCCGCGGCGCGAGGAGAAGTCGGCGTAATCGTCGCCGGCTTGATCAGGAACTCGGGCGCCTTCGTCACCATCAGCCAGGCCGGGAGTACGGCGAGCGACAGGATGGGCAGCACGAGCAGGTTCTGAGTGACGGCGACGCCGATGAAGATGGCGATCCAGCCGTCCCGGGTGACCGCGAGCGTGATTCCGAAGACCCCGGCGGCGACCGCCACGGGCAGCGGGATGCCCGGCACGAGCGCAGCGGCCAGCGTTCCCACGGCCGCCCCGATGAACACCGCAGGGAAGACGCGGCCGCCGCGGAACCCGGCGCCGGCCGCCACGAGCAGCGCGGCCAGCTTGACGCCGATGATCAACGCCAGCTGTCCCACCGCGTAGTCGGCGCGGTTCTGGACGAGCGCGCTCATCTGCTCCAGCCCCTTGAAGAGCGTGATCGGGCCGCCGAGCGCGCCGAGCAGGCCGAGCACGACACCGCCGGCGAGCGTGATGAGCAGCGGATGGCGCAGCGCGTGGAACGCGCGGTGGACCAGCGGGAACAGCACGGCGCCGAGCAGGCCGAGCGCGGTGGACACCACCCCGATGATCAGCGCGGCCAGCACGTCCCAGCCGCTGATCTGCGTGTACGCCGGCATCGGGATCCCGAAGTGGGGGTGCGCCAGCAGGGTCATGGTGAGCGACCCGGCGGCCGCCGAGACGAGCGGGAGGAACAGCTTGTCCCACAGCGCACCGCCGCCCTTCACCGCGGCGACGACGCCCGTGAAGACCAGCGCCGCGGCCACCGGGGTGCCGAACAGCGCTCCGATCGTGCCGGCGGCGGCCATCAGCATGACGATGCGCGCCGGGACGGCCTTCCAGAGCCGGCCGACCAGCGCGACCAGGAGGCTGACGTTGATGGCGATGATCGGGTTCTCCGGCCCGAGGCTCACGCCGCCGGCCAGCCCGAGCACCGCCGCGAGGGCGAGCGATGGCACTACGCCGACCTTCAGCGGGGCGGAGACCAGATCGGTCGTCGCGGAGTCGGGTCCGGCGTGGCCGGGGACGAGCCAGACGGTCAGCCCGACCGCGATGCCGGTGGCGGTGAGGATCAGGAAGATCCACCAGCCCGACGACGGGTCGATCCCGAGCGCCTTCGGCAGCGAGGTCCAGATGCCGTCGTCGATGACGGCGGCCAGCTCGTCCACCGCCCACAGCGTGAGCGCGCTGACCACGCCGATGACGACGGCGGGGATGGAGAGGAGGAGCAGCGACCGCACAGAGGGTGCGGCCAGTTCCGGTTCCGGTGCCGTCGAGGTCATGATGCCCCCTTCTCACGTTGCGCTCAGGCTAGAGGGCGCCGAGGGAAGGGGGCTAGGTGCAGTTCGGGACCGCCGGCTCAGCCGTCGAGGCCGCGGCGCTTCAGCAGCGGCTCGATCACGGCGTCACGGCCGCGGAAGTCGCGGTACGCCTCCAGCGGGTCCTTCGAACCGCCGACGCCGAGCAGGCGGTTGCGGAACCGGTCGCCGTTCTCGCGGCTGAGGCCGCCGTTCTCCGTGAACCACTCCACCGTGTCGGCGTCCAGGACCTCGCTCCAGATGTAGGAGTAGTAGCCCGCGTCGTAGCCGCCGGAGAAGGTGTGCGCGAAGTAGGTGCTCGCGTAGCGCGGCGGCACGGCCGGGTTGTCGAGTCCGACCGCCGCGAGGGCGGCCGCCTCGAACGCGGCGACGTCGGTCACCGTGTCGTCGGCGGTGATCGCGTGCCAGGCCTGGTCGAGCAGGGCGGCGGCCAGGTACTCGCTCGTCGCGAAGCCCTCGTTGAACGACTCGGAGGCGTGCAGCTTGTCGATGAGCTCCTGCGGCATCCGCGCGCCGGTCTCGTGGTGCACCGCGTAGTTCGAGACGATCTCGGGCCACAGCATCCACATCTCGTTCACCTGGCTCGGGAACTCGACGAAGTCGCGGAAGACGTTGGTGCCGGCGAACTTGGGGTAGGTCACACGCGCGAACAACCCGTGGAGGGCGTGGCCGAACTCGTGGAACAGCGTGTTGGTCTCGTCGTAGGTGAGCAGGGTCGGCTCGCCGGCGGCCGGCTTCGGCACGTTGAGGTTGTTGACCACGACGGTCGGGTAGCCCAGAAGCTCGGACTGCGAGATGAGCGGGTTCATCCAGGCCCCGCCGCGCTTGGAGTCGCGCGTGTAGAGGTCGAGGAGGTAGAGGCCGAGCCCGGAGCCGTCCTCGTTGCGCACCTCGAAGACGCGCGCGTCCGGGTGGTAGGCGACCAGGTCGGGCCGCTCCTCGAAGGTGATGCCGTACAGGCTGGTGGCGGCGAAGAAGACGCCGTCGCGCAACACGCGCTCCGCCTCGAAGTACGGGCGCATCGCCGCGAAGTCGACGTCGTAGGTCGCCTGGCGCACGGTGTCGGTGAGCTTCGCCCAGTCCCAGCTCTCGACCGTCTCGCCGTCGCCGAGCTGTCCGGCGAGCACAGCGTGCTTCTGGAGGTCGGCCTGCTCGGAGCGCGCGTTGCGGGCGGCGGGAGGCGCGAGCCGTCCGAGCATGTCCGCGACCGCCTGCGGTGTCCGCGCCGTCTCGTCCGCCGTGACGAAGGCGGCGTGCGTGTCGAAGCCGAGCAGGCGGGCCCGCTCGGCGCGCAGCCGCGTGATCTCCAGCACCAGGTCGCGGTTGTCGTGCTCGCCGCCGCGGATGCCTCGGGAGCGGGAGGCCGCCATGATCCGCTCGCGGGCGCGGCGGTCGGTCAGGCTCGCGAGCCACGGGTGGCCGGTCGGCAGCACGAGGGTGACGACGTACTTGCCGTCGAGCCCGCGCTCGCGGGCGGCCTCCGCCGCAGCCGAGAGCTCGCCCTCGCCGAGGCCGTCCAGCTCCTCGGCCGAGTCGAACACGACCGCGAGCTCGTTGGTGTCGGCGAGCAGGTTCTTCTCGAAGCGCGTCGTGAGCGTGGAGAGCCGCTGGTTGTACTCGCGCAGGCGCTCCTTCTGCTCGTCGTCGAGCCCGGCGCCGGCGAGCGTGAACTCGGTGAAGTACCGCTCGATCAGGTACACGCCCTCAGCGTCGAGCCCGAGGTCGTGGCGCCGCTCGTGCAGCGACTCGATGCGAGCGTAGAGCGCGGGGTCCAGCCGGATGGCGTCCTGGTGCGCGGAGAGCAGGGGAGCGATCTCCTCCTCCAGTGCGTTGGTGAAGTCGGTGCTGTCGGACGAGCTCTTGTTGAAGAACACCTCGGCGACGCGCTGCAGCACCTGCCCGGAGCGTTCCAGCGCGACCATCGTGTTCTCGAACGTCGGCGCGTCGGGGGAGGACGCGATCGCCTCGACCTCGGCCAGCTGCTCCGCGAAGCCCTGCTCGAACGCGGGACGGTAGTGCTCGTCCCTGATGTCGGCGAACGGCGGGAGCTGGTAGGGGAGCGGACTGGGGGAGAGGAAAGGGTTCGAGGAGTCGGCCATGCCCTCAGCCTAGAGGCACCGAATTAATCGCTCAGCGCGCCGCGGCGGCGCTCGGGGTCGAACCTAGGATTGCACCATGAAGATTGTCGATCGCTACATGCACGGTCATCACGAGAGCGTCCTCCGATCCCACGAGTGGCGGAATCTGGCCAATTCGGGCGCGTACTTCGCCGGCCTCCTCCGGCCGGGGATGACCGTGCTCGACGTCGGAAGCGGCCCGGGCACGCTCACGTTCGACATCGCGGCGCGCGTGGCGCCGGGCTCGGTGATCGGGGTCGACCGGAGTTCTGACATCGTCGAGCACGCCACCGAAGCCGCGACCCGTCGCGGTGCGGCGGGAGTGTCCTTCGCGGTGGGTGACGCGTACGCGCTCGACTTCCCGGACGACTCCTTCGACGTGGTGCACGCGCACCAGGTGCTCCAGCACCTGTCGGACCCTGTGGCGGCGCTGCGGGAGTTCCGCCGGATCGTGCGCCCGGGCGGCTTCGTCGTCGCGCGCGACGTGGATTGGGGCGGCACGATGTGGGCGCCGCTGCTCCCGGGCCTGGCCGAGTGGATGCGGATAACCCAGGCCGTCCAGCGCGGCAACGGCGGCGAACCCTCGGCCGGCCGCTTCCTCCGGTCATGGGCGCTCGACGCCGGCTTCGCGGACGTGACGAGCTCCGCGTCGGTGTGGTGCTTCGCGTCCGACGAGGAGCGGCGCTGGTGGGGCGGGCTCTGGAGCGAGCGGGTGACGGATTCCGACTGGGGCGCCCAGGCGCGGGAGGCGGGCGAGGCGGACGCGGACACGCTCGACGCGGTCTCCCGGGCATGGCTGGAGTGGGCCGCGGACGCGTCGGGCTGGTACGGGATGCCGCACGGGGAGATCATCGCGCGCGGCTGAGCGGGCTCCTCCGAAGGCTCTCTTGCAAAGAGTCGATTGCAAACGAACAATTGCAAAGTAGTGCTTGCAAAGAACTCTTTGCGTAGCTACTCTGGTCTCATGTCCACCGATGACGAGTACGAGCCGCACTTCGAGTCCCTCGGCATGCCCGCCCTGCGCGCACTCGCGCACCCGCTGCGCGTCGAGATCATGAACGAGCTGTCCGACTTCGGCCCGGCGACGGCCTCCATGCTGGCGGAGCGGCTGGGGGAGTCGAGCGGGGCCACCAGCTACCACCTCCGACAGCTCGCCAAGCACGACATCATCGTGGAGGACACCGAGCGCGGCAGCGGCCGTGAGCGCTGGTGGCGGATGGCGCCGGGCGGCGTCACGATCGGCGGCCCGGAGACGCTGGAGACGCCGGCCGGCCGCGAGGTCACCGAGCAGATCTCGCTGAGCTGGGCGCAGAACAACGAGCGCCGGCTCAACTCATACCTCCGCCGCGGTCTCGACACGTTCGGGACGGAGTGGGTGGAGGCGTCGGCGTTGTCGACCTCCCACCTGGAGGTGACCCGCGAGCAGCTCGCCGAGTTCGCGACCGAGTACTACAAGCTGCTCAACCGCCTCAAGGAGAAGTGGAAGGCCGAGCCGGCCGGCGAGCGCAAGCGCATCCAGGCGCAGTTCAACGCGTTCCCGCTGGTCGAGCAGGAGCACCGCACAGAGGAGCGCCGCACAGAGGATCGGCCATGACCGCCGCGACGACGGAGAAGACCCGCCTCGGCGACGGCTTCGGCCGGCTCTGGAGCGCCGCCATCGCGAGCAACCTCGCCGACGGCATCGGCCGCACCGCGGTCCCTCTGATCGCCACCACGCTGACCCACGATCCCGCGCTCATCGCCGGGCTGACCGCCGTGACCTTCCTGCCCTGGCTGCTGTTCGGCATCCCGGCCGGGATGCTGCTCGACCGCGTCGACCGGCGGGCGGCGATGGCCGTCGCCAACGCGGTCCGGTTCGCCGTCGCCGCCGTCGTGGCGCTGCTCATCGCCACGGACGCGCTGACCATCTGGAGCCTGTACGCCTGCATCCTCGCTTTCGGGCTCGGCGAGACGGTCTTCGACACCGCGACCACCACGGTCACGCCCAGCATGGTGACCCGCGGCCAGCTCGACCGCGCGAACGGACGGCTCCAGTCCGCCGAGATCGTCGTGGAGAACTTCATCGCGACGCCGATCGCCGGCTTCCTGTTCGCCGCCGCGATCGCGCTGCCGCTCTGGCTGACCGGCGCCGGCTTCCTCATCTCGGTGCTGCTCGTCCTCACCATCCCGGTGGCGGCGGCGCGCGCGCACCTGCTCGGCGAGGAGGGCGGGGAGGCCGCTCCTCGTCCGCGGCTGGGCGCCGTGGTGCGCTTCCTCTGGGACGACCGCTTCCTGCGCAAGATGATCGTCCTCACCTCGATCACCGCGTCCGCGCTGGCGTTCGCGCAGGGCAGCGTCGTGCTGCTGCTCCTGCAGACCTACGCACTGCCCCCGTCGCTGGTCGGCGTCGTCACCGCGGTGATCGGCGCCGGCGCGCTGGTCGGCGCGCTGTGCGCCAGCGGGTTCGTGACCCGGTTCGGCCGCGGACGCGTGATGTACGTCGCCATGCTGCTCGGCGGCCTCGGCCTCCTCGGTGTCGGGCTCACCGACAACATGGTGGCCGGCATCCTCGCCTACGCGCTCGGCGCCTTCGGCGTCGCGGTGTGGAACGTCCCGTGGGGCGCGCTGCGCCAGGCGATCGTCCCGGGAGCCATCCTCGGCCGGGCGATGGGGATCGTCCGCACCATCGGCTGGGGACTGACGCCGATCGCCACCGTGCTCGGCGGCTTCGTCGCCCGTATCGATCTGCGCCTGCCGTTCCTCATCGGCGGCGTGGTCGTGGTGGTGCTCGCCCTGATCGCCACGCGCCTCCTGCTCAGCGCCGGCCGCTACGGCCAGGCGGCTGAGACCGCAACAGCAGAGACCTCAACAGCAGAGACCTCAACAGCAGAGACCTCGACACCAGAAGTCCAGACCATCCCGGAAGGAACCGCATCATGACCGCCATCGCCGTGCCCGTGCACCGGCCGTTCAGCCACCGCGCAGCACTCCGGCTCGGTCGCGCCCTCACCGCGTGGGGGATGCGCCAGCCGGCCCGCCACGACCGTCACGCCGAGCTCGTCGCGACCGTCGAGCAGACCCGCGACCGGGCCGCGCGGACGCTGCCGCAGCTCCCGCGCTGACCCGCCGTCACACTGACGCGCCGGCCCGTTACGCCTCGTCGTAGTCCGAGGGCTCGGTCTTGACCACCTGCGTGATCGTGGCCGAGTCCTCGCGCGCGTTGTAGCGGATGATCGTGCCGTCGTCGAGTTCGACGACGGGGTTGCCCTCCAGCCAGGTCAGCGTCCAGCGCCAGCCCGCGGTCTCGATGTCCGTCGCCGCCAGCTCCTCCTCGACGGTGGAGACGGCGTAGGTCACGACCTCGGGGAGGTTCGCCGGCGGGGTCTCGCCAACGGCCCAGCGGGTTCCGAGCTGCATCAGGCGCTCTCGGCGTTCTGGGCGGCCGCGAGGTCGATCTCGTAGGTGACCCACGCGGTCCTGCTCGCGACCGAGTCGTAGACGCGCTGCGCGTCGGCGTTGTCGGTCGCGGTGATCCACTGCACGACGCCGAGGCGGCGCTCCTCCGCGAGGGCGCGGACGGCCGCGATGAGCTGGTGGCCGACGCCCTTGCTGCGCTCGTCCTCCAGCACGTAGAGGTCGTCGAGGAAGAGGCCGCGGTCGCCCTCCAGCGGCCGGGCGAACTCACGAACGTTGGCGAGGCCGACGATGCGGTCGCCGTCCACGGCGACGAAGCCCTGCTCCTCGTGGTCGGGGTCACTGAGCCAGGACCACAGGACGAGCGCCCTCTGGTCGGTCAGCTCGGTGTCGTAGAACTCCGCGTACTTCGCGTACAGGTCCAACCAGGCGAAGAAGTCGCCATCCTTGACCGGTCGAACTACCGTCGACATCAGCCCCTCCGTTCGCCTTGCTCCCCGGCTCAGGAGTCCGGGAGTCGTATCGACCCTATCGCGGACCCGTTCAGGGGACGAGGTCGTAGGTGACCCACTTCGTCTTCTCCGCCACCCGATCGTAGAGGCGGCGGGCCGTCTGGTTGTCCTTCGCGGTGATCCAGCGCACGACCGAGAGGCCGCGCTCCTGGGCCAGATCGCGCAGCTTCTCGAGGAGGGCGGTGCCCGCCCCTTCGCCGCGCGCGTCCGGGAGGACGAACAGGTCGTCCAGGTAGAGACCGGTGCTGCCGTCGAGCGGGCGGGCGAACTCGCGCACGTGCGCCAGGCCGATCGGGGTGCCCTCCGCGTCGACCGCGAAGTAGGCCTCCAGGCTGTTCTCCGCGTCGGTGATCCAGCTCCACACGAGGAGGGCCTTCTCGTCCGTCACGGGGGTCTCGTAGAACTCGCCGTAGCCGGCGTAGAGGTCGAGCCAGGTGAAGAACTCGTTGTCCTCCACGCGCCGGACGTCAGCCGTCATCGTTCCTCCTCGCTCAGCGTCTGCGCAAGGAGGATATCCGTTACTTCGAGCGTGTCGGCGGCTACGAAACGCAGTTCTGCGATTCTGCCCACCGAAGCCAGGTCGGCCGAGGCCGACTCGATGGCGGCCAGCTCGTCCGCCGGCGCGCCGATGACGGCCGAGTCGACGGGCGTGCGCTGGGAGGCCTTGGCGGCCGTCTTGGCGCCGCGGATGCCGGTCAGGGCGCGGCCGACGACGGTGAGGACGGCGCGGGCGTCATCCCAGTCCCCGGCGACCTCGGCGGTCTGCGGCCACGGCGCGAGGTGCACCGATCCGGTCTCCGACCAGCTCCACGCCTCCTCGGACGCGAACGGCAGCACCGGCGCGAACAGGCGCAGGAAGGCGGACAGCGCCGTGCGGAGGGCGACCACCGCGGAGACCTGGCCGGCGTTGTGCTCGCCGTAGGCGCGCTCCTTGACCAACTCCAGGTAGTCGTCGCAGAAGGTCCAGAAGAAGGTCTCCGCCGTCTCCAGCGCGCGGGCGTGGTCGTAGCCCTCCAGCGCGGTGGTGGCGTCGGTCACGACATCCGCGAGCTGCTGCAGCATGCTGCGGTCGAGTGGCGCGGTCACCTGGGCGAGGTCGAGCGACTCCGGGGCGTCGAAGCCGTGGATGAACTTCGCCGCGTTGAGCAGCTTGATCGCCAGGCGGCGGCCGATCTTGATCTGGGTCGGGTTCTGCGGGTCGAAGGACGCGTCGGTGCCGAGCCGGGACGACGCCGCCCAGTAGCGCACCGCGTCGGAGCCGTGCTTCTCCAGGATGTCGGCCGGGGTGACGACGTTGCCCTTGGACTTCGACATCTTCTTGCGGTCGGGGTCCACGATGAAGCCGGAGATCGCGGCGTTGGACCACGGTGCGACGCCGTGCTCCAGCTGCGAGCGCAGCATGGTCGAGAACAGCCAGGTGCGGATGATGTCCTGGCCCTGCGGGCGCAGGTCGAACGGGTAGACGGTCTGGAACAGCTCGGGGTCGTCCACCCAGCCGCCCGCGAGCTGCGGGGTCAGCGAGGAGGTCATCCAGGTGTCCATCACGTCGTGCTCGCCGACGAAGCCGCCGGCCTGGCCGCGCTGCGACTCCTGGAACCCCGGCGCCGGGTCGGAGGACGGGTCGACGGGGAGGTCGTCCTCGGCCGGCAGGATCGGCTGGTCGAACAGCGGGTTGCCCACGCCGTCGAGGGGGTACCAGACCGGGATCGGCACGCCGAAGAAGCGCTGGCGCGAGATGAGCCAGTCGCCGGTGAGGCCGTTCACCCAGTTCTCGTAGCGGACGCGCATGAAGTCGGGGTGCCAGTCGAGGCTGCGGCCGAGCTCGATGAGGCGCTCGCGCAGCTTCTCGTCGCGGGCGCCGTTCTTGACGTACCACTGGCGCGTCGAGACGATCTCCAGCGGCTTGTCGCCCTTCTCGAAGAACTTGACCGGGTGCTGGATGGGCTTCGGCTCGCCGACCAGGTCGCCGGAGGCGCGCAGCAGCTCCACGACGGCCTGCTTGGCCGAGAACACGGTCTTTCCCGCGAGCTGCGCGTAGGCCTCGCGGCCCTCGTGGCTCTCGATCGCCGCCGGCGGCTCCGCGATGATGCGGCCGTCGAAGCCGATGATCGCGCGGTTCGGGAGGTCGAGCTCGCGCCACCAGGTCACGTCGGTGATGTCGCCGAAGGTGCAGATCATGGCGATGCCGGTGCCCTTGTCGGGCTGTGCGAGGTGGTGGGCGACCACGGGCACGTCGACGCCGAAGACGGGCGTGCGCACCGTCGTGCCGAACAGCGGCTGGTAGCGCTCGTCGTCGGGGTGCGCCACGAGCGCCACGCACGCGGGCAGCAGCTCGGGACGGGTGGTCTCGATGTAGATCGGGCCGTCGGCGCCGTGGAAGCCGACGCGGTGGTACGCGCTCGGCTGCTCGCGGTCCTCCAGCTCGGCCTGCGCGACGGCGGTGCGGAAGGTGATGTCCCAGAGGGTGGGCGCGAGGGCCTGGTAGGCCTCGCCGCGGGCGACGTTGCGGACGAATGCGAGCTGCGAGGTGTGCAGCGCCTCCCGGCCGATGGTCCGGTAGGTCTGCGACCAGTCGACGGAGAGGCCGAGTGTGCGCCAGAGCGCCTCGAACTGCTTCTCGTCCTCCACGGTCAGCCGCTCGCACAGCTCGATGAAGTTGCGGCGCGAGATCGGCTTCTGGTCGGCCGCCTTGGCGCTCTTGTTGTCGCCGCCCTCGTACGGAGGCACGAACTCGGCCTCGTAGGGGAGCGACGGGTCGCAGCGCACGCCGTAGTAGTTCTGGACGCGGCGCTCGGTGGGCAGGCCGTTGTCGTCCCAGCCCATCGGGTAGAAGACGCGCTTGCCGCGCATGCGCTGGTAGCGCGCCACGATGTCGGTGTGCGTGTAGCTGAACACGTGCCCGATGTGGAGGGAGCCGGAGGCCGTGGGCGGCGGGGTGTCGATCGAGTAGATCGCGGCGCGTCCGGCGGCGATGGCGCCGTCCCGATCGAATTCGAAGGTGCCGTCCTGCTGCCAGCGGCCGCCCCAGACGGCCTCCAGGCCTTCGAGTGCTGGCTTGTCGGGCACGGGGTTCGCGGCGGTCATGGCTCTCCGATTCGATATGTGCGGCACCGTGTCAACGGGGTGCCTGAGTGTGGGGATCCCTTAAAGCGTACCGGAGCGCGCCGAAGGGCACGTCGTTGTCACTTCCGGGCTCGAAAAGTGACAACGACGCGCCCCTCGATTGGTCAGGAGGCTGCGGAGGACTCCACGGCCTCGATGGTCTGGGCGTCGGCGGTGCCCTCGTCGATGATCGGGCGACGGCGTGCGGCCGCCCAGGCCGCGACCAGCGTGATGATCGACATGACCGCGAGCACGACGCCCGGGTGCCACCACGCGTTGCGCACGGCCTGCCCGAACACCAGCGTCAGCGCGGGCACGAACGAGGTGACCAGCGCCGCGACGCTGTACGCCACCGAGAGCGCGCTGTAGCGGATCGGGCTCGGGAACAGGTCGGACATCAGGCCGCCGAGGCCCGCCCAGGACAGGGTGGGCAGGATGCCGCCGATGATCATGCTCCCGACGAGGACGCCGAATGACGCGCTCTGCAGCAGGAAGTACATCGGGAAGGCGACCACCAGCGTGCCGATCGCGCCGATCGCGACGACGCGCGCCGAGCCGATCTTCGCGGCCCACAGCCCGAACAGCGGGATCGTGACCAGCTGCAGCAGGCCGCCGATCGTGGTCGCCACCAGCAGGTCCTGGAACTTGAACCCGAGCACGGCGGTGCCGTAGTCGACCATGTAGGTGTTCATCAGCGAGTACGAGCCGATGCCGAGCACGGCGGCGCCGATCGCGATGACGAACGCGACGGGGGCCTTGGTGAAGACGTCGAGCACCGGGAAGCGGTCGCGACGGCCGGTCTCCACGAGCTTGCGGAACACCGGGGTCTCGTCGATCGACCAGCGCAGGTACAGCGAGACCAGCAGCAGCGGGAACGCCGTGAGGAACGGGATGCGCCAGCCCCACGAGGCGATGTCGGCCGGGGACATGGTCAGCGTCAGGACGATGAACACCACGGCGCTGAGGATGGAGCCGACCGGCGAGCCGAGCTGGGGGAGGGCGGCGCAGAAGCCGCGGCGCTTCGGGTTGGCGTACTCGGTCGCCAGCAGGATGGAGCCGCCCCACTCGCCCCCGAGCGACAGGCCCTGCACGAGACGCAGGAGGACGAGCACGACCCCGCCGACCCAGCCGGCCGCGGCGTAGGTCGGGAGCACTCCCACGAGGCCGGTGGCGACGCCCATCAGGAGGATCGTCATCAGCAGCACGGGACGGCGGCCGATCCGGTCGCCCAGGTGGCCGAAGACCACGGCGCCGACCGGGCGGATCACGAAGCCGGCGGCGATGGCCAGGAACCCGGCGAGGACGCCGCCGAACGGGCCGAGCGGGGTGAAGAACAGCGGGCCGACGAAGAAGGCGGCGAAGTACGCGTAGAGGTAGAAGTCGTACGATTCGAGGGAGGTCCCGACGAACGATGCGATGGCGACGCGGCGAGCGGTGCCCGGCGTGATGCCCGGGCGATCGGTCTCGCTGGACGGCGAGCGTGGGGGTGGAGGTCACTGGTGTCCTTCTGACGGGGGTATTTGAACCGGGTCCAATATTAGGCGTGAGGAGACAACGCATCGTGACACCGCGGCATTCCGACGGCCAGGGCGCGCCCGGATCCGGCCGGCCCCGCGCCTCCTCGCGCGGCATGCTGGCCGAGGCGGCGGGCGAGCTGTTCCTGGAGCAGACCTACGCCGGGACGACCGTCGACGACATCGCCCGCCGGGCCGGGGTGAGCCGGGCGACCTTCTTCAACTACTTCTCCGCCAAGAGCGATCTGCTCTGGCTGGAGGTCGACGAATCCCTGGCGGCGTTCCCCGCCATGCTCGCCGAAGCCGGCGACGACGTGGAGCCGATGGCGGCCGTGCTCGCCGCGGTCCTTCGCCTGGCCGACGGCTTCGGGCCCGAACGGCTGCCGCTCGCGGTGACGCAGGTGGAGCTGATGGGCACCGACGCCGAGCTGCAGGCGTCCGCCCTCCCGCGCTTCCTCTCCGTCGTGCGTCAGGTGGCCGCCGCGATCGCCCGGCGGTCGGGCGACGATCCGGATGGCCTCCTGCCCCGGGCAGCCGCCACGGCGGTCGTCGGGGCAGCGGTCGCGGCGGCGGGCGTCTGGGCGCGCGCCGGCGTGGGCCGCGGCCCGTTGACCCCGGTGGTGCGCGACGCCGTCGAGCCGGTGTGCGCCGGCTACGCGGCGGCGCTCGCGAACCGATAGAATGGTGCGAACGACGTCGACCCGGCTATCACCGGCGAGTCTTCGGAAGAACGGCGGGCCCTCGCCCGCTCAGTAGAACCGAACGGGGCAGGCCCGTCACAGCCGCAGAACGAGAGGCTTCATCCGGCGCCGCAGGCGGAGGGGGCAAGCGGGGTGGTACCGCGACGGGCGTGCGAGCGCCCGGCGTCCTCGTGCAGATCACGACTGCCAGGAGAGACATGCCGTACCCCAAGTCCTCACCGGACGGAGCGCCCGAGCCCGCTGGGCGCCAGCCTCAGGACGTCACGCCGTCCCCGGTCTTCCCGGAGATCGAGACCGACGTCCTCGCCTTCTGGGCGGAGGACGGCACCTTCCGCGCCTCGGTCGAGAACCGCGAGGGCGCGCCCGAGTGGGTCTTCTACGACGGGCCGCCGTTCGCCAACGGCCTCCCGCACTACGGCCACCTGCTCACCGGCTACGCCAAGGACGTCTTCCCGCGCTTCCAGACGATGCGCGGCAAGAAGGTCGAGCGCCGGTTCGGCTGGGACACCCACGGGCTCCCGGCCGAGCTGGAGGCGGAGCGGCAGCTCGGCATCACCGACAAGAGCCAGATCGAGGAGATGGGACTCGCCGCCTTCAACCAGGCCGCGAAGGACTCCGTGCTGCGCTACACGCGCGAGTGGCAGGAGTACGTCACCCGCCAGGCGCGCTGGGTCGACTTCGACAACGACTACAAGACGCTCGACACCTCCTACATGGAGTCGGTGATCTGGGCGTTCAAGCAGCTCCACGAGAAGGGACTGGCTTACGAGGGCCATCGCGTCCTCCCGTATTGCTGGCGCGACCAGACCCCGCTGTCCAACCACGAGCTGCGCATGGACGACGACGTCTACAAGATGCGCCAGGACCAGACCGTCACCGTCACCTTCCCGCTGACCGGCGCGAAGGCGGAGGCCCTCGGCCTCACCGGCGTGCGCGCCCTGGCCTGGACGACCACCCCGTGGACCCTGCCCACCAACCTGGCGCTCGTCGTCGGGCCCGACATCGAGTACGCGGTCGTCCCCGCCGGCCCCAACGGCGCGGCGGACGTGCACGGGCGCGCGAGCGGCCGGCACAGCGCCGGGCTGCGCGAGGAGGACTCGCTGAGCGGCGAGTACCTGCTGGCCGTCGACCTGGTCGGCAACTACGCCAAGGACCTCGGCTACGGCTCCCCGGAGGCCGCGCGCGACGCGGTCAGCCGCACGGTCCGCGGCCGCGAGCTGCAGGGCGTCACCTACGACCGCCTCTGGGACTACTACGCCGACACCGAGAAGTACGGCACGCAGAACGCCTGGCAGATCCTCGTCGACGACTACGTGACCACCGAGGACGGCACCGGCATCGTCCACCAGGCCCCGGCCTACGGCGAGGACGACCAGCGCGTCTGCGAGGCCGCAGGCATCCCCGTGATCATCTCGGTGGACGACGGCGCGCGCTTCCTCGCCGAGGTGCAGGACGTCGCGGGCCTCCAGGTCTTCGAGGCGAACAAGCCGCTCACCACGCTGCTGCGCGAGGACGGCCGGCTGCTGCGCCAGGCGAGCTACGAGCACTCGTACCCGCACTGCTGGCGCTGCCGCAACCCGCTGATCTACAAGGCGGTGTCGAGCTGGTTCGTGCGCGTGACGGAGTTCCGCGACCGGATGGTCGAGCTCAACCAGGGCATCAACTGGGTGCCGGAGAACGTCAAGGACGGCCAGTTCGGCAAGTGGCTGGCCGGCGCCCGCGACTGGTCGGTGTCGCGCAACCGCTACTTCGGCTCGCCGATCCCGGTGTGGAAGAGCGACGACCCGGAGTTCCCGCGCATCGACGTGTACGGCTCGCTGGAGGAGCTGGAGCGCGACTTCGGGAGGCTGCCGGTCAACGCCGCGGGCGAGCCCGACCTGCACCGCCCGTTCATCGACGAGCTCACCCGCCCGAACCCCGACGACCCGTCCGGACGCTCGACCATGCGCCGCATCCCGGACGTGCTCGACGTCTGGTTCGACTCCGGCTCGATGCCGTTCGCCCAGGTGCACTACCCGTTCGAGAACCACGACTGGTTCGACAGCCACAACCCGGCCGACTTCATCGTGGAGTACATCGGGCAGACCCGAGGCTGGTTCTACCTGCTGCACACGCTCGGCACCGCGCTGTTCGACCGCCCGGCCTTCACGAACGTGATCTCGCACGGCATCGTGCTGGGCAGCGACGGGCAGAAGATGTCCAAGTCGCTGCGCAACTACCCGGACGTCAACGAGGTCTTCGACCGCGACGGCTCCGACGCGATGCGCTGGTTCCTGATGTCGAGCCCCGTGCTGCGCGGCGGCAACCTCATCGTCACCGAGGAGGGCATCCGCGAGGGCGTCCGCCAGGTGCTGCTGCCGCTGTGGAGCACGTGGTACTTCTTCTCCCTCTACGCGAACGCCACCGGCTACGACGCGACGCGCTCGACCGCGTCCACCGACGTGCTCGACCGCTACCTGCTCGCCAAGACGCGCGACCTGGTGGAGGCCGTGACCGCCGACCTGGAGGGGCTGGACTCGACGCTCGCCTCGGCCAAGCTGCGCGACTTCGCCGACGTGCTCACCAACTGGTACGTGCGGCGCTCCCGCGACCGGTTCTGGACCGGCGTGGCCGAGGACGGCTCGGGCGCCGAGGCGTTCGACACCCTCTACACGGTGCTGGAGACCCTGACCCGGGTCGCCGCCCCGCTGCTCCCGCTGGTCAGCGAGCGCATCTGGAAGGACCTCACCGGCGGCCGCAGCGTGCACCTCGCCGACTGGCCGGAGGCGGCCGAGTTCCCGGCCGACGACGCGCTCGTCGACGCGATGGACCGCATCCGCGCGATCAGCTCGACCGCTCTCTCGCTGCGCAAGCAGTCCGGCCGTCGCGTGCGCCTGCCGCTCGCGTCGCTGACCGTGGTCGCATCCGACGCGGACGCGCTGCGGCCGTTCGAGGGCATCCTGCGCGACGAGCTCAACGTCAAGGCGGTCGAGCTGGTCGAGCTCGCCGACGACAGCGCGGACGCCTACGGCATCACCAGCAAGCTGACCGTGAACGCCCGCGCCGCGGGACCACGCCTCGGCAAGCAGGTGCAGCAGGTCATCCAGGCCGCCCGCGCCGGCGACTGGTCGGAACACGACGGAGTCGTTACGGTGGGCGGCGTGGAGCTGGTCGAGGGCGAGTACGAGCTGGTCCTGGAGACCGCTCAGGCCGACGACGAGGCCACCTCGGCACTGGCGCTGCTGCCCGGCGGCGGCTTCGTCCTCCTCGACACGGCCACGACGCCGGAGCTGGAGGCCGAGGGCCTGGCCCGCGACGTCATCCGCGCCGTGCAGGACACCCGCAAGGCGGCCGGGCTCGACGTGAGCGACCGGATCGAGCTGAGCGTCGCGTTCGAGCACGACGACGACGTGGCGGCCATCGCGCTCGCGGGCGAGGCCGTCGACATCGCGGCCGAGACCCTGGCGCTGGAGTTCGAGTTCGTCTCGGCGGGCGACCGCTCCGGCGACGGCCGCGACGACTTCAGCAAGGACTTCGCCGCAGGACTGTACGCGAACGCGGGCCGGTTCACGGTCGGCGTGACGAAGGTCGAGGTGACCCGATGACCGACGACGACGACCTGCGCGAGGAGGCCGAGGCGGTCTACCAGGCGCTCCTCGCCCGCGTCGGCGAGGGCGCCCCCGAACGCCGCCTCGACGCGACCCGCCGCGCCGTCGAGCTGCTGGGCGACCCGCAGCGGGCGTACCCGATCATCCACATCACCGGGACGAACGGGAAGACCTCGACCAGCCGGATCGCCGAGAGCATCCTGCGCGCCTACGGCCTGCGCACGGGCCTCCTGACCAGCCCGCACCTGGTGCGCTTCAACGAGCGGATCATGATCGACGGCGTGCCGATCACCGACGAGGCCCTGGTGAGCAACTGGGAGGACGTCCGTCCGTACCTGGAGATCGTCGACGCCGAGCTGCAGGAGCAGGGCAAGGCGCCGCTGACCTTCTTCGAGGCGCTGACCGCCTTGGCGTTCGCCGCGTTCGCCGACGCCCCGGTCGACGTCGCCGTGATCGAGGTCGGCATGGGCGGCGAGTGGGACTCCACGAACGTCGGCGACGGCCAGGTGGCCGTCTTCACGCCCATCTCGCTCGACCACACCAAACAGCTGGGCGGCACCGTGCGGGAGATCGCGCGCACCAAGTCGGGCATCATCAAGCCGTCCGCCGACGTCGTGACCTCGGCGCAGGCTCCGGAGGCCATGACCGAGCTGGAGGAGGCCGCCCGGCTCACGGAGTCGACCCTCGCGGCGCAGCCGCAGGCGTTCGACGTCGTGAGCACGCAGGTCGCTGTCGGCGGCCAGCTGGTCACCGTGCGCGGCCGCGCCGCCACGTACGAGGACGTCTTCCTCCCGCTCTACGGCGACCACCAGGCGCAGAACGCCGCGGTGGCGGTCGCGGCGGTCGAGACGTTCCTCGGGCGCGGCACCCAGCCGCTCAAGACGGATCTGGTGGAGGAGGGCTTCGCCACCGCCACGTCGCCCGGCCGCCTCCAGCTGATCGGCGTCGAGCCGACCATCCTGGTCGACGCCGCTCACAACCCGGCCGGCGCCGCGACCCTCTCCGACGCGCTGCGGAGGTACTTCGACTTCGACGAGCTCACCTTCGTGGTCGGCAGCCTGAGCGACAAGGACGCCCGCGGCGTCATCCGCGCCCTCACCCCGGTGGCGACCCAGTTCTTCGTGACGGAGCCCGCGTCCGACCGCGCGCTGCCCGCCGAGGACCTCGGCGACATCGTGCGCGAGGAGGCCGGCGACGAGGCGACGATCGTCTACAGCGACGGGCTCGACGCCCTGGAGGCCGCCCGCGAGTGGGCGGGCGAGGAGCCGCGCCGCGCCGTGGTCGTCACCGGCTCCATCGTGCTGGTCGGCGCCGCGATGGCGTACGCCGACGAGCAGGGCTGGAAGGACGCGACCGCGTGAGCGACGCCAAGCAGCCGCGCGCGCGCCGGCAGCGCTCCCTCCGCGAGAGCCTGGGCTCGATCGTGCTCGGCTTCGAGCTGATCGTGGTCTTCCTCGGCGCCCTCGTGCTCTTCGGGCTGAACGCCCTGCCCGCGTGGGCCGCGCTCGGCGGGGGAGCGCTGGTGGTCGTGTTGATGATCGCGGCCATCGGGCTGATGCGCAACCGCGTCGGCGTCGTCCTCGGCTGGATCGTCCAGCTCCTCGTCGTCGCCGCCGGCTTCCTCCAGCCCGCCTTCTTCATCGTGGGGGCGATCTTCACGGCCATGTGGACCTACTGCATGATCGTCGCCTCCCGCATCGACCGGAACAACATCGACCGGAACAACCGAACGGAGACCAGATGACCACCGCCGTCGAAGAGACCCTCGTCCTCGTCAAGCCCGACGGAGTCGCCCGCAACCTCACGGGCGAGATCCTGCGCCGCATCGAGGCCAAGGGCTACTCGCTCGTCGACCTCCGCATGCTGCAGGCCGACCGTGAGCTGCTCGCGAAGCACTACGCCGAGCACGAGGGCAAGCCCTTCTACGAGCCGCTCGTGGAGTTCATGGAGTCGGGCCCCGTCGTCGCCCTGCGCGTCGCGGGCAACCGCGTGATCGAGGGCTTCCGCTCGCTCGCCGGCGCCACCGACCCGACCACCGCGCTGCCCGGAACGATCCGCGGCGACCTGGCCCGCGACTGGGGCCTGAAGGTGCAGCAGAACCTCGTCCACGGCTCCGACTCGCCCGAGTCGGCGCAGCGCGAGCTCGCGCTCTGGTTCGGCTGAGCAGTCGCCGAAACGAGAACGGCTCCCGGCCTTGAGGCCGGGAGCCGTTCTGCATGTTCGAGCCGATCAGACGAAGGCGCGGTGGATCCAGTCGAGCTGGATCTGAGCCAGCACCGCGACGATCGCGTAGCTGACGATCGTGATGAGCGGCACCCAGCTGTAGAGGGTCCCGAAGAACCGGCGGGCGCGCTCGGGCACCGGGATGTGCCCCTCCTTGAGGTTGTAGAGCGTCACCGCCCAGAACGTCGGGATGGTCACGGTCCAGGTGACCATGCACCACGGGCAGAGCACGTTGAGCACGGTCAGTGACTGGGTGATGAGGAAGATCACCAGCACCAGCGCGAGCACGACGCCGACGTTGAACGCGATCCAGTACCAGCGCGCGAAGCGCCCGGCGGCGAACAGGCCGACGCCGACCGCGATGGTCGCCGTCCAGCCGGCGAGGCCGAGGAGCGGGTTCGGGAACCCGAGGAGGGAGCCCTGCCACGAGTTCAGGTTCTTGCTGCAGCCGACGAGCACATTGAAGTTGCAGGAGAGCTGGGCGTGCGCGTTCTCGAGCAGGTGGAACTTGTCCTGCGTCAGCATGAACGCGGCCCAGAAGCCGATGGCTCCGGCGACGATCAGGAAGATCGCGAGGGCGGTCGGGCGGCGGTACTCCACGGGAGCGGGATCGGTCGTCTGGTCGGCGGTCGCGGTCTTCGAGGCAGGCACAGTCGGATTATGGCATGACGCGGCGCGCCCGATCTGTGAACGCGGGTTGCGCCGGTCCACGGCCCCCGACATGCGATAATCATTGGATACGTCGTCCCGGCAGCATGCCGGCCGACACGAACAGAAGGCTTGAGGGCGCCAGGTGCGCCCGAATGAACAGCCGGCCACGCAGGCCGGCACAAGACAAGGAGAGCCGGACGCGGGTGCCACGAGCACCGGCAGTCCGAGCCAGGATTACGGCAGGCGCCGCGTGCGGCGCCTCCGACGGAGAGTACCCGGTGAGCGGGTTGCCGCCACCGGTCGAGGAGTGCACCAGCGATGGTGGAAAACGAGAATATCGACAGCACGAGCAGCAACGATGAGGGAGCGGGAGGCCGCAGGCGCCGGGGCATCTTCGGCAGCAGACGGGTGACCCGTCCTGCCGGGACCGCTGAGACGCCGGTGTTCGCCGGTGAGCGCGAGATCGCCGAGCAGGAGGTCGTCGCCGAGCAGGCGGCGACCGACGTGACGGTGGCGGTCACCGAGGAGACGGCCGCGGCCGTCCCCGCCGCGGAGTCCGTCGTCGACGTCGCGACGATCGCCGCCGACGGTCACGAGCCCCCGGCCCTGCCGGAGCGCCACGGCGAGGAGCCGGAGGCGGCCGGCGCCGTCATCCCCGGCCTGCCGCCGACCACGCTCCTGTTCCAGGCGCCTGACATCCTGCCGCTGCCCCCGCTCCCGGACGAGGAGCCGACCGGCACCATGCGCCGCCGCTCGCGCCGTCGCGCGGGCGAGAACGGCCGCACCGAGGCGAACGACCCGGCGAACACCGTCGTCAAGGTCCGTACGCCGCGTGAGCCGGAGCTGATCACCGAGCCGCAGAAGGTCAAGGGCTCGACCCGCCTGGAGGCCAAGAAGCAGCGCCGCCGCGACGGCCGCGACGCCGGCCGCCGCCGCCCGGTCATCACCGAGGCGGAGTTCCTGGCGCGCCGCGAGTCCGTCGACCGGCAGATGGTCGTCCGCTCGAAGGGCGGCCGCATTCAGATCGGCGTGCTGGAGGACAAGGTCCTGGTCGAGCACTACGTCGCCCGGTCGCAGGAGGCCTCCCTCATCGGCAACGTCTACCTCGGCCGCGTGCAGAACGTGCTGCCGAGCATGGAAGCGGCCTTCGTCGACATCGGCCGCGGCCGCAACGCCGTGCTGTACTCCGGCGAGGTCGACTGGGACGCCGTCGAGACCGGCAACCAGCCGCGCCGCATCGAGCTCGCCCTCAAGGCGGGCGACCGCGTGCTCGTCCAGGTCACCAAGGACCCGGTCGGCCACAAGGGTGCGCGCCTGACCAGCCAGATCTCGCTGCCCGGCCGCTACCTCGTGTACGTGCCGAACGGCTCGATGAACGGGATCAGCCGCAAGCTGCCCGACACCGAGCGCTCGCGGCTCAAGAAGATCCTCAAGGAGGTGCTCCCCGAGAGCGCCGGCGTCATCGTGCGCACGGCCGCCGAGGGCGCCACCGAGGAGCAGCTCACCCTCGATGTCACCCGCCTCACCGCGCAGTGGGCGGACATCAGCCGTCAGGTCGAGACGCAGCAGGCGCCCGCGCTCCTGCACAGCGAGCCGGACCTCCTGATCAAGATCATCCGCGACGTCTTCAACGAGGACTTCCAGAAGCTCGTCATCGCCGGCGACGACGCGCGCCAGACGATCGAGAGCTACCTGCGCCAGGTCGCGCCCGACCTGATCGACCGCGTGGAGGCCTACACCGGCGACCGCGACGCGTTCGACGAGTACCGCGTCACCGAGCAGATCGAGAAGGCGCTCGAGCGCAAGGTCTGGCTGCCCTCCGGCGGCTCGCTGGTCATCGACCGCACCGAGGCCATGACCGTGGTCGACGTCAACACCGGCAAGTTCGTCGGCTCCGGCGGCAACCTGGAGGAGACGGTCACCAAGAACAACCTGGAGGCGGCGGAGGAGATCGTCCGCCAGCTCCGGCTGCGCGACATCGGCGGCATCATCGTGGTCGACTTCATCGACATGGTGCTGGAGTCGAACCGCGACCTGGTGCTGCGCCGCCTGATCGAGTGCCTGAGCCGCGACAGGACCAAGCACCAGGTGGCGGAGGTCACCTCGCTCGGCCTCGTCCAGATGACCCGCAAGAAGCTCGGCCTCGGCCTGCTGGAGACCTTCAGCGAGGCCTGCGAGGTCTGCGCCGGCCGCGGCGTGATCGTGCACCACGACCCTGTGGTGAAGCACCGCCAGCCGCAGCAGCAGCAGCCGCAGGGCGAGCGCCGCCGCGGCCGTGGCGGCAGCGGGAACGGGAACGGCGGCGGTCAGCAGCAGACGAGCGTGCCGCACACCACCGGCACCCACGCGATCACCGACGACGCCAAGAACGCGCTCGCGCAGATCGCGGCGTCGACCATCCACCCGCACCACGAGGGGGAGGCCGCACCGGCCGAGGCCGCGCCCGCTCCCGAGGCGCCCGCCGCCGACGCCTCGCCCAAGAAACGCCGGCGCAAGGCCAAGGGCCCCCGCGACGAGCAGCGTCCGGCTGAGACCCCGGAGGCCCCTGCCGAGCCCGCCGCGGCACCGGAGTCCGCTCCGGTCGCCGACGAGCACCCGCACCTGGACTTCCCGGTGATCGAACTCCCCGAGCCGACCGCCCCGGTGGCGCACGCCCCGGTCGCGACCGCGGTGGAGACCGAGCTGCTGCTCGACTCCGTGCTGGACTCCCTCCCGCAGCCGAAGGCGCCGGGCCAGGGTCGCAGCCGCGGCAGCCGCCGGGCGAGCACGGCCGTCATCAGCGGCGGCCAGATCGCCGGAGAGCGGCGCGAGGACTGATCCGCCTCCCGTGCGCCGTCGCCGACCCTGTCAGTGACGGCGCACGCGGTCGCGCGCCCGCACACGCAGGCCGCTGGCGATGAGCCGGGCGACCAGCTCCTTGCCGCCGACCGCGACCGCTCCCGCCGCCACGAGCTCGTCGTAGCGGCGGTCCGGCACGTCGTAGTGGTCGAGGTCGAACGCGCGCGCCGGGACGTCCGCCGCCGCGGCGAACGCGTGCAGCTCGTCCAGCGAGGAGTCGCTGACCAGGTGCGACCACAACATGCCGTGGGCGGGCCATGCCGGGGATCGATCAGGACCGTCATACAATGATTGTAGGAACCGGTCCCGTACCGGGTTCCGGTCGGTCTCGACGCCCCCTCGCTGAATTGACGGGTCGTGCGGCGTCGGGTAAAGTTGACCGTTGGTGTGTGCCGGTAGCCTGGTGCACCTCCACGGTTTTCTGAGAGCCACCCGCCGCCATCGGTGGGCGAGAAGCTCGCCAGTAACTCCCTGAACAAACAAGAGCAGGACAGGTCCACGGCTTCGCCGGGGGAGCTGATCCCCGACGAAAAGGTACGTGAAAGTGGTTTACGCAGTTGTGCGCGCCGGTGGCCGGCAGGAGAAGGTCGAGGTCGGCACCATCGTGACGATGGACCGCATCAAGGCCGACAAGGACGGCAACGTCGAGCTGGCCGCCGTCCTGCTCGTCGACGGTGACAAGATCACCTCCGACGCGAAGTCCCTCGCCAAGGTGACGGTGACCGCCGAGGTCCTGGGTGACCTGCGCGGCCCGAAGATCCACATCCAGAAGTTCAAGAACAAGACCGGCTACAAGAAGCGCCAGGGCCACCGTCAGGAGCTCACGCGCGTCAAGATCACCGGCATCAAGTAGCCGACAGAGAACCTCTCGAGGAGAAGAAGACATGGCACACAAAAAGGGCGCGAGCTCCACTCGCAACGGTCGTGACTCCAACGCGCAGCGCCTCGGCGTGAAGCGCTTCGGCGGTCAGACCGTCAACGCCGGCGAGATCCTGGTCCGCCAGCGCGGCACGCACTTCCACCCGGGCGCCAACGTCGGCCGCGGTGGCGACGACACGCTGTTCGCCCTGTCGGCCGGCGCGGTCGAGTTCGGCACCAAGGGCGGCCGCAAGGTCGTCAACATCGTGGCCGTCGAGGCCTGAGCCTCACCCCACGACAGCACTTCACGGATGGGCGGGCTTCGGCCCGCCCATCCGTCGTTTCACCGATCTAGAGGAGCACCCATGGCCACGTTCGTGGACCGCGTGACATTGCATCTGCGCGCGGGCAACGGCGGAAACGGGTGCGTCTCGGTCCGCCGCGAGAAGTTCAAGCCGCTCGCCGGCCCCGACGGCGGCAACGGCGGCAACGGCGGCGACATCGTGCTCGTGGCCGACCCGCAGGTCACCACGCTGCTCGGCTACCACCGCGCACCCCACCGCTCCAGCGACAACGGCGGCTTCGGGATGGGCGACCACCGCAGCGGCCACACCGGCGGCGAGCTGGAGCTGCCCGTGCCGGTCGGCACCGTGGTCAAGTCACCCGACGGCGAGGAGCTCGCCGACCTGACCGAGCCCGGCATGCGCTTCGTCGCGGCCGCCGGCGGTCTCGGCGGCCTCGGCAACGCCGCGCTCGCCACCACGAAGCGCAAGGCGCCCGGGTTCGCGCTGCTCGGCACGCCCGGCTGGGAGGGCGACGTCCTCCTGGAGCTGAAGACCGTCGCCGACGTCGCGCTCGTCGGCTACCCGTCCGCGGGCAAGTCGAGCCTGATCGCCGCGCTGTCGGCGGCCAAGCCGAAGATCGCGGACTACCCGTTCACCACGCTGCACCCGAACCTCGGCGTCGTGCAGGCCGGCGACGTGCGCTACACGGTCGCTGACGTCCCCGGCCTCATCGAGGGTGCGAGCGAGGGCCGCGGCCTCGGGCTGGAGTTCCTGCGCCACGTCGAGCGCTGCTCCGCCCTCCTGCACGTGCTCGACTGCGCCACGCTGGAGCCCGGCCGCGACCCGCTGAGCGACCTGGAGGTCATCCTCGGCGAGCTCGCCGCCTATCCGGTTCCCGAGGGTCAGGTGCCGCTGCTGGAGCGCCCGCAGCTCATCGCGCTCAACAAGATCGACGTGCCCGAGGGTCGCGAGCTGGCCGACTTCGTCCGCCCCGACCTGGAGGCCCGCGGCTACCGCGTGTTCGAGATCTCGACGGTCAGCCACGAGGGCCTGCGCGCGCTGTCGTTCGCGCTGGGCGAGCTGGTCGAGGAGGCCCGCGCCGCCGAGGCGGCGGAGGCGGAGATCCGGCCCCGCATCGTCATCCGTCCGAAGGCCGTGGACGACTCCGGCTTCACCGTCAAGGTCGAGGGCGGCTCGGACGGCCCCGTCTACCGCATCCTCGGCGCGAAGCCGGAGCGCTGGGTCGCCCAGACCGACTTCGCCAACGACGAGGCCGTGGGCTACCTGGCCGACCGCCTCGCCAAGCTGGGTGTCGAGGACCGCCTCTTCACCGCGGGCGCCGTCGCCGGCTCCACGGTCGTGATCGGCCGGAACAACGGCGTGGTCTTCGACTGGGAGCCGACGCTGACCTCCACGGCCGAGCTGATCGCCTCGCCGCGCGGCACGGACGCGCGCATCGACGCGAGCGCGCGCCCCACCCGCAACCAGCGCCGCGAGGACTACTTCGACCGGATGGACGGCAAGGCCGAGGCCCGTGCCGAGCTCCTCCGCGAGAAGGAGGCCGGCCTCTGGCAGGACGACGACTACGACGACTACGACGGCCAGGACTCCGGATCCCGGGGTGAGGCGGAAGGCGGGACGACCAGGTAATGACGATCGACCAGCGCGCCCAGGTCCCGACCGCACGACGGATCGTCGTCAAGGTCGGCTCGTCGTCGATCAGCGGCGACAACGCAGGGCAGATCGGCCCGCTGGTCGACGCCCTCGCCGAGGCCCACGGCCGCGGCTCGCAGGTCATCCTGGTGTCCTCCGGAGCGATCGCCACCGGCATCCCGTACCTCTCGCTGGACGGCCGCCCCACCGACCTGGCCACCCAGCAGGCGGCCGCCGCCGTCGGCCAGAACGTGCTGATCTACCGGTACCAGGACAGCCTGGACCGCTACGAGATCGTCGCGGGCCAGGTGCTGCTGACCGCGGGCGACATGGAGAACCCGACCCACCGCAGCAACGCCAAGCGCGCGATGGAGCGGCTCCTCGACCTGCGCATCCTGCCCATCGTCAACGAGAACGACACCGTGGCCACCCACGAGATCCGGTTCGGCGACAACGACCGGCTCGCCGCGCTGGTGGCGCTGCTGGTGGAGGCGGACCTCCTCGTCCTGCTCTCCGACGTGGACGCGCTCTACACCAAGCCTCCGCAGGAGCCCGGCGCGGAGCGCATCGGGCACGTCGGCTGGCAGGACGAGCTCGCGGGCGTCGAGATCGGCTCCACCGGGCTGTCCGGGGTCGGCACCGGGGGAGCGCTGACCAAGGTGTCGGCCGCGCGTCAGGCCGCCGAGCGCGGGACGGCCGTCATCCTCACCGCGACGACCCTCGTGGCCGAGGCGCTGCGCGGCGAGACCGTCGGCACCTGGTTCGCTCCGGCGCCCAGCTCGGACGCCGTGGCGACCCCCGCCCCGGCGCACGACGCCGAGGCCGCTGAGGCCGCCACGGCCTAGACTTGAGCCATGTCCTCGACCGTCGCCGCCCCCACCTCGCTCGCCGATCGCCTGGCTGCGGCCAAGGCCGCGTCGCTGCCGCTGGCGACGGCGACCACCGAGCAGAAGAACGCGGCGCTGCGTGCGATCGCCGAAGGCGTCGTC
The DNA here is from genome assembly GCF_051059105.1 of Leifsonia sp. P73. Lineage (NCBI taxonomy): Bacteria > Bacillati > Actinomycetota > Actinomycetes > Micrococcales > Microbacteriaceae > Leifsonia > Leifsonia sp. P73. The sequence continues at coordinate 266,291 of NZ_CP194931.1, forward strand.
TCGGCCGAGGAAGGCATCCTCGCCGCCAACGAGCTCGACCTCGCCAACGGGCGTGAGAACGGGCTGTCCGCCGGCCTGCTCGACCGGCTCACTCTGACCCCGGCCCGGCTGCAGAGCCTCGCCGACGCGGTGCTGGAGGTCGTCGGGCTCACCGACCCGGTCGGGCAGGTGGTGCGCGGCAGCGACCTCCCCAACGGCGTGAAGATCGCCCAGACCCGCGTCCCGTTCGGCGTGGTCGGCGCGATCTACGAGGCCCGGCCGAACGTCACCATCGACATCGCGTCGCTCGCGATCAAGAGCGGCAACGCCGTCGTCCTGCGCGGCGGCACCGCGGCCCTCAACACCAATGCCGTGCTCGTGGAGGTCGTCCGCGACGCCCTCCAGAGCGCCGGCCTCCCGGCCGACGCCGCGCAGACCATCGACGAGTTCGGCCGCGACGGCGCCGCCGAGCTGATGCGTGCCCGCGGCCTGGTCGACGTGCTGATCCCGCGGGGGAGCGCCGACCTCATCCAGGCCGTCGTCACGCAGTCCAGCGTCCCCGTGATCGAGACCGGCGCCGGCGTCGTCCACATCGTGCTGGACGAGAGCGCGCGTGAGGACTGGGCGGTGGACATCGTCCGCAACGCCAAGGTCCAGCGTCCCAGCGTGTGCAACGCCGTGGAGACCCTGCTGGTGCACCGGAACGCCGCGGAGCGCCTGCTGCGTCCCGTGCTCGGCGCGCTCGCGGAGGCCGGCGTCACCATCCACGCCGACGAGACCGCGCTGCCGTACGCCCCGGGCGGCGTCCCGGTCACGGACGAGGACTACGCGACGGAGCACATGAGCCTGGACATCTCGGTGCGGGTCGTGGACGACCTCGACGCCGCGATCGCGCACATCCGCCGCTACTCCACCCAGCACACCGAGGCGATCGTCACCAACGACCTCGCCAACGCCGACCGCTTCCTCGCGGAGGTCGACTCGGCGGTCGTCATGGTCAATGCCTCCACCCGGTTCACCGACGGCGGCGAGTTCGGCTTCGGCGCGGAGGTCGGCATCTCCACGCAGAAGCTGCACGCGCGCGGCCCGATGGGGCTGCCGGAGCTGACGAGCACCAAGTGGATCGTGCGCGGGTCCGGCCAGATCCGCGGCTGAACGACCGCTAGACTGAGGAACGGCCTCGCGCCACCGCGCCTTCACCACAGCGCCCGAAAGGAACACCACCGATGTCCCAGTTGACGACCATCATCGCCGCGGCCGCAGCGGAGACCCACGTCGAGCTGCCCATGCCCGCCTGGGCCTACGGCACGATCGCGATCGTCACCTTCCTGTGCCTGCTCGGTGTCATGTTCAGCTTCCGCGACGTGTCCAACCGCCACGCCCACCGCTCTGCGCCCGACGCCGCGTCGCACGCCGCCGCCCCGGGCGCCACCCACCACGGCACCGGTCACCCGACGCAGGGGCACTGAGGCCTCACCGACCCCCACACATGGAGCTGACCGAGAAGAGCCGTCCACGCATCGGCGTGATGGGCGGCACGTTCGATCCGATCCATCACGGCCACCTGGTCGCCGCGAGCGAGGTCGCGCAGTCGTTCGACCTCGACGAGGTGGTCTTCGTGCCCACCGGCCAGCCCTGGCAGAAGGGTGAGGTCACGACCGCCGAGCACCGCTATCTGATGACGGTGATCGCCACGGCCTCGAACCCCCGGTTCACGGTCAGCCGGGTCGACGTCGACCGCGTCGGACCCACCTACACGATCGACACCCTCCGCGATCTGCGCGCGGAGCGACCGGATGCGGAGCTCTTCTTCATCACCGGCGCCGACGCGATCGCGCAGATCCTGAGCTGGCGCGATATCGACGAGCTCTGGAAGCTCGCGCACTTCGTTGCTGTGAGTCGCCCGGGACACGACCTCAATATTTCTGGATTGCCGAAACAGGACGTAAGCTTGTTGGAAGTTCCGGCCCTGGCGATCTCGTCCACCGACTGCCGGAGCCGGGTGAGCAGGGGATTCCCCGTCTGGTACCTCGTCCCCGACGGGGTGGTCCAGTACATCTCCAAACATCACTTGTATCGGAGCGTGGAATGACGTCATGGCCTGAACAGCCAGCGGAAGCGAGCCAGCCGCCGCAGACACGGCGACAGGCCAGAGAGAGCGAGCGTACGGCGGCTCGTCAAGCGGCGCGCCGCGCGGGCACCTCCGAGGCGACCCCGGCAGGGGAGATCCCCGAGACGTCGGCGACGCCCGGCGCCGAGGCCCAGCCCTCCGATGAGGAGCAGGCTCCCGCCATCCCCGCCTCCGCGTTCGCCGAGCCCGGCGTCTCGTCGGGCGGAAGCTTCGACAACCTCCTCTTCAGTGCTCCGCAGCGGACGGCCGCCGACCCCGGCGCCGACGCCTCGTCGTTCGACCTGTTCCGGCAGGCGCCGGACACGTCCAAGCCCGAGCCGGTCACGCAGCCGATGTCCGTGCTGCCGTCGTCCGCCTCCGCTCCGGTCCGCGCGACCTCGCAGCAGATCACCACGGCTCCGTCCACGGCGTCGGACGACGAGTCCGACCCGACCGGCGAGCGCACGCTCACCCGCCGCGAGCTGCGGGCGATGCTGCAGGCGCAGGCGGCGAACCAGGCGAGCCACTCGCCGGCCATCGCCGAGCCGATCATCCCCGTGACCTTCACCGACGAGGCGGCTCCCGTGTCCGCGGCGCCGCAGGCCGACACCGCGGTGACGCCCTCGCCGGCGTCCGTCTTCACCGGCTTCGGGTCGCAGGCCGCCGCCGCTCCCGCGCCGGCCGCTGCCGTGCCCGCAGAGACGGAGGAGGACGTCTCCGCCCAGGAGCGCCGTCCGTTCACTCCGCCGACCGGCCACTGGTCGACGGCGGCCGAGCTGGAGGACGGCTCCGAGCCGATCACCTCCCGCAACGTCGGCCACTCCACGGCGGCCACCACGACCAACGCGCTCATCCTCCCGTCGCTGCCCCAGGCGGACGCGACAGGCCCGCTCACCAGCACGGGCGAGATCCTCGTCACCGGCTCGATCGACCTCCCGCGCACGCTGGGGGCGACCGGCGCCCACGACCGCATCGACTCCTCGGACATCGACCGGCTGCTGGACAGCGAGGAGAACGAGTTCAACACCTCCGAGGTCGCGCCGGTGCGCGCGTCGCGCGCGATCAGCACGCACACGTCGACGCGCGGCGTGATCGCCCCGCCGAAGAAGCGCGGCAACGCCCTCCCCGTCGTGCTCATGGTGACCGCGGGTGTCCTCGCCGTCGGCGTGATCGGCCTGCTGATCGCGGCGTACGTTCTCCACGTCTTCTGATGACCCGCGAACGCCTCTTCTCGACCCGCACTCTCCCTAAGGACTCTCTGTGACCGCATCCCCGCACGCCCGGGACATCCTCCAGCTCGCGGCCGCGGCCGCCGACTCGAAGGGCGGCATCGACCTGGTGGCGCTCGACGTCTCCGGCCCGCTGCCGCTGACGGACGCCTTCCTCCTGGTGTCGGGCTCGGTCGAGCGCAACGTGATCGCGATCGCCTCCGAGGTGGAGGACCGCCTCAATGACGCGGGCGTCCGCACCCTGCGCCGCGAGGGCAAGTCGGAGGGCCGCTGGATCCTCCTCGACTTCGGCGACCTGGTGGTGCACGTCTTCCACGAGGAGGACCGCATGTACTACGCCCTCGAACGTCTGTGGAAGGACTGCCCGGTCCTCCCGCTGGAACTGCCCGTCCACAGCGCGGAGTAGCCTCCCACCCGCACACGCCCGGGCTGCACGACCGATTTACGTTGCGCCGCCCGCGTGTAGTACGCTTGATGAGCTGCCCGGGGGAGCCCGGCCAACGCGAAGAAATTGAATACGGGTCTGTGGCGCAGCTGGTAGCGCACCTGCATGGCATGCAGGGGGTCAGGGGTTCGAGTCCCCTCAGATCCACTTCTGGAAGGTCGTCTTCCGCGTGATCACGCGGAAGACGATTTTTTTCGTTGTCAGGCGTCATTCTCGCGCTGTCAGGCGATCTCTTGGGTGAAGCTCCACCCCGCACTCGCCGACACCCGTAAAGGAACGACCATGACCATCACCGAATCGAGCAGCAGGAAGCGTCGCAGACTGACGCCGCTGGCGCTCATCGCCGGAGCGGTGGGAACCGTGCTGCTCGCGCTCAGCCTCACCGGGACCCTGTCCGGATTCGTGGCGAGCATCACCAACACGACGAACACGGCCGGCACCGGCGCGCTCGTCATGCAGGAGAAGGACTCGACCGGCACCATCATCTGCCTGAGCACGAACGGCGGCTCGGTGTCCACCAACGCCGCGACGTGCTCGACCATCAACAAGTTCGGCGGCAACCTGGCCATGGTGCCGGGCACCGCAGTCTCGACCAACATCACGATCACGAACACCGGCACGGCGCCGGCGAACACGTTCACGCTGACCCCGGGCGCGACGTGCACCCAGTCGGCCAACGGCGCCGCGAACGGCACCGCGACCGACCTCTGCGCGAAGCTGAACGTGGTCATCACCTCCGGGGCGACCACGGTCTATTCCGGGACGGCGGCGGCCCTCGCCGGCCACGCGCCGTTCGCCCTGGCCGCGCCGGTGGCGCCGGGCAGCACGGTGCCGTTCACGTTCGCCGTGACGCTCGCGTCGACGGCGGACAACACCTACCAGGGCCTGCAGGCGTCGCTGCCGCTCACCTGGGCCTTCGCCAGCTGAGTCCCGTTCCCCCTCCCGACCCGAAGGGCCAGGCGGTGCAGCGTGCCACCCCCGTCGCGCTGCACCGCCGCCACCATCATGAACGCACCCACCCGCACCCCTGCGCGCGTCGCCGCGATCATCACTGCCGGCCTGGCCGGCGTCGTGATCGCGATCCTCGCCGCGTTCTGGAGCACGGGGTGGCGCTGGTTCATCGTCGAGTCCCCGTCGATGGGCCGGACCGCCCCCGTCGGCACGCTCGTCGTCACGAGTCCCGTCTCGGTATCCGCCGTCCACGTCGGTGACGTCATCACCTTCCACCCGCCGACCTCCCCGGACGAGACCTACACGCACCGGGTGAGGGAGGTCACCCCGCCGGGACGCTCGTCACCCGCGGCGACATCAACGGTGCCACCGACCCGTGGCAGCTCAGCGGGCATGACCTCGTCGGCAGGGCGGCCGCGATCCTCCCCGGGTGGGGCTGGCTCATCCGCTGCCTGCCGTTCCTCTTCGTCGGCGGCCTGCTCGTGTGGGCGCTCACCGGCTGGTTCGCCACCGCACGATGGCGGGCGCCGCTGCGCGTCATCGGTGCGAGCCTGGTGTTCGCGGTCACAGCCGCGATCGTCCGTCCATTCGTCGGCGTGATGGTCCTCGCCACCCGGTCCACCCACCACGGTGCGAACGCGACCCTCGTGTCCACCGGCCTGCTGCCCATCCACATGCAGGCCATCGGCGGCACCGGAGTCGAGCTGGTCAGCGGGCAGGTCGGGTCCGTCCACGTGCCCCGCCTCGCCGACGACGGCTACTACCACCTCGCCGCGACGCCCACCTTCAGCCTCCTCGGCTGGATCATCGTCGGGATCGTCTGCGCGGCACCGCTCCTCTGGTGCCTGATCGTCGGGCTGCCCGGCGAGAAGGCGACCGCATGACGCTCACCACTCGCATCGTCCGCCGCCTGTCGTTCCGCTGGCCGGTGGTCGTGGGGCTGGCAGCGATCGTCGCGCTCGTCATCACGTTCGGGCTCGTGCCGTCCACGTCGGGCGGCTTCCTCGCGCAGGTGACGAACACCACGAACACCGCCGGCACCGCCGCCTACTTCACCTGCCGCGCGGCGATCAGCGACCCCGCCCTCGGCCCGCTGGTCGCGCTCCCGCTCACCGAAGCGGCAGGGTCCACCACCGCGACCGACATCTCCGGCACCGCGAACACCGGCACGTACCGCGGGCCGATGACCACGACCGGCGCCCTCACCGCGTCGGACGCCTGCCCGCGCGATCCGGGTACGGCCTGGCAGCCTCGCGCGACCGTGAGCTACATCACGACCGCGACGTCGCGCACCGCCCCGACCCAGTACACGCTGGAGGTCTGGTTCAACACGCTGGCGACCGGCGGCAAGCTCATCGGCTGGGGCGACAGCAACACCACCTCCGCGCCGCTGACGACCGACCGGCAGCTGTTCATCAACAGCACGGGGAACCTGGTGTTCGGCGCGCTCGACTCCAGCAGCGTCAAACACACCATCGCGTCCCCGGCGGCGCTCAGCATGAGCACCTGGTACCACGCCGTCGCGACGTTCTCACCGGCGACGGGGATGCGGCTCTACCTCAACGGCATCCTGGTGGCCTCCGACCCGACCGTCACGACCTCCTGGCCGTATTTCGGATACTGGCGGTTCGGCTACGACTCCCTGACCGGCTGGGCGACCCCCACGCCCTCGTCGTTCTTCCACGGGTCGATGCGGTTCGCGGCCGCGTACTCCACGGTGTTCACGCAGGCTCAGGTCACGGCGCACTACAACGCAGGCCGGTGAGGTCGCGGCGGCTCACTCCGCCGCGACCGGCGGCGACCGGCGGGCGCCCTTGTGCCGGGACGCCGGCTTCTCCCGCCGCCCGAACACGATCACCGCGACCAGCGCCGCCACGTACGTCGCCACCGCCGCGATGCCCAGCGGAGTCCGGGCGGCGAGCGCGATCGTGCCGGCCACCGGGATGACGCCGACGAAGCCGCCCACCGATGAGACCACGTACGGCAGCGGGTCCTCTGTCGCGTTGGCGTCGCCCTTCAGGCGCAGCGTGGTCACGCCGCCCTTCGTGGTGGCCTCCTTCACCCGGTGCGTGATGAGGCCCGTGGCGCCGTCCTGCCGCGGGACCGTCACGATGTCGCCCTTCGCGACCTCCGTCGCGGGGACCGTGCGGTAGAAGATCAGCGATCCGACCGGCAGCGTCGGCTCCATCGAGCCGGAGATCACGACGACCGGGCGCAGGCCGAGCACCGCGCAGACGGCGACGGTGACGATCGCGATCACGCCCAGGACGGCCGAGAACGTGAGCAGTGCCGAGCCGAGCCACTGCCACAGCGAACGACGGGGACGATCACGACGTGGACGCGCCATCGAACTCCACCTCCAAAGCGGTCTGACCGAAGTTGTAGGCGACGGTGGCCGGAGAGTCCACGTAGTAGAGGCTGATGGCGAGGTCGTGCCGGCTGCCGGCGTTCCCGGGCGCCCACGTGCTCCCGTCGCTGAGCGCGGGGGCCCCGCGCGACGCGAGCCGGCCGATCACGCCCGACGCGTTCGCGACCGGGACGCCCTGGGTGGGGTCGGTCGCGCTTCCGCCGACGAGGAGCTGGCCGGTCGTGGTGTCCACCACGGTGACGAGCAGGAACCCGGTGATGTTGGGACTGCTGCCCGCCTGGCCGTAGCCGGCCGGGTCCGACGGCTTGACGGCCACCGTCACGGCCGCGGCGAGGTCGGCGCTGTTGTTCGCCACTCCCAGGTTCACCGTGACCGTCCGGCCGGGGACGAAGCTGTCGTCGCCGGCGATCGGCACCGTCACACCCTGACCCGGCTGCGCCTGGGCGACCTGCTCGCCCGGCAGGATGGAGACGATGTCGAACGGCGCCGAGCCGATGCCGTCCGGGCCGACGGTCAGCTGGGCGGAGTCGGTGAACGCGCTCATGGTCTGTCCGGCCGTGACCAGCGCGGCGGTCACGACCAGCGTGCCGGCGGCGACGGTGGCCAGGGCGATCCGTCTCTTCGGTGTCTTCCGGTGCTTCATCACGCCCCCGGCGGAATCATGGTCGTCAGCCCCTGAACGGCGGTCGTCGGCGTGGTGTTCGCCGCCCAGCTGTTGATGATGGACGAGTACGTGTTGTTGTTGCCGCCCGCGGTCCCGCCGCCCCAGTTGACGTAGGAGCCGTCGGCGTTCAGCGCCGTGCCGGAGTAGCCGAAGGCGCCGACCGCGGTGACCGTGCTGCCGAGCGGGAGGAGCTGCGCGGGAGTGACGAGGTTCGTCGTGGAGGGCGTTCCGAGGGTCGGGTCCGGCCCCCGCCCGAACGAGTAGCGGCCGTAGATGTAGACCTGGCCGGACTCGCCGAGCACCTGGACGTAGTCCTGGCTCGGGGCGACCGCTTTGACGGGGTCGTCGTTCGGCAGCGTCAGCGCCAAAGGCTGAGCGCTGACGGCGCCCGAGACGTACGGCCGACCGGTGCCGTAGTTGGTCGCGTCGCCCCACGTCACGAGGTGACCGCCGTCGAAGACGAGCTGGTTGCCGTAGTAGTGGCCGGTGAGGGAGGTGATCGTGCAGGTGTCGGCGGCGGAGCCCATGACGACGCCGACGGTGTCGCACCCGGACTGCGCGAACGCCGACAGGATGGTCGAGCGGAACGGGGCGTTCCGGTTCACGCCCAGGTTGTCTCCCGACGGGTCGGAGGCGAACGACGCGCCCGAGTTCGCCCAGCCCCACCAGAACACCCCTGTGGTCGAGTCGTTGGGGTTGAAGTTGCCGCGGACCGCCCAGCCGTTCCACATCCCGGCGCCGATGCTGTGCACGCCGGACATGATCAGGGACGGCGTCGGCGAGGACGCGGTCGCCGTGCCCTGGCCGGTGATCCCGCGAGCCTGCGGGTATCCCCAGGTGTAGAGATCGCCCGTGCTGGTGAGTGCCATGAAGACGCCGGAGGACGAGCGCAGGTCCACGACCGTGCCGGGGATGGAGACCGGACCGGGCTGCGTGTAGGGGATCGGCGAGCTCGGGCGTCCCATCACATTGTTCGAGTTGCTGCCGCCCCAGGTGTAGACCACGCCGTCGTCGGACAGCGCGGCCAGCCCGGTGTAGTTGATGTCCGTCGGGTAGTAGTCGTCGAGGCTCGTGCCCGCGACCCGCACGATGTAGCGGTGACCCCGGCCGGTGTAGCCGTCGTTCGGGAGGACGACGGGTGTCGGCGGCGCCGTCGAGGGGACGGTCAGCGTCCCGCTGCCGGAGAGGCCGTTGCCGCGGAAGCCCCACACCCAGAGCGTGCCGTCGTTCTGGAGCGCGGTCGCGGTGTTGGCGAGGTACGTGTTGGTCGGGACCATCCGCGTGCTCTGGGTGGTGAGCGGCGACTGGACCGCCGAGGTCTCCGCCTGGGCGGTGTCCCGGTAGGCGGCGGACGTGGACGGCACGACGAGGAGAGCGGCGAACGCCACGGCGAGAAGGCCGACGACGCCGGCGAGGCGAGGGCCAGTGCGTCTCAGCACCGGGCGTCTGCGCGCCGCTCGATCGAGCGTTGGGCGTTTCATACCTGTTCACCGGCCTTTCGACGGCGGAGTCGGAGCAGGACGCCCGCGACGACGAGGGCGAGCGGGACGCCGACGCCGATGACCGTGAGCCCGGTGTCGGCGAGTGGCGGGGTCGGAGTGGCCTCCAGCGAGCTGAGCCGGAGCGTGAACTCCGCGCTCAGCCCCTGGTACTCGTTCCCCGCGGTCGAGGCGAGGACGACGTCGCCAGAGACGGTCTTGACGCCTCCGCCGGCGACCGTTCCGAGGGGAACGCCCTCGCCGGAGAGCAGTCGGCGCAGCGGGGTCTGCGGGATCACGGTGACGCCGTCGACCTGGACGCTGACCTGGAGCGCGTCGTCGATCCGGGAGGCGTCGCCTGCGACGTCCAGCACCGCGAGGGAGACCGCCGACGGAGAGGACTCGGGGTTCTGCACTGTGGCCGACCACTCGCTCCGGTGGCCTGGGGCCGGCATCTGCACGGTCACCGGCTGCGAGGAGGCCGGGACGGCGGCAACGGCCGGCAGGGCGCCGCCCAGGCTGAGCAGCGCAGCGGCGGCGACGATGAGTGCGCGCCTCACGAGGTGCTCCCGTCGAACCGGACGCCGAGTACGAGGGCCCGGTTGAAGACGTAGGGGTTCCCGATCGCGTGCGGCAGGGACACCTGCACCTCGATGGTCTTGGGCACGGACTGGGTCCAGCCGGTGACGACGGGCGGGGACGCGGTGATCGCGGCGGCGGTGGACGCGCTCGCGACGGCCGTCCCATCGACCGAGATCGTGTAGAGAGCGTAGTCGTACGGGTCGGCGCCCGGGCCGGTCCCGCCCGGGTCGCTCGGCCTGCTGCCGGGGTACGCGTTGTAGAGCGTGATGCGGACGGGGCCGGTGGCCGGGGTGGTCGTGACGACCCGCATGTCCACGGTCGCGGCCGAGGCGAGCGTGATGGCGCCGCTTCCCGAGGTGTCGAGCGCGAACGGGGTGGGGTTGCCCTCCTGGACGGCCCCTCCCGGATCGAGGAATGCGATGTTGTAGCCGCCGCCGACGGCGCCGTTCGTGCCGAGCCCCGGCGCCGACTGATCGGTGAACGCGGCGGAGGTCGTGCCGATCGCGGAGGCCCCGAGGACGACGCTGAGGCCCAGGAGCCCGGTCGCGGCCAGCGCACCCCGCCGGGATCGGGTGGCCGTGGAGCGGACCCGCCGCCCGCTCACAGGCTCGCCCCCGTGAACATGAGCTGGATGGGAGTCGTCGTCCCGTTCACCGACGCCGGCGCGTCGGCCGGCAGGGTGACCTCGACGTCCAGCACGCGGTCGGCGCCGGGCGCGGTGGCCCCGGTGAGCGGGATGTCCGCCGCGCCGGTCGCCGGTACTGCGGCCGCGTACACGTGGCCTCCTTCCGAGATGGTGAAGCGCAGTTCGGGGAACAGGGGGTTGGGGGAGGCCGGGTCGACGAGATGGACGCTGATCGCTCCGGCGAGTCGCGGGCTGTTGTTGCGGACCGCCACGCGGGCCTGGACCGAGGAACCGGGTTCGAGCACCGTAGCCGGCAGTGCGACCACGACCGGGTCGGGGCGGCCCTGCTGCCATTCGGCGGCGGTCGGCGCCCAGCCGGGCAGGTCGCTGCCCGCCGTCTGCAGGTCGAAGGTGTTGCCGGTTCCGTCCAGCGCGACGGTGACGTCGGCCCAGTTCACTGTGCTGGCGGCGGTGACGGCGATCGCGGAGGCGACGCAGACTCCCGCCAGCGACAGTGCAGGACGACGCCACCGTCGCGCCGGCGTGGTGGATGAGGGCATCAGGTCAGGGAGTCGAGGTGCCGTTGAACTGAGCCTGGATGTAGGCCTTGGAGCCGTTCAGGTCGTTGTCGGTGTAGGTGGACCCCGACTCCGCCTGGGTGAGCAGCCGCACCTCGATGGTGACGTCCGATTGCTCGCCGGCGGCGAGGCCGTTGAGCGCGAGGGTGCTGAGCTGGGCGTACGTCTGGTCGGTCACGCTGATCGGCGTCGCCCCCAGGGAGGTCGCCGGCTGTGTGATCGTGAACCGCAGGCTGGCCAGGTAGTTCGGATCGGTGACGTCCGGGGGTGCGTCCGGGAGCTGCATGAGCCCGAGCGACAACGTCGAGTTCAGCGTCGCGGACGCGTTCCTGACGGGGATGTCGACCGAGATCGGGGTGCTCCCGGGGAAGAGCGTGTTCGCTCCGACGAGCTCGATCGGCGCGCCGGCCGGGGTGTTCGCCTCCTGCCACGAGCCGGGGATCTGCGCACCGGTGACGGGGTCGGTGTCGACCACCTGGATGTTGTACTGATCGGCGCCGATCCCGTTCGCCCCGAGGTTCAGGTTCGCGAAGTCGGTGAAGGCGGCGGCGGTGATCCCGGCCGCGACGGCGACGACGGCGCCCAGGCCGATCACCGCCTTGGTTCTCCTGGACATTCCGCGCTTCTCGGGCGCGGCGGCTTGCTGCGTCATTGCTCTCCCTTGGTGTCTCGGACGGCCTCGCCGTCATCAGGGACGTGACGGTAGCACCGCGTGAATCCGATGCTCCGGCGCAGAAATCCGGGATTCTCCGCGGAGTGGACCGGCGGCGATCGCAGTGGGAGGCGCGGGAATCGTCTGGGCTTTCACCCTTGCCGCGCCCGGGCGTGTCGCGGGGGCGGTCGCGGCTCACGTACGGGTGAGATTCGCCGGCGGGGAGGGGCCGCGGGCTCTCACCTCACGGGTGGGGACTCGACCGTGACGCGGATGCCGTCGGTGGTTCCGCGGATGCGCGCGCTGTGGACGCCGGCGACCCTCCCGGCGACGGGCACCCGGCGCAGGGCGTCCGCGGCCTCCGGCGCCGCCGACAGCCGCGCCGTGCCCCGCGCCTCCGCTGTACCCGCGTGCCCCCGCAGCGCAGGAAAGCGCCCATCGCTTAGGATTCACCCAGTTCCGTTCGTCGAACCGCACCGGGGGATCCGCATGACCGACCTGCCTCGCCGTCAGCAGCGTGCGCGCGGCCCGCGCCGGTGCGGCACGGGAGGCTGCCCCGGCGGAGGCTGATCGCCTCGCTGTCGAAGCTGCTCGCGGGCGTCGTCGCGGTGGCCGTGGTCAGCAGCTTCTCGGTCGCCGCATACGCGGTGTGGGACGTCGCTCGCTCGGTCAAGCACGGCGTCACCCTCGTCACGCTGCCGGGTCACACGGCTGTACCGCAGGACATCCCGAACGTGGGCGCCATCCCGGGAGGCGTCAACCTGCTGCTGGCGGGCACCGACAGCCGCACGGGTCTCGGCGGCGTCTACAACTCGGCCGCGGAGCAGGACGCCAGCTCGGGCGCGGGCAACAACGACGTGACGATGCTGCTGCACATCGCGCAGGACCACAAGAGCATGATGGTGGTCAGCTTCCCGCGCGACCTCATGGTGCGCATCCCCACCTGCCCGACGCCGGACGGCAAGGACACGGTGAGCGGGTCGTCGTATGCGCAGTTCAACACGTCGCTGTCGCGCGGCGGGCTGGCCTGCGTCGTGCTGACGGTCGAGAAGCTCACCGGCGTGACGATCCCGTTCGCAGCCGTCATCAACTTCGACGGCGTGAGCGCGATGTCGACGGCGGTCGGCGGCGTGACGGTGTGCCTGGCGTCGAAGGTGAAGGACGACTACACCAACCCGCCGCTCGACCTCCCGGCGGGGGAGAGCACGCTCGTGGGGGACCAGGCGCTCTCGTTCCTGCGCAGCCGGCACGGCGTCGGCGACGGCAGCGACCTCGGCCGCATCTCCAACCAGCAGGTCTTCCTCTCCGCGCTCGCGCGCAAGATCGTGAGCGGGGGAGTGCTCGGCAACCCGGTGCAGCTGTACGCGCTCGCCAAGGCCGCTGTGCAGAACGTCACGCCGTCCGAGACGCTCACCAACCCGACGACCCTGGTGGAGATCGCGCTCGCGTTGAAGGACACCGGGCTGCAGAACATGGTCTTCCTGCAGTATCCGGCCGTGTCCGATCCGCAGAACGTCAACCGCGTCATCCCGGACGAGGAGGCCTCCACCGCGGTGAACAACGCGCTGGTCAACGACCAGCCGGTGGCCCTCACCGGCACGACCGGACGCGCCGCGGAGGACCCGAGCGCGACGGCGACGCCGACGCCCACCGCCACGGAGAGCGCTGCCCCGCAGACCGCGCCCGCCGCACCGACCGGCACCGGGACGCCCGCGCCGACGAACTCGTCCGGCGCGGTCGAGCTGCCCTCCAACGTCACCGGTCAGACGGCCGCGCAGCAGACCTGCACGAAGGGCAACAACTAGTCACACTGTCGGCGGCGTGACCAGGAAGTGCCAGCCGATCCACCACCAGAACAGCAGGATGGTGACTCGCGCCGCGCGGTCGGCCATCACGCGGTCGAGGAGGCTGCCGAGCGGCGCGATCCGGTCGGGACGGCGCCGGGACTGGACGACGAGCGCCACGATCAGAAGGCCGCACAGCACGAAGCCGCCGATGGTGACCCACCTCATGCCGGCCTCCCGTTCATGCCGGCCTCCCGCGCCGCAGCAGTGCGTACCCGCCGAGCAGCCAGCACGCGACCAGCAGCACCCGCGCCGGCGGCCAGGCCAGCACAGGGTCGAGCAGATCGGAGAGCGCCGGGTAGGCGGTCGTGCTCCCCGAGAGGTCCCGGCCGAGGAAGAACACGCCGATCTCCCACAGGCAGCCGGCGACGAGGACGATCGACCACAGGATCGCCGCGCGGCGCACGGCCGACCCGGGCGGCCGCGCCTCCGCCCTGGTCCGGTCGGCCCAGGCCACCGGCAGCAGCAGAACGCCGAGCCCGACGACGATCGCCGTGTCCGCCGGGCTGTAGAGCGGGGTGAAGCCGAGCGTCAGGGACGCGACCGCGATCAGCGTCCCGGCGAGGACGCGGCGGGAGACGGTGTCGCGGGCGGCGGGCATCCGCAGCGGGACGCGCAGCCAGCCGAGCGCGTCGAGCGTGAGCACCGCCGCCCCGGCGACGTAGATCGCGGAGTCCACCGGCGCGCCGCGCACGGCGTGGAAGACCGCCGTGATCACGAGCACGCCGATCCAGCCGGCCCGCATGACCGTGGTCGGGTCCGGCCGTCGCCGGCCGGAGGATCGCTCGGAGCGCGACAACTCTGACACGACGCAAACCGTACGCCCGGCGCGCGTGCTTGCGCGATCAGCACGCCGGGACGTTGAATGAGCACATGGCCACCGAGAAGATGACGTCCCTGCAGCTGCGCGTCCTGCTGATCGCGATCCTGGCCAGTTTCGTGGCGTTCCTCGACGGCGCCGTCATCAACGTGGCGCTGCCCGCGATCGACCGGGAGCTCGGCGGCGGACTGCCGTTGCAGCAGTGGGTGGTCGACGCCTACCTGGTGACGCTCGGCTCGCTGATCCTGATCGCCGGCTCGCTCTCCGACGTGTTCGGGCGCAAGCGCATCCTCTACGTCGGGCTGATCGGGTTCGGGATCACGTCGCTGCTGTGCGCGTTCGCGCCGAGCGGGGTGTTCCTGGTGCTCTCGCGGGCCCTCCAGGGCGTGGCGGGAGCGTTGCTCGTCCCCTCGTCGCTGGCCATCATCATCTCCCGGTTCGAGGGGCCGGCCCAGGCCAAGGCGATCGGGCGCTGGACGGCGTGGACCGGCATCGCCATGATCGCGGGCCCGGTGGTCGGCGGGTTCTTCGTGGACGCGCTGTCCTGGCGCTGGGTGTTCGTCATCAACGTGGTGCCCATCGCGGTGACGCTCGTGCTCATGTGGACGCTCGGCGACACCGACAAGGGGATGGGCGGCCGCGTCGACATCCTCGGCGCCGTGCTCGGGTCGGTCGGTCTGGCCGGGACGGTGTTCGCACTCATCGAGCAGGGCACCTACGGGTGGGAGAGCCCGCGGGTCTGGATCCCGTTCGTGGTCGGGGTGCTGTCGCTGATCGGCTTCTTCTTCGCCGAGACGCGGGTGAAGCAGCCGATGCTGCCCCTGGGCCTGTTCTCGGTGCACAACTTCTGGGTGGGCAACCTGGCCACGGCGTTCGTCTACGGCGCGCTGTCGTTCGGTCCGCTCATGGTGACGCTGTTCCTGCAGCAGGTCGCCGGGTTCTCGGCGTTCGTCGCGGGCTTCGTGTTCATCCCCTCGACGCTCTGCATGCTGCTGCTGTCCAGCTACTTCGGCGGCCTGGCCGGGAAGTACGGCCCCCGGTTCTTCATGGCGGTCGGGCCGATCGTGGCCTCGGCAGGCTTCCTTTGGCTGCTGATGGTCGGCACCAGCGTGGACTACTGGTTCGAGCTGCTGCCCGCGGTGCTGCTGTTCGGCGTCGGGCTGTCGATGACGGTCGCGCCGCTGACGAGCGCGATCCTGGGCTCCATCCACCCGGGCCAGGCGGGCATCGGCTCCGCGGTCAACAACGCGGTCGCCCGCATCGCCGGGCTCCTGACGGTCGCGATGGCCGGCATCGTGATCGGCCAGAAGCTGGACGTGGACGGGATGCACCGGGCGATGCTCGCGACGGCGGGCCTGCTCATCGTCGGCGGCGTGGTGTCGGCCATCGGCATCCGCAACCACGAGCCGGCCGCTGAGCCGATCGCGACGGCGGTCGAGAGGCCTCCCGCTATCCCGAAGTGATCGACTGGCCGGCCAGGGCCAGCATCGCCACGTCGACGACCGCGCAGGTCATGATGAGCTGCATGAGCAGCCGGGTCGGGCTGCGCCGCAGCAGCAGCACGACGCCCGCGACGACGGCCGCCAGCCCGATCGCGAGGCCGACGAGGAGCAGCGGACGCACCGGGAGTCCCGGCCCGAACGTGATCAGCACGGTCGCGACGGCCAGGCAGCCGAACGCGAGCAGCCCGCTGGCCCGCGCGCCGAGGCGGTGCGGGAGGCCGCGGATGCCGGTCCGGGCGTCGTCGGCGAGGTCGGGCAGCACGTTGGTGACGTGCGCCGCGACGCCGAGCAGCGCACCGGCCGCGAGGACCCACGGCGCCGGCCACGCCGGCTGCTCCTGGCCGAGCGTCGCGATCGCGGGGAGGAGCCCGAAGCTGACGGCGAACGGGACGAAGGACGCGGCGGTCGACTTGAGCCCGAGGTTGTAGGCCCAGCCGCCCGCGATCGCGACCGCGTGCGCGATCAGCGCCCCGGCGCCGAGGAACGCGGTGACGGCCAGCGAGAGGGCGAGCGCGACGAACGCGGACGCGCGCACGAGGCCGAGCGGCACGTCGCCGCGCGCCGCGGGCTTGTCCGCCCGCGCGACCTCCCGGTCCCGGGCGGCGTCGAGCCAGTCGTTGGACCAGCCGATCGACAGCTGCCCGAGCAGGATCGCGAGGGCCAGGACGGCGAGCCGGCCGGGCGGGTAGCCGAGGCCGATGCCGAGGCCGACGGCGACCACCGTCACCACCGCGGTGGGTCCAGGGTGGCTGGCGAGCAGCAGCGAGATCGGCTTGGACGCCATCCCGTCATCGTAGGACGCGCCGCCGCGGGAGGGCGACGGCACGGCGGGCACGGCGGCACTCGGAGGGGCCGTCAAGGGCTGAGGGCTACCATCGGGGGATGCGCCGCGCCCGAGGGATGACGGCCGCCGCCCTCCTGGTGCTCGCGACGACGCTCGGCGGGTGCGCGGCCAGCGGCTCGGCGCACCCTCGGGAGGCCACGCCGACTCCGGCAGTGCGGGCCTCGTCGGCGCCCGACCCGCTTCAGGGCTACGCGGACGAACGCCTGCGGAATATGACCCTCCGCCAGAAAGTCGCGAGCCTGTTCATGCTGCACGCGCCCGGCACCGATCCGGCGGCGCTGCGCCAGTTCGTGGACCGCTACGGCCTGGGCGGCGTCATCCTGATGCCGGACAACATCCCCGCGACGCCGCAGGCACTCGCGGCGGAGACCGCGGCGACCCGCGCCTCCGACCCCGCGCTGCCCCCGCTGGTCGGGATCGACGAGGAGGGCGGCGACGTGACCCGGTTGCCGTGGGACGGCCAGCCCGGGGCCGAGGCACTGCGGTCGCTGCCGCCCGCGGCGACGCAGCAGGCGTTCGCCCAGCGCGCCGCGCTCCTGAAGCAGGCCGGCGTGAACCTCAACTTCGGGACGGTCGCCGACGTGACGGCCGACCCGCACTCGTTCATCGCAGACCGCATCCTGGGAACCGACCCGGCCTCCGCCGCAGCGCGGGTGGCGGCGTCGGTGACAGGGGAGCGCGGGACGGTGCTCAGCACGCTCAAGCACTTCCCGGGCCACGGCGAGACGGAGGCCGACTCGCACCATACGGTCCCGACCGCCGCCGTCGACCACGCCCGCTGGGCCGCGCAGGACGCGCCGTCCTTCCGCGCGGGCATCGCGGCCGGCGCGGAGGTGGTGATGTTCGGCCACCTCGCCTACAGCGGGGTGGACGCGGCGCCGGCCTCCCTGTCGCCGGCCTGGCACCGCATCCTCACCGACGAGCTGGGCTTCCACGGCGTGACCATCACCGACGACCTCCGGATGCTGCAGGACACCGGGCTGCCGCAGTACCAGGACGCCGGCGCGAACGCGGTGGCCGCCCTCGCGGCGGGCAACACGATGGTGCTGATGATCCAGGGCGCGGAGGACCCGGACGCCCTGATCGACCCGGTGGTCGCCGCGGTGCAGTCCGGGCGGCTCCCGCTCGCCCAGGTGGACGCGGACGCCCGCGCGCTGCTCGTCCTGCGGGCGTCGCTCGCAGCACGCGGGTGACCGGCCGGGCGGTGGTCGTCAGTACTCGATGAGCCACATCGCGCGGTACTTCGGGAACCGCGGGAAGGTCCAGCTGAAGAACGCCGATCCGCCCGGGTTGGCGGTGTTCGACCGGGTTCCGCGCACCGCGGGGACGACCCTCATCAGGATGAGTCCGCCGACGCTGGAGCTGCGTCCGGACTGGAACGTGCCGCCGATCGGCATCCCGGAGAACGCGAACCCGGACTGCTCCTTCCAACGCAGGTTAGGGCTGGCAGTCGTGTGGACGTCGAGGCGCCAGTCGATGCTGCCGGTGATGGCCTTCGGGGCGCCGATGCCCCCGCCGAAGAGGGTGCCCGCGGGGGTGAAGGTGTTCGACGCGGAGGTCGACGCGTACTGCCACCGTCCGGTCCAGGTGTCGGTGATCGTCCCGTCCGCCGACACGGTGCGGAGGCCGTGCGAGGTCGTCGGCGTCAGGGTGTTGCTCGATGACGCGACGCCGAACGGCGAGTTGCGCGCCATGAAGAACAGCCCGTCGTTGTAGGTGACCGTCAGCGTGGTGGTGGCGGGCAGGTAACCGGGCGCACTGACGGTGATGGTGGTGGAGCCGTTCCTGTCGAGGCCGGTCACTGGGAGGGCGATGAGCGTCGCGCCGCCGGTGGCGACGGCGGTGGGGCCGTCCACGATGCCGGGCGTGCCGTAGCCGACGGAGACGGAGGCCGGGGGCCGTTCGCCCGGCGCGGGGGTGAACCGCACGGCCAGCTGTGCGGTGTGCCCGCTGCCGATCAGGTCCTCCGGGTCGACGAACGCGATGACGCCGGGGGTCGACGTCGCGTGCGCCGGGGAGGCTGTCGTGAGGGCGATGGCCGGGGCGGCCCAGGCGGCCGCGCCGACGATCGTCCGGCGTGTCGGGCGCGGATCCGGGCCGTTGGGGAAGGGTGTCGACATGGTCGGTTCTCCTGTACTCGCTCTGGCATGAAACATAACAACACTGAAAATGCTACGGATCGCCGCGCCGAGACACATCCGTCCCCAGGATGAGAATGGATGTCGTGTCAACTTTTTTCGCGAGTTCGGAATAGCCCCGGAATCCATACGGTTGCATGAACCTGACAGCGTCCGACATGCGCAAGCTTCGAGCAAGGAGAAACCGAATGAGCATCGACATCCCCGGATACAAGGCCGGCACCTGGACCATCGACCCCGTGCACAGCGAGGTCGGCTTCAGCATCCGCCACCTCATGATCAGCAAGGTCAAGGGCGTCTTCGAGAACTTCGACGCGACCTTCGTCACCGCAGAGAACCCGCTGGAGTCGACCGTCTCCGCGAAGGCCCACGTGGCCTCCATCAACACCAAGAACTCCGACCGTGACGCGCACCTGCGCACCGGCGACTTCTTCCTCGCCGAGGAGTTCCCGACCATCGACTTCGTCTCCACCGGCGTGCGCCACGAGGACGGCGAGTTCCTGGTCGACGGCGACCTCACGATCAAGGGCGTGACCAAGCCGGTCACCTTCGAGTTCGACTTCGGCGGCTTCGGCCAGGACCCGTACGGCAACTACAAGGCCGGCGCGACCGCGAAGACCAAGGTCAACCGTGAGGACTTCGGCCTCACGTACAACGCCGCGCTCGAGACCGGCGGCATGCTGCTCGGCGACGACGTCACCATCACCCTCGAGCTCCAGGCCGTGCTCGCACAGGCCTGACCTCCTCTCTGAAGGGCACGTTGTTGTCACTTTTTCCCCGTGAAAGTGACAACGACGTGCCCTTCGGCGTTAACGGAAGTCGCGGGAGGTGGTGCGGATGGCGGTGTCGAGGGGTTCCAGGCGATCGGCGATCACGTTGACCACGCCCTCCTCGCTGCGCTCCAGGATGCCGCGCACGATCATCGCGGGCGCCTGCCTGGCGACCCGGCGGTAGCGGTTCCACACCCCGACCGGGCAGATGACGTTCACCAGGCCGGTCTCATCCTCCAGGTTGAGGAAGGTCACCCCTGCCGCCGTCGCCGGTCGCTGCCGGTGGGTGACCACGCCGCCCACCTCGATGCGCCGCCCCGACTCGGCGACCGAGAGCGTGTCCGCCGCCCGGACGCCGCGCGCCGCCAGCCCGGGGCGCAGGAAGCGGATCGGGTGGTCGTCCGTGGAGATCCCGGTGGCCCACAGGTCGCTCGCGAGCTGCTCGGCGGGGAGAGCATCGGCAGCAGCGGCGGCTGCACCGTGATCGCGGTGCCCGCCAGGAACTCCGGGCGCTCCTGGGCGGCGTTGCCGGCCTCCCAGATCGCCTGCCGCGGAGACAGCCCGAAGCCTTCGAAGGCGCCGGCCGCGGCGAGCGCCTCCAGCTGCGCCACCGTCAGCCCGACCCGGCGGGAGAGGTCGCTCAGGTCGCGGTAGGGTCCTGACGCCTCGCGCTCGGCCACGATCCGCCCCGCGAGCGTCTCGCCGATGGAGGTCACCCCCGCCAGGCCCAGCCGCACCGCGTGCCCGGCGTCGCGGCGGTGCGCGGCGAAGTCGAGCGGCACGGTACGGTCGAAGCCGCCGACCGGGGGCTGGTCGTGCTCCAGGCACGGGTCCGTGCCGGTCGGTCCCTGCCGCGCCGGGTCGATGGCCTCCAGCAGCGGGAACACCCCGGAGAGCTGGATGTCGGGCCGGCGCACCACCACGCCGTGCCGGCGGGCGTCGGCCGTGAGCGTGCGCGGCGAATAGAACCCCATCGGCTGCGCGCGCAGCAGCGCCGCGAGGAACGCGCCGGGGTAGTGCAGCTTCATCCAGGAGCTGACGTAGACCAGCAGCGCGAAGCTGATCGCGTGGCTCTCGGCGAAGCCGAAGTTGGCGAACGCCTCGATCTTCGCGTAGATCGCGTCGGCGTCGTCCCCGACGATGCCGTTGTGCGCCATCCCCTCGTAGAGCTTCGCCCGCAGCGCGCCGATCTTCTCCACGCCGCGCTTGGAGCCCATCGCCCGGCGCAGCAGGTCGGCGTCCTCCGCGGTGCAGTCGCCCACCGCGACGGCCATCTGCATGAGCTGCTCCTGGAACAGCGGCACGCCCAGCGTCCGCTCCAGCACCGGCTCCAGCGCGGGGTGCAGGTAGGTCACGTCCTCCTTGCCGAGCTTGCGGCGGATGTACGGGTGCACGGCGCCGCCCTGGATGGGGCCCGGACGGATCAGCGCGATCTCGATCACGAGGTCGTAGAAGCTGCGCGGCTGCAGGCGCGGCAGTGTGCCGATCTGCGCGCGGCTCTCCACCTGGAACACGCCGATCGAGTCGGCGCGGCACAGCATGTCGTAGACGCCGGCCTCCTCCTTCGGGATGCTGTCCAGCGTCCACGCCTCGCCGAGCGACGCCTCGATGGTCCGCATGGAGTAGTCGAGCGCGGAGAGCATCCCCAGCCCGAGCAGGTCGAACTTGACCAGGCCCATCCAGGCGCAGTCGTCCTTGTCCCACTGCAGCACGGTGCGGTTCTCCATGCGGGCGTGCTCGATCGGGCACACCTCGCCGACGGGCCGGTCGGTGAGCACCATCCCGCCGGAGTGGATGCCGAGGTGGCGCGGGAACTTCAGCACCTGCTGCGCCAGGTCGACCACGGCCTCGGGGATGTCGTGCTCGTCGGTGGTCGTGACCTTGCTCCACGAGTCGATCTGCTTGCTCCAGGCGTCCTGCTGCCCGGTGGAGTGGCCGAGCGCCTTCGCCATGTCGCGCACGGCGTTCTTCGGCCGGTAGGTGATGACGTTGGCGACCTGGGCGGCGTTGTGCCTGCCGTACTTGGCGTAGACGTACTGGATGACCTCCTCGCGCCGGTCGGAGTCGAAGTCGACGTCGATGTCCGGCTCCTCCTCGCGCATGGAGGAGAGGAAGCGCTCGAACGGGAGGTCGTACTTGATCGAGTCGACCGCGGTGATCCCGAGCAGGTAGACCACCGCCGAGTTCGCCGCCGAGCCCCGGCCCTGGCAGAGGATGCCGCGGCTGCGCGCGAACCGCACGATGTCGTGGACGATGAGGAAGTAGCCGGGGAAGTCCTTCGCCTCGATCACGTCGAGCTCGCGCTCGATCCGCTCGCGCTTGGCGGGGTCGCGGTCGAGGTCGGGGTAGCGCTCGGCGGCGCCGCGCCAGGTGAGCTCGCGCAGCCGGCTCATCGGGGTGTGGCCCTCCGGGACCTCCTGCTTCGGCAGCCGCGGCCGGGCGCTGCGCAGCCGGAACGCCAGGTCGTCCGCGATGTCGGCCGTGCGCTCGACAGCGCCGGGGTAGCGCGCGAATCTGGCGGCCATCTCCCGGCCGCTGCGCAGGTGGGCGGAGGCGGAGGCCGGCAGCCAGCCGTCCATCTCGTCCAGGCTGCGCCGGGCGCGCACCGCAGAGATCGCCGTCGCGAGCGGGTACTGGGCGGGCGTGGCGTAGTGGACGTTGTTGGTGGCGACGACCGGGAGGCCGAGCCGGCCGGCGATCCGGGCGAGCACGTCGTTGTCGGTGGTGTCGCGCGGGCCGCCCTGGTCGATCAGCTCCACCAGCACGTTGTCGCGGCCGAACAGCTCGGCCAGCCGGGCGACCTCCCGCTCGGCCGCCTGCTCGCCGTGCTCGGCCAGCGCGAGGCGCACGTCGCCCTTGCGGCAGCCGGTGAGCACCATCCACTCGCCGCCGGACTGCTCGGCGAGGCTCGGGAGGTCGTACACCGGCCGGCCCTTCTCCTCGCCGGCGAGCTGGCCCGCGGTGATCGCGGCGGCCAGCCGGTGGTAGCCGGGCTGCTGCCGGGCGAGCAGGACGAGGTGGCTGCCCTCCGGGTCGGCCTCGCCGTTCTGCGGCCGGCTGAGCGAGAGCGACAGCTCGGCGCCGAACACGGTCTTGACGCGCTCGTAGGCCTCCGCGGCCTCGGCGAGCCGGACGACGCCGTACAAGCCGTCGTGGTCGGTGAGGGCGAGGCCGTGCAGGCGGAGCCGGGTGGCCTCCTCCAGCAGCTCCTCCGGCGCGCTGGCACCGTCGAGGAAGCTGAACGTGCTGTGCGCGTGCAGCTCGGCGTAGGGGACGTGGCCCTCGTCGGGCTCGTCGGACATCGGCTGCGCGACGTACTTCTGCCGCTTGCGGGAGGACGGCCGCTCCGGCTGCTCCTGCTCGCTCGTGCGCCGCCCGCTCAGCCGCCTCTCGAACTCGGCCCACGGGATCGGCGGGTTGTTCCAGCCCATCAGTCACCCTCCATCGAACTGACAGGACACGCCGTCTCGACGGTCGCCCACGCGGCGTGTCCTGTCAGATAGGTGTCAGTCATAGCGGGCCTCGGCGAACCAGGCGGTGCCGGTGAGGGAGAGCAGCCAGGCGGTGCCGTCGGCGTCGACCAGCTGGAAGCGGTGCATGGCGCGCGCGAGGCTGGCGTCCCACCAGCGCTCGCGCACCGGCCACGGCCCGGCCCAGGAGTCCACAGGGCGGGCGTCGCGGGCGGCGCCGGTGGGGGAGAAGGACACGATCGGCGCGGTGACGTCGCCGCGGTCGGTGACCTCCACCGGCTCCCCGGACGCGCTCAGCACCGCCACCGGCCGCGGCACCTCGAACACTGTGGAGGGCGCGGGCGCCGGCAGCGACCCCGGCCACGGCCGGTCGGAGCGGGCGACGCCCACCGGCCGGTCGCCCCACGGCACGAGCACCTGCCGGTCGGACAGCGCCCGGCCGCCGCCGATCGTGGCGGTGACGACGGCGTCGTGGCCGAGCATGCCCTGCACGCGGGTGAGGCCGTGGTGGATGCGCTCGTCCGCGCCGCCGCCCCAGAGGCCGTCCTCGTGGTGGCCGATGTCGTCCACGGCCTCCGGCGCGACGGCGACCTTCGCGATCGGGGAGGCCAGCCCGGAGTCGATAGAGCCGGAGCCCTGCAGCTGCCAGCGCACCCGGTCGACCACGTCGGAGGCCGAGAACAGCCGGGGGTGCTGCCAGCTCCGCTCGCTCACGTGGCCGCGCTCGTCCGTCACCTCGATGCGCAGCGACGTGCTGACCAGCCCGGCCTTGGTGAGCCCGGCCACGAACTGCTCGGCCGTGCCGCGGAACGCGAAGGTCACCTGGTCGACCCGGTCGAGGGGAGGCTCGAACTCGATCGCGCGGTCCAGGACCTTCGGCGGGGTGCGCGGCACCACAGCGGCGCCGTCCATCCCGCTGGCGAGGTCGTGGGCGTGCTCGCCGCGCTCCCCGAACCGCTCCCGGACGTCCAGCCGGTCGAGCCGCGCCAGGTCGCCGAGGGTGCGCAGGCCCAGCCGCCGCAGCAGCGGGGTGAGCTCGGTGAGGCCGAGCTGGGCGACCGGCAGCGGGGCGAGGAAGGCGGGGAGCCGCCGGGCGGGACGACGCGGACGCGGGGCGCGGTCTGCGCGATGCCCGTGGAGCGCGCGGCCTGCTCGGCGGCGAACGGCCCGTCGGCGATCCCGATCCGCACGTCCCCGAGCGCGAGCCCGAGCTCGTCCTCCAGCGCCTCCAGGCAGCGCAGCAGCTCGGCGGCCGCGGCCTCCTCGCCGCCGTAGTAGCGCGCCGGACCGCGCGCCCGCAACACGCAGGTGCCCGGCCGCACCGCCTGGACGCCCGGCGTGATCTCCTCGATGGCGGTCAGCACCGGCTCGAAGGCGCGGGCGTCCAGCACCGGGTCGTAGAGGACGATCTCCAGCTGCGGGCAGCGCGACTGCGCCTCCCTGACCCGCAGCCCCCGGGTGACGCCGTCGGCGCGCGCGTGGGAGGAGCAGGCGAACACCATCCCCTTCTCGACCAGCGCCAGCGGCACGATCCGCCGGCAGCTCCAGGCGCTGCCGGGCGGCGATGACCGGCCAGTCGGGGCACCAGAGCACGATCGCGCGGGTGACCTGCCGCACCTAACTCACCGCCTCCAGCCGGGTGGGCGCGGAGGCGCGGAACGTCTCGTCCACCGCGGGCAGCCACAGCTCGGCGCGCCGCCGCGGCCCCGCCCCGCCGCGCGGCGCGGCCTCCACCGTCACCCGCCGGGAGGAGAGGTAGCCGGCGCCGGCGCCCAGGCCGTCCCAGCCGCTGCGGACGACGGAGAGCGCTGCCTCCGCCTGCGGCCAGTCGCCGGCGACGACGAGCGTGGCCTCCCGCTGCCGCAGCCGTGCGGTCAGCCGGGCGACGTCGCCGCTCTTCGGCCGCTCCGGGGGCGCGACGGCGATCACGCCGAGCACGTCGGCCATCGCGGCGGTGACGGTCAGCCACTGCCGCCCGGGATGCGGCACCAGCACGAGCCGCTCCAGGTCGATGCCGAACCGCCCGGCGGCCTCCGCCCCGAAGTCGGGCATCCCGACCACCCCGCACCAGGCGCCCGCGGCGCTCGGCCCGGCGAGCATCGCCATCAGGAGCGTGGTGGAGCCGTGCACCGTGTAGGCGGCGCCGGCCTTGAGCGCCCCGCCGGGCAGCAGCGCGGCGAGCGCGGGATGCGTCTCCAGCGTCCGCGCGTCGAGCTTCGTCGCCTGCATCTGGCGGATGCGCGACTGCAGCTCGTGCACCTGCGCCCGGTCGGCGACCGGGTCGGGGAAGGCGGGTGCCACGGCAAGGGACATACCTCTATTTTCGAACACATGTTCGAATACCGCAAATGTATTCTGGCGCGCTGAAGTGCGCGCGATCAGACCGCGTAGAGCCGGCGGGACTGGACGATGTCGGGCAGGTTGTACCGCTCCCAGTTCTCCCGCTTCACGAAGTACGAGTGGTCGAAGTAGCCTTCCCGCCGCCGCCAGTGCACCATCACGGGGAAGTGCGGAAGCTTCTGCGGGTCGAACTTCAGCCGGCTCGTCCAGTGCCGGGTGCCGTCCGCCAGCACGACGAGGTCCAGCCGGGTCCGCATCACGACCACGCCGCCCACCTTCGCCCGGATGGCCGCCCACTCGGCGTCCGGCCGCTCGATGGCCGGGGTGTGCAGCAGCACGAGGAGCCGGATCCCCTGGCCCGCGGCGGCCGCCGACAGCGCCACGTTGCCGCCGTGGCTGTGCGCGAAGACCGTGTCCAGCCGGTCGTTCTGCGGCGAGACCCGGCGGGTCCAGACCGGGAGGTCGGCGGCGCCCTGCCCACGGTCCGCGTCCGAGTAGCCGCCGTTCCACATGAAGTAGTCGGGCCGGGAGTCGTACAGGTCGTCCCTGACCCGATCCCGGAGGAAGTCGTGCATCGGGGAGCCCGGCACGTACCAGCCGTCGTCGTCCGCGACGAGCCCCCAGGTGCCGTGGATGGTCGTGCTCACGCTCGCCCCGAGCGGCACAGGGGCGGTCGGTCCCGGCCCCGGCACGGGCGCCGGCCCCGGCACCGGCTCCGGCCCGAGCGCGGCGAGCGCGATCCCGCGCTCCAGTTCGTCGGAGGAGCCCGCGGCCGCGCTCAGGAGCTCGGCGCTGACCCGGAGTTCACCCCGCGACAGTCCCAGGAGCGCGGCCGCCGCCGCGGCGCCCTCGACCCCTCCCGCGCGCTGGCGCAGGTTGAGCAGGGCGACCAGGACCTCCGGGCGGCGCGTGCCGTCGACCTCCTGCCACAGCAGCGACGCCGTCTCCGAGCTGCCCGGACCTCCGTCGAAGCCGGGCAGGCCTCGGTCGGCGAGCGCGATGTCGGTCGACTCGTCGAGCCGCTCCTGCGCGTACCGGACGGAGTCGACCTCCTCGCCTGCCGCAGCGAGCTGCGGGATCGCCAGCTCGTCGCCCTCGTCTTGGAGCGCGGCCGCGGCCGCCGGGCTCCCGAACGCGTAGGTCGCCATCCCGAGGTACTGCGCCGCCCGCGACGCCAGCGCCGACGGCAACTCGCTCTCGAAGGCCTCGACGCCAGGAAGCGGTTCGAGCTCGTCTGCCAGGCCGACGTCGGACACGTGGGACCCCCTCGTTTCGAGGCAGGATAGCGCCGCCGGAACCGACGGTGGAAGTGCCCGCCCCTACCGCGCCACCGGCTCCGTCACGAAGTCGATCAGCCGCTCCACCCGCCCGAGCAGCTCCGGTTCCAGGTCGGCGAACGTCCGCACCCGGCCGAGGATGAGCTTCCAGGCCCGCGCGATGTCCGCCTGCGTCTCGTGCGGCAGGCCGAGCGCTTCGCAGATGCCGTGCTTCCACTCGATGGAGCGGGGGATGGCCGGCCAGGCCTCCAGCCCGACCCGCGCGGGCTTCACGGCCTGCCAGATGTCGATGTACGGGTGGCCGACCACGAGCACGTGCGCGCCGAACGGCCCGCGCGCCACCTTCTCGGCGATCCGGCTCTCCTTGGATCCGGGGACCAGGTGGTCGACCAGCACGCCGACGCGGCGGCCGCGATCGGGAGCGAACTCGCGCACGATCGCGTCCAGGTCGTCCACACCCTCCAGGTACTCCACGACGACGCCCTCCACCCGGAGGTCGTCACCCCAGACGCGCTCCACCAGCTCTGCGTCATGGCGGCCCTCCACGAAGATGCGGCTGGCGCGGGCGACGCGCGCCTTCTGCTCGCCGACCGCGAACGATCCGGAGGCCGTGCGCCCACGCCCGGCCGGGGCGCGGCTCGGCACGACGAGCCGCACGGGTTCCCCGTCGATCAGGAAGGAGGCGCCGATAGGGAACACGCGCTTCGCCCCGAAGTAGTCCTCCAGCTCGACGGTCTGCGCCTCCAGCCGGACGATCGCGCCGCAGAACCCGGTGCCGGCCTCCTCGACCACGAGGTCGCGCACGGCCTCCACCGTCGGCACGGCCTTCCGGCCGGCGTTCTTCCAGTCGGTGGCCAGCACATCGGAGCCGTAGCGGTCGTCGTCCATCACGTTGAAGGAGGCTAGGGGATGGGCGGGGTGGGGTGGGGGAGGCTCCCCGCGTGAAGGTGGGATGCGCGCCCCAAGCCTCAATCGAAGATCCGCACCAGCCGCCAGCTCCGGTCGTCCGCGTCGTGCCGCACGTCGAACACGTGCGCCACCCCGCCGTCGCTGGTCGCCTGGAAGCGCCAGCCGCCGATCTCCCGCGGCAGCACGCCGACGCCGTACCGGTGCTCGCCGAAGGGGCGCCACCACGCGCAGATCTCCGCCCACACGGTCGGGGTGTCGCTCACCCGGTAGCGCGTGGAGCGCCAGACCAGGCGGGTCGGGATGCCGTCCTCGGTGGTCCACACGGCCACCGCCTCGTCGATATCGGTCATGGGCTCGGGTTCCTCTCGAATCGAACGTATGTTCGAATGCAAGTGTAAACCCGTCCGCGCGATGTGTGTGAGACTGACCACCCGGGGAGACGGCGAGGAGACGACGTGGTCGTAGTTGACGAGGTGCAGGAAACAGATCCCGGGTGGCGGCTCGGAACCCTGCGAGTGAGCCGGATGGGCTTCGGGGCGATGCGGCTGGCATCCGCTGCGGCTTTCGGACAGGGCCCGAGCCGGGACCGCGCCGAATCCATCGCGGTGCTGCGGCGCGCTCGCGAGTTGGGGGTCACTCATTTCGACACGGCCGCGTTCTACTTCTCCGCACTGCGATCGGCCAACGAGTTGATCAACGCCGCGTTCCCCGACCAGGACGACGATCTCGTCATCGCCACCAAGGTCGGTCCGTCCCGGAACGCGTCCGGCGAATGGGCGGACCCGGCCCGACCGGATCAGTTGCGTGGGCAGGTGGAGGAGAACCTGCGCCAACTCGGCCGGGACCGGCTCGACCTCGTCTATCTGCGAGCCTTCGGCTCAGGCTCCGTCGGTGAGCACTTCGGCGCCCTTGCGGAGTTGCAGGCCGAGGGTCTCATCGGCAATCTGGGCCTCTCGAACGTCTCGACAGCACAACTCACCGAGGCGGCCGGTATCGCCTCGGTCGTCAGCGTCCAGAACCGCTTCGGGCTGGACCAGCGCACACCGGAGGCGCTGGCCGTCCTCGACGAGACGACCCGCCGACACATCGCCTTCGTGCCGTATTTCGCGATGGCGGGGACGGCAGGAGAGCGCGGACGCTCCGCTGAGACGAATCCGGTCGTGACGGACATCGCGAGCAGGCACGGCGCGAGCACGGCGCAGATCAGGCTGGCGTGGACCCTCCACCAGGGCCCGAACGTGTTGGCCATCCCCGGCACCGGCGACATCGCGCACCTCGAACAGAATGTCGCCGCCGCACGCATCCGCCTCAGCCGCGAGGAGCTCGACAGGCTGGAAACCAGCGCGCGTCCCCGGTGATCATCGGGTGGCGCGCCCTGCCATACTGACCGCATGACAGACTTCGGGGATCCGTCGAACGCGTCGTTGCGCCTCAGCCACGACGAACGGGAGCGCGCCGTCGCCGCGCTGCAGTCGCACGCCGCGCAGGGGAGGCTGAGCGAGGCCGAGCTGGAGGCGCGCGTCGCCGCCGCACGGTCGGCCGTCACGCGCGGCGACCTCCAGCCGTTGTTCTCCGACCTCCCGGGCGTGCTGCACTTGGATGGCGACGGCGCCGCACCGAGCGCGCCGGCTGCCGCCGCGTGGCAGGCGTCCCAGCCGGGGCCGAGCCCGTGGGGCTACCCGCCGGCGCCCGGCGAGCACGGCCGGCCGGTCACCCGCTGGGGGCTGCTCGTCGTCTCGATCATGCCGTTCGTCGCGGTCATCCTGTTCTTCCTGACCGGGATGGCCTGGGGCTACGCGTACAGCTGGCTGTGGTTCCTGCTCATCCCGCTCGCCGGCGCGCTCGTGTACGGCGTCGACGGCCGGAGGCGCTGACATTCGGCACGAATGGCGGCTTTCGCGCCGTCATTCGCGCCATTCGGCACGAATGTGGGAGCGCGTCAGCCGACGGTCGCGCCGAACAGCAGCCCCAGCAGGTACGTCGCGGCCGCCGCGCCGTAGCCGATCGCGAGCTGCCGCAGCGCGCGCTTCAGCGGCGACGCGCCCGACAGCAGTCCGACGATCGCGCCGGTCCCGAGCAGCACCAGGCCGACGAGCACGGCGGCGACCACGATCGCCGCGGTGCCGGTCAGCCCGAAGATGAACGGCAGGATCGGGATGAGCGCGCCGGAGGCGAAGAAGCAGAAGCTCGACACGGCGGCGCTCCAGCCGTTGCCGACGGCCTCGTGGTCGTCCTCGACGGCGCCGGGCACAGCGACCGGTGACGTGTAGGCGCCAAGGGTCGTCAGCACCTCGTGGGCGTGCTCCTGCGCCTCCGCCTGGTCCATGCCGCGCGCCCGGTAGACGAGCGTGAGCTCGTTCGCGTCCACGTCGAGGTGGGACAGCGCCGAGCTCGTCGCCGGGTTCGGGCTGGAGGCCTCCAGCAGCTCGCGCTGCGACCGCACGGACACGTACTCGCCCGCGCCCATCGACAGCGCGCCGGCGAGGAGGCCGGAGATGCCCGTGAGCAGGACGACGTGGCTCGGGACGCCGCTCGCGGCCACACCGAGGACGAGCGCGAGGTTGCTGACCAGGCCGTCGTTGGCGCCGAACACGGCCGCGCGGAACGTCCCGGAGAGCCGCTGCCGGCCGCGGGCGGCGAGCGCGCGCACGACCTCTTCGTGCACCTGCTCGTCCGCCGCCATCTGCGGCGTTGCGTCGGCGTCGTCCGAGTACGGCGAGCGCGCCTCCGCCCGCTGTGCGAGCGCGAGCACGAACACCGAGCCGAACCGGCGGGCCAGGAAGCCGAGCATCCGGGTGCGGATGTCGCCGCGCAGCGGGCGGCCCACCTGGTCGCCGAGGAGGTCGACCCAGTGCTGCTCGTGGCGGCGCTCGGCCTCCGCGAGCGCGAGCAGGATCTCCCGCTCCTCGCCCTCGCGACGGCCGGCGAGGTCGCGGTAGACGGCGGCCTCTGCACGCTCGTCGGCCAGGTACTGGCGCCAGCGCTTGATGTCGGCGTGCGTCGGGGTGCGCGGGACGGGGGAGGGCTCGGGGGTGCTCATCGGGTGACGAGTCTACCGGCGGCGGCGAACCGGTCGCCCCAGACGGCGGCCAGCTCGCGGACCTCGGGAGGCCCCTCGATCGTGAAGGGCGCGGCGACCGCGGCCAGCCCGAACAGCGCCCACTCGGGGGAGTCCGCGGTGATGCGAACGCGGGTGCGTGCCGTGCCGTCCGCCGCCGCGGCCTCGGGTGAGGCCTCCGCCCAGCGCCCGATGGCCTTCTCCACGTCGGCGAGCGGAGCCGCGATCACCGCGTCCACGACGAGGGATTCAACCGCCTCGGCGAGCGAGTCCCGGACGTACTCCGCGGCGTCGGCCGCAGGCAGGGTCCGCGGCCGGAACCGCGCTCCGGTCGGCCGCGGCTCGGCCATCCGGTCGAGTCGGAAGCTCCGCCAGTCGAACCGGCCGAGATCGTACGCGACGAGGTACCAGCGCCGCCCGACCGAGACCAGCCGGTGCGGCTCCACCGTGCGCTCCGACGGGTCCCCGTCCCGCCGCACGTACGAGAAAACCAGCCGCTCCTCGTCGCGGCAGGCCTGGGCGACGACGGTCAGCAGCTCGGCGTCGACCACCGGGCCGGGCCGCAGCTCGGAGGCGAGCGTGGCGACACGGAGGGCGTCCACCCTGCGGCGCAGGCGCGGCGGCATCACCTGCACCACCTTGGCCAGCGCCCGGACGGACGCGTCCGCGACCCCGGCGACGCCGCTCTGCGCCGCGGTGCGCAGGCCGACCGCGAGCGCCACGGCCTCCTCGTCGTCCACGACGAGCGGAGGCAGCGAGGCACCGGCGGCCAGCTGATAGCCGCCCGCGACGCCGCGCGTGGCGTCGACCGGATAGCCGAGGTCGCGCAGCCGCTCCACGTCGCGCCGGAGGGTGCGCGGCGACACCTCCAGCCGGTCGGCGAGCTCCTGGCCCGGCCAGTACCGGTGGGTCTGCAGGAGCGACAGGAGCTGGAGGGTGCGCGAACCGGTGCTGGCCATGCGCCCAGTCTGCCGCGTGAACCGGTCAGGATGTGTCCGCTATCGAAGGTCCTCCGTGTCGGAGTCCCGCGGGAGGAGGGCGGGAGCGCCGCGCTTGGACAGCGTCAGCACCGCCTCCGCGACGTGCTCGTTGCGCTCCAGCGACTGCGCGACCGCATACAGGTCGTCGGCGACGTCCGCCTCCCGGTCGTCGCCCACCAGGTCGACGGCCGCGACCAGGAACACCCGCTCCGGCCCCACGTACTCCAGGTGCAGGTAGGTGACCCGCTCGACCTCCGGGTGCTGGAGGATCGCGGCGAGCGCCGCTTGCTGCACCCGGTCCGGAGCCGGTTCGCCGAGCAGGAAGCGGCGGTTCCGGTCGATGAGCACGACCGCGACGACCGCCAGCAGGATGCCGACCAGGATGGAGCCGACCGCGTCGTACACCGCGTTGCCGGTGAGCTCGTGCAGCAGAACGCCGAAGAAGGCGATCACGAGCCCGATCAGCGCGGCGGCGTCCTCCGCGAACACCGCGCGCAGCGTCGGGTTCGACGTGCTGAGCACGTGCTCCAGCGTCCCGGTGTCGCGTTCGGCCGCCATGGACCTGGCCTGGCGGAAGGACTGGGCGAACGAGATGCCCTCGAACACGAAGGCCACGGCGAGCACGATGTAGTTGATCAGATAGTCCTTGTCCGGCTCGCCGGTGCCGAGCTGCGAGAGCCCGTGCAGGATCGACACGACCGCGCCCGCGGTGAACAGCCCGACGGCGGCGAACAGCGACCAGACGTACGCCTCCCGGCCGTAACCGCTGGGGTGGAGGTCGTCGCTCGGCCGGGCCGCGCGCCGCTCGGCTTGCAGCAGGAAGACCTCGTTGCCGGCATCCGCCCAGGAGTGCGCGGCCTCCGCCACCATCGACGCGGACCCGGTGATGATCGCCGCGACCGTCTTCGCGAGCGCGACCACGATGTTGGCGCCGAGCGCGAGCAGCACGGTGAACAGACTCTCCCCGGAGCGCTTACGGTTCGCCATGCCCGCCACACTACGACCGAAGGCCCCGATCTTTCGATCGGGGCCTTCGGTGTCTGTGTCCGAGGGGGACTTGAACCCCCACGCCCTATACGGGCACTAGCACCTCAAGCTAGCGCGTCTGCCATTTCCGCCACCCGGACGGGTGTTTTCCGGCCGCCGAAGCTTCCGGCTGCCGAAGAAAGACATTAGCACGAAACCGACTTCCGCTCTGACATCGTCGCGCACCCCGGGCGTGGCGTGACGGGCCGCCCGGTAGCGTTGGGGGATGACCGACTCCACCGACACCGCAGCGACCGGGCTGGACGAGACCGCGATCATCGCGCGCGACCTGATCCGCTTCGACACCACCAACTACGGCGAGGGCCGGTCCAACGGCGAGACCGAGGCCGCCGAGTACGTGGAGGCGCGGCTGAGCGCGATGGGCCTGGCCCCGCAGCTCTTCGAGTCCGACCCCGGCCGCACCAGCGTGGTCGCACGGGTGCAGGGGCGCAACTCCGCGAAGCCCGCCCTCGTGGTGCACGGCCACCTCGACGTCGTCCCGGCCGACCCGCGAAACTGGTCGGTGGACCCGTTCGGCGGCGTCGTCAAGGACGGCCTGCTCTGGGGCCGCGGCGCGGTCGACATGAAGAACATGGACGCGATGATCCTGACCGCGGTCGGCGACATCCTGGCCGCGGGCGAGCAGCCGGAGCGCGACCTGGTGCTCGCCTTCTTCGCCGACGAGGAGGACGGCGGCCGGCGCGGCTCGCACTTCCTGGTGGACACCCAGCCGCAGCTCTTCGCCGGCGCCACGGAGGCCATCAGCGAGGTCGGCGGCTACTCCATCGACCTCGGCGGACAGCGTGCCTACCTGCTGCAGACCGGGGAGAAGTCCCTGGTCTGGATCAAGCTGATCGCCCGCGGCCGCGCCGCGCACGGCTCCCGGCTCATCCGCGAGAACGCGATCACCCGGCTCGCCGAAGCCGTGCTCGCGATCGGCAGACGCGAGTGGCCGATCCAGCTCACCGACACCACGTCCCGCCTGATCGCCGAGCTCGGCCGCCTGCTCGACGTCGACCCGGAGCAGGTGGGCCCCGACGAGGTCGTGCTGCGCACCGGCACGGCGGCGGGCTTCATCCTCGCGACCCTGCGCGCCACCAGCAACCCGACGCTGCTGGACGCCGGCTACAAGCACAACGTCATCCCCGACACGGCGGAGGCGCTCATCGACATCCGCACGCTGCCCGGCGACGAGGACCGCGTGCTCGCCGAGGTGCGCGAGCTGGTCGGCGACGACGTGGAGGTGCAGATCATGCACCGCGACATCGGCCTGGAGGCGGAGTTCGGCGGCGAGCTGGTCGACGCCATCACCGGCACTTTGGAGCGGCACGATCCGGGCGCTCCCGTGCTGCCGTACCTGCTCTCCGGGGGCACCGACAACAAGGCGCTCAGCCTGCTCGGGATCACCGGCTACGGCTTCGCGCCGCTGCGGCTGCCGAGCGACCTCGACTTCCCCGGGATGTTCCACGGGGTCGACGAGCGGGTCCCGCTGGAGGCACTAGTGTTCGGCAGGTCCGTCCTGCGCGACCTGCTGCGCAGCTACTGAAAGAGCCTTCGTGGAATTCCTCAACGCCCTGATCCTGGGTGTCGTCCAGGGACTCACCGAGTTCCTGCCGATCTCCTCCAGCGCCCACATCCGCATCGTCGGGACGCTGCTCGGGACCGGCGCAGACCCCGGCGCCCGCTTCACCGCGATCATCCAGCTCGGCACGGAGGCCGCCGTGCTGCTGTACTTCTGGCGCGACATCACCCGCATCGTCACCCGCTGGTTCCAGGCACTCCTCGGCCGCATCCCGCGCAACGACCCCGACGCGCGGATGGGCTGGCTGGTCATCGTCGGCAGCATCCCGATCGTGGTGCTCGGCTTGCTCTTCCAGGACGCGATCGAGACCACCTTCCGGTCGCTCTGGATCGTGGCGACGACGCTCATCGTCTTCGGCGTCCTGCTCGGGATCGCGGATTGGGTGGGAGCCAAGACCCGCCGCCTGCGCGAGCTCACCTGGGGTCACGGCATCATCTTCGGCTTCGCCCAGGCGCTCGCCCTCATCCCCGGCGTCTCGCGCTCGGGCGGCACGATCACGGCCGGGCTGTTCATGGGCTACCAGCGCCGGGCTGCCGCGCGGTACTCGTTCCTGCTGGCCATCCCCGCGGTCTTCGGCAGCGGCCTCTACCAGCTCTACAAGGCGTTCAAAGAGCCGTGCACCGCGGCGCTCGAAGCCGCGGGCACCTGCACCGCGGAGGTCTTCGGCCCCGTCGAGACGGCGGCCGCGACGGTCGTCGCCTTCGCGGTCGGGCTCGTCGTGATCGCCTTCTTCATGGGCTACATCTCACGGCGCAGCTTCCTGCCGTTCGTGATCTACCGGATCGCGCTCGGCGGGCTGCTGATGGTGTTGCTCGGGACCGGCGTGCTGGCCGACTGACGGCGTCCCGACACGCCCGGGGAGCCAGGGCGGCCGGGTGAATTCGCGCGGGAATCAGCCCCGGCGCGGGTCGTCGCCCGCTTTGCCGTCGCGTCCGTCCCTGCCGTCGCGCCCGTCGCCGCGGCGGCGGAGGTAGCGCTCGAACTCCTGCGCGATCGCCTCGCCGCTCGCCTCGGGGGAGTCGACGGTGTCGCGCGCCTGCTCCAGCTGCTGGATGTAGGCGGCCATCTCCTCGTCGTCGGAGGCGAGCGCGTCGATGCCGGCCTCCCAGGCGGCGGCCTCCTCGACCAGCGACCCGCGCGGGATGGTGACGTCGACCAGCTCCTCCAGCTTGTCGATGAGCGCCAGCACGGCCTTCGGGCTCGGCGCGTTGTGCACGTAGTGCGGCACGGACGCCCAGATCGAGACGGTCGGGATGCCGACGTCCTCCGCCCCCTCGGCGAGCGCGCTGAGGATGCCGACCGGCCCCTCGTAGGTGGAGCGCTCGATCCCGAGCTCGGCCCGGACGGCGGCCGACTCGCTGGTGGCGAAGACGGAGATCGGACGGGTGTGCGGGACGTCGGCGAGCATCGCGCCGAGGAAGACGATCACGCCGATGTCCTCGGCGAGCGCCGCGTCCATGATCTCGGCGGTGAAGCTCTTCCAGCTCCGCGACGGCTCGGTGCCGAGCAGCAGGAAGATGTTGCCCGCGTTGTCGCCGGTCACGTCGAGCTCGGCGTCGCCGGCGAGCGCGTCGCCGACGCGACCGGGGCGCGCGGGGCCCATCACGACCGCGGACGGCCAGACCAGGCGCCGGCGGCCGTCGTCGTCCGTGACGACCGGACGGTTGAACTGGAAGTCGAAGTAGAGCTCCGGGTCCACCTCGGCGATCGGGACGACGTCGAGCTGCTCCTTGAGCGTCTTGACGGCGCCGCTCGCCGCTTCGCCTGCGTCGTTCCATCCTTCGAAGGCCACCACCAGGATGCGCCCGCCGAGGATGCTCTTCGCGTCAGTCACGTGGCCTACTCGTCCTCTCGTCGGCGCGCCGGTCGGCCGCCGTTCTCACCAGGATAGGCCCCGACCCCGTCGCGATAGACTTGCCGGTCGTGACCGATCTGACCACGAACCCGCTGCCGGCCGCTGTCTTCTGGGACATGGACGGCACCCTCGTCGACACCGAGCCGTACTGGATGGCCTCCGAGCAGGAGCTCGTCGGCTCGTTCGGCGGCGTCTGGACGCACGACGACGGTCTGCTGCTGGTGGGCCTGGGGCTGTGGAACTCGGCCGAGATCCTGCGCTCGCGCGGCGTGGAGCTGGAGCCGGACGAGATCGTGCAATGGCTGACCGAGCGGGTGCGGCAGCGGCTCGCCGAGCAGGGCGTCCCGTGGCGTCCGGGCGCGCGGGAGCTGCTCAGATCGCTGCGCGACCAGGGCGTTCGCACGGCGCTGGTGACCATGTCGGTCCGCAGCATGGCGGAGCAGATCGTCGCGGCCATCCCGTTCGACGCGTTCGACATCATCGTCAGCGGCGACGAGGTCGCCGACCCCAAGCCGCACCCGGCGCCGTACCTGCGCGCCGCCGAGCTGCTGGGCGTCGAGCCGGGCGACGCGGTGGCGATCGAGGACTCCCTGGTCGGGCTGTCCTCCGCCGTGGCCTCCGGCGCCGCGACGATCGGCGTGCCGCACATCGTGCCGCTGCCGGAGTCGGACGAGCACACCCTGTGGGACACGCTGGAGGGCCGCACGGCCGAGGACATCGCGGCCGTGGCCGCCGGGCGGCGCGCCGCTATCGATCAGGAGGACGCACGATGACTGAAGAGCGCCGCAGTTCCGGCCCGTTCCGGGTGGGCGATCGTGTCCAGCTCACCGGTCCCAAGGGCCGTATGAACACGATCACGCTGGAGCCGGGCAAGCTGTTCCACAGCCACCGCGGCGTGCTCGCGCACGACGCCATCATCGGGCTGCCGGACGGATCGGTGGTCGTCAACAACGCCGGCGTGGAGCACCTGGCGCTGCGCCCGCTGCTCAACGACTTCGTCATGTCCATGCCCCGCGGCGCGGCGATCATCTACCCGAAGGACGCCGCGCAGATCCTCGCCCTGGCGGACATCTTCCCCGGCGCCACGGTCGTGGAGGCCGGCGTCGGCTCCGGCGCCCTGTCGCTCTGGCTGCTGCGCGCGATCGGCCCGCAGGGCCGCCTGCTGTCGTTCGAGCGACGCGAGGAGTTCGCCGACGTGGCACGAGCCAACGCCGCGACCTTCCTCGGCAGCGACCCCGAGAACTGGACCGTCACCGTCGGCGACCTCCAGGAGGAGCTGACCGCCGCCGTCGAGCCCGCGAGCGTCGACCGCGTCGTGCTCGACATGCTCGCGCCGTGGGAGACCCTCGACGCGGTCACCGCCGCGCTCAAGCCCGGCGGCGTCGTGCTCTGCTACGTCGCGACCGTCACGCAGCTCTCCCGCGTCGCGGAGGCGATCCGGGCCACCGGCCACTACACGCACCCGCAGTCGAGCGAGACGATGGTCCGCGGCTGGCACGTGGAGGGCCTCGCCGTGCGGCCGGACCACCGGATGATCGCGCACACCGGTTTCCTGATCACCGCGCGCCGCCTGGCGCCGGACACGGTCCTCCCCGAGCTCAAGCGCCGCCCGTCGAAGAGCGACTACGACGACGCCGACGTCGAGGCCTGGACCCCGGGCGCGCTGGGCGAGCGGCAGTCCAGCCCGAAGAGCCTGCGCAAGCGGATGCGGGAGGCCGCGGCCAGCGCGACGCTCGCGCGCGAGGGCGGCGCGGGGGCCCGGGCGACGCCGACGCGCCCGGTGACGAGCGCGACCCGCACGTCGACTAGCATGGTTGAGGTCGTGAGGCGCGCCGCCTGAGACGACCACCCCCACCGCTCGCATCCAAGAACGCTCGCATCGAGAATGCCCGCATCGAGAATGCCCGCATCGAAAGAGGACCCGTGCGCAGAGCTACCGCACTCGGAAGATCGTCCGTCGCCCTCCTCGCCGTCGGCATCGTCGCCGCGGCGCTGACCGGATGTTCGTCCAACCCGAACGCCGACTGCGGCTCCGCCCTCAAGAGCGGGCAGGCGTCGGACCTGGTGAAGGCCTCCGGCCCGATCGGCAAGCAGCCGAAGATCAGCTTCCCGACGCCGGTCGACACCACGACCTCCGAGCGCACGATCCTCACCACGGGCACCGGCCAGCCGGTGATCAACGGACAGATGGTCGAGATCCAGTACACGCTGCTCGACGGGCAGACCGGCCAGGTCGGCGAGAAGGGCAGCTACGGCGGCGACACCACGCCGATCACCATCGGCAACTCCAACGCGGCGATCAGCAAGGGCCTGCTCTGCGCCCCGGTCGGCTCGCGCGTCGCCGTCGCGATCTCGCCGAAGGACTCCGGCGGGGCCGGGTCGGGCAACACGACCATCCTCGTCGCCGACATCGTCCACGCCTACCTCCCGGCGGCCAACGGCGCCGTCCGTCCCTCGGTCTCCGGCTTCCCGACCGTCGTGCTCGCGCCGACGGGCCAGCCGGGCATCACGATCCCGTCCTCCGGCGGCGCCCCCAAGACCGTCCGCACCGAGACGCTCAGGCAGGGCGACGGCGAGGAGGTCAAGGCCGACTCGCAGGTCGTCCTGCACTACACCGCGGTCGGCTGGGACCAGAAGAACGTCGTGATGAGCAGCTGGCAGAGCAAGTCGCCCGACATCGTGGTGATGAGCACCGGCCAGAGCGCGCTCAACCAGGCGCTGCCGCAGGAGGTCCTGAAGCCGCTGGTCGGCCAGAAGGTCGGCTCGCAGCTCGTCATCGAGGCCCCCGCGAACGGCAACGTCCCCGCCGCTGCCTGGGTGGTCGACATCCTCGGAGTCCGCTGAGTCCCGACTAGGATGGTCGGGTGCCCCGATCCTCGTCTTCGCCCGCGCGCGTCCCGGTCGAGGAGCGTCTCTTCAGCCTCGTGCTGGCGCTGCTCGCGACCGAGAACGGCCTGACGAAGAACGAGATCCTCTCGACCGTCCAGGGCTACCGCCAGCGCTACGAGGCGCACGGCGACAACAGCAGCCTCGAGCGTCAGTTCGAGCGCGACAAGGACGACATCCGCGAGCTCGGCGTCCCGCTGGAGACGGTCGAGTCGCCGGAGGCCGCAGGCAACAACCAGCTGCTGCGCTACCGCATCCCGAAGGGCGCATACGATCTCCCGGCCGACGTGGTGTTCTCCCCGATGGAGATCACCCTGCTCGGGCTCGCCGCCACGGTGTGGCGCGAAGGCTCGCTGTCGGGGGAGTCGCGCCGCGCGCTGATGAAGCTGCGCTCGCTCGGCGTGGAGGCCGACGAGCCGGTCGTCGGCTACGCGCCGCGCCTGCGCGCCCGCGAGAGCGCCTTCGAGCCGCTGAGCCAGGCGCTGGAACGCCACGCCATCGTCCAGTTCCCGTACCTCAAGCCCGGTGAGAGCGCGTCGCGCGTGCGCACGGTCGCACCGCTCGCGCTCGTGCAGCACCAGGGCCGCTGGCACCTGCAGGGCATCGACCAGGAGGCCGGAGGCTCGCGCACCTTCCTGCTCTCGCGCATGGTCGGGCCGGTCAAGGTCACGAACCGCACGTTCACCCCGGAGGGCGACGACTTCGCCGAGCGGGCGCTGGAGGACCTGGAGCGGATCTGGGCGGCGAACGTCGCCGAGATCGAGGTGACGGCGGGCACCGACGCCGCGACCCGGCTGCGCAAGCGCTACGGCGACGCCGTCCCGGCCGAGCACGAAGGCGAGGCGTTCCGGCTCACGGTGAACTTCTCGGACATCAACATCCTCGCCGACCAGCTCGCCGCCTTCGGCCCGGAGGTGCTGGTGCTGGCCCCGGAGGAGCTGCGCGGCAAGGTGGTCGAGCGGCTGGTGGCGGTCGCCGAGGCGCACGAGAGCGCCGCCGACGCGGGGAGGGGAGCGCCCGTGGCTGAGCGCAGACGCCCGATGCAGGCGCAGGACAAGCTGGCGTTCCTGCTCGCCCTGG
This sequence comes from Leifsonia sp. P73, assembly GCF_051059105.1. Lineage (NCBI taxonomy): Bacteria > Bacillati > Actinomycetota > Actinomycetes > Micrococcales > Microbacteriaceae > Leifsonia > Leifsonia sp. P73. The sequence continues at coordinate 306,333 of NZ_CP194931.1, forward strand.
TCCCGTACCTGATGGACCGCGACCGGGTCACCGTGGCGGAGGCGGCAGAGCACTTCGGCGTGGACGAGGAGAGCATGCGCGACGCAGTGCGGCTCATCGCCGTCTCCGGCATCCCGGGCGAGACGAACGCGTACCAGCCGGGCGACCTGTTCGACATCTCCTGGGACGAGTTCGAGGAGAACGACCGCATCGTCCTCACCCACCAGGTCGCGATCGACGACTCGCCGCGGTTCTCCGCGCGGGAGGCCGCCGCGCTGATCGCCGGCCTCCAGTACCTCACCGCGCTTCCCGAGAACGCCGACCGCGACGTGATCGGCTCCCTGATGGCCAAGCTGGCCCGCGGTGCGTCCGCCGCGCCGAGCCAGGTCGCCGTCGCGCGCTCCGAGTCGGACGAGGCGCTCGCGACCATCCGCGAGGCCGTCATCGCCGGCACCCAGCTCGAGTTCGACTACCTCAACTCGCGCGGGGAGCGGGAGCGCCGCCGCGTCGACCCGCTGCGCGTCGAGTCCGTCGACCAGGACTGGTACCTGCGCGGCTGGGACCACCTCCGCACCGCCATCCGCACCTTCCGCCTCGACCGCATCGACGGCCTGATGACGACGAAGGAGCCGATCACCTACCGGCCGGGCGACCTCAAGCTCCCGGAGACGCTCTTCGAGGGCACGCCGGAGGATCAGCTGGTCACCGTCGAGGTGTCCGCCTCCGCCATCCCGCTCATCGAGGACTACATCCCCGAGGGCGCAGCGCGCGAGGAGCGCGACGGCGTCATCCGCACGAGCGTGCGCGTCGCGCACTTCCACGGCCTGAAGCGCCTGGTCGCCGGGCTCGCCGGAGTGCTCACCGTGCTCGACCCTCCCGAGGCCCGCCGGCTCGTCGCAGAGTGGGCGCGTGCGGGCGCCGACCGCTACCGTTAGGCTCCCTGCATGCCGTGGTGGTCGTGGGTCGTCATCTGGGTCGTGCTCGTGCTCGGCCTCCTCGGCATGCTCGCGTTCTTCGCCTGGTGGCTGTTCCGCAAGGTCATGGCCGCAGGCCGCGAGGCGAGCGCGCTGATCGAGAAGGCGGACATCCTCAGGCAACGCTCGGATGACATGCGGTACACTGAGTTTCACAGCGCGGTCTTCGCCGACGCGGACGTGCTCCGCGCCGAACGCGAGCAGGCGGTGGCCGACCGTGAGGTCGCACGGCAAGCTCGCAGAGACCAGCGGGTCAGGCGCGGTAAAATACTCGTCAGGGCGGATCCGTTCCGCTACTCGTACTTGAACAGAAGGACGTAAATCATGCTCGGCGGCCTCACCGGATGGCACCTGCTCATCATTCTCGCGGTCATCCTCCTTCTCTTCGGTGCGCCCAAGCTTCCCGCCCTCGCGAAGAGCATCGGCCAGTCCATGCGCATCTTCAAGGGCGAGGTCGACGAGATGAAGAAGGACGGCAAGGACGACGGCGCGAACACCGACGCGTCGACCGCCGCCCCCAGCGCCTCTGCGCCCACCACCGCTGCGCCGACCGCCGACTCGACCGAGTCCAAGCCGAAGCAGTAGCTGCGTGGCCTCCACCAAGCGAGGCAAGAACCGCGAAGGCCGGATGTCGCTGGCCGAGCACTTCGTAGAGCTTCGTAAACGTCTGTTCCGCGCTGCGATCGGCCTGCTGGTCGGCGCGGTCGCGGGCTGGATCCTCGCCGGTCCCGTGATGGACGCGCTGCGCGCTCCGATCACGGAGATCGCGAAGCAGCAGGGCCGCGAGGCGCTGCTGAACTACGGCAGCATCACCGGGGCATTCGACCTGAAGATGCAGATGGCGATCACCATCGGCGTGATCATCTCCAGCCCCATCTGGCTGTGGCAGATCTGGGCGTTCTTCGTGCCGGCGCTGACGCGCAAAGAGCTCAAGTACGCCTTCGGCTTCTTCTTCACCGCGGTGCCGCTGTTCATCGCGGGAGGCGTGGCCGGCTGGCTGCTCGTGCCGCACATGGTCAGCCTCCTGACCAGCTTCGCCCCCGAGCAGGACGCGGCGATCATCGACGCCAAGACCTACATCGACTTCGTGACCAAGCTCGTCCTCGCGGTGGGCGTGGCCTTCGTGCTGCCGGTGTTCCTGGTGCTGCTCAACTTCGTCGGCGTGCTGAGCGCCAAGTCGATCATCGCCTCCTGGCGCTGGGCGATCATCCTGATCGCGCTCTTCACCGCCATCGCGACGCCCGCCGCGGACGTGCTCTCGATGTTCCTGCTGGCCGTGCCGATGGTGCTGCTCTACTTCGGCGCCTACGGGGTCGCCTGGCTGCACGACCGCCGCGCGGCCAAGGCGGCGATGCGGCTGGAGGCCGAGCTCGCGGCATAGGCTGGTCGCGTGACCGACCAGCAGCAGCTCTCCCCGGCCGAACGCTTCGCCGCCTCGCGGCAGCGGGCGCAGCAGCCCGTGCTGGAGACGTTCCGGGCAGGGCTGCGCTTCGACCTGGACCCGTTCCAGCGCGAGGCGTGCGCGAGCCTGGAGAACGGCCGCAGCGTGCTCGTGGCCGCCCCGACCGGCGCGGGCAAGACCATCGTCGCCGAGTTCGCGGTGTTCCTCGCCATGCGCGAGGCGAACGCGAAGGTGTTCTATACGACGCCGATGAAGGCGCTGAGCAACCAGAAGTTCCAGGAGTTCGTGGAGGCCTACGGGCCGGAGTCGGTCGGGCTGCTGACCGGCGACACGAACATCAACTCGCACGCCCGCATCGTGGTGATGACCACCGAGGTGCTGCGCAACATGCTCTACGCGGACTCCGACCTCCTCGGTGATCTGGCCTACGTGGTGATGGACGAGGTGCACTACCTGGCGGACCGGTTCCGCGGGGCCGTCTGGGAGGAGGTCATCATCCACCTGCCGCAGGCGGTGCGGATGGTCTCGCTCAGCGCCACGGTCTCCAACGCCGAGGAGTTCGGCGACTGGCTGCAGGCGGTGCGCGGCGACACCGACGTGGTGGTCTCCGAGGAGCGCCCGGTGCCGCTGGAGCAGCACATCCTGATGCGCTCCAAGCTGATCGACCTGTTCGACTCGTCGGGGCTCGCCTCGACCAACCGGGTGAACCCCGAGCTCGTGCAGATGGCGCGCTACGGCGGCCGGACGCTCTCCAGCCGGCAGATGCGCGATGTGGGGCGCTACCACTCGCGCGGCGGCCGCCCCGACACCTTCCGGATGAACCGCGCCGACTTCGTCCGGATGCTGAACGAGCACAACCTCCTCCCGGCGATCTTCTTCATCTTCAGCCGCAACGGCTGCGACGCCGCCGTCCGCCAGACCCTCCGCGAAGGCGTCCGGCTCACCGAGCAGCGCGAGCGCGACGAGATCCGCGCCATCGTCGAGGAGCGCTGCCGGACCCTGCTGGACGAGGACCTCGCCGTTCTGGGCTACTGGGAGTGGCTGGAGGGCCTGGAGCGCGGTGTCGCGGCTCACCACGCCGGCATGCTGCCCGCCTTCAAGGAGGTCGTGGAGGAGCTCTTCCGCCGGAAGCTGGTCAAGGTGGTCTTCGCGACCGAGACGCTGGCGCTGGGCATCAACATGCCCGCCCGCACGGTCGTGCTGGAGAAGCTGGAGAAGTTCAACGGCGAGGCCCGCGTGCCGATCACACCGGGGGAGTACACCCAGCTCACCGGCCGCGCCGGGCGCCGCGGCATCGACGTCGAGGGCCACTCCGTCATCCAGTGGGAGGACGGCCTCGACCCGCAATCGGTCGCCTCGCTGGCCTCCCGCCGCAGCTACCCGCTCAACTCCAGCTTCCGCCCCACCTACAACATGGCCGTCAACCTCATCGACCAGTTCGGGCGGGTGCGCACCCGCGAGATCCTGGAGTCATCGTTCGCGCAGTTCCAGGCCGACCGCGCGGTGGTCGACCTCGCCCGCAAGGTGCGCCAGCAGGAGGAGTCCCTGGCCGGCTACGAGAAGGCGATGGAGTGCCACCTCGGCGACTTCCGCGAGTACTCGCGCATCCGCCGTGAGCTCAGCGACCTGGAGAAGAAGGGCCAGCGCATCGAGAACGCTTCCAAGGCCGACCGCGAGCGGCGCCAGCGCCAGCTCGCCGCGCTTCGGAAGCGGATGCGGGAGCACCCGTGCCACCGCTGCCCCGACCGCGAGCAGCACGCCCGCTGGTCGGAGCGGTGGTGGAAGCTCAAGCGCGACACCGATCGGCTCAGCGCCCAGATCCAGTCCCGCACGGGAGCGGTCGCGAAGGTCTTCGACCGCGTCTCCGACGTGCTGCTGGAGCTCGGCTACCTGGCCGAGGAGGACGGTGAGACGGTGCTGACCGTGCACGGCCGCACGCTCAAGCGGATCTACGGCGAGCGGGACCTGCTCGTCGCCGAGTGCCTGCGCCGCGGCTACTGGAAGGAGCTGGACGCCGCCGGCCTCGCCGCGATGGCGTGCGCGCTGGTCTTCGAGCCGCGCCGTGACGACGGTCTCGCGCATGACCGCAACCTCCCGCGCGGCGCCTTCCGCCCGGCCCTGGAGCGCACCACCGACCTCTGGGCCCGGCTGGACGACCTGGAGCGCGACAACCGCCTTCCGGGCAGCGAGCCGGTCTCCACCGCGCTGGCGCTGGCGATGCACCAGTGGGCGCGCGGCGCGGCGCTGGACGTCGTGCTGCGCGAGGCCGACATGGCCGCCGGCGACTTCGTGCGCTGGGCGAAGCAGACGATCGACCTCCTGGACCAGCTCTCTCTCGTGGCGCAGGGCAACGTCGGCCGCACGGCACGGCAGGCGCTGGAGTCGATCCGCCGCGGCATCGTCGCGTACTCCGCCGTTGCCTGAGCGCACGGGAGCGGCGCCTGTGCGGGACACAGGGCCCGATGCCTTAAGCTCTCCCTTCGTGACCCGACGCCCACGCGCGCCCCGACGGCGGCCGCCCCTGCCGGCAGCGCCCCTGCCGCTCTGGCTCGCGATCGTCGTGGCCGTCGGAGCCGGGCCCGTCCTCGCGGCCGGCTTCCCGGGGCAGAACCTGTGGCCGCTGACGTTCGTCGGCATCGGGATGGTGCTGCTCGCGCAGCGCGGCCGCACGGCCGGAACCGCTTTCCTCGTCGGCTGGCTGGCGGGCGAGGCCTTCTACCTGGTGCACGTGTCGTGGACGTCGCTGTACCTGGGGCCGGTGCCGTGGGTCGCGCTCTCGACGCTCGAAGCCTTGTTCTGGGGCGCAGGCGGCATCCTCCTGACGTTGGCGTACCGCTGGGTGCCGCGGGCATGGCCGGGGATCGCGGGGCGTCTGGGGCTGGTGCCGGTCGTCGTCGCGGGACTCTGGGTGCTGCGGGAGTACGTGACGGGCAACTGGCCGTACGGCGGCTTCTCCTGGGGCCGGGTCGCCGAGTCGCAGTCGCTGAGCCCGTATGCGCCGCTGGTCGCCTGGCTCGGCATCTCCGGCCTGAGCTTCGTCATGGTCTGGCTGGTCGCGCTGCTGATCGAGCTGTTCTTCGCCGTGGACGTGCGCGCCGTCCTCCGCGGCGCGATCGCCCTGGGCGCGGTGGCGCTGGTGCTGGCCGTGCCGTCGTGGCCGGCGACCACGCACGGGACCACGCGGATCGCCGCGGTCCAGGGCAACGGACCCGCCGGGTACTTCGACAACGCCCCGGTGGGCGCGGTGCTGGACACCCAGATCACCGAGACGCTGAAGATCCCGTTCTCGCAGTCGTCGGGCGACAAGAAGGTCGACATGGTGGTGTGGCCGGAAGGCGCTGCGCTGCCGGATCCGACCCGCGACCCGGGGACGGCCTCCGTCCTCGACGCGCTCAGCCGGCGCTTCGGCGCGCCCTTCATCGTCGGGACGATCACCTACCGCGACGGCAAGTACTTCAACACCTCGCTGCAGTGGGAGGCGGGCAAGGGCGCCGTCGACTACTACGACAAGAAGCACCCCGTCCCGTTCGGCGAGTACGTGCCGGACCGATCGTTCTGGCGGCCGTTCGCGCCGTCGCTCATCGACCTCATCGGCCGCGACTACACTCCAGGGACCCGCGACAACGTCTTCGACATCGGGGGAGTGCGCGCCGGCATCTCGATCTGCTTCGACATCGTGGACGACCAGCTCCTCACCGACATGATGAACGACGACGCCCAGGTCATCCTCGCGCAGACCAACAACGCGGACTTCGGCGAGACCGACGAGAACGAGCAGCAGCTCGCGATCGCCCGGCTGCGCGCGATCGAGTCCGGCCGGGCCCTGGTGAACATCTCGACCGTCGGCAGCAGCCAGATCATCGCGCCGGACGGGAGGACGATCACCGAGATCCCGCCGTTCACGCCCGGCCACATGGTCGCGGACGTGCCGCTCGGCACCACGACGACGCCGTCCACGCTGCTCAGCCGCGGCATCGAGTTCTTCGTCGCGGGCCTCGGCCTGTTCGGCCTGCTGGCGGCGGCGCTGTGCCGCAGGCTGCCGCCTCCGGACACGAGAAAGCCGCTCCCACCGGAACGGTGAGAGCGGCTGTTCGGGATGCCGAGCGGCTGTGCCTGAAGATCAGGCGGTGTGCTTGTGCTCGGTCGTCCCGCGGCGTGCGCGCAGGTACTGCAGCCGCTCCTCGAGGAGCTCTTCGAGCTCGGCCCGGGTGCGACGCTCCAGGAGCATGTCCCAGTGGCTGCGCGGCGTCTTGACGTCCGAGTGGTCGATCTCGACGGGCTTGTCGTCGACCAGCAAGCGGGCCTCGTGGCCGCAGTGCTTGCACTCCCATCCCTTGGGAGGCTCGGCCTCGGCGGCGAAGACCATATCGGTCTCCGTGCCGCAGTCGGGGCACAGGTACGTATAACGGGAACGCGGAGAGTAGACGACGCCTTCTTCACTTTGTAAGCTCTGGGCGCCAAGCCTCATTCCGCGCAAACTGCGATCTGCCATCGTGTGGTCTCCTCTTCGCGCGAATCCTCACAGTTATAAACCAGCAAGCTGGGGATTCTCTTTCCGGACGCCGCCTTCTCTCAGTGGGCTCACAGCGTCGAGCTCGGCACGACGGTCTATTTTCGTGCGTCGACCAGGGCTTTCAGGAGGTCGCAGCGGTTGGTGACGATTCCGTCGACTCCCAGGTCGAGCAGTCGGGTCATGTCGGCGACGTCGTCCACCGTCCAGACGTGCACCTCGGCTCCGGCGGCCTGGATCGCGCGGACCGTGCGGGCGGTGACCAGGCGGACCGGGCCGCGGCGCTCCGGGATCTGCACGGCGGCGAACCCGCGCAGCGCCCGCCGGGTGAGGGGTCGCACCCCCAGCTTCGAACCGAGCAGCGCGGGCACGAACTCCGAGACCGAGGGCGACACCGCGACCTCGGGGAGGGCGGAGGTCGCGGCTCTCCTGCGCGCGGCCGAGAAGCTGGTGAGGAGGACCCGATCGGCCGCGCGCGTCTTCACGATCGCGGCGGCGGCCGGGGCCGCGGCGCGCTCGTCCTTGATGTCGATGTTGAAGCGCGCCTGCGGGAAGGCGTCCAGCGCCTCGGCCAGCGAGGAGAACGACTGGCCGTCGCCGAGCGGGAAGCGCCGCAGTTCGGCCAGGGTGAGCTGCTCCACGCGCACGTCGCGGCCGGCCACCCGGGTCAGGTCGGGATCGTGGCTGATCACGGCCTCGCCGTCGGCCGAGGCGTGCACGTCCGTCTCCAGATGCGTCGCACCCGCGCTCAGCGCCTTCAGGAACGCGAGCAGCGTGTTCTCCGGCGCCTCCACGGCCAGGCCGCGGTGCGCGATGATGCGCGGCCGCGGCCCGTCGAGGAAGGTCACGCCGGGGGAGCGGGCGGGGAAGTAGGACCGGTGGCGCCGGCGGCGGCTGCCTCCACGGACGGTGCGGCCTGGGTGCCGGCCGGGACCGCATCCAGCCCGGCCGCGGCCGCGCCCTTCGGTCCGAGCGCAGCACCGATGCCCTTCAGCGCCTCCGTGAGCTCGCTCGGGATGATCCAGAGCTTGTTCGCGGAGCCTTCGGCGAGCTTCGGCAGCGTCTGCAGGTACTGGTAGGCCAGCAGCAGGTTGTCCGGGTTCCCCTCGTGGATGGCGCTGAAGACCGTGGTGATCGCCTTCGCCTCGCCATCCGCGCGGAGCACGGCCGCCTTCGCGTCGCCCTCCGCCTTGAGGATCGCGGCCTGCCGCAGGCCCTCCGCGTTGAGGATCTCGGACTGCTTCGTGCCCTCGGCCGTCAGGATCAGCGCACGACGGTCGCGCTCGGCGCGCATCTGCTTCTCCATCGAGTCCTGGATGGACACGGGCGGGTCGATCGCCTTCAGCTCGACGCGGGATACTCGGATGCCCCACTTGCCGGTGGCCTCGTCGAGCACCAGGCGGAGCTGGCCGTTGATGTTGTCGCGGCTGGTCAGGGCGGCCTCGAGGTTCAGGCCGCCGACCACGTTACGGAGGGTGGTCGTGGTGAGCTGCTCCACGGCGCCGAGGTAGTTGGCGATCTCGTACGTCGCGGCGCGGGCGTCGGTGACCTGGAAGTAGACGACGGTGTCGATCGAGACGACCAGGTTGTCCTCGGTGATGACCGGCTGCGGCGGGAACGAGACGACCTGCTCGCGGAGGTCGATGAGCGGGCGCACCTTGTCGATGAACGGGACGACGACGTTGAGGCCGGGGGTGAGCGTCTTGTGGTACCGACCGAGCCGCTCCACCACCCCGGCCCGCGCCTGCGGGATGATCCGGATGGCGCGGAACAGCGTGACCAGCACGAAGATCGCGATCACCAGGATGATGATCGAGACGACGATGGTCGCGACGAGCTGGGTGACTTCGGTCACGTCAGGCTCCTCTCGGTGAGGTCGCCGGCTCCCGCCGACACCGGTGACGGGGCGACGACGGCCGTCGCGCCCTCGATGCTCAGGACGATGACATGCTCGCCGGGCACCAGTTCGGCGGGGCCGGACTGGGCGGGCGAGAGCCGCGCGGTCCAGGTCTCCCCGACGGACAGCTTGACCAGGCCCGCGGTGCGCGAGACGGTCGAGACGACGACGCCGTTCATGCCGATCAGCGCGTCCACGTTGCTCTTGGTGGGGTCGCCTCCGCGCTTGAGCCTGTGCAGCAGCGGCGGCCGGATGAAGAAGACCAGGACCACCGAGATCGCGGCCGCGATGATGAGCTGCAGCCACCATGGCGCGCCGAACAGCCCGGCGATCAGCCCGCCGAAGCTGCCGATCGCGATCATGAGGAAGACGAAGTCGAGCGTCAGCATCTCGATGATCACGAAGACGAGGATGAGGACGAGCCAGGCGATCCAGGCGAAGGACGTGATGTCCATGAGCGGCCCCCTCTCTACACATCACCATGTGTCTACACATCACTATGTACTTGCTAGAACGCTAGCATTCCCGCGGCCCACCGGACGGAACGCACTTGGTAGTCTCAGAAAGCCGTGTCGTCAATCGCTCTAGGAGTACCCGTGTCCAACGCTTCCGCGTCCGCCAGCCCGCTCGAACAGGGCAGCCTCACCGGCAAACGCGCCCTCGTCACCGGTTCGTCGCGCGGCATCGGCGCCGACACCGTGCAGTACCTGGCCGACGCCGGCGCCGCGGTCGCGATCAACTACCGCAACAAGGAGGCGCGCGCGGTCAAGCTGGCCGACGCCATCCGCGAGCAGGGCGGTTCCGCGATCACCGTCGGCGCCGACCTCACCGACCCGACCTCGGTCGGCGCGCTCTTCCGGGCGATCGACGCCGAGTGGGGCGGCCTCGACATCCTCGTCCTCAACGCGTCGGGCGGCATGGAGTCCGGGATGGCCGAGGACTACGCCATGCAGCTCAACCGCGACGCGCAGGTGAACGTCCTGACGTCGGCGCTGCCGCTCATGGCCGCCGGCTCGCGCGTCGTGTTCGTCACCAGCCACCAGGCGCACTTCATCCGCTCGACGCCGACCATGCCGGAGTACGAGGCGGTCGCGCTGAGCAAGCGGGCGGGCGAGGACGCGCTGCGGGCGCTGCTGCCGGAGCTCGACGCGAAGGGCGTCGAGTTCGTGGTGGTCTCCGGCGACATGATCGAGGGCACCATCACCGCGACGCTGCTCAACCGGCTCAACCCGGGCGCGATCGACGCCCGCAAGGAGGCCGCCGGCCGCCTCTACAACGTCGGCGAGTTCGCCGCGGAGGTCGCGTCGGCCGTGGTTGACCCGGTTCCGGCCGACCACACCCGCCTCGTCGGCGACGTCTCCAGCTTCGAGCCGATCAGCGAATGAGGGCCGCCGACCTCGAGCTCCTGACCGGGGTCTCGCGTCCCACCGTCCACCCGGCAGGAGGCCGCGCGGTCGTCTCGGTGACGCATCCCTCGCTCGCCGCCGACGCGACGATCGGCCAGCTCTGGAACATCCCGCTCTCCGGGCATGCGGCGCCGCGGCGGCTCACGCGCGGCTTCCGCGACAGCGCCCCGAAGTTCTCCCCGGACGGGCGCCTGATCGCGTTCCTGCGCGGCGGCCCGAAGTCGCCGTCCCAGCTCATGGTGGTCGACGCCGCGGGCGGCGAGCCGGTGGTCGTCACCGACCGCAAGCTGGGCGTGACCGAGTTCGCCTGGGCTCCGGACGGCCGCTCGCTCGCCTTCGTCAGCCGCGATCCCGAGCAAGGGCGCTACGGCACCGTGGAGGGCATCGACCCGAACGGGGAGCGGGCCCGCCGGATCGAGACTCTGAAATATCAGGCTAACGGACTCGGCTACATCACCGACCGGCGCTCGCACGTCTACCTCGTGGCCGTCCCCGACGTCTGGGCGGAGCCTCCGGTTGCGCCGATCGCCGAGGCCGACGGCTCGACCCGCCCGGCGCCGGCAGTGGCGACGCCGCGCGCGCTGACCGGCGGGGACTGGGACGACTCGACGATCGCGTTCTCGCCGGACGGCTCGACGCTCGCGTTCGTCTCCTCCCGTCACGACAGCCGGGACGACGACCTGCGTTCGAACGTCTTCCTGGTGCCCGTCGACGGCGGGCGCGAGCCCTCCGACGCGACGGGGGAGCACGGCAGCTTCTCGGTCGTCGCCGTCGCCTACGGCCTCAACGGCGCGCTCTACTTCAGCGCGCAGGACGTGGGCCAGGGCGGCAGGGACTTCGTGGCCAAGAACACCGCGCTGTACGTGATCGACCACCCGGGGCCGCTCCGCGCCTCCTGACGGATCCGGAGACGGTCGACCTCACCGAGTCGGACATCGTCGCCTTCCGCGACGACAGCGTGCTGGTGTGCGACCGCCGCCGGGGCGCGCTCGTCCTGACCGAGGTGAAGGCCGACGGCGCCACACGCAGGCTCACCGACGACCTCACCGTGGTGAACGGCGTCGGCGCGTCGGGCGAGACGATCGTGGTGAGCGTCTCGGACGCCGGCACCGCGGGCGACGTCGCCGTGATCGACGGCGACGGCCTCCGGCGGCTCACCGACTTCTCCCGCGCGCTGCGCGCGGCCGGCGTGATCGCCCCGCGCGAGCTCACGGTGACGGGCCGCGACGGCTATCCGATCCACGGCTGGGTGGTGGTGCCGGAGGGCGCAGGGCCGCATCCCGTGCTCCTGAACATCCACGGCGGGCCGTTCGCGGCCTACACCGCGGCGCTCTTCGACGAGGCGCAGGTCTACGCCGCGGCGGGCTACGCCGTGGTGATGAGCAACCCGCGCGGGTCGGCCGGCTACGGCCAGGAGCACGGCCGCGTCATCCGGCAGCGGATGGGCACCGTCGACCTGGCGGACGTCCTGGACTTCCTGGACGGCGCCATCGCCGAGACCCGGGGCCTCGACGCCGAGCGCGTCGGCGTGATGGGCGGCTCCTACGGCGGCTACCTGACGGCGTGGACGATCGCGCACGACCACCGCTTCGCCGCGGCCATTGTGGAGCGCGGCTACCTCGACCCCGCCGCCTTCATCGGCACCAGCGACATCGGCAGCTTCTTCAGCGACGAGTACACCGGCACCGATCCGTCCGGGATCGCGGCGCAGAGCCCGCAGGCCGTGGTCGACCGGGTGCGGACGCCCACCCTGGTTATGCACTCGTCCAGCGACCTGCGCTGCCCGCTCGGCCAGGCCGAGCGGTACTACGCGGCGCTGAAGCGCGGCGGCGTCGAGGCCGAGCTGGTGATCTTCCCCGGGGAGGACCACGAGCTCAGCCGCAGCGGCCGGCCGCGGCACCGTCGCGAGCGGTTCGAGATCATCCTGGACTGGTGGGACCGGTACGTGCCGGTGAAGCCCCGACGCTAGGCGGCGGCGGGCGCGGCGGGCGCCGCGGTGGTCTTCAGCGCCTCGCGCCCGAAGGTGAACGCGCGGACGATCCCGATGATGCCGAGCACGATCAGGGCGATCGCGGCGAACAGGATCAGGAACACCGCCGACGACGCCGGCAGGAACAGCACCACGAGACCGGCGACGATGCTGAGGATGCCGTAGGCGATCGCCCACCCGGCGGAGCGGGCGCGCCCTGCCTCCACCAGCGCCATCACGCCCTCGATGATCCAGCCGACGCCGATGAAGGCGAGGGCGAAGATCACCAGCACGGTCGCCGCGGTCGACACGTTCTTCAGGGTCACGACGGCGAGGAACACCAGCAGCACCCCGAGGATGATGTTCAGCGTGCGGATGCCGCCGCCGATGCCGCGGGCGAAGATCCCGACGCCGAGGCGCATGATGCCGGCGATGAGGAAGTAGATGCCGAGGAACACCGCCAGCACGGCGATGGTCTTCGCGGGCCAGAACAGCAGCACGACGCCGAGGATGACCGCGACGGCGCCGCTGACGCCCATCACGGCCCGGATGGCGTTGATGGCGGAACGCGTCATCTCCGAGGCGTCCAGCGAGAGGTCGCGGACGGCGGAGTCGAGAGGATCGGTGGAGGACATCGCACACACCTTTCAGTCGTTCGGCCACAGTGTCGGATGGCCGCTTACGCGCAGAATACTGAAAATCTCCTGTGCATATCAGACCCATTCTCGCGAGGCCGCGGTCACGGGGGAGGGAGCGGGTCGTCGGCACCTGGTTAGATCGGAAACACACCGAAACGGACGGAGCAGGCGATGACCACGGCGACCAGCGCGACCACGGCCGAGGGCGGACAGGAGCGGGCGGACAGCCACGACGTCATCCGGGTGCGCGGCGCACGTGAGAACAACCTCAAGGATGTCAGCGTCGAGCTCCCGAAGCGCCGGCTGACCGTGTTCACCGGGGTGTCCGGCTCCGGCAAGAGCTCGCTGGTGTTCGGCACGATCGCCGCCGAGTCGCAGCGTCTCATCAACGAGACCTACAGCGCGTTCGTGCAGGGCTTCATGCCGTCGCTGGCACGGCCCGACGTGGACGTGCTGGAGGGGCTCACCACGGCGATCCTCGTCGACCAGGAGCGGATGGGGGCCAACGCGCGGTCGACGGTCGGCACGGTCACCGACGCGAACGCCATGCTGCGCATCCTGTTCAGCCGGCTCGGCCGGCCGCACATCGGCTCGCCGCAGGCCTTCTCGTTCAACATCCCCACCGTGCGCGGCGCCGGCGCCATCTCCATCGAGGGCAAGGGGACGGTGAAGCGCAGCTTCGAGCAGACCGGCGGCATGTGCCCGCGCTGCGAGGGGATGGGCACCGCCTCCGAGATCGACCTGACCCAGCTCTACGACGAGTCGAAGTCGCTGTCCGGCGGCGCGATCACCGTGCCCGGCTTCACGGCGGACGGCTGGTCGGTGCGGATGTTCAGCGAGTCCGGCTTCTTCGACGCGGCCAAGCCGATCCAGGACTACTCGGAGACCGAGCTGCGCGACTTCCTCTACAAGGAGCCGGTGAAGGTCAAGATCAACGGCATCAACCTCACCTACGAGGGCCTGGTGCCGCGCGTCCAGAAGTCGATGCTGTCGAAGGACGTCGAGGCCATGCAGCCGCACATCCGGGCCTTCGTGGAGCGCGCGGTCACCTTCGCGCCCTGCCCGGAGTGCGCAGGGACGAGGCTCAACGAGGGCGCGCGGTCGTCGCTGATCCGCGGCGTCAGTATCGCGGATGTATGCGCGATGCAGCTCAGCGACCTGGCGGAGTGGGTGCGCGGGCTGAATGAGCCGTCCGTCGCGCCGCTGCTGGCCAACCTCCAGGGCACGCTCGACTCGTTCGTGGACATCGGCCTCGGCTACCTGTCGCTCGACCGGCCCTCCGGCACGCTGTCGGGCGGGGAGGCGCAGCGCACCAAGATGATCCGCCACCTGGGGTCGTCGCTCACCGACATCACCTACGTCTTCGACGAGCCGTCGGTCGGCCTCCACCCGCACGACATGCGACGGATGAACGAACTGCTCGTCCAGCTCCGCGACAAAGGCAACACGGTGCTGGTGGTGGAGCACAAGCCGGAGATGATCGTCATCGCCGACCACGTGGTTGACCTCGGGCCGCGCGCGGGCACGGCCGGGGAGAGATCGTCTACGAGGGGACCATCGAGGGACTGCGGGGGAGCGGCACGCTCACGGGGCGGCATCTGGACGACCGCGCGCGGGTCAAGGAGTCGGTGCGGACGCCGTCCGGGCGGCTGGAGGTGCGCGGCGCGACCTCCCACAACCTGCAGGACGTGGACGTCGACATCCCGCTCGGCGTGCTGGTCGTGGTCACCGGCGTGGCCGGCTCGGGCAAGAGCTCGCTCATCCACGGCTCGGTGTCACCGCGCGATGGCGTCGTCTCCGTCGACCAGGCGGCGATCCGCGGCTCGCGGCGCAGCAACCCGGCCACGTACACCGGCCTGCTGGAGCCGATCCGCAAGGCGTTCGCGAAGGCCAACGGCGTCAAGCCGGCGCTGTTCAGCGCGAACTCCGAGGGCGCCTGCCCGAACTGCAACGGCGCCGGCGTCATCTATACCGACCTCGGCGTGATGGCCGGCGTCTCGACGGTCTGTGAGGTCTGCGAGGGCAAGCGCTTCGACGCCTCCGTGCTGGAGTACCGGTTCGGCGGCCTCGACATCAGCGAGGTGCTGGCGTTGTCCGTAGAGGATGCGGAGACGTTCTTCGCGAGCGGCGAGTCGCGCATCCCGGCCGCGCACGCGATCCTGCAGCGTCTGGCGGACGTCGGTCTCGGCTATCTGACCATCGGCCAGCCGCTGACGACGCTGTCCGGCGGCGAGCGCCAGCGCCTCAAGCTCGCGACGCACATGGCCGAGAAGGGCGGCATCTACGTGCTGGACGAGCCGACCACCGGCCTGCACCTGGCCGACGTCGAGCAGCTCCTCGGCCTCCTGGACCGGCTGGTCGACTCGGGCAAGTCGGTGATCGTCATCGAGCACCACCAGGCTGTGATGGCGCACGCCGACTGGATCGTGGACCTCGGCCCGGGAGCAGGCCACGAAGGCGGCCGCGTCGTGTTCGAGGGGACGCCCGCCGACCTGGTCGCGACCCGTGCGACGCTGACCGGGCAGCACCTGGCGGAGTACGTCGGAGCGTGACGTCCTAGTGGGCCGCTACCGCGGTCCCGGTGAGCTCGTGACGTGAGTACGTGTCCACGAAGCACTCGTAGGCGCGGTCTCCGGAGGCCCACTGGGTCGCGCTGTCGGGATAGCGCAGCTCCACCTGCACGTCCTCGTTCCACACCGCGACCCAGTCCCAGTCCAGCAAGCCCGGGGCGGTGCAGAGGTCGCCGACCTGGGCGTTGAGCGCCTGCGCGCCGGGGAACGGTGCGTCGGCGGACTGGGGGAGGACGCCCTTGGAGAGCACCTGGGCGATGTGCGGCGACCCGCAGTCGATGACGGCGTAGGAGCTCGCCGACGGTGACGGGAAGACCTGGAGGCACGCGCCGACGGCGATGCCGCCGACCGGTTGCTCGGGGACGGTCGCGACCGGCGGCGTGTGGGTCGGGCGTGGCGGCAGCCCGAGCGGCGTGGGAGCCGGGTCCAGCGGGTGCGGCGGAGCGGACGAGGCCGCCGTTGTGTCAGCCTGCGCCTGGCCAGGAGATCGGCCGTTCGCGAAGGCGGCCACCGAGAGGAGGGCGACCGCGGCGGCGGCGGTCGCGGCTACGAGGACCGTCCAGCCGCGGCGCGACAGGCCGTCCTGGCTCGCGGGCGATCGGCGGTCTCTCACCGCCTCATCCTACGTTCGGCCGTCGAGATCGCGAGGGGTGCCGCAGAAGGCGCACACCAGGGTGAACCGCGGGCTCCGGTCGACGGTGACGATGGACGGGTAGGCGGTCCGGCCCTGGCATTGCGGGCAGCTGCTCGTGGTGTCGGGTGCGCGGGTGTCGAGGGTCGTCATGCGTAGGAGACCCGAGCGGAGCGTCGTCGTGACGCGGGTGGGTAGCCTGGAGCCCGTGGAAGAATCCGAACCGACCCGGCTGAGCGTCGGCGGAGCCTCTCGCGCGGACCTGCGCACGGCCCTGCAGTCGCACGGTGTGCTGTTGAACGCACACGCCGAGACGCTGCTCGATCACGAGGCGTTCGATGTGCGGGAACCGGTGGAGCTGACCGTCGTCGTGCGCGACCTGGCCGAACTGGGCCTCGGCGACGGAGGGAGCCTCCAGGAGGTCTTCACGGCGGCACGGGAGCAGGGATTGTCGTTGTGCCCTCCCGACACCGGCCCGTACCTCCGGCTGGCGCTGCGGTCGCAGCCGAACGCACCCGATTCTGTGCTGTCGGCGGGACGCTCGCCCGCGGGCGCGATCAAGGTCGCCGCCGCGCCGCTCAGCGACGACGTCGAGTTCCCGAAGGGCTTCTACTTGCGCGTGGTCGACGGCGTGCGGTGGCTGCGCGGTTACCGCTGCGACGACGAGTACCGGTTCGCGGCCGGCGACCGGTTCGCGTTCACGCTGCCGTCTCTGTCCTGACATTGATGTGCGATATGCTGCGGGTGAACGCATAAGTGCGTGCTCACCAGTAAGGAAACATCGATGCGAAAATCAATCACCAGAGGGCTCGTCGGAGCGGCGGTCGTCGCTCCGATCGTGCTGAGCACCGGCGTGTCCGCGGTCGCCGCCCCCGAGAGCGACCAATGGACGCGGTCGAACATCGCCATGAACCTGGGCGCCGACGCGTCAGGGGCGTACACGGATGCTGAGGGTGCCCGGTTCGACGGGGCGGGCCAGTTCGTGTTCGACCTCGATGGGGCGTTCACCGGGGGCAACGCGCTCATGAACGATGCGGACGGGCGCTCCAAGGTCGCGGACGAGCTCTGCTTCGGGCTTGGCGCCGACAAGACTGCGTGGGGGAACCTCTGCGATGAGGCGAACGTGCTCGACAAGCCGTACCTCTACACGGGACCGTCGTACTTCAGCGTGGGTGCCGGCAGCGCAGCGCCGTCGCCGCAGTGCGTGACTTCGGGGGGCAAACTCTGCCACGACTATCACGGCACGGCGACGGCCGGAGCCGTCGTGGGTCAGCCGGGCGTGCGGTGGGAGCTCAACGCGGACGGCTCCTACACCCAGGTCTCCACGGCGGGTGCCGCGACCGGCGCGAGGGTGGTCGCGGTGAAGGTCGGCGGGGGCGCGACGTCGGGCGAGGATGACGAGCACGGATGGTCGGGGAGTCCATCGTGAACGCCCTCAACTGGATCGACAACGTGGCGACCGACGAGCCCGTTTACCGCGGCAAGATCGCCGCCGTGACCATGTCGGTCGCCGCGAACCCGATCGGGGTCGGGGGCACCTGCTCCGCCATCGGGCGGGCCATCGACGATGCGGCCGGACGGCTCACGGCCAAAGGCATCGCCGTCATCATGTCGGCCGGCAACGACGGCCTCGACTCGCTGGGCGCCTGGAACTGCGGAAAGAACGTGATCACGGTCGGCGCCACCAAGACGCTCGAGCCGCATGTGCGTGCCAGCTACTCCAACTATGCCGCTAGTACGCGCCTGTACGCTCCGGTCGGCGAGGGCAATCACCTGACGCGCGACGGCGTGCTGCTCCCGTACACGAGCGTGGGCACGTACTACGCGATGGGAACGTCCTTCTCCGCGCCGCAGGTGGCGGGCGCCTTCGCCGTTCTCCGTGAGAAGTTCTCCACCGGCCCGACGGTCGACCAGCTGGTCGAACTGCTCGCGACAACCGGAACGCCGGTCACGGGTCCCGACTCGCCCGCCTCCGCTCGCGACATCGACATCCGGGCAGCGCTCAACGCGACCCCCTGAGACCGCCTGTCGCCTTCGGTCGGCCGTTGCCCGCGTGACGCGGCGACGGCCGACCGCGGTGTTTCATGACCGGTACTCGGGGTTCGGGAAGTCGAACCGCGCCCCTGCGTCCCACTCCTTGCGCTGGTTGCCGTAGTCGGGGAAGCCGCCCGCGTCCTTCAGTAGCCGGGCCAGGTGCAGCAGGTTCCAGGTGAGGAAGGTCGTGTTCCGGTTCGTGAAGTCGTTGTCGAACCCCACACGCCGGCCGTCCTCGAGCTCATCCCCGTAGCTGGGGCCGGGGCCGGCCTCGCCGATCCAGCCGGCGTCCGCCTGCGGAGGGATCGCGTAGCCGATGTGCTGCAGGCTGTAGAGGACGTTGGACGCGCAGTGCTTGATGCCGTCCTCGTTGCCGGTGATGAGGCAGCCGCCCGTGCGGCCGTAGTACAGCCACTGGCCCTTCTCGTTGAGCTCGCCCGAGTGCGCGTAGAGCCGCTCGATGATCTTCTTGGTCTCGCTGCTGTTGTCGCCGAGCCAGATCGGGCCGGCGATCACGAGGATGTCGGCGGCGAGCACTCGCGGGAACAGCTCGGGCCAGCCGTCCACCTCCCAGCCGTACTCGCGCATGTCGGGGTAGACGCCGGTGGCGATCGGGTGGTCGACGGCGCGGAACTGATCCACCTGCACCCCCTGGTCGGACATGATCGACGCGCTCACGTCGATCAGCGACTGGGTGTGGCTGCGCCCGGGGGAGCGGGTGAGGGTCGTGTTGATGAAGAGCGCTTTCAGATCGCTGTAGTCGGTGTCCCGTGGGCTCATGGGTCACACGGTAGACAGCGGGCGTTCAGCTGTCCAGCGGGAATCTTTCGCGGATCGTGAGCGTTTGCAGCAAACGCATATGTGCATTCGTGTATGATTGCAGTGTCTGCAAAAAAGTATCGTCCAAAAGGAACCCGTCTTGTCTACAACCACTGCGCCCGTGAGGGTGCAATCCGCGGCTCCCGCGCCGCGCGAATCGAAGCCGATCATGTCGCATCGGCAGATTCTCCTCGTCATCTACGGCCTCATGGCCGGGATGTTCCTGTCGTCGCTGGATCAGACGATCGTCGGCACGGCCATCCGCACCATCGGTGACGACCTCCACGGACTCAACGACCAGGCGTGGGTCACCACGGCGTACCTGATCACGTCCACGATCGCGGTCCCGATCTACGGCAAGCTGTCCGACATCTTCGGCCGCCGCCCGCTGTACATCTTCGGAATCGTCGTGTTCCTGCTCGGCTCCCTGCTCTCGGCGTTCTCGACGTCGATGATGATGCTGGCCGCCTTCCGCGCGTTCCAGGGGATCGGCGCCGGCGCGCTGATGTCCCTCCCGCTGGCGATCATGGGCGATATCCTCGCCCCGCGTGAGCGCGCAAAGTACCAGGGCTACTTCCTCGCCGTCTTCGGCATCTCGTCCGTCATCGGCCCGCTCATCGGCGGCCTGTTCGCCGGGGCGAACCAGATCCTCTTCGTCACCGGATGGCGCTGGGTCTTCCTCATCAACGTCCCGATCGGTATCGTCGCGCTGCTCATGGTGCTGGCCTTCCTGCACCTGCCGAAGTTCCACAAGGCCGAGAAGCCGCGCATCGACTGGTGGGGCGCGACCGCGGTCATCGCGACGCTCGTCCCCGTGCTGCTGGTCGCCGAGCAGGGGCGCGACTGGGGCTGGAGCTCCGCCGCGTCCATCAGCTGCTACGTGATCGCAGCCGTCGGCCTGATCTCCTTCATCCTCATCGAGCGTGCCATGAAGGACGACGCGATCATCCCGCTGCGCCTGTTCCGGTCCCGGGTGTTCTCGATGGCGACCGTGCTCGGCGTGCTCGTCGGCTTCGGGATGTTCGGCGCCATGCTGACCCTCCCGCTGTACCTGCAGATCGTCTTCGGGCTGAGCCCGACGGCGTCCGGCTTCGCCACGCTGCCGATGATGGCGGGCCTGATGATCGCCTCCATCGCGTCGGGCCAGATCATCGCCCGCACGGGCAAGTACCGGATCTTCCCCGTCACCGGAACGCTGTTCACGGCGGGCGGCTTCTTCGTGCTCACCTTCCTCACGATCGACAAGCCGCTCTGGTTCCTGATGATCGCGATGTTCCTCATCGGGCTCGGACTCGGCCAGATGATGCAGACGCTCACCCTGGCCAGCCAGAACGCGGTCGCGCCGAACCAGATGGGCGTCGCGACCGGCGCGTCCACCTTCTTCCGCCAGATCGGTGGAACCCTCGGCGTCGCCGTGCTGCTCTCGGTGCTCTTCGCCGCCCTGCCGGGCAACATCGTCACGGCGACGGCCGACCAGAAGACCCTGAGTTCCGCGCTGGATGCCGCACTGACGCCGGAGGTGGCGACCGCGCCGCACAACAAGGCCATCATGAAGCAGCTCTGGACGCCGATCGTCACCCCGGTCGAGAAGAGCATCCAGGACGAGCTCACCGCCGGCGCGACGAAGGCGAAGGCCGCCGCCGGCGCCGCCGTGACCCAGAAGGTCACCGCGGCCGTCGACGCGCAGGTCGCCGCCGGGACCATCCCGGCCGAGGCCGCGGCGCCGATCATCGCCCAGCAGGTCGCCGCGGCGACGCCGCAGGCCGAGGCCGCAGCACTCGAGGCGGTCGCGAAGGCGGCCCACGCCACGGTCGTGAACGGGACGGTCGAAGTGAACTGGGCGAACGCGAGCCAGCGCGCCTTCTACGTCGACAAGGTCACCCCGACGCTCGCCGACAAGCTGAAGAAGGGCGACTCGAAGGCGAACAGTTCGAGCAGCAGCTCGACGAGTGACACCTCGTTCCTCGACGGCGCCGACCAGCGCCTGAGCAAGCCGTTCATGGTCGGGTTCAACGATTCCGTGGTCCTGGTCTACACGATCGGACTCGGAGTGATCCTGCTGGCCTTCGTCCTCACCCTGTTCTTCAAGGTGCCGCCGCTGCGGAAGACCTCCGCGCTGCAGCAGCAGGTCGACGAGGGCGGCGCGACCGTGACCGGGAGCATCCGGGCGGTGCCGGCGAACTGATCGGGGGAGTGGGCGACGTCCCCGTGGCGCCGCCCACCCCGCTCGGTCGGAAGCATCGGATCATGACCGCAATCGACATCCACCCCGAGGCTGTCGGCCTCCGGGAGCGCAAGAAGTTCCAGACCCGCACGGCCATCCACGAAGCGGCGTTCCGCCTCATCGACTCGCAGGGGTTGGACGCGACGACGGTCGAGCAGATCTGCCACGAGGCAGACGTCTCGGGCCGCACCTTCTTCAACTACTTCTCCTCCAAGGCCGCGGCGGCCCTGGCGTTCCAGGAACCCACCATCCACCCGGACGTCGAGCAGGCGTTCCTCGCCGACCCCGGCAGCCTGGTCATGGCCCTGTGCGAGGTGATCGGCAGCGGCTCCGAGCACGGCCCGGACCTGGTCCGGATGAAGCAGCTCCTGCACCGCCGCCCCGAGCTCCTGACGACCGCGACCCGGATCATGGTGGAGGTGCGGGAGATGTACGTCGACCTCGCCGCCCGCCGCGCGCGCAGCAGATCGGA
This sequence comes from Leifsonia sp. P73, assembly GCF_051059105.1. Classification (NCBI taxonomy): domain Bacteria; kingdom Bacillati; phylum Actinomycetota; class Actinomycetes; order Micrococcales; family Microbacteriaceae; genus Leifsonia; species Leifsonia sp. P73. Next base: position 327,858 of record NZ_CP194931.1, read on the forward strand.
GGCGGAGCTCGCCGTCATCCTCGTGATGGCCGCACTCAGCAAGGTCCTGCACGACGACAACGCGTCGGAGGAGCCGATCAGCGCGCAGCTGAAGGCGACGGTGCGGCAGCTGCTCGCCCTCCGGTGCGACGAGGCATGACCGACGCCGAGGGGGAGCGGGGGACGTGCAGCCGGGGGAGCGGGCGCAGTGGGTCGGCTTTTCCTCGCTGTAATGTGCCAGCCTAGCGAAGCGCGTTCCGGGGCGGATGGGGCACTGCGCCTGCCCGCGCCACGCTGATCACCCACGCCTCGGCTCCCGGGCTCCGTGACGCCCGCGCAGTACGCTCGGCCCATCGGCGGGAGGAACCCGCCGCGAGCCTGGAGCAGAGCGATGTCGCAGCCGTCTTCCCGAACCGGAACATCCACCTCCGCCGCACCCGCCCCCGGCGCCGGCGCCCGTTCCTCCGGCCCAGCCGTCTGCTCGCCAACGCTCCTCATGAGAAGCTGCATCCGGCGGTGCTCGCCGAGGCCGAACGGCGCGCGTCGAGCGTCCAACTGCGGATCGCCGACGCGATCACCGCGTTCGCCGGCTCGATGATGTTCGTCTACCTGCACATCGCGCTCTTCGCGGTCTGGATGCTCGTGTTCGAGAAGAGCCCGTGGCCGACGCTGACACTGATCGTCTCGCTGGAGGCGATCTTCCTCTCGACCTTCGTGATGATCGGCCAGAACCGGCAGGCCGCCTTCCAGCAGGCGAAAGCCGACCACGACTACATCGCCCAGCAGAAGCTGCTGGAGGAGAACACCGAGCTCACGCGCACGATCCACCGGCTGACGCAGGAGATCCACGCCAGGATGCCCGAGAGCGGCACTCCGTCGGCCGGCGCCTGACGCGAGTGCAGGTAGCCAGTGCCGATGGGGAAGACAGCGTCGTCGTCCCGTTGATCGACCTGCTTGTGTGCGGCGGCCGGGAGCGGCCGCCGCACACGTGGCATCTCTGTCAGGCCTGAAGCCATTCGAGGATGTCGGCGTTGATGATGTCGGCCTGCGTCGTGGGCATGCCGTGGGGGAATCCGGGGTAGGCCTTGAGTGTCCCGTTCTGCACGAGTTTGACCGAGAGCGCCCCTGCGTCGGCGAACGGGACGATCTGGTCGTCTTCGCCGTGCATGACAAGGGTCGGGACAGTGATCTTCTTCAGGTCTTCGGTGAAGTCGGTCTGTGAGAAGGCGACGATCCCGTCGTAGTGCGCTTTGGCGCCGCCCATCATGCCCTGGCGCCACCAGTTCTCGATGATGGCTTCGGATGCCTCAACGCCGGGCCGGTTGAATCCGTAGAACGGGCCGGCCGGGAGGGCGCGATAGAAGTTCGATCGGTTCGCGGCGAGCTGGGCCTGGAGGTCGTCGAAGACGCTCTTGGGCAGACCGCCGGGGTTGTTCTCGGTCTGGACCATGATCGGCGGGACGGCGCTGATCAGAATGGCGCGCGCCACACGCTCCTCGCCGTATTGTGCGATGTAGTGTGCGACCTCGCCGCCGCCTGTCGAGTGGCCGACGTGGATCGCGTCGTGCAGGTCGAGGTGGGCGGTCAGGGCGGCCAGGTCGGCGGCGTAGTGGTCCATGTCGTGACCTTCGGAGGTCTGCGTCGAGCGGCCGTGGCCTCGGCGGTCGTGCGCGATGACCCGGTAGCCCTTGCTCAGGAAGAAGAGCAGCTGGGTGTCCCAGTCGTCCGAGGAGAGAGGCCAGCCGTGGCTGAAGACAATGGGCTGACCCTGGCCCCAGTCCTTGTAGAAGATCTCGGTGCCGTCGTCGGTAGTGATCGTGCTCATCGGTTTGCTCCTTTTCCGTTGTGTAGCGGGTTCATGGTTCTGTCGGCAGATGGGTTCTAGAAGACGAAGGTGTGCAGCTCGACGATCCGGCCGCTCCGCGTGAGTGCGATGGGTGCAGATGGGCGCGCATCAGCTCGGTGACGGTATCGGTCATGGTGGATTCCCTTCGGTAGACAAGAAGCTAGCGGTGCCGCATTAACGCGTCGTTACGCGGTCCGGCCCCCGTCCACCGTGACAGCCGAACCGGTGACGTAGGCAGCCTCATCCGAAGCGAGGAATGCAGCGACGTTTCCGACGTCTGAGCTTGAGCCGAGGAGTTGCAGAGGAGTGAGTAGGCAGAGGGCCGCGCGCAGATGGACTGGCGGGATCGGGAGCCGATGAGGCGGGAATAGTCGCTGGTCCGCGCACGGACCCGGCGTCCTACCTCGGTACCACAGGGCGAGGGGTGAACGGATGGCCAGGTCGTGGTGGGCGCGAGCGATCGTCGGCGCGGTCTGCGGTCTGGCGTGGGCGTGCGCGCTTCGTGCCTACATGGCTCTGCTCGCCGGATCGGAATCGCAGTTCAACTGGCCGGGGACGTTCTTCGGCATCCTTCTGCCCGGCGTGCTCGTCGGCGCAGCCCTCGGTTCCGCGTCGTCACTGAGCCGTGATCGCCGGGCGATCCTGCGGTGGACGGCCGCGTCGCCGCTGCTCTTCGCCGTCTTCACGCTCCTGTTGCCCGGTGTGTTCGTCGCTCTCGTGACGACCGGCATCGGAGGAGGCGCGATCGCGGTCCCGCTGGCGGGCATCCTCGGCGGATATGCATTCGCGGGCCGGCGCACGTGGCTGCGAGTGGTCGGGGCCGTGGTGGCGGCCGGAGTGCTCGCCGGTCTCGTGTGGGCAGTCCCGCTCATCGCCGGCCTGCCGCTCGCCACCCCGCACGGCGCATGGGCGGCGCTCCTGATCGCGTCGCTGCTCGTGGTCGAGATGCTGGCCGCGTCTATCCCGTTCGCGCGACTTCGGGCTGAGAGTAGCGCGGAGACGCCGGTAGCGACGTTGTAAATGGATTGCCACAGCGCGGACTTGAAAACGGCCGTTAGTTGACTGGCAGGAGCGGGAGTTGCACAGGAGTGAGTAGGTTTCTCCTTCGCGGATCGAAACTACGGCGGCCACCGCACCGTGTCCGACCCGCAGACTGTGAGCATACGGGTGACTAGTGAGCAACTGGTGCTCGTTCGACCTTCTACGATCGTGCTGTGACGTTCAACCTCGATACTTCTCGTGCCTTGCGCACTCACGCCCAGCTTGTTGATTTGATTCAAGCTGTCGTCAGTGCCGCGCCTGAAGACGAGTCTCGGGCGGTCGAGTGGAAGAGCGGATATTCCGACTTAGGTAGTAGTGAAGCATCGTTCGCTCTCGCTCGCGCCATTCTCGGGATGGCCAATCGATCTGTGTCCGTCTCAGCCGCCACCTTCGAGGGAGTGGGATACGTGGTTGTCGGAGCAGAGCCCGGCGGGATCGAGGGCCAGGCAATCCCTGACAGCGCGGAACTTCTTCATGCGATTCGACGGTATACGGGCCATGGTTGGCCGCTCTGGGACCCACGCAGCGTTGACGTTGAGGGCGTCAGCGTGCTCGTTATCACTGTAGAGCCGCCGCGAGACGGTGACCGTATCGCCCTCCTGCAGAAGGGCTATCAACCATCGAGGGGGCCTCTTGTCCCTGAGGGGGCCATCTTCGTGCGCCAGCCGGGCTCCACGGAGCGGGCGTCAAGAGCTGACTTGGAACTGCTCCAAGATCGGTTGCTAGCGGCTGTCTCTAGTCAGGAGGCAGCCGTCCGCGCTGATCGCATCGAACGGGCACGCCAGCTCGTTGGCGGCGCGGTGAGCGCAGCCCATCGCTGGGCAGATTCGATACAAATCCTCACCATCATGTCTGCCGGCGATCGCTGGAAGAGCGGAGACTGGATGGAGTACGTCAACACCGACTCCGGTCGCCAGATGGCTGAAGACATGCAGACGATGAAGGACTCGGCCCGGCAGCTCCGACTACTGGTGAGTGATCCTGAGCTACTTGCACCGCTCGCGGTCGCGATGCAGGAGCAGAGCAACGGCGAAGCGTTCTCTGGACTCCATAAATCCCCCGTAACGGGCGAGGCTCGATCCGTCGCGTACGCGCACATCAACCGGGTGAAGCGCGCATGGGACTCGGTAGAAGAAGCCGCGGTGCGGGCTCTAGCGGAGTAGAGCCCGCACGACAAGGTACAAACCTTCGCTAGGGTGCCGTCATGGACGATGAAGTGCTTGCATACCTCAACAGCCGCCAGGGAGCGGACGAGGCTTCAAGGGTCTCGACCTACCGGGTCTGGATCCACAGTCGCGATGTGACTGTCGAGGTCTACGATCACGGTCCGAGCGCTGACGCTTTACGGTACAGCGTGGCCGCTTACTTGTCTGATCTCCCCGAATCAGACCGAAATGCGGCAACCCGCGGTTACAGCCTCGGCAACCCCGAGCCGCGGCTCCGCGACGCTCTGAGCAACGTTCACTGGTGGGAATTCGACAACATTGAGGAGTAGCAGTTATCACTGGGGCTCCTGGGCGCTCGGCTAGCAATCGTAGCCGGCGGTCCGGTCGTCATACGGCGAGGGTGGCCCAGATGAGGCCCGCGGTGCATCCAACGAGCCCGATCGTCGCTATCACAAGGGTCCGTGATGCGATGGAATCCGTTGCAGCCCTGAGAGGCGTCGCTCCGTGGAAACCTGCATTAGATGCAGAAATCCACGCCGTCAGCGGCACCCCGGCGTTGCGTTGCCCCGGAATCACAGGACAGCGATCCGTACGGAACCATCTGCCATCAGCAATTTGCCCGCCGCGACCGCACCGCGTGAGTTCCTGCATCTAATGCAACTCCCGCGAGTTTCTGCGCTGTTAATATTTATTATGTCGCGCGTGCCTTGAGGGGTTTACCTGGGAGCCCGGGGGACGTTGACCCGCGAGACGCCGCGGACGGCCTCTCTTTTACCGCGCTCGGTTGACCCCACGCGGGTCTTGGAGCTCGACGGCACGCCGGTTGGTGATCCGCGCTGCGACGATCCCTTGAGTGCGTGAGCGCAATCACCGAGATTTGCCCCTGAGGGCTGCGGGATTCTGAATGAACTCATATGCACGACACCATGTCCCGTCTCATTTGATCTTTGGTGTTCCCCAAACGGGGGTCAGGCATATCTGAGGAATTACTCATATTTCTGCTTGGTGTTCGGCTGTCGGATAGGGAATTCTCATGGAACCGGCCGTTTGGTTCCGGGGGAGTGGAGCGGTCGTGTCGGTTTCATTGCGTGTGCGTTGGGTTCGCTTTGTCGCAGTGCTCGCCGCTGCTGGGTTGCTTGCCGGGTTTGCGGTGGTGGCGTCGCAGGTGGCGCAGGCGGCGGTGACGGGTACGGCGGGGGAGTACGTGCCCGCCCAGGGGCGCATCTTGGACACCCGCAACGGGATCGGCGGTTACAGCACCCCGATGGCAGCAGCATTTACACGACCCTTCTGTCGAAGTCAGTCGTTCCCGGCGATGTAATCTATGCCAACTGGTACGGCACCGGATTCGGCCACGGGATCGGCCATGCCGGCATCATCGATAAGGTCGTAGGCCGGAACTTGGTAATCGATCAACACGACGGAAAAGGCCGGGACACCCTTTATGCCTCCTCCCTGCGCGGCATTCATGGTGTTTGGATGACGCAGAGGACGGACCAGTTCTGGATCATCAGGCCAGGAGAGCAGTACTAATGACACCTCAGGGGTACGAGAACACAACACGCAAGCGCCGCCTCCGAATCACCGGCGGAAGCATCGTTTTAGCGCTGGTCGTTCTTGTCGTGCTTGCGCTCATCGGACGTCCGTGGATCGAAAGCATGACGATTCGAGGCCTCAACCTGACGGTCACCAACGATACCCATCACGCGATCACCTGGAAATGCGGTACCGGCGACCGTTCAATGCAACCAGGCGAAACGGACGTACTGCGCTTCGCGATCCAGCCCGAGGACACCAGCGGCTGCGACTACGCGAACAACGTTGAGATGTGTGTAAACGAATACAAACCGAACCCGGCGATGCCCGTTACAGCGTCCTACGCGATCAACGAATGGGCCTGCAAATAGGGGATGCTCCACCACACCTTCACTATGGGCACCGCCCCCACCGTGAACACGACCCTGACACCGGGAGCGGGAGCGGGACCGAACACACGCCTTCTTGATCCGTCGGGCCACGTCGTGGCCTGGCCGCCGCTATCGCTCGAGCACTGACCGATCCGGCTGCGGGCGGCCGAGTAGGGTCAGATCGTGATGGAGACCCGATTCGTCCGCCCCGATGCGGGGCTGGTCGACAAGATCGTCATCGAGGTTCTCCGTACGGCGGGCGCACCTGTCGACCCGGCCTCGTGGACACGAATCGAGCGTGGATCAGCGAATCTCGTCGTCCTCGCGGGCGAAGTTGCGGTGCGTGTGAGTCGATCAGTCGAGTCGGTCCCGGACTTCATGCGCATTCAAACCCTGGTCGATCGGCTTCCCGAGCTTCCGTTCTCGGTACCGCGTTCGCTCACCGACCCAGTAAAAGTGGGCGATATTGTCGCGGTCGGACAGACTCGGTTCCGCGGCGCTCCCCACCCGAGCGGAGACGGCGACCCACGCCAGCTGCGGGTGCTGCTCGACGCGATCCACAACATCCCCCTCGACGCCGTGCGGGCCGACCTCGCACCGGCGCGAGCCTTCATGGGAGGTGCGAGCTGGTTCGACGTCATGACCGAGCAGGCGATCCCGCTGCTGGCCGCGCAGGTACAAGATCGGGCACGGAAGGTAGCAGAGCGGCGCGCTGCCCTCGAACCTGCCTCTCCCGTGTTCGTCCACGGCGACCTCGCCGGAGGGAACGTGCTGTGGGAAAACGGCCACGTTTCAGCGGTGCTCGACTGGGACCTCGCCAGCGCTGACGACCCCGCCGAAGACGTCGCCGCGCTCGGCACCTGGCACGGCTGGGAAGCCGTCACCCGCGCCACTGAGGCGCACATCATCAGGCGCGCACGAGCCTTCGCAGCCACATACCCGCTCCAACTCATCTGCTTCGCACTCATCAACTCGCGCCCGGCAATCGAACTCGCCCGCGCCGTCGACAACGCCAACAGGCGTCTCCTGACCTAATCGACCTCCGCCCGCCCCAATCGCCCGGTTCACGTCGGGCGCGCTGAACGAACCCTCTACGGGCCGGCGGGCTCCGATTCCGGCCATCCACTCTGCCGCATCTCGTGGAAACCTGCATTAAATGCAGGAAACCAGCGCCTCAGTGGCGACGCGGCGTAGGAAAGCCAAGGCGGCCCGCCAGAAGAGAGCCTGGGAACCCACGCTGACCGGCGGAAACACTTTCACGCCCATAACACGGGCGTTTTTGCATCTGATGAAACTCCCGTGAGTAAATTGCTGATAATGTACATTATGTCAGCTCAAGGATCGTTCACCCGAGTACCCTTCCAGAATGACGCCGAACAACGACTTCCCCGGCGACGCTGAACTGACGCACATCCTGGTCGTGAAGGACGCCGACGTCTCCCGTGACTTCTACCGCGACGTCGTCGGCGCTGAGATCGTCCGCGCGTACGGCGGCACCAGCGTCGTCGCCCGGCTGGCCGGCACCTGGCTGTTGCTGGTGACGGGTGGCGGCCCGACTCCCGACAAGCCCTCCGTGACGTTCTCCCCGCCGGATGACCCCGACCGGGTCGCTCACGCGATGACGTTCCGTGTGCCCGATTGCGCTGCCGCATACGAGGTGCTTCGCACGCGCGGCGCTGACTTCCTGACCCCGCCCATCGTCAACGGCCCGGAGGTCCGCTGCTTCTTCCGCGATCCGGACGGGCACCTGGTCGAGCTCTCCGAGTACCGGGTCTGATTCGACATCCTTAGAACGCCGAGCACACCCGTGCGGATGCGCCGCTAGCGGACCACCCGGTACACGACCTTCTGCACCCCGTTCCCGTACGTCTCCCCCTCGACCACGGCCAGCTTCTCGATGCCGTGCTCCGAACTGCTGAACAACCGCTCCCCCTCGCCCAGGAGCACCGGGAAGACGAGCAGGTGGTAGCGGTCGACCAGTCCCGCGTCGGCCAGGGCGTGACCGAGCGCCGTGCTGCCGTGGACGATGATCGGGCCGCCCTCGGCCGCCTTCAGCGCGGCCACGTCGTCGAGCGAGCGCAGGATCGTCGCGGGCCAGCGGTCGTCGTCGCGCTCCAGCGTCGTGGAGACGACGTAGCGCGGCATCGCGTTGTAGCCGGCGAACTCCTCCATCGACGGCCAGACCGGCGCGAAGAGCTCGTAGCTCCTCCGGCCGAGCAGGACGGCGGTCGCCTCCCCCTGCTCGCGGCCCTTCAGCTCGTAGGCGGCGGGGTCGAACTCGACGCCGTTGAAGGTCCAGCCGGCGTTGCGGTAGCTCGCGTCGCCTCCGGGAGCCTCGGCGACGCCGTCGGCGGAGACGAAGGCGGAGATGATGAGGTCGCGCATGGGAGTCATTCCTCTCGGTGCAGGTGAACGGCAGGATGTTTGCCGTATTCAACCTAGCAGTTCTGAACCGGATAGTTCAATACCGGGAGGAAGGTCGATCAGGCTTCCGCGAGCTCCCCGAGGACGTCGAGGAAGGTCAGCCAGCCGGCGATCGTGCCCTGCCGCTGCTCGTCCGAGAATCCAGGCGTCTGCTGGGTCATGCGCAGGCGCGTCCCCACCGCCGACGGGGTCAGCTCGACCGTCAGCAGGGCGCGCTCCGGGACGGCAGGCCGATCGGTGAGCGTCATCACCAGGCGCGACGGCGGGTCGACCTCCAGGAACTCCCCCGCCCAGTCGATGGTGCTGCCGTCCGGAAGGACCATCATCGCGGACCAGGCCCGGCCCTCCTCCGCGCGGTAGTCGAGCCCGTCGAGCGGGACCTGCACCTCGCGGCCGCCGAACCAGCGGGCGAAGGACTCCGGGGTCGTCCAGGCGGCGAACACGGCGGCCGGCGGCGCCGCGAACTCCCGGTCGATCTCGATGCCGTCCTCGGTGATGCCGGTCACTCCTGGTCCTTCTGTTCGGTGTTCGTGGCCGCGAGGAGGTCGTCGAGCGCGTCGAAGCCGGCCTCCCAGAACCGCTGGTAGTCCTCGATCCACGCCGAGGCGGCGAGCAGCGGGCGCGCGTCGAGCATGGCCGGACGGTACTGGGCCTCGCGGCCGCGGGTGACGAGGCCCGCGCCCTCCAGGACCCTCAGGTGCTTGGAGACCGCGGCGAAGCTCATCTCGAACGGCGCCGCGAGATCGCCGACGTTCGCCGGGCCCTGCGCGAGTCGCGCGAGGATCGCCCGCCGGGTCGGGTCCGCCAGGGCCGCGAAGGTCCTGCTCAACGGATCGTCGATCGCCGTAGTCATCGCCACCTCCCCATCGACGTACTGAACCGAGTGGTTCCATACGACGCCAACGGTAGCACGCGGGCTGCTCCCCGCCGGGAGGCGCTACGCGCCCAGGATGCGGGCCTTCTGCGCCTCGAACTCCGCCTCGGTGAGCACCCCGGCTGCGCGCAGCTCCCCGAGCTGGGCGAGCTGATCGAGCACGGACGGCTCGGCGGCCACGGCCGGCGTCTCGGGAGCAGCGGGCTGGTGCTGCCCGGCAGTCGCGGCGTCCTGGGCGGCCCAGCGCTGTTGCTGGCGTCGGTGGGTGCTTCCGATCACGCGCGTCGCGACAGAGGCGCGCGCGGCGGTGCGGAGGAGGCTCATCGGTCCGTTCCTTCCACATCGAGGGCGTCCGCGAGATCGATGATGTCGACTCCCCGGCGAACAGCTCCTCGCCGCCCGCGGCGATCCAGGCGTCCGCCGCGGGGGCCAGCGACCGGTCCTCGTAGACGAGCGCGATGGCGAAGGCGCCGGGCTCCAGTGCGTCCACGACTCGCTGGACGTCCTCCGCGTCGAGGATGCCCGAGTACGCTCCGGCGAATCCATCGGCGCCCGGGAACCGGTCGAGCGGCTGCCGGACGGGCGCGCCGGTGTCGTCCACACGGATCAGTTCGAGGTCGAGGACCTCGATGACCCCCTCATCCACCCGCTGCTGCACGGCGGCGAGACCCGCGCTGACGGAGGCCTCGGCGGGGAAGGCGAACACGAGGTAGTCCACGGGTCCGGCGAAAGCGTCGTTGGCCATGGCGTTCCTTTCTCTGGAGAGGGCACGGCGAACGTGACGCTAGCGGGGCGCGGGACTCGCTCCCCGCCGCCGGCCCGGATACCGCGCCGTCGCGGCCGAAGTTTCACCGGGTCGGCCATCCGCCCTCCGGCGCTGTCGCCCGCGCCCTCACCCGGTCGGCGCTCACGCCTTGCGGCCACCGACGCCCGGCCGCGACGTGATCTGCCGCATCCAGTCCGCGACCTGCTCCTCGTCCAGGTCCGCGAGCGTCGCCAGCTCCACCCCGCGGGTGGCCTTGCCCATCGCCACCGGGGTCACCGGTGGCACGGGATCGAGGGTCACACCGTTCACGAACATGAGCTTCACGTGGTCGTCGAAGGCGCCGCAGCAGAAGCACCAGCCGTCGCCGACGCCGTAGTACGACATCCCCCACTTGATCGAGCGGGTGAGGCCCGGCAGCGTCCGAGCCGCCAGGGCGTCGACGGCCTCGGCGATCGCGCGCTGGGCGTCGGGGAGGCTCGCGATGTAGGCGAACACCGGCTTGTCGCCGACCGCCGCCTTGGCCGGGCTCGCGCGGCCGGTCATGAGCGCTCCTGAACGGTGTAGGTCAGATGCGTCGCGCGCGGCGACGCCTCCGAGGCGGTCTGCTCCAGCCTGATCCGGGAGTCGTCCACGGACTCGAACAGGCGGATGCCCTTCCCGAACAGCACGGGCGAGAGGGCGATCGAGAACTCATCCACCAGACCGGCGTTCAGGTACTCCACGATGATCGCTCCACCCCCGGCGATCCGGACGTCGCGCTCCCCGCGGCCTCCCGTGCCCGGTCGAGCGCGACCCGGAGGTCGTCGACGAAATGGAAGGTGGTCCCGCCGAGGCGCACCCAGGGGTCGCGGCGTTCGTGGGTCACCACGAACACCTCGCTGTGGAACGGCGGGTCCTCCGGCCAGGAGTGCTCGCCGGCCTCGAACATCCGCTTCCCCATCACGCTGGCGCCGGTGCGCTCGAAGGTGCTGCGTGCGATGTCATTGTCCAGGCCCTCCTCGCCGCCGGGGCCGGGCCCCAGATTCTGGCGGAAGAACCGGGTCGGGAACACCCAGTGCTGCAGCTCCATCCACTGCTTCCCCATCAGCTCGTCCGGGGAGTCCGGCGCCATGAACCCGTCCAGCGACATCGAGACGCTGAAGAACACCTTCCCTGCCATCAGTCCTCCTTCTCATTCCTCATCGTGGTCTCGACGTAGCCGGCCAGCTTGGCCAGCGTCTGCCTGCCGCCCTCGGCCGCGTGCGAGCGTTCGAGCGCCTGGTCGCGCAGCTGCGTCGTCGGGAAGACCGTCCGCAGTTCGATGCGCGTCGCCGCGCCCTCGGGCGCGAAGGTCAGTGCCGACTCGAACGTGTCCGGGTCGTCTCGGCGCTCGCCGTGCAGCATCTCGATGCGCTCGGGCGGCGCGATGGCGGTCCAGGTGATCCACTCGGGATGGACGGTGCCGTCCGGCCCGCGCATCGTGAACACCCACTCCCCGCCCACGCGGAACTCGAAGGACCGCGTTGTCGTGCTGAAGCCCTCCGGGCCCCACCACCGCGCGAGATGCGCGACCGACGTGAACGCCTCGAACACCAGCTCGGGCGGCGCGTCGATCACGCGCGTGACCACGATCTCGCGATCGGCCGTCGACGACTCCACTGCTTCCGGTTCCCGCACCCGCTACTCCCCTGCCCTCTCGGCTTTCAGCTCCTGCAGATAGGCGTCGAGCCGGTCGAAGCTCTCGTTCCAGAACCGCTCGAAGCCGCCCGTCCACTCGTGCACCGTTCGCAGGCCGCCGGCGTCGAGGCCGTAGACCCGCTGCTTGCCCGCCCGGCGGTCCTGGACGAGCCCGACTTCCTTGAGGACCCGTAGGTGCTTGGACGCGCCGGGCTGCGGCATCCCGAGGGCCGTGGCCACCTCGTTCACCGGCCGCTCGCCCGAGCGCAGCAGCATCAGGATGTCCCGGCGGCGCGGCTCCGCGATCGCGTTGAAGACGTCCGAGGTCGTCGCTGCCCGTGCCATGCGCCCGATCATATACCCATATGGGTGCAGATAGGCAGGTGAAGCTCGTCGTTAAACCTGCTTTCCACTGAGCAGAAGGATGCGCTCGGTCCCGCGGAACGACGCGGGCCTGCGGCGGGATCCGCCGCGTGACGTCGGTACGTTTCGACGGACTTTTCACCGACGGGGAGGCATCGATGAAGTTCTTCACACGCAGGCGCTCGAAAGCGCTGGCTGCGCTCGTGAGCGTGCTGATGGCGGTGGCCGGCGTCATCGTCTTCTCGCAGCTGGCCGCGGCCGCGCCGACCGACCAGCAGTGCTCGTACGCGGACGCCGGCACGGGGACGTACGCGCGCACGCTGTGCTGGCTCGACCAGAGCGGCTACGACCCGGCAGTGGCCGGCAGCAGCAGCGGCCAGCCGATGAAGGTCGCTCTGGCCGGCGGCTACACGCTCGAATACACGGCCTTCGCGAGCGGCCGTGCGTTGGTCCCCGCCGCCTTCCCGACGTACGCGAGCGCCTACCTCGGCCGCAACAACGGCGGGTATCGCGGCGTGGCGGGCATGCCGGCGCTGTACCAGGCGGGCGCGACGGGCGGGTACTCGTCCGTGCTGATGAGCGGCATCACCGTCCGGGACGCCGACGGGAACCCGGTGAAGGCGTTCTCGATCGTGATGGCGGACGCCGAGTCCACTGACCAGGGCGAGACGCTGCGGTTCACGGCCGATCAGCCGCTGCGGCAGATCGCGCCGCTGGGCACCGCGTGCGACTCGGCGTTCACCGGGGTCGGCACGAATTCGGTGACGTGCTCCAGTGCTCAGAACGTCATCAGGAGCGGCACGGCGATGCTGGCGGCCGACGCTCCGTTGGGCGCCACGATCGACCTGAACTCGGACCGGCGACAGGGCGTCGCGTTCGGCATCCTGCTGTCGAAGGTCGTGCTGTCCAAGACCGTCGCCAGCCGGGTGAGCCCGTCCGACTCGTTCGGGCTCAGCGTCACCGCCCCCGGCGGCATCCAGCTCGCCAGCGCGAACACCGGGACGGCGACCACCGCCACCACCGGCGAGGTCGAGACGATCGGCGCGGCAACCACCTCGCCGTTCACGCTCGCGGAGACCGCGACCGGCACGACGCCGATCGGCGCGTACGCGCAGTCCTGGTCGTGCGCCAGGAACGGCTCGGCCGATCCCGGGCTGCCGTCCGGCGCCGCCGGCCCTCAGCCACGGTCGCGCTCGCGATCGGAGACCTCGTCGACTGCACCATCACCAACACGGCGCTCGCGGGGAACCTCCTCCTCCAGAAGGAGGCCGGGACCGTCGCCGACGTCAACGGCAACGGCGTCCGCGACGCAGGCGACACCATCGCGTACTCGTTCGCGGTGACGAACACCGGGCAGATGACCGTCGAGAACCTCGTGGTCACCGACCCCTCGGTGGGCGCGGTGACCTGCCCGGCGACGACGCTCGCGCCCGGAGCCTCCACGCGCTGCACGGCGAACTCGCCCTACACCGTCACGGCCGCGGACGTCGCCTCCGGCGCCTTCACGAACACCGCGACCGCGCAGGCCAACCCGCTCGGCGGCACGACCGTGATCCGCTCCAACTCCTCCGCGACCACGACGACGCTCGAAGCGGCGAACGCCGCGCTGACGCTCAGCAAGACCGTCACCCCGTCGACCGCCGCGACGGCCGGGACCGCGGTGACCTACGACTACAGCGTGACGAACACGGGCAACGTGGATGTGCACGCCCTCGCGATCGTGGAGAGCTCCTTCTCCGGCAGCGGCACCGGCCCGGCGCCGGTCTGCCCGGTGACGTCGCTCGCCCCCGGCACCTCGACGGTCTGCACAGCGACATACACCCTCACCCAGGCGGACGTGGACAGCGGCTCGGTGACGAACACCGCGCACGCGACGGCGACCGACCCGGAGAGCGGCACCGTCGACTCCCCTGCCTCGTCGGCGACGGTGACCTCGGCCGCCGCGCCCGCGATCGCGCTGGAGAAGTCGACCTCGCCGGACGACGCCGCGTCGTTCGTCGTCGGGCAGGTGCTGACCTACTCCTTCGTCGCCACCAACACCGGCAACGTGACGCTGACGGACGTCGGCATCGACGAGCAGGGCTTCACCGGCAGCGGAGGCGCGGTGAACCCGGTCTGCCCGGCCGGCGCTCCGATCGCGCCGGGCGGTCAGGTGACCTGCACGGCGACGTACACGCTGACGCAGTCCGACATCGACCAGGGCGACGTGACGAACACGGCGACCTCGCACGGCACCCCGCCGGCCGGTCCGGCCGTGAGCTCGGCGCCTGCCACGATCAGCGCCCCGGGCAACCCGGCGCCGGCCATCACCGTCGAGAAGACCGCGACGCCCGCGACCGTCGCGGCGCAGGGCGACGTCGTGAGCTACCAGTTCGCGGTCACCAACAGCGGGAACGTGACCCTGAAGGACGTCACGGTCGACGAGACCGCGTTCTCGGGCAGCGGCGGGACGCCCGTCGTCACCTGCCCCGCGGAGGCCGCGACGATGCTCCCCGGCGCCCGGCTCGTCTGCACGGCCAGCTACACCCTGACCCAGACGGACGCCGACGGGTCCCAGCTCGTCAACACCGCCACCGCGACCGGCACGCCGCCGGCCTCGGCGGGCGGTCCGGTGACGAGCCCGCCGTCGACGGCGACCGTCGCGGTCGCCGAGAACCCGGCGCTCACACTGGTGAAGACGGCGAGCCCGCTGCACGCGACGGCCGCGGGTGACACGATCACCTACTCGTTCGCGGTGACCAACACCGGCGACACGACGGTGAACGGCATCGGAATCGCGGAGGGCGCGTTCTCCGGCACCGGCACGGCGCCGTCGCCGACGTGTCCGGCGGGCGCGGCCTCCCTCGCACCGGGCGCGACCGTGACCTGCACGGCGACCTACACAGTGACGCAGGCGGACGCGAACGCCGGCGGCATCGACAACACCGCCACCGCGACCGGTACGACGGGAAGCGGCGCCGCCGTCACGTCGGCCGATGCGCAGACCGTGGTGCCGATCGCGCCCGACCCGGCGGTGACGCTGCAGAAGACCGCCTCCATCCGGAGCGTGACGGCAGCCAGCCAAACGGTCACCTACGAGTTCGTGGTCACCAACACCGGAAACGTCACGCTGCAGACGCCACAGGTCGTCGAGGCCGCGTTCAGCGGGTTCGCCGTGCTCGACCCGGTCTGCCCGGCCGGGGTGAGCTCCCTCGCGCCCGGCCAGTCGGTGACCTGCACGGCCGACTACGTCACCACCCAGGCCGACATCGACAAGGGCGGCATCACCAACCGGGCCGTGGCGACGCTCCAGACACCGGGCGGAGCCACCATCACCGCTCCCCCGTCGGAGGTCGACATCACCGCCGACCCGGCGCCCGCGCTGACGATGGAGAAGACGGTCGACCCCACCGCGATCACCGCAGCGGGACAGCCGGTCACGTACTCCTACCTGGTGACGAACACCGGCAACGTGACGCTCACGGGCGTCGCCGTGGCCGAAGGCGCTTTCACCGGCAGCGGCAGCACGCCGGCGCCGAGCTGCCCGGCCGGCGCTGCGTCGCTCGCGCCGGGCGCCACCGTCACCTGCACGGCGGCGTACACGCCGACCCAGGCCGACGTCGACGCCGGCACCGTGACCAACAGGGCGACCGCCAGCGGCACGCCGATCGGCGGAGGCGCGGCAGTGGACTCCACGCCGTCGTCCACGACCTTCAGCGCCACCGCGTCGCCGGACATGACCATCACCAAGACGGCCGACCCGGCCACCATCACGCGAGCCGGTCAGACCGTGACCTACAGCTTCGTGGTGACGAACACCGGCAACGTGACCATGTCCGAGGTCGAGGTGCTCGAAGGGACCTTCACGGGGACCGGCGCCGTGCCGGCCGTCCAGTGCCC
Source organism: Leifsonia sp. P73 (assembly GCF_051059105.1). Lineage (NCBI taxonomy): Bacteria > Bacillati > Actinomycetota > Actinomycetes > Micrococcales > Microbacteriaceae > Leifsonia > Leifsonia sp. P73. Next base: position 343,759 of record NZ_CP194931.1, read on the forward strand.
GGCGTCGCCGATGGTCCTGGCGCCCGGTGACACCGCGACCTGCACGGCGACCTACCTCACGACCCAGGCGGACGTGGATGCGGGGACCGTGGACAACACGGCGACCGTGCAGGGCACGATCCCGTCGGCGCCCGGCGTGCCGCTGACCTTCGGGCCGTCCGGGAGCACGGTCGACGCACCGGCCCAGCCGGCGCTGACCATCGTCAAGTCGGGGACGCCGAGCGACGCCGCGTCCTTCACGACGGGGGCGGTGATCACGTACAGCTTCGTGGTCACCAACACCGGCAACGTGACGCTGGACGACATCCAGGTGGCCGACTCGGGCTTCACCGGCAGCGGCCCCGCCCCGGTGCCGGACTGCTCGGGTGCGCCGACCTCGCTCGCGCCGGCCGCGCAGCTGACCTGCACGGCGACCTACACCGTCACGCAGGCGGACGCCGACGCCGGAGGCATCAGCAACACGGCCACGGCCAGCGGACTCCCTCCCGCGGGCGGTGAAGCGGTGGAGAGCGAGCCGTCGACGGTCACGCTGCCGCACGACAGCGCGCCGGCACTCGCCCTGGTGAAGAGCGCCACCGTGAACGCGTCCACGATCGACTACCGCTTCACGGTGACCAACACCGGGAACGTGACGGTCACCGGCGTGGCCATCGCGGAGGGCGACTTCACCGGCACCGGCGGCTTCCCCGGCGTCGACTGCCCGGACGGGGCGGCGTCGCTGGCACCGGGCGCGTCGATCGTCTGCGCGGCGACGTACACGCTCACCGACGCGGACCGGCGGGCGGGAACCGTGACCAACACGGCGGTCGCGGACGGCACGGCCGGCGCCGGACGGGTCTCCTCCCCTCCGTCGACGGCTCGGGCCGCGGTGGGCGGTCTGGCCTCGACGGGATTGGACGTGGAGACGCTGGTCTGGGTCGGCGCGATCCTCCTGGCCCTCGGCGGAGGCGCGATCGGGTTCCGCGTCCTGCGGCGACGCCGGGCCTGACCGAGAGGTGAAAGGCGGGGACGACTCTGGTCGTCCCCGCCTTCCGGCGTGCTCAGGCTTCCGTGCTCAGGCGTCGGCGCGCGCCATGAACGGCTCGTGGTGGTAGCCGTCGTCGGTGAGGATCGCGACGGTGGACTCCCCCACCTCCAGGAACGCGCCGGGGATGTCGTTGAGCGGCTCCGACACCACGACCTTCGCCTTGTCGCCGAACACCTCCAGGCGGGCGGCGTCCGGGTACATCTCACGCAGTTCCGGGATGGCGACCGAGTGGTACAGGCTCCGGCTGCGGCCCGAGGTGGAGTGACGGAACGCCCACAGCGTCTCGCCGTCGGAGATCGCGATCGTCCCCTGCATCGGGAACTGCACGCCGTTCGCCTCGCCCGTCTCCTCGATCCGCTGGACGGTCTTCGCCATCGCGCCGATCGGGTCGTCCTGGAGGCCGAGCGTGAGGGCCAGGTAGAACATGACCTCGGAGTCCGTGGTGCCGTGGATGAGCGGGTAGAGCGACGGGTCGACCGCGAACGTCAGGTCGCGCTTCATCTTCGCGAAGCCGCCGAGGAAGCCGTTGTGCATGAACAGCCAGTTCTCGTAGCGGAACGGGTGGCAGTTCGTCTGCTGGATGGGCGGCCCGGCCGCCGCCCGAACGTGCCCGAAGAACAGCGGGCTCGCGATCGAGTTGGTGAGCTCGCGCAGGTTCTCGTCGTTCCAGGCGGGCTCCGTGGAGTGGAACAGCGCGGGAATGCTGCCCGCCTTCGAGCCCTCCGGGTACCACCCGAAGCCGAAGCCGTCGCCGTTCACCGTCTCGGCGCCGAGCGGCGAGTTCAGCGATTGGGCGACCAGCGAGTGTTGCGCGTCCAGGATCAGTTCGGCGGGTTTCAGCGCCTCCCCGGAGTACGCGAGCCAACGGCACATGACGTCTTCCCCTCCCGGATCGACCGGCTCGATCCGCGAGCACCATAACGCCGCGGGGCCTCCCCCGGGAATGGCGGTCGAACGACTCCCAGGACCGCTCTCAGGCGGTCGGCGCCGCCCCCGCGATGTTCACCAGCCACTGCACGCCGAACCGGTCGACCAGCATCCCGAAGCTGTCGCCCCACGGCGCCTTGGAGAGCGGTTCGACGACCGTGCCGCCGTCGGCAAGCTTGTCGTAGTAGCCGGAGAGCTGGGCCTCGTCGTCGCCGCTCAGCGACACGGAGATCTGCGAGCCCTCCTTGAGGTCCATGTGGGCGGGCACGTCGGCCGCCATGAGCGTGAAGCCCGCGTCGGTGGTGAGCTGCGAGTGCATGATCAGGTTCGCGTCGTCCGGGTCCTGGCTCATCCCGAACTCGGAGAAGGTGCTCTGCTGGAGGGTGCCGCCGAAGACGGACTGGTAGAAGTCCATCGCGTCGCGCGCCTGCGTGCGGAAGTTGAGGTACGGGTTCAGGATCGACGGCATCGTGGGGACTCCCTTCGTGCGCGCGCACGGTGCGCGGCTCAGGGTTCAGGCTAGCCAGTGGGCCGCCCGGGCGGGAAGGCCGCGGAGGCACGTCAGGCGAGGTACGCGGCGACGAACAGCTCGCCGCGGATCGCGCCCAGCGCGGCGAGGACGCGCTCGACCACCGCGTCGGTCACCCCGGACGCGACGACGTCATAGGGGCCGAGCGGCGCGAGCGGCGAGCAGCGCACCCGCACGACCTCCCAGCCGGCGGCGCGCAGGAGGCGGTCCTTGCGGCGGTCGGAGGCCTCCCGCGGGCCGACGTGCTCCAACCCGTGCCGGCCGATGGTGTCGTACTCGATGGCGACGCGCAGCTCGGGGACGACGATGTCGGGCCACACCTCGAGCTGGTTGTAGAACGGCCGCGCGACGCGCACCGCGTTGAGGCTCAGGTCGACAGCGAGGCGGGCGGCGAGGCGGCGCTTCAGCTCCGGCTCGGCCGTGGACGCCGGGCGCGGGGCGAGCTCGCTGAGGAAGGCCTCCCCGACCGGGACCCGGTCCGCCCCGCGGCGCGCGTTCCGGCACACCGGGCAGCGGCGGCCGCCGAGGATGCGCTCGACGGTCGCGGTGTAGCTGGGATGCCCGTTCGCGCACTGCCACGAGTAGCGCGTGGCGGTGCCGTTCTCGTGCGAGAGGGCGACGCGCGAGCCGGGCGCCGCCAGCGCGACCAGCGCCTCCCGCGTCATCGACGTGCGGTCGAGCCTGCGGCACAGGTAGCAGCGGTCGTCGTCCGGGTCGTTCTCGATGCGGCGCAGGTCGCGCGCGTGGCCGCAGACGTGCAGCCCGGCGTCGGGCTCCGGAGTCCGGATGCGGCGCGGGACGGCCTCCTCGCTGCACCACGGGCACCAGGCCGACCGCCGGCGGGTGCCGCCCGGGCGGGAGCGCTGCTCCTCCGGTGTGGCGATGAAGCGATGGCCGGCGTCGCACTCCCACTGCACGTAGACGTCGGCGGCGGGCGGGATCTGGCTGAGCACGATCCCGCCGTTGAGCTCGGGATGGAACTGGCGCACCACGGTCGGGTAGCGCTGCCAGTCGGCGCGGTAGGCGCCGACGGCGTACGGCACCGGGAGGCCCTTGGACCACTGCCGGCGCGCCCACCACTGCGCGACGTTCTCGGTCACGTCACCCCGTCCTTCACACGCCAACGGTACGGCGGGCCTCCGACAGCGGGACTGTCAGAGCACGAAGGGAAGAAGGGCACGACGGCCGGGCGGGTAGTCGGGGAAGGTCTCCCGGTACCAGCGGTGGTTCGCCATCGCGCGCGGCGCGAGATTGGCGACGGTGTAGAGCGCGAAGGCGAGCCCCGCGAGCGACCAGGTGGCGACGGCCCAGCCGGTCCACTCCACCATCTCGCCGAGGTAGTTCGGGCTGGACACGAACCGGAAGCCGCCGCCGTGCGGGATGCGGTACCCGGCTCCGGTGCGGCGCAGCCTCCGGAGGATGCGGTCGGACCCGACGTTGAGCGCATACCCCGCGGCGAACAGGGCGACGCCGATCCCGAACCGCGGATCGTGCAGCCAGGACACCGGGTAGTCGCCGTACTCGGAGATCCAGCGCGCGTTCACCCACGCGTTGAGGAGGTTGAACAGGATGGCCAGCAGCATGACGAGCACCGGCATCCGGGAGCCGGAGCGCATGAGCAGCGGGTAGACGAAGGCGCGCTGCACGTAGTGCGCCTGCCAGAGCAGGAGGAACAGCAGGGGCACGAGGTCGGCGCGGTGCGAGCCGAGCAGGTAGAAGGCCAGGAAGGCGAGGCTCGCGGGGGCCTCCATGACGATCCAGCCGACGCGTGCGGGGACCGTCGGGCCCCAGCCCGGGCGGCCGTGGCGGCCGCCGTAGGGGGCGACGACGAAGAGGAGGGCGACGAAGGTCACGGCCGCGAGGAGGAGCTCGGCGACGACGAACCAGCGGTAGGGGCCTGGCGGCATGTGCTGGAGTCTAGGGCCCGACGAACGCGTCGAGCCCCTCGCCCTGCCACAGCGCCGGATCATGCGTCACGCCGTGCTGCCAGAAGGCCTTCGAGATGATTCGGTTCCTTACGCGCGGGCCCCGGAGCCGCTGCTTCGCGAGCGCGCCGGTCAGGACGAGATCAAACCGCAGCCGGATGTCGACCACGTCCGGGATGTGTGGCAGCGCCCGGCGGTGATGCCGGTGAATCGGCGCGCTCAACAGCACGAGCTGCGCGATGGGGCAGCCGTTATTCACGGCCCGGACGGCCACCTCGCCGCCGTAGCTGTGCGCGAACACGGTGCCGACGCCGGCGCCGCCGGTCGCGGTTGCGAGCCAGTCCTGGAGGCGTCGGGCCGCGATCGCACGATGCTGCCCGCTGAGCTCCCCCGACCAGGAGAACGGCATCCCATCGTCGTACAGGGTGGGACGGAGGCGCCCGGCGACATGGGTGTGGAAGTCGCCGCCGGGATACCACCAGTCTGCCTGCCAGGCCCAGGTGCCGTGTATGAGCGTGCTGAGTCGTGCGGGCGCGGCCGGCGCCGCTCCAGGAGGGGCACCCGCGGGGACGTCTGCGGGCGGTACGGCCCCACCTCGCCCCTCGTCGTCCGCTACGGTCTCCGAGTCGTATACCGTCGGCTCGACGCGGTCGTCCAGGGCGACCGCGCGGAGCCATGCCGCGGCCGCCAACTCGCGCACCACCTCGTCGGGTGACCGCAAAGCCGCGCGAATACGCTCGAACGCGAGCAGGAGGAGCCTGCGGAGCACATCCCGAGTGTCGCCGTCCGCGGACGCGCTGAGCCGTTCCGCTGAGTCCTCCGCCCACTCCTCCCTTCGCCAGACCACGCGTTCACCGGCCGGCTCGGCCAGTGACAGGGACAACGGATAAAGGAGGTCGTCGGCGTCGATCCCGAGGAGGTCGATCACGACCGACGCGGAGAGCGCGTTGAGCACGGCCACAGCCGCGACGACGCTCTCCCGTTCCAGCGAGCTGCACAGCCCGGCCGCCAACAGGGTGAGCCGACGCCCCGCGCTGCCGTCGTTCAGCCGCCGCCAGGCGTCGCGGCGAACCGCCCGCGGCTGCCACCCGCCTCGCACCGTCCCCTGAAGAAACTCGCCCTCTCCGAAAATCGGGTTGTCGCCGCGCAGCCGCTCGACAGCGCCTCTCAGCTCGTCCCGGAAGCCGAACATCGCCAGCATGTCTGGCTCGATCACGTCGAGGGGCGCACCCCGCAGAGTCGTCGCGCCGAGGGCGCCTGCGATCGCAAACCGCGACGCGTTGGTCCCCTCGGTCTCCGGACTCTCCTCGATCGAGTCATCCTCCGGGTGGATTTCGTACTCCTGGCGACCGTCACCCTGGGCGTCCATGAACCGCGTCCCCTCCGAGTCGCGCGCGCGACTCCAGGGCACAGACTAGGTCTGCTGCCGGGTGGGAGGCGAGGAGTGGGCCCTGCCGGGATCGAACCGACGACATCCACGGTGTAAACGTGGCGCTCTACCAGCTGAGCTAAAGGCCCTGACCTCACCAGCCTACCGGGCGAGGCTCGACGCTCACACGTGCGCCGGCAGCAGCTCCAGCGCGGCCCGGTACGCCTCGATCGAGCGGGCCTCCCCCGGCGCGGTGATGAACGACGCGCGGATGATGCCGCTCTCGTCGATCAGGAACGTCGCGCGGTTGGCGAAGCCCTTCTCCTGCAGGAAGACGCCGTACTCCTTGGCGGTCTCGCCGTGCGGCCAGAAGTCGGCCAGGAGGCTGAAGTCGTAGCCCTCCTGCTCGGCCCAGGCGCGCAGCGTGTACTTGGAGTCCACGGAGATCGCCAGCAGCTCGACCCGGTGGTCCTGGAACATCGCCAGGTTGTCGCGCAGCGCGCACAGCTCACCTGTGCAGGTGCCCGAGAACGCCAGCGGGAAGAAGACGAGCGCGACGGCCTTGGAGCCGCGGAAGTCGCTGAGGCGGACCGAGCGGCCGTGCTGGTCGAGCAGTTCGAAGTCGGGAGCCTGGGTGTCGTTCTCCAGAGCCATGTGACGTGTCCTTTCACGCGCTCCGGGGACGATTCCACCCGGCCGGCGCACGAGGACACAGCATAGACCCGGAAGCGGTGAGCGCCAACCCGTGGCCTCCCTCCGAGCGGTCACCGGTCGTCCCGAGTTGCGGCTAGGCTGAACGATGGTGCCCGCGGATTTGTCGTGACCCGACAAGCGGATGCGCTCCTTCCACGATCCATCCGACACAAGAAAGAGGTCGAGGGTGACTGTAAACGACCAGGACCCGTACTCGATGAATAACATCGACTCGGACCCCGAGGAGACCGCCGAATGGCGCGAGTCCCTCGACGCACTGGTTGCGGCACACGGCCACGAGCGCGCTCGCGAGATCATGCTCAGCCTGCTGAAGCGCTCGAAGGAACTCCACCTCGGCGTGCCGATGGTGCCGACCACCGACTACATCAACACCATCTCCCCCGAGAACGAGCCGGACTTCCCCGGCGACGAGGAGATCGAGCGCCGCTACCGCGCCTGGATCCGCTGGAACGCGGCCATCCTCGTGCACCGCGCGCAGCGCCCCGGCATCGCCGTCGGCGGCCACATCTCGACCTACGCGTCGAGCGCCGCCCTGTACGAGGTCGGCTTCAACCACTTCTTCCGCGGCCAGGACCACCCGGGCGGGGGCGACCAGATCTTCGTCCAGGGCCACGCGTCCCCCGGCACCTACGCCCGCGCCTTCCTCGAGGGCCGTCTGAGCGCCGACCAGCTCGACGGCTTCCGCCAGGAGAAGTCGCACGCCGGCGGCGGCCTGTCGTCGTACCCGCACCCGCGGCTCATGCCGGAGTTCTGGCAGTTCCCGACCGTGTCGATGGGTCTGGGCCCGATCAACGCGATCTACCAGGCGCAGCTCAACAAATACCTCACCAACCGCGGCATCAAGGACGCCTCCGACCAGCACGTCTGGGCGTTCCTCGGCGACGGCGAGATGGACGAGGTGGAGTCGCGCGGCCAGCTCCAGGTCGCGGCGAACGAGAAGCTCGACAACCTGACCTTCGTCATCAACGCGAACCTGCAGCGCCTCGACGGCCCGGTGCGCGGCAACGGCAAGATCATCCAGGAGCTGGAGAGCTACTTCCGCGGCGCCGGCTGGAACGTCATCAAGGTGATCTGGGGCCGCGAGTGGGACGACCTGCTCGCCCGCGACACCGACGGCGCGCTGGTCAACCTGATGAACCAGACGCCCGACGGCGACTACCAGACCTACAAGACCGAGAACGGCGCCTACGTGCGCGAGAACTTCTTCGGCCGCGACCCGCGCACGCTGGAGCTCGTCAAGGACTACACCGACGACGAGGTCTGGGGCCTCAAGCGCGGAGGCCACGACTACCGCAAGGTCTACGCGGCCTTCAAGGCGGCCGTCGAGCACAAGGGCCAGCCCACTGTCATCATCGCCAAGACCATCAAGGGCTACGGCCTCGGTCCGTCCTTCGAGGGCCGCAACGCGACCCACCAGATGAAGAAGATGACGCTGGACAACCTCAAGACGTTCCGCGACGCCATGCGCATCCCGGTCAGCGACGCGCAGCTCGAGGAGAACCCGTACCTGCCGCCGTACTACAACCCGGGGCCGGACGATGAGGCGATCCAGTACCTGCACGAGCGCCGCCGCGCGCTCGGCGGCTACGTGCCGGAGCGCCGCGTGAAGTACACGCCCCTGAACCTCCCGGACGACTCGGCCTACGCCATCGCCAAGAAGGGCTCGGGCACGCAGGAGATCGCCACCACGATGGCGTTCGTCCGCCTGCTCAAGGACCTGCTTCGCGCGAAGGACTTCGGCCACCGCATCGTCCCGATCATCCCGGACGAGGCGCGCACCTTCGGGATGGACGCGTTCTTCCCGAACGCGAAGATCTACAACCCGAACGGCCAGCACTACACCTCGGTCGACCGCGAGCTGCTCCTGGCCTACAAGGAGAGCCCGCAGGGCCAGATCATCCACGTCGGCATCAACGAGGCGGGCGCCCTCGCGGCGTTCACCAACGTGGGCACGTCGTACTCGACGCAGGGCGAGCCGCTCATCCCGGTCTACGTCTTCTACTCGATGTTCGGCTTCCAGCGCACCGGCGACGCCATGTGGGCGGCGGGCGACCAGATGGCGCGCGGCTTCATGATCGGCGCCACCGCCGGCCGCACCACGCTGACCGGCGAGGGCCTGCAGCACGCCGACGGCCACTCGCTGCTGCTCGCCGCCACGAACCCCGCCGTCGTCGCGTACGACCCCGCCTACGGCTACGAGATCGGGCACATCGTCCGCTCGGGCCTGGAGCGGATGTACGGCGAGTCGCACCCGAATCCGAACGTCATGTACTACCTGACGGTCTACAACGAGCCGATCGTGCAGCCGGCCGAGCCGGAGGGCGTGGACGTGGACGGCATCGTCCGCGGCATCCACAAGCTCCGCGACGGCGAGACGGGCGGCCCGAAGGCGCAGCTCCTCGCGTCCGGCGTCTCGGTGCCGTGGGCGCTGGAGGCCCAGCACCTGCTCGCGCAGGACTGGGGCGTGTCGGCCGACGTCTGGAGCGTCACCTCGTGGGGCGAGCTGCGCCGCGACGGCCTCGCGGCGGAGGAGCACAACTTCCTCTACCCGCAGCAGGAGAAGCAGGTGCCGTACGTCACCCGCAAGCTGCAGGGCGCCGAGGGACCGTTCGTCGCTGCGACCGACTACATGCACGCGGTGCCGGACCAGATCCGACAGTTCGTGCCCGGCGAGTACGCCACGCTCGGCGCCGACGACTTCGGCTTCTCCGACACCCGCGCCGCCGCACGCCGGTTCTTCAAGATCGACGGTCCCTCCATCGTGGTCCGCACGCTCGAGCTGCTTGCGGCCCAGGGCAAGGTGGACCCGAACGCTCCGGCCTGGGCGATCGAGAAGTACCTGCTGCACGACGTGAACGCCGGGACCACCGGCAGCGCGGGCGGCGAGTCCTAGACCGCGGACCGTGCCGACGACACCGGAGCGGACCAAGTCCGAGACCCTTGCGTGGTTGCGCAAGATCTCGGGCGAACTCGCCACGACCACGCTGAAGCGGCTGGAGGACACGCTCCCCTGGTACCGGGACATGCCCCCGGCCGCCGCAGCGCGGTCGGGCTGGTCGCCCAGGCGGGCATCTCCTCGTTCATCTCGTGGTTCGACGACCCGCGGTCGACGCCGTGGATCGCGGCCGACGTCTTCGGGGCGGCTCCGCGTGAGCTGCTCCGGAGCGTCAGCCTGCAGCAGACCCTCCAGCTCATCAAGATCACCGTTGAGGTCGTCGAGGAGCGCGTGAAGAGCGGCGGCAACGAGTCGCTCAAGGAGGCCATCCTCCTGTACTCGCGCGAGATCGCCTTCGCCGCGGCCGATGTGTACGCCCGCGCCGCCGAGGCCCGCGGCCTCTGGGACGCGCGCCTGGAGGCCCTGGTGGTCGACAGCATCCTCACCGGCGAGTACGACGACGAGCTGCCCAGTCGGATCGCCGCGCTCGGTTGGCACGGCCACGGCGAGGTGAGCGTCCTGGTGGGCACCGCCCCCAAGATGCTCGACGTGGACCAGCTGCGGCGTACGGCCAGGCACATGTCCGCGGACGTGCTGATCGGCGTGCAGGGCAGCAGGCTGGTGCTCGTCATCGGCCGCGCCCTCCCGGCCGACGCGGCGAACGAGGAGGCCATCGGCGCCGCTCCCGCGGTCAGCTTCCTGGAGATCGCGCAGCAGCTCGAGCCGGGCTTCGGACCAGGTCACCTCGTGCTCGGCCACGAGGTCGCGAGCCTGGTGGACGCCTCCAAGAGCGCGAAGGCGGCGCTGGCCGGCTTCGCCGTCGCCAAGGCGTGGCGCAACTGCCCGCGGCCCGTGCATGCCGACGACCTGCTCCCCGAGCGGGCGCTCGCGGGCGACGGGCTCGCGCGGGCCACGCTGATCAGCCGCATCTACCGGCCGCTGCAGGCCTACTCGACCGAACTCCTCACCACGCTGTGGTGCTACCTGGACAACGGCAGGTCGCTGGAGGCCACCGCACGCGAGCTGTTCGTGCATCCCAACACGGTGCGGTACCGGCTCAAGCGCGTCTCCGAGGTGATCGGCTGGGACGCCACCGGGGCCAGGGAGGCGCTCATCCTGCAGGCGGCGCTGATCGTGGGCTCGATCAACGAGCCGGACGCTCCGCGACGGCACTGATATCCCCTCGTTGTAGACATCCACAAAGCTACGGCGCATAGTTCATCCACATCCGACACATCCGCTCGGCGGAAGATTGGCAGACTTGAACCCGTGATCGTCATCGTGTGCCCGGGGCAGGGTTCCCAGACCCCCGGCTTCCTCGACCCGTGGCTCACCGAACCGTCGTTCCGTGACCAGCTCACCCGCATCTCCGACGCGGTCGGCATCGACCTCGTCGCGCACGGCACGGTGAGCGACGCCGACACCATCCGCGACACCGCGGTGGCCCAGCCGCTGATCGTGTCCGCCGGCCTGCTGACCCTGTCGGCGCTCCTAGCCGATGGCCGCCGCGAGAAGGTCGGCGGCATCGCCGGTCACTCGGTCGGCGAGCTCACGGCCGCGGCCGGCGCCGGCGTGCTGTCCGAGACCGACGCTGTCGCGTTCGTCCGGGAGCGCGGCGCTGCGATGGCCCGCGCCGCGGCGGAGGTCCGCACAGGAATGAGCGCCGTGATCGGCGCCGACGAGGACGAACTGCTCGCGAAGCTCGACGCGCTCGGCCTGTCCCCCGCCAACTACAACGGCGGCGGCCAGATCGTCGTCGCGGGCGACCTCGACGCGCTGGCGAAGCTGGCCGAGGAGCCGCCGGCCCGCGCCCGGGTCATCCCGCTGCAGGTCGCCGGCGCGTTCCACACGCGCTACATGGCCCCTGCGGTCCCGGCGCTGGAGGAGTTCGCCGCCACCCTCGCCACGAACGACCCGACCCTGCGGCTCTGGACGAACAAGGACGGCTCCGAGGTCACCGACGGCGCCGAGTTCCTGCGCCTGCTCGTGGGCCAGGTCTCCTCGCCAGTGCGCTGGGACCTCGACATGGCGGCGTTCCAGGAGGCCGGCGTCACGGGCATCATCGAGGTCGCGCCCGCCGGCGCACTCGTCGGACTCGCCAAGCGCGGACTGAAGGGCGTCCCCGCCGTCGCGGTGAAGACCCCCGACGACCTGCCCGCCGCGTTCGACCTCATCGACCAGGCCGCCTAGGAGGACCGCAGACCATGACCCACCCCACCCTGCAGCAGTCCCACGGGCCGCAGTACACCCGCATCCTCTCCATCGGCGCCGCCCGCGGCGACCTGGTAGTGCCGAACGACGACCTGGTCGGGCCGATCGACTCGTCCGACGAGTGGATCCGCCAGCGCACCGGCATCATCACGCGCACCCGGGCCAGCCACGACGTGTTCGCCGTCGACCTCGCCACCGAGGCGTCGAAGGAGGCGATCGAGAAGTCCGGCGTCGACCCGAAGCTGATCGACGCGGTGATCGTCGCGACGATCTCCAACCCGCAGCAGACCCCCTCGCTGGCCGCCGTGCTCGCCGACCGCGTCGGGGCCAACCCCGCCGCCGCCTACGACATGAACGCGGCCTGCGCCGGGTACGCCTACGCGGTCGCCCAGGCCGACGCGCTCATCCGCACCGGGCAGGCGCACTACGCGCTCGTCGTCGGCGCGGAGAAGCTCTCCGACGTGGTCGACCCGACCGACCGGACCATTTCGTTCCTCCTCGGCGACGGCGCGGGCGCCGTGGTCATCGGCCCGAGCGAGTACCCCGGCATCGCCAAGACGGTCTGGGGCTCGGACGGCTCCAAGGCCGGCGCGGTCGGGATGGACGGCACGCTCACCGCGTTCCGCGACGGCGAGACCCCGTGGCCGACCCTGCGCCAGGACGGGCAGACCGTTTTCCGCTGGGCGGTCTGGGAGATGGCGAAGGTCGCCAAGCAGGCGCTCGACGCCGCCGGGGTCACCCCCGACCAGCTCGCGGCCTTCATCCCGCACCAGGCGAACATGCGGATCGTGGACGAGTTCGCCAAGCAGCTCAAGCTGCCGGAGACGGTCGCGATCGCGCGCGACATCGAGACGACGGGCAACACGTCGGCCGCCTCGATCCCGCTCGCCACGCACCGGCTCCTGCAGGAGCACCCCGAACTGTCCGGCGGCCTCGCGCTGCAGATCGGCTTCGGCGCCGGTCTGGTATTCGGCGCTCAGGTCGTCGTGCTCCCCTAGGGCCTGCCCTAGACTGATCAACGGTCAAAACGACACCCCCTCAAGGAGAAAACAATGGCATTGTCCACCGAAGAAGTTCTTGCCGGCCTGGCCGAGCTCATCAACGACGAGACCGGCATCGCGACCGACACGGTTGAGCTGGACAAGTCGTTCACCGACGACCTCGACATCGACTCGATCTCGATGATGACCATCGTGGTCAACGCCGAGGACAAGTTCGACGTGAAGATCCCGGACGAAGAGGTCAAGAACCTGAAGACCGTCGGTGACGCTGTCGAGTTCATCGTCAAGGCCCAGGACGCCTAAGCACCGCACGAAGAAACTTCCTACGCGCGGGCGGGCCTCCCCGAGGTTCCGCCCGCGCGGGTAGCAGCGCGCTGCGCGTTGCACCGTTGTTCCTACCACACGGAGTTGCCGTTATGACCAAGAAGATCGTCGTCACCGGCGTGGGCGCATCCTCCCCGCTCGGTGGCACCGCCCCCGAGAGCTGGGCCGGCCTGCTGGCCGGGAAGTCCGGCGCCCGCAGCCTCACCCACGACTGGGTCGCCGAGCTGGAGCTGCCGGTCACGTTCGCCGCCGAGGCGATCGTGCGTCCGGAGACCGTCCTGGAGCGGCCGACCGCCAAGCGCCTCGACCCGTCCAGCCAGTTCGCGCTGGTCTCGGCGATGGAGGCCTGGGCCGACGCCGGTTCGCCCGAGGTCGCCCCCGAGCGCCTCGGCGTCGACTACGCGACCGGCATCGGCGGCGTGTGGACCCTCCTCGACGCGTGGGACACCCTGCGCGAGCGCGGCCCGCGCCGCGTCCTGCCGATGACGGTTCCGATGCTGATGCCCAACGCCGCCTCCGCCGCGGTGTCCATGCACTTCGAGGCCCGTGCGTTCGCCCGCACCGTCGCCTCCGCCTGCGCGTCGAGCACCGAGTCGCTCGTCAACGCGTACGAGCACCTCCAGGCCGGCCTCGCCGACGTCGTCATCGCCGGCGGCACCGAGTCCGCCATCCACCCGATCACGATCGCGTCGTTCGCGTCGATGCAGGCGCTGTCGCGTCGCAACGACGACCCGGCGACGGCCTCCCGCCCCTACAGCGTCGACCGCGACGGCTTCGTCATGGGCGAGGGCGCGGCCAGCCTGGTGCTGGAGACCGAGGAGCACGCGCTCGCCCGCGGCGCCCGCATCTACGCCGAGATCGTCGGCGGCGGCGTGACGGCCGACTCGTACCACATCACCGCGAACGACCCGGAGGGCCGCGGCGCCATCCGTGCTCTGCGGCTCGCCCTGGAGCAGGCCGGCGCCTCCCCCGACGAGGTCACCCACATCAACGCGCACGCCACCAGCACCCCGGTCGGCGACCCGGCCGAGTACGTCGCGCTCCGCGAGGTCTTCGGCGACCGCGTCCACGACATCCCGGTGTCGGCCACGAAGGCGTCGACGGGTCACCTCCTCGGCGGCACCGGCGCGCTGGAGGCGGTCTTCACGATCTTCGCGCTGCGCGACCGCGTCGCCCCGCCGACGATCAACATCACCGAGATGGACCCGGCGATCCCGCTCAAGGTGTCCAGCGCCCCGCAGCCGCTCGGCGACGCACCCCAGCTCGCCGTCAGCAACTCCTTCGGCTTCGGCGGCCACAACGCCGTCGTCGCCATCCGCTCGGTCTGAGCCCCGAAACGTGACTAATTGCGGGAATCGCGTGGTCGATTTCCGCAACTAGTCACGTTTCGGCGGCGTGAAGAAGGCCCCGGTCGCAGGACCGGGGCCTTCTTCTGTCACCGCGTGCGGACGGCTGAGCCTGGCCCGTCGCGGGAGCTCTGCTAGCCGACCTTGTGCAGCCAGATGACGGAGGTGTCGTCGTGGGCACGCCGGAACGGCTCCAGCTCGTCGTCCCACGCCTGGCCGAGCGCGAGCCGCAGCTCGCGCTGCAGTTCGAGCGGGTTGGGGCCGGCGACCTCCATCGCGTAGCGGATGCGGTCCTCCGGCACCACGGTGTTGCCCGCGGTGTCGGTCTGGACGAAGAAGATGCCGAGATCGGGGGTGTGCATCCAGCGGCCGCCGTCCGTGCCGAGGCCGGCGTCCTCCGTCACCTCGTAGCGGAGGTGCTCCCAGCCGCGGAGAGCGGTAGCGAGGCGCGCTCCGGTGCCCTGGGGGCCGTCCCAGAAGAACTCGGTCCGCTGGGCGCCCTTCAGCACCGGCTGCGTCTCCCAGGTGAAGTTGACGGCGCGACCGAGAGCGCGTCCTGCCGCCCACTCGATGTGAGGGCAGAGCGCGCCGGGAGAGGAGTGCACGTAAAGCACTCCTCGAGCTGCGTGAGCCGTCATGGTTTTCCTCCTTCGTCGGTACGTCTTCCCCTACGACCGCGAACGAGTGCCATGACTCCTATGAAGTTGACTACCGCGATTATGCCGGACAACGCGCCCGAGTTACAAGATTGTGATTCGGCGATTCCTGCGTGCCACACGCGAGCGAGCGGAATAGCATACCGGGTATGTCGGTCCAGTATGGTTTCCTCGCGGTGCTGACCCAGGGCCCCGCCTACGGCTCCCAGCTCCAGAACGAGTTCCTCCTGCGCGCGGCCAACCGCCGCACGCTCAACGCCGGGCAGGTGTACTCCACGCTCGACCGGATGACCGAGCAGGGGCTGATCGAGTCGGCGGGTGAGACGGACGACGGCCTCCCGCTCTACCGGCTCACCGCGGCCGGCGCCGAGGAGGCCACGACGTGGCTGACCGCCGGTCCGCGGGACGTGCGCCCGGACTGGGACGAGATGCAGGACCAGGTGCTCGTCGCCGCCTCGCTCGACGGCGCCGACGCGGCGGTGGTCGTCGCGGACTACCGCGCGGCGTTCGCGGAGCGCATCCGGGAGCTGACGCACGACGCGGACTCCCGGGCGGTGCTCGCCGCCAACCGGGCCGCCGAGCTCGGCGCACGCGCCGCGATCGAATGGCTGGACGAGGTCGCGAAGGCCCTCGCCGCGCACCCCGGCGCGCTGGTGCAGCCGCGCTGCCCCGAGCGCCCCCGCCGCGGCCGGAAGCCCGCCGCCGCCCTCGACTGACGGACTCCCCGCGCCGCCTGGGTCAGTGCAGGAGCTGGCCGTCCTTGTTCAGGACGTTCTTCTCGCCGGCTTCGATCGGCACCGCGAAGCGGTTCTGCGCGGGAGGCAGCGGGCAGTTGAAGTTGTAGCTGAACGCGCACGGCGGCAGCACGGCGAGGTTGAAGTCAAGGGTGACCGTGCCGTCCTCGTTCGGGACGACGAACAGGAAGCGGCCGACCGAGTAGGTGCTCTCGCCGTTCGTGGTGTCCGAGAAGACGAGCTGCAGCGCGCGGCCGGCCTTGAAGGCGGCGAGGTTGTAGTCGACGCCGTCCTTGCTGAAGGTGATCTCGCCCGGGATGACCATGTCCCGGGTCGCGCCGTCGTCCTTGAGGTGCTCGAAGCCGACCGTCTTGCCGCCCTCGATCGGCGAGAACGTCGCGGTGATGATCCACTCCGGGTTGAACGGGAAGGCGTCGATCGAGCCGAAGTTCTGGATGTCCTCCGACTGGGCGTCCCACACCCGCAGCGCGTACTCGCCCTGCTCGTTCGCGATGACGAAGCCGGTGACCGTGTCGCTGAACCGGATGGCGGACGGGTTGGGGTCGTCCTTGCCGCGCACGATCGCGGAGCCGTCGACCAGCACCTCGTCCACGAAGACGTTGTCCGTGGCGACCGCGGTGACCTTCAGACCGGACTGGCCGGCCGGCAGCGGCGACCAGAGGCCGGGAACGCCCCAGACCAGCTGCTCGGTGCCCGGCTCACCCGTGATCCACTGGGTGTTCACGAGCGCCAGGTTGCCCTGCGGCGCCGTGACGGCCTGCTCGCGGCGGGAGTGGTAGCGCGCGAGGACGGCGTCGGGATCGGCGGGGGCTGCGATGTCGGTCATGGTCTCCATCCTCTGTCAGGTCGGTGGGTGCAACCAAGCGCGACACTCCACCATTCCCGTCGCCCGCGGCTCACTTGGCCTCGCCGTAGCTGTCGACCACGGCCGCCGTGACCGGGAAGTCGACGGGGAACCCGCCGAACAGGAGTCGCCCTGCGGCCTCGGCCGAGGCGCGGACCTCGGCGGCGACCGCCTCCGCCGACTCCGCGGGGGTGTGGACGATGACCTCGTCGTGCAGGAAGTACACCAGGTGCGGTCCGGCGGTGAAGTCGGCGCCCTCCGGGGTCAGCCGGGCGAGCCGGTTGCGCAGCTCGGCCATCCAGCACAGGGCCCACTCGGCGGCGCTGGCCTGCACGACGAAGTTGCGGGTGAAGCGGCCCCAGTCGCGGGCCTGGCTGCGCGCCCGGCGCTCCTCCGCGGGGGTGGACTCGGCTCCGGAGGCCGCCGATTGGGCGGCCTGCCAGCTCCCGCCGGGCCGTGGCGAGCTGCGGCCGAGCCGGGAGGTCACGATGTCGCCCCGCTCCCCCGTGCGGGCCGCGTCCTCCACGAGCCGCACGGCCCGCGGGTAGGCGCGCGCCAGGCGCGGCATCAGCCGGCCGCTGTCGCCCGTCGTCGCCCCGTACATGGCACCGAGCATCGCCACCTTGGCCTGGGCGCGCTCCTCCACCGCCCCGCTCGCCACGATGCCCGCGTAGAGGTCGCGCCCGCGCCCGGCCTCGGCCATCGCCGTGTCGCCGGCGAGTCCGGTGAGGATGCGCGGCTCCAGCTGGGCGGCGTCGGCGACCACCAGCTTCCAGCCCGGGTCGGCGACGACCGCGCCCCGGACCTCCTTCGGGAGCTGGAGGGCGCCGCCGCCGCGCGTGGCCCAGCGCCCGGTGACGACGCCGCCGGGGATGTAGTCGGGCCGGAAGCGCCCGTCGCGCACCCACGCGTCGAGCCAGCTCCAGCCGTTCGCCGCGTGCAGCCGGGCGAGCTTCTTGAACTTCAGCACCGCTGGGATCGCAGGGTGGTCGAGCTCGCGCAGCTCCCACGACCGCGTCGAGGTCACCATCAGGCCCGCGCGCTGCAGCGCCTTGAGGAGCTCGGGCGGACTGTCGGGGTTGAGGTCGGGCGCCTCCAGGGCCGTGCGGATCTCCGCCGCCAGGGCCTCCAGCGCCTCGGGCCGGCCGTAGCGCGGGCGCGGGCCGAGGACGGCGCGCAGCAGCTCGTCGTGGCGCTCGACGCTGTACGGCAAGCCCGCGTGCTGCATCTCGGCCGCGATCAGCGCCCCGGCCGACTCGGCGGCGAGCAGGAGGCGCAGCCGGCCGGGCTCCGCGCTGCCCGCGACGGCCTCCTGCTGCGCGCGGTACTCGTGCTCGATGGAGGGCCGGGCCGTCTCCACCGGGTGGTCGAGGTCGAACAGAGTCGCGGCCGCCGGCTCCGGCGCGTCCTCCAGTACACGGGCCGCGTCCCACGGGCCGGGTGGGGCGCTGGCGAGCGCCGAGCCCGCGCTGAGCGTGGAGGCCCGCAGGATCGCGTGGCTGAGCCGCAGGTCCACGCAGCGCTCGACGCGGACGCCCGCCTGCAGCAGCCGCGGGTACCAGGCGCGGGTGTCGTCCCAGACCCAGCGCGGGCGCGACGCCGCATCTTCGCGCCGGACCAACTCCGGCAGGTCGGCCTCCGCGAGCTCGATGCGACCGGTTTCGCCACCTTCCGGACGGATCGCCACGACCCGTCCGGGAGCGACGCGGTCGAGTAGGAGCTGCACGCCTCAATTCTGCATGCGACGGATGACACTTCCCGCTATAGTGAGGAAACGTCACTTTATGCGATGCCGACCCGAAAGGCGAGCGACGATGACAGAGTACCTGCACGACTCCCAGGGCGTGTGGATCGCGTACCGAACCGATCCGCAGTCGCGCTGGCTGTTCAACTCCGAGGGCGACTGGATCGGCTGGTTCCCCTGGTCCGACGACATCGCGGTGACCCCGGGGGCTCCTACCTCGGAACGGTGCACGGCGACCGTCTGTTCATGGACGACGAGCACCCGTACCGCGGGAATCCGGGCTACCCGGGCGCGCCGGGCTACCCGGGCCAGGCGCCGTATCCGGGAGCAGGTCCGTACGTCGGGCTGCCGGACGGCTGCGACGACGTCGCGCCCGCGCTGCTCTGGCCGCGCATCGCGTCCTGAGCGCTCAGCCCGCCAGCGCCGCCAACCGGGACCGCAGCTCCGGCCACGCCGCGCCGAAGCCAGGGTGCAACGGCAGGTCCGCGACCTCCGGCACCGACACCCAGCGCAGCTCGATGCTCTCCACGTCGGCCATGTGCGGCTCGAACGCGCGCACCGCCTGAGCGACGACGGTCGTGTACGACCAGAAGCCGAGGTCGAGCACGCTCTCGAACAGCACCTGCACCGCGTCCGCGGGCACCGCCGCCTCCTCCGCGGCCTCCCGCAGTGCGCCCTCCACCGCGGTCTCGCCCTCGTGCCTGGCGCCGCCCGGGAGGCCCCAGGTGCCGCCGAAGTGGCTCCAGTCGGCGCGGTGCTGGAGCAGCACGCCGCGCCGCAGGTCGTGGACGAGCAGGCCCGCGGCGCCGAAGCGGCCCCAGAACCGCTCGCCGTTCGGACCTTCCACCCATGCGTCGCCGGAGTTCACGTCTCCACGTTAGCCGCACGGCCGAACCCGGTGACGCCGCGTGACGGTTCTCGCAGACGGTCCTACTGTGTGGACATGACACTCCAACGCTGGCGCCACCTCACCGAGTGGCCACTCACCGCGGCCGCCGCGGTGTTCCTCGTCGCCTACGCCTGGGAGGTCATCGGCGACCTCCACGGGACGCAGCTCGTCGTGGCGGAGACCGTGATCTGGATCACCTGGGCCGTCTTCCTGATCGACTACTTCGTGTGCCTCGTCCTCGCCCCGCAGCGCTGGCGCTGGTTCTACACGCACCTGTTCGACCTCGCCATCGTCGTGCTGCCGATGCTGCGGCCGCTGCGGCTGCTGCGGCTGGTGACGATCCTCGCCATCCTGCAGCGGAGCGCGGGCGCCGCGTTCCGGGGCCGGGTGATCATCTACGTCGTCGGCGCGGGCGGCCTCCTGGTGTTCACGGCCGCCCTGGCGGCCCTGGATGCTGAGCGCGGGATGCCGCACGCGCACATCGAGACCTTCCCGCAGGCCGTCTGGTGGGCCTTCGAGACGATCTCGACGGTCGGCTACGGCGACTACGTGCCGGTCACCGAGGTGGGCAAGCTGGTCGCGGTCGGCCTGATGATCGGCGGCATCGCGACACTCGGCATCGTGACGGCGACGCTGGCCTCCTGGATCGTCGAGCGGGTCGCCCAGACCGAGATCGACATGAGGGCGGCCACCCGCGGTCAGATCCGCGAGCTGTCGAGTCAGGTGGCGGAGCTGAAGGCCCTGCTCGAGAAGCGGTCGGCCTGATGCCGGTGCGCAGCGCGGCCATCCTGCTGCACCGCCGAGGGACGGGCGGCAGGGAGGTCTGGATCGCGCACATGGGCGGCCCGTTCTGGGCGCGCAAGGACGAGGGCGCCTGGACGCTGCCGAAGGGGCTGGTCGAGGAGGACGACGTCGACGACCTCGCCGCGGCCCGGCGCGAGTTCGCCGAGGAGATGGGCGCGCCCTCCCCGACGCCGTGTACGTCCCGCTCGGGGAGTTCCGCGCCTCGGGCAAGACGTTCGTGGTGTTCGCGGCGGAGGCCGACTTCGAGCTCACGGAGCTGGTCAGCAACGAGTTCGAGGTGGAGTGGCCGCCGCGCTCCGGCGTCGTCCGGACGTTCCCCGAGGTGGACGACGCCGGCTGGCATCCGCTCGCGGTCGCGCACACGAAGCTCGCGAAAGGGCAGCGGCCCATTCTGGACGCGCTCGTGCGGCTCCTCGACGAATACGGATCCGACTAGCGCGCACGGCACCCCCTCGGTCGTATCGTTGGCTGCACGTGCCGGACGGGACGAAGGAGGAGCAGGTGGCGAAGAAGAAGGCGGAGAAGGACGCCGAGAAGGCCCTGATCACCGCACGAGCCGCTGTCGACGAGGCGCAGCGGCTGGTCAAGAAGCTCGACAAGAAGACCCGCAAGGAGGCGGACGACCTCGCGGCCGCGCTGGAGCAGGCCGCGAAGGACGCGAAGAAGGCCTCCCTGCGCGCCCGCAAGACCGCGGAGGCGGCGGCGAAGGACGCCAAGGAGAAGGCCCAGGCGGCCCGCGAGCGGGCGCGCACGGCCGCGTCGGCCCCGGCGGCGAGCACGGGCATCCCCACGTTCCGCGACCTGCGCGACCGGGCGAAGGCGCAGGGCATCCAGGGCTACTCCCGGATGAACAAGGCACAGCTCCTGCACGCGCTCGGTGAGGGCTGATGTTCACCGGCCGGTAACCGGCTGCTTCTACGGTTGCCGCCGTGACTGACACCACCGCCGAGCCCGCGATCCTCTCGGCGCTGGACCGCGCGCCCGCAGCACGGACGCTGATCGACATCCTGCGGGAGTCCGCCGCCGCCAACCCGCAGGGCTCGGCGATCGAGGACGCCCGCGGCGCGCTCAGCTACCGCGAGCTGCTCGCGCGCGTGCTGGCCACGGCGGCGCGACTGCGGGAGGCGGGGGTGCGTCGGGGCGACCGCGTCGGCGTGCGGATGACCTCCGGCAGCCGGGACCTCTACCTGGCGATCCTCGGCGTGCTCGCCGCGGGCGCCGCCTACGTGCCGGTGGACGCCGACGACCCGCAGGAGCGCGCCGACCTCGTCTTCGGCGAGGCGGAGGTGCGCGGGGTCATCACCGACGACGGCTACCTCGCCACGGCCTCCACGGACAGCGCGGACGCCGTCGACGTGCCGGCCGGACCGCTCGCTGTGCAGGGGCAGGAGCCGCACCCGAGCACCTCCGGCCTCTCCGTCGTCGACCCGCCGACACCCGAGGACGACGCCTGGATCATCTTCACCTCCGGCTCGACCGGGACGCCGAAGGGCGTGGCGGTGCGGCACCGCTCCGCCGCGGCGTTCGTGGACGCCGAGTCGCGGCTTTTCCTGCAGGAGGAGCCGATCGGTCCGGGCGACCGCGTGCTCGCGGGGCTGTCGGTCGCGTTCGACGCCTCCTGCGAGGAGATGTGGCTCGCCTGGGGCCACGGCGCGTGCCTGGTGCCCGCGCCGCGCTCACTCGTGCGCACGGGCATGGACCTCGGCCCGTGGCTGGCGGCGCGCCGCATCACCGTCGTCTCGACCGTGCCGACGCTCGCGGCGCTCTGGCCGACCGACGCGCTCGACACCGTGCGGCTGCTGATCTTCGGCGGCGAGGCCTGCCCTCCCGAGCTGGTCAACCGGCTCGCCGTGGACGGCCGCGAGGTCTGGAACACCTACGGGCCCACCGAGGCGACGGTCGTCGCCTGCGCGAGCCTGCTGACCGCGGGCGAGCCCGTACGGATCGGCCTCCCGCTCGACGGCTGGGACCTCGCGGTCGTCGGCCCGGACGGCTCGCCGGTCGCGAGCGGAGAGTCCGGCGAGCTGATCATCGGCGGCGTCGGCCTCGCCCGCTACCTCGACCCGGCGAAGGACGCCGAGAAGTACGCGCCTCTCCCCTCGCTCGGCTGGCAGCGGGCCTACCGCAGCGGCGACCTGGTCCGCTTCGACCCGGCCGGGCTGTTCTACCTCGGCCGCGCCGACGACCAGGTGAAGGTCGGCGGCCGGCGCATCGAGCTCGGCGAGGTGGAGGCCGCCCTCCAGCAGCTCCCGGGAGTGTCGGGGGCCGCCGCGGCGGTGCGCAAGAGCTCGGCGGGGAACGACGTGCTGGTCGGCTACCTGGCCGTCCCCGAGCGCGCGGCCTTCGACCGGCGTGCCGCGCTGGCGGAGCTGCGCGCCGAGCTGCCCGCCGCGCTCGTGCCGCTGCTGGCGGTGGTGGACGACCTCCCAGTGCGCACGTCGGGGAAGGTCGACAGGGCCGCGCTCCCCTGGCCGTCGGAGGAGTCCGACGAGGACGCGCCGGTCCTCGACCCCGTCTCGGAGCTCCTCGCCGCCGACTGGCGCAGCGTGCTCGGGCTGCCGGTGAGCGGCCTGGACGACAACTTCTTCGACCTCGGCGGCGGCTCGCTCGCGGCCGCGCAGCTCGTCTCCCTGGTGCGCAGGCGGCACCCGGACATCACGGTCGCCGACATCTACGCGCACCCGCGCTTCGGCTCGCTCGCCTCCGCGCTCGCGGAGAGCTCGCCGTCGGCCTCCGCCGCCTCGACGCACGTCGTGCCGCCGACGCCGCGGCGCATGCAGGTGCTCCAGACCGTGCTCGGCGTGCCGCTGTTCATCCTGAACGGCGTCCGTTGGCTGCTCTACCTGCTGACGGCGGCGGCCATCCTGCGGCCGTTCGGCGGGTTCGGGTTCCTCCCGGACGTGAACCCGATCTGGCTGATCATCGGGCTGATCGGGTTCGTCACGCCGTGGGGCCGGATGGCCATCGCCGTGGCCGCCGCCCGGCTGCTGCTGCTCGGCGTCGAGGCCGGCGACTACCCGCGGGGCGGGGGCGTGCACCTGCGGCTGTGGCTCGCCGAGCAGGTCGCCCACCAGATCGGCGCGGCCAGCCTGGCGGGCGCCCCGTGGATCAGCTACTACGCCAGGGCGCTCGGCGCGACGATCGACCGCGGCGTCGACCTCCACGCACTGCCGCCGGTCACCGGCATGCTGCGGATCGGCGCCGGAGCGTCCATCGAGCCGGAGGTCGACCTCGCCGGGTACTGGATCGACGGCGACCTCGTGCGCATCGGCGAGATCCGCATCGGCGCCGGGAGCTCCGTCGGCGCGCGCAGCTCGCTGATGCCCGGCGCGAAGATCGGCCGCGACGCGACGGTGGCGCCGGGGTCGGCCGTGTTCGGCCGGGTGCCCGCCGGCCAGAACTGGGCGGGCTCCCCGCCGTCCGGGTCGGGAAGGCGCGCGAGTGGTGGCCCGGCGAACGGCCGCTGCGCCGCACCAGGTGGGTAGCCGCGTACGCCGTGGCCTCCCTGGTCGTCTCGCTGGTCCCGGTCGTCGCGCTCGGCGCCGGCGGGCTGATCGTGGCGGCGTTCACGCGCGGCGCGACCACGATCGCCGCTGCCATCCCCGGAGCAGCGGCCGCGCTCGTCCCGGCGACGCTCGCGGCAGGCGTCGTGCTCGCGGGCGTGGTCGTGGTCCTCGTGCGCCTGCTCGGACTCCGCCTCAGGGAGGGCGTCTACCCGGTACGCAGCCGGGTCGGCTGGCAGGTGTGGTCGACGGAGCGGCTGCTGGACATGGCCCGGACGCTGCTCTTCCCGCTCTACTCCAGCCTGTTCACCCCGGTCTGGCTGCGGATGCTCGGCGCGCGCGTGGGGCGCGACGTGGAGGCCTCCACCGTCCTCCTACTGCCTGCCATGACCAGGATCCGCGACAGTGCGTTCCTGGCCGACGACACGCTGGTGGCGTCCTACGAGCTCGGCGGCGGCTACGTGCGCGTCGCGGAGGCGGAGATCGGCGCCCGCGCCTTCCTCGGCAACTCGGGGATGGCCGGCGGCGGCGACCAGGTGCCGCGCGACGGCCTTGTCGCCGTGCTGTCGGTCGCCCCGCGCAAGGCGAAGGCCGGGACATCCTGGCTGGGCTCGCCGCCGGTGAAGCTCCGGCGGCGCGCGCAGGACGCGGACCTCTCGCGCACCTTCGAGCCGAAGGCCTCCCTGCGCGTCGCCCGCACCGCGTGGGAGCTGCTGCGTATCGTCCCGGTGTTCGTGACGTGCGCCATCGGGCTCGCCGTGCTGCTGACGCTCGCGGCGCTCTCCGAGGCCTGGGGCGTCGGCTGGGCGATCGTCGTCAGCGGTCCGGTGCTCCTTGTCGCAGGGGCGGTGTCCGCGGCCGTGAGCACCGCGGCGAAGTGGGCGCTGCTCGGGAGGCTGAAGCCGGGCGAGCATCCGCTCTGGTCGTCGTTCATCTGGCGCAGCGAGGTGTCGGACACCTTCACCGAGATGGTCGCCGCGCCCTGGTTCGCCTGGGCCGCCGCCGGCACGCCCGCGCTGGTCTGGTGGCTGCGCAGCCTCGGCGCGCGCATCGGGCACGGCGTCTGGATCGACAGCTACTGGCTCCCGGAGGCCGACCTGGTCGAGCTGGGCGACGCATCCACCGTCAACCGGGGCTGCGTCGTGCAGACGCACCTGTTCCATGATCGAATCATGAGCATGGACCAGGTGATCATCGAGCGCGGCGGGACCCTCGGCCCGCACAGCGTCATCCTGCCCGCGGCCGCGATCGGCTCCGACGCGACGGTCGGACCGGCCTCCCTGGTGATGCGCGGCGAGACGGTGCCGGATCGCAGCAGGTGGAGCGGGAACCCGATCGGCCCGTGGCGGGATGTGGTGGTACGCGAGTACCGTGCGGTGCGATGACCGAGGCCACCTTCGACGCCGACGCCGCAGTCCCCGCCGCGTCCCACGTCTACCTCCCGCGCTCCGGCACCGACGATTTCTCGGTGCTGTCCTACGACCTCGACCTGTCGTACAAGGTCGCCACGAACCGGCTCGACGGGACGGCCGTCATCCGGGGACGCGCGAACGTGCCGCTCACCGCGGTCTCGCTCGACCTGGTTCACCTGCGCGCCAAACGGGTCAAGCTGGACGGCGACAAGCGCACGCGGTTCACGCAGTCCCCGACCCACCTGCGGGTGAAGCCGGCCGCGCCGATCCCGGCCGAGGCGGAGTTCACGGTCGAGATCGCCTACGACGGATCGCCCGTCCCGCGCCGGACCCGCTGGGGCACCCTCGGCTGGGAGGAGCTGAGCGACGGCGTCATCGTCGCCTCGCAGCCCTCCGGAGCGCCGACCTGGTTCCCGTGCAACGACCGGCCGTCCGACAAGGCCGCCTACCGGATCACGATCACGACCGAGCAGCCGTACACGGTGCTCGCGACCGGCGAGCTCGCCGGCCACAGCGTCAGCGGAGGCCGAGGCACCTGGACCTTCGAGCGCCCTGAGCCGACGGCGACCTATCTCGCGGCTGTGCAGATCGGCCGCTACGTGCTGGAGCCCCGGCGCACAGGCGGCGTGGAGTGGGTCATCGCCTATCCGCCCGCCCTCGCCGCCCGCGTGCTGGCCGACTTCGCCTCGGTCGGGCGGATGATCGAGTGCTTCCAGGAGCGCTTCGGCCCGTACCCGTTCCCGTCCTACACGGTCGTGGTCACCGAGGACCCGCTGGAGATCCCGCTCGAGTCGCAGGGCATGGCCACGTTCGGCTCCTCGCACGTCGACGGCCGCGGCGGCTCGGAGCGCCTGATCGCGCACGAGCTCGCCCACCAGTGGTTCGGCAACAGCGTCGGCCTGGCCGGCTGGTCGGACATCTGGCTGAACGAGGGCTTCGCCTGCTACGCCGAGTGGATCTGGTCGGAGTACTCCGGCAGCCACTCCGCGAACACGCTCGCACGCACCCACCACGCCGTCCTGCGCGTGAAGCCGAAGGACCTCGTGCTCGCAGACCCGGGCGTCGACAGCATGTTCGACGACCGGGTCTACAAGCGCGGCGCCTGTCTCCTCCACGCCTTGCGCAGGAGGCTCGGCGACGACACGTTCTTCGACCTGATGCGCGGCTGGTCGGCCGCGCACCGGTTCGGCACGGCGTCGACGGCGGACTTCGAGGCGTTCGCGGGCGGGTTCTCCGAGGAGCCGCTGGACGAGTTCTTCGACGCGTGGCTGCGCGACACGCGGCTGCCGTCGCTCAGCGACTGATCGCCCCGCGGCTGACGGCTAGGGCCGGTCCTCCGGGCGGCGCTCCTCGCCGGTGATCCCGTCGATGCGCGGCGCGTCGTGCGCGGGCGCCGCAGCGGCGGTGGCCGGCGCGGCAGGCTCGGCGGCCGGCCGGGGCGGCGGGACGTCGTCGCGGCGGGTGTCGTCCACCGCGCCGTCGGCGACCACGCGGTTGCCGTGCCGGTCGGTCTCGACGTCCGGGTCGACGTCGTCCGCGCGGCTCAGCTTCTCCTGCTGCTCGCTGCGGGCGGCCGCGGCGGCACGCTCGCGCTCGTCGGCCTCCCGGCGCAGCCGCTCCGCGTCGACCTCGGCCTGCTTGGCGTCCGCGGCGGCCCTGGCGGACTTCGCCTCCCGCTCGCGTGCGGCCAGCTCGTCACGGGAGGCGGCCTCCCTCAGCTCGGTCGCCCGCTGCCGGTCGGCCTCCTGCTTGCGGCGGCGTCCCATCGTGGAGACCACGATGACGATCCCCACGACGATGACCACGATGACGACGATCAGCACGATCCATCCGATGGTGTTCATGCCGCGACATAGTACGCGGGGCACGCGGTGCCGGAAGGGCCTTGCGTCCGGGGGCGCGAGGTGCAGGGCGCGGCCCTCCCAACCCAGAACTGGGGGCGACGGAACGGCGGTCGCGTCGCCTACGCTGGCGCGAGGACCGCACGGGGGGATGGATGCGAGAGGTCGAGTACGACGCCTTCGTCGCCGCCTGGTCGACCTATTGGGGACGGCGCGAGCTCGGGATCGTCATCGAGAACGCCACGGCCGCCCGAATCGGAGCGGACCCGCACGGACTCCGCGCCTTCCACGAGCGGTGGCTGGACGCCGTGCGCGCCTACCCCGCCGAGTCGTCCCTCCGGCTGATGGGAACGCCCGTGCTGGTCCCGGAGCTCGCCGATGCCGCCGACGGGCTTCGGTCGGTCACCCCGCCACGCCCCGCGGCGTTCGGGGCGTTCGCCGTCGGCACCTCGACGGGCCTCCCCCAGTCCGAGCGGTCCGGCGACTACGTCCTCCTGTTCGACCCGGACAGCGAGGGGGCGCGAGCCGGCCGGACGCTGCGACGAGGGACCTGGGCGATGCCGCTCGCCATCGTGGCGCTGCTGACGTCCTGGTGGGCGCCGCTGCTCTCCGTCGCGGCGGCGGGCTGGGCGCTGGCGCTCGCCGTCCCTGTCAGCCGGCTGTTCCTCTCCACGCGCGTCCCGCTGCGCCTGCACTGGCGCCCGCTCCTCGTCCACGTGTTGGCGTGCCTCGCGATCGTGCTCGCGGTCGTGGCCGTCGTCCCGCAGTTCACCCATCCCCGCACCCCGTCGAAAGGCGCCGCCGCCATGTCAGAGTCCGTGGGTTCCCAGACCATCGCTCGAGTGCTCGGGCGAATCCGAGCGCACTGGCCGGACGCCCAGGTCGACTTCGTCCTCTCGCCGGACTCCCCCGACCAGCTGGAGAACGTGCGCGTGCGGGTGTCCGACCACGTGCTGCTCGAAGCGATGCAGACCGGGCCGATGTGGGCGGTGCACCCGGTGACCGACGCGAGCGGCCGGCTCGTGCCGCTGGAACCCGACCACCCGTACACGATCGGCGTCGACGTGTCCGCGCCCCCGGAGGAGTTCGCCGACCGATTCTACGAGGAGGTCTACTTCTGGTGGGTGAAGCTTCACCCCAGGCAGGACCCGGCGCCGCCGCAGCTCCCGTCCTAGGCTCCGCCTAGCCCTCGGTCGTCTCCGCCGACCGCAGCCCGGCGAGCAGCAGGCCCACCATCCGCTCGGCGCGCCCGGAGGCCGCCCCGTCCGGCCGGACCCCGTGGCAGAGGTCGGCGACAGCCGCGAGGAACTCCCCGCGTCGACGTCCTGGGCGATGTCGCCGGACTCCCGCGCCGCCGCGAGCAGCCCGGCGAGCGTGGGCGTGAGGTGGGTCGAGAAGTAGGCGGCCAGCGGCTCGTACGCGGGGTCTCCGGAGTGCAGGGCCGCTGCCAGCCCGCGCTTCGCGGCCACGAACTGGGTGTAGCGCATGATCCAGCGGTCGAGGGCCTCCCCGGCGGATATGCCGCCGCGAGCGGGGCGGCAGCGGCGACGCAGGCGTCCAGCTCGCGCCGGAACACGGCAGAGATCAGGTCGGACCGGAGCGGGAAGTGCCGGTAGAGCGTGCCGACCCCGACACCGGCGCGCACGGCGATCGCCCGCGCGGGCACGTCCACCCCGGCCTCCGCGAACAGCGCGGTGGCCGCCTCCACGAGCGCGTCGGCGTTCTGGCGGGCGTCGGCGCGGCGGGGCCGGGTCATAGGCTCGCCTGCGCTCAGGCTGCTCGTGTTCGCGGGCATGCGGCGGTCCCCGGCGTCCTTCCTCTGGCGAATCGGCGGCGATCGGTGTAGCGTCGGAGGTGTAAACGGAACGTTGTTCCGCTTAGCGTTCCACCGATCCGGAATCATGTTCCGATTACTCGATCTTAGGCCTGCCGTCATCCCGGCGCCAGACCGCCGACCCCTCGACACAGGAGCGAAAGTCATGCAGTACCGCACTCTCGGCCGCACCGGCATCACAGTCACCCCGTATGCGCTCGGCGCGATGATGCTCGGCTCGCTGGGCAACCCCGACCGCGCGGAGGGCGTGCGCATCATCCACCGCGCGCTCGACGCCGGCATCAACTTCGTGGACACCGCCGACCGCTACGGCGACTCCGAGGAGGTCGTCGGCGAGGCGCTGAAGGGCCGCCGTGACGACGTCGTGCTCGCGACCAAGTTCTGGGGGCCGGTGGACGACGACATCAGCCACCGCGGCGCCTCCCGCCGCTGGATCATGCAGGCGGTCGAGCGCTCCCTGCGCCGGCTGCAGACCGACCACATCGACCTCTACCAGTTGCACCGTCCCGACCCGGACACCGACATCGACGAGACGCTCTCGGCGCTCACCGACCTGGTCCGGCAGGGCAAGGTGCGAGCGATCGGCTCCTCGTCCATGCGCGGCTCCGAGATCGTGGAGGCGCAGTGGATGTCCGAGCGCCGCGGCTTCGAGCGGTTCCGCACCGAGCAGCCCAACTACTCCCTCCTCGACCGGGAGATCGAGCGCGAGATCCTGCCCGTCGCGCAGCGCTACGGCATGGGGACGCTCGTCTACAGCCCGCTCGCCGGCGGCACGCTCACCGGCCGCTACCGGGCCGGCGGCGAGAACGACAACTTCCGCTCGACCCGGACCGGCATGCGGCACTTCCGCGACGAGCGCCGGCTCGCGGCCGTGGAGGAGCTGATCGCGCTCTCCGACGAGGTCGGCGTGCCGCTCACCCACCTCGCCATGGCCTTCGTGATCGCGCACCCGGGGGTCACCTCCGCCATTGCCGGCCCGCGCACGATGGAGCAGCTGGAGGACACCCTCGCGGGCGTGGACGTGTCGCTGTCCGACGAGGTCCTCGACCGCATCGACGCGATCGTCCCGCCCGGCGAGAGCATCGGGGCGATGGACATGGTCTACCGCGGGCCGGAGGTCGGTGACCCTGCTGCACGGCGGCGTCCGGCGGCGGAGCGGTCGGCGGGCTGAGCGGTGCCGCCCCGCCTCATCCTGATCAACGGCGTCCCCGCGAGAGGCAAGACCAGCCTCGCCTGCGCCTGGTGCGCCCGGCACGCGTCCGGCCTCCCGCTGGCCCTCGACATCGACGTGCTTCGAGCGATGCTGGGCGGCTGGCAGAACGACCTCCCCTCCGCGGGCCTCGCCGCCCGCGACCTGGCGATCGCGGCGATCACGGTGCACCTCGGCAGCGGGCGGGACGTCGTGCTGCCGCAGTACCTGCGACGCGTCGAGTTCATCGAGCAGCTGCAGGCGACGGCGGAGCGGTGCGGGGCGGGCGCTGGAGGCCGCGGTCGCGGCAGCGACGACGCGGTAGCGCTCAGGCGGGTGCGAGAACCCGGATGCCTGCCGCTCGGGCGGCGCGTGCCAACTCGTCGTCGTAGGTCACGATCTCATCTGCACCGATACGCAGGGCGGTCGTGAGGTGGATCGCATCATTGGACCGGAGTGGAGTCTGCGTGCCGGCAGAGAGCAGATCACCCCGTGTGACATCGACCAGGACGACCGCGTCCAGAACCGCCGTGATCGCCTCGATCGGGACGAACGCGGGATTCCTTCCCGCGGCGCAGTGCAGTTCGGTGTGAAGCAGCCACGAGGATGCCAGGCGGCGACTCGGGTCCGAGATCGCGACGACCAGCTTCTGGGACTCCCGTTCCTCGACCACAAGCTTCATCGCCGCAGAGGTGTCCAGGTAGGCGACCGTCATAAGCGTCCCCTGCTGTCCTCGATGATCTGCTCCGAACTCAGCGGCGAGACCGTGCGCGTGATCCTCGCAAGCGCGTCGGCGCCGGTGCGCGCGGCGCGAGCCTCCCCGCGCGCAACGAGGCCGTCGAGCGGATCGCCGCCGGCCGGGACGATGATGGCCGCGAGGTGGCCGTTGTTGCTGACCTGCACCGACTCCCCCGCCTCGACGCGACGCAGGATCTCGCCACTTCGGTTGCGCATCTCCCGGTGCGTCACGGTTTCCATGAATCGAGCGTAGCACGGCGTAGCACAACAGGGGCGAGCCAGCTGCGAACCGTCTTGCGTAGGGCGGACGGGACTTGAACCCGTGACCGGCGGATTATGAGTCCGATGCTCTAACCAGCTGAGCTACCGCCCCGTGTCCTCTCCGGTCACTCCGGGGCGGTCACGCCGGGGCCGCCGCCGTCACCGGGTCGGCCACCGGCTCTCCACGATACAGGCTCTCGAAGGTGCTGATCGTGGTCTGGATGTCGTGCGTCGCCACGATCCGCAGCGACGCGTTCTTGAGGACGTCGAGCTCCTCCTGCGGGAGCGTGAGCACGTTCTCCAGCTTGTCCGCCAGGTCCTGCGCGTCGCCCGGACGGAACAGGTGGCCGTTCTCGCCGTCGTGCACCAGGTGCGGGAGCGCCATCGCGTCCGCCGCGACCACCGGGAGGCCGGAGGCCATCGCCTCCATTGTCGCGATGGACTGCAGCTCGGCGATCGACGGCATCGCGAAGACCGTGGCGCGGGTGTACGCCTTGCGGAGCTCCTCGTCCGTGACGTAGCCGAGGAACTTCACCCGGCCGGCGATGCCGAGGCTCTCGGCGAGCGACTGGAGGTTCCGCAACTGGTCGCCGCCGCCCACGATCTCCAGCTGGGCGTCCAGCGAATCCGGCAGCAGTTTGATCGCGTTCAGCAGCACGTCGATCTGCTTCTCCCCCGTCACCCGGCCGACGAAGAGGATGCGGTTGCCGGTGCGCGGCGTGAAGTCGGGCGTGTAGTTGTGGGCGTCGATGCCGCAGGAGATCGCGTGCACCCCGCGCAGCCCGGTCGCCTTCTCCAGGAACTCGGCCGCTCGGCGCGTCGGGGTCGTGATCGCCTCGGCGCGGTCGAAGCTCTTGCGCGCATCCCGCCAGGCGATGCTCACGAAGGTCTTGTGCAGGAACTTCGGCAGGCGGGTGAACTCGATGATGTTCTCGGGCATCACGTGATTCGTCGCGACGATCCGGATGCCGCGCTTCTGGGCCTCGTAGGCGAGCCCGCGCCCGATGACGATGTGCGACTGGAAGTGCACGACGTCCGGTTTCACCTCGTCGAGCACCCGGCGGGCGTTCGCCTTGCTCATCCACGGCAGCGCGAACCGCAGCCAGTCGTGCGGGTACCAGCGCCAGCTGCGCAGGCGGTGCGCCGTCAGCTTCTCGCCCTCGTGCTCCTCGATCCAGGTCCCGTGGCGGCGGCCGGCGGCGGGGGCGACGATGTGCATGTCGTGGCCGCGCGCGACCAGTCCGGCGGCGAGGCGCTCGGCGAAACGGGCAGCGCCGTTCACATCCGGCGGGAAGGTGTCGCAGCCCATGAGGATGGTCATCGGCCGGTGCTCGGCCGGGGCGGGCGGGAGGTCGTTCGTTCCGCTCGTATCAGGCACGTGGTGAGTCCCTCACGGTCTTCGGCCGGGGCGGGTCGCCCGGCGACGGTCTGAGCGCGCCGGACGGGTCGGACCGGCGATTCATCGCTTCAGTCTAGGCCGGATTCCGGGACGGAGCCCGCAAGCGTGCCGGTGAGTGGCGCCTCCCCGTTCGTCTGCGGGTGGTGCTTGGCGAGCTGGAACACGCCGTAGATCGCCACGGCGCCGGTGATCGCGAAGCCGAGCATCGCCCACCACGGCGCCCCCGCGGCCTCGTTGAGGACGACGATCCCGATGGTCACGGCGACGAGCGGGTCGATCACGGTCAGGCCCGCGATGACCAGGTCGGGAGGCCCGGACGAGTAGGCGTTCTGGACGAAGTACGCACCGAGCCCGGCGGCCGCGAGCAGCGCGACGATGCACAGCACGAGCAGCCAGTCCCACTCCTGGTTGGAGATGCGGTCGATGACCACCTTGGCGAGGGTGGCGACGAAACCGTAGAGGACGCCGGCCCCGACGATGTACATGATCGCCTTGAACCGGTGCCGCAGGAACGCGAACAGCAGCCCGAAGACGATGAGGACGACGGCGAGGATGATCAGGATGACGACGAGCGCCTGGGTGGTCACCGGTTGGTCGCGCGCGAAGATCGCGGCGATGATCACGAACGCGCCGACGCCGCCGACGCACAGCGAGATGGCGACGATGGACTGCCGGTTGAGCTTCACGCCGCTCACCCGGGCGTTCAGCACGCTCGTGATGACCAGCCCGACCACGCCGAGCGGCTGCACCAGGATGATCGGCGAGAGCTTCAGGCTGACGAGCTGGAACACGATCGCGAGCCCGAGCAGCAGCGTGCCGATCACCCAGGAGGGCCGCGCGAGCAGCAGCCCGAGCTGCCGGACGCTGAGCCCGGCCTTCGCATCCTGGGTCTGCGCCTCCACCTTGGCGACGCCGTGGTGCTGCAGCTGCGCGCCGAGCGACAGGAACACCGCGCCGACCAGGGCGACCGGGATGCCCAGGAGCTGACTGGGCTGATAAGCCAGCTCGAGCGCGTCCATCAGTTCCGTAGCCACGCCACGACCCTACCCAACATGATCCCGATAGTCTTGCCGAATGGCCGTCCTTCCCATCCGGATCACCGGAGACCCCGTCCTGCACACCCGCGCGGCGGAGGTGACGGAGTTCGACGATGCCCTCCGCACACTGGTCGCCGACATGTTCGAGACGATGGACGAGGCGCCCGGCGTCGGCCTCGCCGGCCCGCAGGTCGGCGTGCCGCTGCGCCTGTTCGTCTTCGGCTGGACGGACGACGACGACGTGCTGCACCGCGGCGTCGCGATCAACCCTGTACTGTGGCTCAGCCCGCTGGCGGTCGGCGAGCCGGACGAGGACACCGAGTCGGAGGGCTGCCTATCGTTCCCGGGCGAACGCTTCCCGCTGCGGCGCGCCGAGAGCGTCATCCTGGAGGCCACCGACCTGGAGGGCGAGCGGTACACGATCCGCGCCCACGGCTGGCTCGCGCGCATCTTCCAGCACGAGTACGACCACCTGGACGGCGTGCTCTACGTCGACCGGCTGGAGCACCCGTACGGCAAGGCCGCGCTGAAGGCGCAGCGGAAGAACTCGTGGGGCGTGCCGGGGCTGAGCTGGCTGCCGGGGCGGGACCACCTGGAGGATTGAGGCGGCGGTTGGTCGTCACCGCACGAGGGAGTGCGAGAGTTCGCTGAAATCTCCGGGAATGCACGGGCCAGACATGTAGTAGACCGCTGCGAATCCCGTGATGTCAGCCTCGAAAAACACCCGATCGGCGTCCCTCGGATACCTGACTTCGTAACCGGTTCCTTCGGGCAACGGTTCGACGGTCACCCCGTGATAGCCCTCGGACTCCCACAACGCGGCGATCTCGTTCGCCACGGTCAGCGGTTCGAACGTCGCGTTCGTGGCCTCCTGTTGCTCGTATTCCGCCCCCTCGCTTCCGTCGGGCAGGTAGCACAGCCCGAAGCCCCTGCCGTGGACTCTCCAGTCCGTTCCCCCAATGACCTTCCTCGTCGCTTCGAACAGCGTGACGACCTTCTCCCGAGCCTCGTCCGCGGTCGGATATGCAGATGTCATGGATGTGGTCGCCTTTCCGTGATGAGGTGCATTCGATGCGCAGCCGCTAAGAGCAAGCGCGGCGGTAACAACGGCCGCGAGAGCGGTCGCACGCTTAGTCACTTCGCCGCCGATTTCGGATAGCCCATGGTTTGCGCGGCCAGGTTGTGAAGAGCGCTTGTACCCCTGTCGAAGTACCCGTATGCGTTGGGGTTGTTGGCGTGGACCGTCGCCGCGTGCTCGGTGG
This sequence comes from Leifsonia sp. P73, assembly GCF_051059105.1. Lineage (NCBI taxonomy): Bacteria > Bacillati > Actinomycetota > Actinomycetes > Micrococcales > Microbacteriaceae > Leifsonia > Leifsonia sp. P73. Next base: position 378,235 of record NZ_CP194931.1, read on the forward strand.
TCCCGGCCGTGTCTTTCCCGTCGGGGGTCCGGGCGTCGCCGGTGCTGAACGGCACTGCCCCGAAGTCGGACGGGTCTCCGCGACCGCCGGCGAGCCGGCCCACGGTGGCGACAGCGTCGGCGCTCGCCTGCCCAGCCGAGATGCCGCCCCGGGGCACGTTCAACGGCGTCGGGCGTGGGATCAGGTCCGTTCGATCACGTGGCAGACCCGTAGGTGGCGCACTCTCCAGGCGGATCCCCGCCGACCCGACGGACGCGAATGTGCCGGCGGACGCGCGCTTCAACGCTTCTGCGGCGACTGTCGAACCGTAGGAGAAGCCCACCACGGACAGCTGCTCCGACTTCGCTGGCCAGCCGCGGAAAGCGAGCGTGCCTTCCATCGCTGCCGCCAACGATTCCCCGCCCGCGCGAGCGCACTCGCTCGCCGTCACCTGTCCGGCATCCTGCGGGGCGTCGTACCCCAACCACGCCACTACCGCGATCCGGCCCGACCCTCCATTCCGCGCGGCGATGCGTTGCTGCTCGTAGTAGAGGTTCTTGCTCGCATTGGTCCACGCGGCGATATCCTTTGCGACCGTGGTCGTCATTCCCGGGATGTTGTAGGTGACGTGATCTGCGGTGTCCAGGTCCCCTACTGAGATCGCGGCCTTCGGGTTCGCGCCTGTCAGGTCCAGCAGCAGCAGTTGCAGTGGCGGCTTCTCGTCCTCCGGGTGCGGCCCGAGCGTCCTTTGGATCGCCTCGACCGCCCGCAATTTCACCTGTGCGGCGTCGTACCCGGGGTCATCCTTCGCGATCGTCTTCAGCTCCGCGGCGAAGCGGGCGAGCTCCGCTCGGTTCGCCGCCGAGCGGGATGCCCCATCCACGCCATCCAGAGACCCGATCACGCCGGGCAGCTCCGTCACGTACTTCTGCCGTGCGGCCGGCGTCAGCGACGACCACCATTCCGCGACCTGAGCCGGAGTCATCGAGCGGAGTCTCTTCGCTGGCACCAGGGGCGCGGACACACCAGCACCGGCCGACGCAGCCGGTGCGGTTACCCGGTCCCGTGCGGCGACGCGCACAGCCCGGATCGCGCGCTCGAACTCCTCCACGAATTCCTCGGCCGCCCGGTTGAACGCCCGCACCTTCCAGCGAGCGTCCTCCTCCAGCTCCACCGCCGCCGGGACCTCGTGGATCTCCGGGTAGTACGTCGCGCCATTCACGATCATCCACGCCTCGATCGCCGCGGGGATGTCGCGCGCGTACATCTCGTCGACCGCGAGCAGCAACGCGTCGCGACGCCGGGCTAGGTCACCGTGCGCGTTCCAGGCGGTCTCCAGCACGCGGAAGAGCTCGTCAGCAGTCGTGTGGGCGTTCTGAAGCGCGACCCGGCCCGGCTTCACGTATCGGGCGACGACGTCCGGCATCCTTCGCGACCGGAAGCTCTCCGCGAACGCGGTCTGCGCCTCCTCCGCCTCCTGCGCGAACCCGACCATCTGCGCAGCCGCGTCGCGGAGAGCGACGGCGGCCTCCGCCGCGCGGGTCGGGTCCAGCTCGGCCAGATCGAGCAGGTCGCTCTCCCCGATCACGGCGCCTCCACCGGGAGCGCAACAGCGCCCAGCAGCTTCGCACCCCACTGGTCGGCCGCTACCGCCCGCTCCACAGCGCTCTCCCCGACCTGTGCCAGCTTCCGGAAAGCGTCGCTCGTCTCAGCGGGGATGCCCACGAGGTCCTCGACGACCTCGCTCAACGCCGCCCGCACCGGCGCGCATCGCATCGCGTACACGACCTCTGAACCGGCAGCCCGGAAGACGGCCCCCGCACTCCCGATGCCTTCCGCCGCCGCAGTGACGCGTGCCGTCGCCGCCCGCGCCTCGTCGGGTCGAACCTCGATGTCTGCCATGACGTCAAATACTAGGGGCCGACATTGCACCACCTGAGGAGTGCAGGTGTTACTCCTACCGCAGCGGCACCCCGTGTACGCCGTTGTGGTGCCGCAGCGCCGGAAACACCACGGACAGCGAGAACCCGACCCCCGGGACGGGCTTCGCCTCCATCACTCCCCCGAACAGTGCCGCGCGCTCGCGCAGCTCGTTGAGGTCGGGGCCCTCCACGTACGCGGTCATGGCCCGCAGGTCGTCGTCGGCGCTGTAGGCGGTCGCCTGGTCGACGCCCGCGCGGTCGAGGCCGCGGCGACGGGCCGCGGCGCGGAGGCCGTCGTCGTCCACCGTGACCTGGAGGCCGTCCGGCGTCCAGGTCATCGCCACGACAGCAGTGGTGCCCGGGCCGCCGTGGTCCAGCGCGTTGCCGAGGCTGGTCTGCAGGATGCGGAAGACGACGAGCTCCGCGCCCTGACGGAGCTCGTACGGCTCACCCATCTCGGAGAACGTCACCTCCAAGCCCGCCTCGCGCATCACCCGGAACAGGTCGCGCGCGGAGTGGAGGCCGGGCGCGGGCAGCACGTCGCGGCTGCCGTCCGCGACGGCGTTCTGCAGTCGGCGCAGGTCGGCCAGGGCGTCGCGCGCCGAGGTCTCCATCGCAGCGGCTGACCGCGAGGCCGTCTCATGGTCGGCGCCGGCCGCGTAGCGCAACCCCTCCGCCTGGTTCACCAGCCGGGAGACGGCGGCGACCGCTACATCCCCGAGCTCGCCGATGATCCGGAAGCGGCCGGCCTGCTCCGCCAGCTCCAGCTCGCGGTCGATGCGGTCCCACTCGCGCTCCTCGCGCGCGTTCTGCGCACGGCGGCGGAGGGTGCGCTCCCGGAGCCAGAGCATCGCGAACACGACGACGGCCGCCAGTGCGGCGGCCGTGAGAGCGAAGGAGAGCGGGGTCATACTGGTCCTTCCGGGCCGTGGGGGCGGACCGGTGCGCGGCCCGGACGATCATATCCGGGCCGCGCGGCCGGACGGGTGCCCGGCGAGGGAAGGGTCAGGCGCCGTCGCCGCGGTTGGCGCGCAGCACCTCCAGGCGGGCGCGGTACTCCTTCTCGTCGATGTCTCCGTTGGCGTACCGCTCGGCGAGGGTCTGCTCGGCGGCGCGGGTGGCGCCGTGCGGGCCGTTCGGTCCCCAGCCGTAACCTCCGCGTGCGGCGGCGGCGCGACGCCAGCGGCGGCCGAAGACGCCGAAGATGAGGAAGAAGATCCCGATCCAGAAGAGCGGGATCAGGAACCACCACCAGCCGAACCAGGGGCCGCCACCCCAGGCGACGACCGTGCAGGGGGCGGCGGCTGCGAGCGAACTGAACATGGTGCATCCAATCGGTGAGCTGTCCGCGGCTTTCGCGGAACCGTATCCAGCCTCGCCGTGCGAGCTGCCGGGCGAATCCGCCACCGGGAGACACTTCCACTACTCCGCGGGGAGCAGCGCGCTCAGCGTTGGCCCGGCTGCACCAGCCCCGTCTCGTAGGCGACCACGACCAGGTGCACACGGTCGCGCGCGGCCAGCTTGGTCATGATCCGCGAGACGTGCGTCTTCGCCGTCAGCGGGCTGAGGAACAGCCGCTCCCCGATCTCCGTGTTGGTCAGCCCGTGGCCCACCAGCGCCAGCACCTCCCGCTCGCGCTCGGTCAGGTCGCGCAGCGCCTCCGCGTCCGGCGCCGGCCGGAGCCCGCCCGCCACGCGCTCGATCAGCCGCCGCGTCGCGCCGGGCGACAGCAGCGCGTCACCGGCGGCGACCACGCGCACGGCGCGCAGCAGCTCCACGGGCTCGGTGTCCTTGACCAGGAAGCCGCTCGCGCCGGCGAGGATGGCCTGCGCGACGTAGTCGTCCAGCTCGAACGTGGTCACCATCACGATCCGGGTGCCCGCGAGGGCCGGGTCGGCGGTGAGCTCCCCCGTCGCCCACAGGCCGTCGCCGTCCGGCATCCGGATGTCCATCAGGACGACGTCGGGACGCGTCCGCCGCGCGAGGTCGACGGCCTCCCGCCCGGTCGCGGCCTCGCCGACCACCTCCAGGTCGTCCTCGGCCTCCAGCAGCGCGCGGAAGCCCGCGCGGACGAGATGCTGGTCGTCCGCCAGCAGCACCCGGATCATGCGTCCTCGGCCTTCCGCAGCGGGATGCGGGCCTCCACGGTCAGCCCGCCGCCCTCGGTGGTGCGGGTCTCGAACCGGCCGCCGAGCAGCTCCGCGCGCTCGCGCATCCCGATCATCCCCTTGCCGTCGGTCTCGCCCTCCGGGAGCCCGCGGCCGTCGTCGGCGATGGTCAGCACGTACTCGCCGCCGTCCTCGCCGAGCCGGATGGCGACTGTGCGCGCCTGCGCGTGTCGGCCGATGTTGGTCAGGGACTCCTGCACGATCCGGTAGAGCGCGAGCTGCGAGGCGGCGGACGGCGCTGTCGTCAGAGCGTCGTCGTAGCGCACATCGAGCCCGGCGCGCCGGTAGGTCTCGACCAGCACGGGGATGCGCGCCAGGTCCGGCTCCGGTGCGCGCGCCGCCGGGTACCCCTCGGCGCGCAGGAAACCGAGCACGCCGCGGACCTCCTCCAGCGCCTGACTGCTCACGGACTTGATCGCCTCCAGGCTCTCCCGCGCCTTGTCGGGCCGGCTGTCGAACAGGTGCAGGCCGACGCCGGCCTGCACGCTGATCTGCGACAGCGAGTGCGCGAGCACGTCGTGCAGCTCGCGCGCGATCCGCAGCCGCTCGGCCTCCGCGGCGGACTCCCGGCGCGCGGCGATCTGGCGGGAAACCTCCCGGTAGCGCTCGCGCCGCCCGCGGATCGCCTCGCCGACGCCCACCAGGAGAGTGAGCACGAGCGCGATGACGAGCGGCCGGATGACGGCCTCCGGCCTCCCCACCAGCAGGTACGCGCCCAGCGGCCCGACGACGGCGACTCCCGCCACCGTCCACCAGGCCCACACCCGCGCCGAGCGCACCACCGCGCCGACGACCGCGAACGCCAAGGGCACAGCGGCGAGCGGCGGCCCCATCGTGAGGGCGATGGCCGGGGTGCAGAGCACCGCGATCGCGACCAGCACCGGGCCCGGGTACGCGCGGGCGAGCAGCAGCAGGAACGACGCCGCGAACGCGACCAGGACTGCGGCAAGCGTCAGCGGGTCGGCCGCCGCCGTGTGCGCGGCGATGAGGACGCCGGGAAGCTGCAGCAGGACGGACAGGACCACCGGGAACCAGATCGTCCCGCGCGGCCGCCGCCCCGACCAGCCCCGGCCCTCGGCCCAGCCCGGCCCGTGCTGACGGGGGTCGGCGGACGGGTTCCAGGGCATCTCCTCATGCTAACGAGCGCACGGGAGCGTGGCGTGGCCCGAGAGGAGTCTTGCGGCTACTCCCCCGGGAGTACGCGGCTGACGATCACGGATTGTGCTCCGCGTCGAAGATCTCCCCGTCGTCGCCTTCGCTCTTCCCGAACAGCGGCCCGAAGGCGGGCCCGCCGAAGCTGGTCAGTCCGGCCTCGCGCTCCAGCGATGCACGCCGTTCGGCCTCGTCGTTCTCGTACTCCTCGACCGCGTGGTCCGGCTGCTCGGAGTCGCGCTCGTCCCGGTCCCTGTGTTTCATGGCCGCATCGTAGCGATTCGCGCGTGGGTCGGGGTGTATTCCGTACGGAGCATGTGGACCGAAACGACGAAGGCCCGGAGGCTGTCACCTCCGGGCCTTCGCTGTGTTTCCGCTCCCCGACTTGGACTCGAACCAAGAACCTGCCGGTTAACAGCCGGCTGCTCTGCCAATTGAGCTATCGAGGAATGCTTGATCAGCGAAGCTACTCTAGCAAGACTTCGCGCATCGAGTGAAATCGGCTGTGCATCCCGCGCGCGTCACCGTCAGTACCCGGCGGCCGGGTCCACGCGGCCCACGAAATCGCCGTCGCCGAGGAACGCGCGCACGTTCGCGCGCACCCGCTCGGCGAGCAGCGGAGCGACCATCTCGGACGTGTCGGCCTGGTGCGGCGTGATCAGGCAGGCGTCCTCCGACCACAGAGGGTGTCCGTCCGGGAGGGGCTCCGGATCGGTGACGTCGATGCCCGCTCCCGCGATCTCCCCGGTGCGGAGGGCCCGTAGCAGCGCGTCGCTGTCGACCAGGCCGCCGCGGGCGATGTTCACCAGGTACGCGGTCCGCTTCATGGCGGCGAACTCCGCGTCACCGAACAGGTGGCGGGTCCCGCCGGTGAGCGCGGCGGCGACGACCACCACGTCGGCGTCCGGGAGGACCTCCAGCAGCCGGTCGGAGCCGACGGTGCGCTCGGCGCCCGCCACGGGCTCGGGCGAGCGGCGCACGATGGTCACGCGGACGCCGAACGGTGCGAGCAGCACCATCAGCTCCAGCGCGATCCCGCCGGCGCCGATGATCACGACGTTCCTTCCGTAGAGCGAGCGGCCCTCCTCGACGGTCGACCAGGAGGTCGCCCGCACGCGCTCCGGGAGGACGCGCATCAGGGCCAGGGTGAGCGCCAGCGCGTGCTCGGCGACGGGCTGCGCGTAGGCTCCTTCGCGCTGGTCCAGATCAGGCCGGGGCGGTCCTCCGACGCGATGATGCCGGCGAAGGCGTCGACGCCCGCGAACGGGAGCTGCACCCAGCCGATGCCGGGATGCGCCTCCAGCACTGGCGGGAACGCGGCGGCGTCCTTGTTGGACAGCCAGACGACGCCGCGGGTGCGGTCGGAGAGCGGCTCGACAGTCCCGCCCGCGGCCTCCACGGCGGCGACGAAGGACGGCTCGGCGGTCGGGAGCACGGCGATGGGGCCGGGCTCCGGGCGCTCGCCCGGCGCGAGCGGCACTCCGCCCGGGGCGAGGACGGCGCGGTGCTGCGGGCTGGATTCGATCATGGTTCCTCCTGTCGGGACGCTCGGCTATTTCGCCGCGATCTGCGGCCGGCGCTCCCGCCGGCGCTGCGGCGGCTTCAGCGCGTCCGCCAGCCCGCGCACGAACGGGTGCGACGGATCGGCCAGCACGTCCTCGATCGGCCCGTAGGCGATGGGACGGCCGCCCTGCAGCACCAGCGAGTTGTCCGTCGCGCGGCGCAGCACGGCCAGGTCGTGGCTGACGATGACGGCCGTGAAGCCCTCGTGCGTCCGCAGCTGGGCCAGGAGGTCGATCACCGCGTCCCGGACCGTCGCGTCGATGCCGGCGGTCGGCTCGTCCACGATCAGCACCTGCGGCCCGAGAACCAGGGCCTTGGCGAGGGCGACGCGCTGGCGCTGCCCGGCGCTGAGCTGGTACGGGTATTTGCCGAGCACGCTGAGCGGGAGGTGGACGGTGTCCAGCATGAGCGCGGCCCGCTCCCCCGCCGCCCGGCGGTTGTAGTGCTCGTCGCGCTCGAAGATCGGCAGCGTGACGTTGTCCTGCACCGACAGGGACGGCTCCAGCGTGGCCGCGGCCTCCTGCGGCAGGTAGCCGACGTGGAAGGTCACCTCGGCCAGGTCGCGCTTGCGTGCGTGCCGCAGCGAGTGGCCGAGGACGGTCGCGTCGCCGCCGCTGATCCGCGGGCCGGGCTCGCCGGAGCGGAGGGGAAGCCCCGCCCGGCGAGCACCGCGGCCAGCGTGCTCTTGCCCGAACCCGTCTCGCCCAGGACCCCGAGCGACTGTCCGGCCTCCAGCTGGAAGCTCACCCCGCGGAGGGCGACGCACGAGGGGCTGACGCCCCTGGCGGGATATTCGACGGACAGGTCGCTGACGAGGATGGCGGGTTCGGAACTCACATGATCGACCCTAGGCGCTCTCGGCTTGGAGAGCGCGCAGCGCCTCCCGCCGGTCGGCCTGTTCCACCGGATCCGGCACCGGCAGGGAGGCCAGCAGCCGCTGCGTGTACGCCTCGCGCGGGTTGCCTAGCACCTCGGCTCCCGTGCCCTCCTCCACCAGCTTGCCGCGGTGCAGCACCGCGATCCGGTCGGCGAGGAGGTCGACGACGGCCAGATCGTGGCTGATGAACAGCGCGGCGAAGCCGAACTCGCGCTGGAGGTCGGCGAACAGCTCCAGCACCCGCGCCTGCACCGAGACGTCGAGGGCCGAGGTGGGCTCGTCGGCGATCAGCAGGGTCGGCTCCAGAGCGAGGGCGCGGGCGAGGCTCGCCCGCTGCCGCTGGCCGCCGGAGAGCTCGTGCGGGAACCGGTCGCCGTAACTGCGCGGCAGCTGCACGGCCTCCAGCAGCTCATCCACCCGGCCGCGTGCGGCGGCGGGCGAGGACGCCCGGCCGTGCACGACGAGCGGCTCCGCCACGCAGTCCGCGATCGTGAGCAGCGGGTTGAAGCTCGACGCGGGGTCCTGGAACACGAAGCCGATGTCGCTGCGCACCTTGCGGAACTGGCGCTCCTTGACGCCGTTCATCTCGATGCCGAGCACTTCGAGCGAGCCGTCGGTGACCTTGCCGAGTCCGGCGATGGCGCGCCCGATCGTGGTCTTGCCCGAGCCGGACTCGCCGACCAGGCCGAGCACCTCGCCGGGGCGGATGTCGAAGCTCACGCCGTCGACCGCCACGAACCCGGGGCGGCCGAGCCGGCCGGGGTACTGGATGCGCAGGTCGCGCGCCTTCACCACCGGCGCCTCCTGCGGACGCTCGGCGCGGGCGATCGCCCGGTCCTGCGTGGCCACGGCGCCCATGCCGATGCGCGGCACGGAGGCCAGGAGCTTCCGCGTGTACTCGGCCTGCGGCGCGGCGAACAGCGTGCGCGCGTCGGCCTCCTCCACGACCTTGCCCTGGTACATGACCGCGACCCGGTCGGCGAGGTCGGCGACCACGCCCATGTTGTGCGTGATCAGCACGATGGCCGCGCCGAACTCGTCGCGGCACCGCCGCAGCAGGTCGAGGATCTCGGCCTGCACGGTCACGTCGAGCGCGGTGGTCGGCTCGTCGGCGACGATCAGGCCCGGGTTCAGCACCAGCGCCATCGCGATGACGATGCGCTGCTTCTGGCCGCCGGAGAACTGGTGCGGGTAGTACTTGACCCGCTTCTCCGGCTCCGGGATGCCGACCCGGCGGAGGATGTCGACCGCCTGCTTCTGCGCGTCCTTCTTGGACAGCTTGCCGTGGGCGCGCAGGCCCTCGGCGATCTGCCAGCCCACCTGGTAGACGGGGTTCAGCGCGGTGGACGGCTCCTGGAAGACCATCGCCACGTCGGTGCCGCGCACCTCCCTGAGCTCCTTCTTGCTCAGCGAGACGATGTCCGCCTCGCTGGCGCCGTCCTTGCTCCGCAGCACCACGGCGCCCGAGGCGGTCGCGGTCTCCGGCAGCAGGCCGAGGATGGTCTTGGCGGTGACGGTCTTGCCCGAACCGGACTCCCCACGATGGCCAGCACTTCGCCGGGCGACACGCGCAGGGTGACATCGTCGACGGCCTTGACGGCGCCGGCGTCGGTAGCAAAGGTCACCGACAGGTTGTCGATCGTGACGACGTCGCTCATGGCTTGACCTCGATTCCGTGCTCGTCGAAGGACTCTCCGCCCTCCAGGCCGTCGATGCCGCCGGGGCCCGCCTCCAGCGGACCGCCGGGGACGACCGACGTCTCGGCGACCAGACCCGACGCCTCTGCGGCGCGACGCCGGCCACGGAGGCGCGGGTCGGCGAGGTCATTGAGGCTCTCGCCGACGAGCGTGATGCCGAGCACGACGAGGACGATCGCCAGACCCGGGTAAATGGATGTCCACCAGATGCCGCTGGTGACGTCGGACAGCGCCTTGTTGAGGTCGTAGCCCCACTCGGCCGCCGCGGTCGGCTCGATGCCGAAGCCGAGGAAGCCCAGCGCCGCGAGCGTCAGGATGGCCTCCGAGGAGTTCAGCGTGAAGATCAGCGGCAGCGTGCGGGTCGAGTTGCGCAGCACGTGGCGGAACATGATCCGCCCGTTGCTGGCGCCGACGACCTTGGCCGACTCGACGTAGGCTTCCGCCTTGATCCGGACGACCTCCGAGCGGATGACGCGGAAGTACTGCGGGATGTAGACCACGGTGATCGAGATCGCCGCGGCGAGGATGCCGCCCCACAGGCTGGACTGGCCGCCCGAGATGACGATGGCCATCACGATCGCGAGCAGCAGCGACGGGAACGCGTAGATCGCGTCGGCGATCACCACGACGAGCCGGTCGACCCAGCCGCCGAAGTAGCCCGAGACCAGGCCGAGGATGACGCCGGCGAAGATCGACAGGATCACCGCGACGACGATCACCAGGATCGCGGTCTGCGCTCCCCAGATCACGCGGGAGAACACGTCGTAGCCTCCGACGGTGGTGCCCCAGATGTGCGCCGCGCTCGGCGGCTGCTGGGAGCCGAACTGGCCCTGCGCGTCCTTGAGCTGCGCGAAGCCGTACGGCGCGATCGCCGGGGCGAAGATCGCGACCAGGATGAACAGGCCGGTGAGCACGAGTCCCGTGACCAGCATCCCGCGCTGCAGTCCGACGGACTGGCGCAGCTGGTGGACGACGGGGAGCCGGCTCCAGATGGTGCCCTTGCGCGAGGCCATCTCAGTACCTCACTCTCGGGTCGATGAGCGCCGCGATGATGTCGACGATGAAGTTCGTGACCGCGACGATGACGGCGAGCAGGACGACCATGCCCTGCACCGCGACGAAGTCGCGCGCCTGAAGGTAGTGGGAGAGCTGGAAGCCCAGGCCCTTCCACTCGAAGGTCGTCTCGGTCAGGATCGCGCCGCCGAGCAGCAGGGCGATCTGGAGGCCGATGACCGTGATGATCGGGATGAGCGCGGGGCGGTACGCGTGCTTGCGCACCAGGCGGCTCTCGCTGACGCCGCGCGAGCGGGCCGCGTCCACGTAGTCGGTGGAGAGCGTGCCGATGACGTTCGTGCGCACCAGCCGCAGGAAGATGCCCGCGGTCAGGAGGCCGAGCGTGACGGCGGGCAGGACGGCGTGCAGCAGCACGTCACCGACGACAGCCGGGTCACCGGTCATGAACGCGTCGATCAGGTAGATGCCGGTCTTGTTCGGGAGCGTCTGCATCTCGATCTCGGAGCTCGTGGAGGCGCGGCCCGCGACGGGGAGCACGTTCAGCCAGATCGAGAAGATGAGCTTGAGCACCATGCCGACGAAGAACACCGGCGTCGCGTAGCAGAGGATCGCGAAGATGCGCAGCGAGGCGTCGCCCCACTTGTCGCGGAAGTAGGCCGCGAGCAGGCCGAGCGGGATGCCGACGATGAACGCGACGATGAGGGCGTAGAACGCCAGCTCGAGGGTCGCCGCGCCGTACGTGATCAGCACCTGGGTCACGGGCTGGTGGTCGGTGAAGGTCGTTCCGAAATCGCCGCGGAGGATCTGTCCGAGGTACTCGAAGTACTGCACGATGAGCGGCCGGTCGTACCCGGCCTCGTGGATGCGCTGCTGGAGCTGCGCGGGAGGGAGCTTGCCGCCGAGCGCCGCCGTGATGGGGTCACCGGTGGACCGCATCAGGAAGAAGACGACTGTGACGAGGATGAAGATCGTCGGGATGATGAGAAGAGCGCGGATGACGATGTAGCGGCCCAGGCCGCCTCCCGTCCGTCGACGCGCCTTGATGCGTTCTGGCCCGGCAGTGGGGGCTGCCGGGGTACTGACCGTCGCTGTCATGGAAGCCAATCGTGGTGGTTCGTGGGTGAGGGCGGCTCGCGTCCGTCAGACGCGAGCCGCCCCCGTTCGGCCCTGTTGTGCGGCCTAGCCCTTCGAGAGGGCTGCGTAGCGGAACTTGAACGACGGGTCGAGCGTCTTGTCGGCGCCCGAGACGTTCTTGCCCACCACGGCGACCTGCGAGCCCTGGAGGAGCGGCAGGGTGGACAGGTCCGCCGCCACCTTCGCCTGGATCTCCTCGATCAGCTTGGTGCGCGCGGCCTTGTCGGTGGTGCCGAGCTGCTGGGTGATCAGCGACTGCACCTCCGGGTTGTCGTAGTGGTTCGCGAGGAAGTTGTCCTTGCTGAAGAACGGCGACAGGTAGTTGTCCGCGTCGGAGTAGTCCGGGAACCAGCCGAGCTGGTAGGCCGGGTACAGGTCCTTCACGCGGTCCTTGGAGTACTGGACCCACTCGGTCGACTGCAGGTTGACCTTGAACAGGCCGCCGTTCTCGAGCTGCTCCTTCACGAGCGCGTACTCGTCACCGGAGGACGGGCCGTAGTGGTCCGGGTTGTACTGCAGGTTGAGGGCGACCGGGGTGGTCACGCCGGCGGCCTGCAGCGCAGCCTTCGCCTTGTCGAGGCTCGGGCCTCCGTTGCCGTCGCCGTAGAGGTCCTTCAGCACCGTGGTGGCGCCGGTCAGGCCCTGCGGGACGTAGGAGTACGCCGGGGTGTAGGTGTCCTTGTAGACCTGCTTTGCGATGGTGGCGCGGTCGACGAGGTCGGCAGCGGCCTGGCGCACGGCGAGGGCCTTCTTGGCGTCGGCCTGCGGCGTGGTGGCGCCGTAGGGCTGCGTGTTGAAGTTCCAGACGATGTAGCGGAGCTCACCACCCGGTCCCTTGACGACCTTGACGTTCTTGTCCGTGCCGAGGCTCTCGATGTCGGTCGCCGACAGGCTGCGGAACGCGACGTCGATCGCGCCCTTCTGGATGTCGAGCTTCATGTTCGACGACTCCGCGTAGTACTTGACGTTGACCTTCTCCGTCGCCGGCTTGCCGAGCAGGCCGTCGTAGTTCGGGTTCGCCTTGTACGCGATCAGGTTGTTGAAGTCGTAGCTCGTGATGTCGTACTGGCCGGCGAACGCGTGGCCCTTGACGATGGTGTTGTCCGGGGTGACCTTGTCGGCCGAGAAGACCTGGTGGTCGACGATCGGGCCGGCGGGGCTGGACAGCACCTGCGGGAAGGTCTGGTCGTTCGGGACCTTGAGCTTGAAGACCGCGGTCGTCTTGTCCGGCGTGCTGACGCTGTCGAGGTTGCCGAGCAGCGACGCGGGACCGTTGGGGTCGTTGATCTTGAGCTGGCGGTCGAAGGTGAACTTGACGTCCTCGGAGGTCAGCGAGTGACCGTTGGCGAACTTCAGGTTCGGCTTCAGCTTGACGGTGTACTCCGTGGGCGACGTGAACGCGGCGCTCGCGGCGATGTCCGGCTTGACGTCCGGGCTGCCGTACGGCGAGTTCAGCAGGAACGGGTACACCTGGTTCATCACGGCGAACGAGCCGTTGTCGTAGGAGCCGGCCGGGTCGATCGACGTGATCTTGTCGGTCGTGCCGATGGTCAGCGTGCCGCCGCCGCTGCTGGAGCCGTTATTGGCCCCGGAGCAGCCCGCGAGCACCAGCGCCGCGGCCGCGAATGCGGCCGACACGGCGAGCAGGCGCCGTCCGCCGATCTTTACGGATCTCATATCCGATTACCTCTTCCTTGGTGGGGTCACCGATCGACGGAGCGCACACGCGTGCCACATCGCCGAATCGCGTAGCCACAGTCCTAGCACGAATGCCGCGCCGAGTACGCATCTTGCCGCGGATCGCGGCGCAATCTTTACAACGGCGCAACAATTCCGCGCGCATTTGCGCACACTGCCCTGGATTCCGTCGTCGGAACGTGGCGATGATCTATTGTGCCGCGTTACTCGCCGCGCAGCCGCATCCGCTCGTGATCGATCGACGCCAGCGCCACCTGCAGCGACCTCCGCAGCTCGGCGTTCTGCGGGTCGGTGCGCGCCAGGCGGGAGGTGAGCTCGGCCTTCTCGCGCAGCAGATCGCGGTCGATCAGGCCGTCCAGGATGGAGCGCGCGTAGCGGCCCACATCGGTCCCGGCCTGCGGGAGGGCGCCGACGGCGAGGGCGTTCACGGTCGGCGCGTACGCCTGCGGTACCTCGGCGAGGATGCGGTCCACCCAGCCCGGGTCGGCCATGGACGGGAGCTGGATGGCGATCGCGTCGCGGACGACCGCGTGGGTCGGGTTCACGAACGGCACCTGCACGACGCGGGCGGCGCGCTCGGCTCCGACCTCGGCAGGGAGCTGGAGCAGCACCATGAGGCTCTCGCGCTCGGTGCGCTGCGTCGGGTCGCTGGGGTCGAGCTCGCGCACCGGTGCGGGAGCGTCGGGCGTCGGCTGCTGGTACTGCTGCCGCTCGCGCTCGCCGCCCTGCCGGGACCCGTCGTCGCCCCGACCTGTGCGCTGCGCCGACCGCACCGCGCGCAGTGCGTCCTGGAGGTCCGCGCCGGAGAGCCGCGCGAGCTCGCGCGTGTAGCCGTTCTGCGAGGCGGGGTCGCGGATGGTCGCCACGATCGGCGCCCCCGCGCGGAGGGCGGCCGTGCGGCCCTCCACGGTGTCCAGGTCGAACCGGTCGACCACCTGGCGGATCATGAACTCGAACATCGGCTTGCGGGCGTCGATCATCCGGCGCACGGCCTCGTCGCCGCCCGAGAGCCGTAGGTCGCACGGGTCGAGCCCGTCCGGGCCGACGGCCACGTAGGTCTGGGCCGAGAAGCGCTGCTCCTCGCCGAACGCCCTGGCGGCCGCCTTCTGACCGGCCGCGTCCGGGTCGAACGTGAAGATCACCGAGCCGGTGCTGCTGTCGTCCCCCATGATGCGTCGGATCACCTTGATGTGGTCGACGCCGAACGCCGTTCCACAGGTCGCGACGGCGGTCGTGATGCCTGCGAGGTGACAGGCCATCACATCGGTGTAGCCCTCCACGACCACGACCTGGTCGTTGCGGGAGATGTCCCGCTTGGCGAGGTCGAGCCCGTAGAGCACCTGCGCCTTCTTGTAGACCGCGGTCTCCGGGGTGTTCAGGTACTTCGGGCCGTTGTCGTCCTCCAGCAGCCTGCGGGCGCCGAAGCCGATCGTCTGGCCTGTCACGTCGCGGATCGGCCACACCAGGCGGCCGCGGAACCGGTCGTAGACGCCGCGGTCGCGCTGCGACACCAGGCCGGCGGCCAGCAGCTCGTCCGGGCTGAAGCCCTTGCCGCGGAGGTGCTTGGTGAGCTCGTCCCAGCTCTTCGGGGCGAAGCCGACGCCGAAGTGCGAGGCGGCGGCGGCGTCGAAGCCGCGCTCGCCCAGGAACCGGCGGCCGGGGTCCGCGTCCGGCGCGGCCAGCCGCTCGCGGAAGAACTCCTCCGCCGCGTTGTTCGCGGCCAGCAGCCTGGCGCGGTTGCTGCTCGACTCGCTCGGGCCTCCCCCGCCCTCCTCGTAGTGGAGCTGGTAGCCGATCCGGCCCGCCAGCCGCTCGACCGCCTCGGTGAAGGAGACGTGGTCGAGCTTCACCAGGAACGCGTAGACGTCGCCGCCCTCGCCGCAGCCGAAGCAGTGGTAGCGGCCGACGCCGGGGCGGACGTTGAAGCTCGGGCTCTTCTCGTCGTGGAACGGGCACAGGCCCTTGAGCGAGCCGACGCCGCCGGGCTTCAGGCTGACGTAGTCGCCGATGATGTCGGCGATGTTGGTACGGGCCTTGACCTCTTCGATGTCGCTCTGTCGTATCCGGCCCGCCATACGGACGAGTCTAGTTTGCGGGACCGACGCCGGCCGACCTCCCACGGGCTCAGTCGCGCGGAGGCCGCCTGCGCCGCGTGTTCTGGGCGATCTCGATGATCGCGCAGAAGACCTCGATGGTCACCCGGAGCAGCAGCACGCTCAGGATGGCGGCCACCAGCGTGACCAGGATGCCCAGCAGGAAGACGAACGCTCCGCCCGGGGACCGGGTGGCGATCGCGATGCCGAGGCTGTTGGAGAAGCCCACCACGATCCCGAGGCCGATCAGCACGAGCCCGACGACGTAGACGGGACCGGCGAGCTTCCGCGTCACGTAGCTGGTGAAGGTGAAGTCGAACAGCGACGAGAAGAACCGCGAGTCGTCCAAGCGGTCGGCGAGGTCGTTCATGGTGCGGCCGGGCCGCGGGGCGTGCGGGCCGGCGGCGGGAGGCGGCGGGGCGTCCTCGCCGACGGGGGCGCCGTTCGAGTGCGACGCGGCGGCCGCAGCCGTGGCCTCCGCGGCGACGTCTGCCGTGGCGTCCTCGGAGACCGCTCCGACCGGCACCGGCTCGGCCGCGGGCGAGGTGGGCAGGAGCTCGGTCTCGGCCGCGGGCGACGTGGGCAGGAGCTCGGTCTCGGCCGGCTCCTCGCTCGCCGCAGCCGCAGGGCTCAGGAGCTCCGTCTCGGCGGTCGGGATGCGGTAGAACTCGTCCGCGGTCGGGAGGACCGCGGTCGTGGCCTCCGTCTCGTGCGGCTCGGCCGCGTCCGCCTCGACGGGAGGCTCCGCCGGCGAGGTGGAGGTGTCGGGCGCCGTCGCCGTCTTCGCGCGCGATGCGGCCGGGCGACGGCGCGGCTTCGCGGGCGCCGTCGCCGCCACGGTGTCCTCCGTCGCGGCCTTGCCGAGCATGGCGTCCAGGATCTCCGGGGCCTCCCCGTTCGGCGAGATGGGCTCCGTCTTCGGAGCCCGCTTGCGCGGGGAGGGCGCGCGCTTGGCGGCCGCGGGCCGCGAGCCGGGCGCGGATTCGTCGGGGGCGGGCGCGTGCTCCGCCGCCGCGCCGGACTCGGCCTCCGTGGGCCGGTCACCGTCCGCCGGTGGCTGTGGGCTGCTCATCGTCTCTCCTCCGTCGCCGTCCCTCAAGCATTCTGCACCCGGGCTGTCTATTCAAGCCCAGGCCCGGCGCGCCGGATCAGTGCTGCACGAGACGCTCGAACCAGCTCAGCGCCGACTGGTCGGTCAGGCTCGCGACCTGGTCGACGACCACGCGCTTGCGCTCCGCGTCGCTGCCGGCGAGGCGCCAGTCCTCCTGGAATCCCGGGTCCAGCTCCTCCGGCCCGCGCGCGAGCAGCACGTCGGCCAGCGCCATCAGCACCTGACGCTGCTGCGCGTAGATCGGCTGGCGCGTGTTGCGCGACATCACGAACGTGGCGACGATCCCCTTCAGCACGGCGATCTCCGCCCGGATGGAGTCCGGCACCACGACGTCCGCGCCGAACCGGCGCAGCTCCACGCCGCCCGCGCGGTGCTTCGTCTCGTGGACGGCGGCGTGCGCGAAGCGGCCGATGAGCTGGCTGGTGAGGTTCTTCAGGTGCGCCTGCGCGCGCCGCGAGCCGTCCCAGCGGTCGAGCCAGATGTCGAGGGTGTCGAGCCGGTCGAAGGCCGCGATCAGCTCGTCGTGGCTGAACTCGCCGCCCACCCACTCGTACATCGAGCGCACGAGGTCGTCGTGGTCGACGCGGCTGCCGAGCGCCGCCACGTCGATGTACCCGTTGACCACGGCGTCCTCGAAGTCGTGCACGGAGTAGGCGATGTCGTCGGAGAGGTCCATCACCTGCGCCTCGATGCAGCGCTGGCGCTCGGGCGAGCCGTCCCGCATCCACTCGAACACCGCGTGGTCGTCGGCGTAGAAGCCGAACTTGGCGCGCCCGCTCGGGTCGGCGACCGAGCTGGTCTCCGGCCACGGGTACTTGCAGCTCGCGTCGAGGCTGGCCCGGGTCAGGTTGAGCCCGTAGGGACGGCCGTCGCGGCCGAACACTTTGGGCTCCAGGCGGGTGAGAAGGCGCAGCGTCTGGGCGTTGCCCTCGAAGCCGCCGATGTCCTCCGCCCAGGTGTTCAGAGCGCGCTCGCCGTTGTGGCCGAACGGCGGGTGGCCGATGTCGTGCGCCAGGCAGGCGGTGTCGACGATATCGGGGTCCAGCCCCAGGCTCGCCGCGAGCTCGCGGCCGACCTGCGCGACCTCCAGGGAGTGCGTCAGCCGGTTGCGCGCGAAGTCGAGGCCCGCCGTCGGGCTGAGCACCTGGGTCTTCGCGGCGAGCCGGCGCAGCGCGCTGGAGTGCAGCAGGCGTGCACGGTCGCGGGCGAAGTCGCTGCGGCGGCTCGAGTGGTGCTCGGGGAGCCAGCGCTCCCGGTCGCGCTCGCTGTAACCGTCGGCCGGGACGCTGTCGAGCGTCGCCGTCGCGCTATCCGCCACTGTTGTGCACCTCCGCCTCGGCGACCTCCGCACGGGCGCTGCCCGCCAGCTCGCGGCTGTCGAGCCAGCCCTCGGGGAGGGCAGGACGCTTGGGCGAACCCGCGCGTCCGCGCTGGCCCTCTGCCGCCTCGCCCGGATACTCCTGGCTCCAGTCGAGCGTGGCCAGCAGGTCGTCGAGGTGCGCGAGCGTGTCGACCGTCGCGAGGCTCGCGCGCAGGTCGCCGCCGACCGGGTAGCCCTTGAAGTACCAGGCGACGTGCTTGCGGATGTCGCGGCAGCCGCGCTCCTCGCTGTCGAAGAACTCGACCAGCAGCTCGGCGTGGCGGCGGAACGTCGCCGCCACCTGCCCGAGCGTCGGGTGGGCCTGCGCGAGCGCGGCCTCCTCGGCGCTGATCTCGCCCGCGCGGGCGCGGAACGCCGCCGCCAGGTCGCCGAACAGCCACGGCCGGCCGAGGCACCCGCGGCCGACCACGACGCCGTCGCAGCCGGTCTCCTCCACCATGCGGACCGCGTCGGCCGCCGACCAGATGTCGCCGTTGCCGAGCACGGGCGTGCCGGTGATGGTCTCCTTGAGCTTCGCGATGGCGGACCAGTCGGCGTGGCCGGAGTAGAACTCGGCGGCCGTGCGGGCGTGCAGCGCGATCGAGGCGACGCCCGCGCCCTCCGCGGCCTTGCCGGCCTCCAGGTAGGTGAGGTGGTCGCCGTCGATGCCCTTGCGCATCTTGACGGTCAGCGGGATGTCGCCCGCCGCCGCGACGGCGCCCTCCACGATCTCGCGGAAGTGGTTCAGCTTCCACGGCAGCGCCGCCCCGCCGCCCTTGCGGGTGACCTTGGGCACCGGGCAGCCGAAGTTGAGGTCGATGTGGTCGGCGCGGTCCTCCGCGACGAGCATCGTGACCGCCTTGCGGACCGTCTTGGGGTCGACGCCGTAGAGCTGGATGCTGCGCGGCGTCTCCGACTCGTGGTGCGTGATGAGGCGCAGCGACTCGGGCGTGCGCTCGACCAGCGCGCGGGACGTGATCATCTCGCTCACGTAGAGGCCGGCGCCGAACTCGCGGCAGAGCCGGCGGAAGGCGGTGTTCGTGATCCCCGCCATGGGCGCGAGGACGACCGGCACGTCGAGCGCGAGCGGCCCGATGCGCAGGGCGGGGCTCGTCTCGGTGCGGGGAGCTAGGGTTGCGGTAGTAGACATCTGCGTCGATTCTCCCAGAAAGCGTGCTGATACATGGCCGAGAGCCCCGAAGCTGTGGAAACCGGTGGTGGACGCCGGCGTGTGGAGGAGGATGCCCGGGCCCGCGGGATCCCCGTGCGGATCGTGGAGCGGCCCGCCGCCCGGAGCCTGGAGGAGGCCGCGTCGCTGCTCGGCATCCAGCCCGGCGACATCGTCAAGACGCTCGTGGTCAAGCGCAGCGACGACACCTTCGTGTTCGCGCTGGTCCCGGGCGGCCGCAAGATCTCCTGGCCGAAGCTGCGCGCCGTCCTCCACGTCAACAAGCTGCAGCTCCCCGACGCGTCGGTGGCGTTCGCCGCGACCGGCTACGAGCGTGGGACCATCACGCCGTTCGGCAGCACGACCGCGTGGCCGGTGATCGCGGACACGACCGTCGCCGGCCGCACCGTGTCGATGGGCGCCGGCGAGCACGGCTACTCGCTGTTCGTGGACGCGGACGCCCTGCTCGCCGGCTTCGCCGCCACCCTCGCCGACATCACCGACCCCGAGTAGCCGCCGGCCTCCCGCCCAGAGCGGGGTCGCAACACGCCGTTACCGCTCCGCGTTCGCGGCATGTTGCGACCCCGCTCCGTGACGGCGCCTGTGGATAAGTCGGAGGGCGCGTCGGGCGGCTGGCAGGGTGTGGGGATGCGTCGTCCTGAGCCCCTTCCGCCTCTGCTGCGTTCGCCGGCGTTCTCCGTCGCGGCGGCGACCGCCGCCGGTGTACCGTCGGCCCGGCTACGCAGGTCGGATCTCGTCGCGCCGTTCCACGGCGCGCGGGTCCCGGAGACCGAATATGACGGTGGCTTTCTGTCTCGATGCGTCGCGTACCGGGCGGTCATGCCGCGGACACAGTGCTTCAGCCACCAAACGGCGGCGATCATCTACGGTCTGTCGCTCCCCCGTCGACTGTACGAGAGCATCGACCTCCACGTCGCGTCCCTCGAAGGGCGCCGTGCACCCCGCGGTCAGGGCGTCGTCGGCCATAAATCCAGCCTGACCACGGAAGATCTCCGACTCCACACGGGCCTGCGCGTGCCCGGAGTCGAACAGGTGGTGTGCCAGCTCGCCGCAACGCTGACCGTCGATGAACTCATCGTCGCGGGCGACTCCTGCCTGCGACGTAAGAGCCCGCTCTCCACGTCGGCCATCCTGCGCGCTACCGCCGACGCCGCCCGGAATCGCCCGGGTGTGAACAGACTCCGTGCCGCGCTCGCGCACGTCCGCCCCGACACCGACTCGGCGATGGAGACGGTGCTGAGGATGTCTCTCGTCGGCGCCGGGCTCCCTGAGCCGGTCGTGAACCGTCCCATCCGCGTCGCATCCGGAAGGGAGCTGCACGGCGACCTTGTCTATGCGGAGCCGCAGATCGTCGTCGAGTACGACGGCGACCACCACCGCACCGACGCCCGCCAGTACTACGGCGACATCGATCGGATCTGGGCGCTGGAGAGCTCCGGCTGGCGGGTCGTCCGCATCAACCGCTCCCATCTCGACAACGGAGCCGCCGTCGCTATCGCCCGTGTCCGCGCCGCCCTGGCGGAGCGGGGACGCAACACGCCGTTCTGACTCAGACGTTACGGCGTGTCGGGACCCCGGTCCTGCATGGCGCCGGGGAGGACGCACGCGTCGCCCTCGCACGCGGCGGCCGCCGGGTCGCCCAGCGGCGTGAGGAGCGGGCGCGGCGCAGCCGCCGTCTCGCCGCTCACGCGCCGGCCTCCGCCGGAACCGCCGCGCGCTCGGACCAGACCTGCTCCAGCACCTGCGCGAACGTCGCGGCGTCCTGCGCGCCCGAGACGCCGTACTTCCCCTCGATCACGAAGAACGGCACGCCGTTGATGCCGTACTCGGCGGCCGTGCGCTGATCCTCGCGCACCGCATCCAGGTACTCACCGGACTCCATCGCGGCCAGCGCCGCCTCCCGGTCGAGCCCGACCGAGGCCGCGAGGTCGGCGAGCGACTCGGCGCGGCCCACGTGGCCGCCCTCGATGAAGTAGGCCTGGAACAGCCGCTCCGCCAGCTCCAGCTGCTTGCCCTGCGCCTTGGCGAAGTGCAGCAGCTCGTGCGCCTTGACGGTGTTGGTGTGCTGGAGGGCGCCGAAGTCGTAGTCGAGGCCGACCGAGGAGGCGATCCCGGTCACCCGGTCGAGCATCTGGTGCACCTGCTCGGCGGGGATGCCCTTGTGACCGGCGAGGAAGTCCACCTCGCTGCCGTCGAAGTCCACCGGGGTGTCCGGCGACAGCTCGAAGGAGTGGTACTCGACCTCCACCGCGCGGCCCTCGCCGGCGCCGGAGAACGTCGCACTGCCGTTCTCGAACTTCCGCTTGCCGATGTAGCACCACGGGCACGCGATGTCGGACCAGATGTCGATCTTGATGGGTTCGCTCACGTCAAGGGACAACGGTGCAGCGCTGCAGTTATTCCGCGGCTACAGGCGGTTGCCGGCGCGCTCAGTAGGCCAACATGGGGACCTTGTTGGTGAAGTTCTACGTGGTCACCACGCATTCACCAGCACAATCATTGATGTCGGAGCCCGGCCACTCCTTTGGACTCGCTAGCGTGACCAGGGATTTGACCGCCTCACCGCGTCAGGAGAAGTGTGAACTGCGAGCCTCAGGCAGACGAAAAGCGATCAACGCGACGTATCAGTCTCGTCTCTTTGGCGATCGCGCTCGTGAGCCTTCTCGTCGGCGCCTACGGAGCCTGGCAGGCGACAGTCGAGAATGCCAAAGCCGATGCGCGTCCGGCAGGCGCGGTAGCTCGGTACTTCGTGAAGTGGAACGGTAGGCACGAAAATGGCGCACCAGCGCCCACTGCGCCCGGCACCGCGCTGAACATCTTTCAGCTGACGAACGTCGGTCGGTCAGCGACCTCGATAGTTGGCGTCGAGGCACGATCCGGTGTCCGCAAGGGCGCCGCCTTCCGGCAGGTAGGCGGTGACGGTCGTCAACTCACGGGCTGGAATGACTCGATCCTTGTCGAGGCGAAACAGTCACGGTCGCCGCACACACGTTTGTCTGGTCGGACACATGCAACGAACGAACCTTCGTCGATTGCCCCAGCATGTCGGTAGTGTTCGGCGATGGGCAGCGGATCGACCTTCATTCATATGTCACCGATGCCGGCTGCACGACTACTTCCTCCAGCGAGTTCTGCGAAAGGATTGATGTGATCGGGCGGGCGATCACCAAGCAGCTCGAGGAGTCCAAACATTTTTGCAGACTAATTGTGGCTGAGATCGACTCGCACGAACTGGCAAAGAACGGCGCGTGGAAACCCGCAGGCACACAGGGCGCTGAGGAGATTTGCGCCAACCATGTTGGCACCTTCTGAGTGCGAGTCCCGAGCTCCGTGTCTGTGCGACTTGTGGACGTAGATGTCAAAGCCTCCTGCAGCCGCAGCTAGAGCGCCACGTCGTCCGGCGTGTCCACCGCTCCCCCGAACCGCCGGTTGCGCCGCGCGAAGATCTCGACGGCCTCCCACAGGTCGGTCCGCGAGAAGTCCGGCCACAGCGTGTCGAGGAACACCATCTCCGCGTACGCGCTCTGCCAGAGCAGGAAGTTGCTGGTCCGTTGCTCGCCCGAGCTGCGCACGAACAGGTCGACGTCCGGCATGTCCGGCAGGTAGAGGTGCCGCTGGATGGTCTTCTCCCCCACCGCCGACGGCTTCAGCCGGCCGGCGGCGACGTCCTCGGCGATCGACCGCACGGCGTCCGCGATCTCGGTGCGGCCGCCGTAGTTGACGCACATCGTGAGGGTGAGGACGTCGTTGGCCGCCGTCAGGCGCTCGGCGTACTGCAGCTCCTTGATGACCGACGACCAGAGCCGCGGCGTGCGGCCGGCCCAGCGGACCCGCACGCCCCACTCGTTGAGCTGGTCGCGCCGGCGGTGCAGCACCTCCCGGTTGAAGCCCATCAGGAAGCGGACCTCGTCGGGCGAGCGCTTCCAGTTCTCGGTCGAGAACGCGTAGACGCTGAGGTGCTTGACGCCGACCTGGATGGCGCCGGCCACCACGTCCAGCAGGGAGGCCTCCCCGGCCCGATGCCCCTCGATGCGGGTGAGGCCCTGGCGGTTCGCCCAGCGGCCGTTGCCGTCCATCACGATGGCGACGTGCTCCGGCACGGCCTTCGCCGGGAGGGCGGGCGGGTAGAGCCCCGTCCAGTCGACCGGCCGGTAGGCGACCGCGTCCTTGTGCGTGTAGGGCTTGGGCGTCATCCACTCGCCTTCTGATCGTGCTGGACGTGCTGCAGGGAGCGCAGGCCGCGCTCCAGATGCCATTGGGTGTAGGCGGCGACGAGGCCGTTCGCCTTCGAGCGGGTGGAGTCGTCGGAGGCGTCGGCCAGCTCCCAGTCGCCGGTGAGCAGCGCGCCGAGCAGCGCGATCGTCCCGGCGTCGATCCGCGGGGCGCCCTGCGGCGCGCAGTCGTCGCACACCACGCCGCCGAGCTGCACCACGACGTGTTCGTGCGGGCCGGGCGCCCCGCAGCGCGAGCAGTCCAGGAAGCTCGGCGCCCAGCCCGCGAGCGACAGCGCGCGCAGCAGGTAGGAGTCGAGGGTCAGCTGCGGGCCGTGCTCGTGCCGCGACAGCGAGCGGAGTGCCCCGACCAGCAGGAGGTACTGCTGCAGGGACGCCTCGGCCTCGGTCAGCCGGTCGGCGGCCTCCACCATCGCGTTGGCGGCCGTGTAGCTGGCGTAGTCGTCCGCGATCAGCGCGCCGTACGAGCCGATGGTCTCCGCCTGCGTCACGATGTCGAGCGTGCGCCCCTCGTAGAGCTGCACGTCCGCGACCATGAACGGCTCCAGCCGCGACCCGAACTTGGACGCGGTGCGCCGGACGCCCTTCGCCACCGCGCGGATCTTCCCGTGCTGCCGGCTGAGCATGGTGACGATGCGGTCGGCTTCACCCAGCTTGTGGGTGCGCAGCACGACGACTTCATCACGGTAGACAGGCACGACTCCAGTATCCCGCGTGATACAAGTGACTGGTGACATCCGCGGCCTTCACGATCCCCCTCTGGGGCGACCTGGTCGCCGTCGGCGTCGGCAGCCTCCAAGGCGCCATGTTCGCCTCCGGCTTCCGCGACCGGAGGCTCGACCTGCTCGGCATCGCGATCATCGGCGTGGCGACCGGGCTGGGCGGCGGCCTCCTGCGCGACATCCTGCTCAACGTCACGCCGGTGGCGCTGCAGTCCAACTGGTACCTGCCGGCCACGGTCATCTCGGCGCTGCTCGGGATGCTGCTGGTGCGGCTGTTCCGGAGGCTGGACCCGATCATCACCTTCCTGGACGCGCTCACGATCGGGCTGTTCGGCGCGATCGGCGCGACCAAGGCGCTCGCGCTCGGGCTCCCGGAGGTGCCCGCTGTGTTCGTCGGCGTGGTCTCGGCGGTCGGCGGGTCGATCCTGCGCGACGTGCTGCTCACCCTCCCCATCGCGCTGATGCACGTCGGCTCGCTCTACGCGGTCGCCGCCGGCGCCGGGACGATCGTGCTCGTGGTGCTGGTCGACCTGAAGGTGCCCTTCGCGGTCGCCGTGCTGGTCTGCGTGATCGTGACGCTGATCATCCGCCTCCTCGCCGTCCGCTTCGGCTGGAGCCTGCCGGAACAGCGCGAACTCGGCCGCCTCCGCGCCCCCGCCTGGATGGCGTTCGGGCGTCGCCCGAGCCCCGAGCGGACCATCGAGCGGACCGACACCGGGGCCATCCCGCGGTATCGCATCGAGGACAGGCCTGCGGACAACGGAGGAGATCTGCGCGGGTGACCGTCTGAATGGCGATTAACGGAGGGGATCCCGGTCGGTCGGACCGGGATCTCCTCCGCTGTTGCGGGCTCAGGCGCCGACGAGCTCGGCCTGGTCGGCGGTGTGGCCGGCGGAGGCGCGGACGGCACGGTTCACAGCCGACACGACAGCCTTGAACGACGCGGTCGTGGTGTCCCCGTCGATGCCGACGCCCCACAGCCGCACGCCGTCGACATCCACCTCCACGTACGCCGCAGCCTGCGCCGACTCGCTCGCCGACAGCGTGTGCTGCGAGTAGTCGTACAGGTGCACGTTGATCCCACGCGCGTTCAGGATGTCGAAGAACGCCGCGATCGGCCCGTTCCCCTCGCCGGTCGCCTTCGCCACCGTGTCCCCGTCGCGCAGCGCCACCGTGAGGGTGACGTGCTCGCCGGTCTCGTTCGTGGTGCTCGTGCTGCCCAGCTCGAACCGTCCCCACTTGGCGTCGGGATCGGTGGCCGGGGCCGGCAGGTACTCGTCCTGGAAGATGTCCCAGATCTGCGCGCTCGTGACCTCGCCGCCCTCGGCGTCGGTCTTGGCCTGCACGACGCCGGAGAACTCGATCTGCAGCTTGCGCGGCAGGTCCAGCGCGTGGTCGGTCTTCAGCAGGTACGCGACGCCGCCCTTGCCGGACTGCGAGTTCACCCGGATGACCGCCTCGTAGCTGCGGCCCAGGTCCTTCGGGTCGACGGGCAGGTACGGGACGGCCCACACCAGGTCGTCCACGGAGACGCCCTCGCGCTCGGCCCGCGCGGCCATCGCCTCGAAGCCCTTCTTGATCGCGTCCTGGTGCGAGCCGCTGAACGCGGTGAAGACCAGGTCGCCGCCCCACGGGCTGCGCTCGCCGACCGGCAGCTGGTTGCAGTGCTCGACGGTGCGCTTGATCTGGTCGATGTCGCTGAAGTCGATCTGCGGGTCGATGCCCTGCGTGAACAGGTTGACGCCCAGCGTGACCAGGTCGACGTTGCCGGTGCGCTCGCCGTTGCCGAACAGGCAGCCCTCGATGCGGTCGGCGCCGGCCATGTAGCCCAGCTCGGCAGCGGCGACGGCGGTGCCGCGGTCGTTGTGCGGGTGCAGCGACAGGATGACGTTCTCGCGGTGGTTCAGGTGCCGCGACATCCACTCGATCGAGTCGGCGTAGACGTTCGGCGTCGCCATCTCGACCGTGGCGGGCAGGTTGATGATGACCTTGCGCTCCGGCGTCGGCTCGAAGACCTCCAGCACCTGGTTGCAGATGTCGGCGGCGAACTCCAGCTCGGTGCCGGTGTACGACTCCGGCGAGTACTCGTAGTAGATCGCGGTGCCGGGGACCAGCGACTCGAACTGGCGGCACAGCCGCGCGCCGGCCAGCGCGATGTCGACGATGCCCTGCTGGTCGGTGCGGAACACGACGTCGCGCTGCAGGATGCTCGTGGAGTTGTAGAGGTGCACGATCGCCTGCTTGGCGCCGACCAGCGACTCGTAGGTGCGCTTGATCAGGTGCTCGCGCGACTGCGTCAGGACCTGGATGGTGACGTCATCGGGGATCGCACCCTCCTCGATCAGGCTGCGGACGAAGTCGAAGTCCGTCTGGCTGGCCGACGGGAAGCCGACCTCGATCTCCTTGTAGCCCAGCCGCACCAGCAGGTCGAACATGATGCGCTTGCGCTCGGGGCTCATCGGGTCGATGAGGGCCTGGTTGCCGTCGCGCAGGTCGACGGCGCACCAGCGCGGCGCCTGGGTGATGCGCTTCGACGGCCAGGTGCGGTCGGGCAGGTCGACGGTGATCTGCTCGTGGAAAGGCCGGTACTTGTGGATCGGCATGGCGCTCGGCGCCTGCGTGTTCTTCATGGTCTGTCTTCTCCTCGCGGTGTGGTGTGGAGAGCCAACGACGAACTCCGCGACGAGGGAGGCCCGGAACTAGGACTCGTCGCGGCAGCTAAGAAGGAGCAGACCGTACACAGAAACCACGGTACCACGACGCTGCGTCAGCCGCGTCCCACCGCCAGCGCGGCAGCCTGACGCACGGAGAGATCGGGCAGGTACGCGCGCACCAGGCCGACGCCGATCGCCGGGAGGGCGACCGGATCGGGGTACGCCATGATCAGCGGGTGCAGCTCGGGCTGGAACTTCTGCTTGAACTTGAGCAGCGAGCGGAACCCGTACACCGGCTCCAGCGACGTGCTGAGGTAGCCGAGCACCCGGTCCATGCCGCTCTTGGCGTCGTCGGGCGTGCCGGCGGTGTGGGCGAGCGGAGCGGCCGAGAGGCTCATGAACTCGACGCCGTCCTCCTTCATCCGGGTGGCGGCCTCCGCGATCAGGAACTCCATGACGCCGTTGATGCTGCCGGGACGCCGCCGCATGAAGTCCAGCGTCCAGCCCACGACGTGGCCGTCGCGGTAGCTCGGCAGCCAGGACGTCACTCCCTCGATGCGGCCGGACTCGTCCACCGCGAGCATCAGCCGAACGGCCGGGTCGCGCAGCTCGTCCAGCCCGCCGAGGGTGAAGCCCATCTCGGGGAGGTCCTTCTCGGCGACCCACTGCTCGGAGATGTCCGAGAGCTGCAGCGCGGCGCTCAGCGGCAGCGCGCCGAAGCTGGTCCACTCCGAGCGGATGCCCGCACGCTGGGCGCGGTTGATCGAGCTGCGGACGTCCTGCCACTTCTTGCCGGTGGTCGCCCACTGCTGCGGCCGGATGACCGTCTCCTCCGCCACCGTCATCGTCGACCAGCCCATCCGGTCGAAGACCGGCTGGTACGCGGCGTCCACGCTGTAGAAGGTCGGGATCCAGCCGCTGTCGTCGCAGAACCGCGCGAAGCGCTCGATGATGCCGTCGTGCACGGCCTCGTCAGCGCCGAACGGCGCGCCGGTCGTGAGCGCCACGCGCCCGACGATGCGGTACGCCACCGCGCCCCCTGTCGCGGAGTCGAACCAGTAGCTGTTGCCGGGCCAGGTCGCCATGAACGAGATGGCGTCGCCGCCGCCGCGCTCCAGCAGCGTCCGGACGCGTCCGGCGTCGCCGATCGAGCGCCGCCACGCTCCGCGGCCCACCATGAACGGGACGGCGGCGAGGATGACGACCAGCCAGAACACCGTGCCGATGTTGTGGTACACCACGGTCGCCAGCGGCGTCGTCGGCAGGTACTGCAACGGCTCCCGGCGCAGGAAGCTCACCGGGATGAACCGCTCCAGCACGTCGTTGAGGAGGTCGGTGATGTCGATCGGCCGGGTGAAGCCGGTGTCCTTCTGCAGCCAGCCGACCAGCACGTACAGCCCGATCAGGCCGACGCCGGTCAGCGCCACGGTGAGCACGTAGCGCCGCACCGACCGGGCGGTGGCGAGCACGGTGAAGTGGCGACGGTAGGCGACCAGCAGGATCGTCATCGTGGCGGGCACGAGCGCCGACAGCGCCAGGATGAACGTGACCTCCCAGTACCGCGGCGACACCGTGGGGCGCGGGTCGGCGAACGGGAGGATGCCGAAGTAGAGCCCGGAGAGCACGGCGAGCAGCGCGTTGACCGACACGGCCATCCAGACCGCGAAGCGGCGTCCGCGCAGGAGGCCGTACGCGGCGACCAGCAGCGCCAGCAGCGGCAGCACCGAGATGAGGACGGGCCCGATGCCGTTGATCCGCTCCAGGGTGAGGTCGTGCACGCAGTCGCGCGTGACCGCGAACGCCTGGCAGCGCTCCAGCACGCTGCCGGTGGCCGGGACGTCGTTGGAGAACAGCAGGCCGATCGGCGACAGCATCCCGTACCGCGACTGGCTCAGCAGGCCGATGACGGGGCCGAGCGCGCTGATCGTCACGGCCGACGCGAGGAGCACCCTGACCTCGTGATGGGACGACCGGCGCCAGCCGAGGAGGCGCTCGTGCGGCCGCAGCAGCACGCCGAGGCCGAAGCCGGCGAGCACCGCGAGCAGCCGGTACAGGTCGGACGGGTCGCCCGAGTACAGCAGGTACATGATCGCGATGAGCATCGTGATGACGCGGATGCGGCGGCGCCAGAACGCGCCGGCGAACGCGCTCGCGGTCATGATCGTGCCGGCGATCCCCGTGAACACGTCGAGGACGACGAGGTGGTGGACGTTGCGCGACCACATCTCCCCCGTCTGCGAGCCGAGGAGCTGGATGCCGACGCCGGCGGCGATCCCCGCGGCCGACGTCGTGAAGAAGGCGAGCGCCGTCCGCCACGCTCCCATCAACTGCTCGGAGACGCCGACGAGCAGTACGGTGAGCACGAGCACCACGATCAGCTCGGCGAGATTGTTCGTGAACAGCACGGCGGTCACCGGCGCCCACCAGTGGCCGTCGATGAGCTGGTCGGGGCCCACGCCGAGCCACACGCGCAGCGGGCGGTGCGGGCCGTGGATCGGGCCGGTGACCAGTGCGAGCACGAGGATCAGCGCCGTCAGTCCTGCAGTGAAGGGATGCGTCGCGATCAGCCGGCCGAGGCGCCGGACCCCGCCGGCGAAGCCGGACGCCCGCACGGGTGGCTCCGGCGGGCGCGCGGGAGGCTCCTGGGTGCGCGCCGCCGCGTCCCCCGTGGTCACGGCATCGGTCACGGAGCCAGCCCCATGTGAGCGGCGACCGCGGGGAAGCCGTCCGTCAGCGTGTAGCGCACCGTGTTCCAATCGTGTGCCGTCCCGGGCGAGATCAGGAGCTCGCTGCGGATCCCGGCGGAGACGGCGTCCGAGTGCAGCGTCTTCGCGAATGCAGTGTACTTGGCGTCGTTCTGACCAGCGCCGAAGACGATCAGCGTGTTCTTGTAGGGGGCGTGCGCCTTCATCGTAGGCCCGAGCTGGGCGTCCTGAAAGGCAGTGCGCGACCCCGCGAAGCCGGTCGCGATCGTGAGCGCCTCGTTGCCGAGTGTCGGGCCCAGCTCGCTGGAGGACGACAGGGCGGAGCCGAACAGGTCCGGCCGGCTCACGGCGAACTGCGCGGCGCAGGTGGCGCCTTGCGAGTAGCCGAAGACGCCCCACGCCGCCGGGTCGCTGCTCACCCGCAGGTGCGTGGTGATCCACGAGCGCACATCCTTGAGCAGGTACGTGGCGGAGTCGCCGAAGGCCCGGGAGTCGATGCACATCGGGTTGCGGCCGGGGCCGCCGAGCTGGTCGGGTGCCACGACGATCGGCGCGTAGCCGTTGTGCTTGGCCGCATAGGCATCGAGGTAGCTGCCGATCCGGCCCGCCGTGAACATGTCGGCCGGAGCGCCGGGCTGACCGGAGAGGGCGTAGAGCACCGGGAGCGCCGGCGGGTTCGGGCCGAGGGCGACCGGGGGCAGATAGACGACGGCCTCCCGCGCCGGGAAGTCGGACACGGTCGCCGGGATCTTGACCTTGCCGATCTCGCCCTTCACCGGCGGGTCCGCCTGCGTGGTGGAGGCCGACCAGGCCGTGCCCGCGATGACCTCGCCGCGTTCATGGTGCAGGTTCAGCGCCTTGTACGGCACGACGCCGATCGCGTCGTTGAGGTTGCGGTATGCGCCGAAGTCGACGTTCACGCCCGCGAAGGCGGCGATCAGGAACACCGGGATGCTGACGCCCGCGATCACCTTGCGCCACCACCGCGACCGGAAGAAGTTGGCGATCGCGAGGCCGATGCCGGCGAACCCGAGGGCCACCCACATCGTCGTCACCGGCGTGAGCCCGACGCCGAACAGGTTGTAGACGTCGTCCGTCAGCCACACCAGGAACCAGCCGACCAGCGCGCCGCCGACGGCCGCGATCGCCCCGGCGAGCACTCGCTTCCACGTCGGGCGCACGAGCAGGTACACCGCCAGGACGGCGGCGACGACGTCGATCGCGATGAGGAACGGCGGTTTGTCGATCCTCAGGGTCATGAGCCAGTTCAGGGTGGGTCCTCTCACAAGTGCAGGAGGCGCTCCGGCACGGATGGTGGGCACGTCACCGGTGCGCCAGTCCCCAGTATCGGATACCCAGCCTGCGGATAGCTGAGGCTTGATGAGCGTCCAGGAAACCTGAGGCTCGCTACTCGACCGCGAGGGCCTCCACCGGCGCGACGCGGGTGGCTCCGGCGGGTCGGCGCCACCGAGGCGCCGACGGCGAGCACGGCCGCCGCCGCGACGATCAGGCCGATGAACAGCCACGGGATCGCCGGCGGGACGAGCCCGCCGCCCGGGAGCTGCCCGAGCAGGGTCTGGGCGCCGATCCAGCCGTACAGCGTACCCAGCACCAGCCCGGAGAGCACGGCGGCGACGGTCAGCTGCGCGCCTCGGCCAGGATCATCCGGCGCACCTGCGCGGCGCTCAGCCCGAGCGCCCGGAGCAGGCCGAGCTCCCGGCGGCGCTGCAGCACGCTCAGCGACAGGCTGTTGACGACGCCGACCGCTGCGATCACCGCCGAGAAGCCGACCAGCCCGCTGAACACCAGCATGATGACCGTGAGCACACTCTCAGCGCCTTGGTAGAGCTCCGGGTCCTTCGCGGCCGCACTGCGGATGATCGCGAGCCAGGTCTGCGTCGCGACGACGAACATCGTGATCAGGGTGACGCCGATGACCAGACCGATCGCGGTGCGCGAGCTGCGCTCCGGGTTGCGCACCGCGTTGGCCGCTGCGAGCCTCCCGGCCGCGCCCGCGCCGAACAGCAGTCCGACACCGCGGAGCACGGCGGGGAGGAAGAGCGGCGCGGCGACGATGACCCCGGTGAAGGAGAGCAGGCCGCCGAGCATCGCGATCAGGACCCCGTAGCGCCCGAACTCGACGAGCCCGGAGTCGCCGGACTTCGCGAAGGCGCCGAGGCCGAGCAGGAGACCGAAGCCGAGCAGCGCAGCGCCCGGGAGGATGAGCAGCGCAGCGGCAACGATCCGTCCCGTACTGCGCACGGCCGCGGACGGCCGCTCCTGCGCCGCGCCCAGCGCCTCCACGGGCGCGACGGTCAGCACGCGCCTGCTGCCGATCCACGACGCCGCCCAGGTGCTGAGCACCACGACGACCGGGGGCGCGAGCAGCGACGGCGTGACGACCGGGTACAGCGTGTTCGGGAGGACGCCCCACCAGATGAACGCGCGCACCGCGACGAGCGCGAGCACCGCAGCGATGACGCCGCCCGAGAGCGCGCCGATGACGCCGACGGCGAGGCCCTCCCCGCGACCGAGCGGCGCTGCGCCTTCGAGGTCGAGCCGAGCAGGCGCATCAGCGCGATGGTGCGGGTGCGACCGGCGATGACGGTCGCGAACGTGTTCGTGGTGACGATGGCGCCGACGAACACGGCGATCACGAAGAAGATGCCGGCGACGAGCGCGAGCGCGAACCGCGCCGAGCCGTGCGCGCCCATCGGCGACGCCTCGATATATGCCCCGAGGACATTGGTGCAGGCCAGCAGGGCGACGCCGAACGCGGAGCTGAGGGCCGAGACGAGGACGCTGGCGCGGTGGTCGCGCGCGTTCGCCCGGAAGGCGCGGATCACGCCCGCGCCTCCGTGCCCTGGGTGGCCTCCATGCCGAGCATGAACGCGGAGATCTCCTCCGCCGTCGAGCGCTCCCGCTCGGCGACCACCCGGCCGTCGGCGAGGAACACGATCCGGTCCGCGTAGCTCGCCGCGACCGGGTCGTGCGTCACCATCGCGATGCTCTGGCCGTAGCTGCGGGAGGCCTCCTGCAGGACGCCGAGGACCTCCCGGCCGGTGCGCGAATCGAGGTTGCCCGTCGGCTCGTCCGCGAACACCAGGTCGGGCCGGGTGGCCAGCGCGCGCACGATGGCGACGCGCTGCTGCTGGCCGCCGGAGAGCTCGTGCGGGCGGTGGGTGAGCCGGCCCGTCAGGCCGAGGAGGTCGATCAGGCCGTCGATCCACTCGCGCTGGACGAGGGTCGGCCGGCGGCCGTCGATCTCGAACGGGAGCAGGATGTTGGCCCGCACGTCGAGCGTGGGGACGAGGTTGAACGACTGGAAGACGAAGCCGACCCTGCGGCGGCGCAGGACGGTCAGCTCGCCGTCGCCCATCCCGCTGATCTCGGTGTCCCCGAGGAAGACGCGCCCGCCGGTGACCGTGTCCAGTCCGGCCATGACGTGCATGAGCGTCGACTTGCCGGAGCCGCTCGGCCCCATGATCGCGGTGAACCGTCCGGCCGGGATGCCGACCGTCACGTCGTCGAGGGCGATGACCCGGTTGGTGCCGGAGCCGTAGGTCTTCGTCGCGCCGTCGACGCGAGCCACCATGATGTCGGGGTTGTCCATAACCTCAGGCTAGGAAGCCGGAGGCGCAGGCGGATCGGGCTGGGGAGCCACACCGGATCAGCCCAGAGGATGATCTGCGGGTGAAATCCCCGCCACCGTCACTCCGCCCGCTCCGGCGCTCCCCGGTCAGCCCGTGCTCGAACGCGTAGACCACCATCTGGACGCGGTCGCGCAGCCCCAGCTTCGCCAGGATGCGGCTGATGTGCGTCTTGACCGTCGCCTCGCTGAGGAATTCCGAGCCGGCGATCTCGGAGTTGCTGAGCCCGCGCGAGGCGAGCACGAAGATCTCCCGCTCGCGGCTGGTGAGCGTGGCGAACGCCGGCGGCGTCTGCTTGGCCCGCTGGGTGTCCGAGAAGTACTCGAACAGCTCCCGGGTGGCCCCGGCGGCGATGACCGCGCTGCCGGCGTGGACGGTGCGGATCGCGGCGAGCAGGAACTCCGGCTCGGCGTCCTTCAGCACGAACCCGCTGGCGCCGCTGCGGATCGCGCGGGCCGCTGCCTCGTCCAGGTCGAAGGTGGTGAGCACGATGATGCGCGCGGGCGCACGGCCCTCCCGCTCGGCCTCCTCCATGATCCGGGCGGTGGCGGCGATGCCATCCATGACCGGCATCCGGATGTCCATGAGCACGACGTCGGGCCGCTTCTCGCGCACCAGTGCCACGCCCTCCCGGCCGTCCGACGCCTCGCCCACGAACTCCAGGTCGGCCTGCGATCCGATCAGCATGCGGATGCCCGCGCGGAACAGCGCCTGGTCGTCGACGAGGGCGACCGTGATCGGGGCGGTCATGCCCGCACTCCCGAGACCACCGGCAGGAATGCCGTGACCACGAACCCGTCGTCGGCCGGCCCCGCGGACAGCGAGCCGCCCGCCAGGGTCGCGCGCTCCCGCATCCCGGGCAGTCCGTGCCCGATGCGCGGGAGGCCGCCGGTGGCCAGTGGTTCCGGTGTCGGTGTCTTCATGCTGTTCCTCACGGTGATGACGATGCCCGGTCCTGCGTCGGCGCCGCCCGCCTGGGCGAGCACGACGGAGACCGGGCGGGTGGTGTCCCCGTGCCGGAGGGCGTTGGTCAGCGCCTCCTGCACGATGCGGTACGCGGCGATCTGCTGCGCGGAGCCGAGCCCGTCGAGCTCGCCGCGACGCTCCATGACGACGGGGAGGCCGGCCGCGCGCACCTGCTCGACCGTCTGGTCGACGTCGGCGAGCGACGGCTGCGGGCCCTCAGGCTGGCTCTGCCGCAGCTCGGCCAGCAGCACCCGCACGTCGACCAGGGCGGAGCGCGCGGTCGCGGCGATGGTCTCCAGCGCGGTGTCGACCGCGTCCGGGTCGGCGTGCCTGGCGTAGCGGGCGCCGTCCGCCTGCGCGATGACGACGGCGAGCGAGTGCGCGACCACGTCGTGCATGTCGCGCGCGATGCGGGTGCGCTCCTGCTCGACCACCACGACCTCCTCGGCGCGGTTGCGGTCGAGCTCCGCCGCGATCTGGGCGTGCCGGGAGGCCCGGGCGTTGCGCCAGGTGCGGACCAGGAGGCCGAGCACCCAGGACAGCCCGAGCACGGTCGCGCTCACGACGAAGAGGAAGGCGAACTGCAGCGCCATCCCGGTGAGCTGCGACGACAGCAGGTCGAAGTAGCCCTGCGCGAGTGCGGAGGTCAGCGTCAGGTAGAGGGAGGCGACGAGCGCGCCGACCCCGGCCGAGATCAGGCCGGCGTAGCGGACCACCTTGTCGCCGTACAGCGCCGTCGCGTACAGCACGATGAGCACGGCGATGTCGCTGACCAGGATGTTGTGCCCGGTCGTCATCTGCACCGTGGCCGCGAGCCACGCGATCGCGAGCGAGACCGCCGGCGACATCCTGCGCAGCGCGACGGCGACCGCGAACACGATCAGCACGAGGAATGTCGACCGCCCGCTCCCGTCGGGCACCAGGCTGGAGGTGAAGTCTGTCACCAGGCAGAAGAAGACGTAGGCGACGGCGCCCGCGATGTCGAACGTGAGCTGCGGCCGGGTCAGCCGCCGCACGAGCCGCGGGCTGTCGCCCTCCTCCGCCGCCGCGGCCTCCGAGCCCCCGCCGGGCGAGGCCAGCCAGACCAGCAGTGACGGGACGGGGCCGGAGGTCGCGGTCGCCCGCTGCCGCGCGACGAGGTAGCCGAGCAGCCAGGCGCTGACGAACACGACGGCCAGCAGGAGGCTCATCATCAGCACGCCGACGCCCTGGCTCGTGTAGTAGCCGCCGATCACCGGCCCGAACTGCGGGAACTTGAGGTCGCCGCGCACGGTGAAGAGGTAGGCCATCGCCGGCGCCCACAGGATGGCGGAGCCGAACCCGAACCACCGGACGACCCTCCCACCGTGCGACGCGATCCCGAACAGCGCGATCGCGACGGCGACGGCGGAGATGAGCCGGTGCGGCAACGGCAGCGCGGACGACTCGCTCAGCTCGGCGACGACCGCGAGCCATGCGATCTCCAGCGCCACCACCGGCAGCACCCGCGACAGCGCGACGGCCGCGCAGTACAGCAGCACCGCCAGCGCACCGGCCAGGTCGAACGGGAGGCCGGTGACCAGCCACAGCCCGAACAGCACGACCGCCAGCGCGGGCTCGAGCACCCAACGGTGCGGCGCGAGTGCGCTCAGGACGCGGGTGCGATCTGGCATATCTCTACGTTACGGGGCCACGGGCTGCTCGCACGCATCCGCGGGGCGGAATCATCCTGGGGATGTACGGGCTCCTCGCCTAGAACCCCAACCGCCCCAGCTGCTTCGGGTCCCGCTGCCAGTCCTTCGCCACTTTCACCCGCAACGACAGGAACACCTTGCGCCCGAGCAGCTCCTCGATCGGCTTCCTGGCCTCGGCGCCGACGTCGCGGATGCGGGAGCCGCCCTTGCCGATGACGATCGCCTTCTGGCTGTCG
Source organism: Leifsonia sp. P73 (assembly GCF_051059105.1). Lineage (NCBI taxonomy): Bacteria > Bacillati > Actinomycetota > Actinomycetes > Micrococcales > Microbacteriaceae > Leifsonia > Leifsonia sp. P73. Next base: position 414,030 of record NZ_CP194931.1, read on the forward strand.
CGCTCCACGAAGAGGTTCGCGTAGACCTCCACCAGGTCTTTGTCGTCGCGCTCGATGATGTCGTCGATGGTCACCGCGAGCGAGTGCGGCAGCTCGTCCTCGACACCCTCCAGCACGGCTTCGCGGATGTACTCGGCGATGCGGTCCTCCAGGCCCTCGTCGGTGATCGCGTCGTCCGGGTAGAGCGGGCCGGGCGACTCCGGCAGCAGCTTCATCAGCTCGGACGTGAGCGTGTCGAGCTGGATGCTGCTGGTCGCCGAGAGCGGGATGATCGCCTCCCACTCGCGCAGCGCGGAGACCGCGAGGAGCTGCTCGGCGACCTGGGTCTTGCCCGCGGCGTCGATCTTGGTGACGATCGCGACCTTCTTCGCGTTCGGGTAGTCGTCCAGCTGGTCGTTGATGAAGCGGTCGCCCGGGCCGATCTTCTCGTTCGCGGGGACGCAGAAGCCGATCACGTCCACATCGCCCAGCGTCGACTGGACGAGGTTGTTGAGCCGCTCGCCGAGCAGCGTCCGCGGGCGGTGGATGCCCGGGGTGTCGACCACGATGAGCTGGCCGTCGCGCTGGTGCACGATGCCGCGGATGGCGCGGCGCGTGGTCTGCGGCTTGGAGCTGGTGATCGCCACCTTCTCGCCGACGAGCGCGTTGGTCAGGGTCGACTTGCCCACGTTGGGGCGGCCGACGAACGAGACGAATCCGGCGTGGTACTCGCTCATGCGCGGGCCTCCTTGTGCTGGCGGTCGGATTTGGGATGCTTGGGGCTCTTGTGCGGCTTGTCGCGCCGGTCGTGCTTCTCCGCCGCGTCCTCGTGCGGCTCCGGCAGCAGCGCCGTGTCGCGCTCCACGAGCACCGTGCTCACGTGCTTGTGCCGGCCGTCCATCCGGTCGACGGTGAAGCGGAGGCCGTGCACGGCGACCGTGGAGCCGACCTCCGGCAGGCGGCCGAGCGCCTTCGTGACGAGGCCGCCGACGCTGTCGACATCCTCGTCCTCGATCTCGATGTCGAACAGCTCGCCGAGGTCGTCGATCGGCAGCCGGGTGGCGACCCGGAGCCGGCCGCCGCCGAGCTGCTGCACCAGCTCGACCTCGTGGTCGTACTCGTCGGAGATGTCGCCGATGAGCTCCTCGATGAGGTCCTCCAGGGTGACGAGGCCGGCGATGCCGCCGTACTCGTCCACCACCATCGCCAGGTGGTTGGACTCCAGCTGCATCTGCCGCAGCAGCGCGTCGGCCTTCTGCGACTCCGGCACGAACAGCGCGGGCCGCGCCAGCTCGCCCATCGTCAGCGCGTCGGCGCCGAGCGCGCTCTCGTAGCTGAGCTTGGCGACGTCCTTCAGGTAGAGGATGCCGGCCACCTCGTCGGGGTCGCCGTCGATCACGGGCATGCGCGAGACGCCGGTGGAGAAGAACATCCCCATCGCCGTGCCGAGTCCTGCCGAGCTGTCGATCGTGATCATCTCGGTGCGCGGCACCATCACCTCGCGCACGACCGTGTCGCTGAACTCGAAGATCGAGTGGATGAGCTCGCGGTCGTCCTCCTCCAGCACCTCGAACTCGGTCGCCTCGTCCACGATGCTGAGCAGCTGCTCCTCGCTGGTCACCGGGGCCGAGCGCGCGCGGGACGGGGTCACCCGGTTGCCGAGCGCGACCAGGCCGTTCGGGATCGGGCCGAGCACGACGCGGATGCCGTGCACCAGCGGAGCGGTGAGCTGCAGAAGGATGCGCGAGTTGGCACGCCCGACGCTGCGCGGGCTGGCGCCGACCAGCACGAACGAGACACCGGTCATGATCGCTGCCGAGAGGATCAGCGAGATCCACCACTCCGTGAAGATCTGCGTGAAGGCGAGCGTCACGAGCACGGCCGCGGTGGTCTCCGCGATGATGCGGCTGAAGTTGATCGCGTTGAAGTACGCGCCGGGGTCCTCCGCGATCGACGCGAGCGACGTCTTCGCCCGGGAGGTCTCGGCGAGGTCCGCGATGTCGCCGCGCGACTGCACCGCCAGCGCCGAGTCGACGGCGGCCATGAGACCGCCGAACGCGACCAGGAGGAACGCGACGATGAAGAACAGCGTTGCGAGCATCCGGTGCCTAGCGCTGTCGGTCGTAGCGGGCGAAGCCCACCAGGATGTCGCGCTGGATGCCGAACATCTCCCGCTCCTCCGCCGGCTCCGCGTGGTCGAAGCCGAGCAGGTGGAGGATGCCGTGCGTGGTCAGCAGCAGCAGCTCCTCCTGCAGGGTGTGCCCGGCGGTCTCCGCCTGCACCTGCGCGACCTGCGGGCAGAGCACGACATCGCCGAGCAGTCCGGCGGGAGCAGGCTCCTCCTCGGTGCCGGGGCGCAGCTCGTCCATCGGGAAGCTGAGGACGTCGGTCGGGCCCGGCTCGTCCATCCACTGCACGTGCAGCTGCTCCATCGCCGCCTCGTCCACCAGCACGATCGCGAGCTCGGCGTCCGGGTGCACGTGCATGATGTCGAGCGCGTAGCCCGCCAGCCGCTGCAGCGCGGACTCGTCCACCTCGATGGAGGACTCGTTGTTGATCTCGATGCTCATCGTGTCGGGCCCTGTCGTTTCGGGAGGTGGTCACGCGGCATGCCGGAGCGGCGCTCGGCGCGGTTGGCGAACTCGCGGGCCTCCTCGCGCTCGTACTGCCGCGCTTGCTGCTTGGCGTCGAACTCGGTGTAGGCGTCCACGATCCGGCCGACGAGGCTGTGCCGCACGACGTCGTCGCTGGTGAGCCGGGAGAAGTGGATGTCGTCGATGTCGTTGAGCACGCGTGTCACCAGGCGGAGGCCACTCGCGGCGTTCGGGAGGTCGATCTGCGTGATGTCGCCGGTGACGACCATCTTGGAGTTGAAGCCGAGCCGGGTGAGGAACATCTTCATCTGCTCGGGCGTGGTGTTCTGCGCCTCGTCCAGGATGATGAAGGAGTCGTTGAGCGTGCGACCGCGCATGTACGCCAGCGGCGCGACCTCGATCGTGCCCGCCGCGAGCAGCTTGGGCACGACCTCCGGGTCGAGCATCTCGTTGAGCGCGTCGTACAGCGGACGCAGGTACGGGTCGATCTTGTCCGTCAGCGTGCCGGGCAGGTAGCCCAGCCGCTCACCGGCCTCCACCGCCGGGCGGGTCAGGATGATGCGGCTGACCTCCTTGCGCTGCAGCGCCTGGACGGCCTTCGCCATCGCCAGGTACGTCTTGCCCGTTCCGGCCGGGCCGATGCCGAACACGATGGTGTTGTGGTCGATCGCCTCGACGTACTGGCTCTGGCCGAGCGTCTTCGGGCGGATGCTCTTGCCGCGTGCGGTCAGGATCGCCTGGCTCAGCACGTCGGACGGGCTGAGGTTCAGGTCGCTGCGCATCATCCGCGCCGAGCTCGCGACCTCGGCCGGGCCGAGGTCCTGGCCGTTGCGGACCATCTGCAGCAGCTCCTCCAGGAGCGCGCGGGCGGCGGCGACTTGCGTGGGATCGCCGGTGAGGCTGATCTCGTTGCCGCGCACATGCACGTCGACGAGGGGGTATTGCCGCTCCAGTGTGGTGAGCAGGCGGTCCTGCGGACCGAGGAGCCGCACCATCTGGATTCCGTCGACGCTCAGGCGCGCCTCGGCCGAACCTCCCGGCGTGGTCGTTCCATCCGGGGTCGTCGGGTCACTCGCTGCCAAGGCTTCCTTCCTCGAGCCCGCCGGAGGGCGAGCCCAGAATGTGGGCGTGGACGTGGAACACGGTCTGTCCCGCGCCGGCGCCGGTGTTGAAGATCAGTCGGAAGTCGCCGTCCGCGTGCTCGTCGGCGAGCTTCTTGGAGGTCGCCACCAGCTCCGCGAGGAGCGCAGGGTCGCCGGCGGCCAGCTCCACGACGTCGCGGTACTCCTCGGTCTTGGGCACGACCAGCAGGTGCACGGGCGCCTTGGGCGCGATGTCGCGGAACGCGATGATGCGTTCGCTGTCGTACACGACGTCGGCCGGGATCTCCCCCGCGATGATGCGCGAGAAGATCGAGCGCTCCCCTGTCTCCATGTGGTCCATCCTATTCGTCCGATGCGACGTCGTAGCGGGCTACCAGCGCCCCAGCGCCGCGTTGAGCACCGCAAGCGCCGCCGGCCCCGCCGTCGAGGTGCGCAGCACCGTGTCCCCGAGCCGCACCACCTCCGCACCCGCGGCACGGAAAGCCTCCAGCTCCTGCGGCGCGATGCCGCCCTCCGGGCCGACCACCAGCGCGAGCGGCCGTCCGTCGGGGCGGATCGCCGTCAGCGCGTCGGTCGCGCCCGGCTCCAGCACCAGCACCCGGTGCGTCGCCGCGAGCGCCGCCACCTGCTTCGTCGTCGCCAGCTCGCCGACCTCCGGCGTCCAGGCCCGGATCGACTGCTTGCTCGCCTCGCGCACGATCGCCGCCCAGCGGTCGCGGCCCTTCGCCACCTTGGCGCCCTCCCAGCGCGACACCGACCGGGAGGCCGACCACGGCAGCACCGCGTCCACCCCGAGCTCGGTCGCGGCCTGGACGGCGAGCTCGTCGCGGTCGCCCTTCGCCAGCGCCTGTACGAGCGTAATCGGCGGCTCGGCGCGCGGGACGCGCTCCACGGCCTCCACGTCGATCGTCAGCTCCGTGCTGGTCGCGACCAGCACCTCGCCCGACGCGACCAGGCCGCGGCCGTTTCCGATGAGGACGCTCTCACCCGGGCGCGTGCGGTTGACCGTCGCGGCGTGCTTGGCCTCCGAGCCGGTCAGCGTAAGCCGGGCGCCCACCTCGACGTCGGCGAGGTCTTCGCGCAGGTAGAGCGAGCTCATCCGTCCGCCCGTCAGAGGTTGAGGAACCGGTCGCGGAGCTTCGCGAACAGGCCCTGCTGGAAGCGCGCGAGCGACGGCTCCGGGTTGTGGTGGGTGGAGGCGAACTTCTTGATGAGCTCCTTCTCCTTGTGGTCGAGCTTCGTCGGCGTGACCACCTGGATGCCCACCCGCAGGTCGCCGCGGCCGCTGCCGCGCAGGTGCGTGATGCCGCGGTCCTTCACCGAGACGATGTCCGCGCTCTGGGTGCCGGGCTTCAGCTCCAGGCGGATGTCGCCGTCGAGCGCCTTCACGGTCGCGGTGGTGCCGAGGATCGCGTCGGTCATCGAGAGCTCCAGCGTGCAGAGCAGGTCGTCGCCGTCGCGGCTGAACACCTCGTGGTGCTTGACCTTGATCTCCAGGTACAGGTCGCCGTTCGGGCCGCCGGCGGGACCGGCCTCGCCCGAGCCCGGCATCTGCAGCCGGAGTCCGGTGTCGACGCCGGCGGGGATGTCCACCGGCACCGAGCGGCGCGCGCGGACGCGGCCCTGGCCCTGGCAGGTGACGCACGGCGTGGCGATGACGGTGCCGTAGCCGCGGCAGCTCCCGCACGGGCTGGAGGTCATCACGTTGCCGAGCAGCGAGCGCACCGAGCGCTGGATGCTGCCGGTGCCGTGGCAGATGTCGCAGGTGACGGGGGCGGTGCCGGGCTGGCAGCAGGAGCCTCCGCAGGTCTCGCAGACGACGGCGGTGTCGACGTCCAGGTCGCGGTGGGTGCCGAAGACGACCTCCTCCAGGTCGACCTCCACGCGCAGCAGGGCGTCCTGGCCGCGCTCGCGCCGGGAGCGCGGGCCGCGGGTGGCGCCGCCTCCGCCGCCGAAGAAGGTCTCGAAGATGTCGCCGAAGCCGGCGAAGTCGCCCGCTCCCCTCCGCCGAAGCCGCCGGAGCCGCCCAGGTCGTACTGCTGCCGCTGCTGCGGGTCGCTCAGCACGTCGTAGGCGTGGGTGACGAGCTTGAAACGCTCCTGCGCCTCGGAGCTCGGGTTGACGTCCGGGTGCAGCTCGCGCGCGAGCCGGCGGTACGCCTTCTTGATCTCGTCGGGGGTGGCGTTGCGGTCAACGCCGAGGACTTCGTAGTGGTCGGCCACGTAAGGCTGTTCCTTCTGTTCGGTGCGTCGGAGTTCGTGAGGTCTGGGGTCAGTCGCCGAGGAGGCGGGAGAGGTAACGTGCAACGGCGCGGACCGCCGCCATGTTCCCCGAGTAGTCCATCCGGAGCGGGCCGAGCAGGCCCACGCGGGCGAGGTCGGAGCCGGAGCTGTACCCGCTCGACATGACGGACGTCTCGGTCAGGCCGATGACGGCGTTCTCGCGGCCGATGCTGACCGCGACGCCGTGCTGGTCGAGCGCCATCTCGTCGAAGAGCCGCAGCAGGACGACCTGCTCCTCGATGGCCTCCAGCACCGGGGTGATGGACCCGGGGAAGTCGGTCTCGGTGCGCGCGAGGTTGGCGGCGCCGGCCATGACCAGCTTGTCCTGCCGGTTGGCGGCGATCTGGTCGAGCAGGGCGCCGGCGACCGGAGCGACCAGCGCGCGGGTGCGATCGGTCAGGTGCTCGGGAAGGTCGCGCAGCCGCACCGCCGCGTCGGTGAGCGAGAGGCCGGCGGCGGCGCCGTTGATCGCACCGCGGATCTCGGCGATCTCGGCGTCGTCCAGCTCCTCCTGCAGCTCGATCACGCGCTGCTCGACCGCGCCGGAGTCGGTGATGAGCACGCTCAGCAGCCGGCGGGAGCCGAGCGCCACAAGCTCGATGTGCCGGATACGCGAGCGCGCCACCGACGGGTACTGCACCAGGGCGACCTGGTTGGTGAGCTGCGACAGCAGCCGGACCGTGCGCGACAGCACGTCGTCCACGTCGACCGACTGGCCGAGGAACGCCTCGATCGCGGTGCGCTGAGCCGCCGACAGCGGCCGGGCCTCCGCGAGGTGGTCGACGAACAGCCGGTAGCCCTTGTCGGTCGGCACCCGGCCGGACGAGGTGTGCGGGGCGACGATCAGCTCCTCCTCTTCCAGGAGGGCCATGTCGTTGCGGATGGTCGCAGCCGAGACGCCGAAGGCGTGCCGCTCCACGATGCTCTTGGAGCCGACCGGCTCCCGCGAGGCGACGTAGTCCTGCACGATGACGCGGAGCACTTCCAGACTGCGTTCCGAGACCATGCGAACCGCCTCCTGTCGTCGCTTCGGCACCCGAGGATCGAGCACGGGAGGACATCGGGCGCGCTGGCACTCGATGAACCTGAGTGCTAATCATATCGCGTCGTCGTGGGAGGGCGGTCATGACGCGACACGGATCATTTACCGCGCGACTCCCGAGCAGTACCCTGTGCGCACCGGCTCAGGAAAGCCCCCGCAGCCGCCCACGAAAGGGTTCTCCTCATGTCAGACCCGAACCAGCCCCCGGCCGACGGCCAGGGCGAACAGCCTCCGCAACAGCCGTACGGGCAGCAGCCTCCCGCGCAGCAGCCCTACGGCGCCGCGCCCGGCCAGCCCGGCGCGGTGCCTCCCCAGCAGCCCTACGCGGCCCCGGCCGGTCAGCCCGCCGGCGCCGTCCCGCCGCCCCAGCAGTACGCGAGCGCCGCCGCCGCTCCCCTCGACCCCGCGCAGGACAAGCAGTGGGCGTCGTTCGCCCACCTCGGCGGGATCCTCTGGTTCCTGCCCTCCCTCATCATCTGGCTCGTGTTCAAGGACAGGGGCCAGCTGACCAATCAGGAGGCCAAGGAGGCGCTGAACTGGCAGATCACCTGGATCCTGGCCTGGGTCGTCTCCCAGATCCTCGGCGTGATCATCGGCTCGTTCACATTCGGCATCGGCTACCTGCTGTTCAGCCTCCTCATCCCGTGGGTGCTGTACATCGTGAACCTGGTGTTCTCGATCCTCGGTTTCGTGCGCGTGAACAGTGGAGGGACGTACCGGTACCCGCTGAACTTCCGCTTCATCAAGTAGCGCGCCACAGCGACGCCGCGCGGGCGGCCGATCCCGGAAAAGACTCTCGGCTCCTTCTCAGGATCACCGCCCGCCCCCTAGGCTGAGACCCGTCATTCCCACTCACCGGAGGAGAAACCGACCATGTCCGCAACGCCCCCGCCCCCGCCGCCGCCCCCGCAGCAGCCGTACGGAGGTCAGCAGCCGCAGCTGAGCCCGGCCGACGAGAAGCTGTGGGCGACGCTCATCCACGTGGGCGGCATCCTGTTCAGCTTCATCCCCGCGCTCGTCGGCTACCTCGTGCTGAAGGACCGCGGCCCGTTCATCCGCTCGCACACCGCGACGGCGCTGAACTTCCAGATCACGCTCGCGATCGCCTACGTGGTCGGGATCATCCTGAGCATCGTCGGCATCGGCGTGCTGATCTTCTTCGCCGTGTGGGTGCTGAACATCGTCTTCAGCATCATCGCGGCGGTGCGGGCCAACCAGGGCGCGTTCTACACGTACCCGATCGCGATCCGGTTCCTCAGCTAGCGCTCTTCCTCGGCGAGCAGCCGTCGCACGACGGCGTCCGCCAGCAGCCGCCCTCGCAGGGTCAGCACCACCGACCCGGCGAGGGCGGCTTTCGCGTCCACCAGGCCGTCGGCGATCAGCCCGGCGACGGAACGGCGTCCCTCGGCGGTGAGCTCCTCGGTGCGCAGCCCTTCGCGGATGCGGGTGAGCAGCAGCACGCGCTCCACCCGCTGGGTCTCGGCGTCGAGCGTCTCGCGGCCCGCGGCGGGCGACTCCCCGCCAGCACGCGCTGGGCGTACGCGGCGGGATGCTTCACGTTCCACCAGCGGACGCCGCCGACGTGGCTGTGCGCGCCGGGTCCGACGCCCCACCAGTCGTGCCCGAGCCAGTAGGCCAGGTTGTGGCGGGAGCGGTGCGCCTCGTCGGTCGCCCAGTTGCTGACCTCGTACCAGCCGTAACCGGCCGCGCCGAGGCGGGCGTCGGCGAGCTCGTACATGTCCGCCTCCAGGTCGTCGTCCGGCTCCTGGACCGCTCCTGAGTGGATCTGCCGCGCCAGCTTCGTCCCGGGCTCCACGATCAGCGCGTACGCCGAGACGTGGTCGGGCTCGCAGGCCAGCGCCGCGTCGAGGGACCGCGACCAGTCGTCGAGCGTCTCGCCCGGCGTGCCGTAGATGAGGTCGAGGCTGACCTGGAGGCCCGCCTCCCGCGCCCAGCGGACGACGAGCGGGACGCGCTCCGGGTCGTGGGTGCGCTCCAGGGTGGCGAGGACGCTCGGCACGGCGGACTGCATCCCGAACGACACGCGCGTGAAGCCGGCGTCGGCCAGCCGCCGGAGATCGTCGGCGTCGACCGAGTCGGGGTTGGCCTCCGTAGTGACCTCGGCCCCGTCCGCGATCCCCCACGCGTCGCGCACCGCGCCGAGCATCGCGCCGAGGTCGTCGGGCGGCAGCAGCGTCGGAGTGCCGCCGCCGAAGAACACGGTGGACACCTCCCGGCCCGGGACCCCGCTGCGCTCCAGCGCCTCGCGAGCGAAGCCGACCTCCCGGACCGCGTGGCCGGCGTAGTCGGACTGGGCGACGCCGCGCAGCTCGGTGGCGGTGTACGTGTTGAAGTCGCAGTAGCCGCAGCGCACCCGGCAGAACGGGACGTGCAGGTACACGCCGAAATCGCGCGCGGCGGCACCGTCGGCCGTGCTCGTCGGGAGGAGGCCGTCCGCCGGCGCAGGATCGCCGAGCGGGAGCGCGCCGGGCATCAGGCCGCCCGCGCGGGCAGCAGCGAGCGCAGGTACCGCTTCGTGAACCGCGCCTGCACGGCGCGCAGGACGGGAGAGGTGAGCCGGTAGAACGCGTTGGAGGGCCGGGAGAAGGCGCGCAGCACGAACCACACGGTCCCGTCGTCGCGCATCTCGACCAGGAAGGCCTCCTCGCCGCTCTCGGGGTGACCCTTCAGCGTGCCGTACGCGAAGCCGCGCCGGTGCGGCTCGTCCACCACGTAGACGACGCGGCAGGGCGCGGACACTTTGAAGGGCCCGAACGGCACCTTCAGGACGGCGGTCATGCCGTTCTGGATGAAGGGGGTGCCGTCGTCGGCGAAGACGGCCTCCGCCTCCTTGTGCTCCCGCATCCGCTTCGGGGTGCCGTCCGCGTCGAACTCGATGCCCTCGTACTGGACGCCGGTGCCCTCGTTGACGTCGGTCACGCGGATGCCGCTGTTGCGCTGCACGCCCCAGGTCATCAGCACGGCCGCCGCGGACTCGAACCGCTCCGCGCCGCTGCCCAGCCGCACCTTCCGCTCCAGCGGGCGGTAACCCTTCGGCGGGTAGTAGAGCAGGTCAGCGGCCTGCGTGCCGCCGATGAACCCGTACGTGACGGGCTGGTCGGTGAAGCTGGTGCGGCGCATGCCTTCTATCCTCCGGCAAACCCGCCCCATCCGCGAACCCACCCCCGCCCGCGAGACGAGAGTCGTTGCGGAAATCCGAAGGAGGATTCCCGCGATTGCTCACTTCTGGGGGGTTACTTCTTGGTCTATTCAGTGCGTCCGAGTAGCGCCATGAGTGTGAGAACCAACACCGTCAGCGCAAGTCAGTCGTCATCCCACTCATCGCGTAGCTCCTTGGTCAACACCGCGACCTGGACTGTAAGAGCGCCGAGGAGTTCTTCTCGATTCAAGCGGTTCGTCGTGCGGTAGCCCCAGGTGACGTCGCCCTCCGAGTCCAAAGACTTGATCAGGACGAACGCCTCTATCGCAGTGTCGCCCGGCTCCAAGGCATGGATCTCCAAGCCCTTGAGCACTTCCGAAATCGGCAGGCGCCGCTCACCTGGATCCGGCGTTCCTGAATGACTCCCCATGCCGCAAGATGTTCGCACACGTCACGACAAATGACGGCTACTTGGTCTTCTTTGATGCTTCCGTGTCGCCGGAGAGCGCCGCGATGAAGGCCTCCTGGGGAACTTCGACGCGGCCGACCATCTTCATGCGCTTCTTGCCCTCTTTCTGCTTCTCGAGGAGCTTGCGCTTGCGGGTGATGTCGCCGCCGTAGCACTTGGCCAGCACGTCCTTGCGCATCGCGCGGATGTTCTCGCGCGCGATGATCCTGGCGCCGATCGCGGCCTGGATGGGGACCTCGAACTGCTGGCGCGGGATGAGCTCGCGCAGCCGGCCGGCCATCATCGTGCCGTACGCGTACGCCTTGTCGCGGTGGACGATCGCGCTGAACGCATCCACTGTCTCGCCCTGGAGGAGGATGTCCACCTTGACCAGGTCGGCCTCCTGCTCGCCGAACGGTTCGTAGTCGAGCGACGCGTAACCCGCGGTGCGGCTCTTGAGCTGGTCGAAGAAGTCGAAGACGATCTCTCCGAGCGGCATCGTGTAGCGGATCTCCACACGGTCCTCGCCGAGGTACTCCATGCCGAGGAGGGTGCCGCGGCGGCCCTGGCAGAGCTCCATGATGACGCCGACGTAGTCCTTGGGCGCGAGGATGGCCGCCTTCACGACCGGCTCCTCCACCTTGTCGACCTTGCCGCCGGGGAACTCGCTCGGGTTGGTGACCGTGACGACCTTCTTGTCCTCGGTGGTCACCTCGTAGACCACGCTCGGCGCGGTGGTGATCAGGTCGAGGCCGAACTCGCGGGACAGGCGCTCGGTGATGATCTCCAGGTGCAGGAGGCCGAGGAACCCGCAGCGGAATCCGAAGCCGAGCGCGACGGAGGTCTCCGGCTCGTACACGAGGGCGGCGTCGGACAGCTTCAGCTTGTCCAGCGCCTCGCGGAGCTCGGGGTAGTCGCTGCCGTCGATCGGGTACAAGCCGGAGAAGACCATCGGCTTGGGCTCGGTGTAGCCGGGGAGGGCGTTGGTCGCGGGCTTCGCGGCCGTGGTGATGGTGTCGCCGACCTTGGACTGGCGGACGTCCTTCACGCCGGTGATCAGATAGCCGACCTCGCCGACGCCGAGGCCCTTGGAGGGGTTGGCTCGGGAGCGGAGACGCCGATCTCCAGGATTTCGTGGGTCGCCTTGGTCGACATCATCTGGATGCGCTCGCGCGGGCTGAGCTTGCCGTCCACCATGCGGACGTAGGTCACCACACCGCGGTAGCTGTCGTAGACGGAGTCGAAGATCATGGCGCGGGCGGGGGCGTCGGCGACACCGACGGGCGCGGGGATCTCCTGCACGACCCGGTCGAGCAGCGCCTCCACGCCCATCCCGGTCTTGCCGGACACACGCAGCACGTCCTCCGGGCGACCGCCGATGAGGCTGGCGAGCTCCTGCGCGTACTTCTCCGGGTCCGCGGCGGGGAGGTCGATCTTGTTGAGCACCGGGATGATCGTGAGGTCGTTCTCCAGCGCCAGGTACAGGTTCGCAAGCGTCTGGGCCTCGATGCCCTGTGCCGCGTCCACGAGCAGGATGGCGCCCTCGCAGGCGGCGAGCGACCGGGACACCTCGTAGGTGAAGTCCACATGCCCCGGGGTGTCGATCATGTTGAGGGCGAACGTGCCGCCCTCGACGGCCCACGGCATCCGCACGGCCTGGCTCTTGATCGTGATGCCGCGCTCGCGCTCGATGTCCATGCGGTCGAGGTACTGCGCCCGCATGTCGCGGTCGGAGACCACCCCGGTGATCTGCAGCATCCGGTCGGCCAGCGTCGACTTTCCGTGGTCGATGTGCGCGATGATGCAGAAGTTGCGGATGGAGGCCGGGTCGGTCGCGGCGGGCTCGAGGGGCTTCAGGGCTCGTGGTGACATTGTGCGCTCATTCTCCCACGAACCGCACCCGCGCCCCGAACCGCCGAGTACGCGCGAAATCAGGCGAAAACCGCCGGGCACGCAGAGAATCCGCGTACTCGGCGGTGGGGTCAGGCGAAGCGCTCGGTGACGTGCGGGGCGCCGTCCTCCCAGCGGTAGACCTCGGCGCCGTCGATGACGACGAGTTCGGCTCGGGAGTTGACGTCCAGGGGGTCGCCGGACCAGACGACGATGTCGCCGTCCAGGCCGGGCTTCAGGGCGCCGACCCGGTCGTCCAGGCCGAGGAACGACGCGGGGTTCACGGTCAGGGCCTCCAGCGCGGTCTGCCGCGGCAGCTCCTCCTTGACGGCGAACGACGCCTGGTGCACGAGGAAGTTGATCGGCACGACCGGGTGGTCGGTCGTGATCGCGACGCGGACGCCGGCGGCGGCGATGTGCGCGAGGTTGCCGATGGCGCGATCCCGCAGCTCGACCTTGGAGCGGGAGGTGAACATCGGGCCGAAGATGACCGGGATGTCCCGTTCGGCGAGCACGTCGGCGATCTTGTGCGCCTCGGTGCCGTGATTGACGACGAGCTTGTAGCCGAACTCGTCGGCGAGCCGGATCGCGGTCGCGATGTCGTCGTGGCGGTGGGTGTGCTGGTCCCAGACCAGCTCGCCGTCCAGGACGCGGGCCAGGGTCTCCTTGGTCAGGTCGCGCGCGAACGGCTTGCCGTCCCGCTCGGCCTCGGCCCGGGAGGCGGCGTAGTTCTGCGCCTCCACGAACGCCTCGCGGATGATCATGGCGACGCCGAGACGCGTGCTCGGGGTCTGGTTCTTGCCGCCGTAGACGCGCTTCGGGTTCTCGCCGAGGGCGGACTTGACGCTGACGGCCGCCTTGATGACCTGCTCGTCGATGGTCCGGCCGCCCCAGCTCTTGATCGCGACGGTCTGGCCGCCGATCGGGTTGCCGGAGCCGGGCTTCACGACGATCGCGGTCACGCCGCCGGCGAGCGCGTCGCGGAAGCCCTCGTCGTCGATGTTGACCGCGTCGATCGCGCGCACGGCGGCGGTGTTCGGCGTGGTCATCTCGTTGGTGTCGTCGCCGGCCGGACCGTTGGCCTCCTCGTGGATGCCGACGTGCCCGTGCGCCTCCACGAAGCCGGGGAGCACCCATTTGCCGCTCGCGTCGACCACGCGGACGCCGTTCGGCACGGTCAGCTCGGCCGTCGGGCCGACCGCGGTGATGGTGCCGTCCTCGACGATCACCGTGCCCTTCTCGATCGGGTCCCCGGCGACCGGGACGACGTAGGCGTTGACGATGGCGATGCTGGCACGAGTCATGGGGTCGAGCCTACGCTCCGCGGGAGGGGCGGCGCGGCGGCGGGAATGGGCGCGGGCCCGCTGCGTTGTCCCCTGTCATGACCATTCTCCTGACCGGCTCGACCGGCTACATCGGCTCCTCCGTCCTCCCCCGCCTCCTCGAAGAGGGCCACAGCGTCACCGCGCTCGTCCGCGACGAGGCGAAGGCCGACGCCGTGCGGGCCGCCGGCGCCACCGCCGTGGTGGGCGACGCGACCGACGTGGAACTCGTGACCCGGCTGGCGCGCGAGAGCGACGGGGTCATCCACCTGGCCTCCGGCCACGACGTCGACCCGGTGTTCATCCCGGCCGTGCTGGAGGGGCTCGCCGGCTCGGGCAAGCCGTTCGTGCACACCGGCGGCGTGTGGACGTACGGCTCGAACGCCGACATCGCCGAGGACTCGCCCGCCGCGGCTCCGGCGATCACCGCGTGGCGCGGTGCGACCGAGGCGCTGGTGCTCGGGGCGGCAGGCGTGCGCGGGACGGTCGTCGTCCCGTCGATCGTTTACGGTCACGGCGCCGGGCTCGCCCGCGTGATCGTGGACGCGCCGCGCGACGCGGGCGACGACGCTCCTCTGCGGCTGATCGGCGACGGGACGCAGCACTGGCCCACCGTGCACGTGGACGACCTCGCCGCGCTGTACGTGCTCGCGCTGGAGAATGGGACGGCCGGCTCGGTGTACATCGGCGCGAGCGGCGCCAACCCGACCGTCCGGGAGCTCGGGGAGCTCGCCGCAGCCGCCGTGGGAGCCTCCGGGGTCGCGGCGGAGACCGTCGCCGAGACCGAGGCACGGCTGGGGGCGGGCCTCACCGAGGCGCTGCTCCTCGACCAGCAGGCGCGCGGAACGAAGGCGCGGATCGACCTCGGCTGGGAGCCGAACGGCCCGGCGCTGGCCGACGAGATCGCGACCGGGAGCTACGCGCCGGAGTTCGCGCGCTCCTGAGCGGCGGGCTCCGCACCCAGGCGTTTTGGTGGAACTGTCGGCCGCTGGTAAAGTGGTTTGTTGGCTTGCGTGTGGGTGTCCCGCACGAACGCCGCAAGGCGCCCTCTCTCGCTGAGCGGCAACATCCGATTACTCACTTCGAACGAAAGTAACCATTCGTGGCAAACATCAAGTCGCAGATCAAGCGCAACAAGACCAACAAGAAGGCGCAGGAGCGCAACAAGGCGGTCAAGAGCCAGCTGAAGACCGCCATCCGCGCCACGCGCGAAGCCGTCGTCGCCGGCGACAAGGAGAAGGCGACCGCGGCGCTGCGTGTCGCGGCCAAGCGCATCGACAAGGCGGCCAGCAAGGGCGTCATCCACAAGAACCAGGCGGCGAACCGCAAGTCGGCCATCGCCAAGCAGGTCGCCGCGCTCTGACGCCGTGACCGCTCGCGGGACCTGTCCCGCGCCGCGACGAGCCCCCGCCCCGCATCCACGGGAGCGGGGGCTCGCTGCATTCGCGGGCGCGTGTGCGCACCGGTTGCCGAAGGGCACGTAAACGCCCCTAAAAGTCGCTCTTAGGGGCGTTTACGCGCCCCTCGACGGGAGCGCGGTGGCGGTTCGTGAGCGGGCGGGCAGCACCCGCGGCGTCAGGCGCGGCCGCGGGCGCTGACGATGCGGATCATCCGCTCCAGTGCGAACACCGGGTCGCGGCCGCCGCCCTTCACGTTGGCGTCGGTCTCGGCGAGCACCTCGATGCAGCGGCCGAGGCCGTCCTCGGTCCAGCCGGACAAATCACGACGGGCACGATCGACCTGCCACGGCGCGAGCCCGAACTGCTGCGCGAGCTGGCCTGACCCGCCGCGCGCGCCCGAGATCTTCGCCATCGTCCGGATCTTGCTCGCGAACGCGGCGACCATCGGCACCGGGTCGGCGCCGGACGCCAGCGCGTGCCGCATCGTCACCAGCGCCTCGCCGTAGCGGCCGGCGATCGCCTGATCCGCGACCTGGAACGCGTTGGTCTCGACCCGGCCGCCGTAGTACTTGTCGACCGTGGCCTCGGTGATCTGCTCCGCCGCGTCGGAGATGAGCTGCTGGCAGGCCGCCGCGAGCTCCGCCAGATCGTCCGTGAACGCGGACGTCAGCGCCCGGAGCGCGCCTGGAGCGATCTTGCGGCCGACGGCGGCGAACTCCGCCTGGGCGAAGTCGTACTTCTCGGTGTCCTTCTTGAGCTCGGCGCAGACGACCTCCACGCCTCCGCCGTTGCCCGCACGGATCGCGTCGAGCAGCTTCTTGCCGCGGACCCCGCCAGCGTGCCGCAGGACGACGACCGTGCCGTCGGCCGGAGCCGCGAGGTAGTCGAGCATCTCGGTGAGGAACCCGTCCCCGGTCTTCTCCACCGCGTCCACGCGGATCAGCCGCGGCTCGCCGAACAGGGAGGGGCTCGCGAGCGTGAGCAGCTCCCCCGGCGCGTAGTCCGCCGCCGAGATGTCGCTGACCTCCAGGCTCGGGTCCTCCTGCTTGAGGCGGTCGCGCAGCAGCCGCGTGGACCGGTCGGCCAGAAAGCCCTCCGTGCCGGAGACGAGGACCACCGGAGCCGGGCGGATCTGGTTCCAGGCGAGCTGCGGGATCGCGCTCTTGGCGGGGGCACCAGCCGCCCGCCCTCGCGAGCCGCCGGATCCGCCCCTGCTGTTGCTTCGTGTCGCCACGTTCCTCCTCGTCCGTATAAAGGATAGAGGTGACCACCGGCAGAGGCCGTCGCGGCGGAGTCCTCCCGCTCGCCCCAGAGCCGCGGGCCGTCCCGACCGGCGGACACCAGCAGGAGGCCCGACCGGTCGGTGCGCGCGGTGGCGGTGCCGGAGTGGGCGAGCAGGTCGAAGGCCCGGCGCGTCGGGTGGCCGTAGCCGTTGTCCTCCCCGACCGACAGCAGGCCGAGACGCGCGTGGACGGTGTCGTAGAGCGCCGCGCTCTGGTCGGCGGACCCGTGGTGGGCGACCTTCACGACATCCACCGTGCCGAGCGCCCCCGTTGCCTGAAGCTGCTCCTGCTCGGGTTCGCCGAGGTCGCCGAGGAACAGCCCGCTGAGGCCGGTCCCCTCGGCGTGGACGACAAGGCTTCCGGGGTTCCCGCTCAACGCGGTCTCCCCCGGGCCGACCGGTGGCGGCCAGACGATCCTCCAGCGCAGCGCGCCGAGAGTGCCTTCCGTCCCCGCGTGGGCTTGCTCCACCGCGATCCCGGCGGCGACCAACCGGTCGACGAGGGCGTGGTCGGCCGGACGCCCGGCCTGGCCGACGATCGCGCGGCCGGTCCGGCCGAGCACCGCGTCGGCGCCGCCCACGTGATCGATGTCGAAGTGCGTCAGGAGGACCCAGTCGAGCCGGGCGATCCCGAGCGTGTCCAGGCAGCCGGTCACCGGTTGGGGATGCCGCCCGACGTCGATGAGGCCGACGTGGTCGCCGTCGCGCAGCAGGAGGGCATCGCCCTGGCCGACGTCGCACGCGGCGTACACCCAGTCGGCCGGCCGTCCCCAGGAGCGCCCTGCACCGATCCCGCCGAGGGCTCCCGCGTAGACGGTTGCGCCGCCGAGCAGTCCGACCGCGGCCACGGCGGCCACGGCTCGCGGGAGCCGCGACCGAGCGGCGACCACCGCGACCGCGACGAGGGCCAGCGCACACAGGGTCACGCCCACGATCCCGTCGGGCCACGGCAGCGCCGCTCCGGGCAGGCCCGCCGTGAACCGGGCGACGGCCGCGACCAGCGCGGACGGCAGCCAGGCCAGCCACACGACGATCTGGCCGAGCGCCGGCGCCCAGGTCAGCGTCAGGCACGCGACGCAGCCCAGCACCGTGGCGACGGGCGCGGCGGGCTCGGCCACCAGGTTGGCGAGCACCCCGAACAGCGGCAGCGTCGGCGTCAGGAGGATCAGCACCGGCTGGCACGCGAGTTGCGCGGCCAGCGGCACCGCAAGCGCGAACGCCGCGCCCCGCGGCAGCCACCTCCCGAGGATGCCGGCGAGCGGCCGGGCGAGGACCAGGAGGCCCGCGGTGGCGAGCACCGAGAGTGCGAAGCCGTAGTCGCGCGCGAGCCACGGGTCGTGGACGAGCAGCACGACCACCGTGAGGGCGAGTGCGGGGAGGCCGTCGGCGACGCGGCCGCGCGCGAGACCCACGAGGACCACGGCGGCCATCGTCGCGGCACGGATCACGCTCGCCCCCGGCCCGACCAGCACGACGAACGCCGCCAGCGACGCGCCCGCCACCAGGATGCGCCCGCGGCGGCCGAGGCCGGCCAGGCGGGCGAGGAGGAAGACGAGCCCGGTCACCAGCGCGCAGTTGGCCCCGGATATAGTTAGCGAAGGGGGTGCGTATGACGACGATGATCGTTCGCGAGTACTTGAGAGTATCGAAGGACAGGTCGCAGACCGGGAAAAGCCCAGATCAGCAGCATCAGGAAAATGTCAGCTCGGTTCAACGCCAAGGGTGGCAGTTGCACACCGACGCTCCCTACCGCGACACGGATCGCAGCGCGAGCCGCTACGCAACGAAGGTTCGCGAGGACTTCAAGAGGCTGATCGCGGATCTCGAGGCCGACACCTTTGATGCGGACATCCTTGCGATTTGGGAATCGAGCCGCGGGTCACGGCGGGTCGGCGAATGGGTGGACCTGGTCGACTTGTGCAAGGAGCGCGGCGTTCGTATTTGGGTGACCACCCATAGCCGTCTCTACGACCCAGCGAACGCGCGCGACCGTCGAAGCCTTCTCGAGGATGCCGTTGATGCCGAATACGAGTCCGACAAGACATCGGAGCGTATTCGCCGCAATGTCCGCGCCGCTGCTGAGAAGGGCAAGCCTCACGGTAAAAACGTGTACGGGTATCTCCGCGTATACGACGCTCGAACTCGCGAATTGATCCGGGTTGAAGAACACCCCGAGCAAGGACCGATTGTGAAGGAAGCCGCTGCGAGGGTTCTCGCCGGCGAGAGCTTCTATGGCATTGCCAAAGACTTCAATGAGCGAGGGATTCCTTCCCGCCGGCCGACGCGCGTCGAGCATCGCGCCCGGTACGGCTGGACTCCCCCGGCAGTGAAGCAAATGCTGAGCATGGCGGCCTACGCGGGAAAGCGCGAGTACCGCGGAGAGATCGTCGGCGACGCGATCTGGCCGGCGCTAATCCCGTACGAAAGCTGGCAGAAGCTGCAGTCGGTGATGTCACCGCCCGAGCGTCGGCGAACTAACGACTGGCCGGCCAAGCACTTGCTCGCAGGGATTGCTGTTTGCGGAGTGTGCGGTGGACCGATGCGCGTTGGCAAGCAGAATGCGGGCTCTCGCAAGCTGGACGCGGATGGCAATCCGCTCCCGCGCCAGAGCTACTCCACGTATGTTTGCGTCGGAGTTCCCGGGCGGCCCGGTCCGGATGGCAAGCGGGGCTTTCACGTTGCGATGCGCGAGGAGCACCTGGATAGCGTAGTGACGGAACTATTGCTGAAGCGGGTTCAGCGGCCGGACTTCCTCGCGACAGTCGGCGACCGCGACGACGATCGCGACGCCGAGCGACGCGCATTGCTCGAGGAGATCAACGGCTACCAGGCTTACCTCGATAAGGTGCGTGCGGACGCTGCCGAGAAGCTCCACTTCGAGCTCTTGCTTGATCAGGAGGCGAGAATCGAGCCGAAGATCCGGATCGCGGAAACAAAGCTGGAGAAGTTGTCGGCCGTGGACCCTCTTGTGTTGTCGATACTTGCGGGCGGTGCTGTTCGTCAGAAGTGGGAGACGCTTGATCTCGCTGCTCGGCGCCGGGTTGTGCGCGGAGTCATGGTGCCTCGGGTCAATCGCATTGGCACAGGGTGGCAAGGCAAGAAGGGACCGAACTACGACCGTGTTGAGCCTGTGTGGCTGTAGCGGTGTGTAGCAGTCCAAGAATGGTCTCGGCTACGCCCTTGCCGCGAGATATCAACGATGTTCAGCCGCCGTAGCGCTGTAGCGCTGTAATCCAAAAAGTGTGCAAGGGAACACCAACCCTCGCAAGTGTGCTCGAAGATCCAACAATTACCTGGCTACAGCGCTACGCCGCTACGTTGTCGGGGAATCCGCGAATTGTCGGTAATTGCCCGTAGCAGTCGCATGTCATCTTCGGCTACCGGGCCGCTACCGCCCAACCCTGAGGCCGCATTTTCTTCCGTCTCTAACGGATGGTGAAAAGTTGAAGGCTTGATCCCGCTCGCGTATCGCCAGCTTTTGTCACAGTTGGCTCATACCGTGAATGAGCGCGGCAACCGCCGTGTGCACAACTCAACATCTATATCTCGACTTCGGCAGTTGTCGGGACGAACAAATCATGCGACCTTCCGCGGAAGGTGCGGACCGCAGCACTTGGCTGGTGAGCGATCCAGGTAAATAGAGCCCCGATTTCGAAGGACCCACCTATGTGGGTGCGGACCACACATTTGGCTGGTGAGTGGCCCAGAGCAGAAGAGCCCCGATAACGAAGCGATCAGAAGTTGTGCTCCTCACTCCCAAGGAGCATCACATGCAAGACCTGTCAGACTTTATCGATCTCCCCACCGCCGTCGAACGCTCCGGCTATGGAGAGTCAACCCTGCGACGCCACATCAAGTCCGGCAAGATCCCCGCCGTCAAGATCAAGGGGCGCGTTCACATCAGGCCCCAGGACTTGGAGACGTTCACTGCTCCCGAACCGATGCGCCCGACAGATGCCACCTTGGAAGACTGGGCATCGCGAATGGCAGCCAAGGCGCCGGCATTCCGCCCCGAGCAGCGCAAGCTGATTCTCGCGGCATTCTCCACCGCGCTGGGTGGTGAGTGATCCGAATGCCGGCAACAGAAAACCGCCCCGGCAATCACGGGGCGGCATCTGAAGAGTTTCGCGGCTCTGACCTCAATCTTAATGCCCACCCAACGACAGCGGCGACCGAGGATACCGTGAACCTGACCTCCACCTCGCCCGCTCGCTTCGCACCTACCTCGGCAGAAACACTGACCGAACGGGCGGTGATCAGATACCTCAGCGAGATCGTCGACAGCCCGAGGGTCTCGCTGGGCACCATCCGTGACGCTCTTCTCCAGCGCATCAATGCTGAGTTCGCGTTAGAAAACGCAGGACGCTCCGAGTCGCACTCCAGCTCCGGACCGATCCAGAAGATCCAGTCGCTCGACGAGCGCACCGTTACGCGTGTGCTTCTAGCGCGACACAGGATCGTTTCAATCGATCTCTCAGGGGGCAGGCCGAGGACATGACACTACTCGGCATCTACGTCGACTTCGGAGAAGACGAGGGTACGTACTCGACCTCCGACCGCCGAATCAAGTCACTAGCGAGCGAGCTAAAGCCCTCCCTGACATCAAGAGGCCTCGAATCGGTCTGCTCGAGCCTCCGAATCCATTCACCCGTGGTGCAGAGGACCATAGAGGCACACCTGATCCCGGTCGGCAACGGCGTGTTCGATCACAAACGCCAGACCCTGCGACCGTTCTCGGCCGACTGGATCTTCCTTTCGAAGATCGAGACGGACTACGACCCGAACGCCCAGAGTCCTATCTTCACGATGCCGGACGGAGTCGAGTGGACGTTCGACGGATGGCTCCTGAGCTTGAGCGATGATCCAGGCGTGCCGGAATTGCTTTGGGAGGTCATCAGTGCCAGCGCGCGATCGTACGAGCCCTGGAATAAGGCGCTCTGGCTCGTCTCCGAGCGCGGTAACAACGGCAAGGGGACTTTCGTCCAATTCATTCGAAACCTACTGGGCAAGAAACTCTGCTCTGCTGTGCAGTTCGCTGACTTCGGCCACGAGTTCAAGATGGAACCGCTCCTCCACTCACGCGTCAACCTTGTCGACGAGAACGGCGTGGGGACCTTCGCTGACCGAATCGACGCTTGGAAGGCGTTCATCACCGGCGACACCATCACCTTGAACAGAAAGCACAAGACTCCCATTGCAGTTAGCTGGCGGGGCATCGACATCCAGTGCCTCAACTCGTTCAGCCAGAGAACCAAGGACCGCTCTGAATCGTTCTACCGGAGGCTGCTGATCATCCCGTTCCGCAAGTGGTTCGGGGACGGGGAACGGAAGTACATCAAGCGGGACTACTTGGAGGATCCCCAAGTGCTCCGCTACGCATTGAAGCGCGCTCTCGAGATGCAGCACACGGAGTTCTCCAATCCAGCGGTGTGCCGCGAGGCGCTCGATGAGTACAAGGGTACGAACAACGGCCTTCTGAGCTTCTGGCTCGAATTCGAGAACCAGTTCCCTTGGGACCTGTTGCCGTTCAGATTCCTCTACGACTTGTATTGCGAGTGGTTCCGCAGGGTGAACCCGAGCGGCCAGATCGAAAGCATGAACGCCCTAGTGTCGTTTCTCAAGGAACATCTCGCCGGCTCGGAGGAATGGGAACACAAGGGCTCCGTGGCTGTTCGACCAAAGCTGATGATGAGCCAGCCGGAACCGTTGATCGTCGAATACAACCTCACAGACTGGATGAACAGCACATATTCGGGAACGGACCCGAACAAGAAGACCCTGCCGTATCCCTTGAAGACCAACTACAAGGGCTTGGTGCGCCGCCAGCCAATAAGCGCCTCGGCTCGCATAACTGCTTCGACGGTCACCGAGCCGTAGCAACCGAGTCACACGAGGCGGCCGACGGTCCTGGTCGGCTGCCCTGCGTCCTGCAAGAGGTTGCTGACGTCCGCGCTGAAGGGAGGATCAGAAGAAGCTGCTCACACCGCTCATTAGATTGTGAGCCGAGCTGGGCCGGTGGCGAACACAGTTCGCGCCGGCCCAGCCGTCCGGTTCGACGGTTTCTCGGTAGGATGCGCCGCGCGCATCGCTCTCCTTGCCAGCTGGGGCTTCATCCTCCTCGGGGCGTTCCTGTTCATTGCCTCCGCAATCGACGTGCTCAGTCGTCGTCCGGCCGACGTCCCGCTCGAACCAGTGCGCCTCTGGCTGGCAATCATTCTGGCCGTCGTGGGAATCGGCTGCATCATCGTCGGCTCGGTGCAGTGGCGCGGCGTGCTGCGCCAGTACGACCTCAACGGCCAGATCGGTGACCGTTCCAGCCACAGGAACGATCCGCGTAACATCCCGGGCTGGGTCCCCGGCCACCATCGGTGAGTCGGAGGTCTGCGGTAGCCCAATGCCACGCACAACCGTGTCCACTCTTAACCCACTGTGGTGACCGAGATCACCGCGGAGGCTGACTACGCCCACGAAGCGCGCGCCTTCGTCGACTAGATACGGGCGCTGTGGCCCGCCCATGACACGGTTCGTTTCCCGGGCACTCCCTTGCCTCGACCCTAATGGCGGCGCTCGGGGAGCGGTTGGAAGTCGTCGTCGTAGAACGCGTCGAATTGCACCAGCCCAGTCTCCGCTGGGCCGGGAAACGTCGCCCTCGTCGGAGGCTGTGGCGTACACCGGCCGCGCCCGATGTCATCGCACTGGTGATGGACAGCCGTCAGCGATCGGTCCAGATCTACGCCGGGCGAAACGGGGACAACGTAGATCTGTGCTCGACGCTTGGTCGTGCTCAGATGGAAGTCGCCCTGGACCCGGCCGCACCGTGGGCAGACCTGGCCGATGTACTCGCCTCCCTCCTGGGTCTTCACGGTCCTGTGCGTCGTCGGCGGTGCGAAGTGGGCGGCGAGCTCACGTAGGAGATCCGCGTTGAGCGCTGGCTCGAGGGCCTGCTTCCGCAACGGCAGGGGGTCGGTGAACATCTCCGCTCGCCCGGGCTTGCCGCACCTGGTGTCCACCACGACCCCGTGGAGCCACCAGTGGGTGATCCACTGATTGCACGCGTAGCAGCGGCCCATCTTCGCGAGGATCAGGGCGCCGGCCGAGCGCACCTCGACGCGCTTCCGGAAGCGGCCCATGAAGAGCGCCGTCGCCCCTTCCGTCAGCTGCCACTCGGTCGCCTGCTCGAAGACACGACCGGGCAGCTCGATCACCAGCCCGTCCGCCCTTCCGTCGAGCTTGTAGCGGTCCTCGCCCGCGTGCGCGTGGTTCTTCGGGCCGACGAACCAGATCGTCCGCATCCCGGCGCCCGCGTAGCGCTGCGTGCGCCGCACGAACTCCTCGGGCGTCTGAGGCGACCACTGCGCCTCCAGGGCGACGCGGGTGCCGCCTCGCTCGATCATCACGTCGGCAATCCACTCGCGTTCCGGGCCGACGTACTCGATCGTGGCCGTCCACCCGGCAGCCCGTGCCGCCGCCGCCAGCGCCGCCTTGCTCGCGAGGTGCTCCTGGGTCTCCGGGCCAGAGTCCGCATGCAGCCCGCACCCTGCTGTGTGGTGGACGAAGTGCCTCAGGCCGAGCTTGCTGGTGCGCGGATAGCCGGACTGGCCGCACACGAGCTCCAGACCCGTCTGCTTGTAGGTGGCGCGCAGCTGCTCCCAGGACGCATCGTCCATCGACGGCGCTTCCAGACGCTGGCTGTCGACGATCGCTACGAGGGGCATGCATCCTGCTTACCTGATCGGGATCACCCCGGAAATCACCCGAACTGGTGAACGCAATGGCCCTCGTTTGCCGGCGTGTCGAGGCTCAGGGCCTGTCGATCCAGCGCCTGATCAGCGAAAAGGCCATGCCCCCGCGCGGCTTCCCGAACTTCTTGCAGTGCTCCCAGGCAACGTTAAGCTTACGGTGTGCCACTTCACAGATTCAGAGCCGCCGTTACGTTTAGCGAGACGCGCGCTCCGTTCTGCCGATTGTATGAAGTGGAGGCACGTAAGCCACGTGATGCCGGCGGATCGAACAACGAAGCCGGGCCTGCGCTCACAGGTCCCGGCTTCAAGTTCGGACCGCGGGATGCCCGCCGTCCTGGTCTTCGTGACGAGAACCAGCATACGACGGAGCTCCCAGTGTGGATACGCCTGCAACGCCACACAGAAGGGAGACCGCAGTGACCGACTTGTCCAACCCGCGGCCGCGGCGCTTCTGGTTGAGGACCGACGTGCCCGTGCTCGTCGTCGCGATCCTCAGCCTGATCGCGCCGTACCTCCACGCGCACTGAAATCGCATGGGCCAACCGTGGACCGGGAGTTACTCATCCCGGTCCACGGTTGCACGCCCGGTGCGAGCCCGCAGTCGGTAGACCCGGGGCGTGATGTCTCCACGATGCGCGTTGACCAGCACGGGGGGCGATGCGGATGCGTTTGATCTGCTCCCGTCCGGCGCCGTACCTCTGGCGACGCCAATGGCCGCGACGGATGTGGGGCGAGACGTGGAAGTCCGACGCTCCATCACCCGGCACGGTGCTTGCGCTGACTGACCGGTGTGTTGCCCCGACGTCGACGACGCGGACGCCGGCGCCAGAGCGCCTGCCGTTGCGCCGGAAGTCTTTCGACGTCACCAGGGCCTCGAGGTCCGCGGGCGTAATCCCGAAGGGTGCAGCTGTCTCGTCGTCGGGCTCATGCCATTGGGCCCAGGCGACGACGGCGGTGAGGTTGTCGACGACATCACGATATGCGGTGGTCGAACGCGAGGCGGGCACAACGAAGCGGCCCAGGGTGGAGCCGTAGAGCGCCGGGATCGAAATGCACCACGCGAAGAGGTCCTCAGGCCGGCCGAAGGAATCGGCCAGCAGAAGCAATCCCTCGACCTGTGCGCCGAGCTGAGCGATCGCATCTCCAAGAGGAGGTGCGATCCACCGATCGTCGTGTGAGAACCGCAGGTGGGCGTACATCACGCTCGTCAGATCCTTGTTGCTCCTCGACGTGTCGTGCGTAACCTCCGACAGCAGGCGCCAGTTCTTGGCGTCGTCCAACTCGATCGTCTCGATCGGGTCGAGCACGAGGGGTTCGGCGAATGCGAGGAACACCTGGGGAAACGGGAGGACCAGCTCGGCGCGGTCTGCGTCGTCCAGGGGCTCCGATTCCGCGAATGAGGCTGTCTGGCCTGCGGGGAGCCAGTAGGTGGCAGCTGCGGTCAAGCCGACGGCGGTCTCGGCGTATGCGCTCCCGTTGCTGTCGGCCAGCCAGCGAGAGAACGCGGCAGCGGCGTAGGTGTTCTGGGAGGCAAGACCCTGACTCGGAAAGGGATGGGTCGGTACGGGAGCGAACGGGTGGGTCGGAAGACCGAGGTTCTCCGCGACGCGCCTTCGTGTGATGAAGATGCTGCGCCACGCCTCGAAGACGGAGTCGGCGGACTGTGTGGCGATGGATCGGCGTCGTGCAGCCGGGGTGCTTGCTAGGGGCGGGTCGATCGCGTCCTGCCTGATCTCGCGAGCCTCCACCGTGATGGCGCCCTTGGTGGCCCCGAGAGCAGAAAGCGACGCGCCGTGCTCACCGTCGGGGACCAGGATCGAACCTGCTCCCCACGCGTGAATCGCGTTCGGGTCCAAATCGGTTGCCCTCGACGCCCAGATCCGGGCTGCCGTATGGTTCGCTGCGTCGAGCAGTGATCGCTGCTCGGGGGACAGGCGGTCGGTGTCTGTGACGTGGTGCGCCCCGTCCTCGTCGACGAAGACGACGCCCTGGTCGAGAAGATTCTGCCGGAAGCTCGGCCGGCCGAGCCGGAGGTCGAGCAGGAGGTCGAGATTGAAAGCGGCGCCAGGTCGTGCAGTGTCAGAGGAGACGTTGCGGCGCTCGCCCCGGGCGCGTTGAAGGCGCGTGACCTGCTCCGTACTCCACCCCTTGCCGTCGGCGATGTCGATGGTGCTCAACCACCCTTGCAACCCGAGGAACTGGTTGAGAGCTTCGATCCTCTCGACTCCGGTGGACCCTGGAGAGGCATCAATGGCTGCGCCCGCATAGTGGTCCCACGCATCGAGGATGCGCGAATGGAACCCACTCGCGTCCGCGAAGACGGAGCGCAGGAAGCTCACCTCTCGCCGCAGGCCGCCGGCGTACGGAGAGATCTCGTCTGCGATCGCAGCTGACTGCGCAGCCATATCGCCGCGCAGCTGATCGACGATCGCGAGTGCACGCTCGGCTTCCGCCAGAGCCTCTTGCTCCATCGAAAGCTCGGTTCGCAGCTGCTCCAGGGTCGCGTTGAGGTGGCTGGTTCGCCGGCCCTCTGCTCCCACCTTGTGCTTGCCGCGGGCCATCAGGAAATCACCTCGGCCTCGGGGAGAACAATACGAAGCTCAGCCAGGCGCTCGTCCGTGATGAGAGACCGACGCCAGTCGGCCTCTACATTGAACTCGGCGACGAGGCGCGGCCGTTGAGGGAGTTCGGGGTACACGCTGTCCGCATTCGCGAAGAGAACACGGATCTTATCGATCTCGCGGATCTCATGAACGATGTCGCTCGACAGAGTCTGGATCGTGTCACGAAGCTGATCGGTCTCGGCGGTGGCGCCGCTCGAGCGATCCCGCGACGCCCGCTCTAGTGCCACTTGCAGCACCGGGGTCGTGGCGATGGTCTTCTGCGCCGACATCCTCTTCCTGCGCACCTCGGCGATCTCTTGCCGAAGCTTCGCGATGAGTTGTCCGGCTTCTTGCTCCTCTGTCATTTCCCCACCTTCAGTCGCCCGTACTCCTTGGAATGGTGCCGGACGAGCAACATTTCTGTGAACCATATCGCCAGGTACCGACGGCCAGGACAGAGCGAACCTGAGCACTGGCCGCTCGATTGCTGGGCCTGATCCGAAACAATTCAGTCTCGACGGACGAGCTGTTCGAGGCGTCGCAGCAAAGCGACCGCCTGCACTCTTGCATCATGGTCACCGTGATTGGTGACCAGCCGCCGCAGCAGTGCGGACTGGTCGCCAATCTCAGGATGGTGGATCGCGTTGATCTGCTCGAGCGGCATGCGCCGTGCTTCCCATTCCTGGTCGACGGAGCCGGGACGGACACCGACCGTGCGCTGCGCACCGTGGAAGGTCACGGGACCGACGAGCTGCACCAGGCCGCCTTCCAGCTTCCGCCGCGTGCGCTTGGACAGTCCAACCGCCGGTTCCAGGGCCTCGCGAACCAGCTTGTACTGACCCGGCAGGTCGACGTAGTCCGCGGGGTAGCTGTTCCGGTTCGGCAGCTGTTCCTGGGTGTACTCGATCGTGCGCCGATACTCGGACAGCACCCCTCGGATCTCGGTTCCGGCCTTGTAGCGGTCACTCGCGCGAGTCGAGCGCCACGCTATCTGCCCAGCGACAAGGACGCCGCCCAGAGCGCCGAGGATGGCGCTGAGCACGAGGCTGATCGCCGGCCACCAGGCCGAGAACTCCTTCACCACGTCAGTCCGGCCAGCGCAGTCGATGCAGCCGGAACGCCTCAGCGATCTCCGGCGTCTCGTGGCGCAGCTCGAACGTCTCCGCATTGCCCAGACGTTCGCTGGTCTCGCCGTCCGCTGCATGCTCGAAGACGGCCCACATCCGGTACTCGTCACCGAAGCGGGAAGTGAACTGGATGCCGTCGACCAGGTCGTTCTGGTTCTCGTCCCGCTGCTCGAAGATCCACCTCGCGATCGACCTGGTCAGGTCACGCTGGCGGGCGTCCTTGAGAATCGACGTATCGAGCTGCACCGGGGTCAGCTTGAAACGGGCGAACGGGAAGCCGGCCTGGACGGCCGCAAGGCTCTCGCTATGGGTGATGTAGCAGTACCAGCCCATCTGATCCGCTCTGCCCGCGAAGCGCTCGTCGAGCCACCCGTAGCCGACGGTTCCAGAGGGGGCGTCCGGGAACAGCTCGACGTCGCCGTCGGGGTCCTCGATCTCATCGAGCTCGGCGTCCGTCTCCGGATCGGGCCTGAACTGCGCGAGCACCTCCAGCAGGCATGCGAGAAGGGTCTCGCCGGTGTAGATGGTCCGGAACTCTGCGGACTGATCGTCCCAACGCCCGTTGAAGCGGCCCTCGTCATTCGAGTAGCGCCAATCGGCCCAGGCCCACGGGTCAGGCCGGTAGCCTACGCGCCAGACCGGCTCCGAGACCTCGGTGATCTCGAGGCCGCTCATCCGATGAACGCGAACGCCTTCGCGGCCGCCATCACCTCGGGGCCGACCTCGTCCGGGCTGCCAGTCTGCAGAACCCGGGCAGGTGAGACGTCGTTGAGTGCCGGGTTCATCCCCTTGAACCACGACTGGACGGTCACCGCCTCGTTGCGCTCACGCAGAAGCGCGGCGATTTGGTAGGCGACGAACAAGCGGTCGCGATCGGTTGCTCCCGGCGCTCTGGTGCCAGCGGCCCACTCTGCCACAGGCTTGGTGGACTTGACGTTTCCGATGTAGGCGACGAGGCGCACGCCGACGATGTCCCGGAGCTTGGTGACCAGCTCGGGGAAAGTCGACCGGATCGCGTCGTCGTACGCACGCATCCCCGCCTTCTGAGTCGTTGTCGTTGCCATGTCGTTGACATTACTCCGACAAACCTCGAAACGGCCATATAAGTTCGTTTCGAATCGGCATCAAAATCACCCCCAAAATCGGCCGGGAAGGAGCGCCGATAGTCCACCGTATGTCCGGTTCCGCATTTTGAACGTGGACGGGTCAGTGCGGATCTGCGCTGATCTCCCTTCCCCCGATAGATTTCATCCATGAAGCCGAACGAGATCCGCGAGACGCGCGAGCCGGACGACGAAAGCAACTGGCCGGACCTCCAGGTCGAGCGTGAGCCACGCGACGCCCACGCTGGTGATCGCGTGAAGCTCGCCGGCATCGGCGTCTCGATCACCGGTGACGACCAGCTCGAGTGCATTTGCGTGTCCCTCGCGGACTACCAGCACTTCCTGCACAGCACGACGGCGAGAGCTCTCGGCGATCAGCTGGCGGCGCACGACGGGCACGCGATCGCGATCACGATCCACGGGGTCACCCAGACGGCAGGGGTGAACGCGTCGCGCGCTCTGCGGCAGACGCTGGAACGCCGACTCACCGAATGGAACAAGCACGCACGTGCCAACGGGGCGGCGCCCGTCTAAGCGAGCGCGACACGGCGACGCCGGCGGTGCCGCGCTCCCTTATTTGACCTCCGAAACCGTGCCGCCTTGAGCGCGCCTGAAAGCTCGGCCATCGGCGTCGGTCCACGAGATCATCGGACTCACGTTGGCGTCGGCCCCCGCCTGCGGGACACCGTCGACCGAGTTATGGCCCATCCACGTCCCTGGGAAGTCCTCGTCTTTGCCGCCAGCGATCACCTGGCGGGAGCCGTTCGTCGGAGGGTCTCCCTGCCAGTACGTGCCCTCTGGGGCGTCGCGGAGCCACACGGGGCCGACGGTGACGTCGTAGATCGGACGAGTGTCGGTGTTCATCACAGTGAAGTTGGTCGTCGTGATGCCCATTCGAGCGGTGCCGCCGGTCGACGTGTTGCTGACCTTTGAATATCGAACACGCCGTGCGCGCGTCAACGCCCGGGCATCCTCAACCTCGACCTGGTGGAGACGGTCCTGTCGCCGCTTGAGGACGTCCCAGACAAAGCCCCAGACGGCGATTGCCAGGGCGACGGTCGGGGCGATCAGTTGTATCCAGAACGGCGTCGTCTCGTGCGCGACAGCGTGAGCAAGCACCGGCATTGACCCCTCCGCGACCACCGGGGCTCCTCGCAACCGATGCGAACCCGGCCTCTCAGAGCAGAGAGTACCTCGGCCGTTTACGATGGCAGCAGCACCCGATCGGAGATCCCCATGCCCAAGCTCAACGCAGAAGCGCGCGAGACGCTGGACTTCGCGGGCTTCACGCCCAAGCAGTGGGCCAAGATCCACTTCAACGACGGCGTCTGGCACGGTGACGAATGCGGCTGCAGCGACGACCGCTGCATCGGCCACCACCACGAAACCGAAGACGACTGCCAGTGCCTTCCGGCGATGATCACCGAGGTACGCCGCCAGGAGTTCGCAGACCGCGCGGCCGGTCCGATCTGGACCGCCTACCAGGCGGCTGTCGAGGCTGGAGACGAGGTCGCGCGCCAGGCGGCCCAGGATGCAGCCGAGACGTGGGTCAAGACCTACAAGGGAGCCGGCATGACCTCGTGCTCGCTCGACGAGATCGTCGACGGCAAGCCGGGGATCTCGTACACGAACATCTGGAACGACCGGCGCTGGTTGCTCTGGTCGCCGGAGGCCGTCACCGCCTCGTGACGACCGCTCTCAGCGGCCGAGGCCCGGCAGTCCCCCACTGACACCGCGGATGGAGTGTCCTTTCTTCCCGGCCTTCCGCGCCGCCTTCTGCTCCTTGGTCGGCGGCTTCCCCCAGGGCACCAGCGCCGGTCACCCTGGAAGAAGTGCGCCACGAACGTCTGCTCGCCGACGAGCCACACCTGCTGCAGATGGCACACAGGACATTCGCGTTTCCGGCTCGCCATGGTCAGGCAGGGTCCTCTCTCGGACCAGTTTCGTCGTACTCGCCGTTCGCGAGCCGTCGATACTCGTCGTCGATCTCGGCATCGAGCTTGTGAGCCTCCCGAATGGCCGCGAACAACGCCTTCTCGATGTCTGCGTACTCGTCGTTTCCGAGGATCGGTTCGTCGTCGAACTCGTCGTCGTCCCCCATGCCGACATGCTGCTCGGGTTCCCGCTCCACCGTCAACTGTTGACGGCTTCGTGTCCTCCATCTTGAGGACATCGCCCCACGAGCGCTACCGTATTGCCCACCCGGGGATGCCAGGCCGGCGCGGATACGAAATCCATAGCGAGGACGTCTCAACCCGACGTGACCTGGCCGGCATCTCCAGGGGGACTTCCCTTGGCGCCGTTCCAGGCAGCAGATCGATGATCCGCTGCAGCTGCCCCGCCGGCTCCGGTGCGTGGCCGCATCGGAGATCGAACAGTCGGAAGGCCTCGTTCGCCGCGAGAGTCGCAGCGGCCGCCGCGGGACCCACGTCATGGACGAGGTCGCCGCGCAGCTGCATCACCTTCCGCGGACCTTCACCTTGCACCACGTTGCTGTTCATCCGCATGAGTGCGTATGCCCGCTGGCCGTGTGCTGCTGCGGAGCCCGTCCGCCAGAGGAGCTGTACGCCGGAGGCCGCCACTGGGTCCTCGTGCAGCTGCTTGGCCGCTTCGGTGATGACGTCGGTGTTGTTCAGCTTCGCGGTGCTGCTCTTCGGCAGACCGAGCGCAGTGGCCGCCTCGCGGCACTCCTCGAGCTGCTTCTTCAGCTCTTCCACGTCGCGGGCCTGCGCGCGCTCCTGGTCGTCAGTGAGCTCGGAGGCGCTGTTCACGAGCTTGAGCTGGTCGTCGAGGTCCTGCATCCGCAGCCGCATCGCGCGCCCTCGCCGTTCGGAGCGCTGAGGCGGTGCCAGCACCCACGCCGCCTGTGATGCCGTCAGCAGCGCTGTCCGCAGCGTCGTCATGTAGCTGGTCGGGTACATCGTCTGTGTCGCCCTCATCGTCGAGAGGGCGAAGTCGAGGTGCTCGACGGCGATGACGAGCGGGTACCAGGCGATGTTCGAGACGGACAGACCCGGGCGGTCGTCGCCACTCAGCGCGCTGCTGGGAGGGATCACTGGTGCCGTCTTCGTCCTCTCGCCCCAGAGCTCGACCGCCGCTGAGATGTGCGTCAGCCGCTGCTCCCATTCCGCCCAGGCGCTCGTCATGGGATCAAGCACCTCATTGCGCGGTATCTGTCGTCCGAGCCTTCTCCACCTCGGTGCGCACACTGTCGATCGACTTCTGGAACGACGGCACCCATCGGGTCAGAGCCGACAGGTCGTCCCATGCGACGGTGATCGTGAAGCCCGCCGTCTTCCGCCTCCGGACCACGATCTCCTCGGCCCGCACGGAGTACGGGATCTCCAGCGCGTCGTACGCCTCGCTGAGCTCCGGGATCCCGTCAGCGACGCCATCGCGCCAGATGCAGAACTCGCCGTTCGGCTCGAACCACATGGCGTACTTGGCGTTGAGCACGCCGACGAGTTTCCGCTGGGCCGCGCGTTGCTCGGGTGTCAGATTGGCCATGCCGTCAACCGTAGAGGTCGCCGCCGTCACTCCCCCACCACGGAGCCATCGTGCCCCTGATCGAAGATTCAAACCGGTTCTTTTAGGTTCAAGTGTTCTCTTTTGAATCTCTCTGCGGTACATTCCCTGCAGGAGGTACTGGATATGGACGCCACGAAGATCCGCCAGCTCATTGCAACGGCCCGCTCTCTGGCCGACGAGCTCGAAGCCGAACTGGACGGCAGCGTCGAGCCGGTGATCCAGCCTGTCCGCACGGACTCCGCACTCACGACGTACGACCCCCTCCACAACGCCCTCCCCGAGAAGGCAGACGTCAAGGGCAGCCGACGACAGATGGACATGGCGCTCCTGGTCCTCTTCTCCACGCTCTACGCAGTGAATCGACGCCAGAACCGCGGTCTGGCCGGGAGCGAACTCCGCGACCTCGCGCACAGCGTCCGGTACTCCGACCTCCGCTCGTTGGTCCAGTGGGAGAAGTACGCCATGAAGCGCGACGCGGGCGGCTTCCGCTGGGTCACCGAGGAAGGACACAAGTGGTGGATCGAGAAGAAGTCCGCTGAGCTCGGGTACCAGCTCCCCGACGACCTCGCGATCTGGGTCGAGACCAAAGCCTGACCAAATTGGGGTCCTCGACCCACGCGGCGCTGAATCCTCCTCGCGCTAGACTTGAGGTAGGCGCCTGGATGCGCCCGCCGCTCGCGTGAAGGCCTCGCCATTCCAAGAAGTACCTGGACGAACCGTTGATTCATTACCGGCTCGACCGTATTGCGAGCACGGTAATCGAGCCTGGAAAGTGATTCAACGTGGATACTGTCCGCTACTTCAAGGACCTCGCCAAGGCGCAGCTCCGACAGAGCCGCCTCGACGGCGCCGCGACGCTCGGGCTGCAGAAGATGCAGCATCAGGTCGCCGTCAACGCCGGCTTCCGATCGTGGGACGATCTTCTCGCTGCCCCGGAGAGTGAGCGTGAGCTCGTCGTCCTGATGGACCGGGAGCCGAGCCTGAACATGTTCGGCTTCGGTCCAGGAGACTTCGCTCGTACTCGCGAGGAGCGCATGAAGAACATGGTCGAGTGGCGTCGCGAACTCCGCGCCGGAGGCCGCGTCCAGGAGATCCGCACCTGGATTGTCGACAACCTCGACTCGAGGAAGACGATCAACCAGTGGGCGGGGAGCTACGGCCTCAAGCATCTGGCCGAGCAAGATCTGGGCTACGTCGCCAACGGTGAATTCATCGCCGCGGCGATCCTGGAGGGCTACCCCTACCGGCGCGACAGCTCGGGTCCGAACGCGACATTCGGGATGAGCGAGCGAAGCATCTCCGCGATCCGCAAGCGTCAGCGCGGCTGAGGTCTCCCCCAGCTCGTCGTTGCTCGTCAACTGCTGATGATCCGAGAGGGGCTTGCCGGGAGGCGGGCCCCTCTTCGGTTCAGTCCTTGCGGTTGATCGCCTTCTTCACGCGCTCATACCAGCCCGATGTGCTGATCGCGTTCTCCACGGCCCCGCCGGCCATGTAGCCCGCCGCCAGCCCCGCGAACTGCGTGTAGCAGTCATCGCATAACACTCGCGTAGCCGTCCGATTGCCTTCCCCCGTCAGCCGCTTCCGACACTGCTCGCACCGTCCGCTCATGCGCGCAGTGTCTCACCCTTCGCTGGATGAAACAACCGCCTCATGCGTCACAGCTGGATCTGGACGAAGGAGTCATCCGTGGATCGCACCCAGGTTCGACACCGCGCCCATCGGATCATCGTGAGCCGGATCTCGGATCCCACCTTCGGCGTCGAGCAGCTGGCGGACGAGCTGCATTTCGGTCGGCGACAGCTGCACCGGTACTTCAATCCCGGGCCTTCTCCCCATCAGATGATCATGTAGGTGAGGCTGCAGACGGCTGCGCTGATGATCGCCGCGGATCCGGAGCTGGCGCGGACGGGGTGGCGGAGATGCAGCAGGATGGCTGTGCTAGCCGTAGGTCAATGACGAGACCCCAGTTGAGCGGAAGCGCCCATCGGGCCAGTTGCTCGCAGCAAACGAGGTGGAGAAAGACAGACCTAACGCCCGACGCAACAATCCTTTTGGGAATGATTTCCCTAATGATTCGCTGAGTCGCGCTCGAGGCGGAAGCACGTCGGATGAGTCTCAATGCCGCGTCAAACCATGTGGGCTTCTACCTGACCGTCGTCCACCCGGACTTCTGCGACGCTGCCCTCCTCTCAAAAGACATCTCCCCTATCCAAACCTTGATATTGGCAAGGCCTCGACAGAAGGCATCCGAGAACGCCACCGACGTGGCGTTGGAGGGCAAGGAGCGAAGCGACGCAGTAAGGGCCTGAGGAGCGCCAGCGACGAGGGTGAGGAAGCCCGTCGACCGAGCGCAGCGAGAGTCGAAAGGGCTGACCGAAGAGGTGTCGGCTATGCCGACCACCGAGCAAGTTTCGACCGAGCGAAGCGACGTTGAAACGCAGCGAGGTGCCACCTCCCCTTATGCCCTTTTCCTTTCTCCCTCGCATCGGGAGCTTCAGCGAGCGATCGAGTCAGCTTTTGCTGTTTCATCAGCGGAAATGGATTGACTCAAGATCGCTGTCAACACTCTGACTCAGATCCGCGTCAGCGGGTTGAGTGTTGACAGTGGCATCCATTTTCGTTGGAAAGTCGGGGGAGGGCTGTTAACACGGTTTGGAACGAAGTGGCACCGTGTTAACAGACCTGGAGCGAAGCGACGACAGGGCCTGAGGAGCGAGCGAGTCAGACCCGTTACGACCCCGACGCGGCCGTGGGCACACGGGCGCCTCTACCTCGAAACAGCGCAGGTCGCGGCGTAGCTGCGACCTCTGGGTGTAGCGCTCTGACACCGTTCCGACGGGTGTGACAACGGAGCAGCCGGCGGGTATCGCGGCAGCCGCTTCAGCGGCGACTGGGAGGCTCTTCTTTCACCTCATCGGCCACGACTGTGGAGTGGCCAGGACCGTCACGAGAGACGTCTCGAGAGACGCCACAACGGGCGTCGCAGACCCGAGGCGCGCGCGTAGCGCATTCACCCTCTGCGCCTCCTCGCAGCTGGGCCGTCACGAGATCCGCAGCGACATCGACACAGCCCTCGTCCCAGCTCCGCCCCGGTGGCGCTGTCGGCTTCACGGGGCCCACCATCGTGGCGACGACTTGGGCAACGAAAGCAGAACTCGTTAGCCCTTGCACCCTCAGCGCGAGTTCTGTTTCGGGGGTCAAGTCTTCGACCCTCACACGATCGGGCTCCGGCGCCGGAGGCGACGGCCAGATGGTCACGCGGATCATGCCGACGGGGCGAAGCCCCCGAGGACGGTTTGTGACCCATCGGCTCCGCCGGCTGCTGTCGCGTGCACGATGCAGCACAGCTGCAGCCAGCCCTACAGTGCACCACTCCGCCGGACGCTGCAGAAGAGACCCAACGTCCCGAAGGAGATCTCATCGAAGGGGCGGGGAGCGGCCCGTCAGTCTGGCGAGCAGTTGCCTGAAGGACCGAAGTGCAGTTGCGAAACGAACCAGATCCAGGTGACGCAGCTGGGGCGGAGGAGGAGGGCGCAGTGAGGCACGAACGTAGCGCCCCCGACGGAGCCCGCTGGGGCAGCCTGGGATCTGGTTCGTATTGAGGTCCAGGTCGCTGACCATCGCTCCACGCTCCCGCCCATCGCAGCCTCTTGGGAGCGCCATCCGGTGCGTTCAGCACCGGGAATCTCTGCCCACTCTGTGCCCGTTTTGCGGACGCATCGCGTCCACTCGCTGCCCCCTTGTGACCAGTTGGCGGCCTCTTGCTGACCGCAAGATGGTCACTATTGCCGATCCGAGGCTCCGTCCGAGGATTTCGAGCGCGTTCAGCGCGCTGCGACCGTGCTGTGGCCTTGTCGTGGTCACTCGTTGGCCCATCGCCGGTCACACTTGCCGAATCGGCGGTGCTCAGCCTGTCGTCGCGCCCCTCCGTGGGCGAGACGGGACCGCCGCGCGACCGTTGTGTGGTCAGGCCGCGGCCTCTGCCTCAGTCGTCGGCCGCGGCACCCGCTCCTCCTCGGGTGCTGTGTTTACGACGTCGATGAGCCTCTCGAAGCCGTCGCGCTCGAGCTCCTCGAGCGAGGCGCTCAGCGGCAGCCGGTAGCGGTTCGGGATCATGACCATGCGGTACCTCCACGGGGTCGCGGTGGGGCATCCGCCGGATGCGATTGCCCTCTCACCTCTTAGATGGGCCGAGCCGCGCAGTCGGACAGATTTGGCTCGTCACTACCTAGAGGGGCCGAGGGCGCAGTGAAGCACTTCTGCACTGCCGCTGACAGCGCCCGCTACGCTTCGGTCGCAGGGGGAAGACATGAGAGAACAGATACGGTCCCGCCGCGTGCGGGCGCTCCTAGTTGCCGCGGCCGCGGCAACGACGGCCGTGATGGCGCTCAGCGGTTGCACGCCGAGCACCGTCCCGGTTCTCGAGCGGACAGCAGAGCCCGCCGATGGTCTGCCAGCCGGCCTCCAAGGCTTCAGTGGCTTCGATCCGGACACCACGCGGCACATCGCATCGCATGGCGGTGTCGAGTTCTACCTGGCCAAGCAGACTGGAGACCTGGCGACCGGGCTCTGCCTCGTCGTCGTCAAGCCGGTCGAACCGGTGCAGTGGGCGTCGTCGTGCAGTGCCGCCGAGTACTTCGGCCTCCAATGGGATGCCGGTGACGTCAACGCCGAGTTCTACCGTCACGGTGTCACCGACGACATCGTGAAGCCCGGGTGGTCGCGGATCTCGGAGAACGTGATCGTCGAGGGCTGAACAGCGCCGGGTCTTGCGAGCCGTGCCGCCGGTGTGGTCGGGTGACCATCGTGAGCTTCTTCCCACCAGACCCGCCCGAGGACGAGACCGACAACGACGAGCATGTTCCGGCGCCTTGGTGGAAACCATCGGACGACGAGCTCCCGGCGATCTTCCCGATCCGCGAGACGATCGCCATCCACGACACGGTGGCGCTCATTCTTACGATGGCCCGCGTGTACAGCAACGGCGTTGAGTTCGTGATCGAGCGACGAGTCCGCCGGGGAAGCGCGACTCGTCGCGAGTGGGCAGAACTGCAGTCGGATATGCACGGCCACTTCGTGCGCTTCGACCCGGACCGGCTGCGCTACGGCGTCGTGCTCGGCGACGGACAGCACTTGATCTCCGACCACGCTCCGGGCATGTACGGTGTGACGCCCGAGAAGCACAGCCTGAACCCGTCCGGTGGAGGCGGTCGTGGCAGCGAAGACAACTACCTCTTCGACGACGGCCTGTGGCTCTGGCCCCTGCCACCGGAGGGACCGATCGAGATCGTGGTTCAATGGCCGGCGTTCGGCATCCCGGAGTCGCACGTCGTGCTCGACAGCGCGCCACTCAGAGAGTTGGCCTCGCAGGCACGACCGGTGTGGGGTGCGTAGTCATCGCGCCGCTCGCGCCAAGCCGTGGATGACGCTGGCCCGCTAGCATCATCACCAACCGCGACGAAGGGGACGTTCGTGAATGAGTCGAAGCTGCGACCGAAGGTAGTGCTGTGGTGGGGCATCGTGCTCACCGTGGCAGGCGTGCTGTTCACTCTGCTGCTGCCGCAGCTCGCTTACACCGCCGTACAACAGCCGAGCGCCGCAACCAGTGTCGACCAGTCGCTCCTCGCGCTGCTCGACCTGGTCGTCCGGGTCATCGGGCAGGTCATGACGCCGCTCGGTGTCGCACTCATCGGTGCGGCCATCGTGATGGCATACGTGGGCCGGCTCCTGGCGGCACAGGCGCACGTAGAAGCAGACGACTCGTCGGTACTCTGAGCGTCATGACCACGAAGCCGAACGAGCTCGCCGCGGAGCTGGACGTCTCCGCGAAGGCCATCCGTGCGTTCCTGCGCGAGGAGTACCCGGAGCACGAGCACGGCGCGCGGTGGGAACTCGACGACGACCAGGCATCCCTCGTGCGGGCGCGATTCTCGGATTGACCACGTGACGCGGTTCCGACGCTGGGTAGCCACGACTATCGGCGTACTGGCTGTCGCGCTCCTTGCCGGCTGCGCTCCCTCGATCGCGGTGTGCGCCATGCCCGATATCCGCCCGCCTCATGTCGCCATCGACGCCTCGATCTGGCTTCGTTTGCATCCCGGGGGCACGGTTCACGCCTGCTACGCCGGCGCGTGCGACCGCGAAGACGGAACCAGCCCCTCGTTCGAAGTCGTGGCACCGAGCAAGGCGGATCCCTCGAAGAAGCACGACCTCGTGGTCACGTTGAGCGGCCCGGCGGGTACGACGACCGAGACCGTATCGATGGCTCTCAAGCTGATACCGGGACAGAAGGGCGGCCCGTGTCCGATGCCCGACCAATGGAGCCGCCAGGTCCTGATCGGAACGGACGGTCAGATTCAGGTGGGCGGCGCGGACGACGGGCGCATCATCGTCCCCACTCCGCCGGACACGAGCGGGCCGTAGCCGGCGAGCGGCTGCACGTCATCGAGCGATGCCTCGTGTTGGGAGCGAAGCGATACACGCGGCATCGCGGCGCAGGCCTGGGGATCGGCTCAGCGGCTCCGTCCGCCGACGACCACTACGCGCAGCGGCCCGCTACGGTCGCGCCCGATAGGTTGAGCTCATGACCTCGACCGGTACAGGTTGGCGAGTGACCGTCGTATCAAGTACGGCCATGACTTTGAGGAGGCAGTACGGCAGACCAAGCCTGCTCCTCGGCATCAACGGCTTCTGGGGAACCCTCCACGCGGACCCCGGGCAGCTCCGACTGGCACGGGGTGAGAAGACGGTCGCTCTGATCTCAGACATCGAGGACATCGGCACCGATCTCGCCGACAACGGCTACGGCACCTGGCTCCCATCCCTCATCGTCACGGCGTTCGGAGCGAAGCTCCCATTCATGCCGTTCGAGCGGCGCGGGTTGTTCCCCCACACGGTGACGGATCCATCGGCCATCGCTGCGGAGGCACGACGCATAGTCTTCGGCGAACCTGGCCGACGCGGGTGATTGGTCATCCTGCTTGGACGGCGGCCATCCGTAGGCTGGAGGGCATGACGAGGAAGGCCGGCGCACCGGCAGACGAATACGGCCTTCGGATCGTGGAGCGGCTCCGCGAGGCGATCAACCGCTCGGGCTGCACGGACAAGAGCGTCTACGAGGCTGCACGGCTGAGCTCGAACTACTTCTACATCCGCATGCGCGGCGAGCGGCCCTTCACCGTCAACGACATCGGCGCGCTCGCGCGAGTGCTCGGTCTGGACCCGCTGGTGCTCTTCACCGACGAACCGGCGTCTCGAGGGCAGGTCAGCGCCGAGGTCTGACCGAGACAGCGGCGCCCGCGGCGAGCAGGCCGATACGATCGCCCTGTGTACGGACGACGGGGGAAGGCACGGGCGGCGGTCGACGCCGCCGTGCTGCTCAGCATCTCTCTAAGCGGATGCACGCCGACCGCTGGCAACTGCGCCGCGGACGTCACGCCGCCCAGGATCTCCGTCTGCATGGCCAACTGGGTCTCCGCCCACCCGGACACCGAGGTGCGGGTCTGCCTCGACGGAGTCTGCTCCACCGGCGACAACGAGGTCGTCGTCACCGAGTCGAGCTTCCGCACACCGCTGAACGATCGCCACACCCTCGCGTTCACGATAGAGGGCATCCGCGGAGGCTCCACCGTGGTCACCTCGGTCCAGGCAGAGACGCCGGTGACGCGGGACCACTGCGGTCAGTGGAGCGCTCAGATGCAGCTGAGCACGAACGGCGTGGTCTCACCAGTCTTGCAGTGAGGTCAATCTCGAAGACGATCTCTTCGGGTTCGGCCCGCGTGCCGCTACGCTGGCGACAATCTGTGTCGCTGGGGGGACGATGGCGCAACGACTCGCGGCTTCGGCGGTGGCCGGTCTGATACTGCTCGGCATCTCTCTGACCGGATGCACGGCGGCCGAGCACACCCCGGACCTGATCCACACGGCCAACCATCCTGCGACGCCGACGCCCGCGGCCTCCTTCGCCCCGCCGGAGACGCCCACGCCGGCCGCGACCGCCGCGGGGTGCGTCGGCTGGGGCTTCTGGGAGAGCGACCGCTACAGCGAGACCCAGCAGCCGGTCGACTGTGGCCCCATCCAGTACGCCACCGGGACAACGAAGCTGAACGACAAGGGAGTGCCGGTCGCGTACGTCGTCGCGCCCGGCGATATTTGGGAGTTCATCGCCAAGCGCTTCGACGTCGGGACGGCGTACCTCACGGCGATCAACGCTGTGCGGCGTGAGAACGTGACACAGGTCTACGTCGGCGACACGATCAACCTCGACCCAGCCACGATCACCAGCGTCGGCGACCAGAACGGTGTCGTCTACCACCACCTCGACAACCTGCCGGATCCGCACGTGCCGCAACACTGAATTAGTGGTCCAGTGTCGTCGACGTCGGGTCGACGAGGACGTTGAGCCCCAGACGGATCGCGCCCGGCGGGGTCTGTGCGTCCGAGCTCACCACTCGAGCACTCCCCGCGTCGGCCGAGGCGACACCGAACGGCAGCTTGTTCGTGCAGCTCTGTGCCCAGGTCTTCGACGTGTCGGCCGGAAGGAGGAGCAGGCAGACGTCGCCACTGGTCGATCGCGACAGGTAGTACGTGACCCCGTCCGCCTGGCCGACCAACCGCGAGGAGCCGGCGGCGATGAATGCGTGATCGAAGCCAGGGATGTCCGTCGGGAGCACATCGGCGCGCTGCTGAGGCTGAGCGAAGACCGGGATCTCCGTTGCGGCGCCGGACAGGTTCGGCGAGACCGACCCGGTGAGAGCGCCCACAGCGATCGTCCCGAGGACGCCGAGGGTGACGCCGGCCACAAGTCCGACGAAGATTGTGGGCCACCGGCGCGAGCCGCGAGTAGCCGGCGCGGGCGGCTCAGCGGCCGCTGTCCGACGATCCAGGTCGACGCTCATCGTTCCTCCCCGCAGGTGACGTTCGTTTCGCCAAGTATCCACGGTCGTGGTGGTGTGCTGGCGGAACGGAGTCGGAAAACGAAACCCCGGCGAGCACGAGGCTCGCCGGGGGATTTCGAAGAGGAAGAGCCGGGTCGGGGGTATCAGCGCTTCTGTGGATTGACCGTACTCGCGATGGCCTACATGCTCGGCGACGCGCGTCATTGTGCGAGCATGGCGGCATGAGCGATGACAGCGACGCGAGTCTCCCGTACCGACTTCTGACCGGTCCCGACGACACTGCCTTCTGCAAGCGAGTCAGCGACGCCCTCGCCGAGGGCTACCAGCTCTACGGGTCGCCAGCTCTCACGTTCGACGGCGAGCAGGTCATCGCGGCGCAGGCCGTGATCCTTCCGGCGTTCTGAGCGCGGGCTCCTGCTACTTCAGGTAGAGGAAGGCCTGCAGAACCCAGACGAGGACGCCGAGGATGCCAAGTCCGAGACCGATCCATGCCTTCGATTGCCCCGTGCTGAGCCGGCTGGCTCGATGCAGGCCGATGCTGGCAAAGACGATCGCGGGAATGGCCACGACAGGATCCAAGGCGACGGGGACCCAGAGCACGGTGCAGACAGCGGTGAGGATGCCGAGAACGAACCCTGTCGTGGCCATCCCGTTTCGTGGCTTCTTCGGCTCATCTGCTGGGGGCGCGACCGGCTCGGCAAGATGCTCGACCGGAGGCCGCGCGAACGCCGAAGGCTCTAGGAGGACTTCGCGCTCAGATGGCGTCGACGGCGGTTCCGCGATGGCCATCGACCGAGCGACATGTGATGAGTCCGCACCGGTCGACTGCGAGACAGAGGTGGCCCGTGCGACAGAGTCAGATGGTTCGTCCAGAACGAGCACGTCGGGCCCCGCCTTAGTAACGTCCGCACCTTCATTG
This sequence comes from Leifsonia sp. P73, assembly GCF_051059105.1. Classification (NCBI taxonomy): domain Bacteria; kingdom Bacillati; phylum Actinomycetota; class Actinomycetes; order Micrococcales; family Microbacteriaceae; genus Leifsonia; species Leifsonia sp. P73. The sequence goes on from NZ_CP194931.1 coordinate 456,451, forward strand.
CTGAGCTGCGGCTCTTTACCGCGGGCCACTACAGCTTCGGCCGGATCTGCGACCTCAGCGACAACACTCGCGGACGTCGCCGCTTCCCACGCGGCGTACTCCTTGCGGTAGTCGCGCCAAGCCTTCCTCCGGTCGTAAGCCCGGACGCCGCCTCGAACCATCTGAAACACGACCCATCCGAGGATGCCGACAGTACCCAGGACGAGGAGAACCTGGAACACGCGGAAGGCCACGACAAAGACGGCCGCAACACAGCACAAAACCACGAACCCGAGGGTCAGCTTGTAGATGAGGAGGGCATCTCTTGCCTTCGAGCGCAGACTCATGATCCGCACTGTATCCGCAGCAGAGCAGCGATTCGCGGCCCCATACTGGGGCTGCTCAATCTCAATGCACACCCATAGCCTGGGGCGGTGCTTCCTCGTTCTGCCCGATTAATCGCGGCCTTTGTTATCGCCGTCGCTGCACTCGCCGGCTGCTCTTCGCAACCAGCGTCCGTCAGGTCTCACTCCCCCGCTGCGACACCGACGAAACCGTCCCCAACGCCTTCGCCGACTCCAACGGTGATGTCGATGGCGGAGGCCGCTGCTCTCTACAAGTCGGCGGCCTGCTCGTTGAACTTCAAGGCGCAGGCGTTTAATGCCGTCTGGTCGTCGAACTCTGGGGATATCGTCACGTTGCGCGCCGCGGCGGCTGCGGCCCGTGACGCGTCCTCAGCCACCGCAACTCAGCTCGACCAAGCGAAGTGGCCAGTCGACTTGCAAGCGGACATCAACACCGTCCGCGACTCCGACTATGCGAACGCCGCGGTTCTCGCCCAGATCGCCAGCGCACCTAGCTGGAACGACGCTGCGCGGAACACCTTTCCCGCCGACGACCCGGGAACCACGGCCGGTCAAAGGCTCCGCTCCAGGCTGGGCCTCCCAGCCGATCCGATGGCCTGCTAACCCATAGACGGAACGGCGGCGCATCGGGGAAGGGTCCCAGAGAACTGCATACGTGCCCTGAACAGGGCACTGCGGCGCGATCTCGGCCGCCGGTAGGCTTTTGCGCGTGCGCAAAGCTCTGTCCGCCGTACCGGTTGCCGGACTGCTCATCGCCGCCCTCACGGGTTGCAGCGCCATCGGCCCGCAGCCGACCGAGTGGGTTGCCGACACGTCTCAGGGCGCGGTCTACCTGTCGTGGACAAACACCGACGGCAAGCTCAGCGGCAACGAGTCGTCCTCATCGCAGGACAGCAACTACCAGGTGACCACGAACAGCGCTCCGTTCACCGGGACGGAGGCGGACGGCAAGATCACGCTCGACTTCGGCAATGCTCTGGCGTCCGAGGCGTTCACCGGGAAGATCAGCAACACCGATCTCCATCTGACCGGGACAAACGCCAGCGGAACGGTCGAGCTCGACTTCAAGCCGGGCACGGTCACCCAGTTCAAGGCGGCCGTCGCCAAGGAACAAGCCGCTGCGACGAAGGCGCAGACGGATGCCGCCATCGCTGCGGCTCAGCAGCAGTACGACTCCGCGGTCAGCGAGCTCTCACCGGCCGTCGAGAAAGCTCAAGCCGCGCTCGACGCCGAGCAGGCGGACCTGGCCGCCGAGCAGCAGGCAATGACCACATATGGCTCGCAGATCGCTGCCGCGGTGAACACCGGCTGCCAGAACTCGTCCGCTTCCGATGCCGCCAGCGGTCAAGATGAGACCGCGGCGACTAACGCCGTGTACGCGCTCCAGTCCGCCGCGGGCGACCTCAGCAGCGCAGCGTCCGCGCTGACGAACGCCATCAACGCGGTGAATCCGCCGCCGAGCAAAATCGCGAGCTCGGTTCCCGCGTCGACCTTGAGCAACGACAGCGACCTCGCATCGCGCGCGTCGAGCGCAGCGCAGCAGGACGGCGCCCTTGCCTCCAGCGACAGCAGCAAGGTGTTCAGCCTGTCGTCGCAGATCTTCGGACTGACCTACTGCTGATGACATCCGAAACACCGAAGAGATTGGCAGGCTCAGTGTTCTGTGCCGAATGCGGCGTCCGTTCGACAGGCGGCAGATTCTGTACCAATTGCGGATTGCCCCTGTCAACGAGGACGAAGCCGCAGGTGCCGGAACTCCTCGCGACGACTGAAGTGGCCACCGACGGCCGGGCTGCGCGGCCGAGCGTGAAGTGGTGGCGGAGAAGGGCCGTGCTCCTGACGGCTTCAGCCGGATTGGTGGTGCTCATCGCAGCAGGAGCGCTCGTCGGAGTGGAACAGGCTCAAGCCGCAGCGCACGCGAAGGCTATCGCCGCTGCACATCGCGCAGCCGTTCTCAAGGATCAGCGGGCAGCGGCGGCGATGGCTCTCCAGGTCAAGGAGGCCGCCCAGAAGGCGGCCGCCGCCGTGGCGGCGTTGGCCGCAGCAAAGGCGAAAGACGCAACGGACAAGGCTTCCTGGGATCAGAAAGCACATGCCGATGCGGCTACCTATGTCACGGCCTTGCAAGCCGCCGGCGGAGACGGTGAGGTCACCGGCTTCCCGGACTATGCCGGGCCAACGTGGAGCACGATCAACGACCCCTACTCCTGCACGGCCACCAAATGCGTAATCGTCTTTACCACTACCAGCGCCCTGCCAGGCGGCACGCAGTGGGGCGGACCAGGCGGCCTGCCGTGCGCTGTCATCGGTGGCACCACGGTGTGCTCCCAGAACAACATGCAGGACGCGCAGTTGGACGGAGGTCAGACGATAACGCGCAGTGCCGACATGACCGGCCTGGTTTCTGCGGGGTCCACGATCAGTGAGTTCTTCCTCGGGGACCCGACGACTCACGCGCCGACTAGCGCTCCGATCCAGACCCGGATTCTCGTGAAAGCTGGATGACACAGCGTGCAGCACCGAGCTGTCCGATGCACCAACCGAGAGATGAGGAAGACCATCGCAGATGTCGACGCCGCCGCCTAACTGGTATCCGGACCCCAACGTGCAGGGGCAGCTTCGCTATTGGGACGGAGCAAATTGGACTGAGCATATCCATGTGCCGACTTCGACCCCGGCGTCTGCTCAACCAGTCTCCACGGGTAACAAACCGCGTCGCGGCATGATCATCGGCACCATCGTCGCGATCGTGCTCGTTCTGTTCATCGCCTCACGGATTGTCGCGCTGAACAGCTCGTCCACACCCGATCAAGCTGGTGCGGCTGCGGCGGATACGAGCGCGCCCAGCGACTCGAGTACAGCCCAGGGCCTCAGCGGACAGCTTCAAATGGCTGTCGATTCGGCGAGCACCTGCAGCGGGATGAACGGCATGTGCAACATCGCAGTGGACATCGCCAACTCCAGCAACCAGCCTGTCGACGTGCCGTTTGACAACTTCTACGTCCTCGTCGATGGAAAGACTTATGAGGGGCAGGTCGACTGGAACGATTCTACGAGTGCGACCTGCGAGGGAACGGTCAATCCCGGTCACTCACTCGTCTGCCAGGCGATCTTTACAGGGATGCCCAACGGCACCGTGTCGGCGGTCTTCATCGGAAGCTCCGCTGACGCGGCGTCCGCCGATCTCGACACGCGCGCGGCGCTCCCGATCACGCAATAGAGTCGCCGAATGAGTCGCGATCACCCGAACCAAGCGGCGTCGAGCATGTACGAGCCAGGCACGGAGATCACGATCGGCAAGTTCACCTTCACGGTCGAGGAATACAACCCTCGCGAGGACGCCCTCGCGAAGCACTCCGGTGAGGACGGCAGCGGTTGCCTGCTCTGGACCGGACCGCTGGACCGCGACGGCTACGGCATCGCCTCGGTCGAGGGGCGGACGCACCGCGCGCACCGGCTCAGCTACGAGACCCGCGTCGGCCCGATCCTAGAAGGCCTGCAACTGGATCACACGTGCGAGCGCCGGGACTGCATCCGACCAGAGCATCTGGAGCCGGTGACCAACTTCGAGAACACGGTGCGCCGCTTCCTTCGGCAGGGCGTCACGAGGGAACGTGCCGAGGAGCTCGCTACGGCCGAACTCGACTGGAGGGCGCAGGACCAGGCGGCGTCACGCTACGCCAAGGAGCAGGCGGCCAGCGCGGGGATCAAGAAGGGAACCTTCATCCGAGACGGCCGAAAGAAGCGCGTCTGGAAGGTGATCGGCTTATGGGCTTCCACCGAAGGGGCCGAGGTTCAGCTTGTGGTTCGACCGGCCGACGCAGAGACTCCGCGCGACATCGTGGACCTGCGACGCGCACGGATCGTCGAAGCGGACGCGCAGTGACCGTACATCGCGTCGCGACACTCAACATCAGGCACGGCGGAACAGCGAAGCGCATACCGCAGCTCGTCGCCGCCCTTAGAGCCCTAGACGCGGATGCACTGGTCGTGACTGAGTTCCGGATCGGGCTGGCCGGCAACCTGCTCGTCGCGGAACTGGCAAGCTCGGGCTACGAGCTCACGCATCCGGATATAGCGGCCGCGGTCAACGGCGTGCTCATTGCGAGCAAGGCGCACATAACCGTCGCGCGCCCTATCGGCTCTGCCCTTCCGGACCGCCGCCACCTGTGGGCGGCGGATCTTGGCTGGACGAGCATCGCAGGCGTCTACATGCCGCAGATGAAGGCGAAGCTGCCCTACTGGGACGCGCTCCTCGACGAAGCAGGCGGCAGCGCCGCACCGCAGATCCTGATCGGCGACTTCAACACCGGCGACAACATGTTGGATCGCGACCCTGGCGGCGCGCCGTTCGTCGGCGCCGACCGGATCGGCCAGCTGTTGCGGGCCGGCTACACCGACGCATGGAGAGACAAGCACGGTGACGCACGCGAGTACAGCTGGTTCTCCACGACCGGCAACGGATTCCGCGTTGACCACGCCTACGTGCGCGAGGAACTGGAACCCCGCGTGATCCGATGCGAGTACGACCACGATCCTCGACTGGCGCGCGCGACGGATCACTCCGCGATGATCCTCGACCTCGAGGTCTGAGCTAGCTCTTCGCTTGACGCCAGAACAGCCATGCCGACCGCGGGACGGGCCACGGCACGCTCTGTCGGTTCACGATGGCGGCGATTCCCCACCAGATGAGGCCGATCAGTGCGAGGTAGCCCCAGTAGGTCAGCAGGAGCGACCCGACCAGCATCCACCAGAACGCCATGAGGGTCCAGGTAATCAGACCGGCACCACCCTTTGCTGTTGCGCGAGAGACCCGCCTCCGACGACGTGAGGACGGGAATACCCGGCCGCTGATGTAGAAGGGCCCAGGCAGTCCGACTCGATATCGCAATGGCACGAAGTCCACCGTATTGTGCGCGACGACGTGGCCTTTAGCCCCACAACAGGTGGGCCGCGGGTTCCGGTCAGCTGCTGATGCCGAAGGCGCGCATCCGCGCGTGATGGTACTGTGCGCTGGAGTAGGCGAAGCCGCGCGCCGCAGCGACGGCGACAATCCGGGGGTACGCACCGATGAGGCCGTCCCATCGAGGATCAGCGCTGGTCGCCAGGGTGTTCATTTGGTGCGCCTCGAGCAGCGCGTTCCCGCGCTGCGTGTTGCAGAAGGCATGGATCGTGCGCAGGTTCGTGAGCTCGCTGCTGCCGCCGCTGCTGCTCGGCACCACGTGGTCCGCCTCGGCGGCGAGGGCCCAGTAGACCGGGTGGATCTCGCCGCGCTTGTAGTGCTGCTGATACGGCAGTTCCTCAGGGAGCACGTCGCTGAGAGCGACGAGCACGCCGCGCGGCACAGCGCGGCCGCCGCAGGCTCCGCAGCGGAAGCCATCTCGGATGAGAGTCTGCGCTCGGTCGCGCTCCTTGATCGGGACGCGCTTGTGCACGCCGTCCGGCTGCTGCGGCCCGGCGAGGCTGACCTTGCCGAGCCACCGCTCGCCCGCGATCGGCGAGACGCTCAGGCGCGCCAGGTCGAGGTCGTCGTCGACGAGTGCGGCAGCGACAACTGCCAGTACGTCTGCGTAGCGGTCGACGGCTGCGCCGTCCAGGGTGAGTACGTCGGACACGTGTTAGAGCGTATCTGGAGACCTCGCGCGCGCTCGCTCAGCGACCAGCGAGCACGGCTGCTTTCGCGTCGGCGAACTCCTGGTCGCTGAGCACGCCCTGCTGGTGGAGCTGCGCAAGAGAGGCGAGCTGCTCCGCGATGCCAGGAGATGGCGCGGCAGCCGCGGGTGCAGGCGCTTCGAGCGCCCCTGCAACGGCTGCGGCAGCGGTCTTCGCTGCCGTGTTGAACAGCGCCGCGAAGCGAGTGGCATCGCTGTACTGATCGGGCTTCGCGGGAACGGCCCATGCCACGAGCGGACCGTCGATCAGGAGGAACACCTGCCGGCTGTCGACCTTCTTCTGCATGAGCCCCCCGCCGAGTGCTCCAAGCGCACCGAACAGCACGCCGCCCATAGCGACTCGGGAGAGGGTCGGGCGCCGATCGAGCTCGCCCGCCGTGTCGACCACGGCGTTCGAGCCTGCGATCGGCTGCGTGACGCCCTGGTACGTGACGCTCTCACCATCGAACGACAGCCCCGGGAAGAGCGCCGCGATCCGCTGGTCGTCCATCGCCGCCTGGAGCGCGCGGAACTCAGCGATTGCGCCCTTGATCGTCGCGCCCTCGACGCCCTCCTTGTTCGTGAGGCCGCGACCGGCTGTCTTGTCACCTGCATGCGGCGTCCGCTCCACGATCAGGGCGAAGGCATCGGCGGCCGCGCGCAGTCTTCCCGGTCATGAAGCGGAAGATCGACTTGCCGTTGTTGGTGACGATCTCGATGTGCCCGTTCGTCGCGAGGTTGGCTGGTCTGAATGAGCGGTCGGTGATCTCCTCGAAAAGGATTCGTCGCTCCGATGCGCCCAGCGCGCCCTGTGAAACTCGACCCGTCGCCTGGATCGTGACGCCCTCGTCGTCCACGATGAGCGCGTAACCGTAGACGCCTTTGAACTCGGGCATCGAAACTCCTCTGTGAGTGGCGATCGTGACAGTCCAGACGGTAACAGGTATCTCGGCCTGGACGCTCTCGCTCCCGAATTGGGGTACCCACGATGAAAGGCCTTTGCCGGGCCACGCCAATAAGCTGCTCGGACCGCACTCATAATCAGGGGGAATCTGCACCGTGAGTTCACACCCAGGGTGGTTCACCCATCCGTCCAACACGAACCTGCAGATCTATTGGAACGGACAGCAGTGGTCTGGCTCGCGACTCAAGTCGCAGGCGAAGCCTGGCGACCCGATCTACCCCGAGGGCGCGCAGCTCCCCGCTGCCCCTCCTGGGTGGAACGAAATGCCGAAGCCAGCGAAGAGGCCGATGGGCTGCTTCGGCTTCATCCTCATCGCCGTCGGCGTCGTCGTCGCTATCGTGATCGCGCTCAACGTGTACGGGTCGTTTCGCAACGCGAACCCCACCGACGAGGACAAGCAGGCCGAGTCGCAGGTGGCGTGCGAGAACGTCGTGAAGAACGGCCTCAAGTCGCCGAGCACGGCGAGCTTCTCGAACGAGACGGCGACGGGCACCGATGGCCAGTACACCGTGACCGGTGACGTGGATTCGCAGAACAGCTTCGGCGCCATGATCCGGAATCACTTCACCTGCGAGTCAGACGGCACGACCGTCCACCTGACGTCGCTCGGCTGATCATCTAGATCTGAGGTCGGTCAACGTCACGTTCAGCGCACGCCTGTCGCCAGCGAAGAGGAAGCCCCGACGAGCACGGGGCTCGCCGGGGCGTTCGAGGATGAAGAGTCGATCCGGGGAGATTCAGTTTTTCTTGAGCTTGATCGTCGTGGTGGTGCCGAGGGCACTGGCGGAGTAGGTGATGGTGTCGTCCTGGAACGTGAAAACCTTGGTGGCGTCCTGCGATGCGAGCATCGCCGACTCGGTGGCGGCCTCGTCGCGCGTCGACGTCCACTTGTATGGTGTCGCGGAATCGGTCGGTGCAGCGAAGCTGCCGACCCAGTAGATCGACTTCGTGTCGCCGTTGTCGGTCACCCAATTGATGGTGATGACGTTCCCGGATATCTCGGCTTCCTGGTAGCTGTCCGCCGCCGCCGAGGTCGTCTGCTTCCACGTGCCGGTGAGGTCGGGCGTTTTGGCAGCCTCTTTGGTCGGCGCGGCCGAGCTGCTGGACTTCGTGTTCGATGAGGCAGCTGGCGCAGCGTCCGGTGTGGTGCTGCACCCGGTGAGGGCGATGACGGCGGAGATGGTGACTGCGAGCGCGAAAGGTGTGAGTTTGTTCATGATCGCTTCCATCGTGGCAGCCGCGTGACAGATCCTCAGCACCCCAGTCCTGGGGCACTGTTGCGTGGCTCACCCCATAAGATGACCGCATCCACGATTGGGGGATCGGATGTCGGAGCAGGTGTCGGAGGGCGGCATCGCCGTCGCGAAGGCGGCGACCAATATCAGCCGGCGCAGCATCGCCGCGAACATCCTCGTCGCGATCGCGGTGCTCGTCCTCGCGATCATGGCGGCGGTCGATGCGTACCTGCTGATTCAGTTGAACTTCGTGACGAGGATGGCCATGCTCGTCACGCTCCTCGCGGTCGGATGGATCCCAGTCGGGCTCGTGCTCATCGCCGTCTCACTGCGGCCCTACTGGCTCACGTTCATCGCCATGGGCGTCGTCGGTGCCGCGATCGTCGCGACGCTTGTCGTCGTCTGGGTGGTGCCCGATGCCGCCTATCCGTACCCGGAGATCCCGTGGCCTCATCGCGGGTCGTGGTGACGGAGACGCACAGCAGTTCGAGCTGAGAAAACGAAACCCTCGCCGCCCGGAGGCAGCGAGGGTTTCGTGACGGAGCTACGTGGTCTGGTAGCCCGGGTGCGGCGCCTCGTTCGGCCGGCCGAGGTCCGCGACAGTGAGTCCCCGTAGCGCGAGGTCCCTGGCATGACTCATGTGGTTGGGTGTCGACCTGCGGTAACCAGAGACACGGCGCCTTCTGTAGCCCTCGGAGAGCGAGGGCAGATACGGACAGGCACCATCTTCGGCCGCCAGATCGCTGAGCGGGGTACGCTCGTAGGACCATTCCCTCGACTCGCGCACGAGGGCCGCGATCTGCTGGCCGAAGTGTCCGTCCTGTTGCCGGCTGCGGTGCCGTCCTTCCTTCTTCTCTTCGTACCGCCAGGTTTCGTAACGGTCATAGACCAGCCGAAACGGCACGAACGGCCAGGTGAAGAGCACGGAGAACATCTCCCAAAACTCACGGACATCGTCGTGGACCGGGGAACATCCCTTTGACGATTGGAGGAGCGCAGTCGGCTCGGCGGAGCCGCTCACATCTGGCGCCACGCCGTCCCTGTGGGGCCCGTCCATCGCGATCGATGGCGCAGGCGCGGTCGATTTGATGGCTTTGCCATTTCGCTGCGGTGCGACGTCGCCTTCTTGGATTTCCTTCAAGGCGATAGAGTCGCCTGTCACCCGGTACCGAAGGGCGACGGCAGGATGGGGGCCGTCGTTCAGTACCTCGAGCGAGCGGTACGTGCGCAAGTCTAGGGCCGCTGCGACGATGATGATCCGAACGGTTCTATTTGACCGCTCGGGCAGCGGATGTCCGAAACGTTGCTTGAAGGCCGCCAACAGATCAAGACGCACGCGACGGCGAGCAGCAACAGCGATGAGCTGGTCGAGAGTGGCCGTCCTGGCCCAATGAACGTAGTCGAGAACCTGCGCGACCACCCTGTCACTCGGAACCTTCCGCTTCACCTCGATGACATAGATGTCACCCGCAGCGTCGATTCCTAGTAGATCGATCCGACGCATGAGTCCAGCACTCACCTGCCACCCGAAAATGAGCAGCCCTAGCAATTCGGGATGCTCAAACAGATGTCGCTCCAAATCCCGCTCCCACCTGATGAGCGGCGGAACCAACCCGTCTTTCACCTCCACTCCCCCGCCTCGATGATGCCTCGCACGTCATCGACCGAACCGCCGCGGCGAAGCCACTCCGCCGGCGTCTGCTGGCCATCAATCACCAGGTCCTCTTGCGGGGTGGACATGAACGCCGTGAGACCAGACCAGTCCCAGCGTTGCGAAGCAGCCTGCAGAAGAGGTTGAAGGCCGGGCAGGAGTTTCTCGGGATCCGGGAGGCTCAATTGCCACACGGGGAATCGCAGCCGTCCCGCAATTTCAGCGGCACATAGCCGCCCCTCGGCGACAGCGAGTCTCACCGCGCCCTCGTCCCAGCGCAGGTACGCCGCGATGTCCTCGAGCGAAATGGTCTGGTAGAACTTTGAAAGGAACGCCTCGACCGCGCTTACTTTGAGCGAACCGCGATTCACTTCACGCTGCGCGTGATCAAGTTCCTCTGCTGTGAAGGCGCCCATTGCCACAAGCAGCTCTTGCTGCTCGTGGCTCATCCCGCCCTTGTCGATGGGGTCCATCGCCTCCATAGTCTCAGCGAGACTGTCGAGGATCCAGGTGGTGCCGCCATTTAAACGTCTGACGGCCGCGTGGAGGCGCGCCAATGCCTCAGCCTCGGCTCCCAAATCGTCCGCCCTCGGGTCCGTCTTCTCATCGTCCACATGAGCAACGCTAGAGATGCCCTGCGGCAAATTCGCTCAAGCTGAACGACTGATTGCCACGCCTCGCATTCGCAATTGGGAATATTGCTCGTAAACGAGAAGACGCGTGGACGTACGCTTGCGAAATTCAGTCAATAACAGGCAAGGCGCCCGCGTGTCGCACGGAACTCGCGGCCCGCACGCCGATCTTCGCGTGCGGGGAGACGGAACGTGAAGGCATCGTGCCTCTCTGCGCCCCATGCACGCATCTCGAACGCATCCGCGCGAATCTCAGACCTGGACTTACCAATCGGTGTCGGACGGAACCGTCCCACTACCTTTCGAGGGGCAAACGTATCCAGCATCCGGGCATGAGCCGGAGAAGCCAACCGAACCTCCTAAGCAGCATTCCTAATGACCGAGAACACTCGCTCAAACGAGGGCGACTGTGCCGCTCAGCGGGCTGGTATCCCAATCATCTGGTCCATGGGCGGCGCGGAGGGTCAATTCGGATAGAGCAGGTAACTCGGCAAGCGGGTGCAGATCACGATCTAGCCGCGAAATCCGGCTCAATTCCAGGGTCCTGAGAGATTTGAGCTGTGTTAGCGGCCAGAGTCCCTCCGGCACTCTTAGCAAAATGTCGCGGAGCCGCAGCGTGGTGATCTGCCAAAAATTGGCAACTCCACCAAGGACTTCATATCCTTCAAACATTTCCAGAGTAAGTGATGTCAGCCGCGGTAGCGAGGAGATCTCTCGCAGGTTAGGGAAACCTGTCCGCCCATCGTAAAACGCGTCGCCGACCAACGTGACCTGCTCCAGGCGGACAAGACTGGCAAGTGGCCCGAGGTCCGGAAAGTTGGGCGCTGACAGTGTCAACTCGTTGAGGTCACGTAACCGGCTGATCGCCGTCAAATCCTCTGATCTCAGGTCGACGTCAAGTTTCAGGCTTCTCAGCCGTGCTAGGGATCCCAGCGCCGTCGACAGGCCGACAAAAACCCCCTCGATTCGCTCGACTAGTTCCAGGCTCGAAAGTTCTGGCAGCGTTCCGACGGCCTTGACATCGAGGGAACCCGGCACCAGCCGTTCTAGAAACACAGACACGACGGCAAGCGAACGAAGTTGGGAAAGCCGACCCAGTGGCTCAAGGTCCGCAACACCGCCAACATCGTCGAGTCGCAGCTCCGTCAACGCGGACAGTTTGGCCAGTGGCTTCAGGTTCTTCACCCACAGCCGCGAAAGAGTGAGGGAACGTAATCGCGGGAGCTGTGCCAACGCTCCAAGCCCGTCGACGTCACCCGCTGACTTGAGCGTCAGAGATGTCAACTCGTCGAGACCGACAAGTTGGGCCAGGCGCTGCTCTCTCGGAGGGTCGGTAAGTACCAGCTCCGTGAGCCCTAGTAGTCCGCTTACGACGGCGCTATCGAAAGGCTCCGATACGCCGGCGAGCTCAAGGAACGTTAGCCCCTCCAGACCAGCAAGCGGGCGAAAGTCTGAGACGCGTGGAAGGCCGTAGAGGGTGAGTGCGGTCAGCTGTCGCAGCCCCGCGAGAGGGTCGAGCGAATCGATATCGGCGCCCACCGCGAGCACTTCGAGGTTCGTGGCGTGTTGCAGGCCCTCGAGGTCCGTAACGTGCCCGATAACTACGAGCGTGCCTGTGAGAGACGCGAGCTGCTTCGGCGAAATGGCAACCCGCTCCTCGGCGGGAACTCCGAGCGCTTTCCACACGATGTCCGCGAGAGCCGCATCGGCGACCGCGCCGAAAGCGTATGGACCAGCGTGGCCACTATCCAGATCCCAGACACGTTGCTGCGCCTCCCGGACGTGAGCCACGTGCGCCTGCGCAGCCTGCCACCGATCCCGGCGAAGCTGCGCTTCCCGGTCCTGCGCCTCCTGCCGTTGCCGCGCTTTCCTAGCTTTCGCCGCCCGTTTGCGGTTCCTGCGTTCCAACTCCTGTGCTCGCCGTTCCTTCTCCTCGTTCTGTTGCCGCTCTACCAGTCGGCGCTTTTCAATGGAATGAGCGATTATGGAGGCGATTGTGGTGATGACACCGATGAAGATCAGCCGCTCGATAAACACGCCAGGCGCGAAGAGCCGGTAGCTGACCAGCAGCGAAAGTACAAACGCTGCAATGCCGGTAATCGCCGTCATCCAGGCGCCCTTCGTTCGTGGTGCGAGCGCAACGAGGCTAGCGGATAGCAGTTGCTGCTTAGCTAGCCCCCATTCGGGGAGAACGCCATCACGCCGCGAGCAGGCGTCCAGGATGCGCGTATGCGACAGCGCAAGAGTTCATTTTTGGGCAACCGCGGCACAGGAATCAACCTTCATTGGTGAGAGACCATCTGTGACGATCGTCCAGAACCGCGCCGCCTCAACTACTTCATGGGGTTGAATTCTGCTGATCGACAGTTGACAGGAACAGCACTTCTCGTCTCCGTACGGAGACACCCTTATTCCCATCAGCACCCGTTCGGGCAGCACCGGCTCGTATTCATCGCAGGGCTCGCCACAGTGCGCGCTGAACGAAGCGTTGTAGGGCTGGCTGATCGCGTGGATAGAGACCGAAAGCCCTAGGGGCCCCAGTTCGTCTGACCGAGTTAGTTCTCGTCGTTCAGAATCCGTGCGACGTTCGGGCGCGTAATCCGCGCGAGATTGGATGCGTCGGGGCTGTTCGGGTCTGGGCCGCACAGCGCGACGATCAACCGCATATTGTTCGTGATGGACTCGTACGTTCCACGCCACTGCTCAGCCGGCGTCGCGTTCGCGAGCTGACCGACGACCAAACTTGTGTACGCGCAATCGTCGGCGGTCGGCGCCGGCCCCGAGGACTTCGCCAGCGCGCCGATTGCAACACCGAGCGCATTCAGCGCAGCAGAGACGTCCTCGGCGGCCGCGCTAGTCGTAGGCGACGAGGTTACCTGGCTCGGCATTCGCGCAGATACAGGGACGTTGATGGTCACGCAACCGGTCAGCTCAACACCATCAACAGGCCGACGCCCGCAACAGTCGCGGCTGTACGAAATCTCACCCGCCAAGCCTAGGGGTCGGATGGCTCTGACCGACTGGCGTGGTGATGGTCCCGATGGCACGCGTTGCGTTGGGCACGCAGCGTTGACGGCTCACACGACTCGAGTCCAGTGGTGGTCACTGAGTGATGAACAGCTTGGTGACGGGATACTGAGTCGGCACTGTTCCTTGGCTCGATTCCCACAGAATCTTGTAGCCGAGTTTCAGCGCCTGTCCTGACCAGTTGAACTTGTGCACGTTGTTGTCTAACGCGTCCTCGAAGAGGGCGATCTCTTGTCCGTTTGGAGTGGTGACAGAAACGGTGGCGCTCACCGCATAATTGCCATGTGTGGGCGGGACGAATCGCACATCGGAGCCATCCTTCGCCTCGACAGTCGTGAGACCGCCCTGGAGGTCTACGGCAAACAGGGTCCAGGTTGCCCCGTCGACAATGATGTTTGCGAGATCACTGACGACCCAGGCGTGCACGTCTGCCGGCGGGGGCATTTGAGGATCCGCGACGGCGAGCGTAAGTGTTGCATCTTGGTACTCTGCGATTCGGACCGTGATCTGCGGCGGCATGCCGGTGGCGGGGACCGTGAGCGCGAATACGCTCCCAGTTTCGGCGACCTTCATACCCCCGAGAAATACGTCTCCCGCGATCTGCGCCCCAGTCTCCTTGTCTGTCGCGGTGACCGTCAGGGGTGTGTGCGTGCCTCTGATGACGGGCGACGGTGTGTGGGAGAGGTTCATCTCGCCGCGCTGAACGGTCGCGGACGTGCGCAACGAGTACTCACCGCACACTTCCTGAATGACGGTGATTGTTTGATCTTCGTCCGCGCGCAGCACAGGGATGTCGACACGCATCTCGGAACTGTTGATTTCGACGCTGACAACGGTAGTGCCCCCGACCGAGATGTGCAGGCGTCCGCCCACCACCAGGTTCTTGAAGCTCGCTGCGCGATGCGGGCCGCGGACTGGCCCGACTATCCCGACCGGCGCAAGCGGCACTCGTTGCACCGTGAACTTCGGAGATTCGAGCTGGGCCCCGCACCCGGTCTGGGCTAGTACCACGTGCTCGCCATCATGGAGGCGACGGGGTAGTCGTAACCGCTGCTGCGAACTCGTAACGCGTTGTGGACCGCCCAATTCCATAAGGTCCGCGCGGTCGCTCACTGGGGTGACGAAGGCACCCACCGTGAGACCGTCGGCGTTGATAACCATCGAACATGCAGGGGCATCGAGGATCCGGGGCGTACCCGTGAGTGCCGGGAGTGCCCTAACCTCGACGTAGCTCTCGGCGGCGCTCCACACACATCCTTGCTGGTGAACCCAAAGCGAAAGGTCGCCGGGACCTTCGCCGAGATCGGGCCGGTCGGCCGCCCAGTCCGCCGGGAGCGGAACCGAGCAATAGGTCGCCCACGCCGTGACCGACCCGAGTGTGTACGACCCGAGCACGAACCCGCCTCCTGGAGCATTCTTCTGAACGCGAATCCAGAGGCTCGACCCAGGGCGGCAATTGTTCACCTCCACGCGAGGCGCTGCTGGGCAGATTGGCCCGACCGGGTCCGCTTTGATAGGAGTTGAAGGCTGCACCGTAGTACTTGCCGACCCGGCCACTTCTCTGCCGCATTGCTCGGTGCTTACGCGGGCCTCGACCCGATCACCGCCTCTCACCCCGTCCCTCAAACGAGCCCAAACGTTCCTTCCACGATACGGATAGCCGGTTAGCACGCTCCCGTTGTGCTCGACCTCAAGACTTGCCCCGGCGGGCACTCCGCTCACGAGGATCTCTCGGTCGCATTCGACGGGGCTTGTGATGGTCAGATGCCCGAAGTCCTGTCGGTTCTCAACGGGAAGCGACTTGGTGACCTGAGAACGCAACTGCTGCCCCGGCCCCGTTTCGCAATGTTGCCACGCTTCGAGCTCATCGCCCTTAGTGAGTCCTCCTTGAACCGAGATCCGCACACTGGTAACGACGTCCGAGGCTACTGCTGAGCCGACCTCGATCCCAGCTCGCTCCACGTGCACGGTGGCACCGGGGAATGTTCCCGCGAGCAAGACCCAATCGATGCAGACGTTCGGTGCCTCGACAAAACTGAGCAGCGTCATCGCGTCAGCTGTCGGGACCGGGGCGACCTTCACAGGCGACGACGCCGACCCACTCGGAATTCCCCACTGATCCACCGCGCGACGACATTGATCCCCGGCTTCAACGCGCCCTGCGTGGGCTGGACGCTTGCCGATACGCCGTCCCCCGCGACCGCGGCGCTCAGGACTACACCGGCGTCTGAGAAGAGCTGAACAGGGTTGATTCCCCCGCCCAAGACCGTCACGAACGGTGAGATCGGCGTAATCGGTCCCTGAATCGACAAGAGCAGGTCATTTTGACCCATTACAATCCCCCACCTGTGAGCACTGAATTGCCGTCGACGACACGGCGTCGACGCATGTGGCTGAGTGTCCCTGCTCCCGACCCTTCGTGGCAATAGGGATCGAACTGAAGGACGCAGACACTTCAGGCATCGACTCGGTAGGGAACCAGGGACTCCGCCTCAACTCATCGCTTCATCCTGACTTCCAGCACCAGACCGGACAACCACGCGAAATCAGACAATCAGCCGCAACTGCCGATTCCACAACTAAGTTGTCCACTTCGCGAAGACGGACCCATATGCGTGGCGGAGATGCGATCTATGCGGGCGGTCGAAATCGCCTGTCGACGCCTCGTGCAGATTGTCCCGAGCGACCGCTCCTCAGGCGCTTCCGCCGGAAGATTGTCCGCGATCTCCGCCAAATACGTTGTCCGGCCGGCGTATACGAGACGTGAAGACCGTCCCACAAGAGGATTCCCGCACGTACATGGGCGACGTGCAGTCAGAGTGCTTGCCGAAAGAGTTCGCGATTCTCTTCGAGGACGCGATGATCGTTCGCCGCCCACTCGACCGCGGCGCGGGCATGCGCTCGACGGACCTCACTCAGACTCAGATCGTCCATGTTTCGCCCCTCGACCTGAACGATATGCAGCTGCGCGCGCTCGACGGCGTCGATCAAAGCATTCGGGGGCAGCGCGGTATCGTATCCGCGCGCGAACTCGCGCAGGCGCCTTGCCTGTTCTTCAACCGGCACATGACCGACGGCCTGGATGCACCACGTCCAGCCGGCGTAGCCGACGTCCGTGAGCGGGTCACCGGCGTGCGCCGAGTCCCAATCGATGAGCGCCACTGGCATGCCGTCGCGCATCACTACATTGAAGGGTCCTGGGTCTCCGTGGACGATGCAAGCGCCGCCCGCGGCAAGCTCCGTACTGCGGGTCAATTCATGCAGTTCCCGAAGTATCCGCCCCATGACCGCATAGCATCGCTCGTCACGTTCCGACGGATGACTCGTCGTCGCGCCCTCAATGAAGGACAACACGTCGCGTCCCTCGTCGTCCACGCCCAGGTACTGCGGAGCCCAGCGATAGCTGTGCGCGTTCAGGTCTCGCAGCACTTTGGCTGCGAACATCGACCGGCGCCCCCGTGGTCGCCGGACGCTATCGCCGCTCTTGACTACGCCGGGCGTCGTATTGCCGCCCTCCAGGGCTTCTTCCACGATTGAGCTCCGATCGCCGGCACTCAGTCTAGGACTGCCATGCCGACAGCAAGGGGGCGCCCGCAAGCCGGTCCATCACCGAACTGCCCCCGAACCGCAAAGCGCGGGCGACGATGTCAGCAGCTATGTGGGCAGGGATCCCGTATGCCCGTCCCGCAAAAGCGCCCGGTGAAGAGACGCCACACCTACACGCGTGCTGTGGCTTGGCTGCAGGATGCACCGCCCGCGCGCATGATGTCTCCGTCGGCCGGGTGGGAGCGTCGAGAGTACTCCCCACCGGTTGCTGCGCCGCGGATTCCTTGGGCGTCTTCGACGCGGGAGGGCGCCGCTGCAGTCAGTTTCGGCAGCGACGCCCACCCTCCCAACGATGTCGCTCCCGACTTTCCGGAAGCTGCCGTGTCAGAGCATGGTTAGTGGCTCGGAGCGTGCTTGGCGATAACGTCCATGACTTCCTTGCGGTGCTTTGCAAGCTGGTCGTACACCCTCGTCAGATCGTCCGCGTCAGCTTCGATGATGTCGACCTGGTTGTTCCACTCCTGCGCGTAGAGCGCCGCCTTGTACCCGGTATTATCCTGGCACTTCGCGTCTGCGGTCGCGATTGTGATCTCGCCTTGACTGATCGGACCGGAAGCGCCGTCGCCAAGCATCCCGAACTGCTTCAACAGTGTGGGGGTGGGCATGCCATCGGGTGTATCAGGCAGGTCGGCGATGCCAAGCGGCTGCATGCAAGTCCGCCACTGCGCCACGGCCTTCTTGACCGGAGACGACTGCTTAGCCTTCTTCACGGCATCGTTCGAGTAGTTGGTAGCGTCTTGGGCTTCCAGCGGAAGCACGGGGACTGTCTTTCGCGCCACGGTCAAGCAGGCAACCAACGCAGAATCCTCGTCCTTTGAAATGTTGGACATCTTGCTAACGGCCTCCCTCCACTGCTCAGCGCTTGGATCATTGTTTGGAGCAATGTGGTACCCGTACTGTTGCGCGAGGGACTGGTCAAAGAGCCTGACACCAACGTCGTTATATGACGCGCTGTGGAGAGCGTCGAGATTGCGCCACGGTACCGGAAAGTCGTAGCCACGCTTTTGCATGCAGGGCTGAGTAAGGAGGTTCTCCGCGTAGTCTGCCTGGACCGAATACGAGTAGACGTACTGGTCCAAGGGCATCGACCAGAGCTGCAGGTTCTTCTCGGGGAGGGGGCGAATAGCCGGTTCGTGTCCGGAGGAGCATCCAGCGAGCAATCCTCCTGCTAAGGCGACAGCTCCTGCGATCGGTAGCCAAGCACGCATTCTCACTGGATTCTCCTTTATGTAGATGCTGCCGGGAGCGCGGTTTGCGCTCCCGGCAGCGAGCGGTTTAACAGATGAACTGTCCCGAGGAAAGCTGGTCGTTGTAGCCGCCCGAGACAGCCAGGTTCGACCATCCCGTCTTCTTCGACGTGCGGATGGCCAGGGTGCCGTACCCGGCATCCAGGTAGTAGCCCGACGTGCACGAGTTGCCGTTGTTGTAGATAGATGAGGCACTGTCGTTCGCGCCGTTGTAGTAGCCGGAGCCCGACCAGCTGTAGTAGTAGCCAACGAAGCTATAGATGTTCTGCTGGAACCCGACCCAGTCGCCTCCGCCATGTCCGCCATTGCTCAGCGTCGTGTAGTTGGCGTCCATCCAAGTGCAGCTTGCACCTGACGGGCAATCGCCCGCTGCCGCGGAAGCCGGCGCAGCTGCGGCCAAGCTAAGACCCGCGACGCCCGCAACGACAGCGGCACTTGCCAGAGCGACTCTCAATTTCTTCATTTGAACCCCTTGTTGGTTACTCCAAAGCCGGCCTACAAATGGCTCGGCACTTCCTATGATTTCGGAGTAAAACAGGTGTGAAAATGTACCCAAGGTTGTGAAGTTCTTTAGAGTCGAAGCGCCTCGCTAGGTTGAATCCGAGCCGCCTTGAACGCTGCCGCTGCCCCACTCGCTGCACCCACCGCTATCCCTCCAACAAGCGCAATCGGGGCAAGCCTCATGTCGAAGACCGGAATCCAATGCTGCGCGATTGTGACAGTGAGGATGCCCCCCAATCCGAGCACCAATCCGAACACACCGCCGAGTAGCCCGATATACGAAGACTCGCTGATGACGAGGGCGAACACGTGCTTTCGCTGAGCACCAATTGCACGCCTAAGGCCAAACTCTTGCCGACGTTCAACGACCGCCAAAATCATGGCGTTTGCAAGTCCAGCGATTGCAGCAATCAACGCGAGTGCGGTCAGGCCGAGAAGCGTCGAGCTCACTGTCCCTTCAATTTCGGCGCGCAACGTGCGCGGATCAGACGGCGCGCTGACCTTGAGGCTCTTCGGATCGAAGGGATTGATCACTAGTGGCGCTTGCTTGGCAACCTGTTGGGCGGCACCCGCGCGGGTAACAACCAACGCTCGGATCCTGTTTGGAATTTGCAGCAACGAATCATCAGCGGCAGAGAGGTACACGCCCCCGGCAAGCTCATCGAGCCTCGGCGACTGATCGACGAGACCGACGACGCGAAATGGCTGCTTATTGATCAAGACGACGGGCGAGAGATCAATCGACGCAAGGTCCAACTGCTGTGCAAGCGTCGCCCCAATGAGCGCTTGTCCTTTACCTACAGTGTGTTGCAAACCGCTGGCCCAGCGGGTCGACAAGCGGGCGGCTGCCACCCCTCACTGGTCCCCGTGAAAGCGTTCACTTGATAAGAGGGTCTCCCAGGTCCAGCCTGCACATCCGTCTGACCGTGGCTCGATACGATCGCCGCGCTGGTTACCCCTCGAAGTTCGCCCAGACGCCTGGACGCACTCACCTGCATGTCTGCCGGCTGATCATCGAGAAGGCCGGGTTTCCATTCCACCGTCACATCGCGGTTAGAGTGTGAATCAAATCGCTCAGAGACCTGGGCACTTGCCGATCCCGAAATTCCCAAGCTTCCGACTGTGAGAGCAACGGCCAGTGCGACCGCCGCGACCAAGCCACTAGTCTTCCCCAGCCTGGCCGCGATGTTTGCCGTTGCGTCTGCCAGGACGTCGTGAAGACGCAACGTCGACGCCGTGCCTGGCATGTCGGCAACGTTTTGAACGGCGTTATCGGGCAAATCGGATGTCGCGATCTCTGTGGTGCGTCCGTCCGACATCCTGATTCGTTTGCGGGCAGCAGCCGCGACTTCCGCCGAATGAGTGACAAGTACAACAGTCGTACCTCGGCTGTTCAACCGCTCCAGCGCATCGACCACGGCGGCGGCATTTACAGAGTCGAGACTGCCCGTGGGCTCGTCTGCCACAATAACGGGAGCTTCACAAGCCAGCGCCCGAGCAAGGGCCACTCGTTGCCGTTCGCCTCCAGAAAGCTTGCTGCTTCGCGTATCAGCCAGGTGCCTAATGCCAAGCGCATCCATGGCTTCAAGGGCACGCTGACGTCGTTCTTTCGGCTTGACTCCGCGATAGGTAAGGCCCAGCTCGACGCTATGGATGGCTGCGCGACGATCCAAGAGGTGGAAACTCTGAAAAACGAAAGCGAACGTGTCCGAGCGAAGTTTAGATATCGCTCTGTCAGAGAGCTTTTGGACGTCGGTCCGGCCGATCAAGTAGGTGCCCGTTGTTGGTGTGTCGAGAGATCCGATGATGTTGAGCAGCGTTGATTTGCCACCGCCCGAGGGCCCTTCGATAGCGACAAACTCGCCCTGATCGATGGACATCGATACGCCGCGCAGCACTGTCTGTCGATTGGCGCCGTTGAAGGTTCGGGTCACGTCTTGGACGTCAAGGGTCGGCATCAGCCCACCTTGACAAGGTCGCCAACTGAAAGCTGGTCGGATTGAGTAGGCGTGACTGCTGATTTGCCGTTCAAGGTGGCGATCTCTTGCACTTCGATTGAACGAAATGAGCCGTCGGGCTGCCGCTTGAATATGTGCGGGTTTCCGTTGCCAGCTGGCACTACCGCAATCGTCGGGACGATAAGTGCGTCCGCCGCCGCGAGATGCACCGAGATGGTGGCGAGGACCTGCTGTCGAAGTAGCTGGGTGGGAACGGGCGCAGGCCCCGCTGCCGAGATTTGGACGTGCGTTTGTCCTGATGACGCACTCGATGACTCAGAAGAGCCTCTCGAGGCCGGGGCTCCCTGTGCATCCGAGCTTGGTGCGGATGTGGGAGCCGTAGGCGCCATCGACCGGATCACTGCTTGGATTCGCCCGCCTTGGCCGGCATCCAACGACACGCTCATCCCTACCTTGAGCCGCGCCGCAACTGAGTTATCGAGATCTGCCGACGCGACGACATCGCCGTGCTCGACCGTGAGAGAGGTGCTGGCGGCGACGTTCGTGCCCACCAGTGGCACGTCCACTATGTACGCCGGCGTCGCGCTAAGGACGAGCAGCTCGGATCGCGGGAACACCAGCGTGGGGGCTGCGGGTCCTGTCGTTGTGCTCGCACCTGCAGCACCCGTCTGCTCCGTCGGCGGGTCTTGCTGCGGGACCGCCGCTGCGGTGGTCGCCGGTGAATAACCCGCTGCCGCGTACATCTTCTGAAGCGCTCCGATGGTTCCACCGCCCAATGCACCGTCCGCGGTGACGCTGTAGCCGGCCGCCTTGAGCGCAACCTGAAGCTGCATAACATCCGGTCCGGTCATTCCAGCTTGGAGATCGCGGTAGAAGGGAAACGTTCCCGGGATAGCAAAGAGCGGTCGCCCGTTGATCTCAAGGAGCACCGATCCGGCCTTTGCCTCAGTTCCCGGTGTGAGAGTGTTTTTCGTTACGACCGCTATTGCAGCTGGTGCTGGCACAGCAACGCTCTCCGAAACATCCCGAGACACCGTCGCCTTCGTGCTGATGGTTTCCTCGAGGGTGCCCTTTACTACTTCGCTTGTAACTGGAGCAGGTGCAGGGGGCCGCGCAGACGCTTCGCGCTGCGCTGGCGATTCAAAAGCGGACGCCAGAGCCCAACCGGTCGATAGAGATCCCACGACCGCCAGTAGCACAGCAGGTACGATCAGGCGCTTCCGAGCCCAACGGGCTCGGCGTCGCTCGTTTGACTCAGCGGGGGCATCTGAAAGGGTCATTTGAGTAGCCCGTTCTCGTAGGCGTGGGCGACGAGCTGGACCCGGGAACTGAGGTCTAGCTTGGTCAGCACGTTTCGCACGTGTGTCTTCACCGTCGCTTCGCTGATGTACGCTGACTCGGCGATTTCGGCATTACTCAGACCACGCGCAGCCAGCAGGAACACTTCCTTCTCGCGAGCTGTAAGGACAGCTATCGATGCGTCCTGCGCTGGCTTTGCTGAGTTGCCACCCCGGAGTAGATCGGCTGTATCGAGGGGGGCAATCACTGATTGTCCGCTATGCACTGCGCGAATCGACGCGAGGAGAAAGTCCGGCGTTGCATCCTTTGTCAGAAAGCCGTCGGCGCCTGCCTGCAATGCGTCGATTACAGCGCGATCCCGATGGAAAGTCGTCAGGACAATAACTTTGGGCCGCTGAGAACTGGCAACAATGGTTCGCGTCGCATCCACACCATTCATTTCGGGCATCCGAAGGTCCATAAGCAGTACGTCGACTCCCCCCGTGCCCGCGAGATCCACGGCTTCGAGGCCATTCGATGCGATGCCAGCAAACTCCAGGTCGGATTGAGACTCAATTAGCATCTGCACCCCGGAGCAAAACAGCGCCTGATCATCCGCAACTGCCACTCGGATCGTCATACAGTGACCCCCACCTCGGCAGGAGCCAGCGGTGGGATGTAGCAGGTAACGAGATATCCATCTTCCTCGTCGCTTCCGGCACTCAACCAACCGCCGGCCACCCGAGCTCTCTCCTGCATACCCGTCACCCCCCTACCCGACCCAAAGGTTTGGACCGGGACATTTCCTTGCTCCCCATGTGAATGAATCGAAAGCGCGAGGCCTGGGCTGCGCCAGTCGAGTACGACTCGCGCCTCAGCGTTGGCGCCCGCGTGCTTGACGGCGTTGGTGAGGCTCTCCTGGACGATTCGATACACCGCGATCTCCTGAAGTTTCGATAGCTCTGACGGCTGTCCGAACTCGGTGAGGAGCACATTCAGGTTTACCGAACGCAGTGTCGACACGAGTTCTGGCACGTCTTGAAGACCCGGCGAAGGGTGACGGTCGGGCTCCGCCACAAGTGACTCGATGAGCATCCGCACTTCAGTGAGCGAACGACGAGCCGAATGCGCAATGTGTTCGAGAGAGTTCGCCACAGCTTCGGGACGTTGATCGACGAGGAATCGTGCTCCGTCCGCTTGCGCGATGATGACGGCCAACGAATGAGCCATCACGTCGTGCACGTCCTGGGCAATTCGTTCCCTCTCGGTCACGAGGTCGAGTTCCCGATTTGCCCTCGCGACATCCTGCCGGGCCTGTGCCAGGAGCGTCTCCCCACGCACCTTCTGCTGCCAGGCGCGTGATCCGGCGCCGAGAAACCATGCGCCCAAGGCAAGACCGATTACCGCGACAAAGACGGCTGCAACGTTCGCAGGCGACCCGAATGCACCGGGCAGGTGGGTCTGGTTTGAGGGCCAATAGCGCGAAACGGTTGCGCCAGCCACCAGCAGCCAAGCGACGAGAGCAGCCGACAGAATTGTCAGGACTAATCCTGGACGCCTCCAAGGGGAGCGCAGCTGCGCCTCAAAGGTGAATACGGCGACGAGGATCCCGAAGTAGATCGGCCAATCGGTGCCGTTGAACTGCAGACGCGGCACAAGAAGCTGACAAAGCAAGAGTATTACCAGAGTCACGCCAGCTACTCGCGGCAACAACCTCGACGCGCCGATCACGAACGCGACCGCAAGCAGCGCTGCGTACCAGACCACGGTAGAGGAACGGGTTCCGACCTCGAGCTGATGCGCACCGGCCTGCGTGACTGACCAGTAGCCGAAGAACAAGATGGCGATGGCCGGCTCGAGGAAGAGGAACGCCCTCGCGACAAGTTGACTCATGGATGACACAGTATGGGCGGGCTCAACCCATTGCGCGCGCTTCGAATGGAAATCATCCGAGATGATGAATCTTTTCCACCCGCTAGGGTAAATGCCGCTCACGCTGGTGCCCTCACTGATGCTGCAGTAAGCCGAGGCGCTCGGCACGTCGAACCACGTCCACTCGAGACCTCGCCGTCAGCTTGCGGAAGATGCTATTCACGTGCCGTTTGACGGTCCCTTCCACAATGAAAAGCTCGGTGGCAATTTCTCGGTTGGTGAGCCCGAGCGCCAGCAGCTGCACGACATCAAGTTCGCGGGCCGACAGGACCTCTGTGCGAGCCGGCTCCGCGCTCGCGGTGGCAGCACCGATCTGTTGCTTGCGGCCCGCGATTGACCGCAGTAACTCCGCATGTCCACTCGCAGCGGATATCACCGTAACCGCGCCGGACTCCATAACCTTCTGCCTCAGCGAACCCATAGCACTCCAGCCCACGCCAATGACGCGTGTGGAAGGTGCGAGCTCTCGGAGGCGCTTGATGTACGCGGGGGCACACATGCCCGGCATCCGCAGGTCGAGCAGCAGCACATCAACGCGTTGCGTGGTGATAATGCGTTCGATGTCGCGCAAGCTTGAGGCTTCGGCACTGACTACTATGCCGGACGTAGAACCGAGGACCAGCGTAAGGGCGTCCCTAGCAATTCCGATCTCCAATGCAATGGCAACGTGGATCTTGGCACCATCGCCGGCCTTCATCGATGACTACGCGATCGCCACTGCACACTCTGCCCGTCGCGAAGGCATCGTGGCCTGTCTCGTTGGCAAGCGGGCGCGCACCAACACAGACCTATGGAACTTTCCCCCACTTTTGACCTTCCCAAGAATGCAAAATGGCCCATCCCACCCATAAGCGGCCATCTTTCAGATCCTGGCTGCTCAAATCGCAGAGTTTCAAGTCGGCGCTTCGGAGGACACGCAGGCAACGCGTGACGCGCCGAATAGAGTCGATTCGGCAACGTCGGCGGCACACGGTAGAAGTGAGGGGATGGCTTCTACGCTGCCAGCTGCCCTCGAACGCTTGTTGCGCGCTCCAAGAACACTCCCGAGTGCCCGCCGCTTGGGTGCCAGGTCTCGACGAGGCTGAGCGGCGCGCGCTTGGCGCTGCGGATGGGGTCGCACGGGAGCTACTCCCCCAAGCCACAGTAAGCGCGCTTCCCGCGGATGTGCACCATTGGATGGAATCCGCACCGACCACCACACGCTGCTGGCCTTGAGGAGCACAGCGCGGCTCTTCGGGCTGACGCCGACGGTGGTCTCGCCAGCCTCTACTCCACAATCGTAAGACGCGGGTGCCACGAAGCCGCGCGTCGGACGTGGCTGTTGCCGTCCTCTGGGGAGTCATCGCCGTCCACAGTGTTTTCGCTAGCCGTGCCACTGATCCGATCTATCTGCTCCGGCTGCCCGAAGGGGTGCCGGCCAGTTCGCTTGAGCATGGCGTCACGGAGGTGGTGACCGCGTATTTCATCCTTATCGCAAGCGCCCTCGTCCAGGTCCTCATCGCGCGCCTGTTCAACCCGGTCGACTTCGACGAATACGCCCGGCACATCCGGGGGATCCTGCACCCGCCACGGAAGAGGGTTGCCGAGTAGGCAGCGCTACCGCCTAAACGAAGACGGCCTGACGGCTCTGGAATACGGGCCACGCCTGATCTAGCGCGTCAAGCCGGCGGCCAAATAGATCGTCCCGATCGTGAAAACGGACAATCTACGTGGCGGAATGACAATCTACGTTGGCGGTCCACAAGGGAGCTTTCTCACTTCAAGCGCCTGGGATTTAACCCGCGATAATTGCAGGAATCAGAACTATTCGGCATCTTCGGCCGCCCTGACGGAATGCATCAAGGTAGGGCAATCGAACTGACCGCATAGTCCGACGAGTCTTCCGCCCCGCTTGGGCACCCTCGCAGTATTCTCCGGATATGCCTCTGAGCGTCGACCTAGACCGCCTCCGCACTCTGCTGGCGCGCGGCGCCGGGTCCGACGACCTCGACTACAAGACAACGTGGGACCCCCGTCAGAAATCAGATCGCATCGAACTATGTAAGGGCATCGCCGCGATGGAGTCGCTATCGGACGGCGGGTATGTCGTCGTGGGCGCTGACGCTCACGGGGCACCCAGCGGCATGTTCAGCTCCCAGCCGTCAGCTGACTTCGACGAGCAACGGATCCGCTCACAGATAGCAGCAGTGCTCGGCGAGCCCATCGACTTCAGCGCTGCGCTCCACCGGGTCGGTTCTGACGCCTTTTTCCTGATCGGCGTAGGACCAAACCGGGACGGAATGCGCATCATGTCCAAGGACGGTGAGTACGAAGGCGCCACGGTGTGGCGCGCCGGTGATGTGTTCGTACGTCGAGGCACCTCGAGTATGCGGTGGAATCAGCACGAAGCTCGCGGAATCCTTGAGCGCGTCATCGCTGCACGCAAGGAGGAGTGGCGACGAGACATCTTCGAGACCATCCGCATGGCAACTCCCGCGTACGACGCCGGCGGCTACGTGAATGTCAACATCGAAATGCCATCCGAGTCGTTCGCGGCCACAGTAACGGAGCTTATCCGGCGCGACGACCGAGTTGGCCTCGATCTCCTTCTGCGGAAGACGATCAGCCAAGCCGTCTCCATCGCCGAGGAGGCGCCAGAGAAGGACCCTAGGGCTGCCGCGACTGAACTGGGTGACCAGATCGAGCGCCTCGACATCATTGCTGCGCTTTCAGCCCGCTATTCGGCGGACACGGCCTTCTCGCGTGCCATCGAAGGGTACCGAGAGGTGTACGAGGCAGTTGACGAAGACTTCGCGAGTTTGCCTATGCACTTTCCCCTAGGACATATGGAACTGCTGATACATGTCTATGCTGTCGGCGCAGTCCTGACTCAGGAGAAGCAATGGGACTACCTCGCCGCCTTGGCCCGTCTCACACCAATCAGTATGCATCACGGCTACTGGAAATCGCTGCTGGGGAAGGCAGAGGTCATGGTCGCACGAGGCGAGCTTTTGACGGAAGAGCAAGGCACTCGTATTGGGCTCATTGAGGCGGCCAAGCCCGCAACTACTCACTTGTTTGAACTTCTCGGGGACGGCGCACCGCGGGACCTTACGAACGCGTTGGTCCAGTTCGACGTTTACCGCGGAATTGCCAACGCTGGCAGGGACGACGACAAGCTTGGCGGGTATACCAACTTCGCTTTCTACTTCTCCGCTCGCGCAGAGCCGGCCTTCCTCACGCTCCTGGATGAGGTCGCTGCCCGCGTTGCATTGTTTGACGGTTCGGACGAAGAACTCGCTGCCGTCTACCGACAGATGGATAGGACCGCGATTAGTGAAGCATTTGCCTACAACGGCTGGAATGGCTTCACTAGTCCTCGCCTCCTGGCCTTCGCCGAATCTGTTGACGATTAACTATCGATGACTGAGGGGTACCAACTCTTGGAGTTGGAGGCTTTGTCCCATCGAGATCCGAGTTCTGACGAGTGGCGCTCTCGCTTAGGAGCCCTGCCGTCATCAGGCCTGGCAATTCGTGATGTCGCTACGGGAGAAGCTACGGCCGGGCGTGACGTACGCGCGCGCGGACGTCATGCTGAGCGGCCTCTCCCCCGCCAACTCGCACTCCGTCCTGCCGGTGTTCCAGCCGAGCTACGACCACTGCGGCGTCGGTGACCTGATCGGCAAGGTGCGCACGCGCCACGGCGAGCAGAACATCAGCCTCGGGATAGTCGGCGTCCGGCCCGGCGCCGGGCTCGAGATGCGCCGCGAGATGCACTCACTACGCGCAACGACGCACCGGGCCGAGCTAGCCACCGCGCACGCGGTCTGACCTCAAGTGCGCGCTGCTCAAGCATGGCGACAGCCCGCGGCGGCCTGGCAGTCGCTTGCTCCTTGCCCCGACGTACCTACCGTTCGTCACGACCATGTAGCGCTGGCGTATCTGCGTGTGTCATCGCTATCGTGAGCACACCCGAAAGCGAAGCTGGAGAAGCGCGGCATGGTGTGGTCAGAATCGCGTTATGCACTCACAATCAGCGTGTCCAACGTGGAGTCAGCCGAGGATCGCGGTCCGGAAAAGCGTTATCGGCCGCTCTCGTATGCTGACGCACGTAGTGCCGAGCTGGCAGCGACATTGAGAGAGTTTGCTTACTCCGTCAAGCCCAAGCAATCGCCGACCGGCCAAGCGATCGATGATGCTCTCCTGGAGATCATGAACCTTCCGGCGGGTGCGCGCATCGTTCACGTAATAGCCCACGGCACGAGTTCGCAAAATGACCTGCACCTAGTTGGTTCTGATGGACGTCACAGCAGTCCACTAAACACCTGGACCCGCGAGCCGTCAGAGATCATGCTCATCGAGGATCCCTTGCAATCAGTGCCCACACTCTTCATTGTTGATAGTTGTTCAGCTGGTACAGCGATCATTGAACAACTGATTCACCGTGCTGTCGACGGAATCACGCGACGATGGGTAGTCGGCGCAGCAAGCGACGGGGCTGCCTCATATGACGGCCGTCTCACACAAGCAGTCCGCCTCGTTGGTCAGCGCATCGGTGCCGGCGCATTGGACATAGCGCCGGATTTTCCCCATATTCCCTACATGCAGTTTCTGCGTGAACTGCGGGTCGAGATTGAGGCGCTCAGTACGACCGGTCCGAAACAGATTCTGCGTGTAACACCCGTCGAGCGCGACGATCCCGGATCCTTCCCGTTCTTTTCAAATCCCGCGTTCGTTGAAATGGCCGGGAAGAACGCTCCACCGGAACTTGGAAGCTTCTTGGAGTCCCTCGCCTTCGATGCTCAGCATTGGCGCACTCGCGCGGCAGGGCTGGCTGCCAATGAGGGAGATGAGTACGACGACCGCGGGGCGTTTGCGGGCCGCAAACCCGAACTGGTCAAGCTAGCCTCTTTCGTCCGCGGCGACCTTGACGAGCATCTGCTGATCGTCACCGGCGCTCCGGGGTCAGGAAAGTCGGCGCTCCTAGCGCTGCTTGTTTGCAATGCGCATGCTGCACTCGCGACGTCCACTCGAGGTCTTTGGTTGGCGCAGTCAGACCTGCTTCCTGGCGTGATCTCCCCGTTTGCCGCAGTGCACGCGCGACAACTCGTGATGGCAGAAGTCGTCGATGCGCTGAGAGATCAGCTCTACTTGCCTGCCTCGAATGGCCCAGAGGAGTTGATCTCCCAAATCGAGCAAATGCCGGAACCACCGGTGATAGTAATTGATGCGCTTGACGAAGCAAGCGTCGCTGCCAGTCCAAATACTGCTGGATCCGAATTGTTGGACGGCTTGATTCGACCTCTCATCGATTCGGTTCGGCCTGACGGGTCTCCGAGCGTTCGGCTCATAATCGGCACGCGACGCTGGGCCGCCGGACTGCCTGTAGTTGAACAATTCGCACAATCGGGAACAACGGTCGATCTCGACGATGTTCCCGTTGATCGTCTACGCGTCGAACTCCAGGATTACGCGGTCCTTCGACTTTCAGCGAGCTCCAACGACTGGGGATCCAAGGGCAAGCTAGCCGTAGCTCAAGCTTTATCGGAGAGGCTTACAGCACAGGTTGATCGCTCTGCGCGGAACAAAGTAGACAGACACTTTCTCGCCGCTTCTCTCTTCCTCTCGGCCATTGCGGGTGATGACAGCTTGGGCATCGACGCCGCAACCCTTCGAGCTCGTCAAGCACCGACGCTGCTCAGTGAGCTGCTAGAGATCGAACTTGCGCGTCATACGGATGCAGATAGCCTCCGACGTCTTCTTCGCGTGCTCGCCCTCATTAAGGGAAGTGGTGCGCCGCTCGCTATTGTCGCGAAACTATTCGAAATTGCGTCCGGCGAGAGCGTAGGAATTAGTGAGACACACACACGCGATCTCTTGACTGGGCCGCTATCCTTCTACCTCCGTACGTCCTCGGACGCAGACGGAAGTGTTCTCTACCGACTTTTCCATCAAGGGCTGGTCGATCATCTACGTGACTTGTCCCTATTCGACCTCCGGACCTTCTTCACGCTCTTGGGCGGTGATCACCCGAATTGGGAGCGTCAACGCCCATACATCCTCAGGCACATCGTTGAACATGCGGTCGACATCGACAATCGAGAGCACCTAGAGCGAACGAGCGTGGTTTCGTGGCTTTGGGAACAGCCAGGCTTCATGCTCTCGTGCAATCCATCTATTGCCAGGGGCTTTGCACCGCCCATCATTGCGACTGGATTCGCAAACTGGGAGCTCTTTGCCTCAACGAAATTCGGTCCTGATGCAACGCGGACCGAGCGTGCCAGGCAACTTGCCATACAGGCCGTTCGTTGGGAAGACCAGGCTCTCGGCGAACACATGAAGGCCTCCACCAGGGACGTCATGCTATGGCCAGCCTGGGGAACGACCCGTATATACCCACACGCGAGGAGCGATGAACGCCACCCAGTTACGCTCATGCCCTTCACGTTCCTCCATGGACTCGGAGTGACATTCAGGGGGTACACACGAGAGGGCCCGCCCCGCATCGCTGGGACTTTCAGCGGATTGGTGTGGGCGGGGGAAGACGCCGATAAGTTCGATCACCCACTTTGGGATCACGGGGCTAGCGTCACCGCGGTAGCGGTGTCCTCTGATGGCACTTGGTTTGCATCAGGAAGCTTTCACGGACAGGTCGTTTCACAGACCGAGAAGTTGCCTTCAACCCACGCGATGCTTGAATTGTTGACCGCGCCCAACGTGCTTCACGTAGACAATTCAGGTGGCGTCGTTGTCGGGCTGAACAACGGAGTCGTACAGGTACACGATCTGGTGATCAATGAAGAGCCCGGCACTCCGAGCGAACTCACAAAAGTATCTGAGCTCGTATTGAAAGACCGCGGTCGCGTCACTGCTCTTGAGCGGTTCCGCGATGGCGATATCCTCGTCGCATTCGAGGATCGAACCCTCATCCGTTGGTCACCCTCGTTGGCACAAACGATCGAACTGTCCCCGTCGCAAAGCCCAGTGACATCGATTGCGCTTTCCCGGGACGAGCGTCTGATTGTCTGCGGCTACTCCGACGGAAGCCTACGGCGGTGGGATCTGACGAATGAAATACAAATTGGCACGCCCATATTCGCCAACCAGTTTGCGATCCTGGCGGTACGCATACTCTCGGACGGGGTGACTATCGAGGCCTTCGGAGAGTCGGGTTCGTCGTCCCGATGGGATCTATTTAAGGGCACACCAGCCGGATCAGAGGCTAGGACCTCCATCGGAACACTACGGTCAGTGACCAGCTCAGCTAATGAGCAGAACGTCTTAGCCGGCGGACGCCAAGGCCTACAGACGTTCGAGAGCATCAACGGTAGGCAGAAGACCCTTGGACTATTGGCGGAGCACCCAATAACCAATTTCGTCGTCGACGGTGTGGTGCAGGATCCCGACGACGAGACACCCGACCTTGACGGCGACCGCCTCTTCAAACCTTGGTTCGAACGGCGCCGCGAATACGAAGAGGATCGCGTCGTTGATTCGTTGCAGCCGCGGCTCCTACCGGGAGCATTTCGCGTCGCCAACCGGCGGCTCTCCTGGCTCGCGCAGCGTAAGTACCGAGCTGACGTCAGTGCGGTTGCGGACAGCGCCTCCGGCATGATCATCGCCGAATTCGATTGCAAGCTGTCCGGCTGGGAACGTGTACAGCGAAACGGGCAAGACGCGTGGGCGCCCCGCTGGATGTCGTACACAGACGAGCGAGTTAGGCAGCTTGTTTCCGTTGGAAAGACGGTTGCAGGGCTTCTTGATGACGGCGCGATCTCGATGTGGAACGTTGAGACTGGCGAACGCGAAGCTGAGCCAGCCGCACTCCGATACGCTAACCCGTCGAGAACGATTCTCGCCCCAATCTACAACGGTTTGATGATCGGACACGGCGGAGGCGAAGTGGTCGAGTGGGTGATGGGCTCCAAGCAAGTTTCCGTGTTCGCCGCATCGCAGTCTGGCGCAGTCACGGCATTGAACGACGCGACAAGTTGCGTCCTCCTCGGAACCGAACTCGGGACGGTGACTGCGATTCAACGAGATGGCGAACTCAAATGGCAAACACAACTCGAGTCTCGGGTGGTCGGTGTATTTGAGACCTCGATCATTAGAGCAGGGAGTTCGCAACCCCTCGTTATCGCTGTGGATGCCAATGGGGCCGTCGATCTACTCGATGCGGGTACAGGGGAACGAGTTGTGGATTCCTTTCGCACCACCGGTACTTGTACCGCAGTCGCGTTCAATCGCCTCACGCGCGTGGTTACGCTCATGAACGATCAAGATCTCCTAGCTCTTAGGCTCATTGATGAGTAGCAGCCTACACATCCTCGGGATCCACGGCATTAATCAGCACGACGTCACCCCGTCTGCGCTCGCCTCGGCATGGACAACAGCCTTACGCGAGTCCCTTCAGAGACTTGGACACGAGACCGACGCGATTGAACTCCCGGTCGTCTACTATGCGGACCTCTTTCATCGACACCCAACACCCCAGGGTGAGGAACAACTCAATAGCGAAGAAGCACTTCTGCTAGCCGATTGGGCACTAGATACTGTCGCGGTCGAAGCCCAGGGGCCGGTTGAAGAGTGGATCGGCCAAGTGGCAGCCCTGATTGCAGATCGACTGGACAACGTCCCGAAGTGGCTCGTCGAACGACTCATGAGAATTGGAGCACAGGATGCCGGCCAGTACCTGAATGACCAAGCGCTGCGGCGTGATATTCGAGGTCGTCTGGCCGATGAGCTGAACGCACATAGCCCACGTGTGCTGATCGCTCATTCGCTTGGATCCGTCGTGGCTTGGGAAACACTTCAAACGATCCCCGAGTTGCACGTCGATGTCCTCATAACGATCGGCTCGCCCCTGGCGCTGCCAAATGCCATCCTGCCCCGGCTAGATCCTCAGCCGGTCGCAGGTCGAACCCGACCTCCAGGCGTAGGCCGCTGGGTAAACGTGGCCCATTCGGGTGACTTAGTCGCCGCTGTGCGAAGCCTAAAGCGCACCTTCCCAGAGGTCGACGATGAGTTCGAGGTTGAGGTAGATCAACGGGACTGCCACCGCGCCGACAGCTACTTGAAGGCGACGCGGGTGGCAGAAGTCGTTTATACCTTTGGATGATCGCGATTATCGCTCATCGACGAAGCAAAGCGCGTTCGCAGACTGGTAACTGGTCAGGTTTTGTCACGTCCTCTAACCCACCTCGGATTCCATCTGTGTCTCCGGAGACGGCGGTGAGGTGGCTGAGGGCGCTCACCTTCATGGCGTCGTCGAGGTCGGGGCCGACGTTCGTCTCGTCGCCGATGGCGAGTCCGGGCAGGAGTGCGCCGCCGTCGCCGGGGGTCTCGGAGGCCGCGGCGGCGAAGGCGGCGCGGACCGGCGCCGGCCAGGCGAGCCACCACGGCGGGGGCTCGCGGACGTCCGGCGCGGCGGTGGCGCGGAGGGTGAAGGTGGTGGCCTCCCTAGGTCGTTCGGGCGGACGCTCATGCTGCCGGCGATGATCGTGCCGAGGGTGAAGGCACGGACGGAGTGGGGCGTGCCGGGGAGGAGGACGGAGACGGGGACGCCGGGGTGAATGGGGTCGGCGGCGGGGTGTCTCGGGGTTGTGGCGGTGGCGACGGTGGTGCCGCGCAGGCGCCAGCGGTCTGCGCCGTCCAGGCCGGGCGCCGCGCGCTTCGGGGCGCTCTCGACGCGGAGGGCGACGTCGACGGTGCCGTGGTGGGTGGACGCGGTTCCGAGCGTCGGGTCGGTGCGGCCGGGTGCGAGTGCCGCGATGGAGGCCGCACCGAGTACGACGGCCGCCAGGGAGATGGCGACGGCGGGCCATGGGCGGCGTGAGCCGCGTGAAGGGTGACACCTGCGGGACCGCCTACCAACCGCGCGGCGCGCGTGACGACTCGGCCTGCCTGCGCGTCCCGTCCCACTCAGGCGACCGGCCACCAGCGCCGCCACCGCGCCCACACCGGCCACCACCGCCGCTCCCGGCATCGCTCCCGCAGCCCCCACACCCGCCCCGCAGCACACCCATAGCGCAGCCGCCGGGATCGCCAACCGTACGTCCGGCATCAGACGGTCACCTTGTCCTTGAGGCCGTCGAAGAGTTTCTGGCCGATGCCCGTCACCTTCAGGAGGTCGGTCACTGCTGCGAAGCGGCCGTTCGACGTTCGCCAGTCGATGATGCGCTGGGCCATCGCGGGGCCGATCCGTGGGAGGGACTCCAGCTGGGCGCTGGAGGCCGTGTTCAGGTCGACCAGGGCGCCGTCGGTCGCGGGGCCGCCTGCCGTGTCGGAGGAGGGGCCCTCCACGACGGCCTCCCCGACCAGCGGCGCGCGCAACTGCTCGCCGTCGTGGAGACGGCGGGCCAGGTTCAGACCGGCGGGGTCGGCTCCGTCCGCGAAGCCGCCCGCGGCCTCCACCGCGTCGACCACGCGTGCGCCGGGGGCGAGCCGGATCAGGCCCGGCTTGTTCACGGCGCCGGAGACGTGCACGAAGAGTTCAGCTGAGGAGCCGTCCGCGGCGGCGGACATCGGCGCGGAAGGAGAAGACGACGCCGGAGATGTGCCCGCCGCAACCGGCAACTCCCGCCCGCCGCTCAGCCCCGAGATGATCGCCGCCACCACGAACGCGGCGACCAGCAGCACCGTCGCCGCCCCGATCCCGACCTTCAGTCGGCGCGACGGCGCTCGTTCCGTGTCCTCGTCCCGATGTCGCATCCCCTCACGCTACGAACGCCGCAGACGCACGGACGGGCGAACAACGAATCAGTGGATAACCGGCAGCGGCGGCCTCCTGTGGAGGACCGCCGCTGCGTAACGAGAAGACCGGGACTCAGCCCCGCGTCGCGATGTTCACCAGTCGCGGCGCCCGCACGATCACGTTCACGATCTCGCGGTCGCCGATCGAGCGGACCACGGCCTCCGACCCGCGGGCCATCGCCTCCAGGTCGTCGGACGCGATCTTCGGGGACACCTGGGCGCGGTCGCGGACCTTGCCGTCGACCTGGAAGACGGCGGTCACCGACTCCTCGATCAGCAGCGTCGGGTCGGGCTTGCGCCACGGCACCAGCGCGACGGACGGCTCGTAGCCCAGGATCGACCACATGTCCTCGGCCGTGTACGGCGCGAACAGGTTCAGCGCCATCGCGGTGACCTCTGCGGCCTCGCGGACCGCGGCGTCGGCCGGGCCTGCGGAGCCGTCGATCGCCTTGCGGGTCGCGTTGACCAGCTCCATCAGGCGCGCGACGACGACGTTGAACTTGAACGCCTCGATCAGTCCGGGGGCGTCGGCCAGGAAGCGGTGCGTCACGCGGCGCAGCGCCGGGTCGCCGGTCTTCCAGACCACATCGGGCGCGCTCGTGACGTCGTGCGCCACGCGCCAGGCCCGCGCGAGGAACTTCGCACTGCCGGACGGCGAGACGTCCGCCCAGTCGATGTCGTCCTCCGGAGGACCGGCGAACGCCATGGTCAGGCGCACCGCGTCGACGCCGTGCTCGTCCAGCTGCTCCGCCAGCTTCACCAGGTTGCCCCGGGACTTGCTCATCGCGGAGCCGTCCATCAGCACGAGGCCCTGGTTCAGCAGCGCGGTGAACGGCTCGGTGAAGCTGATCGAGCCCAGGTCGAACAGCACCTTGGTGATGAACCGCGCGTACAGCAGGTGCAGGATGGCGTGCGTCACGCCTCCCACATACTGGTCGACCGGCGCCCACTTCTCCGCCTCGCGGGGGTCGAACGCCTGGGTGGCGTCGTTCGGGCTCAGGAAGCGCAGGAAGTACCACGAGCTGTCCACGAAGGTGTCCATCGTGTCCGTGTCGCGCTTGGCCGGGCCGCCGCAGTTCGGGCAGGCCACGTTGACCCAGTCGGTCGCGCCGCCCAGCGGGCTGGTGCCCTTGGGCTGCAGGTCCAGGCCCTCGGCGGGCGGCAGCAGCACCGGCAGCTCGGACTCGGGCACCGGCACCTCGCCGCACTCCTCGCAGTGGATGATCGGGATGGGCGTGCCCCAGTACCGCTGACGCGAGATCAGCCAGTCCCGCAGGCGGAAGTTCTTCGCCGGCGCGCCCAGGCCGGAGCCCTGCAGAGCCTCGGTGATGCGGCGGATCGCGTTCGACTTGCTCAGCCCGTCGAACGGGCCCGAGTTGATCAGGCGGCCCTCTCCGGTCAGCGCGACGCCGGTCTCGGCCGGACTCTGTAGCGGGGCGTCCTCCGGCAGGATCGACTCGCCGGTCTCCGGGTCGGTGTGGATGATCGGGATGGCGCCGGTGACCGGCTGCGTCGTGTCCACCACGACCCGCACGGGCAGGTCGAAGGCGCGCGCGAAGTCCAGGTCGCGCTGGTCGTGCGCGGGCACGGCCATGATCGCGCCGTGGCCGTAGTCGCTCAGCACGTAGTCGGCCGCCCAGATCGGGATGCGCTCCCCGGTCAGCGGGTTGACCGCGTGCCGCTCCAGGAAGACGCCGGTCTTCTCGCGGTCGGTGCTCAGGCGGTCCATCTCAGTGGTGCC
The DNA here is from genome assembly GCF_051059105.1 of Leifsonia sp. P73. Lineage (NCBI taxonomy): Bacteria > Bacillati > Actinomycetota > Actinomycetes > Micrococcales > Microbacteriaceae > Leifsonia > Leifsonia sp. P73. The sequence continues at coordinate 492,949 of NZ_CP194931.1, forward strand.
GCGCACGGCCTCCAGGTACTCGTCGAACCGCTCCTTGACCTCCGGGCGCACGTCGGCGACCAGCTCGGCGGCCAGGTCGGAGTCGGGCGCGACGACCATGAAGGTCACGCCGTACAGTGTGTCGGGGCGGGTCGTGTAGACCGTCACCGGCTCGTCGCGGCCCTCGATGGCGAACTGCACGTCGGCGCCGGTGGAGCGGCCGATCCAGTTGCGCTGCATGGACAGCACCTTGGACGGCCAGGCGCCCTCCAGCTGGTTCAGGTCGTCCAGCAGGCGGTCCGCGTAGTCGGTGATGCGGAAGTACCACTGGGTCAGCTTCTTCTTCGTGACCAGGTTGTCGCAGCGCTCGCAGCGGCCGTTGACGACCTGCTCGTTCGCCAGCACGGTCTGGTCGAAGGGGCACCAGTTGACCTGGGAGGCCTTGCGGTAGGCCAGGCCCTTCTCGTGCAGCTTCAGGAACAGCCACTGGTTCCAGCGGTAGTAGCCGGGGTCGCTGGTCTGCAGGACGCGGTCCCAGTCGAAACTGGGCGCGTAGCGGCGCATCGACGCCTTCTGCTGGGCGATGTTGTCGTTCGTCCAGCCGCCGGGTCGAGGCCGCGCTTGATCGCGGCGTTCTCGGCGGGCAGGCCGAAGGAGTCCCAGCCGATCGGGTGCAGGACGTTGAAGCCCTGGTGCCGCCAGTACCGGGCGATGACGTCGCCCAGCGCGTACGCCTCGGCGTGGCCCATGTGCAGGTCGCCGGACGGGTAGGGGAACATGTCGAGCACGTACTTGCGCGGGCGCTTGTCGTCGGGGTCGGCCGTGGAGAACGGCTTCAGCTCGTCCCAGACCGGGAGCCACTTGTTCTGGATCTCGGTGAAGTCGTAGTGCGCACCGGCCTCGCGGACCGGTGCGGGTGCTGCATCGTGCTCGTGTGCCACTGGACTCTCTCTCGGATGTCGCCGCGGCCCGGACGGGCGTCGCGACGAGAAGGCATCGGGCGCGCGGCCCGAGCTTCCAGGTTACTAAACGTTGGAGGGGTCCGGTCCGTTCCCCGGAGGGCGGAGGCCGGCGGCGCGGAACAGGGCGGCGGCCTTGACGGCGACCTCCTCCAGCTCCTCGGCCGGGACCGAGAGCGCGGTGATCCCGCCGCCCGCGCCGATCGTGACCACGCCGTCGCGGAACCGCAGGCTGCGGATCACCATCGCGACGTCGGCGGAGCCGTCCGCGGCGAGCGAGCCGAAACAGCCGGAGTAGACCCCGCGCGGGCCGTCCTCCAGCCCGGCGAGGATGCTCATCGCGGACAGCTTGGGCGCGCCGGTCATCGACCCTGCCGGGAAGGCGGCGGCCAGCGCGTCCACCGCGGTCAGGCCGGGGCGCAGCCTCCCTCGACGGTGCTGACGAGCTGGTGGACCTGCGCGTAGCTCTCGACCTCCAGCAAGTGCCGGACGCCGACGCTGCCGACCTCGCACACGCGCCCGAGGTCGTTGCGCATGAGGTCCACGATCATGACGTTCTCGGCCTGCTCCTTCTCGCTCGCCTCCAGCTCGGCGCGCAGCCGGAGGTCCTCGGCGACGGTCGCGCCGCGCGGGCGGGTGCCCTTGATCGGCTTGGTGCGGACGTGGCCGTCGGGGGTGACGAGGAGGAACTGCTCGGGCGAGGAGCTCACCAAGGATTCTCCGGCGATCCGGAGGAACCCGGCGTGGTGGGCAGGGCTGTCGCGGCGCAGGCGGAGGTGCACGGCGAGCGGGTCGGCGGTCGTGGTGGCGGTCGCGGTGTTGGTGAGGCAGAGCTGGTAGGCGTCGCCGGCGCGGATGGCGTCCTGGCAGGCGGCGATCATGGCGAGGTAGGCGGGGGCCGAGTGGCGCCAGGTCGGGGCGGCGTCGTCCACCACCGGATGCGCGGCCGCATACCGCGCCGCCGCACCCTCCGCCCCGGCCAGCACATCGACCGCCTCCCGCAGCCATTCGCCCTCCGCCGTCGCATCCACCGCGGTCGCCGACCCGTCCGCGTGGTCGAACACCACGAGCCGGTCCACGTACAGGAACGCCGCATCCAGCCCCGGCCCCGCGGCGTACGGCACCCCGAGCGCGGCGGCGCCCGCCTCGTAGCCGAGCCAGCCGATCCAGCCGAGCGGGTGGCCGTGCGTTGCGGTCGGCTCCTGGCGCAGCGCCTCCAGGATGCCGCCGCCGACGCTCCGGCCGTCCACCGTCACGGTCCCCTCGGCCACGGACGCCGTCGCCAGACGCGTTCCCGTGCCGATGACGCTGCGGCCGGTCTCCGCGTCGGGGCCGCTGTCCAGCCAGACCGCGTCGCCGGTCGCGAACAGCGCCGCGAAGGCGTCGGCCGGGTCGACGGGGGCGCGCAGGCGGTGTGTTCGGGGGTGGACAGCACCGCACCAGTCTGCACCAGGCGACGTCGACACCGCGGCTGGCGTTAGCCTGAGCGGATGGACACCACGGCCACCCTCTACGACTGGGCCGACGGCGCGCTCGTCGTCCGCGACGACTGCGAGATCGTGGAGACCGAACTGCTCGCGGCCGACTCCTTCCTGGTGGCGGAGGGGCGCGTCCTGGCTCTCGGGCTCCACCGGGAGCGTTTCGCCGAGACGACGCGCGAACAGGGCTTCCGCGACGCCGGCGCGCTGGCCGCGTTCTGGGACGCGGGGTCGGGATGCTCCCCGGCGACGGTCGCTGGTTCCCGCGCTTCGAGCTGGTGCGGGCGCGCGGCGCCCTGCGGCTCCGCTTCCGGCTCCGCACCGCGCCGCCGCTCGGCTCCGATCTGGTGGTGGCGACGGCCGCGAGCGACCCGCGCCAGCTGCCGCACCTGAAGGGTCCGGACATCGACCGGCTGAACGCGCTCCGGCAGCAGGCTCAGAAAGTGGGCGCTCAGGAGGCGGTCATCCTGGACGAGGGACGGGTGGCCGACGGCACGACCACGGCCCTGCTCTGGTGGCGCGGCGACACGCTGTGCGCGCCGCCGCTCTCGCTGGCGCGCGTGGACAGCGTGGCCGCGCGGACCGTGCGCGGGATCGCCGCCGCCCTCGGCGTGCCGGTCGAGGAGGAGGCGGTGCGGCCGTCCGAGCTCGACGGCGTCGCGCTGTGGGCGGTCAACGCGCTGCACGGGATCCGCGATGTGACGGTGTGGGTGGACGGGCCGGCGCTCGGCCACGACCCGGCGCGCACGGCGGCGTGGCGGTCGCGCTTCGGGGCGCTGGCGCGGCCGATCCGCTGACGCGCCGGCCGCTCAGACTAGGGTGCCCGCCTCCATCCGGATGCGCCGCGTCACCAGCCCGTCCGGCACCGCGGTGTGCGAGATCAGCAGCACCGTGCGGCCATCGTCCGCGGCCGTCGTAAGGATGTCGTGCACGATCCGGCCGGCGACGGCGCTGTCCACGTTGGCCGTCGGCTCGTCGACGACCAGCACCGGGAAGTCCGCCAGCAGGGCCCGCGCGAGCGCGATCCGCTGCGCCTGACCTCCCGAGACCAGCGCGCCGCGCTCGCCGACCGGGCTGGTGAGGCCACCGCGGGAGCGGGTCCACTCCCCCAGGCCGACCCGGTCGAGCACGGCGAGCAGTTCCTCGTCGGTGGCGGTGTCGCGCGCGAACAGGAGGTTCTGCCGCAGGTCGGAGTCGAACAGGTACGGCTGCTGCTCGACCAGGCCGACCACGCGCCGCACATCGTCCTGGCACACGCCGCTCACGTCCACGCCGTCGATCGCATAGCCGCCGTCGAGATCGAGGAACCGGGTCAGCACGTGCGCGAGCGCCGTCTTGCCCGCGCCGGTCGGCCCGGTGAGCACCACCCGCTCCCCTGCATGCAGCACGAGGTCGATGCATTCGAGCACGGGGGCGTCCTCCCCGGCCAGTGCGCCGTGCGGAGGCTCAGCGCCACGTCGGGCACCGACGTCACATTCAGCGCAGCCGCGTCGGGCGCGTCCACCGGCACGCCGTCCGGGACCGTCGCCGGAACGGTGTCCGCGATCCGCTCGGCGCTCGCGCGCACCCGCCGCAGCGCGCCGAAGGCCAGCGGGAGCGTGCCGAACACCTCGAACACCGCCAGGGGCAGCAGCGCGACGACCGCGAGGGTCGGCGCGTCCAGGTGGCCGGCCTCCAGCGCGGGGATGCCGGTGGCGAGCGCCAGGACGGTCGCGACGCCCGCGAGGAGCGACACGGCGCCCGCCGTCAGCCCGAGCCCGGCCGCCCGGGTGCGCGCCGCAGCGGTGAGCCGCGCGCTCGCCGCCCGGACGCGCTCGCGGGCCTGGGGCAGCGCGTCGAAGGCGATCAGGAGGTCGAGGCCGGTCACCAGCTCGTGCAGCGCGGAGGCGAGCGCGGCGCGGAGCGGGGCGATCCGGCGCTCGGCCGATCCGGCCGCCCAGCGGTTGACGAGCGTGCCGACGACGAAGGCCGCGGCGAGGGTGAGCAGCAGGGCGACCCCGGCGGCGGGCAGCAGCACGAACGCGGCGACGGAACTCGCCAGCACTACCACGCCTCCGGACACCAGCGGCTGGACGACCCGCAGCGCGAAGTCGGGCAGCTCGTCCACGTCGTCCGCCAGCCGCGCGAGCAGCTCGCCGCCGCGGGCCTTCCCGTCGCCCCCTCGCCGGCGCCCACCCCGTCCGGACCGAGCGGCACCAGGCGGGCGAACAGGTCCGCCCGGATGTCGCCGAGCCGGCGGAAGGCGGCATCATGACCCACGAGGCGCTCCAGGTAGCGGAAGAACGCGCGCCCGAGCGCGAAGGCGCGGACGCCGACGACAGCCATCGAGATGTACAGCAGCGCCGGCTGCTCGGAGGCGCGCGTGATCAACCACGCCGAGACGCCGAGGAGGGCGACCGCGCTTCCGCCGCTCAGCGCTCCGAGGGCGATGGCCGCCCACAGCCGTCGCGCCGGAGGCAGGGCGAGCCGGAGGATGCGGCGGGTCCGGTCCCGGTCGGTCGCCACAGTTTCAGAGCCGGACATCGGACAGCACCCCCACCGTGAGAACGTCATCGGCGGCGGCCACGACCGCCTCCCGGTGGCTGACCACCAGCACGGCCATTCCGTCGTCGGCGACCGCCCGCAGCGACGTCAGCAGCGCCCGCTCCGTCGCCGCGTCGAGAGCGGAGGTCGGCTCGTCCAGGATCAGCACCCGGCACGACCGCGCCCGCAGCCGGTACAGCGCCCGCGCGACGACGACCCGCTGCGCCTGGCCGCCCGACAGTCCCGCGCCGCCGACCCCGACCGGGAGGTCCGGGTCGAGCTCTGACGCGGCCGCAGCGCGCAACGACGCGACGACGAGCGCGCGATCCGGCGCCGGGTCGCCGAGGGCGACGTTCTTCGCGATGGTGCCCGCGTGCAGCCCCGGCTTCTGACCCGCCCAGGCGATGGCCTCCCGTCGCCCCACGGCGTCGGCGCGGCCCGCCGCTGCGATCGTCCCGCTGTGCGCCACGAAGCCCAGCGCCGCCGCGACGAGGCTGGACTTCCCCGCCCCGCTCGGCGCGCTGAGCACCGCGAGCGTGCCCGGCCGCACGGCAGCGGAGAACGGCCCGACCACCGCGCGTCCGTCGTACGACACGGCGACCTCCGAGAACACCAGCCCGGTCGCCTCCGCGCGCGCCGCCGGCTCCGGAACGACATCCTGCGCCGCGTCCAGCACCTCGAACGCCTTCGACGCGGCCTCCATCCCCTCGGTCGCCGCGTGGTAGCTCGCGCCGACGTTCCGCAGCGGCAGGAACGCCTCCGGCGCCAGCAGCAGCACGAACAGCCCGACCGACAGGTCGAGCGAGCCGCCGAGCAGCCGCAGGCCGATCGCGACGGCGATCAGCGCGACGGACAGGCTGGCCGCGAGCTCCAGCACGAACCCGGACAGGAACGACATCCGGAGCACCTTCATCGTCCGCGCCCGGTACTCCTCACTCCTCTGCCGGATCCTCGCCTCCTGCCGGTGCTGCCGGCCGAACAGCGTGAGCGTCGGGAGGCCGGCGACGACGTCCAGGAAGCCGCGCGAGAGCGTCGAGAGCGCCGCCCACTGCCGCTTCTGCGCCGCCTGCGTCGCCCAGCCGACCAGCACCATGAACACCGGGATGAGCGGGAGGGTGAGCACGAGGATGATCCCGCTGGTGAGGTCCTGCCAGCCGATCACCAGCACGAGCAGCGGCATCGCGACCGCCGTGCCGATGAGCTGCGGGAGGTACTTGGCGAAGTAGCCGTCGAGCGCGTCCATCCCCCGGCCGGCGACGAGCGTCAGGTCGGCGCTGCTCCGTCCGGCGAGGCCCTGCGGTCCGAGGCGGCCGAACGCGTCGACGAGCTGCTCGCGGAGCTGCCCGACGACCGTCGCCCCGCCGCGCGCCGCCACCGACTCCGCCAGCCAGAGCAGCACGCCGCGCACGATCACCACCAGCACGAGCCCTGCGACGAGGGCGCTCAGCTCCGCGAACGGCGCCCCCGCGATCGCGCGCACGACCAGCCGGGTGACCAGCCAGGCGAACGCGACCACGGCCGCGGTCTGCAGCACTGTGACGAGTGCGCCGGTCGCGAGCGTGGCGCGGGTCGCGGCCGCGTAGCGGAGGAGGCGGGGATCGAGCGGTCGCACCTCAGGCGGCCGCCGGTTCGGGATCGACCGGCTTCGCGGGCTCGGCCGGGATGCTCGCGCGCGTGACGCGCTTGCGGAACACCCAGTAGGTGAACGCCTGGTACGCCAGGATCAGCGGCAGGAAGATCACGGCTACCCAGGTCATGATCGTCAGCGTGGTGTCCGTGCTGGACGCGTTGGCGATGGTCAGGCTGTTCTGCGGGTTCGGCGAGGACGGCATCACGTTCGGGAACAGCGCCACGAACAGCGACACCACCGCGAGGGCGATCGTGGCGGCCATGAACCCGAACGACCATCCCTCCGCGCCGCGCAGGTTCAGGATCCAGGACGCGATGAGCGCGACGGCGGTCAGCGCCGCGAGCACGACCAGCGCCACCGAGAAGTGCGCGATCACGGTCCAGAGCAGGAAGGCCGCGGCCACCACGATCGCGACGAGCCCCGCACGTCCCGCCAGCGCCCGCGCCCGCGCCCGGATCTCCCCGTCCGTCTTCAGCGACACGAAGACGACGCCGTGCGTGAAGAACAGCAGCAGCGTGGTCAGGCCGCCGAGCAGTGCGTACCCGTTCAGGAGGTCGAACAGCGTCCCGGTGTAGTTGTGGCCGTGATCGAGCGCGACGCCCTGCACGATGTTCGCGAAGGCGACGCCCCACAGGAACGCCGGCACGGCCGAGCCGACGACGATCATCCCGTCGAACCAGCGCTTCCACTGCGACTCCGGCCGCTGGTGCCGGTACTCGAACGACACCCCGCGCACGATCAGCGCGAGCAGGATGAGCAGGAGCGCCAGGTAGAAGCCGCTGAACAGCGTGGCGTACCACTCGGGAAACGCCGCGAAGAGCGCGGCGCCGCCGACGATCAGCCACGTCTCGTTGAGGTCCCAGACCGGGCCGATGGTGTTGATGAGCACGCGGCGGTCGGTCTCGTCCCTGCCGAGGAACGGCAGCGACATCCCGACGCCGAAGTCGAAGCCGTCGAGCACGAAGTAACCGATGAAGAAGAAGGCGATGATGCCGAACCAGAGGACTGCGAGATCCATGTCGATGTGCTCCTAGTAGACCGTGGCGACCGGGACGTGGTTGCCCTCGTCGTCGAGGTGCTCCTCGGCGGGGGCGGGTCCCTTCTGGGCCGCGCGTTTGATGAGCTTGAACTCGACCACGGCGAGCGTGCCGTAGACCGCGGTGAAGGCGATCAGCGAGATCAGGACGTCGAGCCCCGTCGTCCCCGGCGAGACGCCGTCCTGGGTCTTCATCAGGCCGAAGACGAGCCAGGGCTGCCTGCCCATCTCGGTGAAGATCCAGCCGACGATCATGGCGGCGAGCGAGAGCGGCATGGCCCAGATCGCGACCTTCCACATCCACGCCCACGGCGGCGTCCGGCCCTTGCGCGTGAACCACAGTCCGACGACGGCGATCAGGACGTGCAGGAGGCCGAGGCCGATCATCCAGCGGAACGCCCAGTAGGTGACCCAGATGACCGGGGTGTAGTCGCCGGGGCCGTACAGCTGCTGGTACTGGGCGTTGAGGTCGTTGATGCCCTCGACCGTGCCCGTGAGCGTGTGCGTCGACAGGAACGACAGCAGGTACGGGATGCGGATCGAGAACAGCTCGTGGACGCCGTCCGGCGTGCCGAGGGTGAAGATCGAGAAGGACGCGTCGGCGCCGGTCGAGGTCTTGTAGAGCGCCTCCGCTGCGGCCATCTTCATCGGCTGGGTCTGCACCATCGCCAGGCCGAGCTGGTCGCCGCTGACGACGCTGCCGATGCCGGCCACGACCATCATCCAGAGCCCGAACTTCAGGGCGGGGCGCATGGTCTCCAGGTTCCTGGTGCGCGAGAGGTGCCAGGCGGCCACCGCGATGATGAGGCCGGCCGAGACCATGAAGCAGCCGAAGATCGTGTGCGGGAACGCGGCGAGGGCGACCTTGTTCGTCAGCACCGCCCAGAGGTCGGTGAGCTCGGCGCGGCCGCGCGCGTGGTTGAGCGTGTAGCCGACGGGGTGCTGCATGAACGCGTTGGCGGCGAGGATGAAGTAGGCCGACAGGATGGAGCCGATCGCGGTGATCCAGATGCAGGCCAGATGGATGCCCCTGGGCAGCTTGTCCCAGCCGAAGATCCAGAGCCCGATGAAGGTGGCCTCCAGGAAGAAGGCGAGCAGGCCCTCCAGCGCGAGCGGCGCGCCGAAGACGTCGCCCACGAACCGGGAGTAGTTCGACCAGTTCATGCCGAACTGGAACTCCTGCACAATGCCGGTCACGACGCCCATCGCGAAGTTGATCAGGAAGAGCTTGCCGAAGAAGTGCGTGAGCTGGAGGTAGTGGACCTTGCCGCTGCGGTACCACGCGGTCTGGAAGATCGCGACGACCGTGACGAGGCCGATGGTGAGCGGAACGAACAGGAAGTGGTAAATCGTCGTCAGTCCGAACTGCCAGCGTGCCAGCAGCAGCGGATCGAGGATCTCGTTCACGCAGCCCACCTTTCCGGTCGTTGTTCTACAGCTTGTAGAAGACTACTTCTACAGAGTGTAGAACATTCACAGCCTTCTCGCGCTACCCTGGATCCGTGGCCAATCTCGGAGAGCTCGAACGTGCGGTGATGGACGCCCTCTGGTCGGGCGACGCCCCGATCACCGCCAACGAGTTGCGCGACAAGCTAGCGGCCACCCGCGACGGCGGCAAGACCCCGGCTCTGACCACCGTGCTCACGGTGCTCTCCCGCCTGGAGCAGAAAGGGTTCGTGGACCGCGACCGCGACGCCCGCCCGCACCTCTACTTCGCCTCCCTCACGCGGGCCAACCACGTCGCCGACCTCATGCGCGAAGTCCTGGAGACCTCCACCGACCGCACGGAAGCCCTCGCCTACTTCGTCGGCTCGGTCGACGAGTCCGAGGCGGCCATGCTCCGCCGGCTGCTCGACGCGCGCAGCTGACACCGATGGCCGTCGACTCGACCGCCGTCCTCCTCGGCGTCCTGGCGGTCGCCCTCGCCTGGCCGGTGCCGCTGCTGCTCGCACGCGCGAAGTGGCCGCCCGCTGCGCCGGGACTCGCGCTGGCCCTCTGGCAGTCGATCGCGCTGGCCGGCGGCATCTCGATGATCGGCTCGCTGCTGCTCGCCGGGCTGGAGCCGTTCGGGGACGACCTCCCGAGCCGGGTCGCAGGCGCAGCGGCCACGCTCTTCAGCGGACCGCTCCCCGCCGGCGTCTCGCTGCTGCACACCTTCTTCCTCAGCGCCGCGGTGCTGCTGACGGCCCACCTCGTGCTGAACCTCGCCCTCACCTCGGTCCGCAGCCGGCGCCAGCGACACCGGCACATGGAGCTCCTCCGGCTGCTCAGCTCGCCGCTGCCCGACGAGCCGGCCACCCGGATCATCGACCACCCGGCGCCCGCGGCGTACTGCCTCCCCGGCGCGCGCAGCGTGACCGTCCTGTCCGAGGGGATGATCGAGCTGCTCACCCCCGGGCAGCTCGACGCCGTGATCGCCCATGAGCGCGCCCACCTGCGCCAGAAGCACCACCTCCTGCTCGACGCCTTCCGGTCCTGGAAGCGCGCGCTGCCGTGGTTCCCGATCGCGACGCGTGCGCAGGACGCCGTGGCGCTCCTGGTGGAGATGCTGGCCGACGACACCGCCCGGCGCACCTCCGGCGACGCGGTGCTCGCGGACGCCATCCGCATCGTGGACGCGACAGGATCGGCCGGCGCCGCCCTCGGCGCTCCCAAGGACCCGCGCACGCCCGAGCAGCGCCGGTCGGCCCTGGTGGCGCGCGAGCAGCGCCTCACCTCCGGCCACCGCACGGTCGGCCCGGGAGTCCGGCTCCTGGTGGTGGTCGCCGCCGCCCTGCTCGTCGTGGTGCCGCCGGTGCTGGTGCTGACGAGCTGAGCGGCCGCCGCCCACTAGCCTGGCTACATGCCGGAGAAGCGCGGATACGCCAAGGGAATCGCCAAACGCGAGGAGATCCTCGCCCGCGCGCTGGAGGTGTTCGCCGACAAGGGCTACCGGAAGGCGTCGCTGCGCGAGATCGCGGCGTCCGTCGGACTCAGCCAGGCCGGCCTCCTGCACCACTTCTCGTCCAAGGAGGAGCTGTTCGCCGAGGTGCTGCGCAAGCGCGACGAGGTGGACTCCGCCGGCGGCGAGCTCGGCGGGGACTGGGCCGGGGCGGCCGACGGCCTGGTCCGCATCGTGCGGCACAACGCCGAAGTGCCGGGGCTCGTCCAGCTCTACGCGACCATCTCCGCGGAGGCGGCCGACGCCGACCACCCGGGTCACGACTACTTCGTGTCGCGCTACCAGCAGATCGTCGCGGGACTGGAAGGGTATCTCCGCTCCGAGCAGGAGGCCGGCCGGGTGCGCGACGGCGTCGACCCGCGCATGCTCGCGCGCCTCGCGGTGGCCGTCGCCGACGGGATGCAGGTGCAGTGGATGCTCGACCCGTCCGCCGACATGGGCGATGCGATCGAGGCGTTCTGGTCGCTCCTGCGCACGCAGTGAGGTCCCGCACAGACGGATGCGGCGGCCCGGTCGTCCGAGCCGCCGCACGCGGAGTCCGTCAGGAGGTCGCCCTCCCGCGTCGGTCCGTCACCCCTTGATCGGGTGCTCCTGCAGCCACTTCTTCGCCACGGCGTCCGGCTGGGTCTTGCTGGCGCCCTGGTTCTCGCTGTTCATGGTGATCAGGTCGTCCGTGGTCAGCTCGGCCGAGACCTTGTTGAGCACCGACTTGACCTTGTCGGAGGCCTTCTTGGTGTTGATCAGCGGCACGATGTTCTGCGCGGCGATCAGGTTCTTCGGGTCCTTCAGCACGACGAACCCGTTGTCCTTGATGGCGGGGGTCGTGGTGTAGATGTCCGCGAGCTGAACGCTGCCGTCCTTCAGCGCCGCGACGGTCAGCGGGCCGCCCGAGTCGCTGATCGGAGTGAGCGACGCCGTGACGCCGTAGGTCGACTTCAGGCCCGGGATGCCGTACGGCCGGGTGCCGAACTCGGGGTTCGCGCCCACGGTCAGCGGCACGGTGACCTTCTTGAGGTCCTCCAGGCTGGTGACCTTGTACTTGTCGGAGAACTCCTTGGTGACGTTGTAGGCGTCGGCGTCCTGCGCCTTGGCCTGGTCGAGCACTTCGAAGCCCTTGGGCAGGGCGTCGTTGAGCGCGGCGTAGACGTCGTCGCTGGAGGAGGCCGTGCTGGTCTTGTTGTAGAACTGCAGCAGGTTGCCGGAGTACTCCGGGACCAGGTCGATCGAGCCGTCCTGCAGCGCCTTCAGGTAGACGTCGCGCTGGCCGATGCTCGGCTTGTAGCTGACCTTGACGCCGTTGGCCGCGAGGGCCTGGCCGTAGATCTGCATCAGGATCTCGGACTCGCCGAACGCGGCGGACCCGACGGTCACCGTGTCGCCCGAGGAGCCGCTGCCGCTGCTGCTGGTGTTGAACGCGCCGCCGCCGCCGGACGAGCACGCGCTGAGGGCGATGAGCGCCCCCGCCGCGAGCACACCGGCCGCGATACGGCCCTTCTTGGATCCGAACATGTGATTTTCTCTTTCTACTGTGTGCGTTGGGTCACTGTGAGTCAGGAATCGGGTGGACCGGCGAACCGGCGGGTCAGAGGGTGGGCTGCCGCCCGGGGACGGTGATGCCGAACGCGCGCGACTGATCCTTCTGCACGTCGGCCCGGACCTTGCCGGCTGTGACGCCGCGCGGAACGACGAGCTTCTGGGTCACCGCGAACAAGCCGTCGACGACCAGCGCGAGCACGACCACGATGATCGACCCGCCGAGCATCTCCGGGTAGTTCTGCACGGCCAGCCCGTCGAACAGGAACCGCCCGAGCCCGCCCACCGGGAGGATCGCGGCCACCGTCCAGGTCGCGATCACCTGCAGCGCGCCGGAGCGGATGCCGCCGATGACGAGGGGCAGGGACAGCGGCAGCTCCACCTTGGCGAAGATCTGCCACTCGGTCATCCCGACCGCGCGCGCGGCGTCGATCGTGCTGCGGTTGACCGACTCCAGGCCGGAGTACGCGCCTGCCAGCAACGGTGGTATGGCGAGGATGGTCAGCGCGATCAGCGGCGGCACGATCGTGATGTTCGCCATGATGAGCGCGAGGTAGACGACGAGTCCCAGCGTGGGCAGGGCGCGCAGGGCGCCGGAGACACCGACCGCGAGGCCGCGGAAGCGCCCGGTGTGCCCGATCGCGAAGCCGATCGGCAACGCGATCACCACGGCGAGCAGGAGCGTCAGCAGGGTGTACAGGAGGTGCTCCCCGATGCGCACCGGGATGCCCCCTGGCCCCATCCAGTTCACCGGGTCGAAGAGCCAGCCGAAGGCGGCCGCGAAATCGGTCATCCCCCGGTCACCGCCTTCATCGCGGCGGAGCGGCGCAGCCGGCCCGTGCGCTTGTCGAGTCGCGACCACGGCAGCAGCAGCCGGCCGAGCAGCACGAGGATGAGGTCGAACACGAGGGCGACGATCATGATCAGGACGATGCCGACCGCGACCTCCTCCGGGTAGTACCGGTTGAGGCCGTCGGTGAACAGCTGGCCCAGGTTCGGGACGCCCAGCAGGGCGCCGACGCTCACCAGGCTCACCGTCGACACGGACACCACGCGCAGCCCGGCCAGCAGCACCGGGCCGGCCAGCGGCAGCTCGACGGCCCAGAACCGCCTCCAACCCGAGTAGCCGATCGCGGTCGCCGACTGCACGACGTCACCCGGCACCGACGCGAGGGCGTCCGTCGTGGTGCGCACCAGCAGCGCCACGGCGTAGATACTGAGCGCGACCACCACGTTCGCCGGGTCGAGGATCTTGGTGCCGATCAGCGCCGGCATCGCGAAGAACAACGGAAGAGACGGGATCGTGTACAGGATGCCGCCGATCGTCAGCAGCACCGGCCGGCTCACCGAATACCGGTTGGCCACCCAGCCGATCGGCAGCGACACCGCGAACCCGACCACGATAGGGATGGCGCTCAGCCACACGTGGGAGACCGTGAGATTCCAGACCAGGCCGAGATTCGACCACAGGAAGTTCACTGCGGCAGCCGTGGAGGGGCGCCACCCTGCGTTACGGCGTCCGCACCACCCGCGACGGACACCGTCGCGGCCTTTGAATCTTCGGATAGGTGTCGCTCGTCGCTGAGGACGCCCGCAGGGCGCCCCTCGCTGTCGACGAGCACGGAACCGGTCTCGGTCCGCTCGATGTGCAATGCCCGCTTGCCGCGGTCGGCGCCGACGAACGACGCCACGAAGTCGTCGGCGGGCGACGCCAGGATCTCGGCCGGAGTGCCCTGCTGGGCGACGATCCCGCCCTTGCGGAAGATCACCACCTGGTCGCCCAGCCGGAACGCCTCGTCGATGTCGTGCGTCACGAACAGCACCGTCTTGCCGAGCTCGCGCTGCAGCCGCAGCAGCTCGTTCTGCAGGTCGTCGCGCACGATCGGGTCGACGGCGCCGAAGGGCTCGTCCATCAGCAGGATGTTCGGGTCGACCGCGAGCCCGCGCGCCACTCCGACGCGCTGCTGCTGGCCCCCGGAGAGCTGGCTCGGGTACTTGTCGGCGAGCGAGCGCTCCAGCCCGACCGTGTCCATCAGCTCCAAGGCCCGCTCCTGAGCGGCCTTGCGCTTGACGCCCGTGAGCAGCGGCACGGTCGCGATGTTGTCGACGACCTTGCGGTGCGGCAGCAGCCCGGAGTTCTGCATGACGTAGCCGATGCGCCGGCGCAGGAGCACCGGCTTCAGGCTCTGCACGTCCTCGCCGTCGATCGAGACGGTGCCGCTGGTCGGATCGACCATGCGGTTGACCATCCGCAGGATCGTGGTCTTGCCGCTGCCGGACGAGCCGACGAGCACGGTGATCTTGCGCGACGGGATGACGAGCGAGAAGTCATCGACCGCCACGGTCCCGTCGGGGAATCGTTTCGTGACCGAACTGAATTCGATCATCGGTCCTCAGCTCTCGGTCGATACCGCAGGGTGGTCTCAGTATTCGGGGCCATCGTTCCTACCCAAACAGCGTTTCGATCAATTCGCAATGAATTGAGTCGGTTTGTGGCAGGAAACCCAGACACCATGAGACAACCCTGTCCCATACCGCCGACATTCCCCGAAGAGCCTCAGCTCTTCGGGTCGTACCGCCGCTCCAGGTACTCGCGGGCCACGACACGCGCCTCGTCGATGTAGCGGACGTCTCCCATCGGGTCGTCGCGGAAGGCCCGGTTGATCAGGCCGTCCATGATCTCCACGACGATCTCGAGGCGGAAGCCGAGCTCCTCGCCGGCGGGGAGACCGTACTCCTCGGACAGGATGGAGGCGAACTGCGATGCGAACGACACCGTCTGCTCCGGCTCCTCCTCACCGGGCAGTCCAGAGCGCTCGGCGTCGGTGAACCGGATGATCCGGAAGCCCGGCTCGGTACGGAACATCGCGACGAACGCGTCGATCGCGCACTCCACGGCGTTCCACCAGTGCTCGGGGCTCTCGGCGTGGATCGCGGCGACGACCGAGTGGCGGTAGCGCAGCAGCGCACGGTCGCGCAGCGCCTGCAGCAGGACGATGCGGTCCGGGAAGTACCGGTAGACCGTGCCGATGGACGCGCCGGCGCGCTCGGCGACCATCGCGGTCGTCAAGCGGTCGAATCCGATCTCGTCCACCACCTCCGCGGCGGCGTCGAGGAGGGCGTCGATCCGGGCGGCGCTGCGCTCCTGGATCGGCTCCGTACGGACGAGCGGCGCTCCGGCAGTGTTCTGTGCAGCGACCAGGTCGTTGATGGGCACGAGGGCGGCTCCTTCTTTCTCTGTTCCACGATACGCGTGCGGGTCCCCAGCCCGGCGATGGTCCAATCCATCGCTCTCATCGGATCATATTGTGGAAATCTCACCTTTGCTGGGGAAAATCCTCCGACACACCGAAGAATCCTCACCCCAGATCTGGGGGCTGCGTCTGAGAGGCCCCTCACTCCGTGAGAAACTGGTACCTCTATGACTGCCACCCGAGCCAAGCGCGGCGCGAGCGTCGACCCGATCATGCACCGTGCCGCGCGCGTCGAGGACGCGTTCCACCAGTTCAGAGCCCGCCGCGCACGCAAGCGCGGATTCCTCGCGACGGTCGTCCCGTACGCGGGCTACGGCTCGCCGACCTGGGTGCGCATCCTCGGCAGGGTGGTGCTGGCGAAGGAGCCACGGCCCGGCAGCCGTGCCGAGCGCAAGCACCGCAAGCGCGAGGAGTCCATCCGCGGCTGGCGCTCGTTCATCAGCGTCCCGGTCGCCGACGTCACCGTCACGATCACGGTCGATGGGGCCCACCACGAGGTGCAGCCGGACCGCGGCGGCGTCATCGACACGGTCCTCCCCGTCCAGCTCAAGCCCGGCCTGCACACCGTGAGGCTCACCACGCCGGAGTCCGCGCGCGTGTTCGAGGCGCCGGTCTACATCGTCGACCCCAAGGCCACCTTCGGCATCATCTCCGACGTCGACGACACGGTCATGGTCACCGCGCTCCCCCGGCCCCTGCTCGCCGCGTGGAACACGTTCGTCCTGGACGAGCACGCCCGCGTCCCCACGCCGGGGATGTCGGTGCTGCTGGAGCGGCTCGCCACCGCGCACCCGGGCGCCCCGGTCATCTACCTCTCGACCGGCGCCTGGAACGTCGCGCCGACGCTCACGCGCTTCCTCTCGCGGAACCTCTTCCCCGCCGGTCCCCTGCTGCTCACCGACTGGGGCCCGACCCACGACCGGTTCTTCCGCTCCGGCCGGGAGCACAAGCGCACCAGCCTCGCCCGGCTGGCGGACGAGTTCCCCGGGCTCCAGTGGCTGCTGATCGGCGACGACGGGCAGCACGACGAGGCGCTCTACCGCGAGTTCACGACCGAGCACCCCGGGAATGTGGCGGGCGTCGCCATCCGGCAGCTCTCCAACGGGGAGGCCGTGCTGGCCGGTGGGCGCTCGAAGGCCGAGAAGCACAGCGAGATCTCGGGCGCGCCGTGGGTCTACGCGCCGGACGGCGCCGGCCTGAGCGACCAGCTCAAGGAGCACGGCCTGCTGCCCTGAGTCCGTCGTGCCTTGTCGGCGTCGAGGACAGAAACTGTCCGCTGTCTGGACCAGACTGGCTCCATGACCTCCCGCGCCGACCTGCTGCGCCTGCGCCGCCTCGCCCACGCGATCGACGGCGACCGCGAGGCGTCCCCCGCCGACGTCGCGCGCCGGATGCTCGCCGTGCAGGCCCAGGACTTCGCCGCGGGCGCGTGGGCGCTCGGCCTCCGCACCACCGGCTCGACCCGCGCCGACGTGCTCGCCGACCTCGACGCCGGCCGGATCGTGCGCTCCTGGCCCATGCGCGGCACCCTGCACTTCGTCCCGCCGGAGGACCTCCGCTGGATGCTGGGAGTGACCACCGGCCGCATGATCGCCGGCCTTTCCGCGCGACACAAGCAGTTGGAGCTCGACACCCCCGACTTCGCCCGCGCCCGCGACCTGATCACCGAGGCCCTCGCCGGCGGCGGGCGCATCGGCCGCGCGGAGCTGATGGAGCTGTGGGAGGCGAACGGCATCGCCACAGCCGGCCAGCGCGGCTACCACCTCATCTACTACCTGGCGCAGACCGGGCTGATCTGCTGGGGTCCGACGCTGCGCACGCAGCAGGCGCTGGTGCTGCTGGACGAGTGGGCGCCGGAGTCCCGGCGGCTCGAGCCGGACGAGGCGTGGGGCGAGTTCCTGCTCCGCTACCTCCGCGGCCACGGCCCCGCGACGGTCAAGGACTTCGTCTGGTGGACCAAGGGCACCGTCGCCGGCGCGAAGACCGCGCGCGCCGTCCTGGGGGACGCGATCACCACGCTGGAGGTCGACGGGGTGGAGTACCTGCTCACCTCCGAGCTGGCCGACCGTGCCGCGGGCCTCGCCGAGAGCCGGAGCGAGCGGGAGGCCGTCCAGCTCCTCCCGGCCTTCGACGAGTACCTGCTCGGCTACCAGCAGCGCGACCTCGTGCTCGACGACGACCACTTCCAGCGGATCGTGCCCGGGGGCAACGGCGTCTTCCAGCCGATCCTGGTCGCCCGCGGCCGGGTGGTGGGGACGTGGCGGCGCAGCGCGGTCGAGATCGAGTCGTTCGCGCCGCTGACCGCGGGCCAGCAGCGTGCCGCCGAGCGCGCGGCGGCGGCGTACCGGAGGTTCGCGGACTAAGTCGCCGTACCGGCCGCACGGCTACGCTGGAGTCGTGCGTTCGCTGTCCCCGGTCAAGCTCTCC
Source organism: Leifsonia sp. P73 (assembly GCF_051059105.1). NCBI lineage: Bacteria > Bacillati > Actinomycetota > Actinomycetes > Micrococcales > Microbacteriaceae > Leifsonia > Leifsonia sp. P73. Next base: position 510,709 of record NZ_CP194931.1, read on the forward strand.
CTCCCCGTGAACATCCGGTCGACCACCCGCACCCCGTTCCTCCAGGTGGCGAAGACCGCCACGGCGATGATCATCTCCTGGGGCCTGGCGACGCTGATCTTCCCGGGCGAGCTCCCGGTGTTCGCGACCATCGCCGCGCTGCTCGTCGTGCAGCCGAGCGTGAACCAGTCGGTCGGCCGAGCCTTCGAGCGCTCCCTCGGGGTGATCCTCGGCGTGGTCATCGCGTACGGTGTCGGCCTGGTCTTCGGCGACAACACCTGGATCGTGCTGCTCGCGATCGTCGCATCGCTGGTGCTCGCGTGGGCCTTCAAACTGACGCCGGGAACGGCCAACCAGATCCCGATCAGCGTCATGCTGGTGCTCTCGCTCGGGGCCACGAACTCCGAGTACGCCGTGGCGCGCATCGTGGAGACCGTGCTCGGCGCGGCGATCGGCGTCATCGTCAACATCGCGATCGTCCCGCCCGTGCTCACCGGCCCGGCGCGCACCGCGGTGCTCGACCTCGGCCGCGAGATCGCCTCCACACTCGACCGGCTCGCCGTCGCGCTCACCAGCCGGCCGACATCCGGCGAGCGGGACGCCCTGCTCATCGAGGCGCGGCTGCTGCGCCCGATGGAGAAGAAGGCGGAGGCCGCCCTCACCGCCGCCGACGAGAGCCTCACGCTCAACCCGCGGCAGGCCAAGCACCGCGTCGTCCTGGAGCACGACCAGCAGCTGTTCGCGCGCCTGCGGCCGCTGATCACGCGCTCGCTGGGCATGACCCGCGCGTTCCACGACCACTACGACGACAGCCTCGCCGACGAGCCGACCATCGCGGCGATCGCGGACGAGCTGGAGCGCTCCGCCCACGACCTGCGGCTGCTGTCGCGCGACCCCGACGCGCACGTCGTGGAGCCGGGCACCGAGACGGCGGGCATCCCGGTGCTCACCGCACCGCTCGTCATCAGCACGCCGAACCCGCGGCACTGGGTCCTGATCGGCTCGCTCATGGAGGACCTCCGCCGCATCCACGCGGAGATCACCGGAGATGACGACGCCGCCTGAGCCGCGGTGCGGTCAGGCGGCGTCGTGACGGTCGCTCAGGCGGTGAGTGCCGCGACGGCCTCCGCCAGCGGGACGGTCGACCGCTCGCCGGTGCGGCGGTCCCACAGCTCGACCTCGCCCTCGGCGGCTCCGCGGCCCGCGACGAGCACGCGCGGGATGCCGATGAGCTCGGCGTCGCCGAACTTCACCCCGGGCGACACCTTGGGGCGGTCGTCCAGCAGCACCTCCAGGCCGGCGGCCTCCAGCTCGGCGGCGGCCTGCTCGGCCACCTCGAACGCGACCGCATCGCGGCCCGCGGCCACGACGTGCACGTCGAACGGTGAGACTGCGGCCGGCCACACCAGGCCCTTGTCGTCGTTGTTCTCCTCGGCGATGATCGCCAGGATGCGGGTCACGCCGATGCCGTAGGAGCCCATCGTCACGGTGACGAGCTTGCCGTTCTCGTCCAGCACCTTCAGTCCCAGCGCCTCGGCGTACTTGCGGCCGAGCTGGAAGACGTGGCCGATCTCCATGCCGCGCGCGAGCTCGACGGGGCCGGATCCGTCCGGGGCGGGGTCGCCCGGCTTGACCTCGGCGGCCTCCACGGTGCCGTCCCAGGCGAAGTCGCGGCCGGCGACCAGCCCGAAGACGTGCTTGCCCTCGAGGTTGGCGCCGGTGATCCAGCCGGAGCCGTCGACCACGCGCGGGTCGACCACGTAGCGGATGCCCGTGGAGGCCTCCTCGCCGAGCACGGGGCCTTCGGCCGACCAGGGGCCGATGTATCCCTTCACGAGGCCGGGGTGCTTGCGGAAGTCGTCCTCGGTCGCGGCCTCGATCTCGGCCGGCGCGAACGCCACCTCGGCGCGTTTGAGGTCGACCTCCCGGTCGCCGGGCAGCCCGACGACCACGAGCTCGCGGGTGCCATCCAGGTGAGTGAGCGCGAGCACCACGTTCTTCAGCGTGTCCGCGGCGGTCCAGGCCCGGCCGTCCGGACGCGGGTGCTTCGCGTTCGCGACGTCGACCAGGGTCTGGATGGTGGGGGTGTCCGGGGTGTCGAGCACCTCCTGGGGCGTCAGCTTCTCGTAGCCGCGCGTGGGCGGCGCGAGCGTGGTGAACGCCTCCACGTTGGCCGCGTAGCCGCCGGCCGAGCGGACGAAGGTGTCCTCGCCGACCGGGGTGGGGTGCAGGAACTCCTCGCTGCGGGAGCCGCCCATCGCGCCGGCGTCGGCCTGCACGATGACGTAGTCCAGCCCCAGGCGGCTGAAGATGCGCTCGTACGCGTCGCGCTGCGCCATGTAGCTGGTGTCGAGGCCGGCGTCCGTGTAGTCGAACGAGTAGGCGTCCTTCATGGTGAACTCGCGGCCGCGCAGCAGGCCGGCACGGGGGCGCGCCTCGTCGCGGTACTTGTCCTGGATCTGGTAGATCGACAGCGGCAGGTCCTTGTACGAGGAGTAGAGGTCCTTCACCAGCAGGGTGAAGACCTCCTCGTGCGTCGGGGCGAGCAGGTAGTCGGCGTCCTTGCGGTCCTTGAGCCGGAAGATACCGTCGCCGTACTCCTCCCAGCGGCCGGTGGCCTCGTAGGGCTCGCGCGGCAGCAGCGCGGGGAAGTGCACCTCGTGGGCGCCCGCGGCCGTCATCTCCTCGCGGATGATCTGCTCGATGCGCGCCTTGACCCGCAGCCCCAGCGGCAGCCACGCGAAGATGCCCGGCGCCTGGCGGCGGATGTAGCCGGCGCGCACGAGGAGCTTGTGGCTGGTCACCTCCGCGTCGGAGGGGTCTTCACGGAGGGTGCGGAGGAAGTAGTTCGTCAGGCGAGTAGGCACCGTTCCATGTTAGTGGTGCGGTGGTGCGGCGCCCGCCGCGGGCGTCAGTGGCCGACGGTGACGGTGGGCTCGCCCGAGGCGACCTGCGCGTCCTGCATCTCGGCGGCGATGCGGTTCGCCTCCTCGATCAGGGTCGCGACGATCTCGGCCTCCGGCACGGTCTTGATGACCTCGCCCTTGACGAAGATCTGGCCCTTGCCGTTGCCGCTGGCGACGCCGAGGTCGGCCTCGCGGGCCTCGCCCGGGCCGTTCACGACGCAGCCCATGACCGCGACGCGCAGCGGCACGCTCATGCCCTGGAGGCCCTCGGTGACGCTGTCGGCGAGCGAGTAGACGTCCACCTGGGCGCGGCCGCAGCTCGGGCAGGACACGATCTCCAGCTTGCGCTCGCGGAGGTTGAGCGACTGCAGGATCTGCAGGCCGACCTTGACCTCCTCGGCCGGCGGGGCCGACAGTGAGACGCGGATGGTGTCGCCGATGCCCTCCGAGAGCAGGATGCCGAACGCGGTCGCGGACTTGATGGTGCCCTGGAACGCCGGGCCGGCCTCCGTAACGCCGAGGTGGAGCGGCCAGTCGCCCCGCTCGGCGAGCTGACGGTATGCCTTGACCATCACGATCGGGTCGTTGTGCTTGACCGAGATCTTGAAGTCGTGGAAGTCGTGCTCCTCGAAGAGGCTGGCCTCCCAGACGGCGCTCTCGACCAGCGCCTCCGCGGTCGGCTTGCCGTACTTCTGCAGCAGGCTCGGCTCCAGCGACCCGGCGTTGACGCCGATCCGCAGCGAGACGCCGGCGGCCTTCGCGTAGGCTGCGATCTTGCCCACCTGGTCGTCGAACTTGCGGATGTTGCCCGGGTTCACGCGCACGGCCGCGCAGCCGGCGTCGATCGCCGCGTAGACGTAGTTGGGCTGGAAGTGGATGTCGGCGATGACCGGGATCTGGCTCTTCTTGGCGATGATGGGCAGCGCCTCGGCGTCGTCGCGGCTCGGCACGGCGACGCGCACGATGTCGCAGCCGGAGGCCGTCAGCTCGGCGATCTGCTGGAGGGTCGCGTTGATGTTCGTCGTCGGCGTCGTGGTCATGGACTGGACGCTGACCGGGGCGTCGCCGCCGACCAGGACCTTTCCGACACGGATCTGACGGGACTTGCGACGGGGTGCGAGGGTCTCGGGGACCTTGGGCATCCCCAGGTTGATTGCTGCCACCCGACAATCCTACGCGGCCGGGTGGGAAGCGGCTGGGCGTCGGGTGAACGGCGGGTATGCGGCGGTCAGCCGAACAGGTTGACCGGCTTGACGATGTCCGCGTACATCAGCAGCAGGCTCATCCCGCCGAGCACGACCACCACGGCCATCGTCAGCGGCATCAGTTTGGCCATGTCGACCGGCCCCGGGTCGCGGCGCTTGAACAGCTTCGCGACCGACCGGCGGAAGCCCTCCCAGAGAGCACCCGCGATGTGCCCGCCGTCGAGCGGCAGCAGCGGGATCAGGTTGAAGACGAACAGCGCGATGTTCAGCGACGCGAGGATGCCGATCATCGTGTAGACCTTGTCGACCACCGGCACGCCGTCCAGGGCGGTCAGCTCCCCCGCCGCGCGGCCGACGCCGACAAGGCTGATCGGGCCGTTGGGGTCGCGCTGCCCGGAGCCGAACGCGGCGTTCCAGACGTCGACCATGCGCTGCGGCAGGTGGATGACGACGCCGACGACCGCGGCGGTCTGCGCGCCGACGGCCGGGAGGACGGAGGTGATGGGCTGCGGGACGAGCTCCTGCACCGGGCCGATGCCGACGAAGCCGGCCTTCACGGTCTCGGTGCTGCCGTCAGCGGCTTTGACCGCCTGCCCGTTGGGGTCGAGCTTGGCGACGGTGTTTGTCATCGGAGTGAGGACGACCGTCCGCTCCTGGCCGTCGCGCCGGAGGACGACCGTCAGCGGCGTGTTCTCGGACTGGCGGATGATCGTGGTGGACTGCGTCCAGGAGGTCATCTTCTTCCCGCCGATGCTCACGATGGTGTCGCCCGGCTTGAGGCCTGCCGCCGCCGCGGGACCCTGCTTCGCGTCCGCACCGCAGGTCTGAGAGGCGCTCGTCGTCGGCTGGACGCACTGGCTCACCGTCCCGATGGTGAGCGAGTTCTGCGGAGCGCCGAACCCCATCAGCAGCACCCCGAACAGCACGACCGCGATCAGCAGGTTCATGAACGGGCCGCCGAACATGATGACGATGCGCTTCCAGACCGGCAGGCGGTAGAAGGTGCGATCCTCCTCGCCCTCCCCGACGGTCTCGGCGCTGGAGGTGCGGGCGTCCTGCACCATGGCCTGCATGAAGCCGGTCGTCGCGTTGCGGCCCGTGCCGCCGTCCTTGCCGGGATGGAACATCCCGATCATCGAAATGTAGCCGCCGAGCGGGATGGCCTTGACCCCGTACTCGGTCTCGCCGCGCTTGAAGGAGAACAGCGTGCGGCCGAACCCGATCATGTACTGGGTGACCTTGACGCCGAACAGCTTGGCCGGCACCAGGTGCCCGATCTCGTGCAGCGCGATCGAGAGCGCGACGCCCACGAGGATGATGACGACGCCCAGGACGAACAGCAGCACGGAATCCACGTGCCCAGGCTAGTCGCGGACGCTTGGAGGCAGCCGCACGGTTCCTATGCGGAACCGATGCCTATCGCCCCGCGAGGTGCGCGTCGGCGGTCGCGCGAGCCCAGCGCTCGGCCTCCGCCAGCGACTCCAGGGTCAGCTCGCCGGCCGGCTCGTGCTCGTCCACGACGCGCTCCACCGTGTCCACGATGTCCAGGTAGCCGATCGCGCCCGCGTGGAACGCCGCCACCGCCTGCTCGTTGGCCGCGTTGAACACCGCGGGGTAGGTCGCGCCCGCAGCGCCCACCCGCTTGGCGAGGGCCACGGCGGGGAACGCCTCGCCGTCCAGCGGCTCGAACGTCCAGGTGTGCGCCTGCGTCCAGTCCAGCGGCGCGCCGACCCCCGGCACCCGGTCGGGCCAGCCGAGGCCGAGCGAGATCGGGAGGCGCATGTCGGGCGGGGACGCCTGGGCGATGGTCGAGCCGTCCACGAACTCCACCATCGAGTGGATGACGGACTGCGGGTGCACCGTGACGTCGATGCGGTCGTAGGGGACGTCGAAGAGCAGGTGCGCCTCGATGACCTCCAGGCCCTTGTTGACGAGCGTGGCCGAGTTGGTCGTGACCACGAGTCCCATGTCCCAGGTCGGGTGCGCGAGCGCCTCGGCGGGTGTGACGTTTCGCAGGGAGTCGCGGGAGCGGCCGCGGAAGGGGCCACCCGACGCCGTCAGCACCAGCCGCCGGACCTCGCCGGCCGTGCCGGAGCGCAGGGCCTGGGCGAGCGCCGAGTGCTCGGAGTCGACCGGCACGAGCTGGCCGGGCGCGGCCGCCTGCTTGACGAGCGCGCCGCCGACGATCAGCGACTCCTTGTTGGCGAGCGCCAGCATCGCCCCGGTCTCCAGGGCGGCGAGCGTCGGACCGAGCCCGACCGACCCGGTGATGCCGTTGAGCACCACGTCCGCCTGCACGGAGTGCAGGAGCCGCACCGCGTCGTCCGCGCCGAGCGCCGTGTCGCGCACGCCGAACCGCTCCGCCTGCTCGGCGAGGAGGTCCGCGTTGCGTCCGGCGGTCAGCCCGACGACGTCGAACCGGTCGGGGTTCGCCGCGATGACGTCGAGCGCCTGCGTGCCGATCGAGCCCGTGGACCCGAGGATGACGACGCGGCGCGCGGGCATCAGCGGGTCGTTCCCAGGATGTCTACCACGAACACCATCGTATCGGTGCCCTTGATCTCGCCCTGACCTGCGGTTCCGTAGCCGTCGGCCGGCGGAACGATCGCGATCACCTGCGAGCCGACGGTCTGGCCCTCCAGGGCCTTCTGGAAGCCCTTCACGACCTGGGTGGTCTGGAACGACGCCGTCTGGCCCCGGCTCCAGCTGGAGTCGAACATCTGGCCGTTCCGCCAGAGCACGCCCTTGTACTGGACCGTGACCGTGTCCCCGGGCAGGACGGTCTCGCCCGAGCCCTTCTTGAGCTCGGCGATCCGGGTCTCCGTCGGCGGGTCGGCCTTCGGGACGGTGATGGTCGGCTCACCCGTCTTGCTGAGCTTCACCGTGGGGAAGCCCGGCGTGGGAGGAACGGGCGTTCCGTTGGCCTTGGTGGGCAGTTTGGGCGCGATGTTGACGATGTCGGCCAGCAGGACGACGGGGGCGTTCTGCTTGAGACCCAGCTGCGAGAAGGCCTGCCCGAACGCCTCCTCGGCCGTCGCGGTCACGACCACGCGGGATCCGACGTTCAGGCACTCGACGCCGCGGACGAAACCGGGAAGCCACTTCTTGTCGTCGACCGGCGCGTCGACGACGGCCTGGGTGCCGAAGCCCTCGGGCGCGGCGAGCTGCTTGCCCGTGGTGCCGTCGTAGGCGGCAAGGGCCAGTCCGGCCGTCGCTCCCGCCTGGACCCTCTTGCCGGTGCCTTTCGTCACGACGGTGCGCTCGAGGTCGGTGACCTTGAGCGGAGTCGCGAAGGTCACCGTGGGCGTCTGGTGGAAGGCGCCGGAGACCTTGATCGAGTCGGAGGAGGACCCCGCCTTCGCGTTCTGACAGGTTGCGGCCGCAGCGGTGCTGGACGCCGTGGGACTGGGCGACGAGGAGCTGCAGGCGGCGAGGCCGGCGACGACGAGGGCGGCTGTGAGGACGGAGAGGGATCTGCGCACGAGGAGCCAGTCTGCCTCATCCACCTCTGTCCCCGCTGAACGGGCGCCTGAACATCGCCCATACGATGGAGGTCATGACCCGCGACTTCTCCGTCCCCCAGTCCCGCCACGTCGTCACCGAGCTCCCCGGCCCGCGCTCAGTGGAGCTGCAGCAGCGGCGCGTCGCGTCGGTCAGCCGCGGCGCCGGGACGCTCGCGAACATCTACATGGAGTCCGGCTCCGGCGCGATCCTGGTCGACGTCGACGGCAACCGGCTGATCGACCTGGGCTGCGGCATCGGCGTGACCACCATCGGCCACGCGCACCCCGCCGTCGCCGCGGCCGCCGCCGAGCAGGCCGCGAAGCTGACGCACACGCTCTTCACGGTCACGCCGTACGAGAACTACGTGCGCGTCGCCGAGAAGCTCGCCGAGATCACGCCCGGCGACTTCGAGAAGCACAGCATCCTGGTCAACTCCGGCGCGGAGGCCGTCGAGAACGCGGTCAAGATCGCGCGCAAGTACACGGGACGCCGCGCGATCGCGACGCTCGACCACGCCTTCCACGGCCGCACCAACCTGACCATGGCGATGACCTACCGCCCCTGGCCGGAGCGCGCGGGCATGGGGCCCTTCCCGGGCGAGATCTACAGCCTCCCGATCAGCTACCCGTTCCGCGACCCCGAGGGGATGACCGGCGAGGAGGCCGCCGAGCGCACCATCGACTACATCGAGACGCACATCGGCGCCACCGAGCTCGCCGCGCTGTTCGTGGAGCCGGTGCAGGGCGACGGCGGCGTCATCATCCCGGCGCCCGGGTACTTCACGCGGCTCTCGGAGTTCTGCACCGAGAACGGCATCGTCTTCGTGGCCGACGAGATCCAGGCCGGCATCGGCCGCACCGGCACCTGGTACTCGATCGAGCACCACGGCGTCGTCCCCGACCTGATCACCTCCGCCAAGGGCATCGCGGGCGGCTTCCCGCTCGCGGCGGTGACCGGCCGCGCCGAGATCATGGACGCGGTCCAGCCTGGCGGCATCGGCGGCACGTTCGGCGGCAACCCGGTCTCCACCGCCGCGGCGCTCGCGGTGTTCGAGGCGTTCGAGCAGGAGGACCTGCTCGCCGAGGCGAAGCGCGTCGAGAAGGCGCTGTGGGCGCGGATCGGCGACTGGGCCGAGCGCTTCCCGGTCGTCGGCGAGGTCCGCGGCGTCGGCGCGATGTTCGGTGTCGAGCTGGTCGTGCCGGGCACGAAGAAGCCCAACCCGGAGGCGCTGAAGGCCGTGCTCGCGCACGCGACCGCCAACGGCGTCATCCCGCTGGACGCCGGGAGCTGGGACAGCGTCCTGCGGCTCCTGCCCTCGGTCGTCATCAGCGAGGAGCTGATCGACGACGCCGCCACCGTCATCGAAGAGGCGCTCGGCCGGCTCGGCTGACCGCCCGGAGACGCAGCCCATGCGCCTGCCCCGACGGCTCGCCGCCGCGGTCCTCGTGACCGCGGCGGTCCTCGCGGCGCTGCCCGCGGTCGGCGGCGCGCCGGCGGACGACGCCAGTGCCGCCTTCGCTCCGGGAGCAGCGGCGACCCTCGCGGCGAAGCCCCGGCCGGCGTTCGACCCCGGCGACATCATCAGCGACGACAGCTTCTACAACCCGTACGCGATGACGGCGGCCCAGGTGCAGCGCTTCCTGGACACCCGGACCTGCACGCCCAAGGACGCCTCCCCTGCCTGGCGGACTTCCGCATGGACGTGCCGCGCACCCCGGCCTCCGCCGAGCGCTGCGCCGCCATCCCGGCGAGGAAGGACGAGCGGGCCAGCAGCATCATCGTGCGGATCGCGCAGGCGTGCACGATCAGCCCGCGGGTGCTCCTGGTGCTGCTGCAGAAGGAGCAGTCGCTGCTCACCACGCCGAGCGCGACCGGTTACCAGAAGGCCACCGGGTACGCGTGCCCGGACACCGCCGCCTGCGACACCCGCTACTTCGGCTTCTTCAACCAGGTCTACCGCGCGGCCTGGCAGTTCCGGGAGTACACCGCGCACCCCACCGACTGGCGCTACCGGGTCGGCGCGAACCGCATCCAGTACCACCCGGACGCCGCCTGCGGGGCGAGCACGGTCCGGGTGGTGAACCAGGCGACGGCGAACCTCTACAACTACACGCCGTACCAGCCCGACAGGACGACGGTCGCGCAACCGACCGGCCCCGGCGACAGCTGCTCCGCCTTCGGCAACCTCAACTTCTCGCGGCTCTACAACTCCTGGTTCGGGGATCCGCGCAGTGTGCGCTACCACGGGCTGCAGCTCCCCTGCCTGATCTACGCGGGAGGCTGGGGCTGCACACCGCTCCGGCCGTTCGGCGAGTGACGAAACGCATGCCGGTCGTGGCATACGATCGGGACTACCCTCGTTCTGTGAGTCAGACAGCACCCGACGACGGGCACGAGGCGGAGGCCGAGGTCCTCCCACGCCCGGGACTGACCTACTTCATCGGACGCCGGGTGGTCGCGCCGCTGCTGCGCCTCATCTACCGGCCGCACGTCATCGGCGCCCGCAACGTGCCGCGCCACGGCAAGATCATCCTGGCCAGCAACCACCTGTCGTTCATCGACTCCCTCGTCATCCCGATGATCTCGCCGCGCCGCGTGCAGTTCCTCGCCAAGTCGCACTACTTCGAGGGGACCGGGTTCAAGGGCGCGGTCTCGCGCTCGTTCTTCACCGCGATCGGCGCCGTCGGCGTCAAGCGCGGGGCCGGGCAGGCCGCCCAGGAGGCCCTGGAGCAGTCCCGCCGGATCATCGACACCGGCGCCGCGTTCGCGCTCTACCCGGAGGGCACCCGCTCGCTCGACGGCCGCCTGTACAAGGGGCGCACCGGCATCGGCTGGCTGGCGCTGACCACGGGCGCCAAGGTCGTCCCGGTCGGACTGATCGGCACGAACGAGGTGCAGCCGGTCGGAGCGAAGTTCCCGCGCGTGCGCCGCATCACCATCGCCTTCGGAGAGCCGATCGACGTCGCGCACTACGGTCCGGCGGAGTCCGGCCGCGCCCGGCGTCAGGCGACCGACGAGATCATGGCGGCCATCCACGGCCTCACCGGCCAGGAGCTCGCCGGCACCTACAACGAGTCGCCGCCCGCGAACACCGTGGAGCGCGTCAAGCGCGCCCTGCGCCCGGAGCGCCTCTAGCGTCTCGCTCAGGCCAGGGTCAGGAGCTCCGGCTCGTGGCCGACCGGGAAGTTGACGCTCGCGGCGATGAAGCACTTCTCCGCGGCCGGGGCGTGCAGGGAGGCCGCCAGCTCGGCCTGAGCCGGGTCGGCGATCGTCACCTTCGGGCGGAGCATCGCGCTGGTGAAGTGGCCCCCGCCGTTGCCCGTCTGCTCCATGACGCCGGTCGCGGCGTCCGTGTAGCCGACGACGACGACGCCCGCCCGGGCGGCCTCGGCCAGGTAGCTGAGCATGTGGCACTGGCTGAGCGCGGCGAGCAGCAGCTCCTCCGGGTTCCACCGGTCCCTGTCGCCGAAGAAGGTGCGGTCGGCCGATCCCTCGATGGGGTGCTTGCCCTCGGTGCTCACCGTGTGGTCGCGACCGTAGGCCTTGTAGCCGCTGGTCCCCTCTCCCCGGTTGCCGGTCCACTGCAGGTCGATCGCATAGCGGTGCTCGAGCTTCATGGTTCGATTCTCGCACCCCGGCTAAACTGGCCATCATCATGACTGACACCCTGAGCACGCCCACGTTCACCGTGGAGCAAGAACGCCGCATCGTCACCGCCGTCCCCGGCCCGAAGTCTCAGGAGCTGCATCAGCGCCGCCTCGCCGTGGTGCCCACCGGCGTGTCGTCCGCCCTCCCCGTGTACATCGCCCGCGCGAACGGCGCCATCCTGGTCGACGTCGACGGCAACCAGTTCGTGGACTTCGGCGCCGGCATCGGCGTGACCACGGTCGGTCACACCGAGACCGCGGTCGTCGCGGCCGCCGCCGAGCAGCTTCAGGACGTCATCCACACGCTCTTCACCATCACGCCGTACGAGGAGTACGTGCGCGTCGCCGAGCTGCTCGCCGCGCACACGCCCGGCGACCACGCCAAGAAGACCGTGCTGGTCAACTCCGGCGCGGAGGCCGTCGAGAACGGCGTCAAGATCGCCCGCAAGCATACCGGCCGCCGCGCCGTCGCCGTCCTCGACCACGCGTACCACGGCCGCACCAACCTCACGATGGCCATGAACTACAAGGCCATGCCGTACGCGACCGGCTTCGGCCCGTTCGCCGGCGACGTCTACCACGCGCCGAACTCCTACCCGTACCGCGACGGCCTCAGCGGCGCCGAGGCGGCCGCCCGCACCATCGCGTACCTGGAGAAGGTCATCGGCGCGACCGACCTGGCCTGCCTGGTCGTGGAGCCCATCCAGGGCGAGGGCGGCTTCGTCGTCCCGGCCGAGGGGTACCTCCCGGCGCTGCAGGAGTGGTGCACGGCCAACGGCGTCGTCTTCATCGCCGACGAGATCCAGAGCGGCATGGCCCGCACCGGCGCGTTCTTCGCCAGCGAGCACTTCGGCCTCGTGCCCGACCTGGTGCTGAGCGCGAAGGGCATCGCGGGCGGCCTCCCGCTGGCCGCGGTCACCGGCCGCGCCGAGATCATGGACTCCGCCCAGCCCGGCGGCCTCGGCGGCACCTTCGGCGGCAACCCGGTCGCCGCGGCGGCCGCGATCGCGGTGTTCGGGCAGATCGAGAAGGGCGACCTCCTCGCCCACGGCGCGCGCATCGAGAAGGCCCTCAAGCCGGCGCTGGAGCAGCTGCAGCAGAAGTACGACATCATCGGCGACGTGCGCGGCATCGGCGCGATGGTCGCGATCGAGCTGGTCCAGCCGGGCACCGGCGAGACCACCAAGGTCCCGAACCCGGAGGCCGTGAGCGCGATCATCGCGTATGCGGCACAGCAGGGCATCCTGTTCCTGAACGCCGGCACCTTCGGCAACGTGCTCCGCTTCCTGCCGAGCCTCGCCGTGAGCGACGAGCTCATCGCGGACGCCCTGTCCGTCCTCGACGACGCCTTCGCCGCGCTGTGACAGCGGAGGTCTTCGGAACCGCGGAGGCGGTGGAGCTGGCGGTCGTCGAGCGCAGCGGGTTCGTCGAGTCCCGCCACGCCGGCTCGGCGGTGGTGCTCGGGCCGGACGGCGACGTCGTCCTCTCGCTCGGCGCGCCGGAGAAGCCGGTGTTCCCGCGCTCCTCGCTGAAGCCGTTCCAGGCCGTCGCGGTCATGGGCGCGGGCGTGACGCTGGAGGGCGCGGGCGCCGTGCTGGCGACCGCGAGCCACGCGGGTACGCCCGCGCACGTCTCGGTGGTCCGCGGGCTGCTCGCGCAGGCCCAGCTCACGGAGGACGCCCTGCATTGCCCCGCCGACTGGCCGCTCGACAGCGCTTCGCGCGAGAACGCCATCCGCGACGGCGCCCAGCGCAGCCCGGTGTTCATGAACTGCTCGGGAAAGCACGCCGCGATGCTGCTGGCCTGCCGGGTGAACCACTGGCCGCTGGAGAGCTATCTCAGCCAGCAGCACCCGCTGCAGCAGCACATCCGCGACACGACCGAGCGGCTGACCGGCGAGAAGGTCGTCGCGACCGGGGTCGACGGCTGCGGCGCGCCTGTGCACGCCATGTCGCTGCTGGCGCTCGCGCGCGGCATCCAGCGGATCGGCACGGCGTCGGAGGGCTCCCCTTCGCGCTCTTCCGCAACGCGGCCGTGCTGCGGACCGCGGTGCTCGCCAACGGCTGGGCGATCGACGGCCCGGGCCGGGCCAACAGCGTGGTGATCGACGAGCTCGGCGTCTTCGCCAAGCTCGGCGCCGAGGGCGTCATGGTGATGGCGGCGCCGGACGGCACGACCGTCAGCCTGAAAGTGCTCGACGGGAGTCTGCGCGCGGCCTCCATCGTGGCGCTGTCGCTGCTGGCCGACACGGGCGCGATCGAGCGTGCCGCGGTGGACGCCGTCGCCCCGAAGCTGGACCTCGCGGTCCTCGGCAACGGCGTCCCCGTCGGCGAGATCCGCCCCTCCTACACCCGCTGACCCCCCGCTTACCTCCCACCGAGGGGCACGTTGTTGTCACTTTTCGAGCTCACAAGTGACAACAACGTGCCCCTCGGCGGATGGGTTACTGGGTGCGGGCCAGGCGCTTCGCGCGGGCGGCCGCGGTGAGCTGGGAGATCAGCACGACCAGGATCGTCAGGATGAACACCGCCGACGCGATCACGTTCGCCTGGGCCGGGATGCCGCGCGACGCCGCGATGTAGATGTACATCGGGAACGTCGTCACCGCGCCGGCGTTGAAGTTCGTGATGATGAAGTCGTCGAAGCTCAGCGAGAACGACAGCAGCGCGGCCGACAGGATGCCCGGCAGCAGCAGCGGGAACGTGATCCGCCAGAACACCGCGTTCGGCGAGCCGTACAGGTCGCGGCCCGCCTCCTCCAGCGCCGGGTCGAGCGACGCGACGCGCGCCTTCACCGTCACCACCACGAAGCTGATGCAGAACATCACGTGGGCGATGATGATCGTCCCGAAGCCCTTGTTCACGCTGAGGCTCAGGAACTGCGCCGCGAGGCCCGCGCCGAGGACGACCTCCGGGCTGGCCATCGGCAGGAACAGCAGCAGGCTGGTCTGCGAGCGGAACCGGAACCGGTAGCGCATCAGGGCGATCGCGATCATGGTGCCGAGCACCGTCGCGATCACCGTCGAGACGATGCCGATGATGATCGACGCCGCGAACGCGTCGCAGATGCCGGCGGCGTCGCAGACGTTCGTCCAGTTGCGCAGGGTGAAGCCGCGCCAGGCGATGTTGTTCTTGATCGCGTCGTTGAACGAGAACACGAACGTGTAGACGATCGGGATGAGCAGGAACGCCAGCGCCAGGAAGGCGTAGACGCCGAGCCCGAGGCCCTGGAACCGGAAGCGTCTCACAGCAGGTCCTCCGTCCCGCTCCGCCGCACGTAGAACCCGACGATCACCAGGATGACGGCCATCAGGATGACCGACATCGCGGCCGCCGCCGGATAGTTCTGCAGCACCAGGAAGTTGCTCTCGATGACGTTGCCCATCATCGAGGTGTCGGCGGCGCCGAGGAAGTCCTGCGACGCGTTGATGTAGTCGCCCGCGGCCGGGATGAACGTCAGCAGCGTCCCGGAGACGATGCCGGGCATCGACAGCGGGATGGTGATCTTGCGGAACGTCATCCAGTTGCTCGCGTAGAGGTCGCGGCCGGCCTCCAGCAGCCGGGTGTCCAGCCGCTCCAGCGTCGAGTACAGCGGCAGCGTCATGAACGGGATGAAGTTGTACGTCAGACCGAAGATGACCGAGAACGGCGTGCCCGTGATGTGGGCGTCCGGCGGGAGGACGCTGATCGCCTTGAGCGAGCTCGCCACCCAGCCGTCGTCGCTGAGGATCGACTTCCACGCCAGCGTCCGCAGCAGGAAGCTGATGAAGAACGGCGCGATCACCAGCGTCATCAGCAGGTTCTGCAGCACCGGCCTGGCCCGCATCTTCACGCCGATGAAGTACGCCAGCGGGTAGCTGATCACGAGCGCCGCGGCCGTGGCGATCAGCGCGTAGCCGAACGAGCGCAGGATCTGCGGCCAGTACTCCGCGATCGCGTCGGTGTAGTTCTGCCACTGGAACGCCGCGACGTACTGGCCGATATCGCCCTCCGGCGCGGGCGCCTGGAACGAGGTGATGATGAGCGAGACCAGCGGCGTCAGGAAGAACAGCACCAGGTACAGCACGCCGGGCAGCAGCAGGACCAGCGCGATCCCGGACTTGCGCCGCGCCGCGGGCTCCTGGTCCTGGGTGGCGGGAGGCCCGGTGAAGGCGGCGATGGCCATCTACGCCTCCTCCAGCTCGGAGAGCAGCCGCTCCTTCGCCTGCGCCGCCACCGCCTGCGTGTCGGTGTCGTCGGCGAACTTCCCGTCGGCCGGCGGCTCGTCGGCCAGCACGAACGTGTGGGAGGCCTCCCACGACACCCAGACCCGGTCGCCGAAGCCCGCGGCGGGGCCGCTCGCGAGGTTCTGCGCGAAGACGATCACGGTGCCGATGCCCGGGACGTCCACGAGGTACTGCGTGCTCACGCCGCTGAACGAGACGTCGATGACCCGGCCGGGGCCGAGCCGGTTCGCGCCGGACGGGATGGTGTCCTCCCCCGCGTGCAGCGTCAGCTTCTCCGGCCGGACGCCCACGGTCACCGTCCCCGAGCTGCGTTGGGCGCGCGAGCGCGGCACCTGGATGCGGTGGCCCGCGACCTCCACGCCGAGCGTATCGCCGGCGCTGTCGAGCACGGGACCGGCGAAGAGATTCGACTGCCCGAGGAAGTTCGCCACGAACACGGTCGACGGCAGTTCGTAGAGCAGCTCGGGCGCGCCCATCTGCTCGATACGGCCCTTGTTCATCACCGCGACGGTGTCCGCCATCGTCATGGCCTCCTCCTGGTCGTGCGTGACGTGCACGAAGGTGAGGCCGACCTCGGTCTGGATGGACTTCAGCTCCAGCTGCATCTGGCGGCGGAGCTTGAGGTCCAGCGCGCCGAGCGGCTCGTCGAGCAGCAGCAGCGCCGGCCGGTTCACGACCGCGCGGGCGAGCGCGACGCGTTGCTGCTGACCGCCGGAGAGCTGGGACGGGCGCCGCGCCGCGAGGTGGTCGAGCTCGACCAGCCGGAGCGCCTCGTGCGCCTTCGCGACCGGGTCGCTGATGCGGCGGCGACGGAGGCCGAAGGCGACGTTCTCCAGGATCGTCATGTGCGGGAAGAGCGCGTAGCTCTGGAACACCGTGTTGACCGGCCGCTGGTACGGCTTGGTGCTGGTGACGTCCTTCCCGCCGATGAGGATGCGGCCCTCCGTCGGCTCCTCCAGCCCGGCGACCAGCCGCAGGGTCGTCGTCTTGCCGCAGCCGCTCGGGCCGAGCAGGGCGAAGAACGACCCGGCGGGGATCGTCAGATCGAGGCTCTCGATGGCGGTGAACCCGGGGAACCGTTTCGTGATGCCTGCCAGCTGCAGGTCGGCGCCCGACTCGGCGAAGACTCCTTTCGGCATCAGGCCCCCAGGATCACTTTCTGGAACGCCGCCTGGTACTTCTGCTCCTCCGCGGGCGAGAGCGTGCGGAAGACGTGCACCTTCGAGAGGGTCTCCTCGTCGGGGAAGATGAGCTGGTTGTCGGCCAGCTTCGGGTCGATCTTCACGGCCGCCTCCTTGGCGCCCTGCACCGGCGTGATGTAGTTCACCCACGCGGCGACCTCGGCGGCGACCTCGGGCTCGTAGTAGTAGTCGATCAGCTTCTCGGCGTTGGCCTTGCGCGTCGAGCCGATCGGGATGACGAAGTTGTCGCTCCACAGGGTGCCGCCGGCCTCCGGGATGGCGAACTGCCAGTTGTCGCCGGCCTCGGCGTTGAGCTGGGTGATGTCGCCGGACCAGCAGATCGCGGCGAGCGTGTCGCCGGACTTCAGATCGTTGAGGTACGAGTTGCCCTTGATGTTGCGGATCTGGCCGTCGTTGACCTCCTTGGTCAGCGTGTCGATGGCCTTGTTGTAGTCGGCGTCGCTGAACTGCTTGGAGATGTCGACGCCCTGCTGCAGCAGGAGCAGGCCCATGGTGTCGCGCATCTCGCTGAGCACGCCGACCTTGCCCTTGAGGTCGGGCTTCCACAGGTCGTCGATCGACTTCAGGCCGTTCGGGAGCTTCGACTTGTTCCAGCAGATGCCGGCGAAGCCGCTCTGCCACGGCAGGGACTTCGTGCGGCCGGGGTCGAAGTCGACGTTCACCAGGTTGGAGGTCAGGTTCTTCTTGTTCGGGATGGCCGACTCGTCGAAGGCCTGCACATAGCCGAGGCGGATCCAGCGCGCGATCATCCAGTCGGTGAGACAGACCGTGTCCGCGCCGATGTCCTTGCCGAGGGCGAGCTGATCCTTGACCTTGGCGTAGTACGTGTTGTTGTCGTCGACGGCGACGTCGTACTTCACCTTCATGCCGGTCTGCTTCTGGAACGCCTCCAGCGTCGGGTACTTGCCGTTGTCGTCCTGGTCGAGGTACGCCTGCCAGTTCGCCCAGGTGAGCGTCTTGTCCGTGGCCGACTGGTCCTTCGCCGCGGAGGGCTTGCCCGACGCGCCTCCGGTCGAGCAGGCGGCCAGCGCGAGCGCTGCGGCTCCGGCCGTCGCGCCGGCCAGCAGACCGCGGCGGGTGAGCTGGGACGCGCGGGCCGACTGGACCAGCCGGCGGATCATCGGGTCGTCAGGGAGAGGCCTTGTGTTCACTGCGGAGCTCCTTCGGGTCTATCTGGTGGTGCCTGGAGGGCTGTCCGCCGGAAGCACGTCCTCGTGCCGCCGCGGTGGGTCGATCCTGGCATACGACCGGTGCGATCCGCACCCTTCAGCGCGCGAATCATCCATTTGGAAACATGATCGTCACGAAATCCGTTCCGATTCGTCCGAAAGACGGAGGAAATCGCACACAGCGTTCGGTGCGCGGATGAGCGGCGAGACGAACTGACGAAATCAGCCCCGATCGGAGGCCGAATTTACGGAATCAGCACGATGGTGAACGAATTGCTATCGAAATCCTCCGTGAAGACAGCTAAGGTGAAGTCGAACCATCACGTCGAAGTGTGAGGAGCTGAGGAGCCCCATGAAGGTCGCGATCCCCCGCGAGATCAAGAACAACGAATTCCGCGTGGCGATTACGCCCGCAGGTGTGCACGACCTGGTCGGAGCCGGCCACGACGTGTACGTCGAGACCGGAGCCGGGGTCGGCTCATCCATCCCCGACGAGCTGTACGTCGGCGCGGGGGCGACGATCCTCCCCGACGCGGCCACCACCTGGGCGGCGGGCGACCTCATCCTCAAGGTGAAGGAGCCGATCGCCTCCGAGTACGGCTACTTCCGCGAGGGCCTGGTGCTCTTCACCTACCTGCACCTCGCGGCCGACGAGGCGCTCACCCGCGCCCTCGTCGACGCCCGCGTGACCGCCATCGCGTACGAGACGGTCCAGCTCCCGAACCGGTCGCTGCCGCTGCTCGCCCCGATGAGCGAGGTCGCCGGCCGGCTCGCGCCGATCGTCGGCGCCAACACCATGCTCAAGCCGAACGGCGGCCCCGGCCTGCTGATCCCCGGCGTTCCCGGAACCCACCCGGCCGTCGTCACCGTGCTCGGCGGCGGCGTCGCCGGCACCAACGCGACCTCGGTCGCGGTCGGCCTCGGCGCGGAGGTGACGGTGCTCGACACGAACATCGCGCGCCTGCGCGAGCTCGACGCCCTGTACGCGGGCCGCATCAAGACGATCGCGTCGAACAGCTTCGAGATCGACAAGGCCGTCACGGAGTCCGACCTCGTCATCGGCTCGGTGCTCGTCCCCGGTGCGAAGGCGCCCAAGCTGGTCAGCAACGAGCTCGTCTCGCGGATGAAGCCGGGCAGCGTGCTCGTGGACATCGCCGTCGACCAGGGCGGCTGCTTCGCCGACTCGCACCCGACCACGCACGCCGACCCCACCTTCACGGTGCACCAGTCGCTGTTCTACTGCGTGGCGAACATGCCGGGCGCAGTGCCGCACACCTCGACCTACGCGCTCACCAACGCGACCCTGCCGTACGCGCGGGCCATCGCCAACAACGGCTGGCAGGCCGCGCTGCGCGCCGACGCGTCGCTGGCGCTCGGCCTCAACGTGCACGACGGGCGCGTCACCAACGCCGGTGTCGCCGAGGCGCACGGGATCGTGGACGCGCCGCTCGCGGACGCACTGGTCTGATGCTGACGACGTGGGCTGGGCGGCGATCCGCTCAGCTCACGTCGAACCACTGATCGCCGATGTCGACGCGGGTCCCCCGCTCGACGCGGTAGCGGCGACCGGCCTCGCACTGCCGCGCGATTCCGCCGAGCATGCGGGCCACCGTGCCGTTGCCGGAGTAGCGGTCGCAGATCCAGAGGTCCTCACCCTCCAGGCCGAACTCCAGGTGGGTCTTGGACACGCTCCTGGCCGGGTCGGAGATGGCGACGAGCTGGTCGACGTGCTCCCCGGCTGCGTGATGGGGCGGCGCCCGACGAGGCCGCTGCCGCGCACCTCCACCGACTCCCCGTCGAGAAGCTCAGCCGGTAGACGCGCACGCGCGCGGCCGAAGGCGCGGGAGGGGCGCTGTCGAGCGACACGATGTCGATCGCCTCGGTCGGCGGCAGGCCGTCCTCGTCCAGCTCCACATCGCCGGGGAAGCGCCCGGCGACAGCGGGCTTCGAGCGCCCGACCGGCGGCTTGGCCAGCGGCGGGACGATGGAGGTGTCGGAGGGCCGGGAGTCGGCCATCTCGGGAGGCCGCACGCGCGTGGCCGTCACCGAGCTTCCGCAGTTGCCGCAGAACAGGGTCCCGTCCTTCAGCTCCGCTCCGCACACCCGACACGTCATCGCCTGCTCGTCCTCTCTCCCGTCCTCCCACGGTAACCGAGGGAGCGCAGGGAGACCGCCGCGAGCCACCGCTTCCACCGCGTGTCGCGCCGATCGAGCTGGCCGCGGAGGTCGTCCACCGCCTTCCAGACCGAGTCGGCCTCCTCGCGGCTGGGCGACAGCGGGCTGAACACCGCACGGTCGGCGACCTGGGCGAGCGCCGCCGCCCTGGTGCCGCCGATCGTGGTGGCGAACTCCAGGCGCGTCGCGGCCGGGGGCCGGTCGTAGCCGTGGTCGACGGCGGCGTCGGCGAACTCGCGCCAGCCTCCCACGATCCGCTCGGCCGCGGTCGGCGCCGACCTCCGCAGCGACCGTCGGCGCCACTTGGCCGCGATGACGGCGAGGAACGGCGCGGCGATCAGCGCGACGACGAGCAGCGTCCAGCCGATGACGGTCAGGATCGCCAACAGCGTCTCCAGCACCGGGTTGGGCGCGGGCGGGTTGGTGCTGTCGACCTGCGCGTTCGGCGGCTCCTCATTCTGCTGGGGCGTGTCGTCGATCGGAGGCTGCACGTTCGTCTGCGGACGGGAGATCTCCGTCGGCTGCTGCGGCTGCTTCGGCGGGACGGCGCGCACCGGCGGCGTCGGGTCGACCGTGACCCAGCCGCTCGTGGTCTGGACCTCGATCCAGGCCGACGCGTCCGAGCCGAGGAAGGTGACGGGTCCCCGCGCGTCGGCGGGTGCCACGAAGCCCATCACCACGCGGGCCGGGAAGCCGAGCTGCCGGGCCATCAGGGCGGCTGTGACGGCGTACTGCTCCTGGTCCCCCAGCATCGGCACATCGGTCAGGAGCTCGGTGATCCGGTCGGCGCCGTGACCGGAGCGGCTGGCCGGCTCCTTCGGGCCGACGCCGTGGGAGAGGTAGCCGTCGGTCTGCAGCCCCTTCAGCGCGGCGGCGAGCTTGGGACCTGCGCCGGTGACGCCGGCGGTGTACTTCTGCAGTGTCGACTGCAGCTCGTCGGGGACGACCGTGGGGCGCGGCACCGAGTCCGACCCCGGATCCACCTTGGCGAGCTGCGCCGCGCTGAGCTTCGGCGGCGTGACCGAGTCGGCGACGTACGTGTCGCCGTCGTGCAGGGAGGCCATGACGGCGCCGGTGCCCGTCACGTCGTTGTAGAAGTACGCGCCGGACAGGTTCGTCGCGTGCGGGCCGTAGAACTGGATCTGCTCCAACTGGCCGGAGCCGGGCACCCACGGGCCGCGGTAGCCGCGCACGGTCACCGTGAGCTGCGTCGGGTCGCCCTTCGTGCCGCTCTGGTCGAGCCGGTAGGGCAGCCGCACGAACGACCCGGAGGCGCTGGAGACCGCGTCGGTGCCGACCGAGTAGGTGACGCCGTCGTACGTGTCCAGCGTCGCGATCCTGACGCGCCCGTCCGCGGGCAGGCCGGACACGCTCAGCATGGGCTCGGAGGCCGCGGACGGCTCGAAGTACGACCGGAAGCCGGTCAGCGGGCTCGGATAGGCGCGCGGGTCGAAGGGCTGCTCGACCGCGGTCCGCACCACCTGCCGGTCGTTGGCCGGGGGCACGAGAGCCGTGGCTCCGATGCCGACCGCCGCGGCGACCGCGAGCATCACGGCCGCGCCCGTCGCCGTCAGCACCGCGGTCGAGCCGCGCTCGCGCCGGGTCTCGACGGTGAGACCGCTCTGCTCGCGCAGCGTGCGCACCGCCGCCGTCCTCCTCCGCAGCCGCAGCCGGATGTTCCACACCAGCAGGAGCGCGAACAGGGTGAGCACCTGCCAGAGCGGCGCCGCCGTCACCGCCGAGCCGAACGCGATCCCGGCGATCAGCACCAGGACCGGCGGGATGCCGGCGAGCTCGGGGAACCGCGACCGCAGGGCGATGGTGGTCGTGATCGCCGACGCCAGCAGCACGAGGATGAACGCGGGCACCAGCAGCGCCTCGTACGATCCGACGGGCACCGAGATGGTGACGAGCTGCTTCCAGGAGAGCCAGGTCCCCTGCACCAGGTCGAGGAAGCCGGCCCCGGTCGGGAGCAGGCCGCCGGCGGCCGCCAGGCTCGGAACGGCGAGCTGGACCCCGGTCGCCAGATAGGCGAGGACGATGGCGCCGGCCACGACGATGCTGGGCCAGCGGAAGGTCGCGCCGAGCACGCCGATCGCGCCGCCGAGCGCCAGCGTCACCACCAGCATCGTGAGGAAGGCGCCTGACTGGTACACCGGCCAGAACGACCACGCCGCGAGCGCCACCGCCGCCAGCGCGAACGCGGTGTCGAGCGCGGCAGAACGCCAGGGCAGCCGGCCGATCATGTCGCGAGCCGTTTCGCGAGGCTGCGCTGGAGGTCCTCCAGGTAGCCGATGGTCAGCACGCTGAGGTCGGCGACGCGGCGCAGGCTCGGCACCGCCCCCTCGTCGCAGACGATCGCGACCACGTCGACGCCGAGCGGGAAGTGCGCCGCCGCGGAGCGCAGCTGCGTGGCCGTCACCGTCGAGCCGCAGAGCAGGAACGCGATGGAGATGCCCGCGGCGTCCTCGCTGGCCACCTGGGCGAGCTCGGGCAGCCGCAGGGCGGACTCCGCCGTCTCCACCCCGGCCAGGTCGTCGAGCAGCCGGCCGCGGCCGACGGTGCTCAGCCGCCTGGCGCTGAACAGCACGCGCTTGGCGAAGTCGGGCGTCTCGGCGCTCGCGACCACGGAGACGGTGCGGGAGTCGAGCATGGCGCGCACACCGAGCGAGCCGGTGGCGCTGACGGCCAGCTCGAACTCCTCCTCGGTGGCGTAGTCGGCCTCCGACAGGCTGAGCGCGACGAGGAGGTGGCTGCGGCGGGTCTCCTCGAACTGCCGCACCATGTAGCTGCCGGTCTTGGCGGTGCTCTTCCAGTGGATGTTGCGCCGCTCGTCGCCCGGCATGTACTCGCGCAGCGCGTGGAAGGCGACGTCGGACTGGGTCAGGTCGCGGGTCGGGGCGCCCTCCAGGTCGCGGACGAAGCCCGTGCTCATGCTGGGGATGGCGATGGTGCGCGGGTGCACGAACAGGTCGAGCGACTCGGCCCACACCATCTCGCGGCGCAGCAGTCCGATCGGGTCGGCGCGCACGGTGCGGACCGGGCCGATCGGCACGATCCCGCGCCTGCTCGTCGGCACCACGAAGACGTCGGAGTGCTCCTCGCCGCTCGCGAGGGCCGGCGCGGCGAACTCGGCGAGGCCCGCGCCGACCGGGACCTCCACCCGCACGCCCGGGAGCCGGCGCCGCACCGGGTTGCGGACCGTGACCTCCCCCGGCGCCCGGTCGCCGACGACCACGCGGTTGGTCGGGAGGGCCAGCCCGACGTCGTACGCGATCCTGCCCACCAGGTAGAGCGACGCGATCAGCAGCAGCGTGACGGCCATCCAGCCCGCGACGACGGCCTCCGTCCAGCCCAGGACGTAGCCGGCCACGAGCGCGAGCACGGTCACGACGAACATCGACCAGCCAAGCGGGGTGATCACCGCGCCGAGCGCGCGCGCGGCCGACGCCACGGCCCGGCCGACGACGGAGCCGGTGCGCACCACCCAGACGATGGCGTCCGCGAGGACGCCGTCGCGCTCGCCGACGATCCGGGCCCGCGCGTTGGTGAGCTCGACCTGGGTGCGGGTGACGGTGCTGGTCACACGGCGGCCCGATCGCTGGGCGGCGGCACCTCGATGAGGAGCTGGCCGACGATGCTGGAGGCGGTGACGCCCTCGAACTCGGCTTCGGGGTCGAGCACCAGGCGGTGCGCGAGCACCGGCTCGGCCAAGGCCTTCACGTCGTCCGGGGTCACGTAGTAGCGGCCGGACGCCGCCGCGAGCGTCTTGGCGGCGCGGACGAGCGCGAGCGCGCCGCGGACGCTGACGCCGAGCCGGATCTCGTCGGCCGAGCGGCTGGCGTCGACCAGCCGGGACACGTAGTCGTTGATGGTCGGGTCCACGTGCACGCTGCGCGCTAGGTCCGCCATCTCCGTGACCGTCTCGGCCGAGATGATCTCGGGGACGACGATGTCGTGCGCGCGACGCTCGGCGCCCTCCAGGATGCGGAGGGTGGCCTCGTGGTCCGGGTAGCCGATCGACGCCTTCATGAGGAAGCGGTCGAGCTGGGCCTCCGGGAGCCGGTAGGTGCCGGCCTGCTCGATCGGGTTCTGCGTCGCGATCACCATGAACGGCTCGCCGACCGGATGGCGCACGCCGTCGACGGTGACCTGCTGCTCCTCCATGACCTCCAGCAGCGCCGACTGGGTCTTCGGCGACGCGCGGTTGATCTCGTCGGCCAGCACGATGTTGGCGAAGACCGGACCGCGGTGGAACTCGAACGCGCCGGTGCGCTGGTCGTAGATGTTCACGCCGGTGATGTCGCCGGGCAGCAGGTCGGGGGTGAACTGGACGCGGTTGGTCGTGCCGCGGACGCTCTCGGCCATCGCGCGGGCGAGCGAGGTCTTGCCGGTGCCGGGATAGTCCTCCAGCAGCAGGTGGCCCTCGCTCAGCAGCGCGACCAGGGCGAGGCGGATGACGTGCGACTTGCCGAGGAGCACGCGATCGATGTTCTGGACGAGCCGGTCGAACACGCCCGAGAACCAGCCGGCCTGCTCGGGGGTCATCGTCATGCTGTCGCCTCTCGTGGGTGTGAGCAGCGCCGCGCCTGCGCGCGGGCCGTCCTCAGTATGCCGGTCGTCGCTCATTGCATGCCTGAGGCTGGATAGGGGGTGCTGTACGTGTCGCCGTTGGCGTACACCTTCACGGTGAGGGTCGGCTGGCCGCCGCCCTGCGGTGCGACGCAGACGGCGGTCTGCCCGACCGGCGGCATGTCGACCTCGACGCCCGGCACGCAGCTGTAGGTGACCCGCGTGTAGCCCGGACCGGTGGGCCAGCTCGTCCAGCTGAACGTGTTGGTGGGATTGTCGAACCGCGCGCCGCCGATCGCGGTGCTGACCGCGACGCCCAGCGCCTTGGTGAAGTTCTGCTGGGTGCACAGCTGCGTGCCGTCGGGGTAGGTCTCGCAGATCTGGGTGATGCTCAGCGTGAGCGGCACCCCGTAGTGCTGCTGGCTGAGCGCGCCCGCGACGGTGCCGCTCGTGCCGGAGAGCTGCCCGCTGTCGACCACTGCGCCGCCGCTGAGGAGCTGGTAGCTGATCACCGGGCTGGAGCCGCTGCCGGTCTGGTAGTCGACCGAGGCCTGGTAGTCCCACGTGGTCGACGTGCTCGGCGTCGGGCCGGTGACGGTCACGTCCCGCACCGACCCGGGTTGCTGGTGCGTCGTCGCCGGGACGACCGCGCTCGGCGTGCAGCCTTGGCCGTTGTAGGCGTAGACGACGAAGTTGTAGGTCTGGTTGGGCTGGAGCCCGGTGAAGGTGGCGCTGCCGCCCTGCGTGTGGATGAACGACGCCGACGTCGGGTCGACGTGCAGCACCGGGTTGCCGGTGTCCACGCCCGTGACGCTGCAGCCGGGCTGCGCTGTGCCCTGGAACACCGCGGCGTAATAGTCGGTGATCGTCTTGCCGTTGGCGCCGAAGACGCTCGGCCACGAAAGCGTGGCGCTCGACCCGTCTGTGTTGTTCGGCACCGCGGTGGGGGCCGTGCCGGTCAGGACAGGCGCGCCGGCGGGCACACCGCTCCCCGCGGTCTGGTTCCAGGTCGTCCTGTTCTGGTAGAAGGCGTTGCGGCTCGCCACCGTGAACCCGATCGCCGCGCCGTTCGCGATCCCCGGGTCCGTGACGTTCAGCGCGTAGCTGCCGTTGTCGGCCGGCCCGACCTGGACGGCGTTGGTGATGCCGCCCACGGTGACGAGGTAGGAGGTGATCGGGCTGGCGCCGGGAGCGTCGGCCGGGCGGTTCCAGGTGATCCGGAGCCCGTTGTTCAGCGGGGTCGAGCCGACGTTGGCCGGCGCGTTCGGGATGACGTCGGACCAGACCGGCTCGACGTAGTTCGTCGGGTCGGACAGTCCGAGCGCGTTGCGGGCCTGCACGGCGAGCACGACCGCGTTCTGGGGACCGTTGCCCGGGGTGGTGATCGCGCACACCGTGGTCGTGCACTGCGTGGTGCCGAGGACGGCCCCGGTCGCCGCGCTCGTCATGGTGACCTGGAAGCCGGTGATCGGCGAGTTGTTGAACGCGCCGGGCGTCCAGCTGAGCGTCAGGCTGCGGTCGCCGATCGCCCCGACCTGCACGTTGGAGACCGGCGCCGGGCGGTCCTGGACCGAGACGGTGACCGTCCCCCAGGTGTAGCGGTCCGGGTCGTTCGTCGCGTCGGCGACCTCGTACTGCAGGGTGGTGTCCTGCGGAGCGGCCGTGCTCGACACGGTGACCTGCAGCACCGCGTTGTCCGCGCTCGGGGTGATGGAGACGCCGTCCGGGAGCGCCCCGCCCAGCCCGCGCACCGCGAGCACGCGCAGCGGCTTGCCAGGAAACGGATTCGTGGCGGCGTCGTTCGCCAGCACGTCCACCGTCGTCGTCTGCCCGCGCGGGGCGATCACGCGGTCCGGCTGCGGACTGGCCAGCGGGCGCGTCGACGGCACGATGTTGAGGTCGATCCGGCCGGCCTGACCGGCGTTGACGGCGTCCTTGACCCCGATCGAGATCGACGGCGTGCTGCCCTTCTGGACTTCGGCGCCCACCGAGATGGTCAGCTTCTGGCCCGACAGCGACAGCGACACGCCGTCCGGCCGCGGGTTCTGGATCGAGTACTGGAGCTCGCTCTGGTCCTTCGCGTACGGGTAGCTGGTCAGCTTGGTCAGGTCGACCGTCTTGGACTGGCCCGGCTCGAAGTCGATGAGCGCGCCCGTGAACACCGGCGGCTGGTTCTCGCGGGGCGTCACGTCGATCGGCAGCACGATGGTCGCCACGTTGCCGTTCGGGTCCGTCGCGCTGTTGCCGTCGGTGACCTGGAACGAGATGCTCGCGGGGCCGAAGTACCGGGTGGTCGAGGTGTACTGGAGCGTGTCGGAGTTGACCACGAGGTCGTCGCCGTTGGCGTGCGTCGCCCGCACGGTCGCGGCGTCGGTCAGCTTCACCTTCCTGCCGCCGATGGCCACGATGTAGTCGTTCAGGTGGATGGTGAGCGTCTTCTCGCTGACCACCGTGAGCTTCGGCGCTCCGCGCTTGAGCTGCGGCAGGGCGTCGTCGTAGCCGGGGACGCGCACGAAGCCGTACCCGGCGACGGACTCGTCCTCCGGATTGGCGACCTTGAACGGGATGATCTGGCTCTTGGCGGCGATCGTCACGTGCAGGCGCTTGCCTGCGGTGACCGTCGCCGTGCCTCCGTAACCGGACACGACCGAGAGCTTCAGCGTCGACACCGGCCCGTCGGCGAAGAACACGTTGGAGAGCACGTTCACGTCCACCGTGTCCCGGCCGAGGATGTCGGAGAGCCCGAGCACGGTGTCGGTCACCACCGGCCGCGCGGGCGGCGCGTTCTTGTCGACGGTGACGCGGAGGAACGCCTGGCTGGTGCCGCCCTGCTCGTTCTGGATCGTGTACAGGAACCCGTAGGCGCCCTCCTGCTGCGGCGCGGTCACCACCACGATGTCGCCCTGGATCTTCGCCTTCGCCTTCCCGTCGAGCGAGGTGACGGCCGTCACGCTCAGCGGGCTGCCGTCCGGGTCGGAGTCGTTGGCCAGCACCTGGACGTTGAGCGTCTTGCCCGGCCGCGTGGTGACGTCGTCCTCGACCGCGACCGGGTTGCGGGGCCCCCGGCGCGGGGCGCGATGCCGATCCGCACCGTCCCGGTCGCGCGCGCGCCGAGCGCGTCGACGACCGCGTAGGTGAACGTGTCGGTGCCGGCGGCGTAGGCACCGGCCTGGAAGTCCATCCAGTCCGGCCCCGAGGCGACCACGGCGCCCTTCTGCGGGTTGGTCTCCTGACCGATGAACTGCACCGAGTCGCCGTCCGGGTCGATTCCGGAGAGCGGGATCGTGACCCGCACGGTGTCGCCGGCCAGCACCCGCGCGGTGACGGTCTTCGGCACCGGCGGGTTGTTGGTCGCGAGGTCGCGCTCGCGCACCGCGATGTTCACCTCCGCCGTGGCCCACTGCCCGTCCGCGCCGTACACCCGGTAGGCGGCGACGTAGTTGCCCGGCTTGGAGGGCGCGAGGTACCGCAGGTGGTCCCCGCTCGTGAACAGCAGGCCGGCGCCGGCCGGCAGCGGCGTGGCGAGGGTCGGGTCGAGCGTCAGCTTGTCGCCGTCGGGCTGGACGTCGTTGGCGAGCACCGGGACGTCGACGGTGTCGTTCACCCGCACCGCCACGGAGTCCGGGACGGCGATCGGCGGCTGGTGCACGGTCAGCGCAGGGAGCTGGACGACGGTGACCGTCCCCTCCGTGTCGGCCAGGCCGTTGCTCAGCCGGTAGTGGAAGTCGACAGGAGCGGCGAGCGGGCGGGTCAGCGAGACGCGGAGGGTGCGCTGCTGCAGGATCTGGACCTTGACGCCGGTCGACGGCGCGGGGTCGGTCACCCCGGTGACCAGCAGCACGCCGCCGGAGGGGTCGATGTCGGTCGACAGCACGTCCACATCCTGCGTCGACTGCTCGCGGATGAAAGCGGTGTGCGGCACGGCGATCGGCGTCGTGTTCGCGCCGGGCGGCGCCTTCACCTCGATGCGGACCACTCCGGTCGCCGTGATCACGCCGTCCGTCACCGAGTACTCGATGTTGTGGGTGCCGGCCTGCTCGGACGAGAACCGGAAGGTGCCGCCCTGGTAGTCGGGCGTGATCGTCGCGTCCGCCTTGGAGGGCACCGTGCTCAGCCGGACGACGCCGTTGCCGCCGCGGACGTGGTCGAGCGGGCGGACGGTCGTCTCCTGGCCCTGGTACGCCACGACGGCGAACGGGTCGGCGATGATCGGCACCTGCCCGGGCGACTGCACGGTGACGGCGAGCTGTCCCGTCCCCTCCGCGCGGCCGTCGGAGAGCGTGAGCGCGACGTCCTTGAGCGCGCCGCCCTGGCCGTGGTCGGAGTAGGCGGCCTGGCCCTGCGGCGTGAAGGTCACCGTGTCCGGCGCCGGCACGGACGCGCCGGCGAGGAAGAACGGGTCGCCGTCGGGGTCGTAGCACTCGTTGAGCGTCGACGTGGTGACCCGGCCGCCGGCCTGCACGACGGCCTTCGCCGGCCGGACGCAGACCGGGGGCGAGTTCTCCTCCGGTGTCCGGACGGTCACCGTCACGTGCGCGGTCGCCGTCCCGCCGCGGCCGTCCGAGATCGTGTAGTCGAAGCCGATCGACCCGCTCGCCGTCGCCGGGAGGGTGATCTGCAGCAGCTGGTCGGCGTTGGTCAGCTCGATCGTGCCCTGGCTCGCCGGGATGGCGGTGAACGAGTCGATCGTGAGCACGTCGCCGTTCGGGTCGTAGTCGTTGAGCAGCACAGGCAGCGGGGTCACCCGGCCCGGCCGCGCGCCGAACTGGTCGTTCACCGCGACCGGCGGCTGCTCCTGCTTGGCGTACTGCGGCGTGGTGTCCTGCTTGGACTGGTCCACCAGTTCCTGCGTCGTCTTCTTGGCGACCAGCTCGTCCCAGTTGTCGATGCGCGTGTTCCCGCTCTGCACGGCCCAAGAGACGCCGGACCTGGCGTCGTTGAGGACCACCCGGTCGCGGTTCACCCGGAACGCCAGCACGGCGCCGGAGGGCACCTGGCTCAGCGTGCTGCGCGTGCCCGCGGACGGCGTCGAGCAGGTGTGCCACGCCGCGCCCGAGTTCCAGGCCGTGTACGCGCAGCCTCCCACGACCACCGGCGCGGCCGGCGCTCCGGACACCGTGCCGAGCACGCGCTTCGGCGCCGTCCCGTCGAGCGGGACGCGGATCAGGCCGCCGGCGGTCGCGATCCAGACCGCGGTGCCGTCCGACGACGGCGCCTGGATGATCGGATCGGAGTCCTCGCCGAGCGCCGCCGCGAGGTCGATCGTGCGGCCGGACACCCAGAGCGTCTTCTCGTCGGGGTCGAACAGCACCCACTGGCCGCCGGCCGAGGTGAGCTGGACGTGCGCGCCCGCTCCCCGCGACGGCACCTTCTCCGAGGAGGTGGCGGGCTGCTGGCCGCCGAGGTCGACGCGCACCAGGTTGCGCGTTCCCGGCTGGTACGCGAAGAGCACGCCGGAGGGATCCATCGCGCCGACCGCGCGGCCGCCCAGGTCCATCGTCGGCGCCGATCCGGAGTTGAACTGCTCCAGCTGCGACACCGAGGTCAGCCAGAGCTGCCCGGTGGTCTGCGAGAGCATCGCGACGTGGTCTCCCGCGACGGCGACCTGCGGCGACCGCGGCGGCAGCGCCACCGACTTGCCCGCCTGCGCGGTCGCCGGGTCGACCACGGCCGCGGTGTTGGCCTCCTTGTCGAGGAGCAGCACGTTCTGGCCGTCCTGGACGACGTCGAGCGCCTCGCCGGTTCCCGGCACGATCGAGTTGAGCGAGTCGATCTGCGTGTTCGCCCGGCCGAGGGCCTTCTTGGCGTCGCTGGCAACCCACACCGCCGCGTCGTTGAGCTGCAGGTGCTGGGCGCTGTAGCCTCCCGACACCACCGCGAGCGTCGCGACGACCGCCGCGACCACGGTCCCGCTCAGGGCGGTGGCCGCGATCGACTTGTGGGCGAGGAGCCAGGCGCGGATCATGGCGAGTCGGTCCTCTGGACGCACTTCTGGCCGCTCGGCGATCCGGTCTTGCCGTCGCGGTTCACCGTGACGGTGACGCACACCGTCTGGCCGGGCTTCGCGTCCACGCGGAATTCGGTCGCCCGCTGACTGCTCGGCGGCTGGTCGTCGACGGTCACCTGATAGCTGTCACTGCTCTCCAGTCCCGGATCGCTCCACGTGAAGACGATGGTGCCCTGGCTGACCCGGCCGCTCAGGTCGCGCACGGTCGGGATGTCGCCGGAGGAGTTCGCCCGCACCAGCACGACCGTCGCCGTGACGGCGAGCACCACGACGAGGACCGCGCAGGCGACCAGCGCGCCGATGAGTGCGCGCGAGAGGCGGGCGGGCGGCGCGGGCGGGGCCGACGGTGAGCTGCCGGCGCTCTCCCGGACGATCGTGGGCGCCCGGGTCGCCCCGACCGCGACGGGCGCGGCACGGCGACGGCGCCGCCTGGCCGCGCCGGGGTCGACGGCGAGGACGCCCTTGACGCGCGTGCGCTCCTCCGGGTCGTCGGCGGTGGCCAGCGCCCAGTCGTCCATCGCGACCTCGATCGGCGTCTGCGGGAGCCCGAGCTCCGCCTCCACGGACTGCAGCTCGCGGATCAGCTCCAGGGCGCTGCGCTGCCGCGCGGACGGCTTGCGCGCCATCGAGCGCATCAGGATCTGCTCCAGCCGCGGCGGAACGTCCGGGCGGCCGATCGGCTGCGGGCGGCCCTTCGTGATCCGCTGGATCAGCTCGGCAGAGGTGTTCTCCTTGCCCGGCTGCTCGAACGGCGAGCGGCCGGCCAGCAGCGAGTAGATCGTCGCGCCGAGGGACCACACCTCGCTGGCGACGGCGCCGCTGGTCTCGTCGAGGAGCACCTCGGGGGCCGACCAGGGGATGGAGAGGCCGATCGCCTCCGTCACGTCGGCTTCGCTGAGCGTCGCCGCGATGCCGAAGTCGCTGAGCACCGGGTGGCCGTAGGCGGTGGTGAGGATGTTGGAGGGCTTGATGTCGCGGTGCAGCACCCCCGCGCGGTGCGCCGTCTCGACCGCGCTCGCGATCCGGACGCCGATGCTCAGCACCTCCGGCACCGGCAGCGGGTCGGAGCGGTAGCGCTGGCCGATGGCGGACGAGCACAGCTCCATCACCAGGTAGGGCCGGCCGTCGGCGGAGACGCTCGCCTGATACACCGTGAGGATGGAGGGGTGCGTGCTGAGCTGGGCCATCAGGTTGGCCTCGGCCTGGAACATCTGCTTGACCTGGCTGGTGACGACCTCGGCGAGCATCACTTTGACCGCGACCTGACGGCGCGGCATGTTCTGCTCGTAGAGGAACACGTCGGCGAAGCCGCCCGAACCGAGCACCCTGACGTACGAGAAGCCAGGGAGGTTCGGCGGCTGTGAAGGCAAGCGCCGAGCCAAGCAGCTCCTCCCGTCATCGGCCGTTCGCGTTCGCGAGGGCGAAGGCGTTCATCAATTGTAGGCAGCCGCCGCAGCGCCTCAGGGGGTCGGACCCGCTCTGGGGGCATCTCCATTACCCCCAACTCGGGGGCCAAATCGACCTTCGGCGACCCCCGTGGAGGGGCCGTCCGTCAGTGCCGGCGGGCCGCCCTGCGCGGGAAACCCTCGCGGTGCGAACCGCTCTCGGGGGTGGCCAGCACGTCGACCACGACCACGGTCACGTTGTCGCGCCCGCCGTTGCCGAGCGCGGCGTCCATGAGCTGCTGTGCGGCGTCCAGCGGGGAGGCGCCCTCGCCGAGGTAGTAGCGGATGCCGTGCTCGGTGAGCTCCTTGGTGAGGCCGTCCGAGCAGACCAGCAGGCGGGAGCCGGCGACGATCGGGAACAGGAAGTAGTCGGGCACCGGGTCCTCGTTGAACCCGACCGCGCGCGTGATCACGTTGCTGTGCGGGTGGACCTCCGCCTCCGCCGGCGTGATCGCCCCGGCGTCGAGCAGCTCCTGCACGATCGAGTGGTCGACCGTGAGCTGCTCCAGCGTGCCGTCGCGGAAGCTGTAGACGCGCGAGTCGCCGATGTTGAAGACGAGCCAGTACGGCGACCCGTCCGACAGCGTGAGCGCGATGCCCGTCACGGTGGTGCCCGTACCGAGGTCCGTCTGCCCGACGCCGCGGCCCATGTCGTCCACCGCGTCGCGCAGCGCCTCGGTCAGCGAGGCCTCCGTGACGAAGTCGACCCTGACCTTCTCGGCAAGCCGGGTGACGACGGCGGTGCTGGCGAAGTCGCCCGCGGTGTGGCCGCCCATGCCGTCGGCGACCGCGAAGATCGGCGAGCGCGCCAGGAGGCTGTCCTCGTTGACGCTGCGCCGGTAGCCGGTGTCCGACAGCGCCGCCCAGGACAGGCTGATGCGTGCGTCTGCGCCGCCCGGCACGACCACGGTGTGGCGCCGGTTGGTGCGACCGATCTGGGTCACTCGCGTCCTTCTTCTCGACGGTCCGCTTCCGGCAGCGGCCGCGGGGTCCCCGTGGTGCCGCCGGCCGGGACGGCGGTGATCTCGATGATATTACCGTCGCCGATCTCCACAACCGTTCCGGGGAGGACGACCGTGGACTCCCCGGACGCAGTCGCTCGTCCGCGCCGCCGGGCCGGTGGACGCGGGTGCCGTTGGTCGACCGCAGGTCGGTGACGACCACGGCGTCCCCCGACTGCTCGATGCGCACGTGCGTGGAGGACACCTCCTGCTCGGGCGACTGCACCGCGACGAGGCGCGGCGCGACGCCCGACTCGACCCGCGGGAGCGTCGGCTTGCGGCCGATCAGGATCGGCACGTCCAGCTCCAGGATGTCCCCCGGGACGACCCGCACGGCGAACCGCTGCGGCGGCGGCACGACCTCCGCGCCGCCGGCCGGGGTCGGGATCGCACCGGGAACCGGCGGCCGGCCGATTCCGGGCGTGTCGCGCAGGTCCGGCCGCTCGGTCGCGGCGCCCGGCTCCTCGATGTCGATCGCGCCGGGCAGCTCGTGCGCGACGGGGACGGGCTGCGCGACGGGCGCAGCCTCCGGCGACTCGGCGAGCCCGGCCGTCGCAGGGACGTCCGGCTCGTCAGCGTGCGAGAACAGGCTGGAGCTGCGGTTGCGCGAGCGGATGATCGTCTCGTCCAGCTCGGACTCCGGCACCCCCGCGACGGCGTCCTCGGCCGGCTGCGGCCTCCGGTCGGCGGTGCGCTCGACGCGCTCCAGCGGCGTGCTCGACCAGGTGAGCAGCTCGCCGTCCACGACGCCGAGCCCGATTGGCAGGGAGCCGATCGAGAGCCGCGCGACCGACCCCGTGGGGAGGTCGTCGCCCCCGATCGCGAGCCCGGTGACGTTGCGGAACTCCGCGAGCACCCAGGGCTGGACGCCGCCCGACCCGAACCGCCGTGCGCCGCCGACCGAGTAGATGTCGAGCGCAGCCGACCCGCGGACCACGGCCGTGACGACGATCTCGCCGGAGGCGTTCGGCTCGCCGAGCTCGGCCACCGCGAACGAGCGGACGCTGTCCGGCCCGGCGAGCGGGAACGCGCCGACGACCGACTCGATGGTGGCGAGGTCGGAGTCGGCCAGCCACCACACCGCGTCCACGATGCTGTCCGCCGCCGTGCTCTCCACGCAGGCGACGAACCGCCGTCCGGCGATCAGCAGCCAGCGCGACGGGCCGGCGGTCGGGGCGTAGCGGGTGAAGCCGGGAGTCACCGCGGTTCCTCCTGGTCGACGATGGACCGGGGCTGCTCCCCGATGCAGGATGTAACTGGCCTTACAGATGTTAGACCAGGCGCGAGGTCAGACCAGGCGGAACGGCGTGCCGGCGCAGCGCACGGCGTCCTCCCCCGTCGCCACCACATCGCCGACCAGCACCGCAGGGTCGGTGGAGACCATCGCGCGGCCGGCCTCGTTGACGAGCACCACCGGGCGCCCGGCGGCGAGCATGGCGGGCAGCAGCTCGCGCTCCAGCCGCTTGACGTAGACGTCCACGCCGACGACGCCGATCATCCGGCCGTCCCGTTCGACGGGCGAGGTGACGGTGACGATGTAGTCGCACGCGCACAGGTGGTCGACGTACGGTCCGGTGATGTGGGTGCGGTGCGTGGTCTGCGGGATGCTGTACCACTCCAGCGAGCGGAAGTCGCGCAGATAGTCGGAGTACGAACGGGAGGCCAGGTCCAGCCGGCTCGGCTCGGTGGTGGACCCGAACACCGGGTTCTCCTCCAGCGGCCCGAGCCACCAGGAGAAGTGCAGGTCGTCGCCGCCGGTGAACTCGGGGGCGGCGATGAACCCGGCGCCGACCAGCAGCGGGTCGTCCTCGCGCAGCAGCGGGATGACCAGCGCGCCGACGGTCGCGTCGATCGCCGCGGGCGTGGTGGCGGTGTCCGTGCCCTCCTCGTCAGCGCTCTCGTCCCCGAGGATGGCGTCGCGCCAGCCGGCCAGCGAGTCCTGGATGCGCGCGAACAGGGCGCTCACGCGCTCGGCCGCAGCCGCCACGCCTACGCCGGTGTCCGTCGCGATGACGTCAGCCATCGATCGTCCCTCCCGTCTCGATCCGCGCCTTCGCGGACAGCAGCCAGCGTGCGACGCCCGCCAGCAGGGCGCTGATCTCCTCCCGGGCAGCGCCGGCGTCGCCCGCCGCGACGGCCTCCGCGATCAGGCGGGCGGAGTCCGCCGTCCCCGCGCGGAGGTCGGCGTCGCGCATCCCGAGCCAGAGCAGCGGGCCGAACTCGGCCTGCAACCGGATCTGCTCGCGCACCAGCCGGGTCGACTGGCTGAGCACGGCGAGCTCCAGCAGGAAGCCGCCCGCATTGCGGCGCGCGGCGGCCGGGCCGCTGAAGTCGGCGGCGTCCAGCCACGCCGCCAGCCGCGCGTCGTCGGCGGCGGTCGAGCGCTCGGCCGCGCGATCCGCGCAGCCCGCCGCGATGGCCGTCACGTAGACGGCGAGGTCGCCCAGCTCCACCTGCGACAGGCCGCGGAGCCGGGTCGCGAGCAGCGCCTCGTCGCCGTCGCCGGGATGGACGACGAAGGAGCCGCCGTCCCGTCCGCGCCGGGTCTCGACCAGTCCCGCCTCGCGCAGCATCCCGAGGCCCTCGCGCGCCGTCACCAACGCGACGCCGAACCGGCGGGCGAGCTCGGCCTCGCTGGGCAGCCGCTCCCCCGGGGTCAGCACGCCGAGGACGATCGCGTCGGCGAGGCGCCGGGCGACCTGCTCGGCGCGGCCCGCGTCGGAGAGCTGCGCGAAGACCGCGTCCCGCGCCCCTGGCGCCGGCCGGGTCGTTCCGGCAGCATCGCGAGTGGAGGTGGTCACGCCTCCCACGATAACCCGATCCAATCATTCGATATAGGATGAATTACCGACGGCTCGTGTGGGCGACCGTCCGAGCGAAGGAGCGAGCATGGCCGACGGCATCCTCTCCGGCCTGCGCGTCGCCGACTTCTCCCGGGTCCTCGCCGGCCCGTACGCGACGATGACGCTCGCGGACTTCGGCGCCGACGTGGTCAAGATCGAGAGCCCGGCCGGCGACGACACTCGGTCGTGGCGGCCTCCCGTGGACGAGGCGGGCGAGTCCACCTACTTCGGCGCGGTCAACCGCAACAAGCGCTCGGTGGTGTGCGACCTCGGCACGCCGGAGGGCCTCGCCGCCGCGCGCGCCCTCGCGGAGACCGCTGACGTCGTGGTGGAGAACTTCCGTCCGGGGGTGATGGAACGGTTCGGGCTGGACGAGGACAGCCTCCGTCCCGCCAACCCCGGGCTGATCTACTGCTCGATCACCGGCTTCGGACGGGAGGAGGGCGCGGGCCTGCCGGGCTACGACCTTCTCGTCCAGGCGGTCGGCGGTCTGATGAGCATCACGGGAGCGCCGGACGGCGAGCCCAGCAAGGTCGGCGTCGCCCTCGTGGACGTGCTCACCGGGCAGAACGCGCTCGCCGGCATCCTGCTCGCCCTGCGCGAGCGGGACAGCACCGGCCTCGGCTCACGGGTCGACGTCGACCTGCTCGGCTCCCTGCTCGCCGCGCTCACCAACCAGGCGTCGAGCACGCTCGCCACCGGCCGCTCCCCGGCCGGCTCGGCAACGCGCACCCGAGCATCGCACCGTACGAGCTGTTCCGCGCGGCCGACCGGGAGTTCGTGCTCGCGGTGGGCAACGACCGGCAGTTCGCCGCGTTCGCCGCCGCGATCGGCCTCCCGGAGCTCGCGGCCGACGCCCGCTTCGCGACCAACGAGGAGCGCGTGCACCACCGCGCCGCGCTGCGGGCCGTGCTGGAGCCCGCGCTCGCCGCCCGCCCCGCCGCCGACTGGGTGGCCGTATTCGGCGCCGCGCGCGTCCCGGCCGGGCTCGTCAACAGCGTCGGCGAGGCGTTCGCGTTCGCCGACGCGCTCGGGCTCGATCCGGTGACCGCCACCGCCGACCCGGCGACCGGCCGCGTCTCGCGCCAACCCGCGACGCCCATCCACCTGAGCACGTCGCCCGCCGTGCACCGCACCCCGCCGCCGCTGCTCGGCGCGCACGAACCCCAGTGGCTGGACGCCGTCCGCCCGTCCACCGAAAGGACCACCCGATGACCACGCAGACGCTCGCCTCCGCCGCCTCCGCCCTCGACGAGGCCTTCAGCATCGACCACCTGCTCACCGACGACGAGCTGCGCTGGCGCGACGCCGCCCGGCGCTTCGCGGTGGAGCGGATCGCGCCGGTGATCGAGCAGGACTTCGAGGACAAGCACTTCCGCCGCGAGTTCGTCGCCGAGCTCGGCGCCCTCGGCTTCCTCGGCATGCACCTGAAGGACCCCGGCTGCGCAGGAGCGGGCGCGGTCGCCTACGGGCTGGTCTGCCATGAGTTGGAGGCCGCCGACAGCGGCTGGCGCACCTTCGTCTCGGTGCAGGGCTCGCTCGCCATGAGCGCCATCTCCAAGTTCGGCTCCGACGAGCAGAAGGCCGAGTGGCTGCCGCCGATGGCCCGCGGCGAGCGCATCGGCTGCTTCGCCCTCACCGAGCCGCAGGGCGGCAGCGACCCGGCCGCGATGAGCACCACTGCGCGGCGGGACGGCGACGACTGGGTGATCGACGGCGCCAAGCGCTGGATCGGCTTGGCGGCGCTCGCCGACGTGGCGGTCGTCTGGGCGGCGACGGAGGACGGCGTGCGCGGGTTCGTCGTGCCGACCTCCACCCCGGCTTCGCCGCCACCGCGATCGACGGCAAGCTCTCGATGCGCGCGTCGGTGCAGTGCGACATCGTCCTCGACGGCGTGCGCGTCCCCGCCTCTGCGATGCTGCCGGGCGCGCGCGGCCTGTCCGGTCCGTTCTCCTGCCTCAACGAGGCCCGCTACGGGATCGTCTGGGGCGCGATGGGCGCCGCCCGGTCGTGCCTGGAGGTCTCCATCGAGCGCGCGACGACCCGGGAGGTGTTCGGCCGGCCGATCGGCGCGACGCAGCTCATTCAGCAGAAGCTCGCCGACATGCTGGTGGAGTACGAGAAGGGGATGCTGCTCGCCCTGCACCTCGGCCGGTTGAAGGAGGCGGGCCGGCTGACCCCGACGCAGATCAGCGTCGGCAAGCTCAACAGCGTGCGGGAGGCGCTCGCCATCGCGCGGGAGGCCCGCACCATCCTCGGCGGCGACGGCATCACCAGCGAGTTCCCGGTGATGCGGCACATGGCCAACCTGGAGTCGGTGCGCACCTACGAGGGCACGGACGAGATCCACACCCTGGTGCTCGGGCGGGCGCTGACCGGGCTGGCGGCGTTCTGATGAGCGAGGTCACTGCTGCCGCCGCGGCCGCCGCCGACGCCGCGCTCGTCCCGACCACCCGCGAGGAGCGTGCGGCCTGGCTGGACGCCCTGGCCGCCGCGCTCGAAGGCGACCGGGCCGCTCTGGTCGCGCTCGCCGCCGAGGAGACCCACCTCTCCGAGGCGCGCCTCGACGGCGAGGTCACCCGCACCGCCGCGCAGCTCCGCTTCTTCGCCGGCGTCGCGCGCGAGGGCGGCTACCTGGAGGCGACGGTCGACTCCCCCGACCCGTCGCTCATCCCGCCGCGCCCCGACCTGCGCCGGATGCTGCGCCCGGTCGGCCCGGTCGCGGTCTACACGTCGTCCAACTTCCCGTTCGCGTTCTCGGTGCTCGGGAACGACACAGCGTCGGCGCTCGCCGCGGGCTGCCCGGTGATCGTGAAGGCGCATCCCGGTCATCCCCGGCTGTCGCGCCGCACCGCCGAGCTGGCCGTGTCGGTGCTGCCCGCGGGCTGGTTCGCGCTGGTCGAGGGCATGGAGGCCGGGGTCGAGCTCGTGCGGCATCCCGCCGTGCGCGCCGCGGGCTTCACCGGCTCGGAGCGCGGCGGCCGGGCGCTGTTCGACCTGGCGTCCGCACGGCCGGACCCGATCCCGTTCTACGGGGAGTTGGGCAGCGTCAACCCGGTGGTGGTCACCCGCGCGGCGGGCCGCGAGCGCGCCGCCGCCATCGGCGCGGGCCTGGTCGGCTCCTTCACACGCGACGCGGGGCAGTACTGCACCAAGCCGGGCCTGGTGTTCGTCCCGTCCGGCGAGGGCGTGGATGACGCCGTGAGCGCCGCGCTCGGCTCGGCTCCGGCCTCCCGGCAGCTCACCGAGGGGATGAGCACGGCCTACGCATCGGCGGTCGACGCGTTGGGAGGCGACGACGCCGTGACGGTGCTGCTCGGCCGCGACGAGCCGGGGACCTCCGTGCCCGCGGTCGCCCTCACGGACGCGGCGGCCTTCCTCGCCGCGCCGGATGCGTTCCTGGAGGAGCACTTCGGCCCGGTCACTGTCCTGGTCTCCTACCGCGACGACGAGCTCCCCGCCCTGCTCACCGCGCTGCGCCCGTCGCTCACCGCCACCGTCCACCGCGGCACGGGCGAGGACGTCACCGCCCTCGCCGCCGCGCTCGCCCCGATCGCCGGCCGCCTCCTGTTCGACGGCTGGCCGACCGGCGTCGCGATCGGCTGGGCGCAGCACCACGGCGGCTCCTGGCCGTCGACCACGGCGAGCCTCCACACCTCGGTCGGCGCGACGGCCATCCGCCGCTGGCTGGCGCCGATCGCGTACCAGGACGCGCCGCAGGGGGTCCTGCCTCCCGAGCTCCGCGACGGCAACCCGCTCGGCATCCCCCGCCGCGAGTCCTGACCGCGCCATCTATCTGTCACGACACGCCGTCTCACCACGCGACCGCGCGGCATGTCCTGTCAGTTCGTTCGCGCGCCCGGCCGCCGGGCCGGCCAAACGAGATGACAGGACACGCCGCCTGGCCGGGCGGCCAGGCGGCGTGTCCTGTCAGGTAGGCGGCGCGGGCCCGCCGCCGGCGCACAGTTCCGACGGCGGGCCGCGCCCGGGTCAGTCGGCCGGGGCCGGCTCCGCGGAGGCCGCAGGCGCGACCGTCCCGCTCCGGTGCGACCGCAGCAGCTCCGCCACCCGAATGGCGTCGCCCGCCGGCGCGTCCGACGCGCGGTCGGGCCGCGCGAGGAACAGGTACAGCAGTCCGGCGCCCGCGACGATCCCGAGGCCGATGAGCACGATCCAGTCGTTGAACCAGTTCCCCGTGCTCGTCGGCCAGGCCAGCAGCACCATCGCGAAGATCCCGTACGCCAGCGCCAGGATGTTGACGACCATCCCGCCGCGCCCGAGCGAGAACGGCCCGGCCGGACGCCAGCCCTTGACCCGCTGCCGCAGCGACGCGAGCACCACCGACTGAAACGCCACGTAGATGCCGAGCACCGCGAACGCGGTCACCTGGGTGATGAGCCCGTCCGGCCCGAGGTAGACGATCAGGCTGATGACCACCGGGATGCTGCACGCCACGATCAGCGCGTTCACCGGCACCTTGGTGCGCGGCGAAACCCGCGACAGCCAACGGTGCGCCGGGATCATCCCGTCCCGCGCGAACGAGAACAGCAGCCGGCTCGCCGCCGCCTGGAGGCTCAGCACGCAGGACAGGAACGCCGTGACCGCGACGACGAGGAAGATCTTCGCGCCGACGTCGCCGAGGGCGGACTGCAGGATCTCCGGGATCGGGTCGACGTCCTTGCCCGCCACGATCTTCGCCAGGTCGGGCGCGGCCAGGATGTAGCCGCCGAAGGCGAACAGTGCGGACACGCCGCCGACCAGGATCGTCATCATCATGGCGAGCGGGATCCGCCGGGCCGGGTTCGCGACCTCCTCGGCGACGTCGCCGCACGCCTCGAAGCCGTAGAAGAGGAACAGTCCCGCGAGCGCCGCGCCGAGGAACGCCACCAGGTACGAGCCGTGGCCCTGGACGCCCATCGTGTCGAAGAACACCGAGAACGGGTGCTTGCGCTGGAAGATCAGCAGGTAGAGGCCCACCGCGATCACGCCGATGAGCTCCGCCGACAGGCCGATGCGGGCCAC
Source organism: Leifsonia sp. P73 (assembly GCF_051059105.1). Taxonomy (NCBI): domain Bacteria; kingdom Bacillati; phylum Actinomycetota; class Actinomycetes; order Micrococcales; family Microbacteriaceae; genus Leifsonia; species Leifsonia sp. P73. The sequence continues at coordinate 551,611 of NZ_CP194931.1, forward strand.
GGTCGCCAGCGTCTTCGTCCCGGTGAAGTTCAGCCCGAGCGCCACGACCAGCAGCAGCACGGTCAGCCCGAGGGTGACCTCCTTGGTGGCGGGGAGGCCGAACAGGCTGGCGAGGAACCCGCTGCCGTACGACGCCACCGCGGTGATGGTCACGATCATCGCCCAGATGTAGACCCAGGCCGCCATCCACGCGTACCGACGGCCCCACAGCCGCCGCGCCCACGGGTAGATGCCGCCGTGGATGGGGTACTGCGAGACCACCTCCCCGAAGACGAGCGACACCAGGAACTGGCCGGCGCCGACGATGACGATCCACCAGATGGAGGGCGGGCCTCCCGTCGCCATCGCGACGGCGAACAGCGAGTAGACGCCGACGAGCGGCGAGAGGTACGTGAATCCGAGAGCGAAGTTGGCCCACAGGGTCATGGACCGGTTGAAGGAGTCCTCGTATCCGAGGACGGCGAGGTGCTCGCCGTCTCCGAGATGGGTCGAGGACGAGGGTTCTGAGGACATCGAATGCCTTCCGGGTCAGTCGCACACGACGATGTGTGTGCCAGGCAGCGTAGCGGAGGACGGGCCGAATACCTATAGGAGCGGATGTTTAATCGCGGTCGGCGTGTCGCCCCACTCCCCGATGGTCCTACTCCCCGATGTACGACATCACGTGCTTGAGGCGCGTGTAGTCCTCGAAGCCGTACATCGACAGGTCCTTGCCGTAGCCGGAGTGCTTGAAGCCGCCGTGCGGCATCTCGGCCACGATCGGGATGTGGGTGTTGATCCACACGCAGCCGAAGTCGAGGCCCTTGGCGAAGCGCATCGCGCGGCCGTGGTCCTTCGTCCACACCGAGGACGCCAGGCCGTAGCGCACGCCGTTCGCCCAGCGCAACGCCTCCGCCTCGTCGGTGAACTTCTGGACGGTCTGGACCGGCCCGAAGATCTCGTTCTGCACCGCGTCGTCGTCCTGGCGCAGCCCCGACACGATGGTGGCCTCCCAGAAGTAGCCGCGGTCGCCCTGGCGGCGGCCGCCGAGCTCCACGTTCGCGTGGTCGGGCAGCCGGTCCACGAAGCCGCTCACCTGGGCGAGCTGGCTCGCGTTGTTCAGCGGGCCGTAGAGGATGCCGTCGTCCCGCGGCGCGCCGGTGCGGGCGTTCTCGCGTGCGTACTGGGCGAGCGCCGCCACGAACTCGTCGTGCACGCCCTCCTGCACCAGCAGGCGCGTCGCCGCCGTGCAGTCCTGGCCGGCGTTGAAGTACCCGGCCGCGACGATCCCTTCGACCGCCTTCTGGATGTCGGCGTCGTCGAACACGATCACCGGCGCCTTGCCGCCGAGCTCCAGGTGCACGCGCTTGAGGTCGTAGGAGGCGGCGCGTGCGACCTCCATGCCTGCGCGCACCGAGCCGGTGATCGACACGAGCTGCGGGGTCGGGTGGTCGATCATCGCCGCTCCCGTGCTGCGGTCGCCGAGCACGACGTTCAGCACACCGGACGGCAGGAACTCGCTCGCGACCTCCGCCAGCAGCAGCGTCGACAGCGGAGTGGTGTCGGAGGGCTTCAGCACGGTGGTGTTGCCCGCGGCCAAGGCGGGGGCGAACTTCCAGACCGCCATGTTGAGCGGGTAGTTCCAGGGCGTGACCTGGCCGACGACGCCGATCGGCTCGCGGCGGATGAAGGAGGTGTGGTCCGGCATGTACTCGCCGGCCGAGCGGCCCTCCAGGTTGCGGGCGGCTCCCGCGAAGAAGCGGATCTGGTCGACGGACAGCAGGATCTCGTCCTCGACCAGCGTGCCGCGCGGCTTGCCGGTGTCCTGCGACTCGGCGTCGGCGAACTCCTCCGCGCGCGCCTCCATCGCGTCGGCGATGCGGAACAGCGCGAGCTGGCGCTCGCCCGGCGTGGTGCTCCCCCACACCTCGAAGGCGTCCTCGGCCGCGCGGTACGCGTCGGCGACGTCCTCCGCGGTCGAGACGGGGGCGGTGGCGTACACGTCCTCGGTCGCCGGATCGATCAGGGAGATGCTGTCGCTCCCGCGCGCGGCGGTGCGCGCTCCGCCGACGAAGTTGTGCAGTTCGGGTGTGGTGGTCGTGCTCAGCGGTGAACTCATGGCGGGGAGTCTACTGATTTCGTCGGTGAATCGGCCAGTAATGTGCGGATTCGCTTGCTAGACCGCCTCGCCACTGACAGAATCGCTCCATGAGTACCCCTCGGGCAACGAACGGCACGAAGGCTGCGGTCATCGATGACGTCTCAAAGGCGATCATCGAGCAGCTGCAGGTGGACGGCCGCAAGTCCTATGCGGAGATCGGCAAGGCCGTCGGTCTCAGCGAGGCGGCCGTGCGCCAGCGCGTGCAGAAGCTGACCGAGTCGGGTGTGATGCAGATCGTGGCCGTCACCGATCCGATGCAGCTCGGCTTCTACCGCCAGGCGATGATCGGTGTCCGGGTCACCGGCGACACGATCGTGATCGCGGACAAGCTCGCCGCCATGCCTGCCGTGGACTACGTGGTCCTCACGGCCGGCACGTACGACATCCTCGCGGAGGTCGTGTGCGAGAACGACCTCGACCTCATCACGATGCTCAACTCCGAGATCCGGACTCTCGAAGGAGTGCTCTCCACCGAGACGTTCGTGTACCTCAAACTCCACAAACAGTTCTACAACTGGGGAACGCGATAACAATGACGACAACCGTTGAAACGTTCGGTGAGCCCATCACACCCGATGAGGCAGACCTGCAGGCGAAGGCGCGCGACCACCTCTGGATGCACTTCGCGCGCCAGTCGGTGATGGAGGAGGGCCACGGCGTCCCGATCATCACCCGCGGCCAGGGGCACCACATCTGGGACGACCACGGCAAGCGCTACATCGACGGCCTCTCCGGCCTGTTCGTGGTGAACGCCGGCCACGGCCGCAAGCGCCTCGCCGAGGTGGCCGCGAAGCAGGCCGAGCAGCTCGCCTTCTTCCCGATCTGGTCCTACGCCCACCCGAACGCGATCGAGCTCGCGGACCGCCTCGCGCACTACGCGCCGGGCGACCTCAACCGCGTCTTCTTCTCCACCGGCGGCGGCGAGGCCGTCGAGACCGCCTTCAAGCTGGCCAAGTACTACTGGAAGCTGCAGGGCCGTCCGACCAAGCACAAGGTCCTCTCCCGCGCGGTCGCCTACCACGGCACCCCGCAGGGCGCGCTGGCCATCACCGGCATCCCGGCCATGAAGGAGATGTTCGAGCCGCTCACCCCCGGCGGATTCCGCGTCCCGAACACGAACTTCTACCGCGCGGGCGAGATGGGCGCTCCCACCGACGACGTGGAGGCCTTCGGCGTCTGGGCGGCGAACCGCATCGAGGAGATGATCCAGTTCGAGGGTCCCGAGACCGTCGCCGCGATCTTCCTGGAGCCGGTGCAGAACTCCGGCGGCTGCTTCCCGCCGCCTCCCGGCTACTTCCAGCGGGTGCGCGAGATCTGCGACAAGTACGACGTGCTCATGGTCAGCGACGAGGTCATCTGCGCCTTCGGCCGCATCGGCCACATGTTCGCCTGCGACCAGTACGGCTACGTGCCCGACATGATCACCTGTGCCAAGGGCATGACCTCCGGGTACTCCCCCATCGGCGCGACGATCATCAGCGACCGGATCTACGAGCCCTTCAAGCACGGCAACACGTCGTTCTACCACGGCTACACATTCGGCGGTCACCCGGTGTCCTCCGCCGTCGCGCTGGCCAACCTCGACATCTTCGAGGAGGAGCGCCTCAACGAGCGCGTCCGGGAGAACTCGCCGCTGTTCCGCGCCGAGCTGGAGAAGCTGCTCGACCTCCCGATCGTCGGCGACGTCCGCGGCGACGGCTACTTCTTCGGCATCGAGCTGGTGAAGGACAAGGCCACCAAGGAGACGTTCGACGACGACGAGTCCGAGCGGCTGCTGCGCGGCTTCCTGTCGAAGGCGCTCTACGACGCGGGCCTGTACTGCCGCGCCGACGACCGCGGCGACCCCGTCGTCCAGCTCGCCCCGCCGCTGACCATCGGCCCGGACGAGTTCGTCGAGATCCGGCAGATCCTGGAGTCGGTGCTCACCGAGGCGAGCAACCACCTGTAAGGCAGGCACCACCGGACGAGTCCGCGCACCGCTTGGGCGGGGCGCGGGCTCGTTCTCTTTTCCCTGACGTGTTGAGGAGTGACGTGGACTACCGCAGTGTCGGCTTCTGGTTCGACTCGATCACCGAGGCCGAGGACGGCTTCCGGCCCCGCCCCGCGCTGGCGGACGACGGCACCGTGGACGTGGCTATCGTCGGCGCCGGCCTCACCGGCCTCTGGACGGCCTACTACCTCCAGGAGCTCGACCCCGGCCTGAACATCCTGCTGCTGGAGCGGGAGGTCGCCGGCTTCGGCGCGTCCGGCCGCAACGGCGGCTGGTGCTCAGCGCTGTTCCCCTGGTCGGCCTCCCGGCTCGCCGCCCGCTACGGCCGGGACGCGGCGGTCGCGCAACGGCAGGCGATGGTGGATACGGTGGCTGAGGTCGGCCGCGTCGCCGCCGCCGAGGACATCGACTGCGACTACCTCCGCGGCGGCACCGTGACGTTCGCCCGCGACCGCGTCCAGCTCGCCGCCGCACGAGCCGAGTTCGCCGAGTCGGAGGAGTTCGGCGTCGACCGGGTCTCCCTCGCCGGGACCGAGACGGTGCGAGCGCGGTACGGGGTCCCGGACGCCGTCGCCGCGACCGTCACGCCCGCCTGCGCGCGCGTCCACCCGGCGAAGCTCGTCCGCGGCCTCGCCCGCGCCGTCGAGCGCCGCGGCGCCACGATCGCCGAGGGCACCGAGGTCCTGAGCTGGGCGGACGGCGTCGTGCGGGTGCGCGTCGGCGACGTCGAGCGCACCGTGAGGGCGGGCACCGTCGTGAACGCCACCGAGGGCTACGGCTCGCAGCTCCCGCAGGTCGGCCGGAGCGTCCTCCCGCTGTACTCGCTGATGATCGCGACCGAGCCGCTGTCCGACACGGTCTGGGACCGCATCGGCATCGAGCACGGCCAGACCTTCGCGGACTTCCGGCACCTGATCGTCTACGGCCAGCGCACCGCCGACAACCGGATCGCGTTCGGCGGCCGCGGCGCCCGCTACCACCTGGGCAGCGCCATCCACCCGTCGTACGACAGGTCGCCGCCCGTGCGCAACCACCTTGTCCGCACCCTGGGCGAGCTGTTCCCCGCGGTCGCGGGGGCGCGGATCACGCACCACTGGGGCGGCCCGCTCGGCGTGCCGCGCGACTGGCACGCCGCGGTCGGCATCGACCGCGACACGCGCGAGGCCTGGGCCGGCGGCTACGTCGGCGACGGCCTGAGCACCACGAACCTCGCCGGCCGCACCCTCGCCGACCTGATCGCCGGCCGCCGTACCGGCCTCACGGAGCTCCCCTGGGTCGGCCACCGCTCCCCGCGCTGGGAGCCCGAGCCGCTGCGCTTCCTCGGCGCCAACGCGGGCTTGGTCGCGATGGAGGGCGCCGACCTGGAGGAGCGCGCCACCGCCCGCCCCTCCCTCATCGCCCGCACCCTGGCCCCCCTCACCGGCCACTGACCGGCACTCCCACCTCCACCCACTCGCCGAGGGGCACGTTGTTGTCACTTTCGGGCGCGAAAAGTGACAACAACGTGCCCCTCGGCAGAGGTGACGGACGGGTTAGGCGTCCTCGAACCGCAGATGCCTTACGCTGCGGCCGTTGCGGCGGACGAGGCGCAGAGCCTCGACGCCGATCCGGATGTGCCGCTCCACGAACTGCGCGGTGACGCTGCGGTCGCTCTCGGCCGTCTTGACCCCCTCCGGGATCATCGGCTGATCCGACACCAGCAGCAGCGCGCCGGCCGGGATGTGGTTGGCGAACCCGGCCGCGAAGATCGTCGCCGTCTCCATGTCGACCGCCATGCACCTGGTCTGCCGCAGGTAGGTCTTGAAGGTGTCGTCGTGCTCCCACACCCGCCGGTTCGTCGTGTAGACCGTGCCCGTCCAGTAGTCGTACCCGGCGTCGCGGATGCTGGTGGAGACACCGCGCTGGAGCTGGAACGCCGGCAGCGCAGGCACCTCCGGCGGGAGGTAGTCGTTCGACGTGCCCTCGCCGCGGATGGCCGCGATCGGGAGCACCAGGTCGCCGAGCTGGTTCTTCTTCTTGACCCCGCCGCACTTGCCGAGGAAGAGCGCCGCCTTCGGGCTCACCGCGCTCAGCAGGTCCATGATCGTCGCCGCGTTCGGGCTGCCCATGCCGAAGTTGATCATCGTGATGCCATCGGCGGTCGCGTTCGGCATCGACCGGTCGGTGCCGCGGACCTCCGCGCCGTACCACTCCGCGAACCGGTAGACGTAGTCGCCGAAGTTGGTCAGGAGGATGTGCTCGCCGAACTCCTCCAGCGGTGTGCCGGTGTAGCGGGGCAGCCAGTCCCGCACGATCTCCAGCTTCTCCTTCATCGCTCCCCTTCACGCGGCCCGAGGGCGTCAGCCTACCGTCGTGCCGAGCAGCGCGCCGATCGCGAACGTGGCCGCCAGCGCCAGGGCGCCGCCGATGACCACGCGTAGCATCGCCTTGCCGCGCGAGGCGCCGCCGATCCAGGCCGCGACGTAGCCGGTGGCCGCCAGCGCGATCAGCACGATCACGAAGGTCAGCGGGATGCGGATCGCCGCCGGCGTGAGGATGGTCAGGAGCGGCAGGATGCCGCCGATCGTGAACGCGATGGCGGACGCGATCGCCGCGTGCCACGGGCTCACCACGTCGTCCTGGTCGATGCCGAGCTCGGCGGAGAGGTGCGCGGCCAGCGCGTCGTGCTCGGTGAGCTCGATCGCGACCTGGCGCGCGGTCTCGGGCTTCAGGCCCTTCGCCTCGTAGAGGCCGGTCAGCTCGGCCAGCTCCTGCTCCGGCATCTCCTCCAGCTCACGGCGCTCCTTGGCGATGAGGGCGTGCTCGCTGTCGCGCTGGCTGCTCACCGACACGTACTCGCCGAGCGCCATCGAGATCGCGCCGCCGACGAGGGCGGCGAGGCCGGCGGTCAGGATGGCCGGGATGGCGGGAGTGGCCCCCGCGACACCGACGACGACCGCGGCGACGGACACGATGCCGTCGTTGGCGCCGAGCACGCCGGCCCTCAGCCAGTTCAGCCGTTGCGCGATCCCCTCGCGGTGGGGTTCGTCTGGGTGCTTTCCGTTCACGGTCTCCGCGGTCATAGCGTCAGCCTAGGAATGTCGCGCCCGGGATTCCAGCAAGCGCAGCCGAACCTAACCCGTGGCGGGCTCCCGTTCGGCCGCCGCCGCGAGCTTCGCCGCCCGCAGCCGCCGCTGCACGCGGTACTCGTGGACGGTCAGCCCCACGATGAGCAGGTCGAACAGGGTCAGCCCGAGCAGCCCCCAGGAGAAGTGCCTGGCCAGCTCCCAGGTCTGCCAGCCGATGAACACCACGAGGAAGCCGATCATCCACGGGTAGGCCCAGAGCTGCTCCTTCAGCACCGCCCAGACGAGCACGACCTTCACGACGCCGTGCAGCAGCAGGTAGACCGCGCCGAACAGCGTCGCCGAACCGGTGAGGGTGTGGCCGAAGTGGACGATCCAGTTGGAGACCGGGTCGTTCGGGTCCTCGCCGAGCTCGTGCTGGGTGAGGAACACGACGAGGTCGTTCATCCGCTGCGGCGTCAGGAAGAGCAGCAGGACGCCGCCGATGAGCTCGAGCACGCCGTCCGCGCCCTTCAGCACCAGGGTGATGCGGAAGAGGATCTCCAGGAACCGCTCCCGGCGGTCGATGGTGCCGTGTTCGGCGTCGCGCTCCGTGCTCATTGCCCCATCGAACCACCGGACCGGCGAGCCGCCGTGGCGAAGCGTATGAGTTTCATGAGAGTAGACTCAGAAATCTTACGTTCGAGAAAGGCTTCCGTGTGACTCCCGTGCTCTCCTCCCTCCTGGACGACGTCCTCCGCCGCAACGCCGGCGAGCCGGAATTCCATCAGGCGGCACGCGAAGTGCTCGGCTCGCTCGGCCCCGTCATCGAGGCCAACCCCCACTACGGCAGGGCCGCCGTGCTGGAGCGGATGACGGAGCCGGAGCGCCAGCTCATCTTCCGCGTGCCGTGGACGGACGACGAGGGGAACATCCGGGTCAACCGCGGCTTCCGGGTGGAGTTCAACTCGGCGCTCGGCCCGTACAAGGGCGGGCTGCGCTTCCACCCGAGCGTCACGCTCGGCACGGTGAAGTTCCTCGGCTTCGAGCAGATCTTCAAGAACGCGCTCACCGGCCTCCCGATCGGCGGCGGCAAGGGCGGCAGCGACTTCGACCCGAAGGGTCGCTCCGACGCCGAGGTGATGCGGTTCTGCCAGTCGTTCATGACCGAGCTCTACCGGCACCTCGGCGAGTACACGGACGTTCCCGCAGGTGACATCGGCGTCGGCGGCCGGGAGATCGGCTACCTGTTCGGCCAGTACAAGCGCATCACGAACCGCTACGAGTCCGGCGTACTGACCGGCAAGGGCGTCGGCTGGGGCGGCTCGCTGGTCCGCACGGAGGCGACCGGCTTCGGCGCGGTCGTGTTCGCGCAGCGGATGCTCGCCACCCGCGGGCGCTCCTTCGACGGCGCGCGGGTGCTCGTCTCCGGCTCCGGCAACGTCGCGCTCTACGCCATCCAGAAGGTGCACCAGCTCGGCGGAACCGTCGTGGCGTGCTCCGACTCCTCCGGCGTCGTCTACGACCGCGACGGGATCGACTTCGAGCTGCTCCGCCGGCTCAAGGAGGTGGAGCGCGGCCGCCTGTCCGAGTACGCGGCCTGGCGCGGCCCGTCCGCCGAGTACCGCGCGAACGGCGACATCTGGGCGCTCGCGGCCGAGACCCCGATCGACGTCGCCATCCCCTGCGCCACGCAGAACGAGCTGGACGCGACCGCCGCGGCCACCCTCGCGGGCAACGGCGTCGCGGCTGTGGTCGAGGGCGCGAACATGCCGTGCACCCCGGAGGCCGTCCACGTGCTGCGCGCGGCCGGCGTGCTGTTCGCGCCGGGCAAGGCGGCGAACGCGGGCGGTGTGGCGACCTCCGCCCTGGAGATGCAGCAGAACGCGTCGCGGGACGCCTGGACGTTCGAGTACGCCGAGCAGCGCCTGGACGACATCATGACGTCCATTCACGACCGCTGCGCGGAGACCGCCGAGCAGTACGGCGCTCCGGGCGACTACGTTCTGGGAGCGAACGTCGCCGGGTTCGTCCGGGTCGCGGACGCGATGCTGGCGCTCGGGGTCATCTAGCGGGAGGCCCGCCGCTAGCGCCCGATCCGCTTCCGCAGCCACTCGATGCGCTGCTGGAGCTGCGACACGCTCGCCTGCGCCACCGCCGGGCCGCCGCACACGCGGCGCAGCTCGGCGTGGATGAGGCCGTGCGGTTCCCCCGAGTTCTTCGAGTAGAGGCCGACCAGGCTGTTGAGGAGCTGGCGCTGCTCCTTGAGCGTGCGGTGCAGCGGCGCGGGCGGGTGCCCATCCGCAGTGGCCGGCCGGGACGAGTGCCTCCGAGCCTGCCGCTGCTGGCGCTGCATCAGCAGGTCGTGCACCTGGTCGGGCTCCAGGATGCCGGGGAGCCCGATGAAGTCGAGCTCCTCGTCCGTGCCCGGCACCGCGAACCCGCCGAACTCGCGCCCGTCGTAGACCACCCGGTCGAAGTTCGCCTCCGACCCCAGCGCCTCGAACGCGAACTGCTCGGTCAGCGCTTCCGATGCCCGGGACTCCTTGTTGGCCTCCGCGACCAGGGCGTCCTCCGGGTTCCAGAGGTCGCCCTCCCCGCCCTCCTGCGACGGCCGGTCGAGCGCGTGGTCGCGCTCCAGCTCCAGGGCGTTGGCGAGCGCCATCAGCGTGGGGACGTTCGGCAGGAACACCGACGCCGTCTCGCCCCGGCGGCGCGCGCGCACGAAGCGCCCGATCGCCTGAGCGAAGAACAGCGGGGTGGAGGCGCTGGTCGCGTACACGCCGACCGCCAGCCGCGGCACGTCCACGCCCTCCGACACCATCCGCACCGCGACCATCCACCGCGAGTCGCCCGCGGAGAAGTCGGCGATCCGGTCGCTGGCCTCCTTCTCGTCGGAGAGCACGACGGTGACCGGCTCGCCGCTGATCTGCTGCAGGAGGTCGGCGTACGCGCGGGCCGCGTAGTGGTCGGTCGCGATCACCAGGCCGCCGGCGTCCGGGATGGAGTTGCGCACCTCGGTGAGCCGGCGGTCCGCCGCGCTCAGCACCGCCGGGATCCACTCCCCGCGCGGATCGAGCGCCGTCCGCCAGGCCTGCGAGGTGATGTCCTTGGTGTTGCCCTCGCCGAGCCGCGCCTCCATCTCGTCGCCGGTCTTGGTGCGCCAGCGCATGTGCCCGGCGTAGACCATGAAGATCACCGGGCGCACGACGCCGTCGCTGAGCGCGCGGCCGTAGCCGTAGTTGTAGTCGGTGACCGAGGTGCGGATGCCCTGCCGGTCGGGCAGGTAGGCGACGAACGGGATCGGCGCGGTGTCGGACCGGAACGGCGTCCCTGTCAGCGACAGCCGCCGGGTGGCGCGCTCGAACGCGTCCCGGATGCCGTCGCCCCAGCTGAGCGCGTCGCCGCCGTGGTGCACCTCGTCGAGGATGACCAGCGTGCGGTACGACTCGGTGATGTCCTTGTGCAGGCTCGGCCGCATCGCCACCTGGGCGTAGGTCACCGCCGCGCCCTTGTAGTGCCGGGCGTACCGGCCGTCCGCATTGCGGAAGTCGGGGTCGAGGTGGAGACCGACCCTGGCTGCGGCCTCCGCCCACTGCCGCTTGAGGTGCTCGGTCGGCGCGACGACCGTCACCCGCTCCACGACGCGCCGCGACAACAGCTCGGTCGCGAGCCGGAGCGCGAATGTGGTCTTGCCGGCGCCCGGCGTCGCGGCCGCGAGGAAGTCGCGCGGCTCGTTCACGAAGTAGGCGTCGAGGGCCTCCGCCTGCCAGGCGCGGAGCTTGCCCGCGGTGCCCCAGGCGGCGCGCTCGGGGAAGGACGGGGACAGGTGCTCGGCGGCGAAACTGCCCGCACGGGCGCCGGCCGAGAGGTCGGGCTCGGCGCCGTTCGCGGGTACGCCAGCGCTCATCCCGGGCTCATCGGGCAAGGGCGCTGCGTTCGTCTCCACTTGGATCGAATCTACCGGAGCCGCCTGACAATCGTCGGCGGGCGTCCCCGCGATGCAGAATGGTGGGATGGTCGAAGCTCAGCATCCGTGGTCCCGCTACGTCGCGCTCGGCGACTCGTTCACCGAGGGGATCGGCGACCCGGAGCCGCTCAGCCCGGGCGGCCACCGCGGCTGGGCCGACCGCGTGGCGGAGGTGCTGAGCAGTAAGACGGACGACTTCGCCTACGCGAACCTGGCCGTCCGCGGCAAGCTGATCAAGCAGATCCTGGACGAGCAGGTCGACGCGGCGGTCGCCCTCCGTCCCGACCTGATCACCATCTCGGCCGGCGGCAACGACGTCATCCGTCCCGGCACTGACCCCGACGCGATCGCCGCCCTCTTCGACGAGGCGGTCCGCCGCCTCAGCGCGGACGGCGCCACCGTGGTGGTCTTCACGGGAGTGGACGTGGGCTTCTCCCCGGTCTTCCGCGGCATCCGCGGCAAGGTCGCGATCTACAACGAGAACGTCCGCGCGGTCGCGGCGAAGTACGACGCGATCGTGGCCGACCAGTGGTCGCTCACCGAGATCCAGGACGTGCGGATGTGGGCCCCCGACCGTCTCCACCTCGCCCCGCTCGGCCACCACACCGTCGCCCGCATGGTCCTGGCGGCCCTCAACGTCGACAACGACCTCCAGCCGCTGGAGCCCGAGCCGCTGCCGGTTCGCACCTGGCGGCAGGCCCGCGCGGAGGATCTGTCGTGGGCGCGGGAGTACCTGGTGCCGTGGGTGCTGCGGCGGATCCGGCACCAGTCATCGGGTGATCATGTGCTGCCGAAGCGGCCGCAGGCGGGGCCGTTCGTTATCGAGCTGCTGGAGGAGGAGTAGGGCGTCGGCGCAGCCCCGCTCCTCCTGCCGGCGATTGCTAGCCGCCTGTGTCTCCCGCGAGGCTGATCTCCCTCGCCGCAAGCAGCGCGACGAAACCGGGCGCGATGTGGCGGGAATACTCCTCGGTGAGGTGCAGATCGTCGAACTTCATCGGGATTCCCGCCGCGAATGCCGGGCACTTCGAGCTCGCGCAGAATAGCGGAAGGGTGTCGATCCAGGCTCCGCCGAATGCGGAGGCCACTGAGGACTCCGCCGCGGCTATCGCTTTCCAGCGGGAATTCACCGTGCTGACGCAAGCGTCAGGGCCCGTCCGCCGGGAGTAGCACTCGCGGACGTCCTTGTCCGCCGGTGGCGGCGCGAGGAGGACGACCTTCCCTACGTTCGGTCCGGTCCGTTCGAGATATGCCCTCAGCCCCTTCGCGTATGCAGCGGGGGTGAAAACCGCCCCAGTGCTCACTTCTTTCAGTGGGAGGTAGGTATTGGAAATGATGAGGACGTCCGGTTTCAGGGTTGCTATGTTCTCGATAGCCTGCTCTTTGCGGGCGGGGCAGTACTTGTTCACCGCATCGCCGCCATTCGTCGTCTCGAAATCGACGAACGGACACCCGTACATGCCGAGCGTGCTGACTTTGAGCTGCCCGTTCGACGCGTCGGCGATGGCTCGGAGCATCGGAACATAGCTGACAGACGTCGAGTCGCCGACGATCGCCACCGAGAGCGGTGCGTCTTCAGCGCCCCACGTGCAGTCGCCAAGACCGGGAAACACCTGGTTCGAGCACGCGTTCGTCCCTTCGTCTCGCTGATAGCCGGCGACGACGCTGTCCATGCTCGGGGTGAGTTCCGGCCAGCTCGTGGCTGCGAGAGCGGTCTTGATCTCCGCTGCCAATGAGTCGAGCGCCGCGCTGGCCCTGTCACCGTCGATCGGCGTCTCGGTCTGCGGTGGCACAGTCTTTTCCTCCGCTGCCTCCGTGTTCCGCGCCTGTCGATCCATCGCGAAGGCAAATGCGAGCGTGGCGGCCACAGCCGTCGCCACAGATCCGACGACGACGCGTTTGTAGGCCGAGGCAGGCGAACGCTTCTTCTTCGGCTCCAGCCACCGCGACTTCCGCACCGTCTCCTCGACGTACCGGTATGACAGCTCCGACAGCCCCAGCGCGACCGCGATCGACACGACCGCCGGGACCGCCGACTTGTCGCCGGGAAGTCCACGGAACGCCTCCGTGATGAGGATGAGCGCCGGGAAGTGCCACAGGTACAGCGAATACGAGATGTCGCCGATGTGCGTCATGACCGGGTTGGCGAGGGGATTGAGCCACGCCCGTCGTGGCTGCCACGGGAACGCGATGAAAACGGCCGTGCTGATGACCGCGACGAGCGCCCAGGGTGCGGGGAAGCCCGCGCCCGACGGCGTGATGACCGACGACGCGAGCATACCGCCCAGCGCTAGGAGCATGATCGCCGGGCGCCACCGCGCAGGGAGACGGTCGAAGAGAGGCATGCACAGCGCGATCGTCGACCCGACAGAGAGTTCCCAGAGTCGTGCAGGGGTGATGAAGTACGCGCTCCCATTGTCGGACTGCGTGAGCTGGAGGGAGACCAGGAAGAGACCCGCCGTGATCACCAGGCACTGGACAGCCGCAGTCGCTCGCGCACGCTGCTGGCGCGCCACCAGAAGTCCAAGCACCAGAACCGCGATCGGCCAGATCAGGTAGTACTGCTCCTCAAGGCTGAGCGACCAGTAGTGCTGCAGCGGCGACGCCTGGGCGCCCTGCGCGAAATAGTCCGTCTGTGCAGCAGCGAACCGCCAGTTCGACACGAAGAACAGCGCCGCCACGCCGTCCCACACCGTCGACAGGAATCGCCCCGAACCGAACAACGCGAACGCCCCGGCGATCGTCACCACGACGACCGTGGCAGAGGCGGGGACCAGCCGTCGAATCCGCCGCCGATAGAAGGCGAGGAACGCGATCGTCCCCGTCCGCTCATACTCCCGGTACAACAACGACGTCATCAAGAAGCCGGAGATGACGAAGAAGATGTCGACCCCGACGAACCCTCCCGCAGGCCAGTCGAACGCATGGTTCAGCACCACGAGGCCGACGGCGAGAGCGCGCACGCCCTGGAGATCGAGTCGCTTCGTGGTCGGGCGAGCAGGCACCAGTCCGTCCGTGGAGTTCCATGAGCGGCGATCGCGGGTATCGGGCATCAACTCGTCGCCTCTTCACTGTTGTCTTTCGTGAGCCTGATCCCGCTCTGGTTGAGCAGCGCGACGATTCCCGCGGCTATGTGCACCGAATATTCGTCGGTGATGTGCGTCGCGTCGAACCGGATGATGATTCCGTCCGCGAAGGGAGGGCACACGTCGCCGGAGCAATACACCGGGCGCGTGTCCACCCAGACCCCTCCGATCGCCGCGGCGACCCTCTTCTCCGCTCCGGTGACCGCCTCCCAACTGGGCTGGACGCCACCCGTGCATTGTTTGGGCGAGATCCTCGGCGAGTAGCACTTCATGAGGTTCTTCTCGTTCGGAGTCGCCGTGAGGAAGACCGTCTTTCCGACATTCGGGCCCACTCGGTCGAGGAAGCGGGTGAGTCCGGCCTCGTACGCCGACATGGTGAGCTCGCTCCCGTCCTCCACCTTGAGCGCTGACGGAACGTTCGTGATGAACAGGTAGGTGGGCTTCAGCTTCGCGATCTCGCCGATCGCCAACTCATTGCGCTCCGCGCAGGCCTTCTTCGCGTTCGGGTCAGGGCTCTGCCTGACCACATCCGCGAACAGGCAGCTGTAGAAGGCGAAGGTCGTCACCCGCAGCTGACCGTTGGAGTTCTCGGCGAGCGAGCGCATCATCGGGGTGTAGGCGATCGATGTCGAGTCGCCCACCATGACGACGGAGACCGGCGCATCGGGACTCCCCCACGAGCACGTGTCCACCCCGGGATAGGGGTTCACACCGCAGGCGTGCACGGGCGCATCGTGCTCGTAGCCCGCCAGCACCGTGTCGATCGACGGGCTCAGCTCGGCGGGCCACTGCGTCGCTGCGATCGCTGTTCGGATGCTGACCTTGAACCCCTTCAGGACAGCCTCGTCGTCCGTGTCCTCCACCGAGGGGTCGGCTGTGGCCGTCGGCTTCGCCGGTGCGTCAGCCGACACGCCCGCGTATCGACCGCTCGAGTCGACGAGGACGGCGAACACCACCGCGAGGACGGCCACGACGCCGGTACCGGCGACGATCATCGGCTTGTAGGATCTCGCGGAGCGTGTGCGCTTCCTCGGCTCCAGCCATCGGGACTGCCGTATCGGTTCCTCGATGAACCGATACGAGAGCGAAGCCAGCACGAAGGATGCCACGAGAGCGATCGCGGCAGGGATCGGCGAGCCCTCGTCCGCTATTCCGCGGTACGCCTCGCCGATGAGGATGATGGCCGGGAAGTGCCACAGGTACAGGGAGTACGAGATGTCCCCGACGTAGCTCAACGCCGGATTGTCCAGGGGTGGAGCCAGCTTCGCCGTGGGTGCCACGGGAACGCGATGAACGTGGCCGTGCTCAGAACCGCAAGCGCGGCCCACGGCGCAGGGAAGCCCGCGCCCGATGGCGTGATTGCCGCCGCAAGGATCATCCCTGCCACCGACACGAGCGCAATCACAGCTCGGAGTCGTCTGCCCACGCGGTCGAACAGCGGCATGCACAGGGCCACGACCGCCCCGACGGAGAGCTCCCACAAGCGAGCCGGCGTGCTGAAGTAGGCCGCCGCGACGTTCGTGGCGGTCAGGTAGTGGGAGACGCCGTAGAGCGCGACCGTGACGACGATCGTGATCAGGGCGGCGTTGACCCGGCCGTGACGAGTGCGGGCGACGAGGAATCCCATCGCGAGGATCGTCACCGGCCAGACGAGGTAGTACTGCTCTTCGAGACTCAGCGACCAGTAATGCTGGAGCGGCGATGTTGCCGCGTCTTGAGTGAAGTAGTCGGTGGCTTGGGCGGCGAACCGCCAGTTCGAGACGAACAAGAGCGACGCGACACCGTCCCATGCCGTGCTCATTGCCCGGCTGGGCAGGAAGAGGACGTACGAAGCGGCGACCGTCACGGCGATTACAGCTGCGGACGCGGGAATCAGGCGGCGAATGCGACGGCGATAGAACGCGAGCAGCCGGATCGTCCCCGAACGTTCGTACTCCTTGAAGAGGACAGTCGTCATCAGGAAGCCGGAGAGCACGAAGAAGATATCGACCCCGATGAACCCGCCGTACGGCCATTCGAACGCGTGGTTCACCATCACGATCCCCACGGCCAGCGCGCGAAGCCCTTGTAGGTCCAACCGCTTCATGGTCGGTGGGGTCGCCGACCGGGGCATTGTGGACGCGGCCGATCGGCGGCCACGGGCGACGGCGCGCGAGTGCGGCCGGGTGTCAGAGGACATTAGTCGGGACCTCACGGTGTGGGTGGCATGAGCCTCATCACCCTAGGTCGGCTTTCGGCGCCGACCGCGCGCCTACGAGCCCTCTCCCTGCGCGTGGACTCGGAGTATCCGCCAGCGCTTCACCCGGCCAGTCGCCCGTTATGACATTCAAAGCGCCGAGTAAGCCGACTTTTATACACCAGGCGTAAAGACCACCCGGCCCTACGTCCCTAAT
Organism: Leifsonia sp. P73; assembly: GCF_051059105.1. NCBI lineage: Bacteria > Bacillati > Actinomycetota > Actinomycetes > Micrococcales > Microbacteriaceae > Leifsonia > Leifsonia sp. P73. The sequence goes on from NZ_CP194931.1 coordinate 568,231, forward strand.
CCCCCCGGATGCGCCAACCGCCACCCGAACCCCGGGTCCGGCACATCCTTCGCGAGCGCCAGGTCCACCGTCTTCGCCGCCCCGTTGACCGTGAACGTCACGTGCCCGACGACATCCCCCTTGAACCCGGACTGCAGCCGCTGCGTCGTCAGGTCGACGGCGATCGGGGTGTTCGACCACACCACGAAGCTCTGGCCCGACGTCGCCACCACGTTGGAGGCCGCGCCCCACTTGGTCGTGTAGGAGCCGAAGACCTGCCCGGTCGTCGCCGCCGTCACCTCGTGGAAGCCCGATTGCATGCTCGTCAGGAGTCCGCTCACCCCCGCCCACAGCGTGTCGTGGTCCGCCGCGCCCAGCACGACGCCGAGTACGCGCACCTTCTCCTTGCCGACCGGCACCTCGGCCGAGAACAGCAGGCAGAATCCCGCCTGGTCGGTGTTGCCGGTCTTGATGCCGTCCACGCCGTCCACGCCGAGCAGCGCATTGGTGTTGTCCTGGGCGCCCGCGCCGGGGAGCGTCGCCGTCTTCTGCGAGACGATCGCGGAGAGCGCGGGCGAGGCGAGCACGAGCTTGCCGATTCCGATCAGGTCCTTCGTGGTGCTCACGTTGCCGGGGTCGAGGCCGTCCGGGGTGACGACCTTGGTGCCGGTGAAGCCTTTCGACGCGAGCCAGCCGTTCGCCGCCTTGAGGTAGGCGGAGGTCGAGCCGTAGGCCCAGTTCGCCAGCGAGATCGCGTAGTTGTTGGCCGACGGGAGCAGCATCGCGGTGAGCGCCTGCTTCTCGGTCATCGACGTGCCCGCCTTCACGGGAGCCCAGGAGCCGCCGGCGGCGATCACCTGGTTCCAGATGTCGACGTCCTTCTGCGTGAACGAGATCGTCGGGCCGTCCGCGTTGCCGTCCAGCGGCTTGGCCTGGAGGACGACGAGCGCGGTGATCGTCTTGGTCATGCTCGCGATCGGCATGCTCGCGTCGCTGCCGTGGTACTCGGTCGCGCCGGGATAGTCCGGCGCGGTGATCGCGGCCGATCCGTAGCCGGGCCAGTTCAGCTGGGCCGCGGCCTGGGTGAGGGAGGTCTCGTGCTGGGTGACCGCAGCGGTGGCCGGGATCGGTGTGATGACCGAGCCGAACACGTAGAGCAGGGCGATCAGCAGCACGCCCCCGACTCCGAACACGACGATCCGGCGGCGGCGGTACACCTGCTTGCGGTTCAGACGGCGCGGCGGATCGGCGAGGACTTGCTGAGGCACCTTCGGAGTCTAGGGGGACGCACTGAGGTGTCCGCTGAGAACGCGCCAGCCGGGGCCGGAACGGACGACGCCACCGGGGACGTCCCTCAGCGCACCCGCATGGCCCACAGCACCACCGCACTCGCGGACGCGACGTTGAGCGAGTCCACCCCGTGCAGCATCGGGATGGTGACCACGGTGTCCACAGCCGCGAGCGCCCGCCGGCTGAGCCCGTCGCCCTCCGACCCGAACACGAGGGCTGCACGCTCCGGGGCGCGTGCGGCGTACTCGTCCAGCGACACCGCGTCGTCCGCCAGCGCGAGCGCCGCGATCTCGAAGCCGGCCTCGTGCAGCAGCGGTGCCGCCTCGTCCCACTCCGGGATGCGCGTCCACGGCACCTGGAGGACGGTCCCCATGCTCACGCGCACGCTCCGCCGGTAGAGCGGGTCCGCGCAGCGGGGCTGACGAGCACCGCGTCGGCGCCGAGGCCGGCGACGCTGCGGAAGATCGCCCCGACGTTGGGGACCTGGTTGCGCGGCGTGTCGCTGCTCGTGGCCGAGGCATTAATTCGACCGGTCGGTATTCTAGGCGCGAGGAAATGGAGAGCTATGGCGGAGAACGCGTCCTACCCGAAGGTGTCAGCGAATGCCTGGCGAGCACTTCGAGCACGCGCTGCGGCCGCCCCTTCCACCAAGCTCACCCCCGCCTCGGTCGCCGCGATCCTGGACATGTCTAGCCCCAAGAGCGCCGCCGACAATGTCGTGTATCCCATGCGCCGCTTGGGCCTCATAGACGAGGACGGCGCACTCACCGACCGCGGACAGAAGTGGCGAGTCGACGGTACCTACGCCGACGCATGCGACGAGATCATTTCCGAGATCTATCCCCCCGAGCTTGAATCGCTCACGGACGACGACGGCAACCCTGACAAGGGAAGGTCAAGACGTGGTTGCAGCATAAAGGCCTCGGCGATTCGAACGCATCAAACATGGCCTCGACGTACGTGATGATCGCTGAACGTCGGGTCCCTGAGCCTCCGACACCAAGCGGGGCGCCAAAGACGCGTTCGAAGGGTGCTTCGACAAATGGGGCGAAAGCGGCCTCTCCCGTATCACGAGGTCCTGCGACCGCGACGTCGCAACCTACGCAAGCGCCCGCGAGTAGTAAAGCCGCGAATGAAACCCACGGCCCTCGCAACACAAGCGGCCCGGAGGTGCGTCTGGACATTCAGATTCATATCCCAGCAACTGCAACTGCCGAGCAAATTGACCAAATCTTCGCGAGCATGGCAAAGCACCTCTACAAGAACTGATGGATGAGGCGGCTCGGGAAGCAGTGATCGCGCTTGCGCGATCGATTCAGTCTGAAGTGGTCGAGTACTCGACCTTAGATGTACAGAGCCGCGACCCAGAGGTACCCGATTCCGAACCGATTCTCGGCCCGGAATCACATCTGCTTGCGCAGTTCGACGAGCGAATCAAAGACGATGTGCTTCGAATCGCTACTCGCACGCGATTCGCTTCAGGCCACTATGCGGACGCTGTGGAGTCCGCAGTTAAAGCGTTGAATGAGCTCGTTCGGGCACGAACCGGGCGGACCGAAGACGGCGATAGTCTCATGACGATCGCGTTCTCGCCCAGCCAGCCCCTCTTGCGTATCGGCAAGGGAACTAGCAAATCCGAAGAAAGCCGCCAACGCGGTCATATGCAGCTTTGCCAAGGCGCGGTAGCGGCGGCGAAACCCTCGTGCGCACAGCTTGATTGAGGACGATCCGATGCGCGCGTTAGTCATGATTTCTACGATCGACGAGTTGATCGAGGTCACGCGAGCCGCAACGAGAACACGAAAGCGGAAGTAGTTGCATTTAGCGGTCTCAGCCTAGGTTGCTCTCATAGCCCAAATGGCAATCCCTGCGGCGACCGCAACCTTCAGCGAAATCGGCGAGCTTGTGCGTTCGCTCTCGGCCGTGTGTAGACGTTTCTTTCGACTCCTCGTCAGAACCTGATCGCGATGACCAGCACCGTCCCGCTTAATTTCATGGCCGCATCGCCAATAGGGGATTCAACCGCTGCTCGGCGGTTGGTCGGTGGACCAGGCTTGTAGCCCGGAGCTACTCCCGACCGCTCGCTGCCTAGTCGCCACGTGAGTTGCTTCTGGCTGAAGTGTCCGAATGAGACCCCCGAACAACCAAGGCGTAGAAGTCCTTGCCAGTAGGCACGCCGGACACGCTGAAGGAGTAGTCGCACTCGTCTTTGTCGGTCGAGGTCGAGTTCATGTCCTTCACCACTGCCGCTGCGAGGGCGACCCCGTGCGGATCTTGAACCTCCACCGTCTCTTTCCAGAGGTTAATATTCTGGCTTCCGGTGAATCAGCTATGCGCCGCGAGTGTGCCTCTTGCGATGAATGTGGAGGGACCGCTGCTGCACCCGGCGAGCGTCGTCCCGATGATGAGCGCGACACCCGCGATAGCAGCTCGTTTCACGCTATCCAGGTTATCGAGATGATGTGACACTCATTCACGGCTCAACGCCCTAGTGTGGGGGCTCCACGCAAACAATCGACCGTTCCCGCGGCCCGCGCGCGGAGTACGCTTCTCAGCTCGCCGACGACCACGCAGCGTCCTAGCTGCGCGTCGCCCAGAGCGCGACAGCCGCCGCGGCGGCGACGTTAAGTGAATCGACACCGCCCTCCATCGGGATATAGACAACGCGGTCGGCTGAATCGACGGTGCGTGCGGTGAGGCCGTCTCCTTCTGTTCCGAGAATGAGGACGAGGCGATCGGGCAGCGAGGCAGCGAGCTCATCGAGTGACTCGGCGTCCTCGTTCAACGCAAGTGCGACAGTCTGGAACCCAAGATCGTTGAGCATGTTCAGCGATTCTGGCCACGGGTCGATTCGCGTCCACGGGACTTGGAAGATCGTCCCCATCGAAACGCGAATACTTCGCCGATAGAGAGGGTCCGCACATCGAGGCGTCACGAGTACAGCATCCACCCCGAATGCGGCACAGCCTCTTACTATCGCGCCGACGTTGGTGTGGTCCACGATGTCCTCCAGCACCACCACCCGCCTGGCGCCGGCCAGCAGCGAGCGCGGGTCCGGCAGCTCGGGCCGGTGCATCGCCGCCAGCGCCCCGCGGTGGAGGTGATAGCCGGTCAGCTGCTCCAGCAGCGCGGACTCCCCCACGAACACCGGCACGTCCGGGTAGTCCGCGAGCAGCGGCGCCACGTCGTCCAGCCACTGCTCCTGCAGCAGCACCGACCGCGGGCGGTGCCCGGCCGCGAGCGCGCGCGTGATCACCTTGGTCGACTCCGCGATGTAGAGACCGCCCTCCGGCTCGCTCACGCGCCGCAGCGCGACGTCCGTCAGGCGGGAGTAGTCGGCGAGGCCGTCGGCGGTCAGGTCGGTCACACGGAGGATCTGCACCCGTCCAGATTGCCAGTAGCCGGAAACAAACTCGAAAAGCGGCCGGTTTAGACTGCGGGGAGGATCGACCGGGAGGTGTCTGTGACCACGCTGACGAGCGAGCTCTCACCCGAGCTCTCGCGCGGCATCGACGAGGTCGAGGGGCTGCTCGCGGGTCGGACCTTCGCGGTGCTGACCGGCGCCGGCGTGTCGACCGACTCGGGCATCCCGGACTACCGCGGCGAGGGCGCTCCCAAGCGCACGCCGATGACGTTCCAGCAGTTCCTCGCCGACGACCGCTACCGCAAGCGGTACTGGGCCGGCAGCCACGTCGGCTACCGGCGGTTCGCGGCGGCCCACCCCAACGACGGCCACCGCGCTCTCGCCGCTCTGGAGGCCGCGGGCGCGGCGAACGGCGTGATCACCCAGAACGTGGACGGCCTCCACAAGCAGGCAGGCAGCCGCCGCGTGGTCGACCTGCACGGCTCGATGGATCGCGTCGTCTGCCTGGTCTGCGGCCAGATCTTCGCGCGCGAGGCGATCACCGCGAGCATCGACGCGGCCAACCCGTGGCTGGAGACCGAGGGCGCCGTGGAGATCGCACCGGACGGCGACGCGATCGTGAGCGACGTCGACTCCTTCGTCATCCCGGACTGCACGGTCTGCGGCGGCCACCTGAAGCCCGACGTGGTCTTCTTCGGCGAGTTCATCCCGGCCGAGAAGTACCGGGAGGCCAGCTCGCTGGTGCGCGCCGCAGACGCGCTCGTCATCGCGGGCTCGTCGCTCGTGGTCAACTCCGGCATCCGGCTCCTGGAGGAGGCGCGCCGCAAGCGCCTCCCGATCGTCATCGTCAACCGCGGCGAGACCAAGGGCGACGCGCGGGCCACCGTTAAGCTGGACGGCGGGACCACGGAGACGCTGGTCGAGCTGGCGCGCCGGCTCGCCTGACCCGCCGCGCGTCCTCGACGAAAGGACGCGCGTGACCTTCATCTCCCTCGTTCGCCACGGCCAGACCGACTGGAACCTCGCCAAGCGCATCCAGGGCTCCAGCGACATCCCGCTCAACGGCACCGGCCGTGCGCAGGCGGAGGCGACGGGACGCGCGCTGTCGGGGGGCCGGTTCGACGCCGTGTACGCGAGCCCGCTCAGCCGTGCGCTCGACACGGCGCGGATCATCGCCGGGCACCTGGGGCTCGGCGAGCCGGGCAGGCTGCCGGCGGTGGCCGAGCGGCAGTACGGCGAGGCGGAGGGGCTGACCGGCGCCGAGATCCTGGAGCGCTGGCCGGAGGGCACGCCCGTCCCCGGACGCGAGACCCGCGAGGAGGTCGTCGAGCGCGCTCTCCCGGCGCTGCTGGAGCTGGGCGACGCGCATCCGGGCCAGAACCTGATCGTGGTCAGCCACGGCGGGGTGATCGGCTCGCTGGTGAGGCACGTGACCGACCACGCGCTCCCCGGTCCGGGCGAAGTCATCCCGAACGGGTCGGTGCACCGCTTCCGCTACGACGACGGGCGTCTGACGCTCGACCGGTTCAACCTCGGGCCCGAGGACCGCGACCTCTACACGGCGTCGGTGCTCTGAACCCGCCTACCGCGCCGCGCGGCCCGGGTCGCCGTCGCGGTGAGGACCGTCAGCAGATGGTCGGCCGACGCCGACCAGGTGAACCGTCCGGCCTCCCGCCGCGACGCCGCCGACCGCTGCGCCCACACGCCCGGCTGCTCCAGGTGCCGCACCCGCGCTGCGAGCGCATCGGCGTCGTCTGCCGGGAAGTACAGCGCCGCCTCTCCGCCGATCTCCCGGAAGATCGGGATGTCGCTGACGACGACCGGCGTCCCGAGCGTCATCGACTCCACCAGCGGGATGCCGAAGCCCTCGTCGCGCGACGCTGTCACCAGCGCGGTCGCCCGCGCGAGTGTCTCGGCGTAGTCCTCGTCCGTCGCGCCGTCGTGGAAGACCAGCCGCGCTCCGGGCGCCAGCGCCGCGAGCCGGTCGCGCTCGGCCGGGGTGACCCGGCTCATCAGGTGCAGCTGGTAGTCGGGGAGCTGCGCCGCCGCGCGCACGAGCGTGTCCACGTTCTTGTACGGCATGAACGAGCCCATGTAGACGAGCACCTTCGCCTCCGGGGCGGTGCGCGAGAGGCGCTGCTCCGGGAGGGCCGGCATGTCCGCGGCGTTCGGCACGAGGTAGACCGGGCGCTTGGTCAGGTGGTGCTCGGCGATGAGCTCCTTAGTCGTCTCCGACACGGTCACCACCGCGTCCGACCGGTTGAGCAGCATCCGCTGCGGCCACCACGCCAGGTGGTACAGCCGCCAGAGCACGCGCACGAAGCCCGGGAGGTCGCGCGGCGGCGTCGGGTGCCGGTAGTAGATCAGGTCGTGCACCGTGAGGATCAGGCGGTAGCGCCGCCCGAAACTCCCCATCGTCTGCATCGGGGTGAACACGACGTCGGGCTTCAGCTTGTTGACCCGGCGGGCCACCAGCGGCTCCAGCACGGAGGTCGGCGCGGGGGCGAGCTCCCACGGGAGGTCGGGCAGCAGCTCCAACTGGCGGTGGTCGCTGATCAGCATCGTGACCGCGTGGCGCTGGGCCAGCGCGCCCACCAGCCCCGCGGTGAAGCGGCTGATGCCGTCGTGCCGGCCGATGCGGGTGTAGCGGCAGTCGAAGACGATCCTCACGCGCTCTCTCCCTGCTCGGCGGCGGCGTCTCCCGCGGCCAGGAACTCCTCGATCGCCCGGGCGGCCTCCACCGGCTTCTCGTAGTGGATGAGGTGGCCGACGTCCGCGATCTCCACGAGCCCCGCGTCCGGGAACAGCCCGCGCAGCCGGCGCTCGGCAGCGATCGGCGTGATGTCGTCGTCCACCGCCGCGACGAGCAGCGTCGGCTCCGGGATGCGCGCCGCGTACTCGCTGACGTCGTGGGCCACGGAGGCCCGGAACGCCTGCAGCACGACGCGCCGGTCGCTGAAGGCGGAGAAGTAGCTGTCGTGCTGGCCGTGGATCCACGCGCGCAGCGAGCGGACGCGCGTCTTCGCCATCGCCTCGCTCATGACGCGTACGATGACCCGGTTGCGCAGCAGGGCGAAGCCGAGACGGTCGGGCAGCGCCGCCGCGAGCCAGTAGTAGAAGATCGCGAGCCGGGTCAGCACGCCGCGCGGACCCGCGAGCGCGGGCTGGCCGATCGGGTTGACGAGCACGACCGCGTCCGGACGCTCGCCCGCGTCCTCCGCCAGCGTCGCCGCGACCACGATCGAGCCGAACGAGTGCCCGAGCAGCACGACCCTCCCTCGCAGGCCGAGCGCGGCCGTGAAAGCCCGCAGCCAGGCCGAGTACCCGGCGATGTCGTGGTCCCGCTCCGTCAGCGGTGTCGACTCGCCGAAGCCCGGGAGGTCGGGCGAGATCAGCCGCAGCCCGCCGCCGAGCTGCGCGACCACCGGCTCCAGTCCGTGGTGGTCGCCGCGGAAGCCGTGCACCAGCACGAGCGTGGTGGCGGCGTCGGGGTCGCCGTAGTCCCAGTACCGCGTCAGGCCGCCCAGCAGCGGGAGCTCGGCGCGGCGCACCGGGACGCGGCCCAGTGCCTCCGCGTACGGAGAGGCGGCGGCTCGGTACGGCGAGGCGGCGTACCGTGTCGAGGAGGTCATCGTCGTCCAGTCTAGGCCGGGTCCCCTCGGGAACCCGGTGAATGCGGCCGGGGGACTGGACAGCCCACCGCCCGCAGGTCCTAGACTTCTCTGGATGTAATCGCTTGCATGACCCCACCGTGCACGACCCCCGAGCTCGCTGCCCCGACGGCGTGGCCGCTCGAGAAGGAGAACCGTGAGTTTCACTGCGCCCATCACGCTGCCCGGGCTCACCCTCGATCCGCAGTGGTACCGCCGTGCCGTGTTCTACGAGGTCATGGTCCGCTCGTTCGTGGACAGCAACGGCGACGGCTCGGGCGACATCTCGGGCCTGACCTCCAAGCTCGACTACCTGCAGTGGCTGGGCATCGACGCACTCTGGCTGCCGCCGTTCTTCCAGTCGCCGCTGCGCGACGGTGGCTACGACGTGTCCGACTTCAAGGCGATCCTGCCGGAGTTCGGCACGATAGAGGAGTTCCGCGACCTGGTCACCAAGGCGCACGAGCGCAACATGCGCATCATCATCGACCTCCCGATGAACCACACCTCCGACCAGCACGAGTGGTTCCAGCAGTCGCGCAGCGACCCGGAGGGCCCGTTCGGCGACTTCTACGTGTGGAACGACACCGACGACAAGTGGCCGGACATCCGGATCATCTTCGTCGACACCGAGGACTCCAACTGGGCGTTCGACGAGGCACGCAGGCAGTTCTACTTCCACCGGTTCTTCTCGCACCAGCCCGACCTCAACTTCGAGAACCCGGCGGTGCACGACGCGATGTTCGACGTCGTCCGGTTCTGGCTCGACCTGGGCGTGGACGGCTTCCGCCTCGACGCCATCCCCTATCTGTACGAGTCGGACGAGGGCAACGGCGAGGGCGAGCCGCCCACCCACGAGTTCATCAAGAAGCTGCGGGTGATGGTCGACCGCGAGTACCCGGGCCGGATGATGATCGCGGAGGCGAACCAGTGGCCCCGCGAGGTCGCGGCCTTCTTCGGTTCGGAGGACGAGCCGGAGTGCCACATGGCGTTCGACTTCCCGGTGATGCCGCGCATCTTCTACGCGCTGCGCAGCCAGCAGGCCTCCGAGCTGATCCGGGTGCTGTCCGAGACGACGGACGTGCCGGAAGGCTCGGCGTGGGGCGTGTTCCTGCGCAACCACGACGAGCTCACCCTGGAGATGGTCAGCGAGGAGTACCGCCAGGCCATGTACGGCTGGTATGCCTACGACCCGCGGATGCGCGCCAACATCGGCATCCGGCGCCGGCTGGCTCCCTGCTCGACAACTCGCGCGCCGAGCTGGAGCTCGCCCACGCGCTGCTGTTCTCGCTGGAGGGCAGCCCGTTCCTCTACTACGGCGACGAGATCGGGATGGGCGACAACATCTGGCTGCCCGACCGCGACAGCTCGCGCACCCCGATGCAGTGGACCCCGGACCGCAACGCCGGGTTCTCGACGGCCGACCCCGGCAAGCTCTTCCTCCCTGTCGTGCAGTCGCTCGTCTACCACTACAACCAGGTGAACGTGGAGGCGCAGCTCGCCCAGTCTCGCTCGCTGCTGCACTGGATCCGCAACGTGATCCACGTGCGCAAGGCGCACCCGGTGTTCGGCCTCGGCGACATGCGCGTCCTGCCGACCGACCACGAGTCGGTGCTCGCGTTCGTGCGCACCTACGCGGGCAGCGGCACGCACTTCGGTGACCAGCCCGAGGACGTGCTGTGCGTGTTCTCGTTCGCGCACAACCCGGTGTCGGTGACGCTGGAGGCTCCGGAGTTCGCGGGCCGCGCGCTGTACGACCTGTTCGGCGGCGCGGAGTTCCCGACCGTCGCGGAGGACGGCCGCTTCACGCTCACGCTCGGCACTCAGAACTTCTACTGGCTGCACATCGAGCCGCGTCGGCCGTAGCCGGTTCCGCGGCACGCCCGCCCCATTCCCCAGCGCTGACGGAGGTCGTTCCTACGCTGGCTCCATGAGCACCTGGCATCACGAACTCGGCGTCTTCGATCTGGAGACCACGGGCGTGGATGTCGAGTCGGCGCGCATCGTCACCGCCCACGTCGGGCTGCTCGGCGAGAACGGCGAGGTCAAGCACGGACGCTACTGGCTGCTGGACCCCGAGGTCGAGATCCCGGCCGAGGCGACCGCGGTCCACGGCATCACGACCGAGCTCGCCCGCGAGAAGGGCATGGACGCGGGCGCCGGCGTCGAAGCGATCGTGGATCAGCTCCGCCGCCTGTTCGACCGCGGCATCCCCGTCGTCGCCTACAACGCGCCCTACGACTTCACGCTGCTCGACCGGGAGGCCCGCCGGCACGGCATCGAGCCGCTGCACTCCCCCGGCCCCGTCATCGACCCGCTCGTGATCGACCGCGCCGTCGACCGCTACCGTCCGGGCAAGCGCACGCTCACCGTCACGGCGACCCACTACGGCGTGGAGCTCCTGGCCGCGCACGACGCCGCCGCCGACGCGATCGCCGCCGGCCGGCTCGCCCAGGCGCTGGCCCAGCGCCACGTCGAGGAGCTCGCGGTCGGCGCCGTGGAGCTGCACAGCAAGCAGGTGGACTGGTGCCGCGAGCAGGCCGCCGACTTCCAGGAGTACATGCGACGGGTCCGCGACCCGGAGTTCACGGCGTCGGGCGCGTGGCCGGTGCACGCCTGGGAGGCGTGACGGGTCTCACCCCGCAGGCTGGGGACTGGCCGGGCATCCCACCGGGTCGCTACTGTCTGAGACATGAGTGACTCCGACCAGAATCCGCAGCCCCTGCCGCCGCAGCAGCCGCAGCCTCCGCAGTACGGCGCCTACCAACCGCCGGCGCAGCCCGGGTACAACACCATGTCGATCGTGGCCTTCATCCTCGCGTTCTTCGTGAGCATCGTGGGCATCATCCTGGGCTTCGTCGCCCTCTCCCAGATCAAGCGCACGGGCGAGCAGGGCCGCGGCCTCGCCCTCGCGGCCGTCATCATCGGCTTCGTGGAGGTGGCGATCGGCCTCCTGGTCTTCATCCTCGTGCTCATCGGCCTCGGCATCGCGGCCTCGAACGGCTACAAGACCTACTGAGGCGTCCGCGCGCGCAGAAGGCCCCCGTCGGCGACGGGGGCCTTCTGCGCTGCGGCTTACTTGCCGAAGTTCTTGTAGCGCGTGTTGAACTTCTCGACGCGGCCGGCCGAGTCCAGGATGCGCTGCTTGCCCGTGTAGAACGGGTGCGACTCCGAGGAGATCTCGACGTCGATGACCGGGTAGATGTTGCCGTCCTCCCACTCGATGGTCTTGTCGCTGCTCACGGTGGAGCGGGTCAGGAAGGTCGCACCCGAGGCCAGGTCGCGGAAAACCACGGGGGCGTAGTCGGGGTGGATGCCAGTCTTCATGAGGACTTCCTTGTTGCGTAGTGTTCGGTCGGTCGTGTCCGCGCGCGAAAGCGGGGACGAGAAGCTTTACGGTTCACACCTGCGGGGAACCAGCTATCGAGTTTAGCAGATACCTCAGTCGCCCGTGGCCTGACGCGCCCGGGCGGTGAAGCGGCCCTCGGTCTCGGTGAGCTCCACGTCGACGCCGAAGGTCTCGCTGAGCGACTGGCTGGTCAGCACCTCGGCGATCGGGCCGGCGGCGGTGACACGGCCGTCCTTCAGGAGCAGGGCGCGGTTGAAGCCGAGCGGGATCTCCTCGACGTGGTGGGTGACCATGACGATCGCGGGCGACTTCGGGTCGCTCGCATACCCGCCGAGCAGCTGCACGAGCTCCTCTCGGCCGCCGAGGTCGAGGCTCGCCGCCGGCTCGTCCAGGAGCAGGATCTCCGGGTCGGTCATCACCGAGCGGGCGATCTGCACGCGCTTCTGCTCACCGTCGCTCAGGCTGCCGAAGGTGCGCTCGGCGAGGTGGTCGAGGTGCCACTCGGAGAGCACGCGGCGCGCGCGGCGCTCGTCGATGTCCTCGTACAGCTCGTTCCAGCGGCCGGTCACCGCATAAGCGGCGGTCATGACCACGTCGAGCACGCGCTCGGTGCGCGGAATGCGCCGGGCCAGCGCGGTGGACGCGAAGCCGAGCAGCGGGCGCAGCTCGGACAGGTCGCTGTGGCCGACGGTCTCGCCGAGCACGACGGCCTCCCCCGACGACGGGTGGATGGCCGCGGCGGCGACCTGCAGCATCGTGGTCTTGCCCGCGCCGTTGGGGCCGAGGATGACCCAGCGCTCGTCCGGCTCCACCGTCCAGTCGACGTTCTGGAGGACGGGGTTGCCGTCCCGGACTACGGACACGTCGTGAAGACGGAGAACACTGCCTGCCATGCGCTCTAGCCTACCGGCGTCAGGCGGAGGTCACGGACCGGTAGATCGCGCGGGTCTGCTCGGCGATCGCCGTCCAGCTGAACTCGGTCTCGGCGCGCGCGCGGCCCGCCTCGCCCATCCGGGCGGCCCGCTCGGGGTCGGAGACGACCTCGGTCAGCGCCGCCGCGAGGTCGCGCACGAACGCCTCCGGGTCGGTCGGAGTCCCGGTGCCGTCGTGGAGCTGGTCGATCGGCACCAGCCGGCCCGTCACGCCGTCGACGATGACCTCGGGGATGCCGCCGGTGGCGGTTCCGACGACGGGGAGCCCGCACGCCATCGCCTCCAGGTTCACGATCCCGAGCGGCTCGTAGATCGACGGGCAGACGAACACGGTGGAAGCCGTGAGCGCCGCGCGCAGCTCGTCGTTCGGGAGCAGCCGGTCGATCCACACGACGCCGTCGCGCTCGGCCTGCAGCCCCTCCACCAGCCCGGTCACCTCGGCGAGGATCTCGGGGGTGTCCGGCGCACCGGCGCACAGGATGACCTGCACCTCCGGCGGCAGCATCCTGGCCGCGCGCAGCAGGTACGGGAGGCCCTTCTGCCGGGTGATGCGCCCCACGAAGATGACGGCGGGACGGTCGGGGTCGATGCCGAGCGCCCGCGCCTTGTCCGCGTCGTGCAGCGGGGTCCAGCGCTCCAGGTCGATCCCGTTGTAGACGACGGTGACCTTCTGCGGGTCCAGTGCCGGGTAGGAGGCGAGGATGTCGCGGCGCATGCCGTCGCTCACCGCGATGACCATGTCCGCGGCCTCGAACGCGGTCTTCTCGATCCAGCTCGACACGCGGTAGCCGCCGCCGAGCTGCTCGGCCTTCCACGGCCGCAGCGGCTCCAGGCTGTGCGCGGTGACGACGTGCGGGACGCCGTGCAGCAGCTTGGCGAGGTGGCCGCCCGCGTTGGCGTACCAGGTGTGCGAGTGGACGACATCCGCACCGCCGCAGTCCTGCGCCATCTGGAGGTCGACCCCCAGCGTGGTGAGCGAGCCATTGGCCGCCGCCAGCTCCGCCGGGACGCGGTACGCGAACGTGTCCGCCTCGTCCCGCGGCTCCCCGAAGCACCGCACGCGGACCTCCGTATCGGTCCTCAGCGCGCGGACCAGCTCGGTCACGTGCACCCCGGCGCCGCCGTAGATGTCCGGCGGGTACTCCTTGGTCAGAAGATCAACGCGCATGACGAGAACGCTAGTACAGCCCCCCGGTTGCCTCTACTGTGGTGCCTATGGCAGCAGGCAAGAAGATCTTCGGCATCGTGCTCGCAGGCGGCGAAGGGAAACGGCTGATGCCGTTGACCGCCGACCGCGCCAAGCCCGCGGTGCCGTTCGGCGGACAGTACCGGCTCATCGACTTCGCCCTGTCCAACCTGATCAACTCCCAGCTGCGCCAGATCGTCGTGCTGACCCAATACAAGTCGCACAGCCTCGACCGGCACGTCTCGCAGACCTGGCGGCTCGACGGGATGCTCAACTCGTACATCGCGTCCGTGCCGGCCCAGCAGCGGCTCGGAAAGCGCTGGTTCAGCGGCTCCGCCGACGCCATCCTGCAGAGTCTCAACCTGCTGCGCGACGAGCGGCCCGACATCGTGGTCGTGGTCGGCGCCGACCACGTCTACCGCATGGACTTCAACCAGATGCTGCAGGCCCACATCGACTCGGGCGCTCCCGCGACGGTCGCGGCGATCCGCCAGCCGATCTCGCTCGCCGACCAGTTCGGCGTGATCGAGGTGGACGCGGGCAAGCCGGACCGGATCGCGGCGTTCCGCGAGAAGCCGAAGGACCCGGTGGGCCTGCCGGACTCCCCCGACGAGGTGCTGGCCTCGATGGGCAACTACGTCTTCGACGCGGACGCCCTCATCGACGCAGTGATCCGCGACGGCGACCGGCCCGACTCCAACCACGACATGGGCGGGGACATCATCCCGGACTTCGTGTCGCGCAACGAAGCGGCCGTCTACGACTTCAACAACAACGACGTGCCGGGTTCGACCGACCGCGACCGCTACTACTGGCGCGATGTGGGGACGATCGACTCGTTCTTCGAGGCCCACCAGGACCTCATCTCGGCGCTGCCGGTGTTCAACCTCTACAACGCGGAGTGGCCGATCTTCAGCCAGGTGCTCAACTCGCCGCCGGCGAAGATCGTCCGCGACGGCCGCGGGGCGCTCGGCACCACGATCGACTCGATCGTCTCGCTGGGCTCTGTCATCTCCGGGGCGCACCTGGAGCGCAGCGTGCTCGGTCCGTGGGCCACCGTCGCCTCCGGCGCCAAGGTGATCGACTCCGTCGTCTTCGACCGCGCCCTGATCGAGCCGAATGCGTTCGTCGGCCGGGCCATCCTCGACAAGGACGTGGTCGTGGCGGAGGGCGCGCGGATCGGCGTGGACCCGGAGCGCGACCGCGCCCGCGGCTTCACGGTCACCGAGTCCGGCATCACCGTCGTCGGCAAGGGAGTGCACGTCGTCCCATGACGCACGGACATCCACACGACGGAACCCGTCCCTCGGAGCGTGCCGCCCGCTTCCTCGTCGTCCTCGACGCCGACTCCACCCTGATCCATGACGAGGTGATCGAGCTGCTCGCCGAGGAGGCCGGCTCGCGCACCGAGGTCGCGGAGATCACCGAGCGCGCCATGCGCGGCGAGCTCGACTTCGAGGAGAGCCTGCGCGAGCGGGTCCGGACCCTGGAGGGCCTCCCGGTCTCGGTCTTCGAGCGCGTCGGGGAGCGCATCCGCGTCACCGACGGCGTGCCGGAGCTCATCGCCGGCGTGCAGGCCGCGGGCGGCGAGGTCGGCGTGGTCTCCGGCGGCTTCCACGAGCTGCTCGACCCGCTCGGCGAGCGGCTCGGCCTCGACCACTGGCGGGCCAACCGGCTCGCCGTCGCCGACGGCGTGCTGACTGGCGAGGTGGACGGCCCCGTGGTCGACGCCGCCGCGAAGGCGCAGGCCCTGCTGTTCTGGGCCGCGGAGTCCGGCGTGCACCTGCGTCAGACCGTCGCGATCGGCGACGGCGCCAACGACCTGCGGATGATGGCGGAGGCCGGCCTCGCCGTGGCGTTCAACGCCAAGCCGCGCGTGCGCGAGGAGGCCGACCTCGTGATCGACCGCCAGGACCTCGCCCAGGTGCTCCCGCTCCTCGGCCTCCGCGGCTGAGCCCCTGTCACCACGCGCGAAGGGCACGTCGTTGTCACTTTCGAGGCCCGGAAGTGACAACGACGTGCCCCTCGGCGGAAACTAGTGGCCCATTCCCAGGCCGCCGTCGACCGGGATGACGGCGCCGGACACATAGCCCGCGTCGTCCCCGGCGACCCAGGCCACCACGCGCGCGACCTCGTTCGGCGAGGCGAAGCGGCCGGCCGGGATGTTGCGCTTGTACTCAGCCTGCTGCGCCTCCGGGAGGGCGGCGGTCATGTCCGTCTCGATGAAGCCGGGGGCGACCACGTTGGCGGTGATCCCGCGGGCGCCGAGCTCGCGCGTGATCGAGCGCGCCATGCCGACGAGGCCGGCCTTGCTGGCGGCGTAGTTCACCTGGCCTGCGGAGCCGTACAGGCCCACGACGCTCGAGATGAGCACGATGCGGCCCCAGCGCGCCTTCAGCATCCCCTTGGAGGCGCGCTTGACGACGCGGAAGGCGCCGCCGAGGTTGGTCTCCACGACCGAGTCGAACTCCTCGTCGCTCATGCGCATGAGCAGGGTGTCCTTGGTGATACCGGCGTTCGCCACGACGACCTCGACCGGGCCGAGCTCGGCCTCCACCTGGGTGAAGGCGGCGTCCACGGAGGCCGCGTCGGTGACGTCGGCACGCACCGTGAGCGCGCCGGCCGGGCCCTCGCCCGAACGCGCCGTCACCGCCACCCGATGCCCCTGAGCGAGGAACTCCTCGGCGATCGCGTAGCCGATCCCCCGGTTCCCTCCGGTGACGAGCACAGTGCGTGGCGTGGTCATGCAGACGATCCCTTCAATCGATTCGGCCCGTGGCGGACCGGTACCAGTTTATGGACGTACTCTGGAGTCAACGCACATGAAGCAACCACGCCCGTCCATCACCAATCTCCCGCTCTCGCCGGACGAGGAGCGCAAGCGGCGGATGATCAAGTACTCCGTCGCCATGGGGGTCCGTATCGTCTGCCTCATCGTCGCGATCTTCGTCGGCTGGCCGTGGGGTGCGATCCCGCTGATCGGCGCGGTGTTCCTGCCGTACTTCGCGGTGGTGATCGCCAACGTCGGCGCAGAGCCGCATGAAGCGGAAGCACAGCGTCCGGGCAATATCCTTCCGATGGCCCCTCCGCCCGGAGGCCGGCCTGCGGACGACGCTGAGAAGCCCACGGATACGGGCACGCACCCGGATTCGGGCACACATGAGGAGGACACGTGATCGGACTGGGCGAGCCAGAGCCGCTCACCTGCTCCCGTGCCGGCTGCCGTGAGACCGCGTCCTGGCGGATCGAGTGGCGCAACCCGCGCATCCACACCGCCGACCGGGTGAAGGTGTGGCTGGCCTGCGACGAGCACGTGGACTACCTGCGCGAGTTCCTTGCAGCGCGAGAGTTCCCGGTCGCCGTCGTGCCCGTCGAGAGGACGACCGCGTGACCGCCGAACCGTCGACGCCGCAGAAGAAGTCGGTCGGCTGGAGCTTCGCGTTCTCCCGCCGCTGGTTCGGCTACCTGGCGTTCGCGATCGTCTTCGCCATCGCCTGCGGCTTCCTCTCCAACTGGCAGCTCGCGCGCAGCAAGGAGGCCGCGGCCGCCAACGCGCTCATCTCCGCCAACTTCTACTCGCACCCCGTGCCGCTCGACCAGGAGCTGCCGTCGCTCACCGCCTACTCCCCTCCCAGGAGTGGACGCGCGTCACCGTGACGGGCACCTACGAGAAGGACAAGGAGATCCTGGCGCGCAACCGCCCGTTCAACGGCAGCCCGGGCTTCGAGGTGCTCACCCCACTGCGCACGGCCGACGGCTCGCTGTTCATCGTGGACCGCGGCTGGGTGCCCACCGGCAACAACACCGACTCCCCCGACCACGTGCCCGCCGCGCCCTCCGGCACCGTGACCGTCATCGCGCGGCTGAAGGCCAGCGAGCCGGCCATCCAGGGCCGCACCGGCGTCGGGATGCAGGTCGGCACCATCCAGCTCTCGGTCGTCAAGCAGAAGCTCGACGGCGCCGACGTGTACACCGGCGCGTACGGGCTGCTCGCGTCGCAGAAGCCGAGCCCCGCGAGCGCGCCGACGCCGACCGTCACCGACCCGCCGACGCAGGACGAGGGGCTGCACTGGTCGTACATGATCCAGTGGATCATCTTCGCCCTGATCGGCTTCTTCGGCCTGGGCTACGCGCTCCGTACCGAGTACCGCAAGCGCAACGAGCACGACCCCGCCGAGCAGGCCCGCGCCGCCGAGCGCGCCCGCCGCCGCGCCCTGCGCCGCACCGACGCCGACGTCGAAGACGACCTCCTCGACGCCCGCTGACCCGCGCGGCTACGCCAGGGAGATCAGGTCCAGGTAGTCGCGGTTCCAGTGGTCCTCGACGCCGTCGGGGAGGATGAGGACGCGCTCGGGGTTCAGGGCCTCCACGGCTCCCTCGTCGTGGCTGACCAGGACGACAGCGCCCTCGTAGTGCGCGAGCGCGTCGAGGATCTCCTCGCGGCTAGCAGGGTCGAGGTTGTTCGTCGGCTCGTCCAGCAGCAGGACGTTCGCGCCGGAGACCACGATCATCGCGAGCGCGAGGCGGGTCTTCTCGCCGCCGGAGAGCACGCCGGCCGGCTTGTGCGCGTCGTCGCCGGTGAACAGGAACGAGCCGAGGACCTTCCGGGCCTCGGTCTCGGTGAGCGACGGCGACGACGAGACCATGTTCTGCAGCACCGAGCGCTCGACGTCGATCGTCTCGTGCTCCTGTGCGTAGTATCCGATCCGGAGGCCGTGGCCGGGCTCCACCTGGCCGGTGTCCGGCCGGTCGACGCCCGCGAGCATCCGCAGGAGGGTGGTCTTGCCCGCGCCGTTCAGCCCGAGCACCACCACCTTCGAACCGCGGTCGATCGCGAGGTCGACCGCCGTGAAGATCTCCAGCGAGCCGTAGCTCTTGGACAGGTCGGAGGCCTGCAACGGCGTCCGTCCGCACGCAGCGGGGGTCGGGAAGCGCAGCTTCGCCACGCGGTCGACCTGGCGCACCTCGTCCAGGCCGGCGAGCAGCTTCTCGGCGCGCGCGACCATCTGGTGGGCGGCCGCCGCCTTGGTCGCCTTGGCGCCGAACTTGGCCGCCTGGAGCTGGAGGGCGGACGCCTTCTTCTCGGCGTTGACGCGCTCCTTCTTGCGGCGCTCCTCGTCGGCCGCGCGCTGGCGCTGGTAGTTCTTCCAGCCCATGTTGTAGATGTCGATGACCTGGCGGTTCGCGTCCAGATAGAAGACGCGGTTGACGGTCTCGCCGACCAGCTCCACGTCGTGCGAGATGACGATGAAGCCGCCGGAGTAGTTCTTCAGGAAGTCCCGCAGCCAGACGATGGAGTCGGCGTCGAGGTGGTTGGTCGGCTCGTCCAGGATCATCGTGCGCGCGTCCGAGAACAGGATGCGCGCCAGCTCGATGCGGCGGCGCTGGCCACCCGAGAGGGTCTTCAGCGGCTGGTCGAGGATGCGGTCGGGCAGGTTGAGGTTGGAGGCGATGGAGGCCGCCTCGGCCTCGGCGGCGTACCCGCCGTGCATGTGGAACTGCTCCTCCAGCCGGCCGTACTTCTTCATGGCCGCCGCGGACACGTCCGCGTCGTCGCTGGCCATGTCGTGCGTGGCCTGCTGCATCCCGAGGACGATCGAGCCGAGGCCGCGGGCGTCCAGGATGCGCGTGCGCGCGAGGTCGTCCAGGTTGCCCGAGCGCGGGTCCTGCGGCAGGTAGCCGAGCTCGCCGGAGCGGTCGACCTTGCCGGCGGTCGGCAGGAGGTCGCCCGCGAGCACCTTGGTGAGCGTGGTCTTGCCGGCGCCGTTGCGACCGACGAGCCCGATCTTGTCGCCGTCGGCCACGCGGAAGCTGACGTCCTCCATCAGCAGGCGCGCTCCCACGCGGAGCTCGAGTCCATGCACCGCAAGCACAGCAGTATTCCTATCGTTCGGTAAACAGCGATCCGTTCCGGAGTTGTGCACGCGACACGCCGAGGCGTGACGTACACAACTCCGGAACGGATGGAGGGGTGGCGCTAGATGGCGAAGCCGAGGGCGCGCATCATGTCGCGGCCGTCGTCGGTGATCCGCTCGGGACCCCACGGCGGCATCCACACCCAGTTGATGCGGAACGCCTCCACGATGCCGTCGAGGCTCTCGGCGGTCTGCTCCTCGAGCACGTCGGTCAGCGGGCAGCCGGCGCTCGTGAGCGTCATCGAGATGATGAGGGCGTTGTTCTCCTCATCCCAGGCAAGGTCGTAGATGAGGCCCAGGTCGACGACATTGATCCCGAGCTCGGGGTCCATGACGTTCTTGAGCGCCTCTTCGACCTGGTCGAAGAGCGCGGGGCTCAGCGTGGCGGGCATATCGGGATTCTACGCTTCGGCCAGGTCGACGGCGTCGGCCTTGGCGGGCTCGGGGGCGTCGACGAAGCGGTCGTAGCCCTCCTCCTCCAGGCGCTCGGCGAGCTCGGGGCCGCCCTCCTCGGCCACCCGGCCGGCGACGAAGACGTGCACGAAGTCCGGCTTGATGTAGCGGAGGATGCGCGTGTAGTGCGTGATCAGCATGATGCCGAGACCGGTGTTGGCCTTGGCTCGGTTGACGCCCTCCGACACGACCTTGAGCGCGTCGACGTCGAGGCCCGAGTCGGTCTCGTCCAGCACCGCGAACTTCGGCTTGAGGAGCTCGAGCTGCAGGATCTCGTTGCGCTTCTTCTCGCCGCCCGAGAAGCCCTCGTTGACGTTGCGCTCGGCGAACGAGGAGTCCATGCGGAGCTGCCCCATCGTCTCGCGGACGTCCTTCACCCAGGTGCGGATGGCGGGCGCCTGGCCGTCGATCGCGGTCTTGGCGGTGCGGAGGAAGTTGGTGTTGGTCACACCGGGGATCTCGACCGGGTACTGCATGGCGAGGAACAGGCCGGCTCGGGCACGGGCGTCGACGGTCATCGCGAGGACGTCCTCGCCGTCGAGCGTGATGGTGCCGCGGGTGACCGTGTACTTCGGGTGGCCGGCGATCGTGTAGGCGAGGGTGGACTTGCCCGAGCCGTTCGGGCCCATGATGGCGTGGATCTCACCCTCGCGGATGGTCAGGTCGACGCCGTTGAGGATGGGCTTGGTGCCCTGGTCCGTCTCGACGGTGACGTGCAGGTCGCGGATCTCGAGGACTGACATGTGCTTACTGGATCTCTTTCGTGACGGTCGGGTCGATGTAGACGTCTCCGTCGATGACCTCGACCTGGAAGACGGGGACCGGCTCGTAGGCCGGGAGGTTGAGCGGCTTGCCGGTGATGAGCGAGAACTGGGAGCCGTGCGCCCAGCACTCCAGCGTCTCACCCTCGATGAAGCCTTCGGCGAGGGAGATCTCGCCGTGCGTGCAGGTGTCGCCGATGGCGTGGATGTCGCCGTTCGAGTCCTTGACGACCGCGATCGGGACGCCGTCGACCACCACGCGGGTGGCCTGGTTCTCGACCAGCTCGGCCGCCGAGGCGACGCGGGTGCCCGCCATCAGCTCGCCGCCGTGACGGACACCGTGAGCTCGGCCTCGATGGCCGTCTGGAGGTGCTCCTGCAGCGCGGGCGAACCGATCTGCTGGACGATCTCGAACAGGAAGCCGCGCACGACGAGGCGGCGCGCCTCCTCCTCGGTGATGCCGCGCGACTGCAGGTAGAAGAGCTGCTCGTCGTCGAAGCGTCCGGTGGCGCTGGCGTGGCCGGCGCCGACGATGTCGCCGGTCTCGATCTCCAGGTTGGGCACCGAGTCGGCGCGGGCGCCGTCGGTGAGCACGAGGTTGCGGTTCTGCTCGTAGGTGTCGGTGCCGACGGCCTTCGGGCCGATCAGCACGTCGCCGATCCACACCGTGCGCGCGCCCTCGCCCTGCAGCGCGCCCTTGTACGTCACGCGGCTGCGGGTCTCCGGGCCGTCGTGGTGCACGAAGACCTGCTGCTCGAGGTGCTGGGAGGCGTCGGCGAAGTAGGCGCCGAGGAGGGTCGCCTCCGACCGCGCGCCGACGAGGTGCGCCGACGGGTTGAGCCGGACGACGCCGCCGCCGAGCGTGACGGCGACGTGCTTGAGACGGGCGCCCTCGGCGAGCTCGGCGAAGTGCGCCGCGACGTGCAGCGCGTCATCGTCCCACTCCTGCACCGAGACGACCGTGAGGTTCGCTTCGGCGCCGAGCAGGAACTCGACGTTCTCGGCCAGGTGCGCGGCGCCGCTGTTCTGCAGGATGAGCGTGGCGTGGGCGCCGGGGGCGACCTCCACGACGGTGTGCGCGGCACGGGCGGCGCCGCCGAGCGCGGCGCGCGTGAGCGTGGCTTCCTTGACGTCGTCGCCCGTGATCGAGACGAGCAGCGCCTGCTCGAAGTTCGTCCAGGCGTTCGCCGAGGCGCGGTCCTCCGGGATGCCGGCGGCGCCCACCCGGGCGTCGTCGCGGGCGACCCACTCGGCGGTCACGCCGGGCGCCGGCGTCAGGTCGAAGACGTACGGCGCGCCGTCCAGCTCGCCCGAGATGAGCTCGGCGAGGCGGGCGACCGGGGTGTGCTTCCACATGACCTCGCGGCCGGTCACGTCCGGGAAGTCGGCGACCTGGGTGGAGGTGAACCGCTCGGAGCGGGTCTGGACCGGCACGGGGGCGCGCAGGTGCCGCGGCGCCGGCGCTGGGGTGTCCTGGGTCTGCGTCGGGGTACTGGGGGTCGTCATATCAGCCGACAGAGCCTTCCATGCCCATCTCGATGAGCTTGTTGAGTTCGAGTGCGTATTCCATCGGGAGCTCGCGAGCGATCGGCTCGATGAAGCCGCGGACGATCATCGCCATGGCCTCATCCTCCGGGAGCCCCCGGGACATCAGGTAGAACAGCTGCTCCTCGCTCACCCGCGAGACCGTGGCCTCGTGGCCGAGCTGCACGTCGTCCACCCGGATGTCGATCGCCGGGTAGGTGTCGGAGCGCGAGATGGTGTCGACCAGCAGCGCGTCGCAGCGCACGGTGTTGGCCGCGTGGTGCGCGTTCGCGTCCACCCGCACCTCGCCGCGATAGCCGGCGCGGCCTCCACCGCGGGCGATCGACTTGGAGACGATCGAGGACTGCGTGTACGGCGCCATGTGGATCATCTTCGCGCCGGCGTCCTGGTGCTGGCCCGGGCCCGCGAAGGCGACGGAGAGCGTCTCGCCCTTGGCGTGCTCGCCCATCAGGTAGATCGACGGGTACTTCATCGTCACCTTGGAGCCGATGTTGCCGTCGATCCACTCCATCGTCGCGCCCTCGGCGGCCGTGGCGCGCTTGGTGACGAGGTTGTAGACGTTGTTCGACCAGTTCTGGATCGTCGTGTAGCGCACGCGGGCGTTCTTCTTGACGATGATCTCGACGACCGCGGAGTGCAGCGAGTCGGACTTGTAGATCGGGGCCGTGCAGCCCTCGATGTAGTGGACGTAGCTGCCCTCGTCGGCGATGATCAGCGTGCGCTCGAACTGGCCCATGTTCTCGGTGTTGATCCGGAAGTAGGCCTGCAGCGGGATCTCGACGTGGACGCCCTTGGGCACGTACACGAACGAGCCGCCGGACCAGACGGCCGTGTTGAGCGCGGCGAACTTGTTGTCGCCGGCCGGGATGACGGTGCCGAAGTACTCCTGGAAGATCTCCGGGTGCTCGCGCAGCGCGGTGTCGGTGTCGAGGAAGATGACGCCCTGCTCCTCCAGGTCCTCGCGGATCTGGTGGTAGACGACCTCGGACTCGTACTGGGCGGCGACGCCGGCGACGAGCCGCTGGCGCTCGGCCTCCGGGATGCCCAGCTTCTCGTAGGTGTTGCGGATGTCCTCCGGCAGGTCCTCCCAGCTCTGGGCCTGCTTCTCGGTGGAGCGCACGAAGTACTTGATGTTGTCGAAGTCGATCTCGGAGAGATCGGCGCCCCACGTGGGCATCGGCTTGCGCTCGAAGAGCTGGAGGGCCTTGAGGCGGCGCTGCAGCATCCACTCCGGCTCGTTCTTGAGAGCGGAGATGTCCTTGACCACCTCCGGTCCGAGCCCGCGACGCGCGGAAGCTCCCGCCGCATCGGAGTCCGCCCAGCCGAACTCGTACTGCCCGAGGCTCGCGAGTTCCGGTCGGTCGATCAGGATGTCTGACATATCTACCTCTGTTTCCTTCCACTCTCAACCGGATATCAGTCCGGCTCATTCCCCTCGCGGCGCGCGTCTGCCCTGCGCCGAGAGCGTCCTGATTGTGCGGGTGGCTGTACTGCGACCAGCGCAGCACGTACCTAGACTGATCGAGGACAGGGGCGGCAGTGCCCCGGCCGCAGGCGAGGAAACGCTTGCGGGCACGCGCACTTTCACGCGCGTTTCTCGAACCCACCAATTCTACAGGTGCGGAGCGGTAATAGTAGAGACGCGCCTGCACGTTGGCCGAGTATCGAACAGATCTGAGGAACCCAGGAACTATGAAGCGCATCATCGCGTGGCTGCCTGACCGTGTCGATCGGCGCACCAGGGTCGTCGCCTGGCTGTACCTCGCGGCTCAGGTCCTGCTGGTCACCACGGGCGGCGCGGTGCGGCTCACGGGCAGCGGGCTCGGCTGCCCGACCTGGCCCAAGTGCACGGCGGACTCGATCGTGAACACGCCGGAGATGGGCATCCACGGCGTGATCGAGTTCGGCAACCGGATGCTCGGCGGCGTGCTCGCGATCCTCGCTATCCTCGCGTTCCTGATGGTGGTCAAGCTCCTCCGCACGCGGCGCGACCTGTTCTGGCTCGCCTTCGCCGCGGGCCTCGGCGTGCCGTTCCAGGCCGTCCTCGGCGGGATCACGGTCCTCATCAAGCTCACCTGGTGGGTGGTCGGCCTTCACTTCATCACCTCCATCGTGCTGGTCGCCCTCACGACGGTGTTCCTGGTCCGGGTGTACGCGGTGCCCGGCCCGCGCGTCCGCGCCGTTCCCGGCTGGTACGCGGTCACCGCGTACGTCACGAGCGTGGTCGTCGGCATCACGATCGTCCTCGGGATCGTCACGACCGGCACCGGCCCGCACGCGGGCGACCCCAAGACCCCGCGCACCGGCCTGAACCCGGAGCTCATCGAGCACGTCCACGCGTTCCCGGCGTACGCGACCTTCGCCCTGACGCTCGTCCTGGTGGTCGGCGCCTGGCGGATCACCGCGACGCCCGTGCACCGCCTGACGCTCCTGCTGCTCGGCGTGGAGCTCCTGCAGATCGCCGTGGGGCTGATCCAGTCCAACACCGGCCTGCCCGGGATCCTCGTCGGCATCCACATGACCCTGGCCGCCACGCTCGCCGCGGTGATGACCGCGGTGGTCATGTCGCTCACGGCGGCCCGGCGGCCCGAGCCGGTCGAGGCCGGCTCAGCGGCGGACGTCGTCGCGGCGTAGCACGCCGGTCAGCGCCGCGCGCTGCTCGCCACGGAAGTCCACGGTGCCCGGCCGCGCGCCGGAGAAGTCGAAGCCGACCGCGTCGGCCAGCCTCCTGCTGGCCTCGTTGCCCGGCAGGTACTCCCAGCGCAGCCGGTCCAGGCCGAACCCGTCCGGCGACAGCGCGTAGTCGCAGACAGCCGTCAGCGCCTCGGTCATCACTCCCCTGCGCCGCGCGGACGGCGTCAGCCAGCAGCCGAGGGAGGCCGATCCCGCCGCCTCGTCCCTGCGCACCTCCACGGCGCCGACGAGCGGGGCGGCCGCGCCCTCCCGGATCGCCCACACCGTGAACCGGCCGCTGGCCAGCCCGTGCGGGCAGTAGGAGCGCACGAAGAACTCGGCGTTCTCGATGGTGTACGGCTCCGGCAGCGGCACCCAGCGCAGCAGCTCCGGATCGCGGCACGCCTCCAGCACGGCGGGGATGTCGCTCTCCCGCGGCGCGTCCAGAACGAGCCGCGCCGTCCTCAGCGCCTGCACGCTCAGAACGCTAGCAGCGCCGCCCACATTCGTCACGAATGGCGTGAAAGTGGCGCCGATTCGCGCCATTCGGCACGAATCGCCAGAGGGTCAGAACCAGAGCAGCGGGTCGATCGCGACGGCGAGGAAGATGAGCGTGAGGTAGGCGATGGAGCCGTGGAACACGCGCATCGGCGAGACGTGCTCGTGGCGGATCGCCAGGTTGTAGAGCCGGTGCGACTCGTAGAGGAACCAGCCGCCCGCGCCCAGGGCGACGACGGTGTAGACCAGCCCCATCTGCGCGACCGGGATCAGCAGCAGCGAGCAGGCGACCATCGCCCACGCGTACAGGATGACCTGGAGGCCCACGACGGTGCGGCCGCGGACGACGGCGAGCATCGGCACGCCGGCCTCCTTGTAGTCCTCGCGGTACTTCATCGACAGCGGCCAGTAGTGCGGCGGCGTCCAGAGGAAGATGATGCCGAACAGGATGACCGGCGCCCACGCGAGCGAGCCGGTGACCGCGGCCCAGCCGATGAGCACGGGCATGCAGCCGGCGACGCCGCCCCAGACGATGTTCTGGGCGGTGCGGCGCTTGAGGATGAGCGTGTAGAAGACGACGTAGAGCAGGATCGCGCCGACCGACAGCGCCGCCGCCAGCCAGTTCGTGAAGAAGCCGAGCACCAGCACGGAGGCGATGCCGAGGACCCAGGCGAACACGAGGGCCTCGCGATCGCTCAGCTCGCCGGTGACCAGCGGCCGGCGCTTGGTGCGGCGCATCACGCGGTCGATGTCGCGGTCGATGTAGCAGTTGAACGCGCCGGCCGACCCCGCCGACATGTAGCCGCCGACGACGGTGGCCAGCACGAGCCAGAGGTTCGGGATGCCGTGCGCGGCGAGGATCATCGTGGGAACGGTCGTGACCAGCAGCAGCTCGACCACGCGCGGCTTGGTGAGGGCGAGGTACGCCTTGGCCTTGCGCGCGACACCGATGCGGGCCGCCGGTTCGACACGGCTCTCTACAGCGACGTCCATTGCTCCTCGGTATTACTGGGATCGTGCGGCCGCGGGACGCCGGTCTCACGAGGTGTCCCGGCGACTGTGCGGATTGTTACAGACCACGACCAGTCTACGACACCGGTGCACTTCCGCAGTCTTCCGCGGCGGGCCGCCGCGTGGTAGCGCACGGAGCTCCGGGAACACCCCAGGTTTCGTGCGTGTTACCTATACTTGGAGATGCTCGCCAGCCGGAACCCCTTTCCCTCGAAGCCTGTTTGTAGGACTGCGACGGAAGACGTGACCGGCGCCGATGACGTCCACGGCGCGCACTACCTCAACCGGTGCGGGTTACACGACGACCCCACCACCTCTAGGAAGGGTCAGTTTTCACGTGGCAGCTCTGCAGTGGGATCCCATTGACAACAAGGCAGTAGACACGGTCCGCGTCCTCGCGGCCGACGCGGTGGAGAAGGTGGGCAACGGGCATCCCGGCACCGCGATGAGCCTCGCCCCCGCCGCGTACCTGCTCTTCCAGAAGGTCATGCGCCGCGATCCTCACGACGAGCACTGGCTCGGCCGCGACCGCTTCATCCTGTCCGCAGGCCACAGCTCGCTCACCCAGTACATCCAGCTCTACCTCGGCGGCTACGGCCTCGAGCTCGACGACCTCAAGGCGCTCCGCACCTGGGGCTCGCTCACCCCCGGCCACCCCGAGTACCGCCACACCAAGGGCGTCGAGATCACCACCGGGCCGCTCGGCCAGGGCATCTCCTCCTCGGTCGGCTTCGCCTACGCGCAGCGCTTCGAGCGCGGCCTGTTCGACCCGGAGGCCGAGCAGGGCACCAGCCCGTTCGACCACTTCGTCTACGTGATCGCGAGCGACGGCGACCTGGAGGAGGGCATCAGCTCCGAGGCGTCCAGCCTCGCCGGCCACCAGCAGCTCGGCAACCTGATCGCCATCTACGACGCCAACCAGATCTCGATCGAGGACGACACCAACATCGCCTTCACCGAGGACGTCAAGGCGCGCTACGAGGCCTACCACTGGCACGTCCAGGTGGTCGACTGGAAGAAGACCGGCGTCTACGAGGAGGACGTGCAGGAGCTGCACCAGGCCATCGTGAACGCGCAGGAGGTCACCGACAAGCCGTCCCTGATCGTCCTCAAGACGATCATCGGCTGGCCGGCCCCGAAGAAGCAGAACACCGGCAAGATCCACGGCTCCGCCCTGGGCGCCGACGAGCTGCGCGCGGTCAAGGAGGTGCTCGGCTTCGACCCCGACCAGACCTTCGAGGTCGCCGAGGACGTCATCGACCACACCCGCAAGGCCGTCGAGCGCGGCGCCGAGGAGCACGCCGAGTGGCAGAAGGGCTTCGACGCCTGGGCCGCCGCCAACCCGGAGCGCAAGGAGCTCCTCGACCGCCTGCTCTCCGGCGACGTGCCCGCGGGCTTCGAGGAGGCCCTCCCGGTGTTCGAGGCCGGCAAGGACGTCTCGACCCGCGCCGCCAGCGGCAAGGTCATCAACGCCATCGCCGGGGTCATGCCCGAGCTGTGGGGCGGCTCGGCCGACCTCGCCGAGTCGAACAACACCACCATCGAGGGCGCCGCGTCGTTCGTGCCCACCGTCCACTCCACGCACGAGTGGACCGGCAACCCGTACGGCCGCGTGCTGCACTTCGGCATCCGCGAGCACGCGATGGCCGCGATCCTCAACGGCATCGTGCTGCACGGACCGACGCGGCCGTTCGGCGGCACGTTCCTGATCTTCAGCGACTACCAGCGCCCGGCGATCCGCCTGGCCGCGCTGATGCAGGTGCCGTCGATCTTCGTCTGGACGCACGACTCCGTCGCCCTCGGCGAGGACGGCCCGACGCACCAGCCGATCGAGCAGCTCTCGACCCTCCGCGCCATCCCGCACCTCGACGTCGTCCGCCCGGGCGACGCCAACGAGGTCGCATACGCGTGGAAGACCATCCTGGAGCGCCGCGGCGGCCCCGCCGGCATCGCGCTGACCCGCCAGAACATCCCGGTGTTCGAGCGCGGCGACGGTGAGGCCACGGGCGACACGCTCGCCTCGGCGTCCAACGTCGCCAAGGGCGCGTACATCCTGGCCGAGGCTCCGGGCGGCACCCCCGACGTGCTGTTCATCGCCACCGGCTCCGAGGTGCAGATCGCCCTGGAGGCCCGTGAGGTCCTGCGCGGCGAGGGCATCAACGCCCGCGTCGTCTCGGCCCCCTGCCTCGAGTGGTTCCACGAGCAGGACGCCGCCTACCAGGAGAAGGTGCTGCCGAAGGACCTCAAGGCCCGCGTCTCCATCGAGGCCGGCCTGGCGCTCGCCTGGGACAAGATCGTCGGCGACCACGGCCGTAGTGTCTCGATCGAGCACTTCGGCGCCTCGGCCGACTACAAGACGCTGTTCCGCGAGTTCGGCATGACCACCGAGCACGCCGTCGCCGCAGCCAAGGAATCGCTCGCGTCGCTCTGAGCGCGGGCACGGAAGAAGAGAAGAAGAAACCACGATGACCGACACCACTTCCACCACCTCCTCCCCCACGGCCGAGCTTTCCGCCGCGGGCGTCAGCATCTGGCTGGACGACCTGTCCCGCGAGCGGATCGCCACCGGCGGCCTCCAGAAGCTGATCGCCGAGCGCAACGTCGTCGGCGTGACGACCAACCCGACGATCTTCGCCGCGGCCCTCTCCAAGGGCGAGGCGTACGACGCCCAGGTGAAGGAGCTCGCCGCCGCCGGCACGAGCGTCGAGGACGCGATCTTCGAGATCACGACCGATGACGTCGCCGACGCCAGCGACATCTTCCACGACGTGTTCGAGGCCAGCAACGGCGTCGACGGCCGCGTCTCCATCGAGGTGGAGCCCGGCCTGGCGCACGACGCGCACGGCACCATCGAGGCGGCCAAGAAGCTCGCCGCCAAGGTGAACAAGCCCAACGTGCTCATCAAGATCCCGGCGACGGTCGAGGGCCTGGAGGCCATCACCGAGACCATCGCGGCCGGCATCAGCGTCAACGTCACGCTGATCTTCAGCCTCGAGCGCTACCGCCAGGTGATCGACGCCTACCTGACCGGCCTGGAGAAGGCCAAGGCCGCGGGCATCGACCTCTCCGGCATCCAGTCGGTCGCGTCGTTCTTCGTGTCCCGCGTGGACACCGAGGTCGACAAGCGCCTGACGGCGATCGACACGGATGAGGCCCACGCGCTCAAGAGCAAGGCCGGCGTCGCGAACGCCCGCCTCGCCTACGAGCTGTACGAGCAGGAGTTCGCCACCGACCGTGCCAAGGCCCTCGTGGCCGCGGGCGCCAACGAGCAGCGTCCGCTCTGGGCCTCCACCGGTGTGAAGGACCCGAGCCTGCCCGACACCCTCTACGTCACCGAGCTGGTCGCGCCGAACACGGTCAACACCATGCCCGAGAAGACGCTGGAGGCGACCTTCGACCACGGCCAGATCGCCGGCGACACCGTCACCGGCAACTACGCCGACGCGAAGGCCGTCCTCGACGCGCTGGCCGGCCTCGGCATCTCGTACGACGACGTGACCGCCACGCTGGAGGGCGAGGGCGTCGACAAGTTCAACGTCTCGTGGGGCGAGCTCGTCGAGACCGTCAGCAACGCTCTGGAGGCCGCCAAGTGACCTTCCGCATCCACGTGACCGGCGCGGCGGCTCAGGCCGTCGCGTCGGTCGTGCCGCAGCTCGTCGCCGACCGGGTCGCCTCCGGCATCACCGCGCAGGACCCGGCCCTCTGGGGCCCCGCCGCCGAGCCGGAGGCCGCCAAGCGCCTCGGCTGGACCGAGGCCGTCGCGATCTCCCGGCCGCTGGTCGCCGAGATCGTCGCGCTGCGCGAGCAGCTGCACGCCAAGGGCGTCAACCACATCGTCCTCGGGGGCATGGGCGGCTCCTCGCTCGCGCCCGAGGTCATCACCCGCACCGCGGAGGCCGAGCTCACGGTCCTCGACTCGACCGACCCCGGTCAGGTGCTCTCGGCCCTGCGCGACCGCCTGCAGGCGACCGCCGTCGTCATCTCCTCCAAGTCGGGCTCGACCCTGGAGACCGACAGCCAGAAGCGCGTCTACGAGAAGTGGTTCCGCGACGCCGGGATCGACCCGACGGAGCGCATCGTCGTCGTCACCGACCCGGGCTCCCCGCTCGACCAGTCGGCGCGCGAGGCGGGCTACCGCGTCTTCAACGCCGACCCCAACGTGGGCGGCCGCTACTCAGCGCTGACCGCGTTCGGGCTGGTCCCGTCCGGCCTCGCCGGCGTGGACATCTCGGAGCTGCTGGACGAGGCGGAGGCGACGCTCATCGAGCTCGCCGTCGACAACGACGCCAACCCGGGCCTCGTGCTCGGGGCGGCCATCGCCGGCACCAACCCGCTCAAGGACAAGCTGGGCATCGTCTCGGACGGCACCCACATCGTCGGGTTCGCCGACTGGGCCGAGCAGCTCATCGCGGAGTCCACCGGCAAGGAGGGCACCGGCCTGCTCCCCGTCGTGCTCGACACGCTCGCCCCCGAGCTCACGTCGAAGCCGGCGGACCTGCAGGTCGTCCGGCTCGTCGCCAACGCGGAGGCCCGTCACCTGTTCCCCGCCGACCGGCACGAGGGCGAGATCCTCGTCTCCGGCAGCCTCGGCGCGCAGCTCATCGTCTGGGAGTACGCCACCGCGGTGGCCGGTCGCCTGCTCGGGATCAACCCGTTCGACCAGCCCGACGTGGAGGCCGCCAAGGTCGCCGCCCGTGCGCTGCTGGAGAACCGTCCGGAGCCCGTCGCGCCCGCCTTCACCGCGGGCGGGGTCGAGGTGCGCACCACCGGGTCGTTCCTCGGCGACGCCTCGACGCTCGACGGAGCCGTGGACGCCCTCCTCGCGCAGCTCGGACCGGACGGCTACGTCTCGGTCCAGGCCTACGTCGACCGCCTGGCGCTGCCGCAGCTCGCGGGCATCCGCGACCTGCTCGCCGCCAAGGCCGGCCGCCCCGTCACCTTCGGCTGGGGTCCGCGCTTCCTGCACTCGACCGGTCAGTTCCACAAGGGCGGCCCCGCCGTCGGCGTGTTCCTGCAGATCACCGCGGTGGCCCCGGAGGACCTCGAGATCCCCGGCCGTCCGTTCACGTTCGGCCAGCTCATCCAGGCCCAGGCCGCCGGCGACGCGAGCGTGCTCGGCGAGCACGGCCGCCCGGTGCTGACCCTGACCCTCTCGAACCCCGAGGCCGATGTGGTCGCGCTGTTCGAGGCCGTCAACTAGAGGAGCCAGATGTCACCGGTGGAGATCACCCCGGAGTTCAACCCCCTGCGGTTGCCCTCCGATCGTCGCCTCAACCGCATCGCGGGGCCGAGCAGCCTCATCATCTTCGGCGTGACGGGTGACCTGTCGCGCAAGAAGCTGATGCCGGCGGTCTACGACCTGGCGAACCGCGGCCTCCTGCCTCCCGGCTTCTCGCTCGTCGGGTTCGCCCGGCGCGACTGGGAGGACCAGGACTTCGAGAAGGTCGTCTACGACGCGGTCAAGCAGTACGCGCGCACCCCGTTCGACGACGACGTCTGGAAGCAACTCGCCCAGGGCGTCCGCTTCGTCTCGGGCGAGTTCGACGACGCCGCGGCGTTCCAGCGGCTCAAGGAGACCGTCGAGAAGCTGGACGTCGAGCGCGGCACGATGGGCAACCACGCGTTCTACCTGTCCATCCCGCCGAAGGCGTTCCCGCTCGTCACCGAGCAGCTCAAGAAGTCGGGGCTGGCCGACCAGTCCGGCACCGGCTGGCGCCGCGTCGTCATCGAGAAGCCCTTCGGCAGCGACCTGAAGACCGCGCGCGAGCTCAACCACGTGGTCGAGTCGGTCTTCCCGCCCGACTCGGTCTTCCGCATCGACCACTACCTCGGCAAGGAGACGGTCCAGAACATCCTGGCGCTGCGCTTCGCGAACGAGCTGTACGAGCCGATCTGGAACGCCAACTACGTCGACCACGTGCAGATCACGATGGCCGAGGACATCGGCGTGGGCGGCCGGGCCGGCTACTACGACGGCATCGGCGCGGCGCGCGACGTCATCCAGAACCACCTGCTGCAGCTCCTCGCCCTCACGGCGATGGAGGAGCCCATCTCGTTCGACGCCGCGGACCTGCGCGCCGAGAAGGAGAAGGTGCTCGCGGCCGTGCGGCTGCCGGAGGACCTGGCGAAGTCGACCGCCCGCGGTCAGTACGGCAGCGGCTGGCAGGGCGGCGAGAAGGTCGTCGGGTTCCTGGAGGAGGACGGGATGAACCCCGAGTCCACCACGGAGACCTACGCGGCCATCAAGCTCGACATCGGCACCCGCCGCTGGGCCGGCGTCCCGTTCTACCTGCGCGCGGGCAAGCGCCTGGGCCGCCGGGTCACCGAGATCGCGGTGGTCTTCAAGCGCGCGCCGCAGCAGCTCTTCGCGGAGTCGCAGACCAGCGCGCTCGGCCAGAACGCGCTCGTCATCCGCGTGCAGCCCGACGAGGGCGTGACCATCCGCTTCGGCTCGAAGGTCCCCGGCGCCGGCATGCAGGTGCGCGACGTGAGCATGGACTTCGGCTACGGCCACGCCTTCACCGAGGCGAGCCCGGAGGCCTACGAGCGGCTCATCCTCGACGTCCTGCTGGGCGACCCGCCGCTGTTCCCGCGGCACGAGGAGGTCGAGCTGTCCTGGAAGATCCTCGACCCGATCGAGGAGTTCTGGGCCACGCAGGGCCAGCCCGAGCAGTACCGCCCCGGAACCTGGGGCCCGACTTCCGCCGACGAGCTCCTCGCCCGCGACGGCCGCGTCTGGAGGCGTCCATGATCGTCGATCTGCCCGACACCACGACGAGCAACATCTCGAAGGCGCTCGTCAAGATCCGCGAGGAGGGCGGCGCCGTCGCCCTCGGCCGCGTGCTGACGCTCATCATCGCGACCCACCTCGGCCAGGAGGAGGAGGCCATCGAGGCCGCCAACGACGCCTCCCGCGAGCACCCGATGCGCGTCATCGTGGTCTCGACCGAGGAGGAGCGCAGCCACACGGACTCCGGGCGCCTCGACGCCCAGATCCGCGTCGGCGGCGATGCGGGCGCCAGCGAGGTCATCGTGCTCCGCGCCTACGGCGAGACCGCGAGCGACGAGGAGGGGCTGGTCACCGGCCTCCTGCTCCCCGACGCCCCCGTCGTCGTCTGGTGGCCGGGGATCGCGCCCGCGAAGGCGTCGACCTCCCCGCTCGGCCGGATCGCCACGATCCGGATCACCGACGCGTCGGCCCAGCCGAACCCGCAGGAGGCGCTGTTCCACCTGGCAGAGACGTACGCCCCGGGCGACACGGACTTCGCCTGGACGCGGCTCACCCTGTGGCGGGCGCAGCTCGCCGCGGTGCTCGACCAGCCGCCGTACGAGCCGATCACGGCGGTGGATGTCGCTGGCGCGGCCGACTCGCCCTCCACGCTCCTGCTCGCCGCCTGGCTGCGCCTGCAGCTCCAGGTGCCCGTGAAGTACGACCTCGCATCGCGCGCGATCGGCTCCGGCGGCATCCACGGCGTGAAGATGGAGCGCGCGACCGGCACCATCGAGCTGGAGCGCGAAGTCCCGAACATCGCACGGCTGTCCCAGCCCGGCCAGCCGACGCACGACCTGTCGCTGCCGCGCCGCAGCCTCCGGGACTGTCTCGCCGAGGAACTGCGTAGGCTGGACCCCGACGACCTGTACGGTGAGGTCATCACGAAGGGTCTCGGGCTGCTCGAGGCCTCCGACGAAGGAGCGGGCGCGACAGCATGACGAACGAACGGCGGGTGCTCGTCCACCCCGACAAGGAAGCACTCGCCGCGTCGGTGGCCGCGCGCTTCCTCACCAAGACGATCGACATCCTCGACGACCTGGGCGCGGCGAACGTCGCGCTGACGGGCGGAACGATGGGCATCGCCGTACTGGAGGCCGTCAACGGCTCCCCCGCGCGCGACACCATCGACTGGTCGAAGGTGCACTTCTGGTGGGGTGACGAGCGGTTCGTCGAGAAGTCGAGCGAGGAGCGCAACGAGCGTCAGGCGCGCGAGGCGCTCCTCGACCACCTCCCGGTCCCTCCGGAGAACATCCACCCGTTCCCGGCCTCGGACGAGATCCCGGACATCGAGGAGGCTGCGCGCGTCTACGCCGCCGAGCTCGAGGCGTTCGCCCCGGAGGGCGCGACCTTCCCGAAGTTCGACATCACCTTCCTCGGCGTCGGGCCGGACGGCCACATCGCGTCGCTGTTCCCCGACCGCGCCGGCATCCGCGAGACGGAGGCCACCGTGATCGTGGAGCGCGAGTCGCCGAAGCCGCCGCCGCTGCGGCTCAGCCTCACCCGGCCGGTGCTCAACGCCTCCGACCGGATCTGGCTGGTGCTGTCGGGCAGCGACAAGGCGAGCGCCCTCGGCCTCGCCCTCGCGGGCGCGAGCTACACCGAGGTGCCGGTCGCCGGCGCCAAGGGCCGCAAGCGCACCGTGTTCTTCGTGGACAAGGACGCTTCGGTCAACGTGCCGGAGAACCTCATCGCCCCGAGCTACTGAGCCCCCAGCTGCTGAAAACGCAGACAGGAAGAAGCCCCGCCGGTCTGAGACCGGCGGGGCTTCTTTCGTTTGGCTCTAGTTGCTGGTGGGCTTGCCGCGGCGGGCGCGGAGCTGGTTGAGGGCGTCTTCGAGCAGCTGCTCCGCCTCCTCCTCCGAGCGGCGCTCCTTCACGTAGGCCAGGTGCGTCTTGTAGGGCTCGGTCTTCGCGACCGACGGCGGGTTCTCCTTGTCGCGACCGGCCGGGAGGCCGGTGGACGGCGAGTCGATCACATCGGGGATCTCCTCGTCGGGCAGGTTCGCCGCGAAATAACGGACGGTCTCGTTGCCGAGGGCGTCCCAGTACGAGATGGCCACGCGCTCGGCGTGGAAACCGCGGTCCTGCTCGCCCATCGGGCCCGCGCCGACGCGCGAGCCACGGATGGCGCTTCCTCCGGATGCCATGCTTCTCCTCTGGTGAAGGCGCGCCGTTAGGCGCTGAACTTGGTGATGAGCCCGAGGACGACGATGCAGGTGATCCAGATGAGCCCGAGAATGACGGTGATCCTGTTGAGGTTCCGCTCTGCGACGCCCGACGCGCC
Organism: Leifsonia sp. P73; assembly: GCF_051059105.1. Classification (NCBI taxonomy): domain Bacteria; kingdom Bacillati; phylum Actinomycetota; class Actinomycetes; order Micrococcales; family Microbacteriaceae; genus Leifsonia; species Leifsonia sp. P73. Next base: position 603,892 of record NZ_CP194931.1, read on the forward strand.
CAGGTTGGAGGTGACGCCGCCGCCGAACATGTCGGAGAGGCCGCCGCCGCGTCCCTTGTGCAACAGGATGAGGAGGGTCAGCAGGAGGCTGGTGATCCCCAGCAAGACCTGGAGGATGACCGTGAGAATCTGCACGCTTGACCTTTCGATGCGACCGGGCTCGCGCCCGACAAAACCAACAGCCAGTATAACCGCCGAAGGGCGCGGCGGCTCACCCGACGTTCGGGGAGCCGCCGCGCGCCGTCAGAGTCCGACGTGCTTCTGGTAGCGGATGATGGCCGAGAACTCGGCCACGTCGAGGCTCGCGCCGCCGACGAGCGCGCCGTCGACGTTCGGCTCGCGCATGAAGCCGGCGATGTTGCCCGACTTCACCGAGCCGCCGTAGAGGATGCGCGTCTTGGCCGCGACCTCCTCGCCGAGCTTCTCGACGATGACCGCGCGCAGCGCCGCGGCCACCTGCTCCGCCTGCTCCGGCGTCGCCGCCTGACCGGACCCGATGGCCCAGACCGGCTCGTAGGCGACCACGAAGTCGGCCGCCGAGTCGACGGACGCCAGGGCGGCACGCAGCTGGGCGACGGGGACGGCGCTCGCGCCGTGCGTCTCCAGGTCTTCCGCCGTCTCGCCGACGCAGATGATCGGCGCGATGTTGTTCTTGATGGCCTGCGCGACCTTCGCCGCGACCTGCTCGTCGGTCTCGTTGTGCAGCGTGCGCCGCTCCGAGTGGCCGATGATCACATAGCGCGACTCCAGGGCGGCGAGGAACGACGCCGCCACCTCGCCGGTGTAGGCGCCCGAGTCGTGCTCGGAGACGTCCTGGCCGCCGAACGCGATCGGCAGCTTGTCGGCCGAGATGAGCGTCTGCACGCTGCGCAGGTCGGTGAACGGCGGGAAGACCGCGACCTCGACCGCCGAGTAGTCGTGCCCGGCGTCCTTGAGGGTCCACGCCAGCTTCTGGACGACCGCGATCGCCTGCAGGTGGTCGAGGTTCATCTTCCAGTTGCCCGCGATCAGCGGGACCCGCCGCACGGACTCGTTCACTGCTGCCATCCCAGGACCTCCAGACCCGGCAGGTGCTTGCCCTCGAGGAACTCGAGGCTCGCACCGCCACCGGTAGAAATGTGACCGAACTGATCGTCGGCGAAACCGAGCGCGCGCACGGCGGCCGCGGAGTCTCCTCCGCCGACCACGCTGAGGCCGTCCACCTCGGTGAGCGCCTGCGCGATGGCCTTCGTGCCCGCCGCGAACGGCGCCAGCTCGAAGACGCCCATCGGGCCGTTCCAGAACACCGTGCGGGCGCCGCGGATGTACTCCGAGAACAGCTCGCCCGTCTCCGGGCCGATGTCGAGGCCGAGCCCGGAGGCGCCCCAGTCGGTGTCCTCGATGCCGTCGATCGGGCGCACCACGTGCTCCGCGTCGGCGCCGAACTTCGAGGCCACGACCACGTCGCGCGGCAGGACGATCTGCACGCCGAGCTCCTCGGCCTTCGCCAGGTAGCCCTTCACGGTGTCGAGCTGGTCGGCCTCCAGCAGGCTGGAGCCCACCTTGTGGCCGAGCGCCGCGAGGAAGGTGAAGAGCATGCCGCCGCCGATGAGCAGCGAGTCCACGCGCGGCAGCAGGTGGCCGATCACGCCGAGCTTGTCGGACACCTTGGAGCCGCCGAGCACGACCGCGTACGGCCGCTCGGGGTTCTCGGTGAGCCGGTCGAGCACGTCGAGCTCGGCCGCGATGAGCGTGCCCGCAGCGCTCGGGAGCGCCTTCGCGAGCTCGTACACGCTGGCCTGCTTGCGGTGGACCACGCCGAAACCGTCCGACACGAAGGCGTCGCCGAACGCCGCGAGCTTGGCGGCGAACGCCGTGCGCTCCGCCTCGTCCTTGGCGGTCTCCCCGGGTTGAACCGGAGGTTCTCCAGCAGGGCGACATCGCCGTCCTTCAGGCCGGCGACCGCGGACTCGGCGCCCGCGCCGACGGTGTCCTGCGCGAAGGTCACCGGCTTGCCCAGCAGCTCAGAGAGCCGCTGGGCCACCGGCGCCAGGCTGTACTTCGAGTCGGGCGCGCCCTCCGGGCGGCCCAGGTGGGAGATCACGACCACCTTGGCGCCCTGATTGATCAGGGCGTCCAGGGTGGGAATCGACGCTCGCACGCGGCCGTCGTCCGTGATCTTCCCGTCCTGGAGGGGGACGTTCAGATCACAGCGGACGACGACGCGTTTTCCCGCGAGCGAACCGAGTGAGTCGAGGGTGCGGAGCGTCACGTCGGTTCCGGCCCTTACAGACGCTCGGCGACGTACTCGGTCAGGTCGACCAGACGGTTGGAGTAGCCCCACTCGTTGTCGTACCAGCTGGAGAGCTTGACCTGGTCGCCGAGGACGCGCAGCAGACCCGAGTCGAAGATCGACGAGTGCGGGTCGGAGACGATGTCGGAGGAGACGATCTCGTCCTCGGTGTACTTGAGGATGCCCTTGAGCGGGCCCTCGGCGGCCTTCTTGTACGCGGCCTTGACCTCGTCGATGGTGACCGGGCGCGAGGCGGTGACGGTCAGGTCGGTGATCGAGCCGGTGGGGACCGGCACGCGCAGCGCGAAGCCGTCGAGCTTGCCCTTGAGCTCCGGGAGGACCAGGCCGATCGCCTTGGCGGCGCCGGTGGAGGTCGGCACGATGTTGATCGCGGCGGCGCGGGCGCGGCGGAGGTCGCTGTGCGGGCCGTCCTGCAGGTTCTGGTCGGCGGTGTAGGCGTGGACCGTGGTCATCAGACCGCGCTCGATGCCGAACTCGTCGTTGAAGACCTTGGCCAGCGGCGCAAGGCAGTTGGTGGTGCACGACGCGTTGGAGATGATGTTGTGCTTCTCCGGGTCGTACAGGTGCTCGTTCACGCCGATGACGAACGTGGCGTCCTCGTCGGTGGCCGGAGCGGAGATGATGACCTTCTTGGCGCCGGCCTCGAGGTGCTTCTTGGCGTCGGCGGCCTTGGTGAAGCGCCCGGTGGACTCGATGACGATGTCGACGCCCAGGTCGCCCCACGGGAGGTTGGCCGGGTCGCGCTCCTCCAGGACCTTGATCGGCTTGCCGTTGACGACGATGCTGTCGCCCTCCAGCTCCACCGTGGCGTCCAGGCGGCCCGTGATCGAGTCGTACTTGAGCAGGTGGGCGAGCGTCTTGTTGTCGGTGAGGTCGTTCACCGCGACGATCTCCAGGTCGCTTCCCTTGGCGAGGGCCGCGCGCAGGTAGTTGCGACCAATGCGACCGAACCCGTTGATTCCGATCTTTACGGACACAGATGTCTCCCGTTGCTTCGTGGGGGCGCCGGGCGGCGCCATGTGGGTGTTTTCAGGCGGACGGCGGCGTCCCGGGAAGGCTCTCCCTCCCGGGACGCCCACCCGCTACGACAGTAGCAGCAGACCCGAGGTCTTCTCGCGGGCCTTCACGAACCGGTCGGACACGTCCGCCCAGTTGGTGATGTTCCAGAACGCCTTGACGTAATCCGCCTTCACATTCACGTAGTCGAGGTAGAAGGCGTGCTCCCACATGTCGAGCAGCAGCAGCGGGATGGTGGCCGCCGCGAGGTTGCCCTGGTGGTCGTAGAGCTGCTCGATGATGAGCTTCTGGCCGAGCGAGTCCCACGCGAGGATCGACCAGCCGGAGCCCTGGATGCCGAGCGCCGAGGCGGTGAAGTGGGCGCGGAACTTGTCGAACGAGCCGAAGAACTCGTCGATCGCCGCCGCCAGCTCGCCGGTCGGCTTGTCGCCGCCCTCCGGGGAGAGGTTGTTCCAGAACACGGTGTGGTTGACGTGGCCGGCGAGGTTGAACGCCAGGTCCTTCTGCAGCTTGTTGACGTAGGTCAGGTCGTCGGCGTCGCGCGCCTCCTGCAGCTTGGCGATCGCGGTGTTGGCGCCGTCCACGTACGCCTTGTGGTGCTTGTCGTGGTGCAGCTCCATGATCCGGCCGCTGATGTTCGGCTCCAGGGCCGAGTAGTCGTACGGAAGTTCGGCGAGCGTGTAGTCAGCCATTACTCATCTCCACAGTTGTTCATCTTCGAGACCCGATTCGGGCGACTTCTTCAGTCTAGTGAGGGCAACCCGGCCGGCCCGGGGTTCCTTCCCGGCCGCACGCCCATCCGGAAACTACACCTCATCCAGGTCGGCGGGGAGGTTGGCGTCGGTGCCGGGGATGTCCAGCTCGGAGGCCTTCTTGTCGGCCATCGCCAGGAGCCGGCGGATGCGGCCGGCGACGGCGTCCTTCGTCATGGGCGGGTCGGCGTGATGGCCGAGTTCGTCGAGGCTCGCGTCGCGATGCGCCAGGCGCAGCTCGCCGGCGTAGCGCAGGTGCTCCGGGACGTCCGGGCCGAGGATCTCCAGGGCGCGCTCGACGCGGGAGCACGCGGCGACGGCGGCCTGGGCGGAGCGGCGCAGGTTGGCGTCGTCGAAGTTGACCAGGCGGTTCGCGGTCGCGCGCACCTCGCGGCGCTGGCGCAGCTCCTCCCAGTTGGCGACGGTGTCCACCGCGCCCATCACGACGAGCATCGCGCTGATCGCCTCGCCGTCGCGGATGACGACGCGGTGCACGCCGCGCACCTCGCGGGCTTTGGCGGACACGCCGAGGCGGCCGGCGGCGCCGACGAGGGCCATCGCGGCCTCGTTGCCCGGGCAGGTGACCTCCAGCGCGGCGGAACGGCCCGGGTCGGTCAGCGAGCCGTGCGCGAGGAACGCGCCGCGCCAGACGGCCGCGAGCTCGTCGCGGGAACCTGTGGTGAGCCGGTTCGGGAGGCCGCGGATCGGGCGGCGGCGGGCGTCGAGCAGGCCGGTCTGGCGGGCGAGCGTCTCGCCGCCCTCCAGCACGCGCACGAGGTACTGGCTGGCGCGGCGGACGCCGGAGGCGGAGATCACGGACACGTCGCTGCGGACGCCGTACAGCTCGGCGAGGTCCTTGCGCACACGGCGGGCGAGCTCGGGCGTGTCCAGCTCGCTCTCGACCGCGATCCGGCCGCCGATCAGGTGCAGTCCACCGGAGAACCGCAGGATGGTCGCGAGCTCCGCGGCGCGGACGGTCGTCTTGCTGACTTCGACCTTCGTGAGTTCGTCTTTGACGTCGGCGGTGAGAGCCAATCGGATTCCTAACTGTGAAAGACGGCGCGGGTCACGCCGTGAAGTGGGCGGCCGGCATCATTCACGGCCCAGGTCGCGGTGCTTGGTGTTGACCGCGACGCCGGGGAAGCCCCTCAACCGGGCCGCGAGCTCTTCGGCTATCGCGACGGACCGGTGCTTCCCTCCCGTGCAGCCTATCGCGATCATCGCGTGCCGCTTGTTCTCCCGCTGGTAGCCGGCGAAGATCGGGCGCATCGCGGCGACGTAGCCGGAGATGAACTCCTCGGCGCCGTCCTGCTGGAGGACGTACTCGCGGACGATCTCGTCCAGCCCGGTGTGCGGGCGCAGCTCGGGGTTCCAGAACGGGTTCGGCAGGAACCGCGCGTCGGCCACCAGGTCGGCGTCCGGCGGCAGGCCGTACTTGAAGCCGAAGCTCATCACCGTCACCTGCACGCCGGCGGTGTCCTCCGCGGCGAAGGTCTCGGTGATGTTGGTGGCGAGCTGGTGGATGTTCAGGTCCGTGGTGTCGACGATGATGTCGCTCGCCTCGCGGATCTCCCGCAGCCGCGCGCGCTCCGCGTCGATGCCGTCGAGGATGGTGCCGTTGCCCTGCAGCGGGTGCGGCCGGCGCACCTGCTCGAAGCGGCGCACGAGCACGGCGTCGGAGGCCTCCAGGAACAGCACGCGCACCTTGGTGCCCTCGCGCAGGCTCTGGATCATCGACTGAAGGTCTTCGAAGAAGTTGCGCCCGCGGACGTCGACCACCGCGGCGATGCGCGGCAGCCCCGACTCGGCGCGGTTCGCCAGCTCGATCAGCGGCCGGAGCATCTGCGGCGGGAGGTTGTCGACCACGTACCAGTCGAGGTCTTCGAGGGCGTTGGCGACCGTCGACCGGCCCGCCCCCGACATCCCGGTCACGATCAGCACTTCCTGCTGCTCGGTGTTCGTGTCGGCGTCGCTCGCCACGTTGTCTCCTTCTCTGACCGGGTGCGACCAGCCTACCGACTGACCCGCCGGGCCGAGGCGGTTTCCGGGAACGGTGCGCGTCTGCGCGCACCCCTCCTTCGGGGCGGGCGCGCGCTCAGCCGGCGGCGAGGCGCTCGTGCACGGCGGCCGCGATCGTCGGGCCGACCCCGCGCACCTCCGCGATCTGCTCGGGCGTCGCCTGCCGGAGCTGCGCCACGGAGCCGAAGTGCTTCAGCAGCTCCTTCACGCGCGCCGGTCCGAGGCCGGGGATCTCGCCGAGAACGGTGGAGATGTCGCGCTTACGCCGTGCCCGCTGGTAGGTGATCGCGAAGCGGTGCGCCTCGTCGCGGAGGCGCTGCACCAGGAAGAGGGCGTCGCTGTTGCGCGGCAGGATGACCGGGAAGTCGGAGTCCGGCAGCCAGATCTCCTCCAGCCGCTTGGCGATGCCGGCGAGCTGGATGCCGGTGACGCCGGACTCGTCCAGCGCGCGCTGCGCGGCGGCGACCTGCGGCTGGCCGCCGTCCACGATGAGGAGGTTCGGCGGGTAGGAGAACTTGCGGCGGCGGCGCTCTGCGGCCTCGGCGAGCTCGGCGTCCACGTCGATCCGCGGGTCGTCGCCGTCGCTGTCGCGCTGCTCGATGTCCGGCTGTTCGGCGTCCTCCGGCTGGTCCGCCCCGTCCTTCAGGTACGCCAGCCGGCGCGAGATGACCTGGTAGATCGACTCGGTGTCGTCGGTGGACTCGGGGATGCTGAAGCGGCGGTACTGGTCCTTGCGTGGCAGGCCGTCCTCGAACACCACCATCGAGGCGACGATGTTCGTGCCGCTCAGATGCGAGACGTCGAAGCACTCCATGCGCAGCGGGGCGTCCGCCATGCCGAGGGCGTCCTGGATGTCGTTGAGCGCCTTCGACCGGGCGACGAAGTCGGAGCTGCGCCGGGTCTTGTAGAGGATGAGTGCGTTCTTGGCGTTCATCTCCGCGGTCTGGGCGAGCGCGGCCTTGTCGCCGCGCTGGGCGACCCGCAGCTCGACCCGGCCGGTCGACTTCGGGCCGCGGCGCACCGGGCCGGCCTCGTCGGCCTCCACGCGGCGCGCCATCAGCCACTGCTCCAGCTCGGTCGCGTCCTCCGGCAGCTCGGGCACGATGATCTCGCGCGGCGGGGCGTCGGTGCCCTCGTAGGCGTTCTGCAGCACGGTCTCGACCAGCTCGCCGAGCGTGATGTCGAGCTCCTTGTCGACCACCCAGGAGCGCACACCGCGGATGCGGCCGCCGCGGACGATGAACTGCTGCACGGCGGCGGCGAGCTCGTCGTGCGCGATGCCGAAGGCGTCCAGGTCGACGTTCTCCTGGAGCACGACGGCGCTCTTGCCCATCGCCTGCTCCAGCGCCTGGATGGCGTCCCTGTGCCGCGCGGCGGCCTCGTAGTCGAGGGTGCTCGCGGCCTGCTTCATCTTGTCGGTGAGGTCGCGGATGTACTTGGTGTCGTTGCCCGCCATGAACGAGACGAAGTCCTCGGCGAGCTCGCGGTGGTCCTCCGGGCTGATCCGGCCGACGCAGGGTGCGGCGCACTTGCCGATGTCGCCGAGCAGGCAGGGCCGTCCCGTCAGCTCGGCGCGGCGGTAGACGCCGTCCGAGCAGCTGCGCACGGGGAACGCCTTCAGCATCAGGTCGACCGTGTCGCGGATCGCCCAGACCTTCGTGTAGGGGCCGAAGTAGCGCGCGTCCTTGAGGTTGCGGTTGCGGGTCACCATCACGCGCGGGATCCGCTCCCCCAGCGTCACCGCGAGGTACGGGTACGACTTGTCGTCCCGGAACTGCACATTGAACGGCGGGTTGAACTCCTTGATCCAGGTGTATTCGAGCTGGAGCGCCTCGAACTCGCTGGCGACCACCGTCCACTCGACGCTGGCCGCCGTGGTGACCATGCGCCGGGTGCGCTCGTGGAGGCTGCGCAGCGGCTGGAAGTAGTTGCTCAGCCGCGCGCGGAGGTTCTTCGCCTTGCCGACGTAGAGCACCCGCCGGTTCTTGTCGCGGAACCGGTAGACGCCCGGCTGCGTGGGGATCTCGCCGGCCTTGGGGCGGTAGCCGACCGTGTCCGTACTCACAGCGCGATCCTACGCGGCGCCGCGAACACGCTCGCTGCCGAGAGCGCCCTCCCCCTGGAGGAGCTCCTTGAGGAAGTAACCCGTGTGGCTCCCCGGCGTCTCGGCGACCTGCTCGGGCGTCCCGGTCGCGATGACCGTCCCGCCGCCGGCGCCGCCCTCCGGGCCCATGTCGATGATCCAGTCCGCCGACTTGATGACGTCGAGGTTGTGCTCGATGACGATGACCGTGTTGCCCTTGTCGAGCAGGCCGTTCAGCACCAGCAGGAGCTTCCGGACGTCCTCGAAGTGCAGGCCGGTGGTCGGCTCGTCGAGCACGTAGACGCTGCGGCCGTTCGAGCGGCGCTGCAGCTCGGTCGCGAGCTTCACGCGCTGCGCCTCGCCGCCGGACAGCGTCGTCGCGCTCTGGCCGAGCCGGACGTAGCCGAGGCCGACGTCCACGAGCGTCTGCAGGTAACGGTGGATCGCCGAGATCGGCCGGAAGAACTCCGCCGCCTCGCTGATCGGCATGTCCAGGACCTCGGCGATGTTCTTGCCCTTGTAGTGCACGGTCAGGGTGTCGCGGTTGTACCGCGCTCCCCGCAGACCTCGCACGCGACGTAGACGTCGGGCAGGAAGTTCATCTCGATCTTGATCGTGCCGTCACCGGAGCACGCCTCGCAGCGCCCGCCCTTGACGTTGAAGCTGAACCGGCCGGGCAGGTAGCCGCGGGCCTTCGCCTCCGGCGTCTCGGCGAACAGGGTGCGGATGCGGTCGAACACGCCCGTGTAGGTCGCCGGGTTGGAGCGCGGCGTGCGCCCGATCGGCGCCTGGTCGACGTGCACGACCTTGTCGAGGTTCTCCAGGCCGGTCACCGTGCGGTGCTTGCCCGGGAGCTTGCGGGCGCCGTTGAGCTTGTTCGCGAGCACGCGGTACAGGATGTCGTTGACCAGCGAGGACTTGCCCGAGCCGGAGACGCCGGTGACCGCCACGAACGCGCCGAGCGGGAAGTCGACCGACACCTTCTTCAGGTTGTTGGCCTCCGCGTCCACCACGCGGATCACGCGCTTCTTGTCGATCTTGCGGCGCTTCTCGGGGAGGACGATCTCCCGCCGGCCGGCCAGGTAGTCGCCGGTCAGCGACTCGGTGTTGGCGAGCAGCTCGTCGTAGGAGCCGGAGTGCACGACGTGGCCGCCGTTGACGCCGGCGCCGGGGCCGATGTCGACGATCCAGTCGGCGGTGCGGATGGTGTCCTCGTCGTGCTCGACCACGATCAGCGTGTTGCCGAGGTCGCGCAGCGCGACGAGCGTGTCGATCAGCCGGCGGTTGTCGCGCTGGTGGAGGCCGATGCTCGGCTCGTCCAGCACGTAGAGCACGCCGGTGAGGCCCGACCCGATCTGGGTCGCGAGCCGGATGCGCTGCGCCTCGCCGCCGGACAGCGTCGCCGCCGCCCGCGCGAGGTCGAGGTAGCTCAGGCCGACCTGGATGAGGAAGTCGAGCCGGATCTTGATCTCGCGCAGCACCTGCGCGCCGATCTTCTGCTCACGCTCGGTCAGGTGCAGCTTCTCCATGAACGCACGCGCGTCGGAGAGGCTGAGCAGGGACGCGTCCGCGATCGACGCGCCGTGGACGAGCACCGAGAGCACCTCGGGCTTCAGCCGCTTGCCCTGGCAGACCGGGCACGGCACCTCGCGCAGGTACTCGGCCCAGCGGGCGCGCTGGGTGTCGGTCTCGGCCTGCATGTACTGACGCTCGATGTAGGGCACGACGCCCTCGAAGCCGGACGTGTACGACATCTCCCGGCCGTAGCGGTTCTTCCACCGCACCTTGACCTCGAAGTTGTCGCCGCGCAGCACGGCCTCCCGCACGTTCTGCGGGAGCTTCTTCCACGGCGTGCTCAGCGAGAAGCCGAGGTCGCGCGCGAGGCCGTCGAGCAGCTTCTCGTAGTAGTTGAAGAGGCCCTTGCCCTGCGTCGTCCACGGGACGATGACGCCCTCGGCGATGCTGAGCGAGTCGTCGCCGAGCAGGAGGTCTTCATCCACCGACATGCGCGTGCCGAGGCCGGAGCACTCCGGGCAGGCGCCGAACGGGGCGTTGAACGAGAAGGTGCGGGGCTCGATCTCGGTGAGCTGGATGGGGTGGCCGTTGGGGCAGGACAGCTTCTCGCTGAACGACTGCCACGCCGCGGGACCTTCGCGGTCCACGAAGTTGACCTGCACCAGGCCGTCGGTGAGCCGCAGCGCGGTCTCCAGCGAGTCGGTGAGCCGGCTGAGGATGTCCGGCCCCGCCACGAGGCGGTCGACCACGACGGAGATGTCGTGCTTGTACTGCTTCTTGAGCGTCGGCGGCTCGCTGAGCTGGATCTGCTCGCCGTCCACGAGCGCACGCGAGTATCCGCTCGCGGCGAGCTCCTTGAAGAGGTCGACGAACTCGCCCTTCTTCTGCGAGATGACGGGGCTGACGACCATGTAGCGCGTGCCCGGCTCCAGCTCCATGAGCTGGTCGGCGATCTGCTGCACCGTCTGGCGCTGGATCTTCTCGCCGCAGACCGGGCAGTGCGGGACGCCGATACGCGCCCAGAGCAGGCGCATGTAGTCGTAGATCTCGGTGATCGTGCCGACTGTCGACCGCGGGTTGCGGTTGGTCGACTTCTGGTCGATCGACACCGCCGGGCTCAGGCCCTCGATGAAGTCGACGTCCGGCCGGTCGACCTGGCCGAGGAACTGCCGCGCGTACGCCGAGAGCGACTCGACGTAGCGGCGCTGCCCTTCGGCGAAGATCGTGTCGAACGCGAGCGACGACTTGCCCGAGCCGGACAGACCCGTGAAGACGACCAGGGAGTCGCGCGGGATCTCCAGGTCGACGTTGTGGAGGTTGTGCACCCGCGCCCCGCGGACGCTGAGGTGCGACCCCACGACCTTGCTCGGATTGCCTGCCGAACTCCTGCTACTCAGAGTGCTCACTCGTTCCATTCTCCGCTATTCGACGTCGCCCCACCCGCGTGTTCGCCCACCGCGCACCAGCACGGTTCCCCCGTCGGAGGCCCCGCCGGCGGGTTCGAAGCTTTGTTCGATTCTAGCAACCCGGACAGGGGATGTGCGACCACGCGCGAGCGTACGCCGGACCACCGACATTCCAACTCCGCGCGCTGCTCACACCCGCGGCCGGGCGAGCAGGAGCGCCGCCAGCAGGACCACCAGCCCGACGATCGCGCCGCCCGACACCACCGCCAGCCAGGGCGCCGCCGCCGGCCGGGCGACGAGCAGCAGCACGATCGCGACCGCCTGCACCGGGACCTGGATGAGGATCACGCGCCGCAGCGACGGCAGCCACACCGCCGGCTGCACCCGGGCGGTCGCGGGCAGCACGAGCATCCACGCCGCGAGGACGTGCAGCACGTGCACCGCGGCGATCACGGCGAGCAGCCGGAGGGTGAGCGTCCCCGGCTCCAGGAGCGTGGAGAACGCGAGCACGGCGATGAGGACCCAGGCGACCCGCCACCGCGGGACAGCGAGGGCGACCGCGGTGAGGAGGACGGCCACGCCGGGCCACGGGCCGCTGGGGGCGGTGGTGACGGCCAGCGGGACGGCGACGACGGCGAATGCGACGCGGAGGGACCAGGCCGGGACGGTGAGGCCGAGGTCGGGTGTGGGCGGGGGCTGGACGCCGCTCGTCCCCGTCTCCGCGCTCATCCCCGCCTCCGTGGCGTCGCCAGCCGCCGCAGCATCGCGTCGCGGTCCGGCGACGTCCACTCCAGCAACTCCGCTCCCGCGGCGCGCAGCCGGTCCAGGCGCAGCCCGCGCTCCAGGTCCACGACCAGCAGCGCCAGCCGCTCCCGGGCCGGGAGCTCATCCACGGCGCGCGGCGGCAGCACGTCGACCGCCACCACCCGGTGTCCCGCCGCGCGCCAGGTGAGCGCCAGGCGCATGGCCTGGTCGTCCAGGAACGTGGACATCACGAACACGACCGCTCCCTGCGCGAGCCGCGGCGCCCGCGCGCGCTCGGTCGCCGACCCGTGCGCGGTGGTCAGCTCGACCGCCCGCAGGACCCGGTGCAGGTGACGTGCGCCCGCGCGCGGCGGCAGGGCTCGGCGGGCGTCGGAGAGGTCGTCGAACCCGACCCGGTCGGACGCGGCGGCGTACGCGCCCGCCAGGGAGACCGCGGCCTCCCGCGCCACGTCGAGGGAGGTCGCCCCGGGCCGCTGGTACGGCGCCGCCCAGCCGGCGACGGCGCCCGGGACGTCGTCGCGCGCGTCCAGCACCAACTGCACCGCCGCGTCGGAGGTCGCCGTGGTCCGCCGCACGTAGAGCTCGCCCGGGCGCTGCGCGAGGCGGGCGGTCGCCTTCCAGTCGATTCGGCGGAGCCGGTCGCCCGGTCGGAAGCGGTCGATGTCCCGGAACTCGCCGCCGTCGCCCGGCCGCGCGGACACGTGGCCGCCGGTCAGTCCGAGCAGGCGCGCGGGCAGCGGGAGGCTGCGGATCCGCTGCGCGGCGGGCCGCACCACCCGCTCCGCGACCGCGGGGACACCCGGGTCGCCCGTCCACGCGGCGTCCGGCCCGATCCCGCGGGCGGCGAGCGACAGGATCCGCTGCGGGCCGGAGTGCGAGACCGCGACGCGGAAGCGCAGCCGGGCGGCCTCCCGCGGCGTCACCACCGCGTCCTCCGGGCGGCGGTCGGTCCGGTGGATCCGCAGGTGCACGCCGTCCACGCGCCCGTCCGCCTCGGCCACCGCGTCGACGCGCACGCGGCCGTCCGGGTCGTCGCCGGAGATGGTCACCCGGGCGCGCGCGGCCGCGGAGTCCGGCCGCGACGACCAGCCGAGGACCGCCGCCAGCAGCAGCGGGGCCGCGACCAGCACCAGCTCCAGGCGCGACAGCACGAACGCCGCGACCAGGCACACGGCCGCGACGATCGCGGCCGCGGTCACCGCCGGGCTCAGCGCCCACCCGGACCCGCCGGCCGGCGGCTCCGTCCGCTCGCGCGGGCCGGGCATGCGCGCCCGCGACCACAGCGACATCAGTCCGCGGCCTCCCGCTCGCGCGTCCCGACCGCCGGCGGCCCCGCCACGGAGGACACGACCTCCAGGACCACCTGGGCAGCGCTCACGCCGCTGGTCCACGCCTGCACGGTCAGCGTCAGGCGGTGCGCGAGGACCGGTACGGCGACGCGCTTGACGTCGTCGGGGATGACGAAGTCCCGGCCGGCGAGCACCGCCAGCGCGCGGGCGACCAGGAGGAGGCCCTGCGACCCGCGCGGCGAGGCGCCGACCTCGACGGAGCGGTGCCGGCGGGTGGCGGCGGCCAGGCGCACGCAGTACGCGGCGATGTCGGGATCGACGTCCACGCGCTCGACCCCGGCCTGCATGGCCAGGAGTGTCGCGGCGTCCGTGACGGGCTCCACCGTGGCGACCTCGTGCCGCCGCGCGACGCGGGCCAGGAGGACCTGCGTCTCGCCGTCGGCGTCCGGGTAGCCCACGCCGAGCCGCACCATGAACCGGTCGAGCTGCGCCTCCGGGAGCGCGTAGGTGCCCTCCGACTCGATCGGGTTCGCGGTCGCGACGACGTGGAACGGCCGCGGCAGGGGGAAGCTGCGCCCCTCCACGGAGACCTGCCCTTCGGCCATCGCCTCCAGCAGCGCCGACTGGGTCTTCGGCGAGGTGCGGTTGATCTCGTCCGCGAGGAACAGCCCCGTGAACACCGGACCCGGCCGGAACTCGAACTCGGCGGTCGAGGGCACGTAGACGAACGAGCCGGTGATGTCGGACGGCAGCAGGTCGGGCGTGCACTGCAGCCGCCGGAAGTCCAGGCCGACGGCGCTCGCGATGCTCCGCGCGGCGAGCGTCTTGCCGAGGCCAGGGACGTCCTCGAACAGCACGTGGCCGCCGGCGAGGACGGTGGCGAGCGCGATGTGCAGGGGCTCGCGCATGCCGACGACGACGGACTCGACCCGGTTCAGGACCTCGGCGCCGAGCCGGGCGACCTCGGTGACGGGGAGCGCGGTCTCGGCTGTCGAGGTGGACGTGGCGGTGCTGGACGTGGCGGTGCTGGACGTGTCCGGGGTCATGCGGCTCCTGTCGTGTCTGCGGTGAGCGGGACGGCGGGGCGAGCGCCGGCCGGCGGTTCGAGGTCGTTCGTGCCGTCCGCCGCCGCGCCGGGCACGGCCAGCGCCTCCAACCGCGCCTGCGACGCCGCGAACTCCTTCGGGCGCGGGGCGGCCGCGCTGCCCTTGCGCAGCATCCCGGCGGTCTGCTCCCCCAGCAGCCGGACGACCTCCGGCTGGGCGGCAGGGTCGTCGAGCTGCACCCCGTACCGGTCGAGCACCTCGGCGGCGAGCCCGCGAAGGCGGCGGACCGCCTCGGGCGACACCCGTCCGCCGCGCGCGCCGAGCGCCCAGCCGAGCTGCACGACGTCCCGCCGCGCGCCCGCCCGCGGCTGCGGCGACGGGACCGGCCAGGTCACCTCGGCCTGCTCGCCGAGGAGCGACAGCATGGCGCCGAGCGCGAAGACCACGAACCCCAGCCCGACGGAATGCGGGGCGTCCATCCCGAAGAACCAGGCCGCCACCCCGACGATCGCGGCCGCGAGTACGCACCCCACGGCGCGCCGGACCATCCGCGCCCGGGTCATCGGCGCGCCCCGTCCGCCGCGGCCGTCCCCCACGACGCGCGCAACGCCTCGATCGCGGCGCGGGCCGCGTCGACGTCGGCCGCGGTCACGGGCGCGTCGCTGAACCGGGCGCGCAGGTAGAGGTCGAGAAGGCCGCCGGCGGCATCCCGGTCGGACGCGACCCGGGCGAGAACGCGCCTGACGAACTCCCCCGGCGTCTCGGCCGGGAGCCGGTGGACGCCGCTGTCCGCTGCGCCCTCCTCCAGCCCGAGCCACGCCCGCTCGATGGCGTCCCGCGGCTCCCGGCCCTCGCCGAGCAGATCCAGGGCGCGATCGAGGCCACGGCGCACGCGCTCCGGCCGCGGCTGCGCGGGCGGCTCCGGCGCGACGGAACCCTCGGTGGACCCGTCGACATCGCCGTCGAGGCCGGGGTACTCGGGGCGCAGCCTCCGCCGCAGGTACCGGTAGAGCAGGGCGAGCAGGACGACGACGATCAACGCGATGACCGCGTAGGTCACCCAGGTCAGGTCGATGCGGGTCTCGTGCGGGACGTCCTGCGGCGCGGGCGTGCCGGTGGCCCGCTCCTGCTCCCCCGGGTGCGGCTGGAGGTCGGCGGCCGGCGGGGTGAACCGGAGGCCGGTGAAGACAGGAGCGCCCTGGAAGGCGAGCGCGAGGCCCGAGAGGGCGAGCAGGAGGCCGGCGGCGGTGACCAACCCCCACCGCTGCCGCGTCCGCGTCGCCTTCGAGCCCACCCTGCCACCGTAGCGCGGAGGCGGTATGAGTGCGCGGCGGGACTGCCACACCGCGCGGCGCTCAGCCCAAATGCCCCGCCTTCTCCATCTGCCGCAGGTCCCGCTTCAGGTCCGACAGCTCGTCGCGCAGCCGCGCCGCCAGCTCGAACTTCAGCTCTCCCGCCGCGGCGAGCATCTGCCCGTTCAGGTCGGAGATGAGCGACTCCAGCTCGGCGGCGCCCTGCGCGGCGATGCCGCCGTTGCGGAGGTTCGGCGTCGGGCTCTTGCGGCGCTGCTCGCGGCCGGCGAGCATCCGGGCGGTGTCGGCCTCCTCGCGGGCCAGGACGTCCGTGATGTCGGCGATGCGCTTGCGGAGGGGCGTGGGGTCGATGCCGTTGGCGCGGTTGTACTCGATCTGGAGCTCTCGGCGGCGGTCGGTCTCCTCGATCGCGTTCTTCATCGAGTCGGTCAGCACGTCGGCGTACATGTGCACCTCGCCCGAGACGTTGCGGGCGGCGCGGCCGATGGTCTGGATGAGCGACGTCGAGGAGCGCAGGAAGCCCTCCTTGTCGGCGTCGAGGATCGCGACCAGCGACACCTCCGGCAGGTCCAGGCCCTCGCGGAGGAGGTTGATGCCGACCAGCACGTCGTAGACGCCGGCGCGCAGCTCGGTGAGCAGCTCGACGCGGCGCAGGGTGTCGACGTCGGAGTGCAAGTAGCGGACCTTCACGCCGGCCTCGGCGAGGAAGTCGGTGAGCTCCTCGGCCATCTTCTTGGTCAGGGTGGTAACCAGGATGCGCTCGTCGCGCTCGACGCGGACGCGGATCTCCTCGAGCAGGTCGTCGATCTGGCCCTTGGTCGGCTTGACGACGATCTGCGGGTCAACCAGGCCGGTCGGGCGGATGATCTGCTCGACCACGCCGTCCGCGATGTCCATCTCGTACTTGCCGGGCGTCGCCGACAGGTACACGGTCTGGCCCACCCGGTCCTTGAACTCGTTCCACCGCAGCGGGCGGTTGTCCATGGCGCTCGGGAGTCGGAAGCCGTGCTCCACCAGAGTGCGCTTGCGGGAGGCGTCACCCTCGTACATCGCGCCGATCTGCGGCACGGTCACGTGCGACTCGTCGATGACGACCAGGAAGTCGTCCGGGAAGTAGTCGAGCAGGCAGTTCGGCGCCTCGCCGGGCTGCCGGCCGTCGATGTGCCGCGAATAGTTCTCGATGCCGGAGCAGAATCCGATCTGCTCCATCATCTCCAGGTCGAACTGGGTGCGCATCCGCAGCCGCTGGGCCTCCAGCAGCTTGCCCTCGCGCTCCAGCTCCTGCAGCCGCTCGCGCAGCTCCTCCTGGATGGTGCCGATGGCGCGCTGCATCGTCGCCGGGCTGGCGGCGTAGTGCGTCGCCGGGAAGACCGAGACGGCATCCATCTTCTGGAGCACCTCGCCGGTCAGCGGGTGCAGCGAGTAGAGCGCCTCGATCTCGTCGCCGAACAGCTCGACGCGGACCGCGTGCTCCTCGTACATCGGGATGATCTCGATGGTGTCGCCGCGCACGCGGAACTTGCCGCGCGAGAAGTCGACGTCGTTGCGCTCGTACTGCATCGCGACGAACCGGCGGATGAGCTGGTCGCGGCCGACGTTCTGGCCGACCTGGAGGGCGACCATCGCCTCCAGGTACTCCTCGGCCGCGCCGAGACCGTAGATGCAGGAGACGGTGGAGACCACGACCACATCGCGCCGGCTGAGCAGCGAGTTGGTGGTGGAGTGCCGCAGCCGCTCGACCTCCGCGTTGACCGACGAGTCCTTCTCGATGAAGGTGTCCGTCTGCGGGACGTAGGCCTCGGGCTGGTAGTAGTCGTAGTACGAGACGAAGTACTCGACCGCGTTGTTGGGCAGCAGCTCGCGGAACTCGTTGGCGAGCTGCGCGGCGAGGGTCTTGTTGTGCGCGAGGACGAGCGTCGGGCGCTGCACCTGCTCGACCAGCCAGGCGGTCGTCGCCGACTTGCCGGTTCCGGTCGCACCGAGGAGGACGACGTCGGTCTCGCCCGCGTTGATACGGCCGGCGAGTTCGGCGATCGCCTTGGGCTGGTCGCCGCTGGGCGCGTATTCGCTGACGACCTCGAACGGACGGACGAGACGCGTGGCTTGCATGAGTCCAGTCTAGGAAGGACCACCGACATCGCGGCCCGCTCTCGCTGAGAGCGGAACCGGCGGTCAGGATCGCAGGCTCTCCCAGAGCTCGTCCACCTGCTCGCGGGTGCGGTCGAGCGAGCCGTCGGTGTCGATCACCACGTCCGCGACGGCCAGCCGCTCCTCGTCGGAGGCCTGCGACCCGATCCGGCGCTCTGCCTCCGCCGCGTCCATCCCGCGCAGCCGCACGAGCCGGTCGATGCGCGTGGCGGCGTCCGCGTGCGCGACGACCACCAGGTCGAACGGGTACTCGTTGGCCGACTCGACCAGCAGCGGCACGTCGTACACGACGATCGCCGCGGGATCGGCCGCTCCCGCGGCCTCGAATCGCGCGGTGGACGCGGCGAGCACGGCCGGGTGGGTGATCCCGTTGAGCTTCCGGAGGGCGTCCGCGTCGCCGAACACGATCGCGCCGAGTGCGGGCCGGTCGAGGCTGCCGTCCGCGGCGATGACGCCCTCGCCGAACGTGCGGGCGATCTCGGCCAGCGCGGGAGTCCCGGGCTCCACGACCTCCCTAGCGATGCGGTCGGCGTCCACGACGACGGCGCCGAGCTCGGCGAGACGGGAGGCGATGGTCGATTTTCCGGAGGCGATCCCGCCGGTGAGTCCGATCAGCTGCACGGCTCCACCCTACCCATCTGCCGAGGGGCACGTTGTTGTCGCTTCCGGGCCGCGAAAGTGACAACAACGTGCCCCTCGACGGGGGATGGAGGGGCGCGTTAACGCCGGAACGGCCGGCCCCCGAAGGGACCGGCCGCTCACGGATGAGACGGGTCTCAGTTGTTGGAGCTGAGCTTCTCGCGCAGGGCGGCGAGGGACTCGTCGTCGGCGAGGGTTCCGCCGTTGCCGGTCTCGCTCGAGTAGGACGAGGAACCGCTGTCGGCGGCCGCCTCCTCGATGCCCTTCGCGACCTGGCGCTTGTGCGCCTCCCAACGAGCCTGGGCAGCGGCGTACTGCTGCTCCCACTCGTCGCGCTGGGTCTCGAAGCCTTCCTTCCACTCGTTGGTCTCCGGGTCGAAGCCCTCGGGGTACTTGTAGTTCCCCTGGTCGTCGTACTCGGTGACCATGCCGTAGAGGGCCGGGTCGAACTCGGTGCCTTCGGGGTCGACGCCCTCGTTCGCCTGCTTGAGGCTGAGCGAGATGCGGCGGCGCTCCAGGTCGATGTCGATGACCTTGACGAAGACCTCTTCGCCGACCGACACGACCTGCTCGGCGAGCTCGACGTGCTTGCCGGAGAGCTCGGAGATGTGCACCAGGCCCTCGATGCCGTCCGCGACGCGGACGAAGGCGCCGAACGGAACCAGCTTCGTGACCTTGCCCGGTGCGACCTGACCGATCGCGTGGGTGCGGGCGAAGACCTGCCACGGGTCCTCCTGGGTCGCCTTGAGCGACAGCGAGACGCGCTCGCGGTCCAGGTCGACCTCGAGGATCTCGACGGTGACCTCCTGGCCGACCTCGACGACCTCGGAGGCGTGCTCGATGTGCTTCCACGAGAGCTCGGAGACGTGCACGAGGCCGTCCACGCCGCCCAGGTCGACGAACGCGCCGAAGTTGACGATCGAGGACACGACGCCCTTGCGGACCTGGCCCTTGTGCAGGTTGTTGAGGAACGTGGTGCGGGACTCCGACTGGGTCTGCTCCAGCAGCGCGCGACGCGACAGGACCACGTTGTTGCGGTTCTTGTCGAGCTCGAGGATCTTCGCCTCGATCTCCTGGCCCAGGTACGGGGTCAGGTCGCGGACGCGGCGCAGCTCGATGAGCGACGCCGGCAGGAAGCCGCGGAGGCCGATGTCGACGATCAGGCCGCCCTTGACGACCTCGATCACCGTACCGGTGACCACGCCGTCGGCTTCCTTGATCTTCTCCACGTCGCCCCACGCGCGCTCGTACTGCGCACGCTTCTTGGACAGGATGAGGCGGCCTTCCTTGTCCTCCTTCTGGAGAACGAGCGCCTCGACGGTGTCGCCGACCTCGACGACCTCGCTGGGGTCGACGTCGTGCTTGATGGAAAGCTCGCGGGAGGGGATGACACCCTCGGTCTTGTAGCCGACGTCGAGGAGGACCTCGTCGCGGTCGATCTTGACGACGGTGCCTTCGATCAGGTCTCCGTCGTTGAAGAACTTCAGCGTCTTTTCGACCGCGGCAAGAAAGTCTTCAGCAGAACCGATGTCGTTGACTGCGACCTGCTTCGGTGCCTTGTCGGTCGTTGCGGTTGTCATGTAGTGGATGCTCCGTTATGGACATAAATCAGGCCGAGCGCGAACCTCTGTGGGTGTCTTCCGCGAACGGCAGGCGGATGTGGATGTCACACAAGTGACGGTCTAGTCTACCGACTGGCCTGCGAAAGGGGCAACTCGCGGCCGGCGACGATGTCGCGGAGGGCGGGTTCCAGGTCCGGGAAGGCGAACTCATAGCCTGCGGCGAGCAGCCGCTCCGGCACCACCCAGCGGCTCTTCAGCACCAACTCGGTCTCGGTGCGGAGGACCGCGGTGCCGAGCTCCAGCATCCAGCGGAACGCCGGGAGCCCGGCCGGGACGCGGAGGACGCGGCGCAGGGTCGCCATGAGCGTGCGGTCGTCCGACGGGTTCGGCGCGGCGATGTTGACCGCGCCGTCGAGCTCGGGATGCTCCCGCAGGAACTCGATCGAGCCGAGCACGTCGGCGATGTGCACCCAGCTGAACCGCTGCCGGCCGCCGCGGGCGCGGAACTCGTGGAACGTCCCGGCATTGCGACGCGCGGTGGTCGCGAACCAGCGGCCGTCGAGCTGCGGTCCGCCCAGGCCGAACTGCGTCAGCCGGATCAGCGGGGTCAGCGCGGAGCCGTCGCCGAGCACGATCGCCATGCGCAGCGCGACGCGGCGCGTGCCCGGCAGCTCGCCCTCGAAGAACTCGGACTCCCAGGCGCGCGCGACATTCACCGAGAAGCCGGTGCCGAGCTCGCCGGTGGACTCCGTCATCGGCCGGTCCTCCGCGTGCCGGTAGATGGTGGCCGTGGAGGCGTTGAACCAGACCGGAGGCGGGGCGTCGGAGGCGGCCACGGCCTCCCGCAGCGCCCGCGTGGTCTCCAGCCGCGAGCGGAAGATCTCGGCGCGGTTCGCGTCGCCGTAGCGGCAGTTCACGCTCTTGCCCGCGAGGTTGATCAGCACGTCCGCGCCGGTGACGACCCGTCGCAGGGCCTCGGCGTCGCCCCAGCGTGCGTCGGCGCCGTCGCGGCCGACCAGGAGGACCGTCGCGCCCGTGGCGCGGTAGTGCTCCGCCAGATAGCGTCCGATGAAGCCGGACGCGCCGGCGATGACGATGCGCTCGCTCACTCACTCCCCCGTTGCGACGGCGGCGCTCCCGACCTGGTATCGGAACGTCCCCGCGTACTGGTACACCCTACCGATCAGCGGGACGCGCACGACGATCGACACCGCCTGCGCGTCGCGCTCGTCGTCGAACCGCTCGGTGAGCGCGACGACCGGGGCGACCGCGCGCGGGAGGACGAGCCGCAGCCTCCCCAGCCGCAGTGCGACCTTGCGGGAGGTCAGCCGCAGGGCGCCGTCGATCACGCGGGCGGAGAACCACGCCTCGGCGAGCACCGGGGAGCCGAGGCGGTCCACGACCATCCAGCCGTCGACGCCGATCTCGTCGCGCATGTCGAGCACGCGCCCGCGCAGCGCGAACCGCCGCACCGCGCGCACCGCCGGGCCGCCGTCGGCCGCCGGCGCCGGCACGTTCTCGACCGTGAACGGCACGTCCTGCTCCCACACCGGGAACATCACGTGCGCCCGGCCGAACACGGCCAGCACCGGCCACAGCCAGCGCCGGGGCGTGCCGACGGTGTCGAACACACCCCGGCCCGTGCCTGTGGACCCGGCCGGGATGGCGTCGAAGTAGGCGCGCAGCCGCGGATGGAGTTCGTCGAAGGCCGGGCCGAGCACGGCCCGGTACGGGGAGGTCATCGCGGCTGCGCGCTTCTCGATGGCCGGGCGCTCAGTCGAGCAGCGCCGACTTCAGCGTGTCCAGGCCGACGCCGCCGATGTCGAGCGCCTTCTTGTGGAACGCCTTGATGTCGAACGCGGCGCCCTCGCGGCGCGCGTACTCGTCGCGCAGCTGCTCCCAGATCCGCTGGCCGATCTTGTACGACGGGGCCTGCCCGGGCCAGCCGAGGTAGCGGTTCACCTCGAACCGGACGAAACCCTCGTTCATGTTCACGTTGTCGGCCAGGAAGCCGAACGCGTACTCGCCGGTCCACGGGCCGGAGCCGTCGGGGAGCTGCTTCTCCAGGTGCACGCCGATGTCGAGGACGACGCGGGCGGCGCGCATCCGCTGGCCGTCGAGCATCCCGAGCCGGTCGGCCGGGTCGTCGAGGTAGCCGAGCTGCTCCATCAGGCGCTCCGCGTAGAGCGCCCAGCCCTCCGCGTGACCCGAGGTGCCGGCGATGCGGCGCCAGGAGTTGAGCTGCGCCTTGTTGTAGGTGGCCTGCGCGATCTGGAGGTGGTGGCCGGGGACGCCCTCGTGGTACACGGTCGTCAGCTCGCGCCAGGTGTCGAACTCGGTGACGCCCTCGGGGACGCTCCACCACATCCGGCCGGCGCGCGCGAAGTCGTCGCTCGGGCCGGTGTAGTAGATGCCGCCCTCCTGCGTGGGGGCGATCATGCACTCCAGGCGGCGGATCTCGGCGGGGATGTCGAAGTGCGTGCGGCCGAGCTCCTCGATCGCGCGGTCGCTGGTCTCCTGCATCCAGCGCTGCAGCGCGTCGGTGCCGTGCAGCTTGCGGGAGGCGTCGCCGTCCAGGAAGGCGATGGCTTCGTGGACCGTCGCGCCGGGCTTGATCTCGCGGGCGATCGACTCCTGCTCGGCGACCATGCGGGCGAGCTCCTCGATGCCCCACTCGTAGGTCTCATCCAGGTCGACGGTCGCGCCGAGGAAGTCGCGCGAAGCGAGGGCGTACAGCTCGCGGCCGACGGCGTCCTTCTCGGGCGCGTGGGCGGCCAGCTCGTCCTGCAGGAAAGCCGCGAGCGTGGCATAGGCCGCCGCCGACTCCGTGGCGCCCTGCGCCAGGTCGGACTTCAGCGACGCGGGCAGCTCGCCGTTCAGCGGACGGGCCGAGCCGGTGAAGTCGAAGAAGAAGCCGGTGTCCGCGATCTGCTTCTTCGCCTGGGCCAGCACCTCGCGCACCTGACGGATCGCGGGGACGTTGCCGGCCGCGATGCCGCTGCGCAGCGTCTCGATGTAGCCGTCCATCGCAGCAGGGAGGTTGTGCAGCCGCTTCGCGACGTTCGCCCAGTCCTCCTCGGTGTCGGTGGGCACGAGGTCGAAGATGTCGCGGAGCTCCTGCGCAGGGGAGGCGATCACGTTGAGGTCGCGCTGGTTGAAGCCCGCCTCGTGCTTCTCAATGGTGAGCTCCAGCTCGCGGGCCAGGTCCATTTTGGTGACCCGGTCGATGTCGTCCACCGGCTCGGCGGCCTGGATTTTGGCCAGCGCCTCCCGCACCTTGCCGACGGCCTGCTCGGCGCCGGCCGGCGAGTAGTCCGAGTACTCGCCCTCGCGGCCGGGGCGGCCGAGCCAGACGTGGTACTCGGGGTGGAGCTCCAACTGGGTGTCGACCCACTCGTCAGCGATCGTGTCGATCGGAGTCGGTTCGCGCTTCTCTGCGTTCGTCATGGTTCGACCCTATCGAGGGGCCGACTTCTGCTGAAAGATGCCGCGTTCGCCGCGCCGCCCGTTCCTCCCTGCGGTCGAGCTCGTCCTGGAGGGCGACGAAGAAGCGGTGGATCTCGCCGAGGCGGCGCGTGTAGAGCAGCACGTCCGCGGCCCCCACCTTCCCGGCCGCGTCGAACCCGATCCGGGTGTGCGTCGCGTCGACGGGTTCGAAGCTCAGCTTCGCGTCGAAGAGGAACCACCCGGACGCGAGCTGGGCGAACGGGTCGAGGAGGCTCGTCCCCTTCAGCGCGTCCCGGATGAAGTCGGGGACCTCCTCCACCGGGACGGGGACCACTTCGCTCGGCATCCGGCGCGCTTGGACGGCCTTCTTCGCGTGCCTCTGCGGCTCCAGCTCGCTCATGACCTGAAGCGTAGTGCGGCGCGCCGCGGCCGTCAGTGCGCGGCGGCCTCCCAGTTCGGACCGCGGCCGATCTGGACGTCCAGGGGGACGCGGAGGTCGGCGGCGCCGGCCATCCGGGTGCGCACGATGGATTCGAGCGCATCCCACTCGCCGGGCGCGACCTCGAAGATGAGCTCGTCGTGCACCTGGAGGAGCATGCGCGAGTTCAGCTTCTGGTCGATCAGGTCGCCGGCGATCCCGAGCATCGCGATCTTCATGATGTCGGCGGCCGAGCCCTGGATGGGCGCGTTCAGCGCCTGGCGCTCCGCGTTCTCGCGCAGCACGCGGTTGGTCGAGGTCAGGTCCGCGAACGGGCGGCGGCGGCCGAAGATCGTCTCGGTGTAGCCGTCGACCCGCGCGATCTCCACGACGCTGCGCAGATAGTCGCGCACCGCGCCGAAACGCTCGAAGTAGCCGGCCATCAGGTCCCGCGCCTCCTTCGTCTCGATGCGGAGCTGCTTGGAGAGGCCGAAGGGGCTGAGGCCGTAGGCGAGGCCGTACGACATCGCCTTGACCTTGGTGCGCATGAGCGGGGTGACGTCCTCCGGCGCGACGCCGAAGACGCGCGCGCCGACGAAGCGGTGCAGGTCCTCCCCCGCGTTGAACGCCTCGATCAGCCCCGGGTCCTCGGAGAGGTGCGCCATGATGCGCATCTCGATCTGCGAGTAGTCGGCGGTCAGCAGCGTCTCGTAGCCCTCGGCGCTGCGGAACGCCGACCGGATCTCGCGGCCCTCCTCGGTGCGGATCGGGATGTTCTGGAGGTTGGGGTCGTTGGACGAGATGCGGCCCGTGCTGGTGCCGGTCTGGTCGTAGGTGGTGTGGATGCGCTCGTCGCCGTTGACCGACCGCTCCAGGGTCTCCACGATCTGCTTCAGCTTGGTCGCGTCGCGGTGCTGGAGCAGCAGGTCGAGGAACGGGTGCGGGTTGCTCTCCTGCAGGTCGGCCAACGACTGTGCGTCGGTGGAGTAGCCGGTCTTGGTGGAACGGGTCTTCGGCATCCCGAGCTCCTCGAACAGCACCTGCTGGAGCTGCTTGGGCGAGCCGAGGTTGAGCTCGTGGCCGACCTCCGCGTAGGCGCGGGCGGCGTAGTCGTTGGCCTTGTCGGTGAGCTGGCCGCGCAGGCGGCGCAGCACCTCGGTGTCGATCGAGACGCCGTCGAGCTCCATCTCGGCCAGGACCGCGACAAGCGGCAGCTCGATGTCGTCGAGCACGGCGCGGGTGCCGGCGTCGAGGGCGATCATCTGGCCCTCGGCGACGCGGCGGATGTACCAGGCCTCGGTCGCCGGGCTCACGGCGTCGTTGATCGGGACGAGCTGGTTGGGGTCGGAGACCGGGAGGGTCTCGCCCAGCACCTCGTAGACCTGCTCGGCCAGCGACTGCGGCGCGGCGCCGGGCTTGACCAGCCAGGAGGCGATCCGGGTGTCGAAGGCGAGGCCGTCGACCACGAAGCCGGCCCGGGCCAGCGCCTTGAACTGCGGCTTGGCGTGGAAGAAGTACTTGGGAGCGCTGCTTGCGAGCCACTCCTCGAGCGCCGTGTAGTCGGGGCGGCCGGCGGCCCACGGTACGTAGACCGTGTCGTCGGCGGCGGCGAGGCCGAAGCCGGTGATGCCGGCCGGGCCGGTCTCCAGCTGCACGGCGACCGGCGCGTCGTCTGCGGAGGCCTTCTCCAGCCAGTTGGCGAGCTCCTCGTCCACGAGGGTGCGGACGACCGGCGCGCTCAAGGCGCCGACGTCTCCCTCCGAGGGGCGGCTCCGGCGCCGGCGAAGGTCCCGTCCTCGGCCGCTGCCTTCAGCAGCCGGTCGAGCAGGGTCTTGAACTGGAGGCGCGCGAAGATGTCGCGCACGGCGTTCTCGTTGAGCGGCTTGCGCTCCAGGTCGGCCGGGGCGACCTCCAACTCCACGTCGTCCAGGAGCTTGTTGAGCCGGCGGTTGCGGAGGGCGTTCTCCCGCTGGTCGCGGAGGTTCTGCCCGACGACGCCCTTGATCTCGTCGGCGTGGGCGACGATGTTCTCGACCGTGCCGTACTGCTGCACCCACTTGACCGCGGTCTTCTCGCCGACCTTGTCGATGCCGATCAGGTTGTCGCTGGTCTCGCCGACCAGCGCCGCGATCTCCGGGTACTGGTGCGGCTCGACGCCGTAGCGCTCGCGCACGGCGGCGGGGTCGTAGATCTTGAGCTCGGAGACGCCGCGGACGTTCGGGTAGAGCAGCGTGACGTCGTCGTTGACGAGCTGGATGGTGTCGCGGTCGCCGGAGACGAGGAGCACGCGGTAGCCCTGCTCCCTGCCCTGGCGGGCGAGCGTGGCGAGGATGTCGTCGGCCTCGAAGTCCTCCTTGGCGATGGTGGTGATGTTCATCGCGTGCAGGGCCTCCTGCAGAAGCGGGATCTGGCCCACGAACTCGGAGGGGGTCTCGTTGCGGGTGCCCTTGTACTCCGGGTACTCGCGCGTGCGGAACGAGTAGCGGGAGATGTCGAACGCGACCGCGAGGTGGGTCGGGCGCTGCTGCTGGAGCAGGTTGATCAGCATCGCGATGAAGCCGTGGATGCCGTTCGTGTGCTGCCCTTCGCGGTTGACGAAACTGTCCACGGGGAGCGCGTAGAAGGCCCGGAATGCCAGCGAATGGCCGTCGATGACGAGAAGGGTAGGCTTTTCGGAGTCTGACACCAGGCAAGCCTACAAGGGGCCGGTGACAGTCCAGGACGACGGCCGACGAGGGCGGAAAGGGCAGCAGAATGACCGAGGACGCGCTCGCGTACGTGAAGCAGCGGGGGCTCGGCGCCCTCGCCGACAAGATGGGCATCGAGATCGTGGAGTTCACGATCGAGCGGGCCGTGGCGACCATGCCCGTGCTCGGCAACACGCAGCCCGCGGACCTGCTGCACGGCGGCGCGTACGTCGTGCTCGGCGAGTCGCTCGGCTCCATGTCGGCGAACCTCTACGCCGGCGAGGGCCGCCTCGCGGTGGGAATCGAGATCAACGCCTCGCACACGCGCGCGGCGGTCGACGGCTACGTGACGGGCGTCTGCACGCCCATCCACCTCGGCCGCACGCTGACGACGCACGAGATCGCGGTGACCGACGACCGCGGCCGCCGCTGCTCGACCATCCGCATCACGAACCTGATCAAGGACCTGTAGCGGGAGGCGGACCCGATTCAGCACTAATGTCGCGAATGGCGCGCCGTTTCGCGCGATTCGTCACGAATGCGGCGGTGCGGTGGGGCACTACTTCTTGGGGGCGAGCTGCTCGATGATCGCCTGGGCGACGTCGTGCATGGTGAGGCGGCGGTCCATCGACGCCTTCTGGATCCAGCGGAACGCGTCCGGCTCGCTGAGGCCCATCTTCTCGTTGAGGAGGCCCTTGGCGCGGTCGACCAGCTTGCGGGTCTCGAAGCGCTGCACCATGTCCGAGACCTCGGCCTCCAGCGCGATGATCTGCTGGTAGCGGGCCAGTGCGATCTCGATCGCCGGCAGGAGGTCGTTCGGGGTGAACGGCTTCACCACGTAGGCGAGGGCGCCGGCCTCGGTCGCGCGCTCCACGAGCTCCTTCTGGCTGAACGCGGTCAGCAGCACGACGGGCGCGATGTGGTTCTTGGAGAGGCGCTCGGCCGCCGAGATGCCGTCGAGCTGGGGCATCTTCACGTCCATGATGACCAGGTCGGGGCGCAGCTCGGTGGCCAGCGCGACCGCGGTCTCGCCGTCTCCGGCCTCGCCGACGACCTCGAAACCGTTGTCGCGCAGGGTCTCGACGATGTCGAGCCGGATGAGCGACTCGTCCTCCGCGACGACGACTCGGCGGGGTGCGGTGGGGGTGGTCTCCTGGTCAGTCACGGACAAAAGCCTACGGTATTGTTCAGGTGTTGTTGTGCGCCGCTGTGGCGGAATGGCAGACGCGGAGCACTCAAAATGCTTTGTCCGGAAGGGCGTGTGGGTTCGAGTCCCACCAGCGGCACAACCCTATACAGCAGTCGAATCGGCGCAGTCAGCCCACCCGGCGCAGCCGCAGGGCCAGCACAGGGCACAGCGCCACCGCATCCTCCGCGGCGTCCAGCTGGTCGCTGCGCACCGGGATGTCGGAGCGTCCGGAGGCCGGCTGGCCGACCGCGAACGGGTAGCCCCACTCGTCGCGCGCGATCGTCCCCTCCAGCAGCTCGGCGCACAGCCCGCGGCCGTCGCAGCGCGTCCAGTCGACGTGGAGCGTGTGGCGCGCGGTCATCGTGCGCTCCTCAGGCAGCGGCCCTCGGCGTGGGCGTGGATGTCGCGGGCGAAGACGCGCAGCGCGCTGCGGACGAGGCGCGCGGCCCCGTCCGGATGGTGGCACGAGCCGCGACCGTCGACCGCCTCCGCGAGCCGGGCGAGCTCGGCCGCGGCCTGCGGGGCGAGCCGCCCGGCGGCCAGCTCGGCGAACCGGTCGGCCATCGCCGGGAGCCCGAACAGGCACGGCCCGCACTGCCGGGCGGAGGCCGCGGCCAGCTCCTGGACGATCGCCGCGGTCGTCGCAAGGCCGCAGCGCTGGGGGCCGAGCACGTGCACGACGCCGGCTCCCGCGGACTCCCCGGCGCCGTGCCGGTCTCGGCCGGCGCGATCCAGCGCCCGTGATAGCCGCCGAGGAGCACGCCGGCGGCGAGCCTGGCCTCCCCGCCGGCCCGGGCGACGATGTCCACGACGGTCGCGTCGGTCGGCACCTCGAGCACGCCCTCGACGGCCACGTCCCCGGTCACCGTGACCAGCCGGGTCCCCGGTTGCCCAGGGTCGCCGACGCTGCGGAACCAGTCGCCGCCGTAGCGGTCCACGAGCGCGAGCTGCGCGAGCGTCTCGACGTTGTGCAGCAGCGTCGGCCTCCCGTCGAGCCCGGACTCCGACAGCCGCCGCGTCCGGTCGAGCGGGACGGCGCGGCCGGTCTGGAGGGCGTTCACGACGGCGCTCGCCTCGCCCGCCACGAAGCCGTCCGCGGCCTCGATCAGCTCGACGCGGCCGGCGTCGGAGCGCTCGGCGACAGCGGCCGCGACCGGGGCGACGGCGGCCTCGTGGAGGTACAGCACGGTCCGCGCGGCGCCCAGCGCCTCCGACGCGGTCAGGAGGCCGTCGAGGACGAGGTGAGGCGCGTTGGCGAGCAGGACGGCGTCCTTCCAGCTCCACGGCTCGCCCTCTGAGCCGTTGCCGATCACGATCGGAGCGCGCCGCCCGGCCGTCGCCGCCAGCTTGCGGAACGCGGGGAACGCGGCACCGCCGCGGCCGGTGAGGCCCGACCGCTCCAGCTCGCGTTCGAGGTCCGGGCGGCGCAGGCCGCGGCGCGGGCCGAACGCGGAGAGGTGGGCGAGCGCGCCGGCCGAGTGGCCGGCCGCGAGCAGCCGTGGCGGCGTGGCGGCGGGGTCGGAGACCGGCAGGACGTTGTCGGCGGTCATGGTCATGACAGTCCCCTTCTGCTGAGTGCGGCATCTGCACGACGTGCGGCGGAGGTCTCCAGGAACCCGGCGGACACCCGCCAGAGCACGGCGACGAGCACGAAGAGCACCGATGCTCCGGCGAGCAGCAGCATCCAGCCGGACGTGCCGTCGGTGCCGTCGCCGATCGTGTGCGCCAGCGCCACCGGCCACAGCGCGTAGCTCAGCCAGTGCACGCCCTTGAAGACGCGCAGCCCGAGCCTCCGGCGCAGCAGTGCGGTGATCGTCACCGCGATCAGGAGGTCGACGGCCACGGTGCCGAGGCCGAGCCAGAACGGCAGGTGCGCGCCGAGGAACGGCACCAGGATGTCGGTGAGCGTGAGCTTCGCGTAGGAGTCGAGCAGCAGCGTCCCGATGTGCAGGACGAGGAACACGACGGCGAGCAGCGACACGTTGCGGTGCAGGAGCGTGACGGAGAAGCGCGGCATCCCGGGCAGCGGGCGGCCGGAGCGCGTCACGATCCCGAGCCAGAGCGAGACGGTGAGCAGGAGGAGGGCGACGACGCCGGAGGCCCGGCCGACGGCCCAGAGCACCTCATCCATCGGTTCGCCCCGTCCCGGTCGACGGCAGCGCGGCGGGCCAGCGCCCGGTCGTGACGATCGAGCCGTCCCTGGCCACCAGCCGCGCGTCGGCGCCGAGGCCGCGCAGCCAGGCCGGGGCCTTCAACCCGCGCACGATCGACGCCGTGCTCAGCGCGTTGGCGCGGACGCAGGTCGTCGCGGCAACGGTGGCCGACCGCCACACGTCGTCGGCCGGGAGCCCGAACCGCGGATCGAGGATGTGGTGCCTGACCTGCCCGTCGCTGCGCCAGCGTCGCTTCTGCGTGCTCGACGTGGCGACGCCCGCGCCGTTCGGGATCGCGATCTGCTGGGCCGGGTCGGACGGGAGATCCTGGACGAGCACCTCCCACAGCCGGTCGCTCGCGCCCGCGGTGGCGAGGTCGCCGCCGAGCGAGACCAGGGCGTCCGCTCCCGTCTCCTGCGCGATGCGGCGGACGAGCCGATCGGCCGTGTGAGCCTTCGCGGTCGCGCCGAGGTCGAGGCGGAGGCCGACGGGGAGGGTCAGCGTGCGCCCGTCGAGCGCGACGCGCTCCCAGCCTGGCCGGCGCGGGCGGGTGATCGTCAGGGTGACGCCGTCGGCGGGCAGCGCCGCGAAGTCGCGGTCGTAGCCGAGCCGGTCGAGGTCGCCGCCGAGGGTCGGGTCCACGTCGCCGTCGGTGTCGGCGGCTGCGGCGAGCGCGACCGCGACGTACTCGGCGAGCAGCGGGCTCAGCTCGATCCTGCCGGCGGGACGCTCGCCGCTGTTGAGCCGCGAGAGCTCACTGTCCGGCTCGAAGCGGCTGGCCGCCGCGGTGACGGCGGCGAGCTCCGCGTCGGCGATCCGGCGCGCCAGCGGGAGGGCCTCCGGGTCGGAGATCACGATGCGGGCCTCGACGCCCCAGACCGCGAAGTCGTGGTGGACGAGGTCAGGAGCCGCTGGACTGGCCACTGAAACCACCGCCCTGGCTCTGCTGGATGCCGCTCCCGGAGTTGCTGGAGGAGCCGGAGTCGTCGCTGTTGCTGCCGGAGGAATCGGAACTGGACGAGCCCGAATCCGACGAACCGGATTCCGAGCCGCTCGATCCCGACGTGGCGGTCCCCGTCGTGCCCGTGGTCGAGGTCCCGGCGAACAGGAAGCCGGAGAGGATGCCCGTCACCGCGAGGCTGGAGATGCCGATCGCGGTCGTGATCCCGATGGCTGTGCGCCGTCCCGCCGAGCGAATGTCCATGTCAGGCCCTCCATCCCGTCCCCACCCGCCGGCTGCGGTGCGGCATCCCGGGACTGATCACCAGCCTGCGCTCGGTTTCTTTCCGGAACCTTATTCGGGGTGTGAACGGGATGTCGGGTCCCTATGAATCAGCTTCGAGCCTGAATCATGCTTCGAGCGCTCAGGGCCGCACGCCCACCACGGCCTGCGCGAAGCGGCGCACGCGCTCGCCGAGCCCGGCGATCTGCTCCTCGATCACGCGTCCGGCGTCGAAGCCGACGAACTGCGGAGGCGGCGTGCGCCGCACGTTCTCGGTGCACTCGAACGACGCGCAGACCAGCGCGCCGACGGTGTCGCCCCTCCGCCCGGCGTCCCCGGCCCTGCGCGCCGACCAGAAGTAGACATCGCGCCGGACGTGGACGTCCTGGCACCAGCCGCACATGGTGGGCGCGTGCGAGCGCATCGAGGCTTCGGATGCACGCAGCACGATGCCGACCGGTCCGCTCCCGGTCGGGACGACGACGTAGCCGCGCTGCGGGAGCCGGGGGTCGCGCCAGCCGAGGTATTCGCGGCGGGCCCAGTCCACCTCGTGCATCCCGGGCGGCAGGGGCAGGTCGGCGGCGTCGGCGCGCGAGCAGTTCACGAACGAGTCGCGGAGTTCCTGCGGGGTCAGGGTGTCCATGTCCACCTCCTGCGTCCCATGCTCGCACAGGTGCTTGACCTTGACCCCGGGGCACGGCTTAGCCTCCCGGCATGAGCACTCTTGACAGCGTCACCGACGCCTCCTTCGCCTCCGACGTCCTGGAGGCCGAGGGCACCACACTCGTCGAGTTCTGGGCACCCTGGTGCGGCCCCTGCCGGGCGGTCACGCCCATCCTGGAGCGGATCGCCGACGAGCACCGCGACGACCTCCGGATCGTGCGGATCAACGCCGACGAGAACCCGCGGTCGTCCGCCGAGTACCATGCGCTCTCGCTGCCGATGATGAAGGTGTTCCGCGACGGGGAGGTCGTCAAGACCATCGTCGGCGCCAAGCCGAAGCCCGCGATGGAGTTCGAGCTCGCGCCGTACCTGAGCTGACGCGGCCTGGCCTGCGGCCGCTCAGGTCAGGTGGTCGAACGCGCCGCTGACCCAGCCGATGTAGCGCTCGGCCGACCGCCGCACGGCCTCCCGCGCGTCCACCGGGATGACGTTGCCCAGGTTCCCGTACATCCGGTCGAACGGCCGGTCGCAGACCAGGTCGGCGACGCGCCGCACCACCGCGGCCGAGAGCGGGATGTCGTTGGGGAAGCTCCGCTGGAAGGTCACCCACTTCTGCGACGGCCCGGGGAAGACCGTGTCGCCGCTGAGCACGACCCCGCGGTCCCAGTGCACGATCGCGCTGCCGGGGAAGTGGCCGCCGACCGTGCGCAGCAGCACCCCGGGCAGCACCTCCTCCTCGCCGCTCCACTCCCGGATGGCGGGGTCCTCCCGCTGCACCCAGTGCCGGTCCGCCGCGTTGACCAGCACCGGCACGCCGCCGAGCAGCCGCGACCACGAGGTCTGCGCGCCGAACATGTGCGGGTGGCTGGTGGCGATCACGGCGGCGCCGCCGAGGTCCTGGACGGCCGTGGCGGTGGCGTCGTCGACGTAGCCGGTGGGGTCCCAGAGCAGGTTGCCGTCCGGCGTGCACAGCAGCAGGGCGCGCTGGCCGATACCGACCCTCGGCTCGCTGCTCAGGCCGTACAGCCCGGACTCCAGCTCCGTCACCGTCACGCGCTCGCCCTCGCGCTGGAGTCGTTGCAGGGTGGTCCATTGCTGCCCTGTGGGCGGGACGTACTGCCGCTCGTCCTCGCAGATCGGGCAGGAGGCCGGTGGCTGCTCCCCCTCCGCCGTCACGATCGGTGTCGTCTCCACTGCGCACGTCGCGCACAACCAGTCCGCCATGCCGGTCAGGTTACCCGCCGGGGTGTCCGCAGGCAGGGACTGGTGGCGGGCTCCGCTGCGCAATAGCCTGTGCGCCATGGCGAATCAACCCGTGCTCTTCATCCACGGCCTCTGGCTCCACGCGAGCAGCTGGCAGCCCTGGATCGACCTCTTCACGGCGGAGGGCTACGCCCCCGTCGCTCCCCTGTGGCCCGGCGAGAAGGACACCGTGGCCGACACCCGCGCGCATCCCGACGACGTGGCCAACTTCGGCATCGACGAGGTCACCGAGCACTTCGCGAAGATCATCGAGGCGATGGACGTCCCTCCGGTGATCATCGGCCACTCGTTCGGCGGCCTCATCACCGAGAAACTGCTCGGGCAGGGCTACGGCAATGCGGGCGTCGCGATCGACCCCGCTCAGATCAAGGGCGTGCTGCCGCTGCCGTTCCGGCAGCTGAAGGCGTCCTTCCCGGTCCTCGACAATCCGGCCAACATCCACAAGCCGATCGCCCTCACCGAGGAGCAGTTCAAATTCGGCTTCGCGAACCAGCTGACGGACGAGGAGGCGAAGGAGCTGTACGACCGCTGGACCGTGCCGTCGACCGTCCGCCCGATCTTCCAGGCCGCGGCGGCCAACTTCAGCCTGCACTCGCAGGCCGCTGTCGACACGAAGAACGAGGACCGCGGACCGCTGCTCCTCATCGCGGGCGGCGAGGACAACACGGTCCCGGAGGTGACGGTGGACGCGACGCTCAAGCAGTACCGCGACTCCAACGCCGTGACCGAGCTGATCACCTTCCGCGACCGCGGCCACTCACTGGTGATCGACCACGGTTGGCGGGACGTCGCGACCGAGGTCCTGGTCTGGCTCGGGCAGCAGGGGCTGGAGGACTGAGCCGCCCGGAATACCGCGTCGGCCGGACGGCTTGCCCTCACTGTGAAACGCATCGGCTTCCTCAGCTTCGGCCACTACCAGGCCGTCCCGGGCTCCGTCGTGCGGACGGCGGCCGACGCCCTCCTGCAGACGGTGGAGCTCGCGGTCGCCGCGGAGGAGGTGGGGGCCGACGGCGCATTCGTCCGGGTGCACCACTTCGCCCCGCAGCTCGCCTCGCCGTTCCCGCTGCTCGCCGCGATCGGCGCGCGCACGTCGCGCATCGAGATCGGCACCGGCGTCATCGACATGCGGTACGAGAACCCGCTCTACATGGCGGAGTCGGCGGCGGCCGCCGACCTGATCAGCGGTGAGCGCCTCCAGCTCGGGGTCAGCCGCGGGTCACCGGAGACCGCGCTCGCCGGCTACGAGTCGTTCGGCTACGTGCCGGGCGAGGGCGAGTCCGACGCCGACATGGCCCGGCGGCACACCGCCATCTTCCTGGCCGCCATCGCAGGCGAGGCGATGGCGAACGCCGACCCGCGGATGACGGGCACGAGCGGCGGCCTGTCCATCCAGCCGCTCTCGCCGACCCTCCCAGAGCGGATCTGGTGGGGCGCCGGCACCCGGGCGACCGCCGAGTGGACGGCCGAGCAGGGGATGAACCTGATGTCGTCCACGCTGCTCACCGAGGACACCGGCGAGGCGTTCGACAAGCTCCAGGCGGAGCAGATCCAGCGCTTCCGCGACACCTGGGCCGAGATGGGCTGGGAGCGCGAGCCGCGCGTGAGCGTCAGCCGCAGCATCATCCCGATCGTCGACGACGAGTCCCGCCGCTACTTCGGCGCGCGGGCGCAGGTGGAGGGCCGCGACCAGGTCGGGCACCTCGACGGTGGGATCGCGCGCTTCGGCCGCTCCTACATCGGCGAGCCGGAGAAGCTGGTCGCCGAGCTGGCGCAGGACGAGGCGGTGCGGATGGCCGACACCGTGCTCGTGACCGTGCCGAACCAGCTCGGCGTGGACTTCAACGCGCGGCTGCTGGAGGCCGTGGTCGGGGTCGGGCGCGAGCTGGGGTGGCGCGACTGAGCTTCGTGTACCCCGAACGCGGCCCTGTGCCGCCGTCGGCCGCATGAGAGGATCGCAGTGCGGCACACCCGAAGTCCGCAGCACAGGCCGTGACGGAATCGTCCGGTCCCATGGAAGGGGTGTGCTTTGCGAACTCGACGATCGGGTGCCGGATCCATCGCGGCCGGGCTGGCGCTCGCGCTCGGCGCGGTCGGGATCGGCGCAGCCGGGCTCGCCACTGAGCCGGCGAAGGCCGTGACGTTGACCAACGCATCCACGCCGTCGGCCATCACGGGCATGTGGGCGTGGGGCAACCCGATCGACCCGTCCGTGGACCCGCGCGGCGACGGCCAGCCGGCGTTCGAGCCGAAGGCGCTGGCCGCGTTCGCCTCCGCGCACAAGCTGCGCACCGTCTACCTGTCCGTGCCGTGGGCGGCCGACCAGGGCCCGTTCGGCGCCTGGCTGCGCTCGGCGGTCACCGCGCTGCACCGCGCCGGCGTGACCACCGTCGGCGCGCTCGGCGGCGACCCGGCATGGGCGCAGCAGCCCGACCTCGCCGCCACCTGGACCACCGCTGCGCTGAAGGCGGCGCCCTTCGACGCGGTGCAGTTCGACGTCGAGCCGTGGGTGAACGCCACCGACGACCAGCTCCCCGGCATCGTGGACCAGCTCGCGACAATGTACGACACGGCTGCGAGCGCCGCCGGGTCCGTCCCGGTGGGCGCCGACCTGCCCTGGTGGCTCGAGGCCAAGTCGACCGCGGACGGCAGCAGCACGCTGTTCCGGACGCTGCTCCCCCACGTGAAGTCGGTCGCTATCGTCGCGTTCTCCGACCACGCCGCCGGCGACGACGGGATCATCGCGCTGGCCCGGCCGGCGGCGACGGCAGCGGCGAACACGAGGGTGCCGTTCAGCGTCGGCGTCGAGACGGACACCCCGGACGTGGCCGGAGGCTCGGCCGCGACGTTCGGGGACGACTCGGCGGCGGTGCTCGAGTCGCAGACGGCGCTGGTGCGCTCGGCGCTCGGCGGCCTCCAGGGCTACAAGGGCGTCACCGTCGAGCACCTGCTCGCCTGGCAGGCGCTGATCGCGCGCGGCTGACGCCCGCTCAGGCCGCGTCGGCCGCCGCGAAGAGCGCGGCGATGTCGATCTTGCCCATCGTGAGCATGGCCGCGTTCGCGCGGCCCGCGCGCTCGCGGTCGGGGTCCTGCTGCAGCTCCAGCAGCGCGCGCGGCACGATCTGCCAGCTCAGGCCCCAGCGGTCCTTCAGCCAGCCGCACGGTCCCGGCTCGCCGCCGTCCGCCGTGAGGCCGTCCCAGAGCCGGTCGACCTCCGCCTGGTCCTCGCAGACGACCATGATGGAGGCCGCCTCGGTGAAGGAGTACAGCGGGCCGCCGTCGAGCGCGAGGTACTCGATGCCGCCGAGCTCGAACGCGACGAGCACCGTGCGGCCGTCGTCGCCGAGCCGGTCGACGCGAAGGACACGGGAGTCCGGGATCAGCGAGGCGTAGAACTCCGTCGCCTCCTCGGCCGCGCTGTCGAACCAGAGGAACGTCCTGACCTTCTGCATGCGGGTCATGCTACGCGCGGGCGGTAGCGTAGCGGGATGGGCTACTCCAGTTTCATCGCCATCGGCGACAGCTTCACGGAGGGGGTCGGCGACGACCTCCCGGACGGCCGGCAGCGCGGCTGGGCGGACTTCGTCGCGCTCGGGCTGGCGCTCGCCTCGCCGGAGCCGGTGCGCTACGCGAACCTGGCGATCCGCGGCCGCAAGCTCACCCCGATCCTCACCGAGCAGCTCGATCCCGCCATCGCCCAACGCCCCGAGCTGGTGAGCCTCAACGGCGGCGGCAACGACATCATGCGCCCGCGCGTCACGATCGCGTCGGTGGCGAAGCAGCTCGTCGACGCCGCCGACCGGGTGACGGCCTCCGGCAGCACGATGCTGCTGCTGAGCGGCGCCAATCCGAGCCGGCACCTCCCGATGGGCGGGCTGCTGCGCAAGCGCGGCGACGAGCTGGCGGTCGCGGTGCGGGCGCTGCTGCCGCGCGACGGCGTGCTGTTCGTGGACAACTGGGCCGACGAGTCGCTGGAGCACATCCGCTACTGGTCGGCGGACCGGCTGCACCTCAACGCGCTCGGCCACGCGAAGGTCGCGAGCAACGTGCTGACGGCGCTCGACGTACCGGTGCCGGCCGAGTGGGGCGTCGAGGCGGTGGAGGCCGCGGCGCCGGGCGAGCCGACCCGGCGCACCGCCGACTACTACCGGCGTTACGTGCTGCCGTGGATCGGCCGCCGCCTCACCGGCCGCTCGTCGGGCGACGGCCGCGTCGCGAAGATCCCGGAGCTGACCGTGGTGGACCCCACGTCCGCCCACCCCCTCTAGCCTCCGCCGAGGGGCACGTAAACGCCCCTAAAACGCGCTCTCAGAGGCGTTTACGTGCCCTTCGACGCGATGTCAGTCGTTGTCGCCGCCGGTGGTGTCGATGCGGGAGGTGCGAGCACTGCCGCCCCAGCGCCATTCCGCGACGGCGGGGATGTCCTCCCCGTGGTCGCGCGTGTACTGCCGCGCGTGCAGGCGAGCGTCCACCATCTCCTGCCGGAAGGCCGCCTCCCGCGCCGCCAGCCCCGGCACCCGGTCGAGCACGTCGATCACCAGGTGGTACCGGTCGAGGTCGTTGAGCATCACCATGTCGAACGGCGTCGTGGTCGTGCCCTCCTCCTTGTAGCCGCGGACGTGCAGGTTGTCGTGCCCGGCCCGGCGGTAGGTGAGGCGGTGGATCAACCACGGGTAGCCGTGGTAGGCGAAGATCACCGGCTTGTCCGTCGTGAAGAGCGCGTCGTACTCGCGGTCGCTCAGCCCGTGCGGGTGCTCGCCCTCGCTCTGCAGGCGCATCAGGTCCACCACGTTCACGACCCGCACCGCCAGGTCCGGCAGCCGGCGGCGCAGGATGTCGGTCGCGGCCAGCACCTCCAGCGTCGGGATGTCCCCCGCGCAGCCGAGCACGACATCCGGCTCCTCGCCCTCCCGCTCGGTCCCCGCCCAGTCGAAGACGCCGATGCCGCGCGTGCAGTGCGCGATCGCGTCCGGCATGCTCAGCCAGTTCGGCGACGGCTGCTTGCCCGCCACCACCACGTTCACGTAGTCGACCGAGCGGAGGCAGTGGTCGTACGTCGAGAGCAGGGTGTTGGCGTCGAACGGCAGGTACACGCGGACGATGTCGGCCTTCTTGTTCATCACGTGGTCGATGAAGCCCGGGTCCTGGTGGGAGGCGCCGTTGTGGTCCTGCCGCCAGACGTGCGAGCTGAGCAGGTAGTTCAGCGAGGCGATCGGACGCCGCCACGGGATCGCCCGCGAGCCTTTCAGCCACTTGGCGTGCTGGTTGAACATCGAGTCGACGATGTGGATGAACGCCTCGTAGGAGGTCAGCACGCCGTGCCGTCCGGTCAGCAGGTAGCCTTCGAGCCAGCCCTGGCACTGGTGCTCGCTCAGCATCTCCATCACCCGGCCGCTCGGCGCGAGGTGGTTGTCGGAGTCGATCGGCCAGTACTCGGCGTTCCACTGCTTGCCGGTGACCTCGTAGACGTCCTGGAGGCGGTTGGAGGCCGTCTCGTCGGGGCCGAACAGCCGGAAGTCGTCCGGGTTCTCGGCCATCACATCCCGCAGCCAGCCGCCGAGCACCTTCGTCGCCTCCGCGACGGTCTCCCCGGCGCCGGGACGTCCACGGCGTAGTCGCGGAAATCGGGCAGCCGCAGGTCCTGGCGCAGCAGGCCGCCGTTCGCGACCGGGTTGGCGCTCATCCGGCGCTCGCCCTCCGGCGCGTGCGACGCGATCAGCGGGACGGGCGCGCCGGAGGCGTCGAACAGCTCCTCCGGGCGGTACGACAGCAGCCAGCTCTCCAGCAGCCGGGTGTGCGCCTCGGTGTCGCGGGCGTCCGCGAGCGGGACCTGATGCGAGCGCCAGTTGTTCTCCGCCGGGTGGCCGTCGATCACCGCCGGGCAGGTCCAGCCCTTGGGCGTGCGGAGGATGAGCATCGGCCAGGCGGGACGGCCGACCAGGTCGCCGGACTCCGCCGCCGCCTTGATCTCGGCGATCCGGTCGAGGATCTCGTCCAGCGTCGCCGCCATCCGCTTGTGCACCTCGCGCGGGTTCTCGCCGTCGAACCCGCCCGAGACGAGGTACGGCGTGTACCCGTAGCCGCGCATCAGCTCCAGCAGCTCCGCCTCCGGGATGCGCGCGAGCACGGTCGGGTTGGCGATCTTGTAGCCGTTGAGGTGGAGGATCGGGAGAACGACGCCGTCGGCCTTCGGGTTCAGGAACTTGTTCGAGTGCCAGGCGGTCGCGAGCG
This sequence comes from Leifsonia sp. P73, assembly GCF_051059105.1. Classification (NCBI taxonomy): domain Bacteria; kingdom Bacillati; phylum Actinomycetota; class Actinomycetes; order Micrococcales; family Microbacteriaceae; genus Leifsonia; species Leifsonia sp. P73. The sequence goes on from NZ_CP194931.1 coordinate 643,009, forward strand.
GCCCGGTCTCGGCCTCCCCGTCGCCGACCACCGCCGCGACCAGCAGCTTCGGATTGTCGAACGCCGCCCCGTACGCGTGCGAGAGCGCGTAGCCCAGCTCGCCGCCCTCGTGGATGCTGCCCGGCGTCTCCGGCGCCGCGTGCGACGGGATGCCGCCGGGGAACGAGAACTGCCGGAACAGCTTCCGCAGCCCGTCCTCGCTCCGGTCGATGCCGCTGTAGACCTCGCTGTAGGTGCCGTCCAGGTATGCAGACGCGACCACGCCCGGCCCGCCGTGGCCGGGCCCGGCGACGAAGAGCGTGTCCAGGTCGCGCTGCCGGATGGCCCGGTTCAGGTGCGCGTAGAGGAAGTTGAGGCCGGGGGTCGTGCCCCAGTGCCCGAGCAGGCGCGGCTTGATGTCGTCGCGCGAGAGCGGCCGGCGCAGGAGCGGGTTGTCGAGGAGGTAGATCTGGCCGACGGAGAGGTAGTTGGCCGCGCGCCACCAGGCGTCGAGCTGATCGAGGTCGGAGTCGGAGAGGGCGGATGCTGACGCGTTCGAGGAGTCGCTCACGCGGGAATCCTACGAGCGGTCCGCTCCGAAGAACAGGTGTGGAAACCTCCCTCATCGACACCGCCCTCGGACCCGTGACCGTGCGCCACACACGGGTCGTCTCGGGGACGGCCACCATCCTGCTGCACGGAGCGGCCGGATCGTGGACCACCTGGCTGCCCGCGATCGAGGCTGCGGGCGGCGCGGAGGCGGCAGACGACCTGGTGGTGCCCGACCTCCCGGGCTGGGGCGACTCGCCCGCCGTGACGGCCGAGCTGAACCCGGAGTCGCTTGCCCGGGCGGTCGCGGCGGTCGCCCGGGCGCTCGGCTATCGCCGCTGGCGGGTCGTGGGTCACTCGATGGGCGGCTTCATCGCGCTGGAGCTCGCGGTCCTGGAGCCGGCGGCGACCGTGTCGGTGCTGCTGGTCTCCGCGACGACGCTGGGGGGCCGGGGCGACCGGCTGGGGCGCGGCGGGCTGGTCGGCGCGGCGCCGTCGCTCGCCCTCATGCTCACCGGGATGCGGCTGCTCGCTGCTGCGGGGGCGACGGCCGCCCCGTTCGTCCGCTGGCTCGACCGGCGCCGGCTGCTCGGGCTGCTGCTCGCGCCGCTGTTCGACGGACGCCAGCCGGGCGCCGTGCACGAACTCGCCAGGGACCTCCGGCCGGCTGCCTTCGTCCGTGCGGTCGAATGCCTGCGGCGCTATCCGGCCGGGGAGCGCTGGTCGACGATCACCTGCCCCGTCCTGGCCGTGCACGGCGATCACGACCTGTTCGCGCCCTCGGACGACGACGCGCGTCTCGCCGGCATCATCCCGCGGTACGCCGCATTCACCCTCCCCGCGACCGGTCACTTCGGCCACGTGGAGCGGCCGGGGGTCCTCGCCGGTGTCCTCCGCTCGCGCTAGGTTCGTGAGCATGACGGACGAGGTGGTCACGGAATCGGTCGACGCGTCGACCTGGGACGAGCTGCAGACGGTGTTCGGCACCAAGGGCGACCCGGCGGGCTGCTGGTGCCAGTGGTTCAAGCTGAGCCGGGCCGACTGGGACGCCGCGACGCGCGAGGAGACCCGGGACCTGCTGCACGCTCAGGTGGAGGCCGGCTCCCCGGCGTCATCGCCCGCATCGACGGCGTGCCGGTCGGCTGGGCGGCGGTCGAGCCGTTCTCCGCGTACCCCGCGCTCGGCCGGTCGCCGATCACGCGACGCCAGGAGGGCGACCCGGAGGACGTCTGGGCGGTCACCTGCTTCGTCGTGCGGCTCGAATACCGCAAGCGCGGCGTCGCCCGCGCGCTGCTCGCCGGCGCGCTCGAACACGCCCGCGAACGCGGCGCCACGGTCGTGGAGGGCTACCCGGTCGACCCGGAGGTGCGGCCCTCCCTCACCGCCGCCGAGCGCTACCACGGCACCGTGTCGCTGTTCCGCGACGGCGGCTTCACCCTCATCCGCCGCCCCAGCGCCACCCGAGCCATCATGCGCCGGACCCTCGCCGTCGAGAGGTGAGTAGACGCGGGTATTCCGCGTCGATTTTCCGCAGGTGGTCACGCTTCGCCGGGCCGGGATTGGAACTAGGCTCGGTCGGGTGAGTTCGCAGCGCAACCGGGTCGTCGTCGGAGCAGGCACCCAGGTCGCCACCGAGGTCAGCATCAACTTCGGGTCCTCGGTCGCGGGGCTGCTGATCCCGATCGTCGGCTCGCTCGTCGTGGTGGCCGTGCGTCAGCTTGTCACGGCGATCTGCGTGCTCCCCTTCTACCGGCCGGAGCGTGCCGAGCTGACCTGGACCCGGCTCTGGCCGGCGCTCGCGCTCGGCGTGGTGCTGACCGCGATGAACCTCAGCTTCTACGAGGCGGTCGGTCGGCTCGGGCTCGGGATCGCGGCGACGATCGAGTTCCTCGGCCCGTTCGCGCTCGCGCTGGCAGGCTCCCGCCGGCTCCTGGACGCGGGCTGCGCGGTCGCGGCGGCGGGAGGCGTGCTGCTGCTGACCGCGACGGAGGGCGCCGTCGACCCGATCGGCGTCCTGCTCGCGCTGACGGCCGCGGCCTCCTGGGCGGCGTACATCCTGCTGACCAGGAGGGTCGCCACCCGGCTGCCCGGGCTGGAGGGCCTCAGCGTGGCCAGCGTGGTCGCGACGGTGCTCACCGTGCCGCTCGCGCTGATCGTGGTCGACTACAGCCGCATCGACTGGCGCGTCGCCGGCCTCCTGCTCACCGCCGGCATCCTGTCCTCGGCCGTTCCCTACAGCCTGGACACGTTCATCCTCCGGCGGATCACCCCGCGGCTCTATGCGATCATCACCGCGTTCGGGCCGGTGATCGCGACGATCTTCGGGGTCATCGTGCTGGGCGAGCACTTCGCGTTCGTGCAGCTCATCGGCATCGTCATCGTGTGCCTCGCCGCCGGCATCACGATCGCGACCCAGCGCGACCACCCGCGCTCCGACCTGGAGTCGACCGCCGAGACGATCCCCTGACGCGATCCACCTGACAGGACACGCCGTGTCGCGGGCGCGTCATGCGGCGTGTCCTGTCAGGTAGATCGTCAGGACAGGACGTCCTTGGTCAGGAACCGGCCGACCGCGAGGGCGCCGAAGACGGCGACGTAGCCGGCCTGCAGCCAGAGGTTGGACACGAAGGAGTCCCAGACGAGCGGCGCGCGCAGGAAGTCGGCGAAGCCGAGCCAGTAGTGGCTGAACAGCCACGGGTGGATGGCGTCGAGTTGCGGGAGCTGGTCCAGCACCTGCGACACCACCGCCAGCACCGCGGTCGCCGCCATCGCCCCGACCGGGACGTCGGTCAGCGTGGACAGGAACAGCCCGATCGCGCACATCCCGAGCAGCGACACCACGATGTAGAGCCCGATCAGCAGCATCCGCACCGCCGCGTCGCCGAGGCTCACGACCGTCCCCGACAGCAGCGTCACGGGGCCGATCGGGAACAGCAGCGCGCCGATCAGCGCTCCCGCCAGCGCGACGACCAGCGCCGCGGCGACGCAGAACACGGCGCAGCCGGCGAACTTCACCGCGAGCAGCCGCAGGCGGCCGGCCGGGGCGATCACGAGGTAGCGCAGCGTGCCGTGGCTCGCCTCCCCCGCGATCGTGTCGCCGGCGACGACGCCGATGGTGAGCGGCAGGAACAGCGGGACGCACACCACCAGCGCGGTGAACGCGACGAAGAGGCCGTTGCTGGTGATCTGCTCGAGGAAGGCCGGTCCCCTGCCCCTCCCCGCAGCCGCACGGCGACCGCGATGAGGATGGGGACGGCCGCCAGCGCGCCGAGCATCGCCCAGGTGCGCCAGCGCCGGAACATCACCGACAGCTCGGAGCCCAGCAGCGCCCAGCCCGCGGAGGGCCGGGCACGGCGCGCGCCGACGGACGCCGAGGCGGGTGCGGCCGTGGTCGTCTCGACCTCCCCGACCGGGACCGCCTCACTGCTCGACATCGAAGCCCTCCCCGTCAGCTCCACGAAGCGCTCCTCCAGGCTGGACGACCGGACTACGAGGCCGCGGAGCCGCACGCCGGCGCCGACCAGGCTCGCGGCGAGGTCCTCCACGGCGGGCGAGCCCTCGGTGAGCGCCGCTTCCACACCGTCGCCGCCGGTCTCCGGGGCGAGCCCGAAGCGGGCCAGTACCTCGGCCGCCGCGGCGCGATCCGGCGTCGTCACGCTCACCCGCGGGCCGGAGGCGCTGCGCAGCTCGTCCAGCGAGCCCTGCGCGACCAGCCGGCCGGTGTGCATGATCGCCGCGTGCGTGCAGATCTGCTCGATCTCCGCCAGCAGGTGGCTGGAGACGAACACCGTCGTGCCCTCGTCGGCGAGCGAGCGGACGAGGTTTCGCACCTCGCGCGTGCCCTGCGGGTCCAGGCCGTTGGTCGGCTCGTCCAGCACCAGGAGGTCGCGGTCGGTGAGCAGGGCGCCCGCGATGCCGAGGCGCTGCTTCATGCCGAGCGAGTAGGCCCGCACGTGCTTGCCCGCGGCGTGCGTGAGCCCGACGCGGTCGAGCGCGGCGGCGACGCGCTGCGAGCGGGTCGCGCCCGGCGCGTACCGGTCGGCGGTATCGCGCCGGACGAGGTTGGCGGTCCCGGACAGGTAGGGCGCGAACGACGGGCCCTCCACGAGCGCGCCGACGCGCGGCAGCACGGTCGCGCCGCGGTCGGGCATGGCCTCCCCGAGCAGATCGATGGATCCGGCGGACGGGGAGATCAGCCCCAGCAGCATCCGGATGGTCGTGGTCTTGCCCGAGCCGTTCGGCCCGAGGAAGCCGAAGACCGACCCGCGCGGCACCGACAGGCTGAGCCCGTCCACCACGGCGCGCCCGCGGAAGCGCTTGGTCAGCCCGGTCGTCGCGATGGCGGCGGCGTCGCTCACCGGTCGTCGCTCACTGAGCGGCGGCCTGGAGCGCGGAGACCGGGACGGCGCCCGCGAGCAGCCGCCCGTCCGCCGTCACCAGCACCGACATCAGCGAGGTCGACAGCGCGCGGCCTCCCCCGACGGACTGAGTGAGCTGGGCGACCAGCGGGTCGGCCAGCGCCTGTGCAGGAACCGTGCCGGCCGGGAGGCTGACGATCGTCGCCCAGCCGGTGCCCGCGACCGTCGGCTTCGGCCGGTTGGTCCCGGTGGCGTGCTCACCCGTCTTCGGGGTCTGCTCGGTGACCGTCGCGCCCTTCGGCGGGGTGAACGAGAAGACGCTCGCGTCGGGGGCGCCCGGTGTGAAGTCGCTGAACCCGGCCTGGAACGCCGGCGAGGACGCGCCGCGCGCGGTCACCTGGACCTGCAGCGGGAGGCCGGTCTGGCCGTCCACCGCGATGGACACCGATCCGACCAGGGTGGCATCGGTGCGCGGCGTCAGCACCAGGTCGTAGGCGTCGCGGTTCGCCACCTTCGTGTTCGCGCCGAGGGTGACCTTCGTGGACGGGTCGACCGCGGCGAGGAACTTCTCGGCCAGCGCCTGCGGCGTGGTCGCTGTGGCGTCAGGTGTCGGCGTCTCCGTCGCTCCGCTCTTCGCGTGCGCCGGGATGGTCGCGTGGGTGACCGACTTGTCGCTCGACTGGTACAGCCAGACGTCCGAGCCGTTGCGGATGGCGTCGCGCTCGGCGAGCTGGTCGAGGAGCTGCACCCGCGCCTTGGTCGGTCCGTCGACGTAGACCTTGGCGGTGTGGTCGCCCATCAGCAGCGAGAGCGTGCTCGCGATGGAGCTGTCCGTGCTGGAGGACCCGCCGCCCATCTTCGGGATGCTGGGCAGCCCCAGGTCCGAGGTCTGCTCGACCGTGCCGGAGAACGCCTTGGTGTCGCTCGACGCGACCAGCCGGAGGACGTCCTCCGGTGACTTCACGGGCAGGTCCGCGGCCCCGGCGGCGAGCGGGATGGCGATCGCGCCGGCGGCGATGGCCGCGGGGACGACGATGGCCGGGAGCCAGCGGATCAGGCGGTGCTTCATAGTGCCGAGGATACGCTCGCGACCCCTCCGCCGACCCTCCGGATTCCATGGGAGAAGCGGAAATCATCCCCTGGTATGACACGCGTGATGACACGCAGAAGGCCCCGCCGAAGCGGGGCCTCCTCATCCGCCCTTAGAGGACGTCGCCGACCTTGTGGACGCGGATGTCGTTGGTGGTTCCGGGGATCCCGGGAGGGGAGCCGGAGATGATGATCACCTTGTCGCCGTTGCCGGCGAGGCCGCCCGACTTCAGGGCCTCGTCCACCTGGGCGACCATCTGGTCGGTGTGGGTGACGCGGTCCACGACGAACGACTCGACGCCCCAGAACAGGGACATCCGGCGGCGCACCGACTCCTCCGGCGTGAACGCCAGGATCGGGATCTTGTTCCGCAGGCGGGCCATCCGGCGGGCCGACTCGCCCGACTCGGTGAACACGCAGAGGTACTTGGCCTCCACGAAGTCGGCGACCTCCACGGCGGCCAGCGTGATCGCGCCCGACTGGGTGCGAGGGCGGGTGCCGAGCGGGAGGATGCGGTCGAGGCCGTGCTCCTCGGTCGAGGTGACGATGCGCGCCATCGTGGCGACGGTGATCGCCGGGTACTCGCCGACGCTCGTCTCGCCGGAGAGCATCACCGCGTCGGCGCCGTCGAGGACGGCGTTGGCGACGTCGGAGGTCTCCGCGCGGGTCGGGACCGGGCTGGAGATCATCGACTCGAGCATCTGGGTGGCGACGATGACCGGCTTCGCCGCACGGCGGGCCAGCTCGACCGCGCGCTTCTGCACGATCGGGACGGCCTCCAGCGGCAGCTCCACACCGAGGTCGCCGCGGGCGACCATGATGGCGTCGAACGCCTCGATGATCTCCTCCAGCGCCTCGACGGCCTGCGGCTTCTCGATCTTCGCGACGACCGGGACCTTGCGACCCTCCTCCGCCATGATCTCGTGCACGCGCTCGATGTCGGCGGCGTTGCGCACGAACGACAGCGCGATGATGTCCGCGCCGAGCTTGAGGCCCCAGCGGAGGTCCGCCTCGTCCTTCTCGGACAGCGCGGGCACGTTGACCGCGACGCCGGGGAGGTTGATGCCCTTGTTGTTGGACACCGGGCCGGCGACGATGACCTCGGTGGTCACGACGTTGCCCTCGACCTCGACGACGCGCACGCGCACCTTGCCGTCGTCGATCAGCAGGAAGTCGCCCGGCTTGACGTCGTTGGGCAGGCCCTTGAACGTCGTGGAGGAGATCTCCTTGGTGCCGATGATGTCATCGGTGGTGATCTTGAAGATGTCGCCCTCGGCGAGATCGTAGGGACCCGCCTCGAACTTGCCGAGACGGATCTTGGGACCCTGGAGGTCGACCAGGACCGCGACCGGCTTCCCCGCGTCGTCGGCGGCCTTGCGCACGTTGGCGTAGACCCCTTCGTGCACGTCGTAGCTGCCGTGGCTCAGATTCATCCGAGCGACGTCAACGCCCGCGTCGATGATCGCGCGGATGTTGTCGTAGCTGGAGGTCGCCGGACCGAGGGTCGCGACGATTTTCGCCCTTCTCATGGGTTTCTCAATGCTCCGTGATTCTCGCACCCCTGACGGCGCGTCTCGTGGTGGAGGGGATCAGACGAGGATGCCGCGATCCGTGGGGCGGACCGGCGACGGCAATTCCGTCTCCCCTTCAAGATACCGGTCGACGGCGGCTGCCGCTGCCCGGCCCTCTGCGATGGCCCAGACGATGAGCGACTGCCCGCGACCCGCGTCGCCGGCGACGAACACGCCGGCCTCGCTGGTCTGGTAGTCGCCGTCGCGGGCCACGTTACCCCGGTCGTCGAACGGGAGGCCGAGCTGGGCGCCCAGGTCCTCCTGCTCCGGACCGGTGAATCCGAGCGCGAGCAGGACGAGGTCCGCGGGGATCTCGCGCTCCGTGCCCGCCTTCGGCACGCGGCGGCCGTCGAGGTACTCGGTCTCCGCGACGCGGAGGGCCCTCACCTCGCCGAACTCGTTCCCGAGGAACTCGACGGTGGACGCGAGGTACTCGCGTGCGCCGCCCTCCTCGTGCGCGCTCTGCACCTCGAACAGCGTCGGCGTCATCGGCCACGGCTGGTGCGCGGGGCGCTCCGACGGCGGCTGCTTGCCGATCGCGAGGTTGGTCACACTCGCCGCGCCCTGGCGGTGCGCGGTGCCGATGCAGTCGGCGCCCGTGTCGCCGCCGCCGAGCACGATGACGTGCTTGCCGTCCGCCGTGATCTGGCCGGAGACCTGGTCGCCCGCTCCCGCCTTGTTCTGCTGGACGAGGTACTCCATCGCGTAGTGCACGCCCGCGAGGTCGCGGCCCGGGATCGGGAGGTCGCGCGGCACCATCGCGCCGGTGGCGACCACGACCGCGTCGTAGCGCGCCCGCAGGTCGTCCCAGGCGATGTCGACGCCGATGTTCACGCCGGCGCGGAAGCGGGTGCCCTCGGCCATCATCTGGTTCAGTCGCGCCTCCAGGTGCTTCTTCTCCATCTTGAAGTCCGGGATGCCGTAGCGCAGAAGGCCGCCGATGCGGTCGTCGCGCTCGTACACGGCGACCGTGTGGCCGGCGCGGGTGAGCTGCTGGGCCGCGGCGAGTCCGGCGGGGCCGGAGCCGACGACCGCGACGGTCTTGCCGGTGAGGCGCTCCGGCGGGTGCGGCTGCACCCAGCCGTTCTGCCAGGCCTGGTCGATGATCGACACCTCGACCTGCTTGATGGTGACGGCGGGCTGGTTGATGCCGAGCACGCACGACGACTCGCACGGGGCCGGGCAGAGCCGCCCGGTGAACTCCGGGAAGTTGTTGGTCGCGTGCAGGCGCTCGATGGCCTGGCGGCCCTCCCCGCGCCACATCAGGTCGTTCCACTCCGGGATCAGGTTGCCGAGCGGGCAGCCCTGGTGGCAGAACGGGATGCCGCAGTCCATGCAGCGCCCGGCCTGGCGGCGGAGCTGCGCCGGGTCGCCGGCCTCGTAGACCTCTTTCCAGTCCATGAGCCGGACCGAGACCGGTCGCCGCTTGGGGAGCTCGCGCTCCGTCGTCTTCAAGAAACCCTTCGGGTCAGCCACCGGTCACCTCCAGAATCCGATTCCACACAATGTCGCCGTCGGGGTCGAGCCCTTCGTCGACGGCCTCCTGACGCATCTGCAGCACGGCCGCGTAGTCCCGCGGCAGCACCTTGACGAACTTCGCCACCGTGGCGTCGAAGTCGGCGAGCATCCGCTCGGCCAGGGCCGAGCCGGTCTCGGCGCGGTGCTTCTCCAGCAGGTCGCGCACGATCTCGATGTCCGCGCTGCCGAGCGGCAGCAGCTCCAGCTCGCCGGTCGCCAGGGCGTCGCGGTTGACGCGCTCGCGCTTCAGGTCGTAGACGTACGCCGTGCCGCCGGACATGCCCGCGCCCAGGTTCCGGCCGGTGCCGCCCAGGATGACCGCGAGGCCGCCCGTCATGTACTCCAGCGCGTGGTCGCCCACGCCCTCCACGACCGCCGTGGCGCCCGAGTTGCGGACCAGGAAGCGCTCGCCCACGATGCCGCGGATGAACATGCTGCCCTGCGTCGCGCCGTAGCCGATCACGTTGCCCGCGATGACGTTGCGCTCGGCCGGGAAGACGCTGCCCTGCGGCGGCCGCACGACGATCTGCCCGCCGGAGAGGCCCTTGCCGACGTAGTCGTTGGAGTCGCCCTCCAGCCGCAGCGTGATGCCTGCGGGGAGGAACGCGCCGAGCGACTGGCCGGCGGAGCCCGTCAGCGTGATGTCGATCGTGCCGGTCGGGAGGCCGTTCTCGCCGTGGCGGGCCGTCACCTCGTGGCCGAGCATGGTGCCGACGGCGCGCTCGGTATTGCGGATCGGGAGCGACAGCGTGAGCGACGCGCCCTCCGAGCCGGGGTGAGCGGAGGCCAGCACGTCGTGCGCGGCCTGGATGAGCTGGTTGTCGAAGTGCTCGTCCAGCTCGTGGTCCTGGGCGCGGCCGTTCTTGCGCGGCGCGGACTCCGGGAACTCCGGCCCGCGCAGGATCGGCGTGAGGTCGAGGCCGGCCGCCTTCCAGTGCTCGATCGCACGGTCGGCGTCGAGCAGCTCGGCGTGGCCGATCGCCTCGTCCAGGCTGCGGAAGCCGAGCTCGGCGAGGTACTCGCGCACCTCCTGGGCGATGAACTCGAAGAAGTTGACGACGAACTCCGGCTTGCCCGAGAACCTCGAGCGGAGCTCCGGGTTCTGGGTGGCGACGCCGACCGGGCAGGTGTCCAGGTGGCAGACGCGCATCATGACGCAGCCGGAGACCACCAGCGGCGCGGTCGCGAAGCCGAACTCCTCGGCCCCGAGCAGCGCGCCGACGATGACGTCGCGGCCGGTCTTCAGCTGGCCGTCCACCTGCACCACGACGCGCTCGCGCATGCCGTTGAGCATCAGCGTCTGCTGCGTCTCGGCGAGGCCCAGCTCCCACGGCGTGCCCGCGTGCTTGAGCGAGTTGACCGGGGAGGCGCCCGTGCCGCCGTCGTGGCCGGAGACCAGGATGACGTCGGCCAGCGCCTTCGCCGTTCCGGCCGCGACCGCGCCGATGCCGGACTCGCTCACCAGCTTCACGTGCACGCGGGCCTGCGGGTTCGCGCGCTTCAGGTCGAAGATGAGCTGCTTGAGGTCCTCGATCGAGTAGATGTCGTGGTGCGGCGGCGGCGAGATGAGTCCGACGCCCGCGGTGGCGTGCCGGGTGCGCGCGACCCACGGATAGACCTTGGTCGGAGGCAGCTGGCCGCCCTCGCCGGGCTTGGCGCCCTGCGCGAGCTTGATCTGGATGTCGTCCGCGTGCGTCAGGTACATCGACGTGACGCCGAACCGCCCGGAGGCGACCTGCTTGATCGCGCTGCGGCGCTCGGGGTCGAGCAGGCGGTCGAGGTCCTCGCCGCCCTCGCCGGTGTTCGACTTCGCGCCGAGGCGGTTCATCGCGATGGCGAGGGTCTCGTGCGCCTCCTTGGAGATGGAGCCGTAGCTCATCGCCCCGGTGGAGAAGCGCTTGACGATGGACTCGACAGGCTCGACCTCGTCGATCGGGACAGCCGGGCGCTCGCCGGTGCGCAGCGCGAACATCCCGCGCAGCGTCATCAGCGACTCGGCCTGGTCGTCCACGAGCTTGGTGTACTCGCGGAAGACGTCGTACCGCCGCGTGCGCGTGGAGTGCTGCAGGCGGAACACCGTCTCCGGGTTGAAGAGGTGCGGCGAGCCGTCGCGGCGCCACTGGTACTCGCCGCCGGTCTCCAGCCGCTCGTGCGCAAGGATCGCGCCCTCCGGCGGGTAGGCCGCGGTGTGCCGCGCCAGGTTCTCCGCCGCGATGACGTCGATGCCGACGCCGCCGAGCTTGCTCGTGGTGCCGGTGAAGTACTGGTCCACGAACTCCTGGCTGAGGCCGACGGCCTCGAACGCCTGGGCGCCCGCGTACGACGACACGGTGGAGATGCCCATCTTCGACATGATCTTCAGCACGCCCTTGCCGAGCGCCTTGATCACGTTCTTGACGGCCTTCTCGGGCGTGACGTTGGTGATCATCCCGCTGCGGACGAGCTCCTCGCAGGTCTCCATCGCCAGGTACGGGTTGATCGCCGAGGCGCCGTAGCCGATCAGGAGCGCGACGTGGTGCACCTCGCGGACGTCGCCCGCCTCCACGATCAGACCGCACTTCATGCGGTTCTCGGCGCGGATCAGGTGGTGGTGCACGGCCGCGAGCATGAGCAGCGACGGGATCGGCGCGAGGTCCTTGGTGGAGTCGCGGTCGCTCAGCACGATGAACTGGGCGCCGGCCTCGATGGCCTCGTCCACCTCGTCGCACATCTCGGCGAGGCGCGCCTGCATGGCGTCCGGCCCGGCATCCGAGCGGTACAGGCCGCGCAGGGTCGTCGTCAGCCGGCTGCCCGGCCGCGGGTCGATGTGCTGGATCTTGGCCAGCTCGTCGTTGTCGATCACCGGGAAGTCGAGGACGACCTGGCGCGCGTGCTCCGGGCCGGCGCTGAGCAGGTTGCGCTCCGGGCCGAGACCGAGCGCGAGGGAGGTGACGACCTCCTCGCGGATGGAGTCGAGCGGCGGGTTGGTGACCTGCGCGAACTGCTGCGTGAAGTAGTCGAACAGCAGCCGCGGGCGCTCCGAGAGCACGGCGACCGGGGTGTCCGAGCCCATCGCGCCGAGCGGCTCCGCGCCCGTCGTCGCCATCGGCCGGAGCAGGACGCGCACCTCCTCCTCGGTGTAGCCGAAGGTGCGCTGGCGGCGGGTGACGGAGGCCGGGGTGTGCACGATGTGCTCGCGCTCCGGCAGGTCCTTCAGGTTGATCCGGCCCTCGGACAGCCACTCGCCGTACGGGGCTCCGGAGGCGAGCTCCGACTTGATCTCGTCGTCCTCGATCAGACGGCCGGCGACGGTGTCCACCAGGAACATCCGGCCGGGGCGCAGGCGGCCCTTGCGCACGACGCGGCTCGGCTCAATGTCGAGCACACCGATCTCGGAGGCCAGCACCACCAGGCCGTCGTTGGTGACGACGTACCGGCCGGGGCGGAGCCCGTTGCGGTCGAGCGTCGCGCCGACGAGCGAGCCGTCCGTGAAGACGATCGCGGCCGGGCCGTCCCACGGCTCCATGAGCATCGAGTGGTACTCGTAGAAGTCGCGGCGAACCGGGTCGATCTCGGTCTGGTTCTCCCAGGCCTCGGGCACCATCATCATGACGGCGTGCGGCAGCGACCGGCCGGTGAGCGAGATGAGCTCCACGACCTCGTCGAACGACGCCGAGTCCGACGCGCCGGGCGTCACGATCGGCAGCACGGGCGACAGGTCGCCGAGCAGCTCGCTCTCCAGCTGCGACTGGCGGGCGCGCATCCAGTTGCGGTTGCCGGAGACGGTGTTGATCTCGCCGTTGTGCGCGATCATCCGGAACGGCTGCGCGAGCGGCCAGGACGGGAATGTGTTCGTGGAGTACCGCGAGTGCACCAGCGCGAGCTTGGACGCGAAGCGCTGGTCGGAGAGGTCGGGGTAGAACGGCTCCAGCTGGAGCGTCGTGACCATGCCCTTGTAGACCATGGTGCGGCTGGACAGCGACGAGAAGTACAGGTCGAGCTCGCGCTCGGCGCGCTTGCGCAGGAAGAACGTCAGCCGGTCCAGCGCGATGCCGGCGACCGGCTCGCCGCGCTCGTCCGTGCGGGTGCTCGCGACGAAGAGCTGCTCGATGACGGGCATCGCGTCGCGCGCCAGCGTGCCGAGCTCCTCCGGGCGCACCGGCACCGGCCTCCAGCCCAGCACGGTGAGGTCGTGCTCCACGGCGATCGCCTCGACGGCCGCCTTCACGCTTTCGCGGGCGCCGGCCTCGGTCGGCAGGAATGCGTTGCCCACCGCGAAGCGACCGGCCCCTGGCAGCTCCAGCCCGGAGACCGCGCGCAGGAACGCGTCGGGGATCTGCGTGATGATGCCCGCGCCGTCGCCGGTGCCGGCGTCGGAGCCGACAGCGCCGCGGTGCTCCAGGTGGCGCAGCGCTTCGAGCGCCGCGTCGATGATGTCGTGACCGGCGGTGCCGCGCAGCGTGGCGACCATGGCGAGGCCGCACGCGTCCTTCTCGGCCGCGGGGTCGTAGAGACCCTGCTTGCCGGGAACCGTGCTGAACCGGGAGTGGGGAGGCGTGACCGCCATATTTCGACCGTCCTCACAGTGTCGTGGATGTGGGGAGTGGAGTGCGGGGACGCCTTCGGCCCGATGCTGGGAGGTTCCGCCGCAACTGCGCCGGGCTTGTGTGCGGCCCGGGGGTCGGTGCGGTCAGGTAGTGCTTATGGGATCAGCCTCTACAGGGTGGGTTGGTTCTCTGAGCCGGCGGAGATCATCCGCGCGACGGGCTTGTGGCCTTGGCTCCGGCGGACGCGGTGGGCTCTCCGTCACCATCGACGAAGTCCTCGTCGTCCGAGTCCGTGTTGTCAGAGTCTACCTCAGCATCGGGGCGAACCCATTCACGGCCCGTGTGGTACACGCTCGGCTCGAGTCCGGGGTGGCGCCGCGACTGGACGACGAAGAGGATGACGCCGAGGACGACCGCGGCGAAGGCGGCCCACACGTTGCTCGGGATGCCGAGGAAGGTGAACTCGCTCGGGTCGATGCGGATCGACTCCAGGTACGAGCGGCCCACGCCGTACCAGATGAGGTAGACGGCGAGCGTCTTGCCCCACTGCAGCCGGAACTTGCGCTCCAGGAAGAGGATGACGATGACGCCGATGACGTTCCAGATGATCTCGTAGAGGAACAGCGGCTGGAACAGCGTGTTGTCCGGCAGACCGACCGGGATGGCCTTATTGCCCGAGTCGATCTGCAGACCCCAGGGCAGGTTGGTCGGGAGGCCGAACAGCTCCTGGTTGAAGTAGTTGCCGAGGCGGCCGATCGCCTGGGCCAGCAGCAGCGCGGGGGCGAGGGCGTCGGCGACGCTCCAGAACCGCAGGCCGCTGATCCGGCACGCGATCCAGATGCCGATCGCGCCGCCGATGAGCGCACCGAAGATGGCGTTGCCGCCCTCCCAGATCGCCCAGACGCTGCCCGGCTGGAACGGGTTCCAGGTGTTGTGCCCCGCGGCGAAGTAGTCGCTGGGGTGCGTGACGACGTGGTAGATGCGGGCGCCGATGATGCCGAGCACGACCGCCCAGAGCAGGATGTCGAGGATGACGCCCGGCTCCGCGCCGCGCTTGGTGAGGCGGCGGGAGGTCCACATGGCCGCGATCACGATGCCGATCAGGATCATGATGGCGTAGGTCTGGATGCGCCAGTGCAGGCCGAAGATGTCGATCGGGATCTGCTGCCACTCGGGTCCAGGGCTCGGGATGCTGGCGACCCAGCTGCTCATCGTCGCGACCACGCGATGACTACCTTTCGTTTCCGATGGAGTCCGGCGCCGAGTGGCGCACGGCCTCCAGTCTACGTGTTGGCCGGGGATGCCCCCGACGCGGTCGGGTCAGGCCGTCGCGCCCTGGCGCACCGTGCCGCGCGCGAGCTCCGCGGCGACCCGTCCGGCCTCCGCGACTCCCCCGTCGGCCAGCGCCTTCACGAGGGCGGACCCCACGATCGCGCCGTCCGCGTACTCCAGGACCTCGGCGACCTGCGCCGCGCTGGAGATGCCGAGGCCGACGCACGTGCTGGTGGCGCCCGCGTCGCGCAGGCGGCCGACCAGCGTGCGGGCCGCGGCGTCGACGTCGGTGCGCGCGCCGGTGATGCCCATCGTGGAGACGGCGTAGACGAAGCCGCGGCTGTGCTCGACGGTCGAGCGCAGGCGCGCATCCGTCGAGGAGGGCGCCGCGAGGAACACGCGGTCGAGCCCCGCGCGCTCGGAGGCGGCCAGCCAGGCCGCTCCTCGTCGGGGATCAGGTCGGGCGTGATCAGCCCGGCGCCGCCCGCGGCGACCAGGTCGTCCGCGAACCGGTCGACGCCGTACTGCAGCACCGGGTTCCAGTAGGTCATCACCAGCACCGGCACGTCCACGCGCTGCGTGATCTCGCGCACGGCTGTGAAGCCGTCGCGCAGCCGGAAGCCGTTCGACAGCGCTCGCTGCGTCGCCGCCTGGATGACCGCGCCGTCCATGACGGGGTCGGAGTACGGCAGGCCGAGCTCGATGACGTCGACGCCGTTCTCGGCGAGGGCCACGGCGGCGTCGACGCTGGTCTGCAGGTCGGGGAAGCCGGCCGGGAGGTAGCCGATCAGGGCGCCCGCGGCCTCGGCGTTGCGGCGGGCGATGGTGTCTGCCACGCGGCTCACGACTGCACGGCTCCTTCGTCGATCAGGCCGAAGTAGCGTCCGGCGGTCTCCATGTCCTTGTCGCCGCGCCCGCTCAGGTTCACGAGCACGATGCCGTCCGGGCCGAGCTGCTTGCCGAGCTCCAGCGCGCCCGCCAGGGCGTGCGCCGACTCGATGGCCGGGATGATGCCTTCGGTGCGGCTGAGCAGGCGCAGTGCCTCCATCGCGTCCGCGTCCGTCACCGGGCGGTACTCGGCACGGCCGATCGACGCGAGCCACGAGTGCTCCGGGCCGACACCGGGGTAGTCGAGTCCGGCGGAGATCGAGTGCGACTCGATGGTCTGGCCGTCCTCGTCCTGCAGCAGCATGCTGCGCGCGCCGTGAAGGACGCCGGGGCGGCCCTTGGTGATGGTCGCGGCGTGGCGCGGGGTCTCCGCGCCCTCGCCGCCGGCCTCGAAGCCGACCAGGCGCACGTCCTCGTCGTCCAGGAACGCGTGGAAGATGCCCATCGCGTTCGAGCCGCCGCCGACGCAGGCCGCGACGGCGTCGGGCAGGCGGCCGGTCAGCGCGAGGACCTGCTCGCGGGCCTCCTCGCCGATGATCTTCTGGAGGTCGCGCACCATCTCGGGGAACGGGTGCGGGCCCGCGACGGTGCCGAAGATGTAGTTGGTGTCCTCGACGTTGGTCACCCAGTCGCGCATCGCGTCGTTGATCGCGTCCTTGAGCGTGCGCGAGCCGGTCGTGACCGCGATGACCTCGGCGCCGAGCAGGCGCATGCGGGCCACGTTCAGGGCCTGCCGCTCGGTGTCGACCTCGCCCATGTAGATCGTGCAGCTCAGGCCGAATAGGGCGGCGGCCGTCGCGGTCGCGACGCCGTGCTGGCCCGCCCCCGTCTCGGCGATCACGCGGGTCTTGCCGATGCGCTTTGTCAGGATGGCCTGGCCCAGCACGTTGTTGATCTTGTGCGAGCCGGTGTGGTTGAGGTCCTCGCGCTTGAGGATGACGCGGGCGCCGCCTGCGTGGGCGGCGAAGCGCGGCACCTCGGTGATGATGCTGGGCCGCCCGGTGTAGCTGCGGTGCAGCTCGTCCAGCTCGGCGTGGAACGCGGGGTCGGCCTTCGCCGCCTCCCACGCCACGGTGAGCTCGTCGAGGGCGGCGACGAGGGACTCGGGCACGAAGCGTCCGCCGAAGTCGCCGAAGTAGGGTCCGTGTTCAGAACGAAGGGACATCAGGCTCCAAGGAACTGGCCGAGCGTGGCGATCGGGTCGCTCGTGACGAGCGCCTCGCCGACGAGCACGACATCCGCGCCCGCCGCCCGGTAGTGCGCGACATCGGCGGCCGACTTCACGGCCGACTCCGCCACGCGGATGACGCCGGACGGGTACCGGTCGGCCAGGCGGCCGAACAGGTCGGGGTCCAGCTCGAACGTCGAGAGGTTGCGCGCGTTGACGCCCACCAGCTTCGCGCCGGTGTCGAACGCGCGGCTCAGCTCGTCCTCGGTGTGCGCCTCCACGAGCGCGGTCATGCCGAGGTCGGCGATGAGGTCGTGGAGCTCCACGAGCCGCTGCTGATCGAGCGCGGCGACGATGAGAAGCACGAGGTCGGCCCCGGCGGCGCGCGCCTCGAGCACCTGGTAGGGCTCGGCGACGAACTCCTTGCGGAGCACCGGGAGGGTCACCGCGGCGCGGACGGCCTCCAGGTCGGCGAGCGACCCCTTGAAGCGGCGCTCCTCGGTGAGGACGCTGATCGCGCTCGCTCCCCCGGTCTCGTACAGGGCGGCGAGGGCGGCCGGGTCGGGGATCGCGGCGAGGTCGCCGCGCGACGGGCTGGCGCGCTTGACCTCGGCGATGATCTTGACCCGCTCGGCGGGCGCGAGCGCCGCGAGCGCGTCGATGGCGGGCTCCCGCGCGACAGCGGCGGCCTCGACGACCGCGAGCGGTCGCTCGGCGCGTCGCCGCTCCGCATCCTCCAGCGCGCCGGCGACGAGGTCGGCGAGCATGGGCTAGTGGCCCTTCGGGGTGTACTTGGAGCCGCCCACTCCGTAGCCCGCGCGCTTCATGACCCAGCCGACGATCAGTCCGACGATCGCGAGGCCCGCAGAGGCCCACACCACGATCGGCGCGTCGTAGAAGAACGCGATGGCGCCGATGGTGAAGGCGATAAGCATGATGATCACGGCCGTCCACGCCGCCGGCGAATGACCGTGGCCTGGCTCGACTGACTCGGTGCTCATGGGACTCCTGCACGTCGGGTGCGCGTCTCGGCTGCTGTTCAGCCGGCACAGCCCGGAGGCTGCACCACGGCGCGCACGGATTGGTGGATCTGAACCAGTCTAGTGGCTCAGCGGGTGGGGTCGTCGCCGCGACTCAGCTCGTCCCAGCTGTCGATCGCGGAGTCCCGGTCGAGGGAGGTGGGCTCCTCCGGCGCGTCGGATTCGGCGACGGCGCGGGCCTCGCGCTCGTCGCCCTCCTCCGCCTCGCCCGCGGTCTCCCCGGCGGGCTCGTCGCCGTCCAGCTCGGCGAGTGTCTCCTCGGCCGAGCGGCCGTCCGCACCGGCGAACCGGGCCTGGTACTTGCGCGACGGGCCGGGCCAGGCGCGCAGGAAGACGAGGGCCAGCACGCCGGACAGCGCGACCAGCACGCCGCCGACGACGGCGAGCCACGGCCAGAACTCCGTGGACGTGCTCTGCACCAGCTTGCGCAGCGAGGCCTCCCCGCGACGCCCGTCGCGGACGTGATCGCGGCACTGGCGGCCTGCAGCGGGTCGCCGAGCACGGCGAGGGCCGAGTAGACGAGGGAGACGCCCAGCAGGACGCCGAGCAGCGCCAGCACGACCCGGAACGCGGGGCCGGCGATGGCGAGCGCCGCGGTCAGGGCGAGGCCCGCGAGCGAGAGCGCCGTGAGCGCGGGCGCCGCGGCCGAGCCGGCGACGGTGACCGTTCCGGCGTGGTTCGCCACGTCCCGCACCTGGATGGTGAACCAGGTCTGCGTCGCGGACAGCAGGCCGAGGCCGCTCCCGACCAGGAGGGCGAGGAGCGTCAGGTACTTGATCCGGCGGTTCTCAGTCCGCACCGTGCACCCGTCTCATCCCGTTGGCCACCGCGACCGCGCGCAGCGGCGCCGCGGCCTTGTTCTGCGACTCCTGGAACTCCAGGCGCGGCACCGAGTCGGCGACGAGGCCGCCGCCCGCCTGCACGCGCGCGACCCCGCCCAGGATGGTGGCCGTGCGGATCGCGATGGCGAGGTCGGCGTCGCCGGCGAAGTCGAAGTAGCCGATCACTCCCCCGTACACGCCGCGCTGCGCGGGCTCCAGCTCGTCGATGATCCGCAGCGCCATCGGCTTCGGGGCCCCGGAGAGGGTGCCGGCCGGGAAGGTCGCCCGGAAGACGTCGATCGCGCCGGAGGTCGGCAGCAGGTCGCCCTCCACCGACGAGACGATGTGCATGATGTGGCTGAACCGCTCCACGCGCATGAACTCGGTCACCTCGACGCTGCCGGCCGCGCACACCTTCAGGAGGTCGTTGCGGGCCAGGTCGACGAGCATCAGGTGCTCGGCGCGCTCCTTGTCGTCGGCGAGGAGGGAGGCCTCCAGATCGAGGTCCTCCTCCGGGGTCGCGCCGCGCGGCCGCGAGCCGGCGATGGGGTGCGTGAAGGCGCGGCCCTCCTGCACCTTGACCAGCGCCTCCGGCGAGGAGCCGACGATCTGGTAGGGCTCGCCGTCCGGCCGCTCCAGCGACAGCAGGTACATGTACGGGCTGGGGTTCAGCGCCCGCAGGACGCGGTAGACGTCGAGCGCGGAGGCGGTGCACTCCAGCTCGAAGCGCTGCGAGATGACCACTTGGAAGATGTCGCCCGCGACAATGCGCTCCTTGGCCGTCACGACCGACGCGAGGAAGTCCTCCTCGCGGGTGCGGGACACCGGGTGCGCCGGCGTGCCGAGGTCGACCTCGGCCAGCCACGCCTCGGACGGCTGCGCGAGCTGCCGCTGCATCCGGTCGAGGCGCTGCTGCGCGTCGCTCCACAGCGCGTCGGCGTCCTGCTCACCGTCGGCCAGCGCGTTGGCGATGAGCTTGACAGTGCCCGAGCGGTGGTCGATCACCACGAGGTCGGCGGCGAAGGCCATCGCCTGACCCGGGATGTCGTAGTCCGCGGGCGGGCGCTGCGGCAGGCGCTCCAGCTGGCGCACCGCCTCCCAGCCGATGAAGCCGACCAGGCCGCCGGTCAGCGGGGGAAGGCCGGGGATGCGCGGCGACGACCAGCGCTCGTGCAGAGCCGCGAGGGCGTCGAGCGGACCGGCCGGCACGTCGGCACCCAGGGCGCGCTCGGCGGACAGGCCGTAGTCGAGCCAGCGCACGTCGTCGCCGTCCTGCGTGAGCATGCCGAACGACGCCGCGCCCACGAAGGAGAAGCGCGACCAGATGCCGCCCTGCTCGGCGGACTCCAGCAGGAAGGTGCCCGGCCGTCCGGCGGCGAGCTTGCGGTAGATCCCGACCGGCGTCTCACCGTCCGCGAAGAGCTCGCGGACCACGGGCACGACGCGGTGCTCGGCGGCCAGCGCGGCGAACTCGTCGCGCCCCGTCGTGCCGTTCGCGGTCGCGATCACAGGTCGGACCCCATCTCCTTGACCAGCTCGTCGGTCTCCGCCCCGCCGATGACAGGCTCCAGCACGTCGGCGTCGAAGCAGGTGCGGGTGCCGGTGTGGCAGGCCGCGCCGACCTGGTCGACGGTCACGAGCAGGGTGTCGCCGTCGCAGTCGAGCGCGGCGCCCTTGACGTACTGGACGTGCCCGGAGGTGTCGCCCTTGCGCCAGTACTCCTGCCGGGAGCGCGACCAGAACGTCACGCGGCCCTCGGTGAGCGTGCGGCGCACGGCCTCCGCGTCCATCCAGCCCATCATGAGCACCTCACGGGAGTCCCACTGCTGGATGACGGCGGGCACCAGCCCGGCGTCGGTGAAGCGGATCCGTCCGATCACGTCGTCCAGCCCGGTCATGAGCGCACCTCCAAGCCTGCGTGACGCAGTTCCTGTTTCACGTCCCCGATGGTCATTTCGCCCGAGTGGAACACGCTGGCGGCGAGCACGGCGTCGGCTCCGGCGCGGATCGCCGGCACGAAGTCCGCCAGGGAGCCCGCACCGCCGGACGCGATCACCGGGACGGTGCTGATCGCGCGCATCTCGCGGACGAGCTCCAGGTCGAAGCCCTCCTTGGTGCCGTCGGCGTCGATCGAGTTGACCAGGAGCTCGCCGGCGCCGAGCTCGATGGCGCGCGCCGCCCAGGCCAGCGCGTCGATGCCGGTCTCGGTGCGGCCACCGTGCGTCGTCACGACGAAGCCGGAGGGCGTCGCCGCCGAGCGCTTGACGTCGAGCGAGAGCACGAGCACCTGCGCGCCGAAGCGCCGGGCGATCTCCGCCACCAGCTCCGGGCGCGCGATCGCGGCCGAGTTGACGCCGACCTTGTCCGCGCCGCTGCCCAGCAGCTTCGCGACGTCCTCGGTGCTGCGCACCCCGCCGCCGACGGTGAGCGGGATGAAGACCTGCTCGGCCGTCGCGCGCACCACGTCGTAGGTGGTCGCCCGGTCGTCGACCGTGGCCGTGACATCCAGGAAGGTCAGCTCGTCGGCGCCCTGCTCGAAGTACCGGCGTGCCAGCTCGACGGGGTCGCCCTGATCGCGGAGGTTCTGGAAGTTGACGCCCTTGACGACGCGTCCGGCGGCCACGTCGAGACAGGGGATGACCCGGACCGCGACGCTCATCAGATCCGCGCCGCGTGGATCGAGGTGACCAGGATGGCCCTGGCGCCGAGTTCGTAGAGGTCGTCCATGACGTGGTTGGTGCTGTCGCGCTTGATCATCACGCGCACCGCCACCCAGTCGGGCTCGCCGAGCGGCGACACGGTGGGCGACTCCACGCCGGGCGTGAGCGCGACGGCCTGCTCCAGGAGGGCGACCGGGAGGTTGTAGTCGATCAGCACGTACTGGCGGGCGACCATGACGCCCTGCAGCCGGCGGAGCAGGGTGTCGACGCCCGCGGCGGGCGACGGCGAGGAGACCAGCACGGCCTCGGACTCCAGGATGACCGGGCCGAAGATCTCCAGGCCCTGCTTGCGGAGCGTCGAGCCCGTCTCGACCACGTCGGCCACGGCGTCCGCGACGCCGAGCCGCACCGCGGACTCCACGGCGCCGTCGAGCTTGATGAGCGCCGCGTCCACGCCGTTCTCAGCGAGGAAGCCGCCGACCAGGCCGGGGTAGCTCGTCGCGACGCGCTTGCCGTCGAGGTCGGCGAGGTCGGTGTAGGTGCCGGCCGGACCGGCGAAGCGGAACGTGGAGGCGGCGAAGTCGAGCGCCGCGATCTCGGCGGCGGGCGACCCCGAGTCGATCAGGAGGTCGCGGCCGGTGATGCCGACGTCAAGCGCGCCGGAGCCGACGTAGGTGGCGATGTCGCGCGGCCGGAGGTAGAAGAACTCCACCCCGTTCCGCGGGTCGGCGACGATGAGCTCCTTGGGGTCGCGGCGGCCGTTGTAGCCGGCCTCGTGGAGCATCTGCGCCGCGGTCTCGGAGAGGGAGCCCTTGTTGGGGACGGCGATCTTCAGCATGTGATATGACTTTCGTGACGTGGGTGACGGAGGCGGGGGTCGTTCGTCACAGATGTCGGTACACGTCGGCCGGAGTCAGGCCTTTCGCGAGCAGCAGCACCTGGAGGTGGTAGAGGAGCTGGGAGATCTCCTCGGCCGTGGCCTCGTCGGACTCGTACTCGGCGGCCATCCAGACCTCGGCGGCCTCCTCCACGATCTTCTTTCCGATGGCGTGCACGCCCGCGTCCAGCTCGCGAACCGTCCCGGAGCCCTCCGGGCGGGTCTCGGCCTTCTCGCTGAGCTCGGCGAAGAGGTCGTCGAAGGTTTTCACCGTTACAGCGTACCGGTCGTGGAGTGCGGGTCGGTCCGCGTGACGACTCCGGCGCCCGCGGTGCGCGCGACCGATGTGCTAATGTCAACGGGTTTCCGCTGACATATTCCATCTCGATGAGGAGATCCCCATGGTTTCGACCACCTCCCCGCCCTCCGGCCGCGCCGGGTTCTGGCCCCTGCTGCTGTGCTGGGTGATCGTCGCGCTCGACGGCTTCGACCTGGTGGTGCTCGGCACCGTCATCCCCACCCTGCTGCACACGAAGGACCTCGGATTCGACCCGGCCGCGGCCACGGCGGTCGCCACGGCCGGGCTCGTCGGCGTCGGCGTCGGCGCGCTCACCGTCGGCCCGCTGGCCGACCGCTACGGCAGGAGGCTGTGCCTGCTGCTCTGCGTGACGGTGTTCTCGCTGCTCACCCTCGCCATCGTGATCGCGCCGAACGTGTTCGTGTTCGGGCTGCTCCGGGTGCTCGCCGGCCTGGCGCTGGGCGCGTGCCTTCCGGTGGCCATCGCCTACGTCACCGATCTGATGCCGAGCGAGCGGGCGGGCAAGGCGACGACCCTCACGATGACCGGCTACCATGCCGGCGCCGTCCTCACCGCGCTCCTCGCCATCGCCGTCATCCCGGAGTGGCGCGTGCTGTTCGTGATCGGCGGCGTCGCCGGGCTGATCACGGTCCCGCTGATCCGGCTCGCCCTGCCCGAGGCCCGCAGGGAGCGCACGGCCGCCCCGCGGCCGACGGTCCGCCGGCTGGTCGAGCGGCGCTACGTCACGATCAGCATCGGCGTCTGGGTGGCGTCGTTCATGGGACTGCTGCTGGTCTACGGGCTCAACACCTGGCTGCCGCAGCTCATGCGCGACGCCGGCTACGGCTCCACCGACTCGCTCGGGCTGCTGCTCACGCTGAACGCGGGCGCGGTCACCGGCCTGGTCGTGGCGGGCATCGTGGCGGACAAGGCCGGCACCAAGCGGGTGGCGGTGACCTGGTTCGCGATCGCTGCCGCGCTGCTGGCGGTCCTCAGCGTGCGGATGGACGACGTGACGATGCTCTACGCGGCGGTGTTCGTCACGGGCGTGTTCGTGTTCTCGGCGCAGGTGCTGGTCTACGCGTTCATCACCCAGCTCTACCCGCCGGAGATCCGCGGCACCGCGCTCGGCTTCGCCGCGGGCATCGGCCGGCTCGGCGCGATCCTCGGCCCGGCGGTGACCGGGACGCTCGTCACGCTCGGCCTGGCCTACCCCGGCGGGTTCTACGTGTTCGCCGCGACGGCGTTGCTCGGCGCGGCCGCACTGTCGGTCATCCCCGCCCGGGCTCCCGCCCCGGCGACGGAGGCCGCACCGGTCCAGGGCTGACGGTCCAGGGCCGACCCGGTCGGCGGCGCCGCCCTCAGTGGGTGTGCGCCGCCACCGCGGCCCGCAGGCCCGCGATCCGTTCGGCCGGCTCGCCGCGGAAGACGCTCGACCCGGCCACGAACGTGTCGGCCCCGTTCTCCGCCGCGGTCACGATGGTCTCCTCGGTGATCCCGCCGTCCACCTGCAGCCAGACGTCGAGGCCGCGCGCCTCCACCGCCTCCCGGAGCGACCGCAGCTTGGGCATCGTCTCGACCATGAACGACTGGCCGCCGAACCCGGGCTCCACGGTCATCACCAGCACCTGATCGAATTCCGGCAGCAGGTCCAGGTAGCCCTCGGCGGAGGTGCCGGGCTTGAGCGCGATCCCGGCGCGGGCCCCGATCGCGCGCAGGCGCCGCGCGAGCGCGACCGGATCGGCGGCGGCCTCGGCGTGGAAGGTCACCGAGTACGCGCCGAGCTCGGCGTAGCCGGGGGCCCAGCGGTCGGGGTCGTCGATCATCAGGTGCACGTCGAGCGGGATCGGGCTGACGTCCTGGATGCGGCCCACCATCTGCGGGCCGAACGTGAGGTTCGGCACGAAGTGGTTGTCCATGACGTCCACGTGCACCAGGTCGGCCGTGGCGATGGTGCCGAGGTCCCGCTCCAGGTTCACGAAGTCGGCCGCCAGGATGCTGGGGTTGATACGCGTCGCCATTCCTCCAGCCTAGGGTGCGGAGGCGTCGCCGCCCGTCTTCTCCAGCACCGCGATGAACATGGCGTCGGTCAGGTGGCGGTGCGGCCAGAGCTGGACGAGGTCGGGGTCGCCGGCGAGGTCCAGCCGCT
Organism: Leifsonia sp. P73; assembly: GCF_051059105.1. Taxonomy (NCBI): domain Bacteria; kingdom Bacillati; phylum Actinomycetota; class Actinomycetes; order Micrococcales; family Microbacteriaceae; genus Leifsonia; species Leifsonia sp. P73. Next base: position 667,772 of record NZ_CP194931.1, read on the forward strand.
CCTCGGCGACGGACTGCACGATCTCCGCCGTGCCCACCGGACGCAGCGCGCCGCTGTGCCGGTCGAGGGCGTCGGCGACGATCGCGCGGGTCTCCGCGACGTGCGGCGAGCAGGTGATGTAGGCCAGCAGGCCGCCCGGTTTGAGCGCCGCCACCGCGGAGTCCAGGAGCTGCGTCTGCAGGGCGGTCAGCTCGGCCACGTCGCGCGGGGTCTTGCGCCAGCGGGCCTCCGGGCGGCGACGCAGCGCGCCGAGGCCGGTGCAGGGCGCGTCGAGCAGGATGCGGTCGAACGCCTCCGGCTCCTCCGCGCCGATGCCGACGCCGTCGCGCTCCCAGACCGGCACGTCGAGCGGCACGGCGGCGAGGGCGCGGCGGACCAGCTCGGCCCGGGCGGGCACGACCTCGTTCGCGACCAGGGTCGCGCCGCCCGCGAGCGCCTCGGCCGCGAGCAGCGCCGCCTTGCCTCCCGGGCCGGCGCACAGGTCGAGCCAGCGCTCGCCCGGCTCGATCGGCCGGGCGCGGGTGAGCGCGAGCGCGGCGAGCTGGGAGCCCTCGTCCTGCACGCGGAGCCGGCCCTCCGCCTGGGTGACGAGTCCCTGCGGGTCTCCCCCGCCCGCGGTGAAGCCGACGGGCGAGAACCGGTCGGGGCGTGCGCCCTCCGGCGGGTCGGCGAGGCCGGGCAGGGCGGCCAGGTTGACGCGGGGCGCGGTGTTGTCGGCCTCCAGCAGCGCCTCCAGCTCGTCGCCGCGGCCCTCGGACTCCAGCGCACGGTGGAACGCGCGCACGATCCAGGCCGGATGCGAGCTGAGCGCGGCGTAGCGCTCGTCCTCGTTCTTCGCGTCGGCCAGCACGCGCGCACGCCACTCCTCGGGCGTCGAGCGGCCGATCTCGCGGAGCACGCCGTTGACGAAGCCGGTGCCGGAGCGGCTGCCGACCTGGCGGGCGAGCGCGACGGACTCGTTGACGGCCGCGTGCGACGCCACCCGGGTCGAGAGGAGCTGGTGCGCGCCGAGCCGCAGCACGTCGAGCAGCGGCGGGTCGATCTTGTCGACCGTGCGGCCGGCGGCGCGGGCGATCACCCGGTCGTAGTAGCCCTGCATACGCAAGGTGCCATAGGTCAGCTCGGTGGCGAGCGCGGCGTCGGCGGGCGACAGTCCCGCGCGAGCGATGCGGCCGGGCAGCAGGAGGTTGGCGTAGGCGTCCGACTCGCGGACGGCGGAGATGACGTCGAGCGCGACTTTGCGCGACGGCTGGACGCGGGTGCGCTCGGCGGCGCTGCGGCCGGCCTGGTTGCGGTTGCGGTCGTTGCGGTTGCGGTCGTTCATGCCAGCACCGCCTCCCCGCCGGCGCCGCGCCACCAGTCGGCTGCGTCCATCGCGCGCTTGCCCGCGGGCTGCACGGTGAGGAGTTCGAGCGGGGTCGTCCCCGTGCCCACCTCGATGCGGCCCTCGGTCGCGGCGACCACACCGGCCGGGAGGGACAGCCCGGCGGCCGGACGCGCGGCAAGGATCTTGAACCGCTCGCCGTCGAGGATCGCCCAGGCGCCCGGCTCCGGGGTCACGCCGCGCAGGCGGGCATAGACCTCCTCCACCGGCCGGGTGAGGTCGAGGCGGGCGTCGTCGATGGTGAGCTTCGGCGCGAGCACCGGCTCGCCTGACTGCGGCACTGCCTCGGCGGTGCCGTCGGCCAGGGCGGCGACGGCGTCCACGAGCAGGGGCACGCCCTCCTCGGCCAGGGCGTCGAGCAGCTCGCCCGCCGTCGCGTCGGCCGGGATCGGGCGGCGGAGCTCGGCGAACACGTCGCCGGCGTCCAGCCCGGCGACGAGCTGGAAGACGGCGGCGCCGGTCTCGGCGTCGCCGGCCATGACGGCGCGCTGGACGGGCGCGGCGCCGCGCCAGCGCGGGAGGAGCGAGAAGTGCAGGTTGACCCAGCCGAGGCGGGGGTCGAGAGCAGCGGCTCGCGGACCAGCCCGCCGTAAGCGACGATCACGCCGAGGTCGGCCTCCAGGCGGGCGACCTGGTCGGTGACGCCGTCGTCCAGGCGGTTGGCCTTGATCACCGGGAGGTCGAGGGCTGCGGCGGCGGCGGCGACCGGCGACGGGGTCAGCACGCGCTTGCGGCCGAGCGGCGCGTCCTCGCGGGTGATCACGGCGGCGATGTCGAAGCGCTCGGCGAGGGCGTTCAGGGAGGGGACGGCGACGGCGGGCGTGCCGGCGAAGACGAGTCGCATGTCAAGGTTCTTTCGGTCTGGTCCAGCCCCCGAGTCTACCCGCGCCGCCCTCCACCCACCCTCGCACCCACCCCGCTCCGCCGAGGGGCACGTCGTTGTCACTTCCGGGCGCGAAAAGCGACAACAACGTGCCCCTCGGCGGGGAGGAGAAGGGGGTCAGAGGATCTCGGGGTCGTCGAAGCGGACGCGGAGGGTCGGGGCGGGGCGGTAGCCGGGGCGGCCTCCTGGGGCCCGGCGGCGCTGCGTCGCGTTGCGCACCACGGTCGCGCGCACGGCCGCGGCCACGTCGGCGCCCTTCGCGTACTCGAAGCGCAGGATGGCCCTGACCGTCTTCTCGTCGACCTCCACCGGGCCGAGCACGTCGATCAGCAGGTCCGGGTCGACCGCCTTCAGCACGCTGTCGACAGACTCGGCGGCCCCGGTCACCGAGGCCAGCCGCACGGCGGGCGGGAACCGGAGCTGGCGGCGGTCGGCCAGCTCCTCGCGGGCGAAGTCGACCAGGCGGCCGGTCGCGAAGTCGCGCGCGAGGTCGCCGGAGACGCCCACGAGCACGGTCGGCGCGCCCGCGGCGGCCAGCACCGCGGCGCTCGTCCACCAGCGCAGGCAGTCCTCGGCGACGTGCAGCGTCTCCCTGGCCAGCATCCGCTCGCCGTCGAGCAGCAGCACCGCCTGGTAGCCGCCCTCCGCGATCGGCTCGGCGCCGCGCGTGGCGACCACGAGCGCGGGGGCAGAGCCGACGCGCTGCACCGGGTGGTCGCCGTCCGCAAGGATCACGCGCGTGCCGGGGAAGGCGCGGCCCAGCTCCTCGGCCGTCCGGCCGGAGCCCGGCGTCACCATCCGCAGCTTCGTCTGCTCGCAGCGCGTGCAGTGCCAGTCGGTCGCCAGCGCGCCGCACCAGCCGCAGGACGGCGTCGCTCCCGCCCTGCGCTGCCCGAGCGGCCCGGTGCAGCGGGCGCAGCGCGCGGCCTGACCGCAGTTGGCGCACGACAGCACCGGCAGGTAGCCGGGCCGGGCGACCTGGACGAGCACGGGGCCGCGCGGCCTCCCGCTCTCGCCGCTCAGCGCCTCCCTGGCGGCCCGCCACGCGGACGACGGGATGCGCGCCGCGCGTGCGGCCGGCTCGTCGGCGCTCTGGTTCGCGGTCAGCACGACCTTGCCCGTGTAGGCGCGCTCCGGCCCGAGGTCGCGCAGCCAGCCGAGGTCGACCAGCCGCTGCGCCTCGACGCTGCGGACCAGGCCGCTCAGCACGAGCGCGCCGCCCTCCAGCTCCTGCCGGACCAGCGCGGCGTCGCGGGCGTGCACGTACGGGTTGAGCGGCTCGGCGAACAGCGGGTCGCTGTCCTCCCACACGGCGACGAGGCCGAGCCGGGCGGCGGGGGCGTAGACCACCGAGCGGTTGCCGATGACGATGCGCGGGCCGGAGAGCGCGGCGAGGAACCCCTTGTAGCGTTCCGGATTCGACTGGGAGGCGTCGGCGCGGACCACCGCGGACGCCGGGGCGATCGCGGTCAGCGCGGCCGCGAGCTGCTCCAGGTCGCGGTGGTCGGGCACGGCGACGATGGCGGTGCTGCCCGCGCGCCAGGTCGCGGTCGCGAGCGCGGCCAGCGTGACCGCCCACTCCCCGACCCAGGTGCCGTCCGGGAGCCGGCTCAGCCGCGGGATCGGCCGCAGTGCGATGCGCTCCCCCGCCGCGACCGCGGCCTCCAGCACGCCGGGGCCGTAGCCGCGCACCGGGAACGCCGCGGGCTGCGCCTCGGTCGGCGCATCGGCGGCAGCGCCCGCCTCCCGCGCCGCCAGCCACGCCTTCTCCACCCGCACCATGCGCGGCGGCACGGCGAGCCGGAGGATGTCGCTCGCCGTCCCGGCGCTGCGGTCAGCGAGTTTGCGGGCCAGCCGCCAGACCGGCTCGGTGAGCACCGGCACCGGCGACACCACGGCCTCCAGCGGGCTCAAGGTTCCGGAGAAGGCCTCATCGGGCTCGGCGAGCTCCACCAGGTAGCCGTCGGCCACGCGTCCCGCCGAGCGCAGCGGCACGCGCACGCGCACGCCGGGGACCGCCTGCCCCGCGAGCTCGTCCGGCACGCTGTAGTCGAACAGGTGGTCGAGCTGCGGGAGCGGCGAGTCCAGGACCACCCGGGCGACCGTGGCGGCCGCCGGCACGGCTACAGCCCCGCGGCGGAGCGCAGGTCGTCGACGCGGTCCAGCCGCTCCCAGGTGAAGTCGGGGAGGTCGCGGCCGAAGTGGCCGTAGGTCGCCGTCTGCGCGTAGATCGGCCGGAGCAGGTCGAGATCGCGCACGATCGCGGCCGGGCGCAGGTCGAACACCTCGCGGATGGCGCGGATGATCTGCTCGTCCGAGACGGTGCCGGTGCCGAACGACTCGACGTAGAGGCCGACGGGTGCGGCCTTGCCGATCGCGTACGCGATCTGCACTTCGAGCCGGTCGGCGAGGCCCGCCGCGACGGCGTTCTTCGCGACCCAGCGCATCGCGTATGCGGCCGAGCGGTCGACCTTCGACGGGTCCTTGCCGGAGAACGCGCCGCCGCCGTGCCGGCTGGCGCCGCCGTAGGTGTCGACGATGATCTTGCGCCCGGTGAGCCCGGCGTCGCCCTTCGGGCCGCCGATCTCGAACCGGCCGGTCGGGTTGATGAGCGTGCGGATGTGCTTGGTCTCCAGCCCGGCGGCGTGCATGACCGGGGCGATGACCTCCTCGATCACCTCGGCCTGGAGCTGCTCGCTGGAGACGTGCGGCGCGTGCTGGGTCGAGAGCACGACAGTCTCCACCGTGCGCGGCGTGTGGCCCTCGTAGCCGATCGTGACCTGTGTCTTGCCGTCCGGACGGAGGTAATCGAGGGTGCCGTCCTTGCGCACGGCGGCGAGACGCTCGGCGAGGCGGTGCGCCAGCCAGATCGGCAGCGGCATGTACTGCGGCGTCTCGGTGGTGGCGAAGCCGAACATGATGCCCTGGTCGCCCGCGCCCTGCCGGTCGAGGTCGTCGGTGCTCTGCTCGGTGCGCGACTCGAAGGCGTTGTCGACGCCCTGGGCGATGTCGGGCGACTGCGCGCCGATGGAGACAGAGACACCGCACTGGTTGCCGTCGAAGCTGACGTCGGAGGAGTCGTAGCCGATCTCGACGATCTTCTCGCGTACCAGCGCGGGGATCTCGACGTAGCCCTTGGTCGTCACCTCGCCGGCGACGTGGACGAGTCCGGTGGTGACCAGCGTCTCGACGGCGACGCGGCTCTGCGGATCGACGGCGAGCAGCGCGTCCAGGATGCTGTCGGAGATCTGGTCGCAGATCTTGTCGGGGTGTCCTTCGGTGACCGACTCCGACGTGAAGAGGCGCAGATCTGCCATTGTTCTCCTTGATCGCGGCATGGCGGCACGGCCAGGGATGCCGTGGCCCTGGTCGACGACTAGACGACGACGTCCAAGATACGGTCGGCCACCGACAGCTTGCTCCCCGAGGCCTCCATCACTATATCGCCGCCCCTGCGGAGGACCACGACCTCGTTGCTCTCCGTTGCGAAGCCCTGCTCCCAGCCGACCTGGTTGAGGACGAGGAAGTCGCTGCCCTTGGCGGCGAGCTTGGTCCGGCCCAGCTCGATGAGCGTCGACGGGTCCGGCTCGGTCTCCGCGGCGAAGCCGACGACGACCTGGCCCTCGCGCCTGGCGGCGGAGAGGCCGGCGAGGATGTCCGGGTTGGCGACCAGTTCGAGCGTGAGGGTCTGGCCCGCCTCGGACTTCTTGATCTTGGAGTCGCGCATGACGGCGGGCCGGTAGTCGGCGACCGCGGCGGTCATCACGACCAGGTCCGCGGAGCGAGCCGCCTCGGTGACGGCCTCCTGCAGCTCCAGCGCGGTCTGCACCTGGACCAGCTCGACGCCCTCCGGCGGATCGACCTCCAGGTGCGCGGCGATGAGCACCACCTCGGCGCCTCGCGCCTGGGCCGCCGCGGCGACGGCGACGCCCTGTCGCCCGCTCGACCGGTTGCCGAGGAAGCGCACCGGGTCCAGCGGCTCCCGGGTGCCGCCCGCGGTCACGACGACGCGCTTGCCCGCGAGGTCGACGCCCCCGCGCGGCCGGCGGGAGGCCTCGTTGGCGCGGCGCCGTTCGGAGAGCACCACGACGTCCGCGACCGGCTCCGGCACCGCAGAGACGGCAAGCCGCGGCGAGATGCCGGCGGCGCGCAGAGCGGCGCGCACGATGACCTCCGGCTCCTCCATGCGGCCGGGACCGGAGTCGGCTCCCGTCAGCTGGCCGGAGGCCGGGCCGACCACCGTGACGCCGCGGCTGCGCAGGGTGGCCACATTGGCGACGGTCGCGGGGTTGCGCCACATCTCGGTGTGCATCGCCGGGGCGACGACGAGCGGAGCGGTGGAGGCCAGCACGGTGTTGCCGAGCAGGTCGTCGGCGATGCCCGCGGCGAGCTTCGCCAGCGTGTTCGCCGTCGCCGGGGCGATGACGATCAGGTCGGCGGACTGGCCGATGGCCACGTGCCGCACCTCGGCGACGCCCTCGTAGAGGTCGGTCGCGACGGGGTTACGGCTGATCGCCTCCAGGGTCGGACGGCCGACGAACCGCAGCGCGGCCTCCGTCGCCACCACGTGCACCGAGTGCCCTTCGAGCACCAGCGCGCGGATGACCCCGACGGCCTTATACGCGGCGATGCCGCCGGTCACTCCGACGACGACGGTCAATCGTGGGCTCACGGCGGCATCTCCTCCAGCCAGCGGGACACGGTCCCGGCTGTGGTCGTTCTGTTGCGCTCGGTCGGCGGCTCTCTGTCTGCCGGTGGTGCCGGGAGGTTACTCCGCGGCCAGCGGCTTGATGACGAGCTTGTCCTCGTTGATCTCGTGGAGCGCGACCGAGAGGGGCTTGTCGTCGACGGAGGAGTCGACCAGCGGGCCGACGTTGTCGAACAGGCTGCCCTCGTGCAGGTCGGCGTAGTAGTCGTTGATCTGGCGGGCGCGCTTGGAGGCGAAGATGACCAGCGCGTACTTGGACTCGACGCGGGCCAGGAGGTCGTCGATGGGCGGGTCGATGATGCCGTTGTTGGTGGTCGCCATGTGCGGTAACCCTCTCTGTTGTGCTTCCGCGCCTCGCGGTGTCGAGACGTGGAGAAACTGCGGTAGAGCGCCGTGCCGGCGCGTACGATTCCGATCTACGGGCGCGACGGCGCCGCGCGGACCTTCATCAAGTCTACGACCTCCCGGGCGGCGTCAGCGACCGTGTGGTTGACCACACGGTAGTCGAACTCGTCCTGGGCGGCCAGTTCCACCTTGGCGGTCTCCAGCCGGCGCTGCTGCTCGGCGGCCTCCTCGGTGCCGCGCCCGATCAGGCGCCTGACCAGCTCGTCCCAGGTCGGCGGCAGCAGGAAGATCAGCCGCGCCTCCGGCATCGTCTCGCGCACCTGACGGGCGCCCTGCAGGTCGATCTCCAGCAGCACGCTCCTGCCCTGCTCCAGCGCCGCCTCGATCGGCCCGCGCGGCGTGCCGTAGCGGTAGGCGTTGTGCACGGTCGCGTGCTCCAGGAGCTCGCCCTGCTCGATCATCCGGTCGAACTCGGCGTCGTCGACGAAGTAGTAGTTGACGCCGTCGACCTCCCCGGGCCGCGGCGCGCGCGTGGTCGCGGAGACCGACAGCAGCACCTCCGGGTAGTTCTCCCGGATGTAGGTGGAGACGGTGCCCTTGCCGACGGCGGTCGGCCCGGCCAGCACGACGAGCTGCTGGCGGCGGCGCCCGGCGCGGTTCTCGCGCTCGATCAGGAACTCGCGGAGCTTCAGCCGCTGGTGCCTGCCGAGGCCGCCGAGCCGCTTGGCCGGCGAGATGGCGAGGCGCTGCATGGCCTCCTGCATCTTCGTGGTCCCGATCGCGGGAACGCTCAGCAGGAACTCGGTGACCCGCAGCCGGCCCTCCACACCCTCGGGCGCGGCGGTCGCGTGGTCGAGGACGACCAGCGGCGAGACCTCGCGGGCGGCGATGGCGTTCTTGACGGCGGCACGCGCGCGACGGGCCGCGACGGCGGCCGCGGAGGCGGCGGTCCGGTCGACCTCCGGCGGCGCGGGGCGGCGGGAGGCGGTGGTCGGCTCAGCCATGGCTGGCGCGCACCTCCTCGGCGCGGCGGGAGACGGCCTCGGCCAGCCCGCGGGGGCCGGCGGTCAGCAGCCCGCGGGACTCGCTCACGATCACCCCGGGCGCGAACGCCCCGAAGAGCGCGTCCATGTCGGACACCCTGGCGCCCTGGTGGCCGAAGCCGGGCGCGAGCACCGGGACGGTCGGCGCGATGGCGGTCGCCGTGTCGATCCCGTAATCCCCCAGCGCGACGGTGGCGCCGAGCACCAGACCGACCGTGCCGAACGGATGCGGAGGCTGCTCCTGGTTGAACGCGTGCACGTCTTCGATGATCGCACGGGCGACCGTCATCCCGGCACGGGGTCCCCCGGCGACGACCGCCTGCTGGACAGCCGCGGCCTCCGGGTTCGAGGTGGCCGCGAGCACGAACAGGCCCTTGCCGGCCGCCTCGGCGAGCCGCATCGGCTCCGCGATCGAGCCGACGCCCTGGAAGGCGGCGATCGTCATGGCGTCGGCCTCCAGGGGCGAGCCCGGGGTCAGCCACGCCTCGGCGTAGGCGGCGACGCTCGTCCCGATGTCGCCCCGCTTCGCGTCGGCGATCACCAGGAGCCCGGCGTCGCGCGCCGCGCGGATGACGTCCTCCAGCGCCGCGTAACCAGCGGACCCGTAGCGCTCGAAGAAGGCCACCTGCGGCTTCACGATCCCGGCCCGGCCGGCCGCGGCCTCCACCACGCGCAGTCCGAACGCGCGCACGCCGGCGGCGGAGGCCTCCAGGCCCCAGTCCGCCATCAGGTGCGCGTGCGGGTCGATGCCGACGCACAGGCGGCCGTGAGCGTCGAACGCCGCGGCCAGCCTGTCGCCGAACGACACCGAGGTCGCCTCCGTCACGCGCGCTCGGCCCTCTGCAGCGCGTACTCCTGCAGCGACGTCACCTCGAAGCCCTCGCGCACCGCGTCGAGCGACGCGACGGCGGCGCTCAGCTCCGCGATGGTCGTGAACAGCGGCTTGTCGCCGGCCACCGCCGCGGCGCGGATCTCGTACCCGTCCGCGCGGGCGGAGCGGCCGCTCGGCGTGTTGATGACGACGTCCACCTCGTTGCGCGTGATGAGCCCGACGACCGAGTCCTCCTCCGGCGCCTCGCTGAACTTGCGCACGATGCTCGCCTCGATGCCGTTGCGGTTGAGCACCTCGGCGGTGCCCTCGGTGGCGACGATGTCGTAGCCGAGCTGCTTCAGCCGGAGCACCGGGAGGACGATCGCGCGCTTGTCGCGGTCGGAGACCGAGACGAACACGGTGCCCTCCAGCGGCATGCCGCCGTACGCCGCGGCCTGGCTCTTGGCGAACGCGGTCGGGAAGTCGCGGTCGATGCCCATGACCTCGCCGGTCGAGCGCATCTCCGGGCCGAGCACCGAGTCGACGATCTTGCCCTCGCGGGTGCGGAACCGCTTGAACGGCAGCACGGCCTCCTTCACGGCGACGGGCGAGTCCATCGGGATGACCGAGCCGTCGGCCTCCGGCAGCAGGCCCTCCTCGATCAGGCCGGTGACGGTGTCGCCGACCATGATCCGGGAGGCGGCCTTGGCGAGCGGGATGCCGAGCGCCTTGGACACGAACGGGACGGTGCGCGACGCGCGCGGGTTGGCCTCCAGCACGTAGAGCACGCCGGCGCCGATCGCGAACTGCACGTTGAGCAGGCCGCGGACCCCGATGCCCTCGGCGATCTTCAGCGTCGCCTCGCGCACCCGGTCGATTTCGCGGCGGCCCAGCGTGATCGGCGGGAGGGTGCAGCTCGAGTCGCCGGAGTGGATGCCGGCCTCCTCGATGTGCTCCATGACGCCGCCGATGTAGAGCCGCTCGCCGTCGTACAGCGCGTCGACGTCGATCTCGATCGCGTCGTCCAGGAACCGGTCGACCAGCAGCGGGTGCGCAGGCCCGACGATGCCCTGTCCCGCGACGCGCTCGAAGTAGTCCGCGAGCGAGGGGGTGTCGTAGACGATCTCCATGCCGCGGCCGCCGAGCACGAAGCTGGGGCGGACGAGCACCGGGTAGCCGATCTGCTCCGCGGCGTGCGCGGCGCTCGGGAAGTCGATCGCCGTGCCGTTGCGCGGGGCGAGCAGCCCGGCGTTCTCCAGGATGCCGGCGAACAGGCCGCGCTCCTCCGCCAGGTCGATGGCCTCCGGCGTGGTGCCGAGGATCGGGACGCCTGCCGCCTCCAGGCCCTTGGCGAGGCCGAGGGCGGTCTGGCCGCCGAGCTGAACGACGACGCCGACCAGCTCGCCGGTCTGCGACTCGGCGTGGATGACCTCCAGCACGTCCTCCAGCGTCAGCGGCTCGAAGTACAGGCGGTCGGAGGTGTCGTAGTCGGTCGAGACCGTCTCCGGGTTGCAGTTGATCATGATCGTCTCGAACCCGGCGTCGTGCAGCGCGAAGGACGCGTGCACGCAGGAGTAGTCGAACTCGACGCCCTGGCCGATGCGGTTCGGGCCGGAGCCGAGGATGACGACCTTGCGGGTGTCGCTCGGGGCGACCTCCGTCTCCTCGTCGTAGCTGGAGTAGTGGTACGGCGTGAGCGCGGGGAACTCGCCCGCGCAGGTGTCGACCGTCTTGTAGACCGGGCGGACGCCGAGGATGTGCCGCACCTCGCGCACGTCGGCCTCGCCGAAGCCGCGCAGCTCGCCGATCTGGGCGTCGGAGAAGCCGTGGTCCTTGGCGTAGCGGAGGGTGTCGGTGTCGAGCGTCTCGGCGTCGCGGAGCTGCTCGGCGACCTCGTTGATGAGGACGATCTGGTCGATGAACCAGGGGTCGATCTTGGTCGCCTCGAAGACCTGCGCGGGCGTCGCCCCCAGGCGGAGCGCCTGCTGGACGTCCACGATCCGGCCGTCGGTCGGGGTCGCGATCGACTCCAGCAGCTCCTCGACGGTGCGGGACTCCGCGCCCCAGTGGAACGACGAGCCGCGCTTCTCCAGCGAGCGGAGCGCCTTCTGCAGCGCGCTCGTGAAGCTGCGGCCGATCGCCATCGCCTCGCCCACCGACTTCATGGTGGTGGTCAGCGTCGGGTCGGCGGCCGGGAACTTCTCGAACGCGAACCGCGGCACCTTGACCACGACGTAGTCGAGCGTCGGCTCGAAGCTCGCCGGAGTCACCCGGGTGATGTCGTTGGGGATCTCGTCCAGCCGGTAGCCGATGGCGAGCTTCGCGGCGATCTTCGCGATCGGGAAGCCGGTGGCCTTCGACGCGAGCGCCGAGGAGCGGGAGACGCGCGGGTTCATCTCGATGACGATGATCCGGCCGTTCTCCGGGTTCACCGCGAACTGGATGTTGCAGCCGCCGGTGTCGACGCCCACCGCGCGGATGATGTCGATGCCGATGTCCCGCAGCTTCTGGTACTCGCGGTCGGTCAGCGTCAGCGCGGGAGCCACCGTGATCGAGTCGCCGGTGTGCACGCCGACCGGGTCGACGTTCTCGATCGAGCAGACGACCACCGTGTTGTCGGAGGTGTCGCGCATCAGTTCGAGCTCGTACTCCTTCCAGCCGAGGATGGACTCCTCCAGGAGCACCTCGCTGGTCGGGCTCTGGTGGATGCCGTCGCCGGCGATGCGGCGCAGGTCCTCCGGCGTGTAGGCGAAGCCCGAGCCGAGTCCGCCCATCGTGAACGAGGGGCGGACGACGAGCGGGTAGCCGAGGTCCTCGGCGAACTCCAGCGCCTCCTCGACGGTGTGGGCGATGTGCGAGCGCGCGACCTCGGCGCCGGCCTCGACCACGAGCTCCTTGAAGATCTGGCGGTCCTCGCCCTTCTGGATCGCCTCGAACTTCGCGCCGATCAGCTCGACGCCGTACTTCTCCAGGATGCCGTGCTCGTGGAGCTGCATGGCCGCGTTGAGCGCGGTCTGGCCGCCCAGGGTCGGCAGGATCGCGTCCGGCTTCTCCTTGGCGATGATGGTCTCGATGACCTCCCAGGTGATCGGCTCGACGTAGGTCGCGTCGGCGAAGTCCGGGTCGGTCATGATCGTGGCCGGGTTGGAGTTCACCAGGATGACGCGCACGCCCTCCTGCTTGAGCACGCGGCACGCCTGGGTGCCGGAGTAGTCGAACTCGCAGGCCTGGCCGATGACGATCGGGCCGGACCCGATGACCAGGACGGAGTGGATGTCGTCGCGTTTGGGCATCAGTCGGTGCCTTCCTGGGTCTCGTCGGTCGAGCCGGCCTCACGCTTGTGGATGCTCTGTTTGTCAGTGATCATGGCGAGGAACCGGTCGAACAGATAGTTGGCGTCGTGCGGGCCGGCCGCAGCCTCCGGGTGGTACTGCACGCTGAACGCGTCGATGTCGAGGCAGTTCAGCCCCTCCACGACGTTGTCGTTCAGGCTGAAGTGGCTGACCTCCACCGCGCCGAAACCGGCCGGCGAGTCGAACGTCGCGTCGATCGGCGCCTTGACCGCGAAGCCGTGGTTCTGCGCGGTGATCTCCACCCGGCCGGTGCGCTTGTCGAGCACCGGCTGGTTGATCCCGCGGTGGCCGAACGGCAGCTTGTAGGTGGTGAGGCCGAGGGCGCGGCCGAGGAGCTGGTTGCCGAAGCAGATGCCGAAGTACGGCAGCCCGGCGCGCAGCGTCTCCTGGAGGAGCGCGACGTGCTTGTCGGAGGCCTGCGGGTCGCCGGGGCCGTTCGAGAAGAACAGCGCGGACGGGTTCAGACTGAGCACGTGCTCGGCGGTGACCTGCTGCGGGAGGACGTGGACGTCCAGGCCGCGCGCGGCGAGGTTGTCGAGCGTGGACTTCTTGACGCCCAGGTCGAGCACCGCGACCGAGCCGACGCGCTCGCCGACCGCGGGCACCGTGTAGGGCTCGACGGTGGAGACCTCGGCCGACAGGTTGCGGCCGGACATCTTCGCGCCGGACAGCACCAGTTCCAGCTGCTCGGAATCGCTCAGCCCGAAGTCGTCGCCGGAGAAGATCCCGGCGCGCATCGCGCCCGCCGAGCGGATGTGGCGGGTGACGGCGCGGGTGTCGATGCCGCTGATGCCGACGACGCCCTGCTCCACGAGGTCGTCGTCGAGGCTGCGCTGGGCGCGGAAGTTGGAGACGACCCGGCTGGGCTCGCGGACGACGAAGCCGTCCACCCAGATCCGGCGGGACTCCATGTCCTCGTCGTTCGTGCCGGTGTTGCCGATGTGCGGCGCCGTCATGAGGACGATCTGGCCCGCGTACGACGGGTCGGTCAGGGTCTCCTGGTAGCCGGTCATGCCGGTGGCGAAGACCGCCTCCCCGAGCGTCCGCCCGCGGGCGCCGTAGGCCCGGCCCACGTAGCGCTTCCCGTCTTCGAGGACGAGCACGGCAGGTTCTGCTGCGGCCACGTCACACCTCGCTTTCATTGCTGTCCGCGGGCGTGCCGCCCGGGAGGATGTCTTCGACGGCCGCGGTCAGCAGACCGCGCCCGGCCGGGTCCACGACCCGGAAGTAGCTGTCGGCGGACGCGCCGCCGCTGGTGGTCCAGCCGAGCCGGAGCAGGCCGTCCCGCTCCACGACGCGGTCGATCGTGACCGTCGCCGCGCCGACGCCGGTGAGCGCCGTCGCCGGGATGAACACCGGCGGCTCCCCCGTGACGCGCAACTGCACGCCGTCTCCGGAGACCTCGACGGTGCCCCGGCCGCGGTACGACAGCCCGGGCAGCGCCAGCCGCTCCAGCGGCTCGCCGGCCTTGGTCGTGGCGACGTAGAGCACCTCGGCGGAAGCCGTCACGGCCGCCACGGTCTCCGGCGCCGGGTAGCCGCCGCCAGCGGGGGCGTCGCGCCGCACGCGGCGTCGCCAGCCGACCAGCGCGAGGGCGAGCACGACGATGACGACGAGGAGGATGCCGATGGTCGGCAGCAGCTTATCCACGTGCCGCCTCCAGTTCCTCGACCACAGCCCCGTCGAGCACGGTCGCGTAGCCGCGGTGGAAGGTCGCCACCACGCGGCCCGGCAGCGTCATCGACAGGTAGGGCGAGTTGACGCCCTTGCCCGCGAGGTCGCCGGTCGAGAACTCCCGGGACGCCGTCGGGTCGTAGAGGAACAGCTCGGCCGGTGCGCCGGTCTCCAGCGGGAGGCCGTGGCCGTCCAGCCGGCCGATCCTGGCGGGGGTCGCCGAGAGCACGCGGGCGATGTCGGTCCAGCCGAGGAGGTCATTGTCGACCACCGACGCCTGCACGACCGAGAGCGCAGACTCCAGCCCGACCATCCCGAACGCGGCGGCGTCCCACTCGCAGTCCTTGGACTCCACCGGGTGCGGCGCGTGGTCGGTGGCGACGATGTCGATCGTCCCGTCCGCAAGGCCCGCGCGCAGCGCCTCCACGTCCTCCGCGCGGCGCAGCGGCGGGTTGACTTTGTAGCGCGCGTCGTAGCCGGAGGCCAGCTCCTCGGTCAGCAGCAGGTGGTGCGGCGTGACCTCCGCCGTGACGTCGACGCCGCGCGCCTTCGCCCAGCGGATGACGTCCACCGAGCCGGCGGTCGACACGTGGCAGACGTGCAGGCGCGAGCCGACGTGCTCGGCGAGGAGCACGTCGCGGGCGATGATCGACTCCTCGGCGACGGCCGGCCAGCCGGTCAGGCCCAGCTCGCCGGACAGCGCGCCCTCGTTCATCTGGGCGCCCTCGGTGAGCCGCGGCTCCTGCGCGTGCTGGGCGATCACGCCGCCGAACGCCTTGACGTACTCCAGCGCCCGGCGCATCAGCAGCGGGTCGGAGACACACTTGCCGTCGTCGGAGAAGACCCGGACCCTGGCGCGGGAGTCGGCCATCGCGCCGAGCTCGGCCAGCCGCTCCCCCGCGAGCCCGACGGTCACGGCGCCGATCGGCTGGACGGTCGCGTAGCCCGCGGCCTCGCCGAGCCGGAGCACCTGCTCCACGACGCCGGCGGTGTCGGCGACCGGGGAGGTGTTCGCCATCGGGAAGACCGCGGTGAAGCCTCCCGCCGCGGCGGCCCGCGTGCCGGTCAGGACCGTCTCGCTCTGCTCATAGCCGGGCTCGCGCAGGTGCGTGTGCAGGTCGACCAGGCCGGGCAGGGCGATCAGGCCGTCCGCGTCGATCACGGTCGCGCCCGCGTCGCTCGCGTCGCTGCCGGTCGCGGCGATCCGGCCGTCGGCGAGCAGGAGGTCGGTTCGCGTGCCGTCGGCCAGAGTCGCGCCGCGGATCAGGTACTTCTGGGTCATCACGCTCTCACTCATCGCACACCGTCATTCGTCTGCTGGTCATCCCTGTCGCCACCGGAGAGCAGCAGATACAGTGCCGCCATTCGCACGGACACACCGTTGGCGACCTGCTCCCGCACCGTCGACCGCGGCGAGTCGGCGGCGGCCGCCGAGATCTCCAGCCCGCGGTTCATCGGTCCCGGGTGCATCACAATGCTATCGGCCCCGAGCCGGCCCAGCCGTTCGTCGTCCAGCCCCCAGCGCCGCGCGTACTCGCGCTCGGAGGGGAAGTAGGCCGCGTGCATCCGCTCACCCTGGATGCGCAGCATCATCACGACGTCCGGCCCGGCGTCGATCGCCGCGTCCAGGTCGTAGCCGATCGCGGCAGGCCAGCTCGACACGTCGACCGGCAGCAGGGTGGGCGGCGCGACCAGGGTCACCTGCGCGCCGAGGGTCTGGAGCAGCCACACATTGGAGCGGGCGACCCGGGAGTGCAGGATGTCGCCCACGATCGTCACCGTCACGCCGTCGAGGTCGTGCCCGCGCGATGCGCGGCCGTGCAGCCGGCGCCGCATTGTGAAGGCGTCGAGCAGCGCCTGGGTCGGGTGCTCGTGGGTGCCGTCGCCGGCGTTGAGCACGCCCGCGTCGATCCAGCCGCTGGTCGCGAGCGTCTGCGGGGCGCCGGAGGCGCTGTGCCGCACGACGACCGCGTCCGCGCCCATCGCCGCGAGCGTCTGCGCGGTGTCCTTCAGGCTTTCGCCCTTGGACACGCTGGAGCCCTTGGCGGAGAAGTTGATGACGTCGGCCGAGAGCCGCTTCGCCGCCGCCTCGAACGAGATGCGCGTGCGGGTGGAGTCCTCGAAGAAGAGGTTGACGACCGTCTTGCCGCGCAGGGTCGGCAGCTTCTTGACCTCGCGCTCCTGCACGTCGGCCATGTCCTCCGCGACGTCGAGCAGGGTGATCGCGTCGTCGCTGGACAACGTCTTGGTGCTGAGCAGGTGCCTCATGCTCCGGCCTCCTCGATGGTCACCGACTCCTCGCCGTCGACCTCGTCCAGCCGCACGAAGATGCGCTCGGATGCTGCCGACGGCAGGTTCTTGCCCACGAAGTCCGCCCGGATCGGCAGTTCGCGGTGCCCGCGGTCGACCAGCACGGCCAGCCGGACGGCCCGCGGCCGGCCGAGGTCGCTGAGCGCGTCGAGCGCCGCGCGAATGGTGCGGCCCGAGAAGAGCACATCGTCCACCAGGACGACGGTGCGGCCGTCGATCGGCCCCGGCAGCGACGTCGGCTGCGGCGCCCGGGTGGGATTCCGGGACAGGTCGTCGCGGTACATCGTCACGTCGAGGGAGCCGACGATGTCGTCGGGCGACGCGACCGAGTCCGGCTCGATCCGCTGGATGTTCGCGGCGATCCGCCGGGCGAGCACGACGCCGCGCGTCGGGATGCCCAGGATCACCAGGTCGTTCGTTCCCCGGTTGGACTCCAGGATCTCGTGGGAGATCCGAGTCAACGCCCGGGCGATGTCAGCCTGCTGCAGCACGGTGCGCGCTGTCATGCCGACCTCCTTCCCCGCCTCACAGGACGGCTGTTAAAGGATGCCAATTGGATCGAGCCTAGCAGGCCCGGCGCGGCTCACCGGCCCAGGAAGCCGGCGAACTCCTTCTCGTCGCTGATCGAGCCGGTGTACTGCTTGCCGTTGACGAGCACCGTCGGGGTGCCCTGGATGTTGTCGAGGACCTTCTTGCCGTCGACCTTTATCGGTCCCGACTGCGACTGAGCCGTGTTCGCCTGCGCCCACGCCTGGTACGGCCCGCTGCGGTCGAGGCAGCCCGAGATGTCGGTGATGCCGTGGTCCGTCGCGAGCTTCGCCAGCTGCTTGTCGGTCAGGCCGCTGGAGTTCTCCTCCGGCTGGTCGGCGAACAGCGCCTGGTAGTACTCCAGCGTGCGCTCCGGCTCGTGCACGGCGACGCAGACCAGCGCAGCCGACGCCCGGGTGGAGTACCCGGTGCCGTTCGACGCACGGTCGAGGAACGTCAGCGGGTGCAGGCGGAGCGTGATCGAGCCGTCCTTGACGGCGCCTGCCAGCGTCGCGCCGTTCGACTTCTCGAACGCGCCGCAGACCGGGCACATCGGGTCGAACCACAGGTCGACCTTCTTCGGTCCGGAACCGGCGGAGACGTAGCCGCCGTCGAAGTTCGCGGCGCCGTCGGTGCCCGTGGCGGGCTTCGCGGTCGTGACCGGGACGTTCGAGTTGCCACCGAGCAGCGAGCAGGACGCGACGCCCGCGGTCATCGCGACCGCGAGCACCGCTGCGGCGACGATCCGGCGGAGCCGGCGCGGCGCGATCATGCGCGCTGCGGGCGGTTCTGCGCGATCTTGGCCAGCAGGCCGTTCACGAAGCCCGCGGAGTCGTCCGTCGACAGCACGGTCGCCGCCTCGACAGCCTCCGAGATGGCGACCCCGTCCGGCACCTCGTCGTTGAACAGCAGCTCCCACACGCCGATGCGCAGGATGGCGCGGTCCACGGCGGGCATGCGCGCCAGGGTCCAGCCCTGCGCGTACGTCTCGATCTGCTCGTCGATCTCGTCCTGGTGGTCGATCACGCCGTCCACGATCTCGCGCGCGTACAGCCAGGAGGCCTCACGCGTCGGCTCGTTGGCCGCGCGCTCCGCCTCCGCAGCCAGGGCCTGCGGCAGGGTCAGCTGCCGCAGGTCGGCGCTGAACAGCACATCGAGCGCGCGCTTGCGCGCCTTGGTCCGGGCGCTCACTAGTCGTTGACGCGGCCGAGGTAGTCGCCGGTGCGAGTGTCGACCTTGACCTTGGTGCCGGTCTCCAGGAACAGCGGGACCTGGATCTGGTAGCCGGTCTCCACGGTCGCGGGCTTGGTGCCGCCGGTGGAGCGGTCGCCCTGCAGGCCCGGCTCGGTGTAGGTGATCTCCAGCACGACGGATGCCGGGAGCTCCACGTAGAGCGGCGAGCCCTCGTGCAGCGCGACGGTCACGTTCTGGTTCTCCAGCATGAAGTTGGCGGCGTCCGCGACGACCGGGCCCGGGATGGTGAGCTGGTCGTAGTCGCTGGTGTCCATGAAGACGAAGTCGGCGCCGTCCTGGTACAGGTACTGGTACTCGCGGCGGTCGACGTTGGTGATCTCGATCTTCGCGCCCGCGTTGTAGGTGCGGTCGACGGTCTTGCCGGTCGTGACGTTCTTCAGCTTCGTGCGGACGAACGCTCCACCCTTGCCCGGCTTGACGTGCTGGAACTCGATGACGCTCCAGAGCTGTCCGTCGATGTTGAGGACGATGCCGTTCTTGATGTCAGCGGTCGATGCCATGCGGGAGTTCCATTCGGTTTGCGGAAGTTACGGGTGGAATCGGCGCCCCTCGCCGTCCACGACGGGCTCCGGCGTACGGAGCCCCAGAAGATTCTAGACGTCAGCGCGCGTTTCGGCGAATGAACGCCAGCGCGAGACGGTACGACTCGAAGCCGAACCCGGCGATCACGCCGGTGGAGACGGCGCTGATGACGCTGGTGTGCCGGAACTCCTCGCGCGCGTGCGGGTTCGACAGGTGCACCTCCACGACGGTTCCGCCGGCCTTCGTCACGAGCGAGACCGCGTCGCGCAGCGCGTACGAGTAGTGCGTCCAGGCCCCCGCATTGAGGATGACCGGGGCACCGGAGTCGGCGGCTTCGTGCAGCCACCGCAGCAGCTCGCCCTCGACGTCGGTCTGGCGGAGGTCGATGTCCAGCTCCGGGGCGTCCGCGGCCAGCTGGGCGCGGAGGTCGGCGAGCGTCCCCGCACCGTACACGTCCGGCTCGCGGGTGCCGAGCCGGCCGAGGTTGGGACCGTTCAGGACGAGGACGGAAGTCATGCCGCTCACCCTACCGGCGCCTCGCCGTCCGCGAGCGGACGGACGCGCACCGCCGACCAGACATCGTCCACGGCCACGTTGCTGATCGGCCGCCAGCCGAACGTGCCGGCCTCCTGGATGAACGTGTCCCGGTTGAAGTCGGCCTTGCCGCCCTTCGGGTACAGGAACCAGACGGCGCGGGCGCCCGAGAGCGCGGGCAGCTCGGTCCGGAACTGCGCCATCAACTCGTCGCGGGTGCGCACGAACGTCACGGAGACGGCGGCCTCCTCCGGCGCCACCTCGGTCACGCCGTCCGGCAGCGCGCCGATCACCGCGCGCTCGTCCGCGCCGGCGCCGACGAGGCTCAGGGCGTCGCCCTCCTTGAGCAGCAGCTTCTGCGCGATCGTCTTGGCCATCAGGAGCCGATCTCCTGATACGCGGCGAAGAGCAGGCTCTGGTCCGGACCGGCGAGCACGGTCGGCCGGCCGATGTCGTCCAGCACGATGAACCGCAGGAGGCTGCCGCGCGCCTTCTTGTCGCGCTGCATGCTCGCCAGCAGCGTCTGCCAGCGGCCGAGCGGGTAGCTGGTCGGCAGGGTGAGCGACTCCAGGATGCGGCGGTGCCGGTCCACGGCCTCGTCGCTCAGCCGCCCGCTCAGCCGGCCGAGCTCGGCGGCGTAGACCATCCCGACGGAGACGGCCGCGCCGTGCCGCCACTGGTAGCGCTCGGCGTGCTCGATCGCGTGGCCCAGCGTGTGGCCGTAGTTGAGGATCTCGCGGAGGCCCTGCTCCGTGAAGTCCTCGCCGACCACGCGCGCCTTGATGCCGATCGACAGCTCGACCAGGCGGCGGAACTCCGGCGACTCGGGGTCGGTGGCGACGTCGACGTCCCGCTCGATGATGTCCAGGATCTCCGGCTCGGCGATGAAGCCGTACTTGACGACCTCGGCGAAGCCCGCCAGGAGCTCGTTGCGGCCCAGGGAGGTGAGCGTGTCGAGGTCGCAGACCACCGCGGTCGGCGCATAGAAGGCGCCGACGAGGTTCTTGCCCTCTGCGGTGTTGATGCCGGTCTTGCCGCCCACCGCCGCGTCCACCATCCCGAGCACGGTCGTCGGCACCTGGATCAGCTTCACGCCGCGCAGCCAGGTCGCGGCGACGAAGCCGGCGAGGTCGGTGACGGCGCCGCCGCCGAAGCCGATCACCGCGTCCGAGCGGGTGAAGTCGGCCTGGCCCATGATGCCCCAGAGGAAGGAGGCGACCTCGACGCGCTTGGCGGCCTCCGCGTCCGGGACCTCGGCGAGCAGCACCTCGTACTGACCGAGCAGCGACTCGCGCAGTTCGGCCGCCGCGGCGCCGAGCGTCGGCGGGTGGACGACGAGCACCTTGCTCACGCCGGTGCCGAGGTGCGCGGCGAGCTCGAACCGGAGGCCGCGGCCGATGACGACCGGGTACTGCTCGGTCCCGGCGACGAGGATCTCGGTGGGCTGGTCGGTCATGACTCTCCTTGCTCGGTGCGGCGTTCGGGGATGCCGCCGTCTTCGATCCAGCCCGCGATCTCCTCCACGATGGTCTCGATCGGCCGGGTGGACGTGTCGGCGGTGTAATCCGCGAGCGACTGGTACAGCGGGGTGCGCGCCTCGACGAGCCGCGTCCACGACTCCAGGTCGGTGACCAGCGGGCGCTTGCGGTTGGTGATCCGGGCGGCGATCGCCTCCGGCCGCACGGTCAGCAGGACGACGCGGGTCGCGGCCAGGTCGGCCTGCGTGTCCGGGTCGAGGACAGCTCCCCCGCCCAGCGAGACGATGCCGGGCCGGGCGACGGCCTCCGCGACGGCGGCGCGTTCCAGTGCGCGGAAGTAGGGCTCGCCGTGCTCCGCGAAGATCTCCGCGATGGCGCCGTGCCCGGCGACCACGACCGCGTCGGTGTCCACGAACGTCAGGCCCAGCCGCTTGGCCAGGCGCTTGCCCACGCGCGTCTTGCCCGCCGCCGGCGGGCCGATCAGGACGATCGTCACGGTGCTCAGGCGTAGGGCGCGCTGGCGCGCTCCGTCGCCAGGTTCTGCGGGATGGCGTCGAGGTAGCCGTGGAGGTTGCGCGCCGTCTCGGTGACCGAGTCGCCGCCGAACTTCTCCAGCACGGCGTTCGCGAGCACGAGCGCGACCATCGCCTCCGCGACCACGCCGGCCGCGGGGACCGCACAGACGTCGGAGCGCTGGTGGTGCGCGGGAGCCGCCTCGCTCGTGGCGATGTCGATGGTGCGCAGCGCGTGCGGGACGGTCGCGATCGGCTTCATGCCCGCGCGCACGCGCAGCACGCCGCCGGTGCTCATGCCGCCCTCGGTGCCGCCGGCCTTGTCGCTGGTGCGCTGGATGGCCCCCTCCTCGGCCACGAGCTCGTCGTGCGCCTGCGAGCCGCGGCGGGTGGTCGTGAGGAAGCCGTCGCCGACCTCCACGCCCTTGATCGCCTGGATGCCCATGAGCGCCGCGGCGAGCTGCGCGTCGAGGCGGCGGTCCCAGTGCACGTGCGAGCCGAGCCCCGGCGGGAGGCCGTAGGCGAGCACCTCCACGACGCCGCCGAGGGTGTCGCCCTCCTTGTGGGCGTCGTCGACCTCGGCGACCATCCGCTCGGAGGTGGCCGGGTCGAAGCAGCGCAGCGGGTCGGCGTCGAGCGTCGCGACGTCGGCGGGCGTGGGCAGCGGGGCGTCCTCCGGGACGCGGACCGGCCCGATGGACAGCGTGTGGCTGACGAGCGTGATGCCGAGTTCGGCGAGGAACGAGCGCGCGACCGCGCCGAGCGCGACGCGGGCCGCGGTCTCCCTGGCGCTCGCGCGCTCCAGGACCGGACGGGCCTCGTCGAAGCCGTACTTCTGCATACCGACCAGGTCGGCGTGGCCGGGACGGGGACGCGTCAGCGCGGCGCCGCGGCCGCTGGCGAGCTTCTCCGGGTCGACCGGCTCCGGGCTCATGACGTCCACCCACTTTGGCCACTCGGTGTTGCCGACGCGGAGCGCGATCGGGCTGCCAAGGCTCAGGCCGTGGCGGACGCCGCCGGAGACCTCCAGCGCGTCCTGCTCGAACTTCATCCGTGCGCCGCGGCCATAGCCCAGCTTGCGGCGGGCGAGATCGGCGCGGACGGCGTCCAGGGAGACCGGGACCCCCGCAGGGAGCCCCTCCAGGACGGCGATGAGTTCGGGGCCGTGGGATTCCCCGGCCGTGAGCCAACGAAGCATGCTTCGATTCTGGCACACGCGGAAGTCCCGACAGCTTGACGGTTGCCCTATGCTCACATGTAAGCATTGGGGGTTTTAGTCGTGAAATTGACGTCAAGTGTCGCTGCCGCTCAGGACGCGACGGCCGGTATCGCCGCGATCGACACTGACATCGAGGCGCACACCGTGGAACTCGGTTCCAGCAACATCGCCAGCATGAGGGATGCGGCGGCGGTGACCAACACCGCCCTGGATGGCATCCTCACGCTATCCGCGACTCTGATCAGCCACGCCCGGAATGTCGACGCTCTAGCGAAGCAGATCGAGCAACGCGACAGTCTGGACGCGGCGATCTGGGGTGCTGACTCGTGAGCGGCCCTGATGGACAGAGCTACGGACAGGTCCCGTCCGAGCAGGATGTCGCGGATGCGCTTTCCCAGATTCGCCGCCACGAGGAGCGCTGGGACGAGTATCGGTGGGCGATGAGGGATCACACTTCCCGGTTTGAGGAGGCTGCGGCCGCCTTGGGGACGAACTACTTCGTGCAGAAGGACTTGGCGGCGCGCAGAGAGGTCGACGGCTATATCGGTCGACTCGCGAGCGAGCAGTCAGAGGTGCTGACCCAGACGGTGCGGGCCATCAACGGGGCCGCGGACACGGAGCGGTCGGGCGATGAGGGAGGGGGTGCGTGATGGGGCTGGTCTATGACGCGGCAGATTCGGAGAAGCTGAAGACGGCGCTGAGCGGGAACCTGACCACGGCCCTGTCCGTGTTGGAGGCGACGGAGTCTGCGGCTGGTCGACTTACCGGCGCTTTGAGCGGTGGTGAGCTGTCCGGCAGGGGCTATTCCGCCGCTCAACTCGTCCTGTCTCGAGACATCGCCCCGCAGATCGCCGCAGCACGAGATGAGATCGCGGTCATCGGGAAGGATCTCGAGAAGTTCACGCACGAAGACGGCAAGGTCAATCGTTTCGGGGTGCTGAAAGAGGACGAACTGAAAATCCAGCTCGCCGCGACGAAGGCGCAACGCGACCTCACCGAGCGTCTGATGGAGACGACCGAGGTTGTCGCAGCGGCGGCGGACGCGGCACTGCCTGGGGCAGGGGAAGCGTTGAGGGCGGTGGGTCCCCAGCTGGAGCTCGTGTTGACGCAACTGGAGAACGACATTCGCGACCTTCAGCACCGGTTGGATGCGTTACACGGGTTCAACATGGGCACGAGAGGACTGTTCGGCAAGACCGTGTCCAAGGGAAAGGGCGTGGCCATGTTCACCCCGTCCCGGATCAAGCCGGACCCGAAGAAGGACGCGCGATACCTGACGGAGCTGCTGAAGGGAATGACGCCCGAGCAGCGTTTGGCCTATCTCGACAGCCCCGAGTTCCGCGACTGGGCGTCCAAGCACTGGGAAGGCGCGAAGATCGCGATGGACGCGGCCGCCGACTCCGGGCTCATCCCCACCGATTCAGACGCATACGCGCACTTCCTCACCGGGTATTGGAATCACAAGGCTCTCGTGAAGGCGGGCATCGACCCTACAAAGTGGGATATCAGTCGTGGGACGGAGGCGAACTGGGAGATCATCAAGAAGGTCTACGACTACTACGGCCGCCTCTACCTCAAGAACCCGGATCTCCACTGGGCCGGAATGGCGAACATGATCGGGCCGTCCTTCGCCGGTGGGTTCCGCGACCTCGGAATGCTGCGCAGCATCCTGAAATCCGGGATACAACCCCCGTTCATCCCCAACGAGCTCTGGGCGTCCCTGAAGCAGTTCGGTGATGGCGAACTGGGATTCTTCGAAACCACACTGCTGGGAATGCAGAAGGAGATCTTCCTAGACCAGGCCCGCCAACACGAAGCGTTCCTCACCGGCGGCATGAAGGAAATCGAACGCCTCCGCGCCTCCGGCGCCATCGACCGAAAGACCGCGATCGCATGGAGGCAGATCGCTTCCGGCGACCCCGCGCAAATCGCCGAAGGTAACGCGTTCCTGCTCAAGCGGGAACAGAAAGACATCATCGACGACAACTACGACGCCATGCGCAACCACCCGATCACCGGAGAAGCGATGACGCAGATGATCACGCTTATCGGTGCTGCATCGATCCCGGGAGCCAAGACCTTCCCCGAGGTGTTCTCCGAGGGGAACATCGCCGACAAGGACGACAGGTGGGCGCTGATCGAGAAAGACACCCTGCCCGTCTATCAGGACCTGGTGACCAACCACCCGGACAAGGCGCGGGAGATCATCGGGTCCGACTTCACCCAACGCACCGAAGACATGCGCATCCAAAACCGGCTCCTTGAAATCCTCGACCGGGTGCGGCAAGGGTTCACCGGGAAGGAGAAACCATGAGACGCGTCAGACTGGCCCGCACCACCGCGATCGCCGCCCTGCTGGTGCTCTCTCTGACCGGGTGCGGACTCGTCCAAGCCCTCACCATGACCTCCACGACCCCCAAGTGCAACACCCCAACACAGAGGGCAACCACGATGAACGATCCGAAGAACTCACAACTAGACGAAGCAGGCAAGGAGGAGATCTACAACACCTGCCAGGTCACCTTCGACCTCACCAGAAACCAACTCCTCAAAGAAGACCTCGGCCTCCCCGCCACAGCCCGCTCCGTGCCTAATCTCAGCGTGGACGGCCTCATGACCCTCACCCTCCACGGCTCCCACGGGACACTCACCGCCCATACCGACCGCATCACCTTCTTCACCGTCGCAGACATTGCGTGGGTCGATGAAATCGCCTACTTCCTGACAGCGGACACCCCGGAAGAGTTCTTCACCATCCTCCGCGACGGCGCAGAAGCCTACGGCTTCGACAAAACCAGCGTGGAACGCCACATCAAGTCGATGAAAGATCACCCAGACCGCGGGTCCAAAATTGCCCTTCAGCCAGGTTACAAGCTCGGGTTCGAAGTGATCTACGACTACCGCTACCGAGGCCCCGGACATGTCAACACCGTCATCGTCTCGGTCCATCCGACCGCCAGAGAATTCCAACCACTTCTGTGACTATGAGCACTCCTCCGTCGGTAACGCAAGCCCGAGACTCTATTGGCGCCCCCTACCCGATGCCACCGCATCCCTGCCGGTGTATCAGGATTTGGTGACCAACGACCCGGACAAGGTGCGGGAGATCATCGGGTCCGACTTCACCCAGCGCACCGAAGACATGCGCATCCAAAACCGGCTCCTTGAAATCCTCGACCGGCTACGGCAGGGCTACACCGGGAAGAAGACACCATGAACCACCGCAGGATAGCCAGGGCTGCACTTGCAGGCGTGCTGGTCCTCGCGCTGTCCGGGTGCGGGGTGGTCCAGGCTCTCACCTCACACTCCTCGCTACCCCGATGCGACAGTGGAACGAAGCAGGAGACGACGATGAACGAACTCAGGAACTCACAATTCGACCAGGCAGGCCTGGAGGAGATCGCCGCAACCTGCCAGGTCACCTTCGACCTCACCACCAATCAACTCCGCAAAGAAGACCTCGGCCTCCCCGCCACAGCCCGCTCCGTACCAAATCTCAGCGTCGACGGCCTCATGACCCTCACCCTCCACGGGTCCCACGGCACACTCACCGCCCACACCGACCACATCAGATTCTTCACAACTGAACAAAGAGTTGACGTAAGGGAAATCTCCTACTTCCTCAAAGCGGACACCCCGGAAGAGTTCTTCACCATCCTCCGCAACGGCGCCGAAGCCTACGGCTTCGACAAAACCAGCGTGGAACAAGAGATCAAATACATGAAGGAATACCCGGATCGCAAGTCAAACGCTGCGCTACAGCCCGGTTACAAGCTCGGGTTTCAAGTCGTCTACGACTTCACGTACCGAGGCCCTGGACATGTGAACACGGTGATCGTCTCGGTGAATCCGTCGAACAGCGAGTTCCAACCACTTCCGGGAC
The DNA here is from genome assembly GCF_051059105.1 of Leifsonia sp. P73. Lineage (NCBI taxonomy): Bacteria > Bacillati > Actinomycetota > Actinomycetes > Micrococcales > Microbacteriaceae > Leifsonia > Leifsonia sp. P73. The sequence continues at coordinate 694,213 of NZ_CP194931.1, forward strand.
TCTGAGCACCCCTCCGTCCGTAACGCAAGCCCGGGACTTATCCCGTCCGAGCGGGGTCGGCCACGCCTTGTAGACGACTCCACCACTCCACACGCCAACGCGTGAAGTGGTGAAGCCCGCTTCGGTGGTGGTGCCGCCGGGAGCGTTCTGAGCGCTCGCTTCGGCTGACACAACGGTGGAGGGCCGCTTCGCGCCGTTACGCCTCGCTCGCGCGGTTCGCGGCCGCCACGATCTCGGTCTGCTCTACGAGTGCGTGGAGCAGACGCGGGTCCTCCGATGTGCACCCGTGCCGGACCTCCACGACCGCCATGGAGCGGCTACTCCGCCTCTGGCGCGTCGGAGCCGTCGCCCACCGGCGCCCCCTCCGCGTCGATGCCGACCGCGGCGAGCATGGCCTCCAGGACGCCGTCCTCGTCGGGGAGCGGCTGCAGCACGTCACCGGAGACGAAGATGCGCACCTGCAGCAGCGCCTGCTGGGCGAGCATCGCCAGGCCGGAGACGACCCGGCCGCCGACCGCCTGCCAGGCGGTGGCGAGCACGCTCGGCCACGGGTCGTAGGCGACGTCGAGCAGCACGGCCTTGCGGCGGGTCGAGTCGGTGTAGATCGCCTCGGTGGAGGCGCCGCCCGGGAGCGTGCTGATCACGAGCTGCGGCACGTCCAGCGAGCGGTCGGCCTGCGCGAACGACCGGATGCGGATCATCAGCCCGAGCCGGTGGGCCAGCGGCTCCAGCCACACGCTCTTCTGCAGGTCGCGCACGTGCACGTCGACGCGCTCGGCGCCGAGCTCGGCCGCGGCGACCAGCGCGGAGGCGGCGGTCGCTCCCCCGCCCAGGACGTGCACGTAACGCGCCTCCTGGAGGCCGGCGGCGGACAGCGCCCGGACGATGCCCGCGACGTCGGTGTTGAAGCCGCTGATGTCGTCGCCGTCGAGCAGCACGGTGTTGGCCACCCCGGTCTGCTCCGCGACCCGGTCGGTCTCGGTCAGCAGCGGGATGACGGACTGCTTGAGCGGCATGGTCAGCGACAGGCCGCGCCATTCCTCGCCCAGGCCGTCGAGGAAGGCGGACAGGCCGGCCTCGCTCACGTCGAGCTGGTCGTACGACCAGTCCAGGCCGAGCGCGGCGTAGGCGGCACGGTGGAGGGCGGGCGACTTCGAGTGGCCGATCGGCGAGCCGAGGACGGCGAGGCGACGGGAGGCCGTGCCCGGGGCGGGGGCGGACTCCACTGCGGGCTCTTCCTCCGCGGGCTCCTCCTCTGCGGGCTCCTCCTCTGCGGGCTCCTCCTCCGGCGCCGGCTCCTCCGCAGGCTCCTCGTCCTCCAGCGGCTCCTCCTCGTCGGCGGCCCGCTCGGCCTCCGCGATCGCCGCCTCCTCGGCCTCCGCCGCGCGCTCGGCCTCCACCAGCTCGGCGATCAGCTCCTCGGCGGACGCCTCCGACACCCCGTTCTCGACGGCGTCGAGCGACTCCTCGGCAGGCTCCGCCTTCGCCGGCTTCGGTCGAGGCGCACGCGACTTCGCGGCGGGCCGGGGCTTCGGTGCGTCACTCATAGCCGGGGTTGTCCTTCATCCATTGCTGCCATTTCGCGACCGCCGCCTCGTGCTCCGCCTGGGTGGTCGAGAAGATCGTCTCGCCGGTCTTGAGGTTCCAGGTCACGAAGTACATCCAGGTCCCGTCCGCCGGGTGCGTCACGGCGTTGAGCGCGAGGTCGCCGGGGTTGGAGATCGGGCCGACCGGGAGGCCGGCGTGCGCGTACGTGTTGTACGGGTTGGCCGCGTCCGCGCGCTCGGCGTCGGTGGTCGTGACCCGGTCGGTGTGCCCGGTCCCGTACGCGACGGTCGCGTCGGACTGCAGGTCCCAGCCCTGCGCGAGCCGGTTGAGGAACACGCGCGCGACCTTCGGGTAGTCGTCCTTCAGGCCCGCCTCGCGCTGCACGATCGAGGCCAGGATCACGTCGTTCCAGCGGTCCGCGACCGGCACGCCCGCCTGGTCGAGCGCCTGGAAGGACCGATCCACCATCGTCTTGATCGCATCGTGGGCGGTGATTCCCGGCGCGAACGTGTAGGTGGCAGGGAAGAGGAAGCCCTCGAGCGTCTTCGCCTGGGCCGGCAGCCCGAAGTCGGCGGGGTTCGCGGCGGCCTGCTGCACCTGGGCGAGCGGGAGCTTCGTGGCGGCCGCCACGGTCTGCAGCGCGTCCTTCTCCGCCGTGCCCTCGGGGATCACGGCGGTGTTCTGCAACCGGGAGGACGGGTCCTGCAGCGCCGCGAGGGCGGCCTTCGCGCTCATCTGCTTCGCCAGCTTGAAGACGCCGGGCTGCCAGACGATCTGCGGCTGCTGATGCAGCAGAAGCGAGTAGAACGCGGTGTAGCTCTTGGTCACGCCCGCCTTCTGGAGGTTGGTCGCGATCGCGCTGCCGTCGTCGCCCGACTTGATCGTGAACGTCACCGAGCCGGTGCCGTTGCCGGTGTAGTCGTTGTTCTGCGGCATGACCTTCGCCACGAGCGCGGCGACCTGCGGCTGGAACGCCATGAAGCCTCCGGCCGCGAGGCCGCCGAGGACCAGGATGACGACCAGGGTGATGACGAGCCGCTTCAGCCAGCGTCGCTTGCGTTTGGGCGGCTCGTGCGAGAGGTAGTTCTGCTGGCGCCAGGCGAGGGGCGAGGCGCCGCGTCCTCCGCCGGACGCGTCGGGGCTGTCCGCGCCGTCGTCGGCGAGCGACGCGAAGATCGCGTGCGCCGAGTCGTCGAACCGGCCGTGGTCGCCTGCCGCCGCGCCGCGGGCGGCCTCGTGGCGCGCAGCCGCGCCGACCGGCTCCCGCTCGGAGCGCGCGGCGTCGACCGCCACGGGGCCGGTCACGACGGAGTCGAAGTCCAGCCCGTCCAGGGTCTCGCGGTTCGACGGGGTCTCGGCGGGAGGCGGCGTCCATGGGCCCGGGGTCTGCGGGTTGCGGGTGTCGACGACCGGCACCGGCTGGTCCGCAGGAGGCTGCTGAGCCTGCGCATGCTGCGCGGCCTGGGCCTCCTCGGCCTCCCTGGCCTGGCGCGCCTCGCGCCGGGTCAGCGGCTGCTGCCGGTTCACGGCGGGGAAGACGGGGGGCTCCGGCTTCTCCTGCGGGTTCTGCGACAAACTAGGGTCCAATGCTCGGTTCGACGGGGTGGCCCGGCGGACGGCCTGAAGCGCGCTCCGCGTCGAGGGCGTGCTGCAAAATTATCGTGGCGGCCACCTGATCCACCACCGGACGCGCGCTTTTCGAGTTCTTGCCCGACGCCCGGAGCGCCGAGTGGGCCGAGACGGTCGAGAGCCGTTCGTCCACCAATCGCACCGGGACGTCCACCTGGGCGTCGAGCGCTTCCGCAAAGGCGACGGCATCCGCCGTCGACGCGGTGTGCGCACCCGAGAGCGCCAGAGGCAACCCGACGATAATCTCGAAAACTCCGAGTTCGGTCACAATCTCCGCGATCCGGCGCCGATCCGCAGCATCCTCGGAGCGTGCGACCGTCTCCACCGGGGTCGCCAGCATCCCGTGGAGGTCGGACCGGCTCACGCCGATCCGCACCTTCCCGACGTCGATGCCGAGCCGCACGCCGCTGCGCACGCGCTAGCCGATCGCCGAGACCACCGCGGACAGCGCGGCCGGGATCGCCTCGGCGTCCGTGCCGCCGCCCTGCGCGAGGTCGGCCTTGCCGCCGCCCCCGCCGCCGAGCACGCCCGACGCCGTCTTCGCGAGCGCTCCCGCGTTCACGCCGGCGTCGCGCGCGGCCTGGTTGGTCGCCACGATCACGACGGGCTTGCCCGCCGCGCGCGCCGCGAGCGCGACGGCCGCCGCGTCCGAGCCGAGCCGCTCGCGGACGGTCGTCGCCAGCAGGCGCAGGTCGTCTGCCGAGTTGAGCGTGCCCGCATCCTCGGCCACCACCGTGACCGCGCCGCGACGGGTGGCGGAGTCCAGCAGGCCCGGCACCTTGTCGAGCACCGCGCGGGCCTCGAACGCCTGGATGCGCTTCTCGGCCGCCTTGAGGTTCGCCATCAGGTCGGCGATCTTCTCGGGCAGCTGCTCGCGCGGCGTCTTGAGCGCGCCGGAGAGCTGGGACACGATGGTGCGCTCGACCGCGAGGTCCTGGAAGGCCTCCAGGCCGACCAGCGACTCGACGCGGCGGTTCGTGGAGCCGACCGACGACTCGCTGACCAGGTTGATCATGCCGATCTCGGCGCTCGTCGCCACGTGCGTGCCCGCGCAGAGCTCGCGCGACCACGGGCCGCCGATGTCGACCACGCGCACGACGTCGCCGTACTTCTCGCCGAACAGCGCCATCGCGCCGAGCGCCTTGGCCTCCGCCAGCGGCAGCTCACGCGTCGTCACCTGCAGGTTGTCGCGGATCGCGTTGTTGGAGATCTCCTCGATCTCGCTACGGGTCTCCGGCGACAGCGCCTGGTTCCAGGAGAAGTCGAGGCGCAGGTAGCCGGCCTTGTTGAACGAGCCGGACTGGTGCGCGTTGGGGCCGAGCACCTGGCGCAGCGCCGCGTGGATGATGTGCGTGCCGGAGTGCGCCTGCTTGGCGCCGCGGCGGTACTCCGCGTCCACGAGGCTGGTCGCCGGAGCGCCGACGCCGACCTCGCCGCTGCGGACCAGCACCTTGTGGCTGATCAGGCCCTTCACCGGCTTCTGCACGTCGAGCACGTCGAGCTCGTAGCCCGGGCCGACGATGGTGCCCGCGTCCGCGTCCTGGCCGCCGGACTCCGCGTACAGTGCGGTCGCGCCGAGGATGATCTCGGCGACCTGGCCCTCGCGCGCGACGTTCACGGACTGGCCGTCGACGATGAGGCCGAGCACGCTCGACTCCGTCTCCAGGTCGGTGTACCCGGTGAACACCGTCTCGCCCTGCGCGCGGAACGCGCTGTAGACCGACAGGTCGGCCAGCGCCGTCTTCTTCGCCTTGGCGTCCGCCTTCGCGCGGGCGCGCTGGTCGGCCATCAGCGTGTCGAACGCGGCGCGGTCGACGCTGAGGCCGGCCTCCTCCGCCATCTCCAGGGTCAGGTCGATCGGGAAGCCGTACGTGTCGTGCAGGAGGAACGCGGTGTCGCCCGCGAGCTGGTCCTTGCCCGAGCCCTTCGTGTTCGCGACGGCCGTGTCCAGGATGCTCGTGCCGGACGCGAGTGCGCAGGAAGGTCTCCTCCTCCGCGTAGGCGAGCTGCGACGTGCGCGCGAACTCGGCCTCCACCTCGGGGTACGCCGCCTTCATGGCGTCGCGGGAGGCGGGGAACAGCGCGGGGAAGGTCGCGGTCTCGACGCCCAGCAGGCGCATCGCGCGCACCGTGCGGCGCAGCAGGCGGCGCAGCACGTAGCCGCGGCCCTCGTTGGACGGCGTCACGCCGTCGGTCATCAGCATGAGCGCGCTGCGGACGTGGTCGGCGACCACGCGGAGACGGACGTCGTCCTCGTGCGCCTCGTTGCCATACGGCTTGCCCGCCAGCTCGGCCGCGCGGTCGAGCACCGGGCGCACCTGGTCGATCTCGTACATGTTGTCGACGCCCTGCTTGATGAACGCGACGCGCTCCAGGCCCAGGCCGGTGTCGATGTTCTTCTTCGGCAGGTCGCCGAGGATGTCGAAGTCCTTCTTGCCGGTGCCCTCGCCGCGCAGGTACTGCATGAAGACGAGGTTCCAGATCTCGACGTAGCGGTCGTCATCCGTCGCCGGGCCGCCGTCGATGCCGTAGGCCGGGCCGCGGTCGAAGAAGATCTCCGAGCACGGGCCCGCCGGGCCGGGCTGGCCGGTCGACCAGTAGTTGGTGTCCTTGCCGAGGCCCTGGATGCGCTCGGCCGGGAGGCCGGCGACGCGGGTCCAGATCTCGCGGGCCTCCTCGTCCTCCTCGTACACCGTGACCCAGAGGTCCTTCGGGTCGAAGCCGAGGCCGCCCTCGTCCTCGGACAGGGTGAGGAGGTCCCAGGCGAACGTGATCGCCTGCTCCTTGAAGTAGTCGCCGAACGAGAAGTTGCCGCACATCTGGAAGAACGTGCCGTGGCGGGGGTCTTGCCGACCTCCTCGATGTCCAGCGTGCGGATGCACTTCTGGACGCTCGTCGCGCGCGGGAACGGCGCGGGGACGACACCCGTCAGATACGGCACGAACGGCACCATCCCGGCCACCGTGAACAGCAGCGACGGGTCGTCGCTGACGAGCGAGGCGGACGGGACGACGGTGTGACCGCGCGTGGCGAAGAAGTCGAGCCAGCGGCGGTGGATTTCAGCAGTCTGCATGGTTTCCGGTCGATCGAGTGTGGAGCGGGGAGACGAGTGTCGGAAGAGACGGGGGAGGTCAGTCGCCGTCGATGGCCGAGCGGAGCTCCGCCTCGCGCTGACGGTAGCCGTCCGAGACGGCCTCGCCGAAGTCGCGCGCCTTCTTGTCGAGCGTGCCGAAGAACTCGCGACCCTTGGGGGTCTCGTTGACCTTGTGGGCGACGACGAAGCCGACGGCCACGCCGATCAGGAGCCACAGGAAACTCTTCATTGCCGGATCTTCCCTCCCTGGTTGCGCGCGCTCAGCGCACTCGCGCAAGTCTAGTCCGCCTGGCGCCGGGAACGCCGGGAGGCCCCGGGCACCCGGAGGGCGGCGCGGACGGCGGCGCTGAAGCCCGCCAGCTTGATCAGCGGACCGCCGACCGTAGCTGCGAACAGGGCCACCAGCGCGGACACGTTGCCCGTGACGTCCGCGACGTTCTTCGTGATCGTGTCGACCCGTGCGAGCTGCTTGTTCGTCTCCTGCAGCGTGGTCGCCGTCTCCTCCAGGATCGGCGTGATGCCGTCGCTGGCCTCCTTGATGGCGTCGCGTGTGGAGTCGAGCACACGGCCGAGCTTCAGCAGCGGAACGGCGATGAATCCGACCAGGACGGCGAACACGGCCGCCGCGATCAGTCCTGCGATGTCGCCTCCGGACATGACGGCCCCCTCCATTCCGTGACGGGCATACGACCACCAGCGTACGGGAAACCGGTGCCGGATGGACCCGGGAGAACGAGAAACGGGGCCGCGGCCGAAGCCGCGACCCCGTTCTGCGGGAGTCTGTCGCTCGCGTCAGCGGGCGGCGTAGTACTCGACGACGAGCTGCACGTCACAGGTGATGGGGACCTCGGCGCGCTTCGGGCGACGCACGAGGCGCGCCTGGAGCTTGTCGATCTCCACGTCCAGGTAGGCCGGGACCTTGGGCAGGACGTCGACGTGACCGCCGGCGGCCGCGACCTGGAAGGGCTCGGTGCCCTCGGAGCGGGCCTTCACGTGGATGAGCTGACCCGGCTTCACGCGGAAGGACGGGCGGTCGACGATCTTGCCGTCGACGAGGATGTGGCGGTGCACGACGAACTGTCGGGCCTGCGAGATCGTGCGGGCGAAGCCGGCGCGGAGCACCAGGGCGTCGAGGCGCATCTCGAGGAGCTCGACCAGGTTCTCACCGGTCAGGCCGGCGGTGCGGCGGGCCTCTTCGAACGCGATGCGGACCTGCTTCTCCAGGATGCCGTACTGGGCGCGCAGACGCTGCTTCTCGCGCAGACGGACGGCGTAGTCGGAGTCGGCCTTGCGCTTGGTGCGGCCGTGCTCACCCGGGGCGTACGGGCGCTTCTCCATGTAGCGGGCCGCCTTCGGGGTCAGGGCGATGCCCAGGGCGCGCGACTCGCGGGTCTTGCTGCGGGAACGTGAAGACACGATTTCCTTTCGGTTTTCTCTCTACGAATGTTGGTCGCAGGGCGCTCAGGGGCGCACTGCGCAGGGTCTTTCACCTGCAAGAGAGAGGGATTGACGCCAGGGACGCCCGGCTAAAGGGCCTGTCCCGTCGAAAGCGTGTCCCGGGCAGCCGCACCCTGAACACGCTTCTAGGCCAGACGATTCTAGCAGACCGCGGTCAGCGTCCGCGCACGATGCGGCGCAGCTTCGCCAGGCGTGCGGCGACGTCGCGCTCGTTGCCGTGCTCGGTCGGCGCGTAGTAGGTGGTGTCGGCCAGTTCGTCGGGCAGGTACTGCTGCTGCAGTACGCCGAGGGCGTCGTCGTGCGGGTACTTGTAGCCCTTGCCGTGGCCGAGACGCTTGGCGCCGGGATAGTGCGCGTCGCGGAGGTGCTTGGGCACCCTCCCGATCTTTCCGGCGCGCACGTCGGCGATGGCCGCGTCGAGCGCCATGTACGCCGCGTTCGACTTGGGGGCGGTGGCGAGGTGGACGACGGCCTGCGCGAGCGGGATGCGTCCCTCCGGCATGCCGATGTACTGCACGGCGTCGGCGGCGGCGATCGCCACTACGAGGGCCTGCGGGTCCGCCATCCCGATGTCCTCGGACGCCGAGACGATGATTCTGCGGGCGATGAATCGCGGGTCCTCCCCCGCCTCGATCATCCGTGCCAGGTAGTGCAGCGCGGCGTCGACGTCCGAACCGCGGACCGACTTGATGAAGGCGCTGATGACGTCGTAGTGCTCGTCGCCGTTGCGGTCGTAGCGCAGCAGGGCGCGGTCGACCGCCTGCGCCACCAGCTCGGCGGTGATGACCGGCTTCTTCTTGGAGGTCGCGGGCGTCACCGACGCGGCGGTGACCGACGCGGCCTCCAGCGCGGTGAGGGCCCGCCTGGCGTCGCCGGACGCGAGCCGGATGAGGGCGGCGCGCGCCTCGTCGTCCACCGTGTACTGGCCGCCGAGGCCGCGGTCGTCGGACACCGCCCGGTCGACGACGACGCCGAGGTCCTCGTCGCTCAGCGTCTCCAGCGTGAGCAGGAGCGAGCGCGACAGCAGCGGGGAGATGACGGAGAACGACGGGTTCTCGGTGGTGGCGGCGACCAGGATGACCCAGCCGTTCTCGACGCCGGGCAGGAGGGCGTCCTGCTGCGCCTTGGTGAAACGGTGGATCTCGTCCAGGAAGAGGACGGTCGAGACGCCGTACAGGTCGCGGGTGGAGAGCGCCTCGTCCATCACCAGGCGGACGTCCTTCACGCCCGCGGTGACCGCGGACAGCTCCACGAAGCGCCGGCCGGACGAGTGCGCAATGGCCTGGGCGAGCGTGGTCTTGCCGGTGCCGGGAGGCCCCCACAGGATGACCGAGACGGAGCCGGACTGCCCGTCCTTGTCGGACGCGAGGGCGACCAGCGGCGACCCGGGACGCAGGAGATGGCGCTGCCCGGCGACCTCGTCCAGCGACTTCGGCCGCATGCGCACGGCGAGAGGCGTCGCTCCCGTCCGGAGCCCAGGTTGCACGTCGACCACCCGACAAGAGTAGTCGCCGCCACCGACATCGGTGTCCGTCCCGGCGAGGCCGCCACCGGCGCGTGGGTTTGGGCGCTCATAGCCACGCCGGATAGGGTTCGTGCAGCATCCATCCCGCCGCGCGGCGTCCCGTCGGCGCGGTGGCATCCATCCCCCGCTCGACGGCGCCCCCGGAGGACAGACGTGGCACCCAGCAAGCAGAACGACCGCGACGCGCGACAGGCTCGCGAGCGCCTCCGCGCGTATCAGGCGCGGCAGACGGTGCACGAGGAGAAGGTGAGGCGCCGCAAGCGGGACAACTGGGTCGCCGGGATCGCCGTGCTCGTGATCGTCGTGCTCGCGGTCGGCACGCAGCTCCTCTTCTTCGCGAAGCCGTCTGCCACGAGCGCGTCGGCCTCCCCGTCGCCCTCCCCGTCGTCATCGGCCGCGGCCGGCGTCCCGTCGAAGAGCATCGCCGAGGGCCGCACCTGGACGGGCGACCTCACGATCAACGGCATCAAGCTCGGCGTCTCGCTCGACGGCGCCGCCGCGCCGCAGGCGGTCTCCTCGACCATCTCGCTGACGCAGAAGAAGTTCTACGACGGGCTCACCTGCCACCGCCTCACCAACGGCGGCTTCTACGTGCTGCAGTGCGGCGACCCGAAGGGCGACGGCAGCGGAGGCCCCGGCTACTCCTACGGCCCCATCGAGAACGCGCCGAAGGACGACAAGTACCCGGCCGGCACCATCGCGATGGCACGCCAGAGCGGCAACGCGAACAGCCAGGGCAGCCAGTTCTTCATCGTGTACAAGGACACCACCATCCCCTCCGACTCCGCCGGCGGCTACACCGTCATCGGGAAGATCACCAGCGGTCTCCCCACCCTGATCAGCGACGTCACCGACAAGGGCGTCCAGGGCGGCAGCACCGACGGCAAGCCCGCCGTCGCGACGAAGATCGACAGCTTCACGCTGCAGTGATCCCGGCGTGTGCAATAGGCTGATTCCCAACGTGGCACCGCAAGCAAGGTGAGGCTCTTGGCTACTTCTGAACAGCACCCCTGGGGTCGCGTCGATGAGACCGGCACCGTGTACGTCCGTGAGGGCGATGGCGAGCGCGCCGTCGGCGAGTACCCGGACGGCACTCCCGAGGAGGCGATCTCCTACTTCGAGCGCAAGTACAACGACCTCGCCGGCCAGGTCGGCCTCCTGGAGCAGCGCGCCCGCCGCGGCGCCCCGGCGGCCGACGTCGCCAAGTCGGTCGCGAGTCTGCGCACGTCGGTCGAGGGCGCGAACGCCGTGGGCGACCTCGCGTCGCTGATCACGCGGCTGGACGCCCTCGGCGGCACCGTCGAGGAGCTCACCGAGCAGCAGAGCGCGGAGGCCAAGGCCGCGCTGGAGCAGGCCATCGCCGACCGCACCGCCATCGTGGAGCAGGCGGAGGCCCTCGCCGCGCAGGACCCGGCCCGCACGCAGTGGAAGCAGACCACCGCCGAGCTCGACGCGCTCTTCGCGAGCTGGCAGGCCCACCAGCACGACGGCCCCCGGTTGCCCAAGAACGAGGCCAACGAGCTGTGGAAGCGGTTCCGCGCCGCGCGTTCGACCATCGAGCACAACCGCAAGGCGTTCTTCGCCGACCTGGACAACCAGCACCGCGACGTCCGTGCCCGCAAGAACGCGCTCATCGAGCAGGCCGAACGCCTGGTGCCGCTCGGCGCCGACGGGGTGCCGGAGTACCGGCGGCTGCTCGACCAGTGGAAGCTGGCCGGCCGCGCGGGCAAGAAGAACGACGACGCCCTGTGGGCGCGCTTCAAGGCGGCGGGCGACGCGATCTACTCGGCCAAGGCCGAGGTCGACGCGCGGGACAACGTCGAGTACGAGGAGAACCTCACGCTCAAGCTCGCCCTGCTGGACGAGGCGGAGCCGCTCCTGAAGGAGAAGGACTGCGAGACCGCGCGTACGAAGCTGCTCTCCATCCAGGAGCGCTGGGACGCCATCGGCCGCGTGCCGCGCGACCAGGTCCGTCCCATCGAGGACCGCCTGCGCAAGGTCGAGGCGGCCGTGCGGCGGCTGGACGAGGAGCACTGGGAGCGCAACAACCCGGAGAAGAAGGCGCGCTCCGAGGGGCTGGCCAGCCAGCTCAATGCGGCCATCGCCAAGCTGGAGCAGGAGCTCGAGGAGGCCAAGGCCAGCGGTGACTCCGCCAAGGTCAAGGCCGCCCAGGAGGCCCTCGACGCCCGCAAGGTGTGGCTGGACGCGCTCGGCTGACTCCCGGTCGCCGGCGGGTTTGTTCTCCACAGCCCGCGTGATCGGATGAGTACTCCACGGATTCCCCGACGGCGGTCCACGAGTACTGCGACCAGCGGAGGCTGGACGCATGACAACAGCACTGCCACTCCTCCTCGACCGTGACGTCCTCCCGCTCGCCGAGCTCTTCTCACTCGTGCTCGACGGGCAGCTCTACCGGGTCGGCGACGCGTTCGCCGCGACGGACATCCCCGACACCCCCTCGCTGCGCGCGCACGCGTTCGCGGCCCACCGGCCGGGAAGTGCGGTCGCCGATCGCGGCACCGCGGCCTGGATCCACGGCACCCGTTCGGCGCCGCCGCTGCGACCCCAGGTGTGCGTCGACCGCAGGCGCCGCGGTCGCCTCCCACCCGACTTCGACGCGCACCAGCACCGGCTGGGAGACGGCGAGGTCGTGGAGCTGAGCGGCGTGCGCGTCACGGCGCCGCTGCGCACGGCGGCCGACCTGATGCTGACACTCCCCGGTTCGGGCCTCCGGAGGCCCTGGAGGTGCGTCACCTGCTCGAACTCGGGCGCGCCTCGCCCGACCGGCTCGCGGCCCACCTCGCCCGGTCGCGGCGGCACGGCGCGACCAGGGCGCTCACCCGGTTGCCCGTTGTCGAGCGGACGGAGCTCCCGGCCCCGGTCAGCCGGCGCTGACCCGATAGACGTCGTAGACGCCGTCGATCCGGCGCACAGCGTTGAGCACGCGGTCGAGGTGGGTGGTGTCGCCCATCTCGAACACGAAGCGGCTCAGCGCCAGCCGGTTGCTCGACGTCGTGACCGTCGCAGAGAGGATGTTGACATGGTGCTCGGACAGCACGCGCGTGACGTCGGAGAGCAGCCCGGAGCGGTCCAAGGCCTCCACCTGGATCTGCACCAGGAAGACGCTCTTCGAGCTCGGCGCCCACTCCACGTCGATCATGCGGTCGGGCTCCTGCAGCAGCGACTGCACGTTGTGGCAGTTCGCCTGATGCACGGAGACGCCCTGGCCGCGCGTCACGAAGCCGACGATCGGGTCGCCGGGCACCGGCGTGCAGCACTTCGCGAGCTTCACCAGGATGTCCGGCGCACCGCGCACGAGCACACCCGAGTCGCTGTTGCGCAGCTGCTTGGGCCGGCCCTTGACCGGGATGTCCAGCTCGCCGTCGGACTCGACCTCGCTCTGCAGCGAGGCGACGATCTTCTCGATCACCGACTGCGTCGAGATGTGGCCCTCGCCGACGGACGCGTACAGCGACGAGACGTCGGGGTGCTTGAGCGAGGACGCGACCTCCACGAGGGCGTCCTGCGTCATCAGCTTCTGCAGCGGCAGGTTCTGCTTGCGCATCGCGCGGGCGATGGCGTCCTTGCCCTGCTCGATCGCCTCGTCCCGGCGCTCCTTGGTGAACCACTGGCGGATCTTGTTGCGCGCTCGCGGGCTCTTGACGAAGTTCAGCCAGTCCTGGCTCGGGCCGGAGTCCGGGTTCTTGGAGGTGAAGATCTCCACCACGTCGCCGGTCGAGAGCGTGCTCTCCAGCGGCACCAGGCGGCCGTTCACCTTGGCGCCCATCGTGCGGTGGCCGACCTCGGTGTGCACGGCGTAGGCGAAGTCGACCGGGGTCGCGCCGGCCGGCAGGCCGATCACACGGCCCTTCGGTGTGAAGACGTAGACCTCCTTCGCGCCGATCTCGAACCGCAGCGAGTCCAGGAACTCCGACGGGTCGGCCGTCTCGGCCTGCCAGTCGGAGATGTGCGCCAGCCAGGCGAGGTCGGTGTCCACCTTGCCGGGGCCGCCGGTGCTCTTGCCGGTGGTCTGCTCCTTGTACTTCCAGTGCGCGGCGACACCGAACTCGGCCCGCTGGTGCATCTCCTCGGTGCGGATCTGGATCTCGACCGGGCGGCCCTGCGGACCGATCACCGTCGTGTGCAGCGACTGGTACAGGTTGAACTTCGGGGTGGCGATGTAGTCCTTGAAACGGCCGGGCATCGGCGTCCAGCGCGCGTGGATGGAGCCGAGCACCGCGTAGCAGTCGCGCACCGTGTTGACGAGCACGCGGATGCCGACGAGGTCGTAGATGTCGTCGAACTCGCGGCCGCGCACGACCATCTTCTGGTAGATCGAGTAGTACTGCTTGGGCCGGCCGACCACCTTGCCGCGGATCTTCGCGGTCTTGAGGTCGTCGTTGATCGCGTCGATCACCTGCTGCACGAGCCGCTCGCGCTCGGGCGTTCGCTGCTTCACCAGGCTCTCGATCTCGGCGTAGAGCTTGGGGTAAAGGACGGCGAACGAGAGGTCTTCCAGCTCCCACTTGATCGTCTGGATGCCGAGCCGGTGGGCGAGCGGCGCGTAGATCTCCAGCGTCTCCGTCGCCTTGCGTGTGGCGTTGGCCGCCGGGACGAAGCCCCAGGTGCGCGCGTTGTGCAGGCGGTCGGCCAGCTTGATGATCAGCACGCGGATGTCCTTCGACATCGCGACGATCATCTTGCGGACGGTCTCGGCCTGCGCGCTGTCGCCGTACTTGACCTTGTCGAGCTTGGTGACGCCGTCGACCAGCATCGCGATCTCGTCGCCGAACTGGTCGCGGAGCTCGTCCAGCGTGTAGGCCGTGTCCTCCACCGTGTCGTGCAGCAGTGCGGCGGCGATGGTCTTGGCGCCGATCCCGAGGTCCGCGATGATCTGGGCGACCGCGACCGGGTGCGTGATGTACGGCTCGCCGGAGCGGCGCTTCTGGCCGTCGTGGGCGCGCTCGGCGACCGCGTAGGCGCGCTCGATGAGCGAGAGGTCGGCCTTCGGGTGGTGCATGCGCACCGTGCGGATCAGGGTGTCGACGGCGCCGGCGGGCTGGGCGCGGGAGAAGATCCGCGGCACGAGACGGCGCAGCGAGGCGGACTGCGGTGTCGTCGTGTCAACCATCTGCTCGCCTCCTGTCGTCCATTATCGCCGCTGTTCGCGCCTTCCCGTTCACAGGGGCGCGACCGGCGGTCAGGCGGACGCTCCCGGGGGTGCTCCGGGGTCGGAGACCGGGCCGCCGGACGCCTGCCAGGCGAGCATCCCGCCCGCCACATTCGCCGCGGGATAGTCGGCTTGCAGCAGCGCGTCGGTCACCATGCGCGACCGGCCGCCGACGGCGCAGATCACCAGGATCTGCTCGTCCTCCGGAAGCTCGTGCTGTCGCGCGCCGAGCTCGCCCATCGGGATGTGGTGGGCGGCCGGGGCGTGCCCGGACTCCCACTCGTGCTCCTCGCGGACGTCGAGCAGCCAGGCGGCGCCGGCGTCCACGAGCTCGCGCGCACGCGCGGCACTCACCTCATCCTCCGACAGGTAGCGACCGCTCATGCGCCGACGCTACTCCGCCGCGACGGGCTCGGTCGCCGCGACCTTGGCCTTGGGGCGCACCGCGCGGACCTTCTGGTCGTGCTTCCTGATCGCGGCCTCGCCCTCGCGGAACTGCGAGTACATCGGCGCGGCCAGGAAGATGGTCGAGTACGTGCCGACGATGATGCCGATGAGCAGCGCGAGCGAGATGTCGCGGAGCGTCGCGGCGCCGAAGGCGTACGCGCCGATGAAGAGGATCGACGCGACCGGCAGCACGGCCACGACGGCGGTGTTGATCGAGCGGACGAGAGTCTGGTTCACCGCCAGGTTGACCGCCTCCGGGAACGTGCGCCGCGTGAGCTCCAGCTCCTCGCGCGTGTTCTCGCGGATCTTGTCGAACACCACGACCGTGTCGTACAGCGAGTAGCCGAGGATCGTCAGGAAGCCGATCATCGTCGCGGGCGACACCTCGAAGCCGACGAGGGCGTAGATGCCCGCGGTGATGATGAGGTCGTGGAAGAGCGAGATGATCGCGGACGCCGACATCTTCCAGGTGCGGAAGTACAGCGCCATCGCGATGAACGCCAGCAGCAGGAACACCACGAGGCCCTGGATGGACTGCTGCGTCACGTCCGCGCCCCACGAGGGGCCGATGAAGGTCGAGGAGACCTCCGACGACGGGACGCCGTAGGCCGTGGCCAGCGCGTCGGCGACAGCCTTGGTCTGGGTGTCGGACAGCTGGTCGGTCTGCACCTGGATGGCGTTGTTGCCCACGACGCTGACGTGCGAGACCGCGTTGGGCACGACGCTCGCGACGGCGTTCTGCGCCTTGGTCGTGTCGGTGCTCTGCACCTGGCTGATCTGGAACTGCGATCCGCCGCGGAACTCGATCGAGAAGTTGAACCCGCCCCTGATGATCGGGACCAGGATCGACAGGGCGACCATCACGATGGCGATGGTGTACCAGATCTTGCGCTTGCCGACGAAGTCGAACGAGCGCGCCCCGGTGTAGAGGTCGTTACCGAACTTGGTGAGGCGGCTGGCCATCAGTTGTCCTTCCCCTCGGTCGATCGATCCGACGACGAGGAGGTCGAGGCGGAGGCGAGCTCCGCGGCCTTGCGCTCGGCGATCGTCTGGCGGCGTGCCGCCTCCCGCTGGCGCGGGAGGCCTTGCCCGCGCCCACGAGCTCGGGCTGGGGAGCGCGGAAGCGGGCGGCGCCGCGGTACACGGCGCCCAGGGCGTCCGGGTCGAGGCCGGAGAGCGGGTGGCCGCTGCTGAAGAAGCGGGTCTTCGCAAGGAGCTGGAGCGTCGGGTGAGTGAACAGCAGCACCACGATCACGTCGATGATGGTCGTCAGACCCAGCGTGAACGCGAAGCCGCGCACGTTGGCCGCGGCCAGCACGTACAGCACGACGGCCGCGAGGAGGTTGGTCGCCTTGGACGCGTAGATCGTGCGGCGCGCACGGCCCCAGCCGGCCTCCACGGCGGATTCGAGACTGCGCCCATCGCGCAACTCGTCTCGTATTCGCTCGAAGTAGACGATGAACGAGTCCGCTGTGAAGCCGATCGCCACGATCAGGCCGGCGACGCCCGCGAGCGACAGCCGGTAGTCGTAGTGCCAGGACATCAGCGAGATGGTGAGCCAGGTCAGCGTTCCGGCCACGACGAGCGAGACGATCGTCACGAGGCCGAGGAGGCGGTACTGGAAGAACGTGTAGATCGCGACCAGGATCAGGCCGATCAGACCGGCGATGAGGCCGCTGATGAGCTGCGAGGTTCCGAGCGTGGCCGAGATGTCGTCCTGGCTCTGAACCTTGAAGCTGAACGGCAGCGCGCCGAACTTGAGCTGGTCGGCGAGGGTCTTGGCGCTCTGCTCGGTGAAGTTGCCCGAGATCTGCGGCTTGCCGTCGGTGATCACCGCGTTGGTGGTCGGCGCCGAGATGACGCGGCCGTCCAGGACGATCGCGAACTGATTCTGCGCGCCCTGGAGGGCGTTGAGGCGGGTCGTGACCGCGGCGAACTGCTTGGTGCCGGTGGCGTCGAAGACGATGTTGACCGCCCACTGGCCGGTCGTGACGCCCTGCGAGCTCTGCATCAGGCCGGCGCTCGCGTCCGAGATGTTCTGGCCCTTCACCTCGACCGGGCCGAGCAGGTACTTGACCGTGTTGTTGTCGTCGCAGGTGATCAGCGGCTTGTCCGTCGGAGCGGCGCTGAGGTCCTTGTTCTTGTTCGCGGCGCACGAGAAGGCGTCGTACTCGGCCTGGAGCGCCGGAGTCACCCAGGCCAGGTCGCTGCCGTTCGTCGGCGACGTGGACGGCGTCGACTGGAGGCCGGGGGCCGGGCTCGGCGCCGGGGTCGACTTGCCGTCGGCGCCCACGACCTCGTTGGTCGGGCCGCCGGTGAGCAGCACCGGCCGGAAGTCCAGCCGCGCGCTCGCCTTGACGCGGTCGAGCGTCTGCTGGTCGGGCTTGCCCGGCAGCGAGACGACGATGTTGCGCGAGCCCTCGGTGGAGATCTGCGCCTCGGACACGCCGGACGCGTCGATGCGCTGCCGGATGATCGAGACCGCCTGGTCGAGCTGCTGCTGCTGCACCGACTGACCGTTCTCGACCTGCGGCGCGAGGATGATCTGGGTGCCGCCCTCGAGGTCGAGGGCGAGCTTGGGCAGCCACGTCGCGTTGCTGAACAGGACGCCGGCCGTGAGGGTCCCGAGGAGGACCACCACGATCACACCGAGCCACGTCAACGAACGCCAGGCCTTTTTGACCGGAGTCGACTTTGCCACCTAGGAACTCAGCTTTCTACGAGCGATCCGCGCACCCTCTCGGTGCGCGGAGCACAGGGATGCTATCAGTCGTCGCTCTTCGCGCCGGGCTTCTTCGGCGCGTCGTCGAGCCGCTCGCCGAACTCCGGAGCGGAGGAGTCGGCCGGGATGGCGTGGTCCTCGTTGAGCTCCGGGCCCGCGACCTCGGTGTCGTCGGTCTCCGCGGTCTTGGGCTCGACCACGCGGGAGAGCACCTGGCGGTGCACCTTCACGACGTGGCCGGGGCTGGTCTCGATGATGGCGGTGTTGTCGTCCTCGTCGACGGACAGCAGGGTGCCGTACAGGCCGAAGTTGGTCATCACCTCGGCGCCGGGCACCATCTTCGAACGGGTCTCCGCCTGCTCCTTCTGCCGCTTGCGGCTGTTGCGGAACATGAAGAAGACGAGGGCCGCCAGAATGACGACCATCACAATGGTCAACGGATCCATGAAGTAAGCCGAACCTTCCGGTGAAAGTCAAGGGGGTGTGTGGCGAGTGGCCAGCTTGAATTATAGGTCATCCATCAGGGACGGTTGCTGTGAGTGGCCTTGCGGTACACCCCCAGGTCGCGGGCCGGACAGGCCGAAGTGCCGCCAGGCCGCGGGTGTGGCGACCCGCCCGCGCGGAGTTCTCGACAGCAGACCGATGCGGACGAGGAACGGCTCGACCACGGATTCGATGGTCTCCGCCTCCTCGCCGACCGACACCGCGAGGGTGTTGAGGCCGACCGGGCCGCCTTCGAAGCGCTCCAGGATGGCGTGCAGGACGGCGCGGTCGAGGCGGTCGAGGCCGAGCGGGTCGACGTCGTAGAGCTCCAGCGCGGCCTGCACCGCCGCCACGTCGCCGCGGCCGCCGTGCACGAGCGCGTAGTCGCGGACGCGGCGAAGCAGCCTGTTGGCGATGCGCGGGGTGCCACGGCAGCGGCCGGCGATCTCCGCCAGCGCCTCGCGGTCGACCTCGAAGTCGAGCATCGTCGCGGCGCGGGTGAGCACCTGCGTCAGCTCGCCCTCGTCGTAGAACTCCAGGTGCGCGGTGAAACCGAAGCGGTCCCGCAAGGGGTTCGGCAGCAGCCCGGAGCGGGTCGTCGCGCCGACGAGGGTGAACGGCGCGAGGTCGAGCGGGATGGACGTGGCGCCCGCGCCCTTGCCGACCATGATGTCGATGCGGAAGTCCTCCATCGCGAGGTAGAGCATCTCCTCGGCCGAGCGAGCCATCCGGTGGATCTCGTCGATGAACAGCACCTCCCCCGGCGTCAGCGACGACAGCAGCGCTGCGAGGTCGCCGGCGTGCTGGATGGCGGGGCCGCTGGAGAGCCGGAGCGGGCGCTCGCTCTCGTGCGCGACGATCATCGCGAGCGTGGTCTTGCCGAGCCCGGGAGGGCCTGCGAGCAGGATGTGGTCGGCCGTGCGATCCTGCATCTTCGCGGCCGTCAGCAGCAGCTGGAGCTGGCCGCGGACCTTCGCCTGCCCGACGAACTCCGACAGCGTGCGCGGGCGCAGCGCGCCCTCGAAGGCGAGCTCCGACTCCGACTCCAGCTCCGGCGCGGTGAGGTCGTCGCTCATCGGGCCGCTCCGCTCGCCGCGCCGGCCGGGCCGAGGCGCGCGAGCGAGAGCCGCAGCAGGGCCTGGACGGAGTCGCGCGACCCCTCGTCGGTCTCGGCGACCACGTCGGACACCGCCTCCGCCGCGATCTTCTCGGGCCAGCCGAGGCCGACCAGGGCGACGATCACGCTGTCGGGGACGGCGGAGGGCGTTCCCTTCGCCTTCACCGCACGTGCGGGCGTGCGCCGGGCGGCGGCGAGCTTGCCGGTGAGCGAGACGACGATGAGCTTGGCGGTCTTGGGACCGATGCCGGACACCTTGCGGAACGGCGCGTCGTCGTCGGCCGCCACGGCGTCGGCGACCTGGTCGGGGCTGAGCACCGCAAGCACGCCGATCGCGGACTTCGGGCCGACTCCGGACACGCCGTTGAGCAGCTCGAAGACCTGGAGCTGCTCGAGGTCCGCGAAGCCGAAGAGCTGGAGGGCGTCCTCCCGGACGATGAGTGACGTGAACACGAACGCCTCGTCGCCGACGCGCAGCGAGAGCACGTGGTCGGGGGTGAGCTGCACGGCGAAGCCGACGCCGCCCACCTCGATCACGGCGGTGCCGCCGCTCGCAGAGAGGACGGTGCCGCGGAGGGAGGAGATCACCTGGCCAGCCTACGGGGAACGCCCGACGTCCGGGCGGAGCGCTCGGCGGCGAGCCACGCGGCCTGCGCCGGCGTCTGCGCGGCGCCTTCGGCTGCCCCGCCTGCCGCTCGCCCGTCTGCGGCGGGTGAGCCGCGCCAGGCGTGGCAGATCGCGATGGCGAGGGCGTCCGCCGCGTCCGCGGGCTTCGGCGCCTCCGCGAGCCCGAGGATGCGGGCGACCATCGCCTGCACCTGCTTCTTGTCCGCAGAGCCGTACCCGGTGATCGCCGCCTTGACCTCGCTCGGCGTGTGCAGCGCGACGCGGAGGCCGCGGCGTGCGGCGGCGTGCAGCGCCACGCCGCTCACCTGCGCGACGCCCATCACCGTGCGGAGGTTGTGCTGCGCGAAGACGCGCTCGATCGCCACCACGTCCGGGCGGTGGGCGTCGAGCAGCTGGTCGATCCCGGTGCCGACCGCCAGCAGCCGCTGCTCCAGCGGCATGTCGGCCGGCGTGCGGATGACCGTGACCTCCACCAGGGCGGCCGTGCGGTCGGGACGCACGTCTACGACGCCGACGCCGCAGCGCGTCAGACCCGGGTCGATGCCGAGCACCCGGATCGTCATCGCGGCGCCTTACTCGTCGTCTTCGAGCTGCGCCTGCACCTCGGGCGTGAGGTCGAGGTTCGTGTAGACGTTCTGCACGTCGTCCGAGTCCTCCAGGGCGTCGATGAGGCGGAAGACCTTGCGGGCGAGCTCGGCGTCGGCCTCCACGTTGACCGTGGCGACGAACTCCGCGTCGGCCGAGTCGTAGTCGATGCCGGCCTCCTGCAGCGCGGTGCGCGCGCCGACCAGGTCGGTGGCCTCGGTGAGCACCTCGAAGCTCTCGCCGCGGTCGGTGACCTCCTCGGCCCCCGCGTCGAGGACCGCGGTGAGGACGGTGTCCTCGTCGACGCCGTCCGCGTGCGGGACGACGATGACGCCCTTGCGGTGGAAGTTGTACGCCACGGAGCCCGGGTCGGCCATTGTTCCGCCGTTGCGGGTCATCGCGGTGCGGACCTCGGCGGCGGCGCGGTTCTTGTTGTCGGTGAGGCACTCGATCATGAGGGCGACGCCGCCCGGGCCGTAGCCCTCGTACATGATGGTCGTGTACTCGATCGACTCGCCGGTGAGGCCGGCGCCGCGCTTGATCGCGCGGTCGATGTTGTCGTTGGGGACCGAGGTCTTCTTGGCCTTCTGGACCGCGTCGACCAGGGTCGGGTTGCCGGACAGGTCGGCGCCGCCGGTCTTCGCCGCCACCTCGATGTTCTTGATCAGCTTGGCGAACGACTTCGCGCGGCGGGCGTCGATGACCGCCTTCTTGTGCTTGGTCGTTGCCCACTTGGAATGCCCGGACACTGGTGCTCCCTCGAGTTGCGTTTGAACCTGTCCATAATAATGCCTCGTCAGGAGGCCTCCCGAAGGCGCGACGGCGGGAGCGCTACTGCGCCGCGAGCGCCCGGTGCACCGAGGCGACGGCGCTGGCGCCCTCCCCGACCGCCGCGGCGATGCGCTTCATCGACCCGTGACGGACGTCGCCCGCGGCGAAGACGCCGGCCAGGCTCGTCTCGAACGGCAGCGGCCCGCGACCGGCGTCGGCGACGGCGGGGAGGTCGACGTCCGTCAGCAGGAAGCCGCTGGCGTCCACCGCCGCGCCGCTCAGCCAGGACGCCCGCGGCTCCGCGCCGACGAAGCAGAACAGCGCAGCGGCGGGGACCCGCTCGCTCGCTCCGGTGGCGGACGAGGTGAGCGTGACGGCCTCCAGCTGATCGCCGCCGTGCAGCGCCGTCGCGTCGGACGAGGTGTGCACCGTGATCCGCTCGTGCGACCGCACCCGGTCGACCAGGTAGCTGGACATCTTGGCCGCGATGTCCGGTCCGCGGACGACCAGGGCGACGTCGCTGCCCAGCTCGGCGAGGTAGAGCGCGGCCTGGCCTGCGGAGTTCGCGCCGCCCACGACGATCGCGGGCCGGCGCGCGACGGTCCTTGCCTCCAGCTCGGTCGTCGCGAAGAAGATGCTGCCGCCCTCGAAGTCCGCCCAGCGCTCCAGCGGGAGGCGGCGGTAGCGGGCTCCGGTGGCGACGACGATCGTGCGCGCCCGGATGGCGTCGCCCTCCGCCAGCGTCAACTCGTGGCCGCCCTCGCGCGGAGACAGTGCGGTGACCTCCGCCGGCGCCGACAGCCGCACCCCGAACTTCAGCGCCTGCACCAGGCCCAGCTCGGTGATCTCGGCGCCGGAGACGCCGGACGGGAAGCCGAGGTAGTTCTCGATCCGGGAGCTCGCCGCCGCCTGGCCGCCGGGCGCGAGAGCGTCGAGCACCAGGGTCCGCAGGCCCTCGGAGGCGCCGTAGATGCCGGCCGCGAGCCCGGCCGGCCCCGCGCCGACGACGACCAGGTCGAACTCGTCGCCGTCGCGGTAGCGGTACGCCAGGCCGACCGCCTCCGCGAGCGCGAGCGGGGTCGCGGCGGCGATCACCGCGCCCCGGGACACCACGAGCGGGAGGTCGAGGCCGGCATGCTCGGAGGCCTGCAGCGCGGCGCGGCCCGGCTCGGTCGAGACGTCGATCCAGCGGTGCGGCAGCTCCATGCGCGCGGCGTAGCGGCGCAGCGCCAGGGCCGCGGCGGAGCCCTCCGTCCCGAAGATCTGGGTCGTGCGGTCGGCGGCGGCCATCAGCAGCCGCCGCCGGGCGCGGAAGGCCGCGAGCAGGATCTCCGACAGCTCGCCGTCGTTCGACATGAGCTGCTTGAACGCCGCGTTCGGGATGCGCCGCACCCGGCTCGGCTCGACGATGCGGGCGGTGAGCAGGGAGGACTGCCCGGTCAGCATGCTCAGCTCGCCGAGGAACTCGCCGGCCTGCCACTCGGCGACGACGCGCGCCCGCGAGTCCGCCGTCGCCTCCCGGACGATGTCGACCCGGCCGGACTCCATGACGAAGAAGTCGAGCCCCTCGTCCCCGGCGCGGAACAGCGTGTCCCCGACGCGGAACTCCTCCGACTCGCCGAGCGCCATCAACCGGGCGAGGACGTCCTGCTCCAGGACGGGGTTGGCCGCGGTGCCGACCGGGACCCGGAACGGCGGCCGCTCGGCGGGAGGCGTCGGCACGCCGCGATCATAGGGGAACGCGGCGCCGACGCACCATCCTCAGACCGCGGCGTCCACCCGCCCGTTCACCCGCGCCCGCACCTTCGCGAGGAAGTACTCATGGAACCGCGTATCCCCCGTGATCTCCGGGTGGAACGACGTCCCGAGCAGGTCGCCCTGCTCCACCGCCACGACGCGCCCGTCCGGGACGCGGGCGAGCACGGTCGCCTTCTCCCCCACGCTCTCCACGATCGGCGCGCGGATGAACACCGCGTGCACCGGCTCGTCGCCGAGCTGCGGGATGTCGAGGTCGGTCTCGAAGGAGTCCACCTGGGACCCGAAGGCGTTGCGGCGCACCGCGACGTCGAGGCTGCCGAGGCTCTGCTGGCCGGCGATGCCGTCCACGATCGCGTCCGCGAGCATGATCAGGCCGGCGCAGGTGCCATAGACCGGCAGCCCGGCGGCGATGGCGGCCTTCAGCGGCTCGGCGACGCCGAACGCCCGGGACAGCTTGTCCATGACGCTGGACTCGCCGCCCGGGATGACCAGGCCGTCGATGCTCTCCAGCTCCTCCGCCCGGCGCACGGGGACGGCGTCGGCGCCCAGGCCGCGCAGGACCGCGATGTGCTCGCGGAAGTCTCCCTGCAGGGCCAGGACGCCGACGCGGGGGCGGCGGCTGCGTTACCAGCCACGCTCGGCGAGGCGGTGCGGCGCGGCGAGGTCGGAGACGTTGATGCCGACCATCGCCTCGCCCAGGCCGCGGGAGACCTCGGCGATGACCTGCGGGTCGTCGTAGAACGTGGTCGCCTTGACGATCGCGGCGGCGCGCTGCTCCGGGTTGCCCGACTTGAAGATGCCGGAGCCGACGAAGACGCCGTCCGCGCCGAGCTGCATCATCATCGCGGCGTCGGCCGGGGTGGCCACGCCGCCCGCGGTGAACAGCACGACGGGGAGCTTGCCGGTCTCGGCGATCTCGGCGACCAGCTCGTACGGAGCCTGGAGGTCCTTGGCGGCGACGTAGAGCTCGTCGCGCGTCATCGACTTCAGCGCGTTGATCTCGGAGGTGATCTTGCGGATGTGCTTGGTGGCCTCCGAGACGTCGCCGGTGCCGGCCTCGCCCTTGGAGCGGATCATCGCTGCGCCCTCGTTGATGCGGCGCAGCGCCTCACCGAGGTTGGTGGCGCCGCAGACGAACGGCACGGTGAACTGCCACTTGTCGATGTGGTTGACGTAGTCGGCGGGCGAGAGCACCTCGGACTCGTCGATGTAGTCCACATCCAGCGCCTGCAGCACCTGGGCCTCGACGAAGTGGCCGATGCGGGCCTTCGCCATGACCGGGATGGAGACCTCGGCGATGATCGCCTCGATCAGGTCCGGGTCGCTCATGCGGGCGACGCCGCCCTGCGCGCGGATGTCGGCGGGGACGCGCTCCAGCGCCATCACGGCGACGGCGCCGGCGTCCTCGGCGATGCGGGCCTGCTCCGGCGTGACGACGTCCATGATGACGCCGCCCTTCAGCATCTCGGCCAGGCCGCGCTTGACCCGGCTCGACCCCGTGGCGGTGCCCTGTTCTGTGACTGTCATGATCGCCCTCTCGTGCGGTACGAAAAAGTTTTGGCCTATGCCGAAGATATCATCACTCGGAGGGCTGGTTAGACTCGACGCCGGGGAGCGAAAGTGGACGAACAGGTCATCACGGGCACGACTGCGGCGGAGATCGCGGCGAGCGTGCGCGCGCTGCACGAGCGCGGTGCGCTGCGACGCGGCGACGCCCTCCCCCGGTGCGCGAGCTGGCCGCCCGGCTCCAGGTCAACCGGAACACGGCCGTCGCCGCGTACCGGCTGCTGGCGCAGGCAGGCGTGGTCGTGGCACGCGGCAGGGCCGGCACGGTCATCGCGGGCGTGGAGGCCGTGGCGCAGGAGGGCTACGCGACCGACAGCGTCCTCCGCGACGTCGGCACGGGCAATCCCGATCCCGGCCGCATCCCCGACCTCTCCTCGGCGCTGGCCCGCGCGACCGGGCGGCCGGTGCTCTACGGCGAGCCGGTGATCGACCCGGCCCTGGAGGCCATCGCGCTCGCCTGGGTGCGGGAGGACCTGGCCGACCGTGACCTCCGGATCACCGTGACGAACGGCGCGGTCGACGCCGTCGAGCGACTCCTGGCGCAGGCCCTGCTGCGCGACGACGCGGTCGCACTGGAGGACCCATGCTTCCTGGCCAGCATCCACACGGTCCGCCACGGCGGCTACCGCGCGGTGCCCGTGCCGGTGGACGCCGAGGGGATGACCGTGGACGGCCTCCGCGCGGCGCTGGACGCCGGCGTGCGCGCGATCATCTGCACGCCGCGCGCGCAGAACCCGACGGGCGCCACCCTCTCCCCCGCACGCGCCGCGGCCCTGCGTGCGCTGCTGGCCGACCATCCCTACGTGCTCGTGATCGAGGACGACCACTTCTCCATGCTGTCGCAGCGGCCGTACGAGACGCTGATCGGGCCGGGGCACCGCCGCTTCGCGCTGGTCCGCTCGGTCTCGAAGTTCCTCGGCCCCGACATGTGCCTCGCGATCGCCGCGACCGACGCGGAGACCTCCGACCGGCTCGCCTTCCGGCTGAGCCCCGGCACCACCTGGGTGAGCCACATCCTGCAGCGGCTCGTGCTCGCCCAGCTCACCGACGACACGGTGCTGAGCGAGGTCGCGGAGGCCGGGCGGCACTACGCCGTGCGGAACGCGGCGTTCGCGGAGCAGCTCAGCTCCCGGGGCCTGCCGACCGAGGCGGCCGACGGGCTCAACCTCTGGGTGGAGCTGCCGGTCGAGGCGCGGATCGTGGCGGAGCGGCTGATGCGGCGCGGCTGGCTGGCCCGGACCGGCGACGAGTTCCTGCTGGGCGGGCGGCCCGCGGCGTCGCACCACCTGCGGCTGACGGTGCACGACCTCGGCGACGAGGAGGCTGCGCGGCTGGTGGACGACCTGGTGGAGGCGGCCGAGCGCTCTGCGCCCCGCCTCTGATCTGCCAGGATCGAATGATGCGTATCCTCTCGATCCAGTCCGCTGTCGCCTACGGCCACGTCGGCAACTCCGCCGCCGTGTTCCCGCTCCAGCGCATCGGCGTGGAGGTCCTGCCCGTCTACACCGTCAACTTCTCGAACCACACCGGCTACGGCGCCTGGCGTGGGCCGCTGATCGCGCCGGACGACGTGCGCGCGGTGATCACCGGGATCGAGGAGCGCGGCGTGCTCGGGAGCATCGACGCCGTGCTCTCCGGATATCAGGGCGGCGAGGGCATCGGGGACGTGATCGTGGACGCCGTGGCCCGCGTGAAGGCCGCCAACCCGGACGCCGTGTACGCGTGCGACCCGGTGATGGGCAACGCGAAGTCCGGCTGCTTCGTCGCGCCGGCCATCCCCGAGCTGCTGCGCGACAGGGTCGTTCCTATCGCCGACATCATCACGCCGAACCAGTTCGAGCTCGGCTACCTCACCGGGACCGAGCCGGGCGACCTGGAGTCCACGCTCGCCTCCGTCGACGCCGCGCGGGCGATGGGGCCGCGCACGGTCCTCGTCACCAGCGTGGAGCGGCCGGACCAGCCGGACGGCACGATCGAGATGCTTGCAGTGGACGACGCCGGTGCGTGGATCGTGCAGACGCCGCGACTGGCGCTGAAGGCGAACGGGTCGGGCGACGTCACGGCGGCGCTGTTCACGGCGCACTACGTCGCGTCCGGCGACGCGGCCTCCGCACTCAGCAAGACCGTCTCCAGCGTCTACGACCTGCTCGCGAACACGCTGGCGTCGGGTGAGCGCGAGCTCCGGCTCGTGGAGTCGCAGGAGTCGTACGCGCACCCGCGCGAGCAGTTCACGGTCACGCAGGTGCGCTGACCCCCTCCACATTCGTGCCGAATGTCGCCTTTCGCGCCAGCGAACACGACATTCGGCACGAATCGGGGTGCGTCAGTCGGCGTCGTGCGGCCAGGCGTTCGCGATGGCGGCGCGGACCTCGCCGAGGAGCTGCGGCAGCGCCTTCGTCTTGGCGATGATCGGGAAGAAGTTCGCGTCCTGCGCCCAGCGCGGCACGATGTGCTGGTGGAGGTGCGCCGCGATTCCGGCTCCGGCGACCTCGCCCTGGTTCATCCCGATGTTGAAGCCGTCGTTGCGGGAGACCTCGCGGATGACACGCATCGCGGTCTGCGTGATGCTCCCGATCTCGGCGACCTCCTCCGGCGTCGCCTCGTCGTAGTTCGCGATGTGGCGGTACGGGCAGACCAGCAGGTGGCCGCTGTTGTACGGGAACAGGTTGAGCAGCGCGTAGGCGTGCTCGCCGCGCGCGACGATCAGCGCGTCCTCGTCGCTCAGGCTGGGCGCGACGCAGAACGGGCAGTCGTCCTTGCCGGGCTGCTGCCCGTGCTGGATGTAGACCATCCGGTGCGGGGTCCACAGCCGCTGGAACTCGTCGGGCACGCCGACGAGGTGCGACAGGTCGTCGATGCGGATCTGCTCCGCATCGACGCCCGCGCCGCCCTCGTCGGCGTAGTCGTCGAGGCTCAGTCGAGCCATGCGGTCTCGACCAGCTCGTGGCTCTCGATGCTCGCGACGATCCGCTCGATCGCCTCGTCCACGGTCACGCCGTTGCGCTGGCTGCCGTCGCGGAAGCGGAAGGACACCGTGCTCGCCGAGGCGTCCTCCTCGCCCACGATGAGCTGGAAGGGGACCTTGGCCTTGGTGTGCGTGCGGATCTTCTTCTGCATGCGGTCGTCGGAGTGGTCCACATCGGCGCGCACTCCCCTGGCCTTCAGCCGCGCGATCACGTCGTCCAGGAAGGGCCCGTAATTGTCGGCGACCGGGATGCCCACCACCTGGACCGGCGACAGCCAGACCGGGAAGGCGCCCGCGTAGTGCTCCAGGAGGATCGCGAAGAACCGCTCGATCGAGCCGAGCAGCGCGCGGTGGATCATCGCCGGCTGCTTGCGCGTGCCGTCGGCGGCGTTGTACTCCAGCTCGAACAGCTCCGGCTGGTTGAAGTCGAGCTGGACCGTCGAGAGCTGCCAGGTGCGGCCGATGGCGTCGCGCGCCTGCACCGAGATCTTCGGGCCGTAGAACGCCGCTCCGCCCGGGTCGTCCACGAGCTCCAGGCCGGACTCGATCGCCACCTCGCGGAGGGTCTCGGTCGCCGTCTCCCAGCTCTCGTCGCTGCCGACGTACTTCTCCGGGTCCTTGGTGGAGAGCTCCAGATAGAAGTCGGTGAGGCCGTAGCCGCGCAGGGTCTCCAGCACGAACTCCAGCTGGCGCGCGACCTCGTCCTTGATCTGGTCGTCAGTGACGTAGATATGCGCGTCGTCCTGCGTCAGGCCGCGCACGCGGGTGAGGCCGGAGAGCGTGCCGGACTTCTCGTACCGATACACCGTGCCGAACTCCGCCAGCCGCAGCGGCAGCTCGCGATAGCTGCGCCCACGCGCCCGGAAGATCAGGTTGTGCATCGGGCAGTTCATCGGCTTGAGGTAGTAGTCCTGCCCCTGCCGGGTGATGTTGCCCTCGGTGTCGCGCTCCTCGTCCAGGTGCATGGGCGGGAACATGCCGTCCTTGTACCAGTTGAGGTGCTGGCTGATCTCGTAGAGGTGCGCCTTGGTGATGTGCGGCGTGTTCACCAGCTCGTAGTCGTTCGCGATCAGCCGCTCGCGCATGAAGTTCTCGATCTCGTTGCGGATGATCCCGCCCTTGGGGTGGAACACCGCCAGGCCCGAGCCGATCTCGTCCGGGAAGCTGAACAGGTCGAGCTCCGCGCCGAGCTTGCGGTGGTCGCGCTTGGCGGCCTCCTCCATGCGGGTCTGGTATGCGCGCAGCTCGTCCTTGCTGGGCCACGCGGTTCCGTAGACGCGTTGCAGCTGCGGGTTCTTCTCCGAGCCGCGCCAGTAGGCGGCGGCGACGCGGGTGAGCGCCCAGCCGTTGCCGAGCATGCGGGTGCTCGGGACGTGCGGGCCGCGGCAGAGGTCCTTCCAGATCGTCTCGCCGGTCTTCGGGTCGACGTTGTCGTAGATGGTCAGCTCGCCAGAGCCGACCTCCACGGACTCGTCGCCGCCGCCGGACTCCGCGCCGGAGCCCTTCAGCCCGATCAGCTCCAGCTTGTACGGCTCGCCGGCGAGCTCGGCGCGCGCCTCGTCGTCGGTGACCACGCGGCGCATGAAACGCTGGCCCGCGCGCACGATCCGCGCCATCTCCTTGTCGAGGGCCTTCAGGTCCTCCGGGGTGAACGGCTCGGCGACGTCGAAGTCGTAGTAGAAGCCGTCGGTGATGGGCGGCCCGATGCCGAGCTTGGCCTCCGGGTTGATCGCCTGCACGGCCTGCGCGAGGACGTGCGCGGTGGAGTGGCGGAGGATGCCGAGGCCGTCCGGCGAGTCGATGGTGACCGGCTCGACGGTGTCGGTGGTCGTGACGGTCGTCGCGAGATCCTTCAGCTCACCGTTGACGCGCATCGCGACAACGGAACGGTCGGTGAAGAGCTCGAAGCCGTCGGCCACCTGTCCACTCCTTGAGTCGTATTCCAATGGGATGCGTTCAACTCTAGTCGGCGCGCAGCGGCGCAGCGGACCGGATGCGTGGCCAGGTCGCGGCCCGAATTGGGGTACGACTCGCGGGGCTCCGACCGCCCAACTCTTCGCGGGCCCGGGCTAAACTGCCCGCGTGCCCCTCCGACCCGGGGCCCCGGACGACCCGAACGGACGGACTCCACCCTCCCCACCCCTTCAGAGCGGATGTGTCCACCATGAAGACCGGCCTCGCGGTTCTCGCAGCAGCCATCCTGACCGCAGTAGCCGTCGTCCCCGCTGTACCCGCCGTCGCGGCCGAGGTGCCGGCGTCGGCGCACGCCACGACGGCGCGGGGCGCGACGCCGACACCGTCGCCCTCTGCCGCACCGACGTCAGCACCGACGCAGGCGCCCACGCCGGCGCCGACCTCCACCGCCTCCCCGTCGACGGCGCCGCAGGCGCCGGCCGGTGACCCGGGCATCGCCGAGATGAACGCGGCGCGCAACCACACGATGGGATCGACGATCCCCTCGTCCGACCCGGCCAGCGGCACCGCGGCGAAGTCGCAGTTCAAGGCCTCGCTCGGCGTCACGGGCGTGCTCGGGATGGACGTCAGCGGCTGGCAGACCGGCATCAACTGGCCGTCCCAGTACGCGGCAGGCGCCCGCTTCGTCTACATCAAGGCGTCGGAGGGCACCGACTACACCAGCAGCCAGTTCAGCACCCAGTACTCCGGGTCGTACAGCGCCGGCCTGATCCGCGGGGCCTACCACTTCGCAACGCCCAACACCACGAACGGCGCCACGCAGGCCCGGTACTTCGTCGCCAACGGCGGCGGCTGGTCCCCGGACGGCCGCACCCTCCCGCCGCTGCTCGACATCGAGTACGACCCGTACACGGCCACCGACCACACGAACTCGTGCTGGGGGCTCTCGACCGTCGACATGTCCAACTGGATCTACGACTTCGTGTCGACCGTGCAGAACCTCACCGGCGTACGGCCCGCGATCTACTCCACCGCGAACTGGTGGAACACCTGCACCGGCTCCAACAACACGTTCGGCGCCTACCCCGTGTTCGTCGCCCGGTACGGCACCAGCACTCCGGGAGCCCTCCCCGCGAGCTGGGTGAACTGGACGATGTGGCAGTACGCGGACGCCGGGACATTCGCGGGCGACCAGGACATCTTCAACGGCACCCAGACCCAGCTGACGCAGTTCGCCCTGGGGGCGCAGAACCACCCGCCGATCGGGTCCTATGACACGGCGACGCTCAACAGTGGGAGCTCCTTCTCGGTCTCGGGATGGGCGTTCGACCAGACGAACCTCGCCGCGCCCGTGCAGGTGCAGGTCACCTGGAACACGCCCTCCGGGGTGACGCAGACGACGGTGACGGCCAACCAGAGCAGGCCGGATGTCGCCTCCGTCTACCCGGCAGTCGGAAACTACCACGGGTTCACGGCCCAAGTGCCTTGGTCGGGCAACGGGCAGTACGGGGCCTGCATCACGGTCATCGCGCTGCCGGGCGACTCCGCGGGCAACGCCTCCCTCGGCTGCAAGACCTCCTTCTTCTCACCGGCCAGCGCGACCGTCCCGTCGTCCCAGCGGCTCGCCGGGACCGACCGCTTCGACACGGCCGTGCAGATCTCGCAGCACGCGTTCCCGAACCCGGGTGTCCCCGTCGCGTATGTGGCGTCGGGGATGAACTTCCCTGACGCGCTCTCAGCCGCTGCGGCCGCCGGCGCCCAGAAGGGGCCCGTGCTCCTGGCCGGCACCTCCACGGTTCCGGCCGGGACGATCGCCGAGCTCAACCGGCTGCAGCCGGCCAAGATCGTCGTCATCGGCGGGACCGCGGCGATCGACTCCAGCGCCTACGCCCAGCTCGCCGCCCTGAACCGTCCGCTGCAGCGCATCGGCGGCGCCGACCGGTTCGAGACCTCCCGGCTGGTCGCCAGCTACGCGTTCCCGTCCGCCACGTCGGCGTACGTCGCGACGGGCTCGTCCTTCGCCGACGCGCTCACCGCGGCCCCGGTCGCGGCGAAGAAGGGCGTGCCGCTCCTCCTGGTCGACGGCTCGGGGATGGACCCGGCCACCGCGTCCTACCTCGCCGCCCGGCCGTTCCGCGCGGTGACGCTGATCGGCGGGACCTCCGTCATCGCGCAGGCGTGGGCGGACTCCGCGACGAGCTCGGGGATCACCGCGACGCGGATCGGCGGAGCGACCCGCTTCGACACCAGTGCGGCGCTTGTCGCGGCCGGCTTCGCGAACAACAGCGCCTCCTCGGCCTACGTCGCCTCCGGCTACGCCTGGCAGGACGCGCTGGTGGCCGGCGCCGCGGCCGGCGCGACGTCCCAGCCGCTCATGCTCGCCAACACGAGCTGCATTCCGCGGGCGATCGGCGACCAGTTCGTCAGGCTCGGCACGTCGTCCTACGAGATCGCGGGTGGCACCTCGGTGCTCTCCAGCGACGTGGACACCTTCGCCGTCTGCTACTGATCGACCGCTGACACACGAGTGCCCCCTCCCGTCCGGGAGGGGGCACTCGTGTGTTGCGGGCGCGGCTACTTCGTGATCGCCGCGAAGAACGAGGCGCCGTTCGGCGTCCCCACTCCGGTCGCGGTGTCATAGCCCTTGGTGCTGTGGAGCGTCTGGCTCGGCGTCTCCTGCGTCCGCAGGCTGTAGCTGAGACCGCCCGCGGCGCTCTCGCTGTCGACGTAGTTGACCCGGAGGACGCTCGGCAGCGCCGAGCCGAACATGTCCTTCTGGTCGACGTCGTAGTAGGCCGAGCCTCCGGCCGAGTACGCCCCGTAGATGCGCGGGTTCAGGAACCCGAGCGGAGCGCCGGCGAGCTGGTTGGCGACGGCCGCCATCCCCGCGGTCAGCGGGGCGGCGACGGAGGTGCCGCCGATGCGGTACTCGTCGTAGTACGTCCCGTTGCTGAACGTCTGGGTCTGACCGACGAGCAGGCCCGTGTTCGGGTCGGCCAGGGCGCTGATGTCGGGCACCAGCCTCCCGGACGCCGAGCCGACCGCCGCGGCCTGGTACGACGGCTGCGCGAAGATCTTGCTCACGCCTCCACCGCCACCGCCGTTGAAGTTGCCGGGCAGGGCCGCCGCGAACGTGCCGTCCAACTCGTACGGCGCGCTCGTGATGTGGTCGGTCGCGGTGGGCTTCACCGCGTCGAGACCGGTCTGCCAGCCCACCTCGAACGACCGCTTCCAGCCGTTCTGGTTGAGGGCGGAGGACGGGTCGTCGACCGAGCCGTAGCCGAGGCCGGCCGGAGCGGCGCCGGTCGGGACGACGGAGGCGGACGAACCGCCGACCGCGGTCACCCACGGGCTGTCGGCGTAGAAGTCGACCTGGGGCGAACCGAAGTTGCCGACCTCGTCACCGCTGTCGCCGCTGGAGACGAAGACGCCGATGCCGGTCGCCGCCGCCTGGATGAACGTGTTGTTCAGGCTGTTGATGAAGCCCTGCGGCACGGCCTCCCCGGCGAACCCGTAGGAGATCGAGAGGATGCTCGCCAGGTGCTTGTCGACGATGTGGTTGACCGACGCGTCGAAGTCCTGCCGCGCGTTCGAGGAGGCGACGTAGAGCAGGCTGGCATCCGGCGCCATCGAGTGGATGGCCTCGGCGTCCAGCGTCTCCTCACCGTAGAAGTCGCCCGGCGTCTGCTTGGGCGTGTCCGGGAGCTTGTAGACCCCTGGCGCCACCATCTGGGT
Organism: Leifsonia sp. P73; assembly: GCF_051059105.1. NCBI lineage: Bacteria > Bacillati > Actinomycetota > Actinomycetes > Micrococcales > Microbacteriaceae > Leifsonia > Leifsonia sp. P73. Next base: position 727,327 of record NZ_CP194931.1, read on the forward strand.
GATCTTCGGTGCGGGCAGGTTGTGCAGGCTGCTGTACTTCGTCACGTCCTGCACGATGGTCGGGCTCGCGGTGGCGCCGACGAAGGCGACCGTCTGGCCTGCTCCCGTCGCGGCGACGGAGTCGAGGCCGTAGAGGCCGCGCACCTGGGCCGGGGTGTACCCGCACGGCGCGATCGGCTTGCTGCTGGTGCCGTACGCCGGGGCGTTCGGCATCGCGACCGTCTTCTCGCCGTACCAGAGCGAGCACGGCTGCCCGGCGCGGAAGCCCGCGGACGGTGCGCCGTGGACCTGGTTCGGGCCGTTGCCGTTCGTGTTGCTCGGCGCGATCAGGTCGGCGCCCTGGTCGAGGCCCGCCACGCTCTCCACGATCCCGGTGAGGGAGGCCGGGATGGTGACCGCGGACTCCGGCGCGCGCAGCGTGGTGCCGTAGGCGTCGTACTCCCCGAGCGTCACGCCGAACGCGTTCTGCGCCTGGGCCACCGTCCCCTCGGCGGAGACGTACCGGTTGTTGGACGGAGTGTCCACGATGTTGAATCCGGCGGACCGCAGGAACTGCTGCACCGCGACCACGCTGGACTGCGCGGGAGCGAACTGCTGGCGGAACTGCTGCGGGGTCAGGTAGTGCCGGTAGCTCGCCGAGCCGGGTGTGGACACGGCGAGCGCCGTCGCCGCCGCCTGCGCCTGGTTCTGCCAGGGCAGGTACACCCGGAGGTCGACCGTGTCGGTCGCGGGCGCCGCGGAGCGGAGCGCTTTCGCGTTCGCCCACGCCGGCTGACTGCCCGGCAGGGCGTTCCTTCCTGGCGCTGCGACGGCGGGTGACGCCGCCACCGCGGCAAAGAGAAGGGCCGCGCCGGTGGTGACGGCTGCGGCCCTGAGGGTTCTGGTTGTCGTGCGCATGGATGTCCTTTCACCAATGCGATGGATGCGCTGGTAGGCGCACGGCTATCCAACCCCTGTGAACAGGGGTAGACCAAGTATGGTTTTCTGAGACTTCGTTCAGGAACGAGACGACGCTCACTCCAGCGGGATGTGCCGCCACGGCGGTTCGGCATGGTCCATGACGGGCAGCTCGTGCAGCACCGGACGGTCGCCGTCCCAGATGAGCGCCCAGAGCGTCCCCTCCCTTCCGCGCCCCTCGGTCGGGTCGTGGAACACGATGGCCCGGCCGCCGGCCCAGGTGGCGCCGAGCGCGATCCTGCCCGGCGCGACGTATCTGAGCTTCTCGTAACAGGCGGCGACGGAGCGGCACGTCGCCGGCATCGTCGCCAGTTGCGCACCCACGGTGAACGCGAGGAGGTCGCGGGTCGGTCCGGAGCGCGCGGTGGAGAGGTGGGCCACTCCGACGCCCAGGGACCAGGCGGTGAGCTGGACGCTGTGCGAGCCGTCGCGGTCCTGCCGGAAGAGTGCGGTGCGACCGGTGGGGTCGTGTGCCAGTACGACGCGGTATCCGGCCGGCGAGAACGTCGGAGCGCTCTCGCTGAGCCACGGGCTCCCTGCGGAGATCCGGATGGGGAATTCCCCGGCGAGGTCGGTCAGCCACAACTCGCCTGCCCGGTCGCCGGTCTGCATCGTGTAGATCACGCGGTGGCCGTCGGGCGCCCACACCGGGTGGGTGGCGCCCTCCGGTGCGAGCCGGCTGCCGTGGTCGAGGCGTCGTTCACCGCGGCCGTCGAGCCCGATGACCCGCACCTCGAAGCGGAGGGTCCGGGTCGCGCGGCCGAACAGCACGTAGCGGCCGTCCGGTGACACGCGGGGGCCGTAGTCGACCGAGAGGTCGGGCGGGTGCGTCAGCTGACGGACGCGGTGGCTGGCGAAGTCGTAGACGGCGAGGTGGGTGGTGGTGCCGGAGTCACTGACCCGCGGCCACACGTAGACCCCGACCCCGCGGGTGCTCGCGGACGCGGACCTCGGGACTCGCGGGGCGGCGACCAGCACCACCGCGGCCAGCAGCGCGGCGACGAGGAGGGCGGTGCCGAGCATCGCGGCCGGCACGCTGACCCGCCGCCGGACGACACCGCCCCTCCCGCCGCTGTGGCGCATGACTCATCGCAGGCGATCCCCCGCGATCGCCTGGCTCCACACCGGCCGTGGCCGGTTCACGGTTCGGGCCGCGACCCTGACGCACGTCTCCACGAGCAATCACCTGCCCGGGTACCGGAAGCCGATGCCCTGGCATCCGGCGCCCGCATGCACACACTGCATCGGGAGGACGCGCCACGGCAAGCTCTCTGCGCGGGCTGGATGGCAGGTGCGGGATCCGGATGGGTTCGCGTGGTGAGGGCGGATACGGTGGAGCGCATGACCACGATCGAGATCGACGTCCCGACCGCCCTCGACAGCGGAGACCTGGCCGCGATCCGCCGGCTGCTCCCCCAGCTCTCCCGCTCCTCCACGTTCGACGAGGAGCGGCTCGTGGCGATGCTGAGCCACCCGGGCACCGACCTGCTCGTCGCCCGCGTCGACGGCGAGGTGGCCGGGATGGCCACGCTGGCGTCGTTCCCGCTCGCGACCGGCTGGCGCGGGCACGTGGACGACGTGGTGGTGGACGACGCGCACCGCGGCCGGGGCATCGCCCGGAGGCTGCTGGAGGCGATCATCCGGCTCGCCGAGGAGCGGGGGCTCCGGACGCTGGACTTGACGTCGCGACCGAGCCGCCAGGCGGCCATCGCGCTGTACGAGTCGGTCGGATTCGTGCGGCGGGAGTCGACGTTGATGCGGTATGCGGGGGTGCGGGACTAGGGCTCTCGGCGCCCGGCCGCCGGCAGCACCCGCTCCAGCCGCGCCAGCAGCTCCTCCAGCGCCCCGGGAGCCTCCGACTCGTACGGCAGCACCTCCCCGGCCAGGTCGAGCACCTCCCGCCGGTCGTCGTGGATGCTGTCCCGGAACTGCTCCACCCAGGCATGGTCGGCGTGCCCGGGATGCCGCGACCCGTCGCGGGCGCGCGCCTCGAACCGGCGGACCAGCTCGTCCGGCGACGCCGTGCAGTGCACCTGGATCGCCGTGAAGCCGTACTCCGCCTGCCACGACCGGAACTTCGCGTCCTCGTAGGCGGCGTTGAACGCGGCGTCCACCACGAACGGCGCGCCCGCCTGCAGCTGCCGCTCGACCACGTAGTCGAGCAGCGCGAAACCGGCCCGGCCCAGCGCCATCGACCACTCCCGGTCCCCGGAGCCCAGGGTGTCGAACAGGATCTCCTTCAGCCTGTCCTTGGACACGATGGGGAGGCCCCAGCGGGCGGCGATGGCGGTGCTGACGGTGGTCTTCCCCGACGCGGGGCGGCCGACGACGAGCACGAGAGCGGGGCCGCCCGTGGTGGACGTGGGTGGTGGCTGTTCCGATGGCATGACGGACAGGGTAGCCCGCGCTGCGTAGGCTGCGGGCATGCCGATGTCCGACTACGTCCTGTCGATCCGCGAGCGGATCGGGAACGACTTCCTGCTGCTGCCCGGCGTCACGGCGGTGATCCGGGACGGCGAGCGCTTCCTGCTCGCGCGGGCTCCGCACTCCGCCGAGTGGAGCCTGATCGGCGGCGGCGTCGAGCCTGGTGAGCAGCCCGCGGAGGCGCTGGCTCGCGAGGTCTTCGAGGAGACCGGCGCCGCGGTACGGATCACGGGGATCGTCGGCGCCTACGGCGGCGAGCCGCTGATGGTCGACTACCCGAACGGCGACCGGGTCGGCTACGTGACCACCGCGTACGAGTGCCGCCTCGCCGGAAAGGCGAACCCTGACGGCGAGGAGATCGCCGAACTGGGGTGGTACACACACGAGGAGATCCGGGCGCTGCCGCGGCAGGCCTGGATCGACCAGGTGCTCGCGGATGCGGGCTGACCGCTCCGTCTGCCAGCATGCCGGTATGACTCGATCACTCGACACCGGCCCTGACGGCGCCCCGCCCACGGCTCCCTACGACGCGATCGCCGACGGCTACGCGGAGCTCAACGCGACCAGCCTGCTGAACGAGTACTACAACCGGCCCGCGCTCGTCGAGCTCGCGGGCGACGTCGCCGGCCGCCGGATCCTGGACGTCGGATGCGGCTCGGGCCCGATCCTGGCCGACCTCCGCGACCGCGGTGCGACCGTCACCGGTGTGGACGCGAGCGCCGGGATGCTCGACCAGGCGCGAGCCAGGCTCGGCGCCGGAGCGGACCTACGCGTCGCCGACTTGGCGGAGCCGCTGCCGTTCGACGACGACACGTTCGACGACGTCATCGCGTCGCAGGTCCTCCACTACCTGAAGGACTGGGGGCCGGCCCTCGCCGAGCTGCATCGCGTCCTGAAGCCGGGCGGACGCCTGATCGTCTCCGAGGAGCATCCCACCGCCGTCTTCCTCGCGGACCGGCTGTCCGGCGGCGACCGCGAGTACTTCGGCATCCACGAGCGGACCGAGCAGTGGACGCTGGCCGGCCGGACCGCCGAGCTCACCTTCTGGGACCGTCCGCTGCACGCGATGACCGACGCGTTCGCCGCCGCCGGCTTCAGGATCGCGACGATCAGTGAGCCGGCTCCGGCCCCGGACGCGTTCGACCGCTTCCCGGAGGTCGGGAGGCGCGAGAGCGGGCGCTTCCTCGCGTTCCTGCTCTTCGTGCTGGTGGCGGAGCCGCCGCGATGACGCCGAACGCCTTCGCCGTCGTCGCCCTCTTCGCACCGATCGACGTCGGGACGTCCATCGCCCGCTCGGCGTGGCCCGCGCACGTGACGCTGGTGTCGAACTTCGCGGCCGAGGCATCGCCGGGACGGGTGATCGAGGTCGTCCGCGACGCGCTGGTGGATGGCCCACCGGTCTCGGCCCGAATCGCCGGCCGCGCGATGTTCGGCCCCTCGCGCGACAACCCGGTCCAGCTCGTGGAGCCCGACTCCTTCCCGGGCGTGCACGAAGCGCTCGCGGAGGCCGTCGAACGCCTCCCGGGCTTCGTCGCCGACGAGCCCGACTACTGGCACGACGGCTACCGGGCGCACATCACCCTCCGCTTCGCGCCGGACCTGCGGGAGGGCGATACGTTGCCCGTCCGGTGCGTCGCGACGGCGCAGCTCACGGAGGAGTACGGCACGATCGTCGACGTCGTGGAGGTGGCATGAGAGTCGGCTCGATCAGAAACGTCCCCCCGCCCAGCTCGATCACGACCTCCCGATCCGGGGACGTCCGCGCCGACCGGACGGTGTCGCCCTGCAGGGACACGATGGCCTGACGGAAACCCGCGTCGCCGAAGCGGAGCACGCGGGTCCCGACCACGACGGTCGGCCATTCGGGGATGGTGACGATCGCCCGTCGCTCGCCGAGGAACACCAGCTGCGGGTCGTCCACGTCGAACGTCACGCGTTCGAAGGTGGAGCCGTTCAACTGCTCGATGAGGCGGGTGCTGCCGGCCGACCAGGCCTGGGCGCGTGCGTCGCGGACGGCGTCGCGCCGGGCGAGCCGTCGCGCGACCAGCACGGCGCCCGCGACCATGGCCGCGCCCACGAAGAAGATCGACGCGCCCAGGACCCCGTACCCCACGGTCAGAGGGTAGCGCGACGCGCCGTCTCCAGCACCCGGTCGGCCGCGGCTCGCGCGCTGACCGACGCGTCGAATCGCGTCTCCGTCACGAAGTCCAGCGGCTGCCAGCCGTGATACCAGCCGCTCATCTCGTCCACGGTGAACGCCTCCGACTTCGCCCGCGTCGCGTGCCTCCGGAGGGTCTCCTCCAGCGGGACGTCCCAGGCGAAGAAGTGCGAACGCGACGCGATCGCGGCGAGCTGTTCGAGCGTGCGCTGGTAGCGTCCGGCGTTCATGATGCCCTCGACCACGACCACGAGTCCTCGGGCGAGTCCCCAGGCGGCGATCGTCCGGAGCACGTCGATGGTGGCCGCCTCCGCCCTGTCGGCTTCGTTCAGGAGCTGCCTCCGCACGACGTCCTGAGGGACCACGAGGCACTCGCCGGGCTCGAAGTCAGCCTGCACCAGGGCAGCCACGGTGGACTTCCCCGAGCCGGAGTTGCCGCGGAGGACGACGAGAACACCCGCGGGGGCCTCCACGGCCGTCATGCCTGCGCCGCTTCCCCGGCTGCGACCGACCGCAGCACCCGGGCTGCCACCACTTCCATATCGTCCGCGCCCGTGTCGACCACGTCGCCCTCGATGCCCGCGGAGTCGAGGATCGCCGTCAGCTCCGCCGCGCGGGCGAGGTGCCACGCCAATCCGTCCGGATCGTTCGCGTGCCGCGCGCGCAGCCGCTCCTCGATGACCGCGGCGTCCGCGGTCAGCCGCACGAAGGTCGCCTGACCGCCGACCGCGCGCCGGAACCGCTCCGCGTCCTCCCGGGACTCGATGACACCGGCGACGACGCCGAGCTGCGCGCCCGCCACGCCGAAGTTCGCCACCAGGGCCGCGACGTTCGCGAGCTGCAGCTCCAGGTTGAACGGGTCGCCGGCCGCGGCGGGACGGAACCGGCGGATCTCGTCGAGGTCGACCACCGCGTGCGGGCGCGCCTCCCGTTCGCTGATCGCGTCGGCGACGGAGGTCTTGCCGACACCGACCGTGCCGTTCAGGAACAGTGCGTGCATCCCGCGATTCTCGCAGGCCGGGGGGGGGGCAGGCCTGCTCAGGCGCACCTCATTGCTGGCGCGGCCGGGCCGGAGATGCAGAAAAACCCCGGTCTCCCGGGGGTTTTCGTTGGTGGGCGATACTGGGATCGAACCAGTGACCTCTTCCGTGTCAGGGAAGCGCGCTACCGCTGCGCCAATCGCCCAGAGCCTGAGTGCTCAGGTTCGAGGTGGATACGGGATTCGAACCCGTGTATACGGCTTTGCAGGCCGCTGCCTCGCCTCTCGGCCAATCCACCGAAGCCACAACACGGAAGAACCGTACCGTATTCGAGAGGCCTGGAATCCGAGGAAACCAGGCCGACTCGAGCGGATGACGAGACTCGAACTCGCGACCCTCACCTTGGCAAGGTGATGCGCTACCAACTGCGCTACATCCGCATTTCGCGCCCCGGTCTCCCGCGGCACTTGAATGACTTTAGCTGATCCCCGCTCCGATGACCAAACCGGACGCGTCTTCCGGGTGTGTCGCGCACCACCACGCCCGGCGCGCGGGGCCGATGTGCAATCCGGTGCCGCGGTCGGCTAGTATCGAGTCTCGCAGCCGGAATCCGCGGCCGCGAACGCACGGGCGATTGGCGCAGTTGGTAGCGCGCTTCCTTCACACGGAAGAGGTCATCAGTTCGAGTCTGGTATCGCCCACCGTCGATGGAACCCCGGTCACGGCCGGGGTTTTCGCGTTCACGGCGTGAACCACGGGCCCTCGCCATGCGAGAGCACCGCGATCAGGTACCCCCACGCCAGTCCGATCAGGAGGGCGACCGGGACCCTGACGGCCCGGCGGCGGACCCACGGGATGAACAGCAACGGGATGGCCAGGGCGGCCGCCGCGACGCAGCAGGCGACGATCGCCATCCAGGTGTCGTCGAGGTCGCGGCCCCAGCCTCCGCCCGAGCAGCCGCTGATCCCGCACCAGGAGAGCGCGGCGACGATGAACGGAACCGCGCAGAACGCGGCCACGGCCGGGACGACCCAGAGCAGGTGCCATGCAGGAGGCCGTCCGGTGCGTTGAACCTCGGACATCGGGCGCTCAGTACCCGACGACGCCGGTGAAGTCCGGCGAGCCGTCCGATCGGGCCGGGAGCGGAGTGCCGTTGACGTAGCGGGGCCACTCCAGGCGGTAGCCGCCGGACGGCGTCAGCACGTTCGGGTACGGGGACGACGCCGTGGGAGCGGGGGCGGAAGCGGCGGGCCGCGCGTACGCGGCGGGCGCCGCGTACCCGGCGGCCGCCGGAGCAGCAGCCGCGACGGGCGGCGCCGCAGCGGCAGCCGCCTCCGCGCGCGCCGAACCCTTCGCCGCCTTCGGCCCGAACAGCGTGTAGGTCAACGGGATCAGGATCGTCCCCAGCGCGTCCAGGATCGCGATGGTCGCCACGAGCCGCCAGTACGTGTCGGAGAACGTCGTGTGGTCGAACACCAGCGGCGCCGCGAGCCCCAGCGTGAGCGCGCCGACCAGCACCAGCGTGCACACGGTCACCTTGGACATGATCGGGCCGGTGAAGCGGCGCTGGGTGTTCAGCACCAGGTGGACGTGCAGGAGGCCGAGCCGCACGACGGCGACGAGCGCGATCCAGCCGAAGACGCCCCAGGAGGACGTACCGGTCCCGTCGTCCGGCGAAGAGGAGCTCCCGTCGAACGCCGGCGCCCAGAGCTTCACCAGGCCGTCGAGCAGCAGGAACGCCGACAGGATCACCGACACCGCGCCGAACCACGGCGCGCGGCGGGCGGACACGTCCGCGTCGTACCAGGAGACCAGCGAGAAGAACACCAGCAGCGCGATCGTGCCGATCAGCCGCCAGCACGTCTCGTCCCACGTCCCGATGATCACGGCGTAGACGCCGACCAGCGCCGCGGCGATCAGCGCGCCGACGACGATCCGCGGCAGGAGTCTGCGCACCCAGGCGAAGCGGTCGGTGTCGGGAGGGAGGGCGCCGGTCACATCGGTCATGGCTCGAACGCTAGCGACGGGCCGCCGGCGCAGAATCCGTGCCAGTACGGTATTCGCTCCGAGTCGCTCAGCGGACCGGGTGATCGCTCTCCGTGAGCCCGCGCAGCGCCGCCACCAGCTGCGCGGTGTCCGGCATCCCCCGCAGCCCCGCCGGCGTCGCGTAGACCCGGCAGGCCAGCTCCCGGATCTGCTCGGCCGCCGGGAAGAGGTCGGCGCCATCGACCACGATCGTCGGCGAGCCGGCGAACACCGTCGCTGCCAGGTCGGCGGGATCCTCCAGCAGCCGGTACTCCACCGCCGCGTCGATCCCGGCCTCGGCGAGCGCGACCTCCAGCCGCGCGTCGGCCTCCCGCCAGCTCGGGCACTCCTGGATGTGCAGCACCTCGACGCGCACGGGCCTCCGATCGACGGCTCTCCCGCCCTTACCTTACGTTCCGTGACGCGGGCGGATGCGCTCGGGGCTGCGGTGCCGCATCCTTGGGCGATGAGCTTCGCACCGGCCCGACCCCTGGAGCAGCTCTTCGCGTCCCGGTCGAGCATCAAGTGGCGCCGCTATCCCGCGGACGTCCTGCCGGTCTTCGTCGCCGAGATGGACTTCGACGTCGAGCCGGCCATCCTCGACCGCGTCGCCGAGACGCTCCGCAACTCGGACACCGGCTACCTCGACTCGGCCGGTCCGCTGGCGCCCGCCTTCGCGGACTTCGCCTGGAGCTCGTGGGCGTGGGGCGTCGACCCGGAGTGGGTGCACCTGGCCACCGACGTGACGGTGGGCGTGGTCGAGACGCTGCGGCTGGTGCTCCCGGAGGCCGGTGGCCGCGTCGTCCTGACGCCTCCGGTCTATCCACCCTTCTTCGAGATGATCGAGGAGGCCGACGCCGTCGCGATCACCGTCCCGCTGCGCGAGGACGCCGGCTGGACGCTCGACCTCGACGGCCTGGAGGCCGCCTTCGCCGCGGGAGCCGACGCCATGCTGCTCTGCAACCCGCAGAACCCGACCGGCCGATGTCACAGCCGCCGCACCCTGGAGGCGCTCGCCCGCCTCGCCGCCCGTTACGGGGTGTTCGTCGTCAGCGACGAGGTGCACGCCCCGCTCGCCCACCCGGGCTCCCGCTTCACGCCGTTCGCGCCCGTCGCCCGGGCCGCCGGCGCCCGCGCCGTCACGGTGACCTCCGCCAGCAAGGCCTGGAACCTCGCCGGGCTCAAGTGCGCGGTCATCGTCGCCGCCGAGCCGGGCACCGCCGACCTGCTCACCCGGCTCCCGGAGGAGCTCGCGGCGCGCACCAGCATCCTCGGCCTCCACGCCAACGTCGCGGCACTGTCCTGCCTGCGCTGGCGCGACGGGCTGCTCGACCAGCTCGTGACGAACCTCCAGCTGCTGGAGGCGGAGCTGGCCGTCCACGCGCCCTCCGTGCGGGTGGTCCGGCCCGACGCCGGCTACCTCGCTTGGCTGGACTTCCGCGAGACCGGGCTCGGCGACGACCCCGCCCGCGTGCTGATCGACACCGGCCGGGTCGCCCTCAACTCCGGTCTCGCGTTCGGCGAGCAGGGCCGCGGCTTCGCCCGGATCAACCTGGCGTGCGACCCGAGCACGGTGGTGGAGGCCGTCCGCCGCATCGCCGCGACCGTGGCCGCCGCGAGCGCGGCGCTGGCGCCCCTCCCCGCATAACCCACTCGCGATTCGGCACGAATGTCGCGAAACGGCGGCGCATTCGCGCGATTCGGCACGAATGTCGCGCGGCGCTACGCCTCGAGGGCGTGCTGGAGGTCGGCGATGATGTCGCGGGGGCTCTCGATCCCGATGGACAAGCGCACCAGCCCGGGAGTGATCCCGGCCTCCAGCCGCTCCTCCTCGGTCAGCTTCGCGTGGATGGTGCTGCCCAGGTGGATGGCCAGCGAGCGCACGTCGCCGATGTGCGTCATCGGGCTGACCAGCTCCAGCGCGTCGAGGAACCGCTGCGCCGCCGCCCGGCCGCCGGCGAGGTCGATGGACACGATGGAGCCGGCGCCATTCGGCAGGTACTTCGCCGCGAGCGCGTGGAACGGGTCGTCCGCCAGCCCCGGATAGAACACCCGCGCCACCTCCGGCCGCCCTGCCAGGAACTCCGCCACCGCCTGCGCGTTCGCCACGTGCCGGTCCATCCGCACCGACAGCGTCTCGATGCCGTGCAGCAGCAGGAACGTACTCATCGGCGGCACCGTCGGCCCGTACTCCAGCACGATCACCGCGCGCAGGTAGGCCAGGAACGCGCCCGCGCCGAACCGCTCCACGAACGAGGCCACCCCGGGCCGCGGCGGCTCGGTGAGCTGCGGGAAGCGCTCCGCGTGCGCCGCCCAGTCGAACCGGCCGCCGTCGACCACGGCACCGCCGATCACCGATCCGTGACCGGACAGCCACTTGGAGGTCGAGTGCACGACGATGTCGGCGCCGTCCTCGATCGGCCGCCAGAGGTACGGCGTCGGCACGGTGTTGTCGACCACCAGCGGGACGCCGGCCGCGTGCGCGATCCCGGCCAGCCGCTCGATGTCGACCACCTGGTTCAGCGGGTTGGGCAGCGTCTCCGTGTAGACGGCCTTCGTGTTCGGCCGGAACCGCGCCGCCCACTCCGCGTCGGACGCGTCGTCGGCCACGTACTCGAACGCGATCCCCTGCCGCTTCAGGATGCCGCGGAACATCTCCCGCGTCCCCTCGTACAGCGACCGGGTGGCGAGGATGTGGTCGCCCGCCTCGGCGAGCGCGTTGATCGCCGCGGCGATGGCGGCCTGCCCGCTGGAGACCACGATCCCGTCGACGCCGCCCTCCAGGTCGGCGATGCGCCGCCCCGCGACGGCGTTGGTCGGGTTGTCGTTGCGCGAGTACGCACGGTAGCGGCTGCGTCCGGCGAAGCGCTCCTCGCCGTCGTCGAAGTCGTCGAAGACATAGCCGGCGGTCTGGTAGATCGGGGTGACGCGGGCGCGGGTCTCGGCGTCGACCACCGCTCCGGCGTGGATCTGCCGGGTCTCGAAGTCGAGCGGGCGCGAACAGTCGTCAGGCATGCCGACACTGTAGTGACGAAGTCCGGGAGCCGTGCACTCGGCGTTCACCGTTCGTCACGGACGCCGCTCAGCTCCAGCCGTACCGCGTCCGCAGCGCGTTGCGGACGGTCGCGAACCGGCGCGCGTCGAGGGCGGCAGCCTCCTGCGCATCCCGGTGCGGTGCACGCGGAACACCCGGTCGAGCCGGACGAAGCTCGCCCGGCCCTGGCCGTCCCAGTCGCCCGCGCCGATCGCCAGGTACTCGGGACGCCCGGGATGCGCCTGGCTGGTCAGCGCGACCGCGATCAGGGCGCCGGACGGCTCTGCCGCCACCACGAGCACCGGGCGGTCCTTGCCGCGCCCGTCGTTCTCCTCGTACGGCACCCAGGTCCAGACGATCTCGCCGGGGTCGGGCTCGCCGTCCGTCTTGGGGTTGTACGAGGTGCGGAGGCCCTTCAGCCGGCGCGGGTCGACCTGGACCGTCGCGTTCACGCCGCCGCGCCCCGGCTCGAGCCCTGCGATGCGTGCGGGGCGGGCAGGCGCGAACCGGGAGGCGGGCCGTTCAGTCTTTCGCGCCGCTGGCCGGAACAGTCGTGCGATCGCGTCGAGGAGTCGGCTCACTCGTGGCACGATAGCGGATCCGGGTGAGGCCCACCGTGAAGCGCAGCGCCAGCGCCACCAGCACCGACACCAGGAACGAGCCGATCAGCACCGAGAACCCCGCGATCGCCTGCGCCGTGAACAGGTCGAAGTTGCCGCTGTCCACCATCCCGCCGCCCGCGGCGAACAGCCCGAGGTAGAGCAGGCCGACCATGCTCGCGACCGTCACGATCACGATCAGCGCCATCGAGGCGCCGAACCGCGCCCGCGCGGCCAGGTCGACCATCGTCGCACACGCCACCGCCGCGATGGCGCCGAGCAGCAGCGACCAGCCGACGGTCAGCACCCCGGCCGCCGGTGTGATCGCCACGAGCCCGGAGAAGGCGCCGCACAGCGCGCTCACCGTGGTGGGCCGCCGCAGCAGCACCCGGTCCACGACCATCCAGGCCAGGCAGCCCCCGGCGGAGGCGAGGAACGCGTTGATCGCGATCAGGCCGGTGTAGGAGTCCACGGCCCCCTCCGAGCCGACGACCAGCCCGAGCCAGCCGACCCAGAGCAGCGTCCCGCCGATGGCGATGGCCGGGAAGCTGCGCCGCTCGGGTGGCCGGTGCTCGCCGCGCCCGCACGCCAGGATGACCCCGGCGGCCGCCGCGCCCGCCGCGACGCCGATGGGCAGCGCTCCCCCGAAGTCGATCACGCCGAGCACGCCGGTCGCCCAGCCGTCGTCCAGCGCGAACACCGCGTAGCCGGCCGGGTACAGCACCAGCACCGACCAGAGCACGGTGAAGACCAGCCAGGCGCGCAGCGTGATCCGCGACGCGACGGCGACGCCCACGATCGCGACCGACACCGAGGCCGCCGCGAGGATCGCCCCCGCTTTGGCCAGGGCGTACAGGTCGGGCCGGTGCGACGCCGCCCCGAGGCCGGCGGCGAGGTCGAACGACGGAGCGCCGAGCACGTGCGCCAGCAACGGCCGTCCCGCGAGCATCCCGTAGCCGCCCGCCACCCCGAGCAGGATGGTCGCCGCCGTGCCGGTCAGGGCGAACTTCATGGCACGGGAGGTCGTGGAGCGCCCGCCGAGGCCGCCGACGAAGAACGCGAGGCCGAACGGGACGAGGAGCGTGAGCGCCCCGCAGACGAACAGCAGCAGGGTGTCGACCTGCTCGCTCGTGGCGGTCATCCCGCTCCCTTCCGCCCCAATGCAAGCAATACCTTAGCGGCCGTGCGCACGCGGAACGGGGCGCCGCCCGCAGGCGGCACCCCGTTCCCGGATGCTCGATGGTGCGTGTCGGTCACACCGGCTCGAGCGAGTAGCCCTCCTCGCCGTGCACGACCGTGTCGACGCCGGCCAGCTCGTCCTCGTTCTTGATCCGGAAGCCCATCGTCTTCTGGATGACCCAGCCGATCGCCAAGGCCAGGACGAAGGAGTAGATCATGACGCTGAACGCGCCGAGCGCCTGCGCTCCGAGCTGGAGCAGGCTTCCGCCGTACCAGAGGCTGGAGAACGGCTTGGTGGGGTCGCCGTCGACGTGGGTGAAGCCGAAGACACCGATCCAGAGCGTTCCGATCAGACCGCCGATGAGGTGGATGCCGACCACGTCGAGCGAGTCGTCGAAGCCGAGCTTGAACTTCAGGTCGATGGCGATGGCACAGACCGCGCCGGCGACCAGGCCGAGCAGGATGGCGAAGCCCGGGGTCAGGATGTTACAGGCCGGGGTGATCGCGACCAGGCCGGCGACCGCACCCGACGCCGCACCGATGGAGGTCGGCTTGCCGTCCTTGATCTTCTCGACGATCAGCCAGCCGATGGTCGCGGCGGCCGGGGCGGCGAGCGTGTTGATCCAGGCGATCGCGGCGACACCGTCGACCGCGGCCTCCGACCCGGCGTTGAAGCCGAACCAGCCGAACCACAGCAGCGCGGCGCCGAGGAGGGTGAGCGGCACGTTGTGCGGCTTGCTCATGCCCTTCTGGAAGCCGACGCGCTTGCCGAGCACCAGGGCGAGGGCGAGGCCCGCCGCACCGGCGTTGATGTGCACCGCGGTGCCGCCGGCGAAGTCGTTCACGTGCAGGATGGAGGCGATCCAGCCCTGCGACAGGTTGAACACCCAGAACGCGACCGGGAAGTACACGACCGTCACCCAGACGCCGGCGAACACCATCCACGCGCCGAACTTGGCGCGGTCGGCGATGGCGCCGGAGATCAGGGCCACGGTGATGATGGCGAAGGTGGCCTGGAACCCGGCGAAGGCGAGGCCGCCGAGGTCGGGGGTCATGCCGTCCTTGCCCATCAGGCTGGACAGGAACCAGTCCGGCGTGCCGAGCACGTGCGGGATCAGCGGCTGGCCGAACGAGAGCCCGTAGCCGTAGACGACCCAGAGCACGCCGACGATGGCCATCGCGCCGAAGCTCATCATCATCATGGACACGACGCTCTTCGCGCGGACCATGCCGCCATAGAAGAATGCGACGCCGGGGGTCATCAACAGGACGAGGGCGGCGGCGACGAGCAACCACAGGGAGTTCACGGTCCCTGTCGTTGCGTAGTCCGCTGCTGTGTGCAACACCATGCGAGTCTCTACCTCTCTGTGCGACGCCCTTGGGATGGGTTCGGACTCATCGGAGCCGGGTCGGGCGCTTCGGGGTGGAGCCAGTCTGATCGTGCGAGGTTTCGGCCGCAGGATGCTCGTGTTTCGCGGGTGTTACGCATCCCTGCGTTGTGTAAACAGTCTGTTTCGCCGCCGTGCGAATGTCCGGGGCGGGCGCAGGGAGGGAGCCCTACTCGTCGTGCGGCGGCAGTTCGCCGGCGGTCAGCGCGATCATGCGCGACACCGAGCGGAGGTACTTCTTGCGATAGCCGCCACCCAGCATCTCGTCGTCGAACACGTCGCTGAGCGGGGTGCCGGTCTGGACGATGGGGATCTCCGCGTCGTAGACACGGTCGATGAACGCGACCAGCCGGAGGGCCGCCATCTGGTCGTGCAGCACGTGGACGTCGGAGAGGCCGATGACGTCCACCCCGTCGAGCATCTTGATGTAGCGCGACGGGTGCACCGTGGCGAGGTGGGCGATGAGGCCGTCGAACGTGTCGCTCGTGGCCGTCTCGCCGCGGGCGGCGAGCGCCGCCAGCATCCGCTCGTACTGCCCGGCGTCGACGCTGACCGCCGCACCCGACGTGTCGCGCCGGCGGTAGTCGAGGCCGTCGATGCGCAGGGTCTGGAAGTTGGCGGAGAGCGACTGGATCTCGCGCAGGAAGTCGCTCGCCGCGAACCGGCCCTCGCCGAGCGCGTTCGGCGGCGTGTTGCTCGTGGCCGCGATGCGGGTGCCGGAGGCGACCAGCTCGCCCAGCATCCGCGTCATCATCATGGTGTCGCCCGGGTCGTCGAGCTCGAACTCGTCGATGCAGATCAGGGTGGAGCCGCGCAGGAGGTCCACGGCGCCCGCGTAGCCGAGCGCGCCGACCAGGGCGGTGTACTCGATGAAGGTGCCGAAGTACTTGGGGCCGGGCGCCTCGTGCCAGAGCGCGGCCAGGAGGTGGGTCTTGCCGACGCCGAACCCGCCGTCGAGGTAGACGCCCGGCTTCATGGCCTCCACCTTCTTGCGACTGCGGCTGAACAGCCCGGCCGGGCGCTGCGGCTCCCACGACTTGGCGAACAGCTTGAGCGTGGCCACGGCCTCCGACTGCGACGGGTAGTCGTGGTCGGGCCGGTACGAGTCGAAGGTGGCGTGCTCGAACTGCGACGGCGGCACCAGGCTCGCCGCGATTTCGGCGCCGGTGATCGCCGGCGAGCGGTCCGCGAGGCGGGGCAGGGCTCCGGTCGTCTCGATCGTCATGTGGATGCGCACCTTTGAGTGTGAAGAAGTGTTGACGGGACGTTCGTCACCCGCTGCGGGCCGCGTAGCCTGGACTCCTGGCCCGCGATTTCGCAGGCTCCCAGCCTAACCCGGAGGATCAGCAGCATGGCCATCGCCCCCGACCCCTCGACCGACTTCGCCGGCTACGCGCACCCCGAACGGCTGGTGAGCACCGAGTGGCTGGCCGAGCACCTCGGCGAACCCGGTCTGGTCGTGGTCGAGTCCGACGAGGACGTCCTGCTCTACGACACCGGCCACATCCCCGGCTCGGTCAAGATCGACTGGCACACCGACCTCAACGACCCCGTGGTCCGCGACTACGTCAGCCCGGAGCGGTTCGCCGAGCTGCTCGGCGCGAAGGGCATCGCCCGCGACACCACCGTCGTCATCTACGGCGACAAGAACAACTGGTGGGCCGCCTACGCGCTCTGGGTGTTCACCCTGTTCGGCCACGAGGACGTCCGTCTGCTCGACGGCGGCCGGGACAAGTGGATCGCGGAGGGCCGCGAGCTCACCCGCGAGGTGCCGGCGCCCGCCCCGGTCGAGTACCCGGTGGTGGAGCGCGACGACCACACCATCCGCGCCTTCAAGGACGACGTGCTCGCGCACCTCGGGCTGGTCCAATCGGGGAGAGGGGCCCTGATCGACGTCCGCTCGCCCGAGGAGTACAGCGGCGAGCGCACCGAGATCCCCGGCTACCCCACCGAGGGCGCGCTGCGCGCCGGCCACATCCCGTCGGCTGCGTCCGTGCCGTGGGCGCGCGCCGCCGCCCCCGACGCCACCTTCAAGCGCCGCGCCGACCTGGAGGCCATCTACCTCGGCGACGCCGGCCTGAAGCCCGGCGACGAGGTGGTGGCGTACTGCCGCATCGGCGAGCGCTCCAGCCACACCTGGTTCGTGCTGACGCACCTGCTCGGCTTCGAGAACGTCCGCAACTACGACGGCTCGTGGACCGAGTGGGGCTCGGCAGTCCGCGTCCCGATCGTGACGGGGACGGAGCCGGGCGAAGTCCCCGCACACTGACCCTGCCCACCCCGCACGAAGGTAGCCTTAAAGGATGACCGCCCTCACCGGCACGCTCGCCGAGATCCGCGACGACTTCCAGGCGCTGGAGCAGAACGACCGCCTGCAGTTGCTGCTGGAGTTCTCCGACGAGCTGCCCGACCTCCCGGAGCGCTATCGCGACCACCCCGACCTGCTGGAGCGGGTCGAGGAGTGCCAGGCGCCGGTCTACATCTTCGTGGAGGTGGACGAGCACGACATCGTCCACCTCTTCGCCACGGCCCCGCAGGAGGCCCCCACCACCCGCGGCTTCGCGTCGATCCTCGTCCAGGGCCTCGCCGGGCTCACGGCCGACGAGGTCCTCGCGGTGCCCGACGACTTCCCGAACACCCTCGGCCTCACGCAGGCGGTGTCGCCGCTGCGCCTGCGCGGGATGTCGGCGCTCCTGGGGCGCGCGAAGCGGCAGGTGCGGGCGAAGGTGGCGGCGGCGTAGCCCAGTCGGCCCGGCTCAGCCGCGGCGGTAGTCGGCGAACACCCGGCGGTTCTCGCCGTCGAGGGTGACCCGGCCGCCGTACGGCACGATCCACTGCGGAGAGGTGTGCCCGAACGGCACGCCGACGCACACCACCGCCTCCGGGTTGTACTCGGCGACGGTCTCGACGACGGCGTCGCGCTGCGCATCCCGGAGCCGCCGGCGCTCGTCCGCGTCCGGCCGGTGCTCGAACGTGCTCACCGGCGGCCGCGCCGCCAGCACGCCCGCCAGAGGCGCGAGCAGCCCGCGCTCGCCCAGGGCGCGCAGCGTGTAGCGCACCCAGTGCGCCGGCGGCGTCAGCTCGCTCGTCTCCACCAGCAGCACGGCGCCCTCCAGCGCCGACGGCGGGAACGGGAAGCGGTCGGCGAGCAGGATCCAGTCCACGACTTCGAGGCAGCCGCCCCACGTCGGGCCGGTCACGCGGCGCGCCGGACCTGTCCACGCGAATCCCTCGGTCGGCTCGCGCTCCCCCGTCTCCGTCAGGGCCCGCGGGTCGCCCCAGTCGGTGCCGAAGTCCTCCGACTCGCCCGGGTCGGTCAGCTCGATCGGGTCGCCGCCGAGCAGGGCGGCGCGCAGCGAGCGGAGGTGGATGTCGTGCACGCGCGGACCCGGCCCCAGGTTCACCTGCGTGCTGCCGCCGTAGAACCCGACGATACCCGCCGACCACAGCCAGTTCAGGAGGCTGGTGTTGTCGCTGTAGCCGAGGAACGGCTTCGGATCGGCCAGCACGGCCTCCCGGTCGAGGTGCGGGATCACCCGCACCTGGTCGTCGCCGCCGATGGTCGCCAGCACCGCCCGGATGCCCGGGTCCGCGAAGGCGGCGTTCAGGTCACGCGCCCGCTCCTGCGGCGTCGCGCCGAGCTGCCGGGTGGTCGGGTACTCGACCGGCACCAGCCCGGTCAGCTCCTGAAGCCTCCGCAGCGCCTGCTCGTGCACGGCCGGCCACCTCCCGGGCGCGGCGAACGACGGCGACAGCACCGCCACCCGGTCCCCTGGCCGGGCCGCCGGCGGCACGACGGGGCGATGCGCCGCCGTCACGCCCGCTCGTCCAGCCACTCCCGCACGGCCGCCGTCCACTTCGCCTCGTCGTAGTTCCAGAGCTTGGTGTGCAGTGCGACCGTGAACGGCACGAACGTCACGATGTCGCTGCGCGCCGCGGCGAGCGCGCGCGAGGCCGTGTCCGGCACGAAGCCGTCGTCCTGGCTGTGCAGGATGAGCATCGGGAGGCTGAGGTCGGCCGCCCGTGCCACGAAGTCCATGCTGCGCAGGTCGATCGGGGCGCCCTGCCCGGTGATCGGCCCGCTCCAGTTGGAGGCGATCAGCCGCATCGCGCCCTGGGCGATCGCGTCGGGGAGGCGCAGCATGTTCGCCTGGAACTCGAGCGTGTCGATCCAGTCGACGACGGGCGACTCCAGCACCACGCCGCTCACCAGGTCGAGGTTCTCGGAGCGCGTGACCGTCTGCAGCACCACCGCGCCGCCCATCGACCAGCCCATGAGCACGATCGAGCGCGCGCCGTGGTCCGCGGCGTACCGGATCGCGGCGTCGATGTCGCGCCACTCGGTGCCGCCGAGCCCGTACCGGCGGTCGGCGCTCTCCGGGGCGTCGCCGTCGTTGCGGTAGGAGGCCAGCAGGCAGGTGTACCCGGCGGCGTGGAACGTCGGGACCGCGCGCAACCCCTCCTGCCGCGTCGCGCCCCAGCCGTGCACCTGGACGACCCAGCGGTCGCCCTCCGCAGAATCGTCGGCTTCGGAGTCGCCGGCCGGGAACACCCACGCCGGCGCCTGCCCGAGGTCCGTCTCGATCTCCACGCTCTCCACCGGCAGCCCGAGCTCCTCCGGCTCCAGGTAGTAGTAGCCGCTGATCCGCGCCCGCCCGGGCCCGAGCTCCCCGAAGTGGACGCGCTCCAGCTCGCGGACGACGCTGCCGTCCGTGGTCTCCAGGAGCCCGCCGAGCTTGGCGTAGCCCGATTCCGACCCGAACCACAGCCCGAAGCGCCCCGGCATCGCCGAGTCCGGCGTCCGCTTGAGCGTGATGGCGCCGAGCGCCTCGTCCACGTCGCGCACGAACTCGCGCTGCGGCCGGCGGCGGACGGGAGTGATCACGGTCCTGGCAACCCGCGCCACCGCGTAGGCGGCGGACGCCGCGGCGACCAGCGCGATTCCGCCTGCTATGGCCGCGCCGACGCCGAGCGCCTTCCCGAGTGCCCCGTTCCCGCCCGATCCGCTGCTCGTGCTCGCCATGCCCGACAGCGTAGCCGTGCCCGCGGGCCGCCGCCCTCAGGAGTCCGCCAGGCGGCGTGCCTTACTGTCGCACGCCCTCGAACCCTTCTAGTGTTCGTAGCGTGTCGACACCCACTTCGACCCCGCCGCAGCTGCCCGGGGACCCGCACCAGCCCAGGGAGCCGCACCTGCCCAGGGAGTATGCGTCGGCGCTGGAGTCCATCCGCGCTGCGACGTCGCGGCCCGAGCTCGTGATCACGGAGATCCCGGCTCCCGCGCAGCTGGCGCCGTACTCCATCGCGCTCGCGGCGGACGTGCGGCCCGCGCGGCACGGTGACGACTCGGACCTCGGCACCGGACGCTTCATCCTGCTCTACGACCCCGACGAGCCGGAGGCCTGGGGCGGCCCGTTCCGCATCGTCTGCTTCGCGCAGGCCCCGCTGGAGACCGACATCGGACTCGACCCGTTCCTCGCCGACGTGGCGTGGTCCTGGCTGGTCGACGCGCTCGACGCCCGGCACGCCAAGTACACCGCCGCCAGCGGCACCGCGACCAAGATCATCTCCACCGGCTTCGGCGAGCTCGCCGCCCAGGGCGACGGCGCCCAGATCGAGCTGCGCGCCTCCTGGAGCCCGCTGGAGACCGACATCGCGGCCCATGTGGAGGGCTGGGGCGAGCTGCTCTGCATGCTGGCCGGCCTGCCGCCGACGGGCGAAGGGGTGAGCCTGCTGAGCACGAGACGGACACCGCGTGGCTGAACACACCGTCATCGACACCCGCGACGGCTACCGGGAGGCCGTGGACCTCATCGTCGCGGGCGAGGGGCCGATCGCGGTCGACGCCGAGCGGGCGAGCGGCTTCCGCTACTCGCAGCGCGCGTACCTCATCCAGATGTTCCGCCGCGGCGCCGGCACCTTCCTCTTCGACCCGCCCGCGGTCGGCCGGTTCGACGAGCTCAATGAGGCGATCGCCGGCGACGAGTGGGTGCTGCACGCGGCGACCCAGGACCTCACCTGCCTGCGCGAGGTCGGCCTCGACCCGGTCAGCATCTTCGACACCGAGCTGGCCGCTCGCCTGCTCGGGATGCCGCGCGTCGGCCTCGGCACCGTCGTGGAGGAGCTGCTCGGCATCCACCTCGCCAAGGAGCACAGCGCCGCCGACTGGTCGACCCGGCCGCTGCCCGAGCCGTGGCTGCAGTACGCCGCCCTCGACGTCGAGCTGCTGCCCGACCTGCGCGACGCGATCGCCGGGCTGCTCGCGGAGGCCGGCAAGACCGACATCGCCCGCCAGGAGTTCGCCGACGAGCTCACCCGCGAGCTGGTCGTCCCGCGCCACGAGCCCTGGCGGCGGCTGTCCGGCATCCACTCGATCCGGGGCCTCCGCAACCTCGCCGCCGCACGCGAGCTGTGGCTGAGCCGGGACGCGCTCGCCCAGCAGCTCGACGTCGCGCCCGGCCGGCTCGTCCCCGACGCCTCCCTGACCGCCGCCGCCAAGGCGATGCCCGACTCCAAGCGCGCCCTCGCCGCCATGCGCGAGTTCACCGGCCGCGCCAGCCGCACCGAGCTGGACCGCTGGTGGAACGCGATCGAGGCAGGCCGCACGACCGACGACCTCCCCGTCCTGCGCGGCACCGGCGACAGCCTCCCGCCGCCCCGGGCCTGGGCAGACCGCAACCCGGAGGCCGACGCCCGGCTCAAGGCCGCGCGCGCCGCTCTGACGACCCTTGCCGAGGAGCTCTCGCTCCCGCTGGAGAACCTGCTCACCCCCGA
This sequence comes from Leifsonia sp. P73, assembly GCF_051059105.1. Taxonomy (NCBI): domain Bacteria; kingdom Bacillati; phylum Actinomycetota; class Actinomycetes; order Micrococcales; family Microbacteriaceae; genus Leifsonia; species Leifsonia sp. P73. Next base: position 748,842 of record NZ_CP194931.1, read on the forward strand.
CACGCTGCGCCGCGTCGCCTGGGCTCCGCCGGCCGACGTCACCCCGCCGGCCGTCGCCGACGCGCTCGCCCAGCACGGCGCGCGGCGCTGGCAGATTGAGGCAACCTCACAGGCAATCGCCCAGGCGTTTGTGGAAAGCAGCCAAACGCCCGGCGACGCGTCCGAAGCCGCTTCGTAGAAAGAATCAAACGATTCCACTGCGGCGTTCGGGCCTCCTTAGGATCGTCAGCGACCTGATTTGGGAGGCACTGTGGCCGATAGAACGGATGTCGTGTTCGTCGACGGAGTCCGCACTCCGTTTGGACGTGCGGGCGAAAAAGGGCAGTACTGGAACACTCGCGCCGACGACCTGGTCGTCAAGGCCATGATCGGCCTGCTGGAGCGGAATCCGAACGTGCCCAAGGAGCGCATCGACGATGTCGCCATCGCGGCGACGACGCAGCAGGGCGACCAGGGCCTGACCCTGGGCCGCACCGCAGCGCTCCTGGCCGGGCTGCCGAAGTCGGTGCCCGGTTTCGCGATCGACCGGATGTGCGCCGGCGCGATGACCAGCGTCACCACGCTCGGCTCCGGCATCGCGTTCGGCAGCTACGACCTGGTGATCGCCGGCGGTGTGGAGCACATGGGCCGGCACCCGATGGGCTTCGGCGCCGACCCGAACCCGCGCTTCCTGTCGGAGCGCATGGTCGCCGAGGACGCGCTCAACATGGGCATGACCGCCGAGCGCATCCACGACCGGTTCCCCGCGCTCACCAAGGAGCGCTCCGACCGGTTCGCCCTCGGCAGCCAGCAGAAGACCGCCGCCGCCTACGCCGCGGGCAAGCTGCAGCCGGACCTCGTGCCCGTCGCCATCCGCTCGGAGCAGGGCTGGGGCCTCGCCACGCAGGACGAGGGCATGCGCCCGGAGACCACGATGGCGGGCCTCGCCACGCTGAAGACCCCGTTCCGCCCGCACGGCCGGGTGACCGCGGGCAACGCGTCGCCGCTGACCGACGGCGCGACCGCGAGCCTGCTGGCGTCCTCCGACGCCGTGAAGGAGTTCGGCCTGACGCCCAAGATGCGCATGGTCAGCTTCGCGTTCGCCGGCGTCGAGCCGGAGATCATGGGCATCGGCCCGGTCCCGTCCACCGAGAAGGCGCTCCGGAAGGCCGGCCTGACCATCGAGGACATCGGCCTGTTCGAGCTGAACGAGGCGTTCGCCATCCAGGTGCTGTCGTTCCTCGACCACTTCGGCATCGACGACGCCGACCCCCGCGTCAACAAGTGGGGCGGCGCCATCGCGATCGGCCACCCGCTCGCCGCGAGCGGCGTGCGCCTGATGATCCAGCTCGCCCGCCAGTTCGAGGAGCACCCGGAGGTCCGCTACGGACTCACCGCGATGTGCGTCGGCCTCGGCCAGGGCGGCACCGTGATCTGGGAGAACCCCCACTACAGCAAGCGCGCGGCGAAGAAGGGCTGAGCACCAGTGACCGACTACAGCACCATCGACTTCTCCCCGCTCGTCGAGCTCACCTCCGACGAGGTCGTCACCCACTCCTACGTGAAGGACGTGCCGCTGCCCAGCGGCAAGACCCTCGCGCTGGTCACGCTCGACAACGGCCGCGACCACACCCGCCCGAACACGATGGGCCCGGCGACGCTCCTGGAGCTCGGCCGCACCTTCGACGCGCTGACCGAGCGTGCAGCGCGCGGTGAGATCGACGCGGTCGCCGTCACCGGCAAGCCGTTCATCCTCGCCGCCGGCGCCGACCTCAGCCGGGTCGGCGACATCCCGAGCGTGGAGGTCGCCAAGCTGCTCCCCCAGCTCGGCCACTACGTGCTCGGCAAGCAGGCGACGTTCGGCGTCCCGTCGTTCGTGTTCACCAACGGCCTCGCGCTCGGCGGCGGCGTGGAGATCGGCCTCAACGCCGACTACCGCACCATCGACCGCAACGCGGCCGCGTTCGCGCTGCCCGAGGTCTTCCTCGGCCTGATCCCGGGCTGGGGCGGCGCGACCATCCTGCCGAACCTGATCGGCATCGAGAACGCCCTCAAGGTCGTCGTCGAGAACCCGCTCAAGCAGAACCGGATGCTGAAGCCGCAGGAGGTCTTCGAGCTCGGGATCGCCGACGCGATCTTCGACTCGGCGACCTTCCTGGAGGACTCGCTGCTCTGGGCCGACAAGGTGCTCACCGGCGCCGTCGAGGTCAAGCGGCCGAACGTGCCGGGCAAGGTCGAGCGGATGGTCAAGTGGGACGTCGCCATCGGCGTCGCCCGCAAGATGCTGGAGAGCCGCATCGGTACCGTCCCGAAGTCGCCGTACAAGGCGCTCGACCTGCTGAAGGCCGCCAAGTCGAACGACCGCGCCGCCGGCTTCGAGCTGGAGGACGACGCGCTCGCCGAGCTCATCTCCGGCGACCAGTTCCAGGCCAGCATCTACGCGTTCAACCTGGTGCAGAAGCGCGCCAAGCGGCCCGCTGGCGCGCCGGACAAGGCGCTGGCCAAGAAGGTCACCAAGATCGGCGTGATCGGCGCCGGCTACATGGCCAGCCAGTTCGCGCTGCTGTTCGTCCGCCGGCTGCGGGTGCCCGTGGTCATCACCGACCTCGACCAGGCGCACGTCGACAAGGGCGTGGCGTACATCCACGACGAGATCGGCAAGCTCCAGGAGAAGGGCCGCATCTCGCCCGACGAGGCCAACCGCCTGCGCGCGCTCGTGACCGGGACGACCGACAAGGCCGACTTCGCCGACTGCGACTGGGTCATCGAGGCCGTCTTCGAGGAGCTGACCGTCAAGCAGGACGTCTTCGCGGAGGTCGAGCAGTATCTCTCCGACGAGGCCGTGCTCGCGACCAACACCTCCTCGCTCTCGGTGGAGCAGATCGGCGCGAAGCTGAAGCACCCCGAGCGCCTGGTCGGCTTCCACTTCTTCACCCCGGTCGCGGTCATGCCGCTGATCGAGGTCGTGAAGACCCCGCTCACGGACGACGCCACGCTCTCCACCGCGATGGTCACGGCGGCGGCGCTCAAGAAGAACGCCGTCATCACGGCCGACACCCCCGGGTTCGTCGTGAACCGGGTGTTGGCGAAGATCCTCGGCGAGGCGATGCACGCGGTGGACGACGGCACCCCGTTCGACACCGTGGACAAGGCGTTCGCGCCGCTGGGCCTGCCGATGGCGCCCTCCGTGCTGCTCGACCTGGTCGGCCTGAAGGTCGGCGCGCACGTGCTCGACACGCACCACGCGGCCTTCCCGGACCGGTTCTACCGCAGCGAGAACCTGCACCGCCTGGCGGAGTACGGCACGCTGCTGGAGAAGGACTCCAAGGGCAAGGTGAAGGGCCTCGACAAGGGCGCGGCCAAGATCCTGGCCGGCGGCAAGAACCCGTGGACGGAGCAGGAGATCCTGCGCCGGCTCGAGGACGGCCTGGCCGACGAGATCCACCGCATGCTGGTGGACGACCACGTGGTCGAGGCGCCGGAGGACATCGACCTCTGCATGATCCTCGGCGCGGGCTTCCCGTTCCAGATGGGCGGCATCACGCCGTACCTCGACCGCGTCGGCGCCTCCGAGCGCGTCTTCGGCGACACGTTCCAGCACCCGCCCGTGCGGGGCGTCACCGCTCCCGTGGAGGCCGCCGCCTGACCGGCGAGCACAACCTCCTGAAGTAGGCCGAAAACCGCCGAGTACGCAGAATCCGCGTACTCGGCGGTTTTGTTGCGTCACCCTCGATATCACTCGTCGCAGGTCTAGACCGGCGGTGAAACGCCTGCGTACCCTTCACTCAGACGCTGGATTCCGACGGATGGGGCCGTATGACCGAGCAGAAGACCACGACGGAACCGACGCAGTCCGCGGCCGTCAAGCTGTCGCTCATCACGATGACCGGCATGGTCGTCGGCAGCATGGTCGGGGCCGGCGTCTTCTCGCTCCCCCGGCGCTTCGCCCAGGAGACGGGCGTCGCCGGCGCCCTCATCGCCTGGTCGATCGCGGGAGCGGGCATGCTCATGCTGGCGTTCGTCTTCCAGCTCCTGGCCAACCGCAAGCCGAAGCTGGACGCCGGTGTCTACGCGTACGCCAAGGCCGGGTTCGGCGAGTACCTCGGCTTCTTCTCCGCGTTCGGCTACTGGGCCAGCGCCGCCGTCGGCCTGGTCTTCTACTGGGTCTTCATCATGTCCACGATCGGGGCGGTCGTCCCGGCGTTCGGCAACGGCGACACCGTCCTCGCGATCGGGATCTCCTCGGTCGCGCTGTGGGGGTTCTTCCTCCTCATCCGCCGCGGCATCAAGGAGGCCGCGGCGATCAACCGCATCGTCACGGTCGCGAAGGTCGTGCCGATCATCATCTTCATCCTGCTCGCGCTGTTCGCGCTCAAGCCGGACGTGTTCGCCGCCAACTGGGGCGGGGCGGACTACGCGGGTTCGCTGTTCGACCAGGTGCGCGGCACCATGCTGGTCACGGTCTTCGTCTTCCTCGGCGTGGAGGGCGCGAGCACGTACTCCCGGCATGCGAAGCGCAGAGCGGACGTGGGGCGCGCCACGATCCTCGGCTTCGTGAGCGTGTTCGCCGTGTTCGCCTCGGTCACGATCGTGTCCTACGGAATCCTGCCGATGGGAGAGATCGCCAAGCTCCGCCAGCCCTCGATGGCCGGCGTGCTGGAGGCCGCGGTCGGGCCGTGGGGCGCCTGGTTCGTGAGCATCGGCCTCATCGTGTCGGTGCTCGGCGCCTACCTCGCCTGGTCGCTCATGGCGGCCGAAGTGCTCTTCGTGGCCGCGCAGGACCACGACATGCCGCGGTTCCTCGGCCGGGCGAACAAGCAGGACGTGCCCGTGAACGCGCTGCTGCTCACGGCCCTGTTCGTGCAGGCCGTCCTGGTGATCCTCTACTTCGCCCACAACGCCCTCGACCTGGCGCTCGACCTCACCAGCGCGCTCACGCTCATCCCGTTCTTCCTCGCCGCGCTGTACGCGCTCAAGCTCGTACTGACCAGGGAGACCTATCGGGAGCAGCCGCGCGGCTGGGGCGGCGACCTGGTCGTGACGATCCTCGCAACGGTCTACACGGCGTTCCTGCTGTTCGCGGCGGGCCTGACGTTCGTGCTGCTGTCGTTCATCGTCTACGCGCCGGCGACCATCCTGTTCGTCATGGTCCGGCGCGAGCAGGGCAGGAGGCTGTTCAGCGGCCGGGAACTGGTGATCCTCGCCATCTCGGTGCTCGGCGCGATCGCCGGCATCGTGGCCCTCTCGGTCGGTTGGATCAGGCTGTGACGGCGCCCGGACCCTCCCGCTCGACCCACCATCACGCACGACACGTAAGGGGAACACTGTGACCGACACGACATTCGGCGTCCACTCGGAGGTCGGGCAGCTGCGGCGCGTGCTCGTCGCCTCGCCCGGGCTCGCGCACCACCGGCTCACGCCGACGAACGCCGACGACCTCCTGTTCGACGACGTGATGTGGGTCGAGAACGCCAAGCGCGACCACGCCGCCTTCGTGGCCGACCTGCGCTCCCACGACGTCGAGGTGCTCGAACTGCACCAGGTGCTCGCCGAGACCGTCGCGCAGCCGGAGGCGCGCGCATGGCTGCTCGACCGCAAGGTCGTCCCGAACGAGGTGGGGCTGGGGCTCGTGGAGGGCACCCGGGCGTTCCTGGAGTCGCTCTCCGCCGAGCGGCTGGCCGAGTTCCTCATCGGCGGGCTCTCCACCGCCGACCTCCCCGAGGACTACCGCACCGGCTACGTCGCGCTCGCCCGCGAGTCGACCGGCGTGCAGGAGTACCTGATGCCGCCGCTGCCGAACACCCTGTACACGCGCGACACGACGTCGTGGATCTACGGCGGCGTCACCCTCAACCCGCTCTACTGGCCGGCCCGTCACGACGAGACCCTGCTCATGAAGGCGATCTACCTGTTCCACCCGGCGTTCGCGGGCGCGCGGGTGTGGTGGGGCGACCCCGAGCGCGACTGGGGCCAGGCGACCCTGGAGGGCGGCGACGTCATGCCCGTGGGCAACGGCGCCGTACTGATCGGCATGAGCGAGCGCAGCTCGCGGCAGGCGATCACGCAGACTGCGGCGGCGCTGTTCGAGGCGGGCGCGGCCGAGCAGGTCATCGTCGCCGGGATGCCCAAACTGCGTTCGGCCATGCACCTCGACACCGTGCTCACGTTCGCCGACCGCGACCTGGTGACGCTATACCCGGCGATCATGGACCGCGTGCACACCTTCACGCTGCGCCCCGGCACCGGCGCGAACCCCGTCGACGTCATCGACGAGGAGGGCCGCGCGTTCGTGGACGTCGTCGCGGGCGCCCTCGGCCTCCCGAAGCTGCGGGTGATCGAGACCGCCGGCGACAACTACGAGACCGAGCGCCAGCAGTGGGACAGCGGTAACAACGCCGTCGCGCTGCGGCCGGGCGTCGTCTACGCCTACGACCGCAACACCGCCACCAACGACGCGCTGCGCCGGGCGGGCGTCGAGGTCATCCCGATCGTCGGCGCCGAACTCGGCCGCGGCCGCGGCGGCGGCCACTGCATGACCTGCCCGCTGCTGCGCGACCCCGTCGACTTCTAGTCGCCGAGGGGCACGTCCTTGTCACTTCTCGCCCCGAAAAGTGACAACGACGTGCCCCTCGGCGGCTCGCTCAGACGTCGGCGGCGCAGCGGAAGCCGATGTGCGTGGTCGCGGTGTCGTCGGCCTGCGGCGAGCGCGCGGCGGGGCGGAAGCGCAGGCAGTAGTCCGGCGAGCACAGGTAGGAGCCGCCCTTCAGCACCCGGCGCGGGATGCGCGACCCGGGCTCGGCGCTGGCCGACGCGAGGAGGTTGAGGCGCGCCCCGGCGTCCACGGCCTCCTGGCCCGGCACGATGTGACGGGGCGCGTAGTAGTCGCTCGTCCACTCCCAGGTGTTGCCGATGAGGTCGTAGAGGCCGTAGCCGTTCGCCGGGTACGAGCCGACCGGCGCCGTCGTCGCGCCGAAGCGGCCGCGGTTGTCGTAGGGGAAGCTCCCGATCCAGGAGTTCGCCTGCGCCTCGCCGCCCGGGTAGGCCTCCTCGCCCCAGGCGAAGCGCGCCCCGTCCACCCCGCCGCGCGCCGCGAACTCGTGCTCGGCCTCCGTGGGGAGCCGCTTGCCGGCCCAGGTCGCGTACGCGGACGCGTCCTCGAACGCGACCTGGACGACCGGGTGGTCCATCCGATCCTCGATGCCCGAGTCCGGGCCCTCCGGGTGCCGCCAGTGCGCGCCCGGCTCCCACCGCCACCACTGCCGCCAGTCGCGCAGATCGACCGGCCCGGCGGACGCGGTGAACACCATCGCGCCCGGCACCAGATCCTCCGCGGCGACCCCCGGGTAGTCGGCCGGGTCCATCGGCCGCTCGGCCACTGTCACGTAGCCGGTCGCGTCCACGAACCGGGCGAAGTCCGCGTTGGTGACCGCGTACCGGTCGATGAGGTAGGCGTCCACGCTGCGTTCGTGGACAGGCCGCTCGTCGGGGTAGAACTCGTCGCTCCCCATCCGGAAGGTCCCGCCGTCGATGCGCACCATGTCGTCCACACCGCAACGCTACCGCGCCGCCGGTCAGCCGGTGACGAGCACCAGGTCGAGGTAGCCGCGCAGGGCTGCGGCCGCGTCGATCCGCTCGGGAGTGTAGAGCCACTGGAGCTGGATGCCCTCCCACAGCGCCACCACCGTCGCCGCGGCGAGCGCCGGGTCGACGCCCGCGCGGAGCCGGTCCGCAGCGGCCAGCGCGGCGAACTCGCGTTCGTAGGACTCCTGCATCCCCGCGTACCGGCCGAGGAAGTACGCGTGGCCGGGATGCCCGGGCACGGTCGCCTCGGCGGCGAGGATGCTGTAGAGCGCGATGAGCCCGGGGATGCCCTCGTTGCGCCGGGCCTGGGCGACGATGCTGTCGGGGAACGGGAGATCGTTGGGCAGCCTGCCACCCGAGGTGTCGACGTCACCGCCCAGCTCGTCACGACGGGCGAGCACCGCCAGGAGCAGGTCCTCCTTGCCGCCGAAGTGGTGCTGGAGGGTGCTCAGCCCGATGCCGCCGCCGCCGCGATCTCGCGCAGGGAGCTGCCGTGGTAGCCGCGGGTCGCGAACACGCAGTACGCCTCGTCCACGATCTGCTGCCGGCGCTCGGCCGACTTCGCGTACGGCCCGCGGCGGCGAGCGGGTTCTTCGGATACGTCCACGTGCCCGCCTCCAAATTAGGTCAGTCGAACCATTTTCGACTACGGTCGATGCTAGTCCTTCCACGCCGCAGTGACGATCAAGGAGCCCCCGTGCCGTCTCCCGCCCTTCTCGCCGACACCGCACCCTCCTCCGGCGCCCTCGCGCCTCGGTCCTGGCTGCACTCGGACGCGCCGTCGCTCTCGCTGAACGGCGAGTGGCGGTTCCGGCTCTCCCCCACTGCCGACCTCCCGGACGACGTCGCGCGCACCGACGTGGACGACGCCGGCTGGGACACCCTCCCCGTCCCGGCGCACTGGGTCCTGCACGGCGACGGCCGCTACGGCCGCCCGATCTACACCAACGTGCAGTACCCGTTCCCGATCGAGCCGCCGTTCGTGCCGGACGAGAACCCGACCGGCGACTACCGGCGGCGCTTCGACCTGCCGGCCGGGTGGCCCGCGGACGCGCGCGTCGTGCTGCGCTTCGACGGCGTCGAGTCGCTCTACCGGGTGTGGCTGAACGGCGTGGAGGTGGGCTCCGCGAGCGGCAGCCGCCTCGCCCACGAGTTCGACGTGACCGACCTCGTGCGCGCGAAGGGCAACCTGCTCGCCGTGCGCGTGCACCAGTGGTCGGCCGCGAGCTACCTGGAGGACCAGGACCAGTGGTGGCTGCCCGGCATCTTCCGCGACGTCACGCTCAGCGCGCGCCCCGCCGGCGGGCTGGAGGACGTCTGGCTTCAGACCGCCTTCGCGGACGGCGCCGGCACTGTCCTTCCGGAGGTGACCGCCGCGGAGGCCGCCTTCCCTGTCGTCCTCCGCATTCCCGAGCTTGGCGTGGAGGTGGAGTGGCCGACCCCCGGCGACGTCGCCCCCGTCACGGTCGGCCCGGTCGAGCCGTGGACGGCCGAGACCCCGCGGCTCTACGACGCCACGGTCGCGGCCCAGGGCGAGACCGTCTCGCTGCGCCTCGGCTTCCGCTCCGTCGAGATCCGCGGCGACCGGTTCCTCGTCAACGGCCGGCGGGTCGTCTTCCACGGGATGAACCGCCACGAGACGCACCCCGAGCGCGGCCGGGTGTTCGACGAGGAGCACGCCCGCGCCGACCTGATCCGGATGAAGCAGTTCAACGTGAACGCCATCCGCACCAGCCACTACCCGCCGCACCCGCGCCTCCTCGACCTCGCCGACGAGCTGGGCTTCTGGGTGATCCTGGAGTGCGACTTGGAGACCCACGGCTTCGAGAAGGCCGGCTGGCGGGACAACCCCAGCGACGACCCGCGCTGGCGCGACGCCTACCTCGACCGCATCCGGCGCACCGTGGAGCGCGACAAGAACCATCCCGCGATCGTGATGTGGTCGCTCGGCAACGAGTCGGGCACCGGCGCGAACCTCGCCGCGATGTCCGCCTGGGCGCACGACCGCGATCCCGGGCGCCCGGTGCACTACGAGGGCGACTACACCGGTGAGTACACCGACGTCTACTCGCGCATGTACTCGTCCGTCCCGGAGACCGAGCAGATCGGCACCGACGGCTCGCTCGCACCGCTGCTCGGCTGCACGCCGGCGCAGGGCGCGCGGCAGCGGACCAAGCCGTTCATCCTGTGCGAGTACGCGCACGCGATGGGCAACGGACCCGGCGCGCTCGACCAGTACGAGGCGCTGGTGGACGCGCACCCGCGCCTCCACGGCGGCTTCGTGTGGGAGTGGCGCGACCACGGCATCCTCACCCGGACCGCGGACGGCGCCCCCTTCTACGCGTACGGCGGCGACTTCGGGGAGGTCGTCCACGACGGCAACTTCGTGATGGACGGGATGGTGCTCTCGAACGACGTGCCCACCCCCGGCCTGCACGAGTTCAAGGCCGTGGCTCAGCCCGTCGCGCTGACGTTCGACGGCGGTGACCTGTTGGCGACCAACCGGCGGCACAGCGCGAGCACCGCCGACCTGGAGCTGCGATGGACGGTCGAGCACGACGGGCGCGAGGCGGCCTCCGGGACGCTCGACCTCCCTGTGGTGGAGGCCGGCGGGTCGGTGCGGCTGCCGCTGCCCGCCATCCCGGTCGCGGAGGACGCCGAGACCTGGCTCACGGTGACGGCGGTGCTCGCCGCCGACACCGCCTGGGCGCCGGCCGGTCACGTCGTCGCCCGGGCGCAGCTCGACCTCTCGGCGCCGCGACGCCCCCGTCCGGCAGCGCGGCGCGCCGACTGGCGGGAGGCCGAGGGCACGCTCACGCTCGGGCCCGCCTCCTTCGAGCGCGGCCGGCTCGTCTCGCTCGGCGGCCGCGCGGTCGCGGGCCCGAGACTGGAGCTGTTCCGCGCGCCGACCGACAACGACGAAGGCGCGGCCTACGGCGACCTCGCCGCCAGCGACGCGAGCACCGTCGGCGTCTCCAGTGCGAGCCTCTGGCGGGCGCAGGGCCTCGACCGGCTGACGCACCGGCTGGTCGCGGTGCACGAGTCGGAGGACGGCCTCCGCACGATCACGCGGGTCTCCGCAGCGAATGCGGTGGCCTCTGTCACCGTCGAGACCGTCTGGACGCTGGACGACGGCGGGCTCGACCTGCGCGTTGAGATCGAGCCGTCCTCCGGCTGGCCCAGCGTGTGGCCGCGGATCGGCGTGCGCTTCGACCTCCCCGACGGCGAGCGCCCGATCGGCGGCGCAGAGTGGTTCGGCGCCGGCCCGCTGGAGTCCTACCCCGACAGCACCCGCGCCGCGTACATCGGCCGGTTCGGCGCCACCGTGGCCGAGCTGAACGTGGAGTACGCCCGCCCGCAGGAGACCGGGCACCGCTCGGCCGTCCGCGAGGTCGACCTGGGCGCGTTCGGCTTCACCGCGCTCCCGGACGGACGCGGCCGGCTCCCGGGCTTCTCGCTCTCGCGGCACACGCCGCAGCAGGTCGCCGCCGCGGGGCACCCGCACGAGCTCCCGGAGTCGGACACCACCTACCTGTTCGTGGACGCCGCCCAGCACGGCCTCGGCTCGCGCGCCTGCGGGCCGGACGTCTGGCCGGAGTTCGCCCTCCGTCCCGAGGCCCGAACCCTCCGCCTCCGCTTCCGCGCCTGACGCACAGGGGACGCAACACGCCGCTTCGCGCGGGACGAAGCGGCGTGTTGCGACCCTTCGCTGCGTTACTTGTTCAGGGGGCTCATGTCCGCGTAGCGGTCGCCGACCGGGGCGGCGACGGCGTCGAGGCGCGCGAGCTGCTCCGGGCTCAGGTCGAGGTCGGCGGCGGCGACGTTCTGCTCCAGGTTCTCGACGCGGCGCGTGCCGGGGATGGGCGCGAGGTCGTCGCCGCGCGAGAGCAGCCACGCGAGCGCCACCTGTCCCGGCTTGGCCCCTGCCTCGCGCGCGACCTCGTCGACCTGCTCCACGATGCGGATGTTGGCCTCCAGGTTGTCGCCCTCGAACCGCGGGTTGAAGCGGCGGAAGTCGTCCTCGGCGAGCTGGTCGAGCGAGCGGATCGAGCCGGTGAGGAAGCCGCGGCCGAGCGGCGAGTACGGCACGAAGCCGATGCCGAGCTCGCGCACCGTGGGCAGCACCTCCGACTCCGGGTCGCGCGTCCAGAGCGAGTACTCGGTCTGCACCGCCGTCACCGGGTGCACCGCGTTGGCGCGCACGATGGTCTCGGGAGCGGCCTCGGACAGCCCGTAGTGCCGGATCTTGCCCTCCTCGATCAGCTCCTTCAGCGCGCCGACGGTCTCCTCGATCGGCGTGCCCGGGTCCATCCGGTGCTGGTAATAGAGGTCGATGTGGTCGGTCTGCAGCCGCTTCAGCGACCCCTCGACCGAGAGCCGGACGTTCTCCGGCGAGCCGTCGAGGCCGCGCTCGTTCTTGGAGCGGTGCAGGATGGTGCCGAACTTGGTGGCGATGACCACCCTGTCGCGGCGGCCGCCGGCGAAGGCGCGGGCCAGCAGCTCCTCGTTCGTGTACGGGCCGTAGATCTCGGCGGTGTCGAAGAAGGTGACCCCGAGGTCCATCGCCCGGTGGATGGTCCGGATCGAGCCGGCGTCGTCGTCGCCGGCGCCGGTGTAGAACGCGCTCATTCCCATGCAGCCGAGGCCGAGTCGCGAGACCTCGAGCTTCTCCGTACCCAGTGTGATCGTCATCAGTGCCATGCCCTCACGATATCCCCGTGCCCCCGGCGGCTGGTACGGTCGCGGCATGGCCCTCACGAAGTACTACGTCGCCTCCTCCATCGACGGCTTCATCGCCGACGTGCACGACCGCATCGAGTGGCTCATGCAGTTCGGCTTCGAGGAGTTCGACGAGCACTACCAGCAGTTCATCTCCGGCATCGGCGCGCTCGTGATGGGCGCGACCACGTACGAGTTCGTGCTCGGCGAGCAGGGGCCGTGGCCGTACCAGGACATCCCCACCTGGGTGGTCACCCACCGCTCGCTGCCGGTCCCGGAGGGCGCGGTCGTCACGTTCTTCTCCGGCGACATCGCCCAGCTCGACGCCGAGCTGCGGGACGCCGCCGACGACCGCGACGTGTGGATGGTCGGCGGCGGGGCGCTCGCGGCGCAGTTCGCCGACCGCGGCCTGATCGACGAGCTGCACATCACCTACGTGCCGGTGCTGGTCGGCGCGGGCAAGCCCTTGCTGCCCGTCGCCGAGGCGTCCCGGCCGCTCGTCCTCTCCGGCACTAAGACCTTCCCGTCCGGCGCCGTCGAGCACGTCTACCGCTTCGCCTGACGCCGAAGGGCACGTTAACGCCCCCGAAACCACGTTTTTTGGGCGTTAACGTGCCCCTCGGCGGATGGATGCGCCGGCTAGGCGCGGCGCTTCTTGGCCTCGACGCCCTCGGCCGGCTCGTCCGCGGGCAGCGGGCGGGCGATCGGGATGCGGCTGCCCAGCACCTGCGCGACCAGGTCGCGCGCGATCTTCTGCGGGGTGAGCCCGGCGTCGTCCAGGATCTGGCTGCGCGTGGCGTGGTCGATGAACGCGTCCGGCAGGCCGAGCTCGTCCACCGCGGTGTCGATGCCGGCCTCGCGGAGGTCCTGGCGCACGCGGGTGCCGATGCCGCCGACCCGGATGCCGTCCTCGATCGTCACGACGATGCGGTGGTCGGCGGCCAGGCTCAGGATGCTGCGCGGCACCGGGACGACCCAGCGCGGGTCCACGACGGTCGCGCCGATCCCCTGCGCCGCCAGCCGGTCGGCGACCTTCAGGCCGAGGTCGGCCATCGGTCCGACCGTCACCAGCAGGACGTCCTTGCTGTCCGACTCGCGCAGGACGTCCACGCCGTCCTCCAGGCGCCGGATGGCCGGGATGTCCGGCTGCACGTTCCCCTTCGGGAAGCGCAGCACCGTCGGGGCGTCGTCCACCGCGACCGCCTCCGCCAGTTCCTCACGGAACCGGGAGCCGTCGCGCGGCGCCGCGAGCCTGATGTTGGGGACCACCTGCAGGATCGCCAGGTCCCAGATGCCGTGGTGGCTCGGGCCGTCCGGGCCGGTGACCCCGGCGCGGTCGAGGACGAACGTCACGCCCGCCTTGTGCAGCGCCACATCCATCAGCACCTGGTCGAACGCCCGGTTGATGAACGTGGCATAGATGGCGACGACCGGGTGGAGGCCGCCGAACGCCAGGCCGGCGGCGCTCGTCGCCGCGTGCTGCTCGGCGATGCCGACATCGTGCACGCGGTCCGGGAACCGTTCGGCGAACTTGTGGAGGCCGGTCGGCCGGAGCATCGCGGCCGTGATGCCGACCAGCTTCGGGTTCTTCTCCGCGAGCGCCACGATCTCATCGGCGAACACCCCGGTCCAGCTCGGCGCCGTCGAGCTCTCCAGCGCCTCGCCCGTCTCCGGGTCGATCTGGCCGACCGCGTGGAACTGGTCGGCGGCGTCGCGCAGCGCCGGCTCGTAGCCGCGGCCCTTCTGGGTGATCGCGTGGACGATGACCGGGGCGCCGTAGTTCTTCGCCTGGCGCAGCGCCTCCTCCATCGCCCCGATGTCGTGGCCGTGCACCGGCCCGATGTACTTGATGTCGAGGTTCGAGTACAGCGACTCGTTGTTGGAGATCCGGCTGAGGAAGCCGTGCAGGCCCCCGCGGACGCCGCGGTACAGCGACTGACCGGGAGAGCCCAGCTTGTCGAACGCCTTGCGACTGCTGAGGTACAGGTTGCGGTAGCCGCGACGGGTGCGCACCGTGTTGAGGAAGCGGGCCATGCCGCCGATCGTCGGCGCGTAGGAGCGGCCGTTGTCGTTGACGATGATGATCAGCCGGCGGTTGTTGTCGTCGGAGATGTTGTTGAGCGCCTCCCACGTCATCCCGCCCGTGAGCGCGCCGTCGCCGACGACCGCGACGACGTGCCGGTCGTTCTGGCCGGTCATCTCGAAGGCGCGCGAGATGCCGTCCGCCCAGCTCAGCGACGACGACGCGTGCGAGCTCTCGACGATGTCGTGCTCGGACTCGGAGCGCTGCGGGTAGCCGGCGAGGCCGCCGCGCTGGCGCAGCCGGGAGAAGTCCTGGCGCCCGGTGAGCAGCTTGTGGACGTACGACTGGTGCCCGGTGTCGAAGACGATCGCGTCCCGCGGCGAGTCGAACACGCGGTGGATGGCGATCGTCGTCTCGACCACGCCGAGGTTCGGCCCCAGGTGGCCGCCGGTCTTGGCGACGTTGGCGACCAGGAAAGCCCGCACCTCGGCAGCGAGCTGGTCGAGCTCCCGTTCCGTGAGCCGGTCGAGATCACGCGGCCCGTGGATGGTTTCGAGGATGCTCATGGATTTCAGTGTAGAACCCTGTGAATCGGAGGAGGCTCGGAACCGACGATCCCGAGCCTCCCCTTGACAACGGTCTGGTTACACCAGATCGACTACCTTCGGCACAACGGAAAAGCGGAGAACGCCCATGAGTCCACAGGCGCGCTGCGCAAGGGCGACTCTAGTGTCGGTGGCACATGACACTCTTGGCCCCAGTTCAAGTCAATGCAGGAGCCTCACTGGGCGGCTGACTACACTCGAAATAGATCAAACGCCTAACAGTCGACAGGAGGATGACATGGCTAGCGTGCTCGACGTCGCCGCTTACGTTCTCCAGAAGAGCGGACCGATCACCGCAATGAAGCTTCAGAAGCTGGTCTATTACGCCCAGTCCTGGCACGCGGTCTGGACGGATAGCCGTCTGTTCCCGGAGGACTTCGAGGCGTGGGCGAACGGCCCCGTCTCACCTGTGCTTTACAAGAAGCATCGCGGGCGTTTCACCGTCGATGACACACTTGAAGGCCTCGGCGACGCGAGCGCGCTCACCGCCGATGAGGCCGAGTCGGTCGACGCCGTCCTCTCGTACTACGGAACGATGCGCGCGGCACAGCTCATCGAGCTTACGCACCGCGAGCAGCCCTGGATGGACGCCCGAGGCGATCTTCTGCCCGGGGATCGAGGATTCGAGACGATTCCGTTTGCCGCGATGGCTGAGTACTACGGATCGCTTCATGCGGGCGCGAGTGCCGAAGAAGGCTAGGCGACCCGTCTCAGCAGGTGTTGCCGCTGAAGTCGTCCGCGCACCCGTGGCGTCGCCCGAAGGCCGCGCTGCCAGTGAACACCTGCGGTTCAGGTTCGTGGAGTTGGACCACAACTCGAAGTGGGCACTTCACAAGATCGACCGCAGCGACCATGAACGGCTCCTGAAGAAGCTGGGGAAGATCGAAGCCATGACGCCCGCTCAAGCGATAGCAAACCACGTGCTGTCGAAGCTTGACATGGGCGACTGCCCCAACAAGAACGCAGCCGCTCGGCTCGCGAACCAGTACGAAGGTCTTGACGTGCTGCATGAGCTCCGCGTTGAGCCCTCGCAGGATGGTCGGCTGCTGGGGCGACTGGAGAAGAACGTCTTCAACATCATCTGGTGGGACGCAAAGCACGAAGTCTGGCCCTCGCAGAACCGCCGGTAGCAGGCACTGCGGCTCAGCGTCGCTCCTGTGCCGCGATACTCACCAGTGATGAGCGACGCCGCGTTGCCTAGGGTGCGCTGGTCGGTCCCCGGAGGCAGCCCGCGCCGACCCAGCCAGAATTGGCCGTGGTGCCCGCAACGGGCGCATCCCGCGGCGGAGTGCCGAGAGGATGAGCGATCGCGGCTCGCGCGGCAGCTTGGTCACCGAGAGGTCGCGGGTTTGCAGCATCATCCGCCGGGCCACGGCTTAGCGCCCTGGCGGCGGCGAAACGCCCCGCCCGGACTATCCCCGGCGGGGCGTTCCTCACGCCAACGAGAATTACACCAGGCTCCGCAGGACGTACTGCAGGATGCCGCCGTTGCGGTAGTAGTCGGCCTCACCTGGCGTGTCGATCCGGACAACCGCGTCGAACTCGACGGCCTGCTTGCCGGCAGGCGACTGCTCGGTCGGCTCGGCCACGACGTGCACCGTCTTCGGCGTGCGGCCCTCGTTGAGCTCCTCCAGCCCGGTGATCGAGAAGGACTCGGTGCCGTCCAGCCCCAGCGAGTCGGCGTTCTCGCCGGCCGGGAACTGCAGCGGGACGACGCCCATGCCGATCAGGTTCGAGCGGTGGATGCGCTCGAAGCTCTCGGTGATGACGGCGCGCACGCCCAGGAGGCTCGTGCCCTTGGCAGCCCAGTCGCGCGACGAGCCGGAGCCGTACTCCTTGCCGCCGAGCACGACGAGCGGGGTGCCCTGCGCCTGGTAGTTCTGCGACGCATCGTAGATGAACGACTGCGGGCCGTCAGCCTGCGTGAAGTCACGCGTATAACCGCCCTCGACGCCGTCCAGGAGCTGGTTGCGCAGGCGGATGTTCGCGAACGTGCCGCGGATCATCACCTCGTGGTTGCCGCGGCGCGAGCCGTAGGAGTTGAAGTCCTTGCGATCGATGCCGTGCTCGTTGAGGTACTGGCCGGCCGGGCTGTCCGCCTTGATGGAGCCGGCGGGCGAGATGTGGTCGGTGGTGACCGAGTCGCCGAGCTTGGCGAGCACGCGGGCGCCGGTGATGTCGGTGACCGGGGTGGTCTCCAGCGTCATCCCGTCGAAGTACGGGGGCTTGCGCACGTAGGTCGACTTCTCGTCCCACTCGAACACCGAGCCGGTCGGGGTGGCCAGCGACTTCCAGCGCTCGTCGCCCTCGAAGACCGACGCGTACTGGGTGACGAACATGCCCTCGTTGATGGAGGAGTCGATCGTCTGCTGCACCTCGGCGGCGTCCGGCCAGATGTCCTTCAGGAAGATGTCGTTGCCCTCGGAGTCGGTGCCCAGCGGGTCGACCTCGAAGTCGAAGTTCATCGACCCGGCGAGCGCGTAGGCGATGACCAGCGGCGGGCTCGCCAGGTAGTTCATCTTCACGTCCGGGTTGATGCGGCCCTCGAAGTTGCGGTTGCCGGAGAGGACGGCGGTGACGGCGAGGTCGCTGTCGTTGACCGCGGCGGAGATCTCGTCCAGCAGCGGGCCCGAGTTGCCGATGCAGGTGGTGCAGCCGTAGCCGACCGTGTAGAAGCCCAGGGCCTCCAGGTCCTTGGTGAGACCGGCCTTCTCGTAGTAGTCGGTGACGACCTTCGAGCCCGGCGCCAGCGTGGTCTTGACCCACGGCTTGGCTTTGAGGCCCTTCGCGGCAGCGTTACGGGCCAGGAGGCCGGCGGCGAGCATGACCGACGGGTTCGACGTGTTCGTGCACGAGGTGATCGCCGCGATGGCGACCGCGCCGTGGTCGATCACGAAGTCCGTGCCGTCCGCCAGCTTCACCGGGGTCGGGCTGGAGGCCGTCTTCGGCGCGTGGCTGTGGTGCGTGTGCACGTGGTGGCTGTGGCCGTCCTCCGGCTGCAGCTCGCCCGGGTCGGAGGCCGGGAAGGACTCCGAGATGGTCAGGTCGACCAGATCGTGCGAGATGTCCGCGTAGTCGACCAGGTCCTTCTCGAACTGGGTCTTCGCCGAGCTGAGCTCGATGCGGTCCTGCGGGCGCTTCGGGCCGGCGATGGACGGGACGACCGTCGAGAGGTCGAGCTCCAGGTACTCGGAGAACACCGGCTCGTTCGCCGGGTCGTGCCACAGGCTCTGCGCCTTCGAGTACTCCTCGACCAGGGCGACCTGCTCCTCGCTGCGGCCGGTGAGGCGCAGGTAGTCGAGGGTCACGTCGTCGATCGGGAACATGGCGGCCGTCGAGCCGAACTCCGGGCTCATGTTGCCGATGGTGGCGCGGTTCGCGAGCGGGACCTCCGCGACGCCGGCGCCGTAGAACTCCACGAACTTGCCGACCACGCCGTGCTTGCGCAGCATCTGCGTGATGGTGAGCACGACGTCGGTCGCGGTCACGCCGGTCGGGATGGCGCCGGTGAGCTTGAAGCCGACGACCTTGGGGATGAGCATGGAGACCGGCTGGCCGAGCATGGCCGCCTCCGCCTCGATGCCGCCGACGCCCCAGCCGAGCACGCCGAGGCCGTTGACCATGGTGGTGTGCGAGTCGGTGCCGACGCAGGTGTCGGGGTACGCCTGGAGTTCGCCGCCGACCTCGCGGGTCATGGTGACGCGGGCCAGGTACTCGATGTTCACCTGGTGGACGATGCCGGTTCCCGGCGGGACGACCTTGAAGTCGTCGAACGCGGTCTGGCCCCAGCGCAGGAACTGGTAGCGCTCGCCGTTGCGCTCGTACTCGATGTCGGTGTTGCGCTCCAGCGCGTCCTCGGTGCCGAAGAGGTCGGCGATGACGGAGTGGTCGATGACCATCTCGGCCGGCGCGAGCGGGTTGATCTTGTCCGGGTCGCCGCCGAGCGAGGAGACGGCCTCGCGCATGGTGGCGAGGTCGACGATGCAGGGGACGCCGGTGAAGTCCTGCATGATGACGCGGGCCGGGGTGAACTGGATCTCGGTGTCCGGCTCGGCCTGGGGGTCCCAGCCGCCGAGGGCGTTGATGTGGTCGGCGGTGATGTTGGCGCCGTCCTCGGTGCGCAGGAGGTTCTCGAGCAGCACCTTGAGGCTGAACGGGAGCTTCTTGTAGCCGTCGACCGTGTCGATCTTGAAGATCGTGTAGTCCTTCGACCCCACCGTCAGAGTGCTCTTCGCACCGAAACTGTTTACAGCTGACACTGTGCCTTCTCCTTCGTCGGCAGGCGATGTCCCGCGAGCCTCATCCATCTTGGTCGTGCGTCGACGTCCCGTTCCAGCAAGGTAAGCCTAAGTGCTCGGCTCCGGAAAGTATCTTGACGTCAAGATAAAATCTAGCACGTTCACTCCCGGTCGAACACCAGGCCGCGCCGCCGCGCGAACCGGTAGAACAGCTCGATGCCGGCCGCCCCCACGGCGCCCACCGCGATCCCCCAGAGCAGCGCCGTATCGAGCGAGAGGTGCATCTCGAAGAAGTTCGCGGTGGCCGGGATGACGCACACCAGCACGAACGCCGCCGCCACCCCGCCGAGCAGGAACCACCGCCAGGTCGTGAGCGGCCGGGTGAGCACGCAGAGGATCCAGAGCGACACGCAGAACAGCGCGAGCGTGGTCACGCTGCGCGCCTCGTGCAGCGGGATGGAGCTGTGCAGCGGCGCGTACGCCACCACGGCCGTCAAGCCCGCGATGACACCGGTGGGGATGGAGTACCGGAGGATGCGCGAGAGCACGCCCGGCGTGTAGATGCGCTTGTTGGGCGCCAGCGCGAGGAAGAAGGAGGGGATGCCGATCGCGAGCGTCGAGACCAGCGTGAGCTGCCGCGGCAGGAAGGGGAACGGCCAGAGCACCACCGCGCTGAACAGCGCGAGCAGGATGCCGTAGACCGTCTTCGCCAGGAAGATGTTGGAGACCCGCTCCACGTTGGCGATGACCCGGCGGCCGGAGGCGAGCACGTCCGGCAGCCGGTCGAAGCGGTTGTCGAGCAGCACCAGCCGGGAGACGGCCTTGGTCGCCGCCGTCGCCGTCCCCATCGCGATCCCGAGGTTGGCGTCCTTGATCGCCATCGCGTCGTTGACGCCGTCGCCGGTCATCGCCACCGTGCGGCCCTGGCGCTGCAGCAGGCCGACCGCCGTGCGTTTCTGCTCCGGGCTGACCCGGCCGAAGATGCTGGAGCGCTCCAGCGCCGCCTCCAGGTCGTCGTCGGTCTCCAGGGTGGAGGCGTCCACGGCCTCGCCCTCCATGTTCAACGCCCGGGCGATGGCCTCCACCGTGACCGGGTTGTCGCCCGACATCACGACGACGCGGACCGCCTGCTCGCCGAAGTAGCCGAGCGTCTCCGGCGCCTCCGGCCGCAGCGTCTCGCCCAGCACGACCAGCAGAGCCGGCTGCACCCGCACGCCGTCGAGCGGCACGTGCGTGCCGTGCGGGAGCGGGTCGATCGCCTGAGCCAGCGCCAGCGTCCTGCGCCCGGTCGACGCGATGGACGTCGCCCGCCGCAGCGCCTCCTCGTGCCCGGCGAGCACGCGCTCGGGAGCGCCGAGCACCCACGCCGTCTCCTCGTCCGCCACGCGCATGACCAGCCCGCTGTACTTGGTGGCCGAGCTGAAGGGGATGCGCCGCTCGACGCGGAACCGATCGCTCCGGAAGCCGGTCGACAGGATGCCGGAGGTCGCGTTCCCGGTCTCGTCGGCCCCGAACGCGGCGAGCGCGATCTCCGCCAGCTCGGTGGGGACCTCCCCGATCGGCTCCGTGCCCTCCAGCACCAGCTCGCCGCTGGTGAGCGTCCCGGTCTTGTCGAGGCAGAGCACGTCGACGCGCGCCAGCACCTCCACGGCCGCGAGCTCCTGCACGAGGACCTTGCGCGCGGCGAGCTGGATGGCGGCGACGCCGAACGCGAGGCTGGTCAGCAGCACCAGGCCCTCGGGGATCATCCCGACCACCGCCGCCACCGCGTCGAGCAGCGCGCGCCGCCAGCGCGAGTCGGTGAACAGCTCGTTGAACCCGCCGTACGCGAGCACGCGGCCGATGATCGTCACCAGGATGATCGGGCCGAGGATCCAGGACAGGTAGACGAGGATGCGGTTGGTCGCGTCGCGCAGCTCGGAGTGCACGAGCGAGTGCCGGCGGATCTCGCTGGTCAGCTTGCTCGCGTAGGAGTCGGCGCCCACCGCCGTGACGATCGCGTAGCCCGTACCGGTGGCGACGTGCGAGCCGGAGAGCAGCTGAGCGCCCTCGTCCTTGAAGACCGGGTCGGACTCCCCGTCAGCAGTGACTCGTCCAGCGAGAGCCCGGTGCTCTCGGCCACCACCGCGTCGGCCGGGATCTGGTCGCCCGGGCGCAGCACCAGGAGGTCGTCGAGGACCACGTCCTCCAGCGCGATCGCGACGACCGCGCCGTCCCGGCGGACCCGGCTCTCCGGCGCCGCCAGCAGCGCCGCGCGGTCGAGCACGCGCTTGGCCCGCACCTCCTGCACGATGCCGATCAGGGCGTTGACGACGACGACCCCGTAGAAGAAGCCGTCCCGCAGGTCGCCGAGCAGCAGCACGGCGATGAAGCAGCCGGTGAGGATGCCGTTGAACAGCGTGAAGATGTTCTCGCGCAGGATGTCGGAGATCGAGCGCGACCCCGGCTGGCGCTGGAGGTTGACGCGGCCGTCCGCCCGGCGCTCCGCCACCTGCGCGGCGCTCAGGCCTTCCCTGGTCTGCGCGTCGAGCATCCTTCCCCCTCCTGGACGGTCCTGCGCCTAACCGGCGCTGTCGCCTTGCGGCTTCTGCGACTGCGGCTTCTGCGGGAACTGCCCCTTCACCACGAACCAGGTGATCAGCAGCAGCGGAGCGTAGAGGGGCACGCCCATCAGCAGCTTGGTGAGGGCGAGCGCGCTGGTGGCCGCGTCGGTGTGCGCCAGGTAGAGCGGCACCTGCACGAGCAGCCGAGCGGCGAAGAGCAGGAACCAGAGGAACGTCAGGGCCTGCATCACGCGGAACTTCGACTTCACCGAGCGCCAGGCGAGTCCGTCGCCCATCAGGTAGCCGGCGGCGAGGCCGATCAGCGGCCAGCGCACCAGGATCGAGATCAGGAGGGCGGCGGCGTAGGCGGCGTTCGTCCAGATCCCGAGGATGAAGTTGTCCTCGCCACGCCCGGTGATGAGCGCGAAGATGGCCGAGAGGCCGACACCGATCAAGCCGGCAAGTGCCTGCGTGACGGGTGTCTTGCCGACGATGCGCACCACGGTGAACACGACGGCCACCGCGACCGAGATGCCGATCGACAGCGGGACGTTCTGCGTGAACGTGAAGACGATCAGGAAGACCAGGCCCGGGAGGATGGTCTCCAGCAGCCCGCGCACGCCGCCGAGGGCCGCCATCAGAGCGGTGCCGGTCGGCGTCTCGCCGTCGACGAGCTGACCCATGCCCGAGCTCCGCGCGGCCTTCGCCAGGGACTCGCCGAGCGTGGAGGCGACCGGGTCGCGCTCCTCGTCGCCGGGCTCCGCCCGCTCGGGCTCGTGGTGCTGGTCGGTCACGTCACGGCCACCGCTCACAGCGAGCTGTATCCGCCGTCGCCGGCGGCCGGAGCCGAGGGCATCCGCAGCGGGATGAGGTCCCGCGGCGGCATCGGGGTGTTGCCGCGCACGACGACGATGCTGCGGAAGAGGTCCTCCACCAGGGCCGCGGCCTCCGGCTTCACGGCCGCGTCGCCGGCGATCACGCCGCGCAGGAACCAGCGCGGCCCGTCGACGCCGACGAAGCGCGCGACGCGGGTCTCGCCGGGCGCGCCCTGCGGCGGGGCGACGGGGATCTCGGCCACCAGCTCCGGGCCGAAGACGCCGTCGCGCTCGCTCACGCGGCCGCCCTGGCGCTGCACCTGTTCGGCGATCTGGCCGCGGATCTCGTTCCACAGGCCGGTGGAGCGGGGAGCGGCGAACGGCTGCACCTGCAGTGTCGAGTTGGCGTAGTCGAGGCCCACCGCGACGACGCGCTGCGACTCCTCCTCGACCTCCAGCCGGAGGTGGAGGCCCTCGCGCGGAAGGATCTTGACGCCGCCGAGGTCGACGTAGGGACGGACCGGGTTCGCCTCGCTGTCGTCGAGGGGACCTTCCGTCTCCCGATCCTCCGGTGCGGACTTGTCCACGTCCTGTGGCTCGGCCTCGCCGGGGGTGTCGATGCTGTCGGTCAAGCGTGTTCTCCTGCCTGCGTGACGGTGTAGCCGGACGAGCCGAAGCCCGCGGTGCCGCGGTGGCTGTCCGGGAGGGCGTCGACGGGGATGAACCGGGCCTGCGCGACCGGCATGACGATCAACTGCGCGATCCTGTCGCCGACGGCGATATCGTACGGCATCGACCTGTCCGTGTTCAGGACGGTCACCTTGATCTCGCCGCGGTAGCCCGCGTCCACGGTGCCGGGCGCGTTGACGATGGTGATGCCGTGCCGCATGGCCAGGCCGCTGCGCGGCACGACGAAGCCGAGGTAGCCCTCCGGCAGCGCGATCGAGACCCCGGTCGGGACGGTGTGCCGCTCCCCCGGGGCGAGCGTCACGGGCTCCGCCGCGCACAGGTCGGCGCCGGCGTCGCCGGGGTGGGCGTACACGGGAACACGGTCGGCGACGATCGGGACGTCCACGGTTTCTGTCACGTGTCGAGGGTAGTGCACGAAGGATGATCGAATAGTCCTATGGACCTCTACCGAGAACGGCTCTGGGCGACCCCTGGCTCTTCGTCTCCACCATCCTCGTCGTGCCTGCCGTGATGCTCGTCTTCGCCCCGATCAACTTCGCCGTCGGCGTCGTGCTGGCGATCGTCTTCTACGCCGCGATCGTGATCGCGCTGCTCGCCACCGCCCCCGTGATCCGGGTCACCGCGGCCGAGCTGACCGCAGGGAACGCGAAGATCCCGCTGGAGTTCATCGGGGAGCCGCTGGCGTTCACCGGCGAGGAGGCCACGATGGAGCGCGGGCAGCGGCTCGACGCCCGCGCCTGGCTGCTCATCCGCGGCTGGATCAAGCCGGTCGTGAAGGTGCCCGTGCTGGATGTGGACGACCCGGCGCCCTACTGGCTGATCTCAACAAGAAACCCGGACCAGCTGGTCCGGGTTCTCGATGAGGCCCGACGTCCTCTCTAGCCCCTCTCGGGGCAGGTCGGCGTCGTGGCGATGCGGTGCGCTGCTTACGCGGCGCACTCCATGCAGATCGGTCCGAGCTTCGTCTCGTGGTCGATCTGCGAGCGGTGCTTCACCAGGAAGCAGCTCACGCAGGTGAACTCGTCCGCCTGGGGAGGCAGCACCACGACGTCGAGGTCGAGGTCCGACAGGTCGGCACCGGGGAGCTCGTAGCCGCCCGGGTTGTCGGCGTCCTCGACGTCGACGACACCAGACATCTTGTCCGGAACTCGCTCCTTGAGGGCCTCGATCGACTCGGAGTCGTCCTCGGTCTTCCGCGGTGCGTCGTAATCCGTTGCCATGCCCATCCACTTCTCGTCGTAACGGCCGATTCTCGCAATCGGCGGCCATAGTTTGCATCAATCGCCTGCGAATAGCAAAACCGCGCAGGAGCCTCTCAGCGTTTGCTCGGTGTTCAACTTCCGGCACGCCCGCGGTATTCCCCGGAAGTCCCCCATTCCCGTGGCATTCTGGGCCGGAACGAACGCGAGCTCGGAAGGCATCACAATGCAGGATTTGAAGGTCATCGGGGTCGAGAACGGTGCGATCGTCGCCGTCGGCGACGACGGTGAACGCTTCCGCATCGCCGTCGACGACACGCTGCAGTCGAAGATCCGGCAGGTGCGGCAACAGGCGTCCGCCGAGGTCCCCAAACTGTCACCCCGCGAGATCCAGGCGCACATCCGCTCCGGGATGTCCGCCGACGACGTCGCCGCCGTCACGGGAGCGCCCCTGGACTACGTCCAGCGCTTCGAGGGCCCGATCGTGGCCGAGCGCGAGCACGTCGTCGCGAGCGCCCTCAGCGTGCCGGTCCGCACCGCCGCCGAAGTCGACCCGCTGGGCGAGCCCGACACGTTCGGCTCGGTCATCCGCGACCGCCTCGCCTCGCTCGGCGTGGCCGGCGAGCGCTGGGCGAGCTGGAAGGACGTCGAGACCGGCTGGATCGTGAAGCTCGAGTTCACGGCCGACGAGATCGACCACGACGCCCGCTGGAGCTACGACCTGCGCAAGCACGCGCTCGCACCGCTCAACTCGGAGGCGACCACGCTCTCCCAGGCCGGCGAGCTGCGCGGCGGCGCCCTCATCCCGCGCCTGCGCGCCGTCCTCCCGAACGAGGGCGAGCCGGACAGCTCCCGCTTCGACAGCGGCGCCTTCACCTTCCCGGCCCCGGGTGTCGACCTGCTCGGCCCGGAGGTCACCCAGCCGCTCGAGCCGCTGGAGCCGCACGCTCCCGGCCGTGCCAGCAACTCGATCGCGATCTCGGCCATCAAGCGCGCGGACGAGACGCCGCGCGACCTGCACCAGACCGCCGACCTCCTGGAGGCGCTGCGCCGCCGCCGCGGAGAGCGCGAGGCCGCCGGCTACGACGAGCCGGCCCCGCAGAACGACCGCGGCGATCGGAGCGGCCGCCACGAGCAGGTCGAGCAGCCGACGCTCCTCGACCCGATCACGCCGTTCCGGGTCATCGAGGAGTCGATCACCGTGATCGAGGAGTTCGGCCCGCCGCCCGCGTCGCCCGCCTCCGGCGCCCCGACGCCTCCCCCGCCCGCGCCGCTGTCCGCCACACAGGAGCAGACGCCGGTCGCGCCGGGACGCCGCAAGGGACGCGCCGCGATGCCGAGCTGGGACGAGATCGTCTTCGGCGCACGCACGGACGACGACCTGGCCTGAGCGCCGCCTGAGGCCTAGCCCGCCGCGCCGAACCGCAGCAGCGGCACCCGCGTCTCCTCGACCGTGAGCGAGCCATGCTGGCCGATCATGCTGCGCCCGGTGCGCTGCGGGTCGCGGGAGTCGTAGTAGGCGATGCGCTTCCGGGCGGCCACGAGCACGTCGCCGATCCGCGGGGCGACCTCCGGCGCGACGGACGGGCCGAACCAGCCGGCCTCGATCGCCTCGGCGCGGGTCGCGACCCAGGAGCGGCCGCCCTCCACCTCCCGCCAGCGTGCAGCCACGTCGTCCGCGCTCGCGCCGTCCTCTGTATAGAGGTGCAGCAGCCGCGGCTCGCCCGCGACCTCCGCGACGCCCTCCAGCAGCTCCGGGGCGGTGTCGTAGAGCACGTGCCCGCTCTCGGGGATGTCGACGATGCCGTGATCCGCGGTGACCAGCACGCCCTGGCCGGGACCGAGGGAGGCCGCGAGCCCGGCGACCAGCGCGTCCAGGGTCTCCAGCTCAGCCGTCCAGCGCGGGGACTCCCAGCCGCGCGCGTGGGCGACCTGGTCGAGCTCGGCGACGTAGAGATAGGTGAGCGCGGGCCCGGGCGTGCGGAGCACCTCCCGCGCGGCGTCGAAGCGGTCGGCCATCGTGCGGCCGCCGATGAACTCCGCCCCGCGCAGGACGGCGTGGGTGAAGCCGGAGTCCGCGTACGCGGGCACGCCGAGCGCGAACGAGGCGACGCCGTCGGCAGCGGCCCGCTCGAAGACCGTCTCAGCGCGCTGCCAGGTGGCCGGGTCCATCCGGTCGTCCCAGCCGTTGAGCTGGTTGGTCAGCCGGCCCGCGTCGTCACGGACGCGATAGCCGACCAGTCCGTGCTCCCCCGGCGTCGTGCCGGTGGTCAGCGTCGCCAGCGCGGCGGCCGTCGTGGTCGGGAACCCGGCGTCGATCGTGGTCGTCTTGCCGAGCCGGGAGGCCAGGGTCCTGCCGTGCCCCTCGCGCGCCCGCAGCGCCGCGGCGCCGAGGCCGTCGACCACGACGACGACCACGTGCTGCAACGGAGGGAGCCCGAGGTCGTTGCCCTCCCCACGCAGCGCCCCGAGGGAACTCGGCATTACCGTGGCGAGGCTCGCTCGGGTGGAGAACGCGGCCGGTAGCATGGGGGGCATCCGGCCCAGTCTGTCACAGCTGGACGGACGGGAGCCGTCGAACCCGCGTCTCCTGCCGCCCCACCACCGAATGCACGAATGACACCAGCAGACGACCAGGCCCCGACGACCGAACGCATCGAAGACGTCGACGTCACGACCGAGATGCAGGGCTCGTTCCTGGAGTACGCGTACTCCGTCATCTACTCCCGGGCGCTCCCCGACGCGCGCGACGGCCTGAAGCCCGTGCAGCGGCGCATCCTCTACATGATGACCGAGATGGGCCTGCGCCCGGACCGCGGCCACGTCAAGTCGGCCCGCGTCACCGGCGAGGTGATGGGAAAGCTGCACCCGCACGGCGACAGCGCCATCTACGACGCGCTCGTGCGCATGGCCCAGGACTTCACCCTGCGCGTCCCCCTGGTCGACGGCCACGGCAACTTCGGCTCGCTGGACGACGGCCCGGCCGCGGCCCGCTACACCGAGGCGCGCCTCGCCGCCGCCGCGCTCGCCCTCACCGAGGACCTGGACGAGGACGTCGTGGACTTCGTCCCCAACTACGACAACCAGCTCCTGCAGCCCGACGTGCTGCCCGCGGCGTTCCCGAACCTCCTGGTCAACGGCGCCAGCGGCATCGCGGTCGGCATGGCCACCAACATGGCCCCGCACAACCTGGTGGAGGTCGTCGGCGCCGCCCGCCACCTCCTGGCCAACCCGGACGCCACCCTCGACGAGCTGATGGACTACGTCCCCGGCCCCGACCTCCCGAGCGGCGGCACCATCGCCGGCCTCTCCGGCGTGCGCGACGCGTACGCGACCGGGCGCGGCAGCTTCAAGATGCGCGCCAAGGTGGGCGTCGAGGCGATCACCGCGCGCAAGAGCGGCCTCGTCGTCACCGAGCTCCCCTACGGGGTCGGCCCGGAGCGCGTGATCGAGAAGATCAAGGACGGCGTCAACGCGAAGAAGCTGAACGGCATCTCCGACGTCACCGACCTCTCCGACCGCCAGCACGGCCTCCGGCTCGTCATCGGCATCAAGACCGGGTTCAGCCCGGAGGCGGTGCTGGAGCAGCTCTACCGGCACACGCCGCTGGAGGAGGGCTTCTCGATCAACAACGTCGCCCTCGTCGCGGGCGGCCCGCAGACCCTCGGGCTGCGCGAGCTGCTGCGGGTCTACATCGACCACCGGATCAGCGTCGTCACCCGCCGCTCGGAGTTCCGCCTCGCCCGCCGCAAGGAGCGCCTGCACCTGGTCGAGGGCCTGCTCGTCGCGATCCTCGACATCGACGAGGTCATCCAGGTCATCCGCACCTCCGACGACACCGACCAGGCGCGCACGCGGCTGCAGCAGGTGTTCGACCTCAGCACACTTCAGGCCGACTACATCCTGGAGCTGCGGCTGCGCCGGCTGACGAAGTTCTCCCGCATCGAGCTGGAGACCGAGCGCGACCAGCTCCGGGCGGAGATCGCCGAGCTGGAGGAGATCCTCGGCAGCCGCGCACGCATCGACGCTCTGGTCTCCGACGAACTGGAGCAGGTCGCGCTGAAGTTCGGCACCCCGCGCCGCACGCTGCTCACCGAGGCCAAGCCGTCCATCGCCGGCGCCGGTTCGCGCAGCAAGGCGATGACGATGCAGCTGGAGGTCGCCGACACCCCCTGCCGCGTCTACCTGTCGACCACCGGCCGCATCCTGCGCGTCGACGCGGGCGCCGGGGAGGGCGAGGGCCTGGACCGCATCCAGCCGCCCGCCCGCCGCAGCAAGCACGACGCCATCCTGTCGCGACTCGACACCACGAGCCGCAGCGAGATCGGCGCCGTCACCGACCGCGGCCGCCTCATCCGGTTCTCCCCCGTCGACCTCCCGGCCGCCCCGCTCAACTCGGTGCAGCTCGGCGCGGGCGTGAAGGTGGGCGACTACCTCGCGCTCGCCGACCGCAAGGAGCGGGTGCTGGCGCTGGTGTCCCTGACTTCTCCGCAGGCCATCGCGCTCGGCACACGCCAGGGCGTCGTCAAGCGGGTGACGCCGGGCGACTGGGCCAACAAGCCCGAGTTCGAGGTCATCGCGCTGAAGGCCGGCGACGCGGTCGTCGGCGCCGTGCAGTGCGCCGACGATGCCGAGCTGGTCTTCGTCTCCAGCGACTCCCAGCTGCTGCGCTTCTCCGCCGGCTCGGTGCGCCCGCAGGGCCGCGCGGCAGGCGGGATGGCCGGCATCAACCTGGCCGGCGACGCCCGGGTGGTGTTCTTCGGCGCGGTGGAGGCCGCGGAGCGCTCCGACGCCGTGGTCGTCACCATCGCCGTCAGCGACCAGACCCTCCCCGGCGCCGACCCCGGCAGCGGCAAGGTGAGCGACTTCGCCGAGTTCCCCGCCAAGGGCCGCGCGACGGGCGGCGTTCGGTCGCAGCGCTTCCTCAAGGGCGAGACCGAGCTGGCGCTCGCCTGGGTCGGCGCGGCCCCCGCCCTGGCCGTCGGCCCCGACGGCAGCGCCCGCGTCCTCCCCGAGGGCGGCGCCCGCCGCGACGGCTCCGGCACCCCCCTCGACATGGTCGTCACCTCCCTCGGCCGCCGCCTGGCCTGACCCCGCCTCAGCGGGGACGCAACACGCCGTTTCGACGACTTCGAAACGGCGTGTTGCGTCCCCGCTGAGCGTTGCCGGCTAAGCGTCGATGCGGGCCCGGGAGAGGTCGTCGGCGCCGGCGATGATGAACTCCTTGCGTGGGGCCACGTCGTTCCCCATCAGCAGCTCGAACACGCGGTTCGCCGCCTCGGCGTCCGAGACGCGCACGCGACGCAGCGTGCGGTGGGAGCGGTCCATCGTCGTGGTCGCGAGCTGGTCCGCGTCCATCTCGCCGAGGCCCTTGTAACGCTGGATGGGCTCCTGGTACTTCCGGCCGCGCTTCTTGAGGTCCGCGAGCACGGCCTGCAGCTCAGCCTCCGAGTAGGTGTAGATCGTCTCGTTCGGCTTCGAGCCGGGGTTGATCGCGACCACGCGGTGCAGCGGGGGCACGGCGGCGAACACCCGGCCCTCCTCGATCATCGGACGCATGTAGCGGAAGAACAGCGTCAGCAGCAGGGTCCGGATGTGGGCGCCGTCGACATCCGCGTCCGACATGATGATGACCTTGCCGTAGCGCGCCGAGCCGAGCTCGAACGAGCGTCCGGAGCCTGCGCCGATCACCTGGATGATGGCCGCGCACTCCGCGTTGGAGAGCATGTCGGAGACCGACGCCTTCTGCACGTTGAGGATCTTGCCGCGGATCGGCAGCAGCGCCTGGTACTCGCTGTCGCGGGCACGCCGCGCGGTGCCGAGCGCCGAGTCGCCCTCCACGATGAACAGCTCGCTGTTCGCCACGTCGCTCGACCGGCAGTCCACCAGCTTCGCCGGCAGGGAGGACGTCTCCAGCGCATTCTTGCGCCGCTGCGTCTCCTTGTGGGCGCGGGCCGAGATGCGGGACTTCATCTCCGCGACGACCTTGTCGAGCACCAGCGCGGACTGGGTCTTGTCGTCGCGCTTGGTGGAGGCGAAGCGCTCGGCGAGGGCCTTCTGGACGACGTTGGCCACGATCGCGCGCACCGCGGGCGTGCCGAGGACCTCCTTGGTCTGGCCCTCGAACTGCGGCTCGGGGAGGCGCACGGTCAGCACGGCCGTGAGCCCGGCCATCACGTCGTCCTTCTCCAGCTTGTCCGTGCCCGCCTTCAGCCGGCGGGCGTTCAGCTCCACCTGCTGGCGCAGGAACTTGAGCAGCCCCTGGTCGAAGCCGGTCTGGTGGCTGCCGCCCTTCGGCGTGGCGATGATGTTGACGAACGAGCGCATCACCGTGTCGTACCCGGTCCCCCAGCGCAGCGCGATGTCCACCTGGCACTCGCGCTTGAGCTCGGTCGGCACCATCGCGCCGCCGTCGGAGAGCACCGGCACCGTCTCGGTGAAGTGGCCCTCGCCGGTGAGCCGCCAGGTCTCGGTGATCGGGCTGTCCGGCGACAGGAAGTCCACGAACTCCGAGATGCCGCCGTCGTAGCTGAACGTGGTCCGCTCGCCCTCGGCCGAGCGCTGGTCGTCGATGGTGATCGCGAGGCCCGGGATGAGGAACGCCGTCTGCCGGGCGCGACCCACCAGGTCCTCCACCGAGAAGTCGGCGCCCGCGGTGAACACCTGCCGGTCCGCCCAGTACCGGATGCGGGTGCCGGTCACGCCCTTGGCGACCTTGCCCGCGACCCGCAGCTCGCTGCCGCTCACGAACGGGGAGAATTTCGCGTCGGGGCTCGGCGCGGCCTTGCCGTCGTCGAACACGCCCGGCTCGCCGCGGTGGAAGGACATCGCCCAGGTCTTGCCGTCGCGGTCGACCTCCACGTCGAGCCGTTCGGAGAGCGCGTTGACGACCGAGGCGCCGACGCCGTGCAGTCCGCCGGACGCCGCATAGGACCCGGTGCCGAACTTGCCGCCGGCGTGCAGCTTGGTGAACACGACCTCCACGCCGGTCAGCCCGGTCTTGGGCTCGACGTCGACCGGGATGCCGCGCGCGGTGTCGCGCACCTCCACGCTGTCGTCCGGGTGCAGGATGACCTCGATCGCGCTGCCATGCCCGGCGAGCGCCTCGTCCACGGAGTTGTCGATGATCTCCCACAGGCAGTGCATGAGGCCGCGCGAGTCGGTGGAGCCGATGTACATGCCAGGGCGCTTGCGGACGGCCTCCAGGCCCTCCAGCACCGAGAGGTGCCTCGCCGAATAGTCCGAGCTCGCCACGAGCGCTCCTTGTGTTCCGTGCAGTCGTTCCGGGTCGGCGCGCGAGTCCGCACGCCGTGCATCCTCCAGGTTACGTGTTGCTGCGGGCGATCCCGGCCCCGACACCCACGGGCCCCGAGGCTACGCGTTGAGCGAAATAGCAGCCGATACGAGCCTCGTCACAGGGATTACGTGGTTCTATAGACGTACCGAGTTCACCGGTTGCGACGGAAAGGAGCATCACATGTCTACTATCACCTCGGAGAACGGTGCGGTTGACGAGCTCGAGTCGGGGCCGCAACTCACGGCCGCGG
This sequence comes from Leifsonia sp. P73, assembly GCF_051059105.1. Taxonomy (NCBI): domain Bacteria; kingdom Bacillati; phylum Actinomycetota; class Actinomycetes; order Micrococcales; family Microbacteriaceae; genus Leifsonia; species Leifsonia sp. P73. The sequence goes on from NZ_CP194931.1 coordinate 780,781, forward strand.
ATCGCTGCGACAGCTGTGGCGCTCAGGCGTACATCCGCGTCGTGGTCAACAACGGCGAACTCCTCTTCTGCGCCCACCACGGCAAGAAGCACCAGGAGAAGCTCTCGCAGATCGCGCACAGCTGGCACGACGAGACGGCTCGACTCTTCGAAGAGCAGCGCGCCTAGGGTCCCCGCGACTCACGCGAACGGCTGATCGAGCGATGGCAGGAGCCACCGGCGTGCGCAGGCGCGCATTCGTCGACCTCGATGTCATCCGCTCGAACGCCACCACGGCGGCCACCGCGTCGCTCCCCGACTGCACCGCCGATCTCCGCGCGGACGCGTACGGGCACGGGCTCATCCCCGTCGCCCGGGCGCTGACCGACGCGGAGGTCGGCGGTCTTCTCGTCTCCCGGGTCGAGGACGCCGCGGCCATCGCGGACGCGGGCATCCCCCTGCCGGTGACCGTCGGCTTCCCGGCCGGCCGGCACGCCAGCGGCCCAGCCCACCTGCTCGGGCCCGAGGTGCTCGGGCTCACCGACGCTCCCGGCGTCGCCCCCGCACTGCGCCTCACCGGCGAGATCATCGCGGTGAAGCGCGTCGGCGCCGACCGCGGCGTCTCCTACGGCTACACCTACCGCACCGACCGCCCCAGCACGCTCGTGCTGGTCGCGCTCGGGTACGCCGACGGCATCCTGCGCGTCGCCTCCAACAAGGCCCCCGTGCTGGTCGGCGAGACCACCGGCCGGATCACCGGGCGCATCGCGATGGACCAGTTCGTCGTCGACATCGGCGACGCCGAAGCACAGCCGGGCGACGACGTGGTCCTGTTCGGCGACCCGTCCCGCGGCGAGCCGTCCGCACTCGACTGGGAGGCCGCGCTCGGCGTCGCCGCTCCGGTCATCACCAGCAGGCTGGGCCGCCGCATCGAGCGGATGTACGGCCACTGGACCAGGAAGGCGGACCAGTGACCATCGTGGACGCGATCGCGGAGCCGCTCCCCCGCGCGATCATCGACCTGGCCGCGCTGCGCCGGAACGTCGCGCACCTCACCGCACTGATCGCCCCCGCCGAGACCATGCTCGCGGTCAAAGCCGACGCCTATGGTCACGGTCTGCTGCCGATCGCGGAGGCCGGGCTGGAGGCGGGCGCGACGTCGCTCGCCGTGCTGGAGGTCCCCGCGGGACTCGTCCTGCGCGCCGCGGGCATCACCGTCCCGCTGCTGGCCTGGCTGCACGGCGACGACACCGACTGGCGCGCCGCGATCGAGGCCGACATCGAGCTCGGCATCTCGGCGGTCTGGCAGCTGGACGCCATCGCGGCCGCCGGCGCCGACCGTCCGGCCGTCGTGCACCTCAAGGTCGACACCGGCCTCAGCCGCAACGGCGCCACCCGCGAGCAGTGGCCGCACCTGATCGACGCCGCCCTGGAGCTGGAGCGGCAGGGCGTCGTCCGCATCCGCGCGGCCTGGTCGCATCTGGCCGACGCCTCCATCGCCGACGACGAGGCCTCACTGGCGGAGTTCCGCAGCGCCGTCACCGAGGCCGAGGAGCGCGGCGCCCGGTTCGAGATCCTGCACCTCGCGGCGAGCTCGGCGGGCATCCGGATGCCGGAAGCCCGCTTCGACCTGGTCCGCTTCGGCATCGCCGCCTACGGCTTCTCCCCGTTCGACGACACCACCGGCGCCGAGCTCGGACTGGAGCCCGTGATGCGGCTGGAGGCTCCCGTCGTGGAGGTGCACGTCGGCGGCACCACGCACGTCCGGCTCGGGATCGGGTTCGGCGACGGCGTGCCCGTACTGGGCATCGCCAAGACGTCGGTCCTCCTCGCCGGGCAGCGGTGCCGCGTGATCGCGGTGGATGTGGACACCATGCTCGTGGACGCCGGATCCGCGCGCGTCGCGGTCGGCGACACCGCGGTCCTCTTCGGGTCCGGCCGGAACGGCACGGTCACCGCGGAGACGTATGCGGACTGGGCCGAGACCATCGCGGACGAGATGGTCACCGGGGTCGCCGTGCGCGTCCCCCGCGTGTACGAGAACTAGAGCGTCAGAGCGCGACGCCGAGGCGCGACGCGATCGCACGCCGCGCGTTCGCGGCGTACCGGTCCACGCGCTCGGTCTGCGCCACCGGCGGCAGCTCCCCGCGCAGCGCGGTCTGCAGCATCCGGTCGGCCAGCACCGGGTTCATCGGGAGGGCCGGTCCGTGCAGGTGCGTGCCGATCGCGTTCCCGACCACGACGCCCTCCGTCTTGTCGCCGTTCCCGAAGCCGCTCACCACCTCGCCGAGGGGCACCGCGCCCGTCGCGTCCGCGCTGAGCGTCGTGGTGGCCGAGTGGTTCTCGAAGCCCGCGAGGCTGACGCCGTCGGGCATCCGCACGACGACCTCCGCGACATGGCGCCGCGGCCCCAGCACAGCGCGGGTCGGGAACACCGAGGCCCCGGCCAGCGTCTCGCCGTCCGGCGTCACGATCTCGTCGCCGAGGAGCTGCCAGCCGCCGGCGATCGCGAGGATCGGCACTCCCGCGTCGCGCCACTGCCGCAGCCGCGGCGCGATCCGGGCCACGTCGCCGGCCACGGCGCGCTGCGACGACAGCGGGCCGGACCCGATGTGCACGATGTCGGCGCTGGCCGGCAGTTCCGCGCCGGGCGCGTGCGACACGATGTCGACGTCCACGCCGCGCCAGCGCGCGCGCTCGGCCAGGGCGAGCACGTTGCCGGCGTCGCCGTTGATCCCGAGCTCGCGCGGGTAGAGGTGCAGGATGCGGAGGACGGTCACTTCTCGCCGCCTTCCAGGTCGAGGAAGCCGAGCTGCTTGCGGATCGCCATCATCTGCTCGTAGTTGACGATCATCGTCTTGGTGCCGCGCGACGGCTTCGGCAGCGCGAGGAACGCCTGCAGCGCGGGCCGCAGCTCCGGCATGACCTGGTCGACCTCGATGCCCGCGTAGGCGAACCGGGTGGCGAACTGCCAGGCCTTCGTGCCGGAGACGATGTCCACGTGCTCCAGCTTGGAGAGGTCGATGTCGTAGACCCAGGACGGGTCGGGCGTGCCCTCGTCCACCGCGACGAAGACCTGCTCCGGGCTGTGGCTCAGGTAGTCGAGGTTGAGCTGGAGACTCGGCGGGTTCTTCATCATGATGATCTCGATGTCCTCGTCGCCGACCTTCAGGGTCTCGCCGCGGCCGTAGACCGTGCGCAGCGAGCTCATCGCCGCGACGACGGCCTCCGACTGGAAGCGGTCGCCCAGCACCCGCCGGGCCATCACGGTCGCGCCGGCGGCGTCCACCGCGTAGTGGAGGCCGCGGGCCGGCAGGCCGATCCGGATGGACTCGCCCCCCATCGTGAGCTGCGCGCTCTGCGTCTCCAGCTTGCTGACGAACACGGCAGGCACCGGGAGGGCGCCGGCCGCGACGCCGGAGAGGTCCGCCACGTTGGCGAGGCCGTTCGGCGACGACTCGATGATGGCCGGGGCCACCGCGAAGGTCGTCACGTCGCGGCCCGCGGCCGCGAGCTCGGCGCCGACGCGCGCGAGGCTGTCGTCGTCGGCGTTCACCACGACGAACTCGGCCGACCGCTCCGCGATGGTGCGGAGCATCCCGATCACACGGGTCGGCTCGAAGAAGCGGTTGAGCTGGTCGATCTGCACGTTGAGGAGCAGCGAGCCGCGCGGCTTCAGAACCGTCGCGAGGTCCACGCCGTACGCCTCGTCCACCTCGATCACGCCGACGTCGCCGCGGACATAGCCGTCGAGCGGCACGTCCGCCAGCAGCGCGGAGGCGATCCCCTGGGGCAGGTTGCCGCCGGACGGGTTCGTGAAGACGTTCAGCCCGTGCTCGCGCAGGATCGCGGTGAGCATGTTCGTGGTCGTCGACTTGCCGTTCGAGCCGGAGACGAAGACGACGCCGAGCGGGAGGCGGCTGACAGCACGTTCGAGGAACTTCGGCGCGATCGCGAGCGCGACCCGCCCCGGCACCGCGGAGCCGCCTCCCCGCAGGCGCAACAGCCAGCGGGCGAGGCGGCCGGCGATGACCGCCAGTCGATAGCGCACCGTTTACTCGAGGTAGTCGCGCAGCGACTGCGAGCGGGACGGGTGGCGCAGCTTCGCCATCGTCTTCGACTCGATCTGCCGGATGCGCTCCCGCGTCACGCCGAAGGTGTCGCCGATCTGGTCGAGCGTCTTCGGCATGCCGTCGCCCAGCCCGAAGCGCATGCGGATGACGCCCGCCTCGCGCTCGGACAGGGAGTCGAGGAGGCTCTCCAGCTGCTTCTGCAGCATGGTGAAGCCGACCGCGTCGGCCGGAACGACCGCCTCGGTGTCCTCGATCAGGTCGCCGAACTCACTGTCGCCGTCCTCACCCAGCGGGGTGTGGAGCGAGATGGGCTCGCGACCGTACTTCTGCACCTCGATGACCTTCTCGGGGGTCATGTCGAGCTCCTTGGAGAGCTCTTCCGGGGTGGGCTCGCGGCCGAGGTCCTGCAGCATCTGCCGCTGGACGCGGGCCAGCTTGTTGATGACCTCCACCATGTGCACCGGGATGCGGATGGTGCGGGCCTGGTCGGCCATCGCGCGCGTGATCGCCTGACGGATCCACCAGGTGGCGTAGGTCGAGAACTTGAAGCCCTTGGTGTAGTCGAACTTCTCGACGGCGCGGATCAGACCGAGGTTGCCCTCCTGGATGAGGTCCAGGAACTGCATGCCGCGGCCGGTGTAGCGCTTGGCCAGGCTGACCACGAGGCGCAGGTTGGCCCCGAGCAGGTGGCTCTTGGCGCGCTGGCCGTCGCGGGCGACCCAGCGCAGCTCGCGCTCGAGCTCCTTGGGCATGTTCGGGGTGTTCGCGAGCTTGTCCTCCGCGAACAGGCCGGCCTCGATGCGCATCGCGAGCTCGACCTCCTCCGCGGCGTTCAGCAGCGGGACCTTGCCGATCTGCTTGAGGTAGTCCTTGACCGGGTCGGCCGTCGCGCCGGTGATCGTCGTGGAGTACACGGGGACGTCGTCGTCCTCGTCCACGGCGCGCAGCACGAGCGCGTCGGTCGGCAGCGGGGCGTCGGCCGCGGCCTGCACGGCCGCGCTCTCGCCCTTGGGGCCGGACCCTCGGCGTCGTCCGCCTCGGCGTCGTCGCCCTCGGACTCCTCGGTCTCGTCGGCGTCGACGGCGTCGTCGGCCACCTCGGCGGTGTCGTCCACGTCGATCTCGACTTCGGCGTCCTCGTCGAGCTCCTCGTCGTCGTCGCCCTTGGCCTTGGTGGCGGCCTTCTTGGTGGCGGTCTTCTTCGCCGGCGCCTTGGCCGTCGTCTTCTTCGCTGCCGGCTTGGCCGCAGCGGTCTCTTCGGTCTCCTCGACCGACTCGGCCTCGCGGGCCTTGGTTGCTGCACGGGTTGCCATCTGCCTACCTTTCATACAAGCGAAGGCCATTCATCCAAGCGAAGGGCATCCATACCGGGGCGGAGGGCCGTGGTGAGCCGACCGTGCGCCCGGACTGAGGTCGCGTGCGGACATTACTAAGACCCATGTCAAGTCTTGGGCTGTCGCGCCGGGCACCATCGAGCGCTCCGACCCCAGGACATGAACGGGTCCAGATATCAATTATTGCACGTTCTCGCCAGGCCCCCGACCATCTCGCCTCCGCCAAACGTCAACAAGTGCAACCCACAGGGGGCCCACTTCTATTCCCTCCTCCTCCGCGAGGCGGCGGCGGGTGCGCCGGCGGGCGCGGACGAGGAAGACGACGCCGAGGCCGACGATCACGTACTGCACGGCGAAGGCCCAGCGGAAGGAGTCGAGGGCATAGAGGCCGGCGACCGTGTGGGCGGTGTTCTGGGCGTCCAGGGCGACGCCGATGAGGAACATCATCACGAAGCTCGCCAGGAAGCCGCCGACGTTCACGATGCCGTTGGCGGAGCCCAGGCTGTGCAGCGGGTTGGAGGTGCGCGCGAAGTCGAAGCCGATCAGCGAGCCGGGGCCGCCGATGCCGATCGCCACCAGCACGAGGATCAGGAGCCAGAGCGGCGGCGTCCCCGGCCAGAGCAGCAGGAGCGCCCAGACGATCCCCATCATCCCGACGATCGCGAGCACCAGGTTGCTGCGCCGCAGCGGGAAGCGCGCGGTCAGCAGGCCGAGGATCGGGCCGGCGATCAGCCCCGCCACCACCGACACGATGAGCAGCCCGCTCGCCTCCGCCGGGTCGATCCCGAGTGCGAACACCATGAACGGGAGTCCCCACATCAGGCTGAACACCGTGCCGGAGGACTGCGTGGTGAAGTGCGACCAGAACCCGAGCTGCGTCCCCGGCCGGGCGAGGCTGATCCGGAGCTGCCGGATCGACTCGCGCCAGGTCGCCGGGCGCGGGCCCTCGCTCGACCCGACCGGCCGATCCCGGATGGCGGCGACGATCCCGACGAGCGCGACCACCGAGACCGACGCGGCGCTGAGGAACGCGGTCGTCCAGCCGGACTCGTGCAGGAGCAGCGCGAACGGGACGGCGGACAGTACCTGGCCGAGCTGGCCGATATTGCCGATCCACTGCGAGAGCTGCGGCACGATCCGGCCGCGGAACCACGAGTTCACCAGCCGCATGAGCGAGGTGAACACGGTCGCGTCGCCCGCGCCGACCAGGATGCGGCCGACGATCGCCAGCGCGATGGTCGGCGCGAACGCGACCGTCACCTGCCCGACGACCATCAGGGCGGTCCCCGCGATCATCAGCGCCCGCGAGCCGACGCGATCGATCAGGACGCCGACCGGCACCTGCATCGCCGCGTAGACGATGAGCTGGACGACGGCCATCGACGACAGCACGGCGGCGGAGACGTGGAAGCGCTCGGTCGCGGCGACACCCGCGACGCCGATGCTCGTGCGCTGCATCACAGCCACGAGGTAGGCGAAGACCCCGATCCCGAAGATGACCCAGGACCGACGCGAATTCACCCCACGATCCTATGCCCGACGACGGGACGAGATCGTCGCGGAGGCCGGCTCAGCGGTCGGTGCGCGGGTTCTCGTCGTCGCCGCGGCGGTCGTCGCCGTGCCGGCGGAACGCCAGGAAGTTCTCCAGCTCGGCCGCGATCTCGTCGGCGCTGGGCAGCTCGCCGTCGCGGTCGGTCAGCGGCGAACGCAGCTGGGTGTCCTCCATGTACGTGTCGTGCCGCTCCTCCAGGGTGCCGACCAGTTTGCCGAGCTCGGCGTTGCCCGCGACCTGCTCGTCGATGTTCGCGACGAACTCGCGGTCCTCCTCACGAAGGCGGTCGGTCGGGAAGATGAGGCCGGTCGCCGCACTGATGCTCTCCAGCCCGGCGATGGCCGCGGCGGGGTACTCGGTGTCGGCGAGGTAGTGCGGGATGAGCAGGACGAACCCGGCGATCGGGTACGAGAGCTGCTGCAGCCGGTACTCCAAAAGGTGGAGGGCGTTGCCGGGCACCTGCGTCTGCGGCTTCCAGATCGACATCGCCTCGATGAGGTCCCGGCGGTTGCCGCTGACCGTCACGCCGATGGGCCGGGTGTGCGGCACGGGCATCGGGATGGAGTGCACCCAGGTGACGCTCTTGACCGAGTAGCGCTCGATCAGCCCGAGCACGGCCTCCGTGAACGCCTCCCAGCGGAAGTCGGGCTCGAACCCGGAGAGCAGGAGGAACGGCTGGCGCAGCTCGTCGTAGACCAGGTGCAGCTTCAGCGTCGACGGCTGGTAGTCGGCCAGGTGGTCCTGGTCGAAGTAGATGATCGGCCGGCGGGCGCGGTAGTCGAGCAGGATGTCGGCGTCGAAGGTCGCGACGACCTCGCTGTCGAGCGTGCCGAGCAGATAGGTGCCGAGCTGGCTGACGCCGGAGCCGGCGTCGGCGAACCCGGTGAGCCCCGCGATCAGCGGCAGGCCCTCCGGCACCACCAGTGCCGGGTTGAGCTCGTACAGTTCGCCGGGGTCTCGCATAGTTCAACTCTAAGGCCGCACCCCCGGCCGGGTCGCGGCGCACGGCCCCGCTCGCAGCACGCCCACAGCGAACATGCGGCCTCCGCCGTCGTGCGACGCTGAGCGGTTAGGGTCGAGACATGACGCCTCCCGCCCTCAGCCTCACGCCCGCTCCCTCCTCCTCCGCCGACGTCCTCGTGATCGCGGCCCGCTCCGGCGCCGACGGCGTCACCGTGCTGGCGGACGCCAGGGACGGGCTGGACGGCGAGCTCGCCGCGGTCGGCTTCGGCGGGGGCAAGGACGAGCTGGTCCGGCTCCCCGGCACTGCGGGCGGTCCCGCCCTCGCCGTCGTCGGCCTCCCGGAGACCGTGGACGAGGACGCGCTGCGCTACGCGGCGGGCACCGCGATCCGCCAGCTCGCGGGCGTCGAGCACGTCGCGCTCGACCTCCCGGCCGAGGACGACTCCCGGCTCGGCGCGGTGCTGGAGGGCGCGGCCCTCGGCGCATACGCCTTCACCGAGTACCGCTCCGCGAGCCGCGCGGGCGTCAAGGCGCCGGTCGGGACCATCGAGGTGGTCGGTGCGTCGGAGTCCGGCGACGACCTCGTCGCGCGCGCCCTCGCGGTGTCCGGCGCCGCCGCGCTGGTCAAGGACCTCGTCAACACTCCCCGATCGACCTCTACCCCGCGTCGTTCACCTCGCGGGTCGAGGAGGCCGTGGAGGGCTTGCCCGTCACCGTCGAGGTGTGGGACGAGCGCCGGCTGGAGTCCGAGGGCTTCGGCGGCATCCTCGGCGTCGGCCAGGGCTCGGTGCGGCCGCCGCGGCTGGTGAAGGTGGACTACGCGCCGGCGGACGCGGCGAAGCACCTCGCGCTGGTCGGCAAGGGCATCACCTTCGACTCCGGCGGCCTCTCGCTGAAGCCGCCTCCGGCATGGTCGGCATGAAGTACGACATGACCGGCGCGGCCACCGTGCTCGCCGTCGCCATCGCCGCCGCGCAGCTCGCGCTGCCGGTACGCGTGACCGCGTGGCTGTGCCTGGCGGAGAACATGCCGTCCGGCTCGGCCATCCGCCCGAACGACGTGCTGCGCATGCGCGGCGGCCGCACCGTGGAGGTGCTCAACACCGACGCCGAGGGCCGGCTCGTGCTCGCGGACGGCCTGGTCGTCGCGGGCGAGGAGCACCCGGACGCGATCGTGGACGTCGCCACCCTGACCGGCGCCGCGATGGTCGCGCTCGGCACCCGCTACGCCGCCGTCATGGGCTCCGACGACCTGGTGGGAGATGTCCTCGCCGCCGCCAAGGCCTCCGGCGAGCTGCTCTGGCCGATGCCGCTCGCGAGCGAGCTGCGCGCCACGATCAACTCCGACGTCGCCGACATCGCCAACGCCAACCCCGGGGTGACCGCGGGCGGGATGCTGCTCGCCGGCGTCTTCCTGCAGGAGTTCATCGGCCGCACCGGAGACGAGGACGACGCGCCGCGCATCCCGTGGGCGCACCTCGACATCGCCGGACCGGCCAAGGGCCCGTCCGCTCCGTACGGCTTCACCGGCAAGGGCCCGTCCGCCGTCAGCGTACGTGCGCTCATCCGGTTGGCCGAGGACTTTTCCCAGAGGTAGTAGGGTCGTATGGGCAGGAAAATCCTGCCCATGCAACGCCTGCCTCGAGCCATCCCTCGGGGCAGGATCGTGTCACGAATCCTGATGCGCGAGGAGTAGCTGGGTGTCTGAGCAGAACTTTGACATTGTGGTGCTCGGCGGTGGGAGTGGAGGCTACGCAGCAGCGCTGCGTGCGGCCGAGCTCGGTTTCACCGTCGGCATGATCGAGAAGGACAAGGTCGGCGGCACCTGCCTGCACCGCGGCTGTATCCCGACCAAGGCGCTGCTGCACGCGGCCGAGGTCGCGGACTACTCGCGGGAGTCGGCCAAGTACGGCATCGTCACCGAGCTCAAGGGCATCGACATCAACGGTGTCACCGAGTACCGCCAGAGCATCATCGCCAAGAAGTACAAGGGCCTCCAGGGCCTGGTGAAGGCCCGCGGCATCACGGTCATCGAGGGCGAGGGCAAGCTGACGTCCCCGACGACCGTGCAGGTCGGCGACGACACCATCACCGGCAAGAACGTCATCCTCGCCACCGGCTCCTACTCGCGCAGCCTCCCCGGTCTTGAGATCGGCGGCCGCGTGATCACCAGCGAGCAGGCCCTCGAGCTCGACTTCGTCCCCAAGAAGGTCGCGGTCCTCGGCGGCGGCGTCATCGGCGTCGAGTTCGCCAGCGTGTGGAAGTCGTTCGGCGCCGAGGTCACCATCATCGAGGCCCTCCCGCACCTGGTCCCCAACGAGGACGAGACCATCAGCAAGTCGCTGGAGCGCGCGTTCCGCCGCCGCGGCATCGACTACCGCCTCGGCGTCCGGTTCTCCGGCGTCACCCAGAACGAGGACGGCGTCGTCGTCTCGCTGGAGGACGGCAGCACCGTCGACGCCGAGCTGCTGCTCGTCGCGGTCGGCCGCGGCCCGCTCACGCAGGGCATGGGCTACGACGAGGTCGGCGTCACGCTCGACCGCGGCTTCGTCATCACCGACGAGCGCCTCGCGACCAACATCCCCGGCGTCTACGCCGTCGGCGACATCGTCCCCGGCCTGCAGCTCGCGCACCGCGGCTTCCAGCAGGGCATCTTCGTGGCCGAGGAGATCGCGGGCCTGAACCCGATCGTCGTCCCGGACGTCAACATCCCGAAGGTCACCTACTGCGACCCCGAGGTCGCCTCGATCGGCCTCAGCGAGGCCAAGGCGGCGGAGCAGTACGGCGCCGACGCGATCACGAGCTACGACTACAGCCTGGCCGGCAACGGCAAGAGCGAGATCATCGGCACGAGCGGCACCGTCAAGGTCGTCCGCGTCAACGACGGCCCGGTCGTCGGCGTGCACATGATCGGCGCTCGTGTGGGCGAGCTCATCGGCGAGGCGCAGCTCGCGGTGAACTGGGAGGCGTACCCGGAGGACATCGCCCCGTTCGTCCACGCGCACCCGACGCAGAACGAGTCGCTCGGCGAGGCCTTCCTGTACCTCGCGGGCAAGCCGCTGCACACCCTCTAAGGCGTCCGCCGCGCGAGCGGCTGCAATAAGCTACTGAACGATCAGGTTTTGAAGGAGAGAAGCTCATGAGCGAATCCGTCAGCCTCCCGGCACTCGGCGAGAGTGTCACGGAAGGCACGGTCACCCGCTGGCTGAAGAACGTTGGCGACCGTGTCGAGGTGGACGAGCCCTTGCTCGAAGTCTCGACCGACAAGGTCGACACCGAGATCCCCTCGCCCGTCGCGGGCGTCATCGAGGCGATCCTGGTGCAGGAGGACGAGACGGTCGAGGTGGGCACTGCGCTCGTGACGATCGGCGACGGCTCCGGTGCGGGCGAGGCTCCGGCCGCTGCGCCGGAGGCAGAGGCCGCGCCGGCTGAAGCCGCTCCGGCTCCCGCGGCTGAGGCTGCGCCTGCCGCTCCGGCTCAGGAGGCTCCGGCCCCCGCTGCCGAGGCCGCTCCTGCCGCTCCCGTTCAGGAAGCGCCTGCCGCCGCTCCCGCGCAGGAGGCTCCGGCTCCGGCCGCTGCCCCGGCTCCGGCCGCTGCCCCGGCTCCCGCCGCTGCCCCGGCTCCCGCCGCTGCCCCGGCTCCGGCCGCCGTTCCGGCTCCGGCCGCCGCTCCCGCTCCGGCCCCCGCTGCCGAGGCTCCGGCCACGTCGGGCGGCGCGCACGCCGGCACCTCGGGCTACGTGACCCCGATCGTCCGCAAGCTCGCCAACGAGCACGGCGTCGACCTGGCGAACGTGACCGGAACCGGCGTCGGCGGACGCATCCGCAAGGAGGACATCCTCGCGGCCGCCGCTCCGGCCTCCGCGGCTCCGGCCGCCGCCGCGCCCGTGGTCGAGGTCTCCCCGCTCCGCGGCACCACGCAGCAGATGTCGCGCCTCCGCAAGGTCGTCGCCGAGCGCGCCGTCATCTCGATGCAGTCGACCGCGCAGCTCACCACGGTGGTCGAGGTCGATGTGACCAAGGTCGCTGCGCTCCGCGACAAGGTGAAGGGCGACTTCCTCGCCAAGACCGGCACGAAGCTCTCCTTCCTGCCGTTCTTCGCCCTCGCGGCCGCCGAGGCGCTGAAGGCCTACCCGGTCATCAACGCCACGGTCGACGGCGACAGCATCGTCTACCCGGACCACGAGAACATCTCGATCGCGGTCGACACCGAGCGCGGCCTGCTGACCCCGGTCATCCGCAACGCGTCGGACCTCGACATCGCCGGCCTCGCCGGTGAGATCGCGGACCTCGCCCAGCGCACCCGCGACAACCACCTGAAGCCGGACGAGCTCGCCGGCGGCACGTTCACGCTGACCAACACGGGTTCGCGCGGCGCGCTGTTCGACACTCCGCTGGTGTTCCTCCCGCAGGTCGCGATCCTGGGCACGGGCATCGTCACCAAGAAGCCGGTCGTGATCACGGCCGACGGCTCGGACTCCATCGCGATCCGCTCCACGGTGTACCTCGCCCTGTCGTACGACCACCGGATCGTCGACGGCGCCGACGCGGCCCGCTTCCTCGTCGCGGTGAAGAACCGCCTCGAAGGCGGCGCTTTCGAGGGCAGCCTCGGCATCTGAACCGCCTGACGGACGGCCCGGCTCTCCACGGAGCCGGGCCGTTCCGCGTTTCCGGGGCGGTGACGCCTGCCCGCGGGCCTCAGCGCTGACCGTCGTGACCAGGGAGCATCAGCACCACCGCCACGGCCACCACCGGCGAGCACGCGACGATGACCAGTTTCGGCCGTGCCGCGATCCACCCGCGCGCCACCGCCAGACCGCGCGCGACCGGCCGGTCGCCCATCACGTCGAGCGTCCGCTCCAGCATGCCGAGGACGTCGCGACCGTTCCGCGCCTCCGGGCGTCCGCGCCGATCGGCGTCGAGGCCCGCGTCCGCGACCGGATCGCCGCGCGCCCGTGACTCCGACGCATCCGGAGCGCCGCTGACCACCGCACCCACGGCGGTCGGGTCGGCAGCCCGCAGGACTCCCGCGACCACATCCTCCCAGCTCCGGTGCCGCCGGTCGGTGGCCGCCGCGAGGACGGCGTCACCCCCTTCCGCGGCGACAGCGCCGCGCAGAACGCCGGCCAGCTCCGCGAACGCGGCGACGTCCTCCGCCATCGTCCGCTGGTCGAGCTCCCGCAGCCGGTCGACCGCCGTCAGCACGGGGCAGCCGTCGTCGCGGAGGCCGATGTCCGCCGGCCCGAGACGGACGCCACCCAGGCCGGCCCTGTGCAGTCCGGAGAGGCCGCGCGCCACCGCGGCGAGCACCGTGACGGCCCCGCCCGCCGTCAGCCCGCGGTCGGCGCCGAGCAGGTCGTGCAGTGTCCCGCACGCAGGGTGCTCTCGCAACCGCACGCTCATCCCGGCTCGGCTCGCACGCCGGTCACGCGGCGGGGGCAGGGAGCGCGGCAGGTGCGACGACGCGACCCCGTCCCACGTCAGCCCGACGGCGGCGGCCACCGTGAGCACCGCCTGACCTCGCAGCTCGCCACCCGCGACGATGAGCGACACGTCGCCGCTCGTCTCCCCCGGCGGCCGCCCGAGCACCGTCCATCCTTCCGTGTCCGCGATCGCCGCCGCGCAGCTGCCCGCATCCGTGCGTCTCCGTCTCGAAATCATGCCCCCAGTACACGCCACCCGGCCCAGCCCCGAGGCGGTCGCCGCCACATCCGTGGACAACCCGCTCCCAGCCCGAACCTGTGCAGGACTTCAGCCCCATCCGGCCGCGGTGGACATTTTCTGTACTGAGTCCATTTAGGATGCCTCTATGACGATCTTCGATGTCACCGGACTCGGCGGGCCGCACGTCCCGTACGACGACGGCCTCCGCCAGCAGCGCACCACCCACGCCGACGTGGCCGCGGGGCGCGCGCCCGACACGGTCCTCCTCCTGGAGCACGCCCCGGTCTTCACCGCGGGCAAGCGCACCGCCCCCGACGAACGCCCCACCGACGGCACCCCCGTGATCGACGTCGACCGCGGTGGCAAGATCACCTGGCACGGGCCGGGCCAGCTCGTCGGCTATCCGGTCCTCCGGCTGGCCGAGCCGATCGACGTCGTCGGCTACGTCCGCTGGCTGGAGGGCGTCCTCATCGAGGTGCTCGCCGAGCTCGGCGTCCCGGGCGAGCGCGTGGAGGGCCGCTCCGGCGTGTGGCTGCCGGGGCACGGCACCACGGACGACGGGAGGCCGGCGGACGAGAAGATCGCCGCCATCGGCATCCGCGTCGCCGAGGGGGTCACGATGCACGGCTTCGCGCTCAACTGCTCCAACAGCCTCGACCCGTACGAGAAGATCGTCGCGTGCGGCATCCGCGACGCGGGCGTGACCACGATCTCCCGCGTGCTCGGCCGCACCGTCACGCCGCAGGACGTCGCTCCGCTCATCCAGGCCGCCCTCGACCGCGCGCTGGCCGACGCGTCCACCAGCCCGGTCGCCGCCGCCCACCGAACGACCGCCACGACCGCGACGGAGGTCGCCGCATGAGCGCAGAACCGCAGGGCCGCCGCATGCTCCGCCTGGAGGTCCGCAACGCCCAGACCCCGATCGAGCGCAAGCCCGCCTGGATCAAGACCAAGGCCAAGATGGGGCCCGAGTACCGCCAGCTCCAGAACCTCGTGAAGTCCGAGGAGCTGCACACGGTCTGCCAGGAGGCCGGCTGCCCGAACATCTACGAGTGCTGGGAGGACCGCGAGGCCACCTTCCTGATCGGCGGCTCGCAGTGCACCCGGCGCTGCGACTTCTGCCAGATCGACACCGGCAAGCCGGCCGACTTCGACCGGGACGAGCCGCGCCGCGTGGGCGAGTCCGTCGCGAAGATGGGCCTGCGCTACTCGACGGTCACCGGCGTCGCCCGCGACGACCTCCCGGACGAGGGCTCCTGGCTGTACGCGGAGACGATCCGCGAGATCCACCGCCAGAGCCCGGGCACCGGCGTGGAGATCCTGGTCCCGGACTTCTCCGGCAACCCGGAGTACCTGGGCGAGGTGTTCTCGGCCGCGCCGGAGGTGTTCGCGCACAACGTCGAGACCGTGCCGCGCATCTTCAAGCGCATCCGGCCGGCGTTCCGCTACGAGCGCTCGCTCGACGTCATCACGCAGGGCCGCAGCGCCGGGCTGATCACCAAGTCCAACCTCATCCTCGGGATGGGCGAGGAGCGCGCGGAGATCAGCCAGGCCCTCCAGGACCTCCACGACGCCGGCACCGACATCATCACGATCACGCAGTACCTGCGGCCGAGCCCGCGCCACCTCCCGGTCGCGCGCTGGGTGCACCCGGACGAGTTCGTCGAGCTCAAGCGGGAGGCGGAGGAGATCGGCTTCCTCGGCGTGCTGTCCGGCCCGCTGGTGCGCTCGTCGTACCGCGCCGGCCGGCTGTGGGCGCAGTCGATGGCGGCCAAGGGACGCGAGGTCCCCGCCGAGCTGCAGCACCTCGCCGACGCGTCGGCGGGCTTCGCGCAGGCCGTCTCCTGAGGACGATCCCCACACCGATCCGGGAGGCCGCGCGAACGTCTGAGCGCGGCCTCCCGATCGGCGCTACGCCTGCCGTGAACAGGTCATCCAGGGGCCGGGCGAGCCGGTATCCTTGTACCTATGGCACGTAAGGACAAGTCCACCAAGGAGCCCGGTCGGCTGAAGCAGATGTGGCAGGTCTTGCAGATGACCCGCCGCTACGACGACCGCGCGCTGCTCTACATCGTGGGCGGAATCGTGCTGCCGATCCTCGCGGGCGTCGCGATGGCGGTGTTCCTGTCGGGCGGCAACGTCTTCACGATGGTCCTCTGGATCGTCGCGGGCGTCCTGGCCGGCGTGCTGCTCGGCCTCATCATCCTCGGCCGCCGTGCCGAGCGCGCCGCCTACTCGCAGATCGAGGGCCAGCCGGGCGCCGTCGGCGCCGTGCTGCGCAGCTCGCTCAAGCGCAGCTGGCGCGGCTCGGAGATGCCGATCGCCGTCAACGGCAAGACGCAGGACGCGGTCTACCGTGCCACGGGCCGCGGCGGCGTCGTGCTCATCGGCGAGGGCCCCAAGACCCGCACGCAGCGGATGGTCGACGAGGAGCGCCGCAAGATCAACCGCGTGCTGCCGAACGTGCCCGTCACCGTCATCTCGGTGGGTCCGGACGCCGACTCCGTGCCGCTGCACAAGGTCCCGCGCACCCTGGCCAAGATCAAGCCGACGCTCACTAAGGCGGAGGTCATCGCGATCAGCAACCGCCTGGCGTCGCTCGAGAACGCGATGCCCATCCCTAAGGGTGTCGACCCGATGAAGGTCCGGGCCCAGCGCGCCCGCTGACGCCACACTCACGTGCCGAGGGGCACGTCGTTGTCACTTTCCGGCCGGAGAAGTGACAACGATGTGCCCCTCGATCGTTAATCGGCGCGGGTGCCAGTGCGGCGGGATGCAACAGCTTCCGTGAGGACGACGAGCGCCAGCACCGCGTTGACTCCCCACGCGACGACCGCCGTCGGCAGGAGGCCGGCGACCGGCCACAGGAGGGCGACCACCGCCGCGCCGGCCACCAGGGTGAGCGACCAGCGCGTCCCGGTCGCCCGGCGGAACAGCAGCAGCCCCACGAGGTAGACGATCGCGGAGCCGCACAGCAGCCCCGCCGTCCACACCGTCGGTGCCCCGACCGGCCGCTGCAGGACGAGACCGTCGCCGACGGCGGAGAGCACGATGCCCAGCACCAGCAGCAGCGGGATGTACGTGTACGCGGTCTGCGCGATCATCCCCCGCTCCGTCGCGCGCTCGATGTACTCGCTCCCGCTCTGCTGGCTGTGCGAGAAGTAGAGCAGCCAGAGCAGGACGGTTCCCACGAACGCGGCGAGGAACGCCGCGAGATGGACGACATCGAGCGGCGCGGTCGAGAACGCGGCGCCGGTGACCACGATCGACTCGCCGAGGGCGATGATCAGGAACAGGCTCACCCGCTCGGCCATGTGCGCGCCGGAGATGTTCCAGCTCGCGAGCGCCGAGCTGCCGAGGCCCGGCGTCCAGAACCGCGTGCGCGGCCCGATGTAGTCGACCGCCAGGGCGATCAGCCAGACCACGAGCCGGCCCTCGTCGGGGAGGAAGGCGCCGACCAGCCACAGGGTCCCGGCCACGGCATGCCACACGATGATGCGCACGAAGTTCACCGCGTGCTCCGGGCGCGCCCGGCCGAACGCGAACAGCGTGAAGACGCTGCGGCTGAGCTGCATGAGCACCAGGCACACGGCGAACAGCACGGCGCGGTCGCCGAACGCCTCCGGGATGGCGGAGGCCAGCAGCAGGCCGAGCAGCATCAGCACCACGAACAGCGCACGAACCGCGCCGCGCTCCGGGTCGAGCCAGCTCGACGCCCAGGTGGTGAACATCCACACCCACCAGACCACCATCGTCAGCATGACCGCGTGCAGCAGCGTGAGGGCGGACTGCTCGTGCAGGAGGACGTGCGACACCTGGGTGACGGCGAACACGAAGACGAGGTCGAAGAACAGCTCGGTGTACGTCACGCGGTGGGCGCCGGCGGCGTCCGACCGGAGCAGGTCGCGGGCGAAGCCGAAGGCGCGCATGCCAGGAGTGTAGCGGCGCGCGGCTGCGGCCCGGCCGGCTACGCGCGGATCAGCACCGTCCCGGCGACCTTGTCGTGGAAGCCGCGCTGATCCGAGTCCCACACCAGCGCCGGGATGACGATGCACAGCAGCACGGTGCGTACCACCGGCCGCCATACGCCGACCCAGCCGCCGGCGACCGCGACCACGCGCATCCCGAAGATCCGGTGGCCGATGCTGCCGCCGATGGTCGGGATGAAGACCACCTGCATCAGCGCGAAGAGACCGATGTTCGCCCAGGAGTCGTAGTGGAAGAACGCGAACGAGATGAGCGATGCGAGCGCCCAGTCGACGACGATGGCGCCGAGGCGACGGCCGAGCCTCCCGACCGACCGCGGGCCCGCCTCCGGGAGGCCGAGCCGCTCCCCCGGGTAACGGCTGGGAGCGAGGTCGCCGAAGCGGGACGGTGGGGTGTTCTGCGGCACCCCTCCAGTTTACCGGCCGGCCCGGGCATTCCCCCTGTCTGGAGCGCCTGCCGACAGCGCACCGCGTAACATGCCGGAAACATTTGCGTCACCGGAGGGAAACGGCCTCCCCCTAGCGTGTAGCTTGGGCTGCACGCGCAGTCCGTCACCGCAAGCCATTGGGAGTCCTCCGCATGTTCCGTGATTCTTCCGAGGTGCTCAAGTACATCAAGGACACCGACGTCAAGTTCCTTGATATCCGCTTCACCGATCTGCCCGGTGTTCAGCAGCACTTCAACATCCCCGCAGCGACCGTCGACGAGGAGTTCTTCTCGGTCGGCCAGCTGTTCGACGGTTCCTCGATCCGCGGTTTCGCGTCGATCCACGAGTCGGACATGCAGCTGATCCCGGATGTCTCGACCGCATACATCGACCCGTTCCGTGCCGAGCGCACGCTGATCATGGTCTTCGATATCTACAACCCGCGCAACGGCGAGATCTACGCGAAGGACCCGCGTCAGGTCGCCAAGAAGGCGGAGAAGTACCTCGCCTCCACCGGCATCGCGGACACCGCGTTCTTCGCGCCGGAGGCCGAGTTCTACATCTTCGACGACGTCCGCTACGAGGTGAAGCAGAACTCCAGCTTCTACGCGGTGGACTCCGAGGAGGGCGCCTGGAACTCCGGCCGCGTCGAAGAGGGCGGCAACCTCGGAAACAAGACCCCGTACAAGGGCGGCTACTTCCCGGTCAGCCCGGTCGACAAGCAGGCCGACCTGCGCGACGACATCTCGCTGAAGCTGATCGACGCGGGCCTCATCCTGGAGCGCGCGCACCACGAGGTGGGCACCGGCGGCCAGGCGGAGATCAACTACCGCTTCGACACGATGGTCCACGCGGCGGACGACATCCTGAAGTTCAAGTACATCGTCAAGAACACGGCCGAGCAGTGGGGCAAGACCGCCACGTTCATGCCGAAGCCGCTCTTCGGCGACAACGGCTCGGGCATGCACACCCACCAGTCGCTGTGGAACGACGGCAAGCCGCTGTTCTACGACGAGGCCGGCTACGGCGGCCTGTCCGACATCGCCCGCTGGTACATCGGCGGCCTGCTCAAGCACGCCCCGGCTGTGCTCGCCTTCACGAACCCGACGGTGAACTCGTTCCACCGCCTGGTCCCCGGCTTCGAGGCCCCGGTCAACCTGGTCTACTCGGCCGGCAACCGCTCGGCGTCCATCCGCATCCCGATCACGGGCACCAACCCGAAGGCCAAGCGCATCGAGTTCCGCGCGCCGGACGCCTCGGGCAACCCGTACCTCGCGTTCGCCGCCCAGCTGATGGCGGGCCTCGACGGCATCAAGAACCGCATCGAGCCGCACGAGCCGGTCGACAAGGACCTCTACGAGCTCCCGCCGGAGGAGGCCCGCAACATCCCGCAGGTCCCGGCGTCCCTCGGCGAGGCGCTCGACGCGCTCGAGGCCGACCACGACTTCCTCACCGCAGGCGGCGTGTTCACTCCGGAGCTCATCGAGACCTGGATCGAGTACAAGCGCGAGAAGGAGATCAAGCCCCTCGCGCAGCGCCCGCACCCGTTCGAGTACGAGCTGTACTACGGGGTGTAGGCAGACGTTCCGGACGCGTTAGTCCGGAGGGAGTCCGCACGGGTTGCAGGACGGTCGCGAGAGCGGCCGGGACTGCGGCTCGTGCGGACTCTTTCGTTGTCGGCGCTGCTAAGTTCTAGCCATGACGCCGGGCGACCTCCACGGGACGGTGAACACGGACGGACCGCAGCAGGCACGATCGCGCTCCTGGCTGAACGGATCGGCGGCGGTCGTTATCTGACCGTGCAGGGGCGGACGATCGACGGAGGGCTGTTCGCGACGGGACGTCAGCTCAGCGAGAAGGCGTCGAGCGTCACCTGGAAGCCGTGCCCGGTCGCCGTCTCGGTGCACGCCATTCCGGCGGCCGTCGCCACGCACTCGACGCCGTCGAACCGGACGCCGTTCCCGGGCATCAGCGCGGTCGCTCCGCCCGTCTCGCTCGCGAACACCTGCCCGCTGTTGCACAGGGTCGTGGCAGCCTCGCCGCCGTTCGCCGCGAATCCGCTGGGGCACCCGCCGGTCTCACCCGCGTACTTCGTCGGCGGGTAGGTGAAGCGGTTGGCCCCGTACTTGAGGCGGCAGCCGTAGTACAGCCCCGTGCCCAGGTCGCCCTTCGACTCGCTGTACCTGTCCACGTTGTCGTAGATGCCGCACATCATCGTGCCGTCCTGCGAGACCCACGAGGGGCCATGCGGGGCATCCGGGTTCGTGGCGCTCGGGAGGATGATCAGCGCGTCCGGGTCCTGCCAGGTCACTGCGGGCGTCGGCGTGGAGGTGGGCGTAGGCGTCGGCACATCCTGTCGAGGGCTCGGTGCCGCCGAATTCGGCACCGAGACGGCGACCGTCGAACATCCGGCGAGCGCGACAAGCACGACGAAGGCGGCTGCTGCGGCCGCGACGAATACCCTGTGCCTCATGGCCTGATCCTAGGTCTGCGCGAAGCCGTCAGCAGAAGCCGCCGCGCCGCTGTCATTTCGCCGCATGCTTCGATCGCTTGGCGAGCACACCCCGGACGATATCGGGGAGCGTCCGCCGCACCTCGGCGGCAGGGCGTGGTGCCGCTGCCACCGGGACGAACGCGGTCGTGCCGCAGCGGCCGCACACTGCGACCTCCGAGTGCACGGAGAGACCGGTTCGAAAGTAGGGGTTCGGGGAGACGCGGGTGGGCCCTCCGCACTCCTGGCACTCCGGGCCACGGGTGACTGCCACAGCTTCCCCTTCGTCGGTCTGTTGTTCACCTCGGGCAAGACTGAGAGGGCCCGGCGCACGCGAATCGCCGCGTCCGGGCCCGGTAACGCTTCGGCCTACCCGAAAGGCCGCGCGTCGGGAACCGCATCGATCTCCGATAATCAATTGCGGTCGCACACGTAATTTTTCATGGACTCGCGGGGATGCCAAGACCCCAGAGCGGGGGCGGCCCACTCCCCACCCCGACGTGCGTCCGCCCCGCCTCCCCGCTACGGTTGTCGCGGGAGTCCGCATCCACAGCAGGACGCCGAGGAGGATCGCATGGCGGAGAGGGACCTGACCGAGGTGCTCGAGGAGGTCGGCCGGTCGCTCACCGGGGCCGCGTGGATGCGGTTGCGCAGCGACGACCGCGCCGAATGGTTCGGGCACTTCGTCAGCGGCATCGCGCTCGCGGTCGGGCTCCGGCCGATCGAGCATCTGGACTCCGGGGTGCGCGTCGACGACGCCGGCGTGTTCTCGGCGAAGGTCGTGGTGTTCACCGACAAGACCATCGTGTTCGCCGACGCCACCGGGCGCAGCGCCGATCCCTACGACGTCGCCACGGTCGTGGCCGCCCGGCCGCGCGCCGGGCTCTCCCAGCTCACGATCTCGGATGCGAACTCCGCGTTCCAGCGCGACCTGTTCGACCCGTGGCCGGGCGACTTCACGGTCACCGCGGAGTGGTCGTACGGCGCGAAGGTGACCTTCCCGTTGAGCCCGATCGAGACGGACGACCACCGGGCGCGGTTCAGCGCGCTCTACGCCGCGCTGATCGACGCGCTGGGCGAATAGACCCCTACTTCACGCAGGGCACTCCCCCGGACGGCAGTGGCGCGGTCGGGTCGGTGTAGGTCCCGTTCGGGCCGGGCGGCGTCGACGCGGTCGGCGACGGGGCGGGCGCGGGGGCCGTCGTCGTCGCGGGCGGCCCGGAGGGGGTCGTCGCACCCGGGGTCGCGGTCGGCGTCGCCGTGGGCGTCGCAGGGTTCAGGAGCTGCTGCACCACCGCGTGGATCTGGCCCGGGTCGACGAGGTTGACGTCCTTGCCGTCCTTCACCCCGTAGCCGGTGATCGGAAGCGTCGTGAAGGTGATGTTGCCGCCCGCCAGGTGCTGCGCCTCGGACGCGAAACTGAGGAGGTCGAAGCCCGAGTCGAGGGCGATGTTCTGCTTGGCGGCGGCGATCAGGGACTCCAGGGTCGCCGGGTTCGCGAAGGTGTCGGCCTTCTTCAGCTTCGTCGCCAGCGAGACGATGAACGCCTGCTGCCGGCGCTCGCGATCGAGGTCGGTGAAGTTCAGCGCCGGGTTGTTCTCGTCGCGGCGCTGCCGGACGAAGCTCACCGCCTGGGACGCCGAGAGCTGCTGGACGCCGGCCTTGAAGTCGGCGCCGGAGTACGGGTCCTGCGTGTCCTGCGCGATGCACACGGTGATCGGCTGGACCGCCTGGGCCACCTGGTAGAAGGCGGCCATCGTGACCTCGATGAAGTGGTCGATCCGCACGCCGCCGAGGAAGTCCGACACGGTCTGGAGCTCGGTCTGGCGGGCGAAGGTACGCGCCTGCTGGTAGGCGTCGGCCTGCGCCACCCCGGCCTTGGTCAGCTCGGTGAGCTTCTGGTCGAGGGCGAGGCCGTACGCCTCCTTGATCTTGGAGGCGGACACGCCGTCCGGGCTCCCGGACAGCGGCGCGTAGTCGTCGCGCGGGATCGAGATGCCCACAGCCTTCTTGCCGCCGGCCGGGATGTGGATGAGCATCAGCACGTTGGCGTTGTAGCCGCCGTCGCCCTGGTTGCCGGCGTGCAGGGCGTTGTAGACGTCGGTCGGGAGGGCGTTCCCGTTCTCGTCCAGGCGGCTGTCGAGACCCATGACGAGGATGTTGCTCTCGGCGACGTTCTTCTTCTTGCCGGCGCCGGGGAGGGTGATGTTCGAGCGGTGCAGGCCGTTCGAGAGGTCCACGTAGGAGTAGGCGGCGAACGCACCGACGGCGACCGCGACCGCGGCGACCGCGCCGGCCACCGAGAGCAGGATCCGCTTGGTCACGGAGGTGCGGGGGCGCTGGGCGTGGGCGACGTTCCGGCGGACAGGCTCGGCGGCGCCGCGGTCGCCGGCCGGGAAGGCCGGGTCGGGCAGGCGAGGCGAGGTCATGGTCGGGTCTCCTTGCGGGATTCGGGGCCGCTCGGACTCGCAATGAAGGCGCTTCGGGGGCACCACTGGTCGGGTTCGCGGGTCGAGCGTGCTGCGGGCCTCCCGATCGTCCCACCGAAAACGGCCGTAGTCAGGGGACGCCCGATGAACTCCCAGAAACCGCGGGCAAGCGGGCAGATGAAGAGTGTCGCAGCCTCCGGCTGTTCCCTGACCGGCGGCGCAGCACTAGATTCGGTGACGCCCGGGCCAACCCCGGCCCGCGCGCCGACGGAAGGATCCGAACATGGCCCGCTACCTCCTCCTCTACCGCGCCGACCCCGAGGCGATGGCCTCGATGCCGGAACCCACCCCCGAGCAGGCCGAGCAGATGAACGCCGCCTGGAACGCCTGGGCCCAGCAGGTCGGCGCCGGCCTGATCGACTTCGGCGCGCCGACGGCCGCCGTCTCCGAGGGCGCCGACCGCAGCGTCGGCGGCTACACCCTCATCGAGGCCGACAGCGCGGACGCCGTCGAGGGCCTCCTCACCGGCCACCCGCACCGCGCGATGGGAGGCACCATCGACGTGTACGAGTTGACGCCCGTTCCTGGGATGTGAGGTGTCCGTCCGGGTCCGCGTGCCGCGTGAGGTGCGTGGGCCCGGGAGGTGCGGGCGTCAGCCGGCCAGCGGCGCGATGTCCTCGAACTCGGCCCGGTGGGTGGCGAGGGCGACCTCGATGTCGTGGCGGGCCTGCAGGTTCAGCCAGAACTCGGCAGTGGTCCCGAACGCGCGCGCGAACCGGAGCGCGGTGTCGGGGGTGATGGCCCGTTTTCCGTTCACGATGTCGCCGATGCGCTGCGCCGGGACGTGGACGGCCTTCGCGAGCGCATACTTCGTGAGCCCGAGCGGGGCCATGAACTCCTCGGAGAGGATCTCCCCCGGAGTGATCGGGTCGGTCATGGTCTCCATAGTAATGCACCGCGTTATTACTGCAAGGCGTTGCTAACGCACAGCGTTGCTCTTTCACCCCGTCGGCGTCGGCCGCTGCGGGAGGCCGTAGAACGCGCGCTCGAACACTGCCCGGGCGCGGCGGGTGACCGCGAGGTAGTCCTCCTCCAGGCGGCTCGCCGAGCCCGGCGGGTACTCCAGGAGGCGGGCGACGCCCTCCAGAGCCACCCGGTCGGCCGGGAGGACGTCGGCGGTCTTGTTGGTCCAGAGCGTCATCGCCGAGCGGGCGCGGGAGGCCAGCAGCCAGGCGTCGCGGAGCTTGGCCGCGTCGTCGTCCGCGACCAGGTCGTTGTCGACGGCGACCGCCAGCGCGTCCAGGGTCGACGTCGTGCGCAGCGCCGGGATCGCGGCGGCGTGCTGGAGCTGGATGAGCTGGACGAACCACTCGACGTCGCTCAGCGAGCCGCGGCCGAGTTTGAGATGGCGGGCGGGGTCGGCGCCCTGCGGGAGGCGCTCGTTCTCCACTCTGGCCTTGATGCGCTTGACCTCGCGGACCTCCTGCTCGCCGATCGCCGCCGGGTAGCGGACCTCGTCGGCCACCGTGTCGAAGTCGGCGAGCAGCGCCGCATCCCCGGCCACGCCGCGGGCGCGCAGCAGCGCCTGGGCCTCCCAGGTCAGCGACCAGCGCTTGTAGTAGGCGCGGTAGGCCTCCAGCGAGCGGACCGGCGGGCCGTTCTTGCCCTCGGGGCGCAGGCCGATGTCGAGGTCGAGTGGGAGGCGGTTGTCCTCCGTCAGCCGGTTGAGGTCCGCGACGATCGCCAGCGCGGCCTTGTGCGCGGCGTCCTGCTCGGCGGCGAGCGGGCGGAAGACGTACATCACGTCCAGGTCGGACCCGAAGCCGAGCTCGCGGCCGCCGAAGCGACCCATGCC
The DNA here is from genome assembly GCF_051059105.1 of Leifsonia sp. P73. Classification (NCBI taxonomy): domain Bacteria; kingdom Bacillati; phylum Actinomycetota; class Actinomycetes; order Micrococcales; family Microbacteriaceae; genus Leifsonia; species Leifsonia sp. P73. The sequence continues at coordinate 805,531 of NZ_CP194931.1, forward strand.
GATGATCGCGAACTCCAGCTCGGCCGCGTCGCCGCGCTCGGCGCGGATCGCGGCCAGCACGCCCTCGATCACGTTCTCGTTGACGGCGGTCAGCCCGCGGGCGAGTTCCTCGATCGTGGCGAAGCCGAGGATCGCCGAGAACGCCAGGCGCAGCACCTCGCGGCGGCGGACGGCACGCAGCGACGCGGCCGCAGTCGCCGCGGACTGGTGACGGCCGAGGATCGCGGCGGTCTCCTCGTGCAGCACCTCGGCCGTGCGCGGGCGCAGCTCCTCCTCCGACTCCAGCCAGGCGACGGACTCCGGGATGCGGCCGAGCAGCTCGCCGGCGTAGCGCGAGCCGGACAGCACCCGGGTGAGCCGCTCTGCCGCGCCGGTGGAGTCGCGCAGCATCTTCAGGTACCAGTGCGTGGTCCCCAGGTCTTCGCTGAGCCGGCGGAAGGTCAGGAGGCCGTAGTCGGGGTCCGCTCCGGCGGCGAACCACTGCAGCAGCACCGGCAGCAGGTGGCGCTGGATGGTCGCCCGCCGCGAGACGCCGGCGGTGAGCGCGGCGATGTGGGCGAGCGCGCCGCGCGGGTCGCGGAAGCCGATCGCGGCGAGCCGGGCCTCGGCCTGCTCGCTGGTGAGCCCGGCTCCCCGGTCAGCCCGGTGTCGTCGGTGGGCATGGCGGCGACCGCGCTGAGCAGCGGGCGGTAGAACAGGCGCTCGTGGAGGCCTCGCACGCGGTGCTTGATCGCGTTCCAGCGCACCAGGAGCTGCTCGGCGCTCGGCGCCAGCCCGGTCGCGCGGGCCAGGATGCGCACGTCCCCCTCGTCGCGCGGCATCAGGTGGGTGCGGCTGAGGTGGCGCAGCTGGAGGCGGTGCTCCATCAGGCGCAGCGTGCGGTAGTCCTGCGAGAAGGCGGCGGCCTCGTCGCGGCCGATGTAGCCCTGCGCGGCCAGCGCGGCGAGGGCGGACAGGGTGTCCCGCTGGCGCACTCGCTCGTCGGTCTGGCCGTGCACGAGCTGGAGGAGCTGCACGGTGAACTCGACGTCGCGCAGGCCGCCCGGCCCGAGCTTGAGCTGGTAGTGAGTCTCGTCGTCGGGGATGTTGTCGGTGACGCGCTCGCGCATCCGCTGCACCGACTCCACGAAGTTCTCGCGCGACGCGCTGCTCCACACCTTCGGTGCGAGCGCCGCGACGTAGCGCTCCCCCAGCTCCAGGTCGCCCGCGAGGGGCCGCGCCTTCAGCAGCGCCTGGAACTCCCAGCCCTTCGCCCAGCGGTCGTAGTAGGCGATGTGCGACTCCAGGGTGCGCACGAGCGCGCCGTCCTTGCCCTCCGGCCGCAGGTTGGGGTCGACCTCCCAGAGGCCGGGCTCGATGGCCGGCTCGTGGATGCCGCGCTGCGTCAGCATCGCCAGCCGCGTCGCGATGTCCACGGCGCGGCCGGAGCTGAGGCCGGCCTCCTCGTCGCCCTCGGTGACGTAGATGACGTCGACGTCGCTGACGTAGTTGAGCTCGCGCGCGCCGGCCTTGCCCATGCCGATGATCGCGAACCGGGTGGCGCGCACCTCCGCCTCCGGGAAACGGCCGGGGCCGGTGCCGATGGTCTGCCGGCGGGCGACCGCGAGGGAGGCCTCCAGCGCGGCGGCGGCGAGGTCGGACAGCGCGGCGGCGACGCCGTCGAACCCGGCGACCGGGTCCTCCTGCTCCAGGTCGAAGCTGGCGAGCTGCACGAGCCGGCGGCGGTAGCGCACGCGGAGGGCGGTGCGCGCGGCGTCGTCCTCCAGCGCGGCGACGCCGTCCACTGCCCCGACCGCGTCGAGCAGGTCGGCGCGCAGCTCGGCCGCGGTCGGCAGCGCGGTGACCGGGTAGTCGAGCGCGCTCAGCTCGGCCGGCTGGCGGAGGAAGAACTCGGCGGCGCCCTCGGACGCGCCGATCACGCGGAACACGCGGCGCGCGTCGTTCCGCGACGGCACATAGCGCGCGGTCTGCACCGGCGCGTGCCGCAGCAGCCGCAGGGCCAGCGCGAGCGCGGTGTCCGGATCGGCGGCGGCGGACAGCGCGGGCAGGAGGTCGTCCACGCCGAAGCCGGTCAGCTCGACCAGCTCGTCCAGCTCGCCGCGGACCGAGCTCAGCCCCACGAAACCGGCGCGAGCCAGCGTCGTGAGGAGAGCTGCTCGCGGGTCACGTTCGGGTCAGAGGATCTCGAGGTTCGACCGCAGCTCGAACGGCGTGACCTGCGCCCGGTACTCGGCCCACTCGCGCCGCTTGTTCAGCAGCACGTAGTTGAACACCGACTCGCCGAGGGTCTCGGCGACCAGCTCGGAGTCCTCCATCAGCGAGATGGCGTGGTCGAGGCTCGCCGGGAGCTGGTTGTAGCCGAGCGCGCGGCGCTCGGCGTCGGACAGCGCCCAGACGTTGTCCTCCGCCTCCGGCGGCAGCTCGTACTGGCCCTCGATGCCCTTGAGGCCGGCGGCCAGCATCAGCGAGAACGACAGGTACGGGTTCGCGGCGGAGTCGATGGCGCGGTACTCGACGCGCGAGCTCTGGCCCTTGTTGGGCTTGTAGAGCGGGACGCGCACGAGCGCGGAGCGGTTGTTGTGGCCCCAGCAGACGAAGCTCGGGGCCTCGTCGCCGCCCCAGAGCCGCTTGTAGGAGTTGACGAACTGGTTGGTGACGGCCGTGATCTCCGGCGCGTGCTTGAGCAGGCCGGCGATGAACTGCCGCCCGGTCTGCGAGAGCTGGTACTGCGCGCCGGCCTCGAAGAACGCGTTGGTGTCGCCCTCGAACAGCGACATGTGCGTGTGCATGCCCGAACCCGGGTGGCCGGAGAGCGGCTTCGGCATGAAGGTCGCGTACACGCCCTGCTCGATCGCCACCTCCTTGATGACCGTGCGGAACGTCATGATGTTGTCGGCCGTGGTCAGCGCGTCGGCGTAGCGGAGGTCGATCTCGTTTTGGCCGGGGCCGGCCTCGTGGTGGCTGAACTCCACCGAGATGCCGAGGTCCTCCAGCATCCGCACCGAACGGCGGCGGAAGTCGTGCGCCGTGCCGCCGGGGACGTTGTCGAAGTAGCCGGCCGAGTCGACGGGCTCCGGGCCCTCGTCGCCGAAGGTGGAGGACTTGAGCAGGTAGAACTCGATCTCCGGGTGCGTGTAGAAGGTGAAGCCGCGGTCGGCCGCCTTCTCCAGCGTGCGCTTGAGCACGTTGCGCGGGTCGGACACCGAGGGCTGGCCGTCGGGCGTCGTGATGTCGCAGAACATGCGGGCGGTCGGGTCGACCTCCCCGCGCCACGGCAGGATCTGGAACGTGGTGGGGTCGGGATGCGCCAGCAGGTCGGACTCGAACGCCCGGGTCAGACCCTCGATCGCGGAGCCGTCGAAGCCGAGGCCCTCGGAGAACGCGCCCTCGACCTCGGCCGGCGCGATCGCCACGGATTTGAGCGTGCCGACCACGTCGGTGAACCACAGCCTCACGAACTTGACGCCGCGCTCCTCGATGGTGCGAAGAACGAAGTCGCGCTGCTTGTCCATCCTGCCCCTTTCGTCGGCCACTCCAGACTAGTGGCTCCGCGGGCCGAAACCCGCCGGATGACCGCGGGTGCCGCGTCACTAGACTGAGGCGCATGAGCGAGCAGTCACCTGTGCCCTCCGTCCACCCCGCCACCCCGTCGATGGAGTCGCTGAAGCGGGTGCGGACCCGTCACTTCCAGTCGGCGAAGGAAGCGGGCGAGCCGTTCACCGGGCTGACCAGCTACGACATGCTCACCGCCCAGATCTTCGACGAGGCGGGGATCGACTTCCTGCTGGTCGGCGACTCGGCCGGCAACAACGTCCTGGGCTACGACACGACACTCCCCGTCACGGTGGACGACCTGATCCCGCTGACCCGCGCGGTCGCGAAGGCGGTCAAGCGCGCGTTCGTCGTCGCCGACATGCCGTTCGGCTCCTACGAGACCGGGCCGCAGGACGCGCTGCACACGGCCGTGCGCTTCATGAAGGAGACCGGGGCGCACGCGGTCAAGCTGGAGGGCGGCCAGCGCAGCGCCAAGCAGATCCGGCGCATCGTGGACGCCGGCATCCCGGTGATGGCGCACATCGGCTTCACCCCGCAGAGCGAGCACGGGCTCGGCGGCCACCTGGTGCAGGGCCGCGGCGAGGGCGCGGAGCAGATCCTCGCCGACGCGCACGCGGTCGAGGAGGCCGGGGCGTTCGCGGTCGTGATGGAGATGGTGCCGGCGGACGTGGCCCAGCGGGTCACGCAGGAGCTGCGCATCCCGACGATCGGCGTCGGCGCCGGCCCGCACGTGGACGGTCAGCTGCTGGTGTGGACGGACTGGGCGGGATTCACGACCGGTCGCATCCCGCGGTTCGTGAAGCAGTACGCGGACCTGAAGGGCGCGCTGTCGGAGGCCGCGCGCACGTACAAGTCGGAGGTGCAGGGCGGGGTGTTCCCCGGGCCGGAGCACTCCTTCTAGGCGGTCTCGCCGGACGTCGCTCGCCGGCGCTCGACCCGCCGCCGGTCGTCGGCGTGCGCGTCGCGCAGGGCCGCCAGCGCGCGGTCGAGCGTGGCCGGGCCGGGGTTCACGACGCACACCCAGCCGTAGTCGCCGTACAGCGGGTGCGGGAGGAAGACATCCTCGGCGTCGTAGCCCGTGGTGGCTCCACCCGTCAGCTCGGCCGCGGCGTGCGCTCCCACGTGGATGTTGAGCCGCCAGCGCCCTGGGTCGTCGAGCCGGGAGGCCACATCGTCCGGGTAGTCCTTGGTGACGATCGTCGCGTAGGGCTGCCGGTTGGTCGGCACCACGCCGTCCGGCGCGTAATAGAAGAAGTGGTCGCCCCAGGAGATCTCCGGGAACTCGCTGCCGGGCTGCGGCGCGAGCTCCAGCACTCCATCGAAGTCCCTGACTTCGGCGAGGATCCGCTCCATCGTCATGACGGCCGCGCTACCGACCCTCCTCGGCGTCCTCCTCGGCCCACTTGGCGCTGTTCTCGCGGAGCTTCTCGAGCGCGTGCTCGGCCTCCACGCGGGTGTCGAACGGGCCGACCCGGTTCGGGGCGGGCGAGAGGAAGCCCTGCTCGACCTCGCCGGTCTTCATGTTGTACCAGTACTTGTGCTCGGCATCCTGCTCGATGCCGTAGTCGTTCTCGCCGGTCATAAGCTTGATCCTATGCCCAAGGATTCCGCCGGTCACCTGGTTCCGGGACGCGTCACCGCCATGCGCTCCGTCCCGTCGCGCATCCCGCGTCCGGAGTACGTCGGCAAGCAGGGACCGACCCCGTCCGACCGCGGCGACGTGTACTCGCCGGCGGAGGTCGAGCTGATCCGGGAGTCCGGCCGGATCGCCGCGCGCGCCATCGAACGGGTCGGCGAGGCCGTGCGCCCCGGCATCACGACCGAGGAGCTGGACGCGATCGGCCACGAGTTCCTCATCGAGCACGACGCCTACCCCTCGACGCTCGGCTACCGCGGCTACCCCAAGTCGATCTGCAGCTCGGTGAACGAGGTCGTCTGCCACGGCATCCCGGACGACACCGTGCTCGCGGACGGCGACATCGTCAACATCGACATCACCGCGTACACGAACGGCTTCCACGGCGACAGCAACCAGACCTTCATCGTCGGCACCGCGTCGCAGGAGGTCACCCTCCTGGTCGAGCGGACCAGGGAGGCTCTGAACCGCGGCATCAAGGCGGTCGCCCCCGGCCGCCAGGTCAACGTGATCGGCCGCGCCATCGAGTCCTACGCCAAGCGCTTCGGCTACGGGGTGGTGCGCGACTTCACCGGGCACGGCGTCGGCGCGACCTTCCACTCCGGGCTGATCATCCCGCACTACGACGCCGCACCCGCGTTCGACGACGTGATGGAGGTCGGGATGGTGTTCACCATCGAGCCGATGCTGACGCTGGGCTCGCACGAGTGGGACCTGTGGGCCGACGACTGGACGGTGGTCACGCGCGACCGCAGCATCACGGCGCAGTTCGAGCACACGCTCGTGGTCACCGAGCGGGGCGCGGAGGTCCTGACGCTGCCCTGGCCGGGAGCCGTCATCCCGCCGCCGGGCCTGCTGCCGCCGCGCCTGGCCGCGGGGTAGATTCGAGACCATGAGCGCGCAGAACCACGCAATCGGCATCGACGTCGGCGGAACGGGAATCAAGGGGGCGCTGGTCGACCTCGACAGCGGCGAACTGGTCAGCGACCGCATCAAGCTCGCGACGCCGGAGGGCGGCAAGCCGGACGACATCGTCGAGACCACCAAGGAGATCGTCGAGAAGCTGGCCGCCGAGGACCCGGACGCGCCGGTCGGGGTGTGCTTCCCCGCGATCGTCAGTCACGGCGTCACGCTCTCGGCGGCCAACGTGTCCAAGAAGTGGATCGGGCTGCACGCCGAGGAGCTGTTCGAGAAAGCACTGGGACGCGACATCCACTTCGTCAACGACGCGGACGCGGCGGGCTACGCCGAGACGCGCTTCGGCGCGGCGAAGGGCACGGACGGCCTGGTCATCATGACCACCCTCGGCACCGGCATCGGATCGGCGCTCATCTACGACGGCGTGCTGATCCCGAACGCGGAGCTCGGCCACCTGGAGATCGAGGGCCACGACGCCGAGTCGCGGGCCGCCTACTCGGCGAAGGAGCGCGAGGACCTCTCGTGGGAGAAGTGGGCGAAGCGGCTGCAGAAGTACTACTCGACGCTGGAGTTCCTCTTCACCCCCGACCTGTTCATCGTCGGAGGAGGCGTGTCCAAGAACTACGCGGACTTCCTGCCGCTGCTCGACCTCAACACGATGATCGTGCCGGCCACCCACCGCAACAACGCGGGCATCCTGGGGGCGGCCGCCCTCGCCGTGCGGGGCGAGAAGCGCGACGCGGGTGCGCGCGGTCGCTCGGCGGAGGTCGGGATCACGCCCGACAACTAGGCGCGAACACCGCGGCCGTCAGCGATCCGCATGGATCGCCCGCAGGCCCGTTAGAGAATCGTGAGGACGCTCACCCGCGTCCTCCTCCGGGTGTGGACTCCTCTCGCCCCCGGCCACCCGGCCGGGGTGTCCCGATGGATGGAGAGAGTCGTGCTTGACCTCGTCTACCTTCTCGCCGTCGCTGCGCTGGCGTTCGTCGTCGCGCTCGTCGGCCGGGGGGTCGAGAAACTGTGATCGTCGTCACCCTGATCGCCGCGCTGCTCGGCGTCGCGGCGATCGGCTACCTGGTCGTCGCCCTGGTCAAGCCGGAGCGGTTCTGACATGGCGGCATGGTTGTTCGTCGCCCAGCTCGCGACCCTCGTCCTCCTGCTCGCCCTTGCCTACCGCCCGCTCGGCGACTACCTGGCCCGGGTCTTCACGACCGACAAGGACCTCGCCGTCGAACGCGGCGTCTATCGGCTGATCGGCATCGACCCGCGGTCGGAGCAGTCCTGGCCCGCCTACCTGCGCGGCGTGCTCGCGTTCTCCGTGGTCGGCATCCTGATCGTCTACGGGCTCCAGCGGCTGCAGCAGTTCCTGCCGTACAGCCTCGGCTTCCCCGCGGTGCCGGAGGGCACGGCGTTCAACACCGCCGTCTCCTTCGTGACCAACACGAACTGGCAGTCGTACTCCCCCGACGTCACCCTCGGCTACACGGTGCAGCTCGCCGCGCTCGCGGTGCAGAACTTCGTGTCGGCCGCGGTCGGCATCGCCGTCGCGGTCGCCCTGGTCCGCGGCTTCGCGGCCCGCCGCAGCGGAGGTGCGTTCACCCAGGCCGGGATCGGCAACTTCTGGGTGGACCTGATCCGCGGCACCGGGCGCGTCCTCCTGCCGCTGGCGCTGGTCTCGGCCGTCGTGCTCATCGCCGGCGGCGTCATCCAGAACGTCGGCGGCTTCGACACGGTGCACACGATCGCGGGAGCGACGCAGTCCATCCCGGGCGGACCGGTGGCCTCCCAGGAGGCGATCAAGCTGCTCGGCACGAACGGCGGCGGCTTCTTCAACGTGAACTCGGCGCACCCGTTCGAGAACCCGACGGCGTGGACGAATCTGTTCGAGATCTTCCTCATGCTCGTCATCCCGTTCTCGCTGCCCCGCACGTTCGGCACGATGGTCGGCGACAAGCGCCAGGGCTACGCGATCCTGGCGACGATGGCCTCGCTGTTCCTGGTCTCGCTCGTCGCCATGACGCTCTTCGAACTGGGCGGGTCGATGGAGGGCAAGGAGACCGTCTTCGGCGTCCTCGGCTCGACGCTGTTCAACACGACGTCGACGGTCACCTCGACCGGCGCGGTGAACTCGATGCTCGACAGCTACACGCCACTCGGCGGGATGATGGCGATGATCAACATGATGCTCGGCGAGACCGTGCCGGGCGGCGTCGGATCGGGACTGTACGGCATCCTGGTCATCGCGGTCATCGCGGTGTTCCTCGCCGGGCTGATGGTCGGACGCACGCCCGAGTACCTCGGCAAGAAGCTCGGCCCGCGCGAGATCAAGCTCGCCAGCCTCTACATCCTGACCACCCCGGCGCTCGTGCTGCTGGGGACCGGACTGAGCTTCGCGATCCCGGCGATCCGCGCCGACGTGGAGAAGACCTCCATCCTCAACCCGGGGCTGCACGGTTTCAGCGAGGTGCTCAACGCGTTCACCTCGGCGGCGAACAACAACGGCTCGGCCTTCGCCGGCCTGACCGCGGCCACACCCTGGCTCAACACGGCGCTCGGCGTCGCGATGTTCCTCGGCCGGTTCGTGCCGATCGTCTTCGTGCTCGCGCTGGCCGGCTCGCTCGCGGCCCAGAACAGGATCCCCGCGACCGCCGGCACGCTCCCCACGCACCGCCCGCTGTTCGTCGGGCTGATGGCCGGCACCATCCTGCTCGTCTCCGCACTCACCTACTTCCCCGTTCTCGCGCTGGGTCCCCTGGCGGAAGGGCTGCACTGACCATGACCACCATCCACTCGACGGCGACTCGCACGGTCGCCACCCCGGCCGGGGCGTTCTCGGCCCGGCAGCTCGTCGCGGCCCTCCCGGGCGCGCTGCGCAAGCTCGACCCGCGCCTGATGTGGCGGAACCCGGTGATGTTCATCGTGGAGGTCGGCGCGGCGCTCACGATGGTGATCGCGCTCGCCCAGCCGTTCCTCGGCGCAGGCGGCGCGGGACCGGCGACGCTCGCCTTCACCTGGAGCATCGCCGTGTGGCTCTGGCTGACTGTGCTGTTCGCCAACCTGGCGGAGTCGGTCGCCGAGGGGCGCGGCAAGGCGCAGGCGGCCACCCTCCGCAAGACGCGCTCCACCACGGTGGCGACGCGCGTGGCGCACTACGACGAGACGCACGATGCCGAGGCGCTGACCGCCGCCACCGAGCAGGTGACCTCCAGCGACCTGCGGCTCGGGGACGTGGTCGTGGTCACGACGGGAGAGCTCATCCCCGGCGACGGCGATGTCATCCGCGGCATCGCCACGGTGGACGAGTCGGCCATCACCGGCGAGTCCGCGCCGGTGGTGCGCGAGTCCGGCGGCGACCGCAGCGCGGTGACCGGCGGCACCCGGGTGCTCTCCGACCGCGTCGTGGTGCGGATCACCAGCAAGCCGGGCGAGACCTTCGTGGACCGGATGATCGCGCTCGTGGAGGGCGCCTCCCGGCAGAAGACCCCCAACGAGATCGCGCTCAACATCCTGCTGGCGAGTCTGTCGATCATCTTCGTGATCGTGGTGCTCGTCCTCCAGCCGGTGGCGGGCTACTCGAACGTGTCGCCGACCGTGCCTGTGCTGGTCGCGCTGCTGGTCTGCCTCATCCCGACGACGATCGGCGCGCTCATCTCGGCCATCGGCATCGCCGGCATGGACCGGCTGGTGCAGCACAACGTGCTCGCCATGTCCGGCCGTGCGGTGGAGGCCGCGGGCGACGTGACCACCCTGCTGCTCGACAAGACCGGGACCATCACCTACGGGAACCGCCGGGCCAGCGAGTTCACGGCCGTCGGCGGCACGGCCGGCGACGAGCTGGTGCGCGCAGCGGCGGAGTCCTCGCTGAGCGACCCGACGCCCGAAGGGGTGTCTGTGGTCGAGCTGGCGGAGACGCTCGGGTACGAACGGCCGGAGCGGGTCGACGGCGAGATCGTGCCGTTCACGGCGCAGACCCGGATGAGCGGCCTCGACCTCCCGGACGGCTCGCAGGTGCGCAAGGGCGCGGCGAGCGCCGTCGTCGCCTGGGTCCGCGAGAGCACCGCGCCCTCCGCGGCGGCCCTCGAAGAGCTCGACCGCGAGGTGGAGCGCATCTCCCAGGTCGGCGGCACCCCGCTCGCCGTGGCGACGCGCGACGCGGCCGGCGCCGCACGCCTCCTTGGCGTGGTCTACCTCAAGGACATCGTCAAGGAGGGCCTCGCCGAGCGCTTCGCCGACCTCCGCAAGATGGGCATCCGCACCGTCATGGTGACCGGCGACAACCCGCTGACCGCCAAGGCCATCGCGGCGGAGGCCGGCGTCGACGACTTCCTCGCCGAGGCGAAGCCCGAGGACAAGCTCGCGCTCATCCGCCGCGAGCAGGAGGGCGGCGCCCTCGTCGCGATGACCGGAGACGGCACCAACGACGCGCCCGCGCTCGCGCAGGCCGACGTCGGGGTCGCGATGAACACCGGGACGTCGGCGGCGAAGGAGGCCGGCAACATGGTCGACCTCGACTCCGACCCGACCAAGCTGATCGACATCGTGCGGATCGGCAAGCAGCTCCTGATCACACGCGGCGCGCTCACCACGTTCTCGATCGCGAACGACGTGGCGAAGTACTTCGCGATCATCCCGGCGATGTTCGTCGGCGCCTTCCCCGGCCTCGCCGTGCTCAACGTGATGGGGCTGCACTCGCCGGCCTCCGCGATTCTCTCGGCGGTGATCTTCAACGCGATCGTGATCGTGCTGCTCATCCCGCTCGCCCTGCGCGGCGTGCGCTACCGGCCGTCGGCGGCGTCCTCGCTGCTCGGCCGCAACCTCCTCATCTACGGGCTCGGCGGGATCATCGCCCCGTTCATCGGCATCAAGCTGATCGACCTCGTCGTCGCCCTCCTCCCCGGCTTCTGACCACCACAGTAAGGAATCGCAGAACATGAACCGCCTCCGCGGCGCCTGGCGCCAGTACTGGGTCGCCATCCGCGCCATGATCGTGCTCACGGTCGCGCTCGGCGTCGCCTACACCGTCGTTGTGACCGGCATCGGGCAGCTGGCCTTCCCGGCGCAGGCGAACGGGTCGATGATCACGCAGGACGGGAAGACCGTCGGCTCGGCCCTCATCGGCCAGGCCTTCACGGACGAGAAGGGGAACCCGCTGCCGCAGTGGTTCCAGTCGCGCCCGTCCGCGGCGACGTCGAACGGACCTGCCGGCTACGACGCGGCGGCGTCCTCGGGCAGCAACCTCGCCACCGGCAACCCGGCGCAGGTGAAGGCCGTGCAGGACCGCACCGCCGCGATCGAGAAGCTGGACGGGGTGCCGGCGTCGGCGATCCCCTCCGACGCAGTGACCGCGTCCGGTTCGGGGCTCGATCCGCACATCTCCCCCGCCTACGCGCTGCTGCAGGTGAAGCGCGTCGCGGAGGCCCGCGGCCTCCCGGAAGCAACGGTGAAGAAGCTGGTCGAGTCTAGGATTCAAGCACGGGACCTCGGCTACCTCGGCGACCCGACCGTGAACGTGCTCCAGCTCAACCTGGCGCTGGCCCGGCTCGGCCGCTGACCGGCCGACATCGAGAAGGGGATCGAGAGCGAATGGCGCGTGGCCACCTCCGGGTCATGCTCGGCGCGGCGCCCGGCGTCGGCAAGACCTACGCGATGCTCGAGGAGGGCAAGCGGCTGAAGGCGCTCGGCAAGGACGTCGTGGTCGCGGTCGTGGAGACCCACGGCCGCGCCGCCACCGCCGCGATGCTGGAGGGCCTGGAGGTCGTGCCGCGCCGCACGGTCGAGCACCGCGGGGTGGAGCTCACCGAGCTCGACCTCGACGCGGTGCTGGCCCGCGCGCCGCAATTGGCCCTCGTCGACGAGCTCGCCCACACCAACGCGCCCGGCCCCGACGACGGATCGCACAGCAACGCGAAGCGCTGGGAGGACGTGGACGCGATGCTGGCGGCCGGCATCGACGTGATGTCCACCGTCAACATCCAGCACATCGAGTCGTTGAACGACGTGGTCGAGCAGATCACCGGCGTGCAGCAGCGCGAGACCATCCCCGACGCCGTGCTGCGTCGCGCCGACCAGATCGAGGTGGTCGACCTCGCCCCGCAGGCGCTGCGCGACCGGCTCGCCGAGGGCGTCGTCTACCCCGCGGCGCGCGTGGACGCCGCGCTCTCCAACTACTTCCGGCTCGGCAACCTCACCGCGCTGCGCGAGCTCGCGCTGCTCTGGCTGGCCGACGAGGTGGACAGCGCACTGCAGCAGTACCGCGCGGAGCACGGCATCGCAGGCAAGTGGGAGGCCCGCGAGCGCGTGGTCGTGGCGCTCACCGGCGGCCCGGAGGGCGAGACGCTGCTGCGGCGCGGCGCCCGGATCGCCGCGCGCTCGGCCGGCGGAGAACTGCTCGCCGTGCACGTCACCAGCCAGGACGGCCTCCGCGAGGCGACGCCCGGCGCACTCGCGGCCCAGCGCGCACTGGTGGAGCAGCTCGGCGGCAGCTACCACCAGGTGGTCGGCAGCGACATCCCGCAGGCGCTGGTCGACTTCGCGCGCGGCGAGAACGCGACGCAGCTGGTCATCGGCGTCTCGCGGCGCAGCCGGCTCGCGGCGCTGCTGACCGGGCCGGGGATCGGCGCGACGGTGGTTCGGGAGTCCGGCGACATCGACGTGCACATCGTGACGCACTCCCGGGCGGGCGGCCGGTTCTCGCTGCCGCGGCCGCGCGGCGGCCTCACGACCCGGCGGCAGGTCTACGGCTTCCTCCTCGCGCTGATCGGCGGCCCGCTGCTGACACTGGTGCTGGTGAGCATGCGCTCGGGCGAGTCGATGACGGCCGACGTGCTCAGCTACCAGCTGCTGGTGGTGGTCGTCGCGCTGGTCGGCGGGATCTGGCCCGCGCTGTTCGCCGCGCTGCTCTCCGGGCTGACGCTCGACTACTACTTCGTCGCCCCGCTGTACACGATCACGATCGCCGAGCCGCTGCACCTGCTGGCGCTGATCCTCTACATGGTGATCGCCGCGCTGGTCAGCCTGGTCGTGGACCAGGCGGCCCGCCGCACGCGGGCCGCCCAGCGCGCCGCCGCGGAGGCCGAGCTGCTGGCCACGGTCGCCGGCGGCGTCATCCGCGGCGAGGACGCCCTCCAGGCGCTCGTCACCCGCACGCGCGAGGCGTTCTCGCTCACCGGGGTGCGCCTCCTGGACGGCGACGAGGTCGTCTCCACCGACGGCGAACCGGCGGACTCGGCGCACACGCAGCGCATCGCGGTGGGCGACCGCGGCACGCTGGAGCTGTCCGGCCGCGACCTGGAGGCCGCCGACCGGCGTCTGCTCGCGGCGATCGTCGCGCAGCTCGACGCGGCACTGGAGCACCGGGAGCTCGCTGCGACCGCGAGCGAGCTCGGCCCGCTCGCCGAGGCGGACCGGGTGCGCAGCGCGCTGCTCGCGGCCGTGGGCCACGACCTCCGCCGCCCGCTCGCCGCGGCGACAGCGGCCGTAACCACGCTGCGCCAGCGCGACCTCGCGCTCAGCGACGGCGACCGCGAGGCGCTGCTGGAGACCGCGGAGGACAGCCTCGACGGCCTCGCCACGCTGGTCACCAACCTCCTCGACGTCAGCCGTGTGCAGGCGGGCGTGCTCGGCGTCTCGCTCGCGCCGACCGAGCTGGAGGACGTCATCCCGGCCGCGCTCGAAGAGCTGGGGCTGGGACCGGCGAAGGTGGAGCTCGACCTGGCGGAGTCCGTCCCGCCGGTCCTCGCCGACGCCGTGCTGCTGCAGCGTGTGCTCGTGAACCTGCTCGGCAACGCCCTGCGGTTCTCGCCGGACGGCCGGCCGCCGGTCATCGCGGCCAGCGAGTTCGGAGGGACGGTGCAGCTGCGCGTCGTCGACCACGGCCCCGGCATCCCCGGCGAGCGCCGCGAGGCCGTCTTCCTCCCGTTCCAGCGGCTGGGCGACACGGACAACGACACCGGGATCGGGCTGGGCCTCGCGCTCTCCAAGGGGTTCGCCGAGGGGATGGGCGGCACGCTGGAGGCCGAGGACACCCCGGGAGGCGGGCTCACGATGGTGGTGTCGCTCCCGGCCGCCACGACCCCCGCCACCACCCCGAACCCCGCCACTTCGACCCCGGAGGAGACGCCATGAGGATCCTGATCGCCGACGACGACCAGCAGATCCTGCGCGCCCTGCGCATCCTCCTCACCGCGCGCGGCTACGAGGTGCTCACCGCCCGCACCGGCGCGGAGGCCCTGACGCAGGCGGTGGAGCACCATCCCGATCTGGTCATGCTCGACCTCGGGATGCCCGAGCTGAACGGCATCGAGGTGATCGAGGGGCTGCGCGGCTGGTCGACCGTCCCGATCCTGGTTGTCTCCGGCCGCACCGGCTCGGCCGACAAGGTGGACGCCCTCGACGCGGGCGCCGACGACTACGTGACCAAGCCGTTCGCGGCCGACGAGCTGCTCGCGCGCATCCGGGCGCTGACGCGGCGCCAGTCCGGCCCGGCCGACGAGCCGGCGGTGCGCTTCGGGGACATCACCGTGGACCTCGCCGCCCACCAGGTGCTGAAGCGCACGGCCGACGGCGAGTCGCCGGTGCGGCTGACGCCGACCGAGTGGGCGATCCTGGAGGTGCTGGTGCGCAATCCGCGCCGGCTGGTCACGCGCCAGGCGCTGCTCACGCAGGTCTGGGGTCCGCAGTACACGAACGACACCGGCTACCTGCGGCTGTATCTCGCGCAACTCCGCAAGAAACTGGAGCCCGTCCCGTCCACCCCGCGCTACCTCCTCACCGAGGCCGGCATGGGCTACCGCTTCACCCCCGACCCCGACTGACGTCGGAGGGGGCTCGAAGGGAACGGGCCGGCCGATACGCCGGGTTCTGTCGTGGACGGCCATCTCTCTCGGGACGACGTTGCCGCCGCCCTCTAGCGGTCTACCCGGGGACGAGACGAGCAGCCTCATGGTCCCCTGTCTGACCTTGCTCCGGGCGAGGTTTACCCAGCCGGCCGGGTCACCCCGGCCGCTGGTGGTCTCTTACACCACCGTTTCACCCTTACCGCGCACTCGCGTGCGAGGCGGTCTGCTTTCTGTTGCACTTTCTCGCGGGTTGCCCCGGGTGGGTGTTACCCACCACCCTGCTCTGCGGAGCCCGGACGTTCCTCGGCGGCCCGCTCGCGCGGACCGACGCGACCGTCTGGCCGACCCATTCCACGCCCAACACTAGCGCAGCTAGAGCCCGGACTCCTCGTTGCGGATGAGGATCGCACCGCTGTCCGGGCAGAGCACCACGTCGTCGTCCGCTGCCCGGCGGATCTCCGCGAGGTCGGACTCGGTGAGTTTCACGTTCGAGCCCATCGACACCCCGCGCAGCAGCAGCGCCGCGCCGACGCCGTACCGCGACCGCTGCCGCTCGTACAGGGCGACCAGGTCGGCGGGGAGCGCCCCCGCGATCGTGGCGCGGTCGCGGGCGAGGGCGTCGCGCTGGGCGCCCACCGTGCCGGCCTCGCCGTCACGGGAGGCCTCCAGCTCCTTCACTTTGCCCTCCAGCTCGTCGCGCTCGGCGTCGATGCCGGACAGGCTCGCCTCCAGTCCCTCCAGGCGCTCCATGACCGTCAGCTCGATCTCCTCCAGGTCGCCCTGGCGCTTGGCGAGCGACGCGAGCTCGGCCTCCAGCGCCTGGACGTCCTTCACCGAGGACGTGTGCTGCAGCCGGTCGCTGTCTCTGCGCTTGCGGGCCTCCACGACCTCGACGTCGGACTCGACGCGCTTCAGCTCGGCGCGGGCGTCCTCGACCTCTCCGGTCGCGGCGATCCACCGGGCGCGCAGGGCGTCGAGCTCGGGCTGGAGCGCGGCGAGCTGCGCGGCCTGCGGGAGGTTGCGGACGGTGTGGTCGAGCTGTGCGAGCCGGGTGTCGGCGGCCTGCAGCCGGAGGAGCTCGTTCTGGTCGGAGGGGCTGGCTTTCATGCTCTGCTCTCTGCTGTTTCGGTACGGGTGCTGATCATTGCAGGATCGCGAAATCCCAGGGGTCGGTGCGCAGCTCGCTGACGACGACCTCCACGCCGGGCAGAGCACGGCGGAGGCTCTCGGCGGCTGTGTCGAGCCACAGCCACTCGCTCGCCCAATGCGAGACGTCGAGGAGGGCTGGGCCGCCGCCGAGGACGGCCTGCTCGCGCGCCTCCGACGCCGGGTGGTGGCGGAGGTCGGCGGTGATGTAGACGTCCGCGCCGCGCACGGCGTCGCTGGCCAGCAGCGAGTCGCCTGCGCCGCCGCACACCGCGACGCGGGAGACGGGCTGGTGGTAGTCGCCCGCCGCGCGGACTCCGCCGGCGGTCGGCGGCAGGAGGTCTGCGAGCGCGCGGGCGAGGGCGCCGAGCGTCGTCGGCTCGGCCAGCGTGCCGACCCGGCCGATGCCGGTGACGCCGTCGGGCGCCGGCGCGATCGGCGCGGTGTCCCGGAGGCCGAGAGCGGCGGCCAGGACGGCGCTCGTGCCGTCCGCCACCACGTCGGCGTTGGTGTGCGCCGCGATCAGCGCGCAGTCGTTGCGGATCAGGGTCGCCAGCAGGGAGCCCTTGTAGCGGTCCTCGGCGACGGAGGTCACGCCGCGCAGCAGCAGCGGGTGGTGGGCGATCAGGAGGTCCGCGTCGAGCCCCACCGCTTCGTCGACGGTCGCGGCCACCGCGTCCACGGAGAGGAGGATGCGCTCCACGTTCGCGGCCGGGTCGCCCGACACGAGCCCCGGCGCGTCCCATCCCTCGGCGCCGGCGATCGGCCAGAGCGATTCGACGACCTCGCAGACGGAACGGAGAGTGTGCGGCACGGAGTAGAGCCTAGCCCTGTCGCCGGCGGAGGAGTTCCGGAGAGCCGCGCCTCAGGCCACCACCGCCTCCTGCCGCCGCACCTCGCGGACGCCGGACACCATCGGCGTCACCAGCCCGATGCCGAGTGCGAGCAGCACGCCGACGTTGCTCGCGCCGATCCCGGCGTGCGGGTCGGCGCCGAGCAGCCGGACCAGGTAGCCCTCCCAGGCCAGCCACGGCAGCGGCGAGCTGACGAAGCCGAGCCCGATCGCGGTGGCGACCACGAGCATCGTGAGGTTGGCCCAGCGCCAGTCCGGGTAGACGCCGCCGCGGTTCAGCAGCGAGCTGTGGTGGAAGCGGCGCGTGCGCAGCATCATCTCGCCGGCGAACAGCCCGGCCCACGCGGCGACCGGCACGGACAGCGCGGTCGGGATGCCGCGGATGACCTCGTCCAGGTCGCTCACCGTGAGGGCGAGCACGATGCCGGCGACCGCGATCACGGCGCCGATGACCACCGTGCTCCAGCGCCGGCCGAGCCGCGCGCCGAGCGCGTCGAGGGTGAAGCCGCCCGAGTAGATCGTGAGCACGAGCGCGGAGATCAGGCTGAGCCCCACCGCCAGCAGCAGCGGGACCGGGTACCAGGCCGGGAGGCCGAGCCGCACGAACCCTCCCACCGGGTCGCTGGCCAGCTCGGCGGCCAGGTGCGGGTCGGAGGCGGCGAGCAGGCCGCCGTAGGAGACGAGCACGAACGGCGGCACGCCCGCCCCGAACGTCGCCCACAGCATCCCCGCCGCGCCGGAGGAGCGCCGCCGCTGGTACCGGGCGACCTCCGCGCTGCTCATCGCCCAGGCCAGCCCGACGTAGCTGAACACGAGCACCGCGCCGGTGACGACGTGCGTCCAGAGCGCGTCGGGGACGGCGAGCGCGCGCGACAGGTCGACGTGCCTCCAGGTGGCCGCGATCGTCACGGCGATCAGCACCGCCGAGGCGATCGTGAGCACGAGCTGCACCCGGGAGACGAGCCCGTAGCCGAAGAAGGCCACGACGCCTGCGGCGGCGATCGTCACGGCCAGCGCGATCGCGGTCGGGATCGCCGCGCTGTGCGCCCAGCCCTCCGAGACGGCCAGCGATCCGGCGGCCGACCCGGCGAGCCAGAGCAGCACCGAGCCCCAGAACAGCTTGGTGACCAGCGCCAGCGCGGTCGGGAGGGCGTTGCCGCGCACGCCGAACGTGGCACGCGACACCACCATCGTCGGCTGTCCGCTCCACTTGCCCGCGAGCGTCCCGAGCCCGAGCGGGAGGAAGGACAGGGCGACCCCGAACAGCGTCGCGACCAGGAGCTGGCGGAGGCTCAGCCCGAGCAGGAAGAGGGTCGCGCCGACGCCCACGCTGATCAGGGACGAGGTGCCCGCGAACCAGAGCCAGAACAGCCGGGACGCGTGCCCCGCCCGCCGGTCGAACGGCGTGGGCTCCAGGTCCACGGTCTCCGGCACGAAGGCGCCAGGTGCGACAGGGCCGGCCGCGATCGGTCCGGTGCGCAGCACCTCGGCGCCCTCGGGCGGCCGGGGCGACGCGACCGGAACCGGTGCGCTGTGCGCGTCGTCGGCGTCGAGGTGATCGGGAACCGCGGCCGGGCCGAGGTCGGGGGTGGCCACCGGCGCCTCGAGCGCGACGGGGAGGGCATCGGCGAGCAGCGGGACCGGCTGCGAGTCGGTCGGCGCAAACTCCGCGGGCACGAGGCCGAGCGGCTCGACGCGTGGTGCGGGGGTCTCGGGAGCGGGCGGCTGCTGCTGCGCGGCGGTCGAGGTATCGAGCGCGATCGTCGGGAACTTGGGCGGAGACACGTCTGACCGTTGCTGAACCGGCAACTGCTGCGCCGGCGGCTCCGGCTCCGGCGCCGCCGGCTGCGGCACGGCCGCCCCCACCCACGCGCTGTACGTCGGCTGCGGCCCGTCGTCCCGGCGCCGCACGGGGAGGTCGTCGAAGCTGATCAGCTGTGTCGGCGGCCCGGCCCAGTCGTCCTCCTCCTCTTCCTCTTCCTCCTCCTCGACGTCGTCCGACGGCTCCCCCACCAGCGGGATCGCCGCCGTCGCCCGCGCCTGCAGCACGTTCTGCAGATGCTGGATCGCCCCGAACGTGTCGTGGATCCGGAGGTCCGCGTCCACGATCGCCGTGACCTCCGCGTCGCTCAGTGCCGCCGCGTCGCCCGCATCCGCGGCGGGCAGCGGCCCCGCGACGATGGGGATGGCGGCCGTCGCGCGGTCGACCTCGACCTGGAGCGCGTCGGCGAGCTCGTCGTCGCTGTGGCGTGCTCCGCCAGGCTCCGCGACGCCATTCCCCTTCACGCCATCGGCCCGCTCCATGCTCCGAGCCTACGACCGGAACGCTCAGCGGGTCAGGGGGCATCCCGGCCTCCGGGGAAGTACCATCGTCTCGATGAGCACGCCGATCCCGACTCCGTACGAAGACCTGCTGCGCGACGTCCTCGCGAACGGCAGCCACAAGTCCGACCGCACCGGCACCGGGACGCGCAGCGTGTTCGGCCGCCAGCTCCGGTTCGACCTCTCCGAGGGCTTCCCGCTGATCACCACCAAGCGGGTGCACTTCAAGTCGATCGCGTACGAGCTGCTGTGGTTCCTCCGCGGCGACAGCAACGTCGGCTGGCTGCGCGAGAACGGCGTCACGATCTGGGACGAGTGGGCCGACGAGCGCGGCGAGCTCGGCCCGGTCTACGGGGTGCAGTGGAGGTCGTGGCCGGCGCCCGACGGAGCGCACATCGACCAGATTCAGCAGGTGATCGACACCCTCCGCGACAACCCGGACTCCCGCCGGATCATCGTCTCGGCCTGGAACGTCGCCGACATCCCGGACATGGCCCTCGCGCCGTGCCACGCCTTCTTCCAGTTCTACGTCGCCGACGGCCGGCTCTCCTGCCAGCTCTACCAGCGCAGCGCGGACATGTTCCTCGGCGTCCCGTTCAACATCGCCAGCTACGCCCTCCTCACGATGATGGTCGCCCAGCAGGTGGGACTGGAGCCCGGCGACTTCGTCTGGACCGGCGGCGACTGCCACATCTACGACAACCACGTCGAGCAGGTCACCGAGCAGCTGACCCGAGACCCGTATCCCGCGCCGACGCTGCGGTTCGCGCGGAAGCCGGAGAGCATCTTCGACTACCGGTACGAGGACTTCGTGGTGGAGGACTACCAGCACCACCCCGCGATCCGCGCGGCCGTGGCCGTCTGACCCGGATCCGCAGCTGATGACTCTGGCCCTGATCTGGGCGCAGGCCCATGACCGCGTGATCGGCTCCGGCGGCGTCATGCCGTGGCACCTGCCCGAGGACCTCAAGCACTTCCGCGCGCTGACCGACGGCGACCCCGTGGTCATGGGACGCCGCACCTGGGAGTCCCTGCCCGAGCGGTTCCGGCCCCTCCCCGGCCGGGCGAACATCGTCGTGACGCGCGACCCGGGCTACGCGGCGCCGGGCGCGACGGTCGTCCACTCGCTCGACGACGCGCTGAGCGCCGCCGAGGCCGACACCGTGTGGATCATGGGCGGCGCCCAGCTCTACACGCAGGCGCTGCCGCTCGCCGACCGCGTCGAGGTGACCGAGATCGACCTCGCCGTGGAGGGCGACACGTTCGCCCCCGCGCTCGGCCCGGAGTGGCACGGCGACCCCGGCCCGTGGCTGGAGGCCGCGAACGGCATGCGCTACCGCTTCATCCGTTACGATCGCTAAGTCAGTCCCGCCACCAGGTTCACGGTCGCCGCGACGATGACCGTGCCGAACACGTACGACAGCAGCGTGTGGCGCAGGATCGCCCGCCGCAGGTACGGGCTGGAGATGTTCGTGTCCGACACCTGGAACGTCATCCCCAGCGTGAACGCGAGATAGGCGAAGTCGCTGTACTGCGGCGGCTCCTTCTGGTTGAAGTCGACGCCGCCGTCCCGGCGGTAGTAGATCCGCGCATAGCGCAGCGTGTAGAGGGTGTGGACGAGCACCCACGACAGCGCGATGCTCACGATCGCGAGCAGCGCGATGGCGAGCTGCGCGCCGCCCTTGAGGCTGCGCGCTTCGACGAGCACCCACACGACGGCGAACACGCTCACCAGCGCCGTGATGGTCAGCAACAGGTCCACCGTCCGGCGCCCCGGGTCCTCCAGCGTCGCGTGGCTGCGCGTCTGCTCCGCGTCCATGCGCCAGACCGCCGCCCAGACCCAGATGACGTACACGAGGCAGGCCGCTGCCCACCCCATCAGGATCGCGTGGTGCAGCAGCTCGAAGAACGAGGTCACCACCGCCACGATGACGCCGACGGCCAGGGCCACGTACAGCTTCACCCGGGTGCGGCCGCGGCCGCGCTTCAATTCGTCCGTCACACAACGGATGTTCGCACGTCACGCCAGGGCGTCGACGCCAGCACGCCGGTACGATCGGATTGTGACCACCGCTCCCGCACCTCTCGCCGACCTCGACACCGAAGCGCTCCGCGCCGCGCACGCCGACTTCGCGCGCGCCTACGACGAGCTGAAGGCCGCCGGCCTCGCACTCGACATCACGCGCGGCAAGCCGTCCGCCGAGCAGCTCGACCTCTCGAACGACCTCCTGCACCTGCCCGACGGCGCCTACCGGGATGCCGCGGGGACGGACCTGCGCAACTACGGCGGTCCCAACGGCCTCCCCGAGCTGCGCGCGATCTTCGCCGACGCGCTGCGGGTGCCGGTCGGCCAGCTCCTCGCGCTCGGCAACTCCAGCCTCACGGTCATGCACGACACGGTCGCGCAGGCGCTGCTGCACGGCGTCCCCGGCGGCGACCTGCCGTGGAGCCACCAGCCGATCAGCTTCCTCGCCCCGGTGCCGGGATACGACCGGCACTTCACGATCTGCGAGCGCTTCGGCATCCGGATGATCGCGGTGCCGATGAACGACGACGGCCCCGACATCGCCACGATCGAGACGCTGCTGGCGACGGACGACAGCATCAAGGGCATGTGGTGCGTGCCGGTGTACTCCAACCCGTCCGGCGCGGTATACAGCGAGGAGGTCGCGCGCGCCCTCGTGTCGCTGCCCGCCGCTCCCGACTTCCGGCTGTTCTGGGACAACGCCTACGTCGTGCACCACCTGAGCGACGAGCGGCCGGAGCCGATCGACATCCTGGCGCTGGCTGCCGAGGCCGGCAACCCGGACCGCCCGCTGATCTTCGCCTCCACCTCCAAGGTCACGTACCCGGGAGCC
Organism: Leifsonia sp. P73; assembly: GCF_051059105.1. NCBI lineage: Bacteria > Bacillati > Actinomycetota > Actinomycetes > Micrococcales > Microbacteriaceae > Leifsonia > Leifsonia sp. P73. Next base: position 827,656 of record NZ_CP194931.1, read on the forward strand.
GGTGTCGCCTTCATCGGCGCGTCGGAGGCCAACATCGCCTGGTACCAGCACAACTCGGCCGCGCAGAGCATCGGCCCGGACAAGATCAACCAGCTCCGCCACGTCCAGCTCCTGCGCGACGCCGAGGGCCTAACGGCGCACATGGAGAAGCACCGCGCCATACTGGAGCCCAAGTTCGCCGCGGTGGACGAGGCCTTCCGCGCGCGGCTGGAGCCGTGGGGCGCCGGCGCCTGGAACGCGCCGCACGGCGGCTACTTCGTCAGCCTGGACGTGCTCGACGGCTGCGCCAAGCGCGCCGTCCAGCTCGCCAAGGAGGCCGGCATCGCGGTGACGCCCGCCGGCGCGACCTTCCCGTACGGCGAGGACCCGCGCGACGCGAACATCCGCATCGCGCCGACGTTCCCGCCGCTGGCGGAGCTGCGCGCGGCCCTCGACGGGCTCTGCACGGCCATCCTGCTCGCCGAGACCGAGGCGCTGCTCGCCGAGCGGAACTGACGTGACGTCCTGGGTCGTCCGCCCGAGCGTGGAGGCCGACTGGACCGCGTACCGCGCGATCCGGCTGGAGATGTTGGAGGACACGCCCATCGCGTTCCTGGAGACGCTGGCCGCGGCCCGGACGCACCCCGACGAGCACTGGCGGCGGCGCGCGGCGAACACGTCGCCGCGCAGCCGGCTGTTCGCCGCGGTCGCGCCGGACGGCCGCTGGCTGGGGACGATGGGCGGCTTCCACGCGTCCGGCTCCCCCGACCCGCACCTGGTCGGCGTCTACGTGACGCCCGCCGCGCGCGGCCGGGAGCAGGGTGTCACCGACGCGCTCCTGGACGCGGTCGTCGACTGGGCGCGCCCGCGCTCCGGCCGCCTGCTGCTGGAGGTCCACGAGCACAACGCGGCCGCGATCCACTACTACGAGCGCCGCGGCTTCGCCTTCACCGGCCGCACGCAGCCCTACCCGCTCGACCGCACGGCGCTGGAACTGGAGATGGCCGCCGACCTCTAGGCCGACCCCTTCCGTTAGCGGCGGAACCGGAGAGCGAGCTCGGCGAGCAGCCGGGCGCCGTAACCGGTGGCCCCCTTCGACCGCCACGCGTCGTCGGCGTCGGCGTGCATCGTGCCCGCGATGTCGAGGTGCGCCCACGGCGTCTCGCCGACGAACTCCCGCAGGAACAGCGCGGCCGTCGTCGCGCCCGCGTACGGGCCGCCGACGTTGGCGAGGTCGGCGATGTCGGAGTCCAGCAGCTTGCGGTAGGCGGTCTCCAGCGGGAGCTGCCACACCTTCTCGTCCGTGCTGCGGGAGGCCGCCACGATCGCGTCGGCCAGCCCCTGGTCGGACGCGAACAGCGCCGCCCTGGCCGGCCCCAGCGCCAACAGCGCCCCACCGGTGAGGGTCGCGATGTCCACGACGGCGTCCGGCTCCTCCTCGGCGGCGAGGACGAGTCCGTCCATCAGCACCAGGCGCCCCTCGGCGTCGGTGTTCTTGACCTCCACTGTCGTGCCGCCGCGCGCCGTGAGCACGTCGCCCAGCTTGTACGCGGAGCCGGACGGCATGTTGTCCGTGCACATCAGGAACGCGGTGACCATCGTGGTGCAGCCCAGATCCTGGAGGCTGGACAGCGCGCCGAAGATCGCCGCCGCACCGCCCATGTCCATCTTCATCAGCAGGTGCATCGGGTCGGACGGCTTGAGGCTGATGCCCCCGGAGTCGTACATGATGCCCTTGCCGACGAACGCCAGGTGCCCGGTCGGCTCGCCCTCGGGGAGATAGCGGAGCCGGATCATCCGCGGCTCCTCCGCACTCCCGGCGTTGACGCCGAGCAACCCACCACAGCCGAGGTCCACGAGCTGCTGCCGGTCGAACACCTCCACCTCCAGGCCGAAGTCGGCGGCCAGCTCCACGGCGAGGTCGCCGAAGTCGGTGGCGGTCAGATGGCCGGGCGGGGTGTTGGCGAGGTCGCGGGCGATCGCGGCGCCGCGCGCGGTGACCGCACCGGCGGGGAGGCCGTCGGCCACGGCGGAGGACGGCGCCTCGTCCACGAGCAGTTCGAGCCGGGTGAGCTCGGTGACCGTCGGCGCCGACTTCAGCTCGGAGTACCGGTAGCGGCCGAGCAGCGCGCCCTCCGCCACGACCTGGCCGACGCGCTCGGGAGGGACCGCGCCCGTCCCCGGAAGGCGCAGGCCCAGTGCGGCCGACGACGCCGCCGCACGGGCGAAGGCGGCGGCGAGGTCGCGGACGGTGTCCGCGGTGAGGTCCTCCGGGTCGCCCGAGCCGACCGCGTAGAGCAGCGGCGCGGCCTCGGTCGGGATCAGGAGGGTCTGTCCGGGCTTGCCCTCGAACCCGGCGCGCGTGAGCGCGTCCCGGTCGAGGCCGAGGTCGGCGTCGACCGGACCGTCCGTGCCCACGGCGATCCCGATCGCGTCGAGGCCGATCGCATTGAGTCCCGGAGCGAAGGAGGTCACCGCCTCGAAGCCGACGACGTGCTCCGGCCGGTACGACGGGACGGGGGTGAACGACGCCGGGATGAGGCTTCGCACCGCCGATGTCATCTCAGACCTCCCCGAATCCGCTCTCGACCAGGTCGACCAGGGCGTCCACCGCGGCCTCCCCTCGCTGTCCGGCGACGCGATGGAGGCCGTCGCGCCCGCGGTGAGCCCGAGCGACATCACGCCGAGGAGGCTCTTGGCGTCCTTGCCGTTCACGGTCACCTTCACCGGGAAGGTGTTGGCGAGCTTGACGAACTCGGCGGCCGGCCGGGCGTGCAGGCCCTGCGGGTTGCGCACGAGCACTTCGCGCGTGTAGCCGTCGGCCCCGCGCACGGCGGCAGGCGCTTCGGCAGGCTCTGCCGGAGCGGCGGCCGGCGCCGTCTCCGCGTCGGCCCACGCCGAGCGCGCGCCCTCCACGGCGGCAGCGACCCCCTCGAGGTCGGCGCCGGTCTCCGCGGCGACGGCCGCGGCGACGCCGCCCTCCACGAAGGGCCCGTCGACCACGCGCACGCGGGCGCGCTCGTCCTCCGGCAGCATGTCGAGCACGGTCTCCGCGGTCAGCAGAGCCGAGCCCAGGTCGCTGACGACCACGACGCCGGAGCCCTGGTCGGCCTCCCCCACCGCGGTCATCACCTTGCCGAAGCTGGTGCCGATCCCGTCGTCGTCCGTGCCGCCCGCCGGCAGCAGCGTCACCGACGGCGCCATCTGCCCCGCGAGGGCGACGGCGCCGGCGGCGAGCTGCGAGCTGTGCGAGACGAAGACGAGCCCGACTTTCGCGGTCATCCCGCCGCCTCTGCGGCGGCCCGCAGGATCAGCGCGGTCGACTGCGCGCCGGGGTCGCGGTGGCCGGCGGAGCGCTCGCCCAGGTAGCTGGCGCGGCCCTTGCGGGCGACCAGCGGGATGGTGGCGTCCGAGCCCTGCTCGGCCGCCGCGGCCGCCGCGTCGAGGATCGCCGCCGGGTCGGACCCCGCGGCGAGCGCGGCCGAAGCCGCGTCCACCGCGGGGGTCCAGGCGTCGATCATCGTCTTGTCGCCGGTCTCCGCCTTGCCGCGGGACACGATGCCGTCGCGCGCCGCCGTCAGCAGGGCGACCAGGGTCGCCCCGTCGATCGGGTCCGCGTCGCCGACCGGCTCGGCCGCCTTGAGGAAGGCCGTGCCGTACAGCGGGCCGGACGCGCCGCCGACCGTCGAGATCAGGGTCATCGCCACCGAGCGCAACACCGCGGACGGCGTCGCGTCGGCGGGCAGCTTCCCCAGCGCGTCCACGGACGCGCGCAGCCCGCGGTCCATGTTCTCGCCGTGATCGCCGTCGCCGATCTCCCGGTCGAGCGTGTTCAGCTCACCCTTGTGCTCGCCCACGGTCGTCGCCGCGGCCGAGATCCAGGAGGTGACCCAGTTCGTGTCCAGCGCCATCAGCGCATCCTTCCTCGTGTCGTATCCGGTCTGTGGAGCGTACGCCGTCTCAGACGCCCCAGCGGAGTGCGGCGGTGTGCACCGGCGCGTCCCACAGGGCGGTCAGCTCGTCGTCCAGCTTCAGCACCGAGATCGAGGCGCCCTGCATCTCCAGCGAGGTGACGTAGTTCCCGACCAGCGACCGGCCGAGGACGATCCCCTTCTCGTCGAGGATCTCCGCCGCGCGCCGGAACAGGATGTAGAGCTCCGAGAGCGGAGTGCCGCCCATGCCGTTGACGAACAGCAGCACGGTGTCGCCGGAGGAGAACGGCAGGTCGGTGAGGATCGCGTCCATCATCCGGTCCACCAGGCGGTCGGCCGGCTCGAGCTTGATCCGCTCGCGGCCCGGCTCGCCGTGGATGCCGACACCGAACTCGATCTCGTCCTCCGGGAGCACGAAGCCGGGCTCGCCCGCATGCGGGACGGTGCCGTCGGTGAGGGCGAGGCCGATCGAGCGCACGTTGGCGTTGACCTTCTCGGCCACCGCCGTGACGGCGTCGAGGTCGTCGCCCCGGTCGGCCGCCGCTCCGGCGATCTTCTCCACCAGCACAGTGCCCGCGACGCCACGGCGCCCCGCCGTGTAGAGGAGTCCTGGACCGCGACGTCGTCGTTGGTCACGACGGCGCGCACCGTGATGCCCTCCGCCCCCACCAGGTCGGCCGCCGTCTCGAAGTTCAGCACGTCGCCGGTGTAGTTCTTGACGATGTGGAGGACTCCGGCGCCGCCGTCCGCGGCCTTGGTGGCCTCGACGATCGGCATCGGCGTGGGCGAGGTGAAGACCTCACCGGGGACGGCGGCGTCCAGCATGCCCTTCCCCACGAAACCGGCGTGCAGCGGCTCGTGGCCACTGCCCCCACCGCTGACCAGGCCGACCTTGCCGCGCACCGGGCCGTCGGCCCGGGAGACGAAGCGGGGGTCCTGCGACACCGTCACGATGTCCGCGTGAGCCCGTCCGAACCCCGCGAGGGACTCGGTCACGACGTCGGGTACGTCGTTGATGAGCTTCTTCATCGAAAACCCTTCCTTCCACTTGCTGTCAGTGCGTCGCCTCGACCCATTCCTCGAGCTTCGCGGCCGCAGCCCCGGAGTCGATCGCCTGGGCGGCGACCGCCATGTGCGAACGGAACCGATCCAGGATGGACACCTGGACCCTCGACGGGTCGGACGCGAGCTCGTAGGACACGAGCCCGGCCGCCGCGTTGAGCAGGACGATGTCGCGCACGGGGCCCTCCTGGCCCGCGAGCACGGCACGCACGACAGCCGCGTTGTACGCGGCGTCCTTCCCGAGCAGGTCCTCGATCCTGGCGCGCGGGATGCCCAGATCGCGCGGATCGATGTCGTGCTCGGTGACGAGGCCCCGGGAGACCTCCCAGACGTGGCTGTGACCCGTGGTCGACAGCTCGTCGAGGCCGTCGTCGCCGCGGAAGACCAGCGCGGTCGCGCCGCGGGTCTGGAACACGCCGACGATCAGCGGGATGCGGTCGAGCGTCGCGACGCCGACCGCGGACGCCTCGGGGCGGGCCGGGTTGCACAGCGGCCCGAGGAAGTTGAACACCGTCGGCACGCCGAGCTGCGACCGCACGGGGCCCGCGTTGGCGAAGCCCGGGTGGAAGGCGCTGGCGAACGCGAAGGTGATCCCGGTGCTCTTCAGCACCTCGGCCACCCGCTCCGGCGGCAGGGTCAGGTCGATGCCGAGCGCGGCCAGCACGTCCGACGATCCCGACGACGAGCTGGCGGCCCGGTTGCCGTGCTTGATGACGGGCACCCCGGCGGCCGCGGCGACGATGGAGGCCGTGGTCGAGACGTTCACGGTGCCGAACCGGTCGCCTCCGGTCCCGACGATGTCGAGCGCCATCGGGTCCACCGGAAGCGGGACCGCGTGGTCGAGGATGGCGTCGCGGAAGCCCACGATCTCGTCCACGGTCTCGCCCTTGGCCCGCAGCGCGATGAGGAAAGCGGCGAGCTGGGCCTCCGTGGCCTCGCCCGACATGACCTGGTCCATCGCCCACGCCGCGTCCGCCACACTCAGGTCCTCACGGGCCAGAAGGGAGGTGAGCACGGACGACCAGGACTGCTTTTCCGTCATACAGCGATCCTATGGGGAGGCGACACGCCACGGGGAGCCGCCCGTTTGTACCAGGTATCGAGCGGCCCTTTCCCGAATCGAGGCATATTCGTGCCTTTCAGGTGAGAAAACCACGGCTTCTTTTCAGCCATAATGGGAATTGTGACGAGCACCTCCATTTCCCCTGCAACGAGTGCGCCGGCGATCAACCGGCCCAATGTCGTGGCCGTCGGCACGATCGTCTGGCTCGGCTCCGAGGTGATGTTCTTCGCGGGTCTGTTCGCGATCTACTTCACGCTCAAGTCGACGTCGCCCGATCTGTGGGCCGCCGAGACGGCGCACCTTAACGTCCCGTACGCGCTCACGAACACGATCATCCTCGTGCTGAGCTCGGTGACCTGCCAGATGGGCGTGTTCGCCGCCGAGCGGCTCCAGCCGCGGCGCGCGGGCGGGGTGCTGCAGTTCTGGAAGTGGGGCATGGTCGAGTGGTTCGCCCTCTCCTACATCATGGGCGCCATCTTCGTCTCCGGTCAGGTGCTCGAGTACGCCACGCTCGTCTCCGAGGGCATCTCCCTCGACGCCAACGCCTACGGCTCCGCCTTCTATCTGACGACCGGCTTCCACGCCCTCCACGTCACCGGCGGCCTCATCGCCTTCCTGCTCGTCATCGGCCGCGCCTTCGCGGTCAAGACCTTCGGCCACAAAGAGGCCACGAGCGCCATCGTCGTGTCGTACTACTGGCACTTCGTCGACGTCGTGTGGATCGGACTGTTCGCGGTCATCTACATCATCCGATAGATCAACAGGAGCTGACCTCACCTCATGCGTCCCCGCGTCCCCGGCACCCAGAAGTCCCGCGCAGCAGCGCCATCGCGTAACGCGAAGGCCGCGCGCAAGACCGGTCGCCGCCACCCGCTCGCCACCGTCGCCCTGCTCGCCATCGGCCTCGGCCTGACCGGCGGAGCCTACGCCGCGTTCACCACCACCACGGCCTCCGCCGACACCCCGCAGGTCCAGACGGCCTCGAAGTCGTCGGTCTCGCAGGGCGAGAAGCTCTTCCAGGCCAACTGCGCCACCTGCCACGGCATGGACGCCCAGGGCACGGTCAACGCGCCGTCCCTCATCGGCGTCGGCGCCGCCGCGGTCGACTTCCAGGTCGGCACCGGCCGCATGCCGATGCAGATGCAGGGTCCGCAGGCCCAGGAGAAGCCGGTCCAGTTCTCGAACGAAGAGGTCGCGGCCCTGGCCGACTACGTCGCCTCCCTCGCTCCCGGGCCGTCGATCCCCGAGCAGAAGTACCTCGACGGCAAGGGCGACGCCGCCAACGGCGCCCAGCTCTTCCGGATCAACTGCGCGATGTGCCACAACGTCGCCGGCGCCGGTGGAGCCCTCACCGAGGGCAAGTACGCCCCCCGCTCACCGGTGTGAGCGCCAAGCACATCTACGAGGCCATGGTCACCGGCCCGCAGAACATGCCGGTCTTCAACGACCTGAACATCTCGCCCCAGGGCAAGGCCGACATCATCACGTACCTCAAGTACATCCAGAACAACCCGTCCCCGGGCGGCATCGAGCTCGGCTCGCTCGGCCCGGTGGCCGAGGGACTCTTCCTCTGGATCTTCGGTCTCGGCGCCATTGTGGCGCTGACCGTGTGGATCACGGCGAAGTCCAACTGACCGTTCTGTCGTACTTGTAGAAGCACAGCGTAAGAAGGAGAACAATGGCACAGGACGAGATCGGCGGTCACGAGCTGACGCCCAGTTCGTCGGCCGTCGACGTGCACCGGACCGGCGACCCCGGAACGGCGGTCGTCATCCGCGATGCCGTGGAGAACCCCGGGTTCCCGCCGCACCGGCAACGGGTGACCGACCTCGACCCCACGAAGGAGCGGCGCGCCGAGCGCACCGTCTACACGCTGTTCTACCTGTCGATCGCGGGCTCCGTCTGGGCGGTCGCCGCCTACATGGCGTTCCCGATCAACGCGAGCGACCCGGGTTCGGTCCGCCTGAACAACCTGTTCATCGGCATCGGCATCACGCTGGCCCTCCTCGCGATCGGCATCGGCGCGGTGCACTGGGGCAAGGCCCTCATGCACGAGAAGGAGGGCGTCGACCTCCGTCACCCCGTCCGCGGCTCCGAGCAGACCACGGAGCGCGCGGCGGAGATCTTCCGCCAGGCCGACGAGGAGTCCGGCTTCAACCGCCGCGTGCTGATCCGCAACAGCCTCATCGGCGCGCTGATCGCCTTCCCGCTGCCCGGAATCATCCTCTTCCGCGGCCTGGCGCCGCAGGGCGTGGACCCGGCGGAGCTGCTGTCGCAGACCATGTGGGCCAAGGGCATCCGCCTCACGCGCGACCCGTCCGGCACGCCGATCAAGGCGTCGGACGTCACGCTCGGCAGCGCCTTCCACGTCATCCCCGAGGGCCTCAACGACGCCCCCGACATGCTGGAGCAGAAGGCCAAGGCGGCCGTCCTGCTCATGCGCCTCAAGCCCGAGGACCTGCACGTGTCCAAGGGCCGCGAGAACTGGAACTACGACGGCATCGTCGCCTACTCCAAGATCTGCACGCACGTCGGGTGCCCTGTGGCGCTCTACGAGCAGCAGACCCACCACCTGCTGTGCCCGTGCCACCAGTCGCAGTTCGACATCACGCACGAGGCTCAGGTCATCTTCGGACCGGCGAAGCGGCCACTGCCGCAGCTGCCGATCACCGTTGACGCCGACGGTTACCTGGTCGCCCGCAGCGACTTCCACGAGCCCGTCGGCCCGAGTTTCTGGGAGCGTCATTGAGCACCTCGACCGCCGCGGCCCCTGCGGCACCCACCACGGCCAAGAGCGGCGGCTTCACCGCTGCCGCCGCCAACTACATCGAGGACCGCACCAGCATCTCGGGCGCGGTCAAGGAGTTCGGGCGCAAGATCTTCCCGGACCACTGGTCCTTCCTGCTCGGTGAGGTCGCCCTCTACAGCTTCATCGTCATCCTGCTGACCGGGACGTTCCTGACGTTCTTCTTCCAGGCGTCGATGGCGGAGGTCGTCTACAACGGCTCCTACGTCCCGCTCAAGGGCATCCACATGTCCGCGGCGATGGAGTCCACCCTCAACATCTCGTTCGAGGTGCGCGGCGGCCTGCTCGTGCGCCAGATCCACCACTGGGCGGCGCTGCTGTTCGTGGCCGCGATCGGCCTGCACATGCTCCGCATCTTCTTCACGGGCGCGTTCCGCAAGCCGCGCGAGCTGAACTGGGTGATCGGCTTCACGCTGTTCATCCTGGCGATGGCCGAGGGCTTCACCGGCTACTCGCTCCCCGATGACCTGCTCTCGGGCAACGGCCTCCGGATCATCGACGGCCTGGTCAAGGGCCTCCCCGTCGTCGGCACCTGGATCTCGTTCCTGCTGTTCGGCGGCGAGTTCCCCGGCACCGCGATCGTCGGACGCCTCTACACGCTGCACATCCTGCTGCTGCCCGCGCTGGTGGTCGCGTTCATCGCGCTGCACCTCGTGTTCGTGGTCGTCCACAAGCACACGCAGTACGCCGCTCCCGGCCGCACGCAGGGCAACGTCGTCGGCTACCCGGTCCTTCCGGTGTACGCGGCGAAGGCCGGCGGCTTCTTCTTCATCGTGTTCGGTGTCGTGGCGGCCATGGCGTCGTTCTTCACCATCAACCCGATCTGGAACTACGGCCCCTACGACCCCTCCCCCGTGTCCGCCGGCACCCAGCCGGACTGGTACATCGGCTTCGCGGACGGCGCGCTGCGTCTGGTCCCGCCGGGCTGGGAGTTCGTCTGGCTGAACCGCACCTGGTCGTTCAACATCATCGTCCCCGTCGCCATCCTCGGTCTCTTCATCGTGACCGTGATGATCTACCCCTTCATCGAGGCGTGGGTCACCGGCGACAAGCGCGAGCACCACATCCTGGACCGTCCGCGCAACGCGGCCACCCGGACGGCCATCGGCGCCGCCGGCGTGACCTTCTACGCGGTGTTCTGGGCTGCGGCCTCGTCGGACATCATCGCGACGCACTTCAAGCTCACGATGGAGGGCGTCATCCACACCCTTCAGGCCATGCTCTTCGTCGGCCCGGTCGTGGCGTACTTCCTCACCAAGCGCATCTGCATCGCGCTGGCGAAGAAGGACCGCTCCATCGCCCTGCACGGCTACGAGACCGGCCGCATCGTGAAGCTCCCCGGCGGCGAGTTCATCGAGGTGCACGAGCAGCTCAGCGACTACGAGCGCTGGCGCCTGATCAGCTACGAGGCGTACGAGCCGCTGATGATCCGCCCGAACAAGCGCGGCAAGATCACGGCAGGAACGCGCATGCGCGCCAGCCTCTCCCGCTGGTTCTTCGAGGACCGCCTGGTCCCGCCGACCCGCGCGGAGCTCGAGTCGGGCCACGGCCACCACTGATCGGTCATGAGGGCGCCGGTGCAGAAACTGCACCGGCGCTTTCGTGTATCCGCGTCCCCTCGCTCCCGACCCTTCTGGAGGCCGCCGTGTCCGACCTGACCCGCCTGGCGTCCTGGCTGCGCTGCCCCGTCTGCGGACAGGACCTGGAGCCGGTCGACCGCCTCGCGCTCGGCTGCGCCGCCGGGCACCGCCACGACGTCAACAAGCGCGGCTACGTGTCCCTCCTCGGCGGCGGAAGCAAGTTCGTCGGCGACACCGCCGAGATGCTGGACGCGCGCGACACGGTGCTGGAGGGCGGAGCGTACGAGCCGATCGCCCGCGCCGTGGCGGCCGCGCTCGCACCCGTCGAGCGCATCCTGGACGCGGGGCCGGCACCGGCTACTACCTCCGCGCCGTGCTCGCCGACTCCCCCGGCGCCGTGGGCCTCGCGATGGACCTCTCCCCACGGCCGTCGCCCGCGCCGTGCGCTCGTCGCCCGACGTCGACGGCCTGGTGGCGGACACCTGGCGGCCGCTCCCAGTGCGCTCGCACAGCGCGGACGCGGTGCTCGACGTGTTCGCGCCCCGCAACCTGCCGGAGTTCCACCGCGTCTTGCGGCCGGGTGGCACGCTCGCCGTCGTCGTGCCCCGCGCCGACCACCTCGCATCGCTGCGGGCGGAGGGCACCATGCTCGACATCCCCTCCGACAAGGCGGACGACGTCATCGCGGCCGCAGAGCCGCTGTACGCCCCGCTGACGCGCGAACACGTGTCCTACGAGCTAGCGCTCGACGACGCCCTCCGGGCCGCGCTGGCAGGCATGGGCCCCTCGGCTCGCCACGCCGCCACGGCTCCCGCGGACGCCGCCGCGACCACCGTCTCCGTCGACGTCCTCACCTTCAGCGCACGCTGACCCGCGTATCCCCACCCGCACGCCGCGCGCGCCGCGAACGAGGCGACGCAACACGCCGCGACGCCCGCCGTTTGGCGGCGCGTTGCGTCCCCCGGACGCACGAGCTGACAGGACACGCCGCCTGGCGCGACCTCCACGCGGCGTGTCCTGTCAGGTAGATGGACGACGTCGGTCGCCTTCCCCGAGAGCGGGACGCAGCGCGTCGCCTCCGCGCCGCTACACGGCGCGGTGCGACCCCTGCATGAACTGGCTGACAGGACATGCCGCCTGCCTCGCCCTCCAGGCGGCGTGTTCTGTCACGTAGGTGGCGGGACGGCGCGCAGTGCGCGAGGCGGCGGAGAATGCGCCGCCTCGCGGAACGACGAAGGCCGCCTCCCGTGGGAGACGGCCTTCGTGATGTGCGTGCGGCTCAGCGGGCGAAGTAACCGCGGTAGTACTCGTAGACCCAGCCGACGATGCAGACGATGCTGAAGGCCACGCCGATGAAGCAGATCCAGAAGCCGACCGCGAGGCCGAGCATGACCAGCGCGGCGCCGGTCGCGAGGGCCACGGGCCACCAGCTCCACGGGGAGAAGTGGCCGAGCTCGGGGTCGCCGTCGTCGATGTTCGCGTCGAGGCGGTCCTCCGGCAGCTCGCCGCCCTGGGCGGAGTGCGAGCGGCCCACGTAGAACGCGATGAATGCGGCCAGGATGGCGCTCAGCGTCAGCGCGACGGTGCCGACCCACTCGACCTTCAGGTGCATCGGGTCGAGGAGGCTCCACAGCGTGTAGACGATCGCCGAGAGGATGAAGAAGACCGACAGGATCCAGAAGAGGATGGCATTGGCTCTCATGGGTTACTTCACCTTGTTGTTCGAGAGGTCGAGCACGGGGGCGTCCGGGGCGTCCTTGCCGCCGCCGACGCCGATCGGGATGCCGGCCTCGGGGTGGTTGAGGTCGAACGCCGGCGACTCGGAGCGGATGCGCGGGATGGACGTGAAGTTGTGCCGCGGCGGCGGGCAGGAGGTCGCCCACTCGAGCGACCGGCCGTAGCCCCACGGGTCGTTGACCGTGACCTTCGGGGCGTTGCGCGCCGTCAGGTAGACGTTCACGAAGAACGGGATCATCGAGATCGCCAGGATGCCGGCGCCGATCGACGAGACCTGGTTCATCCAGGTGAAGCCGTCCGACGGCAGGTACGTCGCGTACCGGCGGGGCATGCCCACGACGCCCAGCCAGTGCTGGATGAGGAACGTCGTGTGGAAGCCGATGAACAGCAGCCAGAAGTGCCACTTGCCGAGACGGTCGTTGAGCATCTTGCCCGTCCACTTCGGCCACCAGAAGTAGAAGCCGGCGAACATGGCGAACACGACCGTGCCGAACACGACGTAGTGGAAGTGCGCCACCACGAAGTAGGTGTCGGACACGTGGAAGTCGAGCGGCGGCGACGCGAGGATGACGCCGGTGAGGCCACCGAAGGTGAAGGTGATCAGGAAGCCGATCGACCACAGCATCGGGGACTCGAAGGTCAGCGAGCCGCGCCACATCGTGCCGATCCAGTTGAAGATCTTCACGCCGGTCGGGACCGCGATGAGCATCGTCATCAGCGAGAACCAGGGCAGCAGCACCGAGCCGGTCACGTACATGTGGTGAGCCCACACGGTGACGGACAGGGCCGCGATCGAGATCGTCGCGTAGATGAGGGTCTTGTACCCGAAGATCGGCTTGCGGCTGAACACCGGGAAGATCTCGGACACGATGCCGAAGAACGGCAGCGCGATGATGTACACCTCGGGATGGCCGAAGAACCAGAACAGGTGCTGCCAGAGCAGTGCCCCGCCGTTCGCGGCGTCGTAGATGTGGGCGTCGAACACGCGGTCGGCCGCGAGGGCGAACAGCGCGGCGGCGAGCACCGGGAAGGCCATGAGCACGAGGATCGAGGTGACCATCGCGTTCCAGGTGAAGATCGGCATGCGGAACATGGTCATGCCCGGCGCGCGCATCGTGATGATGGTCGTGATGAAGTTCACCGCGCCGAGGATGGTGCCGAAGCCGGAGAGGCCGAGGCCGAGCACCCAGAGGTTTCCGCCGATGCCCGGCGAGAAGGTCGTGCTCGACAGCGGCGCGTACGCGAACCAGCCGAAGGACGCCGCACCCTGCGGGGTGAGGAAGCCGGCGACCGCGATCAGCGAGCCGAACGAGTAGAACCAGTACGCCAGCGCGTTCAGACGCGGGAACGCCACGTCGGGGGCGCCGATCTGCAGCGGCATCAGCACGTTCACGAAGCCGGCGAAGAGCGGCGTCGCGAACATCAGCAGCATGATCGTGCCGTGCATCGTGAAGAGCTGGTTGTACTGCTCCTTGGTCTGCACCACCTCGAGTCCCGGCTCGAAGAGCTGGGCGCGGATGATGAGGGCCATCACGCCGCCGATGAGGAAGTAGATGAACGACGAGATCAGGTACATGTACCCGATCGTCTTGTGGTCCGTCGACGTGATGTAGTTCACGAGGATGTTGCCCTTGCGCTCAACGCCGTTGGCGGTGAGGAGGGTGGGCTTCGGAGCGGCCGCGGTGGTCGCTCCGGGCGCCGGTGCTGTCGTCGTCATGCGTCTGTCCTACTCGTTGCCGGAATCACTCGTTGCCCGTGGGGGCGCCCGTGCCGGGCAGGTTGTTGTTGCGGTCGTACTGGGACCCGAGCTGGCCCTCGAAGCCCTTGTCACGCAGGGACTGGATGTGGGCGTCGTACTCGCTCTGCGACACGATCTTCACGTTGAAGAGCATCGCCGAGTGGTACTCGCCGCACAACTCCGCGCACTTGCCGACGAAGGTGCCGGAGCGGCCCGTGGTCGAGAAGTACATGTAGTTGGTCTTGCCGGGGATGACGTCCTTCTTGTAGAGGAAGGCCGGCACCCAGAAGGAGTGGATCACGTCGCGCGAGTCGAGCTGGATCGTGATCTTCTTGTTCTCCGGCAGGTAGAGCGTGGGGATCTGGCTCTCCTGGACCGAGCCGGGCGTCGCGTTCGAGTCGCTCGGCTGCGCCTGGATCCCCGGGTCGTAGACGTTGTCGGTGACGTAGTTGAAGTCCCAGGCCCACTGCTTGGCGTAGACCTGGATCTTGAGGTCGGGGTGCGCGTACGGCTGCTCGATGGCGTTCTGGTCGCGCGCCGTGAAGGCGAAGAAGCCGAGGACCAGGATGAGCGGCACGATCGTGTAGAAGATCTCGATCGGCATGTTGTAGCGGAGCTGGACCGGCAGCCCGGTCTGTCCCTTGCGGCGGCGGTACACGACGACCGCCCAGAGGATGAGACCCCAGACGATGATGCCGACGATGAGCAGTACGATCCAGCTGGTCACCCAGAGGCCGCTGATGCGGTCGGTGTGGTTGGTGACGGGCTGCTGGCCCTCGACGAAGCCCGGCAGGAATCCGTGGAGCTGGGCCTGCGTGCAGCCCGCGAGGACGATGGCAAGTGTCGCTGCGATCGGGATTGCAACCCATCGGAAACGGCGATTGTGACGCACCGGTGACCTTTCGAGAGACTCGGGGACAGTTCACATGCAACTGTATGTGGCGTTATCTACCCTACTCCGCCGGACACTCGGTTTCGAACACAAAGGGCCGCCCACAAGGGGCGGCCCAGAGCTGTTTTTTGTGTTATAGAACGCTCAGTGGAACGAGTCTCCACACGCGCAGGAGCCCGTCGCGTTGGGGTTGTCGATCGTGAAGCCCTGCTTCTGGATGGTGTCCTCGAAGTCGATCGTGGCGCCGTCGAGGTAGGGCACGCTCATCTTGTCGACGATGACCTCGACGCCGTCGAAGTCGACGGTCGCGTCGCCGTCGAGCATGCGCTCGTCGAAGTAGAGCTGGTAGATCAGGCCCGAGCAGCCGCCGGGCTGGACGGCGACGCGCAGACGCAGGTCGTCGCGGCCCTCCTGCTCGAGCAGGCTCCTGACCTTGCCCGCCGCGTTGTCGGTCAGGCCGACGCCGTGGGCCTTGGTCGCGGTCAGCGTTGTGTCGGTCATTGGACTCCTCACACGTGTTTCAGGATTCGATTGCGAAATCTGGGTCGATTGTACGTCCCATTCCCGCGAACTCGCTCAGTTCCGGGCGTCCAGTCGGGCGAGCAGCAGCGCCTCGGCGAGAATCGCCCTCTTGAACACCCCGAGGTGGAGCGACTCGTTCGGGCTGTGGGCGCGGGTGTCGGGGTCCTCCACGCCGGTGACGAGGATCTGCGCCTCGGGGAACTCGCGCACGAGGTCGGCGATGAACGGGATGGACCCGCCGACGCCGGTCTCCACCGCTTCCTTGCCCCAGGCGTCGTTCATGGCGCGCTTCGCCTCGGTCGCCGCCCAGCCGGCGGTGTCGACCAGGAAGGCGTCCCCGGTGTCGACGTCGCTGATCTCCACGTGCGCGCCGAAGGGCGCGTGCGCGCGCAGGTGGCGTTCCAGGGCCTCGTAGGCCTCCGCGGCGGACTGGCCGGGCGCGACGCGGGCGCTCAGCCGCGCGGCGACGCTCGGCAGGAGGGTGTTGGAGGCGTCGACGACGCTGGGCGCGTCGATCCCGGTGATCGTGACCGTCGGCTGGGACCACATCCGGGACAGGATCGGGCCGGTGCCGATCGGGGTCACACCGGGCAGCAGGGCGGCCTCCTCGCGGAACTGCTCCTCGCTCACCGCGGGCGGCTCGGCCGCGTCGTCGTGCGAGCGCATGCCCTCAACCGCGACGGAGCCGTTCTCGTCGTGCAGCGTCGCGAGCAGCGCGACGAGCGCGAGCATCGCGTCGGGGGCCGCGCCGCCGTACATGCCGGAGTGCGAGGCGTGCTCCAGCGTCGAGACGGTGAGCTTGAAGGTCACGTTGCCGCGCAGCGAGACGGTGAGGGCGGGCGTGTCGATGTCGACGTTGTCGGAGTCGGCGACCACGATCACGTCGGCGGAGAGGGCGGCCTTGTTCTGCTCCAGGAAGTTCGCGAACGAGCGGGAGCCGAACTCCTCCTCGCCCTCGATGAAGACGGCGAGGCCGAGGTCGAAATCGGAGCCGAGGGTGTCCACGAGCGCGCGGACGCTCGCGACGTGCGCCATCACGCCGGCCTTGTCGTCGGCCGCGCCGCGGCCGTAGAGCCGGTCGCCGCGCACGGTCGGCTCGAACGGCGGGGTGTCCCAGTTCTCGGCGTCGCCCTGCGGCTGGACGTCGTGGTGGGCGTAGAGGAGGACGGTCGGGCGGCCGTTCTTCGCGGCGCGTGTCGCCAGCACGGCCGGCTGGCCCAGGGACTCGCCGGCGCCGGTCGACGGCCCGGAGATCGGCGCCTGCTTGATCTCGACGTTCTCGAACGCGCCGGTGTCGCGCAGCAGCTCCGCCACGGCCTCCGCGCTCTTCCGGACGTTCCCCGGGTCGTAGGCGGTCCACGAGACCGAGGGGATCCGCACGAGGCGCGAGAGCTCGGCGATGGTCGACGGGAGGCCGGTCTCGACGGAGGAGCGGATGCGCTCCTCCACCTCCGGCCGGTCCCCGGCTGCGGATCGGCCGGAAGGAGTCTGCTGGGTGTCTGTCATGCGGGTAATCTTAAGCGGACCCCACAAACGAAGGCTCAAGCGTTGGCGAAACGACAGAATCCGGCGGACGAGGCACAGGCGCCCGGCCCCGAGACCCCCGAACAGACCACGGCCCGGCTGCAGGGCAAGGGCGCCCCGACGCCCACCCGCCGCGAGCAGGAGGCTGCGCGCAAGCGGCCGCTCGTGCCGACCGACCGCAAGGAGGCGGCCAAGGCGGCCCGTGCGCACCAGGCCGAGGCGCGTGAGAAGGCGCGCGTCGGCATGGCGGCGGGCGACGAGCGCTACCTCACCCAGCGCGACCGCGGACCGCAGCGCCGGTATGTGCGCGACTACGTCGACGCCCGCTTCAGCATCGGCGAGTTCCTCATCCCGGTCATGCTGGTGGTGATCGTGCTCAGCTTCCTCCCGTACGCGTTCATGCAGGTCTGGGGCCTCGTGGCGCTGTGGGCGTTCTTCTTCATCGCCGTGGTGGACGGCATCGTCCTCGGCCTCCTGGTGACCAGGAAGGTCGGCGACAAGTTCGGCAAGACCAAGGTGGAGCGCGGCCTCAAGTGGTACGCCGCCATGCGCGCGTTCCAGCTCCGCGTCATGCGCCTCCCGAAGCCGCAGGTCAAGCGCGGCCAGTACCCCGCCTGACGTGACGATCGTCGCAGCGGCGGACGGCTCCGCCCTCGGTAATCCCGGCCCTGCGGGCTGGTCCTGGTACGTCGACGACGAGCGCTGGTCGGCGGGCGGCTGGCCGCACGGCACCAACAACATGGGCGAGCTCATGGCGGTCATCGACCTCCTGGAGTCGACCGCCCACGTGGACGACGACCTGCGCATCCTGTGCGACAGCCAGTACGTGATCAACTCGGTCACCAAGTGGATGCCGGGCTGGAAGCGCAAGGGCTGGCGCAAGTCCGACGGCTCCCCCGTGCTCAACCGCGAGCTGCTGGAGCGGCTGGACCGCGCCCTGCACGGCCGGACCTACACGTTCGAGTGGGTCAAGGGCCACGCCGGCCACGACCTGAACGAGGCGGCGGACAAGCGCGCCCGCGCGGCGGCGACCGCCTACCGGGACGGCGACGCCATCCCGATCGGACCGGGCTGGCCGGGCGCGGCGGTGCACGAGCCGGCGCCCGCCCTGGCGGTTGCCGCGCCCGCCGAGACCGTCGAGCTCGACCTGTTCGACGACCTGCTGTCCGCGACCGAGACGGACGAGGACGTCGTGACGCGGCTGGAGCGCGAGCTGGTGGAGCCGACCGTCCGCGCGGACTCCGCCCGGGTCGCCGCGCTGCTGCACCCGGACTTCGAGGAGATCGGCCGCTCCGGACGGCTGTGGGGCCGCGACGCGATCCTGGAGGCGCTGGCCGAGGAGGACGCCCCGGCGGCCGAGCTCGCCGTGCTGGGCACCGACCGGATCGGCGCCGACGCCATCCTGCTCACGGCGCGCACGGTGGACGACCGCGGCGCCAGCCTGCGCAGCTCGCTGTGGCTGCGCGTGGGAGGCCGCTGGCGCCTACGCTTCCACCAGGGCACGCCGGAGGCGTAGCAGCCCGCGGTTGATCTGCCGCGCCCACAGCGGGCCGCGGTAGAGGAACGCGGTGTAGCCCTGCACGAGGGTGGCGCCCGCATCGAGCCGCTGCTGCACGTCCTCCGCGGTCTCCACGCCGCCGACCGAGATGACGCACAGCTCGGCGGGGACGTGCGCGCGGATCAGGCGCAGCACCTCCAGCGAGCGCGCGGCCAGCGGCGCTCCGGAGAGCCCGCCGGCACCGGCAGCCTCCACCAGGGCGGGGTCGGTCACGAGGCCGTCGCGGGAGATGGTGGTGTTC
This sequence comes from Leifsonia sp. P73, assembly GCF_051059105.1. Classification (NCBI taxonomy): domain Bacteria; kingdom Bacillati; phylum Actinomycetota; class Actinomycetes; order Micrococcales; family Microbacteriaceae; genus Leifsonia; species Leifsonia sp. P73. The sequence continues at coordinate 846,290 of NZ_CP194931.1, forward strand.
GTCGCGATGATCCCGGCGAGGCCCAGCTCGACGGCGAGGCCCGCGATCTTCTCGACCTGCTCGTCGGTGAGGTCGGGCGCGATCTTGACCAGCAGCGGTGTCTCCCCCGCGACGTCCTTGACGGCGGTGAGCAGCGGGGTCAGCAGCTCCAGCTCCTGGAGGCCGCGCAGGCCGGGCGTGTTCGGCGAGCTCACGTTGACGACGAGGTAGTCGGCGACCGGCGCGAGCGCGCGGGCGCTGGTCAGGTAGTCGCGGGTGGCGTCCTCGACGGCGACCACCCGGCTCTTGCCGATGTTCACGCCGAGCACGGGCCGCTGCCGGGCGCGGCGGACCTTCAGCAGCCGGTTGGCGGCGTCGCCCGCGCCGTGGTTGTTGAAGCCCATCCGGTTGATCACAGCGCGGTCCGGGATGAGCCGGAACAGTCGCGGCCGGTCGTTGCCGGGCTGCGGGAGGGCCGTGATGGTGCCCACCTCGACGTGGCCGAAGCCGAGGTCGCCGAGGCCGACCACCGCCTCGCCGTCCTTGTCGAAGCCGGCGGCGACGCCGAACGGGGACGCGAACCGCAGGCCGAGGGCCTCGACGGCCAGCGACGGGTCGGGGGCGGTGAACCGGCGGACGAGGCCGCCGAGACCGAGCGCGGGAAGGGCCCGGATCACCAGGAAGGCGAGGTGGTGCGCGCGCTCCGGGTCGAGCTTCGACAGGACGAGGGAGAAGAGTGTGCGATACATGCCGGTTTGAGAATACCCCGCTCGCGCTGGCCCGCTTGTCAGCCCTGCACGTCGGCCGGCTCGCCGCGGTGCTCGACGCGGAGCTGCTGGATGGCCTCCTCGAAGTCCTCCAGCGAGTCGAACGCCTGGTACACGCTCGCGAAGCGCAGGTAGGCCACCTCGTCCAGCTCGCGGAGCTCCGGGAGGATGGCGAGCCCGATGTCGTTCGCCTCGATCTGGGAGGCGCCGGTCGAGCGGATGGTCTCCTCCACCTTCTGCGCGAGCACCGCGAGGTCGGAGTCCGTCACCGGCCGGCCCTGGCAGGCCTTGCGGACGCCGAGCACGATCTTCTCGCGGCTGAACGGCTCCACCACGCCGCTGCGCTTGATCACGCTGAGGCTCGCGGTCTCCGTCGTGGAGAACCGGCGACCGCACTCCGGGCACTGCCGGCGGCGCCGGATCGAGAGCCCGTCGTCGCTGGTGCGGGAGTCGATGACGCGGGAGTCCGGGTGGCGGCAGAAGGGGCAGAACATGAGGGGAATCCTACCTGTGAATCACGGGAGGACGCCCGGAGGCCGCGTCACTCGAAGCGGACCGTGACGGCCTCGCCGTGCGCGGGCAGATCCTCCGCCGACGACAGTGCGACGATCCGGTCCGCCACCTCCCTCAGCGCGTCCCGGTCGTAGCGAATGACCTGCTGCGGCCGCAGGAACGAGTACGCGCCCAGACCGGGCGAGAACCGGGCCTGGCCGCCGGTCGGGAGCACGTGGTTGGAGCCGGCGAGGTAGTCCCCGAGGCTGACCGGGGCGCTCGGGCCGACGAAGATCGCGCCGGCGTTCTGGATGAGCGCGAGCAGGGCGTCCGGGTCGGCGGTCTGCAGTTCGAGGTGCTCCGGGCCGTAGGCGTTGCTGAACGCGGCCGCCGCGGCGAGGTCGTCCACGAGGACGAGCGCCGACTGCTGGCCGCCCAGGGCCGTGCGCACCCGCTCGGCGTGCTTGGTGGCGCCGGCGAGGGTCTCCAGCTCGGCCGCGACCCGCTCCGCGAACGCCGGGCTGTCGGTGACGAGCAGGGAGGCCGCGGCCTCGTCGTGCTCGGCCTGGCTGATCAGGTCGGCGGCGACGAAGCGGGCGTCGGCGGTGTCGTCGGCGATCACCAGGATCTCGGTGGTCCCGGCCTCCGAGTCGATGCCGGCCTGGCCGCGGACGACCCGCTTGGCCGCGGCGACGTAGATGTTGCCCGGGCCGGTGATGACCTGGACCGGTTCGAGCCCGATGTCCTCCACGCCCCAGGCGAGCGCGCCGATCGCGCCGGCTCCGCCCATCGCGTAGACCTCCTCGATGCCGAGGAGGCCGGCCGCGCCGAGAATGACCGGGTGCACCGCGCCGCCGAACGCGCGCTGCGGCGGGCTGGCGAGCGCCACGGAGGCGACGCCCGCGACCTGCGCGGGCACGGCGTTCATCACGACGCTCGACGGGTAGACGGCCTTGCCGCCGGGGACGTACAGGCCCGCGCGCTCCACCGGCTGCCAGCGCTGCTCGATGGTCGCGCCCGGACCGATCCGGGTCTCGGCGGGCGGAGGGACCTGCGCGGCGGTCGCCTCGCGGACGCGGACGATGGCCTCCTCCAGGGCGGCGCGCACATCGGCCGGCAGCGCGGCGACGGCCGCGGCGATCTCGGAGGCCGGCACGCGCACCGAGGCGGGCGCGCCGCCGTCGAACTTCGCGGCCTGCTCGGCGAGGGCGGCCGCTCCCCTGGCCCGGACGTCGTCGATCAGCTCGGTCGCGACGCGCACGGCGACCTGGATGTCCACGATGGGACGGGGGACGAGGCGCTCGAAAGCGGCCCGGGTAGGCTGGACTCCGCGGAGATCGATGGTCTGCATCATGGCCACACAAGCCTATCCGCACCACCCGCTCCGCTCAGCCCCGGCCGCTGCGCGGAATTCCTCATCCCGAACGGCGCTTGATAACTGCGTATGACTGACGCGACCCCCGACCTCTCCGCCTTCCGGCAGGCGTTCCGCCGGCACGCCGCCGGTGTGGCGATCATCACCGCGCAGACCGCCGACGGCACGCCGGTCGGGTTCACCGCGACCTCGCTCGCGTCGCTGTCGGCCGTCCCGCCGCTTGCGACCTTCAACATGGCGCTGTCGGCGTCGAGCTGGCCGGCGATCGCGGAGACCGACCGGGTGATCATCCACATGCTCGGTGTGCGCAACAAGGGCGTCGCGGAGATCCTCTCGGACGACAACACGCGGCGGTTCCTCGGCGACCACTGGCGCCGCGGACCCCACGGCCTCCCGGTCATCAACGACGTCACGGCGTGGATGGTCGGCCGGATCGTCGACCGCTTCCCGGTGCACAACAGCGCCGTGGTCGTCGTGCAGATCGAGGAGGGCGAGCTCGGCGCCCCCGACGAGCCGCTGCTGTACCACGAGCGCCGCTACCACCGCCCCAGCGAACTCGACTGACCCCGCACATTTCGTGCCGAATGTGCACAATCGCGTCGCCAAAGGCGACATTCGGCACGAATGTGGCGGCCGTTACACCAGGCAGTTGGGGCCGAGGAGGCCTTTGAGCTCGCCATAGAGGTCGGGCGAGACCTTCACCGGCTTCGGGACCTCGAACACGCGCGCGACCTGGCCCTTGACCAGCCGCAGGCGCACCTCGCTGTCGCCCGGATGCCGTGACAGCACCTCCGCGAGCGACGACACCGTGTCGGTCGTCGCGCGCTGGTCGGCCATCGTGATCATCAGCGTCCCGATGTCGTCGGCCTGGCCGAGGTCCGGCACCATCAGGCTGAACGCGTGCAGGTTCATCCCGTCGTCGCGCATGCTGACCCGGCCGCGCACGACGACGATCGAGTCGCCCTGCATCATCGGCGAGAACTCCGTGTAGGCCTTGCCCATGAACATGACGGTCATCTCGCCGCCGAAGTCCTCGACCTGGATCATGCCGTACTGGTTGCCCGACGCCTTCGCCACGCGGTGCTGCACACTCGTGACGAGCCCCGCGATCACCACGGTGTCGCCGTCCTGGACGCTGTCGGAGGCGAGCAGTTCGGCGATCGACGTGCTCGCGAGCTTGGCGAGCTGCAACTCCAGGCCGGCCAGCGGGTGGTCGGACACGTACAGCCCCAGCATCTCGCGCTCGAACGCGAGCTTGTCGCGCTTCACCCACTCCGGGCGGTCCGGGATGTGGTGCTGGGTCTGGTTCTGCTCGTCCTCGCCCCAGAGGCTGTCGAAGTCGAAGCCGACGTCGCCGTTCGCCTCGCTGCGCTTGATCTTGACCGCGGACTCCACCGCGTCCTCGTGCACCTCCACCAGCGCGCGCCGGGTGTGCCCGAGCGAGTCGAACGCGCCCGCCTTGATCAGCGACTCGACCGTGCGCTTGTTGGCCGCGTGCACCGGGACCTTGCTGAGGAAGTCGTGGAACGACTCGAACCGCCCCTTCTCCTCGCGGGCCGCGCGCACGCCGTCCACGACGTTCGCGCCGACGTTGCGCACCGCGCCCATGCCGAAGCGGATGTCGGTGCCGACGGCGGCGAAGTACAGGTTGGACTCGTTGACGTCCGGCGGGAGCACCTTGATGCCCATCCGGCGGCACTCGTTGAGGTAGAGCGCCATCTTGTCCTTGGAGTCGCCGACGCTGGTCAGCAGCGCGGCCATGTACTCGGCCGGGTAGTGCGCCTTGAGGTACGCCGTCCAGTACGAGATGACGCCGTAGGCGGCGGAGTGCGCTTTGTTGAACGCGTAGTCGGAGAACGGCAGCAGGATCTCCCACAGCTTGCCGACCGCCGCCATCGAGAAGCCGCGGTCGACCATGCCCTGCGAGAAGCCCTCGAACTGCTTGTCCAGCTCGGACTTCTTCTTCTTGCCCATCGCGCGGCGCAGGATGTCGGCCTGTCCGAGCGAGAACCCGGCGACCTTCTGCGCGATGGCCATGACCTGCTCCTGATAGATGATCAGGCCGTAGCTGGTCGAGAGGATCTCCTGCAGCGGCTCCGCCAGCTCCGGGTGGATCGGCGTGATGTCCTGCAGGCCGTTCTTGCGCAGCGCGTAATTCGTGTGCGAGTTGGCGCCCATCGGGCCCGGCCGGTACAGCGCGATGAGCGCCGAGATGTCCTCGAAGTTGTCCGGCTTCATCAGGCGCAGCAGCGAGCGCATCGGCCCGCCGTCGAGCTGGAACACGCCGAGGGTGTCGCCGCGGGACAGCAGCTCGTACGCGCCGCGGTCGTCCAGCTCCAGCTCTTCGAGCACGAGGTTCTCGCCGCGATTGTCGCGGATGTTGTCGAGCGCGTCGTTGATGATCGTGAGGTTGCGCAGCCCGAGGAAGTCCATCTTGATCAGGCCGAGCGACTCGCAGGCCGGATAGTCGAACTGCGTGACGATCTGGCCGTCCTGCTCGCGCTTCATGATCGGGATGACGTCGATCAGCGGGTCGGACGACATGATGACGCCCGCCGCGTGCACACCCCATTGGCGCTTGAGGTTCTCCAGCCCGAGCGCGGTGTCGAACACCGTCTTGGCCTCCGGGTCGCTCTCGACGACCGCGCGGATGTCCACGGCCTCCTTGTAGCGCGGGTGCTCCTTGTCGAAGATGCCGGTGAGCGGGATGTCCTTGCCCATCACGGGCGGCGGCATCGCCTTGGTGAGCTTCTCGCCCATCGAGAACGGGAAGCCGAGCACACGGCCGGAGTCCTTCAGCGCCTGCTTGGCCTTGATGGTGCCGTAGGTGACGATCTGCGCGACGCGCTCCGAGCCGTACTTCTCGGTGACGTACTTGATGACCTCGCCGCGGCGGCGGTCGTCGAAGTCGACGTCGAAGTCGGGCATGGAGACGCGGTCGGGGTTGAGGAAGCGCTCGAAGATCAGGCCGTGCCGCAGCGGGTCGAGGTCGGTGATCCGCATCGCGTACGCGGCCATCGAGCCCGCGCCCGAGCCTCGGCCGGGGCCGACGCGGATGCCGTTGTTCTTCGACCAGTTGATGAAGTCGGCGACGACGAGGAAGTAGCCGGGGAAGCCCATCTGCGAGATGACGCCGATCTCGTAGTCCGCCTGCTTGCGGACGTCCTCGGTGATGCCGCCGGGGTAGCGCTCGTGGAGGCCCTTCTCGACCTCCTTGACGAACCAGCTCTGCTCGGTCTCGCCGTCCGGCACCGGGAAGCGCGGCATGTAGTTGGCCGCGGTGTCGAACTTCACGTCGACCCGCTCGGCGATCGCGAGCGTGTTGTCGCAGGCGTCCGGGTGGTCGCGGAACAGCTGCCGCATCTCCTCGGGCGTCTTGAGGTAGAACTCGTCGGCGTCGAACTTGAACCGGTTGGGGTCGTCCAGCGTCGAGCCGGACTGCACGCAGAGCAGCGCGGCGTGGCTCTTGGCGTCGGCGGCGTGCGTGTAGTGGAGGTCGTTGGTGGCGACGAGCGGGAGGCCGAGCTCCTTGGCGAGCCGGATCAGGTCGCTCATGATCCGGCGCTCGATACCGAGGCCGTGGTCCATGATCTCGGCGAAGAAGTTCTCCGGGCCGAAGATGTCGCGGAACTCCGCGGCGGCCTTCTTGGCCTCCTCGTACTGGCCGAGCCGCAGGCGCGTCTGGACCTCGCCGGACGGGCAGCCCGTGGTCGCGATGATGCCCTTCGAGTAGCGGTTCAGCAGCTCGCGGTCCATACGCGGCTTGAAGTAGTAGCCCTCGGTGGAGGCGTACGACGAGAGCCGGAAGAGGTTGTGCATGCCCTCGGTCGTCGCCGCGAGCATCGTCATGTGCGTGTACGCGCCGGAGCCGGACACGTCGTCGCCGCCGCCGTCGCCCCAGCGCACGCGGGTCTTGTCGGTGCGGTGGGTGCGCGGTGTCAGGTAGGCCTCGGTGCCGATGATCGGCTTGATGCCCGCGTCCGTCGCGGTGCGCCAGAAGTCGAACGCGCCGAACATGTTGCCGTGGTCGGTGATCGCGACGGCGGGCATGCCCTGCTCGACGGCCGCCTCGATGAGCGGCTTGACGCGTGCGGCCCCATCGAGCATCGAGTACTCGCTGTGGACGTGGAGGTGGACGAAGGAGTCGGTCGGCACTATTGCTCCGGGTCGAGGTGAGGGCTTAAGACTACGTCGGACCTACGACGCCCGGAGCACGTCGAGAGCGTGTTGCAGATCCTCCGGGTACGTCGTGGTGAAGGTGACCCACTCCCCCGTCGCCGGGTGGTCGAAGGCGAGCTGGACGGCGTGCAGCCACTGCCGGGTGAGGCCCAGGCGGGCGGACAGCGCCGGATCGGCGCCGTACATCGCGTCGCCGGCGCACGGGTGCCGCTGGGCCGCCATGTGCACGCGGATCTGGTGGGTGCGCCCGGTCTCCAGGTGGATCTCCAGCAGGCTCGCCGCCGGGAACGCCTCGATGGTCTCGTAGTGCGTCACGGACGGCTTGCCTCCGGCGACGACCGCGAACTTCCAGTCGCTGCGGGGGTGCCGGCCGATCGGGGCGTCGATGGTGCCGGTGAGCGGGTCGGGGTGGCCCTGGACGACCGCGTGGTAGATCTTCTCCACCGTGCGGTCGTGGAAGGCGCGCTTCAGCACCGTGTAGGCGTGCTCGGACTTGGCCACGACCATCAGGCCGCTGGTGCCGGCGTCGAGGCGGTGGACGATGCCCGCGCGCTCGGCGGCACCGGAGGTCGAGATGCGGAAGCCTGCGGCGGCAAGCGCACCGAGGACCGTCGGGCCCTCCCAGCCGACCGAGGGGTGCGCGGCGACGCCGACCGGCTTGTCGATGACCACGATGTCGTCGTCATCGTGCACGATCGTCAGCTCGGGCACCGCGATGGGCACGATGCGGGCCTCCTCGCGCGGCTGCCAGGAGACCTCCAGCCAGGAGCCGGCGGTGAGCCGGTCGGACTTGTCCGCCTCGCGGCCGTCGATGGTGACGCCGCCGGCCTCGGCGATCTCGGCGGCGAAGCTGCGCGAGAAGCCGAGGAGCTTGGCGAGTCCCGCGTCGACGCGGGAGCCCTCCAGGCCGTCGGGGATGGGGAGGCTGCGCGACTCCATCAGGGCTGCGGGTTCCGGGGCTCGTGCGCCTCGGAGGCGGCTTCGGCCTCGACGGCCGCGTCATCGTCCTCGGGCTCGTCGTCCTCCTCGGCCGGCTGCCGGCCGTCGAGGCCGACGCCGCGCAGCGAGAGGATGAGGAACAGCACCATGCTGGAGACGATCGCGACGTCCGCCAGGTTGAAGATGGCGGGCAGCAGCGGGATCTGCAGGAAGTCCACGACGTGCCCGACGCCGAAGCCCGGCTCGCGGAAGAGCCGGTCGGTCAGGTTGCCGAGCAGTCCGCCGAGCAGCAGGCCGAAGAGGATGGCCCACGCCGTCGAGCGGATGCGCGGCGCGTACCAGATGACGAAGCCGAGCACGCCGACGCCGACGATCGAGAAGATCCAGGTCGACCCGCTGCCGATGGAGAAGGCCGCACCCGGGTTCTTGACGAAGTGGAGCTGGAGGAGCTGTCCGAGGACCTGGACCTGCTGGCCCTCGTAGAGGTTCGAGACGACCAGGACCTTGGCGATCTGGTCCAGGAGGTACACGCAGAGCGCGACCACCGCCAGGATCACCAAGGCCCTGATGCTGACCTTGGCCCTCGAGGGGCTAGCCTCCAAAGCCCGGGAAGACCGGAGGCTGGGCGCCCTGGTCCTGGCTGTTGCCGTCGGAGGAGCCCGCGGGCACCGGAGTGGGGGCGTTGCCGCCGAAGGAGGCGGACTGGCTGTCGAGGTCGCGTAGTTGGCCCTCGATGTAGCCCTTCAGGCCCTGGCGGTAGTCGCGCTCGAAGCCGCGGAGCTCGTCGATGCGGCGCTCCAGGCCCGCACGCTCCTGGTCGAGGGCGCTGATCTGGGCGCGCTGCTTGGACTCGGCCTCGGCGACGATCCGGGCGGCGGTGGCGTGCCCCTCGGCGATGAGAGCGTCCCGCTTCTCCACACCCTCGCGCACGTGCTCCTCGTGGAGGCGGCGGGCGAGCTGGAGGAGATTGTTGGTCGCGTTCGGGTCGTTCGCGTCGGTGGCGCCGGCGGCGAAGCCCGCTGCGGCACCCGCGGCTGCGGCGGGGGCGGCGGACGCCTGCTGCTGGGCCTGCGCTGCCTGCTGCTGCGCCGCGGCCAGGCGCTGCTTGAGGTCCTCGTTCTCCTGCTGGAGGCGCTGCACCTCGCCGTTGTCGGCGGCAGCCGCGGGAGCCGCGGCCTGACCGGAGCCGCCACTGCGCTGCAGCTCTGCGATGCGCGAGTCGGCGGCCACGAGGCGCTGCTTGAGCTCGTCGCTCTCCTGGGTCAGTCGTCGGAGCTCGACGACGACCTCGTCGAGGAAGTCGTCGACCTCGTCCTGATCGTAGCCCTCACGGAATTTCGTCGGTTGAAACCGCTTGTTGACCACATCTTCCGGAGTCAGCGCCATGAGAAGCCACCTTAGATCTTGAAAAGGACGAACAATGAGTGCGTTCAGCCAACGCTAGCAAAGTGCACGGCGGGCGCGCACTCCGCCGCACCCACGGTGCGTCGGCCTCGACCACACTACAACGCGACGGCAGCCCGCCCCCAACCGACGCTCGGAATGCGTCAGGTGAAACTCAGGGTCACGTAGAGGCCGATGATGACGACCAGCATGGTGAGGCTCCAGCCGAAGTCGATCGCGACGGGCCCCATCGACAGCGGCGGGATGATCCGGCGGAAGAACCGGATCGGCGGGTCCGTGACCACGTAGGTCGACTCCGCCAGGACGAGTCCGAAGCCGCGCGGGCGCCATTGCCGCGCGAAGGTGCGCACCAGGTCGAGCACGAAGCGGGCCCAGAGGACGAAGAAGTAGATCAGCAGGACGTAGTAGAGCACGTTCGCGATGATCGAGACGACAAGCACCCCTCCAGTATGAACGACCGCGTATGCACGAAAGCGCACCGCCCTGCCGGACGGTGCGCTTTCGTACGAGTGGATCAGGCCTGTGCGAAGAAGGAGGCGTCGACGTCGGCGTCCTGGCCGCCGTGCTCGCCGGAGACGACGACGTGCGACGGCGAGAGCAGGAACACCTTCGGCGTCACCCGCTCGATCTTTCCGTAGAGGCCCTGCGAGAGGCCGCTGGCGAAGTCGATGAGGCGGCGGGCGTCGCCCTCGCTCATCTGCGACAGGTTGATGATCACCGGGATTCCTTCGCGGAAGGACTCGGCGATCGCCTGCGCGTCGCGGTACTGACGGGGGTGGACTGTGAGGATCTCGTTCATTTCCTGTACCGAAACATTCCGTGCGGTGGACGATTTGCGCAGCGGGGTCACCGGTGCGCGGCCGGCCACGGGAGCGACCGGTGCAGGGTGCGGGACGGGCTGGACGGGCGACGGCGCAGGAGCCTCGCGGCGCGGCTGGTGCTGCACCGGGTGCTGCTCCTGGGACTCCTCGAACTCCAGCTCCTCGTCGGCGAGGCCGAGGTAGACCATCGTCTTCTTCAGCGGGTTGGCCATGCGCTTCCTCCGTGTAGACCGGTGCGCCGACGCCTCGCACGCACTGAATGAACCTTCTTCTCTTTCGAGATTAACGAAGGCTCGGCCGATTCCCGGTAATGGCGGTGCCGATGCGAAGGTGTGTCGCACCGGCGGCGACGGCCTCGCGGTAGTCCTGGGACATCCCGGCCGAGATGGCGGAGGCGGTGGGAGCGAGCCGGCGGATGCGCTCGCTGGCGAGGCGCACGCGCTCGAAGGCGCGGGCCGGCTCCTCGTCCAGCGGGGCGACCGCCATGACGCCCAGCAGTCGGAGGCCGCCGGTGGCGAGCACGTGCTCGACCAGCGGCTCCAGGTCGCGGTCGGCGACGCCGCCGCGCGCCGGGTCGTCGGTGAGGTTGAGCTGGACGAACACGTCCACGCCGGGCGCGTCGTCCAGCTTCAGCGCGTCGACCAGCGAGATCCGGTCGAGCGAGTGGATGACGGCCGCGTAGCGCCGCACCTGCCGCGCCTTCTTGCTCTGCAGCTGGCCGACGAAGTGCCAGCGCAGGTCGAGGTCGGCGAGCTCCGCCGCCTTCTCCTGCGCCTCCTGGTGCCGGTTCTCCCCCACGTCGCGCACGCCGAGTGCGGCGAGCTCCCGGACGAGCGACGCCGGGTGGAACTTGGTCACCACGATCGTCGTCAGCTCGTCCGGGGAGCGGCCGGCGGCCCGGGCGGCGTCGGCGACGCCCTCCCGGACCGCGGCGAGCCGCTCCGCGAGCGGGCTACTTGAGGAAGTCGGGGATGTCGAGGTCATCATTCTCGTCGTCGAACGCCGGGTCCTTCTGCGCGGTCTCGGTCACCGGGGTCTCGCCGGTCGCGTGCCACTCGGTGGCCGTCGCCTCCGGCTCGGCGTGCTCGACCGTCGCGGACGAGGTGATCGCCGGCTCCTCGGAGCCGGCCTCCACGTAGGTCGACCGGCGCGCGTCCGCGGCCGAGGCCTGCACGGACTTCGGCTCGCCGCCGTCGAACCCGGCCGCGATGACCGTGACCCGGACCTCGTCGCCGAGGGTGTCGTCGATGACCGCGCCGAAGATGATGTTGGCCTCGGGGTGGACGGCCTCCTGCACCAGGCGGGCCGCGTCGTTGATCTCGAAGATGCCGAGGTTCGATCCGCCCTGGATGGAGAGCAGCACGCCGTGGGCGCCGTCGATGGAGGCCTCCAGCAGCGGGGAGGCGACCGCCAGCTCCGCGGCCTTGATGGCCCGGTCCGCGCCGCGCGAGGAGCCGATGCCCATGAGCGCGGAGCCCGCGCCCTGCATGACCGACTTCACGTCGGCGAAGTCGAGGTTGATCAGTCCCGGGGTGGTGATGAGGTCGGTGATGCCCTGCACACCGGCGAGGAGCACCTGGTCGGCGGTGGAGAACGCCTCCAGCATGCTGATGCCGCGGTCGCTGATCTCCAGCAGCCGGTCGTTCGGGACGACGATGAGGGTGTCGACCTCTTCTTTGAGCCGCTGCACGCCGGACTCGGCCTGCTGCTGGCGGCGCTTGCCCTCGAACGAGAACGGCTTGGTGACGACACCGATGGTCAGGGCGCCGATCGACTTCGCGATGCGGGCCACGACGGGCGCGCCGCCGGTGCCGGTGCCGCCGCCCTCGCCCGCGGTCACGAAGACCATGTCGGCGCCGGCGAGCGCCTCCTCGATCTCCTCCGCGTGGTCCTCAGCGGCACGGCGGCCGACCTCGGGGTCGGCTCCGGCGCCGAGGCCGCGGGTGATCTCGCGGCCCACGTCGAGCTTCACGTCGGCGTCGCTCATCAGCAGCGCCTGGGCGTCCGTGTTGATGGCGATGAACTCGACGCCGCGCAGGCCGAGTTCGATCATGCGGTTGACGGCGTTGACGCCGCCGCCGCCGATGCCGACGACCTTGATCACGGCGAGGTAGTTCTGGTTTGCTGTCACTTCCGGCCTCCACGGGAACCTTCAACCTCTAGTCGAGGCTTAAAGTTATGCTGAGTATGCAATTCTCGATTTCGACGGTAGGGCCGTAGGGGCCGCTCCCGCCGCAGTTCGCAGGCGTGTCGGCAAATGCGCCGTCAACCCGGTCATCCTGTCGTCACACTGTGCGGCGACGAGACGTCGAAACGGCTCGCCTTGGGCGCGCCCTTGAGCAGCGCGGCGAGGTCGGCGGACTTGAGCGCCGAGTCCTCCGCGCTCCCCCAGACCACGGTCGCGCCGCCCTCGCGGAGCGTGAACGACACGTCGTCCTTCGTCTTCGCCGAGATGGTGTCCACCCGGCTCAGCACGTCGGCGGGCAGCGACGACAACACGGCGGCGGCCGCGGCGAAGCCGGAGTCGGCGTTCGCGTCGGCCGCGGCCCCCGTCGCGGCGATGATCGGATAGCCGGCCGGCCGGGTCGCGCTGGACGAGATGGGCACCTTGGCGGCGTCCACGAGCACGAAGGCCGTCCCGTGCTGGACGGCGCCGATCGCCTGGCGCTCCACGATGCGCACCACGAGGGTGTCCGGCGGGTGGCTCTCCAGTGTGTAGCTGCGGATGAGCGGGAATGCCGCCAGGTCACTGGAGATCGCTGCCTGGTCGAGCAGCGCGAGCGGCTTGCCGACCTGGTCGCCGAGCTTGGCCGAGATCGCGCCTGCGTCGAGCCGCGAGGCGCCGACGACCTGGATGTGCCGGAGCGCGAGCAGCGGCGAGAGGCCGACCAGGATCACGCCGAGCACGAGCGCGACGGCGACGCCCGCGGCGCCGATCCAGGCCATCCTGCGACGGCGTGAGCGCTTGGTGAACCGGCGCACCTCGCCGCGCTCCACCCGCCGGCGCTCGGCACGGGCGGCGCGGAGGGCCTTGGAGATCTCGCGGTTGCTCGGCACGCGCCCGAGCGGGAGGCGGTCTGCCATCGTGCGGGACAGGCCGGGCTTCCGCTCGGGGATCGGCTGCTGCGTGCGCACGATCGGGATCGGCTCGGTGATCGTCCCGACCGGCGATGCGGACGCCGCACGGGCCGGCTCAGGGCGCGCAGGGGCCGCGGTCTCCGGCGCGGAGGGCGCCGGCGTGCCGGTCTGCCGTGCCGCCGACCGGTCGAACCCCGCTGGACGCTTCACCGCGGCTACTCCCGGACGCGGCGGAGCGAGTCGAGGAGCTGCGGGACGATCCGGTAGACGTCGCCGCAGCCGAGGGTGATGACGAAGTCGCCCTCGCGCGCGATCCGCGCGGTGTGGTCGGCGGCCTCCTGCCAATCGGCGATGAACGCGACGTGCTCGGGATGCTGGAAGCGGTCGGCGACCAGCGCGCCGGTGACGCCGGGCTCCGGGTCCTCGCGCGCCCCGTAGACGTCGAGCACGACGGTCTCGTCGGCGTAGGTCTCCAGGGTCTCGGCGAACTCCTGCGCGAACAGGCGGGTGCGGCTGTAGAGGTGCGGCTGGTGGACCGCGATGATGCGGCCCTCGCCGACCACGGTGCGCGCGGCCGACAGGGCGGCGGCGACCTCGGTCGGGTGGTGCGCGTAGTCGTCGTAGACGCTCACGCCGCCCACGTTGCCGTGCAGCTCGAAACGGCGCTCCGTGCCGCCGAACTCCGCGATCGCGGCCAGCGCCGCGGCGGGCTCGAAGCCGAGGCCGGTCAGTACGGCGAAGGCGCCGGCGGCGTTGATCGCGTTGTGCTTTCCGGGGACGCGCAGGCGCGCCGAGTACTCGGCGCCGGCGTGGCTCAGCGTGAACGAGACGGGGCCGTCGGTGACGATCGAGTGGACGCGCACGTCGGCGTCCTCCGCCTCGCCGAAGGTGACGACGCGCTTGTCGGGGGCGACCTCCACCAGCCGGCGGTGGACGTGCTTCGCCCCCGCGTCGTCGGAGGACACGACGACGAACTCGTCGGCCTCGCGGGCGAAGGTCACGAAGGCGTCCTCGAACGCCTCCAGCGAGCCGTAGTGGTCGAGGTGGTCGGGGTCCACGTTGGTGATCAGCGCGACTGCCGTGTCGTAGAGCAGGAAGGAGCCGTCCGACTCGTCGGCCTCCACGACGAACAGCTCGCCGGTGCCGGTCTGCGAGCTCTTGCCGAGCGAGGCGATGACACCGCCGTTGACGAAGCTCGGGTCCTCGCCGAGGCCGAGCAGGCCGGTGATGATCATGCCGGTCGACGTGGTCTTGCCGTGCGCGCCGGCGACAGCGACGAGGCGCTTCTTGTTGATCAGCCAGGCCAGTGCCTGCGAGCGGTGCAGCACAGGGATGCCGTTGGCCAGCGCGAGCTGGTACTCGGGGTTGTCCTGCCAGAGCGCACCGGTGACCACGAGGGTGTCGGCGTCGCCGACGTTCGCCGCGTCGTGTCCGATCGCGATGGTGGCGCCGAGCGCGCGCAGGGCGTCGATGTTGGCGGAGTGCCGCACGTCGGAGCCGGTGACGGTGTGGCCGGACTCCAGGAACAGCCGCGCGATGCCGCTCATGCCCGAGCCGCCGATGCCGACGAAGTGGAGCCTGCCCAGCTCGTCGGGGATGGTCGCGTTGAGGTCGGGTTTGATCGTCACAGGTGCTGCTTTCGGTCCACGAGTCGAGTTGACAGGTTACAGGCTACGCGGCGAACCTCAGGATCCGGTCAGGGCGCTCCGGATCAGGGCGACCATGCGGTCGGAGCCGTCGCGCACCCCCGTGATCGCGGCCTTGCGGGCCATCTCGGCCACCGCCGGGCGGTCGGCGAGCAGCGGGAGCAGGCTCGCGTCGACCCAGGTGGGCAGGAAGTCCGCGTCGTCCACCAGGATGCCGCCGCCGGCCTCCACGACGCCCGCCGCGTTGAAGCGCTGCTCGCCGTTGCCGATCGGGAAGGGCACGTAGACGGCCGGGATGCCGAGGGCGGCGAACTCGCAGACCGTCGCTGCGCCCGCGCGCGCGACGGCGAAGTCGGTCAGCGCGAAGGCGAGGTCCATCCGGTCGCAGTAGTCGAGCAGCCGGTAGTGCTCCACGCCGGGATCGGTCAGCTCGCCCCGGCCGCCCTGGATGTGCAGCACCTGCCAGCCGGCGGCGGTGAGCTGCGCGGCGCGGTCGGCGATGGTGCCGTTCAGCCGGCGCGCGCCGAGCGAGCCTCCCGTGACCAGGAGGGTCGGGCGGTCGGCGGAGAGCCCGAACTCGGCGAGGGCGGCCGGGCGGGCGGCCTCCCTGTCGAGCTCCTCGATCTCGCGGCGCAGCGGCATCCCGACGAACCGGGAGTGCCGCAGCGGCGTCCCCTCGAACGCGACGCCGACCCACGGGGTGGACCGGGCGCCGAGCCTGTTGGCGAGCCCCGGCCGGGCGTTCGCCTCGTGCAGCGCGTACGGGATGTGCGCGCTGCGGGCGGCCGAGTACGCGGGCGCGGCCGCGTAGCCGCCGAAGCCCACCACGACGTCGATGCCGCGCTCGCGGATCAGGTCGGTGACGGAGCGGACCGCGCGCCGGTACTCCCCGGGGAAGCGCAGTGCCGCGCCGTTCGGGCGGCGCGGGAACGGCAGCTTGGGGATGGTCGCGAGCTCGTAGCCGCGGGCCGGGACGAGCCGCGCCTCCAGCCCCTCCTTCGTGCCGAGGACTACGACCTCCGCGGACGGGTCGTCGCGGCGCAGGCGGTCGGCGACGGCGAGCAGCGGATTGACGTGGCCGGCGGTCCCACCACCGGCCAGGAGGTAACGGCTCACAGGGCGCTGCCCGTGGCGCGACGGGCGTCGCGGGCGTTCTGGCGGGCGAAGGACATCACGATGCCGATTGCGATCATGGAACTGATCATCGCAGTCCCTCCCGCAGAGATCAGTGGGAGCGGCACCCCGAGCACCGGGATGACGCCGAGCACGACGGCGATGTTCACGAATGCCTGGAAGATCAGCCACACCATGATCGCCGCGGTCGTGACGCGCGGGAAGGTGTCGGTGGACGCGTGGATGATCCGCAGGAAGACGATCGCGAGCATCACGAACAGCAGCAGCACCACGATCGCGCCGATCAGGCCGAGCTCCTCGCCGATGATCGCGAAGATGAAGTCGGTGTCGGCGGCGGGCAGCCACGACCACTTCGAGTGCGAGTTGCCGAGGCCCACGCCGAACACGCCGCCGGAGGCGAGGGCGTAGAAGCCGTTGTCGATCTGCCAGTTGACGTCAGGGTTCGCGGCGCTGGTGCCGCCGAAGAGCGCGGCGATGCGTCCCATCCGGCTGGCGCTGGACATCGCCACGACGACCGCGACGATCGCGACCCCGACGAGGCCGGTGAACAGGTAGCGCAGGCGCACGCCGGCGAAGTAGAGGCCGCCGAGGACGAACGCCGACATGACGATGGTCGTGCCGAGGTCGCCGCCGAGCACGACGACGCCGATGGCGCCGCCCGCGATCGGGAGCACCGGCAGCGCGACGTGCCGCCAGTCGTCCAGGAGGTCCTGCTTGCGGGCCAGGACGACGCCCAGCCAGATGACGAGCGCGATCTTGATCGCCTCCGACGGCTGGCCGACGAACCCGCCGATGCGGATCCAGTTGCGGTTGCCGCCGATCTCCACGCCGAGCGGTGTCACCAGCACCAGGAACTGCAGGAAGCACGCCGCGCCGAGGATGAACCAGATCGAGCGCTTCCAGAAGGTCATCGGGATGCGCGAGACGATGAACATCAGCGGGAGGCCGATGAGGGCGTACATGCCCTGCGACCAGAACCGCGAGAAGAAGTTGTCGGTGTCGTTGTGCGACTCGACCGCGGACGACGAGAGCACCATGACGAGCCCGAACACGACCATGAAGAGCGTGATGCCGAGCAGCAAGAAGTAGTCGGAGGACTCGCTGTTCATCGCCCGGCCGAGCGAGATGCGGGTGGAGAAGCCGCGGGAGTCAGCGGACTGCCCGGACTGCTCCGGCTGGTCGTGCGGGTCAGGCCCCCGGCGGACGCGAGGCGGGCTCGTCGTCATCCGCCTCACCTCCAAAGAACTCGTTGACGGCCGCCTGGAAGAGGCGCCCGCGCTCGGCGTAGTCGGCGAATTGGTCCATCGACGCCGCCGCCGGTGCGAGCAGGACGGTGTCCCCCTCGCGGGCGAGACCGCCGGCCAGCCGAACCGCCAGCGGCATGACCCCCTCAGTCTCGTCGGCCTCCACCTCCAGCACCGGCAGCCCGGGGGCGTGTCGCTCGAATGCGGCCAGCAGGGCGCCGCGGTCGACCCCGATCAGCACGGCGCCGCGAAGCCGGGTCGCGTGCGCGGCCACGAGCTGGTCGACGTCGACGCCCTTGAGCAGGCCGCCGACCACCCAGACGACGGACGGGTACGCCCGCAGCGACGCGTCGGCGGCGTGCGGGTTCGTGGCCTTGGAGTCGTCCACCCAGCTCACGCCGGCCTCCACCCGCACCAGCTCGATGCGGTGGGCGTCGAGGCGGAACGCGGTGAGCACGTCGCGGATGACCTGCGGCTCGACGCCGTACGAGCGGGCGAGGGCGCTGGCGGCGAGGATGTTGGCCACGACGTGCGGGGCGGCGAGGCCGGCCTCCGCGAGCTCGTCGAGGGTGGTCAGCTCGATGGCGCTGTTGCGGCGGTCCTCCAGGAAGGCGCGGTCGCAGAGGATGCCGTCCACGATGCCGAAGTCGCTCGGGCCCGGGATGTCGAGGCCGAAGCCGATGGCGCGGGCGCCCTCGACCACCTCGGCCTCCTCGACCATCCGCAGGGTGTTCTGGTCGGCGCGGTTGTACACGCAGGCGACCTGGGTGTTGTCGTAGACCTTGGCCTTGGCCGCGATGTACGCCTCCAGCGAGCCGTGCCAGTCGAGGTGGTCGTCGGCGATGTTCAGGCAGGCGGCGGAGTACGGCGAGAGCTCCCCGCCGCGGTTCCGGTTGACCCAGTGCAGCTGGTAGCTCGACAGCTCCACGACGAGCACGTCGAAGCCCTGCGGGTCGCGGATGGCGTCGAGCACCGGCACGCCGATGTTGCCGCACGGCGCGACGCGGGAGCCGCCGGCGAGCAGCATGGTCGCGGTGAGCTGGACGGTCGTGGTCTTGCCGTTGGTGCCGGTCACGCAGATCCAGTCCGCGGGCTCGCCGACCTTGTCGCGCAGCCGCCAGGCCAGCTCGATGTCGCCCCAGACCGTGAGATCGCTCCGGTCGGCCCAGAGCAGCAGCGGGTGGTCCCAGTGGAAGCCGGGCGAGACGACGACGAGCTCCGGGTCGAACTCCACGAGCCGCGCGGGCGGCGTGCTGAGGTCCGGCTCCTCCAGCAGCTCGGCTCCGATGACCTCCAGCAGCATGGCGCGCTCGGCGTCGGCGCGGGAGGCGACGACCAGCACCTCCGCCCCCAGCTCCGCCAGCGTGTCGGCGACCGAGAAGCCGGTGACGCCGAGGCCGAAGACGGCGACCCGCAGGCCCGACCAGTCGTGATGCCAGCTGGTGAGCGCCTCCAGGCGCTCGCGCGACTCGGTCACGTTGCGAGCCATTCGAGGTAGAACGACCCGACGCCGGCCGCGACGAGGAGGCCGCCGATGATCCAGAACCGGACCACGACCGTCACCTCCGCCCAGCCTTTCAGCTCGAAGTGATGGTGGATCGGGCTCATCAGGAAGATGCGCCTGCCGCGCGTGACCTTGAAGTACGCCCGTTGGACGATCACCGAGCCGGCCTCGATCACGAACAGGCCGCCGATGAGGATGAGCAGCAGCTCGGTGCGGCTGAGGATGGCGAGCGCCGCGACCGCGCCGCCGAGCGCGAGCGAGCCGGTGTCGCCGAGGAAGATCTGCGCGGGCGAGGTGTTCCACCAGAGGAACCCGACCACGGCGCCCACGATCGCCGTCGCGACGATCGCCAGGTCGAACGGATCGCGCACGTCGTAGCACTTGGCGAGGTTCTCGGGATTGAGATTGGGGCTCGCGCAGGACTGGATCGACTGCCAGAACCCGATGATGATATACGCGCCGATGGCGAGGATGCTCGCGCCGGACGCCAGGCCGTCCAGGCCGTCGGTCACGTTCACGCCGTTGGAGGTCGCCGCGACGAGGAAGTTGATCCAGATCAGGTAGAGGCCGTACCCGACCAGCACGCCGATCGCGCCGAACTTGGTGATCGCGCCGAAGTCGATGGGCAGATCGCGGATGAACGAGACGCTCATCGTCGCGGGCGTGTAGCCGCGCCCGTCCGGGAACCGGATCGCGAGGAACGCCCAGACCGTCGCCACGATCACCTGTCCGGCGACCTTCGCCCAGCCGGTCAGGCCGAGGCTGCGCTCGCGCCGGGTCTTGAGGAAGTCGTCC
The DNA here is from genome assembly GCF_051059105.1 of Leifsonia sp. P73. Classification (NCBI taxonomy): domain Bacteria; kingdom Bacillati; phylum Actinomycetota; class Actinomycetes; order Micrococcales; family Microbacteriaceae; genus Leifsonia; species Leifsonia sp. P73. The sequence continues at coordinate 865,647 of NZ_CP194931.1, forward strand.
ACGAACCCGACCACGCCGAGGCCCACCATCAGGAACAGCACCAGGAGGGCGGACACGCTCGTCTCGTCGCCCGTCAGCAGCAGCGCGGTGAAGTAGCCGAACAGCGTGCCGAGGATGACGACGATGCCGCCCATCGTGGCCGTTCCGCGCTTGGCGTGGTGGCTCTGCGGTCCGTCGTCGCGGATGAACTGGCCCCACTGGAGCCGCCGGAAGAGCCGGATGAAGAGCGGCGTCAGGAACAGCGTGAACGCCATCGCCAGCGCGCCGGAGGTCAGAAGGGCTCTCACGAGAAGAATTCTCCCAGTCGGTCGCCGAGGAAGCGCAGCCCCGCCGAGTTGGAGGACTTGACGAGCACCGTGTCCCCGGAGCGGAGCGCCCCGCTGAGGTGGTCGAACGCCGCGTCCTGGGTCTCGAAGTACAGCGACTCCCCGTCCCACGAGCCCTCGTTGATGGCGGTGATGTGCATGCGCCGCGCGGACGGACCGACGATGACGAGCTGGTCGATGCCCAGCCGGACGGCGAGCAGGCCGATCCGGTCGTGCTCCTCGCCGGAGAACTCGCCCAGCTCGCTCATCTCGCCGAGGACGGCGACGGTGCGCTCCCCGGCTCGGCGATCTGGGCCAGCGTCTTGATGGCGGCGGCCATGGAGTCCGGGCTCGCGTTGTACGCGTCGTTGATGACGGTGACGCCGCGGGCGCCGCCCATGACCTCCATCCGCCAGCGCTCGGCGCGCTGGACGGTCTCCAGGGCGCTGACGATCGTGTCGATGTCGACGCCGAGGGTGTGCGCGGCGGCCGCGGCGGCCAGCGCGTTCATGACGTGGTGCTCGCCGAGCACGCGGAACTGCACGGGACGCGACTCCCCCGCGCCCTCGCCGCCGTCGACCGGCGGGAGGTGCAGCACGAACGACGTGCCGCGCGCGGTCGAGCGCACGTCGGTCGCCCGCACGGCCGCGCGGTCGTCCAGGCCGAACCACAGGACGCGGGCCGGCGTCTTGTCCGCCATCGAGGCGACGCGCGGGTCGTCCAGGTTGAGCACGGCGACGTCGGACTCCAGGAGGTCGCTCACCATCTCGGTCTTGGCGGCCAGGGTCTTCTCGATGCCGCCGAACTCGCCGGCGTGCGCGAGGCCCACCTTGAGGACGATGCCGATGTCCGGCCGGGCCATCCGGACCAGCCGGGCGATCTCGCCGATGCCGCTCGCGCCCATCTCGGCGACGAGGTACTGCGTCTCCTCTGTGACCTCCAGCATCGTGACCGGCGCGCCGACCTCGTTGTTGAACGACGCGCGCGGGGCGATGGTCGGGCCGAGCTGCTCCAGGATGGCGCGCAGCAGGTTCTTGGTGGTCGTCTTGCCGTTGGAGCCGGTGACGCCGACGATCTTCAGCGTGCCGAGCGCGCGGACGCGGGCGATCACCTCGGTGGCGAGGTCGCCGAGCGCCACGACGGTGTCTTCCACGAGGAGCTGCGGGACCGGCAGGTCGAGGGCGTGGTCGACGACCAGGAGGGCCGCGCCGGACTCGACGGCCTGCGGGGCGAAGAGGTGGCCGTCGGTCACCTCGCCGGGCTTGGCGAAGAAGAGAGTGCCGGGCACGACCTCCCGGGAGTCGGTGGTGGAGAGCCCCGTGACGACGGTCTCCGGGGTGGCGCCGGTGCCGTCGAGGAGAAGGGTGCCGCGGGTGGCGGCAGCGACCTCGGCGAGGGTGAGGGCGATCATCAGAGCCACCCGGCCTCTCGGAGCGCGAGCCGTGCGTCGTCGCGGGCGGAGTACGGGAGGCGCTGGCCGGCGACCTCCTGGTAGTCCTCGTGGCCCGGGCCGGCGTAGAGCACCACGTCGCCGTCGCCGGCGAGCGAGAGCGCCGTGCGGAAGGCGGCGCGGGGGTCGGCCACCTCGTACAGCTCGGCGTCGGGCACGGCGGCGCGGGCGCCGTCGAGCAGCGCGGCGCGGATCAGGGCCGGGTCCTCCGAGCGCGGGTGGAAGTCGGTGATGACCACGGCGTCGGCTCCGCGCGCGGCGATCGCGCCCATGTCGGCGCGCTTGGTGGTGTCGCGGTCGCCGTCGGCGCCGAAGACCATGACGATCCGGCCGTCGGTCACCCGGCGCAGCGCGCCGAGCAGCGACAGGAAGGCGTCGGGCGTGTGCCCGTAGTCGATGAGGACGACCGGGCCGCGGTCGCCGGAGAGCCGCTCGGTGCGGCCGGGGACGTAGGCGTCGATCCCGCCGTCGCGCTCCAGCGCCGCGCCGATGGCGTCGAGGTCGTAGCCGGACTCCACCAGCATGACGATCGCGAGCGCCGCGTTGGCGGCGTTGTACGCGCCGAGCAGCGGCACGCTGGTCTCCAGGCGGCGGCCGTCCGGGCCGGCGAGCTCGAAGACCGTCTCGGCGATGGTCTCCTCGATCACAGTCAGCGTCCAGTCGGCGTCGACGCCCGGCACGCTCGCGAGCGTGGAGACCGGGATGCGGGACTGCTCGACCAGCGCGCGGCCCCACTCGGAGTCCACCGTGACGACGCCGCGGCGGGCGCGGTCGGGCTGGAAGAGCTCCAGCTTGGCCGCGAAGTAGTCGTCCATCGCCGCGTAGTCGTCGAGGTGGTCGTGGCTCAGGTTGGTGAAGCCGACGACGTCGAACTCGATGCCGTCGACGCGGTGCCGGCTGAGCGCCTGCGCGGAGACCTCGACCGCGACCGCGCGGACGCCCTCCTCGCGCATCCGGGCCAGCAGCGCGTGCAGTTCGCTGGCCTCCGGAGTGGTCAGCTTGCTGGTGATCGCGTGCTCGCCGATGCGGCGCTCAGCGGTCGAGGACAGGCCGGCGACCACGCCGAGCTGGCCCAGGATGCCGTAGAGCAGGTAGACGACGCTGGTCTTGCCGTTGGTGCCGGTGACGCCGAACAGCGTGGCCGAGTTCTCGTCGGTGCGGTAGATCCACGCGGCAACGGCGCCGAGGGCGGCACGCGGATCGGGCGTCACGATGACGGGGACGCCCGCGTCGGCCGCGAGCTCCGCGCCCGCCGCGTCGGTCAGGACCGCGACGGCGCCCGCCTCGACCGCGGCGGCGGCGTAGCTCGCGCCGTGCGCGTTCTTGCCCGGCACGCCGACGTACAGGTCGCCCGGCTCGACCGCCGAGCTCGCGAGGGCTGCTCCGGTCACCTCGACGGCGTCGAGGTCTCCCCGGACATCCAGCCCGAACTCCGCGACCAGCTGAGCGAGCGGGCGGGCGACGGGATGCTCGGGGCGCAGGGAGGAGGGCGCCGGTCCTGTCACGGGGCTCACTTTCACTTGGGGGTTCTGGTGTCGGAGACGGTCTCAGGCGACGGCGTCTCGGTCGGGGTTCAGTAGTAGGGCGGGTAGTCTGCCGGGCTCGACGTCGAGGGCTTCACCCGGTAGGTCTTCAGCACCTGGCTCATGATCGTGTGGAACAGCGGAGCGGCGGCAGCCGACGAAGTAATGGTAGTCGGGAACCCGAGGTTGACCGAAACGACGTACTGCGGATCGTCCACCGGGGCGACCCCCATCACCGACACGTAGTAGGACGGCAGATAGCCGCCCTTGCCGTCCGGCTGCTGGGCCGTACCGGTCTTCGCGGCGACGTTGTAGCCGGGGATCCTGAGCTGCTTCGCGAGCTCGCCCTGCGTGGTGACCGACTCCAGCATCCCGAGCGTCGTGCCGGCCGCGTCGGGCGAGACGACCTTCACCGGGGTCGGCTTCGGGGCGTCGGTGACGGTGCCGTCGGCCTGCTTGCAGCCCTCGACCATCGTCAGCGGGATGCGCGTGCCGCCGTTGGCCAGCGCCTGGTAGGCGCTCACCATCTGGAGCTGGGTGGTCGAGACGCCCTGGCCGAACATGGTCGCGTACTTGGTCTGGTCGTCCCAGTCCTTGACCGGGTTCAGGATGCCGGAGGACTGGCCGGGATACGGCAGGCCGGTGTCGTCGCCGATCCCGAACTTCTTGAGGTAGTCGTACCGGGTCTGGTCGGTGAGCGCGCGGCCGAGCTGCGACATGCCGGTGTTGGACGAGTTCATCAGCACGCCGGTGAGGGTCAGCCGCTCGGGTTCGTGGTAGCCCGAGTCGTGCAGGTCGGCGCCGTTGCCCGACTTCCACTCGTAGGGCGCGAGCACCTGGCTGGCCGGCGTCGCCTTGCCCTGGTCGATGAGCATGGCGGCGGTGAGAGCCTTGAAGGTCGAGCCGGGCTCGCGGGGGTCGGTGAGCGACTGGAGGCGCCAGTACGACGGGTCGGTGGCGTCGATGTTGTTGGGGTCGAGAGCGGGCCACTGGGCGATCGCCTTGATCTTGCCGGTCTTCGCCTCCGCCACGGTCACGAAGCCGAACTTCGACCCGGTCGCCGTGACCTGCTGGGCCAGCGTCTGCTCGGCGAACCACTGCAGGTCGCTGTCGACCGTGAGCTCCAGAGTGCCGCCGTCCTTCGCCTTCTGCTGCACGACCGTGCTGCCGGGGATGGCGACCCCGTCCGCGCCCCGCTGGTAGGTCTCCAGGCCGTTCTTGCCGGCCAGGCAGCCGTTCTCGCTCTCCTCCAGGCCGCCGTTGCCGCCCTGCGAGACGTAGCCGATCAGGTTGCCGGCGACGGCGCCGTTCGGGTAGCTGCGCGCCTGCGACTTGTCGAAGGTGAGCCACGGGTAGGGCAGCTTGTCGAGCTTGTCGAAGGTGGTCACGTCCATGCCCGACTTGATCAGCACGTACTTGGACTTAGGGTTCGCCTTCAGCGCGTCGTCGAACAGCTTCACCACCGCGTCGCCGCCCTGGCCCGTGATCGCGCCGATCTTCGCGGCGGCCTCCACCATCTTGTCGCGGCCTCCGGCGATCGCGTCGGACGGCGAGGCCTGCGCAGTGTAGGTGTAGATCGTGGTCGCCAGGATCTTGCCGCTCGCGTCGACGATGTCGCCGCGGTTGCCGTAGAGGGTGTTGGAGTCCTCCTTGGCGTTGACCGACGCCTTCTGCAGGGCGTCGGCGCGGACCACCTGGATGTCGACCAGCTTGCCGCCGAGGATGGCGACGAAGGCGGCGACCGCCACGACGGTGAGGGCCGTCCGCCTCCGCAGCATCTTCCTGTTGATCACGCCCCGCGTCCGTCCCGTCGCGTCGTCAGTGCGTCACCGGTGTCGGCAACGCTCCCTGCAACGGTACGGACGGCTTCGCCGGAGTCGCGGACGCCGCACCTGCGCTTGCGGAACTCCCAGCTTTTGCCGCGGGCGCGGCCGCCGCGGGAGCGCCGGTCACGGTCACCCCGGGCGCCGCCGCGAGCGGCACGCCGTTGAGCAGCGAGTTCGGGACCAGGTTGCCCTGGCCTCCCGTCACGGTGCCGGCCGCACCGGTCGCCGCGAGGGGCGCGCCGAGCACCGCGCCGTCGGAGAGGCGCAGGTAGGCGGGGTTGCTGTTGCTCACCATGCCGAGCGCGTTGGCGTTGGCGGCGAGGTTCTGCGGGGAGGTCAGCCGGTTGAGGTCCTCCGACGCGGCCTGGTAGCTGCGCTGGAGCTGCGTCTGCTGGGTCTGCAGCGAGCTGAGCTGGTAGGCGCCCTGGGAGACGCCGATGCTGAGCAGCAGCTGCGCGACCACGATCACGAGCAGAGAGGACACCGCGGTGACCGCGTAGACGGTGCGCGGACGCGCGCGGCGCTGGCTGCGGGTCGACACCACTTCGAGGTGGGAGCGGCGCTCGCGCGCCGGCTGCTCCGGCCGGTCGAGGAGCGGCGAGGGCGCGTCCAGCACGGGCGCGGTCGCCGCCGTGGACGCCGGGACGTGCCAGGTCATCGTCGGACGTCTGCGGACGCCGGTCGCTCCGGTCCCCCCGGTTCGCGTGAATGCGGTGTTGCTCACGAGTCCCTCCTCACTCGTTCGGCCGCGCGCAGGCGCACCGGGGTGGCCCTCGGGTTCGCGGCCTTCTCCTCGTCGTCCGCCAGCTCCGCGCCCCGGATCAGCAGCTTCAGCTGGGGCTTGTGCTCCGGCAGCTCGACGGGCAGCCCCGCCGGTGCGCTGGAGCGCGACCGCGTCTGCAGCTCGCGCTTGACGATGCGGTCCTCCAGCGACTGGTACGACTCCACGACGATGCGGCCGCCGACCGCCAGCGCGTCGATTGCGGCCGGGATGGCGCGCTCCAGCACGGCCAGCTCCTGGTTCACCTCGATGCGCAGCGCCTGGAAGACGCGCTTGGCCGGATGCCCCTGCCGCGCCACCGCGGCGGGCGTGGCCTTCTGCAGGATGTCGACGAGCTGGCCGGAGCGGACGATCGGCGCGTTCTGCCGCTCCTCCACGATGCTGCGGGCGTAGCGGGCGGCGAGCTTCTCCTCGCCGTAGTCGCGGAAGATGCGGCGCAGGTCCGCCTCGGAGTAGGTGGCGAGCACGACCTCGGCGGTGAGGTCGCTCGTGCCGTCCATGCGCATGTCGAGCGGCGCGTCCTTGGAGTACGAGAAGCCGCGCTCCACGCGGTCGAGCTGCAGCGAGGACACGCCGAGGTCGAACAGCACGCCGTCGACGCGGTCGATGCCGAGCCCGTCGAGCGCCTCGCGGATGCCGTCGTAGACGGTGTGCACCAGGTGGACGCGGTCGCCGAAGCGCGCCAGCCGCTCGCCGGCGATGGCCAGCGCCTCCTGGTCGCGGTCGAGGCCGACGAGGGTGACGCCGGGGAAGCGCTCCAGCACGCCGGCCGAGTGGCCGCCCATGCCGAGGGTCGCGTCCACGAAGACGGCGCCCGGCTCCTGGAGGGCGGGGCCGAGCAGCTCGATGCAGCGTTCGAGGAGGACGGGGGTGTGGATGTCGTCTGTCATGTCCGCACCCGGGAGGATCGGCTCCTGATTCCGGATCCCCATCCATTCCGACCTGCCACCGGGGAAGTGGTGTCAGGGCGTATGGCTGGGAGTCCGGCGCCAGGCGCTAGAACAGTCCCGGGATCACCTCCTCCTCCGTGTTCGCGAATGCCGCCTCCTGCTCGGCGAGGTACGTCTCCCACGCCTCCGCGTCCCAGATCTCGGCGCGGCTGCCCGCGCCGATCACGACCAGGTCCCTGTCGAGACCCGCATACGACCGCAACGCGGTCGGGACGGTAACCCGGTTCTGCTTGTCCGGGACCTCCGCGCTCGCCCCCGAGAGGAAGACGCGCAGGTAGTCGCGGGCCTGCTTGCTGGTCACCGGCGCCTGCCGGATCTTCTCGTGCAGCGATTCGAACTCGCGCTGCGAGAAGACGTAGACGCAGTGCTCCTGACCACGGGTCAGGACGAGTCCCGACGCGAGCTCATCCCGGAATTTGGCCGGCAGGATGATGCGCCCCTTGTCGTCGAGCTTGGGGGCATAGGTGCCGAGGAACATCGGTGCCACCCCCCACTCTCCCGGCCACGGTTGCGGTGTGCCTCCACTTTACTCCACTCTCATCCACAAAATCAGCACCATCGGGAATTTTGCCCCGTTTAGGGGTGTTTCGGCCCCGGAATCACGCGGAAGAACGCGGTGGAGGGAAATGGAGGGTGAGAGCACTCCCGGGGAGCGCCGCGCGCACGAAAAGGGCCGATCCGAAGATCGGCCCGAAAGGCGGGTGCGTCAGTGGAGTGCGGTGGAGGGGCTACTGCTGCCCGTCCTGGCGCTTGTCCCAGCGGTCGTTCATGCGGTCCATGAAGCCGGGCTGGCCACGGGTCGGCTTGCCGGACGAGCCGGCGGCCGCTGCGTCTGGATCGATCGCCACGCGCTTGCCCGGCGCGATGGCAAGGAGCACGCCGCCGAACATCACCACGAATCCGAGGATCCCGACGATGGGGAGCTGGACGAAGACGCCGGTCACGAGGACCGCAACGCCGATGACGGCGACGAGGATTCCGAGCACGATCGACCGGTACGCGGGGCGGGCCCGCTTGCCCCCGACCTTTGCGACGAAGTCCGCGTCGTTCTGGTAGAGACTGCGTTCCATCTCTTCGAGGAGGCGCTGCTCATGTTCTGAAAGCGGCATCCGGATCCCCCTCTTTCTAGCGGGTTCTAGGCGTTGTGTGGCTGATTGTAGCCGCACCACTCTGACTAGGCTATACGTGTGTCAGAAAGCATCCGGTTCGTCGACCTCATCCAGTCAAGAATCGATGGATTCTTCGATACGCGTGCATCCATTCTCGTCTCCATCGCCGACGAACTCGCCCCGATCGCGGCTTTTTCGAGGGATTTTCTCAGCGGCGGGAAGCGTTTCCGGGCGCTGTTCTGCTTCTGGGGCTGGCAGGCGGTGCGCACGGCGGCCGATGAGCCGGGCGACGCCGCCGCTGTGACCGCGGGCGGCCCGCTCGACGCGGTCGTCTCCGTCGCCTCGGCGCTGGAGCTGTTCCACGCCGCAGCACTCGTGCACGACGACCTCATCGACAACTCCGACACCCGTCGTGGCGCACCCTCGGCGCACCGCCGCTTCGAGCGGCTGCACGACCAGGAGGGCTGGCACGGCTCCGGCGCGACGTTCGGCACGGGGGCGGCGACGCTGCTCGGCGACTACCTCCTCATCCTCAGCGACGAGCTCTTCGACGAGGGCCTGACCCAGACCGTGAGCGCGTCGGCGCGGCGGTCGGCGCGGGCCGAGTTCAACCGGATGCGCCTCGACGTCACCGCCGGCCAGTACCTCGACATCTTCGAGGAGATCGGCTGGGCCGGGCGCCCGGACGCCGACCAGCTCGCCAGGGCCGAGCGCGTCATCGTCTACAAGTCGGCCAAGTACTCCATCGAGTCGCCGCTGCTGATCGGCGCCAGTCTCGCCGGCGCGACGGTCGGCCAGCTCGACGCGCTCCGCCGCTTCGGCCTCCCGCTCGGCATCGCGTACCAGCTCCGCGACGACCTGCTCGGCGTCTTCGGCGACACGGAGGTCACCGGCAAGCCGAGCGGCGATGACCTGCGCGAGGGCAAGCGCACCGTCCTCATCGCGCTCACCCGGCAGGCCGTCCCCGCCGGCGCGCGGGCGACCCTGGACGAGCTCCTCGGCGACCCCGACCTGACGCCGCAGCAGATCCAGACCCTCCAGATGACGATCCGGGACTCCGGCGCCGTCGAGAAGGTGGAGCGGATGATCGCGGACAACGTCGCGAGCGCGATCGAGGCCCTCGACGAGGCGCCGATCGGCCCGGCGGCGCGAGCCCAGCTGCGCGAGCTCGCTGTGACGGTCACCCGCCGGGCGTCCTGACCGGGAGTCCGATCAGGCCAGCGCCTGGGCCACGCGGCGCACCTCGGCTTTGCGGCCGGCGCGGAGCGCCTCGATGGGGGCCGTGCCGAGGCTCTCCTCGTCGGCGAGCAGCCAGTCCACGGCCTCGTCGTCGTCGAAGCCGTTGTCCGCGAGCACGATGAGCGTGCCGTGCAGCTCGCCGAGCGGCTCGCCGTCCCGGAGGAAGAGGGCGGGGACCTTGAGAACGCCGTCGATGCGCTTCGCGGCGAGATGACGGTCCTCGATGAGGCGGCGGACACGGCTGACGCCGAGTCCCAGCTGCTCCACGAGGTCGGGGATGGTGAGCCACTCGGTGGCCTGGACCTGCTCGTTCACAGAGACAAGCGTGCCACGTCCGGCGGCCCATCACGTGATCCAGCGAATGTTACAGTTGTGTTAACTGTTGTCACAGCAGCCACGTTGGTTGACTCCTTACTCACAGTGTGTCACCGTGGGCAACGGCTTTGTCACTCATGAGGGGGTCGACCATGTCTCTGAGCGAGAGCACCAACCGGCGGATGCTGGGCACGGTGCCGATCGCGATCGCCGGATCCATCGCGGTGACGCTGAATCTGCTCGCCCCCGCGCAGGCCGCCACCGGCGAGGTGCGCGACCGTGCGCCGGAGAACCGGGCGCCGGGGACGGACACCATCCGCGCCGCCGCAGCGCAGGAGGCCGTCACGGCCTCCCCGGCCAGGTCGAGGTCGCGGCCGCCCCCGCCGGCTACCGGGTGCAGACCGGCGACACCGTCTCCGGGATCGCCGCCCGCTTCGGCATGTCCACCGCCGCCGTGCTCGCGCTCAACGGGCTGAGCTGGAAGAGCCTGATCTTCCCCGGCCAGGTGCTCGCGCTGAGCGGCGCGCCGAAGCCGGCAGCGCCCGCCCCGGCCGCGCCTGCTCCGGCAGCGGCCCCCGCGCCGTCCGGGACGGCCTACACCGTCACGCGCGGCGACACCATCAGCGGCATCGCGGCCAAGTTCGGCCTCCGCACCTCCGCCGTCCTCGCCGCGAACGGGCTGAGCGGCGCGAGCATCATCTACCCGGGCCAGAAGCTCGCCATCCCCGGCATGACCACGGCGGCGGTGAACACACCCATCGCGGCGCCGGCCCCTGTCGTCAGCGCCCCGGTCGTGACCGCGCCGGCTCCCGCGCCGTCCCCGGTCATCCAGCCGGGCCAAGTCGTCGCGCTCAGCGACGAGATGCGGGTGAACGCGCAGCTGATCATCCGCATAGGCCACCAGGAGGGCGTCCCAGCGCAGGGCATCGTCATCGCCCTGGCGGCGGCGGCCCAGGAGTCCGGACTCAAGAACGTACGCTACGGCGACCGCGACTCCCTCGGCCTGTTCCAGCAGCGGCCGAGCACCGGCTGGGGCACGCCCGCCCAGGTGCTCGACCCGACCCGCGCGACCCTGGCCTTCTACGGCGGGGCGAGCAACCCCAACAAGGGCCGCACGCGCGGCCTCCTCGACATCCCCGGCTGGTCGTCGATGACCGTCTCGCAGGCCGCCCAGGCCGTGCAGCTCTCGGCCTTCCCGACCGCCTACGCCAAGTGGGAGACGTCGGCGCGCGCGTGGCTGGCCCAGCTCGGCTGACGCCGCGCGCCGCGCGAAGGTCACAGCCGGGTCACAGGCCCGGCGCACACCGGTGTTTTGCAGGATTCACGGCCGCCCTGTTCCCTAGACTCGATCCGTGACCACGAGCCAGACCGACCCGATGATCGGCCGTCTTATCGACGGCCGCTATCAGGTGCGCTCGCGGATCGCCCGGGGCGGCATGGCGACGGTCTACCTCGCCACCGATCTGCGGCTGGAACGACGCGTCGCGATCAAGGTCATGCACGGCCACCTGGCCGACGACAACACCTTCAAGAGCCGCTTCGTGCAGGAGGCCCGCTCCGCCGCCCGGCTCGCCCACCCGAACGTGGTCAACGTCTTCGACCAGGGCCAGGACTCCGACATGGCGTACCTGGTCATGGAGTACCTGCCGGGCATCACGCTGCGCGACTTGCTCAAGGACTACGGCAAGCTGACGCCCGAGCAGACCATCGACATCATGGAGGCCGTGCTCAGCGGCCTCGCCGCCGCCCACAAGGCCGGGATCGTGCACCGCGACCTCAAGCCGGAGAACGTCCTCCTCGCCGACGACGGGCGGATCAAGATCGGCGACTTCGGCCTCGCGCGCGCCGCGAGCGCCAACACGGCGACCGGGCAGGCCCTGCTCGGCACGATCGCCTACCTCTCCCCGAGCTCGTCACCCGCGGCGTCGCCGACGCACGCAGCGACATCTACGCGCTCGGCATCATGATGTACGAGATGCTCACCGGCACGCAGCCGTTCCACGGCGAGCAGCCGATGCAGATCGCATACCAGCACGCGAACGACGCCGTCCCGGCACCGAGCAGCGCCAACCCGGCCGTCCCGCCGGAGCTGGACGAGCTCGTGCTGTGGGCGACCGAGAAGGATCCGGACCGCCGGCCGACCGACGCCCGCGAGATGCTCGACCGGCTCCGGGAGGCCGAGAAGTCGATCCGCGGCGACGTCGTGATGCAGCCCACCATGGTGCTGTCCCCCGCCTTCGAGATGGCCGACGGCGACACCCAGATCATCAACCCCGCCATCCGCCAGCAGGTCGCGTCGAGCACACCGACCGCGACGGACACGCTGACCCAGGCCGCTAAGCGCCGCCGCGGCAAGGGCTGGTGGCTGTTCGCCCTGGTGCTCGTGCTGGCAGCGGTCGCCGGCGGGACGGGCTGGTACTTCGGCTCGGGCCCCGGCTCGTTCGTGACGGTGCCGAACGTCGTCTCGCAGCCGCCCGCCGCGGCGGCCACGACGCTGACGAACCTGGGCTTCAAGACCGTTCAGACGCAGGAGTACAGCATCACGGTCCCCACCGGGCAGGTGTCGAGCACCGACCCGAAGGCCGGGGCGTCGGCGAACCGCGGCAGCACCATCACGCTCCGCGTCTCCAAGGGCCCGAAGCCGGTGACCATCCCCGCCCTCGCCGGCGCGAGCGTCGACGCGGCGAAGTCCGCGATCACGGGGACCGGGGCGAAGGTCGGCGACGTCGCGCAGCAGTTCGACGCCAAGGTCCCGGCGAACACGGTCATCTCGGCGACCCGTGCGTCCGACGGCAGCGACATCTCCGGGGGCGGCGGCTACTTCCAGGCGGCCGCGGTCAACCTCGTCGTGTCGGTCGGGCCGATCCCGGACGTCTCGGGCAAGTCGGTCTCGTCCGCGACGTCCGCGCTCGAGAAGGTCGGCCTGCACGCCACCGCCGGGCCGCAGAGCTACAGCGACACGATCGACAAGGACGACGTCATCTCGGCCCAGGCGCAGAGCCAGCCGGTGCGCCCGGGCGACACGCTCGCGCTGGAGACCTCCCGCGGGCCCGCCCCGGTGCCGGTGCCCGACGTGGTCGGCCAGACCTGGGACAAGGCGAAGGCGGCGCTGCAGGCGGCGGGCTTCCAGAACATCAAGTACGACCACACCGCGGACGCCCTACCCGTGCTCGCGGTCGTGGCGACCGTCAGTCCCGCACCGGGCACCGCTGTGGACAAGAGCTCCACGATCACCGTCACCTTCAAGCCGATCTTCGGCTGAACCCATCGAGGGGCACGTTAACGCCCCTAAAACCGGGTTTTAGGGGCGTTAACGTGCCCCTCGGCGGAGCGTGCGGGGCGTGCGGGGCGGTCAGCCCTGGCTGAGCTCTTCGGCGACCAGGAAGGCGAGCTCGAGGGACTGCATGTGGTTCAGACGCGGGTCGCACAGCGACTCGTAGCGGGTGGCGAGGGTCTCCTCGTCGATGTGCTCCGATCCGCCCAGGCACTCGGTGACGTCGTCGCCGGTGAGCTCCACGTGGATGCCGCCCGGGTGCGTGCCCGCAGCGCGGTGCGCCTCGAAGAAGCCTTTGACCTCGTCCACCACGTCGTCGAAGCGGCGCGTCTTGTAGCCGTTCGGCGTCGTCAGGCCGTTGCCGTGCATCGGGTCGGTGACCCACAGCGGGTTGGCGTCGGAGCGCTTGACGGCCTCCAGCAGCGGCGGCAGGGCGTCGCGGATCTTGCCGGCGCCCATCCGCGTGATGAACGTCAGGCGGCCCGGCTCGCGGTTCGGGTCGAGCTTCTCGATGAGCTCCAGCATCGTCTCCGGCGTGGTCGTCGGGCCGAGCTTGACGCCGATCGGATTGCGGACGCGCGACAGGAAGTCGACGTGCGCGCCGTCGAGGTCGCGGGTACGCTCGCCGATCCAGACGAAGTGCGCCGACGTGTTGTACGGCGTGCCGGTGCGCGAGTCGATGCGGGTCATCGGGCGCTCGTAGTCCATGAGCAGCCCTTCGTGGCTGCTGTAGAACTCCACGCGGGTCAGCTCGTCGAAGTCCGCGCCCGCGGCCTCCATGAACTTGATGGCGCGGTCGATCTCACGGGCGAGGCCCTCGTAGCGCTGGTTGGCCGGGTTCGCGGCGAAGCCCCTGTTCCAGCTGTGCACCTCGCGCAGGTCGGCGAAGCCACCCTGGGTGAAAGCGCGGATCAGGTTCAGCGTGGAAGCCGCCGTGTGGTAGCCCTGGATCAGCCGGCGCGGGTCGGCCGCGCGCGACTCCGGCGTGAAGTCGTAGCCGTTGACGATGTCGCCGCGGTAGGCCGGCAGGGTCACGTCGCCGCGGGTCTCGGTGTCGCTGGAGCGCGGCTTGGCGAACTGCCCGGCCATCCGGCCCATCTTGATGACGGGGACGGACGCGCCGTAGGTCAGCACGACGGCCATCTGCAGCACCGTCTTGACGCGGTTGCGGATCTGATCGGCGGTCGCCCCGGCGAAGGTCTCGGCGCAGTCGCCGCCCTGGAGCAGGAACGCCTTGCCCTCGGCCGCGCGGGCGAGCCGGGTGCGGAGCTGGTCCACCTCGCCGGCGAACACCAGCGGGGGCAGGGTCGCGATCTCGGCCGACGCCGCCGCTGCGGCCTCCGCGTCCGGCCACTGCGGCTGCTGCTTGATCGGGAGCGTGCGCCAATAGTCCAGGCCCTCGATCACGGAGTCGTCAGCTTTCACGACGGGATCTGTGGTCTGCAGCACTGTTCTGTTTCCGCTCGGTCGGGTGGATTGGGATAACCGAGCCTATCGCGCCGGACGGGCCTCCGGCGCCGTGGGGGCGGATTGTGACGGGACCGCGACCGGCGGCGGGGAGGCCGGGTCGGCGAGCGCCGCGCGCTTCTCCTTGACCGTGCTGGCGTAGACGTCGACGTACTCCTGCTCGCCCAGGGCGTGCAGCGCGTACATGATCTCGTCGGTGACCGAGCGGAGGATGAAGCGGTCCCCCTCCATGCCCTCGAACCGGGAGAAGTCGAGCGGCTCCCCGATGATGATCCCGATCCGGCCGATCCGCGGGATGCGGCGGCCGATGGGCATGATCTCCGCGGTGTCGATCATCGCCACGGGCACGACGGGGACGCCGGCCTCCAGGATCATCCGCGCGACGCCCGTGCGCCCGCGGTACAGCTTGCCGTCGGGGCTGCGGGTGCCCTCCGGGTAGATGCCGAGGATCTCGCCCCGCGCCAGGACCGCGAGGCCGGTGTTGAGCGAGGCCTCGGAGGCCTTGCCTCCCGAGCGGTCGATGGGGAGTTGGCCGGTGGCGTTCATGAAGGCCTTGGTCGCCCAGCCCTTCAGTCCGCGCCGGGTGAAGTAGTCGCTCTTGGCGAGGAAGGAGACGTGCCGATCGACGACGATCGGCAGGAAGATCGAGTCGATGAACGACAGGTGGTTGCTGGCCAGGATGACCGCGCCGTCCGCGGGGACGTTCTCCAGCCCCACGACCCAGGGACGGAAGACGCCCCGGAGCAGCGGCCCCGCGATCAGGTTCTTCATCAGCCAGTAGAACATCGATCGAAAGCCTAGTGCCCCGCTCCCCTCACCGGGAGGACCGGCTCACGGCACGACGGGCGTCAGAGCGCCGCGTGCAGGCGGGCGAGGTCGGCCGCGCCGACCACCCCGGCGTCGTTGACCAGCTCCGCGATCCTGAACTCCGGCTCCGGGTGGAAGCCGCGCGCCGGAAGGTTCTCCAGGTAGGCCTGCCGGATCGGCTCCAGCAGCAGCTCCCCCGCCTGTGCGACGCCGCCGCCGAAGACGAACAGCTGCGGGTCGAGGATGGCGCCGAGGCTCGCGCAGGCCTGGCCGAGCCAGTCGCCGAGCTGGCGCAGGGCGGCGAGCGCGCCGGGATCGCCCGCCATGATGAGCCCGGAGATGTCGGCGCCGCTCAGCTCGCCCTTCCTGGTGCGGATGTCGGCGAGGGACTGCCCGATGCCGCCCGCGTCGGCGAGCTCGTTGGCCATCCGCTGCAGCGCCCGGCCGGAGCCGTATTGCTCGATGCAGCCGTGCGCGCCGCAGCCGCAGGGCAGGCCGCCCGGCACCACGCGCATGTGGCCGATCTCCGCTCCCGCGCCGAAGCCGCCGCGGAACAACCGGTCGTTGCTGACGATCGCGCCGCCCACGCCGGTGCCGATGGTGAGGATGACCATGTCGCTGACCAGGCGGCCGGCCCCGTAGCGGAACTCCGCCCAGCCCGCCGCGTTGGCGTCGTTCTCGATGAGCACGGGGATGTCGATGCGCTTCTCGAGCTTCTCCCGGAACGGCTCGTGCCGCCAGTTGATGTTGGGCGCGTAGTACACGGTCGACTGGGCCGCGTCGATGAAGCCGGCGGCCGCGACGCCCGCGCCTGCGATCTGCTCCGGCCCGTCCGACAGCCGCTCGATCATCGCGACGACGGCGTTCTCGATCTCCTCCGGGCGCGTCGCGTCGGTCGGCACGCGGTCCTCGCGGACGATCGCGCCGAGCTCGTCGACGACCGCTCCGGCGATCTTGGTCCCGCCGATGTCGATTCCGATGGCATGCACAGGCGGGCCCCTTCCGGATGGGCGTGGGTCGGGCGAAGGTGGGGTGCGCGGACCGGGCCGTCTCGGGAGACTCCCTGCCGCACCATCTAGAGTGTAATCAACCACTGCGAGCCGGAGCGATTCGGCCCGATTACCCGCCCGCCCGGTATCGAGGGAGCTACCGTGAACCAGTTCGAAACCCCCGCAGTCGTCCCTGCCGACCCGGAGGCCAACGCCACGGACCTGCTCGTGCAGCGGGTCGCCGCCTCTCCGGACGCCGCGCTGTTCAGCGTCCCGGACGGCGACGCCTGGAGGGACGTGACCGCGGCGGAGTTCCACCGCCAGGTCGTCGCGCTCGCCAAGGGCCTGGTCGCCGCCGGCATCCAGCCGGGCGACATGATCGGCCTGATGTGCAAGACCCGCTACGAGTGGAGCCTGATCGACTTCGCGGTCTGGTTCGCCGGCGCCGTGCTCGTGCCGATCTACGAGACGTCCTCTCCCGCCCAGGTGCAGTGGAACATGTCCGACTCGGGCGCGAAGGCCGTCATCCTGGAGACCGCGGAGATGTTCTCCCGGTTCGACGAGGTGCACGCCGACCTCCCGCTCATCCAGGACGTCTGGCAGCTCCACCTGGGTGACCTCGACAAGCTCGCCGCCGCCGGTGTCGACGTCCCGGACGCCGAGATCGAGCGACGCAGGAACCTGGCCCGCGGCGAGGACATCGGCACCCTGATCTACACCTCCGGCTCCACCGGCCGCCCCAAGGGATGCGTGCTGACGCACTCCAACTTCGTGGAGCTGTCGCGCAACGCCACCGAAGCGCTCGGCGAAGTCCTGGAGGGCGCCTCCACGCTGCTCTTCATCACGACCGCCCACGTGTTCGCCCGGTTCATCGCCGTGCTGTGCGTCACCGCCGGCGTGAAGGTGGGCCACCAGGCCGACACCAAGCAGCTGCTGCCCGCTCTCGCGAGCTTCAAGCCGACCTTCCTGCTCGCGGTCCCGCGCGTGTTCGAGAAGGTCTACAACTCGGCCGAGCAGAAGGCGGAGGCCGGCGGCCGCGGCAAGATCTTCCGCGCCGCCGCCGAGGTCGCGGTCGAGCACTCCAAGGCCGTCGAGGCCGGCTCGGTGCCGTTCGGCCTCAAGCTCAAGTTCGCCCTCTACGACCGGCTGGTGTTCTCCAAGCTGCGCGCCGCGATGGGCGGCCGCGTGAAGTACGCCGTCTCCGGCTCGGCGCCGCTCGGCTCCCACCTCGGCCACTTCTTCCACAGCCTCGGCATCAAGATCCTGGAGGGCTACGGGCTCACCGAGACCACGGCGCCCGCGACGGTCAACCGGCCGGACATGTTCAAGATCGGCACCGTCGGGCCGGCGCTGCCCGGCGTGGACCTGCGCCTGGCCGCCGACGGCGAGATCCAGGTCAGGGGCGTGAACGTCTTCAAGGAGTACTGGAAGAACCCGGAGGCGACCGCCGCGGCGTTCGACGACGGCTGGTTCCGCACCGGCGACCTCGGCTCCTTCGACGCCGACGGCTACCTCACCATCACCGGCCGCAAGAAGGAGATCATCGTCACCGCCGGCGGCAAGAACGTCTCCCCCGCCGCGCTGGAGGACCCGATCCGCGCGAACCCGCTGGTCGGCCAGGTGGTCGTCGTCGGCGACCAGAAGCCGTTCATCGCGGCGCTGGTGACGCTCGACACCGAGATGCTGCCGACCTGGCTGGCGAACAACGGCGAGGACAAGGACATGACTCTCGCCGAGGCGTCCGTGAACCCGGCCGTCAACGCCGAGATCCAGCGCGCGATCGACACGGCCAACCAGGACGTCTCCCGCGCCGAGAGCATCCGCAAGTTCGTCATCCTCGCCACGGAGCTGACCGAGGCCAGCGGCCACCTGACGCCCAAGCTGAGCATCAAGCGCAACGTGATCCTCGCCGACTTCGCCGACGTGATCGACGGCGTCTACAGCGGTAACCCCAGCACGCAGGGCATCTCGCTGGCCCACTAGGGCTCTCGCCCTCCTGATTCGTGCCGAATGGCGCGAATGGCGCCGCCATTCGCGCCATTCGGCACGAATTCTGCGAGGCGACGCGCGAACGCTTCGCGACCCTCGAAGAGGTCCTTGGCGGTGACGCGGACGACGCGCCACCCCTCGGTCTCGAGAAGATCGCGCCGCTCGATGTCGGCGTGCCACTGTCGCCGATCGACACGATGCCCGTCCCCCTCGTATTCGAAGGCGACTCGCCGGTTCGGGATGCTGAGATCCGGATGCAACACGAGCCGTCCACTGCGGACGTGCACGGGCGCGTTCACTTCCAACGCGCCGTAGCCGCGATCCTCGAGAAACAGTCGGAGCAGGCTCTCGGGCCGTGAGTCGGCTCCCGCACGAATGCGCGGCAATGCCCACATCCGGGCGCGGCCCCCTTTCGTGCGATGCAGGTCGGCCGCAGCTGCGACGAGCTCCACCAGGTCGGCCAGGGGAGGTCGTCCACGCGCGCCGACCAGGTAGTCGCCGACGGCGACGAGATCTTCGCGGGCGAGCACGCCCGAGAGCTGGCACCACACGTGCGCGGGGACGCTGATCGGCAGCCCGTCGACGAGAGTGCCGCGGAGCATCCCGAGACTGTGCCCGACGACGCCCCGGCCTCTCGGCGCAGAGCGCGGGAAGGCGACGGAGACGTGAAGCAGTTCGCTCTCCGGCAGAGCGGGAAGCGGTGCGCCGAGGAGGGCGGCCGCCGTCTGATGACTGAACCATGCGCCTTCGACCATCCGCGGGAGATATGCGGCGCAGAGCTCGTGGATGCTGGCCGGCTCGTCCGAGAGGTGGATCGCGTGGAACGGATGCCGGAGGTCGCGCGCCCGCAGCCGCGAGCGGGCGACACCTGATCGCCGCGCGTCGGCGGGCGTGAAGGAGACCCCGCGAAGCGAATCGGGCAGAGGCTGTGGAGTACGCATCCTCCATAGTCGGGGCGGTGCCGCGTGTCGCGCCCCCAGTCCCACAAATCTGTGGAGCACCACGGTTATCCCCAACGCTCCGCGCACGCGCGATTCGTGCCGAATGGCGCGAATAGTGGCGCCATTCACGCCATTCGGCACAAATCGCGGCGCGCTAGAGGTGGTCGCGCCAGGAGTGCGTGGGGGCGTAGCCGAGGAGGCGGCGGGCCTTGTCGATGGAGAGGAGGGTGTCGTTGTTGTCGAGGTCGTCGCGCTTCAGCGGGACGCCGGGGAAGACCTCGGCGACGAGCTCCGCGTTGGGGCGGGTCATGACAGTGTCGGCGGCGGCGATGATGAAGCGGTCGAAGCCGGTGGTGTCCCACTCCAGCGCCTTCTGGATGGCCTGGGCGCCGTCGCGGGCGTCGATGTAGCCCCAGAGGTTCCACTTGCGGCCGCGGGCGTCCGCGTCGTACGACGGGAAGGCGGCGTAGTCGGCCGGCTCCATCACGTTCGAGAAGCGCAGCGCCACGATCTTCAGGGACGGGTCCCAGCGCACGAGCTCGATCGCCATCTGCTCCTCGAGGTGCTTGACGAGGGAGTAGGTGGACTCCGGGCGGGCCGGGTAGTCCTCGTCCACCGGGATGTAGGGCGGCGGCACGTCGAACGGGAGGCCGAGCACGGTCTCGCTGGAGGCGTAGACGATGTTCTTGATGCCGGCCCGGCGCGCGGCCTGGAAGACGTTGTAGGTGACGCGGATGTTGTTGTGGAACGTGGCGACGTCGCTCAGGATCGCCGGCGCCGGGATCGCGGCCAGGTGCACGATGGCGTCGAAGCCGCCGTGCGCGTCGTCGACCCCGAGGATCGCGTCGATGGTCTGGCCGTAGTCGGTCAGGTCGACGCGCACGAAGCCGGGGCCGCGCTCCCCCGTCGCGTCCAGGTTGACGACGGTGTGACCCGCCGCGCGTAGTTCGCGGACGACTGTGCGCCCGAGCTTGCCCGATCCTCCGGTGACTGCGATGTCCATACAGGCGAGTCTACGGACTCAGAACCAGTCGCTCTCCCGGACCTGGCGCATGGCCTCGCGGCGGGTGTCCTTGTCGAGCCTGTCGAGGTAGAGCTTGCCGTCGAGGTGGTCGGTCTCGTGCTGCAGCGCCTGCGCCATCACACCGGTGCCGCTGAGCTCGATCTCCTTGCCGTCCAGGTCGACGCCGCGGACCCGAGCGAACGGGTAGCGGGCGGTCTTGAACCACAGGCCGGGCACGGAGAGGCAGCCCTCGTCCACCAGCTCGGGCTCGCCGGAGACCTCCACGAGCTCCGGGTTGATGATGTAGCCGACCTCGCCGTCCACGTTGTAGCTGAACGCCCGGAGGCCGACCCCGATCTGCGGGGCGGCGACGCCCGCGCGGCCCGGCGGGATGACGCTGTCGATCAGGTCTTCGACCAGGCCGCGGACGCCCTCGTCGATGTCGCCGACGGGCGCGGACGGGGTCTTCAGGACGGGGTCGCCGAACAGGCGGATCTGACGTTCGGTCACGGGGATCTCCTCGGGCGCGGGATGCGCGGGGTGGGACGGGAGCGGATCAGGCGCGCTCGGCGGGCAGGCCCTCCACCACGAGCGCGGCGAGAGCCCGGGCGGACAGCTTGGTCAGGGGCTTGAGGTCCTTCCAGTTGACCACGGAGCCGGCGGCCAGCTGCGGGTCGTACGGGATGCGGACGATCTCGCGCACGCGCGAGCGGAAGTGCGACTCGATCTCCTCGAGCTTCACCAGGTTGGTCGCGTGCGTGGCGGTGTTGAGGGCGACGACGGCGTTGCGGACCAGGTCGGTGTAGCCGTTCGCCTCCAGCCAGGTGAGGGTCTCGGACGCGAGGCGCGCCTCGTCCACGCTGCCGCCGGAGACGATCACGATCTCGTCCGCGCGCTGCAGGGTGGCGCGCATCACCGAGTGGACGATGCCGGTGCCGCAGTCGGTCAGCACGATCGAGTAGAACCGGGCGGCCAGGTCGGCGACGACGTTGTAGTCGTTCTCGTCGAACGCCTCCGAAAGCATCGGGTCGGTGTCGGAGGCGAGGATGTCGAGCCGGGTCTCGTCGCGCGAGACGAGCGCGGAGAAGTCGGTGAAGCCGCCGATGCTCGCCGCCTTGTGCACCACGTCTCGCACGGTCGCGCGGGTCTGCTTGGGGACGCGCTCGGAGAGCGTGCCGCGGTCGGGGTTGGCGTCGACCGCGATGATGCGGTCCTCGCGCGCGTCGGCCAGCGCCATCCCGAGCAGGGTGGTGACGGTGGTCTTGCCGACACCGCCCTTGCGGGTGAGCACGGGCACGAAGCGCGTGCCGCCCTCGAACTGCTTCTGGATGCGGTGGTCGAGCTCCTTGCGGGCGCGCACCTTGGCCGAGTCGCCCAGGTTCACCATGCGGAAGGTCGTGTTGTAGACGAAGCGCTGCCACGGCCCTTCCGGACCCGGGCGCGTCTTGCGGTTGACCTCCAGCAGCCGGTCGGCGGTCAGCATCGCGGCCGGCTCGGGCTGCGGCGAGTGCTCGCCGCGCAGGCGGTCGCGGCGCGACTGGGCGTAGGCGTCATGGCCGGGCAGCGGCACGACGCCGTCCGGGGCGGTGTCCTCCTGCGTCGGCGTCGGACCGGTCGCCAGCCGCGAGGCGACGATGGCGACGGACATCGTGGTCGGCTCGGTCGGCGATGCGACGAAGCCCGGGTCGACGGGGACCTCGTCGATCGCGACGGCGGCCTCGTCCTCCGGCACCTCCTGCGGCGGAGCGGGAGGCAGATCCACGGCGATGGTCAGCTTGGTGTCGATGTCGAGGGGGACGGCCTGAACGCCGGTTCGACGCCCTTGGCGAGGTCGCCGTGTTCCGGCTCCTCCGGCTTGTCTGCCACGCTTGCACTCCTCCTGCCGCTCGACGGCGGCGACTGCGACAGTTTACCGGGCGGCCGCCCGCGTCGACAGCGAGCGGTCCGCGCCGGACGCGCCGCAGCGCTCCCCGCGCGGGCGGAGAGCGCTGCGGACGAGGCCGGTCAGGCCGGGGTGATGACGACCAGGAGGTCGCCCGCGTCCACCTGCTGGGTCTTCGGGATGGCGAGGCGCTCGATCGTGCCGGCGACGGGGGCGGTGATCCCCGCCTCCATCTTCATAGCCTCGATCGACGCGACGGCTTGGCCCGCGGCGACGGTGTCGCCGGGGACCACGTGCAGCGTCACGACGCCGGAGAACGGCGCGGCCACGTGGCCGGGCTTGGCGGAGTCGGCCTTCTCGGCCGCCTTCGTCTCCACCGTGATACTGCGGTCGCGCACGAACACCGGCCGGAGCTGGCCGTTGAGCGTGGTCATGACCGTGCGCATGCCCTTGTCGTCGGCCTCGCCGATGGCCTCCAGGCCGATGTAGAGCCGCACGCCCTTGCTGAACTCGATGACGTGCTCCTCGACCGGGGAGAGCCCGTAGAGGTAGTCGATCGAGTCGACCACGGACAGGTCCCCGAAGAGCTCCCGGATCTGCTCGTAGATGCGCGTGGGAGCCGGGAAGAGCAGGCGGTTGAGCGTCGCCCGGCGCTCGGCGCTGGAGCCCTCCAGCGCCTCCGCGTCGGCGGCGGGCAGGTCCTCGACGCCGACCTTGACGGTCTTGCCCGCCAGCACCTTGGTGCGGAACGGCTCCGGCCAGCCGCCGGGCAGCTCGCCCAGCTCGCCGGCCATGAAGCCGACGACCGAGTCCGGGATGTCGTAGTTCTGCGGGTTCTCGGCGAAGTCGTCCGGGTCGGCCCGCACGGCCGCGAGGTGGAGGGCGAGGTCGCCGACGACCTTCGACGACGGCGTGACCTTGGGGATGCGGCCGAGGATGCGGTTGGCCGCGGCGTACATGTCCTCCACGAGCTCGAAGTCCTCCGCGAGGCCGAGCGCCTTGGCCTGCTGGCGCAGGTTGGAGAGCTGGCCGCCCGGGATCTCGTGCTTGTAGACGCGGCCGGTGGGGCCGGGCAGGCCCGACTCGAACGGGCGGTAGACCTGGCGCACGGCCTCCCAGTACGGTTCGAGGTCCTCGACCGCAGTCAGCGAGATGCCGGTGTCGCGCTCGGTGTGGGCCAGGGCCGCGACCAGGGCGGACGCGCTCGGCTGGCTGGTGGTGCCCGCCATCGGCGCGCTGGCCACGTCGACCGCGTCGGCGCCGGCGCGCGAGGCCGCGAGCAGCGTCGCGAGCTGGCCGCCCGGGGTGTCGTGCGTGTGGACGTGCACCGGGAGGTCGAACCGCTCGCGGAACGCCGCCACCAGCTTCTCGGCGGCGGCCGGGCGCAGCAGGCCGGCCATGTCCTTGATCGCGAGGATGTGCGCGCCGGACTCCACGATCTGCTCCGCCAGGCGCAGGTAGTAGTCGAGCGTGTAGAGGTCCTCCGCCGGGTCGAGCAGGTCGGCGGTGTAGCAGACCGCCACCTCGGCGATGGAGGAGCCGGTGGCCAGCACCGACTCGATCGCCGGGCGCATCTGCGACACGTCGTTGAGCGCGTCGAAGATGCGGAAGATGTCGACGCCGGTCGCCGCGGCCTCCCGCACGAACGCGTCGGTCACCTGGGTCGGGTACGGGGTGTAGCCGACGGTGTTGCGGCCGCGCAGCAGCATCTGGATGTTGATGTTCGGCAGCGCCTCGCGCAGCGACGCCAGCCGCTCCCACGGGTCCTCGCCGAGGAACCGCAGCGCGACGTCGTAGGTCGCGCCGCCCCAGGCCTCCACCGACAGCAGCTCAGGGGTGAGCCGGGCGACGTAGGGCGCGACGGCCAGGAGGTCCTTGGTGCGCACGCGGGTCGCGAGCAGCGACTGGTGCGCGTCCCGGAAGGTGGTCTCGGTGACAGCGAGGGCGGTCTGCGCGCGCAGCGCCTCGGCGAAGCCCTTCGGCCCCAGCTCCTGCAGCTTCTGGCGCGAGCCGGACGGGGCGGGGACGCTCAGGTCGAGGCGCGGCAGCTTCTCGACCGGGTCGGCGACCTCCGGGCGCGGGCCGTTCGGCTGGTTGACGGTGACGTCGGCCAGCCAGTTGAGCACCTTGGTGCCGCGGTCCTTGGACTCGCGGCCCTTGAACAGCTGCGGACGCTCCTCGATGAAGGAGGTGGAGACGTTGCCGGCGATGAAGTCCGGGTCCTCCATGACCGCCTGCAGGAACGGGATGTTCGTGGCGACGCCGCGGACGCGGAACTCGGCCAGCGCACGGCGCGCGCGCAGCACGGCGGCCGGGAAGTCGCGGCCACGGGTGATGAGCTTGGCGAGCATCGAGTCGAAGTGCGGGCTGATCTGGGCGCCCGGGTTGATCGTGCCGCCGTCGAGGCGGATGCCGGCGCCGCCGGGCGAGCGGTACGTGGTGATCTTGCCGGTGTCGGGACGGAACCCGGCCGTCGGGTCCTCCGTGGTGATGCGGCACTGGAGCGCCGCGCCGCGCATCTGCACCGTGTCCTGGCTGAGTCCCAGCTCGGCCAGGGTCTCCCCCGCCGCGATCCGGATCTGCGACTGCACGAGGTCGACGTCGGTGATCTCCTCGGTGACCGTGTGCTCGACCTGGATGCGCGGGTTCATCTCGATGAAGACGTGCTCACCCGCACGGTCACCCGCGGTGTCGAGCAGGAACTCGACCGTGCCGGCGTTCTCGTATCCGATGGACTTCGCGAAGGCGATGGCGTCCCGGTAGAGGGACTGGCGGATCTCGTCGGACAGGTTCGGAGCCGGAGCGATCTCGACCACCTTCTGGTGGCGGCGCTGCACCGAGCAGTCGCGCTCGAACAGGTGGATGGTGTCGCCGGTGGAGTCGGCGAGGATCTGGACCTCGATGTGGCGCGGGCGCAGGACGGCCTGCTCCAGGAACATGGTGGGGTCGCCGAACGCGCTGTCGGCCTCGCGCATGGCCTCCTCCAGCGACCCGCGCAGCTCCTCCTTGGTGGCGACCCGGCGCATGCCGCGGCCGCCGCCGCCCGCGACCGCCTTGGCGAAGATCGGGAACCCGATCGCGTCGGCTCCCGCGAGCAGCTCCTCGATGTCGCGCGACGGCGGGGTGGATTTGAGGACCGGGACGCCCGCGGCGATCGCGTGCTCCTTGGCCGTCACCTTGTTGCCCGCCATCTCCAGTACCTCGGCGCGCGGGCCGATGAACGCGATGCCCGCCGCGCGGGCCGCCTCGGCCAGCTCGGGGTTCTCGGAGAGGAAGCCGTAGCCGGGGTAGATCGCGTCCGCGCCGGACTCCTTGGCGACCCTGATGATCTCCTGCACATCCAGGTACGCGCGCACCGGGTGCCCGGGCTCGCCGATCTGGTAGGCCTCATCCGCCTTCAGCCGGTGCATCGAGTTGCGGTCTTCGTAGGGGAAGACGGCGACCGTGGCGGCGCCCAGTTCGTAGGCGGCGCGGAAGGCCCTGATGGCGATTTCACCGCGATTGGCAACGAGGATCTTACGGAACATGGGGACCTTTCGAGCAGGGGTCGGCACCACACAGCAAACGGTTAGGTAGTCCAAGACTAGTGAAGGTAACGTGGCTGTCGTGCACGTACTCAGCGTTAGTTCCCTCAAGGGCGGTGTCGGAAAGACCACGGTGACACTTGGTCTGGCCTCGGCGGCGTTCGCGAAAGGGCTCCGTACGCTGGTCGTCGACCTCGACCCGCAGTCCGACGTCTCGACCGGCATGGACATCCAGGTCGCCGGTCACCTCAACGTCGCCGACGTGCTCGCCTCCCCGAAGGAGAAGATCGTCCGTGCGGCGATCGCGCCCTCCGGCTGGACCAGGGGCCGCGCGGGCAAGGTCGATGTGATGATCGGCAGCCCGTCCGCGATCAACTTCGACGGACCGCACCCGAGCATCCGTGACATCTGGAAGCTCGAGGAGGCGCTGGCCAACGTCGAACACGACTACGAGCTGGTGCTGATCGACTGCGCCCCGTCGCTGAACGCGCTCACCCGCACGGCCTGGGCGGCCAGCGACCGCGTGGCGGTCGTGACCGAGCCCGGCCTGTTCTCGGTGGCCGCCGCCGACCGCGCGCTGCGTGCGATCGAGGAGATCCGCCGCGGCCTCTCGCCGCGCCTCCAGCCGCTCGGCATCATCGTCAACCGCGCGCGCGTGCAGTCGCTGGAGCACCAGTTCCGCATCAAGGAGTTGCGCGACATGTTCGGCCCGCTGGTGCTCGCCCCGCAGCTCCCCGAGCGCACGTCGCTTCAGCAGGCGCAGGGCGCCGCGAAGCCGCTGCACGTCTGGCCGGGTGAAAGCGCGCAGGAAATGGCCCACAACTTCGACCTGCTCCTGGAGCGCGTCCTCCGCACAGCCAAAATCGGCGAGTACGCGGTCGCAGGTAACTGACCTTCACGTTCGAGACGGCGCAAAATCGCCTCGAATTCGTCGAGACGGCGGAGAATGCGCCGCCTCGCGGGCAGCTAGGAGGCCTTGGACTTGGCGGCTCGGCGGGCGGCGAGCTCGTCGAGGTCGTCGCCCTGGGTGTCGAGCTCGACCAGCGAGGACTCGACCTCGCGGAGGACCTTGCCGACGGCGATACCGAAGACGCCCTGGCCGCGGCTGACCAGGTCGATGACCTCGTCGTTCGACGTGCACAGGTAGACGCTGGCTCCGTCGCTCATCAGCGTGGTCTGGGCCAGGTCGTTGACGCCGGCCTCGCGGAGCTGGTTGACGGCCGTGCGGATCTGCTGCAGCGAGATGCCGGTGTCGAGGAGGCGCTTGACCAGCTTGAGCACGAGGATGTCGCGGAAGCCGTAGAGGCGCTGCGAGCCGGAACCGGCCGCGCCGCGGACCGTGGGCTCCACGAGGCCGGTGCGCGCCCAGTAGTCGAGCTGGCGGTAGGAGATGCCGGCCGCGCGGGCCGCGACGGCGCCGCGGTAGCCGTTGGCGTCGTCCATCTCGGGGAGGCCGTCGGTGAACAACAGCCCCAGGTCGTACCGGGCGGCGTCGTTGTCACGACTCAGTTCGCTCATGATGACTGCCCCTCGGTTGACGGATCGTGCGCTTCATGATGAGGCGCTTCAACCACGGTACCCATCCCCCGGTCGCCGGGCAACGACATCCGGAAAACGTCCTCGGCGTGTCGAGCCGGTCAGGGCTGGAGGCGCGTCAGCGCGGCCCGGATGATGCTGCCGCGGACGACGTCCAGCTGCCCTGCGATCTCGCGGGCGAGCTCGGCGGTCTGCGGTCCGGCCGTCACGTCCTTGCGGCGCGCGAGCGGCACGAGGGCGGTCTCGATCAGCCCGATCTCGCGCTCGGCCGCGGCGCGGAAGCCGCGCAGGTGGCGCGGGCCGATGCCGGTGCGGGACAGCTCGGCGAGCGCGCGGAGCACCGTCAGCGTCTCCTCGCCGTAGACCTCGGCCGGCACGATCAGCGACGCGCTGACGGCCTCCTGCAGCAGCTCGGGCGACGCGCCCGCCTCGCGGAGCAGCTCGTCGCGCTTGAAGCGGCGGCCGGCCGGGAGCATCGACGAGCCATCGCGCGCGCCTCCCGGCAGCGCAGGGTTCTCGCCCGCGTCGACCGCGGCGAGGTACTTCTTGATGACCTTGAGCGGGAGGTAGTTGTCCCGCTGCATCGCCAGCACGGTGTGCAGCCGCTCCACGTCGGCGGGCGAGAACTTGCGGTAGCCCGACGCCGTGCGCGACGGCGAGATGAGCCCGCGCTCCTCCAGGAAACGCAGCTTGGACGACGACAGGTCCGGGAACTCGGGGGTCAGGCGCGCCAGCACCTGGCCGATCGAGAGCAGTGCGGGCGAGGCCGTGTGCGCCCTCGCTGCTTGCCGGGCCACTGGCTCGTTAGTTCTTCGCCGCGGCGGCGAGGTCTTGCCGTGAGGCGTAGAACGTGAGCCGGAACTTGCCGATCTGGACCTCGGACGAGTCGCTGAGCAGCGCGCTCTCGATACGCACGCCGTCGTAGTACGTGCCGTTGAGCGAGCCCAGGTCGCGGACCTCGAAGGCCGTGCCGCGGCGGGTGAACTCCGCGTGCCGGCGCGAGACGGTCACATCGTCGAGGAAGATGTCGGCGTTCGGGTGGCGACCCGCGCTCGTGACGTCGGCGTCGAGGAGGAAACGCGCGCCGGTGTTGGGACCGCGCCGCACGATGAGCAGGGCCGAGCCGGACGGCAGGGCCGCGATCGCCTCCTGCTCCTCGGGGCTGATCTCCCCGTCCATGGGGAACATCTTGGAGATGAACTCCTCGCCGAAGCGCGCGGTCGTGTCCTCGTTCCCCGTCGCGGCGTCGCGCAGGGGTTCTCGGCGTCGCGGCCGTCGTCATCGGCAGCAGAAGCCCATCCAGGGTAGTTCTCGTCAGGCACCGTCAACCTCCTCGTGGTCAAGCCTATCGGAATGTGGCCCGCTGTCATCGGCCGGAAGGCGGATGACCCGGGCGGTCTCCCGAATGTAGACGATGCCGGCCCACCAGTAGAGGAAGGCTCCCCAGAGCGCGAAGGCCCAGCCGAGCGGCAGCGAGAAGGGCGCGAGCGGGTCGAACGCCTCCCCCAGCATGAGCAGCGGGAGGGCGCAGAACAGGCAGAACGTGGCGACCTTGCCGAGGTGGTGGACCGGCAGCGGGCCGAAGCCGTGGTTGGCCAGGATCACCCCGAGCACCGCCAGCATGACGTCGCGCGCGAGGATCACCGCCACCAGCCACCAGGGGATGACCTCCCGCCAGGCCAGGCCGACCAGGGCGGCGAAGATGTAGAGGCGGTCGGCGGCAGGGTCGAGGAGCTGCCCGAGCCGGGACACCTGGTTGAGCCTGCGGGCCAGCCAGCCGTCGAGGAAGTCGGTGATGCTGGAGACGACGAGGACGAGGAGGGCGAGAGCGTCCTCCCCCGTGATCACGAACGCCAGGAACACCGGCACCAGAGCCAGCCGGAAGAAGCTGAGGACGTTCGGGATCGTCCACACGCGCGAGCTCACCGCGCCGACTGCATCCACGATTCCACTCTACTGACCGTGGTCCTCCCGTCGAGGGAGGTCTGCGACCCTAGGATGTGGGGCGTGGAGACCTTCTTCGTGTGCCTCTGGATCCTCGCGGGCGTATGCGCCGCGACCTGGGTGCTGTCGCTCATCACGGGCGAGCACTCCTGGGTGGACCGGATCTGGTCGGTCGTGCCCGTCGTCTACGTCTGGGTGTTCGCGATCGCCGCCGGCCTCCAGGACGCCAGGCTCGACCTGATGGCCGGCCTCGTGACGCTGTGGGGCGCGCGGCTGACCTTCAACTTCGCCCGCAAGGGCGGCTACGCGCCGGGCGGCGAGGACTACCGCTGGGAGGTGCTGCGCGGCCGGATGGGCCGTGGCGTCTTCGCGGTCTTCAACCTGTTCTTCATCGTGATCTACCAGAACGTGCTGCTCCTGCTGATCGCGCTGCCGGCCTGGACTGCGTTCCAGCACCCGACGCCGCTGAACGGCTTCGACCTCGTGTGCGCGGTGCTGTTCCTGGTGCTGCTCGCGGGCGAGACGATCGCCGACCAGCAGCAGTGGGCGTTCCACCGGTGGAAGAAGGCCGAGGTCGCCGCCGGGCGCCAGCCGAGCCCGCGCTTCCTGCAGACCGGGCTGTTCCGCTACTCCCGGCACCCGAACTTCTTCTGCGAGCAGGCCCAGTGGTGGGTGGTCTTCCTGTTCGGCTGCGTCGCCGCCGGCTCGCTGCTGCAGTGGACGGTGATCGGGCCGCTGTTGCTCACGGGCCTCTTCATCGGCTCGACGGTCTTCACCGAGAGCATCTCGCGGTCGCGCTACCCGGAGTACGCGGAGTATCAGCGCCGCACGTCGCCGATCGTGCCGTGGTTCCCGCGCCGCGGCGGGAGGCCGTCACGGCGCGGTCGTGACGGCGCGCGCCGGACGTGGGAAGGCCTCCCGCATGTGGTCGGAGTCGAGGTAGTCGGCCACGCCGATGAGGATCAGGCTGAACACGATCTGCTCGGTCACCATCCAGAACGGGTAGAGGCCGGGGATCGCCGCGATCACGAGCGTGACGACGGGGAAGATCTTGGAGAACAGCCGCAGCCGCGAGTAGGCCCAGTAGTAGCCCTTCTGCGCGCGCCAGGCGAAGTAGAACAGCGTGACGGTCATGCCGAGCACGACGACGGAGCGCATCCAGACCGCGAACGGGACCGGCGCGCCGTCGAGCGTGAGCACCGAGGCGATGACGACGGCGGTGGTGCCGACGAGAAGCTCGGCGACGAGCAGCCAGGCGATGACGACGAACGCGCGGCGCGTCCGCGGGTGGTCGCGCCCCTCCTCCGGGACGGTGTAACCGGCGTGGCGTCCGCCCGCGATCCGGTCGAGCCGTCGGAGCAGTGAATCCATGCATTTACCGTAACGCGACGCGGCTGGGAGCTGCTTCCACCTTTCGATGGATCCAGCGCGTACCGTTGAGTCCATGTCCTGCATCCGCTTCAACACCCCCGCCCAGCGCCAGGCCATGCGCGACCACAGCCCCGCGATGCTGACCGCGGAGGAGGCCGCCGCGCTGCACCCGGCGCCGGAGTTCACGGAGAGCAAGCTGCGGCGGCTGCGGCTGCTGGCGGCGGACCCGAACCCGAAGATCCGGGAGGCAGTCGCCTCCAGCTACAACACGCCCGTCGACCTGTTCGAGGCGCTCGCACAGGATCCGGACGAGGGCGTGCGGGGCTGCGTCGCGAAGAACGAGGCGACGCCGTGCGACATCCTGCGCGCGCTGGCGGGCGAGCGGTCGGAGACGGTGCGCGGCTGGGTCGCGGTCAACTATTACGTGCCCGCCGATGTCATGGAGACGCTGGCGAAGGATCGGAGCAGGACCGTTCGCAGCCTCGTGAAGTGGAAGGCGCAGCTCGCCGAAGAGGAAGCCGCGCCCGAGCGGGCCGGGGAGCCCGCACTCCAGCGATGACCGGCGTCCGCGTCGATGCCTGGGCGTGGGCGGTGCGGCTCTACAAGACCCGCTCGGCGGCCTCCGACGCCTGCAAGGCCGGGCACCTGAAGGTGAACGGAGACCGGGCGAAGCCGTCGCAGCAGGTGAAGGTGGGCGACGAGGTGCGCGCCTTCGTCGGCGGCTCCGAGAAGATCTACATCGCGCGGAAGCTGATCGTGAAGCGCGTCGGCGCCGCCGTCGCGGCCGAGTGCTTCGAGGACCGCACGCCTCCGCCGCCACCGAAGGCCGAGACGCCGTCGGATGTCACCCGCGAGCGCGGGGCCGGCCGCCCGACCAAGCGGGACCGGCGCCTGCTCGACCAGCTCCGGGACCGCTGATGCCGGTGGCGCGAGTGGGGATCTCCGGGTGGACGTACGCGCCGTGGCGCGGCGTGTTCTACCCGAAGGGCCTGCCGCATCGCGCCGAGCTGGAGTACGCCGCGGAGCGGCTGAACTCGATCGAGCTCAACGGCAGCTTCTACGCGCTGCAGAAGCCCTCCAGCTACCGCACCTGGGCGGCGAGCACGCCGGACGACTTCGTGTTCTCGGTCAAGGGCGGCCGCTACATCACGCACATCCTGCGCCTGAAGAACGCGCGGACGGCCGTGGCCAACCTGTTCGCCTCCGGGGTGCTGACCCTCGGGCCCAAGCTCGGCCCGCTGCTGTGGCAGCTCCCGCCGAACCTGCAGTTCGACGCGGAGGCGCTGGACGCGTTCCTGGGGATGCTGCCGAAGACCGCCGCGGAGGCCCGGGCGCTGGCGGCGGACACGACCCTGGAGCAGGACCGGACGGACTACTCCGGCGCGGACGACCGCCCGCTCCGGCACGCGGTGGAGGCGCGGCACCCGAGCTTCACCGACCCGGCCTTCCCGCGTACGTGCCGCGCGCACGGCGTCGCCGTGGTGCTCGCGGACACGGCCGGGCGCTATCCGGTGCTGCGCGAGACGACCGCGGACTTCGTGTACGTGCGCCTGCACGGCGACGAGGAGCTGTACGCGAGCGGGTACACCGAGGAGGCGCTCGACCGCTGGGCCGGCGAATTGCGGGCGCGGCTGGCCGACGGGCTGGACGTGTACGCGTACTTCGACAACGACCTGAAGGTGCGGGCGCCGTACGACGCGATGGGGCTGTTGGGGCGGCTGCGCTAACCCGCCAGCACCGACATGACGTTCCCCGCCGGGTCGCGGAACCACGCGATGTCCGGGCCGCGGTTCACGGCGCGGCCGCGCGCGATGCCCTTCTCGTCGGTGTGGAGGTCGTCGTCGTCGTAGATCTTGGTGACGACGCCCTTGGCGTTCAGGTCGTCGACGGCGGCGTCGATGTCGTCCACCGCCAGGTTCAGGATGGTGAAGCTCGCCGGGGTGTGGTCCGGCTTCGGGTAGACGAACACGTGGCCTCCGCTCGGGAGGGCGAGGTCGAGGTTGCCGCCGGGACCCTCCGTTACGGACAGGCCGAGGGCGTCGCGGTAGAAGTCGCGGGCGGCGTCGATGTCGTTGACGCTGAAACCGCTGAAGATGTCGATAGCGTTGACCATGCCGCCAACTCTGCCCCGGAGCCGGCACGGCGTCTAGACGAAGCGCACGGCCTCCTGCAGCCGCGGCCGCAACTCGAAGGCGCGGTCGACGCTCGCGCGGCCCGCGGCGTCGGCCCCGTCACGGAGGATCTTCGGCAGCAGCGAGCGACGCACCACCGTCGCTCCGGCCAGCCTCCCGCGCTGCACGACATCGAGCGGGACGGTGAGGGCGTCGTCCGGGACGACCACGATCAGGCCGGTGAAGCGCACGCCCGCCTGGCGGCCGAAGCTCTTCGCGGAGTTGTGGAGCTCGTGGAAGGGCTCCTCGTCGTGCGCGATCCCGGGGCCGACCAGCTCGCCCTTCGCCAGCTTGACCGGGGCGCCCCAGTCGGCGGAGCGGATCGCGAACAGGCCGGCAGGGCCGAGGACGATGTGGTCGAGCTTGGCGTCGGTCGCCGGGTGCACGGCCACGTCGTTCCAGATCGTGAAGCCGATACCGAGGCCGGAGACGGCGCGGGCGGTCGCCTCCTCGGCGAGCGCCTCCGCCAGCAGCAGGCGGATCTCGCGCGGAGCGGAGCGCACCAGCGCCGGATCGTACGGGTCGGCGAGGTCGGTGCCGCGGCCCATCCACTCGCGCATCAGAGTCAGGAAGCGCTCGCGGGCCCGGCCGCCGGGATGGCCGTAGCTGCGCGCGCGCACGGTCGGCCCGCGGCCCGAGGAGCGGGTGGGGTGCACGGTCGCGCTGAAGCCGCCGCCGCCCGACTCTCCGGAGACGGCGTCCACCACCAGGGACTCGCCGCGGTCGTAGCGCGCGCGGTCCTCCGGGTCGCCGACCTGCTCCCAGGCGAACTGCACGGCCTGGAACGCCTCGGCGGTGCCGCCGGTGTCGGGGTGCGTGAGCCGGGCGAGCCGGCGGTAGGCGCGGCGCAGCTCCTCCTGGCTGACGGTCGCGCTGACCCCGAGCACCTCGTAGGCGCTCGGCGCTGCGGGACTGTCACTCATGGTTCACGAGAGTAGCGGGCGGATCCGCGAATTCGCTCGATTTCGATTGAGGACGGAATGTGACCGCATGCGGTCATAGCCTGGTCTCACACCAACCGGAAGGGCAGGAATCATGACCATCAGCGACTGGCGCATCGAGCTCATCATCGTCCCCGTGACCGACGTGGACCGGGCCAAGACGTTCTACGTGGACCAGCTGGGCTGGAACGCGGACTTCGACCAGCGCGTCTCCGACACGCTCCGGTTCGTGCAGGTGACGCCTCCCGGCTCGGCCTGCTCGATCGCGTTCGGCGAGGGGCTGACCGACATGGCGCCCGGCACGATGAAGGGGCTGCAGATCGTGATCCCGGACGCCGACGCCGCGCTCGAGCACCTGCGCGGCAACGGGATCGAGGCGCAGGGCGTCGATGACCAGCCGTGGGGGCGGTTCGTCACCTACACCGACCCGGACGGGAACGGCTGGACCCTCCAGCAGCTCGTGCCGCAGAACCGCTAGCCCAGCGCGTACGCGATCAGGAGCAGGGTCACGACGAACCCGCACGCGTAGTTGATCCAGAGGAAGCGCCGCCAGCCCCGGTTGGCGGCGCTCGCGCGTTCGTCGGGGACCGACCAGTACGGCGTGGCGGTGAGGACGTACGGCACGGCGAGCACGGCGGCGAGCGGTCCCGGCCACGCGGTGCCGAGCATGGCGACGCCGGCGGCGGCCCAGGCGAGGACGGCGAGCCGCGTGGTGCGGGCGGCGCCGAGCACGGTCGCGATCGAGGCGATGCCGGCCTCCCGGTCGGGCACGACGTCCTGCACGGCGCCGAACGCGTGGCTGCCGACGCCCCACAGGAAGAACGCCAGCAGCAGCAGCCAGAGCCCCGGCGTGAAGACGGCGCCGGCGAGCACCAGCCCGTAGAGCGCCGGGCTGACGAAGTGGAAGCTGGACGTCGCCGAGTCCAGGAACGGGACCTCCTTGAATCGCAGCCCCCTCACCGAGTACGCCAGCACGGCGAAGACGCTCGCGCCGAGGACCAGCCAGGACAGCGGCGGGCCGACCGCGACGAGGAAGGCCAGGAACGGCAGGTTCGTCACTGCCGCGGCCACGAGCGTGCGGCGATGGACGCCCGGGTCGAGGAGGGCGCCCTCCGCTCCGCCCTTGCGCGGGTTGCGCAGGTCGGACTCGTAGTCGAACACGTCGTTCACCCCGTACATCGCCAGGTTGTACGGGATGAGGAAGTAGAGCGTCCCGACGACGAGCACGGCGTCGACCCGGCCGGTGGTGACCAGGTATGCCGCGGCGAACGGGAAGGCGGTGTTGATCCAGCTCAGCGGGCGCGAGGCGAGGAGGAGCCGGCGGGCGGCGGACGGGGCGACGGCGGTGGTCATCGGCTGGTCCGATCGTGCGTGCGGGACTGCGCTGTGCCGGCCGACTCCGACTCCCCCGGCCTCGGTCGCAGCAGCAGCCAGAGGCCCGCGAGCAGCAGGAGCCCGGCGATCGGATAGGCGAGGTCCTCGACCGGGACGAGGCCGACGTGCACGCCGGAGATCGCGGCGGCGGCGTAGGTCATCAGGCCGGCGGCGATCATCAGGTTGTCGAAGACGGCTGTGAGCACCACCAACAGCACGCCCGTGACGACGGCCGGGACGGTCCAGCGTGCGACGAGGCGCGCCCGGTCCGGTGCACGCACGAGACCGGCGACGAGCACGGCCGCGGCGAGCGCGAGGAAGGCGGCGCTGAGGAGCGGGTAGGTGCTGAGTACTGGATAAGTCATGGGCGCTCCCTCCGGTCCAGCAGCGCGCGCGTCCCGAACAGCGCCACGAGCGTCAGGTAGCAGAGGAACGCCAGGAAGACCGGCTCCTCTAGCGGGAGCTGCGGCGCGAGCTCGATCCCGGTCATGAAGGGCGACCGGCCGCGGGCGAAGACGCCCAGCGCGATGCCGAGCACGTCCCAGGCCAGGAAGAAGACCACCCCGGCCGCGAGCACCAGTCCGGTTCTCCGAGCGGCGCCGCCGCGCCAGAAGACCAGCCGGAATCTCCGGTCGAGCAGCACCAGCGCGCCGAGCGAGACCAGCAGGCAGACGAGGTATGCGACGCTCACGGGACGCGCTCCCCGGCATTCACTGGACCCGCGGTCGCCGGCCGCAGCGGCGCCGGCAGCGGCGCGGCGGTGACGTCGCCGCGCAGGCGCTTGAGGACGAGCTCGGCGCTGATCAGGCACATGGGGAGGCCGATCCCGGGGATCGTGGACGACCCGGCGTAGAGGAGGCCGTCGACCTTCTTGGAGGCGTTGCCCGGACGGAGGAACGCGCTCTGCCGGAGGGTGTGGGCGAGTCCGAGCGCTCCGCCCATCCAGGCGTTGACGTCGTGCGCGAAGTCGTCCGGCCCGATCGTGCGGCGCACCACGATCCGGTCGGCGAGGTCGGGGATGCCCGCCCAGTCGCCGACCTGCGCGATCGCCGCGTCGACGGTCTTCTCCACGAGCCGGTCGCCGGCGCCGTCGACCCCGCCGCGGCCGATCGAGACATCGGCGGCGACGGGGACCAGCACGAATAGGTTCTCCGTGCCCTCGGGCGCGACCCCGGGGTCGGTCGCGCTCGGCTTGCAGACGTAGAGCGACGCGGGATCGGGGATGACCGTCCCCCGGCCCCACCCGCGGCGGGCGCCGTCGATGTGGGCGAAGCCGGCCTCCCAGTCGGTCGTGAAGAAGAGGTTGTGGTGGGTGAGCTCCGGGAGGTGCCCGCGGACGCCGAGCATCGCGAGCACGGCGCCGGGCCCGGGGTCGCGGCGGTCCCAGCTGCGCTCGGGATGCGTCCGCAGCGCCGGCGGCAGCAGCTCGGTCTCGGTGTGGTGGAGGTCGGCGGCCGAGATCACGACCTCCGCGTCCGAGACCCGGCGGTGTCCCGCGGCATCGACGTACTCGACGCCCGTCGCGCGCGCCCGCCGTCCGCGTCCGTGCTCCGTCCGGATCGCCGTCACCCGCGCCCCGGTCACCAGTTCCGCGCCCGCGGCCTCGGCGAGCGCCGCGATCCGCCGGATCAGCTCGGCGAATCCGCCCAGCGGGTAGCGCACGCCGTCGTCGAGGTCGAGGTGGCTCATCAGGTGGTACATGCTCGGCGCCCGGCCGGGCGACGTGCCGAGGAAGACCGCGGGGTAGCCGAGCAGCTGGCGGAGCCGGGTGTCGCGCACGAAGTCTGCGGCGTACCGGTCGAGCGGTTCGAGGAGGAGCCGCGCCAGCCTCCCCGCTCGGCGGAGGACGGCGGGGTCCAGCAGCGGGCCGGGGGTCGCGAACGTCGCGTAGAGGAAGCGGTCGACCGCCAGGCGGTAGGTCTCGGCCGCGCTCGCCAGGTAGCGGTCGAGCGCGGCGGCGCCGCCGGGCTCCACGCTCTCGAACAGCGCGCGGTTGGCCCGGCCGTCGGCCCGAACGTCCAGCGGGGCCTCGCCGGACTCCGCGAACAGGCGGTAGCCGGGGTCGAGCGTGACGAGGTCGAGCTGCTCGGCGGCGCTGGTGCCGAGAAGCCGGAAGAAGTGGTCGAACACCTCCGGCATCAGGTACCACGACGGCCCGGTGTCGAAGCGGAACCCGTCCGCCTCCCACAGCCCGGCCCTGCCGCCGAGCGCGCTGTTCTGTTCGAGGAGGGTGACCCGGCGGCCGTCACGCGCGAGCAGCGCCGCGGTGGCGAGCCCGGCGATCCCTCCCCCGACGATGACGACCCGATCGGCGGACATCGGCCGTTCCGTCACCGCAGGGACCCGGTGGAGGCGCGCAGCACGACCGCCAGCTTGACGCCGTTCGGCACCCGCACCCGGCGCACCAGCAGCTCGGACGCCGGGGTGCGCCGGATCCGGTCGCTCAGCTCGGAGAACAGGCCGTGGGCGGCGGCAATGGCACGCCGGCAGTTCTCCGGCAGCTCCGGGATCGCGTCGGCGGCGGCGCCCAGGTCGCAGTCGATGTCCACGACGAGGGCGAGCTTCTGCCGCTCGGTGAGGCGCGCGGGGTCGATGCCGGGGAAGTAGCTGCGGCCGAGCTCGGCGTAGTCGACGGCGAGGTCGCGGAGGAAGTTGATCTTCTGGAAGGCTGCACCGAGCCGTCGCGCGCCCGCCTCCAGCCGGCGCCGGGTCGCCTCCGGCACGGGTGAGTCGGCGAGGAAGACGGCGAGGCACATCAGCCCCACGACCTCCGCTGAGCCGTAGACGTAGGCGCTGAGCTCGTCCGCGGTGAAGTCCACCGGGTCGAGGTCGCGGCGCATGGAGGCGAAGAACGGCCGCGTCAGCTCGGCGCCGAAGCCGGCCGACCGGGCCGTGCGGGCGAAGGCGTGCACGACGACGTTGGCGCTGTAGCCGGTGCGCAGCGCCTGCTCGGTGTCGTCCTCCAGCGCGGCGAGCACGTCCCTGATCTGCTCCGCGGTCAGGCCGGCCTCCGCCGCGGCCCCGTCCACGATCTCGTCGGCGACCCGGACGAGCGCGTAGACGTCCTCGACTCGGGGGCGGACGGACGGCGACAGCAGCCGCGTCGCCATCCCGAACGAGGTGGAGTACTCGTGGATGATCGTGGCGGCGCTTCGGTGCGCGGCCTTGCCGTACAGTCCGAGGTCGGTGTGAGCGCCGGTGCCGGAGACAGTGGGCTCTGTGCGGGTCATGCCGTCCTCCCGACGCAGCCGAGGGCGACGCCGGTCAGCGTCGCCGCGAGCGCGGACGGCAGCAGCGGGGTGTCCAGAGCGGAGACGGCCGCCGCCACGTGGTCGGCCAGAAGACGCTCGGCGAAGACGCGCGCGCCGCAGCGCTCCAGGCCCGCGGCCAGCTCCGCCGTGTCGTCGGGGCCGAGGTCGTCCCTCCCGAACAGCGGCTCCAGGTCGGGCCACTGCGCGGTGCCGCGGG
Organism: Leifsonia sp. P73; assembly: GCF_051059105.1. NCBI lineage: Bacteria > Bacillati > Actinomycetota > Actinomycetes > Micrococcales > Microbacteriaceae > Leifsonia > Leifsonia sp. P73. The sequence goes on from NZ_CP194931.1 coordinate 903,826, forward strand.
CGAAGGCGATGAGCGTCGTCTCCTTGCCCTGCCGGAGGTCGCCGACCGCGGTCTTGCCCGTCACGCTCTCGTCGCCGTACACCCCGAGCAGGTCGTCGCCGAGCTGGAAGGCGACGCCGACCAGCCGGCCGTAGCGGGCGAGCAGCTCCACGGCCTCGTCGTCCGCACCGGCGAGGAGGGCGCCGGCGGCGAGCGGCCCTGACACCGAGTACTCCGCGGTCTTGTACGCGGTCATCGCGAGGACGTCGGGCAGACCGCTCGCGGACATCCCGGTGGCCAGCCCGACGTCGGCCAGCTCGCCCGCGGCCGTGACGAAGACGGACCGGTCGAACAGGTCGAGCAGCCGGGTGCGGGTCCCCTCCTCGACCCTCAGGCGCGCGACGCACTGGGCGGCGGCGTGCAGCAGCAGGTCGCCGGCGAGGATGGCCGCCGACTCGCCCCAGAGCCGGGCGCGGGGGAACCCGGCTCCCCGGAAGAGGGCGTCGGCGCTGAACTCGCCGGCGACGTTCGGACGACCGCGACGCACGGTGTCGCCGTCGATCACGTCGTCATGCAGCAGGAAGGCACTGTGCAGGAGCTCGAAGGCGAGCGCGGTCCGGACCGCGGCGGTGCGGTCTTCCGCCTCGCGGCGGCCGAATCCGGCCAGGCCGTGGAACGCCGCCAGCACGAGCCGGGGCCGGAGCCGCTTGCCGCCGTGGGAGGACTCCCCCACGGCCTGCCACAGGCGCGTGTACTCCGCGCCGTACGTCTCGGCGTCGCGCTCGCGCGCGCTCAGGAAGGCGGTCAGCTCGCTCTCGACCGAGCGCAGATCCTCCTCGACGGGGTCGGGGGCCGTGACCTCGTCGTCGCTGCGCTGTTCGGTGAGTTCCGGGCGAAGCTGGGTCATGTCGACCTCCTTTACCTAGCCTGGTTAGCAAATAACTTAGCACGCTTCTTACGATGGGCAATAGGATGTCCGCATGAGTTCCAAGGAGGAGGCCCGGCGCATCTCCGGGTCCCTGATCGACCCGCGCGTCATCGACCCGCGGCAGGAGCTCGTGCGCCACGACGACCTCAGCGACGACGAGCTGCAGGAGGTCATCGGCGTCCTCGACGCCGTCCGCGGCTGGCGGGAGGCCGAGCAGCGCCTCAGCTTCGAGTCCCGCACCGCGATGCAGCTCAACGAGACCGACATGAAGGCCCTGCGCTACATCATCGCGTCCACGAACGCCAACGTCGCGGTGACCGCGGGCGCGCTCGCCGAGCACCTGCACATCTCGACCGCCTCCGTCACCAAGCTGCTCGACCGGCTGGAGCGCGCCGGCCACATCGTCCGCAAGCCGCACCCCACCGACCGCCGGGCCGTCACCGTCGAGATCACCCCGGAGACGCACCGCCAGGTGCGCCGCACGATGGGCCTCCAGCACGCGCGGCGCTTCGAGGTCGCCCGGGCGCTCAGCCACGAGGAGCGCGAAGTCGTGACGCGGTTCCTCCACGACCTCAGCGCCACGACGCTCGTCACGGCTCCGCCGGAGTGACCCCTCCTGGCCGCTCGGCGCGCGCCGCCCGCTCGGCCTCCACCACGATCCGCTCGGCCATCCCGGCGAAGATGATCCCGTGGAACGGCAGGATCGCCAGCCAGTACAGCCGGCCGGCGAGCCCGTGCGGGAAGAACACGGCGCGCTGGCGGTAGCGCGACCCCGCCCCGTCCGGTGCGACGCTCAGCTCCAGCCAGGCGAGGCCCGGGACCCGCATCTCGGCGCGCAGCCGCAGCGCCGAGCCGCGCTGGATCGCCTCGACCCGCCACCAGTCGAGGGCGTCGCCGGTCTGCAGACGGTCGGCGTCGCGCCGGCCGCGGCGGAGGCCGACACCGCCCGCCAGCTTGTCCAGCCAGCCGCGCAGTGCCCAGGCGAGCGGGAAGGAGTACCAGCCGCGGTCGCCGCCGATCCCCTCGATCACGCGCCAGACCTCCGCGGGCGGCGCCGTGCTGGTCCTCTCGCGAACATCGGTGTAGACGGTGTGCCCCGACCAGTCCGGGTCGCTCGGCAGCGGATCGCTGGGCGCTCCGGACACCGAGGCGTCCTGCCAGCTCGTCTCGACGGTCCCGGCGCGCAGGCGCGCCAGCGCGAGACGCACGGACGCGCGGTAACCGGTGAGGCCGCCCTCCGGCGGGGCGATGACGGCGTCGATGTCGTGCTCGCGCATGACGCAGTCGTACTGCAGCGACTCGATGATGGGCACGGCGAGCGCGCGCGGGATCGGCGTGACCAGGTTCACCCACTGCGACGCCAGCCACGGCGTGAACACCGGCAGCGCCGCGATCGGCCGCTGCCGCAGCCCGGCCTCCAGCGCGTAGCCGTTCATCATCTGCCCGTAGCGCAGGATGTCGGGCCCGCCGATGTCGAAGGCGCGGGATACCTCCGGCGGGAGCTCGGCGGCGGCCAGCAGATAGTGCAGCACGTCGCGCACCGCGATCGGCTGGATGCGGTTGCGGACCCACCGCGGCGCCGGCATGTACGGGAGGACGTCGGTGAGCTGCCGGATCATCTCGAACGACGTCGAGCCGGAGCCGATGACGACGCCGGCCTGCAGCACGACGGTCGGCACGCCGGAGTCGAGGAGGATGCGGCCGACGGCGACGCGCGAGCGCAGGTGCCGCGAGAGCGGGCCGTCCGGGTGCAGCGCGCCGAGGTAGACGATCCGGCTCACGCCGGCCGCCGCCGACGCGTCGGCGACAGAACGCGCACCGTCCGCCTCCTCCTCGTCGAAGTCGCCGGTCGCGCGCATGGAGTGCACGAGGTAGTAGACGATGTCGACATCGCGCACGGCCTCCTCGACCGACCCTCGGTCGTGCAGGTCGCCCTTCACGAGCTCCACCTCGGCCGCCCAGGGCACGTCGGTGAGCTTGATCGGCGATCGCACCTGCACCCGCACCCGGTAGCCGCGCTCCAGGAGGCGCGGCACCAGCCTGCCGCCGATGTAGCCGGTGGCGCCGGTGACGAGCACGCGTCGAGGTTCCACCGTGCGACCATACCCCCGTGCGTGCAGGCCCCGGCGCACGAAAAACCGCAGGGCCGTTTCCTCGCGCCGAATGCATGCATTCACCGGGATTCAGGTACGGTTTTCGCATGGGCAAGCTCGTTTACGGCGGTACGACCGAGATCGGATTCGAGGACAGGGTCCTCGCTCACCTGCAGATCGTCGTCGGACTGAAGCTGCGGCGGAAAGAGGGCTTCTTCTTCTCCTGGCGCGACGAGCAGGGCGTCGGCGACGGCCGGAGCGCCATCTGGGTCGACCCGGCCATCCCCCTGCTGTTCCGCTACAGCGGCGGACGGCCGCCGTCGATCAACAAGAAGTGGCTGGAGCAGCTCACCCTGTCCTCCAACAGTGCCCAGGGACTCCAGCTGACCGAGGAGATCGGCGCGCTCGGCGCCGACGAGGTCAACGCCGACTCGCCTCCCGGCCGCTGATCGGCGCGCCTCCACCGGCGCCACGAACTCGCTGAGAGACGCTCAGCCATACTTGATCGTCTCCCAGCCCGCGCCTAATGTTGGGCGTGATCATGGCAGATGGGAGGCGCGCCATGTCACCGGAATCAGAAGACCCGCTCGTCGCTGCCGCTCCGGCGGAAGCGCCCGTGGCGGAGACCGTCGCCGCCCCCGCGGATGCGGAGGCCGGTGCGGATGAGGCCGCCCCCGGGGATCGCCCCGGGGACATCCCGTTCGACGAGGCGGTCGCGATAAACGAGAACCCCGAGCTCGGCTGAGCCCGGGGTTCCCGGTAAGACCTCCCGGCGCCTCAGCGCAGGTATTCGAGCAGCTCGGGGCTGCGCAGGCGCTTGAGGCTTCGCGTCTCCAGCTGGCGCACGCGCTCGCGGGTGATCCCGTAGACCGCGCCGACCTCGTCGAGGGTCATCGGCTTGTGCCCGTCGAGGCCGAAGCGCATCCGGACGACCTTGGCGTCGCGCGGCGGCAGCTCGCGCAGGCGCTCCTCCAGGTCGCGGTGGCGGAACTCGACCTCGACCGACTCCGACGGGCCGGGGGCGTCGCCGTCCTCGATCAGGTCGCCGAGCTCAGCGCCCTCGTTCTCGCCGACCGGCACGGCGAGCGACACGGTCTCGGAGTCGCTCATCCGCAGCTTGTGCACCTCGGCCGGGGTCAGGTTGGCGGCCTCCGCCATCTCCTCCAGCGTGGGCGTGCGGCCCAGCTCGCCGCCGAGGTCGCGGCGGATGCGGTCCAGCTTGTCGATCTTCTCCACCGTGTGCACCGGGATGCGGATCAGGCGGGCGGTGTCGGCGATACCGCGCAGGATGGACTGGCGGATCCACCAGGTGGCGTAGGTGGAGAACTTGTTGCCGGTGCGGTAGTCGAACTTCTCGACCGCGCGCACCAGGCCGAGGTTGCCCTCCTGGATCAGGTCCATCACCGCCAGGCCGCGGCCCGCGTAGCGCTTGGCGATGCTGACGACGAGGCGGAGGTTCGCCTCGATGAAGCGCTCGAAGGCGCGCTTGCCGTCGTCGGCCAGGTACTGCAGCTCGCGCTTCTCGCGCGGGGTCAGTCCGGGGCGGGTGGCGAGGCGGTCGCCGGCGAGGACGCCGATCTCGATCCGCTTGGCCAGGGCGACTTCCTCGTCCGCCGTCAGCAGGCGGGTCCGTCCGATGGAATTGAGGTAGTCGCGAACTGGATCATTGGTCACTTCGAGCGTCGTCATCGTGTCATCCCATTTCGTCGTGCGCAGGTGTTTTCTGCCTCGATTCGTGAGCTAACGGAATCAGATTGCCCACTCCCCCAACAAGGGGTTGACAAGGGTGGTAGCACTCGCTAGGCGTGTCGCTTGCTTCGGCGCAATTGCTCGTTGTCAAGGGCCTAGCGCCGAGTGAGGACGCTCGTAGTGTCACACGCATGAGCGTGCATTCATCTGATTCCCAGGGTGCCGGGGGCCTCAAGACCATCCGCACCAGTATCCCTGCGCGATTGGACCGCCTCCCCTGGTCGCACTTCCACTGGCTCGTCGTCGTCGGCCTCGGGACCGTGTGGATCCTGGACGGGCTCGAAGTCACCATCGTCGGTGCGATCGCGAGCCGCCTGACCGAGAAGGCCTCCGGGCTCGGACTGACCACCCCGCAGGTCGGCCTCGCGGCGGCGATCTACGTGGCTGGCGCGTGCGTCGGAGCCCTGGTCTTCGGCTACCTGACCGACCGGTTCGGCCGCAAGAAGCTCTTCATCGTCACGCTCGGCCTCTATCTGCTCGCGACCGTGCTCACGGCGTTCTCGGTCGCACCGTGGATGTTCTTCGTGTTCCGGTTCTTCACCGGCGCGGGCATCGGCGGCGAGTACGCGGCGATCAACTCCGCGATCGACGAGCTCATCCCGGCACGCCGCCGCGGCGTCGTCGACCTCGCCATCAACGGGTCGTACTGGCTCGGGACGGCCTTCGGCGCCATCCTCACGGTGTTCCTGCTGAACACGGCGATCTTCCCCGCGAACATCGGCTGGCGCATCGCCTTCGGCCTCGGCGCGGTGCTGGGACTGGTCATCCTGCTGGTCCGCAGGAACGTGCCGGAGTCGCCGCGCTGGATGTTCATCCACGGCCGCGACGAGGCCGCCGAGAAGGAGGTCGCCGAGATCGAGCGCGGCATCGAGGAGGAGCGCGGCTCCGGCCTGGAGGCCGTGCCCGATGACAAGGAGATCGAGATCCGCCAGCGCCGCTCGACCGGCTTCGGGGAGATCATCCGGGTGGGCATCCACCAGTACCCGAAGCGATCGATCCTCGGGCTGTCGCTGTTCATCGGCCAGGCGTTCCTCTACAACGCGGTGTTCTTCACCTACGCGCTGGTGCTGACGAACCTGCTGAAGGTGCCGGCCGATGTCGCGCCGTGGTCGCTGATCCCGATCGCGATCGGCAACTTCCTCGGGCCGCTGCTGCTCGGCCGGCTGTTCGACTCGGTGGGCCGCCGGTTCATGATCACGCTGTCCTACGTCGGCTCCGGCGTCCTGCTCATCGGCACCGCTCTGCTGTTCTCCGCCGGCGCGCTCGACGCCGTCTGGCTGACGGTCTGCTGGATGGTCGTGTTCTTCTTCGCCTCGGCGGGCGCGAGCGCGGCCTACCTGACGGTGAGCGAGATCTTCCCGATGGAGACCCGCGCGATGGCGATCGCGTTCTTCTACGCGGTCGGCACGGCGGCGGGCGGCATCGTCGGGCCGATCCTGTTCGGCCAGCTCATCGGGGGCGGCGTCCAGGCGGTCTCGATCGGGTACTACATCGGCGCGGGGCTGATGATCGCGGCCGGACTGGTCGAGCTGTTCCTCGGCGTGGACGCGGAGCGGAAGTCGCTGGAGGACGTGGCCGCGCCGCTGTCGGCGGAGACGCCCGCGCAGCCGGCGACGAAGCGGTAGGGGTCAGGCCAGCAACTCCAGCAGCGCCGGCTCGGGAGCGCGGCCGCCGCGGGTGTCGATGACCTCCCCGGCCCGGTACCGGTCGAACACGCGCGGGTCGATGTAGCTGTTGCGTGCGATCGTCGGGGTGTTGCCGAGAGCGTCCGCGGCCTCGGCGACGGCGGCCGTCACCCGCTTCGCGCGCTGCGCCTCGCGGTGCGCGACGCCCAGCCCGGCGAGCGCCTGCGCCGCGACGATCGTGCCGTGCAGCGTGCGGAAGTCCTTGGCGGTGAACTCGCCGCCGGTCTGGCGCTGGATGTACTCGTTCAGCGACGCCGGACGGATCGTGTGCCAGGTCCCGTCCTTCCACGACAGCAGCCGGGAGCGCGGCCCGCGGGCCGCGACGATCTCCGCGAGCAGTTCGGCGAGGTCGGCGTCCTCGATCGTGCTCGCCCACTTCTGCGCCGACTTGGCCGGGAAGGTCAGGGTCACCTCGTCGCCGTCGATCGCCGCGTGCCGGCAGAGCAGGGTCGTCAGCCCGCGGCTGCCGTTGGCGTGCAGGTACTCCTCGCTGCCGATCCGCAAGGAGCCGAGGTCGATGACGCGGAACGCCGCCGCGAGGATGCGGTCGCGCCCGAACCCCTCCTGCCGCAGGTCCATCGTGACATTGCGGCGAGCGGCAGGCAGCGTCTCGGCGAGCTGGGCGGCCCGCTCGAACTTGACCCGGTCCTGATGCAGCCGCCACGACTCGTGGTACAGGTACTGCCTCCTCCCGGCCGCGTCCGTCCCCACGGCCTGGATGTGGCCGCGAGCGTCCGGCGAGATCCAGACGTCCTGCCAGGCGGGCGGGATGACGAGCGAGCGGATGCGCTCCAGCTCGCGCTCGTCCACGATGCGGTTGCCCGCCTCGTCCACGTACACCGGGCCCTTCGCGGAGCTGCGGCGGGCATAGCCCGGCCCGGCGGGGTCGCTGCGGCGCAGGCGCGTCACGCGGGCTTCTTGGCCTTCTTCGCGGGGGCCTTCTTCTCCGCCGCGCTCTTCCCCTTCGGCGCTGCCTTCGTCTCTGACGAGTCCTTCGACCCGCCACCGCGGCTCCGCTCGACGCTGCGCTGCAGCGCCTCCATCAGGTCGATGACCTCGCCGCCGCCCTTCTCGGCCTCCTCCGGCTCCTCGCCGAAGGTGGCGGCCGTGTCGATGCTCTCACCCTGCTCCAGCTTCGCGTCGATCAGCTTGCGCAGCTCCTCCTGGTACTCGTCGCTGAACTTCTCCGGCTCGAAGTCGCCCGCGAAGCTCTCCATCAGCGCGGAGGACAGCGACAGCTCCCGCTCGGTGATGCGCGGCGTCGTCTCCAGCGACGGGAACTCGGCCGCCCGGATCTCGTCGTGCCACAGCATCGTCTGCAGCACCAGGACGTTGCCGCGCACCCGCAGCGCGCCCAGCCGGGTCTTCTGCCGCAGTGCGAAGTTGACGATCGCGGTGCGGTCCTCGTCCTCCAGCGTCTTGCGCAGCAGCGCGTACGCCTTGAGCGACTTGGAGTCCGGCTCCAGGTAGTAGGAGCGGTCGAACATGATCGGGTCGAGCTGGTCGTTCGGCACGAACTCCACGACGTCGATCTCGCGGCTGCGCTCGGCGGGAAGCGACTCCAGGTCCTCCGGCGTCAGGATGACCGTCCGCTCGCCGTCGTCGTACGCCTTCGCGATGTGCTCGTACGGGATCGTCTTGCCGTCGATCTCGCACACGCGCTTGTACCGGATGCGTCCGCCGTCGGCGTCGTGCACCTGGTGCAGCGCCACGTCGTGGTCCTCGGTCGCGCTGTAGACCTTCACCGGCACGTTGACCAGTCCGAAGGTGATGGCTCCCGTCCAAATGGCCCTCATGGCTCCATCGTGTCCGCGCTCCCGCGGAAAGACAACAGGGGAAGCGGTATCTGCCGCCGGACGGCGCGCGCGGCGTACGGTGTCCACATGGTTGCGGAGGACACCGAGACGGTCTCGATCGACGGCCACCGGCTGCGGCTGACGAACCTCGACAAGGTCATGTACCCGGAGACCGGGACCACCAAGGCCGACGTCATCGGCTACTACAGCGCCATCGCCGAGGTGATGATCCCGCACACGCGCGACCGCATCGCCACCCGCAAGCGCTGGGTGCACGGGGTCGGGACGCCGGAGCACCCCGGCGAGGTGTTCTTCCAGAAGAACCTCGATGCGGCCTCCACCCCGGGCTGGGTGAAGCAGCGCACGATCACGCACAAGACCAGCGCGAACACCTACCCGTTGGTGAACGACCGGGCGACGCTTGTCTGGCTCGCCCAGATCGCGTCGCTGGAGCTGCACGTGCCGCAGTGGCGCGTGGGCCGCGGCGAGACGCGGCGCAACCCCGACCGTCTCGTGCTGGATCTGGACCCCGGCGACGGCGCGACCCTGCAGGACTGCGCGGAGGTCGCCCGGCTGGCGCGCGCCATCCTCGCCGATATGGGGCTCAACCCGCTGCCGGTCACGAGCGGGTCGAAGGGCATCCACCTGTACGCGCCGCTCGACGGCTCGCAGACCAGCGACCAGGTCTCCGCGGTCGCGCACGAGCTGGCGCGCGCACTGGAGGCCGACCACCCCGACCTCGTCGTCAGCGACATGAAGAAGGCGCTGCGCACGGGCAAGGTGCTGGTCGACTGGAGCCAGAACAACGGCGCGAAGACCACGATCGCGCCGTACTCGCTGCGCGGGCGGTTCCGGCCGACTGTCGCGGCGCCGCGCACCTGGCGGGAGCTGGCGTCGAAGGAGCTGCGGCAGCTGGAGTACCCCGAGGTGCTGGAGCGGGTGAAGCGCCGTGGCGATCCGCTCGCGGACCTGTCGGCGGGACGTGCGGCAGCCGAAGGGACCGACCGGCTGACGACCTACCGCTCGAAGCGCGACGCCGACAAGACCCCGGAGCCGGTGCCGGAGGTCAGCCCGGACGCCGCCGACGGCCGCTCGTTCGTCATCCAGGAGCACCACGCGCGCCGGCTGCACTGGGACTTCCGCCTCCAGCACGACGGCGTCCTCGTCAGCTGGGCGCTGCCGAAGGGGCCGCCGACCGACCCGAAGCAGAACCACCTGGCCGTGCACGTGGAGGACCACCCGCTGGAGTACGGAACGTTCGCCGGCGACATCCCGCACGGCGAGTACGGCGCGGGCCACGTCGACATCTGGGACCACGGCGAGTACGAGCTGGAGAAGTGGCGCGACGACGAGGTGATCGCGACGCTGCACGGGCAGCCGGACGGCGGGCTCGGCGGCGAGCCGCGGAAGTTCGCGCTCATCGCGACCAAGCAGGGCGGGGACGAGAAGAACTGGCTCATCCACCTGATGAAGGAGGGGGTGCAGGGAAGGCACCGGCGAAGCGGTCACCCGCCCCCATCACCGACACCCCCGTCTCCCCCATGCTCGCCACCCTCGGCTCGCGCGCCGACATCCACGACGAGTCGGAGTGGGCGTTCGAGATGAAGTGGGACGGCATCCGCGCCATCGCGGTCGTCCGCGACGGCGCCCTGCGGCTGACCACCCGCAACGGCAACGACGTCACCGGCACCTACCCCGACCTCGCCGGCCTGGTCGGCCTCGCGGGCGACCACGACCTGGTCCTGGACGGCGAGATCGTCACGCTGACCCCGAAAGGCCGGCCCGACTTCGGCCTCCTGCAGACCCGGATGGGCCTCACCCGCCCAGCGGAGGTGCGCGCGGCGGCCGAGCGCGCGCCCGCACACTACTTCGTCTTCGACCTCCTGGAGCTCGACGGGAAGGACCTCCGGAAGAAGACGTACGACGACCGCCGCGCCCTCCTCCAGGACACCCTCCGCCCGCCCAAGGACGACCCGGTGCAGGTGCCCCCGGCGTTCGCCGGCGACGTCGACCACGCCATCTCCTCGTCCAAAGAGCTGGGCCTGGAGGGCGTCATGGCCAAGCAGCGCGACGGCACGTACGCGACCGGCCGGCGCTCCCGCACCTGGATCAAGATCAAGCACCACCTCACGCAGGAGGTCGTCATCGGCGGCTGGACCCCCGGCAACGGCCGCCGCGCGAACGGCATCGGCGCGCTGCTGCTCGGCATCCCGGACGGCGACGGGCTGCGCTACGTGGGCAAGGTGGGCACCGGCTTCACCGACGCGATGCTCGACGACCTGGCGAAGAAGCTCGCAGCCCACCCGCGCACGACTCCCCCGCTGGAGGGCGTCCCCTCGCTCGACGCCCGAGGCGCCCACTGGGTGCGGCCGGAGTACGTCGGAGAGGTCGAGTTCGCCGAGTGGACCGGCACCGACCGGCTGCGTCAGCCGTCCTGGCGCGGCCTGCGGCCGGACAAGCGCGTCGACCAGGTGGTCAAGGAGAGCTGACCGGCGCGTAGACGGCGAGCGCCGTCGGGAGGATACGCAGCTCGATCGCGTCACCCGGGGTCGTGGTGGAGGCCTCCCCGTCGTGGGCGTAGCCCGGGTCGTCGCCACGCGACCGCAGCGACAGGACCTCGGCGGTGAATCCGTCGACCGCGGGCGGGCCCTGGAGGAACGGGAGCCGCGCCACGAACGAGTCGGTCCGCCCGCCGAACGCGAGGGCGACCGCGCCGCGGGTCTTGGGCCGGCGTCCTGCGTCGAGGATCCGGACGTCCAGCACTCCGTCGTCGAGCCGCCGCCGTTCGATCGGTGCGACCGTCAGCGGGTAATAGCGGTCGACCCCGACGAACACCGACCAGATCGTCCGCGGGCGGCCGTCGACCTCCAGCTCGATCGGGGTGCTCTTCCGCACCACCCGCACCGCGGCGATCACGGCGGCGAGGGGCTTGCCCCAGCGGCCCTCGTGCCGCTCCCGCTCGGCGACGAAGGCCGGGTAGATGCCGACCGACGAGGTGTTCAGCACCGTCCGGGTCACGGCGTCGCCGTCCCGGCCGCCGGGGAGGCGCAGCTCGGCGACGTCGACCCGGCGGCCGGCACCCGCTTCGAACGCGTCGAGCGCCGCCTCCGCCGAGTCGACGCCCACCGCTTTCGCGAAGTGGTTGAACGTGCCGCCAGGGAGCACGAGCAGCGGAAGTCCTGCCAGGCGCGCCTCGTGCGCCATCGCCGAGACCGTCCCATCCCCTCCCGAGACGCCGAGTGCGCGCGGCGGCTCCGCCGAGCCGAGCTGCTCGCGGACGAGCGTCGCGATGTCGTCACCGCTCTGCAGCTCGTAGACGCGCGCCTCGGGGAGTCGTTCGCCGAGCAGCGAGCGCGCGTCCGGCCTGCCGAGCCCGGCGCCTGAGCCGGGGTTGACGACGATGAACGCACCGGCGCCGCGCGCGAGCACCGGAAGCTCGGCCGCATTCGCGGTGGGCTCGTCCCGGCGCGACGCCGGCCGGATCCGCCGCAGAGCCGGACCGGCGGCCTTCACCAGAGTCGCGGCGCTGGCGCCGATCGCGGCGCCGCCCACGACGTCGGAGAACCAGTGCGCGCCGGTGTGCAGCCGGGAGTAGCCGACCGCCGCCGCGAGCGGCGCCAGGACGGCGCCGGCCGCGGGCGCGTCCAGCGCGACGCCGGTCGCGAACGCGACAGCGCTCGCGGTGTGCCCCGACGGGAAGGACGGCGAGGTCGGCGAACGATCGAGCCGCCGCGCGATCGGGATGGAGGTGAGCGTGGGCCGGTCGCCGCCGACGAGCTGCTTGCCCACCACATTGGCGACAAGGCTGGCGACGCCGAGCGAGACCACGCCGCGCATCGCGGCCCGCGGCTTCCCGAGCGCGACGAGCACTCCGGCGACGGCGAACCAGAGGACGCCGTGGTCGGCGGCTCCGCTGAACAGGCGCCAGAACCGGTCCACCCCGGGACCGGTAGTGCGGTGGTTGATTCGGCGAGCGACCGCCTCGTCGATGTGTGACACACGAGCGGGAAGGGGAAGCCGGTGTCTCCGGCGACGGCGTGCTGGCATGGCCCCACCGTACTCGCGGGGTCAAGGGCCTCCCGGTGCTGACCGACGCCCGGGCGGGCGGTAGGATCGTCGTCGTGACCACGCACATCATCGCTGAGCCCCGCACCGAGAACGAGATCGACGACGAGCACGGCGGGCTCGTCCGCAGCCTGAGCGCCACCGTGCCGCCCATGCTCGGCAACCTCCTCGCGACCCTCGTCGTGCTGTTCACCCTCGTGCTCGGCGTCATCAGCCTGGTCGCGACCTGGTCGGGCAACGCGGAGGCCTTCCTCCCGCTGTTCCAGATGACCGTCGCCGGCACCGTCGTCTCGCTCAACGCCCTGTACGCGCGCCGCACCTTCAGCTACGTCATCACGCTGATCGGCGCCATCCTCTGGCTCTGGGTCTCGGTCACCCCGTTCCAGCCGTTCTTCCAGGTCGTCCTCCAGGCCGTCACGGTCACGCTGATGCTGTTCGGCGTCGTCTTCTCGCTCGCTGCGGTGACGCTCAGCAAGAAGCCGCGCTTCTGAGCGCCGAGCAGACCCCGGGCACCAAGGAGCCCGACGATACGAGCGAGCCCCGGCTCGCCCACGCCAGGCACTTCGTCGACCTCAGCCCGCTGAGGGAGTCGCCGGCGTTCGCCCGGCTCTGGATCGGCGGTGCGGTCTCCGGCATCGGCGGCCAGATGACGATCGTCGCCGTCGGCCTGAACATCTACGACCTCACCCACTCCACGCTCGCGGTCTCGCTCGTCGCGCTGTTCGCGCTCGTGCCGATGATCGTCTTCGGGCTGTACGGCGGCGTGCTCGCCGACGCGTTCGACCGCAGGAAGGTCGCCCTCGTCACCGCGATCGTCGCGTGGGCCTCCACGGCCGGGATCGCCGTGCTCGCGTGGCTGCACGTCGAGGTGGTCTGGCCGCTCTACATCCTCACGACGATCAACGCCGTCGCGTCGGTCATGATCGGCGCCACCCGGCAGGCGATCACGCCGCGCCTCCTGCCCGCGCGGCTGCTGCCCGCGGCGAGCGCGCTCGGCGGGATGAGCATGGGTGTGATGGTGACTGTCGGCCCCGCGCTCGCCGGCCTCCTGGTCGCGAGCGTCGGCATCCCGTGGACCTACACGGTCGACGTCATCCTGTTCACCGCGGCGTTCCTCGGCATCTTCACGCTGCCGTCCATCGTGCCGGAGGGCGAGCGGCAGAGCGCAGGGCTGTCCTCCGTGCTGCAGGGGCTGCGGTTCCTGAAGTCGGCGCCGAACCTGTCGATGACCTTCGTGCTCGACCTGATCGCGATGACGTTCGGCCAGCCGCGGGCGCTGTTCCCGGCAGTCGGCGCGCTGCTCATCGGCGGCGGCCCGGTGACGGTCGGCATCCTGACCGCAGCGGGCGCGGTCGGCACGCTGGTCTCCAGCGTCTTCTCGGGCCGGCTCGGCGGGGTCAGGTGGCAGGGCCGCGCGGTGGAGCGGGCGATCATCGTCTACGGCGCCGCGATCCTCGGCTTCGGCCTCGTGCTGGCGGTCGTCGCGTTCAGCGGGACGGCCGGCGGCAGCGCGTCGATCGCCGACGCGAACCTCCCGGCGCTGATCGCGGCCACCGTGCTGCTCGCGGCCTCCGGTGCGGCCGACAACGTCAGCTCGATCTTCCGGATGACCATCCTGCAGGCGTCGGCGCCGGACGTCATGCGCGGGAGGCTGCAGGGCGTGTTCACCGTCGTGGTGACGGGCGGCCCGCGGCTCGGCGACCTCTACATCGGCGTGCTCGCGCTCACCGGCGCCCTCTGGTTCCCGCCGCTGCTCGGCGGCCTCCTGATCGTGGTGCTCGTCGCGACCATCGTCCGCATCCGCGGAACGTTCCGCGACTACGACGCCCTCGCCCCCACCCCCTGACCCGCTTCGCTCTCCCCGAGGGGCACGTCGTTGTCACTTTTGGGGCGCGAAAGTGACAACAACGTGCCCTTCGGCGGAGAGGGATAAGAGTCAGCGGGTCCGGATGCGGCGGGCGAGGCGGGGGTAGTCGATGACCAGGCCGTCCTCGTCGACGCCGAGGTCGGCGGTGAAGCCGCTGCCGACGCTGCGGTAGCGGACGACGGAGCGGCCGGCTCCGGCGTCGAACGGCTCGGCCGCGCTGTACGCCTGCCGGCTCGCGACCACCGCCAGCGACGGCAGGTCCACCCACGCCATGGTGAGCTCGGTCTCCTCCAGCCCCGCCAGCGCCCCGAGCCGGAGGATCGGCATCGTGTTCGTGACCGGGCAGAGCGCAAGGTCGCAGTCGAGCGCGCCGTCCAGGCTCCCGGGATCCGCGATCCCCGGAGCCGCCATCGGCTCGTCGTGGTAGCGGTCGTCCCCGTGCGTGTACGACTCGGCGGCCCAGTGGCCGTGGCCGTCGCGGGTGAGGACGAGCCAGCGGGTGAAACCGCGGCCGTCGACCGCGACCGACAACCGGGAGGTCACCCAGTCCGGACCGGTCTCCAGCGCCCAGCTGGTGACGTAGTCCGTCGTGCGCGAGGTGCCGAGCGCGTCCAGCCGGTCGGGCGCGAAGGTGACGACCGCCGCCTCCAGCCGCTCCGGGTCCTCGTCGCCCACCCACTCCACGTGCCGCACCGCTCCGCGCATCGCGTCCTCCGTCGCTCGTGCGGCCGCTGAGGAGGCCGCCCGAGCAGCACGATACGCCCCCGGAACGCCCCGCGGTCAGGCGGCGATCGGCCGCGCGGGCAGCGGCTCGGGCGCGGGCGGCCCGACGTACCGCGACGACGGCCGCAGGATCTTGCCGTCCGCCGCCTGCTCCAGGATGTGCGCGGTCCAGCCGACGACGCGCGCCACCGCGAACGTGGGCGTGAACAGCTCGCGCGGGATGCCGCACAGCTCCATCACGACGCCCGCGTAGAACTCGACGTTCGTGTGCAGCCCGCGGCCCGGCTTGAGCTCCTCCAGGAGCTGCTGGACCCGCACCTCGACCCGCACCGCGAAGTCCACCCGCTCGCCGCCGAAGCCCTGCGCGACCTCCCGCAGCAGCACCGACCGCGGGTCCTCCGTGCGGTAGACCGCGTGGCCGAAGCCCATCACCCGGCCGCCCGAGCGGACGGTCTCGGTGATCCAGGCGTCGATCCGGTCGGGCGTCCCGATCGCGTCGAGAGTGTCGAGCGCGCGGCTGGGCGCGCCGCCGTGCAGCGGGCCGGACAGGGCGCCGAGCGCGCCGTCCACCGCCGCCGCGACATCGGCGCCCGTGGACGCGATCACCCGGGCGGTGAAGGTGGAGGCGTTGAAGCCGTGGTCGATCGCAGCCGTCAGGTAGGCGCTGAGCGCGCGCTCGTGCGCGGCGTCCGGCGTGCGGCCGGTGATCAGGCGCAGGTAGCCGGCGACGTGGCCGAGGTCGTCGCGCGGCTCCGGTGGCGTCCGGCCCTCCGCGTACGCGCGCAAGGAAGCGAGCAGCACCGGCGTGACCGCGGCGACCCGGACCGCGTCGCGCAGCCGGGCGTCCTCGTCCTCGTCGTAGACGGGGCGCATCCCGTCGGCGGCTGCGACCGCGGTGAGCGCCATCCGGAGACCGGCCAGCTGGTCGTGCGCCGTCAGCCGCGCGATGGCGGGCAGCAGCTGGGCGACCGGCTCCGGGAGGCGGCGCGCCTCGGCGATCCGCGCCCGGAAGGCCGTCAGCTCCTGCGCGGACGGCAGGTCGCCGAACAGCAGCAGGTACCAGGCGTCCTCGAAGGTGCGCTCGCGCGCCAGGTCGATGGCCGAGTACTGGCGGTAGTGGTAGAACCCCTCCTGCCCGCGCACGTCGCCGAGCGCGGTGCTGGCGGCGACGACGTTGGTCAGCCCGCGCGGGACGTCGATGAGGGTGTCGTTCATGCGGTCCATGCCAGTAGTGTGAACGTGGATTGTACGCACGTCAACGTTGATCGGATCAATATGAGCGACCTCCCGCGGCTCACCGCCGAGCAGACCGCCGAGCGCCTCGGCGTCAAGCTGGAGACGCTGTACGCCTATGTCGCGCGCGGCCTACTCACCCGCGAGCGCACGGCAGCGGGTTCGAGCTTCGACCCGCTGGAGGTGGAGGTCTTCGCCTCGGCACGCCGCCGCCGCGCCGCCCCCGAGCCGGCGCGCTCGGAGGGACGGCCGCTGATGGTGATCGAGACGGACTTCGCGCTGATCGACGGCGGCGAGCTGTACTACCGCGGCCGCCCCGCCGCGGAGCTGGCGCGGGAGCCGTTCGAGGTCGTCGCGCACTGGGCGCTCACCGGGCGGTGGGAGGAATCGGTGCGGTTCGCGCCCGGCCCCGGACTCGACGCCGCCCGCCGGGTCGCGGACGCCCTCCCGCCGGGCGCGGGAGACCGCGACCGGCAGCTCGTCGCCGTCACGGCGCTGGCGGCGGCCGACCCGCTCCGGACCTCCCTCGATCCGGAGGCCGTGGCGGGCGCCGCCGAACGGCTGATCGCCGGGATGGTGGCGGTGCTGCCGGTGACGTCCGCACCCGCGGGCCCGACACTCGCTGCCGAGCTCTGGTCGCGCCTCTCCCCGCAGGCCCCATCCCCCGCGGCCCTCCGCACCCTCGACGCCGCCCTCGTCCTCCTCCTCGACCACGACCTCGCCGTCTCCACGCTCGCCGCCCGCGCGGCCGCCTCCGCGCGCGCGACCCCGTACGCCGTCGTCGTGGCCGGTCTCGGCGCCCTCGACTCCCCACTGCACGGCAACGCCAGCCGTGCCGCCCACCGGATGCTCGCACGTGTCGCCGCCGGCGAGGAGCCAGCCCGGGTCGTCGCCGACGCCGTGGTCGACGGGCGCGGCCCCGTCCCCGGCTTCGGCCAGCCGCTCTATCCCGCGGGCGACCCGCGCGCACGCATCCTGCTCGGGATGCTCGCCGACGTCCCCGGCGCCGAACCGGTGGCGGCGGCCGTCGACGCCCTGGCCGCGCTGCTGCGCGACCGCACCGGCGCCGCCCCGAACGTGGACCTCGCGCTCGCCGCCCTCTCCCTCACCGCGGGCATGCCCGACGACGCCGGCGAGGTGATCTTCGCCACCGCCCGCACCGCAGGCTGGATCGTCCACGCCCTCTCCGAGTACCGCGAACCCCCGCTCCGCCTCCGCCCCGTCGGCCGCTACACCCCGCCGAGACGTGACTGATTGCGGGAATCCGCCCCGGGATTTCCGCGATCAGTCACGTCTCGGGGGCCGGTCAGCGGCGCAGGGCTTTGCGGGCGAGCCGGTTGCCCAGGAACTGGGCGAGCTGGACGAGGACCACGATCGTGAGGACCGCCACCCACGTGACCACCCAGTTGTAGCGCTGGTAGCCATACGAGATCGCGAAGTCGCCCAGGCCTCCGCCGCCCAGGCTGCCCGCGACCGCTGAGAGGTCCACGATCGCGACGAACACGAACGTGTAGCCCAGGATGAGCGGGCCCAGCGCCTCCGGGATGAGCAGCGTGGAGATGATCCGCCACGGGCTCGACCCCATCGCCCGCGCCGCCTCGATCACCCCGGGGTCGATCGTGACCAGGTTCTGCTCCACGATGCGGGAGATCGCGAACGTGGCCGCAATCGTCATCGGGAAGATCGCCGCGGGCGTGCCGAGGAAGGTCCCCAGCACCGCCTGGGTCAGCGGCGCCACCGCCGTCATGAAGATGATGAACGGGATGGGCCGGACGAAGTTCACCAGCACGTTCAGCACCGCCGACAGCACCCGGTTCTCCAGCAGCCCGCCGGGCCGCGTCGTGTACAACAGCACGCCGAGCGCGAGCCCGAGCACACCGCCGAGCACGAGCGTCGCCACGACCATCCACAGCGTCTGCCCGATGGAGGTCAGGTACACCGGCCAGAGCGTCGACCAGTCCGTCATGCCGCCACCTCCTCGACCTCGGTCACCGTGCGCAGCTCCGCGACCAGCGCGTCCACCGCTGCCGGCTCGCCGAGCAGTTCGAGGGTGAGGCTCCCGAACGACCGGCCCTGCAGCGCCGAGATGCCGCCGTAGACGATCTCGAACCGCACGCCGTGCCGCCCGACCGCGTCGGAGAGCACCGCGCCGAGGCGGCCGTCGTCGTGGATGCGCGCCGAGACGATCCGGCCGGCGTGCTTGCCGCGCAGCCGCTCGATGTCGGCCTCCCCGGCTGGTTGCGGAGCACAGTGCCGACGAAGCGCTGCGAGGTCGCGGTCTGCGGGTTCGAGAACACGTCGAACACGGTCCCGAGCTCGATGATCCGGCCGGAGTCGAGCACGGCGACGCGGTCGGCGATCGAGCGGACGACCTCCATCTCGTGCGTGATGACCACGATCGTCACGCCGAGCTCGGCGTTGACCCGCTTGAGCAGGGCCAGCACGTCGGCGGTGGTCTCCGGGTCGAGCGCGCTGGTCGCCTCGTCAGCGAGCAGGATGGCCGGATTGGTCGCCAGCGCCCGGGCGATCCCGACGCGCTGCTTCTGGCCGCCGGAGAGCTGGTCCGGATAGGCCCAGGCCTTCTCGGTCAGTCCCACGAAGGCCAGCAACTCGGCCACGCGCTGCTTCCGCTTGTCGGCGGGCCAGCCGGCCACCTTGAGCGGGTAGGCGATGTTCGCGAACACGGTGCGGGAGCGGAACAGGTTGAACTGCTGGAAGATCATCCCGATCCCGGCCCGCACGCTGCGGAGGTCGCGCTCGCGCAGCGTCGTGAGGTCGCGCCCGTCGACGATCACCGACCCGGCGGTGGCATGCTCCAGCGCGTTGATGAGCCGTAGCAGCGTGCTCTTGCCCGCGCCGGAGTAGCCGATGATGCCGAAGATCTCGCCCCGTTCGATGGTCAGGTCGATGTCCTCGACGGCGGAGACCGCGGCGTCGCCCGAGCGGAAGCTCTTGGTGACGCCGCGGAACTCGATGAGGGCGCTCACGCCTACTTCGCCGCCTTGATGGACTTCTCCAGCGAGCGCAGGATCGCGATGAGGTCGGCTTGCGGCTTCTGCACGATCACGGCGGTGTTCTTGGAGTCTGCGAGCACCGCGTCCTGGACGGGCTTGGTGTGGTACAGCGCGGCGATCTTCAGGTACGTGGCGTTGTCCTTGTCCTTCGCGCGCGAGACGAAGGCGTTGATGTAGGGTTCGGCGGCCGGGCTCTTGGGGTCGTCGTGGAAGAGCGCCGAGTTCGGGTCGATTCCCGCCGGTCCGACAAAGGTGTTGTTGATCACCGCCGCGGCCGCGGAGTCGAGCGCGGGAGCGGTCTGGGCGGCGTCCACCGGGATGACCGTCACCTTCGACGCCGCAGCGTCGATGTCGGCGGGGGTGGACAGCGTGTTCCCGCCGTTCTTCAGCTTCAGGAGACCGGCCTGCTGGAGCACGAGCAGCGCGCGGGCCTGGTTGGTGGGGTCGTTCGGGATGGCGACCTGCGCCCCGGCGGGCAGCTCCTTCAGCGACGCGTACTTCTTGGAGTACAGCGAGAGCGGCACGACGAGCGTGGACGCGAGCGGCACGAGGTCCTGGTGCGCCTGCACGTTGTAGTTCGCCAGGAACTGCAGGTGCTGGAAGAGGTTGAGGTCGAGCTGCCCGTCGGCGAGGGCGGGGTTGGCCTGCGTGTAGTCCTTGAAGCCGACGACCTGGATGTCGATGCCCTCCTTCGCCGCAGCCTTCTGCAGCACGGGCCAGTACGGCGCGGACTGCTCGGTCGTCCCGATCTTCACCGTGACGGTCTTGCCGGCGGCGTCGGCCGAGCCGCTGTTGTTCGCGTTGACGACGGCGACGACGCCGCCCACGATGGCGAGGACCGCGACGACGGCGATGCCGACGATCCACGGGGTCTTCGAGCGCTTGGGCTTCTCGGGGAGCGCGGGGACGGTTCCGGACGGGGTGGCGTCGGGCATGGCTGTGCCTCTCTTGTGAAGGGGTGGGATGTGCCGGCGGACGGTTGGCGGCACATCGAGCCTTCCAAGCGAGGAGCGGGAGGGCAAACCGCATTCCGAAATATGACGACGCCAGTCCGTGTCATCAGATTTCGGATTTTAGGTGCGAACGCTCTGGCTGGGCGCAGCAGCCTTTGGGAAGAATCGGAGTACGTGTGCGCCGGAGGCCATTGGGGGACCGCCGGCGCACACCGCAACGCTGCGTATTACGCGGGCTGCGCCGCCGACGCCAGGATGCGCACCATGTTGCCCGACGGGTCGCGGAACGCGCAGTCGCGCGGGCCCCACGGCTGGTCCTTCGGCTCCTGGAGCACCTCGGCGCCGCTGGCGCGCACGCGCTCGAACACGCCGTCGAGGTCGTCCTCCGTGCGGAAGACGACGTTCGTCAGCACGCCCTTGGCGACGAGTTCTTGGATGGCGTCGCCGTCGGACTGCGACCGGCCGGCGTACGGGTCGGAGAGGACGATCTCGGTGCCCGGCTGCCCCGCGACGCCGAGGGTGATCCAGTGGTGGCCGCCCGACTCGACGTCGTTGAGGACGTCCAGCCCCAGCGCGTCACGATAGAACGCGAGGGACTCCTCGGGGTTCGTGACGGTGATGTGCGAGTACTGAAGCGAAATGGTCATACCGTCACTCTAGGAACGCGGCGCGGGCGGCGCTTCTCCATTCCTGCTCGAATGCTCAGCCGGGGATCGGCTTCGAGCGCACCGGCCGCGTGCGCTGCTTCGCGATGCAGTTCGGCATCGCGAGCACAGCGCGGTGCTCGCGGGCGCGGTAGCTCGTCGGCGACTCCCCCACCACTTCGGCGAACTTCGAGCTGAAGGAGCCGAGCGACGTACAGCCGACCGCCATGCACGCCTCGGTCACGGTCATCCCCTCGCGCAGGAGTGCCATCGCGCGCTCGATCCGCCGGGTCATCAGGTAGCTGTAGGGCGTCTCGCCGTAGACGGCCCGGAACCGGCGCGAGAAGTGCGACGGCGACATGAAAGCGGACGCGGCCATCGTCGGGACGTCGAGCGGCTCGGCGTACTCGCGATCGATCTTGTCGCGCGCTCGTCGCAGGATGACGAGCTCCTCCAGTTCCTCCGGGGACACGCCTCCACCGTAGCTCTCAGGCCCGCGCCTCACCAGCGCCTTCGCCCGCGGCGACGGTGGGGAGGTGCTGCGGGCGCGGCTCGACCAGCCGGATGAACGCGCTGAGCTCGCCCACCCCGGCCGGCGTCGTGGGCAGGAACTCGGTCAGCTCCGGCGAGTGCACCAGGTACGCCGCCCACTTCGCCCGCGAGATCGCGACGTTGAGCCGGTTCTTCATGAGCAGGAAGGACATCCCGCGCGGCACGTCGGCGGCCGATGACGCAGCCAGGCTGACGATCGCGACGGCGGCCTCCTGGCCCTGGAACTTGTCGACCGTGCCGACCCGCACCTGCGGGAAGCCGGCGGCGTCGAGCAGCTCGCGCACCTCGGCGAGCTGCGCGTTGTACGGGGTCACGACGATGACGTCGTCCTGGCCCAGCGGCGCATCCTCCACGCCCGCGTCGGGGTCGCTCCAGGAGCGGCCGATCAGGTCGTCCACGATGCGGACCACAGCCGCGGCCTCCTGCGGCGAGGCCGTCGCGTTGCCGATGTGCTCGACCGGGACCGGATGCAGGCCGGGCTCGACGCCGCCGAGCTCCCGGTCGCGGGTGCTCGGGCAGGCGTGGAGGCGGCCCTCGTACGACAACCGGGACACCGACTCCGCCAGAGCGGGGTGCATCCGGCGGCTCTCGGCGAGGAAGTAGCCGAGCTCGGCCGGGAGCACGTCGTGGCCGGCGCTTACCCAGCCGAGGGCGGAGCCGTCCACCGGCTCGGGATGGCTGCCCTGGCTCACCTGCGGGAGCTGCTGCGGGTCGCCGAGCAGCAGCAGGTTGCGCGCCGCCACGCCGACCGCGATGGTCGACGCGAGCGAGAACTGCCCGGCCTCGTCGATCACGAGCAGGTCAAGGCTCCCCCGCGGGATGCGGGCGGCGTTGGCGAAGTCCCAGGCCGTGCCGCCGAGGACGTAGCCGCGCCCCTCGCGCTCGGCCGCGAACTCCAGGTGCCCGTTCCGGCGCAACGGCGTGAACCGGGCCGTCCCGGCTGTCCCGCTCGGCACCTTGCCGACCAGAAGGGGGTCGAGCCCGGTGTCCACGACGCGGTCGAGCAGGTTCTCGACCACCGCGTGCGACTGCGCGACCACCCCGATGCGCCAGCCGTGCGCGGCCACGAGGCGGGCGATCACGTGGGCTCCCAGGTAGGACTTGCCGGTCCCGGGAGGCCCCTGCACCGCCAGGTACGAGGAGTCGAGGTCGAGCAGGCTGGCGGTGACGGCCGCGATGCGCCCGCTCCCGTCCTCCGGCCCCTCGGGCGCCAGCGCACCGGACCGGGTGCGCGGCGGGGTGCGCCGCAGCAGGTCGACGGTGGCGTTCACCGGCCAGCGGTCGTGCTGGAGCGCCGCCAGCAGATCCGTGCCCCACTCGCGGACCGCTTCGGCGAGCGGGCGCGTGTTCGGCGGCGGCGCCGGGGTGAGCGCCATCGGGAGGTGCGGATACGCCTCCACGTCCTCCGGCAGCGTCTCGCGCACCAGCACCGAGCCGTCGTCGGCGACCGCGATCACGGCCGCGCTGCGCACCGTGCGCGCCCCGGGCTGCGCGCGCAGCAGCCGGAACGGGCCGGGGTACTCGTAGAGCAGCAACGGCCCGGAGTTCTCGCTCACCCGGATCGCGCTGCCCGCCCCCACTGGCCCGACAGCTGCAGCTCGCGCCGCTCGACGCGCTGGCCCTCGTCCAGATACCAGTCGCGGACCACCTGGACGGACTCCACCACCAGCACGTCGCGGGTGTCGGCCCACTCCTCCACCGGCTGGACGAGCCGGGAGAAGTGGCTCTGCCAGAAGCTCTTCTGCTCGCGCCGGTGGAAGTCGATCGCGGCGGCGCCGAGCGCCACCGCCTCCCGGTCGGGCGTGCGGTGCGGGTCCAGCGGGTCGCCGGCGAACCCGAGCAGGCCCGCGCGCAGCGGGGACTCCTCCGGCGCCGGCTCCGGCTCCTCCAGCGGTGCGGCGCCGATCGGGACGCCGGCCTCCGCGGCGCGGGCGAGCAGCCAGTCGCGGAGGCGGAGCGTCGACACGCAGTCGTAGCGGTTGTAGTCGCCGAGCGCGTCGAGCAGCGGCTGGGCCTCGTCGAAGCGGCCGAGCGCGATCAGGTCGCGCGCGTTCGCGTACTCGGTGATGGAGTCCGCGCCGTTCGTGACCTCGCTCTGCCGCAGCTCGGTGCCCATGTAGAGCGGCTCCAGCTTCTTGATCGAGTAGGACCGCGAGCCGACGCGCACCGACTTGCGCACGAGCGGGTACAGGTCGACCATCACGTTCTCGCGCAGCAGGCCGTCGACCTCCTCCTCGCCGACGCCGTGCCGGGCGGAGATCGACAGCAGGTGGGTCTGCTCGTAGGCCGCGTAGTGGTAGATGTGCATGCCGGGATACGCGGCGCGGCGCTCGCGGACGAACGCCAGGAAGCGCTCCAGCGCCACGCGCTCCTCGGCGAAGTCGTGCGCCCAGAACGCGGTGAACCGGGCGTCCTGGTCGACCATCCCGAACAGGTAGTCGAGGTTCCAGCGCTCGCCCGCGCCCTCCGTGTAGAGCGGGTCGCCCTCGAAGTCGAAGAAGATGTCGCCGGGGTCGGGCTCGGGGAGGACGGCGAGCACCGGGGCGTTGAAGACGCGCACCGGCGGCGGCGCCCCCTCCACGGCCTCCAGCTGCAGCCTGGCCTGCTCGCGCAGCCCGGAGAGCGTGCCGTCGGGGATGCCCTCGACCGGCCCCGTGGAGGCGGCGAGCGCGTCGATGGTCGTGATGCCCGCCGCGGCCAGGCGCTCGCGCTGGGTGACGCGCATGCCGGCGACCAGCAGGACGTCGCGGGCGGCGGTGACCTCCGCGTCGCAGGTGTCGCACCGTCCGCAGACCGTGAACCGCGGGTCGCCCCACTGGACAGGCCCGGGGTCGGCGACGTGCGCGGCGATGATGTCGAGCAGCCGCGCGCGGCGCTTGCGGTAGACCGGCTCGATGTCGGACAGCCGGTGCTCGCTGACCGAGCCGTCGCCCAGCAGCAGCTCGACCGTGCCGTCGACCTCCACGCCCGTGCGCCGGAGCTGCTCCGCGTAGGCCGCGAGCTGCAGCAGCGCGGTGACCCGGGCGCTGCGGGCGAGCTTGGAGTCCTGCACGCGGTAGCGGCCGTCCGGCAGCCGCACGATGAAGTCGGCGAAGCCGACGAACGACCCGTCGAAGAACGTGGCCTGGAAGACGACCTCGCTGCCGCGCGCGAACGCGTCCGCGGTGAGCCGCACTGCCTCCGCGAGGCTCTCGGCGGTCAGCGACTCGGGCCGCGCGATCTCCGCGACGCCGTCGCCGAACCGCTCGCGGTAGCGCTCCAGGATGTGGTGCTCCTGCTCGTCGCCCAGCCGCGACGAGCGCACGTACATCGGGTCCTCGACCTCTTCGGTCTTCTCCAGCCGGCCCAGCTTGACATCGAGCGTCCGCAGGAAGGCGAACTCGCATTTGGAGGCCTCGGTCAGATCGCTGGCACTGGTGACGATCACACCGTCGAGTAGGAACACACCGCTACGCTATCGGCCGCCGCCGACATCGCCGCCCGTGCCCGCACCTCAGCCCTTGGCCGCGGCCTTCATCGCGCGCTTGTGCTCGCGCACCTTGGTGAGCGACTCCGGGGAGACGATGTCGGCCACCGAGCGGTAGCCCTCCGCGCCGTAGTCGCCCGCGGCCTCCCGCCAGCCCGGCGCCTGGAGGCCCTTCTGCTTGCCGAGCAGCGCCAGGAAGATGCGCGCCTTCTGGTCGCCGAACCCGGGCAGCGCCTTCAGCCGCCGCAGGACCTCCGCGCCGCTCGGGTCGCCCTGCGTCCAGATCGCCGCGGTGTCGCCGCCCCAGTCCTCCACGATCGCGGCGGACAGCGACTGCAGCCGGCCGGCCATCGAGCCGGGGAAGCGGTGCACCGACGGCGGCTGCTTCATCACCGCGACCAGCTCGTCCGGGTCGAGCGCGGCGATCCCCGCCGGGTCGAGCGAGCCGAGGCGGTCGCGCAGCTTGGCGGGGCCGGTGAACGCGGTCTCCATCGCGATCTGCTGATCGAGCATCATCCCGACGAGCAAGGCGAACGGGGACTGGTCGAGGAGGGCGTCGGCTTCCGCGTCGCCGGTGATCGTGATGGGCATGGACTCATGCTCCCATCCGGCTCAGGCGACGAGCAACAGCACGCCCGCGACCGCCGACAGCAGCGCGAGCAGGAGGGCGAGGCCCAGCAGCACGGCGTGCACCCGGAGGAAGGCCGTCGCGCGGCCGGCGGCGTCCCTGGCGCGCTGATCGGAGCGGACCCGGGCGAAGAAGCGCGGCCAGGCGATCACGTTGAAGACGGCGTTGAGGAACAGGACGAGAGCGGCGAAGACGGTCATGGTCCCTCCAGCGTAGGCGGAACCGGCCGCCCGAACCGCTCCGCGATCAGCTCCAGCAGGGCGCGTGCAGCCGCTCCGGGGCGGGGATGCGCGAGCACGCTCAGCCGCCACTCCACGCCGGGCGTCAGCGGGCGCAGGACAACCCCCTCCACCCGGTTGACGGTGAGCTCGGGTAGGGCGCCGACGCCGAGCCCCGCCGCCACGAACCGCGGGATCTCGCCCAGGTCGGACACCTCGGTCGCGACCTCGCGGGCGAGCCCCTCCGCGGCGATCGCACGGTCGAGCACGACCCGGTTGCCGAAGCCCTCGCGCGCGTCCACCCAGCGCTCGGCGGCCAGCTCGGCGAGCGGGACGGCGGCGCGGCCCGCGAGCGGATGCCCCTCGGGGAGGACCGCCACGAACGGCACGTCGGCGAGCGGCAGCGCGATGGCGCCGGGCACCGGGTCGGGGAGGCCGTAGAAGGCGACGTCCAGCCGTCCCTGCCGCACGTCGTCCGCCAGCCCGGTGGAGCCGCTCGGCGACGGCCCGAGCCGGAGGTCGACGCCGGGGTGCCTGCGGCGGAACTCGCCCATGATCCCGGGGAGGTCGATGGAGGTCAGGTTGGTGAAGATCCCGACGCGCACCACCCCGCGCAGCGGCCCGTCGCCCGCGGCGAGGTCGCGCAGCCGCTCGATCGACTGGAGGCCGACGCGGGCCTCGGCGAGCGCGGCCTCCCCCGCACCGGTGAGCGCGACACCGTGCGCGTCGCGCTCGAACAGCCGCACGCCGAGCTCCCGTTCCAGTGCGGCGACCCCGGCCGAGACGGTCGACTGGGCGGCGAAGACGCGCGCCGCCGCGCGGGTGAAGTTGAGCTCCTCGGCGACGGCGACGAAGTACTCGAGCTGGCGGGTGTCCATGCCCACATCCTGCCGATCGTTCTGTTCGATCGCAAGGATCGATTGCTTTCGTTGGACACGATCGCACGGCGGGCGGAGGATGTGGGCATGTCGATGAAAGCCTCTGCCTCCCACCCGATCCCTGCGGCGACGCGGCCGGATGCGCGTCCCTGGCGCCTCCGCCACGGCGCGGGCTTCTGGATCGTCGCCGCGGCGTTCCTCGCGGTCATGGCGTTCTCGACCATCCCGACCCCGCTGTACGCGCTGTACCAGCAGCGGGACGACTTCCCGACCTGGGTCGTCACGGTGATCTTCGCCGCGTACGCGGTCGGCGTGATCGCGAGCCTGTTCCTGATCGGCCACCTGAGCGACTGGGCCGGCCGGCGCCGGATGGTGCTGGTCGCGATCGTGCTGGAGCTCGTGGCGACGGCGCTGTTCCTCGTCTGGAACGACGTGAGCGGCCTCATCGTCGCGCGCTTCATCTCCGGCGTCGGCGTCGGTGCGCTCACCGCGAGCGCGACGGCCCACCTCGGCGAGCTGCGCTCGGTCGCACGCCCGGAGGAGGGGCCGCGCCTGGCGAGCACGGTCTCCACGGTCGTCAACACCGGCGGGCTGGCGCTCGGGCCGCTGATCGGCGGGGTGTTCGCGCAGTTCCTGCCCGCGCCGCTGCTGCTGCCGTACGCCGTGTTCCTGGTCATCCTGGCTGTCGCGGCGCTGGCGGTCGCCCTGGTGCCGGAGACGGTGGAGCGTGCCGAGGAGCGTCCCGCCTACCGCCCGCAGCGCCTCTCGGTGCCCGCAGCCTCTCGCGGCGCGTTCTCGGCCGCCGCCGCCGCGGCGTTCGCGGGCTTCGCGGTCTTCGGGCTGTTCACGTCGCTCGCGCCGAGCGTGCTCGCCGGCACCTTCCACGTCGCGTCGCACTTCGTGGCCGGGGTGGTGCCGTTCTCGGTCTTCGCGGCGTCGGCGATCTCCCAGATCGTGTTCGCCCCGCTGCGGTCGCGCACGGCACTGATCGTGGCGACGGTGCTCGTCGCGGTCGGGCTCGCGGGGCTGGCGGTCGGCGTGCTGGGCGACTCGCTCCCGGTGTTCCTGATCGCGGGCGTGCTGGCCGGCGCCGGGGTCGGGTTGCTGTTCCGGGCGTCCATCCTGGTCGCCGGTTCGCTCGCGGCGCCCGAGCGTCGCGGGGAGGTGCTGGCGGCGATCTTCCTCGTCGCCTACATCGGGCTGGCGCTGCCGGTGCTCCTGCTCGGCGTGGCGCTCATCGTGTGGCCGCTCGTCCCGGTGCTCGTCGCCTTCGTCGCGATCATCGCCGTCCTCGCGGTCGTCGCCGCCCTCCGCATGCTCCCCACCGCCCCCTGACCCCGCCTCCGCCCCCCTCGCCGAGAAGGCGCAAAGTCGGGACCAAACCGCCGAGGAGGCAGAGAATTCGCCGTCTCGCCGGGTTGAGGGGTCAGGACGCGGCGGTGAGTTGCACGCGGAGCGAGTCGACCCGGGTCGCGATCGCGTCGTCGGCGGCCCAGCGCTGGGCCAGCCGGGACAGGATGGCGTTCAGCTCCTCCGCGGTCAGCCCGGCGGCGAGCGTGAGCCGCACCACCAGCTCGTCCCCGGCGAGGCGGTAGCCCGGGTCGCCTGCCGCCAGCTCCACGTCGAGCACGCCGAGCTCGGAGCCGATCGACGCCCGGAACGCCGCCAGCACGACAGGGTCGCGGTCGCTCGGCAGCCACGACTGCCCCTGCGCGAGCGCCCAGACCGCCGGGCGCCGCAGCACGAACTCGGTCTCGGAGGTGGGGTCGAGCACCAGCAGCTCGGTCTCCTCCGACGCGGCCGCGAGAGCCGCGCGCGGACCGGCCGCCGGCACCGGTCGCGCCGCCGGGTTCCACGCCTGCATCGCCGTCACCGACGAGAAGATGGGGAGCACGCGGCGTCCGTCCGGCGCCGCGACGGTGACGATCGACAGCTCCTGCGTCTTGTCGACCGCGAGCCCGGCGTCGCTCACACCCTCCTCTCCCAGCTCGGCGACGAGCGGGATGAG
Organism: Leifsonia sp. P73; assembly: GCF_051059105.1. NCBI lineage: Bacteria > Bacillati > Actinomycetota > Actinomycetes > Micrococcales > Microbacteriaceae > Leifsonia > Leifsonia sp. P73. Next base: position 932,305 of record NZ_CP194931.1, read on the forward strand.
GACGCGCACCGCGCGCACGGCGTCCACCACGACCTCGGCGCCGACATCGCCCGCGCGGAACGCGGCGAGTGCGCCGAGCAGTTCGGGAGGCGCGGACCCGTCGTCATCGCCGAAGGGGTTGTCGTCGAACTCGCGCCCCTCCCACGGCCGGCCCGCGGAGTCACCGGCGGAGGCGGTGAACCCGGCGAGCGTCGCCGCGAACCCGGCCAGCCGGCCGGCGCCGCTGGAGGTGGGGCCGGGTGGAGTGGCGGAGGCGTCGCGCGCCTCCGCAGCGGCAGCCGAGCCCTCGCCCGGCTCCACGCCCTCGGTCGGTTCAGACGCCGGCGACATCCAACGCCTCCGCCAGGGTGAACGCCCCGGCGTAGAGCGCCTTGCCGACGATCGCGCCCTCCAGGCCCAGCGGGACCAGCTCGCGCAGCGCGGCGATGTCGTCGAGGCTGGAGATGCCGCCGGAGGCGACCACCGGGCGCTCGGTGCGCTCCATCACCTGGCGCAGCAGCTCGATGTTCGGGCCCTTGAGAGTGCCGTCCTTGGTCACGTCCGTCACGACGTAGCGGGCGCACCCGGCGTCCTCCAGCCGCGCCAGCACGTCCCACAGGTCGCCCCCGTCGCGCGTCCAGCCGCGCGCAGCCAGCGTCGTCCCGCGCACGTCCAGCCCGACCGCGATCGCCTCGCCGTAGCGCCCGATCACGTTCGCCGCCCACTCGGGGTTCTCCAGCGCCGCCGTGCCGAGGTTGACCCGGGTCGCGCCGATCGCCAGCGCGTGCTCCAGGGACGCGTCGTCGCGGATGCCGCCCGAGAGCTCGATGTTGACGCCCTTGGTCTGGTGGATGACCTTCTTCAGGAGGTCGCGGTTGTCGCCCCGGCCGAACGCGGCGTCCAGGTCGACAAGGTGGATCCACTCGGCACCGGCGTCCACCCATTCGGCGGCCGCGTCGACCGGGTCGCCGTAGCTGGTCTCGCTGCCGGCCTCGCCCTGCGTCAGCCGCACGGCCTTGCCGTCGGCGACGTCGACGGCGGGCAGCAGGACCAGCTTGGGCGTGTTCGTGAGTTCGCTCATGTCGTGTGTTTCCTCTGTCGGGGTCGTTCGGGTCCGCGTCGCGGACAGGGATCGTCGCTAGAGCGAGCCGATCCAGTTGCGCAGGAGTCTCAGCCCGGCCTCGCCGGATTTCTCCGGGTGGAACTGGGTCGCGCTGAGCGGACCGTTCTCCACCGCGGCAACGAAGCGCGAGCCGTGCTCGGCCCAGGTCACCCGCGGCTGCGCGAACGGCCCGGTCGCCTCCAGCGTCCAGTCCTGCGCGGCGTACGAGTGGACGAAGTAGAAGCGCTCGTCGCGGATGCCGTCGAACAGCACGGAGTCCTCCGGCGCCTCGACGGTGTTCCAGCCCATGTGGGGGACGACGTCCGCGCGGAGCAGGTCCACCGTGCCCGGCCACTCGCCCAGCCCCTCGGCTTCGGTGCCGTGCTCGACGCTGCGCTCGAACAGCACCTGCATGCCGACGCAGACGCCGATCACCGGCCGGCCGCCCGCGAGCCTGCGGTCGATGACCTCGTCCCCGTGCGAGCGGCGCAACGCGTCCGCGACCGCGGCGAACGCGCCCACGCCGGGGACGAACAGGCCGTCCGCCTCCTGCGCGCGCCGGCGGTTGCCGGTGAGCTCGACGTTCGCCCCCGCGGCCTCCAGCGCCTTGACCGCGGAGTGGACGTTGCCTGTCCCGTAGTCGAAGACCACGACGTCCGGTGCGCTCACAGCGCGCCCTTGGTCGACGGGATGCCGGACACCAGCGGGTCGAGCGCCTTCGCCTGCCGGAACGCGCGCGCGAACGCCTTGAACTCGGCCTCCGCGATGTGGTGCGGGTCTCGGCCGCCGACCACCGTGACGTGCACGGTCAGCCCGGCGTTGAACGCGATCGCCTCGAAGACGTGCCGCACCATCGACCCGGTGAAGTGCCCGCCGATCAGGTGGAACTCGAACCCGGCCGGCTCGCCGCCGTGCACGAGGTAGGGACGTCCGGAGATGTCGACCACCGCCTGCACGAGCGCCTCGTCGAGCGGGACGAGCGCGTCGCCGTAACGGGAGATGCCGTCCTTGTCGCCGAGCGCCTTCTTGATCGCCTGGCCGAGAACGATCGCGACGTCCTCCACGGTGTGGTGCACGTCGATGTCGGTGTCGCCGCTCGCCCGCACCGTCAGGTCGGTGAGCGAGTGCTTGGCGAACGCGGTCAGCAGGTGGTCGTAGAACGGGACCGACGTGTGGATGTCGGACGCCCCGGTGCCGTCGAGGTCGAGGCTGAGCTCGATGCTCGACTCGCTGGTCGCGCGCTGAAGCTGGGCGGTCCGATTCGTCATGACTGCGAGCTTACCGACTGGGCGGAGGCTGCCACGGCTCCGGAGGGGCGGCCGAGCGCGCGCAGCGCCTCCAGGAACGCGGTCGTCTCGGTCTCGGTGCCGGCGGTGACCCGCAGGTGGTTCGGGATGCCGACGTCGCGGATGAGCACCCCGCGCTCCAGCAGCGCCTCGAACACCGCCTGCGGGTCGTCCACGCCGCCGAACAGCACGAAGTTGCTGCCGCTGCGGTGCGGGAGGTAGCCGAGCCCGGCCAGCTCCACCACGAGCCGGTCACGCTGCGCGCGGATCTCGCCCACCATCGCGAGCATCTCGTCCGAGTGCGCGAGCGCCCCGAGGGCGGCGGCCTGCGTGATCGCGGAGAGGTGGTACGGGAGCCGCACCAGCCGAAGCGCGTCGACCACAGCGGGGTCGGCGGCCAGGTAGCCGACGCGCGCCCCCGCGAACGCGAACGCCTTGCTCATCGTGCGGGAGACGAGCAGCCGCTCGCGTCCCGGAAGCAATGTGAGCGCTGACGGCTCGCCCTCCGGCATGAACTCGGCGTACGCCTCGTCCACGATCACGATGCCGCGCGCCGCAGCGTAGACAGCCTCGATCGTGTCGAGCGAGAGAGGTGTCCCGGTCGGGTTGTTCGGCGAGCAGAGGATGACGATGTCCGGATCGTGCTCCCGCACGGCCGCCGCCGCGGTCTCCGCCGACAGCTCGAAGTCGGCGTCGCGCCCGGCCGCGATCCAGCTCGTCCCGGTGCCGGACGCCAGCAGCGGATACATGGAGTAGGTGGGTGCGAACCCGAGGAGGCTGCGCCCCGGGCCGCCGAACGCCTGAAGGATGTGCTGCAGCACTTCGTTGGACCCGTTGGCGGCCCAGACCTGCGCTGCCGTCAGCCCGTGCCCGAGGTAGCGAGCGAACGCCTCCCGCAACTCGGTGAATTCGCGATCCGGGTAGCGGTTCACCCCCGTCACGGCGACCGCGACCCGCGCGACGATGTCCGCGGCGACGTCCTCCGGAACCGGATGCGTGTTCTCGTTCACGTTCAACGCGACGGGCACGACCTTCTGCGGCGCCCCGTACGGGGTGCGACCGCGCAGGTCATCACGGATCGGAAGATCGGAGAGAGAGGTCACCCCTCAATGCTAACCAGCCACACTGAACGCTCCCGCCGTGTGACGCCCCGCTGCACCCCCGCCGAGCGCCTCCCGTAAAAAGGAAAACGCGCCCAAATCTCCTGCCGAACCCCCAACCACAGGAGATTCAGCAGCGTGTCGCGCGATTTCTCCTTCATGCGGTGGGCCAGGTGGCGGCGACGCTGCCCCTTACTTCCCGTCGTACTGCGTCGGAATCGCCAGCTGCTGCCCCGGCGTCACCACCGCCGACGACAGCCCATTCAGGTTCACTAGATCCGCGATCACATCGCGCGGGTCGGCGTTCGGCGCGATCCGCGACGCCACCGACCACAGCGAGTCCCCCGACTGCACCGTCACGTAGTGGAAGGTCACGTGCGCCTGCTCCCCCGTAGCCGCCGCACCTCCGCCGTTGAGCGCGAACACCATCGCCCCGATCACGATCGGCAGCGCCACGAGCATGGTCAGCACGGCACGCCCACGGCGCGTGAGCCGCAGCCGAACACGTCCGGCCGCCTGCGCGTCACTCGCCCCAACGCTGTTCATCCCAACGTTGTGCATAACCACTGCGCTCATGTCGTGACCTCCAAAGGCTCCGGTCGAAGCTCTGTTCCGAATATATCTTCGAATGTTCGAGACCGCAATCCTCGTCCGGCCGAAAAAACTGGCATGTATTTCGAGACACACTCGAACACATGTTTGTCGGGCAGCCGTACTGTGGATACAGTTTCGATTGTCTGGACGTAAGACAACCAGGCACCACCGACATTCGGTTCCTCCGGGTGACGGCGACGGTCACGAAGGGACGAGCGTGTCGAACGAGAACCAGGCTCCGCGCACGCGGCGCCGCAAGAACCTCAGCGAGAAGCAGCTCGCCATCCTCGACGTGATCCAGCGTTCCGTGAGCACGCGGGGCTACCCGCCGAGCATGCGCGAGATCGGCGACGCCGTCGGTCTGTCCAGCCTCTCGTCCGTCACCCACCAGCTCAACCAGCTGGAGCTGAGCGGCTACCTGCGCCGCGACCCGAACCGGCCGCGCGCGCTGGAGATCCTCATCGACGTCCCGTCGAGCACCCCCGACTTCGAGAGCCAGACCCCGGTCGGCGACGCCGCGATGGTCCCGCTCGTCGGCCGCATCGCCGCGGGCGTCCCGATCACGGCCGAGCAGCAGGTGGAGGAGGTCTTCCCGCTCCCCCGCCAGCTCGTGGGCAACGGCGAGCTCTTCATGCTCAAGGTGGTCGGCGAGTCCATGATCGACGCGGCCATCTGCGACGGCGACTGGGTGGTCGTCCGCGCGCAGAACACCGCGGAGAACGGCGACATCGTGGCGGCCATGCTCGACGAGGAGGCCACGGTCAAGGTGTTCCGCCAGCGCGACGGCCACACCTGGCTGCTCCCCCGCAACTCGAACTTCGAGCCGATCCTGGGCGACTACTCGACCATCCTCGGCAAGGTCGTCGCCGTCCTCCGCGCCGTCTGACCCACCCCCGATTCGTGCCGAATGTCGCAATAATGGCGGCCAGAGTCGACATTCGGCACGAATCGCGGCGCGGTCAGGCCCAGCCGAGCTCCTGGAGGCGGGCGTCGTCCAGCCCGAAGTAGTGCCCGATCTCGTGGACGAGCGTGACACGCACCCGCTCGCGAAGCTGCTCGACGGTCTCGCAGCTCGCCTCGAGGTTGTTGCGGAACAGCGTGATCCGGTCCGGCAGCTCGCCGAACCCGTAGACCCCGCGCCGCGTGAGCGGATGCCCGGTGTACAGCCCGTACAGCCGCGGCCGCGCGCCCGGCGGCTGGTCCTGGATGATGATCGCCACGTTCTCCAGCGGCCGCACCATGTCGTCCGGCAGGCCGTCGAAGACGTCGTCCACCAGCCGCTCGAACTCGTCGTCCGGAATGCGCATGCGCTCATCTTCCCCGAACCGGCGGAGGCCGCGCTCCCCGTCCGCGCACAGCGGAACGGGACAGCGCGGCCTCGCCGCCAGGAGCGATCAGGCCGTCACGCCCACGCGCTCCCGCACGTCGCGCGTCGCCGCGAGGATGTTGCGCAGCGACGCCACCGTCTCGTCGTACCCGCGGGTCTTGAGCCCGCAGTCCGGGTTCACCCAGAGCTGACGGCCCGGGATCGCGCTGAGCGCCGTCTCCAGCAGCTCGGTGACCTCGGCGACCGACGGCACGCGCGGCGAGTGGATGTCGTAGACGCCCGGGCCGATGCCGTGCTCGAAGCCGGAGCGCTGGATGTCGTGGACGACCTCCATCCGGCTGCGCGCCGCCTCGATGCTGGTCACGTCCGCGTCGAGGTTGCGGATCGCGTCGATGACCACGCCGAACTCCGAGTAGCAGAGATGGGTGTGGATCTGCGTCGCGTCCGCCACCCCGGAGGTCGCGAGCCGGAACGAGCCGACCGACCAGTCCAGGTAGGCGGCCTGGTCGGCGCGCTTGAGCGGCAGCAGCTCGCGCAGCGCCGGCTCGTCCACCTGCACGACGCGGATGCCCGCGGCCTCCAGGTCCGCGATCTCGTCGCGCAGCGCGAGGGCCACCTGCCGTGCGGTCTCACCGAGCGGCTGGTCGTCGCGGACGAACGACCACGCGAGGATCGTCACCGGTCCGGTCAGCATGCCCTTGACCGGCTTCTCGGTCAGCGTCTGGGTGTACGTCGACCAGTCCACCGTGATCGGCTTCGGCCGCGACACGTCGCCCCACAGGATCGACGGGCGCGTGCAGCGCGACCCGTACGACTGCACCCAGCCGTTGCGGGTGACCGCGAACCCGTCCAGGTTCTCGGCGAAGTACTGCACCATGTCGTTGCGCTCCGGCTCGCCGTGCACGATGACGTCGAGGCCGATCTCCTCCTGGAGGTCGACGACGCGCTTGATCTCGGCCTGCATGCGGCCGAGGTACTCTGTCTCGTCGATAACCCCCGCGACGAGCTGGGCGCGGGAGCGCCGGATGTCCGCCGTCTGCGGGAACGACCCGATCGTGGTGGTCGGCAGGAACGGCAGGTGCAGCGCCTCGTCCTGGGCGGCCTGCCGCGCGTTGTACTCGCCGCGGCGGAAGTCCGCCCGGGTCAGCGCGGCCTCCCGCGATCGCACGGCCTCGACCCGCACGCCCGGAGCGGAGGCACGGTCGGCGAGCGCCGCCGTCGCCGCGGTGAGCTCGTCCTGCACGGCCTCGTGGCCGTCCACGATGCCGCGCGCCAGCACGGCGACCTGCCCGACCTTCTGGTCGGCGAACGCGAGCCACGACTTCAGACGCGCGTCGAGGTCCGGCTCGTCGTCCACGTCGTGCGGGACGTGCTGCAGTGAGGTGGAGGTCGACACCGCGACGTCCGGGCTCAGCGAGAGCAGCTCGGTCAGCGTCCCGAAGGCCGCCTCCAGGTCGCCGCGCCAGATGTTGTGGCCGTCGATCACGCCGCCGACGAGGGTTTTGCCGGCCAGCGCGGTGCGGGTGGCGGCGTCGAGCCCGGCCGGGATGCTGCCCCGCACCAGGTCGAGGGAGATGGCCTCCACCGGCGACGCGGCGAGCACGGGGAGGGCGTCGTCCAGGCTGCCGTACGGCGCCGCCACGAAGATCGCCGGCCGCTCGGCCGCGCCGCCCAGCTCGGCGTAGGCGGCACGGACCGCCTCCAGCACCTCGGTGCGCGGCTCCTCGATGCTCTCCGAGACGAGCGCAGGCTCGTCCAGCTGCACCCACGGCGCGCCGGCGGCGGCCAGGCGGGCCAGCAGCTCGCGGTAGACCGGCAGGAGGTCGGCGAGGCGCGACAGCGGACGGAAGCCCTCCGGCGCCTCGTCACTCGCCTTGCTCAGCAGCAGGAAGGTGACGGGGCCCACGATCACCGGACGGGTGACGAACCCGGCGGCGCGCGCCTCCTCGAACTGACGCACGATGCGGTCGGACGCGAGCCGGAAGGCCGTCTCCGGGCCGAGCTCCGGCACGAGGTAGTGGTAGTTGGAGTCGAACCACTTGGTCATCTCCAGCGGGGCCTTGTCGCCCTCGCCGCGGGCGATCGTGAAGTAGCCGGCCAGGTCGACCGAGCCGTCCGCCGCGGCGAGGTCCGCGAACCGGGACGGGATCGCGCCGACGGTCACCGCCGCGTCGAGCACCTGGTCGTAGAAGCTGAAGCTCTCCGGGATCGCGGCGTCGTCGCGGCCGAGGCCGAGCGCGGCGAGCCGCTCCCGGGTGGTTGCGCGCAGCGCGGCGGCCGTGGCCTCCAGCTCCTCTGCCGTGGTCTGCCCGGCCCAGAACGCCTCGACGGCCTTCTTGAGCTCACGGCGCCGGCCGATGCGCGGGTAGCCGATGATGGTGCCCACCGGGAAGGCGGTACGGGTGGTGGTGTCGGTCATGCGGGGTCGCCTGCTTTCTGCGAGGGGGTGGAGGTGGTGGATGAGGTCGGGTCCAGAAGGCCGACCCTCTCGAGGACCGAGAGGACGGCGGAGTGCTGGTTGAACGTGTAGAGGTGGATGCCGGGGGCGCCGCCGTCGAGCAGCCGCTGCGCCAGGCGCGCGGTCCACTCGATGCCGAGCTCGCGCCTGCCCTCCTCGTCGGGCTCGACCTCCAGCTGGATGGCGAGGTCGCTCGGGAGGTCCTCGCCACTGAGCTCCAGCATCCGTGCCAGGCGCGCGGGCGAGGTGACCGGCATGATGCCGGGGAGGATGGGGAAGGTCACGCCCGCGTCCTTCGCCTTCTGCGCGAACGAGAGGTAGTCCTCCGCGTGGAAGAAGAGCTGGGTGATCCCGAGGTTGGCACCGGCCGCCTGCTTGGCGAGCAGCGCGTCGATGTCCTGCGACACGGTCCGGGACGGATGCCCGTGCGGGAACGCCGCGACCGCGATCTGCACGTGCTCGCGGTGCGAGAGCACGGCCTGCGCCCGCAGCCCCGGCACGGGGAGCGCATCGTACGGGACGCGCTCGGCCTGCACCCGGTGGATGAGCTGCACGAGCTCCGCGGAGCTCTTGATGTCGCCCAGGCCGTCGTCTCCCGGCGCGAGGCCCGCGGGCGGGTCGCCGCGCACGGCCAGGAAGCGCCGGATGCCGGCGTCCAGGAACTCCCGGATCAGCCGGTTCGCCTCGGAGTGCGTCGACCCGACGCAGGTCAGGTGCGCCATCGGGCTGACGTCGGTCTGCTCCAGGATGTAGCGCAGCACCTCCAGCGACGACGAGCGCGACGAACCGTTCGCTCCGTAGGTCACCGAGATGAAGTCGGGACCGGCGGCGGCGAGGCGGTCGATCGTCGCGGGCAGCGCGGCCGCGGCGCGTTCGTTGCGCGGCGGATACAGCTCGAACGAGAACCGCGCGTCGGTACAGTCCATGATTCCTCGGGTGTCGATCAGCGTCACAGGCGGGCTCCTCCGATCGACGTCGGGAAACGTCGAATGGGAGGGGCGGGCGGGTGCCGGGCTCGGCTGTCGCACCACGTCAGCGGTCGCCCGCTTCGGTTGTGTAGGCACAGTAACAACGACGAAGGCCGGGCGGAAGCCGCTCCGTCATCTAGTGACACAGTGGTTCCGCCCGGCCTCCTTCACCGGTGCTCGCGCGCTCTAGACGGCGAACGGCTCGAACACGGACTGGTACTCCGGCATGATCCGTGCCCGCACCCGCGTGCCGTCCTCGACATACTCGGTCGACAGCACCCGGCCGCGCTCGTGCAGCGCCGACACCAGGTCCCCGCGGTCGTACGGGACGACCAGCTCCACCTCGACGGACGGGTCCGGCAGCAGCCGCGCGATCGCGGCGAGCACCTCGTCGATGCCCTCCCCGGTGCGCGCGGACGCGAAGATCGCGCCCGGCTCCAGACCGCGCAGGACGAGCCGGTCGTCGGCCGGGATGAGGTCGGCCTTGTTGAACACCACGATCTCCGGGATGTCCCGCGCACCGACCTCGCCGATCACGTCGCGGACCGTCGCGAGCTGCGACGCCGGGTCGGGGTGCGAGCCGTCGACCACGTGCAGGATGACGTCGGAGTCGGCGACCTCCTCCAGCGTCGAGCGGAACGCCTCCACCAGCTGGTGCGGCAGGTTGCGCACGAAGCCGACCGTGTCGGCCAGCGTGTAGAGCCGGCCGTCGGCGGTCACCGAGCGGCGCACGGTCGCGTCCAGCGTCGCGAACAGGGCGTTCTCGACGAGCACACCCGCCTTGGTCACCCGGTTGAGGAGGCTGGACTTGCCCGCGTTCGTGTACCCGGCGATGGCGACGGACGGCACCGCGTTGCGGTTGCGGTTCGCCCGCTTCGCCTCTCGGGCCGGCTTGAAGCCGGCGATCTGCTTGCGCAGCTTCGCCATGCGCGAGTGGATGCGCCGCCGGTCGAGCTCGATCTTCGTCTCACCGGGTCCGCGCGAGCCCATGCCGGCTCCCGCGCCGCCCACCTGGCCACCGGCCTGGCGGGACATCGACTCGCCCCAGCCGCGCAGGCGCGGGAGCAGGTACTCGAGCTGCGCGAGCTCGACCTGCGCCTTGCCCTCGCGGCTCTTGGCGTGCTGGCTGAAGATGTCGAGGATGACGGCCGTGCGGTCGATCACCTTCACCTTCACCACGTCCTCCAGCGCGCGACGCTGGCTGGGCGCGAGCTCGGTGTCGGCGATGACGGTGTCCGCGCCGAGGGCGCGCACGACCCCGGCCAGCTCCTCCGCCTTGCCGCGGCCGAGGTACGTGCTGGGGTCGGGGTGCGGCCGCCGCTGCAGGAGGCCGTCGAGCACGGCGGCGCCGGCGGTCTCGGCGAGGGCGGCGAGCTCGCGGAGCGAGTTCTCGGCGTCCTGGAGCGAGCCCTGCGAGTACACGCCGATGAGCACGACGTTCTCGAGGCGGAGCTGCCGGTACTCGACCTCGGTGACGTCCTCGAGCTCGGTCGAGAGGCCGGACACGCGGCGGAGCGCCGCACGCTCCTCGCGCTCGTACTGCTCGCCGTCGTGGCCGTCGCCGTCGGCGTCGCTCGACTGGAGCGCCTGCGCTCCGGAGCCGAACAGCGTCACGGTGGCGCGGTTCTGCTGGGTGGCGAGCACGCGCGCGACGACGTCGTCGACGGTGTGTCCGGCGGTCACTTCCGCGGTCTGCTCTTCGAAATCTGTTCGTTCGGTCATTCACTGTCCCCTGATCCAGGTGGGGTACACCCTAGTCTGTCTGTTCTGCCGTGTTTGTCTGATGGTCCGCGTCCTGTACGGTCCTCTATATGGCCAGCGGAGATCACTACTTCTCACCCGCTCCCGAGAGCGAATTGAACCTGCGGCCGTTCACCGCACGCCTGGCGGGCCAGACGTACGAACTGGTGACGGCGAACGGGATCTTCAGCCCCGAGCGCATCGATATGGGTACGCGAGTGCTCCTCGACCATGTCCCCTCCGCGCCGCCCGGAGGTCAGTTCCTCGACCTCGGCTGCGGCTGGGGGCCTCTGGCTCTCACACTTGCTCTCGAATCCCCTCATGCGACCGTCTGGGCGGTCGACGTCAACACCCGAGCGCTGGACGTGGTGCGCCGGAATGCGCAGAAGCTCGGTCTCACAAATGTTAACCCCGTGACGCCGGATGATGTTCCCGAGTCGCTGGAATTCACCACGATCTGGTCCAACCCGCCCATCCGGGTCGGCAAGAACGAGCTCCACGACATCCTGCTGCGCTGGCTGCCGCGGCTGGAGCCGGGCTCGGACGCGTGGCTGGTCGTGCAGCGCAACCTCGGCAGCGACTCGCTGCAGCGCTGGATCCAGGCGACCATGCCCGAGCTGACGACGACCCGCGCCGCCATCTCCAAGGGCTACCGCGTCCTCCGCACCCGCAAGCCCGCCGCCTCCTGAAGGCTCAGGCGAGCTCGAGGGTGCCGGTGTAGACCAGCTCGGCCGGGCCGGAGAGCGCGACGTGCTCACCGTCCTCGGTCGGGAACATCCGCACGCCGACCGTGCCGCCCGGCACCTCCACGCGCCACTGGTCGGGCGCGCCCGAACCGGCCCAGTGCCGGACGGCCAGCGCCGCCGCGGCCGCGCCGGTGCCGCAGGAGAGCGTCTCGCCGCTCCCCCGCTCGTGCACGCGCATCCGGATGCGGCCGACACCGTCGCGCACCAGCGGCTCCTGCGGCACGACGAACTCGACGTTGGCGCCGTCCTCGGGCTCCGGCTCGATGTGCGGGATGTAGGTGAGGTCGGCGGCCTCCAGCTCGGACTCGTCCGCGACCGCGACGACCACGTGCGGGTTGCCCATGTCGATGCCGAGACCGGGACGCGCGACCGGCAGCTCCTTGGCGCGCACCAGCGGCTCGCCGCCGTCGAGGCTCCACCGGCCGAGGTCGACCTGGAACCCGGTGAGGTTGCGCTGCACGTCGCGCACGCCGGAGCGGGTGCCGATCGGGAGGGTGTCGCCGTCGGCGAGCTCGGCCAGCCCGGACGCCAGCAGGTAGCGCACGTACACCCGGATGCCGTTGCCGCACATCTCGGCGATGGAGCCGTCGGCGTTGTAGTAGTCCATGAACCACTCGGCGCCGTCGTCCTCCGCAAGCGCCTCGGCGCCCTCCGGCAGGTGCGTGGAACGGACGGCGCGGATCACGCCGTCCGCGCCGATCCCGAAGTGCCGGTCGCAGATCGCGGCGATCTGCTGCGGCGTCAGCGGCTGGCGCCCGTCCGGGTCGGAATAGAGCACGAAGTCGTTGCCGGTCCCCTGACCCTTGGTGAAGTGGAGCGTCGCCATCGCACCAGCCTATCGGCCGAGCGCGTCCAAGGCGGCGGCGGTCAGGTCGGGATCGTCGTAGCCCAGCCAGTGGATGCCGGCATAGCGCTTGAACCAGCTCACCTGCCTGCGCGCGTACCGCCGGGTGAGCTGCTGCGTCGCCGCGACGGCCTCCGCGCGGGTCAGCTCGCCCTTCACCTCCGCGAGCGCCTGGGCGTAGCCGATCGCGCGGCGGGCGGTCACCCCGTCCTCCAGGCCGAGCGGGATCAGCCGCCGCACCTCGTCGGTGAGCCCGTCGCGCCACATCCTCTCGACCCGCGCGTCCAGCCGGAGGACGAGCTCCTCGCGTGGCGCCGCGAGCCCGAGCACGACGGTCGGCCGCCAAAACTGCGGCTCGTCCGGGAGCGCGCCGCTGACGGACTGCCCGGTGAGCTCGGCGACCTCCAGCGCGCGGACGATCCTCCGCCCGTTGGACGACCCGATGCGCTGCGCCGCCTCCGGATCGACCTCGACCAGCCGCCGGAACAGCATCCCCGGCCCCTGCGCCGCGAGTTCGGCCTCCAGCCGCGCCCGGAGCTCGGGGTCGGTCCCCGGGAACCGGAAGTCGAAGATCACGCTGGACACGTACAGCCCGGACCCGCCGACGAGGATGGGCGTCGCCCCGCGCCCGAGGATCTCCTCGATCACCCGCCGCGCCTCCGGCTGGTAGCGCGCGACGGTCGCCTCCTCGGTCACGTCGAGGACGTCGAACAGGTGGTGCGGCACACCGCGCCACTCGGCCGGCGGGAGCTTCGCGGTGCCGATGTCCATGCCCCGGTAGAACTGCATCGCGTCCGCGTTGACGACCTCGGCGGCGCGGCCCTGCTCGCGGAGTGCCTCCGCGAGGGCGAGCGAGAGCTCGGTCTTGCCGGTGCCGGTGGCGCCGACGATGGCGACGATGGAGGGCCGGCGCGCTCAGCGCTGGCCGTCCGACGGGTCGTAGATCGGCATCGTGCCGACACCCGGGGAGGTCAGCGGGTCGCGCGGGCGCAGCGTGGGCAGGCCGAGCGATACCCGGCCGGCCGCCTGCGCGCCGTCGCCGTGGGACGGCACCGCGCACGACTCGGCCTCCGCGCGGTCCCACGCGTCGCCCGCACGGGTGCGACGGATGGCGAGGGGAGCGCCGTCGGCGCTGTCCGCGATCAGGTAGTGCGGCGCGGCCTGCGTGATCCGCACGGTGACCACGTCGCCGGGGCGCGGGACGTCCGAACCCTCCGGCAGCTCGAAGTGCACGAGGCGGCTGTCGCGCGCCCGGCCGCTCAGGCGGTGCGTGTCGGCGTCCTTGCGTCCCTCGCCGTTGGCCACCAGCAGCTCGACCTCGCGTCCGATCAGGCGCTCGTTCTCCTCCAGGGAGATGCGCTCCTGCAGGGCGATCAGGCGGTCGTAGCGCTCCTGCACGACCTCCTTCGGAATCTGGTCGGCCATGTCGGCCGCCGGGGTCCCCGGGCGGATCGAGTACTGGAACGTGAACGCCGAGGCGAAGCGCGCCGCCTCGACCACGCGCATCGTCTCCAGGAAGTCCTCCTCGGTCTCGCCCGGGAAGCCCACGATGATGTCCGTGCTGATCGCCGCGTCCGGCAGCTTGGCGCGCACGCGGTCGAGGATGCCGAGGAACTTCTCCGACCGGTACGAGCGGCGCATCGACTTGAGGATGCGGTCCGAGCCGGACTGGAGCGGCATATGGAGCTGCGGCATGACGTTCGGCGTCTCCGCCATCGCGTCGATGACGTCGTCCGTGAACGCGGCCGGGTGCGGGCTGGTGAAGCGGATGCGCTCCAGACCCGCGATCTCCCCCGCCGCGCGCAGCAGCTTGCTGAACGCCTGGCGGTCGCCGAACTCGACGCCGTAGGAGTTGACGTTCTGGCCGAGCAGCGTGACCTCGATGGCGCCGTCCTCGACCAGCGTGCCGATCTCGGCGAGGATGTCGCCGGGCCGGCGGTCCTTCTCCTTGCCGCGCAGCGACGGCACGATGCAGAAGGTGCAGGTGTTGTTGCAGCCGACCGAGATGGACACCCAGCCCGAATACGAGGAGTCGCGCTTGGTGGGCAGCGTGGACGGGAACGTCTCCAGCGACTCCAGGATCTCGATCTCGGCTGCGTCGTTGTGGCGCGCGCGTTCGAGCAGGCCGGGCAGCGAGCCCATGTTGTGCGTGCCGAAGACGACGTCGACCCAGGGCGCCTTCTCGAGGATGACGTTCTTGTCCTTCTGGGCGAGACAGCCGCCCACGGCGATCTGCATCCCCGCGTGACGGCGCTTGACGCCGGCGAGGTGGCCGAGGTTGCCGTAGAGCTTGTTGTCGGCGTTCTCGCGGACCGCGCACGTGTTGATCACGACGATGTCCGCCTCGGCGCCGTCGGCCGGGACGTAGCCAGCGGCCTCCAGCGAGCCGCTGAGCCGCTCGGAGTCGTGCACGTTCATCTGGCAGCCGAAGGTGCGCACCTCGTACGTCCGCGGACGGCCGTCCTCGCTGAGGGCGGCCGGCGACGGCTCGAAGACGCGGGAGTGCTCGGCGGTGCTCAACTCGACGGTGCTCGACTCGATGGTGCTCATGATGCGTACGATTCTACGTTCGACCGGGACCGGAATCGAACGACCGCCCGACCCCCGTTCGCGCCTACTGGAATCGCACTCCGCAGCGACGCCCACGCGTGGCGAACGCCGCGTCCATCGCCTGCCGGACCACGGAGGAGTCGTAGCCCTTGCGCGCGAGGAACGCGTGCAGCCGCCGTCGCGCGGTGTCGTCGTCGTACGACGAGAGCTGCCCGATCCGCTTGACGGCCAGCTCGGTCGCCCGCTCCACCTCGTCCTCGTCCGCGATGTCGGCGAGCGCCTCCTCGATCAGCTCGGGAGCGATGTGGCGCCGCTTCAGGTCGAGTTCGATCGCCGATCGCCCCAGCCCCTTCCGGCTGTGCTGCGTGAATGCCAGCGACGCCGCGAGCGACGCGTCGTCGATCACGCCCATCGCCGCGAGCCGATCGAGCTCGGGACCGAACACCTCCGGAGCGATCTCCCGCTTGGTGAGCAACTGCTCCAGCTCCCACCGCGACATCCCCCGTCGAGCGAGCTGCCGGATCGTGACCCCCGACGCCTTCCGCGCCAACCGCTCGCTCTCCTCGTCGTCCGCGGGCGCCATGCCGGCGTCGCGCGAAGCGGCCGAGTGGGGCGAATCGGTCGCGACGGGCGCAGCGGTCGCGTCGACTGCCCGGGAACGCCGCACAGGCTCAGCCGCCCACGTGTTGTTCCACCGCTCGGACGCGTCGCCGGAATCCGGGGCCGTCGGCTCCTGTGCTCCCGGAAGCGCCGCCACAGGCCGCACCACGCCCGGCACACGCTCCCGCTTTGCCGATGCCGATCCGGCTGCGCGACGCAACGGCGTCACCGGAGCCACATGGTCAGACCCCTCGGCCCCCGCACCCTGGGATTCAGAAGGAAACCTCACGACCACAACAGCCCCCTCCTCATTCTTCTCCCGCTGATGCCAGTGCCGCCGTGCGCGCCGCCCGGCTCACGCCGAGCCCGCGCTCACGCCCCCTTACGAGCCTGCAGCTTCTTCTCCAGCGAGTCGACGTTGTCCGCCGCCGCCGGCGCCGCGGCCGCGTTGGGATCCGCGATGACACCGAGCTTGATGAGGATCTTGTGCTCGATCTCCGCGGCGACGTCGGCGTTCGCGATGAGGAAGTTGCGCGAGTTCTCCTTGCCCTGGCCGAGCTGGTCGCCCTCGTACGTGTACCAGGCGCCCGACTTCTTGACGATGCCGTGCTCCACGCCGAAGTCGAGGAGGCTGCCCTCGCGCGAGATGCCGACGCCGTAGAGGATGTCGAACTCCGCCTGCTTGAAGGGCGGCGCCATCTTGTTCTTGACGACCTTGACGCGGGTGCGGTTTCCGACCGCCTCGGTGCCGTCCTTCAGGGTCTCGATGCGGCGGATGTCGAGTCGCACCGACGCGTAGAACTTGAGCGCCTTACCACCGGCGGTGGTCTCGGGGCTTCCGAAGAAGACGCCGATCTTCTCGCGCAGCTGGTTGATGAAGATCATCGTGGTGTTCGTCTGGTTGAGCCCACCGGTGAGCTTGCGGAGCGCCTGCGACATGAGGCGTGCCTGGAGACCGACGTGGGAGTCACCCATCTCACCCTCGATCTCGGCCCGCGGCACGAGCGCGGCCACGGAGTCGATCACGATCAGGTCGATGGAGCCGGAGCGCACGAGCATGTCGGCGATCTCGAGCGCCTGCTCACCCGTGTCGGGCTGGGAGACGAGGAGGGCGTCGATGTCGACGCCGAGCTTGCGGGCGTACTCCGGGTCGAGCGCGTGCTCGGCGTCGATGAAGGCCGCGATGCCGCCGGCCCGCTGGGCGTTGGCGATGGCGTGCAGGGTCAGCGTGGTCTTACCGGAGGACTCCGGACCGTAGATCTCGACGATGCGGCCACGGGGCAGACCCCCGATGCCGAGGGCGACATCCAGAGCGATCGACCCGGTGGGGACGACCTCGACGGGGGCGCGCTCGTCGCTGCCCAGTCGCATGACCGAGCCCTTGCCGAACTGACGGTCGATCTGGGCGAGCGCGGTCTCGAGCGCCTTCTCGCGGTCTGCGGGTGATGGCATTGCGGTTCTCCTTCGTGGGCTTCGCTGACGAGTTCGACTGTATGGCCGACCGCCGACACTCCGGGTGTCGATCGACGGATCCGTGGACAACTCGTTTTCGATTGCTGCCTGTGCAGGAGTCTAGTCAGTTCCGAACATATCTTCGAGCGCGCTCACCGGCGTGTCGTCAGCGTTTCGGGGCGGGCATTCCCGCGCCGTACCAGTGCGACTGGGGCACGCCGGTCTCGCGGCACAGCGCGAGCCACACCTCCCGCGCCGGGATGCCGGCGTTCAGCGCCTCCTGCGCCGTGCGTCCGCCGAGCTCGCCGAGCACGAGGTCGGTCAGCAGCGCCTGCCCGTAGCCGGAGCCGAACTCGTCGGTGACGGCGCGCTGGAACTCGCTCAACTTCATGGGTTCACCTTAAACGAGGGGACGCCCCGCATCGTGCGGGGCGCCCTCACGGAATGTCGTGGATGTTCAGCGGGAGACGAGGTTCGCGTCCATGGCGGAGACGAAGTCGTCGGGGATGGTGTCGGGGATGACCGGCTCGAGGCCTTCGAGCACCGCGATGCGGTCGCCGACCTCGCGCATGATGACGGAGACCGGGGTCTCCAGAGCGTCGGCCACCGAGGCGAGGATCTCGCTCGACGCCTCCTTCTGACCGCGCTCGACCTCGCTGAGGTAGCCGAGGGCGACACTCGCCTTGCTCGCGACCTGGCGGAGGGTGCGGCCCTTCTGCAGGCGGAAGTCCCTGAGCACGTCGCCGATTTCCTGACGTACAAGAATCATTTCGGAGCCTCCTTCTTCTACCCTGCCGACGTATCGAATGGATGCCAACTGTACCGCATCCATGTCAGTCACGATATCCGCGACGACTGGGCTTTCGTTGTGAATGCAAGGAGTTGTAACCAGACGGAAACACCAGCTATTCCCTGGGCTGTGGCGGAGTCCGGAAGCACCCCCGAAGAGGTGTCAGCGCTCCGCGATCCCGAGCTCCACGGCCAGTTCGCGCACCGCCCGCGCGATCGTCTGCGAGCGGATCGACTGGCGGTCCCCCGCGAGCCTCAGCTCGACGGAACGGACACCCGCAGCCGACGCCACACCGACGTAGACCATGCCCACCGGGCGGCCGCCCTGCGCGTCGGGGCCGGCCACACCGGTGGTCGAGACGCCGAGGTCGGCGGGGCGCCCGTCGACGGCGAGCCGGTCACGCACCCCAGCGGCGAGCTGGCGCGCGACCTCCGGGTCGACCGGCCCCTCCCGCAGCAGGAGGTCGGCGTCCACCCCGAGCAGCGTGTGCTTGAGCTCGGTCGCGTACACGACCGCCGCGCCGAGCACGACCGCCGATGCCCCGGGGACGCGGGTCAGCTCTGCCGCGAGCCCGCCCCCGGTCAGCGACTCCGCGACGGCGATCGTCTGGCGGCGCTCGATGAGCGTGCGCACCACCCGGAAGGTGAGGTCGGCGGCGGCGACGTCGTCAGGCCCCGGCACGTTTGGCCCTCCGGCCGCGGTAGGCCTGCCAGAGATAGTCGAAGCCGGTCACGACGGTCAGGATCACGGCGGCGGTCATCAGGATGCCGTTCACCCAGAAGATCCAGTCGCCGAAGATCGTCCACAGCGGGAACAGCGCGAACGAGATGGCCACCGACTGCACGATGGTCTTGATCTTCCCGCCGCGGGACGCCGCGATGACACCCTGCCGGATGACCACGAACCGGTAGACGGTGATTCCGATCTCGCGCACGAGGATGACGATGGTGACCCACCAGGGCAGCTCGTTAAGGATCGACAGCGACACCAGCGCTCCGCCGGTCAGCACCTTGTCGGCGATCGGGTCGAGCAGCTTGCCGAGGTCGGTGACCAGGTTGTTGCGGCGGGCGATCGCGCCGTCCACGCCGTCTGTGGCGATGGCGAGCACGAACAGCACCGCCGCCGTCCAGCGCAGCGGGCCGTCCTGGCCGGCGTCGGCGAGCAGCATCCAGACGAACACCGGCGCGAGGAGGATGCGCACCACCGTGATCAGGTTGGGCACGTTCCAGTTGCTCGCGCGGTTCGTGCTGCCGTCCGCCGCGGCAGGCGGAGGCGTGTCGGGCACCGACATGCGGTCTACTCCCTGCCGGTCAGCTGCCAGGCGTCCTCGTCCGAGTCGCCGTCCTCTTCAGGATAGCCCTGGGTCATCTCCGCGACGGGGTCGGCTCCGTACCGGTCGCCGTCGTCGTGAACGGCAGCGGTGGGCTGGGGGCCGGCTGTCCCGCCGGCGCGGGAGCGGCAGCCGGACGCGACGGCGGCTCCTCCCCGCGCAGGCGCGCCAGCACCTGCGGGAGCTGCTCCGCGGTCGCGAGCACGTCGCGGGCCTTCGAGCCCTCGGACGGCCCCACGATCTCGCGGGACTCCAGGAGGTCCATGAGCCGGCCCGCCTTGGCGAAGCCGACCCGCAGCTTGCGCTGGAGCATCGACGTGGAGCCGAACTGGGACGACACGACGAGCTCGGCCGCCGCGAGCAGCAGCTCCAGGTCGTCGCCGATGTCCGAGTCGATCTGCTTCTTCTCCGCGGCCGCCGTGACGTCCTGCCGGTACTCCGGCCGGGCCTGGCGGGTGACGTGGTCGACCACCTTCTGGATCTCGTCCTCGTTCACCCACGCGCCCTGCACGCGCAGCGCCTTGGAGGCGCCCATCGGCAGGAACAGCGCGTCGCCCTGGCCGATGAGCTTGTCTGCGCCCGGCTGGTCGAGGATGACCCGCGAGTCGGTGACGCTGGTCACGGCGAACGCGAGGCGGGACGGGACGTTGGCCTTGATGAGACCGGTGACGACATCCACCGACGGGCGCTGCGTCGCCAGCACCAGATGGATGCCGGACGCACGCGCGAGCTGGGTGATGCGGACGATCGAGTCCTCGACGTCGCGCGGGGCGACCATCATCAGGTCGGCGAGCTCGTCGACGACCACGAGGAGGTACGGGTAGGGCTTGAGCTTGCGCTCGCTGCCCTCCGGCAGCACGATCTCGTTGTTGACGACCGCCTTGTTGAAGTCGTCGATGTGCCGGAAGCCGAAGCTCGCCAGGTCGTCGTAGCGCATGTCCATCTCTTTGACGACCCACTGCAGCGCCTCGGCGGCCTTCTTCGGGTTCGTGATGATGGGCGTGATGAGGTGCGGGACGCCGCCGTAGATCGTCAGCTCGACGCGCTTCGGGTCGATGAGCACCATGCGGACCTCGGACGGCTTCGCGCGCATCAGGAGGCTGGTGATCATCGAGTTGACGAAGCTCGACTTTCCGGAGCCGGTCGAGCCGGCCACCAGGAGGTGCGGCATCTTCGCGAGGTTCGCGACCACGAACCCGCCGCCGACGTCCTTGCCGACGCCGATTGTCATCGGGTGGACGCTCTTGGCGGCAGCCGGGGAGCGGAGGATGTCGCCGAGCGAGACGATCTCGCGGTCGCTGTTCGGGATCTCGATGCCGATGGCGGACTTACCGGGGATGGGCGAGAGGATGCGGACCTCGTTGCTCGCGACCGCGTACGAGAGGTTCTTGCTGAGCGCCGTGACGCGCTCCACCTTGACGCCGGGGCCGAGCTCGATCTCGTACTGCGTCACTGTCGGGCCGCGGGAGTAGCCCGTCACCTTGGCATCGACGCCGAACTGGGTCAGCACCTCGGTGATCGCCGCGACGATCTCCTCGTTCGCGCTGGAGCGGGTCTTCGCGGGCGTGCCCGCCGCGAGCATGGAGGCCGAGGGGAGGTTGTAGGGCGCGGTCGGCTGCACGTCGCCCTCGTCGACCGCGACGGTCTCGTCGAAGTCGTCGGCGCCGGCCTGGAAGCCCGGCAGCACGGCGGGCGCGGTCGGCACGAGCGGCGCCGCGGCCGCGGTCGGCGGCAGCTCGCCGGTGAAGCGCTGCAGCACGGTCTCCGCGTTGGCGAGCTCGCTGAGCACCTCGGTGTTGTAGTGGTCGCTCGCCGGGTCGGGCTCCAGCGCGGAGGCGAACTCGCCCTTGCCGCGCGCGGGAGCGCCGAACACGTCGGTGAGGTCGGCCGGGGCCTCGTAGTCCGGGTCCTCCTCGCGCTGGGACTTGTTGCGGCGCCACCAGGGCAGTGCGGTCTCGCCCTCCGGCTCGTCCAGCCCGTCGAGCTCGACCTGCTCGGTGCGCTGGTTCCTGCGCTCGTCCCTGGCCTCCTGGCGCTCCTCCTCCGTGGGGAGCTGCGCGCCGAACAGGTAGGCGTACAGCTCGCGGATGCGCGCGGGGAGCTTGTTAGGAGGCGTCTTGGTGATGATGAAGAGGCTGAGGATCAGCAGCAGGATGATGACCGCGGCGGCCCCGTACGGCGTGATCAGCCAGGACAGCGGGGCGGCGATGAGCCAGCCGAGCATCCCGCCGGCCTGCGCCAGCGCGGCGACGCCGTCGGTGGGCGACGGGTGGTGACTGAACAGGTGGCAGAGCCCGGAGACCATCAGCAGCAGGATGCCGAGGCCGATCCCGATGCGCGTGTTGTCGTGCACGGAGCTGGGATGCCGGAACAGCCAGGCCGCGAAGACCACCATGATCACCGGCAGCGCGAACGAGACCCGGCCGAACAGCAGGCCGAACGTCCACGAGTCGAGCGTGCGGGCCACCTGGTCATTGATCAGGAACCACTCCACGACCACCCCGGCGATGGCGAGCAGGACCAGGAAGAAGGGAAACCCGTCGCGGCGCTCCTCCTTGCTCAGCTTCTCCGGCCCGAGCGCGCGGAACGCGCCGCCGGTGAGGTGCGCCAGGCCCATCCAGGCGCGGACGAGCGGACTCGGTGCGTCGTCCGCTGCCGGGTACGCGACGGTCTTCTGGTTCTGCGTCTTCGTCGGGGTCTTGGCGGCCGTCTTGCGCGCCGTCGAGCCGCCGCGACCGGACCCCCGGGCGGACGAAGTCGACTTGGTGCTCGTAGCCATAGGTTCAACGCTACTTCGGACCCCCGGCAGGGGGACGGATCACGCGCTGATATCGGGGAAAATCGGCAGTGGGGCGACGGCTGTGAGGGACAGACGGTTGGGAGGGACCGCTCAGCGCACCGCGCGCACCATCGTGTCGGCCGTCGCGCGCGACTGGACCGTCACATACCCCTCGCTGACATAGAGCCGCTGGGCGAAGTTGCCGTGGTCGACGCTGAGGCTGAGGCGCGCCGCGCCGGAGGAGGCCGCGACGCGTCCGAGCTCCTGCAGGAGTGCGCGGCCGACGCCCTGCGCGCGCCACTGCGCATTCACGCCAAGGGTCAACTCGGGCACGCCGACGGCGACGAAACCCTTGCCGGGCTGGTCCGCCGGGAACAGCCGGGCCCAGCAGGCTCCGACGGCGGCGCCGTGCGCGTCCTCGGCCACGCAACCGAAGTCGCCCGGCCGCTTCCAGCCGGCGACGTAGCGCAGGACGGTCGGGTCCTCCAGGACTGCGACGCGCGGACGGGCGCGAGAGACGTCCCAGTTCGCCGCCTCCACCAGCATGTCGGAGAGGACGCGCGCGTCTTCTCCGTTCGCCGGGCGGATCCGGAACCCTGTCATGGCTGAACGCTACTCGCCGGCGTGTTTCGTGCGGGTTACAGGAGCCTCCGTCAGTAGCGGATGGCGTCGATCACCTTCACGCGCACCGCGACGAGTGCCGGCAGCAGACCCGCCAGTGCCCCCACCACCGTCGCGGCCACGAGCCCGATCACGGCGGCCTCGACCGGGAACGGCGGCATGTCCGCGATCATCCCGTCACCGAGGCGCTCCTCCACCCACGGGTTCTTCACGACCAGCACGGCGAGCGCGACGCCCGCCGCGCCGGCCACGACCGTCGCCACGACGCTCTCCATCATCACCGCGAAAAACACGCGCGCGCTGGTCGCCCCGAAGCTGCGCCGCACCCCGATCTCACGGATGCGGTGCCGCACCGTCACCATCGCGATGTTGACGAGCCCGAGCGCACCGAGCAGCAGGATGAGCACGGCGATGCCGCCGACGCCCAGCTTGAGGGGCAGGAGGGGGTCGGAGTCCCGGTATGCGAGGTAGTCCTGCCGATTTACGCTGACCATCCCCTGCCCGAGCGCCCGATCGAACTCGGCGCTAATCGCGTCGGTCAGCGGCTTCGCGAGTTCCGGCGGCACCCAGGCCTCGAGCGCGGCCGGTCCGAAGTCGGCCGACCGGCCCCCCGTGAGCCGATCCACGGCGGAGTTCAGGATGATCGCTGTCGGCTCGTCCCGCGAGTCGGGAGTCTTCATGACGCCGATCACGACGGCCGTGACCTTCGTGTCCCCCTTCCGCACGACGGCGGTGGGATGCGCGTCGAGCGCCGGCGAGCCGAGGCGGCGCCAGAACTCCTCGTTGACGATGATCGGGGGCGCGAGCAGTTCCGAGTCCGCCGGACGGAACCAGCGGCCCTCCTGTACGACAGTGCGGTGCATGGTCGCATACGACTGGTCGACAGTCTTCGCCATCAACGTCGTCACTCCGTCGCGGAACTGGACGGGCAGTTCGGCGTACCCGACCTTCGAGGAGAAGCGGATGTCGTGTCGCGTCAGGATGGTGGACCAGGCCGTGTCCATACGGTCATCGCTCGGCACGTGCTCTCCGGACGGCGAGACTGAGAGGAGGGCCGGGCGTCCACCGTTGCGTTCGCTGCTCTCGCGCATCCCCTGCTCGACGACGCTCGCGAGCCCCACGACCGAGCTGAGAGCGCACACAGCCACTCCGACCCCGATCAGGGACAGCAGCACGCGGGTGCGGTGGATGCGCACCTCCTGCCACGCCTCCACGATCGCGCCCCACAGCGCGGCGAGCGCGTTCATGCCGCCACTGCCGAGGTCGCCGCGTGCAGTCGTCCGGCGTCGAGCCGGTAGCCGACCTCCGCGCGTGGCCACCGCCGGGTCGTGCGTGATGAGGACCAGTGCGGCGTCGTTCTCGGCGGCGACCTCCTCCAGCAGGTCGATGACGCTCGTTCCGGTCTCGACGTCGAGCGCCCCGGTCGGCTCGTCGGCCAGGATCAGCCGCGGCCCGCGCACGAGCGCCCGAGCGATGGCCACGCGCTGCTGCTCCCCGCCGGAGAGCACCTCGGGGAGGGAGCCGAGACGGTGGCCGAGCCCGACGCGTTCGAGCATCTCGGTGGCGATGAGCCTGCGCTTCCAGAACCGCCGGCCGCTCGCGTAGAGCAGCGGGGTCATCACGTTCTCGAGCGCCGTCCGGCCGGAGAGCAGGTTGAACTGCTGGAAGACGAACCCGACGTCGGCGCCGCGGCGCCGGTCGCGCTCGCGGCCGCCGATCCGCTCGACCGGGACGCCCTCGAACTCGAACTCGCCGCCGCTCGGAGAGTCGAGGAGGCCGAGGATGTTGAGCAGGGTCGACTTGCCCGACCCGGAGCGCCCGACGACCGACACCCGCTCCCCCGCCGCCACGACGAGGTCGACGCCGTGGAGGATGGTGAGCGGTTCGGCATCGGGGACCTGCACGGTCTTGGTCACGCCGCTCAGGCGGAGCAGCGCGCTCACCCTCGCGCGTCCGGGCCGGTGCAGATCATGCCGTTGCCGCTCGGCACGCAGCCGCCCTCGGGGGTCTGCGCGCCCGGCACGAACTGGAGCACGGAGTCGCCCTCCTTCAGCCCCTCCGTGACCTCGACGGAGGTGCCGTCGGTGAGGCCGAGCGCGACCTGAACCTCCGCCGGGTCGCCGCCCTTCTCGTCCGGCACGTAGACGACGCCCTTCTCCGCGGAGCCCTTGACGGCCGTGGTGGGCACGGTGAGCACGTTCTCGGCGCGGCCGGCGGAGATCGTGAGATCGGCGCTCAGCCCGGCGAACACGGTGACGCCGGCGGGGACGGCGCAGCGCACAGTGGTCGTGGAGGCGCTGCCGCCGCCACCCGTCCCCGGCTCCGTGTTCGGGGCGGTGTCCGTCGCGGTCGCGGGGGGCGTCGTGATGGTCAGCCCGGTGCAGGTGAACGGCGCAGGACCGCCCTTGACCGTGACGGTGGCCTCGCTCGGCCGGTGGATCAGGCGGTACTGCTGCTCGGCCGGGAGCGTGGCCGACACCGAGAAGCTCGGCGGCGCGACCGAGCCGACCGTGTCGCCGGTCGCGACGCTCTGGCCGGCGAGCACCGGGAGCTCGCTCAGCACGCCCGCGATCGGCGCCGTGACCTCCGTGTAGCTGACGGCGGGCTTGCGCTCGGTGACGGTCTGCGAGCCGTCCGGGCCGGTCTCGACGACCGGGTCGCGCGGCGTCTCCACCTTGATGTCGAAGAGCACGGCCCCGGCCTCGATCGGCGAGCCGACCGTGGCCTGGACCTTGTTGACGGTTCCGGCCGCGGTCGCCCGCGCCGGGACCGCGTCGTCGGCCACGACCGACCCGGTCACCGTCACGTCGTTGACGATCGTGCCGGTCGCCACGGCGGTGACCGGATCGGTCAGCCGGCCGGTCGGCGTCGCCGGATCGGCGGCGGTGGACTCCCCGCTGGGGAAGAACGCCAGCTTCACCAGCGCGACGGCGATCGCCGCGACCAGCGCGATTCGGATGACCGGGAAGACCCAGCGTCGCATGACCCCCACATGCAGCCTTTCACTCGCGCGCGCCGACCCCCGGCGTCACGTGGTTTCCATCTTACATACCGTTCGCTGAAACTCCGCTCACGCCTCGATGACGAGCGGGACGATCATCGGCCGGCGGCGGTAGCTGGTGTTCACCCAGCGGCCGACCGTGCGGCGGACCACCTGGGAGAGCGCGTGCGAGTCGCGGACGCCGTTGTGGGCCGCGTCGGCGAGCGCCGCCGCGATCTTCGGCTTGACGGCGTCGAACACCGCGTCGTCCTCGGCGAAGCCGCGGGCGTGGATCTCGGGGCCGGTGACGATGCGGCCGCTGGCGGCCTCCACGACCACGATGATCGAGATGAAACCCTCCTCGCCGAGGATCCGACGGTCCTTGAGGTCGGCGTCCGTGATCTCGCCGACGCTGGAGCCGTCCACGTAGACGAAGCCGAGGTCGAGCTGGCCGACCACGCGGGCGACACCGTCGCGGAGGTCGATGACCGTGCCGTCCTCGGCGATGATCGTGTTCTCCTCCGGCACGCCGGTGTCCATCGCGAGCCGCGCGTTGGCGACCAGGTGGCGGTACTCGCCGTGCACGGGCATGACGTTGCGCGGCTTCAGGATGTTGTAGCAGTAGAGCAGCTCGCCCGCGGCCGCGTGGCCGGAGACGTGCACCTTGGCGTTGCCCTTGTGGACCACGTTGGCGCCGAGCTTCGTCAACCCGTCGATGACCCGGTAGACCGCGTTCTCGTTGCCCGGGATGAGGCTGGAGGCCAGGATCACGGTGTCGCCGTGGCCGACCTCGATCTGGTGGTCGAGGTTCGCCATCCGCGCGAGCACGGCCATGGGCTCGCCCTGGGAGCCGGTCGACATGTAGACGATCTCGTCGTCCGGCAGGTCGGCGGCCTTCTTGTAGTCGATGAGCACGCCCTCGGGCACCTTGAGGTACCCGAGCTCGGCGGCGATCGTCATGTTGCGCACCATCGAGCGGCCGAGCAGGGCGACGCGCCGGCCGTTGGCGGCGGCGGCGTCGAGGACCTGCTGCACGCGGTGCACGTGGCTGGAGAAGCTGGCGACGATCACCCGGCGCGGAGCGCGGGCGATCACGTTGTCGAGCACCGGGCCGATGGAGCGCTCGAGCGGGGTGAAGCCCGGAACGTCGGCGTTGGTGGAGTCGGCCATGAACAGGTCGACGCCCCTCTCGCCCAGTCGGGCGAAGGCGCGCAGGTCGGTGATCCGGTCGTCCAGCGGGAGCTGGTCCATCTTGAAGTCACCCGTGTGCAGCACCGTGCCCGCTGGGGTGGTGATGGCGACGGCGAGCGCGTCGGGGATGGAGTGGTTGACCGCGACGAACTCCAGGTCGAACGGGCCGAGCTGCTCGGTGCGGCCCTCCTTGACCGTCAGCGTGTACGGCTGGATGCGGTGCTCCTTGAGCTTCGCCTCCACGAGCGCGAGGGTCAGCCCGGAGCCGATCAGCGGGATGTCGGCGCGCAGCTTGAGGAGGTACGGCACCGCGCCGATGTGGTCCTCGTGGCCGTGGGTCAGCACCACGCCGAGCACGTCGTCGAGGCGGTCGCGGACCGGGGCGAAGTCGGGCAGGATCAGGTCGACGCCCGGCTGGTCCTGCTCGGGGAACAGGACGCCGCAGTCGACGATGAGGAGCTTGCCTTCGTATTCGAAGACGGTCATGTTGCGGCCGATCTCGCCGAGACCGCCGGTGGGGATGATTCTGAGCGTTCCCGGTTCGAGTGCCGGGGGCGCGGAGACGAGGTTGGGCATCTGCCCTCCAATGTTCAGGTGTGTACGTGCGTCCGGGCGTCGTGCCCGGGTGGATCCGGCCGCTCTGCGGCCTTAGCGTGTGGCGCCGGCGATCTTGGGCAGCGCACCGCCGGCGGCGGCGTTGCGATCGGGGCGGAAGTTGCGGAAATCGGCGCCCGGGATGTCGCGGACGAGGTCGAGCTCGTCCTCGATCTGGGCGGCCTCCCACTCCTCCGGGCCGACCAGCGGGAGACGGACGCGCGGGCTGGAGATGCGCCCCAGCCCGTGCAGGATGTACTTGGCCGCGACAGTGCCGGGGACGTGCGTCATGACGGCGCGGACCAGCGGCTCCAGCTTCTGGTGGGCCGCCGTGGCGGTGGCCAGGTCGCCGGCGTTGACCGCGTCCACGATCTGGCGGTACGGGGTCGCCGTGATGTTGGCCGTGACGCCGATGAGGCCCGTGGCGCCGATCGCCAGGTGCGGGAGGACGTTGGCGTCGTCGCCCGAGAAGTACATCAGGTCGGTCTGGTTGAGCACCCGGCTGACCTCGCTGAAGTCGCCCTTGGCGTCCTTGATGGCGAGCACGTTGGGGTGCTTGGCGATGCGCAGGATGGTCTCGTACTTGATCGGGACGCCGGTGCGGCCCGGGATGTCGTAGAGGATGACCGGCAGGTCGGTGGAGTCCGCGATCATGCGGAAGTGCGTGAGGATGCCGGCCTGGGTCGGCTTGTTGTAGTACGGCGTGACGATCATGACGCCGTCCGCGCCGGCCTTCTCGCTCTGCTTGTAGAGCTGGATGGCGTGAGCGGTCTCGTTGGAGCCGCCGCCCGTGATGATCTTGGCCCGGCCGCCCGCGACCTCCTTGCCGACCTCGACCAGGCGGAGCTTCTCGGCGTCGGTGAGGGTGGAGGTCTCCCCGGTGGTGCCGGTGACGACGATGCCGTCGGCGCCGGCGACGATCACGTCGTCCATGTGCTTCTCCACGCCGGCCCAGTCGACCTCGCCGTCGGCGGTGAAGGGCGTGACCAGGGCGACGAGCACCTGGCCGAAGGGATTAGCGGGAGCAGCCATGGGATCAAGGCTATCGGGTCGGGCCAGGCGACCGCCTCCCCGCCGGCCGATCTGTGGAGAGCTCGTGCCGCAGCGGGGTCTGTGGAGGACGACCTCCGTCATGTTCGTTCACACTGCCTTCAGAGGACCGCCGAGCGCGCGTATCGTCACGCTCACCATGTCCGCACCCTCCGCCCTCCTCGTCCTGCTCGTGCTGGTCGCCGTCGCCACGGCGGCCGGCATCCTCTGGCGCGCCCGCACCGGCCGGGTCCGCTCGACGCGGTCCGACCGCGTGACCGCCGCCGAGGTGGGCGCGGCAGGACTCGGCTCGCGCGCGACGCTCGTCCAGTTCTCCACCGCCTTCTGCGCCCAGTGCCCGTCGACCGCGCGCGTGCTGCACGGCGTCGCGGGCGAGCACGACGGCGTCGAGCACCTCGACGTCGACCTGACCGTCCGGCCGGAGCTCGCGCGCCGGTTCGGCGTGCTGCAGACCCCGACCACCCTGCTGCTCGACGCCCGCGGAACCGTCCGCGGCCGCATCGCCGGGGCCGCGCGGCCCGGCGACGTGCGCAGCGCCCTCGACCGCATCCTGACGGAGTGATCATGACCGACGTCCCGAAGACCCCCGCCACCGGCATCGACCCGCGTTCGCCGCGGTTCGGCGCCGCGATCACGGCCGTCCTGCTGCTGATCGACCTCTTCCTCGCCCTCACCGGCGCGACCGTCGCCGCCGCGGTGCTGCTGCTCCTGATCGCCGCCCTGTTCGCCTGGGGAGCCTTCGCCGGCGTGCGCCGCCATCCGTACGGCCTGCTGTACCGGGTCGCGGTCCGCCCCGGCTGGCGCCGCCGACCGAGCTGGAGGACCCGGCCCCGCCGACGTTCGCGCAGGCCGTCGGGCTCGTCGTCACCGGGCTCGGCCTGCTCCTGTTCGTGCTCGGCGTGCCCGCCGCGCTGCCGATCGCGGCCGCGCTGGCGTTCGTCGCGGCCTTCCTGAACGCCGCGTTCGGGTACTGCCTGGGCTGCCAGATCTACCTGCTGCTCGTGCGGGCCGGCGTCATCCGGAGGCGGGCGAGCACGGTCTGAGGACCGAAACCGGGAATCCCCCGGACGGGGGTCGACGCGTCGGTTGCCGCCAGTAGTCTGGTCGGACCCGCGGCATTCCGTTGCGGGAACAACAGGAGGTCTCATGGCAGTCACCAGCGAATCCACCACGGTCTGGACCGGCGATCTGAAGTCCGGTTCGGGGACGGTCTCGCTCGACTCGTCGGGTGCGGCGACGCTCTCGGTGAACTGGAAGGCGCGCTCGGAGGGCGGAGCGGAGACCTCCACGCCCGAGGAGCTGCTGGGCGCCGCCCACTCCGCCTGCTTCTCGATGGCGTTCTCCAACGTCCTCGCGGCCTTCGGCACGGCGCCGGAGAGCATCCGCACGACCGCCGCGGTGACCTTCGACCCCGCGGAGGGCATCACCGGCAGCCACCTCCTGGTCGAGGCGACCGTCCCCGGGCTCGGCGAGGAGGACTTCCAGCGCCTGGCCGACGAGGCCAAGCGCACCTGCCCGGTCTCGCGGGCGCTCGTCGGCATCCCGATCACGATCGAAGCGACGCTGGCCTGAGCCGGACGGGACCTGAGTCCATGCGCGTGCTCGTGGCCGGCGCGTCCGGCATGATCGGCACCGAGCTCGTCCGCGGGCTGCGGGCGGAGGGCCACGTCGCCCTCCGCCTGGTGCGACGGGAGCCGGCCGCCGCGGACGAACGCGCCTGGGCACCCTCGGCGCGGAGCATCGACCTGCGGCTGCTGGACGACGCGGACGCCGTGGTGAACCTCTCCGGGGCCTCCCTCAACCGGCTGCCCTGGACGGCCGCGCACAAGCGCCGCATCCTCGACTCGCGCCTGGCCGCGACGGGCACGCTCGCGGACGGGATGCGCCAGGCCGCGAACCCGCCCGGCGTCTTCCTCAGCGGAGCGGCGGTCGGGTACTACGGCGACCGGCCGGGTCAGACTCTGACCGAGGACGCCGCCAAGGGCGACGGGTTCCTCTCGGACGTGGTGGAGGCCTGGGAGACCGCGGCGCACCTCGCGCCGACGGGGACCTGCGTCGTCACCCTCCGCACCGGCGTCGTGGTCGGGCCCGGCGGCGCGATGGCGCCGCTGCTGCCGCTGGCGAAGCTCGGGCTCGTCGGCCCGATCGCGGGCGGCCGGCAGCACTGGCCGTGGGTGAGCCTGCATGATGAGGCGGCCGCGATCGTCCACCTGCTGACCTCCGGCCTGAGCGGGCCGGTGAATCTCGTCGGCCCGGAGCCCGCGACCGCCGCTGAGGTGCTGCGTGCGCTGGCGAACGCGGTGCACCGCCCGTACGGCCTCCCGCTGCCGCGGCCGGTCGTGACCCTCGCGCTCGGCGAGGCCGGCCGCGAGCTGCTGCTCGCGGATCAGCGGGTGCTTCCGCAGCGTCTGCTCGACGACGGGTTCGTGTTCCGCGACGCGACCGTGCAGGAGGCGATGGCGCGGCTGGTGGAGCGGTCCTAGCGGGCCGCGCGCTCCTGCGTCCGGTACAGCCCGATCGCCTGCCGCAGCGCTGCACGCGCCCGGCGGCGGTCGCCGCTCGCGTCGTAGGCGAGCCCGAGCCGGAACCACGCCCGCCAGCTCTCCGGCGACGCCTCCACCTCGGCCTTGAACTGCGGGAACTCCGCGTCGGCGGCGTCGCGCTGCGGGCGGCCGGAGGCGCGGTGCGGGAGGTCGTCCTCCGGCAGCGTCCCCTCGGCGGCCATCAGCTTGACGAGCTTCTCGGTGCGGAGGCCGAACAGCAGCTCGCGGATGAGCGCCCAGGCCGCGACGAGCCCGATCACGATCAGCGCGACGCTCATCGCGATGCCCACGGCCGACCCGGAGGCGAACAGCAGCACGCTCCGCTGGAAGACCAGCACGAGGTACACGACGAGCAGCAGCGCCATGAACAGCGCCGAGAGACGGTTGCGCATCGGGAGGCCTACACCTCGCGGACGGTCGGGCGCGGCGGCTCCCCGTCCGGCTCGGAGATGCCGAGGTCGACCAGCTTGTCCAGGCCGACGAGCACGCCCGTGGTCGTCGCGGCGGCGCGCAGGGCGAGCAGGATGCCGGTCTCGTACGCCTCCTGTCCCATCGCGTCGTGGCGGATGGTGAGGGTCTCCCCGCCCCGCCGAAGATCACCTGCTGCTGGGCGGAGACGCCGCGCATCCGGAGGCTGTGGATCGGCACGCTGCCGACCTGCTGGCCGCGCGCCCGCTGGTCGGTGTGCGGCGCGTCCACCGGGCCGCGCTGGAGGCGGGCGGCCGCGATCAGCTCGGCGGTCCGCACCGCGGTGCCGGAGGGCGAGTCGACCTTGCCCGGGCCGTGCGTCTCCACGATCTCGATCGAGTCGAAGAACCGGGCGGCGACGGTCGCGAACGCGGTGCCGAGCGCGGAGCCGAGGGAGAAGTTCGGGATGACGACGGCGCCGGCGCCCTCGTGCTCGGCGACCCGGCGCTCCAGGTCCAGGATGCGGTCGGCCGACCAGCCCGAGGTCCCGACCAGCACGTTGAGGCCGTGGTCGACCGCGAAGGCGACGATCCCCGGGCTGACCTGCGGGAGGGTCATGTCCACCAGCACGTCGGCGCCGAGCATGGCCTCGAGCGGAGTGCGGGAGTCGAGCGCTGCCACCAGCTCCAGGTCATCGGCCGCCTCGATGAGACGGACCGCCACGGATCCGAGCTTGCCGGTCGCCCCGGCAACGGCCACGCGAATAGTCACCCGTCCACCCTACCCGCGCACATTCGGCACGAATGCCGGATAACGCGCCGCCGAACGCAACATTCGGCACGAATCGCCGCCGGTTACGCTGGGACGATGGTGTCTTTTGCCGATGTCTCCGTCACCGACGCGACCGCCCACCGGATGCTCGCGGACTACTTCGCCGAGCGCGCGAAGACGTTCCCCGCGTCCCAGGGCGCGTACCGCACGACCTTCCCCGACCCCGGCCAGTTCGTCCCGCCGGCCGGCGTCTTCGTGCTGGCGTACGACGACGGGGAGGCCGGCTGCGGCGGCATCCGGGAGCTGACCGTCCCGCTGTCGGAGACCGACGACGGCGAGCAGATCGTCCGCTACGAGATCAAGCATCTCTGGGTGGCGCCCGCGCACCGCGGTCAGGGCCTCGGCCGCGCCATCCTCGCCGAGCTGGAGCACCGCGCGCGCGGCTTCGGCGCGACCGAAGTCGTCCTCGACACCAACGCGAGCCTGGAGGCGGCCGGCGGCCTCTACCGCTCGCACGGCTACGAGAGCATCCAGCCCTACAACGACAACCCCAACGCGACGGACTGGTTCCGCAAGCGGCTCGGCCCGAACGTCACGCCGGCCTGAGCGGTCAGACCGGCTGCAGCTCCGGGAGGCCGGTGCGAAGCTCGACCGGCAGGTGGCCGAGGTCGTTGTGCACCACCAGCACGGGCGGCTTCGCCGAGCGCACCCGGATGATGGTGAGCCCGCAGTTGGCCTGGTTGAGGCCGAGCCAGCGCCAGGCCGGCGCGTCGAAAACGTGCCGGACGAACCAGCCGATGACGAAGTTGTGCGTCACCAGCAGGTCGTGCCTGTCGCCCATCGCGGGCGTCAGGAACTCGTTCACCGCGTCGTCCATCTGGGCGCGGCCTGCGTCGATCTCTGCTTCCGTGACGGAGCCGAAGAACGACTCGAACGCCTTGGGCATGTCGGGCGTCGGCCCGGACGGGATGCAGTCGAACAGCAGGCTGGACGGCTCCGGCACCACGGCGGGCATCCGCTCGGCGATGATGGAGGCCGTCTGCTCCGCGCGCACGAGCGGCGAGTGGTACATGCCGGTGAGCGGGAGGCCGCTGAGCCGGTCGGCGATGAGCTGCGCCTGGCGCTTGCCGCGCGGTGAGAGCGGTCCGTCGGGCAGGCCGTGCTCGGCGTCCTGCTGCTCGCCGTGACGCACGAGATAGAGGTAATGGGGCACCGGTAGACCTTTCGAGGTGACGGGAATGGAGAGGCGGTCAGGCCACGAGGCCCGCGAAGACGTCGTCGTCGACGCCACCCACCGCGGAGATCGAGACCGGGCGGTCGGCCAGGTCACGTGCGAGTTCTTGGACGTCACCGGCGGTGACGAGGTGCAGCCGCCGGAGGCTCTCGTCGAGGTCGGCGAACTCCCCAGGCTGATCTCGGCGCGGCCGAGCCGCGACATCCGGGTGTCGGAGTCCTCCAGCGCGAGCGCCGCGCCGCCGGAAAGCTGGCCGACCGCGCGGCGGAGCTCGTCCGCCGACACCCCGCCGTCGGCGAGGCGGTGCAGCTCGGAGAGCATCAGCTCGGCGACCTGCCTGGCCTTCGCCGGGGCGCAGGCGGAGAACAGCCCGAAGACGCCGGCGTCGGAGTAGGAGCCGGAGAACGAGTAGACCGCGTAGGCGAGGCCGCGCTTCTCGCGGACCTCCTGGAACAGCCGGCTCGACATCCCGCCGCCGAGGATGGAGTTGAGCACGCTCATCGTGGTGCGGCGCTCGTCGGTCGCGACGATGCCGGGCATCCCGATGATGAGGTTCGCCTGCTCGATCGGACGCGTGACGGTCACGACCGAGGCGCCGCGCTCGACGGTCGCGGGCGCGGTCGGACGGCGGTCGACCGGGGCGGCCTCCTCGTCCCGGTCCCAGCCCGCGGCGTCGAGCGCGCGCCGCACGCCCGCCACGAGCACGTCGTGGTCGACCGCGCCCGCGGCCGTCACGACCAGGTCGCGCGGCCGGTAGTTGGCCCGGTAGTGGCTCCAGACGGCGTCGCGGGTCGCGGCGCGGATGGTGTCCGGACGGCCGCCGATCGGCCGCCCGAGCGGATGGCCGCCGAGAACCGCGGTGAAGAGCCGCTCGTTGGCGACGTCGGACGGGTCGTCCTCCGCCATCGACAGCTCTTCGAGGATGACGCCGCGCTCGTTCTCGAACTCGGTGGGGTCGAGCACCGACGAGGTGAGCATGTCGCCGATGACCTCCACCGCCATCGGGAGGTCGCGGTCCTGCACCTTGGCGTAGTAGCAGGTGTACTCCTTGGCCGTCATGGCGTTGTGCTCGCCGCCGACCGAGTCGAAGGACACCGCGATGTCGAGGGCGGTGCGCGTGCGCGTGCCCTTGAAGAGGAGGTGCTCGAGGAAGTGCGTGGAGCCGAGGCTGCCCGCCACGTCGGCGATCTCGTCCCGCGAGCCGACGGCCACCCAGTAGCCGAGCGTGGCGCTGCGCGCGCCCGGCACCTGCTCGCTGAGGATGCGGACGCCGTTGGGCAGGATCGTGCGGCGGACGAGGGCCTCGCCGGAAGCGGCGAAAGCGAGATCGGCCAGACCGAGCGGGAGGTCGACTGCGCTGTTCATCCCCTCCACCCTACGCCAGCGCTCGATCGATCGCGGAGACTGGGAAATTGAGGACAAACAGACTGGTCTGTCTACCACTATACTGAAGTGACCACCCCGACCGGTCGTCCCCCCTCGGGCCGGTCGGGGGGTTCTCAGAGAAGAGTGGAGGCCGAGCCTCCCGGAGAGAGGAGACGATCAGATGGTCGTAAGTGCCCGCGCCACCATCCGGCCGCCCGCACCGTCGAAGATCAAGATCCTCGCGACTGCCGACGAACTCTTCTACGAGGAGGGCATCCACACGGTCGGCGTCGACCGCATCATCGCGGGCGCCCGGGTGACGAAGGCGACTTTCTACAAGCACTTCCGCTCCAAGGACCTCCTGATCATCGCCTACGTCGAGGGCCGGGACCGTCAGGTGCGCGAATGGTTCGCCGAGAAGGAGGCGGAGCTGTCCGACCCGACGGCGATCGCCCGCGCGCTCGTGGACTCCATCAACGCCGAGGCGGTGCGACCCGGCTTCCGCGGCGACCCGTTCATCAACGCGGCGGCGCAGTTCGCCGATGAGACCCACCCCGTGCGCGTCGCCGTGACCGCGCACCGGGACTGGTACGCGAAGCACATCGAGGAGCTGTTCCGCCAGATCGGTCACCCGCGGCCGGGCGACGCGGCGGACGACCTCATCCTCGCGCGCGACGGCGCCCTGGCCGGGGGTTACGTGGGCGATCCGATCGCGGCGGGCGCGGCCCTGCATCGGGCGCTGGACCACATCCTCTCCGAGGCGTAGCCCGCAGCCTGCCGGCGGCGCTACTCGGAGACGCGGTCGAGGTCGAGCATCTGGGCTCGGGTGAGGCGGATGCCGGCGGCGGCCATCAGGCCGTCGACCTGTTCGGGGCGGCTGGCGCTCGCCACCGGGGCCACGATGGTGCGCTTGGCCAGCAGCCAGGCGATCGCGACGCTCGCCGCGGACACTCCGTGCTCGGCGGCGATGCGGTCGAGCGCCGCCAGGACGCGCATGCCCTTGCGGTTGACGTACGCCGAGGCGCGCACGCTGCGGGCGTCGGCGCTCAGGTCGGACTTCGAGCGGTACTTGCCCGTGAGGAAGCCGTTGGCCAGCGCGTAGTACGGCATCACGGCGAGGCCCTGGGCGGCGGCGACGATGCGCAGCGCGCTCTCGAACTCGGCGCGGTGCATGAGGTTGTACTGGGTCTGGATGGCGACGAACTTCGGGAGGCCGGCCGACGCCAGCACGCGCGCCTCGATCAGCCGGTCCGCGCTGAAGTTGGACGCGCCGAGGTAGCGGACCTTGCCCGTCTCGATGAGCCACTCCGCGGTCGCCAGGCTGTCCTCCAGCGGCACCTCGGGGTCGTCGTCGTGGAAGTACAGCAGGTCGATGTGGTCGGTCTGCAGGCGCTCGAGGGAGGCCTCCACGGCGCGCACGATGCTCACCGAGCCGAGGCCCGGGTTCTCGTGGTGGCGGCCGACCTTGGTCGCGACCACCAGGTCGTCGCGGTTGCGGCGCTCGTGCATCCACTTACCGATGAGGACCTCGCTGCGGCCGCCGACGTAGCTGTCGGCGGTGTCGATGAAGTCGCCGCCGCGCGAGGCGAAGCGGTCGAGGATCGCCAGCGACGTGTCGCCGTCGGCGGTCCAGCCGAAGACGCTGGCGCCGAGCGACAGCGGGTACACCGCGAGGTCGCTCTCGCCGATGCGGCGAGGGGCGATGATCGAGAGCGGGCCGGTGCGCTCCAGGCCGCTGTCGATGTCGAGGGGGCCGCCGGTGTCGGTGGACGGCTCGGAGTAGGTCAGGGCCGGGCGCGCGGGCTCGGCGGGCCGCGGCGAGGTCGTCGCCGGCCGCGCGGGCAGGGCAGCCGACGTGCCGTCGGCGTCCGACGCGACCGCGGCGGCGGGAGTGCGGAGGCCGACACTCTCGAGCAGGCGCAAGGGAAGGAGCTGTGGCATCTCATCCCCCTTCCAGTCGTTCGAGCGGGTGTTCACGCTGCCGATCGATTCGTGGCTCGAATCGATTCGAGGGTGCTCTTCTCTGGAACGTTAAGGGCAGAGTACGGCATGCCGCCGACACGGCACGACCAAACCGGTGAACGGCGCAGAAATCGTTCATCACAGTTTCATCACAACGTGCTGGTCGCCCTCCGAAGCACCGATCGGGCGTGCGAGAGGACCGGTCCGTCGACCATCCTGCCGTTGTGGCGGAACACTCCCCGCCCGCCGCCCTGGCCGCCTCCAGCAGCTCGACGGCCTCCGCCACCTGGGCCTCGTCCGGCCGGTACGCGGCGCGGACGGTCTCCACCTGCGAGGGGTGGATGCAGGCGGTCGCGGCGAACCCGACGGCGACCGCGTCCTCGGCCTCCGCGGCGAGCCCGTCGAGGTCGGCGATGTCCAGGTGGACCGTGTCGACGGCCGGTTTCCCGGCGGCTCCGGCGGCGAGCAGCACCGCCGAGCGCGCGTGGGTCGCCACGTCGCGGTAGCGGCCGTCCTGGTGCCGGCTCGACGTTCCGCCGAGCGAGGCGACCAGGTCCTCCGCGCCCCACATCAGCGCGACGACCCCGTCGGCGGCCGCGAGCTCCCCGCCGCCAGCACCCCTGCCGCGGTCTCGCACAGGGCGATCACGTGGAGGCCGGCGAGGGCGGAGAGGTCGGCCGCGCGCTCGGCCTTCGGCAGCATCACGGCCGTGTACGGCGTGAGCGTGAGGGCCGCGAGGTCGGCCGCCTGGTCGTCGGTGCCCGCCGGATTGACCCGCACGATCACCCGCGACGGGTCCAGGTCGGAGGCGGCGAGCGCCTCGCGGGCCGCCGGCCGGCGCGCGGGGTCGACGGCGTCCTCGAGGTCGAGGATGACCGCGTCCGACCGCTCCAGCGCCTTGGCGTACCGGTCGGGCCGGTCGGCCGGGCAGAACAGCAGCGCGGGGCCCCACGGGAACGGCGTCATACGTCGCTCCTTCCGAGGTGCGCGTCGCGGCACCACACCATCACCTGGCGGGTCGCGGTGGCGACGACGACGCCGTCCTGGTTGCGGCCGGTGTGCTCCAGTGTCACGATCCCCTGGCCGGGGCGGGAGGCCGACAGCCGCTTGGCGGTCACCGTCGTCTCCGAGTAGAGCGTGTCGCCGTGGTAGAGCGGATGCGGGAAGGAGACTTCCGAGAAGCCGAGGTTCGCGACGATCGTGCCCTGGGTGAGCTGGGCGACCGAGGCGCCGACGATCGTCGCGAGCGTCCACATCGAGTTCATCAGCCGCTTCCCGAACGGCTGGCGCGCCGACCACGCGGCGTCCAGGTGCAGCGCTTGCGTGTTCATCGTGAGCGTGGTGAAGAGGACGTTGTCGGCCTCCGTCACCGTGCGGCCGGGGCGGTGCAGGTAGCGGGTCTCCAGCTCGAACTCCTCGTAGTAGAGGCCGCGCTGCTCGATCTCCTTCATGATGCCGCCTCCAACTCCACCGCGAGCGGGGCTCCCGTCGCGGCCACGACCTCCTCGACCGTCACGCCCGGCGCGGTCTCGCGCAGCACGAGCCCGTCCGGCGTCACGTCGATCACGGCGAGGTCGGTGATGATGCGGTCCACGCAGCCGGTGCCGGTGAGCGGGAGGCTGCACTCGGCGAGGATCTTGGGCCGGCCCTCCTTGTCGACGTGCTCCATCATCACGATCAGCCGCTTGGCGCCGAAGACGAGGTCCATCGCCCCGCCCATGCCCTTGACCATCTTGCCGGGAAT
The DNA here is from genome assembly GCF_051059105.1 of Leifsonia sp. P73. Classification (NCBI taxonomy): domain Bacteria; kingdom Bacillati; phylum Actinomycetota; class Actinomycetes; order Micrococcales; family Microbacteriaceae; genus Leifsonia; species Leifsonia sp. P73. The sequence continues at coordinate 970,413 of NZ_CP194931.1, forward strand.
CATCCAGTTGGCCAGGTCGCCGGAGGCCGAGACCTCCATCGCGCCGAGCACGGCGACGTCGACGTGGCCGCCGCGGACCATCCCGAACGACAGCGACGAGTCGAAGTAGGCCGCGCCGCGCTTGACGGTGACGGTCTCTTTCCCCGCGTTGATGAGGTCGGGGTCCACGTCGGCGTCGGCCGGGTAGGGGCCGACCCCGAGCACGCCGTTCTCGGAGTGCAGGATGACCTCCACGCCCTCCGGGATGTAGTTCGGGATGAGCGTCGGCATGCCGATGCCGAGGTTGACGTACTGACCGTTCTCCAGCTCCTGCGCCACGCGGGCGGCGAGCTCGGTGCGGGTGAGGCTCATCGGGCGCTCCCTTCCTGGGCCGAGGCGACCGTGCGCCGCTCGATCCGCTTCTCCACGTCGGGCGCGTGCACGACGCGCTGGACGAAGATCCCGGGCAGGTGCACCTCCCCCGGCGCGAGCTCGCCGGGCTCGACCAGCTCCTCCACCTCGGCGATGGTGATGCCGCCGGCCATGGCGGCGAGCGGGTTGAAGTTCATCGCGGCGGCGTGGAACACGAGGTTGCCGTGCCGGTCGCCCTTCGCGGCGTGCACGAGGGCGAAGTCGGGACGCAGCGAGCGCTCGAGCACGTAGGAGGCGCCGTCGAACTCGCGCACCTCCTTCGGCTCGCTCGCGACCGCGACCGACCCGTCGTCGCTGTAGCGCCGAGGGAGGCCGCCGAGCGCGATCTGCGTGCCGACGCCGGCCGGGGTGTAGAAGGCAGGGATGCCCGCGCCGCCCGCCCGCAGCTTCTCGGCGAGCGTGCCCTGCGGGGTCAGCTCCACCTCCAGCTCGCCGGAGAGGAACTGGCGCGCGAACTCTTTGTTCTCGCCGACGTACGAGCTGACCATCTTGCGGATGCGGCGCTGGGCGAGCAGGAGGCCGAGCCCCAGTCGTCCACGCCGCAGTTGTTGCTGACCACTTCCAGGTCGGTCGTCCCGGCCTCCAGCAGCGCCTGGATGAGCGCGCTCGGGATGCCGCACAGCCCGAAGCCGCCGACCGCCAGCGAGCTCCCGCTCGGGATGTCGGCCACGGCCTCCGCGGCGCTCCCCACCGTCTTGTCGATCATCCGATCTCCTGTCTCACGCCGCCGAGAAGGCGGAAGTGCTCCGAAATGCGTCGAGTGGTCAGATTGTCCGCCGTCTCGGCGGGCTGGGGCTAGGAGTCGAAGCCGAGGGAACGGGCGATGATCATGAGCTGGACCTCGGTGGTGCCCTCGCCGACCTCCAGGATCTTCGAGTCGCGGTAGTGGCGGGCGACCGGGTTCTCGTTGAGGAAGCCGTAGCCGCCGAAGATCTGGGTCGCGTCGCGCGCGTTGTCCATCGCGGCCTCGCTGCCGACCAGCTTGGCGATGGAGGCCTCCATCTTGAACGGGACGCCGGCCATCAGCTTGAACGCGGCGTCGTAGTACGCCAGCCGCGCCGCGTGCACCCGGGCCTGCATCCGCGCGATCTTGAAGGCGATGTACTGGTTGGAGCCGATAGAACGGCCGAAGACGTTGCGCGACTGCGCGTAGCGCACCGCCTCGTCCAGGCAGCCCTGCGCGGCGCCCGTGCAGAGGGCGGCGAAGGCGACCCGGCCCTCGTCGAGCGTCTGGAGGAAGTTGGCGTAGCCGCGGCCGCGCTCGCCGAGGAGGTTGGCCTCCGGCACGTGCACGTCGGTGAGCGTCAGCGGGTGGGTGTCGGAGGTGTGCCAGCCGACCTTGTCATAGACGGGCTCGGCGACGAAGCCGGGCGTGCCGGTCGGGACGATGATCGCCGAGAGCTCCTTCTTGATGGAGCCGTCCGCGCGCCGCTCCTCGCCGGTCACGGCGGTGATGGTGACGAGCTTGGTGATCTCCGAGCCGGAGTTGGTGATGAACTGCTTGGTGCCGTTCAGGATCCACTCGCCGTCGCGCAGGATCGCGGTGGTCTTGGTGCCACCGGCGTCCGAGCCGGCGTCGGCCTCGGTCAGGCCGAACCCGGCGAGCGCCTCGCCGCGCGCCAGCATCGGCAGCCACTCCTGCTTCTGCTCCTCGGTGCCGTTGCGGAAGATCGGCATCGCGCCGAGGCCGATGCCGGCCTCCAGTGTCACGCCGATGGACTGGTCCACCCGGCCGAGCTGCTCGACCGCGAGGCAGAGCGAGAGGTAGTCCTTGCCCTGGCCGCCGTACTCGACCGGGAACGGGAGGCCGAACAGGCCCATCCGTCCCATCTCGGCGATGATGTCGTACGGGAGGCTGCGCTTGGTGTCGTACTCGTACGCGGCGGGCGCGACGACGGTGTCGGCGAAGTCGCGGACCTGGTCGCGGAGCCGGCGCTGCTCGTCGGTGAGCTCGAAGCCGGCGACGTCGAGGTCGGCCGGGCGTGACATCTGCATGGTCATCGGAGATTCCTGTCTGTTGTGGTGACGGTTCCTGCCGCGGCGTGCTCGCCGTGGGATGGGGCGGCCGATTCTGTCGGCTCGGGGGTGTCCGCCGGGGTGGGCGGGACGTTCGGGGTGGTGCCAGGCGCGGCGGTGGCGGGCGCGGCGGTGGCGGGCGCCTCCGCCGCATCCACGACGGCCACGAGCTGGTCGAGCTTCACCAGGTCGCCCGGCGCGACCTTCACGGTCACGGTGCCGGCGATGGGGGCGACCAGGCGGTGCTCCATCTTCATCGCCTCCACCACGGCCAGCGTGTCGCCGGGCTCGACGACGGCGCCGGACGTGACGGGCACGGCGACGACGGTGCCGGGCATGGGCGAGCGGACCTCGGGATGCGCCGCGGCCTCGCCGCGCTCGCGGGCGGCGAGGTCAGCGGCCAGCCGCTCGGCGGGAGTGCGCAGCCGCAGGGCGCGCGAGCGGCCCCCGTGCGCGAGCCAGACGGTCGCGCCGTCGCGAGCAGTGTCGAAGCGGGTGACCACGCCGTCGAGCTCGAGCACGACGGAGTCGGGCTCGCCTGCCGCGCCGGGCTGCACCGCGACCCGCGCAGTGTGCTCGCGCACCTCGCCGTCGGGTCCGGGCAGGGTCACTCGGTCGCCGTCCACCCGGACGGCCGTCCCGTCCACGTCGTAACGGACGGGCCGCGCGGAGCCGAGCCGCCAGCCGCTGGGCGCGCCCCACAGCGCGCCGACGCCTCCCGGAGTCGCCGTCTCCCGCTCCCGGTGCGCCAGCAGCGCCGCCGCGGCGAGCTCGGCGGCGGAGGCCGGGACCGGATCCAGCGCCGAGAAGCGCCGGTCGATGAGCGTGGTGTCCATGCTGCCCGCGCGGACGTCGTCGTCGGCAAGGAGGTCGCGCAGCCAGGCGATGTTATTCACCAGGCCCAGCACGGCGGTGCCGGCGAGGGCGCGGTCGAGTCGCGCCAGCGCGCCGGCGCGGTCGGGCGCCCACGCGATGACCTTCGCGAGCATCGGGTCGTAGTCGGTGACGACGCGCGTTCCGGCCGCAAGGCCGCTGTCGACGCGGACGCCCTCGCCGGTCGGCTCGCGCAGTGCGAGCACCGCGCCGTCGCCGGGCAGGAAGTCGCGCTCCGGGTTCTCCGCGTACACGCGCGCCTCGACGGCGTGGCCGGTCAGCCGGATGTCGTCCTGGACGAAGCCCAGCGGCTCCCCCGCCGCGACGCGGAGCTGCCACTCGACCAGGTCCACACCGGTCACCAGCTCGGTGACCGGGTGCTCGACCTGCAGTCGGGTGTTCATCTCCATGAAGAAGAACTCGTCGGGGCGCTCGGCGGAGACCAGGAACTCGACCGTTCCGGCTCCGACGTAGCCGACGCTCGCCGCGACCCGGCAGGCCGCCTCGCCGATCCGGGAACGCGTCGCCGCGTCGAGCAGGGGCGACGGCGCCTCCTCGACCACCTTCTGGTGACGGCGCTGCAGGGAGCACTCGCGCTCGCCGAGGTGGACCACCGCGCCGTGCCGGTCGGCGATGATCTGCACCTCGATGTGCCGCGGCGACTCCACCAGCCGCTCCAGGAAGAGCGTGTCGTCTCCGAAGGCCGCGGCCGCGACGCGACGGGCCGCGCGCAGCGCCTCCGGGAGGTCGGCGGCGGCGTGGACCGCCTGCATCCCCTTGCCGCCGCCGCCCGCGGAGGGCTCGACCAGCACGGGATAGCCGATGCGCTCGGCCGCCGCGACGAGCTCGTCGTCGGCGAGGCCGGGCTCCGCGATGCCGGGGATGGTCGGCACCCCCGAGCGGCCGACCTCCTGCTTGGCGGAGATCTTGTCGCCCATGACCTCCAGCGCGCGCACGCCGGGGCCGACGAACACGATGCCCGCGGCCTCGCAGGCGTCGGCGAGCGCGGCGTTCTCGGAAAGGAAGCCGTAGCCGGGGTGCACGGCGGCGGCGCCCGTGCGGCGCGCAGCCTCCACGATGGCCTCGACGGAGAGGTAGCTGTCGCGCGCGGGCGCCGGCCCGATCCGGACGGCCGTGTCCGCGAGCCGGACGTGCGGGGCGTCGCGGTCGGCGTCGCTGAAGACGGCCACCGAGCGGATGCCGAGGCGTCGCAGCGTGCGGATGACGCGGCAGGCGATCTCGCCGCGGTTGGCCACCAGGACGGACTCGAACGGAACGGAGGAGTAGTCGGTCATCGTCGTCACATCCGGAAGAGGCCGAAGGCCGTGTCGGGCAGCAGGGCGCGGGAGCAGACGTCGAGCGCCAGCCCCAGCACCGTGCGGGTGTCCGCGGGGTCGATCACACCGTCATCCCACAGCCGGGCGGTGGAGTAGTAGGGGTTGCCCTGGTCCTCGTACTGCGCGGCGATGGGCGCGCGGAAGGCCGCCTCGTCCTCGGCGCTCCACTCCTCGCCGCGGGCGTCGAGCTGGTCGCGCTTGACGGTGGCGAGCACGCTGGCCGCCTGCTGGCCGCCCATGACGGAGATGCGGGAGGCCGGCCACATCCAGAGGAACCGGGGCGAGTACGCCCGCCCGCACATCGAGTAGTTGCCCGCGCCGAAGGAGCCGCCGATCACGACGGTCAGCTTCGGCACCCGGGTGGTGGCGACAGCGGTCACCATCTTGGCGCCGTTCTTGGCGATGCCCCCCGCCTCGTAGTCGCGGCCGACCATGAAGCCGGAGATGTTCTGCAGGAACACCAGCGGGATCCCGCGTTGGTCGCACAGCTCGATGAAGTGCGCGCCCTTGAGCGCCGACTCGCTGAACAGGACGCCGTTGTTGGCGACGATGCCGACCGGGTGGCCGTGGATGTGGGCGAAGCCGGTCACGAGCGTGGTGCCGTAGTCCGGCTTGAACTCGCTGAACTCCCCCGCGTCCACCAGCCGGGAGATGACCTCGTGCACGTCGTAGGGCGCCTGCACGTCGACCGGGACGACGCCGTAGAGCTCCTCCTGGTCCGCGATCGCGGCGCGGGTGGCCAGCACCTCCCACGCCGGCGCGGCGGGCTTGGGAAGGGTGGCGACGATCTCGCGGACGATCCCGAGCGCGTGCTCGTCGTCCTCCGCCAGGTGGTCGACCACGCCGGAGGTGCGGGCGTGGAGGTCGCCGCCGCCCAGCTCCTCCGCCGTCACGATCTCGCCGATGGCGGCCTTCACCAGCGGAGGGCCGCCGAGGAAGATGGTGCCCTGATTGCGGACGATGACCGTCTCGTCGCTCATGGCCGGGACGTACGCGCCGCCGGCGGTGCATGAGCCGAGGACCGCGGCGATCTGCGGGATCTTCGCCGCCGAGAGCCGGGACTGGTTGTAGAAGATACGGCCGAAGTGATCGCGGTCGGGGAAGACCTCATCCTGCATCGGCAGAAAGGCGCCGCCCGAGTCGACCAGGTAGACGCACGGGAGGTGGTTCTCCAGGGCGATCTCCTGCGCGCGCAGGTGCTTCTTGACGGTCATCGGGTAGTAGGTGCCGCCCTTCACCGTCGCGTCGTTGCAGACGATCATCACGTGGCGGCCCTCGACCAGGCCGATCCCGGCGATGACGCCGGCGGCCGGGCTCTCGTCGCCGTACATCCCGGTCGCGGCCAGCGGGGCGATCTCCAGGAACGGGCTGCCCTCGTCCAGCAGCGCGTCGATGCGGTCGCGCGGCAGCAGCTTGCCGCGGGCGACGTGGCGCTCGCGGGCGCGCTCGGGGCCGCCGGCTGCGGCGACGGCGAGGCGCTCGCGGAGGTCGGCCACCAGCGCGCGCTGGGCGGCGTCGTTCCCCGCCGGCGCGCCGGCGGTGCTCTGGTCGGGCATCGTGCTCAGGGCAGGCATCGTGCTCCCGTGTCCTCATCGACATGAGTTAGTGGTCACTAACTCGAATTTAGGTTAGTGTTCGTTAACCGAATGTCCAGCCCCGCACCTGGGAGTCCGAGAGAGATGACCGAGACCGTACCGGCCGACCCGCTCGCGCGGCCGACCCAGCGCAGTCAGGCCAAGGCCGACCGCCGCGCAGCGCTGCTGGAGGCCGCGGCAGGCAAGTTCGCCGAACGCGGCTTCAACGGCGTCTCGATCGAGGACCTGGGCGCCGCCGCCGGAGTCAGCGGCCCGGCCGTCTACCGGCACTTCGCGTCCAAGCAGGCCGTGCTCGCCGCCCTCCTGGTCGGCGTCAGCGAGAACCTCCTCGACGGCGGCGCCGCGGTCGAGCGGGAGGCCGCCGACCCCGCCGGAGCGCTGCGCGGGCTGATCGCGTTCCATGTGGACTTCGCGTTGACCGAGGCCGACACCATCCGCGTGCAGGACCGCGACCTCGACGCCCTCGCCCCCGAGGACCGCCGCGCGGTGCGCACCCTGCAGCGCCGTTACATCGAGCTGTGGATGCGCGTGCTCGGCGAGCTGCACCCGTCGCTCGCCGCCGACGAGCTGCGCCTGCGCGTGCAGGCGACCTTCGGGCTGATCAACTCCACCCCGCACTCCGCGCGCGCCGGCGCCGCGCACGCGACGGACGCCTCGGTGCGCCCGGTGCTCGAACGGATGGCCTGGGCGGCGCTCACCTCGCGCTGACGCCGCGCCGGCCTCCCCTGACCTCGGGACCACCCGAACCTCCTCTTCGGTACGACACCCGCGTCGGCTAGAGTCCGAACACGCGCCGGGCGACGCCCCCGGCCGATCCGAGGGGAGGCGACGTGGGCGACGACACTCCCCGGCTGAGGTTGCACCATCGGGTGCTGCGGACGCTCGGAGTCACCCTCGCCGTGCTGCTCGTCCTCGCCCTCCTCGCGGGCGGCCTCGCGGTGTGGACGGTCACCCAATCGTTCCCGCAGACCTCCGGCTCGCTGCACGTCAACGGCCTGAGCGCGCCGGTGACCGTGACGCGCGACTCCGCGGGCGTCCCGCAGATCACCGCGCGCACCGCGGACGACCTCTTCCGCGCGCAGGGTTACGTGCACGCGCAGGACCGCTTCTGGGAGATGGACTTCCGCCGCCACGTCACCGCCGGCCGGCTCTCCGAGCTGTTCGGCGCGAGCCAGCTCCCGACGGACACCTTCATCCGCACGCTCGGCTGGCGGGACGTCGCCGAGCAGGAGGTGAAGCAGCTCGACAAGACGTCGCTGCGCTACTACCAGGACTACGCCGACGGCGTGAACGCGTACCTGAAGACCCACTCCGGCCCGGCGCTGTCGCTGGAGTACGCGATCCTCGGCATCCAGAACCCGGACTACCACCCGGAGCAGTGGACGCCGGCCGACTCGGTCGCCTGGCTCAAGGCGATGGCCTGGGACCTCCGCTCCAACCTGGAGGACGAGATCGACCGGGCGCTCCTGGCCACCAAGCTCACGCCCCAGCAGATCGCGGAGCTGCACCCCGCCTACGACTACAGCGCGCACCCGACGATCACGTCGCTCGGCGGCGGCACGCCCGCCACGACGACCCCGGACGCCGCGCCGGCGGGCTCGAAGGCGTCGGCCTCCGCGGCAGGCGACGAGGAGGCGACCACCGCGCTCGCAGCCGTGCCGACCGCCCAGTACCAGGACCGGCTGGAGCAGGTGGCCTCCAGCCTCGACGCCCTCCCGACCCTCATGGGACCGGCCGGCGACGACATCGGCTCGAACTCCTGGGTCGTGTCCGGGGCGCACACCGCGACCGGCAAGCCGCTGCTCGCCAACGACCCGCACCTCGGCGCGGTGATGCCCTCCGTCTGGTACCAGGTCGGCCTGCACTGCGCGGTCGTCGACGCGCAGTGCCCGTTCGACGTCGCCGGGTTCAGCTTCTCCGGGCTCCCCGGGGTGATCATCGGCCACAACGACCGCATCGCGTGGGGGTTCACCAACCTCGGGCCGGACGTGGCCGACCTCTACGTCGAGAAGGTCACCGGCGACACGTACGAGTACGACGGCGCGCAGGTGCCGCTGGCCATCCGGCACGAGACCATCAAGGTCGCGGGAGGCCCGGACGTCCGGATCACCGTCCGCTCAACCCGGCACGGCCCGATCATCACCGACCTCAGCGACGGCTACGGCGTCATCGCGAAGGACCAGGCCGGGAAGCTCGGCGTCCCGGCCCAGCAGTTCCAGCTCTCGCTGGAGTGGACCGCGCTCACGCCCGGCCCGACCGCCGGGGCGATCTTCGCCTTCGACACCGCGCACGACTGGGCGAGCTTCCGGGCGGCCGCGGCGGCGTTCCAGGTGCCGTCGCAGAACCTCCTCTACGCCGACGTCGACGGCAACATCGGCTACCAGGCGCCCGGTCTCATCCCGGTGCGCGCGAAAGGCGACGGGACGGTCCCCGTGCCCGGCTGGACAAGTGCGTACGGCTGGGTCGGCACGATCCCCTACGACCAGCTCCCGAGCGTGCTGAACCCGCCGAGCGGGTACATCGTGACGGCCAACAACGCCGCCGTCGGCCCGCAGTTCCCGGCGACGATCACGCAGGACTGGGACGCCGGCTACCGCGCGAACCAGATCCAGCTCCGCCTGACGAAGCTGCTGGACGCGGGGCACAAAGTCACCTCGAAGGACATGTCCGCCATCCAGGCCGACACCTACGACGCCAACGCGGCGACGCTCGCTCCCCTGCTCGTCGCCGTCGGAGCGAAGGCCGACCCGATCTCCGGCGTGGCCAAGGGCGCGGCCCTGCTGCGCGGCTGGAACTACCACGACGATGGCGACAGCGCCGCCGCGGCCTACTTCGCGGTGTTCTGGAAGAACCTCCTGGCCGACGCGTTCGGCCGCAAGCTCCCGGCCGACGCGCAACCGACCGGCGGCGACCGCTGGTTCCAGGTCGTCCAGGCGCTCGTGAAGCAGCCGGACTCGGCGTGGTGGGCGGACAGCCGTCTCGGCACGCTCGACCGGGACGACATGATCGAGTACGCGGCGAACCAGGCGTGGAAGGAGACGCAGAGCACCCTCGGCGGCGACCCCGCGAGCTGGCGCTGGGACCGCCTGCACACCCTGGAGCTCACCAACGCGTCGTTCGGGTCGTCCGGTGTCGCACCGATCGAGTGGCTGTTCAACCGCGGGCCGTACCCGCTGGGCGGCGGGTCGAGCGTCGTGGACGCGACCGGCTGGGACGCCTCCGACGGCTACCAGGTCGACCGGGCGCCGTCGATGCGGATGGTGGTCGACCTCGCCGACTTCGACCGCAGCACCTGGATCAACCTCACCGGCGCGTCAGGACACGCGTTCGACTCCCACTACGCCGACCAGGCGCGGCTGTGGGCGGTCGGCCGGACCCGGCCCTGGCCGTTCTCGCCGAAGGCCGTGCGGGCTGCTGCCGATCAGACGCTCACGCTGACGCCGTAGCGTCGCGCGACGCTCAGCGGGCGGTGGGCCAGCTGCGCTCGCTGTCGCCGACGTAGAGCTGCTGCGGGCGACCGATCTTGGTGCTCGGGTCCTGCGTCATCTCGCGCCAGTGGGCGATCCAGCCCGGGAGGCGGCCGATCGCGAACAGGACCGTGAACATCCGGGTCGGGAAGCCCATCGCCTTGTAGATCACGCCGGTGTAGAAGTCGACGTTCGGGTAGAGGCGGCGGTCCACGAAGTACTGGTCCGCGAGCGCGACCTCTTCGAGCTCCTTCGCGATGTCGAGCAGCGGGTCGTGCACGCCGAGGGCGGCGAGCACCTCGTCCGCCGACTGCTTGACGAGCCGGGCGCGCGGGTCGAAGTTCTTGTAGACGCGGTGCCCGAAGCCCATCAGCTTGACGCCGGACTCCTTGTTCTTCACCCGCTCCACGAACTTCTGGACGCTCTCCCCGGAGTCGCGGATGTCCGCGAGCATCTGCAGGACGGCCTCGTTGGCGCCGCCGTGCAGCGGGCCGTAGAGGGCGTTGATGCCGGCCGAGACCGAGGCGAACAGGTTCGCCTGCGTGGAGCCGACGAGGCGCACCGTCGAGGTGGAGGCGTTCTGCTCGTGGTCCTCGTGGAGGATGAGCAGCCGCTCCAGCGCGCGCGAGAGCACGGGGTTCACCTCGTACGGCTCGGCCATGGTGCCGAAGTTGAGCCGCAGGAAGTTGTCCACGAAGCTCAGCGAGTTGTCCGGGTAGAGGAACGCCTGGCCGATGCTCTTCTTGTGCGCGTAGGCCGCGATCACAGGAAGCTTGGCGAGGAGGCGGATGGTCGAGAGCTCCACCTGCTCCGGGTCGCTGACGCTGAGCGAGTCCTGGTAGAAGGTCGACAGGGCCGAGACGGCGCTGGAGAGCACCGACATCGGGTGCGCGTCGTGCGGCAGGGCGCTGAAGAAGCGGCGCAGGTCCTCGTGCAGCAGCGTGTGGCGGCGGATGCGCTCATCGAAGTCGGCGAGCTCGGCCGGCGTCGGCAGCTCGCCGTGGATGAGCAGCCAGGCGACCTCGAGGAACGTCGAGTTCTCGGCGACCTGCTCGATCGGGTAGCCGCGGTAGCGCAGGATGCCCGCATCGCCGTCGATGTAGGTGATCGCCGAACGCGTGGCGGCGGTGTTGACGAAGCCGTAGTCGAGGCTGGTGAGCCCGGTCTGCCGGGTCAGGCTGGAGAGGTCGATGCTCGACGCGCCCTGCGTGCTCGGCAGGATCGGGAACTCCGCGACGCCGCCGGGGTAGCTCAGGCGGGCGGTGGCCGCATCCTGGGCGGGGCCGCGCTGCTCCGCCTGCGGCTGCGCGACGGTCCGATCGGTGCCGGCCTGCTCGGTGCCGAGTCCGCTCACAACGCCTCCTGAGTGGTTTGGGGATGCTTCGCGTGCCGATCGTGTCGGCGACGCAGTGAAGCCGTGCTGGTACAGCCTAGCCAACCCACGCGACAACTGTCGCATCGGGCAAAGCCGGGGGAGGTCCTTTAGAGGGTCTCTCCAAAGGCGCGCAAGCGGGAGGCCGCGGCGGCGATCCGCTCGTCGGTGGCGGTGAGCGACAGGCGCACGTGCTCCGCATTGTGGTCGCCGTAGAAGACGCCGGGACCGGCCAGGATGCCGAGGTCGGCGAGCCGGCCGATGCTCTCCCAGGCGTCGCGTCCCTCGCTCGCCCAGAGGTAGAGCCCGGCCTCGCTGCGGTCGATGCGGAAGCCCGCGGCCTCCAGCGCCGGCTTCAGCAGCGCGCGCCGTGCCCGGTAGCGCTCGCGCTGCTCGGCCACGTGCGCGTCGTCGCCGAGCGCGACGACCATCGCGGCCTGCAGCGGCGACGGCAGCATGAGCCCGGCGTGCTTGCGCACTGTGGTGAGGCGCGCGATCAGCGCGCGGTCGCCCGCGATGAACGCCGCCCGGTAGCCGGCGAGGTTGGACTGCTTGCTCAGCGAGTAGACGGCGAGCACGCCGCTGCGGTCGTCGCCGACCACGCGCGGGTCGAGCACGCTGGGGGTCGGTGCGGCGTCCCACGGCGCGTCCCAGCCCAGCTCGGCGTAGCACTCGTCCCCCGCGACGACAGCGCCCAGTTCGCGGGCCCGCGTCACGGCCGCCCGCAGCTCCTCCACCGACAGCACACGGCCGTCGGGGTTGCCCGGGCTGTTGAGCCAGACCAGGCGGGTGTTGTCCGGCCACTCGGCGGGATCGTCGCTCGCCACGGCCTCCGCGCCCGCGAAGGCCGCGCCGATCGCGTAGGTCGGGTACGCGGCGCGGGGGTGCACGACGGCATCCCCTTCGCCGAGGCCGAGGAAGAACGGCAGGAAGGCGACGAGCTCCTTGGAGCCGATGGTCGGGAGGACGTCCTCCGGCGCGAGGCCGGGCACGGACCGGCGACGCGCGAACCACGCGGCGATGGCCTCGCGCAGCGCGGGCGTCCCGACGGTCTGCGGGTAGGCGTGCGCGTCGGTCGCGTGCGCGAGCGCGTCGCGGATGAGAGCGGGCGTCGGGTCGACCGGCGAGCCGATCGAGAGGTCCACGATCCCGGAGGCGTCGCCGAAGGGCACGGCTTCCCGGGCGCGCGCCGCGTACGGCGCCATCAGGTCCCAGGGGTAGTCCGGCAGCTCGCCGAGCGCCACGTCAGTGCGCCTGCGGAGGCAGGGCGGCGATGAGCGCGTGGTCCTTCGCGATCACGCCGACCTTGGCGGCGCCGCCGGGCGAGCCGATGTCGTCGAAGAACTCCACGTTGGCCTTGTAGTAGTCGGCCCACTCCTCGGGGAGGTCGTCCTCGTAGTAGATCGCCTCGACCGGGCACACCGGCTCGCAGGCGCCGCAGTCGACGCATTCGTCGGGGTGGATGTACAGCGAGCGCTCGCCCTCGTAGATGCAGTCGACGGGGCACTCGTCGATGCAGGCGCGGTCTTTCACATCGACGCACGGGAGGGCGATGACGTAGGTCACTGTGCTTCGGGTTCCCTTCGGACGGCGGGTGACTGTCCTTCTAGCTTAGGCCGTTCCGGCCCGGCCCGCGGCGCGCTTCACGTCCGGCCAGGAGACGACGACGGCGGCGATGAGGATCGGCCCGACCAGCCAGATCTGGCCCAACAGGTTGTTCGGGATGAGCACGGAGCCGCCCGAGCTCTGCTGGGTGAAGACGAGGATGACGGCGATCGCCCCGAGCGCCGCGCACAGCGCGGGCCAGCGGGAGTCGGCGAGCAGCCGCAGGCCGACCAGCAGCGCGGTGAAGCAGAGCAGCGAGCCGATCAGCCCGAGCGGGATCGTGACGCCCCAGGTGACCGTGAGCTGGTGCGCGACCGTGCCGATCCCGCCGATGGCCGCTCCCGCGAGGACCAGGAGGACGGCGTAGAGGATCCGGCGCAGCATGCTCGAATCCTAGCTGGACACATCGCCCGGACGTGTTCTAGAGTCGAAAAGGTAAGGTTAGCCTTACCAACATCCCCCACCTCCACTCGAAGGTCCTCTGTGCTCGCGAACTATCTGATCGGCCTCCGCGAAGGCCTCGAAATGGCGCTCATCGTCACCATCCTCGTCGCCTACGTGGTCAAGGTCGGACGCACGGACGTCCTCTCGAAGCTGTGGATCGGCGTGGGCGTCGCGCTCGTCGTCCCGCTCGGGATCGGTGCGCTGCTCACGTGGGGCCCGTACGGGCTCAGCTTCGAGGCGCAGGAGATCGTCGGCGGGACGCTGTCGCTGATCGCGGTCGGCTTCGTCACCTGGATGATCTTCTGGATGGGCAAAACCGCCCGCAGCATGAAGTCCACCCTCCAGAACCGGCTCGACTCGGTGCTCGTTGGCACCGGCTGGGGCGTCGTGATCCTCGCCATGCTGAGCGTGGGCCGCGAGGGTATCGAGACGGCGCTCTTCGTCTGGGCGACGGTCGCCAGCATCGGCGGCGGCTGGGAGCCGGTGATCGGGGCGGTCCTCGGCCTCGTCACGGCCGCGGTGCTGGGCTTCCTCCTCTACCGCGGCATGGTCAGGATCAACCTCGGCTCTTTCTTCACCTGGACCGGCGCGTTCCTCATCCTCGTCGCGGGCGGCGTGCTCGCCTACGGCATCGGCGACCTGCAGGAGGCGGGCGTCATCCCCGGCGCCGGCATCCACGCCTACGACATCAGCGGCGTCATCCCGTCGTCGAGCTGGTACGGCACCGCGCTCGCGGGCATCCTCAACTTCAACCCGTCACCGACCTGGCCGCAGGTCATCGCCTGGGCCGGGTACATCGTCGTCGTGACGTTCTTCTACGTGCGGCAGCACCGCGCGTCGCACACGCGACCGGCCGCCGCTCCCGCGCCGTCCGCCCCCGCGCCGCGGACGCCCGTCCACTCCTGACCCGCGGCCCCGCGCACGCATCCAGCAGAGCAGAAAGCACAGCATCGCCATGCCCCGACTCCGTCAGCTCGCCCCCGTGGCTGGCTCCCTGGCCGCCGCAGCGACCGTCGCGCTCGCCCTCACCGGCTGCGTCCCCAACAAGGCCGTCGCCGAGGCGGAGGCCATCCAGGTCACGCTCACGGACTCCTCCTGCACGGTGAAGACGGCCACAGCTCCCGCCGGCCCGATCACCTTCCAGGTCACCAACACGGGCTCCGACGTCAACGAGTTCGAGGTGCTCGCGCAGGACAAGCTGCGGATCGCCGGCGAGAAGGAGAACATCGGGCCGGGCACCACGGTCAACTACGTCGTCCAGCTCGCCGAGGGCAGCTACTTCACCGCCTGCAAGAAGGGGATGGTCGGCAACCCGAGCTCGCTCGCGGCCTTCACGGTGACCGCGGGCTCACGCGACACGAAGTCCGTCAGCGAGAGCAAGCAGGTCGCCCAGGCCGTGACCAACTACGTCTCCTACGTCAAGGATCAGACCGGGCAGCTGCTGACGGCGACGAAGACGTTCGCCGCCGCCTACGAGGCCGGCGACGACGCGGCCGCCCGCGCCCAGTACCCCGCCGCCCGGACGTTCTACGAGCGGATCGAGCCGACCGCCGAACAGTTCGGCGACATCGACCCGGCCCTCGACCTCCGCGAGGCCGACCTGGAGCAGGGCCAAGAGTGGACAGGCTGGCACCGCATCGAGAAGGACCTGTGGGCGCCCGCCGGCTTCACGGCCTCCGACGCCGCCACCCGCACGACCCTCGGCGACCGGCTCGTCGCCGACACCCAGCGGCTCTACGACCTCGTCTACGCGAAGGACTTCACCCTCACCCTCGACCAGATCTCCAACGGCGCCGCCAGCCTGATGGAGGAGGTCTCGCGCACCAAGATCACGGGCGAGGAGGAGACCTTCTCGCACACCGATCTGTGGGACTTCCAGGCCAACGTGGAGGGCGCGGAGGTCGCCTACGGCAACGTCCGGGCGGTGCTGCTGGAGAAGGGCGCGACCGGGAAGGCCGCAGCGAAGAAGCTGGACGCCGAGTTCGCCACGATCGACTCGCTCCTCGCGCAGCACAAGGAGGGCGACGGGTTCATGAGCTACACGCAGCTCACGACTCCGCAGGTCAAGGAACTCCAGGACTCGGTCAACGCGCTGAGCGAGCCGCTGTCCCAGCTCACGTCGATCCTGGTCAAGTAGGGCCATGGCAGACCAGGAGAACCCCGGAGGCCTGTCGCGGCGCGGGATGCTCGGCCTCGCCGGCGCGGCGGTCGGCGCGAGCGTCGTCGGGTTCGGGGCGGGCGCGGCCGTGGGCCATGCCGTCACCTCCTCCCCGCCGGCGCGACCTACCCGTTCTACGGCGCGAACCAGGCCGGCATCGTCACGCCCGCCCAGGACCGCCTGCACTTCGCCGCGTTCGACGTCGCCGCCGGGCTCGACCGGGACGGGCTGATCGAGCTGCTGCAGGACTGGACCGTCGCGGCCGCGCGGATGACGCAGGGCAAGCCGGCCGGGAAATACGGCCCCGCCTCCGGCCCGTCCGACGCTCCCCCGGACGACACCGGCGAGGCGCTCGACCTCCCGCCCGGCGGCCTCACGCTCACGTTCGGCTTCGGCCCGACGCTGTTCACGGCCGCCGACGGGACCGACCGGTTCGGGATCGCCCGCAAGCGCCCGGACGCGCTGGTCGACCTCCCGCACTTCCCCGGCGACGCGCTGCTCGACAGCCTCACCGGCGGCGACCTGTGCGTGCAGGCGTGCAGCGAGGACCCGCAGGTGGCCGTACACGCCATCCGAAATCTGTCCCGCATCGCGTTCGGCCGCGCCGCCATCCGCTGGTCGCAGCTCGGCTTCGGCCGCACCTCGTCCACCTCGCGCAGCCAGACCACGCCGCGCAACCTGTTCGGCTTCAAGGACGGCACCGCGAACATCAAGGCGGAGGACTCCTCGGTCGTGGAGGACCAGGTCTGGGCCGACCGCGGCGACGGCGCGGCGTGGATGCACGGCGGCTCGTACCTCGTGGCGCGCAAGATCCGCATGGTCATCGAGACCTGGGACCGTCAGCAGCTCGGCGAGCAGGAGCGCATCGTCGGGCGGGACAAGGGCGAGGGCGCGCCGCTCTCCGGCGGCACGGAGTTCAGCGACCCGAACTTCCTCGCGCTGTCGCCGGCCGGCGGCACGAAGATCGACCCCGACTCGCACGTCCGGCTCGCGCACCCGACGATGAACGACGGCGCGCAGCTCCTGCGCCGCGGCTACAACTTCGTGGACGGCAACGACGACCTGGGCCGGCTGAACGCGGGACTGTTCTTCATCGCCTTCCAGCGGGACCCGCGGAAGCAGTTCATCCCCATCCAGAACCGGCTCGCGAAGAACGACCTCATGAACGAGTACCTCAAGCACGTGGGCTCCGCCGTCTTCGCGGTGCCCCCGGCGCCCGCGAGGGCTCCTACGTCGGCGCCCCCTCTTCACCTGACGACATTCGTGCCGAATGGCGCGAATAGCGCCGCCATTCGCGCCATTCGGCACGAATCGGCGAGGGGGTTACGGGGTCGGGGTGGGCGTCGGCGTGTCCACGGCCGCGCGCGACACCGAGTAGTTGGCCACCCAGCCGTTGCTCCCGGCGTCGCTGACGACGACGAGGACGCCGAATTCGCCGTTGGAGAACGTCCCGGTGCCGCCGCCGTCCGGCCCCTGGGCGCCGAAGCCGCCGTCGAAGCCCGCGTCCGCGAGCTGCTTCGCGATGTCCTGATACGCCTTCGCGTCGGGCACCTTGATCGTGACGTTCCACACCTTGCCGTGGCCGCTGCCGACGCCGGCGCCGAAGACCACGGCGCCCGTGGCGAGCGGCACGGCCTTCGGGAAGTCGGCCGGCACCTTGTTCCCGCCCACATCCACGTTGCCGCCGGTGACGTCCTTCACGACGGTCTGGAAGCTGCAGCCCGCGAGCGCCGGCGCGACCCCCACGAGGAGGAGAGCCGCGACCGGGAGCGCGAGCAGGCGGGATCGTCTCATGTGTCGATTATGCGCGCCGCGGAGCCGTGGGTGACGCCTACGCGTCCTGGCGCTTGAGGCGCGAGGCGGCGCGGCCGCGGGCGGTCGCGTCGAGCTCGACCTTGCGGATGCGCACGGCCTCCGGGGTGACCTCCACGCACTCGTCCTCGCGGGCGAACTCCAGGCACTCCTCCAGCGTGAGCTGGCGGGACGGCGTCATCGACTCGAACGTGTCGGCCGTGGAGGAGCGCATGTTGGTCAGCTTCTTCTCCTTGGTGATGTTCACGTCCATGTCGTCGGCGCGCGAGTTCTCGCCGATGACCATGCCCTCGTAGACCTCCTCGGTGGGGTTCACGAAGAAGGTCATCCGCTCCTGGAGCGCGATGATGGCGAACGGGGTGACCACGCCGGAGCGGTCGGCCACGATGGAGCCGTTGCTGCGGGTGACGATCTGCCCGGCCCACTCGTCGTAGCCGTGCGAGATCGCGTTCGCGATGCCGGTGCCACGGCTGATGGTCAGGAACTCGGTGCGGAAGCCGATCAGGCCGCGCGAGGGGACGATGAACTCCATGCGCACCCAGCCGGTGCCGTGGTTCGCCATGTTCTCCATGCGGCCCTTGCGCGCCGCCAGGAGCTGGGTGATCGCGCCGAGGTACTCCTCCGGCACGTCGATGGTCAGGTGCTCGAACGGCTCGAAGGTCTTGCCGTCCACCTTCTTGGTGACCACCTGCGGCTTGCCGACGGTCAGCTCGTAGCCTTCGCGGCGCATCTGCTCGACCAGGATGGCCAGCGCCAGCTCGCCGCGGCCCTGCACCTCCCACGCGTCGGGGCGGCCGATGTCGAGCACGCGCAGCGACACGTTACCGATCAGCTCGCGGTCGAGGCGGTCCTTGACCATGCGCGCGGTCAGCTTGTGGCCCTTCACCTTGCCGACCAGCGGCGAGGTGTTGGTGCCGATCGTCATCGAGATCGCGGGGTCGTCGACGTGGATGAGCGGCAGCGGACGGATGTCGTCGGGGTCGGCCAGCGTGTCGCCGATCATGATGTCGGCGAAGCCCGCCACCGCGACGATGTCGCCGGGGCCGGCGCTCTCGGCCGGGTAGCGGTCGAGCGCCTTGGTGATCATCAGCTCGGTGACGCGCACGTTGTGCACGTCGCCGTCGTGACGCACCCAGGCCACCGTCTGGCCCTTGCGGAGCGTGCCGTTGAAGATGCGCAGCAAGGCGAGCCGGCCGAGGAACGGCGAGGCGTCGAGGTTGGTGACGTGCGCCTGGAGCGGAGCCTCCGGGTCGTAGGTCGGCGCCGGGATGTGCTCCAGGATGGCCTCGAACAGCGGCTCGAGGTCGCCGTTGTCGGGCAGCTCGCCGTTCTCGGGCTTGTTGAGGCTCGCCGCGCCGTTGCGCCCGGAGGCGTAGACGACGGGGACGTCGAGGATCGCGTCCAGGTCGAGGTCGGGCACGTCGTCGGCGAGGTCGCTCGCGAGCCCGAGCAGGAGGTCCTGGCTCTCGTGCACGACCTCCTCGATGCGCGCGTCCGGACGGTCGGTCTTGTTGACCAGCAGGATGACGGGGAGCTTGGCCTCCAGCGCCTTGCGCAGCACGAACCGGGTCTGCGGCAGCGGGCCCTCCGAGGCGTCCACCAGCAGGACGACGCCGTCGACCATCGACAGCCCGCGCTCGACCTCGCCGCCGAAGTCGGCGTGGCCGGGGGTGTCGATCACGTTGATGGTGATCGGGCCGTTGGCCGCGTGCTTGCCCTTGTAGGAGATCGCCGTGTTCTTGGCGAGGATCGTGATGCCCTTCTCACGCTCCAGCTCGTTGGAGTCCATCGCACGCTCCTCGACGTGCTCGTGGTCGCCGAACGAGTTGGTCTGCCGCAGCATGGCGTCGACCAGCGTGGTCTTGCCGTGGTCGACGTGGGCGACGATCGCGACATTGCGCAGATCGTCGCGGTGGGCGACGGCGTTCTCGGACATGCGTGAGGGCTCGACTCTCGTCAGAAGGAAGAAGGGGAACGGTCTATTCTATCCCAGCGACCGGGCGCCTCCGTTTACGGCCGATGGCCGAGCGGGATCGCCGCACCCGGAACGGCGTCGAGCAGGGCGCGCGTGTAGTCCTCGCGCGGCGAGCCGAACACTTCCGCCGTCGTCCCCTGCTCCACCAGCCGGCCCTTCCGCATCACGCAGACGTCGTCCGCGATCCGGCGCACCACGCCGAGGTCGTGCGTGATGAACAGGTAGGTCAGCGCCAGGTCGTCCTGGAGCTCGGCGAGGAGGTCGAGCACCTGCGCCTGGACCAGCACGTCGAGCGCCGACACCGCCTCGTCGAGCACGACGATGTCGGGGTTCAGCGCCAGCGCCCGGGCGATGGCGACCCGTTGCCGCTGGCCGCCGGAGAGCTCGTCCGGGTAGCGCGCGGCGAAGGCGGCGGGCAGCGCAACGCGGTCCAGCAGCTCCGCGACGCGCCGCCGACGGGACGCCCGGTCGCCGAGGCGGTGCACGGCAAGCGGCTCCGCGATGCTGGCGCCGACGCTGCGGAGCGGGTCGAGCGAGCCGTACGGATCCTGGAACACCGGCTGCATCCGGCGGCGGAGGGCGAAGACCTCCCTGGCACTCAGGGCGCCGCTGTCCTGGCCGTCGATCGCGATGCGGCCGCCGGTGGGCTCCTCCAGGCGCAGGATCAGCTTCGCGACCGTGGACTTGCCGGAGCCCGACTCGCCGACGAGGGCGGTGGTGGTGCCCCGCGGCACCGCGAAGCTCACGCCGTCCACGGCCGTGAGGGCCGAGGACCGGAGACCGCCACCGCGCACCGGGTAGACCTTCGTGAGCCCGCTGACCGCGATCGCCGGGGTGGCCTCGGCTGCGGCCGCCAGGCGCCGATCGGTCGTGCGCAGCGGCCCGGCGACGCTCGGGGCGGCCTCCACCAGCCGCCGCGTGTACGGATGCGCGGGGCGCAGCAGCACCTCGCGGCTCGGTCCGGCCTCCACGACCCGCCCCTGGTGCATCACGACGACGCGGTCCGCGCGCTCGGCCGCGAGCCCGAGGTCGTGCGTGATGAGGAGCACGGTGGTGCCGAGCTCCCGGGTGAGCGTGCCGAGATGGTCCAGGATGCCGCGCTGCACCGTCACGTCGAGGGCCGAGGTGGGCTCGTCGGCGATCAGGAGTTTCGGGTCGCCGGCGAGGCCGATCCCGATCAGCGCGCGCTGGCGCATGCCGCCGGAGAACTGGTGCGGGTACTGCCGGAGCCGGGTCTCCGCGTCGGCGAGCCCGGCGCGCTCCAGCACGTCGATCGCCGCGGCGCGGACCGCACGGCGGCCGGTGGCGACGCCGTTCGCCCGGATGGCCTCCTCCACCTGGAAGCCCACGCTCCAGACCGGGTTCAGGCTCGACATCGGGTCCTGCGGCACGAAGCCGATCTCGCGTCCGCGGACCGCCTCCAGCTCCCGCCGTCCCAGCGTCGTGAGCTCCACGCCGTCGAGCACGACCGACCCGCCGAGCACCCGGCCGGCGCCGGGCAGCAGCCCGATGATCGCCTGAGCTGTGGTGGACTTGCCCGAGCCGGACTCGCCCACGATCGCGACCGTCTCACCGCGATGGATGGTGAGGTCCACGCCGTCGACCGCGGTGGCCACGCCGCCGCGCGTGGGGAACCCCACCCGGAGGCCCGACACGACGAGGAGCGGGCTCGCGCCGGTCTCGTTCGATGCTGCGCTCACCGGCGTGCCCTCGCCTTCGGGTCGAGCGCGTCCCGGACCACCTCGCCGAGCATGATGAAGCTCAGCACGGTGACGGAGAGCGCCAGGGACGGGTAGACGAGCGTCTGCGGCGCGGTCCGGAGGTCGTTCTGCGCCTGGCTGATGTCGTTGCCCCACGACATCACATCGCTCGGCAGCCCGACGCCGAGGAACGACAGCGTCGCCTCCGCGACGATCGAGCCCGCGAGCGACAGCGTGGTCACGACGATGACCGGCGCGATCGAGTTGGGAAGCACGTGGCGCAGCAGGATTCGGAACGGGGACAGCCCGATCGCCGTCGCGGCCATTACGTGGTCGGCCGTCCGGACGCGGAGCACCTCCGCGCGGAGCACACGCGCGGTCGCGGGCCAGGCGAAGACCCCGATGGCGAGCGAGATGACCCAGACGTTCGCGAACTTCGCGAACACCGACATGATCACGACGGCCGCCAGGATGTACGGGATCGAGAAGAAGATGTCGCCGACGCGCGACAACACGGCGTCGACCCAGCCTCCGTAGAAGCCTGCCAGCGCGCCGAACACCACGCCGAGGACCGCCATCAGCGCGGTCGAGAGCACGCCGACCGAGAGCGACGTCCCCGTGCCGTGGACGATGCGCGCGTAGATGTCGCAGCCCTGCTTGGTGAACCCGAGCGGGTGGCCGGGCGCGGGGCCGCCGTTGCTGTTGCCCAGCAGGCAGTCGTTGTTCGGCGCGGCCTGCGCGAAGAGCCCGGGGAACAGGGCCACCGCCGCGATCAGCGCGATGAGGACGACCGAGCACCAGAACATCGGTCGGCGGCGCAGGTCGTCCCAGGCGTCCGACCACAGTGTGGCGGCTCGGGTGGCGGCCCGGGCGGACGGCTCGTCACGACGCATGGCGGATCCTCGGGTCGAGCACCGCGTAGAGGAGGTCGACCAGCAGGGTGACGACAAGGTAGAGCAGCACCATGACCGTCACGAAGGAGACCACCGTCGGCCCCTCCCCGCGGACGATCGCCTGGTAGAGCGTCCGGCCGACGCCGGGGACGTTGAAGATGCCCTCCGTCACCGTCGCCCCGACGAGCATCACGCCGAAGTCCGCCGCGAGGAACGTGACCACCGGGATGAGCGAGTTGCGCAGCACGTGGACCGGCACGATCCGGCGACGGCTCAGTCCCTTGGCCGCCGCGACCCGCACGAAGTCCATCCCGTTGGTGTCGATGACGGACGAGCGGGTGAGCCGCACGATCTGCGCGAAGCTGATCGCCGCCATCGCCACCGCCGGGAGGATGAGGTCCTGGAGGGGCGTCCCCGGGCCGGCGGTCGGCCGCGCCCAGCCGAGCCAGATCCCGAACACGTACTGGAGGACGAACGCGATCACGAAGATGGGGGCCGAGATGAGCAGCAGGCTCACGGCGAGCGCGCTGGCGTCGAACAGCCGGCCCTTCCGCAGGCCGCTCACCAGCCCGACCGCGATGCCGAGCACCATCTCGATGGCGAGCGCGAGGAGCGCCAGCCGCAGCGTGACCGGGAACGTGCGGGCCAGGATCTCGCTCACCGGCTCGCCGGAGAACGACGTGCCGAAGTCGCCCCGCAGGATGCCGCCCAGATAATTCAGGTACTGGACGAGGAACGGCTGGTCCAGGAGGTAGCGGCTGCGCAACTCCGCGAGCACGGCCGGGCTCGGCGTCCGGTCGCCGAAGAGCGCGACGACGGGGTCCCCCGGCATGGCGAACACCATGAAGTAGATCAGCAGCGTCGTGCCCAGCAGGACCGGGACGGCCTGCAGGACCCGGAAGCCGAGGAAGCGGAGCATCGGCGCTAGGACGCGGAGTGCTTGGTGATCTGCTCGTAGAGCGGGACCGAGTTCCACCCGAACGTGACGTGGTCGACCGACTCGCTGAATCCCCCGGTCACGTTCTGGTACCACAGCGGGATGGCCGGCAGGTCACGCAGCAGGAGCTCCTGCGCGGCGCGGAAGTCGGCGTTCGCGGCCTTCACGTCCGACTCGGCGAGCCCCTTCGCGAGCAGGGCGTCGAACTCCGGGTTCGCGTAATCGGTGTCGTTGGACAGCGCACCCGTGCCGTACACCGGCCGGAGGAAGGTCAGCAGCCCCGGGTAGTCGGCCTGCCAGCCCTGGCGGAACGCCGAGTCGATGGTGCGATCGGTGACGGCGGTGCGGAGCAGGGCGAACGTCGGCGAGGCCTCCCCCTTCGCGTCGATCCCGAGGGTGTTCTTGAGGTTGTTCGCGACCGCGTCCACCCAGCCCTGGTGGGCGCCGTCGGCGTTGTAGGCGATGGCGAACGTCCCCGCCCACGGCGAGATCGCGTCGGCCTCCGCCCAGAGCCGCTTGGCCTTCTTCGCGTCGTGGTCGAGCGCGCCGGAGCCGTCGAGCTTCCCGGACCAGCCGGGGATCGCCGGCGACGTGAAGTCCTTGGCGGGAGTCCGCGTGCCGTCGAAGATGACCTTCGTGATCTGCGGCCGGTCGATCGCCAGCGAGATGGCCTGACGACGCAGCCTCCCCTCCTCGCCGGCGAAGTGCGCGATCCGCTCCGGGATCGCGACGTTCTGGAACACGGCGGCGGGCTGGTTGATCGCCCGGCCGTCGAGGTCCTTCTCGAAGGTCGCGATCGCCGCATCGGGAATCGCGTCGAGGACGTCGAGCGTCCCCGACCTCAGGTCGGCGTAGGCGGAGTCCAGCGAGGAGTAGAACACGAAGCGCAGCCCGCCGTTCTTCGCCTTCCGCGGGCCGGTGTACGCGGGGTTCGCGACGAGGTCGATGCTCTCGTCGTGCTTCCAGGCCTTCGCGCTCGCGAGCGTGTACGGGCCGTTCCCGATCGGGTGCGCGCCGAAGGCCGCCATGTCGTCGAAGGCGACGCTGGGCAGCGGATAGAACGCGGAGAACCCGAGCCGGAGCGGGAAATCGGACACCGGGGTCTTCAGTGCGACGGTGAACTCGGTGTCGGAGACGACGGTGAGCCCGCTGAGCTCGCTGTCCGCCTCGGCGGAGAAGCCCTCGATGTCCTCGAAGAAGGAGTTCAGGAGCTGCGCGTTGCTCTTCTTGGCCCCGTAGTTCCAGGCGTCCACGAAGGAGCGGGAGGTCACCTTCTCGCCGTTGCTGAAGGTGCGGTCGCCCGCGATCGTGATGGTGAAGTGCTGGGAGTCGGAGGTCTCGATCGACTCGGCGACGTCGTTGACCGGCTTCCCGTCGGCCTGGTAGGCGAGCAGCCCCGAGAACACGGAGTCGATGATCTTGCCCCCGCCCGCTTCGTTCGTGTTGGTCGGGATGAGCGGATTCTGCGGCTCGCTGCCGTTCGCGATGACGACGGCGGTCGTGTCCGCCTTCGACGCGGTGTCGGGGCTGCTGCAGGCGGTGAGCACGAGTGCTCCGGCCGCGGCGAGGGCGGCCGCCGATCGGCCGAGAAGTCTGATGGACACGAATTCCTCCTGTGCGGGGTCGACTTCAGACCTTAGGGTCTCCGCACTGGAGTTGCAAGTTCTTACGGTTACATTGACATTCTTACCTTCTCGTACAAAGAGAAAGGGGCCGCCTCCCGTAGGAAGGCGGCCCCTCAGCTCGTACGGCCTACAGCCCCTGCGCCACCGGCGGCTCCGGCTGCTGCGGCAGCCCTTCGTTGACCGGCACGACCTCGTCGGACCCTGCGGCCAGCAGCTCCAGGCGCAGGGCGCGGCGGGCGCGCTGCTGCTCCGGGTCGGGCAGCGGAACAGCCGCCAGGAGGCGCTGCGTGTAGGCCTCCTTCGGGTAGCGGAGGATCTCGTCGCGCGTTCCGACCTCGACCAGGGCGCCGTGGTGCATCACCGCGATGCGGTCGGCCAGGACGTCGATGACGGCCAGGTCGTGGGTGATGAACAGGCACGCGAAGTTCATCTCGCGCTGGAGCTGCTGCATCAGGTCGAGCACGCGCGCCTGCACCGACACGTCGAGCGCGGAGGTCGGCTCGTCGGCGATCAGGACCTGCGGCTTCAGCGACAGCGCGCGGGCGATGCCGACGCGCTGCTTCTGGCCGCCGGACAGCTCGTGCGGGAAGCGGCTGCGGTAGGCGCGCGGCAGCTCGACGCTGTCCAGGAGGCGGTCGACCTCCTTCGCCAGGCCGGCGCCCTTGAGGCCCTTCGCCAGGCGGAGCGGCTCGCCGATCGAGTCGGCGATCTGGAGGCGCGGGTTCAGCGACGACGACGGGTCCTGGAACACGATGCCGACGTTGCGGTGCAGCTTGCGGATCTCGTCCCGGCCCGCGTTGCTGATGTCCTGGTCCGCGACCACCAGCTTGCCCGAGTGGATCGGCAGCAGGCCGATCGCGGCGCGGCCGAGCGTCGTCTTGCCGGAGCCCGACTCGCCCACCAGGCCGACGACCTCGCCCTCGTGGATGGTCAGGTCGATGTCCGTCGCAGCGCGGAAGGCCGGGACGCGGCCGTGCTTCGGGTACTCGATGGCGACCTTCTCGAAGTCGACGACGATCTTCCGTTTGTCCATCTCCGCCTTCTCGTGCTCGGCGGCGGCGATGCGCTCGTTGACGCGGATGCGCTCGACGTACTCCTCGTCGGGGTTCTCCGTGCTGGCGGCGAGGGCGGCGGTCGTGTCGATCTCCTCGTCCTCGCGCTGGCCGAGGTGCGGCACGGCTTCGAGCAGGGCGATCGTGTACGGGTGCTGCGGAGCGTCGAAGACCTCCTTGACCGTGCCGGTCTCGACGATGTCGCCCTTGCGCATCACGACGATGTTGTCGGCCAGGTCGGCGACGACGCCCATGTCGTGCGTGATCAGCAGGATCGCGCTGTCCAGGCGGTCGCGGAGGCTGCGGATCAGCTCCAGGATCTCGGCCTGCACGGTCACGTCGAGCGCGGTGGTCGGCTCGTCGGCGATCAGCAGCTTCGGGTCGCACGAGATCGACTGGGCGATCATGGCGCGCTGGCGCTGGCCGCCGGAGAGCTGGTGCGGGTACGAGTTGAAGGCCTTCACGGGGTCGGGCAGCTCGACCATGTCGAGCAGCTCCAGGGCGCGCTCCTTGGCCTCGTGCGGCGACATCCCGAAGTGGATGCGCAGCGTCTCGATGATCTGGGCGCCGACCGTGTAGACGGGGTTCAGCGCCGTCATCGGCTCCTGGAAGATCACCGCGACCTGGCGTCCGCGCACCCGGCGCATCTGCGGCGGGGTCAGGCCGGTGAGCTCGCGCCCCTCCAGCTTGATCGAGCCGCGGATGCGGGAGTTCTCGGGCAGGAGGTCGAGGATCGCCATCGAGCTCGCACTCTTGCCGGAGCCGGACTCGCCGACGATCGCGAGCACCTCGCCCGCCTTGATCTGGTAGTTCAGCTTCTTGGCCGCGGGCACCCAGACGTTGTCCACGCCGAAGTCGACGGACAGGTCGGTGACCTCGAGCACGGGGGCGCCGACGACGACCCCGGCCCCGCCGGTGGTGTTCTCGGTCATGATTCGTGGTTCCTTTCGGGGGCGCGCTCGGGCGTGGTGGAGACGGTGCGGGATGAGAGCATGGACCCATGCCCTACGTCTCCCCGCCGAGCGCGAGGTTTTCGTGTCCCGGTTCAACCGGGTCCTTGCCGTTCTGATCTGGGCGGCCGCTGCCGCCCTGATCGTCGGCCTTCTGGTGAGCGTGCACGATGTGCGCCTGCTCTACGTCGTGCCGTGCGCGCTGTTCGCGTTCATCGGCTGGGCGCTGCTCTGGCGTCCGCGCCTGACGGTCGCCGACGAGGGCATCGAGGTGATCAACGTCACCCGCACCGTCGACATCCCGTGGCAGGCGCTCATCCATGTGGACACCAAGTACGCGCTCACCCTCTACACGCCAGGGCACAAGTTCCCGGTGTGGTCCGCGCCCGCTCCCGGCACGGCGCGCACGCTGCGCGCCACCCGCCGGGAGACCACGGGCCGCGTCGGCAAGCCGAACGTCGCGGACAGCGTGCGCCGTCCGGGCGACCTGTTGTCGACCGAGTCCGGAGCGGCGGCCGAAGTCGTGCGCCGCCGCTGGCTTGAGCTCCAGCAGAGCGGCGCGGTCGACAGCGGCCTCGCGGACGAGACGCCCGTGACGGTCCGCTGGCACATCGTGTCGCTCGCCGTGCTGGCCGCGCTGGCGGTCGGCACGCTCGCCGCACTGCTGGTGGCCTGAGGAGGCCACCAGCAGCGCAGCGCGGGCGGATGTCACAGCACGTCCTCCGCGAGGGCCGCGCCCGTACGGGGTCCCGACTCGCCGTCCTCACCGGGCTCCGGCTCCTCCTCGCGCATCTTGCGGAGGTTGAACCGGCGGTGGCGCGGGTCGAACGCGTCGCGCAGACCGTCGCCGACGAAATTGACCAGGAGCGCGAGCGTGACGATGAACGAACCCGGCCACCAGAACAGCCACGGACGGGTCTGGAACGCCGACTCGTTCGAGCTGATCAGCAGGCCGAGCGAGACGTCCGGCGGCCGGATGCCGTAGCCGAGGAACGACAACGCGGTCTCCAGTAGGATGGCCGAGGCCATGATAAGGGTCGAGGCCACGATGACGACGCCGATGGCGTTCGGCAGGACGTGCTTGAAGATGATCCGGGTGTCCGAGGCGCCGGCGACGCGGGCCGCCTCCACGAACTCCCGCTCGCGCAGCGACAGGAACTCGCCGCGCACCAGACGCGCGATGCCCATCCACGAGAAGAAGCCGAGCATCAGGGCGAGGAAGAACGCGCCGAGGCCGCCGAAGATGTGACCCACCACCGAGCCGATGACCAGCGCCGGGATCACGATGAAGACGTCGGTGATGCGCATCAGGATCGCGTCGACCACACCGCGGAAGTATCCCGCGATGGCGCCGACGACGACGCCCACGACGCTCGCGATGAGACCGAGCACGATCATCACCAGCACCGAGTTCTGGATGCCGCGCATCGTCAGGGCGAAGTAGTCCTTGCCGATGCGGTCCTGGCCGAACGGGTGCTCCCAGGTCGGGGCGCCATGCTGGACCTGGTTGTTCAGCTCGACGTAGTTGTACTTCCACCAGCCGGGGATCGGACCGATGCCGATCGCGGAGATGGAGAACAGCACGATGAGGATGAACAGGATCGCGCTGGCGACGGCGACCTTGTTGGACAGGAAGCGCTTCCAGATCAGCTTCCCCTGGCTGACGGGCGGGGAGCTCGGCTCCTGCAGCTCGTCGGCGATGACGGTTTCAGTGGTGGACATCAGCGGACCCTCACTCTCGGGTCGAGTGCGGCGTAGGACAGGTCGGCGAGGAAGTTGAACAGGATCGCCATGATCGCGATGACCAGGAAGTACGCCATCACCGGGTTCAGGTCGCCGCGCGACAGACCCAGGTTGAACAGGGAGCCCATGCCCGGGATCGCGAACACCTTCTCCGTGATGATCGCACCACCGAGCAGCGCGCCCACGTCGAAGGCGACGAGGGTCGTGATCGGGATGAGCATGTTGCGGAACGCGTGGCGGACCACGACCGTCCGCTCCGGCAGGCCCTTGGCGCGCGCCGTGCGGATGAAGTCCTGGCTGAGCACCTCCAGCATGCCGGCGCGCGAGTACCGGGTGTACGACGCGAACGAGATCAGCAGCAGCGCGATCGTCGGGAGGGCGAGGTGCGTGAACGTGTCGAGACCCGTCACCCACATGTCGCCGGTGAGACCCGGCGTGGAGGAGCCGACGGTCGCGATCGGGCGGCCGTTGGTGTCCTGGAAGTACGTCGGCCACGCCTGCATGAAGCGGTCCACGACGATCAGGAACCCGGACACGATGGACACGATGACGGCGACCCGCATGTTCTGGCCACGGTCGTAGCCGCCGACGAGCCAGCCGATCAGCAGGCTGACTCCGATCGCGACGACCGCGAGGATCGCGATCGTGGAGGGCGTCGAGATGTTGAACAGCCACTGGAGCCCGAAGTAGCAGACCAGCGCGACGGCGCCGGCGATGCTCGCGGAGATCAGCGCGCGGCGGTTCTGCAGTCCGGCGGTGAGCGCGGTCGCGCCGATGACCGTCGCGGCGATCAGGAGGATCATCACGACCGGCCCGAGACCGGGGTGCAGGAACCAGTTGGTGACGCTCATCAGCAGCAGCACGCCGGCGGTCGCGACGCCGGAGACGCCGAACGTGACCGCGCGCCTGCGCATGTCGCCGCCGATCAGCGACTGCCAGATGAGTCCGGCCACCACCCCGATCAAGATCGCGACCCACCAGGGGATCGTGGGATTCGCCAGGAAGTTGTTGAAGCCGATGGCCACGAACTCCTTGAGGAGGACGGCCACGAGGAACGCCGGGAGCGAGTACAGGAAGAAGCTGAGGAACGTGACGACGTTGTCGAGTCCGCTGTACTGCCGCAGGGCGGTCACGATGCCGATGGTGACACCGAGGAGGATCGCGAGGATGAGCGCGACGGTGACCAGCTGAACGGTCGAGGTGAGCGCCTGCGGGAGGATGTCCACCACCTTCGCGTTCGAGATGGTCGACCCCAGGTCGCACGAGTTGGCGAACGGGATCAGGCACTTGGCCGCGCCTCCCAGCCAGAGCAGCCACCGCAGGGGCGGGACCACGTCGAGCTGGAGGAGCTGGATACGCGCGTTGATGAGCTGCGTCTTGTTGGGGGAGTTGCTGCTTCGCAGGTCCTGGAGCGGGTCGGCGCTGTACGCCACCAGCATGTACATCAGGAACGAAGCGGCGATGATGATGAGCACT
Organism: Leifsonia sp. P73; assembly: GCF_051059105.1. Classification (NCBI taxonomy): domain Bacteria; kingdom Bacillati; phylum Actinomycetota; class Actinomycetes; order Micrococcales; family Microbacteriaceae; genus Leifsonia; species Leifsonia sp. P73. Next base: position 999,854 of record NZ_CP194931.1, read on the forward strand.
GAGACAAGGAGACGTCTCAGGATGAAACTCGCCATAGGTTCAAAACCTTCACTGACAGGGCGCGCCATTGCGGGTTGGCGGCGAGGAGCTCGCCTGGCGCGATTCGGGGGGACGACCGGATCACGGCCGTCGACTTACATGATAACGGGGCGTCGACTCGAAGCCGACGCCCCGTCGCAGCGGAGTGCCCGGGGGTCACCCGGGCACTCTCACTGTCGAGCGTTACTTCGCGGTCGAGGACTTGACAGTCCACTCCCAGAAGTTCCAGAACGGGCCGTTCTGGTTGCCCATGTACTTCACGCCGTCCACGCGAGCGTTGGCGCCGAAGACACCCGGGAGCTGGAACAGCGGCAGACCGTAGCCCTGCGAGAAGGCGGTCTTGTCGATGTTCTTCTCCAGCGAGGTCAGCTTGCTGGTGTCCAGAGTGGTCTGGGTCGCCAGGGCGTCGGAGTTCGCCGCGGAGAAGCGGTTGTAGTTGCCGCCACCGTTGGTGGTGAACAGCTGCGGGATCTGCGAGGTGCCGGCGCCCGGGCTGATCCAGCCGAAGAGCGACGCGTCGTAGTTACCGCCCGGGAGGAGCTTGCTCCAGTCCGGCGAGCCGGCGTCGACGACCTTGAAGCCAGCCTTGGCGGCGGACGCCGAGATGGCCTGGAACTCGTCGACACGGTTCGGGTTGTTCGTGTTGTACAGGATGCGGACGGTCGGGGTCGCACCGGCGAGCAGCGCCTTGGCGCCCGCGATGTCCACCTTGTCGTACGCGGAGGAACCGTTGTTCTTGACCGAGTCGCCGTACATCGGCTGCTGGTTCGGCAGCCAGATCTGCGAGTTCAGGACCTTGGCCTTCGGGTTCACCGGGGTGACGATCGAGTCGAGGATCTGCTGACGCGGGATCGTCTTCAGGAAGGCCTCACGGACCTTCGGGTCGGCGAAGACCTGCGAACCGAAGTTCAGGTCGAGGTGGTCGTACGACGCCTGGTCGCCGGTCAGGACCTTCGCGCTGGTCTGCTTGAGGGCAGTCAGCGTGTCGGCCGAGGCCTGCGGGTTGATGATGTCGACCTCACCGTTCTGGAGAGCGGTGACCTGGGCGTTCGCGTCAGGGATGATGCGGAACACGATCTTGTCCACGGACGGCTTGAGGCCGCCGTCGTAGTACTTGTTCTGCGCCATGGTGAGCGACTGGCCCGGGGTCCACGACGACACGACGAACGGGCCGGAGGAGACCAGCAGGTCGGGGTCGGTCGGGAACGCGGTCACGTCGTAGCCGGTGTTGACGAACTTGGCCGCCTTCTCCAGCGTCGCGTTCGGGGCGACCGGAGCGTCCGGGTTGCCCTTCGGCAGCGTCTTCAGCAGCTTGGTCAGGTCGGCGGCCGAGGACAGGCCCGCCTTCTTGGCCACGATGTGCGCCGGCTGTGCGATCGGGTTGACGAGCTCCCAGTCCACGTACGGGGTGGCGTACTTCAGGGTGATCGACGTGTTGTTGTCGCCGACGGTCGGGTAGTCGGTCGAGTCGATGCCCGCCGTCGAACCCGCGATCGAGAAGTACTGGGTGCCGCTGGTCACGTTGCCCTGGTCGTCGAACTTCGCCGAGTCGTAGTGACCGGAGGCGATGGCCCAGGCGAGGATCATGTCGTCAGCGGTGACGGGCTGGCCGTCGGACCACTTGTCGTTCTTGTTCAGGGTGTACTTGACCGTCAGCGGGTTGTCCGAGAGCTTCTCGAACTTGCCGAACTTGTTGTCGTGGACGATCTTGTAGTTGTTGTCGATGTACTGGAAGCCAGTACCGTACGACCCGTCCAGGTAACCGACCTGGCCGTTGGTGTCCAGGTTGCCCTGCGGGGTCTGCGAGTTGAACGAGGTGAAGTCGTTCACGACAGCGACCGTCACGGTGCCGCCCTTGGCTGCGGACGAGGTCCCCGTGCTGCCGGTCGTGGTGCAGGCAGACAGAGCGAGCGCTGCAACGCCGGCAACGGCGACGGCGCTGACCGCGTACCTGACCTTTCTTCCCTTGATGTGCAATGTTCCTCCTGTGCGAAGTGTGCGGTAGCACGGGCGTGCGAGAGCCCCGTGCCCCGCGGGATAAGACTGACCCTAAGTACCGTTGAGGGTGAATGCAAAATGGGGCTGGAAAACGTTACACAGTGGTAACTCAGTCGGTGGATTATTGCGTCCACGCCACGAATTCGGTGGTCCACGAGCGTGAAACGCAAGAAACCGTGCAGTTCCCTCGTTTCACGGGCCGGATTCACGGAGGCGTGTGCTCTCCGCCGAGGCCGCCCGGGCCTGGCAGGATGCACATATGAGCACTGAAGCGGTCCGGACGGGTCGAACCACGCCCGTTCCACCCACCTGGACCGGCGAAACACCCGTCGATCGCGCGGAACGGCCGCGGCTGTGGTGGGAGGTCGCGATCGTTCTCGGCCTGTCGCTCGGCCAGTCGGCGGTCTACTCGATCGTCACGATCATCGACCGCTCCACGCAGAGCACTCCCCTGTCGGACCAGACCGCCCAGGTGAACCCGTCGCAGTCCAGCCGGCAGGTCTTCGACTTCCTCTACCAGTTCCTCGACAACGCGTTCCCGCTGTTCGCGGTGGCGCTGGTGATCTTCCTGCTCTGGCAGCCGGGGCGGACCGGGTTCCGCCGGATCGGCTTCGACCTGAGCCGGCCGGGCCGCGACCTCGGCGGCGGCCTCCTGCTGTTCCTGGTGATCGGCGTGCCCGGGATCCTGTTCTACGCCCTCGGCCGGGTGCTCGGCCTGACGGTGCAGGTGCAGGCGTCGCCGCTCGACACGCACTGGTGGACGGTGCCGATCCTCGTCTTCGCCGCGCTGCGGGCCGGCCTCCAGGAGGAGGTGATCGTGGTCGGCTACCTGTTCACCCGGCTGCGCCAGCTCGGCTGGACCAAATGGTGGATCATCGTGGCCGCCGCCCTGCTCCGCGGCAGCTACCACCTGTACCAGGGCTTCGGGCCGTTCGTGGGCAACGCGATCATGGGCGTCGTCTTCGGCTGGTGCTACACCCGCTGGGGCCGGGTCATGCCGCTGGTGGTCGCGCACGTCATCATCGACATCGTCTCGTTCGTGGGCTATCCGCTGGCCGTGGCGCTGTTCCCGCACATCTTCGGTTAGTCCTTCTCGCGGAAGCTCTCGATCTCGCGCGCGTGTCGCGATTGCAGTTCGCGGTAGTCGTCATCGAGGCGAGCGACCACCGCCCCAGCCGCGCGCACGTTCTCGTCGGCCTCGCGCGAGACCTCCGCGTAGACCGCTCTCAAGCGGGGGTCGTCCGTCGCGCCGAATCGGGAGGCGAGGTCCAAGAAGCCCTCCTCCAGCGACCGCATCCTCGACCGGTAGTAGGAGACGTACTCGTCGGCCTGCTCGATGCGGCGGAGCGCGGTCGCGCTCTCCTCGCGCTGCGCTTCCTCCAGCTCGCCCCGGGTGCGGTGTTCGTTCTGCGTCATGGTGTGATGCTCTGCACGCCGCGGGCGTAGTCGTTGTTCGCCGCGATGCGCGCGAGACCCGTCGTCACCTTCTCCTCGACCGCCCCGGAGAGGGCCGCAGCGACGTCGGCGCCGCGCAGGGTGACGTTCACCGCGGTGACGGCTCCCTCCATGGCCACCCAGTTGCCGCCCTTCACGATTGCGTACTGCGCGTGGACCATCGGCGGAAGGGCCGCGTCGAGCATCCTCCTCGCCGCCTCATGGACGGCGCCGTCGATCGCGTGGATCGTCGAGTCCACCGTGTTCGCCACATCCTTCACCGCATCATCGATGAGGTCGCCCAGCCACGACATCACGAACCTCCCATCGGACCCGATACGTAGGCTTGCGCCCACCGCGCGTCCTGCGCCGCTGCGTTCCTGACCGTGTTCATGATCCCGTGCGAGATCCGCCCCACGATGTCGATGTGCTCATCCACGAGGTCGTTCACAGCCACGACCGCCGACTCGTCGATGTTCTTCTCCACCTGAAGCTCGTGCGCTCGCACGCACTCCTCGATGTCCGCCTCGGTCACCAACGGATACAGCTGGGCGGCGGCGGTCTTCACGTCCGTCAGCGCCGTGGTCATCGCGGGAACGAGTCCATTGTTCACGTCCTTGATCGTCCCGAGGTGCCATGCGACACCGCCGACGCTGGACGCCAGCCCCAGCGCCCCCACCGTGTCCACGGCGACGACGAGACCGGACAGCGCCGCGCCCGCGGTGACCGCACTCACCCCGTTGACGACCGACACGACCCCGTGGAGAACCCGAAGCGGCTGTCCTTGACCGGGACTGGCGATGTCGGCCAACTCGGCCAGCTCTTCGATGGTCAGGCCCTCCCCGCCCAGCCCGAGCATGGCGCCGAAGGGATCGAAGTCGAACGCGTCGCCCAGGTCGTGATGCTCGATCACGCCCTTCCACAGGTCGTCGTCGACGAAGAGGCCCGCGCCGGTGCCGTGACCGAGGAAGTTCCCGATCAGATCGAACCGGTTCACGTAGTTGGTCAGCGGAGGCCGCCCGTGCTTGCGCTCCGCCCGGACCCACTCCTTCGCCTGCGGGGACAGTACGTCCCATGGGTCGGGGGCGTTGAAGGTGGTCGACGACCAGTGGTTCTCCGCGGCGACATACAGGGCGACGAACCCGCCGAGGGAATGCCCCACCGTCTCGATCCGCGCCCCCGAGTGCCCGTCCGCCGTGAGCCTCTGCTGAACCCGCTCCGCGAACTTCTCGGCCTCGGCGACCTGGGTGCCCTCCCCGTTCTGCGCCCCACCACCGAGACCAGGTCCGCGACGATGTCGGCGCGGTCGTCGGGGTTCGTGCCGGCGAACGCGATGAACACCTGGGAGTGGTCGGGGACGCCGTCGATGATCGGGACGACGGCCATGCCTTGGAAGCCGGTGGTGGGGTCGGAGGCGGTGTCGTAGACCTGGAACTTCTGCTTGCCATCAGCGCTCTGGAAATCGTCGCCAATCACCGGCGATGGGTTCTGCTCCAGCGGGTCCACCGTGTAAGACCTAGCAGCGATGGACGCGTAGTCCTCGGCGGTTGTCATTCGATCACCTCGGAACTGCCATCGCTGTACGTCACTGAAACTGCGGTCGGCGCATCCTCTACGCCAATGATTGGAAGCGGTTCCGATACCCCGGAGCCCGAAGTGACTCCAAGAATGGCTTGATACTCGTGCCCACCCATTGTGATCACTGCATTGACTGCCCACGGGGCACCGAACCCTGACCGCCCACCCTCTCGGGTGAACGCGATCTCTTGCACACCTCGCTTGTCACCGATGAACGCGACCGCAGCCTTTCTCTGATTCGCAAGATTCGTTGCCTTGTTCACGCCATTTCCCCCTAACCCACAGCCACCCAAACTCATTGCGAGCGCGACCCCTATCGCGGCAATCAGGGGACGCGTGCGGGTCGACGTCACTCGATCACCTCGGATGACTCATCGCTGTAGATCACAGTCACGGGTGCAGGCGCTGTCGCAGGAGGAATGGTTGGCAAGGGGTTGCCTATCCGGGAGTACCTCTCGATACCCAATATCTCGTTGTAGTCCTCACCGTTCACCGTGACCACTGCATTGACTGCCCAAGGCGCTCCGAAGCCCGACAGCCCGCCCTCCCGCGTGAACTTGATCTTCTCCACACCGCCCTGCGTCTCGAGGAATGCGATGGCCGCCTTCCGCTGATTCGCAAGATTGGTCTGCATCCTCACGTCATCGCCTCCACTCGCGCAGCCGGTCGAAAGCAGCACGAGCGCGGACGCGATCATCACCATCCGGCTTCGCGCAAGTGCCCCCGTCATGAGCATCAGGCTAACACTGCCAGTATGGAATCACACCAGTTAGAATTTTTTACCTGACGCTTTGCAAGCATTTCCGCACGCAAACGAAACCGCCGAGTCACGAACGATCCGTGGCTCGGCGGTTTCGAGTGGTGTCCCGCGTCGGGACTACGCGAACGCCTCCGGCGGCGGGCACGCGCAGAACAGGTTGCGGTCGCCGTAGGCCTGGTCGATGCGGCGCACCGGCGGCCAGTACTTGTTCCGGACCAGCGTCGGCACCGGGTAGACGGCCTGCTCGCGGCTGTAGGCGTGGTCCCAGGTGGAGGTCGCGACCGACTCCGCGGTGTGCGGGGCGTTGCGCAGCGGGTTGTCGTCGGCCGGCCAGTCGCCCGCGGCGACCGCGTCGGCCTCGGCCTTGATCGCGATCATCGCGGTGACGAAGCGGTCGAGCTCCGCGAGGTCCTCGCTCTCGGTCGGCTCCACCATCAGCGTGCCCGCGACCGGGAACGACATGGTCGGCGCGTGGAAGCCGTAGTCGATGAGGCGCTTGGCCACGTCGTCCACGGTCACGCCAGTGCGCTCGGTCAGCGGGCGGACGTCGAGGATGCACTCGTGCGCCACGAGCCCGTTGTCGCCCGCATACAGCACCGGGAAGTGCTCGCGCAGCTTCGCGGCGACGTAGTTGGCCGACAGGACCGCGGCGCCGGTGGCGTCCGCGAGGCCCTGCGCGCCCATCATCCGGACGTAGGCCCACGAGATCGGGAGGATGCTCGGGCTGCCGTACGGGGCCGCGGAGACCGGGCCGCCGCCGTGCTCGATGCGGCCGTCCGGTCCGTCCGCGCCGACGAGCACGTGCGTCGCGTCCTGGGCGAGCGGGTGGCCGGGCAGGAACGGCGCGAGGTGGGCCTTCGCGGCAACCGGGCCGACGCCGGGGCCGCCGCCGCCGTGCGGGATGCAGAAGGTCTTGTGCAGGTTCAGGTGGCTGACGTCGCCGCCGAAGTCGCCGAATCGGGCGTAGCCGAGGAGCGCGTTCAGGTTGGCGCCGTCGACGTAGACCTGTCCCCCGGCCTCGTGCACGGCGGAGGTGATCGCGACGACCTCGTGCTCGTAGACGCCGTGCGTCGACGGGTAGGTGATCATCAGCGCGGCGAGGGTGTCGGCGTTCGCCGCGATCTTCGCGCGCAGGTCGTCGAGGTCCACGTTGCCGAGGTCGTCGGTCGCGACCACGACGACGCTCATCCCGGCGAGCACCGCGGACGCGGCGTTGGTGCCGTGCGCCGACTGCGGGATGAGGCAGACCGTGCGCTGGTCGTCGCCGCGCGAGCGGTGGTAACCGCGGATGGCGAGGAGGCCGGCGAGCTCGCCTTGGCTGCCCGCGTTCGGCTGCAGCGACACGGTGTCGTAGCCGGTGACGTCCGCGAGCCAGCCTTCGAGCTGGTCGATGAGCTCCAGGGAGCCTGCCACATCCGCCGCCGGGGCGAACGGGTGCAGCGCGGCGAACTCGGGCCAGGTGACGGCCTCCATCTCGGTGGCCGCGTTGAGCTTCATCGTGCACGATCCGAGCGGGATCATGCCGCGGTCGAGCGCGTAGTCGCGGTCCTGCAGCTGGCGGAGGTAGCGCATCATCGCCGTCTCCGAGTGGTGCGTGGAGAACACCGGGTGCGTGAGGAAGTCCGACGTGCGGGTGAGCGCGGCGTCGAAGGACGGCTCGGAGCCGAACGCGAGCGCCGCGTCGCCCTCCACCGTGCCGCCGAGCACCTCGATGAGGTCGCCGAGCGGGAAGATGCCGTCGCGCAGGTCGGCGGCGGTCTCCTCGTCCAGGCTCAGCGAGACCAGGCCGGCGTCGACGGCGTGCAGCAGCAGGCCGCGCTCATGGGCGCGCGCGACGACCGTCGCCGCGTCGTCCACCTCGACCACGAGGGTGTCGAAGAACGAACGGGAACGGACCTCCACGCCGGCGGTGCGCAGCGCGTCAGCGACGGCGACGGCCGAGAGGTGCACGTGGCGGCCGATTGCGCGCAGGCCGGACGGGCCGTGGTACACCGCGTACATCGCAGCCATGACGGCGAGCAGCACCTGGGCGGTGCAGATGTTGGAGGTCGCCTTCTCGCGGCGGATGTGCTGCTCGCGGGTCTGCAGCGTGAGCCGGTAGGCGGGCTTGCCGATCGCGTCCTGCGAGACGCCGACCAGGCGACCGGGGAGCTGACGCTCCAGGCCCTTGCGGACGGCCATGTAGCCGGCGTGCGGGCCGCCGAAGCCCATCGGGACGCCGAAGCGCTGGCTGGTGCCCACCGCGACGTCCGCGCCGAGCTCCCCGGCGAGGTGAGCTGCGTGAGTGCGAGGAGGTCGGCGGCGGCCACGACGACCGCGCCGGCGGACTTCGCGGTGGCGATCACCGCGGACGGGTCCCAGACCCGGCCGGAGGCGCCGGGGTACTGCACGAACAGGCCGAAGGCCTCCTGCAGCTCCGGCGCGTCGGCGGGCGTGGCGGCGAGGTCGAGCACGACCAGCTCGATGCCGACGGCCTCGGCGCGGTTGCGCAGCAGGGCCAGGGTCTGCGGGAAGGTGTCGGCGTCCACGACGAACGTCGCGCCGGCGGCCTTGGAGGCGCGGCGGGCCAGCAGCATCCCCTCGACCACGGCCGTGCCCTCGTCGAGCATCGACGCGTTGGCGGTGTCCAGCCCGGTCAGGTCGGAGACCATCGTCTGGAAGTTGATGAGCGCCTCCAGGCGCCCCTGGGAGATCTCCGGCTGGTACGGCGTGTACGCGGTGTACCAGCCCGGGTTCTCCAGGACGTTGCGCTTGATCACCGCGGGGGTGATCGTGCCGTAGTAGCCGAGGCCGATCAGGCTGCGGTTCACGGTGTTGCGCGCGGCGAGCGCCCGCAGCTCGCGGAGGGCCGCGCGCTCGCTGATCGCAGCGGGCAGCGCCGAGACGCGCCCCGGGGCGATGCGGATGGAGTCCGGCACGGCGGCGGAGACGAGGGCCTCCACTGTCTCGTAGCCGAGGGCGGACAGCATCGTGCGCTGCGCGTCCCCGTCGGTGCCGATGTGACGCGTCTGGAACTGGTCGCTCATGTCTAGCGGTTGCCTTACTCGCCCGTGAGGGCCTTGTACTCGTCGTAGGACAGGAGGCCGTCGGGGAGGGCGCTGAAGGTCACCTTGATGAGCCAGCCCTCGCCGAACGGGTCGCTGTTGACCAGCTCGGGCGCGTCGACCACGGCCTGGTTGGCCTCGGCGACGGTGCCGTCGACCGGGGCGAACAGCTCGCCGACCGACTTGGTGGACTCGATCTCGCCGACTACGCGGCCGACGGCAACGTCGCTGCCCTCCGCGGGGAGCTCGACGAACACGACGTCGCCCAGCTTCTCGGCCGCGTAGCTCGTGATGCCGACCGTCGCGGTGTCACCCTCGACGAGGAGCCACTCGTGCTCGGCGGTGTACTTCAGGTCCTTCTCTGAGGCCATGGTCAGTGCTTCTTTCTGCTGTAGAAGGGGAGGGCGGTGACGGTGAACGGGAGCTTGGTGCCGCGCACGTCGACGTGCAGTTCGGTGCCCGGCCGGGCGAACCGCGGCGCGACGTAGGCCATCGCGATCGGGACGCCGATCGTCGGCGAGAGGGCGCCGGAGGTCACGACCCCGACCTCCTCGTCGGCGCCGTCGACGGCGGGGGCGACGACCGGGTAGCCCGCGCGGGCGGCGCGCTTGCCCTGGCCCATCAGGCCGACCAGCACGCGCGCCTCCGCGTCCGGGCCTTCTTCGCTGGCGGCGCGGCCGACGAAGTCGGTGTCCTTGGCGAGGTTGACGACGCGGCCGAGGCCGGCCTGGGCGGGCATCGTGTCGAGGCCGAGCTCGTGGCCGTAGAGCGGCATGCCGGCCTCCAGGCGCAGCGTGTCGCGGCTGGCGAGGCCCGCGGGCACGAGGCCCTGGGCGGCGCCGGCCTCCAAGAGCGCGTCCCAGAGGGCGCGCGCGTTGTCCGGGGCGGTGTAGAGCTCGAAGCCGTCCTCACCGGTGTAGCCGGTGCGGGCGACGAGCACCGGGTGCGTCTCGAACTCGGCCGGGATGCTCCAGTAGTACTTGAGGTCGGTGACCCGCTGGGCGAAGTCGTCGTCCGCGAGGTGGAAGCCGGGGGTGGCGAGCACGACGCTGAGCGCGGCGGGACCCTGCACGGCGATGAGAGCGATGTCGTCGCTCTCGTCGTAGACCTCCACGTCGAACGGGGCGGTGCGGTCGCGCAGCTCCTCGGCCACGGCCTCCCGGTTGGAGGCGTTGGCGACCACCATGTAGCGGTCGTCGCCGGTGCGGTAGACGACGAGGTCGTCGAGGATGCCGCCGGCGCGGGAGAGCAGCATGCTGTACTTCGCCTGGTCGAGCGCGAGCGACGACAGCTTGCCGGCGAGGGCGTAGTCGAGCGCCTGGGCGGCCTCCGGGCCGATGAGGACGATCTCGCCCATGTGCGACAGGTCGAACAGCCCGGCCGCGGTGCGGACGGCGTGGTGCTCGGCGAGGTCGCTGGAGTAGCGGACCGGCATCTGCCAGCCGGCGAAGTCGGTGAAAGACGCGCCCGCGGCGGTGTGGGCGTCGTGCAGCGGGGAGGTGCGCTCCGTCGCAGCGGTCCCTGCGTCGTTGGTCTGGCTGTCGTGCGAGCTCATGAGTTCTCCGTTCGCCGGCCGTCGCCGGAGGGATGAACGGTAGCGCGCTGTGCGCTCCGTGTGAAGAACTCCCCCTCTGTCATCCGGCCTGAGAGTTTCACCGCGACCGCTGCTGCGGGCGCCGGCTTTCACCGTGGGCGAGGGCGCAAATGCCCTGCTTTTCAGAGTGGCCAGTCCGATGCGGTACGCGTACCTGAGAGATTGTCGGGGAGGATTGCTCCTTCGGTGCCGCCCGCTCGCGCGCTCGGCTCTCCCGCATCGGCCTGATTGGCCCGGTATTCAGTTGACTCGGCCAGCATAACGGACGGATGGGCCGCCGCGCTGCGCGCGACGACCCATCCCGGAGGGGTGCCTACGGAAGCGCGATATCGGTCGCGCCGCTGGTGATCTGCGTCCAGGTGCCGCCGATGCCGTACTTGACCGCGACGCCTCCTTCGGTGGAGAGATACATCATGGTGGGACCGCGACCCGGGTCGGAGTTGATCACCAGTTCCTTCGCGTGGCTGACGACGCCCACCCAGGGCGCGTACAGCGTGCCCGACTTGACGATCGCGTCGCCGTTGGTTTGGACAGCGCCCACAGTCGGTCCCGTCGACGGATCGCTCGCCACAGCGATCGACGTCGCGCCGGACGTCAGGGTCACCCAGGGCGCGGAGATGCCGGTCTTCGCCCAGACGGCGCCCGTCGTGGAGAGCGCGACGAAGGTCGGACCGTTGGCGGGGTCGCTGGCGACGGCCACGCGCACGGCCGGACTGACGATCGGAACCCAGCCGCCGAACAGACCCGACTTCACGACCACCGAGTCGCCCATCACCGCCGCGACCGTCAGTCCGTGGACCGGGTCGCTGGCGATCGAGACGTCGCTGACACCCGACGTCAGCGTCACCCACGGCGCGTTCAGCCCGGTCTTCGCGATCAACGTCCCCGTGGACAGGAGCACAGCGAGCGACACCCCGGTCGTCTCGTCCGCGGTCAGCGCGATGGCGCGGGCGCCGGAGGTCTGAGTCGTCCACGTGCCTCCGAGCCCGTGCTTGCTCAGGACGGTGCCGTTCTTCAGCAGCACGACGATCACCGGGCCGGCGGCGGTGGGAGCGACGACGATCTTCTCGACACCGCCCGTCAGCGTGGTCCACGAACCGTACAGGTCGTCCTTGGCGATCGCCGTCCCTCCGTCGGCGAGCACGGCGGCGTAGGTGAGGGCACTGCTGCTGACGGGGGCCGACGAGCCCGTGCCGACGTACTTCTCGAAGTCGACGTTCACGCCGTTGATGCGCAGGACGATGTGCAGGTGCGGGCCGGTGGAGCTGCCGGTGTTCCCCGAGCGCGCGATCGACTCGCCCTGCTGGACGCGCTGGCCGTTGCTCACGAGGAGCGCGCTGTTGTGGAGGTACTCCGTGACGATGCCGCCGCCGTGGTCGATGCGGACGGTGTTGCCGCCGTCGCCGTACCAGCCGGCCATCGTGACCGTGCCGGCGCGGACAGCCTGGACGGAGGTGCCGACCGGAACGACGTAGTCGGTGCCTGGGTTGGACGATCCCCGCTTCACATGATCCGCGAACGTGTCGGAGACCTGTCGTGAGTGGGTCGGATAGATGTACTCGGATGCGGCCTGAGCCGGGGCGGCGGCGACCGTCGCGGCGACGAGCGCGAGTGCGGCTACCGCGACCCCCGCCCCGTGGCGCACCCGTGAAGTGAGGCTGTTCATAAGGAACCTATCGTAGAGTAAAAGCATTTTCGATATCAATTTCATCGGAGAGGGCTGAATTTTGCGTTCTGGTCACCATGACACTAAGATGGTCCGCAACTTAGGGTCACGGTGACCTTTAGTCGGACGGGAGGCCCGCGATGGCCGAGCACGAACGCGCGAGTGCGATGCTCGCCGTGTCGACGGTCATCTTCGCGCTGCGCTCCGACGAGCTGACCGGCGGTCGCGCCCAGGTCTGGCTGCCGCTCGTGCGCCGCATCCGGGCGCCGTTCGAGGGATGCTGGGCGCTGCCGGGCGGCCCGCTCCGGGTGGGCGAGGACCTGGCCTACGCGGCCTCACGCACCCTCGGCGACACGACCGGTCTCTCGCCGCGCTACCTGGAGCAGCTCTACACCTTCGGCGACGCTGTGCGCTCCCCCGGCGACGAGCGCGTGGTCTCCATCGTCTACTGGGCGCTCGTGGGCAGCGCGGAGGCGGAGGCCGCGACCTCCGGCGAGAACGTCGGCTGGTTCTCGGCCGACGACCTCCCCGAGCTCGCGTTCGACCACAAGCTGATCGTCGAGTACGCGCTCTGGCGGCTGCGCACCAAGATGGAGTACTCCCGGATCGCACACGCGTTCCTCGGCGAGCGCTTCACCCTCGCCCAGCTCCGCGAGGTGCACGAGGCGGTGCTCGGCCGCCCGCTCGACCCGGCCAACTTCCGGCGGACCATCGAGTCCTCCGGCGCCGTCGTCGCCACCGGCGACTACCTGACCGGCACGCGGCACCGGCCGCCCCGGCTGTACCGCTACAACGACTCGATCGACCTCGCCGACGCGGGGCCGCTCCCCCGGCAGCAGCCGCCCTTCGGGCTGCGCCAACCCCGTCCCACCCCGGAAAGCGAGCAGTCATGACCATCGCATCGGTCGACACCACCATCCAGCTCATCTCGAGCGGCAGCATCGACGGCGCCACCTGCGCCCCGGAACTCGTCGACGGGCCCTGGCTGTTCGACTCCGCTCCACCGTCGTACGGTCCCGGCGCGTCGCAGGACGACCCGATCCCCGCGTTCGCGCCCAAGCAGGGCGAACTGCCGGAGGAGTACCGCACCGCATCCAAGGAGGAGCTCGCCGAGCGCATCCGCACCGCCAAGGCGACCCTCGGCGACCGCGTCGCGGTGATGGGCCACTTCTACCAGCGCGACGAGGTCGTGCAGTTCGCGGACTTCGTCGGCGATTCGTTCCAGCTCGCCAACTTCGCCAAGGCGCGCCCGGAGGCCGAGACCATCGTCTTCTGCGGCGTGCACTTCATGGCCGAGACCGCGGACATCGTGTCGCGGCCGGAGCAGAACGTCATCCTCCCGAACCTCGCCGCCGGCTGCTCGATGGCCGACATGGCCGACCTCGACTCGGTGCAGGAGTGCTGGGAGGCGCTGGAGGAGCTGTACGGCACCGAGCCGGACGCCGACGGCCGCGTCCCGGTCATCCCGGTCACCTACATGAACTCGTCGGCGGCGCTCAAGGCGTTCTGCGGCGAGCACGGCGGCATCGTCTGCACGTCGTCCAACGCGGCCACCGTCCTGCAGTGGGCGTTCGAGCGCGGCCAGCGCGTGCTGTTCTTCCCGGACCAGCACCTCGGCCGCAACACCGCCAAGGCGATGGGCGTCCCTGTCGAGCGGATGCCGCTGTGGAACCCGCGCAAGCCGCTCGGCGGCAACGACGAGGCGTCCCTCGGCGAGGCGCAGGTCATCCTGTGGCACGGCTTCTGCTCGGTGCACAAGCGCTTCACGGTCGGCCAGATCGAGCACGCCCGCGCCGAGTTCCCCGACGTCCGCGTGATCGTGCACCCCGAGTGCCCGATGGAGGTCGTGGACGCCGCCGACGAGTACGGCTCGACCGACTACATCGTCAAGGCGATCCAGGCGGCGCCCGCGGGCTCCACCTTCGCCATCGGCACCGAGATCAACCTGGTGCAGAGGCTGGCGGCGGAGTACCCGCAGCACACCATCTTCTGCCTCGACTCGGTGGTCTGCCCGTGCTCGACCATGTACCGCATCCACCCCGGCTACCTCGCGTGGGTGCTGGAGGGCCTGGTGCGCGGCGAGGTCGTGAACCAGGTGCGCGTGGCCGACGAGGTCGCGGCGCCCGCCCGGGTGGCGCTGGAGCGCATGCTCGCCGCCCGGCCGGACACCACGATGGCGGCCTGACATGGCCCGCGTCGTCGTCGTCGGGAGCGGGATCGCCGGACTCGTCGCCGCGCTGCGGGCGGCCGAGCGTCACGATGTGACGATCGTGACCAAGGGCGGTGTCGAAGACGGCAGCACCCGGTACGCGCAGGGCGGGATCGCCGCCGCCGTGTTCTCCGACGACAGCGTGGCCGAGCACGTGGCTGACACGCTGCGCGCGGGCGCCGGCCTGAATGTGGTGGCGGCCGTGGAGGCGCTCTGCGGCGACGGGCCGGCACGGGTGCGCGAGCTGATCGCGCTCGGCGTCGCCTTCGACCGCGACGGAAAGGGCCTCGCCCGCGGGCTGGAGGCCGCGCACTCCAGCGCACGCGTCCTGCACGCGGGCGGCGATGCGACCGGCGCCGAGATCGAGCGGGCGCTGGACGCGGCTGTGCGCGCCGCCGGCATCCGCGTGGTGACCGGGGCGTTCCTCCGGGACGTGCTCGTGACGGACGGCGCGGCCTCCGGGGTCGCGCTGCGACTGGCCGGCGGAACCGACGTCGAGCTCGACGCCGACGCGGTCGTCCTGGCGACCGGCGGCTGGGGACAGCTCTACGCGCACACGACGAACCCGGAGATCGCGACCGGCGACGGGGTCGCGGCCGCCTACCGGGCGGGCGCGCTGCTGGCGGACCTGGAGTTCACGCAGTTCCACCCGACCGCGCTGCGGCTCCCGGCAGCGGACGGCGGCTCGCGCACCTTCCTGGTGTCGGAGGCCGTGCGCGGCGAGGGCGCCGTGCTCCGCAACGCGCGCGGCGAGCGGTTCATGCTCGACGTGCACCCGGACGCCGAGCTCGCGCCGCGCGATGTCGTCGCCCGCGGGATCGCCGTCGAGATGGCGGCGCAGGACGGCCTCCCGGTCGTGCTCGACGCGACGGCGCTCGGCGCGGACTTCCTCGCGCACCGCTTCCCGACCATCGACGCCGCGTGCCGCGCGGCCGGGATCGACTGGTCCCGTGAGCCCGTGCCCGTGACGCCCGCCGCGCACTACGCGATGGGCGGCGTCGCGACGGACGTCCACGGCCGCACGAGCCTCCCCAGGCTGTTCGCGGTCGGGGAGGTCGCCTGCACCGGGGCGCACGGCGCCAACCGGCTGGCCTCCAACTCGCTGCTGGAGGGTCTGGTGTTCGCACACCGCGCGGCCGAGGCCATCGGCGAGACGTGGCCGGAGCCGCCCGCCTGGGTCGCGGAGCCGAGCCGGGCCGCCTCGGCTGCGGTGGAGCTCCCGGAGGGCGACGAGCCGTTCGACCGCGCGCGGCTGCAGTCCGTCCTCTGGACCGGCGCGGGTCTGCACCGCGACCGTGCCGGCCTCGAACGCGCCGCCCGCGCGCTGGCCGCCCTGCGCGAGCCGGCGCCCGGAGAGGACGCCAACCTCCTGCAGCTCGGCCGCCTCGTCGTCGCGTCCGCCCTGTCGCGCGAGGAGTCGCGCGGCGCCCACTTCCGCTCCGACTTCCCGCTGCCGGCCGCGCGCACGCCCCGCCACACCGTGCTCGCTCCGCTGTCCGTTCCTACCGAGGTGACCGTTCCATGCTGACCCGCCAGATCATCCACGACGTCGTCCGAGCCGCTCTCACCGAGGACGCGCCGTGGGGAGACCTGACCAGCGAGCTGCTCATTCCCGAAACGGCATATGCCACCGCGCGCCTCTCCGCGCGCGAGCCCGGCACGTTCTCGGGAGGTGCGGTGTTCGCCGCGGCGATGACGCTGACGGACCCCGCCATCGAGGTCGACCTGGCCGTCGCGGACGGCGACGCCTTCGAGGCGGGCGACACGCTCGCGACGGTGAGCGGCCCCGCCCGCTCGGTGCTGCAGGGCGAGCGCGTCGCGCTGAACTTCGTGCAGCGGATGTCGGGGATCGCGACTCTCACCGCGTCCTTCGTCGCCGAGGTGGCGCACACCTCCGCCCGCATCGTCGACACCCGCAAGACTACGCCGGGCCTGCGCGCGTTCGAGCGTCACGCCGTGCGCAGCGGCGGCGGGCACAACCACCGCTACTCGCTCTCGGACGCGGTGATGGCCAAGGACAACCACCTGGCCATCCTCACCGCGCAGTCCGGGCTGTCGGTGACCGACGCCCTCCGCCGGGTGCGCTCCGAGCTCTCGCACACCACGCACCTGGAGGTCGAGGTGGACCGCATCGACCAGATCGAGCCGGTGCTCGCCGCCGGGGTGGACACGATCATGCTCGACAACTTCACGCTGGACGAGCTGCGCGAGGGCGTGGCGATCGTCGGCGGCCGGGCGATCGTGGAGGCCAGCGGCAACGTCAGCCTCGCCACCGTGCGCGACATCGCGGAGACCGGGGTGGACGTCATCTCGTCCGGCGCGCTCACGCACAGCGTCCGCTCGCTCGACCTCGGCCTGGACGTGGTGCTGGAGAACGCATGACGTCCACCCTGTACCTCGACGCCGCCGCGACCTCCGCGGTGCGCCGGGAGGTCCTGGAGGCGATGTGGCCGTACCTCACCGGCGACTTCGGCAACCCGTCGAGCCACCACGCGGTCGGCGAGTCGGCGGCGCGCGCCCTGGCCGCCGCGCGCGCGACGGTCGCGGAGTGGCTCGGCTGCCGGGCGTCGGAGGTCGTCTTCACCTCGGGCGGCACCGAGGCGGACAACCTCGCAGTCAAGGGGATCGCGCTGGGCGCCCCGCGCGGCCGGCACCTCGTGACCACGCCGATCGAGCACGAGGCGGTGCTGGCCTCCGTCGACTACCTGGTGCGCGTGCACGGGTTCGAGGCGACGTACCTCCCTGTCGGGCGCGACGGGCTGGTCTCCCCCGACGACTTCGCAGCGGCGCTGCGGCCGGACACGACGCTCGCCAGCGTGATGCTCGCCAACAACGAGGTCGGCACCGTCCAGCCGATCGCGGAGCTGACGGCGCTGGCCCACGCGCAGGGCGTGCCGTTCCACAGCGACGCGGTGCAGGCGGCGGGCTGGCTCCCGCTCGACGTGCGCGCGCTCGGCGTCGACGCGCTCAGCGTCTCCGGGCATAAGATCGGCGCGCCCAAAGGGATCGGGGCCCTGTACGTGCGGGGCAGGCTCCCGCTCGAGCCGGTGCTCCACGGCGGCGGCCAGGAGCGCGGGCGCCGCTCCGGCACCGAGAACGTCGCGGGCGTCGTCGCGCTGGCCACAGCCGCACGGCTCGCGATGCGCGACCGGGAGGCCCACGCCGCCCGCGCCACGGCGGCGCGCGACGCGTTCACGGCCGCGGTGCTGGCACAGACCCCCGGCGCGGAGCTGACCGGCCACGCGTCGGCGCGGCTGCCGGGCACGGCCTCCTTCGTGTTCCCCGGCACCAACGGCGAGACGGTGCTGCTGGAGCTGGAGCGCCGCGGGATCGTGTCCTCCAGCGGCTCAGCGTGCGCGGCCGGCAGCGAGGACGCGTCGCACGTGCTGCTCGCGCTCGGCTACGACGAGGACGTGGCCCGCACGGCGGTGCGGTTCTCCTGGGGACCGGAGGTCACCGAGGACGCCCTCGTCGCCGTCGCCCCCGCGGTGGCAGAGGCCGTCCGCGAGGTGCGCGGCCTCGCCCCTGAAACCATGAAGCGACATTCGTGCCGAATGGCGCTTCTCGTCGCCGCATTCGCGCCATTCGGCACGAATCCTGTGCGTCGGTTACGCGGAGAGTGAACGGGAGGGCGAGTTCATCTGTTCGAAACCCACGATGTCGGGGGTCGTGGATAGTGTGGACCGGTGACTGAGAAGACCTCACCTGCGCCCGCCGACGCCATCGACACCGGAGCGCTCGGTGAGTCCCAGGCAGGCGCGGCCCAGCCGCGCATCGCGCCGCGCGATCAGCGCGTCATCTGGCTGCTGCTGGCCGCCACGTTCGTCGTGATCCTCAACGAGACGATCATGAGCGTCGCCATCCCCAAGCTGATGGACGACCTCCACATCGACGCGCTCGCCGCGCAGTGGCTCTCCACCGCGTTCATGCTGACGATGGCCGTGGTCATCCCGATCACCGGCTTCCTCCTGCAGCGCTTCACCACCCGCCAGGTCTTCATCGCCGCGATGTCGCTGTTCTCGCTCGGCACGCTGGTCGCCGCCCTCGCGCCGGGGTTCAGCATCCTCGTCGTCGCGCGCGTGATCCAGGCCTGCGGCACCGCGATCATGCTGCCGCTGCTGATGACCACGCTGATGACGCTGGTCCCGCCCGCGCTGCGCGGACGGACGATGGGCAACGTGTCGATCGTCATCTCGGTCGCGCCGGCGATCGGCCCGACCATCTCGGGCGTCATCCTCAACTTCCTGGCCTGGCGGTGGATCTTCCTCATCGTGCTGCCGATCGCCGTCGTGATGCTACTGATCGGCATCAAGTTCGTCGAGAACGTCACCGAGACCCGCAAGAGCCGCGTCGACGTGCTCTCGGTCATCCTCTCGGCGTTCGGATTCGGCGGCCTCGTCTACGGCCTCACCCTGAGCGGCGAGACCGGCCCGGCCGCGGCGGCCAACGAGCCGATCCTGTGGACTTCGCTCGCGGTCGGAGTGGTGGCGCTCGCGGCGTTCATCACACGGCAGCTCCTCCTGCAGCGCAAGGACCGCGCGCTGCTCGACCTGCGGACGTTCCGCAGCCCGATCTTCACGGTCGCGATCGTGCTGATGGCGATCACGACGGCGTCGCTGTTCGGCGTGATCATCGTCCTGCCGCTCTACCTGCAGCACGTGCTGCACCTCGACGTGCTCGGCACCGGACTGCTCCTGCTGCCCGGTGGGCTGGTGATGGGCCTCGCGGCGCCGTTCGTCGGCCGGCTCTACGACCGGATCGGACCGCGTCCGCTGGTGATCCCGGGGGCGATCCTGGTGAGCCTGGTGATGTGGGGGCTGACGATGGTGACCGAGACCACCCCGATCTACCTCGTGCTCATCGCGCACATCACGATGAGCCTCGGCCTGGCACTGATGTTCACGCCGCTGTTCACGGCCGGCCTCGGCGCGGTGCCCCCGCACCTGTACTCGCACGGCAGCGCCATCCTCGGCACCATCCAGCAGGTCGGAGGCGCGGCGGGCACGGCGCTGCTGGTGGCGGTGCTGTCCGCGCAGACCGCGGCCCTGGCGGCGGGCGGCGCCTCGCTCGACGCGGCCACTGCCGGAGGCATCCGCGCGGCGTTCTTCGCGGCGGCGATCATCTCGCTGTTCGGGGTGGTCGGCTCGTTCTTCATCAGCAAGCCCGCCGACGCCCCGTCCGAGGCCGCGTTCGCGCACTGACGCCACCGCCGAGGGGCACGTCGTTGTCACTTTCGAGCGCGAAAAGTGACAACGACGTGCCCTTCGGCTGAGGGGTGGCGGCTCTGGCACGGCCGCTGCCGCGGTGAGAGCATGGAGGCCGCGCCCCAACGACCTCGGGCGACGCGAGGAGGCAGCCGTGACCATCATCCAGACCCCCGACCCCGGGGACGCCACCGGCGACGTCGCCGAGATCTACGCGAAGGACGAGCGCGACCTCGGCTATGTGGCCGAATACACGCGCGTGATGGCGTTCAACCCCGAGGCGTACCGCGCCTGGGAGCAGCTGGTCCGGGCGATCATCGCCCAGCTCGGCGTGCGGCGCTTCGAGCTCGTCACCCTCGCCGCCGCCGAGGGAACGCACTCCCAGCACTGCCGCCTCGCGCACGGCCGCAAGACCCTCGCGGTCATGGACGCCGACGCGGTGGAGGCCGTCGCCCGCGACTTCCACGACGCCGGCCTGAGCGAGGCCGAGGTCGCGATGATGGACTACGCGAAGCGGGTCAGCGAGGACTCCGCGGCCATGACGGACGCCGACTCGCTGCGCCTGCGCGAGCTCGGCTTCACCGATCGTGAGATCGTCGACATCACGCTGGCCGCCGCGGCGCGCAACTACTTCAGCCGCGCCATCCAGGCGCTGGGCGTGTCGGTGGAGGTCCCGCCCGGGATCAGCGACGGCCTCCGCGACGCACTGCTGGCGCCGCTGTGAGCGCCGAAGAGGCCCAGCCGACCGAGGAGATCAGGGCGGTCGAGCGGGAGGTCGTGCAGGACGTCACCCTCGCCAACCCGCGCCCGGTCGGCCGCATCCAGACCCGCCGCATCACGATGCAGCCGGACGTCGTGGGCGGCCTCCACCTCCACAACGGCCCGGTGGTCGGCTCGATCGAGCGCGGCTCCGCCCTCTACCAGGTCGAAGGCGGGGCCGTGGTCACCCTGGAGGCCGGCGACACCTTCTACGAGGAGGAGGGCGCCCGCATCGCCCGGTTCGACGCCGGCCCCGAGGGGGTCGTCTTCCTCGCCCACTTCCCGGTCGGCACCCACGAGGAGCCGACCCTCACGATGCTGTAGGAGGCCCGTCATGGTCTATCGCGTCAAGCGCGTCTACGACCCGCCCGCCGTCGAGGACGGCCTCCGCGTGCTGGTCGACCGGCTGTGGCCGCGCGGCCTCACGAAGGAGAAGGCCAAGGTGGACCTCTGGCTCAAGGACGTCGCGCCCTCCACCGAGCTGCGCCGCTGGTTCCACCACGAGTCCCCGCTGTTCGACGAGTTCACCGAGCGGTACGACGCCGAGCTCGACGCGAACCTGGCGGTGGCCCAGCTCCGCGAGCTGGGCGACACGCATCCGGTCGTCACGCTGCTGGTCGGCGCGCGCGACCCGGAACTGAATCAAGGGGTGGTGCTCGAGAGATATCTCGAGCACCACCCCCGGTGACGGCAACCACAGCCGTCGACGCCGGCCACGCCCGGTTCAGACGGCCGGCGCCAGCTCCTCCTCGACCTGCTCCGCCTCGTCCACCAGGAACCAGGTGTACGCGGGGATCGTCAGGAAGGTCGGGAACTCCTCCGCGAGAGACACCTCGGCCAGCAGCTCGGCCGCGTCGTCGAAGCGGTCCGGCGCTCCCGCGGTGCGCGCCGCGGCACTGAGCCGCATGCACTCCTCGGCCAGGATCCCGGCGACCAGCGCGCGGTCGACCGGCGTCCCCTCGGCGGTGACGACCCGGTTCTCGATCCACTGCCGGAGCAGCGAGCGGGAGATCTCCGCGGTCGCGGCGTCCTCCATCAGCCCGTCGATGGCGACGGCGCCGGTACCCCGCAGCCAGGCCTCGATGTAGCGGAGGGCGACGGAGACGTTCGAGCGCACGCCCGCGTCGGTGACGGTGCCGCCCGCCGTCGTGACGTCGAGCAGGTCGGCGGCGGTGACGTGGACGTCCTCGCGCAGGCGGGCGACCTGGTTGGGCCGGTCGCCGAGCACCGCGTCGAACTCGGCGAGCGCCGTCGGGATGAGGTCGGGATGGGCGACCCAGGTCCCGTCGAAGCCGTCGCCGGCCTCCCGGCGCTTGTCGTCCGCGACCTGCGCGAGGGCGCGTTCGGTCGCCTCGGCGTCGCGACGGTTCGGGATGAAGGCGCTCATCCCGCCGATCGCGTGGGCGCCGCGCTTGTGGCACGTCGCGACCAGCAGCTCGGTGTACGCCCGCATGAACGGGACGGTCATCGTGATGCCGCTGCGGTCGCCGAACGCGAAGCGCTTGCCGCGGCCGAGGAACGTTTTGATGATCGAGAAGATGTAGTCCCAGCGGCCGGCGTTGAGGCCGGCGCAGTGGTCGCGCAGCTCGAAGAGGATCTCCTCCATCTCGAACGCGGCCGGGATGGTCTCGATCAGGACCGTCGCCCGCACCGTGCCGACCGGCATCCCGATCCGCTGCTGGGCGAAGACGAAGATGTCGTTCCAGAGTCGCGCCTCCAGGTGCGACTCCAGCTTCGGCAGGTAGAAGTACGGACCGCGGCCCGACGCGACCAGCTCCTCGGCGTTGTGCCAGAAGTACAGGCCGAAGTCGGTGAGGGAGGCGCTGGCCGGGGCGGTGCGCCCTGCCCGGTCGGTGAACGCGAGATGCTTCTCGACCAGGTGCCAGCCGCGCGGCCGCATCACGATGGTGGGCGTGTGCTCGTGCGGGGTGGTGACCCGGTAGTCCTTGCCCTCGGGGCTGGTGAAGGCGAGCTGGCCGCGGACCGCGTCATGCAGGGTGCGCTGGCCGCCGATGACGTTCGCCCAGGTGGGGCTGGTCGCGTCCTCCTGGTCGGCGAGCCAGACCCTGGCGCCCGAGTTGAGGGCGTTGATGGCCATCTTCGGGTCGGTCGGGCCGGTGATCTCCACGCGGCGGTCCTCCAGGCCCGGGCCGGCGCCGGCGACGCGCCAGTGCGGGTCCTCGCGGATCGCCTCGGTGGCGGAGAGGAAGCGCGGGTCGCGGCCGTTGCCGGCCTCCTCGCGGCGGCGCTGGCGCTCCAGCAGGAGCTCCTGGCGGCGCGCGGCGAAGGCCTGGTGCAGGTGGTCGACGAAGGCGAGCGCCTCCGGGGTCAGGATGTCGTCGGTCCCCGTCACGCGGGGTCCCGTGATCTCGATCATGGTCGTTGTCCTTTCGCTGGTCCCCCGCCATCGGTTCCGGAGTTGTGCACGCTTCGCACGGCGTGTCGACGTACATGACTCCGGGAGAGATGGAGGGGGGTGCGGGGGTGGGAGGTTAGAACTGGTGTTGTTCGGTGGAGCCGACGAGGGCGAGCGTGGCGCTGGTGGGGTTGAGCGCGGTCGCGATGCGGTCGAAGTAGCCGGTGCCGACCTCCCGCTGGTGACGGGTGGCGGTGTAGCCGGAGCTCTCGGAGGCGAATTCGGCCTCCTGGAGGTCCACGTACGCGCTCATCTGCCGGTCGGCGTAGTCCTTGGCGAGCGTGAACATGGAGTAGTTGAGGGCGTGGAAGCCCGCGAGGGTGATGAACTGGAACGCGTAGCCCATCGCCGCCAGCTCGCGCTGGAACCGGGCGATCGTCTCGTCGTCCAGGTGCTTGCGCCAGTTGAACGACGGCGAGCAGTTGTACGCCAGCTTCTTGCCGGGGAACTGCGCGTGCACGGCCTCGGCGAAGCGGCGGGCGAGCTCCAGGTCGGGCTCGGCCGA
Organism: Leifsonia sp. P73; assembly: GCF_051059105.1. Taxonomy (NCBI): domain Bacteria; kingdom Bacillati; phylum Actinomycetota; class Actinomycetes; order Micrococcales; family Microbacteriaceae; genus Leifsonia; species Leifsonia sp. P73. The sequence continues at coordinate 1,023,060 of NZ_CP194931.1, forward strand.
CTCCACCCAGAGCAGGTCGGCGTACGGCGCGTAGGCGAGGCCGCGGGCGATGACCGGCTCGATGCCGTTCCGCACGTCGTAGAAGCCCTCCGCCGTGCGCGTGCCGGTGAGGAACGGCCGGTCGCGCTCGTCGTGGTCGCTGGTGAGCAGGGTGGCCGCGAGCGAGTCGGTGCGGGCGATCACGATGGTGGGGACTCCCGCCACGTCGGCCGCGAGCCGGGCGGCGTTCAGGGTGCGGATGTGCTGCCCGGTCGGGATGAGCACCTTGCCGCCCATGTGGCCGCACTTCTTCTCGCTGGCGAGCTGGTCCTCCCAGTGCACGCCCGCCGCTCCCGCCTGGATCATCCCGTGCATGAGCTCGTAGGCGTTGAGCGGGCCGCCGAAGCCGGCCTCCGCGTCGGCGACGATCGGAGCCATCCAGTCGGCCACCGGGCCGTCGGTGCCCTCGACCTGGCCTGCGCGCAGCAGCGCGTTGTTGATGCGGCGGACCACCGCGGGGACCGAGTTGGCCGGGTACAGGCTCTGGTCGGGGTAGGTCTGACCGGACAGGTTGGCGTCGGCGGCGACCTGCCAGCCGGAGAGGTAGATCGCCTCCAGGCCGGCGCGGACCTGCTGGACGGCCTGGTTGCCGGTGAGCGCGCCCAGGGCGGCGACCCACTTCGGGTCCTCTCCGCCGCCGTCGCGCTGGATGAGCTCCCAGAGCTTCTCGGCGCCGCGGCGGGCGAGCGTCTGCTCCTCGCGCACCGGGCCGCGGAGCGCCACCACGTCCTCGGCCGTGTAGTCGCGGCGGATGCCGGACCAGCGCGGGTCGGCGTCCCACTCGAGGCGGAGCTCGGCGGCGGTCTGCGTGGTGTCGCCGGGGCGGGCTGCGGGGTTCATGGTGACCTCCATCGGTCGGATCGTTTGACACGATCGTGGCCCGGCCGCAACAGGTCCGGAGAAGATCCGTCGACAGAAATTCGCGGGTTCTTCTGTTTGCTAGAACTTCCGGGGAGTGTCACCATGGCCTGCATGACCGACACCGCTGTCAGGATCGACGACGAGCCGACCGGAGCCGACGCGCTCACGCTCGGCCGGCGCGTGCGCGCGTTCCGCCTGGAGAGGGCCATGACCCTGGAGGCGCTCGCCGCCGCGATCGACCGGGCGCCCTCGCAGGTGTCCGCGATCGAGAACGGCAACCGGGAGCCGCGCCTCGCCCAGCTCCGTGCCATCGCCGCCGCCCTCGGCGTGACGGTGGACGACCTTCTCGCCCCCGACGCGCCGGACGAGCGCGCCGCCCTGGAGATCGCGGTCGAGCGGGCCCAGCGCGGACCCGTGTTCGGCGCCCTCGGGATCGACCCGGTGCGGGTGTCCAAGGCCGTCCCCGATGCGACGTTGCGGGCGATCCTGGCCCTGCACCAGGAGGTCGCGCGGCTGCACAAGGAGCGCGCGGCGACCCCGGAGGAGGCCCGCCGCGCCAACGCCGAGCTGCGCGCGACGATGCGCGCCCGCGACAACTACTTCGCCGACTTGGAGGCGATCGCCGCCGACCTGCTGGGCGCCGTCGGGCACACCGGAGGCCCGGTCTCCCACCAGACCGTGGCCGACATGGCCGACCGGCTCGGGTTCTCGCTGCACTACGTCGGCGACCTCCCGCACTCCACCCGGTCGGTGACCGACAAGCGCAACGGCCGCATCTACCTGCCGACCGAGCAGTCGGCCTCCCGGGACTCCCGCTCCCCCATCCTGCAGGCCTTCGCCTCCCAGCTCCTCGGCCACGACGAGCCGGGAAATTACGCCGACTTTCTGCGGCAGCGGGTGGAGACCAACTACCTGACCGCGGCGCTGCTGCTGCCGGAGAAGGACGCGGTGGCGTTCCTGACGGAGGCCAAGAACTTCCGGCGCATCTCGATGGAGGACCTCCGCGACGCCTTCGCGGTGTCGTACGAGACGGCCTGCCACCGGTTCACCAACCTGGCGACGGCGCGGCTCGGCATCCCGGTGCACTTCATGAAGGTGCACGAGTCCGGGACGATCATCAAGGCCTACGAGAACGACTCGGTGGCGTTCCCGTCTGACGCGCTGGGGGCGATCGAGGGCACGCCGGTCTGCCGGAGCTGGACGGCACGGACGGTCTTCGACGTCGCCGACCGGTTCAGCCCGTACTACCAGTACACGGACACACCGCGCGGGACGTTCTGGTGCACCTCCCGCATCGAGAAGGCCAAGGAGGGCGACTACTCGGTGAGCGTCGGCGTGCCGTTCGCGCACGTGAAGTGGTTCCGCGGGCGCGAGACGACGCACCGCGCGGTGTCGCGCTGCCCGGACGAGTCGTGCTGCCGCCGGCCGTCGGGTGCGCTCGCCGACCGCTGGGAGGGGATGGCGTGGCCCGCGGCGCGCACGCCCACCTCGCTGCTGGCGGCGCTGCCGACCGGCACGTTCCCGGGCGTGGACTCCACGGAGGTCTTCGACTTCCTCGAACGGCACGCGCCGACGGCCGGCTGAGGTACACGCGCGGGATTCACTAGGATCGCCGTGTGCGTGACGGAGTTCACCCACGTCAGGAGGACAGGGTGAAGACGCCGCGCCCCATCACGCTCGCTGCCGCCGTGCTCGCGCTCGCCGCGGGTCTCGCCGTGGCCTCGCCGGCGGCCGCCGACTCGGGACCGGTGGTCCACGGGACGATCAGCCTCGGCGACGCCTCCCACCCCGCCGCCGCGGGCGAGGCGCGCGTGAGCCTCGTAGGCACCTACCTCGACACGAGCGTCGTGCCCATCGGCAGCCCGGTGCTCACCGACGCCTCCGGTGCGTACTCGCTGACGGCCCCGCTCCCCTACCCGAACGAGCACCTCGAGTTGCACGTCGAGTACCTCGGCACGGGAGGCTACCAGTCCGTGTACGGCAACCGTGCGAAGTTCGTCGGGCTTCCCGGCGAGGGCGAGGACCTGTCGCTCCTTTCCGGCGCGGACATCACGTTCGACCAGACCCTCCCGCTCCCGACCACGATCACCGGCCGGATCGTGACGACGGCGAACGCCGCCGCACCCGCCGGATCGGTGATCGCGGCACGGTCGGACACGTGGCAGTGGTTCTCCGCGCACAAGGACCAGGCACCGGCGGTGACGACCCTCGCCGACGGCACGTACACGATCAGCGGCCTCCTCCCCGGTGCGTACAGCGTCGGGTACGACGGCCAGGGGTCCTACTGGACCGGGACGTCGTGGGCGAACCGGGAGACCGCCACCCGAGCGTTCGCCGTCGACACTGCCGCGGGTTCGGTGGCTGCCGCGGATCAGACGACCTACGGACTCGCTCAGATCTCTGCAGGATTCCAGTGCCCACGATGCTCCTCCACTGCGACGGGGTCGATCGTCGGCGACTCCCAGTTGATCCAGGTCGAAGCGGATGGCTCGGAGACCGTGCTGCAGCGCACCGCCCAATACATGGGCACGTACGGCACCTACGGCTTCCTGACCTTCCCGGGCACGTACCGGGTCATGGAGTACATCGCCGGCCAGCCGGAGGCCGGGACCTTCTGGTCCGATCCGATCACGCTCGGCGAGTACGACTCGATCTACCCCACGACCACCTTGAGCCTTCCCGCCACCACGCGGCTGGCCGGCGCCGACCGTTACGCGACGTCCGCGACGATCTCGGCGAACACCCTGTCGTCGTCCTCGCGCTACGACCCGGGAGTCGGAACCGTCTTCGTCGCCAGCGGCCAGAACTTCCCCGACGCGCTCTCCGCGGTTCCGGTGGCCGGCTCGCTCGGCGCACCGCTCCTCCTCGTGCCGCAGGGCTTCGTCCCGGACGCGATCGGCGCCGAGCTCACCCGGCTCCGACCCGGCCGGATCGTGATCGTCGGAGGCACCGCAACGGTCTCGGACAGCGTCGCACAGAGCCTGTCGCAGTTCGTCGCGTCCCCCGCCGACGTCGTCAGAGTGGCCGGCGGCGACCGCTTCGCCACCTCCCGCGCGCTCACGGAGTTCGGCTTCCCGACAGGGTCGAAGACTCTCCTCCTCGCGTCCGGCTGGACGTTCCCCGACGCCCTCTCGGCCGGTGCCGCCGCTCGCGCGAAGCACGCGGGCGTGCTCCTGGTGGACGGGCGTGCTTCCGCCCCCGACGCCGCCACGGTCGCTGAACTGCAACGCTCGGGCGTCACCAACGTGGAGATCGTCGGCGGCGCCGCTGCGATCTCCTCCGGATTCGAAGCGGGGCTGTCGGCCATTCCCGGCCTGACCGTCACGCGCGTGGCCGGAGCGGATCGGTTCGCGACCTCCGTCGCGATCACGGCGGACGCGTTCCCCGGCCTCGACTCCGCGCAGACGGGCGTCGTCGGCGCCCTCCACGAGCACGACACGGCCGTGATCGCGTCGGGGGCGAACTTCCCGGACGCCCTGGCAGGGGCTGCCCTCGCAGGGCGGATGGGAGCCCCTTGCTGATCGCCGGCCAGAGCTGCCTGCCCCCGGACGCGCTGTCGGCTGTCGAGCACCTCGGCGTCAAGACCGCCGTCCTCGTCGGCGGCACCGCCGCGCTGTCGACGGGCCTCGACACGCTCACCACCTGCCGCTGACCCTGGCGCCGAAGGGCACGTAGACGCCCCTGAAACCGCGTTTTCGGGGCGTCTATGTGCCCTTCGGCGTCCGTGGAACTCAGTCCAGGACGAGCTCGCGGAGGGCGACACCGTAGGGGGCGAGCGCCAGCTCGCCGCCGGGCTCGCCGCTCAGCGTCCGCAGCTCCCCCGCCACCTCCGGCCGCACCGTGGCGGCCGTCGCGTGCTGCGACACGAACACCGCGAAGCGCCGTCCGTCGTCGTGCACCAGCGTGTCCACGAACACCCGCGGGTCGTCGAGCCGCACGTCGCGCTCCACGTCGGCCGCCGCCGCGAGCGCGTCGTACAGCCGCCAGGTCTCCTCCGGGTTGCTGCGCGCCCGGGCGGACGCGAAGTACTCCAGCGGATACGTCGCCAGCACCGCGCGGCCCGCGCCGTGCTCCTTCACCACGATCGCCGGACGGCCGTGCGCGTCCACCGCGACGACGGTCCCGGAGGTCGCCCGCACCGGCAGGAAGGTCCGGCCGTTCTCGTTCCCGGCCGCGGGGACGCTGAGCACCGTCCCGGCGGGGAGCGACCCGAAGTCCGCCACGAACCGGATCGTCGCCGCTTCGTCGGTCACCGGCTCGGCCAGCCCGTACGCGCTCTGCGGGCGGACGCCGAAGAGCGCCTCCGTATTCGTCCACCACGGCCCGCGCTGCACCCCGCTGTCGCCGTGCGAGTACGACGCGTACACGGTCGCCCCGTCCCGCGCCAGCTCCTCCAGCTGCAGCCACGAGGTCGCGCAGAGCTGCTTGACCGACGGCAGCAGGTACAGGCCGTAGCCGACCGGGAGGCCGCCGTCCTCCCGCTCGCGGACCACCGCCACCGGGATATGCGCCTCGTGCGCCGCCAGGTACGCCTGCTCGCCGGTCGCGACGATGTGGGCGCGTTCGACCTCGTTGGTGAACGGGTAGTCCGCCTCCAGGTGCGACGGCACGACGATCGCGGCGTCCACCGGCGTGCGCTTCACGTTCGGGAGGTCGATCGCGGCGAGGTCGGCGGCGAACCGGGCGAGCTCGCGCAGCGGCGGCTTGGGCGCGCCGTGCCGGTCGGTGATGCCGAAGTGCATCTCGAACGGGTGGTGCGAGTACGGCCGCTGGCCGGCGAGGTCGTCGTAGTCGGTGTTGTTCCAGGCGATCCAGCCCGTCGCCCCGGCGAGGAGCGTCGTGTAGAGCAGCTGCCGGTAGTAGGAGGCCGCGCCCTCGTCGGAGACGAAGTCGCTGGTCAGGCCGAACTCCTCCATGATCACCGGGAGGCCGACACCGGCGAGCTCGGCGATGTACGCCGCCTTGAGGTGCTGGCGGGTCTGGTCGGTCTCCATCCGGTAGACGTGCGGGCCGACGAAGTCGGTGAACCGGGCGAGGTCGCGCACCGAGAAGCCGTTGTCGTGCCCGGTGGTCTCGATGCCCCACGACCCGTCGCCGACCGCGACCGGCTGCGTTCCGCCGCCCGCGCGGACCGCGTTCACCAGCAGCGAGGCCCAGGCGTCCACGATCGGTCGTGGCGCCTCCCCGCCGTAGATGGGCACCTCGTTGGTCAGCAGCCAGCCGGCCACCGCCGGATGCGCGGCGAACCGCGCGGTGAGCTCCCGCACGTACCAGGCCTGGCGGCCGACGAACCAGACGTCCCGGTAGAGGTCGCGCCCCTCCCGCCACACCGGATCCCAGTTCTCGCCCGACATGTGCCCGACCAGGAAGGTCGGCACGGTCGTCATCCCGGTCTCGGTGTGCGCGTCCAGGAAGTCGGCGAAGTTCGCCAGGCACTGCTCGTCCAGCGTGTCCGGGGTCGGATGGAAGTCGGGCCAGTAGAAGAACGACCGGGTCATGTTCAGGCCGTGGTCGGCCAGCACACGCAGCTCCTGACGGATGACCGCCGGGTCGTAGCGCTTCCACATGAGCGGTCCGCCGGTGCGCGACCAGAAGTTCGCTCCGAGCCAGACCACGGGCGTTCCGTCGACGGTGAGAAGGGGGACGGGCGGTCCATGATTCCTTTCGGGGTGGTGCGCAGGCTACTTGACGGCGCCGGCGGTGAGGCCCGCGACGAAGCTCCGCTGCAGGATGAGGAACGCGACGACGATCGGGATCGACACGACGAGCGAGGCCGCCATGATCTGGTTCCAGTAGACGTTCGTCTGCGTCGAGTACAGCTGCAGGCCGACCGCGAGCGTCCGGTTCTCGTCCGTCGTCATCACGGAGGCGAAGAGCACTTCGCCCCAGCTCGTCATGAACGAGTAGATGGCGACCGCGATCAGGCCGGGCTTGGCCGCGGGCAGCACGACGTGCCAGAGCGCGCCCATCGGCCCGGAGCCGTCGACCATCGCCGCCTCGTCCAGGTCGCGCGGGATGCCGTCGAAGTAGCCGGCGAGCATCCAGATCGCGAACGGCAGCGCGAAGGTCAGGTAGGTGATCACCAGGCCCCAGCGCGTGCCGACGAGCTGGATGCCGACCGCCTGGTTGATGTTCACGAAGATGAGGAACAGCGGCAGCAGGAACAGCACGCCGGGGAACATCTGCGTGGACAGCACCGTCGTGGTGAAGACGCCGCGGCCCTTGAACCGGTACCGCGACACCGCGTAGGCGGCGAACACGGCGATGATCAGGCTGAGGATGGTCGCGGCGCTCGCCACGATCACGCTGTTGATGAAGTACGACGCCAGCGGCACAGTCGACCACATGTCGATGAACGGCTGGAAGGTGATGTTCGTCGGCCACCAGGTGAACGCGCCCTGCACATCCGACAGCGGCTTCACGGACGAGGTGATCATCACGTAGAGCGGCACCGCCGTGAACAGGGTCAGGAAGACGACGACGACCCAGCGGAAGACTTTGGACGAGGCGGTCTCACGCATTGCGGTTCCTCCGGTTGAGCACGATCAGGTAGATGCCGGACACGATGAGCAGGAAGATCAGCAGCAGCACGCTCATCGCGGCGCCCGAGCCGAAGTTCCAGGTCAGGAACGACGCGTTGTAGATGTGGAACGAGATCAGGTCGCCCGCCGCGGGTTGGGCGTTGCCGAACAGCACGTACGGCGTGTTGAAGTCGTTGAACGTCCACAGGAACATCACCAGCAGCAGCACGGCGTTGACCGGCCGCAGCATCGGGAGGGTGATCGACCGCCACTGCCGGAAGGGCTTGGCCCCGTCGACCGCCGACGCCTCATACACCTCGTCCGGGATGGACTGGAGGCCCGCCATCAGCATCAGGAACGCGAACGGCCACAGCCGCCAGATCGCGACGATGACGATCGACCAGAACGCGTTGTCGCCGATCAGCCAGAACGGCTTCTGACCGGGCAGGCCGAGGTTGTCGAACAGGAAGTGGTTGACCGCCCCGGTGTCCTTCTGGAGCATGAACTTCCACGTGATGATGCCCGCGTAGAGCGGCAGCGCGTACGGCACGAGGAACAGGGTGCGGAAGAACCCGCGCCCGCGGAACCGGCCCTGCAGCGCGACGGCCGCGGCCATCCCGAGCGCCCAGGAGAGCCCGACCACGAGGATGGTGAAGCTGCAGGTGATGAGGAACGAGGTCAGCAGGCCGGCGCCGATGGACGTGTTGAAGTCCAGCGCGACCTGGTAGTTCTTGAGGCCGACGAACGGCGCCTCGCTCCAGTTGGCGATGAAGAACTTGGTGAGCTGCAGGAAGCTGATCCAGATGCCGGTGAGCATCGGGATGACGTGGATCAGCAGCTCGAAGAGGATGGCCGGCGCCAGCAGCACCAGCGGAAGCCACCAGCCCTTGGGCCGCTTGCGGCGGGTCTTCGCCGGGGCCGGCGCCTCGGCGGGGCTGGTCCGGACGGATGTCGTCGTCGACATGGAACTCCTTCGGTGGGTGCGGCGGCCGGGCGGGAGGAGGCTCCCGCCCGGCCGTCGCGGTGGCGGACTAGCCGCCGATCGACTGCTTCACCTGGTCCTGAGCCGTGCTCAGAGCCGACTTGATGTCGGAGTCGGAGACGGTGCCTCCGGTGGCGATCTTGGCGAACATGTCGTTCATGGCCTTGCCGACGGTGTTCTCGAACTGGTCCTCGGCCGGCACCAGCGGCAACGGCTTGGACATCTCGTTGTAGATCTTCGTGAACGTGGCGGCCTCGTCCGGGTTGTCCGTGAAGACGGCCTTGGCGCCCTTCAGAACCGGCAGGCTCGAGTACGGCTTGCCGAGTGTCGTCTGCGTCGACTCGCTCGTCATGTACTTGACGAACTCGAGGGCGGCGTCCTTGTTCTTGGTGTTCTTGAAGATCGACAGGTTGATGCCGGCGACGTGGCTGGCGACCGGCTTGCCGCCCTCGGGCGACGGGAACGGCACGACGCCGTACTGGTCGGACTTCATCCCGTTGGCGTTGATCGACGAGTCGGCGTTGTTCTGGCTGAGGATCATCGCGACCTTGCCGGTGGCGAAGTCGTTCACCGCCTGGACGCCGTTGTCGTACTGGGCGTTGGAGGTGTTGACGACCTTGTCGGTCTGCATCAGGTCGAGGTAGCGCTTGATGCCGTCGATGTTCGCCTGGCTGGTGAACGTCGGGTTGCCCTTGCTGTCGAACCAGGAGCCGCCGTTCTGCGCCGAGTTGATGAACGCGAAGTGGGAGTTCTCGGTGTAGCTGCCGGCGGCGAGCGAAAAGCCGTACTGGGTGCCGGTGGTCAGCTTCTTGGCCGCGGTGACCAGCTGCTCCCAGTTGGTCGGCGGCTGGACGCCGGCGTCGGTGAACATCTTCTTGTTGTAGTACAGGCCGTAGGCGAGACCGTAGAGCGGGACGCTGGTGGGCGTCTTGCCCGCCGCGCCGCCGGTGTCGAGGGCGGTCTTCACGAACTTGTCGCTGCCTCCGATCGCCTTCATCTCACTGTCCCCGAACGGCAGGAACGCGCCGGTCGCCTGAAGGAGGCGGCCCAGGTGTTGCCGATGTTCAGGACGTCGGGCCCCTGCCCGGAGGTGACGGCGGTCTGGATGCGCGTCTGCAGGTCGTTCCAGCCGATGACCTCCAGCTTGACCTTCACCCCGGTCTTCTTGGTGAAGTCGTCGAGCACCGGCGTCAGGACCTGCTTGTCGTTGTCGAGGCTGGTGCCCTGGTTGCTCGCCCAGTAGGTGATGGTCGAACCGCTGGCCGACGATGTCGACCCGCTGCTGCTGCAGCCCGCCGCCACGAGCGAGATCGTGGCCGCCAGCGCTGCGGCGGCGATGACGCGTTTCCTCATTGTGACTCCTTCGTCTCTTGATGGGCGCCGCCGCTCCCGTCCCCGGGGAGCGCACCTGACGCCACGGCGACTATAACTGAACCGGTTCAGTGATTCCAAGCGTTGACACCCCAGGTTTCAGGGGTATATCGGATACGTTTTCAGACCGAGGCGCGGACGCTGGTCGACCGCACGACCAGCTCGGAGGCGCGCGCGGTGCGGATCGCGGTCTCCACGCCGGCGAGCTCGTCCAGCAGCATCCGGGTGGCCCGCCTGCCCTGCTCCTCCGGGAACCGCGCCAGCGCGGTCAGCGGCCGGGACCCGAGGCGGCAGATCAGGGAGTCGTCCCAGCTGACCAGGGCCACGTCGTCGCGGCCGGCGCGGCTGAGGGCGGCCTGCGCGCCGAGCGCGAGGAGGTCGTTGGAGGTGACCAGCGCGGACAGCGACGGGTCGCTCGCGTGCGCGGCGGCGATCCGCTCGCCGGCCTCCATCGAGTAGTCGGTCGGCTCCGAGGCCGCCCGCATCCCGAGGTCGCCCGCGAATCGCGCGATCGCCTCGGCCCGCTCCCGCTCGTGCTCGAACTCGGCGGGGCCCTGCAGGTGCAGGATGCGGCGGTGGCCGAGCGCGTGCAGGTGGTCGACCAGGATGTGCGCGTCGCCCCACGCGTCGTAGAGCAGCACACGTCCGGGCGCGACGCTCTCGTCGTTGCCGTGCAGCACGAACGCCAGGCCGAGCTCGTCGAGGAGGGCCGGCCGCGGGTCGCCGACGATGATGTCGAAGAGCATGACGCCGTCGACGCGCTGCTCGGCGCTCCAGCGGCGGTAGGCCGCGAGGTCCTGCCCGTTCGAGGGGCCGACCATGCGCAGCAGCAGCGACTGCCCGCTCTCGGCGAGCTCGGCCTCCACCCCCGCGAGCAGGCTCATGTAGTACGGCTCGGTGCCGAGCAGCCCGGGATCGCGGCGCAGCACGATCCCGATCGCGTCCGACCGGGCGCGGGAGAGGGCGCGGGCGCTGGAGCTGGGATGCCAGCCGAGCTCGTCGGCGAGGTCGAGCACGCGCCGCCGGGTCTCGTCGCTCACACCGGGCTGGCCGTTCAGCGCGTACGACACCGACGCCTTCGACAGCCCCAGCCGGTCGGCGAGGCCACCGATCGTCACCCGGGTCGCTGTCCCCACGTCATGCTCCTCTCGCGCCGGCCGCTGCGGCCGATCGGGGAAAGAGTACATCGAACTGAAGCGGTTCAGCCCCCGTGTCGTCTGCGAGGATCCGCACATCTCCGCGCCGGACGGTCTGCCCGGAGTCGGGCCGGATTCGCGACGGACATCCGGTGCGGCGCCGGGCAGAATGGGCGGCACCAGCACCTCACCAGCACCGGATACCGCACCAGGAGGACATCGCCGTGGCGACCACCGTGTTCGAACGACAGGCACCCCCGGCCGCCGTGGTGACCCACGCGCTCGCTCCCGCCCGGCAGGCCGTGTTCTGGATCGAGGACGCCCCCGGCGACCGCTATCCGCGGTTCCGCGGCGACGTCGAGTGCGACCTCGCCGTCGTCGGCGGCGGCTACACCGGCCTCTGGACGGCGCTCCTCGCCAAGCGCGAGAACCCGTCCGCGCGCATCGTGCTGGTGGAGGGGCGCCGGATCGGCTGGGCCGCCTCCGGGCGCAACGGCGGCTTCTGCGAGGCGAGCCTCACGCACGGCGACGAGAACGGCCGCACCCGCTTCGGCGGGGAGTTCGACGAGCTGCAGCGGCTCGGGATGGCGAACCTGGACGAGATCGAGGCCACCGTCGCCGAGCTGGGCCTCGACGCGGAGTTCGAGCGCAACGGCGCGATCGACCTCGCGACCGAGCCGCACCAGGTCGGGTGGCTGCGGGAGGCCGCCGACGGCGAGCACGCGCGCTTCCTGGACCGCGAGGCCGTGCAGGACCAGGTGCAGTCCCCCACCTACCTCGGCGGCCTGCTCCGCACCCGCGACTCGGCGCTGGTCCACCCCGCGAAGCTCGCCCGCGCGCTCGCACGCGCCTGCGAGGCGGCCGGGGTCGAGCTGTTCGAGCACTCGCCGGTGGAGGGCATCGGCGAGGGCACGACCCTCTACACGCCGGAGGGCGTCGTCCGGTCGAAGCGCACGGCGCTCGCCACGAACGTGTTCCCGAGCCTGCTCAAGCGCAACCGGCTCGCCACCGTGCCGGTCTACGACTACGTCCTGATGACCGAGCCGCTCAGCGCCGACCAGCTCGCCTCCATCGGCTGGTCCGGCCGCCAGGGCCTCGGCGACTCGGCCAACCAGTTCCACTACTACCGGCTGACGCGCGACAACCGCATCCTTTTCGGCGGCTACGACGCGGTGTACCACTACGGCGGGCGCGTCCGCGAGCGTTACGAGGACCGGCCGGAGACCTTCCGGAAGCTGGCCGCGCACTTCTTCACGACCTTCCCGCAACTCGAAGGCCTCACCTTCACGCACCGCTGGGCCGGCGCGATCGATACCTGCAGCCGGTTCTGCGCCTTCTTCGGCGCCGCCCGCGGCGGGACGGTCGCCTACGCGACCGGCTACACCGGGCTCGGCGTCGCCGCGACGCACTTCGGCGCGCAGGTCATGCTCGACCTCCTGGCCGGCCGGGAGACCGAGCGGACGAGCCTGGAGATGGTGCGGAGCCGGCCGCTGCCGTTCCCGCCGGAGCCGGCGGCCTCCCTCGGCATCAACCTCACCAGGTGGTCGCTCGACCGCGCCGACCATCGCGAGGGACGGCGCAACGCGTTCCTCCGCACGCTCGACGCGGTCGGGCTGGGGTTCGACTCGTGAGCGGCGCTCTGGACGCCACGGGGAGCGTCCGCGCATCCGGGCTGCCGCTGGAGCGGTCGGAGGACGACCCGCTGACGGCCGCGGCCGAGCTCGGCCGGTTCGCCGGGCTGGAGGTCGGCGTCTGGGAGATGGCGCCGGGCACGACCACCGACGTGGAGGCCGACGAGGTGTTCGTCGTCATCGCCGGCCGGGCGCGGGTCGACTTCCCGGAGACGGGCGCTCGGCTGGAGCTCGGCGCCGGGGACGTGGTCCGGCTGACGGCCGGCGACCGCACGGTGTGGACGGTGACGGAGACGCTGCGGAAGGTCTATCTGGCGCCGACCGCCTGAGTCAGCGCCGCACCCGCCGCGCGAGCACCGCGGCGTGCAGCGCCCCGATCGTCTCCCCGTCGTCCAGGTCGAGGCCGAGCAGGTCCTCGATGAGCCCGATCCGCTGGTAGAACACCGACCGGGACAGGTGGCTCGCCACGGCGGCCCGCGTGCGGTTGCCCGGGTGGCTCAGGTAGGCGCGCAGCACCTCGATCAGATCGCCGTCGTTGGCGAGGTCGTACTCGATCAGCGGCCGCAGCATGCGCTCGGCGTACTCCTGCAGTCGCGGGTCGTCGCCGAAGGCCGTGACCAGGCGCAGCAGCGGACGGCTCTCGGCGCGCTGCACGACGGCGTGCCTGCCGCGGCCGCCGCCCCCGCGTCCGGTCAGCTCGACGGCCTCCTCCACCGACCCCAGCAGCCCCGGGATGCCGTGGGCGTCCGAGCCGACCCCGACGACCGCGGCGTCCCCTCCGGCGAGCGCGTCGGCGACGGCGTCCGCGCCCGGCCGCCCGTGCCGCGACGACACGGCGACCACGAGGAGCCCGGGTGCCGCGGGATGCGGCGCCGCGATGGCCTCCGACCCCGCCGTCCGCGCGGCCTCCAGCGCCCGCGCCGCCGCGCCGGCCTCCACCCGCCCCGACCGCGTGCGCACGGCGACCCCGGCGAGCACGCGCTCGGCGACCGGGAACCCGGACGCCTCGAACCGCGCGGCCATGCCGCCGTCGCCCGCGAAGCGCCGGCCCAGCAGCGCGCCGAGCAGCGCGTCGTGGCTGCGGCGCGTCCACTCCTCCTCGTCGCGGTCGGCCAGGCGGCTGAGCGCCAGCGCGACGGCCGCCTGCTCCAGCACGCTCGACCGGCCGGCGGGATGCGGCTCGCCGGGCAGTGCGACAAGGTGGCCCCAGCGCATCCCGCGCGCCGCGACCGGCGTCAGCGTCCAGCCGGGCTCGCCCGTTCCGCGATGCGCGGCCCGCGAGCGCTGCTCCCAGCGGTCCAGCTCGGCCTCGCCGTCGCCGACGTTCTCAGCCACGAGCACCTGGTGGCCGGTGTCCTCCAGCACCACGGGGCAACCGAGCACGCGCGCTGCCTGCGCGACGATGAAGTCGGCAGGGCTGCCGCGCAGGCTCAGCCCGGTGAACAGCTCGCGGATCTCGTCCCTCGCCCGCAGCGCGACGGTCTGGTCGTCGATGATCCTGGCGTGCACCGCCTCCGTGACCGCGACGAAGCGCGCCTCGCGGTGCAGGACGACGAACGGCAGACCGGCCGCGCGGAACTCCTCCACCAGGGGCGCCGGCGCCTGCGGCGTGCGGTCGCCGAGCTCCAGCACGAGGCCGGCGATCTCCGCCTCGGCCAGGTCGCGGCCGAGCGCCCGCAGCGCGCGAGCGTCCCGCGGCCAGCCGAGGCCCGTCGCCAGCAGCAGCTCGCCCCCGGAGACCAGCCGCGCCACGTCCGCCGTCTCGGCCACATGGACCCAGCGCACCAGCGTGTCGAGCGCGCCCTCGCCCGTCAGTACCTCCGGCAGCGCGTCGGCCATCGGGTCCATCCGCAGCACCTCGCGGACGGTCGGCAGCAGCATCCGCTCCGGCGTCGGACGAACTGTCTCCTCTTGCCCGAACGTCCGACGATCTGGCCTCATCGTTCGCTCCTTCACTCTGTGATCATGGGGATTGCAAGCCTACTTCCCCGCCGGGCATTCCGTCCGGCGCAGCAACCCCAGGAGGATTCCGTGGCCCTGATCCGCCACTTCGTGAACGGCGAGGAGTCCGGCGACCCGGCCCGCCTCGGCCCCGTCTTCGACCCCGCCACCGGCGTCCGGCAGCACGACGTCGTGCTCGCCAGCGTCGCCGAGACCGAGGCGGCGATCGCCGCGGCGAAGGCCGCCCTCCCGGCTGGCGCGCCACCAGCCTGACCAAGCGCGCCGACGTGATGTTCCGGCTCCGCCACCTCCTCGCCGAGCGCCGCTCCGAGCTCGCCGCGATCGTGACGAGCGAGCACGGCAAGGTGCTCTCCGACGCCGCGGGCGAGATCGCGCGCGGGCTCGAGAACGTCGAGTTCGCCTCCGGCCTGATCGACAAGCTCAAGGGCGAGTACAGCGAGCAGGTCTCCACCGGCATCGACGTGCACAGCGTCAAGCAGCCGGTCGGCGTCGTCGCGTGCATCACCCCGTTCAACTTCCCGGTCATGGTGCCGCTGTGGATGGTCGCCAGCGCGATCGCCTGCGGCAACACCGTCGTCCTGAAGCCGAGCGAGAAGGACCCGTCGGCCTCCGTCTACCTGGCGAAGCTGTTCGCCGAGGCCGGCCTGCCCGCGGGCGTGCTCAACGTCGTGCACGGCGACAAGGAGGCCGTCGACACCCTGCTCGACTCCCCCGACGTCGCGGCCGTCTCCTTCGTCGGCTCCACCCCGATCGCCCGCTCGATCTACCAGCGCGCCGCCGCCAACGGCAAGCGCGTCCAGGCCCTCGGCGGCGCGAAGAACCACATGGTCGTCCTGGAGGACGCCGACATCGAGGCCGCGGCCGACGCCGCCGTCTCGGCCGCCTACGGCTCGGCGGGCGAGCGCTGCATGGCCGTCAGCGTGCTCGTCGCGGTCGGCGAGGCCGGCGACCGGCTCGTCCCGGCCATCCAGCGCCGCCTCGGCGCGCTCGCGATCGGCCCCGGCACCGACCCGGCCAGCGAGATGGGCCCGCTCATCACGCGCGAGCACCGCGACAAGGTGGCCTCCTACGTCGCTGCGGCCGCCGCCGAGGGCGCCACCGTCGTCGTGGACGGCACCGCCCAGGAGTTCGACAACGACGGCTTCTTCGTCGGCGTCAGCCTGGTCGACCACGTGAAGCCGGGCACCGCGGTCTACGACGACGAGATCTTCGGGCCGGTGCTCTCGGTCGTCCGCGTCGACAGCTTCGACGAGGCCGTCGCGCTCATCAACGCCAACCCGTACGGCAACGGCGTCGCCCTGTTCACCCGCGACGGCGGCGCCGCCCGGCAGTTCGAGTTCGACGTGGAGGTCGGCATGGTCGGCATCAACGTCCCCATCCCGGTCCCGATCGGCGCATACTCGTTCGGCGGCTGGAAGAACTCGCTGTTCGGCGACTCGCACATCTACGGCCCCGAGTCGTTCCACTTCTACACGCGCAGCAAGGTCGTCACGACGCGCTGGCCCGACCCGGTGCACTCGAAGATCGAGCTCGCGTTCCCCGGCAACTCCTGATTTCGGAGGTACATGCATGACTGACACGATCGACACCGCACTCCGCACCGGCTTCACCGACCGCCGCGGAGTCGAGCACCCCTTCGGGGACGCCGACGCGGAGACCCAGGTCCGCAGCGACGACCGCAGCCACGTCTTCCACTCCTGGAGCGCCCAGGCGCAGATCGCCCCGCTGCCGATCGCCGCGGGCGAGGGCTCCACGTTCTGGGACTACCAGGGCAACGCCTACCTCGACTTCAGCTCGCAGCTGGTCAACCTCAACCTCGGCCACCAGCACCCCGACCTCGTCGCCGCCATCCAGCAGCAGGCCGGCCGCCTCGCGACCATCCAGCCCTCGATGGCGAACGACGTGCGCGGCGAACTCGCCCGCCGGATCGCCCGCGTCGCGCCGGGAACGCTGAACCGGGTGTTCTTCACGAACGGCGGCGCCGACGCCAACGAGTACGCGGTGCGGATGGCCCGCAGGGTGACCGGTCGCCGCAAGGTGCTGTCCATGTACCGCTCGTATCACGGCGGCACCGCGACCGCGATCTCGCTGACCGGCGACCCGCGCCGCTGGGCGAACGAGCCGAGCGACCCGTCCGTCGCCCACTTCTTCGGCCCATACCTCTACCGCTCGGCGTTCCACTCCACCACCCCGGAGGAGGAGACGCAGCGCGCGCTGGAGCACCTGGAGAGCGTCATCGTCCTGGAGGGCGCCGCCACCGTCGCCGCGATCATCATCGAGACGATCGTCGGAACGAACGGCGTGCTCATGCCACCGCCCGGCTACCTCGCCGGCGTGCGCGCCCTCTGCGACAAGTACGGGATCGTTTACATCGCCGACGAGGTGATGGTCGGCTTCGGCCGGGTCGGCGAATGGTTCGCGGTGGACGCGTTCGACGTGGTGCCCGACCTGATCACCTTCGCGAAGGGCGTCAACTCCGGCTACGTCCCGCTCGGCGGCGTGGTCATCTCGGACGCGATCGCGGACTTCTTCGACGACGTCTCCTTCCAGGGCGGCCTCACCTACTCCGGCCACCCGCTGGCGTGCGCGGCGGGCGTCGCGACGTTCGACGTGTTCGAGCGCGACGGCATCCTGGAGCGCGTGCGCGACCTCGGCGAGCGCGTCGTGGAGCCCGAGATCACCGCCTGGCTCGACCGCCACCCGTCGCTGGGCGAGGTCCGCGGCCGGGGCCTGTTCTGGGCGCTGGAGCTGGTCCGCGACCGCGAGACGCGCGAGCCGCTGGTCCCGTTCAACGCGGCCGGAGCCGACGCGGCCCCGATGGCCGAGGTCGCCGCGGCATGCAAGGCGGCCGGCGTCTGGCCGTTCACCCACTTCAACCGCATCCACATCGCCCCGCCCCTGGTGATCACCGAGGCCGACCTCCGCCGCGGCCTCGCCGCGATCGACGCCGCCCTCACCGTCGCCGACCGCTACGCGGTCTGAGCCGGCTCACCCATCTGAGCCACTGCATCCAGGGGACGCAACACGCCGCACCGCCAGACGCGGAACGGCGTGTTGCGCCCCCTTGTGCGTGCGCGGCGGGATGGGGACGGTCCGATGCGGCCGTGGCGGGATATCGTGACAGCATGAGTGAACCTGGGGACGGCCGTGTCGCGGTCTACATCGACTTCGACAACATCGTCATCTCGCGTTACGACCAGGTGCACGGCCGCGGGTCGTTCATGCGCGACCGGCAGAAGTCCGGCACGCAGCCCAAGCCCGCCTTCGTCGCGAAGCTCGCGGAGGCGCGCGTCGACCTCGGGGCGGTGATCGACTTCGCGTCCTCCTTCGGCACCCTCGTGCTCACGCGCGCGTACGCCGACTGGTCCGCCGCCGTGAACGCCGAGTACCGCGGCCAGCTCGTCGGCCGCGCCGTCGACCTGGTGCAGCTCTTCCCGGCCGCGGCCTACGCCAAGAACGGCGCCGACATCCGCCTGGCGGTCGACGCCGTGGAGGACCTGTTCCGGCTCCCCGAGCTCACCCACGTGGTGATCGTGGCGGGCGACTCCGACTACATCCCGCTGGCCCAGCGGATCAAGCGCCTCGGCCGGTACGTGATCGGCATCGGCGTCGCCGGCTCGACGGCGCGCTCGCTCGCGGCCGCGTGCGACGAGTTCGTCAGCTACGACGACCTCCCGGGCATCGCCCGCGACGAGGCGGCTGAGACGGACGCCGCCGCGGCGGAGACGGCCGGCGCCGAAACCGAGACGGCTCCGGAGGCCGCACCCGCCGGCACGTCCCGCCGCCGCTCCACCCGCTCGACCGCGGCCTCCACCGACACCGACGCAGCCGCCGACGAGGTCGCCACCGACCAGCCCGAGGAGCCCGAGCAGCCCGCGAAGCGTCCCGCCCGCAAGCGCAAGGCCGCGACGCCGGAGCCGGAGGCCGAGGAGGAGACCGCGGAGGACCCCCAGGTCGTCGCCACGCGCCTCCTGGCCCGGGCGATGCAGCTCGGCCACGAGAAGGACGACTCGGAGTGGCTGCACTCGTCGACAGTGAAGGGCCAGATGAAACGCATGGACCCGTCGTTCAGCGAGAAGGCCCTCGGCTACCGGTCGTTCAGCGACTTCATCAAGTCCCGCAACTACCTCGTGGAGCTCGACGACAGCTCCACAGCCCAGGTGCTCCGCCTCACGCCGGCCCGATCGCGGCGAGCCCGGCACAGCGGCAAGGCCTCCGACTCGGTGTCAGCGTCATGAGCACCGGCGACGCGGACGAGCCCGGCGGTGACCGCCGCGGCAACGCGGACCGCCCCGGCGTCGTGACCGCTGTCGCCATCCTGTGCTGGCTGGTGGGGACGATCGAGCTCATCCTCAGCGTGCTCCTGATCGTCCTCGCGGCGATCCGCGGCGTCCTCCCCGCGAACGAGACCGGGAACATCCTGGTCTCGACGATCGGATACCTGATCGTCGCGGTCGCCTACATCGCGGTCGGGTTCGGCGTCTTCCGCGGCGCGGACCTCGCGCGCGTGATCGTGCTCCTCGCGAGCGTGGTGCACCTCGGCGTCGGGCTGTACACGGCACTCACCACGCAGCCGGTCGCCGGCATCCTCTCGATGGGGCTTGCGGTCGCGATCGCGCTGCCGCTGTGGGTCGGGCGCGGCGCGGCCTGGTTCGGGCGCGGGCGCACGGGCACGCCCGAGCACTGAGCACCCACCCAGCCAAACCGCGTTGACTGGGCGGCATGGCACGAGTGTGGTTGGCAGAGCAGTGGGGTTCCCCCGACACGTGGACGTTCGCCGAGCGGGAGGTGCCGCGTCCGGGACCGGGCGAGGCGAGGATCCGGGTGCGCGCCGCGGGCGTCAACCCGGCCGACTACAAGCACGTCGCCGGTCCCCGTCCCGGTCTCGACCTCCCGGTGCCGATCGGCTACGAGGCGGCGGGCGAGCTGGTGGAGCTCGGGCCGGACACCGAGCTGGCCTCGGGCGGTGGCGCGCCGGGTGACGCGGTCGTGGTGTTCCGCATCCAGGGCGGGTACTCGACCGAGGTCACGGTCCCGGCGGCCGACGTCTTCGCCAAGCCGGCGGCGCTGTCCGACGAGGAGGCCGCCAACCTGCTGCTCGCCGGCGCGACGGCGGCGCAGATGCTCGACGTCACGCACGTGGGAGCCGGGGACACGATCCTGGTGCACGGCGCGTCCGGCGCGGTCGGCGTGAGCGCGCTGCAGCAGGCCGCCGAGCTCGGCGCGCACGTGATCGGGACCGCGAGCGAGGCCGGCTTCGCCCGCGTGCGGCGGTTCGGCGGCATCCCCGTCGCGTACGGTCCCGGCCTCGCGGACCGGGTCCGGGATGCCGCGCAGGGGCCGATCGCCGCCGCGCTCGACACCGTCGGCACGGACGAGGCGGTGGACGTCTCGCTCGAACTGGTCGAGGACCGCGACCGCATCGTCACGATCGTCGCCTCCGGGCGCGCCGGGACGGACGGCTTCCACTCGATCTTCGGCGCGCAGCCAGAAAGCGCGGCCTTCCGCGACGCGGTGCGGCCGCGGTTGCTGGCGCTCGCGGCGGAGGGGCGGCTGCAGGTCCCGATCGCGCGCACGTATCCGCTCGCCGAGGCCCCGGAGGCGCTGCGGTTCCTCGCCGAGGGGCATCCGGGAGGGAAGATCGCGCTGCTGCCGTGATCCGCCGCGCGCCGGCGCTCAGTGGTGGAACGCCACCCGGTCCGGCCCCGGCATCGGCGCCTTCAGCTCGTCCAGCTCCTGCACACTCGTCCGGATCGCGTCCACCAGGCCGCCCGCGAGGTCGCGGCTGAGCCCGTTCCTGACGACCGCACGCTGCACCGTCACCTCCGTGAGCGCCTCCGGCATCGGGTAGGCGGGCACCAGCCAGCCGCGCGTGCGCAGCCGCATCGACAGGTCGTAGAGCGTCCAGGGCGCGTCGTGGCCGGCCTTCACCTGCCACGCCGCGACCGGGATGTCGCTGCCGTCCGTCCAGATGTCGAAGCGTCCCAGCGCCCGCACCTCGTCGGCCAGGTAGCGGGCGACGTCCCGTGAGGCGGTCTGGACGCGCTTGTAGCCGTCGAACCCGAGGCGCAGGAACTGGTAGTACTGCAGCAGCACCTGGGCGCCCGGCCGGGAGAAGTTGATCCCGAAGGTCGGCATCTCGCCGCCGAGGTAGCTGACCTTGAAGATGAGCTCCTCGGGCAGCAGGTCGGCCTCGCGCCAGACCACCCAGCCGATCCCGGGATAGACGAGCCCGTACTTGTGCCCGGACGTGTTGATGGAGGCGACCCGCTCCAGGCGGAAGTCCCAGACGATGTCGGGCTGAATGAACGGCGCGACCATCGCCCCGGACGCTCCGTCGACGTGGATCGGGACGTCCAGCCCGGTCTTCCTCCGGATCGCGTCGAGGGCGTCGCTGATCGCCTGCACCGGCTCGTACATCCCGGTGTACGTGACGCCCATGATGGCGACGACGCCGATCGTGTTCTCGTCCACGTACCGGTCGAGCCCGTCGCCGTCCAGCGTCTTGTGGTCGAGCGAGATGGGGACGAAGCGCGGCTCGACCTCGAAGTAGTTGCAGAACTTCTCCCAGCACACCTGCACGGCCGCGCTCATCACGAGATTCGGCCTCTCGGTGGACTTCCCGGCGGCGCGCCGCCGCTGCTGCCAGCGCCGCTTGAGCGCGAGGCCGCCCAGCATGCACGCCTCCGACGACCCGATGGTGGAGGTGCCGATCGAGCGCTCCGGGTCCGGCGCGTTCCAGAGCCCGGCGAGCATGCGCCAGCACCGGGTCTCGATGGCGGCGGTCTGCGGGTACTCGTCCTTGTCGACGATGTTCTTGTCCACCGCCTCCGCGTACAGCCGACCGGCCTGATCCTCCATCCAGGTCCCGACGAAGGTCGCGAGGTTCAGCCGCGCGTTCCCGTCGAGCATCGCCTCGTCGTGCACCACCTGGAAGGCGGTGTCCGGCAGCGACTCGCCCTCCGGGAGCGTGAACCGGGCGAACTCGGTCGCCTCCCCGGCCCGCGAGAACACGGGATTGAGGCCGACGGGCTCCTCGGGGGACTCGTAACCGTGACGCATGAGGGGAGCCTATGCCTGGAGGGCGGGAAGGCGCAGGGCCAGCGGCTGATAGTTTCGGAAGGGACGGTTCGGGAGTCTCGGATTCGGGGGGCGGCATGGCGGGTTCGGGTGTCGCGAGGCGCCTCGCCGCCGCGGTCGCGGTGGTCGCGCCGGCCGCGCTCGCGCTCTGGTCCCGCGCGGCGTGGGGAGCAGAGCTTCCGGAGACGGTCGGGACACACTGGTCCTCACCCGGGCCGGCCGACCGCACGACGCCGACGCACGACCTCTTCGCCGGTGCGTTCGGCGTCTCGGCGATCGCCGCACTCCTCGGCGCGACGGCCGGGCTGCTCCCGCGTCTTCACCCGCTCACGAGGCGCCTCATCCTCCTCGCGACGGGGAGCGTGTCCGCGATCGCCGCGACCCAGTGGATGGTGCCGACCTGGCTGACCATGCGCGCCGGGGACCCGGGCGAGGCCGTCCTGGGCGCATGGATCCTCATCATGTTCGGCGCCTTCGCCTACGGCGTCCTCCCCTCCTGCTGGCGCCGCCGCCCCGGCAGGCGCACACCTCCCTGACGCTCACGGCCGAACCGCGAGCGCTCACCACCGGTCGCCTATTCGACCTGCAACTGCGTCCGTGCCGGGGACGGGCAGATCAGGAACGCATGACCGTGGTCGCGTTCGATCTCGTGCTCGTCGATGCGGCGGCTGCACAGCGGGCACGTCGCGGCTTCCGTCCTCGGTGTCTCCTGGCCGTAGGGGCCGAGCGGAGGCGGACCGAGGACCGGGAGCAGCTTCGCGTCCAGCCATTCGGCCGCTCGCTCGGCGCGAGAGCCCGAGCGGCCCTCCACCTTGTCCATGACTCGATGGTAGGCCGGTTATGGGCCGGTGCGAGTGCCTCGCAGCGGGCGCCCAGCCGCCCCACACCCTAGACCGGCCCGCCGCCCTCCACCTCGTCCTCCCGCATGATCACCATGCCGCCGGTGCGCTGGCTGGTCTGCAGCAGCGCCTCCATCCAGTGCTCGTTGAGCGCGGGAGGCCGGGAGCCGTTGAACACGAACGCCAGCGGGATCTCGCGGCTGATCCAGAGGCTCATCCGGCCGCCGCCCTGCTCGACCGGGATCTCCCAGTTGAGCAGGAAGCTCTCGTGGCGGCGCAGCTTGGTGACGAGGGCGATCTTCACGTGCGAGAGCGTCCGGTCGTCGAACTCGTACTCGCGGCCGACGCCGTAGATCAGTTTGCCCATCTCAGTCGGCCTGCTTCTTCGCGCGCGACTCGCGGAAGCTGCCCTCGGGGATTTCCTGGCGGATCTCGGCGCGGAGCTCGTCCTCCAGCATCAGGCCCGCGTTGCCGTTGGCCTTCTCGGTGAGGATGGCCAGCCACTCCCGGTTGAGCTCGGGGAGGGTGTTGTGGGTGAAGGCGAACTGGAGGCTGATCGAGGGGTCGAGCCAGATCGAGCGCAGCGTCGGCTCGGTGCCGCCCGTGCGGTCGGCCCAGATGAGGAGGAAGCCCTCGCGGCGGCGCAGCTTCGTGGCGATCACCGCCTGCAGATGAGCGAGCACCCTGTCGTCGAAGGTGAAGCCGTCGGCTCCGTCGTAGATCAGCGTTCCCATCGGTGTCCTCTCCGGTTCTCACTTTCGCCGTCCGCCCGCGCGCCGTCAAGACGTCAGGCCGCCGCGGCGTACCGTCTGCACATGGACGCTCTCACGCGAACCATCAAAGCGGCGCTCCTCTACGAGGACCGCCGGACCCTGGACAGCGTCGTGGTCGTGCCCCTGATCGGAGGGTGTCCGCCGGGCGAGATCCGCGTCGCCACCCTCTTCGCCGGCGCCCTCGCCTACGACGTCTACGAGCTGGACGACGACGAGGAGTTCTCCTCCATGCCCGCCTATCCCTACCGTTCGACGATCCCGCTGACCACGGCCGACCTCGAGGACTGACCGGGCAGAAGGCCGGCGGCCACGGGACGCCGCCACGCCCGGGAGCCCGCCCGCGCGCCGCGTAGGGTGGACGCGTGACCGACGCACCGCCCGACAACGCCCGCACGGGCTGGGCGGTGGCCTCCCTCAGCCTCGGCACGCTGCTCAACCCGCTGAACTCCTCGATGATCGCCGTGGCGCTGGTGCCGCTTCAACGCGACTTCCAGGTGAGCGTCACGACGGTGACGTGGGTGATCACGTCCTTCTATCTGGCCTCCGCCGCCGGGCAGCCGCTGATGGGGCGGTTCGCCGACCGGTTCGGGCCGCGGCGGCTGTTCCTGTTCGGGATGCTCGTGGTGGTGCTGGCGTGCGCGCTCACCCCGCTCTCGTCGTCGTTCGCCGCCGTCTGCGCGGGCCGGGTCGCGCTCGCTGTCGGGACCGCGACGGCCTTCCCCTCCGCCATCGCGATGCTGCGGACGGTGTCGGCGCACACGCGCGTCGGGACTCCCCGGCTGCTCGGCCGCATCCAGATCGCCAACACGTCGGGCGCCGCGATCGGCCCGGTGCTGGGCGGCGCGCTGGTCACGTTCCTCGGCTGGCAGGCGATCTTCTGGGTCAACGTGCCGCTGGCCGTACTGGCGTTTCTGGGGGTGCGGTTCTTCGCCCCGAAGGACGCGGCGCGCGAGCGGGTGCCGCTGCGCCGGGTGGTGGCGGAGTCGGACGTGCCGGGGATCCTCCTCTTCATCGCGACCCTGACCGCGCTGCTGGTGTTCCTGCTCGACCTCCGGCCGCAGCCGCTGTGGTGGCTGCTGCCGCTCGTGCCGATCGCCGGCGCGCTGTTCGTCTGGCGCGAGCTGCGCACCGCGCACCCGTTCCTCGACCTGCGGCTGCTCGGCGCGAACCACCGGCTGCTGATGGTCTACCTGTGCTTCGCGGTGTTCAACACGGTCTACTACTCGGCGTTCTTCGGCCTCCCGCAGTACCTCCAGGAGCACGGCGGCTACTCGGCGGGCGTGACCGGGCTGCTGATGTTCCCGCTGGCTGCGGTGACGATCGCGGTCACCCCGCTGGCCGCGCGTGCGATCGAAGGGGTCGGACTGCGGCCGACGCTGCTCACGGGAGCGGCTGCGCTGATCGTCGGGGCGGTCCTGCTCGGGTTCGCGGCCGCCACGACGGCGCCGTGGGTGGTGCTGCTGATCACGGCGGCGCTCGGCATCCCGTACTGCGTGGTGAGCATCGGTATGAACCAGGCCCTCTACGCCGCCGCCCGCCCGCAGGACGCGGGCGTCGCGGCGGGCATCTTCCAGACCTCGCGCTACGTGGGCGCGATCGTGGCGACGACGGTGCTCGGGCTGCTGTTCAGCGCGGGGACGACCCCGGCGAGCTGGCTGGCGGCGGTCGGGGTGGCGAGCGCGCTGGCGGTGGTGCACCTGTGCCTGCTGGTGTTCGTACGGCGCCGGTCGCAGCCGGGCGGGGCGCCGGGGGTGCCACGGAGGCCGCGCCCTCCTAGACTCCGCGGCATGAGCGGGAGGGTCCCTGAGCGGGAGCGCCCCACGACCGGGGGCGCGACATGAGCGGCTGGCTGCCCTCCGCCGCGCTCGTCCCCCAGCTCCTCGCGCTGCTGCTCGCGTTCGTGCTGTCGGCCGTGATCGGCGTGGAGCGCGAGCGCCAGTTCAAGAGCGCCGGGCTGCGCACGCACATCCTCGTGGGGCTCGGCTCCGCGTTGTTCACGCTGGTGTCGGCGTTCGGCTTCACGGCGTTCGGCCTCCCGGCGTCCGACCCGGCCCGGATCGCCGCGCAGGTGGTGACCGGCATCGGCTTCGTCGGCGCCGGCGTGATCTTCGTGAACCGCGGCAACGTGGTCGGCCTCACCACCGCGGCGTCCATCTGGATGACCGCGGCCGTCGGCATGGCGTGCGGCGCCGGGCTCCCGCTGCTCGCGATCGCCGGGACGGCCCTCCACCTCATCGCGCTCGGGTCGCTGCCGACCGCCGAGCGGCTGATCCGGCAGCGCTCCGAGGCCCGGCTGGTGGTGCGTGTCGCCCCGTCGGGCGCACCCCTCGGCGTCGTGCTGGACCGGCTGACCGCGGACGGCCTGCACGCGCGCGTGGACCACCTCCGCCGCCTCCCGGACCAGGACCTCGAGCTCGCCGTCTACATCCGGGGAAGCAGGAGGAGGCCGACCGCCTCCTCACCGACCTGGGCCGGATCGACGGCGTCGTGAGCGTCAAGGCGGGGCCGCTGCGGAGCTAGTGCTCCGGCCGATCGCCGGCCGCCGCCCCGACCCGCACGCAGCAGCCGCCGGCCAGCGGCTCCAGCCACGCCTCCCGGCCGTCGCTCGCGCCGGCGCTCAGCGCGGACACGAACGCGGCGTTCGCGGAGCAGATCACGTCGGTGTGGCGGCTCGACAGCCGGTGGAACGGACAGTTGGCGAGCACGTAGCCGCCCGCGTCGTCGTCCACGGGCTCGTAGCCGAGCCCGTCGAGCGTGTCGGCCACCGGACGCGACGGGTCGCTGCGTTCGGCGCCCTGCTCGGCGGCGACGGCCAGGAGGCACTCGCGGACGGGACGGCCGGTGCCGTCCGACCGTTCCACCGCGGCGGCCAGCAGCTCGCCCGCGAGGTCGTAGCGTCGCGGCGGGATGCTGGCGACCAGCTCGTCGCCCGCGAGCGAGTAGAACTTCGCGGGGCGGCCGGAGCCCGGGCCGCGCTTCTCGCCGCGATGCCGGAACTCGGCGACCAGCACGCCCGCATCCACGAGCTTGTCGAGGTGGAACGCCGCCGCCGCGCGGGTCAGGCCGGTGCGCTCGGCCAGTTCGTCGCGGCCGAGCGGGCTCCCCTCCGCGGTCAGGATGCGGACCAGTTCGCGGCGTGCGGGCTCGGCGAGCGCCGCGACGGCCGCCACGTCGTCGTCGGTCATGCGGCCATCCTATCTCTAAAAATGCGAATCTTGACAAAAGAAATCCGCGGACGTACTCTCAGCGCAGGACCGAGGAGGCACGATGACGCTGACCACAGAATCGCCCGGAGACGAGACCCTGGTGCACCCGGCCGCCGAGCCCCTCCTCGAACCGCTGACAGGTCCGTGGGCCGCTGCCATCGACCGGCCGCGCGCAGAGGCCGCGGTCACCGAGCTTCTGCACGCCCTCGGCCGCGACACCGCCGACCCCCAGCTCGCGGACACGCCGCGCCGCGTCGCCGCCGCCTTCGCCGAGCTGCTCGACGCGCCGCCGCTGCGCGCGACGACGTTCCCCAACGACGAGGGCTACGACGACCTCGTGCTGGTGCGCGACATCCCGTTCGTCTCGCTCTGCGCGCACCACCTGCTGCCGTTCCGCGGCGTCGCGCACGTCGGCTACCTCCCGGGCGACCGGCTGCTGGGGCTCTCCAAGCTGGCGCGCGCGGTCGAGCACTTCTCCCGCGACCTGCAGCTCCAGGAGCGGCTGACCGTGCAGATCGCCGACTACCTGGACGACGAGCTGGAGCCCCGCGGCGTCGGCGTCGTCCTGGAGGCCGAGCACCTGTGCATGGCGGTCCGCGGCGTCCGCGCGCCGGGCGCGACGACCCGCACCTCCCGGTTCACCGGCGAGCTCGCCGGGATCGGCCCGCGGCGCTTCCTCGACGGGCGGGCCGACGGATGAGCGCGACGGCCGACCTCCGCCGCGCCGGGGTGAGCATCTGGCTGGATGACCTCTCGCGCGGCGACCTCGTCTCCGGGAGGCTGGCCGAGCTGATCCGCGAGCGCGATGTGACCGGGGTGACGACGAACCCGACCATCTTCGCGAAGGCCGTGGAGGACGACCCGGACGCGTACGCCGGCCGGCTCGCCGAGCTGCGCGCGACCGGCGCCGATCCACGGGAGACCGCGCTCGCGCTCGTCGCAGCGGACGTGCGCGAGGCCTGCGCTGTCCTCCGCCCGGTGTTCGAGGCCTCCGGAGGCGCGGACGGGTTCGTGTCGATCGAGGTCACGCCGGACGCCGCCCACGACACGGCGGCGACGCTCGCCGAGGTCCGGGACCTGCGCCGACGCGTCGACCGGCCGAACGTGCTGGTCAAGATCCCCTCCACCGACGCGGGCGTGCGCGCGCTGGAGGAGGCGACCGCGGAGGGCGCCTCCATCAACATGACGCTGCTGTTCGGGCTGGAGCGCTACGCAGAGGTGATGGCCGCCTACCGCGCAGGACTCGCCCGGGCCGCGGCATCCGGGATCGCGCTGGGCGGCATCCGCTCTGTCGCGTCGTTCTTCGTCTCCCGCGTCGACGTGGCGGTGGACGAACGGCTCACCGCCATCGGCAGCCCTGTGGCGGACGGGCTCCGCGGGCTCGCCGCCGTCGCCAACGCGCGCCTGGCCTACGCCGCGTTCGAGGAGTCGCTGCTGGGGCCGGAGTGGCAGGCGCTCGTTGCGGCCGGGGCCCACCCGCAACGGCCGCTCTGGGCCTCCACCGGCGTGAAGGACCCGGCGATGCGGGACACCCGCTACGTGGAGGAGCTGGTCGCGCCGGACGTGGTGGACACGATCCCGGCGAAGACGCTGGAAGCGCTGCACGACCACGGCGTCGTGCGCCCGGACACGATCCGGGGCAGCTACGCGGAGTCGCGGGCGATCCTGGATGATCTGGAGCGCGCGGGCGTGCGCCTCGCGGACGTCACCGTGAAGCTGGAGCAGGCCGGGATCGACGCGTTCGGCGCGTCGTGGGAGCGGCTGGTCGCGGCGGTCGCGGGCTGAGCACAGCGCGCGGCATCGGGGAACGGAGCGCCCCGTGGAAGGCGACGGGGCGCTCCGCCGGGAGGGCTAGCCCTCCTTCTCCGGCGCAGCGGCCGCTCCGGCCCCCTCGTGCTGCGCCTTCGGATAGTTCCCACTCCGTTGGTGGGTGCTGCGCACGAGGGGCGGCCTGCCCTCGCGCTCGGAGCCCACATAGGCTCCGACGACCTCCGAGTCGGGGCCGAGGTGCCCCTCCCTTCGGTGTACTGACCGTGAACGACGCGCCCTTCGGCCGTCTCGGGCTCGGCCTGGGTGTACCGGCCCTCGATCACGTCGCGGTCCTGTTGTTCGACCATGACGATCGCCTCCTTGGTTGCGATATCGCAATTATTCCGCGGTCGCAACCACTCCGGTAGTGGTCGTGGTGCACTCGGAGCGTGTTCGCATGTCCGATTCAGGGCGCGCCCGACCGCCTCCGGACCCGCACTGATGCGCGAGCCCGGTGATGCACGGTACAACTGGAGAGTGGACCACGAAGAACAGCACCCCGACGACGTCGACGCCGCCCTCCAGGCCGCGGACGTGATGATGCGGGTCGCCGCCCGCTCGGTGTCCGAAGTCGAGGACATCGTCACCTCGCCGCAGCTCCGGGTGCTCGTGATGGTCGCCACCCGTGGACCGCAGACCCTCGGCGGCGTGGCCGCCGAACTCGGCGTGCACGCGTCCAACGCCACCCGCACCTGCGAGAAGCTCGTCCGGCTGGGACTGGTCGAGCGGGCCGAGGACCCGGACGATCGCCGCTTCGTCCGGGTGACCCTCACACCGGAGGGTAGCGCGCTCGTCAAGCGCGTCATCGGCCACCGGCGTGCGGCCCTCGCCGAGGTGCTCGCGAGCATGGAGCCCGACGAGCGGAGCGCGGCCACGGCGTCGTTCCGGGCGTTCGCGAACGCGGCGGGCGACCTCCCGAGCGCCGACGGGCGGTTCACGCTGCTGCTCCCCGGGGCGGCAGCGGGCATCTAGCGGATCGCGCCCCCGTCAGTCCGGCGGATCGGCGTCGCAGCGCGGGCACGGGCCGTCGCCGTCGCGCATCGCCCCGCACTCGGGGCAGACGGAGCCCAGCCAACAGGCGGGATCGCCGCCGATCTCCCGCAGCTCCCAGGCGTCCACGTCGAAGTCGGAGCCGGATTCGGCGTCGGCGTCAGCGGGCGCTCCTCCGCGCGGCCCCAACGGCTCCCCGATCCCGAAATAGTGCCGGAAGCTGTACACGATCGGCTGCCAGGCCAGCGGGTCGATGTGGTCGCCGTCCGCGACGATCCGCCGGTCGGCGTGCACGCGCACGACCTCCGCCTCGGCGATCGCGTACTCCCCCGTGACGCCCGGCGTGATGCGGCGCACCTCCGCCTCCAGCTGGAGCAGGCACTCGGCCACCCGCGGCGGGCCGACCAAGTCGGACGCCTGCGGTGTCAGCCCGGCAGCAGCGAACTTGTCGGCGCGGTGCGTGTACCGCCCCGCCTTCGCGGCGGGGACCTCCGTGCGTCCGGTCAGCTCGGCGATGCGCTCCACCGCGGGCCAGAGCGGCGGCGACGGGAAGCTGACGGCCAGCTGTGGCCGCTCCTGCAGGTTCGCGAGCGTCTGCCCCTCCGTTTCGAGACCGAGCGCGAGCATCTGGCCGAGCGCCCAGTACGAGGAGGCGGGCGCGAGGTTCGGGCTGCCGTCGGCGTTCAGCGAGGAGAGCAGGATGACCGGGGTGCCCGCGTAGAGGATGGGCGGCCGCACGACGCGGTGCGTGCCCACGGGCTCAGCGGGCGTCATCCGGAACCCCCGCGGCGAGCTCGGCGAACACGTCGGACGCATCCTCGAGCCGGGAGAGCCCGGCGCTCTGCCCCATCCAGAGCGACATCAGCTCGGGCTGTCCCGCGGCCGACGCGGCCCGGCGGAACACGCCGGTGAGGATGTTCTGCAACGGGAAGGTCGCTCGGGCCCGGCTGTTCTCGATCGCCCGGACGGCGTGGTTCGGGAGACCGCGCGCGAGCCGGCCGCTCATCGCCCGCGTCAGCACGGTGTCGCTGGCGAGCGCAGCGCGGATGCGCTCGCGGTGGATGGCCGGGGCCGCGGACTGCGCCGTCGCCAGGAAGGCGGTCCCCGCTTGAACGCCCGACGCGCCCAGCGCGAAGGCCGCAGCGACGCCGCGCCGGTCGGCGATGCCGCCGGCCGCGATGACGGGCACGCTCACCGCGTCCGCCACCTGCGGGATCAGCGAGAGCCCGCCGACCAGGCTGCGCTCGGACTCGATCAGGAAGGACGGCCGGTGCCCGGCGGCCTCGGAGCCGGACGCGACGATCGCGTCGACGCCCCCGGCCTCCAGCACGCGCGCCTCGGCGACAGTGGTCGCCGCGCCGATCACGAGGATGCCGCGCGCGTGCGCCGCCTCGATCACATCCCGCGCCGGGACGCCGAACACGAAGCTCAGGGCGGCCGGCCGCGCGTCGAGCGCTGCCTCCAGCTGCTCGTCGAAGTCCGGGAGCGGCGCGACCGGCCACTCCGGCGGCAGCACGCCGGCCTGCGCGAAGAGCTGGGCCATCCCGGCGAC
Organism: Leifsonia sp. P73; assembly: GCF_051059105.1. Lineage (NCBI taxonomy): Bacteria > Bacillati > Actinomycetota > Actinomycetes > Micrococcales > Microbacteriaceae > Leifsonia > Leifsonia sp. P73. The sequence continues at coordinate 1,053,812 of NZ_CP194931.1, forward strand.
GGCGCGGTCGAACTCGTCGCGGGCGGGCGCGTCGTGCTCGCCCGCCTCCCGGTGCGGGAGCCACAGGTTGAGGGCGATGGGACGGCCGGTGGCCTCCCGCAACTCGGCGACGACCGAGCGGATGCGCGCGCCGTCGTAGCCGTACAGCCCGTACGAGCCGAGGCCTCCAGCCTCGCTCACGGCCGCGGTCAGGGCGACGGACGACAGCCCGCCGAACGGACCGAGGACGATCGGCGCGTCGATCCCCAGCATGGTGCTCAGACTCATCCGCAGGTCTCCAGCCTCAGAAGCGATGACGTCGCCCGATACAATTGCGTATTCGCAAGTGTCGGCGCGACTCCGATTATATCGGCGCGTGGTCCGGCCGGAGGGGGCAGCGACGCGCCGAGGCGAGCACGGCGCCGATCCGAGGATGCGGCGGGCGCACGACACCCGCCAGTGGCGACACCCGCTAGCCTCAGGGGCGTGGATGTGGACGTTCCGACCGCTGCCGGCCCCGGCCGGCTGGTGGTCGCGCCCGCGGAGCATCCCCGGGCCCTGCTCTGGCTCGGCCACGGCGCGGGCGGCGGCATCGGCGCCGCCGACCTCACCGCACTCGCAGCCGAGCTTCCCGCGCTCGGTGTCACCGTCGCGCGCTACGAGCAGCCGTGGCGTGTCGCAGGCAAGAAGGTCGCCTCCCGGCCGCCCGCGCTCGACGCCGCCTGGCTGGAGACCGCGCCCGTCGTCGCGGACCTCGCCGGCGGCGTCCCCGTGATCGTGGGAGGCCGCAGCGCGGGAGCGCGAGTGGCGTGCCGCACCGCGGCCGAGACGGGAGCCGTCGCGGTCGTGTGCCTGGCGTTCCCGCTGCATCCCCCGGGCCGTCCTGACGTCACGCGCCTGGACGAGCTCCTCACGCCGGATGTCCCCGTGCTGGTCCTCCAGGGCGACCGGGACACCTTCGGCGGCGCCGACCTCCTGCGCGCCGAGCTGGCGACCGCGCCCGGCGACCACGCGAACGTGCGGATCGTGCCCGTCGCGGGCGCCGACCACGGGATGAAGACACTGAAGGCCTCCCCGCTCACAGCGCGCGACGTGCGCGAGCTGGTGGTGGCGACGACGGCGGCCTTCGTGGACGACGTGCTCGGCTCCGCGGCGCGCTGAGCGTCCGCACGCTCGCCGCTATCCCCCCTCGAAATAAAGTCGGTATTCAGTGTTGCTATCTACCGGTACTCGGCGTTACTATCTAGTGGTAGTCAACAGCACTGAGTAGTTGGAAGGGGTGTCATGGGCAAGCAGACGACCGAGATGCTCAAGGGCACGCTCGAGGGCATCGTCCTCGCCATCCTGTCGGGCCGGGCCGCGTACGGGTACGAGATCACCTCGTGGCTGCGCGACCAGGGCTTCGAGGACATCGCCGAAGGCACCGTCTACGCCCTGCTCGTCAGGGTGGAGCAGCGGGGTCTCGTGGATGTCGAGAAGGTCCCGTCGGAGAAGGGGCCGCCCCGCAAGGTGTACTCGCTCAACGCAGCGGGACGCGAATACCTGGACGAGTTCTGGAGGACCTGGAGCTTCCTCGCAGAACGACTGGAACAGCTCCGAGACGGAGGAAACTGACATGGCACCGAAGTGGATCGAGCTGGTCACCGGATCGCTCGAGCAGAAGAAGCAGTACCGGCAGATCAAAGGCCGGCTGGACGCCCTCCCCGAGCCGTACAACGGCGTCGCGAAGGCGCTCAACCGCTACCTCATGTACAACGGCGGGATCGTCGACGGCGACACCATCCTCACGATGATGACCGACTTCGTGGAGCTGTGGGAGCGCGCGGCGGCCGACGGCACCCCGGTGCGCGACATCGTCGGGGACGACCCGGTCGAGTTCGCCGAGGCCTTCGCCGCGGCGTACGTCGGCACCCGCTGGATCGACAAGGAGCGCGCCCGCCTCACCGAGGCGGTCGACGCGGCCGAACGCGAGCAGGAGAAGAACTCATGAGCCCCACCACCACCGGCCCCGCCATCCAGGTGCGCGGCCTCCAGAAGTCCTACAAGGACCTGCACGTCCTGCGCGGCGTCGACTTCGACGTCCAGCCCGGCAGCATCTTCGCCCTCCTCGGCTCCAACGGGGCGGGCAAGACCACGGCGGTGAAGATCCTCTCCACCCTGCTGAAGGGCGACGACGGCACGGCCACCGTCAACGGGTTCGACGTGGCCCGCAACCCGGACGAGGTGCGCGACTCGATCAGCCTCACCGGCCAGTTCGCCGCGGTGGACGAGGTCCTCAGTGGCCGGGAGAACCTCATCCTGGTCGCCCGGCTCCGCCACCTGAAGAACCCGGCGGGGATCGCGGACGAGCTGCTGGCCCGCTTCGCGCTCACCGACGCGGGAGGCCGCAAGGTCGGCACCTACTCGGGCGGGATGCGCCGCCGGCTCGACATCGCCATGAGCCTCATCGGCCAGCCGCCGGTGGTGTTCCTGGACGAGCCGACCACCGGCCTCGACCCTCAGGCACGCCTGGAGGTCTGGGAGACGGTCAAGCGCCTCGCCGGCCGCGGCACCACCGTGCTGCTCACCACGCAGTACCTGGACGAGGCCGAGCAGCTCGCCGACCGCATCGCGATCCTCCACGAGGGCCGCATCATCGCGAACGGCACGCTCGCCGAACTCAAGCAGCTCCTCCCGCCGGCGAAGGTCGAGTACGTGGAGAAGCAGCCCAGCCTGGAGCACGTGTTCCTCGCCATCGTCGGACCCTCGGCCCCGGCCGCGGCCTCCCCGAACCCTCGAAGGAGTCCTGATGTCCACCGCGAACTTCGTCGCAGACACCACCGTCCTCACCGGGCGGTCCATGAAGCACATCACGCGCAGCCTGGACACGATCATCACCGTCACCATCGTGCCGATCGCCCTCATGCTGCTGTTCGTGTTCGTCCTCGGCGGGGCCATCGACACCGGCCCCGACTCGGGCTCGTACGTGAACTACCTGCTCCCCGGGATCATGCTGATCACGATCGCGTCGGGCATCTCGTACACCTCGTACCGGCTGTTCATGGACCTCCAGGGCGGCATCTTCGAGCGGTTCCAGTCCATGCCGATCGCCCGGTCGAGCGTGCTCTGGGCGCACGTGCTGACCTCCCTGGTCGCCAACATGATCTCGGTCGTGCTGGTGGTCCTGGTGGCGCTGCTGATCGGCTTCCGCACCGGCGCGAGCGTGCTCGCCTGGCTGGGGGTCGCGGGCATCCTGGTGCTGTTCACCCTGGCCCTGACCTGGGTGGCCGTGATCGCGGGACTGTCGGCGAAGAGCGTGGACGGTGCGGGCGCCTTCGCCTACCCGCTGATCTTCCTCCCGTTCATCAGCTCGGCGTTCGTCCCGACCAACACGATGCCCGCCCCGGTCGCCTGGTTCGCCGAGCACCAGCCGGTGACGCCGATCGTGGACACCATCCGGGCGCTGTTCGCGGAGCAGCCGGTGACCGGGGACATCTGGATCGCCCTCGCCTGGTGCGTCGGCATCCTGGTGGTCGCGTACGGTTTCGCCACCGCGATCTACCGGCGGCGGATCAGCCGGGGGTGAGTCCTCCGCCCTCCCCTCGGTGGTGCGGCCGCCGGCCCGGTTCGGGTCGGCGGCCGTTCCGCGTGCGGGGTATCAGCTCAGCTCGCGCCGCACGATCCAGCGGACGCGGCCTCCGGAGTGCGCGTCCGTCTCCCGCAGCCGAGCGAACCCGTGCTTCTCGAACAGCTCGACCGTGCCGACATACCCGCTGATCACATCCACCCGCTCGCCGCGCGTCTCCACCGGGTAGCCCTCCACCAGCCGCGCCCCCGAGGCCCGAGCGTGCTCCACCGCCCCGTCGAGGAGGTCGTGCATCAGCCCGCGCCTGCGGAACCCGCCGCGCACGACGAAGCAGACGATCGACCACGGGTCGAGCTCCTCGTCGAGGTGCGGGATGGTGCGGGAGTTCAGCAGCCGCCGGTAGGTGGACTTCGGCGCGACCGAGCACCAGCCCGCGACCTCCCCGTCGGCGTAGACCAGCACGCCGGGGCCGGGCTCCGTCTCACACTCGTTGTGCATGTACTCGATGCGCTCGGGCATAGGCAGGCGGGCGTCCCTGTACGACATGCACACGCAACCGCCGCCACCCGGCTTGCGTGGCACCATGAACGTCGCGAAATCGTCCCAGCGCCCCGCGGCGGGCAGCACCTCGATGGCCATGCCCGAAGCGTAGCGGTCACCACCGACGCCGCCGGCTGTCCCGATTCGTGCCGAATGTGGCGATTGCGACGCCCCATCCCGCGATTCGTGGCGAATGTCGCGGAGCCGCTGCGGGAGGATCGTGGGGTGTCCAGCGACCTCCTGATACGCATCCACTCCCCCGAGTTCCAGGCCATGTCCGAGCGCGTGCTGCGCGCGACCGAACTGACCTCCCGCCTCAACGTGCTGCCCTTCGACGACGAGGACGGCAAGGCGGCGCTGCTCGCGGAGATCCTCGGCCGCCCGCTGCCGGAGCGGGTGACGATCTACCCGCCGTTCTTCACCGACCACGGCCTGAACCTGGAGCTGTCGGAGCGGGTGTTCATCAACCAGAACTGCACGTTCCTGGACTACGCCGGCATCCGCCTCGCCCCGCGCGTCATGGTCGCCCCGCGCGTCACCTTCATCACGGTGGGCCACCCGGTCGACGTGGAGGACCGCCGCGTCTGGCTGACCGGCGGCCCGATCGACGTGGCCGAGAACGTCTGGATCGGGGCCGGGGCGACCATCCTCCCTGGCGTCAGCATCGGCCGGGACGCGGTGATCGCGGCCGGCGCCGTCGTCGCGGAGGACGTGCCGTCCGGGACGCTGGTCGCCGGGCCGAAGGCGACGGTGCTGCGGGAGTTCTGAGCCGGCTTCTTTCGGCGCCCGCCTATCCCCACGGGCGTTCCGGCGGCGTAGGGTGCGGCACCATGAACAGCATCCCTTCCTCGCCGGGCGGCACTCCCCGGCGCCCGCACCGCGCGGAGCTCGCCGACTTCGCCGAGCGCCTCCGCGGCCAGCTCGGCGGCCTCCCCGGCTTCGGCCACTACCCCGGAACGATCGCCACCCTCGACGCCGGCCACCTCGCCCACACCCTCGGCACGGGCGCCGACCTCGCCCTCCCGTCGGCCGTCGCGACCGGCGACGTCCTCTTCGCGCCCGACCTCAACCCGGCGTTCTACTACTCGTGGGACGTGCACCCCGTTCAGCAGCCGGACTGGTTCCGGGTCTCGGTACGCTTCACGCCGTCCGACTTCGGGATCACCGAGACGCGGTCGTACGACCTCGCGTGGGCGGTGGTGCCGTTCTTCCTCGAACTGGGGGCGGTGCTGACGGTGGAAGCGTCGGCGAACGCGGGGGTCGTGCCGGCCTCGTGGACCCTGGACGCGTTCGAGGTGCGGACCCTGCATGTGGGCGTCGGACCCATCGGGCCGGATGAGACGGTGCATGTGGACCTGGTGCGTGGCAGCTCGAACGGGAGCTGGATCTGGCTGCACACGGTGATCGGGGACCCTCCGTTGACGACGGAGCCCTGAGCCCCGCAGAAAGGAGACACGATCCGCGTTCTCCTTCCGGCCTGCACCCGGAAGGAGTCCCGCGGAGTGTCGCCCCCAATCTGCTGCGCGGAACGGCCTGGGGACTACTCCGGCTGATACAGCGCGAGGATGTTGCCGTCCGGGTCCTTGAACCAGGCAGATCTGCCGACACCTGCAGTCGTGGCGATATGGCCGACTGTCTTGAGCTGGGGAAAGTCGTAGTCCTCGAAGACGACGCCGCGCGAAGCCAGGTCGCGCACATCGCTGTCGATGTCGTGCGACCAGAGCCGCACCTGAGTGTGGTCGGCTTTGTTGCCTCCAGGCCGTCCGTAGACGAGCAGGGTGGAGCCGTCAGGCGACTCGAACAACAGATGGTTCGGGATCGTCTCCGGCGAGAGCGTCAGCCCTACCTGCCGCACGTAGAACTCCTGGCTCCGGACCAGGTCGGTACTGGTAAGCACGGCGGAGATCCTCGTTGTGGTCAACATTGCAGCCTCCTTGTTGCGACCCCGCTTGGAGGCTACGCCGTGCGCTCGCGTCCCTGACCTCCCGAGTTCGCGTCAGGTGCCTCCCTCCGCCGCCCAGAGCTCCTCGGCCTCCAGGGTCAGATCGACCAGCTGACGCAGGAGACCCCCATCGACGTCGAGCGCAACAGGGTGTACCTGTCGTACTCGCCCAGCGGCGCGATCGCCGCCAGCTGCCACGCGGCTGCGACGGGATCGTCCGACAGCTCGACACCGGCATCCGAGTTCGGCTCCGCGACGCGGGCGATCACGCGGCGGACGACCACTTCGGCCTCGGCCCGCAGGGGTTCGAGCGCCTCGGACCACTCCAGCTCCGGCAGCATCGAGAGCTCGGCCCGGGGATACGGGTCCTCCTCGACCCAGCGCTCGACCGTGAACCGCCGGGTGCCCACTCCGACGATGAGCAGGTCCTCGGCGCCCGCGGAAGCGCTCACCAGACGCGCCATCGTCCCGACCGAGGCGCGCTGGTCGCCACCCCCGGCTTCGGATCCGCGCTCGATGAGGACGACGCCGAACTCGAACCCCGGTTCGTCCTCGTCGAGCAGTCGCCCCACGAGCGTGAGATACCGCGGCTCGAACACCCGCAGCGGGATGGCCACAGCGGGGAACAGCACGGATCCGAGCGGGAACATCGGGGAGGCGGCCATACTCCAGTGAAGCACCGGGGGCATAGGGTGAAAAGGTGCCCCGACCGCGCCCCGAGACCCCAGGAACGGGCCAGGAGTCCGTCTGGGACTACCCGAGGCCGCCGCGCATCGAGCGCGTCCCCGCGCCTGTCACGATCCGTCTGGGCGGGCAGCTCATCGTTGAGACCCGAGACGTCCTCCGGGTGCTCGAGACCAGCCATCCGCCGGTGTACTACCTCCCGATAGCGCACTTCGCACCCGGCGCGCTGGTGGACGCCGACGGTTCGTCGTTCTGCGAGTTCAAGGGCACCGCACGCTATCTCGACGTGCGCGGCGGAGGCGAGGTGCGGTCCGCTAGTGCGTGGAACTACCCGCATCCGTCGCCCGGGTTCGAGCCGCTCCGAGAGCGCGTCGCCGTCTACGCGCAGCAGATGGACGAGTGCACAGTCGACGGCGAGGTCGTCACGCCGCAGCCCGGGGGCTTCTACGGCGGCTGGATCACGAGTGCCGTGGTCGGGCCCTTCAAGGGGTCCCCCGGGTCCCTGGGCTGGTGAACGAGGGAATACCCGCACAGGGGTCTCTCACCTGCTCGCTGGTAAGGTCGCGCGCATCGAAATGACGGAGAACGACGTGAGCGACGATCGCACCCTGGGTCTCACCCTGGGCGGTGGAGGCGCGTTCGGCGCTGCGCATGTGGGGGTTCTCCAGGTGCTCGCGGAGCGCGGCATCCGCCCGGGGATCATCACCGGCACGAGTTCCGGCGCCCTGGTCGGCGCAGCATATGCTGCGGGCTTCGAGCCGCCGGCTATCGAGCGCGCCGCGCGGAGGTTCCGCTGGAGCGCGATCGCCCGGTGGTCGTTCACTCCGCGCTGGGGACTGCTCGACACGCATGCGGTCGGGCATTCCCTCCACCGCCACCTGGGCTCGGATCCGCTCATCGAGCACCTCCCTCGCCGGTTCGCCGCCGTCGCCACCGACCTCCGAACCCGCCAGGCGGTGACGATCGACGAAGGACCGCTGAGCGTCGCCCTGCGGTCGACGATCGCGGTGCCAGGGCTCCTCCCTCCGGTGCGCCGCGACGGGAGGCTGTTGGCCGACGGCGGCATCGTCGACAACGTTCCGGTCCGGGCCACCCGCGCACTCGGCGCGACCCGCGTCATCGTGGTGCGCCTGCACGCGAAGTGGGAGAACGTTCGGATGATGCGGATGGTCACAGCCACCGCAGACCTCAAGCGCGACCCCTCAGTCGTGCTCATCCAGCCCGAGATGGGCGGGATGGCGCAGTGGGGGATGTCCGATGTGCCGCGTCTCATCGCCGAGGGGCGGCGAGTGGCGACCGCGGCACTGGATGAAGCCGAGTCGCGCGGGACGATCGTACGTGCGCGCGAGCCCGAGCGGGTCGGCGAGCGGATGCTCGACGCGGCCTGAACGTACAGCGAAAAGGAGGAATCCCGGGCCGTTCGCGGCTAAACGTTGAACCGGAACTCCACCACGTTACGTTGCCGAAAAGCATGACGCACTGAACTATGAGTCGACCTCTACCGCCCGCGCGTTGCGTTCGGCGAGCGGCACGAGATGCGTCCACGCGTTGAGCTCGTTTTCTACGGGAGGTTGTAGATCACCAAGCCGGCCGCGATAGCTGCGACGCATATGGTGACGCCAAGCCACACCGGGACAACCGAGCGAGGCTTTCCTTCGGCGACTCGCCTGTCGCCAACTCGCTTGTCGAACCTCCTTGCCCAGGGCATCAGGGCCGATAAAACGATCGCAGCCACTATCAGGAGGACTATCCACAGCGGCAACGGCCACCAGCTCTCTTAGTCGGAACGGTCGGGACAGCATCCCACAAGGCCAACCAACCTTCATCGATCGAATCTAGCGGAAAACCCCTGATCAGCTAGACATTAAACCGGAACTCGACCACGTCGTCGTCCTGTTATGCCGTCAGTCCGCCAGGCCGGACCCACCTACCTCTATCTCGATGCCGGTCAGGCGGGAGAACGCCAAGACTGCCTCGCCAGCCTCGTCGACGATTTCCAACAAAAGACGCAGTCGCCCCCCGTCTGCTCGGTTGACCTCATTCAGAAATCTGGAGGCTGCTCTCTGGAACCGGGCTTCGGCGGGTCCGAGTGCGTCGAGAATTGCCATCTGTTTCGAGCCGGGCAGAGCCAAGAGACCTTCGCCGACCTGCATGAACGAGGTAGAGATCGCTTCCATCTGAGCGGTTACCTCAGCCCGAGGGTCAGCAACATCGGAGGCAAGGGGGTGCCCGAGCCGCCTTCTCGTTCTATTTCGCCGCCGAGAAGCTTCTCCGCAGCGGCATTTGCCGCTGCGATCGAGGACCACGGTCCGATGATGAAGAGCGCGACCTCAGCGCGTTCAGCAAAGGCAATAGCAGCCGGGGTGTAGCCGCCGGCGGAATAGAAAATCTGATGGTCAAAGTCATACGCCGCCCCGCGAAGCTTCTGTATTTCCGGCGCTCCGGTAGGCGTCGCGTGGAACTTCACCTGTGCAGCGGCATGGCGCGATTGGACGTCAATTCCTCCGTCAGCGCCGCTTTCAGTTAGGTCGGCATCGGTGAACCCCAGTGTGCGCATGTGTCCGGCAGCAAGAAGTTCAGCGTCCTGCCAAGTGACAAGGTTGCGGGGCTGGTCGTCACTCTGCTTCTCGATATTGACCGACATTGACATAAAGCCCTTTCTTGGAGCGGTCCGTCCGACATGCGGGGCCGCTCTCGCAGATACCTAACTGTGGCGGACCTACACCACGTCGCCGTCCTCCGAAGAGCAGGCCGGGTGCCGAGCGCACTGTCCCAGCCGCTCGCCGCTAGGCACCCCGGCGGCAAGCGGGTGCGCCACCCACGCCCGGAACTCATCACGGAAACTATCTCAACACCGTATCGAGTTCGGTTTGGCGTGTGTTAGCGCTGGGCGCCCCTCTTCGGGGCGAGAGTGAATGCCGTTCGGGGCGAGAGTGAATGCCGCCGCTTCACGGATCGCTACCGCCCGGCGAGCGGTGATTGCGCCAATCAGCCCTTGGACGTTGGCTGTGATCCAAAGCGGAACTTCACCACGTCGCCGAGCCTCTGAACGCTTCTAAGTCACAGGAGTGACTTCGCGGGCTCGAAACCTGCCCTGAGAGTCCTCATCCAACACGAACTCGACGAGTTGGCCCGCGCTGGGCCCACCGTCGTCCAAGAAGCTCGTCAACGCGCCCGCGTGGAAGAATACATTGTCGGGGATCTCGGGATGGCTGATGAAGCCATACGTGCCCTTATAACTCAGCACGCGGCCTCGTCGAACGACGACAGATTCCTCAGTCGATACCGGGACACGCTGCCGGGTCGGCTCACCGAGAAGCCTGGCAATGACTCCGGCCGAATCCAGTGCTGCCGCCCCCTTCCCTTGCATCGCAGCCACCAATCGGGGCCACTCTTCGGATCGTCGGAATAGCCCTTCATGCTCCGCCACACTGGCCAAGGCCGACCTTGCCCGCGCGACGTCATCGCGCTTGGCGTCGGCCTCCAACTTGCTCAGTGAACGGAACGCGACCGCCGCAGCGCGAACGGCACCCGAGACGAGTCGCGCGTCTCGGCTGCCGCTGTCGATGAGCGGCTTCGCGCAGTAGAAGCCAGCCAGTGCCCTATCTAGTGCCACTGCGGGCCGTTTTTCGAGAAGTTCATCCTCGGCCCAACGGCGCCAGCTGTCCACCAAGGCGGTTGTTACAATCCTCGCCAACTTATGGCTCGACGTGTCGAGCGCCTCTTCCAGGTACTCCTGGCCCTCGGCGTAAGTCTTATCCCACACCAAGAAGTTCCCTAGGGCGAACGAGGTATCAGAATTCCTCAGCGTCTCGTGCGCGAATCGCTCCAACTCAATGGCTGCAGGAATGTCGTGCATCACTCGGGCGAGGTGACCCGCATAGAAGTGAGCGACGGTCGCCTTATGCTCTGGTGATTCGCAATCCGCCATAGCCGACCGGTACAGCGCTGCCGCTCGCGCAGCGTCCCCGCTCTTACTTGCTATGAAGGCACCCACGCGATCAATCTCGAAGAACCCGGGGTTCAGCGACCGCGCCCGTTCTACGTAAGCCTCAGCACCGTCCCAGTCGGCGTCGGCTGAAAGCCGCAGCGCGAGCCGCAGCAGGTGGGCGGTCGGCTCATCCAGATCATTTCTGAGGCGGATGACGTTGGCGTCCAATTGACGGTTTTGGAGTTCACGTCTGTGCTCTTCGCGGTCGTGAATATAGGCGGACTCGCGGGCCAGCACCTGATTCATCAGGGTGGAATTGTGGTCAGCCCGCGGCAAGTACGCCCTCGCCGTCATCGATAGCTCAAGCAGGTCTAGCTTGTCGCCATCGGGCGAAGGCGTCCTAGTCAAGAGCGAGCCCTGGAAGAGATCCTGAGCGGAACGGCGCAGTGTGTCGACCGCCAAAGCCGAAATGACAGCTAACTCATCGAACGAGATGGCGCGATCAAGGGAACGCAGGATCGCGAGCACGAGCTTCGAGTCAGATGACAACGCCTCGTAGACGTTATCGACGCAGAAGCGCAGCAGCTCGCCCTGGTGCCGAAGCGTGTCCTCTGGCATCTTGCCGGCTTCGACGCTGAGGATGAACCAGCGGATGGCTAGCGGCGACATTCTGAGATTAGTTACGTAGGCGCGGATCTCATCCACCGGCTTGGCGGCGAGATCGTACTGGCGGCGCCTTCCAGCGAACTTCTTGAAAAGGAGGACCGCATCCCCAATAGCAAGTTCACCAAGGACAAACCGACGCTCGACTTGGCCGATCCCGACACGACTCGTGAAGAGGAAGGTTACAGATTCGGGAAGGGCGTCATAGAGGTCCAGCACCTCGCTACCTTGCGCGGATTCGAGGTTGTCAAGCACGACCAGGCAACGAAGCCCTGAGAGGTGGTCCGCGAGTTCATCCAGTGAACCCCGGAACGATGGGTCAAGCACCCGTCCAAGCGCTTCGGTAGCGCCGGCGACGTCTCTCAAGGCGTCTGTAATGCTGCGGACGCCTGCGGCTGTCAGCAGTTCATGCTTCAGGGATACCCACAGAACAGCATCGAAAAACGGCTCAGGTGCGTCCACCATTTGATACGCCACTTGCAAGGCAAGAGCGGTCTTGCCGATGCCACCTTCACCAGTGATCGTGATCATTCGGTCGCGACCTTTGAGAAGGAGCGCCGTCACGTCGGAGACATCCTTGCCTCTACCGATTAGTCCCGTCTCCTCATGGTCTGCAAGTGGAAGGTTGTGGAGGACCTTCTCGACGGGCTTTGGGATCGATGTGAAGGGCGGCTCCCAACGCGTATCCCGCTCGAGCCTTGAGAGCATTTGCCTTGTTAGCTGAAAGTAGCGTGAGGCGAAGAGCCCTATCAGGCTCTGCGCGCTCTCAAGGTCATCGCCATGCAGAGGACGCCCGTGCATAACGCGGTTTCTTATGGCTACAAGCCTGTCCATCGCGCTCACGTTTCGGGCGAGCTCGTCACCTAGGTCTCGAGGCAGGACGGCTGAGTGACGCATCAGGATGTCGAACGCCTGGCGAAGGTAAAGGTAATGCACGATCGAGCTCGACTCAGACGATTCGTCTGCAGCGCGCCGCGACTCTGCAAGCTCGTAATCAGACCCGAGGACTTCTTCCACCGGGAGGTGGTCAAGCAAGTATTCCTCAATGGCTAGACGAAGATCATGTTCGAACGCATCCAGGAGCTGGAACGCTCGTGCTTTGCTAAAAATGACTTCCACTGCGGCGCTTTCTGGTGATGATCACACCAGCCTGGTCGCCAACTGACTGGCACCGCTACCCCCTAGCCGCGGGACAGCCCAGGCGGCTATGGCAGGCACGGGGCGAATACGAGACACCCGCAGGCGCGATCGCCAAGATCAACCCTTGGAGCTAAACGTACATCCGAAGCGGAACTCGATCACGTAACGTTGCGGAAAATCATGACGCTTCCAGTGCGGTCGAATCCGTCGAGCTAGCCACTTGTCGGAGACGTGTTGACCAGACGCGAATCGTATCGAGCGACGGGTTGTTGATTTTCGGGTTTGAGAGCTCGAAGAGCAGCGTCGCCAGGTCAGCTGGGGATTTTGCGTCCAGCTCGATGTCGTCTCGCCCTTCGACCGCTTCAGCCCAGGTAGTCAAGCGATGAAGGCTGACGCGACCGGCGATGCAACGTTCAAGAACGCCTCGCGCGTCGTCGGCAGTCATTGTGGCGACGTTCTCGCGCCTGTCCCACCCAAGCCCTGCCACTGCCCGAACCGCGTCCTCGAACGATTCCGAAGGGGATGATGCTTCGCAGGTATCGCTCGTGAGCTCGCAAGTCCAGCATTTCAGGTCGCCGGATCTTCGTCGTCGAACCATCCCTCGGCTTCGCTCACGGTCAAGCCGTGGGTGTAGGCGACGAGTTGACCCAGGAACTCGGTTCGGTTGTAGCCGGCTCCTACGCTTCTGGCGCACCAGTCGCCGTCATCCAGTTTCACAAGCATGAAGACCGACTCGGCTTTGGTGCCCTCGGGCAACGGCGCGACCAGTAGCTCTCCGAGCACTTGCGCAGCGGGAACGGGATCGCGACGTTCGTCAGTTGCCATAGCTGTCATTGTTCAGCATCGGGAAAGAATTCCCCACACCGTCAGGTGACGACGAAACGGATTCGAAGTAGTTTCCATCAGGATGCGGATTCAGCCGCATAGCAACGTCAGCGCCCACAGGAGGTCTCCTATCGCCGGCGAGGGTACCCGTACTTCGATGGATTGGTGAACACCGCGTCCACCGTCAGGCTGGCGCTACTCGGATCCATGTCGACCTGGCCCAGAATCTCGATGGCCTTCTCGCGATCACACCGATTAATCGCGCGATCCCACGGATCGAGCAGGCCAGCCACGAACAACCTTTCGTTGACAGTCATCGCCGAGTAGTTCGCATGTGAGTCGGACACGACGAACAGACTATTCCGCTTGGCGTTCGATTCGAAAGAAACCCCAGGTCAGCTACAGATTAAACCGAAATTCGACCACATCCCCATCCTGCATCACATACTCCTTCCCCTCCATGCGCGCCTTCCCGCGCGCACGCGCCTCCGCGACGCTGCCCGCGTCGACGAGGTCGTCGAAGGAGATGACTTCGGCCTTGATGAAGCCCTTCTCGAAGTCGGTGTGGATGACGCCGGCCGCCTGGGGGGCCTTCCAGCCCTTGTGGATCGTCCAGGCGCGGGACTCTTTCGGGCCGGCCGTCAGGTACGTCTGCAGGCCGAGGGTGTCGAAGCCGATGCGGGCGAGCTGGTCGAGGCCGCTCTCCGTCTGGCCGGTGGAGGCCAGCAGCTCGGCGGCGTCGGCGGCGTCGAGGTCGATGAGCTCCGACTCCAGCTTGGCGTCGAGGAACACCGCCTGGGCGGGGGCGACCAGGGCGGCGAGCGCGGCGCGGCGGGCGTCGTCGGTGAGCACGTCCTCGTCCACGTTGAACACGTAGATGAAGGGCTTCGCGGTGAGCAGGCCCAGCTCGCGGATCGGCTCCAGGTCGATGGTGGAGGCCGACAGCGGCTTGCCGTCGTTCAGGAACGCCATCGCCTCGCGGGCCGTCTCCAGCACGACCGGCTCCAGCTTGCGGCCCTTCACCTCCTTCTCGTACCGCTGCTCCGCCTTCTCCAGGGTCTGCAGGTCGGCGAGGATGAGCTCGGTGTTGATGGTCTCCATGTCGCCCGCCGCGTCCACCTTGCCGGCGACGTGCACCACGTCGGGGTCGGAGAAGCCGCGCACGACCTGCGCGATCGCGTCGGCCTCGCGGATGTTGGCGAGGAACTTGTTGCCGAGGCCCTCGCCCTCGCTCGCGCCCTTCACGATGCCGGCGATGTCGAGGAACGACACCGGGGCCGGGAGGATGCGCTCGCTGCCGAACAGCTCGGCCAGCTTGTCGAGGCGCGGGTCCGGGAGGTTCACGACCCCGACGTTCGGCTCGATGGTGGCGAACGGGTAGTTCGCCGCGAGGGCGTCGTTCTTGGTCAGCGCGTTGAAGAGGGTCGACTTGCCGACGTTCGGGAGTCCGACGATACCGATAGTGAGAGCCACGGTCGTCCATTCTACGGGCGCGAACAGAACCCGGCCGCCGACCTCAGCCCAGCGCCGCCCGGTAGCACCGCGTGACGTACGGCAGCTCGATCCGCTCCGCCCCCGCCAGCTCCGGATGCTCGGCGTGCAGCCGGCGCAGCGACGCGATGACCGCCGCCTGCGCGTCCGGGGCCTTCGTGATGAAGTAGCTGCGCGAGCGCGCCAGGTCCAGGAGGCCATCCAGCGTCAGCGCCTGCACCCAGTGCACGTCGTGCCGCTCCAGCTCGCCGAACGGCGCTCCCACCGCCGGCTCCTCCTCCTCGCCGAAGGTCGCCTCCCCCGCGCCCATCAGCTCGCCCAGCTCGCGCACCCAGTCGACGCTCTCGTCCCGGTCGTTCCAGACCAGGCCGATCCTGCCGCCCGGCCGCAGCACGCGCGCGACCTCCGGGACCGCGCGCCCGCGATCCACCCAGTGCCACGCCTGCGCGGCGACGACCAGCCCGGCGCTCGCGTCGGGCACGGGGATGCTCTCGCCCGCCCCGATCCGCGCCTCCGCCTCCGGGATGCGCTCCGCGAGCACGCCGAGCATCTGCGGCGACGGGTCGACGGCGATCACGTCGAAGCCGGCGTCGACGAGCGCGCGCGTCAGCTTGCCGGTGCCGGCGCCGAGGTCGACGACCGGGCCGGTCACGCCCTCCGTGAGCCAGGCGACCGCGTCCGCCGGATAGTCCAGCCGGGCCAGGTCGTACAGTTCCGCCGCCCGGTCGAACGCCCGCGCGTGCGCCTCCCGCTCCCGTCGCTCCCGCATACCGCGACCCTACGCCGTCGGCCCCGCCCCGTCGGAATCCGGCGCTCCGCGGCGTGGGCGACACGGCGACGTCGGTGGGCCGTGCGAGAGTTCGGGCGTGCCACTGGACTTCACCGCCATCGACTTCGAGACCGCGAACTCCTCTGCGGCGTCCGCCTGTTCGGTCGGGCTGGTGAAGGTGCGCGACGGCCGTGTGGTCGACCGCGCGAGCTGGTTCATCCGGCCGCCGCTCGGGCACGACGTGTTCCAGGAGTGGAACGTCCGCATCCACGGCATCCGGCCGGAGGACGTCGCCGGCGCCGCGGGCTGGGTCGACCAGCTCGCCGACCTGGTGGAGTTCGCGGAGGACGACCACCTGGTCGCCCACAACGCCGGCTTCGACATGGGCGTCATCCGCGCCGCGTGCGCCGCCACCCTCGTCGCCTGCCCCGAGTACCGCTACCTGTGCAGCCTCCAGGTCGCGCGCCGCACGTACCACCTGGAGTCGTACCGCCTGCCGGTCGCGGCGATGGCGGCGGGGTTCGAGGACTTCCACCACCACGACGCCCTCGCCGACGCGGAGGCCTGCGCGGCGATCGTCGTGCACGCTGCGCGCCGCCACGACGCGGCGACGATCGACGACCTGGCCGCGCTGACCGGCGCCCGCGTCGGCCGCATCGGCATGGCCGCCGCGGCGTAACTCCCGCCCGCTCCGGGGTCCGACGCCCCCGCGCGCCCACACGGGGCGGCGCGAGCGCCAGCGCCAGCGCGCCCATCAGGCATAAACACCTCTGTAATAAAAGCATTGCAACTTCTCGCGTCACGTTCTAATGTCCAGACATAGCAACAAGACGCGAAGGAGCGACCATGACCGCATCCCCTCATCCGGAGGCCGCCGAGACGGCCCTCGGCAGCACCGCCTCCGCAGGCTCGAGACCTCCCCACCCGGACGATCCCCGCGCGCGCCGATTCCTCCGCCGGATCGCCGTGCTCGCCACCTTCGGCGGCCTCCTCTTCGGCTACGACACCGGCGTCATCAGCGGCGCCCTGCCGTTCATGCAGTTCGACCAGCGGCCGCTCACCCCGCTGGAGGAGGGCACGATCGTCTCGTCGCTCCTCTTCGGCGCGGCGCTCGGGTCGTTCCTCGGCGGCCGCATCGCCGACCGCCGCGGACGCCGCAAGCTCATCGGCGCGCTCGCGATCGTGTTCTTCGTCGCGGCCGTCGCGTGCGCGTTCGCGCCGACGATCGGCGTCATGATCGCCGCCCGGTTCATCCTCGGCCTCGCGGTCGGCGGCGCCTCCGTCGTGGTCCCGCTGTACCTCGCCGAGCTCTCCCCCGCCGCCCGCCGCGGCCGCATCGTCACGCAGAACGAGCTGATGATCGTCTCCGGCCAGCTCGCCGCGTTCGTCGTGAACGCCGTGCTCGCCTCCGTCGTCCCGGAGCACGCCGCGGTGTGGCGCTGGATGCTCGTCGTCGCGTCGCTGCCGGCCGTCGTGCTGTTCTTCGGGATGCTCGTCCTGCCGGAGAGCCCGCGCTGGCTCATCCTGCACGGGCGCTTCGCCGAGGGGCTCGCGGTCCTGCGCCGCCTCCGCGCCGAGCAGCAGGCCGAGCGGGAGGCCGAGGAGATCCGCCGCCACGAGGAGCGCGCCGTGCGCACGCCGCTGCTGAAGGAGCTCGGCGTGCCGTGGATCCGCCGGGTCTTCGTCATCGGGCTCGGGATCGCGATGGTCCAGCAGCTCACCGGCGTGAACTCGATCATGTACTACGGCGTCCAGATCCTCCAGAAGTCCGGCTTCGACCAGCAGGGCGCGCTCATCGGCCAGATCGCCAACGGCGTCATCTCGGTGCTCGCCACCTTCGTCGGCATCGCGCTGCTCGGCAGGGTGGGCAGGCGCCCGCTGCTGATCACCGGCCTGATCGGCACGACGACGTCGCTGCTGCTGGTCGGCGGCGCCTCGGCGCTGCTCGCTGGATCGCCCGCGCTGCCGTTCGTGGTGCTGTCGCTCACGGTGACCTTCCTGGCGTTCCAGCAGGGCGCGGTCTCGCCGGTGACCTGGCTGATGCTCGCGGAGATCTTCCCCGCCCGCATCCGCGGCGCCGCGTTCGGGCTGGCCGCGCTCATCCTGTGGCTGACGAACTTCCTGGTCGGCTTCCTGTTCCCGCAGCTGGTGGACGCGCTCGGGATCTCGCCCACGTTCTTCCTGTTCGCGGTCGTGGGCGTCGGCGCGGTCGTGTTCGTCGCGCCCAGCCTGCCCGAGACGCGCGGGCGCAGCCTGGAGACCCTGGAGGCCGAGCTGCGTACGCGCTTCACGCGCTGATCGCCCCCGGGTCAGCGCATCAGGAGGGCGGGGCGGGAACGATTTCCCGCCCCGCCCTCCGTCGTCGCGGCGGTTGTCGGCGGCCCCTGCGACACTGAGCGCATGGACTTCCCCGCACTGCTCCTCGGCCTCCTTCTCGGTCTCCTCGTCGGCGCGGCGGGCGCCGGTTACGCCGTCGCGCGACTGCTCCGGAGTCGCGAGGCCGCGGCGCCCACGGTGGAGGACCCGGCGATCGTCGCCGCCCGCCACGAGAAGGAACTCTTGGAAGTGCGGGCGGAGGAGGCGGCGACGCAGGCCGGGCTCCGCGCGGAGCTCGCCGCGGCCGACACCCGCGTCGACTCGCTGCAGGAGCAGCTCCGCGGGGCGCAGGAGCAGCTCCGCGAGACCGTGGAGCGGCACCGCGCAGAAGCCCTCGCCCAGACCGAGCGCGAGCGCGCCGAGAGCAAGGTGCTCCAGGCCCTGGCGCCGGTGCGTGAGAGCCTCAGCGACATGCAGCGCAAGGTGATCGAGCTGGAGACCCAGCGCAACCAGCAGCACGGCCAGCTCGCCCAGCAGCTCCGGTCGGCGGCCGAGTCGGAGGAGCGGCTGCGCAGCACCGCCGAGTCGCTGGCGTCGGCGCTCCGCTCCAACAGCACGCGCGGCGTCTGGGGCGAGACTCAGCTCCGCAGCGTCGTGGAGGCTGCGGGCCTCATCGAGCGGGTGGACTTCGACGTGCAGTCCAGCATCCACTCGGAGTCCGGAGCCGGCCGTCCCGACATGATCATCCGGCTCCCCGGCGGCAAGAGCATCGCGCTCGACGCCAAGGTGCCCTTCAACGCCTACCTCGAAGCCAGCCAGATCCCCGCGACCGCGACCGGCGCCGAGGGCGCGCAGCGCGAGGCCCTTCTCAAGCAGCATGTGAAGGCCGTCCGCGACCACATCACCACGCTGGGCAGCAAGGCGTACTGGACGGGCCTGGAGTCCTCCCCCGAGCTGGTCATCGCGTTCATCCCGAGCGAGTCACTGGTCTCGTCGGCGATGGAGGCGGACCCGTCGATCATGGAGTTCGCCTTCGGCAAGCGCGTGGCCCTGGCCTCCCCCGTGACGCTGTGGTCGGTGCTCAAAACCGTCGCGTTCAGCTGGCAGCAGGACGTGCTGACCCAGGAGGCCAAGCAGCTCTTCGACCTCAGCCGCACCCTCTACAGCCGCCTCGGCACCACCGCCGGCCACATCGAGAAGCTCGGCCGGTCGATCGAGCGCACGGTGAAGGACTACAACGGCTTCGTCGGCTCGTTCGAGCGCCAGGTGTTCCCGGCCGCGCGCAAGCTCGGCGCGCTCGACGAGTCCAAGGTGATCGGCGTCCTGGAGGGCATAGAGGAGGCGCCGCGCGAGCTCACGGCGTTCGAGCTCGTGGACGAGCTGGACGCACGCGCCGAGGGCCGCCTCCATGTGGAGGCCGCCGCCGACGACGCCCGCGACATGCACGGCATCGACAAGCTCGCCATCGAGGAGCGCGCCCGCGCCGCGGCCGCGGACGCGGACGCCGACGACGCCTCCGGCGCCGCCTGACGCGACCCGAAGTCCCGTCGAGGGGCACGTAAACGCCCCTAAAACGCGGTTTTAGGGGCGTTTACGTGCCCCTCGGCGCTCTAGAGCTCGTCCGCCGACAGCCACTTCTCGGCGAGGTGGTCCGCGACCACGCGCCGGATGGTGCCCGACTTGGAGCGCAGCACGATCGACTCCGTGCGGATGATCGGGCCCTTGCGGCGGACGCCCTCCACCAGGCCGCCGTCGGTGACGCCCGTCGCGACGAAGAAGGTGTTGTCGCCCTTCACCAGGTCGTCGGCGCCGTAGATGCGGTCCATGTCGAGGCCCGCCGCGATCCCCTGCGCGCGCTCGGCGTCGTCCTTCGGCGCCAGCCGGCCCTGCATGAACCCGCCGATCGCCTTGATCGCGCACGCGGTCGTGATGCCCTCCGGGCTGCCGCCGATGCCGACGCACAGGTCGATGCGCGACTCGTAGCGGGCCGCGTTGATCCCGCCGGCCACGTCGCCGTCGAGCATCAGGCGCGTCCCGGCGCCGGCGGCGCGGATCTCCTCGATCAGGCCCTCGTGGCGCGGCCGGTCGAGCACGGCCACGCGGATCTCCCCCACCGGCTTGCCCTTGGCCTTCGCCAGCTCGCGGATGTTGTCGCCGATCGGCTGCGACAGGTCCACGACGCCGCGCCCCTCCGGCCCGGTGACGATCTTGTCCATGTAGAAGACGCTGGAGGCGTCCAGCATCGTGCCGCGGTCGGACACCGCGATCACCGACAGCGCGTTCTGGCGTCCGGCGGCGGTCAGCGAGGTGCCGTCGATCGGGTCGACCGCGATGTCGCAGGCCGGCCCGCGGCCGTTGCCGACGTGCTCGCCGTTGAACAGCATCGGGGCGTTGTCCTTCTCGCCCTCGCCGATCACGATCAGCCCGTCGAAGTTCACCGTTCCGAGGAACTTGCGCATCGCGTCCACGGCCGCGCCGTCCGCCGCGTTCTTGTCGCCGCGGCCGATCCACGGGGTGGCCCGGATCGCCGCCGCCTCGGTCGCCCGCACCAGCTCCATCGCCAGGTTCCGGTCGGGGTGAAGGAAGAGGGACGCGGTGTCGGTGCTGGTCATGATGGGTCCTCCCGGACGAATCGAAACGACGGTGTCAGCCGCCAGGCGACGGCGAAGCCAGTGTATCGAGGGAGCCCGCCGGGGGCACGGCACGCGCTCGGTATGATGAGTCCCGTTCGACACCCCGATTCCCAAGGAGCCGTAATGCCCATCGCCACGCCGGACCAGTACGCAGAGATGCTCGACAAGGCGAAGGCGGGCGGCTTCGCGTATCCCGCGTTCAACGTCTCGTCGTCGCAGACGATCAACTCGGTGCTCCAGGGCCTCACCGAGGCGGGCAGCGACGGCATCATCCAGGTCACCACCGGCGGCGCGGACTACTTCGCCGGCCAGACCGTCAAGGCCCGCGCGACCGGCGCCCTCGCCTTCGCGAAGTTCGCCACCGAGGTCGCGAAGAACTACCCGATCACCGTCGCGCTGCACACCGACCACTGCCCGAAGGGCGCGCTCGACGACTTCGTGCTGCCGCTCATCGCCGCCTCCGAGGAGGAGGTCCGCGCGGGCCGCAACCCGATCTTCCAGTCCCACATGTGGGACGGCTCGGCGGTGCCGCTGGCCGAGAACCTGGAGATCGCGCAGGAGATGATCAAGCGCACCAAGGCCATCAACGCCATCCTCGAGGTCGAGATCGGCGTCGTCGGCGGCGAGGAGGACGGCGTGCGTCACGAGGGCTCCAACGACGCCCTCTACACGACCCTCGCGGACGTCGAGAAGGCCGTGGAGGCCCTCGGCCTCGGCGAGAACGGCCGCTACATGGCCGCGCTCACCTTCGGCAACGTGCACGGCGTCTACAAGCCGGGCAACGTGAAGCTGCGCCCGGAGCTCCTCAAGGAGATCCAGGACGGCCTGGCCGCAAAATACGGCACCGGCCCGAAGCCGCTCGACCTCGTCTTCCACGGCGGCTCCGGCTCGACCGACGCCGAGATCGCCGAGGCGGTCCGCAACGGCGTCGTGAAGATGAACATCGACACGGACACCCAGTACGCCTTCACCCGCTCGATCGCCGGCTACATGTTCGAGAACTACGACGGCGTGCTCAAGGTCGACGGCGAGGTGGGCAACAAGAAGGCCTACGACCCGCGCGCCTGGGGCAAGGTCGCCGAGACGGCGATGGCCGCCCGCGTCGTGGAGGCCACGCAGCAGCTCGGCAGCGCCGGTCACTCCGGCAAGTAGTCAGCGCACGTAGGCTGGGGGGATGAGCGAGCACGAGCCGGAGAAGGCGCCGGACGAACGACCGCGCCCGAAATACGGCGAGCTCGCCCCTCCCGGCTGGGTGTGGAAGCCCCCGCAGGACGCGGACCGGCTGGACACCACGCACCACAGCCCGGCGGCGTCGGAGGTCGAGCAGCCTCCCGCCGCGCCGCCCCAGCCCGGGCCGTTCGACCGGCCCGGACCGTACGACCGACACGGGGGCGCCCCGCACGACGGCGGACAGCCCGGCTACGGCCACCCGTACCCGTCCAGCCCCCAGCTCCGCGCCGACGCGCCGCGCTGGAACGTCACGACCACGATCGTGCTGCTCGTCGTCGGGTTCTTCGGGATGTCGTACTCGATCGGCGCCCTGCAGGGGCTGCCCTCGGCGATGCAGCTCATGCACTCGTCGCTGAGCCTCGGCAAGTACGTGCAGGACCCCTCGGTCGGCCCGCTGATCACCGCGGGCACGATCGCGATGGCCGGCATCTGGGCGGTCTCGCTCGGGCTCTCTGTGTGGCTGCTCGTGCAGAAGCGGCTGGCGTTCTACGTCCCGCTCATCGCCGGGATCGTGGCGTTCATCACCCTCTTCGTCATCCTGGGCCTGATCTTCTCGACCGACCCGGCGCTGCTCGACTACTACAACGGGATCGCGCCCGCCACGCCGGGTCCGTCCACCCCGGGTCCGTCCACCCCGGCGCCGAGCTCGCCGCCTCCGGCGAGCCCGACCGCCACTCCCGGGGCGTCGACCTCCGCTTAGGCCGCGCGCGACTCAGCGAGCCCCGCGGCGAGCGGCGTCGTCGGCCGGCCGATCAGCTCGCTGAGCGTCCCGGGCGCGTCGGCGAGGGCGCCGTCGCGGATGTTGCCGTCGAGTGCGACCACGAAGCCGGCCGTCCCCTCGTCCAGGCCCGCCTCGCGCAGCGCCGCGCCGTGCTCCTCCGGGGTCACCGAGCGATAGGCGACCGGACGGCCGAGCAGCTCGCCGATGGCCGCGGCGAGGTCGTCGAACGTCCAGGCGACGTCCCCGGCCAGCTCGTAGACCGCGCCGTCGTGGCCGTCGGTCGTGAGCACGACGGCCGCGGCCTCGGCGTAGTCCTTGCGGGAGGCGCTGGCGACGCGTCCGGTCGCCGCGCTGCCGACGAGCTCCCCCGTCGCGGCGGCGACGTCGAGCTGGCCGGTGTAGTTCTCGGTGTACCAGTTGTTGCGGAGCACCGTCACCGGGAGTCCGGAGGCGGCGAGCAGCTTCTCGGTCTCGGCGTGCTCCGGCGCGAGCACCAGGTCGGTGTCGTCGGCGTGCGGCGCGCTCGTGTAGACGAGGCGGCCGACGCCCGCGCGCACAGCCGCGTCGATGGCGTTGCGGTGCTGCGGGATGCGCTGACCGACCTCCGAACCGGAGACGAGCAGGAGGGCGTCGGCCGCGGCGAACGCCGCGTCCAGGGTCTCCGGCTTCTCGAAGTCGATCACGGCGGTCTGCACGCCGCGCGCGGCCAGTGGGGCGAGCCGCTCTTCGCTGCGCCCGAGGGCGCGGATGTCGGCGGTGGGCACTCCGCGGTCGAGGAGAGCGTCCACAGTGAGGCGTCCGAGGTGTCCGGTGGCTCCGGTGACGACGATGGTCATGGGTGTGTTCCTTTCGGTCGGTCGTCGTTCGCAACCGGGTCCCGGCCCGAAAACTTCCCTGTCGGAGGTACCCACTTTTCGGTAAGTTACTGACGTGGACACCAGATTCGAGTCGTTCGAGGCCCTCGGCTTCACCGACGGCGTGCTCCCCTCGGAGTGCCCGTCCCGCATCGTGCTCAACCACGTCACCAGCACCTGGGGCGTGCTCGTGCTCGTCGCGCTCGCGCGGAGCGACCTGCGCTGGGGCGAGCTGCGCCGCACGGTGCAGGGCATCAGCGAGAAGATGCTCGCCCAGACCCTCCGCACCCTGGAGCGGGACGGCTTCGTCTTGCGCACCGCCCAGCCCACCGTCCCGCCGCGCGTCGACTACAGTCTCACCGGCCGCGGCCGGGAGGTCACCGAGCACCTACTGCCGCTGATGGGCTGGATCGCCGACAATGCCGACGACATCCTGTCCGGCGCCCCTCCCGCGCCGCTCGGCTTCGAGACCGGGCAGGGCTCGGTGAGCGGGGACTTCCGCGACGGCAACGAGGACTCCCTCTACGCCTCGGCCTGGTCGGCGTTCGTGGCCGACGGGGTCGGAGGGCACGCGGCCGGCGAGATCGCCTCCGCGACGGTCGCGATCCGCCTGGCGTCGATGCTCGACGCGACCGAGGGCCGCGTTCCCGGGGAGGCGCGACTGCGCGAGCTGGTCGCGATCGCGAACTCCGACCTCGCGCTGCGCGTGCGCCTCGACCCCGCGCTGGCGGGCATGGCCACGACCCTCGTCGGGCTCTTCTCGGACGGCGTGCGGATCACCGTCGCGCACACCGGGGACTCCCGCGCCTACCGCCTGCGCGACGGTGCCCTGGCGCAGATCACCGAGGACGACTCGCTCGTCCGGGAGTTGCTGGCCACCGGAGCGATCGGCGAGAGCGAGATCGCGGAGCACCCGCTGCGCTCGGTCGTCACGCACGTCCTCGGCGGGGACCCGGAGGACGCCGCCGCGCTGCACGTCGCGTCGGAGCCGGCGCGGCGCGGCGACCGCTGGCTGCTCACGAGCGACGGGCTCACCGACTACGTCCCGATCGAGGATGTCGCCGAGACCCTTGCGGTGGCCGCGACGCCGCAGGACGCGGCGGACGCGCTGGTCGCGCTCGCGCTGCGGCACCGCGCCCGCGATAACGTCTCGGTGGTCGTCGCCGACGTCGTGGAGCTGGCGGAGGCTCCCGCGTACCGCCCCGCCTTCGGCGGCTCCGCCGCCGCCGACCCGGCGTCCTCCCGCACGCTCTGAGGCGCCGTGAACCCCCGAGGGCATTGCCAACAGGGTCAGGCCTGGCCGCGGCCTCCGAGGGCGCGGGCGTCCTGCTTGCCGCTGATGTCTTTGCGGAGCTCCTTGGGCAGCGAGAACATCAGGTCCTCCTCCGCCGTCTTGACCTCCTGCACCTCGGCGTAGCCGGCCCCGGAGAGGTCCGCCAGGACCTCCTGCACCAGGACCTCCGGCACCGAGGCGCCGCTGGTCACGCCCACGGTCGCCACGCCGTCCAGCCACTCCTGGCGGATCTCGCTGGCGTAGTCGACCCGGTAGGCCGCCTTCGCGCCGTACTCGAGCGCGACCTCCACGAGGCGCACCGAGTTGGACGAGTTGGCCGAACCGACCACGATCACCAGGTCGGCGTCCTCCGCCACCTTCTTGATCGCGACCTGACGGTTCTGCGTCGCGTAGCAGATGTCGTCGCTCGGCGGGTCCTGGAGGTTCGGGAAGCGCTCGCGGAGGCGGCGGACCGTCTCCATCGTCTCGTCCACCGACAGCGTGGTCTGCGAGAGCCACACGACCTTGTCCGGGTCCTTCACCTGGATGCGGTCGACATCCTCCGGGCCGTTCACGAGCGTCACGTGCTCGGGGGCCTCGCCCGCGGTGCCCTCGACCTCCTCGTGCCCCTCGTGGCCGATGAGCAGGATCTCGAAGTCGTCGCGGGCGAAGCGCACGGCCTCGCGGTGCACCTTGGTGACCAGCGGGCAGGTCGCGTCGATGGCGAGGAGGCCGCGGTCCGCCGCCGCGTTCACGACAGCGGGCGAAACACCGTGCGCCGAGAACACCACGTGTGCGCCCGTGGGGACCTCGTCCACCTCGTCCACGAAGATCGCGCCCTGCTGCTCCAGCTCGGACACCACGTGCACGTTGTGGACGATCTGCTTGCGCACGTAGACCGGCGCGCCATAGTGCTCGAGCGCCTTCTCGACGGCCACGACGGCGCGGTCGACGCCGGCGCAGTAGCCGCGCGGGGCCGCCAGCAGCACACGCTTGTGTCCCTGGACCGGGATATCCTGAAGCCGCCCGCGCTCGCCGGCGTCCCGCTTGACGGGGATCCGGGGCATGGGGAGGCTGATGGTCGCATCGCTCACCCCTCGATCGTACGCGGTGGGCGCTGATCAACGGATGGGAGGCCGGGTGGCACAGGTCGCTGGCGGTACGACGGGCGCGCCGACGATGACCCCTGGGCCGCCGACCCTCGACGCCCCGTGGCCGGTCGCGCTGCTCGCCGACCGCATCCGTGGCTGGATCGACCGGCTCGGCACCGCCTGGGTCGAGGGCGAGATCACCCAGTGGGGCGTCTCCGGCGGCAACGTCTACGGCAAGCTGAAGGACCTCCGCGAGGACGCGACGATCAGCTTCAGCATCTGGTCGTCGGTGAAGGCGCGCATCCCCGCCGACCTCAAGCAGGGCGACCGGGTGATCGCCGCGGTGAAGCCGAACTACTGGGTCAAGGGCGGCAGCCTCACCATGCAGGTGAGCGACATGCGGCACGTCGGCCTGGGCGACCTCCTGGAGCGGCTGGAGCGGCTGCGCGCGCAGCTCACCGCGGAGGGCCTGTTCGCGGCCGAGCGCAAGAAGCGGCTGCCGTTCCTCCCGCACACCATCGGCCTGGTCACCGGCAAGGACTCCGACGCCGAGAAGGACGTGCTCCGCAACGCGCAGCTGCGCTGGCCGGCGGTGCGGTTCCGCGTCGTCCACGCGGCCGTGCAGGGCGACCGGACGGTCCCGGAGGTCGTCTCCGCCATCCGGACGCTCGACGCCGACCCCGAGGTGGAGGTCATCATCGTGGCGCGCGGCGGCGGCGACTTCCAGAACCTGCTCGGCTTCAGCGACGAGCGCGTGGTGCGAGCGGCCTCGGAGGCTACGACGCCGATCGTGAGCGCCATCGGCCACGAGGCGGACCGCCCGCTGCTCGACGACGTCGCGGACCTGCGCGCCTCGACGCCGACCGACGCCGCCAAGCGCGTCGTCCCGGACGTGGCGGAGGAGCTGGCGCGCGTACAGCAGGCCCGCGCGCGCCTCGGCACCCGCCTGACGCACATGATCACGCACGAGATCGACCGGATCGGCCACCTCCGCACCCGCCCGGTGCTGGCCTCCTCGACCTGGATCGTGGACTCCCGAGCACAGGAGCTCACCCGCTACGTCGCCCGCGGCGTCGAGCTGGTGGAGCGCCGGGCCGACCGCGAGAGCACGCGCATCGCGGAGCTGCGCGGGCAGCTCCGCGCGCTGTCGCCGCAGGCGACGCTCGACCGCGGTTATGCGATCGTGCAGAACGCGGCAGGACACGTGATCACGTCGCCCGCGGAGGCGCCGCCTGGCGCGGAGGTGCGGGTGACGCTGGCCGGCGGCGCGTTCGCGGCCACCGCGGGCGACCGGCTCCCCTCCCCGGCCGGCGAGGACGCCGGCACCGGCGCCGATCCCGATCCAGCGCCCGCCCAGCGAGACAAATAGAATGGACATCATGCCCACCTCGGAGATCAGCGCGCTCAGCTACGAGGAGGCGCGGGACGAGCTCGTCCGCGTCGTCACCGAGCTCGAGCAGGGCTCCACCACGCTGGAGGAGTCCATCGCGCTGTGGGAGCGCGGCGAGGCGCTCGCCCGCCGCTGCGAGGAGTGGCTGATCGGCGCGAAGGCACGGCTCGACGCCGCCCGCGGCGGAGCAGCCGCAGGCGCAGCCGCGGGCGCACGGAGCGTGTCAGACACCGAATGAGTCCCCGCACCCGCACCAGCACTCCCAAGCCTCCCGCCGTCGTCGCCGAGCTCGGCCGCCCGGAGACGCCGGAGGAGACCGCCGCCCGCAAGGCGCAGAACTCCGCCAACCACCGCAACCGGCAGACGGTCAACAACCTCGTCTACTCGCTGATCGCGACGGTCGCGCTCGTGGCGGTCATCGTCCTGATCGTGCCGCGCGGCAACCCGACTTCGTCGGCGCCCGCCGTCGACTACGCCGCCGTCGCCCAGCAGGCGCAGGGCAGCGAGCCCGACCGGCTCGTGGTGCCGACGCTCCCGTCCGGCTGGTCCTCCAACAGCGCCGAGCTGCGCACGAAGACCTCCGACGGCGTCGACGCCTGGTACATCGGGCTGCTCACGCCGAAGGGCCAGTACGTCGGCATCACGCAGGGCTTCAACGCCAACGACAGCTGGGTCGCCGACCAGGTGAACCGCACCCGGATCGCCGGCACCCGGGAGATCGACGGCGTGAAGTGGGACGTCTACGACAACCGCTCCGCCGGATCGTCCGCCGGCAACGTCGCCTACGCCCTCGTGACCACCGCCGGCAAGAGCACGGTCGTCGTCTTCGGCACCGCCGACGACGCCGAGTTCACGACGGCCGCCCGCTCCCTCTCCGACCCGCTCCACTCCCTCGGCTCACCCACCCCAGGAGGAAACTAGATGCCCACGACCCGTCCCGGCCGGATCTGGAAGGAACTGCTGGCAGGAAACGAGCGCTTCGTCACGGGAGCGCCGCAGCACCCGCGGCAGGACGTCGAGCGACGCCAGAGCGTGGCGGAGGGCCAGAACCCGGTCGCCGCGATCTTCGGCTGCGCCGACTCGCGCCTCGCCGCCGAGATCATCTTCGACCTCGGCCTCGGCGACGCCTTCGTCGTCCGCAACGCCGGGCAGGTGGCCTCCGACTCCGCGATCGCCTCGCTGGAGTACGCGGTCGCCGTGCTGAACGTGCCGCTCATCCTGGTGCTCGGTCACGACGCGTGCGGCGCGGTGTCGTCCGCGATCGCCTCGCAGGCGGAGGGGGCCGACCCGCTGCCGCCGCACATCGCGCAGCTCATCGCCCCGATCCTGCCGGCCGTCCACCGGGTGGCCGGCACTGCCCCGGGCGAGGCCGTCGTGCCCGCCGAGGTCGACGCGCTCGAGGTCGGGCGCCTGCACCTGCGCGACACCGTCGCAGAGCTTCTCGCGCGATCGGAGATCATCAGCGACGCCGTCGCCGCCAATCTCCTCGCCATCGTCGGAGCGAACTACGTGCTCCAGGAAGGTCGGGTCGTTCCCGACGCCGTCGTCGGACTGGCCGAACCGGCCGCCGACCCAACGCCCGCGCGCTGACGCGCCAGGGCCCAGAAAGGAAGAACACACCGTGGTGGACACGCAGGCGGGCACCGAGTACCGCATCGAGCACGACACGATGGGCGAGGTGCGGGTCCCCGCAGCCGCCCTGTACGGCGCGCAGACGCAGCGCGCCGTCGAGAACTTCCCGATCTCGGGCTCGGTTCTCGAGCCGGCTCAGATCGCCGCGCTCGCCCGCATCAAGAAGTCGGCGGCGCTCGCGAACGCGCGCCTCGGCGTCCTGGACGCGGACGTCGCCGAGGCCATCGCCGCCGCCGCAGACGAGGTCGTCAGCGGCGCGCACAACGGGGACTTCCCGATCGACGTCTACCAGACGGGCTCCGGCACCTCCTCGAACATGAACATGAACGAGGTGCTGGCGACGCTCGCCTCGCGCCGCCTCGGCCGTCCGGTGCACCCGAACGACCACGTCAACGCGTCGCAGTCGTCCAACGACGTCTTCCCGACCTCGGTGCACATCGCCGTCACCGGCGCACTCATCGACGACCTCATTCCCGCGCTCGACCACCTCGCGGTCGCGCTGGAGGAGAAGGCGCAGCTGTGGGCGACCGCCGTCAAGTCGGGCCGCACGCACCTCATGGACGCCACCCCGGTGACGCTCGGCCAGGAGTTCGGCGGCTACGCCGCGCAGATCCGTTACGGCATCGAGCGCGTCCA
Organism: Leifsonia sp. P73; assembly: GCF_051059105.1. Classification (NCBI taxonomy): domain Bacteria; kingdom Bacillati; phylum Actinomycetota; class Actinomycetes; order Micrococcales; family Microbacteriaceae; genus Leifsonia; species Leifsonia sp. P73. The sequence goes on from NZ_CP194931.1 coordinate 1,083,117, forward strand.
GGCCGCGCTGACCCGCGTCGCGGAGGTCCCGCTCGGCGGCACGGCCGTCGGCACCGGCATCAACACCCCGCTCGGCTTCCCGCAGCTCGTGATCGAGCTGCTGACCGCCGAGACCGAGCTGCCGATCACGGAGGCCCGCAACCACTTCGAGGCCCAGGCCAACCGCGACGGTCTCGTGGAGGCCTCCGGCGCGCTCCGCACGATCGCCGTCAGCCTGACCAAGATCTGCAACGACCTGCGCTGGATGGGCTCGGGCCCGAACACCGGTCTCGGCGAGCTGCACATCCCCGACCTGCAGCCGGGCTCCTCGATCATGCCGGGCAAGGTCAACCCGGTCATCCCGGAGGCCGTGCTCATGGTCGCCGCCCGGGTGATCGGCAACGACGCCACCATCGCGTGGAGCGGCGCGTCCGGCCTGTTCGAGCTGAACGTCGCCATCCCGGTGATGGGCACAGCGCTGCTGGAGTCGATCCGCCTGCTCACCCAGGCCAGCCGGGTGCTCGCGGACAAGACCGTCACGGGCCTGGAGGCCAACCTCGACCGCGCCCGCGCGTTCGCGGAGTCGAGCCCGTCGATCGTGACGCCGCTTAACCGCGTGATCGGCTACGAGGCCGCCGCGAAGGTCGCCAAGCACGCCGTCGCCCAGGGCATGACCGTGCGGGAGGCCGTGATCGACCTCGGCTTCGTGGAGCGCGGCGAGATCACGCTGGAGCAGCTCGACTCGGCACTCGACGTGCTGAGCATGACCCACCCGGGCTGAGCCCGGACCCGGACCGCTCGCGAGCCGTTCGATCGAGGCGCCCCTCCTGCACTGCGGGAGGGGCGCCTCGCCGTTTGTCACCCCAGCAGCACGAACCCCCAGAACGTCCCGAGCAGCACCGGCCCGAACGGCAGCTCCGCGGACAGCAGCCGCCTGGACCCGCGACCACCGGCCACCGCCCACGCCACCGCCACCCCGGCCAGAAACGTCACGACCACCCAGCACCCGACGACCGCCACGACCTCCCCCAGCGGCGGCCCTCGCTCCGCCACCAGCGCCGCGAGGGCCCCGGCCAGCACCGCCGCGAGCTTCACGTCGCCCATCCCGAGCCCGCCTCCCGACGCCAGCACCGCGAACCCGACGAGAGCCGCCACGCCGCACCCCAGCGCCGCGACCGCGACCGGCCATCCGCCGGGCCGGAGCGAACTCCAGACCGCTCCCACGACCACGAACGCCGCCCCTGGGACAACGAGCGCGTCCGGCAGCCGCAGCTCGCGCACGTCGTACTGCACGAGCGGCGCGGTCACGGCCGCGACATACAGCGCTCCGATCGCGGCCGGCCCGGCGTCACCTGCCCCCAGCAGGGCGACGCTCAGGCCGACCGCGACAACGATCCGGATCGTTTTCTCAACCATGCCCTCACGCTAGGTGCGGCGACACGGCCTCCTTACGATTCCACAGAAAATACGAGAATCCCGAATTCATCCACAGCAGGCGAGGTTCTTTCGCCTGCCGGCTCACCCTCAGGCCAGCTCGTTGCCCTCCAGCATCTCCGTGACCAGCGCCGCGATCGCCGAGCGCTCCGAGCGCGTCAGCGTGACGTGCGCGAACAGCGGGTGGCCCTTCAGCGTCTCGATCACCGACGCGACGCCGTCGTGCCGGCCGACCCGGAGGTTGTCGCGCTGCGCCACGTCGTGGGTCAGCACCACCCGCGAGTTCTGCCCGACGCGGCTGAGCACCGTCAGCAGCACGTTCCGCTCCAGCGACTGCGCCTCGTCCACGATCACGAACGCGTCGTGCAGCGAGCGGCCGCGGATGTGCGTGAGCGGCAGCACCTCCAGGATGCCGCGGTCCAGCACCTCGTCCAGCACGTTCTGCGACACCAGCGCACCGAGCGTGTCGAAGACCGCCTGACCCCAGGGGTTCATCTTCTCGCCCTGGTCGCCCGGCAGGTAGCCGAGCTCCTGGCCGCCGACCGCGTACAGCGGCCGGAACACCATGATCTTCTTGTGCTGCTGACGCTCCAGCACGGCCTCCAGCCCCGCGCACAGGGCGAGCGCCGACTTGCCGGTGCCGGCCCGTCCGCCGAGCGACAGGATGCCGATCTCCGGGTCGAGCAGGAGGTCGATCGCCAGCCGCTGCTCCGCCGAGCGGCCGTGCAGCCCGAAGACGTCGCGGTCGCCGCGCACCAGCTTCACCTCGCCGTCGGCGACCACGCGCCCGAGCGCCGAGCCGCGGTCCGAGTGCACGATCAGGCCCGTGTTGACCGGGAGCCCCTCGACCTGCGAGGTGCTCATCCACTCGTTCTCGTAGAGCGAGCTCATCTGGTCGCTGCCGAGCGAGATCTCCGCCAGCCCGGTCCAGCCGCTGTCCACGACCTGCTCGTGCCGGTACTCCTCCGCCGCCAGGCCGATCGACGACGCCTTGACGCGCATCGGGAGGTCCTTGGAGACGACCGTGACCGCGAGCCCGTCGTTCGCGAGGTTCATCGCCACCGCGAGGATGCGGGAGTCGTTGTCGCCCAGCTGCATCCCGCTCGGCAGCACCGACATGTTGGAGTGGTTCAGCTCCACCCGGAGCGAGCCGCCCTCCCCGACGGGGATCGGGAAGTCGAGCCGTTCGTGCTGCACCCGCAGATCGTCCAGATTGCGCAGCGCCTGCCGCGCGAAGTATCCGATCTCGGGATCGTTGCGCTTCCCTCCAGCTCGCTCACGACGACGACAGGGATGACGACAGCGTGTTCGGCGAACCGGAAGATCGCCTTGGGGTCGGACAGCAGCACCGAGGTGTCGAGCACATACGTGCGCTCGCTCTGACGGGTTCCGCTGGGTGCCGACTCGAACTGCCGGGTTCCTGATTCAGCCACGACCACTCCCACCCCGCCGCTCCGCTTGCGCTGGAGCCGGCGGATCCTTGGCGAGCCGGCCATTGGGTCTCGAAACGAACTTATGTGGCCGTCTCGATCGGGCGCCGTGCCCGATGAGTCGAAAGTACGCCGCACCGCCGACACAGGGGGCTCCGAATGCCGCGTGTCGTGTTTCGTTCAGGTGAACATTCGCCCCCAGTTCTGGGAGGCGCGGATCAGGCCGCCGAGGCGTAGGAGGTGAGGGCGGCGCGCAGCATGTCCAGGGTCTCCTCGGTGGTCCCGGCGTGGACGCTCAGCCGGACGCTCGTGGCCCGCACCTTGGCTGACACCCCGTGGTTGAACAGGGAGGCCGCCAGCACGGTCAACTGCTCGGGCAGCGGCTCCAGCACGACGATCCCGGCGCGCTCCGCGGGGTTGCGCGACGAGGCGACGGGAAGGGCGAACTCGTCGGCGAGGTCGATGACCTGCTCGGCCAGGTCGGAGATGGCGGAGCCGATCTCGGCGACGCCGACCGCCGCGACCTCCTCCAGCGCCGCGGCGAGGCGGGCCTCGGCGACCAGGTCGGGGTTCGACACGGTGAAGGCCGCCGCGCCCTTCACCGGCTCCAGCACGTCGTCCCAGCGTTCACCCTCGCCGGTCCCGACCCAGCCGCTGAAGACGGGGGTCAGGTGCTCGATCGCGCGCTCGCTGAGCGCGAGGAAGCCGGTGCCCCAGCCTGCCCTGGTCCACTTCTGGCCGCCGGAGACGACGACGTCCGCGACCTCGTAGGGGACGTCGACCACGCCGAAGCCCTGGATGGCGTCCACGATGAGCAGGCGGTCCCCGATCACCTGGCGGATGCCGTCGATGTCGGCGAGGTAGCCGGTGCGCGAGTCGACCAGGCTCACCATCACCGCGCTGGTCGAGTCGGTGAGCTGCTCCTTGAGTTGCGCCGGGGTGACGCGCCCGTGGTCGGTCTCCAGCCACACCGGCGTCACGACGTGCATCGCCTGCGCGGCACGCACGGCCGCGTAGGTCACGCTCGGGAACTCGCCGGGAGACAGCAGCAGGTCGCCGCCGGTGAGCCCGAAAGCGGCGTGCATGAGGCCGGTGGAGGCGTTCGGCTGGAAGGCGATCTGCTCGGCGGGGAAGCCGGTCAGAGCGGAGATCGCGTCGCGGACGCGGGCGTCCTCCACGTTCATCCGGTCGACGGTCCCGAAACGCGCCGTGGCGAGCGCCTCGTACTGCCCCAGCGTCTCGGCGCGCACCGCCGCCGACAGCGGTCCGACGCGCCCGTAGTCCAGGTACCCGGGCTCCTCGCCGAACCCCGCCGCGAACTCCTCGATCGTCGTCATCGTGACCTCCGGGGACCATCCTGCCGTCCGACCCGCCGGCGACGCGAATCGTCAGGAGCCGTAGCGGCGGTGGCGGCGGGAGAAGTCGCGCATCGCGCGCAGGAAGTCGACCTCGCGGAGGTCGGGGCCGAGGGCCTCCACGAAGTAGAACTCGCTGTGCGCGCTCTGCCACAGCATGAAGTCGCTCAGCCGCTGCTCGCCGGAGGTGCGGATGACGAGGTCGGGGTCGGGCTGGCCTCCCGTGTAGAGGTGCTCGCCGATGAGATCGGGGGTGAGGAGGTCGGCCAACGTCTCCAGGCTGCCGCCCTCCGCCGAATGCGCCGCGACGATGCTGCGCATGGCGTCCGTGATCTCCTTGCGGCCGCCGTAGCCGACCGCGAGGTTGATGTGCAGGCCCTTCTTGTCGGCGGTGCGCTTCTCGGCGTCGGCCAGCGCGGTCACGAGCGGCTCCGGGAGACCGGTCATCGAGCCGACGTGCTTGACCCGCCAGTCGCGGTAGCGGGAGAGGTCGTCGGCGAGCTCGGCGATGATCTCGATCAGGTCGGAGAGCTCGGAGCTCGGCCGGTTGGTCAGGTTGTCCGACGACAGCAGGTAGAGCGTCACCACCTCGATCCCGAGGTCGTCGCACCACTCCAGGAACTCGCGCATCTTCGCCGCGCCCGCGCGGTGGCCGTGCGCGACGGTCGTCATGCCGACCTGGCGGGCCCAGCGGCGGTTGCCGTCGATGATCATCGCGACGTGCCGGGGCAGCGACTCCGGGCCGAGGCCGGCGATGTCGCGTCGCAGCCGCTTCTGGTACAGGCCGTAGAGCAACCCGTTGGCCGTCTCGGAACTGCGTCTCGCTCACGCAGCTACGTTAGCGCCCCTGACGTGTCCGATTCCCAGCATCCGAGCACCCGCCTCCCCTACTCTTGCTCCATGACGCCGCGAAACGCCCCCGAGCCTGAGGACGTCGGCGAGCTGCTCACCGAGCCGGCCGCCGACCTCCCGCCCGCCGACGCCGCGGTGAAGGCGGACGACTCCCGCGGCCCTCTGCTGCCGAACATCCCGCTGCTGGACGCCTCCCCGCCTACCCGGCCGACATCAAGCCGACCTGGCGCGGCTGGATCCACGCCGGAACGTTCCCGGTCACGATCGCCGCGGGCATCGTGCTCATCAGCCTGGCGCACGGAGCGCCGGCCAAGTGGGCGTCGGCGGTGTTCATGCTGACCTCGATGCTGCTGTTCGGCAACTCGGCGCTCTACCACCGCTTCAACTGGCGGCCGCGCACGAAGGTCATCCTGAAGCGCATCGACCACGCCAACATCTTCCTGCTGATCGCCGGCACCTACACGCCCCTCGCCGTGCTCGCCCTCCCGCCGCAGAAGGGCATCGTGCTGCTCTGCGTCGTGTGGGCGGCGCGCTGCTCGGCATCGGCTTCCGGGTGTTCTGGATCCACGCGCCGCGCTGGCTGTACGTGCCGATCTACCTGCTGCTCGGCTGGGCGGCGATGATGTACATCGTCGACCTGGTCAACGCCAACGTGGCGATGATGGTGCTGGTCTGCGTCGGCGGCGTGTTCTACACGATCGGCGCGGTCATCTACGGAATCAAGAAGCCGAACCCGTTCCCCGGCGTGTTCGGGTTCCATGAGATCTTCCACACCTTGACGGTGCTGGCGTTCCTCTGCCACTGGACGGCGACGCTGCTGATCGCGCTGCATCCCGCCTACAACGGCTGACGCCGGGAGTTCAGGGGCGGGAGTCGCCGTCCGCGTCGTCCTGCTGCTCGCCGGCCTCGGCATCCAGCTTGTGCGCGATCTCGTCGCGGTAGCGCACCCGGCGGATGCGGCGCGTCATGTCGAGGATCAGCAGCACCGCGGCGACCGCGATCAGGAAGGTGACGGTGAAGCCGACGACGCCGGGCGTGACCGCGTCATCGCTCGGTCCGGAGGTCGGCGACGGCGTGGGCGTCGCGGCCAGCCAGACGCCCGCCTTCAGCAACAGCTCCCCCATCACACGGCCTCCACGGACACGGTGGACAGGTCGTTCTGACGCATGGCGGGCTTCGCTTTCGGATCGGGTGGTTCGGGAGGCGCGAAGCGCGATTCACAGCTTCGTCTCCTAGTCTTGTCTCAGCCTACCGTCGCCCCGACGGCGGGCCTGAACGATGCCCCTGAGAGGCGGACGGCGAGTACATGGCACGCGTGACCGAGGCGCCGTCCGAGACCCTCGCATCCCGCTACGGCCGCACCCCGAAGCGCCGCCGCCGCGATCGCTGGCTGCTGATCGGCGGTGCCGTCGCCGTGCTCGCGGTGGTGACCGCGTGGGTGTTCTGGGCGGGCTGGGACAACGACCAGGCCGACCTTCAGACCACCGACACCGCGTACGTGATCCCCGACGCCCACCATGTGCGGATCACCTTCACCATCAACGCCAAGCCGGGCGACAGCGTCACCTGCGCGTTGCAGGCACTGAACCAGGACTACGCGATCGTGGGCTGGCGGATCGTGACCTATCCCGGCTCCGATTCCCGTGTGACGACGTACAACGAGACGATCCGGACCATCTCGCAGAGCAACACGGGTTTGATTAACACCTGCTGGCTGACCTAACATTCTCTGGATACGCCCCGGCCGAGGCCGGGGCGTCTACTTTACCCACCGGCGCCAGCCGGCCATCAGCCGAAGCGGGAAAATCCGTGCAGGCGCGAAGGAGTTCATCATGTCCCAGGAGTCTCAGGTCACCTTTCTGACCCAGGACGCGTACGACCGTCTCTCGGCCGAACTCGAGGAGCTCAGCGTCAACGGCCGTAACGAGATCGCGAAGCGCATCGAGGCGGCCCGCGAGGAGGGCGACCTCAAGGAGAACGGCGGCTACCACGCCGCGAAGGACGAGCAGGGCAAGATCGAGGCCCGCATCGTGCAGCTCACCAACCTGCTGCGCAGCGCCACGGTCGGCGAGGCGCCGGAGAGCCACGGCGTCGTGGAGCCCGGAACCGTCATCACCGCGACCATCGCGGGCGACGAGAGCGTCTTCCTGATCGGCAACCGCGAGATCGCGGCCGGCACCGACCTCCCCGTCTACAGCGAGCAGAGCCCGCTCGGCTCCGCCATCCTCGGCCTCAAGGTCGGCGACAAGACCGAGTACACCGCCCCCAACGGCCGCCAGATCCCGGTCACGATCTCCAAGGTCGACACCTACACCGGCCAGTAACCGCCGAGTACGCGCGAAATCAGTCGGAGACCGCCGAGTACGCAGATCATCTGCGAACTCGGCGGTTTCTGCTATTCCTCTTCGAGGACGGGGTCGTAGCCGGCGGAGCGCAGCACCTGGATGACCTGCTCGCGGTGCTCGGTGCCGCGGGTCTCCACGGAGACGTCGAGCTCGACCTGGCTGAGCTGGAGCCCGTTGCCGTGCCGCGTGTGCAGCACCTCCACCACGTTGGCGTTGACGCCGGCGAGGATCTCGGCGATGCGCGCGAGCTGTCCCGGCCGGTCCGGGAGCATGATCGAGAGCCGCAGGTAGCGGTCGGAGGCCGCGAGGCCGTGGGCGATGACGCGCTGCATCAGCAGCGGGTCGATGTTGCCGCCGGAGAGGATGGCGACCACCGGCCGGGCTGGGTCGTCCGCCGGGATGAGTCCCGCGAGAATCGCGGCCACTCCGACCGCGCCGGCGGGCTCCACCACGAGCTTCGCACGCTCCAGCAGCACCAGCAGCGCGCGGGCGATGTCGTCCTCGGTGACGGTGACCACGGCGTCCACCGCGTCCCGGATGATCTCGAAGTTGAGCGCGCCCGGCCTGCTGACCGCAATGCCGTCGGCGATGGTCCCGACGACGGCGATCTCGGTCGGCTCCCCCGCCGCGAGCGACGCCGGGTAGGCGGCGGCGTTGGCCGCCTGCACGCCGATCACGCGGACCGTGCGCCCTCGCGGGCCGCGCGCTGCTTGACCGCGCTGGCCACGCCGGAGATGAGCCCGCCGCCGCCGATCGGCACGACGATGGTCTGGACGTCCGGCACCTCGTCGAGGATCTCCAGACCCAGGGTGCCCTGCCCGGCGACCACGTCCGGGTGGTCGAACGGCGGGATGAGCACCGCGCCGGTCTCTGCGGCGAAGTCGGCGGCGGCCCGGAGGGTCTCGTCCACGATGCTGCCGCTGAGCACGACGTCCGCGCCGTACGCGCGCGTCGCCTGGAACTTGGGGATGGCCACGCCCACGGGCATGAAGATCGTGGCGTGGATGCCGAGCTCGCGAGCGGCGAAGGCGACGCCCTGCGCGTGGTTGCCCGCGGAGGCGGCGACGACGCCGCGCGCCCGCTCCTCCGCGTTCAGCTTGGAGAGCCGGTGGTAGGCGCCGCGGATCTTGTACGAGCCGGTGCGCTGCAGGTTCTCGCACTTGAGGATGACGGGGGCGCCGAGCACGTCGGTGAGGTACCGGGAGGTCTCCAACGGCGTCGGCTGGGCCACCCGGGCCACGATCGCGCGCGCAGCCTCGATCTCGTCGAGGCCAGGGCCTGCGAACGGGGTGCGCGTCGGATCGGTCGCGGTATCCACTCGCACAGCCTACTCGTGGTCATATACCGCTGAATGAATGCGACCGATTACGTCCGCGGAGCCCTGCGGGGGCGCGGCACGGTCTCCCAGATCGCGCCCTCCGGAGCCGCGGTGGCCTCCGGCGGCGTCGACCGCCAGGCGCCGGACGACACGTAATGCACCATCACGTTGAGCACCGCGACGAACGGCACGGCGAAGAGCGCGCCGGGGATGCCGGCCAGCAGCGAGCCCGCCGCCACCGCCAGCACCACCGCGAGCGGGTGCACCTTCACCGCCGTGCCCATGATCAGCGGCTGGAGGACGTGGCCCTCGATCTGCTGCACAAGCAGCACCACCGCGAGCATGATGAGCGCGAAGACCCAGCCCTTGAAGACGAGTGCGACGAAGACGGCCAGCGTGCCGGTGAGCACGGCGCCGACGATCGGGATGAACGACCCGAGGAACACCAGCACCGCGATCGGGAGCACCAGCGGCAGCCCGAGGAAGAACGCGCCGAGGCCGATCCCGAGCGCATCGATGGAGGCGACGAGCACCTGCACCTTCGCGAAGTTCCGCAGGGTCAGCCAGCCGGCCTGTCCCGCCCCGTCGACCGCGGCCCGCGCGTTCTTCGGGAAGATCCGCACCATCCAGCCCCAGATGCTCCGGCCGTCGATGAGGATGAACAGCACGCTGAACACCGTCAGCAGCGCACCGGTGAGCACGTGGCCCAGCGTGGAGCCGATCGAGAGCGCGCCGGAGATGTAGACCTGGCTGTCCTGCTGCAGCGACGACCAGAGCGACTGGAAGGCGCCGTCGATCTGCTCCGTCGTCAGGCCGAGCGGGCCGGTCGTCAACCAGCTGCGGAACTGGTCGAACGCCGCCACCGTCTGGGTCTGTAGGTCGTGGCTCTCCCGGGTGACCTGCCAGATCGCCAGGTAGAACAGCCCGCCGACGACCACGATCAGCGTCAGCAGCGTGGCGACGATCGCCAGCCAGCGCGGCCAGCGGTGGCGGATCAGGAAGTCCTTGAACGGCACCAGCAGCGCGGCGAGGAGCACCGCGACCAGCACGGGGACGACGATCAGCCGGAGCTGGACGATGAGGAAGACCACGACCGCGATCACTGCGCCGATGACGAGCAGCCGCCACGACCAGGCTCCCGCCAGGCGCACGCCGCGCGGCAGGGACGCGTCGACCGGCGCGACCTCCTCGACCCGGGTCGCGAGGTCGCGCCGGCGCTTCAGGAAGCGCGCCCGGGCCGGCGGGACGGACGGATGCTGCGGTGCCGGAGCGTCGCTCTCTGCCATGCCCGTCAGTCTAGGTGCGCGACCCGGCTCATCCTGAAGGATCGCTCAGGAAGCGCCGGGTCGCCCGATGACGATCAGGGCTCGAACACCAGCGGCGGGTGCTCGATGGAGGTGGAGAACCATTGCCAGGCGGGCCCGGAGGACGTCTGCTGGATCGAGGCGTAGGTCACCTGTCCCGGCGGGACGTTGTTCAGGCCGACCGAGACCGAGACGTTCCCGTTCACGGTCTTCACGCCGGCGCCGGTCACGCTGCCCGCGCCGGCGTACCCGCCGACGGTGAGCGACACCGGGCCGCTCGTGGCGATGAGGAACTCCACGACGTAGCTCGCGACCGCCGTCGCGCCGTACGCACCCGGGTCGAAGTGGACGGAGACGCCGGGGCCGCCGGACGGGACCTGCCGGAAGCTGAACGACGCGTACGGCGTGCCGGTCGTGTCGGTCTGCATGATGTCCGACGCGATCAGCGTCAGGTTGGTGCGGCCTTTGCCGACGGTGTGGGTCGGGCTGATGGTGTCGATGGGGAAGAAGAAGGGCGGCCACCAGTGGATGTCGCCCGGACGGATCCGAGTGACCAGGTCACTCGGCGAGAGGGTCTTCACGAAGGTTGAGGGGTCGATGGCGTCCGAGTACTCGGCGTCCGCCCCCGGGACGATACCAGACATGAGCATTACTCTAGAACGCCGTCCCGTCTCGCACACCCGTGCCACCACTGATGTCGAGGGGCACGTAGACGCCCCTAAAACGCGGTTTTAGGGGAATGTCCTCCAGGTCGGGTTGGCAGCCGGGCTGTGGAAACCGGCTCGACGCCACGTTAGGGAGGCCGGCATACCAGTGGCCCAGCGGGACGTGACCATCGGGTGAACGGGGAGTGTCGGACCTTGCCGCTAAGGTCGATCCGTGGTCGAACAGCTCTCCCCGCCCTCGCGCGCCGCATCGCGCTCGCCGCCCAGGGCTTCGGGCGCCCGCGCCCCGCGGTGGTGGGCACGCGCCAGCTCAACGGGCTCATCGACCGCATCAACCTGCTGCAGATCGACTCGGTGAACGTGTTCGAGCGCAGCCACTACCTCCCGGCGTTCGCCCGACTCGGCGCCTACGACCGCACCCTCCTCGACCGGCTGACCTTCGACGCGCGCGGGCCGCACACCGAGTACTGGGCGCACGAGGCCGCGTTCGTGCGCAAGGAGGACTGGTCGCTGTTCCGCTGGCGGATGCGCCAGTACCGCGAGCGCTACGGCACCGGCAACGCGTGGTTCGCGGCGCACGACTCCACGCTGTCCTGGCTGCGCAGCGAGCTCGCCGCCAAGGGCCCGCTCGCGGCCGGCGAGATCGAGCACGACGCCAACCGGCGGTCCGGGCCGTGGTGGGGCTGGTCGGAGGTCAAGCGCGCGCTGGAGCGGATGTTCCTGTTCGGCGAGGTCGCCATCGCCGGGCGCACGCGCTTCCAGCGCCGCTACGGGCTGGTGGAGGACGTCCTCCCGGCGAGCGTGCTCGACCGCACGGTGAGCGACGCCGACGCCATCCGCGAGCTGATGCGCCGCTCGGCCGTCGCCCACGGCATCGGCACGCTCCGCGACTTCGCCGACTACTACCGGCTCAAAGGGCCGGCCGTCGCCGTCGCGATGCAGGAGCTGGAGGACGCGGGCGAGGTCGTCCCGGTGCAGGTGGCGGGCTGGACCGGGGCCGGTGACCGCCCGGTCAAGGCCTGGCTGCACCGCGACGCGCGCCGGCCGCGCAGCATCGACGCCGCCGCTCTCCTGTCGCCGTTCGACCCGGTGGTCTGGTTCCGCGACCGGGCGCTGCGGACGTTCGGCTTCCACTACCGCATCGAGATCTACACGCCCGCCCCGCAGCGGGTGTACGGCTACTACTCGCTGCCCATCCTGCTGGACGACGAGCTGGTCGGCCGCATCGACCTGAAGAGCGACCGGCAGGCCGGCGTGCTGCGGGTGCAGTCCGCGTGGACGGAGGCCGGCGACGGCGGCCGGGTGGCCGAGCGGCTGGTCCCGCTGCTGGGCGAGACCGCGGCCTGGCAGGGCCTGGGCGGCGTGGAGGTGGCGGAGGGCGCACGGGGCGACCTCGCCCCCATGCTCGCTGCGGAGCTCGCCCTGGCCGCGCCCACGGCCTTCTGACGACGCCCTCGCGGCGGCGCGGGGTGCGGGGGTAAGGTGCGGGACATGAGTTCACCGCTGGAGTATCTGGACGCCGACGGGGCCGACGAGGCCGACTACGAACAGCCCATGCGCGAGCTCTTCGCGTACCGCGACGGCGAACGCTGGCTCGACGGCATCGTGACGGGCGTGAAACGCGGGCCGGACGGCCGCGCGCACGTGCAGTTCGACAACCGCATGTGGGTGACGACGGACGACGTGCGCGAGTCGAGCCACTACATCGCGGTGCTGCTGAACCCGGACTCCACGGTCTACGCGGAGGTCATCACCGGCTACCGCGACGGAGCCCCCGCCGACCTCATCCGCGACATCGACGTGGTCGACGGCGCGAACAACGCCGGCACCGAGTGGCGCCCGCTGGACGAGCGCGCGGTCGGCACGCGCGTGCGCTACCGCTACACCGGCACCGCCGAGCTGGAGGCCGCCGAGGCGTAGCCTCCCGCCCCTGCACATTCGTGCCGAATGTCACGAATGGCGCCGCCGAAGTGGACATTCGGCACGAATGTCAGAAGGTCGAGCCCATCTTCTCGAGGCGGTCGACGCGCTCGGGGATGGGCGGGTGCGTCGAGAACAGCCGGCTCATCAGGCTGGGCCGGAGCGGCTCCGCGATCCACAGATGCGCCATGCTGCTGTTCTGGCGGCGCATCGGCCGGCCGTAGTCCTGCAGCTTGAGCAGCGCGCTCGCGAGCGCGTCCGGGTGCCTCGTCGTCATCGCCCCGGTGGCGTCGGCGAGGTACTCGCGCTGGCGGGAGACCGCGAGCTGCACGAGCGTCGCGACCAGCGGCGCGATGATCGCGGCCACCAGGCCGAAGACCAGCACGATCGGGTTGCCGCCGCCGCCGTTGTTGTTGTTGCGGTTGTTGCCGCCGAAGAAGGCCATCCGCACGAAGATGTCGGCGATGAGCCCGATGGCGACGGTCAGGCCGAAGACGATCATCGACAGCCGGATGTCGTAGTTGCGCACGTGACCGAGCTCGTGCGCCATCACGCCCTCCAGCTCGGCGTCGTTCATGATGTCGAGCAGGCCGGTGGTCGCGGCGACGGAGGCGTGCTGCGGGTCGCGCCCGGTGGCGAACGCGTTGGGCGCGGGGTCGTTGATGATGTAGACCGCCGGCATGGGCGTCCCGGTCGTGATCGAGAGGTTCTCGACCACGTTCCAGAGCCGCGGGTTGTCGGCCTTGGTGATCGGCACGGCGCCGGACATGCTGAGCGCCTGGCTGGAGGCCATGAAGTACTGGAACACGGCGTAGACGATCGCGCCGATCCCGACCCAGGCCAGGATCGCCCAGCTGTTGTAGATGACCGAGAACAGCCAGCCGAGCGCACCGATGAGGAGCAGGAACAGCAGGATGATGAAGACGGTGTTGCGCTTGTTCCTGGCGATTGCCCTGTACATCGACGCCCTAGAACTGAACGCGCGGCGGCTCGGCGATCGCCGCCAGGTTGTCGACCTCGAAGAACTCGCGCTCGCTGAAGCCGAGACGGCGGGCGAACAGGTTGTTCGGGAAGACCCGGATCTTGGTGTTGAACTCGCGCACACCGCCGTTGTAGAACCGGCGCGAGGCCTGGATCTTGTCCTCGGTGTCGACCAGGTCGGCCTGCAGGCGCAGGAAGTTCTGGCTCGCCTGGAGCTGCGGGTAGGCCTCCGCCACGGCGAAGATGCTCTTCAGCGCGGTCTGCATGTGCCCCTCGGCCACGGACGCGTCGCCCGGCGTCTGCGCCGACAGCGTCTCGGCGCGGGCCTTGGTCACCGACTCGAAGACCCCGCGCTCGTGCGCGGCGTAGCCCTTGACCGTCTCGATCAGGTTCGGGATGAGGTCGGCACGACGCTTGAGCTGCACCGTGATGTCGCTCCACGCCTCGTCCACCCGCACCTTGAGCGTGATGAGCGAGTTGTACGTTGCCCAGAAGTAGATTCCGATGATCGCGACGAGCACGACGACGATGATGACCGGAATGAGCCATTCCATTGCGGGAACTCCTAAGCGTGTATGCGCCGATCGACTGCGCTGAACAGCATCCTAACCGGGACGGATGCGCCTCCCACGGGCTTCCCATCACACTCGAAGCAACCGCAATGCGGATGGACAGGGCACCAGGTCCGGGGTGCACAATGGCACTCGTGAGTGAGCTCGCCGAACGCCGCAGGAGGGGCCGGCCGCGCAAGGAGCGCGGGGCGGCCTCCACCCGTTCGGCCATCGTGCGCGCGGCGGCCGACGAGTTCACCGAGCGCGGCTACGAGGCGGCGTCGCTGCGCGCCGTCGCGAGGCGCGCGGGCGTCGACTCCGCCCTCGTGCACCACTACTTCGACGACAAGGCCGAGCTCTTCGCGGCCACGCTGGAGGCCCCCTGCGGCCCGACCGGGTGCTCGACGTCGTCCTCGGCGCGCCCCGGGAGCAGGTCGGAGAGATGCTGGTGCGCTACCTGCTCACCCAGTTGGAGGACGAGCGCGCGGCCGGCCGGATGGTGCTCATCCTCCGGACGGTGCTGAGCAGCGGCCCGGGCACGCGGATGCTGCGCGAGTTCCTGACCCGCGAGGTGTTCACCCGGCTGGCGGCGCTGACGCACTCCGACGACGCCGACCTCCGCGCCGACCTGGCCGCGTCGCAGGTGGTCGGGCTGATGATGACGCGCTACGCGCTCAAGCTCCAGCCGGTCGCGAGCGCGGCCCCCGACGAGCTGGCGCGGCGGGTGGGGCCGGTCATCCAGTGGCATCTGTTCGGGGATATTGACGGAGGGCGCGGTCCAGGCGAATAATTCATCACATGATGAATTCATCGTCCTCCGTGCGCGACGACCTCGTCAGCGACGCCGCCGTCGTCATCGACGGGCTGCGCGTGAAGCGCGGCCGGACGACCGTGCTCGACGGGCTCGACCTGCACATCCCGCGCGGTCAGGTCGTCGGCCTGCTCGGCCCGAGCGGCTGCGGCAAGACGACGCTCATGCGCTCGATCGTCGGCGTCCAGCGCGTCGCGGGCGGCACGGTCGAGGTGCTCGGCCAGCCCGCCGGCTCGGCCGCCCTGCGGCACCGGGTCGGCTACGTGACCCAGGCGGCGAGCGTCTACGACGACCTGACCGTGCGGCAGAACCTGGCGTACTTCCGCAGTGTGCTCGGCGCGGGCAAGGCGGACGTCGAGCGCGCCATCGAGGCGACGGACCTCGGCCCGAACGCCGGCCGGCTCGTCTCCACCCTCTCGGGCGGGGAGCGCAGCCGCGTCTCCCTCGCCGCGGCGCTGCTCGGCTCCCCCGACCTCCT
This sequence comes from Leifsonia sp. P73, assembly GCF_051059105.1. Taxonomy (NCBI): domain Bacteria; kingdom Bacillati; phylum Actinomycetota; class Actinomycetes; order Micrococcales; family Microbacteriaceae; genus Leifsonia; species Leifsonia sp. P73. The sequence continues at coordinate 1,098,540 of NZ_CP194931.1, forward strand.
GGTACTGGACGAGCCGACGGTCGGCCTCGACCCGCTGCTGCGCGTCGAGCTCTGGACGCTGTTCCATCGGCTCGCGGACGGCGGCACCAGCCTCCTGATCTCCAGCCACGTGATGGACGAGGCGACCCGTTGCGACCGGCTGCTGCTGATGCGGGAGGGCGCCATCCTGGCGGACACGACCCCGGAGGAGCTGCTCGCCGAGACCGGCGCGGCGGACGCGGAGGGCGCCTTCCTGACGCTGCTGCGCAGGCACCACCCGCGGCACGCGATCGGCGAAGGGACCGAGGACGGCGAGCCCACGGAGACCGATCACGAGGAGAACCAGCACGAGGAGACCGGGCACGGGGAGGCCGCGCGATGAACCCCACCCGCACCCTCGCGACCGCCGGCCGCGTGCTCACCCAGATCCGGCACGACCCGCGCACGATCGGCCTGCTGGTGGTCGTGCCGAGCCTCCTGATCGGCCTGGTCGCCTGGATCTTCACGGACACGCCGGTGTTCGCCACGATCGGGCCGGCCATCGTGGCGCTGTTCCCGTTCATCGTCATGTTCCTGGTCACCAGCATCACGACGCTGCGGGAGCGCCGCACCGGCACGCTGGAGCGGCTGCTGTCGATGCCGCTCGGCCGCGGCGACTTCATCCTCGGCTACACCCTCGCCTTCGGGCTGCTCGCGATCGTCCAGTCGCTGGTCGCGGTCGGCTACGCCGTCTGGGTGTGCGGCCTGGAGATCAAGGGAGACCCCTGGCTGATGGTGGCGGTCGCGGTCACCGACGCGGTGCTCGGCAGCACGCTCGGCCTGTTCGCGAGCGCGTTCGCGCGCACCGAGTTCCAGGTGGTGCAGTTCATGCCGGTGATCGTGTTCCCGCAGATCCTGCTCGGCGGCATCTTCATCCCGCGCGACCAGCTCCCGGACGGCCTCCGCCAGATCAGCGACTGGCTGCCGCTCTCGCACGCGGTGGACGCGCTCAACGCGGTCTCCACGGGCTCGCACGACGCCGCCTACATCGGCGGCCAGCTCCTCATCATCGGCGGCTTCGCCGTCGCCGCCGTCGTCGTCGGCGCCCTCACCCTCCAACGCCGCACCCCTAGCCCCCAGCCACCAATTCCGGAGTTGTGTACGCCCGAACACGGCGTGTCGCGTGCATAACTCCGGAAGAGATTGCGTCAGGGGCCGAGGGTGCGGCGGAGGTAGGCGTTGTCGAAGCGGCGGTCGGGGTCGAGGCGGTCGCGGGCGGCGAGGAAGGCGTCGAAGCGGGGGTAGGCGTCGCGCAGCGAGTCGGCGTCGCGGGTGTGCATCTTGCCCCAGTGCGGGCGGCCGGCGTGGGCGGTCATGATCTCCTCGACGGCGGCGAAGTACTCGGTCGGGTCCTCCCGGAAGTATCGGTGCACCGCGATGTAGCCGGTCTCGCGACCGTGCGCCGTCGAGAGCCAGTTGTCGTCGGCCGCCGCCGAGCGCACCTCGATGGGGAACGAGATGCGCCAGCCCCTCCGCTCGATGAGGGCCTTCACCTCGGCGAGCGCACCGGGCACGGCCTCCCGCGGCAGCGCGTACTCCATCTCGCGGAAGCGCACGCCGCGGTTGGTGACGAACACCCGCGGCGAGTGGTCGGTGAAGTCCCGGTTCCCGGTGAGCTTCTGGGCGAGCCGGCTGAACGGCGGGATGATGCCGGGCACCGCCGTCCCGACCGCGCAGACGCCGCGGTAGAGGCCATTGGCGAGCAGTTCGTCGTCCAGCCAGCGTCCGGCCCTCGACAGCGGGGCGCGCGGCTCGGTGAGCGGCAGCCGGGTGTTCGTCTTGGTCAGGCCGGTCTCGGTGTGCGGGAACCAGTAGAACTCGAAGTGGTCCTCGCGCGCCGAGCGCTCCAGGTAGCTGTCGAGCACCTGCTGCAGCGGCTCCGGACGCTCGACCGCCTTGAGCAGGTACGCCGGGACGCACTGGAGGGTGATGTCCACGATGACCCCCAGCGCGCCGAGCCCGAGGCGGACGGCGGGCAGCAGGTCGGCGTTCTCGTCCTCGCTCACGGTCAGCAGCTCACCGGTGCCGGTCACGAGCGTGACCGCGACGATCTGGGTCGCCAGGCCGCCGAAGGAGCCGCCCGTGCCGTGCGTACCGGTGGAGGTCGCGCCCGCGATGGTCTGCCGGTCGATATCGCCCATGTTCTGCAGCGCCAGGCCGTAGGGGCGCAGCAGCCGCGGCAGCTGGTGCAGGCGCGTGCCCGCGGCCAGGCGCACCCGGCCGCGTTCCAGGTCGACGTCGAGGACGCCGCTGACGTCCTCCAGGTCGAGCAGCACGCCGGGCGCCGCGGCGATGCCGGTGAAGCTGTGCCCGGCGCCCACCGCCTTGATCCGCATCCCCTGGTTCGCGGCCGCCACGACCGCGCGCTGGACGGCCTCCGCGTCGCGCGGGCGCTCGACGCGCTGCGGACGGATGGACTCGCTGCGGCCCCAGTTCCGCCAGACGGCCCCGTTCGCCGTCACAGGAACACCTTCCCCTCGCCGCGGTAGCTCGGCGCGGAGCCGACAACGGCCGCCCGGCCGTCCACTGTGTCCACCAGGTGGAAGTCGTCCACGTGCTCGCTGAGCTCCCCCGACTTCGTGTGCCGCAGCCAGACCCGGTCGCCGACGCGCAGGATGCCCGCCGCCGTGCCCGTGACCGGGGTCTGCACCTCGCCGGCCATCTCGCGGTCGACCATCGACAGCCCGGTCGGCCACTCGATCTTCGGGAGCCGGTCCGCTCCGGGAGGGCCGGAGGCGATCCAGCCGCCGCCGAGCAGGGTGGCCGTGCGCTCGTCGGGCCTGCGCACCACGGACAGGGCGAACGACGCCGCGGGCGCGGGCCGGAAGCCGCGATAGGTGTCGAACAGGTGTCCGCCGAACAGGCCGCTGCCCGCGGCGATCTCGGTCACCGACGGGTCGGAGGCCGTGAACTCCAGCGAGCCGGTGCCTCCGCCGTTCACGAACGCCAGGTCGGCGATCGCGCGCACGGCGGCCACGGCCTCCCCGCGGCGGGCGATCAGCTCCTCGCGCGAGCTCTTCTGCATCCAGCGCAGCGTCGCGCCCCACGCCGGGCGTCCAGGCGGGTTGTCGCCCTGCCCGGCGATCTGGGCCTCGTAGCCCATCATCCCCACCAGCGCGAAGCCGGGTCGCCGCACGATGACCTCCGCGACCGCCCGCACCGTCTCGACGCTGTGCAGCGGCGAGCGGTAGACGCCGATGTGGCCGAGCACGGGGGCGTCCCAGGAGGAGTCCAGCTCCAGGCAGAGCCGGATCGTCTCCCGTTGCGCCGGCGGCACGACCGCGTCGATGAGGTCGAGGTGCACGACCGAGTCGACCATGAGCGTGACTCGGGAGGCCAGCTCGGGCGAGGCGGCCAGCCGGGCGATCGCGGCGCGGTCGACGGTCGGGTAGCCGACCACGACGTCCTCGATCGGCGCGTGGCCGGCGTCGCCCTCCGCCAGCCACAGGGCCTCGGGCAGCGTGTAGGCGAGCACGCCCGCGTAGCCGGGGAGGGCGAGGACGGCGTCCAGCACCGCGCGCACGCGCACCGACTTGGAGGCCACCCGGATCGGCTTGCCCGCGGCGCGGCGGAGCATGTCGTGCGTGTTGTGGCGCAGCGCGGGCAGGTGCAGCGCGCCGAACGCCGGGTCGAGGCGGGCGGTCGCTGCGCTCAGCGCGGGCCAGAACACGTCGGGCGTGGTCCAGGTGCGCTCGGAGGCGGAAGGCTTGGTGGTCAAGTCGATGAGATCCGTCATCAGCGCACCGCCTTCACCCGTGCGACCGCGAGGGCTCCCGCGAACGCGAACACCCCGGAGAGCACGAACAGCCCGACGAACCCGCCGAGCGCCGCCACGATCGCTGCTCCGAACAGCGGCGCCATCGCCTGCGGCACGGCCGTCGCGATGTTCATGATGCCGAGGTCCTTGCCGCGGTTCTCCGGGTCGGGCAGCACCTGGGTCGCGAGCGCCTGGTCCACCGACAGGAAGCACCCGTAGCCCAGGCCGAGCAGGCCCGCCGCGACCATCGCGACCGACAGCTCCGGCACGAACGCCAGCAGCAGCGCGGCCACGCCCTGCAGCGCCGAGGACACGAACACGAACGCCTTGCGCCTCCCGAGCCGGTCGGAAAGCCGGCCGAGCGCGAGCGAGGCGATGATGACGAACACCATGTAGATGAGGATCAGCACGAGGAGGTCGTCGTCGGCGTGCTCGTCGTGCAGCCCGAACTCCAGGAAGTACAGCAGCAACGACGTCCCGAACGCGTTGCCGAAGTTCACCAGCACCCGGCTCAGCAGCGTCCAGCCGAAGTCGGGGTGCTCGCGCGGGCTGATCCAGAGCCCCTCGATCACGCCGCGGAACGTCATCCGCTCGCGCAGGTGCGGCGGCAGCACCGCGTCCGGGAGGAACAGGAACGGCAGGACGAGCAGCACCAGCAGCACGGCCATGGCGGTGTAGCCGACCAGGGCGCCGACGAACACGTAGGTGACGAGCGAGACGCCGAGGATGATCCCGATCGCCTGCGGGGCGCTGATCCAGCCGGAGACATAGCCGCGCTGGCCCACCGGCACCTGGTCGGAGATCGTCGCGGTCAGCGCCGCCGTGAGGACGCAGAACCCGGTGAGCGCGAGCGACCAGAAGACGCCGATCCCGACCATCGTCGTCTGTAGGCCGAGTACGACCAGCGACACTGCGAACAGCGCCGCTCCCCCGGCGACCCACGGGCGACGGCGACCAGACTCGGCTGGTGGTGCGGTCCGAGAGCGCTCCGGTCAGCGGGTACGCGACGATCGCGCAGACGCCGGAGATGCCGGAGATGATGCCGAACGCGACCACGTTGTCCACCCAGTAGCTCGTGTGCAGCTGCGCCTGCACCTGGTCGGGCAGCAGCTTCTGGATGGGCGCGAGCTGCGCCATCCAGACGCCCAGCCAGGCGACGGCGAAGGCCGCGATCCAGCGGCCGGGGACGCGACGGGTGGGTTCGGCGAAGACGGCCGGCGTCGAGGTGTGGGTCATCGGGCACCTGCGTTCGGGTCGGGGGTGGAGGGGGCGGGGACGGGACGTGGGGCGTCGGCGAGCGCGGCGAGCGCGTCGGCGGCGAAGTCCAGGCTGCGCTCGGCCGCGGCGTCGTCGCGGGTCACCAGCCAAGCGATGGTGAGGCCGTCGGTGAGGGTCACCAGCAGGCGGGCGACCTCGGCGACCGGGATACTCCAGGCGCTGCCGGTCAGTTCGGCGGCGGCGCGCGCGGCGCGTTCGGCGAGCTCGTAGTAGCGGTCGTACTGCTTGCGGGCGAGCGGCGCGAAGCCCGGCTCGCGGAGCGCCCAGTGGGTCAGCTCGAACATCGCCTTCTCGCGGTCGGGGTCGGCGCGCACGCCGTCGAGGTAGTGCTGGAGGCCCGAGCGGATCGCGGCGCGAAGCTCCAGCGGGGCCGTCGCCGGGTCGAGCGCGGGCTCCAGATCGCTCTGCTCCCCCGCCACGACGGTGCTCACGAGCTCGGCCATCAGCTCGTCGCGGGAGGCGAAGACGTAGTGGAAGCTGGCCAGCGGCATCCCGGCCTCCGCGACGATGCGCCGGGTGGTGGCGGCGGCGACGCCGTCCCGCGCGATCACCCGCAGGGCCGCCTGCACGAGCGAGGCGCGCCGTGCTGCCGGGGCGATGCGCGTCATCGAAGCTCCTCACGGTGCCGTCGCGCGTCCTCGCGCGGAGTGGGACAGTTGACCCACTTGTCAGTATGCCGTAAATCCGGCCGGGTAGTTTGACACGAGGCATGTCCTGCCCCTCAAATGGGGTGGAATGCGGGTATTTACGTCGGACGTGTCTCCACCAGTCCGGCCCAGGGGGGCGACCGGGCCGGTCGTCGCTGTGCTGTCCGGATTCGTCGTCGCCGCGCTCGCCTTCGCCGTCGGGTCGATCGCGGGGCTCGCCCCTCCGGCGTCGGCGCAGACCAGCTCCGCATCCAGCGCGTCCCGCAGCATTCCCACCCGCACAGCAACAGCGGATGTCACCGGTCCGTCCCTCGCAGACGCGACCGCACCCGCCGACAACTCCGCCCCGGCCGACACCCCGACCCCGACACCGACGCCGGGGCCGCCGACACTCGACCCGCTGCCGAGCGGCTTGGTCACGACCTTCCCGCTGACCGTGTCCGGAACCGCCGACCCCGGCGACGTCATCGACGTCTCCGGCGGCTCCTCCGCGAGCGCCGCCGGCTCCTGCACAGTGACCGCCGCGGCCGACGGGACCTTCCGCTGCGCCCTGCAGCGCCTCCCCGACGGTCCGGGCGTGCCGGTCCGCGCCGTCTCCCGCTCCAGCGGGCTCGCCAGCAGCGGGCGCGTCGACGTGCTCTCCCCGCCGAGCATCGTGTCCGCTCCGGGCGGGACCAGCGGAGGCGGCATCCGCGGCACGGCCTACCCCGGCGCCTCGGTGACGGTGACCGCCGAGACCGGCGCCTCCTGCACCTTCCCCGCGGACAGCGCGGGCAACTGGGGCTGCGTCGTCCCGGGGCTCGGCGACGGCCGGCACACGGTCTCCGCCACCCAGGTGGCCCCGTTCTCGTCCACGCGATCGGCGCGGAGTCCGGCCGTGGGCGTCGTGGTCGACACCGTCGCCCCGTCGGCGCCGACCATCAGCTCGCCCGCGCCGGGCACGGCGGTCGCCGCGGGCGGCACGATCGGGTTCGGGGGCGCCGGCGAGTCGGGGGCCACCGTCTCCGTCTACGCCAGCACCTCCGCGGGCACGACCGTGGCCTGCACCGCGACGGTCGCCGGGGGCGCCTGGTCGTGCGCCGCGACCCTCCCGGCGGGCGACTACCTGGCCTCCGCGCTGCAGCGCGACGGCGCGGGGAACGTGAGCGCGGGCAGCAACCCCGTCGCCGTCACGGTGGAGGCCGCCGGCGGCGCGACGACGCCGCCGCGGAACCGCACCAGTCCCGCCCCGAACCTGGCGCCGGCGCCCGCGGTGCCCCCGACGACCACGTCCCCGCCCTCCGCGCCGGTCGCGCCGGCGCACCCGAACACCAAGGGCTGGACCTCCACCCCGTTCACGACCGCCTCCGCGCCGGTCGTCACGGCTTCGTCGTTACCCGGCTGGCTGCGCTCGGTCGGGCTGGCGGTCGCCGCACTGCTGCTGCTCGTGCTGCCCGCGCGGCTGCTCGTCGTGTCGCTGGCGCGCCCGCGGGAGCAGCGAGCGGAGCGCGCCTCCCTCTTCGGCCGCAACCGGGCCGCCGCGGAGCTCGGCGAGGCGGACGCGCTGCTCGGCGGGCGCGCGGCGGTCCCGGGTGGCGGGGCGCACGCCGCTCCGGACGGCGCGGCCGCGGAGGGCAGGCAGCCGGTCTGGCTCGCGCCCGTCGTCGGCGTGGCCGCCGCGACGCTCGTGACGCTGTCCACCTCCGTCCACGACGCCTCGGCGTACGTCCGCCTCCTGGTCGCCGTCTCGCTTGCCATCGTCGGGGTCAACGCGATCTGGGTCCTCTCCGCGCGCGGCATGACCCGGCACCTGGGAGTGGCAGTGGCGCGGACGGTCGTGCGGCCCGGCCTCCTCGTGGTCGTCGCGGCGGCCGCGATCGGCTCACGGCTGCTCGGCCTGGAGCCCGCCCTCCTGTTCGGACTCGTGCTCGGGGCGGTGCTCCCCGAGGGGCTGGGGCGCCTCGAACGTGGCCGGACGGCCGCCGTCCAGCTCTCGGCGGTCGCCGCGTTCGGCGTGCTGGCGTGGCTGACCGTGGGCGTCCTGCCGACGCCGTCCGGCGCGGTGTCGGCGTTCCTGGTGGAGCTGGTGAACGCCGTCGCGCTCGTCGCGATCGGTTCGACCGCCCTCGCGCTGCTGCCGTTCGGCCCCCTCGCCGGTCGCGCCGTCCTGCGGTGGTCGCGGCCGCTCTGGCTGGCCATGGCGCTCGTCGTCTACACGGTGCTGTTCGCTCTGCTGCTGCCGGTGACGTCGCTGGCCGAGACCGGGGCGGGTGTCGTCGCCGTCGTGATCATCGCGGTCGTGTTCGCCGCGGTCGCGCTGTCGGTGTGGCTGTGGGAGCGGTACGTGGAGCCCGCGCGCTGACACGGGCGCACGCTTGCGCTCACAGCGCGTCGACGTAGAACCAGTCGCCGCCCTCCCGGACGAACCGGGACACCTCGTTCAGGCTGCCGCGCTCGGCGCCCTTGTAGTACGCGGTGAACGCCACGACGCCGTCCGCGTCGAACGGGCCTCCCCGCTCGGTGTACTCGATATCCAGCCGGTACCAGCGGAGGCCGTCGTCCAGGTCGAGGGCCTGCGGGCGGGTGGACGGATGCCAGCTGCTGAGCAGGTAGGCGGCGTCCCCGAGCGCGAACGCGCTGAACCGCGACCGCATCAGCCGCTCGGCGGTCGGCGCAGGGACTCCGGCGTGCAGGGGACCGCAGCAGTTCGCGTAGGTCTCGCCGCTCCCGCAGGGGCATCGTGTGTCGCTCACCCGGCGAGCCTAGCCGACGCGCTGCGGGCATAAAGGACCCGGCCGGAGCCTTACGTCGGGGGATCTCGGGCTCCAGCCGGGTCGGAGGACACCTCACCAGAAAGGGTGTCGGCACCTAGTCTGCACGGCCCGGGTGGGTGCACCCTTGGGGCGGCCTGAGGGACCTCTCAGCGCGGCGGGCAGCCGTCACGCGGCCTCAGGAGAGGGCGACAAGCTTGAGGGCGGACTGCGGCCCCGCCGGGCCCGGACGCGTATATGGTTGGACGCATGGAAGGCGTGCTCATCGGATTCATCTGGACGGTCATCATCGTCGGCGGCGCTCTCGCGTTAGGCGCCATCGTCCAGATGGTGAAGTCGCCCTACCGCGACCGCTGACGTCGAGCCGCTTCCGCGGACGGATCGCCCCTATAGCCCAATTGGCAGAGGCAGGCGACTTAAAATCGCCCGAGTGTGGGTTCGAGTCCCACTGGGGGCACACTGAGCTGCAGCCCTGAGGGCGCGCTGCTGTGCAGGAAGACACGTCGGGATCTCCTTCGGATAGGGCTTCTGAAGGAGATTTCGGGGCGCGCCGGCCGCATTCCCCTGGCATGCAGAAGGCCCGGTCCTGGGGACCGGGCCTTCTGGGTGGCTTACTTGGCTGCGGCGGGTTCCTTCGCGACGGCCTTCTTCTTGGGGGCCTCGGCCGGGGCGGTCTCGAGGGCCGGCTTCGGGCGGGCGGCGAACTCCTCGAACGCGGCGCGCGGCGTCTGGAGGGCCTCCAGCGAGACGATGTCGCGGCCGAGCCAGAAGTTGTTCCACCAGCCCCACAGGACGCGCCACTTGCGCTCCCAGCTCGGCATCGCCAGGCCGTGGTAGCCGCGGTGGGCGAACCAGCCGAGGACGCCCTTGATGGCCAGCTTGCCGGACTGCAGCACGCCGATGCCGAGGCCGAGACCCGCGACGGCGCCGAGGCTCTTGTGGTAGTACTGGCGCGGCAGCTCGCCGCGGAGGTCCGCGATGATGTTCTTCGCGAGCAGCTTGCCCTGGCGGACGGCGTGCTGGGCGTTCGGCACGCAGTAGCCGCCGACGCCCGCGCCGGTCAGGTCGGGGACGGCCGAGACATCGCCGGCGCCCCAGGCGTCCACGACGATCTCCTCGTCGGTGCCCACGCGCAGGTCGGCGCGCACGCGCAGCCGGCCGCGCTCCTCGATCGGGAGGTCGGTGTGGCGGACCACGGTCGGGTTGGCCATGACGCCGGCCGTCCAGACGATGAGGTCGGTCTCGAAGCTCTCGCCGGTGGACAGCTCGATGCGGCCGTCGACGGCGCTGGTGAGCTGCGTCTCCAGGTGGATCTCCGCGCCGCGCTCGGCGAGGTTCTTGATGACCCAGTGGCTGGTCGGGAGCGACACCTCCGGCATGATCCGGCCCATGGCCTCGATCAGGTGGAAGTGCGTGTCCTCGAACGACAGCTCGGGGTACTTCTTGAGAAGCGCGCTCGCGAAGGAGCGGAGCTCGGCGAAGATCTCGATGCCCGCGAAGCCGCCGCCGACGACGGTGACGGTCAGGAGGCGGTCGCGCTCCGGACCGGCCGGGAGGGTCGACGCCTTGTCGAAGTTCGTGAGCATCTTGTCGCGGATGTACACGGCCTCCTCGATCGTCTTGAGGCCCACGGCCTGCTCGGCGACGCCCGGGATCGGGAAGGTGCGCGACACGGCGCCCGCGGTGACCACGACGATGTCGTACTCGAACTCGTACGGCTCGCCCGCCGCCGGGTGGATGGTCGCCGTCTTGTTCGCGTGGTCGATGTAGCCGACCTTGCCGCTGACGATGTTCGTGCTCGTGAGGTGACGGCGGTGCGAGACCACCGCGTGGCGGGGCTCGATGGAGCCGACGGCCACCTCGGGGAGGAACGGCTGGTACGTCATGTACGGCAGCGGGTCGACCATGGTCACTTCGGCCTCGCCCGAGCGGAGCTGCTTCTCGAGCTTCCACGCGGTATAGAAACCGGCGTATCCTCCGCCGACGATCAGGATTTTGGGCACAGTAATGCGTCTCCTCAACACGAAAGTATGGGTGTTAATCTACCCCCTGCTACGCGCTCGCCTGAAATGCAGCCACGCACCCACCCCGCCGAGGGCGAGGAGTGTGACGAAACCGGACATCAGACCGAACGGCAGCCAGAAGGCGGTGAGGACGCTCCATTGCGGCCAGAAGAACGATGTCCATGCTACAGGTCGTTCCGGGCTGAGCTTCGCGGGCGCCGGCGCGGCCTGCGCGTCCGGCGCCTTCGGGACAGCCGTGGCGGGGGTCTCCGCCCGGCGGTGGATGTGGACCCACTGGGCCAGGTCGCCCATCGGGTTCGCGCTCACGTGCGGCACGGTCGCGGTCACCGCGGCCGCCGCATCGAGCAGCCCGTAGCCGTAGACCGGGCTCGGGACCGTCGTGACGCCGGCCGGCTTCCGTGCGGTGCGGATGATCCGGTTGATGACGTCCGGCGCCTTCAGCCCGGGATGCGCGGCCCGCACGAGGGCGACCGCCCCGGCGACCAGCGGCGCCGCCCCGCTGGTGCCCGCCCACTGCACATAGCCTCCGCCCGGGTTCGCGCCGACCAGCTCCTCGCTCGGCGCGGACACGCCGATCGTGATGCCCTGCGACGACGCGTCGAAGGAGGCCTGCCCGGCCCGGTCGACGCCGGCGACGGTGAGGACGCCCGGGATGGTGGCGGGCGCGCCGACCTCGGTCGTCCCGCTCCCCCGGTTGCCGGCCGCCGCGACGATCACCACGTCATGGGAGAACGCGTACTGGAACGCGTCGTCCCAGCTCGTCGGCCAGTCGAGGGTGTTGCGGGTGAGCGAGATGTTGATGACGGAGGCGCCGCTGTCGACCGCCCAGCGCACCGCCTTCGCGATCTGATCGTCGTTGTCGACGTTCCCGGTCGCCTTGCCGAGCGCCACGGAGGCGCTGAGGATGCTCGCCTGCGGCGCCGCGCCCAGCACCCCGGTGTCGGGGCCGGTCCCGCGCCCGGCGAGCAGGGAGGCCACCCAGGTGCCGTGGTTCGCGGCGTCGCCGTCGCCCAGCGGCTTCTGGCCGTTCGCGGCGCCGACGCCGGACACGTCGGTGCCGCCGGTCACCGCGCCGGCCAGGTCGGGTACGGTCCCGTCGACGCCGGTGTCGATCACCGCGACCTTGACGCCCGCGCCCTTGGTCGTCTGCCAGGCCTGGGCGAAGCCGTACTCGGTCAGCCAGTACTCCAGGTCGCGCACCTGGTCGGCGTGCGCTGCGGTCGCGGGAGCGATCCCCACGACGAGGGCGGCCGCGAGCGCCGTCGCGCCCGCAGCCAGGGTGCGGCGGAGCCGGGTCAGCCGGCCTGGATGCGGCACTCGCACACCTCGGGCGACCACCCGCCCCGCGCGAGCGCCAGGTCGCCGATGGGATTGACGCCGGGGCCGGCGGCGAGCGCATGCGCCGCGAGCGCGTGCAGGCACTTGACGCGGGTCGGCATCCCGCCCGCCGAGACACCGGCGAGCTCCGCCACGACGCCGATCGACTCGCGGTCGGCGAGGTACTGCTCGTGGGCGGCGCGGTACTGGTCGCGCACGTCCTCGTCCTCCGCCAGGAGGTCGTTGTACTCGTTCATCACCTGGGTGGCCTCCAGCTGCGACATCGCGGCGGTGGCGGCGGGGTGCGAGAGGTAGTAGAAGGTCGGGAACGGCGTGCCGTCGTCCAGCCGCGGGGCGGTGGAGACGACGGTCGGGCGGCCGCACACGCAGCGCGCGGCGATCCCCACGACGTTGCGCGCCGGGCGGCCGAGCTGCTCGCTCACGGCCGCGATGTCGGCGTCGGTGACGGGGTCGAACGGAGGTCTGGTCATGTCGTGTCTTGCGTTCCTGGGTTACTTGCTCGGTGCGGGAGTCGGGGCGGGCGCCGGCGTGCTGCCGAGCTGCGCCGGGGTGGCGTCGGTGAGCCCGGCGCCCATCAGCGAGCCGAACAGGGAGCCGACCCAGTCGGTGCGCGTCTTCTGGAGCTTGGAGCTCACCGGAGTGGTGTCGCCCTTCGCCGCGGGGGCGCGGTCGTCGATGACGAGGTAGCTGGTCTCCCCCGGCATCACGTAGTACAGCCGGTCGCGGGCCTGGGCGCGGATGTAGCTCGGGTCGTTCCAGCGGGCGCGCTGCTCCTTGAGCGCGTCCACCTGCGCGGAGAGCTGCTGGACGGCCTTCTGCTGGTCGGCGATCTGCTGGCGCTGCGAGAGGTAGCCCTGCAGCGACGGCGCCAGGATGACGACGGCGAGCACGACGGCCCCCATCATCACGAGCGAGAAGGCGGAGAAGTGCAGGCCGCGCAGCCAGCGCCCGGTCGCCGTCGGCTGCTCGAAGGAGGCGGCGACGCGCTGCGTGCGCGGCTTCGGCATGGCCCCTCCTGCGGTTCTGGGCGGACGTGGAGGACCGGGCGTCCCCGCTGACAATCGTAGGCGATCCGCCCTGAGCGGCAGCCGCGCGGCCGGGGTGTCGCGGGGTGCTCAGTGCGCTGTCAGCATGACGACGAGCCGCACGGCTCCGACGGCGACCAGTCCGAGCCCGCCGAGCGTGAACACCAGCCCGATCGCCCGGGCGTCGCGCGGCCGGAACCGCTCCCGCGCATCCCGGTCGGCGAACAGGGCCGCCGCCCGCTCGGGCCGGCGCAGCAGGTAGGCGCCGAACACGACGAACAGCGCGGCCAGCAGGAGGAACACCCCCAGCACCAGCACCTCCCCGAAACCCCCACTCCCACATCCTCCCAGCTACGCCGAAGGGTGAGTAGTCGCGGAAATCCCTGACGGGATAACCGCGATTACTCACCCTTCGGCGGTAGGTCAGCCCTGGAAGCGGGGGAAGGCGGTGCGGCCGGCGTAGACGGCGGCGTCGCCGAGCTCCTCCTCGATGCGGAGGAGCTGGTTGTACTTGGCGACGCGCTCGGAGCGGGCCGGGGCGCCGGTCTTGATCTGGCCGGCGTCGGTGGCGACGGCGAGGTCGGCGATGGTGGTGTCCTCGGTCTCGCCGGAGCGGTGCGAGAGCACGGCGGTCATGCCGCTGCGCTGGGCCAGCGACACCGCGTCGAGCGTCTCGGTGAGGGTGCCGATCTGGTTGACCTTCACCAGGATGCTGTTGGCGGCCTTCGCCTTGATGCCCTGGGCGAGACGCTTCGGGTTGGTGACGAAGAGGTCGTCGCCGACGAGCTGCAGCTTGCCGCCGAGCTCGGCGTTGAGGAGGGTCCAGCCCTCCCAGTCGTCCTCGGCCAGGGGGTCCTCGATGGAGACCAGCGGGTAGTTCGCCGCGAGCTCCTGGTAGTAGGCGCTCATCTCGGCCGCGGTGCGGTCCTGGCCCTCGAAGCGGTAGACGCCGTTCTCGAAGAACTCGGTGGAGGCCACGTCGAGACCGAGGGCGATCTGCGAGCCGACCGTGAAGCCGGCCTTCTCGATGGCCTCGGAGATGAGGTCGAGCGCCGCGCGGTTGTGCTCCAGCTCGGGGGCGAAGCCGCCCTCGTCGCCGAGGCCGGTGTTGAGGCCCTTCGACTTCAGCAGCGACTTGAGCGAGTGGTAGGTCTCCACGCCCCAGCGCAGGCCCTCGGAGAAGGTCTCGGCGCCGATGGGAAGGACCATGAACTCCTGGATGTCGACGCCGGTGTCGGCGTGGGCGCCGCCGTTGATGATGTTCATCATCGGGACGGGGAGGACGTGCGCGTTGGGGCCGCCGATGTAGCGGAACAGCGGCAGGTCGGCGGAGTCGGCCGCGGCCTTGGCGACCGCGAGGCTGACGCCGAGGATCGCGTTGGCGCCGAGGCGCTTCTTGTTGTCGGTGCCGTCGAGCTCGATCATCGCCTCGTCCACCAGGCGCTGGTCGCTGGCCTCGTAGCCCTCGATCGCCGGGCCGATCTCGTCGAGGACCGCGTCCACGGCCTTCTCGACGCCCTTGCCCAGGTAGCGGTCCTTGTCGCCGTCGCGAAGCTCGTAGGCCTCGAAGGCGCCGGTGGACGCGCCGGATGGGACGGCGGCACGGCTGACCGTGCCGTCCTCCAGCAGCACCTCGACCTCGACGGTCGGGTTGCCACGGGAGTCGAGAATCTCGCGAGCGCCTACAGCTTCGATCTGAGCCACAACAGTCTCCTTGGTGGTTTTCGTGGGTGTCCGAATCAGTCTAGTGACGTCGGGTTAACGGCATTCACGGGGTGGCTGGATGCTTGCGACAAATGGCGCGAGCAGGCGTGCGCACTCACACCAGCGGCTTGAACTCCAGCGCGGCGGCGTCCGCGGTCCCCGGATCGACGAACGCGAAGGACCGGTACCCGGCCGCCGCCGCGCGGTCCAGCACGCCCTTGAGGTTCTTCGCCCGGCGGTCGAGCCGCACCCGGCGACCGGAGGCCACCAGCTCGGACTTGATCGCCATCAGCCTGTCGAGCGGGACACTCGGGTCGTGGACGAGCACCACGGTGTCCAGGGCGTCATCCTCCGGCACGTCGATCAGGTCGACCACGCGCTCGAAGCCGATCGAGAACCCGCACGCCGGGACGTCGGTGCCGAGGAAGCGGCCGATCATCCCGTCGTAGCGGCCGCCGCCGCCCACCGAGCTGCCGGAGCCCGGGTGCGCGATCTCGAAGATCGTGCCGGTGTAGTAGCCCATGCCGCGCACGAGGGTGGGGTCGAACCGCAGCGCCACTCCCTCCGGGAGGGTGTCGAGCGCGTGCGCCAGCGCCTCCAGGGCGGCGATGGCGTCGGTGTCCATGCCCTCAGGGAGGATGCCGGAGATCGCCTCGACGGTCAGCTCGACGCCGCCGTCGGCCAGGTGCGGCTCCAACGCGGCGAGGATGCCGCCGAGCACCGCTGCGGAGTCCGCCCCGCCCTCGCTGAGCTCGGCGACCACGCCCTCCGCGCCGATCTTGTCGAGCTTGTCGATCGAGATGAGCACCTGAGGCCAGCGCGACTCGGCGAACCCGCAGTACTCCAGCAGGCCGTTCAGGATGCGGCGGTCGTTGATCCGGATGGTGCAGCCGGTCAGGCCGAGCGCCTCCAGGGCGGCCGCGGTCGCGGTGATGAGCTCGACCTCGGCGAGCTGCGAGCCCTCGCCGATGATGTCGATGTCGCACTGGACGAACTGGCGGTAGCGGCCCTTCTGCGGCCGCTCGGCTCGCCAGACCGGCGCGATCTGGATGCTGCGGAAGACGGGAGGCAGCTCGGCCCGGTGGGTGGCGTAGAAGCGGGCCAGCGGCACAGTGAGGTCGAAGCGGAGGCCGAGGTCGCAGAGCGCGAGGGTGTCCCCCGACTCGATGGCGGCACGCAGGTCGTCGCCGCCGAGGCCGCGCTTGAGCACGCTGAAGGCGAGCTTCTCGTTGTCGCCGCCGAGGCCCGAGTGCAGGCGCGCAACGTCCTCGACGACCGGGGTCTCGATCTCGTCGAAGCCGTGGGCGGCGAAGCTCCGGCGGATCACACCGAGCGCATGCTCGCGGCGGGCCTTCTCGGCGGGGAGGAAGTCGCGCATGCCGCGGGGCGGGGTGATCGGGGAAGCCATGCGACGATTCTTCCAGATGGAGGGGTCCGGATGCCGACCCCCGACGGAACCGCATCGCGGCCGAGGAGGACTACCATCGGATGCCGCCCGGGGGATCGCGGGGAGGCCGGCAGGAGTCGTAGACTGCCCCCGTTGCCACCCTGATGTCGTGCCGACCCCGCGCGATGCGGTGGTGTCCCAGTGAGGACCTGGCATGAGCCGCAGCCGTCCGACCACCTCGGCTGCGTTGCCAGACACACGACAACGCGTCCGCCCCGGACCGGGATGATTGCGCCGCCGGACGGCGCCGTCGGACCCGATCGGCGGCCCGGGTCCCCGGCGGGCGCGCTGCCGGCCAGCGCGCACATCCAACTGACAGGACACGCCGCCTCCGGTCGCGCCGTGACGGCGTGTCCTGTCAGGCAGTGCGAGGTGGTTCTATCGACGCGAGTACGACGGTGTGAGAACCTTCCGCGCATCGCGCATCGCACGGGTGCGTGCCCTCCAGAAGAAGCGCCGGGCGCGCTCAGCCTTCAGGACCGGGTTGATCGGTTCGCGAAGCAGGTCGCCCTCGCCGTGGGAGATCATCGTGCGGAACAGTCTGTGCGCGGGCGGGATTCGATCCGCCGGAGACGCCGCGAGCATGCGCACCAGAAGACGACGGTCGTTGTACGGCGTGAACGCCTCCTGCGCGATGTCCCATTCGAGCTGGCTCTGCGCCTGCCACGTCCCCAGCTGGTGCTCCCAGTGGAACAGCAGGTCCATGTCCCAGCCGAGCTCACGGGAGACGGGAAGGGTCGCGTCGTACCAGTGCTGCATCGACTCCATGATGAACGGCACGGTGTCCCAGTGCGGAATGATGCGGGTGATGTCCGTGACCGACCGGATGTCGAGCGGCAGTCCGTCGATGTTGTAGTAGCACCGGACCAGTTCCGCGATGTTGCCCTTGACACCGACGAACTCGGACGGGAACGCGCGGGTGAGGCCGTACGCGATCGTCGCATCGTTCGGATGCGCCATCGGCGAGTTCTCCTTGTAGCGCTTCACGAACTCCGCCGGTGGCGGCGTCTTGGCATCGAAGATGTGGTGCTCGTGCTCGAGGCGCCCCAGGAGCGAGGCGGGAATGGTGAGATCCGGCGACCCGTCCCCCAGCCACCGGTAGAGCATGGTGTACGTCCAGATCCCGTCCAGTTGCGCGCTGGCGGCCGCCAGGAGCGATCGCGAATCCTGACCGGCAGTGACAGGGAGCGCGAGCTTGAAGCGCTCCTTCGCTGCGGCGATCTGCGCACGGAGCATTTCGAAGGACTCGGCGGCGACCTCAGCGGTGGGCGTCCCGCCGATCGTGAGCGGCTCGACCGGCCAGTAGCGCTCCTGCACACGCTCCGCGGCCTTCAGCACATGGTTGGGGACAAGCCGGTCGACGCCGTCGAACAGTGTCGTGTCGGCCGTGAGGTGGTCCTCGCGCACATTGATCCCGTAGCGCGAGCCGATGTACTCGCGATACCGCTTCCCACGGCCGACCGGTGCGACGAGCGCCAGCAGATTCGACTGCGACGCGACGTGGAACCCGTCCACGAACGTGTACTCGGCTGCCCGCAGACCGCAGGGGTCGTGCATGACCTCGATCTCGTCGCCGTCGAAGACGAACAAGACGAAACGGCCGGACAGATCCGAGAACGTCGGCCACCACTTTCCGTCTTCTCGGGAGGCCGCCAGTGTCGCGAGGATGTCGGCGTCTGTCGCCTTCGGCCGATCGCGGTCGATCGCATATCCGAGCAGCAGCAGGGTCACACCGGTTTTGGTGTCCTCGTGAACGGTGACACCCAGTTCCGGATGGCTGTAAAGCGTGTGACCCCCAGGCATGGATCGGACGGGCCAGCCGGGCAGCTCATCAGTGGTTCCCGAGGTCAGGAGGAACTGGCGTCGAAAAGCCAGAATGTCGTAGGTTTCCATAGACCGCTTAGCATAGCGACTCAGGCATTCAGAATCTCCCCCATGGTATTGACATTTCTACAACCGGGCCGGCCGGCAAGCGGCCTCAGGCCGTGTGATGGCGCCCGAGCGGGACCACCAACGGGGTGTCGGTGACGGGATCGGGCACGATCACCGACGTGACGCCGAAGACGTCGTGCACGAGGTCGGCGGTGACGACGTCGGCGGGCTCGCCCGACGCGACGATCGCGCCCGCCCGCATCGCGACCAGATGGTCGGCGTAGCGCGCGGCGAGGTTGAGGTCGTGGAGGACCATGACCACCGTCGTTCCGCGTGCCGCGTTCAGATCGAGCAGCAGGTCGAGCACGTCGAGCTGGTGGCTGATGTCGAGGAACGTGGTCGGCTCGTCGAGGAGCAGGATGCCGGTCTGCTGGGCGAGCGCCATCGCGATCCAGACGCGCTGGCGCTGGCCGCCGGAGAGCTCGTCGATCGCGCGGTCCGCCAACTCGGCGACGCCGGTCGCGGTCATCGCCTCCTGGACGGCCGTGTCGTCGTCCGCCGTCCAGCGCCGGAACCAGCCCTGGTGCGGGTAGCGGCCGCGCGAGACCAGGTCCGCCACGGTGATCCCGTCGGGCGCAGTGGGCGTCTGGGGCAGCAGGCCGAGCCGGGTGGCGACCTCCTTGGTGGGCAGCGAGCGGATGTCCGCGCCGTCGAGCAGCACGCTGCCGGAGGCCGGGGCGAGCAGCCGGGACAGCCCGCGCAGCAGCGTGGACTTGCCGCAGGCGTTCGGCCCGACGATCGCGGTCACGCGGCCGGGCGGGACGTCCAGGTCGAGCCCGTCCACGACGACGCGGCCCTCGTAGGCGAGGGTGAGGTCGCGCGCGGCCAGGGTCTGTTCGGTCATGCGGCCCCTTCTCTCTGAGTATTCGTCATTCTCTCAGCCTCCCCGGCCGACGCGGTTGGTCCTGGTGAGCTGCCAGAGCAGGTAGGGCGCCCCGACGATGCCGGTGACGACGCCGACCGGGAACACGACGCCCGGCACGGCGAACTGGGCGACGACGTCGGACAGCACGAGCACGAGCGCGCCGACGAGGGCGGCGGGCACCAACGCGAGCGAGCCGCGTCCCACGAGCCCGCGCGCGACGGGTGCCGCCAGCAGCGCGACGAACGCGATCGGCCCCGCGACCGACACAGCGACGGCGGCGAGCGCCACCCCGACGCCGATGCTCACGATGCGCGTGCGCTCGGGGCGCACACCGATCCCGGCCGCCAGGTCGTCGCCGAGCCCGAGCGCGGCGAGCGGCCTCCCGACCAGCAGCGCCGCGGGGACGAGAACGACGGCGGAGACCGCCAGCACGGCCAGCGACGTGCCGTCCACGCTGTTCAGGCTGCCGGTGATCCAGACCAGCGCCTGCTGCACGTCGCGCAGGTCGGCGCGGGTGAGCACGTAGGAGACGATCCCCGCGCAGACCGCGGCGAAGCCGATCCCGACCAGGACGAAGCGGTAGCCGCTCACCCCGTTGCGCCACGCGAGCAGGTAGATCAGCACGGCGGCGACCAGCGTGCCGGCGAGGACGACGCCGGAGAGCGCGAGGCCGGTGATCCCGAACCAGACCAGGGCGATGGCGCCGGTCGCGCTCGCGCTGGTCGTGATGCCGATGATGTCGGGGCTGGCGAGCGGGTTGCGGGCGACCGACTGGAACAGCGCTCCGGACAGGCCGAGGCACGCGCCCACCAGCACCGCGGCGAGCAGGCGCGGCAGCCGGAGGTCGAGGATGACGAACGACGTGAGCCGGTCGGCGCGGCCGACCAGGGCGGCGAGCACGTCGGAGGGCGCGACGCCCGCGTCCCCGAGAGTGAGCGACACGGCCGAGACCAGGACGACGAGCACGGCGAGCGCGAGGGACACCCGGAGCGCGCGACCGTGACGGTGACGGCGATCGCGGGCGACGCTCGACACGGCGGAGGCCGTTCCCGCGGCGGTCTGCGCGCTCACAGCCCCACCGGCTTCCTGCGCCGCACGAGCGCGATGAACAGCGGCGCCCCGACGAACGCCATGACGATCCCGACCTGCAGCTCCCCGGCGGCGCGACGACGCGGCCGACCACGTCGCACGCGATCAGCAGCGCGGGCGCGATGACGGCGGAGAACGCGAGGATGCGGCGGTAGTCCGCGCCGACGACCCAGCGGGCGGCGTGCGGCACGACGAGCCCGACGAACGCGATCGGGCCGACCGCGGCGGTGACCGACCCGCAGAGCAGGACGATCGCGACGGCCGACAGCGCCCGGGCGAGGCCGACCCGCTGGCCGAGGCCTCGGGCCACGTCGTCTCCGAGTGCGAGACCGTTGAGCAGCCTCCCGAGCGCGAGAGCGAGCACCGCGCCGGCGAGCAGCGTCGGCAGCACCTGCCAGAGCACGTCGAGGCCGCGTCCGGCGAGCGACCCGACCTGCCAGAATCGCATCTGGTCGAGCGAGACCCGGCTGGTCAGCATGACCGCGGTGATGAGCGAGCCGAGCGCGGCGGAGACCGCTGCTCCCGCGAGCGCGAGCTTGACCGGCGTCGCGCCCTCCCGGCCGACCGCGGACACCGCGTAGACCAGGCCCGCCGCGAGCGCCGCCCCCGCGAAGGCGAACCAGACGTACCCGGACACCGTCGTGACGCCGAGGAACGCGATCGCCACGACGACGGCCAGAGACGCGCCGAAGTTCACCCCGAGGATGCCAGGATCGGCGAGCGGATTGCGCGACAGGCCCTGCATCACCGTGCCGGCCAGGCCCAGCGCGAGCCCGGCGGCGAGGCCGAGCAGCGTGCGCGGGAGGCGGCTGCCGACGACCACGAGGGAGTCGGGGTCGCTCCCCGAGTAGTGCGTCAGCGCGTGCAGGACGTCGGCGGGCGCGATGGTCCGGGCGCCGACCATGAGGCTGAGCACGCACACCGCCAGGAGGACGACGACAGCGATCAGGAAGCCCAGGAGGGTACGCCGGCGCCTCCGGACGTGCGCGGGGATCTCCCCGGCACGCCCGGCGGGCGCGGTGGCGACACCGGTGGGCATCGGCGGGCTACTTCACCTTCGCGGCGGCGGCGGCGAGCTGCGGCACATAGCGGTCGAGCATCCACGGGATGCTGAGCACGCTGGGCGCGCTGGTGGCGGCGACGAACGACTCGCCCACGATCGGCGCGAAGCGGCCCTCCTTCACGGCGGGCATGGCGGCGACCAGCGGGTCGGCGGTGAACGCGTCGACCGAGGACTGCGTGTCGAAGTACATGACGAGCAGGTCGGTGTCGATCTTCGACAGGTTCTCGTAGCTGAGCTGGTAGAAGAAGCTGCCGTCGCCCTTCGAGGAGTCGAGGGAGGCGATGCTCGGCGAGTTCTTCATCCCGAGGTCGTTCAGCAGCTGCACCCGAGGGTCCTCCGCGCGGTAGACGTTGAGCACGCCGGGCTGGTTGGCGGCGGCGTAGAAGAACGTCTTGCCCGTGATCGCGGGGTTCTTGTCGGCCAGCGCGGCGACGGAGGACTCGGTCTTCTTCACGAGCGCGTCCGCCTGGGAGGTCCTCCCGAGCGCCTTTCCGACGATGGCGGTCTGGTCGCGCCAGCTCGTCGCCCACGGCTTCGTCGGGTAGGCCACGACGGGCGCGATCTTGCTGAGCGTGTCGAACTCGGTCTGCGTGAGGCCGGAGTAGGGGGCCAGGATGACGTCGGGCTTGGCCTTCACGAACTGCTCGAACGGCACCTCGCTGGAGTCGGCGTCGAGGAGCTGAGGGGTCTTCCCCTTCAGCTCGGCGATCTTCTCAGCGTCCCACGGCAGGAGGCCCTTCGCGTCGCCGCCGTAGCTGAACTTCGGCATCGCGACCGGGACGACGCCGAGGGCGAGCGCGATGTCCTGCGCGCCCCAGCCCCAGGTCGCGACGCGCTTCGGCGCCGCGTCGATGGTGGTCTTGCCGAGCGCGCTGTCGATCGTCACCGGGAAGCTGCCGCCCGAGCCCGAGGACGAGGGTTCGTCGGCCTGTCCACCCGCCGAACAGCCGGTGAGGACGAGGGCGGCCGCGGAGGCGACGGCGGCGAACGACAGGACCAGGCGTGAGCGGGCGGAAACGGGCATGACTCTCCTCAGGAGGGTGCCGATGGCACGGAGTGGGAAGCGTGCCGACGTGGCACGTTAGGTAAGCCTAACCTAAACCGATGCTTCCTGCTCGCGGATCTCCCCCTGCAGTTCGCGCAGCGTCGAACGCAGCGCACGCTCGGCGTCCAGGCCCTGCGCCTTCGCCGACGCGACGATGGCCAGCAGCAGCGGCCCCAGCTCGTCCTCGCTCTCCACCTGCACGCCGCCGGACTCGCTCAGGTCGATCAAGCCGACCTTCTCGGCCCGGCCGAGCAGCTTGTCGGCCAGCGCGAGGGAGGGCATGGCCTGCGGGATGCCGTCGAGCACGCTGGTGCGGCCCGGCTTCTCGGCCTTCTTGAGGTCGTCCCAGAACCCGACCACGTCGTCCGCGGTCTCGGCCGTGCGGTCGCCGCCGAAGACGTGCGGGTGCCGGCCGACCATCTTGCGGGTCATCTGCTCGGCGACGTCCTGGATGTCGAAGTCCTCGCCCGGGGTGTGCGCGGCGATGTCGGCGTGGAACAACACCTGGTAGAGCACGTCGCCGAGCTCCTCCAGCATCTCGTCGCGGTTCCCCGTCTCGATGGCCTCGATCAGCTCGTAGGTCTCCTCGATGAGGTACTGCACCAGCGACTCGTGCGTCTGGGCGGCGTCCCACGGACAGCCGCCGGGGGCGCGCAGCTGCGCCATCACGGCGACGAGCTCGTCGAGTCTGGTGGGCGCCGCGTCGGTCATGGGATGCTCCTCCCGTCGGGGACAGGTTCATCCTCTCACCGGAACCGATCGGTAGACTGGGATGACTGGTGTGCCGGGAAGTCTGGTCGGCGAATTCGTCCCCCGTTGCGCGCGTCGGCGCGAGATTGGCCACCGATGAGCATCATCCGTTCCGAGCGCACCGCCGCCGGGCTCCTGCTGGGCGCCGCCGCGCTCGGCCTCCTGCTGGCGAACACCGCGATCGGTCCCGCGCTGCTGAACCTCCAGCACGCCCACCTCGGCGGCGACCTGGTGGACCTGAGCGTGGGGCACTGGATCAGCGACGGGCTGCTCGCGGTCTTCTTCTTCATCGTGGCGGTCGAGCTCAAGCACGAGCTGGTGGCCGGCGAGCTCAACTCGGTCGCGAAGGCCGTCCACCCGGCCATCGCGGCGGCGTGCGGCGTGGCCGTGCCCGCCCTGATCTACCTCGCGATCACGGCGGGCTCCGGCCTGTCCGACGGCTGGCCGATCCCGACCGCGACCGACATCGCCTTCGCGCTCGGCGTGCTCGCGGTGTTCGGGCGCGGGCTGCCGAACCGGTTGCGGGTGTTCCTGCTGGCGCTGGCGGTGCTGGACGACCTGGTGGCCATCCTGATCATCGCCGTGTTCTTCACGACGGACCCGAACCTGCTGGAGCTCGGCGCCGCCGCGGTGGTCGTCGTCGCGTTCGGGCTGCTCAGCCGAACGCTGCACGGGAGGCTGCGCTGGCCCATCGGGGTGCTGATGGTGCTGCTCGCGGTGCTGACCTGGTGGCTCGTCTACGACTCCGGTGTGCACGCCACGATCGCGGGCGTCGCGCTCGGGCTGGTCATGGCGCGTGGGCCCGGTCGTCGCACCGCGCACGCGCTGGAGCCGTGGTCGAACGGGCTGATCCTGCCGCTGTTCGCCTTCTCGGCCGCGCTCGTCGTCATCCCGGCGGTGTCGCCGGCGGAGCTGTCGCCGGCCTTCTGGGGAATCCTGGTCGCCCTCCCGGTCGGCAAGATCGTCGGTATCACGCTGGGCGGCTGGCTCGGGTCGTTCACCCGGCCCAGAGCTGAGCGCGCGCGCATCTCGCCGCTCGGCCTGGTGACCATCGGAGCGCTGGGCGGCATCGGCTTCACGGTGTCGCTGCTGATGAACGAGCTGGCCTTCGCGGGCTCGGCCACCGTGCGCGCGGAGGGCACCCTTGCGGTGCTGCTGGGCTCCGCGGTGTCGATCGTGCTCGCCGGCATCCTCGTCACCACGCTCGCGCGCCGCAACCGCCGCCAGCATCCACGCGCGATTCGTGCCGAATCGCGCGAAACGCCACATTCGTGACGAATCCCGCGAATCCAGGTGCGACGACATTCGTGCCGAATCGCGCGAATCGGCGCGCGAAAAGCGCCATTCGGCACGAATCGCGCGATTCCTGGCGCCACGACATTCGTGACGAATGGCGCGAATTGACGCCGCAAACGCGCCATTCGGCACGAATCGCGCGCGGCGCGTCAGCGCAGGAGCGCGGGGAGGGCGACGGCCGCGACGAGGAGCAGGAGGGTGACGACGCCGATGGCGATGCCTCCCGGGTGGCCGAGGTTGAGGGTCACGCCCACGCCGAAACGCTTCGGGACGAAGAGCGCCGGGTCGGCGGGGTTGACGTAGATCAGCCCGCCCTTCCAGTGCCGGTCGTCGTCGCGCGGGTCGACGGCGTCGCGACCGGCGCTCGGCGCGGTCGCCCCGACTCCGACGGGCACCGCGGCGCGGGCGGCGCGCGTCCCGTTGACGAGCCGGAGGGCGTAGACGCCGATCACCACGAAGATCACCACCAGCAGGGCCACCGTGACGATGCCGATCCCGGCGCTCGGCTCGTCCGACCCGTCGTGGAGCCAGCCGATC
The DNA here is from genome assembly GCF_051059105.1 of Leifsonia sp. P73. NCBI lineage: Bacteria > Bacillati > Actinomycetota > Actinomycetes > Micrococcales > Microbacteriaceae > Leifsonia > Leifsonia sp. P73. The sequence continues at coordinate 1,123,105 of NZ_CP194931.1, forward strand.
ACGGACAGCGCGGCGATCGCTGCGGACACGACGAACGCTATCCAGCCGAGCAGCGACTGGGTCAGCTCGGCCTGCAGCGCGGCGATCCGCTCGGAGACCTCCGGCCCCTCTCCCCCGCCGCGCCGCCACGGGACGGCACGGAGCACGAACGCGATCCCGACCATCAGTGCGAGCACGCCGAGCGCGATCAACAGCGGCCCGAACACCGTCAGGACCGTCTTCTCCGCGAAGCGGTCCGGGTGGCCGCTCGCGTCCCAGTGCACCGCGATGGAGGCGGGGAGGCTCTCGTACAGCGCGACGCCGACCGCCCCGGCCGCCAGCAGCAGCACCAGCGCGGCGGCGTACCAGCCGAACGCCGGCCGCGACCGCGCGCCGGTGTCCGGCGTGACGCTGCCGCTGATCCGCACCGGCACGTCGTCCAGCCAGCCGCCCGCACGCTTGGCCGCCTGGATGCTCCGGCGCGACAGCAGGTAGCCCCCGATGGAGCCGGCCAGCAGGACCAGGGTCGCGACGAGCGCCGGCGCGGCGGGGCCTACCGGGATGACGAGTGCGGCCGCGATGAGCGCGACGACGTACGAGACCACGACGACGACGCGGAACCGCCGAATCGCCGCGACCACGACCGGATCGGCCACCCGGGTGCGCGGCACCAACACGCCGAGCGGCAGGGTGGTGCGGCTGATCGCGGGCAGCATCAGGAAGATCGCGGCGGTCAGCGTCGTCACGGCGAAGGTGCTCAGCAGGACGGCGGTCATGGGGTGTTTCCTTTCGTGTCCCCGGCGCCAGGTGCAGCGCCGGGCTGGTCCGCGGCAACGTGCTGCTCGCGGGCCCGGTCGAACAACCAGGCGATGGCGGACGTGCGGGACTCCAGCTCGGACCGCTCGACGCCGTGGGCGATGCCCTCGGCGATCAGGGCGCTCAGCCGCGCCGACCAGTCCGCGAGGAACCGCTCGTCGGGCGGCCCGCTGGCGGCGTCGCGCGCGATCACCGAGCCGGAGCGCCGGCTGGTGCGCACGATGCCTTCGGCGCGGAGCGCGTCGTACGCCTTGACGACAGTCGCGGCGTTGATCCCGAACCGCACGGCGAGCTGCCGCACGGAGACGAGCGCGTCGCCCTCGCGCAGCTCGCCGCGCGCGATGGCGTCGATGACGCGGTCGTGCAGTTGCTGGTAGAGCGGCGTCTCCGCCGTGGGATCGAGCTCGATGCGCACGCGACGCCCTCCCATCTGTATCGGTAGCTATAATACAGCCGATACAGCGGGAGGCGTGACGCGTCAGGCGGCGGGTTCGGTCGCCGGCTCGGGAGTCGGGAACAGGGCGCCGAGCAGGCTGCCCACCCACTCGATCAGCCCCGCGTCGTCCAGAGCCTCGCCGTTCACCCGCGGCAGCGGGACCGTCGCGACCTTGGGCGCGGCGTGGTACTTCGACCCCGGGTACATGCGCTGCAGGCGCACCTGCAGGGAGTCGGGGAGCAGCGCGGGCGCCAGGCGCAGGTTGGAGCCCATCGCCACGACCTCCCCCAGGCCGGCCTTCTGGGCGGCCCGGCGCAGGCGCGAGACCGCGATCAGGTTCAGCACCGGCTGGGGCGGCTCGCCGTAGCGGTCGGCCAGCTCCTCCAGCACCAGGTCGATCTGGCCGTCCTTCGCAGCGGGCGAACTCGCGGTGGACAGCTTCTGGTAGGCCTCCAGCCGCAGGCGCTCGCTGTCGACGTACTCCTCGGGGATGTGCGCGTCGACCGGCAGCTCCAGCCGCAGCTCGGTCTGGCCCTCGGCGACCTCCCCGCGGAACGTGGAGACGGCCTCCCCGATCATCCGGAGGTACAGGTCGAAACCCACGCCGGCGATGTGGCCGGACTGCTCGCCGCCCAGCAGGTTGCCCGCGCCGCGGATCTCCAGATCCTTGAGCGCGACCTGCATACCGCTGCCGAGGTCGTTGTTCGCCGCGATCGTGGACAGCCGGTCGTGCGCCGTCTCGCTGAGCGGCTTGTCCTCGTCCCAGAGGAAGTACGCGTACGCGCGCTCGCGGCCACGGCCCACCCGGCCGCGCAGCTGGTGCAGCTGGCTGAGCCCGTACTTGTCCGCACGGTCGATGATGATCGTGTTGGCGTTGGAGATGTCCAGGCCCGTCTCGATGATGGTGGTCGAGACGAGCACGTCGAACTTGCGCTCCCAGAAGTCGACCACGACCTGCTCCAGCGCGTGCTCGTTCATCCGGCCGTGCGCGACCGCGATCCGGGCCTCCGGCACGAGCTCGGCCAGCTTGGCGGCCGTCGCCGAGATGGAGCCGACGCGATTGTGCACGAAGAACACCTGGCCCTCGCGCAGCAGCTCGCGCCGGATCGCGGCGGCGACCTGGCGCTCGGAGTACGGCCCGACGAAGGTGAGGATCGGGTGCCGGTCCTCCGGCGGGGTGGCGAGCGTCGACATCTCGCGGATGCCGGTGACCGCCATCTCCAGCGTGCGCGGGATGGGCGTGGCGCTCATCGCCAGGATGTCGACGTTGGTCTTGAGCTTCTTCAGCTGGTCCTTGTGCTCGACGCCGAAGCGCTGCTCCTCGTCGATGATCACGAGGCCGAGGTCCTTGAAGGTGACGCCGTCCGCGAGGATGCGGTGCGTGCCGATCACGACGTCCACCGTGCCGTCGGCCATGCCGCGCAGGGTCTCGCGCGCCTCCTTGTCGGACTGGAACCGGCTGAGCTGGCGCAAGTGGATCGGGAAGCCGGCGAACCGCTCCTGGAACGTCTCGGCGTGCTGCTTGACCAGCAGCGTCGTCGGGACGAGCATCGCGACCTGCTTGCCGTCCTGGACCGCCTTGAACGCCGCCCGGATCGCGATCTCGGTCTTGCCGAAGCCGACGTCGCCCGAGATGAGCCGGTCCATCGGGATCGGCCGCTCCATGTCGGCCTTCACCTCGTCGATGGTCTGGAGTTGGTCGTGGGTCTCCGCGAACGGGAAGGCCTCCTCCAGCTCGCGCTGCCACGGGGTGTCCGGCCCGAAGGCGTGGCCCTTGCTGGCCATCCGCGCCGAGTAGAGCTTGACGAGCTCCACGGCGATGTCGCGCACGGCACGACGGGCCTTGCCCTTGGCCGCCGACCAGTCGCTGCCGCCCATCTTGGACAGCTGCGGGGCCTCGCCGCCGACGTAGCGGGTGAGGAGGTCGAGCTGGTCGGTCGGGACGAACAGCTTGTCGCCAGGGTAGCCGCGCTTGGACGGTGCGTACTCCAGCACCAGGTACTCCCGCTTGGACTTCACCGCGTTGCGGCCGCCGCTGGAGACCTCCCGCTGCGTCAGCTCCACGAACTTGCCGATGCCGTGCGTCTCGTGCACGACGTAGTCCCCGGCTTGAGGGCCAGCGGATCGACGACGTTCTTGCGCCGGGTGGCGAGCTTCTTGACCTGGCGCGACTCGTAGCCGACGGAGCGGCCGTAGAACTCGCTCTCGCCGATCAGCGCGAGCTTCTCCTCCGGGAGCTCGAACCCGTGCTCCACGTTCGCGCGCAGCAGGTAGGCGACGCCGGGCTCCGGGCTCTCCGGGAACGAGTCCACCGGGCGCGCGGGCAGCTCGGCCTCCGACAGCACCTGCGCCGCGCGCTCGACCAGGCCGGCGCCCTCGGCGACGATGGCGACCCGCCAGCCTTCGCGCAGCCGCTGGGCGACGTGCTCGACGGCGCCGGTGACGTTGCCCGCGAAGCTGGGGACGGCCTCCGCGTCGACGCGCACCTGGAGGTACTCCTCGACCTCGCGCTCCAGCACGGGCGCGTCCGCCGCGTCGGCCTGGAAGCCGGAGAATGTCCACCAGGGATGATCCAGCGCGGGCTGCCCCGGCCGGCTGAACTTCACCGAGTCCTTGAGCTTCTGCAGGGTGAGGAAGTCGCCGGCGGCGAGGTCGATCAGGGCCGCGGCGCCCACGGTGGCGGCGCTCCAGGCGGCGGACAGGAACTCGCGGTTGGTCTCGGCGAGGCTCACCGCGCGGGAGGCGACGCGCTCGGGCGACAGCACGGCGACGGCCGCGCCGTCCGGGAGGTAGTGGGTGAGCGGGACGAGCCGGTCCACGAGTGCCGGGGCGAGCGACTCCATGCCCTCCACCGGGATGCCCTCGCCGATCTTGGCGAGCATCGCCGACAGGCTGGGGAACTCGTGCTCCATCTCCCGGGCGCGCTGGCGCACGCGCTCGCTGAGCAGCAGCTCACGGCTCGGCGGGAGGGTCACCGCGGGGATCGGCTCGGGCAGCGAGCGCTGGTCGGCCACCGAGAAGGCCCGGATCTGCTCGACTTCGTCGCCGAAGAAGTCGACGCGGTACGGGTGCTCGGCGGTCGGCGGGAACACGTCGAGGATGCCGCCCCGCACCGCGAACTCGCCGCGTCTGGTGACCATGTCCACGCGCGAGTAGGCGAAGTCGACGAGCCGGAGGGAGAGCGCGCCGAGGTCGAAGCCGCGGCCTCCCGCCGCGAGCTCGATGGTGCCGTAGTCGGTGAGGTTGTCGGCCAGCGGCTGGAGGGCGGCCCGCACCGAGGCGACGAGGACGAACGGGTGGGAGGCCTCGCCCGCCTGACGGGCGGCCGACCAGTCGGCGAGCCGGCGCAGGGCGAGGAGCCGCTTGCCGACGATCTCGGCGCTGGGGCTCAGGCGCTCGTGCGGCAGCGTCTCCCATGCCGGGAACTCCACGATCTCGGCGTCCGGGAGCACGCAGGGCAGCGCGGCGCGCACCGACTCGGACTCGCGGCCGGTCGCCGTGATGACGAGCACCGCCTCGGAGGAGCCCGCCGCGGCGCGCTTGCCGATGAGGCCGGCGAGGAGGGGCACCCGGAGGCCGTCGGTGAGCGAGAAGTCGGCGTCGCGACCCGCATAGGCCAGAGCGTCGGCGTACGTGGAGGCGCGCTGAAGCGCCGCGATCAAGCCCTGCAGTATCACTCGGGAGAGTCTACGCGGGGCTGCCGACAGCGCGATCGGGCACCGCGACGAGCTCACCGCGGTCGCCGAGGGTCGCCCAGCGCGCCGGCTCGACGGTCGCGGCGGCCGCGATCGCACCGGGGAATGACTGGGAGCTCAGCAGGAGGCCGGCGTGCGACGGGCGCAGCGCGTCCGGGGCCGTGAGGACCTCCAGAGCGGCGAACCCGTCCAGGTGCGCGACCCCCGCCTTCACGCAGGCCTCCTTCGCGGTCCACGCCAGCCGGAAGGCGCGCCCCGGGTCCGCGGCCGCAGCCACGACAGAGCGTTCGGGCGGCGTCAACGCGTCGGCGGGATTCACCTCGCCCTCCGCCTCGACATCCACGCCCAGGCGCGACGACGACGTCCCGGCGGCCACCCAGCCGGCGGCGTGCGACCAGCTCACGTGCCGGCCGGCGACCGGGAACGGGAGGCCGTGCTCGCCGCCGCAGACCTCGCAGCGCTGGCGCAGGTCGGCCGGCGCCGCACGAAGCAGGTGCGCGGCGAGCAGGCGGGCGGCAGTGAAGTCGTCCCGGTCCGCCTGGGAGCGCAGCCTCCGGAGCCGGGACTCCGCGGCGTCCCCGAGTGGTGCGGGCGGGACGACGGCCAGCACCTGCCGCGTCGATGCCACGACGACCGTGCTCTGCTCCATCCGCTCAGGCTAGCCGCGTCAGATCGAGCCGCGTCAGATCGAGCCGCGTCAGATCCAGCCGCGTCAGATCCAGCCCTCGAGGGCCTCCATGAACCCGTCGTGGTCGTCGCGGTTGATGACGTGGCCGCTGCCCTTCACCACGCGCACGTCGAAGCCGGTGTCGCGAAGGCGCTCGGCGATGTGCGGCTTCACCAGGTAGGAGTTGTCGGCCAGCATCACCAGCGACGGCACCGCCATGCGCTCGGGCGCGCGCATCACGCTCGGCACGAGCACGGCCGGGATGGCCGCGCGGTCGAACGACTTGAACGTCTCGACCTCGATCGCGACGTCGGCCGGGTCCCAGCGCGGGTTGCGCTTGGCGATGCGCGCGGCGGACTGCCGGGCGAGCGTCTTCAGGAAGGCCGGCGCCAGCATCCGCTGGAACCAGTTGGCGGCCGGGCAGGAGAAGGCGGGGTCGATGTAGACCGCGCGCTCCGGGTGCAGCCGGTCGACGGCGAGGCTCACGGTGAGACCGCCCAGCGAGTGGCCCATCACGAGCTCAGGCGCGTACGGGACGGTGTCGACGATGTCCTCCGCCATCAGCTCGGGGGTGTACTCGTCGGTGCGGGGGCTGTGGCCGTGACCGCGGAGGTCGACGGCGACCACGTGGTAGCCGCGCTCCGCGAGCACGGGGCCGACCCGACGCCAATTGCGCGAGTCCGACATGACGCCGTGGACGAGGACCGCGTACCGGTCTCCTGCGCCCCACTCGCGCGTATACAACTTCATGGTCTGCGACGGTACCGTGTCGCCCTGGGGCGCCGCCCCACGTCAGCTACGCTCTGGCTGAACGTCCGGCGTGAGTCGCCGGGGAGGGGGACCACAATGAGCTTTCAACCGCAGCCGGTCTACGGGCCGCCCGGGTACTACGCCGCGCCGCCGGCCCCGCCGCGGCCGCGGACGCTCGGCGCGTTCTCGATGGGCATCGCGCTCGGCGTCTTCGTGCTGTCGGTGGTGGCCTCGGTGTACATCGGGATGATCGCGGGACCGGTCACGCACAGTATCGCGAGCTCCTCGACAGGCGGCTCGTCGCACCTCTCGTCCGCGCAGATGGCCGCGTTCGCTCCGATCGGGATCGTGACGGCGGCGCAGCTGATCTTCGGGACGGTGCTCGGCATCCTCGCGCTCGTGCTGGGGATCGTGGCGGTCGCGACCAAGCGCGGTCGCGCGTTCGGCGTCGTCGGCATCGCCGTCGCGACCGCCGCGCCGGTCCTGTCGTTCATCGTCTACACCGCCACCATCGCCGCGAGCGCCCCGCACGCCTGACGCCGAGGGGCACGTAAACGCCCCGAAAACCGCGTTTAGGGGCGTTTACGTGCCCCTCGGCGGATGGGGCGCTCAGCGCTCGGTGTGGAAGTGGTTTTGGGCGGCGGTGAGGCCGTCGGTGGCGATGCGCTCGACCGCGTCGGCGGCGTCGCCGACCAGGATCGGGAGGTTCTTGCGCTCCTCCGCGCTGAAACCGGCGAGCACGTGGTCGGCGGCCGCACGGGAGCCGGGCGGCCTCCCGACGCCGACGCGCACCCGGGTGAAGTCGCCGGTGCCGGTCGCCGCGATGACGTCGCGCACGCCGTTGTGGCCGCCGTGGCCGCCGCCGAACTTCAGCTTGAGGGTGTCGAACGGGATGTCCAGCTCGTCCTGCACCACGATCAGGTGCGCGGGGTCGAGCGAGTAGAACCGCAGCAGCTGCGACACCGGGCCGCCGGACACGTTCATGAACGTGTTCGGCTTGGCCAGGATGAACCGCGGGCCGCCGGGGGCGAGACGCCCCTCGGCGACCGTGGCGTTCGTCTTGTGGGTCTTGAAGGTGAGACGGCCGCGCGACGCGAGCTCGTCCAGCACCAGCTGCCCCACGTTGTGACGCGTGGCCGCGTAGCCGGGCCCGGGGTTACCGAGCCCGACCACGAGCCAGGGGCCCTCTGAAGAGAGAGGACTGGCCATCGGGGGTGATTACTCCGCGGACTCTTCGGCGGCGGCCACCTCGGCAGCCTCCTCGGCGGCCTCGGCAGCAGCGGCTTCCTCCTCCTCGTCGGCGCGCGCAGCGGCCGGGACGACGACGTTGAGGATGAGCAGGTCCTCGTCCTCGGCGAGCACGGCGCCCGACGGGAGGGCGAAGTCCTTCGCGTGGTACTGGGTGCCCTCCTCGGCGTCGGTCACGTCGATGACGATGCGCTCGGGGATGTGGGTGGCCTCGACCTCGAGCTTGATGGTCGGGATGTCGAGCACCGCGATGGTGCCGGAGAACGGCTCGCCCTCGACGTGCACGGGGACCTCGACGGTCACCTTCTCGCCGCGGCGGACGATGATGAGGTCGAGGTGCTCGATGATCTGGAGCACCGGGTCCTTCTGGACGTCCTTCACCAGGGTGAGCTGGCTCGTGCCGTCGATGTCGAGGTCCAGGATGGCGTTGGCCTTGCGGAGCAGCAGGCCGACCTGGTGGGCCGGGACCGTGACGTGCACCGGGTCGGTTCCGTGGCCGTAGATGACCGCGGGGATCAGTCCCTTCGCGCGGATCTTGCGGGCAGCGCCCTTGCCGAAGCTGTCGCGGATCTCCGCGACGACCTTGTTGGACTCGTCAGCCATGATGTCTCCTCGCCGGCGGGGCCGGCTGTCAGGCGAGCCGGAGGGCTCGCAGTATGGGGGTGTCGACTCGAACGCATCGAGGTGCGCGAGGAAAGACTGCGTAGCCTGCTCCACCGCGTCGATAACGGATGCGCGAACGCATCCCTCGCCGAAGTTCAGTTGCCCAGTCTACCCGACAGCCGAGCGCACGTCGTCCACGATCGCGGTCACGAGGTCCTCCGGGGGTTCGGCGACGTCGAGCCGCACGCCGTCCTCCCCGGGCTGGAGCGGCTCCAGGGTCGCGAGCTGCGAGTCGAGCAGGGAGGCCGGCATGAAGTGCCCGGGCCGGATCATCCGCTCGGCGAGCAGGGCGCGGTCGCCGTCCAGCTCCGCGAAGTACGTGCCGGGCGCCTCCGACCGGATCAGGTCGCGGTACGTGCGCTTCAGCGCCGAGCACGCGACGACCATCCCGGCCGGGCCGGCGTCCGCGAGCGTGCGCCCGACCGCGCGCAGCCAGGGCTCGCGGTCGTCGTCGGTCAGCGGGATGCCCTGGCTCATCTTGGCGACGTTCGCGGCCGGGTGGAGGTCGTCGCCGTCCACGAACCCCGCGCCGAGCCCGTCGGCGACGAGTCTCCCGACCGTCGACTTGCCCGACCCGGACACGCCCATCACCACGACCCTCACGCCCACGCGCACTCCTTCCTCTCCTGCGATTCTCCCCCAGCCATCCGTTCCGGAGTTGTGTACGCGACACGCCGGTGCGCGGCGTACACGACTCCGGAATTCTTGGGGGGTTACCAGTCGTGCATGGAGCCGTCCAGGAGGCGGTTGACGGGGAGGTAGGCGGGCTCGTAGGGGAAGGAGTCGGCGACGAGGTCGTCGTAGTCGACGCCGATGCCGGGCTGGTCGCCGGGCTTCAGCATGCCGTCCTCGAACGTGTAGGTGGTCCGGAAGACCTCGTGGGTCGCCGGGCTGTGCTTCATGTACTCCTGGATGCCGAAGTTCGGGATCGCGATGCCGAGGTGGATGGCTGCGGCCAGGCCGACAGGGGACACGTCCGTGGGGCCGTGGACGCCGGACTTGATCTGGTAGACGGCGGCGTAGTCGAAGATGCGCCGCAGCCCGGTGATGCCGCCCGCGTGGGTGACTGGCGAGCGCACGTAGTCGATCAGCTGCTCCTCGAACAGCTCCCGGTAGTCCCAGATGGTGTTGAACACCTCGCCGATCGCCAGCGGCGTCGTGGTGTGCTCGCGGACGCGGCGCAGCACAGCCTGGTTCTCCGCCGGGGTGACGTCCTCCAGCCAGAACAGGTCGTAGGGCTCCAGCGACTTGCCGAGCTTCGCTGCCTGGATGGGCGTCAGCCGGTGGTGCGCGTCGTGCAGCAGCGGCAGCTCCGGACCGAACTCGTTCCGGACCGCCTCGAACACGGTCGGCGCGTGCCGGAGGTACGCGCGGGTGTCCCAGGACTCCTCCACCGGCACGGCGCTGCGCCGCGCCGGCTCGTAGTCGTAGCGGGCGTCGGAGCCGGTCCCGGCTCCCGCGGCGGCGTTCTTGCTCGACGCGACGCCGTACACCGACGGCAGCCCGGGGATGCCGGTCTGCACGCGCACGGCGCGGTAGCCCTCCTCCAGGTGCTCGTTGATCGAGTCGAACAGCTCGGGCAGCTCGGCGCCGGAGGCGTGGCCGTAGACGAGCAGACCCTCACGGCTGCGCCCGCCGAGCAACTGGTAGAGCGGGAGGCCGGCGACCTTGGCCTTGATGTCCCAGAGCGCCGTGTCGACCGCGGCGATGGAGGCCATCGTCACCGGTCCCCGCCGCCAGTACGCGCCGCGGTACAGGTACTGCCAGGTGTCCTCGATCGCGTGCGCGTCCCGCCCGATCAGCAGCGGCACGACGTGCTCGCTCAGATAGGCGGCGACCGCGAGCTCGCGCCCGTTCAGGGTCGCGTCGCCGAGACCCGTGTAGCCGTCCTCGGTCGTGATCCGCAGGGTCACGAAGTTGCGGCCGGGGCTGGAGACCAGGACGTCTGCAGCGGTGATTCTCATGCGTGTGCTCCTTGGTGCGTGGCTGGCTCGCTCGCGGCGATGCGCTCTGCGAGCGGTTCGGTCAGGTCGGTGAGGTCGGGGGCGAGCGCGGCCAGCACGGCGGCGGCGCGGTCGCGGGGGCTGCGCGCGTCGCGCAGGGCGGCGACCAGGTCGGCGGCTCCCGGGTCGCGGACGTCCGGTCCGGCGAGGTGGCGGCTCCACGCCGCGAGCACGCCCAGCTGGGCCGCACCGGGCTCGCGTCCGGCGGCGAGCCGGGCGCGCAGCGGGTCGAGGATGCGCGGGCCGAGCTTCTGCGAGCCGTCCGACGCGATCTGCGCCAGGCGGTGCTCGATGCGCGCGTTGCCGAAGCGCGCGCGCAGGGCGGCGAGCGCGTCGTCGACGGTGTCGGCGTCGAAGGGCAGCTCGGTGCGCTGCTCGCTCCAGAGCCGCTCCAGCTCGGCGGAGAGCGCGGGATCGGCGACCGCCTCGGCGACCGTGCTGAGCCCGGCGGCGAGGCCGTGATACGCGAGCAGCGAGTGCCCGGCGTTGAGGAGCCAGAGCTTGCGGCGCTCGTACGGGGCGATGTCGTCCACGAACCGCGCACCGGCGGCCTCCCAGGCCGGGCGGCCCGCAGGGAAGTCGCCCGCGAGCACCCACTCCGCGAACGGCTCGGTGACCACGGGCGCGGCGTCCGCGAGGCCGGTGAGCCGCCGCGCGGCCTCCCGGTCGGCGTCGGTGGTGGCGGGCGTGATGCGGTCGACCATCGAGGAGACGAAGGAGACCTCGGCGCGGATCCAGGCGTCCAGGGCGGAGCCGGGCTCGGCGAGGGCGAGCACCGCGTCCCGGATGACGGCGCCGTTGTCCGGGAGGTTGTCGCAGCTCACGACGGCGATGCCGCCCGCGCCCGCCTCGAACCGCGCCCGCAGGCCGTCGAGAACGCGCGCCGGGGCCGACGAACCCGGGCGGTAGCCGGCCTCCGTCACGGTGAGCGTCAGTACGCCGACCGCGGGATCGGCGAGGACGCGACGCCACGCTGCCGTGTCGGCGCCGTCGTGGACGCTGCTCAGCGCCTCCACGATGGTCGCGGCGTCGCCGTCCGGGCCGCGCTCGATGAGCGTGTAGACCGCGTCCTGGGCGGCGAGCACCCGCGCGGCGTCGGGGCTGCGGCCGGTGAAGGCGGCGATGCCCCAACCCTCTCCCTCCACGGCCTCGTTGGCCCGCTGCGTGTACCAGGCCTGGTGCGCGCGGTGGAACGCGCCCAGCCCGAGGTGCGCCACCCGCACGGGGTGGCGCACCTGACGGGCCGAGGCGATGGATGGGGCCACGTCGGCCGGGTGGGGCTGGGTCATGCCGGCACCGCGCTGCGCGTGCGCGCCTCCACGTCCCGGAGGTAGGCCAGATTGCCACGGGTACGCTCCTCGAGCGGAACCGCGGTGGAGAAGTCCTCGCAGGTCACCCACCCGTCATAGCCGAACTCGTGCAGCGCGCGGAAGTAGGCGTCAACGTCTCCCACGCCCTCGCGCAGCGGCGCCCAGTCGTGCCGCCAGCGCACGGTGCCGTCCGCCTCCGGCTCGCCCCGCAGCCACTGCACGTTCTTGACGTGCACGTGCGCGAGGTACGGGCCGAGGAGCTGGAGGGCGGAGAGCGTGCGCTCCTGGCCCTCGATCAGCAGGTTGCCGAGGTCGTGGATGACGCCGACCGCCTCCGGGTCGAGCCCGTCGAGCAGCCGGAGGGCGGCGGAGGCCGACGGCGTGATGGTCTCGTGGTGCAGCTCCACCAGGGCCTTCACGCCGAGCGACGAGGCGACCGAGGCCGCGCGCTCCATGTCCTGGCGCGCAGCGGCGAACAACTCGCGGTAGTCGCCGAGGTCGGAGCGCGGCATGGTGACGCGCACCTGGCGCGCGCCGAGCTCGGCGGTCGCGGCGAGCATCCGGTCGACGTTCGCGTGGTCGCCGCAGCCCGCGTAGCCGCCGATGCCGGAGAACTCCAGCCCGGCCTCCCGAGTCAGGCGGGCGATCTCGGGAAGAGACTCCTCCAGCCCGGTCAGCGGCCAGGTCGCACGGTTGCCCGCCCAGAAGCCCGGCTCGCCGGCCGGTTGCTGGTCGACCACGCGCCACTCGATGCCGTCCCAGCCTTGCGCCGCGATGGTGCGCGCGGCCTCCTCGGGCGTCCAGTCCGGTGTGGAGGCGGTGAAGACGGAGAACTTCATGCGCGCACCCCCGTCGTGACCTCGACGTCGTCGAGCGAGCCGTCCAGCACGTCGTCCAGCAGCACGGGGCGGCCGAGCGTGGCCGACAGGTACACGGAACGGACGACCGCGAGCGAGAGGAACGCGTCCGCGACGGTGACCCCGGGCGCACGGTGCCCGTGGATCGCGTCCACGATGTCGTCGTACTGGCGGAAGTGCCCGATCACGAACTGGTCGGGGCCGCGGTCGCCGCCGCGCAGGTCGCTCGCCGGCACGAGGTCCGCGGCGCGGTTGCCGTCGGTGTCGGCCGTGCCGAAGTATTCGAGCTGGTCGTCGTCGATGATCGCCGAGCCGCGGTCGCCGTGCACCTGCAGGCGCACCGAGAGGCCGGGGTAGGCGGCGGTCGTCGCGTGCAGCACCGCGAGCGCTCCCGACTCGAAGCGGATCGTCGCCACGGCGATGTCCTCGACCTCCACGCGCTCGTGGGCGAGGAGGGCGGTGCGCGCGTCGATCTCGACCGGCCGGCCGAGGAACCAGACGAGCAGGTCGACGGTGTGGACGCCCTGGTTCATCACCGCTCCCCCGCCGTCGAGCTCCCAGGTGCCGCGCCACTGCCCGGAGTCGTAGTACTCCTGGCTGCGCCACCAGGCGACGGAGGCGAGCCCGCTCGTGAGCCGGCCGAAGGCGCCGGAGTGGGCGGCCTCGGCGACGACCCGGGAGGCGGGGTCGAACCGGTGCTGGCTGATCACCGAGACGACCAGGCCGTCCTGCTCGGCGCGCTGCGACAACGCCAGGATCTCGCGGGCGCGGGGCAGCGAGACGTCGAGCGGTTTCTCGATCACGACGTGCTTACCGGCGGCGAGCGCCTCCTCCGCGAGGACGACGTGCAGGCCGCTCGGCGTGCAGATGACGACCACGTCCACCGGCGCTCCGGCGAGCGCGTCGGTCAGCGAGGCGAACTCGGCGACGCGGCCGGCGCCGTACTCGGAGACGAGCTGGTCGGCGAGCGCCGTCGCGGCCGCCGGGATCGCGTCGACCAGCGCCGACAGCGCCAGCCCGGGATGCCGGAGGATGGCTCGGGCGTGGTTCAGCCCGATGATGCCGCAGCCGACGATGGCCACGTTCAAGGTGGTGGGTTCCGTGCTCATGCGAGGGTGACTCCGATCTGGTCGGTGAGGCGGCGGAGGGCGCGGCCGGCGACGCCGAACGCCGCCGGTCCCGAGAAGCCGCCGAGAGCGTTGACGTCGGTGAGGTGGGGCTCCAGCGAGGCGAAGCCGGTGTAGCCGTCGTCGCGCAGCGCGGTGAGGGTCTCCAGCAGCTGGCCGTCGCCCTCCCCTGCCGGCGTGACTTCGCCCGTTCCCGCCAGCGCGTCCTTCACCTGCAGGTACTCCAGGTGCGGGCGCAGCAGCGCGTAGCCGTCGGTGAACGGGCCGGGCACGCCGACCTGGACGAAGTTGGCGCTGTCCCACGCCAGCTTCAGCGCGGGCGACCCGACCGACTCCACGATGTCGAGGCAGCGCTCGGGGGTGTCGCCGTAGATGTCCTTCTCGTTCTCGTGCAGCAGCACCACGCCGGCGGCCTCGGCCGCGTCGGCGAGCGCCCGCATGCGCGTCAGCACGGCGTCGCGGATGTCCTCCACCGGAACGCCCTCCGCGCGGTAGAAGGAGAACAGCCGGATGTAGCGCGCGTCGAGGCGCGTGGCCGCGGCGATCGCGCGCCCCAGCCGCTCGACCTCGTGCTCGACGGGCAGCGCCACGTCGACCTTGCCGATCGGCGACGCGATCGCCGAGACGCGCATCCCGCGCTCGGCGAGGATGCCCGCGAGCCGGTCGAGCTGCTCGTCATCGAGGTCGACGATGTTGACGCCCCACGCGCTGCGCACCTCGATGTGGTTGGCGCCCAGCGCCTGCAGGACCGCGATCTGCACGGCAGGGTCGGGGTCGATCTCGTCGCCGAAGCCGGATAGCGCCCAGGTGGGTCGGATTGTCTCAGTCACTCTCTCTCACTCACTCTTTCGTCCTCTTCTTCACTTAACCCCGCCCGCGGTCAGCCCGCCGACGAGGTAGCGCTGGAACACCAGGTACAGGGCGACGACCGGCACCGCGCAGATCAGCGACGCCGCCATCATCTGCCCGTAGAGCGGCAGGGCTCCACCCTCCTGCGCCACGGTGAACACCTGGAGCGCGACGGCCGCCGTGCGCGTGTCCGGGTTGGTCATCACCGAGGCGAACAGCACGTCGTTCCAGCCGAGCAGGAACGCGAAGATGCCGGAGACGACCACGCCCGGCCAGCTCAGCGGCAGCACGATCCTGGTCAGGATGCGCCACGACGACGCGCCGTCGATGCGCGCGGCCTCCTCCAGCTCGCGCGGCAGCCCGCGCAGGTAGGTCACCATGACCCAGGTCGAGAACGGCAGTGCGAACGTCAGGTAGGTGACGAACAGCGACCACCGCGTGCCGATGATCGGGATGCCGAGGGCGCTGGACGCCGAGGAGAACAGGACGAACACCGGCAGCAGCATGAGCGTGCCGGGGATCGACTGGAGGCCGAGCAGGCTGCGCAGGAACGTCAGCCGGCCGCGGAACGAGAACCGCACCAGCACGTACGCGGTCGCCACCGCGAGGAACGCGCACACGATCGCGACGCCTCCGGCGACGATCACGCTGTTCATCAGCCCGTTGCCGAGCGCGACCGTCGACCACACCTTGATGTAGTTGTCGGGGTTGAACGAGCTCGGGAAGAACTCGCCGCTCGCGACCCCGATGTCGGAGTTCACCGACGACAGCAGCACGTACACGATCGGCAGCAGGGCGACGCAGAGCAGGAGGGCGATGATGACCGCCTGCAGCGGACGCGGCAGCAGCCGGTAGACGTCTCCCGTGCCGCGGCGGCGCGCTGGCCGGACAGTGGTTGCGGAGGCGGTCATGCCGTCTTCTCCTTCCGGTCGTCGCCGGTGTCGAGGCGGACCGCCTTCAAGTAGATGAACAGCGGGATCGCGATGAGGATCAGCGAGAACACCGCCATCGCCGCGCTCAGCCCGAAGCGGAAGCTCTGGAAGCTGGTCACGTAGGTCAGCACGGGGAGGACGTTCACGTCCGCGGGAGCCGGCACCCCGAAGAGCACGAACGGCAGCGTGAAGCCGTTGATGTTGTGCAGCAGGGAGATGATCAGCGCCAGCGCGATCGGCCCGCGCAGGTGCGGCAGGATCACGTAGCGCAGCTTCGCCCACCAGCCGGCGCCGTCGAGCGCCGCGGCCTCGTGGACCTCGTTCTCGACCGACTGCAGGCCGGCGAGCACCAGCAGGTAGAAGAACGGCCAGGACGACCAGATCTGCACGCCGATCAGCGTCCAGTAGCTGAGCGGTCCGTTGAGCCAGAGCCCGGTGTGGATGCCGAGGTCGCCGAGGACGGTGTCCACGATCCCGTGCGGCTGCAGCATGGTGTGCCAGAACGTGCCGACGACGAAGCCGGGCAGCACGTACGGCACCAGGAACAGCGAGCGCACCAGCGCCCGGCCCCGGAACGCGTTCTGCGTCGCCAGCGCTGCGGCTACGCCGATCGGCAGGGTCACGACGGCCGCGATGACGGCGAAGGAGACGCTGATCCAGATCGACTGCAGCAGCGAGGAGGAGGTGATCGCCTCGATGTAGTTCCCGAGCCCGATGAACGGGGCGGAGACCCAGTCGCGCAGCGTGTACATGTCGAGGTCGAGCGTCGAGATGACGATCGCGAACACGAACGGGACGATGATGACCAGCAGCATGAGGACGCCGCCGGGCAGCAGCATCCAGAGCGGCCGGTTGCGCTGCTGCACGGTGCGGCGGCCCCGGCGGGGCGCCCCGCCCGCCCGCGGAGGGGTGGCCTCCGCGGCCGGACGGGCGGTCGCGGCCGGGGCCGCAGTGTCGGTGGACATGATCGGCCCGCTACTTCTTCGCCTTGTCCAGCGAGCCCTGCGCCGTCGACTGCGCTGTCTTCAGCAACTGCGACAGCTGGGAGCTGCTGACCGACCCGCTCGACAGGTTCGGGATCGACTGCACCACCACGTTGGTCAGCGCGAGCTGGGTGTCGCCCCAGGCGCCGCTGAACGGCGTCGCCACGGACTTGCCGATCGCGTCGACGATCGGCGCGATGATCGGGGTGGACTTCTGCAGGTCGTCGGCGGCCTTCGCGTTCGACGGCAGGTCGCCGAGGAGCTTGAACTCCTTGGTCTGCATGTCGGCGCGGGTCACCATGTTGATGTAGGCGAAGGCCAGGTCCTGGTTCTTCGAGTACGAGGCGACCACGAGGTTGTCACCCGAGACGATGCTCGCCGCCGCCTTGCCGCCGGACGGGTTGGACGTCTTGCCCGGCGTCACGGTCGGCATCAGCGCGTAGGCGTACTTGCCGGCGACGGCGGAGCTGTCCAGAGCCTCCATCGAGCTGGCCGACACCATCGGCAGGTACGCGGCCTTGCCCGCCGCGAACGCGGCGACGGCCTGCGGGTTCTTCCAGCCGACCGCGGCGGGGTCGACAGCCTTCTGCTCGGTGAGCCAGCCGAAGTAGGTCTCGTACGCCTTCTGGGTGATCGGGTCGTCGAGGCGCGCCTTGTTCGTCTTCAGGTCGAGGATCGGGTTGCCGCCCTGCTGGGACATCGCCCAGATGAACTTCCACGGGTCGTAGTTGTCGGCGTAGCCGACCGCGACACCGTACGTGCCGCCGGTGGTGAGCTTCTTGGCCTGGCTCGCGAAGTCGTCCCAGGTGGTGGCCGGCTTGTCGATGCCCGCGGCCTTCAAGAGGTCCTTGTTGTACGCCATCACGAACGGGCGCTGCGCGAGCGGCACCGCGATCTGGTTCTTGGCGTCCGGCCCCGACATCCCGAGCGAGGCGGGGACGAAGCGGTCGCGGCCGCCGACCTTGGCCCAGTCGGCGTCGGTGAGCTTGACGAACGCGCCCGTCGCGTAGGCGGTCGGCGTGAAGGTGGTGCCGAGGGCGTAGACGTCCGGGCCCTGCCCGGAGACGACCGAGGTCTGGATCCTGGTGAGCTCGTCGTTGGAGCTGGCGAAGGTGTCGAAGGCCAGGGTCGCCCCGGTCTCCTTCTTGAACTGGGCCTGGAGCTCCGAGAACCACTCCTTCTGCTGCTGCGGATAGAGCCCGCTCACCCCGGTGTAGACGGTGAGGGTGCGCCCTTTCCCGTCGACGGCCGTGGAGCTGGGGTTCGATCCGCCGCCGGAGGACGAGCATCCGGTGAGGGCGAGGCCGATGGCGGCCAGGCCGGCGACCGCGCCGAGCGCGAAACGTGATCTCATACGTGACTCTCCTTTGAGGACGGTTGATCTGGTGGATCTGTCCCCCGGACGAGGTGCGCACCGCGGGACTGCCGCCGAGCCTAGGCAGTCCGGCAATCGCACTGCAACCGATTGCCAAAAATTGCCATCGTGTGCTGTGATGGGCGCATGAGCCCTCAGCTTCGCGGGTATCCCGACGGCACGGACCGCCCGGCCACCCTCGCGGACGTGGCCGCCGCCAGCGGTGTCGCCACCTCGACCGCCTCCCGTGCGCTCGCCAATCCGGGCCGCGTCAACGCGATCACCCGCGAGCGCATCGAGCGGGCCGCCCGTGACCTCAACTACATCCCGAACTCGCAGGCCAGGGCCCTCACCAGCGGCCGGACCCGGTGCATCGCGGTGCTGGTCTCCGACGTCACGAACCCGTTCTACTTCGGCATCATCCGGGGCACGCAGCAGCAGCTCAAGGCCGCCGGCTACACGCAGCTCCTGGTCGACACGGAGGAGTCCGACGAGCTGGAGGACGGGATGCTGCACAAGCTGCGGCCGTCGTTCGACGGCGCGATCCTCGCGGCCTCCCGCCTGACCGACCGGCGGCTGACGGCGCTCGCGGCCGAGATGCCGGTCGTGGCGATCAATCGGCAGACCCGCGGGGTCGCGAACGTCTTCATCGACACCCCCAACGGCGTCGAGCAGGCGGTCGGGCACCTGGCGTCGCTCGGCCACCGCTCGATCGTCTACGCCTCGGGCCCGGAGACCTCCTGGTCGAACGAGCGCCGCTGGCGCGCGCTCGTGCACGCGGCGGAGCGCTACGACGTGGAGACCCTCCGGGTCGGCCCGTTCGCGCCGCGCCAGTACGCGGGGGCGGCGGCGGCGGACGCGGTGCTGCACGCCGGAGCCACGGCGTGCGTCGCCTTCAACGACCTCCTGGCGATCGGGATGCTGGCCCGCTTCCGCGAGCGCGGCGTCGACGTGCCCGGCGACGTCTCGCTCGTCGGCTGCGACGACATCTTCGGCGCCGACTTCTGCAACCCGCCGCTGACCACCCTGACCGCGCCGATCGAGCAGGCCGGCCGCACCGCGGTCGCCATGCTGCTCGCCCGGCTGGACGAGAGCGCCGCTCCGGTCAGCAGGCAGGCCGCGACGCTCCCCACGCACCTCACGGTCCGGGCCTCCACCGGGCCCGCGCCCGCTTCGCACCGCACGACGAAAGGACGCGGATGACCGCGCTCGCCCCGCACCCCGACCGACTCTTCCCCGCCGACCCCGCCGAGCGGGACCTGGCCAGGCGGCTGCACGCCGCCGTCGCCGACGCGCCGATCTACTCCCCGCACGGCCACGTGCCGGCGGCGATGCTGGCCGACGACGAGCCCTTCCCCGACCCGGCGGCGCTGCTGATCACGCCCGACCACTACGTGACGCGGATGCTGCATGCGGTGGGCGTCCCGCTCGGCGACCTCGGGCTCGCCCGCGACGGCGTACCCTCCCCGCCTCCGGCCGCGCGATCTGGCGCACCCTCTGCGAGCACTGGGACGTCTTCCTCGGCACCCCGGTGCGGTTCTGGTTCGAGTCCGAGTTCAGCGAGGTGTTCGGGCTCACCGAGCAGCCGTCCGCGCAGAACGCCGACGCGCTGTACGACCAGCTGGCCGCCACCCTGGCGTCGCCGGAGTTCCGCCCGCGCGCCCTGTTCGACCGGTTCCGGATCGCGGTGCTCGCGACCACGGACGATCCGGCGGATGATCTTGAGGCGCACGTGCGCCTCGCCGCGGACCCGACCTTCACTGGACGGGTCGTCCCGACCTTCCGCGCCGACCGGTACATGCATCCGGACGAGCCGGGCTGGGCCGGTCGACTCGACCGCCTGGCCACCCGCGCCGACGTCGACACGTCGAGCTACGCGGGGCTGCTGGAGGCGCTCCGCGTCCGCCGGGCCGCGTTCGCCGCCGCGGGCGGCACCGCCACCGACACCGGCGTGATCGACACGGGCAGCGAGCCGCTGGACGAGGCGGAGGCCTCCCGCATCCACCGAGCGGCCCTCGACGGCTCCCTCACCGCAGCGGAGGCGGTCGCGTACCGCCGCAATATGCTCTACCGGCTGGCCGAGATGGCGGCCGACGACGGCTTGGTCATGCAGCTCCACCCCGGCGTGCACCGCAACCACCACCGGCCGACCTTCGACGCGTACGGGCCGGACACCGGGCACGACCTCCCCGCGGTCGGCTCCTTCACCGAGCCGCTCACGCCGATCCTGCGCGACTTCGGCACGAACCCGACCTTCCGGCTGGTGCTGTTCACTGTGGACGAGACCACCTTCTCGCGAGAGATCGCGCCGCTCGCCGGGTTCTACCCGTCGGTGTACGCGGGCGCGCCGTGGTGGTTCCTGGACACCCCGGCGGCGATCCTCCGCTACCGGAGGGCGATCACCGACAGCGCGGGCTTCACCAAGACCAGCGGGTTCATCGACGACACCCGGGCCTTCTGCTCGATCCCCGCGCGGCACGACATGTCACGCCGGGTGGACGCCTCCTTCCTGGCGTCCCTCGTCGTCACGCACCAGCTCGCCGAGGAGGACGCGTTCGCCCTCGCGCACCGGCTGGTGGATGACATCCCGCGGGCGACGTTCCGGCTGGGCTGAGAGGCTCGTCACACAACGGATCACAGCGTGGCCGGACGGCTACGCTGGACGCAAACCATCTCAACGAAGGAGTCCTCCGTGCCCGAGAACCACGCACCGGCCAACATCGGAGTCGTCGGTCTGGCTGTGATGGGGTCGAACCTGGCCCGCAACCTCGCGTCGCGCGAGGGCAACACCGTCGCCGTCTTCAACCGGACCTACGCCCGCACCGAGGAGTTGGTGGACGCCCACCCCGAGGCCGGGTTCGTCTCCTCCGAGCAGATCGACGACTTCGTCGCGTCGCTCAGCAAGCCGCGCACCGCGATCATCATGGTCCAGGCCGGCCGCGGCACGGACGCCGTCATCGACCAGCTCGTGGAGCGGTTCGAGCCGGGCGACATCATCGTCGACGGCGGCAACGCGAACTTCCACGACACCATCGAGCGCGAGAAGCGCATCGCGCCGACCGGCATCCACTTCGTCGGCGCCGGCATCTCCGGCGGCGAGGAGGGCGCCCTCAACGGCCCCTCGATCATGCCGGGCGGCTCGGCCGAGTCGTACGAGACCCTGGGCCCGATCCTCGCGTCCATCGCCGCGGTCGCCGAGGGCGAGCCGTGCGTGACCCACGTCGGCACCGACGGCGCCGGGCACTTCGTGAAGATGATCCACAACGGCATCGAGTACGCGGACATGCAGCTCATCGCCGAGGCCTACGACCTGCTCCGCACGGTCGGCGGCCTGGAGCCCGCGCAGATCGCTGACGTGTTCTCCGAGTGGAACAAGGGCTACCTGGAGTCGTACCTGATCGAGATCACCGCCGAGGTGCTCCGCCAGGTGGACGCCGAGACCGGCCGCCCGTTCGTGGACATCGTCCTCGACCAGGCCGGCTCGAAGGGCACCGGCGTCTGGACCGTGCAGAACGCGCTCGACCTGGGCGTCCCGGTCGGCGGCATCGCCGAGGCCGTGTTCGCCCGCGCCGTGTCCTCCAAGCCCGCGCAGCGCGCCGCCGTGCAGGCGACCATCCAGTCGCGCCCCGAGGTGCAGAAGGCTGCCGACGTGGCCGCGTTCGCCGACGACGTGTCGAAGGCGCTCTACGCCTCCAAGGTCGTCGCGTACGCGCAGGGCTTCGACGCGATCATCGCCGGCGCCGAGAAGTACGGCTGGAACATCAACAAGGACAAGATCGCCAAGATCTGGCGCGGCGGCTGCATCATCCGCGCCCAGTTCCTCAACCGCATCGCGGACGCGTACGACGAGAACCCCGACATCGCCACCCTGCTGGAGGCGCCGTACTTCGCCGATGCCGTCCGCGAGGGCGAGGCCGCCTGGCGCCGCATCGTCGCCACCGCCGCGCTCTCCGGTGTCCCGGTGCCCGGCTTCGGCTCGGCGCTGTCGTACTACGACTCGCTCGCCTCCACCCACCTCCCGGCCGCGCTCGTGCAGGGCCAGCGCGACTTCTTCGGCGCGCACACCTACAAGCGCGTCGACAAGGTGGGCACCTTCCACACGCTGTGGTCGGGCGACCGCACCGAGATCGAGACCGAGGGCTCCTCGCACTAGGTCCCGGCGTCACTGAGGAAAGTGCTCCGAATCATCACGATTCGGGGCACTTTCTGTACTGCGGGGCGTCGGGCGAGGCAGACTCGTAGGCGTGACGTTCGAGGAGTATCCGGAGCTGGCGGAGTACGACCCGTCGGACCGTCCGCTGCGCGGGCGGAGGCGGACCATCGCGACGCGCGTGTTCGTGGTCGTGGCGCTCACGGCGCTGCTGCTCCCCGGCATCATGCTGACGATCAGCATCCAGACCGACACCGCGAACTACACGTGCGACGTCTACGCCCGGCACTACCAGCCGGACGCGGTGAGCTCGTCGGCCCGCTTCGAGCTGTTCGCGCCCGCCGGCCCGGGCTGGCAGTGCTACGCGCTGAACACCGAGGGCGACCCGACCTTCGTCGCCCCTCTCGGCCTCATCCCCTCCGCCCCACACGCTCTCCCCTGAACGCCGAAGGGCACGTAAACGCCCCTAAAACCCGCGCGTGTTTCAGGGGCGTTTACGTGCCCTTCGAGGGTGGGAACTCAGGCGGCGCCGTCGAACATGGAGGTCACCGAGCCGTCGGTGAAGACCTCGCGGATCGCGTTCGCCAGCAGCGGCGCGATCGGCAGCACAGTGAGGCCCTCCCAGCGCTTGTGCTGCGGCAGCGGCAGCGTGTCGGTGACCACGACCGAGTCGATGGCCTCCGACTGCAGCAGCTCGACGGCCGGGTCGCTGAACACGGCGTGGGTCGCCGCGACCACGACGCCGATCGCGCCGGCGGCCTTCAACGCCTCCGCGGCCTTCACGATCGTGCGGCCGGTGTCGATCAGGTCGTCGACCAGGAGGCAGACGCGGCCGCTCACCTCGCCGACGATCTCGTGCACCGAGACCTGGTTCGGCACCAGCGGGTCGCGGCGCTTGTGGATGATCGCCAGCGGCACTCCGAGCTTGTCGCTCCAGATGTCGGCGACGCGCACCCGGCCCATGTCGGGCGAGACGACCGTCAGCGTCGACGGGTCGAGCTCGCGCTGCATGTGCTCCAGGAGCACGGGCATGGCGAACAGGTGGTCGACCGGGCCGTCGAAGAAGCCCTGGATCTGGGCGGCGTGCAGGTCGATCGACATGATCCGATCGGCTCCGGCGGCCTTGAACAGATCCGCGACCAGGCGGGCCGAGATCGGCTCGCGGCCGCGGCCCTTCTTGTCCTGGCGGGCGTACGGGTAGAAGGGCGCGACGACGGTGATGCGCTTGGCGGAGGCGCGCTTCAGCGCGTCCACCATGATGAGCTGCTCCATGAGCCACTCGTTGATCGGGGAAGTGTGCGACTGGATCACGAAGGCGTCCGACCCGCGCACGCTCTCGTCGAAGCGCGCGTAGATCTCGCCGTTCGCGAAGGTGCGGGAGTCGGTGGGCACCAGCTCACTGCCGAGGTGCTCGGCGATCTGCTCAGCGAGCTCGGGATGCGCACGCCCCGAGATCAGAACGAGTCGTTTCTGGCCGCTGGCAGTGATCCCTGACACTTACTCTCCGCTCTCTTGCGCTGCCCCGCTCTGTTCAGCGGCGCGCGCGGCTTCGGTGCCCGGCCGCTTCTCCGCGACCCAGCCTTCGATGTTGCGCTGTGGCGCGACAGTGATGGCGAGCGCCCCAGCTGGAACGTCCTTCCGGACGACCGTTCCCGCACCGGTGTACGCTCCGTCACCCATCCTAACGGGCGCGACGAGCACCGTGTTCGTGCTGATCCGCACATGCGAGCCGATGGTCGTGCGGTGCTTGTTCACCCCGTCGTAGTTGGCGGTGATGACGCCCGCGCCGAGGTTGCCCTTCTCCCCCACCTCGGCGTCGCCGACGTAGTTGAAGTGGGCCAGCTTGGTACCGGCGCCGATGACCGCGTTCTTGGTCTCGGAGAACGTGCCGATCTTGCCGTTCGCGCCGAGGATCGTGCCGGGGCGGAGGTACGAGAACGGCCCGACCGTCGCGCCGTCGCCGATCACCGCGAGGGTGGCGTCGGTGCGCTTGACGGTGGCGCCGGCGCCGACCTCGGTGTCGACCAGCGTGGTGTCCGGACCGATCTCGGCGCCGGTGCGCACGACGGTCGCGCCGCGGAGCTGGGTGCCGGGGAGGATGGTGACGTCGGGCTCCAGGACGACCTTCACGTCGATCCAGGTGGTCGCCGGGTCCTGCACGGTGACGCCGGCGAGCTGCCAGGTGCGCACGACGAGCGCGTTGAGCCGGGCGGCCGCCTCGCTGAGCTGGGCGCGGTCGTTGATGCCCTCCACCAGCCACGACTCGGAGACCGGGAGCGCGTCGACGTCGAAGCCGGCCTCCCGCAGCAGCCCGATGACGTCGGTGATGTACTTCTCGCCCTGGGCGTTGTCGGTGGTCACGTTGGCGAGCATGTCGCGCAGCGCCGCTGCGCCGAAGACGTAGATGCCGGCGTTGATCTCGCCGATGGCGCGCTCGGCCTCGGTGGCGTCCTTGTGCTCCACGATCCGGTCGAGGTGGCCCTCCGGCGTGCGCACGATGCGGCCGTAGCCGGTGGCGTCGGCCGGGAACGACGACAGGATGGTCGCCGCCGCCCCGCCCGCGCGGTGCGCCGCGACCAGGCCGCGCAGCGTCTCGGCGTCGAGCAGCGGCACGTCGCCGTTGACCACGAGCACGTCGCCCGCGAAGCCCTCCGGCAGCGCGGCGACGGCCTGCTCGACCGCCCGGCCGGTGCCCGGCACCTCGTCCTGGTCGACGATGACCGCCTCGGGCAGGTCTGCCTCGATCACCTCGGCGAGCCGGTCGCGCTCGTGGCGCACGACGGCGACCACGGTGGCGGCGTCGAGCTCTCGGGCGGTCGCCAGCACGTGCCCGACGATCGGCAGGCCGCCGAGCGGGTGCAACAGCTTGGGAGTGGCGGACTTCATCCGCGTGCCCTGGCCGGCGGCGAGGACGACGATGGCGAGATTCTGATCGGTCATGATTCTCCCGGCGGGTTAGAGACAGAGGTCGGGTCGGAGACGTCGCTCCGCCTCCAGGACTCGAACCTGGACCTAACAGCTCCAAAGGCTGTCGTGCTGCCATTACACCAAGGCGGACCGCGCAACGCGCACACACAGTCTGCCAGACCCGGCGGATGCTGCCGCCGAGCGGAGGGCCTCGCCCAATAGCATGGAGGGATGGCGGAGGCACAGGACCCGGGGGCGCGCACGGGCGCACGCGACGAGGTCGACCGCATCGTCGGCGCCTGGCTGCGCGAGCGCCCCGACCTCGACTTCGCGCCGCTGCAGGTGCTCTCCCGCGTCGACCGGCTCTCCCGGCACCTCGACCGCGCCCGCCGCGGCGCGTTCGACCGCTCCGACCTCGACTCGTGGGAGTTCGACGTGCTCTCCGCGCTGCGCCGCGCCGGCTCGCCGTTCCAGCTCAGCCCCAAGTCGCTCCTCCAGCAGACCCTGGTGTCGTCCGGCACGATGACCAACCGCATCGACCGCCTCGTCGCCCGCGGACTGGTCGAGCGCCGCACCGACCCCAACGACGGCCGCGGCATCCTCGTGCAGATGACGACGCAGGGCCTGGCCCGCGTGGACGCCGCGATCACGCGACTGGTGGACGCCGAGGCCGACCTCCTGGAGGCGCTCTCCCCGGTCGAGCAGGAGCGGCTGGCCGGCCTGCTGCGCAAGCTCAGCCTCGGCTTCGACGCCGGAGCGTGACCGCCCGCGCTCATGGCGCAGGCTTCGCATCCTCTCAGGTGTCTGTTATCCCGCTCTCATAAACTCGTCGGCGATGAGACTTTCCCTGAAGCGCCTCCCCTCCCGAGTGAAGCGCGCAGCCCGCTTCGAGATCCACGCGCACTGGCGCCGGCAGCCCCTCGTCCTGGGCTCCGTCTTCTACGAGTCGTTCTCCGGCAACGGGATGCTGGACAACCCCGAGGCGCTGTTCCGCGAGCTCCTGGCCGCGCCCGACCTGAAGCACCTCACCCACATCTGGGCGCTGTCCGACCTGCACCAGTACCGCGCAGCCGTCGAGGAGTTCGCCGACGACCCGCGCGTGACGTTCGTGCGCTACGGCTCGGCCGCCTACTACCGGGCGCTCGCCACCAGCCAGTACCTCGTCAACAACGCGACGTTCCCGTACGACTTCTCCAAGCGGCCGGGGCAGGTCTACCTCAACACCTGGCACGGCACCCCGCTCAAGCGGATGGGCTACGACATCGACGGCGGCGCGCTCGCGACCGCGAACATCGTGCGCAACTTCGTCCAGGCCGACTACCTGCTGGCGGCCAACGAGTTCATGACCGACCAGATGTACCGCACCGGGTACAAGCTCGACGGCATCTACCGCGGCACCATCGTCGAGGAGGGCTACCCGCGCCTCGACCGGCAGTTCCTGGACGACGCCCAGCGGGAGGATGTGCGCCGCCGCCTGATCGCGTCCGGCATCCCGCTCGGCGACCGCGAGGTCATCCTGTACGCGCCGACCTGGAAGGGCCAGGTCTTCGGCCGGCCCGAGGACGACCTCGACGCGATGCTCTCCCACATCGCCCAGGTGGAGGAGCGCATCGACACCAGCCGGTACGCCGTGCTCGTGAAGACCCATCAGAGCGTGCACGCGCTGGCCGCCGACCGCCCCGAGCTGGCGCGGATGCTGGTGCCCAACGAGATCCCGACCAACCTCGTGCTCGGCGCCACCGACATCCTGGTGACCGACTACTCCAGCATCTTCTTCGACTTCCTCGGCACCGGACGGCCGATCCTGTTCTTCACCCCCGACCTCGCCGACTACGCCGGCACGCGCGGGCTGTACTTCGAGCCGGAGGAGTGGCCGGGCCCGGTGCTGATGTCGGCGGCCGAGCTGGGCGACGCCCTTGCGGCGGTGGCCGAGGACGGCGACCGGGTGCCCTCCGACTCGCGGGAGAAGTACCTGGCGATGCAGCGCCGGTTCACCCCGTACGACGACGGCTCGGCCGCCGGGCGCGTCGTGGACATCGTGTTCCGCGGCGTGCGCGAGGGCTACCGGCTGCGCACCTCGCTGGAGGACGACGGCCGCGAGAAGATCCTGCTGTACCTGGGCGGGATGCGCCCGAACGGCATCACGACCTCCGCGCTCAACCTGCTCAACAACCTGGACCACGAGCGCTACGACGTGTCGGCGTTCTTCGCGCAGAGCGGCTCGCAGGCGGCGATCGGGAAGCAGGAGCAGATCCACCCGGCGGTCCGCCAGTTCCCGCGGGTCGGCGGGATGAACGGCGCGAAGCTGCGCCACCTCGCCCGGCACCTCGACTTCCGCCGCGGGCGTACTGCGCAGCACGCCGAGACCGCCGCCCAGAACCAGCTCTGGGACGACGAGTGGTACCGCTGCTTCGGCGACAGCCGCTTCGACTACGTGGTCGACTTCTCCGGCTACGGGCCGTTCTGGGCGATCCTGCTGCTGCACTCCCCCGACGCGCAACGGGCGATCTGGCTGCACAACGACCTCGCCTCCGACGCGCACCGCGAGGTCAACGGCGAGAAGCGGATGCTGCACTCGCTCACCCAGCTCTTCACCCTGTACGCGCAGTACGACCACCTGGTGTCGGTCTCCCCCACGCTGTCCGACGTGAACCGGGCGTCGCTGGCGGAGTTCGCGCCGCCGGAGAAGTTCCTGTCGGCCCTCAACACCGTGGACGCCGAGCACATCCTGCAGAACGCGAAGGGTGACCTCCGCCGGGAGGCGTTCGACGAGGAGGCCGGCAGCGTCCCCGACTGGGCCGAGACCCTGCTCGCGCCGGCGGACGACGTCACCACCTTCGTCAACGTGGGACGGCTCTCGCCGGAGAAGAACCAGGAACGACTCATCCGCGCCTTCGCGCAGGTGCACGCCGAGAACCCGAAGACCCGGCTGGTCATCGTCGGCGCCGGCCCGCTCCAGGAGCACCTGGAGGCGGTCGTCGCCACGCTCGGCCTGCAGGGCTCGGTGTACCTGACCGGGATGCAGCGCAACCCGCACGCGATCATGGCGAAGACGGACTGCTTCGTGCTGTCGAGCGACTACGAGGGCCAGCCGATGGTCATCCTGGAGGCGCTCGTCCTCGACCTCCCGATCGTGACGGTCGAGTTCGCGTCGGCGAAGAACGCCCTCCCGGCAGGCACCGGCCTGGTCGTCCCGCAGTCGGTCGACGGCGTCGCGGACGGGATGCGCGCGTTCCTGCGCGGCGAGGTCCCGGCCCGCCCGTTCGACTGGGCGGCGTACAACCGCAAGGCGGTGGGCGAGTTCTATCGGGCGATCGGCGCGCAGCCGGTCGTGGCGGCGGCCGCGGAGGTGGAGGCGGCCGCGCCGTCTGCGGTGCCGCTGGACGCGCCGGGTCCCGCGACGGGTGCGGCACCCGAGGCGACGGAGGCCGCGGCGGCGGAGTAGCCTCCACCCCAGAATCGGGGCGGGCGCTCCCCGTCCGCCTGCTCCTAAGCACGCGGCCGGACTGCTGGGCGGGCTATTCGACTGGTCTCCCTGACGTTCAGGCGCGGGCGACGATGGCGGCGGTGTCCACCCCCGCCGGCAGCTCCCCGTAGAGGGACCCGCGATCCGGCCCGAGCCGTGCGGCGACGAAGGCGTCGGCGACCGCCGGGGGCGCGTGCCGGATGAGCAGCGACGCCTGCAGCGCCACCGCGAGCGCGGCGACCAGTGTGCGCGCCGACGACTCGTCCGCCTCCGCCACCGCGCGGCGCAGCCGGTCGTGGTGCGCGTCGTACACGGTGTGGATGCCCCGGGCCGTCGCGAGCTCGGCGTCGAACGCCGCCACGCTCGCCGGGTCGCGCCCGATGGCGCGCAGCACGTCCAGCGCGATGACGTTGCCCGAGCCCTCCCAGATCGCCATCACCGGCTGCTCCCGATAGCGCCGGGCCAGCGGGAACGCCTCGGTGTAGCCGTTGCCGCCAAGGCACTCCATCGCCTCGTAGGCATGGCCGGGACCGCGCTTGCAGACCCAGTACTTGCTCACCGCGGTGGCCAGCCGGCGGAACGCGACCTCGGCCTCCGGGGCGTCGTCGTCGTGCGCGCGGGCCAGCCGCAGCGCGACCGCTGTCGCCGCCTCCGACTCCAGCGCCAGGTCCGCGAGCACCGCCGTCATCGCGGGCTGTTCGACCAGGCGGCGGCCGAACGCGGCTCGGTGCCGGACGTGCCACGCCGCCTCCGCGACGGCCTGCCGCATCCCCGCGGCGCTGCCGAGCACGCAGTCGAGCCGGGTGCGGTTCACCATCTCCAGGATGGTGCGCACGCCGCGGCCCTCCTCGCCGAGGAGGTAGCCGACCGTGTCCGCGAACTCGATCTCGCTGGAGGCGTTCGACCGGTTGCCGAGCTTGTCCTTCAGGCGCTGGATCAGGAAGACGTTGCGGGTGCCGTCCTCCAGCACTCGAGGAACGACGAAGCAGCTCAGCCCGCCCGCCGTCTGCGCGAGCACCAGGAACGCGTCGGACATCGGCGCGGAGCAGAACCACTTGTGGCCGGTCAACAGCCAGCGCCCGTCGCCGTCGGCGAGCGCCCGCGTCGTGTTGGCGCGCACGTCGGAGCCGCCCTGCTTCTCGGTCATCGCCATCCCGAACAGCGCGGAGGCCTTGCCGGCCCCGAGCCGGCCGTCGTAGTCGCGGGACAGCAGCCGCGGCACCCACTCGGCCGCGAGCTCCGGAGAGGCGGCCAACGCCGGAACCGCCGCATGCGACATCGAGACCGGACAGGCGTGCCCCGGCTCGACCTGCGCGAACAGCATGAAGGTCGCGGCGCGCGCGACGTTCGCCCCGGGGCGCGGGTCGGCCCAGGCGGCCGTGTGCGCCCCGGCCGCGACGGCCTCCCGGATGATGCGGTGATAGCTCTCGTCGTACTCGACCTCGTCGATGCGGGCGCCCCACCGGTCGAAGGTCCGAAGCTGCGGCTCGCGGACGTTCGCCCGCTCGGCGTCGGCCTGGAACTCCGCAGAGCCGACCAGCCGGCCGACGGCGCCGAGGTCGGATACGGCCCAGTCGGCGTCGTACCGCTCGACGGCCTCCCGCAGCGGAAGGTTCGCGGCGAACTCGTCCAGGTCGACGCGCGGCGGGGATTGGTTGAGGACGGGGGCGGCGTGCTGATTCACGACGGCCTGATTCACGACGGTGTGGGTCGGCATGCGGCGAGTCTAATCCGGGGCTCCGGTCGCGATTACGCTGATCCGGGTGCACATCCCCACCATCCTCACCACCGACCGGCTCACCCTTCGCCCGTGGCGCGATGACGACGCGGGCTTCGCCTTCGACCTCTACTCGCGGTGGGAGGTGGCGCGGTTCCTCGGCCGCACCCCCGCCATCATGACCGAGCAGGCGGAGGCCGAGCGGCGGATCGCGCGGCTGCGGGCTCTGGAGGACGACCTGCGCGCGTTCCGCGTCGTGGAGCTGGCGGGCACGCCGGTCGGCACGGTGATGCTGCAGCCCATCCCGGCCTCCGGACCCGAGCCGCTGCGGCCGTCCGGGGACACCGAGATCGGCTGGCACTTCCACCCGGACCACTGGGGCCACGGCTACGCGGCGGAGTCGGCGCGCGCCCTGCTCGTGGCGGCGCTCGCGGACCTCCCGCGGGTGGTCGCGGTCACCTATCCCGAGAACGCGGCGTCGCAGCGTGTCTGCGAGCGGATCGGGATGCGCCGGCTCGGCCCGTCCGACGCGTATTACAACGTGCGGATGGAGTTGTTCGAGGCGTCGGCAACGGAGGAGATCCCGGCCGGGGTGGCAGGGATATCCTCCGTTGGCTGACTTCGGGACAGGTTTCGGAGTGGATGTCCTCCGTTAGCGACAGCGGCGCTCAGGCTTCCAGCTGCTCGCTCAGCTCCAGCCAGCGGGTCTCCTGGTCGGCGATCTCGCCCTCCAGGGCGCGCAGCTCGTCGGTGAGGCGGCCGAGACCGACGTAGTCGCTCTGGTCGTGGCGGGCGATCGACTCGTGGTGGGCGGCGACCTGGCCGGCCAGCTTCGTGAGGCGGCGGTCGATGGAGGCCAGCTCCTTCTCAGCCGTACGGAGGGCGGCGCCGGACAGCGCAGGGGCCGAAGCGGGCGCGGGCACCGCAGAGGCGGCCGCAGCGGGTGCGGCGCTCCGCTCGCGCCGCAGCCGCAGGTACTCGTCCACCCCGCCCGGCAGGTGCCGGAACGCCCCGTCCAGCACCGCGTACTGCTGGTCGGTCACCCGCTCCACCAGGTACCGGTCGTGCGACACCACCAGCAGCGTGCCCGGCCAGCCGTCGAGCAGGTCCTCCATCGCGGCGAGCATGTCGGTGTCGAGGTCGTTGGTCGGCTCGTCCAGGATGAGCACGTTCGGCTCGTCCAGCAGGATCAGCAGCAGCTGGAGTCTGCGTTTCTGCCCGCCGGAGAGGTCCTTGACCGGCGTGGACAGCTGCGCGTTGGTGAAGCCGAGGCGCTCCAGCATCTGGCCGGGCGAGACCTCCTTGCCGCCGGCGAGGTACGTCGTGCGCTTGTCGGCCACGACCGCGCTCACCCGGAGGTCGCGGACAGCCTCCAGCTCGTCGAGCTGCTGCGTGAGCGTCGCGATCTTGACCGTCTTGCCGCGCTTGACCCGGCCCGCGGTCGGCTCGACCGTGCCGGCGACGAGGCCGAGCAGCGTGGACTTGCCCGCGCCGTTGATCCCGAGGATGCCGGTGCGCTCGCCGGGCGCGATCCGCCACTCGACTCCGCGCAGAACGGTCTTCGGCGGGAACTCGACCGTGACGTCGATCAGGTCCACCACGTCCTTCCCGAGGCGGGCGGTGGCCAGCTTGGTGAGCTCGACGGTGTCGCGCGGGGCCGGCTCGTCGTCGATCAGGGCGGCGGCCGCGTCCATCCGGAACTTCGGCTTGGTGGAGCGCGCGGGCGCCCCGCGGCGGAGCCACGCCAGCTCCTTGCGCATCAGGTTCTGCCGCTTGGTCTCCGCGACCGCGGCCATCCGGTCGCGCTCGACGCGCTGCAGGATGTACGCCGCGTACCCGCCCTCGAACGGCTCCACGATGCCGTCGTGGACCTCCCAGGTCGCCGTCGACACCTCGTCCAGGAACCAGCGGTCGTGCGTCACCACCACGAGCGCGCCGGAGGCGGCCGGCCAGCGCCGCTTCAGGTGGGCGGCGAGCCAGGCGACGCCCTCGATGTCGAGGTGGTTGGTCGGCTCGTCCAGGAAGAGGATGTCGTGGTCGTGCACCAGGAGCGCGGCGAGCGCCACCCGGCGACGCTGGCCTCCCGAGAGCTCGCCGATCGTCGCCTCCCACGGGACATCGGAGACGAGCCCGGCCAGCACGTCGCGCACGCGCGGGTCGCCGGCCCAGGTGTGCTCGTCGCGGTCGCCCACGATGGCACGGCCGACGGTGAGCGCGTCCGGCAGCCGGTCGCGCTGGTCGAGCATCCCGACCGTCACGTCGCGGCGGCGGGTGACCCGTCCGGAGTCGGGCTCGATCCGCCCGGCGAGCAGCGAGAGGAGGGTGGACTTGCCGTCGCCGTTGCGGCCGACGACGCCGATGCGGTCGCCTTCGGAGACGCCCAGCGTCAGCGAGTCGAAGACGACCCTGGTCGGGTATTCGAGGTGCAGCGACTCGGCGCCGAGGAGATGAGCCATACGGTGTTCCAGCCTACCGTCGCGAGCGCCCGCTCCCCCACCTTGGGGGAAACCGACCGGACACACTGCTGTGGGATGATCGAGGGACCGGACCGCGCGTTCCCGACCCGCGCGGTCGATGGGGCTGACCGTGACCGACGAGCTGGCGATCGTACGCCCACTCTTCGGACGCGACCGGGCAAGGGAGACCATCCTGCTCGTCGCCCACCGCGCGATCGACCGCGGCGGCGCCGTGCTCGTGACCGGCGAGGCGGGGCTGGGCAAGACCTCCCTGCTCGCCGACATCGCCGAGCGGCTGGACGGCTGGACCGTGCTGCGGGTGAGTGCCGACTCGTTCGAGTCCGACCTCGCGTACGCGACCGTCGAGACCCTCGTGCGCGGGCTGACCGCGCTGCGCGGTGCGGATGACGCCACCATCCGCCCTCCGGCCCCGGAGGACGACGCCCTCACCGTCGGGAGGCTGCTCCTCGACGCGATCGACGGGCTGGCCGGGCCGGTGTGCCTCATCGTGGACGACGCGCAGTGGGTGGACGAGCCCTCCGCGCGGGCGCTGCGGTTCGTGGTGCGGCGGCTGTCCGACCGCGGTTTCCTGTTCACCGCGGCCTCGCGCCCGCAGCCGAACAGCGTGACCGCCCTGTTCGACGACCTCGCGGCGACCTCCGTCAACCACGCCCGCATCGACCTCACCCCGCTCACCGTCTCCAACACGCAGGAGCTCGCCGAGCACCTCCTGGGCCACGCCATCTCGCGTCGCACGGCGACCCGCCTCACCGAGGCGACCCAGGGCTCCCCGCTGCTGCTGAGCGTGCTGCTCGGTCAGCTCCGCGACACGTTCGAGCAGGCGCTGCATCCCGCGGGCTGGGATCTCCCCGACACCGCGATCATGCCGCTCGCGTCGGCCATCTCCGCCGCGCTGGAGGGCGCCGACCCGTCCGTGCGGACCGCCGCCGAGTTCGTCGCCGTGCTGCGCGACCCGCTGCCCGCGCCCGTCGTCGGCAGCATCGCCGCCCGGCTCGGCGTCAGGCTCGACGTCCCCGGCGCCGTGACGCGCGGGCTCGTCCTCGGCCGCACCCGCGACGGTGTGCTCTGGGTCGAGCCGGCACACGCGCTGCTCGCCGACGCGCTCGCCGCCGAGCTGAACGTGGAGCGCCGGGTCGCCATCCACCGGGTCGCCGCCGAGGTGCTGGACGGCCACCGCGCGCTCCGCCACCGGGTGGAGGCCGCCGACACCGCCGACCCGCTGCTGGTCGACGAGCTGCTCACCGCCGCGCTGGCCGCCGCCGACCAGGGCCACGCCGAGCAGGCGATGAGCTACGCGCGCTCGGCGATGCACCTGGCCACCGACGGCGAGCTGGAGCGCGCGCTGATCGAGCTGGGGCTGCTCGCGATGCGGTTCCGCCTGCACGAACAGATCCTGGAGCTGCGGCCGGCGATCGAGGCCATGGCGCCCTCGCCCACGCGCGACGCGGTGCTGCTGGAGCTGCGCACCCTCTCCCGCGACGTGCCCGGCGCCCTGGAGCTGGCCCTGAAGCTGGAAGCCGCGCCCGCGACCACGCCGGACGAGCGCGCGATCCGCACCCACGTCGCCGAGGCGATCCCGAAGGTGCTGATGGCGATGGGCGACTTCGCCGGCGTCCTCGACCACCTGGAGACCGCCCGCGTTCACATCGCGGAGTGCCCGCTGCCGGAGGAGGTCGCCGACCCGGCGCTGCGCTGGCTCGCCGAGCCCGACGAGCACCTGGTCCGGCTGCTCGGCTGGGCGCTCAACTCGGCCGCGCACGCGCGCCGGCCCGACCTGTTCGCGCCGCTCACGGCCGAGCTGGACGAGGTCCTGGCGCACCACGAGTCGCCCGCCGCCGTCGACGCGCTCGTCGCGCGCTCCCGGGTGTCCATCCTCGGCGGCGACGTCGAGCACGCCCGCGCCGACCTGGCCAGAGCGAACGAGCTCCTCCGCCGCTTCCCGTCGAGCTGGACCGCAGGGTTCGCCCGCACGATCTACGCGCACATCCTCTTCCTCGTCGGCGAGTGGGAGGAGTCGGTCACGCTGGCCGACGCCGCCGTGGCGCTCGCCCTGGACGAGACCGACCTGTCCGGCTGGCCGATCGCGCTCTGGACCTCCGCCCTGGTCCGCGCCGGACGCGGCGAGGCCGGCCCGGTGGGCGAGCGGCTGCGCTCGGCCGCGCGGGCCGACCCGCGGTTCATCGGCTCCTACGACGGCGACCTGCCGTTCCTCGCCAGGGCCGAGCTCGCCCGCGCGCTCGGCCGCCCGGAAGAGCAGCTCCAGGCGACCGTCGACGCCGAGGCCGCGGCGACGCGCGCCTCCACCCTCGGCTGGCTCACGTACCGCGTCGACGCGCTCGCGACGCTCGGCCGCGCGGCAGAGGCGCGCGCCGCCTACGAGCGCTGCGTCGCGCCCGGGCTGTGGCGGCCCTATTACGGCTCGCTGCGCTGGCTCGAAGGCCGGGTGCTGGAGGCAGAGGACCGGATCGCGGAGGCGGTGACCGCGTACCGGGAGGCCGCGCAGGAGTGCCGCTTCGCGTTCCCCGAGGCGGTCGCCGCGCTGGACGCCGGCCGGCTGCTCGCGGCGGACGCCGGCGAACGCGACGAGGCCGAGACCCACCTGGAGGCCGCCGCCGCGACCTTCCGGCGCCTCGGCGCCAGCAGCTACCTCGCCAGGGCCGCGCATCAGCTCGACACGCTGCGCTCATCCGTCAGCGGCCCGGCCGACGGCGAGCGCGGCGCCGACGGCGGGATCGGGGACCCGCTCGCCTCGCTCACGACACGCGAGCGCCAGGTGGCCCACGCGCTGGCCGCCGGCATGACCAACAAGGAGATCGCGGAGCGGCTGTACGTCTCGGTCACGACCGTCAACTTCCACGTGCGCAACATCCTCGCCAAGCTCGGGATGCGCTCCCGCCGCGAGCTGCGCTCGCTCGCCCTCCCCGCCGCAGGCCCGTCAGAAGCGACCGACCCGTCAAGAGTTGACGGTTTTGCGGTCCCCCACTATGAGGACACGC
This sequence comes from Leifsonia sp. P73, assembly GCF_051059105.1. NCBI lineage: Bacteria > Bacillati > Actinomycetota > Actinomycetes > Micrococcales > Microbacteriaceae > Leifsonia > Leifsonia sp. P73. The sequence continues at coordinate 1,158,487 of NZ_CP194931.1, forward strand.
ACCCCGCTCGCTAACGTGGTTCTCACCCGGGATGCCCGACCCGCACCCGCACGGATACGACTCAGATGAACGAATCGTCTCAACCCGACGTGCGCTGCGGATCGGGCGTCCTCGGGCTCCGGCGCCCGCCCGAACGCGCGCCTGTGCGCCTCACCAGCGCCGAGTACACCTGGATCGCCGGGATGTGGCCCGACATGGCCCGGCTTCCCAGGGTGCTCGGCGGGTCGGGTGCTCGGCGCGTCGGGTGCTCGGCGGGTCGGCGGCAGGCCGTGCCTCAGTCTCCGACGACCCGCGCCCCGTGCACGGGACCGGTCGCCCGCACCGCGCGGATGCGGGAAGCGCTCAGCGCGATCTGCAGTTCGAGCGCGTTGTCGAGGTCCGCCGTCAGGAACGCCACCGTCGGCCCGGAGCCGGACACGATGCCCGCGAGCGCGCCGTTCAGCTCGCCGAGCTCCAGCACCTCCGCGATGCTCGGGGCCAGGTGGATCGCCGGCGCCTGGAGGTCGTTCGTGAGCGCCTCGGCCAGCATCGCCGGGTCGCCCGCGCGCAGCGCCTGGAGGATCTCCGCATCCACGCTCGGGCTGCGCTCGGCGGGCGCGATGTCGCCGATGTGGCGCTGCCGGTGCCGGTCGAGCTCGCTGTAGACGGCGGGCGTGCTGAGCTCGCCCTCCGGCAGCGCGAGCACCCACTGGAACTGCCCGGTCGCCAGCGCCGGGCTGAGCCGGTCGCCGCGGCCGGTGCCGATCGCCGTACCGCCGACCATCGCGAAGGGGACGTCGGCGCCGAGCCGGGCGGCCAGGGCGAGCAGCTCCTCGCGGCCGAGCTCGGTGCCCCACAGCGCATCGCACGCGACCAGGGTCGCGGCGGCGTCGGCCGAGCCCCCGCCCATGCCGCCGGCGATCGGGACGTGCTTGTCGATCTCCAGCCGGACGCCGCCGGTGTGGCCGGTCTTCTTGGCCAGCAGCTTGGCGGCCTTGATGGCCAGGTTCGTGCCGTCGGTCGCCAGTCCGCTCGTGTCGACGCTCCCCGAGAAGCTGACCGAGAAGTCGTCGGCCCGGTATGCGCGGACGTCCTCGTACAGCGAGACGGCCTGGTAGGCGGTCGCGACGTCGTGGTAGCCGTCGTCGCGGACGGCGCCGACGCGCATGAAGACGTTGATCTTGCCCGGCGCACGCACATGCACGGCATCCACGTCCCACCCCGTACCAGCCTCGACCATGCCTCAAACCTACACACCGCGGGGCCGCTGCGAGGACCACGCGGATCAGGCGGTTTCGGCGAGTCTCACGAAGTCGTCGAGCTGGAGCTGCTCGCCCCGCAGCGAGGGGCTGATGCCGGCGGCCTCCAGCGCGGTCGCGGCGGAAGTGGGGTCGCCGAAGACGACGGAGAGCGACTGCCGGAGGGTCTTCCTGCGCTGCTGGAAGGCGGCGTCCACGAGAGCGAACGTGCGGCGGCGGAGGGCCTCGTCGCCGCGCGGCTCCGCACGACGGTCGAAGGCGACGAGCACCGAGTCCACGTTGGGAACCGGCCAGAAGATCTGCCGGCTGACGTTGCCCGCCGTGCGCCAGTCGCCGTACCAGGCTGCCTTGACGCTGGGCGCGCCGTAGACCTTGGAGCCGGGGCCGGCGGCGATGCGGTGGCCGACCTCCGCCTGCACCATGACGACGCCGGAGCGGAGGGTCGGGAAGGTCTCCAGGAAGTGCAGCAGCACGGGCACCGAGACGTTGTACGGCAGGTTGGCGACCAGCCGCGTCGGCTGCTCCGGCAGCTCCGTCACGGTGAGCGCGTCCTGGTGCACGACGGTCAGCCGCTCGGCGACAGAGGGCGCGAGCTGCTCGACCGTGACCGGGAGCTGGGCGGCGAGGCGGCGGTCGATCTCCACGGCGACGACGCGCGCGCCGGTCTCCAGGAGGCCGAGCGTGAGGGAGCCGAGACCGGGCCCGACTTCCACCACGACGTCACCCGCTTCCACCTCCGCCACCCGGACGATGCGGCGGACGGTGTTGCCGTCGATCACGAAGTTCTGGCCGAGCTTCTTGGTCGGGGTGACGTCGAGCAGCTCCGCGAGGTCGCGGATCTCGGCCGGGCCGAGCAGGCGCAGCTCGCTCACGCGATCGTCCCGATCGGACCCGACGGCGGCTGCCCGACCGGCTCGCTGTCCCAGCGGCCGTACACGAGCTCGGTGTTGGAGTTGACCTGGGCCGCGAGCGTGGAGGCGTCGGTCTCCAGATACTCGGCCATCGCCCGCAGCGTGTGCGGGATGAGGTACGGCGCGTTCGGCCGGCCGCGGTACGGCATCGGGGTGAGGAACGGCGCGTCGGTCTCGACCATGATCAGGTGGCGCGGCGCGGCCCGGAGCGCGGCCCGGAGGTTCGGCGCGTTCTTGAACGTGATGTTGCCCGCGAACGACAGGTACCAGCCGTTGTCCGCGCAGATCTCGGCCAGCTCCACGTCGCCGGAGAAGCAGTGGAAGACGGTGCGCTCGGGCGCGCCGACCCGTTTCAGCGTCGACACGACGGCGGCGTGCGCGTCCCGGTCGTGGATCTGCAGCGCGATGCCGTTCTGCTTCGCGATCTCGATGTGTGCCTCGAAGGACGCGAACTGCGCGTCGCGGCGCGGCCCGGCCTCCGTGCGGAAGAAGTCGAGCCCGGTCTCCCCGACGGCCCGCACGCGCGGCCGTCCGGCCAGCTCGGCGATGACCGCGAGGGCGTCGTCCAGCTCGCCCCGCTCGGCGTAGTCGGGAGCGTCGTTCGGGTGGAGGGCGACGGCGGCCAGCATGCGCGGCTCGATCGCCGCCATCTCCGCCGACCAGCGGGAGGTCTCCACGTCGTTGCCGACCTGGACGACCCCGCGCACGCCGACGCTGGAGGCGCGGTCGAGCTGCTCGCGGTAGTCCAACGGGTCGTTCCCGTCCGCGATCTCCAGATGCGTGTGATTGTCGTAGACGGGCACGACCAGCGCCTCCGGCAGCGGCGGGTACGCGAGGTCGCGACCGTCAGTGACGCGTCGCTGCCGGATGAACGCGGGGTCGGTCATGCCCCCTGCACCACGTCCGCCTCGATCCGCGGGAACAGCGCTTCGAGCCCGTTGACCTCGGTGCCGGCGGGGAGCTGCCCCCAGTCGCCGGCCTTCCGCAGCGGCTGCGCGTCCAGCGGGCCGAGCTCCGCCGTGACGCCGAGCGCGGTCCACAGCTTGGCCGTCGCCTTCGGGATCACCGGGGAGAGCAGCACCGCGAGCGCACGCAGGCCCTCCGCCGCCGTGTAGAGCACCGTCTGCAGGCGCTCGCGCTTGGCGTCGTCCTTCGCGAGCGACCACGGCTCCTGGATCGTGATGTAGCCGTTGAGCTCGTCCACCACCGTCCACACCGCGGCGAGCGCGTCGTGGATCGCGAGCGTGCTCATCGCGGCGTCGGCGTCGGCCGTGGCCTTCGCGACGACCTGCTGCACGTGGAGGTCGGCCTCCTCGTAGGTCGCCGCGGGCGGCACGACACCCTGGAAGTAGCGCGTGACCATCGCAACCACGCGCGACGCCAGGTTGCCGAAGCCGTTGGCGAGCTCGGCCTGGTAGCGCGCGGCGAGGTCCTCCCAGCTGAACGAGCCGTCCTGGCCGAAGTTGATCGCGCGCAGGAAGTAGTAGCGGAACGCGTCGGAGCCGAAGGTGTCGGTGATCTGGGTGGGCGCGATGCCGGTCAGCTTGGACTTGGACATCTTCTCGCCGCCCACGAGCAGCCAGCCGTGGCCGAACACGCGGTGCGGCACCTCCAGGCCCGCGGCCATCAGCATCGCGGGCCAGATGACGGCGTGGAAGCGGAGGATGTCCTTGCCGACCAGGTGCGTCGCCGGCCAGCGCCGCTCGAAGGTCGCGTCGTCCTGGCCGTAGCCGACCGCGGTCACATAGTTGAGGAGGGCGTCGAACCACACGTAGACGACGTGCGACTCGTCCCACGGCACCTTGATGCCCCAGTCGAAGCTCGACCGCGAGATGGACAGGTCGCTGAGCCCCTGCCGGACGAAGGACACGACCTCGTTGCGCGCCGACTCCGGCTGCACGAACTCCGGGCGGTCCTCGTAGAGGGCGAGCAGGCGGTCGGCGAAGTCGCTCATCCGGAAGAAGTAGTTCTTCTCCTGCAGCAGCTCCAGCGGCTTGGAGTGGATGGCGCAGACCTTCTGGCCCTCGTACTCCCCCGTGCCGTCCACGATCTCGCTCTGCGGCTTGAACTCCTCGCAGCCGACGCAGTAGAGCGCCTCGTACTCGCCCGCGTAGATGAAGCCGTCGTCGTACAGCTTCTGCAGGAACTTCTGCACGTTCTTCTCGTGCCGCTCGTCGGTGGTGCGGATGAAGTCGTCGTTGGCGATGTCGATGGTCTTCAGCAGCGGCAGCCACTCGTTCGTCACCAGCCGGTCGGCCCACTCCTTCGGGGTGGTGCCGTTGGCGGTCGCGGTGCGCAGGATCTTCTGCCCGTGCTCGTCGGTGCCGGTGAGCAGCCAGGTGTCGTCGCCGGCCTGACGGTGCCAGCGCGCGAGGACATCCGCGGCGACCTCCGTGTAGGCGTGCCCGATGTGCGGGACGTCGTTGACGTAGAAGATCGGCGTGGTGATGTAGAACGCGGAGCCGTCGGACATGCTGACCATCCTACGGCCGCGCGCACCCCTCCTCGCCCCGTATTACCACCGCCGCCGAGACGTGACTCGTTGCGGGAATCCGGCCCCGGATTCCCGCACCTACTCACGTCTCGCGGCCAGGGCGGCCTGGTAGAGGTCGCGGCGGGAGAGGCCGGTGAGCTCGGCGACCTCGGCGGCGGCCTCCTTGAGGCGGGCGCCGTCGGCGACGAGGGCCTGGACCTGGGCGAGCGCGGTGGCGGGGTCGGCCTCCCGGGCGGGGGCGCCCGCGACGACCACGACGATCTCGCCGCGCGCGCCGTCGGCCGCCCATTCGGCCAGCTCGGCGAGCGTTCCGCGGCGGACCTCCTCGTGCAGCTTGGTCAGCTCGCGGCACACCACCGCGCGGCGGTCGGCGCCGAAGACCTCCGCCAGGTCGGCGAGGGAGGCGCCGAGCCTGTTGGGCGACTCGAAGAACACCATCGTCCGCTGCTCGGCCGCGAGCGCGCGCAACGTCGACGTGCGCTCGCCGTGCTTGCGCGGCAGGAAGCCCTCGAACGTGAAGCGGTCGGTCGGCAGGCCGGAGACGGCGAGCGCCGTGAGCACCGCGCTCGGACCCGGCACGACGGTCACGCCGACGCCGGCGGCGGCAGCGGCCTCCACCAGCGGGAAGCCGGGGTCGGAGACCGTGGGCATCCCGGCGTCGGAGAGCACCACCACGTCCTGGTCGCGGGCCAGCTCCACCAGCTCGGCGGCGCGGTCGCGTTCGTTGTGCTCGTGCAAGGCGATCAACCGCGGCCGGTTCTCGACGCCGAGGCCCGCCAAGAGGCGCTGCGTGACGCGGGTGTCCTCGGCGGCGACCACCGTTGCGGAGCCCAGCAGCTCGACCAGGCGGGCGGAGGCGTCGCCGAGGTTTCCGATCGGCGTCGCGGCGAGGATGATCATGGGTCCAGTCTGTCAGGATGTCCTGGTGACCTCCCCCGACATCGCCGCGACGGGCGCCCGGCCGGCCGCGCACGCCGCGCCGGCCCGCACCGGCAGCCGGCTGGACGACTGGTGGGCGCGCGTCCTGCGCACACCGCAGCGGCTGCAGCTCTGGTACTGGGGCGCGCCGATCGCGGTCACCCTGCTCGCCGCAATCCTGCGGCTGTGGGACCTCGGCACCCCGCACGTGCTCGTCTTCGATGAGACCTTCTACGTCAAGGACGCCTGGAGCCTCCTCCACCTCGGCTACGAGGGGAGCTGGCCCGACAAGGCCGACCAGTCGTTCAACGCGGGCAACACGAACATCTTCGAGTCCTCCCCGTCGTTCGTCGCCCATCCGCCGCTCGGCAAGTGGATCATCGCGCTCGGGATGGCCGCGACGGGAGCGGGCAACTCGTTCGGCTGGAGGCTGTCGACCGCCGTCGTCGGCATCCTCGCGGTGCTGATCGTGTTCCTCATCGCCCGCGTGCTGTTCTCCTCCACGATCATCGCCACCATCGCGGGCTTCCTGTTCGCGATCGACGGGCACGCCATCGTGATGAGCCGCGTCGCGCTGCTCGACAACATCGTGATGTTCTTCGCGCTGCTCGCGTTCGGCTGTGTCCTCCTCGACCGGCGCTGGCACGCGAACCGGCTCGCCGCGAAGCTCCTCGCCGCCCGGCGGGCAGGGCGCGACCCTCGTGGGGACCCGTGCTCTGGTGGCGCCCGTGGCTGATCGCCGCCGGCATCCTGACCGGGCTCTGCGCGGGCGTGAAGTGGAGCGGCTTCTACTTCCTCGCGTTCTTCGCCGTCTACGTCGTGATCGTGGACATCGTCGCCCGGCGCCGGGAGGGCGTCGCCTTCTACATCAGCGGCGCCCTGCTCAAGCAGGCGCCCGCGACGTTCGTGCTGATGGTCCCGATCGCGTTCGTCTCGTACGTCGCCACCTGGACCGGGTGGCTCGTGACGAAGGGCGGCTACTACCGCGAGTGGGCGCAGTCGGTGCACACGCAGTGGACGGGCGGCCTCTCCTGGGTGCCGCTGTGGTTCCAGAACCTCTGGCACTACCAGTCGGAGATGTACAACTACAGCATCAACCTGCACGTGCCGCACCCGTACCAGGCCAACCCGCTCACGTGGCTGTTCATGATCCGGCCGACGAGCATGTACTACACCGGCAACGCGTACGGCCAGGCCGGCTGCACCGCGCCGGGAGGCTGCTCGGCGGCGATCACGTCGCTCGGCAACCCGATCATCTGGTGGGCGGCCGCCGCCGCGGTGTTCTACCTGGTCTACCGGCTCGCCCGCTACCGCGAGTGGCAGGTCGGGCTCATCCTCACCGGCCTCGCGGCGGGGTACCTGCCCTGGCTGCTCTACATCAACCGCACGATCTTCCAGTTCTATGCGATCGCGTTCGAGCCGTACACGATCCTGGCCCTCGCGGCGGTCATCGCGCTGGTGCTCGGCAAACGCACCGACCCGGAGCGGCGACGGCGCACGGGGATCGCCTGGACGGCGGTGTTCCTCGGTCTGGCGACCGTCGTGTCGGCGTTCTTCTGGCCGATCTGGACGGCGCAACAGGTGCCGTTCTGGTTCTGGCAGATCCACATGTGGCTGCCGAGCTGGGTCTGACCATTCTGCTCGGGCGGGGGCTGCCACTGTCGGCTCCCGGTGGTAGACCGAGCAGTATGGATGCCGAAGAGCCGCTGAACCTTGTCCCCCTTCCCGGAAGCGAACGGCCTGAACGGCCGGGCTTCCAGACGCACGGAGCCCTCGCTCCCGACACGCCCGTCGAGGCGACGCTGATCCTGCGCCGCCGGGCGCCGCTGCCCGACGACGCCTTCACGTCGCACCTGACCACGCAGGAGCTCGGCGACCGCTACGGCGCCTCGCCGGAGGACGTCCAGCTCGTGACCTCCACCCTCACGAGCCTCGGCGTGACGATCGACGAGGAGAACGCGGCCGAACGGCGTGTGCGCGTGTCCGGTCCGGTCTCCGTCCTCGCCCGCGTGTTCGGCACGGACCTCGCCGAGGCCCGGCCGGCCGACGCCGGGGCGGATGCCCCGAGCTTCCGGCAGCGCTCCGGCGGTCTGAGCATCCCGGCCCAGCTCGACGGCGTCGTGACCGCGGTGCTCGGGCTCGACGACCGCCCGCAGGCGCGCGCCCAGTTCCGGCTGACGCCGGCCGCCGCGGTGACCACCAGCTACACGCCGCCCCAGCTCGGGAAGGTCTACGACTTCCCCGCGGGCACGGACGGCAGCGGCCAGACCATCGCCATCATCGAGCTGGGCGGAGGCTACGTGCAGGCCGACCTCGACACCTACTTCGCCGGCCTCGGCATCCCCTCGCCGTCCGTGACCGCCGTCGGCGTGGACGGCGCCGCGAACGTCCCCGGCCAGGACCCCAACGGGGCGGACGGGGAGGTCATGCTCGACATCGAGGTGGCCGGCGCCCTCGCCCCCGGCGCCGCGCTGCTCGTGTACTTCGCGCCCAACACCGACGCGGGCTTCCTGGACGCCATCAGCACCGCCGCGCACGCGACCCCCACCCCCGCGGTGATCAGCGTGAGCTGGGGCCAGTCCGAGGACCAGTGGACCGCCCAGGCACGCAACGCCTTCGACCAGGCCCTCCAGGACGCCGCCGCCCTCGGCGTGACCACGACCGTTGCAGCGGGCGACGACGGCAGCACCGACCGCGTCGGCGACGGCAAGGCGCACGTCGACTTCCCGGCCTCCTCCCCGCACGCCCTCGCCTGCGGCGGCACACGGCTGGAGGCGGACCCGTCGACCGGCGCGGTCACCTCGGAGACGGTCTGGAACAACGGCGCGGGCAACGGTGCGACCGGCGGCGGTGTCAGCGACGTCTTCGCGCTGCCGTCGTGGCAGCAGAACGTCGGGGTGCCGCCTGCCCCCGCCGGGGGTCACGCGGGAGGCACTCCCAAGCCCCACAGCGGGACCCACGCAGGAGGCTCCGCGAAAAAGGGCGGCCGTGGGGTGCCCGACGTCTCGGCCGTGGCCGACCCGCAGACCGGCTACCAGGTGCGCGTCGACGGGAAGGACATGGTCATCGGCGGCACCAGCGCCGTCGCGCCGCTGTGGGCCGCGCTGATCGCCCGGCTGGCGCAGTCCACCGGGACCCGCTTCGGCCTGGTGCAGCCGAAACTGTACGACTCGATCCGAGCCGGACAGGTCGCCACCGGGTTCCGGGACATCACGTCCGGGAACAACGGCGCCTACACCGCGGGGTCCGGCTGGGATGCCTGCACCGGCCTCGGCGTCCCCGACGGCGCCCGCCTCCTGTCGGCTCTCTGACCCGCTCGCACGAACCATCTGACAGAACACGCCGCGTCGCCCGTCAGCCGGGCGGCGTGTTCTGTCAGGTAGATGCTTGGGATTCGCGAGCCGGCCGCCGCGGCCCGTGTCGGGAGCGCGTGCGCGGGGACGCAAGAATGGGGAGGTGACCTCACCCGCCACTCCGCCCGCACCCTCCCCCGCCCGCTCGGCTCTGGCGTGGCTGCCCGGCGTCGTCGCGGCGGGTCTCGCTGCGGCCGCGGCCTGGGGAATCCACTGGCTGGCGCCGGCGGTGCCGCTGCTCACGGCGGCGGTCGTGCTGGGGATCGTCGTGGGGCAGATCCCGGCCGCGCGCGGCGCCCTCGGCGGCGTGCTGGCCCCCGGCCTCGCGGTGAGCGCGAAGCGGCTGATGCGGATCGGCGTCGTACTGCTCGGCCTCAAGCTCAGCCTCGGCGACATCGCCGGGCTCGGCTGGGTCGCCATCCTGACGACCGTCGGGATCGTGGTGTTCAGCTTCGCCGGGACCTTCCTGATCGGCCGGCTCTTCCGCCTCCCGGGCCACCAGCCGCTGCTGATCGCGACCGGCTTCTCCATCTGCGGCGCGTCCGCGATCGGCGCGATGAGCGGTGTCGTGAAGCCGAAGGACGAGGAGGCCGCCACCCCGGTCGCGCTCGTCACCCTGTGCGGTACGCTCGCGATCTTCGTGCTGCCGCTGCTCTGGCATCCGCTGGGCCTCTCCGGCCTGCAGTTCGGTCACTGGGTCGGCGGCGGCGTCCACGACGTCGGCCAGGTGGTCGCGACGGCGCAGATCGCGGGCCCCGCCGCGCTGTCCGTGGCGATCGTCGTCAAGCTCACCCGCGTCCTCATGCTCGCCCCGACCGTGGCGATCGCGGCGATCGTCGAGCGCCGCCGCCGGGTGGAGGGCGACCCGAGCGTCAAGCGCCCTGCGGTCGTCCCACTGTTCGTCGCGGGCTTCATCGCCGCCGTGCTGATCCGCTCGTTCGTACCGCTCCCCGCCGCCGTGACCGACGGCGCCGACACGCTGCAGACGATCCTGCTCGCGATGGCACTCTTCGGCCTCGGAACCGCGGTCCGGCTGCGCACCCTCCTCGGAACGGGCTGGCGGGCGCTCGCGACGGGGCTGCTCTCGTGGGCCCTGATCGCGGCGCTGGCACTCGGCGCGGTGTGGGTGTCGGCTGCCTGAGCGATGATCCCGCGCGCTAGCGCACGAGCTTCAGCCCGACCACGCAACCGACCAGGCCGAGGATGAGCAGGAGCTTCACGATCGAGAAGCCGTCGCCGCCGAAGACCATCGCGTAGAGCACGGTGAGCGCTGCACCGATGCCCACCCAGACCGCGTAGGCCGTGCCGGTGGAGATCTCGCGCATCGCGTACGCGAGCCCGCCCATCGAGGCGAGCAGGCCGGCGACGAACACGACGGACGGCCAGAGGCGGGTGAACCCGGCGGACTTCCCGAGGGCCGTCGCCCAGACGGCTTCGAGCACGCCGGAGAGGATGAGGACGATCCACGACACGATGACGACTCCTTGGCCAGTCTTGTCGCGTGCCGGGTACTGAACCGTCGTCCGGGATCGCGGTGCTGCGATCTCCTCCAGGGTAGCGACGCAGCCTGAGCACGGGCGGTGCACGGCCGCCGCGCGGGACCGATTCGGATGACCGCGTGTTACGGCATCCGCCCGACCGGCTCCTGCGGCCTCGGGTAGCGTGGCGGCATGGCTGATCGCGAATATGGCTTCCGGACCCGTGCGATCCACGCGGGCAACATCCCCGACCCCGTGACCGGGGCGCGCGCATTGCCGATCTACCAGACCAGCGCGTTCGTGTTCGACGACACCGCGGACGCCGCCGCCCGCTTCGCCCTGCAGAAGTACGGCAACATCTACTCCCGGCTGGAGAATCCCACGGTCGCCGCGTTCGAGGAGCGCGTCGCGAGCCTGGAGGGCGGCATCGGCGCCGTCGCGACCGCGAGCGGGCTGAGCGCGCAGTACATCACCTTCGCGTCACTGGCCGGGGCCGGCGACCACATCGTGGCGTCCGCCAACCTCTACGGCGGCTCGATCACGCAGCTCGACGTGACGCTGCGCCGGTTCGGCGTGGACACGACGTTCGTGCAGAGCTCCGACCCGGCCGACTACGCGGCGGCGATCACCGACCGCACCAAGCTGGTGTTCGCCGAAACGATCGCCAACCCGTCCGGCGAGATCGCCGACATCGAGGGGCTGGCCGAGGTCGCCCACGCCGCCGGCGTCCCGCTGATCATCGACTCGACCATCGCCACGCCCTACCTGAACCGGCCGATCGAGTGGGGCGCGGACGTCGTCATCCACTCGGCGACGAAGTTCCTCGGCGGCCACGGCACGACCCTCGGCGGCGTCGTCGTGGAGAGCGGCCGCTTCGACTGGCACACGGAGAAGTTCCCGCTGTTCGGCCAGCCGGTGCCGTCGTACGGCGGACTGCAGTGGTCGGGCAACTTCGGCGAGTACGCCTTCCTCACCCGGCTGCGCGCCGAGCAGCTCCGCGACATCGGCCCGTCGCTCGCCCCGCACTCCGCGTTCCTGCTGGCGCAGGGCGTCGAGACGCTCCCCTACCGGATCCAGGCGCACGTCGACAACGCCCGCGCGGTCGCCGAGTGGCTCGACCAGGACCCCCGGATCGAGAAGGTCTTCTGGGCCGGCCTTCCTGAGCACCCGCATCACGGGCGCGCGCAGAAGTACCTCCCGAAGGGCCCGGGCAGCGTGTTCTCGTTCGTCGTGAAGGGCGGACGCGAGGTCGGCCAGCGCCTGATCGAGTCGGTGAACCTCGCGAGCCACCTCGCGAACATCGGCGACGCGAAGACACTCGTCATCCACCCCGCCTCCACGACGCACGCGCAGCTCACCGAGCAGCAGCTCTTCGACGCGGGCGTGCTCCCCGGCGTCGTGCGCATCAGCGTCGGCATCGAGGATGTGGACGACATCATCTACGATCTGGACCAGGCGCTCAGCGCAGCGGCGAAGGAGGCGGCAGCATGACGACCACGGCCGAAACGGACGCCACCACGACCGAGGTCCAGCTCGTCAACGGCCTGAGCTGCTCCTCCCGTCCGACTCGCCGCTGGCGAAGCTCCTGAAGTCGCAGCGCACCTGGACCGGCCCCGACGCCAAGGAGCGTCTCCGCATCCTTCGCGCCGCGAAGTCGGTGGCGATCGTCGGCGCGTCGGCGAACCCGGCGCGCTCCAGCTATTTCGTCGGGACGTACCTTCAGCAGTCGAGCGACTTCCGCGTGTACTTCGTGAACCCGAACGCCGACACGATCCTGGGGCAGAAGGCCTACCCGGATCTCGCGTCACTTCCCGAGGTGCCGGACATCGTGGACGTGTTCCGCCGCGCGAGCGACATCCCCAGCGTGATCGACGAGGCCGTGGCCGTCGGCGCGCCGACCGTCTGGGTGCAGCTCGGCATCTGGAACCAGGAGGCCGCCCAGTACGGTGAGTCCCTCGGCCTCACGGTCGTGATGGACCGCTGCATCAAGATCGAGCACGCCCGCTTCCACGGCGGACTTCACCTGCTCGGCTTCGACACCGGCCAGATCACCGCCCGCAAGACGCTGCGCTGAGCTATTCGCTGACCTATTCGTCGACGGCCTTCAGCCGACCTCCCTTCACCGCGGGCAGCGACTCCATCGCCCGCGTGAGCCGCTTGTCGGTCGTCACGAGCGGGGCCGTGAGCAGTTCGGACAGCGCGACGAACGTCGCGTCGAACCCGCTGAGGGTGCCCCGCAGATCCCACACCCGCTGCTCCACCGTCTCGAACGGCCACGGCTCGATGGGGAGCTCCAGGAGCTCGGCGTAGGCCATCGACGCCTCGGCGTCGCTCAGGTCGCCCCGCAGGCGCAGCTTGCGCAGGACGTTTGCCGCCTCGCCGAACATCAGATCGGGCGCGGCGAGGTCGCGGCCGCGCAGGCGCTCGGCCACGGCCCGGCCGTTCTCGCCGGGGTCGACGAGGAGGTCGATGACGGCGCACGTGTCGACGATGACCGTCTCCGGCAGACCGAAGTCGTGCGGGAACGGGTCGGCGGACGCCGCCGAGGGATGCGCGGCGAGGGCCGCCGTGCGTCGCACGGCGGCCGCCACCGCGGTCACTCGCGGCTCCGGGCGATCATGTCGGCCACGGCTTCGCGGTCGAGGGGCGGGAAGTGCTCCGCGCGGCGGCGGATGCTGTCGAGGACGTCGTCGACCGTGCGCTTGCCGGCGAGACGGGTGAGTTCATGCACGAGGTACTCCTGAAGTGATCGCCCCGAGCGCGCCGCACGCGCCGCGAGCTCGTCGCGGACCTCGTCCGGAACGGAGCGGATGGTGATTGAAATGGGCATGCATGCAGTTTAGCAGCGTGGGATGCATTGTGCAGGTGCCTTTCTGTCGGTGGATGTCATGGGTCCATCCTGAGCGGGCGGAGACGTGCGAAAACGGCCAGCGCGAAATCAGTGGAGAAGTCGCCAGGAGGCAGTTGCTGTGGAGGAGTTCGCGATCACGCCCGCGCCACGATGTGGAACACGTGCCAGTGCTTCGGCCCTTCGAACGACATCCCGCGCCGGTCGTCCTCGACCAGCCGCAGGACCTCCAGCCCGGTGAGCATGGCCTCCACCCCCGCTCGGTCGTGGAAGTTCATCCCCGGCCGCCCGAACCACTCGTCGTGCGGACCGAACAGCTCGCCCGCGAACACGCCGCCGGGCTCGATCGCGTCCCGGATGTCCGCCCACAGGTAGGGGAACCGCGTCGGGTCGCAGAACGGCAGCGCGAACCCGGCGTAGACGAGCTCGGCGCGCGGCAGCTCCCCGAGCGCCTCGAAGGTGGCGCAACGCGTCGACACGCGGCCGGAGGCCTCCGGGTCCAGCCCTGCACGCACCCGCTCGTCCACCGCCGGATCGGAGTCCACGGCGAGCACCTGCCAGCCGCGCTCGGCGAGGTCGCGCGTCTCGACCCCGTCGCCGCAGCCGAGGTCCACGGCGGTCCCCGCCGGCCCGTCCCACGCCGCGAGCGCCGACTCGAAGGTCGGCCGGACGCCGCGTCCGCCCTGCTTCTCGTAGAAGTGCGACCAGTCGAACGCCATGCCCGAAGCCTACGCGCGGCGCGGCACGGAACGCCCGGCCCTGGCTAAAATCGGCAAGTGGATTCCGCGCCCTCCCGCCCCCGTGTCGCCGTGCTCGGCCCGGTGCTCGTCGAGGACCGCACCGGCGCGCTCGCCGAGCCGTCCGGCACGCGCGGCAAGAGCCTCATCGTGGCGCTGGCGCTCGCCCCGGGCGGCCGCTCGGTCCCTGCGCTCGTCGACGACCTCTGGGACGACGCTCCCCCGCGGCAGGAGCGCGCGGCCCTGCAGACGCTGGTCTCCCGGGTGCGCACGAGCAGCGCCGACGGCATCCTGGAGTCCACGGCGAGCGGCTACGCGCTGGCCGTCGGTGCGCACGGCACCGACCTGGACCTCGCCGCGCACCACCTCGAACGGGCCCGCGGCGCTCTGGCCGCCGACGCGCACGGCGACGCGCTCCGCGAGGCGGACTCCGGCCTCGCGCTCTGGCGCGGCGAGCCGGGGCTGGAGCTGGCAGGCTCCCGCCTCGGCGAGGAGCTGGCGCGAACCGCCGCCGAGCTCCGCGCCGAGCTGCTCGTCGCCCGCGCCCGGGCCGCGCGCGAGAGCGGCGACTCCACGACAGCCCTCGCCGACCTCCACGAGCTGCTGCGCCTGCGCCCGCTGGACGAGTCCCTGCACGCCGAACGGATCCGCACCCTCGCCGACGCCGGCCGCCGCAGCGACGCCCTGCTCGCGTACGCCGACCTGACGGAGGCCCTGCGCGAACGCCTCGGCACGCGTCCCGGCGCGGAGCTGGTCGCCCTGAACGCCCGCCTGCTCGCCGAGGAGGACCAGCGCGAGGACGAGCGCGAGCCCGCCTCGCCGCGCCGGGTCCGGATCGGACTGCGCACCGCCCCGAACGCACTGGTCGGACGCGAGTACGACCTGGAGGCCGTGGAGGACCTGGTCGCCACCTCCCGCCTGACGACGATCCTCGGCGCCGGCGGCCTCGGCAAGACCCGGCTGGCCCACGAGGTCGGCCACCGCGCCATCCACACGCCCGCCGTCGTCCTGGTCGAGCTCGCCGGCGTGCGCACCGGAGCGGACGTCGAGCTGGCCTTCGCCACCACCCTCGGCATCCGGGAGGCCAGGACCGCCCGCCTCGCCGAGCCGGGAGCCCAGCTCGACCTGCGCTCGCGCATCCTCGGCCTGCTCTCCGAGCGCGAGACGCTCCTCATCGTCGACAATTGCGAGCACATCATCGACGCGGCCGCCGCCTATGTGGAGGACATCCTCTCGGCCACGCCGAGCGTGCGGGTGCTCGCCACGAGCCGCGCCCCGCTCGCGATCGGCGCCGAACGGGTCTACGCGCTCGGCCCGCTGCCCTCCGACGACGACGGCCCGGCGGTCGAGCTCTTCCGCGAGCGCGCCAGGGCCGCGCGTCCCGGCGTCGTGCTGCCGCCGGAGGCCGTGGCCCGGCTGTGCGCGCGGCTCGACGGCCTCCCGCTCGCCATCGAGCTGGCCGCCGCACGCACGCGCTCGCTGTCGGTCGAGGAGATCGAGCGGCGGCTCGGCAACCGTTTCGCGCTGCTGACCGGCGGCGAGCGCACCGCGCCGGAACGCCACCGCACCCTGTTCGCGGTGATCGACTGGAGCTGGAACCTGCTGGCGGCGTCGGAGCAGGCCCTGATGCGCCGGCTCTCGACCTTCCCCGACGGCTTCAGCGCCGAGGCGGCGGAGGCGGTCGCAGGAGCCGGAGCAGCGTCGGTGCTCGACGACCTCGACGCGCTCGTCGCCCAGTCGCTCGTGACCGTCTCGGAGGATCAGGACACCGGCATCCTGCGCTACCGCATGCTGGAGACCGTCCGCGAGTTCGGCGACCTGGAGCTGACCGCGGCCGCGGAGGCCGGCGACGTGCAGGCCGGAGTGGACGCCTGGGCGGTCGCGTTCGCGCGCGAGGCGATGGCCCACATGCACGGCCCGGACCAGGTGCCGACCTTCGCCCTCGTGACCGCCGAGCAGGACAACCTGGTCGCGGTGCTCCGCTCGGCGATCGACGGCGACCGGCCCGCGACGACGGCCGCGGTGTTCGCGGTGCTGGCGTACTACTGGTCGCTGCGCAGCACCCACACCGAGGTGCTGGGCTTCGGCGCCGCGGTGCTCGACGCGCTGGCCGGGTGGGAGCCGGAGGGCGACGACCGGGAAGCCGCGGCCGCCTGCTACGCGCTGATCGGCGGCACCTTCCTCTACGCGGGCCTGCGCACCGCCGTCCGCGCGATCTCGCGCCTGCGCCGGCTCCGCCGTGGCGCGCCCTTCGCCGACCCGCGGCTCGGCGCGATCGCGAGCCTGGTCCTCGCCGCCGGGCACGTGGAGCCCGGGATGCGCCTGCTCGCCGAGTTCAGCCGCTCGGCCGATCCCGAGCTCGCCGCCATGGGCAGCCTCCTGACGGCGCAACTCCAGGAGAACGCGGGCGAACTGGACGACGCGCTCGCGAGCGCGACACGGGCGCACGAGAAGGCGATCGAGGCGCAGGACACCTGGTCACGCGCGTCGGCCGCGCAGAGCCTGGCCCAGCTCCACAGCCAGCTCGCGCACCCGCACGAGGCGCTCGCCTGGGCCGCGAGCGCCCACGAAGGCCTCGCGACGCTGCGCGCAGCGGGCGACCTGCGCCAGCTCGATTGGCTGATCTCGGTCAACTCCATCTCCGCAGGCGACGTGGATCGCGGGCGCGCCCTGCTGGAGGACTACCTCCACGAGGAGGTCGACCGCACCGGCTTCGACTACGTCGACTACTACGGGATCGGCTTCGCCGGCATGGCGGAGATCGCGCTGGCGGAGGGTGACTACGCACGCGGCGTGCGCCTGTACGACGAGGCGATCGGCGTCTACACGGACGACACCGCCGCCGAGCGCGACGCGGTCGCGAACCCGTGGCTGACGATCCTGGGCGCTGCGCTGGTCGCCGCGCGGCTGCGGGCGCAGGAGGCCGGGATGCCGGACGGCGACCCGCTCACCGGCACCGAGACCGCGGAGGCGGTGCGCCGGCTGCGGGTGCGCGTCCTGGTGAACGCCCGGCTGAGCCCGTCGTACCTCGACAAGCCCGTGGTCGGCACCGGCCTCCTCGGCGTGGCGATCTGGATGCTCGACGCAGAGGTCGGCACGGCCCGCGGCGACGAGTGGGTCGACGCAGGGCTGGAGCTGTTCGCGCTCGCGGCACGCGCGAACTCGCGGCAGGACATCGAGAGCCTCCACCGGCCGGCGCTCGCGGAGCGGGTGCGGCGGACGTGGGGCGCGGAGCGGTTGGAGGCGGCGCAGGCTGCTGCGGCTGCGATCGGGCGGGATGCGGCCGCGGTCCGGGGGTTGGAGTTGTTGGCGGGCGTGCGGGTCTGACGCGCCGCTGCCGTGCGCGGAGCGGCCGCCGCATCCCTCCGCAGGATGCGACGGCCGCTGTCCGTGGACGGGAGGCTACGCCTTCCGCATGTACGCCCGCACGGTGAGCGGGGCGAACACCGCGACGATCACGGCCGCGCCGAGCAGCGCCCACCAGCCGTCGACGCCGAAGGTGCCGTTGTTGGCGAGGTCGCGGACCGCCGTCACCAGGTGCGAGACCGGGTTGATGTTGACGAACCACTGCAGCCACTGCGGGAGCGTGTTCACCGGCACGAACGCGTTCGAGAAGAACGTCAGCGGGAACAGCACCAGGAACGAGATGCCCTGCACCGACCCCGCCGTGCGCGCGATCACGCCGAAGAACGCGAAGATCCAGCTGATCGCCCAGGCGCAGACGATGACGAGGAGGCCGGCGAGGATCACGAAGCCGAGGCCCGCCGCCGGCCGGTAGCCCATGAAGAAGCCGGTCACGAAGGTGATCGTGGTCGCGATCGCGTAGCGCAGCGTGTCGGCGAGCAGCGCACCGGACAGCGGCGCGATCCGCGCGATCGGCATGGACTTGAACCGGTCGAACACGCCCTTGTCCATATCCTCCCGGAGCTGCACGCCGGTCACCACCGAGGTCGTGATGACGGTCTGGGCGAGGATGCCGGGGATGAGGTAGGGCAGGTAGCCCGAGACGCTGCCGGTGATCGCGCCGCCGAACAGCAGGGCGAACATGATCGTGAAGATGATCGGCTGCAGCGTCACGTCGAACAGCTGTTCCGGCGTCCGCTTGATCTTCAGGAGACCGCGGTGGGCCATCGTGACGGTGTTGGCCAGGGTCTGACGGAGGCTGACGTGGTTCTTCAGGTTCCGCTCGGCGGGCGGGGTGATGGTGGCGATGGCGGTCATGCCCGGACTCCTTCTGCTGCGGCGTCCTCGGTCTCGGCGTCCGCGGTCGTCTCTTCTTCTTCGACTCCATGGCCGGTCAGCGTGAGGAACACCTCGTCCAGCGTCGGCTTCTGCACCGACATCTCCTGGAGGTGGATGCCGGCCTCGCGGAACGTGACGAACAGGTCGGTGACGGCGTCGGCGTCGCGCATGGGCGCGGTGAGGCGGGAGCCTTCGGGCGAGACGACGGCCTCCACGCCGAGCACGGTGGAGATGGCGCGGCGGGCGTCCTCGATGTCGGCCGCGTCGGCCAGGCGCAGCTGGAGGGAGGACTCCCCCACCGACGCCTTCAGCTCGTCGGCGGTGCCCTCGGCGACCACGCGGCCGCGGTCGATGACCGCGATGCGGTCGGCGAGCTGGTCGGCCTCGTCCAGGTACTGCGTGGTGAGCAGGACGGTGGAGCCGGTGGAGACCAGGCGGCGGATGGTGTCCCACATCTGCGCGCGGGTCCGCGGGTCGAGACCCGTGGTCGGCTCGTCGAGGAAGATCAGCGGCGGCTGCGCGATGAGGCTGGCGGCGAGGTCGAGCCGCCGGCGCATGCCGCCGGAGAACTTCTTCAGCGGGCGCTTGGCCGCGTCGGACAGCCCGAACTCCTCCAGGAGCTCGGCGGTCTTGGCCTTCGCCTCCCGGCCGCTGAGCCCGAGCAGGCGCGCGAAGATCATGAGGTTCTCGTTGGCGGACAGGGTCTCGTCGACGGAGGCGAACTGGGCGGTCACGCCGAGGAGCTGGCGGACGATCTGCTGCTCCCTGCGGATGTCGTGCCCGAAGACGAAGGCGTCGCCGCCGTCCGGCCGGAGCAGGGTGGCGAGCATGGAGATGGTGGTGGTCTTCCCGGCGCCGTTGGGGCCGAGGACGCCGTAGACGGTGCCGGCGCGGACGTTCAGGTCGACGCCGTCGACCGCCCGGTTGTCGCCGAAGACCTTGACGAGCCCGTGGGCCTCGACGGCCCACTCGGTGCTGCGAGTCATGATGGTCCTTCCTGGTGAGGTGGATGAGTCGATCGTGGCGGAGGCCCCTTGCACGGCGCTTACCGGACGCTTACAGGCGCGCGCGGGCCGTGTAAGCGGGCGGCAGGATGCGGCAACAGGCCGAACCGTCAGGCCACGCTCCGCAGCGCCGCGACGACCGCGGGCCGGTCCACGCCCGCCAGGGTCAGCGCGCGCGGCACCGTGCCGAGCTCGAGTCCGAAGATCGCCGTGACGAGGTCGGCCTCCCCGGAGCGCTGGCGGCGGTGCGCCGACGCGACGCGGTGGGCACGGGTGAGCGCCTCCTTCGCCGACGCGCCCCAGCGCGGGCGGGCGACGCGGGGCGACGCGACAAGCCGCTCCTCCGGAGGCGGCGTGACGCCGGCGACGCGGAGGCTGGTCTCGCGTTCGGCGAGCAGTGCGGCCTCCAGGCCGGCGGGGTCGAGCCCGGCGGACGCGAGCACGTCGCGGACCGCTCCACTGCCGTCACGGGAGAGTGCGAGCAGCAGGTGCTCGGCCTCCACGAGGGTGGCGTTGCGGCGCTGGGCCTCGGTGACCGAGGCGATCACCACGGAGCGCAGGGCTTTGGAGAGCGGCTGGCCGGGGGCGTTGTTGGCGGTTCCGGGAGGGATGTCAGACATTTCGTCTCCTGAGGGCTACGCCTGCGGCGGCGACGCGGCGCAGGTGCTTCTTGTGCACGGCCTGGCGGGTGACGCCGAGCGCGTCGGCGATCTGCGTCCAGCTCCAGCCGTCGCGGAGGGCGTGCTCGACCTCCGCGTCTTCGAGACGGTCGGCGAGCTCACGGAGTGCGACGACGGCCGCGAGACCGTCGGCGACCCCGCCGAGCGGGTCCGGAGCCGGGGTGGGAGGGTTCATGAGAGCAACTTTAGTTGCTTAATCCGATTTGTCAACTCAAGTTGCTCTTTTTCGTGGCGCGTCGAGTGCGGGGCGAGCGTAGTCTGACCCGCATGGACATCGGCGTCGGAACGACCGTCTGGCTCGGGGACCGCCCGGGCGTCGTGGTGGAGGGACCGGACGAGGGAGGTCAGTTCCTCATCGAGTACACGCCCGTCGAGGGCGGCCTGGACACCGCCTGGTGCCCGCCGGGTGACGCCAGGGTGAGCGTTCGCGAAACCTGAGTTCTGCGCGGGATTTCTGCGCCAATGCGCACGTTCACGCGGGAATCCCGCACAATCTGCGACGTACACTGGAGAAGTGACTGCGTACGTCTCCGCCTTCGACCTGTTCTCGATCGGCATCGGGCCCTCGAGCTCGCACACCGTCGGACCGTTGCGGGCGGCGAAGGCGTTCGCCGACCGCCTCGTCGCGGACGGGATCGTGGAGCACGTCGACCAGGTCACCTGCACCCTCTACGGCTCCCTCGGCTCGACCGGGATCGGGCACGGCACGCCGGACGCGGTGGTCGCCGGCCTCCGCGGCAACGAGCCGGAGAACTGCCGGCCCGACGACGTCCGCGGCGCCTGGTCCGGGATCGGTGACGGCACCACCCTGCGGCTCGCGGGCGTGCACGACATCCCGCTCCGCAAGGACGACATCGACTTCGAGCCGCGGACGCGCCTCCCCGGCCACCCCAACGCGCTCACCCTGCGCGCGTGGGGCAGCAGCGCCGACGGCACACGCCAGCCGCTCCCCTCCTGGAGGAGAC
The DNA here is from genome assembly GCF_051059105.1 of Leifsonia sp. P73. Lineage (NCBI taxonomy): Bacteria > Bacillati > Actinomycetota > Actinomycetes > Micrococcales > Microbacteriaceae > Leifsonia > Leifsonia sp. P73. The sequence continues at coordinate 1,179,355 of NZ_CP194931.1, forward strand.
CTACTACTCGATCGGCGGCGGCTTCATCCGGCGGGACGGCGAGGAGGCCGAGCTCGCCGCACGTGCGGCGCACCCGCTGCCCTACGACTCGGCAGTGGAGTTGCTCGCGATCTGCGCGCGGCTCGACATCCCGATCTGCGAGGTCGCCCGGCGCAACGAGATCGCCCTGCACGGCGAGGACGCCACCGACGCGCGGCTCGACCTGATCTGGGAGGCGATGGCCGAGTGCGTCGCGCGCGGGCTGTCCGGCGACGGCACCCTCCCCGGCGGCCTCGGCGTCAAGCGCCGTGCGGCTGCGATGCGCGAGCACCTGGAGAGCGTCCAGGACGACCCGGGCCGCGCGACCTCGCTGGAATGGCTGCACGCCTTCGCGTTGGCGGTGAACGAGGAGAACGCCTCGGGAGGCCGCGTGGTCACCGCGCCGACGAACGGCGCCGCGGGGATCGTGCCGGCTGTCGCGCACTACTACCTGCGCTTCGTGCCGGGCGCGACGCTCGACGGCATCCGCAAGTACCTCCTGACCGCGACCGCGATCGGCTCGCTGTTCAAGGCGAACGCCTCCATCTCGGGCGCGGAGGGCGGCTGCCAGGCGGAGGTCGGCTCGGCGTGCGCGATGGCCGCGGGCGCACTCTGCGCGGTCCTCGGCGGGACGCCGACCCAGGTCGAGAACGCGGCCGAGATCGCGATGGAGCATCACCTCGGCCTCACCTGCGACCCGGTCGGCGGCCTCGTGCAGATCCCGTGCATCGAACGGAACGCGATCGCGTCCTCGACCGCGGTCTCCGCGGCGCGACTCGCCCTGCACGGCGACGGCTCGCACCTGGTCTCGCTGGACACGGTGATCGAGACGATGCGCCAGACCGGCCTGGACATGTCGACCAAATACAAGGAGACCAGCGAGGGCGGCCTGGCGGTCAACGTCATCGAGTGCTGAGGCGCACATTACAGCTGGTTGCGTGTCCCCTAGGCGACGTCCCCGGACTGCGCTGCCCGCGCATTACGCACGGTTGCGTGTCCCGTAGGGCGACGTCACCGGACTGCACTGCCCGCGCATTACGCACGGTTGCGTGTCCCGTAGGGCGACGTCGGAGGCTGCCGTTAGCGTGGTGCGCATGTCTCTCACGACCGCGCGTTCCGACGAGCCGACCGTCCCCGATTCCGCGACAGGCCCTGGCCGGGGTGAGGCCCGGGGCGCCGCGGTCGGCGCCGCGCTGGCCGGGCCGCTGGTGTCGACGCAGTGGCTCTGCGACCACCTCGGGTCGGACGGCCTCCTCGTGGTCGACGCCTCGGTCGTCGCGGTCAGCGGAGACGGCGGGCGTACGGAGTACGTCAGCGGGATCGGGCGGCACGGTGAGGGGCACATCCCCGGTGCGGTGTTCGCCGACCTGCTCGAGGGGTTCAGCGATCCGGCCGCACCGTTCGCGTTCACGCGGCCGGGCGCGGAGGCGTTCGCCGCGGCCGCGGCGGCACTGGGCGTGGACGCCGACACCACCGTCGTCGTCTACGACGGCGCGGTCGGGCAGTGGGCCGCGCGGCTGTGGTGGCTGTTCCGCTCGTTCGGACACGACCGGGTCGCGGTGCTCGACGGCGGCGTGACCAAGTGGCGCGAGGAGGGGCGTCCGCTCGACTCGGGGACCGTCGCGCCCCGGCCGGCCGGCCGCTTCCTCGCCGCCGAGCTGCCGGGGTTCTGGAGCGACCGCGGCGACGTGGAGGCGGTCCTCGCGGGCGACCGGAGCGGGACGCTGGTCTGCGGCGCCCCGCCGAAGGACTTCACCGCGCGGCACATCCCGGGCAGCGTGAGCGCGCCGGCCGTGCGGCTCGTCGACCGCGGGACCAACGCGTTCCTGCCGGCCGCGGGCCTGCGCGACCTGTTCGCCGACGTGCTCGCCTCCCCGACCCGATCGTCGCGTACTGCGGAGGCGGGATCGCGGCGGCGGCCGACGCCCTCGCTCTGGCGCTGCTCGGCCGGGACGACGTGACCGTCTACGACGGGTCGCTGAACGAGTGGGCGTCCGATCCGGCGGCGCCGCTCGCGAGCGTCTGAGCCGCGCGCGCGGCATTCCTGGGTTTTCGCCCGAACGGCGCATACACACCCGTATCGGGACGTAGGCTCGAAGCATGACCCTGATGGATATCCCGTTCCACACCATCGATGGAGCTCCGACCAGCCTCGCCGCCTTCTCGGGCAAGGTCATCCTCGTCGTCAACGTCGCCTCCCGCTGCGGCCTCAGCCCGCAGTACGAGAAGCTGGAGCAGCTGCAGGAGACCTACGGCGACCGCGGCTTCACGGTGGTCGGCTTCCCGAGCAACCAGTTCCTCCAGGAGCTCAGCTCGACCGAGGCGATCAAGGAGTACTGCTCCACGACGTGGGGCGTCACGTTCCCGATGATGGAGAAGGTGCGGCTGAACGGCCGCAATGCGCACCCGCTCTACAGCGAGCTGACCACGCACCCCGACATCGACGGCAAGGCCGGCAAGGTGAAGTGGAACTTCGAGAAGTTCGTCATCACGCCGGAGGGCGCGGTGCACCGGTTCCGGCCGCAGCTGGAGCCGGACGACCCGCGGATCGTCGGGCTCATCGAGGCGTCGCTGCCGGCGACGGTCTGAGCCGCGCGGTCACGCCCGGCGGAACCAGCGTCCGCCGACCCGCTCGGTGAGTCGCCAGTCCCCGGTCTCCGCGAGCGAGCCGAGGACGGCCACCGCGTGCTGGGCGACGCGCAGCGCGTCGTGGGGGCCGTCCGCGGTGAAACGCACGGTGATCCGCGCCTCCCGGCTGACGACGTCGACACTCGACGCCTCGACGGTCGTCAGCTCGGCCACCGCGGCGGCGGCAGCGGGCTCGATCTCGGTCGGGGCGACCTCCGGCCGCAGGAGGCCGACGGGGATGATCACACGAAACGAAGGCACGCGCCGAGCCTACGTCGGATACCAGAACCCCGGCGTACGCTGACCGGCGGGGAATCGGAAGGGGTGCGCGGATGCACACCGGATCACCGGACACACGAGAGCTCTACATCGTCCAGGACGTCGGATTGACCATCGACGAGCTGGAGGGCTTCGACAGGATGCTCGACGAGCGACGCCAGGGGGACGTCGCGGAGTCGCAGCGGCTCGCGGAGTCACTGGGCTCGCTGCTGTCGTCACGGTCGGAGTCGACCGCCGACGACGAGCACGACCCGGAGGGCCCGACGCTGAGCTCGGAGTGGAGCAGGCTGCACGCCCTCCGCGCGGAGACGGCGGCGGACATCGCGGCCGTGGACGCGGCACGCGAGCGCATCCGGCTGGGACGCTACGGCACGTGCGCGTCGTGCGGGCGCGCGATCGGCGTGCAGCGGCTGGAGGCCCGGCCGACGACCGAGCTGTGCATCGTGTGCGCGGTCGCCGCCGAGCGCTGAGCGCGCATCGCGGGTAGCCGAAGGGCACGTTGTTGTCACTTTGCGCGCGCGAAAGTGACAACAACGTGCCCCTCGCGCGTGGGTTGTGCGCGAGGCGAGGCCGCGGGCTAGCGGGCGGGGCGCGACGCGCGGTAGACGGCCTCGGTGCGGCTCGCTGCGCCGACCTTGCGGAGGATGCTGGAGACGTGGACGCTCGCGGTCTTGGCGGAGATGAACAGGACCTCGCCGATCTGCTTGTTGCTCAGGCCCTGCTCGATGAGGGCCAGGACCTGCTCCTCGCGTTCCGTGAGCGGGGCGCCGGGGCCGAGGGCGGCGGCACCACCGGCCGCGCGGGCGCCGCGGGACGAGATCAGGGCGGCGGCGGCCTCGGTGAGGAGTCCGAAGCCTGAGCGCTCGGCCTCGTCGCGGCCGGCGACGGCCAGGCGTTCCGCGGCGGGGCGGTCGCCGGCGGCGCGGGCGACCCGCGCGGCGCGCACGAGCGCGTACGGGTGCAGGTGGGCGGGGGCGAGCGGCGACGCGGCCGCCTCGACGGCGGACTCCCAGGCCACCCGGGCGCCGTCGAAGCGCTCGGCGGCGGACGGGTCCGTCGCCGCCGAATCAGCTGCGGCCGCCAGCGCGGTCGCGAGCTCGGCCCGGATCACCGGGCCCCAGGCGACGGCGGTCGGCCAGTCCTCGATGGCGGTGAGCGCGGCGTCCAGGCGGGCGGCTTCCTCGGCCACGTCGACCGGGGTGTCGCGCTCGGCGCGCTCCTGGGGGAGCGGAACGCGACATCCGCCAGGGCGCGCGCGGCCGCGGCCAGCACGGGGAGGTCGTAGGCGGGCAGCGGCCGGTGGGTCGAGGCGCGCACGGGCGCGGTGTGCTCCCAGGCGTCGAACGCGTCGCCGCGCGCGATCGCGACCTCGGCGGCGAGCCGGGCGACGCCGAGCTCGGACTGGACCTCCAGGTCGCCGAGCGTGCGCAGGCCGCTGTGCCAGCGGCGCAGCAGCGTCTCGGTCGTGTCGAGGTCGCCGCGCCAGAGCGTGATCCACAGCTTCATGCGCTGCAGGTGCGCGCGGAAGGTCGGCGGCGGGTCGAGGGCGAGCGCCGGTTCGAGCAGCGACTCCGCCCGGTCGAGCTCGCCGAGCGCGAGCAGCGGCTCCACGGTGTTGGAGGACAGGATGACGCCGGTGGAGCGCTCGATGCCCCGCGCGCGGGCCTCGCGGACGCCGACCTCGGCGAGCCGCACGGCCTCCGCGTAGCGGCCGAGGTTGTTCATGGCGTCGGACGCGTTGACCGCGTAGCGCAGCTCGGCGGCGGAGTCGTGCTCGGCCAGCCGCCCCGCCTCGTCCAGCTCGGCCAGCCCGCGCTCCACGGAGCCCTGGGACACCAGCGAGCTGCCGAGGATGTTGTGTGCGACCGAGCGGAGTGCGGGCGACCCGTCGCCGGCCTCCTCGATCGCCTGGGTCGCGACGGTGACCGCGTCGTCGAACCGGGCCGCGAGCATGTACCGGGCGGCCAGTTCGGCGAGCAGCTGGAGGCGGAGGCCGTCGCCCTCCGGCAGCGTGCCGGGCGGGACGACGTCGAGCGCGCTCTGCAGCAGCTCCTGGACGCCCATGCGGTTGAGGTTCTGGAGGTACTGCGCCTTGTCGCGCAGCAGTCGCGCCCGCCGGGCGGGAGGGAGGTCTTCCGCCGTCTCGAGCGCCATGTTGACGAGGGCGAGCGCGCGCTCGTTGTCGCCCGCGTTGCGCAGCGCCGACGCGGTGCGGGACAGCAGCTCCGTGCGGCCGCCGCCCTTCATCCACGGCTTGCTCAGCTCGTCGGCGTCCGGCACGCTGTCCCACAGCTCCAGGGCGCGGTCGCCCAGCGCCGCGGCGGTCATGTAGGCGTACGACATCCGCGCCTCGCTCATGGCCTCCAGTGAGGTGATGAACGCGCGCCGCAGGTCGTGCGCGGCGAGCCAGTGCGTGGAGAGCTGGGTCGCCGAGCGCTGCGGGCTGGCCTCCAGCGCCTCCGCGAACCGCATGTGGAACCGGCCGCGCTCCCCGGCAGCAGGTCGGCGTGGATCGCCTCGCGCACGAGAGCGTGCCGGAAGGTGTACTCCGTGGAGTCGGCCACCAGGACATTGGCGACCACGGCCTCCCGTGCCGCCGCGTCGAGCTGGTCGGGCGTGCCGTCGTAGACCGCGCTGAGCAGCTCGTGGTCGACGCAGACCCCGCCCGCGGAGACGAGGCGCAGCAGCCGCTGCGCCGGGTCGCTGAGCTTCTCGAACCGGGCGAGCAGCAGCTCGCGCAGCGTCTCGGGCAGGTCTTCGCCGGTCGCGAGCCCGTCGATGCCGATCAGCTCCTCGACGAAGAACGGGACGCCCTCGCTCATCATGTAGACGCGATCGACCGTCGCGGCGTCGGGCTCGCAGCCGAGCAGGTGCTCGATGAGCGCCTCCACCTGACCGCGGCCGAGCCTGGCCAGCTCCCAGCGCGTGACGCGGCGGGTGCGCTCCAGCTCGGCGAGGTAGGCGCGCAGCGGGTGGCCGCGCGTGATCTCGTCGGTGCGGTAGCTCAGCAGGACGAGGATGTGGCCGCGCTCGGCCATCCGGACGATGAACCGGAGCAGTTCGAGCGTCGCCGTGTCGGCCCAGTGAAGGTCCTCCACCGCCAGGACGAGCGGACGGTCGGCGGACAGCGTCTCGAACAGGACCGTGACGAGCTCGTACAGCCGCTCGGCCCCGGTGCGCGCCGGCACCGCGGAGTCGTCGGCCAGCTCCGGCAGCAGCACGGAGAGCACGCCCGCGCCGTGGCCGGCGGCCTCCAGCACCGCGTCGAGCCCGCGCAGCTCGATGAGCCGGCGCAGGATGGCCGCGAACGGCGCGTACGGAGCCCCGTCGTTGCCGAGGTCGACGCACCGGCCGAGCAGCACCGTCGCGGACCCCTCGGCCTCCGCCAGGAACTCGGCGAGCAGCCGCGTCTTGCCGATGCCCGCCTCCCCGCCGATCACGACCGCGCGCAGACCACCGTCGCGACGAACCCCGTCGAGCTCGTCGCGCAGTGCCACGAGATCGGACTCGCGCCCGATCATCGTGGGGCTGGAGGCCGGTGATCGCATGGCCTCATCGTGCCACGGACCACCGACATCCGAACCCCCGTCCTGCCACGCTTCGCCCACGGCAGAACGGTGGTCATCGCCCGGCGTGGGCGAGCTCCCGCCGCTCCTCGTTCGCGGCCTCGGGAACCGCCCCCGCGGCGTGCGCAGCAGCCTCGGAAGCGGTCGCAGCCGGCGCCGCGACCGGCACGGCCTCGGCCTCCGTGACCGCCGGCGCCGCATGCCGCGGGCGGCGCCCGGCCGCCCGCTCCGCCCGGCGCTCCGCCCGCTCCTCGCGGAGGCGGCGCACCAGCTCCCGGTCGTGCTCGGCCCGCTGGGCATCCCCCGCGTACACCCGCGTGGCCACGAACTCGTCGGACAGCATCATGATCCCCACACCCTTCGTCGAACTGCTTTCGTCGATGACCTCAGACTCGTCGCTAAGGACCCCCTCCCACATCGGGAAGATGCCCTATTCCGGCGTGCGTAGGACTCAGATGGAGGCGGCGGACGCCTCAGGCGCGGGACTCGACACCGCGCGAGGCCGGGGGCAAGCTGGCGGCATGGCAACGGTCAACGAGCTCCAACCGCCTTACCGGGTCGGCTACATCGTCGGCAGCATCTCATCGGGGTCCATCAACCGCCGGCTCTCGACGGCCCTCCTGAAGCTGGCGCCGGAGGAGCTGGTCTTCACCGACATCGGGATCGCGGACCTGCCGCTCTACAGCCGCGACTACGACGGGGACTTCCCGGAGGTCGTCCGCGACTTCAAGGCGGCGATCGCGGCGCAGCAGGCGCTGCTGTTCATCACGCCCGAGTACAACCGCTCCATCCCCGGCGCGCTGAAGAACGCGATCGACTGGGCGAGCCGCCCGCACGGCGAGAACGTGATCGCGCGCAAGGCCACGGCCGTGATCGGCGCCTCCACCGGCCCGATCGGCACGGCGGTGGCGCAGCAGCAGCTCCGCAGTGTGCTGAGCTTCCTCCAGGCGCCGCAGATGAACGCCCCGGAGGCCTACATCCAGCTCAAGCCGGGGCTGATCGAGGACGACGGGACGGTCACCAACGAGGCGACGGAGGCGCTGCTCCGCCGGTTCATGGTGTCGTTCTTCGAGTACATCGAGCGGGTGCTGACGGTCGTCCCCGGCCCGCGCTGACCGACGCAGAGGGCCGCGACACGCCGTCACGCGAAGGCGATGGCGGCGTGTCGCGACCCCGCTGCGGGCGCGGACGGGTCAGCGACCGCCTTCGCGCTTGCGGTGCCGCTGGGCGACGGCTTGGGGGCCGTAGGGGTACACCTCCGTGCGCGGGGCGCTCGCGTCGTCGAGCCGGTAGAGGTGATCGTCGTCCAGCTCCAGGTCGGCGGCCGCGAGGTTGTCGTCCAGCTGCTCGATCGTGCGCGCGCCGAGGATCACGCTCGACACCGCAGGACGGTCGACGAGCCAGGCGAGGGCCACCTGCGACATGCTCGCGCCGGTCTCCTCGGCGACCGCCTGCACCGCGTCGATGACCTCCCACGTGTGCGGGTCGGCGTTGCGGGCGTCGAAGGCCTCCATCCCGCGCTTCGGGTTCTCGCCGAGCCGCGTCGCACCGGTGGGCGCCTGGTCGCGGCGGTACTTGCCGCTCAGCCAGCCGCCGGCCAGCGGCGACCAGGGCAGGAGGCCGATCCCGCAGTCCAGCGCGGCCGGGACGATCTCGTGCTCGATGCCGCGCACCAGGAGGCTGTACTGCGGCTGCAGCGTCACCGGCGCGACGAAGCCGTAGGCGTCCGCGACGGCGACGGCCTTGGTGAGCTGCCAGCCGAGGTAGTTCGAGAAGCCGTAGTAGCCGATCTTGCCCGCTGTCACCGCGTCGTCCAGGAAGCGCAGCGTCTCCTCCAGCGGCGTGAGGTAGTCCCAGGCGTGCATCTGGTAGAGGTCGATGTGGTCGACGTCGAGCCGGCGCAGCGAGTCGTCCAGGGCCCTGCGCAGGTGGGTGCGGGACAGGCCGAGGTCGTTGGAGCCCTCCCCATCGGGAAGCGCGCCTTGGTGGCGATGACGAGCCGGTCGCGGGCGCCGTGCTTGCGGGAGAGCCAGCGGCCGATGATCGACTCCGACGTCCCCGCGCTGTACACGTCGGCGGTGTCGATCAGGGTGCCGCCCGCCTCGACGTAGCGGTCCAGGATGGCGTGGGAGGTCGGCTCGTCGGCCTCCGCTCCGAAGGTCATCGTGCCGAGGGCGAAGGCGGACACGATGGTGCCGCTGTTTCCGAGGGTCCTGAGGTCCATGCCCCCGACGCTATCCTCGTCGCGGCTTATCGCCTACCGTTTGCCGATGTGAAGCTGTTGATGCTGTCCGACACCCACGTCCCCCTCCGGGCGAAGACGCTCCCGCCGCAGGTGCTGGCCGGGGTGGAGGCGGCGGACGTCGTCCTGCACGCCGGCGACTGGGTGGACGAGGCGACGCTCGACCTGCTGGAGGAGCGGTCGCGGCGACTGATCGGGGTGTGGGGCAACAACGACGGTCCCGGCCTGCGGCGGCGGCTGCCGGAGGTCGCGCGGTTCGAGCTGGGCGGGCTCCGGTTCGCGATGGTGCACGAGACCGGGCCGGCGAAGGGGCGCGAGGATCGCTGCGAGCGCGACTTCCCGGAGGCGGACGTGCTGGTGTTCGGGCACTCGCACATCCCGTGGGACACGGTCGCGCCAGGAGGGCTGCGGCTCCTGAACCCGGGCTCCCCCACCGACCGCCGCCGCCAGCCGGCGTGCACGTACCTGACCGCGACCGTCGCCGACGCCCGCCTCACCGATGTGCGCCTCGTCGCCCTCCCGCCGCGTTAGGCAGGGAGCAGCAGCAGCCCGTCCGTGACCAGCGCGCGCACCGTCGGGAGGAGGTCGGCGCGCAGAGCGTCCTCGTCCACTTCCAGGAGTTGCGCGAGCGCGCCGACGATCGCGGCGACGCTGAGCTCGCCGTCGCACGCGCCGACCAACGCCGCCAGTCCGGTGTCCGCCCCGACCACGCGCCCGAAACCGCCGCCCTGGCGCAGCAGGATCGCCGTGGGCGAGTCTTCGCCGGGCCACAGGTGCCGTTCCTCCGTCACGTCGCCCGCGACCGTGAGCCGCAGCGCGCCGAAGGCGTCGTCGTCCAGCTCCGACTGCGCGTCGTGGGCGGCCAGGCACTCGCCCAAATGGATGCCGAGCCCGGCCTGGTTCGTGCCCAAAGCTCCGTGCATCCGCTCGAACCGGCGCAGCGTCGGCACGCCCTCCGCACGCCGCAGCAGCACGTAGCCGAAGCCGACCTCCCGCACTCCGCGCTCCTCGAAGTCGTCCAGCCAGGCGCCCAGCAGCGTGTCGAACGTCGGTCCCGGGCGGGTGCCGCCGTCGCGGATCCAGGTCTCGGCGTACTGGGCGGCGTCCTCGGTGTCGCGCTCGATCACCCACGCGTCGAGGGGCTGCGCAGAGTCGTTCACCCAGCCGCGCACGCGCTCCAGGGCGTCGGCGGTGTCGTGGTACTCCCAGTTGCCGAGGAGCTGCGCCACGCCTCCCGGGTTCAGGTGGGCGCCGCAGCCGGCGATGAAGGCCGCGACCAGGCTGTCGCCGACCATCCCCCGTCGCGGTACTCGTAGGCGGGCACGCCTTCGGTCCGCGGCGTGATCACGAACGGCGGGTTCGAGACGATATGGTCGAACGCCTCCCCCGCGACCGGCTCGAACAGGCTCCCGAGCCGGAACTCGATGCCCTCCACGCCGTTCAGCTCGGCGTTGAGCGCGGCGAGCCGGAGCGCGCGCTCGGAGATGTCCGTCGCCACGACGCGCTCGGCGTGCCGCGAGGCGTGCAGGGCCTGGATGCCGCAGCCGGTGCCGAGGTCGAGCGCCGAGCGCACCGGGCGCTGGAGCATCAGGCCGCTGAGCGTCATCGAGGCGCCGCCGACGCCGAGCACGTGGTCCTCGGGGAGTGCGCCGCCCAGAGCGAGCTCGCCGAGATCGGAGACGATCCACCACTCCGCGGGGCCGAGGGCATCGACGAACGCGTACGGGCGGAGGTCGATGGCGGGGGCGATCGCGTCGGAGGCGTCGGCCCGCAGGAGCCCCAGCTCCACGGCGCCGTCGAGGCCCAGGGCAGGCAGGGCCGCCGCCGCAGCGGACCGGTCGACCGGCCGGCCGAGCACGAACAGCGCGGCGAGCGTCCCCAGCGTGCCGGCGTCGCGCCGCGCGAGGGCCCGCTCGGCCGGGACCCGCTGCCCGCGGTGCAGCGCCTCCGCGGCCTCCTCGCCCCAGAGCGCGGTCAGGCCGTCGACGGTGAAGCCGGCGGCGGCGAGGTCGGAGCGGAGGGCGGCGATGGAGGTCACACGCCCATTCAATCAGGGCCAGAATGGGCGGCGTGAGCCAGGAACAGACGACGATCCGCCGGCGGGCGGTCGTGACCGGGATGGTGCAGGGCGTCGGCTTCCGCTGGAGCGCGCGCGAGGAGGCGCACCGGCTGGGCGTGGCCGGCTGGGCGCGAAACCGCTCCGACGGCAGCGTGGAGGTCGAAGTGGAGGGTGACGCCGCAAGCGTGGACCGCATGCTCGACTGGCTGCGCGCCGGGCCGCCCGGGAGCGCGGTGGACGAGGTGCGGGTGACGGACGCCGTGCCGGACGGCGACGACGCGTTCCGCATCCGGCAGTCGGACTGAGCCGCCACCCCTGACTTCTGCGCCGCACCCGGGCACAATAGGCACATGACCCGCGCGACGCTGCTGACCATCACCGTGCCCACCGGAGAGCCCGCCGACGGCGACCCGGGCTTCGCCCTCGCCGACTTCGACGCCGCGCAGGTGCGGATCACCGACCTCGGCGTCACCCGCGGCGACGGCGTCTTCGAGACCATCGCCGTCATCGACGGCCACCCGCAGGCGCTCGGCCCGCACCTCATGCGGCTCGCGCACTCCGCCGAGCTCCTCGACCTCCCCGAGCCCGCCGAGCACGTCTGGCACGAGGCGGTGCTCGCCGGCGTCGCGGACTACCAGTCGCGCAACGGCGCGGGCGGCGAGCTGTTCGCCAAGCTGATCTACACGCGCGGCGTGGAGGGCACCGGCCGGCCGAGCGGCTGGATCTTCGTGGACCAGGGCGAGGACTTCACGCAGCAGCGCCTCGGCCTCACGGTGGTCACGCTCGACCGCGGCCTTCGGCACGACGTGGCCGAGACCTCCCCGTGGCTGCTCGCGGGCGCCAAGAGCCTGTCGTACGCCGTGAACCGCGCGGCCCAGCGGGAGGCGGCGCGCCGCGGCGCGGACGACGTGATCTTCATCAGCTCGGACGGCTACGCGCTGGAGGGCCCGACCTCCAACGTGATCGTGCTCGCGGACGGTGTGGTCCGCACGCCGCAGACCGACCAGGGCATCCTCGCCGGCACCACGCAGGCCGCGGTCTTCGCGTTCTTCGCCGAGCGCGGCTACCCGACCGAGTACCGCCACATCACGGCGGAGGAGCTGGCGGCGGCCGACGCGCTGTGGCTGGTCTCCAGCGTCCGCCAAGCCGGCCCGATCACCCACCTCGACGGCCGGGAGTACCCCGTCGACGCCGCCCTCACCGCCGACCTGAACCGGTACCTCCTCTCCCGCACCCACTGACCTCGCCCGCCTCGCGCGTCGCGAACGGAGGAGTCCCGGCCCCCGCACGCCCGGAACTCCGCCGTTGACTGTTCCGGCCCGGCGTGTCGGCCCGCACATCCTCCGTTGGCTGCAGAGCCGGGGGCGGGCGGGCCGTTGGTGGGGGGCAGAGCGGAGGCAGGGTGGGAGGATGTTCACCCCCGCGTAGACGTCCCGTTACACCCCGATTCGCGGAGGCCGCGTTCGGCGTTTAGGCTGTACGACACCGTACCGGCGCCGACGCCGGGACCGCCGCTATGGGGAACAGAGGCGCAGTGAAGGAGGGCGATGTGGAGCAGGTTCCGAGAAGCATCGAAGTGCTGCGCCAGCAGGCGCGTGATGAGCTCTCCGCCATCATCGAGCATCGCTGCCGTGCCGGCGAGGACCCCTGGCACTTCATCCCCGACCTGCCGAGCGTCGACGAGCAGGTGGTCATCTCGCTGCGCGCCGGAGCCATCGAGGAGTTCGACCTCGCCGAGGAGCAGTCGAGGGCGCACCACCCCGCCGCGGGCCGCGACACCTACACCCGGTTCGAGTTCGGCGTGCTGCGCCGGATCGCCCTGGAGCACCCCGAACTGAGCGAAGCGGTCTGGGGGATGCTCGACAAGGTCGAGCGCGCGTAGTAGACCAGGCGGCATGGGGATCGTCACTGCCGATATCGCTGTCTCGCTCGACGGATTCGCCGCCGGGCCCAACCAATCGCTGGAGAACCCGCTCGGCGAGCGCGGGGTGGAGCGGCTGCACACCTGGATGTTCGAGTACGCCGACGCGCACGTCGAGGAGATCGCCGCGATCACCGCGGCGGGCGCCTACGTGATGGGCCGCAACATGTTCGGCCCGGTGCGCGGCGACTGGCCCGCCGAGGGCGACACGTTCGGCGACTGGCGCGGCTGGTGGGGCGACGATCCGCCGTACCACGCGCCGGTCTTCGTGCTGACGCACTACGAGCACGCGCCGATCCGGATGGAAGGCGGGACGACCTTCGAGTTCGTCACCGACGGCATCCACGCGGCGACCGACCTGGCGCGAGAAGCCGCCGGGGATGCCGACGTCGCGATCGCGGGCGGCGCCGAGACGCTCAACCAGGCGCTCTGGGCGGGCATCGTGGACGAGCTGCGGCTGCACGTGGCGCCGCTCACACTCGGCGCGGGCGAGCGGGTCTTCGACCGGGTGCCCTCCCTGCAGCTGGAGCTGCTGCGGTCGCGGGTGACGCCGGAGGTCGCGCACCTGACGTACCGCGTGGTGCGCTGACGCTGTGTGGTGCGCTGAGGCCGCTCAAAGCCCGGCGGGCGACGTGACCGGGAGCCGGCAGACGAAGTCGCGGCACAGGTAGGCGGTCGGGAGGCCGTCGCGCGTGCCGCGCGCGGCGAACAGCTCGAAGCCCGCCGCCGCCAGCGCCTCACCCTGGGGTGCGTCCACCAGGGCGACCAGGTCGGCGGGATGGCGGCGGGCAGCAGCGGTCAGACCTTCGGGATCGTCCGGAGTCCCCTCCGCGGGCTCGCTCACGACGACGAGCTGCTGCGGCTCGCCCTCCAGCCGAGTCATCAGTGCCAGCGCGGCGCCGAACGCGCTCGGGACGGCGCCGGCCGGGCCGGCCACGAGCCGCATCGCCTCGCGGGCGGCGCGCTCGTAGCGTCGGCTCGCCGTCATCAGGAACAGCGTGTGCGCCGCCGCGGCCGTCGCGGTGAGGCCGGACGGGTACGCGCCCTCCGACGGGTCGACGCGCACCGCGAGGCCGGTCGATCTCAGCAGCGGGTCGCCGCCGCCGGGGACGCCGAACGGGCAGTCGCCGCCGTCGACCGCCCCCAGGCACAGGTCCACCAGCTCCCGGGCGATGACCGCCGCCTCCACGTCGCCGCTCGCCAGCGCCAGCTCCAGCAGTCCGCCCGCGAGCCCGCCGTAGTCCTCCAGCGTCGCCACCGCGTCCGACACCTGCCCGTCGACCGACGCGCGCCCGAGCGTGCCGTCCGGCCGCCGGTGCGTGTCGATCACCGCGCGGGCTGCCTCCCCCGCCGCGGCGATCCAGGCGGGCCGGTTCAGGATGCGCCCCGCGCGGGCGAGCGCGCCGATGGCGAAGCCGTTCCAGCCGGTGAGCACCTTCTCGTCCAGCGCGGGCGGCGTGAGCGTCGCGCGCTCGGCCGGCGGCACACGGTAGTAGCCGCCCTCCACCCGGGCGCCGTCGATCACGCTCTCGGAGTCCTGCGCCGAGGCGAACGCGCCGCCGGGCCTCCGCAGCACGCCGAGCAGGAAGGCGGCGACGCCGTCGGCCGTGCGCTCCGCCCACTCCTCGCCGGTCTGCGCCCACGCCGTGGCGTACGCGTCCAGGAGCTGGGCGTTGTCGTACAGCATCCGCTCGTAGTGCGGGTCGCTCCAGTCGCGCCGGGTGGCGTAGCGGAAGAAGCCGCCGTCGACCGGGTCGCGCAGCGGGAGTCCGCCATCCGGCGCAGGGTGCGGGGCGCGAGCTCGCGCCCGGCCGGCCGCTCCAGCAGGAAACCGAGCACCGGCGCGACGGGGAACTTGGGCGCGCCGCCGAACCCGCCGAACTGTGGGTCCTCCGTCTCGGCCAGCGCGTCGACGGCGGCGTCGAGGGCGCGGCCGTCCGGCAGCTCGGAGGCCGTGGTGGCGCGTGCGGCGGCCGCGGCGAGCGCCTCCCCGACCTTGCCCGCGTCGGCCTCGACCTCGGCGCGGCGCTCCCTCCAGGCGTCCGCGACCGCGTCCAGGATCTGCGTGAACGAGGGTCGGCCTCCCGACGCGACCGGCGGGAAGTAGGTGCCCGCGAAGAACGCCCGCCCCGACGAGGTCGCGAAGACGGTCAGCGGCCAGCCGAGGCCTTCGGTGAACGCGCTCGCGGCCGACAGGTAGGCTGCGTCGACGTCGGGATGCTCCTCCCGGTCGACCTTGATCGACACGAACCGCTCGTTCATGAGCGCGGCGACCGCGGGGTCGCTGAAGCTCTCGCGCGCCATCACGTGGCACCAGTGGCAGGTCGCGTAGCCGATCGAGACGATGACCGGCACGTCGCGGCGGCGCGCCTCGGCGAAGGCCTCCGGCCCCCACGGGAACCAGTCCACCGGATTCTCCGCGTGCGCGCGCAGGTAGGGACTGATCGCGCCCGCCAGCCGGTTCGTCATGCGCTCACCCTACGACCCCCGCGCCGGTCGGAGCGCGCGGCCGGGCTTGCTATCGTGGACGATATGGTTGCACACGCAAATACTCCGCTCCTGACCCTGAACAACGGCACCACCATCCCGCAGCTCGGCTTCGGCGTCTTCAAGGTCGACCCGGCCGAGACGACCCGCATCGTCACCGACGCGCTGGAGGTCGGCTACCGCCACATCGACACCGCCGCCATCTACGGCAACGAGGAGGGCGTGGGCGCCGCGATCGCCTCCTCCGGCATCCCGCGCGACGAGCTGTTCGTCACGACCAAGCTCTGGAACGACCGGCAGACCGACGCGCAGGCCGCCTTCGACGAGTCGCTCGCCAAGCTCGGCCTCGACTACGTCGACCTCTACCTCATCCACTGGCCGACCCCGGAGAAGGACACCTTCGTGGAGGCCTGGAAGTCGCTGGAGGCGATCTACGCCACCGGCCGCGCCAAGGCCATCGGCGTCTCCAACTTCCTCGTCCCGCACCTGGAGAAGCTGCTCGCGAACACCGAGATCGTGCCGGCCGTCAACCAGATCGAGCTGCACCCGGCGCACCAGCAGCCGGAGGTCACCGCGTTCGCCCGCGAGCACGGCATCCACATCGAGGCGTGGGGCCCGCTCGGCCAGGGCAAGTACCCGCTGTTCGACGCCCCGGAGGTCGCCGGCCCGGCCGCCGCGCACGGCAAGACCCCGGCGCAGGTCGTCATCCGCTGGCACCTGCAGACCGGGAACATCGTGTTCCCGAAGTCGAACCGCCGCGAGCGGATGGCGGAGAACTTCGACGTCTTCGACTTCGAGCTGACCGCCGACGAGGTCGCCGCGATCACGGCCATGGAGCGCGAGGGCCGCGTGAGCGCGCACCCGAACGAGGTCAACTGACGCCTCAGGATACCCGCGGGCGCGGAGGCCGGCTCTCCGCGCCCGCGCCCATCGCGGCTAGGCTCGCACCGTGAGAATCACGACGATCACGGGGAAGGTCATCTACGTCGTTGGCGTCTTCGGCCTGATCCTGGCGCTCAACTTCTTCATCATCGACCGCCTCGTCAACGCGGCGCTCGACGTGCTGGTCGTCGCGGTGCTCAACGTGGCCTACGTGATCGTCGGCGCCCGCATCTTCCGCGGCGAGGGCGAGAACCGCGAGGACCCGCGGCCCTGGTGGCGGGCGACCGCGCGCCCGGCGGCGGGGTTCTGGCTCGGCGGCATCCTCGCGATCCTGGCCTTCATCTCCTGCGTCGGCGCGCTCGCGAGCAAGCCGGAGAACTCGTTCGTGCCCGCGGTCGCGTGCATCAGCTACGCGCTGCTCGCGGCGTTCTACCTGAACTCCTCCTACCGACTGCGGTTGCTCGACACTGCGCCGTAGCGCTCAGGCGACCGGCGTCTGCTCCTCGAAGCGGGCGACCAGCTCGCGCTTGAGCACCTTGCCGCTCGGACCGAGCGGGAGGACCTCCAGGATCTCCACCCGCCGCGGGTACTTGTACGCCGCCACGCGCTCCTGCGCGAACACGACCAGCTCCTCCCCCGTCGCCTCGGAGCCCGGCATCAGCGTGACCGCCGCCATGATCTCCTGGCCGTGCGTCTCGTGCGCGACGCCGAACACCGCCACGAGCGCGACGGACGGATGCGTGGAGAGCGCCTCCTCCACCTCCCGCGGGTACACGTTGTAGCCGTTGCGGACGATCATGTCCTTCTTGCGGTCCACGATCGTGATGTAGTCGTCGTCGCTCTTGGTGCCGAGGTCGCCGGTGCGGAACCAGCCGTCCACGACCGCCTCCGCGTTGGCCTCCGGGAGGTTGAGGTAGCCCTTCATCAGGTTGTGGCCGCGGACCACGATCTCGCCCAGCTCGCCGCGCGGCAGCAGCCGGATCGCGTCGTCCACCTCCGGGTCGGCGATCTCCACGTCCACGCCCCAGATCGGCTGACCGACGGTTCCGACCCGGGTGGGACGGCCGCGGTGGTTGAACGACGCGACGGGCGAGGTCTCGGTGAGGCCGTAGCCCTCGTGAACGTCGATGCCGTAGACCTCCTTCATCCGCTCGATGACGGCGACGGGGATGGCCGCGCCGCCGCTCATGCCGTAGCGCAGCGGGCGACGCTCCGGGTTGGTCTTCGCGGCCTCCAGCAGTGCGATGTACATGGTCGGCACGCCGGTCATGATCGTGCAGGCGTGCGCGTTGAGCAGCTGCAGCGCGGTCGCACCGTCGAACTTCGGCACCAGGACCACCGCGGCCCCTGCGCGGAAGCCCATGTTCATGACACAGGTCTGCCCGAAGGTGTGGAAGAGCGGGAGGCAGCCGAGGACGCGGTCCGTCGGCTCGAAGTCGAGGGTGCCGGCGAGCAGCACGTTGACCTGCTCCACCAGGGAGAAGTGGCAGCCTTCCGCGCCCTTCGGCTTACCGGTCGTGCCGCTCGTGTAGAGGATGGTCGCGGTGTCCACCGGGTCGCGCGGCACGTACGTGTCGATCGGCTCGGCGCCGGCCGCGGCGTCCTCCAGCCGCGGGAACGGAAGCTGCTCGACCATGTCGTCCGGCACCAGCACCGAGAGGGTGCCGACTCCGGCGAGCGCCGCGCCCTTCGCGCCCTCGGCCAGCAGCGGCGCCGCGCAGATCAGCAGCGTCGAACCGGAGTCCCGCAGCACGTAGTCGATCTCGGCCGCCTTGAGCAGCGCGTGGATGGGGACGACGACCGCGCCGAGGGCCAGCACGGCGTAGTAGGCGCGCGGGAAGTCGGGCACGTTCGGGATCATCAGCGCCACCCTGTCCCCCGGCCCGACGCCGAGGTCGCGCAGGGCTCCCGCGTAGCGGCGGGTCTGATCCCAGAGGTCGCGGTAGGCGATCTCCTGGCCGTTGAAGATCAACGCCACGTTGTCGGGCATCCGGTGCGCGGTCTCGGCCAGGATGCTGGCGACGGACATGGTGGCGTAGCCGTGGGGCATGGCGGGGCTCCTTCGTCGACGGTGACGTGACCCGGTCGGGTTGAGGGAAACCTACGTCACGCCGCACGCGCCCACAATGCCCAGTTCGCGCCCCTCCCCGGCGCCCGGGCCCCGCCGAGGGGCACCTCGTTGTCACTTTCGGCGTCCGGAAGTGACAACGACGTGCCCTTCGATGGCGGGATGGAGGGCGCGGGAGGTCAGGCGCCGAGGATGCTGCGGAGCGCGGCCGTGTAGTCCTCGAACGCGCGGCGGCCGGTCGTGGTCAGCGCGAGGTAGGTGACCGGGACGCGGCCGCGGTGCGTCTTCTCGACCTCCACGTAGCCGGCGTCCTCCAGCTTGCGCAGGTGCGTCGCCAGGTTGCCCGCGGTGAGGTCGAGCAGTTCCTGGAGGCGCGGGAACGACATGCTGCCGCCGTCGGGGACCGTCGCCAGGGTCGCCGTGATCTTGAGCCGTGCCGCGGCGTGGATGACCGGGTCGAGTTCGTCCACGCCGGTCACCGCCGAGGGCTCGCGGTGCCCAGCGTGCGGAGCGTGACGATCGCGCCCGCCCCGAAGATCGCGCCGCCCGCGACGGCCATCAGCAGCAGGTTCGGCCCGAGGCCCAGGAACGGCGCCACCGCGCCCACCGCCAGCAAGGCGAGTCCGAGCACGAGCTGCAGCCGGTCGTGCCACAGCGCGGCGCCGGCGAGGTAGAGGGTGCCGCACATCAGGGCGTACGCGCTCGGGAAGTACAGCCCGGCGAAGTCGCCCGCGAGGCCCTGTGCGATCATCCCGATGCCGAGCAGCGCGAACGCCACCGAGCACACGGTCCAGGAGACGCCGTAGACCGCGCCGGCGAACTGCGAGTCGCCGCGCACGCCCCGGCCGATTCGCGAGCCGATCACCGCGGAGGCGACGATCGAGCCGGCGATCAGCACGCCGAAGACGACGCCGCCGGCGACCGGCTCGAACACGCCGAGCTGCGCCAGGTAGAGGGCCAGGAAGCCGACCAGCCAGGCCACGGCCCACACGGTGTACAGCCAGACGACGGGGATGCGGTAGTCCCGGCTGACACGGCGTTGCTGGCCGTCGATGAGGTCCAGCATCTCCCGCGCGTCGCCGGGCGTGTTCTCGTTCATGCGTACTTTGTAACACAAAGTACTCTGCGCGCACAAGAGTTTTGCGAAGCAGTGGGCGCACTCCGAACGGATAGACTGGAGGGCTCATGTCCGCACCGGTCACCCTCCCCCGCATCGTGTTCCCGCCCGAGCTGCCCGTCAGCCAGAAGCGGGACGACATCGCGCGCGCGATCCGCGACAACCAGGTCGTGATCGTGGCCGGCGAGACCGGCTCGGGCAAGACCACGCAGCTCCCGAAGATCTGCCTCGAACTCGGCCGGGAGAGCATCGGCCACACCCAGCCGCGCCGGCTCGCGGCGCGCACGATCGCCGAGCGCATCGCGGACGAGCTGGGCCAGAGCGTCGGCGAGCTCGTCGGCTACCAGGTGCGCTTCACCGACCGGGTGTCCGCGGCGACCCGGATCAAGCTGATGACCGACGGCATCCTGCTCAACGAGATCCACCGCGACCGGCTGCTGCGCGCCTACGACACGATCATCATCGACGAGGCGCACGAGCGCAGCCTCAACATCGACTTCCTGCTCGGCTACCTGCGCGAGCTGCTGCCGAAGCGCCCCGACCTCAAGGTGATCATCACCTCTGCCACCATCGACCCGGAGAGCTTCGCCGCGCACTTCGCCGCCGCGGACGGCACGCCCGCCCCGATCGTGGAGGTCTCCGGCCGCACCTACCCGGTGGAGCTGCGCTACCGGCCCCTGGTCGCCGAGGCGCTGGAGTCCGACGAGGACGACCCGGACCCGGTCCCCGCGGCCGACCGCGACTACCTCCAGGGCATCAACGACGCCCTCGACGAGCTGGCCCGCGAGGCGGCGGGCGACGTGCTCGTGTTCCTCTCCGGCGAGAACGAGATCCGGGACGCCGCCGACGCGATCCGCGGCCGCAACCTCCCGGGCACCGAGGTGCTGCCGCTCTACGGGAGGCTTTCGTCGGCCGAGCAGCACCGCGTCTTCCAGCCGTCCACCATGCCCGGCGTCCGGCGGCGCGTCGTTCTCGCGACCAACGTGGCCGAGACCAGCCTCACCGTCCCCGGCATCAAGTACGTCGTGGACGCCGGCACCGCACGGATCAGCCGCTACTCCACGCGCGCCAAGGTGCAGCGACTCCCGATCGAGGCGATCTCCCAGGCGAGCGCCAACCAGCGGTCCGGCCGGTCGGGGCGCACCAGCGACGGCATCGCGATCCGGCTGTACTCGCAGGAAGACTTCGAGAAGCGGCCGGAGTACACCGAGCCGGAGATCCTGCGCACCAACCTCGCGGCCGTCATCTTGCAGATGATCTCGCTCGGGCTCGGCGACATCGCGGCGTTCCCGTTCCTCACGCCGCCGGACTCGCGCGGCATCAAGGACGGCCTGGACCTGCTGGCCGAACTGGGCGCGACCCGCACCTCCACCCGCTCCGGCGGAATCGAGCTGACCAAGGTCGGGAGCCAACTCGCCCGGCTCCCCATCGATCCGCGCTTCGCCCGCATGGTCGTGGAGTCCAAGCGGCACAACACCTCCCGGGAGGTCATGGCGATCGTCGCCGGCCTCACCATCCAGGACGTCCGCGAGCGCCCGGTGGAGAAGCGCGGCAGCGCGGACGAGAAGCACGCGCGCTTCGTGGACCCGACCAGCGACTTCCTCACCCTGCTGAACCTCTGGAACTACCTGGAGGAGCAGCAGCGCGAGCTATCCTCCAGCGCGTTCCGGAGGCTGTGCAAGGCCGAATACCTCAACTTCCTGCGCGTGCGCGAGTGGCAGGACGTCTACCGGCAGCTGCGCCAGCTCGCACGCCCGCTGGAGCTGACCATCGGCGAGCCGTCGATCAACCCGGACGGCATCCACCGCTCGCTGCTGGCCGGGCTGCTGTCGCACATCGGGCTCAAGGATGTGCGCCAGAGTCCATCGGCGGGTTCGGGCGGCAACAAGGGCTCGGCGCGCGGCCAGCGCCAGTCCGAGTACCTGGGCGCGCGGCAGGCGCGGTTCGTGATCTTCCCCGGCTCGGCGCTGGCCAAGAAGCAGCCGAACGCGATCATGTCTGCGGAGCTCGTGGAGACCTCCCGGCTGTTCGCGCGCATGAACGCCGCGATCGACCCCGCCTGGGCCGAGCCGATCGCGGGCGACCTCTGCAAACGGCAGTACAGCGAGCCGCACTGGGAGAAGAGCCAGGGCGCCGTCGTCGCCTACGAGCGCGTCACGCTGTACGGCGTCCCGATCATCCCGCGCCGCCGCGTGCAGTACGCGCGCATCGACCCTGAGCTGTCCCGCGAGCTGTTCATCCGGCACGCGCTCGTGGACGGCGAATGGGACTCGCGGCAGGCGTTCGACCGCGCCAACCGCAAGCTGCTGGCCGAGCTGCGCGAGCTGGAGGAGCGCACCCGCCGCCGCGACATCCTCAACGACGACGAGGCGGTTTTCGAGTTCTACGACGCGCGCATCCCGGCCGATGTGGTGTCCACGCGCTCCTTCGAGGGCTGGTGGAAGAAGGCCAGGAACGAGACGCCCGACCTCCTGACGATGACTCCGCAGGCGCTGCTCGAGGACGACGCGGCCGGGATCGACGAGGAGGCCTTCCCGCCGGTGTGGCGACAGGGCGACCAGCGCCTCACCCTCCGCTACCGCTTCGAGCCGGGCGCGGAGGACGACGGCGTGACCGTGCAGGTGCCGCTGCCGCTGCTCGCCGGACTGGTGCCGGACGGCTTCGACTGGCAGGTTCCCGGACTCCGCCAGGACCTCGTGACGGCCATGATCAAGTCGCTGCCGAAGGCGATCCGCCGCCAGGTCGTCCCCGCCGCCGATTGGGCGAAGCGCCTGCTCGGCGAGCTGTCCGGCGCGGCCGGGATGGACGCCCACGACGGACGCCGCCCCGCGGCCTCCCTCGCCGACACGCTCGCCGCCACCATCTCGCGGCAGACGGGCTCGCGCGTCACGGGCGCGGACTTCGACCTGGAGCGGCTGCCCGCCCACCTGCGGCCGACCTTCCAGGTGCTCGGCGAGCGCGGCCGCCCGCTCGCGAGCGGCAAGGACCTGATGGCGCTGCAGGAGCGACTGCGCTCGCGCGCCAGAGACTCGGTCGCCCGCGTCGCGGAGGCGCGCACGCCCGACGCGATCGAGCGCACCGGCCTCACCACGTGGGACCTGGACGAGCTCCCCCGCCACCTCGACACGACGCAGAAGGGCCCGGGCGGTACGGTCAACACCATCCGCGCCTACCCCGCGCTGGTGGACGACGGCGCGAGCGTCAGCATCCGGCTGATGTCGACACCGACCGAGCAGGCCCGCGCGCTGCCCGGCGGCGTCCGGAGGCTGCTGCTGGCGAGCATCCCGTCGCCGGTGGCGTACGTGCAGCAGCATCTGACCGCCAACGAGAAGCTGACGCTGGCGGCGAGCCCGTACCCGAACACCAAGGCGCTGTTCGACGACTGCCTGCTCGCGGTGATCGACTCGGTGCTGTACCGGATGAAGCCGGACGGCCAGCTCTTCATGCGCGCCGAGTTCGAGGCGGTCCGCGACCGGGTGTCCGGGGTCGTGATGGACTCGATGTTCGAGACGGTCGCGCTCGTCACGCGGACCCTGACCGCCGCGCGGGCGGCCGAGAAGGCGATCGGCGGGACGACGGCGCTGGCGTACCTGCCGTCGCTCAACGACGCGAAGACGCAGCTCGCCGGGCTCGTCTATCCCGGGTTCGTCTCGGCGACCGGCCTGGACCAGCTCAGGCACCTCCCCCGCTACCTGAACGGGATCACCCAACGCATGCAGGCGCTGCCGACGAACCCCGGCCGCGACCGCGCCTGGCAGACCCAGGTGGAGACGGCGACCGCGCTCTACACGGAGGCCGGCGGCCGCATCCCGCCCGCAGCGCACGCGCCCGAGAACCTGGTGCACGCGCGCTGGATGCTGGAGGAGTTCCGCGTCTCCCTGTTCGCCCAGTCCCTCGGCACCGCCGAGACCGTGTCGCTCCAACGCATCCGCAAAGTCCTCGCGGGCTGACCCCCGACGCAATCCAGTTCCTGAGTTGTGTACGCAACACGCCGGCGAGAGGCGTACACAACTCGGGAATTGATGGCTGGGGGGCTACACGGGGAGGTGGAAGCCGCCGTTGGAGTGGAGGAGCTGGCCGGTGATCCAGCCGCCGGACGGCGACAGGAGGAACGCGACCAGGTCGGCGGTGTCCTGCGGGCGGCCGAGGCGGCCGAGGGCGGTCTCGGCGGCGAGGGTTTCGGCGAGGTCGGGGGTCATCCAGCCGGTGTCGATCGGGCCCGGGTTGATGAGGTTGGCGGTGATGCCGAGGTGGGCGAGCTCCACGGCGGCCGCGATCACGATGCGGTCGAGAGCGCCCTTGCTCGCACCGTACGGGAGGTTGTGCGCGGTGTGGTCGCTGGTGAGCGCGACGATGCGGCCGGAGCCGTGCTCGCCCGAGAACTGCTGGGCGAAGGCCGCGATCAGCAGCCAGGTGCCGCGGGTGTTCACCGCGAAATGCCGGTCGAAGGCCTCCACGCTGGTGTCCAGCAGGCCGCTGTCGACCGAGTGCGCGTGGCTGGCGACGAGTGCCTGGATCGGCCCGAGGCCGGCGCGGACCCGCTCGATCGCGCGCGCGGGCGCCTCGGGGTGGGAGAGGTCGACGGCGACCGGAAGCGCCCGGGCGCCGAGGGCGCGCAGCTCGTCCGCGAACGCGTCGTGGCCGCGCTCCTCGGCGCCCCACGGCATCGACGCGTCGTAGTCGTCCCAGAACGCGAACGCCACATCCCAGCCGAGCGACGCCAGGTTGCGGGCGATCGCCGCGCCGATCGAGTTCGGCCGGCTCGCGCCGGTGATGAAGACGACGGGACGGGAAGAGCGGGCGTCGTGGTCCATCCGACGATTGTGTCAGACGGTCACGTCGCCCGCTCCGGGATCCGTTCCGGCTACAGCACCTTCGACAGGAAGGCCTGCGTGCGCTGGTGCTGCGGGTTCGCGAGCACCTCGCGCGGGTCGCCGGACTCCACGACAACGCCGCCGTCCATGAAGACCAGCTCGTCCGCGACCTCGCGGGCGAAGCCCATCTCGTGGGTGACGACGACCATCGTCATGCCGGAGGCCGCCAGGCCCTTCATGACGTCGAGCACTTCGCCGACCAGCTCGGGGTCGAGCGCGGACGTCGGCTCGTCGAACAGCATCAGCTTCGGGTCCATCGCCAGCGCGCGGGCGATGGCCACGCGCTGCTGCTGGCCCCCGGAGAGCTGCGACGGGTAGTGGTCGCCCTTGTCCGCGAGGCCGACGCGCACGAGCAGCTCGTTCGCTCGCTCCACGGCCCGCGCCTTCGGCAGTCCCTTGACCCGGATCGGCGCCTCGATGATGTTCTCCAGCGCCGTCATGTGCGGGAACAGGTTGAAGCGCTGGAACACCATGCCGATCTCGCGGCGCTGGCGCGAGGCCTCCTTGGGCTTCAGCTCGTAGAGCTTGTCGCCGTGCTGCCGGTAGCCGACCACCTGGCCGTCGACCGACAGCCGGCCGGCGTCCACGCGCTCCAGGTGGTTGATGCAGCGCAGGAAGGTGGACTTGCCCGAGCCGGACGGGCCGATGATGCAGAGCACCTCGCCCGGCCGCACGGACAGCGAGATGGACTTGAGCACCTCGTTCGAGCCGAAGCTCTTGGAGACGCCCTCGGCCAGGACCATCGGCGTCACGCCGGCCCGCGCGGTGGTGTCCCGTTGCGTCGCGTCGCTCATCCCTTGCCTCCCAGGTTGTTGCCGTCGGGTGCGCCGGCAGCCGGAAGCGCGCCCGTGGCGAGCGCCGGCTCCTTGTTGTCGGGCCGGCGCATGTTGACGCCGCGCGAGAACCGCTTCTCGAGGAAGTACTGGCCCACCATCAGGATCGAGGTGAACAGCAGGTACCACAGCGAGGCGACGATCAGCAGCGGGATCGGCGTGTAGGTGACCGCGGAGATGTCGCGCGCGACACCGTAGAGGTCGGTGGTGAGCGGGATCGCCGCGACCAGCGAGGTGGTCTTCAGCATCGAGATGACCTCGTTGCCGGTCGGCGGGATGATCACGCGCATGGCCTGCGGGATGACGATGCGCGTCATCGTCTGCCACCACGACATGCCGAGGGCCGTCGCGGCCTCCTCCTGGCCGCTGTCGACCGAGAGGAGCCCGGCGCGCACGATCTCCGCCATGTACGCGGCCTCGTTGAGCGCGAGGCCCACGATCGCGATGATGAACGCGTTCTGCATGAAGCCGAGGTCGAGCGTCACGCCCATCTGCGTCCACGGCACGCCGAGGAAGATGTGCGGGTAGATCAGCGAGAACAGGCCCCAGAACACGAGCTGCACATACACCGGGGTGCCGCGGAATACCCAGAGGTAGAGCCAGGCGACGGACTTGACCACCGGGTTCGGCGAGAGCCGCATCACGGCCAGCACAAGGCCCAGGATGACGCCGATCACCATCGAGTAGATCGTCAGCTGGAGGGTCACGAGCGCAGCAGCACTGATGCGCTTGTCGAAGACGTACTTGCCGACGTACTGCCAGCCGTAGGCGGAGCGCTGCGAGGCGTCGACGATGAACCAGACGAACAGCAGGATGAGCACGACCGCGAACACGATCCGCCACGGGTGGCGGAGCTTGATCGCCTTGATCGGCTCGGACGGCGGGGCGCCGGCCGGCGACGGGACTGCTCCCGTCGCCGGACCGGCCGGGTTGCCCTGTGACATGGTCAGCTCTTCGAGGCTGCGTTGAGGTCGGCCTTGGTGACGCTGCCGTCGGCCACGCCCCACTTGTCGAGGATCTTCTTGTAGGTGCCGTCGTCGATCAGCGCCTGGATGGTCTTCTGCAGCACCGGCGTCAGGTCGGAGTTCTTGGCGACCGGGATGCCGTAGGGCGCGACGTCGAAGGTCTTGCCCGCGGCCTGGAGCTTGCCGCTCGACTTGGACACCGCGTACAGCGTGACGGGCGAGTCGGCGCTGAGGGCGTCGGCCTTGCCGAGGATGACCGCGTTGGTGGCGTCGTCCTGGTTGTCGTAGCGCAGCGCCTGGATGGCGGGCTTGCCCTTGTCGGTGCAGGCCTTCGACTTGGCGGGGACCTCGTCGGTGTCCTCGTAGGTGGTCGACTGGACGGCGACCTTCAGGCCGCAGGCGTTGTCCGGGTCGACGTTCTTGCCCTTGGCGGACGCCCATAGGATGCCGGCGTTGTAGTAGTTGACGAAGTCGACCTGCTTCTCGCGCTCCACCGTGTCGGTGAACGAGGACATCCCGAAGTCGTCCTTGCCTCCGGTGATGCTCGGGATGATGTTGTCGAACTTGGCGATCGCGTAATTGATCTTGAGACCGAGCTTCTGGCCGATCGCGTTGGTGAAGTCGACCTCCCAGCCCGCGGGGTTGCCGTTGTCGTCCTTGTACTCGTTCGGCGGGTACGTGTCGTCCATGCCGACGGTGAGGACACCGGCGGACTTGATCTTCGACGGGACGCTGTTGGCCAGGGTGTCGTCCTTCTTCACGTCGAACGCGGCGCTCGACGCTGAGCCGCTCGACGAGGGGGTGGAGTTGTCGACACAGCCGGACAGCGCGAGCGCTGCCACGGCGGCGAGGGCGGCCACGGGGGCCACGGAACGGATGCGCATGATGGTAGTTGTCCTTCTTCCTGGGGCAGGGTGTGCAGGGAGGGGTAAGGGGAGAATACCCTAGGCTCCACGCGTTATACGCATACTAAATCGCGCGTGAAACGCCAGTTTTCCTGCAAGTTTCGCAGAGATTTCGTCTTTCTTTGCGTGATTCCGTTGTTTGCGACCCCCGGTGACATCGAATGCGCGCGGCGCGCCCGGCCGCGCTAGTGTCGGGCTGTGATCCAACCGCAATCCGGCCTCGCCGCGACGGCTCGCGTGGTCGTCACCCGCCCCGACGATCCGCTCGCCGCACCGCTGGTCGAGGAGCTCTCCCGCGAGTACGACGAACGCTACGGATTCAACGACGGCATCCCCTCCTCGGCGGAGCTGTCGCGCTATCCCGCTGAGCGCTTCACGGCGGAGGAGGGCGGCACCTTCCTGCTGCTCGTGGACGCGGACGGCACCCCGGTCGCGGGCGGCGCGTTCATGCGCGAGGACGACGCCACCGTCGAGGTGAAGCGGGTCTGGACGCACTCCGGGTTCCGCCGGCAGGGACTCGCCCGCCGGGTGATGAGCGAGCTGGAGGCGGAGGCCGCCCGCCGCGGGATCGCGTCCATCGTGCTGACCACCGGCGCCCGCCAGCCCGAGGCGGTCGCCCTCTACATCTCGCTCGGCTACTCGCCGCTGTTCGACCTCGACGGCGACTGGGAAGCGGTCTCATACCTCGGTTTCCGCAAGGACCTCTAGAGGCGCGATTCGTGCCGAATGTGGAGAATGGCGGGGCCAAACGCGACATTCGGCACGAATGCGGGGAATCGCGTGTGGCGCGATTCGTGCCGAATGTAGGGAATCGCGGCGCGGAACGCGACATTCGGCACGAATGTGTTGGGCGTCAGCCGACGAGGAGGTGCTCGGTCGCGCGCACGAGCGCGTCGGCGGACTGCGGCGCGCCGAGGGCGGCGGTGAGCGCCGCCGCGAGCGGAGCGCTGCCCGCGCCGGTGGGCGTCGCGTCGAGGACGCCGAGGAGGTCGGCGGCGTGCAGGGCCTCGATCGCCAGCACCTCTCCGGTCAGCGCGAGCGAGCGCTGCAGGAGGCGGAGCGCGAGGGGCGCGTAGGTGGCGTGGTCCTCCACCCCCGAGAGCGTCGAGCTGCCGAGGGTCGCGGGCGCAGCGAGCTGGCGCACCTCGGCGACGGCGTCGGCCGCCGCGTAGAGCAGGAGGCCGGGGACGCGCGTGCGGCCGTCACGCCGGTGGGGCGCGAGCGCGAGCGACAGCGCGGCGCTGCGGCGCTCCGATGCCTCCGCGACATGCGCGAGCGCCACCCGCAGGTTCTCCAGCGCGAGCGCCAGCGGCAGCGCCTGGAAGTTGCCGCCGGAGATCAGGCGGCCGCTCGGGACGTCGGCCACCGGGTTCTCCGAGCGCGCGGCGAGCTCCACCTCCAGCTCGGTGCGGAGCCGGGCGACGGCCTCCCGCAGCGCGCCGTGGAGTTGCGGCGCCGTGCGGAAGGCGAGCGGGTCCTGGACGCTGACCGCGCGGTCCGGCGCCTCCAGGGCGCTCCCCGCCAGTGCAGCTCTGATCGCCCGGGCGGACGCGCGCTGGCCCTCGCCTCCGCGCGCGTCGGCCACGGCCTCCGCGTACGGGCTGAGGTTGCCCGCGGGCCCGTGGGCGGCGACGGCCTCCAGCGACAGCGCGACGACCAGGTCGGACGCCTCGGCGAGCTGCTGGGCGGCGACGGCGGCGAGCGACCCGACGCCGACACTGAGCGCGTTGGCGCTGAGGGCGGCGAGCGCCTCGTGCGGTGCGAGCTCGATCGGGCGGAGGCCGGCGTCCGCGAGGGCGACCTCGGCCGCAACCGATCCTCCGTCGCGCAGAACCGTGCCGGTGCCGATGACCACGGCGGCCACCTCCGCCAGCGCCGTCAGGTCGGCCGCCCCCACCGAGCCGCGCGACGGGATGCGCGGCGTCACGCCCGCGTTGAGCAGCGCCGCGTACGCGTCCGCGAGCTCGGGCCGCACCCCCGCTCCCCGCGCGTGAAGCCGGCGAGCCGGGCGGCGACCACCGCGCGCGCCTCGGTCTCGGTGAGCGGCTCGCCGACGCCGCCGCGGTGGTTCGCGATGGTGCGGCGCTGGAAGGCCGCCAGCTCGCCGGCCTCCACCGCGTCGTCCCGTCCGGCGCCGAGCCGGCGGTTCAGCCCGTAGACCGGCTCGCCCGACTCGATCGCGCGGTCGACCACCGCGCGGGAGGCCGCGAGCGTCGCCCGGGCGTCGGCATCGAGCTCGACCGGAGCGCCCTCCGCGACCGCCACGATGTCGGAGACGGTCGGAGGCTGCGCGCCGAACCGGACGGTGCCCATCTAGAAGTCGGCCAGGTTCTGGCGCAGGCCGCGGTCGCCCAGCTCGGTGCGGAGCAGGCCGCGCTGCCGCAGGGCGGGCACCAGCGGGTCGAGCGTGCGGTGGACGTGGGCCGGGTGCACCTGGCCGGTGAAGAGGAACCCGTCGCCGCCGACGGCCTCCCCCAGCTCACCCAGGTGGTCGGCGACCTCGTCGGCCGTTCCGATGATCGCGAGGCCGTCCTTCTTCGCGCGCGTCTGCAGGATCTCGCGCAGCGTGGAGCCCGCCGGAGCCGACGAGACGAAGTTGTCGAGCGTGCCGCGGTTGCTGTTCGTGGTGACATCCGGCAGCGGAGCGTCGAGGTCGAAGGTCTTGAAGTCCACACCGGTCAGGTAGCTGATCGACTGGAGCTGCTCGTCGATCGTGGCCTGCGTGAGCTCGGCGCGCGCGGCGCGGACGCTCGCGGTCTCCTCGGCGTTGGCGGTCAGGATGGGCTGGACGACGAACAGCACCTTCACGGCGTCTGCCGGGCGGCCGTGCTGCACGGCGACCTCGCGGATGCTGTCGCGGTACTCGCGCATCCGCTCGGGGGTGGAGGCCAGCGCCAGCACCACGTCCGAGTTCTTGCCGGCGAAGTCGCGGCCGCGGCCGGACGCGCCCGCCTGCACCATGACGGGGTCCTCGGCCGCCGGCGCGGTGTTGAGCGGACCACGGACGCGGAAGAAGCGGCCCTCGTGGTCGATGGTGTGCACCTTGCGGTAGTCGGCGAAGACGCCGCCCGCGACGTCCTCCACGATCGCGTCCGGCTCCCAACTCCGCCAGAGCTTGCGTACGACCTCCACCCACTCGTCGGCGCGGTCGTAGCGGAGGTCGTGCTCGACCTGCTTGTCGAGGCCGTAGTTCTGCGCGGCCAGGTCGGAGCCGCTGGTCACCACGTTGAAGCCCAGCCGGCCTCCGGCGAAGTGCTGCAGCGTGCTCAGCAGGCGCGCGGCGGTGAACGGCTCGTAGAAGCTCGCGCTCAGGGTCGGCACGACGCCGAGCCGGGAGGTCGCCCCGAGCAGGTACGGCACCAGCGGCAGCGGGTCGTGCTTGGGGACGAAACGCGCGGCGGCGAGGTTCACCTCGGCCGAGCCGCCGTAGGTGTCGGGCACGGCCACGCCGTCCTCGATGATGAAGAGGTCGAAGCCGGCGCCCTCGAAGGCGCGCGCGGCGTCCTGGTAGATCGGCGGCTGCTTCCAGTCGTAGCCGACGCCGTAACTGGGGTCGCCCCAGCCCTGGACGCCGAAGCCCGCACCGAGGAACCAGCCGAAGTGGAGGAGTGCCATGCGTTCCCTGCTGTCAGTGGCCGGAGGACCGGCCGAGTCTTTGGTGGCGGCCGCGTGCCGCGGTGTCAGTCGACGCCGACGCCCGCGGCGGTCAGCCAGTCCGCGTCGTACGCCTTGGTCAGGTAGTTGGTGCCGCCGTCCGGGGCGATCGCCACGATGACCGATCCGGGCCGCGCCTCCCGCGCCACTCGGAGGGCCGCCGCGACGGCCAGCGCCGACGACGGTCCGAGCAGCAGCGCCTCCTCGGCGGCGAGCCGGCGGAGCGTGCGGTAGACCACACCATCCTCGACCGTGTGCACCTCGTCCACCACCCCCGGGTCGAAGGTCTGCGGCCAGAACTCGCGCGGCCACGCCGTCCCGACGCCGTCGACCAGGATGCGGCCGGCGGCTCCCCCGTCGTAGGTCGAGCCGGCCGGGTTGGCGCCGTGCACCTCGACGGCGCCGCCGCTGACCTCCTTGAGGTAGCGCCCGGTGCCGCTCACGGTGCCGCCGGTGCCGATGGCGGCCACGAAATGCGTCACCCGACCTGCGGTCTGCCGCCAGATCTCCGGCCCGGTCCCTCGGTAGTGCGCCTCGGGGTTGGCGGTGTTCGCGAACTGGGCAGGGCGCCAGGAGCCGGGGGTCTCGGCGGCGATCCGGTCGGCGACGGCGCGAGGGTTGGCGGGGTCGTCGGGCCCGGCCTCCCAGTCGGCCTCCACCAGGCGGGCGCCGTAGGCGGCGAGGACCTTGCGCTTCTCGTCGGAGATGTCGGAGGCGTGCACGATGACGACCGGATGACCAGTGAGTCGGCCGATCAGCGCCAGGCCGATCCCGGTGTTGCCGCTGGTGGCCTCCACGATCGTGCCGCCGGGGGCGAGCGCGCCGGCCGCCTCCGCGGTGCGGATCATGTTGAGCGCGATGCGGTCCTTGGACGAGCCTCCAGGGTTGCGGCCCTCCAGCTTGACCAGGACCCGCACGTCGAGCCCGGACGGGAGCGCGTGCAGCTCGACGATCGGGGTGTTGCCGATGAGCGCCGCCGCCGAGTCGCACACCTCGCCCAGCGGGAGGTTCCCGGGGGCGGAGGAGGGGATCAGGTCGAGCGCGGTCATGGAGGAACGATAGGCCCGTGCGCTGCGAAGCGCACGGGCTGTTTCGACGTATTACACGGCGCCCACCGCGACCGGACGGGCCGGATCGTTGGACCAGGCGGAGAACGAGCCGGGATACAGCGCCGGGATCGGCAGGCCCGCGGCCTCCATCGCCAGGGCGGCGTGAGCGGCGGTGACGCCCGAGCCGCAGTACACGCCGACCTTCGCCTGCGCGTCGACACCGAGCGCGGCGAAGCGCTCGGCGAGCGCCTCCGGCGGCAGCAGACGGCCGTCGACGCCGATGGTGTCCGCCGTGGGTGCGCTCACGGCACCGGGGATGTGGCCGGCGCGCGGATCGACCGGCTCGACCTCACCACGGAAGCGCTCTCCCGCGCGCACGTCGAGCAGCACTCCCTGGGCGGCCACCGCGGCGGCGGCATCGGCGTCGAGCACCGGCAACTGTCCGTATTCAAGATGGACGTCGCCGGGCGCGACCACCGACTCCCCGGGCTCCAGCGCTCCGCCTGCGGCGACCCAGGCGGCCAGGCCGCCGTCGAGGACGCGCACGTTGTCGAAGCCCGCGTGTCGCAGCAGCCACCAGGCCCGGGCCGCGGAGGTGCCGGAGACATCGTCGTAGACGACCGCCGCGTCACCGTCACTGAGCCCCCAGCTCCGCGCGGCGGCCTGGAGGTCGGCGATCGGCGGCAACGGGTGCCGGCCGTCGGTCGGGAGGCCGTGGCCGGCGAGCTCGGTGTCGAGGTCGACATAGACCGCCGACGGGATGTGCCCCTTCGCGAACTCGTCCCGTCCGGGAGGGCCGCCGAGCTTCCAGCGCACGTCGAGCACCCGCAGGGACGACCGTCGCCGGCCGGCACGGCTCCACAGGGTCTCGGACCCGAGAGCGGCATCCAGCGCGGCGGCGGTGATCAGAGGATTCATCCCCCGATTCTCGCAGACCGTTGCGTGGAACGAAGAGTGAGTGTACAGTCACTCACATGACACGAACGCTCTCCACTGCCGAGGACCGCCGCGAAGCCGTCCTCTCCAGCGCGATCGCCGTCTTCGCCCGCAGCGGCTACCTGGGCACGCCGATCGCCGCCGTCGCGGCCGACGCCGACATCTCGCCCGCCTACGTCTTCAAGCTGTTCCCCGGCAAGGAGAGCCTGTTCGTCGCGGCGCTCGACCGCTGCTTCGAACTCATCGAGGCAGCACTGGAGCACGGTGCGGCGAGCGCCGGCGACGCCACGCCCGACGAGCTGCTCGACGCGATGGGCGCGGCCTACGCCGACCTGATCGCCGATCGCAGCCTCCTCATGCTCCAGGTGCACGCCCAGTCCGCTACGAGCGTTCCGGAGATCCGGGAGGCGCTGCAGCGCGGGCTCGCCCGCGTCACCCGCTTCGCGACCACACGCACCGGCGCGGAGCCGGCGGCCGTCCAGCGCTTCATCGCATTCGGCCAGCTCTGCCACCTCATCGTCACCGCCGGCCTGGAGGACCTGCCCGACGCCTGGGCGGAGACCCTCACTCGCGGCATCCGCCATCCCTGACCACCATCCCGCCTCCACAACCGGCCGGGCGACTCAGCCCGGTTGTTCCATCCCCAAAGAGTGACTGACTGATCACTCACACATCGAAGGAGCACGTCATGTCCACCGAGCTGTCCACCGGCGCCACTCGCGCCGAGACCACAACCGCATCGCGCAGCACCCACCGCTGGTGGGCGCTCGCCGTCCTCGCCCTCGCCCAGTTCCTGGTGGTGCTGGACGCCTCCATCGTCAACATCGCGCTTCCGAGCGTCGGGATCGCCCTCGGCCTCGACACCACCGCGCTCGCGTGGGTGATCACAGCGTATGTACTGCCGTTCGGAGGACTGCTGCTCCTGGGCGGACGACTCGCCGATCGCTTCGGCCACCGCCGGGTGTTCCTCATCGGCGCCGCCGGCTTCACCGCCGCCTCGCTGCTCGCCGGGCTGTCGGTCGGCGGCGGCATGCTGCTGGCGGCCCGCGCCGTGCAGGGCGGCTTCGCAGCGCTCCTCGCCCCGGCCTCCCTCGCCCTGCTCACACAGTTGTTCCCCGACGCCGAGGCGCGAGGCAAGGCCCTCGGCGTCTGGGGGGCCGTCGCCGGCATGGGCAGCGCCGCCGGGGTGCTGCTGGGCGGGGTGCTGACGGCCGCGTTCGGCTGGCCGGCCGTGTTCTTCGTGAACGTGCCGGTCGGGATCGTCGTGCTGATCGTGCTGCCGCGACTGGTCGGCCGCGACCCGCGCGGAGCCGCCGAGCGCATGGATGCCGCCGGTGCCGCCACCGCGACCCTCGGCCTCGCCGCCGTCGTCGCAGCCCTGACCGAAGGCAGCGCACTCGGCTGGGGCCACCCGCTCGTGCTCGGACTCGCCGCGGCCGGGGTCGCGCTGCTCGCTGCATTCGTCCTGATCGAGCGTCGCGCGGCACACCCGCTCGTGCCGTTCCGCTTCTTCCGCAACCGGGATGCCGCCGCCGGCGACCTGGTGATGCTCCTCGTCGGCGGTGCGACCGTTGCGTTGTTCTTCGCCCTGTCGGTGTACCTCCAGGAGGTCCTGCGACTGGACGCCCTGGCCGCGGGTACGAGCCAGCTCCCGCTCGCGCTCGCTCTGGTCGGCGTGGCCGGAGTCGTGCCCGTCGTCGTCGCCCGGATCGGCCTGCGACCGACGCTGACCGCTTCGCTCCTGGTTCTGGCCGCCGGGGTGGTCTGGTTCGCGGTGGCCGCACCGACGGGTCTGCTGACCGGGTTCATCCTCCCCAGCGTCGTGATCGGCGCCGGGCTCGGCGCAGCGTTCGTGACGACCACCCAGCTCGCTGTCCGCGGTGTGGCCGATCGGGAGTCCGGGTTGGCGAGCGGACTGGTCAACACCAGTCAGCAGATCGGCGGTGCACTCGGACTGGCCGGCCTCGGCAGCGCCGCGGCGGCCCGGACCGCGGCCCTCCTCGCGCAGGGGCAGCCGTCCGCGGATGCGACGGGGGAGGCTTCCAGCTGCTCTTCGCGGGAGTCGCCGTGCTCGCCGTGGTCGCCGCGACGGTCACCGTCGTCGTGCGCGACCGACGCCGCCTCTGATCAGTCGCGACGCGCACGCGCGAGGGGCGGCTCCGGTCAGACCGGAGCCGCCCTCGACGGATGTAACGCTTCGAACTCAGTGTCCGCTCGACGCCTTCGCGTTCGACTCGTACGAGGTGTTGGTCGACTCGAAGAAGTTGACCAGCTCGAGCGTGTCGTTGGCGGTCGCCATCCACTTGGCCGGGTTGGAGACCTTGTACTCGGCCTCGAAGCCCAGCTCCTCCAGGCGGCGGTCGGCCAGGTAGCGGACGTACTGGTTGATGTAGTTGGCGTTCAGGCCCAGGATGCCGCCGGGCAGGAGGTCGCGGTTGTACTGCTCCTCCATCTCCACGGCGTCCAGGATCATCTGGCGGATCTCGTTCGCGAACTCCGGCGTCTGCAGGTCGGGGTTCTCCTCCAGCACCGTCAGGATGAGGTTGATGCCGAACTTGAGGTGCAGCGACTCGTCGCGCACCACCCAGTCGATCAGCGAGCCGAAGTTGCGCAGCAGGTTCCGCTGGCGGAACGACAGCGCCACCATGAAGCCCGAGTAGAACCAGATGCCCTCGAGGATCACGTTGTAGGCCACGAGGTTGCGGATGAAGTCCTGCTTGCCCTCGGTCGTCGTGATGTCGAGCGTCTGCTCGGTCATCCGCTTGATGAAGCCGACCTCGAACTCCTCCTTGCGCGCCATCGATGGGATGTCGACGTGCGAGTTGTAGGCCTGCTCGCGGTCGATCGGGAACGTCTCCAGGACGTACTCGAACGACATGCAGTGGTTCGCCTCCTCCCACATCTGCTTGGCGAGGTAGAGGTGCGCCTCGGCCGCGTTGATGTAGGGGTAGACGCCGAAGGCCAGCGCCTTGTTCACCAGGAGCTCGTTCGGGTTGAAGTAGCTCATCAGGAAGGTGACCGCGTGACGCTCCTCGTCGGTCATCCGCTTGAAGTCGGCGATGTCCTCGCCGAGCTGGATCTCGTTGGGGAACCAGGTGTTCGCGACGGCCTGGTCGTAGAGGTCCATCGCCCACTTGTACTTCACCGGCTTGAGGAGGAGGCCCTCCTCGATTCCCGTTCCCAGGATGCCCATGTTCGTCTCTTCTCTATCTGTGTCTCGGGCTTACTGGCAGGACTCGCACTGGAGGTCGTCCATCGGGTCGACGGGGACGTAGTACTCCTCGATCTTGGTGCTGTTCATTACTTCTCACCGCCAGCCGGGGTGTTGGAGGTCAGGCCGCCGAAGCCGAACCCGCGACGGGCGGGAGCCGCCGCAGGTGCGGTCTCGGTGACGGCCGGAGCGGCCGGAGCGCCGGCGCCAACCGTGGCGAACCCGGTGCGGGCCCCCGAGATCTCCTCGGCCTTGTTGACCTTGACGGTCGACTGCTCGGCCTGGTGACGCGGCTTCATGTGCAGGTAGTAGGTCGTCTTGACGCCCTTCTCCCACGCGGCGTAGTAGATGTCCATCATGTCGCCGAGGTCGCGCGTCTCCAGGTACATGTTGCGGCTGATCGCCTGGTCGATCCACTTCTGGGCGCGGGCTGCCACCTCGATGAAGGCGTACGGCGAGAGCTGGAAGCTGGTCTTGAACGTGGCCTTGACCTCGTCCGGGATCGCTG
The DNA here is from genome assembly GCF_051059105.1 of Leifsonia sp. P73. Lineage (NCBI taxonomy): Bacteria > Bacillati > Actinomycetota > Actinomycetes > Micrococcales > Microbacteriaceae > Leifsonia > Leifsonia sp. P73. Next base: position 1,215,557 of record NZ_CP194931.1, read on the forward strand.
CGATGCCCTGGATGTCGCCCTGCGAGCGCAGGATCGCCTCGCGGACGTCCTGCCAGATGCCGCGCTCCTGCAGCGTCTCGACCAGGTTGCGGTTGACCTCCAGGAACTTGCCCGAGGAGGTCGACCGGCTGAAGATCTGCGAGAACTGCGGGTCGAAGCCCGGCGTGGTGCCGGCGACGAGGCCGATGGAGGCCGTGGGCGCGATGGCCATCAGGGTGGCGTTGCGCATGCCGCCCTTGACCTTCTCGCGCAGGCGGTCCCAGTCGAGGCGGATGGTGCGGTCGACCGTGATCGGGATGCCGCGGTCGGCCTCCGTCAGCGCGATCGAGTCGTACGGCACCAGGCCCTTGGACCAGCGCGAGCCCTCGAAGTTCGGGTAGGCGCCGCGCTCCTGCGCCAGGTCGGCGCTCTCGTCGATGGCCGCGTACGAGACGTGCTCCATGATCTCGTCGATCAGGGCGTACGCCTCCTCGCTCTCGTAGCTGAAGCCGAGGCGCTCGACGATGTCGGTGAAGCCCATCACGCCGAGGCCGATCGCGCGGTTCTGCTGGTTCGAGAAGTCGGCCTCGTCCACGCTCGACACCGTGATGTCGATCAGGTTGTCGAGCTGGCGGACGGCCTGGCGGGCGCTCGCCTCGATGCGCTCCCAGTCCATCTTGCCGTCGATGAGGTGACGCGACAGGTTGATGGAGGCCAGGTTGCAGACGGAGACGTTGTCGCGGTCCTGCGGCAGCGTGATCTCGGTGCAGAGGTTGGAGAGGTGGATCGTGCCCGTGTTGTTGTTGAGGGCGCGGTTGTTGATGGTGTCCTTCCAGGTCAGCCACGGGTGGCTGGTGGTCTGCAGGCTCATCAGGATGTCCTTGAACTGCGAGCGCGCGCTGATCTTCTTGAACATGCGCAGCTCACCGGCCTCGGCCTTGGCCACGTACTCCGCGTAGCGCTCCGAGAAGGCCTTGCCGTACAGCTCGTTGAGGTCGGCGACCTCCAGCGGGTCGAAGAGGTACCAGTCCTCGTCGTTCTGGACGCGCTTCATGAACTCGTCGCTGATCCACACCGCGGTGTTGGCGGTGCGGGTGCGGCGGTACGGGTCGCCGGAGTTCTGGCGGAGGTCCAGGAACTCCGGGAAGTCCATGTGCCAGTTCTCCATGTAGAAGCACAGCGCGCCGAACTTCTTGCCGCCCCGGCTCACCGCGCGCAGCACCGAGTCGATCGTGTGCATGAACGGGATCGGGCCGGTGGAGGTGGTGTTGTTGGAGCGGATGGGCGAGCCCTGGGCGCGCAGCTTGGTGACCGCGAGGCCGATGCCGCCGGTGCCCTTGGTGAGCCACATGACGTCGCGGACCGACTTGGCGATGTGCTCGATGTCGTCCTGCATCTCCATGACGAAGCAGTTGGAGAGCTGCGGGTAGGCGGTGCCCGCGTTGACGAGCGTGGAGCCGGCGGCCAGGTACTCCAGGTTGGACATCTTGTCGTAGAACGCGAGCGCGTGCGCGGTCGGGTCGGCCTCGTTGAGGGAGAGGCCCATCGCGATGCGCATCCAGAAGTACTGCGGCACTTCGAGGGAGTCGCCGTTGCGCGCCTTGATGCCGTAGCGGTTGTTGAGGGTGACGACGCCGATGTACTTGAGCAGCTCGTCGCGCGACGGGTCGAGGAATCCCGCGAGACGGTCGAGGTCGAAGAGGGTCGTGAAGCGGGAGTCGAGGAGGGTCTCGGCGACGCCGCGCTCGATGTAGCCGCGGAAGTGGGAGGTGTGCAGCTCGGTGAGCTCGTCGAGGGTCTCGTAGTCGCCGAGGACGCGCTTGTAGATCGTCTTGAGGAGGAGGCGTGCGGCGACGGTGTCGAACGCCGGGTCGTCCTTGACGTTCTGGAGGGCGACCTGGATGACCGCCTCGTCCAGCTGCTGGGTGGTGATCCCGTCGAACAGGGTCAGCTCCAGCTCGCTCGCGATCTGGGTCACCCAGGTGATGTTCTCGTCCAGACCGGCGGCCGCGTGCTCGATGGCCAGGTTGATCTTGTTGGCGTCGTACGGCTCGCGCTCGCCGTTCCGCTTCACAACTGTGATAGCCACTATCTCTCCCTCTGATTACCTCAACGGTGCCGCTCCGGTGAGCGGCGAAGTCCCTGCGGCAGGCCTGGCGGGACGCCCCGAAAGCCCCGTCCGGGAGCCCCGGGAGCCGATCGGGCCCCTGTCGCGTCCACCACTATATAGCCGGGTACCGACATTTCCATGCCCCCATATCTAGTGGGCGTGTCATCCACAGGTGTGTAGAAGTTATGCACATTTCCACACCCCCTCGAACGGGTTTCACGACCCTTCCGCGACGGGGCCGGACCGATAGAGTGAGAAGACTGTGAGCAGCTACTCGAGCCTTCTGAAGACGCCAGGCGTCGCGCGGATCATCGCCGCGCAGCTGACCGCGCGCTTCCCGTTCGGGATGCTCTCGCTGGCGTTCCTGCTGCACATCGAGCGCATCCACCACTCCTACGGCGCGGCCGGGCTCGTGCTCGGCGCGATGAGCATCGGGCAGGCCATCGCGGGCCCGATGACCAGCCGGCTGATGGGCGTGCTCGGGATGCGCACGGTGCTGTGGACGACGCTCGCGCTGTGCTCGGCCGCCGTCGCCGCGATCGGGGTCTTCGTGATGCCCATCCCGCTGACGATGGCCGTGGCCTTCTTCGCCGGGCTCAGCATGCCGCCCATCCAGCCGGCCGTGCGGACGATCTATCCCAAGATGGTCAACTCCCGGCAGCTCACCCCGCTGTTCTCGCTCGACGCGTCCGCCCAGGAGATCATCTGGATCGCGGGCCCGGTCGCGATCACGTTCGTGTCGACCCAGATCGGCACCGTCGAGGGCGTCCTGATGTCGGTGGCGATCATGCTGCTCGGCGGGGCGTGGTTCATCTCGTCGCCCGAGGTCGGCCGGGTGCGCATCCCGCGCAGCAAGCGGCGGTTCGGCGTGGTGCTGGCGCGGCCTCCCGTGCTGCTGGCGACCGTGGTCGGCTTCCTGCTGATCGGGTCGTGCGCGGCGGTGGAGGCCGGGGTCGTGGCGAACTTCGGCGAGGGCTCGCCGTTCGCCGGCATCGTGCTGGCGATCTGGTCGCTCGGCTCGCTGGTCGGCGGCCTCGCTTTCGGGCACATCCCGATCGGGCCGTGGGCGACGGCGCGACGGATGCTCATCGTTTTCGTCGGCGTCGTCATCTCCACGTTCATGCTGTGGTCGTGGTGGGGGCTCTCGCTGTCGCTGATCATCGCGGGCCTCGGCATCGCGCCCGCGCTGGCCGTGCTGTTCGCGATCGTGTCGGCGAGCGTCAAGTTCTCCGACACGGCGGAGGCCTACGGCTGGGTCGGCACCGGCCAGCTCATCGGCGCGGCGCTCGGCTCCGCGCTCGCGGGCTTCCTGATCGACGCGCACGGGCCGGTCGGCGCGTTCTGGGTGGCGGGCGCGTTCGCGCTCGTCGGCTTCCTCGTGCCCGCCCTCGCCTGGCGCGTCCACCCCGACCTCCGCGGCCGCGACGCCTCCCCCATCCCCGACACCGAGCCCGTCCCCGTCCAGCCCTCCTAGCCCCCGACCCTCTTCGCCGAAGGGCACGTTGTTGTCACTTTTGCGTCCGAAAAGTGACAACAACACGCCCCTCGGTGGCCTGGGCTGTGGATAACTCGGGAGGGTGGGTAGGTCGCGTGGCAGGGTGGCGGGATGACGCGACGCATCGACCCTCTTCCTCGGCCGCTTCAGAGCGGGCCGTTCTCAACGCGAACCGCGCTCGACGCCGGAGTGGGAGCTCGACGACTGCGCAGGAGCGATCTCGTCCGTCCCATCCGAGGCTTTCGCATAGCCAAGGCCGACGATGGATTGGTGTCCCGGTGTCGCACATATGCAGCGCATCGCGGGACCGACTTCGCGTTCAGCCACACCACCGCGGCACTCCTTTACGGGATACCGCTTCCGCGGGTCGACCCGACCATCCACGTGAGCGTCCGCGCTCCCGGTCGAGCTCCGACGATCGCGGGGTTCGCCGGTCACAAGCTCGGCCGGTGGGAGATCCGCATGGTCGCGGACCTGCCTGTCACCACACCGGAACAGACCTGGCTGGACCTCGCCCAACTCCTCCATCGGGATGCGCTGGTCGCCGCGGGAGACTTCCTCGTCGGCGGATCGGAGCCGCTCACGAATCGGCTTGAGCTGGCGCACGCAGCCGCCGCTGCGGCCGGGCGCCGGGGCGTCGCGCGAGCACGCGAAGCGATCGAACTGGTCCGGGCGGGAGCCGAATCCCCTGGCGAGACCCGGCTCAGGCTCCTTCTCCACGAAGCGGGCCTACCGTCGCCCCTGCTCAATCACGAACTGCGGACGGCGGAGGGCGCCTTCGTCGCGCGCGTCGATTTCGCCTTCATTGCCAAGCGCGTCGCCCTGGAATACGAGGGCGATATCCATCGCGTAGACCAGGTGACCTGGCGCAAGGACCTCCGCCGCCGTGAACGCGTCGAGGACCTCGGCTGGCGGATGGTGCGCGTGACCGCGGACGACATCGCCGCCCCCACCGAGCTCCTCCGCCGCCTCCGCCACCTCCTCGCGTGAACCCATCCCGCGAGGGGCACGTTGTTGTCACTTTCGCGCACGAAAAGTGACAACAACGTGCCCCTCGGCGGAAGAGCTACCAGCGGGGGTGGGTGGTGGGGCGGAAGTGCGCGTCGTAGAGGGCGCGGACGGAGTCCGCGAAGCCGGCGGGGAGCGCGACGCGCGCCGCGGCGGCGTTCGCGCGGGCCTGCTCGGGCGAGCGCGCGCCGGGGATCACCGTGCTCACGCCGTCCTGCGCGACGATCCACGCGAGCGCAGCCTGGGCGGGCGTCGCGCCCTCCGGGGCCAGCGCGGCGAACTCGCGCGCGGCGCGCACGCCCTCCGCGTAGTCGACGCCCGAGAAGGTCTCCCCCACGTCGAACGCCTCGCCGTGGCGGTTGTAGCTGCGGTGGTCGTCGGCGGCGAACTCCGTGGTCTCGGAGTAGCGGCCGCCCAGGAGGCCGGAGGCCAGCGGCACGCGCGCGATGATCCCGACCCCGGCCTCCCGCGCCGCCGGCAGCACCTCGTCGAGCGGCTTCAGTCGGAAGGCGTTGAGGATGATCTGCACGGTGGCCGTGCCCGGCCGCGCGATGGCCTCCAGGGCCTCGGCGCAGGTCTCGACGCTGACGCCGTAGTTCGCGATCGCGCCCTCCTCGACCAGCGTGTCGAGTGCGTCGTAGACGGCGGCGTTCGAGAACACCGGAGTGGGCGGGCAGTGCAGCTGGACGAGGTCGAGCGTGTCCATCCCGAGGTTGCTTCGGGAGCGGTCCGTCCACTCGCGGAACTTCGCGAGCGTGAAGTTGGCCGGGTCCTGCGCCTCGCGGCGGCCCATCTTGGTCGCGACGGTCAGCGGGAGGTCGGGATGGGAGGCGCGGTAACGGCCGATGAGCTGCTCGCTGCGGCCGTCGCCGTAGACGTCGGCGGTGTCGAAGAAGGTGACTCCGGCCTCCGTCGCCGCGTCGAGGACGGCGAACGCGTCGGCCTCGGTGACCTCGCCCCAGTCGGCGCCGAGCTGCCAGGTGCCGAGACCGATGACCGAGACGTCGCGTCCGGTCCGTCCAAGGGTTCGATTCTCCATGCCCTCCACCCTATTCGCCCGACCATCGACGCCGAGGGGCGCGTCGTTGTCGCTTTCGCGGGCGAAAAGTGACAACGACGTGCCCCTCGGGGAGGTGGGCTGGGTTAGCGCAGCGCGCTAGGCGGCGGCCTCGGTGACCTCCTGGTTGCGGAAGTGGCCCGCGAGCATCCCGACCACGCCGACGGCGGCCCAGACGACCAGCACCAGCCACGGGAACAACGCGTCCGCGGACGGGAAGTACGACAGGTCGCGCAGCAGCGTGACGGAGGCGCCCGGCACGAACCACTGCCCGATCGCGCCCCACGGCCCGACCAGGAACTGCAGCGGCTGGGCCGCGGCCGACAGCGGGTTGCCGACCAGCACGGTCAGCACGGCGCCGATCGCGATGCCGACCCGGCCGAACAGCGCGTTCATCCCGACCACGAACGCCGCGATCGCGAACATCGCCAGTCCGACGGCCAGCGCGTTGACCCAGAAGTCGCCCTGCAGGATGCCGAACCAGCCCTGCAGGATGCCGGTCACCGCCAGTCCGCCGGCCACACCGTAGAGCGCGACGGCGCCCAGGCGGCGCCAGCTCCCGGCGACGAGCAGCGAGATGAGCACACCGCCGAGCATGCCTCCCAGCACGAGCGGGAACGACGACGCGGCCAGCCCGAGCCCGCGCGCGTCGGTCGGGGCGAGCGGGACGACATCGGTCACCTTCACCGTGATGGCGGGCGCTTTCGTGCCGGCCGGCGCGTGGCCGGAGGCGATGGCCTGCTGCACGGCGGCCTGCGCCTGCGCGTTGGCGGCCGTCTGGATGTTGGCGGCGACCTGGTTCATGATCTGCGCGACCGCAGCGCCGTTGGCCGAGGCGGTCAGCACCTCCGGGCTCGCGCCGAGGACGATCGCGCCGTAGACGTCGCGCTTCTGGATCGCCTCGACGGCCGCCTGCCGGTCGCTCAGGCTCGTGATCGCGAACGCGCCGCTGGCCTCCTTGTCGAGCTGCTTCTCCACCGCGCTGACCTGCGCGGACGGCCCGGCGACGGCGATCGGGAGGTCCTTGACCGTGGAGGTCACGGTCGGCCACAGGAAGGCGAGCAGGATGACGACGACGATGGCCGCCGCCCCCACGGCGAGCGCGAGGGCCCGGGCCCAGGGCGTGTGGACGACGGCGGGACGCGTGGTCCCCTCCTGGCGCAGGGTGATCTGGTCGACGCCGGGATCGGTGCTGGTGCTCATGGCGGCCTCCATTCAATAAAAACGAATGCTCGTTCTTTATAATCGGCAGTTCGACCGCTATTGTCAAGAACGAACGTTCTTTTTCGAGCCGCGAGGAGGCCCGGGATGCCGAAGGTCACCGAGGAGTACCGCGTCGCGCGACGCCACGAGATCGCCCAGGCCGCGCTCCGCTGCTTCGCGCGCAACGGCTTCGCCGCCACCTCGATGGCCGACATCATCGCCGAGTCCGGCCTGTCGGCCGGCGCGATCTACGGGCACTTCACCAGCAAGGACGAGCTGATGGAGCTGACGGCGTCGGAGATCCTCGACGCGCGCTTCCTGGAGGTCGCCGAAGCACGGGCGCAGCAGCCCCTCCCCGCCCCCGGCGAGATCGTCCGCCTGCTCGTCACCGGCCTGATGACGCACATCGTGGACATCCAGCTCCTCGTGCAGGTCTGGGGCCAGGTGCCGATCAACCCGCGGCTGAAGCAGATGTCGTCCGAGATCGGCGCCCGGATCCGCGCCATGTTCACCGGCTACCTGACCGACTGGCACGCCCAGACCCTCCGCCTCGACGAGGCGCACGCACTCGCGGAGCGGCAGGCGCCCGTCTACATGGGGCTCGTGCAGGGCTACGTCACCCAGACCGTGCTGTTCGACGGCTTCGACGGGGAGGGCTACCTCGACGCGGTCGAGTCGATGTCCCTGGCCGGCTGACCCGCGTCGCAGGCCGCCGCGACGACGCGCGCGAGCCGCTTGCGGATGAGGTGGTCGTTGGCCTCCACCCGGTGCATCGTCACGTGCCGCATGGCCTCGATCACCGTGAGGCTTCCCGGCGCGATGAAGGCGTCCATCGTGCCGTAGACGACCTCCACCGGCACACGGACGCGCGCCAGATCGCCGACGACCGTCTGCCGTTCGACGCAGTTCTGCAGGGACAGCACGAACGGGCGCCAGCTCTTCTCCGTGATCTCGAAGACGTTCTTGATCGGCAGCAGCCGCGCGAGGATGGCAGCGTTGCGGAGGGTGAACTCCTTGTTGTTCCGCAGGAACTCGTACGCGCGCAGGTAGGCGCTCACCCGCGTGCGCACGCGACGGTCGCCGATCTCGGTGGGCGACGGGTATACGGGCGGCCCGACGAGCACCAGCCGGCTGAGCGCCCCGGGATGCTCGGCGGCCCAGCGCGCGACGATGAGGCTGCCGAGCGAGTGGCCGACGAGCACGAACGGCTCGCGCAGCTTCAGCGAGCGCAACGTGCGGTCGAGTGCGGCCACGTGCTCGTCCATCGTGTACTGCGCGTCCTCCGGCGCCGGCGAGCGGCCGAAGCCGAGGATGTCGATCGAGATGGCGCGGTGCCGCGGCTCCAGCAGCGGCACGAGGTTCTGGAACGTCACAGACGACGACGCGATGCCGTGCACGAGCACGACCACCGGCCCCTCCCCCACGTCGGAGGCGATGTGCAGCAGCGGCACGCGGCGCAGTCCGAGGCCGCGGCGCAGCCGTTCGAAGAGGCCGTCGCTCATCGGGACGGCCACCACGGCGGCGCGAGCCGTTCGAGCAGCGCGAGCAGCGCCTCCACATCCCGCGGCCCCGGCCGGGTGAGCCAGACCTCGATCGCGCCGATGATGCCGTCCGCCAGGTAGCGCTCGATCGCCCGGCGCTCCAGTTCGTCGGCGGCGGGGACGCTCACGCTGTGCTGGGCGAGCAGCAGCTCGATGGAGCCCTGGAAGTGGTCGCTGAGCATGGCGTGCAGGCCGGCCTCCGCGCCCTCCGCTCCGAGGCCGCGGCGGTAGACGGCGTCGTGCTCGTCGAGGTGCTGGAGGACCGCGCGCGTGACCCCGCTGATCGCCGTCGCGGCGTCGTCGGGTGCGACGTCCACGAGGTAGGCGGCGCGCAGCTCGTCGAGCTGGGCGCGCAGCACGCGCTGCAGCAGAGCGGCGGGCGAGGCGGCGTACTCGTACACGGTCGACCGGTGCACGCCGGCGGCGGAGGCCAGGCCGGAGACGGTCACCTCGGTGATCGGCCGGTCCGCCGCGAGGGCGAGCACGGCGGCGCCCAGCCGCGCCAGCGTCTTCTCCTGGCGCGGATCGAGGCGCGTCCGCTCGGGCGCCGGCGCCGCGGCGGCGGCCGTGTTCGCTCGGAGCGCATCCGGCCGCGGGCCGTTCGGCCTGTCTGTGTCCACTCTCTGATCGTACAATCGGAGTTATCCGACAGGTGTCGGATATCTGGAAGGAGAACAATTCATGGCTCAGTACGATGTCGCCGGCCGGTCCGCGATCGTCACCGGCGGTGGCTCGGGCATCGGACGCGCGGTGGCGCTGACCCTCGCGGCCAGCGGCGCCGCGGTCCTGGTCACCGATCTGAACGAGGAGCACGCGAAGGCCGTCGTCGCCGAGATCGAGGCATCCGGCGGAACCGCCGCCGCACTCGCCGGCGACGTGACCGACCCGGCGTTCGCCACGGCGAGCGTCGAGGCCGCGAACGCCCTCGCACCGCTGAAGATCGCGGTGAACAACGCCGGAATCGGCGGGGAGGCCGCCCCGGTCGCCGACTACTCGCTGGACAGCTGGCGGAAGGTCATCGAGGTGAACCTCAACGCGGTGCTGTACTCGATGCAGCCGCAGCTCACCGCGATGGCCGCGAACGGCGGCGGCGCGATCGTCAACATGGCGTCCATCCTCGGCAGCGTCGGCTTCGCGAACTCGTCCGCCTACGTCACCGCCAAGCACGGCCTCCTCGGCCTCACCCAGAACGCGGCGCTGGAGTACGCCGGCCAGAACGTGCGCGTCGTCGCGGTCGGCCCCGGCTTCATCCAGACCCCGCTGGTGGAGGCCAACCTGACCGCCGAGGCGCTGCAGTTCCTGGAGGGCAAGCACGCCCTCGGCCGCCTCGGGCAGCCCGAGGAGGTCGCGGCCCTCGTCGCCTTCCTCGCCTCCGACGCCGCGTCGTTCATCACCGGCAGCTACCACCTGGTCGACGGCGGCTACACCGCCCAGTAACCAGCCTCCCGGCTCCGTCGAGGGGCACGTTAACGCCCTTGAAACCGCGTTTTAGGGGCGTTTACGTGCCCCTCGGCGTCGGGAGACATAGTGTGTGGAGGGTGAGTGACGTCGAGCAGGAGCTGTTGAGCGACGAGCGGCTGGAGCGGTTCCGCTCGCGGGCCGCCGAGTACGACGCGGAGAACCGGTTCTTCACCGAGGACTTCGCGGAGCTGGCCGACGACGGCTATCTGAAAGCCCTGGTCCCGGTCGAGTTCGGCGGCCTGGGGCTGACGCTGGAGCAGACCGCGCGGCTCCAGGTCCGGCTCGCGGGCGCCGCGCCCGCCACCGCCCTCGCGGTCAACATGCACCTGGTCTGGACCGGCGTCGCCAAGACCCTGCGCGACCGCGGCGACGACGCGCTGGAGTTCCTGCTCCGCGAGGCCGGCGCCGGCGAGGTGTTCGCCTTCGGGCTGAGCGAGGCCGGCAACGACCTCGTGCTGTTCGGGTCGACCACCGAGGCCCGGCCGGAGGCGGATGGCTCCTACCGCTACTACGGCACCAAGATCTTCACATCCCTCTCCCCGCCTGGACGCGCCTCGGCACGATGGGCCTCGACACGGCGAGCGCCGACGCCCCGAAGATCGTGTACGGCTTCGTGGAGCGCACCGGCGGCGGCTTCGAGATCCGCGAGGACTGGGACACGATCGGGATGCGGGCGACGCAGAGCAGCACCACCGTGCTCGACGGCGCGCTCGCCCCGGCGGACCGCGTGGTGCGCCGCCTCGACCCCGGCCCCAACCCCGACCCGCTCGTCTTCGCCATCTTCGCGAACTTCGAGCTGCTGCTCGCGGCCGTCTACACCGGCATCGGCGCCCGGGCGCTGGAGCTCGCCGTGGCCTCCGCGCACCGCAGGAAGAGCCTGAAGAACGACGGCCGCAGCTACGCGAACGACCCCGACATCCGCTGGCGCGTCGCCTCCGCCGCGATCGACCAGGACGCGCTGCTCCCCCAGCTGGACGCGATCACCCGCGACGTCGACACCCTCGCCGACCACGGCGCGCAGTGGTTCCCGAAGCTGGTCGGGATGAAGATCCGCGCCACCGAGACGGCCCGCCGGGTGGTCGATCAGGCCATCCGGGTCTCCGGAGGCTCGACCTTCTTCGCCGGCAGCGAGCTCGGCCGGCTGTACCGCGACGTGCTCGCGGGCATCTTCCACCCGTCCGACGCCGAGTCCGCGCACAGCACCGTCGCGAACGCCTGGCTCGGCCCGATCGAGGAGTGACCGCCATGCAGCAGCTCACCCCGCAGCACTTCGCCGACCGGCTGGCCCGCGGCGCTGCGCAGGCGAGGGAGGCCGGACTCGACGCCCTCCTGGTCGCCCCCGGTCCCGACCTCGTCTACTTCGCCGACTACCTCCCGCCGGCGACCGAGCGGCTGACCATGCTGGTGATCCCGACCGAGGGCGAGCCGACGATGATCGTGCCCGTGCTGGAGCACGACAGCGCCGCCGCGACACGGTCCGCCGGCGCGATCCGCTTGATCACCTGGGCCGACGGCGAGGACGAGCACGCGCCACTGGTCGACCAGCTCTGGTCGGGAGGCCGCTACGCCGTCTCCGACTCGGCCTGGGCACTGCACCTGCTGGCACTGCAGCACGAGCTCCCGGATGTGCGCTTCGCCGCGTTCTCGACCGCCCTGCCGATGCTGCGCGCGGTGAAGGGCCCGGACGAGATCGACCGCCTCGCCGCCGCCGGGGCCGCCGCCGACGCGACCTTCGAGGACATCCTCACCGTGGCCTTCGCCGGCCGCCGCGAGAACGAGGTCGCCGCGGACCTGGACCGCCTGCTGCGCGCGCACGGCCACTCCCAGGTGGACTTCACGATCGTCGGCTCCGGGCCGAACGGTGCGAACCCGCACCACGAGGCGGGCGAGCGCGTCATCCGGGAGGGCGACATGGTGGTGCTCGACTTCGGCGGCCTGATGGACGGCTACGGCTCGGACACCACCCGCACCGTCCACGTCGGCGAGCCGACCGACGAGGAGCACGAGGTCTTCGAGGTGGTCAAGCGCGCGCAGCAGGCCGCGTTCGAGGCGGTCGCGGTCGGCGTGCCGCTGCAGGAGATCGACCGCACCGCCCGCGCGGTGATCCGGGACGCCGGCTACGGCGAGTTCTTCGTCCACCGCGTCGGCCACGGCATCGGCACCACCACGCACGAGCCGCCGTACCTGGTGGAGGGCGAGGAGCAGCCGATCGTCGCCGGGATGTGCTTCTCGATCGAGCCCGGCATCTACCTGCCGGGGAGGTTCGGCCTGCGCATCGAGGACATCGTGGTCGCCACCGACGACGGCGCGCACCGGCTGAACAACACCAGCCGCGAGCTCCACATCGTCCGGTGAGCGTGCCCACGGCCCGCACGGGCGACACGGAGGGCGCCGACAGCCGGCGCCCGGAGACCGAGCGCGCCGACACCGAACGCGGCGACACCGAGCGCTTGGCGGCCGAGCGTGCCGCGGCCGAGCGCCGCGACGCCGAGCGCCGCCGGGCGCTGCGCAGCATGAAGGCCCTCGCGACCAGCCTGCTCGCGGTCGCCGCCGTGATCTTCGCCGTCTCGTTCGCGCTCCAGGACCGCTACCCCTGGCTCGGCTTCGTGCGTGCGGCCGCGGAGGGCGCGATGGTCGGCGCGCTCGCGGACTGGTTCGCCGTGACGGCGCTGTTCAAACATCCGCTGGGCCTGCGCATCCCGCACACCGCGATCATCCCGACCCGCAAGGACGAGATCGGCGAGACGCTCGGCGAGTTCGTGGAGACCGAGTTCCTGTCCGACGACGTGGTCGCGACCCGGCTGGCGGCGTACGATGTGGCCGGCGCCGCCGCCCACTGGCTGACCGAGCAGGGCAACGCGCGCCGGGTGGTGGACGAGGCCTCCGGCGCCGTGGTCGGCTTCTTCGGCCTGCTGGACGACGACCGCATGCGCGAGGCCGTGGAGGCGGTCGTCCGTACGCACGTGATCGAGCCGGAGTGGGCGCCCCCGATCGGCCGCCTCGGCGTGCGCATCCTCAGCTCCGGAGGCCACCACGCCGCCGTCGACCTGCTGCTCGACCGGTTCGACGATTGGCTGGTCATCCACCCGGACGCTCTGGCGAACCTGGTCTCCGGCCGGCTCCCGTCGTGGCTGCCGTCCTTCGTGGACAAGCTGGTGGACGAGCGCGTGTACCAGGAGCTGCGCCGCTTCATCGCCGACGTGCGCCACGACCCCGCGCACCGCGCCCGTCGGGCGTTCGACGGCTACCTCGCCGAGCTCGCCGACCGCCTGCAGCACGACCCTGAGACGATCGCCGGGCTGGAGGCCGCGAAGGCCCGCGCGTTCGACGACCCGCGCATCCGCGAACTGGCCGCACAGGCCTGGGCGGCGGCGCGTTCGGCGGCTGTGGACGCTCTCAGCGACCCGGACAGCGAACTCCGCCGCCGGATGTCCGCGGCCCTCGCCGACGCCGCAGGCCGCGTCGTCGCCGACCCGGAGCTGCGGGCCTCCCTCAACCAGCGCATCTCCGGCGCGGCCGGCCACCTGGTGTCGACCTACCGGCACGACATCGCGAGCGTCATCACCGAGACCGTGCGCGGCTGGGACCCGGCGGAGACGACCGACAAGATCGAGACCCAGGTGGGGCGTGATCTGCAGTTCATCCGGATCAACGGGACGGTGGTCGGCGCGCTGGCGGGGTTGGCGATCTACACGATCGCGACGTTGATCTCCTCGGCGTTCTGAGTTCTACGCCCGCCGCAGCGCGCGCCGCCGCGCGAATGGCATCGCGAGGATCCGCCACCCCACCAGGAACACGCCGAGCACCACGAACGCCACCGCGATGAACGCCGGCTCCACGCCCTGACCCGCCGAGGTGCGGATGAGCATCCCCAGCGCGACCGTCATCAGCCAGACCGGGACACCCGGCCAGATCAGCGCGAGCGGGCGGCGCCAGGCCCAGGTGACGAACCAGCCGGCGACGAGGCCGATGAAGAACGGCCAGTAGGTGCTGAGCACCCCGGAGGCGGAGGCCGCCTCGCCGTGGCTGCGGCGCCCGACGAGCACGAACACGAGGATCAGCACGGCGTCGATCACGAACGCCACGGCCGCTGTCCTCCAGGATTTCACGCGTCGATGCTACGATGCCGCGCCCGAGCGTTCGCTGGGTGCGACCCGTGCGGCGGCTTCAATAGACTGGCCGCGTCCAGCCCCCGCAGCCGAGGAGCAGCCGTGCCCAATTCCGACTTCCTGGCCCAGCCGTCGCTGCCCCGTCCGGAGGTCGGCGCCGACGACGCCGCGACCGTCGCCGAGCACGCCTTCGGGCTCACCGGGCGGATCACCGAGCTGGGCAGCAACCAGGACCGCAACTTCCTCGTCGACACCGGGACGCACCGTTACGTGCTCAAGATCGCCAACCCGGTCTTCGCGGTCGAGGAGCTGCACGCCCAGAACGCGGCGCTCGCGCTGCTGGCCGGAGCCGAGGCGCGGATCCCGGCCGTGCTCGCCGCCCGCGACGGCGAGGAGGTCGTCGCCGTCGAGGTGCGCGGGCGGACCCTCCATGCGCGGGTGCTGAGCTTCCTCGACGGCGAGCCGCTGACCGACGTCGAGCGCCTGAGCGCCGAGCAGCTGCGCACCCTCGGCCGGCTCTCCGGGAGCATCGCGGCTGGACTCGCCGGGCTGCGGCATGCCGGGCTCGCCCGCACCACCCAGTGGGACGCGCGGATCGGCGGCGACGTCGTCGCGCTGCTCGCCGACCACGTCCTCCAGCCGGCCAAGCGGCTGGCCGTCGTGGCAGCGGCGGAGGCCGCGCTCGCCGCGCTGGAGCCGCTGCGACGGCGGCTGCGGGTGCAGGCCATCCACGGCGACGTGACGGACGACAACATCGTGCTGGGCGCGGACGGCCCCGGCGTCATCGACTTCGGCGACGTCGCGGACGGCTGGCTGGTCGCCGAGCTCGCGGCGACCGTGACGAGCGCCCTCCACCACCAGCCGGAGGACCCGCTGGCCGTGCTGGACGTGATCGAGGCGTTCCACGCGGAGGCGCCGCTGGACGACGCCGACCTCGCCGCGCTCTGGCCGCTCGTCGTGCTGCGGGGCGCCGTCCTCGTGGTCAGCGGCGAGCAGCAGGTCGTCCTCGACGGGGACAACGCCTACGCCGACGAGAACCGCGCGCACGAGTGGGTCGCGTTCGATGTGGCGCGGCGGCTGCCGTTCGCGGAGGTGGAGGCCGCGATCCGGGCCCGACTGGCGCAGGGCGACAGCCAGCCTGATGCGCCGGCTCTCGGCCGCCTCATCGCACTCGACAGCACCGACGCCCACCTCGCCGACCTCTCCGTCACCGGCCACGACCTGGACGAGGGCCGCTGGCAGCGCGCGGGCTTCGAGGACGCCGTGCTGGGGCGGCTCTGCCGGGAGAACGGCCACGCGCTCACCCGCTACGCCGAAGCCCGGCTCACCCGCGCGCGCCTCGACCGCACCGAGCCGTCGCCGACGATCGCGCTCGGCGTCACGCTCGACGCGCCGGCCGGCACCGTCGTGCACGCGCCGTTCGCCGGCGAACTGCGGCTCGTGGAGGGCGCCTGGCTGCTGCAAGGCGACGCGATCGGCCTCTGGCTGGACGGGCTGTCCCGCCCGCTGACCACGACCGCCGTCGACCGGGGCGAGGTGATCGGCAGCGCCGTGCGCCTGAGCGCGCAGCTCAGCCGCGTGCCCGGCTGGCGGCCTCCCGCGTTCGTCACGCCCGCTCTGCCGACGGCGGTCTGGCGCGCGGTCTCCCCCGACCCCTCCGACCTGTTCGGCGTCGACCTCGCCGCGGCAGCCTCCGACCCGGCCGACGTGCTGTCGCGCCGCGACTCGTCGTTCGCGCGCGTGCAGGAGCACTACTTCGCCGAGCCTCCGCTGATCGAGCGCGGCTGGCGGCACCACCTGTTCGACACGCGCGCGCAGAGCTACCTGGACATGGTCAACAACGTGACGCAGATCGGGCACGCGCACCCGCGGCTCGTGCGCACGGTCCGCGACCAGTGGGCGCTGCTGAACACGAACTCCCGCTTCCACTACGAGGAGCTCTCCCGGTTCACCGAGCGGCTGGCGGAGGTCGCGCCGGACGGGCTCGACACGGTCTTCCTCGTCAACAGCGGCAGCGAGGCGGTCGACCTCGCCCTCCGGCTGGCGCAGGTGCACACCGGCCGCCGGACGATCCTCGCCGTGACGGAGGCGTACCACGGCTGGACGGTCGGAGCCGACGCCGTGTCGTCGTCGCTGGGTGACAACCCGCGCGCGCTGGAGACCCGGCCCGACTGGGTGGAGCTGATCGCGTCGCCGAACGTCTTCCACGGCCGCCACCGCGGGCTCGCCTCCGGGCCGGAGTACCTGGCCGAGCTGGACCAGCAGCTCGCCGCGCTCGACGCAGCAGGGACGGGCATCGCGGGCTTCATCGCGGAGCCGGTGTTCGGCAACGCGGGCGGCCTCATGCTCCCCGACGGCTACCTCGCCGGCGTCTACGAGCGGGTGCGCGCCCGCGGCGGCGTCTGCGTCGCGGACGAGGTGCAGGTCGGCTACGGCCGGCTCGGGCACTACTTCTGGGGCTCGGCGCAGCAGGGCGTCGTCCCCGACGTCATCACGGTGGCGAAGGCGATGGGCAACGGGCACCCGCTCGGCGCGGTCATCACGCGACGGGAGATCGCCGAGTCGTTCGCGGCGGAGGGATCGTTCTTCTCGTCGGCCGGCGGCAGCCCGGTCAGCTCGGTCGTGGGTCTGACGGTGCTCGACGTGATGCGCGACGAGCGGCTGCAGGAGAACGCGGCCGAGGTGGGCGACCACCTGGCGGCGCGACTGCGCGCGCTCGGGGAGCGGCATCCCCTCGTCGGCGCGGTGCACGGGATGGGGCTCTACCTCGGCGTCGAGCTGGTGCGCGACCGGGCGACGCTGGAGCCGGCGACCGCCGAGGCCGCGCTGGTGTGCGAGCGGATGCTGCGGGAGGGCGCAATCGTGCAGCCCACCGGCGACGGCAAGAACGTGCTGAAGATCAAGCCGCCGCTGTGCATCACGCGCGAGAGCGCCGACCGGTTCGTGGACGCGCTGGACCTGGTGCTGGCGACGATCTAGTCGCGCTCTCACACCCCTGGCCGTCCTCCCGCTCGCCTTGACTAGTACCCCTCCTGGGTATAAAGTCGTCCTCGTTGAGATACCCCCTCTGGGTATACGTGAAGCGGAGGATGAGCCATGACGACCACGACGTTCCAGGTGACCGGGATGACCTGCGAGCACTGCGAGCGCGCGGTGACCGAGGAGGTGACCTCGATCGCCGCGGTGACGGGCGTCGGCGTCTCCGCCGCGACCGGCGTGCTGACCGTCGAGTCCGTCTCCCCGTCGACGACGCCGCCGTGCTCGCCGCCGTCGAGGAGGCCGGGTACAGCGCGGTCCGCGCCTGATGTCCGCGACCGGCGCCGCGGACGCCCAGCCGCGGCTGGAGCTGCTGATCGGCGGGATGACGTGCGCCTCCTGCGCGGCCCGGGTCGAGAAGAAGCTCAACAAGCTGGACGGCGTCGAGGCCAGCGTCAACTACGCCACCGAGAAGGCGACCGTGTTCGCGCCCGCGGGGTACGACACCGCGGTGCTGGTCGCACAGGTGGAGAGCGCGGGGTACACGGCGGCGGTTCCGGCTCCTCCCGCGGGCCCCGACGAGCGTGGAGCCGACCCCGAGCTCGCCTCGCTCCGCCGGCGGCTGATCGTGAGCGCGGCCCTCGGCCTGCCTGTCGTGCTGCTCTCGATGATCCCGGCGCTCCAGTTCCCGGCGTGGCAGTGGGTCGCGCTCACGCTGGCGACGCCGGTCGTCGTGTGGGGCGCCTGGCCGTTCCACCGAGCCGTCGCCGTCAACCTCCGGCACGGCGCGGCCACGATGGACACGCTGGTGTCGCTCGGCGTCACGGCGGCGTTCGCGTGGTCGGTGTACGCGCTGCTGTTCGGCGGCGCGGGCGCGCCCGGCATGACGGGCGCGGACCTCTATCTGGAGGTCGCCGCGGGCGTCACGGTCTTCGTGCTCGCCGGCCGCTACCTGGAGAAGCGCTCCAAGCGTCAGGCGGGGGCGGCGCTGCGGGCGTTGCTGGAGTCCGGCGCGAAGGAGGCGTCGGTGCTGCGCGACGGCGACGGCGTTGACGCGCCCCGCGAGGAGCGCATCCCGGTCGAGCGCCTGGTCGTCGGCGACGTGTTCGTGGTGCGCCCCGGCGAGCGGATCGCCGCGGACGGCGTCGTGACCGACGGCTCCGGCGCGGTCGACGCGTCGATGCTCACCGGCGAGTCGGTCCCGGTGGAGGTCGGCCCCGGCGACAGCGTCGCGGGCGGGACGGTCAACGCCGGCGGGCGCCTTCTCGTGCGCGCGACCACGGTCGGCGCCGACACGAAGCTCGCGCAGATCGCACGCCTGGTGGAGGACGCCCAGTCGGGCAAGGCCGCGGCGCAACGCCTGGCCGACCGGATCAGCGGCGTCCTCGTCCCGGTGGTGATCGGGATCGCGCTCATCACCCTCGTGGCCTGGTTGCTGCTCGGCGCGCCCGTGGAGGCGGCCTTCACCGCGGCGGTGGCGGTGCTCATCATCGCGTGCCCCTGCGCGCTCGGACTCGCGACCCCGACCGCGCTGCTGGTCGGCACCGGACGCGGGGCGCAGCTCGGCATCCTGATCACGGGGCCGGAGGTGCTGGAGGCGACACGGCGGGTGGACACCGTGCTGCTGGACAAGACCGGGACGGTGACCACGGGCCGGATGACGCTGGTGGACGTCGTGGCCGAGGACGGCGACCGCGGGGCGCTGCGCCGCGCGGGCGCCGTGGAGGACGCGTCCGAGCACCCGATCGCACGCGCGATCGCCGACGCGGCCAGGGACGCCGGACCGCTCGCGCCGGTGACGGCCTTCCGCAGCGACGGCGGCCTCGGCGTCTCGGGAACGGTCGACGGCGAGCGCGTCGTCGTCGGACGCGAGTCGTTCGTGGCCGCGGCGGGGATGCCGCTCGCCCCCGCCCTCCAGCGGGCCGTCGCCGACGCGGAGGCCTCCGGCGTGACCGCCGTCGTCGTGGGCTGGGGCGACCGCGCCCAGGCCGTGCTCACGCTGGCGGACGCCGTTGCCCCGCACAGCGCGGAGGCCGTCCGCCGGCTGACGCGGCTCGGCCTGACGCCGGTGCTGCTCACCGGCGACAACGAGACGGTTGCGCGCCGGGTCGCGCACGAGGTCGGGATCGCGGAGGTGATCGCCGGCGTCCTCCCTGCGGAGAAGGCGGCGGTGGTCCGGCGCCTGCAGTCGGAGGGCCGGCGAGTGGCGATGGTCGGCGACGGGGTCAACGACGCGGCGCCGCTCGCGGCGGCCGACCTCGGGCTGGCGATGGGGACGGGGACGGACGCCGCCATCCAGGCCGCCGACCTCACGCTGGTGCGCGGCGACCTGACCGCCGCCGCTGACGCGGTGCGGCTGTCCCGGCGTACGCTGGCGACCATCCGCGGCAACCTGTTCTGGGCGTTCGCGTACAACCTCGCGGCGCTGCCGCTGGCGGCGTTCGGCCTGCTGAACCCGATGATCGCGGGCGCCGCGATGGCGTTCTCGAGCGTCTTCGTCGTGACCAACAGCCTGCGGCTGCGTACATTCCGCTCCGAGGGCGGGACCGAGGATCGGAGGAGATCGTGAGCCAGACCGACCACACCGGGCACGGGCAGACCGGGCACGCCCAGGCTTCGCACGAACACGCCGAGCACATGGACCACGCCCAGGCGATGCACGACCACGCCGAGCACGCGGGCCAGTCTCCGGCGCCGCACGACCACGACCACTCCGGCCACGACCACTCCGCACACGACCACTCCGGCCACGTCGACGCCTTCCGCCGCCTGTTCTGGATCAACCTCGTCATCGCCGTCCCGGTCGTCGTCTTCTCGCCGATGTTCGCCATGATCCTCGGCTACCCCTCCCCGACGCCGCCTGGGTCGCGTGGGTCTCCCCGTGCTCGGCACCGTCATGTTCGTCTGGGGCGGCCGCCCGTTCCTGACCGGCGCCGTCTCCGAGCTGCGGGCGCGCCAGCCCGGGATGATGCTGCTCATCGCGCTCGCCATCACCGTCGCGTTCGTCGCGTCGTGGGGCGCGGCCCTCGGCCTCCTCGACCACCAGCTCGACTTCTGGTGGGAGCTCGCCCTCCTCATCGTCATCATGCTGCTCGGTCACTGGATCGAGATGCGCTCGCTCGCCCAGACCACCTCCGCCCTCGACTCGCTGGCCGCCCTGCTGCCCGACGAGGCCGAGAAGCTGGCGGGCGACGGCACGGTCGTCGTCTCCCCCGCCGACCTCGCCGTGGACGACCTCGTGCTGGTGCGCCCGGGAGGGCGCGTCCCGGCCGACGGGCGGGTGGAGTCCGGTGCGGCGCAGGTGGACGAGTCCATGATCACCGGCGAGTCGCGTCCCGTCTCGCGGGGCGAGGGCGACCCCGTCATCGCGGGGACCGTCGCGACCGACTCGGCGCTGCGCGTGCGGGTCACCGCGGTGGGCGACGACACCGCGCTGGCGGGCATCCGGCGACTCGTCGCCGACGCGCAGAACTCGTCCTCCCGCGCGCAGCGGATCGCCGACCGCGCCGCGGGCTGGCTGTTCTGGTTCGCGCTCGGCTCCGCGGCGATCACCGCCGTGGTGTGGACGGCGATCGGCCTCCCCGACGACGCGGTCGTCCGCGCCATCACCGTGCTCGTGATCGCCTGCCCGCACGCGCTCGGCCTCGCCATCCCGCTCGTCGTCTCGATCGCGACCGAGCGCGCGGCCCGCGGCGGCGTCCTCGTGAAGGACCGCCTGGCGCTGGAGACCATGCGCACGGTCGACACGGTCCTGTTCGACAAGACCGGGACGCTGACCAAGGGCGAGCCTGCCGTCACGGGCGTGGACACGGACGGCGACGACGACCGCGTGCTCGCCCTCGCGGCCGCCGCGGAGTCCGACTCCGAGCACCCGCTCGCCCGCGCGATCGTGTCCGCCGCCTCCGCTCGCGGCCTCGCTGCGCCCGCGGCCGGAGACTTCACCGTCTCCCCAGCGGTCGGTGTCGCGGCCACGGTGGAGGGCCAGCGGGTGGAGGTCGGCGGCCCCGCGCTCCTGGAGCTGCGCGGCGCCGCCGAGCGGCCGATCGCCGCGACCTGGCGGGAGGAGGGCGCGATCATCCTGCACGTCCTGGTCGACGGGCGAACGGTCGGGGCTCTCCGCCTGGCCGACGAGGTCCGCGAGGAGTCGCGGCAGGCCGTGGCGGCGCTGAGGGAGCAGGACATCCAGGTCGTCATGATCACCGGCGATGCGGAGGCCGTCGCCGCGTCGGTCGCCCGCGAGCTGGGCATCGACCGGTGGTTCGCCGGCGTCAGGCCCGAGGACAAGGAGTCGACCGTCGCCGGCCTCCAGGCCGAGGGCCGTACCGTCGCGATGGTCGGCGACGGCGTCAACGACGCACCCGCGCTGGCGCGAGCGGACGTCGGCATCGCGATCGGCGCCGGCACGGACGTCGCGATCGCCTCCGCCGGCGTCATCCTGGCCAGCGACGACCCGCGCTCGGTGCTGTCGGTGATCCGGCTGTCGAAGGCGAGCTACCGCAAGATGACGCAGAACCTGTGGTGGGCAGCTGGCTACAACCTGATCTCCGTCCCGCTCGCGGCGGGCGTCCTGGCGCCGATCGGGTTCGTGCTGCCGATGTCGGTCGGGGCGATCCTGATGTCGCTGTCGACCATCGTCGTGGCGCTGAACGCGCAGCTCCTCCGCCGCCTCGACCTCCGGCCCGACGCACTCTGACTCCGCCGAAGGGCACGTAAGCGCCCCTAAAACCGCGTCTTAGGGGCGTTTACGTGCCCCTCGGCTCGTGGGCGGGGCGGAGTGCGTCCGCCGCCGCGCGCGTGATCGCCGCCGCGACCGCGTCGAGCGCCGCCGAGTGCAGCGACCACTGCTGCCAGTACAGCGGCACGTCCACCGCGCCTCCCGGGTCCAGCACCACCAGCCGGCCGTCGGCCACGAGCGGGTCGGCCTGCAGGTCGGGCACCATCCCCCACCCCAGCCCGAGCACCGCGGCGCCGACGAACTCCGTGGACGCCGGGACGAAGTGCCGCGGCGGACGCGCGCCCGGCGCCAGCGCGGCCACGTAGCGGTCCTGGAGGGCGTCCTTGCGGTTGTAGACCAGCATCGGCGCGACCGCAGCCCGCTCCGCCGTCCAGCCGTCCGGGCACCAGCGCTCCACGAACGCCGGGCTGGCGAGCGGGCGGTAGCGCATCGCCCCCAGCGCGGTGACCGTGCACCCCTGCACCGGCTCCGGGTCGGAGCCGATCGCTGCCATGGCGGTCCCGTCGCGCAGGCGGTCGATGGTGTGCTCCTGGTCGTCGAGCACTATGTCGAACAGCGCGCCCGACACAGTCGCGAGCCCGGGCAGCACCCACGTCGCGAGGGAGTCCGCGTTGACGACCAGCGGGATCGGGGTCGCCGCCGCACCGTCGCCGCCCTCCAGCTCGGCCGCCGCCTCCGCCTCCAGCAACGCGACCTGGCGGGACAAGCGCAGCAGGACGGCGCCGGCCTCCGTGGCCTGAATGGGCTTGCTGCGCCGCACGAGCACCCGTCCGCTCTGCTCCTCCAGCGACTTGATCCGCTGGCTCACCGCGGAGGGCGTGATGTGGAGGGCCGCTGCGGCGCGGTCGAAGGTGCCGTGGTCGATCACCGCGGCCAGCGTGCGGAGTTGATCGGTCGAGGCATCCATCGACAGCAATGCTAATGGTTCGTAAGGAAATCAAGCTGTACTGATGGCGCGCAGTTCCCTATCGTCGAATGGTGCTCTCCGTCTACCTCACCGGCCTCGGTTCGGCCGCCGCCCTCATCGTCGCCATCGGCGCGCAGAACGCGTTCGTCCTCCGGCAGGGCCTCCGCCGCGAGCACGTGCTCGCCGTGGTCGCGATCTGCGTCGCGAGCGACGCGCTGCTGATCGCGGCGGGCGTCGCCGGGATCGGGACGCTGGTGAAGGCTGCCCCGCTCGCCCTGCAGGTCGTGCGCTGGGCCGGGTTCGCGTTCCTGGTCGGCTACGCGGTGTTCGCCGCCGTGCGCGCCGTCCGCCCGAGCACGCTGACGGCCGCGACCTCGGGAGGCGGAACGCTCGCCGCGGCGATCGGCACCTGCCTGGCGATCACCTGGCTGAACCCGCACGTGTACCTCGACACGGTGCTCCTCCTCGGGTCGCTGTCGGCGACGCACGGCGACCCGGGCCGCTGGGTGTTCGGCGCGGGAGCGGCGACGGCGAGCCTGCTCTGGTTCCTGCTGCTGGGCTTCGGGGCACGGGTGGCGGCGCCGGTGTTCGCGCGGCCGGTGGCCTGGCGCGTGCTGGACGCGGGGATCGCGGTGCTGATGCTCGTGCTGGCGATCATGTTGGTGGTCTGAGACAACACCGCCGCCAACGAAAAGGACCGCCATTCCTGGCGGTCCTTCTCCTTCCGGTGGAGCTAAGGAGATTCGAACTCCTGACCTCTTCGATGCGAACGAAGCGCGCTACCAACTGCGCCATAGCCCCGGGGGATTGCTTAGAAACAATAGCACCCTCGCGGTGCCGATTCGAAATCGAGCGGGGCTCAGCTGGCGGCCCGACGGCGGCGGAGGACGGCGTCCAGGTCGAGGGCGCCGTCGTCGACCGAGCCGACGATCCCCATGCTCGAGTACACGCTCTGGGCGGCCTCCGCGACCGGCACGGGAGCCGGGCGAGGTGCGGCGGCCACAGCGACCGGGACGGCCTCGACCGGGCGCAGCCGCACGGGCGCAGGTGCCGCGGGCGCGGCCTCGGCCACGGCGGTCGCCTTCCGCTCGAACTCCGCGCGGGCGGCCATGCGACGCAGCTCGGCGGCGGCGTCCACCGACGCCATCGCGGCCGCGGCCACGGTCCCGGGCGACAGGTGCAGGGGCTTCGGGAGCGGCCGCGGCGTCCAGCTCTGGCGCAGGGCCTCCTGCACCGGGAGGTCGTGCGTCGCGTCGTCGTACAGCGCCGGCGACGCGGGCGCGGCCGGGACGAACGGGACGGGCGCGGGCATGGCCTTCGCCGTGCGGGACAGCCGGCTCAGCATCCCGAGCGCGGCCACCGTGACTGTGGCGGACGCGGCGGCCAGCAGCCACGCGCCGGTCGCGAGCAGCAGCGCTCCGCCGGAGGCGACACCGACCAGTCCGGCGACCAGTAGCAGGGTGCAGAGGGCGCGGGAACGGCGCAGCCGGCGACGGCGCTGGGGCGAGAGCACCGGGCGCGCGTTCAGCGCCGCGAGCTCACGTGCCCGCTGGGCCGCTGCCGCGCGGGACGCGCGCTCCAGCGCGATGGCCTCGGCGGCGGCGCGCTCCGCCTCCTCCGCGGCCTGCCGTCGCTCCTCGGCGACGGCCAGCTCGCGACGTGCGTGGGCGGCGGCCTCCGCGCGCGCGGACGCCAGACGCCTCTCCTCCGCCCTGCGGAGGATCCGCTGCTGCTCCGCGACCGTCTTGGCGGTCGCCTCCATGCGGACCTCGTCCGGAAGCTCACTCGTCTCGGCCAGGATGCGCAGCGTCTGCTGCAGGCGCACAGCGTTTCGCTCGGTCGCCAGGTACTCGCGGCGACGCAGCCACACCGGGACGAGGTAGGCCAGCCAGAGGGCGGCCGCGATGGCGACGACGACCCCTCCGCCCATCACATCCCCAGTCATGCTCTAACGGTAGGGGTCCACTGGGCAGCGCCCCGGTCAGCGCCCGGGTGTGTCTTCGATGGAGAGGACTCTCAGCGTGCGTTCGACCGGCGTGCGGCACGCACCGAGCGACGCAGGCTCAGTGCCGCCGGGCCACCGGCAACGGGATGGCCGCAGCCGCACGGTCCTCCGCGGTCACCGCGGCGGCCTCCGCCGGCGCCTCGCCGTCCATCCAGCGCCGCAGCACCCCTGCGGCAGCTCCTCCGACACCAGGCCGAAGCAGTAGTGGTCGCGCCAGTCGCCGTTGATGTGGATGTAGCGCCGCCGCAGTCCCTCGTAGCGGAAGCCGAGCTTCTCGACCACGCGCAGGCTCGGCGCGTTCTCCGGGCGGATGCAGATCTCCATGCGGTGCAGGCCGAGCTGGTAGAAGCAGTAGTCGGTCGCCAGCGCCACGGCGGTCGGCGTGATGTTGCGGCCGGCGAACTCCTCCGCGATCCAGTAGCCGATCGTGGCACTGGAGAGCGAGCCGTAGGTCACCGACGACACGTTGAGCTGGCCGGCCAGCCGGCCGTCGTACTCCACGATGAACGGGAGGCCGTGCCCGGCCCGCGCGTTCGCGAGCAGGGAGCGGATGCTGGCGCGCGTGTCGAACGCGCCGGGAGCGTACGGGCTGGTGGCCTCCCACTGCCGCAGCCAGGACCGGTTGTCGAGCAGCGAGCGCTCCAGGGCGCGCGCGTCCCTCAGGCGGATCGGTCGCAGTCCGATGCGTCCCTCGCTCAGCGTGGGGATGACGAACGCCACGGCGTCCTCCTTCTGCGGCAACCGTTCGCCGCAGGTAGAACGCTAGCGGTTAACGCCCTCCGACGCGTCAGCCGCGTCGATCGGCATCTCGTCCAGGATCTCGCGGGGCTCGTCGTGGAGGCCGTCGGCGAACGCCTTCAGCCACGGCCGGAGCTCCGGGCCGAGGTCCTCGCGGTCGACCGCCAGCTGCACGATCGCCTTGATGTAGTCGAGGCGGTCGCCGGTGTCGTAGCGGCGTCCGCGGAAGACGACGCCGTAGACGCCGCCCGTCCAGTCCGGCGCCTGGGCCATGGCCTCCAGGGCGTCGGTGAGCTGGATCTCGCCGCCGCGGCCCGGCTGGGTGCGCTCCAGCACGTCGAAGACCTCCGGGCGCAGCACGTAGCGGCCGATGATCGCGTAGTTGGAGGGCGCCTTGTCGGCGTCCGGCTTCTCGACCAGGCCGGTGATGCGCACCACGTCGTCGTCGCCGGTCTCCTCGATCGCGGCGGCGCCGTACAGGTGGATGGACTCCCTCGGCACCTCCATCAGCGCGACGACGGTGGCGTTGTACTTGCGCTGGACGTCGAGCATGTGGTTCAGGAGGTCATCGCGCGCATCGATGATGTCGTCGCCGAGCAGCACGGCGAACGGCTCGCGGCCGACGTGCATCTTGGCGCGCAGCACGGCGTGGCCGAGCCCCTTCGGGTCGCCCTGGCGCACGTAGTGGAGGTCGGCGAGCGAGGTCGAGTAGTGCACCTTCTCGAGCCGGTCGGTGTCGCCCTTCCGCTCGAGCGTGTCCTCCAGCTCGGCGTTGCGGTCGAAGTGGTTCTCGAGCGCGTTCTTGTTGCGCCCCGTCACCATGAGCACGTCGTGGAGGCCCGCCGCGACGGCCTCCTCGACCACGTACTGGATGGCCGGCTTGTCGACGACCGGCAGCATCTCTTTCGGCATGGCCTTCGTGGCCGGGAGGAACCGGGTGCCGAGGCCTGCTGCGGGGATCACTGCTTTCGTCACGTGAGTAGCCATAGCGCCCACAGTATCCGCATTTCGACCGTGGTCCCGGGCGGATCTTCTAGGATTGCGCTATGGAGACCGACACAGCAGCCCATCGCAAGCGCGCCCTGCGCGCCGAGCTGCGTGAACGCCGGCAGAACCTCACGAGCACCGAGCGGCAGGCCGCCGCCGCCGGAATCACCCGGAACTTGGTCGACCTGACGACGGACCTCTCCGCCCGTTCCGTGGCCTGCTACCTGTCGACGACGATCGAGCCGGACACCCGCCCGTTCGTCAACTGGGCCGTCGCCCAGGGGCTGCGGGTGCTGCTCCCGGTCTCCCGCGAGGACGGCCTCCTCGACTGGACCACCGGCGACGGCGAGACCGAGACCGAGGGGCTGTTCGGGATGCCGGAGGCCGTCGGCGAGCTGCTCGGGCCGATCGCGATCAACGACGTCGACCTCATCCTCGTGCCGGCCGCGGCCGTCGACGCCACCGGGATGCGCATGGGCTGGGGCCGCGGCTATTTCGACAAGACGCTCGGCAGCATGGAAAAATGTCCCTCGGTGTACGCCGTCGTGTTCGACGGCGAGCTCGTGGACGAGGTCCCGCGCGAGCGGCACGATCAGCCGGTCGACGGCGCGGTCACCCCCACCCGCATCGTCCAGTTCACCTGACCCACCGAGCCACACGGAAGACCATGCCGACCTACTCCTACTCGTGCCGCGACTGCGGCCACGCCTTCGACATCCACCAGGCGTTCACCGACGACGCGCTCACGGTCTGCCCGAACTGCGGCGGCACGCTGCGCAAGGTGTTCGGGGCGGTCGGCGTGACGTTCAACGGGTCCGGGTTCTACCGGACCGACTCGCGCGGCGGGGCGAAGACGGGAGGGGCGTCGTCGGGGTCGTCGGGGTCGTCTTCGGGCTCGGGTTCGTCGTCGTCGTCGGGCTCGTCCTCCTCCGGCTCGTCCTCCTCCTCTTCCGGCTCGTCGGGCTCCGGCTCGTCGGCGTCGTCGGGCTCCGCAGCCTGATCCCGCGCCCTCCCGGGCGCACAGCACCACCAGTTCCATCCACCTGGCGAAAGGACCGGTCATGCTCAAAGGCTTCAGAGAGTTCATCCTCCGTGGGAACGTGCTCGACCTGGCGGTCGCGGTCGTCATCGGCGCCGCGTTCACCGCGGTCGTCACGGCGATCGTGACGAACCTGATCAACCCGGTGATCAGCGCGTTCTTCAAGCAGAGCGACCTCAGTCACGCGATGGTGGTCACCATCAACGGTTCGAGCATCAAGTTCGGGGCGATCCTCGGCGCGCTCATCAACTTCCTGATCGTCGCGGTCGTGGTCTACTTCGTCTTCGTCTTCCCGATCAACAAGATCAAGGAGCGCGCGGACCGCCTCCGCAAGAAGGGCGTCGTGGAGCCGGACGCCCCGGTCACCGACCTCGACCTGCTCACGGAGATCCGCGACCTCCTGAAGGCGCAGCAGGCGCCCCCGACGGCGAACGCGGGCAAGCACGCCGACCCGCTGCCGTAAGGCGCGCGCTCAGTAGTGCGGCGGGACGTCCCGCCGCAGCTGCTCGTCGTTGGGCGACCAGGAGCCCTCCTCGCGGTCGCGCTCCGGGACGTGCGGCGTGGGGTCGGCGCCCGGCGCGCCGGCGCGCTGCACGCGGCGGGAGCGGCGCGCGGGGCGTTCCGGGTCGGGCTTGTCGTTCACCATCCCAGGCTAACCGCGGTCAGAGGGAGAGGTGAAACCTCAGAGCTTCGTCGACCTGATGCATGATCCACGCGGGCGTGGTGCCGAGCGGCCGACCGATCCGCGAGAAGCCGACCGCCCGGACCTGCTCGACCTGCACCTTGGAGGGGATGCGCAGTCCCATCTGAGCTAGGTCTTCATTGTGGGTGACCTCGACCTGGAAATCGGGGTGCACGACATCGACATTGGACGTCAGCGGCACGAAGGTGATCACGCCACGCGACCGTTTCGTCACGGCCGCGTTCATCCCGGCCGAGCTGACGACGACGCACGGGCGTCGTTTACCCGCCTCGCCCTCGACGACCGGGTCGAGCAGGACCTCGAGAACGTCCCCGCGCCTCACTCGGACAGCCCATCGCCAGCAGTCTGATCCCACAGCGCCTGGTCTCCGGAAGCCTCCCACTCATCGAACGCCTGGGCGTAGGCGCCTTCTGCGTCGAGCTCGCGCTGGATTCGCAGGAGCTTGTGGATGGCCGCAGATCGATTGCCTTTGACGTCCGCCGCGATCTTGTCCAGGTAGACCAGATCCTCGTCGGAAAGACTCACACTCAGCTTCACGGTCATACCTCGATGCTACCAGGGTGCGACCCCGCCCGATTCGGCACGAATGTCGCGAATGACGGCGCCAGAGTCGACATTCGGCACGAATGTCGACGCGTTAGAGCTGCGGGAGAGTGATGGGGGCGGTTTCCGTGCTCGCCTCGTCGGCGGCCCCGATGAGCCGCGCGATGCGGGACGCGACCGTGTCCGGGTCGGCGAACAGCTCGAAGCTGTGCACCCGGAGGTAGTGCCAGCCCAAGCGGCGGAGCACGTCCGGGCGCAGGCGCAGCGACTCGCGGAGACTGCCGCGGTTCACGTCGTCGTCGGTCTCGACCACGACGGCGCGACCGGCGTTGGAGGCCACCAGCGTGAGCTTGCCCCGGTAGCCGATCTGCACGTCCAGGCCGCGTCGGGCCAGGCGCTTGGCGAGGTCGACCACCATCGGGTCGGCGTCCGGGCTCAGATACTCGGGCGCGGCGGCCTGGAGCTGGTCGGCCTCCCCCAGCACCTGCGCGAGCGCCGCGATGCCGTGGCGCATCCGGGACTCGTCGATGTCGTCGGGGCGGAAGCACGAGACGATGTCCATGCCGCGGCGGGCACGGGTCATGCCCACCGCGAGCAGGCGGTCGCCGCCCGGCTCGGCGAGCGCGCCGAAGTTGGAGAGCAGGCGGCCGTGCGGGGTGCGGCCGTAGCCGATGGAGAACACCACGCGGTCGCGGCTCTGGCCGACGGACTGCTCCAGCGTGACGACCGAGAACGGCTCCGGCCGGTCGCCCAGGATGAAGTCGGCCAGCTCGGTCCGCTTGGCGAACGCGGACAGCACGGCCTGGTTGACGCGCACCGCGTGGCGCTCGCTCGCCGTGATGACCATGAGGGACTCGCGCGGCCGGTCGGTCGCGTGCCGCAGCACGAGCTCGACGACCTTCGCCACCTCGGCGTCGGTGCTCTCCACCGCGCCGGTGTCGGTGTCGGGCATGCCCTGGCCGCCGGTGACGTAGTGGAGGGCGAGGCTGCCGTGACCGAGGTAGGTGCCGGCCCACGGGAGGGAGTCGATGTTGCCGCCGTAGAAGCGGCGGTTGACCAGTTCGGCCAGGTCCTCGCCGCCGGCGCGGTAGCTGCGGGCCAGCGTGAAGACGGGCAGCAGCTCGGAGAGCCGGGAGAGGGCGGAGTCGGCGTGCAGGGAGTCCACGTCCGCGGTCTCCACCGTCGTGCCGTACTCGTGAACGCCGACGTCGAAGCGGGACGGGGTCTGCGTCACCGGGTCACCGAACGCGACGACCTGACGGGCGCGGCGCAGCGCCGGGATGTTCTCGGCGAGGCTGGAGGCGCCGGCGTCGATGAGCACGACGGTGTCGAACGCGACCTCCGCGTCGATGCTCGGGACCTCGTAGGGCGAGACGAGCCAGACCGGCGCGAGCGGGCGGGCGAGGTGCGGGGCCGCGGCGTTGAGCGTCGCGGCGGTGGGGGCGGTCGTGGTGAGCAGCTTCTTGAGGGCCTTGGCCTCCTCCGGCCAGTCCACGATGCCGATCTTCCAGGTCTCGGCGAGCATCCAGGCGAGCTGCTTGCCGGTGGCGGAGGCGTGCGCCTCGTCCACCAGGCGGAAGTCGGCCTCCAGCCGGTCCAGCACGCTGGTGTTGCCGCTGAGGAGGGCGCGGTCGGAGGCCAGCAGCGCCTCCAGCACCGACTGCCACCAGGCCAGCTCCAGCTCGGCGCTCACCTGCGACTCCGGCACGTGGCGCACGGACAGGTCGGACAGCAGCGGGTCCAGCCCGCGCTCGCGGAGCTGCCCGAGCAGCGCGGTGCGCTCCTGCAGGTTGGCGAGCACTTCGGACTCGGCGGCGAGGCCCGCGACCTGGCGGGTCAGCTCCTCGACCGGGAGGGCCGCGAGCGACTGCGGTGTCCCGACCCGGCGCAGCGGGATGTCGAGCCGGGCGAGGTCCTCCGCGACGCGCTGGTAGGCGACCTGCACGTCCGCGATGCCGACGGGCACCTCGGGCACGACGCCGGCGACGGCGAACCGGTTCCAGAGGATGCGCTGCTGCTGGATGCGCCGCAGCGCCTCGTTGAGGTCGGTGACGTGCACGCCGGGGCGCACGTACTCCAGGGCGAGCTTGCGGAGCCGGCGGCGGTTCGCGCCCGACATCGCGGGCGACTCGCGGCGCGAGGAGGTGGCGGCGATCAGCTCGGCGATCGAGCGGTCGAATACGGCCGGCGTGAAGCGGTC
Source organism: Leifsonia sp. P73 (assembly GCF_051059105.1). NCBI lineage: Bacteria > Bacillati > Actinomycetota > Actinomycetes > Micrococcales > Microbacteriaceae > Leifsonia > Leifsonia sp. P73. The sequence continues at coordinate 1,246,353 of NZ_CP194931.1, forward strand.
GAGCGTCTCCCGCACGTCGAGCAGCAGCCGCAGGTAGACGCCGAGCTCGGCGATCGACTCGAACGGCCGCATCCGCGTCTGCCCGATCAGTGCCTTGGCGCGGTCCAGGAGGCGTGGCAGCTCGGCGCGGCTGAGCTTCTTGGCGAGGTCGTGGGCCGACTTGCCCTCCTCGGTGGTGCCGAAGGAGGCGCCGTACCAGGGCGAGTCGTTGGGGCCGTAGCGGAACTCGCCGAGGCGGGCGGCGCGGATCAGCGCGTCCGCCGCTCCGTCGCGCCCGGAGGCGAGCGCCTCGATGGAGGCCCTGCTGAGGCGAGCGGTCGTCGACGGCGGCGCCGGCAGCAGCGCGAGCCGGGACAGCTCGCGCAGCGCGTCGAGCACCGAGACGTGCAGGACGGGGTCGCGCCGGGCGAGCGCCGCGCGGTAGTCCAGCAGCACCTTGCGGAGGCGGACGAGCGCGTCGTCCACGTCGGTGACGCGCGGCTGCTCGGCCTTCTCGTTGCGGCCGATCGCCTGGATCAGGTCGCGACGCAGGCTCCGCGGGGTGACAGCGACGCCGGGCAGGCCGACCTTCGCAAACCGCTGCGCGATGTCCTCCAGGCTGGAGCGCCGGGGGCCGACGACCAGGACGCGCTTGTGCTGCGCGACCAGCGCGCCGACGGCGTTGACGACCGTCTGAGTGCCGCCCGTGCCGGGGAGGGTCTTCACGACGAGGGAGTTGCCCGCGGCGATCTGGGCGACGACGTTCTCCTGCGCCTCGTCGGCGTCGAGCAGGAGGGAGTCGGTGGCCGGCGGACGCTCGTCCTGGCGGACGGGCTGGGCGGGGCTGAAGGCGCTCTCGATCGTGGTGCGCGCGGTCGGGTTGCCGGCCAGCGCGTCGAGGATCGTGGTGTCCAGGTCGTCGGCCTCCGCACGCAGCGCGGGAGCGACGTCCACGAATGACGACACGACCAGACGGGGCTGGACGTTGAACCAGGGCAGGTGGGAGGTGAGCCCGCGCAGGCGGTCGATCACCGGCTGCGGCTTGAAGGCGCCGTTGTCCAGGGCGAGCGCCACGAACGCGCTCGCGTCGAGAGTGATCTGGAACTGCTCGGCCAGCGCACGCGACAGCTCGGGATTGAGGAACGGCTGGCCCTTGAGCTTCAGCTCGAAGTCCCGGCCGTAGCGGCGGATCGCCATCGGGCGCAGCAGGATCGGCGCCATGAACTCGTCGGTGCCGTGCCGCCACTGGGCGAGCCCGATCGCCAGATGTACGGATTCGATGCCGCGCACCGAGCGCAGCTCGATCCCCTTCGCCGTGATCGCGTTGGCCGCCGCCCGCGCCGTGCGCAGCGCGAGCTCGTCGCGGATCAGGCTGGAGAGCAGCGTGCTCTGGCCGGTGATGAACTGCGGGAGGCCGCCCGGATGCGTGGTGCTGAGCTCGATGCGCGTGCGCGGGCTGTCCTCGAAGTGCAGCAGCGGGGATTCGCCGCCGATCGCCGCGATCTCCTCGCGCCAGCGCGCCCACACCGGCTCGGCGATGTTGCCGGCCACGAGACCGGCCTCCCCGAGGCTGAGCGTGTGCGGAGAGGTGGTGTTGGCGGCCGGGCGCAGGGCGTCGCCTTCCAGCACGTCGGACGTCATGTCGTCGTCGTCCTCGCTCTTCCTATCCAGTCGCCACACACCGACACCCTACGTGCCGATGCGCGAAACGTCTGGCAATCGGCCGGGTTTCGCGCCAAGTCGCCGCGCCGGGCGGGCGTCAGGACGGCGTCGCGCGGGAGACGGCCGGCTCGGGCACGGCCTCTCGCCTCGTACGGCGGCCGCCGAGGAACAGCAGCGCGAGCACACCGCACAGGAGATAGAGGGACGCCTGCACGTCGAGCACGTGCACCGTGCCGGCCGAGGCCGCGACGAGCCCGGCCACCAGCAGGCCGACGCCCTGGGCCGCGCCGGAGACCGTCCTCACCGCCGCGATCACCCGGCCGAGGGCCGCGCGCGGTGTGACGGTCTGCACGAGGGTGATCTCCCCGTCTCCGTCGCGACCGCGGGCAGGCCCATCGCGATGAACAGCCCCGCGTACACCCAGACGGCCGTGGTGACCGGCGCCAGGTTCCAGGTCAGCAGCGAGAGCGCGCCGAACACCAGGTAGCCGGCGCCGATCAGCCACCGCGGGGCGACCCGGTGCACGAGCAGTCCGGCGACGAGGCCGCCGAGCACGCCGCCGATCGCCTGCACGCCGCGCAGGATGCCGACCTCGGTGTCCCCGGCGTGCAGGTTCTCGGTGACGTAGACGATGAAGACGACGAGGAAGACGCCCTGCGCGACGCTGCCGATCACGGCGATGAGCGCGACGGTCGCGAGCTCGCGGCTGCGGACGATGGTGGCGAGGCCCTCCACCCACTCCCGCAGCAGGCGCCGCTCGACGGCGGGAGCGGACTCCTCCCCCGGCTCCGGCACACGTGGCGGCAGCGGGCGGGTGAAGGCCACGAGCACGGCGGTCACGACGAACGACACGGCATCCACGATCACGACGCCGGGGAGGCCGGACACCGCGAACGCGAGACCGCCGAGCGGCGAGCCGACCAGCCGGGCGAGGTTGTCGCTGATCGCGAGCAGCGCGTTGCCGCGGCCGAGCTCGTCGGGCTTCAGCAGGCGCGGGACCATCGACTGCCGCGCCGGGTTCATCACGGCGCCGAGGCAGGCCTCCACCGCCGCGACCGCGTACACGATGCCCATGCGGTCGGGGCCGGCGGCGAGCAGCGGCAGCAGCGCGAGCCCCTGCAGGACCGCCGTCACGATCATGGTGCGCCGCGGGTCCCAGCGGTCGACCAGCACGCCGAGGAAGGTGCCGGCGAGCAGCATCGGGATGAGCTCGGCGAGGAAGACGGTCGAGGCGCCGAGCGCGGAGCCGGTCGCGGAGAACGCGAACAGCGGCAGGGCGATCATGAGCAGCCAGTCGCCGGTGTCGGAGACGAGGCCCGCCGACCAGATCAGGGCGTAGTCGCGGCGGAGGAGCGGGGAGCGGCTCATGATTCCGGCGCCTCGTCCTTCTCATCCGGGTGCCGGAACGCGTTGAGGTTCAGCACGACCACGGCGCTGTCGTCCGGGGCGTCGGAGCGGGTGAGCGCGATGTACGGGCGGATGAGCGCGTCCAGCCGCTCCCCCAGCTTGCGGAGCTCGTCCGGCGCGATCCGCAGCGCGTAGCCGGACAGGATGCTCGCCTCCCGCCAGGCGGGCGGCACGCTGTCGCGCTGCGCGATCGCCCGGTGCAGCCGGGCGGCGTCCTCGTCGATCTGGTGATCGGCGAAGAAGCGCTCGACGGTGTCGACGCCGAACTGCGCGGCCGGGTCCTCCGTGCGGCCGAGCGTGAGCCCGGTGGCGGTGGACTGCCAGGGGCGCTCGCGGCCGTCGTCGGCCTCCACCCGCTCCACGAGCCCGAACCTGGCGAGAGCGCGCAGGTGGTAGCTGCAGTTGGAGGGCGTCGAGCCGACGGCCTCGGCACAGTCGCTCGCGGTGCTCGCGCCGAACGACATCAGGTGGTCGAGCAGCGCGAGCCGGAGCGGGTGGGCGAGCGCCCGGAGCGCCCGCGGGTCGGTGACCGTGCGGCGGTTCTCCGGGCGACCGTCCGATGTGAAAGACATGTTTCAGATTGTGCGCCCTGCTTTCTTTCACGTCAAGTCGGGCGTGAGGGGAATGATCCCGACCGGGGGCTGTTGTTCACAGAGATGAACGAAATCTCCCGGGCGAGCGTCGGCTTCCGTTCCGAACGCGGGCCGATCCTGATCGCACTCATGCTGACGACCGGACTGGTCGCGATCGACGCGACCATCCTCGCCACCGCCGTCCCCTCGATCGTGCGCGACCTGGGCGGCTTCGCGCAGTTCCCGTGGCTGTTCTCCATCTACCTGCTGGCGCAGGCGGTCTCCGTGCCGGTCTACGCCAAGCTGTCCGACACCGTCGGGCGCAAGCCCATCGTCCTCGCGGGCATCAGCCTGTTCTTCCTGGGCTCGGTGCTCTGCGGCTTCGCGTGGAGCATGCCGGCGCTCATCGCGTTCCGCGCCCTGCAGGGGCTCGGCGCCGGCGCCATCCAGCCGATGTCGATGACGATCGCCGGCGACATCTACACGGTGGCCGAGCGCGCCAAGACCCAGGGCTACCTCGCGAGCGTGTGGGCGATCTCCTCGGTCGTCGGCCCGACCCTCGGCGGGCTGTTCTCGCAGTTCCTGACCTGGCGGTGGATCTTCTTCGTCAACGTGCCGCTCTGCATCCTGGCAGCGTGGATGCTGATCCGCAGCTTCCACGAGAGCATCGAGCCCAAGAAGCACCGGATCGACTACGCCGGGTCCGTGCTGCTGACCGCCGGGATGTCGTTGCTCATCCTCGCGGTGCTGGAGGGCGGCCAGGCCTGGGCGTGGGACTCGGTCTGGAGCATCGGCGCGTTCGCGCTCGGCGCCCTCCTGCTGGTCGCTTTCGCCCTCGTCGAGCGCCGCGCCGCCGAGCCGGTCATGCCGCTGTGGGTGTTCTCGCGCAGGCTGCTGGTGACGACGACGCTCATCTCGCTCGGCATCGGCGCCATCCTGATCGGGCTCACCTCGTACGTGCCGACCTACCTGGAGGCCACGGTCGGCGCTCCCCCGCTGGTCGCCGGCCTCGCGGTCGCGGCGCTGACGCTCGGCTGGCCGATCGCGGCGAGCATCTCCGGCCGGTTCTACCTGCGGATCGGCTTCCGCAGCACCGCCCTGCTCGGCACGAGCATCGCGATCCTCGGCACGATCATCCTGGCGGTGACGAGCGTGCACCCGAGCGTGCTCTTCGTCGCGGTGAGCTGCTTCGTCGTCGGCCTCGGGATGGGCCTCGTCGCGACGCCGACGCTGATCGCGGCGCAGTCCAGCGTCGCCTGGAGCGAGCGCGGCGTGGTCACCGGGACCAACATGTTCGCCCGGTCGATCGGCAGCGCGGTGGGCGTGGCGGTCTTCGGCGCGATCGCGAACGCGATCATCCTCTCCAGCACGGGCGGGGCGCACTCACCCACGGCCGTGCAGGGCGCGTCGACCGCGGTGTTCACGGCGGTGGCCGTCGTCGCGGCGCTGACCATCGTGGCGGGCGTCGCGATGCCGCGCTCGCGCGTGGAGGACGTGGAGTTCGGGCGCACGCCCGCCGCCGCCGACTGATCGCCCCTCCCCTCGACGCTCTCCGAACGCGTGCTATCGTGTGGTCTGACCATATGGTCTGACCACATGAGGAGCCGACGATGACGACCGAGCCGAAGGCGTGGGAGAGCGTGCTCGCCCGCATCGAGGAGCGCCTGGTCGACGGCCGGCTGCGGCCCGGCGACCACCTGCCTCCCGAGCGCGCGCTGGCCGTCGAGTTCGGCGTCGCGCGCTCCAGCGTCCGCGAGGCCATCCGCGTGCTGGAGGCGATGGGCCTCGTGCGCACCCAGACCGGCTCGGGGCCGAGCTCCGGTGCGATCATCGTCGCGCGGCCGCTCGGCGGGATGCAGGCGCTGATGCGCCTCCAGGTCGCCGCAAGCGGGTTCCCGGTCGCGGATGTGGTCAGCACGCGACTGCTGCTGGAGTCGTCGGTCGCGGGCGAGCTCGCCGAGCGCCGTCCCGCCGGCCTCGCCGATGCCCGCCAGCTCCTCGACGCGATGGACGACCCCGCCCTCACGGCGCAGGAGTTCCTGGCGCTCGACGCGCAGTTCCACCTCGCGCTCGCGGAGGCGGCGGGCAACACCGTCGTCGCCACGATGATGGCCGGGCTCCGCAGCTCGATCGAGGGCTACGTGCTCGCCGGGGCCGAGCGCATCCCGGGGTGGGAGGCCATGGCCGCCCGGCTCCGTGCCGAGCACCGCGGCGTGATCGACGCCATCGACGCCGGCGACCCGGCGGCGGCGCGCGCCCGCATCCACGACCACATCAGCGGCTACTACCGCGACGCACCCACCCCGTCCACCGACGCACGTTAGGCACACGAACATGGTCACCCGCCAACTCCCCAAGCCCGCCGAGCTGTTCGAGCTCCTGTCGTTCAAGAAGCCGGAGCTCGACGCGAAGAAGCGCCGGCTGAGCGCCGCGCTCACGATCGAGGACCTCCGCACGATCGCGAAGCGCCGCACGCCGAAGGCCGCCTTCGACTACACCGAGGGCGCTGCGGAGGGCGAGCTGTCGCTGGCCCGCGCGCGCCAGGCGTTCCAGGACATCGAGTTCCACCCCTCGATCCTGCGCGACGTGTCCCAGGTCGACACCTCGTGCGAGATCTGGGGCGGCCGGTCGGCGATGCCGTTCGGGATCGCGCCCACCGGCTTCACCCGCCTCATGCAGACCGAGGGCGAGGTCGCCGGTGCGGGAGCCGCCGGCGCCGCGGGCATCCCGTTCACGCTCTCGACGCTCGGCACGACCTCCATCGAGGGCGTGAAGGCCGCCAACCCGACCGGCCGCAACTGGTTCCAGCTCTACGTGATGCGCGATCGGGAGATCTCCTACGAGCTCGTCCGCCGCGCCGCCGCGAACGGCTTCGACACCCTCTTCTTCACCGTCGACACCCCGGTCGCCGGCGCGCGGCTGCGCGACAAGCGCAACGGGTTCTCCATCCCGCCGCAGCTCACCCTCGGCACCATCGTCAACGCCATCCCGCGGCCGTGGTGGTGGTACGACTTCCTCACCACGCCGAAGCTGGAGTTCGCGTCGCTGTCCTCCACCGGCGGCACCGTGGGCGAGTTGCTCGACGCGGCGATGGACCCGTCGATCAGCTTCGCGGACCTGGACGTCATCCGGAGCATGTGGCCGGGCAAGATCGTCGTCAAGGGCGTTCAGAACGTCGAGGACTCGAAGAAGCTGGTCGACCTCGGCGTCGACGGGATCGTGCTCTCCAACCACGGCGGCCGCCAGCTCGACCGCGCGCCCATCCCCTTCCACCTGCTGCCGAAGGTCGTGGAGGCCGTCGGCGACCGCACCGAGGTCGCGATCGACACCGGCATCATGAACGGCGCCGACATCGTCGCCGCCTACGCGCTCGGCGCGAAGTTCACCCTGATCGGCCGCGCGTACCTGTACGGGCTGATGGCGGGAGGCCGCGCAGGAGTCGACCGCACCATCCAGATCCTCAGCGACCAGGTCGTGCGCACCATGAAGCTGCTGGAGGTGCCGACGCTCGCCGACCTCACGCCCGCACACGTGACCCAGCTGCAGCGGCTGGTGCCGGTCGCGTCGAGCGCCGCGAACGCCCGAGTCTGACACTCCATCCAGCTGACAGGACACGCCGCCTCCGCGCGCCCTGAGGCGGCGTGTCCTGTCAGATAGGTGCTGCGCTCCAGCGGGTGCTCGGCGCATCCAAAGCTTTTGCCAATACGCTTGCTTCTCGGATACCGTCCCCCTTTCTCGAATGGAATGACCTGAATGGCTGCTACGGGCAGAGGCGCCACGACCCCGACGAAGAACGATCGCCGCGCCGAGGCACGCGAGACCGCTCGCCGGATGCGCGAGGAGGCCGCGAAGAAGGCCAAGCGGCGCAAGATCGTCGTGCAGAGCTCGGTGATCGTCGGCGTGATCGCGGTGCTCACGGTCATCGGCGTCATCATCTTCACCAGCGTCGGCGGAAGCACCAGCGTCGCCAACCCGAAGAACATGCTCAGCGGCGGCCTCCTGCTCACCGCGTCCGACAAGGCGGTCACCACCCCGGCGATCGCGCCGGGCGCCAAGCCGACGCCGACAAAGCAGACGCTCGATGGCAAGACCGCGCACATCCAGATCTGGCTCGACTACCAGTGCCCCTACTGCGACCAGTTCGAGACCACGAACTCCCCGCAGATGAAGCAGTGGATGGCGGACGGCTCGGCGACGCTCGAGATCCACCCGATCGCGATCCTCGACTCCAGCACGAACAACAAGTATTCGACCCGTGCCGCGGCGGCGATGTCGTGCGTGGCGAACTACGAGCCGGACAAGTACTTCGACCTCAACAGCGCGCTGTTCGCCAACCAGCCCGACGAGCAGACCGGCTCCGGCCTCACCAACGCCAAGATGCTGTCGCTGTTCAAGAGCGGGGGCGTCAGCTCCTCCGCCGTCACGGACTGCGTGAACAAGCAGACGTTCTCGAAGTTCGTCACCGACCGCACGAACGAGGCGGTCGCGAACTCCCAGCTCAAGAACCCGTCGACCGGCAGCTTCGGCACCCCGACCGTGTTCGTGAACGGCGAGCGCTACCAGGGCGGCTTCACCGACGCGTCCCAGTTCGCGGCCTTCGTCGCGGCGGCGGTCAAGGACGCCGGCTCCAGCGGCACCTACAGCTTCCCGAAGTAGTCGCCCTTCTGTCCCCTCTCCTGCGGCGCCCGCGCGCGGGTGTAGGTTCGGCCCGAACAGCCGGACCGCAGGAGAGGGGACGAGGATGGACGACCGCATTCCGGAGGACGGCGCGGACGAGCCGGAGATCGGCGACTCCGACGCCGGTGACACGGCCGGCTGGGTGGACCCCGGCGACGGCGAGGTCGACTACGCGCTGGACGACCCGATCGCGGAGGCCGACTTCGCCGACGAGCTGGTGACGACCGACGGCGTGGCAGGCGAGACCGTCTGGGACGGGCCGGGCGACGGCAACGACGGGCCGACCGGTGGACAGCCCCGCGAGGCCGAGCCGTATTACGACGAGCACGATCCGGAGGGGAACCCGGAGGACGGCGTGCTCACCCAGGACGACCTGGACGAGGAAGGGATCTAGCGGGGAACGGCCTCCACCACCCCGTTCGCGCTGCGCTCCAGGAACGCGACGATGTCGCCGGACGGGATGTCGGTGCCGATCGCACTCGACACCAGCACGTCCTCCGCGAACGCGATCCAGGAGCGCAGGCCGATCCGCAGCAGCGGGGTGTCCGTCGCGCCGAGTTCGAGGAAGACGGCGAGGATGCGGTCGGCCTGCTCGGCCCTGGCCTCCTCGATCACGACGCGCACCTCCTCGTCGCCGCTCGCGACGCCGCGGACCAGCGAGTAGAACGTGCCGCTGTGGTCGCGCACGAACGCGACGATACGGGTCAGCGTGTCGCGCAGGCGCTCGCGCGGCGGCAGGGCGGGCACGGGTTCCGTGGCGTGCAGCATGCTGTCGCGCGCGGTCCGGACGACCTCCCGGTGCAGCCCCTGCTTCGACCCGAAGTAGTGGAACAGGAGCGCGCGCGACACCCCGGCCCGCGCCGACAGCTCCTCGATGGTGAGGGTGTCCAGCGGCTGGTCGGCGAGGTGCGCCACCCCGAGCGCGACGAGCTGGGCACGGCGCTCCTCCGGGGTCAGCCGGGTGCGCCGATCGGTGTCCATGGATCGAGCCTAGGCGCCCTCCACCGCGCTGGCACCCGCGGCGCGACGACCGGAACGTTCAGTCCGTCCCCCTTTCGGCCGACTATTGACAATCGGTCAATAGCGTCTACTCTCGACGTGGGAACGACCGCACAGTCGCTGTCAAGCCCCCGAACAGGAGGATCGATGAAGTTCCGCAAGCTCGCCGGCTCCCACGCCGGACGCATCGTGCTCGCCGCCGTGCCCGTCGCGCTGGTCTCCACCGTGCTGATGGCCGGGGTCGCTCAGGGGGCCGTCCCGGTCTCGTTCGCCGTCTCCGGCAGCCAGTTCCAGATCAGCGCGTCCAAGCTCGACGGCACCGGCTTCTCGCAGTACGCCGGCGTCGCCCCCGACACCTCGGGCAAGCAGCACCAGGTCGCGATCGCCAACATCAAGTCGGCCACGCTCGCCGACCTCTGCCAGTCCGTCGTCTCGGACACGCCGCTCGGCAAGGTCGGCATCCTGATCACGGCGGGTGGCGGCGGCAACCCGGCCAGCGCGTCCGACCTCCAGATCGGCATGACCGACCTCGCCGGCGACGCGGAGTTCCACAACATCCGCATCGGCGTCGACGCCTCGACGGTCAACACGACCGCCAAGGGCAGCGCGGGCGACTTCGCGCAGGACTCCGACACGGTGACCATCTCGCACCTGCAGCAGACCGCGTGGAGCACGCAGGCCTCGGTCTTCACGCTCACCGGCATGCACGTGCAGCTCACGGACGGATCGAAGGGATGCTTCTGAGCCGCCCGGGGACGAGGCACGCGATGATCGAGCCGGAGGCGGGCATGCCCGAGGATCGGGAGACCGCGGAGCCGATGTCGGCGTTCGAGCCGGTGGCGGCCGAGTCCTCCGCGTCCGATGTGTCGGCACTGCTGACGCCGTCCGAGGACGCCGAGGAAGCCCGCCCCTCCGACGACCGGAGCGCTTGGGAGCGGTTCCGCGACTGGCGGCAGCATCGCCCGTTCGTCGGCGGACTGCTGACCGCGCTCGGCGGCATCGAGATGTTCTTCTCCGGACAGCTCGACATCGGCCGCATCCACGTGCAGCTCGGCATCGAGGGGCTGCAGGCGACGATCATCCCGATTCTGCTCGTGCTGCTCGGCATCCTGGCCGTCGCGATGCCCGCGCACCGGATCTTCTACGGCGTGATCGCGCTCGCCATCGCGGTGTACTCGCTCGTCGGCGTCAACCTCGGCGGCTTCTTCATCGGGATGCTGCTGAGCACGGTCGGCGGCGTGCTGACGGTGGCGTGGATGCCGCCGGAGCAGCGCGGCGAACGGCGTCCGCGTCGCCGCCGCCGAGCGGGCACGCCCGCCGCCGACGACGCGGCGGAGGAGACCGCGTGACGGCCCGCAGAGGACCCGGCGGCGTCGCCCTGGCGGCCGGTCTCGCGCTGGCCGGCGCGCTGACCGGGATCGGCGCGACCCCGGCGCCGGCCTCGCACGCCGCGGCGCCCGCCTCCCTCTGCCTCCCGATCTTCGCCTCGTGCGACCCGTCGTCCCCGACGCCGTCGCCGTCGTCGGGCGCGCCCTCCCCCGGACTGCCGCTGCCCGGCCTCCCGAGCGCGCCGGGCACCCCCGTGACCGGCACCGCGACCCCGACCCCGGCGCCGACGCCCGCCTCGCCGGACGGCGCGGCGCCCGTCTTCACCCAGCCGCCCGCGCAGCTCGGCAGCAACTCGCTGTCGTTCACCGGGCTCAAGGGCGCAACGGTCGTGACGGTCCCGATGGCGGACGGCAGCCGCATCCCGGTGATCAAGATCTCGGCGGACACCATCACGATCCAGGGCTTCAGCCTCAACGTCCGCAAGCAGACCGGACCGGTGCTGCTCACGACCGCGGACACGATGACGCTGAGCGGGAACGTCCAGGTCTACCTCGACTCGGCGACCGCCACCCTCCCGGACGGCACACCGCTCACCCTCGGCGCGTCGACGCCGCCGCCGAACAGCGGCCTGCCGCCCCAGCTGCTGCGGGTCACGCTCGGCCTCGTCGGCGCCACCGCGGACTCGATCGTCTACACGAACACGAAGCAGCACCTCTCGGAGTAGAGGCTGCGGGGTCGCGACACGCCGCTTCACGGGTCGCGGAGCGGCGTCTTGCGACCCCGCTTCGGGTCAGCGGGCCTTGCGGAGACGCCGCCGCTCGCGGCGGGTGAGGGCGGCGAGCGCCTCGGCCTCGGCGCGGCGGGTCGCCTCGGCGTCGCGGAGGCGCGCGTCGCGTCGCTCGGTCCAGCGCGCGACCTCCTCGTCGGCGTCGCGGGTCGGCGTGACCACCGGAGGGCCGCCCTGGAGCTGCCGCCTCGCGTTCACCACCCGGCGGTTGAAGTCGGCGACGTGGTCGCGCACCGCGCGCTCGGAGCCGAGCCGGTCGAGCGTCGCGTCGAACTCGGCGTGCTCGGTGCGCAGCGTGAGGGCGGGAGGGCCGAGGCCGGTGAGCTGCTCGCGCTCGATCTTGCGGCGGATCCACCAGTCGGGGTCGTGCGTGCCGGTGAGCCCGGGCAGCGGCTTGCCCGCGCCGGGGAGGTCGTCGAAGTCGCCGCGCCGGATCGCCTGCTGGATCGCGTTCTCGATCACGTGCGCGCGCTGGTCCATCGTCGGCTGACCGGCGTTGGCCTCCTCGACCTCCTCGCCGCGCGCCTCGGCCTCGCGGCGCAGGCGGTAGCGCGCGGCCTCCACCTTCGCGTCGGGGTCGGGGCGCAGGCGGTCGTCGGCCATACCGCCAGCCTACGACGGCGCCCGCTCCCCTCCAGCGGCGGCTCCACCCGTCGAGGGGCACGTAAACGCCCCTAAGACCGCGTTTCAGGGGCGTTTACCTGCCCCTCGACGGTGGTTCGGACGCCGGGGAGGGTGTCGGCGGGTGGGGATAGCGTGGCCGCATGGAGCCGTTCCGGATCGCTGTGCCCGACGAAGTCCTGTCCGACCTCGACCGGCGCCTGCGGGCGACCATCCTGCCCGGGAGGACGCCGGGGCCGGACTGGTCCAACGGCATCCCGCCCGAGGTGCTGGGCGGCCTGGTCGACCGGTGGCGGCACGGGTACGACTGGCGGGAGGCCGAGCGGCGGCTGAACCGCTTCGAGCAGTTCGTCGTGCCGATCGACGGCTGCGACATCCACGTCGTCGTCGCCCGCGGACGCCGGCCCGGCCGCCTCCCGGTCGTGGTCACGCACGGCTGGCCGTACTCGTTCGCTACGATGCTGCCGCTGGTCGACGCGCTCGACGGCGAGCTGGACGTCGTGGTGCCGTCCCTGCCGGGCTACGGCTTCTCGGGTGTCCTCCTGTCCGGCTTCTCGTCCGCCGGCGTCGCCGACCGGTGGGACGCCCTCATGACGACCCACCTCGGCTACGAGCGCTACCTGACCTACGGGGAGGACGTCGGTGCGGGTGTGAGCGACTGGCTCGCCGGCGCGCACCCCGCGGTCGCGGGCATCGTGGCCAGCCACGCGTCCTTCTCCGGGCGCAGCCGGCCCGGTGTGGAGCTCGACGACGCCGAGCGGGCCTTCCTCGCCTCAGTGGCGACGCCTGCCGAGTCCGGGTACGCGCACCAGATGGGCACCCGGCCGGACACGCTCGCGGCGGCGCTCATCGACTCCCCCAGCGGGCTCCTGGCGTGGATCGCCGAGAAGGTCGCGGCCTGGAGCGACGGCGACGGCCTGACGGCGTTCGACCCGGACGACGTCCTCACGAACGTCATGGTGTACTGGGTCACCCGCTCGATCGGCACGAGCTTCCGGCCGTACTGCGAGTCGCCGGACGAGGACGACCTCCACCCGGTCGTCCAGGTGCCGGCGAGCATCCTCATCCAGACCCACGAGGCCGCATACCCGGGCTCACTGGCCGAGAAGAGCTACGCCGACATCCGCTCGTTCGCGAGGCTGACGCAGGGCGGGCACTTCACTGCATGGGAGAACCCCGCCGCCGTCGCGGAGGCGATCCTGGCGCTGGAGGCCGAGGTCCGCTGAAATCCGCGCCGCAACCCGGTTGACAACCGGTAGGGCACGCATAATGTGTGCACTAAGCAACCGGATGGCAGGCCGAACCGTAAGGGGACGGGCGGCAGTACTGCATTCCCGGTGGGCGATGGCCCGGCCTGTGGCAGGCCGGGCCATCGCCTGGCTTCCCGCTCAGCGGGAATCCGGATCTCTGGGTCTGACGGGCGTCAGAGCGGGCGGATGTTGGAGGCCTGCATCCCCTTCGGCCCCTGGGTCAGGTCGTACTCGACCTTCTGGTTCTCCTCGAGCGTGCGGTAGCCCTGCGAGGAGATCTCGCTGAAGTGGGCGAAGACGTCGGCACTGCCGTCATCCGGGGCGATGAACCCGTACCCCTTCTCTGCGTTGAACCATTTGACGGTGCCTGTAGCCATCGTTTCTTCCTTCGTTGTCTTCTCCGAGCGCTCGATCGAGCGCACGGCACTGCCAGGCTACTCTTCGACGGCTTGTTAGCATTCATCGCGTGCACTCGGAAAGTAACGCAGTGGCCGGCCGGATCGGCGAGAACATCCGCGGACGGCGGGAACGGCTGCTCTTCACGCTGGACGAGCTGGCCCGGCGCGCCGAGCTCCAGGAGCACACGCTCTGGCGGATCGAGCGGGGCACGACCATGCCCACTGTGCTGAATCTCGTGCACCTGGCGGACGTGCTGGAGTGCCGGCCGGGCGAACTGCTGCACGGCGTGTCCGCGACGATGGACGACGAGGCCTCCTGAGCGGGCCGGCTCAGTCGTAGCCGAGGATGACGACGTCGGCGTCGCTGCGGAAGCCGCCGCCGAGTCCGCCCATCCCGAGCGCGCCGCCGAGGCCGAGGGGCGCACCGGCGTGCGTTCCCTCTGCGGGGTGAACCCGGGTCCGGTCTTCGTCGACGATGGCGGTCATGTCAAGGATGCTAGGCGCGCGGCCACAGCGTCAGAATCGACACCGCGTCCAATGTTCGCGCGCGGATCGACACCGCGTCCATCCACTCGCGGCTTCTCGGTCGCCAACCTGGAGACCGCCGGGGGCCGGCGACGGACAGGAACTGTTCCCCCAGAGTTTGCCGACATTCCCGATTGCCCCCTTCCTGGGGGTGGTCCGCTCGTGCCAGAATCACGGAACCCGCTGCCGGTCGGCGGTGCACCGAGGCCCGAACACGCTGACAACGACGCCACGAAGGAGAGCCTTATGACGGACATCATCGCCCCAGCCGCTGTGCGCGCCGCCCTCGACCACGCGGTCGCCGCGGCAGGCGAACGGCATCGCTACGCGTTCCCGGCCGACGGTCTGGTCCGGTTCACCTGGGACGCCGAGGGGACCGAGCGCGGGGACCTGATCGGCGAGGCGCTGCGCGAGCTCGCGCCCGACGTCTACGAGCACCTCGCCAGCGTCGAGACGGAGGACCCCGGCCAGCCGGTCGAGTCGGTGCTCGACCTGGCCGAGCACGGACTGGCCGTCCCGCTCGCCACCGTGGCGGCGCTGGACGAGGCGCGGGCCATCGAGGACGCCGGGGGACCTGGGGCGAGGCGCTCGCCCACTTCAACGAGAGCTACTTCGACTCGGAGGCGCTGGCGGGCTGACGCCGGCAGCGCCGCTACGACATCGGGTCGTACTGGAACTCGCGGACCTCCTGGTCGCACCGGCACGCCGCCGCGATCTTCGCCGCCCACTCCAGCGCCGCGTCGCGGGTCGGCAGGTCGAGGATGGTGAACCCGCCGTCCAGCAGCCGCGTCTCGGGATACGTCCCCGGCGAGACCGTGCCGTCGCCGGACACCATCACCGGGCCGACCGCCTCGTCGATGCCGCCGCCGAAGACGTAGACGCCGGCCTCCTGCGCGTCCCGGATCACCGCGTGGGAGGCGTCGGACACCGCCGGCAGCTCCTCCTCGGTGATGTGCATCGCCCCACTGGGGAACGAGATCATGAATTTGGTCATCGCACGACTCCCTCGCGGTCGGGACTACGGGCGCGACTCTACTCGCGGTGCGCTCAGGCGCGCGACTCCCGGGAGGCACGGCGGAGGGTCGTGAAGCAGCCGAGCACGGCGAACAGCAGGGCCAGCAGCACCGAGGGCAGGAGGGACTGCCACATGTCCCCGTTGGTGAACAGGTTGTCCCAGAACAGGCCCCACACCCGGTCGTCGGCGAGGGCGTCACCGAGCGGGATCTTCAGGGCGGCGACGAGGTCGGTGAAGATCCCGGCGAGCAGGGACAGCACGATGGTCACGGCGACGATCGCGATGATGCCCCAGAACGCCGCGCGGGTGACCCGTGCCTTCGACCCCACCCGGTAGAGCCAGACGGCGCCGATCGCGACACCCCAGGTGACGATCGAGGCGATGAAGCCGATGTTCCAGAGGACGGTCCAGACGATGACCCCGGCCGGGATGATGAGCAGCGCGAGCGCGATGCCGCGGCCGACGCGCTCGGACTGGGTGAAGGGCTGGGGCGCGGGCGTGGCGAAGGGCTCGGACGACGCGAAAGGCTCGGACGAGGCGAAGGAGGCAGGCACGGACGGCTCGGCGCCCTCCGGAGCAGGCTGGACTCGGTCGTCGGTCGCGTCGGTCACGCTGGTTCCCCCTTCGCGCGCCACCGTGGCGCGCTGGACAGCCTGGCACAGCGGTCCGGCGGAATCGATCGCGCGGCGGCCCCCAGTTCGGGGCGCGGCGTCGTCACATCGTCGGCCGCATCCCGCCGTCGATCACGACGTCCGATCCGGTCAGGTTGCCGAGGACGGGGCTCGCGAGCATCGCCACCAGCGCGCCGACCTCCTCGGGAGTCGTGAAGCGGCCGGTGACCATCGCCTGCTCCGCGCCGTGCCGCACCTCCTCCGGGGTGCCGCCGCCGGCCGCCGACACCGTCTGCGCGACGCCGCCGTCGCCCAGCCAGAGCGCCGTGGCGACCGGACCGGGGCTCGCCGAGTTCACCCGGATCCCGCGCGGCCCGAGCTCCTTCGAGAGCGACTTGGTGAAGCTCAGCAGCGCCGCCTTGGCCGCGCTGTAGTCCATCACCAGCGGATCGGCGAGGATCGCGTTCTCGCTCACGACGTTCACCACGGCCCCGCCGTCCGGGATCAGGTCGAGCAGCGCCCGGGTGACACGCACCGCGGCGAGCGCGTTCAGCTCGTAGGTGCGCAGCCAGTCGTCGTCCGTGATGGAGGCGAACCCGCCGGGCCGCGGCGGCGCGGAGCCGACGTTGTTGACCAGGATGTCGACCCGGCCTCCGTCGCCCAGCTCGTCACGGAACTTCGCGATCCCGTCCGGGCCGGAGAGGTCGGCGGGGTGGAAGCGGAAGCCGGCCGAGGCCTCCAGCGCCCGGGACTCGTCGGTCGGGGTGCGCGCGACGCCGATCACGGTCGCCCCCTCGTCGAGGAGGGCGCTGGCGGCGGCCAGCCCGATGCCGCGGCTGGCACCGGTGACGATGGCGCGGGTGTCGTTCAGTCTGAGGTCCACGGGCCGAACCTACTGCCTCGGCGGCGCGTGCCGCTAGGAGCGTCGGCGGGGATCGTCGTCGGGGCCTCCCGGCTCAGCAGCCGTAGTCGAGCACCTGGTAATCCTGCACCGCAGGGCCGCCGACGATCACGGCGTGCGTCGCATGGCTGTCGCTGAACCCGGAGAACGACGCCGTGGGAGCGCAGTACCCGAGGGTCAGGAGGAGCGGTCCCGGCTGGGTCGCGGCGAGGACCGCCGTCGAGAGGGCGTCGGGGAACATGAGTCCGTTGACGAAGTAGGCCGTGTGCGAGACGAAGGTACGGGCGAGAGCGGCGGCGGTCCCGAAACGGTCCGCCCCTGCCGTCCGGGTCACCGCGATCCCGGCGGCGGCGAGGCTGCCCTCGATGCCGGTCGAGACGCTCGCCGGTCCGCCCACGATGGTGACGTGCGTCGTCCCCCAGTCGTGCAGGGCCGTGGCCGTCCCCGGGTCGAGCGCGCCGGCTCTGCCGTCGGTGAGCAGGACGGGGCGTCCTGTGGAGGCAGCGGCCGCGGCTGCGGCGAGCGCGTCGGGGAACGCCGCGCCGGTCACCAGGTAGAGGTCGGGGATGCTCGCGCCGAAGGCGTCGGCCACGACCTGCCGGGAGACCGAGTAGCGGTCGGCGCCGGAGATGCGGTCGACGGTGGTGGCGAACGGCAGCGCCTTCAGGTCGGTGACGACCTGGTCGGACAGGGCCGTCGTCCCGCCCACCACGACGATCCTCGCCGGGTGGAGGCGGACGAGCTCGGCGGCGACGCGCGTGTCGAGGCCGCCCGGCGGCGTCAGCAGGAGCGTCCCGCGCAGCTTCGCCGCGGCGGCGCCGGCCGAGAGGGCGTCGGGGAAGTCGCCTCCGGACGCGATGTAGGCGACGGGCACGGCTGCCGACCCGTCCGGGTGGGCCTTCTGCGACGCCGCGACGGAGGTCGCGTACCGGTCGGTGGAGGCGACCCGCTCCGAGCTCAGGATCGGCGGCGTGACCTGGAGCTCCGCCGACGACTGCTCGATCACGATCCCCGGGAGGACGGTCCTGACCAGCGCGCGGACGGAGTGCCCGATGAGGTCGAGGGTGGTCGTGAACGAGGTGCCGGCCGGGCCGGGATTCCACCAGTTGTGCGGGTTCGGGGCGCTCGTCCCCACGACCTGGTAGCTCCCCCACGAGTAGCTGTCGGACCCGCCGCTCGGGGAGGACAGGGCGACGGACAGTGTCGAGCCCACCCGGGCTGATCCGGTGAGGACCGGGTGGTACGCCGGGCGCGTCGCCGGGACGTTCACGGTGGCGCAGGACAGCCCGCTCGTGCTCTCGGGGTAGGTGTAGAAGCTGTAGAGGCGCAGGCAGACGGTGACGGGTCCCGTCTGCGGCGCGAGAGCGTGCACTTCGAAGCCCTGGTTCGGCCCCAACCCGTAGCGGGCCGCGATGTCGGGCCGCGGGTAGTCGAACAGCCAGTTCTCGGCCCAGGCGAGCGTCGTGGTGGACCCTCCCGCCCCCGGAAGGTAGAGCTCGAGGCCCACAGGTTCGGAGGCGTCGCCGTTCGATCCCGGCTGGTTGAGGTCTCCCGCCCAGCCGACGATGTGCAGGCCGGGGCGGTCGTCACCATCGCTGTACTCGACCGCGATGGATTCGATGGACCCGATCGCCGCGAGCGGGTGGAGGGTGCCGTCGGCGGACGCGGGCGGCGCCGCCACCCCTGCGACGGTCAGCGTCGCGGCGACCGCGGCCAGCCCGACGATGGAAACGAGACGTGTGCGGAAGCTCATGGCCCGGCCTTCTGCGACGCCGACCACCGGCTCCCCCTCGCACACCCAGTCGTGCGCGTCCTGTCGCTCCGGCACATCCTATGGGCATGGCGCGGGACTCCGCGAGCGGCGCCACGCCGGATCGCGCCGGGCCACGCGCTACGCAGGTGGTCCGAACCAGCGCAGCAACGCGTCCGCCGGCTCCTCCCGGCCGTCGCCGATCCACGCGACGTGGCCGTCCGGCCGCAGCAGCAGCGCGGGCTCGCCGATCGGGAGGTCCGCGTCCGCGACGAGGCCGACCCGGTCGCCCCAGCCCACGACGCTCAGCCGTCCCGTCCGGTCGAGCAGGAGTCCGCGGCCGTCGCGCAGGCGCTCGTAGAGCCGGCCGCCCGGCAGCGGGAGGTCGCGGAGCCGCCGGCCGAGGAGCGCCGGCCCGTCGCCGAGGTCGTAGTGGATGCCGAGGCCGCTGACCTGTTCGGCGAGGTACAGGGCGACCCCGTCGACGCCCATCAGCTCGGTGAGCAGCCGCCGCACGGCCTGCGGCCCCGGATCGGGGTCGATGAGCACGCTCTGCGCTCGCGTGAGGGTGAGCACCTGTTCCGCCACCGGCCGCCGCTCGCTCTCGTAGCTGTCCAGGAGGCCGTCCGGCGCGCGTCCGGAGACCTCCGTCGCGAGCTTCCAGCCGAGGTTGAACGCGTCCTGGATGCCGAGGTTCAGTCCCTGCCCGCCGAGCGGCGGGTGCACGTGCGCGGCGTCTCCGGCGAGCAGGACGCGGCCGTCCCGGTAGCGGTCCGCGAGCCGGGTGGCGTCGGTGAACCGGGACAGTGCCCGGGGCGAGTGCGCGCCGAAGTCGGTCCCCGCATACGCGCGCAGCTGCGTGCGGAACTCGTCGAGCGTCGGCGGGACCGTGCGGTCCTCGGCGACGGAGGCTGCGGGCACGACGGCGCGGAACAGCCCGTCCGCGGCCGGGCCGATGCCGAAGCCGCGGTGCGTCTTCCGGACCTCCTCGGAGATCGCCGCCACCTCCTCCGCGGGCGTGGTCACCTCCACCTCGCCGAGCAGCCACTCGGTGCGGGCCGGCTCGCCGGGGAAGGCGACGCCGAGCAGCCGGCGCACCAGGCTGCGGCCGCCGTCGCAGCCGACCAGCCAGCGCGACCGCAGCCGGGTGCCGTCCGCGAGATCGACCGTGACCGAGGCTGGGTCCTGCTCGAAACCGACCACCTCGGCCCCGCGCCGCACCTGCGCCCCCAGCTCGACGGCGCGCTCCTCCAGCAGCCGGTCGGTGACGGTCTGCGGGATGCCGAGGATGTACGCATGGTCGCTGTCCAGCGCGACCGGCCGCGGGGACGCGATCCCCGCGAACCGGCCCACACCTTCGGGATGCCGCCGGCCCAGCGCCAGGAAGCGCTCCAGCAACCCGCGCATGTCGAGGATCTCCACGCTGCGCGGGTGCAGCCCGAGCGACCGGACGAGTGGGCTGCGCTCGTGCTCGCGCTCCAGGACGACGACGTCGACGCCGCGCAGGCGGAGTTCGGCGGCGAGCATCATCCCGGTCAGGCCGCCGCCGGCGATGGTGACGTCGTGGGTGTGCGGTTCTCTCTGCGAACTCACGCCGCGCCTCCCCAGAACCCGCTGAGCCCTGCGGCGGCGGCCCTCCCCTGGTCGAAGCCGGCCCGCGCCGACGCCGGCCGGCGCGAGAGGTCCATCATGCTGTCGCCGAACGCGTCGAGGGACGCCTGGCCGGGGAGGATCGTCTCGACCTCGCTGCCGCCGGCGCGGAGCTCCCCGACCTGCGCCGAGAGCTGCATCCCCCACGCCTCCGGATGCCGGCTGCGGCCGCCGAAGGGTGAGAGCACCAGGACGCGCCCGTAGCCGGCCGCGAGGTCGGCGTTCTCGTTGCGCCGGTAGCCGCCGTCGATGTACTGCTCGTCGCCGAGTGCGTACGCGAAGCCGCTGGAGCAGCTCGCCGCGACGGCGTCCGCCAGCGCGACGCCGCTGTCCCGGTCGAAGGTCACTCCTCGCCGGTGCGCGCGTCGACGGCGGTGAGGAGGACGCGCTGCTCCGGCCACTCCTGGCGGGGCAGCCGGGAGGCGACGGTCGCGCGCCACTGCGCCTGGCGGCCGGGGCCTGCCTCCTCCGCGAGCCCGATCGCCCAGGCGCCCATCCGGCGGCGCATGTCGGCGGCGTCCGACGATTCGGCGATGATGCGGCCGGTGACCTCCAGCTGGCTGGAGACGGAGCCGGCGACGCCGCGCGCGACGCCCTCACAGCCGGGACGGCCTCCATTTGGCCGCTGCGGTGTCGGGGCGGCGAGGATAGCGGCGAACAGCTCGCCGGGCGGCGCGCTCGTGATCTGGGCGGCCGCGGTCGATCCGGCCGACGTGCCGACGATGAGGTCGGCGCGCGCGACGTCCACCCCGCCGTCGAGGAGGCCGGCGATCACGCCGAGCTCCCAGGCGTTGCCGGAGGACCCACCGCCGTGGAGGACGAGCGCGCGGGAGGAAGAAGAAGTGTGAGCGTTCATGGGAGTGCCTTTCGCGAAGATGCCTTCGGGCGCTCCGGCGACGGTTACCGGCGTCGCGCGATCGTGCACTGCAGGGGAGCACCCACTGCGGATGTTGCGTTCATGGGTCTCACCTCCTGCGTCCGGATCACGATCGGGAGAACGTTAGCACGCCCGCCGCGGCAGGAGTCCGAATATTCTGCTTGCGCTTTCGGGCGGCTTGGTTCTATGGTGTGCTTTATCGATTGAGCATCCATTCGGTTCAGCGAATCGCCCGATGGTCAATCGATAAAGCGACCACCGACACACAGTCAGATCCTGCTGCATCGTTCAAGCGAGTGCTTTATCGTTTGAACACCTGCTTCATCGTTTGAGCATCCGCTCCGACGAGACCAGCGAACGACACGGAGGCACCGATGCCGAAGACCCGGGACGCACGTTCGGCCGTCACCCTGAAGGACGTCGCCGAGCGCGTCGGCATCACGTCCTCCGCCGCGTCGATGGCACTCGCCGACCACGCCCGGATCAGCTCCAAGACCAAGGCGGCCGTGCGGCAGGCGGCGCAGGAGCTCGGCTACGTCCCCAGCTCGGCCGGCCGGGCGCTCCGCAATCAGCGGGCGGGCGCCGTCGCGCTCATCGTGCCGAACACCTCCCAGCATGTCTTCGGGCACAGCTACTTCATGCACGTGCTCACCGGGGTTTCCGACGCCGCCA
This sequence comes from Leifsonia sp. P73, assembly GCF_051059105.1. NCBI lineage: Bacteria > Bacillati > Actinomycetota > Actinomycetes > Micrococcales > Microbacteriaceae > Leifsonia > Leifsonia sp. P73. The sequence continues at coordinate 1,268,035 of NZ_CP194931.1, forward strand.
ACGCGCACGACAGCCAGGTGATCGTCTCCACCAACTCCGACACCGAGAACGGCGTCGCCGCCTACGAGCGGGTGGTGCGCTCCCGCAGCGCGGACGGCGCGATCGTCACCAGCTCGGCGGTGGACGACTTCCACGTCGAGGAGCTCGTCGCCTCCGGCCTCCCGGTCGTGCTGATCGGCAACTTCCCGTACCTGCCCGGCTCGGTCAGCATCGGCATCGACGACGTCGCCGCCACGCGCCTGCTGACCGAGCACCTGATCGACGTGCACGGCCGCCGCCGGCTCGTGCACGTGACCGGCCCGCTCGACCACCAGACCGGTCTCGACCGGCGGGAGGGCTTCCTCGCCGCCGTGCGCTCGCACCGACTGGAGGCCGACGCGCAGGTCGTCCGCGGCGAGTTCAACGAGGAGTCCGGCGCCGCCGCGGTCGTCGAGGCCCTGGCGGACGGCCGGGAGGTCGACGGCATCGTGTTCGCCAACGACGACATGGCGTTCGGCGGCCTCCAGGAGCTCAAGCGCGCCGGGCTCCGCGTGCCGGAGGACATCTCCATCGTCGGCTTCGACGACTTCGGGCTCGCCCGTGTCACCACACCCGGGATCACGACCATCGCCGTGCCCGCCGAGGAGATGGCCCGCCGCGCCACCGAACGGCTGTTCGACTTGGTCGAGGGCCGGTTCGACGGGCCGGCCCACGAGGAGCTCGGCGTGACCTTCGTGCCGCGCCGCTCGTGCGGCTGCCCCGACGCGACGTGAGCGGCGCCACCTGACCCGCTCCACTCCCCCTGACCCACCCCGATACCGCTCCACCCGCCCCACCGCACCATCCCCACCCCACCCCACCCACAGCACCGCCCCTCCCCTCATCTGCACTGCTCAAAGGAGAACACTCGATGAAAATCCGCAGATCCCTCGTCGTCGCCGCCGGTGTGGCCGCGTCGATGCTGGCGCTCACCGCCTGCTCCGGCACGTCCGGCGCGTCCGGCGGCAAGGTCGACCTCACCGTCTGGACCGGCTTCACCGGCGGCGACCGTCCCGGCTACGACACCATCGTCAAGGACTTCAACGCCTCGCACCCGAACATCCACGTCACCATGAACGTGCAGCCCTGGGACACCATCGCCCAGAAGCTGCCGTCCGCGTGGCTGACCGGGCAGGGCCCCGACATCGCGGCGCCCTCCAGCGACCCGAACGCCATCGCCCAGTACGTGAAGACCAACTCGGTCCTCGCACTCACGAACACCGGCTCGGGCGACACGAAGATCAACACCGACAAGCTCGCGCCCGGCACGGTGAAGGAGTTCACCTACGACGGCAAGCTCTACGCCGTCCCCGCGAACTTCGCGACGCTCAGCCTGTACTACAACAAGAAGGCGTTCGCCGCGGCCGGGATCGCCGGCGCTCCGACCACGGTCGCCGAGCTCCAGGCCGACGCGAAGAAGCTGACGATCAACGGCGGTCAGACCCAGTACGGCCTGTCCCTCGCCGACAACCAGACCATCCAGATGTGGCCCATCCTGCAGTGGCTGGAGGGCGGCGACATCGTCGACGCGAAGGGCTGCAGCGTCGTGCAGACCAGCGCAGGTCAGAAGAGCCTGTCGACGTGGAGCGACCTGGTCGTCCAGGACAAGATCTCGCCCGTCGGGCAGACCGGCGCACAGGCCGACTCGCTGTTCTCCGCCGGCAAGGCCGCGATGGAGATCAACGGGCCGTGGGCCGCCCCCGGCTACAAGTCGGCAGGCATCGACCTCGGCATCGCGAAGGTCCCGGTCGGCGTGGACGGTTCGAGCGTGACGCTCGGCTCCACCGCGCCGCTCGCTGTCTCGGCCAAGACGAAGCACCCGCAGGAGGCGCAGGAGTTCCTCGCCTACTGGACCAGCAAGACCGCCCAGGAGAAGTTCTCGCTGCAGACCGGCTTCCCGCCGCTGCGCACCGACCTCGCCGACGACGCCAAGCTGAAGGCCGACCCGACCGTGTCGATCTTCACCTCGCAGGTCCCGGACTCGCGGCTCTACCTGCCGCACGTCACCAACGCGACGCAGGTCGACGCCAACGCGTACGTGCCGCTGATCGGGCAGATCACCCGCGGGACCTCCGTCGCCTCCGCCACCGCCGACGCCGCCAAGACGATCGACAGCCTGACGGGGTGCAGCAAGTAGTGAGCACCCACACCACCGAGCCCGCCCTGTCCCGCCCCGCGCGGGACGGGGCGGGTCCCCTCCCCGGAACGCGGAGCCGGTGCGACCCGGCCCGCGCGGTGACGGGAGCACGCGCCGCCGCCGGCGCAGGTTCCAGCCGGCCTGGCTGTTCATGGCGCCGAGCCTGATCATCCTGGGCGTGTTCGTCCTGTTCCCGATCCTGCAGACGCTGTACTACAGCGTCTTCGACTGGACGATCGGGGCCTCGACCCAGACGTTCCTCGGGTTCGGCAACTACATCAAGCTCTTCCAGGACCCGCAGTTCTGGAACGCCCTCGGCGTCACCCTGGTCTTCACCGCGTTCGCCGTAGTCCTCCAGATCACCCTCGGCTTCGGCTCCGCGCTGCTGCTGCTGAAGGACAACCTGATCACCCGGATCGTCCGCTCGGTGTACTTCTTCCCGACGATCGTGTCGTTCGTCACCATCGGCCTGGTCTGGAAGTTCCTGCTGGACCCGAGCATCGGCCTGGTCGGCGGGCTCACCCAGCTCCTCGGACTCCACCCGGTCGCCTGGCTGACCTCGACCTCCCTCGCGCTGCCGAGCGTCATCTTCGTGGCCGTGTGGCGCAGCGTCGGCTTCGCCATGATCCTGTTCGTCGCCGCCCTGAAGGCCGTGCCCGCGGAGCGCTATGAGGCCGGACGCCTGGACGGCGCGAACAACCGGCAGCTCACGCTGCACATCACCATCCCGAGCGTGCGGCCCACCCTGCTGTTCGCGACGATGATCCTCACCATCCAGTCGCTGCAGGTGTTCGACCTGGTCTACGTGATGACCGACGGCGGCCCGGTGTTCCGCACGGACAGCCTCGTGAACCTCATCTACCGCGACGGCTTCGTGAACTACCAGACCGGCTACGCGTCGGCGGTCTCGTGGGTCCTCTTCGCCCTCATCATGCTCCTCTCGCTCCTCCAGCTCAGATTGTTCAGGTACAACGATGTCGACTGAAACCGGTGTCCGCGTCAGGCGCCCCGGCGCGATGACAGCGCTGGCCGCCTCGTCCAAATGGATCCTCCTCGGGATCGGCCTGGTCTTCGCGATCGTGCCGTTCATCTGGATGGTGTCCGGATCGTTCCGAAGCGAGAGCGACCTGTTCGGCAACCCGGCGTCGCTGTTCCCGACCTCGATCACGCTGCACGGCTACCTCGGCGTGTGGGAACAGCTCCCGTTCCTCAGGCTGCTCGGCAACACCTTCCTCTTCGCGGGCGTGACCACCGCCGCGACGCTGCTGTTCGACTCGCTGTGCGCGTACGCGCTGGCCCGGCTGAAGTTCCGCGGCAGGAACCTCGCGTTCATCCTGGTCATCGCCACGCTGATGGTGCCGTTCCAGGTGACGCTCATCCCGGTGTTCATCGAGCTGTTCCACTTCGGCTGGCTGAACACCTACCAAGGGCTGATCGTGCCGCGGGCGACGAGCGCCTTCGGCATCTTCCTGTTCCGGCAGTTCTTCATCAGCATCCCCACCGAGCTGGACGAGGCGGCCAGGATCGACGGCGCAGGCCACTTCCGCATCTACTGGAGGATCATCCTGCCGCTGGCCAAGCCCGCGATCGCGACCGTCGCGATCCTCAACTTCATGAACCTGTGGAACGACCTGCTCTGGCCGCTCGTCGTCACCAGCGACCCGAACATGCTCACCCTGCCCGCGGGGCTCACGCTGTTCGGCGGACAGCACGTGACCGACCACGCCGTGCTGCTCGCGGGCGCCACCATCTCGCTCATCCCGATCGCCGTCGCGTTCTTCTTCGCGCAGAAGTACTTCGTGGCCGGCGTCGCGACGACGGGGCTCAAGTGACGGGCGCGGGGCTCGGGCCCGGCGAGTTCGCCTGGGCGGCCGGGATCGAGGACACCTGCGTCTACCCGCCGGAGCACTTCGCGATGGCGGACCTGGACGAGTACGACCTCACCGACCACACCGGCAACTGGCGGGAGGACCTCCGGTCGGTCCGCGACCTGGGCGCGACCGTCCTGCGCTACGGCGTGAACTGGCCGCTCGTCCACACCGCGTCGGGCGTGTTCGACTGGTCGATGCTGGACGAGCGCCTCCACTACGCCTCGGCGGAGCTCGGGCTGACCGTGGTCGCGGACCTCGTGCACTACGGGACGCCCACATGGCTGCGCGCGTCGTTCGCCGACGCGCTGTACCCGCAGACGGTCGCGGAGTTCGCCGGTGCGTTCGCGGAGCGCTACCGCGGGATCGTGGACCACGTGACGCCGCTCAACGAGCCGCTCACCACGGCGTCGTTCTGCGGCCTGCGCGGCGTCTGGCCGCCGTCCCTCACCGGCTGGGACGGCTGGACCGCCGTGACCCTCGGCGTCGTGGAGGGAATGGCGGAGACGATCCGCGCTGTCCGCGCCGCGAACCCGGACGCAGTCGTCGTGCACGTGGAGGCCTCCTCGCTGTACCGCACGGACGATGCCGGGCTCGCCGAGCACGCGGCGCTGCTGGAGTCGGTGGGAATGCTGCCGACCGACCTCCTGCTCGGCCGCGTAGACCCGGCCCACCCGCTGCACGGTTGGCTGCTGGAGCAGGGCGCCGACCCCGAGCGCCTGGAGCGCCTGACGGCCTCCCCGCCGACCGTCGACCTGCTGGGCGTCAACTACTACCCCGACCTCTCCCCGCGCACCCTCGTGCAGCGCGGCGACGAGGTGGCGCAGGTGGCGACCAACCGCTGGAGCGACGGCCTCGCCGACAGCCTCCGCGCGTTCTCCGCCCGGTACGGCCTCCCGATGCTGATCACCGAGACGAGCATCGAGGGCGACGACGACGTGCGGTCCGCGTGGCTGGACGACTCGGTCCGGTCGATCGGCGAGCTGCGCGCGGAAGGGCTGGACATCCGCGGCTACACCTGGTGGCCGGTCTTCGACTTCGTGGACTGGTCGTATGCGTCCGGCGGCCGCAACGTCGAGGAGTTCGTGGTGGACGACGACATCGTGGCCGCCCGCCAGCACTCCGGCGACGGGGCGGCGGACGGGCGGCGCGCGAAGTCGCCCTTCCTGCGGCGCATGGGCGTTATCCGGCTGGACGAGCAGGAGGACGGCCGGCTGGCGCGCGTCCCCACGGCTGCGGCGGAGCTCTACACGCGGCTGGCCTCCGAGTCCGCCGCCGAGCGCACGGGAACGGAGGTCGCCGATGAGCTCGCGAGCTGAGCCGGTCTACGACGGCTACTTCGCCGACCCGTTCCTCGCCCGCTTCGGCGGCGAGTACATCGCCTACGGCTCCGGGGACGACCGGGTGCTCGACGGCACCGAGACGCACGCGTTCGAGGCCCTCCGCTCCCCCGACCTCGTCCACTGGACGAGCGCCGGCGGCGTCCTGGAGCGGCCGGACCCCGCGCTCGGCGACGCCTACTGGGCGCCGGAGGTCGTGGCCGCCGACGGCGCCTACTGGATGTTCTTCTCGGTCGGCCACGGCATCGCCGGCCACCACCTGCGCGTCGCCCGGGCGGACTCCCCGCTCGGCCCGTTCGCCGACCTGGGCGTGAACCTCACCCCGGGCGAGTCGTTCGCGATCGACGCGCACCCGTTCCGGGACGTGGACGGCAGCTGGTACCTGTTCTTCGCCCGCGACGTGCTCACCGGCGCCCGGCCCGGCACGCACCTCGCGGTGATGCGCCTCGACTCCCCCACGCGCCCCGGCTCCGACCCGGTCGCGGTTCTCGCCCCGGACGCCGACTGGCAGCTCTTCGAGCGGGGCCGCACGATGTACGGCCGCACCTTCGACTGGCACACGCTGGAGGGCCCGGCGGTCGTGCGGCATGGCGACCGGTACGTCCTGTTCTTCTCCGCGGGCCGCTGGGAGGGCGACGGCTACGGCGTCTCGGCGGCGACGGCGCCGCACCCGCTCGGCCCGTGGACCCACGAGGTGCGCCCGGCCGCCGACGTGCTGAGCACGGAGCTCACCGGCCTCCTCGGCCCCGGCCACAACTCGGTGCTGCGGCTGGACGACGGCGCCGACGTGATCGCCTTCCACGCCTGGGACACCGTGGGCGGAAAGCGGCGGATGTTCATCGAGCCGCTGGCGTGGGACGCCGGCGGCCCGAAGGTGGTACTCCCCGGGCCTGGTTCGCCGGCGACGGCCGGCACAGGATGGAGGGCGTGAACACCACCACCCCCACCACCGCACTCGTCACCGGAGCCACCAGCGGAATCGGGAAGGAGATCGCCCGCCAGCTCGCCGCGCGGGGCTGGAACGTCCTGCTCGGCGCCCGCGACCGCGCACGCGGCGAGGGGGTCGCCGCCGAGGTCGGCGGCACCGTCCTCCCGCTCGACGTGACGGACGCCGACAGCGTGGCCGCCGCCGCGGCCTCCGTGCCGGCCCTGGACGTGCTGGTCAACAACGCCGGCATCTCGCTCGACATCGCGGACGTCGTCACCGAGGTGGACGTGGACGTCTTCCGGCGCACCTACGAGACGAACGTGTTCGGCGTGGTCGCCGTCACCAACGCGTTCCTCCCGGCGCTGCGGGGCTCCGCGCATCCCCGGATCGTCAACATCTCCAGCGGCACCGGCTCGCTCACCTGGAGCACCGGGCCGAACCCGCAGTTCGACCACGTCGCCGCCTCGTCCGGCCGCGGCGCCGCCTACCGGTCGTCGAAGGCCGCGCTGGACGGCCTGACCATCTTCTACGCGCACGCCCTCGCGGCGGACGGTGTCAAGGTCAATGCGTTGGCTCCCGGCCTGCGCGCCACCAACCTGAACCCGCGCGCCGCGGGCGCGGGCGGCGACCCGGCCGAGGCGGCGGAGGGCGCCGTGCGGCTCGCGACGCTGCCCGACGACGGGCCGAGCGGGCTGCTGTTCTCGTGGGACGGGACCGTCGCGCCCTGGTGAGGCGCTGCGTCAGCGCACGTCGTACTGGGAGCGCCCGAACAGCCCCACCCACTCCGCGTACGTGTGGTCGTGCCCGATCGGGCACCAGCACCGGACGCTGACCGCGCGGCTGTCGCCGGTGCCCTGGATCGTCTCGACGTGCGCGACGGGCGCGGGCCTCCGGATGGGGGTAATCGCTGCACCCATGATCGTTTCCTGTCTCGTTCGGTTTCCCCCACCTCTCGAAGAAGCGTAGGTCGGCGACCTGTGCTGGACGGCCCGGATCAGCGAACTCGAAGCCTGGCGGCCGCCCCAGTTCTCGGGTAGACGGAAGCGCTCATCCTCGGCCGGGCGGCGTCCCGATCGGCGGCGCCCGCCGGTGCGCCGCGGGTGGCCGGGCCGTGGCCCAGCGCGTACGATCCACACCATCACCCGTTCGCCGACCGAGACGAGTCCGTCATGGAAACGCGCACCATCCACACGCCAGGAGCCGAGATCGTCTACGACGTCGCGGACGCGGAGGCCGGCGAGGGAGGTCATCCCCCGCTCGTCATGATCGGCCAGCCGATGGACGCGAGCGGCTTCCGCGCCCTGGCCTCCTACCTCCCCGACCGCGTCGTGGTCACCTACGACCCGCGCGGCCTCGGCCGGAGCACGCGCAGCGACGGCGAGGTGACCAACACCCCGACGACGCAGGCCGAGGATGTCCACGCCGTCATCGAGGCGCTCGGGGCCGGCCCCGTGGACCTGTTCGCGAGCAGCGGCGGCGCCGTGACCGCACTGGCCCTGGTGACCGCCCATCCCGGGGATGTCCGCACCCTCGTCGCGCACGAGCCCCCGCTGCCTGCCGTGCTCCCGGACGCGGAGGCCGCCGAGCGCGGCCTCGACGCCGTGCACGCCGCCTACGACGCCAACGGCTTCGGCGCGGGCATGGCCGCGTTCGTGATGATGACCTCGTGGCGCGGCGAGTTCACCGACGACTACTTCGCCCTCCCGGCGCCCGACCCCGCGATGTTCGGGATGCCCACCGCCGACGACGGCGACCGCACCGATCCCCTCCTGTCGCAACGCTCGGTCGCGATCACCGGTTACCGCCCCGACATCGCCGCCCTGAAGGCCTCCCCGACCCGCATCGTGGTCGCCGTCGGCGAGGAGTCCGAGGGCGTCTTCACCGGCCGCACCTCCACCGCTCTGGCCGGCCTGCTCGGGACGTCTCCGGTCGTCTTCCCCAGCCACCACGGCGGCTTCGCGGCCGAGGACTCCGGCTACCCGGGCAAGCCCCGGGAGTTCGCCGCCCGGCTCCGCGACGTGCTCGACGGGTCGTGAGGAGCGACTTCGCCGGAACCACCGCCCGGTACTACGCCGGATTCCGCCGCGACCTCCCCGCCGACCAGACCGAGCGGCTGGTCGCGGCCACCGGCCTGCGCGCCGGCGACATCGCCCTGGACCTCGGCTGCGGCACCGGCCGCCCCGGAGTGAGCGGCGATGCCAACACCCCGGATCGTGCGCCACACTGACAGCGTGACCACTTCCGAGCGCACCCTCGTCCTCCTGCGCCACGCCAAATCCGACTGGTCCGGCGCGCTGCCCGACGTCGAGCGTCCGCTGGCCGAGCGCGGCCACGCCCAGGCTCCGCTCGCGGGTCGCTGGCTCGCCGGCCACGTCGGCGCGATCGACCTCGCGGTCGTGTCGCCCGCACGGCGCGCCCGCGAGACCTGGGAGCTGGTGTCCGCCGAGCTCGCTCCCGCCCCTCCGGCGGTCTTCGACGATCGCGTGTACGCGGCCTCCGCCGACCGGCTCCTCGACGTCGTGCGGGAGGCGCCGGCCGACGTCCGCACGCTGATCCTGGTCGGCCACAATCCCGGCATGGAGCAGCTCGCCTCGCTGCTCGCCGGCGAGGACGTGATCCTGCCCACCTCCGGAATCGCCGAGCTCGGCGTCGACGGGTCGTGGTCCGTGCTCGACGCCGCGTCCGCCGTACTGCGCGCTGCGGGACGAGCGGACGGGCGCGACCTGAGCTGACCCTCCCGACCCGTGCTTCACCGCGTCACAACTGCATTGACCGGGCGGTCAATCAATTCTACAATCAGATCCGACCCCCAGATCGGGAGCCGACTGACGAAGGGATGTTGGTGTCGATGAAGAAGTGGACTCGCTGGCAGGACTGGGTGGCCGTCGCCGCCGGTCTCTATGTCGCATTGTCGACGATCTGGATCGCCCCCACGGGCGCGTCCTTGCCGATCATGCTCGTCCTCGGTGTGCTGCTGGTCGCCGCGGGAGTGTGGAGCCTGGCCATGCCGGGCCTCGTCTCGATGGAGTGGATCCACGTCGCACTCGGCGTCCTGCTCATCGCCTCCCCGTGGGTGGGCAACTACACCTCGAACGCCGCGGCCGCCTGGACCTCCTGGATCGCGGGAGTCGTCGCCCTGGCCGCCGGCCTCCTGGCCGTGCAACCGGCGATGAAGATGCATCACCCGCAGGCCACGCACTAACTCGACCGTGTGCGAGGGGTCGGTCTCCGGCCCCTCGCACACCACGGAAAGGACACACGTGGACCAGCCGGCGGACGCGCGCACGCGGATCCTCGACGCGGCAGAGACCCTCTTCGCCGAACGCGGGTTCGACGCGACCGCGACCTCCGCCATCGCCCACGCAGCGGCGGTCCCCAAGGGCCTCCTGTTCTACTACTTCCCGTCCAAGAAGGACATCCTCGCCTCCCTGGTCGGCGAACGCCTGGGGCCGGGCCGGATCGACCCCGACCCGCTCATCGAACCGGGCAACCCCGTCCGCTCGCTGCTGAACCTGAGCCAGAAGCTGTTCCGGGTGCAGGCGGACTCCGACGTGCTGAGGGTGATCGTCTGGCGCGAGCAGCACTCGCACCCGGAGGTCAAGGCCAAGCTGGCGGCGCACCGGCGGGCACTGCACTCGACCATCGAGAAGGTGCTGGCGGGGAGTCTGCGCATCCCGGTCGGGGGAAGCGGCTGCGGGCTGCTGCGTTGGCGTGGGGCGCGATCGTGACGACGCCGCCACTGGAGGACGGCGTGGGCGAGACGCGGCCCGAAGACCTCACGGCGCTGGCGGAGATCGTCTGCGCGGGGTTGCAGGCCGACTGAGAGCTCGCGCCCTAAAGTGTGAGCGTGGCGCCCCCTCACCTGAATCCGTTGCCCGCCGTCGAGGTGGGCGGAGTGCGTTTCCTCATCGACAGGGAGCGGCCGGTCGCCGTCCTCCGCGGCGACGACTCCGAACGCGTCGTGACGTGGCCCGACGCGCCGCTGCCCTCGCGCGCTTCGACCGCCCGCCTGGTCCCTGCGCCTGACGCGGTGTGGGTCGTGTACGAGGCGTACGTCCCCGATTCGGCGGGCCTAGTGTGGTCCACGGCGGTCCGGATCGGTGTGGACGGTTCGGCGGTCGGCGTGGACATCGGCCGGATGTCTGTGATCGGCGCCGACTCCGAGGGGATCTGGGCCAGTCCCGCTCCGTGGCCGGCCCCCGAGCCGTATCCGGGCTCCGACGACGTCGAGGCGCCCGCATCCATCGACAGCGAGGACCTTCCGGTGGAGTCGTGGGAGGACTTCCAGAAGGATGAGGACGACTGGCGGCGGGACGTGCTGTCGCGGCACAGGAACCGCCGGCTCCACGGCGTCTACACTCTCTCGCAGCTCGCCGAACTCGGCGACGAGGATGAAGGCGAGCACTCGTACGGCTGGTTCGCGTCCGCGCCCGGCGATGACGCCGGAGAACCCGCGACGCGACTCGCTCCGCCTCCCGCGCCCGGGCCGTCCGCACCCGTCGAGCTCGTCCGGTTCGGCCGCGGCGGCCGGGTCGAGCCGATCACGGTCGACCGCGCTGTCGCCGAGGTCGCGCAGGACGGCTCCCGGACCGTCTTCACCTTCTTCCCGACCAACCCGGTCGGGACGGTCGACCCCGAGACCGACTCGATCGGCTACTCCTACCCCCAGAGCCGGATCTCGGTCGACCTCACCGGTGGTGTGCCCGCTGCGCTGGCAGTCGGCGACCACGAAGCCGCAGCGGTCCCGATGGATGACGAGGAGTGCTGGGACGACGACGACGCCGCCGGCGAGGCCACGGAGCCCGACGCGCGCGACCGTGTCGACCTGGCGACCGTGAGCGGGATCGATTGGGCGCCCGCAGGGCTCAGCGCGGAGGACATCGAGGCCGCCGTGCGCGACGTGGTGGAACAGCTCGAATGGCTGGCGCGGCCGAACACCATCTGGACGCGCCGCGACGACCGGCTCCACCGCGTCGAGAGCCCCTACCGCGAGCTGGCGGTCCGCGCGAGCGGCGACTGGCCGGAGACACTGGTCACCGTGGAGTTCCGGCACCGGGAGTACGCGGATGCCCTGTACCGCCGCCGCTACCGCATTTTCGACACGGCCGGGCGACCGATCGACCGGCAATACCTGACGGTCTACCTCGAGGCGGACATCGCCACGGCTCACCATCCCGCCGCGCGTGACGGCGTGATCGAGTTCCCCGATGAGTGACGCCGAGCCACTGAGCGCACCATGACGATGCCCGAAGCACCCACCTGGGCGTCGACCGACCCGGCCTTCCGCCGTTCCGAGGTCTCCGCCGTCGTCGGCCGCGGAGAGGACGCCTGGCGGCGCGCCGCCGGGGACGTCCTCCGCTGGCGGGTGAAGACGCGCAGCGGCTTCCTGGTCGACTCCGATGCACCGGTCCGCGAAGGCCGGCGCGAGGGATCCGCGTGCGCGTGCTCGGCGTGACCGTCGTCGAGCCGGTGGAGGTCGTCGCCGTCGTCGAGGAGGACGACCGGGTCGGCTTCGCGTACCGGACGCTGCCCGGGCATCCCGTCGACGGCGAGGAGGCGTTCGTCGTGCATCGCGACACCGGCGGCGACATCGTGCTCACCGTACGCTCGCTCACCCGTCCGGCGCCGCAGCAGCCGTGGCGCATCCTGCATCCGCTGCTCCGCGTCGCACAGGTCGTGGCGCGGCGGCGGTACCTGCGCGCGCTGCGGTGACCCGCCCGGCACCACCACGAGTGAGAGGATGATGGACCCATGCCCGCCGTCCACCGCCCCGGCCTCCGCGTCGACTCCGGACTCACCATCCCCGAGTCCGAGCTGTCCTGGCGGTTCTCGCGGTCGTCCGGTCCCGGCGGGCAGGGTGTGAACACCGCCGACTCCCGGGTGGAGCTCGTCTGGGATGTGGGCGCCTCCGCCGTCCTCTCGACGGCCCAGCGCGACCGGCTGCTGGATCGCCTGAGCGGTCGCATCGTGGACGGGGTGCTGACGATCGCCGCATCCGAGCACCGCGCGCAGGTGCGCAACCGGGAGGCCGCGCGCCTCCGGCTGGCCGAGCTCGTGGCCGACGCCCTCCGGCCTCCCGCGCCACCGCGACGCCCGACCCGGCCCACCCTCGGCTCCAGCCGGCGGCGCCTGGAGGCGAAGAAGCGCCGCACCGACGTCAAGCGGCTGCGCCGGCCTCCCACGGACTGAGCCCGCGCGCCGATCGAAAGGAACGGGATGAGACCCCTCCGCTACGCCATCAACGTCACGCTCGACGGCTGCGTCCACCACGAGGCGGGACTCCCGCCCGACGAGGACTCGATGCGCTTCTGGACCGCCGAGCTGGAGCGGGCCGACGCGCTGATCTTCGGCCGGGTGACCTACCAGATGATGGAGTCCGCGTGGCGCCGCCCGGCCACCGGCGCGTGGCCCGAGTGGATGGACGAGACGCAAGTCCCGTTCGCCGAGGCCATCGACCAGGCGAGGAAGCACGTGGTGTCCAGCACGCTGACCGAGGTCGACTGGAATGCCGCGCTGCTGAGCGGCGACCTGCGGCGCGCGGTCGAACGCCTCAAGCAGGAACCGGGAGAGGGCCTGTTCGTCGGCGGGGTGACCCTTCCCCTCGCGCTGGCGAACCTGGGCCTGATCGACGAGTACGTGTTCGTGGTGCAGCCGGTCCTCGCCGGCCACGGGCCGACGCTGCTCGCCGGGCTGAGCGAGAGCATCCGGCTCGAACTCGTGGAGCGGCGGGAGTTCGGGTCGGGGGTGACGGTGCTGCGGTTCCGGCCGCGCGCGTAGTCCGGCGGCAGCACTCCACAACGGGGCCGCTCCGCGGTCCGCCGCTTCGCCCTCGCTAGACTGGCCGATGACGCGGGGTGCCTCCCTCTCGAGGGCTGGCTGAGAACACACCCGTCGAACCTGATCTGGTTAGCACTAGCGAAGGGACGTCATTCCATGACTTCTTCCTCCCCTGCCATCGACGCGCCCGAGATCGGCGCCGCTCTGAGCGGGCTGCGTGCCCAACCGCCGCTCGTGCAGTGCTTGACGAACATCGTCGTCGCCCAGTGGACCGCCAACGTCCTGCTCGCGGTCGGGGCGGCCCCCGCGATGGTCGACAACCCGCGCGAAGCGGCCGAGTTCGCGCCGATCGCCAGCGGTGTCCTGGTGAACCTCGGCACCCCGTACGACGACACCTCCGAGGCGATGACGGCGGCCGCCAGCGCTGCGGCAGCGGCGGGGACGCCGTGGGTGCTGGATCCCGTCGCCGCGGGAGGCCTGCGCTGGCGCACCGGGCTCGCGCTCGAACTGCTGCGCTCCTCGCCCACCATCGTCCGCGGGAACGCCTCCGAGATCATGGCCCTCGCCGGCGGTGCCGGCGGCAAGGGCGTGGACTCGACCGACAGTCCGGAGGCGGCGCTGGCGGCGGCCCAGGAGATCGCCCGCACCTTCGGCACCGTCGTGGCGGTGAGCGGCCCCGTCGACCACCTCACCGACGGCGAGCGCACCGTCCGGATCGCCAACGGGCACCCGTGGATGACGCAGGTCACCGGCGTCGGCTGCGCCCTCGGCGCCCTGATGGCCGCCTTCGCCGGCAGCGCCGACCCTCTGACCGCGGCCGCCTCCGCGACCGCGGTGCTCACGGTCGCAGCCGATCGGGCAGCCGCCGTGAGCCAGGGGCCGGGAAGCTTCGCCGTGAGCCTGCTCGACGAGCTGGCCACCCTGACGCCCGACACCCTGGTCGCCGCGGTCCGCGTCGCATGACTGCCCGCCCGCCGCTCGACCTGTCCCTCTACCTGGTGACCGACACCCGGCTGTGCGGGGACCGCGGCGTGGCGGCCACGGTCGGGGAGGCCATCGCGGCCGGGGTCAGCGTGGTCCAGCTCCGCGATCCGGACGCGACCGATGACGAGTTCGTCGCCCTGGGACGCGCGGTCGTCGCGGAGGTGCGCGGGCAGGTGCCGGTGCTGGTCGACGACCGCGTGCACCTCGTGGCCGCCATCGGCGCGGACGGCGCCCACGTGGGCCAGAGCGATCTCGCTCCGCTCGACGCCCGCGGGCTCCTGGGACCGGACGCCTACCTGGGCCTGTCCGTGCAGACCCTCGCGCACGTGGAGACCGCACACGCACTGCCGTCCGGCACGGTCGACTACCTCGGCGTCGGGCCGGTCTGGGCCCAGACCACCAAACCCGACGCGGCCGAGCCGTGCGGCGTGGACGGGCTGAGCGCGATCGTGCAGGCCAGCCCGTGGCGGTGCGTCGCGATCGGCGGTATCGGCGTCGACCGGGCGGCGGCCGTCAGCTCGACCGGAGCCGCCGGGATCGCCGTCGTGAGCGCGATCTGCGGGCAGCCCGAGGTCGGACGGGCGACGCAGGCCCTCCGAACCGCCTGGGATGAGGCGCGCGCATGAGACCTCCCGTCGCACTCAGCATCGCCGGCAGCGACCCGTCGGGCGGCGCCGGCATCCAGGCGGACCTCAAGACGTTCAGCGCCCTCGGAGCGTACGGCGCGTGCATCATCACCGCCCTGACCGCGCAGAACACGACCGGCGTCTACGGCATCCACGAGGTCCCCGCCCCGTTCGTCGCCGATCAGCTCCGCGTGCTCAGCGAGGATGTCCGGCTGGACGCGGTCAAGATCGGGATGCTGGCCAACGCCGCGATCATCGAGACGGTCGCCGCGTTCCTCGCCGAGACGCCACGCGACGTCGTCGTGCTCGACCCGGTGATGGTCGCCACCAGCGGCGACCTGCTGTTGCGCGACGACGCGGTCCGGGCGATGCGCGACCTCCTCCCGCTCGCCTCCGTCGTCACCCCGAACGCGCCGGAGCTGGCGGCCCTCCTGGACACGACGGAGGCCGGGAGCGTGGACGAACTGGCCGACCAGGCCCGCGAGCTCGTCCGCCGCGGCGCCCAGCGCGTGCTGGCGAAGGGCGGTCACCTCGACACCGGCGACGAGGTCGCGGACGTGCTGGCGGACCCCTCGGGCATCGAGCTGTTCCGCAGCCAGCGCGTCGTCACCGTCAACACCCACGGCACCGGCTGCAGCCTCTCGTCGGCCCTGGCGGCGCTCCGGCCGCAGCGCCCATCGTGGAGCAGCACCGTCCGCGACGCCCGCAGCTGGCTCACCACCGCACTGGAGGCCGCGGACGGCCTCGACATCGGGCACGGCCACGGACCCGTCCACCACTTCGCGCAGCTGTGGGAGGGACGATGACCTTCACCGAACGGGCGTGGCAGACCATCCAGCCGATCCGCGCCGCCATCGACGCCCACCCCTTCCTCGACGGCCTGGAGCGCGGCACGCTGCCGGCCGAGACGTTCCTGCACTACCTCGCCCAGGACGCCGCCTATCTCGGCGCGTACTCGAAGGTCCTCGCGAGCGCGGCGGCGCGCGCGCACGATCCCGGGGCCCTCTCCTTCTGGAGCGCCGCCGCCGCCGACGCGATCGCGGTCGAGCGGCGCCTCCACGAATCGCACGGGGTCGACGCCGCGACTGTCGAGGCGTCGCCCACCTGTGCCGCGTACACCTCGTATCTGCTCGCGCTGACGGCGACGTCGTCCTATCCGGTCGTCGTGGCCGGTGTGCTGCCGTGCTTCTGGATCTACGACGACGTCGGGCGACGCCTCGCGGAGCGCGTGGGCGACCTCGACGGACATCCGTACGCGGACTGGATCGGCACGTACGGCGACCCCGCCTTCTCCGCCGCCACCGCGACCGCCCGGCAGTTGGTCGACGCCGCCGCCGAGGTCGCGTCCGCCGCCGATGTCGAGCGCATGCGGCGCGCCTTCACGACCGCGTCGCGCTACGAGTGGATGTTCTGGGACGCCGCCTGGCGGCGCGAGGAGTGGCCGGTCTGATCGTCCCGCTCCGCCCCGGTCAGGACACCGCGGCGACCAGGGCGGGGATGCACGCTACGACAGCCGCCGCGACGAGCAGGAGCGTATCGGCGGCCCGCCACGGTGCCGGCTCGGCCCACGTGCGGCGATAGCCGCGCTCGTGCGCCGCCGAGAACCCGCGCGCATCCATCGCCAGCGCCATCCGCTCGGCCGTGCGCAGCGACTGCACCAGGACGCCGAAGGTCAGCCCGGCCAGCTCGCGCACGCGGGCGACCGGGTTCCTGCCGGCGGCGACGCCTCGTATCCTCCGCACGCTCCGCAGCCGGCCCCAGTCGGCGGTCAGCCGGTCGAACTGCTGCACGGCCGCCGTCGCCGCCACGACCGGGCGCGCGGGAAGCCGCAGGCGCTGCGCCAGGTGGTCGCCCAACTCGGACGGGTGGACGAGCCCGGCCAACGCCACGCTCGGGAACACGAAGAACGCGATGCGCAGGCCCGCGGTCACGGCCACGTCCAGGCTCTGCGACGGGCTCAGCAGCCAGGACGAGAAGCCGACGGACGCCACCGCGATGAGGCCGGGGATCAGCCGCCGCACCGGGATCCGCACCCCGCGCAGGACCAGCGGGGCCAGGACGAGCCACGCCACGATCCCGGCCGCAGCGGACAGCGCCGACGAGACGCCGACCGCGCCGATGACCAGGAGGACCGCGGCTCCGAGCAGCGACAGCGGCCCGCAGCGGGCCGCCCAGCCGCGGCCCGCTCCGGAGCGCGCCGGCCGGTCGGGCGCGAGCGACGGCCGGCCCGGCTCGCCGCCCCCCTGGGTCATCCGGTGTGCGCTCCCCGGCTCGATCGTCAGCGTGCGGTCGGCCAGGGCGATGAGGTGCCGGTCGTGGCTGGCGACGACCACTGCCACGCCGGCCTCCCGCGCGGCGGTGACGATCCCGGCGACCGCGCTCCAGGTCAGGCGGTCCTGCCCGACCGTCGGCTCGTCCAGCACGAGCACCGCGGGCCGGGCGCCGATCGCGCCGGCGATGGCCAGCCGCCGGAGCTGGCCGCCGGAGAGCCGGTGCGGGTCCGCTCCGCCCAGCGCGGCGAGCCCGAGCACGTCCAGGAGGTCGTCGGTCCGCGCCTCGACCTCCTCCGGGGTGCCGCCGCTGCGACCGGCGGCGATGCGGACGTCCTCGCGCACGGTGGCGCCGAGGACGGCGAGTTCCGCATCCTGCGGAGCCCAGCCGATCCGCCGGCTGATCTCCTCGGACGTCCAGGCGCCGGGACGGTCCTCCCCTGCGACGACGAGCGCTGTTCCCGCCCGCACCTCCCCGATCGCGGGCTCGTGCAGTCCCGCCAGGAGCGCGGCAAGGGTGGACTTGCCCGCGCCGCTCGGCCCGACGACGGCGAGCAGCTCGCCCGCGCGCACCTCGACGTCGAGCCCGGCGAGGTGTGCGCGCACGAGGACGTCCCCCGGCGTGGTGGGGAGCTGCGGTGCGAGGAGGTCCGCCGCGACCGGCGCGGGCGGAGGCGGCGGGGCGCCGGGGACCCAGATGGCGCGCTCGGTCGGCGCCGCGTCCCGGTCCGCGAGCGCGCCCCGCGCTCCGAAGACCTCGCCGGGCTCGCCGTCGGCGACCACGCGGCCGTCCGGGGCCAGGACGACGACCCGGTCGATGAACGGAAGCCAGTCCTCCGCATCGTGCTCCACCACCACGAGCGTAGAGCCGGCGGCCTCGACGCCCTCCAGGACGGCGAGGCGCACGGCACGCGCCGCCTCCGGGTCGAGCATCGAGGTCGGCTCGTCCAGCAGGACGACGCGCGGATCGAAGACGAGCGCGCCGGCCAGCGCCAGGCGCTGCGCCTCCCCGCCGGAGAGTGCGTGCGTCGGGTGGTCGAGCTCCCCGCCAGCCTCAGCCCGGAGAGCGCGGAGCGGACGCGATCCCACAACTCCGCCCGCGGGGTGCCGGTGTTCTCCAGTCCGAAGGCCGCGTCCCGGCCGATGGTCTCGGCGACGGTGGCGTCCCGGGGGTCCTGCATCAGCAGCCCCGTCATCATGGCGGCCGGCGCGGAGTCGTCGACCAGCACCGTCCCGTCCGCGCCGTCCAGGGAGTCCGGCGACAGGCCGGCCAGCGAGCCGGCGATCGCCCGGAGCAGCGTGGACTTCCCGCTGCCGCTCGGCCCGACGAGCAGGACCCGCTCGCCCGGTGCGATGTCCAGCGAGAAGTCCTCGAAGACGCTCTCGGAGCGCCCGACCGGGCGCCAGGAGAAGCTCTGGAACCGGATGCTGGCTCCCCGTGTGACGGTAACGATCGGTCAGGCCTTTCCGGCGCGACGCTCGAGCACCTCGTGCCCGGCGGGGAACGCGTTGAGCGCTCCGGCCCGCGCGAGCGCCCGGGTGAGTGCCCAGCCCCCGACGCCGGCGATCACGCCGCCGGAGAGGATCCCTGCCACCAGGTACACCAGCTTCCACGTCCAGGAGTACGACGGGACGTAGGCCCACCACTCGTAGCCCACGATCTCCAGCGCCGCCGAGAGCATCCCGCCGCCGATCGCCGCCGCCGGCCCGAAGGAGCGCCACAGCAGGATGGCGAAGACGATCTCCACGCCGACGCCCTGCAGGAACCCGGACAGCAGGACTCCGACGCCCCACTGGTTGCCCAGCAGAAGCTCGACGTTGGCCGCCACGAGCTCCGTGAGGACGGCGGCGCCCGGCCGGCGGATGACGAGCGCACCCACCACCGCCGGGATCAGCCACACGCCGAGCGCGAGCTCGCCCGCCGGCGGAAACGCAGCGGAGGCCAGCGACACACCCGGATAGACGAAGGTGTCGAACGCCCAGAACACGACCCCGAAGGCCACCGCGATCATCGCCGCGCTGATCAGGTCGACGGCCCGCCACTTCGCCAACGGCCTGCGCGCAAGGACGTACCTCCCGGCCGTCCGGGTCGCCGTGCTCGAACTCGTCGTCGTCTTGTCACTCATCTCGTGAGCGCTCCTCTTCCCGCAGTGTGGATGGGGACAGGAGGAGCGCAGCACGCGCGCGGTGATATCCGTCGTACGTCTCGCATGTCAGAATTCGACTCCCTTCGCCGGTGCTAACCGGAGCAGGTTCCGAGGGTCAGCGGCAAGCCGCACTCTCAGCGCTTTCGGGCGCTCCCCTGTCGTTCAGGACGATGGTAGCAGCGTGCGGCGGGGGCGGAGAACGCTGCTCCCGACGCGCGTCACGTAGAGGGCGATCACGCCCAGGACGGCCACGACGAGACAGTCGGATCCGGAGCGGCTCGGCGGAGTCATCCGCATTCCGCAGTCTCGATCCACGTGGACGAACGTGTCTACTTGCGGCCGCGCAACGGGCCGATGCAAGGTATGGCAGTACTGGCCCCGCATCGTGACCCGAGACGATGTCGGGGCCGCTTCGTGAGCGCGGGGCCGGGCGAGGGCTGGGCGAACGGCCGACGTGCCCCTGGAGGGACTCGAAAACTGCGACCACCCTTTAACCACCGTCAGGGAGGGCCCAAAATCCGCGGAATTATGCGCCTTTTGACCTCATAGAGATGACTACGATCTCATAGGATCTCACCCGATTGTGGGCAAATTGTGGGCAAAAACGAACTGCCGCACATTCATGCATTGAAATACTACATGCATACAACCACGATTGACTCTCTCGAGGGATAATCGATTTGGCGAGTCCCGTGCATCGTTTTCCTCACCGCGCCATGGCTGCCAGACTCAGCTCGACCCGCTTTTTAGGGCCTCGGAAGGAGCTGGCTGACCTGTCGTATTATCTCAACTCCGACACGGTGCATTTTGGGTCAGAGGGACGCCGCTAGCAGTCGTCCGATTGCGGTGCCGAGAGGGATCGGGACGGCATTGCCGATCTGTCGCGCGATGTCTGTCCGCGACCCCACGAATTTGTGCTTGGGCCCGAAGCCCTGCAGGAGGGCAGCTTCGTAATGCGTAATCGCGCGATGTTCCTCGGGATGAATGTAACGGCCCTTCTCCGGCTTGAAGAACTCCGTTCGGATTGTGACAGACGGGCGATCCCAGTGAAGTCGGCCCATTACGTCGCCAGATCCTGTCTTGTGCTTCGTCCAGCAAGGCGACATCAGATCCGGGTATGGCTCGAGGTCCCGTCGGTTGCCGCCCTTGGGAATCACAGCGAATCGCTTGAGCGAGAGCTCGCGGTACTGCCGGCTCCAGTGCAGGTCACGCGTGGTGAACGTGCCTGCGTACTCTCGTCCGAGAAATCGGGTGCGCCGTGACGAGAAGACGTGGTCCTTGTCAGGGTCGCGAGGCACATCCCGTAGGGCGTCGCCCACCGTCACATGAGACAAAAGGCCGTTAGCTTTGGGATCAGCCGAATGAGTGGCCTCGGGAAAACCGGGAAACCCTCGTTCACGGAGAAATCCGATGATCACGGTCCGGCGCCGCGCCTGCGGAGCTCCATAATCAGCGGCATTCAGCACGGCTGATCGAAAGTCGTACTCCGGCAGCATTCCGTCTACGGAAGTCTCGAATTTGAACTGCTGATACTGCGGAGACTTCTCGAATTCGGCGACGTTTTCGACGACGAAGTACTTCGGCCTAGCTTCGCGAATGGTGTTCGCGTACTCACGCCACAAGTCATTGCGCTCGTCCTCGACGTCCTGCTTTCCCAGGCTTGAGAACCCCTGGCAGGGCGGTCCGCCGATGATGACGTCGGCGCGAGGAATGTTACCGAGGCTCAACCACTCTTTGATGTCGCCCGCGAATACCGGGACATCCTCGTAAGTCGCCTTGTATGACGCTGCAGCAGATTTGTCCCACTCGACGGCACCGACCGTGCGGAAACGATTCGACGCGGCATGGATACCGGCCGTCAGACCTCCAGCTCCCGCAAAAAGGTCGAGGACGGTAATCTCTGATGCCATTTCCCCATTGTACGAAGACCGATCATCGGCCGATCGCCGGCGCGCCGGCTGAACGCTGCTCACCCTCCGACCATATTTCGCACCTCCGGCAAAACTGCCTGGAGAAGCCCGTCGACCTCGCTGCCGCCAAGTACCAGCTGCCTATCGAGCAGACGATTTCCAGACTCGCACGACGTCTCACTGACAAGCGCACACCCATGACAAGCCGAAAGGTTCAGCTGCGATGACCCTTGGCGATCGCTCTCGATGCACACGGGATCATTGGAGCAAACGTCACCGTCATCGAGGGCGGCGACCAGCAATGGAATCAATCGCAGCGGTTCGCCCAGACGAACGAGCCCGCCCAATGTGCCCTGTGCATCGCCTGCCGCTGTGTAAATCAGAATCCCTGCGGTTCTGTCAGCGCGGCCGGAGTTCGCGTAAATACGCTCCTGGAGCGAAGCGGACGAGTACCCGCTCGCGAATGCCAGGCGCCGAATAAGGAGATGAGCGAAGGTATGAAGCGCGATATACCGTGCTTCCGGGCGCTCGAGGCGCTGAGCCCAGTCAGAATTGGCCTGCCTATCGATCAACACTTGCGCTCGTGCTTGGACTGCCGGTAGCGCCTCCCACGCGCTCAAACGCTCCTCATCGAACTGAATGAAGATCCCCTCGCCGAAGACCTCGACCGCCGGGTAGACAGGACGGTGTTTCGGATCCTTGTCTAGATCAGCGCGTATGAAGTCAGCCGTCGCCGAGTGCCGGCGAAATCCGGTGAGGGCCCGGACCTCGCGCACCTTCCGGACTTGACCGATGCCACTCACCACATCAATGAGTGAACTCGGCCCGTGCTTCTGCTCGTAGGTGGACCATCCGTCCACCACGAATGCGTCAACCGATCGATCACGCCCGCGAGCGATCTTCTTCACAAAGGCCGCCCACTCTCCATCTTTAATGTCCAGAAGCGGTGACTCTGTGCCGTTATCCGCATCGCGAGCGACCGCGAGGACTTTCTCGGGAGTCGTTTTCAGCTCATCTGCGATCCAACCTGCAATCATGTCCGCCTTGGGACCCCCGTTATCGGCGACCATCCTCAAGTAGTCCGGATGTGCCTTGATGAGTTCGGTCAACTCAACGGATTCAGGCAGCTCTTCAGGGATGTCCAGTGCTGACACGCGCTCAGCGATGTAGTTGCCTGTTGCACCACGTTGCACCGCTACTAATCGGGACTCGCAAGCATTCGCAACTGAGTCCTCGTGCTCCCAGGGTTGCCGGCCTCCACACTGAATACCGTCACGAAAAAGGGCGTCCTTGCCCACGAGTTCTGACAGTGCCCGTGTCCGCTTGCACTTTCCGCAAACAACCTGGAGCGACGCAAGACCCTCACCTCGACCGCTCAAACGCTCGAATCGGATCTCTTTGTAGGCCCTGCAGAAACGAACCTCTTCCGTCACTCGATCGTCGTGACCGCGGTGCGCCCATTTGAACCATGGGATGTCTTGGATGTGGCTTCCGGTCTGGCACACGGCTACATACCGCATAGGCACCAACACGCCGCCACAACTACACGCGTTCAGGTACTTCCCCTTATCGCTGCGAGTGAACTGCGTCATTCGGCCACATCGCTCACAAAATCGCCAAACGGGAAATCGCCAGTACGGGAGACTCGCCGTGTCGGAGCCCGCCCGGTCCCCGTGAGCGGGTGGCTGCCTGAGCACACCGAATCCTCCCGGCAACCTGGATACAAGGCGATCACAGTGGATCTCTGGCGCAGTCTTCCGATCCCACCAGGAGGTATCTGGCGCGATGAGAGACTCACCCCGAACATCGACTATTGCACCAACCCCATAAGGGCTGAGTGTTTCCGAAAGGCGAAGGTCATGCCGGATCTTCCGCACTTCGCACCTCCTCCTGAACTTCAACAGTGACATTGGGTTCGACTGATCGCATGGAATCGCCCACTAACCAGCCAGGCCCCGGCTGCCCGAATCGCTTCAACAGGGCTTGTTCCGAACCGCGCCCCCGTTCGTAGGAGAGCGCACTTCCGTCTCGACGGGCGGCTCGCGCGTCGTAGTCCCAATCGCGCAGAAGGCGCCATGCCTCCTCCTCGACATCTGCGCGCTCCAAGCGATCTGCGGCCTCGACGAGCCGAAGGAGGGCTGAAACCACTGCATCAACACCTGAACGCATCGACGTGTCGTCCAGGTCGAAGTTCACGGCGTCTGGCCCTCCCGCTAGAGACGGGAGACTATGTCTCAGCAGCGCCACGAGTGCACCGGCAAGTGAGCGATCGCGCGAAGAAAGCGACCACGGAGTCACGCTCGTAGGCTCAACGCTTCTATACAGCGCGTCGTGGTACCCGCGGAACGTCTCGAAATGTGATCGATCACGAGCGCGATTGGATCGGAATAGTGTGACGACAATACCGTTGATGTCACCGCGGCCGACCCGGCTTGTGGCCTGAATGTACTCAGCAGTTGTCTTGGGTTGTCCGACCATGAGCATCAACGCCAGCCGTTGCACATCAATGCCCACGGAAAGCATGTTCGAGGAAAGCACTACATCTACAGCGTCTGTGGATTCGTCCTCACTCTGACGAAGACGCCGAAGGTCATTCGGTAGTTCCTCCGGACCGCGACGACTGGTCAGCTCAAGAACCGAGGATGCCCGGATCCTTCGCAGCGGGATGCTCAACCTGTCGGCTCTGGCCTCGATACGCCCGTTGATGTCATCGAGAAGCAAAGCACTGCTGCGGCCGAGCTCACGAAGACTGTTGTGATACATCACGGCGGTCCAGTAAGGGTCACGACGCCCGTCTATCCCCTTCGCGTCGACCACGGCGTCAGGAATCTCAATAAGCGGTGAAGCCGCCAGAACCAGTGCTGTTGCCTGAGAGACACTCTGCGGCATCAGCCCGATGTATAGCCTCCCTTCGCCGTTCTCGACGGGACGTGAGAAGAAGGTGGCATCCCCGCTCAGCCCAGCTGGCGGATATAGCGCTACGGAGCGACCGTAAAGTCCCTCAACCTGTTCGGCGGAAGATCGAATGGTCGCCGTAGACGCGATGATCTTCGGCCTGCTTCCGGCACGGCCGAGCAGGACCTGAATCACAGCATCGAACACCGCTACCGTCGTCCCGAGCGGCCCTGAGAGCAGGTGAAGCTCGTCCTGAATAATGAGCGACGGAGGACGGTACGGCATTCCGATTCCAAGGAGACGTCCCGCAGCCGAGTCGAACTGCAGCCTCGCGAACTTGTCAACGGTCGCAAGCAGAATGGTGGGCGGATGCTCGTAGAGGACATCATCCACCACCGCCATCGGGAGTTCTCGCGCCGAGAACGGGCAATCCTTATTGAGGCAGAAGAAGACGACGTCATTGCCGACTGGTTGAGCTCCGTAGTCGCTACCGCTGTCATCTCGATCTTCCGGTACAAGTTCAGTCAGACACCACGGGCACTCGGTGATCTGGAACTCGTTCGCTTCACGCGGTCGGCGAGCCTTGTATAAGCGGTCCAGTGAGTGCTTTGCATCGTCTCGGGTGTTAGGCGTGGCGCCCGAGCCGACCCACAACCCGATAGTGAATCGCGCCATTCCCGCGGCCCGAACATCGGTCTCGCGCAGCAACTCCATTGCGCAGACCAATGCTGCCGCCCGCTGAAACTGTTGGGAAGTCAGCAACCGCAGCGTGTATCGGGTTATTACGGCAGTACCGGCGCCTTCCGCGCCATACATAAGGCGGCGAAGGAAGATCTGGATGGCCGCCAAGCCAAGGTATGCCTCGGTTTTGCCTCCACCTGTCGGAAACCAGATGAGGTCGACAAGTTCACGCTCGTCGTCGTTCTCGTCGATGGTTGAGGCGAGAGACACAAGCAGAAAACCGAGCTGAAATGGACGCCAAGCCGGCTGCGAAGAGTCACCTCGCGCCAAAGCTGCTTGACGCATCTGCATTCGCATCGAGGACATTGCGAGAGCGAATGCGGTACGCAGCTGGCCCCCTGCGGATGAGAACAAGAGGTCGACGCCGCGTCTCATCCTCTTTTCGGCCTTAGCGGACCTCCGAGCGACATTCCTTGCGTCATCTCCGAGAAGTTCCGACTTGTCGATTTCGCCTTTGACCCAGACACCGAAGCAATCGACGAAAGCGTTGAGCGATGCGGCGACGTCACCCGGATCGCTATCGACTCTTTCAAGGAACGACAGATCAAGAGCTTTGGCTGCGTCAGGGGTGAGAGATTTGCGGCCGGTCTGCTCGATCGCAGGAACCACGAATGCAGGAACGGGATCGAGAAAGACTCGTGTGCATCGGCCGGAGGCGTCAACGTCCCAGTCGGCAGCCATTCCATGGCCCACCGCGAACACTTTACGATCGCGGTAGCGGAGTCGCAGCTCTCGAGACTCCTCGTCGACATCGATCGCTTTACGAACGTCATACTCGAGGATGCTGCTATCGCCAGTTCTAACTGCAAGCGAAACTTGGAAGAGCATGAGCGGTATATCGGCACGATCATCGCCGGTTGACCTGCTCAACAAACGCGTGTGAACGGTTACTAGCCACCGATCCCCGTACGTGCGCCATCTGGATCCGAGTTGCACGTGGACGCCATCAAGGTCGACGACCCTGGGCGGTCCCATGCGCGTAAGAGCAATTCCGTCGAAGCTGCGTCCGTATCGCTGCCACCGGGCGGGCCCGTCGTCGAGCACCTGCGCGTACGTAGCTGCCGAGAAGTCGCACATCACGGAATCCGCGTCCGTGATAAACGAGATGGCCGCAGAGGACGGCCGCCAGTCTTCGGCCAGGGGGACTGACGCGGCCTGTTCCTCGACATCGCCTTCTTCGACGTCCGCGTCGACGAATTCGTGCGGGTCCTCCTCGCCGGCGGTCGCACTTCCGGCGACTGGGGTGGCATCGAGCGCAGGGAAAAGCATTCCAACGGCGTACTGAAGCGATGGTCGATTCGTCAGGACTTCGTTCTCGCCCTGCTCGGGTCCTACGTATGCTCGTCGGAGCTGTTCGAGGGCAATCGCCTGCGCTTGGGTGAGTGTCATTACGTCATCCTCGAGCTCGGACTAGCGCTTGGAGCCGTTTCTTATCGGCATGGGTTGCCACAATGTGCAGGGTGACCCGTGCTCGAGTCACTGCTACATAGAACGCCGCTATGGCAGCATCGTCGAAGATCGGGGGAAGATCACAGACAATCACATGGTCGGCTTCAAGTCCCTTTGCGATCCTCGGACTCACGACTCGGATGCCGTGATCCACCGAGTCAGCGTCAGGATTGCCCGCAACCGGGATGATCCAAATCGACGAAGCTGGCGTACCTGTCGCCTTCATTTCCTGTGCAAGCTTGTTCGCCTCGACGACGCCGTCGGCAGCTTCAACCCAATGCCACTGGATTCGTTCGCCGTTCACGATCCCGGGATCGCCAACGTCGGCGCCGAGATACTCCTGCACGACGTGCACGATGGCTTTTGTATTCCTTACGTTTGTATTAAGGCTGTAATCCATCGCCTCGCTACTCACGAGCTCAAGCACCTCCGGATCGAATCGGCCGTCGACCTGAGCCTGGTTATTGTGGTCCAGGAACATTCGCCAGCGTCCGCCGGCGATACCGCCCGACAAGGCCTGATCGAGACGATCCATCGCGTCGGCGGACATGAGATCCTGCGCCTCGTCAACGAGGAGGACGTCATACTTCTCCGCAACATCCAGCTCGTCGAACGACTTGACCGCGACCTTGCTGCCAGAGACTCGCGACTCGAACAACGACCGAAGGCCGGGTGAGCGGAAGGTAATGAGAACGGATCGCCCCTCTTCTGCTTCTTGTTTCGCTGCCTCCGCGAGAACAAGCGACTTTCCCGTGCCCGCGCCACCCCTCACCAAGATCCGCTGATTGCGGGATAGCCCCGAAAGCACCCGTGCTTGCCCGAACGTGGCCAGGTTCTGTTCATCGATGATGGCCCCTCGCTGCGCGTCGATCACGGGCAGCAATGCGAATTCGCCGAAGAGGGCATCGCGGACTTTCGCCAAGGGCTCGACCCTGGCGCCCGGCGGGGGCGGTCGCAAGTCAGCTTTGGCCGCGTCAAACCCGGTCGCAAGGCCGTCCCTGTTCATGGACTCTTTGGCCAACCATTGACTCCCCTTCCACTCAATCGATTCCGGCGGATGTTCGATATCGGGCGTGATGACCATCGCACCAAGGCGAACCCATCCCGCGTTCATCGAGCGCAGAATTTCCCGTAAGGCGTACGCGGCGGACAGAGCCTGGTCCATCGGGGACTCGCGGAGTGGGTGCCAGTCTCCGTGCCGATCGGACGAGTACCACCTGCCCTCGTACTTCTTGACTCCTCCTCCCTTCGCCTCGATGACGAGAACCACGCCCTTCCAAAGGATGACGAAATCAGCCTCGGACTGCTGCTTGGTCGGATGGGCACGGAGCTTCTTCGACCAGAATGCGACACAATCTGGTGCTGGAATCGCGCTAAGGATTCGGGCGATCTTCCGCTCTGCGTCGCTTTGAGCCGAGCGTTCGATGTCGGCAAGAGTGGGGCTGAGAATCACTGACGCTGCTCCTGCCACAGTTCCTCATAGCCGCGGAAGCCCAGCAGGCTGTTGATGTCCGAGCTTCCGAAGTTGTCTGCCATGTCGACGATGAGGCACTCCTCCTTGCCGCCGTTACGAGGACCCCGAAGTCCCCGACCCGCCATCTGGATGTACGCGTTAGGGCTGAAGGTCGGCCGGGCGATGTAGAGAGCTGTAACGCCGGGAGCGTCGAACCCCTGTGTGAGAAGGTCACAGTTCGCCAGGACTTGGATTTCACCGCGTTTGAACCCGTCGATCAGCTCACGGCGCTCCTGCCTCCCGGTCAAACCACTGACTGAGGCGGCAGGGACGTCTCGAAGTCGTAGGGTCGCGGCAAGCACTTGGGCTGAAAGAACGTTTGGTGTGAAAACCAGCACGGAGCGTCCGTACTCAGAGTCAAGTTTCAAGATGCTGTCGACTAGGACAGCCATTCGATCGTGGTCGCCTGCGACACGGTCGAGCACGGTCCCGCTGATTCGCTTCTGGCTTTTCGCCTCGTGTGCTTCTGCGTCGCTGAGTTTGACGTGTGCTCCGTCGAGGACCTGGTGTCGTACACGGGCGAGCACACCGAGGTCGACCAGTTCCGCGTAAGGGTCGTCCCCGAACGCCTGCAGCGGGTTGTTTCCGAACCGGGCGGCTAGCTGCCGGGTAGCCTCGATGGAGGTCCCTTTGAAAGGGGTTGCCGATAGCCCGACCAACGGTCTTGCCCAGTTGCGGCCATCTACTCCCAGCCATTGGAATATCCGGGTATAGCTCGTAGAGCCGCCAGCAACATGGCCCTCGTCGACGAACACTGCGGCTGGCTTTGCAAGCCAGTCATAGTCGGCATGGTTTGCCCGGTCCAGGATCGACCGAATCTTCGCGTCGGTGGCGACGACGACACTGAAATCGGTGTCAGGCTGGTGGACTTCGTTCGTGTCCCAGAGACGACCGATCGTTAGGGGACGTTGGTCGAGAAGCCCGCGCCAGACTTCGCTGAACGTTTGAACCGCCTGCTCACACAACTCCTGCGATTGTGCGATCCAGAGCACAGTTCCGTGCATCTGTCCGCTGATGAAAAGCTCGAGGATCGTCTGAGTTGCAACTCGTGTCTTGCCGGCTCCCGTCGGCAGGACGACCATCGCCTTGCCATGTCGGTCGCCTTGGTCGACAGTGACGAGGGTCCGACTCAGTCTTTCCTTGATGTCCTGCTGGTAGTCGTGCAGGTCCGGGAGGATCGTGGCGCCGGGAACCAGAAATTCGGCTTCTTGGTGCTGAGTGCGCCGTCCAGCGAACTCGGCGCCGAAGCCCATCTTCCGAAGCCATGAGATCGTGGCTGCTCCTCCCGCCCACCGATCGGGCACGTCGGGAAAGCCCTCACGGCGGAAGAGGTCGGCAAGCTCACGGAGCGAGTCTCTGCCGTATACCGACAGGAAGAGTTCAGCTACTGGGGTTCGATCCGTCACAAGGTTCTGCGCTTCAAGCCCCTGCCAAAGACCTTTGGGTAGCTTGTCGCGTAGATCATCATCCCCGAAGTAGACCTCAACGGTGTCGGCATCGGTGCTGGCCGATAGCGCTTCCTGCCGGAGAAGTTCGAGCCGGTGGTCCAGACCGACCTGGAGCACCCGCTCAATGTCGGCGTTCGAGAGCCCCAGTTCGAAAGCTTCACTGACTAGCGCAACCGTGCGGTGCGCGTCGAGTTCGACCTGCACGGACAGATGGCTTCCATCGCGGTACCAGTCCAACGACTGCGCCTCGACGCCGTCAGCGGTCGTAACCCATTTGGCGATCGAGACTGCGCGAGAGAACATCGCTCCTGTGAGGTCTTCGCGTGACGGCACCTGTCGCAGTCCGGGATAAACATCCAGGAGACGTTCGGGCTCTTGCTCGCCTTCGAGCCGAGTTGAGAAGGCGAAGCTGTCTTCGAACCTAAGACAGCCGAGATCATCGACGAGCTTTGATGCCTGCTGCTCTGTCGCGCGTAAGAAAGGACGCTGGTGCTGGACCAGGTACTCCTGCTGGTCGTCCAGCGTTGCAACATACACGCTCTTTGGCGGACGCGATTCAACGACGCGTCCAACTCGACAAGGGATACGCGGCGGGTGAGAGCCTGCGTACGCGATCTCGGAGGCTCGAGTGATGAAGCCCGCCAGCAACTCATCGTTGATGTTGGCAGGCAGGATGTCCACAGCCAGGGCGTCGCGGAGGACCTCCGCAGGGACCAGCCCTAATTCGTCCGGCAGCCGAAGGGCGTCGACGACGCTCCTCGGTCCATCGAAAAGGGGCAAGAGCTCGCGGTACTGGACCATCGACGGCGCTACCAGATCACCGATCGAGCGATACCCTCGACTGCTTCTGAGTATCCCGGCGCGGTCGGCCGCCCATCGGACTGGCGATGTAACCCGATAGGTCATTCCGGTCGCGCTGTCTTCACAATCCCACAGCGCGTCGCCGAACTCGAGGAGTCCTCGCGTCCACACTTCCCGAAGCTGATCGCTCGCACCAGCGTCCTTCAAGAGCAGCAGCACCGAGAACGGCCCCGGCGAGCTCCCCCGACTGGGATACAGAGTCACGCGTTCGATCGGACGATCACCCGGGGTCAGCGCCCGGTTGAGGTGCCCGATAACCCAATTCTCATATTCGTTCGCGGCGAACTCATCCTCGAAGTCGAACTCGCCGCGCGGAGCGTCAACGACCCCTAGCTTGTGGGCAATGCCCGGTATGCAACGTGCGCGGTCCAGGAGCAGGTTCCCACTCGCTCCGGACAGCTCCCCGTCTAGATCGACCACTTGTTGGGGGAACTGCCAGCCGCCATCACGCGTCGGCACGAGAATGGCTGCCGATGGATTGGCCCGAATCACGTCAAGAGCGTCGCGATAACTGACACTCAGTGCGGCGTCCCAGAACTTCTCCTGAAGCTCGGGGCCAGAAGACGGGCTGAGTCGGCTCAACCGAGCAGTAAGGATGGCGACCGGATCCAAATCGCGAAAACCCGCGCCTTTGAGGATCGACTCCATTTCGGGATAGGTGAGGAACTCAGCGCTGACGAAGACGGCTCCTTCGATCTCGACGTCTTCGGCCTGTTTCAGAAAGACGAACTTCTTTTCTGCGAGCGAACGTAAGCCATCGGTTGTCGGTATGACGAGAGCTTTGTCGGCATCGGGCATGCCTTGATTCGCAAGGACGACTTTCAAAGCATTGGCCGCCGACTCTATATCGGGGCCTTCTGCCCATTGCCGAAGCCACGACAGAATGCCCCTCTTCGGGACGGACTCGAGGGCCCGCTTCACATCGCGACCTTCTTCGTCGAAACGCAAAGGGTCCACTGCAACGGCGAACAACTGCCGAAGACGGGCTACCCGCTGCGACGAGCTGTAACAACGCCAGTGCGGGACGTCCTTCTCCGTGTTCGGTGACGCGATCCAGGCCTGATGCGCGACTTCCGGGATCTTCCATTCACACAAGAAGTCGAGCGGCCGGAGGCTGCTCAGGTGGCACAGACGCCCGCGGCCGTCGGGAACAAGCTCTGCCTCCACCGCAAGCGGCGGTACAAGGGCGCAAAGCACTTCGTCTCCGAAGAACGTAGCCTCACGGCCTCGGGCAGGCAGATAGTCAAGTAGCACTGCCGGGTCTTCTTGCGTGCTGACCCTAGGCAATAGCTCCACAAACATTGTGGCTAGCGTCCCTAGAATCTCGCGGTTGTATCCGTTGCGAAGGAGAGTGGTTCGATCGTCGTTCACGCTCCAAGGCGCGTTGAAGAACCCGGTTGCTGATGTTCGATCCTGGAGGGGGAAGTAGCTCCAGAATTGGCCGACCTGGGTGCCTTGGTCGCCGGACTCTGTGTTCGCGCGTCGGGGTTTCAACGGTACCGCTACGGTCACCTTGATCTCGTCGCGAGAGACTGCTTCCCCTACCTCGCGGCGGGAAGCCGGACTCGGGGAGTGCATGCGCTCAGAAACGAACCACTCATCGCCGGTCCCGTCCGGCCGTTCGATCTTGAAGCGACCCTGACCGAGATCGCGAGAAGTGTGGCTTGTGACGAAGCCGCCCTCGCCCAGGACACTCAGACGGACTTCGCGAACCGCGCTGACGAAGAGAAGAAACTCTGAGGAGAAGGTCTCCATCTCTGTGCGGAGCCGTTGCGTATTATCCACGCCCGGAAGTCGCACGATCGTGGTCGCCCAGGCGGCGAGTTCCGCAAGGATGGGGTCCTCGGCGATCGCCTTCGGTGCATCCATCAAGGTCGCCGTCCGCAATGCGGGAAGACGACGCGTGACTGCTCCCACATCCTTGAGTGCTTCCTGGGCCACAGCCGAGTTGAACTCGAACGAAACCGACCGACTGAGTACCTGCGGTGAATCCGTGAGCGCCAGGACAGACTTGAAACCAAGCCCGAATCTTCCGATCTCGTCGCCGCGCTTACCGCTGAGGTGGGCGTGAGTTATCGCGATGATTCCATTCTTTGAGAATGGCCTGCCCGAATTCGCGCAGTAAAGCGTTCTCGACCGCGGATCGAGAACGATCTCCACGCGGCCGATGTCCTCGGATGAACCTGCGGTGCCGCCAGCCATCGCGTCGGCGGCGTTCTGCACCAGCTCGAGAAGAGTCCGGTTTGCATATCCACCGGTTCGAATCGATTCTTCGTGATTGGCATGCTCAATCACCAAGGTAGGCTTCGCCCGATAGGCAGAGAGCGCACTCGCGAACTGCTCTTCAATCTCCCCCACTAGCGCCTGATCGGCCACCCAGTTCGCTGTTGCTTCGAGCACGCGTTACTCCCCCAAATCTCGTTGATTCACAATATCGATACGTCCCGCCCGTGCCCGCGAGGTAACCTCTCCCCATGTCGTGGGCCAGCAGTGATGGGTCGCGCCGCTCCATGCGCGCAAACCGCGGACGAGACACCCGACCGGAACTGGCTGTTCGTCGTTTGCTCCATGCCGCCGGCTTCAGATATCGCGTCGATTTCGCACCACTCGGTGGACGCCGCCGAGCCGACATCGTTTTTACCAAATACCGAGTAGCCGTCTTTATTGACGGCTGCTTCTGGCATGGCTGCCCCCAGCACGCCACGCTCCCCAAGAGGAATAGCGACTACTGGTTGCCCAAGCTTGAGCGAAACATCGCTCGAGATATCGAGACGAATAAAGCGCTTGCTGACGCAGGCTGGCGCGTCCTCCGATTCTGGGAACACGAATCGCCCGAGCAGGTAGCGCGTTCGATCGTCGGCGCGGTCAAAACGGGAGCGGTGGGCCCCCGCCCGCTCCCATAAGTAGCGGCCTGATTGGTGTTGGCGTGGTCTTACGCCCGATCTGCTGCTCCCCGCACGAGCACTCGCCGAGAAGTCCAGACGAGGAGTGAGCATCTCCTCAGAGTAGGAACACTTGCGATTCGCAAACATCCCCCCGAATGTGGGAATGCCCAAACGATGGACACGTGTTAAGGCGAACCGATTACGGAAAACTGCGACCACCCTTTGTGCCCCGTTGGGGAGGGCCCAAAATCCGCGGAATTCTGCGCCTTTTGACCTCATTGAGATGAATACGATCTCATAGGATCTCACCCGATTGTGGCAAATTATGGGCCAAAACGACATCCTCTGGACGCCTGAACTGCGTAACGTCTTCAGCAATTCGTGACAGTTCTGCCCAACGACATCTGTAGCGACTCGGGTCGCAGAGGCACCGCCCCAATCGTCGAAGGTGTCGAAGCACGGGCGCCGGGAATTGTCAGGGGTTAGCTGTCCGCCTGTTCAATCTCGGCTCGCGCTTCCACGTACCTCGACCATCCGGCCGTAGCCGTACGGCCAGATCCCCGGGAACACACTCAGTCAGCGATGGGGATGAAATCGTCGCCCATGAGTTGTCCACGTCGAACGTTCTGTCTTCCGCACTCGAGCTCACTGACCGCCTTATGGAGCCCGAGTAGATGCCTAAAGCGGTCCTCCAGTCCCTCAAATGGCTCTACTCGATACAGCTTCTCCACGAACTCGTCGACGGCCGCATGAGCTTTGCGCAGCGCGAGCGGCATGAGCACAGGGTCGTAGAGGTTGGCCATGGGCTCGAGCGGATGGAGTTTTCGAGCGTCGAGGATCTTTGATCCGAGCTCAGTGAGCTTTTGCTGGGCTTTCTCATCGATCGGCGGGAACACGAAATTGTTGTAAACAACATCCTTTGAGTAACGGAAGTCGCTCTTGATCCGACCGCCAACGACGCTCAGCCAGTCCATGTGCATACGTGACGTCAAAACTGCAAACTGCCAAATTGCTGCTTTAGGAACGACGAGGCATGCATTCGTGGCAATGGTGCCAGCATCGAAAAAGCCCATTGGGACGTATTCGCGCCGTGCAGAGCTGTGCGCAGGGATCAATAAGAACGCTTCGGTGGGATGCTGCGTGATTTGCGCGAAAAGATGCGGTACATCTGCAAGGTTTGGCCGGGCGGACCTCAGCCGCACGTCCTTAACTTTCCGGACCCGATCGAGAACAAGGGGCATCGCCTTGAGCTCGGATGGTGAAGTCTTTTCAAGCCAGAGGCAATACCGCGCGCCGTTGTTCAAGAACTCCCGGGACCCTAAGCACGGATAGATCCACTTCTCCGACTGAGGTTCCCGACTAATCAGATCGTGCATTTCTGGTTCACTCAACAGGAGATGACCTTCGTCAGCTGGCATATTGCCCCAGGCGATCTCCGCCTGACCAGATATCTGACGGTCGCGAGTTGCTACGACGTACTCGTCGCCCTCGATTAGGTATGGACTAATTGCATCAACGAGCTCCAAGACGGGTTCGCCACTCACCTCGGGGTAGTCGAAGAGTTGCTTCTGGCTCCGTTCACGACGTCCGAAGCCGACGATTACGCAGTGCACATGAGCCTCACCTGAAGCGCCGTTAGTCCAACGGAAGGTTCGGTGCGCGAAATTTATGTGATTTCCATGAGCGTAGAACGTCGGCCAAACGATCCCGGGCTGCTCCCCCTGAGCCACGGAATTGGTGGATACGAGCGCGACCTCTATCGCGGGATTATGATCCAGAAACCGATCAGCAAGGATGTACCACGCCGAAACGTAGTCCAGGAATCCAACGTTCTTGAAGCCCTTGGCAACTGCTTTGAGCTCAGCCTTCTGATTCTTGTCCATGGTTCGCGAGCCGTTGAAAGGCGGGTTTCCCATGATGAAGTCGATATTCTGCGGGTCAAACATCTCAGCCCACGCTGTCGTTAGAGCATTTGACCAATGAATATCCCCTCCCTCCGAAAGAGGAAGTCGCGTGTAGTGCGTGCCAAGTTGTGCACTCGCCTCGAGGTTCATCTGATGATCGGTAAGCCAGAGGGCAGTGCGCGCTACCAGCGCCGGGAACTCCTCGATCTCGATTCCGTGAAATTGTTCAACGCGAACGCGAAGGAGGTCACGCACGTCGACAAGGGTCGTTCCGTCAGACATGGCGGCAACCACCCGATGTTCGAGGCGCCGAAGTTCTCGATAGGCAATCACAAGGAAATTGCCACACCCGCAAGCGGGATCCAGGAAATCCAGGTTCGCGATCTTCTCGTGGAATTCATTGAGTCTTGCCAGGCGGCGCTTTCTCGTTGGGGCATCCTCTGGCCGCTCTTGCCGCGAGCGCGATCGACGGGCCGCGAGCGGCTCAAATTCGGCGTATAAATCATCGAGAAAGAGCGGCTTGATCACGCGGAGAATGTTCTCTTCGCTCGTATAGTGAGCGCCGACGTCGTGCCGCTTCTTCTCATCCATGACGCCCTGAAACATCGCGCCGAAGATCGCAGGAGAAACCTTCGACCAGTCCGGCCTGCAAGCCTGTAGAAGCGTCAAGCGAAGCGGAGCGTCAAAGTCAGCAGCTGGAGTCGTCTCTGAAAACAGTCCACCATTTATGTACGGAAACGCGGCTAGCTCTTCGTCGAGCATCGTTGAGCGCAGGTTGATGGGGGTATTTAAAACCTCGAAAAGCTTGTTCAACCGCGGACCAAGATCAGTGCCGTCGTCGTGAGTGCGATTGCGAATGAACTTTGCAAACTGTCCAAGCTCAAAGATCTGCGAATCCTCCGCGAACAGGCAGAAGACCAATCGGACGAGCAACAGCTCGAGTTTGTGGCCCGAATATCCCGAAGCAGCAAGAACATTGTGCAAAGCTGCCATCCGCTCAGCAGCTTCGCGGTTGACGGGATTCTGTTCCTCGTACTTCTGCGGCGCGTCGTCCACCAAGACCGCGAACAGATGGACGTGTTTCGGTAGGTCTGCCAGGGCGAAGGTAACTACTTCGCGGGTTTCAAGGACCAAAACCTGAAAATTGGCGAAGTCGCATGCGACGATGACGTCCGGAAGGTCGTAGTCAACCAGCCCATCTAGGTATCCGAGGGCTTGGCCTTGAGCGCTAGCGAGATCTCGACCGCCACTCTTCTGTTCCACCAACATCTTTCCCGGCATAAAGACGTCTATGAACCCGTACTTCTTGCCCGCGAGCTTGACCGCATACTCAAAGTAGCCCCCGCTCGCTTTCGATTTACACCAAAAACCTCGAGCAGTTCTGTCCAGAACGTCTGGGACTCGCCCTTTTCGTAAGTGGTGCCAGCCCATTCGACAGCGAATCGACCAGCCCGAGCCGTGATCTCATTCCAAGACAAATGCACGTTTGAACTCTATGAGATGTGTCGGGGGCCGACTGGCAACGCTCCGGCGACACGGCGACTCCCAACGGCGGCGTGCGTCAAGCGGAGGCCCGGCTCGGGCTTAGGGTGCGCACACCAGCAATTGCTCGGCAGCCAGTTTTTTTACTTGAGCCCTCATCGGGCCAACTCCCCACGATGGCCACTGCATTAGGAAGGCCCCTGAAAAGAGGCCGAAGGCCAATAGCGGACTGAATAGAAGTAGAGCTCAAACCCTACGAGGCGAAGTAAACAGAGCAAAGTAAACACAGAGCAAAGTAAACAGAGCAATGGACAGTTAACAGAGCAATGCACGTAGGCACTTAAGTGAACGGCGTCCGTCGACCCTGGTTTCACGGGGTCTCGCGTCAACTTGGTTGCGGTGATCCGACCGGCGTCTGGAGTGAAGCGATCCCTATTCCGCAGCTCCGATCCAGGTGGACAGCGGCGTCTACTTGCGACCGTTCTATGTGGCGATGCAGGGTGTCTGAGTACTGGCCCCGCGTCGTAACCCGAGACGATGACGGGGCCACATTCACGTCCACGCGTGCCATAGGTCTTGGCCGCCGCGCGGCGCAGTCCTTTCGGGTATGAGTGCCTTTCCGCCGCTCGACCGTAGCTCCCTCCCGGCGCTCCGTGCAGGGCTTTCGCGGCGTATCCTCACTACGCTGCGCTCCGCTCCGGTACTCCACGGTCCCAGCACTCCACACCTTCCACTCGCTCTCGATCACCCGCCGGAAAGGCGCTCAAAATGATCGACCTTGGGAGTGAGTGGGATGCGGGTATTCATCATCGACACCAGAAACATGGCACCGGAACTGCAAGGCGGCCTCATGGGCGTGGAAGGGACCTCGAACCCGACGGCCGCCGAGAAGCAAGAGTGCATTGAAACTATGAGCCATTACGCGACGGACGGGTGGGCGATCGCCGCCGACCCTTATACTCCGATCGGATTGTTGGCTGCACTCACCGCCGAGACCGCGTGCGTACCCTTCGTCAACCTCTCCAGGTTCGCCGACGACGTGAACCGCCGCGCACAGAATGTCTGATCTCGCGATACGCAAGACTGCACTTGAACGAGGCCCCATCACGCAAGCGGTCGGGGCGAAGGCGACGATTCCGGGTCTCTTGTAGCTCTTTCTATCTCGCTATTGGATCAACCCGTTCAATGCCAGAATGTCCGCGTGGGAGAACGTGCCCAACGACGATCCGTCACTGGCTGTGGTCACGATTGAATCCACCACAGGACGGATCCTATTGCCCGTGGAATCGTTAAAAGCGACCGGGGTAGCGGCAAAACTTGCCAGATTCGGAAAGTTATTGGCGCTGTCGAACTGATCTCTAGTCAGGTTTGCACGAGCAGGGTCGAATGTGACGCGCACGACGCCGTCGGAGAACGACACATCCGAAACGGTCTTGGCGATCACGACGCCATCAGCCGCGCGCTGCGCAAAGTAGTCCTTGAACGTGGACACTACTTCTGCATTCGAGACGGTCGACGATGCGGAGGTGGGTGCGGCCAATGGCGAGCTGGTCGGAAGCTTCGAGAGTTGGCTTGAGGCGGTCCCAGTTACTTCCGCGCTGGTCGGCGCTGTGTGTTTTTCCGAGATCGAACCAATAACGATGGCGGCTACGAGGATTACAGCCACAGCGCCGCCAGCAATGAAGACCCAGCGTGAGAGCTGCTTCTTAGGTCGACGGAACGAAAGCTTGGATCTGAGCATCGACACCTCCGTCTGCTCGACGAACTCCCAGCCGGCCTTCTCCCACTTTGCTCGAGTGCGACCCTCCATCCCACGGATCGATTGAACGGTCTTGAATTCGTAGCTGACGTCGTTATCGGTCATTAGGAGCCCCCTTTTCCATTACGCGAGCCTGTCATTTCGCGCAAACCAATCGAGCTTATTGGAGCGACGCAGCTCAACTGCCCAGCAACCGTGCCGGCTCAACGGGTACCGGATTTGCTGAAGCACCCAGACGCCGCCCGCCGACACTCGAGTTACTTCAAGCCCACCTGGTCGGCACCGTACTCAGCCTGCGCCTCGGTGAACTGGTTTCCAGCGGTGCTGGTCAGCTGATCGATGAGAGCCTGACGCGAGAAACCCATCCCCGAGTCCATGTAGCCCTTTGCCGCTTTAGCCGCTTGCGCATTCCAGTCAGCGCCGGCGTTACCGACGGCATATGCCGCCTGGTCCGCTGTGAACTGGTTCCCAGCGCTTGAGGTGAGTTGCGCGGTAAGCGAGGCCTGCGAGAACCCCACCCCGGCGGTCAAGTAGCCCTGTGCCGCCTCCAACGCCTGGGCGTTCCAGTCCGCTCCGGAGTTGTCGACCGCCCACTGAGCATCGGCCTGCGCAAATCCGTTTCCGGCGCTCGAGGTCAGCTGTGCAGCAAGCGACGCCTGCGAGAAGCCCATGCCTGAGGCGAGGTATCCCTGGGCCGCTGTGAGCGCCTGCAGTTGGGCGACGGTTCCGGTCGGAGCCGCGGGCTGCGGCGCGGAAGCCTGAGCCGTCGGTGTGGTTGCGGAGTCAGAGGGAGCCGTGGATGGGCTCGGGGACGAGATGTCCTTCGAAAGAGCGGCGGGCGCGGGCGCAACCTTGGCAGCGCCACCATACACACTCGAGAAGGTGATACCGAGGACGAGCGCAACCGCGCCGAGGATCGCGCCTGTCATCACACGTCGCCCCTGTTTGCGGATCAGGCCGATTCCCCCGAGAACCAAAGCAACGACGGCGAGGAAGATTGCGAAGCCGCCCGTACCCGGGAAGAAGGCGAAGAGGATGCCAAGAATGCCAAGGACCAGAGCCCAGGTCGCCAGGGTGGCCTTCCGCTTCTTCTCCGGTTTGGCCTCACCGTCAGGCGCGCCTGGCGTCACCGTCGATACAGGGTTGGTTGGCCCGTTAGGGGGCGTGGCATCGGTCATCGATCAAACTCCTGGGCTGGGGCATCCCGCTTGCGGACGGGGTGGAATGTACTGTTCACGCTAGTGGTCGACTCGCTGGACTCGGCGTCAAATAGCCGGATCCGAAGGCCCCCAAAACAGGCCACGATCGACGCCGAGTTCGGCACCCTGAACGGAGAAATCGGGCGGCGAAAAGGATGGCCGGAATGCCGAGCGTGGTGCAGCGATCCGGCGGGTCGACGCCGGATCGCTGCAGTCTCACTTCTTCTTCTCCGGCTTCTTCTGAGCCAGGTCGGTCGCTGCGACGCTTCTCCGCAGGGGTCGACTTCGGATTCGACAGAATCTTGCCGGCCTTGGATGCATCGGATTTGGACGTTGCCATGTTCTTCACCTCCTCTCCCGCCCGCGTCACGTCCTTGTCCTCCGTCTTCGGGTAATGGAGGGCCTGCGGTCCTCGACCGGATGCAGGTCACGTGGTCCTCTGTCGGCCGAGCCCCCCGCGGGCGCGTGGGCGGCCGTTGCGCGTCTGCTAGTTGGTTCCGCTGCAGGTCACGGCGGCGAAGCTGCCCGAGCTCGTCTGGCTGGAGATGGTCTTGCCGTCGACCGTGACCGTGCAGGAGATCGCGCCGGTGTCGTCGGCGCCATTCATCGCGGTCAGGTCGAACGAGTTGAAGGAGAGGCTGTCCTTCGATCCCTTGACGGTGATGGTCTTGGTGAATGGCAGCGGCGTGCTGCTGGACTGCTCGGTTCCCGATGTGCCGTTGGTGAATGTCGAGTAGGTCACGTTGGCATCCTGCGCAGCTCCGGTGACGCTGTAGACGACTGTGTGGGAGGTTGCCGCCGCCTTGTTTGTGTCGCTGACGGTCTTGGAGATGCCGAAGAAGAGGGCGGCGTACAGCGTCGTCATCACGATGGCGAGCACGAGCCCGATCACCCCGGTGATCAGGCCGGCGACCGATGTGCCGCGAGCGCGGAACTTTCTGGTCAGGCCGATGACGGCGAGTACCACGGCGATCGCCCCGGCGAAGATCGCCGCGTAGCTCATGAACGGCACGAAGGCGAAGACGAGCGAGAAGATGCCGAGGATCAGCGCGGCGACGCCGAAGCCGTTGCCCCTCCTTGCGGACGGTCCACCGTCGGGGTGGAGGCCTTCGGGTGCTTCGACGGGCTGGGTGTTGGACATTGGGAACCTCTTCTTGGTCTGATGAGTGCTGATCCGCGAATGGTGTGATCGGCTGGATTCAGCACACCAGGCGCGCCACCCGCTGGGCCACGTCGATCCGGTCCGGTGTTGGCGACCGAAAGTGCGGTCTGGCGCGGGCGACACCCGACCGAAAGATGGTGGTTGGTGAAACGGCACCGCCCTACGATCAACACATGACCGTCGCGCCCCCACCGCCCGCCAGCGGTTGGGATGCCCCGACGATCCCCGAGCCGTCGGCACCACCGCGATCACGCGCACGACGAGCGTGGGCGCTCACCGGGTCGATCACGCTTGCCGTGCTCTGCTCCCTTCTCGCGATCGCCGTCGCCGGGAACGACGGAACCGAGGGGACGACGTTCCCGCCGATCATCCGTGCTGTGGCCGGGTTCGGAGCGTTCCCGATGATCGCGGTCTCGGTCCTCCTCGTCTGGCGGCATCGCATGCCTGTCCTGGTCGCTTCTCTCGCGACAGGCGTCACGCTTCTTGTGCCGACCACTCCGCTGCCAGCTCTGATCGCGTTGGCGGCGCTAGCGGCGACACGTCGCGGCTGGCTGCTCTGGACGATGATCGCGGCGACCTATCTTGCGACTGCAGCGGCCTTTTGCTGGGACATCGCCTCCCCCACCTCTTCCCTCTCCGACTTCGTCGGCTCGCCGATCGCAGGGTCCGCAGCGCGGCTCAGCCTCCTCTGGTCAGTACCTGTTCTGGCCGCCTTCGCTGTCGCGCCGTTCGCAGCGTTCGGGATCGCGCGGCGCGTTCGGCTCGAACGAGACGCGGCCCGGCGCGGAACCGCCACCGCTTCACGGAACATGGCCGCACTGCATCAGGAGGTGTCGCTTGAACGGGAGCGGCAGGAACTCGCGCGCGAGATCCACGACACCCTTGCAGCACGCCTGAGTGCGGTGTCCTTGCAGGCCGGAGCCCTCGAGCTCACCGTCGGCGAAGAGAACGTCCAGGCCGCCGAGGCCGCGCGCGCTGTCCGGCAGTCCGCGCAGACGTCGCTGGAGGATCTGCGGAACGTGGTCCGGGTGCTCCGCAATCCCGCCGCCGCTTCGGCGTCGAGCACGGGGCTCAACGACCTGGGACAGTTGATCGACTCCTCCCTCCGCGAAGGAACGGACGTCCGAGCACAGATCCTGGTCACCGATCCAAGCTCCTGCGATCCCGATGTTGCTCATGCCTGCTACCGCGTGGTGCAGGAGTCCATCTCCAACGTGCGCCGGCACGCTCCGGGCGCGACGCTGTTCGTCGAAGTCCGCGGCGGCCCCGAAACGGGACTGACGATACGAGCCGTGAACTGGCTGATGCGCGATGCTCCCGGTGCGTCGTCATCGGGAGGTCACGGCCTCACCGGGATGAGTGAAAGAGCCGCACTTGTGGGCGGCACGTTCCAAGCCGGGCCAACCGCGGAAGGATCGTTCGGTGTCGTCGCGTGGCTGCCGTGGTCGCGTCGCTAAACTGACGCAGTGACCGACGCCCAGCATCCGATCCGGGTGCTCGTCGTCGATGACGATCCGATGGTGGTCACCGGCATCAGCACCATCCTCTCCACATCGGCGGATGTTGTGGTTGTCGGTCGATGCGCCGACGGAGACGAGGTCCCCCACGCGGTCGCCGCCCTGAATCCTGACGTCGTGCTCTGCGACGTCAACATGAAGAGGGTGAACGGCATCGAGGTCGCGGTAACGCTGGCGGCGATGCCCGACGGTCCGAAGGTGCTGATGATGACGGCACTGGACGACGATGGCCTCGCCCTCGATGCGATCACCGCCGGCGCGACCGGATTCCTGCTCAAGGAAGAAGACCCACAGCGCTTCATCGAGGCCGTGCACCAGGTGGCCAGAGGCGAAGTCACGTTCTCGCAGCGCGCAGCGCGGCAGCTGACCGACTGGGTCCGCAACTCCCAGACGGCCGAGGTGCGCCGAGCCGCTCAAAAGAGACTCGCGATGCTCACCGATCGCGAGCGGGAATTCGCTGTCGCGCTCATGAGCGGTGCATCGGATGCGGAACTCGCCGCCACCTTCTTCGTGGCGGAGACGACGGTCAAATCGGCGTTGACGTCGATCAAGAACAAATGGGGCATCCGGAATCGGACGCAGCTCGCGGTGGTCGTGGCACAAGCCGGAGTCGTCTGACGACAACGTTGCCCTTCACATCTCTGGCGAGGACTGGAGCGCGTATCTCCCTCCTACCAGGATGCCGCTCGCGCCTGGATTGGGAATCCGCCAGCGGTCATGCGGCGGCTTGCGCGACCTCCTGCGCCACGATCGCAGCATCCCGTCCGACTCCGAACATCAAGGCTGACCTTCGAGCCCGCATGAAGTGGACACCGCAGAAATACAGGCCGGGCATCATGAGGCTCGCGCCGTCCAGAGTCACGGGGAAGCCGAGCTCATCGCAGACCTCACCGTCGATCCAGCGGTAGTCAGGCCTGAACCCAGCTGCCAGTACGACCGCTCCGACGTCGCGCAGGCTCACCTCGTCCACCGGTTCGAATCGGAAGGGAGGGGGACGGGCATGTCGGGGATGCCGAAACCCTGGGCGGGAAGCTGCGCGCGCATGATGGCACGCATGTCGGCCCACCATTCGTCAGCGAAGGCTACCGAATCCGCCACGTCATCGACGAACATGATTCGTGTCCCGTCGCAGCCGGCGACATGCCCGGCGAGTCGGACCCCGAGCGCCTGAAGGGTCCGGAAGCCCAGGTCGTGCCCTCCCCCTGCTCCCGTGAGCTGCGGGTTGGCCAGGAACCTGGCCGCGGGGGACGGCAGGCTGGCGACCGTCGTATCGAAGAACGTCGTCCGATCGAGCCACGTGATAATGTCCGTGCCGTCGAGACGCCGCGGTGCCCAGGGCGCTCGCCCACACGCAAGCACCACATCCCGGCCCGAACGGATCAGCTCTTCGGCGATCTGGCACCCGGTCTGGCCGCTGCCGACGATCACGACCTCCCCCGCCGGGATCTGATCCGGATTCCGGTACTCGCTCGACGACAGGATCAGCGGATCAGGAACGGCACCGAGGACGGACGGGCGATGCTGTCTGGCGAACGAGCCTGTGCATACGACAACCGCATCCGCCGCCAGCTCACCGTCGTTGGTTTCGGCGAGCAGACTGCTGCCGTTGAGACTCAGCCTCGTGACCTCGACGCCCTCCACGATCGGCGACCTCACGGAGCGTGCGTAATCCTCGAGGTAGCCCACGATCACGTCGCGCGGTACATGGCCCTCCGGGTCCGATCCGGAATACAGGCTCCCAGGCAGCGCCAACGTCCAATTCGGTGTGACAAGAGTGAAACTGTCCCACCGGTCCCGCCATGCTTGACCGGGCTTCGCCCGCTCGAGCACGACATGGTCGACGCCCAGCGCCTCCAGTTCATGGCTGACGGAAAGACCGGCCTGTCCTGCACCTATCACGATGGCGGACATGACCAGATGATAGATCGGCGACGCAGGGGCGCGATAGGTACACGAGTTAGCTGCCTTGATAACGACAATGACTTCCATAGGTGCTTGGTCGTTACGCCGCCTCCGCGCCCCGTCCGCACCCACGACGGTCCCCTGCCCCAGAGCGAGGGCCGATGGGTCCAACCTGGCAAAACCTGTCGTTACGACGGCGTGCTTAGAGTTTCTTAGAGTCTTCCAGCGTCCCTGTGGGCAAATTGTGGGCAAAAACGAAAATCAGCGATTCCCATATCCACGGAAATCGCCTTTGACCAGCAACTTCACTGCACCCATTAAAGTGCCCCTGGAGGGACTCGAACCCCCAACCTTCTCCTTAGGACGGAGCAGCTCTTCCATTGAGCTACAGAGGCCAGTCCTTCCAGACTACCCGAGGCCGTAG
Organism: Leifsonia sp. P73; assembly: GCF_051059105.1. Lineage (NCBI taxonomy): Bacteria > Bacillati > Actinomycetota > Actinomycetes > Micrococcales > Microbacteriaceae > Leifsonia > Leifsonia sp. P73. The sequence continues at coordinate 1,312,181 of NZ_CP194931.1, forward strand.
TGGCGTCGCGTCACGCCGCCACGCCCAGGTAGTCCTGCCAGTCCGCCTGGCCGCCCTCCACGCCGCGGACCACCCAGGAGCTGTCGTGCGGGGCGCGCGGGGTGAGTTTCAGGGTCCAGCCCATCTCGGCCGGGGTGCGGTCGCCTTTGACGTTGTTGCAGCGGAGGCAGCAGGCGACCAGGTTCTCCCAGCTGTCGGCGCCGCCGCGGGAGCGTGGGAGGACGTGGTCGATCGTCGTCGCCGTCTTGCCGCAGTAGCCGCAGCGGTGGCTGTCTCGGCGCAGCACACCGCGACGCGAGACCGGCACCTGGCGGCCGTGCGGGATGCGCACGTACCGCGTCAGCAGGATCACCGACGGGCGGTCGTAGCGGCCGGAGATGCTCCAGACCGGGTGGGCCGCGTCGCTCGACAGCACCGTGGCCTTCTGATTCATCACCAGGACGATGGCGCGTTTGAAGGAGACGACCGCGAGGGGCTCGTAGCCGGCGTTGAGGACCAGGGTCTTCATCTGAGTCCTTTCGGGTGGACGGGGCGAACGGGTGCCAGGGAAACAAAAAGGGCACTGTCCGAACGGACAGCGCCCTGGAATACGGCGGCATGGTGGCGGCAGGCCACATGGTGGCGCTGGCAGGCCTCGAAATGGTGGCGGCAGGCGAGGAAGTCGCGGTGACGCGGCAGTAGGTCGCGCTCGGCGCTGAGGCCGCGACCCACCCCGGTGGTCACCCTCGGTGACCGCACGGTGGTCGACTCGGCCATCGGAAGCTCCGATCTGCACGGCTGCCTGGCAGTTGCGCCAGGGCATCAGAGTAACGCAGAAATGGCGCGCCACCTATTCGTGGCGCGCCATCGCTGGTGCATGACCCGCAGAGTTCACCGCGGGTTCGGCTGTCAGATACCGAGCCGGACGACGTAGTAGTCGCTGGTCCAGATCGGGCGGATGGAGATCGAGCGGCCCGAGTCCGGGGCGTCCATGATGTTGCCGTTGCCGGCGTAGAAGCCGATGTGGCCGGGCATCACGATCAGGTCGCCGGGCTGGGCGTCGTTGATCGAGATCTTGGTGCCGCGGGCGGCCTCCCCCGACACCGAGTGCGGGAGCGAGATGCCGAACTGGGCGTAGACGTACATGACGTAGCCCGAGCAGTCGAAGCCGTTCGGGCTGGCGCCGCCGTAGACGTACGGGGTGCCGATGTACTGCTTCGCCACCGAGAACACCTGCGCGAGGCTGAAGCTCGGGTACGGCGGGTTGGCCAGGAAGTCGGAGACGGACGGCCCGGAGTAGCTGGCGTAGTTCGCGAGCGAGACCGCGGCGCGCTGGCGGGCGGCCTCGGCGGCTGCGGTAGCGGCGGCTGCGGCCTTCTGCGAGTCGAGCTGCTGCTGGCTGGTCGCGATGGCGGCGTCGCGGCTGACGGTGGAGGCGGTGACGCCCTGGCCGACGGCGACGGACTGCGCCTGCGCCTTCTTCATGCTGTCGGCGGCGCTGGGGCCGAAGCTCGCGGAGTCCGCGCCGTTCGGGTTGAACGCGAAGGCGGGGAGCGACATGGTCGCGATGATGCCGGTCGCCACGGTCATGACGCCGACGTTGAGGATCCAGCCGCCCTTGCGCTTCGCTGCGGGCTTGCCGGAGTCCTTCGCGGCCGGGGCGGGCGCCTTCGTGACGGCCTTGGGGGCCGCTGCCACGGGCGCCTTCGCCGTGCGGAGCGACCGCCTGGAGACGAGGTGGGACCCGGGAGCGGACGTCGCCGACGTCGGTGAAGCAGTGGTTTCCGGGTCCTGAGGGGTCCGATCCTGGGCAGGATCGGGCGTACCAGAGTGTGCCAAAGTGCAACCTCCTGCGCTCCAGCAGCACTAGGGAGCTGCTCCCGTCCGATGCGATCGGCATTCGGTTCACCGGCCTGGGAGACGGGCTTCAGGGGGTTGGAGCGTCCCGGTCGGGGTCCTATTGGGCCGGCTTCTGGCCCGTTCGAACTCGTTAGAGACTACGGGACCACCCGGCGTTTGTCACTTCGTTTCGCGCACTTTTTAACGAAACGGTAACGGAGCTCAGGCGTCGACGAAGATGTGCGCCGCCAGTTCGTTCGGGAGTTCGAGGCCGGCCTCGAAGCCCTCGATCTGCACGGTGACGTACGAGCCGGCCGCAGCGAAAGTGCCGGTCGAGCCGGGAAACACCCCGGCCTGCTTGAGCTGGAGGAGCAGCTCGGGATCCACCTGCGCCGGTTCGCCCAGCCGGCGGATCCTGGCAGTCACCTCCGAATCGGGGCCTCGGACGGCGTCCACGAGGTTCACCAGGTTCTCGGTGGAGGCGGCGTCGGGCGCGCCCAGCTCGGCGAGCCCGGGGATGGGGTTGCCGTACGGTGACTCCGTCGGGTGGCCGAGCATGGTGATGAGCTTGCGCTCGACCTGCTCGCTCATGACGTGCTCCCAGCGGCACGCCTCCTCGTGGACGTACTCCCACTCCAGCTCGATCACGTCGCTGAGCAGGCGCTCGGCGAGGCGGTGCTTGCGCATGACGTGCACGGCCTTGCGGCGGCCGTCGTCGGTGAGCTCCAGGTGGCGGTCGCCGGAGACGACGACGAGCCCGTCGCGCTCCATCCGGCCCACGGTCTGCGAGACGGTCGGGCCCGAATGGCCGAGACGCTCGGAGATGCGCGCGCGCAGCGGGACGATGTTGTCCTCCTCCAGCTCCAGGATGGTGCGAAGGTACATCTCTGTCGTGTCGATCAGGTCGGTCATGAACCCCTCCGTGCAGGCCGCGCGATTCTGCGGATACGAGCCTACTTGCTGCAGGTGACGCCGAGGTGACGGCACCCCGGCGTCCGCCGCCGTCACAGACCCGTCCGACCCGTTCAACAGCCAATACACTTCAGTTATGCCGGACGTGACCATTCCCACCGACCTCCTGCCCGCCGACGGACGATTCGGCTGCGGCCCGTCCAAGGTCCGCCCGGAGCAGGTCGCCTACCTGGCCGGCCCCGGCGCGGAGCTGCTCGGCACCTCCCACCGCCAGGCGCCCGTGAAGGACCTGGTCGGCCGCGTGCGCTCCGGGCTCGGCGAGCTGTTCCGCCTCCCGGACGGCTACGAGGTCGTCCTCGGCAACGGCGGATCCAGCGCGTTCTGGGACGCCGCGGCGTTCTCGCTCATCGAGGAGCGCAGCCAGAACCTGGTCTTCGGCGAGTTCGGCGGCAAGTTCGCCAAGGCGGCGACGACCCCGTGGCTGCAGGCGCCGCACGTGATCGAGGCTCCTGCCGGCTCCCGGGCGGAGGCGGAGGCCGTCGAAGGCGTCGACGTCTACGCGTGGACGCACAACGAGACGTCGACGGGCGTGATGGCGCCGGTGAAGCGCGTGCTCGGCGACGACGGCGCGCTGACCGTGATCGACGCGACCAGCGCGGCGGGCGGCGCCGACTTCGACGTCACGGAGACGGACGTCTACTACTTCGCGCCGCAGAAGAACTTCGCGTCGGACGGCGGCCTCTGGCTCGCGCTGTTCTCCCCCGCCGCCATCGAGCGGGTCGAGCGGATCGCCGCCAGCGGCCGCTACATCCCGGAGTTCCTCAGCATCAAGAACGCGATCGACAACTCGCGCCTCAACCAGACGCTGAACACCCCGGCGGTCGCGACGCTCGCACTGCTGGAGAACCAGCTCCAGTGGATGAACGGCAACGGCGGCCTCGCCTGGGCCGACGCCCGCACGAAGGAGTCGTCCAGCGCGCTCTACACGTGGGCGGAGGGCGTCGAGTACGCGACCCCGTTCGTCGCCGACCCGGCGCACCGCTCGCAGGTGGTCGTCACGATCGACTTCGACGACCGGATCGACGCGGCGGCGGTCGCCAAGACGCTCCGCGCGAACGGCGTCGTGGACACCGAGCCGTACCGCAAGCTGGGCCGCAACCAGCTCCGCGTCGCGACGTTCACGGCCATCGAGCCGGACGACGTGCGCGCGCTGATCGGCTGCGTCGAGTACGTGGTCGAGCGGCTGGGCTGAGCCGGACGCAGTACCGAGGAAGAAGGGACGGACCGATCGTGCGACTGTGGCTGCGCGACGACGAGCGCCGTCCCGACCCGGTGCCCGTGCCGACGGACGACCGCCGGGCGGTGCTCGTCGGCATCGGGCTCTGGGTGCTCGCGCTGATCCCGACGCTCGTCTTCGCCGGACCGATCACGGAGGCAGGGGGCGGGTGGTGGATCTGGACGGTGGTCGTCGGGATCGCGCTAGGCCTGCTCGGGTTCGCCTACCTCAGCGTCACCCGCGCCCGCAGGCGCCGGTGAGTCGCTGACGGGTTCGGTCTCGTCCTCGTCGTCTTCGGCGTCGTCGGATTCGGCGCTGTCGTCGGCGAGCGCCGCGGCCTCCTCCGTCGCGAGGTCGAGCTCCGTGTCGACGTCGGTGTCCTCGTCGAAGGCCACATCGACCGAGTCGATGTCGACCCCGTCGAGGTCGTCGTCGGCGTGGAGGTCGTGGACGTCGCGGTCGTCGTCCGCGTCCTCGTCGGCGTCGGACTCGTCGTCGTACTCGTCCTCGTCCTCGTAGTCGTCGGCGTCGTCCTCCGCCTGGGCGTCGTCGCCCTCGGCTCCCGCCGCCTCGGCTTCGGCGGCCAGCGCCTCCTGGGCGGCCTGGTACTCGGCGAGACGCTCCGACCACGGCACCCAGTCGGGCGCGAGGAGGGCGTTCTCGCCGGGCATCAGCTCGGCCTCCAGCACGGTCGGCTCGGTGTCGCCGTCGGCCCGGCCGACCGTGACGGTCCAGTGCCAGCCCGGGTAGCCGGCGAGCACCGCGGCGAACAGGAGCGAGACTGCGCCCGTGGGCTCCACGATGTGTCCGATGGGCTCGCCGATCGTGCTCTCCGGGGTGATCTCGGCGAGGCCGGCCCGGGCGAGCGGGAGCGCGGACAGGAGGTCGGCGACCTCGGCCTCGCTCAGCTCGACGACCGTCGGCTCGGGGACCTCCGCGTCGGACTCGGCCGGCTCGGACCCGGCCGGCTCGGCGTCGACCGGCTCGGCGTCGGTCGGCTCGACGGCGACCTCATCCTCGCCCGTCGTCGGCTCCTGCGTCGTCGGCTCCTCGGTGCTCTGGTCCTCGGTGCTCCGGTCCTCTGCGCTCCGGTCGTCAGGCATCCAGGTCGTCCGCAACCCGGCGCAGCACCGCCGCGATCTTGGCGCCGTGCGCCTTGTCGGGGTACTTGCCGCGGCGCAGGTTGGCGCCGATGCCGTCGAGCAGCTTCACGAGGTCCTCGACGATGATCGCCATGTCGTCGGCCGACTTGCGCTTCATCTTGACCAGGCTCGGAGGGGCCTCCAGCACGCGCACCGACAGGGCCTGCGCGCCGCGCTTGCCGTCGGCGATGCCGAACTCGAGCCGCGACCCCGCCTTCACGACGGCGCCGGCGGGCAGCGCCGAGGCGTGCAGGAAGACCTCCTGGCCGTCATCGGTGGCGATGAAGCCGAAGCCCTTCTCCTCGTCGTAGAACTTGACCTTGCCGGTTGGCATGGGAACCTCACTTCACATGGGGGATCGAATGACCAACCTCAATTATCCTTGATTTCGTGACCCAGCAGACCCCACCGCCCGCATCGCGGCTCCAGCGCGTCCTCTCCTACATCGTGGCAGCGCTCGTCGTCGTGTCGCTGGTGTGCATCGCGGCCATCCTCGTGGGGTCCGCCCTGGGCGGGATGCCGCAGCAGGGATCGGGCCAGGGACTGTGGCCGGCGGTCTTCCTCTTCCCCCTGATCGCGCTGCCGATCGCGTTCGTCCTGCTGATCACGCTCATCATCGTCACCGGCCGCCAGCGCAGCCGTGCAGCGAAGGCCTCCGGGCCCAAGGACCGACGCTGACCTCCCGCTCCGGACCGCCGCGATGACGACGACGCTCGCTCTGGCGGCGCGACTCCGCGCGCTTCCGGACGACAAGCTCACCTCGCTGCTGCGGGCGCGTCCGGTGCGCCGCGCGGGTGTCTCCGACTTCTTCGACCTGGCCGAGGCGCTGCTCGACCCGGAGTCCGTGCAGCGAGCGCTCGCCCCCTCGACCGGCCGCGGCTGGCCACCCTCGCGGTGCTCGGCGAGGTGGACGGCGCCCTGACCGTCGAGGGGATCGCCACCCGGCTCGGCCGGCATCCCGCGACGGCCGGCACGACGACGGAGGCCGTCCGGGTCGCCGTCGACGCGCTCACGGCTCTCGCCCTCCTGCACCCCACGGACGACGGCGCCGCCGCCTACGACGCCGTCACCGCGCGGCTCGCCGCCTGGCCTGCGCTCGGCCTCCCCCGGCCGGCGGCGCTGCTCGACACCGCCCCTCCCGCCGTCCCCGAGCCGCTCACGCCCGCCCAGCTGGCCGCGTCCGACCGGCTCGCCGCCGAGCGCGCGTTCGAGGCGGTCGCCGGCGTCTCCGAGCTGCTGACCGAGCTCGGCCGGGAGGGTGCGCGAGAGCTCCAGAAGGGCGGCCTCGCCCTGCCTGCCGCCAAGCGCCTCGCGGATGCCCTGGCGGTCGACGCCGCCGCCGTCCCCGTCGCGCTCTCCGTCGCCGCGCGCGCCGGGCTGGCCGCCGTCGCGGACGGGCTCTGGCTGCCGACCGCCGAGGTCGCCGCCTGGCAGCACGCCACGACGGCGGACCGCTGGAGGGACCTCTCCGGAGCGTGGCTCGACGGCCTCCCCGGCGACGTCCGCGCGCTGCTCACGGCGCGCAGCCGGATGCCGTGGGGCGAGTCCCTGCGCGCCCACCTCGCCTGGCTTCACCCGGCGGCGGTCGCCGAGACCGAGCAGCGCGTCGACCAGTACGTCCGGGAGGCCGAGTGGCTGGGCGTCACCGCCGGCCGGTCGCCGTCCGGCGCGGGAGCCCTGCTCCTGGAGGCCGGCCCCGCGGCGGCGACCGCCGCGATGGTCGCGCACTTCCCCGCCGAGGTGTCCCAGGTCTACCTGCAGCACGACCTGACCGTCATCTCGCCCGGGCCGCTCGCGCCCGACGTTGAGGCGCGGCTGCGCACGATGGCGGACCTGGAGAGCAGGGCGCTGGCGTCCACCTTCCGGTTCTCGGCGGCCTCCATCGACCGCGCGGTGACCGCGGGCGAGACGGCCGCCAGCATCCACGACTTCCTCGCAGCGGTCTCGCTCACCGGGGTGCCGCAGCCGCTGGACTACCTGATCGCCGACGCCGTCGAGCGCCACGGCCGGGTGCGGGTGCGCGACGCCGCGTCGGGTACGGAGGGCAAGGCGGAGGTGCGGTCCGAGGACGCCACGCTGCTCGGCACGATCGCGGTCGACCAGTCGCTGTCGTCGCTTCGGCTGCTGCGGGCCGACGAGCGGACGCTGGTCAGCCGGTTCCCGCGCGACGTCGTGTACTGGGCCCTCAGCGACGCGCGCTACCCGGTGGTCGCCGAGGACGCCTCCGGCACGCTGGTGACCCCGCCGCGCAGGAGGATCGCGGAGCGGACGGCGGTCGCGGCGACGCGCGATCCGGCGGCCGAGCTCGTCGCCCGGCTGCGCTCGGCGGACGCCGCCGAGGAGGACACCGGTGAGCAGTGGCTCGCCCGCCAGCTCGACCAGGCGGTCCGAGCGCGGCAGACCGTGGTCGTGCAGGTCGCGATGCCGGACGGCCGGCTGGTCGACTACCTCCTGGAGCCGACCGGGATCGGCGGAGGACGCCTGCGCGGGCGCGACCGGGCCGCCGACATCGAGCGGACCCTGCCGCTCTCCAGCGTCAAGGGGCTGCGCAGCGTAGACTGAGCGGTCATGTCCGATGGCCCCCTGATCGTCCAGAGCGACCGCACCGTCCTCCTCGAAGTCGCGCATCCCGCGGCCGAGGACGCCCGGCACGACCTCGCCGTCTTCGCCGAGCTGGAGCGCGCGCCCGAGCACATCCACACCTACCGCATCACGCGGCTCGGCCTGTGGAACGCCCGCGCCGCCGGGCACACCGCCGAGGACATGCTCGGGACGCTGGAGAAGTACTCCAAGTTCCCGATCCCGCAGACGGTGACCGTGGACGTCTCCGAGACCGTCGCCCGCTACGGCCGGCTGGTCATCGAGCGCGACGACGAGGGCGCCCTGGTGCTGCGCTCCTCCGACCGGGCCGTGCTGCTGGAGGTCGCGACCGCCAAGCGCATCGCCCCGCTGCTGCTGGAGCGCCGCGACGAGACGACGTTCGCCGTCGAGGCCTGGGCGCGCGGCCAGCTCAAGCAGGAGCTGGTCAAGCTGGGCTGGCCGGCGGAGGACCTGGCCGGTTACACCCCGGGCACCCCGCACCCGATCGACCTGGACGAGAGCGACTGGGCGCTGCGCGACTACCAGCGCAAGGCCGTCAGCAACTTCTTCGACGGCGGCTCGGGAGTCGTCGTGCTCCCCTGCGGCGCGGGCAAGACCCTGGTCGGCGCCGGCGCGATGGCCACCGCCAAGACCACCACGCTCATCCTCGTGACCAACACCGTGTCGGCGCGGCAGTGGCGGGACGAGCTGATCAAGCGCACCTCCCTCACCGCGGAGGAGATCGGCGAGTACTCGGGCCAGGTCAAGGAGGTCAAGCCGGTCACGATCGCGACCTACCAGATCCTCACCGCCAAGCGGAAAGGCGAGTACGCCCACCTGGCGCTGCTCGACGCCCTGGACTGGGGCCTGGTCGTCTACGACGAGGTGCACCTTCTCCCCGCGCCGGTGTTCAAGCTGACGGCCGAGCTGCAGGCGCGCCGCCGCCTGGGCCTGACCGCGACGTTGGTGCGCGAGGACGGCCGGGAGGGCGACGTGTTCAGCCTGATCGGCCCGAAGCGCTTCGACGCGCCGTGGAAGGAGATCGAGTCGCAAGGCTTCATCTCCCCCGCCGCATGCTTCGAGGTGCGGATCGACCTGCCGGCGTCCGACCGGCTGAGCTACGCCGCGGCGGCGGACGACGAGCGCTACCGCCTCGCGGCGACGGCCCCGGCGAAGCTGGACGTGGTCCGGCAGCTCGTCGACAGGCACGCCGGCGAGCGCATCCTCGTGATCGGGCAGTACCTCGACCAGATCGACGAGCTGGCTGAGGCGCTCGGCGCGCCGCAGCTGACGGGCGCGACGCCCGTGGACGAGCGCGAGCGGCTGTACCAGGAGTTCCGCGAGGGGACGACGCCGGTGCTCGTGGTCAGCAAGGTCGCGAACTTCTCGGTCGACCTCCCGGAGGCGACGGTCGCCATCCAGGTCTCCGGCTCGTACGGGTCGCGCCAGGAGGAGGCGCAGCGCCTCGGCCGGCTACTGCGCCCGAAGCAGTCGGGGCTGTCGGCGAACTTCTACACGCTCGTCTCGCGGGACACCGTGGACCAGGACTTCGCGCAGAACCGGCAGCGGTTCCTCGCGGAGCAGGGCTACTCGTACACGATCCTCGACGCGCACGCCCTCGCGGCGGCCTAACGTCGCCGAGGGGCACGTAAACGCCCCTAAAAGCGCGTTTTAGGGGCGTTTACGTGCCCTTCGGCGGGTGGGAGGGGGCGATCAGACCCCGGGGTCGGCCGCGAGGCGGGCGAGGGTGCGGCGGGAGGGGGCATCGTCGGGGGTGTCGCGCACGGTGATGAGCGCCTTCCAGAGCGCCCAGGCGCGCGCCCGCTGCTCGGTCGCCGTGTCCAGGCCGATCGCGTCGAGGAAGGCGCGCCGGGCGTCGCCGTCGAACATCGTCCAGGCCGGGACGAGGTCGCAGGCCGGGTCGCCGACCCCGGAGGTGCCGAAGTCGATGACGGCGGAGATCCGCCCGTTCCGGACCAGGAGGTTACCGGGGGCCACGTCGCCGTGCAGCCACACGCCCGGCCGCTCCCACTCCGACGCCTCGGCGGCGTCCCAGATCCGTCGCGCCAGCCGCGGGTCCAGGTCCGGTGCGCCGGCGGACATCGCAGCGAGCGCCTCCTCCCGGTAGGCCCCAGGCGGGGCGCCGCGGTGGAAGTTGTGGCTCCCCGCCGCCGGGCCGCCGGTCGGGTCCACACTCCGGAGCGCCGTGAGGAAGGCGCCGAGCTCGGCCGCCAGCGCGACCGCGTCCACGTCGTCCGCCAGTCCGAGCGGCGTGCCCGGCAGCCACCGGTAGATCGACCAGGCGAACGGATAGCCGTCGGCCGGCGCCCCCTGCGCGACCGGCTGCGGGATCGGGAGCGGAAGCAGCGGCGCGAGGCGCGGCAGCCACTCGCGCTCCTTCGCGACCTGCTCGACGTAGCCGCGCGCGCTGGGGAGGCGAACGCTGAGCTCCTCGCCGAGCCGGAACGTGCGGTTGTCCCAGCCGCTCAGCTCCACGTCCCGCACCGGCAGCGAGCGGTAGGCCGGGAACTGGGCGTCGACCAGCCGCCGGACCAGCGCCGCGTCCACGTGCACGCGATCGGTCACGCGCGCTTCACGTACCGCAGCAGCAGCGTGTCGCCCGACCGCAGCACGTGGGCGAGCCGCATCCGCGCCGGGAGGATGGGCGACGCGCCGGCCGAGATGCGGGAGGCGACCCCGGCCTCCAGCGACGCGGCGACGGTCAGGCATAGCTCGTCCACGACCCCGGCCGCGATGAGGTCGCCGAACAGGTGCGGTCCGCCCTCGCAGTGGATGCGACTCAGCCCGCGCTCGACCAGCCCCTTCACCAGCAGGGCGGGCTCGACGCGCTCCTCGCCGCAGACCACGACGTCGGCCGCCTCGGTGAGCGCCTCCCGGGTGTCGCGCCGGGCGAGCTCCGTCGTGACGACGATCGGCCGCTCCGGCGCGTCCCGGAAGATCGGGCTCGCCGGGTCGAGGTCGAGGCTCGCGGAGACGATCGCGAAGACCGGGTGCGCGGTCATCCCGGCGTCGCGGCGCGCCCGCTGGGAGACCTCGTCCACGCGCATCGGGCCGTAGCCCTCGGCGCGCACGGTGCCCGCGCCGACCAGCACCACGTCGCAGAGCCGGCGCAGGATGTCGAACACCCGGTGGTCGGCGTCGTCCGAGAGCCCGCCGGAGAGGCCCTGCCGGGTGGCGGCGCCGTCGATGCTGGACACGAAGTTCACGCGCAGCCACGGGTTCCCCGCGCCCTCGGAGTACAGCTCCGCGATGCGCTGGTCGCCGATCCCCTCCTCCGCCGGGAGCGGGGAGATCCGGTCGATCGCGACCTCACTCATTGACGTCCCCCCGGTTGTGCTTCAGGTAGGCCGGCTCGCGCAGTCCCAGGATGGCCTCCGTCATCCGCGCCGCGGCCACCGACCCCGCGACGTCGTGCATCCGGATGATGCGCGCTCCGTTGACGATCGCGACGACCGCGGCGGCGATCGAGCCGTCCCGGCGCTCCGAGCGCGGGGCGTCGAGCGTCTCGCCGATGAAGTCCTTGTTCGAGACCGCGGCAAGGGTGGGATAGCCGAGGTCCGCGATCTCGGAGAGCCGGCGGGTGAGCTCCAGCGAGTGCAGCGTGTTCTTGTTGAGGTCGTGCCCCGGGTCGAGGATGATGCGCTCCTCCGGGACCCCGGCCGCGGCCGCGCGGTCGATGCGCTCCAGGAGGAAATCCGCGACCTCCCGCGCGATGTCTCCGTACGCCGGCCGCGCGTAGACGGTGCGCGGCGCTGCGAGGCTGTGGGTGAGCACGAGGGTCGCCTCGCTGTCCGCGACGACGCGCGCGAGGTCGGGATCGCTGAGCCCGGTGGTGTCGTTGACGACCGTCGCGCCGGCCGCGATCGCCCTGGCCGCCACCGACGCGTGGAAGGTGTCGACCGAGATCACGACGTCCGACCCGGCGCGCAGCTCCGCGACGACGGGCACGACCCGGTCGGCCTCCTCGTCGGGCGGGATCGCCGCGCCCGGCGCGAACGGAGCGCCGCCGATGTCCACCCAGTCGGCCCCGGCCGCGACGGCGTCGAAGGAGGCGGCGACCGCGGCGTCGAGTGCGAACGTGCGGCCCTGGTCGAAGAAGGAGTCCGGCGTGCGGTTCACCACGGCCATCACGGCGACGCGGCGGGAGAAGTCGAAGGTGCGCGCGCCGATGGTGCGCACGGGGACGCGGAGCGGGGGCAGGTACATCGCGGTGCGGGTCTCAGAGCTCTGCAAGGTCCACGCTCTCGTCGGTCAGCCGGCCGGGGTCGACGGCCTCCCGGCCGCGGATCAGGCGCTGGATGTGCTCCTGCACGTCCCACACGTTCACGTTCATCCCGGCGACCACGCGGTCCTCACGCAGCCAGAAGGCGATGAACTCGCGCGCCGCCACGTCGCCGCGGAAGACGACGCGCGCGCCGGAGGCCAGAGGTGCGTAGCCGGAGTACTCCATGCCCAGATCGTATTGGTCGGAGTAGAAGTACGGGATGTCGTCGTAGCTTGCGTCCTCCCCCGCGATGGCCTTCGCCGCGACGGTCCCGCCGGCGATGGCGTTGGCCCAGTGCTCGTTGCGGAGCCGCTGCCCGATCGCCGGCAGCAGCGGGTTCGCCACGTCCCCGACGGCGTACACGTCCTCCACCGCGGTGCGCATCGCCTCGTCGGTTGGGACGCCGTTGTCGAGCGCGACGCCGGACTGCTCGGCCACCTGCGTGTTCGGAGCGGCCCCGACGCCGGCGACCACCACGTCGGCCGGGATGCGCTCCCCTGTCGCCAGGACGACCACCTGCTCGTCGCCGCCCTCCACGGCGGACACCTGCGCCGCGTTGCGGAAGACCACGCCGTGGTCGCGGTGCAGCCGCTCGAACACCCCGCCGAGTTCCGGCCCGATCGCGGGAGCGAGCGGCACGTGCGCGCGACCGACCACCGTCACGTCGTTGCCGTAGCCGCGGGCCGCGGCGGCGACCTCCATGCCGATCCAGCCGGAGCCCACGACGACGACGCGCCGGGAGCCGACCTCCAGGGCCGCCCGGAGCCACTGCGAGTCCTCGATGGTTCTCAGAGAGAAGACGGCGCCGTGGCCGCTGCCGGGGACGCCGAGCGGGCGGGCGTGCGAACCGGTCGCCAGCACCAGGCTGTCGTAGGTGATCCGGGCGCCGCCGGCGACGAACAGCTCGTGCGCCACCGGGTCGAACGACCCGGCCGTGGTCCCCGGGAGGAACTCCACGTCGTTCTCCGCGTACCAGTCCGCGGGCTGCACGTACGCGTCGTCCAGGGCGGAGTCGCCCTTCAGGTACTCCTTGGAGAGCGGCGGGCGGATGTAGGGATGGTGCTCCTCCGCGCCGAGCAGCATGATGCGGCCCGCGAAGCCCCGGGAGCGCAGCTCGGCGGCGGTCGTCGCCCCGGCGAGACCGGCTCCGACGATGACCACAGTGGGATTGGACATAGTGCTCCGATCGCTGGTCTCCTCAGCATCCACTGTTCACACTGCCTGCGCCAGCCCCTTACACTCACCGCGCACCGTCTGCTCACAGGCAGAATTCAGCGGACGCGCAGATACTGTTTCGCATGAACGCAGGACCCCGCATTCTCATCGTCGACGACGAGCCGAACATCCGCGATCTCCTCACCACCAGCCTCCGTTTCGCCGGCTTCGCCGTGCGCGCGGTCGGCAACGGAGCCCAGGCGATCTCCGCGGTCCTCGAAGAGGAGCCAGACCTCATCATCCTCGACGTCATGCTCCCGGACATGAACGGGTTCGGCGTCACCAAGCGGCTCCGCGGCGCCGGCTACACCGCGCCCATCCTGTTCCTCACCGCCAAGGACGACACCGAGGACAAGATCACCGGCCTCACGGTCGGCGGCGACGACTACGTCACCAAGCCGTTCAGCCTCGACGAGATCGTCGCCCGCATCAAGGCCATCCTGCGCCGCACGATGCAGGCCGACGAGGACGCCGTCATCCGCGCCGGCGAGCTCACGATGGACCAGGACACCCACGAGGTCTACGTGGGCGACACCCCGATCGAGCTCAGCCCGACCGAGTTCAAGCTGCTGCGCTACCTGATGCTCAACCCCAACCGCGTGCTGTCGAAGGCGCAGATCCTCGACCACGTCTGGGAGTACGACTTCAATGGCGACGCGGGCATCGTGGAGTCGTACATCTCCTACCTGCGCCGCAAGGTGGACGCGCACTCCAGCGAGCCGCTCATCCAGACCAAGCGCGGCTTCGGGTACATGCTCAAGGCCGCGAAGGCGTGACCGGCGCTCACATCCTCGGCTCAGCACCGTCTGCATAGACTGGCGGCCTGATGCACTCACGCCTGCTCGACCGCTGGAACGCGATCTCCCTCCGGACCAAGATCACCGGGGTGACCGTGCTCATGCTGACGCTCGGGCTGCTGGTGACCGGCATCGGGACGATGTCGATGCTGAAGCCGGTGCTGATCGACCAGCTCGACGCACAGCTGTCGGCCGCGTCGGGGGCCACGTACGTCAACACGTACCTGTTCGGCTCGTCGTCGGACAAGGACAAGATCGCGACCGACTCCAGCCCGTCCGACTACTTCGCGGCGCTGTACGACGCCAGCGGCAACCTGGTGAAGACGAACTGGAGCAACATCCCGTTCGCCCACCGGCCGGCCATCCCCGAGAAGCTCAGCCTGACGGACGCCAAGGCCCTGGGGCCCGGCGGGGTCACCATCCTCAGCAACGACGGGCACACGGCCTACCGCGCGCTCGTGACGACGCAGACGTTCGCCCAGACCGGTGAGCTCGCGACCGCGATCGTCGCCACCACGACGAGCCAGATCGACACCGTGATGGCGAGCTTCCTCGCGATCTTCCTGGGCTTCGGCGTCATCGTCATCATCGTCGGCGCCGGCCTCACCCGGATGCTGGTGACGACGACGTTCTCCCCGCTACGGGAGGTCGAGCAGACGGCCGCAGCCATCGCCGACGGCGACTTCAGCCAGCGCCTCGGCGGCGCGACCCCGAACACCGAGGTCGGCCGGCTCAACCGCTCGCTCAACACGATGCTGAACCGCATCGACCGGGCCTTCAACGACCGCGCGCGCACGATCGACCAGATGCGCCGGTTCGTCGGCGACGCCTCCCACGAGCTCCGCACGCCACTGGTGTCGGTGCGCGGCTACGCCGAGCTGTACCGGATGGGCGCGCTGCAGACGCCGGAGGACGTCGCCCAGGCTATGGAGCGCATCGAGAAGGAGGCCATCCGCATGGGCCTCCTGGTCGAAGACCTCCTGGAGCTGGCGCGTCTCGACGAGACGAAGCCCCTCGACCTCCACCCGGTCGACCTCGTGCGCATCGCGCAGGACGCCGCGATGGACGCGATGGCCGGCGCCCCCGGCCGCCGGGTGACGGTGCTGACGCCCGCGCCGGTTCCGGCACCGGTGGAGAGCGACCCGGCCGAGCCCGGACTGGACACCGTGCCGATGGCCCTCCCGGACGACCTGTCCCGGCCGCCGGGCGCCACCGGCCCGATCGCCTTCGCCGGCTCGGCGCTGGCCCGGCTGCGCCGCAGCGGCCGCGGACGCCGGGGCAGCACGGGGCCGATCGCGGTCACGACCGCCGAGAAGGTCGTCCTCGCGGCTCCCCCGGCCGAGCCCGCGATCGTGATGGCGGAGGAGAACAAGCTCCGCCAGGTCGTCACCAACCTGATGGGCAACGCCCTCCGCTACACCCCGGAGGACAGCCCGATCGAGATCGCGGTGCAGGTCGACCACCGTGCCGACCGCGCGGTGCTCGAAGTGCGCGACCACGGAGACGGCATCCCGCCGCAGATCCGCGACAAGATCTTCCAGCGCTTCTGGCGCGCCGACACCTCCCGCGCGCGCGAGACCGGCGGCAGCGGCCTGGGCCTGGCGATCGTCTCCTCGATCGTGGCGGCGCACCACGGCACCGTGGAGGTCGTGGAGACCGACGGCGGCGGCGCGACCTTCCGGGTGTCGCTGCCGCTGGCGCCGGCCGGCGCTCTGCCGCTGCGGACGGGCGCCTGACGGCGCAGCCGCCTCAGCCGAGCAGGCCGCTCGCTTCCCGCGCTGCCGTCAGATCCTGCCGGCCAGCCAGGCCATCATCGCCACGGCGCCGTCGTCGTCCGGATCGACCGTACGGTATTGGAGCCACGTTCCGTCGATGAGCGCGTCGGCGGTCGTCAGCGGGGTGATGTCGAAGGTGCGGTGCCAGAGGAGCACCGGGATGGAGCGGCCCCCGACCGTGATCGTGCGAGTGGTCGCCGCGGGATCGGCCGCGCGGGCCGCTGTGGTGTGCGCCTCGAAGACGCTCGACGCACGCCGGAGCACGGACGTGTCGCTGAACCAGCCTCCCGAGCCGTCGGCGCTCGGCTGGAACTGGCAGAGGCCGGTCGCTCCGGCCCGGAGGACGGCCGCCTCGATCCGGAATGTCTCCTCCACGCCCATGTTCGTGATGGCGGGACGGCCGAAGGCCTGCTCCTGCTGCCGTCGCAGGTCCTCGGCGCCGCAGGCCGGCACGCGCCCGGTCGCCGCCGCGGGAGCGGAGGCCGCGGGAGCGGAGGCCGTCGGCAGCATCCGCTGGACGGCATCGTGGAACGACGCCTCGGTCGCACCCTGGGCGCTCACCGAGGACACCTCGACGGCGAGCCACGCCTCGCCGACCAGGACGCTGGTGTGACAGGACATCCCACCACCCTCGGAGACGACGCAGTCACCGCCGCGGGACTCACCGCCCGTGTAGGCGGCTCCCGGCGTTGCCGCCTGCGCGTAGTCGTCGGCGAGTGCCGCCCACGAGTCCGCTGCGTGCGGGAGCACCCGGACGGTCAGCCGGCTGTCGCCGTGCGTCCACAGGCATTCCGCGCCTCCGACGGCGATCAGTGCCAACGGCCCGCGCGCAGCGGCTCTGTCGAGGTCGACCAGCGCCGCGAGCCCCTGCTCCGAGGTCGAGCCGGATGCGGTCGCCTCCGGGCCGAGCAGACCGGCGAGGTCCGCCGGTGCGATCAGCCGATCGCAGTCGAGGGCCATCGACCCGGCGGGCGTGGGCGCGGGCGAGGTGATCGGGCGATCCTGCGATACCTCTCCGCGGGAGCCCGGCCCCGCGCACCCCGACAGCGCGGCCGTGACGGTCACGATCGCGGCGCACACGCACACGACGCGCTGAATGATGCCCACAGGCGTTCCCCCATACCGAACCGGCCTCAACCTGAGCGCCTTCACATGAAGATAGCATCCAACTCGGGCCGGCCCGCGTCAGAGCCGGCCGGCCACCCACTGCACGACCGAGGCCGCCTGGTCGTCGGAGCCCGTCACCGCGGCGAACTGGATCCAGGCGTCTCCGACGAGGGCGTCGATCACCGTCTCGGCAGGCGCCGACCCGGACGCGTCGGTGTGGCGGACGAGCGTGGCGAGCTCGGTGCTGCCGAGCTGGATCGTGCCGCCGCTGGCGTCCGGATCCCGGCTGACCACGAGGCCGTGATAGGTCGCGTACGCGGCGGACGCGCCGCGGAGGATGGAGACGGTGCCGATCAGGGTCGAGTCTCCCGAGGCCGCGCGGTACGCGCAGACCGCCACGCGCGGATCCCCGACGAGCGCGTTCGGTAGTCCGAAGGTCGGGGCGGGGGCGAGGACGGCGACCGAGGTCGGCCCGTAGACGCCGGCGACGGCCTTCAGCCAGGCGGCGTCGCCGCAGGGCAGCGGCTTCACCGGAGCGGGCGTGGTGGCGCGCGCGTCGATCGCGGCGGCGGTCGGAACGAAGGACTGGACGAGCGCGTGGAACGCCTTCTCGTCGATGGCCGAGGTGCTGCTCACGGCGTCGACCGCCAGCCAGGAGCCGCCGACCAGCACATTCGTGTGGCAGGTGCTCCCCGCCCCTGACGCCGCCCGGCCGCAGTCGCCGCCGCGGGACTCGCCGCCGTCGTAGTGCGCGCCCGTCGCCGCGGTCTGGGCGTACTGCTGGGCCTGCCACTGCCAGCTCGCCGTCGCGCGCGGCAGGAGCTGCACGGAGAGCAGGTGCACCGGCGCCGCAGTGGCCGCGGGAGACGCGGCGGGGTCGTCGCCCCAGCGGCACCAGCCGCCTCCCGCCGCCTGGGCGCCGAACGGCCCGCGTCCGGCCGGCGTCGCGAGCGCGTCCGCCGGGGTCGTCGCCAGCGGTGCGGCGGCGCCGAGCAGGGCTTCCACGGCCGGCGTCGCGGTGAAGGCGGCGCAGTCGAGCGGTGGCGCGACGTCGGCGGGCGCGGAGGTCGGGTGCGGGGTCGTCGGCGCTGCGCCGGGCAGACCGAGCGCCTGGCATCCCGAGAGGCAGAGCAGCGCGGCAGTCAGGCCGGCGACCGCCGCCGCCCGGGACCACCGTTTCGCCGCCATGCTCTGCCTCCGCCTCGATCGTGACGACGATAACAGCGAAGCGGGCGCCTCCCGCGAACGGGAGACGCCCGCTCCCGCGTGTCGGGCGCGCTCAGGTTTCCGGCGGGCAGACGCCGCCCGACCTCGCGGCGGCTCAGCCGATCCAGCCGCTCGCGATCAGCTTCGCGGCGAACGACCTCACCGCGGCCGTGTCGTTCGTCTGGTACGTAGAGACCTGCAGCCACGTCTTCCCGTCCAGGACATCCACGACGATCCGCGTCGAGTCCGCGGTCGGCTCGATGAGGCCCGTCGCCGTGCCCGGCAGCCCGGACACGTCGATGGGTGTCGCCTCGGGCTGGTCGACGGCCTGGCGGTAGAGCGCGAACAAGCCAGGATCGACTTCGTCCAGCACCGCGACCGTGCCACCGAGCCTGCGGACGTTCTGCGGGTCGTCGAAGCCGCAGGACGTCGACAGACCGGCGCCGCTCAACGCCAGGCCGAGATCGAATGCCGCCCGCCCCTGATCCATCGGTGCTGCGCTCCCGAACGAACCGGTCAGGGCCTGTGCGAGCCGAGGCTCGGTGCAGGCGCGCAGCGCGTGCGTCGCGACCGGCGTCGGGGCGGGGACCGCGAGATAGCGGGTCACGACCCCTTGCACGAAGTCGTGGAACGCCTGCTCGGTGAACGACGCACGGCCGAGGGCCCGTGCGTCCACCGAGAGCCACGCACCTCGGACGAGGACGTTCGTCGAGCAGTAGCCGGAGCGGCACGACCCGCCGAGGGAGACGCCCCCGTCGTAATGGCTGCCGGCCGACGGGGCGGTCGTCGAGGCGAGCGCCGCCCACTCGGTACCCAGACCGGGAACGATCTGGAGGAAGACCTGAGGGTCGCCCTGGTGATCCGCCGTCAGGACGCTCATGCCGCCCCACCCGCACACGGTGCCGTTCGCGTTGACGATCCCGAACGGAGAGCCGGCGGGCGAGAAGCCCGGTTGCAGATGGGCGAGGGGCTGGAGCGTCCCCTCCCCGCCGACGAGCGCGGCGACGGTCTCGGGCCGCGCGAGATCCGCGCAGGCGACCGGTCCCGTTCGCACTGGGGCCGGTGTCGCTGCGGCGACCGGGCGGTCGGTCGTCGCAGCGGGCACGGATGTGTGCGACGCCGGGGGCTGCGTGCAGCCGGCGAGAAGCAGGACGGCGAGGGCACTGACGACAGCGGCTCGACGGACCATCATCACAAGCGTTCCCTCACGACGGAATCGGTCTCCAGCTGAGAACCGTCGCATGAATATAACATCCAGGCCGCGCATTCCCGTCGCTCGGCGAGGAGCCGCGCGTCGACCACCCCGCGAACAGCGAAGAGGGCGCCTCCCGCGAACGGGAGACGCCCTCTCTACTGCGTGTCGGACGGACTCAGAAGTCCATGCCGGCGCCCGGGTCGCCGACCGGGGCGGCGTTCTTCTCGGGCTTGTCGGCGACGACGGCCTCGGTGGTGAGGAACAGGCCCGCGATGGACGCGGCGTTCTGCAGCGCCGAGCGGGTGACCTTCACCGGGTCGTTGATGCCGGAGGCCAGCATGTCGACGTACTCGCCGGTCGCGGCGTTGAGGCCGTGACCCACGGGGAGCTCGCGCACCTTGGCCACCACGACGCCGGCCTCGAGGCCCGCGTTGATGGCGATCTGCTTCAGCGGCGCCTCGATGGCGACGCGGACGATGTTCGCACCGGTCGCCTCGTCGCCCGTGAGCGACAGCTTCTCGAAGGCGGTCTTGCCGGCCTGGATGAGGGCCACGCCACCACCGGCGACGATGCCCTCCTCGACGGCGGCCTTCGCGTTGCGGACGGCGTCCTCGATGCGGTGCTTGCGCTCCTTGAGCTCGACCTCGGTGGCCGCGCCCGCCTTGATGACGGCGACGCCGCCGGCGAGCTTCGCGAGACGCTCCTGGAGCTTCTCACGGTCGTAGTCCGAGTCGGTGTTCTCGATCTCGCCGCGGATCTGGGCCACACGGCCGGCGATGGCGTCGGGGTCGCCCGCGCCCTCGACGATGGTGGTCTCGTCCTTGGTGATGACGACCTTGCGGGCCTGGCCGAGCAGGTCGAGGGTGACGTTCTCGAGCTTGAGGCCGACCTCCTCGGAGATGACCTGGCCACCGGTGAGGATCGCGATGTCCTGCAGCATGGCCTTGCGACGGTCGCCGAAGCCCGGGGCCTTGACGGCGACGGACTTGAAGATGCCGCGGATCTTGTTGACGATCAGGGTGGCCAGGGCCTCCCCGTCGACGTCCTCGGCGATGATGACGAGCTGCTTGTTGGCCTGGATCACCTTGTCGACGATCGGGAGCAGGTCCTTGATCGAGGAGATCTTCTGGTTGGCGATGAGGATGTAGGTGTCCTCGAACACCGCCTCCTGGCGGTCCTGGTCGGTGACGAAGTACTGCGACAGGAAGCCCTTGTCGAAGCGCATGCCCTCGGTCAGCTCGAGCTCGGTGCCGAAGGTGTTCGACTCCTCGACGGTGACGACGCCCTCCTTGCCGACCTTGTCGATGGCCTCGGCGATGATCTCGCCGATGGTGGTGTCGCCGGCGGAGATGGACGCGGTCGCGGCGATCTCGGCCTTGGTCTCGACCTCCTTGGCGCTGGAGATGAGCTCCTCGGTCACGGCCGCGACGGCCTTCTCGATGCCGCGCTTCAGAGTGATGGGGTCGGCGCCGGCGGCCACGTTGCGGAGGCCCTCCTTGACGAGCGCCTGAGCGAGCACGGTCGCGGTGGTGGTGCCGTCGCCCGCGACGTCGTCGGTCTTCTTGGCGACCTCCTTGACGAGCTCCGCGCCGATCTTCTCGTACGGGTCGTCGAGCTCGATCTCCTTCGCGATGGAGACGCCGTCGTTCGTGATGGTGGGAGCGCCCCACTTCTTCTCGAGGACGACGTTGCGACCGCGCGGGCCCAGCGTCACCTTGACGGTGTCGGCCAGGATGTTGAGGCCGCGCTCGAGGCCGCGACGGGCTTCCTCGTCGAAAGCAATGATCTTTGCCATGTGTTTCTCGTCCCTCCCGGACGTCTGCGAAAGATTCGGTGTGTTAGCACTCGATCAGGCGGAGTGCTAAAGCGATTCTGGCACTCGCGCCACGGGAGTGCAAGGCGACCTGTGCGCCGACGGCGGACACAGACAAAGGAGCGCCGCCCCGAAGGGCGGCGCTCCTCTTATATGGTCTTTGCCGATCGCTGCGTACTACAGCGGACGCACCGACTCGGCCTGCGGGCCCTTGTTGCCCGAGCCGACCTCGAACTGCACCTGCTGGCCCTCTTCGAGAACCTTGTAGCCGTTCATGTCGATCGCGGAGTAATGAACGAAAACGTCCTGTCCCCCACCCTCGACGGTGATGAATCCGTAGCCCTTTTCAGCGTTGAACCACTTCACGGTCCCGTTCGCCATGCATTACTCCCATTGCTGTGTCGCTCGCGTGGTCCAGCGCCGCGCGTTGACTCCCGATCCTAATGCTTGCAATAGCCGTTTCCGCCAGTCTTTTGGCCAATCCGTTACCAAATCGGCCGAAAGTTAAACACGCGTGAAACAAAGGGATGAGCGCGCGTACACGCGCGGAACGACGCCGGTGTCAGCCCGTGTAGTCGCTGCCGACGACCACGGTCAGGTCGGCGCCGCTCGCCGCGAAGTCCTGCGTGAGCGCGATGGTCGCGCCGGGCAGCGACTGCGCCACCCCGAGCGCCGCAGCCTGGTTCTTGGCGTCGGAGTAGTACACGATCGTCTGCGTGAGGTCCTGCTTGTCGGCGTTCGCGACGGCGCCGACCTTCCAGCCCGCCTTGGTCAGGGTGTCGCCGACCTTGCCGCCGAGGCCCGAGGTCGTGGTGCCGTTCAGCACGTTCACCGTCAGCGACGGGTCGACGGTCGGGACGATCGTCGGCGTGGGCGTCGCGGTCGGCGTCGGGGTCCCGGTCGGGGAGTTCGTGGAGCCGTGGAAGGAGATAGAGCCGCTCACCAGTGAGAGCCCGAAGATACCCGCTGCCACGAGGACGACGACGGCGAGCGCGGCCCAGCCGACCGCGATCCAGCCGCGGCCCTTCGGACGGGGAGCCCGGTGCGCACCGACGCGCTGCAGACCGTCCGGGATGTCGTCGAACCGGTCTCTCGGGTACTTCTCTGCCATCTACAGGTATTTCCTCGCGGTGTCAGTCGCCGGACGGGAGTGTCCGGGATCGCCGTGCTGCCAGCCGGGTCTCGCGCAGCCGGAGCAGGCGCTTGACGAGCATCGGGTCGTGCTTGAGCGCCTCCGGCCGGTCGATCAGCGCTCCGAGGAGTTGATAGTACCGGGCGGCGGAGAGACCGAACTCCTCGCGGATGGCCTGCTCCTTGGCGCCGGCATGCCGCCACCACTGACGCTCGAACGCGAGGATGGCCGCCTCACGGTCGGTCAGGCCGGTCGCGTCCGGCGCGGGGATCCGGTGGTCCGCAGCCTCCGCCACGTGCACCGCCTCCCCTCACCGTCTTCGAGTCAGCCCTTCCCCGCGCTCGCGCCTCATCCTAGGGGCGCTGTCCTGTGCGTTACCCGTTTTTGCCCGGCACGTCGCAGGCCGGAACAGGGAACAGGCGCACAGGCGACGCCGTTTAGGCTGGGGACGGACGACGAAAGGAACGCACGATGAGCGCATCGCACGACGAGACCGCGCAGGGCACGTACGGAGTCGAGAAGACCGACGAGGAGTGGCGCCGCGAGCTCAGCCCGGAGCAGTACTCGGTGCTGCGCGAGGCGGGCACGGAGCGGCCGTGGACCGGTGAGCTGCTGGACGAGGGCCGCGCGGGCCTCTACACCTGCGCCGCCTGCGGAGCCGAGCTGTTCAAGTCGGGCACCAAGTTCGACAGCGGCTGCGGCTGGCCCAGCTTCTACGAGTCGATCCGGCCGGAGGCCGTGCAGCTTCTGGAGGACGACAGCCTGGGCATGGTGCGCACCGAGGTGCGCTGCGCGAACTGCGGCTCGCACCTGGGCCATGTGTTCCCGGACGGCTTCGGCACCCCGACCGGCGACCGTTACTGCATGAACTCGATCTCGCTGAACTTCTCGCCAGAGGCCTGATGTCCGAGCTGGTCGAGCGGGTCGCCGCGCGCCGGTCGTACTCGCGTGTGACCCCGGCGGCGCCGACGCACGAGGAGTTGCTGCCGCTCGTGGCCGCCGCGGGCCGCGTCGCCGACCACTCGGCGCTGCACCCGTGGCGGATCATCGAGCTGCGCGGCGACGCGCGCGTCCGGCTGGGCCGCGCGTTCGTCAAGGACGCCACGGCGACGGGCGAGGAGGCCGAGAAGCTGGCGGCCAAACCGCTGCGCTCGTCGCTGCTGCTCGCGATCGTCGCGGTGCGCACGAAGAGCGAGAAGGTGCCGGGCTGGGAGCAGGACGCGGTCGCCGCGGGCGTCGCGCACCTCCTGAGCCTGCTGCTCGACGACGCGGGCTGGGGCGTGATGTGGCGCACCGGCCACCACACCCGGTCGAAGGCTGTGCGCCGGATGCACGGCCTCGCGAAGAACGAGCGGCTCCTCGGCTGGCTCTACGTCGGCGGAGTGCCCGACGACGGCCGGGAGGGCCACCGCACCTCCATCGACCCCGAGCGCTTCCTCACGACGCTCGACTGACGAACTACCTGACAGGACATGCCGCCTCGCACACGTGCCGGGCGGCGTGTTCTGTCAGTTCGGTTGCGGCCGGCGTCCCCAACGGATGCTCGCCACGGCGACCGCGACGAGGGCGAGCAGCGTTCCGGCGACCGTGGAGAACGCCACCGGCGCGGGCGAGCTCGGCGCGAGCACGTCGAGCAGGAGCGCGGTCACCAGCTGACCGGCGACGGTGGCGAGGCCGAGCAGCAGCACGCCCGTGATCCGGACGAGCAGCGCGGCGGCCGCGATGAACACGCAGCCGATAGCGCCGCCGAGGTACAGCCACGGCTCGGACGGCAGCGGCTTCGGGAGGCCGCGCAGGCTCCAGTCGACGGCCATGACCACCAGGAGCACGGTCGTCCCGACCACGAAGTTGATGAAGGTCGCGGTCAGGGCGCTGTCGGCGACCACCCGCACCTGGCCGTTGACGGCCTGCTGCCAGCCGAGACCGAGGCCCGCGATCAGCGGCAGCAGCATCAGCCAGATCGGCACGGGGCCGCCGAGCTGCGCGGACACCGCCCAGGTCACCGCCCCGAGGGCGATCAGGGCGCCCGCGAGCCGCGCCGGCGTGATCGGGCGGCGGCCTCCCGGGCCGAGGCCGATGCGGTCGAGGACCAGGCCGCTGACGGTCTGACCGGCCACGACCGCGACCGTGAACAGCGCGACGCCGAGCACCGCGGCGGCGACACCCTGCGACAGCACCAGGAACGCGCCCGCGCAGCCCCCGGCGACGTACCACCAGGCCAGCTCGCGCGTGCGCAGTGCGGCGACGACCCGGCCGAAGCCTCGGCGCCCGGCGGAGGCGACGGCCATCGCGACGAGGAGGATCACGAGCCCGGAGCCGAAGGAGATGACGGCGGCGGTGACCCCGTCGCCCAGTCGCTGCCCCAGCTCGCCGTTGATGCGCGACTGCAGGGCCACGCCGGCCCCGCAGAAGATCGCGCAGACGAGCGCGAGCCAGAGGGGGAAGGAGCGGGACGTCACTCCCCCAAGCCTAGGGGGCCGAAAAGAGGCTCAGGGCGCGGGCGCCTCGCCGTCGGAGGGCGAGGGGTGCGGGAGCCAGGGGATGTTCTCCTCCGGCGCGACGTCCTTCTCGAATTCGAGGTCGTAGTCGTCGCCCTGCTCCACGACGTCCGGCTTGTCTGCGTCGTCGGGCTGTTCGGCCTCGTTCTGCTTGTCGGTCATTCCCTCACCGTACCCGGCGCCTCGTCGGCGAGGAAGGCGATCGGCGACTCGATGGCGTCGGCGATCTCGCGCAGGAACCGGGCGGCCACTCCGCCGTCGGTGACGCGGTGGTCGAAGACCAGGCTGAGCTGCACGATCCGGCGGGCGACGACGGCGCCGTCGACCACCCACGGGCGCTCGATGACGCGGCCGATGCCGAGGATGGCGACCTCCGGGTGGTTGATGATCGCGGCGCTGCCGTCGACGCCGAGACTGCCGTAGTTGTTCACGGTGAAGGTGGAGCCGGTCAGGTCCGCGGGCGGCAGCACGCCGTCGCGCGCGGCGGCGGACAGGCGGCCGAGCTCGGCGTCGAGCTCGCGCACGCTCGACCGGTCGGCGCGGCGGATCACCGGGACCAGCAGGCCGCGCGGGGTGTCGGCGGCGAAGCCGAGGTTCACCCCGTGAACATCTCGATGCCGTCGCCGTCGACGGTGACCCGGCCGGCCAGCTCGGGATGCCGCGTGAGCGCGCTGAGCGCGAACCGCGAGATGAAGGCGAGCAGCGACGGCGGCTTGCCCGACTTGCCGAGGGTCTGCCTGACCTCCCACAGCTCGGTGGCGTCGACGTCGACCCAGACGGTCGCCTCCGGGATCTCGGAGCGGCTGCGCGTCATGGTCTCGGCGACCGTGCGGCGCAGGCGGGAGAACGGGGTGACGGAGGCGATGCCGAGGCCGGTGCGGGGGTCGGTCCCCGGCTCGGCGGCAGCGGGCGTCGGTCGGGTGACAGGTGTCGGAGTTGCGGGCGCTGTGGCCTTGGCAGCGGCGAGCGCCGCCTCCACATCCCGGCGGGTGACCACCCCGCCCATGCCGCTCGGAGTGAGCGAGGCGAGGTCGATCCCATGCGTGTGCGCGAGCGCGCGGACGATCGGTGACAACACCGGGACGATGCGGCTCGGCGCGCCGGCGGCCACGCCCGGGCCGCGCTGGGCGGCGCGTCCGCGGCGGCGCGCGGTGGCGTGGTCGGTGGTGCCGTAACCGACGAGGACGGCGCCGGAGCCGGCCGCGACGGGTTCGGGCTCCCGCTCGGGCTCGGCTGCCTCCGCGGCGGCAGCGGACTCCACGGTCGACTCCACCTCGGCGTCCTCCCGCACCTCCAGCAGCGGCGAACCCACCATGATGGTCTCGCCCTCCTCGCCATGGCAGGCGGCGACGACCCCGGCGTACGGCGACGGCACCTCGACGACCGACTTGGCGGTCTCCACCTCGGCGATCGGCTGGTCCACGGTCACCGTGTCGCCGACCGCGACCAGCCAGCGCACCAGTTCGGCGTCGGCCAGTCCCTCGCCCAGGTCGGGAAGCTCGAAGACCTTCATGCGTCCTCCCACTGCAGGCTGTCGACGGCGTCGAGCACGCGGTCGACGCCCGGCAGGTAGAAACGCTCCAGCTTCGGCGGCGCGAACGGGGTGTCGAATCCGGTCACCCGGCGCACCGGCGCCTCCAGATAGTGGAAGCAGCGCTCGGAGACGCGGGCGGCGATCTCGGAGGCGACGCTGGCGAAGCCCGGCGCCTCCGCCACGACCACGGCGCGGCCGGTCGCCCGGACGGCGGCGCAGACGGTCTCGTCGTCGAACGGGGTCAGGGTCCGCACGTCGATCACGGCCAGGCTGCGGCCCTCCTCGGCGGCGGCCTCCGCGGCGGCGAGCGCCACCGGGACCGTCGGGCCGTAGGCGATCAGGGTCGCGTCGGTGCCCTCCCGCGCGACGCGGGCACGGCCCAGCTCGGGCAGCGGCGCGGTCGTGTCGACCTCGCCGGTCGACCAGTACAGCTTCTTCGGCTCCATGAAGACCACGGGGTTCGGGGAGGCGATCGCGGCGCGGAGCAGCCCGTAGGCGTCCTGTGGCGTCGCCGGCGACACCACGGTCAGGCCGGGGGTGTGCACGTAGTAGGCCTCCGACGAGTCGGAGTGGTGCTCGACGCCGCCGATCCCACCCGCGAACGGGATGCGGATGACCATCGGCAGCCGGACCTTCCCGCGGGTGCGGTTGCCCATCTTGGCGACGTGGTCCACGATCTGCTCGAACGCCGGGTAGGCGAATGCGTCGAACTGCATCTCGACGACCGGGCGCATCCCGTTCATCGCCATCCCGACCGCGGTGCCGACGATGCCGGACTCAGCCAGCGGGGTGTCGAAGCAGCGCTGCTCGCCGAAGCGCTTGGTCAGGCCGTCGGTGATGCGGAAGACGCCGCCCAGGGTGCCGACGTCCTCGCCGAAGACGAGGACGGCCGGGTCCTCCGCGAGGGAGTCGGCGAGGGCGCGGTTGAGGGCCTGCGCCATCGTCATGGTGGCGACGGCGGGCGCGGGAGGCTGCTCGGGCTGCCGCTCGTCGGGCTGCCGGTCGTCCGGCTGACGGTCGTCCGGCTGACGGTCGGCGGGGGCGTCGTGCATGATCGTCATCGGGCGACCTCCTCGGTGCGGGACTGCGCTGCCCGGGTCTCGGCGGCGAGCTCGGCCGCGAGCAGCGCGGACTGCTCGCGGAGCTGCGGCGTCGGCTCGGCGTAGACGTACTCGAACAGGTCCAGCGGCTGCGGCTCGGCGTCCGCCATGATCCGGGTGCGGAGGTCGACGGCGACGCGCTCGGCGTGCGCGCGGAACTCCGCGTCGTCGTCGTCGGTCAGCGCGCCTTCGGCCGTCAGCCAGGTGCGCAGGCGCAGCAGCGGGTCGCGGGCGATCCACGGCTCCACCTCCGCGGCGGTGCGGTAGCGGGTGGCGTCGTCGGCGTTCGTGTGCGACTTCATCCGGTAGGTGAGCGCCTCCACCAGCGTGGGGCCGCCGCCCTCCCGGGCCTCGGTGACGGCCTCCCCCAGCACCGCGAGCAGCGCGGCGAGGTCGTTGCCGTCGACCAGGCGCCCGCGCATCCCGTAGCCGACGCCCTTGTGCGCCAGGCTCGGCGCGGCGGTCTGCCGGCTGAGCGGCACGGAGATCGCGTAGCCGTTGTTCTGGACCAGGAAGACGACGGGGAGGTGGAACACGGCCGCGAAGTTGAGCGCCTCGTGGAAGTCGCCCTCGCTGGTGGCGCCGTCGCCGCACAGCGCGACGACCACGGTGTCCTCGCCGCGCATCCTGGCCGCGTGGGCGAAGCCGACCGCGTGCAGGAGTTGGGTGGCGAGCGGGGTCGCCTGCGGCGCGACGCGGTACTCGTTCGGGTCGTAGCCGGAGTGCCAGTCACCGCGCAGCAGCAGGAACGCCTCGAACGGGTCGACGCCCCGGGAGACGACAGCGACCGAGTCCCGGTAGGTGGGGAACAGCCAGTCCTGCTCGCCGAGCACCATCGCCGCGGCGACCTCGCAGGCCTCCTGGCCGTGGGAGGACGGGTACACTGCCAGCTTGCCCTGGCGCACCAGGGCGTCGGCCTGGTCGTTGAGCCGCCTGCCCAGCACGAGGCGGCCGTAGCCGTCACGCAGCTGCTCGGTGGTCGGGAACGCGTAGTGCTCGTGCGGGTGGCCCGAGCCCTGCTCGTCGATGAGCCGCAACGGGGTGTCGCCCGGCATCAGATCGTCGGCGTGCATCTGTTCTCCTTCGAAAGACGTCGCTGATCATCAGGATGACTTCGCTGGACCCGCTTTGCCACGTGTAGGGAACTTTCGAGACGAACGGGTGCGCAACGGCCGAATGGATGTCAAACTGTCTCCCATCATGGACGACATCGACACCCGCATCGTGGACGCGCTGCGCGCCGACGGCCGCGCCTCCATCACCGCCGTCGCGGAGGCGGCGCACGTCTCGCGCGCCAACGCCTACGCCCGCGTCTCCCGACTGGTCGAGGAGGGCGTCATCACGGGCTTCACGGCGAAGGTTGACCCGCGCCGCTCGGGCCGCGCGTCGTCGGCCTACGTGACGATGCGCGTGGAGCAGGCGGCCTGGCACGACCTCCGCGCCCGGCTGCGCGCCATCCCGGAGGTGGAGCACTTCGCGCTGGTCGGCGGCGACTTCGACGTCATCCTGCTGGTGAGGGCGCGCGACAACGAGGACCTGCGCCGGGTCGTGCTGGAGGAGCTGACCAGCATCCCGTCGGTGCGGGACACCAAGACGTCGCTGGTGTTCGAGGACCACGACCTCCGCTGACCGGACATTCGTGCCGAATGTCGCGAAAGCGGCGGCGAGACGCGACATTCGTGCGGAATGTCGGCGCTGGTGCGTGGTGCGGCGGGAGTCGATACGCTCGGGGGCATGGCGGGAGGGATCGCGTCGGAGTTGACGGTCGGGGACCTGATGGCCCTCGCGCGGCTGGACGACCGCGCGGCGGTGGACGGGCTCACGGTGGCGCTCACCTGGCGCTACGAGCACACGCTGACGCTGGCGAAGGCGCTGGCCGCGGCGGGGTCCGGGGTGATCCTGTCGCTCGTGGTGCCGGTGTTGCAGTCGAACCCGGCGGTGAATCCGGTGCCGGTCGCCGCGTGGCTGTGGGTGCTCGTCGCCGGGACGGTCACGATGGCCAGCGGGGGCGTGTTCTACCTGCTCGCCCGGCGGGCGCAGCGGACGTTCGTGCTCGCGCAGGGGCTCCTCGCCGAACTGCTCGCGCTTAGCACCCCGCCCGCGCCGCCCGCGCCGGGAGGCCCGCGATGAGCACCACCATCGTCGTCGTCCTCGCCTCCATCGTCGTGGTGCTGGCCGTCGCGCTCGCCGTCGCGGCGCTCCTCGTGCGGGCGAACCGCCTCCGCGCCGATCGAGACCGGGCCGCCGCGCTCGGCACCCAGGCCGCCTGGAGCGCGCTCGACGGGATCACGCTCAGCGGATACGCCGACGACGAGCGCGTGCGGGCGGCGGTCGACGGCTTCCTCGCGGCCGGCCGGCGCGGATGAGCGGCCGGATCCCGCGGGTGGCGTCGGAGGAGCTGACCACCATGCCGTCAGTCAGCCTCGACTGTCCCGTGACCGCCGGCGGCGGGCGAGTCGGAGGAGCTGACCACCATGCCGTCAGTCAGCCTCGACTGTCCCGTGACCGCCGGCGGCGGGCGAGACCGATGACCAGGGCCACCGTCATGAGGACGAGACCGCCAAGCCAGAAGACGGCCGCCATCGATGCCAGAGCAGGCGCTTGCCCGACGGCAAGCATGCCCGCGGCCAGCACGCAGAGCACCGCCACGGGAACGGATCCCGATGCTCGGCGTGGCGAGCGCCTCACGAGTTCAGATTCGCGGTGGTGATGCAGAAGCTCACCGTTCCGCTGAATCCCGCGGATGCCGCGCCCAGGCAGGCGATGCAGCCGAGCCCGGCGGTCACCACGCACACGGCGGCGCAGGCGAGCGAAATGCCCGTGATCACCCAGGCTGCAATCCCGGCGTTCGAGAGACACTGGTTGAAATTGCCCCACCAGTCTCCCTTTTTGTAGGCCCGGTTCCGCAACTGATCGGGAGTGGGCTCCGGGTCGGTCTGGGCGACGACGACCTGATCGACGCTCGGGACCCCGTCGATCCAGGACTGGACACGGCCCGAGCGGTCGTCCACAGGCGTGAACGTCATCTGCGTGAATCCGACCACGTCACCGGCCGGATTGAACATGACGGACACCGAGGACTGCTCCGTCACTCCCTCGCCTGCCGCAGCCGGCACCCGCAGAATGCGCGTGGATTCGTCGGCCTGCCACGCGATTGCGCGATCAGGGTCGAGTCGAAGGCCGCCCATGACCGTCACCGGACCCGCGAAGGCGTCCGAGAGAAGCGTGCCGGCCTGCTCGGCGCCGAGCGCCTCCCACGTTTGCGCCTCGGCGTGAAGGTCCACCAGCGTCGCCCGCGAAGCGTCGGCGGACTTCTCCACCACGGGAACAACGACGTGCGTGGCATCGGCCGTGGCCGGCAGCGACGTGGTGATGCTCATCAGCACCGCCACCCCGATGGCTCCGGTGCTCATGATGACGCGCGACTTCACGCGAGTTGCAAATGGCATCTGCTCTCCCCTTCGAGTCAGGTGATCGGCGATCACGCGATTCCATGAGATCAATTTGCAATTCCAGATGTCAATGCTTGCATTAGTGGAACGCGCCTCGGCCACTGACGCGCGACGCCGCCCGGCGCTACGCTCGCGCTATGGCCGCCTCCCTCCCGCGCCTCCCCGTCGCCGGGGACCGGGACCCGTCGCGGGCGCACTGGATGGAGCTGTTCTTCGATCTCGTGTTCGTCGCGCTGGTCGGGCAGCTCGCGCACGGGCTCCACACCGCGCCGTCGTTCGGGACGCTCGCCATCTTCGTCGCCCTGTTCGCGTCGGTCTGGTGGTCGTGGGTCAACCTGACCTTCGTCGTGGACGTGTCGCCGCAGCTGAGCGCCCGGCGGCTGTCGGTCGTCATGCTGATCGCGATGTTCGCCGTCGGGGCGCTCGCGGTCGCGGCGCCGGAGGCGGTCGGCGACCGGGCGTGGCTGTTCGCGGCCGGCAACGCGCTGCTTCGGGTGCTGCTGCTGGTGGTGTGGATCGGCTTCTCCTGGTCGAACGGGACGGCCTCGCGAGTGCGCATCCTCGTCTACAACGGGCTGACCGCCGCGCTCTGGCTGGTGTCGATCTCCCTCCCCGCCCCGGCGGACTACGCGCTGTGGGCGGTCGCGATCGTCCTGGAGGTCGTGCTGCTGACCGCGACCTCCGGCAGCTGGGCGGCGATCGCACTCGACCGGCTGAACGTCGAGCACCTGTCCGAGCGGTTCGGGCTGCTCGTCATCATCGTGCTGGGCGAGTCGGTGCTGAGCATCGTGGACGCGGTGTCCGGCGCCTGGACGCTCGCCGCCGGGCTCGTCGGCGTGCTCGGGCTGCTGCTGACCGCCGGGCTGGCGTGGTCGTTCTTCCTCTACGGCGTCGACGTGATGGCGAGCGGGCTGCAGCGACTGCTGGAGGCGGGCGACGTGCGCACGATCCGGGACACGGTCGCGTTCCTGCCGTTCCTGCTGCTGGCCGGGGTCACGGCGCTGTCCGGCGCGCTCGCCGAGGGGATCGCGCACCCGGGCGAGCCGCTGCCGCCGGCGCTGGCGGTGTCGCTCGGCGGCGGGATCGCGCTGTTCTACCTGACGAACGCGGTCATAGCGCGCCGCTACGGCGACCCGTGGCGGGTCGTGCTGCGCTGGGCGACGCCGGCGGTCGGACTGTCCGCGGCCCTCGCGGTCGCGGCACTGTGGCTGCCGGCGGCGGCCGCGATCGGCGGCGCGGTGGTGATTCTGGGGGTGGTCGTGTCGTCGGCGGAGCTCGCCTCGCGTTCGCGGCGGTTGCTCGCGGGTCGGGGTTCTGCGACTATTTACTAGCTGAACGTTCGTTCGGTAATTCGCATTCGAAGGAGCTGCGATGGCGGAGGCCTACCTCGTCGGCGGTGTGCGCACTGCGGTCGGACGCTATGGCGGAGCGTTGGCGGGCATCCGGCCCGACGACCTCGCCGCCCTGGTCGTGGGCGAGGCCGTGCGCCGCGCGGGAGTGGACGGCTCGGCACTCGACGACGTCATGCTCGGCGCCGCGAACCAGGCGGGCGAGGACAACCGGAACGTGGCCCGCATGGCCGCGCTGCTGGCCGGCCTTCCCGACAGCGTCCCCGGCGTCACCGTCAACCGCCTGTGCGCGTCCGGCCTCAGCGCCGTCACCCTCGCCGGTCAGGCGATCCGCGCGGGCGACGCCGACCTGATCGTGGCGGGCGGCGTCGAGTCGATGACGCGGGCGCCCTGGGTGCAGGCCAAGCCGGCGCGGCCGTGGGCGAAGCCGGGTGAGCAGTTCGACACCTCCATCGGCTGGCGGTTCACCAACCCGCGGTTCCTGGAGCGCGACAAGGCGACCTACTCGATGCCGGAGACCGCGGAGGAGGTCGCGCGCCTCGACGGGATCAGCCGGGAGGAGGCCGACGCGTTCGCGCTGGAGAGCCACCGGCGCGCCGCGGCGGCCACCGACGCGGGGCGCTTCGCCGACGAGATCATCCCGGTCTCGACCGCCGCGGGAGAGGTCACGGCCGATGAGAGCATCCGCCGCGACACCGATGCCGCCGCCCTCGCGGCGCTGCGGCCGGTCGTCGCGGGAGGAGAGGTCGTCACGGCGGGCAACTCCTCGCCGCTGAACGACGGCGCGTCCGCGATCGTGGTCGCCAGCGGCGACGCCGTGCAGCGCTACGGCCTCCGCCCGCGCGCCCGCATCGTCGCGTCGGCGAGCGCCGGCGTCGCGCCCGAGGTGATGGGACTCGGCCCGGTCCCCGCGACCAACCGCGCGCTCGACCGCGCCGGCCTGGAGCTCGGCGACATCGGCAGCATCGAGCTCAACGAGGCGTTCGCGGCGCAGGCGATCGCGTGCCTGCGCCGGTTGGGACTGGACGACGACAGCGGCCGGGCGCGGGTGAACGCCGACGGCGGAGCGATCGCGCTCGGGCACGCGCTGGGGTCGAGCGGCGCGCGCATCCTGGTGACGCTGCTCGGCCGGATGGAGCGCGAGCGGTCCCGGTACGGGCTGGCGACGATGTGCGTCGGCGTCGGCCAGGGCGCGGCCCTGATCGTGGAGGCGCTGTGATGACGGCGCCGACGACTCTGCTGATCGCCGAGAGCGCCGACCGCGTGGTCGCGACGCTCAACCGTCCCGAGGTCCGCAACGCGATCGACCAGCGGATGGTGGACGAGCTGCACGCGCTCTGCGAGGACCTGGAGCGCGACCCGCGCATCCTCATCCTCACCGGGTCGGAGGGCGTGTTCGCCTCCGGCGCCGACATCGCCGAGCTGCGGGAGCGCACCGCGGCCGACGCGCGCCGCGCGATCAACGCGACGATCTTCGTCCGCATCGCCGAGCTGCCCATGCCGGTGATCGCCGCGCTCGACGGCTACGCGCTGGGCGGCGGCGCCGAGCTCGCCTACGCGGCGGACTTCCGGCTCGGCACCCCGCGGCTGCGGATCGGCAACCCGGAGACCTCGCTCGGGATCATCGCCGCGGCCGGCGCGCTCTGGCGGCTGCCGCAGCTCGTCGGCGAGCCGCTCGCCGCCGAGATCACGATGGCCGGGCGCGTGCTGAACGGCGAGGAGGCGCTGGCCGCCGGGCTCGTGAGCGACCTGTTCTCGCCGGGCGAGCTGCTCGCCGGCGCGCACGCCCTCGCCGACCGGATCGCGAAGAACGACCCGCTGGCGACCCAGTACACCAAGCGGGTCCTGCGCGCGCCGCTCGGCGACCATCCCCGGGCCGAGCGGGAGGCGCAGGCCGTGCTGTTCGAGTCGCCGGAGAAGCAGCGCAGGATGACCGAGTTCCTGGAGCGGAGGCGGCGATGAGCGACGCGAGCAACGGCATCCCCGAGCACGTCGCCATCCCGGAGAAGGTCGCAGTCATCGGCGGCGGCCGGATGGGCGCGGGCATCGCGCACGCGTTCCTGATGGCGGGCGCACACGTCGCGGTCGTCGAGCGCGACGCTGCGTCGGCGGCCTCCGCTCGCGAGCGCGTGGAGGCCGCGATCGACGGCAGCGTGCGCCGCGGCGCCGCAGCCCCAGCGCCCGAGCGGCTGATCGCCACGACCTCCTGGGACGCGCTGCGCGGGGCCGCCCTCGTCGTGGAGGCCGTGCCCGAGCTCCCCGAGCTCAAGCACGACACGCTCCGCCGCGCCGAGGAGCTTCTGGAGCCCGACGCCGTGCTGGCGAGCAACACCTCCTCGCTGTCCATCGACGGCCTCGCCGAGGTGCTGAAGCGGCCGGGCGGCTTCCTCGGCATGCACTTCTTCAACCCCGTCCCGGCCTCCGCTCTGGTGGAGGTCGTGGCCGGTCAGGCGACCGCGCCGAGCGCCGTCGACCTCGCGACCGGCTGGGTGGAGGCCCTCGGCAAGACGCCGATCGTGGTCCGCGACTCCCCGGCTTCGCGTCCTCCCGCCTCGGCGTGCTGCTCGGGCTGGAGGCCGTGCGAATGGTCGAGGAGGGCGTCGCCTCTCCCGAGGCGATCGACACCGCGATGACCCTCGGCTACAAGCATCCGGTCGGGCCGCTGCGGCTCACCGACATCGTCGGGCTGGACGTGCGGCTCGACATCGCGGAGTACCTCGCGAGCGAGCTGGGGCCGCGGTTCGAGCCTCCCGCGCTGCTGCGCCGCATGGTGGCGGACGGCCTGCTCGGCCGAAAGTCCGGGCGCGGGTTCTATGTGTGGGACGGCGACGCCGCGGGCGCAGCACCGCTCACGCGCGCTCCGGAGCCTCCACGATGAGGTTCGTGATGCGCACGGTGCAGAGCCGGTTGCCCTCCTCGTCGGTCAGGACGACCTCGTGCGAGGTGACCTTCCTGCCCAGCCGGATCGCGGTCGCGACCCCGGTCACCAGGCCGCTGCGCGCGGATCGGTGGTGGGTCGCGTTGATGTCGAGTCCGACCGCGCTGCGGCCGGGGCCGGCGTGGATCACGGCCGCCCACGAGCCGAGCGCCTCCGCGAACGCCACAGACGCGCCGCCGTGCAGCAGCCCGAACGACTGGCGGTTGCCCGCCACCGGCATCGTCGCGACGACGCGCTCCGCGGATTGCTCCAGGATGCGCACGCCCATCTTCTCGTCGAGCTCGCCGAGCTCGATCGTCCAGTCTCCATCGGCCACGGCACCAGCCTATGTCCGAACCAGCGGAGCGCCGTCGCTCCAGACCCTCCCGGGAGGAACCGAATCATGAGCCTGCCCAGCTACCTGCGCGATCAGTGGTGGAGCCCGGCGTCCGACGAGGGCGCCGCGGAGGTGCGCGACGCCTCCACCGGCGAGCTCGTCGCCCTCGTCAGCGCGGAGGGCGCCGACCTCGCGGGCGCGCTCGAGTACGCGCGCACGGTCGGTCAGGCCTCGCTCGGCGAGCTGACCTTCCACCAGCGGGCGATGCTGCTCAAGCGGATGGCGCAGGTCCTGACCGAACGCAAGCAGGAGCTGTACGACCTCTCCGCCCGCGCCGGCGCCACCCGGACGGACGCCTGGATCGACGTGGACGGCGGCATCGGCGCGATGTTCACCTACTCGTCGAAGGGCCGTCGCGAACTCCCGAACGCGCACGTCATCGTGGACGGTCCCGCGGAGTCGCTGGCGAAGGACGGCTCGTTCCTCGGGCAGCACATCTTCACCCGGCTCCCCGGCGTCGCCGTGCAGATCAACGCGTTCAACTTCCCGGTCTGGGGGCTGCTGGAGAAGTTCGCACCCTCCTTCCTCGCCGGGATGCCGACCCTGGCGAAGCCTGCGACGCCGACCGCGTACGTGGCGGAGGCGATGGTGCGCATCCTGGTCGAGTCCGGCCTGCTGCCCGCCGGCTCGCTGCAACTGGTCTCGGGCAGCGTGCCCGGGCTGTTCGACCACCTGCGGCTGGGCGACCTGGTCGCGTTCACCGGTTCGGCCTCCACCGCCGAGCGCCTGCGCGCGCACGGCTCGGTGCAGACCGGCGGCGTGCGGTTCACGAGCGAGACGGACTCCATCAACGCGTCGGTGCTCGGCCCCGACGCGCTCCCCGGCACTCCCGAGTTCGACGCCTACGTGAAGCAGCTCGTGGTCGAGCTGACCGCCAAGGCCGGCCAGAAGTGCACGGCGATCCGCCGCGCGATCGTCCCGGCCGCCGCAGTCGATGACCTGCTCGCCGCGGTGCGCTCGCGCATCGAGGAGCGCGTGGTCGTCGGGGACCCGCGGGCGGAGGGGGTCACGATGGGCCCGCTCGCCTCGCGCGAGCAGCGTGCGGAGGTGCTGCGGCAGGTGGCGCGGCTGGTGGAGGCCGGTGGCGAGCTGGCCATCGGCGGCCTCGACCAGCCGAGCGTCGTGCGGGCCGACGGCAGCCTCGGCGTCGAGCTGGAGGGCGCCTTCGTCGCCCCGATCGTGCTGCGGTTCGCCGACGCCCGCACCCCGGAGGCGCACTCCGTGGAGGCTTTCGGCCCGGTCGCGGCCGTGCTGCCGTACGGCTCGGCCGCCGAGGCGGCGCAGCTCGTCGCGCTCGGCGGCGGCTCGCTCGTGACGAGCGCGGCGACGCACGACCCCGACTTCGCCCGCGAGCTCGTGATGGCGACCGCGGCCTACAACGGCCGCATCCTGCTGCTCGACCGCGACGACGCGCGCACCTCCACCGGCCACGGCTCGCCGATGCCGCACCTGGTCCACGGCGGCCCCGGCCGCGCGGGCGGCGGCGAGGAGCTGGGCGGCATCCGCGCCGTGCTGAACCACATGCAGCGCACCGCCATCCAGGGCTCCCCCGACCTCCTCACGGCGGTCACCGGTGTGTGGCACGAGGGCGCCGCGGCCGAGACCGACGGCCCGCACCCGTTCCGCAAGTCGCTCGCGACGCTGCGGATCGGCGACCAGGTGCAGTCGGAGTCGCGCCGCGTGACCCTGGACGACATCGAGACGTTCGCGACCTTCACCGGCGACACGTTCTACGCGCACATGGACGAGGAGGCCGCGGCCGCGAACCCGTTCTTCCCCGGGCGGGTCGCGCACGGCTACCTGCTCGTGTCGTGGGCGGCCGGCCTGTTCGTGGACCCGGCGCCGGGCCCCGTGCTGGCGAACTACGGGCTGGAGAACCTGCGCTTCCTGACGCCGGTCTCCCCCGGCGACAGCATCCGGGTGGCGCTGACGGCCAAGCAGATCACGCCGCGCGAGACGGACGAGTACGGCGAGGTGCGCTGGGACGCGCGCATCCTCAACCAGAAGGACGAGCTGGTCGCGTCGTACGACGTCCTCACCCTGGTCGCGAAGGAGTGATCCCACCCGCCGAGGGGCACGTTGTTGTCACTTTCGAGCGCGAGAAGTGACAACAACGTGCCCCTCGGCGGTTACGAACGGAGGGCCAGCGCGAGGATGGTGTCCGCGAGCGCATCGGGCGGGACCGGCCCTGCGGGGTCGTACCACTCGGTGAGCGAGTTGATCATGCCGAACAGCAGTCGGGCGACCACCGCCGGGTCGGCGTCCACCCGCAGCGAGCCCTCGTCGCGCGCCTCCGCCACCATCGCGGCCACCGCGTGATCGAAGGCGCGCCGGCGCTGCAGCGCCGCCCGCTCGACCTCGGTGTTGCCGCGGACGCGCAGCAGCAGGGTGACGTACGGGAGGCGGTCCGCCAGCACCAGCACGGCCTCGCGGAGCACCTGGGCCAGCCGGTCGGCGGCGGTCCCTGTGGTCTCCTCGGCCGAGCGCAGCGCGCCCTCCAGGCCGTCGAGCGCCTCGTCCAGGGCGAGCGCCAGCAGCTCGTCCTTGGAGGCGACGTGGTGGTAGATCGCCGACTTGGACAGCCCAAGCCGCTCGGCGAGCATCCCGATGGAGGTGGCGTCGTAGCCGTGCTCATTGAAGGCGGCGACGGCGACCTCGAGGATGCCGCGCTGGTCGTAGCCGGGCGGCCCCGGCGCAGGGGTTCGGCCGTCCGGGTGTCGGTCACCCAGCAAGTGTGGCACGAACCCACCCGGCTCGCATATACTGAACGAACGATCAGTAAGTATTGATGGGAGAGCTTGGTTCAATGGCGAACACGACGGAAGCCACTACCCTCACGGACGACGACGCCGCCGGCGAGGCGCTCTTCGAGCAGCTCATCGCCGCAGACTCCCGCGTCGAGCCGCGCGACTGGATGCCCGACGCCTACCGGCGCACCCTCATCCGGCAGATGTCGCAGCACGCGCACTCCGAGATCATCGGCATGCAGCCGGAGGCCAACTGGATCAGCCGCGCCCCGAGCCTCAAGCGCAAGGCCATCCTGATGGCCAAGGTGCAGGACGAAGCGGGCCACGGGCTCTACCTCTACTCGGCGACCCAGACGCTCGGCATCACGCGCGACGAGATGACCGAGCAGCTGATCAGCGGCGCCGCGAAGTACTCCTCGATCTTCAACTACCCCACCCTGAGCTGGGCCGACATCGGCGCGATCGGCTGGCTCGTCGACGGCGCGGCGATCTGCAACCAGGTGCCGCTGTGCCGCTGCTCGTACGCGCCGTACGGCCGCGCGATGGTGCGCATCTGCAAGGAGGAGTCCTTCCACCAGCGGCAGGGCTTCGAGATCCTGCTGACGCTGATGCGCGGCACCCCGGAGCAGCAGCGGATGGCGCAGGACGCCGTGAACCGCTGGTACTGGCCGTCGCTGATGATGTTCGGGCCGCCGGATGCCGACTCCCCAACTCCGCGCGCTCGATGGCGTGGAAGATCAAGCGCTTCTCCAACGACGAGCTGCGGCAGCGGTTCGTCGGGATGCTCGTGCCGCAGGCCGAGGCGCTCGGCGTGACGTTCCCCGACCCCGACCTGCGCTGGAACGAGGAGCGCCAGGCGTACGACCTCGGCGAGATCGACTGGAGCGAGCTGCAGCGCGTCATCGCCGGCGACGGCCCGTGCAACGCCCAGCGGCTGCAGCGCCGCCGCGACGCGCACGAGGACGGCGCCTGGGTGCGCGAGGCCGCGGCGGCCTATGCGGAGAAGAAGGCCCAGCAGGCCCGGAACCAGGAGGTCGCCGCATGAGCGCCCAGCAGAAGCCCGCCCACGAGGTCTGGCCCCTGTGGGAGGTCTTCGTGCGGGCCTCCCGCGGCCTCAGCCACGTCCACGTCGGCTCGCTGCACGCGCCCGACGAGGAGCTCGCGGTGCGCAACGCCCGCGACCTCTACACCCGCCGCGGCGAGGGCGTCTCGATCTGGGTGGTCCGCTCCGACGCGATCACCACGAGCGACCCGTCCGCCAAGGACGCGTTCTTCACTTCGCCGGAGGGCAAGAACTTCCGGCACGCCACGTACTACACGGAGAGCGAAGGGGTGAAGCACCTGTGACGGACCACGATCACGACGAGCACGGCCACGTCGAGCTCAGCACCGTGACCCTGTCGGCCGAGTTCGTCGCCGAC
Source organism: Leifsonia sp. P73 (assembly GCF_051059105.1). Taxonomy (NCBI): domain Bacteria; kingdom Bacillati; phylum Actinomycetota; class Actinomycetes; order Micrococcales; family Microbacteriaceae; genus Leifsonia; species Leifsonia sp. P73. The sequence goes on from NZ_CP194931.1 coordinate 1,351,849, forward strand.
GAGGCCACGGCCTCCCCCGACGCCGCCGAGTACGCGCTCTGGCTCGGCGACGACTCGCTCGTGCTCGCGCAGCGGCTCGGCTGGTGGATCTCCCGCGCCCCCGAGCTGGAGGAGGACGTCGCGCTCGCGAACATCGCCCTCGACCTGCTCGGCCACGCCCGTGCCCTGCTCCGGTACGCCGGCAGCGCCACCGAGCGGTCGGAGGACGACCTGGCCTACTGGCGCGACGAGCAGGACTTCCGCTCCGCGCACCTCTTCGAGCAGCCGAACGGCGACTTCGCGCACACGATCGTGCGGCAGTTCGCGGCCTCCCACTACCTCTTCGAGCTCTACGAGCGGCTGCGTGCATCGGCCGACCCGGTGCTCGCCGCCATCGCGGGCAAGGCCGTCAAGGAGGTCGCCTACCACTGCGACCACGCCGACCAGTGGGTGCTGCGGCTGGCGCTCGGCACCGACGAGTCCCGCCGCCGCACGCTGACCGCGTTCGACGACCTGTGGCCGTACGTGGCGGAACTGTTCCGCGACGAGGCGCTGAACGACCGGCTGGAGGACGTGGCCCCGCGGCCGTCGACCCTGCGCGACGCCTTCGACGCGGCGATCGCGCCGATCGTGGCGGAGGCCGAGCTGGAACTCCCGACGACGTTCACCGCCGCGGGTGGCGGCCGCGAGGGCCGCCACTCCGAGCACCTGGCGCCGCTGCTGGCGGAGATGCAGGTGCTGACCCGCTCGCACCCGGGGGCGACCTGGTGACCGGGCACGCGGCCGAGGCCGGCCGGGCATGGGCGGCGGCGGCGGCCGTCCTCGATCCCGAGGTGCCCGTGCTGACGATCGACGACCTCGGCGTCCTGCGCGCGGTCACGGTGACCGACACCGGCGTGGAGGTCGTGCTCACGCCGACCTACTCGGGCTGCCCGGCGATGGATGCGATCCGCGAGGATGTCGTGCGCGCCCTCGCCGCCGAGGGCTTCGCCGACGTGCGTGTCAGCCTGGCGCTGGCCCCGGCCTGGACGACGGACTGGATCAGCGACCACGGCCGCGCCGCGCTCCGCGACTTCGGCATCGCGCCGCCTCCCGGCACCGGCCCCGTCCGGCTCACGCTCGCGATCAAGTGCCCGCACTGCAGCTCGCTGAAGACCAGGGAGATCTCCCACTTCGGCTCCACCGCGTGCAAGGCCCTCTACGTCTGCGACGAGTGCGGCGAGCCGTTCGACCACTTCAAGGCTCTGTGAGGTTCCCCTGATGGCGCGTGCGCGATTCCACACGCTCGCGGTCGCAGAGGTGCGCCCGCTGACCGCCGCGAGCGTCGAGGTGACGTTCGCCGTCCCCGACGACCTGCACGGCGAGTACGACTACCTGCCGGGGCAGCACGTCGCCCTCCGCGCGACCGTCGGCGGCAAGGAGCTGCGGCGCAGCTACTCGATCTGCCGCCCGCCGTCGCCCGGCCGGATCAGCGTCGCGATCAAGCGCGACCTGGGCGGAGCGTTCTCCACCTGGGCGACCAGCGAGCTGCGCACGGGCGACCGGATCGACGTGATGAGCCCGCAGGGCACGTTCACGATCGACCTCGGCGCGCTCGACGGCGTGCACGTCGCCGGGATCGCGGCCGGGTCGGGCATCACGCCGCTGATGGCGCTGGCCTCCAGCGTGCTGGCGGCCTCCGACACCAGCTCGTTCACCCTCGTCTACACGAACCGCACGGCGATCGACGTGATGTTCCTGGAGGAACTGGCGGACCTCAAGGACCGCTACCCGTCGCGGCTCGCGCTGCATCACGTGCTCTCGCGCGAGCAGCGCTCCGCTCCCTGCTCTCCGGCCGGATCGACGAGGAGCGGCTGCGTACCATCCTGGACGCGCTGCTGCCGCCGGACACCGTGGACCAGTGGTTCCTCTGCGGCCCGTTCGAGCTGGTGCAGCTCTGCCGCGACGTGCTGGAGACCTACGACGTGCCGCCGTCCAGCGTCCACTTCGAGCTGTTCACGACCGGCGACCCCGGCGAGGTCCGCGGTGACGTCGGGCACCCGGTCGTCGTGCACGAGGGCGAGAAGACGGCGGAGATCGAGTTCACGCTCGACGGCCAGACCTCCACGGTGACGACGCCGGTGGATGCGAACGAGTCGGTGCTCAACGCCGCGCTGCGCGTGCGGCCGGACGTGCCGTTCGCCTGCACCGGCGGCGTCTGCGGCACCTGCCGCGCGCGGCTGCTCTCCGGCGACGTGCGGATGACCGAGAACTACGCACTCGAACCGGAGGAGCTGGAGGCGGGCTACGTCCTCACCTGCCAGTCGCACCCGCTCACCGAGAAGGTCGCGGTGGACTATGACGTCTGAGTCGTTCCTGATATCCGAGGAGGCGCAGTGATCGAGCTCACCATCCGGGACGACGTCGCGCACGTCACGCTGAACGCGCCGGAGCGGCTCAACGCGCTCGGGCCCGACGACCTCCGGGCGCTCGACGCCGCCTACGCCGAGGCCGAGGCGGCCGGGGTGCGCGCGCTCGTGCTGCGCGGCGAGGGGCGCTCGTTCTGCGCCGGACGCGACATCTCCGGCGTCGACCCGGCGACGGACGATGTGTCGGGCTACCTCGACGGGCTGGTGACGCCGCTGCTGCGCCGGATGAGCGCGTTCCCCGCGCCGACCTTCGCGGCGGCGCGCGGCGCGGCCCTCGGCGTCGGACTCGGCCTCCTGGTCGCCACAGACGTCGTGTACGTCGCCGAGGACGCCAAGATCGGCTCGCCGTTCGCCGCCCTGGGCGCCGCGCTCGACTCGGGAGGCCACTGGCTGCTGGTGTCGAGGCTCGGCCCGCACCGCGCACTCGACCTCATCTACTCCGGAAAGCTGATCTCCGGCGCGGAGGCCGTGGCGGGCGGGCTGTTCAGCCGCGCGCTGCCCGCGGACGACGTGGAGGCCGCCGCGACGGGGGCCGCGACTGTAGCCTCCCGCGGCGCCACCCAGGCGTACCTCGCGAGCAAGCGCATCGTCGCGGGCCTGCGCGACGGCGACCTCGACCTCTGGTCGTCCGTCGCCGCTGAGAACGCCGCGCAGGCGGAGCTGCGCGACACGCAGGACTACCACGAGGGCTTCGCCGCCTTCCAGCAGAAACGTCCCCCACTCTTCCGCGGCCACTGACTCCATCCGTTCCGGAGTTGTGTACGCGACACGCCGCGGCGGAGCGTACATAACTCCGGAAACGATGGCGGCGTTACGGAATGTGGCGGAGGACGTGCGGGGCGCGAAGAACGCATGCATTGTTGAGCGCATGACTCGGCAGATTCGTTTCAACGCTTTCGATATGAACTGCGTCGCCCACCAGTCCTCGGGGATGTGGCGTCACCCCGACGACCAGGCCTGGCGGTACAAGGACCTCACCTACTGGACCGAGCTCGCGAAGCTCCTCGAGCGCGGCACTTTCGACGGGATCTTCATCGCCGACGTCCTCGGCACCTACGACGTCTACGGCGGCAGCAACGAGGCCGCGATCCGGCACGGAGCGCAGGTCCCGGTCAACGACCCGCTCCTCCTCGTCTCGGCGATGGCGCTGGTGACCGAGAACCTGGGCTTCGGCGTCACCGCGGGCACCGCCTACGAGCACCCCTACCCGTTCGCGCGCCGGATGTCGACGCTCGACCACCTGACCAACGGCCGGGTCGGCTGGAACGTCGTCACCGGCTACCTGCCGTCCGCGGCGCGCAACATGGGCCACGACGACCAGCTGCAGCACGACGACCGCTACGACCACGCCGACGAGTACCTGGAGGTGCTCTACAAGCTGTGGGAGGGCTCCTGGGAGGACGACGCCGTCATCCGCGACCGCGAGTCCGGCGTCTTCACCGACCCGGCGAAGGTGCACGAGATCGGCCACAAGGGCAAGCACTTCACGGTCCCCGGCATCCACCTCTCCGAGCCGAGCCCGCAGCGCACACCGGTGATCTACCAGGCCGGCGCGTCCAAGCGCGGCATCTCCTTCGCGGCCGAGAACGCCGAGGCGATCTTCGTCGCGGCTTCCACCAAGGAGGGCCTCAAGGAGACGGTCAGCAAGCTGCGCGACGCGCTGGAGGCCGCGGGCCGCGACCGCTACTCCGCCCGCATCTACACGCTGCTCACGATCGTCACCGACGAGACCGACGAGAAGGCACAGGCCAAGTTCGAGGACTTCCTGCAGTACACGAACGACGAGGGCGCGCTGGTCTTCATGTCGGGCTGGATGGGCGTCGACCTGTCCCAGTACGACCTGGACGAGCCGATAGGCAACGTCAAGAGCAACGCTATCCAGTCGGCGGTCGCGAACTTCCAGCGGCCGAACGCCGACGGCGGCGAGTGGACGGTCCGCGACATCGGCCGCAACGGCGTCATCGGCGGCCTCGGCCCGTTCATCGTCGGCGGCGCCGTCAGCATCGCCGACCAGCTCCAGGAGTGGGTCGAGGAGACCGATGTGGACGGGTTCAACCTGGCCTACGCGATCACGCCCGGCACGTTCGAGGACATCGTGGAGTTCGTCATCCCCGAGCTGCGCAAGCGCGGCGCGTACCCGGAGGCCTACGCCGAGGGCACCCTGCGCAACAAGCTGCACGGCGCCGGCGACCGGCTCCCGGAAGGCCACCGCGGCGCGAAGTACCGGATCGGCGCGAAGGCCGCCTCGGCCTGACGCCCTCCGGGCCGCGGGGTAGACGGCATGGTCTGTCTCCCCGCGGCCGTGCGCGCGCCGCACAATGCCTCCACGGCGGGCATGGGCTTCGAAGATGTCCGCCTACGCGGCGCCCGGCGTGCGGGTAACACGCCCGGCGCCGCGGTTGCGCCTCCGGGCCGCCGCCGGCCTCAGTGCGCCACCCCGGCCGCATCGCTCAGCAGCCGGTCGACCGCCGCGCGCGGGATGGGGATCCAGCTCGGCCGGTGCCGAGCCTCGTAGGTGATCTCGTAGACCGCCTTGTCGAGTTCGAACGCCGCCAGCAGCACGGCGAACTCGTCCAGGACGTCCCCGGCCACGCTCGCGTAGCCGTCCAGATACGCCTTCCTGGCGTCCGCCGCCCACCGGGAGGCGTCGATCGGGTCCTCGCGCCGGGCGAGCGAGCCGGCGACGTAGTCGAAGGAGCGCAGCATTCCTGCCACGTCGCGCATGGTCGCGTCGGGCAGCGCGCGCTCGGCGAGCGGCCGCAGCGGCTCGCCCTCGAAGTCGATGAACTGCCAGCCGCGGGCGGGCGAGAACAGCACCTGACCCAGGTGAAGGTCGCCGTGGATGCGCTGCAACACGGGCAGCGGAGCGGTCGCGGCCGCTTCGTAGACCGTCGCGATCGCCGCCCGCAGCGTCTCGACCTCCGGGACCTCCGTGGTCGTGATCGTGAGTCGCTGGAACATCCCGTCGAGCGCGACGCGCACGTCGTCGGGCTCGGCGCGCTTGGTCGGCAGCACGCCCGCGAGCAGGCGGTGCAGCTCGGCCGTGCCTGCGCCGAGGGCGAAGGCGCGCTCGGTGAAGTCCTCGCCCGCCTCGGCCGCGCTGACCGCCAGCTCCCAGCCGTCCTCCGCGCCGGGGACGAAGTCCTGCATCAGCGCGAGCTCCCCGGCGGCCGCGCCGCCCTCTGGCGCAGGCCACGAACCGGTCAGCCAGCCGAGCAGCGCCGGCGTGCGCTCCGAGCCGCCCGCCGTCAGCGCGGCGAGCGTGGAGATGTCCGGGTTCTCACCGTCCTGCACCACCCGGAAGACCTTCACGAGCGAGAGCCGGTCGCCCAGCTCGGCGACGATGGAGGTGTTCGACTGCTCCGCCGACAGCCGCCTGGACGACAGCACGGGGATGCGCTCGCCGAGTGTGTGGCCGCTCGCGCGGGCGTGCTCGCCGTCCGCCGCCCCTGCCCCGGTCATCAGCGCCGCGAGCGCCGCGACGTACGCCTCCTCGACCGGCCCGTCGTAGAGGTACCGGCCGCCGGCCTCGCCCACGTACCCGGCCGGGTCGCCGTCCCTGCGCACGCGCGCGACCAGCGGCACCTGGTAGACGCGGGGCGTGCGCGGCGCGTCGTCGCAGAAGAAGTGCGTCACGATCCGGGATCCGTCGTCCGCGCTCTCGGGCGCGCGCTCCAGTTCGAAGGAGCCCAGGAGCCGCAGCCTCGGCTCGAACGCTTTGGTCGAGTACCAGCGCTGGCGGCGCATCCACGAGCCCACCAGCTCCGTCAGTTCCGTCATGCCTGAACCGTACGCCCCTCAGCGGGTTCCGACGATGACCCCCGGGCCGCGAGGAAGGGGTACGGATCAATCTGCACGCCGTTCACCCGGACTTCCAGATGCAGGTGGCATCCCGTGGAGGCGCCGGTCGAGCCGACCTGCGCGATCGGCTGCCCGACCGCGACGTGCTCGCCGACCGTCACGCCGATTCCGCCGTCCCGGATGTGCCCGTAGGCGGTCTCGACGCCGCCGCCGTGGTCGATGAGGATGAAGTTCCCATACGACCCGTTCGGGCCCGCGGCGAGGATGGTGCCCGCTGCGGCGGCGACGATGGTCGTGCCGCACGCCGCGCCGATGTCGTCGCCCGGGTGGAAGGGCGCCGTCCCGGCCGGGCGCGACGGCCGCGGGCCGAACGGGTCGGTCATCGGGCCGTGCACGGGGAGCGTCCATCCCGCCGCGATGGCGGACGGGTCGACGGTGAGCGCCTGCCAGCCGGTCCCGGCGGTGAGCACGGTGGGGAGCTGCGCGAGCGCGGCGGAGGCCGAGTCGACCTGCGCCTGCGCGTCCGTGACCGCCTGCTGGCTGGCGCCGACGTCGATGCCGGCCAGCGCGTCGGCCGCGTGCTTCGCCTGGCCGCTCAGGGTGGTCGCGGCCTTGGCGTCCGCCGCGGCGTCGCGCAGTGCGGTCACCCGGTCTCCGGAGAGCGTGCGCAGCCGGTCGACGGCCCCGAGCTTCGAGAGGAGGTCGCCGTTCGTCCCGAGCACCGCCGCGAGCGGGTCCGACCCGAGACCCTTCCAGCCGGAGGCGCGGATCAGCGCCGTCGCGAAGGCGGCGGAGGCGTCGGCCTTCTTCTTCGCGGCCTTCGCCTGCGCGGCGAGCGCGGCGGACGCGGCCTGCGCCTGGGCCTGCTCGCGCTGCGCGCCGAGGTTGGCGTCGGTGGCGTCGGCGAGCGTCTGCTGGGCCGTTGCCAGGTCGCTGGCGAGCTGGGCCGCCTGCTCGACCTGGGCGATGTCGGACTGCACGGTGCCGCCGAGGTCGGGCGGTACGAGCAGCGGGATGTCGTCGACCGGGTCGGGGGCGGGCGCGGGGGGCGGGGTCGGGGTGGGCGTGGGTGTCGGGGTGGGCGTTGGCGTCGGGGTGGGCGTGGGCGTCGGGGTGGGCGTCGGAGTCGGGGTGGGAGTCGGCGTAGGCGTCGGTTTCGGCGTCGGGGTGGGTGTCGGCGTCGGCGAGGGTGTCGGCGCGGGTGAATCGTCCGGATCGGGCGTCGGCGTCGAGGTGGTGCAGTCCGTGCCCCGGCACTCGTCGGCCGAGGCCGGCAACGGCGCGAGCACGAGCCCGGTCGCCAGGAGCAGCGCCGCCGCGTGGGCCAGCACCCTCAGGAGCGATCGGCCGTCCGGGGTCGGGCCTCCCGGGACGCCCCCGCGCAGCCCGGCGGGACCACCCGGAAAGGGCAACGGACCGGCGGCACGGAGGGCCGGATCGCGGCGGATGCGCCCTCCATCGCCGCGGCGCGGAGGTTCGCGTCGTGTCAGCAGTCTGAAGCGCGTCAACGCATCCCGCATGATCACGCGGGCACCCGACGGGCGTCGGGCCGGCCCGTCCTCCGATCCTTTCACCGCGCCGGGCCGGAGGACAATCCCTCGTCAGGGGGTCGGATGCGTCTCACAGCCTGGGCACGCTAGCGTGAAGCCTTGTGACCGACAGCACCGAGACCATGCGACCCCGTCGAGCCACCCGCAAGTCCGGCTGGAAGGTGCTCCTCCGCGACGTCGTGGTGATCTTCGTGATCGCGGTGCTGGTCTCGTTCCTGATCAAGACGTTCGTGGCCCGCTCGTTCTACATCCCCTCGGGCTCGATGGAGAACACCCTCCAGATCAACGACCGGATCATCGTCAACGAGCTGCAGCCGTCGGTCTTCCCGCTCTCCCGCGGGGATGTCGTCGTGTTCAAGGATCCGGGCGGCTGGCTGCCCGCCGCGGCGCCGAAGACCGGCAACCCCATCCAGCAGGGCGTCGGGGCCGTGCTCGACTTCGTCGGCCTCGGCGCGTCGGACAGCGACCAGCACCTCGTGAAGCGCCTGATCGGCCTCCCGGGCGACCACATCACCTGCTGCAACGCGCTCGGTCAGATGAGCGTGAACGGGGTGCCGCTCAAGGAGCCGTACGTGCTGCTGCCGGCGGGGCAGCAGGCGGTGTCGGCCAAGCCGTTCGACGTGACCGTGCCTGCCGGCAAGGTCTGGGTCATGGGCGACAACCGCTACAACTCTGCGGACTCCCGGTACCACATGGACGACCCGACCAAGGGTTTCGTGCCGCTGAGCGACGTCGTCGGCCGGGCCTTCGTGGTGAGCTGGCCGGTGAGCCATTGGACCTGGCTGAGCAACTATCCCGAGACGTTCTCGGGCACCGAGGTCAACGGCAAGTAGCGCGCTAGGCCTGCTCCGCCCGCCCCAGCCGCCAGTACCCCATGAACGCCACCCGCCCGCGGTCGATCCCGTGCCCGCGCACGAGGAGCCTGCGGAGCGTCTTCACGACGCCCGACTCCCCCGCGATCCAGGCGTAGAACCCGCCGGAGGCCTCCCCCGGGCTGTCCCACAGGATGTCCGCGTCCACGTCGACCTCCTCCAGGCGCTGTGTGCGTCCCGCTGCGGCCGCCGCGACCACGTCCAGGTGCCCGGCCAGCCAGCCGGTCACCGCAGGGAGGAGGGCGCAGCCGTGCTCGCCGCCGTCCCGCGGCACCCACGTGACCTCGACGTTCCGTCCGACCCGGAGCGGCAGGGCATCGGCGCCGGTCGGCACCTCGATGAACGCGTGCGCCGTGCGCGTCGGCGGCAGCGCCTCCAGGATCGAGGCGATCGCCGGGGCCGCGGTCTCGTCGCCCGCGAGGAGCAGCTCGGTGGCCTCCCCCGGCCTCCAGTCGATGCCGACCCCGGAGTGCGGGCTGAGCGCGTCCGGACCGATCACCACGAGCTCGTCCCCCGGCGCCGCGGAGGCCAGCCAGCGAGCGGCCGGGCCGCCGTCTCCGTGCACGACGAAGTCCACGTCGACGCGGCGCTCGTGCGGGTCGACGTCGCGCACCGTGTAGGTGCGGAACGGATTGCGGCGGTGCTCGGGCAGCGCGCGCCAGTGGCCGTACCAGTCGCCCGCGTCGAGCGGGCTGAAGCTGCCGTCCTGGAGCGGGAAGACCAGCTTGATCCGCTGGTCCAGCCGCTCGATGCCGAAGGTCTCGAACTCGTCGCAGGAAAGGCTCACGCGTGCGAAGCCCGGGCTCAGCCTCCGGAGCCCCAGCACCTGCGCGCGATACGGCCGGTACGCCGGACGATCGGTGAGCGGCGTGGCGAGCACGGGCACAGCGGTTCCCTTCGGGCCGGGGAGCGGGGCGGGAGGATGAGTAAGGTAAGGCTACACTAACCAGATCGGACGACCGCTCGGGCGGGACGCTGGACGCCCCCGCCGCCCGCACAGTATCGTCGGGCGCGTGACGACCGCGCACCACCACCACCCTCTGCTCGGGAGGGACGCGCGCCTGATCATCCTGATCACCGGCGTGCTGGCGGGCGCCGTCGTCGGCTTCCTGCACATCATCGACTATGAGCTGGGCAGCGACACCAAGCGCGAACTGCTCAGCCCGCAGCTCTTCCTCTACGGCCCGGCGGCCGCGGGCGTGGGGTTCGTCAGCGCGGCCGTCCACTACGCCTGGTTCGCGCGCGCCCGGCCGGGCGGCATCCACTGGTGGCGGCACGTCTGCGCCACGGCGAGCGCGTTCGTGGTCGCGTACGTCGGCTACATCCTGCTCTGGCTGACCACGCCGGCGACCTACCTCGGCTGGTTCAGCGAGCCGCTGGGGGCCGCCGCTGTGGCGGGGACCGTGGAGTACGTCGTGTACCGGCTCATCCTCGGGCGACGGAATGTCGAGCGGCGGCCGCTCCGTTCGACGTCCGAGTGAACCGACAATCCGATTCCGAAAGGACCCACCCCGATGAAGTACATGATGTTCGTGATCACCGACTCCCAGCCGGACACCGAGACCGACGAGTCCGACGTCGACCTCTGGGTGGACCCGCTCGACGCCAGCGGCAAGCGGATCATCGGGGAGGTGCTCCAGCCGCAGTCCGAGTCGCGCGTCGTCCGCGTGCGCGACGGCAAGCGCTACGTGACCGACGGGCCCTTCACCGAGACGAAGGAAGTCATCTGCGGCTTCGACATCCTGGACGTCGAGGACCTGGACGAGGCCATCGAGATCGCCTCCCGGCACCCGATGGCACGCAATGGCCAGCTGGAACTGCGGCCCTTCATGGTCTGGGGGTGAGCGGGCCTCACCCTAGACTCGGCGCATGGCCGTCGTCCCCCTGCTGATCCTCGTCTTCTTCGTCGTCGCACTCATCGACATCATCCTGCGCGACAGCAGTCAGGTGAAGCACCTGCCGAAGGTGGCCTGGATCTTCATCGTGATCCTGCTCCCGCTGATCGGGGGCGTGCTGTGGTTCGCGGTCGGGCGGGAGTACAGCGGCGCCGGGTACCGCCGCCCGCGGGGGACGTACGTCGTCCGCGAGCAGGCGGCCCCGGCCGCCCGGCCGCTGTCGACGGAGGAGCAGCTGGCCGCCCTCGAACGGGAGATCGAGGACGACCGCATCCGGCAGCTGGAGGCCGAGCTCCGCAACCGCCGCGACCTCGACCCCGACCCCTCCTGACGTTCCTCGGCGTCAGAAGTCGGTGTGGCCGAGGCGCGGCTCGGAGACGAACGCCGCGGTCGCGTCGGCGGCGGACTCCAGCTCCAGGATCACGAGCTCGTTGCGCCCGGCGCGGGTGATCGGCGCGGGGACGTGCAGCGTCTCCTGGGGGCCGCGGGTCCAGTAGCGGCCGAGGTTGAAGCCGTTGATCCAGGCGACGCCCTTGCCCCATCCGGTCGTGTCGAGGAACAGCGTCCCCTGCTCCTCCAGGTCGAAGGTGGCGCGCGCGAACACCGGCCCGGCGAGCCGCTCGGGTTCGCGCTCCACCGCGATGCCCGCGGCGTCGAGCTCGGCGCGCACGGAGTCCAGCGATGGCAGGGGCAGCGGGAGCACGCTCCAGCGCCGCAGTCCCTCGCCGTTCAGCCGGACCGGGCCGATCAGGCCCTTCGGCTCGCCGATCCGGGGGCCGTAGTCGACGCGGCCCTGGTCCTCCACGAGCACGGTGAGCGTGCCGCGGCTCGGTGAGAGGGTGATCGCGCTGTCGTGGTGGTCGCGGGCGAGCACGCCGACGCGGGTGGAGCCGACGAAGACGTAGGCGCGGTCGCGCACCTCGCCGAACTCCAGCACCGCGGGCTCAGTCGTGTCGATCTCGGTGCGGTAGAGCCCGAACCCCGCGTAGTGACCGAGCGCGTCGAAGGTCGGGAGGTCGTCGGTGTGCTGCCAGTCGCCCAGCTTCGGCGCGACCGCGAACAGCGGGACGGCGTCGAGGAACGGCACGCTGAACGCGGGCGCGGCGGCGGCCACGACGGGCTCCTCCGCGGGGACCGGCGCGTGCTTGACGATCACGTCGCGGAACGCCCAGAACTTCTCGGTGGGCTCTCCCGCCTCGTCCAGCGGGGCGTCGTAGTCGTAGCTGGTGACGATCGGCTGGTAGACGCCCTTGTCGTTAGCGCCGTTCGTGAAGCCGAAGTTCGTGCCGCCGTGGAACATGTAGATGTTGACCGAGGCGCCGAGCGCGAGAAGCTCGTCCAGGTCGGCGGCGGACTGCTCGACGGAGGTCGTGTGGTGGTGCGCGCCCCAGTGGTCGAACCAGCCGTCCCAGAACTCGGAGCACATCAGCGGGCCGGTCGGCTGGTGCTCGCGGAGGGTGGCGAGCCGTTCGCGCGAGCGGGAACCGAAGGAGGCCGTCTTGAGGAGGCCGGGCAGCGAGCCGTTCTCGAGCATCGCCGGCTCCGGCTGGTCGACCGTGGTCAGCGGGACGGTGATGCCCGCGACCCGGATGACCTCCACGAGGTGCCGGAGGTAGTCCTTGTCGTCGCCGTACGCGCCGTACTCGTTCTCGACCTGCACGAGCAGCACCGGGCCGCCCTCCGTCACCTGCAACGGGCGGACGATCGCGAGCACCCGCTCCAGGAACGCCGTGACCGCCGCCAGGAACACCGGCTCCGAGCGCCGGATGCCGACCGCCGGGTCCGTGAACAGCCACGCCGGCAGTCCGCCGTTGTCCCACTCGGCGCAGATGTACGGCCCGGGCCGCACGATCGCGTGCATCCCCTCCTCCTGCACCGTGCGCAGGAAGCGCGCCAGGTCGAGCGCGCCTTCCGCGGTCCACTCGCCCGGCCGCGGCTCGTGGGCATTCCACGGCACGTACGTCTCGACGGTGTTCAGGCCCATCAGCCGCGCCTTGCGGATGCGGTCGGCCCAGTCGTCGGGGTGGACGCGGAAGTAGTGGATCGCCCCCGACAGGATGCGGTGGGGACGGCCGTCGAGGAAGAAGTCGTCCCCGGCGATCTCGAACGTGCTCATGTGCTCTCTCCTCCCCGGGCGCCCGCCGTACGACAGCGGACGCCCGAGGGCCGGTGGATGGTTGTTACTTGCCGCTGACCGTGAAGCCCTGCTGGTTGCCGTAGCTCACCAGCGCCTTCTGCCAGGCCTGCAGGCCGGGGTTCAGGCTGGAGTTCGAGGTGTACGACTGGCCGACGGTGTCGCCGTAGATGCTGTTCGCGTAGACCTGGAAGGGCAGGTACTGCCAGCCGGTGGAGACGTTCTTCGCGCCGTCGACGAGCACCTCGTTGATCTTCTGGCCGCCGAAGTACTCCGGCGCCTGGGCGAGGAAGTCGGACGAGTTCAGGTCCTTGGTCGTGGACGGGAAGCCGCCGGACCGCAGGAACACCTCGATCGACGCCGGGTCGTTGTTCAGCCACTTGAGGAAGCCCGCGGCGAGCGCCTGGTTCTTCGACTGCTTGAGCACGACCTGCGCGCCGCCGCCGTTCTCCGCGTTGGTCGGGGTGCCGTCGTAGGTCGGGATGGGCGCGACACGCCACTGGCCGGAGCCGTCCTTGACCGAGGACTCCAGCACGCCGGGCATCCAGGCACCGGTGACCAGGGTCGCGATCGAGCCGTTGCCGAGCGCCTTGAACCAGTCGTCGCTCCAGCCGGGGACGGTGGAGAGCAGCTTGCCCTGCACCAGCTTGTCCCAGGTGCCGGTCCACTTCTTGCTGCCCTCGTCCTGCAGGTTGATCGACACCTTGGTGCCGTCCACCTGGAACGGCCGGCCGCCGGCCTGCCAGATCATCGAGGTGGTGAAGCCGGAGTCGCCCGAGTCGCTGGTGATGTACTTGGTCGGGTCGGCCGCGTGCAGCTTCTGCGCGTCGGCGACGTACTCGTCCCACGTCTTCGGGACGGTCAGGCCGTACTTGTCGAAGACCGTCTTGTTGTAGAACATCGCCATGGGGCCGCTGTCCTGCGGGAGGCCGACGAGCTTGCCGCCGACGTTGACCGAGCCCCACGGACCGGGCGTGTAGTCGCTCTTGAGCGAGTCGAAGCCGTACTGCTTCAGGTCGACGAGCGAGTCGGAGAGCGCGAACTGCGGGATGGCGTAGTACTCGACCTGGGCGACGTCGGGCGCGCCGGAGCCGGCTTTGATCGCATTCTGCAGCTTGGTGTACTCGGTGGTGTTGGTGCCGGCGTTGACGAGCTTGACCTTCACCTTCGGGTAGGCCTTCTCGAACGCGGCGACCTGGGCCTCCGCCGACGGGGTCCACGACCAGTACGTGATCGTGCCGCCCTGCTTGAGGGCCGCGTCGACGTCGGAGGAGCTGCCGCCGCCGGTGGAGCCGGAGCCCGACGAGCACGCGGCGAGCGAGGCGCCGATGACGGCGCTCGCGACGACGGCGGTCGCCAACCGGCGCAGGTTCCGTGAACGCAGGATGCGCTTCATGGTGGTGTTCCTTTCACTTCCTTGTGGGTGGGAGGGACGTGCTGTGTTCACTGCTTGACGCTTCCGGCGGCCAGACCCGACTGCCAGTAGCGCTGGAGCACCAGGAACGCGGCCACGATCGGGATGATCGTGACGAGCGACCCGGTGATCACGAGGTTGAAGATCGGCTGGGCGCCGACCCCGGTCGCCTGCGCGCTCCACTGGCTGAGGCCGACCGTGAGGGGTACCAGGTCGGGTCGCTGAGCATGATGAGCGGCAGGAAGTAGTTGTTCCAGGTGGCGACGATCGCGAACAGCGCGACGGTCACGACTCCGGGGGCGAGGAGGCGGAGCGAGATGGTGAAGAAGGTGCGGAACTCGCCGGCGCCGTCCATCCGGGCGGCCTCCAGCAGCTCGGTCGGGATGGCCTCGCTGGCGTAGGTCCAGATCAGGTAGAAGCCGAACGGGCTGATCAGCGACGGCAGGATGACCGCCCACGGGGTGTTCGTGAGCCCCACCTGGCTGAACATCAGGAAGGTCGGGACGGCCAGCGCCGTGCCGGGCACCGCGATCGCGCCCAGCACGACGGCGAACACCAGCCGCTTCCCCGGGAAGTTGAACTTGGCCATCCCGTACCCGGCGACCGTGGCGAGCAGCGTCGCCCCGCCCGCGCCCACCACGACATAGAGGAGCGTGTTGCCGAGCCACTGCAGGAAGATCCCGTCGCGGTAGGTGAACAGCTGCGCGAGGTTCTCGAAGAGGTTGAAGTCCTTGCCGAACCAGAGCCCGAACGACGAGTACAGGTCGGGCTGGCTCTTCGTCGCGTTGACGATCAGCCAGACCAGCGGCACGAACGAGTAGAGCGTGAACACGATCATCACGACGGTGAGCACGGTCGACTTGCGGGTGCGGCGACCGGAGACCGGCGCGGCCGCACGGGCGGCGCGGTTGGAGCGGGCGGCGGCGCGCGAGGGCGCTTTGCGGCGTTCGGTGAGCGCGGTCATCAGCGGACCTCCTTGCGCGAGCCCCGGAGCTGGACGACGTAGGCGATCACCGCGGTGATGA
The DNA here is from genome assembly GCF_051059105.1 of Leifsonia sp. P73. NCBI lineage: Bacteria > Bacillati > Actinomycetota > Actinomycetes > Micrococcales > Microbacteriaceae > Leifsonia > Leifsonia sp. P73. The sequence goes on from NZ_CP194931.1 coordinate 1,366,927, forward strand.
CGCCCATCACGATCGCGACCGTCGCCGCGTAGTTGAACTGCTGACCGGCGAACGACAGGTTGTAGGCGTACATGTTGGGCGTGAAGTAGCTGCTGATCGCGTTGGGCGCCAGCTGCTTGAGCAGGTTCGGCTCGTTGAAGAGCTGGAAGCTGCCGATGATCGAGAAGATCGTCGCGATGACGATCGCGCCGCGGACCGCGGGCAGCTTGATGCTGAAAACGGTGCGGAACGCGCCGGCGCCGTCGATCTCGGCCGCCTCGTACAGCTCACCGGGGATGACGCGCAGCGCCGCATAGAAGATGAGCATGTTGTAGCCCATGAACTCCCAGGTCACGATGTTGCCGATCGAGCCGAGGATCCACTGCCCGGCGAGCGGAGCCAGCTGCGTACCGAGCAAGTGGTTGACGCTCGCGGTCAGGCCGAACTGATCGCCGTAGATGAATCCCCAGATCAGCGCCGCGACCACGCCGGGGACGGCGTACGGCAGGAAGAGCGCGATGCGGAAGAACCCGGCGCCGTACAGCCGGGCCGAGTCGAGCGCGAGGGCCGCGACGAGCGAGAGGGCGAGCATGATCGGCACCTGGATGACCAGGAAGAGCGCGACCCGGCCGAAGGACTCCCAGAACTTCGCGTCCTGCAGCAGCCCGAGGTAGTTGTCGAGCCCGACGAACGCGTTGCCGCCGACGAGTTGCTGGCGGAACAGGCTGAGGTAGAGCGCGTAGACCACCGGCGCGACGATCATGAGGGCGAACACGACCAGGAACGGGGCGACGAAGGCCCAGCCGCGCCAGTCTTTTCGCGGACGGCGGAGGCGCCGCTGCGGGGATGCCGGCGGGGCGGCCGGCGTGAGGGACGTCGTTGTCATGGCCTTCCTCGGTGAATCGGTGCTCGCCGCGGCGTGCAGTGGTGTCCTGCGGTGTCTCGGCGGATGTTTACGTCAACATCTGGTTGCATACCCTAGCATGTTGACGTCAACATGATGCAAGTCCCGTTTCCGCCTCCGGGCTGTCGCGGCAGGAATCACCCTCAGCACTCACCAGAATGGGGAACCATGACCGAGTCGATCGCCGACCCGGCGCCCGCACGCCGCGGCGGCCGCACCCGCGGTCCGTCGCTCGGCGACGTCGCAGCGCACGCCGGGGTCTCCACCCAGACCGTGTCGCGCGTCGCCAACGGCCTGACCAACGTGGAGGGCGCCACCCGCGACCGCGTGCTGGCCTCCATGCAGGCGCTCGGCTACCGGCCCAACCGCGCTGCGCGGGCGCTGCGCTCCGGGCTGTTCCGCAACATCGGCGTCGTGATGTTCACGCTCTCGTCGTACGGCAACATGCGGACGCTGGACGCGATCGCCGGCTCCGCAGCGACCGCCGGTTACTCCATCACCGTCGTGCCGGTGGAGCGTCCCACCCAGCAGGACGTCAGCGTCGCCTTCACGCGCCTGCTGGAGCAGGCGGTGGACGGCATCATCATCGTCATCGAGGCCCACATCGTCGACCGCGCCGACGTGGAGCTGCCGTCCGGGCTGTCCGTCGTGGTCATCGACTCCACCGAGCGGCCCGACTACCCGCAGGTGGACACCGACCAGGCGGAGGGCGCGCGCCAAGCGACCGAGCACCTGCTCTCGCTCGGCCACGAGACCGTGTGGCACATCTCCGGGCCGGCCGACTCGTACTCGGCCGCGCGCCGCGAGCAGGCCTGGCGGGACACGCTGGAGGCCGCCGGGGCCCCGGTGCCGGAGGTGTTCCGCGGCGACTGGTCGACCACGGCCGGGTACGGCTACGGACGGGAGATCGCCGCGCGCCCCGAGATCACCGCGGTCTTCGCCGCGAACGACCAGATGGCGCTCGGCGTCCTCCGAGCGCTCCACGAGGCCGGCCGCCGGGTGCCGGCCGACGTGAGCGTGGTCGGCTTCGACGACATGGCGGAGGCGGACTCGTTCTGGCCGCCGCTGACCACGATCCACCAGGAGTTCGAGGCCACCGGCCGCCGCGCGGTCGAGCTGCTCATCGCCGAGATCGAGGGCCGGCCGGAGCCGGTGCGCTCGTCCGTGCTGCCCACCCGCCTCGTCGTCCGCGCCAGCACCGGCCCGGCGCCCGCCTCCCCCTCGCCGAAGGGCACGTAAACGCCCCTAAGACCGCGTTTTAGGGGCGTCTACGTGCCCCTCGACGGTCAGCTCAGGCGCGGTGCGGAGGAATTCGGCCCAGGTGGTGCGGCCGCGGCGGGCGTCGGCGCCGGCGAGGTTGGCGCCGGCGCGGTAGGCGGCGCCCACCTTCCCCGGCAGGCCGAAGCGCACGAACCGGCGCCGCAGGCCGCGCGCGTCGGCGTACTCGCGCAGCAGCTCCTCCGCCTCCAGCACCTCCGGCCCGGCCAGCTCGCCGGCCATCCCGGCGGGCGACCCCGACGCGAGCTCGGCCAGCCGTTCGGCGACCTCCCCGGCGTCCACCGGCTCGAAGCGGATGCGCGGCGCGGGAGCCACCGGCAGCTTGGTCATCCCGGCCGCCATCCGCAGCACGAGCTGGTGGACCTGCGCCGCCCGCAGGACGGTCGACGGCACCGCCGACGCCGCGAAGATCGTCTCGACCTGCTCCTTCGCCCGGAAGTACCCGATCGGCATCCGCCCCGCGCCGACCACCGAGAGGGTCAGGATGTGTCGCACGCCTGCGCGCTCGGCCGCGGCCGTGACGTTCGCCGCCGCGACGTCGTCGCCCTTCGCCCCTCCGGCGAGGTGGACCACGGCCTCCACGCCCGTCATGGCGGCGTCGAGGCCCGCACCGGTCATCACGTCGCCGACGACGTGGTCCGCCGCGCCACCCAGGGGCGCATGCCGGGTCAGCACCCGCACGGTCGCGCCGCGCCCCTCCAGCAGCGGCACCAGCCGCCGTCCGATCGTGCCGGTCCCGCCGGTCACCAGGATCCGTCCGTCCATGTCGTCCTCCTGTCACATCGAGGCGCACCGCCTCGTCGATAGGGTGACGAGCAGGTGACGGAGGATGTGACATGAGCGAGGACGACCAGCGGCTGGCAGCTCGCTTCGAGACCGCGCGCCCGCGACTGCGCGCGATCGCGACCCAGCTGCTGGGCTCCGCGGCCGACGCCGACGACGCGGTCCAGGAGGCCTGGCTCCGCCTCCGGCGCACCGATGTCGCCGCGATCGACAACCTCGACGCCTGGCTCACCACCGTGGTCTCCCGGGTCTGCCTCGACCAGCTCAAGAGCGCACGGCGGACGCGGGAGCGGTCGTGGGAGGTCCTCCCCTGGCAGGACGAGCCGGTGTCCGACCTCGGCGACCCGGCCGAGTTGGCGGCGCTCGGCGACCGGGTGAGCGTCGCGCTCCTGGTCGTGCTGGAGACGCTCTCGCCCGCCGAACGCCTCGCCTTCGTGCTCCACGACGTGTTCGGCCTCCCGTTCGACGAGGTCGCCGGGGTGCTCGACCGCTCCCCCGACGCCGCACGCCAGCTCGCCTCCCGCGCCCGCCGCCGGCTCCGGGAGGCGCCCCCGCCCGCGCGCCCGGCCCGGCGCGAGCAGCGCGGTGTGCTCGACGCCTGGCTGCGCGCGGTGCAGGAGGGCGACCTGTCGGCGCTGCTGGCGCTCCTGGACGATGGCGCGGTGCTGCACGCCGACTACGGGCGCGGACGGCTGCAGACCCTCGTGGGCGCGACCGCCATCGCCGAGCAGGCGACCCTCGCGGCCCGCCTCGCGCAGACCTCCGTCCCGGTGCTCATCGACGGCCGGCCGGGCGTGGCCGCAGTGGTCGACGGCCGGGTCGTGTCGGTCATGGCGTTCGACATCGCCGGCGGCCGCATCCGCGCCCTCGACGTGCTCTTCGACCCCGCCCGCCTCGCCGGCACCCACCTCTGACACCCGCCGAGGGGCACGTTGTTGTCACTTCCGCGCGCGAAAAGTGACAACGACGTGCCCCTCGGCGGTCAGCTCGCGCGCTCGACCACTTCGAAACGGTTGCCGTCGGCGTCGCGGGCCTGGAACATCGCGGGCACGCCGGGCCAGCGCAGCAGCGCCCCCACGTCCACCCCGCGCCGGGTCAGCTCCTCGTGGGTGGCGCCCGCGTCCGCGCTCTCGAACCGGACGCCCGTCTCGATGCCGGCCGGGACGTCCTCGCTGGCGGCCACGAGCGACACCGACACCGTCGACCCGGGCGGCGCCAGCATGATCCAGCGCCCTCCCGTCGGCAGCGGCGCGTCGACCAGCACGGCGAAGCCGAGCATGTCGCGGTAGAAAGCCAGCGCCCGGTCCTGGTCCTCGACCGGGATGCCGATGGTGTTCACTCCGATGATCCCTGTGTCCGTCATGACCGCATCCTCCTCTCGCCGTCGTCCTCCTGACAACGGGCGTCAGCCGCGGCTCACGAGCGGCCGCACCTCGATGCCGCCGTGCCCCTGCCGCGCCTCCGCGAGCGAGCTCGCCAACGCGACCGCCTCCTCCTGGCTCTCCGCCTCGATCACGTAGAACCCCCCGACGACCTCCTTGGACTCCGAGAACGGCCCGTCGGTGGGCCGTGGCTCACCGTCCGGGCCGGTGCGGACCGTCGTCGCCGTGGACGACGCCTGCAGCTCCCCCGCGGCACGCACCGCAGCGCCCGCCTTCTCGTTGAACGCCCGATGGGCGTCGTCGACCGCGGCGCGCCCCTCCTGGTCGAGCGCGTCCCAGCGGCTCTCGTCGCCGTAGATGAGGATCAGGTAGCCGGTCATGTCTCTCCCTTTCGTGGATGCCGAACACCTGGACGTCGAACGAGCGGCGCGTTTTTCGACAGCGGCTATACTGCTGACGTCCGGCCGTCCAACGGCCCGGTGCTCGAAAAATGGGCACGAAGCCGCGCTCGGCGGATCAGCAGCGCGCGAGACACATACGGATCATCGCACCCTCCGTTCCCGTCTCGAAAGGCACCGTCATGCCCTCCGTCTCCGCGCACGTCGCCGCCACCCTCGCCCGCCACGTCGACCAGGTCTTCGGGGTGATGGGCAACGGCAACGCCCACTTCCTCGACGCCATCGAGCGCGAGGGACGCGTCCCCTATACCGCCATGCGCCACGAGGCCGGCGCGGTCGTCGCCGCAGACGCGTACCACCGCGCGTCCGGGAGGCTCGCCGCCGCCACCGCCACCTACGGCGCAGGGTTCACCAACACCCTGACCGCGCTGGCGGAGGCCCGCCAGGCGCACATCCCGCTCGTCCTCGTCGTCGGCGACGAGCCGACCTCCGGCCCGCGCCCCTGGGGCGTGGACCAGATCGCGCTGGCCAGCGCAGTCGGCGCACGCACCTACACGGTCGGCCGCACCGACGCCGCGGCGACCACGGCCATCGCGGTCGAGCACGCGCTCACCTATCGCGTGCCCACCGTGCTCGCGATCCCGTACGACGTCGCCACCCGGGAGGCCGGCCCGGTGCCCGAGGCGCCGGCGCCCGCCCTCCCCGCACCGCTCGCCCCCGCCGGCCCGTTCGCGCGCGGCGCGATCGTCGACGCCGCCGCAGCCCTCGCCGGCGCGGAGCGGCCCTTCCTCCTCGCGGGCCGCGGCGCCTGGATCGCCGGCGCGGGAGACGCGCTCGGCGCCCTCGCCGACGCGACCGGCGCCCTCACCGCGGGCACAGCGCTCGGCCGCGGCGTGTTCCCCGACGCCCGCTACGACCTCGGCGTGACCGGGGGCTTCGGCGCGGAGGGCGCGATGGAGGCCGTCCGCTCGGCCGACGTCGCGGTCGTCTTCGGCGCGTCCCTCAACCAGTTCACGATGCGCTTCGGCGACCTGTTCGCGCCGGGCACGCGCGTCATCCAAGTGGACGTCGCCCCCGCCGCGACCCACCCGAACGTCGGCGCCTACCTGCGCGGCGACGCCCGCGTGGTCGCCAAGGCGCTGCTGGAGGAGCTGCGCGCGCTCGGCGCCGCACCCTCCGGCTGGCGCGAGTCGGCCGACCTCCCGGCACTCCGTACGCGCCCGGCCGGCGACGGCCTGGCCGCGGACGGCCGCCTCGACCCGCGCACGGCCGCGGCCCGCATCGGCGATTTGCTGCCCACGGACCGCGTCGTCGTCTCCGACGGCGGTCACTTCATCGGCTGGGCGAACATGTACTGGCCGGTCGCCTCCCCGGACCGGATGATCATGGTCGGCACCGCTTACCAGTCGATCGGCCTCGGCTTCCCGAGCGTCGCCGGAGCCGCCCTCGCGCACCCGGAGTCGACGATCGTGCTCACGACCGGCGACGGCGGCGGCCTGATGGCGCTGGCCGACCTGGAGTCCGCGGTCCGCGTCGCGGGAGGCCGCGGCCTGTGCGTGGTCTGGAACGACGCCGCCTACGGTGCGGAGGTCAACCTCTACGGGCTGAAGGGGCTCGCCCAGGGCCCGATGCGTATCCCCGAGGTCGACTTCGCCGGGCTCGGCGCGGCGGTCGGCGCGGAGGGCGTCGTGGTGCGGACGCCGGAGGACTTGGAGGCGCTGGCCCGCTGGGCGGCGCGCCCGGCTGCCGAGCGCCCGTTCCTGGTGCTGGACCTGCGGATCTCGGGCGATGTGGTGGCGCCGTATCAGGAGGAGATCATCCGGGTGAACTCGTGAACGACGGTGACTGCGTGGCGCGCTGACCGAGCCCCCGCGATGGCCGATAGTGACTGACGTACCTCCCTTCGCCGTTCCGTCGTAAGTCGTCAGGAGTGCCATGCCCGAGTCAGCGTCCCGTCCCGCACGCCACCGGGCGACCGGCCACCGAGTCCAGGCGGCCGTCCGCCGGCTGCTCGGGCAGTTCCGCCCCGGCCGCCGCACCTCGCATCGGCGGCAGGCTTTCATCGCCGCACTGGCCGTCGCCGGCCTTCTCGGCGCGGGCGCCGTCGCGACCTCCGGCGCACTGGCCGCCGCGACGCCGAGCGTGAACGTCACCTGGACGACCGCGAACTCCTGGACCACCGGCTTCCAGTCGGCGGTCACCGTGGCCAATGGGACCAGCACGACGCTGAAGCCGTGGCAGGTGCGGTTCGACTTCCCGCACACGCTCGTCAGCATCTGGTCGGCGGTCTCCACGACCTCCCCGGCCGGGACGCTCACCGTCGGCGCGCCCTCCTGGGCGACGACCCTGGCCCCGGGAGGCTCGGCCTCGTTCGGCCTGACCGCGACCCGGGTCGGGACGGCGGCGATCGTGCCGACGTCGTGCACGATCGTCGGACTGTCGGCCGGTGCGAGCGTGCCGTGCGCGGTGAACGGCGGCGCGGCGGGCGGCACCACCTCGTCGCCCACGCCGACGCCGACCCCTACACCCAAGCCGACCCCCACCCCCACACCGACCGCCACCCCATCCCCCACTCCCGGCGCCGGCCTCACCGTCGCCTGGACCGTCACCTCCGAGTGGACCTCCGGCTTCCAGTCGTCCGTCTCGGTCACCAACACCTCGCAGACCACCCTGTCGCCCTGGCAGCTCGCCTTCACGACCGCCGACAGCGTCGTCACCCTCTGGGACGGCACCGCCACGACCACGAGCGACGGCTTCGGCGTGACCGCGCCGTCCTACGCCGGCACGCTCGCCCCCGGCGCGACCGCGACCTTCGGCCTCACCTCGACGAAGGCGGCGGGAGCCCCGCTGGTCCCGACCGCCTGCCGCGTGGTCGGGGCGAACCTCCCGTGCTCGATCGGTGGAGGCGCCACCTCGACGCCGACGCCCACACCGACTCCCACGCCCACCCCCACTCCGACCCCGTCCCCCACCCCCGGCACGCCCTCCCCCTCCTCATCGCCCCCTACGTCGACATGGGCCTCTGGCCCACCGCCGACCTCACCTCGTTCGCGTCGTCGGCGGGGGTGCGGGCCGTCACCGCGGCGTTCATCGTCGCCGACCGCAGCAGCGCCTGCTCGCCCACCTGGGCCGGTTACACCGCTTACACGATCGGCGGCAGCCAGGACTTCCTCGCCGACGTCACGGCTTTCCAGTCACAGGGCGGCCGGGTCGTCGCCTCCTTCGGCGGCGCGGCCAACGATGAGCTCGCCCGCGTCTGCACCGACCCGGCCGAACTCCTCGCCGCATACTCGACGGTCGTCTCGCGGTTCTCGCTCGACCGGGTGGACTTCGACATCGAGGGCGCCGACGTCTCCGACTCCGCGTCGAACATCCGCCGCGCCACCGCGGTCGCGGCCCTCCAGCGGCAGCGCGCCGCGGCGGGCCACCCGCTGCAGGTCACGCTCACGCTTCCTGTGATGCCGTACGGCCTCCTGACGAGCGGCGTCCGTACCATCTCCGAGTTCACCGCCGCCGGCGTGCAGCTCTCGGCCGTGAACGTGATGACGATGGACTACGGCACCGGCGTGACGAACATGGGACAGGCCGCGATCGACGCCGCCACCGCGACCGCGGGACAGCTGAAGGGTGTCGCCGCATACGCGTCCTGGACCGACACCCAGCGCCTCGGCCTGATCGCCGTGACCCCGATGTTCGGCCTGAACGACACCGGCGAGCAGTTCACGCTCACCGACGCCACGACAGTGGGACGCTACGCGAAGGCGAACGGGCTCGCCGGCCTGAGCTGGTGGGAGCTGACCCGCGACCAGCCGTGCACCTCGGGCGTCCCCGCCTACATGTGCTCGGGGACGAGCCAGCCGCGCTGGGCGTACTCCCGCGCGTTCGTCGCAGCGGCGGCCTGAGCCGCGGCCGTCACCGCGTCCCGCCCGGGATGCGAAAGAATGGGCGCATGGCGAGCACACCTGACGACGCGGGCGCACCGGAAGCGCCCGACGCCACGGCCGCCCCGCACTCGCAGACGCTCTCGCGCGGCATCCGCGTGCTGGAGGCGCTGGCCGACGCCGACCGCCCCCTCACCATCGTCGAGCTCGCCGCTTCCCTCGGCGTGCACCGCTCGATCGTCTACCGCATCCTCCGCACGCTGGAGGACCACGGCCTCGTCGTCCGCAACCCGGCCGGGGCCGCCCTGCTCGGGCCGCGGATGGCGACCCTCGCCCGTGCTGTGTCCCGCGACCTCCAGTCCGCTGCCGTCCCGGAGCTCGGCGCGGTCGCGAACGAGCTCGGGATGACCGCCTTCCTCGCCGTGCTCGACCGCGGCGAGGTCGTCACCCTGGTCAGCATCGAGCCCTCGCACGCGCAGGCCGCCGTCGCCCAGCGGCCGGGCAGCCGGCACCCGATCACCACGGGTGCGCCGGGGATCGCCCTCCAGTCGGCGCTCACCGAGGCGCAGTGGGGCGAGCTGCCCGACGGTCACCCGCGCGAGGAGGCCATGGAGGCCCGCGGACGCGGCTTCGCGACCAGCCACGACGAGGTCATCCCCGGCCTGGCGTCGGTGGCGGTGCCGCTCGTCATCCACGGTCAGCCGCTCGCCGCGCTCGCGGTCGTGTACGTGGCGAACGGACGGGATGTGGCCGCGATCGGCGCGCGCCTCGGCCGGGCGGCGGCCACGGTCGCCGGCGAGCTGCGCTGAGCCGACCGGCGACCACCCGTCAGACGGCCGCCTTCTCCTCAGCCCCCACTCGCAGGATCGGCGCGAAGAACTCCCCCAGTTCCGCGTACCCCGCCAACGGCAGCACCTGCGCCACGTACTGATCCGGCCGCACCACCACGATCACCCCGCCGCGGTCGATCCCGCGGGCGTCGAACACATCGTCTCCCGGCGCCGCGGCGTACACCTTCTCGTAGTCGACCAGGTCGAACGGCCCGGTCCGCGGCAGGAACGCCTCCGGCACCCGCCCGAGGTCGACGCCGGTGTGGTCCTGCTGGTAGACGACCTTCACGTCGAACCAGGCGTCGATGTCCGCGCCGCGCGGGGTCGCGGCGAGCGGCGAGTCTGCGGAGGTCGTGAGCCAGTCCGCGAACGCCGGCACCAGCGCACCCTCCCCGGCCGCCGCCGCGTCGCCGAACACGTAGATCCGCCAGCGCCCGTCCGCCGTCGCGTGGTGCCCCAGGTGCACCGGATTCCCATCGCAGACCCGCTCGACGACCGGCGACTTGAACCGCTTGCCGATCGGGAACCCGGTCGCGAGCTCCTGGTGCTCCGGCTCTCCGACGATCAGCGACGGCGCGTACTCGGTCAGGAATCCCGCGGGGAACTCCGCCGTGCGCACGTAGAAGTCCTCCAGCTCGGACGGGTCCTTCAGGTCCTCCGGCTTCGTGGCCATCAGCGTCGACCACTCCTTGTCGAAGTCGATCAGGTTCTTGGCGACCACGTGCCGCTCCGCCGAGTAGGTTGCCAGCAGCGACTCCGGGCTGCGGCCCTGCAGCACGTGGCCGAGCTTCCAGCCGAGGTTGAAGCCGTCCTGGATGGAGACGTTCATCCCCTGCCCGGCCTTGGCGCTGTGCGTGTGGCAGGCGTCGCCGGCGATGAACACCCGCGGCGTTCGCGACCCGAGCACGTGGAGCGGGATGTCGTCGAACCGGTCGGTCAGCCGGTGGCCGACCTCGTAGACGCTGTGCCAGGCGACGTTGCGCACGTCGAGCGTGTACGGGTGCAGGATCTCGTTGGCCTTGGCGATGATCTGCTCGATGCTCGTCGCCCGCACCGCGCCGTGGTCGTCGTCGGCCACCGCGCCGAGGTCCACGTACATCCGGAACAGATAGCCGCCCTCGCGCGGGATGAGCAGGATGTTGCCGTACTCCGACTGGATCGAGCACTTGGTGCGGATGTCGGGGAAGTCGGTGACGGCGAGCACGTCCATCACGCCCCAGGCGTGGTTGGCCTGGTCGCCGGCGAGGGTGCAGCCGATGGACTCGCGCACCTTGCTGCGCGCGCCGTCGGCGCCGACCACGTACTTGGCGCGGACCACCCGCTCCTCGCCCGCGTTCTCACCCGCACTGCGCACGAGCGTGACGACGACCGGGTACTCTCCCTCGTCCTCGACGCGCAGCCCGCGGAACTCCCAGCCGTAGTCGGGCCGCATCCGCGTCGGTCCGTTGGTCATGAACTCGGCGAAGTAGTCGAGCACGCGCGCCTGGTTGACGAGCAGGTGCGGGAACTCGCTGATCCCGGTCGGGTCGTCGACCGCCCGCGCCGCCCGGACGATCCGGGTGGGGTCGGCCGGGTCCGGCTTCCAGAACGCCATCTCGGTGATCCGGTAGGCCTCGGCGGTGATCCGCTCCGCGAACCCGAACGCCTGGAAGGTCTCGACGCTGCGTGCCTGGATGCCGTCCGCCTGCCCGATCTCCAGCCGGCCGCCGCGGCGCTCCACGAGCCGGGTGCTGACGCCGGGGAACTGCGCGAGCTGCGCCGCGGTGACCATCCCGGCCGGTCCGGAGCCGACGACGAGCACGTCGATGACCTCCGGCAGCTCGGGCGACCAGGCCGGCCCGACCGCGGGCAGCACGTGCGGGTCGCCGGACACGTAGCCGTGGTGGTGGAACTGCATGGGAAGGCTCCTCACATCGTCGTGATCGCGTGTTCTATATCCGAACGCCTGGTTCTGATTTCGCACAATCAGGATAAAGCGGACGACGACGACCGGCAAGCGCGACGAACGGCGCCGCACGGCGAAGAGGGAAAGGAACGGAGCCGACTGCGAGGTTCGAACTCGCGACCGCTCGCTTACAAGGCGAGTGCTCTACCAGCTGAGCTAAGTCGGCGAACAGGCCGGACGCCCGTCGCGAACCATCCTAGAGGATGCGCGGCGGGCGCCCTGGTGCCGGACGGGAGGCCGGAACTCAGCTCCCCGCGCTCGGCGACGGCGTCGGCGTGGAGGTCGACGAGTACTCGTCGCCCTGGGCCTGGAGGATGAACGCCTTGAAGTCGTCCGCGTTGGTCAGCGAGCCGGTGTACGGCTTGCCGTTGACGAGCACGAGCAGCGCGTTCGTCATCTTCTTGACGCTGGAGTTCGGGATCGGGCCGCTGAGCGCGCGGTCGCTGGCGGAGCCGACCCAGGTCTTGAACCGGCCGTCATCCACGCAGGAGTCGATGTCCGAGTGGGAGGCGCCGGCCGCGGCCGCGAGCTTCTTCAGCTGGTCGTCGCTGAGGCCCGGGCCGCCGTCGGCGGGCTGGTTCTGGAACAGCGACTGGTTGAACGCCCAGAACGACCTCGGCGAGTAGTTCGCGACGCAGGCCGCGGCGTTCGCGGCGCGCAGCGAGTAGCGGGTGCCCGCGGAGTGGCTGGTGTAGATCGCGACCGGGTGCATCTCGACCGTGACCGCGCCGTCCTTCACCAGCGGCTGGAGCTGCTTGAGGTTCGTGCGCTGGAAGTCGCCGCACAGCTTGCACAGGTAGTCGGCGTAGATGCGGATGTCCACCGAGCTGCCGTTCGGGTCCGGCGCGCTGGCGATCGGCTTGGCGTCCGCCGCGAGCGCCGGGGTCGTCTTGACCTTGAGGCCGGAGCCGACGACCACGCCGTCGCTCGCCATGTTCTTCGGGCCGGGGACAGTGGGCCGGATCGCGCCCATGATGACCACCGCGACGATGGCCAGGACCGCGATGACGCCGACCACGATGCCGCCGGACAGCAGGGCCTTGTTCCTGCGGTCCCTGCGGTTCTGCGTCGTGCGGAGCTGTCGGGCTTTCTCCCGCGCGGCTGCGCGGACGTCGCCGCTGCGGCTCTCGTCGGGGTCGTTCATGGAACTCATATCTCGGGGGAATCGGCTCTCGGGGGTAGGCGGTGCGGCGCGCGGGGGACGTGCCGCCGGGTGTGGCGTGAGCAGACGCAACCAGACGACCATATTGCGGCAGTCTGGGAATAGACCAGACATACCCCGCTCACGCCCCGAGCGCCACCTGGGGATTGGCCCCCGTGTGCGGTACACCGGCGCGCGGCGGGCTCCCGAATACTCGTGGTAAGAGCAGCGCTTCGGATGCCTTACTATGGGGGTCGTGGCATCGACGCCCTCGGACGTCGACGCCACGTCTATTCCTCACAACGGATCGTCCGGCACGTACCTGCCGGTGAAGGAGACAACAGAAACATGGCTACTGTCACGTATGACAAGGCGACCCGGCTCTATCCGGGTTCCAACCGCCCCGCGGTCGACGCCCTCGACCTCGACATCGCGGACGGGGAGTTCCTCGTCCTGGTCGGCCCGTCCGGCTGCGGCAAGTCCACCTCGCTCCGCATGCTCGCGGGCCTCGAAGAGGTCAACGACGGCAACATCTTCATCGGCGAGCGCAACGTCACCGACGTCCCGCCGAAGGACCGCGACATCGCGATGGTGTTCCAGAACTACGCGCTGTACCCGCACATGACGGTCGCCGAGAACATGGGCTTCGCGCTCAAGATCGCCGGCGTCGGCAAGGACGAGCGCGCCTCCCGCGTCCTCGAGGCCGCAAAGCTGCTCGACCTGGAGCCCTACCTCGGCCGCAAGCCGAAGGCGCTCTCCGGTGGTCAGCGTCAGCGCGTCGCCATGGGCCGCGCGATCGTCCGCTCCCCGCAGGTGTTCCTCATGGACGAGCCGCTGTCGAACCTCGACGCCAAGCTCCGCGTCCAGACCCGCACCCAGATCGCGTCCCTCACCCGCCGCCTCGGCGTGACCACGGTCTACGTCACCCACGACCAGACCGAGGCGCTCACCATGGGCGACCGCATCGCGGTCCTCAAGGACGGCGTGCTCCAGCAGGTCGGCACCCCGCGCGACCTGTACGCGCAGCCGAAGAACGTCTTCGTCGCCGGCTTCATCGGCTCTCCCGCCATGAACCTGTTCACCGCGGACGTCACCGACGGCGGCGTCAAGTTCGGCACGACGGTCGTCCCGATCGAGCGCGAGATCCTCGCGAACGCCGGCAACGCCGTCACCATCGGTGTCCGTCCCGAGGACGTCGTCGTCTCGTCCGCCGAGAGCGGCGGCCTGAAGGTCGCGGTCGACCTCGTCGAGGAGCTCGGCGCCGACGGCTACCTCTACGGCCACTCCGAGCTCGAAGGCAAGCGCACCGACATCGTCGGCCGCGTCGATGGCCGCGTTCACCCGAACGCGGGCGACACCGTCTACATCACCCCGAAGCCGGGCCACGTCCACCTCTTCCACGCGGAGTCGGGCGAGCGTCTCGGCGGCGCCGTCGTCGACTGAGGTCGTCGCAGCTGATCCTCACTCTGCCGCAGTCCGGTCCCGGGCTGCGGCAGAGTGCTTTCCGCCCTCACCCGCTCCTGGAAGGCGCCTCATGGCCGGCTCTGTCAACATCACCGCGGCGACCGTCGATCCCGCCCTGCTCGATCTGCCCTGGAACCTGCCGCTGGACCAGTGGTCGAACGAGCACATCGCGCTGCTGCCGAAGGGCATCAGCCGGCACCTCGTCCGGTTCGCGAACCTCTCCGGCTACGTCATCGCCATCAAGGAGACGACAGCGGAGATGGCGCAGCGCGAGTACGAGATGCTGCGCACCCTCCAGCGCCTGGACGTGCCCTGCGTCGACCCGGTCGCCGTCATCAAGAACCGGACGGACGACGACGGCGACGCGCTGAACGCCGCGCTCGTCACCCGGCACCTCAAGTTCTCGCTCCCCTACCGCGCGCTGTTCTCGCAGACCCTGCGCCCGGACACGGCGACCCGTCTGGTCGACGCCCTGGCCGTCCTGCTGGTGCGGCTGCACATCGTCGGCTTCTTCTGGGGCGACGTCTCGCTCTCGAACACGCTGTTCCGCCGTGATGCGGGCGCGTTCGCGGCGTACCTGGTGGACGCCGAGACCGGCCAGCTCTACGACGGCGGCCTGTCGAACGGGCAGCGCGAGAACGACCTGGAGATCGCCCGCGTGAACATCGCAGGCGAGCTGATGGACCTGGAGGCCGGCGGCCGGGTGGACGAGGAGCTCGACCCCATCAAGGTGTCGAACGGGATCGTCGCGGCCTACCGCTCGCTCTGGAAGGAGCTGACCGGCAGCGAGTCGTTCTCCTCGTCGGAGCGCTGGCGGATCAGCCAGCGCGTCGAGCGCCTCAACGAGCTCGGCTTCGACATCGAGGAGCTGGCGATCAAGACCTCCGACGAGGGCACGACCGTCCGCATCCAGCCGAAGGTCGTGGACGCGGGCCATCACTCCCGCCGCCTGCTGCGCCTGACCGGTCTGGACACCGGCGAGAACCAGGCCCGCCGCCTCCTCAACGACCTGGACTCCTATGCGGCGACGGTCGGCAAGCCCGGCCTCGACGAGGAGGCGATGGCCCACGAGTGGCTGATGCGCGTCTTCGAGCCCGTCGTCCGCGCCATCCCGGCCGATCTGAAGGGCAAGCTGGAGCCGGCGGAGGTCTTCCACCAGCTCCTGGAGCACCGCTGGTTCATGTCGCAGGCCGAGGGCCGGGACGTCCCTCTGGCGGAGGCGCTGACCTCCTACATCAACGACATCCTCCGCCACCGCCGCGACGAGGCCACCGTCGTCGCACCGATCACCGAGACGCTCAGCATCCCGGTGCTCGGCGGTGCCACCACCGCCGAGACCGACGACGACGAGGACGACTGGCGCTCCAAAGTCTGAGCCCCAACGCCGAGGGGCACGTTGTTGTCGCTTTCCGGGCTCGGAAGCGACAACAACGTGCCCCTCGATGGTTGCGTCAGCGCTTGACGGGCTTGCCCTCCGCGCGGAGCTTCGAGATCTCGTAGAGGGTGACGCTCGCCGCGATGCCCGCGTTGAGCGACTCCGTGGAGGCCGAGATCGGGATCGACACGACCGCGTCGCAGGTTTCGGTCACCAGGCGGGACAGGCCCTTGCCCTCGCTGCCGACGACGATCACGACCGGTCGGTCGGCGAAGGAGAGGCCGGGGAGGCTGGTGTCGCCGTCGCCGTCGAGACCGAGGACGAAGACGCCCGCCTTCTTGAACTCCTTCAGCGTCTGGGTCAGGTTCGGGGCCATCGCGACCGGCGTGCGCGCAGCCGCGCCCGCGGAGGTCTTCCACGCCGCCGCGGTCATGCCGACCGAGCGGCGCTGCGGGATGATGACGCCCTGACCGCCGAACGCGGCCGTCGAGCGGATGATCGCGCCCAGGTTGCGGGGGTCGGTGATCCCGTCGAGCGCGACGAACAGCGGCGTCTGGCCCTTGCGGAGCGTGTAGTCGAGCAGCTCGCCCGGGTGGGCGTACTCGTAGGGCGGCACCTTCAGCGCGACGCCCTGGTGCACGGCGTCGCGGCCGGCCAGGCGGTCCAGTTCCGGACGCATGATCTCCAGCACCGGGATGGCGCGGCCGGTCGCGATCGAAAGGATCTCCTTCATCCGGTCGTCCATCTCGATCCGCGACGCGATGTAGAGCGTGGAGGCCGGGATCGCCGCGCGCAGCGCCTCCAGCACGGAGTTGCGGCCGGTGACGATCTCGCTCTCGTCGCCGGTCTTCGCCCGGCGGGCCGCGCCGGACGCGCCGCGGGGAGCGCCGTCGCGGCCGCCGCGCAGCTCCGCCTTGGCCGCCGCGCGCTCGCGGAGCTGCTTGTTCTTGTAGGCCACGTGGTATTCGCGGTCCTCCGCCTTCGGGGTCGGGCCGCGGCCTTCGAGGGCCTTGCGGCCGTGGCCGCCGGTGCCGACCTGCGCGCCCTTCTTGCTCTTGCGCACTGCCCCGGCCCGGGGCTTGCCACCTGAGTTCTTCATGCTTCGATACTCCAATGCGACCCCGACGGGGTGTCTTCGATACTGATTCCCGCGGCGGTCAATTCGTCGCGGATGCGGTCTGCTGCCGCGAAGTCACGTGCCTGACGCGCCTCCTGACGGTCGTCGAGAAGGCGACCGATCAGCGTGCCGAGCGCGTGCTCGGCCGTGCTCGAACCGGCGGAGCGCCAGTGCGGCGAGAGCGGGTTGATGCCGAGCACCTCGGTCATCGCGAGAACATGGCCGCGCGCGGCCGCGGCCGCCTCCAAGTCTTCCGCATCCAGTGCCGCGTTTCCTGAACGTACGGTGTCGTGCAGCACGGCGAGCGCCTGCGGCACGGCGAGGTCGTCGTCCATCGCCTCGGCGAACGCGCCGGGGACGACCTCCACGCCGCTGCCGGCGAAGCGCGTGCCCGCGAGCCGCCGGTCGACGCGCTCGAAGAAGCCGGCGATGCGGTCGAGCGCCGCCTCCGCCTCGCTGAGCGAGCCGTCGTGGAAGTCGATGGTCGACCGGTAGTGCGCCGACCCGAGGTAGTAGCGCACGACCAGCGGACGGGCGGCGCCGAGCAGGTCGGCGGCGTACACCGAGTTGCCGAGCGACTTGCTCATCTTCTGCCCGTTGACGTGGACGAGACCGTTGTGCACCCAGTAGGAGGCGAACGCGTCCCCGGCGGCCGTCGACTGGGCGAGCTCGTTCTCGTGGTGCGGGAACCGCAGATCGAGGCCGCCGCCGTGGATGTCGAACTGCGGCCCGAGGTAGCGGCGCGACATCGCGGAGCACTCGATGTGCCAGCCCGGCCGCCCCTCCCCCACGGCGACGGGAACGCCGCCGAAGCGGGCTCGTCGCTCTTGCGCCCCTTCCAGAGGGCGAAGTCGCGGGGATCGCGCTTGGCCCGCGGGTCGGCGTCGGCCGCGGCCTCCATGTTGTCGATGCTCTGCCGGGTGAGCTCGCCGTACGCCGGCCAGCTCTTGACGTCGAAGTAGACGTCGCCCGAGCCGTCCTCGGCGACGTAGGCGTGCCCGCGCTCGATCAGCCGGGCGATCAGCTCCTGCATCTGGGGGATGCTCGCGGTCGCGCGCGGCTCGTAGGTGGGCGGCTGGACGCCGAGGGCCGTGTAGCCGGCCGTGAACTCCAGCTCGAACCGGTAGGCGAGCGCCCACCACTCCTCCGAGCCGCCCTGCGACTGCGCCGCGAGCGCGTTGACGAGGATCTTGTCGTCGATGTCGGTGACATTGCGCACCAGGGTCACGTCCAGCCCGCGATACGCGAGCCAGCGGCGCAACTGGTCGTAGACCAGCGCCGAGCGGAGGTGCCCGATGTGCGGCGACGACTGCACCGTCGGCCCGCACACGTACATGCCCACCGCGCCGGGGCGCAGGGGGACGAAGTCGCGCAGGGCGCCGGCCTTCGTGTCGAAGAGTCGCAGAGTCACGGCACCAGCCTACGGGTCGGGGCGAACGACCGCTTCGCGCGCGACGAAGATGTGGAGGACCGTGTCCGGCTGCGCACCCGTGGAGGAGCTCAGCGGGCCGCCCGCTCCGCCAGCGCCTCGTTGACCGGCGCGAACGCGACCCGATCGAAGATCAGCTCGATCGCGGTGATCCGTCCCTCACGCACGGTGACCAGTTCCACGCACGGCACCGCGCCGGCCGGGGTGTCCGTCACGAAGTCGTAGACGACGCAGGCGCGGTCGCCGTCGGCGAAGACCTCCCGCACGTCGTTGCGCACCAGCGCGGGCAGCAACCGGCCGAGCGCCGCGATCCATTCCTGCTTCCCGATCGTCCCGCCCGCGAAGACCGCCGCGAGCTCGTCGGAGAGCAGGCCGCCGACCGTCTCCAGGTCGTGCGCGCCGACCGCCTCGATGTACGTCCGCGCGATGGCCGCGCTCTCTGACTGCGTCATGTCGTCCCGTCCCTCTGCTCGCTCCGGCCGCGCCCGATTCCCGAGCCCGTCACGCCACAGGGTAAGGGCCGCCGCCGACATGCGTACGGGCGCTTCGACGGGTCAGCGCGGGAACAGCAGGGCGGTGGCGAAGACGGCGATCCCCTCGCCGCGGCCCGTGAAGCCGAGCCCGTCCGTGGTCGTCGCACTGAGCGACACCGGGGCGCCGAGGAGGCCGGACAGAAGCTGCTCGGCCTCCACCCGCCGCGGCGCGAACTTCGGCCGCTGCCCGATGAGCTGCACCGAGACGTTCCCGATCCGGTAGCCCGCCTCCTCCACGAGGCGGCGCGTCTCCGTCAGGAACACCTCCCCGTGCGCTCCCGCGAAGCGCGGGTCGCCCGTGCCGAACACCCCGCCGATGTCGCCCAGGCCGGCCGCGCCGAGCAGAGCGTCGACGATCGCGTGGCTCGCGGCGTCCCCGTCGCTGTGCCCGGACAGCCCCGACTCGTCGGGCCAGTGGAGGCCGGCGAGCCACAGCTCGGCCGCCGGGTCGAACGCGTGCGTGTCCGTGCCGAGCCCGATGCGCGGCACACCGGAGGGCGCGAGGAGGTCGTGGGCACGCTGCAGGTCCCACGGCGTGGTGATCTTGAACGCCTCCGTCGCACCCGGCACGACGGTCACACGGAATCCGGCCGCCGCGACCAGACCCGCGTCGTCGGTCTCGTCGGTGGTCGCGGCGGCGTAGGCGGCGAGGAGCTGGTCCCGCGGGAAGCCCTGCGGGGTCTGCACGGCGGCGAGTGTGGAGCGGTCCACGGTCTCGTGAACGGAGCCGTCACCCGCGACGCGCTTGATGGTGTCGCTGACCGCGAGCCCCGGGATCACGCCGTGACCCGTCTCCACGACCGCGTCGACCACGGCGTCGAACAGCGCCGAGGGAGCGAGCGCGCGGGCGGCGTCGTGGACGAGCACGACCTCCACCTCGTCGCCGACCACGGCGAGCCCGGCCGCGACCGACTGCTGACGGGTGGCGCCTCCCGCCACGACTCTCGCCGACCGGCCGAGCGCCGCGCTGCCGATGACTGCGGCCTCCTCGACACGGTCGGCGGGGACGACGAGGATCGCATCGGCCGCGGACCGCATGCCGCGCACGGCATGCAGCGACCGCTCCAGCAGCGTCCGTCCGTCGAGCTCCACGAACGCCTTCGGCACCTCGGCCCCCAGGCGTGTGCCGGAGCCTGCTGCGACGACGACGACCGCGACGCGCGGTCCGGAGTTGCTGCTCATGATCCCGAGACTACCCGCCGCGCCTCCAGGCGCGCGGACGCCGAAGGGGCCCGCGACGCAACGTCGCGGGCCCCTTCGAAGACGGGTGAATCGCAGGTTAGGAGGCGAGCACCTCGTCGAGGAGGCTGGAGGCCTTCTCGTCGTCGGTCTTCTCCGCCAGGGCGAGCTCCGAGATGAGAATCTGCCGGGCCTTGGCCAGCATGCGCTTCTCACCGGCGGACAGGCCGCGGTCCTGGTCGCGGCGCCACAGGTCGCGGACCACCTCGGAGACCTTGATGACGTCGCCCGACGCCAGCTTCTCCAGGTTGGCCTTGTACCGGCGGGACCAGTTGGTGGGCTCCTCCGTGAAGGGGGCGCGCAGCACCTCGAACACGCGGTCGAGGCCCTCCTTGCCGATGACATCGCGCACGCCCACGAGATCCACGTTCTCCGCGGGGACCTCGATGGTCAGGTCGCCCTGAGTCACGTTGAGCTTGAGGTACAGCTTCTCTTCACCCTTGATGATTCTTTTCTTGACTTCGGTGATCGTTGCAGCACCGTGATGGGGGTAAACGACGGTTTCGCCAACCTCGAAAAGCATAGATATGTTGTCCCTTCAGCAACGAATAGGATACCACACGAGGCACATGCTAAGGTTCGCCCCCGCAGCTCCCGGAGGGCCGGGGCGCCCTGTCGGCATACGGTAAACTCGGCACGAAACCGCTTCGTGACAAGGCATCAGCGCGCCGTCGAGCGGAACGATACGGAGGATCATCCAGTGAAAGCTCGCGTCGCGGCGTCCATCGTCCTCGCCCTGGCGGTCGCAGCCGGCACAGCCGGGTGCGGATTCATCGCACCGCAGGCCACCACGAAGCACTACGACGCCAGCGACGGCGTGAGCGGCAACGTCGGCCAGATCGACGTGCGCAACGCCTTCATCGTCACCGACGGCGTCGGCGGCAAGGTCGGGAACCTCGTGGTCAGCCTGGTCAACACCGACAGCAAGAGCCACCGCGTCGCCATCACCTCCGGCTCCTCCGGAAGCGCGGCCTACGTCACCGTCGAGCCCGGCCAGGTCAAGAAGATCGGCGCACAGCCCGACAAGGCGTCCTCCAGCAACGTCTTCCTCACCCCGTTCGAGGCGCTGCCGGGCAGCAACTACGACGTGTACTTCCAGTACGCCGACGAGACCGGCGTGAAGCTGCAGGTCCCGGTCCTCGACGGCGGCCTCCCGGACTACAAGAGCCTCGTGCCGCCGACCATCCTCCCGGCCCAGGGCTGAGCCGGACGAACGCAGACAGACGAAAGCCGCCCTCGCGATTCGCGAGGGCGGCTTCGTCGTTCGCAGGGACGGCCGTCAGGCGTTGAAGCGGTAGCCGAGCCCGCGCACCGTCACCAGCATCTGCGGGTCCGACGGGCTCTCCTCGATGCGCGAGCGGATGCGCTTGATGTGCACGTCCAGCGTCTTGGTGTCGCCGAAGTAGTCGCTCCCCCACACCCGGTCGATGAGCTGACCGCGGGTGAGCACGCGTCCGGCGTTGCGGAGCAGCAGCTCCAGCAGCTCGAATTCCTTCAGCGGCATGGAGATCTCGTCGCCCTTGACCGCGACCGTGTGCCGGTCCACGTCCATGCGGACCGTGCCGGCCTCCAGGATGCCGTCGTCCTCCAGCTCGGCCTCGTCCACCCGCCGGCGCAGCACCGCGCGGATTCGGGCCAGCAGCTCGCGCGAGGAGTACGGCTTGGTCACGTAGTCGTCCGCGCCCAGCTCCAGGCCGACCACGATGTCCACCTCGGAGTCCTTGGCGGTCAGCATGATGATCGGGACGGTGGAGCGCGTGCGGATCTCGCGGCACACCTCGGTGCCGGGGATGCCGGGGAGCATGAGGTCGAGCAGCACCAGATCGGCGCCGCCGCGGTCGAACTCCGCGAGGGCCGTCGGGCCGTCTTCGGCGACGGTCACCTCGTAGCCCTCACGCTTGAGCAGGTACGCGAGCGGCTCACTGAGCGCGGCCTCATCCTCGACGAGCAGGATCGCTGTCACAGGTTCTCTCCAATCGGGGGACGGACGGCGGCGGCCTCGGGCAGCCGGATGGTGAAGGTGGAGCCTCGGCCGGGCTGCGACCAGACCCGGACCTCTCCGCCATGGTTCTGCACGGCGTGCTTGACGATCGAGAGGCCGAGCCCGGTGCCCCCGGTGTTGCGGGAGCGGGCCTGGTCCACCCGGAAGAAGCGCTCGAACACGCGGTCGAGGTCCTCCTCGGGGATGCCCTCGCCCTGGTCGGTGACGGCGATCTCGACCACGCCGTCGACCGTGCGCACGCCGATCCCGATGCGGGAGTCCTCCGGCGAGTACTGGATCGCGTTCGAGATGAGGTTGTGGACCGCCGTGACGAGCAGGGCCTCGTTGCCGAGCACGGTCGCGTCCTTCTCGCCGCGCATCGCGATCTCGATCTGGCGCGACTCCGCCGCGACCTTGTTCTGGTCGATCGCGGCGCGGACGACCTTCTTGGCCGAGAGCCGCTCCGCGTCGCCGAGCGCGTCGGCGGCCTGCAGGCGGCTCAGTTCGATGATGTCCTGGGTGATGCGGGCGAGCCGGGAGGCCTCCTCGCTCAGCCGCAGCGCGAACCGGCGCACCTGCTCCGGGTCGTCGGAGGCGTCGTCCAGCGCCTCGGCCAGGAGGCCGACGGCGCCGATCGGCGTCTTCAGCTCGTGGCTGATGTTCGCCACGAAGTCGCGGCGCACGGACTCGAGCCGGAACGACTCCGTGCGGTCCTCGGCCAGCAGCAGGATGTACCGCGAGCCCAGCCGAGCCACCCGCACGCTCAGGTGGATGTTGGCGTCGCCGAACGGCCCGCGCGCCAGCTCGCACTCCTCCGTGACCGGCTCGCCCGTGCGGCGCACGCGGTCGACCAGTGCCACGAGGTGCGGGTGGACGAGCGCGCCGTTCCAGACCAGGCCGATCGCATGCGCGCCGGGGGATGCCTTGATGACGTTGTTCGACGGGTCGATGACGACGCCTGCGGACTCCATCGCGTCGAGCACCTGGTCGACGCCGTCCGGGACCGCCGGGTTGGACACTGCGGCCGCGTGGTCCCCGCGCCGTGCCGCGATGTGGAGGATCCAGACGAATCCCGCGCCGACGACCAGCCCCAGCCCGAGCGAGAGCAGCACCAACCAGGCGGAGTCCATACCCAAAGCGTAGGTGATCCGCGAGGACGCGCCGCGACCGATGAGGCTCTGCGCCGCGTGTTTTCGCGGGTACGTTAGACAGTGTTCAGCCCTACGGCACCGTCCGTTAACCTCCCGAAGCGACCATGCTGAACGGGGTCAGTCGACCCCTGTATCCCGCGTGCCCGCGCACGCCCAGGAAGGATCTCATCCCATGCGCGAAGTTTTCCAGCAGGAGCTGGCCGACGTCCAGGACCGGTTGGTCGAGATCGCCGAGCTTGTCGTCCGCTCGATCCGCAGCGCCACGGAGGCGTTCAACGAGTCGGACGTGTCCCTCGCCGAAGAGGTGATCGCCAACGACCACCGCATCGATGAGCTGACGGTGCTGCTCGACGAGCTCTCGATCCAGATCCTCGCCCGCCAGCAGCCGGTCGCCCGTGACCTCCGCATCGTCGTGAGCGCGCTGCGCATCAGCGCCTCCCTGGAGCGGATGGGCGACATGGCCGAGCACATCGCCCAGCTCGCCCGCTACCGCTTCCCCGACAAGGTGGTGCCCAAGAGCCTCCGCGGGACCTTCGCCGAGATGGGCCGCCTCGACGTGCAGATCGCCGAGAAGCTCGCCGAGCTGCTGCGAACGCAGGACATGCGGATCGCCGACGAGATCCGCAACGACGACGACGACATCGACGAGCTGCACGCCAGCGTGTTCGACAAGGTGCTCGGCGAGACCTGGAAGGGCCAGGCCGTGGACACCGTCGATGCCACCCTCGCGAGCCGCTACCACGAGCGCTTCGCCGACCACGCCGTCTCCATCGCCAAGAAGGTCCAGTACCTCGCCACCGGCGACTGGGCTCCCGAGCTGGCGGGCTGAGCCTCGACGCACACCGCCGAGTACGCGAACCGCTCGCGTACTCGGCGGTTTTGTTTTCCCTCCATGGGCTTGGATATCCGGGCTTAGATTTCATACGCATTATGATGGACGGAGCGAACAGCGATCTCGTGGGGAGAGGTGCACATGGCAGGCCGGCCGGCAGGAAAGCGTGGATCGAAGCTGGCGCGGTTGCTGTCCGTGCCCCTGCTGCTGGCGGCGCTGGTCGCCGGCTTCCTGATCCTGAACGACGACGCGGCCCATCGAGTCGGTGACTTCCGGCCGACGGTGGGGCTGGTGAACGAGGACCTCGCCGCCGAGTTCAACAACGAGGAGTACGCGTTCGGCACGTCTTTCATGGACCGGATCTCCAAGGACTCCGAATACAACTGGACGGTGGTCTCGCGGCCCGTCGCGGAGAAGGCGTACCGGGACGGCTCGGTCGACGCCGTCCTCTACATCCCGCAGTCGTTCACGCACGACATCCTGACGCTCCAGGAGACCAGCCCGACCCAGGCGACGGTCGAGTTCCGGCTTCGGCACCAGCCGGACGACAGCGCCGATCGCCTGCTGGAGAGCAGGATCCGCGGCATCGTGCACGACTTCAACCGGAGCGTGGTCACCATGTACTACGCCTCGCTCGCCGACAACATCGCCGAGGCGGACGGGCACATGAGCGCCGCCGTCGGCATCCAGAAGGCCCTCATCGCGGCACTCGCGTCGGACGTGCACGAACCGTTCGCGACGACGATGCCGACCTTCGACAGCCTCATCTCGAGCGCCACCGGCCTGAAGGCCGTCAACGCGGCAGCCCTCGAAGCGCAGAGCTCCTTCGCGAAGGCGGTCGCGGACCTGCTCACCGGCAACGCCGACGCTCTCTCCGGCCAGCTGCCCGGGATCGAGGAGCACGCCGAGCGCCAACGAGAGATCGCACAGCTCAACGCCGAGAACAGCAACCGGGGCATCGCCGATCAGGCCGAGTCCGACCGCGACGTCTACGGAGCCCAGTTCGACCTGTTCAGGACCGGCACCCTGTGCACGCTGAGCGGTCTGGACGCGCTCGACGCCCCGGCGCCGTGCGCTGACCCGGACGGCGTCGTCCCGCCGCATCTGCAGAGCAGGGTCGCCGAGCTCCGGCAGGCGATCACGCAGCACTCCGAGGACCTCGCCCTCTCCCTCAAAGCCGTGACCGACGACCTCGACCGGAGAATCGGCAACCTGCGAGCCGTCGAACTGCTGTTGAACCCTCCGGCCGAGCCGACCGATCCCGATGACCCTCCCCTGCCGGCTCCCCCGACCCCGCCTGCCGCGCCCGTCGACCTCGCGATCCTCACGATCCTGCACGACGAGATCGACGCGCTGGAGGCGACCAGAGCCTCCCTCGACCCCGGCGGCGAGCCTTCTCCACTGTTCGAGCCGGAGTTGACGAACCTGGACGCCTGGTACGCCGCCGCCCTCGACTTCGTGAAGGGCGCCGCCCTCGCGCCGAACACGGTCAACAGCCTCGACGTCCAGGACTGGACCACCTACACCCCAGACGGCGGCGGGGTCTACGTCGACAACAGCCAACAACTCCACAACCAGCTCAGCACGTTCATCACCCAGTCGGCGGAGACCAGCAGCCGCCTCACCATCAACTCCACGACGACGCCCGACAACTCCAGCCTGTTCGACACGCTCCTGCAGAACTCGACCACCACGTCGTCCGGCGCCGAGAGGGCGCTCCACGGAGTCGACAAGCTGCTGTCCAGAGGGAACACCGGCCTCGCAGAGAACCAGGCGTACTACGCCAACTTCGCGACCGTCCTCGCCAACACGAGAACACCGGGCGTCGACACCGGCAACATCTACGCCTTCTTCTCCGCCCCGATCGACGCGAAGAACGTGACACCCGAGCGCCCGTCCGTGGCGTCAGTGGCCGCCGACGCGGCGGGCACGCTGGACCCGAAATGGCTGATCGTCTTCGCGGGCGGCTTGCTCGTGGGAGGGTCCCTGATGGCGGTCGGCGGCGATATCCGCAAGCGGAAGAGGGCGTGAACTCGTCACGCTCGCTCGCCGGGTTTCGGAAGAACTTCGCGCGAAAGATGATCCGAGCCGACTACCGGCTGAACGACCCGCTTTTCGGAGCTGTTCATCGAACTCGCGGGAACGGGCCAAACGCAAGGCATTACCTCAAGCTCGGCGAAGTCGGGCGCAGTCGACTCGTCAGCAACAGGGCGTTCTGGGTTCTCGTCAACGCCTATGGGATCTTCCTCGTCGGCAGCGGATGATCCGGTGGTACCCGGAGGAATACCTCACGAGCGACAAGCTCGGCCGAGCCATCATGATCGTGTCGACGCTGTTGCCGATATCGTTAGGGCTTCTCCTTCTCTACTACGTGCGCCCGTCAAACCTCGTCGGCGAATTCTCTGCTGGGTTACCACTTCGTCGCCATCACCCTCTGCCTGTCGTGGCGGATACTCCTTGACTCGCAGTCCTTTCTGCGGTGGACGTTCCGCAACTGGAATACGCCCGCCGAGAACTCACCATGAGCATCTCTCACGCTGGATGGCCCCCGGTGGCGTGACCGGGGATCAGCGATTCCACGAGGCACCACAGGGCTAGAGCCGCCAACCCGAAAGCCACATACTGCATCGGTATCCCGAAGAGGGTGTGTCGGTTTCGGGCCGTTCTGGTCACCTCGGCTTCTTCGGCCGCGAACAGGTCCTCCGACATGCGTTGCGCTTCTTCGAGCGATGCCGGCTGGGGTTGGCCGGGTCCGAGCGAGAATCTTCCGCTCACCACCAGCTCATCCAGCTGCGCACGACGGCCCTGCGCCCAGGCGCCGACCCTACGCTGAGGGCGATTCGGTTCAACGCCACGCCCGTAAACCAGGTGGCCACCGCCGCGAGAAGCAGGACGCAACATGCCACAATCGCGAAGGACGATTGCGGAAGACCCAGGGACTCAAGCCATACCGCGACAACCACGGCGGCTACGGCATAGAGAACCGGAAGGATTCCCCACCCTTGCCAGATCAACATGTGACCTTCTTTCGTCTGTTGCGATTCAGTCGGCAGCGGGCGCCAGGGTCACGAGTCGATCCCCTCCGCCGGATCGACGTAGCCCAGATACACGGACGCATATTTCGACCCGTCACTCGGGAAGACGTGGAAGAACGGCGCGTTGATGACAAAGCCCCGGCTGTCGAGCCCAGCGAGGAGCTGCGCGTACACCAACTCGGTCTGGTTCTCGACGTCGCCTGTGACGACTCCACGCGCCAGGGGGCCGATCTCGACGTAGGAATGGAACAGCATTCCTTCTTCCGGCGTCAGGATGCGCTCCTGGATCGGGAGGAAGATCTCGATGTCCGTGATCTCATCCATTGGCACATTGTTCAAGCTGTAGAAGTAAGGCCCCTTCGGGGTGCCACCGACCCGGACGACGTCTGAGACGAACGATTCCAGATTCTCGCCGAGCCTGCTGTTGTGGAACTTCGCGCGGCGGCTGACCACGTTCTGATACGCCAGCTTCTCCTCGAACGTGATGCCCTGGAGAGAAGGGTCCATCAGCGAGCCTCCGCATCGACGTAGAGGTCCAGCATGACCTCGCCATAGAACTTGAGCACCACATGGTGGATGTTCCTGATCTCCAGCCCAGCTTCGGCGACCGCCAGCTCGATGTCCTCATACGGCACCGGCTCATCGAGGTCATGGTGTCGGTAGAAGAACTCCGTATCCAGTTCGAGATGCTCCACGAAGCCGAAACTCTCGGTCCTGTCGTCCACGATGTTGATCCGATTACCGAGAGTCGTCATGATCGTGAACTCTTTGCGGCCAGGAACGCTGGAGAAGACGATCGGGCCACTGGTGTAGTAGCCGTTGTGCATCAAGACCTGCTTGAAGTAGTCAGCGACAGGGTCGATGACCTCGAAGAGTTCGTCTCCCGGTCGAAGGTCTGCGGTGTGGCTCACAACGTTGTGCAGGCTCAACACCCGACGTTTGAACTTCATGAACTGGTCCTTCCATTCTTGACCTGCATAGCGAGTCAGCCCTCCAGGATCTTGGCCAGGGTGCCGAACGCTACGCACACCGCTATGAAGATGCCGACCCACAGCGCGATCTTTTTGAAGACAGCTCGCGCCTGACCCTTCTTGCGGCGACGCTTGGCCGGTCGTTCATCCCAATACCGCTTGTCCCGCGACTTCAAATGCGCGAGATAGGTGAACTCGACCGGGAGGCTCGGCGTCACGGTCGCGAACAAAAGGAAGAGGATCACGCCCAAGGTGATCTCCACGTACTGACCCTGCGTAAGCACGTTCGGGATGACCGTCGCCGCTCCGAAGATGATCCACATGCTCTTCGAGCTATACACACTCGAGGCGGCTATGAGGTTGCCCCAAGTGCGCTCGTCCGAATGACCATCGCGCAGACGGTTTCGCAACAGGAGGACATGCACGACCGTCGCCCCGCACAGATACAGCATGCCGATCGCGCCGACGAAGGGGAACAGTGCGACGTCGAACATCGTGAATCCCGCATGGTCGACGCGGGCGATCATTAGCGCCCCCCAAGGCACAGCATGTACACCATGACGGCCGCGGATACTGCCATGACGCGGGAGAAGAACACCTGAAACCGGTAGATCAACGCCCGGAAGAACGACGACAGCAACACCAGAACACTGAAGCCCAGAGCAACGAGATTCACGCAGAACAGCACCACGAACGCTCGGTGACCGCCAGGAAGAAAGGCAGTTGCGCCCGCGGTGACCGTCAAGAAGCTCAGAAAGAGCGCATTGACGAACGCCATCACGGGCAGGTAGGCGAATGACGCCCTGCTGTTGGCGAGGGTAACGAAGTAAATCTCGTTTGCCTCAAGGCGCGCACGTTCGGCCTTAGTCAGTTTCTTACCCATCACATCACCAGAACTTCGCCACGATGGTGTTCCACAGATCCTCAGCGCCATTGGCGAGGTTCCTGGCACCTTCTTTGGCCCACTCAACTGCCGTCTTGTCGCCGAACTTCACCTCGCTGAGGACCACGTTGAAGAAGATCCCCGCGCCGGCGCCGATGACGGTTCCCAAGGGCGGCAGGAGGAACGACCCGACCGCGGCACCCGCGCCAGCGGCCGCTGCAGCACTACCGAGGTCGACGGCAGTGTCGGTCGTGAAGTCACGCCAATCGCGTGCGCTGACGTCGCCAGTCAGGTATCGTTCCGCGTTGCTCCCGACCGTCAGGACCGTTCCCGCGGCCCCCAGACCCATACCGACCCTGCTGAGTTTCGAAGCGTCCTTCCACCCCGTGAAGTCTCCCGTCAGATCAGTGACAAAGCCACGCCCGCCGGCTTTGATCGGCCTCTGGTAGTGGTCGATCCTGGTCTTGGTGGCCGCGTTGAAGTCTTTGCCTCTGCCGTACAGGTGCGTGCTCGCCGGCTTGTAGAGATACCTGCCGCCATACTTCAACCGACCCTCGGCGTCTCTCCTGATCTTGTTGCCGGCCAGATGGTCGAGGATCACGCTCCGCGTCACCGCGGCACCGATGCCATTCCCGACAGATCCCAGGACCAAGGAGCCCTTCAGGCTCTCAAGAAGAGAAACAGTCTCGCCCGTCGCCGCGGCGAGGTTGGTGAGCCCATCCACGAACAGCTCAGCCGTGCGCGCAGCGAACTCCTGGAGCGCCCGCAGCCTATCCTCCAGGTCCTTGACGTCGGTCACCAGCTGCGCCAGCACCAACTCCAACTGCGTATTCGCCGCCTCCAAAGCCAGACCCACCGCCGGCAGCGTCGCCGACGCGGCAGCCGCGGTGCGGTTGGCCTCGATCTGACGTTCCGTCGCGTCCCGTTGGGCCCTCGTCGCCGCGAGCTGGACATTCAGCTCGTCCTCTTTCAGCACGCCGAAGCGGGCAACCAGCTCGTCCGCCCGGGTGTACTTCTCCAGATCCGCGTGGATCGAGGCGATCGCGTCCTTCGCATCCTTGATGGAGGGCCGGACGATCTGAGCGAAGAGCGTGTCGACGGCGGAGTATCCCTTGCCCGAAAGCTCACCACTCCCCAGAGCGTCGCCGAGCTTCACACACGCGCTATCCGTCGCATCCAGCACAGCGGTCGCAGCGGTCAGGTTCGCCGAAAGCGCGCCCGTCAACGCGCTCGAGTCACCCGAATCGTAGGTCAATCCCATGACGCGCCAGCCTTCTCCTGCCGCAGCCGCTCCACCTCGGCCTCGGACTTCCAGCGGATGTCCCTCGCTGCCTCGTCCAGGAGCTCGACGTGATCGCGCGCCAGTCGGCTGACGTAGGCGTCGAGCTCACTTCTCGCAGCCAGCCCCTTCTGCACGAAGTAGTTCTTCGCGCCGAGACCGATGCCTGCTTCTTCGAACCGTTGGGTATTCGTTCGCATCACTTGGTGATACGTCTCCCACTGCTCACTGAGCACGCGGATCGTCGCCAGGTCTTCCGCCGCCTGACTCTCGCGGTCCCTGATCTGGCGATCCAGCGCCACACGCCGTTCCACGGCGGAATCGTTCATCGTTTCCCGCCCACACTCGCCGCGTCGCGCTTGTCGCGTTCTTCGATCTCCGTTGCGAGAGCGGTGACGCCGTCGGCCTGACCCTTCACACCGGAGACCATCTCGGAAACGACGCTCAGAACGTTGTCGGCGACCTTCACACCGTTCGTCATGCCCGGGACATTGCTTGTCCCGAGGCTCACGCGTTGCCCTGTGCTGTCGACCTCGATCGCGGCGAAGCCCGACACCGCGGCATGGGCCGCACCAGTATTTGATGAAATCTTCATTTCTCACCCTTTCGGGAGTCGGCGTCGATCACGCGACGGAGATCGGAGAACGGGTCGACACCGGGCGGTGACGCTCCGTGAACGTCTGAGTCAGGTGCTTGCGCCTCAGGGATCTCCGTGAGCGCATCCGTGAACTGTTGCGCTGGGCTGGTCGCCCGGCGGCCGTTCTCCATCTGGTCCAGAAGGTCCGCGAGAAAGGCCTCGTCGGCGTCGTCGGAATAGCCTTCGAAGATGACCGCCTGAATCTCACGCGCCAGGAGGGGAAAGGTCTCCTGATCGGGCGCTTCGCCGAACGGATGCGGGGCGACCAAGTAACGGGGCTCGACCTCGGGCCGTTCGTTGTCGGCGCGATACGCCCCGCGCGCGAGGATCACGAACAGACCAGACGCGCGTTCGTTCTCGATCCGAACGATGGACCCCAGGCCCAAGAGTTCGCCCTGAAGCTCCAACGACATCATCCTTCGCTTTCGTTCGGGGTCGGCACGACGATGTGGTCGAGTTCTCCGTCGGTGAGGGAGTGCAGGACGTTCTTGGCGTGCGCCTCTTTCCTCACTGCGACCGGCAGATTGTCGATGAAGCGCTGCGTGCCCAGGTCACCGCCGAAAAGGATCCGATCCACGTTCTCTTTCAACGGGCCGACCAACCCGAAGCCACTGTTCACCTTCGACAGGTGATCGAGAACGATGATCTGGACGAGCCCGTTGCTCAGGCCGAGGAGCTCTGCGATCTGTTCCGTCGTCAGCGTGAGTCTCTCGAACACATCTGTCATGCCGTTGATGACCACGCACCGCTGCCTGCGTGTGCCGTGCTCGATGAGCTCCAGAAGCGCGGGTTTCAGCGCGTCGGCGTGGGCCTTGACCGCCTTCTTGCCGACGTACAGCGACGTTTCTGCCGGGACGTGCGCGTGGAGGGCGTCGTGGGCGTCGATCACCACCAGGTTCTCGGCATCGACGGCATCGACGATCTGGGCGATCAGGAACGGATACAGCAATGCCGCCTGCTTCCCCGAATCCGGGAAGATCGCCAACGAACCGCCGGCGAAGAGTTCACAGGTCTCGGGCTCGGAATCGGTCTTGTTCAGCCCCAGGAACAGCGTGTGCGCCGGCGCTTCGTGCGTTGCGAAACGCGTGAAGACTTCCGGTGTGAGCTCCTGGGGAACCATCGGAATCGGCGCCGGCCGCGCGCCATCCCAGGCTTCGTCCAGTTCAGTCACCTGGGCTTCGAGCGCCGAAAGGGTCTCGGAGCCGTTCTCGCCCGCGGCGGGCAGATAGAACTGGATTGCCGTCGGCACTCCGGCGAGGAGCTGACCGCGGCCCGGGAGGTTGGTCTGCAGCAGCCGCTCTCGGCCCATCAGCTGGGCGACGTCAGTCTCGTCGTTCAGGTAGAGGCACAGTTTCGTCGAGACGTTGCTGAGCATGTTCATGCGCACACCGCCCACCCGGCTCGCACTCATCACGAGATACACACCGAGTGCTGCGCCCTCGCGAAGCACCTGCAAAAGCACGTTGTCGATCGAGTCCTTTCTGGAGTCGTTCGTGGTGAGGTTGTCGTAGCCGTCGAGCACGTTGAGCGTGACCGGAAGCGCCCGCGACGTCTTCGCCCCGTACTGCTCGAGATTCGCGACCCCCGCATCCTTGAACAACTGCTTGCGGGTGGCCATCGCGTCCGAGACCGCGCTGAGCATCTTGCTGAGCTTCTCGCCCTCCTCCGAGGTGACGATGTCCGCGACGTTGGGCAGATCCCGCAGCGGGAGAAGCCCGTTGTTGCCGAAGTCGAACAGGTAGACGTGCATTTGCTCGGGCGTCCGGGTCTTCGCGAGATTCATCACTATCGTCTGCAACACCGTCGACTTCCCGTAACCCGGACTACCGAAGACGACCGTGTGTCCGGCCCGTGCGAGGTCGAAGTCGTAGCTCTCCTGCGCCTGTCGGCTCGGGATGTCGAGCAGACCGAGTGGGACGCCGTCCTGGTCCCCGGTCGGCGCCGGAGCCGGGATCCTGCCGGCGAGGCTCGGCAGCCACGGCTTCTCCGGCCGCGTGAGCGCGTCGTCGCCGTCGAAGATGGTCACGATCGTGTCGATGACCGCGTCGAGCTGGGACGGCAGGTCGCTCGTGTCTTTGCCCTGCTCCACTTCCTCGTCGGGGTCGTAGAAGAGCTCGTACTGGCCGAGGTCGTTGATCTTGTAGATCCGCTCGTCCACCTTCTCGGTGACCTGCGCGTCGGGGTCGTAGGGCACCCCGGCGTAGCCGCTCTGGAAGAGCTCGTACACCTCGTTCTGGCCGACCTTCAGGTATCCGCGACCGGGGTTCGTGATGTGCGCGGCATCCGTGGTCTTCAGCAGCTCGTTCGAGTCCTGCTCGCCGGCCATCTTCAGCGCGATCTTCGAGGTCGAGTTCGCCTCGATCTGGTCGTTCACCACGCCGCTCGGCTTCTGCGTCGCGAGGATCAGGTGCACACCGAGGCTTCGACCGATGCGGGCGACCGAGGTGAGCTCGTCGAGGAACTCGGGCACGTTGGCCTTCAGCTCGGCGAACTCGTCAGACACCAGCACCAGGTGCGGCAGCGGCTTCGTCGGGTACTTCACCTCCGGCTTCGGATCGTGCCGCTGCTTGTACAAGGTCATGTAGGCGTTGATGCTGTTCACGCCGTAGACCGCGAACTCGCGCTGACGCTTGTCGAGCTCCGCCTTGATGCTCGCCAGCGCTCTCGCGGTTCCCGCGCCGTCGAGGTTGGTGATCGCGCCCATGAAGTGCGGCAGCCGGTCGAGCGTGTTGGCGATGCCGCCGCCCTTCCAGTCGATGATGAGCATGCCCACGTCCTCCGGCGAGAAGTTGATCGCCAGACCGATGAGGTAGGTCGTCAGGAACTCCGACTTGCCCGAGCCCGTCGTGCCGCCCACGAGCGCGTGCGGGCCGTGCGCACGCTCGTGCAGATCCCAGTACACGTGATCGGACTTGCCCCGCCACCCGATCAGCGACGAAATGGACTTGTTCGGTTCGGCGCTCGCCCAACGCTCCGCGATCCGGAGGTCGTCGACGGTCTTCACCTCGTACTGTTCCAGCAGGCTCAGGGCCTCCGGCAC
The DNA here is from genome assembly GCF_051059105.1 of Leifsonia sp. P73. Taxonomy (NCBI): domain Bacteria; kingdom Bacillati; phylum Actinomycetota; class Actinomycetes; order Micrococcales; family Microbacteriaceae; genus Leifsonia; species Leifsonia sp. P73. The sequence continues at coordinate 1,400,414 of NZ_CP194931.1, forward strand.
CGCGTTCTTCTCGACCTCCAGATGGTTCAGATTCGAGAGCTTGCGGAGGGAGTGCTCGAGGTCCTCAGGCAACACGTACGGAGTGAACGGGGTCGCCACATACACACCCTTGTCGGTGACGAGCTCGCCCTTCACCTGGTGCGGCGCCTGGATGAGCGTGGTCACCGTCTCCGGAAGGAGTTTCGCGTCCTCGCTGCACCAGATCACGGTCACGCCGAGCCCGCTCATATCCTCGGCGAGCAGTTCGTTGATGCCGTGGCCGGCCAGGTGGCGGTCGTCGGAGATCGTGAACACGTAGTGCGGCGAGAACTGCGGCTGCTGCGTGCCCGCGTCCTTCACCGCCTGCTTGCGCTTCTGAAGCAGCTGGTAGAAGCCGTTCAGCACGACGTCGCGCAGCTTGTCGGTATGGACCAGACCCCGCATGTTCAGCTCCTGGAGCTTGAAATGCGGCAGCAAGCGCCACGCGCTCCACGTCTGCGTGTATGCCTCGCGCGAGAGCAGGCTGACGAAGTTCACGTCGCGGTACGAGTGGAAGAACGCCGTCTGGAAGAGCAACGATTGCAGGTAGTCGGTGACGTCACCGGGAGGGCCGACGAACCCGAGGGTCTGCCCCGCCAGGCTGATGGGAGTCGGTGCGTCACGCTGGGTGCGGAACCCCGACGCGAGCTCGGCCACCCGCTGGGCCTCGACGCTCGCGTCCTTCTCGCTCACATCGGAGGACACCGTCAACACGGACGGACGATCGGACAACCCCAGTGAGACGCGCAAGAAGTCCTTGTTGAAACGCTGACGCTCGTAGATCCTCTGGTCGTACCGTTCGACCATCACCGCGAGCTCGTGCGGGCTCGGCTGCTGATACCGCAGCACGTCGCGCTCCTCGTCGTACGCCTTGGAGACACCGGCCACGGTCCTCACGAGGTATTGCGTGTAGTCCTCGTCCGCTGTGACAGCGGCCGCTCGGGTCTCCCTCCGCTCCGTGACGTACTGCGACACCGTGAACGAGGCCGTCAGGAGGGTCGCCAGGCCCATGCCGAGCATCATCGCCGGATTCGTCCCGATGACCATCGTCGTCACGCCGGAGGCCGCGATCATGAAGAACGGCGGCACCACCATCCGCAGAAGCCGGTTCTTGGGCTTCGCGCCCGGCTTGTCCGGCCCCTGCAGGGCGAACTCGGCCTCCTCGACCTCCAGGTTCAGCTTCGGAGAGCGCCGATAGTCGGGAAAGTCCGCCGGGAACTCCGGCTCCGGCGGCTGCGCCAACAGCGTCGCGTGGTCGAACTCCACCTCAGAGCCGAACGTGGTGATCTTGAACTGCGTCGGGCGCTTCTCGAGGAGGAATGCCTCCGTCAGCACCACCGTGCCGACGTCGAGGTCCCGGATCTCCCGCCCGGCGACCGCGACGTCGTCGACGTACACGAGCCGCCCTCGTGCTTCGACGATGACCGAGTCCGCCTGCACGATCAGCAGCGGCGAGCCCGCTGCCCGGATGCCGGCATACGGCACATCCCCGATCACGAGGTCGCGGCTCGTATCGGTGACGAAGCACACGGTCCGAGCGTCCGCGGCGGGCACCACGAGGCAGTCGAGCGCGCCGACCGTTCTCCGCCCGGCGCCGATCAGCTCCCCATCGACGTACAGGGACTCGTTGATGACGCTGAACTTGTGGCCGTCATGCTCGACGAACGGGTGCTCCTCCGTGAGCGTCAGCCTGACGGCTCTCTCTCCGTCGACCGCATACACGAGGTAGAGCAGCTGACTCGGGTCGAGTCGGGAGTCGAGCGCTGCACCCTGGAAGCCGGCGAGCGGCTCCGTCGCGAACACGCTCATTCGGCCGCCGCCGGGTCGCTCGTGCCCTCCAGCGTGGCTGTCAGCTCGTCGATGGCCTTCGCGTACTCGTCCAGGAGCTTCTGCTTCTCGCCGCCGGGCATCTGAGAGTTCAGCTTCGTGGACTGGTACAGGTCGGTGTAGGCGAGCAACGTGAGCTGATCGTCCCCGAGGTTCTGCGCGTAGTCGAGGGCCTGCTCGAACTCACCGCGGCCGATGGCGATCCAGTAGTTCAGCGTCACGTCGTCGGACTTCTGGGAGAGGGTGTTCAGGACCGCCTGCTTCTGCGTGGCCGTGAGGTCATCGAGGTTGACGCTCGACACCGCCAGGACGTACTTCGCGGACGCCGGGAGAGAGGTGGCCGCGAAGCCTTCCAGCTCCGTCAGAGCACCGCCGTAGTCGTTCGCGAGGAAGCGCGCCTGAGCGGAGACCACCGCATCCTGCAGGCGGTTGTGGCTCGCGGTCTGCCAGGCGAACACGCCGGCGACCAGCGCGGCGGTGAGGCCGAGCGCGCCGACGAGCCGGTACCCCGAATACCGGCGCTTGGGAACGCTGACTCTGCGAGCGGCGACGTCCGCCTGCTCGGCCGTCAGCTGCGCGTCGATGTACGCGAACAACTCGTCGGCCGTCGCCGCCTGCCGCACCGCGATCGAGAAGGTGTCCTGCAAAGCCGCCGCCCCATCGAGGAGCTGCTCGAAGGGGAGCTTCGGACGGAAGACGTGGAGCACCATCGCCTTCAGCGACGCGAGGAAGCGCGCTTCATCGAACACCGTCGGCACGAGCATGCCCTGGAGGCCGAAGTGCACCACCCGGAGCAGGCCGCCGTTGAGATAGACGTTGTCCGGATGGATCACCGGCACGCGGAAGCCGTCGCGATAGCCGACGCAGGCGACGAGCTTCTGGGCCAGCGACAGCCGGTCGAGCCGGGTCCTCGCCCGACCGACCGCCTCCCCGAAACGGATCTCACCTTCGGCGACCCCGTATTCGACCACGAGGCCGGCATCGGTCTCACGCGCGTCGATGTAGCGGGAGATCACATCGAGACTCGCGCTCTGGTACCCGTTCTTGTCCACGCTCACGCGAAGACTCCCGGGACTCGTCTCGAGTTCGAGAACCGTTCCGTCTAGCTCAATACGCATTACTCAGTCACGTCACAATCTGAAGGCGATCGCCGTTGCCGATCCCGAAGGAGGAAATGAAGTCGTGCCCGCTCACCGCGAGGGCCTTGTCATCGAGCGCGAACGAGAAGTCGTCCGGCAGTGACGTCCCCTTCGCGGCGAACGCGTCGCGGATCAACTGCCGCAGCCGGTCGAACCTGACCGCGGCCGGCACGAGGAGGTCGATCTGCCGCTGCGCATAGACGAGGGTGATCTCGATCACGACGCCGCCCGGCGTCGTCTCGCCCAGAGCCGTCCCAGCACGATTCCCCCCACCAGCACGATCGGCACCACGACGACGGCCAGCACCCCGAGGAGGACGGAGGACTCCTCGCGCTCGTCCGACGATGAGGCGATCACGTCGGACGAGTAGTCCTCGAACAAGGCTGCTCTCACCGACCGATACTGATCACCGGACGGTCGAGCCTCGGCGAAGGTCAGGGCCTCGACGACGCTCAATCGTTCAGCGGACTGCGCTCGTCGCTGCTCTGCCTGCGTAGACAGGCGGTCCGAGAACAGGCTGCTGCGGATCGGGAACTCACCGGAGGAACCGGCGCCCACCGACTCGTTGACGAGAACCGTCGTGTTGAGGCTCAGCTTGCCCGCATCATCCTGGTCGTCGGCGACGGCTGAGACTGCGGGCGCGCTGACGGTCAGGCCGACCGCCAGCGCGCACGCACTCAGACCTGCGCCGATGAGCCGATCAGAAGCCGAAGCTCTGCGCATCCTGCGCGTCACGCTCAGCGATGGTGTCGGCGTACTTGTTCAGCTGTTCGTTGATGTTGACCAGCAGCTCCTCGAACTTCTTCACGCTCTCGTGCAGCTGGTTGTACTGCTCGAGATACGCCTGAAAAGCCTGACCCTTCCACTGCTCGGCAATGGTCGAGTTCATCTGGTTGACCTTCTGGATCGCCTGCTCGATCTCTTCCTTCGAGCGGGTGTAGACCTGAGCCTGCTGCTTCAGTTCTTCCGGCGTAACGCTGATCTGGCCCATGTTGACGTCTCCTGTTTCGACACAAAACGTACTACCGCGATATACGGAGTATTTCGGCTTCGACGCTATAAGCCGCGGTCGATCGTGTCAAATCTCACACGTGAAATGTGGCCCGAATGCCACTTCAGTGCCGGGGTCAGGCGAGTGGGACGCGGGCGGCGACCCGGCGGGAGCCTGGAGTACGGGCGACCAGGGCGAGCTCGGTCAGGGCGGCGTGGTCGCCGGGCGCGAGCGCGGCGGAGCGCTGGTCGCTCGCGTGCGGCCGGTAGCCGCCTCGGACGTGGCGCTGGTCGGCGATGACCGCGCCCGCGGCCTCCAGCGCGTCGACGCAGGCTGTGTGCAGCGCGAGCAGCGCGGGCGACGGGCGGACCAGGGTGACCGGCACCGCGTGGCGGTGTCCGAACGACGCGCGCGCGCCGGCGACGACGGGGATGCGCGGCCCGTGCGGCAGGAGCGCGGCGACGGCGTCCGCCTCCAGCTCGGTCTGGAACGGGGGCACGACGGTGATGTGCAGCGGCCAGTCCCCCGCTGCGAACTCCGCAGGAACGACGACGTCGCCGCCGCGTTCCGGCAGGAACGCGACGACGACGTACGACGGGACGGCCGTGAGGCCTACTTCTTGCCCTGGGCGGCGACGGCCGCGGCTCCGGCGGCGGCGGCCTCCGGGTCGAGGTACACGCCGGGCTCGATGGGCGCGAACGTCTCGTCCAGCTTGTAGACCAGCGGGATGCCGGTCGGGATGTTCAGCTCGGCGATCTCCTCGTCGGAGATGCCGTCGAGGTGCTTGACCAGCGCGCGCAGCGAGTTGCCGTGCGCGGTCACCAGGACGGTCTTGCCCTCGGCGAGGCTGACGGTGATGTCGGACTCCCAGTACGGCAGCATCCGCGCGATGACGTCCTTCAGGCACTCCGTGCGGGGGAGGTCGTCGCCGAGGCCGGCGTAGCGCGGGTCGTTCGCCTGCGACCACTCGCTGTCGTCGTCGAGCGGCGGCGGCGGCACGTCGAAGGAGCGGCGCCAGAGCTGGAACTGCTCCGGACCGTACTTCTCCAGGGTCTCCGCCTTGTCGAGACCCTGCAGCGCGCCGTAGTGACGCTCGTTGAGACGCCAGGAGCGCTCGACCGGGATCCAGAGGCGGTCGGCGACGTCCAGCGCGAGGTTCGCGGTCTGGATCGCGCGGGTCAGCACCGAGGTGTAGAGGATGTCGGGCGTCAGGCCGGACTCGGCCAGGAGCTCGCCGGCGCGGGTGGCCTCGGCGACGCCCTGCTCGCTGAGCCGGACGTCGACCCAGCCGGTGAACAGGTTCTGCTGGTTCCACACGCTGTTGCCGTGACGGAGGAGGATCAAAGTGTAGGGGGTGGGCATGCGATTAATCTTGTCACATGCCCTCCACGTCCTCCCGCGCCGGCTCGGTGGTCGGCACCGTCACCCGCGGGACGACCAACACGAACCGCCTGCGGAGGGTGGATCGCTGGATCGCGGCGCTGCCCGAACTGCGCCGCACGGGCGACCCGATCGTGGTCGACCTCGGCTACGGCGCGAGCGGTGTGACGGCCTTCGAGCTCCAGCACAGGCTGGCGAAGGTGCGTCCCGACGTCGAGGTCCTGGGGCTGGAGATCGACCCCGGTCGGGTCCGGACCGCGCTCGCGCAGCTGGAGGACGTGCGAGCGGGGAGCACCGGATTCGACCCGCGGGCGCGGGTGGGCTTCGCGGTCGGCGGCTTCGAGGTGCCGCTGCCGGGGCGGCACGCGGCGGTCATCCGCGCGTTCAACGTGCTGCGGCAGTACGACGAGTCGGAGGTCGCACCCGCCTGGGAGCGCATGCTCGGCCGCCTGCAACTCGGCGGCGCGCTCGTCGAGGGCACCTGCGACGAGATCGGCCGGATCGCGAGCTGGGTCACGCTCGACAGGACCGGACCGCAGACCTTCACCGTCTCGCTGCGCCTGCGCGGGCTGGATGCGCCGAGCGTCGTGGCCGAGCGGCTGCCCAAGGCGCTCATCCACCGGAACGTCCCCGGCGAGGGCGTTCACGCCTACCTCGCGGACCTCGACCGGCTCTGGCGGGTCCACTCCCCGCTCGCCGCGTACGGACCGAAGCAGCGCTGGATGGCGGTGGCGCAGGGGATGCGCGATGCGGGGTGGCCGGTGGTCGGCGGGCGGTCTCGGTGGCGGCTCGGCGAGCTCACAGTGCGTTGGGAGGCTGTCGCGCCCGTGTAGGCAACGGAGGAGATCCGCCGCGGGCTGCGGTGGATGTCGTCCCTTGGCTGACGTGCTGGGGCCTGGCCGGGCGGATGTCCTCCGTCAGCCGCGCGGGGTGCGGGTGACGGCGCCCAGGCGCGGGAGGTGGGGGACGTGGGCCTCGGCGCCGGCCTCCGGGGGGACGACGACCTCCTGGGCGGCGGCGACGGGGGTGCCGTCGGCGTCCACGGTGAGGGTGGCCGCGGGGTCGGTGCCGCGCTTGACGATCGCGAGGGCGATCGGGCCGAGCTCGTAGTGCAGGGCGGAGGACGTGACGGTGCCGACCACGCGTCCGTCGAGCGTGACCTCGGCGCCGCGGGCCGGGTGGACCCCTTCCGAGCCGTCGAGGTGCAGCATCACGAGGCGGCGCGGCGGGTGGCCGAGGTTGTGCACCTTGGCGACCGTCTCCTGGCCGCGGTAGCAGCCCTTGGTGAGGTGGACGGCCGTGCGCAGCCAGTCGAGCTCGTGCGGGATGGTGCGCTCGTCCACCTCGGTGGCGAAGCGCGGGCGCCAGGCGGCGATCCGCAGGGCGTCGGCGGCGAGCGTGCCGGCGACGGTCAGCTCCCCGGACTCCACGCGGGCCACGATCGACGGGAGGGCGTCGCGCGGCACGACCCGCTCGCTCCAGCTCCAGCTCGCGCCGGGGTGCTCGCCGCGGGCGTACTGGTGGCCGCCGGGGGTCACCGCGTGCCAGGGGTCGTGCCAGATCAGCGGGACGCCGTTCGGCGCGGCGATCGGCAACGGAGGCTCGCCGAGCGTGCCGATCGTCGCGAGCGTCTCGGTGTGGTCGGCCAGCTCGACGCGGAGCATGAAGCGCATCGAGTCCAGCCAGGCGAGCAGGCCGGTGGCCTCCGGCCGGTCGACCAGCAGCCACAGCGTCGAGCCGTCCTCGATCAGACGCACGGCGTGCTCCACGCGGCCGGTGACGTCGAGAAGCAGGGTCTCGGACGACTCCCCGGGCTGGAGGCCGAGCAGCGACTGGCTGGTCAGCGAGTTGAGCCAGCTCAGACGGTCCGGGCCGGTGATCGACAGCACCGCGCGGTCGGACAGGTCGACGATCGCGCCGCCTTCGAGCAGGGCGCGCTGCTCCGCGAGCGGGTTGCCGTAGTGCGAGGGGACTCCGCTGTCGGCGATGTCCACCGCACCGGGGAGGGAGAGGAAGGGCGAGGCGTCCACGTCAGTCCACCTTGGCGAGCCGGGCGGAGGCGTGCGTGCGCAGCTCCTGGCCGAGCGCCGCGATGTCCCAGGCCCACAGGAGGTGGCCCTCCACGAGTCCGTAGAGCCGGGTCGCCGCGCTGTACTCCTTGGCGCCGGCCGTGCGCACGACGGCGTCCGTCGCCAGGTCGATGCGCGGGCCGTTCACCTGGCCGATGTAGAGCTCGCTCACGCCGTCCGGGTGGATGATCGCCACGTCGATGTCGAAGCCGCCGCTGGAGGCGCGCAGAGTCTCGACCGCCTGCGCGGTGCCGAACGGGCGCGTGCCCTGGCCCGGCAGCATCGCGGGGCCCGGGTCGCCCTCGACCAGGGTGCGGCTGAGCCGCCAGTAGCCGGTCTCCGCGGCGAGCGGGGTGTGGTCCTCATCGAGCACCCACGAGGTCGCGGAGTAGTTGAGGTAGGCCTCGCCGTCGTGGCTGAAGCTCACCCGCTGGCCGAATTCGAGCTGGGTGTGCTCCTCGCCGAGGGCGTAGTCGACCACGCCGCTCCCCTCCCAGACCCCGATCAGCCAGGAGAGCGGGACGAGTTCGGCCGGAAGGTCGGTGGGGAGCTCGATCATGCCTAGCGCTGGCCGCGGAAGAGGTTGTAGACGACCACGCCGGAGACACCGAGGATCGCGAGCGTGGCCAGACCCAGCAGGCCGATGAAGAAGAGTTCGAGAGCGACGAGCATACGGCCAGTCTAATCAGTGCCCGAGCGTGACGAGGCCGAGGATGCCCCCGATGACGCCGAGGATGACGAAACTCCCGGTCAGCGTCGTCGCCAGCCGGTTGACGAAGCCGTCCTTGCGCTGCGTTGCGAGCTGGGCTCCGAAGGACGCGAGCACGCACACGCCGAGCGCGAGCGACAGCCAGGACGCGTACTGGATCGGGTGGGAGAGGAAGGCGATGAGCACGCCGAGCACGAGCGCGAGCGCCCACACCCCGCCGACGCTCAGCGCGACCATCGAGCGCGGCATCGGCTCGGGAGGCGGCCCCGCCGCGGCGGCGGGACCGAGAAGGCCCGGATCGGACGGCGTCTCGCTCATCCCCCTATTGTGCCGTGCGCGACCGGCAACCGCGTCCCCCGATGACGACGCGATCTGCCGCCGTAAGCGTTTCCGGTAGCATTGCCGCACGAAGACGGGCGAGGAGGATACTGGGTGGCGCAGCTGTTGATCCTCACGTCCGCGCCCGATGCGGACGTGCTCCCGGCCCTCGGCCTCCTCAGTCACCGCGTCCGGCAGATCCCCGCCGAGCCGGCCTCCTTGGTCAACGCCCCCGCCTGCGACCTCATCTTCGTCGATGCCAGGCGCGACCTGGCGAGCGCGAAGTCGCTGTGCAAGATCCTGACCACGACCGGCATCACGGTGCCGCTGCTGCTGGTGCTCACGGAGGGCGGCCTCACGGCGGTGAGCGCCGACTGGGGCGTCAACGACGTGGTGCTCGACAGCGCCGGCCCGGCGGAAGTGGACGCGCGCATCCGGCTGGCGATCGGCCGGCAGACGCAGGAGCACTCGCAGACGAAGATCCAGGCGTCCGGCATCACCATCGACGAGGCGAGCTACTCGGCCAAGGCGCACGGCAAGGCGCTCGACCTCACCTTCAAGGAGTTCGAGCTGCTGCGGTTCTTCGCCACGCACCCGTCGCGGGTGTTCACGCGCGAGCAGCTGCTGAGCGAGGTGTGGGGCTACGACTACTTCGGCGGCACCCGCACGGTCGACGTCCACGTGCGGAGGCTGCGCGCCAAGCTCGGCGACCTGGAGTCGCTGATCGGGACGGTCCGCAACGTAGGCTACCGCTTCAATGTGTACGAGGACGAGAACGACCGGCTGCCATCCTCGCTGCGGCCCTGACGTTCTCCCGGCGTGGAGGCTGTCCTCCACGATCTGACCGGACGGCCGTTTCTCCACAGTTAACCGAACTCCGTGCCGCCCGCCGGGCGCGCGGTGCCATGATGGGGGCATGGACGGCGAGCGCACGGCACTGGAGAACGGCCTACTCGACAACGGGCTGAGCGGCAGCCTGGGCAGCGACTTCGACGACGATTTCGCCCCCTTCATCTACGAGCCGGACCCGACTCTCCCCGACCACCGCTATCTCGACCGGGAGCTGAGCTGGCTGGCGTTCAACCAGCGCGTGCTGGAGCTCGCGGAGGACCCGCTGCTGCCGGTGCTGGAACGGGCCAACTTCCTCGCGATCTTCGCCAGCAACCTGGATGAGTTCTTCATGGTCAGGGTCGCCGGACTCAAACGACGCATCGCCACCGGGCTGGCCGTTCCCACGAACATCGGCCGCGCGCCGCAGGAGGTCCTGGCCGACATCTCCGAGAAGGCCCACGAACTGCAGGTCCGTCACGCCAAGGCCTACCGGGAGCAGGTGCTGCCCGCTCTGGAGGAGGCCGGCATCACGGTCTCGTCGTGGGACGAGCTGGACGACGCCGACAAGGTGCAGATGCGCGAGGTGTTCTCGCAGCAGATCTTCCCGGTGCTGATGCCGCTGGCCGTCGATCCCGCGCACCCGTTCCCGTATATCTCCGGGCTGTCGCTGAACCTCTCGATCCGGGTGCGCAACTCGCGCACGGGCAAGGAGCAGTTCGCGCGCCTCAAGGTGCCGCAGATGCTGCCGCGCTTCGTGCGTATCGACGCGCGCGAGGGTCTCGGCCAGGTGCGCTTCCTGCGCCTGGAGGACCTGATCGCCAACCACCTCGGTGACCTCTTCCCCGGCATGGAGATCCTCGATCACCACGTCTTCCGCGTCACGCGCAACGAGGACGTCGAGATCGACGAGGACGAGACCGAGAACCTGATCCAGGCGCTGGAGCGCGAGCTGCTGCGCCGCCGGTTCGGGCCGCCCATCCGGCTGGAAGTCACCGACGACATGGACGACGTCACGCTCGGCCTGCTCGTCCGCGAGCTCGACGTCACCGAGCAGGAGGTCTACCGCCTGCCCGCGCCGCTCGACCTCGGCGGACTCTTCGACATCTCCCGGATCGACCGGCCCGACCTGCACTACCCCAACCACGTTCCGACCACGGCGCCGCAGCTCATGCCGAGCGAGCCGAACGCCAAGCCGGACGTCTTCGCCGCGGTCGCGCGGCAGGACATCCTGCTGCACCACCCGTACGAGTCGTTCGCGACGAGCGTGCAGGCGTTCCTGGAGCAGGCGGCCGCCGACCCGCACGTCCTGGCCATCAAGCAGACGCTGTACCGCACCTCGGGCGACAGCCCGATCGTCGAGGCCCTGATCGATGCGGCCGAGGCCGGCAAGCAGGTGCTGGCGCTGGTCGAGATCAAGGCGCGCTTCGACGAGCAGAACAACATCTCCTGGGCGCGCAAACTCGAGAAGGCCGGCGTGCACGTCGTCTACGGGCTGGTGGGGCTCAAGACGCACTGCAAGCTCGCGCTGGTCATCCGCGAGGAGAAGGGCGTCCTCAAGCACTACAGCCACATCGGCACGGGCAACTACAACCCCAAGACCTCCCGCATCTACGAGGACCTCGGCCTGCTGACGGCCGACGACCAGGTGGGCAAGGACCTCACCCGGCTTTTCAACGAGCTGTCGGGCTATGCGATCGAGAAGAAGTTCAAGCGCCTGCTGGTCGCGCCCCTGCACCTCCGCAAGGGCCTGCTCAAGCGAATCGACACCGAGGCGGCGAACGCGGCGGCGGGCAAGCCGTCCGGCATCCGCATCAAGCTCAACTCCATCGTGGACGAGGCGATCATCGACGCGCTCTACCGCGCCAGCCAGGCCGGCGTGCCGGTCGAGCTCTGGGTCCGCGGCATCTGCGGCCTCGTGCCGGGACGCGACGGGCTCTCCGAGAACATCCGGGTGCGCTCGGTGCTCGGGCGCTACCTGGAGCACTCGCGCGTGTTCTCGTTCGTGAACGACGGCGACCCGCACGTCTACATCGGCAGCGCGGACATGATGCACCGCAACCTCGACCGCCGCGTGGAGGCGCTGGTGCGCCTGGCCGACCCCGAGCACCTCGCCGAGCTCGACCGCCTGTTCGACCTCGCGTTCGACGAGCGCACGGCGGCGTGGACGCTCGCGGAGGACGGCGTCTGGACCCGGCACCACCTGGACGAGAACGGCGCGCCGCTCACCGACCTCCAGACCAAGCTGCAGCAGCAGGCCGCCCACCGTCCGCGTTCGGCCCGCACGGGAACCAGGCGGTGAGCCTCGCCGTCTACGCCGCGGGCGCCCTCTGCTGGCGCGTCGTGGACGACAAGATCGTGGTGCTCGTCGTGCACCGCACCAAGTACGGCGATGTGACCATCCCGAAGGGAAAGGTCGACCCGGGCGAGACGCTGCCTCAGACGGCGGTGCGCGAGATCCTGGAGGAGACCGGGCTCGCCGTGACGCTCGGCGTCCCGCTCGGCATCTCGGCGTACCCGCTGAGCTCCGGGCGGGAGAAGATCGTCCACTACTGGGCGGCGGAGGTCGTCGACCAGGCGATCGAGCGCTCGACGTTCGTCCCGAACACCGAGATCGCGGCGATCGAGTGGGTCACGCTGAAGAAGGCCCGCAGCTACCTCACCTACGAGCGCGACGTGGAGATCATCGACGCGTTCGAGTCTCTGGTGCGTCAGGGCGTCACCTCGACGTTCGCCCTCATCGCGCTGCGCCACGGCAAGGCCGAGCCGCGCGGCGCGTGGGCCGGCTCCGACGCCTCCCGCCCGCTCACCGACCGCGGCGTCAAGCAGGCGGCCGGCGCTGTTGCGAGCCTGCTCGCGTGGCAGCCGCGGCGCATCGTCACCAGCGACGCCGTGCGCTGCGTCGCGACGGTCGCGCCGCTCGCCGCCGCGACCGGCGTCAAGCCGCGCCGCGAGCCCGGCATCAGCCAGGACGCCTACGAGGACGGCGACGGCGACGTGCGCACGATCGTCGGAAAGCGCGTGCGCTCGCGCAAGACCGCCGTGCTGTGCAGCCATGGCCCGGTCCTGCCGGAGATCCTGCGCGAGATCGCGCTGGCCACGGGCACGATGCCGGGCGGCTACCTCACCGACGCGGCCGACCTCGACACCGGCGGGTTCTCGGTCGTGCACCTCTCGGCGACCAACCCGTCGTCGGGCATCGTCTCCATCGAGACGTATGCGCCGTCGGTCGAGTAATTGAAATACTGATGTTTATTTGAGATTACTCAGGGTGTGACGCTAGATTGGCACGGTCGTCCCAGTCGGGACGGCAGTACCAACCAAGGGGAAGCATGCTCTCTACCACTCGCACGCGCCTGGCGCTCAGCGCCGCGGCCGCGGCCGCCGTCATCGGCGGGCTCTTCGTCGCCGCGCCGGCGAACGCCGCCACCGGCGACATCGCACTCGCGAACTCGACCTTCACCGCCGGTGACTGGGGAACCGGTCTCGACGTGTCGGGTTCCGGCTTCACAGCCGACACCACTGTCACCATCACCGTGAGCTACACCGACATGGTTCTCGGCCAGCAGGACGTCACTGCGGACGCCACCGGCGCCTTCGCGAGCGAGGTCTTCACGCCGTCCAGCAGCCTCCCGCTGCCCGCGGCCGGCGAGGACGTCCTCGTGGCGGCCACGTCGACCGACGGCGACACCTCCAACACCGTCACGCTCGACGTGCGCGCTCTCAAGGGCATCTCCGCGAGCACCACGACGATCTCGACGGAGGATCTGACCAACCCGGACGTCGGGATCAGGATCACCGCGGCGGGTTACACCCCCGGTGAGACCGTCGCGCTGTCGACCGTCTACAACGGCGAGACACTTCCCGCCATGACATTCGAGGCCGACCGCAGCGGAAGCGTCGACGCGGCGCTCTTCCTCGCGCAGGGCACCGCCGAGGCCGGCCAGATCGAGTTCACGTTCACAGGCGAGACCTCGACCGTGGCCAACTCCATCACGATCACCGTCACCGGTGACACCATCAACGCCGGTCCCCCGCAGATCGCGCCGGCGCCGGCGCCCGCACCGGCACCGGGCCCCACGGGCAAGCTGCCCCGCGTGAGCGGCTGAGGCCCGGAACAACCTCACAGCGGGGTGGACGCGTTCAGCGTCCACCCCGCTTCTCGTCGGAGCACAGCATGAAACGCATCCTCACCGCGGCCGGAGCCGCAGTCCTCACCATCGCCGCCCTGTCCGCGTGCGCGCCCGGCACGCCCGCCGCGACCACCACACCCACCTCCTCCCGCACCCCCGAGGCCACCGGACCCGCCCTCCCGCCCGGGCTGACGCCGTCGGCGATCGCCGCGCTGCCGGCCGCGGTCTACGACGCGGTCATCCCCGGCCTCCTCACCGCTCCGGCCGATCCCCGGATCACCCACGCGTCCTCGGTCGCGTTCGACACCCCGGTCTACGGCGCGGACTTCGCCACCGCCGTCGCGCGCATCCCCGCCAAGGACTTCCTCGGCAAGCCGACCGTCGTCGTGCCCGTCGAGACGAAGGGCGGCTGGTCGATGGTCCTCACCGCCAGCCGTCAGCTCCTCCCTTCGCAGGCCGGCGACGGCGTTACCGCGCCGGCCCAGACCGCCGCATGGCTGCCCACCTCGGCGCTCGGAGCGTCCGTCCCGCTCTCACACCGGATCGTCGTGTCCGTCTCGGCGCAGACGCTCACGATCACCGACGCGGACGGGAAGGCGGAGCAGACCTTCCCCGTCGGTGTGGGGACCGCCGAGACGCCGACGCCGACCGGCACGACCGGTTACCTGCAGGCGCGCTACCTCGATCCCGCGCAGGGCCAGACGGTCCACCGCATCCAGCTCACCTCGCTGCACGCGACGGCCGCCGACGAACCGTACGGCGGTGCCGACGGCGGGCTCATCGGCATCCACTACCAGGATATGGCGTCCGGAGCGGTCTCCCACGGCTGCATCCGGATGGGCGGCGACGGAATCGCCGCCGTCGACCGGCTGCCGCTCGGAACGCCGATCACGGTCCAGGACTGACGGGGCGAACGGGCACAGAACCTATGCGTGCGTATCAAGAGGCCACCGGTCGTTAACCTTCCGTTTACCACTGCGGGGGACTCTGGTCAGACACCGGGAATAGCGTCTCACGCGGGTCGCACCGACCCCGTCCTGTTGTTACTGATCCCCGGAAGGGACAACTGTGAAACTGAAGCGTCTTGGCGTTCCCGTGGCACTTCTCGCCGCCGCCGCCATCTCCCTCACCGCCTGTGCGTCGAACGAGGGCAGCACCCCGGCGACCACCGCGGCCAAGCCGTCGAACCTCTCCGGCACGCTGAATGGCATCGGCTCGTCCGCCCAGGGCGCCGCGCAGACCGTCTGGGCCGCGGGCTTCCAGCAGGCCAACCCGAAGGTCACCGTCAACTACGACCCGCAGGGCTCGGGCGCCGGCCGCAAGAGCTTCATCTCGGGTGCCGCCGACTTCGCCGGCTCGGACGCCGCGCTCAAGACCGAGGAGCTCGCCGGGACGTTCGCCGGCTGCGCCGCGGGCGCCAAGGGCATCGACCTCCCCGTCTACATCTCCCCGATCGCCATCGCGTACAACGTGGACGGCGTGAAGGACCTCAAGCTCGACGCCGACACGATCGCCGGCATCTTCTCGGGCAAAATCACCACCTGGGACGACGCGAAGATCAAGTCGCAGAACTCGGGCGCCACGCTCCCGTCCGCGCCGATCACCGTCGTGCACCGCTCGGACGACTCGGGCACCACGCAGAACTTCACCGAGTACCTCGCGGCGAACGCTCCCACCGTGTGGACCGCTCCCGCCGCGCAGACCTTCCCGTTCCAGGTCGGTGACGCCGCCAAGGGCACCTCGGGTGTCGCGGACGCCACCAAGAACGCGAAGAACTCGATCACCTACATCGACGAGTCCGGCTCGGCCGGCCTGTCGATCGCGCAACTCAAGGTGGGCGACAACTACGAGAAGATCAGCGCGGACGGTGCGGCCAAGGTCGTCGCCGCCTCCCCGATCGCCTCGGGCCGCGACACCAACGACCTGGCCATCCAGATCAACCGCAAGGACACCAGCAAGGGCGCCTGGCCGCTCGTCCTGGTCTCCTACGTGATCGCGTGCCAGCAGTACAAGGACGCCGCCAAGGCGGACCTGGTCAAGGGCTACGTCGACTACATCGTCAGCAGCGACGCGCAGAAGGCCGCGGCCGACCAGGCCGGCTCGGCTCCGCTCGCGAGCGACCTGTCCTCCAAGGTCAGCAAGGCTGTCGCCAGCATCAAGTAACACCCCGGCCGCTCGGCCTGGACCGCACCCCGGTCCAGGCCGAGCGGCGCACCACACTCACCCCTGACGGGGACCCGATGAGAGAAAGCAACGAATGACCGCCGGAACCGCAGGAGCCATCAGGCCGAAGGCGAAAGTCCGCCTCGGCGACCGCGTCTTCTCCACCTCGACCGTCGTGGCCGGGTCGCTCATCCTCGCCACCCTCGCCGCCGTCGCGCTCTTCCTCATCATCCAGAGCATCCCCGCTCTGAGCGCCGGCGCCGGCCAGCTCCCCAACAACGCCACCAACTTCTGGGCGTGGGTCTGGCCGCTGGTCTTCGGCACCATCTGGGCCGCGCTCATCGCGCTCATCATCGCCACGCCGCTGTCGATCGGCATCGCCCTCTTCATCTCGCACTACGCGCCCCGCCGCGTCGCGCAGACCCTCGGCTACATCATCGACCTGCTCGCCGCCGTCCCGTCGGTCGTCTTCGGCCTCTGGGGCATCGCGACGCTCTCCTCCTTCGTCCAGCCCTTCTACGCCTGGCTCGGCCAGTACCTCGGCTGGTTCCCGCTCTTCGCCCCGCCGATCTCCGGCACCGGCCGCACCATCCTCACCGCCGCCATCGTGCTCGCCGTGATGGTCATCCCGATCATGACGGCGATCTGCCGCGAGATCTTCCTGCAGACCCCGCGCCTGCACGAGGAGGCCGCACTGGCGCTCGGCGCCACCAAGTGGGAGATGGTCCGCATGGCGGTCCTCCCGTTCGCCCGCAGCGGCATCGTCTCCGCGATCATGCTCGGCCTCGGCCGCGCGCTCGGCGAGACCCTGGCGATTGCGATGGTGCTCTCGCCGGCGCTCATCGTGAAGTTCGCCGTGCTGCAGGCGCAGAGCCCGAACACGATCGCCGCGAACATCGCGCTGCAGTTCCCGGAGGCGACCGGCGTCGGTGTCAACGCGCTCATCGCCTCCGGCCTGGTGCTGTTCGTCGTGACCCTGCTGATCAACATGCTCGCCCGTTACATCGTCAGCCGCCGTGCGGCCTTCTCTGGAGCGAACTGATGGCCGCCACCACGACCGCGACGGCGGCGCCCCGCCCGCTGGCCAACTCGTACACCGCGGGAAAGCTTCCGCGCTGGACCCCCTGGGTGATGCTCGTCGGCTCCTGGGCCGTGCTCATCGCCGTCTTCGCGATGCTCGCGGCGAGCGGCGCCACCAAGGGCTTCAACATCGTCGGAGCGGTCTTCTTCGGCACGGTGCTGTTCGACGTCGCGATCTACTCCACGTCGCTGCTGGTCGAGGGCAACCGGAAAGCGAAGGACCGGCTGGTCACCTCGCTCGTCGCGACGGCGTTCATCATCGCGCTGCTCCCCCTCATCTCGCTCGGCTGGACGGTCGTCGCCCAGGGCCTCGCGCGCTTCGACCTCACCTTCTTCTCCGAGTCGATGCGCAACATCATCGGCGAGGGCGGCGGCGCGCTCCACGCGATCGTCGGCACGCTGGAGATCACGCTCATGGCGGCGGTCATCTCGGTGCCGATCGGCCTCCTCACCTCGATCTACCTCGTCGAGTACGGCCGGGGCGTCCTCGCCCGCGGCATCACGTTCTTCGTGGACGTCATGACCGGCATCCCCTCGATCGTCGCCGGTCTGTTCGCCTACGCGCTGTTCGCCCTGTTCTTCGGGCCGGCCATCCGCAACGGCTTCATGGGGTCGGTGGCGCTGTCCGTGCTGATGATCCCGGTCGTCGTGCGCTCGAGCGAGGAGATCCTGCGGATCGTCCCCAACGAGCTGCGGGAGGCCTCCTCGCCCTCGGCGTGCCGAAATGGCTGACCGTGCTCAAGGTCGTCCTGCCGACGTCGCTCGCGGGCCTCGTCACCGGGGTGATGCTCGCCATCGCCCGCGTGATCGGCGAGACCGCGCCGCTGCTGATCGTGGCCGGCTTCACCACGAGCATGAACTACGACCTCTTCAACGACCGGATGATGACGCTGCCCGTGTTCGTGTACACGCAGTACACGCAGGCGGCCGGCCTGCACGCGCAGGCCTCCGTCGACCGTGCCTGGACGGGTGCGCTCACGCTGATCATCATCGTCATGCTCCTGAACCTCATCGGCCGGATCGTCGCGAAGGCCTTCGCCCCCAAGTACGGCCGCTGACCGCGGACTCCACAGCTTCAACCCGAAGAACGCAGACAAGGAAAAACGTGTCCAAGCGCATCGAAGTCAACGACCTCAACGTCTACTACAGCAAGTTCCTCGCCGTGGAGGGCGTGTCGCTCACCATCGAGCCGCGCACGGTGACCGCCTTCATCGGCCCGTCGGGCTGCGGCAAGTCGACCTTCCTCCGGACGCTGAACCGCATGCACGAGGTCATCCCCGGCGCGTACGTCGACGGCGAGGTGCTGATCGACGGCAACAACCTGTACGGCGCCGGAGTCGACCCGGTGCTCGTGCGCCGCCAGGTGGGCATGGTCTTCCAGCGCCCGAACCCGTTCCCGACCATGAGCATCCGCGACAACGTGCTCGCCGGCGTCAAGCTCAACAACCGCCGGATGTCGAAGAGCGAGTCGGACGACCTGGTCGAGAAGTCCCTGCAGGGCGCCAACCTCTGGAACGAGGTCAAGGACCGCCTGGCCCTCCCCGGCTCCGGCCTCTCGGGCGGCCAGCAGCAGCGCCTGTGCATCGCGCGAGCCATCGCGGTCTCCCCCGACGTGCTCCTGATGGACGAGCCGTGCTCGGCGCTCGACCCGATCTCCACCCTCGCGATCGAGGACCTGATCGAGGAGCTCAAGAACGACTACACGATCGTGATCGTCACCCACAACATGCAGCAGGCCTCGCGCGTCTCCGACCGCACCGCGTTCTTCAACATCGCGGGCACCGGCAAGCCGGGCAAGCTCATCGAGTACAACGACACCAACATGATCTTCTCGAACCCGACCGAGCAGGCCACCGAGGACTACGTCTCCGGCCGCTTCGGTTGATCCGCGCACGGCAATGAGCGAGGCCCACGGGATGTCCCGTGGGCCTCGTTGCGTTCGCCGTGCGATCGGCTCGGCTCAGGAGTTGATGGCGACGATCGGCTTCGTGGTCGGCTGCTTGGAGCCTCCGCTGGGCTCGACTGTCATGCCGATGGTGTCGCCGGGCGTCATCGTGCCGGTGAGGACGCGCCAGGTCGCGACGTGGCCGGCGGAGTCCATCGTGCCAGCCGGGGTGGCGGCGCCGTCGCGGATGTACCAGAGCTCGTAGGTCTTGCCGCCGGCGAGCTTTGGGAGGTCGGTGGCGACGATCGCGGACTGGCCCAGCTGGGCCGACCAGACGAGCGTCGCGGTTCCGCCGCCGGTGATGGGGGCGGAGCTGCGCTGCGTGTCCGGGGCGGCGTTCAGCGCGGCCAGAGCGCTGGACTGCTGCTGCTGGTAGGAGTCGGTTCCGGAGAGGCTGACGCCGACGAAGGCGCCGGCGATGAAGAGGACGACGGCGGCCGCGGCGGAGGCGAGGATCGCGCCGGGGCGCTGGAACCAGCGACGGGCGGCGCGGGCCTCGGCGGGGGTGGGGGCGGCCGCTGCGGTGCTCGGCGCGTCGATGCTCGGTTCCGCAGTGCTCGGTGCCGCAGTGCTCGGTGCTGTGTGGGCCGCCACGGGGGCAGGTGCTGCCGCGTCGTCCTCCGGGGCGAGTTGCGGCGTCTCGGCGATCCGCGCGAACAGCGCGGCCTTCAGCGCCGAGGGCGGCTCGACGGGGTCGGACGCGAGCGCGAGCTGGGCGGCGACGTCCTCGAAGTCCTCCGCCTCCCGGGCGTTGTCCGCACCGAGGCGGGCGCCGAGGCGCGCGGGGTCCACGGCGTCGCGGTTCTCGTCGCTCATGGTGTCACCCCCAGTTCGTCGCGCAGGCGTATCATCGCATCCCGCAACCGGGTTTTGGCTGTGCCGAGGGGGATGCCGAGCTCGGCGGCGAGCTCGCTCTGGCTGAGCCCGCCGAAGTAGGCGAGCGTGACGGCTTGGCGCTGCACCTCGCTCAACTTCCTCATCGCCACCTCCACTCGCTCGTGCTCGACCCGGACCTCCACCGTCTCCGCCACCACGTCGAACGCCGTCGGCAGGTCGCGGATGCCGACGGCCGTGTCCCGGTCGTGAGAGGCCTGGGACGCGCGGATGCGGTCGATCGCCCTCCTGTGCGCCATCGTCAGGAGCCAGGTGAGCGCTCTGCCCTTATTCGGATCGAAGCGCCGAGCGGATTGCCACGCCTCCAGGAAGACCTCCTGGGCGACCTCCTCGGACTGCGCGGCGTCGATCAGGAGGCGCCGGATCAGGCCGAGCACGCGGGAGGCCGTGTGGTCGTAGAAGTCGGAGAACGCGTGCTGATCGCCCTCTGCGACACGCAGCAGGAGGTCGTCGAGCTGCTCCACCGCGGGGGCGTCGTCCACTCTTCGATCTCCGCTCGTCTGGGCCGCTGACGCCTTCGACTGTAGCCCTTCCCCCGCGGTGAGCGGGTCACGACGGGCACGAAAGAGCCGGACCGCAGAACGCCTCTCGGCGCGAGGCCGCTCGAAGCGGCAAGTATTGGAGCCCGGGGTTACTGCGGTCCGGCTTCGTCAAGCATACAGGAGGCCGCAGCGGGCTTCACGGCGTGGCGTTCGCAGGGAGAGAACGGCTGACGGGAATACCGGGCGCATCACCGCTCGCCGCTCAGTCGAGCGAGTCGGTGCGCCACAGCCGGGCGCAGGTCGTCAGCTCCTCGGCCGTGCGGGTGAAACGCAGGGCGCGCGTGGTCAGCTCGCTCGCCCGCTCCGGGTCGAGCGCGTCCCGGTCGTCGGCCACGGAGACGCATCCCGCCGCCGTCACCCGGCAGAACGCGGCGGCCCGGTCCAGCGCGACCGCGAAGTCACCCTCGAACACCCCGCGCAAGATGCGATCGGCGAGCTCCGTCACCTCCCCGGCCCGGCCGGCGTCGGCGCGCCCGCGACCACGGGGTCGATGGAGGCGATGACCTCCGTGCCCCGCTGGTACAGCAGCGCGGTCCCCTCGGCGTCCTGCCGGATCAGCAGCCGCAGCAGGTAGATCCGCCACAGGGCCCCCGGCAGGCTCTTCGGGTTGGACCGCGCCCACAACTCGGCGATCGCGTCGATGCCGTGCTCGTCGGTGTACGCGACGAGCCGGTCCACGATCTCCGGATCGGGATCCTCGCGGACGCGCGCGAGCAGCGCCTGGGCGGTCTCGTGGGCGACTTTGCTGATCTGCGCGGGATCGTCCCCACCGAGAAAGGCCTCGAACATCCCCCGGGAAACAGCGTTGGCTTGTGATAGCGGTCCGACATCCCCCCATTCTGCCCCGGCACGGGAGGTGCGGAATCCACGCTAGATTAGACGACGAGGGCCTCTAGCTCAGTCGGTAGAGCATCGGACTTTTAATCCGCGGGTCGTGGGTTCGAGCCCCACGGGGCCCACTTCGCACATCGCAGGTGCAGGTCGCGCCAGGAGGAGCGACGCACCCGGATCAGTCCTCCCCGATGTCCTCGTTCCACAGTTCGGGGTTCGCCTCGATGAAGTCGCCCATCGTGCGGATCAGTGCGGCGTCGTTGATCACCGTGACGTCGACGCCGTGGCCGGCCAGCCAGTCCTGTCCGCCGAGGAAGCTGCGGTCGTCGCCGACCACGACCCGGCCGATGCCGAACTGCTTCACCAGGCCGGAGCAGTACCAGCAGGGCGAGAGGGTCGTGACCATGACCGTGTCGCGGTAGCTGCGCTGTCGGCCGGCGTTGCGGAACGCGTTGGTCTCCGCGTGCATGGACGCGTCGCCGTCCTGCACGCGCCGGTTGTGGCCGCTGCCGAGCAGCCTCCCCTCGCCGTCGAAGAGCGCCGCGCCGATCGGGATGCCGCCCTCGGCGGCGCCCCGCTGGGCCTCAGCGGCGGCCACCGCGAGCTTCTCCGCGTCGGTGGTGTAGACGCGGGCCTCGTCGACGCTCACGCCACCTCGTCGGCGGCGTCGACGCCGATGATCACCGTCGGCTCCTCGGCCAGCGGCGCGCCGAGGGTCACGCGGAAGGCGCGGAACAGGACGGCGTACAGGATCGCCGCGAGGACGAACCCGACGAGCGGCGTCAGGTCGCCGATCGGGAGCGCCTTCGCCACGGGTCCGGTGTAGAAGGGCTGGTTGGAGAACAGCAGGATCGACACTCCACCCGCGACCACGAGCGAGATCCACCCCGCCGGGTTGCGGTACTTCGCGTGGCTGGTGACGAGGCTCGCGATCTCCGTGCCGCGGCGGAGCAGCCGGTCCGTCAGCACGACGCCGAGCCAGGGAGCGATCCAGTAGGCGATGACCAGCAGGAAGTTCTCGTACTTCGCGCCCGCGTCCGGCAGCGCGCTCCAGGCGATGAAGAAGCCGATGACGCCGAAACCGAGCGCAACGATCGCGCGACGCCAGGCGAACGGGATCCGGATGCCGGCGGCGAGGAAGGACATCGCCCCCGAGTAGATGTTGAGCGCGTTCGCCGCGATGGCCCCGATGGCGATCGCCAGCAGCGTGAGGTCGCGGATGACGACCGGCATGGAGGCCGTGAACGACGCCGTCGGGTCGTCCGGGTTGAACCCGGCGATGGTCGCCGCTGCTGCGCCCGCCGCCATCAGGACGACGCAGCTGACGAAGTTGCCGAGGCCGGCCGCCCAGCCGATCGCACGACGGCTGGCGTCGGCCGGGAGGTAGCGGCTGTAGTCGGAGGCGTAGGGGTTCCAGCCGGCTGCGTAGCCGAACGCGGCCGCGGCCGTGAGCGTCCAGCCTACGAAGCTGAACCCGCCTCCCTTGACCGGAGCCCCGAGGTTCGCGTGCAGGAAGACCGTGACGGTGGCGACGAGGAAGATCGCACCGAGGATGTAGGTGGCGTAGCGCTCGAACAGCTGCACGAGATCGTGGCCGATGAAGGCCACGACCACCTCGACGACCACGACGATCAGCAGCGACACCACCGCCGGCATGCCCGTGAGCGTCGTGAGCGCGAACGCGCCGCTGACGGAGTTGACGGCGAACCAGCCGAGACCGGCCATCACCGTGTTCAGCGCCGACGGGAGGATGTTGCCCCGGCTCCCGAACGCCGTGCGGCCGATGACCATCTGGGCGAGCCCCTCCCGCGGGCCCCACGTCGAGAGGATGCCCTGGGTGAGCGCGCCGAGCGCGGTGCCGAACACGAGCGCGGTCATCGCCTGCCAGAAGCCGAGCCCGAAGAACGCCACCGCGATCACGCCGACGAAGATCGTGGCGAACTCGAGGTTCGGCGCCGTCCACGTGGCGAACAGCTGCCAGGGCGAACCGTGCCGTCGCTCCGGCGGGATCGCCTCGATGCCGCCGCTCTCGATGGCGGTCGCGTTGGGACGACGGGTCTCTACGGGTTCAATGCCGACCTGCGGCGTTCGCGTCATGCGTGCGAGCATACGTACTCCACGGACTCCGCAGGGGCCGGATGCCCTCTCCCGCACGAAACGTCACATGCTGTTTACAAAGGGCAATTATCTCGGCCTCCCGCGGCGTCCGGAGACCTCCATCCAATCCGATTCGGGGATGCCTCCGGACCACTCCTGACGGCCGGAATCACTCCGGCCGCGCAACGCAAGGGAGTTCGGAATGAACAACGTCACCAAGCGCGTCGGGATCCGGGGCGGAGCGGCTGTGGTCGCCTCCGGTCTGATCGTGGGAGGTCTCGCCCTTCCGGCGAACGCGGAGACGAGCAACAACACCGACACCGCACCCACCACGACCACGGCCGTGGCTCCGCACACGCTCGATTACCTGAGCGTGTCGGACATCCTGCACAGCGTCTCCGCTCCGGTCACGGTCGGCCCCGTCGTCCAGGGCCCTGTCGCCAGCGGCAACGCGAGCGGCAACACCGTCGGCCCCGTCGCGAGCGGCGACCCCGTCGCCAGCGGCAACCAGGCGAACGGCAACTCGGTCGGAAGCAACGACTCGACCCCGGTTGCGAGCGGCAACAACGCCCCGGTCGGTTCGGGCAACGACACGTCGGCCGGCAACGGCACACGAGTCTCGGCTCCTGTGCGCTCCGGCGACACGACCGGCGCCTCGCTGAGCAACCTCGGCGCGTCGGTGACCGACTCGGTCAACAGCGCCGTGAGCGACGCCCTCAAGGGCCTCAACGGGACCAGCGGAGTGCTGGGCCGCTGACCTGAGAGAGTCGCGCCTCGGCGCCCGGACCGAACAGTCCGGGCGCCGAGGCTCGCTCTCAGGCCGTCCGGACCCGGGAGGCCGCCCCGGACCGGGACACGCTGATCACGGCCAGCGCGACGGCAGCGACCTCGCCCAGCAGGTCCAGGCGAGCGCCACGCTCCGCACCCTCATCGCACCCCCGTGCACGAGCTTCAGGTCTACACCGGGCCTACGGCTTCCCGTGACCCCCACCGGCGTGCGAGGAGCCGCCCGCGTTCCCCGAGCCGCCGTGCGTCGCGTGCGCGGGACCCGTCACGGCCGGCGCACCGGTCGGCGCGGGCGCCGGGGTGGGCTGGTGGGCGCCGGAATTGCCCGGCGCGACGATCGTGGCGCAGTACGCGTCGATCCCTCCGGCGCCACCTGCCGCCTTCTCCAGCGATCCGTACGCGACCGAGGTCGCGGCGAGGCCGCCGTGCTCGTAGGCGGTGCACAAGCCGTGTGCTGCCGGGCCCGAAGCGTCGGGGCCGACCGGGACGGCGGTCGAGGTCGGGTCCGTGGTCGGGTCCGTGGTCGGTTCCGGAGTCGGCGCCGCCGTGTCCGTCGCCGAGTCGGTCGGCTCGGCCGTGGGAGGCGCTGTCGGGTCGGCGGTCGGGTCGGCGGTCGGCGCTCCGATGAGCGCGTGGGCCTCGTCCTGGAGGCCGGAGGGGAGGGCGTCCGCATAGGCGGCCGCCGTCGTCCCGCCGAGGGCGATAGTCCCGAGGGCGACGAGCCCGATCGTGAGCTTGTGGGCGGCGATGACGGAGACGAGTGACATCCGGTTCTTTCCTGACTTCCTGTCGTGGACGGACGCCGTACGGGCCCTCCCTCTCTTAATCGGCCGGATGGCTCCAAAGGTTACGCACAGCCGACACCAAAAAGGAGGCCCGGCACCCCGGCACCCCGGCACCCCGAGACAATCCACCGTCACCCATCCGCAGCGACCGGAGGACATCCGCCGTACCCGGGCCTGCATCTCCTCCGCTGGCTGACATTTCCGCACTCGCCAGCGCGAATTCCTCCTTTACCGACACCTGTCGCGAACGGAGGAGATCCGAGGCCCTCGAACCGTGGTTACGCGACCGGTCCCTGCGCCAAGGTCACCTGCGCGGTGTGCGACGCGCCGGAGGCGTCGGTCCAGGAGACGCTCGCGCTGTCGCCCGGGTGGAGAGCGGCGAGCGCGGTGGTCAGGGCCTGCGCCGAGTCGATGGTCGTGCCGTTCACCGCGGTGATCGTGTCCCCAGCGGCGAGCCCGGCGGATTCGGCGGGGCCACCGGAGACGACACCGGAGATGGTGGCGCCGGCGACAGAGCCTGCCGCCACGCTGTCGCTCGGCGCGACCTCCACGCCCAGGAAGGCCGGGTAGCCGATCGTCACCGTGGAGGACGCCTGGCCGGACGTGATCTCGCCCGCGATGGTGAGCGCGTTCTGGATCGGGATGGCGTAGCCCTCGGTCGCTCCGCCCTGCGCGGCGGCGGTGTCGATGCCGATCACCTGGTCCGCCGAGTTGAACAGCGGGCCGCCCGAGTCGCCGGCCTGGATGTCGGCGTCGGTCTGGATGAGGCCGCTCAGCGTCTCGGAGACGGCGGTCTGCTCGGCCTGCGTGGTGATGGTCTGGTCGAGCGCCGTCACGGAGCCGGGCGACGCGGAGGGCGTTCCTCCCGTGCCCCCTGCGTTGCCGACTCCCGTGACGGCGTCGCCCACAGCCACGTCCGCGGACGTGTCGAGGTTCGCGGTGCTGAGGCCCGACGCATTGCTCAGCTGGAGGACGGCGATGTCGTCCGTGGTGTCGGTGCCGACCACCTTCGCGGTGTACTGGGCGCCGGTGGCGACGACGGTGACGCTGATGCTGGTCGCGCCCTCCACCACGTGGTTGTTGGTGAGGATCTCGCCGTTGGAGGTGAGCACCAGGCCGGTGCCGGCGCTCTCGGCCTGGGCGTAGGTGAGTTGCGACGTGATGTCGACCACTCCCACCTCCTCGGCGGCGGTGGCGCTCGCGAGGGTGGACGAGCCGGCGGAGGACGACGAGCCCGAACCCGAGCCGCCGTAGCCTCCGCTGCCCCCGGAGCCGTACCCGTACGAGTACCCGCCCGCGCCGAAGCCGTTGCGGCTCAGCGTGTTGTGGACGCTGCTGGACGCGGTGGAGGCGGTCGTGGAGGCCGAACCGGCGGTGTAGGTCAGCGCCCCGAGCCCGAACGCCGAGCCGACGGCGAGGGTCGCGGCGACCGCGGTGGACACCACGATGACCGGCCGGCGTCGGCGCCGCGGCGCCCGCGTGGGTGCGGCTGCGGTGGGCTGCGCCGCACCGTTCTCTGCTGCTACGGGGGGAACTCCCTCGACCTCGTCCATGACTGTGGTCCTCTCGACGTCAGGCTTGATGTCGACAGCACACCGCACATGAGTGAGAAGCCATGATGCGCAGCTTTTGACTGCGCCGGGAGAAAACCAGAGATTCCTATGAATCGGGTCACGGGACGGTCACGCCGCCAGGATCACGCAACCCCGGTGAACCGCCCCCGCTCCAGCACGTAGCCCACCGCTACGGCTCCCGCGATGCAGAGCATGAGCGGCGCCAGCATGTCCGGGCCCTGGTTGGTGAACTCCATGACGAGCAGCAGCGCCGTCAACGGCGCGCGCATGGTGACCGCGAGGAAGGCCGCCGCGCCGAGCAGCGCGAAGGCCGCGAGCGGCTCGCCCGGCCAGAGCAGCTCCCACACTCCGCCGAGCGTCAGGCCGAGCCCGGCGCCGATCGCGAACGACGGGGTCAGGGTGCCGCCGGCCGCACCCGCACCGATCGTGCCGACCGTCGCAGCGGTCTTGACCACGGTGGTGAGGAGGATCACCGCGATCGGCAGCGTCGCCTCCAGCGCGAGCTGGCCGAGCGAGCGGCCGTTGCCGAGGATCGCGGGCAGCCAGAGCGACACCACGCCGACCGCGGCGAAGACCAGCGGCATGACGATGAGGATGCCCCACGACTTCGGGCGGTGGTCCTGGGCGAAACGGGTCAGCCGCACGAAGCCGACGGCCGCGAAGCCGATGAGCGGTCCCGCGAGGATCGCCCACACCACGATCTGCGGGCGCAACGGGATCTGGTGCACGAGGTACAGCGGGTTGGCCGGGACCACCAGCCGGGCGACGAGCGCCGCGATCGCCGACGTGGCGAGGGCGGGCAGCACCGTCGCGAAGCTGATCTCGGCCAGGAGGATCTCGATGGCGAACACCGCGCCGCCGAACGGGACGTTGTAGACGGCGGCGAGACCGGCGCCCGCACCGCACGCGACCAGGATGCGGCGCTCGCGGGCGTTCACGCCGGCGCGCTCCGACAGCCACGACGCCCACCAGGCCGCGATCTCGCGCGGGGCGACCTCCCGGCCGATGGAGGCGCCGAGGCCCACGATGATCACCTGAAGGGCGGCGTTGAGGAGCGTCACGACGCCGGGCATCCTGCGCCCGTCGACCGCGGCCTCCACCGAGACGATGGCGCGCGCGGGGCTGCGGCGTCCCCAGCGGCGCAGGAAGAACCAGCCGACCGCGCCGAGGACGCCGGCGAGGACCAGCGCGACGACACGGCTCAGCGGCGGAGCGTCCAGCAGCCCCTCCAGGAAGGTCCCCTCCGAGTACCCGAACGCCAGGTGCTGGATGGTGTGCAGGCCGAGGTAGACCAGCCCTCCGCCCACACCGGCGCCGACGCCGACGAGCGCCGTGACGACGACGAGCCGGGCCAGCCAGGCGGGCGTCGCGCGCGCGGGAACGCGTCGGGAGGTGGGCACGCTCCCAGGCTACTGCCAGCCGGGTCGCGCCCCCGGGAGGCGTCTCAGAGGATCAGCCGGCTCACGGAGCCGCGAGGCCGCCGACGGTGAGGAGGTTGACCGTCGTCGTCGTGCACGCCGTGTAGTTGTCGGCCTTCACGAACAGCGACTCGGTCGACCCGGGCGGGTACACGCGGAAGCCGTCGGCCGGCTTCGGCTTGCAGTCCGCGTCGGGGTAGTTGAGAGCCTGGGTGATCTTCAGCGGCGCCTGCGCGGTGCCGCCCGGCTGCAGGACCACCGTGTCGTGCGGGGTGGTGCGGTCGAACTGGGCCGCGTTGCCGAGCTGGGTGCCGTTGCCGTCCCCCACGAACGAGACGCCGGGCCAGCCCTGCAGCGAGCACTGCGTCGAGCCGGTGTTGGTGAGGACAATGGTGACCCCCACGCTGCCGGCGGCGCCGCCTGCCCCTTGCCGATGGCGCCGGTGAGGTTCGAGGTGGCGCACTGGCCCTGGATGGGCTGCGAGTCGCTGGTCGCCGTCGGGCGCGGTGAGGCCGAGCCCGAGCCCGAGCCGGACGTGGAGTCCGACGAAGCGGGGGACGCCGTCGGGCTCGCGCCCGCGGAGCAGCCGGCGAGGCCCAGCGCGAACGCCGCGGCGAGCGCGACGGCGAAAGCGGGCCTGGCGATGACGGAGCGACGCGGCGAGACGGACATGCCCTATTGTCAGCACGCCGAGGCGGTCCGCCCGGCGATGACTCGCCGCCCGGCCCCGAGTTGCACTGGCAGTATGAAGGCATGAGAGCGCTCGGGACCTGGTTGGCACGCTTCTGGACGGTCTTCGTCCCCGTCATCGGCGTCGTCGTCCTGGTCGCGTTCTGGACGGTGGAACTGCAACCGCTCGCCGTCGCGCTGATCGCGGTCGTCCTCGCCGGGACCGTGCTGGCCGCCGTGCAGCACGCGGAGGTCGTCGCACACAGGGTCGGCGAGCCGTTCGGATCGCTCGTGCTCGCCGTGGCGGTGACGATCATCGAGGTCGCGTTGATCGTGACGCTGATGACCACGGGCAAGGACTCCGCGACGCTCGCGCGCGACACTGTCTTCTCGGCCGTCATGATCACCATGAACGGCATCGTCGGCCTCAGCCTCCTGCTCAGCGCGACCCGGCGGGAGACCACCGCCTTCAACGCGCAGGGCAGCGGCGCGGCGCTCGGCACGGTCACGGCGATGGCGACGCTCACGATGGTGCTGCCGACCTTCACGGAGGCGACCCCCGGACCGGAGTTCTCGACCGGCCAGCTCGCGTTCGCCGCGATCGCGTCGGTCGCCCTGTACGGGATGTTCGTCTTCACGCAGACGTTCGCGCACCGCGACTTCTTCCTTCCGGTCTCCCCCAAGGGCACACCGCTCACGGAGGACAGCCACGCCGACGCGCCGTCGACACGCACGGCGCTGATCAGCGTCGGCCTCCTGCTGGTCGCCCTCGTCGCCGTGGTCGGGCTGGCCAAGCTGGAGTCCACGCCGATCGAGCGCGCGGTGACCGGGATCGGCCTCCCGCAGTCGTTCGTCGGCGTGATCATCGCGCTGCTGGTGCTGCTCCCGGAGGGCATCGCCGCGTCGAAGGCGGCTCGCCGCAACCGGATGCAGACCAGCCTCAACCTGGCGCTCGGCTCGGCCATCGCGAGCATCGGCCTCACCGTCCCGGCGATCGCGGTCGCGTCGATCTCGCTGCCGGGGCCGCTGCACCTCGGGCTCGGCGCGAGTCAGATCGTGCTGCTGATGCTGACGGTGGTGGTCAGCATCCTGACGATCATGCCGGGGCAGGCGGCGCGCATCAAGGGCGGCATCCACCTCATCATCTTCGCGGCGTTCATCTTCCTGTCGATCGTGCCGTGACGGTGGCCCGGCGTACGCTCCGAGCATGAGCGGACGCGACCCGCGGGTGGATGCCTACCTGGCGCCGCTGCCGGCCTGGCAGCAGGACGTCTTCGGCGAGCTGCGGGACATCCTGCACGAGGCGGACCCGGCGATCGAGGAGACGATCAAGCGCTCGGTCCAGCCGTACTTCGTGCTCGACGGCACCGTCGCCGCCTTCCTCGCGGCGAAGGACCACGTCAACCTGTTCGTCTACGACGGCGGGATCGTGCCCGACCCGGCCGGGCTCATCACGGCGGGGCACGACAACGCGACCGCGCGCACGATCGGGTTCCGGGAGGGCGACCCGATCGACCGGGAGGCGCTGCTGACCTTCCTGCGCCGGCTCATCGCGGACAATCGCGCGGGCGGCTGGCGCACGCTCACCGGCCGGCGTTGACCGCGGCGTCCCAGAGCGTCTCCGCGGCCAGCCGGGCGGCCAGGGGCGTCCCGCCGCACAGCGCGGCGCTCGCGGACGCGCCGTCGAACAGGAGCGTGAGCTGCACGGCGAGGACATACGGCGACACGGCGCCCGCGGCCTCGGCCTGGCGCTGGAAGTACGCGGTCAGCTCGCCCTTGAAGTGCTGCGCCACCTGCGCGGCGGGGTGGTCCCGGTCGCGCAGCTCGGTGGCCACGTTGACGAACGGGCAGCCGAAGTAGTCGCCGGCCTCCGCCGCGCGGTGGAGGGCGTCGTAGACGTGCAGGGCCCGCTCGCGCGGGGTCCGGCCGTCGTCGCCCTCGCTGAAGTAGCCCGCGACCACGCGGGGGCCGTACTCCGTCAGCATGTCGGCGACGATCGCGTCCTTGCTCTCGAAGTGCTGATAGATGGAGCGCTTGGAGACCTGGGCCTCCTGCGCCAGCCGGTCGACGCCGACCGCATGCACGCCCTCGCGGATGAAGAGCCGGGCGGCCGCGTCCAGCACGCGCTCCCGGGGCTTGGGGCGGGGGGCGGTCGTCGTGGTCATGCGTCGATTCTAGAGGCCGGGTTGCGCAAAGTAAACCGATCTGTGTACATTGTCGGAAACAGATCAGTTTACTTTTGGAGGATCATCATGACCGATCTCACCGGACGCGTCGCCCTCGTCACCGGCGCCAACCGCGGCCTCGGGGCCGCCTTCGTCGCCGAGCTCCTGGAGCGCGGGGCGTCGAAGGTCTACGCCGCCGCCCGCCGACCCGAGTCGGTCGACGTCACCGACCCGCGCGTCGTCCCGCTCGAGCTTGACGTCACCGACGCGGAGAGCATCCGCCGCGCCGCCGAGGTCGCCACCGACGTGACCGTGCTCGTCAACAACGCGGGGATCGGCGTGAACCAGTCGCTCGTGAGCGGCGACCTGACCGAGATCCACCGCGAGTTCGACACCAACTTCTGGGGTCCGGTGCTGGTGACCCGCGCCTTCGCGCCGATCCTCGCCGCGAACGGCGGCGGCGCGATCGTCAACATGCACTCCGCCCTGAGCTGGTACGCCATCGGCTCGTACAGCGCGGGCAAGGCCGCGCTGTGGTCGGCGAGCAACTCCGCTCGCGTCGAGCTCGCGCCGCAGGGCATCCAGGTGGTCGGCGTCCACGTCGGCTACGTCGACACCGACATGGCCGCGCACGCGGACGGCTACAAGGTGCCGCCGGCGCAGGTCGTCGCCGAGGCGCTGGACGCCGTCGCCGCGGGAGACGCGGAGGCCGTCGTCGGCGAGACCGCGCAGCAGGTGAAGTCCGTCCTCCACCAGGACGTGCGCGTGCTCTACCCCCAGCTCGCCAGGTAGGAGTCGGACGCGAAGCCGCGCGGGCGGATGCCCCACTGCGCGGTCCAGGTCTCGCCCGGCTCCACCCAGCGCAGGCCCTGGCCGGTGTTGAGCGCGTTCGCCGGGGCGGTCATCGGCTCCACGGCGAGCGCGACCTCCCCGGCCTCCTTCGTGGCGAAGGCCCGGTGCGTGAACACCTGGACGTAGGCGAAGGACGCGTCGCCCCAGAGGGTGACCGTGCGGCCATCCGCCGCGGCGAGCACGTGCTCGGGCGAGCCGAGGTCGCCGAAGCCGTCGTTGAGGTCGAGGTCCGCGACGATCCCGCCCTCCGAGAGGTCGTACTTCGTGCCGGCGACCGGGGCCTCGCCGGTGACGTTCAGCCGGTCGTCGGTCTCGAAGCGCGTCCTGGCGTGGACGGTCAGGGTGAGCTGGGTGGCCGGGACGTCGCCGATGCGGAGGTACGGGTGCGCGCCGATCGCGACGGGCGCGCTCCGCTCGCCGCGGTTCGTCACCGTGTGCGTGACCGTCAGGCCCTCCGTGTCGAGCTCGTGCGTGACGGTGGTGTCGAGGATGAACGGGTAGCCGGGCTCCGGGTAGATCGTGGCCGCCTGCGTCACCGCCGAGTCGGAGCGCTCGACCAGCGTGTACGGCCGGTAGCGCAGGAGGCCGTGCGAGGCGTTGCCGAGCGACGGCTCGGTGAGCGCGAGCCGCTGGGGGACGCCGTCCAGCTCCCAGACGCCGTCCTTCACCCGGTTCGGCCACGGCATCAGCACGATGCCGTCGGCCGAGGGCGGGGTGGAGTCCTCCGGGAACGGCTCCAGGATGTCCGCTCCCCCGTACCGGAGGGTGCGGAGGCCGGCCGCCACCTGCGTGACGGTGGCGGTCAGGTCGCCGAACTCGAGGTCGTACTGTTCTCCGGTCGGTGCTCGCATGGGGACAGCGTATTCCTCAGGCGACGGTCACCGGCAAGCCCGCTTCGCGCAGGGATCGCACGGCCTCCGCGGCGGCGGACTCGCCGGTGAGGAGGCCGGCCACGTCCTCCAGCGCGGCGATGCGGCCGACGTGCGTGCGACCGAGCTTGGAGCCGTCGGCGACGACCAGCGCGCGGCCGGACGACGCCACCATGACGCGCTTGAGGTCGGCCTCCGGGAGGTTCACGTTGGTGATCCCGCCGACGGGGTCGACGCCCGTGCAGCCGATGAAGGCGAGGTCGGCGTGCACGCGCTCCAGGAGGACGGACGCCAGCGGCTCGACCAGCGAGTGCTGCAGCGGCCGCAGCGTGCCGCCGGTGACGACCACCTGGAAACGCGGGATGGCGCGCTCCAATTCGAGCGCGATGGTGAGGCCGTTGGTGATGACGGTGACGTCCTCCAGGTCGTCGCGGTCGGCGAGCGCCCGCGCGATCGCGGCGGTGGTCGTGCCGACGTCGAGGAGGACGCTGCTGCCGGACTCGACCAGCGCCGCCGCGGCCGCGCCGATCCTCCGCTTCTCCTCGGCGGACGACTCCAGCGCCTCCTCGAAGCTCGCCTCCCGCGTGCCGGCACCGCGCAGCACCGCCCCGCCGTGGACGCGGCGGATGCTCTGCTGCGCGTCGAGGGCGTCGAGGTCGGAGCGCACGGTGACGTCGGAGACCTGGAACGCCTCGCTCAGTTCGGCGACGCGGACGAACCCGGTGCGGCCGATGAGGTCGAGCATCCGCTCTCGGCGGAGGGCGGCGGGCAGCGGTTCGCTCATACCGGCAATGCTCCAGCGCTTGCGTTTACTTGTCAATCCGCAAGTCAATCGGTACATTTGCTTTCGGAAACGAAAGGTAAGCATGGCCGCCATCACGAAGCGCCCGCACCGCCTGTCCGACGGTCGCGACCTCATCTACTACGACGACCCGGACTCCGCGCTCGACCCGGACCGCGCGCCCGACCTGCGCGAGCCCGCGCCGCGTCCGGCCACGGCGACCATGCGCCAGGACCCGCTGACCGGCGACTGGGTCTCGATCGCCGCCGCGCGGCAGAACCGCGTCATGCTCCCGCCGGCGGAGCTGGACCCGCTGGCGCCGGCCACCCCGGGCAACCCGTCCGAGATCCCGAGCCTGTACGACGTCGCGGTCTTCGAGAACAAGTCGCCGTCGTTCGGTCCGCTGCTGGAGGACGCGAACCAGCCGGCCGGGCTCGACGACCTCGCCGCGGTCGGGCTGGAGCGCACCCGCACCTCGGTGGGCCGCTGCGAGGTCGTCTGCTTCAGCCCCGCCACCACGGGTTCGTTCGGCAGCCTCACGCCGACCCGCGCCCGCACCGTCATCGAGGCGTGGGCCGACCGCACCGCGGCACTCTCCGCCCTCCCGAACGTGCGCCAGGTCTTCCCGTTCGAGAACCGCGGGGAGGCCATCGGCGTCACCCTGCACCACCCGCACGGGC
The DNA here is from genome assembly GCF_051059105.1 of Leifsonia sp. P73. NCBI lineage: Bacteria > Bacillati > Actinomycetota > Actinomycetes > Micrococcales > Microbacteriaceae > Leifsonia > Leifsonia sp. P73. The sequence continues at coordinate 1,433,957 of NZ_CP194931.1, forward strand.
AGATCTACGCCTACCCGTACGTCACCCCGCGCACCAGCGCCCTCATCCGGTCGCTGGAGAGCTACGGGCCGACGCTGTTCGCCGACATCCTGGAGCGCGAGCGCGCGTCGGAGCGGGTCATCCTCGCCGGCGAGCACTGGACGGCGTTCGTGCCGTTCGCGGCGCGCTGGCCGATCGAGATCCACGTGCTGCCGCACCGCCACATCCCCGACCTCGCCGCCACCTCGGACGCCGAGCGCGACGAGCTCGCCACCCTCTACCTGCGCGTGCTGCGCGGGGTGGACGCGCTCTACGACTCCCCCACGCCGTACATCGCGGCCTGGCACCAGGCGCCCGTCCACGCGCACCGCGACGACATCCGGCTCATGCTGCAGCTGACCTCCCCCGCCGCGGCGCGGATAAGCTGAAGTTCCTGGCCGGCTCCGAGTCCGCGATGGGCGCGTGGATCGGCGACATCCCGCCCGAGCAGGCCGCGGCCGCGCTCCGGGAGGCCGTCGCCCGTGCCGATCGCGAGAACCCGGTGGGCGAGCTGCCCGCCGGGATCGCCGGGCTCGTGACCATGCCCGCCACCGCCTCCACCCCCGAAGGAAAGATCCCCGCATGACCGACCTGCGCACCGGCGTCCGCGACGACTTCGTCACGATCTTCGGCCGGGAGCCCGACGGCGTCTGGTCGAGCCCCGGCCGGGTGAACCTCATCGGCGAGCACACCGACTACAACCTCGGCTTCGTGCTGCCGTTCGCGATCAACCGCCGCACGGTCGCCGCCCTCGGGTTGCGCGACGACCGCACCGTGCGGGTCGGCAGCACGTTCGCGGACGAGCTGGTGGAGATCGACCTCGACCGGCTCTCCCCCGACGCGCTCGACGGCTGGTCGGCCTACCCGCTCGGCGTCGCCTGGGCGCTGGGCGAGTTCGGCGCCGACCTGGCGGCTGTGCCGGGCTTCGACCTCCTGATCGACTCCAACGTCCCCGTCGGCGCCGGTCTGTCGTCGTCCGCGGCGATCGAGGGCGCGACCGCGCTCGCGCTCAACGACGTGTGGCGACTCGGGCTCGATCGCCAGACGCTGGCCCGCGTCGGCCAGCGCAGCGAGAACATCGTCGTCGGCGCTCCGACCGGCATCATGGACCAGTCCGCGTCGCTGCTCGGCCGGCCCGACTCCGCGGTGTTCCTCGACTGCCGCTCGCTCGAGTCGCAGATCGTGCCGCTCGGGCTCGAGGAAGCGGGCCTCGCCGTCCTCATCGTGGACACCGGCGTCACCCACGCGCACGCGACCGGCGGCTACGCCGAGCGCAGGGCGTCGTGCGAGGCCGGAGCCGCGGCCCTCGGGGTCGCGTCGCTGCGGGACGTGAGCGTGGACGACCTCCCGCGCGCCCGCGAGCTGCTGGACGACGTGACCTTCCGCCGGGTGCGGCACGTCGTCACCGAGGACCAGCGCGTCCTCGACACCGTCCGCCTCCTGCGGGAGAGCGGCCCGACGGCGATCGGCGACCTGCTCGACGCCTCCCACGTCTCCATGCGCGACGACTTCGAGATCTCGGTCCCGGAGCTCGACCTCGCGGTCGAGACGGCGCAGGCGAACGGCGCGATCGGCGCGCGGATGACGGGCGGCGGATTCGGCGGCTCGGCGATCGCGCTCGTGCCGCTCGACGCGCTCAGCCGCGTGCAGGTCGCGCTCGACGGGGCCTTCGCCGAGCACGGCTTCGGTCAACCGGAGGTGTTCACCGTGAACGCCTCGAGGGCTCGCGGCGCGAGAGCTGAGTCCCGTTCATCCGCACGTCACCGGCCTCCGCCAGAATGGGACGATGAGCGAACCGGAGATCACCTGGCTGAGTCCCGACACGGTCCAGCTCCGCCAGCCGAAGTCCTCGCACTGGGAGGCGCCGTTCCTGTTCCTGCTGTTCGGGCGGGAGCGCGCGCTGCTCATCGACACCGGGGCGACGAACGACGAGCAGGTGTTCCCGCTCCGCGCGGCGGTCGACGCGCTCACCGAGGAGTGGCTGCGCCGCAACCCGGCTGTCTTCACGCGGCCGTATCCGCTCGTCGTGGCGCACAGCCACGCGCACCGCGACCACATCGCGGGTGACCCGCTCCTGGCCGGACGGCCGGGGACGACGCTGGTCGGGACCACGCCCGCGCAGGTGATCGCATTCTTCGGCTTCCGATCGTGGCCGGACGAGACGGTGGACTTCCCGCTCGGGCGCCGCACCGTCGACGTGATCGGCGGCCCGGGCCATGAGCCGTCCGCTGTGGCGTTCTTCGACCGCGAGACCGGCATCCTGTTCAGCGGCGACACCGTGCTGCCCGGCCATCTCTACGTGCGCGACCTGGCGCAGTACCGGGCGACGATCGAGCGGCTGATCCGCTTCAGGGACGCGCCGACCGCGCCGGTGCGCGAGCTGCGCGGCGCGCACGTCGAGATGTCGGACACGCCCGGCGTCATCTACGCGCCGGGGACGCTCGACCAGCCGGACGAGCTGCCGCTCCCGCTGCCGCCGCGCATCCTCGACCGGGTGCTCTCGGCGCTGGACGAGTTCCGTGGCGAGCCCGGCGAGCGGGTCGTCCGCAGGCGGTTCGTGGTCGCCGCCGACTGAGCGAATGCCTGCTCCGCGGCGGTGCGGGCGGGCGCTCTAGGGTGGTGGGTATGACGATCATCACGCTCACGGACGGCTCCACCCCCAGCGTCGCGGACGACGCCTTCGTGGCGGCCGGCGCCGTGCTCGCGGGGCGCGTGCGACTGCTCGCCGGCTCCAGCGTCTGGTACAACGCGGTGCTGCGGGCGGAGGCGGAGGACATCGTCCTCGGCGAGCGCAGCAACCTCCAGGACAACGTGTCCTGCCATGTCGACCACGGCTATCCGCTGACCATCGGCGCGGACGTGTCGGTCGGCCACAACGCCGTGCTGCACGGCTGCACGATCGAGGACGGCGTGCTGGTCGGGATGCAGGCGACGGTGCTCAACGGCGCGGTCGTCGGCGCGGGCTCGCTGCTCGCGGCGGGGACCGTCGTGCTGGAGGGCGCGGTCATCCCGCCCGGGTCGCTGGTCGCGGGAGTTCCCGGCAAGGTGCGCCGCGAGCTCACCGAGGAGGAGCGCGCCGGCATCCTCCGCAACGCCCAGGCCTACCTCACCCACGTCACCGAGCACCCCGCGCCCTGAACCCACCGCCGAGGGGCACGTTGTTGTCACTTCCGGGCTCGAAAAGTGACAACGACGTGCCCCTCGGCCGGGGTCAGGACTCGTGAGGGGCGGGCTCGACGGGGGCGGGGGTTCCGTTGGTGATGCGGACGAGCTCGGCGAACGTGGTCGGGAAGACCGTATGCGCGTGGCCGGCGGCGGCCCAGACCTCGGGGTAGCCGGCGAGCGCGACGTCCACGACGGTGCGCAGGCGCTCCGGGTGCCCGAGCGGCGCGACGCCGCCGATGGTCTGGCCCGTCGCCGCCTTCACCGTCTCGGGGTCCGCGCGGCGGATGCGGCCGCCCAGCCGCTCGCCGAGAAAGGCGGTGTCGACACGGTGCGCGCCCGACGTCATCACCAGCAGCGGCTCGCCGTCGATCGTGAAGACCAGGGAGTTGGCGATCGCTCCGACCTCCACGCCCAGCTCGGCCGCGGCCGAGACCGCGGTCGGGGTCGCGGACTCGAACCAGCGCACGCGCGGCTCGACCCCGGCCTCCAGCAGCGCCGCCTCCACCCGCTCGACCGCGGGATGCGTGCGGTCCTCTGCGGTCATGCCAGCGCCCGCTCCGCGGACTCCACCACGTTCTGCAGCAGCAGCGCGCGGGTCATCGGGCCGACGCCGCCCGGGTTCGGCGAGACCCACGCGGCGACCTCGGCGACGTCGGCCGCCACGTCGCCGGCGACCTTGCTTTTGCCGGTGACCGGGTCCTCCACCCGGCTCACGCCCACGTCGAGGACGATGGCGCCCGGCTTGACGTTGTCGGCGGTCACCAGACCGGCGACGCCCGCGGCCGCGACGATCACGTCGGCGCTGCGCAGGATGCCGTCCAGGTCGACCGTGCCGGTGTGGGTCAGGGTCACGGTGGCGTTGTACTCGCGGCGGGTGAGCAGCGAGCCGATCGCGCGGCCCACGGTCACCCCGCGGCCGACGACCACGACATGCTTGCCGTTCAGGTCGATCCCGTGCCGCAGCATCAGCTCGATGACGCCGCGTGGCGTGCAGGGCAGCGGGGTGGTGATCGGCCGGTTGACGTTGAGGACCAGGCGGCCCAGGTTCGTCGGGTGGAGGCCGTCGGCGTCCTTGGCGGGGTCGACAAGCTCCAGGATCGCGTCGGTGTCGAGGTGCGACGGCAGCGGGAGCTGCACGATGAAGCCGGTGCAGTCCGGGTCGTCGTTGAGGTCCTCGATCACGGCCTCCAGCTCGGCCTGCGAGATGTCCGCGGGGAGGTCGCGGCGGATGGAGGCGATGCCGACCTCCGCGCAGTCGCGGTGCTTGCCCGCGACGTACCACTGCGATCCCGGGTCGTCGCCGACCAGGATCGTGCCGAGCCCCGGCACGACGCCCTGCTCGCGCAGCCGCGCCACGCGCTCCGTGAGCTCGGCCTTGATCTCCCCCGCCGTAGCCTTACCGTCCAGTACCTTCGCCGTCACTCCGGCCTCCATCCATCAGTTCCTGAGTTGTGCACGCGACACGCCGTCTCGCCCCGTGCACAACTCCGGAACGGATGGGGTGAGCTAGATCGAGGACGGGAGCTCGACGGGGAAGCCCTCCTGGCCGGAGGGGGTCAGGCCGGGGTAGAGCGGGAACGCGGCGGTGAGAGCGTCGACGCGGGCGCGCAGCGCCTTGGTGTCGGCGCCGGGGCGCAGCGCGAGGGCGATGATGTCGGCCACCTCGGTGAACTCGGTGTCGCCGAAGCCGCGGGTCGCGAGCGCGGGCGTGCCGATCCGGAGGCCGGAGGTCACCATCGGCGGGCGCGGGTCGAACGGCACCGCGTTGCGGTTGACGGTGATGCCGACCTCGTGGAGGACGTCCTCCGCCTGCTTGCCGTCGAGCTCCGAGTGGCGGAGGTCGGCGAGCACGAGGTGCACGTCGGTGCCGCCGGTGAGGACGTCGACGCCCACTGCCTTCGAGTCCTCGGCGGTCAGGCGCTCGGCGAGCAGCTTCGCGCCGCGGACGGTGCGCTCCTGGCGGTCCTTGAACTCCTCGGTCGCAGCGAGCTTGAACGCGGTCGCCTTGGCCGCGATCACGTGCATGAGCGGGCCGCCCTGCTGGCCCGGGAACACGTTGGAGTTGAGCTTCTTGGCGAGCTCCATGTCGCGGCTGACGATGAAGCCGGAGCGCGGGCCGCCGATGGTCTTGTGCACGGTCGAGCTGACGACGTCGGCGTACGGCACGGGCGACGGGTGGATGCCCGCGGCCACGAGGCCGGCGAAGTGCGCCATGTCCACCCAGAGCTTCGCGCCCACTTCGTCCGCGATCTCGCGGAACGCGGCGAAGTCGAGCTGGCGCGGGTAGGCCGACCAGCCGGCGATGATGACCTGCGGCTTGTGCTCGATGGCCTTGTCGCGCACGACGTTCATGTCGACGGTGAAGGACTCCGGGTCGACGCCGTAGGCGACCGCGTTGTAGAGCTTGCCGGAGAAGTTGAGCTTCATCCCGTGGGTCAGGTGGCCGCCGTGGGCGAGCTCCAGGCCGAGGATGGTGTCGCCGGGGGTGGCGATGGCCGACAGGACGGCCGCGTTCGCGGACGCGCCGGAGTGCGGCTGGACGTTGGCGTACTCGGCGCCGAACAGGCTCTTCGCCCGGTCGATCGCCAGCTGCTCGGCGATGTCGACGTACTCGCAGCCGCCGTAGTAGCGGCGCCCCGGGTAGCCCTCGGCGTACTTGTTCGTCAGCACCGAGCCGACGGCTTCGAGAACGGCGCGCGGCACGAAGTTCTCCGAGGCGATCATCTCGAGGTAGTCGCGCTGGCGGCCGAGCTCGAGCTGCAGCACCTCCGCGATCTCGGGATCGACCTCCGCCAGCGGGGCGGTGAAGGTGGACGGAAGGGTGTCGGTCACTATCGGCTCCTTGAAAGCAGGGATGGACAATCGTTGTGCATCGACCCAGGCGCGCGGCCGAATCCATCCGTTCGTTCGAGGTAACCGTTGTCGCTCCCCGATGGTGACCATCTGAGCGCCAGTCGCGACGTGAGCAAGCATAGCAAAGGGGCGTCGAACAGGCCCGTGCTCATCCGCTGGAGGCCTTGCTGATTAGTTAGGACGGCTGCGATACTCGCTGATGGCCGTCCCGCGGGTGGGCAGCGTCGGCCGAACCCCGAGAATCCCCTGACGTGGTTAGGAACAGCCGTGGTCGTGCCTCGCCCCGCCCAGCTCGAGAACACGGGCGACGCGCCCTTCACACTCCTCCCCGGCGCCAGGATCATCGTCGCGGGGCCCGGCGCCGACGCCGTCGGCCGGCTGCTGCACGTCGAACTCGCGACGGACTGCCGGCGGGAGCTGGCCGTGGTCCACGAGCCTCCGGCGTTCGGGGACATCGCGATCGTGATCGCGGACGACGAGGGGCCGGCCGGGCACCCGGCCGAGGGCTACACGCTGGAGGTCGCGGCCGAGGGCGTGCGGATCGGCGCGGCCACCGCGGCCGGCGCGTTCTGGGGCGTCCAGACGCTGCGCCAGCTCGTCCCCGCCGAGTGCGAGGGCGACGCGCTGACGGTCGACGCGGTCCGGATCAGCGACCACCCGCGCTTCGCCTACCGCGGCGCGATGCTGGACGTCGCGCGGCACTTCTTCCGGGTCGCGGACGTCAAACGGTTCATCGACGCCGTCGTCCTGCTGAAGGTGAACCACCTCCATCTCCACCTGACCGACGACCAGGGCTGGCGCGTCGAGATCGCCGGGTGGCCCGAGCTGACGCGCATCGGCGGCTCCACGGGCAGCGACGGCAGCCGGGGCGGCTACTACACCGCGGACGACTACCGCGAGCTGGTCGCGTACGCGGCGGAGCGGCACGTCACGATCGTCCCCGAGCTCGACATGCCGGGGCACACGAACGCGGCGCTCGCCTCCTACCCCGAGCTCAACCCGGACGGCGTCGCGCCCGCGCTGTACACCGGGTCGGAGGTCGGCTTCAGCACCCTGCGGACGGGCGACCCGGTCACGGACGGCTTCGTGCGCGACGTGATCCGCGAGGTCGCGGCCCTCACGCCCGGTCCGTACCTCCACATCGGCGGCGACGAGTGCCTCAGCACCTCGGAGACGGATTTCGAGGCCTTCGTGCGGCGGGCGGCGCAGCTCGTCGCCGAGGCCGGCAAGATCCCGGTCGGCTGGCACGAGATGGGCCGCGCCGCGGGACTCCCCGAGGGGACGGTCGGGCAGTACTGGTCGTTCCGCGTCCCGCGCGGCGACGCGGCCGAGGAGACGCTGGCGTTCGTCCGGGGCGGTGGCGCCGTGATCATGTCCCCGGCCGACGTCGCCTATCTCGACATCGTGTACGAGGAGGGCGACCCGATCGGTCAGGACTGGGCCGACGGCCCGACTGATCTTCGCAGCGCGTACCAGTGGGACCCCGCGCGGATCGTGCCGGGGCTGGGCGACGCGCACATCCTCGGCGTCGAGGCTCCGGTGTGGACCGAGACCATCGCGACGATCGAGGAGGTCGAGCGGATGGCGTTCCCCCGGCTCGCGGCCGTCGCCGAGATCGGCTGGTCGGAGGCTCCCGCGGACACGGCCGAGGTGGTGTCGACGCGCGACTTCGACGAGTTCGCGGCGAGGGTGGCCCGGCTCGCCGAGCACTGGGACGCGCTGGGGACGTCGTACCGCCGGGTCGCGGAAGTGCTGTGGCCGGAGGACGCGACGAGCTGAGGTCCGCGCTCGACGGGACCGCCGTCCTGTGTGCGGACGCGAAGGGAGCCGGTGACCCCGTGGGGCCACCGGCTCCTCTCGTCCGGCGAGTGTCAGGCTCGCCGGGTCGCGATCATCACGCGGCAGCGGTCTCCGCGCTGCGGCGGCGACGACGGACGATCAGCAGGACGACGCCCGCGCCGACCAGGAGCGCGGCCGAGCCGGCGATGCCCGCGACCGCGATGTCCGAACCGGTCATCGCGAGGCCGCCGTTACCGCCGGAGCCGCCACCGGTCGTGCCGGTGCCGGCGCCGTTGTTCGTTCCGTCACCGGTGTTGCCGTTTCCGTTGCCGCCGTTCCCACCGCCCGGGGGATGACCGGGTTCACGACCGAGATGTCGAACGTGTCCCAGACCGAGCTGTCGGCGCGGAGGACCTGGTACGTGTAGCTGGAGCCCGCCTGGGAGGGGATGACGAACGCGAACGTGTGCGAGCCGTCGTCCTCCGCCGTCGCGGTGAACTGCCCGACCGTCCCCGCGACCGGGGCGGTGCGCAGCGATGCCCTGGTCGCGGTGTGCCCGTTCAGGCCGGTGAGGGTGTGCGTCAGGGACTCGCCCGCCGAGTAGGCAGTCGCCGGAGCGGTGTACGTGACAGTCTCGCCCGGTTCGGCGGTGTACTTGTCGAGCGAGCCGTGCAGCCCGCCGCCGCCCGGCGGGTAGTCCGCGTGGGCTGCCACCGTGGGCGCGAGGGCAAGTGCCAGGGCGACGAGGCCGCCGAACAATGTCTTCTTCATGGATTCTCCTTCGTAGGGGATGGGTGTCACTGGCCGACCGGAGCGGTTCGGTCAGCCACAGGTCCCGGGCTCGGCGAAGTGCTCGAACTCGGTGGCGGTGGGGGTCGCGACGACGCGGGCGACGGTCGGCGACCGGGTGGGCGGGGCGGTGAACTCGGCGACGACGACCGAGACGGCTCCCGGGGCGAGGTCGACCTGGACGACGGACACGGGATGGCCGTCGATCATCCGGGTGAGGGCGGTGACCTCCGTGCCGTCGACGGTCACGCGGTGCGGACGGAGGCTGTCGGTCGCGGCGAACTGCACCATCGTCCGGAGGTGTCCGGCCGGGAGGCCGGGGACGCCGTACCCGGTCACGACCCAGGGGTACGAGGCGATGTCCGCCGGCGCCGTGGAGGCGAGCGTCGCGGTGGCCGTGACCGTGTTGCCGACCTTCTTCGCGGTGTCCTTCTTCGCCGTGTCCTTCGTCGCCGCCGCGTGGCAGGTGGCGGTGACGGAGCCTTCGAGGTAGCTGTCCATCTTGCCGGCGGTCCCGTCGGCCAGGAACACGCCCACGGGCGCACCGCGGTCGGTGAGCTGGGCGAGCGGTCCGGCCAGCGGGCCGCCCGCGATCTCGTGCTGCAGCGCGGCTTCGGCGAACCAGAGCGAGATGCGGCCCTCGTCCACGGCCGTGGCCAGCGCCTTCAGCACCGGGACGGTGCCCGTCCCCGCGCCGAAGAGCTTGTCGAACATGGCGCGCGTGAGTTCGCCGAAGAACACGTCCTGGTCGTCGCGACTCTCGATCTCGACGTAGACGTCCCGCAGCAGGACGCGGGAGGCGTTCTCGCTGTTCAGCTCGCGGCCGGCGACGGTGATCGGGCCGGTCGCCGCCAGCAGCAGCCCGATGGTCGCGGTGTCGATCGAGACCACCCCGTCGAGCTCCTGGCCGAGGGCCGCCCGCCAGTGGGCGGCCGTGAGCTCGCCGCTCCGAACGAAGTCGGGCGTGAGGTTGACGTTCTGGATGTACTCGCCGAGCTGGGGCCCGAACAGCGCTCGCTCCTCCGGACTCACCGGGAGCCCGGTCCCCTCGGCGGGGTTGAGCTGATCGGGGACGAGCTGCTGCCCCAGCTCGATGCGCCCTCCGTCGGCGGTCAGCGCCGAGATGGCCCCCGCGATCCCGCCGGTCGTCCGGAGCTCGGCGTTGTTGTTGAACAGCAGCGCGTAGTTCTTCGCACCGCCCGCACCGATCGCGGCCGGGAGGACGCGTGCGGCGACCGAGAGCGACGAGACGGTCTGGTGGAGGCTGTCGACCAGGCCCTCGGCCGCCCGGACGCCGGAGGCCAGCGGCGGCACGAGCGGGCCGCCCGCGGCCTCGCGCAGCGTCGCGCGGCCGCGTTCGAGCGCGCGCTCCGCCGTGCGGAGGTGGGCAGCCGTGCCCGCGACGGCCTCGGTGTCGACCGTGCGGTCCGCGAGCGACACGGCGGTCTCCAGCGTGGCGAGGTCGGCGACGACGGGCGCCAGTCCCCCGTCGACGGTCTCGTGGAGCGCTTCGACGGTGAGCCGGTACGAGCGGAGGTTGGCCCCGGCGAACGGGACGTACTCGGACGCGCGCCAGACCACATCGCCCGTCAGACCCTTTGCGTCGTCCAGGCGGTCACCCACCGCGCGGATGCGGTCGGCGCGGGAGGCGGCCGACACCGGGTCGGCGGCGACGGCGGCGACAGTCGACTTCGCGTCGGCGCGCGCGGTCGACACGTGGCCGTAGGAGATGGCCGCTCTGACGCCCACCCAAGCGGCGCACGCCACGACGACGAGGGCGACGGCGCCGAGCGAGATCAGCACGACACGCGTGACGCGTGCGCGCTCGGCCGCTCTCGCACGGCGGCGCGATCGACCGCTCATAGGCCCCCGACTCCCTTTCGACATCGGGACCCATGTTCTCGTCGGTACCGCGGTGGCCCACCGTCGATCCGGGGATTTACGTGCGGATCGGTCGAGGTTCCGTGCAGTTCGCCCGACCTTACGTGGAGCGCCTTACATCTTGCGTATTACCGTTGGGCTGCAGCAGTTCACCACACGTCCCCATGGAGCCAGCCGATGATCGTTCCCCGCGTCGCGGACTCCACTCCGCTCGCCGGAAGGGAGCGCGTCCTGACGCTCGTGCGCGAGCTCCTGTTCTCCAGCGACGCGGACGTCGACCTCGTCGGTCCGCGGCTGAGCGGGCGCTCGACCGTCGTCGACGCGGTGGCCTCCTCCGCGGCCGACGCGCGCAGGACCGTCGTGCGCGTGAACGGCGTCCGATCACTGCGTGAGAGCCCGCTCGCCGCCCTCCACGCGGCCGGGATCGGGGTGCTGACGTCCCCGGAGCGCCGCACGGCGTCCGCCCTCCAGCAGGCGATCGACGCGTTGGGGACCGCGGTCGGGTCCGGCGCGGCCGCGCTCCTGGTGGACGACGCCGACCTCCTCGACGACGCGTCCACCGGCGCGATCGACGCCGTGCGCCGCGCGACCCGCACTCCGCTGCTGCGCACCCGCGCGCGGCGGGAGGAGGGGCCGTCGACGGCGTACGTGGTGGAGGTCGTGCCGCTCGACTACGAGGAGCTCCGGTCGGCCGTCGCGGAGCGCCTCGGCGGTCCCGTCGACGCGAGCGCGATGAGCCGCGTGTACGCGCTGTGCGGCGGCAACGTGGGCCTCGCTCTCGCGCTCGCGGAGCTCGCGGTGCTGGAGGGCCGGCTGGTCCGGGGGTCGGGTGGGTGGTCCGCGACCGGGGAGCTGTGGAGCAGAGCGCTCCGCGGCGCCCTCGACGCGCAGCTCTCCGGACTCGGTCCGGCCGAGCGCGTCGCGCTGGAGAGGATCGCGGTGACCGGCGTCGGCGACGTGGCATCGACGCGCGGGCTGGTCGACCCCGGCGCCCTCGACGGACTCGCTGCGGCGGGCGTCCTCCGGATCGTGCCGCACCGCGGGCGCCGGCTCATCGCCCTCGATCCGCCGGTCCTCGCCGACCACCTCCGCGACCGCGCGCAGGTGGACGCCCCGCCCACCGACGCCGCGTTCGTCCAGCTCGTGCACGCGGCGGCCGACTCCCGCCGTGAGGAGGCGTCACGGGTGTGGTGCGCCGCCCCGTCGCCGGGATCGGCGCTCGCCCTCGCGCACGCCCTGATGGCCGACACGGGGATGGCGCCGGGCGCGGCGGCCGAGCTCGACCGGGTGCTGGCCGCGTCGGCCGGCCTGCCGGGCGACCCGCTGGACACGGCAGAGCTCGCCGTGCTCCGCGCGCGTCGGTCGGTGGCCGCCGGCGCCGGGCTCGCGGAGGCCCTTGCGGTCCTCAGGGCCGAGGTCGCCGGGCTCGGCCCCTTCGCACGGCTCGCGGACGCCGCCGGGGTGATGCTCGCCGTCGAGGTCGGGGCGGAGCCGGCCGTTCCCGAGGAGCGCCTGCGCGACGACCGCGACCTGCCGCCTCCCGTGCGGGCACGGCTGCTGGAGGCCTCCCGCGCGGTCGCCCTCCGCTGCGGGCGCTTCGAGGACGCCGTGCGCCTCCTCGACGAGCTCGCCGCCGCGCTGCCGGTCTCCTCGGATGGAGCCCCGCTGTCCGCGGTCGGCGCGGGCGTGCGCTGGATCGACGCCCAGCTCGCCGCGGGCAGGGGGCGGCCGGACGAGGCCGCCGAGCTGCTCCGCCGGCTGGCCTCAGCTCTCGCGACGCACGGCGAGCTGCCCACGGCCGCGCTCGCACTGCTGACATCGCTCGAACACGCGATCGACGAGGCCGGGCTCGCGGAGGCACGCGCCCTGCTCGATCGTCAGCAGTCCGAGCTCCACGACGCGCACCTCGCGTTCGTGGAGGCCCAGGCAGCGCCCGGCTCCGCGGACCTGGGCGCGCTCGCGGAGCGGCTCGCCTCGACAGGACGGGCCGCACCGGCCGCCGCGCTTCGCTCCGCCGGCGACGGCTCCGACAGCGGCGGGTTCTTCTCGACGCCGATCGCGCTGACGGATCGGGAGCGCGAGATCACGCGGCTCGTGGCGACAGGACTCAGCAACCCGGAGATCGCGTCGCGCCTCGTCCTCAGCGTCCGTACCGTCGAGAGCCACGTCAGCAGGGTGATGCGCAAGACCTCGGCGACCAACCGCGGCGAACTCGTCGCCCTCGCCCTCCGGCTCTCGCCGTGAGCGGGGTCAGGTCACGGGTAGCCCACGAACCACAACAGCACGAGCGCCACGGGCTGCAGCGCGATCCCCGCCGCCAGCGCGATCGTCCGGGCACGCCGGTTCCGGGTCAGCCCCGGCGCCCCGGCGAGCGGCGCCAGCGGCATGAGCAGCCGGAAGAGGCTCTGCTGCGGCAGGAAGACGGCGAACAGATAGAGCGCGTAGCTGGCAGCGTAGGCGACCACCTCGGTGCCGAGCGCACGGATGCCCGGCCGGTTCAGCAGCCACGCGTAGCCGCCGATCGCCGCGACGACGAGGAGGGCGCCCGCGACGCTCGCGTACCGCCAGGTGAAGAGGAACCACGGCGTCAGCGGCACGAAGGCGACCCGTCCGATGAAGCCCGTCCACCAGGACAGCTCGGTCTCCACATACGCCCCTGGCGTCCCAGTGACGGTCGCCGCGATCAGCGGCCAGGCCAGCCCCGCCACAGCGGTCACCGCGCCGGCGACGATCATCGCCACGCGCTCCCGCACGCCGAAGGTCTCGTCTCCCCGGCGCGCCCGCCGCGCGCGGATCACGTACACGATCCCGAGGGTGAGCGGAAGGGCGAGCTCTCCCGGACGCGTGAACGCGGCCGCGACCCCGAACGGGATGACCGTCCAGTACCGCCGCGCCATCGTCGCCAGCAGCGCCGCGAACAGCAGGAGGAAGAACAGGCTCTCGGCGTAGGCGATCTGCAGCACGAACGAGAGCGGCCCGAAACAGAAGAACACGGCCGCCCAGAGCCCGCTGACCGGGCCGACGCGCGACGCCACGACCCGGTAGAGCACGAGGCTGGCCGCCGCACCGCAGAGCACCGCGACCAGCACGCCGGCCGCCGGGAACCCGAGCCCGGTCGCGGACATGAGCGCGCGCACGATCAGCGGGTACAGCGGCAGGAACGCCCACTCGTTCTGCTGCACGTCGCCGTCGGCGTCGACCGGCAGGGTCGTCGGATAGCCGTGCTCGACGATGCGCCAGTAGTACGAGGCGTCCCAGGTGCCCGCGAAGCCGAGGAAGGTCGGGTGCGTCTGCGGGCTGCCACCCTCCCAGTGCATCGCGCCCGCGACGAGGTACAGCGCGAGCATGAGCAGCGTCGTCAGCACCCGGGAGGCCGCGTAGACGCCGAGCACGCCCGCCCACCACGGCATCCTCCACCGGAACAGCCGCACATGGGCGGCCTCGACCACGGGCCCGACGGGATCCGCCGGGTGCAGCGAACTCGTGATACCGGCCGTCATCGTCTCGATGCTACCGCGCGCCGATGCAGTGGTGCATCGGGTGCGTCGGGGCGCCCGCGTCGCGCCACACGCGCGGGCGCCCCAGCTCGGGACGGCGGCCTCCGCCGCTACTTGACGCTGCCCGCCGTGAGACCTCCGACGAGGCGCTTCTCGATCAGCGCGAACAGGATGACCACCGGGATGATCGCGACGACCGACACCGCGAAGACGTACTGCCAGGCCGCGTCGTACTGGCCGACGAACTTGGTCAGCGCCACCGAGAGCGGCTGGTTGGCGTCCGTGGAGAGGATGACGAGGCTCGCCGCGAACTCGTTCCAGGAGGCGACGAACGTGTAGATGATCGCCGTGACGATGCCCGGCCAGACCAGCGGGAGCTGGACGCGCAGCAGCACCGTCCACTTCCCCGCGCCGTCGAGCTGGGCGGCCTCGTCGACCTCCTTGGGCACGCCCGCGAAGAACGTGTGCATGATCCAGATCGCGAACGCCAGGTTGAACGCCGCGTTGACCAGGATCATCGCCAGCCAGGTGTCGTTGATCCCGAGCGCCACCATCTCCTTGAACAGGCCGGTCGCCAGCACGGTCGGCTGCAGCATCTGCGTGACGATCACGAGGAAGAGGAACACCCCGCGGCCCGGGAACCGGAACCGCGCCGTGTAGTACGCCGCCGGGACGCAGACCAGCAGCACGACCACCGTCGCGAACACCGAGATGACGATGGTCGAGATCAGATTGAGCGGCAATGGGGTCTCCGGGGTGGACCACATCGTGAGGTAGTTCTCCGGATGCCACGTCGTCGGGAGGTAGGTCGGCGGGACGGTGAGGATGTTGTCCCTGCTCTTGAACGAGCCGACCAGCATGATCAGGTACGGCGCGATGAAGATCAGGGCGATGACGACGCCCGCGATCACCTTGCCGGCGACGCGCCAGGTGAAGCCGGACCGCGGACGGCGGCGGGGCTCGGCGGCGCGCGCGGGCGTTCCGGCGAGCGCGACGGGGGCGGGCGCGGTCACGAGACCTCCTTCATCGGCTTCACGATCCACAGGTAGAGCGCCACGACCACCAGCACGATCAGGAAGTTGATCACGCTGAGCGCGCTCGACAGGTCGATGCGCTGCTCGTTCTGCAGCAGCTTGAACACGTACGTGGTCGTCGTGTCGGCCTTGTAGCCTGGGATCGTCCCGGTCATCAGCTTGAGGATCGGCAGCGAGTTGAAGACGTTGATGATGTTGATCAGGCTGGCCAGCGCGATCGCGGGCCGCAGGTTGGGCAGCGTCACCCCGAAGTAGGAGCGCACCGCGCCCGCGCCGTCGACCTTCGCGGCCTCCAGCATGTCACCCGGGATGCCGGCGAGTCCGGCCAGGATCGTGTAGGTCGTGAACGGGAGCGACACGAACACCGCGATGGCGATGGAGGACAAGAACGCCGGCAGCGGCTCCTTCGTGAACCCGAACGGCTGCGCGAGAACGTGGATGTCGACCAGGAACTTGTTGATGATCCCGTAGAACGGGTCGAGCCCGTAGACGAAGACGGTTGTCGTCATGACGACGCTCGCCGCCCAGGGGACGATGATCGCCATCCGCACCCAGCGCCGGCCGGGGAAGTTCTTGTCGAGGAACTGCGCCAGGGCCAGGGAGATCACCACGGTGACGAGCACCACCGAGACGACCCAGATGACCGTGTTGAGGAGGATGCCCGGGATCTCCGGGCGCGAGAGCACCGTGAGGTAGTTCTGCAGGCCGACCGATCCGTGGTCGACGCCGGCGACCGAGATCTTCCGGGTCGAGTTGAAGATCATGTAGCCCGCGGGGAACAGCACGATGCCGAAGATGAGGATGAGCGCCGGCAGCGTCCACGGCACGGCGTTCCACAGCGTGGTGGTGCTGCCGTGCCCGGCGCGAGGCGCCCCGCGGCGGGGACGGCCGGTGGCCGCCCCCGTCGTGGTCGTTTCGATGGTCGAGCTCATGCCGCTGCTACTGGCCCGAAGCCTTCGACTGGATGGACTTCAGCAGGTCGGTCGGGTTCGCGCCCTGTCCGAGCTGTCCGATCTGGCTCTGGATGGCGCCCTGGGCGGCCGACCAGTTCGGGTTCGTCGACGGGTAGAACTTGGCGTTCGGCAGCAGGTCGAGGAACGGCTTGATGTCCGCGTTCGAGCCCATCGAGTCCGCGCCGGACTTGGTCGTGGGCAGGAAGCCCTCGGCGCCGACCCACTTGGTGTAGACCGCCGGTGTGTAGAAGTAGTCGAGGAACTTCTTGATCGCGTCCTTCTTGTCCGTCTTGTTCTTGAAGGCCATCAGGTGGTCGGCGACGCCGAGCGTGAAGGCGGAACCGTCCTTGGTCGGGATCGGTGCGATCGCGTACTTGAGCGACGGGTTCTTGTCCTTGATCTGGCCGACGATCGGCGGGAGGCCGATCTGCATGCCGAGCTGGCCCTGGATGAAGACGTTCATCAACGGCGTGCGGTTGGTCGAACCGGGGTTCGCCTGGGTGAAGCCCTGCGTGATGATCTTCTGCATCTCGGTGGCGCCGGTGACGTTCTCCGCACTGTCGATCGTCAGCTTCTTGGCGTCGCCGTAGCCGCCGCCCGCTCCGTAGAACCAGATCGCGGTCTCGGCCTGGGCCTCCTCGGAGCCGAGCGGCATGCCGTAGGGCGTGACCCCGGCGGCCTTCAGCTTGGCGGCGTCCGCCTCGAAGTCCGCCCAGGTCTTCGGCGGCTCAGCGATCCCGGCCTTGGCGAAGTCGTCCTTGTTGTAGAAGAGGGCGCGCGCCGACGCGATGAACGGGAGGCCCCACTGGGTGCCGTCGATGCTCGCGTTCTTGTTGAACGCCGGCTGGAAGTCGTCCAGCGTCTTGGCCGAGACGATGTCCTTCGCCGGGTAGAGCAGGTCGTCGGCGGCGAAGCCGGCGAACGCGTCGATGTTCAGGATGTCCGGCTGCTTGCCCGCCTGGATGCGGGTCTTGATGACGTTGTTGATGTCCGTCCACGACTCGACGTCGAGGTTGACCGTGATGCCCTTGTTGGCCGCCTCGAAGTCCTTGATGATCTGCTGCCACTCGGCCTTGGTGTTGTCCGAGTAGCTGGCGACCATCAGGTTGAGCTGGCTGCTTCCGCTGGCCGAGCCCCCCGAGCCTCCACTGAAGCCGCAGGACGCGAGCGTCAGGGTCGCGACCGCCGCCGAGGCGACGGCGGCTCCCCACCGCAGAGACTTCTTCATCGACTTTCCTCACTCTCGATAAGGATTCCGGACCGTCGCCGAAGGTACTGCAGGTGCGCGACGGTGCGTATCTGGATGATGCTTCGTGATTTGTTTCATGCAGAAACGATCACATGCACTCAATTGATGGTCGAATAATTGCGCACACTGGAGGGGCGCGTCAAGGAACAACCGCGAGATCGTTACATGGGATTTACACGCGCCGCCCAGATCCGGCGGTATCCGGGCCGAAACGATCGAAAATGATCAGTAGACAGATCTAACGCTCATAAGCAATCATTGTCCTGACCGAATCAACGGCGAACAGGAGCGAGCAGTGACGGACATCCCCCTCGGAGTGCACATGGAGGCCGAGCTGCGATCGCAGCCGGAGACCTGGGCTCGCGCGGCCGCACTCCGGGAGGAACAGGCCCTGCTCCCCGCGTCCGGCGAGCGCATCGCGGTCGTCGGTTGCGGCACGTCCTGGTTCATGGCCCAGTCGTACGCCGTGCTGCGCGAGTCTGCCGGCCACGGCCTCACCGACGCGTACGCGGCCTCGGAGGCCGTCGTGGATCGGGACTACGACGCGATCGTCGCGATCAGCCGCTCGGGCACGACGACGGAGGTCATCGAGCTGGTCGACGGCCTGCGCGGCCGCTCGCGCCGGCCGCGGACCATCGCGGTCGTCGGCGCGGCGGGAACGCCGTTGCCCGACCTCGTGGACGACACGGTGCTACTGCCCTTCGCCGACGAGACCTCCGTCGTCCAGACGCGCTTCGCGACGACGGCTCTGGCCCTGATGCGCGCCTCCCTCGGCCACGACCTGGACGCCGCCATCGAGCAGGCCGCCGCCGCGATCGACGAAGACCTGGACGACGCACTCCTGTCAGCCGACCAGTACAGCTTCCTCGGCGCCGGCTGGACCATCGGCCTCGCGCACGAGGCCGCCCTCAAGATGCGCGAGGCGTCGCAGTCGTGGACGGAGTCCTACCCGGCGAAGGAGTACCGGCACGGCCCGATCGCGATCGCGGCTCCCGGCCGGGTCACCTGGATGCTGGGCGATGCCCCGGCAGGGCTCGCCCAGGACGTCGCCGCCACCGGCGCGCGCTACGAGGACGCGCCGATCGACGGGCTGGCCGACCTCGTCCGCGCGCAGCGCGTCGCTCTGGAGCGCGCCCGGCGCGCGGGACTCGACCCCGACCGTCCCCGAAACCTGACCCGCTCTGTCATCCTGACCTCGTGAACGCGCACGCTGCCGCCGACGACAGGCTCGGCTCCGGGGCCGCGGTGCTCGCCTTCGACGTCGGCGGCACCGATCTGAAGGCCGCACTGGTGGACTCCGCCGGCCGCATCGTCGAGCTGATCCGCTGCCCCACCCCGCTCGACGGCGAGCGCACCGGCGAGGCCGTCGTCGCCGCGACCGCGGAGCTGGCCGCCGGGTTCCGGCGCGCGCATCCCGAGGTGGTCCCCGTCGCGGCGGGCCTGGTCGTCCCCGGGCACGTGGACGAGGAGACCGGCGTCGGCGTGTTCTCGGAGAACCTCGGCTGGCGGGACTTCCCGTTCCGCGACCGCGCGACGGAGGCGTACGGGATGCCGGTGTCGTTCAGTCACGACGTGCGCGCCGCGGGCGAGGCCGAGTACCGGCTGGGTGCCGCCGCGGGCTTCCGTGACGTCGTCGTGATGGCGATCGGCACCGGGATCGCGGGCGCCATCTTCATCGACGGCACGCTGTTCACCGGCGGCGGAATGGCAGGCGAGATGGGCCACTCCCGGGTCGCGGACGGCCCCGACTGCGCATGCGGCGGCCGCGGCTGCCTGGAGGCCGTGGCCTCGGCCGCGGCGATCGCGCGCCGGTACACGGCGATCAGCGGCGTCCCGGTGGCCGGGTCGCGGGAGGTGCTGGAGCGGGCGCGCTCCGGCGATCCCGCTGCGCAGCGCATCTGGGACTCCGCCCTCGACGCCCTCGCGCTCGACCTGTCGCACACCGTCGCGCTGCTCGCCCCCGAAGCCGTCGTGATCGGCGGAGGGCTCGCGCAGGCCGGCGACGAGCTCTTCGTGCCGCTGGCCCAGCGCCTCGACGCGATCCTCACCTTCCACCGGCGACCGCAGCTGATCCCGGCGCGCATCGGCGAGAACGCGGGCGTGATCGGCGCTGCCCTGCGGGCGCGGGAGGTCCCCGCCCCGGCGGCCGACGCCCTGAAAGCCGTCCGATGATCCTCACCGTCACCCCGAATCCCGCGATCGACCTCACCTATCGCGTCGCCGCGCTGGAGCCCGGCGAGACGCACCGGGTCGCGCCTCCTGCGGCGCGCGCGGGCGGCAAGGGCCTCAACGTCGCCCGGGTGATCGCGCAGACCGGCGGAGCGTCGTTCATCCTGACGACGGCGGGCGGAGCCTCCGGGCTGCGCCTGGCCGACGACCTGGAGGCGAGCGGCCTGCCGTCCGAGCTGATCCCTGTGGCCGCGCCGACGCGCAGCAGCGTCGCGATCGTGGACGAGGGCTCCGGCGTCGCGACGATCCTCAACGAGACCGGCGCCGCCTCTCCCCCGCCGAGTGGACCGCGCTGCGGGAGGCCGTCGAGCGCCTCGCCGTTCCGGCCACCGCGGTCGTCGGGTCCGGCAGCCTGCCGCCTGGCGCGCCAGAGGGCTTCTACGCCGACCTCGTGGAGGTCGCCACGCGGCGCGGCATCCCGAGCGTCGTCGACGCGAGCGGGACCGCGCTGCTCGCCGCCGCCGAGGCCGGAGCCGACGTGCTCAAGCCCAACCGGCGCGAGCTGGCCGACACGGTCGGCTCGGACGACCCGGTCGCCGGCGCCCGCGTGCTGCTCGCCGCCGGCGCCGGGCTGGTGCTCGTCTCGCTGGGCGCCGACGGAATGCTCGCGGTCGGCGAGAGCCGGACCTGGTCCGCCCGGCTGCCCCGGCCCCTCGCCGGCAACGCGACCGGTGCGGGAGACGCGGCCGTCGCCGCCCTCGCGACGGCGCTGGCCGCCGGCATCACCGATCCCGCCGTCCTCGTCCGCCGGGCCACCGCCTGGTCGGCCGCCGCCGTCGTCGCCCCGCTGGCGGGCGAGCTCGACCCCGCCTACCCGGAGTACGAGGCACGCCTCGTGACCTCCTGAACCGACTCGACCCCGGAGCCCCGCATGCCTCTCGTCCCCACGCTCGACCTCCTGCACGGAGCGGTCGCCGCGCGCACCGGCGTCGCCGCCTTCAACGTCATCCACCTGGAGACCGCGGAGGCGCTGGTGTCGGCCGCCGAGGAGACCCGCCGCCCCGTCATCCTGCAGATCTCGCAGAACTGCGCCGACTACCACGGCGGCCTCGACCCGATCGCGCGGGGCACGCTCGCCCTCGCCGCGGACTCGTCCGCCCACGTCGCCGTCCACCTCGACCACGCGGAGGACGCCGCGCTGACGCGGCAGGCCGTCGACCTCGGCTTCGGCTCGGTCATGTTCGACGGGTCGACGCTCCCCTACGACGACAACGTGGCCGCGACCGTGCGGGTCGTCGAGTACGCGCACGCCAACGAGGTCTCCGTGGAGGCCGAGCTCGGCGAGATCGGCGGGAAGGACGGCGCGCACGCGCCCGGCGCCCGCACCGACCCCGTGGAGGCCCGCCGGTTCGTGACCGAGACGGGCGTCGACGCGCTGGCCGTCGCCGTCGGCAGCTCGCACGCGATGACCGAGCGGAACGCCCGGCTCGACCTCGACCTCATCGCCTCGCTCCGACACGCCGTGCACGTTCCGCTGGTCCTGCACGGCTCCAGCGGGGTCGCGGATGAGACGATCGAGGCGGCGATCCGCTCCGGCATCACCAAGGTCAACGTCTCCACCCACCTGAACCGCTTCTTCACCGACGCGATCCGCGCCTACCTGCGCGCGAATCCGGAGGTCGTGGACTCCCGGCGGTACGTGCGGGAGGGGCGTGCGGCCGTGGCGGCGGAGGCGGCGCGCCTGATGACCCTGTTCGACGTCGCCGCCGGCGCGGCGAGCGGAACGGAGACTGCACAGCGATGAACAGAGCGGAACGGCTGAACGCCGTCCTCGACCTCCTGGCCGAGTCGGGCCAGGTGGAGGTCGAGGACATCGTGGCCAAGCTCGACGTGTCCGCGGCGACGGCGCGGCGCGACCTGGACGCCCTGGCGTCGCAGCAGCTGCTGACGCGCACCCGCGGCGGAGCGGTCGGCCAGTCGGTCGCCTACGACCTCCCGATCCGCTACAAGCGCGAGCAGCACGCGCCCGAGAAGCTGCGGATCGCGCAGGCGGCGAGCGCGCTCGTGCCGCGCGGAGCGGTCGTCGGTCTCTGCGGCGGCACGACGAGCACCGCGGTGGCGACCGTGCTCGGGTCGCGGCCCGACCTCATGGAGCCGTCGCCGCATCCCAACCTCACCGTGGTCACCAACGCCATCAACATCGCCGCCCAGCTGGTGATGCGCCCGCAGATCAAGACGGTCGTCACCGGCGGCGTCGTGCACGCGCGCTCGTACGAGCTGGTCGGCCCGTACAGCGACGTCGTGCTGGAGAAGATCACGATGGACATCGCCTTCATCGGCGTCAACGGGATCGACCCGCTCGTCGGCGCGACCGTGCACGACGAGGGCGAGGCGAGCGTCAACTCGCTCATGGCCCGCCGGGCGACCAGGGCCGTCGTCGTCGCGGACTCCAGCAAGATCGGCCGCAAGGCCTTCGCGACCCTCGGCGGCCCCAAGCTGCTGACCACACTCATCACCGACGACGGCATCACGGCCGAGCAGCGGGCGGCGTTCGTGGAGGCCGGCTTCGAGGTCATCGTCGCGTGAGCCGGCACGTCATCCACTCCGCCCGTCTCGTCGACGACGGCCGCACGACCCGCGACGCCTGGGTGCTGTTCGACGGCGAGCGCGTCGCCGCGACCGGCGTCGGCGAAGACTGGGTCGCGGCGGTCGCGGGCGAGCCCTCCGCCGTCGTCACGGACGCCCGCGGTGGCTGGCTGACCCCCGGCTTCATCGACCTGCACGGCCACGGCGGCGGCGGGGCGGCGTTCGACGACGGCGCCGACGCGATCCGCACGGCGATGGCCCTGCACCAGCGCCACGGCACGACGCGCTTCGTGGTCTCGCTGGTGACGGCGACGGTCCCCGAGCTGGCCGAGCGCGTGCGCGGCGTGGCAGCGCTGGCGGCGGACGACCCGCGCGTCCTCGGCTCGCACCTGGAAGGCCCCTTCCTCGACGTCGCGCACAAGGGCGCGCACGACCCGGCCCTGCTGCGCTCGGCGACGCCCGCCGACATCGAGCTGCTGCTCGACGCCGCGGGCGGCACCCTCCGCCAGGTCACCCTCGCACCCGAGCTGCCCGGCGGCATGGACGCGGTGCGCGCCTTCTCCGCGGCCGGCGTCGCCGTCGCGGTCGGCCACACCGGCGCGGACTACGACCAGACCCGCACCGCGTTCGACGCCGGCGCCACGATCCTGACGCATGCCTTCAACGGCATGGACGGCATCCACCACCGCGCGCCCGGCCCGGTCGCGGCCGCGACGCGCACGGCGGGGGTGACCGTGGAGGTCATCAACGACGGCATCCACGTGCACCCCGAGGTGGTCCGGATGGCGTTCGCCTCCGCTCCGGGCCGCGTCGCGCTGATCACGGACGCCATGGCGGCGGCCGGCGAGGCCGACGGCGACTACCTGCTGGGAACCCTCCGCGTGGAGGTGCGCGACGGTGTCGCCCGCCTGGCCGGGGGCGGCTCGATCGCCGGCTCGACGCTGACCCAGGACGACGCGCTGCGCCGCGCGGTGCGCGAGGTCGGCGTCACCGTCGAGGAGGCCGTCCGCGCGCTCACCGAGACGCCCGCGGCCGCGATCGGGCGCGGCGCCGACCTGGGCCGCCTCGCGCCGGGGTACGCGGCGGACGCCGTGCTGCTGGACGACGACTTCCGGGTGCTGCAGGTGTGGACGGCGGGAGCGCCCGTTCCGCGCTAGGACCGGGAACGCCTCACCCGCGCGGGCCGCTACCCTGGACGGATGGACTCCGCCCCCGCGACCGTCACCTCCAACCACTGGGTGCTGACCTTCAGCTGCGCCGACCGTCCCGGCATCGTCCACGCCGTCTCCGGCGCGATCGTGGCCGCCCGCGGCAACATCACCGAGAGCCAGCAGTTCGCGAGCACGGACACCGGGCGCTTCTTCATGCGCCTGCAGGTGGAGTCCGCGGCCGACCGCGCCGAGTTCGAGCGCGCGCTCGCGCCCGTCGTGGAGCGGTTCGGGATGACCCACCGCGTCGACAACGTCGGCCGCCCGCTCCGCACGCTCGTGCTGGTGTCCACCGCGGCGCACTGCCTCAACGACCTGCTGTTCCGCCAGCGTGCGGGCCAGCTCCCGGTCGAGATCCCGCTCGTGCTGTCCAACCACGCCGCGCTCGGCGACCTCGCCGGCTTCTACGGCGTCCCGTTCGAGTCGCAGCAGGTGACCGACCCCGAGTCGAAGGCCGCGTTCGAGGCGCGCGTCCTGGAGGCCGTCGCGGAGCACGACATCGAACTGGTCGTGCTCGCGCGCTACATGCAGATCCTCTCCCCCGCGCTGTGCGAGAAGCTCGCCGGCCGGGCGATCAACATCCACCACTCGTTCCTGCCCGGCTTCAAGGGCGCCAATCCCTACCGCCAGGCCCACGCCCGCGGCGTCAAGCTGATCGGCGCCACCGCGCACTTCGTCACCAGCGACCTGGACGAGGGGCCGATCATCGAGCAGAACGTCGTGCGCGTCGACCACACCCGCAGCGTCCAGGAGTTGGTCGCTATCGGCCAGGACGAGGAGTCGCGCACCCTCACGCAGGCGGTCAAGTGGTTCGCGGAGGACCGCGTGCTGCTCGACGGCGCGCGCACCATCATCTTCCGCTGAGCGGGATCCGGCGCTCAGCCACGGCCGACCCGGATCGGTAGACTGGGCCGGTGACCTCCACGCACGACCAGCAGGCCCCGATCAAAGTCGGGCCCAATGACATCCTCCGCTTCGTGCTGGAGCTGTTCGCCATCGTCTCACTGGGC
This sequence comes from Leifsonia sp. P73, assembly GCF_051059105.1. Lineage (NCBI taxonomy): Bacteria > Bacillati > Actinomycetota > Actinomycetes > Micrococcales > Microbacteriaceae > Leifsonia > Leifsonia sp. P73. Next base: position 1,458,148 of record NZ_CP194931.1, read on the forward strand.
ATCTGGGGCTTCGCCGCGTGGCCGCTGCCGTGGAACATCGTCGTCGGCATCGGCGCTCCCGTGCTGGCGATCCTGCTGTGGGCGCTGTTCCGCTCCCCCAAGGCCGTGCTCCACGTCGACGCGTTCGTGAAGGCGCTCGTGGAGATCGTCGTGATGGGCTGCGCCGCCTTCGCCTGGTGGAGCCTGGGGCAGCCGATCGTCGCGCTGGTGTTCGCGGTCGTGGCGACCGTGAGCGGCGTGATCAACGGGCGGCGCGAGTTCGCATGACCGGCGTCGTCGTCCATGACGCCCGCAAAGTGGATGCGAGCGGACGGGTCGACGAGTTCTGGCTGGTCGCCGACGGCGACACGATCGTCGCGACCGGCTCCGGCACGGGCTGGCACGAGGCCGCCCGCGTCCCCGGCCGCGAGGTGATCGACGCCGGCGGTCACTGGCTGACGCCCGGATTCATCGACCTGCACTGCCACGGCGGCGGCGGCCACCCGTACGACGACGGCCCGGAGGAGATGCTCGCGGCCCTCGCGACGCACCGCGCCCACGGCACGACCCGCGCGCTCGTCTCGCACGTCGCGAACCCGCTGGCCTCTCTGCGCGAGAGCCTCCGAGTCGTGGCCGACCTGACGAGAGTCGACCCGATGGTGCTCGGCTCGCACCTGGAAGGGCCGTTCCTGGCCCGCGAGCGGCGCGGCGCGCACGACGACGCCTTCCTGCGCGATCCCGGCCCGGAGATGGTGGAGGAGCTGATCGGCGCCGCCCGCGGCACCCTCCGCACCGCGACCATCGCGCCCGAGCTGCCCAACGCCCTGGAGGCGATCGGCGTGCTCATCGAAGCCGGCGTCGTCGTCGGCATCGGCCACACCGCAGCCGACTACGAGCAGGCGAAACGGGCGTTCGAGGTCGGCGCGCGGCTGCTGGTGCACGCGTTCAACGCGATGAACGGCATCCACCACCGCGCGCCCGGCCCGGTCATGGCGGCGATCGAGAACCCGGAGGTGACACTGGAGCTCATCCTCGACGGCCTGCACGTGCACCCGTCGGTGGCGGGTCTGCTGTTCCGGGAGGCGCCGGGGCGGGTGGCCCTGGTCACCGACGCGATGGCCGCGGCCGGCGCGACGGACGGCGACTACCGCCTGGGCGGCCTGAACGTCAGCGTCCGCGACGGCCTGGCCGTGCTCTCCGGCACCACCACGATCGCGGGATCGACCCTCACCCAGGACGCCGCCCTCCGCAACGCGATCACCCGCGTGGGCCTCGACCCGGTGACGGCGGTCACCGCGCTCACCGCGACCCCGCGAAGGCGCTCGGCGAGTCCCGCCTCGGCCGCCTCCACGCCGGCTACGCCGCCGACGCGGTCCTCCTCGACCACGACTGGCACGTCCAGCAGGTCCTGGCCGCCGGCAGACTCCTCTAGCCCCTGTTACAGCTTCTGCCAGGCGGGCTTGTGGTCGTAGGCGTAGCGGTAGTAGTCGATGTTGCGGAGCTTCGAAGCGGCGGCCTCGTCCACGAGCACGGTGACGTGGGGGTGGAGCTGGATGGCCGAGCCGGGGTTGGAGGCCGACACCGGGCCCTCCACCGCACCGGCCAGCGCCTCCGCCTTGCCCTCGCCGAAGGCCAGCAGCAGCAGGTGCCGCGCCTTCAGGATGGTCGAGAGCCCCTGGGTGATGCAGTGCATGGGCACGTCGTCCTCGCTGGCGAAGAACCGGGCGTTGTCGCGTCGGGTCTGCTCGGTCAGCGTCTTCACCCGCGTGACGGAGGCGAACGAGGACCCCGGTTCGTTGAAGCCGATGTGGCCGTCGGTGCCGATGCCGAGCAATTGCACGTCCACCCCGCCGGACTCCGCGATCGCCTTCTCGTAGTCGGCTCCGGCGTGCTCGATCGTCGCGAGGGCGCCGTTCGGGACGTGGATGAGGGCGGGGGTGAGGCCCAGCGGCTCCACGACCTCGCGGGTGATGACCGAACGGTAGGACTCCGGGTGGCCGGCGGGCAGGCCGACGTACTCGTCCAGCGCGTAGCCGCGCACGTGGGAGACATCGGTTCCGGCCTGCGCGACCCGGCGGGCCAGCGCCCGGTACACCGGCAGCGGGGTGGACCCGGTCGCCAGGCCCAGCACCGCGTCGGGCTTGGCGGCGATCAGCGCCTGGATGGACTCCGCCGCGAGCTCGCCCGCCGCGTCCTTGTCCGCCACCACCACGACTTCAGCCATCTGCTCCTCCAACGAGCGCCGCACCCAACGCGGCAACGGGTGTTCCTTCGGGAACGAGGCGCACCCGCCGGGACAGCGCGAGCGACGCGAGGAACGGGGACGTCTCCGCCCATCCGTCGAGCACCTCGTGGACGTCACGCAGCAGCCGGTCCCCGAGATGACTCAGGCCGCCGCCGATCACCACGGTGTCGACGTCGACGGTCAGCACGAGGACCCGCACCGCTGCGGCGATGCCCTCCGCAAGCCTAGCGGCGATCGCCTTCGCCTCGCGGTCGCCGTCCGCCGCCGCCGCGAACAGCGCGCGTGCCGGGAGCGGGTCGTCCGTGCGCCACTGCCGGGCGATGCCGGAGCCGCTCGCGACGGTCTCCAGGCAGCCGCGCTGACCGCAGCCGCAGAGCGCGCCGGCCGGGTCGACCGGGAGGTGCCCGATCTCGCCCGCGACGCCGGACGCGCCGCGCCAGAGCCGGCCGTCCACGACGACGCCGGCGGCCATCCCCGTACCGAGGTTGAGGTACGCCATCGAGCCGTCGAGGCCGAGCAGATGGAAGGCGCCGAGCGCTGCCGCCTTCACGTCGTTCTCGACGCGCACGCCGACGCCCAGCCGCCCGGCCAGCTCGCCGCCGAGCGCGAGCCGCTCGACACCCAGATTGACCGCGTGCGCGACGTGCCCGGAGGCGCTGTCCACCATCCCGGGGATGCCGATGCCGATGGAGGTGAAGCCGCCCGCCGGCAGCCCGGTGAGCTCGCCGATCCTGGCGACCGCGGCGACGGCGGTCTCCACGACCGCGGCGTGACCGAACCCGGTCGCCAGCCGGACCCGCTGCGCCAGCCCGCCCAGGTCGTCGACCGCGACGGCGTCGGTCTTGGTGCCGCCGATGTCGATGCCGAGCCTCACGGGGTGCGCCCCTGTTCCCCGTCGAGCAGCTCGATCAGCGAGCGCCCGACGAGCCGGGAGGCGCCGAAGGTCGCGATGTCCGCGTAGCGGCGGTCGTCGCTCGGCCACCCCATGTCCACCACGAGCACGTCCCGCTCGGCGCGCAGCCGGTCGATCGCCGCGCGGGCGAAGGCGTGCCGGTGGTTGTCCTTGCCGACCACGAGCACCGGGGACTGCGCGGCGAGCACGAGGTCGGGATGGTCGCCCTCGGTGAACACCACCAGCGGGTTGGCCGCGAAGGCCGACGTCGCCCCGTCCGTCTCCGCCGCGACCTCCGCGAACGGGCCCCACGGCGCCTCGCCGATCGCGATGTTCGCCACGGTGTCGACCCGGACGACGGAGTACCGGCCGTGGTGGGACCGCAGCCACGACGACGCGTGCTCGGAGATGTCGAACGCCTCCGCGACGCGACGCACGTCGGCGGGGTCGAGGACCCCGGCTCCGCGCGACGCGGCCTCGTGCGCGGCGCGGTCCGCCCGCACCGCCCCGGCGAGCGCGAGCACGCGCCCGGCGGCCTGCTCGATCCGGGCCGCGGATACGCGTCCCTCCGCGACCGCCGCGACGATCGCGTCCTCGATCTCGGCGAGCTGCGCGTCGGTGTTCTCGGTCCCGATGCAGAGCAGGTCGCAGCCCGCCGCGAGCGCCAGCACCGCCGCCTGCGGGATGCCGCGCTCCCCGCTCGCGCCGTGCATGTCGAGCGCGTCGGTGACGACGACGCCGCCGAAGCCCAGCTCGCCGCGGAGGAGGCCCTCCACGATGGTGCGGCTGAAGGTCGCAGGCAGCTCCGGGTCGATCCGTGGCAGCAGGATGTGCGAGGTCATCACCGTGCGCGCGCCCGCGTCGATGACGGCGCGGAACGGCTCCAGCTCGCGCTCGCGCAACTCCTCCAGCGTCAGCTCGACGACCGGCAGCTCCAGGTGCGAGTCGGCCGCCGTGTCGCCGTGGCCCGGGAAGTGCTTGGCGCACACCGCGACGCCGGCGGACTGGAGGCCGCGCGTCCAGGCGGCGCCCTGCTCGGCGACCACCGCGGGCAGCGAGCCGAAGCTGCGCACCCCGATCACCGGGTTGTCCGCGTTGGAGTTGATGTCGACGTCCGGCGCGAAGTCGAGGTTCACGCCGGCGGCGTGGAGCTCCTCCCCACCCGGCGCGCGATGCCCTCGGTGTACGCGTCGTCGCCGAGCCGGCCGAGGACCGCGTTACCGGGGTAGGGCGAGCCCGTCTCGTAGTACAGCCGGGTGACGTCGCCGCCCTCCTCGTCGATCGCGACGATGGCGTCGGGATTCGCAGCGTAGATCGCGTCCGTCAGCGCGCGCAGCTGCACCACGGACTCCACGTTCTGGCCGAACACGCACACCCCGCCGAGGCCGTTCCGCAGGCGCTCCTCCAGCCACGCGGGCAGCGTGGTCCCCAGGAATCCGGGGAGGAGCGTCGCCGCGATGCTGCGACGGAGGGCGGTGTCGGTCGCGCTGGGCTGGGTGACCGACATCCCGCTCACCCCTTGACCGCCCCGCTGACCAGCCCGCTGGTCATGCGGCCCTGGACGAGGAGGAAGAAGATGATGACCGGCACCGCCACCAGCGTGGAGGCCGCCATCACCTGTCCCCAGTCGGTCGCCCGCGACGCGGACTGCTGGATGAAGCCGCGCAGCCAGAGCGGCAGCGTCTGGCTGCTGTTCTCCTGCAGGATGACCAGCGCCACCGTGAACTCGTTCCAGGCCTGCAGGAAGGCGTAGACGCCCGAGGCGACGAGACCCGGCGCGAGCAGCGGGAAGGTGATGCGCAGGAAGGCCTGCGTGCGGCTCAGCCCGTCCACCATCGCGGCCTCTTCGAGGTCGGCCGGGATGCCGGCGACGAAGCCGCGCAGCATCCAGATCGTGAACGGCACGACGGCCGCGATGTAGATGATGCTGACGCCGATCACCGTGTTCAGGAGGCCGAGCGAGCCCATCAGCTTGTACTGCGCGATGAACAGGCCCTCGGCGGGCAGCATCTGGATGAGCAGCACGGCCAGCACGAACGACGTCCGCCCGCGGAACTTGAACCGGCTGATGGCGAGCGCCGCGAGGAAGGCGAAGGCCAGGCAGAACACGACGGTGACGAGCGCGACGACCACGCTCATCCCGAGCGCCGGGAAGAACGTCCCGCCGTTGACGACGGCCGAGAAATTGTCGAACGAGCCCCCGAACGGCAGCCAGGTCGGGGTGGAGCTCTGCAGCACGACGTTCGGCAGCAGCGACGAGTTGAGCATCCAGTAGACCGGGAAGACCCAGATCAGCCCGAGTACCACGGCCAGGACACCGAGGAGGATGCGGCCGGGGCGGACCTTCTGCTTCAGCTTGCGGTCGCCGGCGACGGTGGTCATGACTGGTCCTCCTTGAGCAGGTGGCGGACGTAGAACCAGCTCAGGGCGATGGTCAGGATGAGGACGAACACCGAGACGGCGCTGGCCATCGCGAAGTCGCTCGATCCGACGCCGAGCTGGTAGATGTAGGTGCCGAGCAGGTTGGTCTCGCTCGCGATGGAGCCCTTGTCCTGCAGCAGCTTGATCTGGGTGAACACCCGCAGGTCCCAGATGATCTGCAGCAGCAGAACGATCCCGAGCACCGGGCGGATCATCGGCAGGATGATGTACCGCAGTCGCTGGGGGCCCTTGGCGCCGTCCACCTGCGCGGCCTCCAGCACCTCCGTGGAGACCTGTGTGAGCCCGGCGTAGACCGAGAACGCCACGAACGGCACGCTCATCCAGGTGACGATGACACCGGCGACGAAGAAGAACGAGAGCGGGTTCTGCAGCCAGTTGTGGTTCTGGAAGTCCAGCCCCCAGGAGGTCAGGACGTTGTTGATCACGCCGCGGCGCCAGTCGAACAGCCAGTTCCAGACGGTCATCGCGGCGACGACGGGCATGGCCCAGGCGAGCAGGAGCGTGATCTGGAGGAAGATCCGCGGGAAGCGCGAGATGCCCGTCATCAGGAGGGCGAGGCCGACGCCGATCACGACGGTGACGCCCGCGGTGACGAGGCAGAAGACGATGGAGCGGCCGACGACGACCCACATGTACGGGTCGGAGAACAGCGTGATGTAGTTGTCGAACCAGACGAACGGCGCGGGCCGGCCGAACTGCTGGGCGAGCCCGAAGTGCTGCATCGACGTGATGAGCTGCCAGACGATCGGGTAGCCGAGCGCGAGGAGCAGGATGAGGATGGCCGGCAGCAGCAGGGCGTAGGGGGTGAGCCGGCCTCGGCGCTTACGCGGCGCGGACGGAGCGGGTGCGCTCGCGGTCGGCGCGGCGGTCACGGGTTCGCGGGTGGTCGTCACGGCGGTCCTCCTTCCGGGTTGGGTAGTCAAGAGTCTGGGGCAGGAGCGAGGGCGCGGAAGGGTGGTGCTGCTTCCGCGCCCTCGCCTGCTGGTGTTTCTCGGTGTTGCTCGGTGGAGCCGATCAGCCGTTCTTCACATTGAGGAGGGCGTTGATCTTGGTGTCGTACTGCTGGGCCAGGCCCTTCAGGTCGGACGAGTCGCGGATCTTGGAGAAGAACTCCTCCATCACGTTGGCCGCCTCGACACCGGCCCAGCCCGGAGCGGCCGGGGTCAGCTTCGAGTTGGAGGCCGACGCGATGAGCGCCTTCGCGAACTGGTCGTCGCCGAGCGAGGACATGTAGTCCGAGTTCGCCGGGCCCAGGCCGTTCTTGCCGAGCATCTCCTGGTACTCCTTGCTGAAGATGATCTTCAGCAGCGTCTTGGACAGGCCCGGGTTCTTGGACTTGGCCGAGATGCCGATGTTGGAGCCTCCGGCGAAGACCGGAGCGGGCTTCCTGTCGTTGCCCGGCAGCACGTAGGTGCCGAAGGTGTTGTCGTTCCAGGTGCGGACCGCCTTGCCGTCCTTGGTGGACAGGTCGCCGATCGACCAGTGCGCCCAGCCCGGAGCCATGATGGTGGCGGCGGCCAGCGAGGTGTCACCGGTCTTGTTGCCGTTGGCGTCCACCGTCTGGTCGGTGTCGTTCAGGTAGATGTACTGGTTCGAGTCCTTGGCGTCGTTCGGGGCCTTGGACGCGTTCTTGTAGATGTCCTGCAGCTGCTGGAGGCCCTTCAGCGAGTTCGCCGAGTCGAGCGTGGCGACCCACTTGGAGCCTTCCTTCTTGGCGATGTCACCGCCGTTCGCGAAGATCCAGGAGATGCCGTCGCGCCAGTCCTGACCGCCGAGGAAGAAGCCGGAGAAGTTCGGGATCCCCTTCGGGTTCTTGGCCGTGATGTCGGCGACGGTGCTGTTGAACTGGTCGAGCGTGGTCGGCACCGAGGCCCCGGCCGCGTTGTAGACGTCCTTGCGGTAGAACATGTAGCGCGAGCCGAAGTAGTACGGCAGCGTGTAGTTCTTGCCGTCGACCTTGCCGGCCTCGACGAAGGACGGGAGCAGCTTGTCGCCGCCGAGGTCCTTGTACATGTCCGAGATGTCGAGGAACGCGCCGACATTGGTGAAGGTCGGCGACTGGGTGTTGCCCATCTCCGTCACGTCCGGCGTGTTGTTCGCGTCCGGCAGCGAGGTGGTGAGCTTGGTGACGATGTCTCCCCAGTCCTGCTGCTCGATCTTGAGCGTCGCCCCGGTCTCCTTGTTGAACTCGGTCTTCAGGTAGTTGCGCAGCGCGTCAGGGGTGTCGGAGCCGACGAGCCACAGGGTGACCGTCTTGCCCTTCCCATCGGTGCTCGGAGCCTGGGCTCCGCCAGAGGCGCATCCGGCGAGCACGAGAGCGGAAGCTGTAGCCACAGCGGCGAGGCCGACGAGCTTTCTCTTCATTGCTGTTCCCTTCATTCGTTCGGGCTTTCTTGAGTGGGTCAGTGTGTGCGGTCGCATCACACCGTCGGTGCAGGGGTCGTGGAGTTGCACGGTGCTGTGTTACGAGACCCCGAGTTGTCCGGAGAGGACGAGTACGGCCGCGCCGCGCAGGACGATGTCCTGCCCCTGCGTGGTCATCCGGACCGCGAGGTCGGCGTGGTTCTCCGCCATCGTCCGGTTCCGGAGCGTGTGGATGGTCGCCTCGGCGAGGGGGCCATCGAGCAGATCGGTCGGGCCGCTCAGCACGAGCTCCGACAGGTTGAGGGCGCCGACGACCGGCGCCAGGGCGATGCCGAGCCGCTGGCCCGCCTCGCGGAGGACCGGGGTGGCGTCGCGCCCTGCGGCCTCGGCCTCCCGGATGCCGCGCCGGAGCTGCGGCACGCTGAGCCAGTGCTCCAGCACCTGCTCCCGGGTGTAGGTGGCGTCCAGCCCGAGGTCGGTGCCGACCATGACCTGGCCGATCTCGCCCGCGGCGAAGTGGCTGCCGTAGACGAGCGTGCCGGCGATGATGAGGCCGGCGCCGATGCCGTGGCCGACGCGGATGAGCATCATATCGCCGGTGGCACCGCCGTAGCTGTGCTCGGCGAGCACGGCCGCGTTGGCGTCGTTCGCGACGACGACGGGGAGGCCGGTCAGCCGGTGCAGCTCGTCCTGCAGCCGCACGTCCGTCCAGCCGAGGTTGGGCGCGGTGAGGATGGTGCCGCTGAGGTCGACGACGCCGGGCGAGCCGACGCCGACCCCCAGGATCGGGGCGGTGGCCGCGCCGACGAGCTGCTGCACGAGCGCGCGGACCTTGGCGAGCGCGGCCTCGCCGGTGGCGGGCTCCCCGTCGCCGTCTTCGAGCGGGACCTCCGCCTCGGCGAGCAGCTCGCCGTCGAGGTCCATGACCGCGCCGCGGAAGCGGTCGTGGTCGCTGAGGTCGACGCCGACGATCTGGTGGGCCGTCCGGTTGATGTCGAGCAGCACGGCGGGCTTGCCCGGCCGGGCGGACTCCCGCTGCCCGAGCTCCACCACCAGACCTTCGGCCAGCAGCTCGGCGACGAGGTCGGAGACGGTCACGCGGGTCAGCCCGGTCTCCCGGGCGAGGTCCGCTCGGCTGCGCTGTCCGGAGCGGTAGAGGGTCTGGAGGACGAGCGAGCGGTTGTGGCTGCGGGCGTGCTCCGGGAGGACCTTGGAGCGCGGACGAAGCGCCCTGCCGGGGCCGAGGCCTCCCGCGCTGCCGAGCACATCCGTCGTGGTCATGTTTGTTAGTAAAGCTTACGAACAAAAGAAATGCAAGCAGCGAAATGAACTTGTTACACGGAGAATCCGGCTACCCGTCGACGTGGACGAAACGAGCGAGCGGCTCATCCGCCCGGACGAGGTAGGTGGAGAGCATCCGGCCGAGCCCGGGGCCGAGGTCCCGGGCGTTGTGCGGTGTGTCCGGCGGGATCAGGAATCCGTCGCCCGCATGCAGGAGGAGGGTCTCGCGATCCTGGATCCGCATCTCCACGGTGCCCTCCACGATGTAGCCGACCTCCTCCCCTGGATGCACGTGCCATCCGGACTCCACGCCCTCGGGGATCTCCGTGAGCACCTGGACGATCTCACGTCCCGGGATCGAAGCGGGTGCGCGCTGCACCTCGGTGCGTTTCAGCCTCCCCGCCAGCTCGTCGGCCGGGACGTCGTCGCCGGGCATCAGCCGACCGCGCGCAGTGCCGCGAGGATGACGTCCGCCACGCGCCGCGGCTGGGACAGCATCACCAGATGCGAGCCCTCCACCTCGGTGATGTCGGCCCCGGCATGCTGCGCCATCCGCAGGACGACGTCCGCCCCCGCGGCCTTGTCGCCGGTGGCGACGACCGCCCACGACGGGAGGCTCTTCCAGGCCGGCACGCCGTTCCGCTCGTCGAAGGCCGACGCTGCGACCGGACGCTGCGAGGCGCCGAGAACAGCGGCCTGCGCGGCAGGGAGGTCCCCGGCGAACACCTGCGGGAAGTCCGCTGCGGCGACGTACAGCTCCACCGCGGTCTCGTCGCCCGTCCCGACCGGATAGTTCCGCTGCACCAGGGCCGACGCCAGCGCGCTGTCGCGCGAGGTGCCCTCGATCTCGCCGAGGGTCTGCCCTTCGTCCGGCGCGAACGCCGCCACGTAGACGAGCCCTTTCACGTTCCCGAGACCGGTGGCGGCGTTCGTGATCACCGCGCCGCCGTAGGAGTGCCCCACCGCGAGCACCGGTCCGTCGATCTGCCCGATCACGCTCCGGATGTACGCCGAATCCGATTCGATGCCCCGCAGCGGATTCGACGGCGCGAGAACCGTCACGCCTTCCGCCTGCAGCACCTCGGTGAGTGCCGCCCAACTGCCCGCGTCCGCGAACGCCCCGTGCACCAGCACCACCGTGGCGCCGGCGTCGTCGCCTTCTGTCATCGTGTCACCTCGTCACACGCGCGACCCAGCGTGATTGCTCGCCGACGGGTCGCCGCTGAACGCCCGCCGGTGCCGGAAACCGGACGATGGCAGGAGTGTACGTCCGCGGACGGCACGCTGGCAGGGCCTCGTTCGCGCGGGAAGCTACACTCCACCTCGTGACCGACTCCTCCCCCGCCCCCGCCCGCACCCCCTTCGCCCTCACCGGCTCCCGCGCCCTGGTGACCGCCGCCAGCCGCGGCCTCGGCCGGGAGATCGCCCTCGAACTCGCCGGCCAGGGCGCCGACGTCGTACTCGGCGTGCGCGACCCCGACGGCTCGGCCGACCTGGTGGCGGAGCTGGAGGCGTTCGGCGTGACGGCGCGGGCGATCCGCATGGACGTGCTCGACCTGGCGGCCAGCCGCGCCGCCATCGACGAGGTCACCGCCGGGCTCGGCCCGATCGACATCCTGGTGAACAACGCGGGCGGCGGGGTCAACGCGCCCGCGATCGATGTCACCGAGGAGGACTTCGAGCGCGTCTGGCAGCTCAACACGCGGTCCACGTTCTTCCTCGCGCAGCACGTCGCGAAGAGCATGCGCGCGAACGGCGGCGGCGCGATCGTCAACGTCGCGTCGCAGGCCGGGCTGGTCGCCCTCCCCCTGGAGTCGTCCTACTGCACGGCGAAGGCCGCGGTCATCCACCTCACCCGCTGCCTCGCGGTCGAGTGGGGCGGCTATGGCATCCGCGTGAACGCCGTGGCCCCCACCTTCATCGAGACGGACGGCACCGCCGACGCGCTCTCCGACGACGCGTTCCGGGCCGACACGATCGAGCGCATCGCAGCACTGCACCGCATCGGGGTGCCGCGGGAGGTGTCGGGGGCGGTGGCGTTCCTGGCGTCGCCCGCCGCGTCGCTCATCACCGGGCAGACCCTGGCGATCGACGGCGGCTGGACCGCCCGCTGAACACCATCCCGGTTAACGATTCGTGCCGAATGTCGCCTCCAGCACCGCCAGAGTCGACATTCGGCACGAATGAGGGGTGGGTGGTTACGCCACGCGCGCCTTCAGGTTCTCGCTGATCGCGTCCAGGAACTGCTCCGTCGTCAGGTACTCCTGCTCCGGCCCGACCAGGAGGGCGAGGTCCTTGGTCATCTTGCCCTCCTCGACCGTCTTCACCACGACGTCCTCGAGCGTGTGGGTGAAGTCGATCAGGTCCTGGTTGCCGTCGAGCTTGCCGCGGTGCGCGAGGCCGCGCGTCCAGGCGAAGATCGAGGCGATCGGGTTGGTGGAGGTCGGCTTGCCCTGCTGGTACTGGCGGTAGTGGCGCGTCACCGTGCCGTGGGCGGCCTCCGCCTCGACGACCGAGCCGTCCGGGGTGGTCAGCACGGAGGTCATCAGGCCGAGCGAGCCGAAGCCCTGCGCGACCGTGTCGGACTGCACGTCGCCGTCGTAGTTCTTGCACGCCCAGACGTAGCCGCCCTCCCACTTGAGGCTGGAGGCGACCATGTCGTCGATCAGGCGGTGCTCGTAGGTGAGGCCGGCCGCGTCGAACTTCTCCTTGTACTCGGTGTCGAAGACCTCCTGGAACAGGTCCTTGAACCGGCCGTCGTAGGCCTTGAGGATGGTGTTCTTGGTCGACAGGTAGACCGGGTACTGGCGGTCGAGGCCGTAGTTGAACGACGCGCGGGCGAAGTCGCGGATGGACTCGTCCTGGTTGTACATGCCCATCGCGACGCCAGCGCCCGGAGCCTGGTAGATCTCGAACGACTGGGCCTCGCCGCCGTCGGCCGGCTGGAAGCTCATGGTCAGCGTGCCGGGGCCGTCGAAGGTGAAGTCGGTGGCGCGGTACTGGTCGCCGAAGGCGTGACGGCCGATGACGATCGGCTTGTTCCAGCCCGGGACCAGCCGCGGGATGTTGGAGATGATGATCGGCTCGCGGAACACGACGCCGCCGAGGATGTTGCGGATCGTGCCGTTCGGGCTCTTCCACATCTTCTTGAGGCCGAACTCCTCGACGCGGGCCTCGTCCGGGGTGATGGTCGCGCACTTGACGCCGACGCCGTGCTTCTGGATGGCGTGCGCCGCGTCGATCGTGATCTGGTCGTCGGTCTCGTCGCGCTTCTGGATGCCGAGGTCGTAGTACTCGAGGTTCACGTCGAGGTACGGGTGGATGAGGGAGTCCTTGATCGCCTTCCAGATGATGCGCGTCATCTCGTCGCCGTCGAGCTCGACGACCGTTCCTTCAACCTTGATCTTGTCCACTGGTTCTCCTGAGGTCTGTGCCGTTTTTCAGCCGGAGACAGCTTACCCGAGTCCGGTAACTATCTTGACATCGAGACAGTTTTGTCAGCGTCCCGTCAGCCGCACCCGGCCGACTATGCGCGGGTCGCCTCGCACGTTACCCTTTCGTTATGGCTGAGTTGAGACTGGAAGAGTTGAGCGCGAAGACCGTCGTCGCGGCGAACGCGCTGTCGTTGAAGCCCGGCCAGGAGCAGTTCATCGCTCCGGTGTCGTACTCGGCCGCCGCCGCGGTCGCCGACCCGTCGACGTCGTGGCAGCGCGTCGTCCTCGACGGCGACGACGTCGTCGGCTTCATCATGGGCGACTTCAACCCCTACGCCGAGCACGACGAGTTCAAGGCCATCCTCTGGCGCATCAACGTGGACGCCGACGACCAGGGCCGCGGCATCGGCACCTTCGCGGTCAAGGCCCTCGCGGCCGAGGCGCGCGACCGCGGCGTCACCCGGCTCCACGTGATCTGGGAGTCCGGCGAGCTCGGCCCGGAGCAGTTCTTCCTGCGCACCGGCTTCAAGCCGATCGGAGAGACGCAGTACGGCGAGACCATCGGTGCCCTCGACCTTTGAGCCGGCGTCCGGCGACCCGGCGTCCGGCGACCCGGCGGCCGACGACTTCGCCTCGCGCGTGCTCGCGGTCGTGGACAGCATCCCGCCCGGCCGGGTCATGACCTACGGCGACGTCGCCGCAGCGCTGGGATCGCGCGCCGCGCGGATGGTCGGCCAGGTCATGGCGTACTCCGGCGGCGACGTCCCGTGGTGGCGCGTCGTGCGCGCGAGCGGGCATCCGCCGGCGAACCACGAGCACATCGCGCTGGAGCACTACCGCGCCGAGGGGACGCCCCTGCTCGGCGGGGGAGGTCGCCGTACCGCGTGGATCTGAGGCGCGCACGGCACGACGCACGCTGAGATCATCCTCCCGATCGATGCAAGCGCTCAGCTTCATGGTGTTGACTGGACGGGTCTGTCCATGTGAACCCGTCCAGGAGCGTCCGTGCCCCGTACCCGTCGACTCGGCCTCGCCGTCGCCTCCGTCCCCCTCGTCGCCGCCCTCACCGGGTGCTCGGTCGTGTCGGCGTTCACCCCGCACGTCGATCCCTCGATCTACGACACGGCCAAGGACTTCAACGCCGCGGACACCACGCGCATCGGCTCGCCCTCGTTCGTCCCGGCCGACGCGACCGTGATCCGGGTCGACTACGACACGCAGAGCCGGGAGGCGATCATGACCTTCACCTCGCCGACGCTGCTCGCGAAGGACGTCTGCAAGCTGACGAACGTCGCCCCGCCCAAGCCGACCATCCAGGACAGCTGGTGGCCGATCTCCGGCATCCCCGCGAACGCGTCCTACTCGTGCCCGGGAGGCTGGAGCGCCTTCACCATCGCGACGCAGGTGTACGCGGTCCGGCCCGCCTCCGCCAGCAACGCCAAGTGACCGCCCGCTGACCGTTCGCGGTCAGGGCCGGCTGCCCTCGGCCACCTGAGCGGGGAGCACGAGCTCCACGATCGTCCCGAGCCCGGCGACCGAGCGCACCTCGACGTGCCCGCCGACGGTCTCCACCCGGTCGCGCAGCCCCTCCAGGCCGCCGCCCGGCTCGATGCGCGCTCCCCCGCGACCGTCGTCCTTCACGGTCACGGTCACGGCGTCGCCGTCGTCGTCGCGGGCGACGAGCACCGAGCAGGTTCGGGCCCCGGCGTGCTTGGCGGCGTTCGCCAGGCACTCCGAGACGCAGTAGTAGATCGTCTCCTCGACCACCTCCGGGAGCCGCTCGGCCGGCTCGACGCGCACCTCGACCGGGATGACGCTGCGCTGCGCGAGCTCCTCCAGCGCCGAGCGCAGGTCGCCGTCGGTCAGCACGGTCGGGTGGATGCCGCGCGCGAGCTCGCGGAGCTCCCTGAGCGCGTCGGCGAGCTGCGCCGACGCCTTCTCCAGGTCGCCGACGAGCTCCGCCTGGCCCGCGGCGCCGGCCTTCGTCGCGGCGATGCGGAGGCCGATGGCCAGCGACACGAGCTGCTGCTGCGAGCCGTCGTGCAGGTCTCGCTCCAGCCGCCGCCGGGCGAGGTAGCCCTCCTCGACGATGCGCAGGCGCGACTCGCGGAGCTCCTGGATGGTCTGCTCCAGGCGGCCGCGCAGCCGGTCGTTGTCCACCGACAGCAGCAGCGCGGAGGACACCGCGTCGAGCAGCCGGTCGTCCTGACCGAGGGCCACGTCGTGCTCGATCAGGGCGATCGGGCCCTGATCCGAGTCGATCGCCATCGTCGACCGGCCGGGCCGCTCCGGTCTGTCGCCGTCCGGCATCGCGTCCCCGTCACTCGTGCGATAGGCGCGACGGTGCTCGTCCCACCAGAACACGCGGAGCGAGTGATCGTGCAGGGTGCGCGCGAGGCTGGACTCCCAGAGCGCCCTGTCCACCTTGTCGCGCGCGACGATGACCAGGTCCGCTACGCGCGACCGCAGTCCGCGCGCGTAGAACACGCCGCCCACGAACGCCGGCGGGATGAGCGCGATCGCGATCGGCGGGACGAACTCCAGCCCGCCGCTGTCCCAGCCGAGGGCGAAGCTCACCGAGTCCTGCACCGTGCCGTAGCACCACAGCAGCAGCGCGAGCGGCATCACGAACGACACCCGCCTGGCCGGGAGGGAGCTCGTGACCCAGCGCACCGCCAGCCTCCCCGCCACCGTCAGCAGCAGCACCACGCCGACGATGCGCCACGCGACCCCGAGCCAGTAGTCCGCGTCCGGGCTCGGCAGGATGGCGTACGGGTTCGCCACGCAGCCGCAGTCCGCAGGCGCGGGCGAGGAGAACAGCAGGATGCCGAGGAACCGCACCAGGAACGCGCCGCTCAGGGTGTACGCCACGACCCGGTCGAAGCGCGACACCAGGTGGCCGCCGGGATACGTGAGCACCAGGATGCCGACCAGCACCGCCCACAGGTCGGTCACGCCCTCCACCAGCGGCCACAGCCAGCCGATGTCGCGGGTGAGCGGGTACCAGGCGCCCGCCGCCCAGAAGAACGCGGCGCCGACCATCAGCCAGCCGGGCGCCGGGCTGCGGATCGCGCGCCAGGCGATGACGGCGCACACGACGTAGTCCAGCGCGACCGCGACGAACACGACGGCCCAGCCGATGCCCTGCGGCCGCGGGCCGTAGTCGCCGGTCACCGCGCTGAGCACCTGCGCCAGCACGTTGGCGGCGATCGTCACCGTGACGGCGGCGGCCCGCAGCCAGAGGCGCCCGGCCCCCATGGTCGCCTCAGGCGTCCCGGCCGAGGAAGCGCAGCACCGCGAGCACGCGCCGGTGGCCTTCGGTGGTCTCCTCGATGTCCAGCTTGGCCATGATGTGGCCGATGTGCGACTCGACCGTGCGGAGGCTGAGGTGCAGCGCTGCGGCGATGCCCGCGTTGGAGAGCCCCTCCGCCATCAGCCGGAGCACGTCGACCTCGCGCGAGGACAGCGACTCGACCGCGGCCTCCGTCGAGCGCGCGGCGACGAGCACCTGCACGACCTCCGGGTCGACGACCGACCCTCCCGCCGCGACGGTGCGCACGGCGTTCACCAGCGCGTCGGCGTCGGCGACGCGGTCCTTCAGCAGGTAGCCGGTGCCGCTGCCCGCGCTCATGGCGCGGATCGCGTACGCGGCCGTGGTGTACATCGAGAGCAGGAGGACGCCGACCTGCGACCCGGACGCGCGCAGCGTCTCCAGCGCGCGCAGGCCTTCGTCGGTGTGCGTCGGCGGCATCTTGATGTCGAGCACGACGGCGTCGACACGGTCGTCGTCCGCGAGCACGTCGAGCGCCTGCTCTGCCGTGTCCACCGACGCCACGACCTCCACGCCGCCCGCGCGCAGGATCTGCCCGATCCCCTCGCGGAGCAGCACAGCGTCATCGGCGACTGCGACCCGGAGCGGGCGGGTACCCGAGTTGTCTACCCCGACCACGCGCTTACCTTAGCAGGCTGCGAATCGCCTCACCGGTCAGTTCCGCCTTGGTGATGAAACCGTCCGCCCCGCTGTCGGACACGCGCGTCCCGTAGTCCCGCAGCGACCGGCTCGACGTGAGCACGACCCGGGCCCCGGTCTCGTGCATCGCGGGGACCAGGTCGAAGCCGTTGGCGTCGGGGAGGCCGATGTCCATCAGCACCACGTCCGGGGCGAGGGTACGGCTGAGCGCGACCCCGCTGGCGCCGGTCTCGGCGTCCCCGACGACGGAGAAGCGCTCCAGCGTGAGGAGCTCGGCCGCCTGGGCCCGGAACCGTGCGTGGTCGTCGACGATCACAACACGAAGGCACATGCCTCGATTCTCTCCAGCGCCGCCGCGGAGTCGCATCCGTGCCAGCACGCATCGGCAAACGGGTGACCCCCCGGATGCGGCGCAGGGGCCGCCGGCGGGAGCATATGAGTCAAGCTCAGCAACGCCCGGAGACCCGCCGGCCGCGCCAGAGGAACCCGAGGAGAACGCGATGTCCGCCGCAACCCGAACCGCCTTCCCGAACGGCGCCGCCCGAACGGCAGCCGAGGCGGTCGCGGCGGGCCTCGACGGCCTCCCGCTCGTCGTCCTGGACCTGGACCGCGCCCGCCGCCGGTACACCGCGCTGCGGGAGGCCTTCCCCTGGGTCGACGTGCTCTACGACGTCAGCGCGCTCGCGCACCCCCGCCTGCTCGCAGCGTTCGCGGTCGCAGGCGGCGGATTCGCCGTCACCCACGATCAGGCGCTCCCCGCGCTGCTCGCTGCCGGCATCGGCGGCGGGCGCATCCTGCACGCGACACCCGTCGCCCACCCGCACGGGTCGCGCGCGGCGTACGACGCCGGCGTCCGGCACTTCGTGGCCGACGGACCGCACGCGGTGGAGGGCTTCGCGGGGGCGCCCGACGACCTGCGTGTCCTCCTCCGGCTGCGGCCGGGGCTGGCGCCGCGGCCCGCGCACCAGGCCGTCGGCGGGATGGCCCCGGAGGAGGCGGTGTCCGCGGCCGCGGCCGCGCGTGGGCTCGGCGTCCGGATCGCGGGGCTATCCCTCGCTCTCCCGGAGGACGTCGGCCCGGCCGAGTACGTGTCCGAGATCGTCCGGTCGGTCGGCGTCGCGGCCGACATCGAGGCGGCGTCCGGGTTCCGGCTGCGCGTCCTCGACCTCGGCGGAGGCTTCCCCGGCCGCAGCGGCGACCGCCCCGCCGAGCGGGCGGAGCTGGCCCGCGCGATCCGCGGCATCGTCGCCCCCGCGACCTCCGGCGTGACGGTGACCGCCGCGGCCGGGCACGCGGTCACGGCGGGCTGCGTGGCCGTCGTCACGGACCGGACCCGCATCGACGTCGACCTCGCGACCGCCACTGAGCTGATCGACGCAGGGGCGGAGGTCGTGGTGATCGACACCGGCTCCTCTCCGGTGCACCGCTTCCCGCTGCTCCGCCTCCCGCTCGGGCGCGGCGCCGAGCACCGGATCGTCCGACGAGCGCCGCGCGGCTGATCCGCACAGACCTGGCCGGCGACGGGCCGCCAACCCAACCCGTATCCAACCCCTTGGCCCGTCCCGACCACGGCGACAAGCCCCGGATCCCTCGATCCGGGGCTTGTCCGTACTGCCGTGTATCGTGTGGGATGTGAAATTCGCATCTCTTCTCCTGGCCGGCGCGATCGGCCTCCCCACCGTCCCAGCGGTCGGCATGGCGGCGCCTGCGGCCGCCGCTCCCTCCGTCTACACCGTCACCGGCACGGTGTTCCACGACGCCGACCGCGACGGCGCCTACTCGCTCGGCGATCTCCCGCTCGCGAAGGCGACCGTCGACCTCTACGGCAGCGCGGCGGACGCCGCCTCCCGCACCGGCGCGGTGCGCACGGTGACCGCCAACGCGCTCGGCGTCTACACGGCGACCCCGCTCCCTGCCGGCACCTACTACGCCGCGGCGAGCGCCGCCGGCTACCGGCCGGGCGCCCTGGCCGCGACCACCGTCCAGGGCCTCTCGCTGATCGGCGTCGCGGACGTCGCCGCCACGAAGCAGACGGACCTGACCGCCACCGTCTTCGCCGACAGCAACGGCAACGGCCTCCGGGACGCCGGCGAGGGCAACCTCGACGGGAAGACGCTGATCTTCATCGACGTCCTCGCGACCAAGCGGGCGGTCGAGGACGGCTCGCTGGCCTCGACCGACGTCGGATCGGCCGTCGCCGGCGCCCTGGGCGGATCGCTCGACCTCGGCGACGCGATCCGCTTCCGCACGACCGCGAACGACCGTCCGGTCACGTTCTCCGATGTCCCGCCGGGCGCCTACGTCGTGATGCGCTCGCCGTTCAACCTGACGATCGGCGACCTCCTCGCCAACACCTCCCGCGTCACCGCCCTGATCGACCTGATCGGCTCGGGGAGCGCCGACGCCCTGCTGGCGATGGACCCGGCCTTGCTGGACACCGGCGACATCAGCACCACGCCGCGGAACGACTACCTCCACGCGCTCGCCTCCGGGCTCTCCCGCGCGGTCGCCGTGGCCGACCAGGCGGACACCGAGAAGCTCCTCGGAGGGGACGCGTCCGCGCAGCTCGGCACGGCCACCGGCACGATCGCGCAGGCGGCCGGTCTGCTCGGCGGCATCCCTGCCACGCACATCGCCGTGGTCGACCGCTGGGGGGCCGCTTACCAGCTCACCGGCCTCGCGCCGAAGAAGACGACGGACTTCCTGTTCGGCGTCCGCCAGCCGGTCAGCATCACCGGCACCGTGTTCGCCGACACCAACGCCAACGGCAAGAAGGACGGCCTGGAGACCTCGGAGGCCGTCACCCTCACCGCGTACCGTGTGGACGGCGCCGTGCTCGGCTCGACCACGACCCCGGCGCTGCTCGGGTCGTACAAGCTGGGCGGCCTCCCCTACGACACCGACATCTACGTGGGCCTGAGCGGGACCGCCAAGACGCCCTCGGTGCGCTTCACGGGCGGCGCGCCCGCGGCCCTCGCGGACGTGACGCTGATCGGCTCGTACCGCCTCGCCGGCGACGGCACCGCCGACTCGGTGAGGCAGGACCTCGGCCTCGCGACGCTGACCGCGCCGACCGCGACGGTGGGCGCCGTCTCCGCGTCGGGCACGGCGACCCTCACCCTGACGAACTCGAGGTCGGCGGCTGTGAGCATCGGCTACCGCGTCAACGGCGGCGCGAGCACCGCGTCGACCGTCCCGGCGAAGCCGCTCCTCGGCTCGGCCGGGACGCGCACCATCACCCTCACCGGCCTCGTCCCCGGCGAGAACACGGTGACGATCGACTGGTCGGCCGGCGTCTACGACGGCGGCGCACTGACCCTCCCGGTCGTCCGCTGATCCCAGCGGACAGCACGAAGGCCCCGGAAGGAGCGATCCGTCCGGGGCCTTCGTCGCTACGGACTCAGACCAGCGAGTCCCGCCACGCGGCGTGGAGCTGGGCGAACCGGCCCGTGCCCGCGATGAGCTCGTCCGGCGAGCCGTCCTCCACCACGCGGCCGTGCTCCATGACCAGCACCCGGTCCGCGATCGCCACCGTCGACAGACGGTGGGCGATGATCACGGCGGTGCGGTCGGCGAGCAGCGTCTGCAGCGCCTCCTGCACCAGGCGCTCGCTCGGGATGTCGAGCGAGCTGGTCGCCTCGTCCAGGATGAGCACCGCCGGGTTCGCCAGGAACGCCCGGGCGAACGAGATCAGCTGCCGCTGACCCGCGGACACCCGGCCGCCGCGCTTGTTCACGTCGGTGTCGTACCCGTTCGGCAGGCCCGCGATGAACTCGTGGGCGCCGACCGCGATCGCGGCCTCCTCGATCTCCTCGCGCGTCGCGTCCGGCTTGCCGAGCGCGATGTTCTCGGCGACCGAGCCGCTGAACAGGTACGCCTCCTGGGTGACCATGACGATCGCCCGGCGCAGGTCCTTCGGGTGCATGTCCCGCAGGTCCACGCCGTCGAGCGTGACCTCGCCCTCGCTCGGGTCGTAGAACCGCGAGATCAGCTTGGCCAGCGTCGACTTGCCCGCTCCGGTGGAGCCGACGAGCGCCACGGTCTGCCCGGCCGGGATGTCCAGGCTGAACTCCGGCAGGATGACCCGATCCTGCTTGTACGCGAAGGTCACGTCGTCGAAGCGCACGTGGCCCTCCGCCGTCCACAGGTCGGTCGGGCGCACCGGGTCGGGAACGCTCGGCGCCTCCTCCAGGACGCCCGAGATCTTCTCGAGCGCCGCGGCGGCCGACTGGTAGGAGTTGTAGAACATCGCCATCTCCTCCATCGGGTCGAAGAACCGGCGCGTGTAGAGCAGCGTCGCCAGCAGCACGCCGATCGCGAGCTGCCCGTCCGCGACCCGGAAGCCGCCGACGAGCAGCACGGCGCCGACCGTGACGTTGCCGATCATCACGAGCCCTGGATCGAAGATCCCGAACAGCTGGATGACGCGAGCGTTGACGTCGCGGTAGTCCTCGACCAGGCCGCCGAACTCCTTCTCGTTGCGCTTCTCCTTGCGGAACGCCTTGACCGCGCGGATACCGGTCATGGTCTCCACGAAGTGCACGATCAGCTTCGCCGACGCCACCCGCGAGATGCGGAACAGCACCTGCGAGCGCTTCTGGAACCAGCGGGTCAGCAGGTACAGCGGGAGCAGCGAGCAGAGCAGCACGACCCCGCTCACCCAGTCGAGCCAGAACAGCGCGATGCCGATGAACAGCATGTAGAGGAAGCCCTGCACGAGCTGGTTGATGCCCGAGTCCAGCAGCTCGCGGATGGAGTCCAGGTCGCTGGTCTGCCGCGAGATGATGCGACCGGACGTGTACGACTCGTGGAACTCCAGCGAGAGCCGCTGGGTGTGCAGGAACACCCGCTTGCGCAGGTCGATCAGGATCGCCTGGCTGATCCGCGCGCTCAGCACGGTGTACCACGCGATCAGCACGGCGCCGATGACGCCGGTGATCAGGTACGCGACGCCGGCTGCGGCGACCGGGAGCCAGTTCTGGCTCTTCAGCGCCGTGATGCCGTTGTCGATGCCGAACGCGATGATCGCAGGTCCCGCCACCTGGCCGGCCGTGCTCACCACGACGACGATCGCGGTCAGCACCAGCCGCGTGCGCAGCGGGTGCAGCAGCGAGCCGAGCAGGCGGAGCGAGCGCCGGCGGATCTGCCGGCTCTCCTCCTTGTTGAGGTCGTTGCGCTCTTCGCCTTCGACGCCCAGGACGGTCGCGGTGCTCACAGGTTCACCTCCTGAAGGATCTCCTCGTCGCGCTCCTCTTCGAGGGAGGAGAGGACGAAACGGTAGTGCTCGTTGCTCACGAGCAGGTCGTGGTGGGTGCCGACGGCCGTGATCCGGCCGTCCTCCAGCAGCGCCACCCGGTCGGCCAGCATGACCGTCGAGGGGCGATGGGCGACGACCAGCGCGGTCGTGGCGGCGAGCACCCGGCGGAGGGCGGCCTCCACCAGGGCCTCGGTGTCGACGTCGAGCGCGGACAGCGGGTCGTCCAGCACCAGGATGCTGGGCGCCGCGGCCACGGCCCGTGCGAGCGCGAGACGCTGACGCTGGCCGCCGGACAGGCTGAGGCCCTCCTCGCCGACCTTCGTCTCCACGCCCTCCGGGAGCTCGTAGACGAAACCGGCCTGCGCGATCTCCAGCGCCTCGGTCAGGATGCGCTCCGCGTCGGCCGAGGCCGGGTCGAGCCCGTCGCGGCCGAGCAGAACGTTGTCGCGCACGGAGGCCGAGAACAGGGTCGCGTCCTCGAACGCCATCGCGATCGCCTTGCGCAGGTCGTAGCGGGTGAGGTCGCGCACGTCCACGCCGTCCACCTTCACCGCTCCGCCCGTCACGTCGTACAGGCGGGTGGTGAGCGCAGTCAGCGTCGACTTGCCGCTGCCGGTCAGGCCGACCAGGGCCATCGTCTCCCCGGCCGGACTGTGAGGTCGATGCCGTTCAGGAGGTCGGGGTAGCGCTCCGGCGAGTCCTGGTAGCGGAAGTGCACGTCGTCGAAGACGAGCTCTCCCCGGGGCTCGGCGATGTGCTTCGGCTCGGCGGGGTCGGTGATCGTGTTGACCTCGTCCATGACCTCGAAGAAGCGGTCGGCCGCAGTGCGCGTGTCGAACGTCATCGAGAGCAGGAAGCCGATCGACTCGATCGGGAACCGCAGCACGGTCGCCGTCGCGAAGAACGCGACCAGTTCGCCGACCGTGAGCTCGCCCTGCGCGGCCAGCCACACGCCGACCACCAGGCAGATGCCGAACGCGACGTCCGGGATGAGCAGCAGCCACAGCCAGATGCCCGCGATGGCCTTCGCCTTCTCGATCTCGGTGCCGCGCAGCGCCTCCGCCTGCGACTCGAACTTCTTCAGCGCGTGCTTGCCGCGGCCGAACGCCTTGAGGACGCGGATGCCGTGCACCGACTCCTCGACGGCGGTCGCCAGGTCGCCGGCCTGATCCTGGCTGCGCCGGGCGACGATCGAGTACTTCTTCTCGAAGACGAAGCCGTAGATCCACAGCGGGACGGACAGCACCAGGAAGATCAGCCCGAGGATCCAGTTCCAGCCGATCAGGATGGCGAAGCCGACGATGATCGTGACGACGTTGACGACGAGCAGCACGATGCCGAACGACAGCCAGCGCCGGATCAGGCTGAGGTCGCTGACGGCGCGCGACAGCAGCTGACCGCTCGGCCACTTGTCGTGGAACGACACGGGCAGGTCCTGCAGCTTCTCGTAGAGGGCGTTGCGCATCCGCGCCTCGACGTGGGTGCCCGGGGTGAGCACGAACCAGCGTCGCAGCGAGATGAACACGGCCTCGGCAGCGCCCAGCCCGACGACGAGCAGCGCCGCCGGCCACACGGCCGACGGGTCGCCCGTGGCGAGCGGACCGTCGACCAGCCAGCGGAGCACCTGCGGGATGCTCAGCGCGACCAGGCTCGCCAGCAGCGCGGCGACCATGCCGAGCAGGATGCGTGGCGCCGCGGATTTGGCGAACGGCAGGATGCGCAGCAGCGTGCGCACGGTCCCCGAGCGCTTCTTCTGTTCTTCTTGCGGAGGGTGCTGATGGGTTTCAGCGATAGACATGAGTTCCGTTTTCTCTTCGTGCGTTTCTTGTCTTCTTGGTGGGGTGCGCCGGTCGGCTCCGACCCGTTGAGGCGTGCTGAGAGGTCGCCAAAGGGATGCGTCCACGAGAGCGTGACGTGCCAGGGCTACAGATGCCCTGTGCGGGTGCCGGCGACAGTCAGCCGGAAGCGCGTACCTGCCTGGGACCTACCAGGTGGGGGCCGGCTCCGGGGACGCGTACGCGGCGGCGACGAGCCCGAACACGGTCACGGTTCGTGTGTTCTCAGTCGTTGTCATGGCGTCCTCCCAGTAGCCCGATGCGTCTTCCGAATGCTGCGACAAGGCAGCCCTACAGAATATTCCCAGCATCTCTCAGAGCGCAAGAAGATTTTTCATCCGGTACACGAAGATTCGTGACGAATGTCGAGAATCGCGCCGCTATTGCCGCGATTCTTGACGAATGTCGGTCAGCGGATGCGGATCGACAGGCAGGTGACGCAGCCCTCGAGCTTCTCGAACTCCGAGATGTCGACCTGGATCACGGTATAGCCGAGGTCCTCGACCAGCGCGACGGAGCCCGGCGCCGACGACGACATCAGCACGGTCTCGTCGTCCAGGACGACGACCGCGGTGCCGTGCGCCTCGGGGACCGGCAGGAAGCGCCCGAAGATCCGCGGGTCGTCCACGATCGGCTCATAGCCGATCACGGTGCCGTCCGGGAGGGCGGTGACGGCGGTCTTGAGGTGCAGCGCCTTGGTGACCGGCACCGCGACGACCGTGTAGCCGAGCGGGCCGACGAGCGCGCGGAGCTGGCGGATGCCCTCCGCGTTGGTGCGGCCGCCTCGGCCGACGTAGACGGTGTCGCCGACCTTGAGGACGTCGCCGCCGTCGAGGGTGCCCGGCTCCTCGATGCGCAGCAGGCGGAGACCCTGCGAACGCAGCGCGGCCTCGGTGCCGGCGATCTCGGGCTTGCGCGAGTCCGCGCCGGGACGGGAGATGACGGCGGTGTCGCCGAAGACCACGGCCGTGTCCTCCACGAACACGGAGTCGGCGAGCTGGTCGGCGCTGGCGACCTCCACGGTCTCGCCAGCCGGCGGCGGAGAGCGCCGCGACGTAGTCGTCCCACTGCTTGTCGGCGAGCTCGCTGTCGACGGCCTCGCGCTCGATGTGGGTGATCAGGCCCTCGCTGAGGTTGCCTGCGGGGATGCGCACGAGCGCGATCTTGCGGGAGGCCGGGGCGCCCTGCGACTCGATGGCGCCGAACACGGCGTAGCCGGCGGTCGGGAACGCGATGGCGACAGCGAGCCAGAACGGGAGGTTGATCCCGATGAACGACGACGCGATCTGGCCCCAGGCTTGGCCGGTGAGCGTGACGTTCAGCGTCGAGAACAGCACGAGCGTGCCGATCGCCGCGCTGATCAGGCCGACCAGGATGCCCGCGACCACTGCGATCCAGCGGCGGTCGTACGCGCCGAGCAGGGCCGCGATCGCGGCGAGGACGAATGCCGCGAGCGCGTTCCAGGCCACGTAAGGCGTGATGCTCCCGAGCACGGCCGAGTTGAGCTGGTTCGCGATCAGCAGCACGAGCGTGGCGGCCACCAGGCCGATGGCGGCCACGGCGACGGCGGACACGAGGGAGGCGACGAGCCGGCGGGCCCAGGAGGAAGTCATGGGACAAAAGCCTATCCGACCGCTCCCTATGGGAATGCTGGCATCCGTCGCCGCACGGCGTCCCGCTCTCGGCCGCAGCGACCGGGAGCGGGACGCGGGAACGGCTCAGGCGTGCGCGGGCTCGCGGAGGCGGGCGAGGGCGATCTCGTCGGCGGCCTCCAGTGTGGTGATGCCGCGCTCGGCCGCCACGTCGAAGACGCGCGCCACGATGTCGCCGATGCCCTCGACGCGCTCGCGCGTGGCCTCGGCGGACGGCTCCGCCTCGTTCATCATCGCGAGGAAGATGACGCCGCCCGCGTTGACGACGAAGTCGGGCGCCCAGAGGATGCCGCGGGCGGCGAGGCGCTCGGCGCCGGAGCGCTCGGCGAGCTGGTTGTTCGCCGGTCCGACGACCGCCTTGACGCGCAGCTCGTCGATCACGGCGTCCGTCAGGACGCCGCCGACACCGGCGGGGACGAAGAGGTCGCCCTCCACGCGGTGCGCCTCGTCCGGCTCCACCCAGGCCGCCCCCAGCGCCTCGGCGAGGGCGCGCTTGGCCGGGTTGACGTCGGTGACGGTGAGCACCGCGCCCTCGCTCGCGAGGCGCATGGCGATGATCGAGCCGACGTGACCGAGACCGAGCACGGTGACGCGGCGCCCGGCGACGTCGCGGCTGCCGGTGGCGCGCTCCAGGGTCGCGAGCAGGCCCGCGTACACACCGGCGGCGGTCGCGTCGCTCGGCTCGCCGACGCCGCCCTCCGCGGGCGGCAGGCCGCACACGTGGGCGGTGCGCGTGGCGACGACGGACATGTCCTCGGCGCTCGTGCCGACGTCCTCCGCGGTCATGTAGCTGCCGCCCAGGCTCTCGACGGCGTCGCCGAGGTCGAGCATGACCTCGTAGCGCTCGGTCGGGCTGAGCTGCTTGCCGCGCGGCAGGTAGACGACGGCCTTGCCGCCGCCGCGGTTGAGACCGGCGGCGGCGTTCTTGAACGTCATCCCCTCGGCCAGGCGCAGGGAGTCGGCGACGGCCTCCTGCCAGGAGTCGTAGTTCCACACGCGGCAGCCGCCGAGGGCGGGGCCGAGGACGGTGGAGTGCACCGCGATGCTGATGGTGAGGCCGCTCCGCCTCCCCTTCACCACATGCAGTGTTTCGTGCGGAAGGTCGGTGGGCAGGACGGACATCGGTGTCTCCTCGTGGGATCGCGGTGAATGCTGAGGGTCTTGTGGACCGTCGTCTATTCTCCGCGACCCCGCGAAGGGATGCAATCCGGCTGGCGGGTCAGTGGAAGAAGTGCCGCTCGCCCGTGAAGTACATCGTCACTCCGGCCGCCTTCGCCGCGGCGATGACGTCCTCGTCGCGGATCGAGCCGCCCGGCTGCACGATCGCGGACACGCCCGCGGCGATCAGGATCTCCGGGCCGTCGGCGAACGGGAAGAACGCGTCCGAGGCCGCCACCGATCCCGCGGCGCGGTCGCCCGCGCGGCTGACGGCGAGGTTGCAGGAGTCGACCCGGTTCACCTGGCCCATGCCGACGCCGACGGAGGCGCCGCCCTTGGCGAGCAGGATGGCGTTCGACTTGACCGCGCGGCAGGCCTTCCAGGCGAACTCCAGGTCGGCGCGCGTCGCGGCATCCGCCTCCGCACCGGAGACCAGCGTCCAGCCGCTCGAGTCGAAGTGATCGAACCGGTCGGCGTCCTGCACCAGCACGCCGCCGGAGAGCTGGCGGAACTCGGTCACCGAGCGCGCGTAGCCCTCGGGCAGCCGGAGGATGCGGAGGTTCTTCTTGGTCTGCAGCAGCTCCAGCGCCTCCGGCTCGAAGTCCGGGGCGATGAGCACCTCGGTGAAGATGCCCTTCACCGTCTCGGCCATCGCGAGCGTCACCGTGCGGTTCGCGGCGATCACGCCGCCGTACGCGGACACCGGGTCGCACTCGTGCGCCTTGCGGTGGGCGTCTGCGATGTCGTCGGAGACCGCGATGCCGCACGGGTTGGCGTGCTTGATGATCGCGACGGCCGGCTCGGTGAAGTCGTACGCGCTGCGCAGGGCCGCGTCGGCGTCCACGTAGTTGTTGTACGACATCTCCTTGCCGCCGAGCTGCGTCGCCTGCGCGATGCCGCGGCCGGCCGGGTCGGCGTAGAGCGCCGCGGCCTGGTGCGAGTTCTCGCCGTAGCGGAGCGTCTGCTTCAGCTCCGCGCGGACCTCGAAGCGCTCGGCGAAGTCGTCCGTGGAGGGAGCCTCCCCGCGAACCACGCCGCGACGGCGCCGTCGTAGGAGGCCGTGTGCGCGAACGCCTTCGCGGCGAGCGCGCGACGCTGGTCGAAGCTGGTGCCGCCCGCGGCGACCGCTGCGGCGACCTCCGCGTAGTCGTCCGGCGAGACGACGATCGCGACGTTCGCGTGGTTCTTGGCCGACGCGCGCACCATCGCCGGGCCGCCGATGTCGATCTGCTCGACCACGTCGTTGCCGACCGCGCCGGAGGCGACGGTCTCCACGAACGGGTAGAGGTTGACGACGACGAGCTCGAACGGCTCGATGCCGAAGTCCTTCAGCTGCTCCTCGTGCGAGGCGAGCCGCAGGTCGGCGAGCAGGCCCGAGTGGATGGCGGGGTGCAGTGTCTTGACCCGGCCGTCCAGCGACTCCGGGAAGCCGGTGACGCTCGCGACGTCCGTCACGGCGTGGCCCGCGTCGCGGATGGTCTGCGCGGTGGAGCCGGTCGACACGATCTCGACCCCGGCCTCCGCCAGCGTCGCAGCGAGGTCGAGCAGGCCCGTCTTGTCGCTGACCGAGATCAGTGCGCGGCGGATCGGGACGACGTCCCGTTCGCGGTAGAGGCTGGCGTCGTGGCGGGGTCCGCTCATACTCGGGAGAGCTCCTTGAGGTCGATGTGTCCGTTGGCGATGTCGAGGACGGCGTCGATCAGCAGCCGTCGCTCCACGGGTTTGATGCGTTCGTGCAGGCTGGCCTCGGTGTCGCCCGGCACGATCGGGACGCGCTCCTGGCTGATCACCGGTCCCGCGTCGACGCCGTTGTCGACCACGATCAGGCTGGCGCCGGTCTGCGTGGCGCCGGCGGCGAGCGCGTCGCGGACGCCGTGGGCGCCCGGGAACTCGGGCAGGAACGCCGGGTGCGTGTTGATGAGGTGCGGCGAGAGCGCGTCGACCACGCGCGGCGGCACCAGGCGCATGAAGCCGGACAGGATGACGAGGTCGGGCTCCCAGAGCCGGATCTGGTCCAGCAGGGCGTCGCCCCACTCCTCCCGGCTGTCGTAGGAGGTGAAGGGCACCGTGAACGAGGGGATGCCGAACTCCTCGGCGTGGTCCAGGCCGTCGGCGTCGCGGTCGGCTCCCACCGCGACGACGCGGGCCGGGAACTCGGCGTCGGAGGCGGCCTCCAGCAGCGCACGCAGATTGGAGCCACCACCGGAGATCAGCACGACGATCGAGAGCACGCGACAAGCCTACCCACCCGCGGGGCGGGCTCCGACCGGCGAGGGAGCGCTCCCCGGCTCAGCGCCGGGCGCGGCCTCCCGCCAGCAGCCCGATGACGGCGGCGACCGCCACCTCCCCGCCGCGAGCGCGCCGACGAACAACGGGTTGGGTCCGACGTCGTGGAGCCGGCCGGGGCCGAGCGCGCCGGAGGACCACCAGGCGAGGAGGCCGAGCTCGATGCCCGCGACGACGCCGATGCCGAGCGCGGTGAGGACGAGGGCCAGGGCGCCGTCGATCTGGGCCCGCCTCGTGCCGCGCAGCAGTGCGGCGGCGAGGAAGCCGGCGAGCAGGGGCACGATCACGCCCGCGAGCCCGAAGGTGTAGCCGTGCGCCGGGATGACGCCGAAGAGCGGGACACCGGGGAGCGGCCCGAGCGCGGTCCCGATCGGGCTGACCGTGGACCCCGTGCCGATGGCGAACCCTGGCCCGACCAGCCAGGACATCAGCCAGATCACGAGGTTCGGCAGGAAGGCGAGCTGGGCGACCGTCAGGGCGATCCCCCGGCGACCCCGGTCTGGAGCTGCTCGTAGAGGCCGATGATCGCACCGTAGTTGCCGAAGATGAGGAGCGTCAGGAGCAGCGCAGACAATCCGATGACGATGGCGGTCGCGGCGCTCCCGGCGCGCAGGGCGCCGACGACCGCGGTGCGCACCGGGGCGGGGACGGCCGCGACCCGGGAGCGGACAGCGACACTGACCGGCGCGGCGGCGCCGCGGCCCGGCGCCGACGTCGCACGGTCGTCGCCCGTCCGGTCGCCGGCGTGATCGGCAGACGGCTCCCGCACTCCGCGGAGCGCAGCGAAGACGAAGCCGATCCCGATGCCGAGCGCGTAGACGAAGGTGGGGAGCACGAAGCCCCGCCAGAGCGACGGCTGCACGAGGGCGCTGCCCGCGGTCGCCGTGACCACGACGGAGATCAGGAAGAAAACCGCGAGCGCGGAGACCGCCCCGGTCGAGCGGTACGGCGTCTCGGCCGCGCGCAGCCCGGTGCGCACACCGAGCCCGGCGGTGAGCGCGGCGAATCCCAGGAGCGCGATCGTCACCTGGAACGGCGCCGCGGCGGCCGGGAGGCCGAGGGATCCGACGAGCTGCGGGTCCAGCGTCACGGTGAGGTTCACGCCGTGCCCCAGCAGCCAGATGTCCGCCGTCGCGCGCCAGATCACCGCGAAGTCCCCGGCGAGATGGTACTGGGCCGCCCACAGCACGGTGAGCGGGACGAGGCAGATCGCCAGCCCGATCGCCGCGACGATGACCGCCTCGAGCGCGGCGAGCAGGGCGACGGTTGTGCGATTCATGACCGGATGGAGCCTACCGGGAGCAGGGCCGCCCGCCCGGCAGACACTTCGGCCCTCAGGAGACGGTCATCACCGGGGTGTCGTCGTCGGCGTCCTCCGGCACCGTGATGACGGGTCGCTGGACGAGCTCCAGGATGGCGATGACGACGGCCGCGATCACCAGCGTCCAGATGATGAGCGACGGGGTGAGCGGTCGCACGAACAGGACCACCGCCGCAGCGATGACCGCGACCGCGGCCCGGAGCAGCACCCGCTGGGCGTAGAACCACTCCCCAACTCGGCCCGTGGTGATCCCGTGCCGCTCGGCGGACTCCCGGACCCAGGTCACCCCGGAGCCGAAGAACCCGCGCAGCTTGCGCGGCACCCCGAACGGACCCGAGAACCAGCCGACCAGCGCGACGACGATCGCGAGCACGAGCACGGCGACACCCGTGTCCTTCATCGCCGTCGAGACCGTCGTGTAGAGCGTCGTCGCGACTCCGGCGGGCACCAGTCGAGGAGAGGCCGAGGCGATGAACACGACCTGGCCGATGGCGATGGCGGACACGACGACGATCATCGCGATGGCCAGCGCCGACGCCGCCCCGATCAGGGCGAGGGCGCGGCGGCGCGCCACGATCACACCGAGGGCGAGCAGGCCGATCGAGACCCACGGGAGCCACGCGCCGGCGACGACGGCGAGGTTGTAGAAGACCTGGAGGGTCGGGATCGACGAGTTCTGCGCGACCGTGATCGTCTTGTCGATCGTCGGGATGCGCGAGGCGAAGCTGATCCCCTGGTCCACGAGGATCTGCTTCACCTTGTCGATGATCGGCCCGAGCTGGACGCCGACCGAGCCGTCCTTGCCGATCGCGATCGCCGCCTGCGGATTGCCCTGCATCGTCGCGACGAGCTGGTTGTGACTGACCCGCAGTGCGTCCTGCCACACCTGGGCGAACGCGTCGGAGGCCACGAACCGGCCGACAGTGGTCTGGATCAACGACACGATGCCCTGAGCGAGCGGCACCTTGAGGGCGTCGAGCGCCTTGGTCGCCACGGGTCCCGTGCCGAGGCCGGTGATGCCGTCGATCACCTGCGAGGTGAGCTGCGGGATGTCCACGTGCTGCTGGATGACCTTGACCGTCTCGTCCGTGACGTACGCCTGGACGCCGGGGTCTTTCGCGAGCGGCGCGTAGGTGGCGACGAACGCGTCCGTGTCGGTGAGCTGCACCTTCGCCCAGGACGCCACCACCGCGACGGGCGCCAGGATCGCTCCGATCACGATGAGGACGACGGCGAGCAGGGTCCAGCCCCAGCCGCGCTTGTGCTTCGGCTCCGGCACCGGCGCGAAGTCCGGTAGCGGCTCGGTCGCGTTCTCGTCGAGCCGGCTCCGGAGCACGGCGTTCTCGGACTCCAGCGCTGCGACCCGGCGCTCCAGCTCGGCGTTCGTCAGACGTGGCATCGCATCCCCCTCCCGGACGGTGGTGCGCTCACTGTAACGCCGCCCGAGCGGCCGCGGGCAGGCCCCGATCCAGGCTGTGGAGAAACGGATCGGGGCCGGACTCCGTGGAGGAGTCCGGCCCCGATCGGCGGTACGAGCGGTGCTGTTACAGCGCCGCGTAGACCTCGCGGAGCAGCGCGGCGGTCTCGGACGGGGTCTTGCCGACCTTCACGCCCGCGGCCTCCAACGCCTCCTTTTTCGCCTGCGCCGTGCCGGCCGAGCCGGAGACGATCGCGCCGGCGTGGCCCATCGTCTTGCCCTCCGGCGCGGTGAAGCCGGCCACGTAGCCGACGACCGGCTTGGTCACGTTCGCCTTGATGAAGTCGGCCGCGCGCTCCTCGGCGTCGCCGCCGATCTCGCCGATCATGACGATCGCCTTGGTCTCCGGGTCGGCCTCGAACGCGGCGAGCGCGTCGATGTGCGTGGTGCCGATGATCGGGTCGCCGCCGATGCCGATGGCGGTCGAGAAGCCCAGGTCGCGCAGCTCGTACATCATCTGGTAGGTCAGCGTGCCGGACTTGGAGACCAGGCCGATCGGCCCCTTGCCGGTGATGGTGGCCGGGGTGATGCCGACGAGCGACTCACCCGGGGTGATGATGCCGGGGCAGTTCGGGCCGATGATCCGGGTCTTGTTGCCCTTCTCCTTGGCGTAGGCCCAGGCCTCGGCGGAGTCCTGCACCGGGATGCCCTCGGTGATGACGACGAGCAGCGGGATCTCGGCGTCGATGGCCTCCACCATGGCGTCCTTGGCGAACGCCGGCGGCACGAAGATGATCGACACGTCCG
This sequence comes from Leifsonia sp. P73, assembly GCF_051059105.1. Classification (NCBI taxonomy): domain Bacteria; kingdom Bacillati; phylum Actinomycetota; class Actinomycetes; order Micrococcales; family Microbacteriaceae; genus Leifsonia; species Leifsonia sp. P73. The sequence goes on from NZ_CP194931.1 coordinate 1,490,488, forward strand.
CGCCGGTCTTCTCGATCGCCTCCACGACGGTGCCGAACACGGGGAGCTCGACGTCGCCGTGCGTCACCGTGGTGCCGGCCTTGCGGGCGTTGACGCCGCCGACGACCTGGGTGCCGGCCTTCAGCATCAGCGCGGTGTGCTTGGTGCCCTCGCCGCCGGTGATGCCCTGGACGATGACCTTGGAGTCCTTGTTGAGGAAGATAGACATTCTCTGATTCGTCCTTGCTTACTTCGCTGCCAGCTCGGCGGCCTTGTCGGCGCCTTCGTCCATGGTGAGTGCGAGGGTGACCAGCGGGTGGTTCGCCTCGGTGAGGATGCGGCGGCCCTCCTCGACCTTGTTGCCGTCGAGACGGACGACGAGCGGCTTGTTGGCCTCGTCGCCGAGGATCTCCAGCGCCTTGACGATGCCGTTGGCGACCGCGTCGCACGCGGTGATGCCGCCGAAGACGTTGACGAAGACACTCTCGACCTGCGGGTCGTTGAGGATGACATCCAGGCCGGCGGCCATGACCTCGGCGGACGCGCCGCCGCCGATGTCGAGGAAGTTCGCCGGCTTGACGCCCTTGTGCTTCTCGCCCGCGTAGGAGACGACGTCGAGCGTGGACATGACCAGTCCAGCGCCGTTGCCGATGATGCCGACCTGGCCGTCGAGCTTGACGTAGTTGAGGTCGGCCTTCTTGGCCTTGGCCTCCAGCGGGTCCGCGGCGGCCGCGTCCTCCAGCGCCTCGTGGTCGGGGTGACGGAACCCGGCGTTCTCGTCGAGGGTGACCTTGCCGTCGAGGGCGATGATGTCGCCCTCCTCGGTGAGGACGAGCGGGTTGACCTCGACCAGCGTGGCGTCCTCGCCAGTGTAGACCGCGTACAGCTTCACGAAGACGTCCGCGACCTTGTCGACCAGGTCGTCCGGGAAGCCGGCCGCCTTCGCGATCTCGACGGCCTTGGCGGAGTCGAGTCCGGCGCGCGGGTCGACCTCGATGCGGGCGAGCGCCTCGGGCTTCTCGACCGCGAGCTGCTCGATCTCCATGCCGCCCTCGACGCTGGTCAGCGACAGGTAGGAGCGGTTGGCCCGGTCGAGGAGCACCGAGAAGTAGAACTCGCGGGCGATGCGGGCGCCGCCGGCGACCATGACCCGGCGGACCACGTGGCCCTTGATGTCCAGGCCCAGGATGGCCTTGGCGGCCTCTTCGGCCTCGTCCGGCGTCTTGGCGACCTTCACGCCGCCCGCCTTGCCACGGCCTCCGACCTTGACCTGCGCCTTGACGACGGTGACGCCGCCCAGCTTCTCCGCGGCCGCACGGACCTCCTCCGGAGTGTCCGCGACGATGCCCGGAAGGACCGGGACGCCGTACTTCTCAAACAGGTCTCTGGCCTGGTACTCGAATAGATCCACGGTTATCCAATCCGCTGATGTCCGGCGCGCTCGTGGCGCTCCGGCGGTTATCTCCTGGGCGGTCCGGCGGGAGAATAGCTCGACGCCGAGATAAATTCGCCAGTGAGAACTTTAGCGCGTCCGACTGAACAGCCCGAATCGGTTTCTCCTCCACAGGGGGACGCGCAGGACGACCTCTCCACGGATTCGCCCGGAGCCGCCCACGGGCGTTGCGTCGCCGCGACCGTTGAGGGCATGACACATCGCATATCGAACCTCGTGACCGTCTTCGTCCTCGCCGGCCTCGCCGTCTTCCTCGGCATGCTGCACGCGCTCGTCGCGTCCCCCGACGCGCGTGCGCTGACCGGAGCCGGCCACGGCCCCGGCTACCTCTCCCCCGACGGCTGGTGGCTCGGCACCTACCGCCTCGACGACGGCGCCCAGGGCTTCTGCCTGAACGCCGGCAAGCCGAGCCCCACCGGCAACGGCTACGACTACGCGGACGCCGCGGCGCTCGGCTGGTACACGCCGGAGCAGTCGGCCTCCCTCGCGTACATCTCCCGCACCTGGGCCGGCACCGACGACCGGCTGACCGCCGCCGCCGGACAGATCGCGACCTGGCTGGTCGCGGGCCTCGGCGGCCACACGCCGGAAGAGCTCGCGGCCCGAGCCGGATCGGACGCCGGCCCGGTCCTCGCCCGGGCGCACGAGATGGTCGACGAGGCCGCGCGCCTCGGCTCGTCCTCCGTACGGGCGGAGGCCGTGCTGGAGCTGGCGGAGACCGGGCCGGGCCGGGTCCGCGTCGAGCTCTCCGTCGTGCGGCCCTCCGGGACCGAGCTCCTGCCTGCCGGCGCCCACCTGGCACGGGTGTCGCTCGGCGGCGCGGCCTTCGCGGACGGCGCCGGCGACGCCGTCGTCCCGACCGGGACGGACGTGGCGATCGTGCCGTCCGGCGACGCGGCGAGCGTGACCGTGAGCGCGGCGGCCTCCTTCGACGGGCTGCCGTACGGCGACCGGCTGCTGGTCGCCGCGCCGCACACGGACGCGCAGGCGGTGCTCGTCGCGGTTCCGGCGACCGCGGAGGCGCGCGCTGCGGCGTCAACGACCGGTCCGTCGCCGCTGCCGTTCCAGCCGATCGTCGCGACGATGACGAGCGCTCCCGAGGCCCTGCCCGGCGCGCTCATCCACGACCGGCTCACCGTGTCGGTCGACGCCGCGGACGGGCTGCTGCCGTCCTGGGGCGTGCGCGCCGTGGACGACGGCTTCGAGCCGGTGGAGGCCGTTGTCGAGAGCACGCTGTACGGCCCGTTCCCCGCTCCTGTGTCGGAGTCACCCGACGTCCCCGCCGGCGCACCGGTGGTCTGCACGGTGGAGACGACGGTGGACGGCACGGGCGAGTACGACACCCCCGAGTGCGCCCTTCCCGCCGCGGGGCACTACGTCTGGGCCGAGCGGATCGACCCGGCGCGGCTGTCCGCGGGAGGCGGCGGGGAGCGGCTCCGTCCCTGGCAGTCGGCGTTCGGCGTCGCCACGGAGATCACGCTCGCGTCGGCTCCCGTGGTCCCGGCGCCCGAGGAGCCCGCGCCCGCGCCGCTCGCGCCGGCTGCGCTGGCGGACACCGGCGGCTCCTGGGCGGCGGAGGCCTGGCCGGCGGCGGTCGCCCTCGGGGCGGCCGGCTCCGCGGTGCTGACCGCCGGACTCGGCCGGCGGCTGCGTCGCCGGAACGCGGCCTCCCGTTGCAGGATGGACGCATGACCAGCACCCGCGCCGTCCGTGGCTCGTCGCGATCCGGGGTGACCGGCGAGCTCACGTACCTCCAGCTCACCGGCGAGGCGCTCTGCCTCGCCGGTGGCGGCCGGGCGCTGCTGCTGCAGATCGCGCACCCGGCGGTGGGGCGCGGCGTGGTGGAGCACAGTGATTTCGCCAACCGGATGCTGGAGCGATTCCACGCCACCGTGACCTTCGTCTACGCCGCGACCTTCGCGACGCCAGCCGAGTTCGACGTGGTCCGCCGGAGGGTCAACCGGGCGCACGCTCCCGTGCGCGGGGCGGCCACCGGATCGTCACCGGCGTACAGCGCTTTCGACCCGGAGCTGCAGCTCTGGGTCGCGGCCACCCTCTACGCGACGATGGTCGACCTCGGCGAGCGCGTCTTCGGCCCGCTGAGCCCCGCCGCGCGAGAGGAGCTGTACCGCGACGCGACCCGCTCCGGAGCCGGGCTCCAGGTCCGCCCGGAGGAGTGGCCCGCCACCGAGGCCGACTTCCAGGACTACTGGCACGACATGGTCGGCCGGCTCCGCGTGACGGACGCCACCCGGGCGGTCGCCGGCCAGATCCTCCATCCGCGGGGTGTGCCGCTCTGGCTCCGCGCGGGCCTCCCGGACGCCAGGATCGTCACCGCGGGGCTGCTGCCGCCGAGCGTGCGGGACCAGTTCGGGCTGTCGTGGACACCCGCGATCGAGCGCGGCTTCGAGCGCCGGATGCGGTTGGCGGAGGCGGTCTACCCGCGGCTCCCGCTGCGACTCCGGCAGCGGCCGCGCGACCTGTACCTGGCCCGGTTGCGGCAGTCGCTGAAGGAGGACCGCGGCTAGCGGGCGAGCCCGCGCGATCGCTCGATCCAGCGGGCCAGCAGGACCAGGCCGATCCCGATCGCGGCGCCCAGCACGGTCTCCAGCACGCGGTCGGCCACCAGCGTGCCGAGCGGCGCCGGAGAGGCGAGGTGCGACACGGCGAGCGCCATCGGGGTGATGAAGAGCAGGGCCGAGCCGTAGTGGCGGCCGACCAGCATCTCCGCGAAGAACTGGCAGACCACGATCACCGCGATCACCACCAGGGCCGGCGGCGACCACACCAGGACCAGCGCCGCCACGGCGACGCCCCCGATGGTGCCGAGGATCCGGTGGAGCGACCGGGAGATCGAGTGCGCGGCGCGCGCGGGAGGGATGACGGCGACCACGCTCACCACCGCCCAGTAGGCGTGGCCCAGCCCGAAGACGAGGGCGAGGCCTCCCGCGATCAGGACGCCGACGGCGTTCTGCGCCGCGGTCAGCCAGACGCGGCGATCGCGCAGGACGCTCGTGTCGACGCCGGGGCGGCGGTGCAGCTTCTTCAGGAGCACGGCGCCCGTCCGCGCGGCCCGGTCCCCGGCCGCGCGGCGCAGCAGCCAGCCCGACATCGTCAGCAGCCACGCGAACGCTGCGACCGCGGCCGCGAGGCCGATCCGGCCCCAGGCCTCCGCCCCGGCGGGCGTCGGGATCGCCGCGCACACCAGCAGCGCGAACACGAAGAACAGCGGCTGCGCCGGCAGGAGCTGGAAGGCGGTCGCGAAGAACGTCCCGATCACCACCACGGCCACCAGCAGCACGGCCGCGAGCCACAGCGGCTCGCCCAGCACCGCGACCAGGACGCCGAGCGCGATGCTCGCCAGGAGCGCGACCGCCGCCACCGAGACGCTTCGGAGGCGGAGCCGGTAGGGCTCGTTGCGTCCGTACAGCGCGGTGAACGCGCCGAACGTGGCATACGCGGCCAGGTCGAGGCGTCCGACGGCGAGCAGGACCAGCAGGGGCACTGCGACCGCGGCAGCGGCCCGGAAGCCGACCTCGACGCTCAGGGAGGCGAGCTGCTGCCTCGGCCTCAGCCTCAGCCTCACAGCTTGTCGATCGGTGCGATCTTGATGAGGAGCTTCTTCGCGCCCACCTTCTCGAACTGGACGTGCGCGACGCGCTTGGCGCCCTCACCGGTGACGTTGGTCACCCGGCCGTCGCCGAAGTCCGCGTGCCGGATACGGTCGCCCGGCGCGAGCTCCAGGTCGCCGTTGTCGCGGACCTTGCCAGTCACCCGGTTCGGCCACTCCGCCTTCGGACGCTCGGCCACGGCGCTCCCGCCGACCGGATAGCTCTCGTTCCAGCGTCCCGCCGTGCCGCCGCCGAGCCCGGGCCGGCGCGCGTTCAGCGCACGCGACTGGGAGCCGCCGCGACCATTGGCGGCGCCGGGCGACTGGCGCCAGTCGATGAGGTCGGCCGGGATCTCCTGCAGGTACCGGCTCGGCATCGCGACCGCCGTCTCGCCGAACTGCGCGCGCGTCACGGCGAGCGACAGGAACAGCCGCTTCTTGGCGCGCGTGATCCCCACGTAGAACAGCCGCCGCTCCTCCGCAGGCCCGCCCGGCTCGTTGGCCGACATCCGGTGCGGGAGGAGGTCCTCCTCGATGCCCGTCAGGAACACCGCGTCGTACTCCAGACCCTTGGCCGTGTGCAGCGTCATCAGCGACACCGAGCCGCTGGAGTCGTCGATCTCGTCCGCCGCCGCGACCAGCGACACCTCGGTGAGGAAGTCGACCAGCGTGCCGTCCGGGTTGTTGCGCCCGAATTCGCGGGTCACCGCGACGAGCTCGTCCACGTTCTCCGCCCGCGCCTCGTCCTGCGGGTCGCGGCTCTTGCGGAGCACCTCCAGGTACCCGCTGCCGTCGAGCAGGAAGGTGAGCACGTCCGCGACCGACGCGGCGCCGGCCGGGTTGGCCGGGTCGATCTTCGCAGCGGCCTCGTCCAGCAGCCCCGAGAGCTGCAGGATGGCGCCGGTCACCTTCGGCCCCAGGCCCAGCGAACCGGCGTCGCGCATGGCGTCGCGGAACGTGAAGCCGTTGTCCTCCGCGTAGCTCGCGAGCTGCGTCTCGGTCGCGGGACCGATGCCGCGCTTGGGCGTGTTCAGGATGCGGCGGAGCGCCAGGGTGTCGTCCGGGTTGGCGACCGTGATCAGGTACGCCATCGAGTCCTTGATCTCGGCGCGCTCGTAGAACTTGGTGCCGCCCATCACCTTGTAGGGCAGCGCCGAGCGGATGAAGATCTCCTCCAGCGCACGCGTCTGGGCGTTGGTGCGGTAGAAGACCGCCATGTCCTTGTAGTCCATGCCGGCGGCGTGCAGCTTCTCGATCTCGTCGGCGACGAACTGCGCCTCGTCGTGACCGGAGTAGCCGGTATAGCCGACGATCTTGTCGCCGTCCCCGACCGCGGTCCAGAGCTTCTTGTCCTTGCGGTCGAAGTTGTTCGCGATCACGGCGTTGGCCGCGCTCAGGATGTTCTGCGTCGACCGGTAGTTCTGCTCCAGCAGCACCACCTTGGCGCCGGGGAAGTCGCGCTCGAACTCCACGATGTTGCGGATGTCCGCGCCGCGGAACGCGTAGATGGACTGGTCCGAGTCGCCGACCACGGTCAGCGACGCCCCCGGGACGGCGCCGACCACGTCGCGCAGCTTGCTCACGTTGCGGCCGTGCTGCTCCATCTCCTCCGCGATGTCGGGCGAGACCGGCATGGTCAGCTCGCGGATGAGCGAGTACTGCGCGTGGTTGGTGTCCTGGTACTCGTCGACGAGGATGTGCCGGAACCGCGTCTGGTACAGCGCCGCCACCTTCGGGAAGGCGCGGAACAGGAAGACCGTCTCGGCGATGAGGTCGTCGAAGTCGAAGGCGTTGGCCCGGCGGAGCGCCCGCGTGTACTGCCGGAAGATCTCGAGGAACATCACCTCCTGCGGGTCGCTCAGGTTGGCCGAGCGCGCGAAGGTCTCGATGTCGGTCAGCTCGTTCTTGAGCTTGGAGATGCGGCCGGACGTCCCGGCGACGGTGAAGCCGAGCGTGTCGGCGTCGAGTTCCTTGATGATGCGCTTCAGCAGCGCGCGGGTGTCGCCGGAGTCGTAGATCGTGAAGCTCTGCGTCTTGCCGATGGTCTCGGCCTCCCGGCGCAGGATGCGGACGCACGCGGAGTGGAAAGTCGAGATCCACATGCCCTGGGCCCGGCCGCCGAGCAGTTGCTCGACGCGCTCGCGCATCTCGTTCGCCGCCTTGTTGGTGAACGTGATGGCGAGGATCTCGCTCGGCCACGCCTCGCGGCTCTCGATGAGCCCGGCGATGCGGCGGGTCAGGACGCTGGTCTTGCCCGAGCCGGCGCCCGCGACGATGAGGAGGGCGGCACCGCGGTACTCGGCGGCCTCGCGCTGCTGCGGGTTGAGCCCGGCGAACAGGCGCTCGTTCGGCCCGCGGCGTTCGCCGCCGCTGCCGTCGCGCCCCTGGGCCGCGCCGTCGCCGGGGCGCACGTCGCCCTCCCAGCCGTCGAGGATGATCGGCACGGAGGAGGGCACCGCGGAAGAGGAGGAGGGGGCGTCGGGAAGGCTCGTCATGTCTCCAGCCATTTTAGCCGCCGCCACCGTCATCGCGGCCGGTAGCCGCCCACGCGCCCCGAGGTCGCCGGTGCCGGTCGGCCAGCGCGTCAGCGCCCGTCCCGCACCGCCACCGCGAGATCCGGATGGTCCGCGAACACTCCGTCCACGCCCGAGTGCAGCAGGATCGCGAAGAGCCGGCGCCAGTCGCCCCACTCGTCGTCGCGGCCGGGATTCCGGAACTCCGCCGGCAGCATCCCGTTCTCCGGCCGGAGGGTCCAGCAGTACACGAACAGCCCGGCCGAGTGCGCGAGGTCGACCAGGTCGGACGTGACCGCGCCGATGTCGACGCCGCCCTCGTCCTCGCCGAACAGGCCGACCGCCACCGACCCCGAGTGCAGGATCTGCGAGACGTCCACGCTGATCCCGTCCACCCGGTCCGCCGGTGACGCCGCCGAGCCGAGTGCGTAGAGCCCGCGCAGCGTCAGGTCGGAGGCGTAGCCGGGCGCCGCGGCCCCCAGCGACGCGACGCGGTCCGCCGGCGCGCCCTCCGCTTCGAGCAGGTAGACGCGCTGCCCGCGGAAGCCGCCGTCGTGCAGGCGCCCGAGCACCGTCTTCTCGAAGCTCTCGGCGACGAGCCCGGGATGCTCCGACCAGCCCGCCGCGGCGAGCTCGCCCAGGAACAGCTCGTGCAGCGGCAGCCCGGCCGCCTCGAAGTAGGTGGCGTGCTTCAGCTCCGCCACCATCCCGAGCGCCCTGCCCGCCGCGTCGGAGGCCGCGTCGACGACCTCCAGGACGTCCGCGAGCCGCAGGATCGGGTAGCGGTCGTCGAAGGTCGCGCTCGCCTGCCGCAGGTGCGGGACGCGCTCCCGCGCCCGCAGCGTGGCCAGTTCGGCCCAGGTGAAGTCCTCGGTGAACCAGCCGGTCAGCGGCAGCCCGTCGACCTCCTTGGTCGTGCGGCGGGACGCGAACTCGGGATGCTCGGCCACGTTCGTCGTGCCGGAGATCTCGTTCTCGTGCCGCACGACCAGCACGCCGTCCTTGGTGGCCACCAGGTCGGGTTCGACCGAGTCGGCGCCGAGCGCGAAGGCCAGCTCGTACGCCGCCCGCGTGTGCTCCGGGCGATATCCGGGCGCGCCCCGGTGGCCGATCACGGACGGTCTGGAGCGGGCGCGCATGTCGTGATCCTAGCCGGGCGCCGAAGCCGTTCCGGTGCGCACGTGCGGGTGACACAATCGGAGTGTGCCCGACCCCGACGGCCTCCCGACCCCGACCGCGCCGGCGCCCCGCGTGAGCCCGGAGGCGCCCGGAGGCTGGCGCGAGCCGACGCGCGCGCTCGACCTGCACTGGGGCGGCTACCGCGGCCGGTGGATCGCCGGGCTCGCGATGATCGTCGTCGGAACGGCCTGCGTCCTGGTGACGACCGCCTACAGCCTGCCGTTCCTGCTGGCCGGCTCGATCCTGCAGCCGGCGGGGTGGGCGGTGATGCCCTCCACGATCGGGCGGCGGGTCGCCGTGGTCGTCCCCGTGCTCGGCTTCACCTGGCTGATGCTCGGCGGCTCCGGCTTCGCCTGGTGCTACGCCATTATGCTGGCGGCCTGGCTGCTCGTCCGGATCCGGCCGCTCCCGACCTTCGCGGTGCTGCTGCTGCCGATCGCCGCCAGCCTGGTGCTCCCGCTGTTCGTGACCACGTACGGGCAGGGCTGGATCACCATCCTGGTCATGAGCGTGATCGTGGTGGGCTCCGCGTGGCTGGCCCGCGCCGGAGCGGCCGCACTCGATTCATGGCAAGCTGTCAGAACTCTCAGAAACACAACCGATAGGTTGGACGCACCGAGACCGTAAGCGGTCCCCGACAGTAGCGAGGAACCCATGGCACTCACCAACCCGGCATTCTCCACGAATCCGGCCTTCCAGAACAACGGGCAGGCGACGGCCGGCACGGTCAGCGCCGAGAACCTCGAGCAGCTGTATCAGGCGCCGTCCGCGACCTCCGCGGACACCGATCGCATGACGATCGAGGACACGATCAACAAGAGCGCGATCTCGTTCGCCCTCCTCGTCGCCGGCGCGGTGGTCGGCTGGATGGTGCCGGGGCTCGCCCTCCCCGCGGCGATCGTCGGCTTCGTGCTCGCCCTGGTCAACATCTTCAAGAAGAAGCCGTCGCCCGCGCTCATCCTGAGCTACGCCGGCGTTCAGGGCCTCTTCGTCGGCGGCATCTCCGCGGTCTTCGAGTCGATCTACCCGGGCATCGTCATCCAGGCGGTCATCGGCACCCTCGCGGTCGTGGGCGTGACGCTCGCGCTGTTCGCCTCGGGCAAGATCCGCGCCTCGGCCAAGGCCACCAAGATCTTCCTGATCGCGATGTTCGGCTACCTGGCGTACTCCCTCGTCAACGTGGTCCTGATGTGGACCGGCGTCACGCACAGCGCCTTCGGCCTCAGCAGCGACGTCAAGCTGTTCGGCATCCCGCTCGGCGTGCTCATCGGCGTGGTCGTCGTCATCATGGGCGCGTACTCGCTGGTGCTCGACTTCGACTTCATCCAGCGCGGCGTCAAGAACCGCGCACCGCGCGTCTACGGCTGGTCCGGCGCGTTCGGGATCATGGTCACCGTGATCTGGCTGTACCTGGAGATCCTGCGACTGCTCGCGATCTCCCGCAACTAGCCGGCATACGCAGAAGGGCCGGGATGCTGTCGCAGCATCCCGGCCCTTCTCGCGTCTACGGGAGTCTCACTCCCATTCGATGGTCCCCGGCGGCTTCGACGTGACGTCGAGCACGACGCGGTTGACGCCGTCCACCTCGTTGGTGATGCGGTTGGAGATCGTGGCCAGCAGGTCGTACGGCAGGCGCGTCCAGTCGGCGGTCATGGCGTCCTCGCTGGAGACCGGGCGCAGCACGATCGGGTGGCCGTAGGTGCGGCCGTCGCCCATCACGCCGACCGAGCGGACGTCCGCGAGCAGCACGACGGGGCACTGCCAGATCTCGGCGTCGAGCCCGGCGGCGGTCAGCTCGGCACGCACGATCGCGTCGGCGTCGCGGAGCAGGTCCAGGCGTTCCTGGGTCACCTCGCCGACGATCCGGATGCCGAGGCCGGGGCCGGGGAACGGCTGGCGGCCGACGATGACCTCCGGCAGCCCCAGCTCGCGGCCGATCGCGCGCACCTCGTCCTTGAACAGGGTGCGCAACGGCTCCACGAGCTCGAACTGGAGGTCCTCCGGGAGACCGCCGACATTGTGATGGCTCTTGATGTTGGCCGTGCCGGTGCCGCCGCCCGACTCCACCACGTCCGGGTAGAGGGTGCCCTGTACCAGGAAGCGGATCGGGTCGCCGTCATGCTCGGCCTCAGCGATCAGATCCGCCTGGGCCTTCTCGAACACGCGGATGAACTCGCGGCCGATGATCTTGCGCTTGGTCTCGGGGTCGGAGACGCCGGCGAGCGCGGACAGGAACTGCTCCTGCGCGTTCACCGTCACGAGCCGGACGCCGGTCGCGGCGACGTAGTCCTCCTCGACCTGACGCGCCTCGTCCTTGCGGAGCAGGCCGTGGTCCACGAACACGCAGACGAGCTGGTCGCCGACCGCCTTGTGGACGAGCGCGGCCGCGACGGCCGAGTCGACGCCGCCGGACAGAGCGCACAGCACGCGTCCGGTGCCCACCTGGGCGCGGATCGCGGCGACCTGATCGGCGATGACGTTGCCGCTGTTCCAGTCGGCGGGGATGCCGGCGGCGCGGTGCAGGAAGTTCTCGAGCACGGCCTGGCCGTACTGCGAGTGCTTGACCTCCGGGTGCCACTGCACGCCGTACAGGCGCCGCTCCTCGTTCGCGAACGCGGCGACCGGGGTGTCGTCGGTGGAGGCCAGCACCTCGAAGCCCTCCGGCGCCCGGGAGACCGAGTCGCCGTGGCTCATCCACGCGGTCTGCTCGGCGGGCTGGCCGTCGAGGAGGCTGCCCGCGCCGTCCGTCGCGGCGCCCGAGACGCGGACGGCGGTCGAACCGTACTCGCGGCGGCCGGTCTTCGCGACCTCGCCGCCGAGCGCCGTGGCCATCACCTGGAAGCCGTAGCAGATGCCGAGCACGGGCACGCCGAGCTCGAAGATCGCCTCGTCCAGGCGCGGCGCGCCCTCCTCGTAGACGCTGGAGGGGCCGCCGGAGAGGACGATGCCCGCTGGCCGCTTGGCCGCGACCTCCGCCGCCGTCACGGTGTGCGGCACGATCTCGGAGTAGACGTTCGCCTCGCGCACCCGGCGGGCGATCAGCTGCGCGTACTGCGCGCCGAAGTCGACCACCAGGACCGGGCCTGCGGGCGCGGCCGAGTCGGCCCCGCCGAGGATGTCCGAGAACACTGCGTCGGTGCTAATTTGCGGCCTCCACGTACGTCGCTGCCTCGGCCTCGCGGCCGGCCAGATAGCTCTTGACCTGCTTGGTGATCCTGGCCTCCACGAAGAAGGACAGGAAGGGGATGACGCCGCCGAGGGCGATGGTGACGAACTTCGAGAACGGCCAGCGCATCAGGCTCCACAGCCGGAAGTCGGAGAACAGGTACACGACGTACAGCCAGCCGTGGGCGATCAGGATGCCGGTGCTGAGGTCGACGCCGGTCGGCGCGACCGCGGTCTTGACGGGCACGAAAGTGAGCGTGCCGTAGTTGCTGAACGCGAAGAGCTGGTAGCCGAAGCCGTACTTCACGAGCATCTCCACGCAGAGCAGCAGGAGCATGATGCCGGTGACGTAGGCGAACACCTGGTAGAACTTCAGCGCCCCGCGGATCTTCGGGAAGTCTTCGAGCTTGGGAGCGAGGGGCATGGATTTATTCTACGTTCCCGGCGTGCGCCCTCGCGCCGTCGCCCGCTGCCGCCTCGGCCGCGAGCGCGCGCTCCTCGTCCTCCCGCTCCTTGGCGTCGCGGACGAGCCGGTACCAGAGGAAGATCGCGAACCCGGCGAAGATGATCCACTCGGCCGCGTAGAAGATGTTGAGCCAGTTGAGCTCGGTCTGCTGGATGGGCGGCGGCGAGTCGATCTTCTCCAGCCCGGCGGGAGCCGTCCGGTCGACCACGTACGCGTTGTAGACGTCCATGCCGTCCACCCCGGTCCACAGGTTGTAGAGCTGGCCGACGCCGAGGGTCTTCATCGCGGTCGGGTTCTTCTTGTCGTCCGGGACCTGCGGCTGCTCGTCGGGGAGGATGCGGCCGACGATCTTCTGCGGCTCCTCCGGCTGCTGGGCGAGCCGGGCCATGACGGACTTCGCGCTCGCCTCGTCGGGCGCCCAGCCGCGGGCGACGGCGAGCGCGATGCGGTGGCCGCCGCCGGCGTCGACGTCCACATGGGAGACGACCCACCAGCCGGTCTTCCCGAAGTTGATCCGGTCGTACAGGAGCTGGTCGTCTCCGGCCACGAACGTGCCGGTGAACTCCACGAGCTGGCCGACCGACTTGTCCGTCATCGGCCCGTTCGGCTTGGCGACCTGCGCGAGCGGGAGCACCGTCTCGGTCGGCGCCACGACGGCCTTGCCGGACTCGATGGCGCGTTCGAGCTGCCACTGGCCGAGCGCGGCGAACCCCGCGGCGAGCGCCAGCGCGAACAGCAGGGCGCCGATCCAGCGCGGGCGCAGCATCATCTGCAGCATCGTGGTGCCGCCCTGCGGCGCCTGCGCGCCGGCCGGGCTGCCGGGGGTGGTGTCGATGGGTCAGTCCCGCTTTCGTTCGACGGTCGTGTCCTGCTGCTGCATGGCCTGCTCGACGATCCGGTCCACAGCCTGGCGCGTGTCGTCGCGCCTGTCGTCGCGGCGCGTGTCGGAGTCGAGGTCGGCGGTGGCCGCCTCGACGAGTGCGATCTCCTCGTCGAGCATGGGATCGCGCTTCTTCCGCCGGTCGCGCCGCTTGGACGATCCGGACCGGAGAATCATCGCACCGATCTTCTCGGAGTTCGCTGCAAGGATCGGCCCGATCACGGCCATGATCAGCACGTAGAGCCCGGCGAACGGCACGATGCGCGCGTCCAGCCCGGCGCTGAGCGACAGCGTCGCCAGGATGAGCGCGAACTCCCCCGGTTCTGCAGGATCACCGTCGTGTTGATGCCCGCCTGCACGCCGAACCCGTTGATCCAAGCGACGAACTGGCCGGCGAGGATGTTGAGCACGATTGTCATGGCCACCGCGATGAGCACCGGCCCGAGGACGGCCGGGAACTTCGCCGGGTCGAGCTCCAGCCCGAAGTTGAGGAAGAAGAACGCCGCGAACACGTCGCGCAGCGGGATCGCGATGTGCTCGATCTTGTTGCGGTACTTCGTCGCCCCCAGTACGAGCCCGATCAGGAACGCCCCGATCGCGTCGGTGACGCCGAGGATCTCGCCGATGCCCGCGAACAGCACCGCGAGCCCGAAGAACAGGATGGTGAAGAGCTCGTCGTCCTTCGTGCGGAACAGCCGGGAGACGTACCTCCCGCCGAACCGGGCGAGCGTGAACATCACCACCAGGAACAGGAACGCGACCGTCAGCTTGCCGACCACCGGCCAGAGCTGGGTCTCGCCGCTCAGCACCACCGACACGATCGCGAGGTAGATCGCGATGAAGATGTCCTCCACGACCGTCACACCGAGGATCATCGGCGTCTCGGTGTTGGGGAGTCGGCGCAGCTCGATGAGCAGCTTCGTCACGATCGCCGACGATGACGTGGCCGTCATCCCGGCGATGATGAGGGCCTCCCTGGTGCCCCAGCCGACCCAGAAGCCGAATGCGAGGCCGACGCCCATGTTGATGAGGATGTAGGAGCCGCCGGAGACGACCAGCTTGCCGAAGTTGCCGAAGAACTCGTCCTGGTCGAACTCCAGCCCGAGGTTGAACAGCAGCAGGATGAGCCCGAAGACCGCGATGAGCTCGATGTAGTTGCTCTCGAAGTCGAGCGGGAACCAGCCGGTGTGCGGGCTCGCCAGCAGCCCGACGAGCATGTAGATGGGGATCGCGGGGAGCCCCACCAGCTTGCCGAGGCGTCCGAGCACGTACGCGACGAGCAGCAGGATGCCGAGGATGATGAGGTCTTCTCCGAGATGCATGGATCAGCCTCCCGGCGGAGCGTCGGACGTGGCCCGCGCGGTCTGACCGGTGCGGAAGAACGCGAACGCCTTGGCGACCTTCTCGGGGGTGCCCGCGACGACGAGCGTGTCGCCGGGGAAGACCTTGAAGTCGGGTGCGGGCGCCGGATTCGCGGAGTCCCCGCGCACGACGGCGACGACGGTGAGCCCGACGAAGCCGCGGTCGCCGGGCGCTCCGAGCTGCTGCCCGGCGATGTAGTCCTCGTAGTCGACGGAGAACCAGTCGATGCTGAGCCCGGGGATCTGGTCGAGCGCGGTCAGCGACTCCGTGATCTGCGTGCCGCCGAGGAGCTCGGCGAGCGTGTGCGCCTCGTCCTCGCTGAGGCGCAGCGAGACCTTGGTCACGTCGGCGCCGTCCTCGTGATCGGAGAACGTGATCAGGTCGCTGTGCCCGGAGCGGTGGGCGATGACGCCGACCTTCCCTCCGTCGTCCGTCACGAAGGTGTGCAACACCCCGACCCCGGGCAGTTTGACCCGTCGAACGTCAACCATTTTCCGTCTCCATCCGTCGCGGGCACTGGGTTACAGCCTACCGGAGACAGGCGGGCGATCGTACAAAATGCACGTATTGCGCCAGAATGTACAAAATGAGTGATATCGTCGGCCTCATGAACCAGATCGCCATCTCCGAGGCCCGCGCACGGCTGTCGTCGCTCATCGACGAGTCGCACGCCGAGCCGGTTTATCTGACGCGCCGCGAGCGCGCAGTGGCCGCGATCGTCGACGCCGACCAGCTCAAGCACCTCTTGGAGGACGCCGAGGAGCTCGCCGACATCCGCGCCGTGGATGCGGCATGGGAGGAGACGGAACGTCTGCGGGAGACGCCTGTCCCGTGGGAGGACGTCAAGCGCGAGCTCGGACTCGCGTGACCTACGCCGTCCAGCTCCTCCCCGCAGCGATCCGTTCCATCAAGAAGCTCCCGCCCGAAGGCAAGCGCCGGGTTCAGGCGGTCATCGAGCTCCTCGGCGACGATCCTCGTCCTCCCGCGTCGAAGAAGCTCACCGGCCGCGTCGAGTGGCGCGTCCGTTCTGGCGACTATCGCGTGCTGTACCGCATCGAGGACGGCATCTTGACGGTTGTCGTGGTCGATGCCGGCCACCGGCGCGAGATCTATCGCTGACCGAGTTCACTCCTCCTTCGGAGGCGCGTCCGCAGCCTTGCTAGCCGCCGCCTTCGCCGCCGGGGTCTTCGCCGACGCCGCCTTGGCCGTGCGCGTGACCGCCCCGGCCTTCGCCGCCGCGGCGTCCACGTCCACGATGTCCGGCGCCTCCAGCCGCACCCGGTCGGCCGACTCGTCGTCCGGCTGCTGCTGGCTGGCGCGCTCGGCCGCGACCCGCTTCAGGTAGGTCTGCACCTCGCGCTCCTCGCGTCCGGAGTCCCAGCCGAGCACCCCGGCCATCAGCGACGCCGCGACGGGCGCCGCCGAGACGCCGCGGTCCCAGGCCTCGATCGAGATGCGGGTGCGGCGGGCGAGCACGTCCTCCAGGTGGAGGGCGCCCTCGTGGCTGGCCGCGTAGACGACCTCCGCGCCGATGTAGTCGTCGGCTCCGGGCAGCGGCTGGGCCAGCGACGGATCCTCGCGGACCAGGGCGAGGATGTCCTCCGTCATCGTGCCGTACCGGTTGAGCAGGTGCTCCACGCGCGCCGGGTGGAGGCCGGACTCGCTCGCGATGCGGCCGCGCCGGTTCCACGCGGCCTGGTAGCCCTCCGCGCCGACGAGCGGGATCTCCATCGTCGTGCTGGCCGGGATCTTGCCGTCGAGCGCCGACACCGCGGCGTCGATCGCGTCCTTCGCCATCACCCGGTACGTCGTCCACTTGCCGCCGGCGATCACGACCAGGCCGGGCACCGAGTGCGCCACCAGGTGCTCGCGGGACAGCTTGGAGGTCTCCTCCGACTCGCCCGCCAGCAGCGGGCGCAGGCCGGCGTAGACGCCCTCCACGTCCTCCCGGGTCAGCGGCACGTTGAGCACCTGGTTGACGTGCGCGAGCAGGTAGTCGATGTCGGCCGCCGTCGCCGCCGGGTGCGCCTTGTCGAGGTGCCAGTCGGTGTCGGTCGTGCCGATCAGCCAGTGCCGTCCCCACGGGATGACGAAGAGCACGCTCTTCTCGGTGCGCAGGATGAGGCCCATCTTCGACTGGAAGCGGTCGCGCGGCACCACCAGGTGGATGCCCTTCGACGCGCGGACCTTGAACTGGCCGCGCTCCCCCACCATCGACTGGGTGTCGTCCGTCCACACGCCGGTGGCGTTGACGACCTGCTTGGCGCGGATCTCGAAGCGCTCGCCGGTCTCCTGGTCGACCGCCTGCACGCCGACGACCCGCTCGCCGACCTTGAGGAAGCCCTCCACGCGGACGCGCGGCGCGATGTGGGCGCCGTAGTGGGCCGCCGTGCGCGCCAGTGTCGCCGTGTAACGGGCGTCGTCGACCTGCGCGTCGTAGTACGTGATGCCGCCGACCAGCGCGCTCGGCGACATGCTCGGGATGGCCTTGAGCACCTGACGCCGGCTGAGGTGGCGGTGGTGCGGCACCCCCGGCGGGCGGAGGCCGCTGTAGGAGAAGATGTCGTACAGCATCATGCCGGCGCCGATGTAGAAGCGCTCCCACACGTGCTTGTGCAGCGGGTAGAGGAACCGGACCGGTTTGACCAGGTGCGGGGCGATCCGCTGCAGCAGGAGGCCGCGCTCGATCAGCGCCTCCCGCACCAGCCCGAAGTCGAGCTGCTCCAGGTAGCGGATGCCGCCGTGGACCAGCTTGGACGACCGGCTGGAGGTGCCGGACGCGAAGTCGCGTGCCTCCACCAGGCCGACGCTCAGCCCGCGGGTGACCGCGTCGACCGCGCTGCCCACGCCGACGATGCCACCGCCGACGACGAGGATGTCGAGCTCGGTGTCCTTGAGGGCCTGGATCGCGGCGGCGCGCTCGGCGGGACCGAGGCGTGAGGGGTAGCCCACCGCCGTCGACCGCGCGGTGGTGCCGGACGGGGATGTTGTCGCCATCGTTTCCTCCTCCCCGGCCGCCTTCGGCCAGGACCTAATGCGATTGGTACGGCGCGACCACGACCTCGACGCGCTGGAACTCCTTCAAGTCCGAGTATCCCGTCGTTGCCATGCTCCTGCGCAAGGCCCCCACCAGATTCGCAGTTCCCTCCGCGACCGGCGCCGGTCCGTACAGGACCTCCTCGAGCGGCGCGACCTGGCCGACCGCGACCCGGTTGCCACGCGGAAGCTGCGGGTGGTGCGCCTCCGCGCCCCAGTGCCAGCCGCCGCCGGGCGCGTCGGTGGCGCGCGCGAGCGTGGTGCCGAGCATGACGGCGTCGGCGCCGCAGGCGATGGCCTTGACGATGTCACCCGAGCTGCCGAGGCCGCCGTCGGCGATGACGTGCACGTACCGGCCGCCCGACTCGTCCATGTAGTCGCGGCGGGCGCCGGCGACGTCCGCGACGGCCGTGGCCATCGGGGCGTGGATGCCGAGGGTGGAGCGGGTGGTGGAGGCCGCGCCTCCGCCGAAGCCGACGAGCACACCGGCCGCACCGGTGCGCATGAGGTGCAGTGCGGCCGTGTAAGTCGCGGCGCCGCCGACGATCACGGGGACGTCGAGCTCGTAGATGAACTTCTTGAGGTTGAGGGGCTCGACGTTCTTCGAGACGTGCTCGGCCGAGACGGTCGTGCCGCGGATGACGAACAAGTCGACGCCCGCCTCCACGACGGTCTGGTACAGCTCCTGGGTGCGCTGCGGCGAGAGCGCGCCGGCGACGGTGACGCCGCCCTCCCGGATCTCGGCGAGCCGGCGGGTGACCAGCTCGGGTTTGATCGGCTCCGAGTAGATCTCCTGCATGCGCCGGGTCGCCTTGTCGGCGGGCAGCTCGCGGATCTCGGCGAGCAGCGGCTCCGGGTCCTCGTAGCGGGTCCAGACGCCCTCCAGGTCGAGGACGCCGAGCCCGCCGAGCTGGCCCATCATGATCGCGGTGGTCGGCGAGACCACCGAGTCCATCGGGGCGGCCAGGAACGGGATGTTGAACTGGTACGCGTCGATGGTCCAGGCGACCGAGACGTCCTCGGGGTCGCGCGTGCGCCGGCTGGGCACCACCGCGACGTCGTCGAAGGCGTACACGCGGCGGGCACGCTTGGCCCGCCCGATCTCAATCTCCATACTCACGGGTTCAGTCTATGGCGCGGCACTGGCAGAGTAGTCAGGGTGACCGTCGACGCCGAGCCTCTCGCCCGCCTCCGCCAGCGCACCAGCGAGAAGTGGAGTCTGTATCCGGACGACGTGCTCCCGCTGTTCGTGGCCGAGACGGACTACCCGCTGGCCCCGCCGATCGCCGCCGCCCTGCACGCCGCGATCGACCGCGGCGACACCGGCTACATCGGCGAGGACGACCACGCCAAGAGCGCCTTCGCCCGCTTCGCGCACGACACCTGGGGGTGGGAGGTCGACCCCGGCTCCGTCCTGACGACGACGGACGTCAGCGTGGTCATCGTGGAGGCGCTGCGCATGCTGATCGCGCCGGGCGACCGGGTGGTCATCACGCCGCCGGTCTACCCGCCGTTCTACGAGTTCATCCCGGAAGCGGGCGGCGTGGTCGAGGAGGTCCCGCTCCTGGACGACGGCACGACGTGGTCCCTCGACCTCGACGGCCTGGAGCGCGCCTTCGCCGCCGGCGCCCGCTCGTTCCTGCTCTGCCACCCGCACAACCCGCTCGGCCTCGTCCATCCCCGGCCCGTCCTGCAGGCCGTGGCAGCGCTGGCCGCGCGCTACGACGTGGCCGTGGTGAGCGACGAGATCCACGCGCCGCTGACCCACACGGACGCGACCTTCACGCCGTTCCTGTCGGTGTCGGACGACGCCCGCCGCGTCGGTGTCGCCGCGCACTCGGCGAGCAAGGCGTGGAACCTCGCCGGGGTGAAGTGCGCACTGATGGTCGCGGCGTCGCCGTCGCGCGCGGCGCAGCTCCACGCCCTCCCGGTGGAGGTGGAGGTGCGCACGAGCCTGCTCGGCCGCATCGCGACGGAGGCGGCGTTCGACGAGAGCCGGGAGTGGCTGGCCGGGACGCTGGAGTCGATCGAGGCCAATCGCGCGCTCCTGGGGCGGCTGCTGGCGACGCACCTCCCGGAGGCCGTGTACCGCGAGCCGCACGCGAGCTACCTGGCATGGGTCGACTTCCGGGGGCTCGGCTGGGGCGACGAGCCGGCGGCACGCATTCTGGAGGAGGCGCGGGTGGCGCTGGTGCGCGGACTGGACTTCGGGCGCGAGGGGGCGGGGTTCGCGCGGGTCAACATCGCGTGCTCGCCCGAGGTGCTGACGGAGGCGGTGGAGCGGATCGCGCGCCTCCGCTGACCCCCTCCTCCTCCCGCCGAGGGGGCGCACCCTCACCGCACCCGCTCCACCCGCTTCTCATCCCATACCGGCTCCCCCGCCTCGTACACGTTCCCGTCCGCCCCGAACACGAGGTACCGGTCGAACCCGCGCGCGAACCACCGGTCGTGCGTCACCGCGACGACGGTCCCCTCGTATCCCGCGAGCCCGTCCTCCAGGGCCTCCGCCGACACCAGGTCCAGGTTGTCCGTCGGCTCGTCGAGCAGCAGGAGCGTCGCGCCCGACAGCTCCAGCAGCAGGATCTGGAGGCGCGCCTGCTGACCTCCCGACAGCGACTCGAACGTCTGCTCGGCCGACGCGGCGAGGCCGTAGCGGTCGAGGACGCGGCTGGCGGCCTCCCGAGGCATGCCCGCGCGGCGGTCGTCGCCGCGGTGCAGGATGTCCAGGAGGGTCCGCCCCACCAGCTCGGGATGCTCGTGCGCCTGGGCGAACAGGCCGGGAGCCACCCGGGCGCCGAGCTTCGCGACGCCGGAATGCGGCACCGGCGCACCCGCCACCTCTGCGGAGGCGAGGTGACCGGCCGACGGGTCGGGATCGCTCCCTCCGGCGGCGAGGAGACGCAGGAAGTGCGACTTGCCCGACCCGTTCGAGCCGAGGACGGCGATGCGCTCGCCGAACCAGACCTCCAGGTCGAACGGACGCATCAGACCGGTCAGCTCCAGGCCGTCGCACTCGATCACCCGTCGCCCCGTGCGGGAGCCGGTCAGGCGCATCCGGACGTTCTGCTCGCGCGGGCGCTCCTGCGGCGGCCCGGCCTGCTCGAACTTGGCGAGCCGGGTCTGGGCGGCCTGGTAGGCCGAGGCGAGGTCGCTGTTGTACTTCGCCTTCTCCTTGAAGCGCAGCACCAGGGCCTTCAGCTTGGCGTGCTCCTCGTCCCAGCGCCGGCGCAGCTCCTCCAGCCGCGCCATCCGCTCCTCGCGGGCGGCGTGGTAGCCATCGAACCCGCCGCCGTGTGTCCAGGCGGTGTTGCCCGCGCCGCCGAGCTCCAGGGTGACGATCCGGTCGGCGGCGCGCGCCAGCAGCTCGCGGTCGTGGGAGACCAGGAGCACGGTCTTCGGCGTCGAGCGGAGCTGCTCCTCCAGCCAGCGCTTGGCGGGGACGTCGAGGTAGTTGTCCGGCTCGTCCAGCAGCAGCACCTGCTCCGGACCGCGCAGCAGCGCCTCCAGGACCAGCCGCTTCTGCTCGCCGCCGGACAGGCTCCGTACGCTGCGGTACTGGGCGCGCTCGAACGGGAGGCCGAGGGCGGCGACGGTGCAGTGGTCCCAGACGACCTCCTGGTCGTAGCCGCCGGCGTCCGCGTACTCGGTGAGCGCGGTCGCGTAGCGGAGCTGGGTGTCCGTCTCGTCGCGCTCGATGATCGCCTCCTCGGCGGCGGCGAGTGCCTCCGACGCCCGGCGGACGGCGGCGGGCGCGACGAGCACGAGGAGGTCGCGCACGGTCCGGTCGTCGCGGACGTGGCCGACGAACTGGTCCATCACGCCGAGGCCGCCGTCGATCACGACGCCGCCGCTGTCCGGCCGCAGCTCGCCGCGGATGATCCGCAGCAGCGTCGACTTGCCCGCGCCGTTCGCGCCGATCAGCGCGGAGACGCTGCCGTCCCCGACCCGGAACGACACGTCATCCAGGAGCGGGCGGCCGTCGGCGAGTGTGTACGAGACGCCGGAGACGTCGATGTGACCCATGGCTGGTTCCTGTCGTGCTGTGGACAAAGCCTTCCAGCCTAGACGAAACCGCCGCCCACGAGAAGGTGGGCGGCGGTTTCGAAACGACAGCGGATCAGCGGCGGTAGTTGGGCGCCTCCACGACCATCTGGATGTCGTGCGGGTGCGACTCCTTGAGCCCGGCGGCGGTGATGCGGACGAACCGGCCGCGCTCCTTCAGCTCCGGGATGGTGCGGGCGCCGACGTAGAACATCGACTGGCGGAGGCCGCCGACGAGCTGGTACGCCACCGCGGACAGCGGGCCGCGGTACGGGACCTGGCCCTCGATGCCCTCGGCGATGAGCTGCTCGTCGCTCGGGACGTCGGCCTGGAAGTAGCGGTCGCGCGAATACGAGGTCTTCTTGCCGCGGGTCTGGAGGGCGCCGAGCGACCCCATGCCACGGTAGTTCTTGAACTGCTTGCCGTTGACGAACACCAGGTCGCCGGGCGACTCGGCGGTGCCGGCCAGCAGCGAGCCGAGCATCACGCTCTCGGCGCCCGCGACCAGCGCCTTGGCGATGTCGCCCGAGTACTGGAGGCCGCCGTCGGCGATGAGCGGGACGTCCGCCGCACGCGCGGCCAGCGAGGCCTCGTAGACCGCGGTCACCTGCGGCACGCCGACGCCGGCGACGACGCGGGTGGTGCAGATCGAGCCCGGCCCGACGCCGACCTTGATGGCGTCCGCACCCGCGTCGATGAGCGCCTGCGCGCCGGAGCGGGTCGCGACGTTGCCGCCGATGACATCCACGTGCGAGGCGCGCGGCTCGTGCTTGAGCCGGTGGATGATGTCGAGCACACCCGCGGAGTCGCCGTTGGCGGTGTCCACGACGATGACGTCCACGCCCGCGTCGACCAGCGTCATCGCGCGGTCCCAGGCGTCGCCGAAGAAGCCGATCGCGGCGCCGACGCGGAGGCGGCCCTCGTCGTCCTTGGTGGCGAACGGGTACTTCTCGCTCTTGTCGAAGTCCTTGACGGTGATGAGCCCGCGGAGCCGGCCGTCGGCGTCCACGAGCGGGAGCTTCTCGATCTTGTGCTCGGCGAAGATGGCGACCGCGGAGTCCGGGTCGATGCCGACCGGCGCGGTGATCAGCGGCATGCGGGTCATCACGTCGCGCACGAGGGTGGTGGACCGCTCGAACGGGGAGACGAAGCGCATGTCGCGGTTGGTGATGATGCCGACGAGCTTGCCGTCGCCCTCTACCACCGGGAGCCCGGAGACGCGGAACTGCCCGCAGAGGAGGTCGACCTCCTCGACGGTGGCGTCCGGGGTGGTGGTCACCGGGTTGGTGATCATGCCCGACTCGGAACGCTTCACCTTGTCGACGTTGGTGGCCTGATCCTCGATGGACAGGTTGCGGTGGATGATGCCGATGCCGCCGTGCCGGGCCATGGCGACGGCCATGCGCGACTCGGTCACGGTGTCCATGGCGCTGGAGAGGAGCGGGGTCGCCATGCTGATCCGCTTGGTCAGGCGAGTCGAGGTGTCCGCCTCACTCGGGATGACGTCGGTGTGCCCGGGAAGGAGCATGACGTCGTCGTAGGTCAAACCGATGAATCCGAACGGATCCGCCTGGTCCATTTCACCCCTATCAAGGTCGCGCGAGTTGTGGATGTCTCATCGTAACGGCACAAGCTGGGCGGTTATTCCGCGGCGGGGAGCGTCACGGCGCCTCTTTTTATGAGCTAAGGCCTTAGCTCATAAAAGTCGCGCCGGTCATTATGAGATAGCGCCCTACTCCACCGTCGCGAGATCGAGCTCGGCCTGCTTCTTCCCCTGCCGGGCCGCCACGATCATGTCGACGCTGAGGATGGCGAGGGCGAGCCAGACGATCGCGAAGCCGATCCAGCGCTCAGGCGGCATCGCCTCGTTCAGCACTGCGACGCCGACGACGAACTGGATGAACGGCGCGAAGTACTGGATGAAGCCCATGTAGACCAGCGGCAGGCGCCGGGAGGCCGCGGCGAAGAACAGCAGCGGCACGGCGGTGATCACGCCCGCGCCGACGAGCAGTACCGAGTGCCAGGGGCCGTCGCTGCCGATCGTCAGGCCGACCGTGAGGCTCACGACCACGAGCTGCACGATCGCGACCGGGGTCAGCCACATGGTCTCCAGCGTCAGCCCGGAGACAGCGTCGACCCGGCCGCCGACGCGCTTCTTGATGAGGCCGTAGAAGCCGAACGAGAACGCCAGGATGAGCGCGATCCACGGGACCTGCCCGTAACCGACCGCGAGCACGACCACGGCGATCACGCTGACGCCGACCGCCACCCACTGGGCGACCCGGAGGCGCTCGCGCTGGACGATCACACCGAGGAACACCGTCACGATCGGGTTGATGAAGTAGCCGAGGGCGGCCTCCACGACGTGCCCGCTGACCGTGGCCAGCACATAGGTCTGCCAGTTGACGTAGATGAGCGCGCCGGCGAGGCCCATCGTGAACAGGACCCTGCGGTCCTTCAACAGGGCGCCGAACGTGCGCCAGGCGCGCGTCACGGTGAGCGCGATCGCGCAGAACACCAGCGAGAAGAGCACCCGCCAGGCGACGATCTCCCAGGCGGTGGTCGGCGCGAGCGCCAGGAAGTAGATGGGGAGGATTCCCCAGAGGACGTAGGCGGAGATCGCGTAGGTCAGGCCGGACCTGCGGTGTTCGGAGAGGGGCTGCGGCACTCCCACGACACTACTCCGAACCGGGGACAGGGACCGACCCGGTGGAGGCCTTACGCAGCCCGCGGGGACGACGAAGGCCCGGGCGCAGCAGCGCCCGGGCCTCGGCCGAAAGAAGGTGCGTCAGCGAACGACGACCGCGAGGACGTCGCGAGCCGAAAGGACCAGGTAGTCCTCGCCGCCGAACTTGACCTCGGTGCCCCCGTACTTGGAGTAGATCACCTTGTCGCCGACGGCGACGTCGAGCGGAACGCGGTTGCCATTGTCGTCGATACGGCCCGGTCCGACGGCGACGACCTCGCCCTCCTGGGGCTTCTCCTTGGCGGTGTCGGGGATGACCAGACCGGAGGCAGTGGTCTGCTCAGCCTCGACCTGCTTGATGACGATGCGATCTTCGAGCGGCTTGATGGAGACCGACACGGTTGACCTCTTTCTTTGGTGAACTCAGTCTTTGCGAACTCAATGCGTTGCGCGGCTTGCGTTAGCAAACTCGCACGGAGAGTGCTAACACGAGTCTAGGGGGTGCGTTAGCAGTCCCGCAACGTGAGTGCCAGAAGGTAGCGTGGTCCACATGGACCGGTCCGAACTCGTCGAGCTGCTGAGCCCCGAAGGCCTCCGACTGCTCGACTCGCTGCCCCCGTACCGGTCCGAGAAGGACGTGCTCGCGATGGTCACCGACCTCCGCAAGCAGGGCCACTCCCCCGGACTGGTGGCGGCGGTGCTGACGCAGGCGAAGCTGCGCAAGAAGGCGGTCGGCAAGTTCGGCGAGTTCGCCTCCCGGATGCTCTTCACCGAGGCGGGGCTGGAGCAGGCGACGCGCCTGTCGGTCGCGGCACGCCACGCCGGCCGGTTCCGGGCGGCCGGACTGACCCGCGTCGCGGACCTCGGCTGCGGCATCGGCGGCGACGCGCTCGCCCTCGCCGCGCTGGAGCTGGAGGTTCTGGCGGTCGACGCCGACGAGGTCACGGCCGCGATCGCCGCCTTCAACCTCGCGCCGTTCCCGTCCGCGACGGTCGAGCACCGGCGCGCCGAGGATGTCAGCCTCCGGGAGATCGACGGCGTCTTCCTCGACCCGGCCCGGCGCACGGCCGGCCACACGGACACCGACCGGCTGACCGATCCCGACGACTACACGCCGTCGCTCGGCTTCGCGTACGAGCTCGCGACCGGCCGCTCGGTCGGGCTGAAGCTCGGCCCCGGCTTCGACCGCGACCTCATCCCGTCGACCGCGGAGGCCCAGTGGGTGTCCGCCGACGGGCAGGTGGTCGAGCTCGGGCTCTGGTTCGGCGCGCTCGCCCGCACGGGCATCCGGCGCGCGGCCCTGGTGCTGCGCGGCGACGAGGCGAACGAGCTCACGGCCGAGGCCGACAGCGAGGACGCCGAGACCGGCGAGCTCGGCGAGTACCTCTACGAGCCGGACGGCGCGGTCATCCGCGCGCGCCTGATCGGGGACCTCGCCCGGCGGATCGACGGACGGATGCTCGGCGACGGCATCGCCTACATCACGGCCGACGAGCCGGTGCCGACGCCGTTCGCGGCGGGCTTCCGCATCCTGGAGACCCTGCCGTTCGCCGAGAAGGACCTCAAGAAGGCGCTGCGCTCACGCGGGATCGGCACGCTGGAGATCAAGAAGCGCGGCGTGGACGTCGACCCCGCCGCGCTCCGGACGCGCCTCAAGCTTTCGGGCGACCGTCCTGCGACCCTGATCCTGACCAGGGTCGCAGGACGTCACACGGCGTTGCTCGCCGAGCGCCTCTGAACCCGGTCAGTACCGGTACGTGTTCGAGAGGCTGGCCAGGAAGATCCCCCAGAAGATCCAGAAGATGATCGCGATGGCGACCGACACGAATCCCAGGATGATCCCGGTGAGCCAGAATCCCTTGGCCTGCGGCTCCCTGGTGCGGCCGATGAAGCCGAGGACGATGGCGGCGACGCCGAAAACCGCGCCGATCCCGAACGCGAGGTTCAGGACGATGCCCGCGATGCCGCCGACGAGCGACAGGATGCTGAGGATCGGCGACTTGGTCGCGGGCGCCGTCGCGTAGGGCTGCGCGTAACCGGGCGCGGGCTGGCCGTAGGCGGGCTGACCGTAACCGGGCTGGCCGGGCTGCTGACCGTAGGGCTGCTGGCCGTACGGCTGCTGACCATAGGGCTGCTGCGGCTGCTGGCCGTACGGCTGCTGACCATACGGCTGCTGCGGCTGCTGTCCATAGGGCTGCTGCCCGTACGGCTGCTGCGGCGCGCCGTACCCGGGAGCGGCCGGCTGCGCGGGAGGCGCGGGAGGTGCGACCGGAGGCGTCGGCGGGACGCCGTCGGGCGCCGCCGCGGGCGGGATGTCGGAGGACGGCGGAACCGGCTGGGCCGGCGTGCTGCCGTCCGTCCCTTCGGGCTCCGGGGCGCCGGAGGGGGTGTTCGGATCGGACATGCTGCCCATCTCCTTCTCTGGTGAGTTCCTGAGAAATGTCTGTACTGAATCCATCGTCTCAGTGGGCGGACAGCGTGTCAACGCATGCACATCTCCCGGCCGGCTCAGACCTCCGCGACCTGGATGTCCGTGACGGGAAGCGTGGAGTCCGCGCCGAAATCCAGCCGGCTCGGCGCACGGCCGGCCATGATCAGCTGCGCGCCGAGCGCCGCGATCATCGCGCCGTTGTCGGTGCACAGCGAGAGGGCCGGGATCCGCAGGGCCACCCCCGCCTCGGCCGCCCGCTGCACCGCGAGCTGACGTACCCGCGCGTTCGCGACGACGCCGCCGCCGAGCAGCAGACGCGGGACGTCGTGGTCGAGACACGCGGCGATCGCCTTGGTGATCAGCACATCCGCCACGGCCTCCCGGAACGAGGCGGCGACATCGGCGACCGGCACCTCCTCGCCGGCGTCCTGGCGCTGCTCGACCCAGCGCGCGACTGCGGTCTTCAGGCCGGAGAAGGAGAAGTCGTAGCGGTGCCGCTCCAGGTCCTTCGGCTTGGTCAGCCCGCGCGGGAACCGGATGGCGCGCGGGTCGCCGTCCGCGGCGACGCGGTCGATCTGCGGGCCGCCGGGATACGGGAGGCCGAGCACGCGGGCCACCTTGTCGAACGCCTCGCCCGCAGCGTCGTCGATCGTCTCGCCCAGCAGCTCCACGTCGGAGACCAGGTCGCGCACGAGCAGGAGCGAGGTGTGGCCGCCGGAGACCAGCAGCGCGACGGTCGGCACCTCGACCGGGTGGCCCGGGCCTCCCGCCGCGTCCAGGACGTCCGCCCCGACGTGCCCGACCAGGTGGTTGACGGCGTACAGCGGCTTGCCGAGCGACAGGGCGAGCGCCTTCGCGGCGCCGACCCCTACCATGAGCGCACCGGACAGCCCCGGCCCGCTCGTCACGGCGATGGCGTCGACGTCGGCGAGCTCGATCCCGGCGTCGGCGACGGCGGTGCGCAGCGTCGGGGTGAGCGCCTCCAGGTGGGCGCGCGCCGCGACCTCCGGGACGACGCCGCCGTACCGGGCGTGCTCCTCCATCGAGGAGGCGATCGTGTTGGAGAGCAGCGTCGTGCCGCGCACGATTCCGACGCCGGTCTCGTCGCAGGAGGTCTCGATGCCGAGGACGAGCGGCCCCTCGCCGTGCGATCCGTGCTGAGCGTCGTTCATGCGATCGTAGTCTCCGGGGTCGGGACGGTCAGGCGCATCACGATCGCGTCCACCCCGTCCGGCTGGTAGTAGCGCGGGCGCACGCCGATCTCCTCGAAGCCGAGCGTGCGGTAGAGGGTCTGGGCGCCCGGGTTGTCGGCGCGCACTTCCAGGAACACCTCCCGGGCGCCGCGGTTCCGCGCCTCCCCGATGAGGGCGAGCATGAGGGCGCGCCCGAGGCCGTGGCGCCGCGCGCGCGGCGCCACGGCGATGGTCTGGATGTCGCCCTCGCCCGCGCCGCGCGGGGCGAGCAGGCCGGCGTAGCCGTCGATGCGGTCCGGGTCGTCCAGCCCGACGGCGACCAGGTAGTACCCGTGGGCTCCGGTCACCTCGGAGCGCATCGACTGCTCCGACCAGGCGTCCGTGACGAAAGTCGCGCGCTCCAGCACCATGATCGCGTCGACGTCCGCCTCGGTGGCGCGGCGGAGCTGCCACGATGGCGCGCTGGGCCTCGGCTCGCTCACGCGCTCACCCGCTTCGGGCCGGCCGAGAGCGTGACATCCGGCGAGCGCAGGTACAGCGGCTCGTTGCGATCGAACGGGAGTCCCGCGGCGAAGCGCAGCTCGGCGATCATCCCGAGCAGTCCGGCGGAGACGGTGGCGGCTTCTTCGCGGGGCAGGTCGGGATGCGGCAGCGCGTCCGGCTTGTCCAGGCCGGGGCCGTCGACGCGGACCGGAAGGCCGTGCTCGTCCACGCCCGAGAACGCCGTCCAGTAGCGTTCGCGGCGGCGCGCGTCGGTCACGACCAGGAGCGGACCCGCGTGGCCGGCGAGATAGCGCTCGTACGCCACCGCGTCGTGGCTGACGACGGGGACGAGCGGGCGTCCGGCGCCGAACGCGAAGGCGGTCGCGGCCGCGATGCCGACCCGCAGGCCGGTGAACGGACCGGGACCCATCCCCGCCACGACGCCGGACAGCGCGTCCGGGCGCGTGCCGGAGGCGTCGAGCGCCGCGGCGATGAGGTCGCCGATCACCTCGGCGTGCCGCATAGTGTCCGGCTCCGTCACTTCGGCGAGGATGCCGCCGTCACGGTCGACCACGGCGACACTCGTGCCCGCGGAGGTGTCGATGGCGAGGAGCATGCCTCCAGCCTAGGCGGGATGCGGGCCGCTGCGGACTCGTCCGGTCGCCCGTGTGCGAAGCTGTCGGCATGGCGTCCTCCCCGTCCGGCTCCCTGGTCTCGGCCGACGTGCGCCGCCACAACCTGGCGCTCGTCGCGCACCGGCTCGCACATCGGGGCCCGCAGTCACGCAGCCAGCTCGCCGACGCCACCGGGCTCGCCCGCGGCTCCGTGACCGCGCTCGTCGCCGCGCTGGTGGAGGCCGGGGTCGTGCGCGAGTCGGAGGAGCCGGAGGCCGCGCCGCACGGGTCCGCCTCCCGTGGCCGCCCGCTCACTCTGCTGCGCCTGGCGGCCGACCACGTCGCCCTCCTCGTCCTCCAGCTCGACGCCGACCAGGCGACCGCCGTCCTCACCGCGGTGGACGGCCGCGCGCTGTTCCGGGCGTCCGAGCACCACGGCCGGCCGATGGGCGACCCCGGGCGGGTGCTCGACGTGCTCGCCCGCGTGCTGGCCCGCACGCTCGACGCGGCCGCCGGACTCGGACGGCGGGTAGTGGACCTGACCGTGGTGGTGTTCGCCCCGATCGGCGGCACGCCTCCCGTGGTGGTGGCCGACACCGACCTCGAGTGGGGCGAGGTCGACGTGCTCGGTGAGCTCCGGCGACGGGTCCCGGAGCTGCCGCCCGCCACGCTGGCGAGCGACGGCACAGTCGCCGCGCTGGCCGAGCTCGCGGAGCTGGAGGCCGCCGGCTCGGCAATCCGCGACCTGGTCTACGCCAAGAGCAACTCGGGAATCGGCGGCGCGGTCGTCGCGGAGGGTGCGCTCGTCGCCGGCGCGCACGGCTTCGCGGGCGCGTTCGGCCACATCTCGGTCGATCCACACGGTGTTCGTTGTCTGTGCGGTCAGCGCGGCTGCCTCGTCACCGTCGCAGGGCCGGACGTGGTGCTGGCCGAGGCCGGACTCACCGCCGAGGTCGCCGAGCGCGGGCTGACGGAGGCGCTGCGCGAGCTGGTCGCCCGCATCCAGGGCGGGGAGGCCCGGGCGAGCGCCGCGTGGGAGGCCGCACTTCCGTGGATCGCGCACGCGCTCCGCATCGTGGCGATGACCGTCGACCCGGAGGTCGTCGTGCTGGGCGGGTACTGGAGCGAGCTGGCGGAGTCCATCGCCGACGCGTTCGCGCAGGACGGGCCGGCGATCGCGGCGACGGCGGCGATCGCCGTGGTCCCCGGGCGGTTGGGCGAGGATGCGGCCCTGCTCGGCGCCGCGCGCGTCGCCCGCGACGCCCTCCTCGACGACCCCCTCGCGTTGACCCCCAGTCCGGCGCCCTCCCCCACGATTTGATTCGACGCTTGAATTAATCGCGCGGATGCGTCATGCTTACGCGGGTAATCACACCCTCGAAAGGACCGACCGTGACGACGATGTCATCGAGCTCCCCCGAACCAGCGCCCCTCTCCGCAGCCCAAGCCGCGGTGACCGACACCGACGCGGTGGACACCGCGGGCACCGTCAGCCCGCTCGCCCGCCGCGGCCTGCTCCCCTCGCTCGCGATCACCTCCCTGGTGCTCTTCGCGACCTACTCCGGCCTGGTCAGCGTGCTGCTGCCCAACCAGGTCGCGACCATCGACCCGGCGCACAAGGTGGCCAACCTCGCGATCGTGACCACGACCTCCTTCGTGTTCACCCTGTTCGCGCAGCCGATCGTCGGCGCGTTCAGCGACCGCACCCGCTCCCGGATGGGCCGGCGCGCGCCGTGGATGGTGATCGGCACCGCGGTCGCCGCCGCGTTCCTGATCGGGCTCGGCTCGCTGCAGTCCATCCTCTGGATCACGGTCTTCTGGGTCGTCATCCAGGTGGCCCTGAACGCGATGCAGGGACCGCTCAGCGCGATCACGCCCGACCGCTTCCCGCGCAGCCGCCGTGGTGTCGCCTCCGCGATGGTCGGGATCGGCACGATGGCCGGCGTCACCGTCGGCGTCATCGTGGCGGGCATGCTCGCCGCGAATGTGGGCGTCGCCTACTCGGCGTTCGGGATCGTCGTGCTCCTGGTCACGCTCGGCTTCGTGCTGCTCAACCGCGACTACTCCAGCACGGGCATCGAGCTGC
The DNA here is from genome assembly GCF_051059105.1 of Leifsonia sp. P73. Taxonomy (NCBI): domain Bacteria; kingdom Bacillati; phylum Actinomycetota; class Actinomycetes; order Micrococcales; family Microbacteriaceae; genus Leifsonia; species Leifsonia sp. P73. Next base: position 1,521,665 of record NZ_CP194931.1, read on the forward strand.
CGCCCTTCCGCTGGAGGGCGTTCTTCGCCGGCTTCTGGATCAACCCGCGCAAGCACCCCGACTTCGCCTGGGCCTTCGCGGCGCGGTTCCTGTTCATCCTCGGCTACTTCGTCGCTTTCAGCTACCAGCTCTTCATCCTGACCGACTACATCGGGATGTCGCTGAAGCAGGCGAACGCCCAGATCGGCGTGATCAGCCTCGCGTCGCTCGCCACCACCGTCGTCTCGGTCGCCCTCGCGGGCTGGCTGAGCGACAAGCTCGGGCGCCGCAAGGTCTTCATCTACCTCGCGTCCGTGCTGATGATCGTCGGGCTGGCGATGCCACTGCTGACGCCCACGATCACCGGGATGCTGCTGATGTCGGCGATCAACGGCTTCGGCTTCGGCCTCTACATGGCCTGCGACACCGCCCTGATGACCGAGGTGCTGCCCGGCGGCGGCGTCGCGGCCGCCAAAGACCTCGGCATCCTCAACGTGGCCACCAACATCCCGCAGGCGCTCAGCCCCGCCATCGCGGCCGTGCTGATCGGCGCGGTCGGCGGCTACCCGGCGCTGTTCGTGTTCGCGATGGTGTGCGTCGCGCTGGCCGCCCTCGTCCTCATCCCCATCAAGTCCGTCCGCTGAGAAGGAGAAACCCCGTGACAGACAGCACCCTCGACCGACCTGAGGTCACCACCGCGGGGGGCCGTGTACGCGGCCGCTGGCGCGACGGCTCTGCCGCCTTCCTCGGCATCCCGTTCGCCGAGCCGCCGGCGGGCGACCTGCGCTTCGCCGCCCCGGTCCCGCACCGCCGGTGGGACGGCGTGCTCGACGCCGGCGAGCACGGCGCGACCCCGCAGCGCAAGGCGCTCGCAGAGATCACCCTCATCCCCGAGCCGTCCTACCCCGGGGAGTCGACGCTCAACGTGGACGTCTTCACGCCGCGCCCCGGCGACGCCGACGCGAGGCTGCCCGTCTTGGTCTACATCCACGGCGGCGGCTACGTCGCCGGATCGCCGGCCAGCCCCTGGTATGACGGCGCCGCCTTCAACCGCGACGGGATCGTGACGGTCAGCGTCTCGTACCGGCTCGGCTTCGACGGCTTCGGCTGGATCGAGGACGCGCCCGCGAACCGCGGCGTGCTCGACTGGATCCTGGCGCTGGAGTGGGTGCGCGACAACATCGCGGCCTTCGGCGGCGACCCGTCGTCGGTCACGATCGCGGGCCAGTCGGCCGGCGGCGGCGCGGTGCTCACACTGCTGACGGTGCCGCGCGCGGCGAGCCTGTTCCAGCGGGTCTACTCGATCTCCGGGACCACGGCGAGCGTCGCACTGGAGGACGCGGAGCGCTACGGTCGGACCCTCGCCGCCGCCGCGGGAGTCGAGCCCACCCGGGCCGGGCTGTCCACGCTGACCGAGGAGCGCATCCTGGCGCTGCAGGCCGAGGAGGACGCGGTCACCTCGCCGGAGGCGCCTGCGGACCCGATGGCTCCGCTGCGCGCTCTGGCCTCCGGGTCGGCGCTGCGCTGGGCTCCGGTCGTGGACGGCGACCTCGTGACTGCGCCCATCGGCGCGGCGATCGCGGACGGAGTCGGGGCGGACAAGGCCCTCGTGCTCGGCGCGACGGACAACGAGTTCAACATGGCGGTCGCCGATCTGCGCGACGCACTGGCCGGGACCGACCCGGCCGCGCTGCTGGCCTCCGTCGGCGTCCCGGGGGAGGCGGCGGACGCGTATGTCGCCGGCCACCCAGGGCTCGACACCGCCGGAACCCTCGGCCAGTTCGTGACGGACGCGATGTTCCGGGCGCCCGCCCGCGAGATCGCGGAATCCCGCGCGGCGGCAGGCGCCCCCGCCTGGATCTACCGGTTCGCGTGGACGTCGCCGACCTTCGGCGCGGCCGTGCACTGCCTCGACGTACCGTTCTTCTTCGACTGCCTCGACAGCGAGCGGGTGGGCTACATCGCGGGGGAACAGCCGCCGGCCTCCCTCGCCGACGACGTGCACGGGGCGGCGGTGCGGTTCATCGCCACAGGCGACCCGGGATGGCCGGCCTACGTGCTGCCGGACCGCGACGTGCAGGTGTTCGACATCCCGACCACGGCCGTGGGGGACGGCCTGGCCGACGTCGGCGTGCTTCAGAGCGCGCGCTGACGTCACCGCCCGCGCCGACGGAGGCGACGCCGCCGGCGCGGGCACACTCCTCCACCGTGCCCCTCGGCGTTGTGATCAGGCGGACCAGCGAGGACCGAAGCCCGTCACGGTGACCGTGCGCGGCTCGTCGGCGTCCAGGTCCACGTCGCCGAGATCCACCGCGCCCAGGTCGTCGTCCGTCTCCCCGGCTCCACCGGTCGGCCGCACGATGTCGACCTCGAGCCACGACTCCGCGACGCCGTCGAGCATCCCGCCGCCCCATTCCACGACCACCACCGAGCCGGCGAAGTCGATGTCGAGGTCGTCCAGCTCCACCGCACTGCCGAGCCGGTACGCGTCGACATGCACCAGCGGCGCACCGTCGACCAGGCTCGGGTGCGTGCGCGCCAGCACGAACGTCGGGCTCGTGACCGGGCCGCGGACGCCGAGACCCTCGCCGATCCCGCGGGTCAGTGTCGTCTTGCCGGCGCCGAGCGGGCCGGTCAGCACCACGAGGTCGCCGGCGACCAGCATCCCGGCCAGCTCCAGGCCGATGGCGTGCATGTCGTCGGCGGTGTCCACCGTCCGCGAGACGAGGATGCGCCCGGTCACGCCGTTCCCCCTCGGTAGCTGCGCCGCACCCTCCCGCCGACGCGGGTGACGATCTCCCAGTTGATGGTGTCCGCCGCCTCCGCCCAGTCGTCCGCGGTCGGCACGCCGGTCGCGGGGTCGCCGAACAGCACGACCTCGTCGCCGACCGCGACCTCCGCGTCGCCGACGTCGACCACGAACTGGTCCATCGCGACCCGGCCGGACACCCGGTAGCGGCGGCCGTGGATCGACACCGGTCCCCGGCCCGACGCGTGGCGCGGGATGCCCTCGGCGTACCCGAGCGGCACGAGCACCAGCGTCGTCTCGGTCGCCGTGCGGTACGTGTAGTCGTAGGAGACACCGGTCCCGGCGGCCACTCTGCGCACCGCAGCCACCCGGCCACGCAGCGTCATCGCCGGTCGCAACCCGAGTTCGGCTGCCGACTCGGGGCCGAAGGGGCTCAGCCCGTAGATCGCCAACCCGAACCGGACCAGGTCGAACCGCGACTCGGGAAGGGTGAGCGCGGCGGCGCTGGCCGCGATGTGCCGCAGCGACGGCCGCAGCCCCGCGGCCTCGGCCTGGTCGACCCCGCGCCGGAACACCGCGATGGCGGCCCGGTCGTCGTCGGGCGACGCGTTCGAGAGGTGGCTGAACAGGCCGCGCACCACGAGCGTCCCGGACTGCTCGAGCTCGTGCGCCCGGGCCACGACGGCCTCCCACTCGGAGGCGGGGACACCGTTGCGGCTGAGCCCGGTCTCCAGCTTGAGCTGCACGAACGCCGGCGTCTCGACCGTTCCGGCTGCCGCAGCCGCCTCCAGCTGGGCCGCGGACGAGATGCCCACGTCGATGCCCGCGGCGACAGCGGCCGCGAAGTCCTCATCCGGATCGTGCAGCCACGCCAGCACCGGGGCGTCGATCCCGGCCTCCCGCAGCTGCAGTCCCTCGGGAATGTCAGCGACGCCGAGCCAGTCCGCACCGCCGGCGAGGGCCGCCCGCGCGCACTCGACTGCTCCGTGCCCGTAGGCGTTGGCCTTGACGACCGCCAGCACATGGGGCGTGCCCACGATCTCCCGCAGGCGTGCGACGTTCGCGCTCACCGCATCCAGGTCGACGACGGCCTCGCGGAAACCGCCGCTCACGTGTCGCGCTCCAGCACCACGAACGCGGAGGCGATCCCGGCGTCATGCGACATCGACACGTGGATGTGCGCGATGCCGCGCTCGGCGACCTGGCGTCCGACGACGTTGTGCAGCACGAAACCCGGGTTCCTCTCTTCGTCCGGCACGATCTCCATATCGTGCCAGCGCACGCCTTGCGAGCCGCCGAGCGCCTTGATCAGCGCCTCCTTGGCGGCGAACCGCGCGGCGAGGGAGTGCACCGGCAGGCCGCGCTCGGCCTCCGTGAACAGGCGCTCGCGCAGCTTCGGGGTGCGCTCCAGCGATCGGGCGAAGCGCGCCAGATCGACGACGTCGATCCCGATGCCGGCGATCACGGCGACCTACTCGACGGTGACGGACTTGGCCAGGTTGCGCGGCTGGTCCACGTCCAGGCCCTTGGCCGCTGACAGCTCCATGGCGAAGATCTGCAGCGGGACCACCGACAGCAGCGGCTCGAACAGCGGCGCGGCGAGCGGGATGCGGATGACCTCGTCCGCGAACGGCAGCACCGCCGCGTCCCCGGCCTCGGCGATCGCGATCACGCGGGCGCCGCGGGCGCGGATCTCCTGGATGTTGGAGACGACCTTCTTGTGCAGCTCGTCCGACCAGCGCGGGCTCGGCACCACGACGAACACGGGCTGGCCCGGCTCGATCAGCGCGATCGGGCCGTGCTTGAGCTCGCCGGCGGCGAACCCCTCGGCGTGGATGTACGCGAGCTCCTTGAGCTTGAGCGCACCCTCCAGCGCGATCGGGTAGCCGACATGACGGCCGAGGAACAGGACCGAGCGGGTGTCCGACATCCAGTGCGCGAGCTGGGCGATGGTCGCGTGCGCTTCGAGCACGGTGGCGATCTTCTCCGGAACGGCCTGGAGCTCGGCGACCGCGTCGCGCTGCTGGGCGGCGGACAGAGTGCCGCGCACCCGGCCGAGGTGGAGGCCGAAGAGGTAGAGCGCGGTGATCTGCGCGACGAACGCCTTGGTCGAGGCGACCGCGACCTCCGGGCCGGCGTGCGTGTACAGCGCCGCGTCGGACTCGCGCGGGATGGTCGCGCCCTGCGTGTTGCAGACCGAGATCGCCTTGGCGCCGGCCTCGCGGGCGTACTTGACCGCCATCAGCGTGTCCATCGTCTCGCCGGACTGGCTGATCGAGATGACCAGCGTGCCCGCGGTGAGGACCGGCTCGCGGTAGCGGAACTCGTGGCTGAGCTCGACCGTGACGGGGACGCGCGCCCACTTCTCGATCGCGTAGCTGCCGACCAGGCCGGCGTAGGCGGCGGTGCCGCAGGCGACGATGGTGATGCGGTCGATGCCTTCCAGGAACTCGTCGCCGATCGCGTCGAGTTCGGGGACGTGCACTGTCCCGTCGATGATGCGGCCGCGCAGCGTGTTCGCCACGGCGTCCGGCTCCTCGGCGATCTCCTTGGCCATGAACGACGACCAGCCGCCCTTCTCGGCGGCGGAGGCGTCCCAGGCGACCTCGAACGGCTCCACCGCGACCGGCGCGCCGGCGAAATCGGTGACGGTGACGGAGTCGGGGGTGATCGTGACGATCTGGTCCTGGCCGATCGCGAGCGCGCGGCGGGTGTGCTCCACGAACGCCGCGACGTCGGAGCCCAGGAAGTTCTCGCCCTCGCCGAGGCCGATCACCAGCGGGGAGTTGCGGCGGGCGCCGACGACGACGTGCGGCTGGTCCTGGTGCAGTGCGAGCAGCGTGAACGCGCCCTCCAGCCGCGAGACAACACGCTGGAACGCCTCGCTCAGGTCGCCGGTGGCGCGGTACTCGCGGCCGAGCAGCACCGCCGCGACCTCGGTGTCGGTCTCGGACTCGAACGCGAAGCCGTCGGCGAGCAGCTCGTCCTTGAGGCTCGCGAAGTTCTCGATGATGCCGTTGTGGATGACGGCGAGCCGGCCGTCGTCGCCCAGATGCGGGTGAGCGTTGCGGTCGGTCGGGCCGCCGTGCGTCGCCCATCGGGTGTGGCCGATGCCGGTGCCGCCGTTGGGGATCGGGTTGGCCTTGAGGTCGTCGGCGAGCACGGCCAGCTTGCCGGCCTTCTTGGCCGTCCCGAGGTGGCCGTCGGGGTCGATGACCGCGACGCCGGCCGAGTCGTAGCCGCGATACTCGAGGCGCTTCAGACCGCCGAGCAGCACCTCCAGGCTCTTATCGGTACCGACATACCCAACGATTCCACACATGCACCCGAGTCTATCGTGGGCGCACCTTAGACTTTTCTCCTATGGCTGAGAACGGCGCCGCTCGCGGCGGATCCACGGCGAACGGCGAATCCAGCACCCCCTTCGTGGAGCTGAGCCGTTCCGACTGGGCCGAGCTGGCGCAGAACACCCGGCTGCCGCTCAACGCGACCGAGATCGTGCAGCTGCGCGGCCTCGGCGACCCGCTGGACCTGCGGGAGGTCGAGGAGGTCTACCTGCCGCTCAGCCGCCTGCTCAACCTGCACGTCGGCGGAACCAAGCAGCTGCACCGCGTCACGAGCGACTTCCTCGGCGAGCGCGCCCAGCCGACGCCGTTCGTGATCGGCGTCGCGGGCTCCGTGGCCGTCGGCAAGTCGAGCATCGCGCGCCTCCTGCGCGAGCTGCTCTCCCGCTGGGACGACACCCCGCGCGTCGAGCTGGTGACGACGGACGGCTTCCTCCTCCCCAACGCCGAGCTGGAGCGGCGCGGCCTGATGGAGCGAAAAGGCTTCCCCGAGTCGTACGACCGCCGCGCGCTGCTGCGGTTCGTCACCGCGGTCAAGAGCAGGGCGCCCGAGGTGCGCGCCCCCTTCTACTCACACCTGAGCTACGACATCGTGCCGGACGCGGAGATCGTGGTCCGCCGGCCGGATGTCCTGATCGTGGAGGGCCTCAACGTCCTGCAGCCCGCGGGAGGCGGCAACCGGCTCGCGGTGAGCGACCTCTTCGACTTCAGCGTATACGTGGACGCCAGGACGCGCGACATCGCGCACTGGTACGAGGAGCGCTTCCTCAAGCTGCAGCGCGGCGCGTTCGCGAACCCGAAGTCGTACTTCCACCGCTACTCCCAGCTCACCGAGGAGGAGGCCAGGGCCCGGGCGGCGTCGATCTGGACGGCGATCAACGAGCCCAACCTCATCCAGAACATCCGGCCGACCCGCTCGCGCGCCAAGCTCGTCCTGCGCAAGGAGGCCGATCACACGGTGAGCTCGGTGCTGCTCCGCAAGCTCTGATCCCGGGCGGATCGCGCGCGCCGCTGCGGCGCGGAGCGAACGCACCTCGCGCCCAGATGGCACGTGCTCTAAGACTCTGGATCACTCCTTCCAGATCCCGTAGGCATGACGCATGGCTACACCACGATCGCGCGCCGCCCAGCTCTTCGGCCAGCGGGTGCGCACCGCGCGGATGGCCCTGGGCGTCAGCCAGGTGGACATCGCCCAGCTCGCGGACATGCACGTGACCAACTACGGACGTGTCGAACGAGGCGAGGCCAACTCGGAGTTGCACACGATCGTCCGGCTCGCGACCGCGCTCGAGCTGGACCCCGGTGATCTCGTGACGGGACTGTACGGCGACGACATGCTCCCCGCTCGGGAGCACGCCTACTCCGTCGCCGACTTCATCGCGGCGAAACGCCGCCGGGACATCGCGTGAGTGAGCTTAAATGCATGTTGAATATGTACATACAGTGTTCGTCCTCTGGGAAACATCCCTATGGCATACGAGGGTAGACGCATGTCGTCCCCACGCTTCGAGGCAGCCCGCATCTTGGGCTCCCGCCTCCGGGAACGGCGCATCGAGCTCGGCCTCTCGCAGTACGAAGTCGCCAACCTCAGCCAGGTCGACGTCGCCAACTACGGCAAGGTGGAGCGCGGCGTCGGCAACCCGACGCTCATGACGATGCTGCAGCTCGCTGTCACCCTCGAGACGGAACCCGGCGCTCTGCTCGACGGCCTCGCCGATGCGACGCTCCTGCCGGAACGCACGCGGCCCTTCTCGGTCTCCGACTTCGTGCGCGAGCAGAACGCGCGGCTCGACCGGGAATCCGCCAAGGACTGATCGGTTCCGATGACGACGCAGAGCTCGGGAGCCGCGCGGATCGTCGGCGCCCGCCTGCGCGAGCGGCGGACGGCACTCGGCCTCTCACAGCACACGGTCGCGCTCGACAGCGGCGTGGACGTCGCCAACTACGGCAACCTCGAACGCGGGACCGGAAACCCGACGCTGCTGACGCTGCTCCGGCTCGCGGTCAGACTCGATGTCGACCCGGCCGAACTGCTGGACGGGCTCACCGACCGCGGCCTGCTGCCGCCGGAGGCACGGCCGTACACCGCAACGGAGTTCCGGCGCGAGGCTCAGCGCCATGCCGGTCACGAGCAGCGCAACCCGCCGGGCTCGGAGAGACCGGGCTCGGCCTAGACGCCCAGTCGCTCCCGAACGACGTCCGCCAGCTCGTTCGCGAGCCGCTCGGCCGTGTGCTGGTCGGCGGCCTCCACCATGACGCGCACCAGCGGCTCGGTGCCGGACGGGCGCAGCAGCACCCGGCCGGTGTCGCCCAGTGCCGCCTCGGCGGTCTGAACGGCGAGCTTCAGCGGCTCGTCGGTGTGGACAGCGTGGTGGTCCACGCCCTTCACGTTGACCATCACCTGCGGGTACACGGTCATGACCTTGGCCAGCTCGGACAGCGGCTTGCGCTGACGCGCCATCTCGCTGAGGAGGTGGAGGCCGGTCAGGATGCCGTCGCCGGTGGTCGCGAACTCGCGCATGATGACGTGGCCCGACTGCTCGCCGCCGAGGGCGTAGTCGTTCTGGTTCATCTCCTCCAGCACGTAGCGGTCGCCGACGGCGGTCTCCACGATCCGGATGCCGTGCTCGCGCATCGCGATCTTGAGGCCGAGGTTGCTCATCACGGTCGCGACGAGGGTGTCGTCGGTGAGCTTGCCGCGCTCCTTCATGCCGACCGCGAGGATCGCCATGATCTGGTCGCCGTCGACGACGTTGCCGTCTGCGTCGATCGCGAGGCAGCGGTCGGCGTCGCCGTCGTGGGCGATGCCGACGTCCGCGCCGGCCGCGAGGACGGCCTTCGCCAGGTTGTCGAGGTGCGTCGAGCCGACGCCGTCGTTGATGTTCATGCCGTCGGGCGAGTCGCCGATGACGGTCACGCGGGCGCCCGCGTCGGTGAACACCTCGGGCGAGATGCCGGCGGCCGCGCCGTGAGCGCAGTCGAGCACGACGTGGATGCCGTCGAGCCGGTGCGGGAGGCTCGCCAGCAGGTGCACGACGTAGCGGTCCTCCGCGTCCGCGAAGCGGCGGATGCGGCCGACCTCGGCGCCGGTCGGAGTCAGCTTCTCCATATCGAGGTGCTGCTCGATGCGGTCCTCGACGATGTCGGGGAGCTTGGTGCCGCCGCGGGCGAAGATCTTGATCCCGTTGTCGGGAGCGGGGTTGTGCGAGGCCGAGACCATCACGCCGAAGTCGGCGTCGAAGTCGGCGATGAGGAAGGCCGCGGCCGGCGTCGGGATGACACCGGCGTCGTAGACGTCGATGCCCGAGCTGGCCAGCCCGGCGGCGACGGCGGCCGAGAGGAACTCGCCGGAGACCCGGGGGTCCCTGGCGACGATGGCACGCGGGCGCTTGCCGGCAGCGCGCCGCGCCTCGGCGCTGCGGCCTCGCGTCAGGACAGCAGCAGCTGCCTGCGCGAGGCCGAGCGCCAAGTCGGCGGTGAGAGGACCGTTCGCGAGTCCGCGGACTCCGTCGGTTCCGAAAAGGCGGGGCATGGACCGAAGCCTAGACGCTGGGATGCGTCAACGCTTGGAGAACTGCGACGCCTTGCGGGCCTTCTTGAGACCGGCCTTCTTGCGCTCGGTGACGCGCGCGTCACGGGTGAGGAAGCCGGCCTTCTTGAGGGTCGGACGGTTGTTCTCGCGGTCGATCTCGTTCAGCGCGCGGGCGATGGCGAGGCGCAGGGCGCCGGCCTGACCCGACGGGCCGCCGCCGGTGATACGGGCGACGACGTCGTACGAGCCGATGAGGTCGAGCACCTTGAACGGGTCGGTGATGAGCTGCTGGTGCAGCTTGTTCGGGAAGTAGTCCGCGAATTCACGCCCGTTGACCGTGATGGTGCCGGAGCCGGGGACCAGGCGCGCACGCGCGATGGCCTCCTTGCGGCGGCCGACGGCTGCGCCGGGCACGGAGAGGACGGGACGCGGGGCGGCCGGGGCCGCGCTCTCGGGGGTCTCGGTCGAGTAGGACTCGACGTTCTCGGCAACCTGGGCCGAGTCGATGCTGTCTGCGATCTTCGCCACGATGGTGATAATCCTTTGTCTTTAAGTCAGTCGTGAAGGTCTGGATCGCTTACTGGGCGACCTGGCCGAGCGTGTACTGCTTCGGCTGCTGGGCGGCGTGCGGGTGCTCGCTTCCGGTGTAGACCTTCAGCTTGCGGAGCTGGGCGCGGCCCAGGGAGGTCTTCGGCAGCATGCCGCGGACGGCCTTCTCGACGGCGCGGACCGGGTTCTTCTCGAGGAGCTCCGAGTAGGTGGTGGCCTTGAGGCCGCCCGGGTAGCCCGAGTGGCGGTAGGCCTTCTTCTGAGCCGCCTTCTGGCCGGTGAGGGCCACCTTGTCGGCGTTCACGATGATGACGAAGTCGCCCATGTCCATGTGGGGGGCGAAGGTCGCCTTGTGCTTGCCGCGCAGGAGGGCGGCGGTGTGGCTGGCGAGACGGCCGAGCACGACATCGGTCGCGTCGATGACGACCCAGTCGCGCTGGATCTCGTCTGCCTTCGGGGAGTAAGTGCGCGTCACAGTAGTGGCTGCTTTCTGTATCGAACGGAGGAGTTCGTGAATCCCGCTCCGATGGGGGTTCTCGTCTCGATGAGGCGGGAACCGGGGCCGGTGGAGGGCTCACGTTCGTGTGTCGCGCCGCAGTGAGGCGCGGACACCAAGGGTCAATACTACGCGACACGCCCGGAGGGGGTCAAACCGGGACGGTATCCCGCCACCGCGGTGGTCAGAGCGACCGCAGCCCGCGCGTCTGCTCTGCGCGCAGGGCGAGCTCCGCGTCATCCGGGTAGCCCACCTCCATCAGCGTCAGCCCGCGCGCCGGCATCACCTTGAACGCGCTCGTGCGGACGCGCTCGTCCCGGAGTTCGACCAGATCGCCCGGCGTCAGTGACCCCTCGCCGACCTCCACGCACGCGCCCACGAGCGCGCGGACCATGCTGTGGCAGAACGCGTCGGCCACGACCTCCCCCAGCAGCACGCCGTCGTCGTCGCGCCGCCAGGAGAAATCGAGGAGGGTGCGGATCGTGGTCGCGCCCTCCCGGGCCTTGCAGTAGCTGGCGAAGTCATGGAGGCCGAGGAGGCCGTGCGAGGCCATGTCCATCGCGTCGGCGTCGAGGTCCGCCGAGACCCAGGCCGTCCGGTGCCGCTGGAGCGGGTCGCGCAGCGCCAGGCGGTCGGCGACCCGGTACTCGTACCGCCTCCAGACCGCGGAGAAGCGCGCGTCGAAACCGAGCGGCGCCTCGCTCGCGCGCAGCACGACCACGTCGGCGACCGGACCCAGGATGCCGTTGAGCCGGCGGCCCAGCGCCTCGGCGGGCGCGAGGGGAGGCCGCTTGCCGTGCGGTCTGCGCAACACCGCGACCTGCTCGGGCGAAAGGTCCACGTGGGCGACCTGCCCGCGCGCGTGCACGCCGGCGTCGGTGCGGCCCGCCACGGTCAGCAGCGGGGCCTCGCCCGCTCGCCGGAAGATCGTGGCGAGCGCGGCCTCCAGCTCCCCTGCACGGTGCGCAGCGCGGGCTGGCGGCCCCAGCCGTTGAAGTCGGTGCCCTGGTAGGCGATGTCGAGCCGGAATCGGGTCGCCTCGTCGGTCATCCCTCGATTCTAGGGAAGCTGCTCAGTACTCCCGGACCAGCGCGGTCTCGCCGAACGTGGTGACGAACCCCATCCCCGTGTAGAGGCTGTCGGCGCCGGTCGGGCTGGCGGCGTCCACATCGAGCACCGCCTTCTGCCAGCCGCGGCGCGCGCTCTCGGCAAGAACCGCTCCGAGAAGCGCGGGCGCGATGCGACGGCCTCGATGAGCCCGGGTGACCGCGACCGTCGAGATGTAGGTGCCGGAGAAGCCCTGCCCCGGCCAGTCGTCCTCGTTCACGTCGCAGAGGATCACACCGGCCACCTCGTCCCCGGCCAGCGCCACGAACGACACGTCCGGGGCGAACGTCCCGCCGATCAGCGACTCCCACTGCTCGTCGCTGAGCGGCTGGCTGCCCCAGTGATCGAGGAAGGCCTCGTCGCGCGCCGCGTGGACGGCGTCGGCGAGGTCGCTCGTGTACGGCACGATCCGCACATCCTCCGTCGGGGTCACGTCCGGGATCGGCTCGGCCAGGTCCCGTTCCATCGTGTGGAACCAGCGCACCGCGGTGAACCCGGCAGCCGCCAGCAGCCGCTCGCGATCGGGTGCGCGCCGGTCGGCGTAGCCCACCAGCCAGCCCGGCAGCGCCGCCTCGATCGTCGCCAGCTTCTGCTCCCCGCGCGCCCGCTGCCAGGCGATCAGCTCGCGCCCGATGCCCTTTCCGCGATGCTCGGGATGCACGGCGCCGTTCATGAACTCGCGCACCAGGGAGACCTGTCGCGGCGGCTCCAGCACCGACCCGACCGCCAGCACCGCGCCGTCGTGGCCCTGCGCGAGGAGGGTGTCCCGCTCCCGGTCGAGGAAGCTGAAGGCCAGCTCGTCCGCCAGCTCCTCCCGGGTGGTGAGGTAGTTCGGGTGGTCGACCGCGTCGCTCGCCCGCAGCACGGCGAGCACGGCGTCGGTGTCGGCCTCCGCGATCGGCCGCCACTCGGCGACCAGCGGATGCCGCGGCCGGTACGTCGGCGGCGCCGCAACACGCTCGCTCAGCGGTGGAAGGTGCGCTCCGATGATCTCAGGCCCCGGCATCCGGCCAGCCTAGCGGCGCCGGCCCAGCTCCGCTGTGGGCGTCCGGGCGGTCTCCCGCGCCGTCAGCGCCGCGAGCGTCACCACAACGGCGATCACCGCGGTGAACACGGAGATGACGATCCAGCCGTCCGGCCCGGTGCCGCCCATCGCCGTGACGATGCTCGGCGCGAAGCCGGCCATCAGGAAGCCGAGCTGCGTCCCGATCGCGACGCCGGAGAAACGCACCTCGCGCGGGAACATCTCGTTGTAGAACGACGGCCAGACCGCGTTCGCCGCCGCGTACCCGCAGGAGAACACCGCCACCGCCAGGAGGAAGGCGACCCAGACCTCCGAGCCGGACATCGAGCGCAGGTAGAACGGCATCAGCACGGCGCTCGCGAGCGCCCCGTAGATGAACACGGGCTTGCGGCCGATCCGGTCGGCGAGCATCCCGAACAGGGGCTGCGTGACGAGAGCCACGATGTTCGCCACGACGACCAGCCAGAGCGTCACCGACGCGTCCAGGCCGGCATCCGTCCCGTAGGCGATGGCCAGGTTGCCGAACACCGTGGACACCGCCGCGATCATCGCGAGGAACACCACGCGCAGCACGTCACGCCAGTGCGAGCGGAGCAGCCCGACCAGCGGCAGCTTCTCGATCTCGCCGCCCTCGGCGGCGCTGACGAACTCCGGCGACTCCGGCAGCGACCGGCGCACGACGAACGCGACCACGACCACGACGGCCGACAGCCAGAACGGGATGCGCCAGCCCACGGAGTACAGAACGTCCTCCGGCAGCGCCATGATCGGGATGAACGCGATGGCGGCGAGCACCTGGCCGCCCTGCGTGCCGGTCAGCGTCCACGAGGTGAAGAAGGCGCGCCGGCGGTCCGGCGCGTGCTCCAGCGTCATGGAGCTCGCCCCGGCCTGCTCCCCCGCGGCCGACAGCCCTTGGAGCAGCCGGCAGAGCACCAGCAGCCCTGGAGCCAGCCAGCCGACGGTCTCGAAGGTCGGCAGGCAGCCGATCGCGAACGTGGAGAACCCCATCAGCGCGAGCGTGAAGACCAGCACCTTCCTGCGGCCGATCCGGTCGCCGAAGTGGCCGAGGACCACCGCGCCCACCGGACGCGCCACGTAGGCGAAGCCGAACGTCGCGAACGACATCACGCGCGCGGTGGTGTCGGCGTCGGGGAAGAAGATGTGCGGGAAGATCAGGGCGGCGGCCGACCCGAAGATGAAGAAGTCGTAATACTCGACGGCCGAGCCGAGGAATCCGGCGAAGGCCGCGCGCACCGGTGTCCGGGTACGCGTGGGGGCAGGGGCGAGGGCGGTCATCGTCGACACTCGTTTCTTTTGTAGCTGTTTCGATCCGCCGGGCGTGCCCGGCAGGGATCAACGGTCCGCGGTGAGGAGCGCGACGATCATGTCGCCGAGCATCCGCCGGTAGTGCCCGGCGCGCGACTGGTTCAGCAGATCGCGGCCGAAGAGGTACCCGAACGTGTGGCGGTTGGCCACCGGGAACACGCAGAAGGAGCTGATCGCCATGTGCACGTCGGTGGCGTCCAGGTCGTCGCGGAACACGCCCGCGGCCCGTCCGCGCCGCAGCACCTCGTCGATCAGCTCCAGTGCCGGGAGCGCCAGGCTCTCCGGCTCGCCCACCTCACGCAGGAACGCGGCGCGGTGGATGTTCTCGATCGCCACGAGCCGCACGAAGTCCTGGCGGCTGGTGTGGTGGTCGAAAGTGCGTTCGGCGATGGCGCGGATGGCCTCCACCGGCGCGAGACCGGAGACGTCGAGCTGCTGCTCGTAGCCGCGCATCTCGGCGTAGGCGGCCTCCAGCACGCTCACGTAGAGCTGCTCCTTGCCGCCGAAGTAGTAGTAGATCATCCGCTTCGTCGTGGACATCCGGCGGGCGATCTCGTCCACGCGGGCGCCGGAGTAGCCGCGGTCCGCGAACTCCTGCGTCGCGACGGCGAGGATCTCGGCGCGCGTGCGCTCCGCGTCGCGGATCCGCTCGTGATCCAGCCGGGCCATCCCGCCTCCTCGCTAATGAACTATCTGGTACGTTAAGAAACCTCGTGGCGCTTTGTCAAGCGGCGCGGCACCGCACGATGGTCGAGGAGGACGCATGAGCGTGGTCGGAGAGTCGTACCTGGTCGGGCTCCTGGGCGAGGGCGTGCTGCCCTCCCTGACACCTCCGCTGCACGAGCGGGAGGCCGACGAACAGGGGCTGCGCTACCTCTACCGGCCCCTCGACCTGCTGTCGTTCGATGGCGGCGGCGACCTCGACGCGACGATCGGCCGGGTCCTGGACGCCGCCGCCCTGCTCGGTTTCGACGCCCTCAACATCACCCACCCCTGCAAGCAGCGCGTCCTCGCCCACCTCGACGAGGTGACCGAATCCGCGGCGGCGATCGGCTCGGTCAACACCGTGCTGCTCGCGGCCGGGCGGCGCGTCGGCCACAACACCGACGTGACCGGTTTCGCGTCCGCGCTCGGCCACGGCCTCCCCGGCGCCGACCTCGGGCACGTCGTCGTCATCGGCGGGGGCGGGGCGGGGGCGGCCGTCTGCGCCGCGCTGCTGGAGGCCGGCGCCTCCCGGCTCACGGTGGCCGACCTCGACGTAGAGCGCGCCGCCGCGCTGGCCGCCTCCCTCGGGCGGCGGTTCCCGGCCGCGTCGGTCTCGGGCGTCTCCTCCGATGCACTGCCCGCGCTGCTCGGCGAGCCGGCGAGTGCCGTCACCGGACTGGTCAACGCCAGCTTCGTCGGCATGCACACCCATCCCGGCATCCCGCTCGACGCCGGGCTGCTGCGGCAGGGCCTCTGGGTGGCGGACGTCGTCTACCGGCCCGTCGACACCGAGCTCCTCCGCGCGGCACGGGAGGCCGGATGCCGCACGCTCGACGGCGGCGGGATGGCCGTCGGTCAGGCGGCGGACGCGTTCCGGCTCATCACCGGCGCCGAGCCCGACCGCGAGCGGATGCGCGCCCACTTCGCCGCGATGATCCGGGAGGGCCGCTGATGCGCACCTCCATCGCGACGGTCTGCCTGTCCGGGACGCTCGTCGACAAGCTGCACGCCATCGCCGACGCCGGGTTCGACGCCGTCGAGGTCTTCGAGCCCGACCTGATCGCCGCCCCGCAGTCGCCGGAGGAGGTGCGCGCGCTCTGCGACCGGCTCGGCCTGCGGATCGCGCTCTACCAGCCGTTCCGCGACGCGGAGGGCGTGACCGAGCCGGAGTTCGCGCAGGTGCTGCGCCGGGCCGAGGCCAAGTT
Source organism: Leifsonia sp. P73 (assembly GCF_051059105.1). Taxonomy (NCBI): domain Bacteria; kingdom Bacillati; phylum Actinomycetota; class Actinomycetes; order Micrococcales; family Microbacteriaceae; genus Leifsonia; species Leifsonia sp. P73. The sequence goes on from NZ_CP194931.1 coordinate 1,537,681, forward strand.
CATGCTCATGGACCGGCTCGGCGTCGACACGGTGCTGGTGTGCAGCAACGTCGCCACGGCCTCGATCGACGACGACGCGGTCTCCGCAGCGCAGCTCGGCCGCCTCGCCGACCGCGCCGACGCGCACGGCAAGCGCCTCGCGTTCGAGGCCCTGGCCTGGGGGCGGTACATCGACGACTACCGGCGGGCCTGGCGCATCGTGGAGCGCGCCGACCATCCCGCACTCGGGGTGTGCCTGGACAGCTTCCACATCCTCTCCCGCGGCCACGACCCTGCGGACATCGAGCGGATCCCGAGCGAGAAGATCTTCTTCGTCCAGCTCGCCGACGCCCCGCTGCTGTCGATGGACGTGCTCTCCTGGAGCAGGCATCATCGCCTGTTCCCGGGCGAGGGCGGCTTCGACCTCCCGGCCTTCGTCGACCACACCCTGCGTGCCGGTTACACCGGTCCGCTGTCGCTGGAGGTCTTCAACGACGTCTTCCGGCAGACCGATCCGGCGCGGACCGCACGGCACGCCCGCCGATCGCTGACCGTCCTGGAGGACGCACTCCGGAGCGGCGCGGGCCGCCCCGCGGCGGAGCCCCGCGAGCTCGACCAGGTGGAGCTCAAGGCGCAGGACACGGACGCCATCGCTGCCGTGCTGGAGCGGATCGGCTTCGCGCCGCGTGGCCGCCACGTCACGAAACCGGCGTGGCTCTACGCCGCCGGCGAGGCCCGGATCGTCCTCAACGAGCACAACGCCGCGGGCAGAAGCCCGCACGTCGCCGGCTTCGGCATCCGCACCGACCGACCGGAGGAGGCCGCCGCCCGGGCGGAGCGCCTCGGGGCGCAGCGCGCGCACCGCCGTGTGCTCACCGGCGAGGCCGACCTCCCGGCGGTGCTCGCGCCCGACGGCACCGAGATCCTGATCAGCGGCCAGGAGAGCAGCCCGGCCTGGCCGAGCGAGTTCGCCGGCGGACGCGGCACGCCCGATCCTGCGATCCGCGGCATCGACCACGTCAACCTCACCGAGGCCGCCGCCGACATCGAGGAGGCCGTGCTGTTCTACGGGACGGCGCTCGGCCTGGAGCGCGAGTCCTCGGCCGAGCTCGCCGGCCCTGCTGGCCTGGTCCGCAGCCAGGTGCTCCGCTCGGGCGACGGAGCGGTGCGCCTGGCGCTGAACGTCGTCCCGCCTTTCGCCGAGCGCACGACGACAGCAGCGCAGCGGCACGCGCAGCACGTCGCGATCGCCTGCGACGACCTCCACGCACTGGTCGGCCGCGCGCGAGCGCGGGGCCTGCGCACGGTCCCGGTCTCGGCGAACTACTACGACGACCTCGCCGCCCGCTTCGAGCTGCCACCGGGCGAGCTGGATCGGCTCCGGGGCGCCGGGCTGCTCTACGACCGCGACGCGTCAGGCGAGTACCTGCACTGCTACACCGAGACGGTGGGCTCCGTGTTCTTCGAGCTGGTGGAGCGACGGGGCGGCTACGACGGCTTCGGCGCCGCCAACACGCCGGTGCGGCTCACCGCGCAGCACCTCGCGCACTGACGCCGCTAGACCCCGACGCGCTCGATGTCCGGCTCGCCGGCCGAGGTCACGCGCGACCGCGCGCCACCGGCCAGCAGGGCCGCCACCGCGACCGTGACCAGCGCCCAGCCGATCAGACCGATCGCGGCGGGGAGGTAGCCGCCGAGGAGGACGACGCCGACGCCCACCATCGCGACCGCGGCCCAGAAAGCTGAGAGCACGAGCGGGAGGGGCCGCTTCGAGGCGGAGGGCCAAAGCTTCTCCAGCCGCGGCACGAGCAGGCAGGCGACGGCCACGAAGGCGGCGATCGCGAGGATCCACACCGGCCGCGTGGCCCACCAGGACGGCGAGAGCACGGGCGGGAAGGGCAGCCCCAGTGCGAGTTGGATGCCGACCACGGCAGCCATCGCCACCGTGTGCCACACGTAGATCACCATCCCGAACACCCCGAGCACGAAGACGACCCTCACCACGAGAGGAACGGCCATCGCGCGCCGGATCGACGGCTGCAGCAGCGCGAACAACGACACCTGGCCCAGCGACAGCAGCAGGATGCACAGCGTCGGCGGATTGAGATTGGTGAGCATGTCGAACGAGTAGCCGGCGAAACCGACGAGCATCCCCATCGCGGCGTAGGACGCTGCCGCGAACCCGACCAGCAGCCACCGGGTCGCGCGCTCGAACCACCCGTCCCGGAGGAGGAATCCGAGCTGCTGGGCGAACAGCCAGACGAATCCCCAGTTGAGGGCGGCAACCGGCAGCCCTCCAGCGCGGCTCAGCAGGTCGATGACCGCGGCGCCGGCAGCCAGCGCCGTGAGGGTTCGCAGCGGTGCGCGGTCGTGGAGCGCGGCCATCGACGGCACGACGGCACTCACCCCGATGTAGACCGCGATGAACCAGAGCGGCTCCGCAAGCCGGTGCGCGAGCTGCTCGAGGAAGGTCCCGTCCACGCCGCCCACCGCCATGATCGCCAGCACCGCGCCGACGCCAGGCATGACCAGCACGACGGGTTGAGCCAGCCGGAGGGTGCGTGATCGGACATACGTCGATGCGGTGGCGCCCTCACCGCGCATTCGTCGCCACTGCCCGAGCGCGGCGAAGCCGCCACAGAAGAAGAACACCGGCATGATCATCAGCGGCCAGGTCGCCCAGGCGAGCGGGCGGAAGTCGGCGAGGGCGTTGAAGGCGCTGACCGGCTCCCCGCCGACACCCAGTTGCAACGCGTGCAGGAGAACCACCACCGGCAGGCACAGCGCCCGTGCGAAGTCCACCGACAGATCCCGTCCAGCCGGAACGCGCAGCGTCACGGAGTCCCCTTTGATCTCAGTACGGAATTCCAGATTTTACCGGGAGATCGTCCTCACCGCAACGGCGTGAAACGCGAAACGCCCCGCATCCGAACGGATGCGGGGCGTTTCGACAGGATGCGGAAGGTCAGGCCTTCTCGGCCTCCGCCTCGGCGGTGGTCTCCTCGGCGGCCTCGGCGTCGCCGGTGGCCTCCTCGACGACCTCGGCCTCAGCGGCGGCGGTCTCCTCGGACGTGGTGTCCTCGGTGGTCTCCTCGGCGGCCGGCTCCTCGACCGGAGCGGCCTTCGGGGCGGCGGTCTTCTTGGTCGACTTCACCTTCGGTGCGACAGGCTCGAGCACGAGCTCGATCTGCGCCATCGGCGCGTTGTCGCCCTTGCGGTAGCCGAGCTTGGTGATGCGGGTGTAGCCGCCCTCACGCTCAGCGACCAGCGGCGCGATCTCGGTGAAGAGCTCGTGGACGACGGACTTGTCGCCGATGACCGCGAGAACGCGACGGCGCGCGTGCAGGTCGCCGCGCTTCGCGAACGTGATCAGACGCTCGGCGTAGGGACGCAGGCGCTTGGCCTTGGTCTCGGTCGTCTTGATGCTCTTGTGCGTGAACAGCGCAGCGGCCAGGTTGGCGAGCATGAGGCGCTCGTGCGCGGGGCCGCCTCCGAGGCGGGGGCCCTTGGTGGGCTTAGGCATGATCGGTTATCTCCAGTAGTGAAAAGTCGAAGGCTTCGCTGACGCGGCCTCAGATGGTGGTGGACTCGTCCTCGTCGTACCCGCTGTAGAAGTGGGCGCCGTCGAACCCGGGGACCGAGTCCTTCAGCGACAGGCCCATCTCCGTCAGCTTGTCCTTGACCTCATCCACCGACTTCTGACCGAAGTTGCGGATGTTCATGAGCTGCGTCTCCGACAGCGAGACGAGCTCGCTGACGGTGTTGATGCCCTCGCGCTTGAGGCAGTTGTAGGAGCGGACCGACAGGTCCAGGTCCTCGATCGGCATCGACAGCTCGGAGCTGAGCACCTGGTCGACCGGCGCGGGGCCGATCTCGATGCCCTCGGCCGCGCTGTTGAGCTCGCGGGCCAGACCGAACAGCTCGGTCAGCGTGCGGCCGGCGGACGCGATGGCGTCGCGCGGGCTGATCGCGGGCTTGGTCTCGACGTCGACCACGAGGCGGTCGAAGTCGGTGCGCTCACCGGCACGGGTGGCCTCGACGCGGTAGGTGACCTTGAGGACCGGGGAGTAGATCGAGTCGATCGGGATCTGGCCCGCCTCGGAGTACTCGTTGCGGTTCTGCTGAGCCGAGACGTAGCCGCGCCCGCGCTCGATGGTGAGCTCGACCTCGAACTTCGCCTTGTCGTTCAGGGTGGCGATGACCAGCTCGGGGTTGTGGATCTCCACGCCCGCCGGAGCCGAGATGTCGGCCGCGGTGACCTGGCCGGAGCCGGTCTTGCGGAGGTAGGCGGTGATCGGCTCGTCGTGCTCGCTGGAGACGACCAGGCCCTTGATGTTCAGGATGATCTCGGTGACATCCTCCTTCACACCCGGGACGGTGCTGAACTCGTGCAGCACGCCGTCGATGCGGATGCTGGTGACGGCGGCGCCCGGGATGGAGGAGAGCAGGGTGCGGCGGAGCGAGTTGCCGAGGGTGTAGCCGAAGCCCGGCTCGAGCGGCTCGATGACGAACCGCGAGCGGAACTCGGAGATGTTCTCTTCGGTGAGCGTAGGACGCTGTGCAATGAGCACTATTGATTCCTTTCGGCTGAGTGTCCGCTATATGACACTCGCGTGAGTGAGGTGGGGTTCGTCACGCCGTCAGGCGGCGGTCCTGGAGGACCGCCGCCTGGGCGGACGTGGAAGAGAACTAGACGCGGCGACGCTTCGGCGGGCGGCAGCCGTTGTGCGCCTGCGGGGTGACGTCGTTGATCGAGCCCACCTCGAGGCCGGCGGCCTGGAGCGAGCGGATCGCGGTCTCGCGGCCCGAGCCCGGGCCCTTGACGAAGACGTCGACCTTCTTCATCCCGTGCTCCTGCGCCTGGCGGGCGGCCGACTCGGCTGCCAGCTGTGCGGCGAACGGGGTGGACTTGCGCGAGCCCTTGAAGCCAACGCCACCGGAGGACGCCCACGAGATGACCGCACCGGTGGTGTCGGTGATCGAGACGATGGTGTTGTTGAAGGTGCTCTTGATGTGGGCCTGGCCCACAGCGATGTTCTTCTTTTCCTTCTTGCGCGGCTTGCGAGCGGCCGACTTGGGTGCTGCCATAATATTTCTCCTTCAGTCCTGGTGTCGGCCTAGCGAGCCTTCTTCTTACCGGCGACGGTACGCTTCGGGCCCTTGCGGGTACGCGCGTTCGTCTTGGTTCGCTGGCCGCGGACCGGGAGGCCCTTGCGGTGGCGGATGCCCTCGTAGCTGCCGATCTCGACCTTGCGGCGGATGTCGGCGGCGACCTCGCGGCGGAGGTCACCCTCGACCTTGAAGTTGCCTTCGATGTAGTCGCGCAGTGCGACGAGCTGGTCGTCGGTCAGGTCCTTGACGCGGATGTCGCCCGAGATCTCGGTCTCGCGAAGGGTCTGGAGCGCACGCGTGCGCCCGACGCCGTAGATGTAGGTGAGTGCGACCTCCACGCGCTTCTCGCGCGGGATGTCGACGCCTGCTAGACGTGCCATGTTGTGGCTTCTCCTGTGATGAGTGGAGGTCTTCAGCGGTCCCGGTGCCCCGGCCTCCTCCGAGGGTGTCCCCGCCTCCACGCTGGATGGAGGCGGGTTCTGGGATCGCTTCGTTATTCAGTTGAGTCGTGCTGGTACTGCTGCTGCGAATCAGCCCTGGCGCTGCTTGTGGCGCGGGTTCTCGCAGATGACCATGACCCGGCCGTTGCGACGGATGACCTTGCACTTGTCGCAGATCTTCTTGACGGAGGGGTTGACCTTCATTGTGCTGTTACCTTTGTTCGCTGTCCTCGTACCTCGCCAGGGGCTACCCGGTGGCGTGGCCGTTACTTACAGCAATCCCTTACTTGTAGCGGTAGACGATCCGGCCGCGGGTCAGATCGTAGGGGCTCAGCTCCACGATCACGCGGTCCTCGGGGAGGATGCGGATGTAGTGCTGACGCATCTTGCCGGAGATGTGGGCAAGAACCTTGTGACCGTTGGTGAGCTCCACGCGGAACATCGCGTTGGGGAGCGCCTCGATCACAGATCCTTCGATCTCGATGACACCGTCTTTCTTGGCCATAGCCTCACTGTCGTTACTCGTAGTGGTTTGCTGGTCGTGCGTTGACTGGCGCCGGACATGCAGAAAGCACGCCTAAGACACCAAGGATCAATCTTATGGGATACCGGCGCATTTCGCCAATTCTGGTCTATCATCGGCGCCCGCTCTGAGCGAACAGGCCCCGAACCGGCGCCTATGCGATCGGCGTCGGCGTGATCCCGAACGGCGCGAGCCCTCTGCGCCGCCGTCGGCCGCCGTCAGCACCCAGATGCCGTCGGCGTGCACCGCGACGCTGTGCTCCCAGTGCGCTGCGGCCGAACCGTCCTCCGTGGCGACCGTCCAGCCGTCGTCCTTCACGTAGGTGTCCTGGTCCCCCAGCACGACCATCGGCTCGATCGCGACGACGAGCCCCGGACGGACCTCCGGGCCCTTGGAGCGCACCCGGTAGTTGAACACCGGCGGCTCCTCGTGCATGCGGCGCCCGATCCCGTGACCGATGTAGTCGGTGAGGATGCCGTAGTCGCCTTGCGACATGATGTGGTCCTCGATCGCCTCGCCCACCTCGTTGAGGTGACGGGCGCTCGCGAGGCGGGCGATTCCGTGCCAGAGCGACTGCTCGGTGACGTCCGAGAGCTTCTGCCGCTCCGCGACCCGCTCGCGATGGGCCGGGTCGGGCAGCACGAACGTCCGCGCCGCGTCGCCGTTCCAGCCCTCCTGGATGGCCCCGCTGTCGACCGACAGGATGTCGCCCGGCAGCAGGATGCGCGAACCGGGGATGCCGTGCACGACCTCGTCGTTGACCGATGCGCAGATCGTGTGGTGGTAGCCGGCCTCCAGCTTGAAGTTGGACTTTCCGCCCGTGGCCTCGATGGCGGCCTCGGCGATCCGGTCGAGTTCGAGGGTGGAGACACCTGCGGCGACGGCTGCCGCGACGGCGTCCAGGGACGCCGCGGTCGCCCGTCCCGGCGCGACCATGAGTCGGAGCTGGGCGGGCGACTTGTAGATCGACCGCTTGAAGGCCACGCGCTTACGCGACGGTCTCGTCGGCGCCCGCGAGCAGGTGGATCCCGCGCTCGGCGAGAGCGGCGCGGATGCGCTCGGCGACCTCGTCCACACCGCCCAGGCCGTCGACCGGGACGAGCAGCCCGCGGTCCCGGTAGACATCGATCAGCGGCGAGGTCTCGCGCACGTAGACCTCCTGGCGGTGCCGGATGGCCTCCTCCGAGTCATCGGCGCGGCCCTGCTCCTGCGCACGCTTGGTGAGGCGCGCGACGATCTCGTCCTGGTCGGCCACGAGCTGGATGACCGCGGCGAGCTCCTGGCCTTTCGAGGCCAGCAGGTCGTCCAGGTACTTCACCTGCTCCAGGGTGCGCGGGTAGCCGTCGAGGAGGAAGCCGTCCTTCGCGTCGTCCTCGGCCAGCCGATCGGTGACGAGTTGGTTGGTGAGGCTGTCAGGGACGTAGTCGCCCGCGTCGACGATCGCCTTGACCTGGCGGCCGAGCGGGGTCTCGTTCTTGATGTTGGCCCGGAAGATGTCACCCGTGGAGATGTCGGGGATCCCGTACACGGAGGTGATACGGGAGGCCTGAGTGCCCTTGCCCGCTCCGGGAGGTCCGACGATCAGCATACGGGTCAACGCAGAAGCCCTTCGTAGTGCCGCTGCTGGAGCTGCGAGTCGATCTGCTTGACCGTCTCGAGTCCGACACCGACGATGATGAGGATGGACGTGCCGCCGAACATGAAGTTCTGGCTGGCGCCGAGCAGTGCGAACGCTATCAGCGGGATCAGCGCGATGATGCCGAGGTAGATCGAGCCCGGCAGGGTCACGCGGGTCAGCACGTAGTCGAGGTACTCGGCGGTGGGGCGGCCCGCGCGGATACCGGGGATGAAGCCGCCGTACTTCTTCATGTTGTCGGCGACCTCCTCCGGGTTGAACGTGATGGCCACGTAGAAGTACGTGAAGCCCACGATCAGGAGGAAGTAGAGCAGCATGTAGAGCGGGTGGTCGCCCTTGGTCAGGTAGTTCGTGATCCAGGTCACCCAGGGAGCCGGGGCCTTGCCGGCTGCCGGCTGGTTGAACTGGGCGATCAGCGCAGGCAGGTACAGCAGCGACGACGCGAAGATGACCGGGACCACGCCCGCCATGTTCACCTTGATCGGGATGTACGTGTTGTTGCCGCCGTACGTCCGGCGGCCGACCATGCGCTTGGCGTACTGCACCGGGATGCGGCGCTGCGACTGCTCGACGAAGACGACCGCGGCGACGATCAGGAGACCGATCGCAATCACCACCAGCATCACCTCGATGCTCTGCGACTGGCCGATGGCCCAGAGCGAGCTCGGGAACTGCGCCGCGATCGAGGTGAAGATCAGGAGGGACATGCCGTTGCCGATGCCGCGCTCGGTGACCAGCTCGCCCATCCACATGATGAGGCCGGTGCCGGCGGTCATGGTGACGACCATGAGCATGATGGCGTACCAGGAGTCGTCCGTGATCAGCTGTGTGCACTGCGAGACGGCCGTGGTGCCGAAGAGGGCGCCGGAACGGGCGACGGTGATGAGGGTCGTCGACTGGAGGACGCCCAGCGCGATCGTGAGATAGCGCGTGTACTGCGTGAGCTTCGCCTGGCCGGCCTGGCCCTCCTTGTAGAGGGTCTCGAAGCGCGGGATGACCACGCGGAGGAGCTGCACGATGATCGACGCGGTGATGTACGGCATGATGCCGAGCGCGAAGATCGAGAGTTTGAGGAGAGCGCCACCCGAGAACAGGTTGACCAGCGAGTAGAGCCCGGAGGTGTCCTGGTTGGCGTTCAGACAGGTCTGCACGTTGCCGAAGTCGACGAACGGCGCGGGGATGAACGAGCCCAGCCGGAACAGGGCGATGATCCCCAGCGTGAAGAAGATCTTCCGGCGGAGGTCCGGGGTGCGGAAGATCCGCGCGACGGCGCTAAACAAAAGTGCGTCCTGCTTTCCTGTAAGAGTCAGTCGGGTGACCGGAGCTTTCCGGCCACCCGACTGCGCTGCTTTACGGGCGGCTACTTGACGGAGCCACCAGCGGCGACGATCTTCTGCTCGGCAGAGCCGGAGACCTTGTCGACCGCAACGTTCAGCTTAACCGCAATGTCCCCGTTACCGAGAACCTTGACCTTCTCGTTCTTGCGAACGGCGCCCTTGGCGACGAGGTCGGAGATGGTGACATCCCCACCGGCCGGGTACAGCTCGGCCAGCTTCTCGAGGTTGACCACCTGGTACTCGACGCGGAACGGGTTCTTGAACCCGCGCAGCTTCGGCGAACGCATGTGGAACGGGAGCTGACCGCCCTGGAAGCCCGGGCGGACCTGGTAGCGGGCCTTGGTGCCCTTCGTGCCACGGCCCGCGGTCTTGCCCTTGGAACCCTCACCGCGTCCGACGCGGGTCTTGTCCTTCTTGGCGCCCGCGGCGGGACGGAGGTGGTGCACCTTGAGGACCTGCTCGCGGGGCTCCGCGACGTCCTTCTTGGCCGGGGCCTTCTTCGCCGGGGCGGAGACGGTCTCGTCCTTGGTGGAGGCGGCGGCCTTGTCGGCAGCGGCCTTCGCCGGAGCCTTCTTGGCGGCAGGCGCCTTCTTCTCGGTGCTCGCCTTCTCAGCAGCCGGCTTGGCAGCGGCCTTGGTGGCGGGCTTCTTGGCGGCCGGCTTCTCGGCAGCGGCCTCAGTGGTCGGCTTGTCGTCAGCCATTAGTCGATCTCCTCAACCTTCACCAGGTGAGCGACGGTGTTGACGTACCCGCGGTTCTGCGGGGTGTCCTCGCGGACGGTGACGTCACCGATTCGCTTCAGTCCCAGACTGCGCAGCGTGTCGCGCTGGTACTGCTTCTCGCTCACTTTCGACTTGATCTGCGTGATCTTCAGGCGCGCGGCCATCAGGCACCTACCTTCTCTGCCTTCTTGGCGGCAGCAGCGGCCTCGGCCGCCTCCGCCTCGGCACGCAGCAGGCGCGCGGGCGCAACCTGGTCGTAGTCGAGACCACGGCGAGCTGCGACGGCACGGGGCTCCTCGAGCTGCTTCAGCGCCTCGACGGTCGCGTGCACGATGTTGATCGTGTTGGACGAGCCGAGCGACTTGCTCAGCACGTCGTGGATGCCGGCGCACTCCAGGACGGCGCGCACCGGGCCACCGGCGATAACACCGGTACCGGCGGCGGCCGGACGCAGGAGGACGACGCCGGCGGCGGCCTCACCCTGCACCGGGTGCGGGATGGTGACGCCGACGCGCGGGACACGGAAGAAGTTCTTCTTCGCCTCCTCGACGCCCTTCGAGATCGCCAGCGGCACCTCGCGGGCCTTGCCGTAGCCGACGCCCACCAGGCCGTTGCCGTCGCCGACGACCACGAGAGCGGTGAAGCTGAAGCGACGACCACCCTTCACGACCTTGGAGACGCGGTTGATGGTGACGACGCGCTCCAGGAACTGGCTCTTGTCGGCGTCCCGGCTGCCGCGATCGCGGTTGGGGTTGCGCTCCCGGCCACCGCGGCGCGGCTCGCGCTCGCGGTTGTTGTCGGTCGACGCAGCGGTCTCGACCGGCTGCGCGGTCTCCGTTACCTCAGCGGCCACGGTCTGCTCCTTGTTGTTCTCGTCGCTCACAGGTTCAGCCCACCTTCACGAGCGCCTTCGGCGACGGCCGCAACGCGACCGGCGTACTTGCTGCCGCCACGGTCGAAGACCACGGCCTCGACACCGGCGCTCTTCGCGCGCTCGGCGACGAGCTCGCCCACCTTGCGGGCCTTGGCGGTCTTGTCACCGTCGAAGCCGCGCAGGTCGGTCTCCATGGTCGACGCGGAGGCCAGCGTGTGGCCCTTGGCGTCGTCGACGATCTGCACGAAGACGTGGCGGGCCGAACGGGTGACGACCAGGCGAGGACGGACCTCGGTGCCCACGACCTTCTTGCGGAGTCGGGTGTGACGACGGCCGCGAGCGGCTGCCTTGCTCTTTCCTCTGGTACCCAGAGCCATGATTACTTACCAGCCTTTCCGGCCTTGCGACGAACGACCTCGCCGGCGTAACGCACACCCTTGCCCTTGTACGGCTCGGGCTTGCGGATCTTGCGGATGTTCGCGGCGACCTCGCCAACAGCCTGCTTGTCGATCCCGCTCACGGTCACCTTGTTGTTGCCCTCGACCGTGAAGGTGATGCCGGCCGGCGGCTCGACGTTGACCGGGTGCGAGAAGCCGAGCGCGAACTCGACGCCCGCACCCTTCTGGGCCACGCGGTAACCGGTGCCGACGATCTCGAGGCCCTTGGAGTAGCCCTCGGTGACGCCGATGATGTTGTTGTTGATGAGCGTGCGGGTGAGGCCGTGGAGCGAGCGCGAAGCGCGCTCGTCGTCCGGACGGGTGACCAGGACCTGGCCCTCCTCCAGCTTCGCCTCGATGGGGCTCGCGACGACGAGCGTGAGCTCGCCCTTCGGGCCCTTGACGGTGACGGTCTGGCCGTCGATCTTCACATCGACCCCAGCGGGGATCTCGATGGGCAGTCTTCCGATACGCGACATGGCAGGGTCACCACACGTAGGCGAGGACTTCCCCACCCACGCCCTTCTTCTCAGCCTGGCGGTCCGTGAGGAGCCCCGAGGAGGTGGACAGGATCGCGACACCGAGGCCGCCGAGGACCTTGGGGAGCTCCGTCGACTTCGCGTAGACGCGGAGGCCGGGCTTGGAGACTCGCTTGATGCCTGCGATGGAACGCTCACGGTTCGGACCGAACTTGAGGTTGAGCGTCAGGGTCTGGCCGACACGGGCGTCGGAGACCTCCCAGCCGGAGATGTAGCCCTCGGAGGTGAGGATCTCGGCGATGTGGGACTTGAGCTTGGAGTGCGGCATCGACACGGTGTCGTGGTGCGCCGAGTTCGCGTTGCGCAGTCTGGTCAGCATGTCTGCGACCGGATCTGTCATCGTCATTGCGATTTTCCTTTGTTCACCAGGTTTCGTGCAGCCGTTACACGACTGACGACCTGTGGTGGAAGTGGCCGGCCGGGCGGCCGGCCCACAAAGAGACAAGACTACTAGGTCTAGTTGCCCGCCTCGTTCGAACGGAACGGGAAGCCGAGCTGCTTGAGCAGCGCGCGGCCCTCCGCGTCGTTCTTCGCGGTCGTGACGACCGTGATGTCCATACCCCGGACGCGGTCGATCCGGTCCTGGTTGATCTCGTGGAACATCGACTGCTCCGTGAGACCGAAGGTGTAGTTGCCGTTGCCGTCGAACTGCTTGTCGCTCAGGCCGCGGAAGTCCCGGATACGGGGCAGCGCGAGCGAGAGCAGACGGTCGAGGAACTCCCACATGCGGTCGCCGCGCAGCGTGACGTGCGCGCCGATCGGCTGGCCCTCGCGCAGCTTGAACTGCGCGATGGACTTGCGGGCCTTCGTGACCTGCGGCTTCTGGCCGGTGATCAGGGTGAGGTCGTTGATCGCACCGTCGATCACCTTGCCGTCGCGAGCAGCCTCGCCGACACCCATGTTGACCACGATCTTCACGAGCCCGGGCACCTGGTGCACGTTCGTGAAGCCGAAGTCGCCCTTGAGCTGAGCGGAGATCTCGGTCTTGTACTTCTGCTTCAGGCGAGGCTGGATTTTGCCAGCACTCGTTGCAGTGTCCGTCATTACAGGTCCTTACCAGACTTCTTGGCGTAACGAACGCGGACCGTCTTGGTGACGCCGTCCTTCGTTACGGTCTCGGTGCGGAAGCCGACACGGGTCGGCTTCTTGGTCTCGGGGTCGACGAGCGCCACGTTGGACACGTGGATCGGAGCCTCGTGGGTCTCGATGCCGCCCGTCTTCGTGCCACGCTGCGTCTGGCCGACGCGCACGTGCTTGGTCACGAAGTTGACGCCCTCGACGATCACGCGGTTCTTCTCCACGAGGACCTCGATGACACGACCCTGCTTGCCACGGTCGCCACCGCGGGCCTGCGAACGGCCCGAGATGACCTGGACCAGGTCGCCCTTCTTGATGTTCGCCATGGTTACAGCACCTCCGGGGCCAGCGAGATGATCTTCATGAACTTCTTGTCGCGAAGCTCACGGCCGACCGGGCCGAAGATGCGGGTGCCACGGGGGTCACCGTCGTTCTTCAGGATCACGGCGGCGTTCTCGTCGAACTTGATGTAGGAGCCGTCCGGGCGGCGGGTGTTCTTCCGCACGCGCACGACGACGGCCTTGACGACATCGCCCTTCTTGACGTTGCCGCCGGGGATCGCGTCCTTGACCGTGGCGACGATGACGTCACCCAGGCCGGCGTAGCGACGGCTGGAGCCGCCGAGGACGCGGATGGCGAGAAGCTCCTTGGCGCCGGTGTTGTCGGCGACCTTGAGTCGGGATTCCTGCTGAATCACTTGGCCTTCTCCAGAATCTCAACCAGGCGCCACCGCTTGGAGGCGCTCAGCGGACGGGTCTCGTTGATGAGAACGAGGTCGCCGATGCCGGCGGTGTTGTTCTCGTCGTGCGCCTTCACCTTGGAGGTGCGGCGGATGACCTTGCCGTACAGGGGGTGCTTCACGCGGTCCTCGACCTCGACGACGATGGTCTTGTCCATCTTGTCGCTGACGACGTACCCGCGACGGGCCTTGCGGTAACCACGGACGAGGGCCTCGTCGGCCGCCGACTCCGCGGCCGCAGCCTTGGTGGTCTCAGCCATTACTTGGCCTCCTCAGTCTCGGTCTCGGCGACCTCGGGGGCCTCAGCGGCCTCCTTCTTCGCCTTGCTCTTCTTCTCTGCCTTGGCGGGCGTGACCTCGGCCGGGGCCGGGGTCGCCCGGATCCCGAGCTCGCGCTCGCGGATCACGGTGTAGATACGAGCGATGTCGCGCTTGACCGCACGCAGGCGGCCGTGGCTCTCGAGCTGACCGGTGGCCGACTGGAAGCGCAGGTTGAACAGCTCTTCCTTGGCCTTCTTCAGCTCGTCGATCAGACGCTCGTCTTCAAAGGTGTCGAGCTCGCTGGGAGCGAGCTCCTTGGTGCCGATCGCCATTACGCGTCGCCCTCCTCGCGCTTGATGATGCGTGCCTTGAGGGGCAGCTTGTGGATTGCACGGGTCATTGCCTCACGAGCGAGTTCCTCGGAGACGCCGGAGACCTCGAAGAGGACCCGACCCGGCTTGACGTTCGCGACCCACCACTCGGGGGAACCCTTACCGGAACCCATTCGGGTCTCGGCCGGCTTCTTCGTGAGCGGACGGTCCGGGTAGATGTTGATCCACACCTTGCCGCCACGCTTGATGTGACGCGTCATGGCGATACGAGCGGACTCGATCTGACGGTTGGTCACATAAGCGGGGGTCAGGGCCTGGATGCCGAACTCGCCGAAGGAGACCTTCGTGCCACCGGTCGCCTGGCCGCTACGGCCGGGGTGGTGCTGCTTGCGGTGCTTGACTCTGCGTGGGATCAACATGGTTATGCCTCAACTCCTGCTGCGGCCGGCGCGGCCTCGGTCGCGGGGGCGTTGCCCCGGCCACCGCCGCGACGCGGACCACGGTCACGGTCGTTGCGCTCGCGCGACGGCTTCTGGTTGGCCTGCTCGCGGGCAAGCTCCTTGTTCGTGATGTCGCCCTTGTAGATCCACACCTTGACACCGATGCGACCGAAGGTGGTCTTGGCCTCGTAGAAGCCGTAGTCGATGTTGGCGCGGAGCGTGTGCAGCGGCACACGACCCTCGCGGTAGAACTCGGAGCGGCTCATCTCGGCGCCGCCGAGGCGGCCCGACACCTGGATGCGGACACCCTTGGCGCCGGCGCGCTGAGCGCCCTGCAGGCCCTTGCGCATCGCGCGGCGGAAGGCCACGCGGGCGGCGAGCTGCTCGGCGATGCCCTGGGCGACGAGCTGAGCGTCGGCCTCGGGGTTCTTGACCTCGAGGATGTTCAGCTGGATCTGCTTGCCCGAGAGCTTCTCGAGGTCGGCGCGGATGCGCTCGGCCTCGGCGCCACGGCGACCGATCACGATGCCCGGACGGGCGGTGTGGATGTCGACGCGGACGCGGTCGCGGGTGCGCTCGATCTCGATGCGGGACACGCCCGCGCGGTCGAGCGAGGTCTTCAGCAGCGTGCGGATCTTGACGTCCTCAGCGAGGTAGTCGCTGTAACGCTGACCCTTCTTCGTGCTGTCGGAGAACCAGCGCGACACGTGGTCGGTCGTGATCCCCAGACGGAAGCCGTACGGGTTGACTTTCTGGCCCATTACTTGCTCGCCTTCTTCGTAGCGTTCGCAACCTCAGCCTCGTCCGGCGTCGCGAGGACGATCGTGATGTGGCTGGTGCGCTTGTTGATCCGGAAGGCCCGGCCCTGTGCACGCGGCTGGAACCGCTTGAGCGTGGTGCCCTCGTCCACGAAGGCCTTGCTCACGTACAGGTCCTGCTCGTCCAGGTAGGTGTTGCTCTGGTCGGCCTTGACGCGCGCGTTGGCGATCGCCGAGGCGACGAGCTTGTAGACCGGCTCGCTCGCGCTCTGCGGGGCGAACTTCAGGATGGCCAGGGCCTCCTGGGCCTGCTTGCCGCGGATCAGGTTGACGACGCGGCGGGCCTTCATGGGGGTGACGCGGATGTGACGCACGCGTGCGATCGACTCCACCATTTCTCTCCTCCTTACGCCACCGCGTTAGCGGCGGCGACCCTTCTTGTCGTCCTTCACGTGACCACGGAAGGTGCGGGTGGGCGCGAACTCGCCCAGCTTGTGACCGACCATGGTCTCGGTGACGAACACCGGGATGTGCTTGCGACCGTCGTGCACCGCGATGGTGTGACCCAGCATGGCCGGGACGATCATCGAGCGGCGCGACCAGGTCTTGATCACGTTCTTGCTGTTGGCCTCGTTCGCGGCGACCACCTTGCGAAACAGGTGCTCGTCGACGAAGGGGCCCTTCTTGAGACTGCGTGGCATCTTCTCGAACTCCTACTTACGCTTCTTGCCGGCGTTACGACGGCGGACGATGAGCTTGTCGCTTTCCTTGTTGGGGTGGCGCGTGCGGCCTTCCTTCTGACCCCACGGGCTGACCGGGTGGCGACCACCGGAGGTCTTGCCCTCACCACCACCGTGCGGGTGGTCGATCGGGTTCATCGCGACACCGCGGACGGTCGGGCGGACGCCCTTCCAGCGCATACGGCCGGCCTTGCCCCAGTTGATGTTCGACTGCTCGGCGTTGCCGACCTCGCCGATCGTCGCGCGGCAGCGGACGTCGACGTTGCGGACCTCGCCCGAGGGCAGGCGCAGCTGGGCGTAGGGGCCGTCCTTCGCGACGAGACGCACCGAGGCGCCGGCGGAGCGGGCCATCTTGGCGCCGCCGCCCGGCTTGAGCTCGATGGCGTGCACGACGGTACCGGTCGGGATGTTGCGCAGCGGCAGGTTGTTGCCCGGCTTGATGTCCGAGCCGGCGCCCGACTCGACCACGTCGCCCTGCTTCAGCCCGGCCGGAGCCAGGATGTAGCGCTTGGTGCCGTCCACGAAGTGGAGCAGCGCGATGCGCGCGGTGCGGTTGGGGTCGTACTCGATGTGCGCGACCTTGGCGTTGACGCCGTCCTTGTCGTTGCGACGGAAGTCGATCACGCGGTACTGGCGCTTGTGGCCACCACCGATGTGACGGGTCGTGATGCGGCCCTGGTTGTTGCGGCCACCGGTCTTCGACAGCGGACGGAGAAGGGACTTCTCCGGCGTCGAGCGGGTGATCTCGGCGAAGTCGGCGACCGAGGAGCCGCGACGACCGGGGGTCGTGGGCTTGTAGTTACGAATAGCCATGTCTGTCTTCCTCTAGTCCTTCGCTCAGCCGACGGCCGTGAAGATGTCGATGGAACCGGACTTCAGCGTGACGATGGCACGCTTGGTGTCCTTGCGCTTGCCGAGACCGAACTTGGTGCGGCGGGTCTTGCCCTGACGGTTCAGGGTGTTGATCGACGCGACCTCGACCTTGAAGATCGACTCGATGGCGAGCTTGATCTCGGTCTTGTTCGAACGCGGGTCGACGACGAAGGTGTACTTGCCTTCGTCGATCAGGCCGTAGCTCTTCTCGGAGACGACCGGGGCGATGATGATGTCGCGCGGGTCCTTGTTGACGGCGGCCATTACGCGTTCACCTCTTCCTTCTTGCTCTTGGACGAGATGAAGCCCTCGAGCGCGGCCTGCGAGAAGACGATGTCGTCGCTCACCAGGACGTCGTAGGCGTTCAGCTGGTCGTAGGTCAGCACGTGCACGGACGGGACGTTGCGCACGCTCTTGAAAGCGAGCTCGTCGTCGCGCTCCAGCACCACGAGGACGTGGCGGGAGGTCGCGACGCCGTTGAGCAGCTCCACGACGGCCTTGGTCGAGGGGGCCTCGCCGGTCGTGAACGCCTGCACGGCGTGGATGCGGCTGCCGCGGGCGCGGTCCGAGAGGGCGCCGAGCAGAGCAGCGGCGATCATCTTCTTCGGGGTGCGCTGCGAGTAGTCGCGCGGGTTCGGTCCGTGGACGACGCCACCGCCGGTCATCTGAGGAGCGCGGATCGAGCCCTGACGAGCGCGACCGGTGCCCTTCTGCTTGAACGGCTTGCGGCCGGCGCCGGAGACCTCGCCACGACCCTTGGTCTTGTGGGTGCCCTGTCGCGCGGCGGCGAGCTGAGCGGTCACGACCTGGTGGATCAGCGGGATGTTGGTCTGGACGTCGAACAGGGAGTCCGGAAGCTCGATGGAGCCGGCCTTCTTGCCCTTGAGGTCGACGACGTCAATCGAGGTAGCCATGTGCTTAGGCCCCCTTCACTGCGTTGCGGACGAAAACGATGCGGCCACGAGCGCCGGGGACGGCGCCCTTGACGAGCAGCAGGCCCTTCTCGGCGTCGACGGCCTGGACCTTGAGGTTCAGGACGGTCACGCGCTCGCCACCCATGCGACCGGCCATGCGCATGCCCTTGAAGACACGGCTCGGGGTCGAGGAGGCGCCGATGGAGCCCGGCTTGCGGTGGTTGCGGTGCGCACCGTGCGAGGCGGAGACGCCTTTGAAGTTGTGGCGCTTCATGACACCGGCGAAGCCCTTGCCCTTGGAGGTGCCCACGACGTCGACCAGCTGGCCGGCCTCGAAGGTGGCGTCCACGGTGAGCTCCTGGCCGGCCGAGTACTCGGCGGCGTCAGCGGTGCGGACCTCGGTGAGGTGACGGCGCGGCGTGACGCCCGCCTTGTCGAAGTGGCCGCCGGCCGGCTTGTTGACCTTGCGCGGGTCGATCTGGCCGTAGGCGATCTGGACGGCGTTGTAGCCGTCGACCTCGGGGGTGCGGACCTGGGTCACGACGTTCGGCGTGATCTCGATGACGGTCACGGGGATGAGCTTGTTGTTCTCGTCCCAGACCTGGGTCATGCCGAGCTTCTTGCCGAGGAGTCCCTTGGAGGTCTTGGTGTCGATGTTGGACATAGCGGCACTCCCCTTAGAGCTTGATCTCGATGTTGACGTCGGCGGGCAGGTCGAGACGCATGAGCGAGTCGACGGCCTTCGGCGTCGGGTCGATGATGTCGATCAGCCGCTTGTGCGTGCGCATCTCGAAGTGCTCGCGGCTGTCCTTGTACTTGTGGGGCGAACGGATGACGCACACCACGTTCTTCTCGGTGGGAAGCGGCACCGGGCCGACGACGGTCGCGCCTGCACGGGTCACCGTGTCGACGATCTTGCGCGCCGAGGTGTCGATGACCTCGTGGTCATACGACTTAAGCCGAATGCGGATCTTCTGTCCCGCCATGTCTGACTCTCTCTCTTGTTATGGCGTCGTACGAGACGGCTCTTACGAACCGCGCTCGCATTGGACGCAGTGCGACGTACGCGTGGGAAACGCCACTATTCTTCTGTCAACTCACCGCACGCCTCGAGGCACAGAGAAATCCCTGCTTTTCGAAGATGTCGATTGTGAGCATGTCCTGCTACCTGCGGCCTAACCCCTCGACCGCCGGTCCGAAGACTCTCGCGGTGGGCTATGCACTGCCTGGCAGTGATCCGTTCGGAGCGCACGTCAGCGCACTCGTTCCGAAATGTTGAACCAGACAAGTTTGCCAGATCCGGAGCGATGCTGCAACCCGGGCGTGTCGCGGGTGTCCGGCGGCGGTGCGAATTGCCTCCACAGCCGCTCCCGCGCGCGGAGTTCTCCACAGATTTCCGGCCTCCCGCCCGCTGCCGCGTGCCCGTCGCCAGGCTGGATCCATGACAGCACTCCACGACACCTCCAGCGCCCCCGCCCGGCTCCACCGCCTCCACCTGCGCGCTGTCGAACCCGGGCGTCATGTGACCCTCAAGCAGGTCGGGCGGCAGCGCTCCGCACGCGAGCACGTCGAGCGACTGCGGCTGTTCGCGGCGATGCGCGCGCGACCGCCCGTGTTCGCGTACTGGTCCGCGGCGCTGGTCCACGGGCTCCCCCTGCTCTGCCCTCCGCCCGCCACCGTCCACGTGGCGGCCGCCGGATCGGCCGACCACGCCGATCACGGCATCGTCTCCCATCGTCGCACCGGGAAGCAGCCGCCTGTGAGCAAGCGCGACCTCCTGGCGACGCCGGTCCCGGAGACCGTCGCGGCCCTCGCCGGGCGCACGTCCTTCGTCGAGGGCGTGGTGCTCGCGGACCACGCCCTCCAGACAGGCGCGTACGGCCAGCGCGTGCCCCTCACCACGCGGGAGGAGCTGTTGGAATCCGCCGGGCTGCTGCGCGACCCCCAGGAGCGGCGACGGGCGCTCGCCGTCGCGCGCTTCGCCGACGGTCGCGCCGAGTCGCCGCTCGAGTCGGTGAGCCGCGCCACGATGGCTCTCGTGGGAGCGCCTCCTCCCGACCTGCAGGTGCCACTCCACGATCCGGAGGGCGTCTTCGCCCGTCTCGACTTCGCCTGGCCCGGGCTCGGACTCGCCGGGGAGGCGGACGGCGGAGAGAAGCTCCAGCACCCGGCCTTTCGGCAGTTCCCGGACGTGCGACAGGCTCTCGCGGCACGCGCGGAGCGGGACAGCCGGATCGAGGCGGTGGGGCTGCGCGTCCTGCACTGGCGCTGGGCCACGGGGCGGCGCGTCGACCTGATGCGGGAGTTCCTGACCCGAGAGGGCGTGCCGCTCGATCCGAAGACCCGGCTCCGAGAGCTGGAGCTGGGACCGGGCTCGTGACGCAGAGAGAACGGGACCGGCGTTCGCCGATCCCGCTCCGAACGGCGCCTCGCGCCGCCGCTCTCGTGGTTCCAAGACCGCCTAGGCGGTGTCCGAACTCTTCGTCCGTGCTCCGGTCAGCGGCTTGGTCTGGTTTGCGAGGTCCATGCTCACCATAGGCAGTCTCCCTTCGTCGACGGACCCGTTCGGTTGAAACGGTGACCTCATTCTGCGCCCGACCCGGCGAGAGGTAAACCCCTGCGGACTCATGCGCGGAAACTGCTGCGTCGCGATCGCAGCAGGAGGCCGAGACAGAGGACCACCGCGCCGGCTGCACCGGCGCCGATGGCCGACGACGCGAGCGGGATGATCTCGACGGTGGCGCCGGTGCGGGCGAGAGTGTGCGAGCGCTCCGTCACAGCGACCGGCCCCGGCGGGAAGACCGGAACGGTGCGGCCGGTGACGGCCGGCACCGGCCGCGCGAGGACATCCAGCGTCACGGTGGCGGACGCGCTCGTCCGACCGTCGATGGCGGCGGTGTAGACGAATGAGTCGGCTCCGACGTGTGCAGGATCGCTCAGGTAGCTGCGGTGCACGCCCTCGCCGCTGAGGACGCCGTGAGACGGCTCCGCCACGACGTCGATCCGGACGGCCGCCTCCTCCGGAACAGAGCCGTCCGCAGCGGAGGCGACCAGGCTGACCGGCGTGTCCTCCCCCGCGAACGCCGTGTACCGCAGGTCGCGCACGGTCGGAGCGAGCGAGACGTCCTCGACCACCTGGATGTCCACCCGGTACGGGCCGGCGGTCGAGTGACCGTCGCTGACCGTGTACTCGAACGCGTCCGCACCGGCGAAGCCCGCTTCGGGGGTGTAGACGCCGCCGCTGCCGGTCGGCCGGAACGTGCCGTGCGCGGGCCCGGAGACGATCGCGTACGTCAGCTCGTCGCCGTCCGGGTCCGTGCCGGGGAACTCCACCGCGGCCGACGACCCCGCCGACAGGGTGAACGCGATATCGGCCGCCGTCGGCGGAGCGTTCGACACCACGCCGCCCGCGGCCAGCAGCACCACCGAGTCGAGGATCGCGTCGGAGACGTCCGCGATCACGAGCTTGACGTGATTCTGCTCGTGCGCGGACACCGGAGCGATGCAACGCAGCGGCACGGTGAAGCCGTTGAGCGCCGTGTCGAGCGAGCCGGCCGTGTTGTCGACGAACAGTTCCGCGTTGCTGCCCGCGTTCACCGAGTCGACACTGACCGGCGCCTCCCCGACCACCGCGCAGTTCGCGCCGTTGACGAAGAAGCCGAAGACATCGTTGAAGCCCTTCCCGACCCACTTGTTGTACTCGGCCGAGCCGAACACGTAGTCGATCGACAGGGACGTCGAGGTCGGCACGACATCGAACTCCAGGACCGCCGCATCCCGGGTCCGCGCACCCGCCAGGTCGGTGGCGTCCTCGTCTCCCGGAGTGCCGAGGGGCGTCGACAGGCTGCGTCCGTGAGGGCCGGGAATCTCCGCGACCCGACCGGTGCTGAGCGCGACGCCCGAAGCCAGGCCGACCGCGTCCATCCCGGCGAACGAGCCGATCGCGCGCGGGTCGCCGGTGAAGCGGATGCCCGACGTGGAGACGTCCCCGCCGACGAGCTGTGCCACGAAGGACTCGACGGTGGTCATCGTCCCGTCCGTCACCGTCTGAGCGGGGTCGCCCAGAGCGGCCGGCCCGGCGAGCGTGAGCGGCGCGGTCACGAGGGCGAGACCTCCGATCGCGGCGACGAGACGGGCCGGAGACCGGCGAGAGCGGGCACGGGTGGGATGCGGGGACATGCGCGATTACCTTAGGTGTTAGATGCGACCACCAATATTTATCACATCCCCGAGTGCCTACCCAAAACGACGAAGGGCCGGACCCTCGCGGGTCCGGCCCTCAGCCGAAATACCTGCCCGGTGAACCGGGCGGGGACTTACTTGTTGATCTTGGTCACCGTACCGGCGCCCACGGTGCGGCCACCCTCACGGATGGCGAAGCCGAGGCCCTCCTCCATGGCGATCGGCTGGATCAGCTCGACCGACATGTCGGTGGTGTCGCCGGGCATGACCATCTCGGTGCCCTCGGGCAGCGAGATGACGCCGGTGACGTCGGTGGTGCGGAAGTAGAACTGCGGACGGTAGTTCGTGTAGAAGGGGTTGTGACGGCCACCCTCCTCCTTCGAGAGGATGTAGGCAGTGCCCTCGAAGTTGGTGTGCGGCGTGACCGAACCCGGCTTCACGACGACCTGGCCGCGCTCCACGTCCTCGCGCTTGGTGCCGCGGAGGAGCAGACCACAGTTCTCGCCGGCCCAGGCCTCGTCGAGCTGCTTGTGGAACATCTCGATACCCGTGACCGTGGTCTTCTGCGTCGGGCGGATGCCGACGATCTCGACCTCGGAGTTGATGGCGAGGGTGCCGCGCTCGGCGCGACCGGTGACGACGGTGCCACGACCGGTGATCGTGAAGACGTCCTCGATCGGCATCAGGAACGGCTTGTCCTTGTCGCGCACCGGGTCCGGGATGGACTCGTCGACGGCGTCCATGAGGTCGAGGACCGACTGGACCCACTTCTCGTCGCCCTCGAGAGCCTTGAGGCCCGAGACGCGCACGACCGGGGCGTTGTCGCCGTCGAAGTCCTGGCTGGAGAGCAGCTCGCGGACCTCGAGCTCGACGAGCTCCAGGATCTCCTCGTCGTCGACCATGTCGGACTTGTTCAGCGCGACGAGCAGGTACGGAACGCCGACCTGCTTGGCCAGCAGCACGTGCTCGCGGGTCTGAGCCATCGGACCGTCGGTGGCGGCGACCACGAGGATCGCGCCGTCCATCTGAGCGGCACCGGTGATCATGTTCTTGATGTAGTCGGCGTGACCCGGGGCGTCGACGTGCGCGTAGTGACGCTTCGGGGTCTCGTACTCGACGTGCGAGATGTTGATCGTGATACCACGCTGACGCTCTTCCGGAGCCGAGTCGATCGACGCGAAGTCGCGCTGCACGTTGGTCGCCGACGGGTACTTGTCAGCAAGCACCTTGGAGATCGCCGCGGTGAGCGTCGTCTTGCCGTGGTCGACGTGACCGATGGTTCCGATGTTCACGTGCGGCTTAGTCCGCTCGAACTTGGCCTTAGCCACTGTGGTCCTCCTCAGGACTCTCGTGCAGACACCCCGGTCGACGGATTTCGACCGGAGGGCCTACGGGATTGGTTTCTTATGTTACGGGATGTTGCCTGGGAGCAGTGACCGAGGTCACTCGCCCTTGCTCTTCTGGACGATCTCGTCGGCCACAGCCTTCGGGACCTCCGCGTAGCTGTCGAACTGCATCGAGTACACCGCACGGCCCGAGGTCTTGGACCGCAGGTCGCCGATGTAGCCGAACATCTCGGACAGCGGGACGTTGGCGCGGACGACCTTGACGCCGCTCGCATCCTCCATGGACTGGATCTGTCCACGGCGGGAGTTGAGGTCGCCGATGACGTCGCCCATGTACTCCTCCGGCGTACGCACCTCGACCGCCATGAGCGGCTCGAGGAGCACCGGGTTCGCCTTGCGCGCAGCCTCCTTGTAGGCCATCGAGCCGGCGATCTTGAACGCCATCTCCGAGGAGTCGACGTCGTGCGAGGCACCGTCGACGAGCGTCGCCTTGACACCCACCGTCGGGAAGCCGGCGAGCACGCCGACCTGCATCGCGTCCTGGATGCCCGCGTCGACCGAGGGGATGTACTCGCGCGGGACGCGACCGCCGGTGACGGCGTTCACGAACTCGTACGAGGTCTCCGGGGTCACCTCGAGCGGCTCCAGGGTGATCTGCACCTTAGCGAACTGACCGGAACCACCGGTCTGCTTCTTGTGGGTGTAGTCGTACTTCTCCACCGTGCGGCGGAGGGTCTCGCGGTAGGCCACCTGCGGCTTGCCGACGTTGGCCTCGACGTTGAACTCGCGCTTCATGCGGTCCACGAGGATGTCGAGGTGCAGCTCGCCCATGCCCTTGATGACCGTCTGACCGGTCTCCTGGTTCTGCTCGGTGCGGAACGTCGGGTCCTCTTCGGCGAGCTTCTGGATGGCCGTGCCGAGCTTCTCCTGGTCGGCCTTGGTCTTCGGCTCGATGGCGACCTCGATGACGGGCTCCGGGAAGGTCATCGACTCGAGGACGACCTGGTGGTCCGGGTCGCTCAGGGTGTCACCGGTGGTGGTGTCCTTGAGGCCGATCACCGCGTAGATGTTGCCGGCGGTGACGAAGTCGACCGGGTTCTCCTTGTTGGCGTGCATCTGGAAGATCTTGCCGATGCGCTCCTTCTTGCCCTTGGTCGAGTTCACGACACCGGCTCCGGAGTCGACGCGGCCCGAGTACACGCGCACGTAGGTCAGGCGACCGAAGAACGGGTGCACGGCAACCTTGAACGCGAGTGCCGAG
The DNA here is from genome assembly GCF_051059105.1 of Leifsonia sp. P73. NCBI lineage: Bacteria > Bacillati > Actinomycetota > Actinomycetes > Micrococcales > Microbacteriaceae > Leifsonia > Leifsonia sp. P73. The sequence continues at coordinate 1,562,202 of NZ_CP194931.1, forward strand.
AACGGCTCGGTGGCGTCGGCGTGGCGGAGGATGACCTCCTCCTCGTCGCGCGGGTTGTGCGCCTCGATGGCGGGCACGTCGAGCGGCGACGGGAGGTAGTCGATCACGGCGTCGAGCATCGGCTGCACGCCGCGGTTCTTGAACGCGGAACCGCAGAGGACCGGGTAGATCTCGTTGTTCACGGTGAGCTTGCGGATGGCCGCCTTGATCTCCGCGACGGTGATCTCCTCGCCGCCGAAGAACTTCTCGAGCAGCGCGTCGTCGGTCTCGGCGACGGTCTCCAGGAGGCGGTTGCGGTACTCCTCGGCCTTCTCCTGAAGGTCGGCCGGGATCTCCTGGACCTCGTACTTGGCGCCCATGGTCACGTCACCCTTGGCGTCGCCGGGCCAGACCAGCGCGCGCATCTCGACCAGGTCGACGACGCCGACGAAGTCGGACTCGGAGCCGATCGGGAGCTGCATCACCAGCGGCTTGGCGCCGAGGCGGGAGACGATGGTGTCGACGGTGAAGTAGAAGTCGGCGCCCAGCTTGTCCATCTTGTTGACGAAGCAGATGCGCGGGACGACGTACTTGTCGGCCTGACGCCACACGGTCTCCGACTGGGGCTCGACGCCCTCCTTCGCGTCGAAGACGGCGACGGCGCCGTCGAGGACGCGGAGCGAGCGCTCCACCTCGACGGTGAAGTCGACGTGACCCGGGGTGTCGATGATGTTGATCTGGTTCTTGTTCCAGAAGCAGGTGACCGCGGCGGACGTGATGGTGATGCCGCGCTCCTTCTCCTGCTCCATCCAGTCGGTGGTCGACGCGCCGTCGTGCGTCTCACCGATCTTGTGGTTGACGCCCGTGTAGAACAGGATGCGCTCGGTCGTGGTGGTCTTGCCGGCATCGATGTGGGCCATGATGCCGATGTTGCGGACCTTCTTGAGGTCGGTGAGCACGTCCTGTGCCACAGGGATTCCTCCGAAAAATAGAGAGTGGAAGGGGTGCCGCCCGGGCGCGGCGCTCCTAGGAGTGCAACGCCCGGACGACGAAAAGTGTTACCAGCGGTAGTGCGCGAAGGCCTTGTTCGACTCGGCCATCTTGTGCGTGTCCTCGCGGCGCTTGACTGCAGCGCCCAGACCGTTGGAGGCGTCGAGGATCTCGTTGGTGAGACGCTCGGTCATCGTCTTCTCGCGACGACCCTTGGCGTAGCTGGTGAGCCAGCGCAGCGCGAGGGTGTTCGCGCGGTGCGGCTTGACCTCGACCGGCACCTGGTAGGTCGAGCCGCCGACGCGGCGGCTGCGGACCTCGAGGGTGGGGCGGATGTTGTCGAGCGCCTTCTTGAGCGTGACGACCGCGTCCTGGCCGGACTTGGTCGAGACGCCCTCGAGCGCGTCGTAGACGATGCGCTCGGCGAGGCCCTTCTTGCCGTCGAGGAGGATCTTGTTGACGAGCTGGCTGACGACCGGCGAGCCGTACACCGGGTCGGCGACGACGGGGCGCTTCGGAGCGGGACCCTTGCGAGGCATTACTTCTTCTCCATCTTCGCGCCGTAGCGGCTGCGAGCCTGCTTGCGGTTCTTGACGGCCTGGGTGTCGAGCGCGCCACGGACGATCTTGTAGCGGACGCCGGGCAGGTCCTTCACACGGCCGCCGCGGACGAGCACCATCGAGTGCTCCTGCAGGTTGTGGCCCTCACCGGGGATGTACGCGGTGACCTCGGTCCCGTTCGAGAGCTTGACACGCGCGACCTTGCGGAGCGCCGAGTTCGGCTTCTTGGGGGTGGTGGTGTAGACACGGGTGCACACGCCGCGCTGCTGGGGGTTGGACTTCAGGGCGGGAGCCTTGGTCTTGGTGACCTTCGGCGACCGGCCCTTCCGAACCAACTGCTGAATGGTTGGCACTGAACTTCTCCTTTTATGGACTGCACGGTGACAGTTGTTGCTTTTTCCCCGCACCCCGAGCGACCCGCTTCGCGGGCGACCGAGGAGTTGGGGAGTATCGGACCGATGGCCGATATGCCGTGGGGGCGGTGATTCCGTGCGGTCTCTCCGCCCATCGGATGAGTACGTGCCGGCTCGCTCGGTGTCGGCTCTCGCGAGCACACAGCAAGCGCGCGACAGAGCGCACACCCGATAAATACTATCGTCCGCGCGGTGGGCGGTCAAATGAGCGAGGGCGTGCTAGCGCGCTGTCCGCGGACAGCGAAAGGGAGGCGCACGGTGAAGTCCCGGGTGATCGCCGGCGGCCCCGATGCACGGCGGTGACGGTCGCCCGCGCGGGCCGGAGTCTGTCATCCACTATATATATGCCAATCTTTCCCGGTGCAGACCTTCGAACGCGCCGTCCTGGGCGGCCTCCAGCTCGACCGGGCGGACCTCGACGAGTCCAGCCGCCATGTCATCGACCTCGCCCGGGCGGACGGCGGGATCGTCGTCACCTCCAACGTCTCGATCTCGCGCCACCTGCGCACCGTCGGCCTCCCCGAGCTGGAGGACCAGACCTCCTTCTGGACCGTCGACGGCGTCCCGCTCACCTGGCTGCTGAGGATCGCGGGCAAGGGCCGGTTCCCGCGCGTCACCGGGACGGACCTGATGAACGCCGTCATCGCGCATCCGGACGCGACCGACCTGCGCGTCGGCATCGTCGGGGCGCACGCGGCCGAGGCGGAGGCGTTCTACCGCGCGCGGGGCCACGCGCACGTCCATGGAGCGGCCCTCCCGTTCGCCGAGCCGGGCAGCCCGGCGCTGATCGACGCCGCGAGCGCGTTCATCGAGCGGGTGCGGCCGGACGTGCTGTTCGTCTGCCTGGGCTTCCCGAAGCAGGAGCGCCTGATCCTGGAGCTGCGGACGAGGCACCCCGAGGGCATCGTCTACATCGGGGCCGGGGCCGCGGCGCAGATGAACACCGGGCACTTCCCGCGCGCGCCGCACCTGATGCGCCGGCTCGGGCTGGAGTGGGTGTGGCGGATGGGGCAGGACCCGTCGCGCCTCGTCAAGCGCTATCTGCTCCAGGACCTGCCGTGGCTCGTCGGGATGATCCCGGTTGCTCTGATCGAACGGGTGCGGAGCCGGCGTGGAAAGCCCGTCACGCAGCCGCGTCCGCTCGGTGCGGCGTCCGGAGCGGCGGAGCGCTCTGCGACCGAGCGCGCCGACCGGGCCGCGTAGCCGGTCAGGCCCTCGTCACGCGCCCGCCTGCGCTCCCGGCCCACTGTCCGAGATCAGCGGGGTGAAGAGCGCGCCGCCGCCGTCGAAGGTCAGCATGCCGTGGAAGTCGAAGCTCCACGGGTCGGTGTAGCCCTGGCCGGTCGCCCCGTCGGACTTGCGCGTCAGCGTGGCCTCCGCCGAGATGCTGCCCGACGTGCTGTCGACCGTCCAGCCTCCCGTCGTCCACACCGGGTCGATGGTGACGTCCGGCCGGGTGTGGAGCTGCCAGCGCACGTCGCTGATGTCGTCGGCGGCGCTGTCCGCGTAGGTGCCGAACGGGCAGTGGGCCGGCACCGCGTCGTGGGAGGCGACGCACCCGTCCAGCCAGGCGTTGATCGCGGTGCGCGCCGCCGCCTGGCCGCCGTCGGAGAGCCGGGCGGTGAACACGGTGGGTGAGAGGGCGCTGCCGGCGGGGGTGGTGGTGATGGCGCGCAGGGGGACGTCGAAGTTCGCGCTCGTCGAGACGAGCTCGACCGGGTAGGTGCCGGGCAGCGCGCGGAGGGTGACGGCGGCGGCGAGTGGCATGCTCTGCGGCTTCACGCCGGCGACCGTGTACTGGATGCCCGCCGGGCCCTCGACCATGAGGTCGACGGTGTCGGGCTCGATGCGGCCGAGGCGCCAGAACGGGAGCCCAGGGAGGCCTCCCGCCTTCTCCACGACGAACGAGCGGTCATACGTGCGATCACCCTGCGTGATCTGCGCCTGCACGGTCGTGGTGGCGCCGCGGGTGATCGGGGACTGCACGGTGAACGAGCTGATGCGGTCGGTGATCTTCGAGTAGGCGGCGTCGTTGAGCAGCACATCCCCGCTGTTGGCGCGGATCCCGGCCAGCTTCATCGCCGCCTCCGCGTTGCCGTGCTCGAGCTCGCCCAGGTACTGCGCGACCAGCGTGCGCGGGAGGTTTTGGATTGCGACGACCGCCGACAGCGACACGGTGACGCCCGCGGCGGTGACCAGGAGGGTGACGGCGGCGATGAGGGCGATGATCCAGCGGCCCGCGTGCGAGCGCCGGGGTCGGGCGGGTGCGGGTGCGGGTGCGGGTGTGGAGAGGATGTCGTCGTCCGGAAGGGCAGGGGCAGGGGCGTCGGACATCGGAACCTCTCTCTCGGGTGCCCGCAGTGTATCGGCCGGGGGTGGACCGCCGCGTCCACCTGTTCGGGTCACCCCGTGGGCTATTCGTCGTCGGGCCGCTCCCACGGCCAGCGCGGCCTCCCGCGCTGCCGGAACCGGCCGACGAGGACGAGCTGGTAGAGCAGCATGATCAGGAAGGCTGCGGCGCCGGCGGTGAGGGCATAGGGGCTGCCGAGCTGCCCGGCGGCGAACAGCGCGAAGTGCAGGACGTCGCCGGTCGCGAGCGCGCCGGCCACTCCCCCGGTCAGGCAGTACGCGAGGTAGCAGGCGACGCCGGCGCCGAGCGCGTTGAGCGGCGCGATGCGCTGCTGGTCGCCCGGCACGCGGACCCCGGTCAGGATCAGCAGGATGAGGAGCACGGCCACGGTCACACCCGTCATGACCGGCCCGACCAGCGGCCCGGCGGCCTGGTCCGGGATCACCTCGGTATTCGTCCCGAGCGAGATCAGCCCGAACGCCGCGACGAGGACGGCCAGGTAGAGGCCGGCGGCGAAGCAGGCGACGACGATGGCGTAGGAACGCTCCTCACGCATGGGAGCCCCCTCGAAAGCGGTTCGGGCGAAAGCGGTTCGGGACGGTCGGTCAGTACCCCTGAGCGTACGCGTTGGCGGCCTGGTTCTGGGCGTCGGCGAGCTGCTGCTCGTAGTCGGCCTGGGCCTCCGCGTTGCGCGCCTTCAGCTTGCGTCCGCGCGCGGCGAGCCAGGCTCCCGTCCACACCGACATCTCGCGGGCGATGACGCCGGCGAGGACCGCGAACGGGTTCACCCAGACGCGGCTGAGGATGAGCGCCTGCTCGTCTGCGTTGCGCGACAGGTAGTGGGCGTCCGAGAGCTCGGCGCCGATGTAGACGAGGTAGACGAAGATCGCGACGAACAGTCCGCCGAGGATGTACGCCCACCAGCGCGCCCGGTTGATGATCTGGATCAGGACGACCATCCCGACGAAGAACGCCACGATCGGCGCCCAGCCGGCGAGCTGCGTCGTGAAGTACTGGGTGAGAACCGGCAGGAACTCGCTGCTCGGCGTGAGCATCGCGCCGACGACGACCACGGCGACGGCCCAGAGCACGGCGAACGCCACGGTGCCGACCAGGGCGATGAGGATGCCCATGCCGCGGTTGCTCTTGCGCTTGGGCGGCTCCGGGCGCTGCAGGAAGATCGGCGCGACCGGCTGCGGGATGAACGGCGGAGGGGTCTGTGCGGGAGCGGCGGCGGCGGTGGCCTCGCCCTGCGGTGCGGCGGGCGGCTGCTGTGCCTGCTGCTGGGTCGCCTCCTGCGCTGTCGCCTGCTGCGCTGTCGCCTGCTGGGCGGCCTCCCCCGCGATGATGACCGGTGCGGCGGACTGCGCCGGAGACGCGGTGTCCACGGTCGCGTCGCCCGCGGCGGTGGCGCCGGGCTCGCTGGAGGAGCGCGCGACGGCCGCCGCGACGTCGTCGGGCGACGAGGTCACGGGCTCCGGCTCGATCGCCGCGGTCGGCGGGGTCGGGGCGGGGGCGGCAGGCACCTCCGCGGCTGCGTCGTCCGCGGGACGGTTGAGGTGGCCCCGGGCGGACACCGGCGCCGACGGCGGCACGCTCATCTCCGGGTCGGTGTCGTGGGGCTCGCCCGCGGGAGCGGGGGCGGGTTCGGCGTTCGGTGCGGGCTCGGCGGCGGCCGACTCGGCCGGCGCGGTCGCGGGCGGGGTGGCAGGTTCGACCGACCCCGCTTCATCCCGCTTGTCGGCGGGTTCCGGTGTCGTGTCGCTCATGCTGGCACTCCTCGCTGCGCCCCCGGTGGGCACCCTGTGATGTGGTGCCCACTGTAGCAACGGGGGGCGGCAGGGCGAGGGAGGTTCAGCGGGAGGGCGGTTACTTGGAGGGGGTGGGAGCGGGAGTCGGGGCGCCCTTGGTCGGGGTCACGACGAAGATGAGGCCGGTGATCGTCGTGGTCTCCGAGCCCGCACTCGGCTTGCCTGCGGTTCCGCCGGACGAGGCCGTGGAGGTGTTGATGCCGCTGACGAGGAACAGTCGCTTGCCGGTCTGGATGCCGTTCACGAACGAGAGTCCCTGCGCATACGTGCCCTTCACCGTCAGGGTGACCGCCAGCGACGAGAAGTTCACCGAGGTGAGCTTGGAGCTCGTGACGGGAGGCATTCCCGCGACCGGCGTGGGCGAGGGGGTCGGAGTCGGCGTCGGCGTCGCTCCCGGCGACGGAGTCGCGGTCGGCGACGGAGTCGCGGCACCTCCTGTCGGCGCAGGCGGCGAGACCGGCTCGTAGGGCTTGGCGTCGGCGACAGAGATCCCGGCGACGGTCACGCCTGCCGCTGAGCCGAGGGCGTCGACCTCGTCGACGAAGGCGGGAATGGCCGTGTCGCTCGGGACCGAGTCGGAGAGGTCGCTCAACTGGGCATTGAGCTCGTCGAGATTCGCGTAGTCCTTCTTGAGCGAGGCGAGGGTCGCCTCCTGCTTCGCGTTGAGCGCCTGGACGTCCGCGCGCTGCGACTCTGCGGTCGCCGCGCTGGCGAGCTGGGGGGCGATGCCGAGGAACCAGCCGAGGCCGAGGGCGACGATCATCAGCAGCACGGACCCGGCGATCCAGATCTTGTTCTTGTCCACGGTCACTTCCCCGCTTTCTGCGAGAAGCGGTTCGAGAACGCCTTCTCGTCGACGTGCATGGTGATGGTCACTGTATAGACGCCGGTCTGGTCGAGGTTCACCGAGCCCGGCAGGGCATCGGCATATCCGGGCAGCGTCTTGAGGGCGTCGAGCCAGGACGGCACCGCAGGAAGGGACGGGCTCTGCGCCGTGAACACGATGGTCGCGACCCGGGGTCCCTGCAGCGACGCACTCGACTGCGGATACAGCTCGATGGGCGTCGAGGAGTCGACGTTGACGCCGGTGATCGTGACGTTCGGCGGCAGCGTGGCCTGCACGTTCTGCAAGTACGGCGTCCACGCGATCTCGGTGGACGCGCCGACCTCCTGGGCGGTCTTGATGAGGTCCACCTGGTCCTGCACGGTGCGGACCTTCGCGTAGGTCGTCTCCTGCTTGAGCAGTCCCTGCGTCGCGGCCTGCTCGGTGGCCAGGTTGTGCTGGGCTGTGGCCGCCGTCGAGCTCGCCCACAGGATGCCGAGCGCCACGACCACGACCACGGCCACGACGCCCAATCCGAGCCTGCCGCGGAGCGCGGCGGCGTTTCGGTCGGCCATGACCTCCGGGGGAAGGAGGTGGACGCGCGGCTCGGCCCCGATCACGATGCCGTCATGCCGGGGAGCGCGTCCGGTCGAGCCGCCGGGTGCGGCCTTCGCCTTCTGCCTGCCCTTCGTGCGCGCTGGAGTCTCGGTCTCGGCCGGCTGCCCGGCGTCGCCGGCGAGGTCCTTCCCTTCGCGTCCGGAGCGCTTACCGGCCCTGCGGCCCGTCTCCGGCTTCTCCGCTGTCTGAGTCATGCTGCGCTCCCCACCGCGAGTCCGAGTGCCGTGCTGATCGAGAGGCGGTCGCGGGAGAGTTCCCCGCCCGCGACCTTGGACGAGACCTTGACCGCTGCCAGGGCGTCGCCCACGGAGACCGGGAGTCCCGTCACCCGCGAGAGGTTGTCCGGAAGGCCGGTCAGATGCGAGCCGCCGCCGCTCAGCACGATCTGGCCGATCGGCTGGTCGGGACGGGTGTTGGCGAAGAACGAGACCGTATTGCGGAGGCTGTTCAGCAGCTCGCCGGTCGCCCGGTAGATGATCTCGACGGCCGGGTGGTCTGCGGGCTCCGGGTTCACGGCCAGCCCCAGCCGCTGCTTGGTCCCCTGTGCCTGCGCCAGGTCGATGCCGAGCCCGGACTGCAGCGCCCGGGTCGCATCCTCGCCGCCGGCCGGGATGATGCGCACGAACTGCGGCACTCCGTCCGCAGCCATCACGACGCTGGTGGTGTTGGCTCCGATGTCGATCAGGACGACGCCGCCGCGGATGCCGGGCCGGGAGACGAGCACCCGGCTGACGGCGAAGGGGATGAGGTCGACATCGACGACGGTCAGCCCCGCCAGCTTCGCGGCGGCCACCTTGTTGGCCACCGCCTCCTTCACCGCGGCGACGAGGAGCCCGCGGATGCCGGGGCCGTGGTCGGTGACCGCCTCGGCGACGGGGTAGAAGTCGAGCAGCGCGTCGGCGACCGGGACCGGCAGCATCTCCTGCACCTGGAACGGCAGCGACTCCCGGATGTGCTTCAGGGGCGCGCGCGGCACGGTCAGCTCACGGGCGAACACCCGCTGGTTGCCCACGCCGAGCACCACCTTCTTCGAGGTGAAGCCGCCGGACTTCCAGAGTCGCTTCAGCGCCTCGGCGACGGTGTTCGGCTCGACCACTTCGCCGCGCTGGACAGCTCCCTCGGGAAGCGGCGTCTGGTGGTAGCGCAGCAGGGTCGGCCGGGGCTTGTCGGCATCGGCGACTTCGACGGCGCGGATGATGTCGTTGCCGACATCCACTCCCACGATTCTGGAGGCCATCTTCATTCCCTTCTCACCGCGCCGGACTAGCCGAGCCCGATCAACGACAGATATCCGGCGGCGATCGCCCCGCCGGCGACGACACCGACCCAGGCGCCCGCCAGCATCCACGGGCCGAACGGGATGCCGCTGCGCCGGGTCGCCTTGCGGGCGAGCAGCAGCGCGACGCTGAACAGACCCCCCAGCACGAACGCGGCGAACGCGCCGATGACCAGTTCGCCCCAGCCCAGGAAGCCGAGGTAGAGGCCGAGCACGCCGGCGAGCTTGACGTCGCCGAAGCCCATCCCGCCCGGATAGGCGAGTGCCAGGGCGAGGTAGAGGAGGAACATCGCACCGGCGCCGATAGCCGCGCGCAGGAGCGCGCCGACGTCGCCGGTGAGGATGCCGGCCGCGCCGAGGAGCACGGCGCCCACGATATACGCGGGGAGGACGATGCTGTTCGGCAGCCGGTGGACGTCGAGGTCGATGAGGGCCAGGGCGACGCTGATCGCGCCGAGGTAGAGGAACGCGGCGGTGACGAGCACCGAGGCCAGGGCGTGGACGTCCAGCGCGACCGGCGTGCCCCAGCGGGCCAGCGCCCAGACAGCGATCCCGGCGAAGACGAGTCCGGTGCCGAGCTCGACCAGCGGGTAGCGCGGCGAGATGGACGCGCCGCAGTCGCGGCAGCGGCCGCGCAGCACCAGCCAGGAGATCACCGGGATGTTGTCGTACCCGCGGATGCGCGCGCCGCAGGAGCCGCACGCGCTCGGCGGCGAAACGATCGAACGGCCCGCGGGGACGCGGAAGACGACCACGTTGAGGAACGAGCCGATGAGAGAGCCGAAGAGGCCGAGGACGACGATGGGCATGTCAACCTGCCAGATCGCGGTTGGAGATCATGGCGCCGGGCTGGGCGCTGGTCAGCGTGGGGATCGCCGCGCCGCTGCTGAGGTCGTAGCCCGCGATCCCGACCTGCGCGTAGGTGTACACCGGATTGTTGATGACGGTGCTGAAAGTGCCGGTGTAGAGCTGGCCGTTCCAGGTCAGGTTGTTCTTGGAGACCAGCGCGCAAGGCGTGTAGAGCATGGCCTGCACCGCGTTGGTGGTGGAGATGACGTCCGAGGCCGACAGATTGTTCTTCGCCACGAAGTCGTCCTGATGCGCCGGGTCGGTGGCCGGCGGCGCGTTGTTGCACGTGGGCTGGTGATCCGCGGTGTTGTCCGGCGTGATGAACCAGAGCCGATGGATCGCCGAGCTGGACGAGGTGAACGAGAGCCCGTTCGTGCCGCTGAAGTTGAACTGGTTGGCGAAGATCACGACGTCGCTCGTGAGCGACACGGTGGTGTTGTTGCTCGCCGCCGGTCCTCCGACGCAACCGAGCATGTTGATGATGACCGGCTTGCCCGTCGGGCCGCCGAGGTTGCCGTTGACGAACGAGCACGGAGTGTCCGTCGGAGCCGTCAGCACCTGGAACGGGTTGCCCGATGAGTCCACCCAGTCGCTCGGCTTGTAGGTCACGTCCACCCACGGGGCGACGGAAGGCGCGACGCCGGTCTGGGTGTAGGTGCCGGACACGGCGGATCCCGGTGGGTTCGGAGACACGGCGGCGGCGGTCAGGTTGCCGACGATCTTGCCGCTGCCCAACGTGGCCGTGTTCTGGACCACGACGTTGCCGTTGACGGTGCAGGACCCGCCGAAGGTCAGGTTGCCGTTCGGAGAAGCCCCACCGACGGTGAGGTTGCCGTTGAAGACGGAGTTGTTCTTGTTGCAGACCAGGTTGCCGTTCTGAACGACCAGGCCGGCGCTCTCGGAGAGGTCGAAACCGGAGTTCGCCTCGACCTGGCCGCCACTGTAGAGGTCGATGGATGTGCCTGATGGCTTGATCCCGGGGACCAGCCAGTTGTAGATCGCCTCGACCTGACGGGAGTTGCCCGAGGTATTGCCGGAGTTGCCCTGAGCCTGCGGGTTGCCCGTCGACACGATCCGGACCCGGCTCGCGCTCGTGGTCGGGCAGCCCGCCTGCCAGCCCGAACCTGCGTCGAACTGGACCGTGGCCGAGTACTTCAGGGTCCCGGTGGAGGTATAGACGCCGGGCGTCGGCTGGGCGGCGCAGTTGCCGCTGACATAGAGGCCCGCGCGTGCTGCGGCGATCCCGGCGTCGGCGGCCGCGTGGGACTGAACGCCGGCCCGCGTCGAGGAGCTGAACCCGTAGGCGGACACCACCGAAGTCGCGATGAGCGTGGTGATGATGATGCCGAGGATCATCACGCCGAGCACCGCGATGAGCGCAGATCCGCGGTCGGAGGCGAGGCGTGCGCGCAGGAGTCTCGAGATCAGTAGCATGCTGGCGTTCCTGACGATCCTGCACGGCTGACGACCGTGCTGCTGATGGTGACGTTGCCGGCGCCGGTGGACTGGCCGTTGAAGCCGATGGTGAGCTGCGGACTGGAGCCGCTGAAGATGCCCGTACCGCTGGAAGGCGCGACTCCGGTTGCGAGCAGGGTCCATTGGGAGAGAGTGGCCGCAGTCGGCGTCGCGATCGCACTCGGGGACATGGTGTACCGGATGCTGCCCCCGTTGGCGGACGAGTAGTACCAGGCCACGCAGGTCCAGGTGAGGGTGGTGTTCCCCTGTGCTGTCCGGGCGACGAGCATCTGGTCCGTTCCTGTGGGGTTCGTGAGCAGGAAGTCGGACGAGTTGCGGATCCCGCGCTCGATGGACTCCGCTGCGAGTTGAGCCGATGTCGACGTCGAAGTCATGGAGTTGACCGTCTTGGACGTCTGACTGAGGCTGCTCATGATTGCGCCGACGACGGAGAGGACGAGCACCAGGAGCATCGCGGCGATGACGAGCTCGACAAGGGTGAAGCCGTCGTCGCGCCGCGGATCGGTGGGCTGCGTCATGTCAGGGCCCCGTTACGAAGACCAGAGTGTTCGCGGTGGCTAGGACCGCGTTGGTGTCGGTGCGGGTGACGCTCACCGAGACTTTGACGGTGATCGGGTAGCCGGATGCCGGGCAGGTCGTGCCGACGGTGCGCACGGCCTTCAGCGGCACATTCTGCGATGTCGTGGTGATCGTGCCGGCCACGACGGAAGCACAGGAGGTGACGCCCCTGACCTGCTCGACCTGCTGGTTCGCGAGCTGGGTCGCAGTGGCGACGGTCGCATTCTGGACCGAGAGCCGGAGGCCCTGCACGAGGATCGGGATGATGGCGACCGCGATGAGCCCGAGGAGGAACATGGCCACGAGAACCTCGGCGACACCGAAGCCGCTGTCGTCGACGGAGCGCGTGCGGCGTACCGCGAGTAGGAGCCGTGTGGTGTTCATATTCCACCTCCCTTCGGGTCGGCTGGTGGGGAGAACGAGAGAATGGGTGGGTCGGCAGATATTGCCGACCCACCCGGGAGCGCTGCTTACGGGCAGCCGGCGCTCTGTGCGGTGGCCGAGGTGGAGTCGGTGATCACGAAGACCTGGCCCGAGCCGCTCGTCCCCTGGATGCAGAAGGTGGTGGGCGACGCGCCCGCGCCAGGCTTGTAGATGACGTTCGTGGTACCACCCACGGTGGTCGCGATGTTAGCCGCCGCCTGCGTGGCCGGCAGCGTGCCGTTGTTCGTCGTCTGGGTGGCGACCACGCCGGTCTTGAGGTTGGTCAGGTCGGACTTGGTCGCGCTGTCCTTGGCGTTGTTCTGGATGCCCAGGTACACCGGGATCGCGATCGCGGCGAGGATGCCGATGATGATCACGACCACGAGCAGCTCGATGAGCGTGAAGCCCTTCTCGTTCTCCTCGAGGAGACCCTGGCGGCGGCGGTTCAGTTTGCCCATGATTCGGAAGTACATTGCAGTGTCCATTCGGTCGGGAATGATGCGGGGTGGGCGGAGGAGGTGCCCCGCTCGCTGATGATGTTATGGGGCCGCAAAGTGCCCCCAGAATCCCTTGTGTGGGGGGTTTAACGCCTGATCATGTCCCCAAACCGAGGGGGCATTCTTGAATATTGATGGCGCGCCGGTAGCGCACGTGACCCGTGTGAGGTACGCCGTGCGCCGAGCTACTTGATGAGGCTGGAGATCTGGAAGATCGGCATGTACAGGGCGATCACCATGCCGCCGATCACGACGCCGAGGAAGGCGATCATGAGCGGCTCGATCATGGCGGTGAGCTGCTCCGTCGCCGCCTGGACCTCCTGGTCGTAGAACTCGGCGATCTTCTCCAGCATGGTCTCCAGCGAGCCGGAGTCCTCGCCCACGGCGATCATCTGGGTGACCATCGAGGGGAACACCGGATGGTCGAGCAGCGGACGCGAAATCGACTCGCCCTGGCGGACGGAGTCCGCCACGGCCAGCAATGCGCGTTCTATGACCCAGTTGCCGCTGGTCTCCCCCACGATCCGGATGGCCTGCAGGATGGGTACGCCGGCGCCGATCATGTTCGCGAAGTTCCGGCTGAAGCGCGCGATGGCGATCTTGGTGAGGAGCTTTCCGAAGACCGGCGTCTTGAGCTTGATCGGGTCGACGACGCGCCTGACCCGCTCCTCGTTCTTGTTCTTCGACCACCACCAGGCAGCGGCGATCCCGAGCACGAGCAGCAGCGGGCCGAGCCAGACCATCGCGTGCGAGAGCACCACGAGGATCTCGGTGGGCAGTGGGAGCTGGCCGCCGAGGGTCTTGAACATGTTGTCGAAGACCGGGACGATGAACAGCAGCATCCCGACGACGGCGAGCACCGACATGATCAGCACGATCACGGGGTAGGTCAGCGCCGACTTGATCGTTCCGCGGAGCGCGACCTCCTTCTCGAAGTTGGTAGCGACCGAGTCGAGCGCCCCGTCCAGGAAGCCGCCGGTCTCGCCCGCGCGGACCATGTTGACCATGAGCGGCGGGAAGACGTCGTGATACTTCCGGAAGGACTCGGACAGGGCGGTGCCTGCCTCGACCTGTTCCGTGACGTCGACCAGGATCTTCGCCAGCTTCTTGTTGTCGGTCTGCTCGGACAAGACATTGAGCGTCTTGAGCAGCGACAGGCCGGCGCCGATCATCGTGCTCATCTGGCGGCTCATGATGGCCAGGTCCTTGAGCTTGACGCCGGAACCGAAGCTGAGGTTGATCTCCCGGTTCAGACCGGTCGCGTCGGCCTCCGCGATGCTGACGGGCGAGAGGCCCATCGTTCGCAGCCGTGACGCGACGGCGGACTCGCTCGAGGCGTCGACCCGGCCCTTGACGATCTTGCCGGTGGCGTCCCGGCCGCGGTACGCGTACGCCGTCACGTTGGCCATCAGCGCACCACCCGGGAGTAGGAGTCGCCGTAGTCGGGTCCGCTCGCGGCGAAGGCGCGGGCTGCATGGTCGGTGGGGGACTCGACACGCTGGATGAGCCTCTTGAGACCCTCGGCGTCGTGCGCCTTCTCGTTCGCCGCCGCGTGCGTGATCGTGCCGCTGTTGACCAGGTCGGCCAGGTGCTGGTCCATCGTATGCATGCCCGAGCCGCGGCCCGCCTGCATCATCGAGCCGATCTGGTACGTCTTGCCCTCGCGGATCAGGTTCGCGATGGCCGGGGTCATGATGAGCACCTCGGTGGCGACCGCGCGGCCCCGTCCGGAGGCCTTCTTGACCAGCGTCTGGCAGATCACGCCCTGGAGCGTCGCGGCGAGCTGGGCGCGCACCTGCTGCTGCTGGTGCGGCGGGAACACGTCGATGACGCGGTCGATGGTCTGCGGCGCGTCTTGGGTGTGCAGGGTCGCGAACACCAGGTGGCCGGTCTCGGCGGCGGTCAGCGCGACGGAGATGGTCTCCAGGTCGCGGAGCTCGCCGATCAGGATGACGTCGGGGTCCTGGCGCAGCACGTGCTTGAGGGCGTTGCCGAAGGAGTGCGTGTCGTGGCCGACCTCGCGCTGGTTCACGATCGACTTCTTGTGGACGTGCATGAACTCGATCGGGTCCTCGACCGTCACGATGTGGTCGGCCCGCGTGGAGTTGACCAGGTCGATGAGGGCGGCGAGGGTGGTCGACTTGCCCGAACCGGTCGGTCCGGTGACCAGGACGAGGCCACGCGGGAGCTGCGCGAGGTGCGACACGCTCTCCGGGACGCCGAGCTCGGCGAGGCCCTTGATCTCGGTCGGGATGAGACGGAACGCCGCGCCCACCGCGCCGCGCTGCTGGTACAGGTTCACACGGAAGCGGGAGTTGGCCGAGATGGTGAACGCGAAGTCCAGCTCCAGCTCGCGCTCGAAGGTGGCCTCCTGCCGCTCGTCGAGGAGACTGAACAGCGCCTCCCTGGTGCGCTCGTGGCCCCACGGCGCACTGGCTCCGGCGGGGGTCAGAGACCCGTCCACACGGATCATCGGCGGAGAGCCCACCGTGACGTGGAGGTCGGAGGCCCGGGCCGCGACGACGGCGCGCAGAGCGGCGACGAGCTCCTGGTCGGCGGCTCCCAGGGCCTCGCGCTCGGCCGGGGTAAGGGTATGCAGGTCGTCCTCGTCCTCCTCGATGGAGGGAGCTGCGACTGGCGACGGAACCGTGTGCACCGGTGGGGTCGTCGGAGGCGCGTAGGACGCGGCCGGCGCGGTCGTCGGAGGCGCGTAGGTCGCGGCCGGGGCGGGCGATGCGGGAGGTTCGTACGCCGGCGGTTCGTGCGCCGCCGCGGGAGGCTGGTAGGTCGGCACCGGCGGCTCATACGCCGGCGGCTCGTAGCCGCTGACCGGCGCGACGTACGCCGGCTGCTCCGGCACGGCCGGCGCGAACTCGTACGCCGTGGTCCGCGTGTACTCGTACGTCGGCGCAGGCTGCTCGTACACGGGCTCCGGGGCCGGCTGCGCAGGCTCGGACGGCAGGAACGAGCTCGGGAGCGGCTCCGCGAACGCGTCGAACGCGCCGGACACCGGGCGTGCCCAGCCGGGCGCCTCGGGCGGTGTCACGGGGATCTCGTAGATCGGGCGGCCCTCTGCCGCCTTGTCCACGCTCCAGCCGTCGTTCGTCGGATCCGTTGCCATGTGCGCCTCCTAGGCCACCACTCGAATGATCTCGTCGACGGAGGTCAGGCCGAGCTTGACCTTCTCCCACCCGTCCTCGCGAAGTGTGAGCATCCCCTGCTCCCGTGCCGCCCGCCCGATCTCGGCGCTCGACGCGCGCTCGACGGTGAGGCGTTCGATCTCCTCGGTCACCGCCATCACCTCGTGCACCGCGAGCCGGCCCCGGTAGCCCGTGTTCGAGCACGCCGTGCAGCCGACAGGGCCGAACATCGTCGGCGCCTCGGCGTCGGGGCTCACAGGGAATCGCAGCCGGCGGAGATCGTCGGGGTCGTAGGCGATCGGCTGCTTGCAGCGCTCGCAGAGCCGTCGGGCGAGGCGCTGGGCGACCACGCAGTCGAGCGCCGAGCCGACGAGGAACGGCTCGATGTCCATCTCGGTCAGGCGCGTGACGGCGCTGGGCGCGTCGTTGGTGTGCAGCGTCGAAAGCACCAGGTGGCCGGTCAGCGACGCCTCGATGGCGATCTGGGCGGTCTCGTGGTCGCGGATCTCGCCGAGGAGCACGACGTCCGGGTCGCTGCGGAGGATGCTGCGCAGCGCGCTGGCGAACGTGAGGCCCGCCTTCGGGTTCACCTGAACCTGGTTGATCCCCGCCATCCGGTACTCGACCGGGTCCTCGACCGTGATCACGTTGATCTCGGGCTTCGACACGGCGTTCAGCGTCGTGTAGAGCGTGGTCGACTTCCCCGAACCGGTCGGGCCGGTGACCAGGATCATGCCATACGGCTTGGTGTAGGCGTTCCGGAAGGTCTCGAGGTTGCGGTCGAGCAGGCTGAGGTCCCGGAGCGTGAGCGACGTGTTGGTGTTGTCCAGGATTCGCATGACGACCTTCTCGCCCCACACGGTGGGGAGGGTCGCGACGCGCAAGTCGATCTGGCGCCCGCCGTGGACCACCGACATGCGGCCGTCCTGCGGCTTCCTGCGCTCGGCGATGTTGATGTCGCTCATGATCTTCAGGCGGGAGATGACGCCGTTCTGCACGGACTTCGGCGCGCTCTGCATCTCGTGCAGCACTCCGTCGATCCGGTACCGCACGCGCAGGTTGTCCTCGCCCGGCTCGATGTGGATGTCGGAGGCGCGGTCCTGGATGGCCTGGCTGACGATGAGGTTCACGAACCGGACGATCGGCGCCTCGTCCTCGGGCGAGTCCTCCACCGACGGCGACAGGTCCTGGTCGGACCCGGTCTCCTCCTCGAAGGTGGTCGAGAGGTCGTTGAGCTCGTCGTCCGCCCGGATGTGGCGCTCGATGGCGGCCAGAAGGTCCAGCGGCTCGGCGACGACGACCTCGATCGGCATCCGCGCGGCGGTCCGCACGTCGTCGATGGCGAAGACGTCGCCCGGCTCGGCCATCGCGAGGAGAAGCGCTCCGTCGGCGAAACCGACCGGCAGAACATTGTGCCGCTTGCAGATCGCCCCGTTCACCAGCGCGACGGCGGCACGGTCGACGGGGTAGTCCACGAGCTCGACGAAGGGCGCGCCGGCCTGGGCCGCGCGGGCGCGCGCGAGCTGCAGCGGTGTGATGGCACCGCGCTCGACCAGTTCGCGCACGACGGACTCCTCCGACGCGGGCTCGCTCACCGAGTCCAAGTACTCGATGGGCAGGTGGCCGTGAAGGATGAGGATCTCTGTCATGGACGCCACGGGGACCTCCTCGGATAGCAGGCCTGCCGGCGTCGGGTCACCGGCAGAGCGTCGCCGTCCCCCGGGCGAGACTCCGGGCGGGGCGAAGCCTTGTCACCCTAACTTCCGCTGAGGCTCGCTCAACAGTCCCGCTTGCGGGTGCCCCATCAACGGGGGACAGCGCTTCTCAGCGGCGCCGGAGGTCGCCTCGGCGGCTCGCGAGGTAGACGAGGACGCCGGCCAGCACGGCGCAGCCCATCGTCGTCATCCAGAACGGGAGGGTGCCGGCGGCGTGCCCGGAGACGGCCTGCACGATGCCGACCGTGAAGCTCACCAGGGCGACGACGAGCGCCACCGCGGCGAAGCCGACCATCGAACGGCCGACCGTGTCGGTGTACTGCAGCAGCTGTCTCCACACGGGTTCTATTGTCCCGTACCCGGGAGGCCACCAACGACGAAGGCCCCCGGCAAGCGCCGGGGGCCTTCGTGGTACGGACTACCTACACGCTCAGTTGTAGGTGCCCGGGGTGTAGTCGTCCGAGCTGAAGCTGTCGAAGTCGACGAAGCTCAGGTCGTTCTCGCTGAACGCGGAGTCGTCGGCGAAGATGCGGTTGGGGTACCGCTCCGCCTTGGCCTCCTCCGTCGCCTCCACCGAGACGTTCCGGTAGCGGGACAGGCCCGTGCCGGCCGGGATGAGCTTACCGATGATGACGTTCTCCTTGAGACCGATCAGCGGGTCGGACTTGCCCTCCATGGCCGCCTGCGTCAGGACGCGGGTGGTCTCCTGGAAGGACGCGGCCGACAGCCACGACTCGGTCGCCAGCGAGGCCTTGGTGATACCCATGACCTCCTGACGGGCGGACGCCGTCTTCTTGCCCTCGGTCAGCGCAGCGCGGTTGATCTCGTTGTACTTCGACCGGTCGACGAGCTCGCCCGGGAGCAGGTCGGTGTCGCCGTGGTCGACGACGGTGACCTTGCGGAGCATCTGACGGACGATGACCTCGATGTGCTTGTCGTGGATCGGCACGCCCTGCGAGCGGTAGACGCCCTGGACGCCGCCCACCAGGTGCTTCTGCACCTCGCGGACGCCCTTGACCCGGAGGACCTCCTTCGGGTCGACCGTTCCCACGATCAGCTGCTGGCCGAGCTCGACGCGCTGGCCGTCCTCCACCAGGAGGGTCGAGCGCTTCAGCACCGGGTAGACGTGCGGCTCGTCGCCGTTGTCCGGGGTCAGGATGACCTTGCGGGACTTGTCCGTCTCCTCGATGACGATGCGGCCGGCGGCCTCGGCGATCGGGGACGCGCCCTTGGGGGTACGCGCCTCGAACAGCTCCTGCACGCGCGGCAGACCCTGGGTGATGTCGTCCGCGGAGGCCGAACCACCGGTGTGGAAGGTACGCATCGTCAGCTGCGTTCCGGGCTCACCGATCGACTGGGCGGCGATGATGCCGACCGCCTCGCCGATGTCCACGAGCTTGCCGGTCGCGAGCGAGCGGCCGTAGCAGGCGGCGCAGACGCCGACCGCCGACTCGCAGGTGAGCACCGAGCGGACCTTGATGTCGGTCACGCCGGCGGCCACCAGCTTGTCGATGAGCACGTCGCCCACGTCCTCGCCGGCCTTCGCCACGACGTCGCCGTTCGAGCCCACGGCGTCGGCCGCGAGCGTGCGGGCGAACACCGAGTTCTCGACGTTCGGGTCGCGCGTGAGCACGCCCTCGGCGTCGGCGGTGGCGATCGGGAGGTCGAGGCCCTTGGTCGTGCCGCAGTCGTCCTCGCGGATGATGACATCCTGCGAGACGTCCACCAGACGACGGGTCAGGTAGCCCGAGTCCGCCGTACGGAGGGCCGTGTCGGCCAGACCCTTACGGGCACCGTGCGTCGCGATGAAGTACTCCGCCACCGACAGACCCTCGCGGTACGAGGAGATGATCGGACGGGGGATGATCTCACCCTTCGGGTTGTTCACCAGACCACGCATACCGGCGATGTTGCGCACCTGCAGCCAGTTACCACGGGCGCCCGAGGTGACCATGCGGTTGATGGTGTTGTCGACCGGGAAGTTGGCGCGCATGGCCTCGGCCACCTCGTTGGTCGCCTCGGTCCAGATCTTCACCAGCTCCTGGCGACGCTCGAGGTCGGTCGTGAGACCCTTCTCGAACTCCGCTGTGATCTTCGCGGCCTTCTTCTCGTAGCCGGCCACGATCTGCGCCTTGTTTGGCGGGGTCAGGATGTCGCTCAGCGACACCGTGACGCCCGAGCGGGTGCCCCAGTAGAAGCCGGCGTCCTTGATCCGGTCGAGCGCCGCGGCGACCTCCACCTTGGGGTAGCGCTCGGCCAGGGCGTTGACGATCGACGAGATCTGGCCCTTGTCGGCGACCTCCTCCACGTACGGGTAGTCCGCCGGCAGCGCCTCGTTGAAGAGGGCGCGGCCGAGGGTGGTCTCCACGATCGCGGTGATCGGCTCGGCACCCGTGTCGGCGGCGTCCGACGGCACGTAGTTGTCGAGGCGGATCTTCACCTTGGCGTTGAGGTGCAGCGAGCCCTGGTCCTTCGCGAGGATCGCCTCGGAGACCGAGGAGAACGCGCGACCCTCGCCCACGGCGCCCTCACGGACGGTGGTGAGGTGGTGCAGACCGATGATCATGTCCTGCGAGGGCAGGGTGACCGGGCGGCCGTCGGACGGCTTCAGGATGTTGTTCGAGGCGAGCATCAGGATGCGGGCCTCGGCCTGGGCCTCCACCGACAGGGGCAGGTGCACGGCCATCTGGTCGCCGTCGAAGTCCGCGTTGAAGGCGGCGCACACCAGCGGGTGGAGCTGGATGGCCTTGCCCTCGACGAGCTGCGGCTCGAAGGCCTGGATGCCGAGACGGTGCAGGGTGGGAGCGCGGTTCAGGAGGACCGGGCGCTCGCGGATGATCTCCTCGAGGACGTCCCAGACCTGCGGGCGCGAACGCTCCACCATGCGCTTGGCGGCCTTGATGTTCTGAGCGTGGCTCAGGTCGATCAGGCGCTTGATCACGAACGGCTTGAACAGCTCCAGCGCCATCTGCTTGGGCAGACCGCACTGGTGCAGCTTGAGCTGCGGACCCACGATGATGACCGAACGGCCCGAGTAGTCCACGCGCTTGCCGAGCAGGTTCTGGCGGAACCGGCCCTGCTTGCCCTTCAGCATGTCGCTGAGGGACTTGAGCGCGCGGTTGCCGGTGCCCGTGACCGGGCGGCCGCGGCGGCCGTTGTCGAACAGCGCGTCGACGGCCTCCTGGAGCATGCGCTTCTCGTTGTTCACGATGATCTCGGGGGCGCCGAGGTCGAGCAGGCGGCGGAGACGGTTGTTGCGGTTGATCACGCGACGGTACAGGTCGTTCAGGTCGGAGGTCGCGAAGCGGCCACCGTCGAGCTGGACCATCGGGCGCAGCTCCGGCGGGATGACCGGGACGACGTCCAGGACCATCGCGGCCGGCGAGTTGCCGGTCGCCAGGAACGACGACACCACGCGCAGGCGCTTGATGGCGCGGATCTTCTTCTGGCCCTTGCCGTTGGCGATCTGCTCGCGGAGCAGCTCGGCCTCGGCGGTCAGGTCGAACGCCTGCAGGCGGCGCTTGATCGCCTCGGCGCCCATGAACGCCTCGAAGTACAGGCCGTAGCGGTCGACGAGCTCGTTGAAGTCCGCGTCCTCCGGCTTGAGGTCGCCGACCTTGAGGGTGCGGAACGACTCCCACACGCGCTCCAGGCGGGCGATGTCCTCGTCGTAGGACTTGCGGATCTGGCCCATCTCCTTCTCGGAGGTGTCCTTGACGCGACGCTTCTGGTCGGCCTTGGCACCTTCCTCCTCGAGGGCGGCGAGATCGGTCTCCAGGCGCTGCAGACGGTCGGCGACGCGGGCGTCGCGCTGGTCGGCCAGCGTCTTGATCTCCAGGCGCAGCTCGTTCTCGAGGCCCGGGAGGTCGGCGTGACGGCCGTCCTCGTCGACCTCGATCACCATGTAGGCGGCGAAGTAGATGACCTTCTCGAGGTCCTTCGGCGCCATGTCGAGCAGGTAGCCGAGGCGGCTGGGCACACCCTTGAAGTACCAGATGTGCGTGACCGGCGCGGCGAGCTCGATGTGGCCCATGCGCTCACGGCGGACGGAGGACTTGGTGACCTCCACGCCGCAGCGCTCGCACACGATGCCCTTGAACCGGACGCGCTTGTACTTGCCGCACGAGCACTCCCAGTCGCGGGACGGGCCGAAGATCTGCTCTCCGAACAGGCCGTCCTTCTCGGGCTTCAGCGTGCGGTAGTTGATCGTCTCGGGCTTCTTGACCTCGCCGTAGCTCCAGCGACGGATGTCGTCAGCGGTGGCCAGGCCGATACGCAGCTCATCGAAAGTTGTTGCGTCGAGCAATGTTTCACTCTCTCCTATAGAAGATTCGTCAGGTGGGTCTGGCTACCGGGTCAGATCTCGTCGATGGACGAGGACTCGAACCGGGAGGAGATGTTGATGCCGAGCTCCTCCGCAGCGCGGAAGGCCTCGTCGTCGGCGTCGCGCAGGCTGACCGCCTGGCCGTCGGCCGAGAGGACCTCCACGTTCAGGCAGAGCGACTGCATCTCCTTGATGAGGACCTTGAAGGACTCCGGGATGCCCGGCTCCTGGATGTTCTCACCCTTGACGATGGCCTCGTAGACCTTGACGCGGCCGAGGATGTCATCCGACTTGATGGTCAGGAGCTCCTGGAGCGCGTACGCGGCTCCATAGGCCTCGAGGGCCCACACCTCCATCTCACCGAAGCGCTGGCCACCGAACTGCGCCTTACCACCGAGCGGCTGCTGGGTGATCATCGAGTACGGGCCGGTCGAACGCGCGTGGATCTTGTCGTCGACCAGGTGGTGCAGCTTCAGGATGTACATGTAGCCGACCGACACCGGGTCCGGGTAGGGCTCGCCGGAGCGGCCGTCGAAGAGCTGCGTCTTGCCGGACGATCCGATCAGGCGGTCGCCGTCGCGGGTCGGGAGGGTGGCGTCGAGCAGGCCGGCGATCTCCTCCTCCTTCGCACCGTCGAACACCGGGGTCGCGACCTTGGTGTTGGGAGCGGCGCTGAACGCGGCCTCGGGGAGCTCGGCAGCCCACTTGGGCTTGCCCTTGATCTCCCAGCCGTTCTTGGCGATCCAGCCGAGGTGGATCTCCAGGACCTGGCCGAAGTTCATTCGTCCGGGGACACCAAGCGGGTTGAGGATGACGTCGACCGGCGTCCCGTCCGCGAGGAACGGCATGTCCTCGACCGGGAGGATCTTGGAGATGACGCCCTTGTTGCCGTGACGGCCGGCGAGCTTGTCGCCCGCGGTGATCTTGCGCTTCTGGGCGATGTAGACCACCACGCGCTGGTTCACGCCGGAGCCGAGCTCGTCGTCGCCGTCCTGCGCGTCGAAGACCTTGACACCGATGATGGTGCCCTCCTCGCCGTGCGGGACCTTGAGGGAGGTGTCGCGCACCTCGCGGCTCTTCTCGTTGAAGATCGCGCGGAGCAGGCGCTCCTCGGCCGACAGCTCGGTCTCGCCCTTCGGCGTGACCTTGCCGACGAGGATGTCGCCGGGGCGCACCTCGGCGCCGATGCGGATGATGCCGCGCTCGTCGAGGTCGGCCAGGAGGTCCGGGCTGACGTTCGGGAGGTCGCGAGTGATCTCCTCCTTGCCGAGCTTGGTGTCGCGGGCGTCGACCTCGTACTCCTCGATGTGGATCGAGGAGAGGGTGTCGTCCTTCACCAGGTTCTGGCTGAGGATGATCGCGTCCTCGAAGTTGTGGCCCTCCCACGGCATGAACGCCACGAGCAGGTTCTTGCCGAGCGCGAGCTCGCCGTTCTCGGTCGCGGGGCCGTCGGCGACGACCTCCCCGGCCTCGATGCGGTCGCCCTCGTCCACGACCACGCGGTGGTTGTACGACGTGCCCTGGTTGGAGCGGTCGAACTTGCGCAGGTAGTAGGACTTGATCGTGCCGTCGTCGGCCTGGACGGTGACGGCGTCGGCCGACACCTCGGTGACCACACCGGACTTCTCCGCGGTGACCACGTCACCGGCGTCGATGGCCGCATAGCCCTCCATACCGGTTCCGACGACCGGGCTCTCCGAGCGGAGCAGCGGCACCGCCTGGCGCTGCATGTTCGCACCCATGAGGGCTCGGTTGGCGTCGTCGTGCTCGAGGAACGGGATCAGCGACGTACCGACCGACACCATCTGGCGCGGGGAGACGTCCATGTAGCCGATCTCGTCGGCGGGGATCAGGTCGACCTCGCCGCCCTTCTGACGGGCGAGCACGCGCTCCTCGGTGAAGTGGCCGCTCGGGTCGAGCGGGGCGTTGGCCTGCGCGACGACGAAGTCGTCCTCCTCGGAGGCGGTGAGGTAGTCGATCTGGTCGGTGACCCGGCCCTCGACGACCTTGCGGTACGGCGTCTCGATGAAGCCGAAGGAGTTGATCCGCGCGAACGACGCGAGCGAGCCGATCAGACCGATGTTCGGGCCTTCCGGCGTCTCGATCGGGCACATGCGGCCGTAGTGCGACGGGTGGACGTCACGGACCTCGACGCCCGCGCGCTCACGGCTCAGACCACCCGGGCCCAGCGCCGACAGGCGGCGCTTGTGGGTCAGGCCCGCGAGCGGGTTGTTCTGGTCCATGAACTGCGAGAGCTGCGAGGTGCCGAAGAACTCCTTGATCGCGGCGACGACGGGTCGCACGTTGATCAGGGTCTGCGGGGTGATCGCCTCGATGTCCTGCGTGGTCATGCGCTCGCGGACGACGCGCTCCATGCGGGAGAGACCGGTGCGGACCTGGTTCTGGATGAGCTCGCCGACGGCGCGGATACGACGGTTGCCGAAGTGGTCGATGTCGTCGGTGTCGAGACGGATCTGCGTCTCGGTGCCGTTGCGGAGGCCCTTGAACGTGGTCTGGCCGTCGTGCAGGGAGACCAGGTACTTGATCGTCGCGATGATGTCCTGGACGGTCAGCACCGAGTCCGACAGCGGGGCCTCGAGGCCGAGCTTGCGGTTGATCTTGTAACGGCCGACCTTGGCGAGGTCGTAGCGCTTCGGGTTGAAGTAGAAGTTGTCCAGCAGCGCACGCGCGGCCTCGGCGGCGACCTGCTCGCCCGGACGCAGCTTGCGGTAGATGTCCTTCAGCGCCTCCTCCTTGGTGAGGATGGCGTCCTTCTCCAGGGTCAGCTCGATCGACTGGAAGCCGGCGAACTCGGCGAGGATCTCCTCGCTGGTGAGGCCGAGGGCCTTCAGGAACACGGTGACCGACTGCTTGCGCTTGCGGTCGATGCGGACACCGACCTGGTCGCGCTTGTCGATCTCGAACTCGAGCCACGCTCCGCGGCTCGGGATGATGCGCGCCGAGTAGATGTCCTTGTCGGAGGTCTTGTCGGCGGCGGCCTCGAAGTAGACGCCCGGCGAGCGGACGAGCTGCGAGACGACGACACGCTCGGTGCCGTTGATGATGAAGGTGCCCTTCTCGGTCATGAGCGGGAAGTCGCCCATGAAGACCGTCTGGGTCTTGATCTCACCGGTGAGGTGGTTCATGAACTCGGCCTCGACGTAGAGCGGGGCCGAATAGGTCTTGCCCTTCTCCTTGCACTCGTCGATCGAGTACTTCTTCTCCTCGAGGAACGGGTTGGTGAAGGAGAGCTGCATGGTCTCGCCGAGGTCCTCGATGGGCGAGATCTCCTCGAAGATCTCCTCGAGGCCCGTGTTGGCGGGCAGATCCTGGCGACCCTGGGCCTCGGCCTCGGCGACGCGTTCCTTCCACGCGTCGTTTCCGACCAGCCAGTCGAAGCTCTCCGTCTGCAATGCGAGCAGATCGGGAACCGTGAGGGTGTCCGTGATCTTGGCGAACGAAAGACGAGATGCGGCTCGTCCGTTCTTGGGTGTCTTGTCAGTGTTGGTTGCGTTGCGCGCAGCAGCCAAGGAAATAACCTCCGTGGGCCCCGTCGGGCCAGTTACTGTCGGTCGAGATGTGGTGTTGTGAGGGACGAGGACTCCCAGACACGTCTCGTGCCGCCGTATCTGACCCGATGAACCGGGCCCAGACGCGCGCGAGGGAAGTCAGAGCCGACCGCAATATGAAGGCAAGGGTGTGCGTGGGAGCGCAAAGAACCACTATATGTCAAACTGACGCGCCGTGTCCAGTCTTTTCTTGACCGGAGGCGCAGTCTCGGTGTATAACGGCGCGGACGGCCGGATATTCCCGCGTCAGTGCAGGCGCGGCGGCAGCGAATCCACCGTCGCGATGACCGCCTCCTCGCGGGACCGCGGCCGCCAGCCGAGGACCGTCCGCGCCTTCGCGGAGGACCCGTTGCGGTAGACGCCGATGTCGGGCAGCGACCCACGCACCCGGCGGCTGAACGGAGCGGCGGCCTTCAGAACCCACGACGGCATCACGGCGGTGCGCACGCGGTCGCCGGCGGGCGAGCCGAGGTGGCCGCGGATGATGAGGGCGAGCTCCGGCGCGCCCAGGGCGTCTCCCGCTGTGGCGAGGAAGCGCTCGCCCGCGGCCTCCGGCTTGGTCATGGCGAGCAGGTGCAGGCCGGCGACGTCCCGCACGTCGACGACGCCGAAGTAGACGTCGGGCAGGCGCGGGAGGCGGCCCTCCCTCACGAGCTTCACCAGTTCGACCGAGCTGGAGTAGTCGGGGCCGAGCACCGGGCCGAGGATGCCGACCGGGTTGACGGTGGCGAGCTCCAGGGAGCCGCCCTCCTTGGCGATGAAGTCCCACGCGGCGTGCTCGGCGAGCGTCTTGGAGCGGACGTAGGCGCTGATGGGGCGGCCGCTGTCGAGCTCGGTCCAGTCCACTTCGGTGAACGGCTGCCTGGTCGGGGCGTGGCCGTAGCCGATCGCGGCGAAGGAGGAGGTGAGCACGACCCGCTCCACGCCGGCGTCGCGGGATGCACGCAGCACGCGCAGGGCGCCCTCCCTCGCCGGCCGCACCAGCTCGTCGGGGTCCTTCGGCTCGGTCATCGGGAACGGGGAGGCCACGTGCAGGACGAACCGGCAGCCGTCGACCGCCTCGGCCCAGCCGGCGTCGTCGAGGAGGTCGGCGACGGCGAACTCCAGCCGGTCCCCCGCGTCCTCGATGCCCCCGGCGGCCAGCTGCGACCGCACGTCGGCGGCGCGCTGCGGCGAGCGGATGGTCGTCCGCACCGAGTACCCGGCCTCCAGCAGCGCGAGCACGCAGTGCGCTCCCACGAAACCCGAGCCGCCCGTCACCAGTACCCGATCAGTCATGGGCCCATCCTCCCCCTCGTCGGCCGAACACGCGACCGCGCGGCCGGTGTCCGTCAGCTGCGGACGAGCGCGATGGCCTGGGCGCGCGAGGAGACGCCGAGCTTCGCGAAGATCGCGTTGATGTGGGTCTTCACGGTGGACCCGCCGACGAAGAGGGCGGAGGCGATCTCGCCGTTGCTGAGACCGTCGGCGACGAGTCCGAGCACCTCGGCCTCCCGGCGGGTGAGCGCGGGGAACCGCTCCACGAGCGCGCCGGCGGGGTCGGCCGGCCTGGCAGGCGGCGCGGAGGTGAGCGAGCCGATGATGCGGGCGCCGACCTCCGGGGCGAAAGTCGCCTGGCCGCGAGCCACGGCCCGGACGGCGGAGGCCAGCTCGGCGCGGCCGGCGTCCTTGGTGAGATAGCCGCGGGCGCCGGCGCGCAGCGCAGCCAGGATCGACTCGTCGTCGGCGAAGGTCGTGAGCACGAGCACCGCGGAGCCCGGCGCCTCGCGCACGATCCGCTCGGTGGCGCCGACGCCGTCGAGCACCGGCATCCGGAGGTCCATCAGCACGACGTCGGGACGCTCGGCCACGGCGAGCGCCACCGCTTCGGCGCCGTCGGACGCGGAGCCGACGACCTCCATGTCGGGCAGCAGGCCGAGGACGGTGACCAGGCCGTCGCGGATGATCGCCTGGTCGTCCGCGACGACGACGCGGATGCGGTCAGGTGTGGCGTCGTCCCTCATGCCAGCCGTGCCGCTCATGCCAGCCTGGCCTCGGCCGTGACGGTGAACCGGCCGCCGTCCGCGGTCGCGGCCACGGAGCCGCCGAGCGGGAGGGCGGAGAAGCGCTCGCGCATCCCCTCCAGGCCGTGGCCGCCGCCCGAGGTCGCGAGCGCGGCGCCGTGCGACGCGACCGGCGACGGGATCAGCGGCGAGGAGACGGTGAGCAGCACGCGTTCATCCTGCCAGTCGAGCGCGGCGTCGACGGGCGCGCCCGGCGCGTGCTTGCGCGCGTTGCTCAGGGACTCCTGGAGGGCGCGCTGCAGCGCGGTCGCCTGGGCGGAGTCGAGCGGCCGCGGCGAACCCGACTCGTGCAGGGCGGCGATGCCGCCGAGCGTGCGGTGCGCGGCGACCAGGTCGTCGAGCGTCGCGCGGAAGTCGGCAGCGGTCACGGTCGTCTGCGCCGCCCCGTCCGGGTCGCGCAGCGCGGCGACCGCGCGCCGCGCCTCGGCGAGGCCGTCCGCGGCGAGTCCGCGGGCAGCCACCACGCGCTCCCGGGCGGCCGTGGCCTCCCCGGCCTCCAGCAGCGCGTCCACCGCGTCGAGCTGGATGACCAGGCCGCCGAGGCTATGGGCGAGGACGTCGTGGAGGTCGCGGGCGATCGCCACCCGGGCGGCCTCCTCCCGCATGGCCAGGTCGCGCTCCCGCAGCAGCGCGCCCTGCTGCTCGGTGAGGCGGAACTGCCGCCGGCTGAGGCCCGCGAAGCCGGCCAGCACGATCCCGGCCATCTCGCCGAGCACCGCCGCCACGGGCGAGCCGAACGGGAGTGCGCCCACCGCGACCAGCGCCGCCGAGACCGCGGCGACCGCCCCGCCGAGCGGCAGGGGCCAGGTCGGGTCGCCGACCAGGTAGAGCACCGCCACGGCCGCGGGGACGATCGCGAGCCCGTCAGTGGCCGGCGCGACGAACGCTCCGGTCGCCGCCGAGAGAAGGCACATCACGAGCGCCGCGCGCCGCCGGCCGACGAAGGTGAGGACCGACCGGGCCAGCCACGCCGCCACCGCGAACAGCGCGAGCGCGAGCACCCACGCCGGGCGGTCCCCGGCGTGGGTGCGCACCAGCGACCAGCCGACGGCGCCCGCACCGAGGATGTTCAGTACGAGCGCCAGCAGGCCCGGTCTGCTCCAGAAGTCCACGAGACCATCATGCGGCGAGCGCGGCGTGCCGATCGAGACGCGCCGCGAAGACGGCGGTCCGGGCGGCGCGGTTGGCGGCGAACACCAGGAAGATGACGCCGGTCGCGGTCGCCAGGTGCGCGCCGGCCATCGAGGCCAGCACGTCCACGCCGACGCGGACGGCGATGACCAGCACCCAGAGCACGATCCCGAGGACGCCGGTGCGCGACTCGTACGTGGCGATGTACCGGGCGTCGTCGCCGAGCCGGATGGGCGACTCCAGCGGGCGGAAGTGCGCGATCGCGCCCATCCACGCGCCCACGGCCAGCGACAGCACCAGCTCCCCGGCCACCACGGCCAGATCGAGCGGGGTGAGCGACGTCGGCTTCATCTGCTGAACGATGAGCACGACGCCGACCACCGACATGATCGCCGGGAAGCGCCACATCTTCGCGATGGACACCGGGCGCCAGGTCAGCTGCCGGTATCCCACCCAGCCGATCAGCAGCAGGATGAGGATCGCGTTGGTCAGCGTCTGCACGTTCATGAGTGGGAGTCCTTCCGGCCGGGATGTCCGGCACCCCTCAAGAGTCGCGCCCGGGCGGCCGCGCCGGGACCGCCCGGCGGCGGAGACCGGGTGGAGAGGAGGGTGGAGATCGGGTGGAGGCCGCGGACTACGCTGGACGCCGTGCCACAGAACCCGCCGCTCCCCTCGGTCGTCCTCGCCGAGAGCGGCTACCTCGCCACGATCGAGCCGGACCGCTTCGTGCCGGGCGCGTACCAGCTGGTGGTCGACGGGACGCCGCAGTCGCACGTCGACCTGGACGACCCCAGCCGGCTGTTCTTCGAGTACATCCAGCGGATGGGCAACGTCATCGACCTCATGGGCGAGCCCGGTCAGCCGATCACCGCCGTGCACCTGGGAGCGGGAGCGCTCACCCTCCCGCGCTACATCGCCCACACCCGGCCCGGGTCGCGGCAGCAGGTGGTGGAGCTGGAGAGCAGGCTCGTGGACCTGGTGCGGGAGAACCTGCCGCTCCCCCGCTACGCGCAGATCCGCATCCGGCACGGCGACGCGCGGGAGGTCGTCGGCAAGCTGCCGGCCGGCCTGCGCGGGGAGGTCGACCTCCTGGTCATCGACATCTTCAGCGGCGCGAGGACGCCCGCGCACGTGACGAGCGTGGAGTTCTACCGCTCGGCGGTCTCGCTGTTGAAGCCGGACGGCATCGTGCTCGTCAACGTGGCGGACGGGCCGCCGCTGACGTTCGCGCGCAGCCAGGTGTCGACGCTCGGCGCGGTCGTGGAGAACGTCGCGGCGCTGGCGGAGACGCAGGTGCTGAAGGGGCGCCGCTTCGGCAACGTGGTGCTGGTCGGGTCGAACTCGCCGCTGCCGCTGGAGTGGCTGCCGCGCCTGCTCGCGAGCGGGCCGCATCCCGCGAAGGCCGTGGCGGGCGCGGAACTGCGGACGTTCGCCGCGGGAGCGCCGATCGTGACGGACGCGACGAGCGTGCCGAGCCCGCCGCCCGCCCGCAGCATCTTCCAGTCCGGCACCCGCCGCGAGTGACGCCGAAGGGCACGTAAACGCCCCTACCGACGCGTTTTAGGGGCGTTTACGTGCCCTTCGGCGTCAGGCGTGGCGGAAGTGGACGGCCTGGCCGGGGCGGAGCTGCGCGAAGGCGTCGAGCGAGCGCGCGGCGACGACGGCGATCACCGGGTAGCCTCCCGTCACCGGGTGGTCGGCCAGCAGCACGGTGGGGCGGCCGTCCGGCGACACCTGCACCGCGCCGGCGACCATCGGCTCGCTCGGGAGCTCGTCGCGCACGGCGCGTTCGAGGAGCAGCGGCGGGGCCGGATCCACGCCCCGCGCGTGCGCCGGGATCCGCGGCGGGTCGAGCCGCACCCCCACCCGGTCGCCGTCCGCGCTCGCCCGCCACTCCACTGTGAAGAACGCGTCGAGGGCGGCGGGGGTGAACCAGTCCGCGCGCGGACCGCGGTGGGCGCGGACCTCCAGGGGGCCGTCGCCGAGGTCGGCGGTGGGGACGAAATCGACCGAGGGCACCGGGTCGGCGGGCTCGAGGCCGAACGGGAGGAGGTCGCCCTCCGCGAGCGGGGCAGGGCCGAGGCGGGCGAGGGTGTCGCGCGAGCGGGAGCCGAGCACAGCCTCCACCGCGATTCCGCCGCGCACCGCGAGGTAGCTGCGGACGCCGACCACCGGCGGCGCGATCCGGAGCTCGGCGCCGGCGCCGGCGTGCACCGCGGTGTCGGGGTCGACCGGGTGGCCGTCGAGGGTGACGCGGGTCGCCGCTCCGGTCACGGCGAACCACGCCGCCGACTCGAACCGCGCGGCGAACCCGCCGAGCAGGAGCTCCAGCCCGGCCGTGTCCGTGGGGTTGCCGACGAGCCGGTTGGCGAGCCCGAGCGCGCCGCGATCGAGAGCGCCGGACGGGCTCACGCCGACCGCGGCGAGACCGGGGCGGCCGAGGTCCTCGACCAGGGCGAGCGGGCCGGTCCGGAGGATGCGGAGGCCGCTCATCCCGTCACCGCCGTGAACCGCACCACGACGCCGGGACGGAGGAGCGCAGGCGGGTCGGCCGTCGCGTCCCACAGCGTCGCGTCGGTGCGGCCGATGAGCTGCCAGCCGCCCGGGCTCGACCGCGGGTAGACCCCGCTGAACCCGCCGGCGAGGCCGACCGAGCCGGCCGGCACCGCAGTACGCGGGGTCGCGCGGCGCGGGACGACGAGGCCGTCGTGGTCGGTGACGAGGTACGCGAAGCCGGGCGCGAAGCCGCCGAACGCGACCCGCCACCGGGAGGCCGTGTGCCGCTCCACGACCTCGGCCGGCGTGATGCCGAGGAGCCCGGCCACCTCGGCGAGGTCCTCGCCGTCGTACCGGACAGGGAGCTCGACGACCTCCTCGTCGGCGGTCCGGGCCGGCTCGGGGACTGTGCGCTCGACCCAGCCGCTCGCGGAGGCCGGGCTCAGCACGTGCGGGTCGAGCACGATCGCGATGGTGCGCGCCGCGGGGACCAGGTCGAGCACGCCCGCCGGACGGGTGCGCTGGAGGGCGGGCAGCATCCCGAGCACGTCGTCCAGCGAGCCGAACTCCACGAGCAGGGCACTGTCACCGTACGGAATCACCCGGCCGCTCACGCGAACGGCCTCACCGCGATGCCGGCCTCGTCCAGGCCCCGGCGCACGGTCTCCGCCATCCGCACCGCGCCAGGGGTGTCGCCGTGCACGCACAGGGAGTCGGCGGCGACGGCGACCAAGGCGCCGTCGGCGGCCTCCACCACGCCCTCGCGCGCGATGCGCACCGCGCGGGCGGCGATGGCGGCCACGTCGGAGAGCACGGCGCCGGGCTCCGTGCGCGGGACGAGGGTGCCGTCGGCGCGGTAGCCGCGGTCCACGAACGCCTCGCGGACGAACCGGAGGCCGCGCGCGCCGGCCGCGCGCTCGACGGCCGAACCGGGGAGGCCGAGCAGCGGCAGCGACGGGTCGAACCCGGCCACGGCCTCCGTTACCGCCGCGGCCTGCGCCTCGTCGTGGACGATCCGGTTGTAGAGGGCGCCGTGCGGCTTGACGTAGCGCACGGCGGTTCCGGCGACGCGCGCCATCCCGGCGAGCGCGGCGAGCTGGTAAAGCAGCTCGTCGCGCAGCTCCACGGCCGGGATGTCCATGCTGCGCCGCCCGAAGCCCGCGAGGTCCCGGTACGAGACGTGCGCGCCGACGGCGACGCCGTTCTCGGCGGCCAGACGGCAGGTGGCGAGCATCGTGGACGGGTCGCCGGCGTGGAAGCCGCACGCGACGTTGGCGCTGGTCACCAGCCGCAGCATCGCGGCGTCGTCGCCCATCCTCCAGGCGCCGAAGGACTCGCCGAGGTCGCTGTTGAGGTCGACGCTCGCATGCTCGACACGGGCCGGATCGGGGCTGGGCTCCATCCGCCTATTCTGCGATACCCGCGCCGACACCCGCACGCCGCCCGGCCGCGCGGGCGCGGTGCGCACGCACCTTCGCCCGGTTGCCGCAGCGCTGCATCGAGCACCAGCGCCGGTTGCCGCTGCGGGAGGTGTCCAGGTACACCAGTCCGCAGTCGTCGGCGGAGCACTCGCGGATGCGGCCGTCGGCGTCCGGTCCGAACAGCCGGACGGCGTCGCGCGCAACGGTGCCGAGCGCCTGGTGCGGGCGGGCGAGAGTGCGCCCGGCCTGGCGGCCGCCGCCGGCCAGCACCGGCGGGATGTCGGGGGTCGCGGCGAACAGGTTCACCACATCCACGTCGGCCGGGCCGAGGGTCTCCGCGCGGCTGGCCTGGCGGGCGAGCCGGCCGATCGCCGCGCGCAGCATCTCGGCGTCGCGGAACTCGCGCTCGCCGGTCGTCGCGGCCACCTCCGGGAAGCGGGACTGCAGCCACGCGCCGAGCTGGCCGGCATCGTCCACCGACCGCCATTGGGTGTCATCCGCCGCCCCGTCGACGCCGCCCAGGACGTCGGCCCCGCCGGTGTAGGCGAAGTCGAGAGCGAGTGCGCCGGAGTCGAACCACCAGCGCAGACCTTCCGCGTCATCCATCCACTGCCCGGTCTCGCGGGGCAGGAGGGCGTCGGTAGGCACCGAACCAACTTAGTGGGTTTCCGGAGCCGCCGCAGACGCCGCGGCTCCCAGGGCCTGCTGCGATACTGGGCGGATGACAGCGACCCGTCCAGATCCCGGTGCCGTGCTGGAGGGCGCGACAGTCCGCCTGCGGGCGCTCACCCACGACGACCTCCCCGACCTGCACGACGCGATCGGCCACCCCGCGGTGTTCGAGGGCGGCTGGGGCGGCGGCCTCGCGGCATACCGCGACACCTACGAGGAGTGGCGGGAGTTCATCCTCCGCTACCTGGCCTGGGACACCGCCAATGTCACCGCGGTCTGCCTCCGCGAGGGCGACCGCATCGTCGGGACCACGACGCTCGGCGACTTCGACCTCCCGAACGGCTCGGCGCACATCGGCTGGACCGCCTACGCGCCGGAGGTCTGGGGCACGCGCGTCAACGCCGAGACCAAGCGCCTGCTGCTCGGCACGGCCTTCGACCACGGGTTCGAGCGCGTCAAGCTGCAGGCCGACGTGCTCAACGAGCGCTCGCGGGCCGCGATCCTGCGGCTCGGGGCGACGTTCGAGGGCGTGCTGCGGCACACCCAGCCGCGGGCGGACGGCACCTGGCGCGACACCGCGGTGTACTCGGTGCTGCGCGAGGAGTGGCCCGCCGTGCGCGACGGGCTGGATGCCCGGCTCGCGGTGGCGACGGCGTAGCCGAGCCCGCGCCTAGTCCGCGTCGAGCGCTTCGGTCGCCGCAGCCGCGGCCATCCGCCGCTGAGCCGTCGAGACCTCCCGGTGCACCCAGGAGATGAGGTTCGCCGAGTCGAACCGCCTGCTGCACGCCCCGCACGCGAGCGCACGCGCCGGCTTGCGGTAGCGGTAGTGCGTGTGGCCCTGCGGGCACGTGCCCACCCAGGGCGCCAGGTCGTCCGCGATCGCACCGCCGTGCAGCCGCTTGCCCTCGTAGCCGAGGTCGAGCGCGATCGCCCGCCAGCGCGGACCGTGCCCGGCGCGGGAGCCCGCGAGAGCGTGGGCGACCTCGTGCAGCAGGATCTGGTGGATGTCGTCGTCCTCGTAGCGGGCCGCGAGGTAGCGGGAGACCGTGATGCGCTTGGCGGTGTAGTTGCACAGCCCGGCGCGCGTCTTCGCGTTGTCGAAGTCGAAGCTCCAGGTGGCCGGGTCGAGATGCAGGGCGATGAGCGCCTCGGCCCAGCGGCGCACGCGATCGAGCTCTGCCATCAGCGTCGGCTCCCTGGTCGGCTCATGCGAGGAATCCTACGCCGGAGAGCCGACGCCGTCTCCGCCGCCGAGGTCGCCCTCGCCGGAGCCCGCGGCGGCGCGCTGCGCCTCCAGGAACCGCTGCACCACGGCCACCGCCGTGAGCGCTCCCTCGATCTCCGCGGGAGACGCGCCGAGCTTTTCGCGCAGGAACACGGCGGCCGTCATGTCGGACAGCGCGCTCTCGTACTCCTTCATATCGAAGTGCACCTTGCCGCGGTTCTGCACCGCGAACGCCTCCAGGGCCGTCCAGTCGCGACCGCGTGCCTCGTCGACGCAGCCGGTCAGCTCCACGATCGCCTCGTCGAACTTGCCCTGGTACTGCAGCACCTGGCCGCGGCGGATGCGCGCACCGAGAAGCTGCTCGCGGTCGCCGGTGAAGCGCGCCTGCCGCACCGCCTCGTTGGCGAGCGTGTACGCCTCGTCCAGCCGGCCGAGCAGCCGGAGCAGCACGGTCTTCTCGTTGAGCGCGCTCAAGCTGCGCAGGCTGCCGAGCTCGTCGAGCCGCTCATCGGCAGCCCGCAGGTCGACACGCTCGCGCAGCGTGGACGGATCGTATCCGAGGATGATGCTCAGGGTCGGCTCCCAGGTCGTGCGGTTCACGACAAGCGTAGTCGGCAAACCTGCATCAGCCCGGTTACCGCGTGTTCGCCAGCCGTCAGTCGACGACGCGCACGTCCTTCCAGAACGCGACGTAGTTGCTGTAGTCCTTGCCGACACGGTCGAACGAGCTCGGGTACGGCGTTGGATAGCTCCACGCGCGGTCCTGGAGTACGGCCTCGCCGTTCTTGACGGAGAAGTACTGGCACTCGCCCTTCCACGGGCACGTGTACGGAGTCGCCGACTCCACGAGGTGCTCGGAGTTGACGCTCTGCGGCGGGAAGTACCAGTTGCCCTCGATGCGGATGAGGTCCTCGGTCGGGGCCTCGGCGATGACGGTGTCGTTCAGAATTGCTTTCATGGGTGCAAAACCTCCTGACTGCACTGAACACCCGTTCGCGCGGGATCATTCCGAGGCAGGGGACTTCGTACCGAGCGCTCAGGCGGCTCGCAGCACGCGGACCTCGCCGACCGTGCCGAGCCGCCCGGAGGCGGCGAGCGCCGCGACGTCCTCCCCGCGGCGATGCGCTCCTGACCGGAGGCCGACGCCGTGAGCAGGTGCGCGACGGCGCCGCGCAGCCCGGTGAAGGCGGCACAGGCGGCCGCGGCCTCCGGCGAGCTGTAGTCGATCCCGAGCGTCGCGAGGGCGTCCACCACTGCGCCGGCGGCGAGGAGGTCCTCCACCGCGAAGCGCGTGCCGCCGCCGGCCGAGGTGCCGCCCGCGGCGACGAGCGCCACCATCGCGCGGCGGCCGAGACGCACCTGCTCGGCGAGGATCCACTCCGCCACCGCGGCGGCGTCGGCGAGGCCGGAGGCGACGACGGCGCCCGTTCCGGGCAGCGCGTCGGCCTCCGCGACCGGCCGGTCTTCGATCGCGTCGACCCAGACCACCACGTCGGCGTCCGCCGTGACGGCGGCGGCCCCGTCCGCTGCCCAGTCGAAGCGCACCTGATACTTGGCCTGGCGGTGGGCGGCGGGGACGGTCGAGGGGTCGGTCTGCGAGCTCACCGAATCAGCGTAACTCGGCGCTGAACGCAGTTCTCCCGTGTTGCCCCGTGCGACGCGACCCGTCGGCGCGGCGCGCGGTGGAGGGCCGCTGCTCGCCGGGGGTGTGCCGCAGCTGGTCGCGGATCAGGTCGAAGTCGTGCCTTGTCAGCTCGATCAGGCCGGCGCGGAGCTGGTAGCCCCAGTCGCGCTTGTCGCGGGTGAAGTCGAGGGAGGGCAGCAGCGGGCGGATCGGCGTCGCGACCGCATCGTGGTCCCAGTCGACGCGGCGACGCCAGGGCAGGAAGTCGCCGTTCGGGCCGCGCATCTGGGCTCCCTGGGTCGCCTGGAACACGTCCGCGTCGGCCAGCCTCCCGACCGCCGTGAACTGCTTGAGGGGCTCGCCGTCGAAGGACTCGCGCGGCGAGTAGAACACGAACCCGTCCGACGGTCCCATCCGCTCCAGCGGTGCGCGGGCGCCGTGGTTGACCTGCGCGTAGCCGCCGGCGACGCCGCGGAGCACGTGATCGTGGTGCACCACGCCCAGCCAGTAGCGGATCGCCATGCTCCCGTTGTAGCGCACACGGCGGACATCCCGGGCCCGACATCCCAGCGGCACCGGCTGCGGTGTCGATTCCCGGCCCTCCGGCTCGACGTCTCTACGAGTGCTCGACCTGTGCCCCGACGGAAGGACCACGGATGCGCTACCTGCTCATGCTCAGCACGGACGGCCCCGCGCCGGCGGAGTCGATCCAGCGGTACACGGTCGAGCTGATCCGTGCGGGGGTGCTCCTGGTGGGCGAGGTCCTCGCGGACGACGACGGCACGCACGTCGAGCTGACCTTCGGCGGCCCCCGGACCGACGCCGACCTGCAGCCGCTGTCCCCGGTGCGCCCGGCCGCGGTGTGGATCGTGCAGACCTCCGATCGCGCCGAAGCCGTCGAATGGGCGCGACGCCTCCCCCTCGGCCGTGGCAGAGTCGAGGTGCGCCGCATCCTGACCGGGGCGGCGGACACGTGAGCGCGGGAGGAGCGGCCGTGGTGGAACGGGAGCGCACGGCTGCCGATCGGGCCGCCGCCGAGGCCGTGGAGGCCGTCTGGCGCATCGAGTCCGGCAAGCTCGTCGCCGGGCTCGCCCGGTGGACGGGCGACGTCGGCCTGGCCGAGGAGCTCGCCCAGGACGCACTCGTCGCCGCGCTCGAGCAGTGGCCGGAGGCCGGCATCCCGCGCACTCCCGGCGCCTGGCTGACCACCGTCGCCAAGCGCCGCGCGATCGACGGCTGGCGCCGCCGCGAACGCCTCGACGAGCGCTACGCCGCCCTCGCCCGCGACCTGGAGCAGCAGGAGGACGACGACCCGGCCGCCGTCGTGGAGGAGGAGATCCAGGACGACCTGCTGCGCCTGGTGTTCGTCGCCTGCCACCCCGTTCTCGCGCCGCCCGCGCGGGTCGCGCTGACGCTCAAGCTGCTCGGCGGACTCACCACCGAGGAGATCGCGCGGGCGTTCCTCGTGCCCGTGCCGACCATCGCGCAGCGCATCGTGCGCGCCAAGCGGACGCTGACCGCCGCGCACGTCCCGTTCGAGGTGCCCGACCGCGCCGAGTACCCCGAGCGGCTGGCGTCGGTGCTGGAGGTCGTCTACCTGATCTTCAACGAGGGCTACTCCGCCACCGCCGGCGACGACTGGATGCGCCCCGACCTCTGCCAGGAGGCCCTCCGCCTCGGCCGCGTGCTCGCCGAGCTCACCCCGCGCGAGCCGGAGGTGCACGGCCTGGTCGCGCTGATGGAGTTCCAGGCCTCCCGTCTCCCCGCGCGGGCGACCGCCGACGGCGAGCCGATCCTGCTGCAGGACCAGGACCGCACCCGCTGGGACCGCATCCTGATCGGCCGCGGAGTCGCAGCGCTCGCCCGCGCCGACCGGCTGGTGGGCTCGCGCGGCCGCGGCCCCTACGCGCTGCAGGCCGCGATCGCCGCCTGCCACGCGACCGCCCCCGCGCCGGAGGACACCGACTGGGAGGAGATCGTCGCGCTCTACGGCGCGCTCGCCGCCCTCCAGCCGTCCGCCGTCGTGGAGCTCAACCGCGCGGTCGCCCTCTCGATGGCGTACGGCCCGGAGGCGGGCCTCGACGTGGTGGACCGGCTGGTGCTGGACGGCGCGCTGGAGTCGTACCACCTGCTCCCCTCGGTCCGGGCCGACTTCCTGCTGAAGCTGGGCCGGGCCGCTGAAGCCGAGGAGGAGTTCCGGCGGGCGGCGGCGATGACCGGGAACGAGCGGGAGCGGGCGCTTCTGCTGGCACGGGCGGAGGAGGCCGCTCGCGCGTAACGGGCTGGCACGCGCGTCCGGGAGTGCGCCGAGAGTGACTGCCCCCGGAGCAGTGGATGCGTGACACTGGGATGCGTGAGAGTCCTCCTGAAGCTCATCCTCGACTGCGACCCGGACGCGGCCTGGCGCGCCCTGCAGAGCCCCACGGCCTTCCGCGAGGTGGCGCTGCCGTGGGTGGACTTCCGGTCGGACGAGCCGGCGGGCTTCCCGACCGTGTGGGACACGGCGGAGCACCGGGTGAGCGTCCGCGCCCTCGGCGCCTTCACTGTCGGGACGCAGGCCATCCGCCTCGACACACTGCGCTCGACCGACCCGCGCGAGCGCGCGACACGCATCCTCCGCGACAGCGGCGGCGGCGTCGGGGGCGTGCTCTCGGCGATCCCGCACCTCGACCACCGGATGGCGATCGCCCCCGACCCCGCGGGCCCGGATCAGGACGGCCGGGTCCGCACTCTGTACCGCGACCGGCTGGTCGTGCGGGCCGGCGTCGTGACGCCGCTCGCCTGGTACGGGTTGTGGGCGTTCTGGCAGTGGCGCGGCCTCCGCCTGCGCCGCCTCGCACCCACCTGGGCATACGATCCACCCACGCCCGAACCGGATACAGCCACGACGGAGGCAGCAGCATGAGCACCATCACCCCCGAGCCCACCCCCGAGGTCGCCCCCGGCCGGGCCGCGTCGCCACCGCCGTGCAGACCGCGGACTGGCGACGCAGCGTCTTCGCGCTGTACGCGTCGGTGCGCCGGATCGCCGCCTCCGACCCGGCCGCCGCCCACGCCCACTGGATCTCCTGCCGCAACGACCTGTTCTCGTCGCACCCGGCGTCCCCGCTCCTGGACGAGGACCGCGATCGCTTCACGGGCCTCCCGGTGTCGCCGTACGACCCGGACTGGCGCTTCGAGCTGCCGATCCATCCCGCCGAGGAGGCGACCCGGATGGACGTGGAGACCGGCACGGACGGCGTCGTGCCGTTCCAGCTGCTCGGCACGGTGCGGGTCCCGCTGGCCGGCTCGCTCGACGTCTGGAAGCTGGCCTCATACGGCGGCGGCCTGTTCGTCCCCGTGAAGGACGCCCTGGCGGGCCGCCGCGGCGGCACCTACGGCGGCGGCCGCTACCTGATCGACACGATCAAGGGCTCCGACCTGGGGATGACGGCCGACGACGACGAGACGACGATCGTCCTCGACTTCAACTTCGCCTACAACCCGTCCTGCGCCTACGACCCGGCCTGGGCGTGCCCGCTCGCGCAGGCGGGCAACACGCTCCCGGTCGAGGTCCCGGTCGGCGAGCGCTACCCCGGGGAGTAGGTCGCATCCCCGTCATCCTGACACCGAGGGGCACGTCGTTGTCACTTGTGGGCGCCAGAAGTGACGACAACGTGCCCTTCGCTGGTCTGGAGGCGGGTGCGGGTCAGCGGGCGACGAGGGTGAGCCGCTGCGTCGGCCGGGTCATCGCCACGTACAGCGACGCCGCCCCGCGCACCGACTCCGCGGCGAGCGCCGCCGGGTCGGCCAGGACCACCGCGTCGAACTCCAGCCCCTTCGCCTCGTACCCGGTCAGGACCGAGATCGGCCGCGTGAGCCCCGCGGCGCCGCGCGCCGCCGCATCGCCGAACCGCGAGCGCACCGCCGCCGCCACGGCCTCCACCTCGGCGGCCGTCGCTATCACCGCGAGGGTCCCCTCGGCGTCGAGCGACCGGTCGTGCGCGACGGCCTCCGCGACGGCCTCCGCGAGCCCGGCGTCGTCCGCCGGTACGCGACGGATCGGCCAGTCGCCCTCCCGCACCGCGCGGGTCGGGGTGATCGGGAGGCCGGCCTCCGCCGCGATCCGCTCCGCCTCGCGCGTGATCTGCGCGGGCGTGCGGTAGTTGACCGTCAGCTCCTCCAGGCGCCAGGCGTCCTTGAACACCGGGCTGAGGGCCTCGTCCCAGCTCGTCGCGCCGGCCGCCGAGGCGACCTGGGCGATGTCGCCGACGATCGTGAACGACTTCATCGGGCAGCGGCGCACCAGCACGCGCCACTGCATCGCCGACAGCTCCTGCGCCTCGTCCACGACCACGTGGCCGTAGGTCCACGACCGGTCGGCGAGCGCGCGCTCGGCGGTCGTGCCGCGATCCTCCTGCTCGGCGAAGCCGTCGGCGAGCTGCTCGGCGCTCACCAGGCCCTGCACCCCCATGTTGCGGATGGCCGCCCGCGCGTTCTCCAGGTCGCGCTTGCGCTGACGGTCCCGCTCGCGCGAGGCGTAGTCCGCGCGGCCGGGGAAGTCGCCCAGCAGCTCGGCCGCCTCGTCCAGCAGCGGCACGTCGGAGATCGTGAACGGAGCCGTCCGGTCGCGCAGCAGGGCCTCCCGCTGCGCCGGCGTCCAGCGCGGCGTCAGCTCGGCCAGCCAGGACGGGCGCGCGTACAGGTCCTGCAGCAGCTTCTGCGGGGTGAGCGGCAGCCAGGCCGTGTTGAGGAGGACGCGGACGTCGTACGACGTGCGCAGGTCCTCCCGCAGCACCCGGAGGTCCGCCTCGTCGATCGTCGAGCCGCCGGCCCGGAGCTGGGCGGCGAGCTGGTCCGTCAGCTCGCCGAGCGCCTGCTTGACGAACGTGACGCGGGCGACGTTGTGCGGCTTGCCGGTGCGCTGCGCCTTCAAGAGCGCGCGCTGCACGAGGTCGGGCTGGACGACGAGGCGCTCGTTGTCGACCACGATCGTCTGCGGCTCGGCCGGCGCCTTCTGCCGCGACCGCACGGCGCGGGAGAGCAGCCGCGCCATCTGGATGGAGCCCTTCAGGCGCGCGGCCTCCGGCGCGTCCTCGGTCGTGGCCTCCACGCCGGGGAACAGCTCGCCCAGGGTCTGCATCACGACGCCGGTCTCACCGAGCGACGGGAGGACGGCCTCGATGTAGCGCAGGAACGCGGGCGAGGGCCCGACGACGAGCACGCCGGAGGCGCTCAGCCGCTGCCGGTTCGCATACAGGAGGTAGGCGGCGCGGTGCAGTGCGACCGCGGTCTTGCCGGTGCCGGGGCCGCCCTGGACCACCAGGGCGCCGCGCATGTCGGAGCGGATGATGCGGTCCTGCTCGGCCTGGATGGTCGCGACGATGTCGTGCATGCGCCCGGTGCGCTGCGCGGTGAGGGCCGCCAGCAGCGCACCCTCCCCCTGAACCTTCTCGCCGGACGCGTCGCCGTCGAGCAGCGCCTCGTCGAAGACCTCGTCGTCGATCCGGACGACCTGGCGGCCGTTCATGGTGAGGTGGCGACGGGCGCGCACGCCCATCCGCTCGTTCGCGGTCGCCTGGTAGAAGGCGCTCGCCTGCTGAGCACGCCAGTCCACGAGCAACGAGCGCTGGTCGTCGTCGCGCAGGCCGACGCGGCCGATGTAGCGGTGGTCGGTGCCGTCGACCTTCTCCTCCAGCAGCAGCCTCCCGAACACGAGCCGGGCGTCCACGTCGCGAAGCTGCACGAGCTGGTCCTCGTACAGGCGAGCGAAGGCGTCCCGTTCGCTGCGCGCCTGGTGGTTGCTCCCCACGCTCTCGCGGCGCACCCGCGTCAGCCGCTCCTCCGTCTCCGCCCGGAGCGTGTCGAGGCGCTCATACAGGCCGGAGACGACGGTGCGCTCACGATCGAGCTCGGATTCCTGCACGCGCGAACCACCTTCCGGGATTACGGGCCGATAGTCTACGACGTCAGGCTAGGAATGCGCTCCCAGCAATCATGCGGCGCGTACCACTAGACTCGGTGGACCAGCACTGCTGGCATGCCGGCGCCGCCGGCCTGCGCGAGCGCCGGGCGGACCCCCGCCGCGCACCACCCTCTTCTTTCCGGCGAAGACGTCGCCCTCTTGCGACGCCGCCGGACCAGCCCTCACGGGCGAACCCTGCCAGAAAGGCATTTGTGACCAACCAGACTTTCGCCGACTTCGGCGTGCCCGCTCCCCTCGTCGCCGTCCTCGCGGCCGACGGCAAGTCGGAGCCGTTCCCCATCCAGGCCGACACCCTGCCCGACACGCTCGCCGGACGCGACGTCCTCGGGCGCGGCAAGACGGGCTCGGGCAAGACGATCGCGTTCTCGCTGCCGATGGCCGCGCGCCTCGCGGCGTCCGTGGCGGGAGGCCGTCCCTCCCGCGGCTACCGCCGGCCCCGCGGCCTCGTGCTCGCCCCGACCCGCGAGCTAGCCACCCAGATCGACGCCACCCTCAAGCCGCTCGCGGCCGCGCTCGGCCTGACCACCACGACGATCTTCGGCGGCGTCTCCCAGAGCCGCCAGGTGACCGCACTGCAGGCCGGTGTCGACATCGTCGTCGCCTGCCCCGGGCGCCTCGAAGACCTGATGAAGCAGGGCATCGTCCACCTCGACAAGGTGGAGATCACGGTGCTGGACGAGGCCGACCACATGGCGGACCTCGGCTTCCTGCCGACCGTCACGCGCATCCTCAACGCCACGCCGGCCCGCGGTCAGCGCCTGCTGTTCTCGGCGACGCTGGACAACGGCGTCGACAAGCTCGTGGCGAAGTTCCTCACCAACGAGGTGCTGCACTCGGTGGACGACGCGACGAGCCACGTGGAGGCCATGACCCACCACGTCTTCGAGGTGAGCGACCAGGACGCCAAGAAGGACCTGATCGTGGCGCTCGCGTCCGGTCGCGGCCGCCGCATCATGTTCATGCGCACCAAGCACCAGGCCAAGCGGCTCGCCAAGCAGCTCACGTCGGCAGGCATCCCCGCGGTCGACCTCCACGGCAACCTCAGCCAGGGCGCGCGCGACCGCAACCTCGCGGCGTTCGGCAGCGGGGACGTGCGCGTGCTCGTGGCGACGGACGTCGCCGCCCGCGGCGTCCACGTCGACGATGTGGAGCTGGTCGTGCACGTCGACCCGCCCGCGGAGCACAAGGCGTACCTGCACCGCTCGGGTCGCACCGCGCGCGCCGGGAGCGCGGGCGACGTCGCGACCGTGATGCTGCCGGAGCAGGCGGGCGACGTGAAGTCGCTGCTGCGCGCGGCGGCCATCACGGCGACGCCGCAGCGGGTGACGGCGGAGTCGGCAGCGGTGGCTGCCTTGGTGGGGGAGCGCGCCGAGCGCGTCGCGCCGGCGCCGGTCGCCGCGGGCGGCAACGGCGGCGGCCGGGGCGGGAGCGGCGGCCGTAGCGCGGGCGCCGCGGGTGGCTCCGGTTCCGGTTCCGGGAACGGCGGGCGGCGGCGCCGCGGCGGCCAGAACCGGGCGGCCGGCGACGCCGGGCGCGACGGCGGCCAGGCCACGCGCGGCGACAGCGCCGGGAACCGTTCCGGCCAGAGCAACACGGGCCGCAACCGCCGGAACTCCGGCCGGGACGTCGCGGCTGCGACGGGCGACGGCGCGGGCCGCGGTCACGGCCGCGGAGGGCGCGCGGGCGGCGAGGGTCGCCCCGCTGCCGACCGCAACGGCGCGCCTCAGGCGTCCAATGGCCGCGGCGGATCGGGCCGCGCGGGCGCTCCGCGCCAGGGCCTCCGCGTCGGCGACGTCGTGAGCGGCAGCACCAGCCGGGGACGGGGCACCCGCCGCGCCCGCGGCTGACCCAGCCCACCAACCTCCAGCAACGGAGGAGATCCCGCCCAAACCCGGCCGGATCTCCTCCGTTGCCTGCTAACGGCCACCCACCCGGGGCGGGTCAGGGGTGGGCGGGGGTGAGGGTGGCGATGCCGGCCTCGATGCCGTCGATGAGGAGGCGGAAGCTGCGGTCGAGGTCGTCGGGGAGGCCGAAGCCGCCGCCGAGTTCGAGGGTGATGAAGCCGTGGAGGGCGCTGCGCAGCATCCGGATGGCGTCGACCGTCGCCTCCTCCGGCAGCCCGAAGCCACGCAGGGCCGCGGCCAGGACGGCGATGGTCTCGGCTGCGCGGGCCGCGAGCTCGGCGTCCTCCTCCGATCCCAGGTGGGGGGCGACCTGCGTCGCGGCGTAGCGCCCGGGATGGCGGTGGGCGTAGGCGCGGACGGCGTCCGCCGCCGAGTGCAGGGCGTCCGGACCGGAGCGGCCGATGGTCGCCTCGGCGAGCACGCCGGTCAGCTCGGTGACGCACTCGGTCGCGACGACGCGGCGCAGGTCATCGAGCGACGCGACGTGCTTGTAGAGGCTCGGCACCGCCACGCCGGCGCGGGAGGCCACGGCGGCGAGGGTCAGCTTGTCGAGGCCGCCTACGCCGCCGGCGTCCACGACGTCGAGGGCCACGGCGGCGACGGCGGCGCGGGTCAGGCCGGCCCTAGGCACGGGCGTCACCCGGGTGTGCGACCGCGCTCGCGGCGTCGTCCTGCGCGCTACGCACGCGCCGCACCCC
The DNA here is from genome assembly GCF_051059105.1 of Leifsonia sp. P73. Classification (NCBI taxonomy): domain Bacteria; kingdom Bacillati; phylum Actinomycetota; class Actinomycetes; order Micrococcales; family Microbacteriaceae; genus Leifsonia; species Leifsonia sp. P73. The sequence goes on from NZ_CP194931.1 coordinate 1,606,771, forward strand.
ATCCGCTCCCGCGCCGCTCCGCCAGGAACCGCAGCGTCGCCGGGACGATCACGTCGGGCCGCTGGGCCTGCGGGTAGTGGCCCGATTCGGGCACCCGGACCACCTCCGCGCCGAGGGACTCGATCCAATCGGCCTCCGCAGCCGGGTCCTTGTAGTCGGGGTCGAGGGCTCCGACGAAGGCGAGGATGGGCGCCTTCACCTCCGGGAGCCGGGGCTCGACGACCGAGTGGGTGAGCTGGAGGGTGAGGTGGCGGAAGGAGCGCAGCCGGCCGGGCTCCTTCATATTGCGCTTGAGGTCGGCGGTGTGCTCCCTCAGCCACGGGGCGGTGCGGCCCTTGTTGATCGAGCGGTAGTAGCCCGCCCAGAAGGCCGGGCCCCACGGGCCGGTGAACAGCACGCGGTACATGCCGTGGATGGAGGCGACGGCGAATCGGCTCATCGCGGGGTCCCGCAGAAGCGGGCCGTAGAGCACGAGTCCGGCGATCGCGTCGGGGCGCTCGGCGGCGGCCCAGGCGGCGGCCGCGGCGCCCATCGAGTTGCCCAGCACGACGGCGTCGCCGCCCAGCTCGTCGATCAGCGCGATCAGGTCGCGCGCGGTCGCGACGTCGCCGAACTCGCGGAAGGTGGTGTCCGACTCGCCGTGCGCCCGAAGGTCGGTGACGGCGACGCGGTAGCCGGCCTCCAGCAGCGGGCCGGTCAGCTCGCGGTAGGTGGAACGGAGATCGCCCATCCCGGGGACGGCGACGACGAGCGGGCCGGAGCCCTCGACCGTGTAGCTGATGCGTCCCTCGGGGCGCTGCAGGTACCGGACCTGCGAAGCGATGGAAGTGTTCATAGCCCTAAAGCTAATACCATTAGCTAACGAGCGCAAGCAGAAACAGAAAACCCGTCAGACGATCTTGCCGACGGACGCCATCGCCGCCTTCACCAGCACCCCGCGACCGCCTTCGAGCTCCTCGCAGACCGTGTGCGAGACCGCCTCCTCCGGCGTCATCCAGGTGATCTCGAGTGCGTCCTGCCGCGGTTCGCAGGTGCCGGTCACCGGAACGACGTACGCGAGCGAGACCGCGTGCTGCCGCTCGTCGGTGAACGCCGACACCCCCGGCAGCGGGAAGTACTCCGCGACCTGGAACGGCACAGGGCTCGCCGGCAGCAGCGGGAACGCCATCGGCCCGAGGTCCTTCTCCAGGTGCCGGAACAGCGCCTCCCGCAGCGTCTCGCCGTACATGACGCGGCCGGAGACGAGCGTGCGTGTGATCTCGCCGACCGCGTTCGCGCGCAGCAGGACGCCGACCTCGGTGACCTGACCCAGGCCGTCGACCCGCACCGGCACGGCCTCCACGTAGAGCAGCGGCAGCCGCCGGCGGATCTGCTCCAGCTCGATGTCGCTCAGCCAGGCGGGACCAGGCTGGACGCCGTCGCCGTCGAGCGGGTCGGGGGTCGGGTCCGGGTCGGGGGTGCGCACGCTCATGCACTGATCCTACGGATGCCGCACCCCGCCGCCACCAGTACAGACCGATCTGTGGACTGCGCCGCGATCTGGGGGCTGTGGAGGACAACCGGACGTGCGCAGAATGGACCATGCCCTTCCCCGCCCCCGAGCTCCACCTCGACCACGAGGCCGTGCTCTGGTCCGCCGGCGAGACCGACCGCGTCGGCCGCCCCCGGCTGATCCTCCTGCACGGCTACGCCTCGGACGAGGCCGACCTGTTCGGGATCTCGGCGTACCTGCCGCTGGAGCCGGTGATCGCCTCGCTGCGGGCGCCGATCCCGGAAGGCCCCGGCTTCGCGTGGTTCTCGCGCTTCACCAACATCTCGGTCGACCCGCTCGCCGCCAACGCCGACGCGGCCGCTCGCGCCGTCCTCGACTGGCTGGACGCCCAGCCGGACGTGCCGACCGGCCTGCTCGGCTTCTCGCAGGGCGGCGCTCTCGCCATCCAGCTCATGCGCCTGGCGCCGGAGCGGTTCGACTTCGCGGTGACGCTGTCCGCGTTCGTCGTGCAGGGCGCGGAGGACGGGGACACGGCCCTCGCCGATCGCCGGCTGCCGGTGTTCTGGGGCCGCGGGACGCACGACGACACCATCCCCGCGGCCGGTGTCGCGCGCGCGGCCGCGTGGCTGGCCGCCCACACGGACCTGGACGCGCGCATCTACGAGGGGCTCGGCCACGGGATCTCGCCGCTCGAGCTCGGCGACATCTCCTCCTTCATCCGGGCGCACCTGCCGCGCTGACGGCCCCCGGCCGCGCCCCTCGCGGCCTCCCCTTGGCGGTGTCGGTGGCGGGGAGCAGGATGGAGGCGATGAGCGACGTGCTCGACCGGTTCTCCCCCGCGACCCGTGAATGGTTCCGCGGGGCCTTCGCCGCGCCCACCGACGCCCAGACCGGCGCGTGGGAGGCCATCTCGCACGGGCGGCACGCGCTGGTCATCGCGCCGACCGGCTCGGGGAAGACGCTGGCCTCGTTCCTCTGGGCGATCGACCGGCTGGCGAGCGAGGAGCGGGCGCCCGACGCCCGCCCCGGCACGCGCGTCCTCTACATCTCGCCGCTGAAGGCCCTCGGTGTGGACGTGGAGCGCAACCTCCGTGCGCCGCTGGTCGGCGTCACGCAGACGGCGCGACGGCTCGGCGCAGAGCCTCCGCATGTCAGCGTCGGCGTCCGCTCCGGGGACACCTCGTCGTCCGACCGCCGCGCGCTTGTGACCTCTCCGCCGGACATCCTGATCACCACGCCCGAGTCGCTGTTCCTCATGCTCACGTCGCAGGCGCGCGAGACGCTCACCAGCGTGGAGACCGTGATCGTGGACGAGGTGCACGCCGTCGCGGCCACCAAGCGCGGCGCGCACCTCGCGCTGTCGCTGGAGCGGCTGGACGCCCTGCTGGAGAAGCCGGCCCAGCGGATCGGCCTGTCCGCCACGGTGCGTCCGCCGGAGGAGGTCGCCCGGTTCCTCGGCGGCAGCTCACCCGTGGAGATCGTCGCGCCGCCCGCCGGCAAGCGGTTCGACCTCCGCGTGGTCGTGCCGGTCGAGGATATGAGCGAGCTCGGCACCTCCACCTACGCGAGCGACAACGACGACGGCTCCGCACCGCAGGCCGGCTCGATCTGGCCGCACGTGGAGGAGGCGATCGTCGACCGCGTGCTGGAGCACCGCTCCTCGATCGTGTTCGCGAACTCGCGCCGGCTGGCCGAACGGCTCACCGCCCGGCTCAACGAGCTGTACGAGGAGCGACTGCTCGGCGGGGAGGCGGGAGGCGCTTCCGCCCGGCCGCCGGCGGAGCTGATGGGCGGCTCCGGCCAGACCAAGGGCTCCGCCGCCGTCGCCGATCCGGAGTCGCTTGTCCTCGCCCGCGCGCACCACGGCTCGGTCAGCAAGGAGCAGCGCGCCCTGATCGAGGACGACCTCAAGTCCGGGCGGCTGCGCTGCGTCGTGGCGACCTCCAGCCTGGAGCTCGGCATCGACATGGGCGCCGTCGACCTCGTCGTGCAGGTGGAGGCCCCGCCCTCGGTCGCGAGCGGGTTGCAGCGCGTCGGCCGCGCCGGCCACCAGGTCGGCGAGGTGTCGCGCGGGGTGGTCTTCCCCAAGCACCGCGCCGACCTCATCCACTCGGCGGTCGCGACCGAGCGGATGGTCGGCGGGCTGATCGAGACGATGCGGATCCCGACGAATCCGCTCGACATCCTCGCGCAGCAGACCGTCGCGGCGACGGCGCTGGAACCGCTCGACGCCGACGACTGGTTCGACACCGTGCGCCGCAGCGCGCCGTTCGCGACGCTGCCGCGCAGCGCCTACGACGCGACCCTCGACCTGCTCGCCGGCCGATACCCGTCCGACGAGTTCGCCGAGCTGCGCCCGCGCATCGTCTGGGACCGTGACGCCGGCACGCTCACGGGCCGACCCGGCGCGCAACGGCTGGCCGTGACCAGCGGCGGCACCATCCCCGACCGCGGGATGTTCGCCGTCTACATGGTCGGCGAGCGCGCCAGCCGGGTGGGCGAGCTGGACGAGGAGATGGTCTACGAGTCGCGCGTCGGCGACGTATTCGCGCTCGGCTCCACGAGCTGGCGCATCCAGGAGATCACCCACGACCGGGTGCTGGTGTCGCCCGCGTTCGGCGAGCCCGGGCGGCTGCCGTTCTGGAAGGGCGACGGCATCGGGCGGCCGGCCGAGCTGGGCGCGGCGGTCGGTGCGTTCGTGCGCGAGCTGAGCGCGGCCTCCCCCGCCGACGCCGAGCTGCGCTGCGTGGAGGCCGGGCTCGACGCGTTCGCGACGGCCAACCTGCTGGCGTTCCTGCGCGAGCAGAAGGAGGCCACCGGGCACGTCCCGACCGACCGGACGCTGGTGGTCGAGCGGTTCCGCGACGAGCTCGGCGACTGGCGCGTCGTGCTGCATTCCCCGTACGGCATGCAGGTGCACTCGCCGTGGGCGCTGGCCGTGCAGGCGCGCGTCCGCGAGCGGTACGGGATCGACGCGGGCGCGATGGCGGCGGACGACGGGATCATCGTGCGTATTCCCGACACGGAATCCACACCTCCGGGCGGTGAGCTGTTCGTGTTCGAGCCGGCCGAGCTTGACGAGCTGGTGACCCTGGAGGTCGGCGGCTCCGCACTGTTCGCGTCCCGGTTCCGCGAGTGCGCGGCGCGTGCGCTGCTGCTGCCGAAGTACAACCCGGGCAAGCGGTCGCCGCTCTGGCAGCAGCGGCAGAAGGCGTCGCAGCTGCTGGACGTCGCGCGTAAGTACCCGAGCTTCCCGATCATCCTGGAGACGGTGCGCGAGTGCCTGCAGGACGTCTACGACCTGCCCGCGCTGGACGAGGTGGCGCAGAGCATCGCCCAGCGCCGCATCACCCTGGTGGAGGCCGCGACCGAGACGGCCTCGCCGTTCGCCCGCTCGCTGCTGTTCGGGTACGTCGCCGCGTTCATGTACGAGGGCGACAGCCCGCTGGCAGAGCGTCGGGCGGCGGCGCTGTCGCTGGACGCGGGCCTGCTGGCCGAGCTGCTGGGCCGCGCGGAGCTGCGCGAGTTGCTCGACCCGTCGGTGATCGAGCGGGTGGAGCTGCAGCTTCAGCGGCTCGATCCGGAGCGGCGGGTGCGTGGCGCGGAGGGCGTGGCCGACCTGCTGCGACTGCTCGGGCCGCTGACGGTCGCGCAGGTGGCGGAGCGGTTGCAGGGTGAGGAGGTGGAGGCCGACTCGGATGCGGATGAGGTCGCCCCTCCGCACGCCACCTTCCCCATTGCCCGCGCCCATCTGACCTCCCTGGTCGACGCCAAGCGCGCCCTCGCCGTCACGATCGCGGGCGAGGAACGGTACGCCGCGATCGAGGATGCCAGCCGCCTCCGCGACGCGCTCGGCGTCCCCCTCCCGATCGGCGTACCCGTCGCCTTCATCGAGCCGGTGGACGATCCGCTCGGTGACCTCGTGAGCCGCTACGCGCGCACGCACGGCCCGTTCGAGGTCGCGGAAGTCGCCTCCCGGTTCGGCCTGGGTCCCGCGATCGTGCACGACGCGCTGCGCCGGCTGTCCCGCGACGGCCGCGTCGTGGAGGGCGAGTTCCGCCCGCACGCGACCGGCTCCGAGTGGTGCGACGCGGAGGTCCTGCGGCGGCTCCGACGGATGTCGCTCGCGGCGCTCCGCCAGGAGGTCGAGCCGGTCGAGACAGCCACGTTCGCGCGGTTCCTGGGCGACTGGCAGCACATCGGCTCGGCACTGCGCGGCGTGGACGCCGTAGCGTCGGTCATCGAGCAGCTGGCCGGGGCGCGCATCCCGGCCTCCGCGTGGGAGTCGCTGGTGCTGCCGAGCCGCGTCTCGGACTACAGCCCGGCCATGCTGGACGAGCTCACCGCCACCGGCGAAGTGATCTGGGCGGGCGACGGCTCGCTGCCGGGCAACGACGGCTGGATCAGCCTCAACCTCGCCGACTCGGCCCCGCTCACGCTGGCCCCGCCGACCGACCACGATCCCGACGAGCTGCAGCGCGGCGTCCTGGCGGCGCTCGCGCGCGGCGGCGGGTACTTCTTCCGGCAGCTCTCCGACACCCTCGGGGCCGAGCGCGGCGAGGCGATCGAGGACGCCGTGCTCGTGACCGCGCTGTGGGACCTGGTGTGGGCGGGCCTGGTCACGAACGACACCCTTGCTCCCCTGCGCACGCTGACCGGCGGAGGCGGCGGCGCACACAAACGCCCGCGCCAGCCGACCCGCTCCCGGATGTACCGCGGCCGGGTGGGCGCCCCGCGCACCTCCGCGATGGTCACCCGGATGGGACCGCCGACCGTCGCCGGCCGCTGGTCGCTGCTCCCCGAGCGTGACCTGGACTCCACGGTCCGCGCGCACGGCCAGGCCGAGACGCTGCTCGACCGGTACGGCGTGGTCACCCGCGGCTCGGTGATGAACGAGGGGACGCCGGGAGGCTTCGCCCTGGCCTACAAGGTGCTCAGCGGTTTCGAGGACAGCGGGCGCGCGCGCCGCGGCTACTTCGTGGAGACGCTGGGCGCCGCGCAGTTCGCGAGCGGCCCGACCGTGGACCGGCTGCGCACGTTCGCGCGCGACCACACCCAGCCGCGGCCGTTCGACGCGGTGGCCCTCGCGGCGACCGACCCCGCCAATGCGTACGGCGCCGCGCTGCCGTGGCCGGCCGTCTCCGCTCCGACCGGAGGCGTGGAGGGCGGCACCGGCCACCGGCCAGGCCGCAAGGCGGGCGCGCTGGTCGCCCTGGTCGACGGCGAGCTCACGCTCTACGTGGAGCGCGGCGGCAAGAGCCTGCTCTGCTTCGCGGACCAGGAGGACGACGGCGTGCGCCCCGCGCTCGTGGCGGCCTCCCGTGCGCTCGCCGGCCTGGTGACCTCCCGTCGGGTGGACAAGCTCGCCATCGAGACGGTCAACGGCGCGAACGTGCTCGGCAGCCCGCTCGGCGCGGCCCTCGCGGAGGCGGGGTTCCTGGCCACGCCGCGCGGCCTCCGGCTGCGGGGATGACGACCGATGCCCGAGGGTGACACCGTCTACCAGACGGCCGCGCGCCTGCGCCGTGCGCTGCAGGGCCGGCTGCTGACCGAGACGGACTTCCGGGTGCCGCAGTACGCGACCGTCGACCTCAGCGGCCGGCACGTCGACGAGGTGGTCAGCCGCGGCAAGCACCTGCTGATCCGGGTCGGCGACCAGACCATCCACAGCCACCTCAAGATGGAGGGCTCGTGGGAGGTGTACCCGCCCGGCGGACGGTGGCGGCATCCCGGGTTCCAGGCGCGTGTGGTGCTGCAGACCGCCGAGACGCAGGCGGTCGGCTTCCAGCTCGGCATCCTGGAAGTGGTGCCCCGGTCGCAAGAGGATGCCGTCGTCGGCCACCTCGGCCCTGATCTGCTCGGCCCGGACTGGGACGCCGCGGAGGCCCTGCGCCGGCTGGCCGAGCAGCCGGACACCCCGATCGCGGTCGCGCTGCTCGACCAGCGGAACCTCGCGGGCATCGGCAACGTCTACGCCAACGAGCTGTGCTTCGTGCGCGGGATGCTGCCGACGCGTCCGGTGCGGGAGGCCGACCTCCCGGCCACCGTCGACCTGGCGCGTCGGATGCTCGTCGCCAACCGCGACCGCACCGTGCGCGTGACGACCGGCGACACCCGTCGCGGCCGCAACACCTGGGTGTACGGCCGCGACGGGAAGCCGTGCCTGCGCTGCAGCGCGCTCATCCGGCGAGGGGAGCTCGGCCGCACCGAGCTGGAGAAGCGGGTGACGTACTTCTGCCCCGTCTGCCAGACCTGAGCGCGCGCGAGGGCACGTCGTTGTCACTTTCCGGGCTCGGAAGTGACAACAACGTGCCCCTCGATGGTGTGGGTTAGGCGGCGGCGTCCTCGGAGACGTCGGCGTCGCTTTCAGCGCGCACGGTGGCGAGCGCGCCCGACCACGACTCGAGCTGGTCGAAGAGCGGGGTCAGGCCGGCCTCCTGAGCGGCGGTCGGATTGAGCGACCAGTTCTCGAAGTCGTGCTGGAGGCTCAGGCCGACGAACGCGCTGACCGTCGCGACCTGGAGCTGCGAGAGCACGAGCCGCAGGTGCTCGACCGCGCGGGCGCCGCCGAAGACGCCGTAGCTGACGAAGCCGGCCGCCTTGTTGAACCACTCGGCCCCGACGAAGTCGATCGCGTTCTTGAGCACGCCGGAGGTGCTGTGGTTGTACTCGGGCGTCACGAAGAGGTAGCCGTCGAACTCGGCGATCTTGGCCGCCCACGCCTTGGTGTGGTCGTTGGCGTACTGGCCCATCGCGGCGGGCATCGGCTCGTCGAGGTGCGGGAGGTTCCACTCGGCGAGGTCGACGAGCTCGTACTCGGCGCCGTCGCGCTTCTCGGCGTGCTCCAGCACCCAGCGGGCGACGGACTCCCCGTTGCGGCCGGGGCGCGTGCTCCCGATGATGATGGCGATCCTGGTCATGTCAGCCTTCCTAGTTAGATGACGTGTCACCTTTCGGGAACCCGCGCCCTCCCGCCGGTATTCCCGTGCCCGCTAGGCTCGACCCATGTCAGACCGGCGCGCTCCCGACGACGCTCATCTGCCCGCCGACGCCACCGAGCAGGAGCGCCGGGAGGCCGGCGACCGGCTCCGGGAGCGCATCTACGTGACGTTCACGGCGCTCGCGATCCTGATGGCGCTCAACGCGCACGGCGAGCACCTCGACTCGCCCACGGTGCTCTGGACGCTCGTCATCTCCGTGGTCGGCGTGCTGCTCGCCGGCCTCGCCTCCGACCTGGTCTCGCACATGATCGTGCACAACACCCTCCCCACGGCGCGGGAGTTCCGGCACCTGCTGGCCGTCGCCTCCCGGGCGCTCACGGTCATCGTCATCCCGGTGCTCGTGCTCGCCGCGGCGATGCTCGGCTGGATGCAGGCGCGGACCGCCGTCGTGATCGCCATCACCGCCCTCATCGCGTCGCTCGCGGTGATCGCGCGCATCGCGGTGTCCCGCACCGGGATCGCCGGGTGGAAGCAGCTGATCGTGCTCGTGGGCATCGTGGCGCTCGGCGTGCTCGTCGTCTTCCTGGAGCAGCTCGCGCACTGAGGCCCGGCGCCACAGCGCTCTGTCGTGGGCGCGTGCAAGGATGACGTATGCCGATCGCGCGTACCCGACCCGATCCGCGCAAGCTGAGCGCTGCCGAAGCGGAGCTCTTCCACGCGTTCTACTTGATGCGGCGCGGTTTCGACCGCACCCTGGACGCCCAGCTCCAGCGAGACGACGGCATCTCCATCTCCGAGCTGGAGGTGCTCATGGCGCTGGTGCGGTCGCCCGGGCGACGGCTGCGCGTGCGCGACCTGGTGGAGCTGACCGGCTGGGAGAAGAGCCGCGTCTCCCACCAGGTCACCCGCATGGAGGGCCGGGGCCTGGTCGAGCGCGAGGACTGCGCGGAGGACCGGCGCGCCAGCTGGATCCGGCTCAGCGGCGACGGCCGCCGCGTCGTCGTGCGGGCGCTGCCGAAGCACACCGCGACCATCCGCCGCATCCTCTTCGACGCGCTCACGCCGGAGCAGCAGGACGAGCTGCTCGGGATCTCCACGCGGATGACCGACGCCATGGCGGCAGGAGACGTACCCTCCCGACCGGATGCATGAGGGTTCTCGCAGCGCGCATGACCTCGTGGCCGTGAGCATGCTGAGAACTCCTCGCTGATCCGCTGGTCATTCCACCGGAACACCGCCCGAAACCAGGCTGTTCGCAGTCCGCACCCTCTAGCGTCATGGTGTGCGACGCCCGAACTATCCCTCAGGTGACTCCGGAGCCGGCCGGGACGACCGTCCCGAGCCGCCGACCGAGGTCTTCGGACGCGTGCCCGCAGCCGACCCGCGCCGGCCGGTGCGGGCGACGCGGCCGGCCAGCGGTGTGCCCTCCGGGCGCAACGGCGGCGCTCGGGCTGCAGGGGTTGCGGGAGCGGGCGCCGCGGCGGGCGCCGCGGGTGCGGGCGTCGCGGCGGGTGCCGCCGGCGCGCCCTTCGACCTGTTCGGACTGTCCGGCTCGCCGGACCCGGGCCGCGCGGACGGCGGCTTCGGCGACAGCGGTGCCGGCGACGGCGGCGACGGTTCCGGCGGCGCGGGCGGCGGCAAGCCCCCGAGGAAGCGCCGACGCGCCAAGCGCATCATCGCCTGGACCGCGGCCGGGCTGGCCGTGCTCCTCGTCGTGCTCGGCGGTTATGCCGCCTACAGCTACTTCCGCTTCGTCGGCGGCGTGAACCACGTCGACGTCATCAACAAGACCGGCAGCGACGTCGACGGCGCCGACCAGAACATCCTGCTCGTCGGCGACGACCACCGCCCGGACAACGCGACGCAGGCGGAGCTGAACCAGCTCAGCACCACCGCCGACGGCGGCGGCACCAACACGGACACGATGATGATCCTGCACATCCCGGCCAACGGGAAGTCGGCGACCCTCGTCTCCCTCCCCCGCGACTCCTGGGTGAACGTGCCCGGCCACGGGATGAACAAGCTCAACTCGGCGTTCTCGCTCGGCAACGGCGGCAGCGACCCGACCAGCGGCGCCAAGCTGCTCATCCAGACGGTGCAGAACCTCACCGGGCTGTCGATCGACCACTACGTGCGCGTGTCACTGCTCGGCTTCTACACGATCGCGAAGGCCCTCGGGCCGGTGCAGGTGTGCCTGAACAACGCGGTGAACGATCCGTACTCCGGCGCGAACTTCCCGGCGGGCGTCTCGACGCTCGACGCGCAGCAGGCGCTGTCGTTCGTGCGGCAGCGGCACGGCCTCCCGCGCGGCGACCTCGACCGCGTCGTGCGCCAGCAGTATTTCCTGTCGGTGGAGGCGCACAAGTTCCTGTCCGCGGGGACCCTGCTGAACCCGAGCAAGCTCACGAGCGCCCTCGACGCGATCAGCGGCTCGCTGGAGACCGACCCCGGGCTCAACTTCCTCCAGCTCGCAGCGCAGCTGCAGGGCCTCACCGGCGGCAAGATCCAGTCGGCGACCATCCCGATCTCCGGCACGCCGACCATCACGGTCGACGGCTCGGACCTGTCGATCGTGCAGGTGGACACCGCCGCTATGCCGGCGTTCGTCAAGAGCCTGACGGGCACGCCGTCCGCCTACGACGGTGCGACGGCGGCCAAACCGTCCGACACGAAGGTCACCGTGCTCAACGGCGGCAGCATGAACGGCGCGGCGGGCACGGCGACGCAGACGTTCAAGGCAGCGGGCTTCAAGACCGGCACGGCCGGCGACGCGAGCTCCCAGCAGACGACGACCATCCAGTACCCGTCCGGCCAGGAGTCGCAGGCCAAGGCCGTCGCGGCGCTGCTCCCGGGCGCCGCCGTGCAGGAGACCGGCAGCGTCAAGAACGTCACCGTCGTCCTCGGCGAGGACGGTCTGATGCCGACCGCGCCCGGCGCCGCCGCCACCGGCCCCGCGGCCCCCGCCGCCCCCGCCCCGGCCCCCACGCACTCAGGCCCCACCACCAACTACTCCAGCACCGTCTGCATCAACTGACCCAGCAGCCAACAATCCCGGAGTTGTGTACGGCCGCGCACGGCGTGTCGCGTACACAACTCCGGGATTGTTGGCTGCGTGGCTAGTCGAAGAGGCGGCGGAAGACGTTGGTGTCGGCGAGGTCGATGAGTTCGTCGCCGCGGCCGGACATGATGGTGCGGAGCGCGTACAGGGTGAAGCCCTTGACTTGCTCGGCGGTGATGGCGGGCGGGATGCTCAGCTCCTGGCGGGCGGTCACCACGTCCACCAGGGCGGGGCCGTCGTGCGCGAACGCGGTGCGGAGGGCGCTCTCCAGCTCGTCCGGCTTCTCGACCCGCTGGCCGTGGATGCCGATCGCCTGCGCGACGCGGGAGAAGTCCGGGTTCTCCAGGCCAGTGCCGAAGTTCACGAAGCCCGCGGCCTTCATCTCGACCTCCACGAAGTTCAGCGAGGAGTTGTTGAAGACGACGATCGTGACCGGCAGCTTCCGCTGCACCAGCGTCAGCAGCTCGCCCATCAGCATCGCGAGGCCGCCGTCGCCCGCCAGCGCGATCACCTGCCGTCCCGGGAACGCCGCCTGCGCGCCGATCGACTGCGACAGGGCGTTGGCCATGCTGCCGTGGTTGAACGAGCCGATCAGCCGGCGTGAGCCGTTCATCCGCAGGTAACGGGCCGCCCAGACCACGGGCGAGCCGACGTCCGGGATGAACACCGCGTCCTCGCTGGAGAGCTCGCTGATCAGCCGCGCGACGTACTGCGGATGGATGGGCGTGCGGTTGCGGTCGTTGACGGCCAGCTCGTCCAGGCTCTTGCGCGCCTTCAGGTAGTGCGAGCGGGACGCGTCGAGGTGCTTCGTGTCCTTCCGGTCCGCCAGGAGCGGGAGGAGCGCCTCCACCGTGTCCTTCACGCTGCCGACCAGGCCGAGGTCGATCGGCGTGCGCCGGCCGAGGTTCTCGCCGCGGATGTCCACCTGGATGATCTTCGCCTTGGACGGGTAGAACTGCTGGTAGGGGAAGTCGGTGCCGAGCATGAGCAGGGCGTCGCAGGACTCCATCGCCCGGTAGCCGGAGGAGAAGCCGAGCAGGCCGGTCATGCCCACGTCGTAGGGGTTGTCGTACTCCACGAACTCCTTGCCGCGCATCGCGTGCACGACGGGGGCCCGGAGCGCTCCTGCGATGTCGATGAGCTGCGGGTGGGCGCCCTCGACGCCGGCGCCCGCGAGGATCGTGACCTTCTTCGCGGCGTTCAGGATGTCGGCGGCGGCCTGTAGCTCGCCGTCGGTCGGCCGGGTCACGCGCGGCGAGTAGAGGATCGGCGCCGACGGCTTACGGCCGACGCTGTCCGCGAGGAAGATCTCGCCCGGGATCACGACCACGGCGACCCCGCGGCGCTCGATGGCCGTGCGCATCGCGATCTCCAGCACGCGGGGCAGCTGCTCCGGCAGGCTGACGAGCTCGGTGTAGACCGAGGCCTCCCGGAACAGCTCCTGCGGGTGGGTCTCCTGGAAGTAGGTGCTGCCGATCTCGGGCCCGGGGATCTGCGCGGCGATCGCGAGCACGGGCACCCGGCTGCGGTTGGCGTCGAAGAGCCCGTTGATGAGGTGGAGGTTGCCGGGGCCGCAGCTCCCGGCGCAGACGGCCAGCTCGCCGGTGAGCGCGGCCTCCGCCGCCGCCGCGAACGCCGCGGCCTCCTCGTGCCGCACGTGCTCCCAGGTGATGTCGCCCGCGCGGCGCAGCGCGTCGGTGAAGCCGTTGAGCGAGTCGCCGGGGATGCCGTAGACGCGCTTCACTCCCGCGTCCCGGATGATCTCGACGATGGTGTCGGCGACGGTGGTCATGCGGCGTCCTCCTCTGTCGGCGTGGCTGCGACGGGTGATCCGGCTGCGGATAGCGCTCACGCTACTCCGCGGGCGCGCGTCGCGTCTGGGCCGATCACGCATCCACCCCGGATTCATGCATCCATCACAGAGGTCGGCCGCACTACTGTGTTCAGGTCATGGTCACGCAGTCTCGCGCCCTCGCCACCCGCGACGCCATCCTCCGGGGTGCGGCCGAGGTCTTCGGCGCGCGCGGCTACGGGCTGGCCTCCATCTCCGACATCGCCACGTCGGCCGGGCTCACGAAGGGCGCGCTGTACTTCCACTTCGCGTCCAAGGACGAGCTGGCGCTCGCGGTGATCGCCGAGCAGCACCGGCGCACGATGGAGGCCTCCACCGCGATCCTGGCGGAGGGCCGGCCGGCGCTGGAGTCGCTCGTGCTGCTCTGCCGGAGCCTCGGACGGCAGCTCCTGGAGGACCCGGTGGTTCAGGCCGGCATCCGGCTGACCACCGACGTCGGGACGGCCGAGCAGGCGATCGTCGAGCCGTACGAGGACTGGTTCCGCGCGATCGAGGAGCTGATCAGGAAGGCGATCGACGAGGGCGACGTCTCGGAGCGCCTGGATCCCGGGATGTTCGCGCACCTGCTGTCGCCCGCATTCACGGGGGTACAACTCGTGTCGGCGACGCTGACCGGGCGCGCGGACCTGCTGCAGCGCATCCGGGAGCTGTGGATCGTGCTGCTGCCGGGGATCGCGGCGGACGGGCGGCTGGACGCGCTGCGGGCGCTGCCCGACCTCGTCGTGGAGGGCTGAGCCCGCTCCGGGACCCGCCCGACCGACATCCCCCCAGTGGTCGCCGTTGCGACGTGTACGTCGGTCGGGCGTTCGCCCCCGCACCGGCCATATTACATGCATAACCGGTCGATCGGTTTGTTTCGCCGCCCCGTCGCTGACGGGGTTCCCTCGGGCGTGTCGGTTAGAATCGCCCGATGGGGGATCCGCGCGAGCGGGTCGAGAGCAGCACCACCGGGGAGGTCGCCGATGTCGGCACGGACGAAGCAGAAGAAGCGCGCGACGATGCGCCTCGTCTACATCGACTTCTGGTCCGCGCTGAAGATGTCGTTCCTGATCAGCATCGTCCTCGCGGCCGTGACCGTCGTGCTCACCCTGCTCGGCTGGTCGGTGCTCGACAAGGTCGGGCTGGTGGGCTCGATGACGACGTTCCTGGAGAGCATCGCGGGCGCACAGGGCGCCGCGCTCGTCGCCGGGCTGACCTTCGGCAACGTGATGACGTTCACGCTCGTGGTGTCGCTGCTGGAGGTCATCGTCGTGTCCTCGCTCGGGGCGATCTTCGCCGCGCTGTTCAACCTGGCGACCAACGTGGTCGGCGGGTGGAAGGTCACGTTCGGGAGCGACTAGCTCCCGCGCCCTCCGAAGCGTCCCCGTCGGGCGCGAGGCGCTGGAGGCCGCCCACGAGGAGTCCCACCCCGAACGCGAAGGCGGCGGCGGAGTCCCCCTCGTCGAGCGGGTCGGCGGCCTCCCCCGTCGCGAGCACGCCGATGCTGTCGAACTGCATCCGCTGCTGCTCGTGGGAGACGTGACCGAGCACGAAGTGCAGGAGCGCGGTGGCGGCGCGGCCGGCGGTCTCGGCGTCGAAGCCTCCCGAGCGGACGGCGGCCTCCAGTCGCTGCTGGGCCGGGGCCGCGCCCAGGCCGAGCGCGGCGGTGCTGGCGACGACCTCCGCGCCGTCGCGGTAGGCGAGCAGCGCGTCGCGGAGCGCGGCGGACTCGGCGCGCACCCGGTCGGGCCATGAGACGTCGGCCGGGGTGACGGCGGCGCGGCCGACGATGCGGTCGGCGAGCTCGGCCAGGAGGGTCTGCTTGTTCGGGAAGTGCCAGTAGAGGGCGCTGGGCTGCACGTCGAGCGCGGCGGCGAGGCGGCGCATGGTGAGGTCGGGGAGACCGTAGTCGTCGAGGATACGGAGGGCCGTCTCGGCCACGTCGTCGCGGCTGTGTCTGCGTGCGCTTTCGTTTCCGGTCACGGTTTCACTATAGTGAACGCTGTTCAGGTGAACAGTGTTCAGGTGAAGGAAAACCGATGACCGACTCCCCCCGCACCACCCCCGCCACTCCCGCGACGGCCGAGAGCGCGGCCTCCCGGCCCGCGGCCGTCCGCCCCGCCCGCCGCGGCCTCGACGCGACCGACATCGCGCGCGTCGCCGTCGTCGCCGCGATCGTCGCCGTGCTCGGCCTCCCCGGCGGCTTCACCGTGTTCGGCGCGGTGCCGATCACGGCGCAGACGCTCGGCGTCATGCTCGCGGGCGCGCTGCTCGGACCGTGGCTCGGCGCGCTCTCGATGGCCGTGCTGCTCGCCCTTGTCGCCGCCGGGCTCCCCCTCCTGGCCGGCGGACGCGGCGGTCTCGGCGTGTTCGTCGGGGCCTCGGCCGGCTACCTTGTGGGCTGGATCGTCGGCGCCGCCGTCATCGGCCTCATCGTCCACCCGGGCCACCGCAAGCCCGTCGTCTGGCGCACGTTCGTCGGTATCGTGGTGGGCGGCATCGGCGTCGTGTACGCGTTCGGCATCCCGGTGCAGAGCTTCGTCACGCGGCTGCCGCTCGGCCAGACCGCGTTCCTCAGCCTCGGCTTCCTGCCGGGCGACCTCATC
Organism: Leifsonia sp. P73; assembly: GCF_051059105.1. NCBI lineage: Bacteria > Bacillati > Actinomycetota > Actinomycetes > Micrococcales > Microbacteriaceae > Leifsonia > Leifsonia sp. P73. The sequence continues at coordinate 1,622,699 of NZ_CP194931.1, forward strand.
AAGGCGGTGCTCGCGACCGCGATCGTGGCGACGCTGGTCCGCGCGTACCCGCGCGCGTTCCGGCGCACCTGGACTCCGGCTCGTCGTCGGGACGACGCTCCCGCCGCATGAGTCGGATCGTCCCGCTGCGCGACGACGACCCCGCCCTCCTGGAGCTGCTCCGGGAGGCGCGGTCGGCCGGCGACGTCCCGCTCGTGATCGACGGCCGGCGTCCGGCTTCGCACCTGGCCGCGGCCGTGGACGCGGCGTCGCGCGCCGACCTGGAGGGCCCCGACGGGTCCGGCCGGATCGGCTGGGCGACCCTGACCTCCGGCAGCAGCGGGACGCCACGGATCGTCCTGCGCAGCCACGCGTCGTGGGCGTCGTCGTTCGCGGCGGTGGCGGAGTTGCTGGGCGGCGGACGGGCGGTCGCCCTCCCGGCGCCCGCGTCGTCGTCGCTGTCCCTGTTCTCGCTCGCGCACGCGCTCGACGGCGGCCCGCGGCCTGTGCTCGACGGCACGGCCGCCGACTGCTTCCACGGCACCCCCGAGTCGCTGCGGCGGCTGCTGGAGTCGGGCGCTGCGCCCGGCATCCGGTCCGCGCTGGTCGGCGGCTCGCACCTCGACCCCGCGCTCCGGGCGAGGGCCGAGGCGGCGGGGATGCGCGTGACCGCCTACTACGGAGCGGCGGAGCTGTCCTTCGTGGCCCTCGACCACGGCGACGGGCTGGTGCCGTTCCCGGGAGTGGAGGTGCGCGTGCGTGACGGCGAGCTGTGGGTGCGCTCACCGTACGTGGCCCACGGCTACGCCGGCGCGCCCGGCCCGCTGCGCCGCGACGGGGCCTGGGCGACGGTCGGCGACCGCGCAGAGCTCGTGCGCACGGCGGACGGCGGCGAGCGCGTCCGCATGCTGGGCCGCGCGGACGACGCGATCCTCAGCGCGTCCGCCACGATCGTGCCGGACGAGGTGGAGGCCGCGCTGCGCTCGATGCCCGGCGTGCGCGACGCGGTGGTGTTCGGCCTCCCGACCGGCCGTGTCGGCGCACTCGTCGCCGCGCTCGTGGAACCGGACGGCAGCCTCCCACCGCTGGCCGAGCTGCGGGCGGCCGCCGCCGAACGCCTCGCGCCTGCCCACCGTCCCCGGCGCTGGTACGCTGCTGAGCTGCCGCGGACCGCGACCGGGAAGCCGGCGCGTGCGGAGGCCGTGCGGCGGGTGCTGGAGGGGGAGGTGCGGGCGATTGAACACTGAGACCCCCGTCATCGTCGCCGCCCGCCGCACCCCCATCGGCACCCGCGGGCGTGCCCTCGCGCGCCTGCGCGTGGAGGAGCTGGCCGCCCCGGTACTCCGCGCGGCCCTGGCCGATGCGGCGACCGCGACGGGCGCGCCGGTCGAGGTCGCGGACGTCCTGCTCGGCAACTGCATGGGCCCCGGCGGAAACCCCGCGCGCGTGGCGGCCCTCGCCGCGGGGCTGGACCCCGCGATCCCGGGCGGCACCGTCGACCGGCAGTGCGGCAGCGGGCTGGCCGCGATCCTCGACGCCGCCGCCGCGATCCGGGCGGGCGGCCGGAGGCCGCGGCTCGCGGGCGGCGTGGAGAGCGCCTCCACCGCGCCCGTCCGTTCGATCGACGGGGTCGCGTACGACCGGGCGCCGTTCGCGCCGGAGGGCTTCCCCGATCCCGACATGGTCCGGGCCGCGGAGGACCTGGCCTCGCACGACGGCATCCCGCGGTCGCGGCTCGACGCGCACGCCGCGCGCAGCCACGAGCGGGCGCGCGCCGCACTGGCCGGTGGGCGGTTCGCGGACGAACTGGTGCCGCTGGCCGGGCTCGACCGGGACGACGCGATCGGCGGGGCCGAGCGGCTGCTCTCCCGGCTGCCTGCGCTGTTTCCCGGGGGCGTGCTCTCGGCTGGGACCTCGACCCGGATCGGCGACGGCGCTGCGGCGGTCGTCGTGGCCCCGGCGGGCGCCGCGCCCGGGCTCGCGGTGCGGGCGGGCGCGGTCGTCGGCTGCGACCCCGCGCTGCCCGGGATCGGCGCGGCGCCGGCGATCCTCTCCGCGCTCGCGCAGGCGGGCGTCACTGCTCGGGAGGTCGCGGCGTTCGAGCTCGTGGAGGCGTTCGCGTCGCAGAGCATCGCGGTGCTGGAGCGCATCGGCGTCGCGGAGGACGACCCCCGGGTCTGCGCCGACGGCGGCGCGCTGGCGCTCGGCCATCCGTGGGGCGCAAGCGGCGCCGTGGCCGTGGTGCGGCTGTTCAGCCGGCTCGTGCGCGGCGGGGCGCCGACGGGGACGCTCGGGGTCGCCGCGGCGTCGGTCGGCGGCGGGCTGGGTGTGGCGGCCGTGTTCGAGGTGGTGCGATGAACGCCCTCCGCCTCGACGGCGTCGGGGTCCGCCTCGGCGACGTCGACGTCCTCCACGACGTCACCCTCGATCTCGACGCCCGCACCGTCGCGGTGATCGGCGAGAACGGGTCGGGGAAGTCCACCTTCGCGCGCCTCCTCGGCGGGCTGGTCGCGGCCTCCGCCGGCGAGCTGCGCATCCTCGGGCTCGACCCCGCCCGCCAGGCCGCCGAACTGCGGCGGCGGATCGCGGTCGTCTTCAGCAACCCGGACGCGCAGATCATCATGCCGACCGTCGCGGAGGACGTCGCCTTCTCGCTCCGCGCCGACCGGCTCGGGCGGGAGGCCACGGCGGCGCGGGTCGCCGACGCCCTCGAACGATTCGGGCTGACCGAGCTGGCGGACCGGCCCTCCCACGACCTGTCCGGCGGCCAGAAGCAGCTCCTCGCGCTGTGCGGTGCGTTCGTGCGGCGGCCGGAGCTCGTGATCGCGGACGAGCCGACCGCCTACCTGGACGCCCGCAACGCCCGGCGCGTCTCCGACCACCTGCTGGAGGACGCCGGCCACCGGCTGGTCCTGGTCACCCACGACCTGGCGCTAGCCGCGCGCTGCGACACGGCGGTGCTCTTCGCCGGCGGCGCGGTGACCGCGATCGGCTCGCCGGGGGACGTGGTGGCGGCGTACGAGCGCCTGCTCGCGGAGGGGAGCCTCCCGTGCTGACGCTCTACCGCCCGGGGACGGGACCGCTGCACCGGATGCCGGCCGGTCCCAAGCTGCTGCTGGTTCTCGCGGCGGTGCTCGGGGTGTCGCTGCTGCCGTCCACCTGGATCGCGGCCGCGGTCGCCGCAGCGCTGCCGGTGGTCGCGTACGCGCTCGCGGGCCTCGGCGACGGGGCGCTCGGGATGCGCGAGCTCGCCCGTCAGGTGCTCGCCGTACGCTGGGTGATCGTGATCACCCTCGCCGGCCAGCTCCTCTTCCTCGGCCCGGAGCCCGCGGTCGCGAACACCGCGCGCGTGACGTCCGCGGTCGTGCTCGCCGCGCTGCTGGTCCTGACGACGCGGGTCGCCGACCTCCTGGACGCCGTCGAGCGCGGCCTCCGACCCCTCGCGGCACTGCGGGTCGACCCGGCGCGGACCGCTCTGCTGCTGACGGTGACGCTCAGCACAGTGCCGGTGCTCGCAGGGCTGGCGCGGGACGTGCGCGACGCTCAGCGCGCGCGGGGCGCCCGGGCAGGGCTGCGGGCGTTCGCGGTGCCGTTCCTGGTGATGGCGTTCAAGCACGCGGACGAACTGGGCGACGCGTTGACGGCACGAGGCGTGCGATGAGCGGCGGCCCGCGCGTGCTCGGCCCCACGGTGGACGACCAGACGCGCTGCATCCACTACCGGACACCGCTCGACGTGATCGCGATCCGGTTCGCGTGCTGCGGCGAGTACTACCCGTGCCACGCGTGCCATGCGGAGACCGCGGGACATCCGGCGCGGCAGTGGCCGGTCGCGGAGCGCGGCGAGCGGGCGGTGCTGTGCGGGGTGTGCACGGCGACGCTGACGATCGCGGATTATCTGGAGGCCGACTCGTGCCCGGAGTGCGGGGCGCGGTTCAATCCGGGGTGCAAGCTGCATACGGAGTTGTACTTCGAGGTGTGAAGGACCGGGGGCCCGGGCCATTCGTGCCGAATGTTGTGAAACGGCGCGGCAAAGCCGCGATTCGTGCCGAATCTGCGGGCTACAGCACCACCACGACCTTCCCGCACGCCCGCCCAGCGCCGACGTGGTCGATGGCCTCACGCGTCTGCTCCAGCGGATACGTGGTGTCGATGACCGGACGGAAGGCGCCCTCCCGGTAGAGGCGGGCGAGCTCGATCAGGTCCTCCTGGCGTTCGCGGGCCATCAGGCCGACCAGGCGCTGGCGGGAGGTCGTGTTCCTCAGGCCCGCCGCCGCGATGCGCTCCGTGCCGCCGAGGATGCTGCCGCCTGCCTCCCCGCCGACCAGGACGAGCGCGCCCTCCGGGGCGAGGCTCGCCCGCAGCGCGCGGAGCGGACGGTTGCCCGCGGTGTCGATGATCGCGTCCCAGACCCGGCCGAGGCCGAGCGGGTCGGTGGTCGTGTAGTCGATCGCGTCCGCGGCGCCCAGCTCGCGGACGAGCGCGGTCTTCGGGCCGCTGCACACTCCCGTCACCTCTGCGCCGCGCGTGACGGCGAGCTGCACGACGAAGTAGCCGACGCCGCCGGCCGCGCCCAGCACCAGCACGCGGTCGCCCTCCCCACCTCCGCCGCCGCCAGCGCCTGCAGCGCCGTGACCGCCGAGATCGGTATGGCTGCGGCCTCCGCGAAGCCGAGGCCGGCCGGGGTCGGGACCACCGCGGCACGCGGGGCGCGCACCCGCTCGGCGAGGGAACCGGCGGCCGAGCCGAACACCGCGTCGCCGGCCCGGAGGTCGTCGACCTCGGCTCCGACCTCCTCCACCACGCCCGCGAAGGCGGCGCCGCGCAGGCGCGACGACGGGCGGCGCATCCCGAAGCCCATCAGCCGCATCAGGTACGGGCGGCCGGTGGTGAGGTGCCAGGTGCCCGCGTCGATGCCGGCCGCCTCGACGCGCACGAGCACGTCGGCCGGGCCGATCGACGGGACGGGGACCTCCTCCACGCGCAGCGCAGCGGTGGTGCCGTAGGCGTCCTGGACGACGGCGCGCATCGTGGTGCTCATGACTCTCCCCTCACTCCTCGGGGTACTGGAACACATCGTCGAGCGGGACCCCGAACACCCGCGCGAGCTGGAAGGCCATCTCCAGGGACGGCGAGTACCGGCCCTGCTCGATGGCGATGATGGTCTGGCGGGTGACGCCGACGCGGTCCGCGAGCTCGGCCTGGGTCATCTCGCCCGCGCCGAAGCGGAGGGCCCGGATGCTGTTGGTCACGCGCGTGGGCTTCACCATGCCGGCAGCCCCCTGCGGTAGGCGACCAGCGAGGCGATCGAGCCGACGACGGCCGACAGCACGAACGCCGCGTAGACCGCGTTGGCGATCCAGAACCACGGGCCCTGGAACAGCGCCAGCACGAGCGCCGCCAGGGCGCCGGCGATGACGAACGCCTGGCCGACCCGCTCGCCGAAGACCTTGATCTCGCGGTCGCGCTGGTCGCGCTTGTCGGCCTCCCGCGGGTTCGCCGTGGAGATGGCGATCCGCGCGACGATGTTGGCCACGATCGAGCCGACGACCGTCCAGATCAGCAGCGGCACGTAGTCGCCGGGGCCGTTGACCGCGAGCAGGATCAGGTAGGTCGCGTAGCCGAGGACGGCGACGACCAGGTACGCCCACGCGTTCTTCTCGTCGAAGGACACCTCGCACCTCCATGTCAAAGATTATGTACATGGCGAGTGTAAAGCGAGCGTGACACCGTGTCAATGATCTTTTACACGACGAGAATCCCGGAGACGAGCGACCGCCGGGCGCCGCGTGCGCGCCCGGCGGTCGTCGTCCGTCAGGACCTTACTGCTGGTGCCCCACGGCCTTGCCGTTGGACATCTTCAGGTCGTTCCAGCCGATCACCGCGCCGGCGCTGTCCTGCGCCGACAGGGTGTAGTCGCCCTTGGCGAGCGGGTTCGGCACCGTCAGGTGCAGGACGCCGTCCGCCGGGACCTGGATCCAGCCGTCCCCGACAGGCTTGCCGGAGATCCAGACCGAGACCCACTGACCGGCGTACTTCGCGCCGACGGTGAGGTCGATCGGGTCGCCCGCGTGGTAGGCCTTGTCCTTGAAGCCGACCTTGCCCTGGAGGGACTTGGTCAGCGCGGACGCCGGCGCGGCCTTCGGGTCGGTCGTCGGCTTGCCGTCGGTCGGGGCGGCCTCCACCGTGAGCGGGATGCGCACGGTCGTGCCGGACTCCTTGGCCGTGAGCACCAGGGTGCTCGCACCGGCGGCCGAGGCCGGGACCGCGAAGGTCACGGTCGCGTTGCCCGCGGCGTCCACCGGCACGCTGCTGATGACCGCCGAGCCGCCCCAGCTCAGCTCCAGCGAGGTGTTCGCCGGGCTGCCCAGGCTGGTCAGGTTCAGCTTCTGCACTCCGAAAGTCACCTGCTGGCCGCGCGTCAGCGTCGTCGTCGGCACGTCCGTGACGGACACGCCGCGGCGGGCGAAGCTCGGCGACAGCGGGCTGTGCGCGGAGATGTAGCCGATCCACGCGTCCCGGTCGATCAGACCCGAGTCGCGCGTGTCGGTTCCGGCCGCGAACGCCCGGAAGTTGTCGCCGCCCTGCGCGAGGAACGAGAACGTGCCGATCCGGTACGACTTCGCGGGGTCGATGGGCGTGCCGTTCACGATGACGCTCGTGATGCGGTCACCCTCCGGCCGGGTGGCGTCATACGTGTAGCTGACGTTCTTCGACAGACCCAGGTTGAGGAACGGCCGGCTCGGCACGGTTCCGTCCGCGTTCCGCTGCCACTGCTGTTCGAGCGCCTGCGTGAACTGCGCTCCGGTGAGGGAGGTCGTCCACAGGTTATTCACGAACGGCAGCACGGCGTTCGCCTGCGCGTAGGTGACCGATCCGTCCGTGCCGTACAGCAGCTCGGCGCGGAGGCCGCCCGGGTTCACCACGCCGATCTCGGCGCCGCCGAGCTGGGCGGGCGACAGGGTCGACAGCAGCGAGTCGGCGACGAGGTTGCCCAGGGTGGACTCGCTCATCCGGTCGTCGCGGGCGCCGTTGATGTACGCCGTGGTGATGTCGGAGGTGACCGAGCCGACCTTCTGGTTGCCGATGACCGCCGCGTCGGCGAGCGCCTTGTCGACGATCGTCTTCACGGTCGCGACCCGCGGGTAGGCGGCGACGAGGCTCGCGTCGCTGTCCGTGGTGCGCGCCACGTTGCGGTCGGTGTGGCCGGTGACCTGCTTGCTGTCGCCGTCCACAGTCAGCGTGATCTGGCCGATGTTCTCGCCGTAGCTGCCGGTCTGGACGATCGGACGGGTCGCGCCGGCGACACCCGGGACCGGGCCCTCCCACGCGTACTGCTTGTGGGTGTGGCCGGTGAAGATCGCGGAGACCTTCGCGCTGGTCTTGGTCACGATGTCGGCGAAGGCTCCGCCGGCCGCGACCTCCTGGTCGAGCGTCGCGCCGTCCGGCGTGCCGAAGCCGGCGCCCTCGTGGTACTCGGCCACGATCACGTCGGCCTCGCCGTTGGCCGGGTCGCCGTCGGTGAGCTGGCCCGCCACGCGGTTCACGGCCTCCACCGGGTCGCCGAAGTCGAGCGTCGAGACGCCGCCGGGCGAGACCAGGGTCGGGGTCTCCTGCGTGACCGCGCCGATGACGCCGACCTTGAGTCCGTTGACGGTGAACACCTGGTACTCCGGGAGCGCCGGGGTCTTCGTGCCCTTCTGGTAGACGTTCGCGCCCAGGTAGCCGAACTTCGCGGCGTCCTTCACGCGACCGGTGAGGTCGGCGAAGCCCTTGTCGAACTCGTGGTTGCCCACGGCGCTCGTCTTCAGGTCGAGCGCGTTCAGCACGTCGATGGTCGGGACGTCGCCGGCCGAGGCCGACGCGAACAGGGAGGCGCCGATGTTGTCGCCCGCGGAGAGGAAGAGGGTGTTGCCCTCGCCGCCCTCGGCGCGCAGCTTCTCGACGGTGCCGGCGAACTTCACCGTGTTGCTGTCGATCCGACCGTGGAAGTCGTTGATGTTCAGCAGGCTGAGCGTCACCGGTGCGGCCTTGAGGCCCAGGCCGATGACGACCGGGTCGTGGTCGCTGGAGCGGTACGGGCCGGCCTCGTAGAAGTCGGTGACGTTGTAGTTGTAGCGGCTGTACTCCAGCGCCACCGACTCCACGGAGTTGATGTTCCAGACGTCCGCGCCCGTGATGGCCGCGTTGGCCGCCGGCGAGGCGAGCACGTGGTCGAGCGAGCCGACCGTGCCGCCGAAGGAGTAGGTCGCCTTCGACGTGCGGGTGCTGACCTGGTCGATGTAGCCGGCGTCGGTGAGGACCTTGATCGGGTCCTCGTTGAGGTAGGCGTTGAAGTCGCCGATCAGGAGCACCTTGTCGGAGCCCAGCGTGGCCGTGCGCTCGTTCGCGAAGGCGACGAGAGCGGTGGCCTGCTTGACGCGGGAGGCGTTGGACGCGCCCTGCCCGTCGCCCTGGTCGGCGTCGGCACCCGTCCCCGAGCCCTTCGACTTGAAGTGGTTGACGATGGCGATGAACGCCGACGAGTCCTGCGCGCCGACCTTCTTGAAGGCCTGGGCGAGGGGCTGGCGGGCGTTCGAGAACGCCGCGTCGTCGAGGATCTTCGACTCGCCGACCGGAGCCGCCGCGGCCTTCTTGTAGATGAAGGCCGTGCGGATGACGTCCTCGGAGGCCGGGAGCTTGGACGGCGAGGACACGAACGCCCAGACGTCACTGCCCGCTGCGGCGTTGAGCGCGGCGACCAGGGTCTTCAGCGCGTCGTCGCGGTTCAGGCCGAAGCGCGCCGAGTTCTCGATCTCCTCCAGGGAGACGACGTCGGCGGCGAGGGCGTTGATCGCGGCGACGATCTTGTCCTGCTGGCGCTTCAGGTTGGTCGCGTCGGCGGCGCCGCGGGCGTCGCAGCCGGAGTTGACGGTGATCTTGTTGCCGTCGCGGTCGGTGTAGAACGTGCAGCCGGTGAGCTGGTCGCCGGTGGTCGGGAAGTAGTTCAGCACGTTGAACGTCGCGAGCCGCAGGTCGCCTCCCACGTTGGCCGGGGCCGTGGTGCGGGTGTTGCCGAAGGTGACGGGCTGGAGGGTGGCCGCGTTCGCCGGCGTGAGCTCGGCGGTGGGCTGGAACTTCCAGGCGTCGTTGCGGTAGTCGAGGATGACCGGCGTGGTGAACGTGACCGGCGCGCCGACGCGGACCGGGCTGGTCAGCGACAGGTACGGCAGCGGCTTGGACTTGTTCGCCGAGCTGAGGAAGTTGGTCGAGGCTCCGTCGTCGAGGGTGACGGCGCGGGCCTTGTTGTCGGCGAGCGCCGCGGTGTACGCCGCGGTGCCGGGACGGGCGGTCTCGGTCGCCTGGACCAGCGGCTTGTCACCGGCCGCGAGGCCGATCTCGCCGTACTGGTTGGCCGAGTAGACGTCGGTGACGGTGAAGGCGCCCTGCGGTGCGATCAGCATCCCCTCCAGGCTCTCGCGCTGCGCGTCGGTGGTCGGGAGGCCGACGGTCGCGGGGGTCGGCGCGGTGACGGTGCTCTTGTCGAGCGTGTCGACCTTCGTCGCGGTGAGCTCGGTGAGGCCGTTGTACTCGCTGACGGCGCCGGTCACCTGCACGTAGTCGCCCACGGCGACGCCGGAGGCGGCGGAGGAGCCGAAGACGAAGAGTGCGTCGGACGCGGAGTGGGTCGCGAGGTCGATCGCGCCGCCCGTGCCCGGGGTCTGCAGGTAGAAGCCGTTGAAGCCTCCGGTCGGGTAGGCCGCGGTGACGACGCCGACGGTGCTGACCGTCTGGCCGGCCTTCGGGCTGGTGTCACCGGTGCCCTGGATGTCGGAGATGGCGATCGTGCCGGGCGGCCCGGGGTCGGTCCCTGTGCCGGGGTCGGTGCCTCCACCGTCGCCCGGGTTGCCCGGATCGGTGGCCGACGCGGTGTTCTGCGGGGTGATCGTCGCGCTCAGCGAGAGGTCCGCGGCGTTGTCGTCGGTGTCCGTGAAGGCGGTCCGGTTGAGGGACTTCACATCCGTGTTGCCGCTCGGGGCCGTCGCCGTCTTCGAGCCTTCGAAGGTGTTCGAGGTGCCGTAGCCGATCAGGTCGGCGACGTTGGCGTTGCCGGTGACGGAGCCGGTCGGGAGGGTCAGCGCGGTGGCCGACTTCGCCAGGATGAGGGTGCCGGAGGCGCCGGACGGGTTCAGCCCGTTGCTCGCGGCGTCGGGCGTCGGGAGGGCGGCGCCGGCCGTCCCGTTGGAAGACCCGGCGACGAGATAGTAGCCCTTGGCGGCGATCGTGCCGCTCAGCAGGACGACGCCGTTCGCCGCACCAGTGCCGGTCGCGGAGCGGTACTGGACGCTCCAGCCGGTCAGTGCGACGGGCTGGGTGCCCGGGTTGTAGAGCTCGACGAACTTGTTGGCATAGGCGGCTCCGGCGCTGCCGCCGGACAGGTACGCCTCGTTGATGACGACACCGGTGCCGTCTGTGCTGGCGAAGGCCGGCGTCGCGGCGAGGGAGCCGGCGGCGAGGCCTGCTCCGACGGCCACGGCGGTGGCGGCGCGCCACAAAGTGCGCAGTCTGGTTGACATTTCTCTCCTCGATCGGAAGGGGGAACTCGTTCGAGCCCGCGGTCACCGTAGGGATGGCGGAGAACCGCGCACTGTCTTGTGAGTGAACGTACAGAAAACTCGAACAGGGGTAGACCGCTCATTTGAGCACTCGTCCGGGGGACGGCCCGCGCCTCCCGCGGCAGGGCCGGCCCGGGTGGGCCATGATGGTGTGCATGCGGATCGACGAGATCGCCCACTTCCGGGCGCTGGCGACGGAGGGCCATCTGGCGCTGGCCGCCGAGACGCTCGGGGTCTCGCAGTCGACTCTCTCGCGCTCCCTCGCCCGGCTGGAGGCCGAGGCCGGCGTCGAGCTGTTCGACCGTCGCCGCGGGCACCTGGAGCTCAACCAGTACGGCGAGATCCTGCTGGCCCACGCGTCACGCGCGGAGGCCGAGCTGGAGACCGCCCGCGCCAGGATCGACGCCCTCCGCGACCCGGCCGCCGGGATCGTCTCCCTCGCCTACGTCTCGTCGTTCGGGAGCTGGCTGCTGCCGCGCGTGGTCAGCGAGTACCGCAGCCTGTTCCCCGACATCCGCTTCGCCCTGCGCGGCGGGACCGCGGACACCGTGCTCGACGCGCTGCGCGAGGGCTCGGCCGACCTGGCCTTCCTCAGCCCCGACCCGCGCGACGCGGACATCGAGTGGGTGCCGCTGACCGCGGAGCGACTGGTGCTCGGCGTGCCGGAGGGCCATCCCCTCGCCGCGCGCAGCGAGGCCTCGTTCGCCGACCTGTCGGCGGCGGAGCTCGTGGCGCTGCGACCCGGCTCGGGGCTGCGGACGATCGCGGACGCCTACTTCGCGGCGCACGGTGAGGTGCTGGCGCCGGTGATCGAGGTCACCGAGCTGTCGACGCTGCGCGCGCTCGTGCGCGACGGCGTCGGCGTCGCGCTCATCCCGGATACGCCTGCGGAGCCGGGGATCGTGGCGGTCCCGCTCGCCGACGAGGCGGAGCGGGTGATCGGGATCGCCCGCAACCGGACCCGCTCGCAGCCCGCGGCGGCGGAGCAGTTCGCGCGCTTCGTGCGCGAGGAGCTCACGGCGCTCTGAGGCGGCGGCACCCTCCATCGAAGGGCACGTTGTTGTCGTTTTCGGCGTTCGAAAGCGACAACAACGTGCCCCTCGGCGGGTGCGACTCAGGCGCCCGACGCGGCGAGCGCCCCCAGCACGCTCCACAGCCGGTCGATGTCGGCCGGCAGCTCGTCGAGGCGGCCGCGTTCCGCCGCGATCATGTAGGCGCCGAAGAAGCCTTGGACCGCCACCACCGCGACCTGGCGGGGGGTGAGTCCCTGGGGCAGCGACGGCTCCTGTTCGAGGTAGCCGGCGACGACGCTCACCCAGTGGTCGTAGGGGTCGGCGTCCGGAGCGGGCGGGAGGATGGTCTGCGAGAGCGCCATGGCAGCGCGCACCCGGACGTCAGACGCGAACACGGCGCCGACCCTCCTGGTCAGCTCGGCGGCGGCCGCCACGCCGCGCAGGCCGCTCGCGTCGACCTCGGAGACGATCGCCGGCCAGTTGCCGTACTTCTCCACGACGAGGGCCTTCGCCAGGTCGAGCTTCGAGCGGAAGTGGAAGTACACCGCGCCCTTGGTGAGCCCGGTGCGCTCGACGATCCGCTCCAGCCTGGCTCCGGCGTAACCGTGCTGGTCGAACTCGTCCGCGGCAGCCTCGAGGATGGTGGCGCGGCTGCGCTCGGCGCGCTCCTGACGTGGCATGCGGGGGTCTCGATCCGTTCGATGCGGCGGTCCCCCCAGCGGCCAACTCTAACCCGGGCGGACCCCGGACTGGGCACGTCGCTCGATTGCGCGGCGAGTCGTGTCGCGGCCGCCGCAGACGCGGTCGGCGCAGTCGTCCGTCGGCGCGGACGAGGACGCTGGTGCGCGGGACGGCATGCCGAGCGCATCCTGTTCTCGTAACTCTCGCGAGAGGAGGACCCCATGTCGATGCCGCCACCGCCCGCTCCTCCGCCGCCTCCGCCGTCCGGGCCGTCGCCGCTCTGGGCGCCGCTCTACGGCGCGAACATGGGCGACGCGATCCGCCGGTTCTTCACCAAGTACGCCGACTTCACCGGCCGGGCCAGCCGCAGCGAGTACTGGTGGTTCTTCCTGTTCGACGTGCTCCTGGCGATCGTCTACTGGACGTTCGTCGTCGTGATCGGCCGGCTGAGCGGGAGCCTCGGGATGACCGGCTCCACGCGCGCCGTCGGCCCGCTCTTCTGGGTGCTGCTGGCCGTCTGGATCGTGTGGGTGTTCGCGACCCTGGTGCCGCACCTGGCCCTGATCTGGCGCCGCCTGCACGACGCGAACCTGGCCGGCCCGTTGTACTTCATCTCGTTCGCGCCGTTCGGCTGGGTGGTGCTGATCGTGCTCACCGCGCTGCCGTCGAACCCGGTGGGGGCGCGCTTCGACCGGCCGCGCTAGGTCCGCCGCGTCGGGAGGTCAGCAGGAGTCTGCGAACAGTCGCCGCGGACGCTCCGGGTCGGCGTCGTCGAACAGCACGGAGGCGACCTCCCGCGGCGCGCCCAGCGGATCCTTGCGCCCGGTGGCGACGAACGACCAGTCGGCGTCGCGCTCCGGGTCGTGCTCGATCCAGACCGAGAAGTTCCAGAACCCGCGCAGGGTGTCGCCGAGGAGGCCGGGGCCGTCGACGACGAGGACGCCGTCCGGCGATGCGGTGCGGAACGGCGTCACCACATCGGTGCGGAGGCTGTCGGGGGTGGTGTGCGCCGTGGCGTGGGAGCGGTCGACCTGCTGGCCCGACGCGCGCAGGGCCTCGGCGAGCGCGTCCGCCGCCGCGGGGAGGTCGGCGCCGGCCACACCGGTGACCGCTATGAAGCGCGGCCCGCGCGTGTAGTGCTGGAGGAACTCGGCCGCGAGGCCGTCGAAGAAGGACGCGCGGTCGGTGGTGGTGCTGCCCATGCGGCGAGTATCCCACCGGGACGCCAAGGCTGCCATCCGGCAGACCGTACCGTTCACGCAGGTGCGCGGCCTACCCTGGAGGGGTTGCGGTCCTGGTGGGAGGAGAACGACATGGATGCGGGTCAGGGAGACGAGCTGCAGCCGCCCGAGGCGGTGCCGGAGCTTCCCGACGAGCGCGCGATGGGCATGATGAGCGTCTCGCCGCAGCGGGAGGCCGAGCTGGAGTCCCGGGCGCGCGAGTGGATCCGCGACCTGGCCGCCGCCGACCCGGGCAGCGAGGCCTTCCGCCGCAAGATCACCGGCTTCTCCCGCCTCGGCGACACGGAGATGCAGGAGTCGAGCGACGCCTCCCGGCAGCTGCTGAGCCGTCCGGCCACTGCACTGGCGGCGGCGCGCGGCAAGGCGGTGCGGACCGACCCGCAGTACGGCGTCCTGCGCACCCTGCAGGCGCTTCGCGCGACCGTGAGCGACTTCGATCCGCAGCACACCAGCAAGAGCTACCGGATGCTGGCGCGGATGCCCGGCGGCCGCCGCCTCCGCAAGTACGTCGAGCGGTTCGAGTCGGCCCAGAAGCAGCTCGACCAGATCGTGGTCTCCCTCGACCACGGCGAGGAGTGGCTGCGCCGCGACAACGAGGAGATCGAGAACGAGCGCACGGCGCTCTGGAAGACGACCGAGCGGCTGAACGAGTACGTCACGCTGGCCGCCGCGCTCGACCGCGCGACCGTGGAGCGCGCCGACGACCTCCGCCTCACCGACCCGGTGCGGGCCGCGACGCTGGAGAAGGAGGCGCTCTTCCCGATCCGCCAGCGCCGCCAGGACCTCACCACCCAGATCGCGGTGTCCGTGCAGGCCTACCTCGCCCTCGACGTGATCAAGAAGAACAACGTCGAGCTGATCAAGGGTGTCGAACGCGCCAAGACCACGACGGTCTCCGCGCTGCGCACGGCCGTCGTCGTGGCGCAGGCGCTGGAGAACCAGCGCCTTGTCATCGACCAGCTCGGCGCCCTCCACCAGAGCACGAACGCCCTGATCGGCCGCACCGGTGAGGTGCTGCGCGACCAGACCGAGCAGATCCAGAAGGAGCAGACCACCTCCGCCGTCGACGCGCAGGTGCTGCAGCGCGCGTTCGACGACGTGTTCGCGACGATGGACGGGATCGACGTGTACCGCGGGCAGGCCATCACGAGCATGTCGCAGACGGTGGACGCGCTGGAGCACCAGGTGGCACGGTCGCGCAGCTACCTGAAGCGGGCGCGCCCGGAGCGGGGTCAGTCCAGCCAGGCGAACCCGTAGGGCGCGAGGGTCCGGCCGTCCCAGCCGTCCGCCAGCGCCGCGTGCTGCCCGTCGCCGATCGCCACCGTCGCCTCCCGGCCGGAGAGGTTGTGCAGGGTGAGGAGGCCGTCGCGCCGCAGGGCGAGGACGGCGCCGTCGCCGGCGTCCACCGCCGTCCACCCGGCGGCGTCGGCGTGCGCCTCGCGGCGCACCCGGGCCAGCTCGCGGGCGAGCGTCAGCAGCGACCCGTCGTCGCCGTCCTGCGCCCGCGCGTTGACCGTGCGGTAGCCGAACGGGCCGTCCACCTGGGCGCCGAGCGTCAGCGGCGACACGGAGGCCGCCGTGAAGCCGCCCCACGCGGAGTCGTCCCACTGCATGGTCGTACGGGCGGCGCCGCGACCCCTGACCCGCAGGTCGTCGCCCTGGCCCAGCTCCTGCCCGGCCTGCAGCAGCGGCACGCCGGGGAGCGCGTGCAGGAGGCTCAGCGTCATCCGCACGCGGGCGGCCGGCTGGAGCATCGGCGCCCAGCCTCGGCGGATGCCGCGGCCGTAGATCAGGGCGTCCTCGTCCGGCGCGAAGCGCGCGAACACCTCCCGGCGCTCGTCGTCGCTGAGCAGCGACAGGTCGGCCTCGTCGGCGTTGCGGATGAAGTTCAGCCGGGACTCCGCCGGGATGCTGTCGTCGAGTCGGCTCAGCGCGTCGACGATCGGCTGCGCCCGCTCGCGCGCCAGGGCGAGGAAGGTGGCGTTGTTGAGGCTGAAGTCGATGACCGCGTCGAAGCGGTCGTTCTCGATGAGCGACGCCATCGCCTCCGGAGGCTCGGACGCCTCGGCGATGAGCGCGACGTCCGGGCGGATCTCCCGCAACCGCGCCCGCAACCGGTCGAAGAAGACGGCGTCGTCGACATCGGTGTCGGGCCTCCCCTTGCCCTGGACGAGCAGCAGGGCGGCGTCGATCCGGAAGCCGTCCACCCCGACACCGAGCCAGAAGGTGAGCAGCTGGACGATCTCCTCGAAGACGTCCGGGTCGGTGGCGTTGATGTCGGGCTGGAACGAATAGAACTGGTGGTGGTAGTAGCGTCCGGCCCGCTCGTCGAAGGCCCAGACGGTCTCCTCCTCGCCGGGGAACATCGGATGGTCGCCCGGCTCGGTCGAGTCGTCGTCGCTCCAGACGAAGAACTTCCCCGCGCGGCCGTCGGTGTCCTCCCGCGCCGCGAGGAACCACGGGTGCCGGTCGGAGGTGTGGTGCGGCACGGCGTCGATCAGCACCCGGATGCCGTGATCGTGCGCGCGGGCGAGGAACGCGCGGAGGTCGTCCAGATCGCCGAACCGCGGGTCGACGGCCAGGTGGTCGTCGACGTCGTAGCCGTTGTCCCGCCGCTCACTCGGGTAGAACGGCAGCAGCCAGATCCAGATGACGCCGAGGGAGGCGACATGGTCGAGGTGGTCCATCGCGCCGCGGAGGTCGCCGAACCCGTCACCGTCGCTGTCCGCGAACCGCGAGAGGTCGAGTCCGTACACGAGCGCGCCGGGGTCGGTGGCCCAGCCCGCGGGGTTGTCCGGCAGGCGTTCGTGAGTGCTTGGCATGACCCACTCTTACCCCTGTTCGCCCGACGATGGAGGGGTGCGGTCAGCTGAAGATCGCCCACTCCGTGCGGTCGAGGCGCGTGTTGAGCCCGTTGATCCGGAGGTACCAGTAGCGCTCGTCGCGGTGCAGGTACTCGCCGAGGATCGTGACGTAGCGCCAATCGCCGTCGACCCGAGTCCAATGGATCAGCGAGATGGACTGGTTGTGGCGCAGGTAGGGCACGGCGGCGAAGTCGTCCCGCGTGAAGGCGGACGACGACCGGGGCGCGTGCGCGTCCTCCGCGTTCGCTGTGCTCATGCGTGAAGGATGCCGGGTGGAGGGAGGCGGGGGTAGGGACCAAAGTCATGCGGGGGCTGCCAGCCTGTCGCTTTGCCGTTATGCTGCAATACCGCTTTCCCACAATGCCGCCTTCGTGCGAAAATGAGAGCATGACGTATCACGGCTATGTGGCGATGCAGGGACGAGGAGTCGTTTCCCTGCCGGCAGAACTGCGCCGCCGCCTCGGGCTGGATGCCGAGGGCGCGCAGATGGAGGTCACCGAACGCGAGGACGGTGTGATCGAGCTGCGCCCGACCATTCCCGTCCCGGCCGAACAGGCATGGTTCTGGGCCGACCGCTGGCAACAGCGCGAGCGCGAAGTCGATGCCTACATCGCCGCAGGAGCGGTGACGTCGCACGAATCCACCGACGACTTCCTCGCTGCTCTGGACACCCTCGCCGACAGCTCCACCGGCGAGTCGGCCTCGTGAGGTTCCAGACCACTCCCGCGTTCGACACCGACTTCAAGAGGCTCAAACCCGAGCATCAGCGCACGTTCCGCGACGTCGTGAAGAACGGTTTCGCGCCCGCCTGCGACGCGTTCGCGCTCAATCCGCCGGGAGGCTGGCCGGCCTCCCTCCGCGTGAAGTCGATGCGGGGAGCGCCAGGGATCTATGAGATGACCTGGTCGTTCGCGTCCCCGGATGGACGCGCAACCTTCGAGCTGGTCACGATCGACGGCGTGCTCTATTGCCGGTGGCGGCGGGTCGGCGACCACGGCGTCTACCGGAACCCCTGAGCCTCCACCTGGGGCCCTACCCCGCCACCGGCTCCAGCCGCACGATCACCGCCTTCGACACCGGCGTATTGCTCCCTGTCGCCGCGCTCTGCTGCGCCACCAGCACGTTCGCCTCCGGGTAGTACGCCGCCGCGCATCCGCGTGCGGTCGGGTACGACACCACCCGGTAGTTCCGCAGCACACGGTCGACCTCGTCCGCCCACTCGCTGTGGATGTCGACGCGCTGGCCGTCCACAAGCCCCAGCTCGACTAGGTCGTCCGGGTTCACGAAGATCACGTCGCGGCCGTTCTTGATGCCGCGGTAGCGGTCGTTGAGGCTGTAGATCGTCGTGTTGAACTGGTCGTGGGAGCGCAGCGTCTGGAGGATCAGCCGGCCCTCCGGGCGCTCCAGCGGCTCCAGCTCGTTGACCGTGATCATCGCCTTGCCGGTCGCCGTGTCGAAGCGGCGCTCGTCGCGCGGGCCGTTGGGGAGGACGAAGCCGCCCTTGCGGCGGACGTCCGCGTTGAAGCTCCCGAAGCCCGGGACGACGCGGCTGATGTGGTCACGGATGACGTCGTACTCGGCCTCGAAGCCGGACCAGTCGAGCTGCGGAGCGCCGTCGCGTCCCGCGAGCGTCGCCTGCGCGAGGCGGCACACGATCGCCACCTCCGACAGCAGCCCGGGCGCGACCGGCGGGATCCTGCCGTGCGTCGCGTGCACGGCGCACACGCTGTCCTCCACCGACAGGAACTGCGGGCCCCCGGCCTGGAGGTCCACCTCGGTGCGGCCGAGCGTCGGCAGGATCAGCGCCTCCTCGCCGGTGACCACGTGCGAGCGGTTCAGCTTGGTCGACACCTGCACGGTCAGCCCGGCGCCGCGCATGGCCGCCTCCGCGGCGGCGGTGTCCGAGATCGCGGCGACGAAGTTGCCGCCCATCGCGAAGAAGACGTCGATGTCGCCGCGCTGGAGGCCGGCGAGCGTCTGCAGCGCGTCGAAGCCGTGCGCGCGCGGCGGGTCGAAGCCGAACTCGGCCTGGAGGGCGTCGAGGAACTTGTCGGGCATCTGCTCCCAGATGCCCATCGTCCGGTCGCCCTGCACGTTGCTGTGCCCGCGGATCGGGGAGGCGCCCGCGCCCGGCTTGCCGATGTTGCCGCGCAGGAGCAGCAGCGTGATGAGCTCCTTGAGCGTCGCGACCGCGTTCTTCTGCTGCGTGAGGCCCATCGCCCAGGTGATGATGACCCGCTCGGAGCGGATGTAGAGGTCCGCGAGGAGGTCGATCTCCTCCAGGGTCAGCCCGGTGGCCTCCAGCACGGTGAAGTCGTCGAGCGTGGCGATGTGCGTACGGAACTCCTCCAGGCCGAGGGTGTGCTCGGCGAGGAACTCGTGGTCGAGCACGGTGCCGGGAGCCGCGTCCTCGGCCTCCAGCACGCGCTGCGAGACCGCCTGCAGGAGCGCCATGTCGCCGCCCGAACGGATCTGCAGGAAGTGGTCGGCGATCTGGGTGCCCTTGCCGATGATGCCGCGCGGCCTCTGCGGGTTCTTGTAGCGGATCAGCCCGGCCTCCGGTAGCGGGTTGACCGCGACGATGGTGGCGCCGTTGCGCTTGGCCTCCTCCAGCGCGGTCAGCATCCGCGGGTGGTTCGTGCCGGGGTTCTGGCCCATCACGACGATCAGGTCGGCCTTGCCGAAGTCGTCGTAGGCGATGGTCGACTTGCCGATGCCGATGGTCTCGCTGAGCGCCGTCCCGGTCGACTCGTGGCACATGTTCGAGCAGTCCGGGAGGTTGTTGGTGCCGAGCGCGCGGGCGAAGAGCTGATACACGAACGCCGTCTCGTTCGCAGTGCGGCCGCTGGTGTAGAACGCGGCCTGATCGGGCGAGGCGAGGCCGTTCAGGCGGTCGGCGATGAGGGCGAACGCCTCGTCCCAGCCGATCGGCTCGTAGTGGTCGGCGCCGGCCGGCTTGTGCACGGGCTCCACGAGGCGGCCCTGCATCCCGAGCCAGTACTCCGACTTGTCGAGCAGGCTGGTCAGCGAGTTCTCGGCCCAGAAGCTGGTCGGGACCGTGATCGGCGTCGCCTCCCAGGTGACGGCCTTCGCGCCGTTCTCGCAGAACTCCAGGATGTTGCGGTCGCCCGGGTCGGGCCACGCGCAACTCATGCAGTCGAAGCCGTTCTTCTGGTTGATGGCCGTCATCAGCTTCGCGGTGCGGGCCGGGCCCATGTCGCGGATGGCCGGCTCCATCGAGTGCAGGATGGCCGGCACGCCGACGGCCCACTTCTTGTTGTGGCCGACCTCCAGGTCGGGGTACTCGTCGCCGGGGTTGACGTCGGTCTTGGGCATCAGGCCATCGCTTTCTGCTTCGTCTCCGTCACCGTGATCCGCTCGCCTCCGGAGTAGACCACCATCGACGACCCGCGGAGGAACCCGACGACGGTGAGGCCGAGCTCCCGGCCCAGGTCGACCGCGAGCGACGACGGCGCCGAGACCGCCGCGAGGATCGGGATGCCGGCCATCGACGCCTTCTGGACCAGCTCGAAGCTCGCCCGGCCCGACACCATCAGCACGGTCCCGCTCAGCGGGAGGCGGTCCTCCTTGAGCGCCCAGCCGACGACCTTGTCGACCGCGTTGTGCCGGCCGACGTCCTCGCGGAGCACGAGCAGCTCGCCGGTCGCAGCGTCGAACAGCGCGGCGGCGTGGAGGCCTCCGGTCTTCTCGAACATCGCCTGCCCCTCGCGCAGCCGGTCGGGCAGCGTGGTGAGCAGCTCGTCGGAGATCGCCACCGGGTCGGCGTCGACCGGGTAGGAGGAGCGGGTGCGCACGGCGTCGATGCTCGCCTTGCCGCACAGGCCGCAGGAGCTGGTCATGTAGAAGTTGCGGTCGAGGCTCGCATCCGGCCGCGGGACTCCGGGCGCCAGCGTCACGTCCAGGACGTTGTAGGTGTTCTCGCCGTCGACCGTGCCTCCCGCGCAGTAGCGGATGGCGTTGAGCTGGTCGCCGTGCGAGACGACACCCTCGGAGACGAGGAATCCGGCGGCCAGGTCGAAGTCGCTCCCGGGTGTGCGCATGGTGATCGAGAGCGGCGATCCCGCCACCCGGATCTCCAGCGGCTCCTCGACGGCCAGCACGTCCTCGCGGCGGCTGCGCGATTCGCCGACGACGATGCGCGTGATCTGTTTTCGCGATGTCGTGCGACTCATGCCTCAGGCTTACCACGGCGTAGCGTTGTGACCCTACCGGAATGCCCGCAACGGTCATTCGAATACTGCGGGAAGAGGATCGGGAATGGGCATGGCGCGGTGAGCGGGCACCACGGACGGCCGTCCTGGCACGAGGCGCGGGCCATCGCCGCGGCGGCGGGGACCGCGCTCCCGCCCGAGACCGTCCCGCTGCACGACGCCATCGGCAGGCGGCTGGCCGCCGACCTCGTGACGTCGATCGACCTCCCGCATTTCGCGTCGGCGGCGATGGACGGCTGGCTGGTCGCGGGCGACGGACCGTGGACGCTGGTCGACGCGGACCCCGGTGGCGGTCAGGCCGCCCCGATCGTCACCGGTGCCCTCGTGCCGCCCGACGCGTTCGCCGTGCTGCGCAGCGAGAGCGGGAAGGTCGCGGACGGCCTGCTGCGCTCGATCGTGGCGGGCGAGCCGCGGCCCGGTCACCACATCCGGCACCCGGGCACGGAGGCGCTGACCGGGGAACGGCTGATCGCCGCGGGCGCCCTGCTCAACCCGGCGCACGTCGCCCTCGCCGCCGCTACCGGCGCCGACGACCTTCTGGTGGCGCCCGTCCCTCCGGTCGCGCTCGTGTTCACCGGCGACGAGGTGGTGACCGCCGGCGTGCCGGGGCCGGGGCGCGTCCGCGACAGCTTCGGGGTACAGCTCCCCGCGCTGATCGGGATGCTCGGCGGCCGGGTGACCGGCGTCGCGCGGGTGCCCGACCGGCTGGACGAGACCGTGGCCGCTCTGCGCGACGCCGACGCGGCGCTGATCGTCACGACGGGAGGCACCGGGACGTCGACGGCCGACCACCTCCGCGACGCCCTCCGTGCCCTCGGCGCGCGCCTGCTGGTCGACGGCGTGGCGATGCGGCCGGGCGGCCCGACGCGCATCGCTCAGCTGCCGGACGGCCGACTGGTCGCGGCGCTCCCCGGCAACCCGCTCGCCGCGATGCTCGCGGCGATCACCCTCGTGGAGCCGCTGCTCGCGGGGCTCGCCGGGAGGCCTTCCGTGCCGACGAGGCCCGCCGGCGGCGCCGAGGCCGAGGCCCGGGCGGGGACGACCGTGCTCGTCCCGTACTCGGAGGTCGACGGCCGGGCCGTCGTCGCTCGCTGGCGCGGCGCAGCCATGCTGCGCGGCCTGGCCGCCGCGACCGGCATCCTCATCGTCCCCCCGGACTCCCCCGCCGAGTCCCTCCCCCTCCCCTGGCGAACCAACGAGACGTGACCATTCGCGGAAATCGCGGCTGCGATTTCCGCGATTGCTCACGTCTCGGCGGAAAGGGATACGGTGGCAGCGGCCGGAACGGGCGAGAGGAGAGAGATGGACGAGATTGCGGAGGGTGCAGAGCCCGAATCGACCGAGATCACCTACGACGAACAGCTCTACCCGGCCCGGCCCCGCCGGCTGCGTCCCCGCGCGAACCTGCGCGGCGGCGCGATCCGCCGCACCGTCTCCGACCCGCGCGCCGCGAACGGGCTGAACCCCGCGTACGTGCAATGGCTGGTCCGCCAGTCGATGCTGAAGGACGCCGATGTGCTCAGCCGTCAGCTCTCCGGCTCGCCGAGCATGTGGCGCAACCCGTACGCGCGGCCCGACGCCCGCCGCGCGGTGTCGACCTCCGACGTCTGGTTCACCGCGTACCCGATCTCGCTCATCACCCGCAAGGACCAGAGCTTCCTCGCGGCCCTCGCGGACCCCGAGCTGTGGACCGTGTTCGAGCGGATCGGCATCAACGGCGTGCACACCGGCCCCGTGAAGCGCGCCGGCGGCATCCGGGGCTGGCAGGAGACCCCGAGCGTCGACGGGCACTTCGACCGGATCGGCACCCAGATCGACCCGATCTTCGGCGATGAGGAGACCTTCCAGCGGATGACCGACGTCGCGGAGGAGCACGGCGGCGTCGTCATCGACGACATCGTGCCGGGCCACACCGGCAAGGGCGCCGACTTCCGCCTCGCCGAGATGGCGTACAAGGACTACCCCGGCATCTACCACATGGTCGAGATCCCGCCGGAGGAGTGGCACCTGCTGCCGGAGGTCCCCGATCACCGTGACTCGGTGAACCTCGACCCGGCGACGGAGGCCTCCCTCGCCGAGCGCGGCTACATCATCGGCGAGCTGCAGCGCGTCATCTTCTACGCGCCGGGCGTGAAGGAGACGAACTGGAGCGTCACCGCGCCGGTCGTCGGCGTCGACGGCGTCACCCGGCGCTGGGTGTACCTGCACTACTTCAAGGAGGGCCAGCCCTCGGTCAACTGGCTCGACCCGACGTTCTCGGGGATGCGCCTGGTGATCGGCGACGCCCTCCACTCGCTCGGCGACCTCGGAACGAGCGCGCTTCGGCTCGACGCGAACGGCTTCCTCGGCGTCGAGAAGAGTGCGGAGGGCCTCCCGGCCTGGTCGGAGGGCCACCCGCTCTCGCACGCGGCCAACCACGTCATCGCGGGCATGGTGCGCAAGGTCGGCGGGTTCACCTTCCAGGAGCTCAACCTGACGGTCGAGGACATCCGCGACACCGGCGCCGTCGGCGCGGACCTCTCGTACGACTTCATCAACCGGCCCGCCTACCACCACGCCCTCGCGACCGGCGACACCGAGTTCCTGCGGCTCACTCTGCGGACCTCGCTGGAGCTCGGGGTGGAGCCGGCGAGCCTGGTGCACGGCCTCCAGAACCACGACGAGCTGACCTACGAGCTGGTGCACTGGGCGACGCTGCACAAGAACGACCTGTACCCGTTCCGCTACCAGGAGATGCCGGGCAGCGAGCTGGCCGAGCTGATCCGGTCGGAGCTGGTGGAGAAGCTGACCGGGGCGGCCGCCGACTACAACCTCGTGTTCACGACGAACGGGATCGCCTGCACCACGGCCTCCCTCATCGCCGCGACGCAGGGCCACACGACGCTCGACTCGATCACGGAGGCGGACGTCCCTACGATCCGCGACGCGCACCTGCTGCTCGCGGCGTTCAACGCCTGGCAGCCCGGTGTCTTCGCGCTGTCGGGCTGGGACCTGCTCGGCTCGCTGACCGTCCCGCGGGGGCAGGTCGCCGACCTGATCGCCGAGGGCGACACCCGCTGGATCGAGCGCGGCGCCCACGACCTCCTCGGGGTCGCGCCGGATGAGGAGCGCTCGGCCTCCGGCATGCCGCGGTCCCGGTCGCTGTACGGCACCCTCCCGGAGCAGCTGGCCCGGCCGGACTCGTTCGCGAGCGGGCTCAGGGACCTCCTGCGCATCCGTTCCCGCTACGGCATCGCCACGGCCCGCCAGGTCGACGTGCCCGATGTGGCGCACCCGGGGATGCTGGTGCTCGTGCACGAGCTGGAGTCGCTGGACGAGCAGGGCCTCCCGATCGTGCAGCTCACGGTGCTCAACATGAGCGCGGAGGCAGTGGACGGCACAGTGCGGTCGGACGCGCTGCCGCTCGGCGCGACCGTGATCGACGCGGGCGACGACAGCGAGGTGACGACGGTCGACAACCTGAGCAGCTTCCCGCTGAGCATCGGGCCGTACGGGGTGCGGTTCCTGGTGCTGCGCCGGCCGGAGGCGTGATGTGATTTAATCTGCGTATGCACGCAGATAAGCCGATATGCGGACGTCTCCCCGACAGCCAGTTCGTCGAGCTCGCGGTGGAGGTGTTCGGGATGCTCGCCGACGCCACGCGGGTGCGGATCATCCTGGCGCTCCGGGACGCGGGCGAGCTGTCGGTGAACCATCTGGCGGACATCCTCGACAAGCAGCCGGCGGCGGTGTCCCAGCACCTGGCGAAGCTGCGGCTCGCCCGGATCGTGGCGACGCGCCAGGACGGCCAGCGGGTGTTCTACCGGCTGGAGAACGAGCACGCGAGCCGACTGGTCACCGACGCGATCTTCCAGGCGGAGCACTCGCTCGGCGGGACGCCGCGGCACCACCACGAGGAGGCGTCGGCATGAGCGGGGAGACGCACACCCACCACGAGCACGCGCACGACCACGGGCACGGCCACGAGCACGGGCATGACCACGGCCACCATCACCCCACCGGCTTCAAGGGCTTTCTCTACGGCCTCTTCGTCCCGCACTCCCACGACGCCGCCGACTCCATCGACGACGCCCTGGAGGCCAGCACCGAGGGCGTCCGGGCGCTGAAGATCAGCCTGTTCGTCCTGCTCGGCACGACGCTGCTGCAGGCGATCGTCGTCGGGTTCAGCGGGTCCGTCGCGCTGCTCGCCGACACCGTCCACAACTTCTCCGACGCGCTGACCGCGGTTCCGCTCTGGGTCGCGTTCGTGCTCGGCCGCCGCGTCGCGTCCCGGCGCTACACCTACGGCTACGGCCGCGCCGAAGACCTCGCCGGGCTGTTCATCATCGCCGTGGTCGCGCTGTCCGCGGTCGTGGCGGCCTGGCAGTCGATCGACCGGTTCTTCCACCCGCACCCGCTGGAGAACCTCGGCTGGGTGGTCGTCGCCGGCGTCATCGGCTTCGCCGGCAACGAGGCCGTCGCGATCTACCGCATCCGCGTCGGCCAGCGGATCGGCTCAGCGGCCCTCGTCGCGGACGGCGTCCACGCGCGCATCGACGGCTTCACCTCGCTCGCCGTGGTGATCGGCGCGATCGGCGTCATGCTCGGCTTCCCGCTCGCCGACCCGATCGTCGGACTCCTCATCTCCGCCGCGATCATCGTGCTGCTGTGGGGCACCGTCCGCAGCATCGGCCGCCGACTCCTCGACGGCATCGAGCCCGAGCTCGTCGGGCGGCTGGAGCACGCGCTGGAGGACACCCCCGGCGTGACCGCGGTGCCGCGCGTGCAGCTCCGCTGGATCGGCCACCGGCTGCACGGCAGCGCGCGGCTGACCGTCGACGCCACGACCCTCGCCGACGCCCAGCGCATCACCGAAGCCGCCAGGGCGCACGCCACCGCGCACCTCCGCAACCTGGACGAGCTGCAGCTGGAGCTCGTCCCGGGCCCCACGCCGGCACCATGACCGACGTGCGGCTCGACCAGGCGACCCGTCGCCGCCTGATCCGCTTCGGCATCGGGCTGGAGGCGGTCACTCTCGGCTGGAACGTGATCGGCGTGGTCGTGCTCGCCGTCCTCGCCTACGCCAGCGCGTCGGTCGCGCTGCTCGGCTTCGGCCTGGACAGCCTGATCGAGATCTTCGCGAGCGTCGTCGTCATCTGGGAGCTGACCGGCGCCGGCGAGCGCCGCCAACGTCTCGCCCTGCGGCTGATCGGCGTCGCGTTCGTCCTGCTGGCCGCCTACCTCCTCGTCCAGGCCGTCATCGCGCTGATCGCCGGCCACCGTGCCGCCCCGGCCCCCGGCGGCGCGGGCTGGACGGCGGTCACCGCGCTCGTGATGTTCGCCCTCGCCTTCGGCAAGGCCCGCACCGGCCGCCGGCTCGGCAACCCGGTGCTCATCACGGAGGGCCGGGTGACGCTGGTGGACGGCATCCTCGCGACCGCCGTCCTCGCCGGCATCGTGCTCGACGGCCTGTTCGGCTGGTGGTGGGCGGACCCGGTGGCGGGGCTCGTCATCGTCGCGTACGCGGTGCGGGAGGCGGTGGCGATCTTCCGGGGCGGGGACGACCACCCGGCCGAGTAGGACCGCCGGATGGCCGGCATCGCATCCGGACGGCCATCATCGTCGGGCGCGTTGCTCTGCAGGAGGACACGTCGGGATCTCCTTCCCATAGGGCTTCTGAAGGAGTGTGCGCGGCGAGTCGGCCGCATTCTCCTGCCCGCGAGAGCGCGGGGTGGCTTACGTGGCCGGTGCGGGCTCGAGGGCCGGCGATCAGCGCGGCGTTGAGGGTGTTGAACCGTGGGCCTTTCGGCCCTCCTCCCCGACGGCGCGACGAGCGAGGCTCGACGCGAAAGCACCTGGAGGAGTCATGCCGCGCTGGACCCGCATCACCCTGAGCGTCCTCACCGCCGTCGTCGGACTCACCGCGGTCGCCGGCGGCGCCGCGCTGATCTTCGGAGCGGTCGCCTCGTCGACCCTGGGCGGGGCCGTCCCCGACCGCTCCTTCCTCGGCGGGAGCCCGTTCACCTCCTACCTGGTCCCCGGCCTGGTGCTGGCCGTCGTCGTCGGCGGGACCCAGCTCCTGGCCGCCGTGCTCGTCGGGCGCGACTCCCGGTCCGGCCCGGTAGCAGCGGCGGTCGCCGGGTTCGGGCTGCTGATCTGGATCTTCGTGCAGATGATGTTCATCCCGTTCAGCCTGCTGCAGGCCGCCTACTTCGCCGCCGGTCTGGCGGAGCTCGGGCTGGTGCTGCTCGGGCTCGGACTCCTGCGCCGCGACCGGGTCGTGACACCGTGACGGCGACCCTCCGGTTCCTCGGCGCGACGGACACGGTCACCGGCTCGCGCTACCTGGTGGAGTCGCAGGGCCGTCGCGTCCTGGTCGACTGCGGGCTGTTCCAGGGCTACAAGGTCCTGCGCGAGCGCAACTGGCGGCCGTTCCCCGTCGACCCGGCGGGCATCGACGCCGTCGTCGTGACGCACGCCCACCTCGACCACACCGGCTACCTGCCCGCGTTGGTGCGGGACGGCTTCCGCGGGCGCATCCACGCGACGCACGGGACCACCGAGCTGAGCCGGCTGATCCTTCCGGACAGCGGCCGGCTGCTGGAGGAGCAGGCCGAGTACGCCGCCCGGCGGCACAGCTCCAAGCATGCGACGCCGCGCCCGCTCTACACCGAGCGGGACGCGCTCACCGCGCTCGAACGCTTCGAGCCGCACCCGTTCGACGCCGAGCTGGAGGTCGCGGGCCTCACCGTGCGGTTCGTCCCGGGCGGCCACATCCTCGGCGCCGCGCAGGTCCTCGTGGAGGCCGAGGGCGCCCGGCTGCACTTCACCGGCGACCTGGGCCGGCCGGACGACGCGCTCATGAAGCCCCCGCGCCCGCTGGAGGCGACCGACGTGCTGGTCTGCGAGTCGACCTACGGCGACCGCCTCCACCCGGACACGGACCCGGCGTGGCCGCTCGGCGAGATCGTGCGGAACGTCTGCAGCCGAGGCGGCGTCGTCATCCTGCCCGCGTTCGCGGTCGGCCGCGCCGAGACCCTGCTCCTGCACCTCAGCCGGCTGCGGGCGCGGCACGCGATCCCGGACGTCCAGGTCTTCCTCAACAGCCCGATGGCGGTCGACGCCGCCGGGATCTACGCGCGGCACCCCGAGGAGCACCGCCTCCGCCCGGTCGAGTTCGAGGCGATGTACCGGCTGGCCACCCTGGTGCGCACGGTGGACGACTCCAAGCTGCTGAACCTGCGCGGCGGGCCGGCGATCATCATCTCCGCGAGCGGGATGCTCGAAGGCGGCCGCGTGCTCCACCACATCGCGGCGTACGGCTCCGACCCGCACAACGCGATCGTGCTGACCGGCTTCCAGGCCGGCGGGACCCGCGGCGACGCGCTGCGCCGCGGCGAGCGCAGCCTGCGGATCTACGGACGCGACATCCCGATCCGGGCGCAGGTGCACGTCCTGGACATGCTCTCGGCCCACGCCGACGCGGGGCAGATCGTGGACTGGCTCGGCACGGCGCCGACACCGCCGCGGGCGGTGTACCTGACGCACGGGGAGCCGCACGCGGCCGACGCGCTCCGCGTCCGGGTGCGCCGGACGCTCGGCTGGGAGGCGCGGGTGCCCGAGTTCGGGGAGACGGTCAGCCTGCCCGCGGGGAGCGGGTCGTGAACCGCGCCGCCCGGCGTGCCACGCGGTGCGGGTACGCCCGGCGGCGCACGGCCGGCGCCCGCGGGGCGCTCAGCCGGGCGTAGTACCAGACCTTCGCGAGCTCCACGAGCACGAGGTACACCAGCACCAGGCCGACCAGCGCGAGGAAGAACGGCGCGGGCAGCGGCGTGAAGCCCAGCAGGCCGGCCAACGGCGAGTACGGCAGCCACGCTCCCACGGCCACCACCGCGAGCACCGAGACGGCGAGCGACAGCGAGGCGCGGCTGCGCAGGAACGGTACGCGCCGCGTCCGGATCACGAACACGATCAGCGTCTGCGTCGCGATCGACTCGATGAACCAGCCGGAGCGGAACTCGGGCGGGGCCGCGTTGAACGCGAAGAGCATCAGCCCGAACGTGGCGAAGTCGAACAGCGAGCTGATCGGCCCGAACAGCAGCATGAAGCGGCGGATCGCGCCGATGTCCCAGTGCGACGGGACCCGGAGCTGCTCCGCGTCCACGTTGTCGCTCGGGATGGCGAGCTGGCTGGAGTCGTAGAGCAGGTTGTTGAGCAGGATCTGGCCGGGGAGCATCGGCAGGAACGGCAGGATGACCGACGCGATCGAGGCGCTGAACATGTTGCCGAAGTTGCTGGAGGTCCCCATCAGCACGTACTTGATGGTGTTCGCGAAGATCCGGCGCCCTTCGGTGACGCCGTCGGCGAGGACGTCGAGGTCCTTGTCCAGCAGCAGCACGTCGGCGGCGTCCTTCGCCACGTCCACGGCGGAGTCGACCGAGATGCCGATGTCGGCGCTGTGCAGGGCCAGGGCGTCGTTGACTCCGTCGCCCAGGAAGCCGACCGCGCGGCCCTTCCGGCGCAGGGCGCGGATGATGCGCGCCTTCTGCTCGGGCGAGACGCGGGCGAAGACGGTGGCGGCGCGGGCGGACTCCGCGAGCTGCGCATCGTCGAGGGCGTCGACCGCCTCGCCGGTGAGCGTGCCCGTCGCGGGCATCCCGAGCTCGGCGCAGACGCGCTCGGCCACGACGGCGCTGTCCCCGGTGGCGATCTTCACGCCGACGCCGAGGTCCGCGAGTCGCTGCACGGACGCGCGCGCGTCCGGCTTCACGCCGTCCACGAACGCCAGGAAGCCGCGCAGGGTCAGGCCGGTCTCGTCGCCGGGGGTCAGCGCGGCCAGGTCGCCCGCCGCCTTCGTGGCGATGGCGATGACCCGCGAGCCCGCGGCGTAGAGCGGCGACAGTGTCCCGGCCGCCGACGGATGCGCCTGCGCGCAGAGCGGGAGGACGGACTCCGGCGCGCCCTTGACCACGACGATCGGGGCGGAGCCGGTGGCGGCGACCAGGGCACCCGCCATCCGGCGCTCGTGGTCGAACGG
The DNA here is from genome assembly GCF_051059105.1 of Leifsonia sp. P73. Lineage (NCBI taxonomy): Bacteria > Bacillati > Actinomycetota > Actinomycetes > Micrococcales > Microbacteriaceae > Leifsonia > Leifsonia sp. P73. Next base: position 1,652,319 of record NZ_CP194931.1, read on the forward strand.
CACGGCGTCCAGCCTCCGGTACGCCGAGACGGGGGCGGAGGCTGCCTCGGCGCTCTGCCACAACGCGGCGTCGAGCGCGTTCAGGCCGACCGTCTGCGGTGCGGCCGGGTCGGTGTCGGTGGCGAGGAGGCCGAGCAGCAGCACCTCGTCGGCCTCCACGCCGTCCAGCGGCACGGGGCGGTCGAACACGATCCGGCCGGTCGTGAGCGTCCCGGTCTTGTCCGTCACCAGGAGGTCGAGGTCGCCCAGGTCCTCGATGCAGACCATCCGCTTCACCAGCACGCGCCGCCGCGCGAGCGCGCGGGAGCCGGCGGCGAGGCTGGTGCTGACCACGGCGGGCAGCAGCTGCGGGGTGATGCCGACCGCGATGGCGAGCGAGAACAGCAGCGACTCGATGAGCGGCCGGCCGAGCAGCAGCGCCGCCACGAAGATCAGGGTGGTCAGGATGATCGCGACCAGCAGCAGGAAGGTCGAGAACTGGCCGAGGCCCCGCTGGAACTCGGTCTGCGGCTGCTGCGTCCCGAGGCCGACAGCGATCCGGCCGAACTCCGTGGTCCCGCCGGTCGCGACCACCACGCCGACGCCGCCGCCGGCGTGGACGACGGTGCCCATCAGGGCGCAGCAGGCGAGGTCGCCGACGCCCGCGCCCTCCGCCACCGGGTCGAGCGACTTGGCCGCCGCGTGCGCCTCGCCCGTGACGATGCTCTCGTCGCACTCCAGCCCGTCGGCCTCGATGAGCCGGAGGTCGGCGGGGACGACGGAGCCGACCGAGAGCACGACGACATCGCCGGGGACGAGCTCGGTGACGTCCACGCTGCGGCGCGTTCCGCCGCGCAGCACGATCGCGGTGTGCCGGAGCCGGTCGTGGAGGGCGTCCGCCGCCTGCTCCGCCCGGAACTCGTTGACGAAGCCCAGCCCGACGCTGACCACGAGGATCACCGCGATGATGACGGCCTCCGTCCCCTGGCCGACGAACGCGGAGACGATGGCGGTCGCGAACAGCAGGATGAGGATCGGGCTGCGCACCTGGCGGCCGAGCACGCGCCACGGGCGGGCGCGGTGGCCACGGACGGCGTTCGGGCCGACCGCGGCGAGCCGGGCGGCGGCCTCCTCGTCGCCCAGGCCGGCGGCCGTGGTCCCCTGGCCCGCGAGCACGGCCGCTGTGTCCTGGCAGGCGGAGACCCGGACCGGACTCGGCGCGGCGGACGCGAGGACCGCCGCCGTGCCCGGCGCCGCGCTCACCCGTCCTCGCGGCGCGCTCGCGCGATGACGACGGGGACGCGGACGTTCAGCAGCACGTCGTGGCCGACCGAGCCGAGCATGACGCGCTTGGCGCCGTGGCGATCGCGGGTTCCCACGATCAGCATTCTGCTGCCTACCGCCGCCTCGACCAAGCCTGGCGCGGGAGCCGCCTCGATCACGTCGGCGCGGACGTCGATGCCGGGCCGGCGTTCGCGTGCGCTCTGGGCCGCCGCGTCCACGATCCGCTGCCTCCGGTCGTCGAGCGACACCTCCGGGACGAGGCCAGCGAGCAGCGGGTTCGCGGTGTAGCCGACGCAGACCAGGCGCAGCCCTTCGCCGAGCGCCGCCGCCTCGTCCGCGGCGAACGCGACGGCCGTCTCGGCGGGCGCCTTGCCGTCCACACCGGCCACGACGCCCGACCCCTGGCCGGCCCAGCCGTGCGGGACGACGGCGACCGGACAGGCCGCGGTCGACGCGACACGGAGGTGCAGCGAGCCGGAGAATCCGTGGTCCCGCGCCGAGCGCGAGCGGGCGCCGACCACCAGGAGGTCGGCGTCGCGGGAGGCCGCCGTCAGCTCGGCGCCGACGTGGCCGTACAGGTACCGCGTCCCGACCTCGAGGCCGGGACGCCGCCGCGGCGCGGGCTCGGGACCGGTCAGAGCGGGCACCCGCGTCGACGCCTCCTCCGCGATGCGGAGCGCCGCCTCCCGCTCCGTCGCCAGCAGGGACTTCGCCGCGAGGACGAGCAGGTCGCTCGGGCCGTCCGCGTCGTCGCCCCAGGCGTGCGCGAGCACGAAGACCAGCTCCAGCCGGGAGCCGTCGCGGACCGCTCGACGCGCCGCCCACTCCAGCGCCGCCCGGTGCTCGGCCCTTCCGTCGACCCCGACCATGATCGTCCCGGTCATCGCATCCTCCAGCCCTCAGGGAACGCGACGAGTCTCGCAACCCGGGCGGCACGCGCCCAGTGCCGAAAGTCCCGAGTGACCTTCGGCCCTGCGCGCCGCGCGAAACCCGCGCGAAGGTGACGGCATGAACGACACCACACCGGCCGCCCGCGCGGCCATCGTCTACGAGTCCATGTTCGGGAGCACCCGCCGGGTCGCGGAGGCCATCGCGGACGGGCTGCGGCCGTTCGCGTCGGTGACCGTCCTGAAGGTCAAGGACGCCCCGGAGGCCTTCCCGGACATCGACCTCCTCCTCATCGGCGCGCCCACGCACGTGCACTCCCTGAGCCGGCCGTCCACCCGCGTGGAGGCGGCGAAGTGGGGAGACGACCCCGAGCGCCGGCTCACCCTCGAACCCGACGCCGAGGGCATCGGCGTGCGCGAGTGGCTGGAGACCTGCGGCGACGTGCCGGCGCGGTTCGCCGCGTTCGACACCCGCGCCGACATGACGGAGCTCTTCAGCGGCTCGGCGGCCGTCGCCATCGACAAGCGCCTGCGCCGGCTCGGGTCGCACCGCCTGCTCGCCAAGCACAGCTTCCTGGTCGACAAGGACAGCGTGCTGGAGCCCGGACAGCTCGACGACGCCCGCGAGTGGGGCCGCACGATCGGCGCGGCGCTGGGGACTCCCGCCGCGGTCTGAGGCGGCGCCGACTCAGCTCACGATCCGTGGATCACGAGCACCGGGCAGTCCGCGTGCTCGACCACGGACCGGGACACCGAGCCCAGCAGCAGCCCGGTGAAGCCGCCGAGTCCGCGGCTGCCCACGATCAGCATCTCGGCGTCCTCCGCCTCCGCGATCAGCTGGCGCGCGGCCGACCCGGAGCGGACGACGGTCGTGTACCAGGGCGGGAGCGTTGCGCCGAAGACCTCGTGCGAGGCCTCCTCGGCGATGGTGTGCGCGTCCCGCTCGGGGTCCCAGCCGCCCATGACGTAGCCCGGCCAGGACGGCGGGTACTCCCAGACCGTCACGCCGACCAGGTTGCAGCCCAGCCGTTCGGCCATCCTGGCGCCGCGGCGCAACGCGGAGAGCGACTGCGCGGAGCCGTCCAGTCCGACGACGATGCGGCCGCCGGGGTGGATGCGGTCCTCCGACTCAGCGCTGGGCTCGTCGCTCATGATGCTTCCTTCCGTGTGCGGTTCACCAGCGCTCGGGCTCCGGCTCGCGCCGGAACCGCCGGCCGGTCATCGAGTCGATGTCGATGTGGACGTAGCGGTACTTGAGGGTCGGGATCCAGGGCTGCAACGGAGCCTTGTCCGCCTCGTCGATCTCCGCCTGATGGTCGAGCTGCCTGGCGTGGCCGTGGACGACGACGCTCCAGGCCTCCGCGTCGGTCCAGCCGTCGGTCTCGAACGCCACCATGTCGTGCACGGTCAGCTCCAGCAGCTTGGTGCCGGGGGCCGTTCGGATCAGGATGCTCGACCCGTCGGAGTAGAAGTTGACCGGGTAGATGTCCGGCTCTCCGCCGACGGCCGTCGCCAGCCTCCCGACCGTCGCGCCCTTCAGGACCTCCCGGCACTCGTCGCGGTCCAGCACCTGGACCGGGTCATCGGATGACATTGCTCTCTCCTTCCGTCGTCGGCTGCTCCGCCCGCGCTCCGGCGGCCGGGGCGTGCACCACGATCGTCGGCGAGGACAGGTTGAGCAGCACGTCGTAGGCGACAGCTCCGAGGCTGCCGAGCTGCGCGTGCGCCCGGCGCGAGTCCCCGATCACGAGGAGCTCGGCACTGCGGGCCAGTTCGTTGAGTGCCGCGCCCGCGGGGCGGCGCACGACCCGGCTGCGGATGACGATGCCGGGCTGCCGCGCCCGCGCCCGCGAGACGGCCGCCGCGAGGAAGCCCCGCGCCTCGTCGTCGCGCCGGAGCTGCCAGTCGCGCCGCTCGTCGGTGTCGTCAGGGTCGAAGGGGATGTGCGCCTCCGACGAGCGGACCGTCATCAGCTCGCAGTGGTGGTCGCAGGCCAGGTCCGCCGCCAGGTCGACCGCCGCCTCCCCGGCCGGTGTGTCGTCCACGCCGACGATCACCCCGCGCCGCATCCGCGACGCCGCCTCCGGGACGATCGCGACCGGCCCGGTCGCGAGGTTCGCGAGCTGGAGGCTGCGCGAGCCGAAGGCGCGCCCGTAGTGGAAGCCGGTCTTGTGGGTGCCGACGACGATCATCGTGCCCTGGTCGCTGAACGAGGCGAGCTCCGCCATCGGGCTGCCGGTGCGGACCTCGCCGTGGATCGGCACGTCCGCCCCGAGGGACCGCGCGTAGGCGACCTCCTCCCCCAACCGCTTCTCCGCGTCCTGGTCGACCTCGTCGATGAGCAGCGCCCCCACGGCGCCCCACTCGTCGTCGGCGACGTGGACGAGTGTCACACCGAGCCCCGCTCGCGCGCCCCCGCGACCGCCCACCGTATCGCGGCGCGGGCCGGGACCGATCCGTCGACGCCGACGATGTACCTGCGGATCTCCATGATGCGGCACCTCCGACTGCAGTCTGCTCACCCGGCACGGGCGGTTCGAAGGGCCATTGGTCCCGTGGGACCTTCGGCCCGCCCGGCGGGCGGCGGCGGCGCTTGACTCGCAGACGGAACGGAGGCCCGAGATGCCGGTGATGAGAGCGTGGCGCACCACGGGGGCGAGCGGCGGCCTCGAAGCGGTCGAGGACACGGTGCCGGAGCCGGCAGCGGACGAGGTGCTGGTCGAGGTGGAGGTGTGCGGGATCTGCCGCACCGACCTCCATGTGATCGACCACGAGATCCCTGTGCACCGCCCGCGGGTGACGCCGGGGCACCAGGCGATCGGCACGGTGGTCGACGTCGGCGACGACGTGACGTCGCTGCAGCCAGGAGCCCGCGTCGGCGTCGCGTGGCTGCGCCGCACCTGCGGCGAGTGCGCGTTCTGCCGGCGGGGTGCGGAGAACCTCTGCCCGTACTCGGAGTACACCGGCTGGGACGCCGACGGCGGGTTCGCCGAGTACCTGGTGGCGCCGGCCGCGTACGTCTATCCGATCGCGGCGGACGCCGACGCGCTGGAGACCGCACCGCTGCTCTGCGCCGGGATCATCGGCTACCGGGCGCTCCAGCGGGCGCAGCTCCCGCCGGGCGGAACCCTCGGGATCTACGGGTTCGGGTCGAGCGCCCACGTGACCGCGCAACTCGCGATGGCGGGCGGCGCCCGGGTGTTCGCGATGACGCGCGGCGTGCAGAACCGCGAGCTCGCCCGGGAGCTCGGCGTCGACTTCGTCGGCGAGGAGGACGAGGAGCCGCCGGAGCCGCTGGACGCCGCGATCGTGTTCGCCCCGGCCGGCGGGCTCGTCCCGGTCGCGCTGCGGGCCACCGCGAGCGGCGGCACGGTGGTGCTCGCCGGCATCGAGATGTCGGACCTCCCGCCGCTCTCGTACACCGAGTCGCTGTTCCGCGAGCGCGACCTGCGCACCGTCACGGCGAACACCCGCGAGGACGGCGCGCGCTTCCTCGCGCTCGCGCGGAACCTCCGGCTGCGGCCGACGGTGACGGCGGTGCCGTTCGACGGGCTGGCGGGCGCGATCGACGATCTGCGGCGGGGCAGGACCGGCGGCTCGCTGGTGCTGCGCGTCGCCTCGTGAAAAGGAGAGGACGATGACCGACCGGACGGTGGTCTGCTGGGACGGCTCGACGGCGGCGGAGGCGGCGCTCGCCTGGGCGCTCCGCCGCGCGCGCGACGAGAGCTCGACGATCGAGCTCTTCGACGTGGTCGACGTGGGCGAGTTCCTTGGCGACGACGGCGCCCTCGACCGGGCGACCGAGCAGGAGGAGGACCGGCTCGACTCCCGGGTGGAGGAGCTCGCGGCCTCCCATCCCGGCGTCGTGTCCGGAGCGGAGCTGCTGGTCGGGGATCCGCTCGACCTGCTGACCGCCCAGACCAGGGCCGACACCCTCGTCGTGGTCGGCACCCGGCACCGGGTCGGACCGCGCGTCCGCTACGGCTGGTCGCTCGGGTCGCGGCTCGCGACCGCGGCGGCCGGCCCGGTGGCTGTGATCCCCGTCGAAGAGGCGGAGGCCGCGGCGGCGCGGAGGGGCGTCGTGGTGGGGGTGGACGGCTCCGCGGTGGGCCGCCTCGCCCTGGAGTTCGCAGCCCGCGAGGCCGAGGACCTGCGCCAGCCGCTGACGGTCGTGCACTGCTGGGTGGCGCCGCTGTCCGAGCAGCCGCTGGTCGTCCCCGACGACGAGTTCGTCACCTCGCAGGAGAGCGAACGGCAGGACCTGCTCGACGACCACGTGCGCACGGTGGGCGCTGCGCATCCGGGCCTCGTCGTGCACGGGGTCCTGCTCCGCCAGAACCCGATCTCCGGCCTCCGCGTCCAGTCCGAGCACGCGTCGATGCTCGTCGTCGGCAGCAGGCGGCTCACCGGTTGGAAGCGCACCTGGCTGGGCTCGGTCTCCCACGGACTCGTCCTCGACCTCGCCGCTCCCACCGTCGTGGTCGGTCAGGACACGCAGGTGTACGCGACGCCGCAGGAAGCTACACTCGGCGCGTGAGGGCATGCGCCGCTTCCGGACAGCGGCGCGCCGCCTGCTGCCGAGAGGAGGCGCGCCATCCCGAGCGACGAGCCGATCACCTTCCCCGACGCCCCCCGAGCCGAACTCGACCGCGCCCTCGGCGAGCTGGTCGAGCAGGCACGGAAGGTGCTGGACACCCAGGGCAGGCTGCGCGCGCTCGTCCGGGCGAACCGGGCGGTGGTGTCGCACCTGGAGCTGCCGGTGGTGCTGCGGACGATCATCGAGTCCGCCGTCGAGCTGGTCGGCGCGCGCTACGGCGCTCTCGGGGTGATCGCCGAGGGCGGAGGCCTGGAGCAGTTCATCCACGTCGGGATGTCGGACGACGTGGTCGCACGGATCGGACACCTGCCGGAGGGCCACGGGCTCCTCGGCGCCCTCATCGACGATCCGCGCCCGATCCGGCTCGACTCGATCGCCGACGACCCGCGGTCCTCCGGCTTCCCGGAGGGACACCCGCCGATGACGGCGTTCCTGGGCGTCCCGATCACGGTGCGGGACGCCGTGTATGGCAACCTCTACCTGACCGACCCCGTCGGGGGCGGGTTCACCGACGACGACGAGCAGCTCGTCAAGGCGCTGGCCGCCAACGCGGGCTTCGCGATCGACAACGCGCGGCTGTACGCCGAGACTGTCGCCCGGCAGGCGTGGAGCGCGTCCGCCGCCGAGATGACAGCCAGCATCCTGGGGAGCGAAGCGGAGCAGTCGCACGAGGAGCTGGCGACCCGCGCGGCGACCCTTGTCGGGGCGCGCGCCGTACTCGTTCTCTGCCTCAACGTGCACGACGGAGAGTTCCGCCTGCTCGGAGCGAGCGAGAGCGCCGGCGATTTCGACCCGACGACGAACAGCAGGATCCGCAGCGCGATCGAAGGGGCGCAGCCCACGCGGCTCGACGAGCTGAGCGGCATCCGGCTCTCCGACGGCCGCAGCTCGGGGCCCGCCCTGGTCATCCCGTTCGACGGGAAGACGGGCGAACCCGAGGTGCTGATCGCCGTCCGCGCGGCGGGCGATCCCGCCTTCTCGGCGTTCGAACTGGAGCGGACGGTGACGTTCTCGCGCCAGGCCGCCCTGGCGATGGAGCTCGCGGACGCGCGTGCCGACCACGAGCGGGTGGTGCTCCTTGAGGACCGTGCCCGCATCGCCCGCGACCTCCATGACCACGTCATCCAGCAGCTGTTCGGCGCCGGACTGGAGCTGCAGAGCATCCAGTCGGCGCTCGGCGCCGGGCTGCTGGCCGACCGGATCGACGGCACCGTGAAGTCGCTGGACGACGCGATCGCGCAGATCCGCACAGCGATCTTCTCGCTGTCGCGCCAGCAGGGGCGGCCGAGAGCCTCCGGCACCGGCTGCTCGACATCGTTCAGGAGATCGGCGAGGCCCTGCCGCGGCCGGCGACGGTCTCCTTCTCCGGCCCCGTCGACCTGGTGACCGACGCCGCGATCGCCGACGATGTCGCGGCGTTCGTGCGGGAGGGCCTGACCAACGTGGTCCGGCACGCGGGGGCCGGCAGCGCCACGGTCGAGGTCGTCGCGTCCGCTGACGAGATCACGGTCGAGGTGGCGGACGACGGCACCGGGATCGGCGGGATGAGCCGGCGCAGCGGGCTCGCCAACCTGTCCGAGCGGGCGGAGCGCCGCGCCGGCGTGCTCGACGTCGAGTCGACCCCGCAGGGGACGCGGCTGCGGCTCCGGCTGCCCGTGTCGGTCGAGAGCGTGCGATGAGCCCGCCGCCGATCCGCGTCTTCCTCGCTGACGATCACGAGATCGTCCGTCGCGGTGTGGCCGCCCTGATCGACGGGCAGGACGATATGGAGGTCGTCGGCGAGGCGGCGACGGCCGCACAGGCGCGCGCCAGGATCCTCGCCGTGCGGCCCGACGTCGCCGTGCTCGACGTCCGCCTGCCCGACGGAAGCGGCATCGACGTCTGCCGGGCCGTGAAGCAGGCGGAGCCGGGCATCCGCTGCCTGATGCTCACCGCATACGACGACGAGGATGCCCTGCGCAGCGCGATCATCGCCGGCGCGGACGGCTACGTGGTGAAGGATATCCGCGCGAGCACCCTGGTGGACGACGTCCGCGCGGCCCACCGCGGCAAGCGCCTCATCGACCCGCGCGTCGCCTCGCGCGTCTCGGCGACCCTCCGCGAGCCCGCCGACGACCCGCGCTTCGCCTCGCTCGGCCTCCGCGAGCGGCAGGTGCTCGCGCTCATCGCCGACGGGCGGACCAACCGCCAGATCGCCGAGCGGCTCGGGCTGGCCGAGAAGACGGTGAAGAACTACGTCAGCTCGCTGCTGGCGAAGCTGGGGCTGGAGCGGCGCACGCAGGCCGCGGTGCTCCATCTCGAGCATCGCGGGCACGGCTGACCGGTTCCCGACGGTCCGCAAACCTGCGGGACCTTCGACTCATCACGTGCGTCCCCGTCGCACGGATCCTGGGACCATGAGCATCAGCAGCGCACCCGAATCAGCCGCGCCGACCGGCACGGCGCGCACCTTCAGCGATCTGACTGTCCGCCGGGCCGTCGAGTCCGAACTCGCCTGGACACCGGACGTGACCGCACCCGCCATCGGCGTCTCCGTCGAGGGCGGTGTCGTCACACTGACGGGCGAGGTCGGCACCCTCCACGAGCGCATCGCGGCGGTGGACGCCGTGCAACGCGTCGCCGGGGTCCGAACCGTCGCGGACGAGCTGCGCCTGCCCGAGCCGGGCGGCGATCCGCACGGGCGCACGCTCGCCGCTGCCGTCGACGGCATCCTCGCGTGGACTGCGGGAGTCCCGCGGACGGGCATCCACGCCGACGTCCAGGGCCATCGCGTGGTCCTGACCGGCGAGGTCGAGTGGGACTCCGAGCGGGTGGCCGCCAAGCGGGCGGTCGAGCGCCTGCACGGCGTCCACCAGGTCGAGAGCCGGATCGAGCTCACCAGACGGCCGCAGGCCGACGACGTCGCCGAGGAGATCCGGAACGCCCTGGTGCGCAACGCCATCCTGGACGCCGGCAGGATCACCGTCAGCGTCGACGGCGACGAGATCGCTCTGACCGGCTCCGTCGGGTCCTGGACCGAGCACCAGCAGGCGCTCCGCACTGCGTGGTCGTCTCCGCACGTGCGCCAGGTGCACGACCGGCTCCGCGTGGAGCCGCGGGAGATCTGACGCGCGCCGGAAAGGGGTCCGCATGCATCCCTCGAAGGGGGTTCTGCCGCCGATCGTGTGCGGCGTGGACGGGTCGGAGCAGTCCCGTCGAGCCTTCCATGAGGCCGTGCGGCTGGCGCGCGCTCGACGCGCGCCTTCGCGTGGTGATGGCGTGGCAGCCCTCCACCTCGATGTACGACGCGTACTTCCCGGATCCGGAGCGGGCGCCCAAGGTGGTGGCGTTCGAGATCCTGGAGGACGTCGTCCGCGCCGAGTTCGGCGACTCACGGCCCGAGTGGGTGAGCGTGCACGCCGAGCCGGGTCACGCCGGCAAGGTCCTGGTGGACGCTTCGCGCACCGCGGAGCTTCTCGTCATCGGGAGCCGCGGGCTGAGCGAGCTTGCGTCGCCGTTCCTCGGCTCGGTGAGCCTGTACTGCGCCACGCAGGCGGAGTGCCCGGTGCTGGTCGTGCGCCCGGAGAGGACGTCGCCGAACGAGTCGAAGGAGAAGAGTTCATGACCGACAGGACGATCGTGGGATGGGACGGCTCGCCTGAAGCCGGCGTCGCACTCGACTGGGCCGTCGGGCGGGCCAAGGCCGAGCATGAATCGATCGTCCTGGTGGACATCGAGGATCTCGACGCGCTCGCTCCGGGGCAGGTGGTCACCGACGAGCTGGTGGCCCGTCGGCACCTCGCGGCCGACGCCGAGGCGCAGCGCGTGTCCGACGCGAACGGCGGGCTCCGGGTCAGCACCCATGTGATGGCCGGACTGCGGCTCGACGAACTGCAGCGCTTCTCGCGGACCGACAATCTGATCGTGGTCGGGACCGGACGCCGGCACTGGCCTCACGTCCGCTACGACTGGTCGCTGGGCGCGCGGCTCGCAGCGCATGCCCGTGGCGCGGTCGCGATCGTGCCCGAGCCTCCGGGAGCCGGACGCACGACGGTCGTCGTGGGCGTGGACGGGTCGGACGTGTCGCTGAAGGCGGCGAGATTCGCGGCGCGGGAGGCCAGGCGGCTCGGCGGCGAGCTGCGGCTCGTGCACGCCTGGCTCGATCCGCTCGTCGGCATCCCGGAGGTCCAGCAGCCGGACGGCCGCTTCGCGGTCGACCTCGAGAGCGCGCACGACGCGATCCTCCAGTCCGTCGTCCGTACTGTCCGCGCGGCGAACCCGGACCTGCGGGTGACCGCTGCCCTCGTCCGGGACGATCCGAGGCACGCCGTGCTGTCGCACCTCGACGACGCGGCCCTGCTGGTCGTCGGGACCGAGCAGGCCCGCGGGCTCGACCGGATGGTGCTCGGCTCGGTGAGCCACGCGCTCATCCTGGCCATCCGGGTGCCGACGATCGTCGTCGCCCCTGAATGCCTGATCTGAGGAGCTCCGACATGAACACTCGAACCACGCACTTCCTCCGGCTCGCCGGCGCGGCGGCCCTGGGCGGCGCGCTCATCCTGACGCTCGGCGCCTCGGCCGCTGCCACGCCGGCGCAGACCGACGGCTCCGGCGGACCGCACTTCTACAGCGGTGTCGCCGTCGACGTGTCCGGCCCGGTGAACGGAGACGTCTACGCCGCCGGGCAGAGCGTCACCGTCAGCGGCGACGTCACCGGCGATGTGATCGCGGCGGCGCAGACCATCACGATCAGCGGCCGCGTCGACGGCAACGTCCGCCTCGCCGGGCAGGATGTCACGATCACCGGCCAGGTCGCGCGCAGCGGCACGATCTTCGCCTCCGACCTCCTGGTCGCCACCGGCGGTTCTGTGCAGAACGACATCGTCGCGACAGCCACCTCGATCCGCGTCGCGGGCGACGTCGGCAGGGACCTGCTGGTCAGCGTCACCGACCTCCGGATCGACGGGACCGTCGGCGGCGACGTGACCTACGCCAGCGCCACGACGGCGCGCATCGCCGACGGCGCGGTCGCCGGCAGCGTGGAGCACGTCCAGACCCAGCAGTCCTCCGCGCCGCAGATCTCGCCGTGGGCCGCGGTGCTGGGATGGTTCCTGGGGCTGGTCTACGCCCTGGTCGCACTCAGCCTGCTCACCGTCGCCGCCGGCCTGCTCGTCCCCCGGACGCTGGTGCGCGTCACCGACCGGCTTCTGCCGTCGCCGTGGCGGGCGCTGCTGGTCGGATTCGTCGCCGCCGTCGTCGTGCCGATCGGGCTGCTGCTCCTGCTCGTCACGATCGCGGGCGCGCCGCTCGCACTCGCCGGCCTGCTGGTCTGGATCGTGCTGACGCTCGCGACGTTCCTGGTCGGCGCCCATTACCTCGGGCGCGTCGTGCTCCGCACGTCCCCGCACCCGGTCCTGCAGTCGTTCGTGGGCGGCCTGATCCTGATCGTCGGGCTGCAGATCCCGGTGCTCAACATCCTGGTGTGGCTGGCGATGGTGTTCTTCGGGCTCGGCGCGGAGCTGCTGGAGCTGTACCGGCAGCGGCCCTGGAAGGTCGACGCCCTGACTCCTGCGGCGCCGCCCGTGCCGGCGGCTCCGCAGGAGGCGCAGCCGGTCGCGGCGAGCGATCCGCCGCGGCAGTAGCTCAGGCCGTCCTCACCACGTATCCCGGTCGTCCGGCCCGCTCGGCACGACGAAGGAGTACTCCTTCGGTGTGACGAGCACCGGGCACGGGAGGTTCTGCAGCACGTCGTGGCTGACCGAGCCGAGCAGGGAGGAGACGAAGCGCCCGCGGCCGCGCGTCCCGACGACGATGGCGACGGCGCCCGCCCCGCGCTCGATCAGCGCCTCCGCGGGATTCCTGCGGAGCACGATGTCGGTGATCGGCGCCGCCCGCGCGATCGGGACGTCGGCGACCGCCTCCGGGATCACGGCCCGCTCGCGCTCCAGGAACGCGGGATCGGCGTGCTCGCCGGAGTCGAGGGCGGCGTGCAGAGCCTCCGGCACGTCCCACGCGTGGACCGCCTCGACCTCCGCACCCGACCAGCTCGCCTCCGTCACGGCGAGAGCCAGCGCGGAGCGTGCGAAGGCGGAGCGGTCGACGCCGACCACCACGACGTTCCGCTCGGGTCGCGGCGATGCCGGGATCACGGCGACGACGCAGTCGGCCTTCGCTGCGAGTGTCAGCGGGAGGGTGCCGATACGCGCACCGCTGTTCAGCGGCCCTTTGTCGGTGCCCACCACCAGGAGAGCGGCGCCTGCAGCCTCCGCGAGGAGCGCGCCCGCCGGCGGCCCCTCCACCCAGCGGACCTCCACGGCGAGGCCGGGGGCGAGCGTGCGGACGTGGCTCCGCGCCTGAGCGAGCCCGGTCTCGACCGTCGTCTCGAGGTCGAACCGCGGACCGAAGACTGCGCCGCCGAGGCGCGTGTCGATCGCGTGCACCACCTCCAGCGCGCCCCCGCGGCGGGCGACGCGATCGGTCGCCCAGTCGAGCGCCCGCCACGCCGACGGCGAGCCGTCGAACCCCACCACCGTGCGCCCGTCGATCGCCACCGTCACCACTCCCCCTCCATCCGGCCGGTCAGCGTGTGCAGGTTCACCCGGAAGACCACAGCGGCGGCGGAAGGCTGCCCGACCTGCTCCCGCGCCTCCGCCAGCCGCGGAATGTCGAGTGTCCGCATCATCCCGAGCTCGGCCCCTTGATGGCCTTCTGCAGTCGCCGGCACCAGGGGCCGGAAGCGATCGACCAGGAGCCCCATCGCCTCCCTGGCATCCCCGCCGAGGAGCTGCTCGAAGCGGCCCCACGCGATCACGCTGCGCCATCTGTCGATGTGGTCGAGCTCGTCGACCTCGAAGCAGACCTCCGGCTGGGTCCGCAGCGCCTGCACCTTCCTGCCCTGTGCGCTGTGGCAGTAGACGGCGCCGTCACGGTAGGCGAAGGAGATCGGGACGACGTACGGCTGGCCGTCGGCGATCATCCCGAGCCTGCCGATCAGGGCGGTCTTCAGGAGCTCATCGATCTCGTCGCGGGTCATCGAGGTGGGCATGGGGACTCCTCACATGGTCGGCTTCGCTGTCGAGCCTGCCCCGCCCGCGCGCCGCGGACCAGGACCTTCGACCCTTGCCGTGCCGCGGGCGCGCGCGGTCTGATGGCCGCATGAGAAACCACTACGAAGCGCCCCGCATGGGGATGCACGACGTGCCGCCCGCGGGCCGCGTCCTCGTCGTCGCGGTCGTCGCCTGGAGCCTCGCCTGGAAGGGCGCGTCGCTCTGGCGCGCCGCCAGGAACGGCAGCAAGCCGTGGTTCGTCACGTTGCTGCTCACCAACACGCTCGGCGTCCTCGACGCCGTCTACCTGTTCGGGGTGGACCGCCGCCACGGCAGGGAGGAGCTGGAGGAGGTCGCGATCCTGGAGGTCACCGGCGAGCCGGAGCAGGAGGGGCACACGCAGGAGACCTGAGCGACTCACAAGACCTGAACGGGCGGGCTGACGCATGCTGTCCATCCCCCGCCTCCTCCGCGGGCGCGTCCTCGCCGGTCTGACCCTGCGCACGCTGCCGCGCGAGTTGCTGGCCGGAGTGACGCTGCTGGCGATCTCGGTCCCGGTGAACCTCGGCTACGCCCAGATCGCGGGGCTCCCTCCGGCGACGGGGCTGTACACGCTGATCGTCCCGGCGGTGGTCTACGCCCTCATCGTCTCGTCGCGCCAGCTCGTCGCCTCGCCCGACGCCGCGGCGTCCGCGTTGGTCGCGTCGTCACTGGGCGGGATGGCGCTCGCCGGGTCGGGCGACTATCTCGCGCTGGCCTTCGCTCAGGCCATCATCGGCGGCGCCGTCTTCGTGCTCTGCGCCGTGTTCAACCTCGGCTTCCTCGCGGACTTCCTCTCCAAGCCGATCCTCATCGGTTTCGTGAGCGGGCTCGCTCTCGACATCCTGGTCAGCGAGATCGCGACGATGCTCGGGGTGCGGATCACCAGCAGCGCCGGATTCCTCACGCGCGCGGCCGAACTCCTCGCCGGGCTGGGCGAAGCGAACGGATGGGCCGTCGCCATCGCGGCCGGATCGCTGGCCGTGCTCGCCGTCGGTCGCCGATTCGCGCCGCTCGTGCCCTGGGCGCTCATCGTGCTCGTGGCCTCGACCTCGTTGGTGGCGTTCACCGGGATGGAGAGCCTGGGAGTCCGCACGCTGGGGCCGGTGGAGCGCGGCGCGCCGACGGTCTCCTGGCCCGCCATCGGCTGGTCGCAATGGCTCGCGCTCGTGCCCTCCGCGCTGTCGCTGACGATGGTCGCGATGAGCGAGGGACTGCTCGTCTCCCGGGCCTTCGGCGAGCGCCGCGGCTACCGGGTGAACCCGGATCGCGATCTGCTGGCATTCGGCGCTGCCAACATCGCGTCCGGCCTCACCGGCGGGTTCACGATCGGGTCATCGACCTCCCGCACTGCGGCCATGGACCACGCCGGCTCGCGCACCCAGCTCCCCGCGCTGGTGACGGCGGCGGGCACCCTGCTGCTGGTCGTATTCGGCACGGCTCTCCTGGAGCACATCCCGTCGCCGGTGATCGGCGCCATCGTCGCGGTCGCAGTGCTCCCGCTGCTCGACGTCCGGGAGTTCGTCTCGCTCTGGCGGCAGTCCCGGTTCGAGCTCGCGATCGCGGTCTCCTGCTTCGTCGCCGCGCTGCTGATCGGCCCGGTCGCGGGCATTGTGATCGCCGTGGTCCTCGCCCTCATCAACCTCGCCCGCCGGGCGGCGAACCCGGCGATCGACGTGCTGAGCACGACGGACTCCCCCGAGCACTCGCTGCTGCCGGTGGAGGACGAAGTCACCCAGACAGCCCCGGGCCTGATCGTGCTGCGGTTCGCGGCGCCGTTGTTCTTCGCCAACGCGGGGGTCTTCGAGGAGGCGGTGAAGACCGCCGTGGCCGAGGCGGGCCCCGACCGCCTCGAACACATCGTGCTCGACCTTGAGGCGGTCACCGACATCGACGTCACGGCAGCCGAGCGGTTCCACTCCGTCCAGGACTGGTTGAGCGAGCGCGGGATCCTGCTGCACTATTCGCGCGTGCGCCCCGACCTGGAACTGCGGCTGGAGCACTTCGGCCTGATCGGAGACCGCACGCTGTACGGGACGAATCAGGCGGCGATCGACGCGCTCGCCCCTGAGCGGCGACGTCGACACCGAACCGCGGGACCTTCGGCCCGCCCGCCGCCCCCGGCGAGGATCACGCTGGCCTCGACCGAAGGAGGCACCGTGGACATCGTCGCAAGCGCGCCGGGGATCTACCTCGGCTGGGGCGCGTTCACCATCCAGCTCGGCAATCTCATCGTCATCGTCGTCATGCTCGTCCTGTTCGCGCTGGCGCTTCTGCTGCCGTTCCCGAAGGCGAGGCGCCGGCGATGAGCGGGCCGCACGCGCCGGGCGGCCAGGACGAGGAGGTCTACACCTGGACCGGACGCGTCCGCCGCTGGCTCCTGAGGCGCCTCCCGCCGCAGAAGCTGCTGCCGCAGGACCAGCCGAGCTACGTCTCCTCCTGGATCTACGTGTTCGGGATGGCGTCGCTCGCCGCGTTCGCCGTCGTGATCCTGTCCGGCCTGGTGCTCAGCCTCAACGGGCCGGCCTGGTACCACGTCTCCAGCCTCGGGCACTTCACGAACAGCGTGCACCTGTGGAGCGTCGAGCTGTTCTTCCTGCTGATGGTCGTGCACCTGTGGGGCAAGTACTGGATGGCCGCCTGGCGCGGCGGACGGGTGCTCACCTGGATCACGGGCGTGATCGCCTTCGCCGTGTCGATCGCGGCCGCGTTCACCGGCTACCTGCTGCAGACGAACTTCGACTCGCAGTGGATCGCCTTCGAGGGCAAGGACGCCCTCAACGCGGTCGGGATCGGCGCCTGGTTCAACGTGGCCGACCTCGGTCAGATGTTCACGTGGCACATCGTGCTGCTGCCCATCGGCGTCGGCGCGATCGTCGTGCTGCACGTCCTCCTCGTGCGCGTGCACGGCGTCGTGCCGCCGATCGACGCGACCGAGGAGGACGACCAGGTCGTCCACGCCTACAACGAATCGGAGGGGCCGCGATGAAGCGCACACCGAGCATGACCTGGCGGCGCCACGACGACATCGCCGGCCGGCCGTGGCACGGACGCGTCCGCGACTACGACCTCTTCAAGGAGGTCACGATCGGCTTCGTCGTCGTCGGCGCCGTGACGCTCGGACTCGCCGCGGTGTTCGGGTCGCCGGACGAACCGGGCGTCACCTTCGCCTCCTGGTCGGCGGCGGACCCCGTCGACTTCGCGTCGACCGCGACAGCCGAGCTCGGCGGGACGAGCGACACCGCCCAGTACGGGCCGCCGTACAACGACACCCAGGGCGCGACGCAGACCCTCGGGCCGCTCGACCTGCAGAGCCTGTCGGGCGTGCGTCTCCCGGTCGACACCGCGACGGCATACGTGATCGGCCCGTTGAAGACGCTTCCGGCCGTCCCGGCCGCGGTGGCACGCTGGACGAGCGCGTCGCCCGCGCAGCAGGCGAAGTGGACGGCCGCCTACGCGAAGGCTCTGGCCGCCGACAAGGGGACCGCCCTCCCGAAGGCCTCCAGCGCAGAGGGACCCGTCCCCGCGCTCATCACGGCGCTCACCGGGATGGCGCGCAGCGGTGCGCTCGACGGCGCGCTCGCGAGTCAAGGCGGCTTCTACCCGCTGAACCACACGCCGGCGATCCTGTTCCTCGGCGACGGCCAGTACTTCCAGAACCTCGCGGCGGCCCAGCACCTCACCGGGGATCAGTGGGGGATGATGAACGAGACCGGGAACACTCCGGGCCAGGCCTGGCTGTGGCTGTTCTCGCTCTTCTACCAGGTGCAGCCGTTCGCGTCGCTCGCGAACGCCGATCTCGTGATCGTGCTGATCATGGGCGCGCTGACGCTCCTGCTGGCCCTGCTGCCGTTCATCCCCGGCCTGCGCACGTTCCCGCGCTGGATCCCGCTGCACCGGGTCATCTGGCGGGACTACTACCGGGCGACCCGCGTGAGCGCGAGCACCGGGCAGAGTGCCACGGCATCGTCCGCCGCGTCGAGCTCGTCGGCGCGCAGCGGCACGTCCGAGCGCGAGCCCTCCGCGCCGCGCAGTGAGACCGGGTAACCCCAGTCGTCCCGGGCGATGGCGCGGTCGAGGATCTCGGCGCAGAGTCCCCGGCCGTCGCACTTCGTCCAGTCGATGTGGAGGGCGTGGGAGGTCATCGTGCGCTCCGGACGCAGCGGCCGTGGGCGTGCGACCGGACGTCGTGGTCGAAGACCGTGAGCGCGCTCCGCACCAGCCGGGCGGTCCCGTCCGGGTGGTGGCAGGAGCCGCGGCCGACGACGAGGCCCGCGAGCCGGGCGAGGTCCGCGGCGTTCTCGGCGACGGCCTGCCCGGAGGCGACGGCCGCGAACCGGTCGGCCATCGTCGGCAGGCCGAACATGCACGGGCCGCACTGGCCGGCGGACTCCCCGGCGAGGTACTTCACGATCCCGGCGGTCACATCGAGCGGGCAGCGGTGGTCGCCCAGCACGTGGATGATCCCGGCACCCGGCGACGCGTCGAACGGGGCGAGGTCGAGGGCGGTCAGCGGAAGGTCGAAGGCCCGCGCCGGTACCCACGCTCCCTGGTAACCGCCGATCAGCGCGGCGGACACCGTCCCGAAGTCGAGCCCTAGAGCGGCCAGGGTCTCGCGCACGGTGGCGTCGGTGCGGATCTCGTAGACGCCCTGCGTCGGCACGTCGCCGGTGACCGTCACCAGCCGCGTGCCCGGGTCGACCGGGTCGCCCACCGACCGGAACCAGCGGGCACCGTGGCGGGCGATCAGCGCGAGGTGTGCCAGCGTCTCCACGTTCTGAACGACGGTCGGCCGGCCGCGGAGACCCGCGGTCGTCAGGCGCTTCGTGCGATCGACGGGCCGCGCGTCGTCGTTCTCGATCAGGTTGACCAGGGCGCTCGCCTCGCCGGAGACGAAGCCTCCCGCGCCCTTCACGACCTCGATCCCGCGCGCGTCCCGGCGCTCGCCGATCGCGCGCTCGACCGCCCGGAGTGCGTCTCCCTCTGCCACGATGAGCACGTTGCGTGCGCCGATCGTGCGCCCGGCGGCGAGCATCCCGTCGATCACGAGGTGGGGCGCGTTGCGCAGCAGGACGGCGTCCTTGGAGCTGAGCGGCTCGCCTTCCGTGCCGTTGGCGATGAGGATCGGCGCCCGGCCGCGGCGGCGTCCGCCTGCGTCGAGGGCGGCGGACAGTTTGCGCCAGACCGGGAAGGCCGCGCCCCCGCGCCCGGTGAGCCCCGCGGCCTGGAGCTCGGCGAGCATCGCGTCGGGGTTCCGCTGCGGCAGCTCGCCGTAGGCGCGCAGGTGCGCGTCGAGCGTGGCCCGGTGCCCGGCGGAGAAGAGCCGGCCGGCGTCGACAGCGCGCGACGACGCTCCGGAGGTCGTGGGGTCCATCGTCATCGTCATGCGTCGTCTTTCCCTCGGGAGGGGGCGAGTCCCGCGGCGAGGCGCCGCGTGTGCGAGTGCTCCACGAACCGGGCCGACAGCCGCCAGACCACAGCCGCGGCGACCAGGAGGGTGCACCCGGCGGTCACGAGCAGGAACCAGCCGCTGGTGCCGTTCGTCCCGTTTCCGATGCCGTGCAGGACGGCGATCGGCCACATCGCGTAGGTGAACCAGTGCACGAAGCGGAAAGCGCGCTGGCCGATGCGCCGGCGGAGCAGGCCGGTGATCGTGATCGCGACGACGAGGTCGAACGCGACCGTCCCGAGGCCCTGCCAGAACGGCTTGAACGACCCGGCGAACGGCACCACGATGTCGAGCACCGAGAGCTTGGCGTACGAGTCGAAGAGCAGAGTTCCGACGTGGAGCACGAGGAAGACGCACGCGAGCAGCGACACGTTGCGGTGGATCAGCGACACCGAGAACCGCGGCATCCCCGGCAGCGGGCGCCCGGAGCGCGTGACGATGCCGAGCACCAGCGTCAGCGTGAACAGCAGCAGCGCGATGAGGCCGGACGCCCGGCCGAAGGCCCACAGCAGCTCAGTCATCGTCGCTCCCCTCCGTCGGCCTTCGCATCAGGAGCCTGACGAGGTGCCGCTGGAGGTGCCGCCCTGGCTCGGCTGGACCGGGGCCGGGGCGGGAGCCGGAGCGGCGGGAGCGGGAGCCGGTGCGGCCGGAACCGGAGCGGGGGCCGCGGTCGGAGCGGGGGCCGCGGTCGGAGCCGGTGCGGCCGGAGCCGCGGTGGGGGTGGGCGTCGCCGTCGGCGTGGCCGCCGGAGTGCGCGCCGGCTGGGCTGCCGCCGCCGTGTGCTTGGTCGGCGTGCTGTCGAACAGCACTGTGCCGACGGCCGCGGCCGCGCCGACGCTCGTCACGCCGATCACGCCGGTGAGCACACCGACGATCCGCTTGCCTCGTGTCCAGGTCGCCATCCGTCCCTCCTTCGTCCGGGTCGATACCCCCACCATCCCGGCGAATTCTTGACGGATTCTTACGTCACATGGGCAGAACCTGACGATCGGCTATCCATTGCCTAGGCCGCCTGCTAGGCTCAAATATCACGTCGATATTTTACGACGTGTAAAACCTGACGAAATTGGTGAGTGAGTTTATGACTTCGGGAACGCTCAGTTCGAGCACCGCCGCCGCCGACGCCGCCGTGAACGAGTTGGTGGGCATCGACACCTCCGGGTACGCCGATCAGCAGGTCACGTTCGGTTTCACCAGGGAGGTCCCCGGGATGAGCGCCGGCCGCGATGTGACCAACCAGATGTTCCAGACCGTCCGCGCGTTCTGCGCCGCCGTGTTGGGACAGGCGAACAAGTTCCCGGAACTGGCAAGCAGCATCGAGAAGCGCGATGTCGCGGATGCCGAACGGTGGGAGAGCGCACAATGAGCGTCGACAGGAGCATGAACGATCGATGCGAGCTCACCGCTCGGATCGCGGAGGTCGAACGGCGGGAAGACGAGGTCGCCGGAGTACGGAACGAGTATCAGCGGTCACTGGAGCGGTTTCACGAAGAATTCCGGTCGGTGGGCCGGCGACGGGAGTCGTCGCTCCACGAGTCCATGCAGTCCGGCAGCAGCGGCGCGCAACGCGAACTCGAGGCCCAGCAACTGCTGCTGTTCCAGGTCGATCGCTATGTCGCGGATTCCGTCGCGGAGCTCGAGTGGACCAGTTCGCAGGCTCGGCGGTCACTCGACGATGAGCGAGAGCGCCTGATCCGCCAGAGGAACGACCTGCCGTGGGAGTGAGGTTCGGCGTCGCTGACTCCAGCAATCTCATCAGCGCGATGCGCAACAACGTCACGACCGCGAACGCGATCATCGATCGCCTTGCGTCCGGGTCACGGCATCTGATCGCTCAGCTCGACGCCGGGGTGCTTCAGGGGGCAGCCTATACAGCAGGACGCGGCCTCTTCAGCGACCTTATCCTTCCCGGGATCGCGAAGCTCAGCGAAGCGGTGGACGACATCCAGGCCGAGTTCGCGTCGTACGAGCACGCGCACTCGGTGGTGGCCGAGCTCGGCGACCTCGACCATGACGACCTCACACAGGGGTTGCGGGACGCGCGAGAACAGCTCCGCCTCATCGAGGAGCAGCTCGAACAGAACAGCAGCTTCCTGACGCAGCTTCAGGCTGTCTTCACGGGGGACGTGGCCAACCTCGTCTATCAGGACCAGGTGCTCAAGAAGCTCAGAGTCCAGGTCAAGAACGAGATCGACCAGTACAGAGACAAGATCGAGAAACTCGAGTGGTTCGTCGCCGATGTCTCCAACTACTTCTCCGACAGTCTGCAGGTCATGCAACTCGCCACCCAGGCTGCGATCGAACTCAACAAGATCGCGGTCGAGGCCGATGGCAGCTACTACACGAGCGGCGTCAACCTCACTCTCATCCGCGGACTGTTCGAGACGAAGATCTCCAACCAGGGTCACTCCTCCCTCGGAATTCGTGCCGGCGAAATCGTCTTCGACAGTCTGAAGTCGGCCTCGGGGCTCAGCTACGACAAACTCGTGGAGTGGCTCGCCTCCGACGAGTCGCAGCGACTTCACTCCCTCGCGCGCTGGAATCCCGGACTGTTCGAATCCATGCTCCGGGAGGCGATGAAGCTCAAGGCGGACGGCGACTTCTCGGGCGCCTTCGGCGCTTTCTTCGCCCTCCTGAGCGAGAACGGATTGATCGCCTTTCAAGGCGGTCAGACATTCCTCGAGAAGTTTCCCACCGGCGAGGAATGGGACATGAAACGCTACCTCGCCGAGGAGTACGACCTCACTCTCCAGTCGGGCTATTTCTACCTCCATGACGACCAGGGGAGGGTGGTGCGTTCGGACGTCTTCGGCAATCTGAATTACGGCGCGATGCTCGCCCATTGGGGTGTGGAGCTTGAGACCGCGTTGAAGGGCGCGAATCTGGACGACGAGGACATCGGCGCAAGCGTCGGGGTGACCCATGATGACTTGGATGATCGAGCGGTCGCGTTCGGCTATGAGCTGTACGGAAAGTATCCGAACGGCCTCACCAAGGACGAGTACTACGAGGAGATCGCGAATGCGAAACTATTCGATGAGGAGTAGTACGGGCCCGCTCCTCGCTGCCGCAGTCGCATGCTTGTCGCTTGCAGGATGCTCGAGCATGTTCGGCGATACCGTCGGCTGGCGGGGAGGAACCCTCTACAACGAGAAGCTTCACAAGCAAGAGCGACCCGAAAATCCGATGTCCTTGACTCTCAAGACTGACGGCACCGGGATCGCCGAAAACATTCCGCAGGGAGTTCAGGCGACCGAGGACAAAGCCTGCATCACGGTGACGCATGAGGAACGCTACAGGGGGGCCGTGAAATGGCAGCGACACTCTGACTTCAGCTTCGAGATCGAGTTCGCGGACTCCAAATACCGCGTCCTGAGCGGCAAGGGTAAATTCGCCCCCGACTGGACAGAGGCGCGCATCTACACCTGCAATTACGGGCTCGAGTATTGGCGCATGCCGATCAGTTGTGCGCGACCTGATTTCGTCGCGGTGGAGACGTGGACGTGCGATTAGCCCCGGACACCCGCGCCCTCGAACCAGCGAACTCGATTGTAAGCTCTAGGCCGCGACTGCCTCGCGCTCCCGCGACCCCACCCCCGCAACCCACGTGCGATACCCCCGTCGAGGTTCACGACGCCGTACCCGTGCTGGCTGAGGATGCGCGCCGCGGTGTGCCCGCGCTGCCCCACCTGGCAGTGCACGACGATGGGTCCGGCCGGCAGCTCGGCGAGCCGGTCGCGGAGCTCGTCGACGGGGATGTTGACCGCGCCGGGGATCGCGCCCGCCGCGTGCTCGCCCGCGCTGCGGACGTCCACCAGCGTGGCACCCGCCGTCAGCGCCGCGTCGAGCTCGTGCCACTGGATGGCGCTGGTCGTGCCGGTGCGGAGGTTGTCGGCCACGTAGCCGAGCTGGTTCACCGGGTCCTTCGCCGAGCCGAACTGCGGCGCGTACGCGAGCTCCAGGCGCGCAAGCCCGGACGCGGTGATGCCGCCCGCCATCGCCACCGCGATGACGTCGATCCGCTTGTCCACGCCCTCCCCGCCGACGATCTGCGCCCCGAGGATCGCGTCGCTCGCCGGGTCGACCAGCAGCTTCATCGACATCGACTGCGCGCCCGGGTAGTAGGTCGCGTGCGACGCCGGGTGGGTGTGGATGACGCGGTGCTCGCGGCCGGCCGACACCAGCTGGCGCTCGCTCCAGCCGACCTTCGCGGCGACGGAGTCGAACACCTTCACGATGGCGGTGCCGAGCGCGGGCGTGTTGCGCTCGTCGTGGCCGGCGATCACGTCGGCGACCGAGCGGCCGTGCCGGTTGGCCAACCCGGCCATCGTGACGAGCGCCTCCTCGCCGGACAGCGCGTCGGTCTTCTCGACCCCGTCGCCGACCGCGTAGATGTGCGGGTCGCTGGTGCGGTTGCGCGCGTCGACCGCGATGCCGCCGGTCGGGCCGAGCGCCACACCGGCTGTCTGCGCGAGGTCCACGCTCGGCACCACGCCGGACGCGTCGACGAGGAAGTCCGGGCGCAGCGCGCTGCCGTCGTCGAGGAGGACGACCCCGTCCTCGACCGTGTCGATCGTGACGCCGGTGCGCACGTCGACGCCGTGGCTGCGGAGCTGCGCCTCCAACGGCGCCACCATCTCCGGGTCGAGCGGGCTCAGGAGGTGCGGCCCGCGCTGGACGAGGGTGACGTGGAGGCCGCGCCGCACCAGGTTCTCCACCGCCTCCATCCCGATGAACCCGCCGCCGACGACCAGCGCCGACGTATTGTCGCCCGCAGCGTCCACCAGGCGCCCGATCGCGTCCACGTCGTCCACCGTGCGCAGCGTGTGCGTCGGGATGCCGGACCGTCCTGCCGCTTCCCGGGCCGAAGCGCCGACCGCGAGGATCAGCTCGTCGTAGCGCTCGGTGGACGTCTCGCCGCTCGCGAGGTCGAGCACCGTGACCGTGCGCCGCGCGGCGTCGACGTCGAGCACCTCGTGACCGGTGCGGACGTCCAGCCGGAACCGGGAGGCCAGCGACTGCGGCGTCTGCAGCAGCAGCGACGACCGATCGCGGATCACCCCGCCGACGTAGTACGGGAGGCCGCAGTTCGCGTAGGAGACGTACGGGCCCCGCTCGAAGACGACGATGTCGCGCGCCTCGTCCAGCCGGCGCAGCCGGGTCGCGGCCGACATGCCTCCGGCGACGCCGCCGACGATGATCGTTCTCACTGGGATGGTCCTTCTTCCGTACGGGTGTCAGGGGCCGGATTGTGTATACCCCCGCCGGTATCGTACTATACCTCCGGGGGTATCCCGAACCCCGAGAGAGGACCTCCCCATGTGTTATCCCGTCACCTGCTCCACCTGCGGTAAGACGACCTGGAACGGCTGCGGACAGCACGTCGCCGACGTGCGCAAGAACGTCCCGGCGGCGCAGTGGTGCGACGGCCACGCCGAGCAGGCCACGACCGCGACCGGCGCCGGCTTCCTCGGCCGCCTGTTCGGACGGAGCTGACCGTGGACCGCACGCCCGCCGACGTCAAGCCTGTGCTGAACCGCCTGCGCCGCGCGCAAGGTCAGCTGAACGCCGTGATCGCCGCCGTCGAGAGCGGCGGGAAGTGCCGCGACGTCGTGATCCAGCTCGCCGCGGTCTCCAGCGCGCTCGACAAGGCCGGCTTCCAGATCATCGCCACCGCGATGGAGAAGTGCCTGAACGACCCGGACGACACCACCGACCCGATGACCGTCGAAGAGCTGGAGAAGCTCTTCATGACGCTGGCGTAGCCCGGACGGCACCGCCCGCCCGCCGCGCCACGGCCGCCACCGAGAAGGCGGACGTCGCCAGGCTGATCAGTGCGCCGAGCAGGATCGCCCCGCCCTCCCCCGGCGCCAGCGTGTGCGTCTGGAGGCCGAGCGTCACCGCGGCGACGGGCACGCCGAGCTGACCGGCCGAGGCGACGGCCTGCGCCCACGGGAGCCCTGCGAGCCGCGAGGCCAGGTGCGCCAGCACCGCGCCGACGCCGAGCGCGACGCCGAGCAGGATCATCGCCGGGTGCGCGACGAGCTCCCGCAGATCGAGCGAGGCGCCGAGCCAGACGAAGAAGAGCGGCCCGAAGAAGCCCTCCGTCATCCCGAAGAGCTGCCGCGCCAGCCGGTGCGGCTCGCCCACCGCCGACAGCACCAGCCCGAGCGCGAAGCCGGCGATCAGGATCGAGAGCTGCGCGAACTGGGCGATGGCCGCGAAGGCGAACAGCACCAGCAGGCTGAGCCGCAGCTCCAGCGCGAACCGGCGACGCTCCGAGTAGGCGTGCAGCGCGCGGCGCCGGCCGGAGCGGACCAAGCGGGTCAGCGCCACCCACAGCCCGACGGAGAGCGCGGCGATGACCAGCACCCCGATCCCGGCGGTCAGCGCCCGCCCCGGCACGACGACCAGCGGCAGGAGGACGACGCACACGACGTCCGCGACGGCGATCTGCGCGACGAGCTGGGCGGCCGAGCGCTTGTCCACGTTCACAGACTGCAGCATCGGCAGCACGAGCGCCGCCGACGACGAGGCCAGCAGCACCCCGTAGAGGAGGCCGTTGCCGGAGTGTGCCACGGCCGCGAGCACCGCGGCCAGCACCGCGGAGGCCGCACCGACCAGCCCCGCGCCGAGCGCGCCGCGGGCGAGCACAGCGCGAACCTCCGGGTCGCGCACCGGCACGTGCGAGCCGACCACGACCATGGTCAACCCGAACCCGATGGAGGCCAGCAGTGTGAAGTCGTCGTTCGCCGGGTCGACCAGCCGGAATCCGGAGACGCCGATCAGGAGGCCGCCGAGCAGTTCCCCCGCGACGACGGGCACGCGCCAGATCGAGCGCGCGGCCGCCAGCGGGCCGAGCAGTCCGACGGCCACCACCAGCGCCAGGAGAGCGAAGCTCATGCGGAAACCGTAGCCGCACCCGGCCGCCGTGCGGCGTCGGCATCGCCGTCACGGCGCGCCCCACTCCATAGCCGATCCTTAGGCCGTTCTCAGCCGACGTAAGAATCCACAAAGATTCGACCAGCATCGTTGGAGGCATGACAGAGTCCTGGGCCGCGACGACGGCACCCGCGCGGCGGCCCCGTGCCCGCCGCGGCGCCGCGACCCGGCACCGGCGCGGCGCGCTCACCGTGCGCGTCCTGCTGGGGGCCAGCGTCATCGCCGTGCTCGGAATGTGGTGGTTCAGCGTCCCCGCGAACTTCGCCTCCACGCCCGCCAACGCGATCACCTCGCTCGGCGAGCTGAGCGGCCTGGTCGGCGCGCTGCTGGTCTGCTACCAGGTGCTGCTGATCGCCCGGGTGCCGTGGTTCGAGAACGCGGTCGGTCTCGACAAGCTGGTCTCCTGGCACCGCTCGCTCGGCGCCTCGGTCATCTTCCTCATCGTCGCGCACGTCGTCTTCATCGTGCTGGGCAGCGAGGTCATCGACAAGAGCACGCCCTGGGACGAGTTCTGGACCGTCTACTACTCGTATCCCGACATGCTCCCCGCTCTCGTCGGGACCATCGCGTTCCTGGCGGTCGGGCTCTCCAGCGCGCGCCTGATCCGGACGAAGCTGTCGTACGAGGTCTGGTACTGGCTGCACCTCACGACCTACGTCGCGATCTTCCTCACCTTCCTCCACCAGCTCAGCGCCGGTGTGCACTTCGTCGGCAACCCGGTCAACCGCGTCCTCTGGATCGGCCTCTACCTCGCCACCGCCTCTGCCGTGCTGACCTGGCGCTTCATCCTGCCGACGATGGACGCCTGGAAGGGCCGGATGCGCGTCGTCGCGGTCGTGCCGGAGGGCCACGGCCTCAACAGCGTCTGGCTGGAGGGGCCGCACGTCGACCGGCTCGGCGTCCGCGCGGGCAACTTCCTGCTGTTCCGCTTCTTCGCCTGGGGCCACCTCGGCACGGCGCACCCGTACTCGGTGTCGGCGGTGCCGGCGAACGGGCGGCTGCGCATCACCGTCGGCACCCTCGGCGACCACTCCAGCCGCCTGACCGCGCTCAAGCCGGGGACGCTCGTCTTCGCCGAAGGACCCTTCGGGCACTTCACCGCCGACCGCGCCAGCCGCGGCAAGCTGCTCCTCATCGCCGGCGGCGCGGGCATCGGCCCGATCCGCGCGCTCGCGGAGGAGCTGGTCTACCGCGGCGGCCGCCCGGTCGTCCTGTACCGGGTCAGCTCGCCCGAGCAGCTCGCACTCCTGGGCGAGCTGCAGGCGATGGAGGGCGTCACGGTGATCCCGCTCGTCGGCCGCCGAGCCCAGCTCGGCTACGACCCGCTCGGCCCCGGCAACCTGGCCAGGATCATCCCCGACCTCCACAATTGGGAGGCGTTCATCTGCGGGCCGGAGGGCATGGCTGAGCTGGTCGAGTCCTCCCTGCGCGAGCTGCGGATGCCCAAGCGTTTCATCCACCGAGAAGAACTGAGCATGTCATGAACAACAAGTCCTGGCGCGGGACCGTGCTGTTCACCATCATCCTGGTGGTGATGGGCGCCACCGTCGGCCTGAAGCTGTACGGGGTCGGCGAGCAGACCACCGCGGCGTCGTCGGTGCACGCGACCTCGACCGCGCCGTCGGCGACTCCCTCCAGCACGCCCAGCGCGACGGCGACGCCCTCCGCCTCGGCGTCGGCCCCCGCGGCTGCGCCGCCGGCGACCAAGACAGTGACGGGGACCGCCGTGGACACCCGTTACGGCCCCGTCCAGGTAAAGGTCACGTTCGAGGGCACCAAGATCACCGCGATCGACGCCATCCAGTACCCGACCGAGAGCGGCCGCGACCAGGAGATCAACTCGCAGGCCATCCCGATGCTGCAACAGGAGGCGATGTCCTCCCAGTCGGCGAAGATCGACACCATCTCGGGCGCCACCTACACCTCGGAGGGCTACATCCAGTCGCTGCAGTCGGCCATCGACCAGCGATGAGGTTCCTCGAGACGGTCATGGGCATCCCGATGTCGATCGACATCCGGGAGGCCGAGGAGAATGTCGCGGCGGCGGCCGCCGAGCGCGCGTTCCGGGTGTTGCAGGAGGCCGACGCGCGCTTCTCCGCGTACCGTCCCGACAGCGAGCTCAGCCGGGTGAACGCCCGCGGCGGCGACGCGTCCGGGGTGAGCGACGACTTCGCGGAGGTCGTCGGGCTCGGCTCGACAATGGCGGAGGCCTCGGGGGGCGCGTTCCGCATCCGGCGGCCGGACGGCACCTGGGACCTCGACGGCGTCGTGAAGGGCTGGGCGGCCGACCGTGCGGCGCGCTCGCTCTCGCGGGGCGGCCTCCGGGACTTCTGCCTCAACGCGGGCGGCGACCTCGCGGTGTCCGGCAGCCCGGGCGAGGGCCGGCCGTGGAACGTGGGCGTGCGCTCCCCGGAGAGCGCGGCGGAGGTGCTCGCCGTGCTGGAGGTCAGGGACGGCGGCGTCGCGACCTCCGGCGCCTATGAGCGCGGGGCGCACATCGTGGACGGCCGCACGGACGCCGCGGCGACCGGGCTGCGCAGCGCGACCGTGCTGGCCGCCGACCTCACGACGGCCGACCTCCTGGCGACGGCCGTGTTCGCGCTGGGCGAGGACGGCATCCGCTGGGCCATGGGCAACGGCGCGCGCGGCGTGCTCGCCGTCGACGCGGCCGGCCGGCTGCTCGGGCTCGGCGAGCTGGCCTTCGCGGGAGCGGGGCGGCCACGGTGAGCGGCGACGGGCTCGCGGGCGACCCCTCCTATACTGCGGGCATGAGTGAGCGCCGCCGGGTCCTGGTCGCCGAGGACGACACCCGTCTCGCCGGGATGCTGGAGACGCTGCTGGTCTCCGACGGCTACGACGTGGTGCTCGCCCGTGACGGGCAGCGCGCCCTCCACCTCGGCCTCACCGAGAGCTTCGACGCCGTCGTGCTCGACCGTGGCCTCCCCGCGGTCGACGGGCTCGGCGTGCTGCGCGGCCTCCGCAGCAACGGTGTCACGACGCCCATCCTCATCCTCTCGGCGCTCGGCACCGCCCCCGACCGGGTGGACGGCCTGAACGCGGGCGCGGAGGACTATCTGGCCAAGCCGTTCGACATCGACGAGCTGCTCGCCCGGGTGCGCGCGCTCATCCGCCGGGCGTCGTCGGAGGTCCCGACCGTGCGCTTCCCCGGAGGGCAGCTGGACGTCGGCAGCCGCACGGTCACGCTCGGCACCGGCGAGCGCCTGGTGCTCTCCGACCGGGAGGCCTCCCTCCTCGAACTGCTGGCGCGCCGCCCGGAGCAGGTCTTCTCGCGGGCCGTGCTGCTGGACGAGGTCTTCGCCGACGCGGACGACCCCGGCGTGGTCGACACCTACGTGCACCACCTCCGCAAGAAGTTCGGCCGCACCCTGATCGAGACCGTGCGCGGCGTCGGCTACCGGCTGGGCGGGGTCGGATGAAGGCCGACCTCCGCGAGCTGCGCACCGCGTCGGCACGGCTGGCCCTGCAGTTCGCCGGCATCATCCTGGCGCTGTTCGTCGTGCTCGGCGGCGTCGTCTACATCGTGGTGTCCACCGGCCAGACCGAGGCGGCGAAGCGGGCGCTGGCGGACGCGTCGCAGGTGGACTCGGTGCACGACGCGCCGCACGACCTCCTGGTCACCGTCCTCCTGCCGCAGGGACGAGACATCTCTCCGAACATGCCGGACGGGCTCCCCGACGAGCGCGCGCTGCAGGAGGTCGCGCAGGACGGCGGCACGATCACCGAGACCGTCGTGGCGGACGGCAGGGCCTACCTGACCCAGACGGACGTGCGGCGCGGCAAGGTGGTGCAGATCTCCTACGGCCTGGCCGAGCAGCAGGAGGAGATGGGCCGCCTGCTGACTGCGCTCATCATCTCCGGCGTGATCGCGACGGTCGCCGCCGCCCTGGTCGGCCTCCTGCTCGCCCGCCGGTCGATGCGCCCGATGTCGGAAGCCCTTGCGCTGCAACGGCGGTTCGTCGCGGACGCGGGCCACGAGCTCCGCACGCCGCTGACGCTGCTGAGCACCCGGGCCCAGCTCCTGCGGCGACGGCTCTCCCGCGGCGGCGGCGAGGCGTCCGCTGACGACGACGTGCGTTCGGGGCTGGACGAGATCGTGGACGACAGCCGGGCGCTGACCGAGATCGTGGAGGACCTCCTCACCGCGGCGGACCCCCGCCAGAACGCGGACCCGGAGCGGGTCGACATCGGCGAGCTCGCGGCCGTGGTCGCCCGCTCGGCCGAAGGGCGCGCGCACGAGCGCGACATCGAGCTGACCACGCAGGCCACGCCCGGCGCGGTCGTCGCCGGCGCTCCCGTGTCGTTGCGGCGGATGATCGTCGCGCTGGTCGACAACGCCCTCGACCACGCCGCGTCACGGGTGACGATCGACGTCTCGACCGACCGCGACGAGGTCGTGCTCGCGGTCTCCGACGACGGCCCCGGCTTCGGCCTCCAGGACCGCGCCTTCGACCGCTTCGCCACGGCGCGCGCGGAGGGCGCCACGACGGGACACGAGCGGCACTACGGCCTCGGGCTGGCGCTGGTCGCGGAGGTCGTGGACCGGCATCGCGGGCGCGTCACCGCCGCCGACCGCCCCACCGGCGGCGCCGAGGTCACCGTCCGCCTCCCCCACTTTCCGCCGAAGGGCACGTAAACGCCCCTAAAACGCGGTTTTAGGGGCGTTTACGCGCCCTCGGCGGTGATTTCAGGCGTCGGTGAGTTCGGTGGGCTCCACGATGGCGTCGACGAGGGCGCCGTTGCGCCAGACGGTGAGCTCCAGCCGGCGCCCGATCGTGCTCGCGATCATCAGCCGCTGAAGGTCCGCGACGGCGTGGATGCGCATCCGGTCGAGCGAGATGAGCACGTCGCCCGGACGGATGCCCGCCAGGTCGGCCGGGCTGTCCGTGACCACCGACATCACCTGGATGCCCGTCCGTGCTCCGGCCTTGCGGGCGATCTCCGGGTTGAGCGTGATCTCCGCGCCCGCGATCCCGAGCCAGCCGCGGCGGACGCGGCCCTCGCGCATCAGGGTGTCCATGATCTGGCGGCTCGTGGCGTTGATCGGGACGGCGAGGCCCAGGCCGGTTCCGGCGACGGCGGTGTTCACGCCGATCATGCGGGCGTTGCTGTCCGCGAGCGCTCCCCCGCTGTTGCCCGGGTTGAGCGCGGCGTCGGTCTGGATCACCTCGTCCACCACGCGGCCCGACCGGGTCGGCAGCGACCTGCCGAGCGCCGAGACGATGCCGGCCGTCACGCTTCCGGCGAGGCCCAGCGGGTTGCCGACGGCGACGACGAGCTGACCCACCTGGAGGCGCGCGGCGTCGCCGAGCTCGACCGGCGCGGGGACGGGCGCGTCCGCCCGCAGCATCGCGAGGTCGGAGAGGGGGTCGCGGCCGATGACGCGCGCCCGCACGCGGGTGCCGTCCTCGAAGGCGAGGTCCACGCTGCCCGCTCCCTCCACGACGTGCGCGCTGGTCAGGAGGTGGCCCTCGGCGGAGATGACGGTGGCGCTGCCGAGGCCGACGCCGCGGAAGGTCCGCGCGGTGACCGCGGCGACGGCCGGGCCGACGACGCGCGCGACGCGCACCACCGCCGCCGAGTAGGCGTCCAGCGCGTCCGAATCCGTCATGAGACGAGTGTGCGCCCGGCGGCGCCCGCGGTGGCCTCCCGTTCGCCGACGGCTGACGCGGGTCTGCTCAGCTGCGGGCGATCGTGTGCAGAGCCTCCGCCACGGCGTCCGCGACCAACCGCGCCGCGGGGAGGTGGCCGGCATCGGTCTGAACACTCACTCGGAAGCGTCCGGCGTAGGAGGCCGCCACGAACCCGACCCGGACGTTCGCCGAGAGCAGGGCCAGCGGCCACGCGCTCACCAGCTCGGCGCCGTCGAGGCGCAGCGTGCGCACCGGGCCGGGGAACTCCGACGCCACGGCCGCGACCGCGCGCTGGGTGCGGGCGACGCGCATCAGGAGCGCGGCCGAGCGCGGCCCCGACATCCATTCGAACGTCCCGGCGGCCCTGGCCCGCGCCTTCTCCGACCGGGACTGCGCCCCCACGCGGGCCACTGCCGCGCGCGCGTCGGCGTCGGCCACGGGCACCTGGACGAGCATGACCCCGGTCGCGTTCCCCTCCCCCGGCAGGCGCGGGAGGCGCACCGGCGACGAGACCGGCAGCGTCGCGGGCAGTTCCTCGCCCGCCGTGACGAGGACGGCGCGCAGCCCCTGCCCGACCGCGGCGAGGAAGGCGTCCCCGATCGTGCCGCCGGCCCGGCTCGCGCCGTCGTGCAGCTCAGCGAGGCCGACGTCCAGGAAGGCGACATCGCGCGTCGCGCCGAGCGGGCCGAGGAGTACGCGCGAACGCACCGTGCGGCGGAACACGGCGGTGGTCTGCGCGGCGACCTCGCGGAGCCGCCGGAGCGCCGACAGCCGTTCCGTCGGCGGGAGGGGGACCGTCGCGGCCGGTCCGCCCAAGCCCGCGCCGGCGGCCCCGTCGTCGCAGAGCGCCGCGATCAGCGCCTCCGCCTCCAGACCGTCGGCGAGCGCATGGTGGAGGCGGAACAGGACGCCGCACCGCCTCCCGTCCACGCCGGGCACCAGCAGCAGCTCCCACAGCGGCCGGTCGAGAGGGAGGCCGGTCATCAGGGTCCGCGCGCAGACCTGCTCGAAGGCGAGCACGCCCGCGCCCGCCGCGCCGTCCGCTCCCGGTCGCCAGAGCCGCACGTGCCGGTCGAGCTCCGGCTGCGACAGCTCCCAGTGCCACGCCGCGCCGGAGGCCACCGGCCGCCGGCACAGCGCAGGCGCCGACCGGACACGGTCCGCGAGCACCGTGCGCAGCCGCCCGACGTCCGGCACACCGCGAGCATCGACGAATCCGCCGGGCTCCAGCACGCCCGCCAGCGTCACCACATTGGGTTGGCCGCCCTCCAGCGCGAAGTTGGCCGCGTCCACCGCGGCGATCGCTCCGGCCGGTGCGTCACGCCCCACCATGCCGCCAGGGTAGCCGCGGCACGAGGGGATGCGCACTGAAGATTCGGACCGAATGTCGCCTCCCAGACAGCGGGAATCGGCATTCGTGACAAAACTTTGCTGCGGATTCCGTAGTCGAGTGAACATCCCATCGCATATGATCACTACGCCCACCGTCGAAGGAGACTGGATGTGAGCGAGCAGCCCGCCATCAGGCTGACCGGACTGACCAAACGATTCGGGACGGTCGCGGCCGTCGACGACCTCGACCTGGAGATCGCCGCCGGCGAGTTCTTCTCCATGCTCGGGCCGTCGGGCTCGGGCAAGACCACCGTGCTGCGCTGCATCGCCGGCTTCGAGCAGCCGACCTCCGGCACGATCGAGCTGTTCGGCCAGGACGTGACCGGCAAGCCCGCGGCCGCGCGGGACGTCAACACGGTCTTCCAGGACTACGCGCTGTTCCCGCACATGTCGGTGCTGGACAACGTCGCCTACGGCCTCCGGGTGCGCGGCGTGGGCCGGACGGAGCGGCGCAAGCGGGCGATGGACGCACTCGCCTCCGTGCAGCTGATGGGCTTCGCCGACCGCAAGCCCGCGCAGCTCTCCGGCGGCCAGCGACAGCGCGTGGCGCTCGCCCGCGCGACGGTGGTCCAGCCCAAGGCGCTGCTGCTGGACGAGCCGCTCGGCGCCCTCGACCTCAAGCTGCGCCAGCAGATGCAGGTGGAACTCAAGCAGCTGCAGCACGAGCTGGGGATCGCGTTCGTGTTCGTCACGCACGACCAGGACGAGGCGCTCACCCTCTCCGACCGGATCGCCGTCTTCAACAACGGCCGGATCGAGCAGCTCGGGACGCCGCGCGAGCTCTACGAGCACCCGAACTCCCGGTTCGTCGCGGACTTCGTCGGCACCTCGAACCTGTTCGACCGCGAGCGCGCCCGCAGCATCCTGGGCCTCGACGGCGAGTACTCCATCCGCCCGGAGAAGATGGAGCTGCACACGCTACCCGACCACTCCGGCACGCCGTCCGCGGCCGGGACGCTGGTCGAGTCGGTCTACGCGGGCACCAGCATCCGCCGCGTGGTGGACCTCGACGCGGGCTTGCGGATCTCGGTGCTGGAGAGCAACGACCGCACGCACCGCGCCGAGCTCGACCGCGGCTCGCGCGTGCACGTGACCTGGAACGACGACGACCTCCGGAGGCTCGGCGGCGACGCGCAGGACGCACCGCGCGACGCGGAGGACGACCTCCAGGACGCAGATGTACCTCGCAGCAGAGGTGTAGAAGAGAGGCAGGACTCATGATCCGTGCAACGAAGCGCGTGGCGCGCTCCGCGGCCGCTGCCGCGGCCGTCTCCGCGGCCCTCCTGGTGCTGGCCGCCTGTTCCGGTGGCGGCTCCACCGGTGGCTCGGCCGGCTCGGTTCCGAACGTCCCGATGGCGAAGAAGCTCGGGGCCAACGAGAACCAGCTCAACCTGATCGTCTGGGCGGG
The DNA here is from genome assembly GCF_051059105.1 of Leifsonia sp. P73. Taxonomy (NCBI): domain Bacteria; kingdom Bacillati; phylum Actinomycetota; class Actinomycetes; order Micrococcales; family Microbacteriaceae; genus Leifsonia; species Leifsonia sp. P73. The sequence continues at coordinate 1,686,972 of NZ_CP194931.1, forward strand.
CTACGCCGAGGACGGCTCGAACGATCCCAAGGTCAACTGGGTGACCCCGTTCGAGCAGAACACCGGCTGCCAGGTCAACGCCAAGGTGGCCGGCACCTCCGACGAGATGGTGCAGCTCATGCGCACCGGCGACTACGACGGCGTCTCGGCCTCCGGCGACGCGACGCTCCGCCTGGTCTACGGCGGCCAGGTCGCGCCGGTGAACACCAAGCTGGTGCCGAACTACACGACCATCTCCAGCTTCCTGAAGAACAAGGCGTGGAACTCCGTCGACGGGCAGATGTACGGCATCCCGCACGGCTGGGGCGCGAACGTCCTGATGTACAACAAGGCCGCCGTGACCCCGGCGCCCGACTCCTGGTCGGCCGTCTTCGACGACGCCTCCAAGTACGCGGGCAAGGTCACCGCCTACGACTCGCCGATCTACATCGCCGACGCCGCGCTGTACCTGAAGGCCCACGACCCGTCGCTCGGCATCAAGGACCCGTACTCGCTCACCGAGAAGCAGCTCGACGCCGCGGTCTCGCTGCTGAAGAAGCAGAAGACCTCCATCGGCGAGTACTGGTCGGACTACACCAAGTCGGTGCAGTCGTTCGAGTCGGGCAGCAGCGTGGTCGGGACCTCCTGGCAGGTCATCGCGAACCTCATCCAGAGCGACGGCAAGGTGCAGGTCGGCACGACCGTCCCGAGCGAGGGCTCCACCGGCTGGTCGGACACCTGGATGATCTCGTCCAAGGCGAAGCACCCGAACTGCATGTACCAGTGGATGAACTGGATCACCTCCCCGACGGTCAACGCGCAGGTCGCGGAGTGGTTCGGTGAGGCCCCCGCCCAGACGAAGGCGTGCGAGAAGACCCAGGACCCGACGTTCTGCGACCAGTACCACGCGCTCGACGCCGGCTACGCCTCGAAGATCCACTACTGGACCACGCCGCAGACCAAGTGCGTCGACGGCAGCGGCAGCGACTGCACCGCCTACAGCGAGTGGGTGACCAAGTGGCAGGAGATCAAGGGATGACGGGAGTCCGGGGATGAAGGCGCGCCTGGGCTTCCTGCTCGGGCCGCCCCTCCTCTGGCTCGTCGTCATCTACCTGGGCTCGATCGCCGTCCTCCTGGTCTCCTCCTTCTGGACGGTGAACGGGTTCACGGGCGCGGTCGTCCCCACCTTCACGCTCGAGAACTACGCGACGCTGTTCACCGACCCGTTGTACGGGACGGTTGCGCTGCGGACGCTGCTCGTGGCGCTGGGGGTGACGCTCATCGACGCGGTGGTGGCCTTCCCGATGGCGCTGTACATCGCGAAGGTGGCCCGGCCGAGCCGGCGCGCGCTCTACCTCGTCGCAGTGACGACGCCGCTCTGGGCCAGCTACCTGGTGAAGGCGTACGCCTGGCGCATCCTGGTCGAGCCGGGCGGCCCGATCGCGGTCGCGACGGGCGGCTACACGCCCGGCTTCGGCCTGCCCGCGACGATCATGACGCTGGCGTACCTGTGGCTGCCGTACATGATCATCCCGGTGTACGCCGGCTTCGACCGCGTGCCGGACTCGCTGTTCGAGGCCAGCTACGACCTGGGCGCGTCGACCTGGCGCACGATCAGGACGGTCGCCTTCCCGCTGGTGTTCCCGGCGATCGTGGCGGGGTCGATCTTCACCTTCGCGCTGAGCTTCGGCGACTACATCGCGGTGGGGATCGTCGGCGGCAAGACCCAGCTGCTCGCGAACCTGATCTACGGGCAGCTCGTGACGGCGAACAACCAGCCGCTGGCGGCGGCGCTGTCGGTGATCCCGCTCGTCGCGGTGGTGCTCTACCTGCTCGCGGTCCGCCGCACCGGCGCATTGGAGAACGTGTGAAGCTGCTCTCGACCCCCGCACGGATCTTCGTCGGCCTCTGCATGCTGGTCGGCCTGGTGATCCTCTACGTGCCGCTGCTGCTGATCGTGCTGAACTCGTTCAACAGCTCGCGGACGTTCTCGTTCCCGCCTCCCGGCTTCACGCTGCAGTGGTGGGTGGACGCGTTCCAGTCCCGTGGCGCGGCGGACGCGCTGGCGACCTCGGTGATCGCCGGGCTCTGCGCCTCGGCGATCGCGCTGGTGCTCGGGACGATGGCGGCGTTCGCCGTGCAGCGCTTCCGGTTCTTCGGCCGGCAGAGCATCAACTTCCTGGTGGTGCTGCCGATCACCCTCCCGGGCATCGTGACCGGTATCGCGCTGGCGTCGACCTTCACGACGGTGCTCGGCCCGGTGGGCGTGACGCTCGGGATGGCGACGGTCATCATCGGCCACGCCACGTTCTGCATCGTCATCGTCTACAACAACGTGCAGGCGCGGCTGCGGCGGATGGGGACCTCCCTGGAGGAGGCCTCCGGCGACCTCGGCGCGCGCGGCTGGCAGACGTTCCTGTGGGTGACGCTGCCGCAGGTGCGCGGGGCGCTCGCGGCCGGCGTGCTGCTGGCGTTCGCGCTCAGCTTCGACGAGATCGTCGTGACGACGTTCACCGCGGGACCGGCGGTGCAGACGCTGCCGATCTGGATCTTCCAGAACCTGTTCCGGCCGAACCAGGCGCCGGTGGTGAACGTGGTGGCGGCTGTGCTGACCATCCTCGCGATCATCCCGGTGTGGATCTCCCAGCGCCTGGCCGGCGACTCGGTCACGAGCCGCGTCTAGCGCCCGGGCATTCGTGCCGAATGTCGACTCTGGTCGCTCCAGAGCCGACATTCGGCACGAATCGGGAGGCTACGCCTCGCGGTGCTTCGGCGAGCGTGTCGCCGTGTGGGAGGCGTCGCGCTCGACGGCGCCGCCGAGGACCTCGTCGATGCGGCCGAGCAACTCGGCGGGGATGGTGACGCCGGACGCTTTGACGTTCTCTACGACCTGCTCGGGACGGGAGGCGCCGATGATCGCGGTGGCGACGTTGTCGTTCTGGAGCACCCAGGCGACCGCGAGCTGCGCGGGCGTGAGGCCGAGCTCCTGCGCGATCGGGCTGAGCTGCTGCACGCGGGTGAGCACGTCGTCGGTCAGCCAGCGCTTGACCGCGCCCGCGCCGCCCTTCTCGTCGGTCGCACGGCTGCCCTCGGGCAGAGGCGCGCCCGGCAGGTACTTGCCGCTGAGGACGCCCTGCGCCACCGGCGACCAGACGATCTGCGAGATGCCGAGCTCCTTGGAGGTCGGCACGACCTCCGCCTCGATGACCCGCCACAGCGCCGAGTACTCGGGCTGGTTCGAGATGAGCTGGAAGCCGAGGTCCTTCGCCAGCGCGTGGCCCGCGCGGAGCTGGTCGGCCGTCCACTCGCTCACACCGATGTAGAGCGCCTTGCCCTGCCGCACGATGTCGGCGAAGCCCTGCATCGTCTCCTCCAGCGGCGTGAAGAAGTCGAAGCGGTGCGCTTGGTACAGGTCGACGTAGTCGGTCTGCAGGCGGGTGAGCGAGCCGTCGATGGACTCCAGGATGTGCTTGCGCGACAGCCCGACGTCGTTGTGCCCCTTCGGTCCGGTCGGGCCGAACACCTTGGTGAAGATCTCCAGCGACTGCCGGCGCTCGCCCTTCAGGGTCTCGCCGAGCACGGTCTCCGCCGCGGTGTTGGCGTAGACATCCGCGGTGTCGAAGGTGGTGATCCCGGCGTCGAGGGCGGCCCGGACGCACGCGGCGGCCGTCTCGTTCTCGATCTGCGAGCCGTGGGTCAGCCAGTTTCCGTACGTGATCTCGGAGATCTTGAAGCCGGAGTTGCCGAGGTACCTGAACTGCACTGTCGTTCCTTTCGAGGGGAGATCGAACTCGATCGTAGGCAGACGGGATTCAGTGGGGCCAACAGTGGTTGGTTCTGGGATTCAGTGGCTGAGGTGGTGAATCACCATGTCAGCCATGACCTGCGGCTTGCCGCCCTCCTGAGCGTTCTGGGTCGCCGAGTGCCCGGCGCCCGGGATCGTGCCGACTCCCGCCACGGGAAGCAGCTCCCGCAGCCGGTCGACCGCGTGCCGCAGGTACGCCGGCGACTTCTGCGCCGACACGAGCAGCACCGGACCGCGGATCGCCGCGTAGTCGCCGATGCGGTCGGCGCGCTGCGCGACGATCTTCATGTCATACGGCACCGCCAGCGCGAGCTCGCTCATCGTGGCGCCGCCCGCCGGGAGGACGCCGCCCTCCTTCGCGAGCATCTTCCGGGTGCTGGACTCCAGCATCCGCCGCGGGAAGAACCGCAGGAATGCCGGCCCCATCTGGGTGCCCAGCAGCGCGGTGACCATGTAGGCGGGGACGTCGCCGCGTGCGGCCTCCGGCTCGAAGCGGGCCAGGAAGGCGTCGAGGTCGAGGGAGCCGTCGACGACGAGCGCCGGCTCGAACAGCACGACCGCGAGCCCGGGATGCGCGAGCGCGACCTCGGCGGCGATGATGCCGCCGGAGCTGATGCCCAGGATGGTGGTGGCGCCCGTCGCGGCGACGACGGCCGACACGTCGGCCACGTCGAGCGCGAGGTCGTAGCAGTCGAGCGCGGGATACGCGCCGCTCCTCCCGCGGCCGCGGCGGTTCACCAGGTGCACGGTGAACGTTCCGGCGAGCGCCGCCGCGAGGTCGCTCTGGCTGGCCGCCGACTGCATGGTTCCGTGGACGATCACGAGGCCGGGGCCCGTGCCGGTGCTGAAGTACTCGATCGGCGTGCCATCCTCGGAGGACACCAGGTGCGAGGTGAGCGGATCGGTGGATGGTGCGGTGCTGACGGTGCGGGACATCGGATGCCCTTCCTTCCTGGTTCGCCGGCCTCGCGGCCTGGCACTGAGTTTGTCTTAGTGACTAAGATAATGAGTGACTGAGAGGATTGCAAGAGTGGATTCGACCGACCCGGACTCCGCAGCGCGTGACGAGCTGATCGCCCGCCTGACCGACCTCGGCGCGCAGTCCGCGAGCCTCACCGGCCTGTTCCAGCAGCGCGCGGCCGCGAGCTACGGCCTCGGGGTCAGCGACATGAAGGCCCTCGACGTGCTGATGCGCAACGGGCCGCAGACCGCCGGGCAGCTCGGCGCGGCGCTCAACCTGACCTCCGGGGCGGTCACCGGGATCGCGGACCGCCTGATCAAGCGCGGGCTCGCCCGCCGCGAAGCCGACGCCGCCGACCGGCGCCGGGTGCTGATCAGCGCGGACTTCGCCGCCCTCCAGTCCGGCCCCGACGTGTACCAGTCGATCGGGGAGGCCTTCCGGCGGCTGCACGAGTCGCTGACCACCGAGCAGCTCGCGTTCCTCGCGCGCTACCAGGAGGAGTCGATCGCGCTGACCCAGCAGGCGGTCGACGCGCTCGGCACCGCGCCGGAGCCGCGGCGGGAGTAGAACGCACCCCCTACCGCTGGTCCGCAGGCGCGGCTACCGTTCACGTCGTGCCGGTCACACGCATGTCGATGGCGTCACGGGAGCCCGATGTGGCCCTCGCGGTCATCCGCGGCCTCCAGCCCGGCTTCGACTTCGCCCGTGACAGCGACGACGACGCCTTCTCGTTCGCCGTGAGCCATCTCGGGGACGAGCGGCTCTCGCTCGACCGGCTTCACCTGGTCTGCACCGCCCGCGGTGTCGCGGACCCGATGACCGAGTTCAACGTCTGCGAGGCCACCCCCGGGATGCACCTGGAGGTCGGCCGCGAACAGCTCGACACCGACCGGCCGTTCCTGTTCCCCTTGGCGCCGATCGAGTCGAGCTGGGAGCACGAGGCGCGGGCGCAATCGGTGCGGGTCGACATCCACGCCGTCGATGCGCTCGCTCAGGAGTACTTCGGCCGTCCGGGGCTGCACGTCCGCTTCACCGGCAGCGCGCCCTCGACGCCGCCCGGGAGCGGCACTGGCGGAGCGTCGCGACGCACATGCGCGGACCGGGCAGCGAACCGGATGTGTTCGACAACGTCCTCCTCCGCGACGCTCTGTTCCGGACGGTCGCCGCAGCGCTGCTCTCCGACTTCCCGAACGACACGCTCGACCTCCCGCCGGCGCACGACGGCGGGGTCGCGCCGCCTGCGTCGATCCGCCGGGCCATCGCCTACATGGAGGAGCACATCTCCGAGCCGATCGGGCTGGTCGACATCGCAGCGGCGTCGCGGCTCTCGCCGCGCGGGCTCCAGGACGCGTTCCGCCGCATCGTCGGGGTGTCCCCCACCCAGTACCTCCGCTCGCTGCGGCTGAGCGCTGCGCGCGCCGACCTCCTGGCGGCCGACCTGGTGCACAGGGACACCGTCTCCGGCATCGCCCACCGCTGGGGCTTCACGCACGTGCCCCGGTTCGCCGCCGCGTACCGCGCCGAGTACGGCGAGTACCCGCACGAGACGCTGGCGCGGTGAGCGGAGGGCGCCGGATGCCCGCTGGACCGGCGCGGCGCCGAGCGTCGAGAATGGCCCCATGACCCAGGTGAACCCGGCCGAGCCCGGCGCCGAGCGCGAGCGCATCCTCCAGGCGGACGACGGGACGGCCGCCTGGCGCGACTGGGGACCGTACGTCGCCGAACGCGCCTGGGGCACGGTCCGCGAGGACTACAGCGCCGACGGCGAGGCCTGGGACTTCTTCCCGCACGACCACGCCCGCAGCCGCGCCTACCGCTGGAACGAGGACGGCATGGCCGCCTTCTCCGACCTGAAACAGAACTGGTGTCTCGGCCTGTCGCTGTGGAACGGCGAGGACGCCATCCTCAAGGAGCGGATGTTCGGCCTCAGCGGCCCGCAGGGCAACCACGGCGAGGACGTCAAGGAGTACTGGTGGTACCTCGACGGCACCCCGACGCACTCCTGGAACACCTGGCGCTACCACTACCCGCAGGCCGCGTACCCGTACGAGGACCTGATCGAGACCAACGCGCGCCGCGGCAAGCTGGAGCCGGAGTACGAGCTCGTGGACACCGGGATCTTCGACGACGGCCGCTACTGGGTGGTCACCGTCGACTACGCGAAGGAGGGGCCGCACGACCTCCTGATGCGCGTCACGATCGAGAACGCCGGGCCGGAGGCCGCGACGCTGCAGGTGCTGCCGACGCTCTGGTACCGCAACACCTGGTCGTGGGGCTACGACGTCGAGAAGCCGTCGCTGCGGTTCGAGGGCGGGCGCGTGCTCGGGTCGGGGCCGGGCGGGCCGCTGGCGTTCAGCGGGGAGGGCGACCCGGAGGCGCTGTTCTGCGACAACGAGACCAACACGGAGCGGCTGTTCGGCACGTCCGACTCGCCTGCGTATCCGAAGGACGGGATCGAGGGCCACGTCGTCCACAGCGCCGCGACCGTGAACCCGCAGCAGGTCGGGACGAAGGCCGCCCTCCACTACACGGTGACGCTCGGGCCGGGCGGGACGCAGGTGCTCCGGCTGCGGCTGACGGGCGGGGCGGGCGACCCCTCCGCCATCCCCGTCCGGGACCTCGGCCCCGACTTCGACCGCGTCGTGTCCGCGCGCAAGGCCGAGGCCGACGCCTTCTACGCCGGCCTGGACAACGCCCCAGCCGACCCCGACGAGGCGCGCGTGCTGCGCCAGGCGTTCGCCGGCCTGCTCTGGTCGAAGCAGTACTTCCACTTCAACGTCGACAAGTGGCTCGACGGCGACCCCGCCGGTCCCCCGCCGCCGCCCGGCCGTGCCGCCGTGCGCAACGGGCAGTGGCGGCACTTCGACGCGGACGACGTCATCCTGATGCCCGACCCGTGGGAGTACCCCTGGTTCGCGGCCTGGGACCTCGCCTTCCACTGCGTGACGATGGCGCACATCGACCCCGCGTTCGCGAAGGCGCAGCTCGTGCTGCTGCTGCGGGAGTGGTACATGCACCCGAACGGGCAGCTCCCGGCCTACGAGTGGAACTTCTCCGACGTGAACCCGCCCACGCACGCCTGGGCGGCGATCCAGGTGTTCCTCATCGACGGCGGCCGGGACTTCGGCTTCCTCGCCCGCATCCTCCACAAGCTACTGATCAACTACACCTGGTGGACGAACAGCAAGGACGCCGACGAGGACGACCTGTTCGAGGGCGGCTTCATGGGCCTCGACAACATCGCGCCGCTGAACCGGTCGACGCTGCCGCCGGAGGTCGGGACCATCGAGCAGGCCGACTCCACCGGCTGGATGGCGAGCTACGCGCTCGACCTGCTGGAGATCGCGCTGCGGCTCGCCCGCGAGGACGACGTGTACGAGGACGTCGCCGTGAAGTTCGGCGAGCAGTTCCTCCGCATCGCCGGCTCGGCCAACAACTCCGGCATGTGGGACGACGAGGACGCCTACTTCTACGACGTGCTGCACCTGGCCGACGGCCGGGACGTCCCGCTCAAGGTGCGCTCGCTCGTCGGGCTCGTGCCGGTCGTCGCGTCGCTCGCGTACGACGAGCCGGGCGTGCGGACGCTGCCCGAGTTCCGCCGCATCCTCAACCACTACCTGGTGAAGCATCCCGAGCTGGGGGCGGCCTTCCACCGGCGGGTGATCGGGACGGAGCAGGTCTACCTGCTCGCGCTGGTGTCGCCCGAGCGCCTGACCCGCATCCTGAAGCAGGTCTTCAACCCGGAGGGGCTGCTCAGCGACCACGGCGTCCGCGGCGTCTCCGCCTACCATCGCGAGCACCCCTTCACGGTGGAGGTCGACGGCGTGGAGGCCTCGGTGGACTACGAGCCGGCCGAGTCCACGACCGGGCTGTTCGGCGGCAACTCGAACTGGCGCGGCCCGGTCTGGTTCCCGCTCAACGCGCTGCTGGTCGCGGCCCTGGAGCACTACCAGTCGCACGGCGAGACGGGGGTCCGCATCGAGGACCCGCTGGGCTCCGGCAACTCGCTCACCCCGGGCGAGGCGGCCGACGACCTCTCCCGGCGGCTGATCGCGCTGTTCCTCCCCGGACCGGACGGACGGAGGCCGTCCGATGCGCGGTACCCGCTGCTGTCGGCGGACCCGCGCTGGAAGGACAACGTCCTCTTCTACGAGTACTTCGACGGCGACACCGGCCAGGGGCTGGGGGCGTCGCACCAGACGGGCTGGACGGCGATGGTGGCGCACCTGATCCTCACGCGCCAGCGGCGCAACACGCCGTAATCCATTCGCCTGCCAGGCGCCGCGGACGCGATTGACTGGCGCCGCTCCATCTCGATGCTCGTCACGACCTTGCTCGAAAGGACCAACCATGACCACACCGCAGAGTCCCGCCGCCGCTCCACTCGATCAGCCGCTGTACGGCGCCTCGTTCGGGGAGGCCATCCGTCGCTTCTTCAAGAAATACGCCGACTTCACCGGCCGGGCCAGCCGCAGCGAGTTCTGGTGGTGGTACCTGTTCGCCATCATTATCGGGGCCGCCTACGGGATCCTGTTGGGCACACTCGGAACCATCGGCAACGGAGGCCGCGGCCTCGGCCCCATTGGCTGGGTGCTTGTGGTCGTCTACTCCCTCTGGGGGCTTGCCATCTTGGTCCCGAGCATCGCGCTGATCTGGCGACGCCTTCACGACGCCAACCTCCCCGGCCCGCTCTTCTTCCTCGGGTTCATCCCGTTCGTCGGCTGGATCATCCTGCTGGTCTTCTACCTGCTCCCGTCGAAGCCCGAGGGCGCCCGGTTCGACCGGCGCTGACGCGGCTCAGGCTCCCGGCCGGATCCCCACGGCCGGGAGCAGCACGCCGTCGATGAGCGACAGCAGGTACGCGCGGTCGACGGGCTGCTGCAGGATGAGCACCCGGTAGGCCGTCATCGACGGCATGATCATGGACAGCGTCTCCACGTCCGTGTCGGCGGAGATCTCGCCACGCTCGATCGCGCGCTGCATGAACAGCCGGTTGAGGGAGGCACGCGGCTCCACGATCGCAGCCGTCACGGCGTCCACCAGATCGGGGTCGCGGGCGAGCATCGAGGTGAGCCCTGCCATGATCTGGAGCTTGCGCTCGCCGTCCTCGATGGTGTGCGGCTTGACCATCGCCACGAGGTCGCCGCGCAGCGTGCCCGTGTCGGGCAGGTGGTCGAAGTCGATCGCGTTCTTCTTCATGCACGCGATCGCCTCGACCACGAGCTCGCCCTTGGAGGCCCAGCGCCGGTAGACCGTCGCCTTGCCCGCCTTGGCGCGCGCGGCGACCATGTCCATCGTCATGCGGTCGTAGCCGGTCTCGGCGAGGACCTCCAGCGCGGCGTCGAGGATGTCGGCGTCGCGGGTGTGGTCGCGTTTCCGGCCGAGCTTGGGCGCGGAGTCGCTGGCGTCGAGCTGCGTCATTGCGGCCTTCCCCCTGGTTCGTCTGGTGATGTCTTGTGGACCATTCTAAGGTTAATTTTAGAACTCGGGAGATCCGAAACTGCTGAGTTTCGTATATGCTGTCCCGCATGACCCAGACTTCCCCCTCTCCCTCGGTCGCGCCCGGGGCGCCGGACGGCGGCGTTCCGCACTCGCGGCGCTGGTGGACGCTCGTCACCGTGGCGATGGCCCAGCTCATGGTCGTGCTCGACTCGACCGTCGTGAACATCGCCCTCCCGGCCGCCCAGCAGGACCTCGGCTTCTCCAACGCCGACCGGCAGTGGATCGTCACCGCCTACTCGCTCGCCTTCGGCAGCCTCCTGCTCCTCGGCGGCCGCATCTCGGACCTGATCGGCCGCAAACGCGCCTTCATCATCGGCCTGATCGGCTTCGCCGGCGCCTCCGCCCTGGGCGGCGCGGCCGGCACCTTCGGGATGCTGGTCGGCGCCCGCGCGCTGCAGGGAGCGTTCGGCGCACTGCTCGCTCCGACCGCCCTCGCGGTTCTGACCACGACCTTCACGGTCCCGAAGGAGCGCGCCCGTGCGTTCGGAATCTTCGGTGCGATCGCGGGTGCGGGGGCGCCGTCGGCCTCCTGCTCGGCGGCGTGCTGACCCAGCAGTTCAACTGGCGTTGGAACCTCTACATCAACGTCTTCATCGCGATCGCTGCGATCATCCTGGCTACGGTGTTCGTCACGGCAGGCCACCGCTCCGGCCCGCGGCCGAAGCTCGACATCCCCGGCACCATCCTCGTCTCCGGTGCACTGTTCTCACTGGTCTACGGCTTCTCGAACGCGGAGAGCGACGGCTGGGACTCGCCGCTGACCTGGGGCTTCCTTGCAGCGTCCGGCGTGCTGCTGATCGCCTTCGTGCTGTGGCAGCGCCGCGCGACCCACCCGCTGCTGCCGCTGCCGATCGTGCTCGACCGCAACCGCGGCGCCTCCTACAGCTCGATCCTCATCGCGGGATCCGGGATGTTCGGCATCTTCCTGTTCGTCACCTACTACCTCGAGACGACCCTGAAGTTCACGCCCATCCAGACCGGCCTCGCCTTCCTGCCGATGATCGTCATGCTGGTCATCGCCGCACAGTTCTCGACCAACCTGTTCCTGCCGAAGTTCGGCCCGAAGGTCATGGTGCCGATCGGAATGGTGATCGCGGGCTCCGGGATGCTGCTGCTCACCCGCCTCGGCGTGACCGCGAACTACGGCACCGAGATCCTCCCCGCCCTCATGGTGATGGGCGTCGGCATGGGTTCGATCATGCCGCCGGCCATCCAGACGGCCACCCTCGGCGTCGACCGCCACTTCGCCGGCGTCGCCTCGGCCCTGGTGAACACGAGCCAGCAGGTCGGCGGCTCGATCGGCACCGCCCTGCTCAACACGCTCGCCGCGACCGCGCTGACCGACTACCTGTCGGCGCACCTGCCGCCGACGCCGCACGTCCTCCAGGAGGCGGCGGTGCACAGCTACTCGACCGCGTACTGGTGGAGCGCGGGCTTCTTCGCCTTCGGCGCCGTGCTGTCGGCGCTGCTGTACCGGCGGCGGCGGCCGGCGGTGGCGGAAGCCGCCCCCGCACCGGCAGAGGCGGACCCGGTCGCGATCCACTGATCGAAGGGCACGTAGACGCCCCTAAAACTCGGTTTTAGGGGCGTTTACGTGCCCCTCGGCTCCTGATAGTCCGCTGGACGCCGGTGGACGTGGTGGCTCGACCGGTCTACTGTCCACCTTCGGTCTGCGTTCTCCTGCGCGCGGACCGCGGAAGGAGTCCCGTGGCCCTCAACCTGCCCCTGTCACCGCACCTCAGCGTGCGCCTCGACCCGGACGCGACCGGCGAACTGCTGGTCGACGGATCGCCGGAGTGGTTCTCCGAGCCGACCACCGAGCAGTTGCGCGAGGTCGTCCTCGGCCGGGTCGGTCAGATCGCCGCGCGCGCCGGGCACCCGGTGCAGCTCACGGTCTCCGACGAGGAGGGCGACTGGCTGCTGGTCGTGCACCCGGACGGCTCCATCGGCGACGAGGAGGAGCTGGCCGCCGAGAGCATGGCCGAGCCCGTGCCGTTCGCCGATGTGCGGGAGGCCGCACGGCATCCCGAGCCGACGGCGTTCAACGACCTTCTCGGCGCCGCCGCGCGGGACCCGGAGCCGGCGACGGCGCCCTTCAACGACCTGCTCGGCTCGCCGACGTCGACGGCGCCCGTCCCGCTGCCGTCCGCCCAGACCGAGGCCCCGTCCCGGCCGGTGAACCCGTCCCCCGTCACCCCTCCCGAGCCCGTCGAGCTGGTGCCGCGCGCGCCCGAGCGGAGGTCGTTCCTCCACGTCGAGAAGCCGCGCCCCGACCTTGCGCGCTCCGGCGTCCGCGGTGCGCTCTCCCGCGCGGGCATCCCCATGTCGCCGTCGTCGGCGGAGCTGAAGGAGCGCGAGGAGCTGGAGTCCGTGAGCCGGCACTGGGCCGGCCCGCGCACCATCGCGATCGTGAACGGGAAGGGCGGCGCCAACAAGACACCGACCACCGCCCTGCTGTCGGCCGTGTTCGCCCGCAACGGCGGCTCCGGCGTGCTCGCCTGGGACAACAACGAGACGCGAGGCACGCTCGGCTGGCGCACCGAGCAGGACGACCATGACGCCACCCTGCAGTCGTTGCTCCCCGCCGCCGATCAACTCCTCTCGGCCGGCGCCCGCAGCGCCGACATCGGCCACTTCGTGCACCACCAGAACGCGGACAAGTACGACGTGCTGCGCTCGAACCCGACGATGCTGGCGACCCAGCAGCGCATCTCCAGCGCCGACTTCGACCGCCTCCACCAGGTGGCCACGAAGTTCTACCGCCTGGTGATCATCGACAGCGGAAACGACGAGTCCGCCGAGCGCTGGCTCCGGATGATCGACCACACCGACCAGCTCGTCATCGCGACGACGGCGCTCGGCGAGCATGCGGAGGCCGGCGCCCTGCTGCTGGAGGCCCTCATGCAGCGCGACGCCCAGTCGGCCCGGCTGGCGCGCGACGCGGTCGTGATCGTGTCGCAGTCGGAGCGCACCGGGCCGGAGTCGAACGTGACCCGTGTCGCCAAGGGCTTCGAGCCGCTGGCCCGCCGCGCGGTCACCATCCCGTTCGACCCGGAGATGCACGGCGGGCGACTGGCGTTCGACACGCTCGCGCCGCGGACACGGCGGGCGTGGCTGCACGCGGCGGCGGCGGTGGCGGAGGGGTTGTAGGGCTCCGCTCCTAATCGGCCGGCAGGGCGAATTCCGCCCCGGCCGCGAGGCACAGGTCGCGCAGGTCGGCGACCGCCTGATTCGCGGCGTTGGACTCCTCCACACTCACCGGTGCGCCGCCCGGCAGATTGATGCGCTCGCCGACGTCCAGGATGCGCGTCATGTACTCGGCGATCGTCTCCCACTGACCGTCCTCCCGCGCGGCCGCCTGCGCGAGCTCGGCGGCCTTCCGCTCGTTCGGAAACCTCTCGGCCGCTTTCTGCCCGAACGTGGCCGCGAAGAGCGCGCAGGCCGTTCGAATCTGCGCGACCGGTTCGCCTCCGTAGACGCTGCCCTCGGCGTCGGGAGCCGTGTCCGCGCGGGGCTCCGTCGGAGACGCTGACTTCCCGCGCTCGGGGTGCCGGGTGGAGCCCGGTGTCGTCGTGCGGTCGCTCTGAGGAGACGTCGCGTCCGGCCCGCAGCCGGCGAGCAGGAGGCAGCTCGCGGCCACCAGGATGGTAATCATCGGTGATGCTTTATTGATATTCTTCACCAGTGAATGTTACAAAAGGCCGCCCTCGTGTGCGCAATCCACGAATCCTCGCCGCCAAGCTCCTCGGAGCGTTCGGAGTCGCGATCCTGATGATCTGCGGGTTCTTCGCCGTGCCCGTCGCGGCGTCGGCGGACTGCGACATCGCGTGCGCGACGCGCGACCTCCCCGCAACGCCGCAGGCCGCGGCGAGCGCCCTGATGGAGTACCACGCCGCCGGAAGGCTGACAGAGGCGACGATCACCACCGGCTCGATCATCCGCGATGAGATCCAGCCGTTGGCCACCGGCACGCTCAGAGAGGAGTGCCGCGTGGACAAGCGGGCCCTGCAGACCCTGATCGCTGTCATCAAGCACACGGGCAGCGTGCGGGTGACCGACCTGAACCGCGCCTGCGCGCACGACGGCTCGAACTTCTGCCCGTCGGACTCGCCGCACTGCGTGAAGACCTGGGACAGCGACGGCTACATGTCCACGACAGCCATGGACATCGACCGGACCGGAGACGGGAAGGTCAACGGCAACGACACGGCGACGTTCCGGCTGCGCGCCGTCATGAAGGCGATCGTGCCGCAGGTGAACGCCGGCGCCCATATGGGACAGAAATTCTGCAGTTCGGTCAATCTCGACTCGCCGTACTTCGTGACCTTCGACGATACCTGCAACCATCAGCACGCCGACTACCGAGGCCACTCCCACGGCCTGAACGTGACGAGCACACCACCTGCGCCTCCCGCGGACTCCGATAAGGACGGGATACCCGACTCGTCCGATGCGTGCCCGTCCGACGCCGGTTACGCGATCTACGACGGCTGCCCGATTCCCCGCACGGCCAACAGCACCGATTTCACCGGCGACGGCGCGGCCGACGTCTTCTTCGCGCACCCGAACGGCAGCTGGCAGATCTCGGCCGGCGGGACCAGCGGGTGGCGTTCGCTGGCCACGGGCAACATCCCGCTCGATCGGATGCAGTTCGCCGACTTCAACGGCGACGGGGTCGCCGATGTGTTCTGGCCGGACGATGCGGGCCGCTGGCGGGTCTCCTACTCCGGGACCTCGTCGTGGACCACCCTCGCCGACGGTGGGGGCGCACGCGGCGAGGACCTCCAGCTCGGCGACTTCGACGGCGACGGCAAGGCGGACGTGTTCTGGGCCCACCCGGACAAGGCCGAATGGTGGGTCTCCTCCGGCGGCACCTCCGCATGGAAGCGGCTGCCCGTGGCCGGAGTGCCCAACAAGGACATCCGCATCGGCGACTTCAACGGCGACGGCAAGGCCGACATCTTCTACGCGCACCCGGATGGCTCGTGGCTGATCTCCGACGGCGGGGCGAGCCCGTGGCGCAGGACCGTGAAGGCCGATGTGCCCGTGGCGCAGCTGAAGTTCGGCGACGTGGACGGCGACGGCACGACCGACGTCCTGTGGCCGAGCTCGACGGACGGACGCTGGTGGGTCTCGTACGGCGCCGCATCCTCGTGGGACAAGGGTGTGCTGGCGGACGTCCCCGCCGCCGAGTTGCAGCTCGCCGACCTGAACGGCGACCGCAAGGCGGACGTGATCTGGCCCCGCGACAGCGGCGCGTGGCTCATCTCGTCCGGCGCTCGCACGTCGTGGACCGCGGGCGCGAGCGGCAACGTCTCCCACTCGTTGCTCGTGGCGCGCTAGGGGCGAGGGCGGTGGCGCCCTACCGTTCTCCGAAGCGCGCCACCGCCTCCGGCGTCACCGGGGTGAAGAAGTTGATCACCGTCCCGTCCGGGTCGCGGAACAGCATGGAGCGGTTGCCCCAGGGCAGGGTGGTCGGCTCCATGACGAGGCCGCCCGCCAGTTCCGCGATGCGGTCGCGCTGGGCGTCGACGTCGTCGACCAGGAATTCCAGCATCAGCCCGCTGTTCGAGCGCGGGGTCACGGACGCGGCGGCGAAGCGGTCCGTCAACGCGGTGGCGCTGATCGCGATCGTGCCCCGGGAGGTCACGAGTTCGGCGAACTGGTCGTTCGCCCACTGCGCGGGGATGCCGAGGGCCTGTTCGTAGAACGCGACGAGGCCGGGGACGTCGTCGGTGGGGAAGCGGACGGATGCGAAAGTCATGGCGAGCTCCTGTCTGTATCAGCCAACTTATATAAGTTGACTGATACAGTGTAAGCCATGCCCGAGCAGAACCTCCACGGCCCGCGCGACTTCGGCGACCGGCTGACCTATCTCGTCCGCCGCATCGACGGCGCGCTCGCGCAGCGGCTCGACCAACGCCTGCGCACGTACGGGCTCACCCCCGCCCAGCTCTCCGCGCTCGCCCAGCTCGACGTCGAGCACCCCGGCACCCTGACCGGCGCGCAGCTCGCCGACCGCTCCGGCGTCACCGCGCAGTCGATGTCTGCGGCGATCGCACGCCTCCTGGAGCGCGGGCTGGTCAGCCGCACGCAGAGCACCGTGCACGGGAGGCGGCTCGACGTCTCCCTCACGCCGGCCGGCGCCGAGCTCCTCCACACGGTCCAGCGCGAGACCCTCGACGCGGAGGCCGCGGTCGACTTCGGGCTGGACGACGCGGAGCTCGACCAGCTCAAGCAGACACTGCGGCGCGTCGCCCGCGCGCTCGGCGTGTTCCTGCCGGCCGACCGCGCGAACTGAAGCGGAGACCAGCCCCGGCCGTGGAGCCGCCGCCGTCCGACGTCGGCAGGGTCAGCGGTAGTCGTACACCCGCTTGTACTTGCCCTCGCTGCGCGGCAGCTCGCCCGGCTCGGCGAGCACCACGTCGACGGTCGTGCCGATGTGCACCTTGATCTTCTGCCGGAGCACCTGCGCAGCGGCCTCGCAGACCTCGCGGTCGAGCTCGGGATGACGCTCGATGCGCACGGTGAGCGCGTCCATCCGGCCGTCCTTGCGCAGTTCGAGGACGAAGTGCGGCGTCAGCGTCTCGATGCCGAGCACCAGCTCCTCGATCTGCGTCGGGAACAGGTTGACGCCGCGCAGGATGATCATGTCGTCGTCGCGGCCGGTGATCTTCTCGATGCGGCGGAGCGCCGGGTATGCGCTGCCGGGCAGCAGCCGGGTGAGGTCTCGCGTGCGGTAGCGGATGACCGGGAACGCCTCCTTGGTCAGCGACGTGAAGACCAGCTCGCCGGTCGTCCCGTCGGCCACGGGCAGGCCGGTCTCGTGGTCGATGACCTCCGGCAGGAAGTGGTCCTCCCAGACGTGCGGGCCGTCCTTCGTGACCACCGACTCGCTCGCGACGCCCGGCCCCATCACCTCGCTGAGCCCGTAGATGTCGACCGCGTCGAGGCCGAGGCGGTGCTCGATCTCGCGGCGGAGCTCGTTCGTCCAGGGCTCCGCGCCGAGGATCGCGACCTTCAGCGACGTACCGCGCGGGTCGAGCCCGGCGGCCTCGATGGCGTCCGCGATGGTCAGCAGGTAGCTCGGCGTGCACATGATGGCGTCCGGCTCGAAGTCGTGGATGAGCTGCACCTGCCGCGCGGTCTGGCCGCCGGACATCGGGATGACCGTCGCGCCGAGCCGCTCGATGCCGGCGTGCGCGCCGAGGCCGCCGGTGAACAGCCCGTAGCCGTAGGCGTTGTGGACCCTCCAGCCGGCAGCGACCCCCGCGGCCTGGAGCGAGCGCGCGACCAGGCCGGCCCAGCGCTCGAGGTCGCCCTGCGTGTACCCGACCACGGTCGGCCGCCCGGTCGTCCCGGACGAGGCGTGGATGCGGCGCACCTCGTCCATCGGCACCGCGAACATCCCGAACGGGTACGTCGAGCGCAGGTCCTCCTTCGTCGTGAACGGGAGGCGCACGACGTCGTCGAGCGTGCGGATGTCGTCGGGGCCGACACCGGCGGCGTCGAACTTCGCGCGGTAGAGCGGGACGTTCTCGTAGGCGTGCCGCACCGTCCACTGCAGCCGCTTCAACTGGAGGTCGCGGAGCTCGTCGCGGCCGATCGCCACGGGGTCGATCTCGGTCAG
Organism: Leifsonia sp. P73; assembly: GCF_051059105.1. NCBI lineage: Bacteria > Bacillati > Actinomycetota > Actinomycetes > Micrococcales > Microbacteriaceae > Leifsonia > Leifsonia sp. P73. Next base: position 1,704,849 of record NZ_CP194931.1, read on the forward strand.
GTCGGGGGCGGCGGGGGCCGGTGTCGTCGTCGACATGGTGTCCTTACGGGGTCATTCGGCGGCGTTGCCGTGCTCGACGGCCGACCGGTTGGTGGTGAGCGAGCGGCCGCGGAACTCCGCGACGACGTCGCCGGTCTCGTCGGTCACGGTGACGTCGTAGACGCCGTTGCGGCCGACCACGGTGCGGCGCACGGCGCGCGCGGTGAGGGTCTGACCGGCCCGGGTGGACTTGAGGAAGGTGATGTCGGCGCCGGCGGCGACGGTCACCCGCTCGTCCTCGTTGCAGGCGATGGCGAAGGCGGTGTCGGCAAGCGCGAACACCAGGCCGCCGTGCGTGATGGCGAAGCCGTTCGTCATGTCCTCGCGGACCGTCATGGCGACGACCGCCTCGCCCGGCTCGTCCTTCTCGACCACCATGCCGAGGGCCGCGGAGGCGCGGTCCCGGAGCATCATGGGCCGCAGCGGCTCTGAGCTCATGTGCGCACCACCCACGGAACCTCCTCGTTCCTTACCGATCGTTCAGTAAATAGTGGCATCGAGGGTGCCGCGGCGCAACAGCCGGGCGAGAACTTCACCCGCGGGCGGTGCTACGACACGGGAAGGACCCGGTGCCCACGCGCCGGAAGCACCACGGGCCCGGCGCTTACCGCGACGCCATCGAGCACAGGACGAAGCGTCACCGGGTACGGCGCGACGTTGACCACGACCACCGCGGCCGCCTCCTCACTCGCGATCGGGACGCCGATCGCCCCGGGCCGATCGGCCCCGAGCTCCAGCCGCGGCTTCACACCGAGCGACTCCAGCAGCGACCGCCAGAACCCGGCGTGCACCGGGTAGTCGGCCCCGAGCACCACGCCGACCCCGCCGCCGGGCGCCTCGACGCGCATCGCCGCTGGAAGCCCGCTCCCGGTCTCCCGGAGCAGCGGCTCGCCTTCCCCGGCGAGGAGCTGGGCGCGCGTCACGCGGACCTCCCGCGCTCCGTGTTCGACGAGCGGACCGGCCGCGCGCACGCTCGGGAAGTACGGCCGGTCCGCGTGCATGCTCTCCACCACGACGCCCGCGCTGCTCAGGCCGAGCGCGTCGGCGAGGACGGTGCACGCCGAGCCGTCCGCGTCCTCGGCGGGGAGGTCGCCGGCGAGCAGCAGCCGGCCTCCCGTCGCGAGGTGCCGTGCCAGGAACTCCTGCACGCCGCGGCCGAGCTCGCGTCCCGTCGCCAGGACGATGAGTTCGCGGTCCCGCCCGTCGCGGCTGTCGGCAGGCGCGCCCGCGCTCCACGCCTCGTCGCTGCCGGCGGCGGCCTGGAGGTCGAGCGCCCGGAAGCTCCAGCCGCCGAACACGAGCGCGCGGGCGAGGGTCTGCCGCACGCCGAGGCCGCGGTGCAGCTCGCGGTCGCGCACCTGCTCCGCGCGACGGGTGGCCGCCGGATGCCGGTACTCGGTGAGGTAGTGGTCGGCGACGAAGCCGAGCACCAGGTCGTCGGTGAGCTGCGTCGCCGTCGCGAACAATCCGGCGTGCTCCGTCACGGTGCGCGCCGCCTCCACGACGCCGTCGAGGCCCGCGGACGGTGCGCCCTCCGGCCCGATCGGCGCGGCGAACCCGTGCCGCTCGCCCGTGAAGGAGATGCGGTCGTTGCCGTCGCCCACCGGCTCGTCGAGCAGCGGGTTGATCCCGCCCGCGAACAGGTAGTAGTTGATCAGCCGGGTGCCCTGCGCCACGTCGAGCAGCGTCTTGAGGACGGTCGCCTCCGGCGAGACGAGCCGCGCGAGGTCCTCGCTGTAGTCCCCGCTGCCCGCGTCGAACTCCAGCGCGGTGAGCGGCTGGTCCGAGTCGTTCACCGCGGCGGTGAACGCGTTGGCGACGTAGAGGTCGGCGGCGTCGGTCACAGTGAGCTCGCCCAGGTACATGTCGGTCCCCGCGGCGACGCCGGGCCGGCCGCGGTAGGCCTGCGCGAGCTGGCTGACCCCGATCGGGAACGTCAGCCCGCGGCCGGCGTCGGTGCCGTGGATGTTGACGAGCAGCGGCGCGGTGATCCCGGCGTCCCGCGCCCAGCCCTCCAGGCGCTGCAGGTAGGCGGCGTAGCGGCTGCGCACGAACCGGCCGAGCTGCTGGTGCAGCGCGAGCTCCGCATCGGTGTGCGCCGCCCCCGTGCGCGGGTTCGTCGTCTCCCCCGACCACTGCGCGAACGCCCGCAGCGCGTCGTCGGTGAGCGTCGGGGTGTTCGACACCCAGTCGAGCATCCCGACCTCGTTGTCCACCTGCACCGCGATCACCGGGCCGCCGTGCTCGCGCAGCCGCGCCGCGATCACCGGGAGGACGGCGTCGAACCAGGCCGACGACTCGGCCAGGAACGCCGGGGCCAGGTAGTCGAGCGAGTGCGTCGATCCGGGCTCCCCGTCCCAGCCGAGCTGACGCAGCTCGGGATGCTCGCGCAGCACGCGGAACGGGATGCCCTCGTTCTTCAACTCCGCCATCTGGAACGGTCCCGGCCGCGCGATGAACCACAGCCCGTGCTCGGCGCAGAGGTCGATGAAGGCGCCCAGGTCGCGCTCGGGCCGGGTCGCCCCGGTCAGGTCGATGGTGCCGTCGGGGAGCTCGTGCCAGATCCACGGGATGTACGACGCGACGGCGTTGAGGCCGGCCTCCCGGGCGGCCACGAGGCGGTCCGCCCACTCGTCCCGGGGCACCCGGAAGTAGTGCACCTCGCCGGCGAGCACCATCCGGGGCTCGCCGTCGATCAGGATGCGCGAGCCCGCCAGCCGGGTCGGGAGCCCGGGCACCGCGCTCACAGCCCGTTCTGCCGCGCGATCGAGCCCAGCCGGCCGAGGGACGGCTTCGGCGTGCGCTCGAAGGTCTCCAGGTCGACGCCGATGAGCCCGAACGTCGGCCGGTACCCGCTGGCCCACTCATAGTTGTCGAGGGCGCTCCAGTGCAGGTAGCCGCGCACGTCCACCCCCTCGGCGATGGTCTCGTGGATGGCGCGCAGCGACGCCTCGGTGTAGTCGATGCGGCGGCTGTCGTCGGAGGTCGCGATGCCGTTCTCGGTCACCATGATCGGCGTGTGCCCGCTCTTCTCCCACGCCGAGCGGATGCCGTCGGCGGCGGCCTGCGGGAAGTACTCCCAGCCGGTCAGCGTCGTCTCGGCGTCCTCCGCCACCGGGCGGGGACCCTCCGGCCCGATGAAGGTGCGGGTGTAGGCCTGAACCCCGACGAAGTCGTCGTCCGCGGACTCCTCCAGGTACCAGTCGTCGCGCGGGTAGCCGTACTCGTGCAGCATCTCGGCGGAGCCCGGCTCGTCGGTCGGGATGAAGTCCTGCGTGGCGATGGTCCAGCCGCTCTGCAGGCCGGGGACCGACGACAGCACCTCGCGGGAGCGCCTGTGTGACGCCAGCAGCGCGTCGGCGACGTGGAGGTCGGGGTTCGGGAGGCCGTAGGCGACCAGGTTCTCCGCCTTCTCCCCTCCGGCCAGCATCGCCGCGATGTTCGGCTCGTTGATCGTGCACACGTAGCGCACGCCGTCCTCCAGGATCGGCAGCACGGTCTCGGTGTAGCGCGCGAACAGGTCGGGCGCCTCCGGGTTGCGCCAGAATCCGGCCTGGTCCATCCAGCGCGGCACGGTGAAGTGCATCAGCGTCACGACCGGCTCCAGGCCGACGTCGAGGCAGGCGTCGATCATCCGCCGGTAGTGGTCGAGGTTGGCGCGCGAGACGAAGCCGCGCTCCGGCTCGATGCGGGCCCACTCCACCGAGAAGCGGTAGCTGTTCAGGCCGGCGTCGGCGAGCAGCCGGAGGTCCTCCGGGTAGCGGTTGTAGTGGTCGGCGGCGTCGCCGCTCGGCTCCACGATCGTCGTGCCGGGGGTGTGCTCCATGACCCACCAGTTGCTGTTGACGTTGTTGCCCTCCACTTGGTGCGCGGCGGTCGCGGCGCCCCAGAGGAAGCCGTCGGGAAAGGTGAGCACAGAGTTCTCCTTCGTCGTTGTGGATGGAAGTCGGGGATCGGTCAGCCGCGCGACGGCGTCGGCACGGCGTCGAGCAGCCGCACCGTGTAGTCGTCCTGCGGGCGCTGCAGCACCTCGGCGGTGTCGCCGCGCTCGACCACGACGCCCTTGTCGAGCACCATGATCCGGTCGGTGACGAGCCGCGCGCTGAGCAGGTCGTGGGTGATGTAGAGCATGGACACGCCCCGGGTGCGGCGCAGCTCCTCCAGCAGTGCGAGGACGCCGGCGCGCAGCGACATGTCGAGCATCGAGACCGGCTCGTCGGCGATGATCACCTGCGGGTCGCTGGCGAGCGCGCGGGCGATGACCACCCGCTGACGCTGGCCGCCGGAGAGCTGGTGCGGCAGCCGGGTGGCGAACTTCTCGACCGGCGTGAGGCCGACCGTCTCCAGAAGCTCCAGCACGCGCATCCGGGCGGCGTTGCCGCGCAGGCCGGTGAAGTTCTCGACCGGCCTGGTCAGGATGTACTCCACGGTGTGCAGCGGGTTCAGCGCCGCGTACGGGTCCTGGAACACCATCTGCACCTCGGAGTGGAGCTGCTTCAGCGCGCGCCGGCCGCGGAGGGTGTCGATGCGGGCGTCGCCGAACTGGATCGTCCCGGAGGTCGGCCCCTCCACGCCGGTGATCATCTTGGCGATGGTGGACTTGCCGCTGCCGCTGGCGCCGACGAGCGCCATCGACATGCCGGGCTCCAGGGTGAACGACACGTCGTCGACGGCGCGCGTCGCACTGCCGCGGCGACCCTTCGGGTAGACCTTCGTGAGGTTCGAGACCACGATCGGCGAACGCGCGCCGATGCGCTGCCTGGCCGCGTTGCCGGCGGCGCGGGCTCCCGCGACCGCGCTGGTGACCGGCGCCGGCCGAGCCGCGCCCTCCTGCCGCCGCTCCAGCCCGGGCACGGTCACCTCGGCGGCCCGAGGGTCCCCATAGTGGCTCAGCAGCATCTGCGTGTACGGGTGCTCCGGCGCGTTCAGGATGCGCTCGCTCGGGGCGTCCTCCACGATCACGCCGTCGTGCATGACGAGCACACGCTGCGTCGCCTCCAGCACGACGCCGAGGTCGTGGCTGATCAGGATCGCGGTGAAGTTCTCCGACGCCTGGAGCTGGCGGATGGTGTTCATCACGGCGTGCTGCACGAGCACGTCGAGCGCCGTGGTCGGCTCGTCGAACACCATCAGCCGCGGCTCCAGGGCCAGCGCGAGCGCGATCGAGACGCGCTGGCGCATCCCGCCGGACAGTTCGCCCGGGTAGCGGGAGAGCGTCGACTCCGGCAGCTCCACCTTCGCGATGAGCTCCTCGGCGCGGGCAACGCGCGCCCGCGGTGGCACGTGCCCGTGCGCGGCGAAGATGTCGAGGAAGTGGTTGCGGATGGTGCGCACCGGGTTGAGCGCGTTCATGCCCGACTGCAGCACCATCGCGAAACCGCCCTGGCGCTGGGTGCGCACCTCCTCGATGGAGAGCGCGGCGATGTCGGTGCCGTCGAACAGGATGCGGCCTCCCGCGATCCGCGCCGGCGGCTTGGACAGCCGGGTCAGCGCGAACCCGAGCGTCGACTTGCCGGAGCCCGACTCGCCGACGAGCCCGACGAACTCGCCCTGGCCGAGCTCGAAGCTCACCTTCTTCACGGCCTCGAACGACCGGCCCTTGCCCTCGTCGTAGACGACGGACAGGTCTTCGACCTTCAGCAGGCTCATCGTGCGGCCTTCCTCTCACGCAGACGGGGATTGCTCAGCCCGTCGACCCCGAAGTTGATGAACGTCATGGACACGGCGAACAGCGCGATCATGAAGCCGGGCGCGAAGAGCTGCACCCACTGGCCGGTGAGCAGCACGTTGCTGTTCTGCGCCCAGAAGAGCATCGTTCCCCAGCTCACCGTGTTCGGGTCGCCGAGGCCCAGGAACTCCAGGCCGGCCTCCGCGAGGATGGCCGCGGTCGCCGCGCCGAAGAAGCTCGCGACGATCAGCGAGGTCATGTTCGGCAGGATCTCCCGGAACACGATCCGGCTCGGGCTCTCGCCGCTGAACTTCGCCGCGGTGACGAAGTCGCGGGAGCGGAGGGTCTGCGTCTGCGAGCGCAGCACGCGGGCTCCCCACGCCCAGCCCGTCACCACCACGACGAACACGATCACGGCGATGCCGCCGTTGTGCAGGTAGGCGGCGATCACGATCATGAGCGGCAGCGACGGGATGACGAGGAACAGGTTGACGACGAAGCCGACCCCCTCGCCCCAGAACGCGCGGACGTAGCCCCAGCTCAGCCCGACCAGGATCGCGACGATCGTGCTCAGCACGCCGGCGATCAGCGCGACCGAGACGGACACCCTGGCGCCCCAGATGAGCTGGGACAGGACGTCCTGGCCGACGCCGGTGGTGCCGAGCAGGTGCGCGGCGCTGCCGTCCTGGCTGTGCGGGAACGACGTGTCGTGCGGGTCATAGGGCGCGAGCAACGGCGCGAAGATCGCCATCAGGATGAAGAGCGCGAGCAGCACGATGCCGAAGCGCGCCTTGGGCTCGGACCACACCGTCCCGAACGCGCGGCCGACGACGCGCAGCGGGTTCCAGCCCTTGCGATCGTTCTCCGCAGCGGCAAGCTCGGTGGCCCGGACGTGCGAGGTCGTCGGAGTCTGCGTCATGGTGGGTTCCTTCTGCGTCATCGTCTGGTCCTCGGGTCGAGCACGCCGTACAGGATGTCCACGAGGAAGTTCGCGATCAGGACGCTCACCGTGATGATGAGGAACAGCGCCTGCATCAGCGGGTAGTCCTGGTTGGTCACCGCGTGGAAGAGGAGGAGGCCCACGCCCGGGTAGGCGAAGACGGTCTCCACCAGGAGGGAGCCGCCGACCACGCCGCCGAGCACCATGCCGAACGACGTGAACTGCGGCAGCAGCGCGTTGCGGGCGGCGTAGCGCAGGGCGACGGTGCGCGTGCGGAGCCCGTTGGCCTCCGCGAAGGTCACGTAGTCCTCGCCGAGCGTGTTCACCATCGTGTTGCGCATCCCGATGATCCAGCCGCCGAACGCGGTCAGCAGGATCGTCAGGCCGGGGAGGATGCCGTGGTACAGCGCATCGGTGAAGAAGTCCCAGCTCCAGTTCGGCGTCGCCGTCTGCGAGTACGCGCCGCTGGTGGGGAACCAGCCGGCCACGTAGCCGAGGAAGAACAGCAGCAGCAGCGCGATCCAGAAGTACGGGAACGCGGAGAGGAACTGCCCGCCGACGGTCGGGATGGTGTCGAAGGCGGTCCCGCGCTTCCACGCCGCCAGCACGCCGAGCAGCGTGCCGAGCACGAACGCCAGGATCGTCACCGTGCCGACCAGGACGAGCGTCCAGGGCAGCGCCGCGCCGATGAGGCTGGAGACGGACTGCGGGAAGTAGCTGAACGACGGCCCGAAGTCGAAGTGGACGATCTGGCCCAGGTACGTCACGTACTGGTCCCACAGGCTGCCGGTCGGCACGCCGAGCTGGGCTTCGATCGAGGCGCGCATCGCGGGCGACACCGGGCCGTTCTGGCTGAGCTTGGCGATCGCCGCGTCCGCGGGCGAGCCGGGCATCAGTCGCGGCAGGATGAAGTTGACCGTGACGGCCGCCCAGAGGGTGAGGACGAAGAGTCCCAGCTTTCCGAGCAGATAGCGCACGACGACCTCCTTTCCGTGTTCGGGCTGGCGGGATCGGGGCCGGTCGCGGACATCGCCCGCGACCGGCCGGCGATCACTTCGCCTTCGTGAGGTGGGTGAGGATCAGCAGCGAGTTCTCGGTCCAGGTGGCCGGGGTCGCGTACGGGTCGCTCTCGCTCGGCCAGCCGGTGAAGCTCTTGTCGCTGAACAGGCCCCACAGGCCGCCGTAGAACATGCTGATGACGGGCATCTTGTTGTACATGACCTCCTGGAGCTGGTCGATGTACTTCTTCTGGTCGCTCGTCGAGGTGGCCGAGCGGAGCTGCTGCAGCAGGCTGTCCGCCTGCGGGTCGCTGAACCGCTCGAAGTTGCCGGAGGCCGACGTGCCGACCGGCTTGGCGAACTCACTGCTCATCAGGGTGTTGAAATCCTGGTAGACGCTGCCGGCGCCGCCGAACGCGCCCATCAGGAGCTGGAAGTCGCCGTTGTTCTGCGCCTGCGTGTACGCGGCCGGCTGCGGCTGGTCGATCGTCACGGTGATCCCGATGGCCTGCAGCTGCTGCTGGACGGCCTGCACTCCGCGCAGCCAGTCGGTGTAGCCGTTCGGCGTGGTGATCGTGACCTGGAGCGGCTGACCGGAGGCGTCGACGAGCTTGCCGCCCTTCTGCGTGTAGCCCGCCTTGGCGAACGACGCGAGCGCCTTCTGGGTGTCCTGCGAGATCATGCCCTGGTTCGGCAGCGACGAGTTCAGCCACGACTGCGCGTTCGGCAGCAGCAGGCCGTTCTGGCCCGCGGCCTTCACGTAGCCCTCCTCGGCGTCCTGCGCGATCTTGTCGCGGTCGAGGGAGTAGCTGAGGCCCATCCGGAAGTCCAGATTGTTGAACGGGGCCTTGGTCAGGTTCGGCATCAGCGAGATGGTGCCGCCGGGCGGGAACCAGTACTTGTTGTGCTGCTTGTTCGCGCCGACCCAGGTCTTGTCCACGTTGTCGATGAACGAGTAGGCCCAGTCGTAGCCGCCCTTGACGAGCTGGAGGCCGGTGTTGGAGGCCGGCAGCACGAGCTTCTCCGCCGCGACCTTGTCGGCCTGCCAGTACTTGGTGTTCTTCACCATCGTGTACTGGTTCGGCGCGAAGGTGCCGACCGTGTACGGGCCGGTTGCGACCGGCTTCTCGTTGGCCCAGGTCACCGGGTCCTTCACGGACTTCCAGATGTGCTCGGGAACGATGATCTGCTGGTCGATGATGCCGGCGGCCGGGACGTTCGGCGCCTTGAGGTGGAACGTCACCGTGTCGCCGGACGAGCTGATCGTGTCGATGTTCTGCCACTGGCCGAGCAGGTCGAGCGCGGAGGTCTTCTTGATGAGGTCGAACGTGTAGACGACGTCCGCCGGGGTGAACGGCGTGCCGTCCGACCAGTTCACCCCCTTGCGGATCGTGTACTGGATCGTCTTCGGGTCGACGACCTTGTCGCCCGTCGCGAGGAACGGCGTGGCCTTGCCGTCGATGGAGTTCACGACCTGGAGGGGCTCGTACATGTAGTGCGCGCCGGTGCGCGTGTTCGGCGAGAACGGGTTGAAGTTGCGTACGAACGTCGGGTTTCCGCCGTCCGCCCCGAAGAGCAGCGAGCCGCTGGCTCCCGAGTTGCTGTTCGACCCGGAGGTCTGGAGGCTGCAGGCGCTCATCGCGAGCAATGACGCGGCGGCGGCGAGGGCGACGAGCGAACGCTGGAGGCGCGTCCTGGACATTTTCATCGCGGTGTGGTCCCTTCAGTCGACGATGACTTGGTGCTCCGTCACTGTAAGCGCATACGGAACGTCTTTCAACCCCACCCGAAACAAGTTTCCCCGTGTCACAATGAGATCCTGACAACGGATTCACAGACGAACTCGGGGGGAAACGTGGCGAGAAAACCGACGGTGTATGATGTCGCCGCGCACGCGGGAGTGTCCATCGCGACGGTGTCCCGCGTCCTCACCCGACCCTCCGATGTACGCGCTTCCACTCAGGAGCGGGTGCTCGCCGCGGTGCGCGAATTGCGGTACGTGCCGAGCGGAAGCGCCCGCGGTCTCGCGGCCCGCCGCACCGGTGTGCTCGGGCTGTTCCTGCCCGGCGTGGACGCGGTCCAGGACCTCAGCGACCCGGTGGTCAGCGACACCGGAACGGTGGAGGTCCGGCGCGACCCCGCCACGCCCGACCACGGCAACGCGGCCAACCTGTACTTCGAGGAAGTGCTGCGCGGCTGCGAGCTGGAGGCGTGGCGGCAGGGCTTCTCGCTGATGATCTGCGTCGGCCGAGGCCGCACGCCCGAGGGGCTCGAGCTCACGCTGAACGATCTCGCAGGGAAGGTCGACGGCCTCGCCGTCATCGCGCAGAGCGCACCGCACGACGTCCTGAAGCGGATCGGCGACACCATCCCGGTCGTCTACCTGGCCGGGCAGCGCCGCGGCGACGACTTCGACCACCTCACGGTGCGCAACCGGGAGGGCATGCGCGCCCTCACCGAGCACCTGATCGACGACCACGGCATCCGCGACCCCGTGTACCTGACGGGCCCGTTCGACTCCCCCGACGACGCCGAGCGCTACGGCGGCTTCGCGGACGCGCTGGAGGGCCGCGGCATCAACCCGACGGCGCTCCCCGTGCTGCACGGCGAGTTCTCCCGCGAGCGCGCCCGCGCCGTCGCCGAAGACCTGATCGCCCGCGGCAGCCTCCCCGGGCCCTGGTCTGCGCCAACGACCAGATGGCGCTCGGCGTCCTGGACGCGCTGCGCCCGGCCGGCGTGCGCGTCCCGGAGGACATCATCGTCACCGGCTTCGACGGCATCGACGAGGGCGCCCGATCGGAGCCGCGCCTGACGACGGTGATGCAGCCGATGCTGGAGCTCGGCCGCGCGGCGGTGCGCGCGATGGTCGCCCGCCTCACCGACCCCGACCTGGACCCGGTCAGCACGGAGCTGCCGGTGACGGTCCTGCTGCGGGAGAGCTGCGAGGGGCCGCTGGGCTGAACGGATCGGGTCGCCCGATCCTCCTTCGCCCGGCGTACGGTACTTCCATGAGCGGGAGAGCCCTGGCCGCGTGCGCGCTCGCCGGCGTGCTCGTCCTCGCCGGGTGCGTACCTGGCGCGGCGCCCACGCCGACAGGCGCGCCCGCCGCGACCCCGGCGCCCACGCGCCCTGCGCCCTCCACGCCACCGGCCGCCGTCGCGACCGCGATTCAGCACATCGTCGTCATCGTGGACGAGAACAAGCCGGCCGGATCCGTCATCGGCGACCCGCAGGCCCCCTACCTGACCTCGCTCGCGCGGACCGGCGCGCTCGCCACCGCGTACTCGGCGATCACGCACCCGAGCCTCCCGAACTACCTGGCGCTCACGAGCGGGACGACCGCGGGGATCACGACCGACTGCCCTCCCGGCGGCTCCTGCCTGGTCACCGGCCCGAACCTCGCCGAGGAGCTGGACCGCGCCGGCCGCTCCTGGCGGATGTACGCCGAGAGCATGCCGTCGCCGTGCACGACGGCGAACACCAGCCTGTACGCGGTGAAGCACAACCCGTTCCTGTACTTCCCGAGCGTGACGGGCTCCGCGTCGTACTGCGCGGCGCACGACGTCCCGTATTCGCGCTTCGCCGGCGACCTCGCGTCGGCTGCGACGCTTCCGGCGTTCTCCTTCATCAGCCCGAACCTCTGCGACGACATGCACGACTGCTCGGTCGCGGCGGGCGACGCGTGGCTGAAGGCGAACGTCCCGGCGATCCTGGCGTCGCCGGCGTTCACGACGCAGCGCTCGCTCCTGGTGGTGACGTTCGATGAAGGGGATTCGTCGGACAACGTGGTCGCGTGCGTGCTCGCGGGGCCGGCGGCGCGAGCACACACCGTCGTCGGGACGCCGTTCACGCACTACTCCCTGCTGCGGACGATCGAGGAGGTATGGGGGCTGGCGTCGATGACCGGCGCGGACGACGGGGCGGTGGGTATGAAGGGGATGTTACGGTAAGGGACGAGTCTCCCTAAAACATCGACTTATACATATTGACACAAGATCGTGAAACGTGACAGTGTCGAACAAGCCGGAACCGGCATCCGCCCACCTACGAACATTGCCGGCAGAGACCGGCGTGTTGGAGTAACGTGCTTCGCGATCAGCTCACACCGCACCGAAAGCGGGCGATCGTCCTCGTCGGAGGCGCGGCCGGCCTCCTCACCGTCGGGATAGGGGCATCGATCGGCATGAGCAGCGCGACCGCCGAAAAGTACGCGTCCAACGGCCCCGAGCCGCGCTCGGTGATCGGAGCGCTCGGCCCTCCGACAGAGGTGTTCCCCGCGGGCGTCGACACTGAAGGGCTGATCGCGGGAGGAATCGACCGAAGCACGCTGCGGAAGCTCGGGTCGGACGGACCGAAGTCGTTCTGGACAGGCGTCGATCACGCGGGCGACATCTGCCTTGTCACCGTCCTCGACGTGCAGGTCACGACCGCGGCGGCGTGCAGCGCTCCGAAGGACGTGGAGGCGAACGGGCTCGACCTTTCCGCTGCCGGCGCCAGCACTCGGCTGGACGACGGCCCCATCGTGGCCGTTCTGCTCCCGGACTCGGTCGACGCCGAGCCGATCACGGCGGGGAAGCATCCGTGGACGAGGTACGGAGACAACTTGCTCGTCGCCAAGCAGTCCGAGATTCCCGAGGACGTGACGTACGAGTTCGGCCGCAAGCGCGGTCATAGCGGACCGAAGATCAACTACCCCGGGTAGCGCGAATCGCCCCCATCCCCTCTGGCGTGTCGCCCACCCGCGTGCTTCCGTGGGACGCATGGCAGCGGTGAAGCGCGTGATCGTCTTTATCCAGGAGAACAAGACAACCGACTTCTACTTCCCCTCCCTCGCGGAGTGGGGCGCCGAGGTCGCCAATCATGGGAATCTGCGCACCAGCGCCCCCGACTTCGACCAGCCCCACGACCGGAACGCGTGGGTGCACTACGCGATGGGCGACTATCCCGCCGAGCCGATGCAGCTCGACAACGACCAGGTCATCCCCTATTACAGCTGGCTCGCCAAGAACTTCGTGTTCAGCGACCACCACTTCGGCTCCGGATCGAACTCGACGCCCGGCCACATGCTGGCCGTCGGCGGACAGATGCCGACGCTCAAGAACCCGCCGTTCGTGGGCGCGCACCCGGTGTGGGACCTGCCCTCGATCTTCAGCGTCGCCGAGAAGGCCGGCGTGAGCTGGGGAGCGTTCCCCGACCAGGACGGCTACCCGGTCAAGTTCTACACGACCACGTCCACGGCGCCGGGGTCGAGCGAGGTGCACCCGCCGTCGCAGTTCATCCCGATGGCGAAGGGCGGGACGCTGCCGGACGTCTGCTACGTCTGGTCTCCCGGCGGCTACGACGAGCACCCGCCCGCGACGCCCGCACCCGACTACGTGACCAAGGGCCAGGGCCTGGTCTGGCAGCGCGTGCAGGCGGTGATCGATGGCGGCGGCTGGGACGAGACGGTCTTCATCCTGACCTGGGACGACTGGGGAGGCTACGCCGACTCAGTGCCGACGCCGGCGATCGAGACGGCGCCGGACGCGCTGCACCCGGACGGCTTCCAGGTCATCGGCGGATCGCGCATCCCGCTGCTCATGTTCGGCGGCGCCGTCACCCAGGCGATCGACCCGGAGTGGCACTCGCACGCGTCCATCCCGAAGACGATCTGCGACCTGCTCGGGCTCGGCACGTTCGGGGTGCCGCGCGTGGACGACGCGCCCTCGCTCGCGCACCTGGTGCAGCCGGGGCTCGGGAGGCCGGTGCCGCCGGCCCCGGGCAGCACGATCACGCAGCCGACCCCGCCGAGCCCGCGGCCGGCTCCGGTGGCGCCGAAGCCGTGGCCGGGGCCGTTGGGCCAGCCGCTGCCGGCGCTGGTGACGCTCGACGGGAGCACCGTGCCGGCGCCGGTGGACGGGAAGGTGAATGCGAAGCCGCCGAAGGCGCCGGTGGCGCCGCCGGCGTGAGCGATGATCCGCTAGCTGTACGCCAGGAACCGCCCCGGCTTCCCCGGCTCCACATACTCGAACCCGCGCACGAGCCCCGCACCCTCGATCAGCCCGACCTGCTGTGCGAACGGCTCGCTCGCGACGAACACCGTCCGCTCGACCGGCCACTCCTCCGCGAACCAGGCGCGCAGCGCGGCGAGCACGCGGGCGTCCAGCCCGTCCGCCATGCGCGAACGGCGCACCCAGAAGAACACGACCGCCTCCACGTCGGTCCAGGAGTCACCGCCGAGGGCCGTCACCGCCGACTCCGCCAGGAACTTCGCGCTCGTGTCGAACACGTACACACAGCCCAGGCACTCGGTGTCGTCCGGGTCGCGCACGGTGTAGCTGAACGCCTTGTGGTCGCGGTGCCGCTGCTCCATGCCCGCCAGGTCCTCCCGGTTCGCCGCGACGGTGAAGTCGTCGGCGGGCCAGGAGGACTGCTCCCACAGCCGCAGTTCATCACGCGTGTCCATCAGGGCCGCATGGTCGTCCGCCGCGTCGTCCGCGGTGATCGGGCGCAGGACGAACTCCGCCGTCCGCAGCCCGGACGGGATCGGCACGGCCGGGTCGGTCAGCCGCACGCGGTCACCCCGCCGTCCGGCAGACCAGCACCGTCATCCGCTTCCGCCGGGTGAACCCGAGCCGCTCATACACGGCGACCGCCCGCTCGTTCACCGTCTCCACGTGCAGGAACGGCCGCTCGCCGCGGTCCAGGATGCCGCGCATGACGGCGAGCATGACCTGCAGCGCGAAGCCCCGCCCGCGCCACTCCGGGTCGGAGCAGACTGCGCTGACCTCGCACCAGCCGTCCGGGCGCATCCGCTGGCCGGCCATCGCCGCAAGCCGGTCGCCGACGCGGACGCCGTGGTAGCCGCCGAAGTCGATCGTGCGCGGGAGGAACGGGCCGGGCCTGGTCCGCTCGACCAGGTCCAGCGCCTCCGCGACGTCGGCCTCCCCGAGCGCGACGAGGCGTGCGTCGTCGCCGAGCGCCGGCGGCGCGGGGAGGTCGGCGGCCTCGAACACGTACTGGTAGCAGTCGTAGCCGGCGACGGCCTCCCAGCCCTCCGGCGCCGCGTCGGCGAACACGCCCAGCGTCGCGCCCGGCCCGACGAGGTCGGCCAGGCGGTCCCAATCCGCGGCGCTGCCCCGGTCGGCGACGGACGCGAACGGCGACATGTCCGGCGGGTAGCGGCGGGCCCGGTCGTCCCCGACGGCGAGCGCGGCGTGCGGACCGGTGAGTGCGTTCCAGGCGGGGTCGTCGAGCACATGCATCCCCTCAGCCTCGCACACGCCGACCAACTCAGGCGTACTGTCTGGGGCAGCGTCGCGCCGCCCGAGCACGACGCGAGAAGGAGACGCATGAGCAGGGCCGCGATCGTGGTCAACCCGGTGAAGACCGACCCGGAACGGCTGCGCGAGGCCCTCGCGGCCGCCGAGCGCCGGCATGGCTGGGAGGACACCCTCTGGCTGGAGACGACCGAGGACGACCCGGGCACGGGCCAGACCCGCGAGGCGCTGGAGCAGGGGGTGAACGTGGTGATCGCGGCCGGCGGCGACGGCACCGTGCGCACGGTCGCCGAGGAGCTGCGCGGCACCGACACCGCACTGGCGCTGCTGCCCTCCGGCACCGGCAACCTCCTCGCCCGCAACCTCTCGCTGACCCTGGACGACGCCGAGCACGCCCTCGACACCGCGTTCGACGGAGCCGACCGGGCCATCGACGTCGGCCTCGCCGAGCTGCGCGACGGCCGCGACAGCACAGAGCGCCGCGCGTTCCTCGTCATGGCCGGGCTCGGGATCGACGCCAAGATGATCGCGGCGACCGACGACGACCTCAAGGCCAAGGCCGGGTGGATCGCGTATGTGCACGCGATGAGCCGGGTGCTGCGCGACAAGAACGAACTGCGCCTGCGCTACCAGCTCGACGGCGGCCGCCCCCACACCCTGCGCGCGCACACCGTCATGATCGGCAACTGCGGGTCGCTGCAGGCGGACATCCTGCTGCTCCCGGACGCGGCGGTGGACGACGGCATCCTCGACATCGTGGTGCTCCGGCCGGAGAGCATCGTGGGGTGGGCCCGGATCGTCGTCAAGATCTTCTGGGAGAACGGCGTGCTGCGCCGCACCAGCGTCGGTCGCCGTCTGATGCGCGACGACCGCGAGGTGCACGCGATGAACTACCTCAAGGGCAAGGAGTTCGTGCTCACCTCCAGCCGGCCGGAGCAGGTCGAGCTGGACGGCGACCTCTTCGGGGAGGTGACCTCGATGCGCGTCCGCGTCGACCCTGGCGCGCTCCGGGTGCGCGTTCCCCGCGAGTGAGCGGCGGCGTATGCTGATGGTCCCCGTAGCTACGGGTATGGGGAAAACACGCCAGAGCCCGGCCGAGCGATCGGTCGGGCTCTGGTGCGTTCAGGCCTAGGCTGCCCCGCTGAGCGCCTTGGCCTTGAGCGTCTCGAACTCGGCCGGCGTGATCGTTCCGGCGTCGAGGAGCTGCTTGGCCGACTCGATCTCCGCGGCGGGCGAGGTCGTCCCCGTCCCCGCCACGGAGCGGATGTAGTCGGCGGAGGCGGCCTGGGCCTGCATCGACCCTGCCGCGCTGCGCTGGGCCATGCGACCGCCCCGGGCGATCAGGTAGATGAATGCGGCCAGGAACGGCACCACCACCAGGAAGATGCACCAGAGCGCCTTGGCCCAGCCGTTGAGCTCAGGGTCGCGGAAGAGGTCGATGAACACCCGGATGAAGATCGTGATGCAGACGAACACCAGGTAGAACCAGAACGACCAGACGAGGAAATCCCAGAAAGTCACGGCGACTCCGATCGGTTGACGAGAGCGGCCATCGCCTCGTGTGGCCGAACGGTACGACGCCGCGGCCCGGCTCGGCAAGAGGTCAATCCGGCCGCGGAGGCAGGGCGAAAACCCGCTGTTGCCAAGTACACGTTTTAGATGCATCATGCAGCCGAAAGCACCACACAGAGCGAGGGGACGGCACCATGACTCAAACACAGTCCCATCCTGGAGCGCAGCGGACCGGCTGGGTCGGATGGGTGTTCTTCGCGGCGGTCATGCTCCTGATCGGGGCAGCGATCGACATCTTCTACGGGATCATGGCGATCATCGGTCCCAACACCGCCTACTTCGTCGGCCCCAACGGCAGGGCGGCGTCCTTCGACGTCGCCGGCTGGGGCTGGTGGTCGCTGGTCATCGGAGTGGGCTTGGCGCTGGCCGCCTTCTCGCTGCTCACCGGCCGCACCTGGGCGCGCATCTTCGCGGTCGTCGTCGCGGGGCTGAACGCCGTCACCCAGCTCATGTCGCTGCCCGCGCAGCCCTGGTGGTCGATCGTGATGGTCGCCGTCGACATCCTCGTCATCTACGCCGTCACCGTCCACGGAAAGGAAGTCCGAGCCTGACCGCCGTTCGCGCGCGGCTGCCGGATTCCCGCTGTTACGGGGGTTTCCGCGGACGCACCGGGGTCGCGCGCGAGCCCTCGTCCGCGCCCTCGTGCGCGCATGGGTGGGTACCATGCGTCCCATGCCCATCACCCTCGACAACGTCGGCATCGCCGTCCGCGACCTGGAGGCGGCGATCGCCTTCTTCACCGACCTCGGCCTGGAGGTCGTGGGCCGCGACACGGTCAGCGGCGAGTGGACGGACACCGCCGTCGGCCTCGACGGCAACCACGCGAACATCGCGCTGCTGCAGACCCCGGACGGCCGGGGCCGCCTGGAGCTGTTCGAGTACCTCCACCCCGACGCGATCGAGACCGAGCCGACCCTCCCGAACGAGATCGGCATGCACCGCGTCGCGTTCCAGGTCGACGACATCCAGCGCTCCCTGGAGGTCGCCGCCGCACACGGCTGCCATCCGCTCCGCGGCGTGGCCAACTATCGCGACCTCTACAAGCTGACCTACCTCCGCGGCCCCAGCGGCATCCTCGTCATGCTCGCCCAGGACCTCACGCGCGCCGAGACGTGAGTAATCGCGGGAATCAGGTCGTGGATTCCCGCGACTAATCACGTCTCGGGTCAGTTGCCTGCTTGGAGGGCGGCGATCTGGGCTCGGGCGGCGGCGACCAGCTCCTCGTTGGTGTTGGCGTGGCCGGCGAGGCCCCAGCCGCCCTCGACCGCCTCGGTGAGGAGGACCCAGGTGCGCTCGGCGAGCGTGGGGTCGCCCGCGGCCTCCGCGACGATGGCGGTGAACTGCTCGACCACCGCGAGCTGCTTCGGCCGGTCGA
Organism: Leifsonia sp. P73; assembly: GCF_051059105.1. NCBI lineage: Bacteria > Bacillati > Actinomycetota > Actinomycetes > Micrococcales > Microbacteriaceae > Leifsonia > Leifsonia sp. P73. The sequence continues at coordinate 1,722,700 of NZ_CP194931.1, forward strand.
GCGCGCCGGCGTTGGTGAGCACCTGCACGCGCACGTAGTCGGAGTCCCCGTCGACGTTCGACAGCGCACCCTCGGCGAGCTCGTGGACGAAGGCGGCGGTGTTCTTGCGGAACATCGGGATGTCGGGCACTTGCTCGATCACCTTGAGGGTGTCGGCGAGGGTCGCGGCGAGCGCGTGCGGGTCGGCGAAGGTGCCGGCGGTCGCGTAGACGTCGATCATGGGCATGGGACTCATCTCCTCGGTTCCGGGGTGGCGCGTCCAGTGTGGATTATGATGAGCGTCATAGTCAAGGATTCTCGACGGAAAGGTCCACGGATGGTCTCGGATGCGAAGGCGCGCATGATCGAGGGCGCGGCCAGGCTGCTGGCCGAGAAGGGGCTCCAGGAGACGTCGTTCTCCGAGGTGGTCGCCCTCACCGGAGCGCCGCGCGGATCGATCTACCACCACTTCCCCGGCGGCAAGGCGAGCCTGGTCGCGCAAGCCCTCGACCTCCAGCGCGCCAGGTCGATCGCGGTCATCGAGTCGGCCCGCGGCCTGCCCGCCGTGGAGGTCGCCGCGACGTTCCTGGACGGCTGGCGACGGCTGCTGCTGGCGTCGCACTTCACGATCGGCTGCTCGGCAGTGGCGGTCGCGGTGGCCGCCGACTCCGACGACCTGCTTCAGCAGTCCGGCGCGGTGTTCCGCGGCTGGGCCGACCTCCTCGCGGAGCTGCTGACGCTCGGCGGCGTGCCGGCCGGCGCCGCAGGCGGCGCGGCCGCGCTGCTCGTCGCGGGCAGCGAAGGCGGCGTCATCCTCAGCCGCGCGCAGTCCAGCATCCAGCCGTTCGAGGCGGTGGCGGAGCAGTTGATCGCGCACGTGCGCGGGCTGAGCCTGCCGGCCGGTCAGCCGCCCACCCGCTCCACCGCCGGCGGCGCCCACGTCCCGTCGAGGATCGACCCGTCCGGCCAGTAGGCGCGCAGGTAGACCGAGAACGCGTCGGCCGGCGCCGGCAGCCAGTTCGCCAGCGTCGCCGGTTCGGTGGGCGCGTCGCCGCCGACCGTCAGCGTGAGCGAGCCGTCGTCGGCGAAGGTGAGGTTCTTGTTCTTCGTGCCGAGCGAGAAGCGGTCGAGGCCGTTGGCGTGGAAGAAGTGGTGCTTGTTGTAGACGGTGAGCGACCAGAAGCCCTGCACCGGCGGCAGCGCCCCGCCTCGAAACGGATCGAGTAGGTCTGCGTGCCGTCCAGCCGGGCTCCGTCCGCGTCGAGGTCCTGGTAGAAGTACGTCGTCTCGTTGGGTGTGTTGACGAAGATGTTCGACTTCCCGACCGCCGTCCGCATCAGGTAGTCGGCGCCGAACCGTGCTCCCGAGCGCTGCGTGGTCCAGTTCGCCCCGACCGGGATGCCGTAGTGGCGGAACTCGAACAGCTCCTTCACGGTCGCATCCGCTTCGATCGCCGCCGCGCGGCAGGCCGCCGCGACCTCCTCGTCCCGTTCCGCGGCCTCCAGAACCGTGCGGAACCAGTCGTACAACGCCTCCTCGCCCGGCAGCGGAGGCACCTCGTCCAGGATCTCCCCGAACGACGCGAAGAACGTGCCGGGGTCGACCCACTGCGTCTCCTGCTCGCCGGAGGTCGAGCCGGCCGCGCCGAAGGTCGGCACGGACGACCAGTCGACGACCTTCATCGTCCCGTCGAACTCCGCCAGCGGGTACACGCTGATCCGGTTCACGATGGGCTGGATGGCGGCGCGGTCCTCCGCCGTATCGTCCAGGAACACCCGCGGGATGACCACGGCCGAACGGGTCGCGTAGCGGAACACCCCGGCGATCCCGTCGGGCACCTCGCCCTGCCAGGACTCCGGGGCGAGCAGGTAGTGCCCGGGCGCCGTGCCGTACATCTTCCCCAGCTCCACGAACGAGTCCGTGCGCTGGTCCACCGCCTGGTAGACCCAGAACCTGTCCCCGAAGTCGGGCACCTGGACCACCGCTGGGCCGAGCGGCGCGTCGAGCGTGCCGAAGCCGTACGCCACGTCCTGGTTCGGGCACGCGACCACGCGCTCCTCCGGCCGGATGTAGTCGTGCAGCATCCCGATGCGGTTCGGCGGCCCGGCGGGGACGATCCCGGCCAGCAGGCCCGGCCCGGGGAGCTGCTCCATGAAGACGCGGCGGTTGTGGATGTTCACCAGGGGCCAGCCCCAGAGATACGCGGTCCGTGCGACCTGCGCCGCGTAGTCCGCCGCCACCCGCTGCCCCGCGCCCATGAGCTCCCCCGATCGTCCGTGCCGCTCCGGCCGGAGTCTAGGGAGGGCGCGCGCGGGCTGGCTAGGCCCGGCTTCCCGGGTACGGGGCCAGCTCCGCGAGCACCTCGTTGAGCGCCTCGGTGCTGGAGGGGTGGGTCCAGATCCCGTTCAGCAGCGCGTCGACCGTGACGCCGGCGCGCATCGCGAGGGCCACCAGGTTGATCACCTCCTGGGAGTCGACGCAGAACAGCGTCGCGCCGAGCAGCTGCCGGGTGGCGGCGTCCGCCGTGAAGGTGATGATCCCATCCGCGTCGCCCAGGATCTTCGGCCGGGGCATCGCGGCGATGTCCGCGACCTTCTTCGCCGCGTAGAGGACCTCGTGCCCGCGGCTCACCGCTTCGGCGGGCGTGAGCCCGACCTGCGAGAGCGGCGGCGTGATGAATGTCGTGTTCGGCACGGCCACCCGATCGGTCGTCGTGCGCCGGCCCTCCCCCGCGAGCTGGTCCCACACCACGCGGTTGTCGTCCAGCGAGATGTAGGTGAACTGCGGGCCGCCGTTGACGTCCCCGACCGCGTAGACGCCCTCGGCCGAGGCACGGAGGCGCTCGTCCACGCGGATGAAGCCCCGGTCGTCCGTGGCGACTCCCGCCGCCTCCAGGCCGAGCCCGGCGGTCACCGGCGTGCGGCCGGTCGCCACCAGCACGGCGTCGGCGTCGACGACGCCGTCCTCCAGCATCACGCGCAGACCCTCCGCGGAGCGCTCGATCGCGCGCACCCGGGTGCTCGTCCGCATTGTCACACCGCGCGCGCCGAGCACGTCGCGGACGGTGGCGACCACGGCCGGCTCCAGCCTCGGCAGGAGCTCCGTGCGCGGGTCCAGCACGGTCACCTGCGACCCGAAGAGCTGGAACATGCTCGCGAACTCCAGGCCGACGAAGCCCGCGCCGATGACCGCGAGCCGCCGCGGGAACGCGTCGGCGTGCTGGATGGCCGTGGAGTCGTACACGCCGGGGAGGTCGAGGCCGGGGATCTCCGGCCGCGCCGGGATCGTCCCGGTCCCGATCACCACCGTCGCCCCGCGGATGGTCAGCGTCTCGCCGTCGGAGGTGCGGACGGCGACCTCCCGCGGGCTGGTGAACCTCGCGGTGCCGTCGACCAGCGTGGCGAGCCCCTCCAGCATCCGGTGGTTGGCGCCGTTCAGCCCGTGCACGAGGTCGTCGCGCCCCGCGACCGCCCGCGTGAAGTACTCCTGCGGGTCGTCGTCGGGCCTGCGCGCCTCCGCCGCGACGACCAGGTCCTTGGTCGGGACGCAGGCGACATTGATGCAGGTGCCGCCGTACATCGCCGGGTCCCGCTCGACCAGCGCGACGGAGCGCCCGGCCGACGCATATCTCCTGGCGAGCGTCTTGCCCGCCTTGCCCCAGCCGACGACGAGCAGGTCGACGTCCAGTTCCGAATCGCTCACGGTGCCTCCTCGGTCGCTCGGTGTCACCCTACGACCGAGGAGGCAGTGGCGTTCAGGCCTCGACGGAGCGTTCCGCCAGGAAGGACGCGAGCTGCGCGGGGTCCGGATACGACGCCTGAGCGCCGGGATGAGCGGCCGCGTAGCCGCCGACACCGACCGCGAACCGCGCGGCGTCCACCAGCGCGTCGCCCTCCGCCAGCCGGACGAGCAGCGAACCCATGAAGGCGTCGCCCGCGCCTGTCGTGTCGACGGCAATGATCCGCACCGCGGCGACGTGAGCGGGAGCCGCGTCGCCGTCCACGATCAGGCAGCCGTCCGCCCCGCGGGTGACGACGGCGCGGGCGATCCCGAGCGTGGCGAACCCGTCGCGCACGGCGGTGGGGTCGGAGGCGACCGCGCCCCCCGCCAGGCCGAGGAGTGCCTGCGCTTCGCCCTCGTTGACGAGCAGGACGTCGGCGAGCGGGACGAGGTCGCGCGCGGCCTCCCCGAACGGCGACGGGTTGAGCACGACCGTCGTGCCGGCCGCGCGGGCACGCTCGGCGGCGGCCCGCACGGTCGCGGCCGGCACCTCCAGGCAGAGGCCGAGGACGGCCGCGCCGTCGAAGACGCTGTCCGGGAGGTCGTCCGCGGCGAGCGTTCCGTTGGCGCCCGCGGAGACCACGATCGTGTTCTCGCCGTCCGCGGCCACGGTGATGAGAGCGGTGCCGGTGGCCACGCCGTCCCGGACGGTCACGTGGGACGTGTCCACCCCGGCCGCGGCCACGGCCGAGCGCAGAAGCTCGCCGTTCGCGTCATCCCCGACCGCGCCGACCATCGCGACGTCGCCGCCGATCCGGCCGGCGGCGACCGCCTGGTTGGCGCCCTTGCCGCCCGCACCGACCAGCAGGTCGCCTCCGGAGACGGTCTCACCCGCACGAGGGAAGCGTTCGGTGCGCACGACCAGGTCGGCGTTCAGCGAGCCGACGACGACGATCCTGCCCCCGCTCACCGCCCGGCCTCCTGCGCCACCTCGGCCGAGGCGGGACGCGGGATCAGGAACGACACGGCGAACGCCGCAGCCGTGATGACGGCACCGAGGACCATCCCCGCAGAGTATCCGGTCGTCGAGTGCCCCGTCGCGCCGGTCGCGATCTGGATCGCGGGCAGCAGCGCGAAGCTCAGGCCCGCGCCGAGGTTGAACGCGCCCGCGTTCAGTCCGGGCAGGAAGCCGGGGTTCGCGGCGGGCGAGAGCACGATGCCCAGCCCGTTCAGCATGATGTTCGCGATGCCGGCGTAGGTGATGCCCAGCAGCACGGTGGCCGCGATCAGCACGGGGAGCGAGTGCACGCCCACGAACGCCATGACCAGCGTCCCGATCACGCTGCCGGCCAGGCCGATCCGGAGGATGCGGCGGTAGCCGAGCGTCGGGGCGAGGCGACCGGCGAGCGGGCCGACCACCCAGCCGACCAGAGCATACGGCGTGAGGAAGGCGAGCGAGGCGAGGTCCGGCGCCATCCCGAACCCGGCGTCCGGGTTCTGTGCGATGGAGGTCACCAGGCCGTTGACGACGGCGAAGACGCCGGTCATCGTCAGCAGCGTGGTGAGCAGCAGCGCCCAGGTGGACCGCGGCTTGAGCAGCGGGGTCGGGATGAGCGGCTCGCTCCGGCGGTTCTCGATCGCCCAGAACGCGGCGAACGCGAGCACGGCGACCAGCAGCGCCCCGATCACGAGCGGCCAGTTCGCGGCGGCGAGCTTGCCCGCCTCGTTGAGGCCGGTCAGCAGGGCGGCGAGCGACAGGGCGAGCGGGAGCACGCCCCACCAGTCCATCCGCACGCCGGCGGACGGCCGCGACTCGACGCCCCAGGCGGCGAGCATGACCACGGCGACGACCGTGACCGCGGCGATCACCCAGAAGACCGAGCGGAAGCCGAAGGCCGTCGCGAGCCAGCCGCCGGCGATCGCGTCGATGCCGGCGATGCCGCCGTTGACGGCGGTCAGCAGGCCCATCGCGGCGCCGTAGCGTCGCGGGTCGGAGATCTCCGAGCGCAGCATGAGCAGGCAGATCGGGACGACCGGCCCGGCGACGCCCTGCACGATGCGGCCGACGAAGAGCATCTCCACGTTCACCGCGAGAGCGGCGACGACGCTTCCGGCGAACATCACCACGAGCATCCCGAGCAGGACGCGCTTGCGGCCGGCGATGTCGCTGAGGCGAGGGAGGAACAGCGAGAACACCGCGGCGACCGTGAAGAACAGGGTCTGCGACAGGCCGATGGTGGCGTCGTCGCTGTGCAGCTCGCGCGCCATCGTCACCAGGACGGGGCTGAGCATGCTCGCGTTGAGCTGGAACGCGACGCACGCGGCGAGCAGGGCCGCGGTGAGGGCGGCGATGCGGACCGGGCGGCCGGTCGGGGCGGAGGTGGCGACGGGGGCGGTCACGCGACGGCTCCGTTCGCGGCGGCGGTCGCGGCCTCGGGGTCCCCGATCCGCTCCAGCGCGTCCACCACGAGCCCCCAGAAGCGCTCGCGATCGAGCTCGAGGGCGGCCCAGGTCACACAGTCGTCCGGCGCCGGCCCGCGGCGGTCGGCCACGGTCATCCCGGTGGTCAGGCGCCCCTGGGTCTCGATCGCGATCGGCATGCGCTCGGCGCGCACGATCGTGGGGTCGATGACGTACGCGACAGCGCACGGGTCGTGGACGGGCGGGCTGTCGAAGCCCTGCGCCTCCGAGTAGGTGTGCCCGAAGAAGTCGAGCAGCTCGCCGACGAAGCGGGCGGGCGCGGTGCCGACGGCGGCGATGCTCTCGCGCACCTCCGGGGTCGCGAGCGCCTGGTGCGTCAGGTCGAGGCCGACCATGACGACCTTCCAGCCGGCGCTGAAGACGATGTCGGCGGCCTCCGGGTCGATGACGATGTTGAACTCGGCGACCGGGCTCCAGTTGCCGACGTGGACGCCGCCGCCCATCAGGACGACCTGCTTGACGCGCTCCACGATCCTCGGCTCGCGGCGCACCGCGAGCGCGATGTTGGTCAGCGCACCGGTCGGGACGAGCGTGACCGTGCCCGGCTCGTGCGCCATCACGGTCTCCACGATGAGGTCGACCGCGTGCCGCCCGTCGAGCTCGATCAGCGGCTCCGGGAGGACGGGGCCGTCCAGGCCGGACTCGCCGTGGATGTCCGGCGCGACCTCGATCGGCCGCACCAGCGGTCGGTCGGCGCCCGCCGCGAACGGGACGCCGGCGATCCCGGCGACGCGCGCCACGGACAGTGCGTTGCGGGTGACTTTGTCGAGGGTCTGGTTGCCCGCGACGGTCGTCACGGCGAGCAGCTCGATCTCCGGGTTTCCGTGAGCGAGCATGAGCGCGATCGCGTCGTCGTGACCGGGATCGCAGTCGAGGATGATCTTCTCCATCGGATGGAGCCTCCGCTTCTTCGAGGAACGTAAAACGTTTGACACGATAGGCCTAAAGCGCTTTACGCGCAACCGGACCGGCCCTCGGTATCATGGGCGGGTGTCGACGCCGCCCCTCCCCCGCCGCGCAAGCGGGTGACCGCGGCGATGGTCGCGGAGCGCGCGGGCACGAGTATCGCGGCCGTGTCCCTCGTGGTCAACGGCAAACAGGCCGGCCGCATCTCGGACGAGAACGCGGAGCGCGTGCGCGCCGCCGTGCGGGAGCTCGGCTACGTGGTCGACAGCACCGCCAGCGCGCTGGCCCGCGGCACGAGCGACGTCGTCGTGCTGCTCGCCCCCGACCTCCCGAACCCCTTCTTCGGCCGCGTGATCAACGCGGTGCAGGAGACCCTCGGCCCGCGATTCCAGCTCCTGCTCTTCGCGTCGCCGACCGGCGAGCAGCCGACCGTCGCCGACGTCCAGCGGCTCGCGGCGCTGCGGCCGGCGGGCCTCCTCGTGTCGGCCCCGACCGCGGAGTTCCTGGACGACGCTCCTCCAGGCGTCCCGCTGGTGCTGCTGGACGCTCCCGGCCTCCAGGACCGCGCCCCCACGGTCAACTACGACCTCGCCTCCGGCGTCCGCGCGCTGATCGCCCACCTAGCCGAGCGCGGCCACACCACGATCGGCTACCTCGACGGCTCCACCCCCGCCGCGACCTACGAGCTGCGCCGCACCCTGCTGCAGGCGGAGGCCGAACGGCGCGGGATGACACTGCTCACGACTCCGCCGGTCCGCAGCCGCCCGGACATCGCCGAGGCGATGGCCGCGACCGAGGCCGCCCTCCCCGGCTGGCGGGCCGCGGGCGCCACCGCGGTGATCGCGGCCTCCGACACCCTCGCCCACGGCGTCCTCGCGGCGTGCGCGCGGGCGGGCCTGCGGGTCCCGGAGGACATCGCGGTCGCCGGATTCGACGACCTGCCCGCCTCCTCCGTCACGGCCCCGGCGCTGACCAGCGTCGCCCTGCCGGGCGACCTCCTCGGCTCGGTCGCTGCACGCCTCCTGCTGTCGCTCATCGAGGGCGGCGAGGCGCCCGAGACCCACGAGCTCCCGGCCGAGCTCGTCGTGCGCGCGTCGACCGGCTGACGGCCCGCGTCATACTCCCCGGCTCCGGCGCTCTCTCAGGGGCGTCGGCGACACGAGGAGAGAATCATGACGACACACGATGACCCGCTGGCGGAGCCCCGCGACAGCGTCAGCTTCCGGGTGTCCGCCGCACGGGCGGCGCGAGGAGCTGCACAACGCGGGAGGTCGCTACCCGGTCGCCGACGAGCGGCTGCGGCCCGGTCGCGGCATCCGGCAGCCCTCACCCTCCCGGACGGCGAAGCGTGACTGCGCGCCGCGTCCGCGCCCTGCTGTCCCGGCTCACCGGCCGCGGCCGCTCCCGAGGAGGCGGTCGGCGCCCCTGCGCACGATCCCGGCAGACCGGCCGAGGTCGAACGCCGCGGGTGGCACTTCTGGGCCTCCTGCCGGGTGTGCCCGTGGGAGGGCGACGATCGCCTCATCCACTTCGACGCCGAAGCCGACGCCGCGCAGCACAACGACTCCGCGCACCTCCCGCGGCCGGCGGCCCGGCTCGCCGCCGACTGACGGCCGGCTCAGAACCGCGCCAGCCAGGCCCGCGCGATGTTGTACACCCCGGATGCGATGAGCCCGAGGCCCAGCACGACGATGGCCGCGCCGCCGAACGGGAGCTCCTGCAGCGCGGTCAGCCCGCCCGCGAGGCCCGTCGCGGTCGCGGGCTGGGCGCGGACCGCCGCGAGGATGAAGGCGACGCCCGCCAGCGCGACCACGACGCCCTTCGCGATGTAGCCCACCATGCCGAGCACCACGATCCCGTGGCCGGCGACGCCGCCCGGCACCTCGATGTCCCGCCGGAACCGGCGCCGGATGCCCTTGACGACGAAGTAGCAGCCGACGGCGCCGGTCACCAGGCCGAGCACGCCCAGCCCGAGCTGGCCACCCGGTGACGCGAGGATGCCCGCGCTGACCTGACGGGTCGTGGTGCTGGCGTGCGTCGGATGGCCGTCGGCGAAGGCGATCGCCGTGAAGCCCAGCACAGCGTAGGCGACAGCCTTGCTCACGTGCTCGGCGCGCGCGATCCAGCGGTCCGCGGTCGACCCGGCCCTGACCAACACGGCCTCGGTCAGCAGCCAGAGCGCGAGGGCGAACAGCCCGATGGCGGCGATCCACAGCACGATGAAGCCGCCGGGGATCTTCGTCACCTCGCCCAGGGCGCCGGTCTGGTCCGCCTCCCCCACGTGCGCGGCGCCGAGCTGGATGGCCAGGCCGCCGAGCAGCAGCTGGATGAGCCCGCTCGCGGCGAACCCGACGCGCGCCGGAATCTCCAGCAGCTTGCTGTCGCCCGCCGTGCGCGCGGCCTTCCGGAGCTGCGCCTTGCCTTCGGCTGCTGTGCTCATGGTGCGAACCCTGTGCTCATGGCTCGGCCTAGGCGTCCTCGACGCTGCTCAGCACCGTCCAGCCGTCGCCGGGGGCGATGGTGAGCTCGCCGTCAGACTGAGGGGAGTGCGCGAAGAACACCGCGGAGCCGGACTCCTCGCCCGGACCGCCATAGGTGGAGAGCAGGTCGTCGCCGGAGGGCGAACGAAGCACGTAGGCGCGTTTCGGGAGGAGGTCGCTCCAGTCGGTCACGACCTCTTCTGCGTCGTCGGTCATGCGCGGCGCAGCCACCCGAACAGCCCCGTCTTCTGCGGCCGGAACCAGTTCGCGTAGACCGCGAGCTTGGCCTCGGCGAGAGTCGTGCACGCACCGACCGTCCGTCCGTCGGCGGCCGACGCGGTGAAGCCCGTGTCCGTCTGCTCGATCATTCCGAGGTAGGCGGACGGGGTCTCGGCGACCCAGAGCCCGGCCACCGGCTGGCGCCACGCGAGGTGCTCGCTCTGACCCGGCGTCGCGGCCTGACGGATGCTGCGGCGCACCCGCGTCTCGCTGCGGTGCTGAAGCGGTCGTGCTGCCTTAACCGCGATCGTCATGGCGTTCCCTTCGGCCGGGCTGGTGCGGTGAGTGAAGAAGTAACTAGAGCTTCTAGCTAATCGACGGTCTCGGCAAGTTTTGCCCGGGGGGTTGATTCGCCGACGTCGACCTGCTAGTGCCATGGCGATCGAGCATCTAGAAATTCGTGTAGCTAGACGCACTAGCGATCCGCTAGGCTCATCCCGCACGGCCGACGAGGAGGGACGACGCAATGGGAACACTCACCTACGACGGTGACACCATCACCTTCGAGGACCGGACGCTGGCTCACCTGCAGGCGGCCATCACGACCAAGCTGCGGCGGCGGGAGCCCTTCCTGATGAGCTGGAGATGCGACGAACCGGGCCTCCCGGCGCGGAGGTCGCTGTGGATCGACAACTCCATCCCGATCCGCTACGAGTTCGACAGCTCCGAGCTGGGCCGCCTGAACGCCGCGTGGCTCAACAGCATGATCGAGATGGCGGGACGCACCAGCGGGCTGCTGGTGACGGAGGAGCCGAAGGATCTGAGCGAGTACCGCGACCGTCGCGGCCGCGCCGGCGAGCGAAGCGTCGCGGCGAGCTAGTCTCTAGGCTCTCTAGCTTGTAGATGGTCTATCATCTACTGCATGACGACGGACAGCACGCGTCCGGCGCCCCACTACTGGTACAGCGCCGAGACGGACCGCGAGCGGGCGATCGACGTCCTGGAGCACCTGCGCGCCTACGGCGCCGCCGACAGCGCCATGCAACGCCGGTCCGAGAAGGCCATGCGGATGAACGAGAACGACATCTCGGCGCTCCGCTACCTGCTCAGGGCGAGCGAGCAGGGGACGACGGTCGGGCCGCGCGAGCTCGCGGAGTACCTGGGCATCCAGAGCTCGTCCATCACCGTCCTCCTCGACCGCCTCGAGAAGTCCGGCCACATCCGCCGCGTCCCGAGCCCGTTCGACCGCCGCGCGCTGATCATCGTGCCGACGGTCCCGACCGACCAGCTCCAGCGCGCCATCCTCGGCGACGTCCGCGAGGAGCTGGTCGAGGTCGCGTCGAACCTGACCCCGGAGGACGCGGAGACCGTCGTGGACTTCATCGACCGCCTCCGCGACGCGGTCGACCGGATCGACACCCCGGGCGGCGACACCGCGACCGCGACGAAGGCGTCCACGAAGGCGGCCTCGCACTAGGATCGACCCGATGAGCGAGGCACCCTGGTACGACACGGCGCCCGCGCACGCCGTCCGCGTCGTCGCATCGCTGCGGGAGTACCGCACCGCCGAGCAGGCCATGCGCCGCCGCACCCGCGAGTCGATGCGGATGGGCGAGGCCGACCTCAAGGCGCTGCGCTTCCTCCTGAAGGCCGAGGCGGAGGGCCGCCACGCGACCCCGGCCGCGCTCTGCGCGCACCTGAGCATCAAGTCCTCGTCGGTGACGGCGATGCTCGATCGCCTCGCCGCCGCCGGCCATGTCACCCGGCATCCGCACCCGCAGGACCGGCGCAGCCTCACGATCCGCGCCACGCCGGGAGCGGACGAGGAGGTCAGGCACACCCTGGCGGCGATGCACCGCCGCATGCTCGACGTCGCCGCGGGGCTCGACCCGCGGGCGGCGGCGGTCGTCGCCGGATTCCTGGCGCAGCTCACGGTGATCGCGGAGCAGGGCGAGCGGGGCTCGGCCGCCTGACGCCACGGACCGCGACGGCCGGTTCGAACGCCGTGGACCGACGTGTCCGAAACCGGCCATTCCGCTGTCCCGGATCGGCTTTCGAGCGCACGCGTACGGAAATTAGGTTCTTTCCATCCCGTAGCCGCCCGCCCCGCTGAGCACCCGATCCGGTACCCGCTCCGGACCTCTCCGCACCGGAGGGCGGCCTCTCCCGCATCGTCGGGGCGGCCTCCCTGTGTCGTGCATGGCCGTCCCCGGAAGGAACCGCCATGCGCCCGTACGCAGACACCACTGTCGACGACGACCTCGTCACCCGCAGCCGAGCAGGCGACACCGCGTCGTTCGCCGAGCTCTGGCGCCGCCACTCCGACGCCGGCCGCCGGTTCGCGGCCTCCGTGACCTCCGCCTTCGACGCGGACGACCTCGTCGCGGAGGCGTTCGCCCGGATCTTCCGGGCACTCCGTAACGGCAACGGCCCGGTCCGCGGCTTCCGCGCCTACCTCTACACGACCATCCGCAACGCAGCCGCCGCCTGGGGGTCCGCCCGGCAGGAGGTCGCCGTCGAGGACCCGGGCGAGTACAGCGACGAGCCGTGGACCGACGACCACCAGGACGTGGTCTGGGAGCGGTCGCGCGTGGCCGCCGCGCTCGGCGCGCTGCCGGAGCGGTGGCGGAGCGCCCTCTGGTACAGCGAGGTGGAGCAGCTGACCCCGACGGAGGTCGCCGGCGTGCTGGGCATCTCGCCGAACGCGGCCGCCGCCCTGACCTACCGCGCGCGCGATGGTCTGCGCCGCGCGTGGGACGCCCAGCTCGCCGCCTGACGGCCTCGGGCGGCCTGTCCCGATCCGGTTCTCCCAGGGTCTTGCGCGATTGAATGTATGCGCATACGGTGCGCGGGGTGATCGCTCGGCGGGAGTGCGTTCCCGTTCGAGCAGTTGTCGACGATGACACGAAACGGAGACCGTCCCATGAGAAGACCCCATCCGCCGCGGCGTTCACGCCGCACCACCGCGATCGTGCGGGCCGGCGCAGCAGCCGTCCTCGCCGTCGCGTCGCTCGCGACCGCGCAGACCGCGTTCGCGACGACCGCGCCGGGCGATCAGAGCGCCCCGGACCGGAGCGCCCAGAGCGCCCAGGGCATGCAGGGCATGAGCGCCCAGTCGCCGCTCACGCCGGCCCAGAAGGCGAGCCTCCTCCAGGTCGCCACGGACACCTGGGCCTTCTTCGAGAAGGACACCGATCCCGTCACCCACCTCCCGCTCGACAACCTCGGGCCGGGCGCCACCCGGGGCCAGTACAGCTCCGCCGCGAACATCGGCACCTACCTGGAGGCCGTGGTCTCCGCCGGCGACCTCGGCATCATCAAGCGGCCGCAGGAGCGCGCGCTGATCTCCTCCACGCTCGACACGGTGGCCACCCTGAAGCGCTCGCACGGCTTCCTGTTCCAGTGGTACGACACCACGAACGGGCACACCATCCTGAACCCGGGCGCCGCCGATTGCTCCACCGAGACGACCCCGCAGCAGGACAACTGCTCGTTCCTCTCGGCGGTCGACAACGGCTGGTACGCGTCCGGCCTGATGGTCGCGCGCCAGGCGCTCCCCGAGCTGCGCCGGCAGATCGACGCGCTCATCGCCCCGATGGACTTCTCGATCTTCTACGACGACCGGGCGCAGACAGCCTGCAACACCAACCCGGACATCGCGGGCAACCAGCCGACCGGCCAGATGTACGGCGGCTACTACGCCGGCCAGGGCCCGGCCGGCTACCACAACGGCGCAATCTACAGCGACCCGCGCATCGCGATGTACATCGGGATGGGCCTCCACCAGATGCCCGGCGACGTCTGGTGGCGCACCTGGCGCACCCTCCCGCCGAAGCAGTGCCCCACCGACCCGGACTTCTCGTGGCAGGGCCAGTGGCCGGTCGGCGGTGACTGGCAGAAGTACACCGACCCGCAGAGCGGCAAGGTCTTCAACGTCTGGGAGGGCCACTACACCTACCCCGGAACGTCGATGACCTTCCTCCCGACCTGGGGCGGCGGGATGTTCGAGGCGATGCTCGCGAACGAGATCGTCCCGGAGACCACGTGGGGCCAGAACGGCTTCGGCCTCGCGGACGTCCGCACGGCGCAGGTGCAGGAGAAGTACGCCACCCAGACCCTCGGCTACCCGGTCTGGGGCATGTCGCCGTCGAGCACCGCCGACGACACCGGCGGCTACGGCATCTACGGGGCGACCGGCCAGAAGTTCCCGGCCGGCCAGGCGCTCGCCCAGTGCCCCGGCTGCTCGACGGAGGACGTGGTCACCCCGCACGCCTCCTTCACGGCACTCGGCGTGATCCCGCAGGACGCATACGCGAACATCCAGAAGCTGCGCACGCTCTACCCGGGCATCTACACGGCGGACGGCGGCTTCTACGACGCGGTCAACCCCGTCTCGGGCTCGATCGGCCACCGCCGCCTCGTGCTCGACCAGTCGATGATCATGATGTCGCTCGACAACGCCCTCCAGAACGGCGCCATCCGCCAGCACTTCGCGGACGACCCCGCGTCGTGGGCGGCGAAGACGTACCTGGGGATGGAGACGATGACGCTGAAGTAGGGAGCCCCGCGGACCGGACGCCCGGTCACCGCCTGCGTGGCGGCGCCCGGGCGTCCGGTGCGTCCGGGGCCGGGCAGCGCTCAGGCGCGGACGCGCTCGTCCTCGTCGAGGCCGGCAGCGGCAGGCACCGGCGTGCGGTCGCGGCCGCTCACCGTCAGGTACACCACCAGCGCCAGGATCGCCGCGAGGAAGATCAGGCTGGTCACGATCGTCCCGAGCCCGAGACCGCCGTCCGAGGTCGGCTGCGAGAGCAGGTCGCCCAGCGAGGCGCCGAGCGGACGGGTGAGCACGTACGCGATCCAGAAGGCCACGATCGCCCCGAGCCGGAACACGAATTGCGCCACCGCGACCAGCGCGATCGCGACGGCGAACACGACGACCGACACCAGGTAGCCCAGGTCGAGCTGCTCGGCCACGAGGTCGCCGGCCGCCGTGCCGAGCGCGAAGGTGAACAGCACCGCCAGCCAGTAGAACGCCTCCCGGCGCCTGGTCACGATGTCATGGATCGACAGCGTGCGCTCGACGCCGTACCAGACCGCGAACGTGGCGATCAGCGCGACAGCGAAGACGCAGGTCGAGACCACGAGCGGGACACCGAGGCCGTCGGTCAGGTTGTCGGTGATGAGGGTGCCGACGATGCTGATGAGCACCACCGTCAGCCAGTAGACTGCAGGGATGTAGCGGCGGCTCCGGAACTGCACCACGAACACGACCAGGAAGACCGCGGCCATCACGACCGAGGTGAGCTGAGTGCCCAGGTGGAGGCTGGAGGCCAGCAGATCGGCCGCGGTCTCACCGACGGTCGTGGCCAGGATCTTGATGGCCCAGAACGAGGCGGTGGGCTCCGGGACTTTGTTCTCGCGGATGGCGGGATGGTTCGGCTCGGTCATGGGGCTCCCTTTCGGAGGTTCGGATGGATTGATCGGGTCGGACCTCTCGAACGCTAGGGACGGCCGTCCAAGGCTGCACTAAGAATCGTCCCGGCACCCTACGATCCATTGGGATGCTCGATCGGCATCGGCAAGCGCGGGGAGCTGCGCCCCCATCTCCTCACCCCGCGACCTCCGCCCGCCGCGCCAGCGCCCGAGCTCCCATCACGACATCCAGCACCGCGGCCGCGACGAAGCCGGCCGACATCAGGAACGACAACCACGCGCTGCCCGACATCATCGTCCCGACCCCGGCCAGGAAGGTGAGGACGATCACGACGAACGCGGCGAGCGCGGCCCGCTGGGCGACGTGCTCGCGCCGGGCCGTCAGCATGGGGGTCCCTTTCACTGGACGGATCGCAACGTTCGGCCCATCCTCGTGCGGGGCGCGTGCGCTGTCATCCGGCCGGTGGAGTAGCCGCGGTTACTCTCCCGGGAGTAGCGGCTACTCTACGTAACGTGACGAACCAGCCTCGACCAGACGACATCTCGATCGGCGGCGACATGATCCGTCTCGGGCAGTTCCTGAAGTTCGCCGGCCTCCTCGACTCCGGCGGGAACGTCAAGGAGGCCATCATCGACGGCTACGTGACCGTGAACGGCGAGGTCGACCGCCGGCGCGGGCGGCAGCTCCGGCTCGGCGACATCGTCGGCTTCGAGGACCGCCTCGTCCGCGTCTGCCCGTGAGCTGAGCAGATGAAGCTGACGCTCGACCTGCACGACAGCTACAACCGCGGCGGCGACATGTTCGTGCACCTCCGCTGGAAGTAGCGCCCGTCGCCGGCGGGATCACAGCACCCCCAGCCCCCGACCGCGCGACCCCACCGGCGACGTCCGCAGCTCCTTCCGCGTCGTCACGCCGAGCTTGGCGAAGACCTTGCCCAGATGCCACTCGACCGTGCGCGGGCTGAGGTAGAGCTGCTCCCCGATCTCCGGGTTGCTCCGGCCGTCCGCGGCGAGGCGTGCGATGAGCGCCTCCTGTTCGGTCAGGTCCACGACGGTGTCGGGGGTTCGCGCGCGCGCCGTCTCCCCTGTCGCCGCCAGCTCGCGGCGGGTGCGTTGCGCGAACCCCTCCATGCCCGCCTCGCGGAAGAACTCGTGAGCGGCGCGGAGCTGTTCGCGTGCGTCCGTCCGGCGGCCCTGCCTGCGCAGCCACTCGCCGTAGACCAGCCGGGTCCGTGCCAGCGCCACGCGGATGCGGGTGCGGCCGAGCCGCTCGATCGACTCCCGGTACGCGGCCTCGGGATCGTCGTCCCCGGCGAGGAGCGCCCGGCAGCGGGCCAGCACGCCCAGCGCCCAGTCGGTGTCCGCGGCGCGGGCGATCTCGGTCAGGCGCGCCAGCGCATCCGCGGCCCTGTCCGGCTCGTCCAGGCGGGATGCCGCCTCGATCAGCTCCGGGTAGACCCACGTCGACAGCCCCAGCTCGAACGGGTGCGCCGCCGCACGCTCCGTCACCGCGAGTGCCTCCTCGTACCGGCCGAAGGCGTTCAGGAAGACGGCGGTCGTCAGCTCGGTGCCCGCCAGCCAGAGTCCCTCGCCGCGAGCGGAGACGTCGGCGCGGCTCGCGTCGAGCAGTGCCCGTGCGTCGGCCTCGCGGCCTCCCCACGCGGCGCGGAGGAACCCGATGTGCGGGCTCAGCGCGTGGCCGGTCGCGGAGGTCACCGCCTCGGCCTCCGCGGCCAGCGCCAGCGCGGCCGGGAGGTCGCCGACGAAGAGCTCCGCTGTGAAACGCTCGGTCAGCGCGATCGAGAGCGTGCTCAGCGCGCCTGTCCGCCGGGCGAGCTCGACCTGCCGCGCGGTGAGCTCGAGCCAGGCGGCGTCGTCGCCCACGGCGCGGGCGGCGCGGGAGGCCGGCCACAGCCAACGCAGCGCCTCCTCGTCGGAGAGCGGATCGGTCCGTACGGCGTCGAGCGCGCGGTGCAGGACCGGGACTCCGGCGGCGTACCCGCCCGTGACGAGCGATGCGAGGCCGTCGAGCAGCAGGGCGCACCCGGACGGCGCGGCGGCGGCGTGCGTCAGCCCGGCCGCCGCGACCGCAGTCGCGACATCGGCGAGCGCCGCGCCGCCGTCAGCGAGCCGGCCGGCGAACAGGGCTGCCGTGAACGCGTCGAGGTAGGTGTCCCTGGCGACAGCGGCGTCCAGGGTCTCATACCGCTTCGCCGCGCTCAGCAGCAGCGCGGGGGCCTCCCTCCCCGGGTCGACGCGAACGAGAGCCGCGCGCCGAGGAGCTGGGCCCGTGCCTGGTCGGGCTCGCCGAGCGGCCCCGCCGACGCCGCCGCCAGCATGGCGCGGGCGGCGTCGGCGGCTCCCGCCTGCATGCGCGCGTCCGCCGCGTCGAGCGCCCGCCGCGCACGGAGGGCCGGGTCGGGGGTGAGCTCCATCGAGCGGGTCAGGAAGGAGCAGGCCGCCGACCAGCCGCCGCGGGCCCGCGCTCGGCCCGCTGACGCTTCGAGCTCGGCGGCGACCTCCTCGTCCAGGCCGACCGCCGCCTCCGCCCGGTGCCAGGCCCGGTCGTCGGCGTCGGCCTCATCGACGACGGCCTCCGCGAGGGCCAGGTGCGCCGCTCGCCGCTCCTGCGCTGTCGCGTCGCGGTAGACCGCCGACCGCGCGAGAGGGTGACGGAAGCGCACCTGTGCGCCGAGCTCCAGCAGCCCGGCCTCCTGCGCCGGCCCGATCGCGTCCGCAGCGATCTCGGCCTCCGCTGCCGCGCGCCAGACGAGCGCGGCGTCTCCCGACGGCTCGGCCGCCGCGATCAGGGCCAGCCGCCGGGTGTCGCCGGGGAGCAGCTCGAAGCGTCGGGCGAACCCGCGTTCGATCCGCGCGGCGAGCGCGCTGCGGCCCTCGCGCGCTTCCCAGCCCGGTTCGGGCGCATCCACCTCCCGCGGCAGCTCCAGCAGGGCGAGCGGGTTCCCTCGGGCCTCCGCGACGATCCGGCTGCGCACCCGGTGGTCGAGCGGCCGGGCCGTCACCGCGTCGAGGAGCGCCTCCGCGTCGGCGTCGGCGAGTCCGTGCAGGTGCAGCGTCGGGAGGCCAGCGAACGCCTCCGTGGTCCCGCCCCGCGGCTCGCTGCCGTCGCGACCCCCTCATCCCGCACCGCGAACAGCATCGCGACCCGCTCCGCCGCGAGCCGCCGCGCCACGAACGCCAGTGTCTGCGCCGAGTCGCTGTCCGCCCAGTGGGCATCGTCGACGACGCAGAGCAGAGGCGCGCCCTCCGCGGCCTCCGCCACCAGCCCCAGCACGGCGAGCCCGACCAGGAAACGGTCCGGCGGGCCGCCGCTCTGCGTGCCGAGCGCCGTCCGGAGGGCGTGACGCTGCGGCTCCGGGAGCCGGTCGGCGCCGTCGAGGAGCCGGGCGCACACCTGCTGGACGACCGCATTGGCGAGCTCGAACTCCGATTCGACACCGGTCGCCTGCACGACCGCGAACCCGGTCGCACGCTGTTCCGCGAAGCCGAGCAGCGCGGTCTTGCCGACGCCGGCCTCGCCGCGCAGCACCAGGACGCCGCTGCGGCCGGACGACGCCGCCGCCAGCAGCCGCTCCAGCTCTGCGCACTCGTCGCGCCGGCCGCGCAACGGGCCGAGCTCGTCCTCGATCCTCATGGCGCACCCGACCTTAGGGACTGCGGAGGGCGCTGGCAAGGGAGCGGCCCGGGCACGGACCCGGGGGTCTCCCTGGCGCGACGGGCCGCGACGGCGACGAGCATTGCCGTCATCGAAACGAGATCTCTGGAAAGGGGATTCGATCATGAACACCACAACGAACACCACCGCCCGCTCGGCCTTCGGGATCGGGGCCGACCTCCGGGACGGCTTCGCCGAGGTCGGCGACGGCGTGACCCTGCACTACGTAGAGGTCGGCACCGGCCCGCTCGTCGTGCTGCTGCACGGCTTCCCCGAGTTCTGGTACGGCTGGCGCGACCAGATCGCGCCGCTGGTCCAGGCGGGCTACCGCGTCGTCGCGCCCGACCTCCGGGGGTACAACCTGTCGTCGAAGCCGGCGGACTTCACCGACTACACCGCCGACAAGCCGGCGGCCGACATCGCGGCGCTGATCCGTGTGCTCGGCACCGGGACGGCGGCGGTCGTCGGGCACGACTGGGGCGGCTCGATCGCCTGGACGCTGGCGATGAACTCCCCGGAGGTCGTCGAGCGCCTGGTCATCCTGAACGCCGCGCACCCGCGCAAGCTGAACGAGGGACTGAAGAGCCCCCGCCAGCTGGAGCGCAGCTGGTACTTCTTCTACTTCCAGCTCATGGGGACTCCGGAGCGCCACGCCGCCAAGGACGACTGGGCCTTCTTCGCCCGGTTCTTCCGCGACGCCCAGCCGGCCTACACGGCCGACGAGCTGGACCGCTACCGGGAGGCCTGGTCGCAGGAGGGTGCGGCCACCGGGATGATCGACTACTACCGCGCGGCCGTGCGGCTGGGGTCGAAGCAGAAGGTGCTCACCGTCACCGCGCCGACGCTCGTCATCTGGGGAGAGCAGGACCGCTTCCTCGGCTCCGGCCTGGCCGAGCCGCACGCGGAGGACGTGCCGAACCTCGTCGCCGTGGAGCGGCTGGAGAACGCGTCGCACTGGGTGCACCACGACGAGGCGGACCGCGTGAACGGTCTGCTCATCGACTTCCTCGGCGGGGCCGGGGAGGGCGAAGGCCGCTGAGGCGGACACCCCCGGCGCCGCGGTTGGGGGTTTCCCTCAAATCATCCCCTCCGCCTCGCGGAGGTTGAGGGAAGCCCCGAAGCCGCGGCGCCGCCGATACGGAAAGGTCAGGGGCGGCGACGTCTGTTCACCGTCGCCGTCCCACCAGACAGGAGGACCACATGTCCATCAGCGAACACCCCGCACGGACCGGCCACGACGACGAGCACACCGCCGTCCGTCCGTTCACCATCGACATCCCGCAGGCCGACATCGACGACATGATGCGCCGCGTCCGCGAGACCCGGCTGCCGGAGCCCGAGACCGTCGACGACACGTCTCAGGGCGTGCGACTCCAGGTGATGCGAGACCTCATGGAGTACTGGAAGGACGGCCACGACTGGCGCGGCGTGGAGGCGCGGCTGAACAGCCTGCCGCAGTTCGTCACCGAGATCGACGGGCTCGACATCCACTTCATCCACGTGCGGTCGCGTCACGAGGGCGCCCTGCCGATGATCGTCACCCACGGCTGGCCCGGCTCGGTCATCGAGCAGCTCAAGATCGTCGGGCCGCTCACCGACCCGACGATGTACGGCGCGAGCGCCGACGACGCGTTCGACCTGGTCATCCCGTCGCTGCCGGGGCACGGCTTCTCGGCGAAGCCCGACCGGCCCGGCTGGGATCCGATCCGGATCGCCCGGGCGTGGGCCGAGCTGATGCGGCGCCTGGGCTACGACCGGTACGTCGCGCAGGGCGGCGACTGGGGCAACGCGGTCACCGAGCAGCTCGCGCTCCTGAAGCCGGAGGGCCTGATCGGCATCCACACCAACATGCCGGCGACGATCCCGGACGGCATCCAGGCCGCGCTCGACGCGCACGAGGACCCGCCGGCCGACCTGGACGAGGAGGAACGGTATGCATGGGACCAGCTCGCGTTCTTCTACGCGCACGGCCTGGCCTATGCGCAGGAGATGGGCAACCGCCCGCAGACGCTGTACGCGCTCGCGGACTCGCCCGTCGGCCTCGCCGCGTGGATGCTCGACCACGACGCCCGCAGCTACGACCTGATCGCCCGCGTCTTCGCCGGCGAGACGGAGGGCCTCACGCGGGACGACATCCTCGACAACGTGAGCCTGTACTGGCTGACCAACACGGCGGTGTCGTCGGCGCGGCTGTACTGGGAGAGCAAGCTGGCGTTCTTCGCGCCGAAGGGCGTCACCCTCCCGACCGGCGTGAGCGTGTTCCCGGACGAGATCTACGCCGCCCCGCGGAGCTGGGCGACCCGGGCCTACCCGAACCTCATCCACTTCAACCGGCTCGCGAAGGGCGGACACTTCGCGGCCTGGGAGCAGCCCGAGCTGTTCTCCCAGGAGATGCGGGACACGTTCCGCGCACTGCGATGAGCGGGACGCCCGGCGGCCTCGCGCACATCGCGGCGGGCGAACTGGAGGTCGAGTACGCGGAGTCCGGTCCGCAGGACGGACCGGCCGTGCTGCTGCTGCACGGCTGGCCGTACGACCTGCACGCCTTCGACGCGTCGGCGGCACTGCTCTCCGACGCGGGCTACCGCGTGCTCGTCCCGAACCTGCGCGGCTACGGCGGCACGCGCTTCCTCTCCCCGGAGACCACCCGCAACGGGGAGCAGGCCGTGCTCGCGACGGACGCGCTCGCGTTCCTCGACGCGCTCGGGGTGGCCGACGCGATCGTCGGCGGGTTCGACTGGGGCGCGCGCACCGCGAACGTGCTCGCCGCGCTCTGGCCGGAGCGCGTCCGCGGCCAGGTCTCCGTCAGCGGGTACCTGGTCGGGAGCCAGGCGGCGAACGCACAGCCGCTGCCTCCCGCCGCCGAGCTCTCCTGGTGGTATCAGTTCTACTTCGCGACCGAGCGCGGCCGGCTGGGTTACGACCGCTTCCGCGACGACTTCGCTCAGCTGATCTGGCGGACGGCCTCCCCACGGTGGGAGTTCTCCGACGAGACGTTCGCGCGCACGGCGGCGTCGTTCGCGAACCCCGACCATGTGGCGATCGTCATCCACAACTACCGGTGGCGGCTGGGGCTGGCGGACGGTGATCCGGCACTGGCGGAGCTGGAGGAGCGGCTTGCGGCACGGCCGCCGATCGGGGTGCCGACGATCACCCTCGAAGGCGATGCGAACGGGGCGCCGCATCCCGAGCCCGCTGCCTACCGGGACCGGTTCACCGGTCCGTACGAGCACCGGGTCGCCTCCGGCGGAATCGGCCATGACCTCCCGCAGGAGGCGCCGCAGGTGTTCGCGGACGCGGTCGTCGCCGTCGACCGGATGGCCCGCGAGGGCGGGCGGCAGCCGGAGGGGGTGCGCCGTGTCTGACGAGGATGGTCAGCGCCGGCCGTTCCGCTCGCTCCTGCACCGCCGGCCCGACGACGACCGGGACCATCTCCCGGACGAGGGCGCCCTCGCGCCGTTCACCCGCGCGACAGCCTGGCTGAACTCGCCGCCGCTGACCCCGGCCGGTCTCCGGGGCCGGGTCGTGCTGGTCGACTTCTGGACGTTCACCTGCGTCAACTGGCTGCGCACGGCGCCGTACCTGCGGGCCTGGCACGCGAAGTACGCGAGCGCGGGCCTGACCGTGATCGGGGTCCACACCCCCGAGTTCGGCTTCGAGCACGACCTCCCGACGGTGACCGACCGGGTTCGGCGGCTCGGGATCGAGTACCCGGTCGCGGTGGACAGCGACTACGGCGTCTGGGGCGACTTCGACAACCACTACTGGCCCGCCCTGTACGTCGCGGATGCGGACGGGCGCGTGCGCTACCACCGCTTCGGCGAGGGCGAGTACGCGATGACCGAGATGGTCCTCCAGGAGCTGCTGCGCGACGCCGGCGCGGACCTCGACGGCGCCCTCGTCACGCCGGACGCGCACGGCTTGGAGGTCGCGGCCGACTGGCCGACCCTCCGCTCGCCCGAGACCTACCTCGGCTACGGCCAGAGCAGCGGCTTCGTGTCGGAGGACGCCGGCCTCTACGACCTGTCGAGCGTCTACCCCGGCGGCGCGCGGCTGGCCCTGAACGAGTGGGACCTCACTGGCCGCTGGACCCAGACCCGCGCGGCCGCCGTGTCCGGCGGGGCGGACGGGCGCATCGCGTTCACCTTCCACGCCCGCGACGTCAACCTCGTCATGGGACCGCAGGCCGGCCGCGGCGCCGTGCCGTTCAGCGTGCTGCTCGACGGGAGGCCACCGGGCGACGCCCACGGCACCGACATCGACGCCCTCGGGAACGGCGTGCTCGACCGGCAGGACACCTACCAGCTCGTCCGCCAGCCCGGGGCGATCGCGACCCGGCTGGTCGAGCTGGTCTTCCCGGACGGAGGCGCCGAGGCCTACTGCTTCACCTTCGGCTGAGCCGGCCGCTCACACCACCCCGTGCCGCAGCGCGAACGCCGTGGCCTCGCTGCGCCGCGCGACCCCGATCTTGCGGTAGAGGGAGGTGATGTGCCGCTCGACGGTCCGGTCGCTCAGCCAGAGGACGGCCGCGATCTCCTTGTTGCGGAGCCCCTGCGCGAGCAGCCGGAGCACTTCGGCCTCCCGGTCCGTGAGGGCGGGCGAGCCGTCCCGCACCGCGGTCGTGTCCGGCAGTCCGGCATCGCGGATCGTGCGCGCGAGGGCGGCGAGCTCGGGCGCGACCTGGTCGGCGAGCGAGCGCAGGAGCTCCTGCTGGTGGAGCAGGGCGTCCTCGGCCGCCCGCCTCGCCGCCGCTTCCTGATCGAGTCGCTGCGCCGCATGGATCGCGATCGCCGCCTGGCCGACCGCGGCGCGCAGGAGCTGTCGCTCGTCGGCGGTCGGGAAGCCCGGCCGGGAGGCCGAGGCGACCACCACGCCGCTCTCCCACGGCAGCGCCACCGGCAGGGCGACCGTGCGTCGCGAGGCGATCTCCCCGGCTCCGCACCGGCGACCACGATCCCCTCGCCGCGCGCTGCGACGCGCTGCAGCATCCGTGCCAGCTCGCGCGGAGGACGCGGCCCGGCGGGCCGCCACACTTCGAGCGCGTCCCCGCCGACGTCCACGAACCGCGCGAAGGCGCTGTCGAGCTGCAGCACGCCGAAGAGGACGCTCAGCAGCCCGTTCGCGATCTCGCGCGGCTCGCGGTCGACCCACAGCGCCGGAAGCGCCAGGAGCGCGCTCAGGTCCCTCGCCCACCCCCGGGCGTCCGCCTCCAGCGAGTCCGCGCCCATCAGCGCCGTGCACCCTCCCGGGCCGCCGGTGTCGCGGTGCGGCCACAACGGACATCCTGGAGGGTGCGCGGCCGCGCGGCAAGGTTAAGCGCTCAGGCGCGGGTAGTCCGTGTAGCCCTCGGCGCCCGCCCCGTAGAACGTGGCCGCGTTGGGCTCGTTCTCCGGGTGCTCGCCCTTCCAGCGCTCCACCAGGTCGGGGTTCGCGATGGCGAGGCGACCGACGGCCACCGCATCCGCGTGCGCGTCCTCCACCAGCGCGATGGCCTCGTCACGCGAGGTGACCGAGCCGAATCCGCTGTTGACGATGAAAGGACCGCCGAAGCGCTCGCGCAGGTCCTGGACGAGCGGGCCGGTGGGGTCGCCGTGCAGCACGCTCACGTAGGCGAGGCCCAGCGGCGCGAGCCCGTCCACCACGGCCTCGTAGGTGGCGGTGGCGTCGGCGAGGTCGGTCTCGAAGACGTCCTGGATGTTGTGCATCGGCGACAGCCGGATGCCCACCCGCCCGGCGCCCACGGCCTCGGCGATCGCGGAGGTCACCTCGACCACGAAGCGCGCCCGCGCCTCCGGGGACCCGCCGTACTGGTCGTCGCGGACGTTGGAGACCGGCGAGAGGAACTGGTGCAGCAGGTAGCCGTTGGCACCGTGCACCTCCACCCCGTCGAGGCCGGCGGCGATGGCGTTCCTGGCCGCGAGGACGAACTCGTCGCGGACCGTCGCGAGCTCCTCGGTGGTGAGCGCGTGCGGCACAGGGAAGGCGACCTTCCCGGTCGTCGTGCGCGTCTCCCCGTCGATCGCGACGGCGCTCGGGGCGACGACGCGGTCCGTCCCGTTGATCAGCGGGTGCGAGACGCGGCCGCTGTGCATGAGCTGCATGACGATGCGGCCGCCCTCCGCGTGCACGGCGTCGGCGACGGCGCGCCAGCCGGCGATCTGCTCGTCCGTGACGATGCCGGGCTGACCCGGGTACGCACGCGACTCGTGGCTCGGGTAGGTGCCCTCCGTGATGATCAGGCCCACGCTCGCCCGCTGCGCGTAGTGTTCCGCCACCAGCGGCCCCGGGATGCCGGCCTCCCCGAACGCGTGCGGGTGAGCGGCGCCATCACGACGCGGTTGGGAAGGTGGAGGTCGCCGAGCGAAACAGAGGAGAACAGATCCATCGAGGCATGCCTTTCGGTGTGCGGACACGGAGCGGCTGCGCGGTCGGGCGCAGCCTTTGAGGCGAACAGCCGTCGCGGACGCTCTATTCCGATACCGGAGTCGGAATCGAGCCGCTAGGTTCGCACTATGGCGCAGTCGCGATGGAAGGCCCCTCTGATCGCCCTCGCGATCGTCGTCGGACTCGGCGGAACGCTCGTCGGCGGGGTCGCGCTGTGGAGCCTTCCCTCGCCCGCCCCGGCTCCGCACCATCCGGTCCCGGGCCCCGACGCCACGCTCTCCGCGACGGCGCAGGCCTATATGGAGGCGGCGAAGGATAACGACTGCGGCATGACCCTCGCCCTCACGACCTCGAACACGACCGCATGGTGCGACGGCCCACGGCTGCTCTCGTACCGGTTTCTCGGCCGCTCCGGCGACGACGGCGAATGCATGGGGTACTCGATCACCACCGACCGCGGCCTCGACGGCACCGACCAGGGCGGGACGGAAGGCTGGTCGTTCTGCTACCGCCTGACGAAGGCGGGCTGGCGGCTCTGGGATCAGGGCCAGGGCTGATCCCCGAACGGGCAGCGCACCAGGAAGACGACTAGACGACTCCGCGGAGGAGGCCGCTGACGATGCCGAGCGGTGAGACCGGGAGGGTCGGGAGCGTCGGAAGCGTCGGAAGCGGCAAGGGCGGCGCCGGCACGTGGACGACCGGCGGCGGGGCGACCGGCACCGCCGGTGCCGACGGGGCGGGTACCGGCGCCGGTGGGGCGGGCACGGGGCCACCGCTCCCTGCAGGGCCGCCGCCTCCGCTTCGTGCTGCTCCCGGGTTTCCGGTAACGCCGGTGCTCCCGGCTCCGCCCGTGGCCGGCGTCACGCCCGACCCGGCCGGCGCCGAGACGGTTCCCGGGCCCGTCGAGCCGGCCGCATTCTGAGGAGGCGTCGAAACGGTGGATCCCGCCGGTGCGACGGTCAGGGCGACCTTCGCGCCCTTCGCGGCGTGCGTTCCCGCGCCCGGGGACTGCCGGATCACCAGGTCGTCCGCCCGGCCCGTCGCGGGCTCCCCGGACTCGGTGCGGAACACCACCGAGAACCCGCGCTCGCGCAACGTATCCCTGGCGCGGGACTCCGACAGGCCGATCACGTTCGGCACGATCAGAGCGACAACAGGGGAAGCACCAGGCGCTTGAGCATCTGAGTGGGCAGGCGCCGGCACCAGGTCGGCCGTGACCAGTGGCGTGACGACGAGCGCCGCCACCAGCGCGGCGGTCGCGGCGGCACCGGCCCGGAAGGGGTGTTCGGCGATGACGTCGCCGACGCGGCGGAGGGCGCCGGCCCGCGCGCTGTGCCTGCCCGCCATTCTCTCTTCCCTACTGATGATCGAGACGGCGGGCGCAGCGCCAGCCGTCCGCGGCGACAGTACGCCTCGCGCGCCGGATCCGGGAGGGTCGCCCAGGAGGCTGCCAGGTCCGGCGGCCACCCAACAGGTCCCGGATCCGGCATAGCCGAGAGCGAAGCCCCCTCCTATACTTTCGCCCGAAACGGCAGACACCCACCCGAAGGAGACCGACATGACCGACGCAACATCCACTCCCGCCGACGGGACCGGCACGGATGACGAGGCCGTCAGCGTGACGGCAGCGGGCATCAGCGACGGCGCCTACACCCTGATCGCCGCCGATTTCTCGGACACCGACATCGCAATGGAGGCGTACGAGGCACTCAAGACGGTGGAGGACGGCGCGACCGTCAAGATCGACGGGGTCGTCGTCGTCAGACGGGACGCGGGCGGCAAGCTCGAAGTGCAGAAGGCCACCGACCACAGCACCCGCGACGGCCTCACCTGGGGCGCGGTCGGCGGCGCCGTCCTGGGTGTCCTGTTCCCGCCTTCGATCATCGGCAGCGCCCTCGTGGTCGGCGCGGGCGGCGGAATCATCGGCAAGCTGCGCGAGCGCCACCACAAGAAGGAGCTGGCGAAGGAGCTCGAGGACGCGATCGCCCCCGGCCACTCCGGCATCATCGCGCTGGTCTCCGACCCCGGCGAGCTCAAGATCCGCAAGGCCCTCGAAAAGGCCGACCGGATCGTCGAGAAGGCCGTCGACGACGCTGCCGCGGCGGACATCAAGGCGGCGGGCAAGGACGGGGACAGCGCCGCCGACTCCGGTGCCGCGGCGGATGCACGCGCCGCCGAGGGCGACTCCGCCGAAAAGAAGTAGAACGGCGGCGCGGAACCGCACGACACTCGCTCCGTGCCGGCCTAAACTCTCTCCTGGTCCCGCCTTAGTCGCAAGGCGCTCCCCGCTGAGCGGCCACCTGGAGAGGGAGGCAGCCGTTGTTCGAGCCGGGCCGGGATGGGGTGAACGTGAGGCGCGTCTTCCACGAACGCGAAAACCCCCGCGTCCCTGTCAACACAGGGATCGCGGGGGCTTGCACGTGGCGGTACCGGTGGGATTTGACTGCAGCGTTTACCGCGCCGACCTGCTCCAAGCCGTCGGTGCCGAGGCCATGCCTGCGAACCCCGGCCCTCCGCGGTTAGTCAGCACCGACGATCCGGCGGCCGCGCCGCGAAGGGCACGACCGCCGGACGTGTGGGAGAGGACTACTGCGCCGCCACCAGTTGGCCGACGTATCCGGGAGCGTTTGGGCTCCCCAACCGGTCGTCAGGTCGTAACCGGAGGTCGTCGGGTACCCCGGTACCGGGTCGGGCGTGACGAATCCGTCGGATCCGAGGTCCCAGATGCGGTTGTTCTGCAGCACGCCGCTCGGCGTCGTCCCGTAGGTGTGCGGGACGATGTCGTTGAACGCGGCCGACTTGTCGAACGAGGCACCGTAGATCACCGGGTTCAGGAATCCGATCGGTCCCTTGCCCGCTGCTGCGCGCTGCTGGTTGCCGATCGCGGTGATGGCGGCGAACTGCGGTGACGCAGCCGAGGTGCCACCGTACACGCCCCAGCGCGGGCCGCCGTAGAGCGTCGGGAAGTAGGTCTCGTACGTGAGCACGCCACCGTTCACCGCCGCGTTGAACGCCACATCAGGCACGCCGCGCTGTGCGCCGACCACGCCGGACACGGTGCTCTGGTAGGACGGGCGGGCGTAGACGGTCGAGAGGCCTCCACCCGTTCCGATTCCCTCGAAGCTCTCGTTCCAGACGTTCTCCGAGCTGCCACCGCTGGTCCACGACCAGTAAGCCGGGTTACGCGCACCCGATGCGAGGAACGGCATGTCCTGGGTCGGAGCCCACTGCCATCCCGACATCACCTGAGTGCCGCCGACCGACGTCACGTACGGCGAGACGTTCGGGTAGCTCACCTCGGGGGTCGAGCCGACCGTGGTCTGACGGTGCGACCGGGTGACACCGGTCGATCCATTGTCGCCGGCGGAGGAGAAGAACGTGTCGCCCTTTGCCAGGCCGCGCTGGAACGTCTGGTCGAACTTCGCGAACTGCGCGGCCGCGGCTCCCCCGAACGCCTGCTCGTCGGTGCCGAAGGACATCGAGAACACGGTGCCCGACGGGTACGCGCCGACGGCCCAGTCAATCGCTTTCATGAGGTTCGGCAGGCCCTGGACGCCCTGGGTTTCGGCGGGAGGAGTGGCGACGAGCACGATGTGCGCCTTGGGCGCCATGGCGTAGGCCCACTCGATGTCGAGGCTCGCCTCACCGGCCCAGCCCGCGGCCGAGTTCGGGCCGGACTGGCCGACTCCGTTTCCGGTGGGGTTCGTGTAGTTGGGCTGGCCGAGCGGGTACACCGCGCTGAAGTTCGGTGTGGGGCCACCGTAGGTGCTGGCGAAGAACGACAGGTCGTTCGCTCCCGTCGGCGTGCCGTACGCGTCGACCAGCACGATCGTCTGTCCGGCGCCGTCGTTGCTCGACGCGAGCGGACCGAGACCGTAGAACGAACGCAGCTGGTCGGGTCCGTAGCAGTGGAGCGTGGTCGACACCCGGTTGTCGGGTGCGGGCCGCTGGCACGAGACGGCACCCTGGGCGCTCGTCGCGTCGGTGAACGCCGAGTCGGGTGCGCGCAGCGCCATCGGCTGCACGGACGCGGAGGGCGCGACCGGCGGCGGAGTCGGAGCGCTGAACCCGGTGGCGCCGAGGGCAGCGATACCGAGTGCGGCGGCAAGGATTGCGGATCTATTCTTCATCGAACTTCACAACCTCCTCATGAGAGTCGCGCGGGGGCGCTGGCGCTTGTGACGCGGCGTTGCTCGGGCGCGCAATTGGCACGAAAGTATCACCGCTGAGAACGGCCTGTCTACGCCCGATCGAGGGCTTGCTGCCGCGTCCGTGAACCTTCCTCTCACCACCCGTCCTGGGCCACCCGCTTCACAGGTCAGGCCAGATGCGTTGTGTGACTCTCGATCCAGGAGACGACGTCGACGAGCCCGAGCCGGATACCGGCGACCGCCCGAACGAACGCATTGCCTGCCTGGACGGAGTCGGCGACGAGGTCGTGACCGTTGAGGCAAGGAAACCCTTGACCACCAGCCACGACAATCGTTTGTTGCCGTCCGAGAGCGGGTGGTCTCGGTTGATCGCCAGCTTCACGATCTCGGTCTTCGTGCGGCGCTCCTCTTTCGAGAGAGACCCCAACAGCTCCTCGTGGGCTGCATCAAGGCGAAAATTCATCGCCCATGGCCCGAGCGGTGCCAGAGTGACCTGACTCGACTCGACACTCAGTTCACGTGCGGGCAAATCATGGGCAAATCGCCTTTTCTGGGAAAGCGAAAACCCCCGCATCCCTTGTAAAAACGGGGATCGCGGGGGCTTGCACGTGGCGGTACCGGTGGGATTTGAACCCACGGTGGGCTTTCACCCACACAACTTTTCGAGAGTTGCACCTTCGGCCGCTCGGACACGGTACCGCCGACGAGTTTACTGGATGCGCGCGGTCACCGCGAATCGGCGGAGGACCGGGCGCGTCCGAAGCTCAGGGAAGCGCAAGAGGGCCGCAGTACGCTGCCGGGATGGGGATTCTGAAGCCGGTGGTCTGGCTGGGCGGCGCCGTGGTCGTCGCGGCGGGCGCGGTGGCCGGGCGGATGTGGGTCGCGCAGCAGCGCGCGTCGATCGCCGCCGGGAAGGAGCGCATCAACCAGACGCTGCCCGTGCACTCCGCGTGGTGGCGCGACCACGCCAAGGCGGAGGGCGAGATCCTGTACGTGGCCATCGGGGACAGCGCCGCACAGGGGATCGGCGCGTCCGTGCCGCGCAACAGCTACGTCGGCGTGATCGCGGACCACGTCCGCTCCGCGACCGGGCGCAGCGTCCAGGTCGTCAACCTGTCCGTGTCCGGAGCGACCGTCGCGCTGGCCGTCGCCGACCAGCTGCCGCGGCTCGCCGACCACGCACCTGACCTCGTCACCGTCTCCATCGGCGCGAACGACATCGCGGACTTCGACGCCGCGCGGTTCCGGGAGGGCATCCGCCGGGTGTTCGACGCGCTGCCCGCGGACGCGATCGTGGCCGACCTCCCGTACTTCTACCTGCCGCGAAACGAGCGCAAGGTCGCGGTCGCGAACGGCATCCTCCGTGAGGCGGCCGCCGAGCGCGGGCTCGCGGTCGTCCCGCTGCACGAGGCCATGCGGCGTGAGGGGTGGCGCGGGGCGCTGCACCAGTTCGCCGACGACTGGTTCCACCCGAACGACCACGGCTACCGGGTCTGGGCCTCCGCCTTCCTGCCCGCGGTCATCGAGCAGGCGACGGTCAAGTTCCCGCGGCGCGCAGCGCTCTAACCGGCGTCGTGCAGCGGCTCGGGATGCGGCGCGAGGAACGACAGCACCCGCGCCCAGGCCGGCGCGATGACGAGGTGGCCGGCGCCCGGAACCATCTCCATCCGGGCGTCCGGGATGGCCTTGCGGTACCAGGCGGCGTGCGCGTGGCCGGCGATCGGGTCGGCGTCGCCGCCGATGATGAGCGTCTTCGCCTGCACGGCGCCCGGATCGAAGCCCCACGGCCGCGCGGTGTAGCTCAGGATGTCGTCCGCCACGCCGCCGGGACCCTGACGGTAGGCGTCCTTCAGCATCCGGCCGAGCCGGTCCTCCAGGCCGCGGAGGCCGAGCACACCGGCGTCCACCGGCCCGACGCCGAGCGCGTCGAGGGGGACGCCGCTCTCCAGGTCGGCGGCCCGCATGGCGTCGGCCTGACCCTGAAGCATCGCCGAGAGCCGGCTCCTCGCCTCGTCGGGTGAGAGGCGGCCCAGCTCGTCGGACTGCTTCTGCAGCTCGGGAGGGATCCACGGCACGGCCTCGTTCGGAGCGGGCGTCGCGACCACCGCGACCCGGTCGACGAGCTCGGGATGCCGCGCGGCGAAGGCGAGCGCGACCCGGCCGCCGGCCGACCAGCCGGCGATGCCGATCGTCGGAGGACGGTTGACGCCGATCGGCGACTCCAGCCGCTTCATCTCGCGGATGTACTCGGCGATGTCGTCGGCGGCGCCCACGATGCTCGGCCAGGAGCCGGCCGGCCACGGGTCGCTGGAGCCATACCCCGGCCGGTCGAGCGACACGATGTGGACGCCGCGGTTCGCCGACGCGTCCGGGTCGGGGTCGAACACCGACGAGCCGGGGGCGGGATGGCAGAACACGATGACACGAGCGGCGAGCGGGTCGCCCAGCGTGGTGACGCCGACACGTCGGCCCGAACGGAGGGTGAACGTCAGGTTGGCCATGCGGCCCATTGTGGCCCGCGCGCCCCGCGGCGAGAACCCTCGCGTGGCTACGGGAGGAGATTCGGCTCGACACGCCGCGTGGGAGCAGTCAACGGAGGAGCCGCACCGCGTGTCGGGGCTGAACTCCTCCGTTAGCTGCGGGTCGGGGCGAGCGAGGCGGCGGGTGGTGAGGCCGGGGGTCAGAAGGCGGCGTCGAGCTCCCGCTCGCGCGGGGTGGCGGCAGCGGTGAACGCGACCCGCAGCGCTTCGCGGACGGTGGCGGCGCGCTCGTCGATGCGCGTCGAGAAGCCCAGCCGCGTCGCCTCGGTCGCGCGCTGCTTGCCGCTGGTCACCGGGCGGATCTCCCCCGCCAGGCTGATCTCGCCGAAGGCGACCAGCGTGTGCGGGATGGCCCGGTCCGTCGCCGCCGACGCCACGGCCAGCGCGATGGCCAGGTCCGCTCCCGGCTCGGCCAGCCGCACTCCTCCGACGGTGGACACGTACACGTCCTTGTCACCCAGCCGGATGCCGGCCCGCCGCTCCAGGACCGCCAGCAGCATCGCGACGCGCGAGGAGTCCACCCCGTTCGTCACGCGCCGCGGGTTCGGTGCCGTGGTCGCCACGACGAGCGCCTGCACCTCCACCGGCAGCGGCCGCCGGCCCTCCATCGCCACGGTGACGCAGGTGCCGGACACCGGCGTCGCCGTGCGGCTGAGGAACAGTCCGCTCGGGTCGGGCACCTCCGCGATGCCGTCGCCGGCCATCTCGAAGCAGCCGACCTCGTCCGTCGGCCCGAACCGGTTCTTCAGCGCGCGCACGAACCTCAGCGCCGTCTGGCGGTCCCCCTCGAACTGGCACACGACATCCACCAGGTGCTCCAGCAGCCGCGGCCCGGCGATCGAGCCGTCCTTGGTGACGTGCCCGACGATCAGGATGGGGAGGTCACGCTCCTTGGCCACGCGGATGAGCGTGCTGGCGACCTCGCGCACCTGGCTCGGGCCTCCCGCGATCCCCTCGGTTGACCCGCTCGACACGGTCTGCACCGAGTCCACGATCACGAGGGACGGACGCACGGCGTCGATCTGGCCGATGATCGTCGCCAGGTCGGTCTCGGACGCGAGGAACAACTGGTCGTGCATGGCTCCCGTGCGCTCGGCGCGCATCCGCACCTGGCTCACCGACTCCTCCGCGCTCACGTAGAGCACCGGCCGGCCCTCGCTCGCGGCGCGGGAGGCCACCTCCAGCAGCAGCGTCGACTTGCCGACGCCGGGCTCACCGCTCAGCAGGATGGCCGCCCCCGGCACGATGCCGCCGCCGAGCACCCGGTCGAACTCGCCGATGCCGCTCGGCCGGCGCTCCGCCGGCTCCGTGCCGACCGACGTGATCGCGCGCGCCGCCCGGTCCGCGCCGACGACGACCGGCTTCAGCGCGCGCAGTACGCCCGTGGGCGCCGAGGCCTCCGCGACCGTGCCCCACTCCTGGCATTCGCCGCAGCGGCCGACCCACTTCACGGTCGTCCAGCCGCACTCGGTGCAGCGATACGTCACAGCGGCCTTTGCCACGGAACCTCCTCAGTCGCGCTCCACACTACGGTCGGCCACCGTCATCCGCGGCAGGATCGCGGAACTCGTGGAGGAGTCACCGAGGAGCCCGAACCGTGGAGGACAACCACGCACTCAGTTCAGCGCGAACTGCTTCGTCGTCGCCGACGTGATCCCCGCGACCGACACCTGCAGGTGGTACGACGCGCCACCCGCGGGCACCTGCGCACGCTGCGCCTGGCACGTCGTCGGATCGGACCGCGTGCGGTCCCAGGTGATCGGGGTCTGCGACGAGATCGTCTTGCCGGGCTGCAGCAGCACCTGGGCGTCGACCTTCGAGCTCTGGCAGTCCGTCGACTTCCAGTAGACCTCCGAGCCGCTGGTGATCGTGAACACCTGCTGCGCGGTCCCGGCGTCGAGGACGCACGCGTTCGCGCCCGTGTTGGTGAGGGCGACGGAGAGCTGCGGGAGCTGGCCCGCGGAGTAGCTCGCGGCGTCGGTCACGGCCTCCACCTTGACGTCCGCCGGCTTGCACGGCTGGCCGCTCGCACTCGCACTGGAGGTCGGGATGCTCGTGGCGGCGGCGGTCGGGGCCGGCGTGTTCGTCGTCACGGGACCCTTGGCGGGCTCGCCGATCGACGAGCCGGGCCGGACCACGATCAGGACGATGACCACCACGACCGCGACCAGGCCGAGGAGGACGATGAGCCGACGGCGCCAATACACGCCGCTCGGCTTCGGGCCGACTGGGTGCTTGAACGTCGACATGCCCGCAGAGTAGCGCCGACCCGCGACACGCCGGGGCAGGCGCGCTCAGAGACGCTTCAACATGCGCGTGTTTCCCAGGGTGTTGGGCTTCACGCGGGCGAGGTCGAGGAACTCCGCGACACCCTCGTCGTGCGAGCGGACGAGCTCGGCGTAGAGCGAGGGGTCGACGGTCTCCGAGCCCATGTCCACGAAGCCGTTGCGCTCGAAGAAGCCGACCTCGAAGGTGAGGCAGAACAGCCGGCTCAGCCCGAGCTCCGCCGCGTCGTCCTCCAGCCGGCCGAGCAGCGCGCGGCCGACGCCGCGACCGAGCCACGGATCGGCGACGGCGAGCGTGCGCACCTCGGCGAGGTCGCTCCACATCACGTGCAGCGCGCCGCAGCCGATCAGCTCCCCTCCGGAGTCTCTGCGACGCGGAACTCCTGTACCGACTCGTAGAAGGTCACCGCCTCCTTGCCGAGCAGGATGCGTCGCTGCACGAGCGGCTCCACGAGCTCCCGGATGCCGGGCACGTCGCTGGTGCGCGCCCTCCGAACCACATACGCGCCCTCAGAACTCACGCTTCCCACCCTACCGACCCATCGCTTCCGGAGTTCTGCACGCGACACGCCGGCCAGGGGCGTACACAACTCCGGGATTGATTGCGAAAGGGCCGGCCCCGCGAGTGCGGAGGCCGGCCCTGGGACGCGGTGGTGTCAGTCGTTCGCGTTCGCGGCGAGGTCCGGGGTGGCCGGGCCGGTGCCGATGGCGGCGGTGGCGTTGACGCCGGCGCCGACCGACTCCTGGCGGGTGGTCGTGGTGAACACGAAGTCGCCGTCCTTGAAGTCGACGTGCACGTGGTCGCCCGCGTTCAGCTCGCCGTGGAGGATCTTCTCACTCAGCCGGTCCTCGATCTCGTGCTGGACCGCGCGGCGCAGCGGCCGGGCTCCCAGCGTCGGGTCGAAGCCGACCTCGATCAGGCGCTCCTTGGCGGGGACCGCGAGCTCGATCGTCATGTCGCGGTCGAGCAGCCGGTCGGAGAGGCGCTTGATGAACAGGTCCACGATCTGCAGCAGCTCCGCCTTGTTGAGCTGCGGGAACACGATGATCTCGTCCACGCGGTTGAGGAACTCCGGCTTGAAGTTCTTCTTGAGCTCCTCGTAGACCTTGCCGCGCATCCGGTCGTAGCCGGTGGTCGGGTCGCCCTCGATCTGGAAGCCGACGGGGCCGCCGGAGATGTCCTTCGTGCCGAGGTTCGTGGTCATGATGATCACGGTGTTCTTGAAGTCGACCACGCGGCCCTGGCCATCGGTCAGACGTCCCTCCTCCAGGATCTGGAGCAGCGAGTTGAAGATGTCCGGGTGCGCCTTCTCGATCTCGTCGAACAGCACGACGCTGAACGGCTTGCGGCGGACCTTCTCGGTGAGCTGGCCGCCCTCCTCGAAGCCGACGAACCCGGGAGGGGCGCCGAACAGCCGGGAGACCGTGTGCTTCTCGCCGTACTCCGACATGTCGAGGGAGATCATCGCCGACTCGTCGTCGAACAGGAACTCGGCGAGCGCCTTGGCCAGCTCCGTCTTACCGACACCGGTCGGGCCGGCGAAGATGAACGAGCCGGAGGGACGCTTCGGGTCCTTGAGCCCGGCGCGCGTGCGGCGGATGGTCTTCGAGAGGGCCGAGATGGCCTCCTCCTGGCCGATGACGCGCTGGTGCAGCGCCTTCTCCATGTAGACCAGGCGGGCCGACTCCTCCTCGGTGAGCTTGAACACCGGGATGCCCGTGGCCTGCGCCAGCACCTCCGCGATCAGGCCCTCGTCGACCTCGGCCGTCGTCTTCACGTCGCCCGAGCGCCACTGCTTCTCCAGCCGCAGCCGCTCGCCGAGGAGGTTCTTCTCCTCGTCGCGCAGGGACGCGGCCTTCTCGAAGTCCTGGTCCTCGATCGCGGCCTCCTTCTGGGAGCGCACGGCGGCGATCTTGTCGTCGAACTCACGCAGCTCCGGCGGCGCCGACAGGATCGACAGACGCAGGCGGGCGCCGGCCTCGTCGATCAGGTCGATGGCCTTGTCCGGGAGGAAGCGGTCCTGGATGTAGCGGTCGGCGAGGTTCGCCGCGGCGACGATCGCGCCGTCGGTGATGGACACCTTGTGGTGCGCCTCGTAGCGGTCGCGCAGGCCCTTGAGGATGTTGATCGCGTGGGGCAGCGACGGCTCGGCCACCTGGATGGGCTGGAACCTGCGCTCCAGCGCGGCGTCCTTCTCGAAGTGCTTGCGATATTCGTCCAGCGTGGTCGCGCCGATGGTCTGCAGCTCGCCGCGGGCCAGCAGCGGCTTGAGGATGCTGGCGGCGTCGATCGCGCCCTCCGCGGCACCCGCGCCGACGAGCGTGTGGATCTCGTCGATGAACGTGATGATGTCACCGCGCGTGCGGATCTCCTTGGTGACCTTCTTCAGGCGCTCCTCGAAGTCGCCGCGGTAACGGGAGCCGGCGATCAGGGAGCCGAGGTCGAGCGTGTAGAGCTGCTTGTCCTTCAGCGTCTCGGGCACGTCGCCGCGCACGATCGCCTGGGCGAGGCCCTCCACGACGGCGGTCTTGCCGACGCCGGGCTCGCCGATCAGCACGGGGTTGTTCTTGGAGCGGCGCGACAGGATCTGCATGACGCGCTCGATCTCTTTCTCGCGCCCGATCACCGGGTCGAGCTTGTTGTCGCGCGCGGCCTGCGTGAGGTTGCGGCCGAACTGGTCGAGGATCTGGCTGCCTGCCTGCGCGGTCGCCTGATCGTTGCCGCCGACCTGCACCTGCTCCTTGCCCTGATAGCCGGAGAGGAGCTGGATGACCTGCTGGCGCACGCGGTTGAGGTCGGCGCCCAGCTTCACGAGCACCTGGGCAGCGACGCCCTCGCCCTCACGGATGAGGCCGAGCAGGATGTGCTCGGTGCCGATGTAGTTGTGGCCGAGCTGGAGGGCCTCGCGGAGGCTCAGCTCCAGGACCTTCTTGGCGCGCGGGGTGAACGGGATGTGGCCGGTCGGCTGCTGCTGACCTTGCCCGATGATGTCCTGGACCTGCTCGCGGACGGCGTCCAGCGAGATACCGAGCGATTCCAGCGCCTTGGCGGCGACACCCTCACCCTCGTGGATCAGGCCGAGCAGGATGTGCTCCGTCCCGATGTAGTTGTGGTTGAGCATCTTGGCCTCTTCCTGGGCCAAGACGACGACGCGGCGAGCGCGGTCGGTGAATCTCTCGAACATGTCTACTCCTTGGCGACGCCGTTGCAGGGTCGGCGCCGATACATCGAGAGTAACCGCGGCATCCCGTGCCGCGGAGGCATGTTCGCTGGAGGCGTGACGCCGTGTCAGCCGCGGATGGCGGCGATCGTGAGAGTGGTGTCGGGGAGCTTGACGGTGACGTCCGAGCTGGTCGTCACACCGCTGGGCGTGTCGAACACGGTGGTGTGCGGGACGATGTCGTGCGTGCAGACGCCGCCGGACGCGGGCGCGAGCATGGCCTCCAGCTGGTTGGACGCCACCACCTTGACCGACTGCACGGTCGGCGGGCAGGTGGAGCTGCCGTTGAGCACGATCCCGAACTGCTTGCCGTTCTCCAGCCAGGTGGCCCAGGATGCTCCGCCTGCGCTGCTGGCCGGGGGCTGGACGCCCTGCGGCTCGCCCGCGTAGTCCTTCGCGGGTTTCACCTGCGTGCTCGTACATCCCGCGAGCAGCAGGGCCGCCGCGACGAGGGCGGTGGAGGCGGCGACGGAGGTCCGGGAGCGCGCTGCACGATTCACGCGCTCATTCTATGGGCGCGCCTGACGCCTACGATGCCACTATGAGCAACCTCGAACGCGACCCGGTGGAGGTCCTCGCGGGCGACGACGTGGTCGTCGCGGACGCGGGCGTGGAGATCCTGGAGCCGCGCGAGGTCCCGCTCGGCGGCCCGCGCGCGATGACCGTGCGGCGCACCCTCCCCCAGCGCAGGCGCTCCCTGATCGGCGGCTGGTGCTTCGTCGACCACTACGGCCCCGACGACGTCTCGCTGACCGGCGGGATGCAGGTCCCGCCGCATCCGCACACCGGGCTGCAGACGGTGAGCTGGCTGTTCGAGGGCGAGATCGACCACCGCGACAGCGTCGGCAGCCACGCCCTGGTGCGGCCGGGCGAGCTCAACCTGATGACGGCGGGGCGCGGGATCAGCCATTCGGAGGTCTCCACACCCGGCACGCAGCGGCTGCACGGCGTCCAGCTCTGGGTGGCGCTGCCGAGCGCGTCGCGGGAGGTCGCCCCTTCTTCGAGCACCACGTCCCGTCGCCTGCGCGGCTCGGGGACGCGACGGTGCGGACGTTCGTGGGCGCGCTGGCCGGGAGCGGGACGGCGGCGACGGTGTTCTCGCCGCTGGTCGGAGCCGAGCTCGTCGTGCCCGCCGGGACGCGCGTGACGGTTCCGCTCGATCCGTCCTTCGAGCACGGCGTGCTGGTCGACGCGGGGGACGTGACGGTCGCGGGAACGGCCGTGCCGCTCGCGCATCTCGCGTACCTGTGCCCGGGGCGGGACTCGGTGGAGGTGGAGGCCGCGGGGCCGGCGCGCCTCCTGCTGCTCGGCGGCGAGCCGCTGGGCGAGGAGATCGTCATGTGGTGGAACTTCATCGGCCGCAGCCACGAGGACGTCGTCGCGGCGCGGGCCGAGTGGCAGCGGGATGTGATCGACGGGGAGGACCCGGACGGGCGGTTCGGGACGGTGCGCGGGTACGACGGTGGCGCGCTCCCGGCGCCGGTCCTGCCGACGGTGCGACTGAAGCCGCGCGGCTGAGGCCTCAACCTCCTCCACAACGTCCGCTCCCCGACGACTTCTCCACAGATTCCCGCATCGTCCACCTTCGAGGACTCCCACGCCCTCACAATTGATTCATGCATGCACTTCATCTGGTTTTGCATGCGCGATCCATGTACGCTCGAATCTATGGGAGTCACAGTGCAAGTACGAGATCTCGACCCGGCGGTCGACGCCCGCCTGAAGAACGCCGCGAGCGCGAAAGGCCTTTCCTATTCGGAGTACCTCCGCAGGGAGCTGACACGCATCGCGGAGCGGCTGCGGATCGAGGAGCGATGGGCGCAGGTCGTCGCGGCGGATGCGGCGAGAGCGGAGGCCGCCGCAGAGGCCCACGCGCCGTTCACCGGTCTCGGTATCACGAGCGAGGAGATCGTGGAGATCGTCCGTGAGAGCCGGAGCGAGCGATGATCGCGGCGGTGATCGACTGCAGCGCGATGGTCGACCTCCTCGGCTCGACGGGGTCCGCCGGCCCTCGGACGAACGGCGAACTGGCCGACTGCGTGCTCGCGGCCCCGCATCTGATCGATCCGGAGTTCATGAGCGCGGCGCGACGGCTCGCCCGGCAGCATCCCGACCGAACCGAACAGGTGGAGCGATTGCTGACGGAGTTCTCGCAGGTGCCGATCATGCGGTTCGAGCACGGGCCGCTGCGGCACCACGCGTGGAAGTGGCGTCACGACCTGTCGGCGTACGACGCGATGTACGTCGCGCTAGCGCATGAGCTCGGCCTACCGCTGGTCACGAGCGACGCTCGGCTCGCGGCCACAGCTCAGCGGTGGTGCGAGACGAGACTGCTCGCGGAGGTGGTCGGGCAGGAGCACCCGACCGAGTCGACCGTCGCGTCGACTACTGCAGGGCGGACGTGAGGCGGGCGAGGTTGTCGAGCACGGTCGAGCGAAGCGGCTGCTTCATCCACTCGTCCAGGGTCAGCTCGCGGCTGTCGCGGCGGTAGCCGTCCTCCACCTCGCGCATCTGCTCCACGAAGGAGCGTCCGCGGACCATCAGCGAGACCTCCATGTTGAGCAGGAACGAGCGCATGTCCATGTTGCTCGACCCGATGACGGCGACGTCGTCGTCGATCGTGAAGTGCTTGGCGTGGAGGATGTAGGGCGCCTTGTACATCCAGATCCGCACGCCGGCCCGCAGCAGCGCCTCGTAGTACGAGCGCTGCGCGTGGTACACCAGCGCCTGGTCGCCGATCTCGGAGACGAACAGGTCGACGGCGATGCCCCGCTGGGTGGCGGTCGTGATCGCGGTGAGCATGGCCTCGTCCGGCACGAAGTAGGGGAGGTGATGACGATGCGCTCCTGCGCGTAGTACAGCAGTGCGAGGAAGAGCCGGAGGTTGTTCTCGCCAGCGAACCCGGGCCCGGACGGCACCACCTGGGCGTCGAGCTCCTCGGGGTCGCTCGCGTTGCGGGCGTCCTCGTCGGTGATCGGCTCCGTCTCGCGGCGGAGCAGCTCGTCGGTCTCGCTGTACCAGTCGGTGATGAAGATCGCGTTCAGACCGGCGACGATCGGGCCCTCCAGCCGGACGATGAGCTCCTTCCACTTGAGGCCGCGCTTGATGTTCGACTTCTTGTTGTAGCTGCGGTCGATGACGTTCTGCGAGCCCATGAACGCCACCCGGCCGTCCACGATGAGCAGCTTGCGGTGGTTGCGGAGGTCCGGGCGCTGGTACTTGCCCTTGAACGGCTGCACCGGCAGCATCAGGTGCCACTTCGCGCCCATCGCGGTCAGGCGCTTGATCGTCGCCTTGTAGTCGGGCGTGCGCACCGATGCGATGTGGTCGAGCAGCACGCGCACGACGACGCCGCGCGCGACCGCGGCCTCCATCGCCTCGAAGAACGGGGCGGTCGTCTTGTCGAGCGTGAGGATGTAGAACTCGACGTGCACGTAGCGCTTCGCGCTGGCGATCGCGGCGGTCATCGCGGCCAGCGACTCGTCGTAGTGCCCGTTGAGGCTGGCGCGGTTGCCGCCGACGAGCGGCATCGCGCCGAGGTTGCGGTTGAGCTCGACCACCGACTCCAGCCACGCGGGCCACGGGTGGTCCTTGCGCACCCGCTCCATGCCCTCTGTGCTGTCGAGGATGAAGCTGTTGATCTCCTCCTGCTTCTCCCGGCGCTTCTTCGGGAGCTTGTAGCTGCCGATCAGCAGGAAGAACAGCACGCCGATGTACGGGATGAGGAAGATGGCGAGCAGCCACGCGGTCGCCGAGGTGGGCTT
Organism: Leifsonia sp. P73; assembly: GCF_051059105.1. Classification (NCBI taxonomy): domain Bacteria; kingdom Bacillati; phylum Actinomycetota; class Actinomycetes; order Micrococcales; family Microbacteriaceae; genus Leifsonia; species Leifsonia sp. P73. Next base: position 1,763,939 of record NZ_CP194931.1, read on the forward strand.
GCGGTTGCGCGGGACGACGATGATGGCGATGACGCGGATGACGAAGTCGAGGAGCAGCGCGAGGACGACGATCGTCGTGGTCAGCAAACCCGCGTCCATTCAGCCCCCTCCGGCGTCGAGGACCGGGATCCGCCCTCAGTGCCTACCGTAGTGGGCGCGGAGCCCTGGGAGCGAGACAGCGCGGCTCAGCTCTTCGGCGCGAGGCCGCGACGGGCGCGCTCCTCGTTCTCCATGCGCGAGTACACCTTGCGCTCGGTGCGGTCGGCACGCACGATGGCGCGCATGATCACCCAGAACAGCAGGCCGACGAGCACGGTCGGGGCCAGCGACCAGACGATTCCACCGATGATGTCTCCCATAGCGGGATAATGGTACCTCCCGCACATGTGAAACCCGACTCCCCCGGAGCAGCACCACGCCTCCCTTCCTCGTCTTCCTCACCACCTGGTCGTTCGACCCGGCAGCCGCGATCATGCTCGTCGCGGCAGCCGCCCTCTACCTCGGCGGCGTGCTGTCGCTGCGGCGCCGCGGTCACCACTGGCCCGCGCGGCTGACGTGGATGTACCTGCTGCTCGGGCTCGGCTCGTACGCGGTCATCTCGTTCGGCTTCCTCGGGGCCGAGAGCCAGGTGCTGCGCTGGGCGTTCACGACGCGGATCGCGCTGCTGCTGTTCGTCGTCCCCGCGCTCGTGAGCCTCGGGAGGCCGATCGCGCTCGCCCGCGTGGCCCTGGGCAGCACGGGTCAGGGGCGCACCGACGGGTTCCTGCAGTCACGGCCGGTGCGACTGTTCGGCAACGCGATCTTCGCGACGGTCTTCGCGTGCGCGGCCTTCATGATCTTCCTGACGCCGGTCGCGGCGGTCCTCCGCGACAACCCGTGGTCGGAGTGGACCATCTCCGTGCTGGTTCCGCTCGCGGGCCTGCTGATGGTGCTGCCGATCGCCGCGCACTCGGTGATGCGCACCAGCTTCTTCATCACGGTCGAGTTCCTGCTGGCCTTCGTCGCGCTGCTGCTCGACGCCATCCCCGGCCTGCTGCTGCGGCTCAACGACGCCGTGCTCGACCACGCGCCGGCGGTCGTCGGCCCGTTGCCGCTGTGGTTCCCGAACGCCCTGCACGACCAGCATCTGTCGGGCGACTTCCTGTGGTTCATCGCCGAGGTCGCGGACGTCCCGATCCTGGTCATCCTGTTCATCCGCTGGATGCGCCTGGACCGCCGCGAGGGCAAGAAACTGGACGAGCTCACCGACGAGGAGATGGAGGCGCTCACGCAGGCGCACCTCCACCAGCGCGGCTGAGCGCCCCCGCTATCGCTTCCGGAGTTATGTACGCCCGCACACGGCGTGTCGCGTACACAACTCCGGAACGGATGGAGGGGATGAGCGCGGCTACTTGACGAGGGGGAAGAGGATGGTCTCGCGGATGCCGAGGCCGGTGAGGGCCATGAGGAGGCGGTCGATGCCCATGCCCATGCCGCCCGTGGGGGGCATGCCGAACTCCAGGGCGCGCAGGAACTCCTCGTCCAGGCGCATCGCCTCGTCGTCGCCGGCGGCCGCGAGGCGCGCCTGCTCCACGAAGCGCTCGCGCTGCACGACCGGGTCGATCAGCTCGGAGTAGCCGGTCGCCAGCTCGAAGCCGCGCGTGTAGAGGTCCCACTTCTCCACCACGCCCTCGCGCGAGCGGTGTGCGCGCACGAGCGGGCTGGTGTCGACCGGGAAGTCCATGACGAACGTCGGGCGCACGAGCCCCGACTTCACGTGGTGCTCCCACAGCTCCTCGACGTACTTGCCGGGCAGCGGGTGCGGCACCTCGATCTCGGCTTCCGCGGCCAGCTCGCGCAGCCGGGACATCGGGGTCTGCGGGGTGATCTCCTCGCCGATGGCCTCCGAGAGGCTGTCGTACATGCGGATGCGGTCCCACTGGCCGCCCAGGTCGTACTCGGTGCCGTCGGCCCAGGTGACCACGTGCGACCCGGAGATGGCGACCGCGGCGTCCTGGATGAGCTGCTGGGTCAGGTCGGCGATCGAGTTGTAGTCGCCGTACGCCTGGTAGGCCTCCAGCATCGCGAACTCGGGCGAGTGCGTGGAGTCCGCGCCCTCGTTGCGGAAGTTGCGGTTGATCTCGAACACCCGGTCGATGCCGCCGACGACGGCGCGCTTCAGGTACAGCTCCGGCGCGATGCGCAGGAACAGCTCGGTGTCGAACGCGTTGGAGTGCGTGACGAACGGGCGGGCAGAGGCGCCGCCGTGCATCACCTGCAGCATCGGCGTCTCGACCTCCACGAAGCCCTGCCCGGCGAAGGTGCTGCGGAGGCTGGCGACGGCTGCGGCGCGGTCGAGCACGTTGCGTCGGGCCTGCTCGCGCGCGATCAGGTCGAGGTAGCGGCTGCGGACCCGCGTCTCCTCGTTGAGCTCGTTGTGGAGGTTCGGCAGCGGCAGGATCGCCTTGGACGCGATCTCCCAGCCGCGGACCATGATCGACAGCTCGCCGCGACGGCTGGAGATGACCTCGCCGGAGACGAAGACGTGGTCGCCGAGGTCGACCAGCTCCTTCCAGCGCGCCAGCGACTCCTCGCCCACCTCGGCGAGCGAGATCATCGCCTGGAGGCGCGACCCGTCGCCCGACTGCAGCACGGCGAAGCAGAGCTTGCCGGTGTTGCGCTGGTGGACGACGCGGCCGGCGAGGCCGACGGTCTCGCCGGAGGCCTGGTCGGCCTCCAGGTGGCCCCAGGCGGAGCGCACCTCGGGGATGGTCGTCGTCACCGGGACCTGCACCGGGTAGGCGCCGCCGCCCGCGTCGCCGGCCTCGGCGATGAGGCGCTCACGCTTGGCCAGGCGGACGGCCTTCTGCTCGCTCATCTCGTCGGCGGTGAGGTCGCCGTCGGCGTTGAGGTCGGTGGCGGGCGCTTCGGTCATCGTGTCTTTCCGTTCCGGCGGTTCTGTTCGGGGCGTGCGGCGTGGGGAGGTTCAGCCGAGCGTGATGCGGGCGTTGTCGATCAGGCGGGTGGAGCCGACGCGGGCGGCGATCAGCAGGAGCGCGGGGCCGTGGAGGTCCGCACCCGCATCGAGGAACGTGTCCTGATCGACGATCGCGAGATAGTCCAGTTTAACGACCGGCTCGGCCTCCACGCGCGCGGTCGCGGCTGCGAGGGCGGCGGCCACTCCCCGGACGCCGCGGACGCGCCGGCGGCGAGCGCCTGCGACAGGGTGATGGCGGCCCTCCGCTGGTCTTCGTCCAGGTAGCGGTTGCGGCTGGAGAGCGCGAGGCCGTCCTCCTCGCGCACGGTGTCGACCACGGCGATCGTCACCGGGAGGTCGAGGTCGTCGACCATGCGGCCGACGAGGTGCACCTGCTGGGCGTCCTTCTGGCCGAACACGGCGACGTCGGGCTGGACGATGTTGAGCAGCTTGGCGACGACGGTCAGCATCCCGTCGAAGTGGCCCGGACGCGAGACGCCCTCGAACAGCCGGCCGACCTCTCCCGCGGAGACCCGCGTGGAGGACGGCCCGTCCGGGTACATCTCGGCGGCGGTCGGCGCGAAGACCAGGTCGGCGAGGCCGTCGAGCGCGGCGACGTCGGCGTCGAGGGTGCGCGGGTAGCGGTCCAGGTCCTCGTTCGGCCCGAACTGCAGCGGGTTGACGAAGATGGAGACGACCACGAAGCCGCCCAGGTCCCGGGCCCGGCTCACGAGGCTCAGGTGGCCGCGGTGGAGGGCGCCCATCGTCGGGACCAGCACGACCCGGCCCACGGGGGCGTCGGCGGGACCGTCGAGCGCGGCCTCCCGCCTGGCGTGGGCCACCCGCTCGCGCAGTTCGGCGATGGTGGTCACGACGTCGGGCATGACGGTCCTTCCGGGGTGGTGGCGGTGAGGTCGCGGGCGCCGGCGCAGTGCGGGCGACGCGGCCGCATCCAGGCTACTCGCCGCGGAGGTACCAGCCGCGACCGTCGTCGCCCGGGTCGCCCTCGGCCGGGCCGTGCGCCGCGCCGCCGAGCGCCTCCAGCACGTCGCCGACGTCGAGCGCCGTGGGCGCTCCCGCACGGGTCAGGGCGTTGTCGACGGCCGAACGCAGCAGCGAGCTGAGGAACGATCCGGGGTTCTCCACGCCGATCCCCGCGAGGATGCCGGTGGACTGCTCCACGATCGAGCGCGAGAACGCGGTCGCCGTCGCGATGGCCTCCGCGTAGGCGGGGCGGTCGGCCTCCGCGATCACGACCGGCTCGCCGCCCATCTCGACCACCAGGGCCTGCGCGATCGGGAGCACCGGGGTGGGCGCGGTGACAGCGAACCAGCTCTCCGCCAGCCGGGCGAGGTCGAGGCTGGTGCCGGTGAACTCGAACGCGGGGTGCACGGCCAGCGGGATGGCGCCGGCCTCCGCGGCCGGGCGCAGCACCTCGACGCCGTAGGCCGGAGCAGTGTGCAGCACGAGCTGGCCCGGCTGCCAGGTGCCGGTCGCGGCGAGGCCGGAGACGAGGCCGGGCAGCTCGCGGTCGGGGACGGCGAGGATGACGAGCTCGCTGCGCTCGACCAGGGTCGGGACCTCCAGGATGGGCGCCTGGGGCAGCATCGCCTGGGCGCGCTCGCGGCTCTCGGCGGACACCGCGGAGATGCCGACGATCGCGTGGCCCGCTCCGGCGAGCGCGGCGCCGAGCACGGGTCCGACGCGTCCGGCGCCGATGATGCCGAGGCCGAGGCGGCCGGAGCGGCGGGTGCTGTCGTTCATGCGTCCTCCTCGTCGGATTCGTGCCGAATGTCGTCTTTCGTGGCACTGGAGTCGACATTCTGCACGAATCCCGGGGTGTCCCTCCAGCGGTGGGTGCGGTCGGCGGCGGCGGCCGCCACGGCGCGCACCGCCACGCTCTCGAACAGGCGCTCGCCGGTGGCCGCGTCCATCGCGCCGAGCCGGGGATGCACCGGGCCGGACACGGTGTGGAAGCGCGCCTCCGCCAGTCCGAGCAGCCGGTCGAGCGGGCCCTGCTGCAGCTCCAGACTCTGCAGCCGGGCCAGCGGCACCACCGCGAGGCTCCGCCAGACGAAGCCGCGGCGCAGCAGCACTGCGCCGTCCACCATCCGGAAACCGGTGCGCTGCCACGAGAACGGCCGCAGCCAGATCGCGCGGCGCGGGCTGCCGGTGAACGCGTCGCGGCCGCGGGAGGTCATGCCCTCCATGATCGCGGCGCTGTGCTCCTCGGTGAACGCCGGGAGCACCAGCGACAGCACCTTCGCCACATCGGCCTGGTCGCCGACCGGCAGCATGGTCGTGTTCGGCTGGCCCGCCGCGCCCTTCTCGCGCGTGTGGCCGGCTGTGTCGATGCGGATCTGCCACCAGCCGAACGGCCGCCAGAGCAGCGGCTGCAGCACCTCGACGGCGTGGATGCGGCCGGGCGGCAGGGTCTCGTTGCTCGTCGTGAGCAGGCCGAAGCCCATCCGGACGCCGTCCGGCGTGCCCGCGATCGAGTACCGCAGCGACTTCGTGAAGCGGTTGATGTAGAAGCTCGCCGAGCCGATCAGGCCGGGGAGGACGACGATCAGCAGCCAGGGCGCGCCGCCCGCCGAGCCGATCACCAGCAGGACGATCACGGCGATCACGAACACCGTGAAGCCGCTCAGCACGAGCGAGCCGGCGAGGCGCGCGGGCGGGATCTTCACGACCGACTCCGGAGGCGCCGCGTTCGGGTCGAGCTCCGGCGCGAGGAAGTCGTCGATGCGCCGGCTGACGAAGTCGCCGACCTGGGCGGTGCGCGAGGCCGCGACGGCGACGCCGCCGGCCGGGGCCGCAGCCTCCGCCTCCCGGACACCCGACGCGAGCCGCAGCACGTCCGACCGCAAGCCGTCGGCGAGCACCGACCCGAGGTACGCCAGGGTCACGTTCGCGTCGTGCCCGGCCACGGAGATCTCCAGCTTCGCTGCCCCGAAGATGCGCGCGAGCAGCGGCCGCTGCACGTTGATGCCCTGGATGCGGTCGAGCCTGGCCTTGCGCTGGGTGCGGAACAGGATGCCGCTGCGCACCTCCACCGCGTCACCGGTGATCCGGAAGCTGTGCATCCGCCAGGACACGTAGAACGCGGCGAGGCAGCCGAACAGCACGACGGCGACGCCGAGCAGCGCCCAGCCCTCCCAGCCGTGGTTGTAGATCGCGTCGATCGGGTCGCCGCCGAGGTCCGGCGCTCCGACGAAGAAGCCCACCAGCCGTTCGCGGAGGTTGGACAGCACGAAGCCCAGGACCGCGATGAACACGATGCCGCCCCGCAGCAGCGGCGTCGCGGGGTGGAGCCGGTGCCACTCGCCGTCGGTGAAGCGCTCGGCGGCGCGCTCGGCGGCGTTCAGCGGGCCGCCCGGCAGTGGCGCTCCCGGCGCCCCGCTCTGCGGCACGCCCGTGGGCTCCGGAACGGTCACAGCCCTGCCCGGCGGCTCTCCGCCAGCTCCACCAGCCGGTCCCGCAGCTCCGCGGCCTGCGGCTCCGGGAGACCGGGGACGACGACGTTCGTCGACGCCGCCGCCGTCACGAACTTCAGGTCGGCCAGCCCGAGCATCCGCCCGACCGGCCCGCGCGTGATGTCGATGAGCTGCATGCGCCCGTACGGCACCGACACGAAGCGCTGGAACATGATCCCGCGCCGGAAGAGCAGGTCGTCGGCGCGCAGGATATACCCGATCGAGCGGGTGCGCCGGTTCGCGATGAACAGCCCGATCAGCGTCGCGACCACGACGACCACCAGCAGGGTCCACGCCCACGACCAGCCCGCGACCAGCCAGAGGAACACCGTCCCGGCGCTCAGGACGATCCCGGTGAGGAGGGTGCTGACGACGACTACCACGACGTACTTCGGCGAGACGCGGTTCCACTCCCCGACGCTGAGGTCAATGCGAGCGGGCACGAGCGGCCTCCGGGTCGTCGTCCTTGTCGTCGGGCGGCAGGGTGCAGAAGAACTCGGCGACCAGGCCCGCGACGAGCAGGACCACAGCGCCCGCCGTGCCGAGCGCCGTCAGAAGCACCGCGTTCGAGGCGGGCAGCACGTCCCGGGTGAGGATGTAGATCAGGATGCCGGCGCCCGCACCGGTCAGCAGCGCGCCGCTCAGGCTGCACGCCTTGGCGAGGACGACGATGCGCGTCGCCTGGAACGGGTCGATGCGGCGCGAGCTGCGTCCGCGGACGGCCCGGCGGATCGGGACGGCGAACGCCACGACGATGATCGCGACGGCGACCAGCGTGATCGGCAGCGTCAGGGGCGGGATGAACACCGCGACGCCGGTGCCCGACGCCGCGAGCTCCCCGAGGAAGCCCACGACCAGCCCGAGCACCCCGAGGCCGATCAGGGAGGTGGGACGCGTGCGGTTCATGCGTCGCCCGCCTCGTACAGCGTCACCGGGTCGGTCGCCTGGGCCGCCAGAGCGGCCACCGGCCCGTAGCCCGGCAGCACGGCGTCCGGGTCCACGTCCAGCCACGGCACCAGGACGAAGGCGCGCTCGTGCGCGCGGGGATGCGGGAGGACGATGCGCGGGTCGTCGTCGGCGACGATCCCCTGGTAGTCGACGATGTCGATGTCGATGGTGCGGTCTCCCCAGCGCTCCTCGCGCACGCGGCCGAGGGCGTCCTCCACGTGGTTGACCGCCGCCAGCAGTGCCAGCGGGTCGAGAATCGTGTTGATCAGCGCGACGGCGTTGAGGTAGGCGGGCGCCTCCTCGTCGATGCCCTCCGGCTTGAGCGCGGGCGTCTCGTAGAGCCGCGAAACGGCCTCGACGCGGAGGCCGGGGTCGTCGGCGAGCAGCCGGAGCGCCTCGCGGATGGTGGCGACGCGGTCGCCCAGGTTGCTGCCGAACGCGAGCACCGCCGGCACGCCGACACGCAGGCGCTCGGGCCGCCCGATGCGGTTCGGCGGCGTCATGGCCGGCCCCGCAGGATGCGGACGGCCACGTCGCCGAACGGCACCTCGATCGGGGCGTCCGGCTTGTGCACCGTGACCTCCACCGAGTGCACCGGGTCGTGCGCGAGCACCACCCCGGCCACGCGCTCCGCGACCGTCTCGATGAGGTCGACCGGATCGCGGCGGACGGCGTCGGCGATCTCGTTCGCCAACTCGCCGTAGTGGACGGTGCGGGCGAGGTCGTCGGAGGCCGCGGACGGCGACAGGTCGAGGTACGCGGTCACGTCCACGACGAAGTCCTGGCCGTTCTCGCGCTCGAAGTCGAACACCCCGTGGTTCGCCCGCACGCGCAGCCCGGTCAGCACGATCGCGTCCGTCGGCGTGCGCGAGACGGACACGGCAGCGGAATCAGTCATCGCGTCCAGCTTGCCACGCCTGCACCACATCCAGGGCCATCCGCGTGGACGCCACGTCGTGCACCCGCACGGCCCAGACGCCGGCCTGCGCGGCGAGCGCGGAGATGACGGCGGTCGGCGCGTCGCGGTCCTCGACGGTGGCGCCGTCGCCGAGCAGGGTGCCGAGGAACCGCTTGCGCGACGCCCCGATGAGCACCGGGTAGCCGAGGGTCTCGAACTCGTGGAGGCCGGCGAGCACCTGCCAGTTGTGCTGGGCGTTCTTCGAGAAGCCGAGGCCGGGGTCGAGCACGAGCTTGGCCGGGTCGACGCCGTGGTCGAGGAGGCTGGTGACCCGGGCGGACAGCTCGGAGCGCACCTCCGCCACGGTGTGGCCGTAGACGGCGCGCGAGTCGGCGGCGTCGAGCCGGCCGCGCCAGTGCATGACGACGTACTGGAGCCCGGTGTCCAGCACGGCGTCCGGCATCCCGGCGTCCGCCAGTCCGCCCGAGACATCGTTGATGATCGCGGCGCCGGCATCGGCAGCGGCGCGCGCGGTGGAGGCGTTGAGCGTGTCGACGCTGACCGTGACGCCGTGCTCGGCGAGCGTGCGGATGACGGGCACGACGCGGGCGCGCTCCTCCACCGGGTCGACGCGCAGCGCGCCGGGCCGGGTGGACTCGCCGCCGACGTCGATCAGGTCGGCGCCCTGCGCGACCAGGTCGAGCGCGTGCGCGACCGCCGCCTCCGGCTCCAGCCACAGGCCGCCGTCGCTGAACGAGTCGGGCGTCACGTTGAGGACGCCCATGATGAGCGTCACGCAGACGCCTCGTCGCGCGCGGCGCCGACGCCGATGAGCGCGATCAGCTCGGCGCGGGAGGCGGGCTCGCTGAAGGCGCCGCGCGCGGCCATGGTGACGGTGGTGGCTCGGGTCTGGCGTGCGCCCCGGGTGGTCACGCACTCGTGGGAGGCGTCCAGGACCACGAGCACGCCGCGGGCCTGAGCGCCCTCCTCGATCGTGTCCGCGATCTGCTCGGTGAGGCGCTCCTGGAGCTGCGGGCGCGACGACAGCGTCTCGATCACGCGCGGGATGCGGCCGAGGCCGATCACCGTGTCCCCGGGCAGGTACGCCACGTGCGCGACACCGAGGAACGGCAGCAGGTGGTGCTCGCACACCGACCGAAAGGCGATGTCACGCAGGATCACGGTCTCGGCGCGGGCGTCCTCCAGCGGCACCGGCTCACCGAGCTGCTGACGCGCGTCGACGCCCACGCCCGAGAAGAACTCGGCGTAGGCGTCGGCGACGCGCGACGGGGTGTCGCCCAGGCCCGGACGCGACGGATCCTCGCCGATGGCGGCGAGGATCTCGGCGACGGCCGCCTCGATGCGTGCGCGATCGAATCCGGTCATGCGGTGCGCGGCCTAGGCCGTCGCCGGCCGCGGCTTGATGGCGGGAGCACGCTTCGGCTTCGACGACGGCGGCTCCGAGTCGACTCCGCCGTCCACCGCGCCGGCGTCGATGGGCGCCTTCGGGAACGGGATGGGCGGAAGGTCGGAGATCGGACGCTTGTCGCTGGACAGCCACTGCGGGCGCTCCGGCAGCTTCTTCACGTCGGCGAAGATCTCGGCGATCTGGTTGTGGTCGAGCGTCTCGTGCTCCAGCAGCGCGGCCGCGAGGCGGTCGAGCACGGCGCGGTTGTCGTTGATGACCTCCCACGCCTCGTCGTGCGCCTTCTCGATGAGCGCACGCACCTCGGCGTCGACGCGCTCGGCGATCCGCTCCGAGTAGTCGCGCTGGTGGCCCATGTCGCGGCCGAGGAACATCTCGCCGTTCGCCTGGCCCAGCTTGACCGAGCCGATGTCGGCGCTCATGCCGTACTCGGTGACCATCTTGCGGGCGATGGAGGTCGCCTTCTCGATGTCGTTGGAGGCGCCGGTGGTCGGGTCGTGGAAGACGATCTCCTCGGCGACGCGGCCGCCCATCGCGTAGGCGAGCTGGTCGAGCAGTTCGTTGCGGGTGACCGAGTACTTGTCCTCCAGCGGCATGACCATCGTGTAACCGAGGGCGCGGCCGCGCGGGAGGATGGTGATCTTGGTCACCGGGTCGGTGTGGCGCATCGCCGCGGCGGCGAGGGCGTGGCCGCCCTCGTGGTACGCGGTGATCAGCTTCTCCTGGTCCTTCATGACCCGGGTGCGCTTCTGCGGACCGGCGATGACGCGGTCGACGGCCTCGTCCAGCGCGCGGTTGTCGATGAGCTGCGCGTTGGAGCGGGCGGTCAGCAGCGCGGCCTCGTTGAGCACGTTGGCCAGGTCGGCGCCGGTGAAGCCGGGCGTCTTGCGGGCGAGCACTTCGAGGTCCACGGAGGCCGCCAGCGGCTTGCCGCGGCCGTGCACCTCCAGGATCTTCTTGCGGCCGAGCATGTCCGGAGCGTCGACGCCGATCTGTCGGTCGAAGCGGCCGGGACGCAGCAGCGCGGGGTCGAGGATGTCGGGACGGTTGGTCGCCGCGATCAGGATGACGTTGGTCTTCGGGTCGAAGCCGTCCATCTCGACCAGCAGCTGGTTGAGCGTCTGCTCGCGCTCGTCGTGACCGCCGCCGAGGCCGGCGCCGCGGTGACGGCCGACCGCGTCGATCTCGTCGATGAAGATGATGGCCGGGGAGTTCTCCTTGGCCTGCTGGAACAGGTCACGGACGCGGCTCGCACCGACGCCGACGAACATCTCCACGAAGTCCGAGCCGGAGATGGAGTAGAAGGGGACGCCCGCCTCACCCGCGACGGCGCGGGCCAGCAGCGTCTTGCCGGTTCCGGGAGGGCCGTACAGCAGCACACCCTTGGGGATGCGCGCGCCGACCGCCTGGAACTTGGCGGGCTCCTTGAGGAAGTCCTTGATCTCCTGCAGCTCCTCGATGGCCTCGTCGGACCCGGCGACGTCGTCGAAGGTGACCTTCGGCGTCTCCTTGGTGACGAGCTTCGCCCGGGACTTGCCGAACTGCATGACCTTGTTCCCGCCGCCCTGCATGCCGGAGATCATGATCCAGAAGAACACGCCGATGAGCAGCGCCGGGATGAGGAAGCCGAGGATGTTCACGAACCAGTTGGGCTGCGGGACGGAGTCGTCGTAGCCCTTCGGGAGGTTGGCGTCGTCGATCGCCTTGACGATGTCCGCGCCGCGCGGGGTGACGTAGTAGAACTGCACCTGGTTGCCGTTGGCGCCGTCCGCCTGCTTGAGCGTGAGGTCGACGCGGTTCTCGCCGTCGACGATCTTCGCGCTCGACACCTTGTCCTGCTGCAGGAGGTCGAGCCCCTGCTGCGTGGTGACGGGCTTGAAGCCCGACATGGTGATCAGGCTGGAGCCGATCCACACCGCGATGATCGCGAGCACGACGTACAGGATCGGGCCGCGGAAGATCTTCTTGAGGTTCATGGTGCGACCACAGTACCGCCTGGGCGCTGTGGGTCGGCTGCGTGTTCGCTCTGGGCGCGCTTACCGCGGATGGCCGTGTACGCCAGTCGTCGCGCCGATCCGGGGCCGGATCAGGAGGCCGGGAGGATGGCCGGCCAGTACTCCGCGATGACGCCGTCCTCCACCCGCACGAAGTCGTGCCCGGCGAACGACATCGTCTCGTCCCCCAGGGAGCAGGTGAGCACCCATCGCGCCGCCACGAACCCGTCTCCGACGAGCGGCCCTGCCTGGACGTCGAACTCGACCCGGTCGAACTGGTCGACGGTCTCCGCGATGGCCCGGGCGAACCCGCGCGGCCCGACGACGTCGCCCTCCGGCCAGTGCCCGACGGCGTCGCCCGCGATGATGGGCTCCAGCGCCGCGTGCCGGTCGCTCCACGCGGCGAGCCAGCGTCGGTACAGCTCGGTGGGTTCGTAGGGCATGGGGTCATCGGACCACTCTGTGGAGGCGGGCGCAAGTCGACAGGGTCGAATCGGGCTATTCGGTTGAAATGGTCCATTCAGGGCTTAATAGGTCTATATGGGCTAGCATGGTCGGTATGACCGCACTCATGCCCATTTCCGATGCGAAGCAGCACCTCGGCGCCCTTGTGGACCGCGCGCACCTGCAGCATGAGCTCGTCTCCCTGAGCAGGCGCGGTCGCCGTGTCGCCGTGCTGGTCGACGCCGACGACTTCGACCGCATGGTCGAGCGGCTGGAGGAGCTGGACGACGCCCAGGCCGCCGTCGCCGCCCGCCGGGAGCTGGAAGAGACGGCGGCCGAACCCATCCCGTGGGAGGACGTGAAGGCAGAGCTCGGCCTGGCATGACCTACCGGATCGACGTCGCGCCGGCGGCGGCCAGGGAACTGCGCAAGCTGGACCCACCGGCGCGCCGCCGCATCCAGGCGGCCGTCGAGCTCCTCGCCGAGGCGCCGCGGCCTCCCGCCGCCAAGCCGCTGGCCGACAGCGGCGGCGCGTGGCGGGTGCGGGTGGGCGATTACCGGATCGTCTACGACATCGAGGACGACCGGCTGGTCATCCTCGTGCTGCGGGTTGCCCACCGGCGTGAGGTCTACCGCCGCTGAGGGCGGCCGCGGCGCCGCCTAGCTGTAGACGGCCGGCGCCAGGATACCGACGCCGCGGAGGTTGCGGTAGCGCTCGGCGTAGTCGAGGCCGTAGCCGACGACGAACTGGTTGGGGATGTCGAAGCCGACGTACTTCACGTCGATCTCGACGCGGGCGGCCTCCGGTTTGCGGAGGAGCGCGAAGATCTCGATCGACTCCGGGCCGCGGCTGTGCAGGTTCGCGAGCAGCCACGAGAGCGTGAGCCCGGAGTCGATGATGTCCTCGACGATCAGCACGGTCTTGCCGCTGAGGTCGGTGTCCAGGTCTTTGAGGATGCGCACGACGCCGCTCGACGCGGTGCCGCTGCCGTAGGAGCTGACCGCCATCCAGTCCATCGTGACGGGGATGCGCAGCTCGCGGGACAGGTCGGCCATCACCATGACGGCGCCCTTGAGGACGCCGACGAGCAGGACGTCCTTGCCCGCGTAGTCGGCCTCCACGACCCTGCTCAGCTCGGCGATGCGGGAGCGGATCTGCTCCTCGGTGATCAGAATCTCGGTCAGGTCGTCGTGAACGTCCGTGAGTTCCATGAGGGAGGCGCTGTCCTTAGCTGTCGGGGTGAAACGTGAGCAGGCCGTTCTGCCTGACAACTCTAACGCCTGGCAGGCTGAGCGGTCCCTGGCCGTGCCAGCCCGTGATGAGCTCGGCGACGGCGAGGGTGTGCGCCCTGCTCAGGGACACCCCGAACTCGGCGGAGACGACCAGCCGGATGATGCGCTGGCGGAGCGCTGCGGGGTCGGCGGCGAGGCCGCGGACGTCCAGCGCGACCGCGCCGTCCTCGGTCTGGCTGACCAACTCCTGGGCCCACTCCAGGGCGAGGCCGTCGAGGGCGTCGTCGTCCTCGCGGAGCTGGTCGGCGGTGCGCGCGAGCGCCTCGGCGACACCGGGGCCGAGTTCGTCCTCCAGCGCGGGCAGCAGCCGGGTGCGGACGCGGACGCGCGCGAAGGCGGGGTCGTCGTTGTGCGGGTCGTCCCAGGGGGTCAGCCTGCTGTCGACGCAGAAGGCGCGTGTCGTCCGGCGGCGCAGGCCGAGGAACGGGCGCAGCAGCGTACCGGTGTCGGGGCGCATCCCCTGGAGGCTGGACGGGCCGGAGCCGCGGGCGAGGCCCAGCAGGACGGTCTCCGCCTGGTCGTCCAGGGTGTGGGCGAGCAGCACGCGAGCGGCGCCGGTGTCCGCGCGGGCGCGGTCGAACGCGGCGTGCCGTGCGGCGCGCGCGTCGCCCTCGGGGCCAGCCGCTCCGGGTGCGACGGTGACGGGCTCCACGAGCACCGGGTCGAGGCCGAGGTCGCGGGCCTGCGCGGCGGCGACCGCTGCGACCTCCGCCGAGCCGGGCTGGAGGCCGTGGTCGATCACGATCGCGCCGGCCCGGTAGCCGCGGCGCGGGGCCTCGAACGCGGTCGCGGCGGCGAGGGCGAGGGAGTCCGCTCCCCCGCTCAGCCCGACGAGCACGAGCGCCCCGGGGGCGAGCGGCGCAGGCCGGGCAGGGCCGTGGTCGTCGTGCGGGTCGACAGCGGGCAGGCCGGCCGCGGCGGCCAGGGCCTCCCGCACCGCGCGGCGGGCATCGGCGATCGGCGGCGTCAGCCGCGGCCGGCGTGGAGCCCCGTCCGGCGCTCCACCCGCAGCTTCACCCGAGGACCCGTTGAGGCGCATCCAGTAACGTTAGTGCAGATTTCCAACAGCTAAGGAGCATCGGCATGGCCGCATACGACGTCGTCATCGAGATCCCGAAGGGGAGCCGCAACAAGTACGAGGTGGACCACGAGACCGGCCGCGTCTACCTGGACCGCGTGCTGTTCACCAGCTTCGTGTACCCGACCGACTACGGGTTCTTCGAGAACACGCTGGGCCTCGACGGCGACCCGGTCGACGTGCTGGTGCTGCTCGAGTACCCGGTCTTCCCCGGCGTCGGCATCAAGGTGCGTCCGGTCGGTGTGCTGAACATGTCCGACGAGGCCGGCAGCGACGCCAAGGTGATCGCCGTGCCGTACAAGGACCCGCGCTGGCTGCACATCCAGGACGTCAACGACATCCCCGAGCAGACCCGCAAGGAGATCGAGCACTTCTTCGCTCGTTACAAGGACCTCGAGCCGGGCAAGTTCGTCAACATCGAGGGCTGGGGCGACGCCGCGGAGGCCGAGCAGATCGTCGAGGCCGGCTTCGTCAAGCTCGCCGCCGAGGGCCACTGACGCAACGCAAAGCCGCCGAGTGGGCAGAAGATCTGCCCACTCGGCGGTTTTTTGCGTAATTCGAGCCGTCTCGGCGGCTTGGGTCAGGCGCTGGGGCGGGCTACCTGGCCCCAGGGGAGCCCCAGACGGACTGGATCTTGACGACGTCTCCCTCGGTGGGGGCGGCGATCATCATGCCGCCGCCGAGGTAGATGCCGACGTGGTAGAAGTTACCGGGCGAGTCTCCCCAGAAGATGAGGTCGCCGGGCTGGCGCTGGCTGTACGGCACGATCTGGCCGCGATTGGCCGCGGTGAAGAACTGGTCGTTGACCGAGTGGGAGCCGATGTAGACGCCCGCGTAGGCGTACGACTTCATCGTCAGGCCGGAGCAGTCGTAGCCCGTCGGGCCCTCGCCGCCGAAGATGTACGGCTTGCCGAGCTGCGCCTTCGCATACGAGATGGCGGTGTCGACCACGTTCCCGTTCGGCGGTGCGACCGGGCCGCCCCCGCCGCCGCCTCCGCCACCACCGCCGGACGAGCCGCCGCCGGCCTGTTGCTGGGCCTGCTGCTGTTGCTGCTGCTGGCGGATCTGCGCCTGACGCTGCGCCTCCGCCGCCGCTGCGGCAGCCGCTGCGGCCGCCGCCTGCTCCTGCCGGATCTTCTCGCCCTGCAGGTATGCCGCCTCCACCTGGGTCGAGGTGTTCTTGAGGGTCGCGAGCTGGGCGACCAGCTCGGTCGACTTGTTCTGCTGCTCGACCAGCGCCGCCTGGGCGGCGGACTGCGCGTTCTGCGCGGCGGTCAGCGCCTGGTCGGCGGCGGCCGAGAGCTTCTCGCGCTCGGTCTTGGCCGTCTTGGCCTGGGCGTTCAGCGACTCGGCGGTGTTCTTGTCCTTGGTCGCCTGGTCGTAGACGGCCTTCGACTGCTCGGTGAGCTTGCTCATGGTGCCGAGCTGGAACAGCAGCTTGTCGGCGTTGGAGCCGGAGCCGCCGCCCTTGAGCAGGAGCTCGGTGCTGACGTCGGTGCTGCCGCCGGACTTGGCCAGGTGGGAGGCGAGGAGGCCGGCACGCATCTGCGAGGTCTTGGCCTTCGCCGCCGCGTCCGCCGACTGCTTCTCCAGGTCGGCCTGTTTCGCCGTCGCCTTCGCGAGTGCGTCCTTGGCCTGGAAGTAGGCCTCCGCCGCCTTCTCGGAGGCGATGCGGGCGGCGTCGACGCTGCTCTGGAGGCCGCTGATCAGGGTCGTGATGTTCGCGATCATCGCCTGCTGGTTGGCGACGTTGGCCTTCGCCTGCTGCACGTCGTTCCAGGACGGGTAGTCGACGGCCTGCGCCGGGGCGACGATGCCGATGGAGGCCGTGACGGCGCCCATCACGCCTGCGCCGATCGCGAGGCCGGTGCGGGTACGGGAGTTCTTCGGAGTATCGCTAGCCAAGGGGTGCCTGCCTTGCTCTCATGAACGGGATTCCGTCGATCTTCTGGCCGTTCACCAGCACTTCGTAGTGCAGGTGACAGCCGGTGGAGGCGCCGGTGCTGCCGACGCGGGCGATCGGCTGGCCGGCCCCGACGCTCTGGCCGATGCCGACGAGGATGCCGCCGTTGCGGATGTGCGCGTAGCCGGTCTGGATGCCGCCGCCGTTGTCGAGGAGGACGTAGTTGCCGTGGGTGCCGTCCGGCCCCGCGTAGACGACGGTGCCGCCGTACGCCGCGTAGATGGGTGCGTTGCAGGAGGCGCCGATGTCGATGCCCATGTGGTACGTGCTGCCGATCCCGCCGGGGGACGGGCGGGGGCCGAAGCCGTCGGTGATCGGTCCGGCGGCCGGGACCGCCCAGCCCTGCGGCCCGACGTAGCCGCCGGGGAGGCCTCCCGAGCCCCGCGCCGCCGCCGCCGCGGCCGCTGCCGCGACGCCGGCCTCGTAGCCCGAGACCGTCTTGGCCGTGGTGTCGCGGAGGGCGGCGAGCTGCGCCTGCATGACGACGATCTGCTTCTGCTGCTCGGCGAGCTTGGCCTGCGCTGCCTTCGCGGCGGCGACCGCGGCCTGGAGGGCGGCGGTCGCGGAGACGCGGAGCTTCTCGCGCTCGGCCTTGGCGACCTCCGCCTGCGCCGACAGCGCCTTGGCGGTGTTCTGGGCCACGCGGGCGTCGGTGTAGACCTTGTCGGACTGCTCGGTGAGCTTGGACATGCTCCCGAGGCTGGTCAGCAGCGTCTCGGGGTTCGTCCCGCTGGCGCCGTTGCCGCTGAGGAAGATGTTGGCGGTGAGGTTGCGCCCGCCGGTGCGGTAGAGCTGCGCGGCGAGCTTGCCGGCTTGGGCGCCCGCGGCGTCGGCCTTCTGCTGGCTGGCGGTGGCCTGGGCTTCCAGATCCCTGGCCTTCATGTCGGCCGCGTCGAACGCCGCCACGGCCGCCTGGAGCTCCTCGCCGCGCTTGACCGCGGCCGCCTGGGTGTCGGAGACCTCCTGGTCGAGCTGCGCGATCAGGGTCGTGATGCGGGTCACCTGGGCCGCAGCCGCCGCCTCGTTGGCCTTGGCGTTCTGGACGTCCTGCCAGCTCGGGTACTGGTCGGCGTACGCCGGCGCCGCGATGGAGCCGACGACCCCGGTCAGGGCAATGGCGCCGACGGCGAGGAGGCGCAGCAGCGCCCGGCGCGGCCTGCGCCGGTGCGTGTCGTCTCTCGTCGCGTATCTCATCGTCACCTTCAACCCGTCGGATGGAACATCGGCTGTCACACGATCAACACGGGTCTCGTCATCACCAGGAGCAACATTAGCAACATCACCATACGCCGCCCGGCTCGGGGGAGGGCGGCGGTGCTCGATCGGGACCACGTGCGGCTCGCACGGACGACAGGGAGCCGTCGTTCGCAATCCTCCAGGGCGTCCGGCCTCTCACCGGGCATTTCATCGGGGCGTGGCGGGAACCCGGGGCGATCGACCCGCCCGGGCTGCAACCCCGATTGGCATTCTGTCGGGGACTTCCGTATGCTTATGCGTCGGTGGTCATCGAAAAGCGAAAGCGGTTCGAGACGATCCGGCCCCATCGTTTAGTGGCCTAGGACGCCGCCCTTTCACGGCGGTAGCACGGGTTCGAATCCCGTTGGGGTCACGATGGCATCCTTTACAATTCAATAAGCACCACAGTTAGGCCCTGTAGCGCAGTTGGTTAGCGTGCCGCCCTGTCACGGCGGAGGTCGCGGGTTCAAGTCCCGTCAGGGTCGCCACGGCGACAAGCCCTTCCACTCGGAAGGGCTTCCGTCTAGGTGGGCGCGACTTCGTGCCTCCCGGCTCTGTAGCTCAGTTGGTAGAGCGTTCGACTGAAAATCGAAAGGTCACCGGATCGATGCCGGTCGGAGCCACCAGAGAAACCCCCGGTCCGATGCGGATTCCGGGGGTTTTCTGTAGGCCTAGTGAGGCCGACGAAATGGCGTTTGACTACATTTTGACTACAACTGATTTCGCTGCTTGGGCATCGAGGGCGTTCGCAACGTCATCAAGGTCATCGTCGAAGAGGTCCGCATAGACGTCGAGGGTCATGGCGGCGGACGCGTGGCCGAGCATCCGTTGCACGGACTTGACGTTGGCTCCGGCCGAGACCGCGAGTGACGCTGCGGTGTGCCGGAGGTCGTGAGGTGTCAGCCGCGGAAAGCTGTCGTCCTTGTGCATGCACCGAGCGACCGCAGCGTTGAAGACGCGGTTGCGGAAGTTGCCGGCCCTGAGCACCCCACCGTCGGCGCCAACGAACACCGGCTCGTCTGGGTCGCGACCGGCGCACCGTACCTCTAGCGGAGCGGTCAGCAGATCGGGGAATGGCACAGAGCGCCGCTCGTGATTCTTGGGCGTTCCCCACACGATCACTCCCCGCGGTTCGGAGATCGCTCGAGCTATGTCGAGTCGTCGGCGCGTGAAGTCGACGCGGTTGACTTGAAGACCGGCCATCTCGCCCCAGCGGAGACCCGTGTACGCGAGGAAGAGGACGATGTCGCCGTGCTCGCCGCATTCTGTTGCTAGCGCCCGCACTTGCGCGTGTGTCAGGTAGCCGTGCTCGCGGGAGGACAACCTCGGCAGCTGAACGCCGTCGGAGGCGTTGAGGGTGATGCGCCCATCGCGGATCGCATACTTCAACACGCTCGCCAGCACGAGATGTATCTGCCGCACCATGGACGGGCCGAGGCTGGCCGAGAGCTCGCCCACCCATGCTTGGACGTCGCTGTGTCGAACGTCCACGAGTCTTATGTTGCCCCAGCGAGGAAGCACATATTTGTCAAGGTGGAATCGGTAGCCCGAGCGAGTCGTCGGCTTCACCTGCACCTGGGCACGGAACCATTCTTCGGCCACGTGCGAGACCGGTGTTCTCGCCTTCGTCGGGTCGACCCACTCGCCCTTGGCTTGGGAGACGTTGACCGACGAGAGGAAGAGTTCCGCGGCACGCTTCGTAGTGAAGCCACGCTTCATCGTGTTGCGGTGGTCAGGCGTTCGGTACTGAACCCGATATCGCTTGCCTGCTGCTGTCTCGTAGGACTCAATCGATCCCATGTCCGACACCCCCTGAGTCGATGAGGCGATTGTCCGTCGTACCACTGACGCGCAGGTCTCCCTAATCCCGCAGCGGGCAACGCCGGCGCCGTCGGGGGCGAGGCGGGCCCCGAAACCCTCCCGTCGGCCGACGGACAGATCCGTGCGGACTTGGCGGAGCAGGCAGACGCCCGAGTCCGCCCACTCCGCCAATTGTCGGCGGTCGATTCTCAGCGGCCGGGGTCCATGTCTCCGGCGCCGTCGGCGGTCGGGTCATCGTCGGTTTGCTCGTGCGCGCCGTGCTGATGCGGGGCTCCGTAGTGCTCGGCCTTCGGGTAGTTGCCGCTACGCAGGTGTGAACTGCGCACCAGCGGCTGCTCGCCGGCGCGCTCCGACCCGACATAGGCGCCAACGATGTCCGATTCGGGGCCGGGGTGGCCCTCGGACTCCGTGTACTGACCGTGGACCTCGCGTAGCTCCGCCGCCTCCGGCTCCTTCTGGGTGTAGTGGCCCTCGACCTGGTCACGCTCCTCTTCTTCCGCCATGACCATCGCCTCCTTAGTTGCGGTATCGCAATTGTCTCACCGTGGACGCTGAAGGAGAAGCGTCAGCGTCAACCTCGGAGCCGGTCCGCAACTTGAGCAAATGTTGCCCGGGCGCAAGTGATTCGTTGTACAACTGAAAGAGTGGACGAACAGGGTGAGAAGCTGCAAGATGTGGATGCCGCGCTCCTTGCGGTGGACGTGATGATGCGCGTCGCGGCGCGCTCTGTGCTCGAGGTGGAGGATCTCGTCACGTCGCCGCAGCTGCGCGTGTTGGTAGCGATCGCCACCCGCGGACCGCAAACCCTTGGCGAGATTGCCGCCGAGCTCGGCGTTCACGCCTCCAACGCGACCCGCACATGCGAGAAGCTCGTGCAAGCCGGGCTCATCACCCGCTCCGAGAACCGGGCGGATCGGCGCTTCGTGCACCTCACGTTGACGCAGGAGGGGACCGCGCTCGTGCAGCGCGTGATTGGTCACCGCCGCGCCGCCCTGGCAGAGGTGCTCGCAGCGATGGAGCCTCGCGACAGGGTCACTGCACTGCACGCGTTCCGTGCGTTCGCGCACGCCGCCGGGGAGCGGCCGGCAGCGGACGGGCGATTCGGCCTCGTGCTGCCCGCGATCTCCTGAGGTGGTCAAGGCAGGGCTTCCCAGCCCACAAAGTCCTTCATTGCGCAATCGCAAACATTGCGCGACACTGATCGTATCGACGTGATGACACGCCGCTTCCAATGGAGGTACGGAATGTCCGATGACACGATCCCAGTCCTGTTCCGGGGCTGGGGACTTAAACGTAGGAGCGGCCTGTGGGGCGAGTGCCTCGCGGAGTTCCTGGGAACGTTCGTCCTGATCGCGTTCGGCGACGGCGTCGTGGCGATGGCTGTGGCGGCGCTGCCGGGCTCCGGCCGCACCGAGGGGCCGACAACGTTCTTCCTCGGAGCGGGCGACTGGCTCCTGATCACCTGGGGCTGGGCAATGGCGGTCGTCTTCGGCGTGTACGTCGCCGGCGGCGTCAGCGGCGCGCACCTTAACCCGGCGGTCACGCTGGCGTTCGCGGTGCGGCGCGGCTTCGCCTGGGTGAAGGTGCTGCCGTACATGATCTCCCAGCTGCTCGGCGCGTTCGTCGGCGCCGCGCTCGTGCTCGGCGTGTATGCGGCGGCGATCGGCGCGTTCGACATGGCAAGCAAGGGACCGAAGACGAACGGGCACACGCTTGCCTCGTTCTCGATCTTCGCCACCTTCCCAGCGCCGTACTACAAGGGCAACATGTGGGGGCCGCTGTTCGATCAGATCGTCGGGACGATGTTCCTGATCCTGCTGATCGCGGCCGTGATCGACTTGCGAAACACGGCGGTGAAAGCGAACCTCGGCCCGCTCATCATCGGCTTCGCCGTCGCGGCGATCGGCATGTCCTACGGTGCGAACGCCGGGTACGCAATCAACCCGGCCCGTGACCTCGGTCCCCGGCTGCTGGCCTGGGTCGCCGGCTGGGGAACTTGGCAGTGCCCGGCGACGGCGCCTGGTTCAGCTGGTACATATGGGTGCCGATCCTTGGGCCGCTGATCGGCGGCGTGATCGGTGTCATCCTCTACGACCTGTTCATCGGAGACATCCTCCACGCCCGCCTGCTCAAAGCCGGACCCCGGATACCAGTCACTGGTGGTCCCCCGGCCGATCAGCCTCCCGGACCCGACACCAAGGAGCTATGAAACGTCACCGCACCCGCAGTGCCGAAACGAGGCAACCGACGACAACACTCCCCTCGTTCGTCGTTGCTCTCCGAGTGATCGGCCGGCTCTCACCTGAACCCTCCCAACGGGGACGGCACGAGCCGGCCGTTCACGCGAACCCACACATTGTGATCGAGACGGCGGAGACCGCGGGGTCGGAATTCAGAGGGCGGTGACGTCTTGCCTGCGCGGATCCAGCCTCGATTCGCTGATCGCTATTTCTGGCAGTCGGCGATCCCCTCCACACCGTTCTGCCTTGAACCAGATCTTGGCTCGTACAGGGAGGGCTAGTTGGGTTCGCGTACGAAGCGGAGTACTTCTTCCCATCTGTCGGCGATGGGCCCAATGGCGGCTTCTACGCGTTCGACCTGCGCGTTGGGCATGCCTGCTGCGTACCAGTTGGCGTCCTGGATGGTGGCGTAGCTGTCTCCGGCGCTGTACAAGATCAGGGCAGGCGCGTTGCTCGAAGGGGGTGGCACGTCTTTGAATGCGTTGCGGTCCGCCGTTGCCCCGATCCCGCCGTGCACGTACGCCGCCTCGCGCATGTGGTCGAGGCGATCCTGATAGCCAGGGCGGCTGTTCTTCTCCATCAGCTTCGCGAGCTGTTTGCGTCGGTTGATGACCTCAGGGTCCGTGTCTATGCTGGCTCGTTTCGGCGCGGGTGCACCGACGAGCGCAAGCCTGCTCACGAGGTGTGGGTGGCGGGTGGCGAAGGCCGCCGCGTAGATACCGCCCTCTCGCCAGCCGATGACTGCGATTGGCCCATACTTGGTTCCGGTGGAGGTGATGGCTGTTGATTCGGCGGATCGGAGGTAGCCGGCAAGGTCGTCCACCCACTCGGACACCTGGAGGTTGTCTGGCTCGGTGGCGCCGTACCCGGGGCGGTCGAAGGTGAGGATGTGAAGGCCGGATCGGGCGGTCACGGTCGGGTCGGGGTCGAATCCGGACGCTCCTGGAGTGGGATGGAAGAAGATGGCAAGGTGTCTGGCCGCGGGGTCACCGATGCCGGTCATTCCTACATCGCGACCGCTGGGGAACCTGACCAATCGATATGTCATCAGGCGTGTCCTTTCGTGCCGAGAGCTGTACTGAGCCCGTCCACGAGGTAGGGCTCGACATCGGCTTCGCGCAGCGTGAGACCGTGACCGGGTGCCGCGCGGTCCGGGAGGAGGTCGCCGTGACGAAGGGCCGGAACGCCATCGAAGAACGCGCTTTCGATCCGCACGTGGTCGTGGAAGTACTCGACGTTGGTCACCGCCCGGCAGCCCGCCCCGACGCTCGCGTGCAATCCGGGCGCCGTGTGGGCGCTGAGCGGCAGCCCCCACGCGTCCGCCAGGGCCGCCGCCGCAGTGAATCCGCTGATCCCGCAGCGGGTGGCGTCCGCCTGCAGCACGTCGACGCAGCCGTCGACCAGCAGATCGCGGAAGTCGGCCAGCGTGTAGGCGTACTCGCCCGCCGCGACCCGGATCGGGGCGGGCAGGCGGTCGCGCAGCATCCGGAGTCCTTCCCGGTCGTCGCTGGAGACGGGCTCCTCGAACCAGCTCACGCCGCGTTCGAGGAACGGGTCGGCGAGCGCCAGGGCCTGCTTGCGGGTGTACGCGCCGTTGGCGTCGACGAAGAGGTCGACGTAGGGCCCGATCGCGTCGCGGGCGACCGCGACGCGGCGGGGGTCATCGGCAGGGTCCGTCCCGACTTTGATCTTCACCGCCGACAGCCCGTCGGCCGCCCAGGATCCGAGCTGTTCGATCAGTTCGCCGTCGGTGTAGTCGGTGAATCCCCCGCTGCCGTAGGCGGGGACGCCGTCGTGGGCTCCGCCGAGGAGCTGCGTCAACGAGACGCCCAGCAGCCGGGATTTCAGATCATGGACGGCGATGTCGACGGCGGAGATCGCCGACGCGCTGACCCCGCTCCAGCCGATGTTGCGGACGGCCCGCGCCATCGCCCAGTACAGGCGCTCACTGTCCAGGGGGTCGGCGTCCCCGATGACAGACCAGAGCGTGTCGCGCAGTACATCGAGCGCACCTGCCGACGTGTAGGAGTAGCCGAGGCCGGTCTCCCCTCCCGTGGAGACGCGCACGACCAGCATGTCGGTGTGATCCCATTCGAGCGTCCCGTCGCTCTCCGGGCGTTCCCGTCCGCCGGTGGCCGTCGGCACCCGGTAGACCGCGGCCTGGACGGACTGGATGCGATCGGCGGGACTACTGCTCATCGTCGTCGTCCCGGTGCAGTGCGTGCTTCACCCGCTCGACGCCCTCGGTGAGGAGGGAGGTCGCGGAGTCCTTGATGGCGCCGAGGCCGTCCGGGTCGCCCTTCAAGAGGGCGAGGCCGGTGTTCTTCGCGAACTCGAGCGTGATGTGCGGCGGCAGCGGCGGCACGTTCTTGCTGGTGTGCGCGTCGATCAGGGTGACGCCGGGATGCGCGAGAGCGGCGTCCCAGGCCGCCTCGATCTGGTCGTCGGAGGTGACGGTGATGCCCTGGAAGCCGAGCAGCTGCGCCCAGCCGGCATAGTCGACCGACTCGACGTCCTGGGAGGTGGACCAGACCGGGTTGGCGTCCTCGGTGCGCATCTCCCAGGAGACCTGGGTGAGGTCGTCGTTGTGGAGGACCAGCACGACGAAGTTCGGGTTGGACCAGCGCGAGAGGTACTTCTTGATCGTGATCAGCTCGTTCATCCCGAGCATCTGGAACGCGCCGTCGCCGATCGTGCAGACGACCGTGCGGTCCGGGTAGGCGAACTTCGCGGCCTCCGCGTACGGCATGGCCGCGAGCATGGTCGCCAGGCGCCCGGACAGGTCGCCGCGCATCCCGTCGCGCAGCCGGATGTGCTGGCCGTACCAGTCGGCCGTGGTCCCGGCGTCGGCGGTGACGATCGCGCCGGCCGGGAGGCGCTTGTTCAGCTCGTGGTAGACCCGGCGCGGGTTCACGCCGTCGTCGTAGTGCTGCTCGGCCTGGGCGGCGAGCTCGTCGTCCCACTCGCGCATGCCGGAGGCCGCCTTCTCCTGCCAGGACAGGTCGTCCTTCTGCGTCAGCAGCGGGAGGAGCGCGGCCAGCGTCGTCTTCACGTCGCCCCAGATGCTCACGTCGGTGGGGTAGCGCAGCCCGAGCTGTTCGGGCCGGAGGTCGATCTGCACCGCCTTGGCCTGCCCGGTCTTCGGCAGGAACTGCCCGTACGGGTAGTTGGTGCCGAGCAGCACGAGGGTGTCGCAGTCCTGCATCTGGTCGTAGCTGGGCCGCGAGCCGAGCAGGCCGAGCTGCTGGGTGTGGAACGGCACATCGCCCGGCACGACCTGCTTGCCGCGCAGCGTGGTCATGACGCCGGCGGCGGTCAGGCGCGCGGCCGCGAGGACCTCCTCGGTCGCGCCGACCGCTCCGTGCCCGACGAGGAAGGTCACCCGCTCGCCGGCGTTGATGATGTCGGCGGCCGCCCGGAGCTGCTCCGCCGGCGGGGCGATGGCGGTCGACGGCGGCACCGCGCTCGACCGCGACACCCACATCTCCGCGCCGGGGGCTGCCATCTCCATCCCCTGCACGTCGTGCGGCAGGATGACCACGCACGGCTGCTTGCGGGTGATCGCCGTGCGGAAGGCGGTGTCGATCACGGCCTGCGCCTGCTCCGGCGAGACGATCGTCTGCACGTATTCGGCCACGTCGGAGAAGGTCTGCTCCAGCTTGCTCTCCTGCTGGTTGAACGTGCCGAAGGAGTTCAGCCCCTGCTGGCCGACGATCGCGACCACCGGCTGGTTGTCCATCTTGGCGTCGTAGAGGCCGTTCATCAGGTGGAAGCCGCCCGGGCTGGAGGTCGCGATGCAGACGCCGACCTCACCGGTGAACTTGGCGTGCGCCGTCGCCATCAGAGCGCAGATCTCCTCGTGGGTGGGACGGATGTACTCCAACCCCTCCCCGGCGCTCTCGGCCTTGCCGAGCATCCCGTCGAACTCGCCGATGCCGTCGCCGGGGAAGGCGAACACCCGCCGCACACCCCACTCCCGAAGTCGTCCGATCACGAACTCGCTGACTGTCGTCGCCATTTGTCGTCCCTCTTTCGCTTCTGCGGATGCTGGCTTTCACTTCTCCGGATGCCGGATGAGACGGTCCGCCGCGCGTGCGGCCACCGCCATGATGGTGAGCGCGGGGTTGGCGCTGCCCTGGGTCGGCAACACGCTCCCGTCGGTGATGAGCAGGTTGGGCACGGCGAACGACCGGCAGTCCGCGTCCACGACCCCGCGCGTCTCGTCCGCGCCCATGCGCGCTCCACCGACCAGGTGGGCGTAGCGCTGCACGGTCATGGTCTCCTGAGCGCCCGCGGCCTCCAGGATGCGCTCCATGGTCGCCTGCGCCGCCTTCGCCAGCGCGCGGTCGTTGTCGCACTGCGAGTAGGCGAAGTGGGCGATAGGGAGGCCGTAGCGGTCCTTCTCGTCGGCCAGCGTGACGCGGTTCTCGGCCCGCGGCAGGAACTCGCAGAGCGCTCCAAGGCACGCCCAGTGCACGTAGTCGGTCATGTAGCGGCGCAGGTCCGCGCCCCAGTGGCCCTGCGCCATCACGTGCTCCGCCCAGGTGATCGGCAGCGGCGAGACGGTCTGGATGGAGTACCCGCGCTTGTACGGCTTGGCCGGGTCCGTCTCGTAGAACTCCTCCGTGCTCACCTCGGGAGGCGGCGCCTTCCACATCCGGATCTCCTGCTCGAACCGGCCCGCGGTCTGCGGGGCGCCCTGCACCATGAGGTAGCGGCCGACCAGGTCGAAGTCGTTGCAGAGCCCGTCCGGGAAGCGCGCCGACGCCGAGTTGAGCAGCAGCCGCGGCGTCTCGATGGAGTACCCGGCGATCGCGACCATCCTGGCCTTCTGGAACCGCGGGACGCCGTCCTTCACGTAGTGCACCCCGGTCGCGCGTCCGGTGAACTGGTCGACCTCGATGGAGGTCACCATGCTGTCCGCGCGGACCTCGGCGCCGTGCGCGAGCGCGTCCGGGATGTGGGTGATGAGTGGCGAGGCCTTGGCGTTCACCTTGCAGCCCTGCAGGCAGAACCCGCGATAGATGCAGTGCGGCCGGTGCCCGAACCGGCCGTTCGGGATGGCCACCGGCCCGACCTTCGCCTCGATGCCCGCCGCGAGCGCGCCGCGCAAGAAGGTCTCCCCGTTGCCCGACACCGGATGCGGCCGGTGCGGGTAGCGGTGCGGGTCGCCCCACGGCCAGTCCTCGCCCGCGACGGGGAGCTCGTTCTCGATGTCGTCGTAGAAGGGGCGCAGCTGGTCGTACTCGATGGGCCAGTCCGCGCCGACGCCGTCCGCGCTGAGCGTGTGGAAGTCGCTCGGGTGGAAGCGCGGCACGTAGCCGGCGTAGTGCACCATCGACCCGCCGACCCCGCGGCCCGAGTTGTTGGAGCCGAGCGGCACCGGGTCGTCGCCGCCGATCTGGCGCGGCTCGGTCCAGTAGAGGTGGTGCGAGCCGGCTTCGTCGCTCACCCAGTCGCGGGCGGGATCCCAGAACGGGCCCGCGTCGAAGGCGACGGCGTCCCAGCCGGCGCGCGCGAGGCGCTGCAGCATGACCGAGCCTCCCGCCCCGCAGCCGACGATCGCGATGTCGACCTCGTCGGTGTCGTCGAAGCGCCGCATCTGCTCGGTCAGCCGTGGCTCCGCCTTGGAGCCGTCGGGGGTCAGCAGCCAGGCGGAGTCGTTCCGCTCCCGCACGGCGCTCACCGCTGCGTGCCCGTCCCGGGGAGGTCGTCCGGGTGCGCGTCGGCGACCTCGAACGGCTCGCGGCGGTCGATCCCGAGGTTCTTGTAGCCGCGCGGGTAGGCCGGCCCGGCAAAACCGATCTCGTCCCAGGCGGCCGGGTGACTGTAGAACGCGGTGCACGCGTACCGCGTCCAGAGGCTCCAGATGCGCGCCCGGTCGAAGCTGTGCCAGTCGCCGTCGCCGCTCCTGACCTGTTCGAGCAGGTCGAGTTGCTCCTCCGTGGCGCAGCTCGCGAACCGTCGACCGTGCGCGGCGGCGGCGTCCTCCTCCAGAGCGGCGAGCGTGCGTCGCCACGCCTCCGCGTCCTCGGGCATGGAGTCGTAGTGCCATCCGTCGGTCTGCTGCTCGGCGAGACGCGCGTCCACCATCGCGGTCACGGGGACACGATGCTCCGGATCCTGATCCAGCAGCCGATCGAACAGCGCGGTGGCCGTCGCCTGCTCATCGATGTCGAAGAACCGGATGTCCGGTTGCCGGCCGACGCGAGAGAGCACGACCGAGCGCGTCTCGTCGTCCCAGTGCGCCGCCTGGTCGAGCACGCGGAAACCGGGGAACCGCTCCGGCATGTGGTCGCGCCGACTGCTCACGGTCATTTCTCGCGCCTGAGGACGGCGGCGAGGAGCCCCATCCCGCCGACGAGCGTGACCAGCAGCGGCGCCAGAAGAGGCGGACCCATCTCGAGGTTGTACCGGAGGTTCCGCCAGCCGCCGGGCTTCTGGCCGACCCCGCGGGCGTGCAGCCAGGTCCCCTGCAGACCGTTCGCGACGATGGTCGCGGCGGCGATCGGCAGGACGGTCTTCGCGGCGGTCTTGCTGAACACGCCGGCCACTCCGGCGACGGCGCCGATCGGCCCCAGGATCACCGGAGCCCACATCCACGGGTTGCCGAAGCTCGCCTTGTCGTGCTCAAAGTAGATCTCGGCGGCGGTCACCAGAGCGCCTCCGGCGGTCAGGGCCGACAGCGAGCGCTCGAACCGCCCGGTCTCCACATCGCGGACCAACCGATCGACGCCGCGCACGACCTCCTTCCGCCGCGCCCCGCCACCCCGGCTCTTGTGCGTCATCCCCGTCTCCAATCGATTGCCTTACCGCAAGCGTTGCACTTCGCAAGGGTGTGGGCTAGTCCCTCGGAGTACCTTTTCAGGCTTAAGTCGCGCGCGGTGAGCGGGCGCCTGAATTGCAAATTGCGAGAATTGCGAGTTCGCAATGTCTCAGGGTCATACTTGAACCGTGAAACCCTCTTCGGAACCCGCTGAGGCCGTCGACGCGGCGATCGCTGCCGCGAACGTCCTGATGGGCGTCGCCGCCCGGTCGGTTCAGAGAGTGGAGGACGAGGTGAACAGTCTGCAACTGCGGGTGCTGATGCTGATCGAACTCGACGGTCCGCAATCGCCAGGCGCGATCGCGACGGAGCTGGGCGTTCACCCTTCCAATGCCACACGCACCTGCGACAAGCTGGTACAGGCCGACCTGATCTCGCGGGCAGAGGACCCGCAGGATCGACGCTTCATCCGCCTGGAACTCACGCGCCGTGGCACGGCGCTGGTCGAGAAGGTCATCGCGGACCGACGCGAGACGCTGGCGGGCATCCTGCGTGAGCTTTCTGGTGCTCAACTCGATCAGGTTGTTCTCGGCCTACAGGTCTTCGCCGAGGCTGCGGGCGCCGAGCCCGCGCGCGACGGCCGCTTCACCCTTGGCTCGCGCTGACCGACGCTCGCGGCTAGGGCTTACCGGCCGCAACTGCCCAGCGTGCCTGTGATGCTTGGGGCATGGATGTTGCGGGTCTGCAGGAAGATGTTGAAGCTGTCTCGGCCTCTTATGCCGAGCGTCACGGGATCAACCGGACTGACGATTGGTTCGTGCTCAAGCTGGGGGAGGAGGTCGGTGAGCTGACTCAGGCGTATCTAGCCAAGAACGGTCAGGCTCGCGACAAGGGACGCAGCGACGCGCAGATTGAACAGGACTTTCGCGCCGAGCTTTCCGATGTCCTTGCTCACGTGCTTCTCCTCGCACAGCGATTCGAGGTCGACCTGGTCTCCGAAGTCGAGCGGAAGTGGCTGGTGTGGAAACCTGGGCGTACGAATGCATAACGAGTCGTGGACAAACTAATTGGCGGGAGCCCAGGACCGAGTACTGGCGGAGATTGGTCCCAGCTTGGCGGAACGGACAGTTTGCGTTGGCAGTCGCCAGCAACTTGCACGCTGACCAACTGAACTCTCTGGATAGGAACGGCCCGCGTCAGCGAAATAGGAGCCGAGACGGAGGCTCGCTCACTCCGTGAAGCACCTTCGCGTTTTCATTTCTCGTATCATTCGCGCTCGTTGCGCTGGAATTTCTTGGGACGGTAGTCACCATCGTCGCCCTTGCGGTCACCTCCCCGTCCGGGGACCCCAGCCTGAGGACGCCTCCGCTTCGTTGGTGCGATCCAGGTTACGAGCGTTGAGGCGAGTGTGTTGGCAGGCACGAAGCCTGCACCCGCGTCAGGGGGAAGGAACCGGCCGTAAGCGGGCCGAAATGCCAGTTCGTCGGCGGTGCCACGTTCTCGAACGACATCAGCGCCCACCATCCCTGATCCGCCTCGCCCGCTTCACAGATAGATCTGACCTGCTCCCGGGGTGAATCGCCTTGGGAATAATGGAAACTACCGCTTGCGTCGAGCGATCAGGAACGCCACGACCAGGACCACGAACAGTGTCGTGAATACCGCGACTAGGGCCCCGGCACTGATTCCCATCCGTCCTCCTTGCGAATTCTCGCAAGACGACGGTATCAAAAATCGTCGTTCGAACCTCCAGTCTCGCAGGGGGGTGCTGAATGGGCGTTGCTTGAGGTTTGATTCGACGAGGCTGTCAGATGTGGGTGCGGGGGTGGTTGGGTCGGTACCACTCGGTGCCGGTCTGGATGGTGGTGCCGTTGAGGGTGAGCCGGTCGACGATGGCGGCGCAGAGGCGGGGATCGGTGAAGATCTTGGTCTGCCGAACAGTTACGGATGGCTCCGAGAACGCCGACCTGACCGGTCACGAGGTCGACGAGACCCGTGATTGCGCCTGGACTCGAGCCAAAAGGGCTCCAGGAAATACCCAATGAGGGAGAAGTCCAGACCTATTGCGAAACACCCGCGCCCATACGCCCCGCGCGGACCACCGGTTGAAGTTCTTATAGATCGTGTTCCAGTTCCCAAACCGCTCCGGCACGTCCCGCCACGGCGCCCCGGTGCGGAACCGCCACGTGTCGCCTCGACCACTGTGCGTCGATCCACCGGCGACCGCCCCGTCGACTTCGCCGTCTCTATTAGCGGCCCGATCACCGCTCACGCCTCATCCGAGACTCGCCCACGAGGCGCCCGAGGACGTTTAGCAACACGGCCTAGTCGCTGTGGCCTTGCGCTGCTGCCGCAGCCTGGAAACGCTCCCGCGGATCGCGGGCGAGCGGGGTCGGCGTGGGATCGCGTGACGTCAGGAGGTTGCCGATCCAGCCGAGCACGAGGCGCACGCGGCCTCCTGGGCTCGGCAAAGCAGCGGCGTGATAGAGCTTGTCCGCGGCCCAGGCCGGTGCGCCGCGCAATCGCACACCGCGGATCACCGCCGCGCCGCGCGCGCCGCCGTAGCTGGCGAGCGTCCCCAGCGAGGTGTGCTGGTAGTCGCGTGCCGGCCGCCCGTCGAGGGTGCGGCGAAGGTTCTCTGCGAGCACCCGCGCCTGTCGGACGGCGTTCTGCGCGTTCGGCGGATAGTAGGCGTGCTGCTTCTTCCGGGTCAGGTCGGGGACCTGCGCGTCGTCCCCGAGCGCCCACACCCCCTCGAGCGGAGTGCCGCTGTCGTGGACGGCCTGGAGGCGGGCGTTGCATCGCACATGACCCTTGGGGCCGCGGGGCACGTCGGCATGATCGAGCACCGGGTTGGGTGTGACCCCTGCGACCCAGACGATCGTGTCGGCCGGGTGGGTCTCGCCGTTCGAGAGGGTGACCTGGCCGTTCTCGCAACTCGTCATCTCGGTGTTCAGCAGCACATGGATGTGCCGGCGGTGCAACAGTTGCAGCGTCCAGGTGGACAGCTGCTCCGGGAGCTCCGCGGCGATGCGCCCCGCCGCCTCGACCAGGAGCCACCGCATTTCCTCAGCGGCCAGCCCGGGGAAGCGAACGAACTCGGCGGCCGCCAGGCGTTGGAGCTCGGCGATGGCTTCCACGCCGGTGTAACCTCCGCCGACGAACACGAAGGTGAGTGCCCTGCGGCGCTCCGCGGGGTCCGACGCCGCCGAAGCGAACCGGATACGACCGATAACCTGGTCGTGCAGGAACTCCGCCTCTTCGATGCTCGAGAAGCCGATGGCGTTCTGGGCGAGACCCGGCACGGGCATCGTCTTCGTCACGGCGCCGAGGGCAAACACCACCTGGTCGTAGTGCAGCGGACGCTCGGTCCCGTCCAAGGCGCGGACGATGGCGATCTTGGCCGAGGTGTCGACCGACTCCAGTGATCCGGCGACTAGGTCGGCGTGCTTCAGCCGCCGCCGAAGCGGCACGGCAGTCTCACGGGGCCGCGTCTCGCCTCCGGCGACCTCCGGGAGCAGCGGCTTGTAGGTCAGGTACGGGTCCGGTTCCACGACGGTGAGCCGCATCCGGTTCGCCCGCACGTCGCCGCGAAGCTCCCTCGCGAGGGTGAAGCCGGCAAACCCTGCTCCCAGGATGAGGATGTGCGGTGCGCTCATCGGGCCCTCGCCTTCGTTGCTTGCGTCGTGTCGATCGGGATTCGATCGCGGGTTGTGCCCGCCTCGCCGGCGAGCAGGTGGAAGGCGCTTCGCACTAGCGCGAAGTGGCTATAGGCCTGAGGCATGTTGCCGAGCTGCTGGTCCCGGTGCGGGTCCCACTCCTCGCTCAGCAGGCCGACATCGTTGCGAAGGGTCAGTATCCGTTCGAACAGGTCCTCCGCTTCATCGCGGCGGCCGGCGCCGACCAGAGCGTCGACCATCCAGAATGAGCAGAGGATGAACACCCCCTCGTCGCCCGTGAGGCCGTCGTCGCTCGCACCGGGACGGTAGCGCAAGACGAAGCCGTCCTCGGTGAGGCCCTGTTGGATGGCCTCGATGGTCCCAAGGACACGCTTGTCGTCAGGTGCCAGGAAACCCACCCGAGGGATCAGCAGTAGGGAGGCGTCCAGTTCACTCGAGCCGTATGCCTGCACGAACGTGTTGCGCGAGGCGTCATACCCGTTTGCCAGGATGTCCCGACGAATCGCCGCGCGCGTCCTCTCCCAGCTCCTGATCGGCCCGGGGAGGTCGAAGCGACGCGCCCCTTCGATCATGCGATCGAAAGCCACCCAGGCCATGACCTTGGAGTGCGTGAAATGCCGACGCGGGCCACGCATCTCCCAGAGTCCGTTGTCGGGTTCCTGCCACCGCTCGGTGAGATGGTCGAGAAGAGCGACTTGGAGTCGCCAGACGTCGTCACTGGAACCGATCGTCGACCGCGTGAGCGCCAAGCCGTCGAGGACCTCGCCCCACACGTCCAACTGGAGTTGATCGGACGCCGCGTTGCCGACGCGCACCGGGGTCGAGTCGTCAAAGCCGCGGAGCCAGTCGAGCGTCTGCTCCGGAAGCCGCCTGCGCCCATCCAGCCCGTACATGATCCGCAGCTCCGCCGGGTCGCCGGCGATCGCGCGCACCAGCCAGTCCCGCCAGGCGCGGGCCTCGTCGGTGTACCCGGCGGTGAGCAACGACTGGAGTGCAAGCGCCGCGTCACGCAACCAGCAGAACCGATAGTCCCAGTTGCGCGCGCCTCCCGGCTGTTCGGGCAGGGAGGTGGTGGGCGCCGCGACGATGCCGCCCGTGGGCAGATAGGTCAGCGCCTTGAGCGTGATCAGCGAACGTTGCACGGCGTCCCGGTGCGGCCCGTACACGAGGCTCTGCGCGCTCCACCGGGTCCAGAACAACTCCGTCGACGCCAGCGCCTCGTCGGGATCGGTCGGCGACGGCGGCTGCTCATGGCTCGGATACCAGGTCATGACGAACGACACCCGGTCGCCGGCGGCGACATCGAACTCGGCCACGGTGCGAAGATCACGGCCGGAGAGCGGGACGTCCGAGGCGACGAGGACGGCGTCCGGCCCGGCCACGGCTCGGATTCCCCGCTCGGAGTGCGTCACCCATGGGACGACATGGCCGTAGTCGAATCGCAGCACCAGTTCCGTGCCCATCCGCACTGTTCCCGACAGCCCTTCGACGATCCGCACGAGGTCGGCGCTGCGGTCGCGCACCGGCATGAAGTCGGTGACCCTGACCTGCCCATCCGCCGTCTCCCACTCGGTCTCGAGGATGAGCGTGTCATCACGGTAACGGCGTCGAGTGGAGCGGCCTCCACCGATCGGCGCCACCTGCCACCTCCCGGCCGAAGCGTCGTCGAGAAGAGCGGCGAAGCTGGCCGCCGAGTCGAACCGTGGAAGGCACAGCCAGTCGACGGACCCGTCGACCGAGACCAGTGCAGCCGTATGCAGGTCGCCGATGAGGGCGTAGTCCTCGATCCGTGGCGAGGTCACAGACCGCCGCCGCCGTGCATAATGCCGCCATCAACGAACACCGTCGTGGCGGTCAGGTATCTCGCCTGGTCCGAGATGACGAACGCCACCACCTCGCCGATCTCCGCCGGGTCCGCCACATGCCGCAGCGGGATGGAGTTTTCCAGCTTCTGGCGAAGCGAATCGTCCGTCATCGTCTGCTCGTTGATGGGCGTGTCCACCGCTCCCGGCGCGACGCCGACCACGCGTATCTGCTGGGGGCCGAGCTCGACGCCGGCCGTGCGGGTGAGCATCCGCATCCCACCCTTGGAGACGCAATAGGCGAGGTTGCCGGGCATCGGCCAATCCTCGTGCACGGACGACATGTTGACCACGACACCGGGCGACCCTTGGCGCAGGAACTGCTTCGCCGCCTGTTGCGTGCCGAACACCGCGCTTTTGAGATTGATGGCCACGACCTCGTCCAATACCTCCTCGTCCAGTTCGAGGAGGCTGTGGCGCTTCTCGATACCGGCGTTGTTGACGTACGCGTCGAGCCGGCCGAACTCGTCGACCGCGGAGCCGATCAGCTTGTCTATGCCCTCCGTGGTCGTCACGTCTGCTTCGACCCCAATCGCGCGACCGCCGTCGGCCGTGATCTCCTTCACGAGTTCGGCCGCGTCCTCAGGATGCGCGATGTAGTCGATCACGACGGCTGCTCCGGCCGCGGCGATGGCGCGGACGATCGCCATTCCGATGCCGCTGTTGCCGCCTGTCACGACGACGCTCTTCCCGTTCAGGTCCATTGCTCAGCTACCTCGTTCATGAGCCCCACTGAACACTTTATTTGCGATTATGCAATAGTTGCAAACTAGTAGCACCTGAATGATCCCACGCTCGCCGAGTCTTCGAGGGCGCCATGCCCACACTTTGATGTCAACCCCGTCGACGCCCGTCGCCATGCGGGGCTGCGTTGCACGCGTCCCGTCGACTGCTGCGTTGCACGCGTCCCGTCGACTTCGGAAGGCAAGCCACGACCGCCAAACTGAACCGCACGGCACTCGAACACGCCCGCTCCCTCGTCGGGAAGAGCCGGATCGTGCGCGACGGACGCGACGACTGGAGCGAGCACGCTTCGAGCGCCGACGACGAGAACTTAAACCGGGTGCATCGGTGCGCGGTCATCTCGCTGGAGAGCCGTGCGGCGCAGAACGACCACGACGAGATCGCCCGCGCGGCCAAGCAGCTCCCCGACCAGATCGACGACTGAAGAAACCTCCGTCACGCCAGGCGGGTCAGATCCGCGAGTGGGACTCCGGCGTCGCGCAGCCGGTCGATGCGAATGGGCGCCCGCGAAGCGAGGAGCGCTTTGATGTCGTTGTTCACATTCTTTCCCGCGACGACGCGCTCGTCTCGGATCCAGAAGGCGCTGATACGTGGCGCCGACGACATCAGGGCGGATCGCCCGGGTCGCGAGGGTAAGTGATCTGCTGTCCGTCGACCTGAGCGAAGGACGTGAGCACATGCGGTGTTGCGTTGGTTCTTGAGAAGATGTGCCTGATATTGAAGTGGCGGATGAGCAGGGCATCCGCGATGAGCGAGCGGTGGCATCGCCACGGAACCGCCTCGGCGCACATGACGACAACTACAGTGTCCTCGGCGAACGTGATCAGTTCGTTCAAGCCAGTCAAGAACGAGGGCGTTTGCATGTAATCGGCGTACGCCCGGAACGATGCATTGCGCCACCCGCCATTCAGATCCGTCCGGTTGCCATGTCGGCGGCCGCCGAGTTTCTCGTTGAGCCGGTATCCAAGGTCGACCGCCGCGAGCTCTGTCGGCAGCACGTCGATCGCGTACTGCGGATTGTGCCGCGACTTCGGGATGCTCCGCACGTCAACGACCATCTGGACGCCGTGCGCTCTCACCATCTCGACAAATTCCGGAAACGGATGCGAGGAATGGCCGACCGTGAATATCGGGTTCCCGCTCACCGCATTCCTCCAGGTGTCGCTGCCGCCTTCAGCACATCGACTGTAGTGAGTCCACACTCCCGGCCGGCGTGCATCGAGCGACGTCCCCGGCTACCCTCATCACGGCAGCTGCTCTGTCGCAACCATTGCATCTTCGCAATGAATACTACTACCATAGGGGACTGGTGCTCGGAGACTGCCGCCCGAACAGCACCTCGAAGACTAGCCGGCCGCGCGCCCGATCGCCCCGAAAGTAGACGCCCCATTGCTTCTCGCCGACTCCGGATTCTCCGGGCCGTCCATCAACGACTTCTTCCCGCCTGCACTCTTCTTCGCTGGGACACCATTCGAAGTCAACCGAGTCACCATCATCCGCCTCGTCGCCACACTCGCGATCGTGTTCGTCTTCGGTCTGGGTACGAGGCGCATGAAGGTTGTGCCCAGTCGCTGGCAAAGCATTGTCGAACTCGGGTTGGACTTCGTCCGCGTCAACATCGCTGAGGATCTGTTGGGCAAGAAGGACGGCAGACGCTTCCTGCCACTATTGACCACGATCTTCTTTATGGTTCTGTTCTTCAACCTCACGAGCATCATCCCTGGACTGAATATGGCAGGGTCGGCGGTGATCGGCGTGCCCTTGGTCCTCGCAATCGTCACTTACGGGACGTTTATCTACGCCGGCATCCAACACAGCCCGGCTGGGTTCTTTCGCAACGCGTTGTTCCCGCCGGGAGTTCCATGGCCGTTGTACATCATCGTCACGCCCATCGAGCTGATTTCTATCTTCTTAGTGCGACCGGTAACGCTCATCCTGCGTCTGATGATGAACATGGTGGTTGGGCATCTGCTACTCGTGCTGTTCTTCTCCGGCACCGAATGGTTCTTGTTCGAGTCCCAGGGGTTGTTCAAGCTGTTCAGTATCGGCACCATAACGTTCGCGTTGGCGTTCACCCTGATGGAAATCCTTGTCGCGGTACTGCAGGCGTACATCTTTGCGTTGCTTACCGGCGTCTACATCCAACTCGCGGTCGCCGACACGCATTGATATACAGATCTCCTTGTCGAGAGAGTCGTTCGTCGAGATGGTCCTCGCAAGCCTCGTCGCGGTGGCGAAAGAAACACCCAATTGACACGACTAACTTACGACGGGGTTCTTTCACACTCAGAAGCGGCGATACGGGACAGTCAGAGCGCTGCTCCAAACGCTTAGCGGGAAAGATGCGCGCGACGAGACAAGGCCAGACGACAGGATCCAGGAGCAACGAAGGAAGGCAAGAAGGAGTGAGACCTGAGGGAGGACAAGTGGAGGAGCGAATAGGACTCGACAAATAGGACACGAATCGAAGAGCATAGAGCGGATGCTAAGAGCGGATGCACGCAGGCACTTAAGTGGAACGGCCTGCGCCAGCCGCGGTTTCAATAGGCTCCCGCGTCACCACGACTGCCCCATCTCCTCGCCGTTCGACGCCGAGCGATCCGCATCGCGCAACCCTGATCCCCTGGGACAACGGTGTCTACTTGCGACTGTGCAACGTGGCGACCCGCGTCGTAACCCGAGACTATGACGGGGCCACATTCATGACCGTATGCCGATGGTCGCGGACGCCGCACTCGGCGCAGTGCTACTGAGGTTTGAGGACCCTTTCCGTCGCCCGATCTTAGCTCCCTCCCGGTGCTCCATGCCGGGCTTTCGCGGCGTATCCTCTTCCGCTGCGCTCCCCCGGTACTCCACGGTCCCGGCACTCCGCACCTTCCACTCGCTCTCGATCACCCGCCGGAAAGGCACTCAAAAACGATCGACCCTTGGGAGTGAGTGGGATGCGGGTATTCATCATCGACACCAGCAACATGGCACCGGAACTGCACGGCGGACTCATCGGCGTGGAAGGGACCTCGAACCTAACCGCTGCCGAGAAGCAGGAATGCGTCGAGACCGTTAGCCAGTACGTGATGGACGGGTGGGCGATCTCGGCCGATCCGTCCACGCCGATCGGCTGGCTCGCCGCCCTCACTGCCGAGACGGCGTGCGTGCCCTTCGTCAACCTCACCCGTCTCGCTTCACCTGAACCCGCACTGAAGTCCGCACACGCCTGAGCCACGACTGTCGACTCGGCCACGCGGCCGGGCTGTTTGGCGTGTTGTGAAGCCGGAATGCCCGGCCACGGGATGTGGTCAGGCAGTGACCCGTTTCTGCGAATTTCGGATTTGCGCGTCAAAACCGGCTGGGAAACACAACGTGTAGGTATGAGGGCACCGGTTTCAAGGACCGCACCGCGGCGCAGTTCGCCGTTGGCTGCGCGGGAAGTCTCGCCGAGCTCACAGCAGGGGTGGCCAGCACTTCACTTGTGCACTACTGCCACGGTGCGATCGAACACGCTGAGCTGCAATCGTCTCAGTCTCGGGTCGGTGGTTGGGCGGACGATGATCCCATGTT
This sequence comes from Leifsonia sp. P73, assembly GCF_051059105.1. NCBI lineage: Bacteria > Bacillati > Actinomycetota > Actinomycetes > Micrococcales > Microbacteriaceae > Leifsonia > Leifsonia sp. P73. The sequence goes on from NZ_CP194931.1 coordinate 1,802,322, forward strand.
CTCTGGACACGGCTCAAGACAAGGAGAAACGGCCCGATTCCGATGAGTTTCTGGCGGGTTTCGGACATTTGGGCTGATTGCGCGCCAAAACCGGCCTGGAACCGGAAGTTCTAAGTAGAAGGAGTTTTTTCGAAAGGACAACACTGTCAAGTTTCGAGAAGCCCCAGACGAGGTAAGCGGGAGGTGAGTGCAGGTGCGAGGCGGAGTAGCCAGATGGAAGCGCGGACAGTCCTCCCACGGTGTCAAGCAAGCGGTCAACTACGCCTTCAGCGGTGTCTGTGACGCCACCCTCACTGCTAAGACCGCCGACGGGGTGATCGCCGCCGCCGGCTACGCCGACGCGGTCATGACCCGGTACATCGTCGAGAACGGCGCCATCCGCGACGACCTCCTCACCCGCGACCGGCTCAAAGCCTGGGTCGACGGACTCGACCCGCTCACCGGGGAACGCCGTGGCCGGGACCTGGAGTCCCCCGTCGCTGATCTGATTCTGGATGCGACGATCAACGCGCCGAAGTCGTTCTCGATCGCCACCATGCTCGACCCCGACCTGGCCGCCGCCTACGAAGACCTCCAAGATCGGCTCCGCGACCGGATCATCAAGCTCTGGCAAACGGAGCTCAACGCCCGCCGCGGCAAAGGCGGCGCCATCCGCGAAGACCTTGCCCGGATCGAAGTCGCCGAACTCCGGCATGAGCGCTCCCGCTCCCTGGATCCGCACAAGCACCGCCACCTCTGGCTGAATGTCAAAGTCCAAGGCGTCGACGACAAGTGGTCCAATATCGACACTCGGGTCGCGTTGCGGTTCCAGAACGTGATCAACGCCGAAGGCGACCTCGCCTCCCGCACCGACCCCTCCTGGATCAGTGCTCTCGCCGCCAAAGGGTTCACCCTCAATCAGGACGGGGAAATCGCCCAGCTGCGGCACTTGGTGCGGCCGTTGTCTAAGCGGTCCGCTCAGATCGAAGCCAACAAGATCGTCCGCACGGCGTGGTGGAGGCAAGAGCACCCCGGACAGGAACCGTCCCACGATGTGTTGAACCAGATCGACCGTTGGGCGTGGGCCGCCGGCCGACCCAACAAGCCCGATGATCTGGACGAAGATGATTGGGCGGAGCTGATCCGGCGGGAGCTAACGGCGGCGGACCCGACGCTGGGTCAGGAGCGTGCCCCAGCGCCCATTGCTGCTCTCCCGATCGAGGACCTGGACCTGCAGCTTCTAGCGGCCCGTGCAATCGTTGACGCGGATGCCCGGTCAACCGGCACGGGTGGGCGTTTCAGCGACATGGACATCCGCGCCGGCGCCATTCGCGCGATGGCAGCCTCTGGCGTTCTGGCGGAGCGCGGTGAGATTGCATCAACTGTTGATGCGATAGCCGAAGCAGCCGCTCGCACCTACACGGTGACATTGCTGAACGAGCCAGAGCCGCCAAAGCATGTCAAGCACCGGATGGCAACCGCGACCGTCATCGTGAAGACCGCTCTCGCGAACCGGATCGACGCGATGGCGGCACCTGGAGATGCCGTCTCGACTGGCGAGATCACGGCGATAGCCCACGCGCTCGACCCGGAGCGTGCCCTCGATGACGACCAGACCGACGGTGCCGCCGCACTCGCCGGTACAGCCTCGATCGTCTCCATCACCGGCGCAGCGGGAACGGGAAAGACCACCATGCTCAAGGTCGCCGGGGCGGCGCTTCGCCGGCGAGGTCGCAACCTGATCATCGTCGCTCCCACTAAGAAGGCCTCCACCGTCGCCGGACGAGAAACAAACAGCAGCGCCTCCTCCCTCCACCAACTCCTCTACGACTACGGATGGCGCTGGACAACGAGCTCCTCCGGCGGCGCCGAGTGGACGCGACTGCTCCCCGGGTCAGTCGACGCCACGACAGGTGCCGAGTATCGCGGTCCCCGAATCCCGATACGGCCGGGCGACCGGATCGTCGTCGACGAAGCTGGCATGCTCGACCTCGAAGCGGCCAACGCCCTCATGGATGTCGTCGAGCGCACCCGGTCGACCATCGCGGTAGTCGGTGACGACTACCAAGCCCTCCCCGTTGGACACTCCGGCGCCATGGCGTTGTTCCGATCGGCATCGGTCGGGCGGATCGAACTCTCGAACATCCACCGGTTCCGCGACCCCGACTGGGCCGACCTCACTTTGCGACTCCGCGACGCCGACGGCGCTGAAGAAGGCCGGCGGATCGCTGAGGAGCTGATCGACACCGGACACGCCACGTCCGTCACCACCGAGCTCGAAGCCCAGCAAAGAATGGTCGATGGCTGGTTCGATGCGGCCCGGCACGGGCAGACGATCGCCCTCGTCACCGCCACTCACGCCGAAGCACAGCAAATCAACGACAGCATCCAGACGCAGCGCCTCGCGTCCGGTGAACTAACTGCCAAACGCCACGTGCTTGGTCAGTCCGACCAACCATGTTTCGTGGGAGACGTCGTCCAGACCCGACGCAACGACAGCGCACGCGGAGTGGAAAACCGTCAAACCTGGACCATCAAGAGCATCACCAAAGACCACGTGCTCCTGGCCAGCCTCACCGACTCGTCCCACCTGAGGAAAATTACGCATGAGTACGCGGGCTCGCACTTGCACCTCGGCTACGCCAGCACCGTATACGGCGTCCAGGGAGAGACCACTGAGCGATCCATCGTCGGCCCCGGAGTCGACGCAGCCGGACTCTACGTCGGCCTCACCCGTGGCCGAGGGCGAAACGAAGCCATCGTCGTCGCAGGAACGAAACGCGCCGCAATTGCCGAACTGGCCGACGTCATGCAGCGTCAACCGCGAGAAGAGACGCTCGTGAAGTCGCAGATCGCCGCCCGCCGCGAACTCGCCCACGCATCCCACGCCGACCCAACCCGGCTTTCGGCCACGAACGAAGCCTCCTCGCTGTCCCTGGGTGCCTGACCTGACCGCACCGCTACCCTGACACCAAGCCCGAGGCCAAGATGTTGAGCCCGGGCGGCTCGCGGCTGCCAACGTCGCGTCGACCGCGTGGTACCAGAGGACCGCTACGCCAAGCTCGTCTGCCCGCCGCTGTGCCGCCGGCCGTACGCCCCCGCGCACGAAGATCAACGCCTGCCGGCCATCGGAGGCGGCAAGCCGCGAAGCACTCTCAACGGCATCGAGATCCACATTTCCCCGTCGATTGTCGACCCATACGAGATAGCGAGAACTGTAGAGATCGCAGAGCTGCCGGGCAGGATCTTGCGCTGCGACGGTGTCTACCGCGCCCAGGTAAATCATCCACTGGCGGCACAACTTGACCGCTTCATCGGCTGAGACACCAAACGGCCTCGGCGCCGGAGGCTCACGTTCCACCCCACCAGTCTGCCCGACGCCACGGTCGCTCGACGTCTCGAAGAGATGGCTAACAGCCAGCATCCCGTCCGCAGACGATCTCGACGTCGACCACGGACCTGGCCTGCTCAATCACCTCGGCTACTGCTGGAAACACCTCCGCACGCCACCGGAGCCCGTCAAGAGTTGACGGTTTCTGTCCTCCATATTGAGGACACAACTCATCCAGCCGTAGAGTGTTGCCCACCCAGGGATGCCCGGCCTACGTGGAAACGCATTCATCTCGGATACGTCTCTACCCGACACGATCGGCCGGCATCTCCAGGGCGCATCGCCCGTGCGCAATTCGGCTGGGTCCTACTTTGGTGGCATGCCAGAGGACCCGCGGCGACTCACCAGGGATGCGATCTTCCGCTCACCGAGCGGTCCGATGTCTCGTCGGGTCGATCTCATTGACGGTCGCTGCCTCGGCTTGTCGATCTCCCCACAACCGGACGATCCCGCGTGCGAGATCGCTGCATCCTCGCGCTGAACGATCCGGTCCGGTCCATCTACCACTGATAAGGCCGGCTCCCCGCGGGATCCCACTGGATGAGAACCACCATTCGGTCTAAAGTTTGTATTGAAATCCTAATTCGGGTTTTCGCGTATTCAAAACAAAGGGAAAAGCGGCCGCTATGTACCTGCAGCGCAGCTACTCGGGGAGCTCACATTAACGTTCGAGCGCGACGATTTCGTCGCGCTCATAACTCGCTCCGCGGATCAAGGAATGTCACCAGAAGCGTACGTGGAATCACTAGTGCGAGACGCCTATCGGCATCCGTTGATCACACGCGAAGGCAAGGACCCGGGGGCCCGTACGACAGCCTGAGTCGCGACGCCCTCAGGCCTCCGACGACCGCGACGGACCGTCAACCTGGCAGTGATTTCGTTCGAGGAATGAGGCTGCGAGCCTCTTCGACCGTCTCGAGCGTCCGCTCCAAAGGAAACGGCCTCGGCAGGTCAACACTTGCTCGATCATTTCCGTCACGCAGGAGCAGAACTTCACCGGGGACGCGGCCTTCATCAAATGTGTGACCGACCCGGGGCAGGAAGGTGCTCGAGGCCGCGGGGCTTTAGAAAGCCAAAACACGGCGCGGATTTCGCGAGGACTGACACCGGGACATCCGAAGCGAGTAAACAGTGAGTTTGGCCAAAAACCATTTGACGGGTAGTCCGGGCCGAAGCCTTAGTTCCGTCTGACACGATGAGGCTGGCATCGTCTCATGAATCAGCCCTCTCGAGGGCGAATATGCAGGCGTATTTTGATCACATGTCCGAAGATCGTCGACGCTTGACGAGGGATGCCGTCTTCCGCGCTCCCAGCGGCGCGATCTATCGGCGGGTTGAACTCGTGGAAGGTCGCTTGCCAGTGTTCGTTGACCTCCCGGTCACCGGACGCGCGGGAACTCGAGACCGGTACTTCCTCGCAGTGAACGATCCGATCCGACCCGTGGATCGCCTTCAGGCGCAGCTGCCCCCGAAGCGTCAATGTGACGCGAGAGTCTTCCGATCCGCTAGCACTCGCTCTATGGCCAGCTCTACAATTCCGGCGGATGTTGAAGTCGGGGTGAGCAACGGCGCGGCCACGATGTCAGCGCCCGCCTGCTCGGCCAACGTCCAGAAGTATCCCGGCGCAAGAAGGTAAGTCGCAAGGACAACCCGGGTACCGGGTGCGTACATACGTGCCATCGCAACTGCAGCGGGCAGCGACGGGGACGCGGCCGAGATGAATCCGATGGAGACGGGCCGCTCCAGACGAGCGCTTAGGAGCGCTGACGTGCGGTGGCAGTCGGCGACCGCTCTCCAATCCGACGAGCCGGCTGCCGCGAGCACGACTGCGTCGCCAGGCCGGTATCCGGCCTCCGCCAGCCGATCGGCCAACACCTCGACCAAGCGGGCGTCCGGGCCCAGCGCCGCGGTCACCGTGGTCGGAACTGGGGCTTTTGTAGCTGATTCCGCAAGATCCACGTAGACGTGATAGCCGGCCGAAAGCAGTAGCGGCACGATGACAGCGTTATTGGCTCCTTCGATTCGAGCAGCTTCGGCCAACGCTGTCTGGACGTCGGGCTGCTCGACGTCGACGTGGCAGCCGATGACCCTCACGGGGAGCGCCGCGGCGACCGCGTCGACGAGGCGCCGCACAGCCACGCGGCCTTCCGGCGAGGAGGTGCCGTGCGAGGCGGCCAGGACCACCTCCGTCACCGGCCCTCCAGCTCGATCTCGATGAAACCGCCCACGATCCGGGTGCGGAACGTGCGGAGGGCGAGCGACGGGTCCGTAAAGCACTCGCCGGTGCCGAGGTCGTACACCTCTTTGTGGAGCGGGGACGCGACGGTCGGCCGGTCGCCGTGCGAGCCGACGATACCCCGCGCCATCACGGGTGCGCCGCCGGCGGGGTCCTCGTGTGCCACGGCGTAGACCTCCCGCGGCGAGAGGAGGAACACGGCGATCTGGCGCATCCGCAGCAGCACCGCTTCGCCCCAGGACGGTTCCAGATCATCGAGGCGGCAGGCGCGCACCCACTTGCCGGGCTCGAGGTGCGTTCGCTCGTTCGGCTGCGTGATCGTCATGCTCCCACGGTAGGAAGCGGATGTTTCCGCAGCCGTCGCCGCGTGTAACGTCCGCGTGAATCCGGGCTCACATCTCCGCGGCCGCTCTGTGCGAACCGTGTTAACGCGGGGTTACACGGCCGAAACGGTCGGGAAACCCCGTCCTCCTACGCTTGAAAGGCACCGGCGAGGACCGACCCGACCGGTGCGGCGGCAGCCGCTGCGAACGTGGAAGGGGCCCGGATGACGAGCCGACGCACCGTGATCGTAGGAGGCGGCCCGGCCGCCCACCGGCTGGTGGACGCCCTGGTGTCCCGCCGCGGCGAGGAGGTCGCGCCCCGGTCGATCGTCGTCCTCGCGGAGGAGCCGTACCTCCCGTACGACCGCGTGCAGCTGAGCAAGCGCCTCGCCGACGGAACCGTCGACCTCACCCTGGAACCCGCCTCCCACTGTGAGGACGCCGGCGTGGAACTGCGGGTCGGCGAGGCGGCGACCGTGGTCGACCGCGCGGCCAAGACGGTCACGACGTCCACCGGCGCGGTCCTGACGTACGACGACCTCGTGCTCGCCACCGGATCCTCCGCACCCGTCCCCGACATCCCCGGCGCCGCCGCGTGCCGCGTCTACCGCACCATCGACGACGTCGACGCGCTCGTCGCGGAGGTCGCCGAGCTGCACGAGCGGCTCGGCCGCGCTCCCCGCGTCGCCGTCGCCGGCGGCGGCCTGCTCGGCCTGGAAGCCGCGGGCGGGGTCGCAGCGCTCGGCGCGGAGGCGGTCGTCATCCACTCGGGCGGCTGGCTGATGTCTGCGCAGCTCGACGAGGGCGCCGGCCAGGCGCTGGGCCGGCTGATCTCGGCCCGCGGCGTCGACCTCCACCTCGGCACCCGTCCCCGCGAGATCGTGCTCGGCGACAGTGGCCTCCCGGAGTCGGTGCGCTGCACCGACGGCCGGAGCGTCCCGGCCGACATCGTCGTGTTCGCCATCGGCATCCGCGCCCGCGACGAGCTGGCCCGGGAGGCCGGCCTCGACACCGTCGAGCGCGGCGGCGTCGTCGTCGACGAGGCGTGCCGCACCTCCGACCCGGCGATCTGGGCGATCGGGGAGGTCGCGGCCATCGACGGCCGCACGGTCGGGCTCGTCGCCCCCGCCAACGCGATGGCGGAGACGGTCGCCGACCGGCTGCTCGGCGGCGACGCCGCCTTCACCACCGTGGACGACGCGACCAAGCTCAAGCTCTCCGGTGTGGACGTCGCGAGCTTCGGTGACGCGTTCGCCCGCGAGCCCGGCGCCCTGGAGATCGTCTACGCCGACCCGGCTCGCGGCCTCTACCAGAAGCTCGTCGTCAGCGACGACGCCAAGACCCTGCTCGGCGGGGTGTTCGTCGGAGACGCAGCACCCTACGTCGGGCTGCGCCCACTGCTCGGGCGTGAGCTCGACGCCGAGCCCGCCGCCTACCTCTCGGCCGCCGGGGCCGAGCCTCCCGCCGGCGGCGCGCTGCCCGACGACGCGTACGTCTGCTCGTGCAACAACGTGACGGCCGGGACGGTGCGCGGCGCGGTCGCCGACGGCTGTCACGACCTCGGCGAACTGAAGTCGTGCACCCGCGCCGGCACCCAGTGCGGCTCGTGCGTTCCCCTGGTCAAGAAGCTGCTGGAGGCCGAGCTCACCGCCTCCGGCGCGACGGTGTCGCACGCGCTGTGCGAGCACTTCGAGCTCTCGCGCCAGGAGCTCTTCGAGTCCATCCGGGTGCTGGAGCTGACGAGCTGGGAGGAGACCATCGGCCGGCTCGGCACCGGCCGCGGCTGCGACATCTGCAAGCCCGCCGTCGGGTCCATCCTCGCCAGCCAGCACAGCGCCTACCCGCTCGACGGAGGCCGCGGCCCGCTGCAGGACACCAACGACCGTGCCCTCGCGAACATGCAGAAGGACGGCACCTACTCGGTCGTCCCGCGCATCCCCGGCGGCGAGATCACGCCGCAGAAGCTCGCGGTGATCGCCCAGGTCGCGACCGACTTCGGGCTCTACACCAAGATCACCGGCGGCCAGCGCATCGACATGTTCGGCGCCCGCCTCGACCAGCTTCCCGACATTTGGACGCGATTGGTCGACGCCGGCTTCGAGTCGGGCCAGGCGTACGGCAAGGCGCTGCGCAATGTGAAGAGCTGCGTCGGTTCCACCTGGTGCCGCTACGGGGTGCAGGACTCGGTCGGGATGGCCGTCGCTCTCGAACTGCGCTACCGCGGCCTCCGGGCGCCGCACAAGTTCAAGTTCGGCGTCTCGGGCTGCGCGCGCGAGTGCGCGGAGGCCCGCGGCAAGGACGTCGGCGTGATCGCGACCGACAAAGGCTGGAACCTCTACGTCGGCGGCAACGGCGGCTTCCAACCCGCCCACGCGCAGCTGCTCGCCTCCGACCTCGACGACGAGACCCTGGTGCGCTATATCGACCGCTACCTCATGTACTACATCCGCACCGCCGACCGCCTGCAGCGCACAGCCCGGTGGATGGAGGACCTCGACGGCGGCGTCGACCACGTGCGCGAGGTCGTCGTGGAGGACTCCCTCGGTCTCGGCGCCGAGCTGGAGGCCGCGATGGCCAAGCACATCGACACCTATGAGGACGAGTGGGCGGCGACGCTGCGCGACCCGGAGCGGCTGCGCCGGTTCCGGTCGTTCGTCAACGCGCCGACCGAACCCGACCCGTCGATCGCGCGGGTCGAGGAGCGCGGGCAGCTGCGCCCGGCCACGGCCGAGGAGCGCGCCGCGGGCGCTGTGCTCGTGGCGGGGACCACCATCCCGGTCCGCTCCGCGGCGACCGCCACGAACGATGGAGGCATCGGATGACCGACTCTTACCGCACCGGATCCGTCACCCTGGTGGGCGGCGGCCCCGGCGACCCTGACCTCCTCACGGTCGCGGCCGTCCGCGCGCTCGCGGCGGCCGACGTCGTGCTCTACGACCGCCTCGCCCCGCACGAGGCGCTCGCCGAGCTCGCGCCCGGCGCCGAGCTCATCGACGTGGGCAAGCGGCCCGGCCACCACCCCATCCCGCAGGACGAGATCGAGCGGCTGCTGGTCGCCCACGCCCTGGAGGGGTCGACGGTGGTCCGGTTGAAGGGCGGCGACCCGTTCGTCTTCGGGCGCGGCGGGGAGGAGGTCGAGGCCTGCCGGCGCGCCGGCGTGCCTGTGAGCATCATCGCCGGGGTCACCAGCGCGGTCGCCGTCCCGGCCGCGGCCGGGATCCCGGTCACGCACCGCAGGGCCTCCCGGCTGTTCACGGTCGTCTCGGGGCACGCGCCGCTCTCCCCTGCCGAACTCGAGCACCTGGCCGGGCTCGGCGGCACGATCGTCATCCTCATGGGGATCACCAACCTCCCGTCGATCACCGCGGGGCTGGCACGCTTCGGGATGGACCCGGACATGCCCGTCGCGATCGTCGAGCAGGGCTACACGGCCCGGCAGCGCACCACGTTCGGAGAGCTCCGCACGATCCTGACGGAGTCGGCGCAGGCCGGGGTCGGGTCGCCCGCCGTGGTGGTCATCGGCGAGGTGGTGCGGCTGGCGCGCGGCGGCGACGCGGACGCGACAGCGGCGCTGGCCGACGCCGCCGCGGTGAGCGGAGGCTGACATGAGCGACGAACGCGTCGCGGCCTTCCGTCCCGACCAGCTGACCGGGTTCCGGATCGGCGTGACCAGCGACCGCCGCTCGGCCGACCTCATCGACGCCTTCGAGCGCCGCGGCGCCGCGGTGCTGCACGCGCCGACCGTGCACATGCAGCACGCCGAGGACGACGCCCCCGTCATCGCGGACACCGAGCGCATCATCGCCGCTGCGCCCGACGTGCTGCTCGCCACGACGAGCTACGGGATGCGGCGCTGGTTCGAGGTCGCCGACTCGGCCGGGCTGGGCGAGGAGCTGCAGCGGGCGCTCGCGGCGTCGACGATCCTGGTGCGCGGGCCGAAGGCGCGCGGGGCCGTGCGGGCGGCCGGACTCGACGACTCGGGGATGTCGGACGAGGAGACCACGGCCTCCCTCGTCTCGAAGGTCATCGCGGACTTCCCGCCCGGCATCACCGTCGCCATCCAGCTGCACGGCCAGACCGATGTGGGTCAGCTGCAGCGGCTCCAGGAGGCCGGCGACCGCGTGATCACCGTCGCGCCGTACACCTGGTCGGTGGCCGAGGACGACGACGAGCGCGCCACCCGGCTGGTCGAGGCGATCGCCTCCCGGCAACTCGACTGCGTGACCTTCACGAGCGCACCCGCTGTGGACGGCCTCCTCATCGCCGCCCTCGCGCGCGGCCGGCACGCCGAGGTGGTCGAGGCGTTCCGGTCGGACGTGGTCGCCGCGAGCGTCGGGCCGGTCACCTCCGCTCCGCTCGTGAGCGCTGGGATCGAGCCGCTGCAGCCGGACCGGTTCCGGATGGGCGCGCTCATCCGGCTGGTGTGCGAGCAGCTGGAGGCCGAGTCGACCCGGCGGGTCAGCACCCGGCACGGGGAGGTCGAGCTGCGCGGGAGCGTCGCGGTCGTGGCGGGGACGCCGGTGCGACTGACCCCGACCTCGCTCTCGCTCTTCCGGGCGCTCGTCGCCGCGAATGGAGCCGTCGTATCCCGTCGCGAGCTGTCGGTCGCGTTGGACGGCGGTTGCGATGAACACGCGATGGAGGTGTCACTGAGCCGGCTCCGCCAGAGCCTGGCGACGCCGGGGCTCGTCGCCACCGTCGTGAAGCGCGGCTACCGCCTCGACGTGTGAGGGCTCGGTCGGGTTCGTCCGGAGATCGCGCACGCAGTCCCCGCTCGAGGCCGTAACTCCGGAAATCCCGCGTCGCCCAGCCCAGATCTCCGGAATTGCCGTCCGCGCTTGTTGTCCGTTCCTCCGGAAATCGCGCGCTCGAGCGGCCCGTCGTCCGGAGGAAAGGACGATTTCGGCATTTCCGCGGGCCGATCTCCGGAATTGCAGCGCTAGGCGACGGGCGCCGCGGCGAGGATCGCCGCGATCCGGCCCTTGCAGCCGCCGCATCCGGTGCCCGCGCGGGTGTCGCGCCCGACGCACTCGACGGTGTCGCACCCCGCGGCGACGGCCTCGCCGATGCGACCGGCGGTGACGCCGTTGCACCAGCACACCGTCGCATCCGGGCCGAGCGGATCCTCCACCGGAGCGGCCCCCGCGTCGGCGGCGTCCAGCCGCAGCAGCGCCGAGGGCTCCGCGGGCACAACGGCGCCGCGCTCGAACAACAGCGTCAGCTCCGCTCCCGCATGCGGGAGGCCGACCGCGACGAACCCGGTCAGCGCGCCCTCCCGGGCGACCGTCTTCAGGTACGCACCGCGGGCCGGGTCCAGCCACACGCTCACCTCGACGTCCTCGTCCCACGGCTCCGCCGCGTGGTCGCCGCCGGAGACGACGTCGATCCCGGTCGCCTTGAGCATCACCGCCGTCGGCCGCTCGCGCAGCGCGACCGCCGCATCGGCGCCGGCCACCGCTCCGGCCGCTTCGGCGCGGAACCGTCGCGCGAGCGCCGCCGCCTGACGCCATCCCGGTGCGATCAGCCCGCTGGGCGCGCCGGGAACACGGCCGGCGGGGTCCGCGTCTTCCGGCGTCGCGACCTGCGCGCAGTCCCCGATCGCGAACACGTCCGGGTCGCTCCAACTGCGCAGCTCCTCGTCGACGAGCACGCCGGCGGAGCAGGCGAGTCCCGCGGCGAGCGCGAGCTCCACGCGCGCTCCGACGCCGCACGAGAGCACCAGGAGGTCGCCGGAGATGTAGGTGCCGTCCGCGCAGCCCACCCCGTCGAACACGCGTCCGGACTCGGTGTCGCGGAAGCCGACGTTCTCGGCGCGTGCGTGCGCCGCCATCCCGACCCCGAGGGTCCGGACGGCGCGTGCGAGCATCCGGCCGCCCGGCTCGTCGAGGTTGCGGGCCATCGGCGCCGGGCCGTGGTGGACCACCACCACCTGCGCGCCGTGCTCGGCGGCGAGGAGGGCGAACTCCATCCCGAGCACGCCCGCTCCGAGCACCACGATCGTGCCGCCGCCGGCGACCACCGGCGCGACCGCGTCGGCGTCGGCCAGGTCGCGCAGGGCGACGACCCCGGCCGGCAGGGGCCGCCGTCCGCGGTCGAGTGCGCGAGCCGGGGCGGCGTCCCGCTCGCGCCGGGCGTGCTCGAGGCCGTCCAGCGTCGGGATGTTCGCCCGGGCGCCAGTGGCCAGCACCAGCCGGTCGTAGGGCAGCTCGTCGCCGGCCGAGGTCGTCACCCGCTGCCGGTCCCGGTCGATCGCGACCGCCGTCTCGGCGAGGCGGATGTCGGCGCCCGCGGCTCTGGCCGCCTCCGTGTCGGTGACGTCGAGCCGATCGCGGCGGGCGGCGCCCACGGCGTACTCGGCGACGAGCACGCGGTTGTACGCGTCCTCGTCCTCCGCGCCCACGACGACGAGCGAAGCCTGCCCCGCGGCGATCGCGGGCAGCACCTCCTCCACGAAGCGGGCGCCGACCGGGCCGTAGCCGACGAGGACGATCCGGAGGGGTCTGGTCATGCGATGGCCTCCCGTTGTGCAGTGAGCGCTCCCTCGATGACGGCCTCCACCGTCACCAGCGTGCGTTTGAACTCCGGCATCGCCGAGATCGGGTCGACCGCGGCCTCCGTCAGCAGATTGGCGCAGTGCCTGCCCGCGAAGTGGAAGGGCAGGAACACCGTGTCGATGCGCATCCCCTCGGTGAGCAGGGCGGTGGCCTCGACGGTTCCGCGGAGGTTGCGCACGCGCACCGGCTCGCCGTCGCCGATCCCCAGCCGGGCCGCCGTCGCCGGGTGCAGCTCGGCACGGACGCGCGGTTGCGCGGTCACGAGCTCGGGGACCCTGCGGGTCTGGGCGCCGGACTGGTAGTGCTCCAGGAGGCGCCCGGTGATCAAGGTGAGCTCGCCGGGCGCACGGCCGGACGTCAGCTCGCGGGACCGCACCGCCACGAGCCGCGCGCGCCCGTCGGCGTGGCCGAAGCGGTCCGCGAACAGGCGCGGGGTGCCGCTCGATCCGGACGGGTAGGGCCAGTGCGCCGCCTCGTCGCGCTCGAGCTGCGCGTCGAGGAGCGCGTGGCTGAGCCCGGAGTAGTCGGCGACGCCTCCCGCCGACGCGCGCGCCAGCTCGTCGAACGCCTCCGCAGGATCCGTCGGCCACACCGACGGGGCATCCAGCCGGCGGGCCAGGTCTGCGAGGATGTCCAGCTCGCTCCTCACGCCGGGCGGCGGGTCGATGGCGCGGCGCCGACGCAGGATGCGGCCTTCGAGATTGGTCATCGTGCCCTCCTCCTCCGCCCACTGGGTGACCGGCAGCACCACGTCGGCGAGCTCGGCGGTCTCGGACAAGACGAAGTCGCACACGACGAGGAGGTCGAGCGCCTCCAGCCCGGCTCGAACAGCCCCGGCGTCGGGGCCGGAGACGACCACGTTGGAACCGTGCACGAGCAGAGCGCGCACGCCGTCGGGGCGCCGGCCGAGCATCCCGAGCAGTTCGACGGCGGGGACGCCCGGGCCCGGGAGGATACCCGGGTCGACGCCCCACACGGCGGCCACGGCGGCCCGGTCGGCCGGGTCGGCGATCTTGCGGTAACCCGGCAGCTGGTCGCACTTCTGGCCGTGCTCGCGGCCGCCCTGGCCGTTGCCCTGCCCGGTCAGCGTCCCGTAGCCGGAACCCGCGCGGCCGACCAGTCCGAGGATCAGCGCGAGGTTGATCGCCGCCGTCGCGGTGTCTGTGCCGTCCACGTGCTGCTCGACACCGCGGCCGGTGAGGATGTAGGTGCCGCGGCCGCGCGCGAGCCGCCGGGCGACCTCCCGCAGCTGGGCGACCGGCACGCCGGTGTGCTCCTGCACGCGCTCCGGCCACCACGCCGAGACGCTGCGGCGCACGGCGTCGAACCCGGTGGTCCGTGCTTCGAGGTAGTCGAGGTCGGCCAGGCCCTCGGCGAGTACGACGTGCGTCAATCCGAGCAGCACCACGAGGTCGGTGCCGGGCGCCGGCTGCAGGTGGAGGCCTCCCCGTCGGCCGTGAGCTGAGCGGTCTGCGAGCGGCGCGGGTCCACGACGATCAGGCCGCCCGCGGCCCGCGCCCCGGCCAGGTGGCCGATGAACGGCGGCATGGTCGCGGCGACGTTCGAGCCGAGCAGCAGGATGGTGTCGGCATCGTCGAGATCGGTGACCGGGAACGGCATCCCCCGGTCGACGCCGAAGGCCCGGTTGCCCGCTGCCGCGGCCGATGCCATGCAGAACCGGCCGTTGTAGTCGATGCGGGAGGTGCCGAGCGCGAGCCGGGCGAACTTGCCGAGCAGGTAGGCCTTCTCGTTGGTGAGGCCGCCGCCGCCGAAGACCGCGACCGCGTCGGGGCCGTCCTCCGCACGGATGGCGCGGAGCCGCGCGGCGATCAGGGCGAGCGCCTCCTCCCAGTCCGCCGGTCGCAGCTCGCCGTCGCGCCGGATCAGGGGTGTGGTCAGCCGGCCGGGCGTCGCGAGCAGCTCGGCGGAGGTCCACCCCTTCTTGCAGAGGCCGCCGCGGTTCGTCGGGAACGCCCGGCCCGCCACCGCGACGGGCGTCGCGGCGGCGGGCGTCGGCGTGAGCGTCATGGCGCACTGCAGCGCGCAGTACGGGCAGTGGCTCGGCGCATCCACCGGGGTGCCCCCGCTCAGATCCGCACCCCGCGGCGACGGCCGCGCACGGCGATCGCGACGGTGACCGCCAGCAGCACCACGTAGGCGGCGACGAACCACGACAGCCCGGCTGCATAGCCTCCGGTGGTGGACTTCGACAGCCCCAGCACCTGCGGGATGACGAAACCGCCGTACGCGCCGAAGGCCGACACGATCCCGAGCGCGGCGGCGGCGGTGCGCTGCGACGAGACGTCGCCGGCCGAGGAATGCCCGTCGGCGGCGCCGGAGCGCAGCGCGAACAGTGTCGGGATCATCCGGTACGTCGCGCCGTTGCCCGCGCCGCTCGCGATGAACAGCACGAGGAAGAAGCCGAGGAAGAGCCAGAAGTTGCCCAGCGGCAGGGTGAGGATGACCGCGAGCGCTCCGAGCGCCATGACCACGAAGGAGGCGATGGTCACCACGCTGCCGCCGAACCGGTCGGCGAGCCTGCCGCCGAAGGGCCGGGCGAGCGAGCCGACCAGCGCGCCGAGGAACGCCAGCGACAGCGTCGCGCCCGCCACCGGGAAGGCGCTGAACGCGGGGAACTGGTCGGCGATGAGCTTGGGGAACACTCCGGAGAATCCGATGAAGGAACCGAAGGTGCCGATGTAGAGCAGGGCCATCAGCCACAGCTCCGGTGCGCGGAGGGCGGCGAGCGAGGCTTTCACGTCCGCGCGGGCGTTCGAGAGGTTGTCCATGCGGCGCGAGGCGCCCATCACCGCGACGAGGATGAGCGGGATCCACACGAGTCCGGCGAGCGGGAGCTGCAGCGTGGCTCCGGCGCCGATCGTGATGACGATCGGGACCGCGAACTGCGCGACCGCCGCGCCGAGGTTGCCGCCCGCCGCGTTGAGACCGAGCGCCCAGCCCTTCTTGCGCTGCGGGTAGAAGAACGTGATGTTCGCCATCGAGCTGGCGAAGTTCCCCCTCCGAACCCAGCGAGCGCCGCCGCCAGCAGCATCACACCGAAAGGCGTCCCCGGGTTCGCGACGCAGATCGCGAGTCCGACCGCCGGGAGGAGCAGCAGCGCTGCCGACACGATCGTCCAGTTGCGTCCCCCGAACTTGGGGACCATGAAGGTGTACGGGAACCGCAGCGTCGCACCGACGAGGCTCGGCATCGAGATCAGCCAGAACGTCTGCGACGTGCTGAAGTGGAAGCCGGCGGCCGGGAGTGCGACGACCACGATGGACCACAGCTGCCAGACGACGAACCCGAGGAACTCCGCGAAAATCGACCAGCGGAGGTTGCGCTGCGCGATCGCGGCGCCGGCGGCCTCCCACTGGGCGGTGTCCTCGGCGTCCCAGCCGTCGATCCAGCGGCCGGGACGGAAGACGAGGCCGGGGCGGGTGGCCGCGCCGGCTGGGCTTTCAGGCGAAAGGGTCGTTGCTGTCGTTGCTGTCGTTGCTGCTGCGGAGACGGTGCCGGTCATCTGGGGACCTCCTGCGACGGGAGCGAGTGGATGCCACCACGCTAGGAAGCCGGTGTTTCCGCCATCCGCGCCGCACGTGAAACCTGCGTGACGAAGAACTCTCGCGCCGAGATGGGCCGTGTGAGGTTCCGCGCCCCTTTGTTGCGGCTCACGCCTCTCGAGAGTGATTTGGCCGGGTTAACACGTTGAAAAATGCAATGCTTCAGATCCGGCTGACGACCTCAGGCCACGTTCGCGTGACTACATTTTGACTACAACCGTACGAGATCGTATGAGGTTCTATGTGATCTCAGTAGATCAACTTCCGCGGAAAATCAACGGTTTTGGCGCCTACGTGGTCATATTAGGTCCTAGGATTTCGACTGAAAATCGAAAGGTCACCGGATCGATGCCGGTCGGAGCCACTGGAGAAAACCCCCGGTCCGATGAGGATTCCGGGGGTTTTTGACTTCCGGTGCTGCACTGCTGGGTCGGGGCGCAGTACTCTGACGGCGACCGGCGCACCCGGCGCCGGCTCAGGGGACATCATGATCACGCCGGAATCCCAGGCCCAGCCGCACGTCCCACTCTGGGCGCCGTATTATCGGGCGCCGTTCGGTGAGGCATTCGTTCGCTACTGGAAGAAGTATGCGCGCTTCGATGGGCGCGCCAGCCGAAGCGAGTACTGGTGGTGGGCGCTCATCGATGCACTGATCGTCCTCGCGCTCTACGCGATCGTCCTGACCGGTGCGTTCGTCGGCTCCTCGCGCGACTCGGAGGGAAGTCTCATCCCGGGACCGGGCATCGCGGTCGGCATCATCCTCCTCGCCGCGTGGTGGCTCGGAACGGTCATCCCCGGTCTCGCGCTCGCGGCGCGCCGCCTGCACGATGTCGATCTGAGCGGGCTGCTCCTGCTTCTGCTGCTCATCCCGAGCCTGGGCGGCTTCGCTGTCTTCGTGATGACCCTCCTACCGCCCAACCCGCGCGGAGCCCGATTCGATCGCCCCGACGGCGAAGTCCCCGGCTACGAGGTGCTGGTTCCGGGAGCAGGGTTTCCGCCACGAGACTACGGCTGGCCTCAAACACCCCTCCCGTATGCCGGGCCCGCAGGTGGCCAGCCCCTCTATGCCGCGCCGCGACCGGCGGAGAAGCCGAGCGGCGAACCACCCGCGCCGCCGCAACCGCCCGTGGAACCGGATGCGAAGCCTCCCTCGCCTCCACCGAGTCAGCCCCCGACTTCCTGATCCGCATCGAAGGACCTTCGGCCCGCCCTCTCTTCGGCAGGCCGCGTAGCGTCTGTTGAGCAGAGCCGGTGCTCGCGCGCGGGCGGGCCGATGAAGGAGCTGAGTCCGATGCAGGCGAAAACAGGGGACTTCCTGGTCATAGCTTCGAACCACCTCGAGGAGTCGCCACGGGTGGGGATCATCGAGGAAGTGCACGGCGACGATGGGGCGCCCCCCTATGTCGTCAAATGGGAGGAGGACGGGCGGACGACCATCGTCTTCCCCGGGTCCGACGCGCACATCGAGCAGCGCGGCCATGACACGGCCGGCGCCCGCTAGGGGATGATGACGTGTTCGCGGACCGTTCCGAAGCCGGTCGGCTTCTCGCCGAACGCGTGAGCGCACTCGCGAGCGAGCATCCCGTGGTGCTCGGGCTGCCCCGTGGAGGGGTGCCCGTTGCGTTCGAAGTCGCATCCGCTCTTCACGCACCGTTGGATGTCATCATCGTGCGCAAGCTCGGTGTCCCCTACCAGCCTGAGCTCGCGATGGGCGCGATCGGTGAGAACGGGGTGCGCGTCCTCGACGACCGCGTAGTCAGATCGGCGGGCGTCGACCCGCGAGAAGTGGATGACATCGAACGAATCGAGCGTTCCGAACTCGCCCGCAGAGTCGCGCGACTACGCGAGGGACATCGTCCGATTCCGCTCGTCGGCCGCACCGTCGTGATCGTCGACGACGGCATCGCGACCGGCTCCACGGCCCGAGCGGCATGCCGGGTCGCACGGGCGCTCGGCGCCACTCGGGTCCTCGTCGCCGCACCGGTGGGTCCGGCAGACGCCGCCGAGCGACTGGCCCCGGACGCCGACGACGTCATCTGCCTGACGCAGCCGGCGCATTTCGCTGCCGTCGGGCAGGTGTACCGAGACTTCTCGCAGACCTCCGATGCGGAGGTCGAGCATGTGCTGGCTCGTGCAGCCGCACTCGCCGGCGCGGGTTCCCACGCCTCGGCCGATGCCGACGCCGATCCCGAGGTGTCCGTCCAGGCCGGACGGACGACCCTGTCCGGTTCGCTCGCACTCCCCGATGATCCGAGCGGAATCGTCCTGTTCGCCCACGGCAGCGGCAGCTCACGACACAGCCCACGCAACCGCTACGTCGCGTCGGCGCTCAACAGCCGAGGGATCGCCACGCTCTTGCTCGACCTTCTGACACCGGACGAGGAGCACGACAGGAGGCTCGTGTTCGATATCGATCTGCTCGCCGACCGGCTCCGTTCGGCTACAGCCTGGGTGCGCGAGTACGAAAGCACCGCGGGGCTCAGGGTGTGCTATTTCGGCGCGAGCACGGGCGCCGGCGCCGCCCTCGCAGCGGCTGCGGCGCCGGACGCGGATATCACAGCGATCGTGTCGCGTGGGGGTCGGCCCGATCTCGCCGGACCCGCATTGGCCCAGGTCGAGGCGCCGACCCTGCTCATCGTCGGTGCCGAGGATCTGGAGGTGCTGGAACTCAATCGCCTGGCCCAGTCGCGCATGCGGTGCCCCACGCGACTCGATATCGTCCCGCATGCCACCCATCTGTTCGAAGAGCCTGGGGCCTTGGAGGCCGTGGCACAACTCGCGGGCAGATGGTTCAGCGATCACCTGCCGGTCGAGGCGGAGGCTGCGGCGTTCGGCGCCTGACCGGCGCATCGTGCGCCGGCCCTGAATCCGCGTTCGACGGTCAGTCTCCGAGGTGCACGACGAGTTCGTTGTGCACCTGCGTCACGTTCGGAGACGACCATGCTGTCGTCTCGGCCTCGTGCTTCTCGATCCACGAACGCACGGTGCCGCTCAGGGTGAGTTCCGTGCCGTCGACCTTGACGACGATGTTGCGCGCATCGAGCGCCGCGTTGCGGATGATCGCCTCCCGCACCCGGTGCTCGACATCCTGGGCATCGGGACGCCCGGAGAGCTGGATGCGGTTGTCGATGGCGTGGACGCCGTCGATCCTCCGGACTGCCTTGGCAGCAGCCGTGCGCTGGTAGTTCCAGTCGACCAAGCCGCTGAGGATCACCGAGTGCCCCTGCACCTCGAGATGTATGCGGTCCTCCGGGATCCCGGAGGACCAGCGCAGCACGTCGTTGACCGCCTTCGCCAGCTCCAGCCCGGACGGCTCGGAGAGAATCGGCCGCAGATGAAGCTCGTCGTTGACCGCGAGCACCCCGACCACGCGCTGCGCCGCCATCACGGCGGCGGCCCGCTGACTCAACGAGCCGACTTCGCCGCTCAGGGTGACGACGCCTCCATCGACTGCGACGCCGATGTGCGCGGGATCATCGAGGCCGGGCTGCCAGCCCAACTCGGATTGGACGTCGTGACGGACCTTGAGGTCCTCTGCAGAGTGCGTGACCGTCTTGGTGTTCATACGTCAAGACTGGGGACGTGTGCGGGATGTCACGAGGGGCGAAAGTCCCGCCGTCGGACTTCGAGTGTCGACAGCCGAGGTCATCCGATCTCGGGTGTCCCGGCGGCGTCGCGCTCGTCGAGCTCGACGGGGAGACCCGAGTCGTAGACGAAGACCAGGCGTGCGGGCACCTCGCCGGACAGCACGCTCGCCACCGCCTCGTTGACGTGGCGGATGTCCCGGCGCGCGGCGACCACGCGCGTCCGGCCGACCGCGTGCAGTGCGAACACCTCGGCGAGGTCCTGGCGGGTCCCGACGATGGATCCGATGATCGAGATCCCTTTGAGGACGGTGTCGAACACGGGAACGGTCAGGCTGCCGTCGGCGGGCAGCGAGACGAGCACGAGCCGGCCGCCGCGATTCAGTGAGCGGAACGCCTGGTCGAAGACCGTGTCCGCGACCGCGAGCACGATCGCGACATCGGCGCCGCCCAGGTGGTGGATGACAGTCGCAGGATCGACGTCGCGCGCGTCGATCGCGTGATCGGCCCCGAGCTCGACCGCGAGGTCGAGCTTGTCCTGGTCGATGTCGACGGCGACCACCTGCGCGCCCACGAGCCGGGCGTACTGCACGGCCAAGTGGCCGACACCGCCGATGCCGAAGATCGCGACACGCTCCCCCGGCACGACCTTCGCGGCCTTCACCGCGGCGTAGGTCGTCACACCGGCGCAGGTCAGCGGCGCGGCGTCGATCGGGGACACATCATCCGGCACGGGAACGGCGAACCGGGCGTCGGCGAGCGCGTATTCGGCGTATCCGCCGTCGACCGTATAGCCCGTGTTGTACTGCTGTTCGCACAAGTTCTCGCGCCCGTCGATGCAATAGCGGCACTCGCCGCAGGCGTGTCCGAGCCAGGGCATCGCCACCCTCTGCCCGAGGGTGCGGGAGGTCACGCCCTCGCCGAGCCGCTCCACGATCCCTACTCCCTCGTGCCCCGGCACGAACGGGAGGGCAGGCTTGACCGGCCAGTCCCCGTTGATGGCGTGGATGTCGGTGTGGCAGAGGCCGCACGCCTCCAACCGGACGAGCACCTGTCCCGGTCCCGGCGACGGGATCGGGCGTTCCTCGACGGTGAGGGGCTGATGGAACTGAGTGACGACGGCTGCGCGCATGGCGGTTCCTTCCGGGCCTTGGAGCGTGCGGTTCACGATGTCCGTGATCGACGGCGATACCGTACGTCGGGAGATGGGTCGGACCAGAGGGCCGAAGGTCCTTCCGGTCGCACGTCCGCCCGGGATCACCGGGGGACCTTCAGCCCTACCCGGCCTCGGGGTCCGGCGCTTGTCTGGCGAGGAGGCGAGGAGGAGCCATGTTCACCGATCGACGCCAAGCCGGACACACAATCGCGGATCGCCTCCACGACCTGAAGGGCGGCGATGCGGTCGTGCTCGGCCTCCCGCGCGGGGGTGTCCCCGTTGCCGCCGTCGTCGCCGAAGAGCTCGACCTCCCGCTCGACGTCATCGTCGTGCGCAAGCTCGGCCTCCCCGGGCAGCCGGAAGTCGCGATGGGCGCCATCGGCGAAGGCGGCGCCGAGGTGCTCAACCCGGCGATCGTGGCCCGGGGCTGGATCTCCGAGGAGGAGGTCGCGGAGGTCGAGGCGAGGGAGCGGGACGAGCTCGCCCGGCGACTGGCGCTTCTGCGCGAGGGCCGCGGCCCCATCGATCTGCGCGGCCGGACGGCGATCATCGTCGATGACGGGATCGCGACGGGAGCGACCGCGAAGGTCGCATGCGTCGTAGCCCGCCGGCTCGGCGCGAGCGAGGTCGTCGTTGCCGCGCCGGTGATCGCACCGGCCGCGCTCGACGAACTGGAAGACGCCGACCGCGTCGCCTGTGTTCTGCTGCCATCGACGTTTCAGGCGGTCGGTCAGTACTACCGTGACTTCGGCCAGACCGACGACGCCGAGGTCGTGAGGCTGCTGCACGAGGCCTCCCTGCGTCCGCGACGTCCGCGCACACCCGAGCCCGACCCGTCGGATCAGGCGGCCGTGTCCGAGCTCCAGGCGATGGCGACGCCGCTAGTGTCGGACGCGGATCTCGAGCCCCTGGCCGAACGCGCCCACCGGGCACGTTTCATCTGCATCGGCGAGGCGTCGCACGGCACGCACGAGTTCTACTCCTGGCGCGCCGCCCTCACCCGACTCCTGATCGCACGCGGTGACATCCGCTGGATCGGAGTCGAAGGCGACTGGCCCGACTGCTTCCGCATCGACCAGTGGGTGCGCGGTCGCACGGAGCAGTGGGAGAACGCGCGCCAGCTCCTCTCGGGCTTCGAACGCTGGCCGCGCTGGATGTGGGCGAACACCGACGTCGCCGACTTCCTGGAGTGGCTGCACGGCTGGAACCTCGCTCAGGAGACGAGCCGTCGCGTCGGGTTCTACGGATTGGATGTGTACTCGCTGTGGGAGTCGCTGGAAGCCGTGATCGACTGGCTGGCGGCGAACGCTCCGGATGACCTCCCTACTGCGCTGCGGGCCTGGCGCTGCTTCGAACCGTACGGGGAGGACCCGCAGGATTACGCGTGGGCGACCCGGCTGGTTCCGGCGAGTTGCGAGCCCGATGTCATCGCGCTCCTGACGAGCGTCCGCGAGCATGCCGGGCACGCCGGGGCCGGCTTCGACGAGGACGAGTCCCGGCTCGACGTCCTCCAGAACGCGCTGACCGCAGCGGACGCGGAGCACTACTACCGCGTCATGCTCCGGGGCGACCGCGAATCGTGGAACATCCGGGACATCCATATGGCCGACACCGCGGACCGGCTCGCCGAGCGGGCCGGACCCGACGGCCGGGGCATCATCTGGGCGCACAACACCCACGTCGGCGATGCGAGGGGCACCACGATGGGCAATGAGGGAATGGTCAACATCGGAGAGCTCCTGCGTGAGCGCCACGGCCTGGATCAGACGTGTCTGATCGGCTTCGCGTCACGCGGAGGAACGGTGCTCGCCGGACGGTCCTGGGGGCCACGGAAACGGTCTACCCGCTGCCGACGGCCAAGGCGGGCAGCCACGAAGACCTGCTCGGGCGCACGCTCCCGGACGCGGCCGTACTCCGGTTCTCGACAGCCGAGGGGACGGAATGGCTGACCCGTCAGCGCGGGCACCGGGCCGTCGGCGTGGTCTACGACCCGCGACGCGAGGCCGGAAACTATGTGCCGACCGTGATGGGACGCCGCTACGACGCCCTTCTGTGGATTCCGCAGACGACCGCGCTCACCCCGCTGGCGCACGAGCCGCGCCCGGAGTCGCCCGAGCTGGAGACCGAACCCTCCGGGTTCTGACCCAGTGGCGTACTCAGTGCGCCGTGGTCATCGAGTCCTCCGCTGTGTTCTCCGCTGCGGCGACGTGCGCGACCGTCCGCAGGAAGCTGTCCGGGTTCAGCGAGATCGAGTCGATGCCGTGCGCGACGAGGAACTCGGCGTTGTTGACGATGAACTCCATGCGGGCCAGGCCGACCCCGGCGGCCGGCAGCCGCCACCACCGGAAGGCCGCCTTCGGGCGCGAACGCATCATCGCGTCCGACTTCGGGGCCGCCCGGTGGTCGCGCGGGATGCGGTCGCGCGATCCCGGGACGTGCTGACGCCCACCATCTTCTCTACGACGATCGGCTCGCCCTCGGCGACGTCGACGCCGAGCCCGCGGAACGCGAGCCCGCGCAGTTCCGTGCGACGATCGTCGCCTGCAGAGCCCCGACCCGTGGGTCCGCGTGCGAGACGAGCCTGCGTGACGAGGACCTCGACGCCGGAGTACCCGCCCGCGGACTGCACGGCGAAGCGTACGGCGGCCACGTCTTCTGGGACGAAGTCTTCGTCTACCCACTGCTCACCCTGCGCCGGCCGGCCCTGAGCCGGTCTCTGCTCGGCTATCGCCACCGCAGGCTCCCGCAGGCCCAACGCGCGGCGACGGCCGAGGGACTCGACGGCGCGTTGTTCCAGACCACCGGCGACGCCGACTACCTCGCCGAGCAGGGAGCGGATCTCATCGTCGGCGTCGCCCGACTCTTCGCTTCGCTTGCCGAGTGGGACAACGCCCGCGCCCGGTACTCGATCCACGGCGTGATGGCGCGGCCAGACCCCGAGGCCGGCGAAGGCCTCGCCGTCACGCCCGAGGAACTCCAGCGCTGGGCGCACATCGCCGCCCATCTGCGCACCGGGGACAAGAGGCGGGCCGCGGCACTCGCTCGAGCACCGCGGCCACGCCTGACCGGGCTTCGGGTTCCCGGTCCCCCTTTTTCCCCTTCCCGCGCTCTCAGATCACCGACCAGCCCGCATCCGACGGCAGGATCGCACCGTTGACGTTGGCCGAGTCGTCACTGAGCAGCCAGGTGATCGCCGCCGCCAGCTCCTCCGCCGTCGCCGGTTGCGGCACGTTGGTCTGCATGTACGGAGCCATCCGCTCGCCGGCGAACGCGGAACGGAACTCCGCCTGGATGTTCGTCATCGTCGCGCCGGGAGCGACGGCGTTGCAGCGGATGCCCTTCGCGCCATAGAAGAACGCAGTGCTGCGGGTCAGCCCGTTCACAGCGTGCTTGGACGCGGTGTAGGCGGCGCCGGCGGCCGAACCCCGAAGAGCCGCCTCGGACGAGACGTTGACGATGGTGCCCGCGCCGCGCTCCAGCATTCCCGGCAACACCGCCCGGGTCAGCCGCATCACCGCGGTCAGGTTCACCCGTAACACCCGGTCCCAGACCGCGTCCTCCACCTCTGCGGGCGGGAGGAAATCGTCCATGATCCCCGCGATATTGGCCAGCGAAGTGATGTGACCGTCTGCGGTCTGCATCACTCGGGCGACGACATCCTCATCGCTGACGTCCCCGGCGACGGTCATGAGCCGGTCGGAGCCGTACTCCTCAGCGAGGCTCGCGAGCCGCGGCTCGCTGATGTCCGTCGCGACGACGGTGGCGCCCTCCGCGAGCAGGCGGACAGCGGTGGCCTTGCCGATCCCGGATCCCGCGCCCGTCACAACGACGCGGGAGTCCGAGAAGCGGTCCTCGACGATATGCGTCGACATCCTGCGCGGCCGCCGTCAGGCCTTGGACCCGGTGGTGATCGGGATCTTGGTCGGCGCCGGCAGCTCGGCGAACGGGACGTCGACCTTCAGCACGCCCTTCTCGAACGTGGCGGCGATCTTCGCCTGGTCGCTCTGCTGCGGCAGAAGGATGCGACGGTAGAAGCTCTGGCTGGACTCGCGGACGACGTACTTCTTGTCCTTGTCCTCTTCCTTCTCGTGCTTCTCCGCCTGGATGACCAGGGCCCCCTCATCGATGTTCACGGAGACGTCGTTCTCGTCGAAGTCGGGGAGGTGGACCTCCACGATCATCTCCTTGTCGTCCTTCGTGTAGATGTCGGTCGTCGGCAGCTTCGTGCGGCGCGACCCCAACATCCCGTCCTCGAAGAAGTCCCGCTCCATCCGGCTGAGCTCGGCGAACGGGTCGAAACGGACCAGATTGCGTGCCATGACAGTGTCCTCTCTCATCGGTCTCCGTGAACGACGCTGCTACCGTACGGCGGCGCAAGGGCGCAACACTGGGTCGAAGGTCCCGCGCATCGGAGGGACCTTCGACCCGCAGCCACGACGGCGGCCCGCACCCTGCACGAGCGCATCGCAGCGGTCGACGCCGTCCAGCGTGTCGCGGGGGTCCGCACCGTCGCCGACGAGCTCCGGCTTCCCGATCCGGGATCCGAGCCGCACGACCACCGACTCGCGGCCGCAGTCGACGCAACCCTTGAGTGGACAGCGGGAGTTCCGCACGAGGGCATCCACGCGGATGTTGAGGGCCACGATGTCGTCCTGACGGGCGAGGTCGACACCCGCAGGCCTCAGGCGTCGGCACCCGGATCGCCAGGATCAACGCATGGCTCACCGCAAAGCCAAGCGGTTACCCCTCGCAGGCCGTGTCGCCGCGGTCACGGGCTCCACCCGCGGTCTCGGTCTGGCAATGGCGCGCGTACCGGGGTCGTATCGTCGCGCAGCGACAGTCACGTCAGGACGGCGGTGGACTCGCTCCGGGCCGAGGGCTACATTGATCGGAGTCCCGTCGTCGGATCGTAATCGGCGTGGGTAATGGACCGCAGCTACGTGCTGGACGTTTCGGCGAAGTGATCGTCCGGTGCCGAGTGCGTGTCGATTGCGATCTCGACGAGTCTATTGACCGCCTCGGGAAGCGTGGGGACGATGATCGTGAGTCCCGGCTTCCACCAGGCTGTTACAACGAATCCGGTGTCCGACCGCACGATCGTCCCTATGCCCTCCGCCCCGTCGCCGTCTTCCTCGAACAGGACCAACGAACCACCCTCGTACAGCGTGAACCGCCGCCCCCGCGTCTCGAACTCGTCGACTCTGTTCAGCACCATTTCATTCACCCCGCTCTCAGACGCACGGCTGAGCCTGTGGGGAGGGGACTCTGGCGAGGGTTCGAACCCGAAGGAGACTCGGTCGTGCTACCTGCGTTGCGATGACATGATAAAAGCGCCGGATCAGTATGGAAACACCGGATCAGCGACCATTTCGCCAAACGGATTGCGGGTGCGTGATCTGGCTCATGCGGCCCCCGCATCTCCGAGGTGGCTCGCGTCACGCGACCCCCGTCGCTGTGACGCGAGCCGGCCACCGGTCGCGATCATCCACCCCGCTTCAACCGCAGGTCCAGGTCGCGACGGTGACCGCCGATCCCCGATCAGCTTGCGGACCGCGACGGATCGGCCGTCCATGTTCACAGTGCCACACCAGACCTCGCTCCGATTAGGGCTTAAGGCCCGGCGCACTTCCCGCGACCGCCCGTACCGCACCTTTCGAAACGCAAACTCAGGCCGTCGATTTCGTTGACATGGGTTTCTCCTCCCATAGGGGTGACGGGGAAACGTGAGGGCCCGAGGCGTACGGGACGCCCGGGCCACTTCCCCGGCTCCCGCTCATCCGCCCGTCAACGGGCCGACCTGCAGGAGAGGAGCGGATTCCTCGGTGCACGCTGTGAACGAATGGTCTTCGATGAACAACGAGGTGCGGGATCCGGGTGGGTAGACACGGAAACCGTCCGCGGGCTGAGGCTTGCACGCATCAGTCGGATAGTTCGCAGCGTTGGCCACCATGAGAAGCGCGTGTGCCGTCGCTCCGGGCCGCAACTCGACCACGGGATGCGGCGCGGTCCGCATGAAGACCGCGGCAGCACCCAATTGCGTGCCGTTGCCATTGCCGACGAAGGACACACCGGGCCAACCTTGCAGGGCGCACGTGTTCGTCCCCGTGTTGGTCAGCACCAGCGTGACACCCACATGCCCGGCCGCGCCACCTTCAGCCGGGCCGAGGGTCCCCGTCAGCTTCGCGGTCTCACATTGCCCTAGCGTCGGCGTCGTCGGCACGCCCCCTGTCGGCCCCGGCAACGGCGCGGCGGAGCCGGTGGCGCGCGGGACGGTGCTCGACGGACTCGGGACAGGCTGGACGGAGGCGGTCGACGAGGACGCGGGACCGCTGTTCTGCGCGCAACCGGCGAGAGAGACGACGAGAGCCGCGAGCAGAACTGCGGTACGCGAACG
Source organism: Leifsonia sp. P73 (assembly GCF_051059105.1). Classification (NCBI taxonomy): domain Bacteria; kingdom Bacillati; phylum Actinomycetota; class Actinomycetes; order Micrococcales; family Microbacteriaceae; genus Leifsonia; species Leifsonia sp. P73. The sequence goes on from NZ_CP194931.1 coordinate 1,829,502, forward strand.
AGACATGATTCCTCCCAACGTCGACTGCACGCTAGCGGACGGAGCATGTCCACGAACGGGGCGAAAGTCCCCCCGCATCACTCCGGCACGACGCTCAGGTCGGGCTTCCCGTTGGTCCGGGATCACGCCGAGAATGAGCGGGTGAGCAGTCATTTGGGCCGATATGAGCAGGTCGGTGAAGTCCTCGCACGCCACGGTCTCGGCTTCCTCGCTGAAGTCATGGGCGTCGGCCGCTGGTTGGGCAACCAGCGCGCGCCCGGCGCTGACCGCCGCGACCGGACGACGACACCGGTACGCGTGCGCCTGGCGTTGGAAGACCTCGGGCCCACCTTCATCAAGCTGGGCCAGCTCCTCTCGACCCGCTCCGACCTGTTGCCGCCGGCGTACCTCACCGAGCTTTCGAAGCTTCAGGACGCAGCACCCGCTGTACCGCCCGGGGACGTCCTCGACACGATCCGAGCAGAACTCGGCGCCGGTGTGGAGGAGCTGTTCGCGGACTTCGACGTCGTCCCCCTCGCGTCGGCGTCCATCGGGCAGGCCCACGCCGGGCACTTGCACGACGGAACGCCGGTGGTGGTCAAGGTGCGTCGACCGGGCGTCGTCGCCCAGGTCGAGGAGGATCTGGAGATCGTGCAGAGCCTCGCCCGGCAAGCGAGCCGGCGGTGGGAGCGCGTTCGCGGCTATGACCTGGAGGGGATCGCGCAGGATTTCGCCATCACTCTCCGGGCCGAACTGGACTACCTGCAGGAGGGGCGGAACGCGGAGAGGTTCGCCACGAACTTCAGTGCCGACCCCGACGTGCTGATCCCTCGTGTCATCTGGGAGAGGACGACCTCCCGGGTGCTGACTCTCGAGCGCATGACCGGCATCAAGATCAACGACCTGGAGCACCTCGATGCGGCCGGCATCGACCGCGCGGCCGTCGCGCGCCGCGGTGCCGACATGGTGCTCACGATGATCTTCCACGACGGTTTCTTCCATGCGGATCCGCACCCGGGAAACCTGTTCGTCGCACCCGACGGCAGCATCGCGCTGATCGACTTCGGCATGGTGGGCGAGGTGAATGAGCAGCTGAAGGACGAACTCGCCGATTTTCTGATCGGGTTCACGCAGGAGAGTCCGTCTCTGCTCGCCTCCGCGCTGTACGCGCTCTCCGTCACCAAGGATGTCGAGAACCGGCCACGGCTCGAACAGTCCCTGGCCGGCTGGGTGTCGCAGTACGCCGGCCGGCCGCTGAGCGAGGTCCGGTTCACACACCTCATCACTCAGCTGCTCGCCATGATGCGCGAGCACCACCTCCAACTCCCGCGGCACATGGCGCTGCTGTTCAAGGTGCTGATCATGGTCGAGGGCCTGGGTGTCCAGCTCGACAAGGACTTCGCGCTGGGCGAAGTGCTCCCGCCGTATGCGCGCCGACTGGTGGAGGACCGGGTCTCTGCAGCCGCCATCGCCCAGCGAGTTCTGCGCGCGTCCGGCGACGCGGCCGAACTCTTCATCGAGCTCCCTCGTCGACTGCGTCGAATCGTCGAGACGCTGGACACGTCCGGGATCCAGATCCATGTGCGCGCCGCCGAATTGGAGCCCCTCGTCGGGCGTGCGGAGCGGATCGGCAACCGACTGGTCGCCGGAATGGTCGTGGCCGCACTCATCAACGGCATCGGTGGTCTCGTCGTCGGAGAGCGCAAGGGACGATCCTGGGTGACCGTGCTGATGACCGCAGGTCTGAGCTCCATCGGATCGCTCGTCGGCTACCTCCTGTGGACCAGCCGACGCCACGACTGAAGCTTTCGAACTTCACCAGGCCGCCGGCGGCATTGTCCTGAGCAATCCTCGGGGGTACGTTGAGCGTTGTTCCAGCGTCAGGAGCCGACTATGAGCTCGAACGACATCCGTCCATTCCGCGTCGAGATTCCCCAAGAGGAACTCGACGACCTGAGACGACGCATTCTGGCGACGCGATGGCCGACCGAAGAGACGGTGAGCGACGCCTCGCAGGGCGTCCAGCTCGAGACGATGCAGGCCCTCGCCGACTATTGGGCCACCGATCACGACTGGCGGAAGGTCGAGGCGCGGCTGAACTCTTACCCGCAGTTCCTGACCGAGATCGACGGCGTCTACATCCACTTCTTGCATGTCCGTTCGAAGCACGAGGACGCGCTCCCGATGATCGTGACGCACGGCTGGCCGGGTTCGGTCATCGAACAGCTGAAGATCATCGAGCCCCTCACTGATCCGGAGTCGTACGGCGGCACTGCCGCAGATGCGTTCCACTTGGTCATCCCGTCCCTGCCGGGCCACGGGTTCTCCGGCAAGCCGACCGGCACGGGCTGGGACCCGATCCGCATCGCGTCGGCGTGGACCGAGCTGATGGCGCGCCTCGGATACACCCGCTACGTGGCCCAGGGCGGCGACTGGGGCAACGCCGTGACCGAGCAGCTGGCGCTGCAGAAGCCGGCCGGCCTGGTCGGCATCCACACCAACATGCCCGCGGCCGAACCCGATGCGATCTCGGCGATCGTGCCGGGCGGTCCCGAGCCGGCCGGCCTATCGCCCGACGAGAAGCAGGCGTGGGATCAGCTCGTCTACTTCTGGCTGCACGGCCTCGGCTACGCACAGGAGATGGCCGGTCGCCCCCAGACGCTCTACGCCCTCGAGGACTCCCCGGTCGGCCTGGCAGCCTGGATGCTCGACCACGACCCCGCCAGCGAGGCGATGATCGCCCGCGTCTTCGCCGGTGGCGCGGAGGGTCTCACCAAGGATGACGTGCTCGACAACGTCGACCTGTACTGGTTCACGAAGACCGCGGTCTCCTCTGCGCGCCTCTACTGGGAGAGCAAACTCTCGTTCTTCGGACCGAAGGGCGTGACGCTCCCGACCGCGGTCAGTGCGTACCCCGACGAGATCTACACGGCTCCCGAGAGCTGGGTCCGCGCCGCGTACCCGAACCTGCTCCACTACAACCGGCTGCCGAAAGGCGGCCACTTCGCCGCATGGGAGCAGCCGGACTCCTTTGTGAGCGAGATGCGCGCGTCGTTCGCGACGCTGCGCTGACAAGCGGCGCGCGCCGAGACGGCGGTGTCCACATTCAGGTGAAGGAGAAAGACGATGAGCATGATCGATGAAGCCTTGGCGGCCAATGCGGTCGCCGCTGCGGACTACGACGCGAGCCACGCGGGGCCGCCGAAGCCCAAGATCGCGATCGTCACCTGCGCGGACCCGCGCCTCAGCGGCGTCCTGCGACTGCTCGGACTGGATGAGGCCGACGTCGACATGATCCGCAACGTCGGCACGGTGATCGACGACGACTCGATCCGTTCGCTGGTGATCTCCACCCGCGTGCTCGGTACCAAGGAGATCATGATCATCAACCACGACGGCTGCGGAATGACCACCTTCACCGATACGGAACTCGAATCGCGGCTGCGTTCGGAGTCCGGCGAGTGGCCGATCGCCCCCGCCCGGTTCTACAGCTTCACCGATCCGGTCGAGAACACGCGCGAGCAGATCCGCAAGACGCGGTCGCATCCGTGGATCGCTGCCGACGTGCCCGTTCGGGGTTTCATCTTCGATGTCAGTACCGGGCTGCTGTCCGAGGTGGTCGCCGACGGCACGACCGCTGACGCCGGGTAAGAGCTCCGATCGTGCCGAGCGAGGCAATGCAGCGACTGCTGCGCGCGCTGAAGCAACGCCAAGCGGAGTCTCCGCCGGCAGCGCCGTCGCTCGCGGACGAGCGCGCGGGTTTCGCCCCGGCCGGTCCGCTGCATCCGATCCCCGACGACGTCCGGGTGACCGCGGTGTCGGCCGACGGGGTGCCGGCTCACTGGCTCGACGCCCCCGGAGCGGACAGGGACCGGGTGCTGCTGTTTCTGCACGGCGGCGGCTATCGACTCGGTTCGCTCCGAAGCGACGGGGAACTGGCGGCACGACTCGGGCGGGCCGCCGGGATGCGCGTGCTGTTCCCCGAATACCGGCTGGCTCCCGAGCATCCGTTTCCCGCTGCCATCGACGACGTGCTGGCCGTTTGGAGGTGGCTCCATACCGGGCCGGGGACAGCTCCGCGCACCGCGGCGGTCGCCGGTGACTCGGCGGGTGGTGGGCTTACGGTCGCGCTGCTCACCGCGACGCGCGACGCCGCCGAACCCGAGGCTCGGGCGGCCGTGCTGATGTCGCCGACCGTCGATCTGACAAGCTCGGGCGCGTCGATGTCGGAGCGGATCGACCAGGACCCGATCTCCACGCCGGAGCTGTTGCAGCAACTCGCGGCCGACTACCTGGCCGGAGCGGACCCGCGAACGCCGCTCGCCTCCCCCTGTTCGCCCCTCTCGCGGGCCTGCCGCCACTGCTGATCCTGGTCGGCACAGCCGACCTGCTGCTCAGCGACTCCCAACGATTGGCCGAGGCCGCCTCGGACGCGGGCGTCGACGTCGAGTTGCACGTCGGCGATGGGCTGCCCCACGTCTATCCGCTGATGCTGGGCACTCCCGAGGCCGCCGCAGCCACGGAACGAATCGGCCGGTTCCTTCGCGAAAGAGTCGCGTGACGCCCGAGCCTTCGGCGCCCGAGTCGAGTACGCCCGCGGGGAGGGCCTCAGAGCCGGCAGCCCCCTGTCGCGAGGTAGTCGTGCACCATCTTCACGACGCTCGCCCCCTCGCCGACCGCCGCCGACATCCGCTTGACCGATCCGCTGCGCACGTCGCCGACGGCGAAGACGCCCGGAGTGGAGGTCTCGAAGGGCTGGGAGCGCGAGTCGTCGGCGCCCGACCGCGGCCCGGTGAGGAGGAACCCATGTTCGTCCCTGCCGATGCCGGGGCCGAGCCACTCCGTCGCGGGCGCCGCCCCGATGAAGACGAACAGGTGCGCGGCGGCGAGCCGATCGCGCGCGCCGGAAGGCCGGTGCTCGACGGTGACGGATTCCAGCATGGTTCCTCCGGCGGCCTCCACGACTTCGGACTCCAGGTGCACAGAGACTCGCGGGTGAGCCTGGACCTGAACGACCAGGTACCGTGACATGTCCTTGCCGAGGTCGTCCCCACGCACGACGAGGTGGACGCGAGACGCGGTACCGGCGAGGAATACCGCTGCCTGCCCGGCAGAGTTGCCTCCGCCCACCACGACGACCGGGTCGACTCCGCACTCGCGCGCCTCGTTGATCGTCGCCGCGTAATAGACGCTCGTGTACTCGAACCGGTCGAGGTTCTTCGCCGCCAGACGGCGGTACTCCATTCCGGACGCGACGACGACGGCCCGGGGGGACACTGTCGTTCCGTCGGAGAACCGGACGGCGAGCCCCTCCCCGGCGGAGTCGAGGGTCTGGGCGAACGCCGGCGCGAAGACGGTCGCCCCGAACTTGACTGCTTGAAGGCGGGCGCGCTCGGCGAGCTCCGCCCCTGATATCCCCGAGGGGAATCCCAGATAGTTCTCGATCCGGGCGGACCGCGCCGCCTGCCCTCCGGTGGCGACGGCGTCGGAGAGAACGACGGACAGTCCGTCGGAGGCCGCATAGACCGTCGCGGCCAGACCAGCCGGCCCAGCGCCCACGACCAGCAGATCACAGGTGGCGCGGGGCCGTGCCCTCCTGATACCGAGGGCGTCCGAGACGTCCGCGACGGAGGGGTTGCGCAGGACACGCGAGCCGGCGAGGATGACGACCGGCAGATCGGCGATGTCGAGGCGCAGCCTCCGCACGATGACCTCCGCCGCCTGGTCGCTCTCCAGGTCGAGCAGCCGGTGCGGTATCCGGTTGCGCGCTGCGAAGTCGAGCAACCGGCGGGTGTCCGGGGAGAATCGCGAACCCACGATGCGAACCCCCGCGCCCAACCCGATCGCCATCGACCGCCGGATGAGATACGCGCGCAGGATGATCTCGCCGAGCAACGGGTCGCCGGTGACGACCCGCTCCAACGCAGGGATCGGCACGGCGAGAACCCTACCGCTCCCCAACGCGGCGATCGTGACGAAGGAGGGCTGACCCTCCAGCAGCCCGATGTCGCCGACGAAACGGCCGGGCCCGTGCACCTGGACCTGCCCAGTCCGATCGCCATCGTCGATGATGACCTTTCCCTCGACCACCGCGAAGAACGATTCGCAGGGCTCGCCCGCGCGCGCGAGGATCTCCCCTCCGCGACGTCTTCGGTGGTGCCGTGTTCGCCCAGGGCCTGCAGCTGAGCCGGGGTGAGCCGAGGGTACGCCCCGAAAGCATCGGGCGTCTCGGCCGCCGACGGGTCGGCACGGGCAGCGCTCACCACACGTAGTCCTCGTCGAAGTAGCACCACCGCCAGTCCTCGCCCGGCTCCAGGGAGCGGACGATCGGATGGACGCCGTGCAGTGCATGCGCCCGGGCGTGCTTCATCGGAGAGGAGTCGCAGCAGCCCACCTTCCCGCACGTCAGGCACAGGCGCAGGTGGACCCACGGCGTTCCGAGCGCCAGGCAGTCCTCGCACGCGCCCGGCGTGCGCGGAGCCACGGGGCGGATGTAGGCGATGTGCGGATCCCTACGAGCGATCACGGTGGCCCCCTCCTTCCTCGGCCTCTCCGGCCTTCCTCTGCGCCCGCCGGCGCTGCAGCATCGCATCATCGAACCAGCGGCGCAGGACAGCGACGGGCGCTGCCCCCGCCTGCCGCGCGATGACCTCCCCGTGATCGAGGATCATCAGGGTCGGCACGGCCTGCACGGAGAACCGGGAGGACAACCGGGGCGCCCGATCGACATCCACCTTGACGAGCTTCACCTCGCCGGCCCGCTCGGTCGCCAGTTCCACCAGCACCGGGCTCACCATTCGACAGGGCCCGCACCAGGTCGCCCACATGTCGACGATGACCGGCGGATCCGCCTTCACCGCGATCTCCGCGAATGTGTCGTCGAGAGCGTCGACGATCCACGGCAGAGGTTGGTGGCAGTTCGCGCAGCGCGGCCGCCCGCTCGCAGCGACGGGAACGCGGTTCTTGCGCCCGCAGTTCGGGCAGCGGATGACGGTGGTCGCCTCGAGGGTGGTCATACGGGGACCCCGGCGTCCGTGTCAGCCGGCGCCGGCGCCTCGACTGCGTCGACGACGATGTCGCCGTCCCGCACGTCGATGCGCACGGTCGAGCCGTCCAGAACCGTGCCGGAGAGCAGCGCCCTGCCCAAGCGCGTCTCGATGTCGTGCGAGATGTACCTGCGCAGCGGCCTCGCGCCGTACAGCGGGTCGTAGCCGCGCTCCGCGATCAGGCGGCGCGCCTCCGGTGTCACTTCGAGCCCGATCTGACGTTCTGCGAGCCGGCGCGCCAAGTCGCCCATGAGCAGGTCGACGATCGATTCGATCTGCTCCAGGCCGAGGGGGCGAAGATGATGATGTCGTCCACCCGGTTGAGGAACTCCGGGCGGAAGCGGCTGCGCAACTCCGCCAGCACCAGCTCCTTGACGTCCTGTGGAATGTCTCCGCCGCTGTCGCGGGAACCGGTCAACAGGTGTTCGGCCCCGATGTTGGACGTCATGATCACGATGGTGTTCCGGAAGTCGACGGTGCGCCCCTGACTGTCGGTGATCCGTCCGTCGTCGAGCACCTGCAGCAACGTGTTGAACACGTCCGGATGCGCCTTCTCGATCTCATCGAAGAGGACGACGCAGTACGGGCGGCGGCGTACGGCCTCAGTGAGCTGGCCGCCTTCGTCGTACCCGATGTATCCCGGAGGTGCTCCCACCAGCCTGCTGACCGTGTGGCGCTCCTGGTACTCGCTCATGTCGAGCCGGATCATCGCGGACTCGCTGTCGAAGAGTGCGCTGGCCAGGGCTTTCGCGAGCTCCGTCTTCCCGACTCCTGTCGGCCCCAGGAAGATGAAGGAGCCGATCGGCCGGCGCGGGTCGCGGATGCCCGAGCGGGCGCGGATGATCGCCTCGGTGACCAGTCGCACCGCCTCCTCCTGGCCGACGACGCGCTCGTGGAGGACCTCGTCGAGCTTGAGCACCTTCGCGCGCTCGCCCTCCTGCAACCGGGCGACGGGGATACCGGTCCAGGCAGCGACGATCTCCGCGATCTCCTCCTCGGTCACGACCTCGCGAAGGAGCCGCTGCCGGCCCTGTTTCGATTGGAGCCTCTGCTCCTCGGCGGAGAGCTGTCGCTCGAGTTCGGCGAGCCTGCCGTAGCGCAGCTCGGCCGCACGGTTGAGGTCGTAGCTGCGCTCGGCGTCCTCGGCCTCGCGACGCACCTTCTCGAGTTCGCCCCTGAGCTCCTGCACCTTGCGGATCGCCTGACGTTCCGCCTCCCACTGGGCACGTTTCGCGTTCGCTTCCGCTTGCAGATCGGCGAGTTCGCGGCGCAACTCCTCGAGGCGGAGCCGGCTCGGCTTGTCCTTCTCCTTCTCCAGGGCGGCCTCCTCGATCTCCAGCCTGGTCACACGCCGGGTGAGCTCGTCCAGGTCGGCGGGCATCGAATCGATCTCCGTCCGCAACCGCGCACAGGCCTCGTCGACGAGGTCGATGGCCTTGTCCGGCAGGAACCGGTCGGTGATGTACCGGTGCGAGAGCGTCGCTGCCGCCACGAGCGCATTGTCCTGGATCCGGACTCCGTGGAAGACCTCGAGGCGTTCGCGCAGCCCGCGGAGGATCGAGATGGCGTCTTCGACGCTCGGCTCATCCACCAGAACGGTCTGGAACCTCCGTTCGAGCGCCGCGTCCTTCTCAATGTGCTGCCGATACTCGTCCAAGGTGGTCGCGCCGATGAGATGGAGCTCACCACGAGCGAGCATGGGCTTCAGCATGTTCCCCGCGTCCATCGCGCCCTCGGTGGCTCCGGCGCCGACGAGGGTGTGGAGCTCGTCGATGAACAGGAGGATGCGCCCCTCGGCGGCGACGACCTCGGCCAGCACCGCTTTCATCCGCTCTTCGAACTCACCGCGATACTTGGCGCCGGCGACGAGTGCCGCCAGGTCGAGCTGGAAGATCGTCTTGTCGCGGAGCCCTTCGGGGACGTCGGTGCGCACGATCCGCTGCGCCAGCCCCTCGACGATCGCCGTCTTGCCGACGCCCGGCTCTCCGATCAGCACCGGGTTGTTCTTCGACTTGCGCGACAGGATCTGGATGACGCGGCGGATCTCGGTGTCCCGCCCGATGACCGGGTCGAGACGGCCGGACCGCGCGTCCGCCACGAGGTCGCGGCCATACTTCTCCAGCGCCTCGTAGGTCTGCTCGGGAGTCGCGGAGTTCACGTGCTGATTGCCGCGAACGGCCGTCAGGGCCCGGAGGAAGCTCTCCCTGTTCACCCCGTTGCTCTGCAAGAGGCGCGCAGCGCCACCGCCGCCGGGATCGTCGGCGAGCGCGAGAAGCAGATGCTCGACCGAGACATAGGAGTCCTTCAGGCGCGTCGCCTCCCGCTCGGCACGGTCGAGCGTGGCCGCCAGGGCTTTGGAGAGGAACACCTGACCGGGCGTCGCCCCTGGGCCGGTGGTGCGCGGTTTCCGTTCGATCGCCTGCTGCACCTCGGTGAGCAGGACGGGCAGGTCGACCCCCGCCGCTTCGAGCAGCCGGGGGATCAGGCCGCCTTCCTGGGTGAGCAGGGCGAGCAGGAGATGCTCGCTCTCGGTCTCCGTCTGCCCGTTCCGGCTCGCGATGCTCTGGGCCTCTTGCAGGGCCTCCTGGGACTTCTGGGTCAGCTTGTTCATCTCCATGGCGGAGTCTCCCTTCCGGAGCGGACGACCGATCGCCGGCCCTCGAGCACGTCGATTCGGGCGAGCAGGTCGATGACGAGTGCGACGCCCGCGTAGTTGAGCGCCAGGTCCGCGTGCAGCCGCACGATCCGCCGGACCTGCTCGGGTGCGTCCGGGGCGAACCACAGCCGTCCTGACGCGTCCGCGCGCGCGGGAACGAGCCCGAGTTCGACGAATCGCCGGACCAGTTCGGGATGCACCCTGGATGCTGCGGCGACCATCCCGAGGTCGAGGCGGGGCGGGAGCACGGGGAGCAGCGGAGAGCTCATGATGACGACCTCGGATCGTAGGAGGATTCGCGCTTCAACTGCTCGAAGAGCTCGCGTTCGCGGTCGGTGGGGTGCGGGGGCACCATGATCTTCACCTTGGCGAACAGGTCGCCGGGCTTCCCACCCGGCTGAGGCATCCCCTGGCCCTTCAATCGCAGCCGGCGGCCACTCGACGAGCCGGGGGAACGCGCACCGTGATCGGGCCGCCGGGCGCCCGTGTCGAGACGCTCGCGCCCAAGGCAGCCTCCCAGGGAGAGACCAGCAGGTCCATCTCGATGTTCTTGCCGTCGAGGCGGAGCCGCCGGTCGGGCCTGACCCTGAGGGTGATGACCAGGTCTCCCGCCCCGCCGTCCTGTCGCCCGGGTCCTCCGCCGCCGGAGACGCGGATGCGCTGCCCATCCAGGGCGCCGGGCGGAATCCGGAGGTCGAACGTCTGACGCTCACCGTCCGGGCCGGCGAGGACGACCGTTCGGGGACCTCCGCGGAACGCCTCTTCGACCGTCAGTTCGAGCTCGGCCTCGGAGTCCATCCCGCGACTGGAGCCGAAGACGTCGCCGAAGAGGTCGTCCCAGTTGACCGAGGCGCTCCCCGGGCCGGCTCCCGCCCGGGCGCTGGACCAGCTGAATCCCGACGCACCCGGCCGGGCTCTGCGCGCGCTCCGCCGCCTGCGCCCCCGGCGGCCTGGGCGGCGTACTCCTGCTCGGCCCCCGCATATCGACGGAAATCCGGTCCGAACCGGTCGTACTGGGCGCGCGACTCGGGATCGCTCAGCACGTGGTACGCCTCGCTGATCTGCTTGAACCGGTCTTCTGCGCCCGACTCCTTGTTCACATCGGGGTGGTACTTACGTGCCAGCTTGCGGTAGGCGCGTTGAATCTCCTTGGCGTCGGCCGTGCGCGAGACGCCGAGCAGCTGATAGTAGTCCTGTGCCACGGCGTCACTCCCGGGTTGCGGTGACGACGACGCCGGCCGGGCGCAGAAGTCGATCGGGAGTCCCGAACCCGAGCCGGGTGACCGCCACGACGGTCCGCGGTTCCAGGTCGTCCCTGTCGGCGACCGACACGACCTCGTGGAGGCGCGGATCGAACGGCACGCCGACCTCGTCGATGCGAGGGTAGCCGAGGCGCTCGAGGGCGGAGACTGCCTGCTCCCGGATCGACTCGATGCCGTCGCCGATGGGGTCGTTGACCTGCTTCGCGTACGTCACCGCATCCGCGAGCCCGTCCACGACCGGAAGGAAGACGGAGGCTGCGCGAGCGCGCTCGGCGTCGCGGGCCAGGGCGAGTTCACGGGCGGCCCGTTTGCGCGCGTTGTCCAGGTCAGCGGCGGCGCGGCGCCAGCGATCCTCGAGCTCCGCAAGGCGGACGTCCCGTTCGTCCTCCGGGGTCGGCTCCGCCGTCGTCTCGGCCCCGTCGACCGACGCGAGCGGCCCATCGCCGCCCGAGTCGCGTGCATCCCGGCTCTCCATGTCCGGGGCCTTCAGTTCCGATCGAACTCGGCGTCGACGACGTCGTCGGAGTCGTCGGTGTCGTCGGCTGCTCCGGCGCCGCCCGAGGGCGACGAATCCTGAGGTGCACGGGCGACGGACAGCGCGGCGTCCATCTGCCGCAGCTCGCTCGTCAGCTCCCGCGCCTCGGATGCGGAGACCTCCCGTTCGACGGCCTCCCTCGCCTGTCCGACCAGCATCTCGGCGCGCGACCGTTCGTGCGCCGGCGCCGTGTCGCCGTGCTCCGCAAGCGCCCGCTCGAGTCGGTAGGCAGCGGCGTCCAGTTCGTTCCGCGCGTCGATGTCCTCACGCAGTCGCTGGTCTTCAGCGCGGTTCTGCTCGGCCTCGCGTATCATCCGATCGATCTCGGCCTGATCGAGGGTCGTGGTGCCGCTGATGGTGATGCCCTGCTCCGCCCCGGTGTCCTTGTCGCGCGCGGTGACGTTGAGGATCCCGTTGGCGTCGATGTCGAACGTGACCTCGATCTGAGGCTCGCCCCGCGGGGCCGGCCTGATGCCGGTCAACGTGAACCGGCCCAGCACCCGGTTGTCCGCAGCGCGTTCGCGCTCCCCTTGGAGCACGACGATCTCGACCGAGTCCTGGTCGTCCTGCGCGGTGGAGAAGACTTCGCTCCGACGCGCGGGGATGGTGGTGTTGCGCTCGATGATCGGCGTCATCACCCCGCCCCGCGTCTCGACGCCCAGCGAGAGCGGAGTCACGTCGAGCAGGAGGACGTCGCTGACTTCGCCCTTCAGCACTCCCGCCTGGATGGCCGCGCCGATGGCGACGACTTCGTCCGGGTTGACGGTCATGTTCGGGTCTTTGCCGCCCGTGAGTCGCTTGACGAGGTTCTGCACGGCCGGGATCCTGGTCGAACCACCGACGAGGATGACCTCGTCGATGTCGTTCTCGGTGACCTTGGCATCCTCCATCGCCTGGCGCACCGGTCCGAGGCAGCGCTCGACCAGGTCGGCGGTGATGTTCTCGAACGTGGCTCGCTTCAGTGTGGTCGTCAGGTGCTTCGGCCCGGCGGCGTCCGCCGTGATGAACGGCAGGCTCACCTGCGTCTGGCTCACCGTGCTGAGCTCGACCTTCGCCTTCTCCGCCGCCTCGAACAGTCGCTGGAGGGCCTGTGGGTCGTTGCGGAGATCGATGCCGTTCTCCTTCTGGAACTCGTCGGCGAGGTAGTCGACCACGCGGCGGTCGAAGTCGTCGCCGCCGAGGTGCGTGTCGCCCGCGGTCGAGCGGACCTCGACGACGCCGTCGCCGACGTCGAGCAGGCTCACGTCGAAGGTGCCGCCGCCGAGGTCGAACACCAGGACCGTCTCGTGCTCCTTCTTGTCCAGCCCGTATGCGAGGGCGGCCGCCGTCGGCTCGTTGATGATCCTGAGCACCTCGAGTCCGGCGATGCGCCCGGCGTCCTTCGTCGCCGTGCGCTGCGCGTCGTTGAAGTACGCCGGAACGGTGATGACGGCCTCGGTGACCTTCTCGCCGAGGAACTTGCCGGCGTCGTCGGCCAGCTTCCGCAGGACGAGGGCGCTGATCTCCTCGGGGGCGTACAGCTTGCCCCGGACATCGAAGCGGGCTTCGCCGCTCGGGCCGGCCACGACGTCGAAGCCGACCGCCTTCGCCTCCGCTTCGATCTCGTCGAAGGATCGCCCGATGAAGCGCTTGGCCGAGGAGATCGTACCCTTCGGGTTCAAGATCGCCTGGCGACGGGCGAGCTGGCCGACGAGCCGCTCGCCCGTGTCGGTGAAAGCGACGACCGATGGAGTCGTGCGAGCGCCCTCGGTGTTCGGGATGACCTTCGCCTCGCCTCCCTCCCACACCGCTATCACCGAGTTCGTGGTGCCGAGATCGATGCCGACTGCCTTAGCCATGTGAACGCTCCTTCTGTCTGATCAATCGCCCGACGGCGGTTCGCTGCTGCGGGTGGGCTCGTCTTCCGCCCGCGACGAGATCTCCACCCGCCGCGGACTGCTCGACTCGTCCACGGGGACGAGCAGCGTCAGCACACCGTTTCCGAGATGGGCGGTCAGTCCCGAGTCGTCGAGGCTGTCGCCGAGGAAGAGCCGGCGGATGAACTCTCCGCGGGGACGCTCGTCGATGAGGACGAGGTCGTCCGGCGCGAATTTCGGCCGGCGTTGGACGGTGATGGTGACGACGTTGCGTTCGACGCGCACGTCGATGTCGCGGATGTCCACACCCGGCGCGTCCGCTATCACGATGTACTCGCCTCCGCGCCGATACGCTTCCAGCGGCACCGCGAAGGTACGCCGGTTGGCGCCGAGCGCCTGCTCGACCGCGCGATCGACATCGCGAGACGTGTCGAACCCCATAAGACTCACGAACTCCTCCTTCACGGACGGACCCCTGCGTGCTCTCGATACGGAGTCTTCGCCTGCGGAGCCGTCGCCTCATCGGCCGAGCGGGGCGAAAAGGAGACCCGGGGGTTGCACTGTCAGAGCAAGCGGATGGGGGCTACCGTTCACCGCGATGGACGCGTCGACTTCTCCGAACGATGTCGCGCAGCCCGGCAGCGCCCCGAAGGCACGCCCCGACCTGTACGACATCTTCAGGGTGGGTTCCGCGATGTTCGAGCATCCGTCCAACCGGCGAACATTCCGCCTCGCAAGGGAAGCGGCAGAGGAGATCGCCGGTTGCGCCGTTCAGGCCGTGTACGTCACCTCGCACGGGCACCTCGTCCGGTATTCGGGCCGCGAGGATCACCGACTCGATCTTCTCGTGGAAGCCAGAATGGGGATCGACGGCGACCTCGCGGACGAGGGGGCGTGGTGCTTCGCGCTCTTCTTCCGCGGGACCGGCAAGGTGAAGGGAGCCTTCGTCCTCCAGGCGCCCGGGAAACCGTCGGGAGCCGAGCTGCGTCTCCTCCTCGCGCTCGCGGAGCCGACGGGCGCCGCGCTCGCGGCGGCCGAGCTCATCGGCCGCGAACGCCACCAGGCCAAGGAATTGCGGCGACTCGGGAAGGCGCACGATGCCTCCAACCGCGCAATGGCCGCCACGATCGTGCAGTTGAACGCGCAGCAGCAGATCCGCGACTCGATCGTCGCTGCGGCGGGCTCTGGAAAAGGAGAGGCGCAGATCGTCGAGACGGTGAGCACCATCACGCGGCGGGCGGTCGTGCTGCAAGACTCCTTCGGCAATGAGCTCGCACTCGTCAACGCCGCAGACGCCACGGAGTCTTCCGCGATGACCGCGTCCGTCGACAACCTCTCGACCGCTGGACGCACGAGTACCGGCTGGCGGTCGACGGTGATCCGCTCCCGAGGTGAGACACTCGGCGTCCTCGGCATCTACGATCCGGACAACAGCAGGAGCGACGACGATCGATTCGCGGTCGAGTACGCCAGCGCAACGATCGCGGTCGAGCTCGCCCACCGGCGGAACGTCGCAGAAGTGGAAATCCGGCTCGGTCGCGATCTGGCGGACGACCTCGTCGCTGGCGGCGACGTGGTCGACGGTCTCGCTCGTGCAGAGGCGCTCCACTTCGACCTCGGCGGCCTCCAGCGCGCGGTGCTCGTCGCCTGGGAGTCGCCCACCCCGAACGGAGTCGATGTCAGTGCCGCTGTTCGCTACCAGCTCGCGGCGATGCATGTGCCTGCGCTGATCTCTCGCCGGCCGGAGGCGACGCTCGCCGTCGTCGCGGACGGCTCCGACCTCTCGAAGCTGTATGGGAGGGTTTCGGCCGCCCTGACCAGCGTGCGAGGCTCGATCGGCGTCGGGGGCCGGTGCACGGCCCAGGAGCTCCCCCGCTCGTTCGCGGAGGCGGGCCGGGCACTCCGCATCCGGGCCGAATCACGGCAGCCGCTGGGCCTCTCGAATCACGACGATCTCGGCCTCCTCCGCATTCTCGACACCTCGGACGACGGGGTCCGGCTCGAACGCTACGTGAGCGAGTGGCTCGGCGCACTCATCGACCATGACCGGGAGCACCGCTCCGACCTCGTCCACACGCTGGGGGTGTATCTCGACTCCGGCGGAAACTATGACCGCACCGCGGCCGCCCTCGTCATCCACCGGAGCACTCTGCGCTACCGCCTCGGCAGGATCCGCGAGCTGAGCGGTCTCGACATCGGCGACCCCGAGTCCCGGCTGAATCTGCACATCGCTGTGCGGGCGCGGGGCGTGCTGACCGGCTACCTCCGCTGAGCATCGCCGGACCCTCGCCCGAAACGGAAGACCCAAGGAGCCTCCCCGGCCAGATCAGGAAGCGTTCAGCGGCTTCGATGCGGACGACGGACTCGTCGATGTCCTCGAGGAACCCGAGCGCTATCGCCGTCCCCTCCACCGGCGAGATACCCTCCCCCTCTTTGGGCGCGCGGAAGGACCGAAGCGTCGTACGCCGATCGAAGAGGATCGCCTCGTCGTCGAGTGCACCGGTTTCGATGCACGTGACGCTGCTCACCGCATCCGCCACATCGTCCGGGTACCCCCGCATCAGCCCTTCGTAACCGCCGTAGGGGACCAGGAGGACGAAATGCCGCGCCGCGCCGCGCAGCGCGTCGAGCGCGTCTCGGACGCCGGGCGCAGTCGGATCGAGCACCTCGCTGTGCAGCGACCGCAGCTCGGCGATGACGGCGCGGTCCTCCGCTTCGGTGAAGCCGTCGGCGATCATCCGACCGAGGGCTCGGGTCTCGGCGGAGGTCCGATCGGTGACCCCGCCGGCGAACGAGCGGCGGGGAATCCGGAAGCTCATTCCGAGGATCGGCAGCGAATCGTGAGCGCTTGCCGGAACCTCGCTATCGGCGGGGAGCCGCTCCGAGACCCGCTCCCGCGCGTTCAGTGCCTCGCGGAGGGCGGCGGCGAGCGACACGATCCGCGACGGCGGCACCGGTTCTCGAAGCGGGCGAGCGTTCTGAGCTGCATCCCGGCTGCTGATCGTCGCCTCGAGTCCTTCTGTAGGCGGGCCCTCTCGTGGGTCGGTCCCGGATGAGCCGTCGAGTGCTTTCAGCTGTGCGCGGTCGATGAAGTCGAGCAGCTCCGCCGACCCGACGCTGCCGGACGCCGAGCTGTTCGTCTCCCACAGGTCCCATCTGCTGAACGGCGTTCCCGCCTGCACGACGTCGCGTGCCGCGAGGATGTCGCGCCAGGATCCGTCCGAGGCCAGGATCGCCTCCAGGCCCGGGTCGGCCGGATAGCGCTGATCGTTCGTACCGGCGAGGTACTGGAGCCATCCGGACAGGACCAGAAGACCCGCCCGGACTTCGCAGCGAGCGGACCCCTCCGGGTCCGATTCGAAGAGCCGGCGGAGCTCTTCCGCCGCCCGCGTCGCGACCTCCGGCCTCTTGGCGTCGAGAGCGAGCTTGACCAGCTCGACCATCGCCCAGATGCCGCGCGATCGCAGACCCTCGCTCGCTGACGTGTCCGGGTATGTGGTGAGGTTCTGGACGCACGCGAGGATGCGAGGCAGCAGCGCGTCGAACTCGGGTCCGCCGTTCCGGAGAATGTCGGACCACTGCCGCGTGAAACTCCGGAGGCATTCGTCGACGTACTCCGTGGACCCCGTGCCCGGTGCTTCCAGAGCCCGAGTCGTCGCTGCGTCGAGGAAGACCTGTGCGACCTGCGGCGACAGCAGGAGGTCCTGCTCGACCTCGACCATGCTCTGGAGGAGTCCGCCTCGCTGGCCCGGGGATGCCCGTCGAGACGCGACCGAATGCTCGTGCTCGGTCATCCACACTCCTCGCACGACATGCCCGAGCAGCTCCAGCGCCCGCTCGGCCGTCGCCAGAGCACCCGACCGCAGGGTGGTTCCGATGGCGTCTTTCAGAGCGGCGATCTCGTGTTCGGTCTCTTCGTACGGGGTGACCGCTCCCGGTGCCTCCAACTCGATGCTCGACTGGAGGAGTCGGACGATCCGTCCTGTCGTGGCCGCTTCGAGGCGGGCCGACGTGACGACGCGGAACGCGGTGTCGCCGAGCCGGGTACGGTCCCCCGGGCGGATGTCGAGCAGGATTCGCGGAGCGACGTAGTCCTCGGCGGGGCCGCGATCCGCCGATCCGCGGCCGATCGCCGGCAGACCGAGCGACGCGATCGCCTGGCGGACGCCCTTGGGCTTGATGGCTCGCACGATGCGCCCCGCCTCGGGAACCGGCACGTTCAGTGTCGAGACCGCGCGCGCGGAGGTCCGTGGAGCCGACTCCGACGCCAGCAACTCGTCCAGTCCCTTCCTCGTGTCGGCATACCGGCGCGCCATATCGTCGAAACGAACGGACAGCGTCTCGATCAGCGAGGACCGCACGACCTCATCGAGCCGGGACGGATGTCCGAAGAGGCGGGTCAGCCGGGAAGTCGAGACCAGCAGCAGGACAGCGGTGGCGACGAACCACGCGAACGCGATGACGACGCCCGTCGCGCTCGGCAGCCAGATGCTCTCGAGAGCCATGACAGCGTTCGCGACCAGCCCGACGGTCACGAACCACCCCGCGCCGATGTACGCGAGGACACGCTTCCTCGACGTTCCGATCGCGAGGGGAGCCTCCGCGAACAACTGTGCCGCGATCGTCAATCCGGCGAAACCGACCGACAAGAACGTCGTCTGGACCTGCCACAGCGCCGTATCGGACCCGGCGACCGGGGAGAGGCTCCGGCGCAGCCAGACCGGATCGCCCCCGTGGTGGACGACGACGAGGACGACCGTGCTGACGAGCAGGGCGCAGGCCACGATGCTGGCCTGGCCCCACCACGGACCACGCGATCCCCGTGAAGCACGATTCTTTTCGCCCATGACGCGACACTACTCAGCCGTCTCGCTTGCGCGTGAACCTCTCCGCCAGCCTCCTGGCCATGCCCTTGGTCTCCGTTTCGACGCGCTGCGCCAGCTGTTGAAGCCTGCGCAACGGATGGAGCTGGGCTGCATGCCGGTGGCTCGACTCTTCGCTGGTCTCCTCGAGCGGCACCACGAACTCGTCATCCGCTACCGTGACCATGAACGCAGAGTCGTCCGGGTTCAGAGCGATGCTCACCGGCACCGCCGCCCCCGTCTCCTGGTCCACGGAGACAGCGGTGATCGACAGGTCGATGTGCTCGCCGTCGTCGACCTCGACGACCTCGACGTCGGTCAGCGGCCCGCTCTCGAGCGCGAGGACGAAGTCGTCCTGGGCGGGCGTCCGGTCTTCATCGTCTCTGTCGGTGTCCACGATGGCTCCTTCGCTACTCGATGGTCCGTATCGGTGAGCACGCTACGCGCGAAGCAACTCCCTCACACGTCCCGGGCAGCCCAAGAGTGTTCCCGGCACTTCACCTCCGAAGGCAGGTGCGTGCGGGCTCAGTCGCCTTCGTGCTTCACGGCGAGAAGGTCGACGGTGCGCAATTCAGGGTCCTTCGCGAGCAAGCGGGGACCCTCCTGGCCGAGAGCCGCGGGAACGGCGCCGTTCAGATGCGCTTGCCGCGCGTCCTCGTCGGCGAAGGTATCGAAGATACCGAAATGCGTTTCGTCGAGGCGGAAGGCGTACCACGTGCGCGTTCCCGGCTCGAGTTCGACCAGGGTTTTGCCGCCGATCAGGAACTCCTCCAGTTCTGCCGCTTTGTCGGGCTTCGCTTCGAGCAGTGCCAGCACACCGAGCTTCAGTTCCATGGGATTCTCCTCGTGGGTCGGTGACGCCCCGCCATCCCGGGTCACTGAGGTGTCGGACCGGACGGTACCCCCGGACGTGCGGGTCCGCCATACCTCGGCTGCCGCGTTCCTCGTCCGACGATGAGGAGTCGAGGGACTCGTCGGCAGGTCCTAGGTCGGGCGGTCAACCGCGTTCGTCAGTTGCGAGGCGACGGTGGAGCTCGGCGTTCTCGGCGAGCAGCTCGCGTACGCGGCCGATGCCGGCGAGGTTGATCCCGTCGCCTTGCAGGACGGCCACCTCGCGGATGGCGGCGATGTCGTCGTCGCTGTATCGACGGGTGCCGCCCTCCGTGCGCGCCGGTGTGACCAGACCCTTCTCCTCATAGAGGCGCAGCGTCGCGGCGGGGAGGTCGGCGAGTTGCGCGGCGACCGCAATGCTGTAAAGGGGCACGTCACCCGGCCGGTCGGTCACACTTAAAGTTTGCTGTTAATCGGAAATATTGTCAAGCTGTGGGTGTATTAAATCTATGTCAACAGCTGTAGGTAATCTCATCCGGATGGCGGAAAGGGAGGCTCCGAGATGCAGACGGCGACCGAGACGACGACGGCAGGGTTCGCAGACCTGATCTGCTCCGACTCGGAATGGCTGGAGGCCGAATTCGCCGCTCTCGTCGCGCGTGCACGCTTGGAGCCTCCCCTGCGCACGGGCAGTACGGGTCCGCGAGCCGAGTCGCTGAGCCGCGGACCGCGCACACCCGTTCGGGTGCGCGTCGGCGCCGGAGACAAGCGGGTACGGGCGGTGGCCCGCTATCCGCCTGAGCCGTGATCCTTACCGCAGCGAACGGCGACGCGCTTCAGCGATCGCACCCACCACGATGAAAGGAGTTCACACCTATGGCCATGTCGTTCGATCCTTTCAGCCAGCTCGACAGGATCGCCCAGAGCGTCTTCGACACGAGCCGCCAACCGCGCATGATGCCGGTCGACCTCTCGCGCGAAGGCGACAAGTACCTGCTCAACGCGGACCTCCCTGGCATCGACCCCGGGTCCATCGACATCGACCTCGACGGCCACCTGCTCAGCATCCGCGCGCAGCGGTCCGCGGGCGATCACTCCAACAGCCGCTGGCTCCTCCAGGAGCGCCCCTTCGGCAGCTACCTGCGCCAATTCACCATCGGCGACGACGTCGACACCGACGGCATCAGCGCCAGCTACGACAACGGCGTGCTGAGCGTCCTGATCCCCATCGCCGAGCGGGCGAAGCCGCGCAAGGTCAGCGTCGGATCGGCCACGGAGCATCACAAGGCCGTCACCGCCTGAGCGGCGGCCGGCGAGCGGGCTCCACGCCGGTGCAGGCCGGACCGCATGATGCGGGCGGCGCGCTTCGCTCGCCCAGACCCACGGGCGGTCGCCCCCGAGACGGGGCGACCGCCCTTCGCGTGCAGTGTGCGGAGGTCAGGTTCAGATCGCGGGGGAGGGAGGCGGCGCGTGCACCACGCCCTCGACAGTTCATCGCGCCCCATCAGTTGATCCCGCGCGAGAGCACTGCGGGGTTCGGCCCGCAGCACCGTCGCAGCGGGAGTCTGCCGCAGCTCCAGCAGCGGACAACTGAACGGATCGGCGTCGCCCAGGCCGACGCGGTTGATGTGGCGGGTCACCAGCGCGTAGGAGGCCAGCAAGCCGGTCTCCGTGTACGGGACGCCGTGCTTCCTGCAGTAGTCGCGGATGGTGGGCGCGGCACGCCTGAGGTGCGGGCGCGGCATCGACGGGAACAGGTGGTGCTCGATCTGGTAGTTGAGGCCGCCCATCAGGAAGTCCAGCATCCGGTTGCCGCGGATGTCACGGCTCATCAGCACCTGCCTGCGCAGGAAGTCGAGCCGGGCGTCGTGCGGCACCAACGGCATTCCCTTGTGGTTCGGTGCGAACGACAGCCCCATGTAGAGCCCGAACAGGCCCAGCTGGACGGCCAGGAAGACCGCCGCTTTGCCCGGCGAGAGCACCCACAGCACCAGGGCCAGGTATCCGACGATCCGGACGGAGAGGAACGCGATCTCCACCGGGCGGTGTTTGACCGGCTCCCGTTGCAGTACTCGCCGCACGCTGGAGGCGTGCAGCGACAGTCCCTCCAGCAGCAGGATCGGGAAGAAGAACCAGCCTTGGTGGCCGATGAGCCAGCGCAACGGGGCGGGGCGGGAGGCCGCCCGCCCGGGAGTGAACGCGATCACCGGCAGGTCGAGGTCGGGGTCGGAGCCCAGCTGGTTGGGGTTGGCGTGATGCCGGGTGTGCTTGTGCTGCCACCAGCCGTAACTCATCCCGACGAACAGGTCGCCGACCACCAGGCTCACCCAGTCGTTCCAGCGGCCGGAGCGGAAGATCTGGCGATGCGCGCTGTCGTGGCCGAGGAACGCGATCTGCGTGAACAGGAAGGCGAACAGCACAGCCGTGAACAGCTGCCACCAGCTGTCGCCCACCAGAACGAAGCCGAGCACCAGCGCGCCGGTGAGCACCGGCACCAGGACGATCTTCGTCCAGTAGTACCCGTAGCGCCGCCGGAGCAGGCCGGACTCCCTGATCACGGAGGCCAGTGCTGTGTACTCGTTGCCGGCCGCCGCCGATCTCGGCCGGCTCTCGGAGACCTCGGACATCGTCGCGCCCTTCCACGCTCATGACGTCAGGGTCCAGGACGACGTACTGCCAGCGTACGCGCGAGCGGTCTGCGCGCCAGTCTGGAGTACTGTGGGCGTGAACGCAGTCCTGGACCCAGGCCGCATCGCGAAACCGGGCATGCGCGGGTGAAAGGGCTGGTAAGACATGGTTCTCGACCACTCTGCTCCCCCGACGCTGTGCCAGCCGTTCCTGGAGTCGCTGCCCATCGCGCGCGCTGCGATCTCCACCCTGCAGGACCCGTTCGACATCGAGACCGTGTGCGCGACCGACGCTCTCGCCGCCCGTCTCGACGAGCTCCAGATCGATCTGGGCCAAGGTCCCTGCTGGCAGGCGCTGAGCACCCGCGCCCCGGTCCTCATCACCGCGGGTTCGCCGGACTCCGCGTGGCCGAGCCTGTCCAGCGCGATCGCCTCGTCCGGGATCCACTCGGTGTTCGCCTTCCCGCTGATCGTCGGCGCCCTCGGGATCGGCGCCGTCGACCTGTATCTGGACACCCCGGAACCGCTCAGCCCCGCGGACATCGGCCACGCCGAGACGCTGGCCGGCATCGCGGCCATGCAGGTCCTCAATCAGGCCGTGGAACGCCGGTCAGCCGAGGACGGCGGTCCCTTCGCGGAGAGCCCGTACTCGCGGCGCGAAGTCCACCAGGCGACCGGCATGGTCGTCGCGCAGGCCAAGGTCAGCCCTGCCGACGCCCTCCTGCTCATCCGTGCCCGCGCCTTCGCCGAGGGCCTTCCGGTGCGCGAGATCGCCACCCGGATCATCGACCGGGAGATTTCCTTCCAGCTCTGACACACGGTTGTAAATTGGAGGAATGGCCAGGTCCTCCGGCAGGGAACAACAGCTTCTCCAGACGTTCGTCGAGCTGGCGGACACTCTGGTGATCGGGTACGACGTCGTCGACCTGCTGCACACCCTCGTGGAACGCTGCGCCCAGATCCTCGATGCGACCGACGCCGGCATCCTGCTCCCGGATCCGACCGGGACGCTCCAGGTGGTCGCGTCGACGAGCGAGCGGAGCCAGCTGATCAGCCTGCTCCAGCTCGAAGCCGACGAAGGCCCCTGCGTGGACGCGTACCAGACCGGTCGGCTGGTGACGGTCGACGACATCGCGGCGTCCTACGCGCGGTGGCCGCGCTTCGCCGTGGAATCCTCCGGCGTCGGCTACCGCTCGATGCACGCCATCCCGCTCCGGCTGCGCAACGAGACCATCGGCTCGCTGAACCTGTTCAGAGACCAGGCCGGCCCGCTCTCCCCCGACGACGCCGCCGCCGCGCAGGCGCTGGCCGATGTGGCCACGATCGGCATCCTTCAGGAGCGGGCCCTGCGGCAGTCCGACATCGCCCGCGAGCAGCTGCAGCACGCGCTGGACAGCCGGGTGCTCATCGAGCAGGCCAAAGGCGTCCTCTCGCAACTGGAGGGGATCGGCTTCGCCGAGGCGTTCGAGCAGATGCGTACGCGCGCCCGTAACTCGGGCACCCGGCTCTCGGTGATCGCCGAGCAGGTCATCCGGGACGCGCAGCGACGCTGAGCACGCCTGGTGCGCGGTGGGGTCAGTTCCCGGCCGGCTCCGCTGCGGACTCCGCCTCCAGGTGCACCAGCTCGGGAGTCTCCTCGCGGGGCTCCTCCGTCACATGCAGCCCGGACTGGCCGGCCGCCGCCTGAAGCATGTCCGCGATCCAGACCCGGTTGAGGTGCGGTGGACGACTCCCGAGGAACTGAAACCTCAACTCGCTCGTGGGAGTGATCCAGATCGTCTCCCGACCCGACCCGTCGCTCATCGGGTGAGCGAAGGTGAACGCGACGCTGTGTCCGTCCCGGAGCAGAGTCAGGATCACGACTTTCACGTGCGCCAACGTTCGATCTTCGATGTTGATCGTGAAATCGGACTGTCCGTAATGAAGAAATCCCATGATCCCCGTCCCGACGTTAAACCGGATGATCCGCGCTGGGCTGCTGCGTCGAGCGCTCGGTGACCGGGTCCAGGGTCAACTACGAGGGTACTGCGCCCGCGCGGCGTGCGCCACGCGCTCGGTCCTCTTAGCACGATCCACGGGGCTTTCAACCCCGAGTCGATGCCCTCCACTTCGCCGTATGCTCGGTCGACCATTCGAACCGAAGGGCGGCAGATGAGCAGGAACCTCCGATGACCTCAGCGCTGAGCGATCGCCGCGCAGGGACGCGTCGACGATGGCACGAGAAGTTCCTCGTCGAGGAGCGGGTCGTGCCGGCCTCCGCGCGGCGGAACCTCTACATCAGTTCGGCCGTCCTCGTGCTGGTCGGGCTGGTCTGCTTCCTCGTGGTCCTGGACTCGGTTCGCGAGAGCGACGGGCTGTCGGCGATCGACCGGCCGATCCAGAGCTGGCTGGAGGGGATGCGGTCACCGACGCTGACGGTCGTGATGGCGGTCGTCGCCACGGTCTTCGGTCCGATCGTGCTGCCGATCATCGTGCTCGTCACGGTGGTGTGGTGGGGCTTCGCGGCACGGCACGCGTGGCGGCCGCTCCTGCTCGCCTGCAGCATGATCGTCGGCGTGGCCACCGTCCAGATCCTCGCTCCGGTCATCGGCCGGCACCGGCCGCCCGTCAGTGCCATGCTGATCGGCGTGGACCACACCTCGTCGTTCCCGTCGGGGCACGTGATGGGTGCAGCCGATTTCCTCGTGATCACGACCTACCTGGTCTTCTCGCGTCGCCGGAACCCGGTGCACACGGTGATCGCGCTCGTCGTCGCGTTCGTCCTGGCGCTCGCGACGGCCGCCTGCCGGGTCTACCTGGGGTACCACTGGCCGACCGATGTGCTCGCCTCGATGTCGCTCTCCCTCATCGTCATCGGCGGCGTGATCGCCGTGGACACCTGGCGCACCGTCCGGGTGCGCCCCGCTACGCAGGAGTCACCGTGAGCAGCGAACGGCACGGGCCGAGCGAAGGGCCGGTGGAGGCCGTCGAAAAGGTCCTTTCCAGCGACGCTCCCGCCGAGGTCAAGATCGCGCGACTGTGGCCGGTCGCCTCCGGTGCGGCGGCGCTCCTGTTCGTCGTGCTGCTCGCGACCGTGATCTTCTACCGGCAGGCCGACAAGCCGTTCCCCTTCGAGCTCGCGTGGATGAACGAGATGGTCACGGTCCGGGCGCCGATCTGGACGATCCCGGCGCTCGTCCTCAACCAGGTGGGCGGCGGCATCAGTTCGATCGTCTTCGTCCCGCTCGTGACCATCGGCGGCCTGCTGATCTGGCGCCGCCCCTGGGCCGCCCTGTACTACGTGATCGCCGCGGTGACGAGCGGCGTGATCGTGACCGTCATCAAGAACCTCGTCGGACGCCCGCGGCCGACGGCGATCCTCGTCCAACCCGACTTCGGCTCCTTCCCCTCCGGGCACAGCGCCACCGCGGCCCTCATCGCGACGACCCTCGCCATCATCTTCTGGCGCAGGTGGGTTCTGATAGCGGGCCTGGTCTACACCCTCCTGATGATGCTCGGCCGCACCTATCTCGGCGCTCACTGGATCCTGGACACCGTCGGGGGCATGCTCGTCGGGGTGGGGGTCGGGATCATCCTCTGGGCGCCCTTCGCGCTGCGCCTGTACCGTGAGCGCCGGCGACCCCATCCGCCCATCTGGGTCAAGGTGGCGCCCCCTCAGATCGTGAGGTCGCGCAGGTAGGCCGCGTACCCCTCGGGGGCACGCCCGGTGAGGCGGCTCGAGGTGGTCACCGGGTGGCGCTCGCTCTCGGCGATCGGGTAGCGGGCTGCGCGCAGCCGGGCCACGAGGTCCACGTCCTCCCCGACGAACAGCGGAAGGAATCCGCCGACCCGCGTGTAGGCGTCCGCCCGCACACCGAGGTTCGCGCCGTGCACGTGGCCGAGGGTGGCGCCGGGTGGGTGGCTCCGCTCCCAGGCACGCTGCCTGGCCTCGTCGAGCTCGTCCAGTCGCGGCACGACGGCGCCGACGTACGCGGCGGAGGTCGCCGCGCCGCTCAGGTGCTCGTCCAGCCAGAGCTGCGGGACCACACTGTCGGCGTCCGTGAACGCGATCCAGGTGCGATCCTCCGGGACCGGCGACGCGCCCAGCCCGGCGACGACGGCGTCGTGACGGCTCCGGCCGACGTTCTCGTGATCGCGCTCGATCACCATGACGTCCGGGAACCCTCGCGCGACGTCGGCCGAACCGTCCGTGCACGCGTCCAGCACGAGCACGACGGTGGAGCGGACCGCGACCGTCGCCCGTGCCGCCTCGATGGACTCCAGGCAGGGGCCCAGTGTCGACTCCTCGTTGCGTGCGGGGACGACGACGAGAACACCGTCGACCGTCATCCGAAGACCTCCAGCAGGAAGTCCTGGTCCTGGTGCTGCACCAGCACGCGGAGTCCAGCGCGGTTGGCGAAGGCGGCATGGGCGTCCCAGCCGGACTGCGCGAAGTCGTCCGCGTGGCCCGTCCAGTGGCAGAGCACGACGTGGCCGCCCTCCGCGAGTGACCCGAGGATGCGATCGACCGTGGCCGCCCACTGATCCGCCGCCAGGTAGTAGGCGACCTCGGAGACCACGATGAGGTCGAACGGGCCGTCGGGCCACTCGTCCGGCACCCGCATCCTCTGGACGGCGACGTTCGGGTGGGCGGCTGTGCGCTCGGTGGCCAGGGCGACCGCCGTCGGCGCGGTGTCGACACTGAGCAGCGCCTCGCACCGCTCTGCGAGAAGCGCGGACATCTCGCCGTTGGAGCAACCGATCTCGAAGCCGCGCGCGTACCGCTCCTTCGGCAGGACCGCGCACGCGATCGCGCGCTTGCGACGCTCGTACCACCGGGTGCGCACGGACCACGGGTCGGCGCTCACCCGGTGCAGTGCCTCGAAATGGTCGCCCGCGACGCTCGCCTCCGGTTCGAACAGGATCTCCCTGCCCTGGACGGCTCGGTCGACGAAGGCTACCGTGAGCACACCGTCGGGATTCTCCGCGGTGTGCATCTGGCTGGCGAACATCGAGAGCGCCACGCGTTTCCGAGCGCGGGCGCACCCGGTCAGCTCGACCTCGCTCACCCGGTCCCGCGGGAGGTCGTCCGGCGAGCCCCACTGCCACATCCAGATCGGGTAGAGCAGGAGGGCGTCGCCGTGCACCGCGCACGCCGAGGAGACCTCCCGGCCGAGGGTGCGATGGTCGCCGTGCCGGTCTCCCGGCCAGGGCGCCAGCACGAGCATGCCCTCGCGTCGGCGAGCGGCCAGAGCCAGCTCCACCGCGTCGCGGAGGAGATCCGCCTCGTGCTTCAGGCCGCCGTCCGTCAGGCCGAGCACGGTCAGGTCGATGGTCGACCCGAGCCGGGACAGCGCGGACGTCAGTTCCGTCACCCGCTCTTCGCGCTCGCTCGTGGCGACGACGACCGAGATGTCGATGCCGAGCTCACCGGCCATGGCGAGGAGGCCGCCGACACCGAGCGTCTCGTCGTCGGGATGCGCGGAGAAGACGACGATCCTGCTGAAACCGGCGACCCAGTCACGGGACCGGTGCGGCACGCCCTCCCAGATCGACGGGTCCTCCCAGGCGTCGAACGGCGTCGTCGCGACGAGCGGGTCGAAGGTCACCACGCGAGGAGCCCTCCCGCCAGGTGGCCGGCAAGCGAGGCGTCGTCGCGGCCGCGATGGTACTGCGAGACGTAGAGCTCGAGGTCGGCGCAGCGGCGGGCCAGTCCCTCGTCGAACGCGAGGGCGGCCGGTCCGAGGACCTCACGGGCGGCGTCGAGCGTGGCTGCGACCGCGTCGGCGACCGTGCCGCGGACGGCGTGGGCGAGGACGGCCGGATCCGGGACCTCGTGCTCGTCGATGCGGGCGGCCGCGTCGTCCAGCGCCAGCCGGCCGGCGTCGAGGCGGCGGTAGAGCTCGCCGGCCCGTGCCGCGAGGATCGTGTCGTCAGGGCGCTTCCTGGCGCGCGCGATGAGGGCGTCCACGATCGGGAGGCAGCCGCCCCACCAGCACGCGGCGACACCGATCGCGCCCCACCGGAAACCGGGGCGGTCCAGGTACCACCCGTCGCCGCCGACGGGGCGCGCGGGCGAATGGTCGAACGCGACCGGCCCGCTCACCACCTCGGCGAGACCACGTGCGACCCACTGCGCCGCTTCGACCGTCACACCGGGAGCACCCATCGAGACCGCGAACATCCGCCGGCCGCCCTCGGGCGTGGATGCGGTGACGAGCGCGCTGGTGAGCCTGCCGGCGAGCGAGCACCACGGCTTGCGACCCCGCAGCACCCAGCGGTCCTGCTCCCGGCAGGCCAGCAGCGCGTCGCCGGGCGCCTCCGCGGCGAACACGCCCCAGGTCGTGCCATGCTCCGGCTCGGGAGCGTCGGCCTCGGCGAGGATCGCCACGGCGTCCAGGTGCGGTTCGATCACGCGCGCGGCCGTGACGTCGACCGCGGCGACCCTGGCGAGTCCGCGGAAGCGTTCGGCCGTGCGCCCCGAGCCGGGCAGCGGCAGCAGGGAGCCCGGGGGCGTCGCGCGCAGCGCCTCCAGCAGGGGCGCGACGCTGCCACCGCAGCGCGCCGCCGCGTCGAGATACGCGTCGATGCCGGTGATCGTGGCGGGAGCGGTGGTCATCCGACGATGATCCGGGCGTTGTGCATACGTGACACTGTCGGCTGCGACCGGGAGTGAGCCAACCCCTTGCGCGGCGACGACAAGCGTGGGTCCGTGCCCGGGGCCGCCGTGCGACGTCGGCGCGCACGGACAGGAGGGCCCCGGCAGCCGGTCCCGCTACTTGACGGCCGGGCGCCGGTTCTCCGCGCTGACCATCCAGGCCAGCTGCTCCAGCCGGCCGATGATCGCGTGCAGCAGATCGGCGGAGGTCGGGTCCTCCTCGTCCACCTCGTCGTGCACCGAGCGCATCGTGCGCACGACGGCCTCCAGCCGGTCCGTGATCAGGTCGACGGCGTCGGAGGTGTCGACCTCGCCGTTCGGGAACTGCGTCAGCGTCGTCGTCTCCGCGACCGTGCGCGACCGGCCGTCCGTTGTCGCGTGCAGCGCGCGCAGCCGCTCGCCCACCGCGTCGCTGAACTCGCGCGCGGCCTCCACGATCTCATCGAGCTGCAGGTGCAGGTCGCGGAAGTTGCGGCCGACGATGTTCCAGTGCGCCTGCTTGCCCTGGAGGGACAGCTCGATCAGGTCGACCTGGACCTGCTGGAGGTCGCCCGCGAGAGCTGCCGGGGCGACGAACCCGTTCTCGGCGTTCTCGCGCCGGGTCTCGTGCTCGCCGGGCGCCGCGCCTTCGCGCGCGCGGTCCGGGGCGCGGCCGCCGCCTTCGTCGCCGTGTTCGAGGTCTTGGATGTCGTAGCCACTGTTGGCCCTCCTTCGGTCCGTGTTCAGCGCGAACCTAGGCTCGGCTCCCCCGCGCGGCCAGCGGGTTGACCTCGCGCCGAATCGTGGTGCGGATCACCCGCGTCCGGTCATCCCCGCACGGCAGGCTCCGGCCGGCGTTGATGAAGACCTGCTCAGGGACCTGGGAAGCGCGCCCTCGCGGTGGGAGCGTCTATGCCATGAACGCAGACAAACAGGCGTCGCGGCACCTCTCCGGCATCCGTACCGCCACCATGATCGCCGCCGGGGTCGTCGCAGCGGCCGTGACGGGACTGTTCGGCCAGTGGGCGTACGCCGCAGCGGTGGGCTGGGCCGTCGCGTGCGCGGTGTACCTCACCTGGGTCTGGATCACCATCTCCCGGATGGGCGGCTCCGAGACCGGGCGGCACGCGGCCGCCGAGGACCCGTCGCGGACGACGAGCGATGCCCTTCTGCTCATCGCCTCGATCGCCAGCCTCGCAGCGCTGGCGCTGCTGTTGGGGCAGACGAAGAACGCTCCGCCGCCGGGCAAGGACCTGATCGCTGCGCTCGGCCTGGCGTGCGTGGCGCTGTCGTGGTTCTTCGTCCACACCCTGTACACCCTGAGGTACGCGGTCCTGTACTACAACGAGCCGGCCGGCAGCGGGAGGCACGGGATCGACTTCAACGAGGATGTCGCGCCGCGGTACCTCGACTTCGCCTACCTGTCGTTCACCGTCGGGATGACCTTCCAGGTCTCGGACACCGACATCTCCAGCCAGCGGATCCGCGCCGCGATCCTGCGGCACATGCTGCTGTCGTACCTGTTCGGGGCGGTCATCATCGCGTCGTCGGTCAACCTCGTGGCGAGCCTGGCGTCCTGAGGCCCGGACGCGCCCACCCGTGCACAGCCGATGCTCCACCTCGCCGGCAGTGACTCGGGCTCAGCGGTGACGGAGCTCCCGACGGAGCTGCAGGTGCGCTCCGGGGGCGCAGGCCAGGTCTTCGAGACCCAGCTCGATCAAGGCGAGGCGCGCACGCAGGACGACCCAGCGAGGGAGCCCCGTGAGCCGTGCGAGTCGCGCATGGCTCAGCGTCGAGACTCCGGTGTCCGAAGCCTGTGACGCCTCGACGTGGGCGACCGTGAGCACGGTCCCACGGTCGAGGGCCTTCGCGGCCAGGAGTGGGAACGCGTCAGCGTGCCGGAGCGCACGATCGACCGCGGCGATCCACTCGTCACGCCCCTCGAAGCGGTTGCGTTCCACCGCCCTACCGCCTGGCGAGGCCGATCAGACGGGCGAGTCCACCGCGGACCCGCGGCGTTGGCCGCGGTTTCGCGGGCTCGCCCGCACGGCTCCCGGTCGGCGCTTTCCCGAGATCCACGAACCCGACGGACTGACACCGTGTGCACGTCCACAGATGGGTGTGGACCGACAGGCCGACACCGTAGTAGGGGTTGCCGACCACTCGTGTGCGGGCGCCGCAGCGCGGGCAGGTGCGCCTCCGCGACGGGGACTCCGAGGCGGTCATCGAGGGCCGGCCGCGCTGTGCCGTGGTGGGTGCATACATTTCCGCCTCTTGTCCAGCAGGATGCGGCGGCCCTCCCCACCCGAAGGGGAGGACCGCCGTTCGTGGCCGACGCAGGCGCGGCTCGGCGACCCATCCACGCTATGCACATCGAGAGACCGTGGATATCCGCCGAGCGCGGCGTCCTGTCCGAACTGCGCGCCACCCGAGCGTTTAGTTAGTGCACATACAATCTCCGAATGCGATCGCAACACGATGAGATGTTCAGGAGCCGCCGCATCGCTTCGGGACGCGACGTCGAGCTGGCCCGTCGCGCCCTCTCCGATGTCTTCCTCCCGGTGGACTTCCCCCATGCGCGATCGACGACCGCCGTCGACCTGACCCTCAACGCCGTGAACGTCGGCCGGATCGTGTGCGGCTTCATGCGCTTCGGGGACGCTGTGCGCCTCGACACCGCCGAGGCCGAGAACTACCACGTGAACATCCCGACCACCGGCGCCGCGACGATGTGCGCGGCGCTCGGCACGCCCGTGTACGGGACCCCCGGACAGCCGGGGTCTTCATGCCGGGGAGGCCGGTCGAGTTCGACTTCAGCGAGCGGTACTCCCAAATCGCGCTGATGATCCCCCGCGACGGGCTGCAGCTCGAACTGGAGGACCTGCTCGGCGGACGCCTCGCTCGCCCGCTCGAATTCGAGGCCGAGCTGAGCCTCGCCGGAGCGGGCGGGCAGTCGATCGTGCACGCCGTCCGGATGATCGACGCCGCCGCGGCGCAGGCGGACGGTCCGCTCGGTCACCCGCTGGCCGCGCAGCGGTTGGAGCAGATGCTGATCCAGGCCCTGCTTTTCGCGCAGCCGCACAATCACACCGCTCTGCTCGCCCGCCCGTCACCGTCTGCGGGCAGCCGCCCGGTGTCGAGAGCGGTGGAGCTCCTGCGCAGCGACCCCGGACACCCGTGGACGGTCGCCGAGCTGGCGGCGGAGGTCTCGATGAGCGTCCGAAGCCTCCAGGAAGGGTTCCGCCGCTCGCTGGAGACGACACCGATGGCGTACCTGCGCGGGCTCAGGCTGGAAAGAGCGCATGACGAACTGTCTGCCGCGGAGCCCGGCACGGTCAGCGTGACCGAGGTCGCCACCCGGTGGGGATTCGTGCATCTCGGCCGCTTCGCGGGGGCGTACAGCGGTGCGTACGGCGAGCCGCCGTCGGCGACCCTGCGGCGCTAGACGCCGATCCTCCGCGGCTCCTGGAGAATCCGGTCAACCCCTTGCGTTCGCGCACAAGCGGGCATTGCATCCGAGGTGAGGCGTCGGGACGACAGGGAGGCACGACCATGACCGTCAAGCTCAACCGGAAGGCGCTCGACCACGCCCGCTCGCTCGTCGGGAAGGGCACCGTGGTCCGCGACGAGCGGGACGACTGGAGTGAGGACGCGCCGAGCGCGGACGACGAGAACGCGTTCATCGAGAAGCACGGCTGGGAGCAGTACGCGCTCTGGCACCTCGGCGAGGACGCCGAGAAGAGCGAGGAGACGAAGGGACGCTACAGCTTCCCGTACGGGGACTTCGCCAAGGTCCATCGCTGCGGAGTGATCTCCTTGGAGAGCCGCGCGGCGCAGAACGACCACGACGACATCGCGCGCGCCTCCAAGAAGCTGCTCGAACAGATCGACGGCGAGTGAGGCCGGCGTGCGACGCATGAAGACGGGGCTGACACGAGTCGCGCCCCGAGCCGCGCGCAAGCGCGCACAGAGCGCCGATGTCGGGATCGACCGCCTCGCGCGGAACGTGGAGACGGGCCGGTTCGAGCGTTCGCTCTCCGCGCTCACGGCCGCGGGCGCCGTGGTGACCGCCGCCGAGATCTACTTCGAGCACGACAAGGCGAGCTTCGGCAACCGGTGGATGTGGGCTCCCGTGATCCTGGGCCCGATCGGAGCGGTCGCCGGGGTGGCGGGGTTCTTCAGCAGGACGGCCGCGAAGACGGCGCTCCCGCTCGCCGCGGCAACGATCGTGGCGAACGGTCTGCAAGGCGTCTGGCTGCACGCCCGCGGCATCGGGCAGAAGCCCGGCGGCTGGCGGAACCTGCGCTACAACCTGGAGATGGGGCCTCCCCTGCTCGCTCCGCTGCTGGTCACCCTGGTCGGCGGGATGGGCCTGCTGGCCGCCGTCCTGAGGCGGGAGAAGTGACCGCGCGCAACCTGGGTGATGAGGTCCCGGAGCGCTTCCCCGCCTTCCACGTGCTCGACCAGGCGACGCACTGGGACGAGGAGACGCGCTCGGTCGTGTTCTCCCGCGTCGGCCGTCCGCCGGACATCCGCTTCTTCGACGCGGTGGAGGAGGCGGCCGCGACCGCCCTGTTCGACCGCCTGCTCGACCAGCATCCCGAGGACCGCCGCGTGCCGGTGACCGCGATGGTGGACGCCCGGCTGGCCGCGAAGGAGACCGACGGCTGGCACTACGACTCGATGGCCGACGACTGGGAGTCGTGGCGGACGAGCCTCGCCGCCCTGGACGCGGAGGCCCACGCGGTGCACGGCCGCGCCTTCGCCGCGTGCGACGAGGAGCAGCAGCTCGGCCTCCTCTCCGGCATCAAAGACGGCGACGGCGAATGGCGCGGCTTCCACCGCGCGCGCATCTGGAGTCTCTGGACGCGTTACGCCTGCACCGCCTTCTACAGTCATCCGGCCGCCTGGGACGAGATCGGCTTCGCCGGGCCGGCGTTCCCCCGCGGCTACAAGAACCTCGGCGTGGACAGCCGCGAGCCGTTCGAGGTCGCCGACGCGCAGCCCGGCGACATACCGCGCACCGGGACGGCCGGCTCATGAGCACGGTCCGCGAGCGCAATGACTCCGCGTGGCTGCTCACGCCCGACGGCTCCCAGGATGAACCCCGGCTGCGGCACCAGATGCGGCGGTTCGCCGACAGCGACGAGGTCGATATCGCCATCGTCGGCTGCGGCGCCGGAGGCTCGGTGATGCTGCAGCGCCTGGCGCGCGCCGGCTGGGACGCCGTCGCCTTCGACGCCGGCCCGTTCTGGGACCCGGCGCGCGACTGGGTGAGCGACGAGGCCGGCTCGCACCACCTCTACTGGACCGAGCCGCGCCAGATCGGCGGCGACGACCCGGTGCCGCTCGGCTCCAACAACTCGGGCCGCGGCGTCGGCGGGTCGATGGTGCACTACGCCGGCTACGTCCCGCGCTTCCATCCGAGCGACTTCCACACCTTCAGCGCCGACGGCGTCGGGGCGGACTGGCCGCTGGAGTACCCCGACCTCGCGCCGTTCTACGACGACATCGAGAACGAGCTCCCGGTCGCCGGCGAGGACTGGCCGTGGGGCGACCCGCACCGCTACCCGCACCGGCCGCATCCGGTGTCGGGCAACGGGGAGACCTTCCTGCGCGGCGCGTACGCGGCGGGCATCCAGGCGAAGGTCGGGCCGGTGGCCATCGCGAACGGGCGCTTCGGGCACCGGCCGCACTGCATCTACCGCGGGTTCTGCCTGCAGGGCTGCAAGGTGAACGCCAAGGCCTCGCCGCTCATCACCCACATCCCGGACGCGCTCGCGCACGGCGCGGAGGTGCGCGCCGACAGCATGGTGACCTCCATCGAGGTCGATCAGTTCACCGGCCGGGCGACCGGGGTCCACTACGTGAAGGACGGCGTCCCGCGCTTCCAGAAGGCGAGGATGGTGGCGATCGCCGGGTACTCCATCGAGACGCCGCGGCTGCTGCTCAACTCGGCGTCGGCCCGCTTCCCCGACGGCCTGTGCAACGACTTCGACCTGGTCGGCCGCTACCTCATGGTGCAGGGCGCGCCGCAGACGGCCGGCCGGTTCGAGCAGGAGATCCGGATGTGGAAGGCGCCGCCTCCCGAGGTGAGCACGGAGGAGTTCTACGAGACCGACCCCGCCAAGCCCTACAAGCGCGGGTACTCCATCCAGACCGTCTCGCCGCTGCCGATCACCTGGGCGGAGCACGTCATGGCGCAGGGCCACTGGGGCGCCGACCTGCGCCGCTACATGTCCGACTACGTGCACTGGGCGTGCCTCGGCGCGCTCTGCGAGTTCCTGCCGCGGGCCGAGAACCGCGTCACGCTGGCCGACGAGAAGGACCGCTACGGCCTCCCCGTCGCGCACTTCGCCTACTCGCAGGGCGACAACGACCGGGCGCTCGCGAAGGCCGCGCAGGCGACCATGGAGCACATCCTGGAGGCCGCGGGCGCTCAGGAGACCATGACCGTGCAGCGTTACGCCCACCTGGTCGGCGGGGCGCGCATGGGCGCGGACGAGACCCTCGGCGTCGTGGACGCGGACTGCCGGACGTTCGCTGTGCCCAACCTGCTCATCACGGACGGGAGCGTGCTGCCCACGCAGGGCAGCGCGAATCCCGCCCTCACCATCATGGCGGTCGCCGCGCGCGCGGCGGACCGCCTGATCCACCGCAACGACTGAAGGAGAGAGACGCATGGCGACGACGGTCAGCGAGTTCGTGATCGGACGACTGCGGGAGTGGGGCGTGCGCCGTGTGTTCGCGTTCCCCGGAGACGGCATCGGCGAGTTCGACGGGATGCTCGGCAAGGCCGAGCGCGCCGGGGAGGGGCTGGAGTACATCCGTCCCACCCACGAGGAGATCTGCGCCCTGATGGCCACGGCGCACGCCAAGTTCACCGGCGAGGTCGGCGTCTGCATCGCCACCTCCAGCCCGGGCGGCTTCCACCTGATGAACGGGTTGTACGACGCGAAGATGGACAACCAGCCGGTCGTCGCGATCGTCGGCCAGCAGGGGCTCAACTCCTTCGGCACCTTCAACCAGCAGGAGAGCAAGCTGGAGCAGACCTTCTCCGACGTCGCGGAGTACGTGCAGACGATCGTCTCGCCCGAGCAGGCGCAGGCCGTCATCGACACCGCCTTCCGGACGGCGATCACCCGCAAGCAGCCGTGCGTGATCATCCTGCCGCACGACGTGCAGGGGATGGAGATGGCGGCTCCGGGCGCGGAGATGTGGGTGTCCCGGTCGAGCGCGGTGCCGCCGTCGACCGCCATCGCCCCGCCGTCGGAGCAGCTCCGGGCGGCCGCCGACATCATCAACGCCGGCGAGCGGGTCACCTTCCTGGTCGGGCACGGCGCGGTCGGCGCGACCGAGGAGGTCCTCGCCGCCGCCCGCCTGACCGGCGCCGGAGTGATGACGACGCTGCGCGGCAAGCAGGTCGTGCCGGGCGACGTGCCGTTCCACACCCAGCAGCTCGGCCTCCTCGGGTCGCGGCCGAGCTACGACCAGATGCAGGACTGCGACACCCTCGTGCTGCTCGGCACCAACTACCCGTACGGGCAGTTCTTGCCGAAGACCGGGCAGGCCAAGGCGGTGCAGATCGACCTCCGGCCCGAGCAGCTCGGGCTGCGCTACCCCACCGACGTGAGCATCTGGGGCGACGTGAAGACGACACTGGCCGGGCTCCTCCCGCTGCTGACCCAGAAGGACGACCTGTCCTGGCAGGAGAAGGCGGCCTCCGGGATGCGGGAGTGGGACGCCGAGCTCGCCGCCCAGGCCGAGCAGCACTACGACGACGGCGTGAACCCGCGCCGCGTGTACCACGAGCTGAACAAGCGCCTCCCGGCCGGCGCGATCGTGACCGCCGACGCCGGCACCACCGCCGACTGGTACGGCCAGCACATCCGGCTGCGCGACGGGATGCGCGGCGACCTCTCCGGGCGCCTGGCGACCATGCTCGCGGCCATGCCGTACGCGGAGGCGGCGAAGTTCGCCTACCCGGACCGCACGGTCGTCTGCACGATCGGCGACGGCGCCTTCCAGATGCTCGGGATGAACGAGCTGATCACGATCAAGAAGTACCTCTCGCGGTGGTCGAACCCGAACTTCGTCGTGCTGGTGCTGCACAACGACGACCTCACCCAGGTCTCCTGGGAGATGCGCACCGAGGACGCCAACCCGGTCTGGTCGACCTCCCAGGACGTCGAGTCGGTGGACTACGCGGGCTGGGCGCAGCTGCTGGGCTTCCAGGGCATCACCGTCACCTCGGACGACCAGATCGAGGCGGCCTGGGATGCCGCCCTCGCGCATCCCGGAGTGACGCTCATCGACGCGCACACCAGCAAGAACGTGCCGCCGCTGCCGCCCCACATCACGTTCGAGTTCGCGAAGAACACCGGACTCGCGCTGCTGAAGGGCGACCCGGACGGCCTCGGGGCGATCAAGGACTCGGCGACGTCGCTCATCACGGAGGGCGTGGCGCGGGTCAAGGGCGCGCTGCACCGCGACTCGGACAGCGGCAGCGATGCCCGCTAGCGGGCGGGAGCGCGTGCGGTCGCTCCACGCCGACGCCTATACGGTGCCGACTGCGACCGAGGATCGGGAACGGCCCGAGAGCGACGGGACGATCCGGTGGGACAGCACCGGCATCCTGGTGGTGACGGTGGAGGCGGGCGACGCCACCGGGCTCGGCTACGCGTACACGGCGCCGGCGAGCAGCCAGGTCGTTCGGGACGTGCTCTGGGCCGTCATCGACGGCGCCGACCCGTTCGACACCGAGCGCCTGTACTGGGAGATGGCCGCGGCCACCCGCAACATCGGCTGGCCCGGTGTGAGCGCCGGCGCCATCGCCGCGGTGGACATCGCACTCCACGACCTGAAAGCCCGGCTGAGCGGGACGTCGTTGACGCAGCTGCTGGGTGGCGCGCACGAGGGCGTCGCGGCGTACGGGAGCGGAGGATTCACCGACTACACCGACGACGAGCTGGCCTCACAGCTGGGCTCGTGGGCCTCCCGCGGCTTCCGCGCGGTGAAGATGAAGGTCGGCTCCCACCCGGACGACGACCTCCGTCGCGTGACGCTGGCCCGCGAGGCGATCGGGTCGGAGGTCGAGCTCTTCGTGGACGCCAACGGAGCGTACGAACGCAAGCAGGCCCTCCGGCTGGCCGAGCTGTTCACGGAGCAGGGCGTGACGTGGTTCGAGGAGCCGGTGTCCAGCCAGGACCGGCACGGACTCCGGCTGCTGCGCGACCGGATGCCGGCGCCCATCCGCGTCGCGGCGGGCGAGTACGGGTACACGCCCGCCGACTTCCGCGACCTCCTCGCCGACGGGTGCGTCGACGTCCTCCAGGCCGACGCCACCCGCAGCGGCATCACGGGCTTCGGGATCGCGGCCTCGCTCGCGACGGCCTACGGCGTGCCGCTCTCCGCGCACACGGCCCCCGCGCTCCACGCCTCCGTCGCGGCCGCGCACCGGCCGGCGATCAACGTCGAGTACTTCCACGACCACGCCCGCATCGAGGCGCAGTTCTTCGACGGGCTGCCCGCGGTGCGCGACGGCCGGCTCGTACCGGACCGCTCCGCGCCCGGCCACGGGTTGACGCTGCGCGCGCCGGACATCGAGGCGCACCGCGTGCAGAGCTTCGCGGTGCAGTCGGGGTAGCAGACCCTTCGGAGCCACAATGAGGAACCCGCCACCGTGCGGAAACCGGGGAGGATTGCGTCGGCCGCGCTCCTATGGAGCGGTCTTGACGAGGTCGTCGGGCTTCCAGGTCTGATCGTAGAAGGCGGTCTCGGTGCCGTAGAGACGGAAGGCCACGATGAAGTCACGGCCCGGCACCGTCTGGACGAACGCGGCGTCCACCACTCCCTCCGGCTGAGCCGGACCGAACCAGAGGTCGATCGAGCCGTCGTCGTTCTCCGGGATGTCGTAGTAGCCGTTGGTGGAGGGCAGCAACTGGTCGGTCTCCGGCATGGTGCCGTCGGTGACGTTGTAGGCGGTCGCCGCCCAGAAGAGGCCGGCGGGGATGTCCGGCGGCAGGTGCAGCCGGTAGGTGTTCGAGCCGTTCAGGAAGGCGCCGTCGGCGTCGCGGTAGGTGAAGGGGTACTTGGAGCCTGCGCCGGTGGAGTGGATGTTCATCGCGGGCGCCGACGAATAGGCGTACTGGAAGAAGCGGGCCCGGGTGTCGATGTCGCGGTAACTCTCCTGCATCCACTCGGCGGTGCCTCCCGCCCAGGCCTGCTCCCACTGCCGGTCGCGGTAGTAGCGGTTGCGCTCATCGTCGCGGCCCAGCTGCGCGAGCGCGAGGATCATGCGCGGCGCCGTCTCCACCGCCCGCTGCAGCTGCTCCTGCTGCCACTCCGACGGCTCGAACGGCTGCCCCTTGATGAGGCCGATCGAGGCCAGGACACCGCGAAGCTCGGGGTCGATCGCGGTCACCGGCTCGTCGTCGATGAACGCCTTCAGCTTCGCCCAGTACGACGCGTCGGTCGGGTACATCATGTCGAGCCGGATGCCCGAGGCGTTCGGGAACTGCATGGGGAGCACGTCCTTCTCCTCCGTCCAGAGCGGGAAGATCCGGGTCTGCTCGGCCACGGCCACACCGGCTGCGGGGTCCGGTCCGCCGTCGCCCTGGCCCATGATGGTGCGGAAGAACAGGAAGACGTTGTAGGTCGAGGACGTGAAGGTGAAGTAGCCGCCGGGGACATGCCCCTCGTAGCCGGGCGGCAGCAGGAGGTAGAGGCCGCCCCGGGCGCGGTCGGGCCCGATCGCGCCGACATCGGTGATGGTGCGCTGGAAGAAGTCGGTGAACATCCCGATCACGTTCGCGGGCGCGTTCACCACCAGAGGCCCGGTCTCCTTCAGATTCAGGTAGTTCATCGAGTAGATGACGTCCGCGTTCGGGGTCGGGACCCAGGTGCGGCTGTCCATCCGGTCCTTCCAGATCGGCAGGATGTTGTACCCGCGGCCGAACCGCGCCTCCGAACCGTCGCGCATCCCGATCACGTTCAGGGCGGGCTGCATTGTGAAGTACGCGTGGATGGCACGCTGATAGAACAGCTCGGCCCGCAGTCGCTCGGCTTCGTCGTGCGGCAGCCAGTTGCCGTCGTTGAGCTGCCGCAGCAACGGCGACGCATGCTCATCGGCCATCGCGATCTCCTTCGGCGATGCATCCCGGCGGATGCTCGGCCACACGCTAGAGGACTCCGCGCGCAACCGGATAGCCCCGATCGGGATCACCGGGGTTCTGCGTCGTTGTGCTCCGCCTCGACGGCCCGATGGATGTTGCCGTGGATGTGGTCCGCCCCGATGAGCTCGATCACTCCTTCCCGCTGGAGCACCGCCCGGGGACCCGGCTTCAGCCGGGTGAGGCGGAGTCGGACGCCGGCGTCCCTGGCGAGGGTCACGACGTCCGCGAGCGTGGCCGCTCCCTGGGCGTCGATGAAGTTGATGCCGCCGCAGTCGAGGACGATCCCGGTCAGCTCCGGGTTGGCCTGGATCACGCTGCGCAGGTGGTCCTCCAGCGCATCCGCCGTCGCGAAGAACAGGCCGCCGTCGAACCGCACCACGGCGACGTCGGGCAGGACCTCGTCGCCCGGGTTCGTGTCGAGCTCGCGGAAGACCTGGGTGCCCCGTTCGCGGCCGAGGGCCGGCATCTCCGGGTGGGTGGCCACGGCCACCAGCCACACCAGGGAGAGCCCGATGCCGATGATGACACCGGAGAGCACGCCGAAGACCAGTGTCGCGACGAGTGCGACGACGGCGATCCAGAAGTCCACCTTCTTCACCCGGAACAGCCGCCGCATCTCCGGGACGTCCATCATGCCGCTGACGACGGCCTCGATGATCAGCGCTCCGAGGACCGCCTTGGGGAGGATGGAGAACAGCGGCGCCAGGACGAGCAGCGTCAGCAGCACCGTGACACCCGACGTGAGCGAGGCCAGGCCGGTCCTCGCCCCCGAGCGGTCGTTCAGCGAGCTCGCCGACAGGCTCGTCGAGACGGGCATCCCCTGGAACAGGCCGGCGCCGATGTTCGCCGCGGACTGGGCGACCGACTCCTGGTTGATGTCGATCTGATAGCGATGCCTGGCCGCGAACGTGCGCGCGTCGCCGGCGGTCTGGGAGAAGCCGATCATGACCAGCGCCACGGCGGCCAGGGCGACCGTGCCCGCGTGCTCCCACAGCTGCTGACCGTTCGGGAGCTGCGGCACGGGCAGGCCGCGCGGCACCTCCCCCACCAACGC
Organism: Leifsonia sp. P73; assembly: GCF_051059105.1. NCBI lineage: Bacteria > Bacillati > Actinomycetota > Actinomycetes > Micrococcales > Microbacteriaceae > Leifsonia > Leifsonia sp. P73. The sequence continues at coordinate 1,870,000 of NZ_CP194931.1, forward strand.
CACGCCCTTGGCGCCGAGGCCGAACAGCGCCGAGGCCAGCAGCCCGCCCACGACGAGCACCAGGGCGCCGGGAACCCGCGGAGCGACGGCGCGGAGTCCGAAGACGACCACGAGGGAGATGATCCCGACGAGCACCGTCGTCCCGTGCGCGTCGTTCAGCGTCCCGAACCACGACCACAGCTCCTGGATCGGATTGGCGCCGCTGGTCTCGGTGCCGGTGAGCTTCGGGAGCTCCCCGATCACGACGTCGATGGCTGCGCCGAAGAGGAAGCCGGTGACCACCGCCCGCGAGAGGAACTGCGCGATCCAGCCCATCCGGAAGACGGCGAGCAGGAGGAACAGGATGCCGGACGCGAGCGTGATGCCGGCGACGAACGAGGCGACGTCCTGCTCGCCGGTGATGCCCGCCGCGAGCACGGCGCTGGCCGCCACCGCCGCGAGACCGGAGCTCGGTCCCATCGAGATCTGCCGGCTGGTCCCGAAGACCGCATAGAGGATCGCGCCGGCCGCGGCCGCGTAGAGGCCGTTCTGCAAGGGGATGCCGGCGATGCCGGCATACCCCAGATTCTTGGGGACGATGAGGGCGGCGACGGTGACCCCGGCGATCACGTCGCCGCGAAGCCACGCGCGTCGATAGGAGCGGAGCTGGCCGACGATCGGGATCAGGTTCCGACGCTGTCCGGGTGTCCTGGGCATGCGCTCGTCTTACCGCCGAGTCCCCCTGCGCGACAAGGGTGGGCGCGAGCTAGCGTTCATCCGCCGCGATCATCCGGCTGACCTGGCGGGAGTGGCGGCGGTCAGCCACCCGAACGTCCGAGTTCGCCCCGGCGCCGGACGTATTCCTCATGATCGATCTCTCCGCGGGCGTACCGTTCATCGAGGATCTCCCGTGCGGAGGGACGCGTCGGGGCAGCGGCGCCTCCGCCGGCGGACGGCCCGCTCCGGGTCAGGGTGACGACCAGCACGACGACGACCGCTATGACCAGCACCAGCACCAGCAGCCAGACGATCCACCAGCCGCCCGCGCCGCCCATCATCCACCCGTACACGCCGGCCCCCTTATTCGAGCTCCTCCGCTCAGCATGACTCCGGAGGCGGAGCGGGAATGGGGCATAAGGTCCCGTCGAGCCCGAAACCTCCGGTGGGTATCGAGACTGTGCCGCTAGGGTGTCCGCCGGAAGGAGGAGGCATGCTCGCCGACTGCATCTCCGCGCGGACCCGCACCTGGCGCTGCCTGCTCGTCCTCCTGTTCGCCGTCACGGGCATCGTGACCGGCATCCTCGCCATGCACGTGGTCAGCACACCCGTGAGCCGGTCGCACGATTCCTCCGCGGCAGCTCCTGCGATGGTCGTATCTGCGGCATCGCATTCAGGCGAGTCGCACGCGGTGGCTCCGGCGACGCCGGACATCGGCATGAGCGCGGGATGTGCCGCCGGCGACTGCGACCCGATGCACGACATGACCGCCATGGTCTGCACGCTCGCGCTCCTCGCCGCCACGATCCTCCTGATCGCCCCGGCCCTCAGCCGGGCGCTGCTCGGTCTCGGCTCCCGCGCCGCACCCACGAGCGCGGCCCGGATGATCGCGCACACCGTCGGACCACCGCCACCGTCTCTTCTCGCCCTCTCCGTCGATCGCAGATGACGCACATCGCACCCCCGCGCCTCGCGCGGTGGTGCTTCAGCCTGCCCACCAACTGCAGATTCCCACGACGAAAGAGACCACCACAATGAACATCCGACTGATCGCGGTCGCCTCCGGCGCCCTCCTGACCGCAGCCGCGCTGGCGGGCTGCACCGCCGGCTCCTCCGGCAACGACTCGGGCATGGGCGACATGCCGGGGATGAGCCACAGCGATGCGAACACCGACACCCACAACCAGGCCGACGTCGCCTTCGCGATGAGCATGGTGCCCCACCATCGGCAGGCCATCGAGATGTCCGACACACTCCTGGCCAAACAGGGCGTCGACTCCCGGGTGACCGACCTCGCCCGGAAGATCAAAGCGGCTCAACTGCCCGAGATCGAAACGATGAACGGCTGGCTGACCGCGTGGGGCCAGAAGGCCGGTATGGGCGGGATGGACATGGGCGGCGACGGCATGATGTCGCAGCGGGACATGGACGCGCTCGACAACGCGTCGGGCGCCGACGCGTCACGACTGTTCCTCACCCAGATGATCCAGCACCATCAGGGCGCCATCACGATGGCCGCCACCGAGACCGAGAAGGGGCAGGCGACCGAGGCCGTCCGGCTGGCGAAGAAGATCGCCGCAGCGCAGACCGCCGAGATCGCCACCATGAAGCAGCTCCTCGCGAGCCTCTGACCCTCCGGTCGCACCGGGCACGGGCGTCGTCACCAGTCCGCTCGTGGCGACGCCCGTCGGCCTGTTCAGGAACCGCTTACCGGGGGCTGACGAACTCGAACGCCTCGCCCGTGACGTCGACCCAGTCCAGCTCCGACGTAGCGGCCACGGCCAGCCATTCCCGCATCGGCCGTCCGCGGCTGCCGTCGTACTGCTCGCCGAGCCCCTCGATCTCCAGTTCCCGGATCCGGTCGGCGGGCAGCTTCACGACGAGTCGGTCGTGGGAGAGGAACGCGAAGATCTTCCCGTTCCGGCGGAGGCTGGCCGACCCGAATCCGCCCCCGCCGTGCGGAACGGTCACTTCGGGGACGGCGACGTACAGCGCGACGATCTCGGCGAACCGCTCCTGTGGGTCCATACGACAAGGATGCCCCACCGGCTTGTCGTCCCGACGCTCAGTAATCGCAGCGACGCCTCAGCCGCGGGTCCGTGTCCCGCCGACTGCCTCGACTCCGGTCAGGAGTGGGGGCTGAGCCTCCTCGTCCTCCTCGTCGGCCACGACTGGCGGCGCGTCGCCGATGAGCAAGTGCTCGACCGCCGCGTCGAGCGTCTGCACGATGATCATCGGACCCGGCCTGGCCCATCCCGACACGATGAACCCGAGTCCCGACTTGATGATCGAGCCGACGCACACGGCTCCGCCGGAGTGCTCCCGGAACAGCAGCCAGCGCTCCCCTTCGTAGAGGCTGTACCGTCTGCCGTCCACCTCGAACCGCTCCGCCAGAGCGAGCACCATCCCGATCACCCCGTCCCCACATGGCCGAAGGCGCGCCTACTACAGCCACATGGTAATCAAACCGCGCACGCTCGCAAAACGTCCGGTCGCGAAACTCTGCGCGGAGGGGATCACCGCCGCGCGATCCGGCTCTCAGCCGCGAAGCGTCTCCCCCGGGTTCTCGCCGAACGCCTCCCGGTACGCGGCCGCGAAGCGCGGGACGTGGGCGAAGCCCCAGCGGTGCGCGATCGTCGCGACCGTGTCGCCGGGCCCAGCCGCGCGGAGGTCGGTGCGGGCCGCCTCCAGCCGGAGGCTGCGCAGGTAGCGGGTGGGGCTCGTCCCGAGGATGCGGGCGAAGGCATCCTGCAGCCCGCGCGATGACAGCCGGGCCGCCCGGGCGATGTCCTCCAGCCGGAGCGGTTCGCTGAGGTTCTCCTCCATGAAGGCGATCGCGCGGCGCACGGCGGCGGGAGTCGCGCGCAGTCCGTCGCGGCCGGGCGTGAGGTCGAGCGTGTTGTTGGGGAAGGCGACGAGCAGACAGGAGATCAGGACCTCGAAGGCGCGGTCGCGGATCAGGCGGTTGCTGAGCAGCTCGTCCTGCGCCACGACGCTGTCGCGCACGAACGCGGTGGTCGCCTCCCACGATCGCTGGAGCGACATCGAGACGGGAGCGCTTCCACTGAACGCGACGCGGAGGCCGGGGGTGGCGAAGTGCTCGGCGGCGAAGGCGTCGATCTCGCGCGCGTCGAGCTGCGTGCCGTTGACGGCGAAGGAGTCCCGCCACAAGGCCGCGGCCGGGACCGGCGGGAACAGGCTCGGACGGGTGGTGTCGACCGGCGTGCGGCCGATGCTGCAGTCCCAGGCGCCGTCCGTCACCTCGACCACGATGACGATCGGCTGCGGCTCCATCCGGAAGCGGCCGCTCGACGTCCACTCCTCGTGGAGGATGGCGAAGCGCTCGTCGCCGGCGGCGGAGAGATCGAGGGCGAACCTCTCCGGGTGCGGGTCCATCTCCACGCCGGAGTACATGTCGCTGAGGAACGCCATCGCGTAATCCGAGTCCGTGGTCGAGACGGCTGTGCGGAACGTGCCCATAGGAGCCTCCTCTCGACGAGGGCGAGTGCCTTCCAGTGTCCGCTCTCCTCGCGCTCGCGGCTAGCGTCAGTCCTCGCCGTCGAGGATCCATTGCGGGTTCACGCCGTACCTGTCGAGGAAGAGCGAGGCGAACTGCCGCACGGAGCCGAACCCCCAGCGATGGGCGACCTGCGCGACGGTCATCCCGGTCGCCGGGTCACCGGCGCGGAGGTCCGCGAACGCCGCGCCGAGTCGCACGCTCCGCAGGTAGACGGTGGGGGATGTCTGGTCGGGGTGCAGCGCGTGGAACGCCTCCACCAGCTCGGACACGGACGCGCCGGCGGCCTCGGCGGCGTCATCGATGGTGATCGGCAGGGGCGCGTACTCGCGGAAGAACTCGACCGCGGAGTGGTAGATCCGCTGCCGGCGCTCCGCCGAGGCGCGCAGCGCCGCCCGGTCCCCGTCGAGGCGGAAGACCTCCAGTGCCGAGACCGACAACAGCCGGAACGCGCTCGACCGGATCAGCTCGTGGGCCAGCACGCCCGTGTCCCGGTACGCCAGGACGATGCCGAGGACACGCAACCAGGTGGCGCCCGCCCGCGGGGTCGCAGGGTGCGGGCCGTCGAAGACCACCGCCAGGTCGTCGCGCCCGTACAGGAGGCGGGCCGTCCGCTCCAACGCGGCGGTCTCCAGGTTCACCGATCGCCGTTCGGTGTTCAGGGTGTAAGACGTGAACGGCGTGCCAGGGCGGAACAGCACCGGCTCGACGCACATGTCCCCGCTGTCGCGGCCCTCCTCCCAGCCGCTGCGCGAGGTGGCACTGGCCACCACGAACGCGTCCATCTCCGCGGCGGCGGTGTGCTCTCCGTCGAAGGCCATCGACGCGAGCTGGAAGCGCTCGTCGCCGACGAGCCGCATGCCGATGCGGCCGAGCCAGCCCTTCAGCGCGACCTTGCCGTAGCGACCCGAGAGGAACTGCTCGGTCTCCTCGGCGTCACCGGACGTGAACCCGAACTCGTAGAACGACATCGTCCAGCCTCCTTGAATCTGCGCCGGAGGATTACTCACACAAGCATCCGCGCAGACCCTGGCGCCGTCAACGGCAACACGGCGTCAGCCCTCGCCGTCCTCGGCGCGCGAGGTCCGCCGCCGCACCGACGACGCCGTGCCGCGCAGGAACATCCATGCCGCGTAGAGGATCAGCAGCACACCCACCGCCGGCAGCACCCACGAGCGCTGGCTCTGGTCGAGTGCGCTGTTGACGTAGCCGATCAGCGGGACGCTGTACCAGACCACGCCACGCACCTGGGCGGGCACCACGGGAGGGTCGGCCTCCGCGTTGTTGTCGCCCTTCGTCGTGAAGGTCATGCCGTTCGTGGTTGAGGTCGTGATCGCGATCACCCGGTGCGAGATGACGGCCGGGTCGCCCGACCGGATCTGGTACGTGATCACGTCGCCGACGTGGATGTCGTGGACGGCCTTCGGCTTCACCACGACGAGCGTCCCCGGCGGGAGGGTCGGCTCCATCGAGGAGGTCAGCACCGTCACCGGGGTCGCGCCGGCGGCCCGCGGGATGACGATGACCACGGCCGCGACGAACAGCACCAGGCCGAGCAGGCCGACGCTGAGCCCGGTGGCGAGGTATTGCAGCAGCGACTTCGCCGGTCGCACGTCGGATTCGCTCATGGTGTCACCTGCCTGAGGAGGAAGGACTGGGTCGACGCGCCCGCCGTGCAGGTGGTCGTCGTGAGCTGGCCGCCTCCGGCCGCCGCCGCGGTGGCGCACAGGGTCGTCGTGTTGCCGTAGCCGTTGCCGTTCCCGTTGCCGTTGTCGCCGGTGATCGTGTTGGCGATGGTGAAGGACCCGTCGGCCTGCACCGTGAACGTCCAGAGCGTCGACCCGTTCGTGGCGGTCCGCGAGGAGGTCACGCTCACGGGCGCGGTCCGGGAGCCGGCCCACAGATACTGGCCGCTCACCAGCGACGGGAGGGCGGAGGTCACGGTCGCCGTGGTCCCGGACGAGGTGGTGAGCAGCCACTCCTGGCCGCCGCTCGCCGGGCTCGCGCACGCCGACTGGGTCAGCACGCTCCCGTTCGCGATGGCCGTGGGGATGGTCACGCACTGGCCGCTGGCGACGTTCACGAGCTGGAACCAGGAGCCCGAGCTGTAGGAGCCGGTGGCCGAGACCGGCGCGGAGGGCGCGGAGACGTTCCCGGCGGCGTCGGAGGCCGTCACGGTGTAGCGGTGCACGCCCGTGGTCAGGCCGGTGTCGGTGTAGGTCGTGGTCGCTCCGCCCACGGTGGCGATCGCCGTGCCGTCCCGGTAGACGGTGTACGCGCTCACGCCGACGTTGTCGGTCGCCGCGAAGGACAGCGTGGCGGTCGATCCCGTCGTGCCCGTCAGGGTCAGTGTCGGCGTTCCGGGCGCGGTCCGGTCGGCGAGCACGGTCGCGGCCGGGGAGCTGAGCCCCACGGCGTCGCGCGCGACGATCGAGTACGTGTAGGAGGTGTTCGCCGCGGCGCCCGTGTCGGTGAAGGAGGTGGAGGCGGTCGAGCCGATCGGGGCCGTGGTCCCGGAGCGATAGACGTCGTACGCGACGACACCGACGTTGTCGGTCGCCGCCGTCCAGGAGAGCGCGACGGAGGCGGACGTCCCGGAGCGGACGGTCAGCCCGGTCGGCCCGGACGGCGCGATGTCGTCGACGAAGGTCTGCGCGAGGCCGGCGGAGGCGGTGCTCGTCCACACCGTCCCTGCGGTGACCGTGGCGGTGAAGAGGGGGTTCACGACCGACCCGCTGGCGATGCCGTGCGCCGAGGTCACGTCCATCGACTCCCGGACGCAGAAGACGTAGGAGGCGCCGGCGGCGAGCGCTCCAGTGGTCGGCGCGGCGGCCGCGAGCGTTGCGGGAGTCCCGGTGACGGCGCCCGCGGGGACGGTGGCCGCCGCCGTGCACATGGAGGCCGCGGCGACCGGCCAGAGTCTCACCGTGACGGCGGCGGCCAGCGCGGGCGACGTCCCGGCCGCCAGCCCGAAGGAGGAGCTGAAGGCGGTGTCGACGTTGCCGGTGTTGGTGACCACCACGCCGCCGGTCGTGGAAGTGTGGCCGGTCCTGAAGGCGGTGTCGAACGGCTGCGGGATGGTCACGCCCACCGAGACGGTGGCGGCGGTGATCGCCCCCGCCTGCGCGGCGGCGACGCCGTTCCACAGCGCGTAGGTGCCGGCTCCCGGCATCAGCAGGAAGGTGGCGAGCGCGGTGCCGGCGGCGGTCAGGGGAGGGCGAAGCGCTTCATGTCTCTCCGCACCTCCCCCGGCTCCGCTCGTCTGCTGGACCGCGGGTGTTACTGCTGGGCCAGCTTGAACCCGAGCGCGCTCAGGTTGACGGTGCCGCCCTGCGCGACCGTGCCGGTCGTCGTGGGGTCGAACGGCAGCGTCACAGAGACGGTCAGCACCGTGGTGCCGGTGGTCCCGCTGACGGTGTAGGTGTTCGCGGCGGAACCTGCGGTGACGCCGGTCGGCAGCGGCGCGCCGACGACGACGGTCATCCCGCTCGTGAGCGCCGTGACGAGGGCTGCGCTGGCCGCGGAGGCGTCTCCGGCCTTGATCGACGTCGGGTCGACGCTGAGGATGGCGGAGAGGTTGTCGCCCGTGGCGGTGACGTCCACCTTCTGCGTGAAGGTCAGCACGTCGCCCGGGATGGCGCGGAAGTTCGCGATGTTCGGGATCGCGGTGGCCGAGCCGGAGCCGTGCACCACACTCCACGTGCCGGCGGCGGCGTCGGCCGCGATGGTCATCGTTCCGGACTGTACGGAGCCGGCCGCGGCGCTGGCCGAGCCGTTCCACAGCGCGAAGGTGCCCGCGCCGCTGAGGAGAAGGAGGATACCGGCCGCGCCGGCGATCGCGCCCTTGGCGAACCTGTTCATGGGACGTGCTCACAATCTGTTCGGGACGTCGTCCCGCGCGCAGGGTGAGCACACGTGCGACGACGCACGTGTGTTGCGGCCCCGACGTCGCTAGGTCGACGTTCGAGCTGAAGCCCCCGGTCTCCCGGAGGGTGGTGCACGAGGGGAGGGTCGGGTTCCACTCGGTGGGCCACCCGCGACCAGATTTTCGGGTAGGTCACGTCGGCCCACTTCGGACAATAGTGGTCCTCATATTGGAGGACAAGAATGTCCCCGCACCCAGATCAGGGGTCACGCCGGGTAGCATGCGGCGCGGGAGGTCGCGATGCGGGAACGGGTGCTCGACCTGGTGTTCCTCGTCGGCGTGCTGTTCAAAGGGCTCGACGGCCTGGTGGAACTGGTGGGCGGGGTCCTGCTGCTGTTCGCCACGCCGGCCACGCTGCTCAGCGCCGCGAACCGGGTGACCGCGGAGGAGCTGTCGGAGGACCCGCACGACCTCATCGCCAACCTGATCGTCCACGGCGCGGCCCACCTGCACGCCGGCGGCGTGCTGTTCGTCGCCGCGTACCTGCTGCTGCACGGCGTCGTGAAGGTGGCGATCGTGGTCGCGCTGCTGGTCGGGTCGCGCCGGGTCTACCCGTGGGCGATGGCGGCGCTCGGCGTGTTCCTGATCTTCCAGCTCTACGAGCTGGTGACGAAGCCCTCCGTCGGGGTGGCGGTCCTGACCGCCATCGACGCAGTCATCATCTGGCTGACCTGGCGGGAGTGGCGGCGCGGTCGCGAGCTGCGGACGACGTGGCGCGGGACGGTCGACTGGGTGTTCAGGCGGCCGCCGCCGCCAGACCCAGCTCGCTGAGGATCCCGGCGACGATCGCCTCCGGCTCCGCGGCGACGTCGACCGTCACGGCCGCCTCGTCCGGCTGCGGCGGCTCGAGCGTGCGGAGCTGGGAGTCCAGCATCCCCGGCTTCATGAAGTGGCCGCTGCGCGCGGCGATGCGGCTCTCGAGCAGTTCGCGCGTGCCTGCCAGGTGGGCGAAGACCACGCCCTTCCCGCGGAGGACGTCGCGGTAGCGCCGGGCGAGCGCCGAGCAGGCGACCACCAGCGGCCTCCCGGCCGCGGCGCGGTCGCGGACGCGGTCAGCGATCGCCGCGAGCCAGGGAGCACGGTCGGCGTCGTCGAGCGGGACGCCGGCGCTCATGCGCTCGACGTTGCGGGCGGGGTGGAGGCTGTCGCCCTCCAGCAGTTCCCAGCCCAGCCGGTCGGCGAGGAGGGCGGCGACAGTCGACTTGCCACAGCCCGCGACACCCATGACGACGATCGTGCTCACCTGGCTCGCGGTCATGTCAGCCTCCGATGACCAGGGCGATCACCAGCGTCCCGGCGAGGCCGACGACCGAGGCGATGCACTCGAGGACGGTCCAGCTCCGCAGCGTCTGCGGGACGCTGAGGCCCAGGTACTCCTTGACCAGCCAGAACCCGGCGTCGTTGACGTGCGAGAGGAACAGCGAGCCGGAGCCGATGGCCAGCACCAGCAGCGACACCATCGGGGTCGACAGGTGGGCGGCGAGCGGCACCATGATGCCGGCCGCGGTGACCGTGGCGACCGTCGCCGAGCCGGTCGCGACGCGGATGAGCGCCGCGATGAACCAGGCGAGCAGCAGGATGCCGATGCCGGTGCTGCCGTGTGCGAACGAGGCGATGACCTGGCCGATGCCGGTGTCGATGAGCACCTGCTTGAAGCCGCCGCCCGCGCCGACGATGAGCAGGATGCCGGCGATCGGAGGCAGGGACGAGGTGAGGCTGTCCTGCAGCGACTTGCGGTTCATTCCGGCCGGGAGGCCGAGCAGGAAGAAGCCGGCGAGCACGGCGATCGTCAGCGCGATGGCGGGCGTTCCGAGGAAGTCGAGGATCATCTTCCACTCGGCGGTGGACTTCGAGGCGGTGATGTCGGCGAGCGCCTTGCCGAGCATGAGCACGACGGGCAGCAGGATGCTGATGAGCGCGAGCGCGAACGACGGGCGCTTGCGCTCGACCGCGGCGTCGGCGTCGCCCTCGTCGCCCTCGGTGCCGAGGAACAGGCCGGGGACGTCCACGGGCACCCACTTGGCGGCGAAGCGGCTGAACACCGGGCCGGCGAGGATGATGACCGGGATGGCGACGAGCACGCCGAAGGCGAGGGTGACGCCGAGGTTCGCGCCGAGCGCGCCGATGGCGACGAGCGGGCCCGGGTGCGGCGGGACCAGGCCGTGCATGGCCGAGAGGCCGGCGATGGCCGGGAGCGCGACGCGCATCAGCGGCAGCTTGGACCGGCGGGTGACCAGGATGATCACCGGGATGAGCAGCACGAGGCCGATCTCGAAGAACATCGGGAGGCCGATGATCGCGCCGACGAGGCCCATCACCCAGGGCAGGGCGCGGACGCTCGTGCGGGACACCAGCGTGTCGACGATCCGGTCGGCGCCGCCGGAGTCGGCGAGCAGCTTGCCGTACATAGCGCCGAGCGCGATCAGGATGCCGACGCTGCCCGAGGTCGCGCCGAAGCCGGTGATGAAGCTCGTGGTCGCGGCGTCGGCGGGCATCCCGGCGACCAGGCCGGTGACGAGCGAACCGAGGAGCAGCGAGAGGAACGGGTGGATCCGCAGCCACGTGATGAGGACCACGATGACGGCGACGCCGACGACGGCGGCGAGGATCAGCTGCGGCTCGGAGGAGGCCGGGTGAGGCGGCGGCGGTGCGGCGGCCGTGGCGACGCGGAGCGCGCTGGACAGGAAGGTGATCATGAGCATCCTTGGTCAGTGATGGAAGTGTGCGCGGCCACTTTACAGATAAATCAGATAAATAAGAAGTTGCCATCGTTTTCGTAGGCATTAATTCGATCATTTTCAGGTTTGATCGCACGTAAGGAATCCTCGATAATGAGGGGATGTCTCCATCGGACTCCCTCCACGAGCTGGCCATCGAGTCCGTCGGCAGCCGCATCGTCACAGGCGAGATCGCGCCCGGCTCGGTCCTCACGCCCGAGAGCCTCGGCATCTCGCGCACCGTCCTCCGCGAGTGCATCCGGGTGCTGGAGGCCCTCGGCCTCGTACAGGCCCGGCGGCGCCGCGGAACGGTGGTCCAGCCGGAGACCGAGTGGCGCGTGCTCGACCCGCGGGTGATCGCCTGGCGCCTCGCCGGCCCCGACCGCCTCGCCGCGCTCGGCACCCTGAGCGAGCTGCGCCTGGCGATCGAACCGGTCGCCGCCCGCCTCGCCAGTGCGCGCGCGACCCCCGAGCAGTGCGGCGCGCTCACCGAGGCCATCGTCGGCATGGCGTCCACCCAGCGCGCGGCCGACCACGGCGAGTACCTGGCCTACGACCAGGCCTTCCACCGCATCCTGCTGGAGGCCTCCGGCAACCCGGGGTTCCGCGCACTCAGCAAGGCCGTGGTCGAGGCGCTGTCGGGCCGCACGGCGCACGCGCTGATGCCGCACACGGCCAACCCCGAGGCGATCCGGCTCCACGAGGAGGTCGCGGGGGCCGTGCGCGCAGGGGACGGGGCGCGAGCGGAGGCGGCGATGCGGGCGATCGTGGAGGAGGCGGACGCTGCGGTGCAGGGGGTGGCGCGGGAGGGGGCCGACGGGTAGGCGGCTGCGGGGTCAGTCCACGAGGGCGTGGGTCAGCTCATCGGCGTCGCCCGGGATGCAGCCGCCGGACATGTGGATCACGGCCGAGAAGTCCGTGACGCCCGCCTTGAGGTAAACACGATCGGAATCCATCGGATAGGTGACGTCGAAACCGTTACCCGTCGGACTGCGCTCGACGGTCACCCCGTCATAGCCACGGGACTCCCACAACTCCGCGATCTGATTCGACACCGCCACGGAATCGATCGTCGCGCTGCTGAGACCATCCTGGCGAACGTACTCGGCCCCCGCGCTGCCGTCAGGCAGCGTGCATGTCCCGAACCACTCACCGTGGATGTGCCAGTCGGTTCCGCCTATCCGCTCACGGGTTGTCTCGAACAACTCCAGAGTGGCCGCCCGCGATTCGTCAGGAGTCGGATGTGTAGCTGTCATCGAAGGAACTGCCTTTCCAGTTGGGGGTGCCGTCGCACAACCGCTCAGCGACAGAACGGACGAAACGATGACGACGGCCTCGACGATGCCTCGGCTCATTTCGCCACCGCCTCCGGGTGGCCCATTGTGTGCGCGGCCATGTTGTAGAGCGACGTCGTGCCCTGGTCGTAGTACCCGTACTTGGTGGAGTCGCTGGCATGGACCGTCGCCGCGTGATCGGTCGTCCCCGCGGTCGTCTTCCCGTCGGGTGTGCGGGCGTTGTCAGTGCTGAACGGCACAGCCCCGTGTTCGGACGGATCGGCACGTCCGCCCGACAGCCTCCCCAGCGTCGCCACGAAATCACTGCTGGCCTGCCCCGAGGCCACCCCGCCGTCAGGAACGTTCAGCGGCGCTCGATACGGCGTCCGGCCGGCCACGTTCGTCGGGATACCCGCAGACCCGACCGACACGAAGGCGCCAGCCGACGCCCGTTTCAAAGCCTCGCCGGCAACGGCCGACCCGTAAGAGAACCCGACGACGGAGAGCCGCTCCGACTGCGCCGCCGTCGCAGCGCGCGCGTCATCGGGCCTTACGTCGATCTCCGCCATAGCGGAGAAATGTTACACGAAACCATCTACGCGTTAAGCGTCACACGCAGCCCTCGGAGTCACGGCCCGGAGTTCGAGACGTCGTGCTCCAGCTGCTTCAGATGGTCGCCGAGCGTGCCCCCGACCGCCGGGTACGACTTCACCGGATCCGGCGCCGGCTGCCCTCCCCCGATCATGGCGCCGAGGGCGATCCCGATGACCACCACGATGAGGGCGGCGCAGGCGAGGACGATGCCGACGATCCCGCGGCGGACGCCGCGCAGCGGGCGGGGCATCCGGGAGGTCGTGGCGCTCGTCCGCGGAGCGGCCGGCTCCGGGCGGGTGCCGGGGAGGATGGAGGTCGCGGCGGTGGGCTCGTGCGACTCCCGCGCCTCGGTCGCTTCGGTCGCTTCGGGCGACGGAAGCAGCAGCGTGCGTTCCAGCCCCTCGTCGGCGCCCGCCGGGGACGCGTCGCGCGCCAGCAGCCCGGCCAGCTCCTCCGCCACCTCCGCAGCGGTCGGCCGGTGGTCCGGCTCCCTGGCCACCATCGAGCGGATCAGGCGGCGCCACTCCGGGTCGAGCGTGTCCGGCACGTCCGGGTCGCGGGACAGGCGCGCGACGGCCGCCTCCACACCGCTGCCCGGGAACGCCCGCGCGCCGGTCAGGCACTCCAGCAGCACGAGGCCCAGCGAGTACACGTCGCTCGGCGGGCCCACCGGCCGGCCGGCCGCCTGTTCGGGGCTCAGGTAGCTCGCCGTGCCGATCACGAAGCCGGTGGAGGTGATGCGCGCGTCGTCGATGAGGCGGGCGATGCCGAGGTCGGTGAGCTTCGCGTGGACGCCGGAGGACGTCGCGCTGGGGAGCAGGATGTTGGCCGGCGCGATGTCGCGGTGGACCACGCCCCGGCCGTGGATGTAGGCCAGCGCTCGGGCGACGTCCACGGCGAGCGCGGCCACGACGGGAGCGGGCAGCGGCCCCTCCTTCAGGCGCGCGCCCGCGTCGGTGCCGTCGACGAACTCCAGCACCAGGACGCCGCGGCCCTCGTCGTCCGACGTGGTGTCGAACAGGGTGACCAGTGCCGGGTGCGACAGGTTCGCGAGGAGCCGGACCTCGCCCTTCTGCCGGCGCAGGTCGTCAGCGGACGCGAACTCGCGGCGGAAGACCTTGAGGGCCACGTCGCGGCCGAGGAGCTCGTCGTGGGCGCGGAAGACCTCCGCCATGCCGCCCGAGCCGATGCGCTGCAGGATCCGGTAGCGGTCGGCGATCCGGCCGGCGTCAGGCGCCGCGGCCGGCGTGCGACCCGTCGCGCTCATCCGCCGTCACCCCCGTCGCCGCCGCCCTTCTTGTCCTTGCCCTTGTTGTCCTGGCCCTTGTTGTCCTGCTGCTTCTGCTGCTGCTGCTGGAGCTGCTGGAGCTGCTGCTGCAATTGCGCGCGGTCGGCGGCGACCTTGAGCTGGGTGAGGTCGGCCTTGACGGCCGCGAGGGACGCCGCGACGGCGTCGTGGCGGTCGGCGCCGATGGCGCCGGCCTTGAGGGCGGCGTCGTTGCGCTGCTGGAGGGCGGCCAGCTGCGTCAGCGCGCCGGCGTAGTCCTTCCCGCTCGCGGCGGTGGCCACGCTCAGCACGCCGTGCTGCAGCGTGCTCGCCGTGTCCGCTGAATACGTCCCGCCCCCGGCGCAGCCGGTCAGGCCGAGCGCGAGGGCGACGCCGGCGGCCGCGATGGGTAGTCGTCTCATAGCCAGGAGCACAGTAGCCGCTGAAGGCCCGGATGTCGACCCGGGCGGCGTCGCACCGGGTGAACTGCGGGTGGTTTCCCTGGAATCCGGTATCCATGACACGACCGCCGGGAGCACACTCGCGGACATGCGCACTCGAACCCTCGTCCCCGCCGTCCTGGGCCTCACCGCACTCGCGGCGGTCGCCGTCGGCGCCGGCCCGGCCTACCGCGCCCTCACCGGCGGCGCGGACCTGGTGCTCGGCGCCGACGCGGCGGGGTTCTTCGCTCCGTCGTCCTCCACCGAGATCGGCGCCCTGGACCTGGTCACCGTCGACCCGCGCGGCGTCGTGTCGACAGGGGTCGCGGGCGCTGCGGACTTCGTCCCGATCCCCGGCGACGCCGAGACCCCGGGGCACACGGTCCGGCTGGACGTCGGCGTCGCGGACAACGATCCTGACACCGCCGCGGGCGTGGCGGTGGCCGTGCTGCCGCTCGGGGACGACGGCACCGGACGCGTCGGCACGGCCCCGAATCTCACGCCGCTGCTCCGGGTGACCGTCGTGGACACCACCACCGGGCGCCTCCTGATCGGCGGCAGCGCCACGGACCCGAGCCGGGGCGCCCCGGTCGCGGACGCGTCCGCGATGCTCGACCGCCTGGCTCCCCGCGGCGCCGACCCGCTCCCCGACGGCGCGGACTGGACGCCGGGCGCGGCGGGCAGCCGTCACGACCTGGCCGTCGAGGTGTACTGCCCGGACACGCCCGCGGTCCGGGCGCTCAGCGGGCCGGACTCCGACCTATTGCTGATGCTCTCCGGGGCCGCCGTGCCCTGACGTGCCGGATCAGCGCGCGGCGATCCACTCCAGGACGGCCCGGTTGAACGCCTTCGGCTGCTCCATGTTCGCCGCGTGGCCGTCGTCGTCGAGCACGACCGCCGTCGCGTCCGCGGCAAGCGCCGCCGACGCCGCCGCGTGCCCGCTGGGCCAGTACTCGCTCTCCGCGCCCGCCACGAACAGCAGCGGGATGCCGGCCGCGGCGATCGCGGGACGCCAGTCGGCGACGGCGTGGTCGTGCAGCAGGGCGAGCTCGCCCGGCGTGAACTCGCGGCTCATCCCCTTCATCGCCGTCATCAGCCGCACCAGCCGCAGCCCGCGCTTCGCCATCGGCGTGCCGTGGCCGGTCTCCGGGATGCCGGTTGCGAAGTAGCTGTCGCGGTTGGCTGCGCGTACCCGTAGAACCCGAACGGCCAGCCCTCGTCGTTGAGCATCTTGGGCGTCTGGTCGATGGAGACCGCCGCGGCCACGCGGTCGGCGCCGCACTGCGCAAGGAAGGACCAGATCGTGTTCGCGCCCATCGAGCCGCCGACCAGCACCGCGTCACGGAGGTCGAGCCCTTCCAGCACGGCCGCGACATCCCGGCCGCGGCGTGCCATGTCCACCCCGTCCTCCGGGCGGTCACTGGTCCCGTGGCCGCGCAGGTCGACGGCGAGGACGCGGCGGCCGGCGTCGGCGAACGCGGGCACCTGGTAGCGCCACGTCGTCGCGGGGGCCTTGAAGCCGGCGAGCAGGACGACGGGACGGCCGGCCGGGTCGCCGTACTCGGTGTAGTCGAGGCGGACGCCGTCGTCGGCGGTGAGGGAGGGCATGGGGGCGCCTTTCACATCGGTGGGCGGTCAGGATGCGGCGGCCGGAGCCGGGAACGCCTTCCCGGGGTTGAGGATGCCCTGCGGGTCGAGCGCGTGCTTCACCGCCGCGTGCATGCGCAGCACGACCGGGCTCAGCTCCGCCGCCGCCCCCGGCAGCTTGAGGAGGCCGACGCCGTGCTCGCCGGTCACCGTGCCGCCGAGCTCGCGGCATGACGCCACGATGAGGTCGAACGCCGCCTTCGCGCGCTCCTTGGCGGCGTCGTCGCCCTCCGGCGCGATGATCAGCGGGTGCAGGTTGCCGTCGCCCGCATGCGCGATGTTGGCGATCACCACGTCGGCGTCGGTCGCGATCCGCTCGATGCGGGCCAACATCTCCGGCACGGCCGAGCGCGGCACGCACACGTCCTCGGTGAGCACAGGGCCGAGCCGCTCCAGCGACGGGTAGGCCAGCCGTCGGGCCAGGAACAGCCGGGCGACCTCCTCCGGGTCGGTCGCGCGCTCCACGTCCGCTCCGCCCGCGGCGAGGAACAGCTCGGCGACACGGCCGGCGAGCTCCTCCCCGACGCGCCGACCTCGTCGACCGAGGCGAGCAGGAGGGCGTTGGCATGCTCCGGGAGCCGCCAGCCCTGCCACTCGGCGACGGTGTGCAGGCACATCCGGTCGATGAGTTCGAGCGCAGACGGCACGATCCCCGCGGCGGAGACGGCGGCGACCGCCCGACCGGCGTCGGTGAGCGACCGGAAGTAGCCGATGACGGCGCGCTCCTCCCGGCCGCCGATGGGCCGGAGCTTGACCGTCACGTCCACCACGATGCCGAGGGTGCCCTCCGAGCCGACCATGAGTGCCGTCAGGTCGTAGCCGGTCACGCCCTTGGCGGTCGTGCGGCCGAGCCGGGCGATGGAGCCGTCGGCGAGCACGACGGTCATGCCGAGCACGTAGTCGCGGGTGACGCCGTACTTCACGCAGCAGATGCCGCCCGCGTTGGTGGCGACGTTGCCGCCGATCGTGCTGATGGCCTGGCTGGCCGGGTCCGGCGGATACCGGAGGCCGTAGGCGGCGACGTGGCGCCGGAGGTCGTCGTTGATGACGCCGGCCTCCACGACGGCGTACCGCTCCTCGACGTTCAGCTCGCGCACCGCGGTCATCCGCTCCAGCGACACGACGACGCAGCCCGCGATCGCGTTCGCCCCGCCGGACAGGCCGGTCCCTGCACCGCGCGGGACGACGGGGACGCCCCACTCGGCCGCGACCCGCACGGCCGCGGCGACCTCCTCGGCGGAGGCGGCGAGGACGACCGCGGCGGGGGTGGCGGAGTCCGCCCACTCGGCGTCGTCGTGCCGGTAGCGCTCCAGCCCGGCGGGCTCGGTGAGCAGCGAAGCGGGAGGGAGCACCTCGCTCAGGGCGGCGACGACATCGTGCATACCGGGGATGCTATCCCCACGGACAGGGCGCCCGGCCCGTTGACGAACCCTCGTGCGAGGAGTTCGGTGTGATCATGATTGCTCTGATAATCGTCCTGCTCGTGATCTGGCTCGTCCTGGCCATCCTCGGCTTCGCCGTCAAGGGACTCATCTGGCTCGCGATCCTCGGGATCGTCTTCTTCATCATCACCGCGATCGTCGGATGGATGCGGCGCGGGGCGTCGAGGAGCTAGCGCCGCCTCAGCCGATCGCGGCGACCGCCGAGAGCACCACCCCGGCGAGCGCGACCCCGGCCATCGCGCAGAACAGCAGTCCCAGCGCGATCAGCCGCACGCGCCCGGAGGGGACGGCGGCGCGCGCGACGCCCATCCCGAGCAGGAACAGCAGCACCAGCCCGGCGGCGCCGAGCGCGACGCCCGCCTGCATCCCGCTCAGCGGGACGAGGACGGCGAGCGAGACGGCGGCGAGCAGAGCGCCGAGCCCCAGCCACTCCCGGCCGGGGGTCAGATCGCCCGCCGGGGTCTGCTCCCGGCCGGGGGATCGCACGGGAGCGTGCTGGACGTCGTCCCGTAGGGGGTCGGGGCGACGGATGCTGCTGTGAATCTGGTCCACCTGCATTCCACGATTGTCCGCGCCCGGGAAAGGTCCATTGACCCCTTGACATTCGACTCATCCGCGGATCGGCACAATCGCATCGCCGTCCCGTGTTGGACGAACCCGCTCCCGTCGGCAAGGCTGGTGACATGACGTACGTACCGAACCCGTCCCGCTACGACCGGATGCTGTACCGCCGCACCGGTCGCAGCGGTCTCGACCTGCCCGCGCTGTCCCTCGGACTCTGGCACAACTTCGGCGACGACCGCCCGTTCGAGACGCAGCGCGCGATCGTCCGCCGCGCGTTCGACCTCGGGATCACGCACTTCGACCTGGCCAACAACTACGGGCCTCCCTACGGAGCCGCCGAGATCAACTTCGGCCGCATCCTGCAGGAGGACCTGCGCCCGTACCGCGACGAGCTCATCGTCTCGTCCAAGGCCGGCTGGGACATGTGGCCCGGCCCGTACGGCCAGGGCGGCGGCAGCCGCAAGTACGTGCTGGCCAGCCTGGATCAGTCGCTGTCCCGGCTCGGCCTCGACTACGTCGACATCTTCTACTCTCACCGGCCCGACCCGAGCACGCCGCTGGAGGAGACCATGCAGGCGCTCGACACCGCCGTCCGCAGCGGGAAGGCGCTCTACGTCGGCATCTCCTCCTACGGCGAGGAGGACACCCGGCGCGCCGCGGAGATCCTCCGCGAGCTCGGCACGCCGCTGCTCATCCACCAGCCCAGCTACTCCATGCTGAACCGCTGGATCGAGACCGAGGGACTGCTCGACGCCGCCGGCGAGCTGGGCGTCGGCGTGATCGGTTTCACCGCGCTGGCCCAAGGGATGCTGACCGGCAAGTATCTGGACGGCGTGCCGGAGGGCTCCCGCGCCGCGGCCGGCACCTCGTTCGACGCGGACTGGCTCACCGACGAGGCGGCTGAGCGCCTGCGCGGGCTCAATGCGATCGCCGAGCGCCGCGGGCAGTCGCTCGCCCAGCTCGCCCTGGCCTGGGCGCTGCGGGACCCGCGCGTCACCTCACTGGTCATCGGCGCCAGCAGCGTCGCCCAGCTCGAGCAGAACGTCGGCGCGCTGGAGTCCCTGGAGTTCTCGGCGGAGGAGCTCGCCGCGATCGACGACCTCGCCGTCGACGCGGGCGTCGACCTCTGGGCCGGCGCGCGGCGCGGGGAGCTGTAGCCCGTACCACCACTGGAGCGCGGCGTTAATCCCCTGCCCCGGATTCGCGCGGCCACGTACTGTTCCCTTCAGCACGCTGGATGCGGCGGAGCGTGGATCACGGACACCCCGTCTTCCCGGCGTGTGTGGGCGGATCCCGGGCGGCAGGGCGAGTGCGCCCGCCACCCGGGATCCAGATTCCGCCCCTTCCACCTGGCGGAAGGTCGATCCGGTGAAATATGTGGTTCCGCAGCGGACCCTCAGGGTCTCCCCGGACAGGTCTGGTTGGCTGGTTCCGGTACATGCGTGGAGAGAGGCGGGGGTGGGATGAGCGCGCTGACAGCGACAGAGCGCGAGACCGCCGCACCGCCACTGGACGCCGTCCGGCCGCGGATCGTCGCCGTGGCGTTCGGCCTGGTCGCCACCGTGATCTGCGCGGCCGGGAGCTGGATCCCGTCGCTCTGGGGCGACGAGGCGGCCACGCTGCTGTCGGCGAGGCGACCGGTGTCCACGCTCATCCCGATGCTGTTCCACGTGGACGCGGTGCACGGGCTCTACTACCTCGGCATGCAAGGCTGGATCCGGCTCGCGGGTGAGAGCCCGTTCGCCCTGCGCCTGCCGAGCGCCGTGGCCATCGGCTTCGCGGTCGCGGCTGTCACGCTGCTGGCCGGGCGCCGGGGCGGCCCGACGGCGGCGATCGTCGCCGGGCTCGTGGCCTGCGTCCTCCCGCGCATGACCTACGCGGGCGAGGAGGCGCGGTCGTTCGCGTTCACCGCCGCCGCCGCGGCCTGGCTGACCCTGCTGCTGGTCTGGCTGATCGACGGCGGCGGACGCACGGCGCCATCGTCGGTGCGCCGCGCCTGCTGGGCGGTCTACGCGGCCGGCATGGCCCTCACCTCGTACCTCTTCCTCTATACGGCGTCGCTGCTGCTCGCCCACCTCGGCATCCTGCTCCTGTCCCGGGCGTCCCGGCCGACGCTGCGGGCCTGGCTGATCGCCACCGGCTGCGTGCTGGTGGCACTCGCGCCGCTCGCCCTGCTCGCCTACTTCGAGCGCAGCCAGATCGGCTACCTGGCCGACCAGCCCCAGGACCCGGCGAGCCTGGTGTGGCAGCCGTGGTTCGACAACGGCTGGCTCGCGCTCGTGGCCTGGGCGCTGATCCTGCTCGCGATCGGCGCGTGGGTGCGCAGCCGCTGGGGACGGGAGTCGCGGGCTTCGCGGCCCGTCGGCCCCGTACCCGTCGGCCCCGTACCCGTCAGCGCCACGCTCGTCGGAGCGACGTGGCTCATCCTGCCGACCGGGGCGATGCTGCTGATCAACCTCGTCTTCCCGATGTACACCGGGCGCTACTCCACGTTCGCCGCCCCGGCGGCGGCGCTGCTCATCGCCGAGGGTCTGCTCGTCCTCGGCCGGTTCGTCGCGCGACGCGGCCCGATCCCGGCCGTCGCGGCGACGGGCGCAGGCGCGCTGCTGTTCATCGCGATCAGCACCCCGGCGTACCTGGGTCAGCGCGGACCGTACTCCAAGAACGACTCGGACTGGTCGGAGGTCAGCAGCGCGATGGCGTCGGTGCGGCAGCCGGGCGACGCCGTCGTCTTCGACGAGTCGACCCGCCCATCGCAGCGGCCTCGGCTCGCCATGCGCACCTACCCCGCCGGCTTCACAGGGATCGGCGACCCGACGCTCCGGACCGCATACACGCACAACATCGGCTGGGCCGACAGGGTCTGGACCGTCCCCCAGGCCGCCGAGCGGGGCCGCTTCGACGGCGTCACGCGGGTGTGGCTGATCGAGAACGACGTGGACGGCCGCCTGCACAGCTACAGCCTGGGCGATCTGGAGGCGCTCGGCTTCCACACGACGGGACGCACCGTCCCGACCCACCGGAGCATGCTCATCGAGCTGACCCGCTCGAACTGAGGGTGCTTCGGCTGAAGGCGCGGGTGCGCAGACCAGCCCCTGACCAGGGCGGTGACCGCTGCCTAAACTCAGACCATGAGGGAAGCCGTCTCGGAACACGGCGTCGGCGAGCACGGCGCAGCGGATCGACTCTCCCGCCGGCTGCACGCGGCCTCCGTGGAGTCGCTGGCGCTGGGCGCGGGAGGTGTCGCGTTCGTGGCCGTCTGCCTGATCGCCTTCTTCGTCTTCGCCGGCCACAACCTCTCCATCGCGGGTGCGGGCTCGGTCGGCCAGTTCGCGGCGATCGCGTGCTGCGCCGTGACGCTGGTCGTGTACGGCGGCGGTCGGGTCGCGACTTGGAGCATCCCCTGGTACAGCCGCCCCAAGGAGCACCGCTCCCGGATCGGCGCCGCGATCGAGGTCTTCGACTCGCTCGCCATCGCGGTCGCGCACGCCGTCGTGGTGCTGCTGCTCTGGACCGTGCTGAGCGACGTGCTCTCCCGCAGCTTCCAGGACGCCCAGGTCTTCGCCATCCCGGCCACCCTGCTGGTCGGCACGGCGGCCGCGGTCACCGGCTACTACGTGTTCCTCGCGGCGGCGAACATGAACCCGCTGCTGCTCTCGGCGGTGCTGGCGGTGTTCCTCGTCGTCGGCGCGCTGACGAGCATGCTCACGGCCTCCAACCCGCACTGGTGGAAGCAGAACCTCAGTGTGCTGGGCATCACGGACGACTGGTCGTCGGCGACCTTCAACATCACAGTGATCGTGGGCGGCATCCTCGTCACCGCCATCGCCCGGTACGCCACCGACAGCGGGACCCGCCGGCGCCCGTCGCGCGGCGAGCTGCAGGTCCGCGCCGCGCTGGTGATCGTGGGCGCGATGCTCGCCTGCGTCGGGCTCTTCCCGGTCAACCACTTCTTCCTGCTGCACAACACGGCGGCGACCGGGATGGCCGTCGTCTTCTGCGTGCTCGCGGTCGGCATCCGCTGGGCGATGCCCCACCTCCCCCGCACCTTCTACGTGCTCGGCTGGGTGTTCATCGGCGTCATCGTGCTGGTCACGCTGTTCTTCGCTGTGGGGTATTACAACCTGACGGCCGTGGAACTGGTCGCGGCGGTGCTGATCTTCAGCTGGATCATCGTGTTCCTTCGGGTCAGCGTCGCCGCCGGGAAGGAGAGGGAACCGGCGAACTGAGGGGTGCACATCCGGGGAATCCCATGTTAATCGAGTCGCTCGAGATCCTGCCGCCGGTGGTCCGCGACCGCCGGGCTCGGACGCACGCCCTCCGCTGGGCCATTGGCGCCACCTCCCCGTCCCCGCCTCCGGCGCCGGAGCATCCCCGAACTGGGGTCGATCATTCGGTCTGTTATCCGTTTGCGACCTGATATAGCGGCCCCTACTATGGCCTCAACCGGCGTCCCGACACGCCGGGAAAACCCCCACCCGCCCAGACGACAGAAGTGAACCCCGTGCGGTTCACCCAATCGAACGGAAGATCCCCCTATGTCCGACATGCCACGGCACAGACTGTCCGCGCGCAAAAATCGAGGATTGATGGCCGGTGCAGCAGCACTCGCCACGATCGCGGTCACCGCAGGTGCCCTCGCGATCGGCTCCGCAGCTGCGAAAGCCGATACGACCGGTATCTTCTCGGATGACCTGAGCCCCCGCATCGCTGCGGCCTCCGACACCAACTCCGTGGTGCTCGGCGTGAAGTTCTCGCCGAACCAGGCGGGCAACATCACCGCCCTCCAGTACTACCAGGGCCCGAAGGACTCGGGCATCACGACGGCCACCCTGTGGTCGGCGTCCGGAGCGGCGCTCGCAACCGCCTCCGTTCCGACCGACCGCACGGTCGGCTGGCACACGGTCCCCCTCGCCAAGCCGGTCGCGCTGACCAAGGGAACCACCTACGTCGCCTCGTACCTGGCCACGAAGGGTTCGTACGCGGTCACCCAGAACACGCTGAACGCTGCGCGCGTCAGCGGCGGCTTCTCGCTGCCGGCGAACGCGGGCGTCTTCACCTACAGCCGGACCAACGCGCAGCCGACGAGCACCTACAAGGGCTCCAACTACATGGCGGACATCGTGTTCTCGCCGACCGGTGCGGCCGCGGCGACGTCCAGCTCGACGCCCGCCGCCACCGCCACCCCGCGGCCGACGCCGACGCAGACGACCGCGCCCGCTCCGGTGAACACGCCGACGCCGACACCGACGCCGACCCAGACGGCCACGCCCACCCCGGCGCCCACGGCTGGAGGCACGACCGTGCTCGGCCGGAGCTTCCCGTCGGCGGCGACCACGGGCGTTCCGACCGGGACCGCGCTGACGCCCTACACCGGGCCGTGCACCATCCAGACCGCGAACACGGTCATCGACGCCAAGACGATCAACTGCACCCTCACCGTCCAGGCGAAGGGTGTCGTGATCTCGCGCTCGCAGATCAACGGGACGGTCTACTCCGACTCCGCCGGCTCCGGATCGTTCACCATCAGCGACAGCTCGGTGAACGTCGGCAACCAGGCGGGAACCGGCATCGGTGACGCGAACTTCACGGCGACGCGCGTGAACGTGACCGGCGGCAACCGGTCGATCAACTGCTACGCGAACTGCACCGTGCAGGACTCGTACGTCGCCGGTCAGTTCACCGACAAGACGGGCGTCTACCACGAGTCCGGAATCCGCTACAACACCAACAGCCACCTGATCCACAACACCATCGCGTGCACCGCACCCGATGTGGCGCCGGACGCGGGTTGCTCGGCGGCGATCACCGGATACCCGGACTTCGACCCGGTCACGAACGACGTGATCCAGAACAACCTCATCATGGCCGGTTCGGGCGGCTACTGCTCCTACGGCGGGTCGACGGGCGGCAAGCCGTACTCCGGACAGACCGCGAACATCACGTTCACCGGCAACATCTGGCAGCGCGGCGCCCAGCCGGGCAGCAACGGCCAGCGCGTCTGTGGCTGGTGGGGCCCGATCACGGCCTTCGACACCGCTGCTCCCGGCAACGTCTGGTCGAACAACCAGTACGACGACGGGACGCAGGTCGCCGCTGCCAACTGAGCAGGGGGTCGCGAGACCCTTCTCAACATTGCCGAAACGTGAGAGATTTCTGGTATTCGCCCGTCCCCGGTCGGGCGGCCAGGTCTCCACAGGAGGAATGAATGCCCGAGCCGCGCATCGCGCTCTGCGTGGTCACCTATAACAGCGGGCCCCTGATCGAGGAGTTCGTCGCCGCCGTGCCCGAGGGCACGGCGGGGACGGACTCCTCTCTCGTCTTCGCGGACAACGGCTCGCAGGACGACACGCTGGAGCAGATCGCCCGCTGGGCGCCCGAGGCGCTGGTCGTCCGGACCGGCGGGAACCTCGGCTACGCCGGCGGCGTCAACGCGGCGGTCCGCGCCGCCGGCGATCAGGACGCCTACCTCATCCTCAATGCGGACGTGCGCCTGGGTCCCGGGTGCGTCAGGACGCTGTTCGAGGGCCTCGGGAACGGGGTGGGGATCGTCGTCCCCCGGCTCGTGGACCAGCACGGGGAACTGATCTGGTCGATGCGCCGCGAGCCGTCGGTTCTGCGGACCTGGGCCGACGCCCTGGTCGGCGCGGAGCACGTCGGCCGCATCGCGTCCCTCGGCGAGGTGGTGACGGATCCCGCCGCCTACACGACCGCCCAGGCGACGGACTGGGCGGAAGGCTCGACCCAGCTCGTCGGGGCGGAGTGCTGGCGTGTGTGCGGCGAGTGGGACGAGTCGCTGTTCCTGTACTCCGAGGAGACCGAGTACGATCTCCGCGCCCGGGACAACGGCCTGATGACGTGGTACGAGCCTGCGGCTGTCGCCACCCACTTGGAGGGCGGGTCCGCGACCTCCCCGCGGCAATGGTCGCTGCTCGTCGCGAACCGTCTGCGCCTGTTCCGGATGCGGCACGGCCCTGCGGCGACCGGCCTGGTCTGGCTGGCCCTGGTGGTCCGCGAGGGCAGCCGCGCGCTTCTGGGCAAGCCCACCAGCCGCGCAGCGATCCGGGACCTGGTCAACCCGATCCGGATGCGTCAGGCGCGCGGTCCCGAGTGGCTCGAGGGCGTTCGGCTCTGAGGACCTGTTCGTCCGCTGCCGGGACGCGGCTGCCCTCGGCCAGGTCCCGGCGCGGCCGTCCGTCCGCGTTGAGCCACGCGTCCGTCGCGCCGATGTTGCGCAGACTGCCGCACAGTCCGGCGACCAGGAAGAACATGCCCGCGCTGATCGGGAAGGACAGTCCGTCGAAGAACGTGAACATGACCGCCATCGCCAGCATCGAGACGGCGAGCGAGTAGCCGAGCAGGCTGACGTCGTCGTGGCCCGACTGTCGGCGGGCGACCCAGGCGCTCCAGACGGACGACAGCACCACGCCGGCGAGCGCCGCCACGCCGAGGACGCCGAGCTCGACGGTGATCAGCACCCAGGCGTTGTCGAAGATGTAGTACCGCGGGAGGAATGTGCCGAACCCGACGCCGTACAGGGGCGATGCGCCGATGAACTCGGGCGCGCGGTCGAGTCCGCCGACCCGGGACTGGGTGCTCGGGTCCGTCCCAGCGCCGGTGAAGAGCGCGACCGTCTGGGAGAGGAGTCCGGGGAGCGAGGCGATCACCACGGCGATCAGGAGCACGGCCGCCGTCACCACGCCTGCCCGGTAGCGCCGCGGGATGGCCGGGATCATGGCGAGCGCGGCGATGAAGAATCCGATGATCGCCGAACGGGACACCCCCACCAGCGCCGAGATCACGATCGCGGCGACGGGCGCCCACCAGCGCAGCATCACCTTCGTGTGGTGCCAGCGGAAGCCGTGCGAGATCGCGGCGGCGATGACGAGCGGGAAGGCGCCGATCAGGGTGGTCGCGTACTCGAGCGGATGGATCGCGGTGCCGGACGCCCGGGTCACGCCGCCGCGCTCGACGACGCCGCCGCCGGAGCTCGACAGCCCGGGGATCAGGTTGAAGAAGTCGACGATCGTCTGCTTGGTGAGGAACTGGAGGATTCCCAGCGCGGCGAGCAGTCCGGCCGCGATCGCGATTCGCCGGGTAATGCGGACGAGGTCGGTCATCGTGCGGATGCCGTCGACGGCCACCAGCACGACGCCGGCCCACGACATGAGGCGGACCAGCGCGGTGAAGGCCGGGCTGACCTGGTCGGCCGGCTGGCCGCGCAGGAGGGCTGCCGTGAAGCTGACTAGGGCGATCACGAAGAGCAGCGCGAACGCGAAGCGCACGGGCTGGCGGATCGGCCGCGGGTCGCCGCGTCGGCGCTGCAGCCGGGAGAGCGTCCAGAAGACCATCAGGACGACTCCCCACAGCAGCGACGGGCGGCCGAGCGAGTTGAGGGCGTCGATCGTCACGTTCGAGGGAATCGCGAAGAGCAGGACCAGGTAGACCGTGAGCAGCGTGACCGCGCCGAACCGGTCGCGGCCGCGGGGCGGCTGCTGCGCCCGCCCGCGGCGCGACGCGTTCGTCCTGCGCTCCCCGATGGCGGTCATCGCGGGTGGGGCTCTGAGACGTCGCCGCGTGACGGCGGGACCGTCACGCTCTCCGCGTCGTCATGGACGGCGCCCGCGACCGATCGGCGGCCGAGGGCCGGCTCCTCCGGCGCGTCGGGAAGCCGGACGACGGCCGGACCGTCGGCAGAGGGGCGGCGACGGCCGGGGCGTCGTCGGCGGGGCCGGCGTCGACCGGGCCGTCGTCGGCGGGGCCGTCGTCGGCCAGGCCGTCTGCAGCGGACGCCTCCACGGCATCCGCGCGACGGCGGCGCTTCCGCGACAGCCCCTCGGTCAGGGCAGCGATGAGCAGGGCCAGGGCGGCGAGCGCCGCGCCGGCGGCCACCGTCAGCACGAGGCGCGTCCGCTGCTGAAGGGTGCTCTTCGTGGCCACCGTGATGGGCTCGACGGTGATCCGGTCGGTCGTCTTGATGTGCTGGCTCTCCTGGAGGGCCGACAGCTCGCTCGCCGTCCTGGCCACCATCGCCGACAGCACGTCCCGCGCGTCGGCGTTCGTCTTCGACGTCACGGTGATCACGATGAGCGGCGTGCTCGTGGACCCGTCCCGCTGCACGGTGACGTCGGTTCCCGGATGGTCCTTGGTCACCTCTTTGAGCACGTTGTCCGCGCTGACCGCGCGGGTGAGCACATCCGCGGAGGAGGTGAGGCCCCCGACGTACAGCAGCGGGTTGGAGCCGACAGGGTAGTCGTTCTTGCCCGGCAGCAGCAGCTCCGTCGCACTGCGCTCGTAACTGGGCGGCACCGTGTACCAGATGCCGGCAGCGCACAGGCCGGCCAGGAGCAAGCCGGGGAAGGTGATGTACCACCGATGCCACAGCATGCGGAGGGTAGCGATCAGGCTCATGTCGGGGAGCCTCCCATCTTTGCCTTCTGATAACGCGGAATCCGGACGCTCGGCGAGCGACGGCGGAGACGGCGGTCCACGGTCACGGAGGTCCAGGCGCTCACGATGACCACGGCGAGCAGCATCGCCGCGACGGCCTCGACCTGATCGCTGCGCGTGGGCGACACCCGCGTGATCGCGAGGGTCAGCGGCGAGACCGCCACGCTGATGTACCCGGCCGGCTTCGCGCCGAGGGCCTCCTGCAGGCGCCGGGACGAGGCGAGGATGCCCTCCACCGCCGCGGTCTGCTGCTGCTCGACCCACTCGCGCGTGCGGCCGACGATCTGCACGTCGATCTCCGCACGCGTGTAGCTCGCGTACCACTGGTTGCCGTCGTTCGGGACGTCCAGCAGCACGCCCTGACGGATACCCGCACCGTAGTAGGGGAGTCGTCGGAGGAGTAGCTCGTCGACTCGTCCCCGTTGTTGACCTCCGCCGCGACCGCACGGGCGAAGGTGATGACACTGGTGTCCCTCGCTCCGTTGCTCGGCGAGAGGCTGGTCGCGGCGGGCAGCAGGAACGTGACGATGGTCTTCGTGGTGTAGCCGCCGCCGTCACGCGCGAAGAAGGCGACCAGCAGGACTCCCACGACGAGGACGCCGAGGGGCGCGTACCAGCGGCGGCCCATCGCCGAAAGGACTTCCCGGATCGTCACGAGCCGGCACCCCCTTGAGCGTGCGGCGACGCCGGGGTGGCCCCCGGATCGCTCGTTGGTCTTGTATATCGCATCGGCTGTCCTACCGCACTCGCTTCGCGAGGCTCGAAGCGATCTGCCAGGCGTCCCGGAGACCCGGGGTGTGCGTGAAGATCCGCCTCGTCCCGTCCACTGTCGAGTCCGTGGTCGCGCTGTACCGCGCCTGCATCCACGATTCGGGCTTCGCGGGGAAGCGGTCGCTCGTGTAGATCACCGAGTAGTCGGCGCGGCCGAGCCGCTCCAACAGCCGCCGGTCATAGCGTCCGAGCGGCAGGGCGGCCTCGTCCACCGGCCCGTCGCTGGCCTCGGCGAGCACGAGTCGCGCCTCCCCCACCTCCCGCTCCGTGTCGGCGGCGGACAGCCGTCGCCAGGGCACGTGACGCCAGCCGTGGCTGCCGATCCGCATCCCGGCCGCGCGCAGCGCCCGCAGGTCCGCCGGGCTGAGGCTCGCCGGATCGTCGAGCCTCCCGGCCAGGGCGAAGAAGGTGGCGGTGAGCCCGCGGTCGACGAGCGCGGGGAGCGCGATCTCGACGTCGGAGCGGTTGCCGTCGTCGAAGCTCAGCCGGACGTTCGGGTGCAGCACCACCTCGTCGAGCAGGTCGAGGAACATCCGCTGGGACACCCAGTAGCCGCTCTCACCCGACTCGCGCTCCTGCGCGGGGAGCCGATTCCGTGGAAGCAGAAGTTGATGATCATGAGGAGCGCCCTCCCCCGTCCGTGCCGGGCGACCGGCGCGTGCTCTCGTCGCGTCCCCACGCGTCGGCGCGCGGCGCCCTCCGCGCCCGGAGGGACGCGTACACGGTGATGGCCGCGTAGGGGATCGCCGCGAGCCAGAGCCGGGGGTGCGGCGCGACCACCTCGCGCAGCCACGCCCAGCGATCCGGCGGCCGGACCGCCCCGTCGACGGTGCCGTCGACGGCGGCGGAGCGGAGCTGGCGATTGCCTCTGCGCACCCGGACCAGGCGGGCGATCAGCTGCCGCGTCGAGTAGGGCGCCTCGACCACGACGGTCGTCTCTGCGGCCTCCCTTTTCTCGGCGGCGCCGAACTGCGCGTCGAGGAAGAGGTCGTCGGCGACCAGCTCGGGGAATGTCGCGAACCGAGCCCGCCCCTCCTCGGAGACGGCGATCATCCCGCGCCCGAAGAGCCCATCGCGGAACACCGGCAGACGCTCGTTGATCGAGAAGTAGGCCCGCACCGGCCAGGGCCGCCCTGCGACGTTCAGCCGCCGGCCGGGGAAGGTCGCCAGCACGCCGGGGACGAACGCGGCGACGAGCGCCGCGAGCGAACCGGCGGGCGGCACGATGTCCGCGTCCAGGTAGATCCGGGGAAGCCGTGGGCGACGGCGTCCCCCGCATTGAGAGCTGCGGCCTTGCCCGGCTCCTCCCGCTCCACGACGACGACGCCGTGGTCGCGGGCGACCTCCGCCGTCCGGTCGCTGCACCCGTTCGCCACGACGACGATCCGGTCCCTCTCGACGCCCTCGCTCAGCAGCGAGCGCAGGCACGCGCCCAGCACGGCCTCCTCGTCGTGGGCGGCGATCACGACGCTCGGCAGCTCGGATCCCTCGCGGAACTGCGGGCGAGCGGACGCCGGAGCGTCCTGCGGACCCGGAATGCCGGCCGGCGGCACCGGGGTGCCGGTACGATACGGGCCATGCCAGCCGAACGCGCCGAGCTCCGCCCGATCGAGGCGGACGACGCCGCCGCTGTCGCGTCGTTCCTGCACGCGAACCTGAACCCGGGGGTGCCGGTCGGCACGTGGCTCACCCTGCTGTCGCCGCCGTGGCAGGTCGACGCGCCCAATCACGGGTTCCAGCTGGTCACTCCGGCCGGGATCGTCGGCGCGTACGTCGCCGTCTACTCCGAGCGCGAGCTGCGGGGGAGTCCAGGCGCTTCTGCAATCTCGCCGCCTTCTGCGTCCTCCCCGACTTCCGGGCCGACAGCCTCCGGCTGATCCGCGCCCTGCTGCGTCAGCCCGGCTTCGACTTCACCGACCTGTCGCCGAGCGGCAACGTCGTCGCGCTCGACGAGCGGCTCGGATTCGTCCACCTCGACACAGCGACCCGGATCGCGCCGAACCTGCCGGCGTTCGGGCGTCGCGCCGTGCGGGTCAGCAGCGACCCCGCGCTCGTCGCCGCGACGCTGCGCGGCGCCGACGCGGTCACCTACCGCGACCACCGGGACGCTCCGGCCTCCCGCCACATCGTGGTCATCGAGGACGGCGCCTACGCGTACCTCATCGTCCGCCGCGACCGCCGCAAGGGCCTGCCACTGTTCGCGACCCCGATCCACGCCGGAGGGGACACCGGGCTGCTGCGCAGGCACTGGGCGCGGGTCGGCGCCCACCTGCTCGTCCGGCACCGCCTCCCGCTGACCCTGGCCGAGCGCCGGACGCTCGGCTTCCGCCCGCGACTCGGCGTCGACCAGCGCAGCCCGCGTCCGAAGATGTTCCGCAGCCGCGACCTCGAGGCCGGCGACATCGACTACCTGTACAGCGAGCTGACGCTTCTGGAGTGGTGAGGTCATCGGCCCGCCCCCTCCATCGCGACGATCACGTTCGTGAGGAAGCCCACGGAGCTCGGACGCGGCGTCACCGTCGCGGCGATCATCCCGTCCAGCCACTCGTCGCTCACGAAGTCGCTCCTCCGCAGCGGGTCGACGATTGCCGGGTCCGCGCGCCAGCGCTCGACGACCTTCTGGGCGAGGACGTCGCCGCCGGCCGGGGGCCGGTTGCCGCGGCTCGCGACCTGGAGGGCCTTCCGGGCGAACCGGCGGCCGGTGCGCAGCGTCTGGGCGACCGGATCCCACACCGACGGGTGGGCCAGCGCTGCGGGGCTCGCCCGGCCCTCCAGGGGACGCTTGCCCAGCTCGGGGTCCAGCTCCAGCTGCAGCGCAGCGAGGAAGCGGGCGTGCGCCTTGTCCTGCGGCGTGAGGCGGCCGCAGATCCGGAGGAACTCGTGGTCCAGCATCGGGTTCACGACGACCCTCTGGTATCCCACCGCGGTGTCGGTCGCCCCGGCCCAGCGCTGCATCCGATCGCGGAGGTAGAGGGAGTCGGTCGCACGGAACCACTCGTCGCCCCCGCGCCGGAGCGCCGCGTAGACCTCGCGGTTCGCGGCCTGCCTGGCCCACGCCGAGAAGTCCTCGGTGAGCAGGCCGGGTTCGACGGCCTCGTTGGCGAACATGCGCCACGACGCGAGCTGCTCGGCGTCCGCGCGCGTGTACTTCCGGTCCCGCACCCTGCCCACGTAGTAGAAGCCGCGGGCGACCTCGCCGCCGAGGCCGGAGATGCGCACGCCCTGGTCGAACGCCCGCTCGGCCACTCCGAGGGCGGCGTAGGCGACCGGGTCCGACATCCCGTCCAGGCGCAGGGCCGCCACCCGGCACAGCTCCCACGCCTCCACGGGATCGATCTCCCCGAGGTCCGTCAGGCCGTGCACCTCGTGGACCATGCCGTAGCTGGCGCAGATCTCCCGGGCGATCGGGACGTCGCCGCTGCCCGGCACGCTGAGGGTCATCGCGTGCAGCCCACTGCGTCGGGAGGCCGGGATGGCACTCAGCAGCAGCCGGGAGTCGAGGCCGCCCGTGAGCTGCAGCACGGCGTCCGGCTCGTCGTCGAGCAGCGCGGCGAGCGAGGTGCGCAGAAGGTCCGCGGCCTCGGCGACCGCACGCTCGAACGGAAGGGGATCGACGGGCTCGCGATCGGGCGGCGTCACGGCGACGCCCTCCGCCCCGAGGTGCGCCGTCGCGCCGGGAGCGAGCTTGAGGACGCCCTCGAACAGCGTCCGCTGGCCCAACTGCCAGCCGAGCAGGGACTGCACGGCGAGGGCGACCCGGTCCGGCTCGGCGCCGCGGGTCCATCCCGCCAGCAACGCGGAGGTCGAGAGCACCCCGGGGCCACCGGCCGCCGGGTCGCTGTGGAAGAGCTGCCGGAACCCCATCGAGTCGGCCACGACGACCACGCCGTCCTCGCGCAGGCCCTGCGCGGCGAACGGAGGCAGCAGCCGGGACAGGGCGCCGGGGTCGCCGGCTACCAGCTCCGCGACCTCGTGTTCGGGAACGGCGCCTGTGGCCCGGCGGGACACCCGGGAGAGCACGATGGTCGAGCTCCCGTCGACGGGCCGCAGTCCCCAGTACGCCACGCGCGCCGCGCCGGCGTCGGTCTCGGCCGATCCCGCGAGGGTCGTCCGCACCGCGGCAGGCAGCTCGCCGGAGGCCCAGGCGAGCACTCCGGGAAGGACGGCAGGGGTGGCCATGATGCTACGCGGCGAGCTTCGCGTCGACGAAATCGGTCAGCGAGCCGACGGTCTCGAAGAGGTCGGCGCCGAACTCGTCGTCGTCGATGACGATGTCGAAGCGCTCCTCGAGCGCGACCACGAGGTGGACGACGCCGAAGGAGTCCAGTTCGGGCAGCGCGCCGAACAGCGCGGTGTCGCGGGTGAGGTCGGCGGGGGCCTGGTTGAGTTCGAGGGTCTCGATCAGGACTTCGCGGACGGCGTTCTCGGTGTCGGGCATGAGTGGTTCTCCTTGTGGTCGGGCGGTGTCAGACGAGGACCTCGGCGGGTGCGGGATGGCCGAGGAAGGCGGTCGGGCTCGCGGTGAGCCCGTACGCGCCCTGCTGGAAGACGACGATCAGGTCGTCGATCGCCGCGGCGGGCAGGACGATGTCGTCGCCCAGCAGGTCGAGGGGCGTGCACAGGCAGCCGACGACGGTCACGCCGTCGTCCTCCGTCGCCTCGACGCGGTTGCCGACGGCCAGGGGGTAGTTGCGGCGGATCGCCTGCCCGAAGTTCCCGGAGGCGGCGAGCTGGTGGTGCATCCCGCCGTCCACCACCAGGTAGGTCCTGCCGCGCGAGACCTTCCGGTCGAGGACGCGCGTGATGTAGACGCCGCACTCGCCGACGAGGTACCGGCCGAGCTCGATCACCGGGACGGCCTCCGGCAGCCGGTCGCGCAGCGGCCCGTCGACCAGCTCGTGGAGGGCGGAGGCCACCGTCTCGAGCTCCAGCGGCCGGTCGCGCTCCGTGTACGGGATGCCGAACCCGCCGCCGAGGTTGACGTAGCGCACGGGCGAGGCCAGGTGCTCGGCGAGGTCGCTCACGAGATCGACGGTGCGGCGCTGCGCCTCGGCGATGATCGCCGCGTCGAGGTTCTGCGAGCCGGCGAAGACGTGGAAGCCGCGCACGTCCAGCCCGGCCGACGCGTACTCCGCCAGCACCCCGGGGACCTGCTCGGCGTCGATGCCGAACTGCTGGGGGCCGCCGCCCATCCGCATCCCCGAGCCCTTCACGGCGAAGTCGGGGTTGACCCGGATCGCGACGTGCGGCGTCAGCCCGAGCTCGTCCGCCGCCGCGATCACGCGCTCGATCTCGGTCGGCGACTCGACCTCGACGATGATCCCGGCGGCGACCGCCTGCCGGATCTCCGCCGGCGTCTTGCCCGGACCGGCGAAGCTCACGGACGCGGGACGGATGCCGGAGTCGAGCGCCGTGCGCAGCTCCAGCCCCGACGCCACGTCGATCCGGTCCACCCGCGAGGCGAGGTGCTGGACGACGGCCGGCATCGGGTTGGCCTTCATGGCGTAGCTGAGCTCGACCCGCGCCGGGAGGGCGGAGCGCAGCTGCTCGACCCGCGCGTCGAGCAGGCCGCGGTCGTAGGCGAAGAACGGCGTCGAGCCGACGCGCGCGGCCAGGCGCGAGAGCGGGACGCCTCCCACGCGCAGCTCACCGTCGATCGTCCCGAACGCGGCGACGTGCTCCTGCGGCTTCATGCGGACACCTGCGCCTTCATCAGGACCCGGTCGAACTTGCCGTTGGGCGAGCGCGGCAGCTCGTCGCGCAGGTCGATCGACGACGGCACCATGTACAGCGGCAGCACCTGCCGCAGGGCGGTGGAGAGCGCCGACGACTCCAGCTCCGCCGCCGCCGAGGTGGCCACCAGGACGATCCGGTGGCCGAGTCCCGGCTCCTCGACGCCGAGCGCGACCGCGTCGCGCACCAGCCCCGTGGCGTAGGCGGCCTCCTCGATCTCCGACGGGCTCACCCGGTAGCCGGAGGTCTTGATCATCTCGTCGGTGCGTCCGACGAAGTAGAGGAAACCCTCCTCGTCGGAGACGACCGTGTCGCCCGACCACACCGCGAGCTCCGGTGCGCGCCACTCCTGTCCCGGGCGTTCCACCGGCCGGTACCGCTCGGCGGTGCGCACCGGGTCGTTCCAGTACCCGAGCGCGACGAGGGCGCCGCGGTGCACGAGCTCGCCCTCCTCCCCCGGTGCGCACGGGGTCCCGTCGGGGCGCAGCACGAGCACCTCCGCGTTGGGGATGGCCTTGCCGATGGAGTCGGGGCGCCTGTCCACTTCTGCGGGGTCGAGGTAGGTGGACCGGAACGCCTCGGTGAGCCCGTACATCAGGTAGGGGTCGGCCGCGGTGAAGATGGAGCGCAGGCGGTCGAGGATCGTGCGCGGCATCCGGCCTCCGGTGTTGGCCCAGTAGCGCAGGCGCGCGGCCGTCCCGTCCGGCCAGGGCACCTCGACGAGCTGCAGCCACAGCGGCGGCACACCTGTGATCCCGGTGACACCGTGCTTGGCGCACAGCCGCGGCACGTCGCGCGGCAGGAGGTAGTTCATCAGGACGCAGTGGGCGCCGACCGCGAAAGCGGTCGTGACCTGGCTGAGTCCCGCGTCGAAGCTCAGCGGGAGCACGCTCAGGATGACGTCGTCCTGCGTGTTCCCGAGGTAGCTGCTGACGCTCTCCGCGCCGACGATCAGGTTGCGGTGGCTGAGCACGACGCCCTTCGGCCGGCCGCTGCTGCCCGAGGTGTAGAGGATCGCCGCCGGGTCCACGTCGATCGCGCGGGCGGAGGGCGTCTCCCCCGACGGCTGCTCGCCCGCCCACTCGTGCACGCGGAGCCCGTCGAGCGGCCCCGTCCGGGGCTCGCCGACGACGATCACGTCCGCGAGCGCGGTCCCGTCGAGGCTGTCCGCGAGCTGCCCCAGCCGGTCGGCCGAGGTGACCAGGACGCGCGCCCCGCTGTCCCGCAGGATGTGGCCGACCTGCGCGGGCTTCAGCACATGGTTGATCGGCACGAAGACGGCGTCCGCGACGGAGGCGGCGAAGAGGGCGACCACCGTCTCGACGCGCTTCTCCAGGTAGATCGCCACCCGGTCCCCCCGCTCGAGTCCGAGCCCGGCGAGCTGGGCGCCGGCGGCCAGCGCCCGCTCCCAGAGGTCCCCGTACGCGACGGTCGTCTCCTTGTAGGTGAGCGCAGGACGGTCGGGGACGGACCCCGCCGCCTCGGCCAGGAGGTCGTGCACACGTGTCCTCATCAGGGGGCCCTCCGTTCCCGGAGGTAGCGGTCGAACTCGTCGCCGCCGTCGAGATCGACGTAGCGTCGCCCCTGAGCGTCGACCGCCGGAGCGGGGCCGTCGTCGTCGGGGACGGCGGGTCCCGGGCGTGAGAAGCCGGACACCTCGTCGAAGACCGAGACGTAGGCCTCGGCCTGCGGGCGCCAGTCCAGCTCCGAAGAGACGCGCTCCCGGCCCGCCTTGCCGAGCTCCACGCGGAGCCCCGGGTCGTCGATCAGGCGCTCCACCGCGTCAGCGAACGCCGCGATGTCGCCCGACGGGACGTAGAGGAGGCTGTCGCCCCCGGAGACCCTGGTCTCCGCCAGGTCGAAGGACACCGACGGCAGTGCGTAGGCCATGTACTCCATCGTCTTGTTCATCGTGGACAGGTCGTTCAGCGGCGTCTTCAGGTCCGGGCACAGGCCGATGTCGGCCCGGCTGAGGTACTCGGCGATGGCAACCCGGTCGACGCGGCCCGTGAAGGTGACGTGGTCGTCGAGGCCGAGCCGGGTGGACTGCGCCTTGAGGTCCTCCAGGCAGTCCCCGAAGCCCAGCAGCGTCGCCGTCACGTTCGTGCGCCCGCGCCGATGCACCAGCTCGTCCATGACGAGCAGCACCTGGTCGACGCCGTCCTGCGGCCCCATGATCCCGAGGTAGGCGAGCACGATGCCGTCGGCCGGCCGCGGATCCTCCGGATAGACCGGACGCATCCTGCGCGTGTCGGGACCGCTCCGGACCACGGTGACGTGACCGGGCCGGCGTCCCCCGCGCCGCAGCGCGATCGCCTTGTAGGACTCGTTCGTGGAGATGACGCGCTCGGCCGTGTGGAAGGTTCTTCGCTCCAGCCACAGCAGGCCGCGGAACTCCAGTTTCTGCGCGAGGCCGCGCGGCCTCCCGAAGCGCGAGACGAACAGCTCCGGGTTCAGGTCGTGGTGGTCGAACACGAAGCGCACGCCGCGCACGCGCCACAGCAGCGCGAGCAGCCAGTAGATGTCCGGCGGGTTGCAGGCCTGGATGATGTCGAAGCGGCGGCGGCGCCAGGCCGCCAGCGACAGCCGGGCCGTGTGCACCCAGCAGTAGGCGAACTCCCACGCGAACCCGAGGAAGCCTTCCGCCTCGGGAGGCGGCGCGTACTTGTAGATGTCGACGCCGTCGAGGTGCTGCCGGGCCGGGTCGCCCGGTCCCTTCGGGCAGATGACGCTCACGTGGTAGCCGCGCGCGACGAGCGCCTGGCATTCCAGCCAGACCCGGCGGTCCAGCGGCACCGGCAGGTTCTCCACGATGATGAGCACGTGCGGCGCCCGCGACCGGGCGTCTGCGCCTCCGGACATTCCCTCTCCCCCGTTCATGACCCGTAGACCTCGTGCTCGACGATGCGGACGACGTCCGCCTGGGCTCTGCTCCAGCCGAACCGGCGCACGGACTGCGCGGCCGCGGCGGCGCGGGTGTCGATGTCCGGCCGGGCCACCGCCTCCGCGAGTGCGGCGGCGATGCCCTGCGGTGTCGGCGTCGCCCACGCCACGTGCTCGTTGACCAGGTCCGCCCGCGAGTGCGGCGAGTCGTTGACGATCGGGATGGTGCCGGCCGCGAGCATCTCCTCGGCCACGAGCGAGATGTTCGTGAACGACATCGCGAGTCCGGCGACGCTCTCGTTGTAGAGCTCGTTGAGCTCCGCCGGGGTCAGCCGCCCGTGCTGGATCGCGGGGAAGGTCAGCCCCTTCACCCGCTCGCCGTAGAGGTGGATGTCCACGTCGGGCCGCAGTTCGTGGAACCGCTCCAGCGCCAGGCGGGCCAGCCAGTATCCGCGGCGGGGGATCGCGGGCCGCGCATAGAGGACGACGCCGGTCCGTCTGCGCTCGGGCAGGAGCCGGTAGACGGAGGTGTCGCAGCCGAACTCGGTGACGTCCGCCTCGACGCCGACCTCGGACCGCAGCAGGTCGCCGACCATGTCGCCGAGCGCGATGCAGCGGAAGCCGAACCGGTAGGTGTCCTCGGCGAGCGAGTACATCGAGCCCCTGGCGTAGAAGAACGGCTCGTAGTCCTGGATGAAGTAGAGCCGACGCATCGGGGCGGCGCTCCGCTTGGCGACGATGTGCGCGGTGTCCCACGACGAAGCGACGACCGCGTCGACCCCGGCGATGCCGTCGGCTGCGTCGTGCACGCCGGCCCGCAGGCCCGGCCACCACTGGCGGATGACGCGCTCCTGCTGCCGGAGGTCGCCGCCGTAGCGGTCGTAGAGGTAGAGCTCGCAGGTGTGCCCGGCCTGTTCGAGGGCCTCCACCATCCGGAACAGGGTGGTGTGGCCGCCCGACCCGGGGCTCGGCGGGATCGTGACCCAGCCGATCCGGAGCGGAGACGGCCGCTGCGGCCGCGTGTCCGGAACCGGGAGGTCGAGCAGCGTCGAGTCCGCGATGTCCGCGTCCCGCAGCGGTTCGGCGAGCACACCCGCGTCGAGCCGCGTGTACGCGAACCTCGTCGCCCGCTGTGCGAGCACGAGCGGGCCGTCGTCGCGCATGATGGCGGCCGCCTTCGCGGCGTTCGAACCGAACCGCCGGACGGACCGGCCCAGCGCGCCCACAGCGCTCATCGGGATCCCCCATCGAGTCGACACGTCGTGCCGAGGCCCGCCGCAGAGCGGCCGCGTGCCCGTCGACCATCGCGGCCAGCAGCGCGCCCGCTGCCGGGGGCCGCGGGCGCGAGCCCGCGCGCGCCCGCTCGGCCACGGCGTCGATGGCCGCACCCAGCTCCGTCGCGTTCGCCTGGTGTCGGCAGTGGCGGCGCGCCCGCGCCACGACCGCGTCCGAGACGCCCTCCGGCGACCCGCACGGGTTGGGCACCAGAACCGAATGGGAGGCGTCCCTGGCGACGAGCTCGCGTGCTCCGCCGAAGTCGGCCAGCACGAGTCCGAGCCCCGCTGCCGCCGCCTCCGTGGCGGCGACCGGCCAGCCTTCGAAGAACGAGTCGAGCACGAAGCCGTCCGCCGCGGCGAGGAGGGTGCGGGCGTCCGACCGGCCGAGGAGGCTCACCCGGTCCGCCCGGGCCGAGCTGCGCCGGATCACGTCGGCCCGGCGTAGCTCCGCCCAGTCCGACGGCTCGCCGGCCACGACGAGACGGATCCGCTCGTCGCTCACGGCGGCGAGGAACGAGGAGACCAGGCCGGCGACGTTCTTCTGCGCGTCGTAGCGGGTGAGGCTGACCACGACGACGTCGTCGCAGAGGTCGGCGCCGAGCGCCCCCGCGAGCGCGACGCGCGCGGCGCGGCGCTCCGCGTCGTCCGGCGCCGCCTCCCACGGCGCGGCATTGGGGACCACCACGATGCGGGCGGCCGACTCGGGGTCCACGTGCGCGGCGTGGAACGCGCGCACCGACTCGCTCACGGCGATCGCGAGCGGGGCGGCGTCGAGCACGCGGGCGAAGCGGCGCCAGCGCGCGCGGGAGTAGTGGATCTCCGTGTTGTGGAGCACTGGGACGCTCGGGATCCCCGACTCCAGAGCGGCGGCCTCCAGCGGCTCCGGCGCGCCGTGCAGCTGGATGACGTCCGGCGCCGTCTCCTGCAGCGCGCGTGCGGCGTCGGCCTCGGTCGGCGCGACGACCACATCGATGCCGCACGAGCGCAGCGCAGCAGCGCGCGCGCCGTCCTCCGAGCAGACGACCACGGTGGCCATCCCGGCGCCGGGCAGCGCCGTGGCGAGCAGTTCCACGACCGACCCGATGCCGCCGATGTCGATCGCGCCGGTGAGCAGCGCGCAGCGGAGGGTGGGCGCCTCCGTATCCGTCGGCGCGGGCACGACAGGCGCGGTGGGACGGGTCCCCGCCGGGGCCAGGGTCGCCAGCGGGCGTTGGAACAGCCGCGCGGTCACCGGATGGACGTAGCCGTACCGGACACGCGGGGGCAGGAGGTCCGTCGCCGACACGACGGCTCCGAAGAACGTCGCCTCCAGGCGGGCGATCCGCTCGCCTCGCCGCCGCGCGGTCATGACGCGCCCTCCGCGGCGACCGAGGGCGCGCGCAGCACCCGCAGCTGCTTCCGGAGCCAGGGCCAGACCAGGAGCGCGTAGAGGACGACCGCCGCGCCGCCCCCGACGAGCAGCGCGACGATCGGGTCATGGATGTACACCGCGGAGACGATGGCCGCAGCCACCGCGGGGATCGCCGCGACGGTGGGCAGCCACGCCGCGCGGGCGAGGTCGAGGAGCCGGATGCCGGCGAGCTTCAGGGCGATCAGGTACGCGGGAAGGATGACGACGACCGCGACGAGCACGTGCGCCCACCCGGCGCCCTGGATCCCGAAGGCCCGGGTCGCCACGATCATCACGCCCACCAGGGCGACCAGCCACACGATCTGGATCCAGAGCACCGGCCGCGACCGGCCCTGGGAGTACAGGTACCCGGCGGAGATGTCGAACGCCACCCGGAGGCTCCCGTACAGGCCGAGCGCGGCGAGAACGGGCGCGCCGGGAAGCCAGCGTGCGCCGTACAGCACGTCGATCAGCGGGAAGCTCAGCGCCGCGAGCACCGTCCCGGCCGGCAGCGCTCCGGCCCACGCGACGGCGGTGACGACAGCGAAGGCATGGCTGCCGCCGCGCGACCGTGCGAAGAACGGCAGCGAGATGGAGCGCACGACCTGGGACAGCGCGCTCATCGGCCAGCTCGAGATGTTGAAGGCGAGGACGTAGTACCCCAGCGCGGTCGCGCCGGCCACCCGGGCCAGGACGATGTTGTCCACGTTGAGGAGGGTCCACGACAGGAGGTTGGCCGCCGCGACCGGCAGGCCGAACGCCAGCACGCCTCTCACGACCGTCCGGTCGATCGAGTACCGGGGCACCACCCGCGCCAGGAGGAACTGCATGGTCGAGGACACGCACTGCGCGGCCACGCGGCCGAGCGCGAGGCCCATCACACCGAAGCCGAGCGCGACGAGAACCAGTGTCACGGTGGTGGAAACGACGAAGTCCGCCACCCCGACGAGGAACAGCTCGCGCTGCTGGAAGCGCCGCTGCAGCATCGCGATCGGGACCACGGTGCCGCCCGCCAGGAGGAGCGTGACCGAGAGCACGGCGATGGCAGGCCCGGCCTCCGGGCTCCCCAGCAGCGTCGCCAGCCCCATGCTGGAGGCCGCTGTCGCGAGCATCGTGATCGTCCCGGCGGTGAGGCCCAGCGTCGCGACGGTCGGTGCGATCCGGTCCGGCTCGTTCGAGCGGATGAGATCGGCCGAGAGCCCGAGATCCGCGACGGTGATCAGGATCCCCTGGACCGTCAGCGCGACCGCGTACGCGCCGAACTGCTCCGGGGCGAGCAGCCGGGCGAGGACGATGCCCACGACCAGGCCGCCCAGCCGGAGGACGATCGTGCTGACGCCGCTCCAGGCCGCGCCGCGCGCCGCACGGGAGCGGAGCGTGGGCTCGGTGTCGGCCATCCCGGTGCTCTGGCTCACAGTCCCACTGCCGTCTGTCGGCGCGACCGGATCTTCCAGCGCGTGTTCTCGACGGCGCGGACCAGTCGCGGGGAGTCGAAGGACCCCTTCTTGTCGGAGGCGAGGCTGCTCCACCGCCACGCCGCCGACCCGACCGCCGCCGGGTAGGTCGCGCGGGCGAACGCGCGCAGCTCGGCGGACACGGACCGCGGAGCCCCCGTGCACTCGAGCAGCGCCGCACGGAGGAGGGCTTCGCGTGCGACGGATCGCCGGGCGGCCTCCCGCCACCGGGCAGCCTGCGGCAGCCCGGCGCCGTCGCTCGTGAAGAAGCGGTCGTAGACGTCGCGGACCTGGGTCATGTCGTCGGTGGCTCCGGCGAAGTCGGTCGCGTGCATGTTCTCGCCGTGGTCCCGGTAGTAGGCCTGCCGGGGGCCGCCGACGAACCCGATGCCGGAGAAGGACGCGGCCTGCAGCCACATGTACATGTCGGCGGCGTGCGGGAAGTCGAGGTCGTAGCCTCCGGTCCGCTGGTAGACGGAGCGGCGCATGACCACCTCGGGGTTGACGATGGAGTTCCTGCCGCGGTGCACGATCCGGCTCAGCCACTCCTCGCCGGTCCAGGTCTGCCACCAGACGCGGGCGTCGCCGACGGCGGGGAGGTCCCCGTGGAACCACTCGACGGCGCCGTACACCAGCCCGACTTCGGGGTGCGCCTCCAGCAGTGCCACGGACCGCGTCAGGGAGCCGGGCGTGAGCGCGTCGTCGGCGGAGAGGAGCACGACGTAGTCGCCGGTCGCCCGCGACAGCCCGTCGTTGTAGGTGCGGATGTGCCGCTGGTTCACCTCGTGCTCCACCAGGGCGATCCTGTCGTCCGTCGCGGCGAGGCGCCGAGCGACCTCGAGGCTGCCGTCGGTGGAGGCGTCGTCGACGATGATGACGTCGACGTCGACGCCGTCCTGGGCCAGCACCGACTCCACCGCGATCGGCAGGTACCGGCCGTAGTTGTAGTGCGGGACGACCACCGTCACCCTCGGGCGCCGCGTCAGAGGGCGCGGTCGGAAGATCCTCACGTCACTTTCCCCCAGACTGAGTCTTACTCACCTTTGAACAGTGCCATAGCGCATGGAGAACCGTAAGACCCTCATTGGAGGGGTGAACGGCCGGGTGAACCGCACGTCGGTGGCAGCGGGTACGCTGCCGTCATGTGCGGACGCTTCGCCCTCGACTCGGAGACCGATGAGCTGATCCAGGAGTTCGTCGCGAGCGGCGGCGACTTCCGGGACTGGCGACCGAGTTACTCCCTCGCGCCGACCGACGCCGTGCCCATCGTGCGGGAGCGCGTGCGCAGCGGCACCGGCGAACTGGAACGCACCGTGGACGCGGCCGCGTGGGACTTCCACCCCGCCTTCATCCGCGAGACCAAACGGCCGAACTTCAACGCGCGCCTGGAGACCGTGGCCAGCAACGGGATGTGGAAGGGCGCGTTCGCGTCCTCCCGCGCTCTCGTCCCGATGCGGGGCTACTACGAGTGGACGGGAGAGGCCGGCCGCAAGGACGCGCACTTCCTTCACGCGGCCGACGGCGGCCTGCTCGCCGCCGCCGGCCTGTACACGGCCCGGAAGGTCGGCGACGAGTGGCAGGTCTCCGCCGCCATCATCACCCGCCCGGCACGCGACGCCTCCGGCGAGATCCACGACCGGATGCCGGTCTTCCTCGAGCGCTCCGCGTGGGACGACTACCTGGACCCGGCCAAGCTGGACGAGGCCGGAAAGGCGCGGATGGTCGACTTCCTGAGCAGCGAGTCGGAGACCGTGGCGGCCACCATCACGAGCTACGAGGTGGACCGCAGGGTCAACAACTCGCGGACGATCGACCCGTCCGACCCGACCCTCATCGAGCCGCTCGCGGAGGACTGACCGCGCGGCGCCGCGCTCAGCGCACGACCGACGGCGACCAGGCATGGGCGAGGAACAGCGCGGGCGCAGCCGACCCGTCCGCCTTGACCGAGTACACGTTGCTGTCACCCGGCGCCGCCGGGTCGGCGAGGCCGTAGAGCAGCGTCCCGTCGTCGAGCCACTCGGCCTGGTCGTCCACGCTGACGGAGGGCGGGATGGGCAGCTCCTTCTCGACCCCGGTCGCGAAGTCGAGGACCGCGAGCGTCCAGTGCTTCGTCGCGGTGGTCGAGATGTTCTTCTTGTACGCCACCCTCGTGCCGTCCGGTGAGAGCGAGGGGCACTCCGCGCCGTCCTTGACGGCGACGAGCGTCCGCCCGCGCAGGTTGCCCCTGACCAGCCAGATCCGGCCGCCGGACATCGCCGTCGCGAAGAACGTGTTGTCGTCCGAGGCGAACGTCACGCCCCAGATCTCGTGGTCGGCGGTCAGCTTCTGGCCGTCCACCAGCAGTGTGAACGCCTCCAGGCTGCCGTAGTCGATGCCGTTCACCGCCGAGATCGTGGTCTCGGTCGAGAACGCGGCCGACCCGTAGGAGGACCCCGTGACGAAGGAGGTCTGGGCGACCAGCGTCGAGTCGGGCGAGATCCGCGTGCGGCTCGGGAAGCCGGGGAGCGGCCACGACTTCAACTGGTCGCCCGCCGCGTCGTAGAGCGTCGCGGTGAAGCTGGTGACCGTCCCGCTCCGGGTGCGGAGGCACATCAGGTTCTCGTGGGTGGCGTAGACCCGGTCGCAGACGAGGCCCGTGGAGGTGCGCGCGGCCGCCGGGTCCGCCAACGGCACCGACGCCACCTGGCCGTAGTGCGCGCCGGGGGACGTGTCGCGGAAGACCAGCAGCGGACCGGAGGGGAGCGTCGGCCCGGGCGTGGGCGCGCCGACCGTGGCCGTCGCGCGCGACTGGTACCCCGCGATCGCGACGCCCGCGTAGGCCACCGCGCCGCCGAGCACCAGGACGGTGGCGGCAGCGAGCAGCCAGTTCCGCCGCAGTGCCTTCATGCGGTCATTCTGCACGATGGCCCGTCAGCCCGCAGCAGTGAACGCCGCGTAGAGCACGTACGTCGTTCCGCCCGTCGCCGGCGTGACGGTGAGCG
Organism: Leifsonia sp. P73; assembly: GCF_051059105.1. NCBI lineage: Bacteria > Bacillati > Actinomycetota > Actinomycetes > Micrococcales > Microbacteriaceae > Leifsonia > Leifsonia sp. P73. The sequence goes on from NZ_CP194931.1 coordinate 1,914,022, forward strand.
TCACCGAGTTCCCCCGCGGACGAACAACGCGGAGGTGGACCCGGCGAGCGCGGGCGCCGCACTGTCGTACATCCCGTACTTCGCGAGGATCCCGCGGTAGAAGGCGACGATGTCCGTGACCTGCTGCGTCGAGCCGGCGGTCAGTGTCACCTGCAGGTGGTTGCTCTGGGAGGCGATCGAACTGGTCTTGATCGTCGATCCCGGCGCCTGCGGCAGGACGCTCGCCGGGTAGCCTGCGGCGAGCGCGCCCACAGCCGCGGCCGATTTCGGAAGCGGAGCACTCACCGGGTACGGAAGCGGGTTCGTGGGGGGCAGGGCCGGCGCCGTCGCGGGCGCGGCAGGGAGCACCTCCGTGGTGTAGCGCTTCGTCGCCGCCGGGGGCGTGGCCGGGGCTTTGGGCGCGTCCGTCGAGCCGGTCGAGCCGGTCGAGCCGGACGTCGAGCCGGATCCCGTCCCTGCCGCCGCCGAGTGCGAGGCGGACGGCGTCGAGCCCACGGCCACCGGCGCCTGCGACGGCGCGGGCGCCTGCGAGATCGCGAACGCGCCTGCGGCGATGACGGCGGCGGCCGAGAGGCCCAGGATGACCCAGGTGCGCTGGGATGGCCGCTTCATGCCAGGTCCTCCTCCCGGATCAGGATGCCGTCGTGCTCGCGGTAGCCGTGCCGGGTGCGCGGGCAGCGCCACCGGCCGTCGCCCTCGTCCACCAGCGGGAAGCCGGCCTCCCCGACCCAGCCGATGCGGCGGGCGGGCACCCCGGCCACCAGCGCGAAGTCGGGGACGTCCGACCGCACGACGGAGCCGGCCGCGACCAGCGCCCAGCGCCCGATCCGCACCGGGGCGATGCAGACGGCGCGCGCGCCGATCGATGCGCCGGTCAGGACGGTCACGCCGACCGCGTCCCAATCGTCCGCGGACTTGAGAGAGCCGTCCGGGTTCACCGCCCGCGGGAAGACGTCGTTGGTGAAGACCGCCGCCGGGCCGACGAAGACGCCGTCCTCGAGCACGGCCGGCTCGTACACGAGGGCGTAGTTCTGCAGCTTGCAGTTGTCGCCGATGCTCACGCCGGGGCCGACATACGCGCCGCGCCCGACGACGCAGTCCGCACCGATCGTGGCGTCCTCGCGCACGTGGGCGAGGTTCCACACGCGCGTCCGCGCGCCGATCCGCGCGCGCGCGTCGACCTCCGCGCCCGGCGCGATCGTCGGCGCGGCCGCGACGTCGGGCGCCGCCTCCGCGCTCGCTGTGCTGGTGATGGTGGTCATCGGCGTCGCCCCCAGGTCGTCGCTCGTGTTCGGTCGGGTGGTGGCGCCTCAGTAGGCGCCGGTGGGATGCAGGAGCACGCGAGCCGTGCGCCAGAGGATCACCAGGTCGCCGGTGAGCGACCAGTTCTCGACGTAGTAGAGGTCGAGCCGGACGCTCTCCTCCCAGGAGAGGTCGGAGCGGCCGTTGACCTGCCACATCCCCGTGAGACCCGGCTTGATGTACAAGCGGCGGTGGACGTGGCTCTCGTAGCCGTCGACCTCGCGCCGCAGCGGCGGGCGCGGACCGACGAGACTCATGTCGCCGACCAGGACGTTCCACAGCTGCGGGAACTCGTCGATGGAGAACTTCCGGATGACGTGCCCGATGCGGGTGACGCGCGGGTCGTCCTTCAGCTTGAACAGGAGCCCGTTGCCCTCGTTCTTGTCGTTCAGCTCGGCCAGCCGCGCTTCAGCGTCGACGACCATCGAGCGGAACTTCAGCATCTTGAAGGTCGAGCCGTTGCGGCCCACCCGGTCCTGGCGGAAGAGCGCGGGCCCGGGCGAATCCAGCCGGACCAGCAGGCCGACGATCAGCATCGGGACGGCGAGGACCACCAGCGCGGCTCCCGCGAGCACGATGTCGAGCATCCGCTTGAGGACGTGCTTGCCGCCCTCGAACTGCGGGATCTCCACGTGGATCAGGGGCAGCCCCTCGACCGGCCGGAAGTGGATGCGCGGCCCGGCCACATCGGTCAGCCGCGACGCCAGCACCAGATCGGTCGCGGTGCCCTCCAGCGCCCACCCCAGGTCGCGGATGTACCGGCTGCCGCCGCGCGGCTGCCCGGCGACGATCACCGTGTCGGCGCCGAGGCGGCGTGCCGCGTCCGTCACGTCGGACAGCCCGCAGACGACCGGGAGCTGCTCCGTGCCGATGTCGATCCGGTCGCGCCCCGCGTTCTCGGTCGCAACGCCGACCACGTGGTAGGCCGCTCCCGACTTCGCCTGGATCTGCGCGGCCACATAGCCGACGTCGTCGCGGTCGCCGACCACGAGGGCGCGGGAGAGGTAGTGGTCGTAGCGCTGCTGGCCGACGAGCCAGCGCCGCCACATCCAGCGGCTGCCGAGCAGCGCGACCGCGCCGGCGGGCAGGGCCAGGATGAAGTAGCCGCGGGCGACCTCGACGTCCCCGACCAGGAAGACGATGGCCAGAAGGCCGAAGGTAAGAGCGCTGGCGGACGCCACCCGGCGGTACTCGGTGAGACCGGTTCCGCAGACCCGCGCGTCCCTCGTGTGCCCCGCGGAGAGGGCGATCGACCAGCTGAGTGCGATCAGGAGGGAGATCAGCGCGTAGGGCACGGGGAAGCCGGCCACGTTGGCGGCGACGTCGTGAGGGCCGAAGCGCATGACGAAGGCGGTGCCGATCGCCGCGAGGATGATGACGGAGTCGGTGATCCGCAGCCGCACCAGGTAGGAGTGGGCCCACGGGCGGCCGTCGCCGGGGCGGAGGCTCTCGACTTCTGCGGAGGCGCCGTAGCGCCGCCACGGGCGCTGGACGCGCCCGCCGACGGCGCCTCGGACGGCGCGGGGGCGGACGACGGTCATCACCGGTCCCCCCGCGCTGCGGCGCCGCGGCGGGCGCGATGGACAGAACCGGCGGCAGCTGGGGGAAAGCCGTGGTCTCGAACGACTTTGCCGCCGCCGGTCCCGCTCAGGGGGACGGCCGTGTGGACGCTGACCGGGCGGACCGTCCCGGCGCGTTGACTCGGAGTTCTCGGGTGCATCACGACTCGTCCCTGCTCATCGGGTTTCACAGGTGTATTCGGCTTCGCAGGGCTGGGGTCCGACCAGAAACTGATTGTTCCTCACCTCTACAAAAATGAGGATACATCGGCTTTCGAAGCCGGCCCTATCCCCCGTCCGGGGGGTGCCAGAGGGGTCTCGCCGGGGGGCGGCTCAGGCCGAGACGCCGGTCTCCGCGAACAGGTACGCCGCGATCTCCAGGGCGCTCGTGGCAGCCGGGGACGGCGCGTTCAGGACGTGCAGCTGATGACGCGAGCGCTGGATCACGAAGTCGTCGGCGAGCGTCCCATCGCGCCGCACGGCCTGCGCGCGGACGCCCGCGCCCGCCCGGACGATGTCCCTGGCGTCGATCCTCGGAACCAGACGCGCGAGGCTCGCGGCGAACGCCGAGCGGCTCAGCGAGCGGGCCACCTCGCGCACACCGGTCTCGAGGTTGCGCGAAGCCATCCGCAGGAATCCGGGATAGGTCAACGCGTCCACCGCGTCGCGGAGGTCGATGTCGCGCCAGCGGTAGCCCTCGCGCTTGAGCGCGAGCACCGCGTTCGGCCCGGCGTGGACCGAGCCGTCGATCATCCGGGTGAGGTGCACGCCGAGGAACGGGAGCTGCGGGTCGGGGACCGGGTAGATCAGGCCGCGCACGAGGTCCCTGCGCTCCGGGCGCAGCTCGTAGTACTCGCCGCGGAACGGCACGATGCGCACCTCGGGTTCGACGCCGGCGAGCAGGGCGACCCGGTCGGCCTGCAGCCCGGCGCAGTTGACCAGGATCGACCCACGCGCCTCTCCGCCCTCGTACTCGACGACGACGCCCTCCGCGGTGTCGTGGATGGCGGCGACCCGTGCGCCGGTGCGCAGCTCGGCGCCGTGCCGGATCGCGATCGCGGCGAGCTCGCGACAGACCGCCGGATAGTCGATGATGCCCGTCGTCTCCACCCGGAGGGCCTCCACGGCGTAGACCTCCGGCTCGTACTCCGAGGCCTCGATGCCGTCGATGAGGCGGCACGGCACCCCGTTGGCGTCCGCGCGCCTGTGCAGCTCATGGAGGCCGTCGAGCTCGTCCTCGTCGGTGGCGACGATCAGCTTGCCCGGCACGGCGTAGGGGATGCCGTGGTCCTGCGCGAAGGCGATCATCGACGCGTTGCCCGCGGCGCACATCCTCGCCTTGAGCGAGCCCGGGCGATAGTAGGGCCCCGCGTGGACCACCCCGCTGTTGTGGCCCGTCTGGTGGGCGGCCCAGGTCTGCTCCTTCTCGAGGAGCGTGACATGGGTCCCGCGCTGCGCCGCGTGCGCCGCGAACGCGAGGCCGAGGATCCCACCCCCACGACGACGACGCTCGGGCCCATCGACTCCTCCAGCACGACTCGGTGACGCAGCGTTCGCCCCGACATGGGGAACTGAGTAGTTCTCATGATCGCGACCCGGGAGGCGAAAGCCCAGCCCGTCGGGCGTAAATGAGGGAAAATCACCCCCGCTTTGGGGTCAGCGAAGCACCGCCGCGAGCTCCTCGGCCACGAACTCCTGCTGGTCCGCCGTGATGTGCGGATAGATCGGGAGCGAGAGGATCCGGCCGGCCGCGGCCTCCGCCACGGGGAACGATCCCCGTCCGGGCCCGCCCGCCCGGTACGCGGCGGTCAGATGGAGCGGCGTCGGATAGTGGATGGCAGCGCCGACGCCGGCCTCGTTCAGGCGTGCCAGCACTCGGTCGCGGTCGTCCACGCGCACCACGTAGAGGTGCCAGACGTCGAGGTTGCCCGGCGCGCTCGACGGCAACCGCACGCCGGCCACCTCCTCCAGGAGGGCGGCGTAGCGCGCTGCGGCGACCCGGCGGCGCCGGTTCCAGTCCGCGAGGTGACGCAGCTTCACGCGCAGCACGGCCGCCTGCAGCGAGTCCATCCGCGAGTTGAAGCCCACCAGCTCGTGCTCGTACTTCTTCTCGCTGCCGTGGGAGGCGATCAGCCGCACGGTGCGCGCGATCTCCGCATCGCCGGTGGTCACCGCGCCCGCGTCGCCCGCCGCCCCGAGGTTCTTGCCGGGGTAGAACGACGTGGAGGAGACCAGGCCCAGGCTGCCCGCCCTGCCGTCGGCGCTCTCCGCACCCTGCGACTGCGCGCCGTCCTCCACAATCGGGATGCCGCTCGAGCCGAGCGCCCTGCGGATGGCCCCCACCGGCGCCATCTGCCCGAACAGGTGCACGGGCACGACCGCCTGCGTGCGGGACGTGACCGCCGCGGCCGCCGCGGAAGGGCTCAGCAGCAGGTGCTCGTCGTCCACGTCCGCGAAGACCGGGACGGCGCCGATGCGCGAGACCGCCTCCGCCGTCGCGATGAACGTGTTCACGGGGAGCACGACCTCGCCTCCGGCCGTCACCCCGGCGGCGCGCAGCGCGAGCTCCAAGGCGTCGGTGCCGTTGCCGACGCCGACGCAGTGGCCGGCGCCCGTGGCCTCGGCGTACTCCCGTTCGAACGCCCCGACGTCGCTGCCGCCGATGTAGGAGGCCGTCTCGAACACGTGGTCGACCGCCGCGCGGATGTCGCCGGCGGTCTCGGTGTTCTGAGCGACCAGATCGACCAATGGGACTCTCACAGCCGTACCCCCAGTTCTCGTGCGGGCACTCCGGCCCAGGTCTGCCCGTCCGGGACGTCCGAGAGCACGACGGCCCCCATCCCGATTGTCGCGCCCGCGCCGACGGAGACCCGCTGGCGGATCGACGAGTTCATTCCGAGGTAGGCGGCCTCGCCGAGCCGGACCACCCCGCCGACGGCGACACCCGCCGCCAGCGTCACGTAGTCGTCCACGATGTCGTCGTGGGTGAGCGTGCAGTTCGGCATCACCACGACGTGACGCCCGAGGACGATGTCGGCCGTCAGCACCGAGCCCGCCAGGATGATCGACCCCGCGCCCACCCGGCTGCTCTCGGCGAGGTGCGCCGCGTCGTCGACCACGGTGGCGTAGCGCTCGGGTCCGACGCCGAGCGCCGCCAGCCGCTGCACGATCGCCCGCCGTGCCGACCCGCTGCCCACGCAGACCGTCAGCGAACCGGGCAGCTCAGCGGCCAGCTCCAGGCCGCCGAGCACCTCCGCGGTGCCGATGCCGTGCCCGTGCAGGCCGGGGTCGTCGTCGAGCACGCCGATCACGCGCATCGCCGACTGCCGCATGGCCATCACCTCGCGGGCGAGGCCGCTGGCGCCGATCAGGACCAGGTCCCTCATGCCGCACCCCGCAGTTCCGCGGCATCGCGGAGGGCGTCCACGACGCGCTGCTGCTCTTCGTCGGTCAGCTCGTGGAAGAGAGGGAGGATGAGCGTGCGGTCGGTCAGTCGCTCGGTCACGGGCAGCGGGACCGACCCCGTGTCCGCGTCGCGGTACGCCGGCTGCCGGTGGGCGGCCATGATGCCGCGCCGGGCGGACACTCCCGCCTCGGCCAGGACCTCCATCGTGCGCTCCCGCGTCGCGGCGAACGACGGCTCGACCTCCACCCAGTAGGACTGGAAGTTGCTGGTGCCCCACTCAGGGTCGACGACGGGGCGCAGGCCGGGGATGTCGGCTATCAGCTCGGAGTAGCGCGCCGCCAGCTCCCTGCGCCGCCGGACGATCTCCGGCAGGCGGCCGAGCTGCACGATCCCGACCGCCGCCTGCAGGTCGGTCATCCGGTAGTTGAAGCCGATCTCGGTGTACTCCTCCTGCGGCGCGAGGATGCTGGCCTGCCGGTCGGCGGCGGAGACGCTCATCGAGTGCTCGCGCAGCCGGCGGGCACGGTCGGCCCAGGCGCGGTTCGGCGTGGTGAGCATCCCGCCCTCCCCTGTCGTCAGCAGCTTGCGGGGGTGGAAGGACCAGGCGGTGACGTCGGCGCCCGCTCCGACCGGACGGCCGCGGTAGGTCGAGCCTGCGCCGCAGGCGGCGTCCTCGATCACGACGATGCCGCGGGGCTCGCACACCGCGCGGATCGCGTCGAGGTCGGCGGGCACGCCGCCCTGGTCGACGACGATCACGGCGCGGGTGCGCGGGGTGAGTGCCGCCGCGACGGACTCAGGGGTCAGGTCGCCCGTCGCGGCGTCCACGTCGGCGAACACGGGTCGCGCGCCGACGTACGTCGGTGCGTTCGCCGTGGCGATGAACGAGAAGGACGGGACGACCACGTCGTCGCCCCGCGCGACGCCGGCAACGACCAGCGCGAGGTGCAGCGCCGTCGTGCAGTTGGAGGTGGCGACCGCGTACGGTGCGCCCATCGCCGCAGCGAACTCCTCCTCGAAGCGGGCGACCCGCGGTCCCTGAGCGACCCAGCCGGAGGCGATCACCTCCGTGACGGCGGCGATCTCCTCCTCGCCGAGCCACGGCTTCATGACGTTGATCCGGCTCATGAGCGCACCAGGTCCGCCCGGCCCGCCGCGATCTCCTCGCGCAGCGGGCGCCACCACTCGACCAGCTCGCGCAGCCCGTCCTCCAGGGGATCTCCGCGGTGAAGCCGAGGTCGCGCTGCGCCGCCGTGATGTCGGCCAGCCGGCGGGTGACGCCGTTGACCGCGCGCTCCGGGCCGTGCTCGACCTCCAGGGTGGAGTCCATCGCCGCCAGGAGGGCCTGGGCCAGCTCCAGCAGGCTCGTCTCCGTCCCGCTCGCGATGTTGTAGAACCCCTCGTGCACATCGGCGGTCGCCGCCAGCAGGTTGGCCCTGGCGATGTCGCGCGTGAACACGAAGTCCATCGTCTGGAGGCCGTCCCCGAAGATCAGCGGCGGCTTGCCGTCGGCGATCCGCTCCATCCAGCGCACCAGCACCTCGGTGTACAGCCCGTGCACGTCCATCCGCGGCCCGTAGACGTTGAAGTAGCGGAGGATGACGTAGTCGAGGCCGTTCATCGCGCGGAAGCTGCGCAGCATCCCCTCGTTGAACGACTTGGCCGCGCCGTAGAAGGTGTCGTTGTTGTGGTGGTGGTGCCGCTCGGAGGTCGGGAACTCCTCGGCCAGTCCGTACACGGACGCCGACGACGCGGTGATCAGCTTGTCCACACCGTGCTCGACCGCCGCCTCGTAGACGTTGAACGTGCCGTCGACCAGCACCTCCAGCGCGAGCCGGGGCTCCTCCGCGCACTGCGTGATGCGGATCGCGGCCTCGTGGTAGACGAGGTCCTTGCCGCGGGTCACGTCGTGCACCAGATCGCGGTCGCGGAGGTCGCCCTCCACCAGCGTCACCCGCCCGGACGCGAGCGCGTCGTCCAGGTTGGCCAGGCGACCGCGGACCAGGTTGTCGAGCACGTCGACATGCGCGACTCCTGCGTCGAGGAGCTGGTCGACGATCTGCGAGCCGATGGTGCCGGCGCCACCCGTGACGAGGACGTCGGCGCCGTCCAGCGCGGTCACCGCACACCCGCCAGCTGCTGCTGGGCGCTCGCGGCGTCCTCGACGTCGACGACCGCGCCCGCCTCGGCGAGGCTGCGGGAGGCGGCCTCGAGGACGGACAGGACCCGCAGGCCCGCGGCGCCGTCGGTGCGCGGCGCGCGCTTGGACCGGATGCTGTCGGCGAACTCCGCCGCCATCTGGCCCAGGGCCTCCCGCTCGGGCAGTGCGGGCGACCAGGTGTCGCCGAGCCGGTACGAGACGGTGGCCGCTGTGCGTTCGACGCCGTCGGCGGCCTGGAGGCCCAGGTCGACGCCGCGGTCGTACACGCTGAGGCGCTGCTGCGGGTTCAGGTCGTCCCAGACGAGGGTGCGCTTCGTGCCGCCGATCACCATCTGGCGGATCTTCGTGGGGCTGAGCCAGTTCACGTGCACGTGCGCCATCGCCCCATTCTGCAGCGGAAGCACGAGATACCCCACGCACGACTTCCCGGCGCCGAGCGGATCGGCGCCGTGGGCCGCCAGCGTCTTCGGCCGCAGCCCACCCGGGAGGATGAAGTCGATGATCGACAGGTCGTGCGGGGCCAGGTCCCAGAACACGTCCACATCGGGCTGGATCAGGCCGAGGTTGATGCGCGTGGAGTCGATGAAGAGGATGTCACCGAGGGCGCCCTCATCGATCAGCTCGCGGATCTTCAGCACGGCCGGGGTGTAGCAGTACGTGTGGTCCGCCATCAGCACGAGGCCTTCGGCCGCCGCGGCGGCGACCATCGCGCGCCCGCGGTCGCCGGCGTCGGCGAGCGGCTTCTCCACCATCACGTGCTTGCCCGCGGCGAGTGCCTTGATGGCGAGCCCGTGATGGGTCCGGGCGGGAGTCGCGATGGCGACGGCGTCGATGTCGTCCCTCGCCAGCAGCGCGTCGACGTCGGTCTCGACGTCGACTCCGCCGACGCGGGCGGCGAGACCCTCCGCCCGTTCGCGATCCAGGTCGCAGATGGCGACGAGCCGCCAGTCCGGGCCTGCCGAGAAGTTCCTCGCCAGGTTCGGGCCCCAGTAGCCGGCGCCGATCACCGCGATTCGCAGTTGTTGTTCCATGAGTGCCCCCAGCACCTTTCTTGTCGACGGGGTCGCCTTCGGGTGACGACCCCGGGTTGTGTGGAACCCCTACTGACTCGCCACGAAGTTGACGTCGACCCAGTAGTTGTTCGAGACCGTGTTGCTCGGGAAGCCTGTCGAGTACGCGTACGCCCCGCCGGTGGCCAGCGTCGAGAGCGGGCCGTTCACGATCGGGTTGGACAGCGTCCCGACGTCGGCCGCGTAGGCGAGATTGGTCGTGTAGTACGACGCCCGGTACTCGGTGTTCGCCGTGATGGTCACCGGCGTCGTGAAGAACACGTCCTGCCAGCCGCTCGCCGTCTCCCCTGTCGAGGCCGCGGTCGCGAGCTGCGTCCCGCTCGCCGACCACAGGGAGACGGTGTGGGTGCCGGCGTCTCCCGCGCCCTTGTAGAACCGGATGCCGGTGATCGTGCCTGCCACGGACGAGGTGAACCTCACTCCGAGTTGGACGGGTGCGCTGTCCTGCACCGCGGGGTTCGCCGGGACCGCCGTGCTCGAGAAGATCGAGACGCCCGCCGCCGGGTTTCCGGACCCTCCTGTCCCGCCGCCGCCGGTCGAGCCGGACGCCGGCGAGAACACCACATCCACGTAGTAGTTGGTCGAGCTGTACGAGTAGGTCGGGAATCCGCCGGTGCTGGTGTACAGGTAGAGGCCGTTGCTCCCGCTGGGAGCCGAGAGCGGTCCGGCGGTCTTCGCCGCCGCGAAGTAGTTCGCGGTGTACGAATAGTTGCCCTGGGGCGCCAGGTACGACACCACATAGGCCGACCCGGCCGTCACCGTCAGCGGTGTGGAGAGCTGCGCCGTCTGCCAGCCGGTCGACGTCTCACCGGTGAAGGTCACCGACGCGAGCTTCGCGCCCGCCGAGGACCAGATGGAGCCGACATGGGTGCCGAGGTTGCCCGCGCCTTTGAAGAACCGGATCGCGGTGATCGTCCCGTCCTGGCTGGGTGCGAACTTCATCCCGAGCTCGACGGAGGAGGAGTCGTTCGTCGCGTCGACGACGGTCGGCGACTCGCTGCCGAGCAGGGTGTACTGCGCTGACGTGGAGGACTGGACGGTGAACGACCAGGTCTGCGTGGCGAGCGACGCCCCATCGGTGGATTTCGCGCCGGACAGCGTCGCCGTCACCACGGCGCCCGCCGGCAGCGCCGACGACGGGGTGAACGTGATCGTCGTCCCGTCGCTCGACTGGGAGACTGTTCCGGCCACGGCGCTGCCGCCCACGGTGACTCCCATCGTGTATCCGGCGGCGATCGCGGTGGACAGCGTGATGGAGACGGCGGAGGTCGGCGCGACGCCGACGGCGCCGGAGGCCGGGGACTGCGACACCACGGACACCGGGGACGGAGCCTTGGTGAAGACGACATCCACCAGGTAGCTGGTCGTCGACGCCATGTTCGGGAACCCGTTCGCGTACGTGTACCGCCCCATCGAGGCGCCGGCGACGAGCGGCGGGTTGCTCACCCCGGAGCCGGTGAACACGCCGGGCGTCGCGGAGTAGGTGCCCGTCGTCGTGCGGTAGGAGACCACGTAGTCCGTGTTCGCCGTGATGTTCACCGGCGTGGTGAAGGTGAGCGTCTGCCACCCTGCGGTCGACTCGCCGGTGAACGTCCCGGTCGCGAGTTGCTGCCCGGTGCTGCTCCAGAGCGTGCCGACGTGGGTGCCGGTGTTGGTGGAGTTCTTGTAGAACCGGATGCCGGTGACCGCGCCGGCCGCGGTGCTCGCGAACTGCACGCCGAGCGTGACCGGCGAGTCGTTCACCTGGAGGATCGACGGGACGGTGGAGTCGGAGAACAGACTGCACGGGCAGACGCCCGGCGCCGGATCGGGTTTGACGGTGGTGAAGCTCCACGAGCCGCCCGAACTGAGGGCGTTCCCGTAGGTGTCCGCCGCTGTCATCGTCACCGAGTACTTCACGAAGCCGTTCAGGGGCGACGTCGGAGTGAAGACGGCCGTCCGCGTCGAGGCGGTGTAGCTCACAGCACCGGCCACCGGATTCCCGAGGGAGTCCTTGACCGTGAAGGCGATGCTCGCCGGATTGACGGCCTTCGACATGACGGCGCCGATCGTGGTCGCGAGCGGTACGCTCGACGACCCCGGCAGCGGCGACTGCCCGGTCGCGACAAGGGGCGAGTTGTCGACCGCGGAGAAGAGGGCGTCGACGAAGTAGTTCGCGCTCTCGTACGATGCCTGCGGGAAGGTGCCCACCGAGGTGGAGTACACCCCGGGCGCAACGGCGCCGAAGCCGCCGGCGACCGAGAAGACGCCGTCGGTCGGGCCGCGGTACGAGAACGCGTAGGCCTGGGCGGAGTAGTGACCGGCCGGGGCCGAGTACGACACGACGTAGGTCGTGCCTGCGGAGACGGCGACCGGCGAGACGAAGTTCGCCGTCTGCCAGCCGGAGGCCGTCTCACCGCTGAACGAGACGGTAGCGAGCCGGTTTCCCGAGGTGTCCCAGAGCGAGCCGGTGTGCGTCCCGGTATTCGCCGTGCTCTTGTAGAAGCGCACCCCCGTGATGAAGCCGTTCTGCTGCGCCGTGAAACGCAGCCCCAGCTCGACGGCCGACGCGTCGCCGGCATCGGCGACCGCCGGCGCCGTCGAGCCGTAGATCGACGCGAGGCCGGTCACCGTGACCGGGCGCGAGGTCGGCGTCGACGTGTTGGCGCTGTCGTCGGTCGCCCTCACGGCGATCGCGGCGGTGCCGAGTCCATGCTGGACGTACGTGTACGACCAGAAGGTCGTTCCGCTCGCGGGGTGCCAGCTCGTCCCGCCGTCGGTGGACACCTCGACACCGGCGACCACGCCGCCGACATCGGACGCCGTGCCGGTCACGGTGACGGACGCGCCGTTCGCGATCGTCGCACCGGAGGCCGGCGAGGAGATCGTCACCGTCGGGGGTGTGGTGTCCGTGCTGGCCGTCGTCGCGACCAGGCCCGACTGGAGGGAGCCCGGCTGGGCGCCCATGTCGGCCATCAGGTTGACCTGGGCCTGCTGCATCCGTGGGTCGGCGGCGGCGCCGGCGCCGTCATGCGTCGCGTCGAGACCCCACGACCATTGCACCGAGCCCGCGGAGAAGACGAGGGCTCGGGAAGACGCGCGGTAGAGGGTGACGTGGTGGGTGGTCACCCCGGTGCCGGTGGTGTTGCCGAAGTCCAGCATGTATGACGGGACCGTCCCGGTCACCGTGGACAGGTCGATCAAGCCGGCCGGTCGGAACCCGTTGTCGACGTCCTCGTCGGACTCGTAGCCCACCGTGTGCGGCGCGAGGGCCGCCGTCGTCCCCGCGGCGAGCGAGGACAGACTGGTATTGCGCCACAGTCTGGTCTTGCCCTGCGCGGCCGTGACCGTGATCGGGAGGTCGGTCAGGTTGGAGACGTACATCGTCCCCGAGACGCCGTTCTCCGGAAGCCCGGCACCGTTGGCCTGGGAGGCGAAGCGCGGGTCGCGCCAGGTGCCGGTCCACTCGGCCTTCGGGTCGATCTTCGCGTTCGACCAGGTCTCCTTGTAGGACACCAGGGTGCGGTAGTTCGTGGATGTCCCGGCCACGGACGGTTCGTACCGGGTGTGCCAGTACATCTCGTTGCCGGAGAGGAACTGCACGTTCACCCCGGCGTTGATCGCCGCCTGGACATTGGCCCGCTGGTTCGCCGACCAGTACTCGTCGTGCCCGACCGAGAGGAAGACCTTGTGGTTCAGCAACTGTGAACCGTACCGATCGGTGTCCACCCCGGAGAAGTACGACATGTTGTAGCCGTTCTTCTCCAAGAAGCGCACCTCGGGATACTCAGCGCTGAAGTAGAAGTCCCGGCCCGAGTTCTGGCCCCGAGTGGTGATCGGGCGGTTGTAGCTGATCTTGTAGGCCCGGCCGTTCGCCGCGCCCTGGTAGAAGTCCGAGCCGCCGTAGGTGTTGTACGCCTGCCAGGTCGGGTCCGACGTCTGGTAGAGGATGTCCGAGTGGCTGGCGTCGTTCCGGACGACGAATGTGATCTGGCTCTCGTCGCCGTTGTCGTTGCGGTGGAGGAGCGCGATGTAGACGCCGGAGACCGCCGAAGGCGGGACCGTCCACGATGCCGACTGCGCCCAATTGCCGCAATCGGTGAGTTCGACTGTCGGGTCCCAGTAGCAGGCGGGCTGCGTCTGCGGAAGGGTTGCGGACGGCGTGACGTCCGCGATCTTGCGCGCCCCGAGACCCTGGTAGTAGCCGGTGCGGAAGATCTGGATCGTGTAGGACTTCGCGGTCGTGTTGACCTTGAAGCCGATCGTTCCGCCGATGTTGACGCTGATGTCGGTCGAGAAGCCCTGGATGTCCGAGTCTCCCGAGCCGCTGACGTCCCACACCGAGGGGTCGGTGCCGGCGAGGGCGTTCTCGCAGACGATCGGATTCGCCGCGGCGTTGCAGCCCTGGTCCGCTCGTGCGGGCTGGCTCGTCGCGAGGCTGACCCACGCGAACAGCACGACCACCACCGCGCAGGCGGTCACGAACAGCGCATTCCGCCGGCGGCTCGGCCGCCCGACGTGCATACCCACAGATTGAGCTTTGCTCATATGTGAGAGATTGTCACAAATTCGGCGCGATCGCTCACCCCCTAATAGGGGGGCGAACCACTAGGCGACCCGGCCGCGGGGGCCGGACGGCTCACTCCTCGGAGCCGACCTCGGCTTCGTCGTCGGCGCTCTCCTCGGCTTCGTCGTCGGCACTCTCCTCGGCTTCGTCGTCGGCGCTCTCCTCGGCGTCGGCTTCCGCACGCTGCTCGGAGTCGTCCGCCGTGTCCTCTTCCGCCGCGAACCGGTCGGTCGCCTCGATCAGCGCGTCCAGGATGCCCGGCTCGTCGTACGCGTGCCCGGCGTCCGCCACGATGTTCAGCTCGGCCTCCGGCCACGCCCGGTGCAGGTCCCACGCGGTCATCGCCGGCGTGCAGACGTCGTAGCGGCCCTGCACGATGACGCCGGGGATGCCCTCCAGCTTGTACGCGTCGCGGATGAGCTGGTCCTCCTCGAACCAGCCGCCGTTCATGAAGTAGTGGTTCTCGATGCGCGCGAACGCCACCGCGTACTTCTCCTCGGTGAACGTCTCGACGACCTCCGGCCGCGGCAGGAGCGTGATCGTGGAAGACTCCCAGCGCGACCAGGCGATGGCGGCCGGACCGTGCACGGCCGGGTCCTCGTCGGCCAGCAGCCGGCTGTAGGCGCGGATCAGGTGGCCGCGCTCCGCCGGCGGCACCGGCTCCACGAAGCCCTCCCACAGGTCGGGGAACAGCGCAGCGGCGCCGCCCTCGTAGAACCAGTCCAGCTCGGCCGGGCGCAGCGTGAAGATGCCGCGAACGATCAGCTCGGTCACCCGCTCGGGATGCGTCTCGGCGTACGCGAGCGCCAGCGCGCTGCCCCACGAGCCGCCGAACACCTGCCAGCGCTCGATCTCCAGGTGCTCGCGCAGCTTCTCCAGGTCGGAGACGAGATTCCAGGTGGTGTTCGCCGACAGGTCGGCGTCCGGGTCGCTCGCGTGCGGCAGGCTGCGACCGCAGTTGCGCTGGTCGAGCAGGACGATCCGGTACCGCTCGGGGTCGAACAGCCGGCGGTGGGAGGGCGTGCTGCCGCCGCCGGGGCCGCCGTGCAGGAACACCACGGGCTTGCCGTCCGGGTTCCCGCTGGTCTCGAAGTACACCTGCTGGCCGTCGCCGACGTCCAGCATCCCGCTGTCGTACGGCTCGATCTCCGGGTAGAGAGTGCGCATGGTGCGACTGTAGCGGGCCGCCACCCGCTCCCCCACGCGCCGCGCCCACCCCCACGCCCGCGCTAGGCTCGCCGCATGAGCACCCCCGTGACCGTCGCCGTCACCGGCGCCGGTGGACAGATCGGCTACGCCCTCCTCTTCCGGATCGCCTCCGGGCAGCTGCTCGGGCACGATGTGCCGGTGCGGCTGCGGCTGCTGGAGATCCCGGCCGGGCTCGGCGCCGCCGAGGGCACCGCGCTGGAGCTGCAGGACGGCGCCTTCCCGCTGCTGCACGGAGTCGACGTGACCGACGACCCGCGCGCGGCCTTCGACGGCGCGAGCGTCGCCCTGCTCGTCGGCGCCCGTCCCCGCACCGCCGGGATGGAGCGCGCCGACCTCCTGGAGGCCAACGGCGGCATCTTCGGCCCGCAGGGCGCCGCGCTCAACGACGTCGCCGCCGACGACGTGCGCGTGCTCGTCGTGGGCAACCCGGCGAACACCAACGCGCTGATCGCCAGCGCGCACGCTCCCGACATCCCGGCCGAGCGCTTCACCGCGATGACCCGGCTCGACCACAACCGCGCCGTCGCGCAGCTCGCGGCGAGGCTCGGCGTCCCGGTGCGCGCGATCGAGGGCGTCATCGTGTGGGGGAACCACTCGGCGAGCCAGTACCCCGACCTCAGCCACGCCACCGTGAACGGCCGGCCCGCGACCGAGCTCGTGGAGGAGGGCTGGCTCGCGGAGGAGTACATCCCGCGGGTGGCGAAGCGCGGCGCCGAGATCATCGCGGTGCGCGGCTCGTCGTCCGCGGCCTCCGCGGCGAGCGCCGCCATCGACCACGTCCGCGACTGGGTGGACGGCACCGGCGAGCGCTGGACCTCCGCCGCGGTCGTCTCGGACGGCTCCTACGGGGTGCCGGAGGGCCTGATCTCGTCGTTCCCGGTCCGCGCCGTCGGAGGCCGCTGGGAGATCGTCCAGGGCCTCGCGATCGACGCCTTCTCGCGCGAGCGCATCGACGCCTCCGTCGCCGAGCTCGTGGCCGAGCGCGACGCGGTGCGCGCCCTCGGGCTGTTGTAACAGCGCGTCACCCGCCCTTGGTGAACGCACGGGTGAAGCCGGTCGAGCACTCGCGTGAGACATGTAACCTGTGTAGATGTTGGGAAACGTCACAATCTTCACAGCGTTGGCACTCATACTCCTGGGCTGTGGCCTTGCCTGGCTTCTAGTATGGTTTCTGCCCGCACGTCGCCGCCGTCGTTTGAACGAGCGCCGCGAGAACGCATCGACTAATGAGACGTCGTGATCGGCACCTGAGAAGACTCATAGGTTGAATGCGGATTCCGTCACCGGGATCCCGCAACAAAGGAGTTCTCTTGAAAACCAAATCGACGTTGTTCACGGCCGCTCTACCGATCCTCGCTTTGCTGAGCGTCGGCCTGGCCGCACCCGCCCAAGCAGCCTCGCCGCAGTCTCCCACCCCGTCCGAGCTGGACCGTGTGCGCGCGACAATGACCTCCGTCGGAATCGACTCGTCCACTCAGGACTCGCTCATCGGAAAGCTCGAAGCCCATCAGCCGCTCGACTCGATGACCGGCGCGACCCCTGTCCGCACCTATACCGAGGAACTCGCCACCTCGACTCGCACGATCAAGGTCTTCGCTGACGGTTCGCGAAGCTGGGTCGATCTTGAAAGAGCGCCAGAGGCCGGAGTCCTCACGAGATCGGCGATGACGAACTGCGCCACCTCGGGCGCCTGGAAGGTCAACTGCAGGATCGACATCAGTGACCTGGTCAGCTCGGCCTGGTTCGTCATCGACTACAAGGCCGTCGCGCCAGCCCAGTTGCGTGACTTCCGCGGCAAGGGGTGCCAGATCCTCGGCGGCACGTGCAACGTCAACGGCAAGATCGAACGCGCGACGCAGAACAGCGCCGGACCGGCCTGGGCGTACCTGAACTACAACGTGTCCACCTGGACCTGGATCGGCGCAAGCGGTCAGTTCGGCATCCGCGTCTCCAACGGGGGCGTCAGCACCTACTAGCCGCATGACGAGAGGGCGCAACACGCCGCTCGCGTGCGCCTGCACGCGGCGTGTTGCGTCCCCTCGATGCTCAGCGGTGCTTCGCCGGCGCCTTCTCCGGCGTCGGCAGCGTGCCGTCCGCGCGGCGCGCGGCGTAGTACGCCCGCGCCTCCGCCTGGCGCTCGGCCTCCGCGCCGCTCGCGATCTTCGCGCGCACCAGCTCCGGGCCGTAGCCGAAGGCGTCGACCAGGTCGACCGCGTGCGGGCGGATGCGGGTCAGCAGCCGGTCGATGTAGGCCGACACCGCCTGCGCGCGCTGCGGCGAGAGGCGGCCGTGGATGAGGTACCAGGCCAGGTGCTTCTCGATCAGCCCGAAGCCGAACAGGTCGCGCAGCCAGGTCAGCACCTGCTTGGTGGCGGCGTCCGGAGCCTGCTCCAGGGCCTCCGTGAAGGCCTCCACTGCAGCAGCTCGCCGTGGGCGCGGGCGGCCTCGATCAGCTCGTTCTGCTGCGAGTTGAACAGGTCGGCTGCGGCCTTCTTGCCCAGCTTGGAGGCCGGGCGCAGTCGTCCGCCGATCTCCGAGATCATCGTCTCGACGCGGTCGGTGAGCAGCTCCCGCTGGGTCGCGGACTCCTGCAGCCAGTTGACCGCGCGGGCCGTCGAGCCGAAGTCGCGCACGGTCTGGCCGACGCTGCGCAGGCCGGAGCCGTGGTACGCCCGGCCGGCCGCCTGCACCACCACGTACCGCGCGAGCGCGCCGGCATCGGCCTTGGCGAACTTGCGGCTGAAGTCGGTCAGCAGGCGCTTGGCGACGAGCTGGAGGAGGACGTTGTTGTCACCCTCGAAGGTCACCCAGATGTCGAGGTCCTGGCGCAGCGAGGTGATCCGGTTCTCGGTCAGGAAGCCCGCGCCGCCGCAGGCCTCGCGCGCCTCCTGGAGGGTTTCCAGCGCGTGCCAGGTGCTGAGCGGCTTGAGCGCCGCCGCGATGGTCTCCAGATCCTGGCGGTCGGCGTCGGTGTCGGTCTTGCCGCTGAACACGTCGTCGAACTTGTGCAGGAACATCTCGTGCGCGAAGCTCTCCGCGTACGTGGTGGCCAGCAGCGGGAGCAGCCGGCGCTGGTGGCGCTGGTAGTCGAGCACGACCTCCTCGTCGGTGTCGCTGCCCGCGGTGAACTGGCGGCGCTGGTCGCCATAGGTCAGCGCGATCTTCAGGCCGATCTTCGCCGCGATGGTCGCGGAGCCGTCGAGCGAGACACGGCCCTGGACGAGCGTGCCGAGCATCGTGAAGAAGCGGCGGCCCGGGCTCGCGATCGGCGAGCTGTAGGTGCCGTCCTCCGCGACGTCGCCGTAGCGGTTGAGGAGGTCGGTGCGCGGGATGCGGACGCCGGTGAAGTGCAGCCGGCCGTTGTCGATGCCGTTGAGGCCGCCCTTCTGGCCGTCGTCCTCGCCGCCGATGCCGGGCAGGAAGTCGCCGTTCGCGTCGCGGATCGGCACGTAGAAGGCGTGGACGCCGTGGTTGACGCCCTTCGTCACGAGCTGCGCGAAGACCACAGCGGCCGTGGCGTCGACCGCCGCGTTGCCGAGGTAGTCCTTCCACGCCCCGCGGAACGGGGTGTCGAGGACGAAGTCCTTCGTGTCAGGGTCGTAGGTCGCGGTGGTCGCGATCGCGGCGACGTCCGAGCCGTGGCCGGTCTCCGTCATGGCGAAGGCGCCCGGCACGTCGAGCGACATGATCGCCGGCAGGTAGGTCGTGTGGTGGTACTCGGTGCCGAGGTGCAGCACGGCCGCGCCGAACAGCCCCCACTGGACGCCGGACTTGATCTGGAGCGACGGGTCCGCCGCGACGAGCTCCTCGAACGCGGCGATGTTGCCGCCGTGGTCCTCCAGGCCTCCGACCGCCTTCGGGAAGGCGCGATGCACCTGGCCGTGGTCGACCAGCAGCTTGAGCTGCCCGAAGACGCGCTTGCGGTGGTCGGCGACGGAGAGGCCCTCCACCTTCTGCAGCTCGGGCCGCGACGAGAGCGCTCGGGAGGCCAGGCGGACCTCCGCCCAGGTGCCCAGCAGCTGGCGGCCCAGCGCCTCGACGTCGACGTGCGGCGCGGCGCCGGCCGGAGCGGTCGCGGCTGCTGCGGCGGCCGCTTCGTTCTCGGCGGCGTCGACGACGGGGGTGGAGGTACGGGGCTTCTCGGATGCGCGCTCTGCGGTGTCAACCATGAGGTTCCTCTTCGATGTCTCGGGGTCATCGTCACGCTACGACCGGGCGGCGACGAGGCGAAACCGTCGGTGCGGAGGCGACAAAAACGGCCCGCGAGGTCCGCGGGCCGTTTGTGGGAAGCTCCAAATCGCCGTCCCGAACATCATCGGGTATGGACAAGACCGGCTGTTCGCCGGTAGTGGCTCAGGCGGCCCGGCGGGTCGGGCGCGCCTCGCGGGGCAGGGCCGCGAGGGCCGCGCGCGCAGCGGTCGCCCCGCGCAGCTCGATGACGGTCCCGGCCGCGATCTGCTCGTCCCGGTCGACGCGCGCGCCGTTGCCGATCATGGCGTTGTCGCCCACCTTCACGTTGCTGCCGATGCGTGCTCCGCTGCCGACGACGCAGCCCTTGCCGATGTGGACGTTGGCGCCGACGAACGTGCGGTCGCCGATCGTCGCACCGGAGTCGATCCAGCTCCCGGCGCCGATGTAGGCGTCCAGTCCCACGCGGGCGTCGGCCTCCACGTAGGCGGTCGGCTCGATGCGGGCCGAGTCGGCCACACGGGCCGAGGGGGAGACGAGTCCCTTGCCGTTCGCATGCCGCCTGTACTTGATGATTGCGCCGGTCTCGTCCTCGAGCTCTTCTATCCTCCGTGCCATTTCATCCCTCCTTCGAGATCGTCGCGAGATTATGCCACCTGACATAACCGTGAACGGGGGTGAAAGATTCCCTGATCGCCCCACGGAACGGGCACTGTACGCCTGCGATCCGGGGGCGACCAGGGGGATGCTCGGAAGGTGCCGAGTACTCGGCACCTCGCTAGTAGCTCAGGCCGTGGCCGAACCGGTAGAGCGGGTCGGCTGTGTCGAAGGGCACGTCCGGACGGTTCTCAAGCACGGCGGCCATCGAGGACGGCAGGTCCATCGGGAGGCGGCCCTGGGGCACGGCCTCCCCGAAGAGCACGTCGAGCAGGGCCGCAGAGTTCGCACCGAAGTCGGCCGCGAGGGCGCGGACCTCGCCCGCGAACGGCGTCAGGATGGCCGGGCGGTCGAGGAACACCTCCAGTACGGTCGGCACCGCGCGGGCGACGGCGAGGATTTCGTCGATCGTCTCCTGCGGGAAGTCGAGCGAGCCCGCGTGGAAGAAGTTCTCGAACATGGTGGAGCGCTGCTCGTACGGCGCGTGCAGGCGCACCAGCGCGACGTCGGCCTCCTCCGGGGTGGCGACGACCGTCGCGTAGCCGGCCACGGCCTCCGGATCGAAGCCGTGCACGAACACCTTGGCGCCGCGGGCGAGCGGGAGGACGTCCTCGTTCTTCAGCAGCGTCACGGAGGCGCGCTGGGCGGCCTCCCCCGCAGCGACGAAGTCCGCATTGCCGACCACCTCGGCCGCGCGGGCCGGGTCGACCGTCGGCGCGTCGAACAGGCCGAGACGGAACTTCTCGCGGAGCAGGCGACGCGCGGAGACGTCCAGGCGCTCCTCCGGCAGGTCGCCGCTGCGCACGAGCTCGATGAGGAGGTCCGGGATGGCCTCGCCGCCGAACTGGTCGGCCCCGGCGTCCAGGATCTTCCGCATCCGCTCGCGCGTCGACAGGTGCTCGACGCCCCACGCGCGGGCCGGGAACGGCTGGCCGCCGATCTCCGCGTCCGTGAGGAGCCCCCAGTCGGTGCAGACGATGCCGTCGAAGCCGTAGCGCTCGCGCAGCAGGCCGGTGACGACGGACTTGTTGAAGCCGAAGCCGACCTCCTCGTACTCGGTGCCGACCGGCATCCCGTAGTACGGCATGATCTGGCTGGTGCCCGCCTCGAACGCGGCCTCGAACGGCTTCAGGTGCGTCTCGAACTCGCCGCCCGGGTAGACCTGCTCGCGGCCGTACGGGAAGTGCGGGTCCTCGCCGTCCTTCTGCGGGCCGCCGCCCGGGAAGTGCTTGGTCATCGTCGCGACCGAGTCGGGCCCGAGCTCGGCGCCCTGGAAGCCGCGGATGTACGCGGCGCCGAGCCGCGAGGTGAGGTCGACATCCTCGCCGAACGTGGCGACCTGGCGCGCCCAGCGCGGCTCGGTCGCGAGGTCGATCTGCGGGTGCAGGGCGACGCGGATGCCGACGGCGGTGTACTCCTGGCGCGCGATGTCGGCGAAGCGCTCCACGAGCTCCTCGTCGCCGATCGCCGCGAGGCCGAGCGTCTCCGGCCACTGCGAGAACGGCCCTGCCATGATCGCGGCGCCCGGGTTGTCGCTGAACGAGTGCCGCGGGTCGGTGGAGAGCGTGACCGGGATGCCGAGCCGGGTGCTCGCCGCGACCTCCTGGACGCGGTTGTGCCATTCGGCCATCTCGGCGGCCGAGCTGGCGGCGCCGAACACGTTGAAGTGCGACATGTGCCGGTCGCGGATCATCTCGGCGCTGTCCGCGATCCCGAACAGCGGGTTCGGGCCGGCGACCGTGCCGCCCTCGCCGATGGTGATCATGGTCTGGAAGAACAGGCCGGCCTTCTCCTCCAGGGTCATCTGGCCGAGCAGGTTCTCGACGCGCTCGTCGAGCGGGAGGCTCGCGTCGCGGTAGCGCGGGTCGACGGGGAGGCCGGCGGCGCTGTCGTGGTCGGTGGTCTCGGTGGTGGTCGTGTCGGTCATTCGCACTCCTTCGGGCGTCACGGGTTGACGGTTCCGATCATAAACCGACTAACGCTTGGTTTTTGCCGTGAGTCCGGCCCGGACGGGAACGCCTTGACCGTGCCGTTTCGCCGGTCCTAGGGTGGCGGCGTCGAAGGGGGACGGGATGGCGCGGCTCATCGTGGAGCAGATCGTGTCAGCGGACGGGACAGCGGAGGACGCCGAGGGCGGCATGAGCTTCCTGACGCCGGAGTCCACCGGCGGCGAGGCCGACCACGAGCAGCTCCGGCGGCTCGCGGGCCTCTCCGCGATCGTGCTCGGCGCGAACACGTACCGGATGTTCGCGTCCTACTGGCCGACCGCCTCCGAGGAGGAGGACCCGATCGCCGGGCTGATCAACCGTGTCCCGAAGCACGTGCTCAGCAACAGCCTCGACGCGGCGCCGTGGGGCGACCATCCGGCGGCGACGGTCGAGCGCGGAGACGTGGTGGAGTCGCTGCGGCGGCTGAAGGCGGCGTATCCGGGCGAGATCATCCTCTGGGGCAGCCTGCGACTGGCGGACGCGGCGTTCCTCGCCGAGGAGGTCGACGTGCTGCGGCTGCGCATCCTGCCGAGCATCCTCGGCGGCGGGCGCGGCATCGTGCCCGAGTCCCTGCCGGTCACGGTGCTGAGGCTCGTGTCGTCGAGCATCCACCCGGGTGGGCAGGTGGCGTTGGAGTATGAGGTGGGGGCGCCGGATTAGGCCTACCCCTCCCCCGCCACCACCTCCAGCAGCGCCTCTCCGTACGTCTCCTTCTTCTTCGCGCCGATGCCGCTGATGCCGTCGAGGTCGGCGAGCGTCGAGGGGCGGGCGGAGGCGACCGCGCGGAGGGTCGCGTCGCCGAACACGATGTAGGCGGGGACGCCCTGCGTCTTCGCCTCGCCCGCGCGCCAGGCGCGCAAGGCCTCGAACAGGCCGGCGTCGGCCGGGGCCAGGTCGGAGGGCGCCGCCGACCGGCTGCCGCGGGAGGAGCGGGCCGCGCGCTCGGGCTCGCGGCGGAGGACGACCTCCCGGCCGCCGGACAACACCTCGGCGCTCGCGGGGGTGAGCGCGAGGACGCCGTACTCGCCCTCGGGCTTCAGCAGCTCCTGGGCGATCAGCTGGCGCACCACGCCGCGCCACTGGCTCTCGCCGAGGTCGTCGCCGATGCCCCAGGTGGAGAGGCGGTCGTGGCCGTACTGGTCGACGCGCGGAGTGCGCTTGGCGCGCAGGATGTCGATGAGGTGGCCGGCGCCGAAGCGCTGGTTGCGCTCGCGCTGCAGCCGGACCACCGTCGAGAGCAGCTTCTGGGCCGGCACGGTGCCGTCCCAGGTCTCGGGCGGGGTGAGGCAGGTGTCGCAGTTGCCGCAGGGCGTCGCGCGCTGGCCGAAGTAGTTCAGCAGGTTCACGCGGCGGCACTGCACCGTCTCGCAGAGGGCGAGCATCGCGTCCAGGTGCTGCGTGAGGCGGCGGCGGTGGGCGAGGTCCCCCGGGGAGTCGTCGATCATGCGGCGCTGTTGCACGACGTCCTGCAGCCCGTAGGCGAGCCAGGTCGTCGACGGGAGGCCGTCCCGGCCCGCGCGGCCGGTCTCCTGGTAGTAGCCCTCGACCGACTTGGGGAGGTCGATGTGCGCGACGAACCGCACGTCCGGCTTGTCGATGCCCATGCCGAACGCGATGGTCGCGACGACGATGACGCCGTCCTCGCGGAGGAATCGCGACTGGGTGCGCGACCGCGTCTGGGCGTCGAGGCCCGCGTGGTACGGCAGGGCGGTGAGGCCACGACTCGCCAGGAACTCGGCGGTGCGCTCCACCGAGTTGCGGGACAGCGCATAGACGATGCCCGCCTCGCCCGGGTGTTCGCCGGTGATGAAGTCGAGGAGCTGCTTGCGCACCTCCACCTTGGGGACGATGCGGTACTGGATGTTCGGCCGGTCGAAGTCGGAGACGAAGTGCTCGGCGCGGTCGAGCCGCAGGCGTTCGGTGAGCTCGCGGTGGGTCGCCTCGGTCGCGGTCGCGGTCAGCGCGATGCGCGGGACCCCGGGCCAGCGATCCGCCAGCTCGGAGAGGGCGAGATAGTCGGGCCGGAAGTCGTGGCCCCACTGGGAGACGCAGTGCGCCTCGTCGATGGCGAACAGCGCGACGCGGCCGCGCTCCAGGAAGCGCTTGGTCGCCTCGCTGGAAAGCCGCTCCGGCGCGACGTAGAGGATGTCGAGCTCGCCCGCGAGGTAGGCGCGCTCGACCGCGGAACGCTGGCCTGAGTCCTGGGTCGAGTTGAGGAACGCCGCCCGGACGCCGACAGCGGTCAGCGCGTCCACCTGGTCCTGCATGAGCGCGATGAGCGGAGACACGACGACGCCCGTCCCCTCGCGCACCAGCGACGGGATCTGGTAGCAGAGCGACTTGCCGCCGCCGGTCGGCATGAGCACGACGGCGTCGCCTCCCGCCACCACGCGGTCGATGATCTCGGCCTGCTGCCCGCGGAAGGAGTCGTAACCGAACACGGTGCGCAGCGCCTCGGCAGGCGAGGCGAAGCGGGCGGGCGTCGCCTGCGGGGTCCGCGGCGCGGCGGCAGAGGCGCCCGCCGAAGGAGCCGGCGCATCGGAGAGCGGCGCATCGGAGAACGGCACGTCCCCATACGGGTCGTCCCCGAAGTCGGGCAGCGGGGGCTCGGCGTCGAAAGGCGGCTCGTCGAAGGGCGGCGCCTCCCGGTCGTCGGGCTCCCATGTGTTGCTCATCCCTCGATCGTAACGACCGCCGCCGACCGCGCGTCCCGCTCGGCGAATCTGTGGAGAACTCGCCCCGGCAGCGTGGCCGTGGAGGACGAACAGCCCGCAGAAACGCCCTCCGCTACGATCGGCCCATGCGGACGCACCCCCAGCCCGGCACCGCGTCCCTCTCCCACCCGGCAACGGCGGCCTGATGCCGTCCGCGATCCTCGGCCTGCTCAGCGCGCTCGTCTACGGCTCGGCCGACTTCGTCGGCGGCGTCGCCGCGCGCGCGATCGGCCCGCTGCGCACCACCGCCCTCGGAGCGGTCGGCGGCCTCGCGCTCCTCCTCGTCGCGCTACCGTTCGTCGGCGGCGTCTGGTCGGCTGCCGCCCTCGGCTGGGGTGCGGCCTCCGGAGTCGTCGGCGCCGCCGCGGTCGCCCTGCTCTACGCCTGCCTCGCGATCGGGCCGATGAGCATCCTCTCGCCCTTGACCGCGCTGGTGTCGGCGGTCGTCCCGATGGTGTGGGGCCTCGCCGGAGGCGACCGGTTCGCCCCGATCGGCTACGTCGCGCTCGGCCTCGCGCTGGTGGCGGTCGTGCTGGTCGGCTTCGTCCCGGAGCGCGGCGCCGTGCGGCCCAGCGGCCGCGCGCTCGGGATGGCCGTCGCCGCGGGCGCGCTGATCGGCGTCTTCCTCATCATGCTGAACCAGACGCCCGCCGACTCGGGGCTCGTCCCGTTGGTCGCCAACCGCACGGTCAACGCGGCGATCATGTGGACGATCGTCGGCCTCCTGGCCGTGCGCGGCTCCGCCCGGCGGCTCACCCGGCGCGGCGTGCTGCTCGCGCTCGGCTCCGGGCTGCTGGACGCCTCCGCCAACGTGCTCATCCTGCTCGGGCTGCGGGCGGGCGACCTGACCACGATGGCCGTGCTCGTGGCGCTCTACCCGGCCGGCACGATCGTGCTGGCGGCCCTGGTGCTGCGCGAGCGGATCGCGCCGGTGCAGTGGGTCGGGCTGGTCCTCGCCGTCACCGCCGCCGGCATGCTCGCCGTCGCGTGAAGCCTGGCGGCTCCGCCAGCACCAGGTACTGTAGGTCGCCGGACCACGGGAGGCGCCGATGACGCAGAACACACCGCACGATCCAGCAGACGACCTGGAGAACCGCCGAGAGCACCTGGGCGACGTGTCCCAGGCGGTGCAGGACTTCTCCAGCGAGCAGGAGGGCTACCGCAAGGCGCTGTCGTCGCGGCAGCTCCAGATGATCGCGATCGGCGGCGCCATCGGCACCGGGCTGTTCCTCGGCGCGGGAGGCCGGCTCCAGCAGGGCGGGCCGCTGCTCGTCCTCGTCTACGCGGTCTGCGGGTTCTTCGCGTTCCTGGTGCTGCGCGCGCTCGGCGAGCTGGTGCTGCACCGGCCGTCGTCCGGCTCCTTCGTCTCGTACGCGCGCGAGTTCTACGGCGAGAAGATGGCGTACGTCGCGGGCTGGATGTACTTCCTCAACTGGGCCATGACGGCGATCGTGGACTCCACCGCGGTCGCGCTCTACGTCAAGTACTGGCAGCTGTTCTCGTCGGTGCCGCAGTGGCTGCTCGCGCTGATCGCGCTGGTCGTCGTCGTGAGCCTCAACCTCATCTCGGTGAAGGTGTTCGGCGAGATGGAGTTCTGGTTCGCGATCATCAAGGTCGGCGCGCTCGTCGCCTTCCTCGTCGTCGGCATCGTCGTGCTCTCCGCCGGCTGGCCGACCGACCAGGGGCCGACCGGACTCGCGATGCTCGCGCAGAACGGCTGGCTGCTCCCGCACGGCGTCGCCACCATCGGGATGGCGATCGTGCTCGTGCAGGGCGTCGTCTTCGCGTACGCGGGGGTGGAGCTGGTGGGCATCGCGGCGGGCGAGACCGAGAACCCGGAGAAGATCATGCCGCGCGCGATCAACAGCGTGGTCTTCCGCATCGCGGTGTTCTACTGCGGGTCGGTGCTCCTGCTCGCGCTGCTGCTCCCGGCGAGCGTCTACAGCGGCAGCGAGAGCCCGTTCGTCACGTTCTTCAGCCACCTCGGCGGCCCGCAGCTCAGCGCGATCGTCGGCTCGGTGATGAACTTCGTCGTGCTGACGGCCGCGCTGTCGAGCCTGAACGCCGGGATGTACTCGACCGGCCGCATCCTCCACTCGATGGCGCAGACCGGCGCGGCGCCCGCCTTCACCGCCCGGATGAACGCGCGCGGCGTGCCGTACGGCGGCATCCTGCTGACCGCGTCGATCGGTGTTCTCGGCGTGTTCCTCAACCTGATCGTGCCCGCGGAGGCCTTCAACATCGTGCTGAACGTGGCCGCCCTCGGCATCGTCACGAGCTGGGCCATGATCATCCTCTGCCAGATGCAGCTGCGGCGCTGGTCGCTGCAGGGCAAGCTCGCGCGGCCGTCGTTCCGGCTGTTCGGCGCTCCCTTCACCGCGTACCTCACGCTGGCGTTCCTGGCCGCGGTGATCGTGCTGATGGCGTTCGACTACCCGACCGGGACGTACACCGTCGCGTCGCTGGTGGTCATCATCCCCCTGCTGGTCCTCGGCTGGTACGCGCAGCGCTCGCGCATCCTCGCCATCGCCCAGGCCCGCGAGGGCTACACCGGCGCCCACCCCGTCGTCGCCGCCCGCCGCCCCCGCCGCCGCTGACCCACCCCTCCACAGACGCCGAGGGGCACGTTGTTGTCACTTACGGGCGCGAAAAGTGACAACGACGTGCCCCTCGGCTGAAGGGTGACGAGCGCAGGTCAGGTGGGGCGGGTCTGGGCGGCCTGTTCGAGGGCGGGGAGGGCGGCGCGGAGGGCGGCGACGTCCTCCGGGGAGAGCTCGGCGAGGATCGCGGCGACGGCCTGCGCGCGGTCGGAGCGCGCGGCGAGCAGGAGGTCGTTCCCGGCCTGCGTACCGGAGACGAAGAACGACCGGCCGTCCGCCGGGTCGGGCGTGCGCTCGACGAGCCCGCGCGCCTCCAGGTCGGAGACCACGCGCGTGATGGTGGGGGCGGCGACGATCTCAATCGCGGCGATCTCGCTCGGCCGCAGCGGCCCGCGGCGCACGATCGTGGAGAGCGCCGAGAGCTGCCCGTGACTGAGGCCTCCCGTGGCCGACCGGATGCGGCGGTTCAGCCGCCCGACGGACAGGGCCAGGCGGCCGGGGACATCGTCGTCACCGGTCGCCGGCCGCTCGGAATGCTCACGCTCGTCCTGCACCGACTTCCTCGCCTTCCACAGCGACCGGCCGCGCGGTCGCGACGGCCTCCTCATGAACATACTTGGATCCGCCGAGGAACGAGGCGACAGCGCCGATGATCGACATCACCGCGGCGGCGATGAACACCACCACGAGGCCGTCGTGGAAGGGCCCGGAGATGAGCTGCGGGAAGAACTCCTTGCCCGTCAGCGTCGCCGCATCCACGTGCGGGGACTGCAGGAGGCCGGTCGGCCCGAGCAGGCTCGCGATCGGGTTGTAGCCGAGGAACGCCGCGAACAGGCTGCCGACCGGAGGGGTCGCGCCGATCTGCGCCGCCACGTTCTGCGGCACCCCGTGCGACGTCAGCCCGGTGGTCAGTGCGGTCGGGAGCGCGACCGACAGCCCCGCGATCATGAGCGAGAAGAAGATGCCGATGGAGAGCGAGCTTCCGGCGTTGAGGGCGACGCCCGCCATCCCGGAGGCCGCGCCGCGCTCGTTCGGCGGCACGCTGTTCATGATCGCCGTGCGGTTCGGCGACGAGAACAGACCGGAGCCGATGCCGTTCAGGCCGGTCAGCAGCGCGAACTGCCAGTACTCGAAGTTCACCGGGATGAGCAGGAGGCCGATGAAGGTGAGCGCCACCAGCACGAGCCCCACGGTCGCGAACGCCCGCGAGCCGAACCGGTCGGAGAGCGCGCCCGAAATGGGGCCGGCGATGAGGAAGCCGATCGTGATCGGCAGCATGTAGATGCCCGCCCAGAGCGGTGTGGACTCGTAGCTGTAGCCGTGCAGCGGCAGCCAGATCCCCTGCAGCCAGATGATCAGCATGAACTGGAGTCCGCCTCGCCCGATCGCGGCGAGGAACCCCGAGAAGATGCCCGACGAGAACGCGCGGATCTTGAACAGCCGCATGTCGAACATCGGCGACGGCACCTTCAGCTCCACGAACACGAACGCGATCAGCAGCAGGATGCCGCCGATGATCGAGCCGAGCACCCACGGGTTGCCCCAGCCCTGCGACGAGCCGCCGTAAGGCTGGATGCCGTAGGTGATGCCGGTGAGGAGAGCGATCAGGCCGATGCCGAAGGTGACGTTGCCGAGCCAGTCGATCCGCCCGGGGTTCTTCTGCCCGACCTCGTGCAGCGACTTGTAGGACCAGATGGTGCCGACGATCCCGAACGGGACCGAGACGAAGAACACCGCGCGCCAGTCGATCTCGGCGAGCACGCCGCCGAGGATGAGGCCGATGAAAGACCCGGCGATCGCGGCGACCTGGTTGAGGCCGAGCGCGAAGCCGCGCTTGTTGGCCGGGAACGCGTCGGTGAGGATGGCGGTCGAGTTGGCGAACAGCATGGCGCCGCCGACACCCTGGACGAACCGCCAGGCGATCAGCCACATGGCGCCGGGGCCGCCCGTGAACGGGTCGAGGCAGAGCGCGATCGCGGCGATCGTGAAGATCACGAAGCCGAGGTTGTAGATGCGCACGCGCCCGTACTGGTCGCCCATCCGGCCGAACATGACGACGAGGACGGCGGTGACGAGCATGTAGCCCATCAGCATCCAGAGCAGGTACGAGACGTTCCCCGGCTCCAGCGGGTTCAGCTTGACGCCGGTGAAGATGGCGGGCAGCGAGATGATGACGATCGAGGAGTTGATCGTCGCCATGAGCATGCCGAGCGTGGTGTTGGAGAGCGCCACCCAGCGATAGTGCGGGTGGTCCTTGGTGAAGATGCCGGTGCGGGCCAAGAGAGTCCTTCGTGCGTTTCGTGTCGTATGTCGTGGGTCGCCGGCCCAGGCAGAGGTGCGCGCCGGGGCGGGAAGCGCGTCGGCGCGCTGATGATTTATATGCGTTAACTATATATCCGGGTGTGATGTTCCCGGAACCCGGACGGTCGGCGATCGTCGACTTGTCCAGGTATTCAGGCGTCCGCTGCCTTCCGGCCTCCCCACGCCGCGCGGTCTCATGGGGGTGCCCGGCGCTCGCCCGGGCGAGGACGAACTGACGAAGAAGTCTGGAGCTTTCATGTTGACCAAACGCTTACTGGGGCTCGGCGTCGCGGCGCTGCTCAGCTTCACAGCGCTCACCGCCACGGCACTCCCGGCCGCCGCCGCCCCGAAGGCCGCCGCCGCGCGCGTGGCCGCGGTGGCGACACCGGCGCCCGCACCGCTCGCCGCCACCCCGTACGCCGGCTGGAACACCTACTTCGGCCTCGGCGGCGACTACACCGCGACGCAGGTGCTCGACGTCGCCGACCACCTGGTCTCCAGCGGGCTCGCCAAGGCCGGGTACGACATCGTGTGGCTGGACGGCGGCTGGCAGGCCTCCACCCCGCGGGGCGCCGACGGCCTGCTGCAGGGCGACCCTGCGCGCTTCCCGCAGGGGATGGCCGCCCTCGCCGCCGCCATCCACGCCAAGGGGCTCAAGGCCGGCATCTACACCGACGCCGGTCCGTACATCCCGGGCTCCTGCGGGCTCGGCAGTTACGGCCACTACCAGACCGACGCCGACACGTTCGCGAAGTGGGGCTTCGACGCGGTGAAGGTCGACTTCCTCTGCGGCATCACCGCGAACCTCGACCCGAAGACCGTCTACACGCAGTTCGCGGACGCGCTCCGGCACAACAGCAGCGGGCGGCCGATCATCCTCAACATCTGCAACCCGGTGACCTCGCCCGATTGGGGCAATTATCCGGAGTCGCAGCAGTCGACGAACACCTGGAGCTACGCTCCGGCCATCGCGCAGTCGTGGCGCACCTACACCGACGTGGGCTTCGTGAACTCGATCAAGTACACCGACGTGCTCCGCAACTTCGACGCGAACGCGCGGCACCCGGAGGCCGCCGGCCCCGGCCACTGGAACGACCCGGACTACCTGGGCCCGCAGCTCGGGATGACGGACGAGGAGTTCCGCTCGCAGATGGCGCTCTGGTCGATGTCGGCCGCGCCGCTCGTCGTCGGCAGCGACCCGCGGACCTTCACCCCGGCGACCGTCGCGACGCTCACCAACCCCGACCTCCTCGCCATCGACCGCGACCCGCTCGGCAAGCAGGCCGTGCGCGTGGGGGCCGCCGGCACGACCGAGACGTGGACCAAGCCGCTCGCCGACGGCTCGACCGCCGTCGCTCTGGTCAACCGGGGCGACGCGGCCGCGGACATCGCGACGACCCCTCCGCGGTCGGCGTCGACGCCACCCGCGTGACCATCACGGACGCCTGGACCCACGCGCTCAGCGAGGCGAAGGACAGCATCCGCTCCAGCGTCCCGGCGCACGGCGTGTCCGTGCTGATCGTGAAGAAGGGCACCGGTCAGCCGCAGAGCCCGCGCGTGCTGGTCGGCGCGCCGTCCTTCACCGCGGTGAACGGCCCCGCGATCACCCCGACGGGTGACCTTCTCGCCGCCGCAGGCTCGAAGCTCGCGGTCGCGGTCGCCGTCCGCAACGACGGCACCACCCCCGCCCGGTCGGCGACGGTGTCGCTCACGACGCCGGCGGGATGGACGAGCTCGGCGGACGGCGGACAGCAGCAGGTGATCGTGCCGGGCGGGACGGCGACGGCTCGGTTCACGGTCACGGTACCGGCCGGCACCCCGGTCGGGGCCTCCTCGATCGGCGCGGTGGTCGCGTTCTCCGGCATCCGGGGCGCGGTCACGGTCTCCTCGCCGGTCGCCACGGTGACCGTCGCGCCGGCTCCGCCGTCCGGCGCCGACCAGCCGCTCTCCCACCAGCCGTGGGTCTCGGCCACCAGCGGCTGGATGACGCCGGCGATCGACCAGAGCGTCGGCGGCGGCAACCCGATCCGCGTCGCGGGCACCACGTACGCGACCGGGCTCGGCGTGGCCAGCCCGTCGGACATCCGCTATTACGTCGGCGGGATCTGCACGAGGCTGACCGGCACGGTCGGCATCGACGACGTGGTGGACAACGTCGGGCCGGAGGGCGGCACGGCGACGTTCTCGCTGGTCGCGGACGGCAAGACCGTCTGGGACAGCGGGGTCGTCACGCGCGGCCACGCGGTCGCCTTCGACGTGAACCTCACCGGTGCGCGTGAGCTGGTGCTCCACGTCGGGGACGCCGGCGACGGCGGATACAACGACCGCGCCGACTGGGCGGCTCCGCTGATCAGCTGCAGCTGACCAGCGGAGGAGGAGGGGCGTGCTCAGCGCACGCCCCCTCCTCCTCGTCCGGCCGCGGTCGATGCCCCAGCTCAGCACCCAGCTCGACGACGGCGGCAGCCAGTGGAGGTCCGCCCCCGAGTTGAGCGCGTCAGGCGGCGCTGTCATCGGCTCCAGCGCCACTGCGACGCCCCCGGCCGGCAGCCCCGGCAGTTCGCCGGTGACGTAGACCTGCGCCCAGCGGAAGCGCTCGTCCGCCCACACCGAGACGCACTCGGCGCTGCGCGCGTCGCTGAGCCGCAGACGCGTCCGGCCGTCGACAGCACGGAGGCGGGCGTACGCGGCGTGCGACGGCGCCACCGGCACCGGGGTCGGCACGCGGAGATCGAACGCCGTCCCGCCGACCGGCATCTCCCGGGACGGGAGGTTGTCGTCCCCGAGAAGCAGCGTCCGCTCGGCGGGGACCTCCAGCAGCAGGTCCGACGCCGGCGCCCCGCCGACCCGGACGTACGGGTGCACCCCGGCCGCGACCGGCGCCGCCGTGTCCCCCCTGTTGACGACAGCGAGGGACGAAAGCACACCGGTCGGCGCCAGCCGGTACGGCACGGCCACGTCGAGTTCGAACGGATACCCCGGCGGCCGGCGCACCGCCGCCGTCAGCGTCACCGAGGCGTCGTCGCGTGCGACCACCGCGAACGCCGTCGCGGCGACCAGCCCGTGGAGGGCATTCCCCGACGCAGGCTCGGTCACCTCCAGCTGCTGCGGCTCCCCGTGGAGGGTCCAGCGCCCCGCCCGGACCCGGTTCGGCCACGGCACGAGCACCGCCCCCGACGAGACAATCGGGCCGGCCGGGTCGCCGCAGACGAGGTCAAGCCCGTCCACGCGGAGCGCCTGGAGGCTCGCGCCGACCGGCGACACGACGGCGTCGACGCGCCGTCCGGCGAAGCTCTGCGAGAGTGCGACCGGGTCAGACCGCGCGGACCTGCAGCAGCACGGACCGGTCCGGGTCGAGCGACGGCAGCTCGATCCCCACCAGCCGGAGCACCCGGCCGCTGAGCACCGCTCCGTCCGCCAGCCACGGCGGCTGGTCGCCGCCGGGACGCTCCCCGGCGGGGTACACCGCCTGCACCTCGTACGTCAGCGAATCGTCCAGGCCGGGGAGTCCAGCGCGCCCGACCGGCCACGTGCGCGGGCGCTCGGTCAGCGAGTACGCGTAGAGCGCCTCCGACCCGTCCGGGGCGACCACGCCCTCCAGCCGCGCTGCGGCCTCGGACAGGTCGGCGTGCACGACGACGCCCGAGTGCAGCAGGGCGCGGTGGGCCTTGTGGAACGCGATCCAGTCGGCCAGCGCCCTCTTCGTGTCGTCCGAGGCCGTGAGGAGGTCGATCTCGACGCCGAGGTGGCCCCAGAGCGCCTTCTCGCCGCGGTACGACAGCGGGTGGCTGCGGCGCGTGGTGTGCGACTCCTCCGCGCCGATATGGGTGCCCTGCAGCTCCGGCGGGACGAGCAGCCCGGTCCAGCGCTGGATCTCCAGCCGCTCGTGCGGGTCGTTGCAGTCGCTCGGCCAGACGCGCTGCGTGCGCTCGAGCACGCCCAGGTCGATCCGGCCGCCGCCGCTCGCGCACGACTCGATCTCGAGGCCGGGATGGCGGGAGTGCAGCTCGTCCATCAGCCGGTACGCGGCGAGCGTCTGTGCGCGCAGCCCGGGCCTCCCGCTCGGGGTGTGGCCGGCGTCCAGGAGGTAGCGGTTGTGGTCCCACTTCACGTAGGCGATGCCGAGCTCGGCGATGAGGGCGCTCATCCGGTCGAGCACGTACCCGTACGCCTCCGGATGCCCCAGGTCGAGGACGTGCTGCTGCCGGGACGGGAGGCCCGGGCCGTGCCCGGCGTCGAAGACCCACTCGGGGTGCTCGGCCGCGAGGCGCGAGTCGAGGTTGACCATCTCCGGTTCGAACCAGAGGCCGAAGTCCATGCCGAGCTCGCGAACGCGCTCGGCGATCGGACCGAGGCCGTCCGGCCAGCGCTCGGGGTCGACATCCCAGTCGCCGAGCGAGGTGGTGTCGTCGCGACGGCCGGTGAACCAGCCGTCGTCGATCACGAAGCGTTCGGCGCCGATCGCGGCTGCCTCCTCGGCGAACCGGGTGAGCGCGGCGGGGTCGTGGTCGAAGTAGACGGCCTCCCACGTGTTGACGAGCACCGGGCGCGGCGCCGCTGGGTACGAGGCGGCGGCGCGCAGGTGCCGGTGGAAGCGCGCGGCGAGCGCGTCGAGCCCGACGCCCCACGAGCCGTACTGCCACGGCGTGACGTACTCGTCGCCCTGCGCGAGCTCGACCTCGGCGGCGGCGAGGCCTTCCACGACGGAGAGACGGCGGATGTTCGCAGGAGTCCGCTCGGCGGCGAGGGCCTGGTTGCCGCTCCAGGCGAGGTGGGTCGCCCACACTCGGCCGGAGCGGAAGCCGAAGCCGCGCTCTCCCGCGGCGAGCAGGAGGGTGTGCTCCAACCCGGGCTTGCCGCCGCGGGAGGTGCGGACCCACTCGCCGACGTCGAAGGCGCGGCGCTGCGGCACACGCTCCAGCGCCCAGCGGCCGGTGAGGTCGAGCAGCTCGTCGGCGTCGCCGGGCACGGGGAGGGCGAGCTCGAGACCGTCGACACGGAACGGCTCCGGCCCGTCGTTGCGCAGCCGCGCCCGCTGGCGGACGAGGCCGCTGGCGTCGAGGACGGAGAGTTCGAGCCCCAGCGCGAGACCGTAGGCGTCGTCGGCCGCCGACACGGTGAGCGTCACGCCGTCCGGGGAGCGGTCGACCGACGCCGACGAGACCCGGAACACCGGCGCCCACCGGCGCCCCGCCGAGTCACCGACCAGCCCTGGCCTCCCCAGCCACCCTTCGGGCAGCTGAGCGAGCACCGGCACGGGCTGCGGGTACGTCACGACGCTGTCGCCGACCGCGGGCCGTGCGGTGCGCGCGACGGCGTCCAGCTCCTCCGCGGTCAGCTCGCCGAGGTCCTCGCCCCAGTGCAGGATGCGCGGCAGGCGGCGGTCGTCGAGGAGGACCACGACGCTCGTGCCTCCCGCGCGCAGGTGTACCAGGTCCGTGTCGACGTGCATGTGTTCTATTTCACCGATCCGAGGGCGAGGCCCCCGATGAAGCTGCGCTGGAAGAGCAGGAAGACGATGGTGGAGGGGACGGCCGCGACGACGGTCGCCGCAGCGATGACGGACCAGCTCGAGACGTACTCGCCCTGCAGCGAGAGCACCGCCGCGGTGATCGGGAGCTTCTCGGAGGTCTGCAGCAGAGTGATCGACCAGAGCAGGTCGTTGAAGACCCAGGTGAACGACAGCGCGCCGAGCGCGGCGAGCGCCGGACGGGTCAGCGGCAGGATCACCTGCAGGAAGATCCGGGTGGTGCTCGCGCCGTCGAGGGTCGCGGCCTCCTGCAGTTCGTGCGGGATGGTGCGCATGAAGCCGTAGAGCACGAACGTGTAGAAGCCGATGCCGAAGGCGACCTGCACGGCGACCAGGGCGCCCAGGGTGTCGTAGACGTTGAGCTGCTGGGTCAGGCGCGCCACCGGGATGAGCAGCATCTGCACCGGAAGGAGGTTGCCCGCGAGCATCATCAGCAGGATCGTCCGGCGGAACGGCACCTTGTAGCGGCTGAGCCCGAACGCGGCCGCGGCCGAGAAGAGCAGGGTGAGGATGACGGTCGGGACGGTCACGATCATGCTGTTGACCAGCGCCTGGAAGAGCCCGCCCTGGTTCCACGCCTGCGCGTAGGTGCCGAGCGTGAAGGTGTGCGGGAGGCTGGCGATGCCATTGGCCGAGATGTCGTCGAACGTCCGGAACGAGGTGACGACCACCACGAGGATCGGCGCGAACCAGGCCAGCGAGATCAGGATGCCGGTGGTGTGGAAGCCGACGGTCGCGGCGGTCCTGCGGCGGCTGCGCCGGCGGACGGCGGTCACCGGCCGGGCGCCGGCGGTGCGGGTCTGGGCTGCGGTCGCGGTCATGCTTCCTTCTCCTCGGACAGTGCGCGGACGAGGTACGACACGATGACGGCGATCGCAAGGACGAAGATCACGACGGCGATGGCCGAGGCGTAGCCGAGGGCGTGCGAGCCGAACGCGGTGGAGAACATGTACGTGCTGAGCAGTTCCGTGGAGTGGTACGGGCCGCCCCTGGTCATCGCCCAGACGATGTCGAAGGAGCGCAGCGAGTCGATGATGAGCACCGACAGCACCACGAGGTTGACGCTCCGCAGCTGCGGCATGGTCACGTGCCAGAAGCGCTGCCAGGCGGTGGCGCCATCGACGCGGGCGGCCTCCTGGACCGCGGGGTCGAGCGCCTTGAGGCCGGCGATGAACAGCACCATCACATAGCCGATCTCGCGCCACAGGGCGGCGACGATCACCGCGTAGAGCGCGGTGCTCGAGTCGCCGAGCCAGACGTGGGTCCAGCTGTGCAGGCCGACCGCGTCCAGGACGTTGTTCAGGACGCCGTTCGGCTGGAAGAACGCTCCCCAGATCAGCGCGGTGACGACCAGCGAGAAGACGATCGGCAGGAACAGGGCGGTGCGGTAGATGCCGACACCTCGGCGCTCCGACTGGAACAGCAGCGCGACGCCGAGACCGGCGGCGAAGGAGATGCCGCCGAAGAGCACGATCCAGATCGCGGTGTTCTTCAGCGCGGTGAGGAAGATCGGGTCGGAGAAGCAGGTCGACGTAGTTCTTCACGCCCACCGGGGTGGCCGGCCCGATGCCGTTCCAATGCAGGAAGGAGAGGCTGATGCCCTGGAACGCCGGCCAGAAGACGCCGACCGCCTCCACGAGGAACGGGACGAGGACGAGGGCGAACACGATCGGCGGCGGAATGGAGATCCGCCGCCGACCGCGAACAGAGGTGAGAGTGGTCACGAAGTCGCCCGGATCTTGGCGGACGCCGCGTCCCAGTCCTTGAGGATCTGGTCCAGGTTCTCGGGATGGGCGATGAAACTGGTCAGCGCGGTGTCGGCCGGCGTCTGCTGGGCGTCGCCCGCGTCCCGGTTGTAGAACTGCGTGACCTGCTTGGCGGACTGCAGCATGTCCTTGCCCTGCTTGGAGAGCGCGTCGAGGTTCAGCGACGCCTTGGAGTTCGCCGGCAGGTAGGTGCCCTGCTGGCTCGCCGCGAGGTCCGTCTGGGCCTGCGGGCTGGCGACGTAGTCGAGGAACTTCTTCGTCAGGTTCGGCTTGTCCGTCTTCACGCTCGCGATGAACCCGTCGGTCGGGCCCTCCTCCGCGACCGGCACAGAGGGGTCGATCGTCGGGAACTGGAAGAAGCCGAGGTCGCTCTGCTTGTCGGCCGGGACCGAGGGCTGGGCCCACGCGCCGAGCAGGTACATGGCGACCTTGCCCTGCGAGAAGTCGCTCATCGCCTGGTTCTGCGTGGTGCCGAGCACCGCGGGGTCGAAGTACGGGAGCACCTGCTTGAACGCGGCCATCACCTTGCGCATCTGCGGGCTGTCGTACTTCTCCTTGCCCGAGAGCAGCTTCAGGTGGAAGTCCGCTCCGTTGATGCGCAGGTCCAGGTAGTCGAACCACGCCGAGGCGAGCCAGGCGTTGTCGCTGAGGCCGGCGGTGAACGGCGTCACGCCCTGGCCCTTGATCTTCGCCGCGTCCGCGAGGAACTCGTCCCAGGTCTTCGGCGGGGTGATGCCGAGCTTCTGGAAGTCGCTCTTGAAGTAGTAGACGCCCCACCAGTAGTAGCCGGTCGGGACGACGACCTGCTTGCCGGAGGAGTCCTGGCTGAGGCTCTTGAGCGAGGACGGGAAGTCGCTGCCGTGGTCCTTCCACACGCTGGACAGATCGAGCAGGAGGTTCTGGTCGGCGAAGTCGCGCGTCGCCTGGCCGGCGTACCAGGTGTAGACGTCCGGCGGGTTCTTGGCGGTGAGGTAGGACGGCAGCTGCTGGTTGAAGGTGGTGGTCGGGATGGTGTTCACCTTGACCTGGCCTTCGCCCTTGGCGTTGAAGTCCTTCACCAGCTTGTCGAGCCCGCCCTTCTCCGCGTCGGTGAAGCGGGACTGCAGGATCAGGGGTCCGGAGGCGTCCGGTCCGCTCTTGGCCTGCTGCGCTTCACCCGACGTGGAGACGCAGCCCGCGAGCAGCGCCGTCGCGGCGACGGCGCTGCCGAGCGCCGTCAGCCATCGGGTGGTCTTTCGGGTCATCTTCGACTCCATTTCGTGGGTGTGATCGCGAGGGGTCGACCGAAGGAGAATCCTACGTCCGACGACATCAACGGTAGGCTCGTCCACCCTGTCGCCGTAGCAGAATCCGGCGACGTATCTGGACATTTCGACGACTGTGGCGCAGAATCGTGCGGTGCTCATCCCCGACGGATTCCCCGGCCAGCGCATGCTGGTCCTCCCCGTCCGCGCGTCCGGGAGTTCCTCCAGCAGCCGGGAACGACGCGACTCGTCGTGACGGACAGCGGGTATTTCCCGAAAGCCGACTCCCACGGACGCCGCCGGACCACGCCGATCGCGCAGGCCATCGTGATCGCCTGCGTCGACGGATCGGGCTGGTGCGAGACCGAAGCTGGACGATTCCCCGTGCACCAGGGGCAGGTCGTCGTGATCCCGCCCCGGCAGCCCCACGCGTACGGAGCCGACGTGGACAATCCGTGGACGCTCTGGTGGTTCCACGCCGCCGGACCCGATGTGGAGCCGTTCCTGGCCGCCGCGGGCATGACCGCGGAGAACCCCGTCCGCCGGCCCAGGGACCTCTACCCGGTCGTCTCGCTCATGTCGGAGGTGCTGGCCTGGACGGAGCGGGACAGCACGACGACGAGCCTCAACGCCGCTGCCGGCGCCGCCTGGCACGCCCTCACCCTGCTGGCCTCCGAGCGGTCGCGCACGGACGAGGCGGGCGATGTGATCGACCACGCGACCGAGTACCTCCGCGCGCACATCGCCGACCGGGTGACCGTTCCCGAGCTCGCCGCGATGGCCTCCCTCAGCACCTCGCACTTCAGCGCCCTGTTCAAGCGGCACGTCGGCTATCCGGTGCTGCAGTATCAGACCATGCTGCGGATGTCGCGCGCACGCGAGCTGCTCGACACCACGTCCGCGACGGTGGCGGCCATCGCGGCCGAGGTCGGCTACCCGGACTCGTTCTACTTCGCCCGGCAGTTCAAGAAGGTGCACGGCATGACGGCGCGGGAGTACCGGGAGCAGCACAAGGGCTGATCCCGGTCGCCCGGCTCTCCGCTCGCGCGAGCGGTCAGTTGACGTACGCGCTCTCCGCCTCTGCGAGCAGTTCGCGCACGAGCGGCGCCGCAGGGTCGCGCTCGGCGAGCCCGGTGAGGATCGCACCGGCGCGGGCCGCGTCGCCGTCGAGCAGGGCGAGCTCGGCGTCCATGACCGCGACCAGCTCCCGGTGGGTCTGCTCGACGTCCTCCGTGAAGATCAGCATCGTCGGCAGCGAGGTCGCGAAGTAGTCGATCGTGGCGTGCTGCCTCCGGGCGACCTCCACGTAGTTCGCGAACTCCGCCGTGAGCCGGGCCGCCCGGTCGAGGTCGCCGAGCCGTCGGGCGGCGAGCACCGAGTAGTACGTCATCGGCGAGTGCGGCACGGCCGACATCGTGGTGAAGTCGCCCGCGCTGCTCGCCGCCGCCCGCCAGGCGTCCTCGGCCGCCGAGGTCAGCCCCGCGGCCTGGCTCGCGTCGCCGAAGGCCAGCAGGAGGTCGGACCGGTTGGCCAGTGGATGCGGCGCCTCGCCGAGCGACGCGGGGACGTCGACGGCCGTCGCCAGCGCTGCGACCGCGCGGCCCGGGTCGCCCAGCGCGAGCGCCTCGCCCGCGACCGCGCGCTGGGCCAGCGTCCACACCCGGATGGTCTCGCCTTCGCCGCCCTCCCAGGGGCTGAAGCGCCGCGCCGAGAGCAGCGCGGCCGCCTCGTCGTGGCGGCCGACGAGCACGAGCAACTCGGCGTAGGCGAGGGCCAGGTCGTCGCGTTCGGCGATGAGGTCGGCCGCGTCGGCCAGGGCGTCGAGCCTGTCCTGCGGGGAGGCGCCGACCCGGCGCGCGAGCTGGTCCGCCTCGTACCGCAGCTTGGCGTCGCCCGCCGCGGCCTGCACCGCCTGCCGGTAGCGGCGGACTGCCTCCTCGGGCCGGCCTTGCACGTTGTAGGCGGCGAGGCCGAGGCCACGAAGCGACACCGCGTCGCCGGGGTCCTGCTCGACCGCGCGCTCCAGGTGGGCGATCGCCTCCTCGTAGCGACGGTGGAAGTACAGCCAGTGGCCGAGCAGCGCGTACGCCCGGGCGTCGCCGGTACCCTCGATGCGCCGTTCGAGCAGGCGGGCGTCGTCCCTGCCGCCGGCGAAGCAGCGATCGGCGGAGACCGCGCGGGCGGCCTGGAGGGCGGCAGCGGCCTCCTCCGGCCGCACCAGTTCGTCGAGAAGCTCGGCTCGGGCGTAGTGGATGAGCGCGAGCGGGTCGCCGGCGCCGGGGACGGGACGGCTGACCGCCGCTTCGGCGGCCGCGTCGAGGATGCGGAGCGCGTCGGAGGGCAGGCCGAGCGAGTGGTACTCCGCCGCGAGGTCGCGCAGCGTCCCGGCGTCCGTGTCGGGCCGTGCGCCGGTGAGGTCGTTCAGCCACGCGTCGAGCGGGTCGAGGGCGCGTGCGGCCGCGAGCGCGGCCTCCGCCTCCGTCGCCCGGCCCAGCGCGCGCAGCGCGATCACGCGCACGGCGACGGCCTGAAGCTGGTCCGGGTCGAGCCGCGCGGCCTGGTCGGCGTGGCCGAGGGCGTCCTCCCAGCGGCCGGCTCGCGCCGCGATGCGCGCCCGGGCGACCGCCGAGGCCGGGCGCCAGGCATAGGCCCATCCTGCCTTCGCGAACGCGTCGTCGGCCTCCCGGTCGCGGCCGGTCTCGGTCAGCACCACACCGAGGAGGTACGAGGCTTCGCCGTCGGCGGGGTTGGGGTTCCTGCGCGTCTGCCGCCGGAGCGCCGAGCGGAGGTGCGCCTCCGCCTCGGCCAGGCGGCCGGCGGCGAGCCGCGCGGACGCGACCGCGATGTTGGAGCGCGAGTCCCCGGGATCACGGCGCAGCGCCTCCTGCCAATACGGCTCAGGCGAGCGCGTCGCGTGCCGGTACTGCGCGAGGTGCACGCCGGTGAGGTAGAGCTCGTCGATCGAGTCGATCTCGGCGGGGGCGGGAGGCTCGGTCGCGGTCTCGAAGCCGTCCGCGGCGGCGTCACGATAGCGCGTGGTGGAGCGCAGCCGCTCGACGCCGTCGATCTCGGCGACCAGGTCGAGGTCTCCGGCGGCGACCGGCACCGTCGCCCGCGCCGGCTGTCCCGGCGCGACCGGGAAGCGCTCCGACCAGACGGTCGCCCCTTCCGCGTCGAGCAACCGGAGGGCGACCTCCGCGAACACCCGGGTGGCCGCGATCCCGACGCTCGCCGTCCGCTCCGCCCCGTCGCCCGCGACGACCAGGCTCAGCGCGAGCTCGGTCGACGCCTGCGTGAGCGGGCCGATGCCGTGGTACGGGAACCAGAACTGGCTGAAGGTCTTCGTCTCACCCGGCGCGAGGTAGGAGAAGTCGGGCTGGTTGTCGGTGTAGACGCCGGCCATCAGCTCGACGTAGGCGCTGCCGTCGTCGCTGAGGTTCGCGTCCCACGCCCAGCCGAACGGCGAGTTGCCCCACGTCCACTGCTTCTTGCCCGGGGCGATGTGGTGGTCGGCGACGTGGGCGAAGCCGAGCGCCGTGGAGTGGTCATAGCCGCCGAAGAAGTCGTCCTCGCTCGCGACGCACATGTAAGACGTCGGCACCGGGATGTTGCGGTACCAGTCGATGCGGTCGGCGTCGTCGGCGACGTACGTCGGGTCGTCCCGGTCGGCTCTCGCCGCGTAGTCGATCCCGTAGTAGGGCCGGTCGGCCGCCGGGAACGCGGTCGCCGCGCGCTTCGCGTGATCGGCGACGATGTGCACGTCGGTCGGGAAGAACGACTGGTACTCGTCGTGCACGCGCACCGCCACGTTCGCCCACCAGAGGAACGTCTGGGTGGTGTCCGTGCGGTTGAACAGCCGCACCCGGGCCTCCAGCACCGCGCTCCCGGGGCGGACCCGGATGCCGTGCATGCCCTTCATGCGCGAGAACGGGTCGTGGTCGGAGCACCACACCGTCGCCGAGCCGTCGGCCTCCCGTTCGATCGTCCAGTCCATCGGCAGGAACGTCGCCGGGCGGTGGTGCTGCGGCCAGTTGAACTCGATGCCGCCGGAGATCCACGGGCCGGCCAGGCCGACCAGGGCAGGCTTGATGACGTCGTTGCGGTAGAAGAAGTCCTGGCCGGTCGTCTTGTCCACGGCGATGTGGACGCGGCCGCCGAGCTCGGGCAGGATCACCAGGCGCAGGTACTCGTTCTCGAGGTGCACCGCCTGCCAGGTGCGCTCGGTCGCGTCGTGGCTGACCGATTCGACGAACGGCAGCGGGTACACCCGGCCGGACGAGCCCTGATACACGCGGGACTCCAGGAAGGCCGGCAGGCGGCCGGGTTCGCCGGGCTCGTAGGTGCGGACGGCGACGGGCTCGCTCCACGCGGCGACGGCGTCGTCGCG
Organism: Leifsonia sp. P73; assembly: GCF_051059105.1. Taxonomy (NCBI): domain Bacteria; kingdom Bacillati; phylum Actinomycetota; class Actinomycetes; order Micrococcales; family Microbacteriaceae; genus Leifsonia; species Leifsonia sp. P73. The sequence goes on from NZ_CP194931.1 coordinate 1,956,647, forward strand.
CTGGCTCTCCGGGATGGGCGGAAGGGGGAACGAGGCGGGAAGTTCGGACATATGCAGGACCCTATTGGCCCGGCTTCCGCCGGAGAATATGCGTTCCCACGCATCATCTGGACATTTCTATTGCCCTGTTCGGCGAGCTGAGTGCCACAGCGCCGAACCTGAACCTTCTCTGGATGCACTTCCGCCGCAATCGGCGTAGCGTGTCGCAAACGCGATACATCGCGTTTGGAACCACGACCCACCGACGAAGGGGACAGATGGACGTGAACACGAAACACAGTCTCCGAGTCCATATTCACCCGGGAGCGACGACGGGGTGGCGACGGTCATGGGCGTGATCGCCGGCATCCTCCTCGGCTTCCTGCTGATCGCCGTGGCGGGCATCGTGACCGGGGTGCTCATCATCCGGGCGCTCTACCGGAGCATCCGGCGCAATCGCACCGTCAGGGAGGTCGCGCTCCGGACGCGCGCGGCGGTGACCTACGGCCCGCAGCACCAGGTGCTGAAGCTGCGGCTCCGGCTCGCCGACAGCCTCGAGAGCGGCAGGACCGCCATCCAGTTCGCACAGCACGGTGCGGGGCCGCACGGGGAGGTCGCCCGGCTGTTCCGGCGCATCCAGGCGGAAGGCGCGACCGTCGAGTCCCAGCTCCGCCTGCTCCAGAGCGAGACCGATGCGACAGTGCTCGCGACGGAGGTCCCGATCGTCCGGGACCGCGTCGAACAGGTCGAGGCCCTCGTCCGCAGCCTCCGATCGGCCGTGGCCTCCGGGCTCGGCGGCCCGAGCGACGACGCGCTCGCCGCGCTCCGGGCGGACGTCGACCGCGAGGTCGCCGCCCTCCATGCCGGAGTGCAGGAGCTCCACACCCTCCACTCCTTCGACGCGGGTCAGGAGCCGCGTCGCCAGAACACCACCCATCTCACCAGGGGGAACGAATCATGAGCGACAACACCGCGCGCATGCGCAACATCTTCCGCATCAAGACCTCGCGTGCACTCGACAGGATGGAGGACCCGCGCGAGGCCCTCGACGACAGCTACGACCAGCAGGTCCGGATGCTCCAGCAGGTGCGCCAGGGCCTCGCCGAAGTGGCGACGGCCCGCAAGCGGATCGAGCTGCAGGGCCAGGAGCTGGGCGCACGCTACCAGCGGCTCACCCAGCACGCTCAGGAGGCCCTGAACCAGGGGCGCGAAGACCTCGCCCGCACCGCGCTGGAGCGCCGCGCGCTGCTGGAGAACCGGGTGACGACGCTCCGCGACCAGCACGCCGCCCTGCAGAAGCAGCAATCGCAGCTGGAGGACAACGAGCGGCGCCTCGCGGAACGGATCGAGAGCTTCCGCGTCGAGAAGGAGACGATGAAGGCCACCTACACCGCCTCGCGGGCGCAGGCGCGCGCCAACGAGGTCGCGGCGGGCATCAGCACGCAGCTGAACGACGCCGGGGCAAGCCTCAACCGGGCGAAGGACAAGATCGCGCAGATGCAGGCCCGCGCGGCGGCCACCGAGGAGCTGATCGCCACCGGCGCCCTGCACGACCAGTCGGCGCCGGCGGACTCCGACCTCGAACGTCAGCTCTCGGCCGGCATGACCCGGGCGGACATCGAGCGGCAGCTGAAGTCGATGAAGGACGCGGACGCGACCGCGCACGACTCGGTGGCCCGGGACGAGGACGCCTGGCTCAGCATCGGCAGCTAGAGCGCCCCCGCATCCACCTGCACCGGATACCCGCCCCGCAGCACCGCGAGCGTGGACGGCGGCGTCAGCACCGTCGCCGTCCCGCGCCGCGGACGCACCAGCCGCTCCCCGTACCCCTCGCTCCCCCACACGCTGAGATGGTCGCCGACCACCACCGCCGACCGCCCCTCCACGACCGCGAACGCGCCGTCCGGCAGTGACGACCACGCCGCCTCGTGGAGACGCCGCCGGTGAGTGCGCGGAAAGAGGCGTTCGGCGTGCAGCACGCGATTCATCTCGCCCGCGGAGGGCAGCGCGGCGCCGGTCTCCGACGCCCAGGCCGCCTGGTACTGCTTGTACGCCGCCCAGCGGCACTCGGCGCACGGGCGGTGTCCTGCCGCGAACGCGACCGCCTCGTCGTGGAAGAACAGGAACGTGTAGCGTCCCGGCCGCCAGAGCTCGTGCTGACGGTCGCGGAACTCCAGGGCGCACGTGATCCAGAGGTTCCCGCCGTGGAACCGGACGACCTCCTCGCCCTCGTGCAGGCGGCCGCGGTTGCCGGTCCACGCTCCCCGCAGCGGGATTGCGACGATCTCGCCGGTGGGGGCGACCCGGTTCCGGTACGGTGACACGGCGGTCAGGCGCTCCAGAGCGCCGGGACGAGCACCCAGAGCACCTCGGCGCCGTCGTCGGTGAGCACGCGCCAGCTGTGCGGCTCGTGGCCGCTGAACGTCAGGCTGTCGCCGGGGCCGAGCTGCCACTCGCGGTCGGAGAAGCGGACCTCGATCTCTCCGCGGAGGACGTGCAGCACGTCGACGTCCGCGGCCACCGCGTAGAGCTCCTCGCCGCCATGCCCGCCGGTTTGGATGACGGACCGGATGACCTGGACCCGCGACTCCGTGCGCGGCGAGAGCAGGCGCTCCTCCGTGTCCACGCCGCCGAGGTTGACCTTGGCGCCGGTGCCGGCCGGGACGAGCTGGACGTCCGGCTCTTCGAACAGCGAGCCGACCGGGATGGAGAGGACGTCGCACAGGCTGATCAGTGACGAGACGCTCGGGGAGGTCATGTCGCGTTCGACCCGGGAGAGGAAGCCCTTGGTCAGCCCGGTGATCTGCGCGACCTCGTCGATCGTCAGCTGTTGCGCCCGGCGCGCCGCGCGCAGCCGCGGGCCGATGGCCACGCGGCGGTCGGCGGGTTCGAGGGGCATCGGGCGCATGGGACAACGGTAACCGGTCGGCGCGGTTCCGCCGCCGAATCGGGTGAGCGCGTTGACGTCGACGGGATCGCGTTGTAGCCTCTCATGCAACAAAGGTTCCGTGACAGGCAACCCGCATCACAGCAACGCACAGCACCGAGGAGGCTGCATGCCGCACAACGTCGGCCCCATCGACTCGTCGCGCACGCCCCGCTACGCCGGTCGCGATGGCTTCGCCCGGCTGCCCCGGCTCGACCAGGTGGGCCGGGCCGACATCGTCGTGGCGGGCGTCCCGTTCGACACCGGCGTCTCCTACCGCCCTGGCGCGCGCTTCGGCCCGAACCACATCCGGGAGGCCTCCCGCCTGCTCCGCCCGTACAACCCGGCGCTCGACGTCTCGCCGTTCGAGCTGACGCAGGTCGCCGACGCGGGCGACATCGCGGTCAACCCGTTCGACATCGCGGAGGCGATCGAGACCATCCAGTCGGCGGCCTACGACCTCACCGACGACGGGACGCGCCTGGTCACGCTCGGCGGCGACCACACCATCTCCCTCCCGCTGCTGCGGGCCGCCGCCGAGCGTCACGGCCCGGTCGCCCTCCTGCACTTCGACGCGCACCTCGACACCTGGGACACCTACTTCGGCGCCGAGTTCACGCACGGCACGCCGTTCCGCCGGGCGTTCGAGGAGGGCATCCTCGACACCGAGGCGCTCAGCCACGTCGGCACCCGCGGCCCGCTCTACGGCAAGAAGGACCTCGACGACGACCACCGCTTCGGCTTCGGCATCGTCACGAGCGCCGACGTCTACCGGCAGGGCGTGGACGAGGTCGTCGCGAAGCTCCGCGACCGGATCGGGGACCGCCCGCTCTACCTCTCCATCGACATCGACGTGCTCGACCCGGCGCACGCGCCGGGAACCGGCACCCCGGAGGCCGGCGGCGTCACCAGCCGCGAGCTGCTGGAGATCATCCGCGGCTTCGTCGGCCTCAACCTGATCGGCGCGGACGTCGTGGAGGTCGCCCCGGCCTACGACCACGCCGAGCTCACCGGGGTGGCGGCCTCCCACCTCGCCTACGACCTGGTGTCGCTGCTCGCGCTGCGGCATCGGGACACCGCCGCTCCCGCCACTGAGCCGGCGGCGCACCTCCTCGCTCCCCCACTGAAAGACGCCATCTCCCTCACCCCACCCCTCCCGAAGAAAGGGATCCCCGCAATGTCCGACGACGACGTCACCGCTGCACTGAACCCGCGCCCCAAGATCACCGAGGTGGAGGCCCACGGGATCGACACCATCCCGGACGCCGACCGCACCTCGAACTGGCTCGACCTGGCCCGCATCCAGTTCGGCGGCGTGAACACGTTCGCCACCATCCTGCTCGGCACCTTCCCCATCGCGCTCGGGCTGTCGTTCTGGCAGGCCGTCGCCGCGACCGTTCTCGGCGTCGCCGTCGGCATCGCGTTCCTGGCGCCGATGGCGCTGTTCGGGCCGAAGACCGGGACGAACAACGCTGTCTCCTCCGGCGCGCTGTTCGGCGTCCGCGGCCGGATCGTCGGCTCGTTCCTCTCGCTGCTGACCGCGATCGCGTTCTACTCGATCTCGGTGTGGGTGTCCGGCGACGCGATCGTCGGCGCGCTCACCCGGCTCGCGGGGGTGCCCGACTCGATCGGGCTGCGGCTCGGCATCTACGCGATCATCGGCCTGATCGTGATCGTCGTGGTGATCTACGGCTACCAGTTCATGCTGCTGGTCAACAAGGTCGCGGTCTTCGCGAACACCGCCCTGATCCTCCTCGCCGTGGTCGCCTACTCCGGGGTGTTCGACGCCGGCTACGACCCGGGCACGAAGGCGCTGGCCATCGGAGGCGCGTTCTGGCCGACCTTCATCGCCGCCGCGCTCATCGTCATGGCCAACCCCATCTCCTTCGGCGCGTTCCTCGGAGACTGGTCGCGCTACATCCCGCGGGCGACCAAGCCGCGCAAGCTCATCGGCGCGACCATCCTCGGCCAGGGCCTCGGGCTCATCCCGCTGCTGTTCGGTGTCGCCACCGCCACGCTCGTGGTCGGCAAGGCGGACTACGTGGTCTCGCTCATCCACGTCTCGCCGCTCTGGTACGCGCTGCTGCTGCTGGTGGTCGCGTTCATCGGCGGCCTGTCGACCGGCACGACCTCCCTCTACGGCACCGGCCTGGACTTCTCGTCCGTCGTGCCGCGGTTCAGCCGGGTGCAGGCCACGATCTTCATCGGCACCATCGCGTTCCTCTTCATCCTGGTCGGCCGGCTCGTGTTCGACCTGCTCGGGACGGTGAACGCGTTCGTGGGCGCCATCGTCGTCACGACGACCCCGTGGATGGTCATCATGACGATCGGCTACGTCGTGCGGCGCGGATTCTACGACCCGTCCGACCTCCAGGTGTTCAACCGCGGCGAGACCGGCGGCCGGTACTGGTTCGCGGCCGGCGTGAACTGGCGCGGGATGACAGCGTGGATCGTCGCCGCCGTCGTCGGCCTGCTGTTCGCCGACTATCCGCCGATCATCGTCGGGCCGTTCAGCGGCCTCGCCGGCGGCATCGACCTGAGCCTGCTGTCGAGCGTGGTCGTGGCCGGCGTCCTGTACGGGGCGCTGCTCGCGGTCTTCCCGGAGCCGCGCTACGTGTTCGGCCCGGAGGGTCCCCGCGGCGTGCGCGCGGCCGACGCGGCCGTGCCGCCCATCCACCTGGACGAGCGGTCGGCGGCGGCCCGTGCGCACGCGCGCCGGGCGAACAGCCGGCCGCTGGACGGGAACACGTTCGAGCAGGAGGTCGGCGCATGAGTGAGCGGGACGTCCTCGCCGCGGTCGACCGGATCGTCGACGACTTCGCCAACCACCGCCGCGACGCGTACTTCTCGGGCTTCGCCGACGACGCCAGCTTCGTCCTGCACACCCACCCTGTGCGGCTGGAGTCGCGCGCCGAGTACGAGGCGGCCTGGGACGCCTGGGAGCGCGACGGCTTCCAGGTGCTCGGCTGCCGCTCGACGGGACGGCGTGTGCAGTTCGCGGGCGACGACGTCGCGATCTTCACGCACGATGTGGAGACCGAACTCGCCGACGGCGACGCTCGCACGACCGTGCGGGAGCGCGAGACCATCGTCATGCAGCGCCGCGACGGCTCGTGGACGTGCGTCCACGAGCACCTGTCACCCCGGGAGGACTAGTTGTCGGTCATCGACCTCAGCCACCCGATCCGCACCGGGATGACGGTCTTCCCCGGCGACCCGGAGGTGCGCGTGGAACCGGCCCTGTCCATCGCCGAGGCCGGGGTGAGCGTGCTGAGCGTGGAGCTCGGCAGCCACACCGGCACGCACATCGACGCGCCCTCCCACACGGTCGAGGGCGGTGCGACGATCGACGCCGTCGACCTCGGCCGGCTGATCGGGCCGGCGCGCGTGGTCGACGTGAGCGGCCTCCCGCCGCGCACGCGGATCAGCGTGGACGACGTGCGCGAGGCGCTGAGGGAGGTCGGGCCGGGCGACATCGTGCTGTTCCGCACGGGCTGGTCGGCGCGGTTCGACGAGCCCGGCTACGCCGACCACCCGTTCCTGGACGCCGGGATCGCCTCCGCCCTGCTCGACGCCGGCGTGACCGTGGTCGGCGTCGACGCGCTCAACCCGGACGAGACCGTGGCGGACGACCCGGCCCCTGCCCTGCCGTTCCACGACGTGTTCCTCGGCGCGGGCGGCCTCATCATCGAGAACCTGACCGGGCTCGACCGGGTCACGGCACGGGCGCCGCGGTTCGTGGGGCTGCCGCTGCCGATCGCGGGAGGCGACGGTGCCCCGCTCCGGGCCGTGATCATCGAAGACTGAGCGACGATTCGTGCCGAATGTCGCGTCTCACGCGCGCATTCGCGACATTCGTCACGAATGTCGCGGCGTCAGGCGGCGGCGCGGCGGGCGTTGCCGGCGAAGAGGCGCGCGGCGACGAGGTTCCAGAGCCCCGCGAACAGCAGCACTCCGGCGACGCCGTTGAGCACGCCGCCGATCACGTCGGTCCCGTAGTGGACGCCGACGTACAGCCGCGACCACATCACGATGGCGACGAAGACCGCGCCGACCACGATGACGATCGTGCGGGCGAGCGCTCCGCGGCACACCATCGCGAGCGCCGTCACCAGCGCGGCGGCGAACACGACGTGCCCGCTCGGATAGCTGAGCGTCGCCGGGTTCACGTGCAGCAGGTGGGTCAGCCCGGCGGTCGTCGGGCGCGGCTGGGCGACGACGGTCTTCACGACCAGCGTGGTGAGCCAGCCGAGGCCGGTGACGACGACGGCGCCGAGGGCGAGCCTCCAGCCCTTCACGAACAGCAGGATCACGAAGGTGATCACGAGGATGACCGCGACGATCGTCGGCCTGTCGAGCTGGTCCAGCAGCAGGGCGAGCTTGTCGAGGAGGGGCGAGTTCACCTTGTTGACCGCGGCGTCGAGCGAGTCGAAGCGCAGTGCCACGATCCACTTGGCGGCGAAGCCGAGCGCGAAGGTCAGGACGAACAGGACGACGGTCCAGACGATCCAGTGTCGGGGGATGCGGAGCTGGGCAGGCTTCACGAGACGGGGTCTCCTTTCGGGCGGACGTCTCAGTCAAGCACTGTTCGGCTCAGCAAGCTCTAAGAGAGCACGGAGAAACGTTGCGCGTCTCTCAGGCCGCGTTCCTGGAGACGCTCGCCGGGCGCGTGTTGACGACCTCCACACGGGAGTCGACGAACGTGTGCGCGCTCTCGCTGATGTGGTACTGCGTGTGCGACAGGCGCGCGTCGTGCGAGCGCACCAGATCGCGCGCGGCCGCGCGGCGGGAGCGGACGCCCACCAGCGCGACCCCCGCGCAGATCATCACGGCCACTGCGACCGCGATCGCCACCGCGTCCGCGAGCAGCAGCCAGCCGGCCGGGAGGTGCGCCCCGGCCGCGAAGGCCGCGGCGACGGCGACCGCCGCCAGCAGTGAGCCGGAGACCAGGATGGTGCGGCGGGCGGCCGCCCAGGGGCTCGATGCGAGCAGCGCGGAGGCCGCGGCGATCTCCTTCTCCTGCTGGCGGCGGCGTTCCTTGGCCCAGTGCAGGTCGCGTTCGTGGCGGCGTGCGAGCCGTTGCGCGTCGTCGTGGGCGCGGTCGTACGAGGTGTGCTGGTTCACAGACGTGTCCTTCGGGTAGACGTGACTGTCCCGGGTGGGAGGGCGCGCGGGCGCGGGCGCGGAGGCGCCGTGGGATGCGGAGGGCGCCGGGGCGCCCGGGGCTCAGTGGGTCGGCGTGCTGACGACGGTCGGCGTGCTGGAGGTCGCCGGGAAGGACGACACCGAGCCGAGAGTCGGCGCCGGGCCGAACGCAGGGGCGGAGACGACGGGTGCGGGAACGGGCGCGGGCGGCGGCGTCAGCGCGACGACCGGGGCGAGCGCGGGGGTCGAGGGCGTGGCCGGGGCTGCCGGGGAGGCAGGGGCGGCGTCGGCGTCGGCGGCGCGGCGGCCGCTCGGGCTGGGCAGCGACTCGGGAGCGCGCAGGCCGATGTCGGCGAGGGTGCTCTCGGTCCAGCCGGCCCGCTGGGCGAGCTGCCAGCCGGCGATGTACTCGGCGATGGCGGTGTCGAGGTCGTTCAGCCGCTTGGCGAGGTCGCGGACCGCGTCGAGGCGGGCGGTGATCTCGGACTCGAGGAGCACGTGAGCGCGCTCCGCGGCCTTTTCGGGGTCAACAGTGGTACCGAATGTCGGGTTCATGGTACGTCCTTCAGCTTGCGTCGGGTCGGTGCGAAAGGCTGTAGCTGTGACGCTTCGGTGCGTCATCGCCGAGCATAGCCAGAAAGACCGTTCTGTGGGTCATTTGGAGGACACGAATCTGTCCCCCAAATCGGGCGACACGGAGACGGCGTGTCGCGCGTCTCAGGGGCGCAGCAGCACCTTGCCGACGCGGCCGGAGCGGCTGGCGACCTCCACGGCCTCCCGTACCTGGTCGAACCCGAACACGGCCTCCACCGGCAGCGTGATCGCCCCCGTCGCCGCCGCGCGGATCAGTTCGCCGAAGAGCTCGGCGCGCTTGCCGGGCTCCATCGAGGAGCTCACCTTGCTGCCCCAGAAGCCCTTGACCAGGACCTGCCGGAAGATCAGGTCGCCGGACGACAGCCGCATCGGCTCGCCCGCGGTGGAGCCGAACGACACGAGCGTGCCGCCGTCGGAGACGAGGGCGAGCAGGTCGCCGCTCGCCTCACCGCCGACCGAGTCGACCGCGACCGCGATCGGCGCGCCGTCCGCGAGGGCGTGGACCCGGTCGCGCCAGCCGTCCGCGCCGGTCACGACCAGGTTCGGGATGCCCTGCGCCGCCAGCGCGTCGGCGTCGCGCTGCCGGCGCACCAGCCCGATGACCTTCTCGTCGCGGGTCGCCGCGAACTGCGCGAGCAGCCGCCCGACCGCGCCGTTCGCCGCGTTCTGCAGGATGACCTCCCCGGCTTCACGTCGAGGTAGTCGAGCAGGCTGAGCGCGCTGAACGGCATGGCGACGAGCTGGGAGGCGTCCTCGTCGCTCAGTCCGTCCGGCACCGGGACGAGCGCCCCGGCCGACGCGACGAAGGCCTCCGCCCAGACGCCGAAGGTGCCGCCGGTGACGACGCGCTGCCCGACGGTGAGCGCCGTGACGCCCTCGCCGACCGCGTCCACGACGCCGACCGCCTCCGTCCCCGAACCGGCCGGGAGGGCGGGCTTGAAGCCGTACGTGCCGCGGATGGTCCACAGGTCGTGGTTGTGGATGGGCGAGAGGACGGTGCGCACGCGCACCTGTCCCGCCCCCGGTTCGGGGAGCGGCCGCTCCTCCACCTTGAGGACCCGTGCCGGGTCGCCGAACTCGTCCTGGACGATCGCGCGCATGGGGTCCATGCTAGGCGGCTCGCGGTCCGCCCCGCCAGGAGCGATCCGGTCGGGCTATACTGACCGGGAACGTTCCCGGCTGTGCACGGGAGCGCCATCGACCGAAGGAGCCGACATGGACGATCCCGCGCTGATCCTCGGGCTCGCCGTCCGCGTCCTGGTCGCGATCGCGCTCGGCGCGGCCATCGGGCTGGAGCGGCAGTGGCGACTCCGGACGGCCGGGATCCGCACCAACGCCCTCGTCGCCGCGGGTGCCGCGCTGTTCGTCATCGTCGGCTCCGTGGGCCTGACCGGCCCGGACGCCGACCCGACCCGCGTGGCGGCGCAGGTGGTCTCGGGCATCGGCTTCCTCGGCGCCGGCGTGATCCTCCGCGACGGCTTCAACATCCGCGGGCTGACCACCGCCGCGACGCTCTGGTGCGCCGCCGCAGTCGGCTCGCTCGCCGGCGCGGGCAGCCTGCTCATGGCCGTGGTCGGCGCGGCCGGCATCGTCGGGACGAACATCCTGCTGCGTCCGGTCAGCTCCTTCGTCAACCGCCGCACCCGGCGCTGGGCCGAGGATCCGGGGGACGCCGAGGACGCCGAGCAGCTCGGCGACTTCACGCTGGAGGCCGAGACGACCGAGAAGAGCGAGTCCCGCGTGCGGGCGCTCGTCCTCCACGCCGTCGACCGGCCCGACCTCGTCCTGCACTCGGTGGACAGCGCCCCAGGCCCGCACTCGCACGTGACGGTCATCGCCCGGGTCAGCTCGGCCGATCCCGGGGTGCCCGGCGTCCTCGAACGCGCGGTGCAGCGGCTCAGCCTCGATCCGAAGGTGGTCGGCAGCCGCTGGTGGCCGACCGAGTCGGAGGACTAGAGCGTGCTCAGCGCACGGCGGCGACCGTCCCGCCCGGCACGAGCTCCCCGCGCATCAGGAGCTGGCCCGGCTCGCCCGCGCCCTCCTCGATCGCGTCGATCATCAGCTCCACCGCGGCCCGGCCGATGTCCTCGATGGGCTGGCGGAAGGTCGTCAACTCCAGCAGGGAGGTCGTGAGCGGGCCGATCCCGTCGAACCCGGTCACCGAGAGCCGGCCGGGCACCTCGACACCCGCCGCCCGGCAGTACTCCATGACGGCGACCTGCGTGCGGTCGTTCGGACACATGATCGCGGTGAGGTCCGGGAGGCCGACGAGGTCCGGCAGCACGTCCCGCACGTCGGCGTTGGTGGCGACCTCCCGCACGATCACGGTCGCGCCGGCGTCGCGGAGCCGGGCGATCATGGCCACCCCGCGCAGGTGCTGGCTGTACGAGTAGGCGCCGTCCACGAGGATGACCGCGACCGTGCGGTGGCCGAGACCCAGGAGGTGGTCGGCGAGCCGTTCGCCGCCGTCGCGATCGTCGACGCAGACGCTGGAGAGCGCGGTCTCGCGGCGGCCGGCGGCGACCACCGGGAGGCGGTCCACGAACGGCAGCACCTGCTCGGACGGGAATCGTGCGGAGCAGACCAGGAGGCCGTCGACCTGCAGCGAGATCAGCGTCCGCAGCGCCGTGAGCGCGTTGTCGAGGGTCAGGTCGCCCGGGTTGGTCGCGGTGACGACGGCGTAGCCGAGCTCGGTCGCGCGGGTCTGCATGGCCACGTGCAAGTAGCCCGCGAACGGGTCGGTCACATCGTGCAGGACGACTCCGAGGGTCCTGGTGCGCTCCGAGACGAGGCCGCGCGCCATCGCGTTGGCGACGTAGCCCAGCTGGTCGGCCGCCTCGATGACACGCTGCCGCACGCTCTCGCTCACCTCGCCCTGGCCGAGCAGGGCACGGGAGACCGCGGACTTGGAGACGCCCGCCGCCTTCGCCACGTCGATGATCGTGGGTGGTCTGGTGCGCTCGCGTGGCACATGGGCTCCCTGGGCGGCGAGGAGGGACGGGATAGGCGCCAGCCTATTCGCCGAGCGCCGCCTCCCGCACGCTCGCCGCGAGGTCGGGATGGTCGGCGAAGACCGCGGCGACCCCGCTGCGCATGACCGGCTCGAACAGACGCCGCCAGTCGCCGGGCGCCCCAGGCGCCGAGCCGAGGCGGGCGGACGGGGGCAGGAACTCGTTCTCGGGGCGCAGCGTCCAGCAATACGTCTGCAGCCCTGCCGCCGCGGCCCGGTCCGCGATGTCGGTCGTGGCCAGCGCGCCCTCCCCGGTCGTCCGGAGCATCCGGGACAGGTCGACGCTGACCCCGGTGAGCCCGGCGCCGGCCAGCTGCACGAGGCCCGCGTCGGTCACGTCCTCGTCGTAGGTGCTCGCCGCCGACCCGGACCGGGCCACCCGGTCGGCCGGAGCGCCGTGCGCCTCCACGAGGTAGACCAGGTCGGCGTCGAGGCCGTGCGCGGCGAGCGAGAGCAGGACGTCCTGCTCGAAGCTCTCGACGGCCAGCGGCGCGCCCCGGTCCCAGCCGGCCGCGGCCAGCTCGGCCAGGAACAGCTCGTCCAGCGGCAGCCCGAGCGACTCGAAGTAGGTGGCGTGCTTGAGCTCGGCGACGATCCCGAGCGCGCGGCCGTACCGTTCGGACGCGGCCGAGACCACGCCGAGCAGGTCGCCCAGGCGCAGGATGCCGTGGCGTCCGTCGAACGTGGCGCTGAGCGGCCGGAGCGCGTCCAGCCGTTCCACGCAGCGCAGCGTGGCGAGCTGCCGCCACGTGAAGTCCTCGGTGAACCAGCCGTCGAGCACGGCGCCTTCGATCTCCTTCGTGGTGCGCAGCGCGGCGAACTCCGGCCGGGAGGCGACGTCGGTGGTGGTCGAGATCTCGGCGTCGTGGCGGAGGACGAGGACGCCGTCGCGGGTGGCGACGATGTCCGGCTCCACGGCGTCCGCGCCGAGGGCGAAGGCCAGGTCGTAGGCGGCGGTCGTGTGCTCGGGCCGGTAGCCGCTGGCGCCGCGGTGGCCGATGATCGCGGGGATCGGTCCACCCGGCGGCGCAATGCGGGGACGCGCGATCGACGCCGGAGTTCCACTCGCCTCGGCCTGCATCCACACACTCCCTGATCGCACGATGTGTTCACCCAGGCGTTACCCTGCGTCACCGGGAACGTTCCCGAATGCTCTGTAGGTTAGCAAACACCACCAGGGTCGCGCCGACGGCCTCCGCGTTGCGGAGCCTCGTCCGCTCTGGTACTTTCCATCGAACCGGGAACGTTCCCGTAATGATGCGGGCAGGAGTGAGATGACACAGACGACAGCACCGGGGCGCCGCACCAGCAGCGGCATCCGGGCCGGCATCGGCCCGTGGATGCTGCTCCCCGCGGCGGCGCTCATCGCCGTCTTCCTCTACGGCCCGCTGGTCACCGGCGTGCGGCTCAGCCTGTTCGGCACCGACCTGTTCGGCGACCCGACCCGCTTCGTCGGGCTCCAGAACTACGCGAGGCTCCTCGGCCAGCCGTCGTTCTGGCAGGTCGTCGGCACCACGATCCTGATCGCCGGCCTGTCGATGACCATGTCCGTCGGCGTCGCGCTCTCCGCGGTCATCCTGCTGCGCAAGTGGATCCCGGGCCGCGGCGTCTTCCGCGTGGTCTTCTCGCTCCCGTTCGCGTTCTCCGCGGCGTCCGCGTCGGCGATCTTCTCGGGGATGTTCGCCCCGGCGGCCGGCGTGGTCAACCAGATCCTCGCGCACGTCGGGATCGGCGCGGTCCCCTGGCTGCAGCAACCGGGCTGGGCCATCTTCACCATCGCCCTGACCACGGCCTGGTACGAGCTCGGCTTCGCCTTCCTGGTCCTCGCCGCCGCCATGCGCACCCTCCCGCCGGAGGTCATCGAGGCCGCAGAGCTCGACGGAGCCTCCGGGATGCGGTTCGTGCGCTCGATGCTCATCCCGCTGCTCAGCCCGAGCCTGTTCTTCCTGCTCGTCACCCAGACCATCTCCGGTCTGCAGACGTTCACCCAGGTGCGCATCCTCACGGGTGGCGGCCCCGCGGGCGGCACCACGACGCTCGTCTACCAGCTCTACATGTACGCATTCGGCCAGGGCACGCCCGACTACGGCCGGGCCTCCGTGGTCGCCGTCATCCTCGTGCTGATCGTCGCGCTGATCACCTGGCTCCAGTTCCGCTTCATCAACAGGAGGGTCACCGCATGAGCGCCACCGGCTCCGTCACCCGCACCGCACGAACGCGGCTGCGCACCGCCGGCCTCCCGCGTCCGCGCCGCCCGCGCCTGCGCGCCGCCGACCTCCCGCGCCTGCTCGTCCTGCTCGTGCTCGCCGTGCTGATCGCGTTCCCGGTCTACCTGACGTTCGTGAGCGGCTTCTTCCGCACCGGCTCGTTCGTCCGCAGCGGGCTCTTCCCGCCGCTCAGCGACTTCACGCTGGACAACTTCGCCGCGGCCCTCACCGCGATCCCGCTCGGGCAGCAGTACCTGACCAGCATCGTCGTGATGGTGCTGCAGACGCTGGGGCAGCTCGTCACCTCCGCTCTCGCGGCCTACGCGCTGGTGTTCCCGAAGTGGCGGGGACGCGGGATCGCCTTCGCGCTCGTGATCGCGACGCTCGCCATCCCCGGCGAGAGCCTGGTGGTGCCGAACTACCAGCTCGTCAGCAGCCTGGGCCTGCGGGACACTGTGTTCGGCATCATCATCCCGTACCTCGCGTTCGGCTACCCGATCTTCCTGCTCCGCCAGGCGTTCGCCTCGCTGCCGCGGGAGATCTGGGAGGCCAGCAGGCTGGACGGCTGCGGCGACCTCCGCACGCTGCTCCTGGTCGTCCTGCCCGCCTGCCGCAGCCAGGTCACCACCGCGATCATGTGGAGTGCGCTGTTCGCCTGGAACGGCTTCTTCTGGCCGCTGCTCATCACCGACAGCCCGGTCAACCGCACCGTGCAGGTCGGGCTCTCCCAGCTCGTGTCCTCGGAGTCCACGGCGCCGGCGGCCATCTTCGCCGGCACCGCGCTCGTGCTCCTGCCGACCGTCATCCTCGTCATCGTCAGCCAGAGGTTCCTCCTCTCCGGCATGTCGCGTGGCGTCCTCCGCTGAACCCACCACCCCCAGAGAAAGTGAAGGCACCGCAATGAAGAGATCCGTCACCCTGGGAGCCGCCGCGCTCCTCCTGCTCTCGCTGGCCGGATGCAGCGCCGGCGCCGACGCGCCCGCCACGCCGTCGGCCTCCGGCGCGCCCGGCCCGTCCGCCCTGGCGAACGCCAAGGGCGTCACCGAGATCAGCTTCTGGCACGGCCTCGGCGGCATCAACGCCCAGGCCCTCCAGTCGCTCATCGACGAGTTCAACACCGAGAACGCCGGCAAGATCAAGGTCGACACCAGTGCGCAGGGCTCCTACGCCGACCTCCTGGCCAAGTACACGGCGTCGCTGCGCGACAAGTCGACCCCGACCGTCACCCTCAGCAACGACATCTCCTCCGGCTTCCTCTACGACGTCAAGCGCAGCGTCTCCCCGAGGCGATGGCCGCGGCCAACCCGGGCGACCTGAAACTCACTCAGCTCGCGCCCGCCGGCAAGCGCTACTACAGCGTGGACGGCAAGCTGGCCGCCGTCCCGATGAACATGTCCACCCCGCTGCTGTTCGTCAACACCGAGCTGCTGCAGAAGGCCGGCGTGGAGACCTCCTCGCTGAAGACGCTCGACGGCCTCGCCGCCGCCGCGACGAAGATCAAGGACGCGACCGGCGTCCCCGGCATCGCGGAGGCGTTCGACGACTGGTGGTTCGAGCAGCTCACCGCCACCAGCGGCAACCTGTACTGCACGCCGGAGAACGGGCGCGGGACGAAGAGCGCGGACAAGGTCAGCTTCCAGCAGCCGTCGCAGGTGAAGGCGTTCAGCACGATGGCCGGCATCTACAAGGCGGGCGCAGGACTCGACGTCGGCACGGACAACAACAACGCCGTCACCGCGTTCGCGGCCGGCAAGACCGCGATGATGTTCAACTCGTCCGCCGTCGCCGCCTCGGTCGCGAACAGCACCTCGTTCCCGTACGTCGCCCTGCCGTTCCCGCTGTCCGCGCCCACCTCGAAGGCGGGCACCGTCGTCGGCGGCTCGGCCATGTGGCTGAGCAACCAGGCCAGCCCGGCGCAGCAGGTCGCCGGCTGGAAGCTGATCTCGTTCCTCGCCTCCCCGGCCTCGCAGGCGAAGTTCAGCGAGGCGACGGGCTACGTCCCCGCCAACACCGCACTGGAGGACTCGGCCGCCCGCAAGGACTACCTGGCCTCCCACCCGGTCGCCCAGGTCGCGATCGACGAGGTCAAGAACGTCTCCGACGTCCCGGCCAGCCACGGCTGCTTCACCGGAGCCTTCAGCGCCATCCGCGCCGCGATGATCCCGCAGATGCAGGCCGCGTTCTCGGGCTCGAAGAGCATGGAGCAGGCGCTCACCGACGCGACGACGGCGGCGAATCAGGCGATCTCCGACTACAAGACGCAGCTCGCGGGGGACTGACGGGGCAGTGCGTTGACGGGGGGTGGGGCGTGGCTCGAATGGGCCGCGCTCCACCTCCTCTCAATAAACATCTTACATTTACATTTCTATACCTACATGCTAGGTCTGTGACAGTTGTAACCACTGTGGTAATGGATCGTGAGGGCGCGGACCGGTGAGGGTGGTGGAGTTTTCTGCTGATGCGTGGCAGGCGTCAGCGCCGGGGCTGCAGGCAGGGCTTGCTGACCGGATGGAGGCGGTGAGCCAACTCGCGGAGGGGTTGGAGCAGCTGGCGGCGTCGGGGAACATCACCGGTCACGGCGCTGATGCGATGCGGGCGTACATCCGCGAGGTGCATATCCCGATCCTGCAGTGCCTGCTGATCGGGCTGACGACGTTCCAGACCGCGGTCGGCGTGTATTGGAACGGGTACGCCCAGGTGGATACGGGCGGGAACTTCCGGCTCGTGAAAGACGAGTACGACACCCATCTCACCCAGCTGGAGTCCGGGATAGGGCAGTTGCGTGGTTTCGCCGCCCGGTTGCGGCAGATCACCGCGGACGCCTCGCACCTTGTCTCCCTGGATGGCGCCGGAGCGAAAGCTGCCGAGCAGACCGCGGACGATCTGGAGGGGATGCATTCGATCGCGAAGGGGCAGAAGGAGACCTGGGAAGCATACGAGGCATCCGACCCCGGGTTCGGGCAGGTGCAGGACCTGATCGCCCAGCTGCACAGCATCATGAGCAACGTCGGCACCCTCACGGTCGGACGCGGCCGCAACTATCAGGCGGGAAGTTTCACCCTCACGCTGCAGCAACTCGGTGAGCTCACCACGGGGATGCTGGAGTACTGCCAGGACAACCAGAAGGCCGCGGCCACCGGCTGGAAGACCCTTCTCACCCAATACGCGGAAGATGTCGACACCGCCAAGCGGGAGCAGGCCGGCTGGGACTTGCTTTGGGACGGGTTGCAAATCCTTGCCGGCGCGGTCATCACCGCCATCGGCGCCGGCCTGACACCGTTCACCGCCGGGTTCTCCCTCGGCCTGACCGTGCTCGGCGGCTCGCTCGTGATCGGAGGGGTCAACAGCGCCATCAACCACGCCACCATCGCCACCACCGGCAACGAGTTGAACCTGATCGGGATGGCCGCCGAAAACGTCAGCCACTGGTACGACGCGAACATCGCCACACCCGCCGCCGACTCAGGGGTCGCGGGGTTCCAGTTCCTCGCCGGTGCCGGCGCAGCACTGGGCGACCTCGTCGCCGGCGGCCTGCAAGTGAATGTCAAAGAGATCGGCGAGGGCATCTACACACTCGCCACCGACCAGAGCGCACGTTCCGAACTCTGGAACCAACTCACCACCACCGTCGGAAGGGTCATCAACGGCGACGCCTACGCCACAGGCTACGCAACCACCACCATCGCCAGCATGCTCATCCCCGCCGCCGCCGCCGCCAAGTTCACCAAACCCGGCACCCTGCTGACCGGGGCCGGGAAACTCCCCGGGGCGAGTACAGCGGTAAAGATCACCACCGCGAACACTGCGACCAGCGCGCTCGACTGGATCAAAGACCGGGTTGGCGCAGGCAGCCCGACACTCGCGAGGGACTTCACCCCGACGGTGAAATCCGCCGACAACGTCATCCCAATGGCCGCAACCGAGGCGCTGAGCGCCATCCGAGGCGTGTCGGTAGCCGGCGATAAAGTCCTCATCAACGGCATCGAGAAGATGACCATCGCCGAATGGGACGCCGTCCGCTCCGCGAGCATGCACAACACCTCTTCACCAGAAGTCACCCTCGGCAAATGGGAAGGCTCGGGGAGCAAGAACAGCTACACCAACCAGGCCATCAAGTCAGGCAATCAATACTTCGACCTCGGCGAGAACTGGCCAACGATCCGTGCACAAAACGGACTCAGCGAGGAGGACATGTTCAACCTCTTCAACCGCCCCTTCCTCGACGACATCATTCGTGATGGCAAAGCCGTGAACTTCACGCATGATCCTGTAGGGGATCTGGGCGCATTGGGCGATGAGCTGAACTACCTCAAGAAGAATGGGTATGTCTTTGACCCGGAAGCGATGATCGCAAGAAAGAAATGGTGAAGATATGAGTTCGATTGACTTCCAAAGGCTACCGAGACTGATACACGAGCACTACGGAAGCAAGGTCGATGTTGTATCAGCAAACGATGCGACCGGTGAGGTCGCATTCGTCCTGTACGAGTCGTTCCTGTTCAAGTGTGGGATTGACCCGCGACATGGACGTTTTGGACTGGTCATGCTGCTGGATGGGATTGCAGTCCGGACCTTCTTTGGAAAGCGCGTCACCATGGAGAACGACGAAGCATCAATCCGCGCCAGTCTGAATGACATCGAACGTTTTTGCCGTTTGCGACTTCCGGACGCGTTCCTCGGTGAATTCGACGCGGCGACCAGAAATAGCGAAGTGACGAAGATCGACTGATCGCATGGGTCGACCAGCTCGCCCGGGCACATACGCTTGAAGCCGCGGACGCGGAACCGTGGGGATTTCTCTGGTGGTTCGCCCTCACTCCCGAAGGTGAGAGAGTCGCAGAAGCGAGTCTCGCTCCCTGAGCGATCCGCCGGGGGCGCCTCGCTTGACCGAGACGCCTAAGCGCCGGCCGCCGCCCCCGCGAACGCCCGCTCCAGCAGCCCGTCGTACTCCCGCTTCGCGTCGTCGTGCACGCGCGCGCCGTCCGCGGTGATGCCGACGAACAAGGCCCGCCGGTCGTAGTCGCAGGTGCTGCGCTCGACCAGTCCGGCCTTGACCAGGCGGTCCACGATCCGGGAGAGCGCGCTCTGGGTCATCGGGGTGAGGTCGACCAGGTTGCGCATGGTGCACGACTCGTTCGCGTAGCCGGCGACGAGGTCGAGCACCTCGTACTCGCTGAGGCCGAGCTGGTGGCTCTGCTGGAGGGTGCGCTCGAGTTCCGCGGCGGTGTTCAAGTAGAGGCCCTGCAGCTCGCGCCAGCGGGCCGAGACGTCGACCGGTTCGTTCACGGAGGCAATGATACGCTCGGTTTCTTGCGAACTACATGAATGTGCATACTTTGCTGACACAATCTATTCCGTGTCATAGACTTGCGCTCGTGCTGAACTCCGACACCGCCTCCCGCCCCGCCGTCCGGCCCACGTCGCCCTCGGGGTCCGCCGCCTCCTTCCACTGGAGCCGGGCCCGTTGGCTGCTGCTCTTCGCCACCTGCATCGTCATCGCCCTCGACGGCCTCGACGTCTCGATGGTGGGCGTCGCCCTCCCCTCGATCGGCAAGGAGCTCGGCCTCCAGCCGGGCGCCCTGCAGTGGATCGTGTCGGGCTACGTGCTCGGCTACGGCAGCCTCCTGCTGCTCGGCGGGCGCCTGGCCGACCTCCTCGGCCGCCGCACGGTGCTGCTCGTCGCGCTGAGCGTGTTCACCGTCGCCTCCCTCGCCGGCGGCCTCTCGATGGACGCGGGCCTCCTGATCGCCAGCCGGTTCGTCAAGGGCGTCGCGGCCGCCTTCACCGCGCCCGCCGCGTTCTCGCTGATCACGACCAACTTCGAGGAGGGGCCGCAGCGCAACAAGGCCATCTCGATCTTCACGACGTTCGCGGCGAGCGGCTTCTCGCTCGGCCTGATCATGAGCGGCCTGATGACGTCGCTGAGCTGGCGCTGGACCTTCCTCTTCTCCGTCCCGCTCGCCGTCCTCGCGCTGGTGCTCGGCTTCCTCTTCGTCCCCAAGGACGCCCGCGAGAAGGGCGCAGGTCACGACGTGGTCGGCGCGATCCTGCTGGCGGCCGGGATGCTGCTCCTCGTCTACACGGTGGTCTCCGCTCCCGGCGCCGGCTGGGGGTCGCTGCCGACCGTGCTCGGCTTCGTCATCGCCGGGGCGCTGCTCGCCGCGTTCGTGATCCTGGAGCTGCGGGTGCGGCATCCGCTCATCCGGTTCGGGATCTTCCGGGTCGCGTCGGTGCTGCGGGCCAACCTCACCGCGATCACCCTGTTCGGCTCGTACGTGTCGTTCCAGTTCGTGCTCACGCTCTACCTGCAGGACGTCCTCGGCTGGTCGCCGCTCGGCATGGCGCTCGCGCTGCTGCCGACCGGCCTGGTGGTGGTCGCGAGCGCGCCGTTCACCGACCGCCTGATCGACCGGTTCGGGCCGACCGTGCTGATCATCGTCGGCCTGGGTTCGCTCTCCGCCGGCTACCTGCTGTTCCTCCGGCTGGGCACCGCCCCGGTCTACTGGCTGGACGTGCTGCCGCCGGTCGTGCTGCTCGGCGTCGGCTTCGGGATCGGCTTCCCGTCGATCCAGGTTCAGGCGACGACGGGCGTCCACGACGACGAGCAGGGCCTCGCGGCCGGACTAGTGCAGACCAGCGCCCAGGTCGGCGGCGCGCTCGCGCTGGCGGTCACGACCGCGCTGATCGCGGGAGGCTCTGCGCCGGCGACGGGAGGGCAGGCCGGCCTGGCCGAGCAGCTCGCGCACTACCGGCCCGGGCTCTACCTGAGCGCGGGGCTCGCGCTCGCCGGCCTCCTCATCGCTGCGCTCCCGCGGCGCCGCCGCCCCCAGCCCTGACCCCGAGAACTCCCACACGCACAAACTCCACACACGAGGGGCACGTCGTTGTCGCTTTCGGCCCTCCGAAACGACAACGACGTGCCCTTCGATGGTGGTCAGGGCTGGTCGACGGGGCCGGAGAGCGCCGGCGGCGCGACCCGGAACAGCCGCGTCCGCCACAGCAGGTAGCCCAGCCCGAGCGCGACCCACACCCCGCCGACGACCATCGCGCTCGGCTCCAGGCTGAACCACAGCGCGACGTTGACCGCCACGCCCAGGGCCGGCAGCACGACGAACCCGAGCGCCTGCCGCCAGCCGCGCCGCTTCACGAACCGCACGTAGGTGAAGATCACCGACAGGTTGACGAAGATGAACGCCACGAACGCGCCGAAGTTGATGAGGGAGGCCGCGCGGCTGAGGTCGAGGAACACCGCCGAGCACGCGAGCGCAGCGATGAGCAGCACGTTGCCGGCCGGGACGCCCGCCTTGTTGAGCCGCCCGAAGAACCGTCCCGGCAGCGCGCCGTCGCGGCCCATCGCGAACAGGAGGCGCGCCGCGCTCATCTGCTGCGTGATCCCGCAGCCCAGCACGGCCACCATGTAGCCGCCGATGAACAGAGCCTGGAACGCCGCGCCGCCGATGTACTTCGCGATCTCCGGCGATGCGCCCACGATGTTCCCGACCGTCGACACGTCCGGGAACAGCACCTGCATCACGTAGGTGACGCTCACGAAGAACAGCCCGGCGACCCCGACGATGATCAGGATGGCGCGCGGGATGTCCCGCCGCGGGTGCTCGGCCTCCTCGGCGAGCGTGCTGACGGCGTCGAAGCCGAGGAACGACAGCGCCAGGATCGCAGCACCCGACGCGATGGCGCCCGCGTCGATCCCCGGCGAGAAGAACGGCGCGACCGAGAAGTGGGCGCCGTTCGCGCCCTCCACGATGTTCTTGATCGTGAGCCCGACGAAGGCGACGGCGACCACTACCTGGATGACGACCAGGATCACGTTGACCTTCGCCGCGATCCGCACACCGATCAGGTTCAGCGCGGTGCAGACGACGATGGTGGAGAGGATCCACACCCACGACGGCACCTCCGGGAACGCCGCCGTCATGTAGATGGCGGAGAGCAGCGCGTTGATCATCGGCAGCAGGAGGTAGTCGAGCGTCGCCGCCCAGCCGACCAGGAACCCGAGGTGCGGGTTGATCGCCTCCCGGGTGTACGTGTACGCCGAGCCGGCGCGGGGGTAGAAGCGGACCATCTTGGCGTAGCTGAGCGCGGTGATGAGCACGGCGACGAGCACCAGGAGGTACGACAGCGGGACGTGCCCATGGGTGAGGTCGGCGACGATCCCGAAGGTGTCGAAGACCGCGAGCGGCGCCATGTAGGCCAGGCCGAGGAAGACGATGTGGCGGAGGGTGAGGCTGCGGCGAAGGCCGGCGGCCTGGAGGTCGTCGGCGGTCTCGGCGGAGCGGGCGGGGGAGATGGCGGGGTCGAGCTGGGACATCGGGTGGATCCTTTCGCTGCGATGGGAGAGGAACGGGATGAAGCGTGAAGGGCCTAGTGCCCCGCCGCCGAGCAGTGCGCGAGCGCCCCGAACTGCTCAGGAGCCGGTGCGTCCCGGTCGACGTCGTGCACGACCTCGCCCCCGACGACCGTCAGCGCCGCCCGCTGGTCGAGCAGCGCGGCCGGGTCGCCCTCGTGCTCGTAGAGGTCGGCCGACCACGCGACGACGTCGGCGCGCGCCCCCACGCGCAGGACGCCGAGGTCGCCCTCGGCGTGCCACGCCCACGCCCCCTCGCGGGTGTAGCCGCGGATCGCGTCGTCCAGGCCGATCCGCTCGGCGGGCGTCCAGGCGTCGCGGCCGTCGAGCCCCGCGCGGGTGAGGGCCGAGTAGAACCCCACGAGCGGGTCCATCTCCCCCACCTGCCAGTCGCTGGACAGCGCCACGTGCGCGCCCGACTCCATGAGGGAGCGCAGCCGCCAGGCGCGGTCCCAGCGCTGCTCGCCGACGTTCTCCATCCAGGTGCCCGCGACGAGGTCGGGCGAGCAGTGCCGCGGCTGCATCGCGGCCGTCACGCCGAGCGCGGCGAAGCGGGGGAGGTCGTCCGGGTGCAGGCACTCGACGTGCACGATCCCGTGCCGGCGGTCGCGCGTGCCGTTGGTCCGCGTTGCGGCCTCGATCGCGTCGAGGGCGAGGCGGATGCCGCCGTCCCCGGTCGCGTGCGTGTGGGTCTGGAAGCCGAGCCGGTCGAGCTCGGTGACGATGCGGGTCAGCTCTCCGACCGGGGCGGACGGGTGGCCGCGGTGGCCGGGGCGGTTCGCGTAGTCGTCGAGCATCCACGCGGTGTGCGGCTCGATCACGTCGTCGGCGTAGAGCTTCACCGGGCCGAAGCGCAGCCGCTCGTCGGTCGTCCCGTCGTCCACGGCCTCCCGCAGCTCGCGGCGGAACGCGGCGTCCGCGTCGATCGGGTGGAACAGCGCCGCGATCACCCGCGAACTGAGCAGCCCGCGCTCGCGCGCCCGGTCGAGGAGGCCGACCTCCGCAAGCGGGACCTGCGGTTCGACCACGGTCGTGATCCCGGACGCGGTGGCGAGCGCGAGGCTGCCGAGCAGGCGGCGGTAGCGGCGCTCGGGCGAGTACAGCGGGATGTCGCGCTGCAGGCCGGCGAGCCCCGCGGTCGTCATGGCGCTCGTGTAGAAGTCGGTCACCCAGCCGGTCGGCCTGCCGTCGTCGTCCCGCTCCGGACGGCCCCAGGGGATGTCGCCGCCGCCCGCGATGCCGAGCGCGCGCAAGGCCGCGTCGTTGAGCCAGACCGAGTGCTGGTCGTAGGTGGTGACGAACACCGGGCGGTCGGTGAGCCCCGCCAGGTCGGCGGCGTTCGGTCGGCGGCCCGGCACGATCGAGTAGACGGCGTTCTCGGCGCAGATCCAGTCGAGGTCGGGACGGCGCTCGGCGAGCTCGCGGATGCGGCGGCGCACCTCGTCGAGCGTCTCGGCGCCCTCCAGGCTCACCGCGTCGGGATCGAAGCCGAGCAGGAGGTGGTTGTGGCTGTCGATGATGCCGGGCGTGACGAGGGCGCCGCCCAGCTCGCGGGTCTCGCGGGCGGCGGGAGCCTCGGCAGCCGGCCCGACGTAGCTGATCCGGCCGTCCGTCACGCCGACGGCCTCGGCCCACGGCTGCGCGTCGTCGAAGGTCCTGACCCGGGCTCCGGTGAGGAGGAGGTCGGCGGTCTGAAGTGCGGTCACGGCGGTCCCATCGACGGTGAGGAGAATTCTTTGACACTTGCGTCAAAGAATTCCCCGAGTGTGCCACGCCTCCGCGAAAGGTGTCAAGCGGGCCGGGCCGCCGCGCGCCGGTAGGGTCGACTCATGGCCCGCCCGAAGAAGCAGGATGAGCGCCGCGCCGACCTCATCGAGGCGGCGCTCAGCGCGGTCGGCGAGCGCGGCCTCCGCTCGCTCTCGCTGGCCGACGTGGCGGCGAAGGCGGGACTCACGCGCGGCGCGATCCTGTACTACTACGAGGACCTCGACCAGCTGCTGGTGGAGGCCCACCGCGCGGGCCTGGAACGATTCTGCGACCACCGGGACGCCGTGGTCGCCGGCATCCCCGAGCCGCAGCTGCAGCTCGCCGCCGCCATCCGGGAGGGCCTGCCGAGCGGCCCGGACGACGCCCTGATGCGCCTGCTCTACGAGTTCGACGTGCTCGCCGGCACCTCCGCGCTGCACGACGAGCTGGTCGAGCGGATGTACCTCCGGCAGCTCGCGACCTACACCGGCATCCTCGAGCGCGGAGCAGCGGCGGGAGTCTTCGCGCCGGCGCTCCCCGTCGAGACGCTGGCCATGAACCTGGTCGCCCTGGAGGACGCCTACGGCCTCCACATCGTCGCGGGCAACAGCCTGATCACGGTCGCAAGCGCCGAGACCGCCCTGCGCGCCGCTGCCGCCGCCTTCGGCGCCCCCACCACCCTCCACCCGCCGAGGGGCACGTAAACGCCCCTAAAACCGCGTTTTAGGGGCGTTTACGCGCCCTTCGGCGACAGGGTGATGGGGTCACGCCGGTGGCGCCGTGCTCGCGCGCCGGATGAGCCGCGTCGGGAGGCGGATGTGGGTCGGGTCCGGCTCCTCCCCGGCCATCAGCGCCACCACCAGCTCGGCCGCCGCGGCCCCCAGCCGCCCCATCGGCTGCCGGATCGTCGTCAGCGGGGTGGAGAACCGCGACGCCTCCGGGATGTCGTCGAAGCCGACCACCGACAGGTCGCGCGGCACCTCCAGACCGAGCTCGTGCGCCACCTCGATGACCACGATCGCGGAGAGGTCGTTGGCGGCGAAGATCGCGCTGGGCCGCTCGGGCGCGGCGAGCAGGCGGCGGGCGGCCTCCCGTGCGCTCTCCTGCTCGTAGTTGCCGACGCCCACGATCGACGGGTCGAACGGGATGCCGGCCTCCGTCAGCGCGCGCCGGTAGCCCGCGTCGCGCGCGGCCGACGAGCGCAGGTCGGCGCGGCCGGCGACGAAGCCGATGCGGCGGTGGCCCAGCCCGATGAGGAAGTCCACGGCGCTCCGCGCTCCACCGAAGCTGTCCGACTCCACCGTCGGGAGGTCGGCGCGGCCGGTGTGCGGGTCGACGGCGACGATCGGGACGTCCGCGTTCACGTTGACCACGGTCGGCGTCACCATGATGACGCCGTCGATGAGGGTGCCGCTCAGCCGGCTGAGCGAGCGCCGCTCCCAGCCTTCCGAGGCGCCGTGCCGCGAGCCGCTGTAGGCGAGGAGGTCGTACCCGGAGTCCGACAGGGCCGCGCCGACGCCCTTAAGCACCTCCGCGCTGAACGGCTCGAAGTCGGCCACCAGCACGCCGATCACGCCGGTCTGCCGCGAGCGCATGCTCGACGCGACGAGGCTCGACTCGTAGCCGAGCTCCTCCACGACCTGGAGGACGCGCTCGGCGGTGTGGGACGCGACGCCGTAGCGGCCGTTGACGGCTTTGGACACCGTCGCCGCAGACACTCCGGCGGCTTCTGCCACATCATTGATGGTTGGACGACGTCCCATGACCGAGCAGCATAGCAATCCCGAAAAGGATTTCGAAAAGGATTTCGAAAACGTTTGACACTTCTTCCGAGGCCTTGCGACACTGACGTGGTCCGGTCAGCCTCCCGGACCCGACGAGTTCGAGATCCGGCCACAGGTGAGAGGCTTCGCCCCGGTCGACACCACAACGAACTCATGTCACGGGCATCGACGGAACCGTGGATGCCGCTCAACGAAGAGAACAGGTTGGAATCACATGAAAGCCAAGAAGCTCCTCATGGGAGCAGCTGTCCTGGCAGCCGGCACGATCGCCCTGAGCGCGTGCAGCGGAACGTCGGACAGCTCGAACAGCAGCAGCAAAGTCAGCATGACGCTGTGGCAGAACTCCACCACGGGCCCCGGCCAGCAGTACTGGAAGGACGCGATCGCGGCCTTCGAGAAGGCCAACCCGAACGTCACCATCAAGATGCAGTCGATCCAGAACGAGGACCTCGACGGCAAGCTGCAGACGGCGCTCAACTCCGGTGACGCGCCCGACATCTTCCTGCAGCGCGGCGGCGGCAAGATGGCCGCGATGGTGCAGGCGGGCCAGGTCATGGACCTCACCGACAAGATCTCCTCCGACACCAAGAAGGTCATCTCCTCTGGCTCTTTCAAGGCCGAGACCTACCAGAATAAGGTCTACGCCATGCCGCTCTCGGTCCTCCCGGGCGGCCTGTTCTACAGCCAGGACCTCTTCAAGGCGGCAGGGATCACCGAAGCTCCCAAGACCATCGACGACCTCAGCGCCGACGTCCAGAAGCTGAAGGCCACGGGCGTCTCCCCGATCGCCCTCGGCGCCAAGGACGCCTGGCCGGCCGCGCACTGGTTCTACTGGTTCGCGCTCCGCGAGTGCTCCGGCTCCACCATGGAGAAGACGGCCGACTCGAAGAGCTTCAGCGACTCCTGCTGGACCAAGGCCGCTGAGGACCTGCAGAACTTCGCCGGCCAGAAGCCGTTCAACGACGGCTTCCTGACCACCTCGGCCCAGCAGGGCGCCGGCTCCTCCGCCGGCCTGGTCGCGAACCACAAGGCCGCGATGGAGCTCATGGGCGCGTGGGACCCGGGCGTGATCGCCTCCCTCACCCCCGACCAGAAGCCCCTGGCCGACCTCGGCTTCTACCCGTTCCCCGAGCTCTCCAGCGCGGGCAAGGGTGAGCCCGGCTCGATCATGGGTGGCGTCGACGGCTACTCCTGCTCGGTGAAGGCACCGAAGCAGTGCGCCGACTTCCTCAACTTCATCGCGTCGACCCCGCAGCAGATCGCCTACTACAAGGCGTTCAACTCGCCGCCGGTCAACACCGACGCGCAGAAGGAGGTCACCGAGCCCTACCTGAAGGACGTCCTCGCCGCCTACAACAAGGCCCCGTACGTCTCGCAGTGGCTCGACACGGTCCTCGGCCAGAACATCGGCAACGCGCTGAACGTGGCAGTGGTCGACATGCTGGCGGGCAAGACCGACGCCAAGGGCATGATCCAGGCCGCGAACGACGCCGCCAAGAAGGGCTGAGAGGCCTCACCGTGAGCAACACCCGCGAGTCAACCTCGACCGAGCACGTGTCGACGGCGGATCTCGCGCAGCACGACGGGAGCGGCGCAGCCGCGTCGCTCCCGTCGCAGCCGCGCCGCCGCCGCGGCGCGGGCTGGGCCCTCCGTGCCGAGATCGCCCTCCTGGCCGGCCCCGCCGTCATCGTCTTCCTGGCCTTCGTGATCTTCCCGGTCGTGATGGCCGCCTACTACGGCTTCTTCCGCTGGGCGGGCTACGGACCGCCCACCGACTTCGTCGGCCTCCAGAACTACGTCGTCATCCTGACCGACCCCGCGTTCCTGGCGGCCCTCGGGCACAACGCCTTCATCGTGGTCGCGTCCATCGTCATCCAGGGCCCGATCGCCATCCTGCTCGCCCTCCTCCTCAACAGGAAGATGAAGGGCCAGTCGATCATCCGCGTGCTGATCTTCGTGCCGTACGTGATCTCCGAGGTCGTGGTCGGCACCGGCTGGAGCCTGATGCTCGCCACCAACGGCGCGCTCAACGGCTTCCTGCACAACGTCGGCCTCGGCTCCTGGGCGCACGACTGGCTGTCCGACCCGAACATCGCCATCTGGACCCTGATGGGCATCCTGACCTGGAAGTACGTCGGCTTCGCCGTCATCCTCTTCCTCGCCGGCCTGCAGGGCATCCCCGAGGAGCTCTACGAGGCGGCCGCGCTCGACGGCGCGTCGTTCTGGCAGATCCAGCGCAGGATCACCCTCCCGCTGCTCGGCCCGACGCTGCGGATCTGGGCGTTCCTCTCGATCATCGGCGCCCTCCAGCTCTTCGACCTCGTCTACATCATCTGGGGCCAGTACGTGGCGTCCACCGCCGGCACCTCGACGATGGCGACGTACATGGTCGCCAACGGCCGCAACGCCGGCAACTACGGCTACGGCAACGCGGTGGCCGTCGTGATCTTCCTCATCTCCATGATCGTCGCCCTGATCTACCAGCGCTTCGTCCTCCGCCGCGACACCGCAGGCGCCGTGACCACCGCGAAGAAGTCGGGTCGCACGAAGGGCCGCCGTGGCGCGGCCGCGACAGAAAGGACGGCATGATGACCGCCCTCACCGTCTCCTCCCGCTCCTCGCGCCGCGCGGCGCGGAAGAGCCTGCCCTGGGGCTCCCCCGCGGTCTACTTCATCGCGCTGATCGTGATCGCGCTGATGATCGTGCCGATCGCGTACATCATCATCGGCGGCTTCCGCACCAACTCCCAGATCACGGTCGACCCCGCGGGCTTCCCGAACCCCTGGAACCCGGCGAACTACCTGGAGGTGCTCACCGGCGGCGTCTTCTGGGGCCAGGTGCTCAACTCGACGGTCACCGCCCTGGTGACGACGGTCGGCGCCGTCGGGCTCGGGCTGATGGCCAGCTACGTGCTCGCGCGCTACCCGTTCCGCGGGAGCGGCGCCCTCTACGCGCTGTTCGCTGCCGGCCTGATGTTCCCGATCACCGTCGCGATCACGCCGCTCTACATCGTCGTGCGCAACCTCGGCCTGATGAACTCGCTCGCGGGCGTCATCATCCCGCAGATCGCGTTCGCCCTGCCGACGACGATCATCATCCTGGTGCCGTTCCTGCGGGCGATCCCCGACGAGATCCAGGAGGCCGCCTTCATCGACGGCTGCAGCCGGATCGGCTTCTTCTTCCGGATGGTGCTGAGGCTCTCGCTGCCCGGCGTCATCACCGTCGGCATCCTGGCCTTCATCGGAAGCTGGAACAGCTACCTCCTGCCGCTGTTCATCCTCAACGACCAGGCGACGTTCACCCTGCCGCTCGGCGTGCAGGCGTTCTCGTCGCAGTACGCGACGGACACCTCCAAGGTGCTCGCCTTCACGTCGCTGTCGATGATCCCCGCGCTGATCTTCTTCAGCCTGTTCGAGCGCCGCATCGTCGGCGGTCTGACCGGTGCGGTCAAGGGCTGAGCCCGTCCTCTCCCGGCGTTCCCGACACGTTCCCGTACGACCCGTATGCAGGAAAGAAGCATGACAACCACTGACAACCTCCCCACCGTCTCCGAGCGTGTGCGCGACCTGCACGCCCGGATGACCCTCGACGAGAAGCTCGCGCAGATCGTCGGCTACTGGGTCGACAAGGGCGACGACAACGTCGCCCCGCTCGACGGGGAGATGACCACCGGACAGAGCTACGACGACGCCACCGCGCAGGGCATCGGCCACCTCACCCGCGTCTACGGCACCCGGCCCGTCGACCCCGTGGAACGCGCCTCCTGGCTGTGGTCGGAGCAGCGCAGGCTGCGCGAGCAGACCCGCCTCGGCATCCCCGCGCTGGTGCACGAGGAGTGCCTGACCGGGCTGGCGGCGTGGAAGGCCGCGACCTTCCCGACGCCGCTCGCCTGGGGCGCGGCGTTCGACCCGGAGCTGGTGCAGGAGATGGGAGCCGCGATCGGAGCCTCGATGCGCGAGCTCGGCATCCACCAGGGCCTCGCGCCGGTGCTCGACGTCATCCGCGACCCGCGCTGGGGCCGGGTGGACGAGTGCATCGCCGAGGACCCGTACGTGGTCGGGACGATCGGCACCGCATATGTGCGCGGCCTCCAGTCGTCCGGCGTGCACGCCACGCTCAAGCACTTCGTCGGCTACTCGGCGTCGCAGGCGGGGCGCAACCACGCCCCGGTGCACGCCGGGACGCGCGAGATCCGGGACGTGCTGCTGCCTCCGTTCGAGATGGCGGTCCGCGACGGCGGCGTGCGCTCGGTGATGAACTCCTACGCGGAGATCGACGGCGTTCCCGTCGCCGCGAACCCGGAGTACCTCACCGGCGTGCTGCGCGACGAGTGGGGCTTCGACGGGACGGTCGTGGCCGACTACTTCGCTGTGGCCTTCCTGCACACCATGCACCGCGTCGCGGCCGACCGTGGCGAGGCGGCCGAGCTGGCCCTCGCCGCCGGCATCGACGTCGAACTGCCGACGGGCGACGCGTTCCTCGCGCCGCTCGCCGAGCGCATCCGCGCCGGGCTCGCCGACGAGGCGCTGGTCGACCGCGCCGTGCTGCGCCTGCTCGCGCAGAAGGAGGAGCTCGGCCTGCTGGACGAGACCTTCGACACGCCGCCGGCCTCCGTCGACCTCGACTCCCCCGAGCACCGCGCGCTCGCGCTGCGGCTGGCCGAGGAGTCGCTGGTGCTGCTGACCAACGACGGCGCCCTCCCGCTGGAGGGCGACCGCGCCGCCGCCCGCATCGCCGTCGTCGGCCCCAACTCCGACGCCGCCGAGGCGCTGATGGGCTGCTACTCGTTCGCCAACCACGTGCTCGCCCACCACCCGGAGGTGCCGCTCGGCTTCGAGCTCCCCTCGGTGCTGGAGGCGCTGCGCGAGGAGTTCCCGGCCGCCGAGCTCGTGCACGCCCGCGGCTGCGACGTGGAGGGCGACGACCGCTCCGGCATCGTCACCGCGGTGAGCGCCGCGGCCGACGCCGACGTGGCCGTGGTCGTCGTCGGCGACCGCGCTGGCCTGTTCGGCCGCGGCACGGTCGGCGAGGGCAACGACGTCGAGAGCCTGGAGCTGCCCGGGGTGCAGCGCGAGCTGGTGGAAGCCGTCGTCCGCACCGGGACGCCGACCGTCGTCATCGTGCTCTCCGGCCGCCCGTATGCGATCGACTGGGCCATCAGCGGACCGGACGCCCCCGCCGCGGTGCTGCAGGCCTTCTTCCCGGGTGAGGAGGGCGGCCGCGCCATCGCCGCGGTGCTGTCCGGCCGCGTCGCCCCCACCGGCCACCTCCCGGTGTCGCTGCCGCGGTCGGCCGGCGCGCAGCCGTTCTCGTACCTGCACCCGCTGCTCGGCGGCCCCTCGGACGTGACCAGCGCCGACAGCACGCCGATCCTCCCGTTCGGCCACGGTCTCAGCTACACGACCTTCGAGCGCACGGGCCTGGAGGCCGACGCGGCCGTGGCCGCCGGCGGCGACTTCGAGGTGCGCGTGACGGTCCGCAACAGCGGCGAGCGCGCGGGCGCCGACCTGGTGCAGCTCTACGCGCGCGACGTGTTCGCGAGCGTCACGCGCCCGGTCGCGCAGCTGCTCGGCTACGCCCGCGTGGCGCTGGAGCCGGGCGAGGAGGCCGAGGTCACCTTCCAGGTGCCCACCGCGCGGCTGGCCTTCACCGGCCGCGACGGCATCCGCATCGTGGAGCCCGGCACTGTCGAGCTCTGGGTCGGCCCCTCCTGCGCCGACCGCGAAACAGAGGCAGCCATCGAGCTCACCGGCCCCGAGCACGCGGTCACCCCGGCGGACGCCCGCCTCGTCCGCACCGCCCTCACCACCCCCGCCCCCGCCCCTCTCCCCTGACCCCCCACCATCAATTCCGGAGTTGTGTACGTTCGCGTGCGGCGTGTCGCGTGCACAACTCCGGAACGGATGGTCGCGCGCGGGAGGGCGCGGGTAGGCTCGGCGCCGGGAGGCCCATCATGTCCAATCTCGTCGTCCATTTCGAAATCCACGCCGTCGAGCCGCAGCGCCTGATGGACTACTACACCGGACTGCTCGGCTGGACCTTCACCCGGTTCGGCGAGATGCCCTACTGGGCGATCGACACCGGCGAGGGGGCCATCGCGATGGGTGCGGCCGGCAACGGGATCAACGGCGGCCTCACCCAGCGGATGGGCCCGGCGCCCGCCCTGGACGCACCGATCTCCGGCGCGAACATCGTGATCGGGATCGACGGCAACGTGGACGAGCTGTACCAACGCGGGCTCGACCTCGGCGGCACGGAGGCGCTGCCTCCCGACGACATGCCCTCGATCGGCCGCGTCGCGTACCTGCGCGACCCCGAGGGCAACGTGTTCGGGATGATCTCGCCGGTGCTCTCCGACGGCACCGACGTCACCTCCTTCATCGCGAGCTGACGCCCGCCGCCGACTCCTTCCGCCGGGCTGCGGGCCGCGGGTAGGGTGCCGAATGTGGGCGGGGCGCGCCCGGGGAAGGAAGCGACGATGGCGGACCTCTCGGGGCGCAGGGCGCTCATCACCGGAGGCGCGAGCGGCATCGGCCTGGCGTGCGCGGAGGCGTTCGCCGCGGCCGGCGCCCACGTCACCATCGCGGACGTGAACGGCGACGCCGCCCGCGCGACGGCCGACCGGCTGGGCGGTGAGGCGTGGGAGGTCGATCTCTCCGACACCGCGGCGCTCGGCGACCTGACGCTCGACACCGACATCCTCGTCAACAACGCCGGCCTCCAGCACGTCCGCCCGATCCCCGAGTTCGAGCCGGAGAGTTTCGCCCTCATCCTGCGGGTGATGCTGGAGGCGCCGTTCCTCCTGATCCGCGCCGCGCTGCCCGGGATGTACGAGCGCGGCTTCGGGCGCGTCATCAACATCTCCAGCGTGCACGGCCTGCGCGCGTCCGAGTTCAAGTCGGCCTACGTCGCCGCCAAGCACGGCCTGGAGGGCCTGTCCAAGGTGACCGCGCTGGAGGGCGCTGCGCACGGTGTGACCTCCAACTGCATCGAGCCGAGCTACGTCCGGACGCCGCTGGTCGAGAAGCAGATCGCCGACCAGGCGCGGCTGCACGGCATCCCGGAGGACGAAGTGGTGGAGAGGATCATGCTCACCGAGCCCGCGATCAAGAGCCTGGTGGAGCCCGAGGAGGTCGCCGGGCTCGCGCTCTGGCTGGCCGGGGAGGGGTCACGGATGGTCACCGGAGCGAGCTACACGATCGACGGCGGCTGGAGCGCGAAATGACGGCGTTCACCCCGGCCACGCCGTTCCGCGTCCCGGTGGACGGCGGCGAGCTCGCGGGCGGTCAATGGCACGAAGACGCCGGCGGGATGCCGCTGGTCGGCATCCACGGGATCACCGCCAACCACGTCTCGTGGGGCATGGTCGCCGCCGCGCTGCCCGGCGTGCGGCTGATCGCGCCCGACCTGCGCGGCCGCGGCGGCAGCGGCGCCCTCCCCGGGCCGTACGGGATGGCCGGCCACGCGGACGACGTCGCCCGGATGCTCGACGGCCTCGGCGTCGAGCGCGCGGTGGTCGCCGGTCACTCGATGGGCGCGTTCGTCGCGGTGTGGCTCGCGGAGCGGCACCCCGACCGGGTCGAGCGGCTGGTGCTGATCGACGGCGGCCTCCCGGTGACCCGCACCGCCGACCTCGGCCCCGCCCGCGACCGGCTGCGGATGACGTTCGCGAGCGAGGACGACTATCTCGCATTCTGGCGCCGGCATCCCGCACTCGGCCCGTGGTGGAACGACGCCGTCGAGGCGTACGCGCTCTACGACCTGGTCGGCACGCCGCCCGAGCTGCGGTCGAGCGTGTCCGAGGAGGCCATGTCGGTCAACGCGACCGAGATGGACGGCAGCAGCGGCTATGCGGAGGCCCTCGCCGGGCTGACGCTGCCGATCGCGTTCGTGCGTGCGCCGCGCGGCCTCCTGAACACCGACCCGCTCTACCGGGCGGAGGAGCCCGCCGAGTGGCGCGGCCGGCTGCCCTGGTTCGAGGCGTTCGAGGCCGACGACGTGAACCACTACACGATCGTGATGACGGAGGCCGGCGTGCGGCAGCTCACCCCGCACCTGCCCGGCGCGTACCCTGCCCACCCGCACTACCACTCCGATCCCTCACCCCGCCCTCACCCGAAGGAGACACCGTGACCGGAACCCTGCTCCCGGGCATCGTCGCCCGCAGCATCCCGACCTCCCGCTACACCGCGAACGTCCTGGCGCGCACAACCGACCCCACCGTCGCCGCCGACGCCACCCGGACGATCGTGTTCGTGCACGGAAACGTCTCGTCGTCGCTGTTCTGGCAGCCGCTGATGCTGTCGCTCCCCGAGGGCACGCGCGCGATCGCGATCGACCTCCGCGGATTCGGGGACAGCGAGACTCTGCCCGTCGACGCCACCCGCGGGGTCGGCGACTTCTCGGAGGACGTCGCGGCGGTGCTCGACGCGCTGGACAGCGGCCCGGTGCACCTGGTCGGCTGGAGCATGGGCGGCGGCGTGGTGATGCAGCTGCTGCTCGACCGCCCCGACCTGGTGCGCAGCCTCACCCTGGTGTCCACGGTCTCCCCGTACGGCTTCGGCGGCACGGCGCTGGACGGCAGCCTCCTCAACGCTCACGCCTCCGGCACCGGCGGCGGCGGAGCGAACCCGGACTTCGTGGAGCGACTGGCCGCCGGCGACACCGGCGAGGAGTCGCCGACCTCGCCGCGCGCGGTCTACCGCTCGGCGTACGTGGCGCCGGGCTTCACCACCGAGTACGAGGACCTGTGGGTGCACTCCATGCTCACGACGGCCACCGGCGTCGACAACTACCCGGGCGACGCGACGGCCACCGACGAGTGGCCGGGCTTCGCCCCCGGTCCGAACGGCGTCCTCAACACGATGGCGCCGACCTACTTCGACACCACCGACATCATCGACCTCCCCGTCAAGCCGCCGATCCTCTGGATCCACGGCGCCCTCGACGCGATCGTCAACGACGCCTCCTTCTTCGACCTCAACCAGCTCGGCGCCGCGGGCGTCATCCCCGGCTGGCCCGGCGAGGAGGTCGCCCCGCCGCAGCCGATGCTGAAGCAGATCCGCGCGGTGCGGGAGAGCTACCGGGCGGAGGGCGGGGTGACCCGGGAGGTGGTGTTCGAGGACTGCGGCCACTCGCCCCACATCGAGAAGCCGGAGGAGTTCCTGGCCGAGCTGATGGCGTGGGTCAGCTGAGGACTCGGGTCAGCTCAGGCTTGCGGCGGTCTTCAAGGCGTCCGCGATCCTCAGATAGAGGATGCGCCGCGAACCCGGGAACCGCCGGAAACCGAACCGCTCGTAGAACGGGACGACCCCTTCGTCGATGGCGTCCACCACAAGGGCACGGATGCCGAGCGTCTCGGATGCCTGGATCGCGCGCAGCGCGGCGTCCTGAAGCAGGGACGCTCCGAGTCCGACGCCCGCGTGCCTGCGATCGACGGCGAGCCGGCCGAGGAGGGCGACCGGGATCGGATCGGGCATGTTCCTCGACAGAGCGCCGGGGGCGTCCGCTCGCGCGATCGAACTCGCCGAGAGGCAGTAGTAGCCCGCGACGTGGGTCGTGTCGTCGGTGACGGAGACATAACTGCGGGCGCCGCCCGCCGCCTCGTTGTGGCGTGCCCACCCCTTCAGCCAACGGTCGAGGACCTCGACGCCGCAGTCGAACTCAGAGGCGATGTCCCCCGCTTTGATGGGACGAGGCCGGTGGTACTGAGCCATGCCGCGTCAGTCGATGAACACCGAACGGCGACGGAACAGCTCGGCGAGCCCCTCGACGTTCTGGGCCGGTGCGTCGAGTGCCGCTGCGAACGCCGCGAAGGTCTCCTCCTCGACGCGCAGTTCGCGCTCGTGACGGATCACCTCTTCCGCACGCGTGGTGAGCGTGGTGGCGGTGAAGTCGGAGACGGTGCGCCCTTCGAGGATCGCCGCACGCTCGATCAGCTCGCGCTGAACGCTGGTCACGCGCACTTCGATTCGGCGGTCTTTGGTGGGCATGCTCCAAGTGTACGGCAAATCGCCGTACATGCAATGCCTATCCCACCAGCACCCCGCGCTCGACCCCAAGCATCCCCTCCACCGCGTGCGCGAGCAGCGACCCCCGGTCGGCTGCGCCTCCCCAGCGGACCAGCGCCTGTGCGTTGAGCCCGTCGAGCATGCCGAGCAGCTGCCAGGCCACAGCGCGGGGGTCCTCCACCCGGAACGACCCCGCCGCGACGCCGTCCACGATCACGCCCTCGACGACGTCGCTCCAGGCGTCCATCTGGTCGCGCACCGCCGCGCCCAACACGGTGTTGCGGCGGCCGAGCGCCCAGGCCTCCACCCACACCACGGTGACGTCGTCGCGCGTGCCGTCCAGGAGGGTGCGCAGCAGGGTCGCGAGCCCGGCGGCGGCCGACGGGGCCGCGGCCAGCAGCGAGCGCAGCTCAGCGATCTCGGCGCCGACGATGCTCGTGAACGTCTCGGCCACCAGGCCGTCCATCGACTCGTGGTAGTGCGCGACCAGCGCGGGCGTCACCCCGGCGCGGGCGGCGACGGCGCGCAGCGTGACCGCGGCGAGGCCCTCCTCCAGCGCGAGGGCACGGGCGGAGGCGGCCAGTTCGGCGCGGCGCTCGGCGGGCGGTTTGCGGGCTGCTCTTGACATCGTGGGTCCAGTATAGGTATCTATTGATCATCCGATCAATAGAGCCCGGAGGTTCACGATGACCTGGCGCATGCCCGCCGAGACCGCACCGCACGAGCGCACCTGGATGGCCTTCCCGCGCGCCGGCATCACCCTCGGCGACGACGCCGCGTCCGCCGAGGAGGCCTACGCCGCCTGGACCGCCGTCGCCCATGCCGTCGCCGAGTTCGAGCCGGTCACTATGGTGGTCGACCCCTCCGAGCGCGAGCGCGCCGCCCGCATGCTCGGCTCGCACGTCGAGCAGGTGGAGGCGCCGCTCGACGAGTTCTGGATGCGCGACTTCGGCCCGACCTTCGTGGTGGACGACGAGCGCCCCGGCGTGCTCGGCGCCGTCGACTGGACCTTCAACGGCTGGGGCGACCCGGCGTGGTCCGAGTGGCGCAAGTCCGCAGAGATCGCCCGCTTCGTCGCCGAGCGCACCGGCGCAGAGCTGGTCAGCTCCGTGCTCGTGAACGAGGGCGGCGGCATCCACGTCGACGGCGCCGGCACCGTGCTGCTCACCGAGACCGTCCAGCTCGACCCGCGCCGCAACAAGTACGCCGACAAGGCCAGGGTGGAGGCCGAGCTCGCCCGCACGATCGGCACGACGCACGCCGTCTGGCTCCCCCGCGGCCTCACCCGCGACTACGACGACTTCGGCACGAACGGCCACGTCGACATCGTCGCCACCATCCCGTCTCCCGGCCGTCTGCTCCTGCACACGCAGCGCAATCCGGAGCACCCCGACTTCGAGGTGTCGCGCGAGCTGCGCGCCTTCCTCTCCGGCACGACCGACGCCGCCGGCCGCGCGTGGGACATCGTGGACCTCCCGGCACCCGCGACCATCCGCGACGAGGAGGGCTTCGTGGACTGGAGCTACGTGAACCACCTCGTCGTCAACGACGGCGTGATCGCGTGCGGCTTCGGCGAGGAGGCGGCCGACGCAGAGGCGACCGAGATCCTGGAGGCCGCCTACCCCGGCCGCCGGGTCAGCATGGTGGACTCGCGCCCGATCTTCGCCCGCGGCGGCGGCATCCACTGCATCACGCAGCAGCAGCCGGCGGTTCCCGGAAAGGTGAGCGCGGCATGAGCGGCTTCGACGTCGTGGAGGCCGGCATCGCCGACCTCCGGAAAGCCCTGGAGTCCGGCAAGACCACCAGCGCCGAGCTGGTCGACGCCTACCTCGCCCGCATCGACGCCTACGACACCGCCGGCCCGCGCCTCAACGCCGTGATCGTCCGCAACCCGGACGCCCGCGAGGAGGCCCGCGCGGCAGACGAGCGACGCGCGCGCGGCGAGACCCTCGGCCCGCTGGACGGCATCCCGTACACCGCCAAGGACAGTTACCTCGCCCGCGGCCTCACCGCCGCGGCCGGCTCCCCGGCGTTCGAGCACCTGGTCGCCCAGCGCGACGCCTTCACGATCGAGCGGTTGCGCGCGGGCGGGGCGATCCTGCTCGGCCTCACCAACATGCCGCCGATGGCGAACGGCGGGATGCAGCGCGGCGTCTACGGCCGCGCCGAGAGCCCGTACAACGGCGACTTCCTCACGGCCGCGTTCGGCTCGGGCTCGTCCAACGGCTCCGGCACCGCGACCGCCGCGAGCTTCGCCGCGTTCGGGCTCGGGGAGGAGACCTGGTCGTCCGGCCGGGCCCCGGCCTCCAACAACGCACTGTGCGCCTACACCCCGTCGCGCGGCGTCATCTCGGTGCGCGGCAACTGGCCGCTGGTGCCGACGATGGACGTCGTCGTTCCCCACACGCGCACGATGGCCGACCTCCTGGAGGTCCTGGACGTCATCGTCGCCGACGACGCCGAGACGCGTGGCGACTTCTGGCGCGCGCAGCCGTGGGTGCCCATCCCGCCGGCGTCCGAGCTGCGGCCCGCGTCG
Source organism: Leifsonia sp. P73 (assembly GCF_051059105.1). Taxonomy (NCBI): domain Bacteria; kingdom Bacillati; phylum Actinomycetota; class Actinomycetes; order Micrococcales; family Microbacteriaceae; genus Leifsonia; species Leifsonia sp. P73. The sequence continues at coordinate 1,994,946 of NZ_CP194931.1, forward strand.
TATCCCGCGCTGGCCGCTGAGGCGAGCCTGGCCGGCCGCCGCATCGCCGTCCCGCGGATGTACATCAACGCGGACGAGGAGGCCGGCACCGGCGAGCACATCGGCATCGGCGGCCCGACCGGGCAGCGCATCCGCACCCGCGACTCGGTCATCGCGCTGTGGGAAGCCGCCCGCCGCGACCTGGAGGCCGCGGGCGCCGAGGTGGTCGAGACCGACTTCCCCGTGGTCTCGAACTACGAGGGCGACCGGCCGGGCGCGCCGACCATCGCCACCCGCGGACTCATCTCTCCCGCCTACCTGCGCCGCGAGATCATCGACCTCTCGGCCTGGGGCTGGGACGACTTCCTCGCCGCCAACGGCGACCCCGCGCTGAACACGCTGGCCGACGTCGACGGCGCCCGCATCTTCCCGCAGCCGGAGGGCGCGCTGCCCGACCGCTACACCGGCTTCGACGACGACATCGCCGAGTACCCGGCCTGGGTGCGCGAACACCCCGGAACGACGCTCGAGGGCATCCCGGAGCTGGCGGACGGCCTCCGCGGCCTGGAGGAGACCCGCCGCGTCGACCTGGAGCAGTGGATGGCCGGCCTCGGCGTCGACGCCGTCGTCTTCCCCGCGGTCGCCGATGTCGCGCCCGCCGACATGGATGTGAACCCGGCCTCCGCCGACCTCGGTTGGCGCAACGGCGTCTGGGTCGCCAACGGCAACCTCGTGCCGCGGCACCTCGGCATCCCCACGGTCACGGTCCCGATGGGGACGATGGAGGATACCGGGATGCCGGTCGGCCTGACCTTCGCGGGCCGCGCCTACGACGACGCGGCGCTGCTGGCCCTGGCCGCGGCGTTCGAGGCCACCGGGAGGCGGCGCACGGAGCCGCCGCGCACGCCTCGGCTCCCCTAACGCTGCCCCTGATTCGTGCCGAATGGCGCCTTTGGCGAGCCCAAAGGCGCCATTCGGCACGAAAGTGCGGAGGCGGTTCAGCCGGCGACGCCGACGGCGGTGCGCTCGGTGTCGGGGCGCCGTAGGGAGTTCAGCATCGCGGCGGCGAGGTCGGCCCGCGACACCAGGAAGCTGCGCGGCACGCTGGAGCCGACGCGGGTCCGGTAGCGCCCCGTCGCCTTCCCGTTGGTGAGCCGCGGAGGCCGGAAGGCCGTCCACGCGCTGTCCGACGCGGCGAGCGCCGCCTCCATCTCGCGGAGGTCGTCGTAGATCGGTCGCAGCGCGCGCTCCACGAGCGGGATCGCGATCCGGCGGCTGATGAAGCTGTCGTCGCGTGGAGGCGGGGCGACCGGCGCTGCGCTGATGACGACGATGCGCGACGGGTGGGCGGCCAGGATCGCGCGCGTGGCGGGGGCCGCGACCGGCGCGTCCTTGCCGGACCGCGGCCCGATGGCGGAGAGCACCGCGTCGGCGCCGTCGATCGCCTCCCGCAGCGCCGCCGTGTCCGCGAAGTCGGGCACCACGCGGACGATCACGCGCGGATCGAAGGACGCCGGCCGTCGCACGACGACCGTCACGTCGTCGCCCCGTTCCAGCGCCTGCCGGACGAGCTCCGCGCCGGTGCGCCCACTGGCGCCGAAGATGGTGAGTCTCATGTCGGCATAGTAGGTGATAATCACAGTCATGTGCAATCACTGATTGGTACGATATTTGGATGGCGGCACCAGACGACCCCCGCGAGTTCACCGCGCTCGAGACCCGCGCGAGCTTCCTCCTCTCGCAGCTCGGCCTCCAGAGCGCCCAGCGCTTCACCGCGGCGCTCGCCCCGCTCGGCATCACCCCCAACCGCTTCGGCGTGCTCGCGCAGCTCGCCCGCCAGGAGGGCCGCACCCAGCAGGAGCTGGCCACCGCGCTCGGCCTGCACCGCAACTCGATGGTCGGCCTGATCGACGACCTCGAATCCCGCGGCCTGGTCGAGCGCCGCCGCCACCCGGACGACCGCCGCGCCTACGCCATCCACCTCACCCCCGCCGCCCGCGATGTCCTCGCCACGGGCGAGCGCATCGCCGACGAACTGGAGGAGACGATGCTCGGGCCGCTCAGCCCGGAGGAGCGCGCCGGCCTGGTGGCGACGCTCACCCGCCTGGTCGCCGCGGCAGGCTACCGCGCCGGGGTGCATCCCGGGCTGAACGAAGGGCACTGAGCAGGGAATCGCCACCCGGCCCCCCGCACTAAGCTGGAAAGCGTGTCCAAAGTCTTGAGCAGTCTTCCGGTCGGTGAGCGAGTCGGCATCGCGTTCTCGGGGGTCTCGACACCTCCTGCGCGGTCGCCTGGATGCGCGAGAAGGGTGCGATCCCCTGCACCTACACCGCGGACATCGGTCAGTACGACGAGCCGAACATCGACGAGGTGCCCGGCCGCGCCACGGACTACGGCGCTGAGGTCGCCCGGCTGGTCGACGCCAAGCGCGCGCTGGTCGAGGAGGGCCTGATCGCGCTCCAGTGCGGCGCCTTCCACATCCGCTCCGGCGGCAAGACCTACTTCAACACCACGCCGCTCGGCCGCGCGGTCACCGGCGTCATGCTGGTGCGCGCCATGATGGACGACGACGTGGAGATCTGGGGCGACGGCTCCACCTACAAGGGCAACGACATCGAGCGGTTCTACCGCTACGGCCTCATCGCCAACCCCCGCCTGCGCATCTACAAGCCGTGGCTGGACGCCGCGTTCGTGGAGGAGCTCGGCGGCCGCAAGGAGATGAGCGAGTGGCTCGTGGCCCGCGGCTTCCCGTACCGCGACGCCACGGAGAAGGCCTACTCCACCGACGCCAACATCTGGGGCGCCACCCACGAGGCCAAGCGCCTCGAAGAACTGGACGCCGGGCTCGACATCGTCGACCCGATCATGGGCGTCGCCGCCTGGCGCGAAGACGTGGAGGTCACCCCCGAGACCGTCACCGTGCGGTTCGAGGCGGGCCGCCCGGTCGCGCTCAACGGCGCGGAGTTCACCGACCCGGTCGCGCTCGTGCTGGAGGCCAACGCGATCGGCGGCCGCCACGGCCTCGGCGCGTCCGACCAGATCGAGAACCGCATCATCGAGGCCAAGAGCCGCGGCATCTACGAGGCTCCGGGCATGGCGCTCCTCTACATCGCCTACGAGCGCCTGCTCAACGCGATCCACAACGAGGACACCGTCGCCAACTACCACAACGAGGGCCGGCGCCTCGGCCGCCTCATGTACGAGGGACGCTGGCTCGACCCGCAGTCGCTCATGCTGCGCGAGTCCCTGCAGCGCTGGGTCGGCTCCGCGATCACCGGCGAGGTGACCCTGCGCCTGCGCCGAGGCGACGACTACACGATCCTCGACACGACGGGCCCGTCGCTCAGCTACCACCCCGACAAGCTCTCGATGGAGCGCGTCGGCAACGCCGCCTTCGGCCCGTCCGACCGCATCGGCCAGCTCACCATGCGCAACCTCGACATCGCCGACTCCCGTTCCCGGCTCGAGCAGTACGCGGCCTCCGGCCTCATCGGCGGTCCGACCGGCGAGCTCGTCGGCGAGCTGGAGGAGGGCAGCGCCCGCTCGATCCTGGAACTCGACGTGAGCGGTTCCGACGACGCGCTCTCGCGGGAGATCGATGCGTCCTCCGAGGGCGCCGCGTTCGACGCCGGGACCGACTGAGGCCACGGTGCCCGGGGAGGCGACGCCAGGCGAGCCTGATCGGGCCGACCGGGCGCGCAACCACGAGCGCGGCGATCACGAGCCGGACAAGTGGCCGCTCGGCCGCCTGCTCGGCGCCGCCTCCCGTGCCGTCGAGCGCGCCTGGTACGAGGCTCTGGAGGCCCGCGGTCTGACGCACGCCGGCCTCATCGCGCTCCACTTCCTCGAGCTCGGCTTCGACTCCCAGACCGACCTCGCCCGCTTCGCGCAGGTGGAGGCGCAGACCATGTCCCGCACGGTCGACCGGCTGGAGCGCGAGGGCCTGGTCATCCGGCTCCCCGACCCGGCCGACCGGCGCAGGCACATCGTCTCCATCACCGAGCGCGGTCACGCCGCCTTCGAGGCCGTGCGCGGCCTGGAGGACGAGGTCTTCCCGACGGTCGACGACCCGGACGCGCTGAGGGCCGCGCTGATCCAGATCGTCAGCGCGGCCCCGCCGCGTCCGCAGCGCTGACGCTCCGCTCGCCCGGTCAGGCGATCCTGTCGTCGCCCTCGAAGCGGTTGCGCCCGATCGGCAGCCGCGGGCGCAGCAGCCCCAGGTCGTACGCGACCCGGACGGCCTCCTCGCGGGAGTTGGCGCCGAGCTTGCGGTAGATGCTGCGGGTCTGCGTCTTCACCGTGTTGATCGAGACCACCAGCGAGCGGGCGATGTATTCGAGACTGGCCGTCGACTGGAGCCGGTCGAGCACGATCCGCTCCCGCTGGGTGAGCTGCGCCGCCATCGCCGTCTCCGGGAAGAGCGGCTTGATCCGCGACAGCGCCGCGTCGACGCCCTCGCAGTCCGCGGCGGCGGAGGGCAGCGGCGACACCTGGCCCTCGATCGTGAGCACGAACGGGGTGAGGAGGCCGTTCGCCTCCGCGAGCTGCCGCGCGTTCAGCCGGATCGTCGCCGCCCGCGCGCTCTTCAGCCGGGCCAGCGCCTCGGCCTGGACGAGCAGCATCTCCACCCGGGTCCGCGGCCCCGGACTCTCCGCCAGCACCGTCTCCGCCAGGAGCTGCGCGCTCCGGTACTCGCGGAACATCAGCAGCAGCCGCGCCGCGACCGGGCGCAGCGCGTTCGTGCCGTCCGGGAAGGCCTTGATGAGCTTCTGCGCGGCGACCAGGTTGCCCTGCGACATCAGCAGGTCGGCGCTCAGGGCGACGAAGCGGGCGCTCTCGGTGTTGCTCGGCGTGTGCGCGCCCTTGCTGAGCAACTCGCCGTCGATGACCTGCTGGGCCTCCTCCAGCTCACCGGCCGCGAGCGCGTGAAGGGCGGCCGCGTAGGCGGCGTAGCTGTGCAGCTCACCGGCGTCGACGGCCGCGCTGGGCGGCCACGACGAGACCTCGCCGGCAGCGGCTTCCCCGTCGGCGCCGGTGTGGCCGTACGCCGGCAGCTCGGTCGCGATGAGCTGCCGCGCGATCGCCAGCGGGGCGAACGCGCGCGGCGCGAGCGGCCGGTCGCCGCAGCGGTGCGAGCCCAGGCGTTCGGCGACGGCCTTCGCCCGGTCCAGCTCGCCGTGCAGGGCGTGCGCCAACGCGGCGGCCCCCGACGCGAAGACGTGCAGGTCAGGGTCGTCCGAGACGCTGATCGCCGCGCGCTCGAAGGAGGTCACGGCCTCCAGTTCGCGGCCGAGCCGGAGCTGGGTGAGGCCCATCTCCAGCCACGCGAGCGGCGGGACGGAGACGCCGGGGTCCGGCGTCGACAGCGGGCCGAGGAAGTCCTCGGCGTTCGCGAGCCGGCCCACCTTGCGGAGGGCGATCATGCAGGCGAGGTCCGTCCAGTACTGCCGTACCGGCTCCAGCCGCCTGCCACGCAACACCTGCGGCTCCGCGGCGGCCTGGTAGTAGTCGAACGCGCCCGTCGCGTCGCGCCCGGCGATCTCGCGGAGCAGTCCGGTGACGGTCAGGAGGATGGCCGATGACCGGATCGCGGCGAGGTCCACCCCGCCGAGCACGTCGAGGTAGTCCGTGGCGTCCTCCGTGAACGAGGAGGTCCAGTTGCGGGCGATGATGGTCTCGGCCGCGGCGAGGTCGTTCGCCCGCAGCGCCTGACGGAGCGCGGCGAGGGAGTCCCCGTTCGCCTCCAGCACGTCGAGGAGCTCGGCGGCGAGCCGTTCGCCCTCGCCCGGCGATGCCGCGTCCAGCTGCGAGCGCAGCGCCACGCGCACCGGGTCGAGCAGCTCGAAGACCAGACGGCCCTGACCCCGCGCGTACGTCCAGACGCCGAGGCCCGCGGTCTCCGCGTCGCCGAGGGCGTCGCCCGCCTCACCGGCGCCGATGCGCTCGACGATGTGCGGCGACAGGTAGGGGGCGACGGCCGCGCGCTGGAGGCCGAGCCGGCCCTCGTCGCCGACCGGCGCCGCAGCCAGCAGCTCGGCGACCACCGTCGCGCCGATGTCTTCGAGCGCGCGCACGGCGACGGGCTCGGCGAGCGCGGAGCGCGGATCGTCGAAGATCCGGACCATCGCGCGGGCGGCCAGCGGCCAGCCGCGGCTCTGCCCGAGCACGTGGTCGAGGATGCGCCGCTCGACGTCGAGGCCGAGCGCGCGCACGACGTCGTCGAGCTCCTCCCGGTCGAAGGCGAGGTCGTCGTTCTGCACGACCACCAGGTCGAGGACCGCCGCCAGGCCCGGAGCCTCGAAGGAGGTCAACGCGCGGGTGAGCACCATGAGGTGCAGGTTCGGAGTCCGGCGGAGCACCTGGACCAGCTCGCCGGACAGCAGGCCGTCCCAGCTCCGGGTGTACCCGTCGAGGACGAGCACGACGGTGCCGGGATACCCGGCGATGGTGTCCTGCGCCGCGGCGACCGGGTCGGTGACCCACCGGTCGCGGGCCCCCTGGGGGTCGAACTCGGTGCGGACGGCGTCCCAGAAGTCCCCGACCTCGCCGGTCACGAGCTCGAGGTCGATCCAGCCGGCTGCGGCCCGTGACGCGCCGCCCGGGCTCTCCAGCCACTTGCGGACGAGGGACGTCTTGCCGTATCCGGCCGGAGCGCGCACCACCGTGGCCTGCTCCCGCAGCGCACGATCGAGGCGGGCGGCCAGCGCCGGCCGGTCGATCGTGTAGCGCGAGAGCCGTGGCAGCCGTGGCGACTCACCCTCGAGGCGGCCGTCCACGAACGACGCGTCGGATGTGGTCGTGATCGTCATACCTGACTCCTTTGGCTCGATGTGATTGAGAGCGAGCCGGTTGACTGCCGGATCGTGATGCGCGGCGTGTTCGAATTCACCTTCGTCGTGCCCATCGGTTCCCCCCGAGATCGTCATGAAACCCCCTTGTCCCCGGTGTGCGCCCCCGGCGGAGCGCCACAGGCGATGCTGGCAGCACCTTCACGTCGGATACCGCTGAGCGGAAGGCCAGTCCGCAGAGGATCGCACGCACGTCATCAGTCCCTTCATCTCGTGATTCACCTGACATCTGCAGGTAACATGATAGAGGCCACACGCCGCGTGTGTCATTTTCACCCCGATCGAGACCGGGGTCACGGGGGATCGGGGAGGCGAGACGAGGGTGAGATTCAGCGGGCGAACAGGTGAAATCCTTACGCCGGACTTGCCACGACTCCTCCTGAAGCACAGAATTTCAGACAGCGCGACGCCCCATCGGAAACGGAGCGCAGGCCCGCTGCCCATCCCCTCCGGCGGCGAATGAGGCGCGGGCGCCGTCCCCTGACATCGAGCGGCGCCCGCGCCGGCCGCACGCACGCAGCCGCGCCGGCCCAGCAAGGAGTACGACCTGGTGAGACTTTCCGTTGTCGGTTGCGGCTACCTCGGAGCGGTCCACGCGGCCGCGATGGCCGAGCTCGGTCACGACGTCGTCGGCGTCGACGTCGACGCGGCCAAAGTCGCGCGGCTCTCCCGAGGCGAGGCGCCCTTCTTCGAGCCGGGGCTGCAGGAGCTCCTGCTGTCCGGGCTGCGCAGCGGACGCCTCCGGTTCAGCACCGACCCCACGGCGCTGAGCTCGGCGGACCTCCACTTCATCGCCGTCGGCACGCCGCAGCTCTCCGGCGGGGCCGGCGCCGACCTCTCGTACGTGGACGCCGCGTTCGCCCAGGTGCTCGCGCACGGCAAGGACGGCGACATCGTCGTCGGCAAGTCGACGGTCCCGGTCGGCACCGTCGAGCGGCTCTCGGCAACCGTCGGCGACGACGATCCGCGCGTGACCCTCGCCTGGAACCCGGAGTTCCTCCGGGAGGGGCACGCGGTCGCCGACTCGCTGACCCCGGACCGGCTGGTGTTCGGGGTGGCGGGCGGAGCACAGGGCGACCCTGCGGCCGCCGCGCTCGGGCAGGTGTACGAGAAGCCGCTGCACGACGGCGTCCCCCTCATCGTGACCGACTGGGCGACGGCGGAGCTGGTGAAGGTCGCGGCGAACGCGTTCCTGGCCACGAAGATCTCGTTCATCAACGCGATGGCCGAGATCGCGGAGGCCACCGGCGCCGACGTGACGCAGCTCGCGGACGCGATCGGTCACGACGCCCGGATCGGGCGGCGCTTCCTCAACGCGGGCGTCGGCTTCGGCGGCGGCTGCCTGCCCAAGGACATCCGCGCGTTCCAGGCGCGCGCCGTCGAGCTCGGGCTGGCCGAGACGGTGGCGTTCCTGGACGAGGTGGACAAGATCAACCTGCGCCGCCGCGCCCGGGTCGTGGAACTGGCCGAGGAGCTGCTCGGCTCCGCACCGGCCGGCCGCCGCGTCGCCGTGCTGGGGCTGGCCTTCAAGCCGGACTCGGACGACGTCCGCGACTCCCCCGCGCTCGACGTCGCGTGCGCCCTGCGTGCGGCGGGAGCGGAGGTCGTTGCCGCGGACCCGCACGCGGCGGCCAACGCCCGCGCCCGCGACCCGGAGCTCGTGACGGTCGACTCCGCGGACGAGGCGCTCGCGGGCGCCGAACTGGTGATCGTGCTCACCGAGTGGCGCGAGTTCACGGAGCTGGACCCCGCGCGGACGGCCGCGCTCGTGTCCGGCCGCCGCATCATCGACGCGCGGAACGTGCTCGATCCGGAGGCGTGGCGCGGCGCGGGGTGGGAGTACCGGGGGCTCGGGCGGCGCTAGGGCGCTGCGCTCAGCCGCCGCCCTTTCCGTGGCCGTTGCCGTGCCCGTTCCCGTTGCCGTTGCCGCTGTTGCCGGTGCTCTGGTTCGGGGCGGGGGCCGGCGGCGCGGGGGCCGGGGCGGGGGCCGCGGGCTGCGGGGTCGTCGTCGCCACGGGCGCGATGGTCTGCGCCGGGCTTGTGACGGTCGGACTCGGCCGGGGTGTGTTCCCCGTCCCGGCCGGGGTGGGCTCCGTGAAGGCCGGGGCGAGCATACTGCCCAGGGACAATGCCAGAGCGACGATCGCGATGCTCCCGCCTGCGATCGCGCCGACGAGGATCCGGCGTCGCCGCGACCCGCTCTCGGCGGCCCGGGCCGAGCGCCGGGGCGAGGACTCCGCGGCGCCAGCCGGCGCCCCTCCACCGAGTTCGGCCACGGGCATCGCGGCGGTCGGCTCGAGCTCGCCCGGCACGTCCGCGACCGGGAGCGTCCACCCGGCGAGCTGCGGGGCGAGCTCCCGCGCCATGACCGCCACTTCGAGCGCCGTCGGGCGGACCCGCGGGTCCCGCGCGGTCATCGCGCCGAGCAGGCCGCGCCAGTCCTCCGGCAGCGACGCCGGGATGCGCGGGTCGCGGGCGAGGCGCGCCGTCACGGCCTCCAGCGGGGTCCCCGGGTACTCGGTCACGCCGGTGAGGGCCTCCAGCGCCACGAGGCCGAGCGCGTAGACGTCGGCCGCCGGGCCCGGCTCCGCGATATCCGCCTGCTCCGGGCTGAGGTAGCCGGCGGTGCCGATGATCGTGCCCGCCGTGGTCAGCCGCTCCGTGCCGAGGAGGTGGGCGATCCCGAAGTCGGCGAGCTTCGCGTGCGGCATCCCGCCCGGGACACCGGAGTCGGCGAGCAGGATGTTCGCGGGCTTGAGGTCGCGGTGGACCATCCCCGCGCCGTGGACGACGACCAGGGCCTCCGCGATGCCTCCGGCGATCGCCGCGGCCTCCTCGGGCGCGACCGGTCCGCGGTCGAGTCGCGAGCGGAGGTCTTCGCCGTCGACCAGCTCCAGCACGAGGAAGCTCGGGGACGGGTCTCCCTCGGGCGAGAGGTGCGCGTCGAGGAGCGTGACGAGGTTCGGGTGCGAGACCCGGGCGAGGGCCGTGGCCTCCGCGCGCCGGCGGGCGTCGTCGCTGGCCTCCCCGGCGGCGAAGACCTTGACCGCGACGAACCGCTCCAGCTGGCGGTCGAACGCGCGGTACACGGTCCCCATCCCGCCGCGCCCGAGCCGATCGCGGAGCTCGTAGCGATCGAGGAGGAGCGGGTCGGGAAGCACTGCCCGAGCATACGCGCTCTCCGGCATGCCGTGAATCCGCCGAAAATCCTGCGGTCTCCCGTTGCGTGATCGCACAGGTGGGGGGTGACTGGCAAGAGTGACCGACCGATCCGAGGAGCCCCCGCCGGACACCGGCGTGCTCGAGGCGCTCCAGGTCTATCGCGCGGCCGAGACCGCGATGCGGCGGCGTACGGGGGCGGCCATGGGCATCGGCGAGAACGACTTCCTCGCGCTGCGCCTGATCCTCGACAACGCCGCGGCGGGCCGTCGCACGTCCGCCAAGGACGTCAGCGCCTACGTGGGGGTGTCCAGCGCCTCCACCACGGCGTTGATCGACCGCCTGGTCGCCGGAGGGTACATCGAGCGCCGCACGAATGAGGCCGACCGCCGGTCGGTGGACCTCGTGCCGACCCGCGCGGCGTTCGGCGAGACCGGCCCGCTGAAGATCGCGCAGGAGCAGATCGCCGCGGAGGCCGCCGAACTGAGCGAGGAGGAGGCCCGCACGGTGACCCGGTTCCTCACGAAGATGCGGCGGACCGTGGACGGAATCAGCGCGGAGCGACACGCGAATAGGCCGGAAAAGCCCTGACGTCAAGGGGATTGTTCGACAACCGAAACAGTTGTTCCGTGGAGCGCGTCAAGGAAAGGACAACCCCTCCATGAACATCCTGCTCATCATCGTCGCCATCATCGCGATCATCCTGCTGCTCACCGGCGGCTTCGTGTCGTCCTTGAACTTCCTGCTCTGGGTCGGCATCATCCTGCTCGTTCTGGCAGTGATCGTCTGGCTCGTGCGGCTGCTGACCGGCAGCCGACGCGTATAAGGGAGGACTCAATGAGTCTGGGCACCGGAATCGTACTGTTCGTGATCGGAGCGATCCTCGCGTTCGCCCTCAACATCCAGGTCGACTGGATCAATCTCCACCTGGTCGGGTACATCCTGATGATCGCCGGCGTCGTCGGCATCATCATCGGGATCATCCTGCTGACCCGTCGCCGCCGCACCATCGCGACGACGCGCACGGCCGTCGACCCGGTGACCGGCGACCGCGTCACCCGACGCGGCGTCGACGACGACATCGTCTGAGTCGAAACCACCGGACATGACGAAGCCCCGCCATCCGGCGGGGGCTTCGTCATGTCCGGTGGGGGTTCAGCCCTCCATCGAATCCAGGATCTCCACGAGGTCCTCGAACGTCGTCAGCGGGTTGAGGATCGCGAACCGCGTGTTCGTCCGGCCGGCGTGCGAGCTCGGCGTGACGAAGGCGCGCTGCTCGTCCAGGAGGCGGGCGGACCAGAGGGCGTAGTCCTCCTTGCTCCAGCCCTCGCGCTCGAAGACCACGACCGAGAGCTGGGGCTTGCGCACGAGGTGGAAGCCCTCCCGTCGGTCGATCTCGTCCGCGATGCGGCGGGCCAGCTGCAGGGAGGCCGTGACGGCGTCCCGGTAGGCGGCGGCGCCATGCGAGGCCAGCGAGAACCAGAACGGCAGCCCGCGGGCGCGGCGGGTGAGGTGCGCGGCGTAGTCCGACGGGCTCCACTCGGTCGCCTCGGTGAGCGTGTCGAGGTACTCGGCGTGCTGCGTGTGCGCGCGGCGGCCCTGCTCCGGGTCGCGGTAGAGCAGCGCGCAGGCGTCGAAGGGCGCGAACAGCCACTTGTGCGGGTCCACGATGAGCGAGTCGGCGCGCTCGACGCCCGCGAACCGCGGCCGGGCGAACGGCGACAGCATCCCGGCCAGGCCGTAGGCGCCGTCCACGTGCAGCCAGAAGTCGAACTCGTCCTTCAACGCGGCGATGGAGGCGATGTCATCGACGATCCCGAAGTTGGTGGAGCCGGCGGTCGCGACGACCGCGAAGACCGCGCCGCCGTGCTCGGCGAGCGCCGGACGGACCGCGTCACCGGTGAGGACGCCCGACTCGCCGGGCGAGACCGTCACGACCTCCACGTCCATGACGCGCGCGGCCGAGGCGACGGAGGAGTGCGCCTCCGCGCTGCACACGATGATCCAGCTCCCTGCCGGGTTGCCGCGCTCGCTGCGGGCGTGGTCGCGGGCGGCCACGAGCGCCGAGAGGTTGCCGAGGGTGCCGCCCTGCACGAAGACGCCGCCCGCGGTCGCCGGGAGGCCGAACTCGGCGGCCAGCCAGGCCAGCACCTGGTTCTCGGCGTAGACGGCGCCGGAGCCCTCCAGCCACGACCCGCCGTAGACCGCGCTCGCGGACACGACGAGGTCGAACGCCGTCGCCGCCTTGGTGGGCGCGGTCGGGATGAAGGACAGGTAGCGCGGGTGGTCGGTGGTGATGCACGCGGGCGCGAGGACGTGCTCGAACACGGCGAGCGCGCGCTCGGCGCCCATCCCCTTCTCGGAGACGGTGCGCCCGGCCAGGCGGCGCAGCTCGGACTCCGGCAGCGGCTTGTCCAGGGGCGTGTCCGTCGCCAGGATCCGGCGGCGGGAGTAGTCGAGCACGAGGTCGACGAGCTCGGTGGTGTCGTCGGTGACGCTGTGCATGCGCGCGGGGTCGGTCGTGCGGGCGGGGTCGGTAGTCATGGGGCCTCCGCACCAATGCTGACACACGAGTTCAGCACGATTTCGCGGCGCAACGCGGGTTTGCTGCGCATTTGGATATCAGTACGCAGCGACCATGCGTGGTCGCTACGACAGCCGCGGCGCTAGGGTGTGCGTGTGGCCGGGATGTGGGGGCGCGGGGACCCGTACGAGCAGTACGTGGGCCGCTGGAGCCGCCGCGTGGCGCCGCAGTTCCTCGAGTGGCTCGGCGCTGCGGAGGAGCTCGACTGGGTGGACGTCGGCTGCGGCACCGGTGCGCTGACGGCCGCCATCCTCGCCGGCTGCGCGCCCGCCTCGGTCGTCGGGGTGGACCCGGCCGACGGCTTCGTCGCGGCGGCGCGCGAGCGGCTGGGCGACCGCGCGAGGTTCCTCGTGGGGGACGCCGCCGGGCTCTCGCTCCCGGACGCCTCCGCGGACGCGGTCGTCTCCGCACTGGTGCTGAACTTCGTGCCGGAGCCCCGCGCGGCGATCGAGGAGGCCCTCCGCGTTGCGCGCCCCGGCGGGACCGTCGCGGCCTACGTCTGGGACTACGCCGGCCGCATGGACCTGATGCGCCGGTTCTGGGACGCGGCCGCGGCCCTCGACCCGGCGGCCGTGGGGCTCGACGAGGGCGGCCGCTTCCCGCTGGCCCGGCCGGATGCCCTCGCCACCCTGTTCGGCGCGGTGGGCTGCGCCGAGGTCGCGACGACGGCGATCGACATCCCGACCGTGTTCGCGGACTTCGACGACTACTGGACGCCGTTCCTGGGCGGCCAGGGTCCCGCGCCGGCGTACGCGATGTCGTTGGAGGCTACGGCCCGCGAAGCGCTGCGGGAGCGGCTGGAGGAGACGCTGCCGCGCGAGCCGGACGGGTCGATAGCCCTGATGGCGCGCGCGTGGGCGGTGCGTGGGGTCCGGCCGGGCGGCTAGGCTGCTCCGGTGCCACTGACCCCGCCCGCCGACATCCCCACCGACGCCGAGCTCGTCGCCGCTCTCGTGGCGGCGCAGCATCCCGATCTGGCCGGGCCGCTGCGGCTCGTGTCTGACGGGTGGGACAACCAGCTCTACCGGCTTGGCGACGCGTACGCCGTCCGCATCCCCCGGCGGGAGGTCGCCGCGCACCTGATCGAGCACGAGCAGCAGATGCTGCCCGGAATCGCCGCCCGCGTGCATGCGACGGTCTCCGCGCCGGTCCGGGTCGGGGTGCCGTCCGACCTGTTCCCCTGGCCGTGGAGCATCGTCGCGTGGATCGACGGCATCGACGGGGCGTCGGTCGGCGCGGACGAGCGGGCGGGTGTCGCCGAGTCGCTGGCGGAGTTCGTCGGCGAGCTCGCCGTGCCCGCTCCGGAGGCCCCGCACAACCCGGTGCGCGGGGTCCCGCTGGCGTCTCGCCGGGAGGTCGTGGCGACCCGGCTGCGGTCGCTGTCCGGCCGGATGGAGGTCGCGGCGCTGGAGCAGGCGTGGCGAGAGGCGCTCGCGGCGCCCGCGTGGGACGGGCCTCCGCTGCTGCTGCACGGCGACCTCCACCCGGGCAACCTGCTGCTCACCCCGGAGGGCGGCCTCGTGGCGGTCATCGACTTCGGCGACGTCACTTCGGGCGACCCGGCGACGGACCTGGCGACCGCGTGGCTCACCTTCGACGGCGACGCGCGCGAGCGGTTCCGCGCCGCGCTGCCTGTCGCTCCCGACCGCGCCACCTGGCTCCGCGCCCGCGGCTGGGCCGTCACCATGGCGAGCGCCCTGGCGACCTCCTCGGACGACAACCCCCGCATGGCCGCCCTCGCCCGCCACGCTCTGAACGAGCTCACCCACGAGTCCGACTAACGCGAGACGGCTCGAAGTGGGCACGAATCCACCGAGACGGCGGAGAATCAGCCGCCTCGGGGGACGACGAAGCCCCCGACCCGCGGCGTGAGCCACGGATGCGGGGGCTTCGGATCAGGCCTCGGCGGATGCGACCGCGAGGTCGGTGATCAGCTGGTCGCCCGGGATGGCCGGCACGAAGTCGGCCTCGATCTCGGCGCGCTCCAGGAGCTCGTTCATGCGGCGCTGGCGGTGGCGCGGGATGAGGGTCACGACCGTGCCCTGCTTGCCGGCGCGGCCGGTGCGGCCCGAGCGGTGCAGGTAGGTCTTGTACTCGTCCGGGGCGTCGGCCTGGATGACCAGGTCGATGTCGTCCACGTGGATGCCGCGGGCGGCGACGTCGGTCGCGACGAGCACGTTGACCCGGCCGCTGGTGAGCTGGTGCAGGTTGCGCGTGCGGCGCGACTGGTTCAGGTCGCCGTGCAGGCTGACGGCGGGGATCCCGGCGTCGTCCAGCTGGTCGGCCAGCATCTCCGCGAACGCACGGGTGCGCGAGAAGATCAGCGTCTTGCCGTCGCGGTCGGCGAGCTGCTCGATGATGGCGGCCTTGTCGCGGTGCTCGATCACGAGCACGCGGTGGTCGATGGTCGAGGACGCCTGGTCCTCGCCCGCCACCTCGTGCACGGACGGCTCCACCAGGAACTCGTCGACGAGCTGCGCCACCCCGGTGTCGAGGGTCGCGGAGAACAGCAGCTTCTGGCCGCCCTCGGAGGTGCGGCGCAGGATGCGCTGCACCGGCTCCAGGAAGCCGAGGTCGCACATGTGGTCGGCCTCGTCCAGGACGCTGATGACGACCTCGCTGAGGTCGAGACGGCCCTGCTCCACGAGGTCCTCGATGCGGCCGGGGGTGCCGATCACGATGTCGACGCCGCGCTGGAGGGCGCCGACCTGGCGGCCCTGCGGCACGCCGCCGTAGATCTGCGTGGTGAACAGGCCGACGCTCCGCGCGATGGGCTGCACGGTGCGGTCGATCTGGAGGGCGAGCTCGCGGGTCGGCGCGAGGATGAGCGCACGCGGCGCACGACCGAGCTGGCGCTTGCCGCCGGACTTGCCGGACTCCGCCCAGAGCTGCATGAGCCGCTCGACCAGCGGGGCGCCGAAGGCGATGGTCTTGCCGGAGCCGGTGCGGCCGCGGCCGAGCACGTCCTTGCCCGCGAGCACGTCGGGGGCGGTGGCGGCCTGGATCGGGAACGGCGTCTCGGCGCCGAGCTCGGCCAGGGCGCGGACGACGTTGCCGCCGAGGCCCAGGTCGGCGAAGGTCACGCCCTCGACGTCAGCGGCCTGGATGGCGTCGGCCTCCAGGCGCTCGAGCACCACGTCGTCCTGCGGCGTGAAGGCCTGCTTCTCGTCGCGCGACGGGTAGAAGGAGGAGTCACGGCGCGGGGCACGGTCGTCGCGGTCGAAGTCGCGACGGGGACGGTCGCCGAAGTCGCGGCGGGGGGCGCGGTCCTCGCGGTCGAAGTCGCGACGCGGGCGGTCGCCGAAGTCGCGGCGCGGGGCGCGGTCGTCGCGATCGAAGGTGCGGCGCGGACGGTCGTCGTTGTCACGACGCGGAGCGCGGTCGTCGCGGTCGAAGTCGCGACGGGGACGGTCGTCACGGTCGAAGGTGCGGCGCGGGCGGTCGTCGTTGTCACGACGCGGGGCACGGTCGTCGCGATCGAAGGTGCGGCGCGGACGGTCGTCGTTGTCACGACGCGGGGCACGGTCGTCCCGGCCGAAGTCGCGGCGCGGACGGTCGTCACGGTCGAAGGTGCGGCGCGGGCGGTCGTCGCTGTCACGACGCGGAGCGCGGTCGTCCCGGTCGTAGCTGCGACGCGGGCGGTCGTCCTGGTCGCGACGCGGCGCGCGGTCGTCGCGGTCGAAGCTGCGGCGCGGACGGTCGTCCTCGCGGCGGCCGGCGTTGGCGCGGCTGTCCCACTCGCGCTCGGTGCGGCGGGCGTCCTTGCCGCGCGGCTCCCAGTTCGGGCGCTCGCCACGGCCGGTGCGCTCGGCGCCACGGGCGTCACCGCGGCTGCCGTAGGTGTCGCGGCCGCGGGCGGCGCGGTCCTCGGCGGTCCAGCGGTTCTTCGCGCCCGGAGTCTCCTCGCGGTAGCCGCGGTGCTTCGGGCTGCGCGAGCCTGCGCCCTTCGGCGCGCCGGACTGCGACGGTCGTCGGTCGTTGTTCTTGTTGTACGGGGGCATGCGTGTTCTTCCTGGGTTTTTCTCTGAAATGCGCGGCGGCGCGCTGAAGCGCACCGGAGAATCCCCGGCAGACATCGCCTGGGGCCGTTCACATCGTGATGAATCCGCGAAACCGTCTGGTTGCGGAACCGGCCCGCTTGACTTACAAACCCATCCGCGCGACAAAAAGGCGCGGTGTCAAGAGCCGACCTGCCAACGATACAGGATCGCGCCTGGGAAGTCGCTGCCGATCCGCAACCCCTCCCGGGGCGCGGCGGCCGGGGTATACATGGGGCATGTCCTCCGTCGACGCGATCGTCATCGGGTCCGGCCCTAACGGGCTCGCGGCCGCCGTCACCCTCGCCCGTGCGGGGCTGAGCGTCCACGTCTACGAGCGCAACGCGACGCCGGGCGGCGGCGTGCGGACGGAGGAGATCACCCTTCCCGGCTTCCGGCACGACATCTGCTCCGCGGTGCACCCGCTGGCGTTCGCTTCGGGATTCTTCCGCCGGTTCGGGCTGACGGAGCGCGTTCCGTTCATCACGCCGTCGGCCTCCTACGGGCACCCGCTGCCCGGCGGGGAGGTCGCCGTCGCCTACCGCGACCTGGAGCGCACCGCCGACGCGCTCGGTCCGGACGGCCCCGCCTGGCGCGCCCTCCTCGGCCCGCTCGCGCGCAACGCGGACGCGGTCGCGCAGTTCACCGGGTCGTCGCTGCTGCAGCTGCCGCGCAACCCGGTCGTCGCCGCGCGCTTCGGGCTCGCGGCGCTGTCCCAGGGCGGCCCGTGGTGGGACCTGCCCTTCCGCACGCCGAAGCCGGGCGCCCTCCTCACCGGCGTGATCGCCCACGCGACGCTGCCGCTGCCGAGCCTGGCCGCCGCGGGCGCCGGCCTCGCCCTCGCGACCTACGCGCACGCGCGCGGCTGGCCCATCCCGGTCGGCGGCTCGCAGGCCATCGCGGACGCCATGGTCGACGACCTCCGCGCGCACGGCGGCGAGGTCATCACCGGCGCGGACATCACGTCGCTCGGCGAGCTGCCCGACGCGCGCGCCGTCCTGTTCGACACGCACGTCGCCATCGCCGCGCGGCTCGGCCAGGACCTCCTGCCGGCCGACTACCTCCGTCGCGTGGCCGGCTTCCGCGACGGCAACGGCGTCTTCAAGATCGACTTCGCCCTGTCCGGCCCGGTGCCGTGGACGAACCCGGAGCTGCTGGAGACCGCGACCGTCCACCTCGGCGGCGAGCGCGGCGCGATCGCCCGCTCCGAGCGTGTGGTGGCCGCCGGGCGGGAGAGCGACGACCCCTACGTGCTCGTCTCCCAGCCCACGCTGTTCGACCCGTCGCGGGCCCCGGCCGGCAAGCACGTGCTGTGGGCGTACACGCACGTCCCGCGCGGCTCCACCTCGGATCGCAGCGAGGCGGTCATCGCGCAGATC
Organism: Leifsonia sp. P73; assembly: GCF_051059105.1. Taxonomy (NCBI): domain Bacteria; kingdom Bacillati; phylum Actinomycetota; class Actinomycetes; order Micrococcales; family Microbacteriaceae; genus Leifsonia; species Leifsonia sp. P73. Next base: position 2,012,932 of record NZ_CP194931.1, read on the forward strand.
GAGCGGTTCGCGCCCGGCTTCCGCGACCTGATCCTCGCCACGACCACCCGCACGGCGCACGAGCTGGAGGGCTACAACCCCAGCTACATCGGCGGCGACATCTCCTCCGGGATGCCCGACCTCTCGCAGCTCGTGATGCGGCCGGTGCTGTCGGCCGACCCGTGGCGGATGCCGGGCCGCGGGCTCTACCTGGCCTCGTCCTCCGCCGTGCCGGGGCCGGGCGTGCACGGGCTGGCCGGCTACTACGCCGCCCGCAGCGCCCTGCGTCACGAGTTCGGGGTGACCCGGATGCCGTCGCTGGCTCCGGACGGCCCGGCCGCGGCGCCGAGCGCGCCCGCGAGCGGCTTCAACCAGACCACCGGCTTCATCGAAGAGGAGATCGCCTGATGTCCGTCAACGTCCGCCGTTTCGCCTGCACACCCGACGAGGTCTTCACCGCCCTCGCCGACCCGTGGGTCTTCCCGACCTGGGTGGTCGGCGCGTCCCGCCTGCGCGGCGCGGACGGCAGCTTCCCGTCGCCGGGCTCCCGGCTGCACCACTCCATCGGCGTCTGGCCGTTCGTGCTCAACGACGAGACCACGGTCGAGGAGTGGGACCCGCCCCGGCGGTTCGCTCTGGAGGCCAAGACCCGGCCGGTCGGAACCGAGCGCGTCGTCATCGAGGTGCAGCCGCGCGGGAAGGGCTGCCTGGTGCGGATGGAGGAGCACGCGATCACCGGGATCGCCGCCCGCATCCCCACCCTCGTCGTCGACCCGATCCTGTGGGTGCGCAACCGGGAGGCGCTGCGCAGGCTCGAATGGGTGGCGCGCGGGATCAGCCGGCAGAAGGCGCGCTCCGGGAGCTGAGCACGTGACGAAACGTGCGTGAAACAGCGGCTGGCTAGCATCGCCGCATGACCACGCGCGTGTCCGCCGAGCCCGCCCGCTCCCCCGGCGTCGCCGAGCTGCTGCGCCTGAGCGACGAGTTCACCTTCGCGCTCTACCCGGCCGAGAGCTGCTACCTGCTCGACATCTCGGAGCTGGAGCGTCCGGGCGTGACCGTGTTCGTCGGCCGCGACGACGACGGCACGGCGCTCGGCATGGCCGCGCTCGTCCGGAAGACCGACGGCAGCGCCGAGCTCAAGCGCATGTTCGTCCACGCGGACGCGCGGGGACGCGGGCTGGCCGGCAGCCTGCTCGGCGCCGTGGAGGCCGAGGCCGCCCGCGCCGGCGTCGCGACCCTGCAGCTCGAGACCGGCCCGCTGCAGCACGCCGCGATCGCGCTGTACGAGCGCCGCGGCTACGCGCGCATCCCGAACTTCGGCGACTACGTGGGCGACCCGCACTCGGTCTGCTACGCGAAGGACCTCTGACCGGCGTCAGGTGCGCTGCGCGACCTTCTTCTTGAGGAAGATCAGCGGCAGCAGCCAGCCGCCGAGCGCGGTCACGACCCAGACGACGAGCGCGGCGAGGATCCAGGTCAGGACGTCGTCCACCCGGATGCCGCCCGGCAGCAGCGAGGCGACCAGCAGGGCGACGAGCGTCGACACCAGCCCGATCCCGCCGAGCAGCGCGGACGCGTACTTCCGGGCGAGATTGAAGATGAAAGGCGCGAGGATGCTCTGGGCCACCGCGAACACCAGCACGGCGACCAGGAGGCCCTCCCAGTCGAGGTGGAACCCGGGAAGCACCCAGGAGGCCACCAGCAGGCCGAGCGCCGCGGTGACCACGAAGATCGCCGCACGGATCAGGAATCTCACCATGCCCGAAGGGTAGCGGCCTCCCGAGCGGGCGAGAACACCCCTTCTCGCCGCCGCATCGGGCCGCTAGCCTGGCGCCACCGTCGAGCAGGGGGCCACCGTGACCGAGCAGAAGACCACGCCGCGAACGACCACCCTCCGGGGCTGGACGATCGCACTCCTCGTCCTGGGCTGCGCGCTCGTCCTCATCGCCGGCGGGACGATCGCCGGAGCCTTCGCGTTCGCCGCGATCTCGGCCGGCCGCAGCGGCACGTGCGACGCCGCCCAGGTCGCGGACGACGTGCTCCCGAGCGTGGTCACCATCGCCGTGACGGGCGCGCGCGGATCGAGCAACGGCAGCGGCGAGATCATCACGGAGGACGGCTACATCCTCACGAACAACCACGTCATCTCGGACGCGGCGTCCGGCGCGAAGCTCGCGGTGCGGTTCAGCGACGGCCACGAGCTCCCCGCCGAGCTCACCGGCCGCGACCCGAAGACCGACCTGGCCGTCATCAAGGTGAAGGACGACGAGCCGCTGCCGGTCATCGCGACGGGAGACTCCGGCTCGCTCGCCGTCGGCCAGCCCGTGGTCGCGCTCGGCGCCCCGCTCGGCCTCTCCTCGACCGTGACGGCGGGCATCGTCAGCGCGCTGGGGCGGACCGTCCCCGTGCCGAGCGACGACGACAGGAACGCCATCCTGGCCGGCGCCATCCAGACCGATGCGTCGATCAACCCGGGCAACTCGGGAGGCGCGCTCGTGGACTGCGCGGGCCGCCTCGTCGGCGTCCCCACGGCCATCGCGACGGTGCCGGGCTCCAACGGCCAGGCGAGCACCGGCAGCGTGGGGATCGGGTTCGCCGTGCCGGAGTCGCTGGCGCTGCCGATCGCGCACGAGCTGATCGCGCACGGCGAGGTCACGCATCCGGACGCCGGACTCACCGTGGTGCCGATCCCGCCCGCCGCGGCGGCCGCGTTCGGGGTGGACGGCGGGCTGTTCGTGCAGTCGGTCGTCTCGGGCGGCCCGGCGCAGCAGGCCGGCCTCCGGGTCGGCGACGTGGTCACCGCCGTGAACGGCAACCCGGCGACCGACATCGACGTGCTGACCGCGATCCAGGTCACCAGCAAGCCCGGCGACGAGATCAAGGTCGACTACCTCCGCGACGGCACATCCCACACCACCACAGTCACCCTCCGCTAGCCACCGGCCTCCGTCGAGGGGCACGTAAACGCCCCTAAAACGGCGTTTTAGGGGCGTCTACGTGCCCTTCGGCGGCTTGCGGAGCGGGTCAGCTGCCGCGGATGCGGCGGGAGAGCTCGGCGGCGGCGTCGCGGACGCGCGCGGCGAGCGCGTCCCAGTCGGCGGGCGGGATGTTCTCGCGGGGGAAGGTGACGGCGATCCCGGCGGCCGGCCAGCCCGCGTGGTCGCGCACCGACACGGCGACGGAGGCGAAGCCGGGTGTCACGTCGCCGTCCTCGGTGGCGTAGCCGCGCTCGCGCGCCTCCGCGACCAGCCGGCGCAGCTCGGCGTACGAGTGCGGGCCGGCGCCGGTGCGGTCCTCGAACGCGTCGGCGTCCGGGTACAGCGCGCGCAGCTGCCCGACGGGGAGCGAGGCCAGCAGCGCACGGCCGCTCGCCGTCAGGTGCGCAGGGAGGCGGACGCCCACGTCGGTGACGAGGCGCGGCCTCCGGGGGCCCGCTCCTCCACGATGTAGACGACATCCCTCCCGTGCAGCACCGCGACATGGCCGGACTCGCCGATCGCGTCCACCAGCGCGGCGACGATGGGCCGGCCGAGCCGGCTGAGCGGCTGCTGGCGGGAGAACCCGCTCGACAGCTCGTAGGCGGCGACGCCGAGGCCGTAGCGCCGCGCCTCGGGGAAGTGCAGGACGAAGCCGTGCTCGGTCAGCACGGTCAGCAGGTGGTAGACGGTCGAGCGCGGGAGGCCGAGGGCGGAGGCGATCCCGGCGGCGGGGACGGGGCCGCGCTGCGTGGCGAGGTAGGCGAGGACGCGAAGGGTGTTCTCCGCCGCGGGGACCTTGCTCATGGACGCTCCTGTCTGGTATCCCGGACACGGATGAGCCTAACCCCCGGGCGCGCCGGACGGCCTCCGGCGCATGATCGGAGCATGTCCGCCTTCACCACCGGTTCCACCCCCGCAACCACCTCCCGCGCCGCTGTCGACGCCGCGCCCGTCACCGTCGGCGCGCGCCCGCTCACCATCGCCGAGGTCGTCGCGGTGGCCAGGCACGACGCCCCCGTGCGCCTCGACGTCGCCGCGCTCGACGCCGTCGAAGCCTCCCGCGCCATCATCGAAGCGCTCGCCGACGACGTCGAGCCGCACTACGGGATCTCCACCGGCTTCGGCGCGCTGGCGACCACGTTCATCCCCGAGGAGCGCCGCGCGCAGCTGCAGGCCTCCCTCGTCCGCTCGCACGCGGCCGGGTCCGGCCCCGAGGTCGAGCGGGAGGTCGTCCGCGCCCTCATGCTGCTGCGCCTGGCGACGCTGATGACCGGACGGACCGGAGCCCAGCGCCGCACGGTCGAGACCTACGCCGCGCTGCTCAACGCCGGCATCACCCCGCTCGTGCGCGAGTACGGGTCGCTCGGCTGCTCGGGCGACCTCGCGCCGCTGGCGCACTGCGCGCTCGCCGCGATGGGCGAGGGCCAGGTGCGTGTCGACGGACGGCTCGTGGAGGCCTCCGACGCCCTCGCCGCCGCCGGCATCGAGCCCGTGGTGCTCGCCGAGAAGGAGGGCCTCGCGCTCATCAACGGCACCGACGGGATGCTCGGGATGCTCTCGCTCGCGCTGCACGACCTCGGCGCCCTGCTCACCACAGCCGACATCACCGCGGCGATGAGCGTGGAGGCGCTGCTCGGCACCGACGCCGTGTTCGCCGCCGACCTCCAGCGGCTGCGCCCCCAGGCCGGCCAGGCGGTCTCCGCCGCCAACCTCCGCGCGCTGCTCGCGGGCTCCCCGCTGGTGGCGAGCCACAAGGGACCGGAGTGCACGCGCGTGCAGGACGCCTACTCGCTGCGCTGCTCGCCGCAGGTGAACGGCGGCGCCCGGGACACGGTCGCCCACGCGACGATGATCGCCGAGCGCGAGCTGGCCTCCGCGATCGACAACCCGGTGCTCACGCCGGACGGGCGGGTGGAGTCGAACGGCAACTTCCACGGCGCGCCCGTCGCGTACGTGCTCGACTTCCTGGCGATCGTCGTCGCGGACGTCGCGAGCATGTCGGAGCGGCGGACCGACCGCTTCCTCGACCCGGCGCGCAACCAGGGGCTGCCGCCGTTCCTCGCGCACGAGGTGGGCGTGGACTCCGGCCTGATGATCGCGCAGTACACGGCGGCCGGGATCGTGTCGGAGCTCAAGCGCCTGGCGGTGCCCGCGTCGGCGGACAGCATCCCGTCGTCCGCGATGCAGGAGGACCACGTGTCGATGGGCTGGGCCGCCGCCCGCAAGCTGCGTCGCGCGATCGACGGCCTGACCCGCGTTCTCGCGATCGAGCTGATGACCGCCTCCCGCGGCGCCGACCTGCGCGCCCCGCTGCGCCAGGGCCCGGCGACCGGCGCGGTCACCGCGGCTCTGCGCGCGACCGTCCTGGGCCCCGGCCCCGACCGCCACCTCTCCCCCGAGATCGAGGCCGCCGTCGCCTTCGTCGCCTCCGGCGCCGCCGTCGCAGCCGCCTCCGCCACCACCCCCCTCCACTAACCCCCTCCATCTCTCCCGGAGTTATGCACGCGACACGCCGAGGCGAGGCGTACACAACTCCGGAACGGATGGTCATCGAACGTAAGGAGCACGACATGCAGGGATCGCGACCGGTGCGGGCGCCGCGCGGGACGGAGCTCAGCGCGAAGAGCTGGCAGACCGAGGCGCCGCTGCGGATGCTGATGAACAACCTCGACCCCGAGGTGGCCGAGCGGCCCGACGACCTGGTCGTCTACGGCGGCACCGGCCGCGCCGCGCGGAGCTGGGAGGCATTCGACGCGATCGTCGCCACCCTCCGCGACCTGGAGGCCGACGAGACGCTGCTCGTGCAGTCCGGCAAGCCGGTCGGCGTGTTCCGCACGCACGAGTGGGCGCCGCGCGTGCTCATCGCCAACTCCAACCTGGTCGGCGACTGGGCGACCTGGCCCGAGTTCCGCCGCCTGGAGGCCCTGGGCCTGACCATGTACGGCCAGATGACCGCGGGCTCCTGGATCTACATCGGCTCGCAGGGCATCCTCCAGGGCACCTACGAGACGTTCGCGGCCGTGGGCGACAAGCGGTTCGGCGGCTCCCTCGCCGGCACGCTGACCCTCACCGGCGGCTGCGGCGGCATGGGCGGAGCCCAGCCGCTCGCCGTCACCCTCAACGGCGGCGCCGTCCTCATCGTGGATGTCGACCGCACCCGCCTGCAGCGCCGCGTCGAGCACGGCTACCTGGACGAGCTGACCGACGACCTCGACGACGCCGTCGCCCGCGTCACCGCCGCCAAGGACGAGCGCCGCGCCCTCTCGGTCGGCCTGGTCGGCAACGCCGCCACGGTCTTCCCCGAGCTGCTGCGCCGCGGCGTCCCGATCGACATCGTCACCGACCAGACCAGCGCGCACGACCCGCTGAGCTACCTCCCCGAGGGCGTCACCGTCGAGGAGTGGCACGAGCGCGCCGCCGCCGACCCCGAGGCGTTCACCATCGCCGCGCGCCTCTCGATGGCGAAGCAGGTGGAGGCCATGGTCGGCTTCCTCGACGCCGGCGCCGAGGTGTTCGACTACGGCAACTCCATCCGCACGGAGGCTCAGCTCGGCGGCTACGACCGCGCGTTCGCCTTCCCCGGCTTCGTTCCCGCCTACATCCGGCCGCAGTTCGAGGAGGGCCGCGGCCCGTTCCGCTGGGCGGCGCTCTCGGGCGACCCGGCGGACATCGCCGCGACCGACCGCGCGATCCTGGAGCTGTTCCCCGACGACGAGAAGCTGCGCCGCTGGATCACCCAGGCCGGCGAGAAGGTCCACTTCGAGGGCCTCCCGGCCCGGATCTGCTGGCTCGGCTACAAGGAGCGCCACCTCGCGGGCCTGAAGTTCAACGAGATGGTCGCCTCCGGCGAGCTCTCGGCCCCGATCGTGATCGGCCGCGACCACCTCGACTCCGGCTCGGTGGCCTCCCCGTACCGGGAGACCGAGTCGATGAAGGACGGCTCGGACGCGATCGCCGACTGGCCGCTCCTCAACGCGCTGCTCAACACCGCCTCCGGTGCGACCTGGGTGTCGCTGCACCACGGCGGCGGCGTCGGGATCGGCCGCAGCATCCACGCCGGGCAGGTGGTCGTCGCGGACGGCACCCCGCTCGCCGCGCAGAAGATCGAGCGCGTGCTCACCAACGACCCGGGCACCGGCGTGATGCGGCACGTGGACGCCGGATACGAGCACGCAGCGGACGTCGCGCGCGAGCGCGGGCTGCGCATCCCGATGGCCGAAGCCTCCGACACCGTCTCGGGGCCGGTCGCCTGATGTCCCGCGCGACGCTGCTGACCGGGATCGGCGAACTCGTCACCCTGGACCCCGCCCACCCCGGACCGCTCGGCATCCTCCCCGACGCGGCCCTGCTGGAGGTGGACGGGCGGGTCGAGTGGACCGGGCCCGCGTCGGCGGCGCCGCGCGGAGACGCCGACGACGTCGTGGACGCGGGCGGCGCGGCCGTCATCCCCGGCTTCGTAGACAGCCACACGCACCTCGTCTTCGGCGGCGACCGCTCCGCGGAGTTCGAGGCACGGATGGCCGGCCGACCGTATTCCGCCGGCGGCATACGGAGCACCGTGGCCGCGACGAGGGCGGCCTCCGACGACGAGCTGCGCCGCCGGCTGGCGGGCTTCGTGCGCGAGCTGAACGCGCAGGGCACCACGACCTTCGAGATCAAGAGCGGCTACGGCCTGACCGTGGAGGACGAGGCCCGCATCCTCCGGCTCGCCCGCGAGGTCACGCAGGAGACCACATTCCTCGGCGCGCATGTGGTGCCGGCCGAGTACGCCTCGGACCCGGAGGCGTACGTGGACCTGGTCACCGGCCCGATGCTGGACGCCTGCGCGCCGTACTCCCGCTGGGTCGACGTCTTCTGCGAGACGGGCGCGTTCACCGTGCCGCAGTCCCGGCGCATCCTGGAGGCCGGCGCCGCCCGCGGCCTCGGCGTGCGCGTCCACGCGAGCCAGCTCGGCCCGGGGGACGGCGTCGCGCTGGCCGTCGAACTGGACGCCGCGAGCGTCGACCACGGCACCTACCTCACCGACCGCGACGTGTCCCTCCTCGCGGGCTCGCGGACGGTCGCGACCCTCCTGCCCGGCGTCGAGTTCTCGACCAGGCACCCGTACCCGGACGCCCGCCGCCTCCTCGACGCCGGCGTACGCGTGGCGCTGGCGAGCGACTGCAACCCCGGTTCGTCGTTCACCTCGTCCATGCCCTTCTGCATCGCCGTCGCGGTGCGCGACATGGGGATGACGGTCGCGGAGGCGCTGCGGGCGGCGACGCTCGGCGGCGCGGAGGCGCTGCGCCGGGAGGACGTCGGGCACCTGCGGCCGGGCGCGCGGGCGGACTATGTCGTGCTCGACGCGCCGTCGTACGTGCACCTCGCCTATCGGCCCGGGGTGCCGCTGGTGGCTCGCACGCACGTCGCCTGACGCGGTGATGGGTTACCCTGGAGTGTGACATTCCAGGACAATCCCACCGTGACTGATACCGATACCCGCGGACCACGTGCGCGCAAGGCAGCGCTGTTCCTGACGATCGTGGTCCTGGCGGTCTCCGCGGTGTTCGGCGCGGTGCTGATCGTCGTCGGCGACCAGGCGAACATCGCCGGCCGCGCCTGGCTGACGCTGCTGCTCGTCGGCGCCTTCGCCGGAGCCGTCGCGCTGGACGCGACAGTGTCGGACGGCCCCAACCGCTGGTACCTGCCGGCGTCGACCATCACGAACGCCGTCCTGGTCGCGGTGGGGCTGCTGAAGCTGTGGAACGGCGCCCTCCAGCCCGACGACACCTCTGACGCCCTGGTCTGGGCGGTGCAGTTCTGGCGCTTCGTGGGGGTCGTGGTGCTGGCGCGCCTGGCGCTGCTGCTGACGCAGGTATACGGACTGCGCTTCGTGACGCGGGCTACCTCGCGGGTGTCGTGGATCGGCGGAGTCGTCACGCTGGCTCTCGCCTGGGCGACGGCACTGGTGCTCGCCCTCCCGGCAATCCTCCCGGCGGCGACCTGGCCGGACTGGTGGTGGCGGCTGGCGTCGGCGACCACCCTCGTCGCGGCGGTGGCGGCGGTGATCCCGCTGCTCGTGCGGGCGTTCGAGGCGAAACCGGCGGAGCGCGGAGGCCGGTCGACGGGTCCGGAGCTGCGGAGTTATCCGCCGTATGCGTTCCCGGCGACGGGCGACGCAGTGCAGCCGCTGCGACCCGGCGCTGTTCCCCCTCCGCAGCAGGTGGGCGCGGTTCCACTACCGCCGCAGGCTGGCGCGGTCCCCGATGCGCCGCAGACGTATGCGCCTCAGCATTGGGCGCAGCCGGCCGAAACGCCACTGCCGCCACACTCAAGTGTGCATCGTCAACCGCAACAGCCGGGCGCTGCCCCGCCGCAGCCGGGCGCAGACCCTCAGGCCCAGCTGGTCGCCGCTCCGCCCGCGTCGAGCGTGCCTCCGCCGACCGCCTCCGGCTTCCCGCCGCCGCAGTAGACGCAGAGCCTCAGCGCGAGGCCAGGCCCGCGGCGGCCTCGAGGACGAGCAGCGCGGCCAGGCGCACCGTGCGCTGGTCGGGCGCGTCCGCGGTGGCGTCGACCTCCGCGATGTCGATGGAGCGGACGCGGGAGTCCGCACCCGCCAGCCGCGCGAACCTCCGCAGCTCCCACGCCGCCAGGCCTCCCGGTACCGACGCGGGGCAGCCGGGGGCGACGGAGCGGTCGCACACGTCCACGTCCAGGTCCACGTGGACGGGGCCGCCGGCAGCGCCCGCGACCTCCAACGCCTCGGCCATCACGTCGTCGATGGGGCGGCGGTGGAGGTCGTCGCGCGGGATGACGGTGATCCCGTACTCCTGCGCCCGCAGCGCGTACTCCGCCGAGTTGGCGAAGTCGGCGATGCCGATCTGCACGATCCGGCGGCCGTCGAGCCCGGCCTCCACGAGGCGGCGCACCGGCGAGCCGTTGGAGACGCCGTCGCGGAGGTCGTGGTGGGCGTCGAGCGTCACGAGCCCGGCTGTCGGCACGTCGTCACCCCAGGCGCCGAGCGCGGCCGGGACGGTGAGGGAGTTGTCGCCGCCGACCGCGACGGTCAGGCGCGAGCGCGAGACGGCCTCCTGCACCGCCTCGATCGCCCGGCGCTCGCCCTCGGGGCCGTCCGGCTCCTCCACGTCGCCGGCGTCGGCGAACCGCAGCGCCTCGACCGCCAGCTCGGGAACGTGCAGCGAGTACCGCCGCAACGCCTCCCGCACGGCGCCCGGCGTCGCGTGCGCGCCGGTCGGGGACAGCGACGTGCGCCAGGTCGGGAGGCCGACCATCGCCAGATCGACCTGCGCGTCCGGGAGGTCGGCCAGCGACGGCCAGGAGCCGGCGCGGGGCCACAGGGGATCGACGGAGAGGCTCATACCGCGACGCTAGCAACGCCCGCCCGCGACGGCGCGCGCCGCCCTGCCTCCGTTGTCTGGGATCCCGGACGCTTACCCTTCGCCACAGGATCGAGGGGCACGTAAACGCCCCTAAAAGTGCGTTTTAAGGGCGTTTACGTGCCCCTCGGCGGGATGGTGATGGGTGCGAAGTGACGTGGCCAGCTCAGAGCTGCCGGCCGCCCGCGGGGGTCGTGAACACCGGAGGCTCCGGCGACTCGCCGTCCGGGGCGCCTTCGCCCGGGGCGCCCGCAGCAGCATCGGCCGAGCCGCCGCCCTTCGCCGCCCGGCGGGCGATGCGACGCTCGCGCGCACCCTCCACCAGGTTGTACAGCGTCGGCAGCACCACGAGGGTCAGCACGGTGGACGAGATCAGGCCGCCGATCACCACGATGGCGAGCGGCTGCGAGATGAAACCGCCATGTCCGGTCACACCCAGCGCCATCGGCGTCAGGGCGGCGATCGTCGCGAGCGCGGTCATCAGGATGGGCCGCAGACGACGGGAGGCGCCGTGCACGACCGCGTCGCTGACCGTCAGACCGCGGGCGCGGTACTGGTTGACGAGGTCGATGAGCACGATCGCGTTGGTCACCACGATGCCGATCAGCATCAGCACGCCGATCAGCGACGCGACGCCGAGCGGGATGCCGGAGGCGAGCTGCAGCAGGATGGCGCCGGTCGCCGCGAACGGCACCGAGACCAGCAGGAGCAGCGGCTGGCGCAGCGAGCGGAACGTCGCCACCATGACGATGTAGACGATCAGGATCGCCGCCAGCAGCGCGAGCCCGAGCTGACCGAACGCGCTCGACTGGCTGGACGAGACGCCTCCGATCTTCGCCGTGGCGCCGGCCGGGAGGTCGGCGCTCTTGAGCGCGGCGTTGACGTCCGCGTTGGCGGTCGTCAGGTTGTCGGTGGCCGGCGTGGCCGTGACCGCAGCGGTGCGCAGACCGCGCTGGGTGGTCACCGTCGACGGGCCCTTGGCCTCGGCGACGGTCGCCACAGAGCTCAGCGGCACGACGCCCTTGGCGGTCGGGATCGGCAGGTCGGACAGCCCGGCGACCGTGGTCGGCGGGTTGTCGCTCTGCAGGTAGATGTTGAGCGTCGAGTTCTCGATCGCCACGGAGCCGATCTGGGTCGGCTGCATCGCCTGGGAGACGAGCGTGCCGACCGCCACCTCGCTGAGGCCGGCCTCCGCCGCCTTCGTCCGGTCGACGGCGACCGACACGTAGGGCAGCGACGCGCTCAGGTTGTCGGTGACCTGCTTGAGCGAGTCGTGCTTCTTCAGCTCCGTCACGACCGAGTCCGTCGCCTTCTGGAGGTCGGCGTTGGAGCTCGCGGTGATGTCCACCTCGATGTCGGTCGATCCGCCGAACCCGCTCGACGCGGACACCGTGATGTCGCCGGCGCCGGTGATCGACGCCATCTCGTTCTGGATCGTGGTCTGCAGCTTGTCCTGGTCGGCGTTCGCGTCGGTCGTGACCGAGAACGTCGTCGCGCCGCCTCCGCCGGTGAACGCGTCGCGCAGCGACGATCCGCTGGAGCCGATCGAGACCTGCACGGTCTTCACGCCGTCGGTGTGCAGGAGCTTGTCCTCCACCTTCCGCGCGGCGTCGTCCTTCGCCTGGAGGCTCGCGCCCGGGTCGAGGGTCTGCGACACGGTCAGCGAGTTCTGGCCGCTGGAACCGAGGAAGTTGGTCTTGAGCAGCGGGAACGAGAAGAAGGTCAGGACCAGCACGACCACAGCGGCGACGACGGTCAGCACGGAGTGCTTCAGCGTCCAGCGGATGATCGGGAGGTAGCCCTTCTGCAGGCGAGACGGGTGCTCGAGCTCGTCGTGCCCGGAGGTGGCGGCCTCCGCGACCGAGAGGTGAGCGGCCTCGTCGTCGAACTGCTCCCCGCCCTCGTGCTTGCGGGCCTTCGGCGCGCGCAGGAACCAGTACGCGAGCACCGGCACGATCGTGAGCGCGACGAGCAGCGAGGACAGCAGCGCGATGGTGACCGTCAGCGCGAACGGCCGGAACAGCTCGCCCGTGACGTCGCCGACGAACGCCAGCGGCAGGAACACCGCGACGGTCGTGATCGTGGACGCTGTGATCGCCCCGCCGACCTCCCGCACCGCGCGGATGATCGTGACCGCCCGGTCCACGCCGGGCACGAGTTGCCGTTTGATGTTCTCGATGACGACGATCGAGTCGTCCACGACGCGGCCGATCGCGATGGTGAGCGCGCCGAGCGTGATGATGTTGAGCGTGTAACCGCTCGCCCACATCACGATGAACGTGATGAGCACGCTGGTCGGGATGCTGACCACGGTGACGAGGGTGGAGCGCACCGACAGCAGGAACACCAGGATGACGATGACCGCCATCGCGAGGCCGAGCAGGCCCTCCTCGGCGAGTGAGTTGATCGACTGCGTGATGAACGGCGCCTGGTCGAAGACGACGGTGATCGTGGCGTTGTGGCCGAGCTTGGTCTCCAGGCCCGGGATGAGCGCGGACACCGCGTGGGACACCGCGACGGTGTTGGCGGAGGGCAGCTTGGTCACCGCGATGGTGAGCGCGGGCTTGCCGTTGACGCGGGAGAGCGAGCTGACCGGGTCGTCGTTCTGCACGACCGTGGCGACGTCGCCGATCGTGTGCGGCGTGGAGTTCGCGGCGGCCGCAGCGGCGGCGGCCTGGCTGGAGGCCGCGCTTCCCGCGGTCGCCCCTCCCGAAGCCGCGCCGGCGGCACCGCCGGTCGCGCCGGTCGCCCCCGGCGAAGCCGTCGCGCCCGTGGACGACGTGATGAGCGGCAGCGCCTGGATGTCCGCCACCGACGTGAGCTGCGCCCCCGACTGGATCGTGAGCGTCTGGCCGTTCTCGGTGATCGACCCGCCGGGCAGCAGCACGCCGTTCTGCTGCAGCGCGTCCTTGATCGCCGACGCACTGAGTCCCGCGGCCGCGAGTTTTGCGGTGTCGGGGGTGATGGTGATGCGCTGGCCGACCTCGCCGACGAGCTGTGCGTCGTTGACGCCGCTGACCGCCTTGATGTCGGGCAGGGCGAGCTTGGTGATGTCGTCGCCCAGGGTGCGCTGATCGGTGTCGCTGCTGACCGCGAGCTGGATGACGGGGAGGTCGTCGATGGAGCCGGAGAGCACCTGCGGGTTCACGCCGGACGGCAGGGTCGACTTGATGCGGTTGATGGCCTGGTCGATCTTCTGCTCGGCCGTCGCCAGGTCGGTGCCGTACGTGAACTTCGCCGTGATGATCGACTGGTTGGTGCTGCTGACCGCGGACGTGGAGTCGAGGTCGGGCACGCCCTGGATGGCGGCCTCCACCGGCGTGCTCACGTCATGGTTGACCACCTCGGGCGACGCGCCGGGGTAGCTCGACAGCACGACGAGCTGCGGGAACGTGATCGACGGCGCGAGCTCCTGCTTGAGGTTGCCGAGCGCGACCCCGCCGAAGATGGCGGCGACGATCGTGACGAGCGCGATGAGGGCGCGGTTCTTCATGCTGAGAACGGCGAGATAGTGCACGGAGGGTCCCCTCGGCGGATGTGATTGAACTGGCGGCGACGACGGAGGCGCTGGAGAAGTCTCTCATTGCAGGCTGTGCAATTTCCTCATGCCGTGGTATGACCTGAGCCCGGCACCGGGGTCCGACACGTCAGCGTCGGAGCCTCACTTCAGCCCCCGGATCAGCGTCACGAGCAGCGTCTCCAGGCTCTCGCGGAAGTCGATCCGGAAGCGCGCGAGCGCAGGGTCGAGCTCGTAGGCCTCCGCCATGCCGGGCGAGAGCCGGCAGGTCGACCAGATGCCGCCGATCCCGAGGGTCACCGCGCCGACGAAGACCAGCGTGCCGCGGGGGTCGTCGCCGATCCACGGCACCGCCAGCGCGCCGAGCCGGGCCGCGTCCGCCAGCAGCGCGCGCTTGTAGGCGAGCGCGACGGGACCGGAGATGTTGTGCTCCAGGATGCCGGGCGCGGCCGCGCACAGTTCCGCGAAGACGGGACGGGCGGCGGCGGTCTCCGCCACGGCCGCCGCGAGGGACTCGGGCGTGCGGTCGGCGGTGGCGGCCAGTCGCTCCTCCAGCGCGTCGAGCCAGGCCGCGAACTCGCGGCCGTAGAGCTCCAGCAGAACGGCCTCCCGCGACTCGAAGTAGCGGAGGACGTTCGACTTCGCGAGTCCGACACGGCGCGCGAGCTCGTTGAGGCTGAGATCGGCGACGCGGGTGTCGGCCAGCATGGCCGCAGCCGCCGTGAGGATGTCCTCCCTGCGCCGCGCGCGCTGCTCCTCGCTGCGCGCCCGGCTGAACGTCGCCTGGGACATCACCCTCCCTCTTGCTAACAGACCGGTGGTCTATTACTGTGATCCCTAACAGACCATCGGTTCATTATTTCACGACCCGCGGAGGAAATCGTGTACAACGTCCCCGACCAGACCGGACGCCACATCGTCGTCACCGGCGCCAACAGCGGCACCGGCAAGGAGGCCACCGCCCGGCTCGCCGCCGCGGGCGCCCGCGTGACCATGGCCGTGCGCAACCTGGAGAAGGGCGAGGCCGCGCGCGCCGAGCTCCTGGAGCGCGTCCCCGGCGCCGACCTCCGGCTGCGCAGGATCGACCTCGCCGACCTCGCCAGCGTGCGCGCCTTCGCGGACGGGATGCTGGCCGACGGCGAGGAGGTGGACACGCTCGTCAACAACGCCGGCGTGATGATCCCGCCGAAGCGGATCGAGACGGTCGACGGGTACGAGCTGCAGTTCCAGAGCAACTTCCTCGGGCCGTTCCTGCTGACGAACCTGCTGCTGCCGCGCCTCCTGGAATCGCCGAAGCCCCGAGTGGCGACGATGTCGAGCGGGACGGCCGACTTCGGCTCGATCCACTTCCGCGACCTCCAGTTCGAGCGCCGGTACAGCGCGCCACGCGCGTACGCGCAGTCCAAGCTCGCCGACCTCCTGATGACCCTGCGCCTCGCCCAGCTCTCCGAGGAGCGCGGCTGGGGACTGCTCAGCACGGCGGCGCACCCCGGTTACACGCGCACCAACCTGCAGACCGCCGGGCGCAACCTCGCCCGCGGGGACGAGAAGCAGCTCCAGCCGTCCAGCCGCACCCTCCTCCCCTCGCAGGGCGTGGAGCAGGGGGCCGAGCCGCTGCTGTTCGCCGCTGCCGACCCCGCCGCGGTGCAGGGCGCATACTACGGGCCGTCGCGGATGGCGCTGGTGGGGCCGACCCACCGGGCCCGCCTCCCGCGGAGTGCGCGTGGCCGCGACCTCCCCTCCTCGCTGTGGGCGGTGGCTGCGGAGCTGACGGGTGTGGATGCTCAGACCACGTTGGGGAGCGCCGTCGCGTCGTAGTACGGCGCGGGCTCCGCAGACGCCACCGCCCACGCACGCTCCAGCGCGGCGAAGGCACGCCGCGTCTCGTCCTCGCTGTACGTGATCGGCACGCGCAGGAACCGCTCGAACGCCCCGTCCAGCCCGAACCGCGGGCCGGCGGCGATGAGGAGGCCGTGGTTGCGCGCGGCGAGCGCAAGCGACGAGCTGACCGGCGCGCCGATCCCGATCCACGCCGCGAGGCCGCCGTGCAACCGGGGGATGCGCCACTCGGGGAAGACCTCCCCTGCCAGGCGGCGCACGGTCTCCCGCCCCGAGGCGAGCTGCACGCGGCGCTCCTCGAGGATCTCGGCCGCCTGCGGCAGCATCCGCGCGACCACGAGCTGCTCGATCATCGGCGTGCCGAGGTCGGTGGACGGCTTGGCCGCGATCAGCCGCTGGATCAGCGGGCGCTCGGCGCGGATCCAGCCGATCCGGAGGCCGCCCCAGAGGCTCTTGCTGGCTGAGCCGATGAGCAGCACCGGCGGGTCCCCCGCGTTGCGGTGAGCGTAGGTCGGCAGCGGCAGATACTCACCCGGCCGGTCGATGTCGAGGTCTGCCGTCGTCTCGTCGCCGACCACGACTGTCCCGTGCGCGGCCGCGGCGGTGAGAATGCGCTCGCGCGTAGCCGGCGACATGGACGCGCCGGTCGGGTTGTGGAAGTCCGGGATCAGGTACGCCAGCGCCGGGCTCGCCCGGCGGATCGCCTGCTCGGCGGCGTCGGCGTCCCAGCCGTCGTCCTCCGCCGGCTCCCGGCCGTCCGGGCCGAGGGCGTGCGGGGCGTCGTCCGGCGGCGTAACCGTGATCGGGAGGAGCCGGGCGCCCGCGAGCCGCAGGGCCTCCGTCGCGTGCGGGTAGGTGGGCAGCTCGACGAGCGCGCGGTCGCCGCGCGACAGGAAGGTGCGGGCGATGAGCGCGATGGCCTGCTGCGCGCCGACCGTCACGAGCACCTGGTCGGCCGTGGTCGGGAGGCCTCGCTCGGCGTACCGGTCGGCGATGGCCTGGCGGAGGTGCGGCAGGCCGACCGGGTCGTAGCCGGAGTCCGGGAGGAAGTGCGGCAGCTCCTCGGCGGCGGCGGCGCGGCGGCCGGGAGGGAGGCCGCGGCGGGCAGGGCCGCTTTGGTGAAGTCGAGCATCCCCTCGCCGCCGGTCATCGGCAGGGCCAGCGCGGGCCCGGGGAGGCGCGCGACGCTGCCGGAGCCGCGCACGCTGTCGAGGAAGCCGCCCTCGCGGAGCTGCCGGTAGGCCGAGCTGACCGTGGTGCGGCTCAGGTCGAGCCGGCCCGCGAGGTCTCGCTCGGCCGGGAGTCGCGTGCCGATCGGGATGCGGCCGTCCAGCACGAGCAGGCGGACGCGGTCGGCCAGCGACTGGTAGCCGGGG
Source organism: Leifsonia sp. P73 (assembly GCF_051059105.1). Lineage (NCBI taxonomy): Bacteria > Bacillati > Actinomycetota > Actinomycetes > Micrococcales > Microbacteriaceae > Leifsonia > Leifsonia sp. P73. The sequence continues at coordinate 2,030,000 of NZ_CP194931.1, forward strand.
GCCGCACCGCGCCAGTCGCCGAGCAGGGCTTCGAGCGAGCGGGCGGAGAGTTGAGCGTCGGGCATGCGGGCCACTTTATCCGGATTGGCATCTTGATGTAAGGCCAATCGAGCGATTGGATTATCAGCATGTCCCGGTTCCTCCTCACCCGCCGCCTCGGCCAGCTCCTGGTCGGACTGTTCCTGTACGGCATCGCCATCGCGCTGATGGTGCGGGCGGGGATCGGCGTCTCGCCGTGGGACGTGCTGGCGCAGGGCGTTTCGTACAAGACGGGCATCCCGTTCGGGCTGGTGACCAACCTGGTCGGCCTCGTCGTGCTGGCCTTCTGGATCCCGCTGCGGCAGCGGCCGGGGCTCGGGACCGTGCTCAACGTCCTCCTGGTCGGGCCGAGCGCGCAGCTCGGGCTCTGGATCATCCCGCAGCAGACCGTACTGTGGGCGCAGGTGCTGGTGTTCGCGGCCGGGCTGCTCCTGCTCGCCGTCGCCACCGGCCTCTACATCGGGCCGAAGCTGGGGCCGGGCCCGCGCGACGGGCTGATGACCGGCCTCCACGCCCGCACCGGCCGGCCGATCTGGGCCGTGCGGACCGCGATCGAGGTCACCGTGCTCATCATCGGCTGGTTCCTCGGCGGCAACGTCGGCGTCGGGACGCTCGCGTTCGCGCTGCTCGTCGGGCCGCTGTGCAGCCTCACCCTCCCGTTCTTCGCCATCCGGCTGCCGGAGCCCGCGCCCGCGGACGCCGAGCTGGAGGGCGAGCTCGAAGGCACGGCGGAGCAGGGCCCCGGCCTCCGCGCGGAGGGTGCGGACGAGCGGGATGCCGTCCGTTTCGACGTGCGAGACGGCATCCTGCTCGAATCCGACGCGGCGACCCGTTCGCGCGCGGCCGACCGCGCGGCCTCCCCGCTGGTGCGCGGCCCGCAGCCCGACCGCGCCCCCGCCGAGCCGCCCGCGCCGCGCCCCGGCGCCCGCCTCATCGAGGCCCACTGGCTCGACGACCGCCTCACCTGCCGCACCCGCACCCGCACCCGCCGCGCCTAGGCAGCAAACTCTCCCGGAGTTATGTACGCGACACGCCGGGTGCGAACGTACACAACTCCGGAATCGATTGCTGGGTTACGCGAGGTGTGTGGCGGCGTAGACGCGGAGCGCGTCGCGCACGAAGGTGGCGCCCTCGGCGCCGCCGTAGTTGGCGGCGAAGCGCGGGTCGGCGACGTACATGTCGCCGAGCCCGGTCAGGTACGCGGCCGGCGGGGCGCCCGTGCCGTAGCCGGGCGTGCCCGGGATGTCGGCCAGCCAGTCGGCGTGCCGGCGGGCGAGCGCCTGCGCCTCCTCCGACGCCGGGTCGACCCCGCGCGCGGCGGCAGCCGTCCAGTCGGCGGCGAGCGCTTTCTGCCGCTGCTGCCAGCCGGCGCGCTCCTCGGCGGTCATCCCGCGCCACCAGCGGTCGGACGACGCATACGCCTCCTTCCCCCAGCGCTGCTCGACCTCCTCCTTGTACTGGGTGTGGTCGAAGCCGTCGAACATCTCCTCAGCCACGATCTCCCCTCCTTCCTCCACAGCGTGGATCGTCGACTCGACCGACGCGATCTGCCGCGCCAGCCGTTCCCGCTCGCCGCGCAGCCACGTCAGGTGGTCGCGCAGGGCGGGGACCGCATCCCGTCTGTCGTCGAGCACGCGGGCGATGGCCGGGAGGCCGAGCCCGAGGTCCCGCAGCAGGAGGATGCGCTGCAGCCGCACGAGGGAGTCGCGGTCGTAGTGGCGGTAGCCGTTCGCGGCGACCCGGCTGGGCGGGAGCAGGCCGAGCTCGTCGTAGTGACGCAGCGTCCTGCTCGTCGTGCCGGCGATGCGCGCGATGTCCTGGATGCTCCAGTCCACGGTCGCCTCCACCATGTCCGTCTCCTCTCGTGGGTGCAGAAACCACCGTAAAGGTTGACGTTACGTCAAGGTCAAGCGCGGCGCGATACTGTCGTGGATGTGCGCGAGCTCCGTTCCCTGACCACCGTCGCCCCCGGCATCCTGTTCGTCGAGGGCCCGGCCTCCAACTGGACCGTCTTCCACGGACGCGGGCACGTCGAGCTGGTGGACTGCGGCTACCCGGCCGACCGCCCGCTGGTCGAGGAGTCGATCCGCTCGACCGGGCTCGACGTGTCGGCGCTCACGCGCATCATCGTCACGCACGGGCACTCCGACCACCTGGGCGCGGCGCGCGACTACAGCGAGCGCTCCGGCGTGGAGGTGCTGGCCGCCGCGAGCGAGCTGCCGAACGTCCGCCGCGAGGTGACCGAGCAGGTCACCGTCGTCGACCTGATGCCGGTCGCCCTCCGCCGTGGCACCATCCCCTGGGCCGTCGCGGCCATCCGCGCGGGCGGCCTGGGCGACGTCGGAGTCCCGGCCGCGCAGGCGATCACGGCCGACGTGATCGCGCTGTCGACCGGCCACCGCCTGGAGGTGCTGCCCACTCCCGGCCACACGACGGGCCACGCCTGCTTCTTCGAGCCGGACGCCGAGGTGCTCGTCACGGGCGACGCGCTCGTGACCGGGCACGCGCTGCTCGCCGACGCGGGGGAGCTGCAGCAGCTGCCGGCGTTCTTCCATCACGACGCCGACGGGGCGCAGGCGAGCGCGCGGCGGCTCAGCCTGTGCGACGCGCGCTGGGTGCTGCCGGGCCACGGGCCGGCGGTGCAGTTGTAGCGAGCGTTACCGCTTCGCCTTGACCGGCGCTGCCGAGTCCTGCGTCGTCCGCTCGTCGGCGGCCACCGGCGGCACCGCCAGCTCCCCGGGCGCTGCGAACTCGCTCTCCCCGAGCGTGATCGGCGTGTTGTGGATGTGGATGCGCGCACGCGCCGCCGACGCCGGCGCCAGCGGACGCCGCGCGACCGGGCGCACCGGCTCGCCGCGACGGTCCTGACCCGGCAGCGGGCGGGACCGGCGGCCGTAGATCAGCGACGACGAGTCGAGCAGCCACGGCACGAGCGCGACGGTGACGCCGTGGCACAGCATGAGCTGCTTGCTCAGCCGGCGGGCGCGGTGGTTGTGCAGCAGCGACTCCCACCAATGGCCGACGATGTACTGCGGCAGGTAGACCGTCACGACCTCGGAGCCGTGCTCCTCGCGGCGGTGCTTCAGGTACTTCATCACCGGGACGCCGAAATCGCGGTACGGCGAATCGATGACGGTGAGCGGTACGTGGATGTTCTGCTCGATCCACTGTCGCTGCAGCTTCTCGGTGGCCTCCTCCTCGATGGAGACATGCACGGCCTCGATCGAGTCGTGGCGGGCGGCGATCGCGTAGTCCAGCGCCTTGAGGGCCGGCTTCTGCATCTTGCCGATCAGCACCACCGCGTGGTCGCCGACGCTGCCGAAGGTCGTGACCGGGTCGACCTCGATCTCCTTCTCGACGTCCCGGTAGTACCGGTTCACGCCGAGCATGAGGAACCAGAGGATCGGCATGAAGATGAAGACGAGGTACGCGCCGTGCGTGAACTTCGTGATCGTGACGACGATGAGCACGACGAAGGTCAGCGTCGCGCCGAAGGCGTTGATGCAGAGCGACCGGACGATGCTGCTGCGCTCGCGCTGGCTCAGCACCGCGGCCCCGTCCTTGCCGCTGCCGCGCAGCATCGAGACCCAGTGCTTCACCATCCCGGACTGGCCGAGGGTGAACGACACGAACACGCCGATGATGTAGAGCTGGATGAGTTGCGTCAAGTTCGCCTGGTAGACGAGCAGCAGGACCGTCGCGGCGAGCGCCAGCAGGATCATCCCGTTCGAGTAGACCAGGCGGTCGCCGCGGGTGTTGAGCGCCTTCGGGGCGTACGAGTCGCGGGCGAGCACCGAGCCGAGCAGCGGGAAGCCGTTGAACGCGGTGTTCGCGGCGAGCAGCAGCACGACCGCGGTGGCGGCCTGCACGATGAAGAAGAAGAAGGTGTTGTTGCCGAACGTCGCCGCGGCGATCTGCGCGATGAGCGAGCGCTGCGGGGAGGTCGCGCACTGCGCCCAGCCCTGGAGGTCGCACGGGTTCTCCGCGTAGTGCACGCCGCTGATCAGCGCCGTGACGGTGAGGCCGGCGAACAGGACGATCGCGATGCCGCCCATCAGCGCGAGCGTGGTGCGGGCGTTGCGGATCTTGGGGGTGCGGAACGCGGGCACGCCGTTGGCGACGGCCTCCACACCGGTCAGCGCGGAGCAGCCGCTGGAGAACGCGCGCAGGAGCAGCAGCACCATCGCGGCCTGCGTGATGCTGCTGGAGTGCACGGTGAAGCCGGCCGACTCGGCGACCGGCGCGTGGCCGAACGCGGTGCGGACCAGCGCCGTGACGACCATCACGAAGATGCTGCCGATGAAGATGTAGGTGGGGAGCGCGAACGCCTTGCTCGACTCCCGCACGCCGCGGAGGTTGACCGCGACGAGGATGATCACGCAGACCACGGCGAGCTCCACCCGCCACGATGCGAGGAACGGCAGCGCCGAGATCACGTTGTCCACGCCGGACGCGACCGACACGGCCACGGTCAGCACGTAGTCGACCAGGAGGGCGGAGGCCACGACCAGGCCGGCCTTCTCACCGAGATTCTTGTGCGCCACCTCGTAGTCGCCGCCTCCCGAGGGGTAGGCCTTGACGAGCTGGCGGTAGCTGAGCACCACCGTGATCATCAGGACGACGACGGCCGCCGCGACCCAGGGGGCGAACGTCAGGAACGACAGGCCGCCGAGCAGCAGGATCATCAGGAGTTCCTGCGGAGCGTAGGCGACGCTGGAGAGTGCGTCTGACGCGAAGATCGGGAGCGCGAGGTGCTTCGGGAGTAGCTGTCCTTCGAGTTTTTCGCTCGGAAGCGGGTCGCCGATCAGCCACCGCTTCGGGGATCTCCCCTCATTTGTCACGAGGGACGAGAATACTCGCTGCCAAAACGCTGTCAAATCGGCGCGTCGCGTCGGCGCCGGACGGCGATTCCGCGAACACTGGGTCCGCACCCCGCGGAGCATCCGTTGCCGCGGATTCTCGCGGGAGTCGGCTCGTCATCGGCCTCACTGGGAGCGAGATGAGCATGAGCTGGGACTTTCTGGAGATCTCTTCCGAAAACCGCTCTCACCGGGCGGTTCAGCCGCGGCCGATCGCCTCGACGATCGCGCGCCGCACGCGGGTCAGCTCCTCTTTGAGAAGGGGCACGACGTTCTCCGGGAGCGCGCCGCGAGCGGCCTGCGAGCGAAGGTCCGTGCGCAGCTGCTGGCGGAACTCGTTGATCGCGACCTCCGCCTCCCGTGCCGCGGCGTTGGCGGCCGAGCGGGCGTCGCGGCCTGCCTCGCGCGCCTCCTGCCGCGGGTCGACCCGCGTGGCGTCGCGCTTCGCCTCCCGCGCCGCCGAGGCCAGCTCGGCGCGCAGGGTGCGCATGGCGTCGTTCACGCCCGCGCGGACCTCGTCGGCGAGCCGGCGGACGGAGTCGGTGACCTCGTCCTCGATCGCGTCCAGCTCGGGCTCGCGGGCGGCGAGCTCGGCACGCCCGGCGTCGGTGATCGCGTAGACGGTCTTGCGGCCGTCGGTGGTCTTGGTGACCAGCCCCTCCTCCTCCAGCTTCGCCAGCCGGGGGTAGATGGTGCCCGCACTTGGCACGTAGGTGCCGCCGAACCGGTCGCTCAGCGCCTGGATCAGCTCGTAGCCGTGGCGCGGCTCCTCCGCCAGGAGACTCAGCAGGTAGAGCCGGAGGCTGCCGTGGGCGAAGACGGGAGTCACGCCGACGCCTCCCCGCGAGCCGTCGAGCTGCGGAGCACCGAGACGGCGCCGGAGACGGAGTTGACGGTGATGTCGACCCAGGAGCCGTCGAGGCTGCCGGTGGTCGCGGTGTACCCCTTTCCGGCGGAGCCGACGACCATCACGTTGTCGAGCTGGACGCGGCCGGACACGGTGTTCGCCCGGTAGCGGGCGCCGAGGGCCTCCGGGATGCGGATGGTCGTGTCGCCCGAGACGGTGTTGATCTGCACCTCGTCCGGGGTGCCGGCGAGGTCCACCATGATGTCGGCGGAGACACCGTCGGCGCTGAAGCGCGGGATCGTGCCGGTCGCGGTGATGTCCCCCGAGACCGTGTGCGCGCTGATGCGGCCGGTGTGGCCGCGCGCGGACAGTTCGCCGCTGACCGAGTTGAGCTCGAGGTTGCCCACGAGGCCGTCGATGACGACATCGCCGGAGACCGTGCTGAGCCGGGCGTCGGTCTTCAGGCCCGAGATGAGGGCGCCGGCGGAGACCACGCCGAACTTGAGGACGACGTCGCGCGGCACCAGCACGCTGATGTCGGCGCGGGCGCTGGATCTCATCGACTTGAAGACGTCGATGAAGTTGTCCCAGCGCAGCTGCGGGTGGTCGATCTCCAGACGGTCCTCGTCGATGCTGACCTTGAGGTCGCGGCCGGACACCGAGTGGACCTCGACCCGCGCTCCCGGCTCGTCGTGTCCGATGATGTCGATCTGGCCGCCCAGCAGCCCGACCTTGAGGGAGCGGACCAGCTCCACGTCGATCGTGCGGTTCTCGCCGGGCTGGATGAGCCACTTCTCCTGTGCCATGCTCCTGCGCTCCTTGCTTCGGTGACTCGCGATATATCGCGATTGTTGACGTATTCACGATATATCGCGAGTTGAACAAGCGCAAGCGCCCGCTCCCAATCTCAGGGTCGGCTCAGGGACATCCCCCACCCACCCCTCCATCAATTCCGGAGTTGTGCACGCAACACGCCGGGCCGCGGCGTACATAACTCCGGAATTGATGGAGGGGGTCAGCGGCGCGGGCGGGCGAGCCAGGGGTGCAGGAGGCGCGTGACGAACGGGAGCAGGTAGTACGTCATGGTCGGCGTCAGCAGGAGGGTCGTGATGAGCACGGTGGCGAGCGGCCAGAGCTGGTGCCAGCCGGGCACCAGATAGAACGTGACGTAGGTGAAGGCCAGCGAGAGCGGGAAGAATCCGAGCCAGATTGTGACGGCCTGCTTCCAGCGCGGCGGGGCGGCGGGGACGCCGGGCTCCGGCTCGTCGAACCAGCCCTCGATGCCGGTGCGGCGCTCCACGCGCGACACCTCGACCAGCTCGCGGCCCTCGTACAGCCACTCGGCGCGGGCCTCCGAGGACTCCCAGACCTCCAGCGACGCGGCGTCGGCGAAGCGGTACAGCATGTGCCACTCGTGCGAGTGGGCGTTCGCGCGCACCCAGCCGGAGCCGAGGAAGCCCTCATAGCCGTTGGCGAGGTTGACGCCCGCCTGGACCCAGTGCGTCACCTCGGGGAGGCGATCGGGGTCGACCCTGCGGGTGATGGAGACGGTGACGGGGATGCGCGGGGGAAGCCCGGGTTCTGCGCTTGTGGCGCGGAGACGTTCGGCTCTTGTGGAGTCATGCGTCCATTGTCGCCGCCGCGGGTTACGACCGCGTTTCGGCGCCGGCGGCGCTCAGCGCGGCCCGAGGAGGGTGCCGCCGTCGCGCACGACGAGCTGGGGCGTCACCAGGCGGTGCCGCGGGTCGTCGACGCTGGATCGCGCCCTACCGCCGTGGGCGCCGGTCAGCAGTTCGAGCACGCCCGCGGCCACCTCGTCCAGCGGCTGGCGCACGCTGGAGAAGCCGAGTGACGCTGCCACCGGGGTGTCGTCGTAGCCGATCACCGGGATGCGGCCTCCCGTCGCCGTCAGGGCGCCGAGCGCCAGCGAGTCGGAGGCGCAGACGACGGCCTCCACGTCGGCGCGAGCGGCGAGCGTCCGCATGGCCTCCGCGCCGAAGGTCACGCCGTCCTCGGAGGCCTCCTCCAGCGTCGAGAGTGTCGCAGCGTCGACCGCGTGCGCCTCCCGCATCGCCTCCAGCCACCCCGCCCGGCGGTCGTCGCCGGTGCCGGAGCCGGCCGGCCAGCCGAGGTAGCCGATCCGGCGGAGGCCGCGCGCGAGGAAGTGGTCGGTCGCCTCGTGCAGCCCCGAGCGGCCGTCCACGTCCACCCACAGGTGCAGCGGATCGGTCATGTCGTCGATGCCCCACGGCCGGCCGAACGTGACGAACGACTGGCCGTGCTCGATCAGCCACTCCGTGCGTGGGTCGCCGTGGAAGGTGGAGGTCAGCACGAACGCGTCCACGTCCGCGCCGTCGGAGAGCCGGCGGAACTGCTCGATCTCGTCCTCCGGGCCGTCCGCTGTGAAGAGCAGCACGCGCAGGCCCTTGCGGTCGGCCTGCTCGGTGAGGGCGTGCAGGAAGCGGTCGAGCACGCTGCCCGAGATGCCGTCCCTGGTCATCGGGTCGAGCCGGATGCCGATGGTGGAGCTCTTCTGCGTGCGGAGCCGGCGGGCGGAGGCGTGCGGCCGGTAGCCGAGCGAGCGGATGGCCTCCTCGACGCGCTCGCGGGTCTCCGGGCGGACGATCGCCGGGGTGTTCAGCACGTTGGAGACGGTCTGCCGCGAGACGCCCGCGGCGTCGGCGACGTCGCTGACGGTCGGCTGTGCGCCCATGCTGGCTCCTTCCCCGGCGCGCTCCGGCCCGGTCGGAGACGCCGTCTCAGACCTTACCGCTGCGCGTTCGCGCTGGCCCGCTGCCCCGCTTGACACGTCCCGAAGGCCGTGACTATGGTGACAGCGTCCCCGTTTGATCGTTCAAAATGCACTGTAGCATCATCGAATTTGATCGATCAAAGAGGAGTCCCACCCGGAACGAGACCATAGGAGGTCGGATGCGCGCAGAGCAGCGGGCGATCCCAGCGCTCCCTCCGCGATGTCCTCCACAGGTCCGCGTCCCACGCGAACGTTCCACGACTTCGGCGACCGACACCGCGTGAGCCCGGCCGTTCGGGCACACTCACACCAAGGAGAGAAACACATGCGAAGAATCACATCCCGCTGGCTCGCGGGCGGCGCCGTCGCCGCTGCGGCCGCACTCGCCCTCACCGCCTGCGGCTCCGGCTTCGGCGGCAGCGGCAGCGGCAGCAGCGACACCGGCAAGCTGACCTCGTCGAACAAGGCGCTGACGGTCATGATCGGCTCCTCCGGCGACGCCGAGACGGCCGCCGTCAAGTCCGCCGTCGGCGACTGGTCGAAGAGCTCCGGCACCAAGGCCAGCGTCGTGGCGGCGAGCGACCTCAACCAGCAGCTCTCGCAGGGCTTCGCGGCGAAGAAGCCGGCGGATGTGTTCTACCTCTCGACCGACGCGCTCGCCGGCTACGCCTCCAACGGCTCCCTGCTCGCGTACGGCGACCAGCTCGGCAACAAGGGCGACTTCTACCCGAGCCTGGTCAAGTCCTTCACCTACAACGGCAAGTTCTACTGCGCGCCGAAGGACTTCTCCACGCTCCAGCTCATCATCAACAAGGACATGTGGAGCGCCGCCGGCCTCACCGACAGCGACATCCCCAAGACCTGGGACCAGCTCCAGGCCGTCTCCAAGAAGCTCACCGGCAACGGCCACGTCGGCCTCGGCATCTCGGGTGAGTACGCTCGCATCGGCTCCTTCATGGTGCAGGCGGGTGGCAACCTGATGAACGACGACAGCACCAAGGCGACCGCGAACAGCGACGCCAACGTCAAGGCGCTCGACTTCGTCAAGACGATGCTCAACGCGGGCGACCTCAAGTACGCCAAGGACCTCGGCGCGGGCTGGGGCGGCGAGGCGTTCGGCAAGGGCCTGGCCGCGATGACCATCGAGGGCAACTGGATCACCGGCGCCATGAAGTCGGACTACCCGAACATCAAGTACCAGGTCGCCGAGCTCCCCGCCGGCCCCGCCGGCAAGGGCACCCTCCAGTTCACCAACTGCTGGGGCATCGCCGCCGACAGCCCCAACCAGGCCGCCGCGCTCAAGCTCGTCGAGAAGCTGACCAGCAAGAGCGACCAGCTCGCCTTCTCGCAGGCGTTCGGTCCGATGCCGTCGATCAAGTCGGCCGCGAGCGAGTGGAAGTCGGCCAACCCCGACCTGGTGCCGTTCCTCAACGCCGCCGACTACGCCAAGGGCGTGCCGACCGCCAAGGGCGCGGCCGACGTCGTGACCGACCTCAACAGCAAGCTGGAGACGCTGGCCACGAGCGACCCGAAGACGATCCTCGACGCCACGCAGAAGAACCTCGAAGCGCTGAAGTAAGGATCGCAGACACCATGTCGCAAGCCACGAGTCGGTCTCGCCGTTCCGGAATCCGGCGCGGCGAGGCCGCCTCGGGGTGGTTGTTCACCGCCCCGGTCATCCTGCTGCTCGGCGTGTTCCTCGTCATCCCGGTGCTCATGGCGCTGTGGGTCAGCTTCTCCGACTGGGGAGGGCGCGGCAGCCCCTTCGCCTCCGACGTGAACTTCGTCGGGCTCAAGAACTACTCGACCCTGCTGGCCGGCGGCGGGCTCGCCGAGTCGGACTTCGGCATGGCGCTGAAGAACAACGCCTGGTACGTCGTCCTGGTCGTCCCGATCCAGACGGCCATCGCGCTCTTCCTCGCGGTGCTCGTCAACCGGGCCGTCCTTCGCGGGCGCGGCTTCTTCCGCACCGCCTTCTACTTCCCGTCGGTGACCAGCTCGGTCGCCATCACCGTGCTGTGGCTGTTCCTGTTCAGCACGACGGGCGCGGTGAACAAGGTGCTCTCCTGGTTCGGCGTCAACGGGCCGAACTGGTTCAACGACCCGAGCGGCATCATCCACAACCTCCTCGGCCTGTTCGGCGTCACCAGCGGGCCCGCCGCCCTCACCCAGAACACGCTGCTCGGCGTCTCCTGGTGGGACTGGCTGGGCGGGCCGTCCGTCGCGATGACGGCGTACATCATCATGGCCGTGTTCACCACGAGCGGCACGTTCATGCTGCTCTTCATCGCGGCCCTGCAGAACCTCGGCGGCGACATCACCGAGGCCGCCATGATGGACGGCGCCAACGGCTGGCAGCGCTTCTGGCGCATCACCCTCCCCCAGCTCCGCCCGACGCTCTTCACCGTCCTCACCCTCGGCCTCATCGGCTGCTGGCAGGTCTTCGACCAGATCTACACCGGCAGCAAGGGCGCGCCGAGCAAGACCACGCTGACCCCGGCGTACCTCTCGTACCAGACCTCGTTCACGAATCAGGAGTGGGGTCAGGGCGCCGCGATCGCGTTCATCCTGTTCATCATCATCGTGCTGTTCACGATCTTCCAGCGCTGGGTGCTGCGCGAGCGCACAGTGTCCAAGCGGCGCATGCGGCCGTACGACGCGCTGGTCATCGCGGCGACCGCGCCGAACAACTCGTCCGGCTCCGCCATGAAGGGAGGCCAGCGATGACCGCCACCACGACCACCACCTCCCCCGCCACCGCGACCTCGCCGGGCGCTCAGGCTCCGCGTCCGGTGCGCCGGCGCCGCCGCACGAGCGGCAGCATCGCCGCTACGTCCGTCAGCTACGCCATCCTGGTCGTGCTCGCGGTCGTGTACATCATGCCGTTCCTCATCCAGGTGGCCACGTCGTTCAAGACCGACGCGGACGCGACGGCCAACCCGGTGTCGCTCATCCCCCAGGTGTGGACGACGGCGGCGTACACGAAGCTGTTCCTCAACTCGGACTTCCCGATCTGGTTCATGAACTCGGCGATCGTCACGGTGTTCGTAACCCTCGGCCGCGTGTTCTTCGACTCGCTCGCCGGCTACGCCCTCGCGCGGCTGCACTTCCGCGGGCGCGGGTTCGTGTTCGCCGCGCTGGTCGCGGTCATGTCGGTGCCGATGGTCGTGCTGCTCATCCCGAAGTTCCTCGTGATCAACCAGCTCGGCATGTACGACTCGTACACCGGCATGATCCTGCCGCTGCTCACGGACGCGGCAGGCGTCTTCATCATGAAGGGCTTCTTCGAGTCGATCCCGGCGAGCGTGGAGGAGCAGGCGCGCATCGACGGTGCAGGCACCTTCCGGGTGTTCTGGTCGATCGTGCTGCCGATGGCGCGGCCCGCGCTCATCACGATCATCATCCTGTCGTTCCAGGGGTCGTGGAACGAGCTCGCGCACTTCATCGTGTCGACGCAGGACCCGGCCCTCACCACGCTGACCAAGGGCGTCGCGGGCCTGGCGAGCGGCCAGCTCAGCCAGGGCAGCCAGTACCCGATCAAGCTCGCCGCCGCCGCGATCATGACCATCCCGGTCGCCGTGCTGTTCTTCGTCTTCCAGCGCCGCATCATGAACTCCAGCGACGGAGCGGTGAAGGAGTGACGGCCATCGCACCGACCATCCTGGCCACCTGCGGAGGCCTGGTCGCCGGAGACTGGACGGACTCGCTCTACGGGCCGCTCCTGCACCACGCGATCGAACTGGCGCAGGTCGTCGGACGCCGGCCCCGGGTGACCCATGTCAACACCGCGGGCGGCGACCAGCGGCACGTCGAGGGCGCCGAGCTGGAGGCCGCGCGCCTCGCGGGCGTCGAGGCCAGCCACGTGCGCTTCTTCCCGCACCCGAACACCCCGGACCTGCGGGAGCACATCCTCTCCCAGGACGTCGTGTGGGTCAGCGGCGGGAGCCTGCTCAACCTGCTGGCCGTCTGGCGCGCCCACGGGCTCGACGAGATCCTGACCGAGGCGTGGCAGCGCGGCGTCGTGCTGGCGGGCGGCTCGGCGGGCGGCCTGTGCTGGCACGAGGGCGGCACGACGGCCTCCCGCGGCCCGGACATCTCCGCGCTGGCCGACGGGCTCGGCCTGGCGCCGGGTTCGCTCGCGGTGCACTACGACTCCGACCCGCGCAGGCGGCCGGCGCATCAGGCGGCGGTCGCCTCCGGCGAACTGCCGGGCGGCTACGCCCTCGAAGAAGGCACCGGGCTCGTCTACCAGGGCACCACGCTCGTGGACGTCGTCTCCGAGCGGGAGGGCGCGGCGGTCTGGCACGTGCAGCCGACGGACGCCGATGGGCGGCGCGGTCTGACCGAGACGCGGATCGAGCCGCGCGTGCTCCCTGAGCTCCCATCCCCTACATGCCCACTCCCACTCATATCCCCGATCGAGGAGGCGCGAACGCCACGATGACCCAGCCGCTCCAACCCCTGCTGCACGACAGCGTCGTGGTGCTCACCGCGCCCAGCCAAGCCTGGTCCGCCGCGGACGGCGCCATCGACGGCGGCGGGATCCACGGGTTCTTCCACTCGGACCTCCGGGTGCTCGACCGCATCCTCCTGACCGTCGGCGGCGACGTGCCCGAGCACATCGCCACCGCCGGCCCCGACGCCGCGAGCGCGGTCTTCACCTTGCTCGCCCGCCGGATCGACGATGCCACGGCCGACCCGCGCGTCCGGCTGGACCGCACGCGCACGGTCGTGGCGGGGAGCCTGCGGGAGCGGATCGTGCTGCGCAACGCCCTCCGCACCCCGATCGCGACGACCGTCGAGGTCGCGGTCCGCGGCGACTTCACGCCCATGCAGACGATCAAGGCCGGGCTGGCGGGCGCGGAGCACCCCGTGTCGGCCGAATCCGCCGAGGAGGGCGTCGTCTTCCGCTCAGGCCCCGTGACCGCGCGGCTGGTCGCGCCCGAGGCGCGCGTAGCGGTCGACGGCCAGGACGCCGCGCTCGTCTGGGACGTCGAGGTGCCGGCTCACGGCGAGGTCGCACTGGGGTGGACCATCGACGTGGACGACCCGACCGCGGTCGTCGCGGGCGCGGCGCCCTCGGCCGAGTGGGCCGCGTTCCGGGCCACCACGGGCGACTCCCGCCTCGCGTCCTGGCTCGACCGGGCGCTCGCCGACCTCCAGTCGCTGCGGATGTCCACCACCGCGCGCCCGGACGACACCTTCCTCGCCGCCGGCGCCCCTGGTTCTTCACGCTCTTCGGCCGCGACTCGCTGTGGGCCGCGCGTCTGCTGCTGCCGCTCGGCACCGACCTCGCCGCCTCCACGCTCCGCGTGCTGGCGCACTTCCAGGGCACGGAGACCGTCGCCGAGACCGCCGAGCAGCCCGGCAAGATCATGCACGAGCTGCGGCCGGCCGCGCTCACCATCCCGGGCGAGGGCGTCGTGCTGCCGCCGCTCTACTACGGCACGGTCGACGCGACCGCGCTCTGGATCAGCCTCCTCCACGACGCGTGGAAGTGGGGCCTGCCCGACGACGAGGTGCGCGAGCTGCTGCCCGCGATGCAGGCGGCGCTCGCCTGGATGCGCGACTACGGCGACAGCGACGGCGACGGCTTCCTCGAGTACGTGGACACCACCGGTCACGGCCTGGCCAACCAGGGCTGGAAGGACTCCGGCGATTCCATTCAGTGGAAGGACGGCACCCTCGCGGACGGTCCGATCGCGCTCTGCGAGGTCCAGGGCTACGCCTACGAGGCCGCAGTCGGCGGCGCCGAGCTGCTCGACGCGTTCGGCCTGGAGGGCGCCGACGAGTGGCGCGACTGGGCCGCGCAGCTCAAGACCCGCTTCGCCGAGACGTTCTGGATCGACGACCCGGCCGGCGCCTACCCCGCCGTCGCGCTCGACGCCGCCAAGCGCAAGGTCGACACGGTCACCAGCAACATCGGCCACCTGCTCGGCACCGGCATCCTCACCCCGGAGCAGTCGACCGTGATCGCGCGCCGGCTGGCGTCGCCCGAGCTATCGTCCGGCTACGGTCTGCGCACGATGTCGACGGACTCCGGCGGCTACTGGCCGCTCAGTTACCACGGCGGCTCGGTCTGGGCGCACGACACCGCGATCGCGATCGTGGGGCTGTCGCGTGACGGCCACACGGCAGAGGCCGACCTCCTCGCCGACGGCCTGCTGGCCGCGGCGGACGGCTTCGGCTACCGGATGCCCGAACTCCACTCGGGCGACTCCGCCGAGCAGAGCAGCGCGCCGATCCCGTACCCGGCCGCCTGCCGCCCGCAGGCCTGGTCGGCGGCCGCGGCGGTCGCGGTCCTCTCCGCCCGCCTCGGCCTCCGCGCCGACGCTCAGACGGGCTCGCTCGACGTCCGCCCGACGCCCGGCGCCGGCGGCATCCGGGTCAGCGGCCTCCGCTTCGCGGGCGCCCCCCGCGACCTGGAGGTCTGACCCCGCAGATTCGTGCCGAATGTCGCCTTAGCCGCGGCGAAAAGCGACATTCGGCACGAATCCGACGTCGAACAGGGCTAGATCTGGGCCATGATCTGGCGGGCGATGACGCGGCCGGCGCGGTTCGCGCCGATCGTGCTCGCCTGCGGGCCGTAGCCCGCCAGGAAGATGCGCGAGTCCTGCCACGAGGCACCGGACGCCACCGTGAGGCCGCCGGCCTTCTCGCGCAGCTTCAACGGCGCGAGGTGCCTCAGCTCCGGGCGGAAGCCGGTCGCCCAGATGATCGTGTCCGCCTTCGTCGCCGAGCCGTCCGCCCAGACGACGCGGTCTGGCTCGATGCGGGAGAACATCTCCCGCTCCACGAGCAGCCCGCGGTCGATCCCGGCCGCGACGCGGCGCGTGCGCGGCACGCCCGTTCCGCTCACGATGCTGGGCAGCGCCAGGCCCGCGCGGGCCGCCGCGTCCTGGGCGGAGACCGCGGCCACGCCGCCCTCGATCGTCAGTTCCGACTCGTTGCGGAAGTCCACCGGGCGGCGCGTCGCCCAGGTCAGGCTCTCGGCGACGCCCTCCAGCTCCAGCAGGAAGCCGATCGCGCTCGTCCCGCCGCCGACCACCACGACCGCCTGCCCGGCGAGCTCCTCCGCCGACACGTACGACGACGTGTGTACGTGACGGCCCGCGAAGTCGTTCATCCCCGGATACCACGGGATGAACGGCGCCCCCCAGGTGCCGGACGCGTTCACGACGACCCGGGTGCGCGTCTCGCCGCGGTCGTGCGCGACCACCAGGTCCGCGCCCCGGTCGTACACGCGCGAGACCGTCACCGGCCGCTGCACCTCCAGGCCGTAGTGCTCCTCGTAGCGGCGGTAGTAGCCGGCGACGATGTCCTTGGCCGGGAGGGCGCGGTCGGCGGTCTCGAAGCTGAGACCCAGCTCCGCCATCCCTGGGAGGTCGTTCACGTGGTGGGCGCTGCCGAGACGCAGCGCGTCCCACCGGTGCTGCCAGGCTCCGCCGGTGCCCGGGCCGCGGTCGAGGATGACGAAATCCTGTCCGGGGACCAGCTCGAACCGGCGCAGGTAGTAGGCGACCGCCAGCCCGGCCTGCCCGGCGCCGACGATCACCACCTGGGTGTCGGTCATGCCACTGATCACGCGCTCATTCCATCATCCGACGCTGTGCGGGAACTCGGGGTCCACGAGGGTCACCATGCTAAACTCGACGCTAGTTTTCACTATTTCTGTTGGATCCCCGGGTGCCATTCCCCGGGCAGGACCAAAAGGGGGTCACGCATGGGGCGCGGCCGTCAAAAGGCAAAGCACACCAAGATCGCTCGTCAGTTGAAGTCGTTCAGCCCGAACGTCAACTACGACGCGCTCGAGCGTGAGCTCACCGGACATTCCCACCACGACGACGAGCACCAGTACGACGCGTGGGCCGACTACGACCCGGATGGCGACGACGACACCTCAGGGTACGACGACGCCGACGAGGACGAGTACGAGGACACCGAGTCCGAGACGCCCAAGCGCGCCTGAGCGCGACCAGGTCATCCCCGCGATCACCCGAGCGGGCGGCGTGACCCGCTGACGATCCGTCGACCGAACGTCCGCGCGCTCAGAGCCACCCCTGCCGCGTCGCGATCGCGACCGCCTCGGAGCGGTTGCGGGCGCCCGTCTTGCCGATCGCGCTCGACAGGTGGTTGCGCACGGTCCCGTCGCTGAGGTGGAGGCGGCGTGCTATGTCGGTGATCGTCCCGCCCTGGCCCGCCACCGCGAGAACCTCGGCCTCCCGCACCGTCAGCGGCGAGGCCCCTGACGCCAGCGACTCGGCGGCCAGCGCGGGGTCGACGACGCGCAGGCCGGAGGCGACGCGGCGGACGGCGTCGGCGAGCTGGCCGGAGGGAGTGTCCTTCACGATGAACCCCGCGGCGCCGGCCTCCATCGCCCGCCGCAGGTAGCCCGGGCGGCCGAAGGTCGTCACGATCAGGGAGCGGCACGACGACAGGTCACGCGCGAGCTGCGCCGCGACCTGGATGCCGTCGAGCCCGGGCATCTCCACGTCGAGCAACGCGACGTCGGCGGCGGAGGTGCGCGCGGCGTCGAGCACCTCGTCGCCGCGGCCGACCTGCGCCACGACCTCCAGGTCGCTTTCGAGGGCGAGGAGGGCGGCGAGGGCGCCGCGGACGAGGGCCTGGTCGTCGGCGAGCAGCAGGCGGATGGTCACGCGGTCCTCCTCACCGTCAGTAGGGTCCCGCCGCGCGGCCCGGCCTCGACTGTCACCGCGGCCCCGAACTCGCGCGCCCGGTCGGTGAGCCCGGCGATCCCGGACCCGCGCACGAGCTCGCGCCGCTCCGCGCCGAGCGGGGCCGCCCCCGGCCGTCGTCCTCGATCCGCAGGACGTCCGGCTCCACTGTCACCCAGCAGTTGCGCGAGCCCGAGTGCCGGATCACGTTCGTCACGCCCTCCCGCAGCACCCAGCCGAACAGCTCGCGCAGCTCGGGCGCGACGTCCTCGCCGTTGCGCGGCAGGTGCGCCTGGATGTCGGCGGCAGCCAGTCCCGCCTGGGCGGCGGCGAGCTCGGTGGACAGGCTCATCTCGCGGTAGCCGGCGACGGCCGCGCGCAGGTCGGCGAGTGCCGAGCGGGTGAGGCGCTCGATGTCGGCGAGCTCGTCCTCCGCGCGCCGCGGGTCGACGGGGATCAGCCGGCGTGCGAGCTCGGACTTCACCGTCACCACGGTCAGCGAGTGGCCGAGGACGTCGTGCATGTCGCGCGAGAACCGGGCGCGCTCGTCTACGACGGCCAGCCGCGCGATCTCTCCCTGCGCGTTCCGCAGTCTCCGCAGCGTGTCGATCTGGCGGGCGAACGCGCTCATCATGATGCCGATCGAGACCGTGATCAGGGCGATGAACCAGGCTTCCGCGAAGGTGCCCGTGAGCAGGAACACGATGACCTGCACGGCCCCGAGGGAACCGATGATGGTGTTCGCGACCCAGGTGCGCGCGATCGACATCCCGGCGACGCACGCCACGTAGACCCAGGTCCAGAGCGTGTCGACGCCGATGAACGGGAGGAGGGTCAGCGTGAGCGCGAAGTAGGCCAGCACGCCGATCAGCCGGGTCCGCTCGCTCTCCCACCACAGGATCGGCGGGAGGGCCAGGAAGCCCACGTAGACCACCGCGAGGAGCGCGGTCGCGACGATCTTCGTGCTGAGGGCGCCGGACGACGTCCAGAGGCCCGCGATCACGGAGATCTGGTAGAGCAGGCCGATCACCGCGCCCGGGTACCAGCGGTAAGCCGAGCGATGCGTCAGCCGTGCCCACACCCCGGTGGGCCGGTACTCCTCGACCTCGCTGCTGAACACGTCCCTAACCCTAGCCAGCCGGCGCCCCGGCTCAGCCGCGCGCCGCGTCGCGCCGGTAGCGCCACACGATCAGCGCGCCGAGGGCGAGCGTCCACGCGGTCAGCACGAGCGCGGGTGTGAGGGCGTCGCCGCTCTGCAGCGCGCCGAGCTGCCCGACCCGGTTCAGCCAGTACGACGGGACGGCCTGTGCGACGTTCGCGACCCAGGCGGGGAAGATCTGCAGCGGGATCCACAGACCGCCCAGCACGGCCATCCCCATGAACACGGCCATGAACAGCGGCTGCGCGAACTCCGGCTTGGCGAACTGACCGATCAGGATGCCGAGGAGGGCGAACGGCACGACGCCGGCCCAGATCGCCAGGCAGGCAAGCATCCAGCTCATCGCAGGGAGGACCGGGTGGTAGAGCGCGATCGACACCCCGACGATGACCACGATGCTGAGCAGCGCGAGCGCCAGGGCCGCCACCAGCTTGGAGATCAGGTAGCCGGTGCCGGTGAGCGGGGTGACCCGGAGCTGCCGGTTCCAGCCGAGCGAGCGCTCGGTGACGATGTTGAACGCCTGCGAGAGGGCGGCCATCATGCCGCCGTACGCGGACACCTGGATGGTCGTGACGACGATCCACGGGAGGTGGGTGACGGCGTCGACCTGCCCGCGGCCGCCGAACGTGCCGCCGAAGGCCAGCAGCATGACGAGCGGGACGGCGAGGGTGAAGATCATGGCGCGCATGTTCTTGAGCTGGCGCAGGGACTCGCGGCCCAGGTAGGCGATGCTCATCGGAGTGCTCCTTCGGAGAGAGTGTGCGGGGTCGGCGCGGTCGCGTCGTCGCGCGACTCGGTGAGGGCGAGGAACGCGTCGTCCATCGTGTGCGCGGTGACCTCGATGTCGTGGAGGTCGTCGTGCGCGGCGAGGAGGGCGCGGAGGGTGGCGTCGGAGTCGTCGCTGACGATCGTGAGGCGGCCGTTGCGCTGGTCGACCGAGCGGACGCCGGGGAGGGCGCCGAGCGCTGCGGCGACCTCCGGTGTCCAGGCGAAGCCGGCGGTGGCGGCGATCCGGCGTCCGGACACGACGGCCTTCACCTCGGCGGGGGTGCCGTCGGCGACCACCCGGCCGCGGGCGAGCATGACGATCCGGTCGGCGTAGGCGTCGGCCTCGTCGAGGTAGTGCGTCGCGAAGACGACGGTGCGGCCCTGGTCGGTGAACTCCCGCATCGAGAGCCAGAAAGTGCGCCGGGCCTCCACATCCATCGCCGCGGTCGGCTCGTCGAGGAACAGCAGGTCCGGGTTCGAGACGACGGCGACGGCGAACCGCGCGCGCTGCATCTGGCCGCCGGACAGCTTGGCGACGCGCCGCTTGGCGATCTCGGTGCAGCGGGCGCGTTCGAGGGCTTCGGCGACGCTGAGCGGATGCCGGTGCGCCGACGCGACGAGCGCCACGGACTCCGCGACGGTCAGGGTGGGGAGCAGCGCGCCGCCCTGCAGCATCGCACCGACCTCCCCTCCCGGATCGCCGCGCGGGGGTCGCCGCCGAACAGCTCGGCGGTGCCGGCGGTCGGACGCGCCAGGCCGAGCGCGAGGTCGATGGTGGTGGACTTGCCCGCGCCGTTGGGGCCGAGGAGGGCGATGACCTCCCCCGCGTTCACGGTGAGGTCGACGCCGTCGACGGCGGTGAGCGACCCGAAGGTCTTGCGGAGGCCGCTGAGGCGGATGGCTGGTGAGGTGTTCACCGTTTCAGAGTGCCGGGCGGGCGGCGGGGCCGCGCAGGGGCGCGTCAGGGATTCGGCGTGACGTTTGTCATGGGCCGTGTCAGACCAGACCGTCACGGGGGCGCACCGACCGGAAGAGGCCGATGACGCCCGCGACGCCGCCGACCGTGATCAGACCGGCGGCGAGGAGGAGCAGGAGGTCCTGGCCGACCGGCGCGCTCGCGAGCGGCGTGTGCGCGGTCGGGTCGCCCTGTGGGAGCGCGGAGGCCGCGCCGGCCGCACCGCCGCCTCCCG
Organism: Leifsonia sp. P73; assembly: GCF_051059105.1. Classification (NCBI taxonomy): domain Bacteria; kingdom Bacillati; phylum Actinomycetota; class Actinomycetes; order Micrococcales; family Microbacteriaceae; genus Leifsonia; species Leifsonia sp. P73. The sequence goes on from NZ_CP194931.1 coordinate 2,050,289, forward strand.
TGCCTCCCACGGCGGCCGACGCCGGGGCCGCGGCCGGGACCGCCGGAAGCGACACCATCGTGACGGCGCCGCTGACGTCCGCCGTCGCGTGCTGCAGGACCACGAAGAACACGGAGGCCGGCGAGCCGGGCGCGCGGGCGGGCAGGCTGACCGTCGTGGTCGCGGCCGCCTGGCCGGCGGCGAGCGCGAGGGTGCCGGACGCGGCGACGTAGTCGGGCCCGGCGTGCGCGGTGCCGTCGACGGTCGCGAAGTCCACGGTGACCGGGGCGGCGCCCGTGCGGGTGACGTGGACGGTGACGGACGTGCTGCCGGCGACGACGCTGTCGGCCGCGACCGAGAGTGCGCCGGATGGCGGGGTGACGGTGACGGGCGCGGTGGCCGTCGCGGGGCGGAGGGTGGAGCCGCTCGCGGGAGTGAAGGTCGCGGTGATCGTGTGCGGGCCGGCCGGGGCGGTCAGGTCGGCGCGTGCGACACCGCCAGCGCCGACGGGCGCGGTCGAGGCGGCGGTCCCGTCGATCGCGAAGTCGACGGTCCCGGCCTCCGGCGGCCCGAGCAGGAAGCGGGTGACGGTCGCGGACACGGCGACGGTGCCGGAGGTCGTCGCCGGTGCGCTGAGCACGATCGCGGTGGCGTCGGTGCAGGCCGGGGCGGAGGCGTCGATGGTGACCGACCGGCCGCCCAGCGTCCAGATCAGGGACGGCTCGGCTGCGGCATCCACCGTCAGCAGCCACGCGCCGTGGTGCTCGCCCGGCAGGAAGGATGAGGGCTGGCCGCGGTCGGCGGCGCCCGGTGAGAGGTCGTCGCCGCCGGAGCCGGGAGTCAGCGTGACCGGGGCGGAGGCCGACGACCAGTAACCGAGGACCACGGTGCGCGAGGTCACGGCACCGAGCGGGGCGTCCTGCACGCAATCGACGAGCGGGGTGAGCGCGTCGGACGCAGTCGGCGCCGCCGAAGTCGGCGCTGAAGTCGGCGTCGGTGTCGGTGTCGCGAACGCCGGCGCCCCCGCGAGCGCCACGGCGACGAGCGCCGCCCCCAGCGCACACGCCAAGCGGAGGCTGGCATGGGGGGTCACAGCGGCCACTCTAGCGGGACGCCGCGACCCCCCGCGCCTCCACGAACGGGTCACGTCGTGCGGGCTTGCGAACGGAGGAGATCAGGCGGCCGGAGGGGCCGGATGGCGGTCAACGGAGGTAATCTGCCCGTTATTGAGGGAGAAGTCCTCCGTTAGCCGCGGGGCTCAGCCTGCGTAGGTGCCGACCAGGCGGACGGCGCCGCCATCGACGCCCTTGGCGCCCTGCTCGAAGCCGGCCAGGTCACGCGCGGTCGTGGAGACCACGCCGGCCCGCCAGGTCGGGATGCCGCCCGCGGTGATCGCGGCCGCGATCACGTCGGCGGCCTCCGGGGCGACGACGGCGAACATCCCGATGCCGAGGTTCCAGGTGCCCTCCGACGACTCCAGGGTGCTGCCGGCCAGGTCGCTCAGCACGCGGAACACCGGGAGGGGCGACCAGGTCGAGCGGTCGACCTCCACCCACGAGCCGACGGGGAGGACGCGCGCCAGGTTCGCGGCGATGCCGCCGCCGGTGACATGGCTGAGCGAGTGGACGGCGCCCGCGAGCGTCGAGGCCTCCAGCACGCGCAGCAGCGGAGACGTGTAGAGGCGCGTCGGCTCCAGGAGGGCCTCGCCTACGGTGCCGCCGAACTCGTCCAGCCGGTCGGTGAAGGCGATGCCGCGCTGCGCGAGGATGTGCCGCACGAGCGAGAAACCGTTGGAGTGGATGCCGGACGACGCCAGCGCCAGCACCACGTCGCCGTCGCGGACGCGCTCGGCGCCCAGCAGCTCGTCGGCCTCCACCGCGCCGACCGCGGCGCCCGCGACGTCGTAGTCGTCCGGGCCGAGGAGACCGGGGTGCTCGGCGGTCTCGCCGCCGACCAGCGCGGTGCCGGTCTCCTCGCAGGCGCGGGCGATCCCGGCGACGATCGCAGCGATCCGCTCGGGGACGACCTTGCCGCACGCGATGTAGTCGGTCATGAACAGGGGACGCGCGCCCACCACGACGATGTCGTCCACGACCATCCCGACCAGGTCCTGGCCGATGGTGTCGTGCTTGTCGAGCGCCTGCGCGATCGCGACCTTGGTGCCGACGCCGTCGGTGGAGGTGGCGAGCAGCGGGCGGCGGAAGGCCTTCAGCGCGGACACGTCGAACATGCCCGCGAAGCCGCCGACCCCGCCCAGCACCTGCGGGCCCTGCGTGCGCGCGACCGCGGCCTTCATCAGCTCGACGGCGCGGTCGCCCGCGGCGGTGTCGACGCCGGCGGCGGCGTAGGAAGAGGACGAGGATGCGGTGGGGTCGGTCACCGCTCCATCGTATCCGGGGCTCCTACCCCGCGCCGACCGCGGTCACCGTGCGGCCGTGCAGCGGCTGGACCGGGCGGTGGTTCGCCGGGTGGGCGCCGGTCAGTGCGTCGAGTTGCGCCTTCGAGAGCGTGGTGGGCGTGAGGAAGACGTTCCAGCTGACTCCCTCGGTGCAGGGCGGGGTGGTCAGCGAGCCGGTGTAGCGGGCGCTCGCGCCGGAGGCGGGAAGCAGCGCAGCCGGGTCGATGACGGATGGCCCGGCGTTCGCAGCCCCGGAGCTGTCGTGCAGGTCGCCGAGCGCAGCGTTGCTCTCCCCTCCGTCAGGAGGACGCCGAGCACCGCGACCTCCCCGCCGGGCGCCCGGTGCACCAGGTGCAGCTCCGCGTCGGCGTGCACCCCGTCCACGGTGTGCTCGCTCGCGGCGTGGAAATGGAACTGCTTCAGCTGATAGATCCTGCCGCCGAGTTCGATCGAGCCCGCCTCCGCGTCCCGGGGAACGGCCTCGATCGCATGTCCGTTGTCCTCGACTTCGAACGGGGTGGGACCGTAGTGCACCCCGACCGGCGCGGCCGAGCCGTCGGGCTCCAGCTCGGCGGTCACGATGTCGACAGGCGACTGCCGGGCGGCGGCCCAGTCGGCGCAGGCGGGAGCGACCCCCGCCCAGTGCCCCGGGCCGTCCGCCCCGCTGTACGACCACGAGGTGAGGGTCGGGGTCGGCGTGCTCGTCCCCGCGGGAGCCGAGCAGCCGGCCGTTCCGAAGGCGACCAGGGCTGCGACGACGAACGCGGCGGGGCGGCGGGGTGGAGCTGGAGTCACCCGGGAAACGTTACATCATAAATTTGTGTCGGGGCGCCTACTCCTGGCGCCCCGGGTCGCCGAACGCGATCAGGCGCTCGTACTCCGAGTCCGGACCCGGCTCGCAGCCGTCGCTCGTCGCGTCCGCGCCGTCGTCGGTGTCCGCGACGGTCGCCGCGCGCTCCTCCGGACGCTCCAGGAGGTTCTTGCCCAGGTGGTGCGCGTCCGGCAGCTCGATCGGGTACACGCCGGTGAAGCACGCGGTGCAGAGGCGCTCGCGCGGCTGCTCGGTCGCGGCGATCATGCCGTCCTCCGACAGGTAGCCGAGCGAGTCCGCGCCGATCGACTGGCGGACCTCGTCCACGCCGAGGCCGGTCGCGATGAGCTCGGCACGGGAGGCGAAGTCGATGCCGTAGAAGCACGGCCAGGTGATGGGCGGGCTGGAGATGCGTACGTGCACCTCGGCCGCGCCGGCCTCCCGCAGCATCGAGACGAGCGCGCGCTGCGTGTTGCCGCGCACGATCGAGTCGTCGACCACCACGAGTCGCTTGCCCTTGATGACCTCCTTCAGCGGGTTCAGCTTGAGCTTGATGCCGCGCTGGCGGATGGTCTGCGACGGCTGGATGAAGGTGCGGCCGACGTAGGAGTTCTTGACCAGGCCCTGCCCGAACGGGATGCCGGACGCCTGCGCGTAGCCGATCGCCGCCGGGGTGCCGGACTCGGGCGTCGGGATGACCAGGTCGGCCTCCACCTCGTGCTCGCGGGCGAGCTGGCGGCCCATCTCGACGCGGGCCTCGTAGACGCCGCGGCCGGCGATGGTGGTGTCGGGGCGGGCGAGGTAGACGTACTCGAAGACGCAGCCGGCGCGCTTCTCGGCGGCGAACCGCTGGGTGCGGAGGCCGTTCTCGTCGATCACGATCAGCTCGCCCGGCTCCACCTCGCGCACGAAGCTGGCGCCGACGATGTCGAGCGCCGCAGTCTCGGAGGCCACCACCCAGCCGCGCTCCAGGCGGCCGAGCACCAGCGGGCGGACGCCCTGCGGGTCGCGCGCGGCGTACAGGGTGTGCTCGTCCATGAAGACCAGGCAGTAGGCGCCGCGCAGCCGGGGCAGGACCTCCAGGGCCGTTGCCTCCAGCGTGTGGTCGAGGTCGCCGGTGAGCAGCGCGGTGACCACCGCGGTGTCGGTCGTGTTGCCGCGGGACAGCTCGCCGTCGAGCTGCGGGTAGCGGTCGTGCACGAGCTGCATGAGCTCGGCGGTGTTGGTCAGGTTGCCGTTGTGGCCGAGCGCGACGGTTCCGCTGGAGGTGCGGCCGAGGGTGGGCTGCGCGTTCTGCCAGCTGGAGGCGCCGGTAGTGGAGTAGCGCGTGTGGCCGACGGCGATGTGGCCGGTCAGCGAGTTGAGCGCGTTCTCGTTGAAGACCTGGGAGACCAGACCCATGTCTTTGTAGATGAGGATCTTGCTGCCGTCGCTCGTCGCGATGCCCGCGGACTCCTGCCCGCGGTGCTGCAGGGCGTAGAGGCCGAAGTAGCTGAGCTTGGCGACCTCCTCGCCGGGCGCCCACACTCCGAAGACACCGCAGGCGTCCTGCGGCCCCTTCTCACCGGGCAGAAGATCATGACTCAGGCGACCGTCGCCTCCGGCCACAGCGGGCCCCTTTCGTCAGGGTGTCGGGATGTTCAGCTGTCGACGGACGGGCGGGAGCCGTTGCTCTGCGCGTCGTCCGGTCGTGGACCCGGCTCCGCGCCGCGCTCGGTGTCGAGCTCGGCGCCGGCGTCGGGAAGGCGCACGTCGATTCTATCCGCCTGGACGGTGCGCGCCCGGCGGGTGACCGCGCGGTCGATCAGGAGAGCGACCAGCGCGCCGACGGCGACGCCGATCGTCGCGCAGATCGCCAGCAGGAAGCCGAAGACCTGGCCGCGGTCGTAGGTGGGGTTCGCGGGGAACGCGAAGGTGAGGATGAGCGCGATGATGCCGAAGACGACGGCGCCGGTGAGCATGAAGCGGAAGTAGCGCGGCGAGCGGTGGACGCGCACCTCGGCCTCGGTGACGGTGGCGTCGACCTCCGGGTCGGGGGCGGGCTGCCCTGGTTCGGCGGCGGCGGCGTGCGCCTCTTCGGGCACGGCGGACTCCTCCGGGTTCGAGCTCATGCCTCCATTGTCGCGCACCGTAACTGAGCGGATGCCCACTGCGACGCGGGCTTCGGGCGCTGTCAGAAGCGGAGAGGAAGGAGGCCCTCCAGGCTCGCCCGCTGGCCGGACGCGTGCACGGAGCCGGACGCGATCCCGGCGTCCCAGGTGAGGCTCCCGGAGGCCAGCGCCAGCCAGGTCGCGGCGTCGGTCTCGATCACGTTCGGCGGGGTGCCGCGGGTGTGCCGCGGGCCGGGGATGCACTGCACGGCGCCGAACGGCGGCACCCGCACCTCCACGGTGTTGCCCGGCGCCCGCTCGGCCAGGAGCTGGAGGAGGTAGCGCACGGCCGTCGCGGTCGTGTTCCGGTCGGCGCCCTCCGCCAGCGCGCCGCGGACCGCCGCGCCGCCGACCTCGTCGCTGATCTTCGCTCTCGCCATGCCCCCCATCCTCGCACCCGCCCCCCGACCATCGTTTCCGGAGTTGTGTACGCGACACGCCGCGCCCCAGCGTGCACAACTCCGGAATCGACGGCGGGTCAGCCGCGCCCTCTAGCATGGGTCGGGTGAAGATTCTGGTTCTGGGTTCCGGTGCCCGCGAGCACGCCATCATCACTGCGCTCCTGGCCGAGGAGGCCGGGCATGCGATCATCGCGGCCCCCGGCAACGCCGGAATCGCCGCCGACGTCCCCGTCGAGACCGGCCTCGACCCGCTGGATGGAGCGGCCGTCGCCGAGTACGCGATCGAGAACGGCATCGAGCTCGTCGTGATCGGCCCGGAGGCCCCCTGGTCGCCGGCGTCGCCGACCCGCTGCGCACGCGCGGCATCCCGGTGTTCGGCCCCGGCCGTGCAGCCGCGCAGCTGGAGGGCTCCAAGACCTTCGCGAAGCGGATCATGGAGGAGGCCGGCGTCCCGACCGGCCGGGCCGCCCGGGCGAGCACCCTCGCCGAGGCCGAGCGCGCGCTGGACGAGTTCGGCGCACCCTACGTCGTGAAGGCGGACGGACTGGCCGCGGGCAAGGGCGTCATCGTCACCTCCGACCGCGCCGCGGCCGTCGAGCACGCCCGCCACTACCTCGGTCAGGGCGGCGTGCTGATCGAGGAGTTCCTCGACGGCGAGGAGGTGTCGCTGTTCCTGGTCAGCGACGGCCACACCGTCCTCCCGCTCAGCCCGGCGCAGGACTACAAGCGCCTCCTCGACGGCGACGCCGGCCCGAACACCGGCGGGATGGGCGCCTACTCGCCTCTGCCCTGGCTGCCGGAGAACTTCGTGGACGAGGTCATCGACACGATCGCCCTCCCGACCGTCCGGCAGCTCGCGGCCGAGCAGACGCCGTTCATCGGCCTCCTCTACTGCGGGCTGATCGTGACGTCGAAGGGCATCCGCGTGATCGAGTTCAACGCGCGCTTCGGCGACCCGGAGACGCAGGTCGTGCTGCCACGGCTGGTGACGCCGCTGTCGTCGCTGCTGTACGCGGCGGCGACGGGCGAGCTGTCCGGGATGCCGCGGCCGGAGTTCGCGCTCGACACCGCCGTCACCGTGGTGCTCGCGAGCGAGGGGTATCCGGAGGCGCCGCAGACCGGGCGGCCGATCTCGGGGCTGGACGAGGCGGCGAAGGTCCCGGAGGTCACCATCGCGCACGCCGCGACCGCCCTGGATGACGCGACCGGCGCGCTGCTCGCGACCGGGGGCCGTGTGCTCTCGGTCGTCGCGCGCGGCACGACCTTTGACGAGGCGCGCGAGCGCGCGTACGACGCGGTCGCGCGCATCCACCTGCCCGGCGCGCAGTACCGCACCGACATCGCCGCCCGCGTCGCGCACTCCTGACGCAGCCGGGCCTCCATCCCTTCCGGAGTTGTGTACGCAACACGCCGTTTAGAGGCGTACACAACTCCGGAATTGTTGGATGCGGAGTGGCTACGCGAGGAGGCGGGTCAGGAAGGGGTTCGTGAAGCGGGACTCGGGGTCGAGGGAGGCGGCTAGGGCGCGGAAGGCGTCCAGGCGCGGGTAGAGCGCGGGGACGACGCCGTCGACGTCGAGGTACAGCTTGCCCCAGTGCGGGCGGGCGCCGAGGGGCAGCAGCGCGGCCTCCAGCGCCGGGAGCACGGCCTCCACGCCGGCCTGGTCGCGGAACCACGTGAAGTGCAGGCCGACCACGTCCGTGCCGTAGGCGCTCGACAACCACAGGTCGTCGGCCGCAACCGTGCGGATCTCGCTGATCTGCAGCAGCGGCGCGATCAACGGAGCGAGCTCGCGCACCGCCTGGATGGCCTCCACCGCCCGCGCCCGCGGCACCAGGTACTCGGACTGGATCTCCTCGCCGTTGGACGGCGTGAACTCGAACCGGAAGTGCGCGAGGCGCTCGCTCCACGGGCCGACCACTCCGAGCTGCTCCGTCGTGTTGCGGACGTCCATCGCCGCGATCATGTGCCGCGCCTCCGTGAGAGCGGGCGCGCCGAAGAAGTCGTCGCCGATCGTCGTCTCCGCGCCGTCCAGCTCCTTCAGCCAGGCGAGCGAGACGGTCTCCTCGTCCCAGGTCGTGAAGAGGGAGACGCTGTACGCCGCCGACGTGACCTCGTCGAGCCGCGAGGTCACGGCCTCCCACGGGACGTCGCCGAACAGGCGCTGACGGGCGTCGAAGGTCGGCCGGATGTCGAGCACGACCTCCGTCACCACCCCGAGGGCGCCGAGCGAGACCGCCGCGCCCTCGAAGCCGGCGTCGCCGCGCGCGAACTCCACGAGCTCGCCCGAACCGGTGAGGATGCGCAGCGCGGCGACCGCGGTCGACAGGTTCCCGTTGCGGTCGCCCGAGCCGTGCGTCGCCGTCGCGATCGCGCCGGCGACGGAGATGTGCGGCAGCGACGCGAGGTTGTGCAGCGCCCAGCCCGCCGCCTGGAGCTCGCGGGCGAGGTCGCCGTAGCGCACGCCTCCGCCCACGGTCACCGTGCGCGCCTCCGCGTCGATGCGGATGTCCGCCGGGAGGCCCGCCGTGCTGACCAGCACGCCGTCGGTGTCGGCCAGGTCGTTGAACGAGTGCCGGCTGCCGAGCGCCCGCACCGAGGTCGCGCCCGTCACGACCTCCCGCAGCTCCTCGACGCTGGTCGGGCGCGCGATCCGCTGCGCGCGGTACTCGTGGTTTCCTGCCCAGTTCTTCTCCACCAGGGTCCCTTCTCGACGTCGACGGCGGTGTCCGCAGGGTCCCAGTCTAGGGATGTGACCGTGCACATCTCGCGCCTGCGCGCGGCCGGAAATCGGTCATTGCCGGGCTGAGTACGGCTGTGTATCGTCTGCCGTGAAAGCGGGACCGGCCCGCTGACGGAGGCGTGAGATGGCTGAATTCGAGTACGGCCCGGCGGAGTTCATCGTCGCCCAGTTCGACAACGACAGACCGTCGCCCGGGGTGGTCCAGGCCATCCTCGACCTGGTGGAGAGCGGCACGGTCCGGCTGCTCGACCTCCTGTTCGTGATGCGTCACGCCGACGGCGGGATCGAGATCGTGGAGCTGGAGGAGATCGGCGACGAGATCGGCATGGCCGACATCACCCTGGACGCCGGCGGCCTCGCGGGGGCGGAGGACGTGGACTCGATCGCCGAGCTGATCGAGCCGGGCACGACCGGCGCGATCCTGGTCATCGAGCACCTCTGGGCGAAGGACCTCGCCAGCAAGTTCTTCCAGGCGGGCGGTCTGGTGGTCCACAGCGAGCGCATCCCGGCGCCGGTCGTCAACGCGGTCGTGGCCGGGGAGTTCGAGGACTACGCGGAGTCCGACGCCGATGTCGAGACGGTCGAGAGCTGAGGAGTGGGGACATGCCTTTGGGACGAATGGGACGCCCGGGACTGATCGGGATGGCGGCCCGCACGGCCGTCGTGGCCGGGACGGCGACCGCCGTGTCGGGCAACGTGCAGCGGCGGCAGGCGCAGCGCCAGCAGGACAAGTACGAGCAGCAGGCGTACGAGCAGGAGCAGCAGCAGGCGCAGATGCAGCAGGCGGCGCAGCAGGCGGCGGCGCAGCAGCAGGCCGCGGCGGCGCCTCCCGCTGACGACATGATGGCGAAGATCCAGCAGCTCGCCACCCTGCACTCGCAGGGGATCCTGTCGGACGAGGAGTTCGCCGCCGCGAAAGCGAAGCTCCTGGCCTGACGCGCACACCGGCCCCGTCGAGGGGCACGTAAACGCCCCTAAGACGCCGTTTTAGGGGCGTTTACGTACCCCTCGGCTCAGTGGGTGGTCGGCTCAGCGGCGGAAGCCGGGGTGGCCGTCGGGCGGGACGGTGGAGGCGGCGGCGAGCTTCGCGAGCAGCGCGGCGAGCGCGACCTGCTCGTCGTCGTCCAGCGGGGACAGCACATCACCCTGGTGCGCCTCGGCGACCTCCCGCAGCCGCGCGAGCATCCGCTCACCGTCCGGCGCGAGGGTGAGCACGTTGTTGCGGCGGTCGCCCTCGCTGCGCTCGCGGACGACGAACCCCTTCGCCTCGAGCTCGTCGACCAGCGCGACCAGCCGGCTCGGGACCGTCCCGAGCTGCTCCGCGAGCTCGCGCTGGCTGAGCCCCTGGCGCCGCCCGAGCACGCGGATCGCGCCGGCCTCCCGTGGCGTCAGGCCCAGGGCGGCGACACGCTCGGCGAAACGGTCCGCGGCATCCGCGCCGAGCTGGGCGAGCAGGAACGCCGTGCGCGGCGGTGCGCCGCGGCGGGCGCGCTGTGGGAGGGATGTCACAGAATCCAGAATAGCGCTTGCGCGTAACGATTACACAGTGTAATCATTTCAATTATGAACGATATCCAACCGACTCCCCGTCGTCGCCGACCGGACGGCCCGCCCCTGGGCATCCTCGCGGTCATCCACGCCGGCCTGTTCCTGCTCGCGCTGATCGTCGGGTTCGCGCTGTCCGGCGCGGGGGCGTTCCTCTCGCCGTTCGCCGGCGCGGACGCGGTCGCCGCGCACGCCCACGCTGATTGGGCGGCCATCCGCGTCGCCGCGATGCTGCAGTTCGGCTCCGCTGTGCCCCTCGGCATCTACGCCGCCACCGCGTTCGTCCGCCTGCAACGTCTCGGGGTGCGCGTCCCGGGCCCGGCGATCGGCTTCACGGGCGGCCTCACCGCGTCGATCCTGCTGATTGTGTCGGCGTTCGGCACCTACCTGCTGAGCCGCCCCGAGCTGACGTCGGACCCGCGCCTGGCGCTCACGTTCTCGTTCCTGGCGTTCGTCTCCGGTGGCGTCGGCTACGTCGTCGGCCTCGGCCTGCTGATCGCCGGGATGGCGGTGCCCGGTGTCATCCTCGGGCTGTTGCCGCGCTGGTTGGCGTGGGCGGGGCTGGTGGTGGCGGCGCTCTCGGAGCTGTCCTTCCTGTCCCTGGCCGTGGAGCCGCTGCAGTTCCTGATCCCGATCGGGCGCTTCGCGGGGATCGCGTGGCTGATCGCGGCCGGGTTCCTACTGCCGTCGGACCGGCGCGAGGTGCGGGATCGGGCGGGGACGCGCGAGGAGGTGCGGCCGTGAGTGAGGTGCCTCGCGTCGCGTTCGTCCTCGGCGCGAACGGAGCCATCGGCAACGCGATCTGCCGGGCGCTCGGCGCAGACGGCCTCCTCATCGCCCCGGCCGCACGTGACGCCGACGCACTGCGCACCCTCCAGGACGAGCTCGTCGCGTCCGGCATCGCCTGCCCGGAGACCTTCCCGCTCGACGCCACCGACGACGACGCGCTGGAGGCCGCCATCGCCGCGGCGGCCGGGCTCGGCGACGGGCTCTCGGTCGCCGTGAACAACGTGGGCCGCGGCCACATGCCCACCCCGCTCGCGGACATGCCCGCGGACGTGTTCGACCAGATCATCGCGGTGAACTTCCGCACGGTGGCTGTCGCGATGCGCGCCGAGGTGCTGGCGCTGCGGGCCTCCGCCGGACCGCGCGCCATCGTGAACATCACGTCCACAGCCGGGACCCGCGGCGCCCCCGGGATGTCGGCGTACGCGGCGGCGAAGCACGCGGTGATCGGCTTGACCCTGACGACGGCGCTGGACGAGGCGCGGTCGGGCATCCGGGTGAACGCGGTCGCGCCGGGCCCGATCATGTCCGGCGGCAACCTCCGGCTGGACGACGCGACGCGCGAGCGGATCGGCGGGTACGTGCCGGTGGGGCGGATGGGTACGCCGGAGGAGGTCGCCGCGGCCGTCGCGTGGTTGGCGTCGCCTGCGGCCTCGTATGTGACGGGCGACGTGCTCGCGGTCGACGGCGGTCGCACGATCTGACGCCGGCGCGACCCCTACGATGGACGGGTGAGCGAACTGGCAGGCTGGAAGCACATCTACTCCGGGAAGGTCCGCGACCTCTACGTCCCCGAGGGGGCCGACGGGCTGGACGACACGGCCGCCGTCCTCGTCGTGGCATCCGACCGGGTGAGCGCGTTCGACCACGTTCTCGAGCCCGGCATCCCGGGCAAGGGTGAACTGCTTACGACGCTGAGCCTGTGGTGGTTCGACCGTCTGGCGAGCGTCCCGAACCACCTCATCCCGGATCACGCGCTGGAGGGAGACCGCGTCGTCGAGCGGATCCCGGCCGAGGTCGCGGGCCGCGCGATGCTCGTGAAGCCGCTGGACATGTTCCCGATCGAGTGCGTCGTCCGGGGCTACCTGACCGGCAGCGGCTGGGCCGAGTACCAGGCGACGCAGAGCGTCTGCGGCGTCCCGCTCCCGGCCGGGCTCACGGACGGCGACCGGCTGCCGGAGCCGATCTACACCCCGGCGTGGAAGGCCCCGCTCGGCGCACACGACGAGAACATCAGCTTCGAGCGCACGGTCGAGCTGGTCGGCCCGGAGGTCGCCGACGAGCTCCGCCGGCTGTCGCTGGAGGTGTACGCGCGCGGCGCGGCCATCGCCGAGGAGCACGGCGTCATCATCGCGGACACGAAGTTCGAGTTCGGCGCCGACCGCGCCACCGGAGAGATCACGCTCGCGGACGAGGTGCTGACCAGCGACTCCAGCCGCTACTGGGACGCCACCGTGTTCGCCACGGCCGCGACCCCGTCCGCGCGGATGGCGAGCTTCGACAAGCAGATCGTCCGCGATTGGCTCGCCGCCAACTGGGACAAGCAGGGCACGCCGCCCGAGCTCCCCGCCGAGGTGGTGGAGCGCACTGCCGCGCGATACCGGGAGCTGCTGGAGCGGTTGACCGGGAGGTAGGGGCCTCCCGCTAACGCGACCTTCGCGCGCCGCTCGCCGGCACCGCCGGCCCGGCGCGCGGCTCCGCCACCGCCTCGCGCGCGTCGAGCCGCCCGCCGATCGCCCTCAGCGCGGCGAGGATGGTCGCCACGTCGACCAGTTCCTGGATGAGCGCGCCTGCCGTCGCCGGGATGAAGCCGAACGCCGCGATCAGCATCAGCACGACCGACACCGCGATCCCGAGCCAGATGCTCTGGAGGGCGATCCGGACGGTGTCCGTGCCGATCCGCACGGCGCGGGCGACGCCGTGGATGTCGTCCACGAGGATCACCGCGTCGGCCGACTCGCTCGCCGCGGTCGCGCCTTTGGCGCCCATCGCGATCCCGACGTCCGCCGCGGCGAGCACGGGGGCGTCGTTGACGCCGTCGCCGACCATGATCACGGGCCGCTCGGCGACGCCTGCGACCTCGGCGACCTTGTCGGCCGGCAGACACTCCGCGCGGACCCGGGTGATGCCGAGTTCCCCGGCGATGTGCTCGGCGGTCTCGCGGGCGTCGCCGGTGAGCATCATCGTGTTCATGACACCGAGCGCTGACAGCTCGCGGAGCGTGGCCGCCGCGTTCGACCGGAGCCGGTCGCTCGCGAGCAGCGTGCCCGCGAACCGGCCGCCGATCGCGACGTAGACCGCCAGCTCGCCCGGCGCGATCGGGGTGCGCACCGCGTCGGGCGCGTGCGCGGCGACGAACGCGAACTTGCCGACCACGACCTCCCTGCCGTCGATGTCAGCCATGACGCCGTTGGTCGCGGCCTCCTGTGCGGAGGCGGCCTCGCGCAGCTCCAGACCGCGCTCCCGGGCCGCCGTGATGAACGACGCCGCGAGCACATGGGACGAGTACTGCTCGGCGCTGGCCACCGCGGCTAGCAACTCGTCCGCGCCGAACGGCGGCTGCGGGCGCACGTCGCTGAGGGCCGGGGCGCCGTAGGTGAGTGTGCCCGTCTTGTCGAACACAGCGGTGCGCGCCCGCGCCAGCTGCTCCAGCACACCGCCGGATTTGACGATGATGCTGTTGCGCGCGCCCCGGCTCATCCCGCCGATGAACGCGACGGGGGCCGCGATGAGCAGCGGGCACGGCGTCGCCAGCACGAGCACTTCGGCGAATCTCACCGGGTCGCCACTCAGCCACCAGGCGATCGCGCCGAGCGCCAGCGAGAACACGGTGAACGGCACCGCGTAGCGGTCGGCGAGCCGGACCACGGGCGCCTTGCTCTCCGCCGCCTGCGCGACCAGCGCGACGATCTGCTGGTACTGCGAGGACGCGGCGGTGGAGGTCGCCCGCAGCTCGACGGCCTCCTGCCCGTTCACGGACCCGCTCAGCACCTCGTCGCCCGTCGTCTTCTCGACCGGGATGCTCTCCCCGGTGATCGAGGCCTGGTCGAACGCCGCCCGCGCGGAGAGGAGGATGCCGTCGACCGGGACGATCTCGGACGGCCGGACGAGCAGGGCATCCCCCACCTCCACCTGGTCGACCGGCACCTCCTGATAGCCGCCGTCGACCACGAGATGCGCCAGCTGCGGCGCGCGGGTGAGCAGGGCGTCGAGCTCGCGTTTCGCCCGGCGGTTGGCGTAGTCCTCGAGCGCGTCGCCGCCGGTCAGCATGAGCACGACGATCAGGGCGGCCACGAACTCGCCGACCAGCACCGTGGCGACGATCGCCGTGATGGCCAGGATGTCGAGACCGAACCGGCCGTGCGCCATCGCGCGGACCATCCCGACCGCCTGCCACACGGCGACGGCGAGCGCGTAGACGCTGAACAGCCACTGCACCAGCCAACCGGCGCCCGCGAGCGCGAGGATGACGCCGACCACCCCGATGCCCAGCGTCATGGTCACGACCCAGTACCGGCGGGCCAGCCGCGCAATCCGTCTCATCACACCTCCCGGAACCATCCTTGGGCAGCGGGTCGCCTCGCAGAAGACCTGACCTGGATCCGTGGAGAACTCGCCAGGGAGGCGGGGCTGTGGAGGAGAAGTGCATTCCCCCACGCGCATGAGCGCGGCGGTAGCGTCGCGACATGGAAACCACCGGCACCGACGCTCTCCTGCTCCCCACCGCCGACGTCGCGGACGCCGCCGTGCGCCTCGGAATCCCCGTCGCCGCGGCCCCGGTCGCGCTCCTCGCGCTGCTCCCGGGCCGACCTTTCCACGGCCCCGCCGTACCCGTCACGCACCTCGGCAGCGTCGACGTGCTCCTGGAGACCATCGACGACGCTCCTCCCGGTGCGGTCCTCGTCGTCGACAACGGCGGCCGGCGCGACGAGGCCTGCGTCGGCGACCTGATGCTGCTGGAGGCGCGGGAGGCCGGCCTCAGCGGCGCGGTGATCTGGGGCCTGCACCGTGACACCGCACAACTGCGGGAGATCGGCCTGCCGCTGTTCAGCCTGGGCGCGAACCCGTTCGGCCCGCGCCGGATTCCGCCCGCGGGTATCGCGATGCGCAGCGCGATGCTCGACGGGGTCGCGGTCACGCCGGGCGACTGGATCGTGGCCGACGACGACGGCGTCCTGGTGGTCGGCGGCGACCGGCGGAACGAGCTCTTCGCCGAGGCGCGGCGCATCCAGACGGTGGAGGGCGCGCAGTCCGACCGGATGCGGGCCGGGACCTCGCTGCGCGCCCAGCTCGACTTCGCGCGCTACCGCGAGCTCCAGAGGTCCGACCCGTCGCTCACCCTCCGCCGCTACCTGGCCGAGACGGGCGGCGCGATCGAGACCTGAAATACGCGGAGCCCCTCGCGCGTTGCACTACGCATGCCCGAACCGCTTCCTGCCGACTCCGCGATGGGTGCGGTGACCCTCCGGGTCGCCGACCTCGACGCGATGACCGCCTACTACCGCGACGCCGTGACGCTCTCCGTGCTGGCCGCGGAGGGGGCCGCGTCATCCTCGGCCGCGGCGCGACGCCGTCGGTGATCCTGGAGCACGCGCCCGAGCTGAAGCACGCCTCCCCGGGTGAGGCCGGGCTGTTCCACACGGCGATCGTGTTCGACAGCCAGGAGGCCCTCGCCGCCGCGGTGTACTCGGTCGCGCGCCGCGCCCCCGGCACGTTCACCGGGAGCGCGGACCACCTGGTCTCGCAGGCCTTCTACTTCACGGACCCGGAGGGCAACGGCGTCGAGCTGTACTGGGACCGCGACCGCAGCCTGTGGAGCTGGACGCACGGGCAGGTGGAAATGGACACGCTCTACCTCGACCCGAACGCGTTCCTCCGCGAGCACCTCAGCGAACGCGGGTCGGCGCTGGCCGAGCTGCCGGCGCTGGACGGCTCGACCGCGGACGACCCGCGCTTCGGCGACGCGGTGGTCGGCCACGTGCACCTCTCGGTCGGGGACGTCACCTCGGCCCGCGCGTTCTACGTCGACCGGCTCGGGTTCGAGGCCACGGCCTCCCTCGGCTCGTCGGCGCTGTTCGTGTCGGCGGGCGGGTACCACCACCACATGGCGATGAACACGTGGAACAGCCGTGGCGCGGGCGTGCGGCGGCTGGCGCTCGGGCTCGGGGAGGTGCAGTTGCGCCTCCCGGGTGCGGATGATGTGGGGGCGCTGACCGAGCGGATGCGGCACTACAAGGTGCCGACTCGGGACGATGGGCGGTCGGTGGCCTTCGACGACCCGTGGGCGAACGTCGTGCGCGTGGTCGCGGAGGCGTAGGCAGCGGAGAAGATCGCGCGGCGCGCCGCCCGGATGCAGTGAAGGGAGGACTCCCGAGCCGGATCGGCTGGGGAGTCCTCCCTTCTTCACGCGGAGGTTCTCCGCGGGTGCGGCTACTCGGTCGCGGGGGCGGAGTGGATTCCGTGGTGCTCGTCGCTGTCGCGGCGCGTCTCCGCGACAGCCTCGGCGGCGTGCGCCCCGTGCTGCACCGCATCCACCGGTCCGGCCGCGGCGTGCGCGCCGTGAGCGGGTGCGGCGGACTCGGCGACGCCCACCGGCTGCTCGGCCGCACCGGCGGCGGCAGGCGCACCGGCGGCGGCAGCGGCCCCCGGCCCCCAGGCCGGCGGCTTCGGCTTCGCCCACCAGACGACGATGAGCGCGCCCAGGAAGGCGACGGCCGCGGGCAGGAGCAGCGCCTCCGACATCGCCTGGGTGAAGCCGGCGTGCAGGAAGCTCGGCAGCTCCGTCCCCGTGGTCGCGGTCGGCGCCGCGCCGCTCGGGGCCTTCGGGAGGTCGGCGGCGAGGCGGCCGGTGATGAGCGCGGAGATGGACGCGCTTCCGAGGACGGCGCCGATCTGGCGCGTCGTGTTGAACACGCCGGAGCCGGCTCCGGCCTGGTTCATCGGGAGGTTGCGGGTGGTGACGGCCGAGATCGGTCCCCAGACGCCCGACATCGCGATGCCCAGCAGCGCGCTCGGGATGAGCAGCCACCAGATGCTGACGTCGGGGGTCAGCATGCGCGAGTAGAGGAACAGCGCCAGCGAGAACAGCACCAGGCCGGGGGTCGCGATCAGCTTCGGGTTGATCCTGTCGATCAGCTTGCCCATCAGCGGGGCGAGCACGCCGGAGAACACGGCGGTCGGGGCGAGCATCAGCGCCGACTGGGTCGGGGTGAGGCCGCGCACGGTCTGGAAGTAGAACACCAGCGGGAGCGCCATACAGGTGACCGCGAATCCGACCGTCGTGATCGCGCCGTTCGACAGCGAGAAGTTGCGGTCGCGGAACAGCGGGAGCGGCAGCAGCGGCTCCTTCTTGTTGAGCGCCTGCCACACGACGAACGCGATCAGGACGACGATGCCCGCGATGATCAGGCCCCACACCGAGAACGGGCCGTCCCCGATGACACCCCAGTTGTACGTGCCGCCCTCCTGGATGCCGAACACCAGCAGGAACATGCCGACCGCCGAGAGCACGACGCCGAGGATGTCGAACGCGTGGGTGTGCGTCGGGAGCTTCGGGACGAGCCGCATCGCGAGGATGAAGGCCACGATGCCGACCGGGACGTTGATGAAGAAGATCCACTCCCAGCCGAGCCAGTCGACCAGCACGCCGCCGAGCAGCGGGCCGATCAGCGTGGCGACGCCCGCGACGGCGCCCCAGAGGCCCATCGCGGCGCCGCGGCGGTCCGGCGGGAAGATGCGCGTGATGACCGCCATCGTCTGCGGGGTCATCAGCGAGGCGCCGAGGCCCTGGACGACGCGGGCGGTGATCAGCATCCCGATGCCGCCGCCGGGCAGGACACCGGAGAATCCGCACCAGGCCGAGGCCAGGGTGAAGATGACGAGGCCGATCAGGTACATGTTCTTGGGGCCGAAGCGGTCGCCGAGGCGGCCGGTGATCAGCAGCGGGACGGCGTACGCGAGCAGGTAGGCGCTGGTGACCCAGATGACCGCGTTGTAGTCCGTACCGAGGTTGAGGCCCTTCATGATCGACGGGTTGGCGACCGACACGATGGTCGTGTCGATCAGGATCATGAAGAACCCGATGACGAGCGCCCAGAGGGCGGGCCACGGCTTCAGTTGGCGTTCCATGTGATTCTTTCTCTCAGTGCTTCTTCTCCTCGTCCCAGGAGATGGCTCCCGAGGCGAGGTCGTCGATGAGGGCTTCGAGGGCGGCGGCTTCGGCCTCCGCCGTCGTGCGCAGGTACCGCACGTCGAGCCAGTACTTCTCGGGCAGCCCCTTCGCGCGGACCCGGTGGATCCCGTCGTCGAGGAGGGCGATGTCGGCGCGCATGAGGCCGACGCGGTTGCGGAGGAGGTCGATCACGGTGTCGACCGGGAGGTTGTGCGCCTCCCCGAGGCCGAGCGGGAACTCGGGGAACTCGTTGACCGGGGTCGCGATGATGTCCGCGACGCGTTCGCCGAGCGCCTGGGTGCCCTCCTCCGTGATCTCGTAGGTGGTGCGCTCCGGGCGGTTGCCCTCGCGCTCGGTGCCGGTCGCGCGCACGAGCCCCTGCCGGGCCAGGCGGTCGACCGTGTGGTAGAGCGAGCCAGGCCGCACCTTGACGAGCCGGTCCTCCGAGCGCAGCACGAGCGTCTGATACATCTCGTACGGGTGCGTCGGCCCCTCGGCGAGCAGCGCGAGCGCTGCCACGGCGAGCGGGGTGAGGGTCGGGGAGTGCGGCATGGGTTCTCGGGCAGACGCTTTCGATGAATGGATGATCGGAAAGGATTATTCCATGTGGAATAGTACGCCAGGGGCATTTTCGGAGTCAAGCGCCCGTCGATCGGTCGTTGTCACGATCCGCTGCTTAGTCGCCGGACGGCAATGGTCCGATGCAACTAGGTGGACTAGCTACGCAGCGCCTGCGACTGGATATGGGCTCCACGTGGCGGCTAAAAAATATTCCGACAACTGGATAGCTAGATGATCTAGCTAGCGCTATGATCGTTCCACCCTCACACCCCGAGTGGAAGGAGACGACGATGGGCGCTCTGATCTACGACGGACAGTCGTTCGAGTTCGACGACCGCGCGCTCGCGCACCTGCAGGCCGTCATCACCATGAAGCTCCGCAGGCGGGAGCCGTTCCTGCTGTCCTGGACCCCGAGCGACGCCGATCCCATCGGTCGCCACGCGATCTGGATCGACAACGCCATCCCGCTCCGCTACGAGTTCCTCTCCCCCACCCCTGAGCGGCTCGACGAGCAGTGGCTGAACACGCTCGCCGACCAGTCCTCGCGCGCGAGCGGCCTGTTCTTCTCCGCGCAGCCGGCCGAACCCGTCGCGGTCTGACACGCCCGCAGAGCCGCAGGATTATCATCGACAGCATGGCGACGGGCAGACCCGATTCCACTTCACCCGCGTCCGGAGACCCGGGCGTGGATCGTCGGCGCGCGCTGAAGGTCCTCGAAGGCCTCCGGAGCTACCTGGTCGCCGAGTCGGCGATGCAGCGCCGCTCCGAGAAGAGCATGAACCTCACGGTCAACGACATCTCGGCGCTCCGCTACCTGCTGCGCGCCCGGGAGCGCGGCATCGCTGTCGGACCCAAGGAGCTCGGCGACTACCTCGGCATCCAGAGCTCGTCGGTCACCGTGCTGCTCGACCGGCTGGAGAAGGCCGGCCACATCCGGCGCGAGCCCAGCCCGTTCGACCGCCGGGCGCTGATCATCGTGCCCGCGGTGCCTGTCGACGAGCTCCACCGTGCGATCCTCGGCGACGTCCGGGAGGAGCTGGTCAACGTAGCCGCGTCGCTGGACGACGACGAGTCCCGCACGGTCATCCGGTTCCTCGACCGGCTCCGCGACGCGATCGACAGCATCGACGACGTGACGGCGCAGGAGCACAACCGGCCCGGTCGCTGAGGCGCGCGGGAGCGCTCAGAGCCGCAGCGCCCGGTTCAGCTCGATGAGCTGTTCCGCGAAGAGGGCCGCCCCGCCCTGAGCGGGATGCCGGATCGCCGGCGCCTCCAGCCCTGCCGTCGCGATCGCGCCCTGCGCCTTCCTGCCCACCGCCACGACCGTCTCGATCTCCAGCGCGCGGATCAGCTCCAGCGCGACCGGCGCTCCCGCGCGCACTTCGGCGGGCCGCGGCGTGCGGTTGCTGTGCGGCGTGCCCGCGACGAACGGGTGCAGCGGGTAGACCGGCCACGACAACGGGACCGGGCCGCGCCAGTCCTGCAGCGTCGCCCAGACGACCCGACTGGAGGCCTCCCACGGCGCCTGCGGATGCGCGGGCAGCTCCAGCCCGGGCACCACCCCGGCCTCGGCCTCCCGCACCGAGACGAACGGGACGCCGGTCACCGTCATCCCGCGCCAGCCCGGCGCCTCGCCCAGCAGCAGGACCGACGCGTGCGGCATCGCGAAGTACCGTCGCAGGTTGCGCTCGCGGCGCCGGCCCTCCGGATCGTCGCCGTACAGGGCCTCGGCGTCGTCCGGCTCGGGAAGCGCGCGCAGCAGCTCGAAGAAGCGGGCTAACGGGTCGGCGGCCATGCCCCTACGATGCCACGGCCGCGGAGGTCAGTGCTCGGCGCGCACCCGCGGCTTCGACATCCGGTCGATGGCGGCGAGCGCGACGGCCGAGGCGATGAACACGCAGTGGATGACCACCTGCCAGAACACCCCGAGCGACGTGTAACGCTCCCCGTCGATCGACCCGCCGTTGGACGCGCCGAGGTCGCCGACGGCGATGAACGTCTTCAGCAGGTGGATGGAGGAGATGCCGATGATCGCCATCGCCAGCTTCACCTTGAGCACGTTGGCGTTGACGTGCGACAGCCACTCCGGCTGGTCGGGATGACCCTGCACGTTGACCCGGGAGACGAACGTCTCGTAGCCGCCGATGATGACCATGATCAGGAGGTTGGCGATCATCACGACGTCGATCAGCCCGAGCACGGCGAGCATGACGTACGCCTCGTCCACGTGGCTCGGGTCGGAGATCACCTTCTCGGTGAGGTGCCAGAGCTCCACGACGAAGACGTAGACGTACACCGCCTGGGCGACGATGAGCCCGAGATAGAGCGGCGCCTGCAGCCAGCGGCTCGAGAAGATCAGGGCGCTGATGGCGCGGCTGGGCGCGCGGGGAGGCGGCGCTGCGGGCGCGTGCGGGGCGACAGGGGTCTCGATCACGGGGGTCCTCACGGTCGCGCGGCTCCCAGGATAGACGCCGGAGATGTGAGAACGCTCAGGGAATCAGCTCGGCCGCACCGCCACCCGCGGGTGCCCGGTCGCCGTCAGCGCGGCATCCACCTCGGCGAGCGGGAAGACGGCGTCGACCTGCTCGGCGAAGGGGTACGTCGTGCCCACCTCCGCCAGGAAGCGGACCGCCTGCTCCAGGTGCCGCGGCGCGTAGTTGTGGACGCCGCGGACGGTGAGGAGGCGCCGGACGAGCTGCTCCGGAACGAGCGGCAGTTCCGGGCCGTCCGAGAGCGAGCCGGCCAGGACCAGGACGCCGCCGACGTCGACCACCGGCAGCAGCGACCGCACGGCGGACGGGTTGCCGGAGAACTCCAGGGCGATCGTGGGCGCGGCCGCCCGGCCGCCGGCCTTGGCCAGGGCCGCGGGCAGGCCGGCACGGGAGTCCGGCGCGGCACGCGGGTCGGCGACGGCGGCGGCGCCGAACAGGAGAGCCGCCTCCCGGCGCTCGCGGATCGGATCGCTGACGGCGACCTTCGCACCGGCCTCCGTCGCCATCGCGGACGCGGTCAGGCCGAGCATCCCGGCGCCGGTGATCAGCACGAGCGCGCCGTCGAGGGGGACGATCGCGGAGGCGGCCTCCAGCGCAGCGGCGACGGTCGCCGTCGTGCAGGACGCGGGCGCGAGCACGGCGGCGGGGAGCTCGTCCGGCGCCGCGACGATCGAGGTGCCGTCGAGGAGGTGCGTGTGCGTCGCGAAGCCGCCCGACAGCTCCCAGCCGCGCCGCATGCGCTCGTGACCGTACTTCTGGAGGTCGACGCACCGCTGCGGGAGGCCGCGGCGGCAGCGCGCGCAGCGTCCGCACGGCACGGCGACGGACCACACGACGCGCTCGCCGAGCGCGACGCGACGCCCGTCGGTCGTCTTCGCGCCGCCGCGGCCGAACGCGACGACGCGGCCGACCTGCTCGTGACCGAGCACGAGCGGCGTCGGCGCGATGCGGTGACCCAGCGCCGTGTGGATGTCCGAGCCGCACACCGTCGCCAGCTCGACCTCCACGAGCACGTCGCCCGGCGCGAGCCGCACGCCGGGGACGGCCACGGCCTCGTGCCGGTGGCCGACGCCCTGCCAGACCATCGCGGTCGCCGACGGGTACACGCTCACCCCCATCCCCAGGCTCGCGGGCGGCGCGACGACGCGCGGGGTCACTGCCTTGATCGTCACCGCCCGGTCTGCCCCTCCGGCTGGTCGGCTGCACGCAGGGCGGCCTTCGGCGCGGCGGGGATCGTGGCGGCCGCGTCGAGGTCGTCCTCCGCGTCGTCCTCGTCCAGGTCGTCCTCGTCGTCGGCGTCCTCGTCACGGGTGCGCCGGTCGTCCGCCTCCTCGGCGTCGAGGTCGTCGTCGAAGTCCAGCTCGTCCAGGTCGTCGAACTCGTCGTCCAGCTCGTCAGCGCGCTCCAGCTCGTCCAGGCCGAGCAGCTCGGCCAGGTCGGCGACGCCGGCGATGACCGCGTCCGCGCCCGCGGCGGTGAGGGTCCTCTCGTCGTGGGCGCCGGTCAGCACTCCGACGACGAGGCCGGCGCCGGCGGCGAGGCCGGACGTGATGTCGCTCGCGGTGTCCCCCACGACGACCATGCCCTCGACGCTCGACGCCCCGGTGCGCAGCAGCGCCGTGAGAGGGAGGTCGGGGTACGGGCGTCCGCGGCGGGCGTCCGACGCGCTCAGGGTGAGGTCGGCGAGGTCGCGCCAGCCGAGGGCATCCAGCACGGTGTCCTGCGTCGCGCGGGAGAACCCGGTGGTGAGCACGACGGCGACGCCGAGCGACCGGAGGCGCCGGATGAGGGCCTCGGCACCCGGCACCGGGCGGAGGCCCTGGTCGGCGGCGAGCTCGGCGTAGGCGGACTCGAAGACGGCGTTGGCGTGCTCGGCCTGGTCCTCGTCGTCGGCGAGCGCGCGGAAGACGGCGATCTTCGGCTGGCCCATCGTGTCGTGCGCGAACCGCCGGGCGCGGCGCTGCTCGTCGTCGGTGACGGCGAGGCCGGCCGCGTCGACGGCGCGGAGGAACGCGTGCTCGACCAGGCCGTCGTCCACGACGGTGGTGCCGGCGAGGTCGAGCACGACGAGCTCGAGGTCAGCGAGGTCGTCCGGGTCGTCGGCGTCGGCGGCGACGACGGTGGCCGCGTCGACGTCGGTGTCGATGATGGCGGCGTCGTCGAACTCGCTCGTGATGAGGCCTTCAGGAGACATGGTCGGTGCCTTTCTGTGCGGAGCTTCGGTGGGCGGCAGGGGTGCGGTCGGCGGTGTCGGGGATCAGCGTGTGCGCGCGGCGGCGGCGGTCAGCACTCCCGGCCCGGTGGCGAACAGCTCGTCCACCACGCGGTCGGCGAGCCCGAGCCCGGTGGTCATCCCGATGCCGGAGGTCACGGAGACGACCCGGACGGACGGCGCGGGGGACGACACGAGGAAGTCGTCGGCGGCGGACGCGTGGACGCCCTGCCAGCGCTCGATCACGCGCACCCGGCCGAGGCCGAACAACGCCCGCGCGCCGTCTAGCAGCAGCTCGAACGCGGTCTCCGACTGGAACGGCGGCACGTCGTCACCGCTCCGCCTGGCCGCTCCGAGCACGACAGAGCCGTCCGGCCGCTGCGCGAACACCTGGTCGATGTCGAACGCGGCGAGGTCCGGGCGCTCGGCGGCCAGCCGCTCCCGGAGGGCGTCGACGCCGGGGACGTGCGCGAACCCGGAGGCCCGCGTCAGGGATCGCCCGGCCAGCACCGGCGCCGTCAGGGGGCGGTCGAAGTCGGCCTCCACGAGCAGCATGTCGAGCCCGGTGCGCTGGATGCCGTGCGCCTCCGCAATGCCGGGGAACAGCCGGTCGACCTCGTGGTCGACGGCGACCACGACGGCATCCGCGGACACCCGGCCGCGCGACGTGTGCACCCGGCCCGTCTCGACGCCGGTCACGGTGGTGTGCCAGAAGAAGTCGACGCCGTGCGCGTCCAGCCAGCGCGCGATCGCCGGCGCGGCCTCCCGCGGGTCGACCTGGAGGTCGGCGGGGAAGAACGCGCCCCCGACCGCGGCGCCATCTGCCAGAGGGACGCGCTCGCGCACGTCGGCCGGGGTCAGCATCCGCACGTCGTGGCCGCCGCGGGTGTCGCGGAACTCCTCAAGCACGGCCAGCTCGTCTGGCGCCTGCGCGACGACGACGGTGCCGGCTTCGCTGAGCCAGAAGCCGGCCTCCACGGCGAGCGTCAGCCAGAGCTCGCGGCCGAGCTCGGCGTACGCCCTCGCCTCGCCCTCCTGGCCGGTGATGCAGAGGTGTCCGAAGCCGCGGACCGAGGACCCCTCCACGCTGGAGGCGCGATCCACGACGGCCACGGTCAGCCCTCGCCGCAGCGCCGCCACCGCATGCCCGAGCCCGACGATGCCTCCGCCGACGATCGCGAGGTCGTAGTGCCTGCCCATTCCCGTCTCCCGTCCGCAGGAAGTCCCTGCACGACGGTAGGAGCCGGCGACGACGGAGGCGGCAACTCCGGGTAGCCGAACGGTGAACGCGTGGTTGCGGATCGGCGATCCGTGAGAGTTCTGACAGACTCACCCCGGGCCGCCCCGCGGTGTCGCTAGGCTCTGGTCTGCCCCGACCGGTACCCGAGCGCGGGTGCCGGCGCCGACGCTCATCCCGACCTCGTGCGCTGCGCACGATCCCGTGCCTCGGGTGGAGTCGGGGGAGACCTATGCGTACCGTGCCGGATGGTCGGACGATGAAACGCTTCGGTGCGCGGGCGGGCGCGGTGGCTGTCGCCGCCGCAGCCGCCGTGTTCGTCACGGGCCTGGCGGCGCCGTCGGAGGCGGTGACCGCGACGCCGTCCACGGCAGCGGACCACGCGATCGCGTTGCCGGGGGCCCCGACGTCGTTCCGGACCACCGGTCCCGTCGCCGACGCCTCAGGGGACGTCTGGATGCTCGTGACCACGGGCGTCGAGGAAGTCCGCGCTGATGGCACCCTGGTAAGCTTCCCCACCACCGCCGGCCGGGTGGCCCAGGGCGGGCTCACCGTCGACACCGCAGGCGACGCCTGGTACATCGACACCGACAACCACGGGGCGTGGTACGTCAGCGAGGTGACTCCGGCGGGCGCGGTGCACGACAATCCCACACCCGTCGCGATCGGCACGCTCGTGAGCGGCCCTGACGGCACAGTGTGGCTGCTTGGAACGATGGGCGGCACGTTCGGTGGCGGCATCATGCGCTACTCGCCGTCCGGCGCGATCACCCAGTTCTCCTCGCCGCAGGTGGTGTCGCACGCCTTCCTGCCGGACGGCACCCTGTGGTTCGGCGGCGGATCGACGGTCGGATGGATCACCCCGACCCAGACCAGCACCGTGGTCGGAAGCGTCAGCGCGCCCGGCGTCAACTCGGGCATGGTGGTGGACGCGGGTGGCACCGTATGGTTCGGCGAGACAGGAGCGATCGGAGCGATCGCGCCCGACCACTCGGTCTCGAGCTACCCCGTCCCGGGCGGCAAGACCCCGACGTCGCTGGTCCTCGGCTCCGACGGAGACCCGTGGTTCACCGACACGGGAAGCGCCGGGGCCGCTGGCACCGCTCCGCTGGAGTACACCGTCCGCTCGGGCGCGCTCACGCCCGTGTCGTTCGGCCTCGGCAACGACGCCACGGTCGACGAGCCGCTCGTGGGTCCGGACGGACGCCTGTGGCTGTCGGCGCACGAGCAGGGCCAGACGTCCGGAACCTCCCCGTCGACCTGCTGCGGATCGCCACCGACGGAACGGTCACCCGCACGTCGGAGGCCGGCGACTACGCGCTGATGCTCAGCACCTCGCCGAGCGGGACGGTCTGGTTCCAGACTGCGAACTTCGGACCCACGCCTGCCTCCCAGCTCACGGGCGTCATCGCCGCGGACGGCAGCATGCAGACCCTGGCGAGCCAGTCGGGTCAGGAGTTCGGTGCGGTCTTCGACACGGCCGGGCGCGCGTGGGGCTACGACCCCTCCACGAACACGCTGCACGAGTACTGGCCCGTCGCGACCACGCGCGTGTCCGCCTCCGACCGGTTCGCGACGTCGGTCGCCGTCGCGCAGCGCGAGTACCCGAACACGGCCCCGACCGTGGTCGTCGCCTCCGGCATGAACTTCCCGGACGGCCTCTCGGCCGGACCGGTCGCCGCTGCGGACGGCGGCCCGCTGCTGCTGACCGGACCTACGGCCCTCCCCCAGGCCGTCTCCGCGGAGATCAGCCACCTCGCGCCGACCAGGATCCTGGTGATCGGCGGCCCCGCTGCCGTCTCCGACGACGTGGTGGCCCAGCTCAATGCGATCGCCCCGGTGACCCGGCTCTCCGGCGCCGACCGGTACGCGACGTCGCGCGCACTGGTGTCCTCCGCATTCGGGAGCGGCGCGGCGACGGTCTATGTCGCGACCGGCGCGAACTTCCCCGACGCCCTCTCGGCCGGCGGCGCCGCGGGCTCGCAGGGCGCTCCGCTGCTCCTGGTCGACGGCACGGCGTCGACCCTCGACGATGCGACGGCGCAGCTCCTCCAGAGCCTGCACGTGCAGCACATCGAGCTCGTCGGCGGGACCAGCGTGGTGTCGCCGGGTGTCGCTGCGGGACTCGGTGCGATCGCGCCGGTGGCGCGGCTCGCGGGCGCGGACCGGTACTCGACGGCCGTCGCCGTGAACCAGCAGGCGTACGCGGGCGCCCCGGCCGGCGCGTCGGTGCTCATCGCGACCGGCTCCAGCTTCCCCGACGCGCTTTCCGCGTCGGCCTGGGCGGCCGCGGCGAAGTCTCCGCTCTACGTCGCGGCTCCCGGGTGCGTGCCCCAGCCGGTGCTGGGCGCGATCGGGACGATGCAGGCGGGCGGCGTGAGCGTCGTCGGCGGCCCGAGCGCTCTCAGCGACGGCGTGCTCCGACTGACGAGCTGCTGATCGCGAAAGGCCGCTGATCGCGACGGGCCACTGACCACGGGGTCGGTGGCCCGTTGCACTTCTGTGACGATCGGCGCAGAATCGCAACATGACGTCGAACCAAAACACGCGCGAGTTCGATCCGGACATCGTCACGGACTTCCACGACCGCATGTCGTACGGGTCGTATCTCGACCTCGGCACCCTGCTCAGCGCCCAGAAGCCGGTGAGCGTGCCGGAGCACCACGACGAGCTGCTGTTCATCATCCAGCACCAGACCACCGAGCTCTGGCTGAAGCTCGTCCTGCACGAGCTGGAGTCGGCGCGCGACCTGCTGCGCGCCGACGAGCTGCAGCCGGCCCTCAAGCGGATCGCGCGCGTCAAGCACATCCAGAAGACGCTGACGGAGCAGTGGTCGGTGCTGGCGACGCTCACGCCGACCGAGTACGCCCAGTTCCGCGGCTTCCTCGGCAACTCGTCGGGGTTCCAGTCGTACCAGTACCGCGCGGTGGAGTTCGTCCTCGGCAACAAGAACCGGCGGATGCTGTCGGTCTTCCGCGACGACCCGGACGCGCTCGGGCTGCTCACCGAGTTGCTGGAGGCGCCGAGCGTGTACGACGAGTTCCTGCGCTACCTGGCGCGCGCCGGGCACGCCGTGCCGCAGGCGGTGCTCGACCGCGACGTCACGGAGGCCCACGTGTTCAGCCCGGAGCTGGTCCCGGTGTTCCGCGACATCTACGAGCACGCCTCGGAGCACTGGAGCGAGTACGAGGCGTGCGAGGAGTTCGTGGACCTGGAGGACAACTTCCAGCTCTGGCGGTTCCGCCACCTCAAGACCGTGCTGCGCACCATCGGCATGAAGACCGGCACCGGAGGCTCCACCGGCGTCAGCTTCCTGCAGAAGGCGCTGGACCTGACGTTCTTCCCCGAGCTGTTCGCCGTGCGGACGGAGATCGGGGCGCCGGAGTGAGCGACGCCCGCTCGCAGGGCCCCACCATCCGGGTGGACGCCGTCTGGAGCGGTGCGGGCTTCGACGGCCCGGCGACGTTCCACGTCGACGGCGAGCGCCTCGTGACCCCGCCCACCGACGACGGCGCGCCCATCCACGTGGGCGGCACGCTCTTCCCGTCGCTGACCGACCACCACACGCACCTCGGCCTCACCGACCCGGCCGCGCTCTTCGCCGGCGGCATCACGCACGCGGTCGACCTCGGCTGGATCCCGGGCGTCGCGGCCTCCTGGCTCACCGACCTCCCGGGCCGGCCCGCCGTCTCGATCGCGGGCGCGCTGATCACCGCCCCCGGCGGCTACCCGGTGGCGTCCGGCTGGGCGCCGGACGGCGCAGCGGAGGAGGTCGGCGGCCCACGTGAGGGCCGGGACGCGGTGCGGAGGCAGCTCATGATGGGAGCCTCCCGCATCAAAGTCGCCCTCAACAGCGACGCGGGCGAAACCGTGGACAACCCGACGCTGGCCGCGGTTGTGGAGGAATCCCACGCCGCCGGGCTCCCCGTCGTCGCGCACGTACAGGGCGCAGGCCAGACCGCCCGCGCCATCGCCGCAGGGGTGGACCAGCTCGCGCACACCCCTTCACCGAGCGGCTGGACGACGCGCTCGTCGCGGAGGCCGTCCGCCGCGCGATGACCTGGGTCAGCACCCTGGACATCCACGGCTGGGGCACCCGCACCGAGCACTACCGCATCGCCGTCGACAACCTCCGCCGGTTCGCCCTCGCCGGCGGACGCGTGCGGTACGGCACCGACCTCGGCAACGGCGACCTCCCCATCGGCGTGAACGCACGCGAGCTCGCCGCGCTGCAGGAGGCCGGGCTGACCGGAGCGGCTCTCGTGCGCACGATCGCGGGCGGCCCGACGGCCTCCCTCGGCCCTCGCGTCGCCTGGATCCCCACCCCGCCTCCCGCCGACGACGGCGACCTTCCCGTCTGGCTGGCCACCGCCCGCGGCGTCCGCATCCCCGACCTCCTCCCCTCCCGCCCGCTTCGACAGGACACCCCATGACCGACATCCCCGACGACCTCTTCGCCTACGACCCGCTCGACGACGAGGCCGCGGCGGCCGATGCCGACACCCTCGCCGGCGATCCCCTCGCCGCCGCCCGCGCCCTCGATGAGGCCGACCCGCTCGCCGCCTACCGCGACCGGTTCGTGGGCGTCAGCCCGATCGCCGGCGCCGACCTCGGCACAGCCTCGCCCGTCCTCGCGTACTTCGACGGCAACTCCCTCGGCCGCCCGGTCCGCGCGAGCGTCGAGCGCATCCAGCGGTTCCTCGTGGACGGATGGGGCGGCCGGCTGATCCGCGGCTGGGACGAGGAGTGGATGGAGCTGCCGTTCCGGATCGGCGACACGCTCGGCGAGACCGCGCTCGGCGCCGCGGCCGGGCAGGCGTTCATCGGCGACTCCACGACCGTGCTCCTCTACAAGCTGGCGCGCGCCGCCGTCGACTCGCTGCCGGAGCGCAGCGAGATCGTCCTCGACACCGACAACTT
The DNA here is from genome assembly GCF_051059105.1 of Leifsonia sp. P73. Taxonomy (NCBI): domain Bacteria; kingdom Bacillati; phylum Actinomycetota; class Actinomycetes; order Micrococcales; family Microbacteriaceae; genus Leifsonia; species Leifsonia sp. P73. The sequence continues at coordinate 2,079,695 of NZ_CP194931.1, forward strand.
CCCGACCGACCGCTACGTGCTCGACGGCATCGCCCGCGAGCGCGGGCTCACGCTGGTGTGGATCGAGGCGGACACCGAGTCGGGCGTGACTCCCGAGCAGGTCGCGGCGGCGGTCGGACCGCGCACGGCGCTCGTCGTGCTCAGCCACGTCGCGTACCGCTCCGGGTTCCTCGCCGACGCCCGCACGATCACGCGCATCGTCCACGACGCGGGGGCGCTCGTGCTGTGGGACCTCTGCCACTCCGCCGGCTCGGTGCCCGTCGAGCTGGACGAGTGGGACGCCGACCTGGCCGTCGGCTGCACCTACAAGTACCTGAACGGCGGCCCGGGATCGCCCGCGTTCGGCTATGTCAACAGCCGCCTCCAGCGCCGGCTCGTGCAGCCGATCCAGGGCTGGATGGGCGTGCGCGACGTCTTCCTGATGGGGCCGGAGTACCAGCCCGCCGACGGGGTCCGCCGCTTCATCTCCGGCACGCCGCCGATCGTGGGGATGCTCGCCCTGCAGGACACCGTCGCGATGATCGCGGAGTGCGGGATCGACGCGGTGCGCGCCAAGTCGGTCGCGCTCACGACGTTCGCCGTCCGGCTCGCCGACACCTGGCTGACGCCGCTCGGCGTCACCCTCGCGAGCCCGCGCGACCCGTCCCAGCGCGGCGGCCACGTCACCCTCAGCCACCCGGCGATGCGTGAGGTCACCGCGCGGCTGTGGGAGCGCGACGTGATCCCCGACTACCGCGACCCGGACGGCCTCCGCATCGGGCTCTCGCCGCTGAGCACGAGCTTCGAGGAGGTCGCGGTCGGGCTGGCGGCGGTGCGGGATGTGCTGGGCGAGCTGATCACGGAATGAGCGGGGTGGAGGTGCGGGAGGACCTCGAAGCCAGCAGCGGCTCCGCCACCGCCGTGCTCCGCACCGTCGTCGGCAGCACCCTGCGGCCACTCGGCGGCTGGATGAGCGCCGCCGGAGCGGTGGAGCTGATGGCCGCCCTCGGGGTGCCGGCGACGACGGCGCGCTCCAGCCTGGCGCGGCTGTGCGCGCGGGGCGTGCTGGTCCGCGAGCCGCGGGACGGGGTCGCCGGCTACGCGCTCGACCCGGCCGCGGTGCCGATGCTGGAGCGCGGGGACGCGCGCATCTTCGGCGAGCGCGCCGCGCCGGCCTCCTGGTGCCTGGTGTCGTTCTCGTTCCCCGAGCACCAGCGCTCGCAGCGCCACCGGCTGCGTCGGGCGCTCGCCGCGCTCGGCTGCGGGACCGTCGCGGACGGACTGTGGATCGGGCCCGACGCCCTGGAGGCCGAGCTCGCGGAGGTCGCGCACGCCTTCGGAGCCGACCTGTTCACCGGCGCGCACCTGGCCGAGACCCCCGCCACGCCCGACCTCCCGTCCGCCCTCGCCCGCTGGTACGACCTCCCGGCCATCCGCACCCTCCACGAGGCCTTCCTCGACCGCTTCCAGTCGACGCCGACCCCGGCCGACGACCGCGACGCCTTCGCCCTGTGGATCCGCGTCCTGGACGAGTGGCGCGTCATCCCGTACCGCGACCCGGGCCTCCCCGCGGCCGCCCTCCCCGCCGACTGGCCGGGCGCCGCCTCCGCCGCCCTGTTCGCGCGCCTCGACGCCGCGCTCGCCGGCCGCGCGCTCGCCTTCGCCGCCCGGACCGCCCACGCGGACCGAGGGGCCTCCGCCCCACGGTAGAATCGCTGTGGCCCGGATGCGCGAGTGGAGCGGAGATCACCCTTTGTCGACGATCGTTGTGGAAGTCATGCCCAAGGCTGAGCTGCTCGACCCGCAGGGGAAGGCCGTCGCCGGCGCCCTCGCGCGCATCGGCAAAGGCGAGTTCTCGGGCGTCCGCGTCGGCAAGCGGTTCGAGCTGACCGTCGACGGCCCGATCGACGACGAGATCAAGGCCGCGGTCGCCGAGATCGCCTCCGAGATCCTCTCCAACTCGGTCATCGAGGACGTGGTGGGCATCCACTACCCGGGCGAGGACGCCTGATGCGCATCGGCGTCATCACCTTCCCCGGCTCGCTGGACGACCGGGACGCGCTGCGCGCCGTCCGCATGGCCGGCGCCGAGCCGGTCGCGCTCTGGCACGGCGACCACGACCTCCAGGGTGTGGACGCGCTCGTGCTCCCCGGCGGCTTCAGCTACGGAGACTACCTGCGCTGCGGCGCGATCGCCTCCCTCTCGCCGATCATGACCGAGGTCGTGGACGCCGCGGGCAAGGGGATGCCGGTGCTCGGCATCTGCAACGGCTTCCAGATGCTCGCCGAGGCGCACCTCGTCGCGGGCGGCCTGATCCGCAACGACCACGGCAACTTCATCCGCCGCGACCAGCATCTGATCGTCGAGAACGCGGACACCCCCTGGACCAACGGCTTCGAGCAGGGCCAGGAGATCGTCATCCCGCTGAAGAACGGCGAGGGCGGCTTCATCGCCTCGGCCGAGGAGCTGAAGCGGCTGGAGGGCGAGGGCCTCGTCGTCTTCCGCTACACCGGCGTGAACCCCAACGGCTCGCTGGACGACATCGCGGGCGTCCGCAACGAGCGCGGCAACGTGGTCGGCCTGATGCCGCACCCGGAGCACGCGGTCGAGGCGGGCTTCGGTCCCGACACGGCGGTGGCCATGCGCTCGGGTGTCGACGGGCTCACGTTCTTCACCAGCGTCATCCGCTCCACCCTCGTAGACGCGTAGCCGTCGCCGCAACCTCTTCCGGACTTCTGTACGCGACACGCCGTGTTCCGGCGTACACAACTCCGGAATCGATGGCTGGTCAGCCGAGCGCGGTGTAGACGACCACGCGGAGGGCAGGGTGGTCGGTCGGGGTGAGCTGGTGGTGCTCCAGCCGCACCTCTCCGTCGCGCGGATGCCGGAAGCGCCGCTCCCGCGAGGCGAACCCGCGGATGTCGTAGCGTTCCCAGGCCTCCCGGAACTCCGGGCTCGCCGTGCGCAGCCGCTCCACGAGCGCGCGCACCGCGGGGTCGCCCGCGCGCGTGCCCGTCTCGGCGCGGAACTCCGCCAGGAAGCGCGCGCTCGTCTCCTCCCAGTCCGGCAGCAGCTCGCGCACCGCCGGGTCGGTGTAGACGAGCCAGAGCAGGTTGCGGTCCTCGCGCGGCACGCGCGCGACGTTCGGGTACAGCCGGGTGTATGCCCGGTTCCAGCCGGCGATCCCCCAGTCCGGCGCGAGCGCGAAGGCCGGGTTGTCCCCGAGCGCGTCGAGCAGGCGCTGCACGTGGGCCGGGGCGTCCTCCACCAGCCGGGTGCGATCGGGCGCCGGGAGGCCGAAGCCGGCGAGCGACAGCAGGTACTCGTGCTCGGAGGACGACAGCCGCAGAGTGCGCGCGACCGCGTCGAGCACCGAGCGGGAGGGGTTGATCGGCCGGCCCTGTTCGAGCCAGGTGTACCAGGTGACGCTGACGCCGGAGAGGTAGGCGACCTCCTCGCGGCGCAGGCCCCGGTCACGCGACCTGCCGACCGGCGGGAGCCCGTAGTCGGCGCGCGGCGCCTGCTCGCGGCGGCTGCGCAGGAAGCGGCCCAGCTCCGCGCGTGCTCCCTCGGCGTCCACGTGTCGATACTAGTGCTCTCACTACTAGTAGTGACGCCGTCTTCCACCCCCGCCGGCACACCCGGAGCATGGGAGCATGCCCGCTCTCCGCTCCCGCACTGTCACCCACGGCCGCAACATGGCCGGCGCCCGCGCACTGCTGCGCGCCGCCGGCGTCGCCCGCGAGGACTTCGGCAAGCCGATCGTCGCCGTCGCGAACAGCTTCACCGAGTTCGTCCCCGGCCACACCCACCTCCAGCCGGTCGGCCGCATCGTGTCGCAGGCGGTCCAGGCCGCCGGCGGCATCCCGCGCGAGTTCAACACGATCGCGGTGGACGACGGCATCGCGATGGGCCACGGCGGGATGCTGTACTCGCTGCCGTCGCGCGAGCTGATCGCCGACTCGGTCGAGTACATGGTCAACGCGCACTGCGCCGACGCCCTGGTCTGCGTCTCCAACTGCGACAAGATCACGCCAGGGATGCTGCTGGCCGCGCTGCGGCTGAACATCCCGACCGTGTTCGTCTCCGGCGGCCCGATGGAGGGCGGCCGCACGGTGCTCGTGGACGGCACGGTCCGCAAGCTCGACCTCATCTCCGCGATGGCCGACTCGGCGAACGACGCCATCTCCGACGAGGACCTGCTGCGGGTCGAGGAGGCCGCCTGCCCGACCTGCGGCTCGTGCTCGGGCATGTTCACCGCCAACTCGATGAACTTCCTGGTCGAGGCGCTCGGCCTCGGCCTCCCCGGCAACGGCTCCACCCTCGCCACCCACACCGCGCGCCGGGCGCTCTACGAGAAGGCGGGCGCGACCGCCGTCGAGCTCGCGCACCGGTACTACGACGGCGAGGACGCGTCCGTGCTGCCCCGCTCGATCGCCACCCGGGAGGCCTTCGGCAACGCGATGGCGCTCGACATCGCGATGGGCGGCTCGACCAACACGATCCTGCACCTGCTCGCCGCCGCCCGCGAAGGCGGCATCGACTACGACCTGGACGACATCGACCGGCTGTCCCGCCGCGTCCCGTGCCTCAGCAAGGTCGCGCCGAACGGCGCGGCGCTGGTGGAGGACGTTCACCGGGCGGGCGGCGTCCCCGCACTGCTCGGCGAACTCGACCGCGCCGGACTGCTCGACCGCGGGGTGCACAGCATCCACGCGCCGTCGCTGGAGGAGTGGCTGGCGGACTGGGACATCCGCGGCGGCTCGGCGACGGCGGAGGCGATCGAGCTCTTCCACGCGGCCCCCGGCGGGGTGCGCTCGGCACAGGCGTCGTCGCAGTCCGAGCGCTGGGAGTCGCTGGACACCGACGGCGCGACCGGCGTGATCCGGGATGTCGCGCACGCGCACTCGGCGGACGGCGGCCTCGCCATCCTCCGCGGCAACCTCGCGCCGGACGGCTCGGTGGTGAAGACCGCGGGCGTGGACCCGAGCATCCTGGTCTTCTCCGGCCCGGCCGTGGTGGTCGAGTCGCAGGAGGAGGCGGTCGACGCCATCCTGACCAAGCGCGTGCAGGCCGGCGACGTGGTGGTCGTGCGCTACGAGGGTCCGCGCGGCGGGCCGGGGATGCAGGAGATGCTGTACCCGACCTCGTTCCTGAAGGGCCGGGGGCTCGGCGCGAAGTGCGCGCTCATCACGGACGGCCGGTTCTCCGGCGGGACCTCGGGCCTCTCGATCGGGCACGTCTCGCCCGAGGCGGCCGCGGGTGGCGCGATCGCACTGGTGGAGGACGGCGACACGATCACGATCGACGTCGCGGCGCGCAGCATCCGGCTGGAGGTCTCCGACGCCGAACTCGACGCGCGGCGGGAGGCGCTGGCATCGGGCCGCGGGTTCCGTCCGCTGGACCGGGAGCGGCCGGTGTCGGCGGCGCTGCGGGCGTACGCCGCGATGACGCTGTCCGCGGACCAGGGCGCGGCACGGGACGTCGACCAGCTCACCCGCGCGGCCGTCCCGACCGCATAGCCCAGCCGCCGAAGGGCACGTGAACGCCCCTAGAACGCGCTTTTAGGGGCGTTTACGTGCCCTTCGATCGCGTCAGTCCTTCGGGACCCGCGGCTTCGCCGGCTTGCGCGGCTTCTTCTCCTTCGGCGGCATCCGGCCGACCTGCTCCAGGGCGACGCCGATCCACTCGCGGAGGCGGTCGGGGTCGTCGCGCCAGGCGTCGGGGAGGGAGACGTAGCCGCCCATCGGGCGCTCGGCCGGGCCGTATGGTCCGGTACCGTCGATCGCCTGCAGCTCCTCCCGCACGGCGTCGTCGGGCAGGCGCACGCCGACGCTCTCGCCGAACAGCCCGGCGAACATGTTGCCGTTCACGAACGCGCCCAGGTTGGCGAACATCGGCTTGACCTCGACGCCGCGAGCGTCCGGCACCACCGAGCGGAACAGCTCCATCGTCTCCTGCGACGGTCGTGGGATCTGCATGGTCGTGCCTTTCGTCCGGCAGCGGTCTGTGCACAGCGGCACCCGTCCACATCCTGCCACCCGCCCGGGACAGCGTGCCCCTGAGCGCCGGTAGACTGGATTCCATCCCCCGCCACCGCCAGCAGCCTGGAGTGCCCGCGTGACCGACACCACCGTCCAGCATGTCGTCGACACCGTCGCGAACGCCGCCGCGACTCCGGAGAAGGAGCAGCCGTTCGCGGCGCTCGGCCTCAAGGAGGACGAGTACGCGCAGATCCGGGAGATCCTCGGCCGCCGCCCCACCTCGGGCGAGCTGGCGATGTACTCGGTGATGTGGTCGGAGCACTGCTCCTACAAGTCGTCCAAGATCTACCTGCGCCAGTTCGGCCAGAAGGTCTCGCCGGCGATGAAGAAGAACCTCATGGTCGGCATGGGCGAGAACGCGGGCGTCGTGGACGTCGGCGAGGGCTGGGCGGTCACCTTCAAGGTGGAGTCGCACAACCACCCGTCGTACATCGAGCCGTTCCAGGGCGCCGCGACCGGCGTCGGTGGCATCGTCCGCGACATCATCTCGATGGGCGCGCGCCCGGTCGCGGTCATGGACCAGCTCCGGTTCGGCCGCATCGACGACCCGGACACCGCGCGCGTCGTGCACGGCGTCGTCTCGGGCATCTCGTTCTACGGCAACTGCCTCGGCCTCCCGAACATCGGCGGCGAGACCTACTTCGACTCCGTGTACCAGGGCAACCCGCTGGTCAACGCGCTCTCGGTCGGCGTGCTGCGCCACGAGGACCTGCACCTCGCCAACGCGTCTGGCGCGGGCAACAAGGTCGTCCTGTTCGGCGCCCGCACCGGCGGCGACGGCATCGGCGGCGCGAGCATCCTGGCCTCCGACACGTTCTCCGAGGGCGGGCCGACCAAGCGCCCTGCCGTGCAGGTCGGCGACCCGTTCGCCGAGAAGGTGCTCATCGAGTGCTGCCTGGAGCTGTTCCGCGACAAGCTCGTGGAGGGCATCCAGGACCTCGGCGCCGCGGGCATCTCGTGCGCGACCAGCGAGCTCGCGTCCAACGGCGACGGCGGCATGTTCGTCGAGCTCGACAAGGTCCTGCTGCGCGACCCCACGCTCACGGCGGAGGAGATCCTCATGTCCGAGAGCCAGGAGCGCATGATGGCGGTCGTCAAGCCCGAGCTGCTCGACGCCTTCCTCGCCGTCACCGCCAAGTGGGATGTCGAGACCAGCGTGCTGGGCGAGGTCACCGAGACCGGCCGCCTCGTCATCAACTGGAAGGGCGAGGAGATCGTCAACGTCGACCCGCGCACCGTCGCCGTGGACGGCCCGGTGTACGAGCGCCCGGTCGCCTACCCGACCTGGATCGACGCCCTCCAGGCCGACACCGCCTCCGTCCTGGCGCGCCCGACGACCGGCGACGAGCTGCGCGAGCAGGTGCTCGCCCTCCTCGGCAGCGCCAACCTGGCCGACAAGAGCTGGATCACCGACCAGTACGACTACTTCGTGGGCGGCAACACCGCCCTCTCCTTCCCGGACGACTCCGGCATGATCCGCGTGGACGAGGAGAGCGGCCTCGGCTTCGCCATCGCGACCGACGCCAACGGCAGGTACTGCCAGCTCGACCCCAAGCAGGGCGCCAAGCTGGCGCTCGCGGAGGCCTACCGCAACGTGGCGGCCTCCGGCGCGGTGCCCGCCGCGGTCACCGACTGCCTGAACTTCGGCAGCCCGGAGAACCCCGAGGTCATGTGGCAGTTCTCGCAGGCGGTGGAGGGCCTCTCCGACGCCTGCCTGGAGCTGGAGGTCCCGGTCACCGGCGGCAACGTGTCGTTCTACAACCAGACCGGTGACACCCCGATCTTCCCGACCCCCGTCGTCGGCGTGCTCGGCGTGATCGACGACGTCGCCCGCCGCATCCCCGCCGGCTGGCAGGACGAGGGCGAGAACATCTACCTGCTCGGCATCACCCGCGAGGAGCTCGACGGCTCCGCGTGGGCCGGCACGATCCACGGCCACCTCGGCGGCCGCCCGCCCGCGGTCGACCTCGCGGCGGAGCGCACCCTGGCCGAGACGCTGCACGCGGCCTCGGTCGAGGGCCTCGTCTCGTCGGCGCACGACCTCGCGGACGGCGGCCTCGCCCAGGCGCTGGCCGAGAGCGTGATGCGCTTCGGCGTCGGCGCCCGCGTCTGGCTCGGCGAGGTGCAGGAGCGCGACGGCGTGGACGCCGCGACCGCGCTGTTCAGCGAGTCCACCGCCCGCGTCATCGTCTCGGTTCCGCGTGAGGACGACGTGAAGTTCCGCGGGCTCTGCGAGGGACGCGGCGTGCCGCTGCTCCGCATCGGCGTCACCGACGCCGAGGTCGGCGCCCAGCCCGTGCTGGAGGTGCAGGACCTCTTCACCGTCGGGATCGAGGAACTGCGCGGCGTCCACCGCTCCACGCTCCCCGAGCACTTCGGCCCGACGGTCGCGTAGCCGCGATCCAACTGACAGAACACGCCGCCTCGGCTTCGTCCCAGGCGGCGTGTTCTGTCAGTTCGTTCGTCAGTCGGCGACGAGCTCGGCCTGGCGGCGGGTGAAGAGGCGCACGCGCTGCTGGGTCAGCAGGATGCCGCACAGCACGATGGCGGCGCCGACGGGCTCGTTCCAGCTCAGGTGCTCGCCGAGCACCAGGATGCCGAGCGCGACGCCGACCACCGGCGTCACGTAGGTCACGCCCGACGTCGCCGTGGGTCCCCACGCGCGCAGCACGTTCATGTTCCAGATGTAGACCACGCCCGTCCCGAGCGCGCCCAGCGCCAGCAGGCTGAGCAGCACCGGCCAGCTGAACACGATGGGCGACAGCGCCACGACCGGTGTCAGCAGCAGCATGATCACGGCCGCGAGCCCGATGTTGAGGAACGCGACCGACGTCGCCGGGATGTCCCGGTGGCTGATGAACCTCCGGATGTACCCGAAGCTGAAGCCGTAGCAGGTGACGGCGCCGAGGCACGCGAGCTGCCCCCACACACTCCCCGACAGCGCCGCGATCGACCACGGGCCGACCACGACGACCACACCGACGACGCCCACGAGCACGCCGAGCACCTGGTCCCGGTTGAGCTTCTCGACCCGGAACGCGGCGGTCGCGAGGATCGCGGTCGTGATCGGGGTGACCGCGTTGTAGATGCTGGCGAGGCTGGAGGACACGTACTGCTCGGCCCACGCGAACAGCAGGTACGGCACGACGCAGTAGGTGACCGCCACGACCGCGAAGTGCAGGTAGACGATCGGCTGCTTCGGGAGCCGGCTGCGCGTGACGAGCACGATGACCCCGAGGGTCAGCGCCCCGAACACGAGCCGCGCCCACGCCACCTGCCCGAACGAGACGCCCTCCAGCGCCACCTTCATGAACAGGAAGCTGGCGCCCCAGACGAGACCCATGGCGACGAACTGCAGAGCGACCTTCACTCGTCGAGGCTACTGCCCGCCACCGACGCCGACCGGCGGAAATCGGACGCGGCGGCTAGTCCCTCACGGGACGCCCGGTCGCCTCGGGGAAGCCCTCCCCCGGATGCACGGTGTTCGCGGCCGTCATGTACTGCTTCCAGACCCGGTGGCGGAGCTGGTCGGCTTGGATGCCGCCGACCTTGGTCCGCCGCAGCGACACGTCGCCGGTCACGTTGCCGACCCAGACCGCGGTGGTCAGGCGAGTGGTGGAGCCCACGAACCAGGTGTCCTTCTCGGAGTCGGTCGTGCCGGTCTTCCCGAACACAGGGACACCGTCGTTCGGGTTCGACGCCGATCCCGTGCCGCCGCGCGTGACGCTCTGAAGCGCGGACGCCATCGTCGCGGCGACCTCCGGGCTCACGGCCTCCGAGCAGGAGGACGCCGGCACAGGGACCTCGGCGCCGTCCGGCGCGACGATGCGGTCGATCGCGATCGGGGCGCAGTAGACGCCCTCGTTCGCGATCCCCGCGAAGGCGGCGGCCATCCGCACCGGCGCGACTTCATTGGTGCCGAGGACATCGGAGACGAAGGAGGTCAGCGGCTTGCCGTCGGCGCGCTTCACGCCGAAGGCCTCCGCCGTCTTGCGGATCTCGCACTGGTCGAGTTTCTGCGCCATCGAGAAGTAGGCGCCGTTCACCGAGCCCGCGGTCGCCGCGCGCACTGAGATGTTCCCCGGCTTCTGGCCGCCGTCGTTCTTCGGGGAGTACGTGCCGGAGCCCGATCCCTGGCAGGAGTCCTTGAAGGACGACAGGTTGAGCGCGCGCGAATCGCCGTTCACGACGTCGTTGAGCGAGCGCCCGTCCTTCAGCCACTCGGCCAGGGTGAAGACCTTGTACGTCGAACCGGCCTGGAAGCCGTTCGACCCGCCGTAGTCGAAGTCGGTGCTGTAGTTCACGGCTGTGTTCTCCGGCGACGTCTCGTCCGGGTCGGCGTTGAAGTCCTTGTTCTGTGCCATCGCGAGGATGCGGCCGGTGCCAGGCTCCACCGTGACCAGCGACGAGCCGAGGTCGAGGACCTCCGTCGCGTGCGGCACGTAGGCGTCGACGGCCGCGACGGCGGACGCCTGGAGGTCGAGGTCGAGGGTCGTATAGATGTCGTAGCCGCCCCGCTTGAAGCTGCTGTACGTCGGGTCCGTGGCGTCCGGCAGGATCTTCTCGTTCTCGATCACGCGCTGCACGTAGTCGCAGAAGAAGCCGGCGCCGAGTGGGTTCGCGGTGACGCAGCCGGTGGACGGCGGTGTGATGTTCGGCTCGATCGGGGCGGCGACCGCCTCGTCGTGCTGCGCCTGGGTGATCCTCTTCTCCTCCAGCATGGCGGCGAGGACGTCGTTGTCGCGGCGGAACCTGTTGTCGCCGATGTTGTCCGGGTCGTCGATGCGGAGGTCGTTGGGCGCGTTGACCGTCGCGACGAGGGCGGCGGCCTGGGCGAGCGTCAGCTCTGCCGCCGTCACGCCGAAGTAGTACTCGGCGGCGGCCTCGATGCCGTACACGGAGCCCCCGAAGTGCGCGATGTTGAGGTAGCCCAGCAGGATCTGGTCCTTCGGGAGCGACTTCTCGAGCCCGATGGCCAGGCGCATCTCGCGAAGCTTCCTGTCCATGCTGGTCTTGGTGGCCTCCTTATAGGCGGCCGTGCGCTTGTCCTTGTCGCGGATCGCCTCCGCACGCTGCATCAGGATGTTCTTGACGTACTGCATCGTGATGGTCGACGCCCCGGAGCCCACCGTGCCGGACGACGCGTTGCCGATCGCGGCCCGCAGTGCGGACGGGATGTCGACGCCGCCGTGCGTGTAGAACCGCGGGTCCTCGGTGGCGGTCAGCGCGTCCTTGACGAACGGGGAGATGTCATCCCAGCCCACGTTCTTGCGGTTCTGCTCGTAGACCGACGCCAGCAGCACCGGCGTGCCGTCGCGGTCCTTCGCGTAGATGTCGGTCGTCTGCGCGAGCGCGTCCACGGTCAGCGCCTCGGGCATCGTCTCGAAGAGATGGATGCCGGTCTCCGTCGCGACCCCCGCGACGGCGACCACCGGCGCCACCATCGCGCTGACCAGCACCCCGGCCATCATCACGCTGAGCCCGACGAAGGCCGCCGCGGACGCACCGCGACGACGTGAACGATTCGATTCTTCCTGCTCCCCCATAGCAGCCAGCTTGCCCGATCCAACTGAGAAAAGCCTGGCGTGTGATATACGCCTCACCGCGATCCTGGCTCGCTTCCGTCCGATGCGCCATGCTGGTCCCACCCGCCGGGAATACTTCCAGCTCGGCGTCGTTATATGCGTTTGCATAGATACGGCGAGAACGAACCTGAGGAGCCAGCAATGCAGTACGGAATCTTCTCCGTCAGCGACATCACCCGCGACCCGGTCTCGGGCGAGACCCCGAGCGAGGCGGAGCGCATCGACGCGATCGTGAAGATCGCCACGCACGCGGAGGAGGTCGGCCTGGATGTCTTCGCGATCGGCGAGCACCACAACCCGCCGTTCTTCTCCTCGTCGCCCACCACCCTGCTCGCGCACATCGCCGCCCTCACCGAGCGGCTGATCGTGACGACCTCCACCACCCTGATCACCACGAACGACCCGGTGCGCCTCGCCGAGGAGTACGCGATGCTGCAGCACCTGTCGAAGGGCCGCATGGACCTCATGCTCGGGCGCGGCAACACCGGCCCGGTGTACCCGTGGTTCGGCCAGGACATCCGCCAGAGCCTGCCGCTCGCGCTCGAGAACTACAACCTGCTGCACCGGCTGTGGCACGAGGACGTCGTGGACTGGGAGGGCAAGTTCCGCACGCCGCTGCAGGGCTTCACCTCCACCCCGCGCCCGCTCGACGACGTGCCCCCGTTCGTCTGGCACGGCAGCATCCGCACCCCGGAGATCGCCGAGCAGGCCGCGTACTACGGCAACGGCTTCTTCGCGAACAACATCTTCTGGCCGAAGGAGCACTACCAGCGCCTGATCGCCTTCTACCGCGAGCGCTTCGAGCACTACGGCCACGGCACCGCCAAGCAGGCGATCGTCGGGCTCGGCGGCCAGGCCTACATCGCGAAGACCTCGCAGGAGGCCAAGAAGGAGTTCCGCCCCTACTTCAACGAGGCCCCGGTCTACGGCAACGGCCCGACGATGGAGGAGTTCACCGAGGCGACCCCGCTGACCGTGGGCAGCCCGCAGGAGGTCATCGACAAGACGCTGACCTTCCGCGAGTGGGCCGGCGACTACCAGCGCCAGCTGTTCCTGATGGACCACGCCGGCCTGCCGCTGAAGACGGTGCTGAAGCAGCTCGACCTGCTCGGCGAGGAGGTCATCCCCGTGCTCCGCAAGGAGACCGAGGCCCGCAAGGACCCGGAGACCCCCGAGGCGCCCACGCACGCGTCGCTCGTCGCGGCCAAGTACGGCGACGCCGCGCCGCGCCAGCCGCGCCCGAACGCCAACCGCGGCGACAACGTGACCGGCGCCTCCCCCTACCAGGACTCCTCCGAGGAGTTCCAGGCGGACTACCCGGCGCTCTGAGCGACCGGTTCACGCTTCGATTGCGAGAGAAGGACACCATGACCAGCACCGACCAGCGCCCGTTCCGGGTGGTCGTCGTCAACGCGGGCGTCAGCGACCCGTCGTCCACCAAGATGCTCGCCGACCGCCTCGCCCTGCGCGTGGAGGCCGCCGCCCAGCGCGACGGCCACACGGTCGAGACGCAGAACCTCGACCTGCGGGAACTGCTCCCCGAGTTGTCCGGCGCGCTCGCGTCCGGCCACCTCGGCCCGCGCTTCACAGCGGCCATCGAGGCGCTCGCGGCGGCGGACGGCATCATCGCGACCGCGCCGGTCTACAAGGCGGGCCCGAGCGGGCTGTTCAGCTCGTTCTTCCAGGTGCTCGACAACGACCTCCTGATCGCGAAGCCGGTCATCCTCGGCGCGACCGCCGGGACGGCCAGGCACGCGCTGGTCGTCGACGAGCAGATGCGCTCGATGTTCGCCTACCTGCGGACGATGACCGCGCCGACCTCGGTCTTCGCTTCGACCGAGGACTGGCAGGACAACTCCCTCGGCAAGCGGATCGACCGCGCGGCGCGCGAGCTGGTCGTCCTCATGGAGACCGGCGTGGAGGCCCGCATCAAGGACACGTCGTGGAACAGCTACCAGCACGAGTTCGGCTCGGCCGGCGGCAACGAGCTGGGGATCGACCTCGGCTCCGATCTGATGCGGCTGGCGGCCGGCGGGACTCTCGGAGGCCCGGCGCGGAGCTGACGCAGCGGCGGTCGCTCCTCCCTCTAGGCTTGTGCCACGCACGACCGATGGGAGGGGCGCCGCCGTGACTGCCGTAGAGGGCCATCTCCGTTTCGATCACGACGCTCTCCGAAGCGCGGCCGACCTCCACCAGGCCGGCAAGGACGCCCGGTCGCGGGTGCCGCGCGGCGTGCACGGCGAGTACTCGCCCGCGACCGGCCGCGACCCGGTCGGCATCCTCAAGCGGCAGCACGAGCACCGCGTCGCCGAGCTGATCCCGCTGCGGCTGGAGCGGATGACCGCGAACCCGTTCGCCTTCTACCGGGGATCGGCGGCCATCCAGGCGGCGGACCTTGCGAACGCTCCGCGGACCGGCGTCGACGTGACGATCTGCGGCGACGCGCACGTCGCCAACTTCGGGATCTACGCGTCACCGGAGCGCACTCTGGTCTTCGACCTCAACGACTTCGACGAGTCCGCCTACGGCCCGTGGGAGTGGGACCTGAAGCGCTTCCTCACCAGCGTGGTGCTGGCAGCGCGCCAGCGCGGGTTCCCCGACCCGAAGGTCAAGGCCGTCACGCTGGAGGCCGCCGCCGCCTACCGCACCGCCCTGCGGCAGATGACCGGGCTCGGCGTCCTGGAGCGCTACTACCTCCGCGCCGATGTGAGCAGGGGCCGGCGTGCCTCGTCGTCGCAGCGGGTGATCGACCGCGCGGTCGAAGCGGCGGCTCGGCGCACCTCCGCACGGGTCGCGCGCAAGATCATGCGTCGCGCGGCGGACGGCGCGATGACGATCGTCGAGGACCCGCCCGTGCTCGCGCATGTCCCGGACGCCGCAGAGCAGAACGTGCTCGAGATCATCCGCGCCTACCTCGAAACGGTCCCCGCGGACATCGCGGTCCTGCTGTCGCAGTACGTCGCGACGGATGCGGCCCGCCGCGTCGTCGGCGTCGGCAGTGTGGGAACGCGCTGCTACATCATCGTCCTGACCGGGCCGGCCGGTGAGCCGTTGGTGCTCCAGGTGAAGGAGGCGACCGAGTCCGTCGCGGTCGAGTTCGGCGGTGCGACCGCCGGACGTGCCCCGGCGTTCGACGACCGCGCGCACCGTGATGAGCACGGTCATCGCGTCGTCGCCAACCAGCGGGTCCTGCAAGCGGTCAGCGATCCGTTCCTCGGGTACGTGAACGCGGGCGGCCACGCGTACTACGTCCGGCAGTTCCGCGATCAGAACGTCTCGATCGAGACCGAGACGCTCGGCTTCCGGCCGTTCGCCGACTACATCGATGCGTGCGCCACCGTGCTCGCACGTGCCCACGCGCAGTCCCCGGCCGCATCGTTCATCGCCGGCTACCTCGGCAGCGGTGCGGCGTTCGACACGGCCGTGGTCGAGTGGGCCTTCTCGTACGCCGACCAGGCCCACGCGGACTACCTGACGGTGCGCCAGGCCGTCGAGGACGGCGAGTTCGCCGCATAGACACCGGAGGCCTGCAGGGGCAGAACCGCCGAGTATTCTGATCGGAGACGAAGGGGAGCGGCGTGGACGTGCTGGGCGTGCTGGAGTGGATCGGCGTCGTCGTCTGCCTGATCCTGGCGCTGACCGGGCTCGTCCCCGTGATCGCGGCAGCGGCGACGTTCGTCGTCATCCCGTTCCACGCCTGGATCAACCACTACAAGAAGGCCGCGCCCTACCTCCCGCGCGTCGCCATCGTCGTGCCGGCCTGGAACGAGGGCGCGGTGATCGGCGCCTCCATCGACCGGTTGATGAGCCTCGACTACCCGAAGGACGCGCTGCGGATCTACGTGGTGGACGACGCGAGCACCGACGACACCCCCGTCGTCGTGCGCGCCCGCGCCGAGCAGTATCCGGGCAGCGTGTTCCTGCTGCGCCGGGACCAGGGCGGCCAGGGCAAGGCGCACACCCTCAACCACGGCATCGAGCGCATCCTGGCCGAGGACTGGATGGAGGCGCTCCTCATCATGGACGCCGACGTCATCTACCTGCCCGACTCGCTGCGGCGGATGACCCGGCACCTGGCCGACCCCGAAGTCGGCGCCGTGTCGGCGTACATCCGCGAGGGCAGCCGCGACCGCAACTACCTCACCAAGTTCGTCAGTGTGGAGTACGTGCTCTCGCAGCCCGCGGCCCGGCGCGCGCAGAACGTGCTCGGCGCGCAGGCCTGCCTCGCCGGCGGCGCCCAGCTCCACACCCGGGAGAACCTGGTCGCCATCGGCGGCCGCGTGGACACCTCCACGCTCGCCGAGGACACCATCACCACCTTCGAGACGCAGCTCCACGGCAAGAAGGTCGTGTTCGAGCCGCACGCGCACGTCCTGGCCGAGGAGCCGCGCGCGGTCGACGCGCTCTGGAAGCAGCGGCTGCGGTGGGCGCGCGGCAACGTGTCGGTCACCTCGCGCTACTCGAAGGTCTGGTTCCGTCCCTCTCGCGAGCATCACCTCGGCGCGTGGACGTTCGGCATCGTCTGGTTCAGCCTGTGGCTGCTGCCGCTGATCATGGTCACCTCGGCCATCGGGCTCGCCGGGCTGCTCTTCCTGCAGAACGAGCTGGCTGCGACCGTCTTCCGCGTCCTCTGGATCTCGGCGTCGCTCGCCTACCTGTTCGTGCTCATCCTCGGCTCGCTCACGGACGCGAAGACGAGTCGCAAGGAGCTCGGCCACATCCTGCTGTTCCCCGGCATCATCAACATGCTCGTGATGATCACGGCGCTGTTCCCGCCGATCACCCTGGTCTGGCTGCCCGGCCTGTTCGGGATCACGCTGAGCACCGAGGCGCTGTTCATCCTGACGCTCGCGATCTACATCTGGATCCCGTTCTCGATGGTCGCCGCCTGGCTCGCCCGGCGGGCGGAGCGCACGCGCGCGGGACGCTGGCTGGCGCCCACGCTCATCTACCTGGCGGGATACGGGTCGCTGCTCTGCGCGATCACGTTCGACTCCTACCTCAAGGAGCTGGCCGGCGCCGAGGCGCGCTGGGACAAGACCGAGAAGGTCGGGCGGGTCGCGGCGGGCTGACGCCGCGACCGGAGCGGGACGCGGTCAGTCGACCAGCGTCAGCTTGACCGGAACGTTGCCGCGCGTCGCGTTGGAGTAGGGGCAGACGTGGTGGGCCTTCTCCATCGTCTCCTCCGCCGTCTCCCGGCCGAGGCGCGGGATGTAGACGTCCAGCTCGACCGTGAGGCCGTAGCCGCCCGCGCCGTTGTCGCCGATGCCCACGCTCGCCGAGACGGCGGAGTCGGACGTGTCCAGCTTGTGCGCGCGGCCCACCGCGTGGATGGCGCTCAGGAAGCACGCCGCGAAACCGGCCGCGAAGAGCTGTTCGGGGTTGGTGCCCTCGCCCGAGCCGCCGAGCTCGCGCGGCGGGCGGGTGTCCAGGTCGAGCAGGTCGTCCTCGCTGCGGACGTGGCCGTCGCGACCGCCTCCGGAGGCGTGCGCGATGGCGGTGTAGGCGATGTCCATGAGCACAGCCCAGTCGACCGGACTGAGCGTCCGCTGGGAGCGCGCCCAGGATACTGATGTACAGGGATTCGGGTAGCGTTGCGTGCGATGAGAGTGCACGGCCTGACGCAGACCACCGAGACCCGCGACCTGACCGCCGAGGCGGACGACGCCGAGACCGCACGCGCGCTCGTGGAGGAGCAGGTGCCGGACGGGTTCGAGCTGCTGCAGGTGCACAACGCGATGCCCCGCGGCGGGCGCGTGATCGCGACCGCGGTCATCCGGGCGTCGGCGACGCAGCTCATCGAGGCGGACGGGGCCGACTATCCGGCCGCGCGTGACGCCCTTCGCGCCAAGGTCCCGGAGGGGCAGCGGCTGCTCTCCATCGTGGTCGACGACTGAAGCGCGAACCGTCCGCCCGTCAGCGGACCGTGAACTCCTGACCCGACGCGGCCTCCAGCAGCGGCCACAGTCGCGCCCCGGTCCGCGGCGAGCGTGACGACCGCGTCGCCCGGCCGGCCGCCGGGGCGCCCTTGGTGAGCCCGGCAGGTCCGAGGTAGCCGTCGGCGGTCAGCGTCGGGTCGAGCACAGCACGCACCGGCACCCACGCACCGTGGTCCTTGCCCTGCGTCCACGCCGCCTGGAGGTTGTCGGCGAAGCGCTTGGCCCGGCTCGGCTGGTTGACGCCGTGGACGCCGGGCGTGCGGCCGGAGGTCGAGTAGCCGGGGTGCACGACCAGGCTGGTCACCGCGCTGCCGGCGGCCCGGAGCCGGCGCTCCAACTCGAACCCGAACACCTGCGCGGCGATCTTCGAACCGGAGTACGCCCGCCACGACGTGTACGACCGTTCGAGCTGGAGGTCGTCCAGTCGGAGCGTTCCCAGCCGGCTCGCGAGCGACCCGAGCGAGACGATCCGCGCGCCCTCGCCGCGCTCCAGGGCGGGCAACGCGCGGGCGACGAGGCGGAAGTGGCCGAGCACGTTCGTGGAGAGGACCAGCTCGTTGCCGTAGCGGTCGGTGCGGCGCTCGCGCGGCGGGTGCACCATCCCCGCGTTGAGCACGAGGGCGTCCACCCGCTCGCGTTCGAGCAGGGCGTCGGCCAGGGCGTCGATGGAGGCGTGATCCGTCAGGTCGAGCGGGGTGGCCTCCACCCTTGCGCCGCGGACACGCCGGCGGATCGCCGCGACGGCGGCCTCCGCTCGCTCCTGGTCCCGGCAGGCGAGCACAACACGGGCGCCGGCCCGGGCGAGCTGCTCACCCGTGAAGTAGCCCACGCCGGCGTTGCCGCCGGTGATGACGACAGTCGTGCCGTGGGCGTCGGGGAGCTCCGCGGGGTCCCAGGCCACCGCCCTAACGGCCGTTCTCGGAGGCGATGCGCTCGTGGTGGTGGATGACCTCCGCCACGATGAAATTGAGGAACTTCTCGGCGAACGCGGGATCGAGATGGCTCTCCTCGGCGAGCACCCGGAGGCGCTGGATCTGCTCGCGCTCACGCTCAGGGTCGGCCGGGGGAGGCCGTGCTCGGCCTTCAGAGCGCCGACCTGCTGGGTGAACTTGAACCGCTCGGCGAGCATGTGGATGACGGCCGCGTCGATGTTGTCGATGCTCTGCCGGATGCTCCGCAGCCGCTCCAGCGCCTGCACGGTCGACTCGTTCTCAGCCATGCTCCGACCCTACCGGGCGGAGGGTTGCGGGAACGACGATCCGGGTTTACTCTATGCATAGATTATCTACACGCAGAGCAAAGGAGACACCTCATGTGGACCACCCAGGAGACCGCCGTCACCACGCTCCCCCGCGACCGGGTCTGGGAGGCCGTCCGCGACCTCCACACCGGGACGCTGAGCTACGACGGCGCCGACCGGTTCGAGCTCCACGGGCCGTTCGCCGTCGGCACCGAGCTCACGGTGACGCCCGCCGGGCAGGACCCCATCCGCTCCCGCATCGACGTGCTGGAGGAGGGTCGCGTCTACGCCGACGTGACCGATGTGGGCGACGTGCGGCTGACCTTCCGCTACGACCTGGAGGACGACGCCGCGGGCACGCTCGTGCGGTACTCGCTCACGATCGACGGCGCCGCAGCCGACGCGGTCGCCCCCGAGCTGGGCCCGCAGATCAGCGCCGACTTCCCCGAATCGCTCGCCGCCCTGCTGGCCGAGGCGGAGCGCCGGGCGGAACAGAGCAGACTGGACGCATGACGGACTTCCCCGAGGGCCCGGCGACCAGCCCGGGCTTCCTCCTCTGGCACGCCACGCTCCGCTGGCAGCGCGCGATGGTGGAGGCGCTGCGGCCGCACGACCTCACGCACGCGCAGTTCGTGCTGCTGGCCTCCGTGTGGTGGCTGAACGGGCAGTCCGAGAGCCCGAGCCAGGCGCGGCTGTCCGAGCAGACCGGGTCCGATCCGCGGATGACCTCGGAGGTCGTGCGGCGGCTGGTCGCCAAAGGGCTGCTGGAGCGCACGCCGGACCCGGCGGACAGCCGCGCGAAGGTGCTGCGCGTGACGGCTTCGGGTGCCGCGGAAGCGGAGGCGGCCATCGGGTCGGTGGAGGCTGCGGACGCGGCGTTCTTCACGTCGGCGCTGGAGGCCGCGCCGGGCGCGCTGCTGCCGGTGCTGCACGCGATGGCCGGGCGCTGACGGTCCTATTCGCCCGTCACACCGCCCCGATACGGTGGAGCCATGACCCAGACGCACCTCACGGCACCCCTGGACGAGCGCTCGGCGGCGGACCTGGCGGAGGCCGGCCTCCGGCTCGCCCTGGTCGACCTCGCCGACACCGCCGCTCTCGACGCGTGGATCGTCGCTGACATGCGCGGCTTTCACGGGCGCCGGCCGTCGGCGGAGGTCCTGGAGGAGGCGCGGACGAACTTCGGCGGGCGGCGCACGACCGCCGTCTACGACGAGCGCGTCAGCACGCCGGTCGGCACGGTCAACTCCTGGGTCGCGCCGCTCACCGTCCCGGGCGGCGGCAGCCTCGACTCCTGGGCGATCAGCTCCGTCACGGTCGCGCCGACCCACCGCCGCCGGGGAGTCGCGACCGCGCTGCTCGGGGCGGAGCTGCGCACGGCGCACGCGCTCGGCGTCCCCGCCGCCATCCTCACCGTCTCGGAGTCCACGATCTACGGGCGCTAGGGTTTCGGGCCGGCCACGTTCGCGACCGGCTGGAGCGTCGACGCCAAGCGGGTCCGCTGGACCGGCGCCCCGACTCCCGGACTGCTCTCGTTCACCACGCCCGACGAGTACCGCGAGACCGGCCGCGCCGTCCTCGCCGAGGCCATGGCCTCCCGCCCGGGCGAGATCGGCCTCGAACCGTACCTCGCCGACCGCCTCCTCGGTCCGCTGAAGGGCGACGACGACGCGGCGCGGTACCTCCTGGTGCGCTACGACTCCCCGGACGGGCGGCCGGAGGGCTTCGTCAGCTACGTGGTGCGTGGGGGTGAGGAGGACTTCTCCCGGCACGTCGTGGAGGTGAACTACCTGGCGGCCGCGACCGACGCCGCGCTCACGGCCCTCTGGCGCTACCTCCTCGAACTGGACCTCGTCGCCGAGGTGAAGGCCTGGACGCGTGGCGTGGACGAGCCGGTGCAGCTTCTCGTGCAGGACATCCGCGGCGCACGCATCACGAGCGTGCAGGACCATCTCTGGGTGCGCATCCTGGACGTCGCGGCGACGCTCACCGCCCGCCGCTACGAGAGCGACGGCGACCTCGTCCTGGAGGTGACCGACGCGCTCGCCTTCGCCGATGGCCGCTACCGGCTGATCGTGGAGGACGGCGAGGCGCGCGTGGAGTCGACCACCGACGCCCCGGACGTCACCCTGCCGGTCGAGACGCTCGGCAGCGTCTACCTCGGGCACGACCTGGCGCGCGGGCTGGCGCTGGCTGGTCGCCTCCACGGCGACGCGGAGGCGCTCGACCGGTTGTTCCGGACGGCGGTGCCGCCGCGGCTCAGTACGTGGTTCTGAGGGGTAGGGAGGCCGGAATAGCGCGGTCGTTATTCCGGGTTGCGGGGTGAAAACCGGAATAGCGCTCGCTTATTCCAGGTTGTGGTGCTTGAATCGGAATAACGACGTCACTATTCCGGGATCGGGGGCACGATGGGCGATGCGAGCGATTGGGCTTCGCACGGCGTCGAGACCGTTCCGTGGCGCAGCCGGAGCGGGCGCGGCTCGCGCGCCGACCGGACGCTCACGTCCGTCGATGCGACCATCCCGCCGTTCATCGCCGACCGGGTGTACGCCGGAGACCCGTCCGTCCAGGTCGCCCAGGAGTCCGCCATCCGCGCCCTCACCGCGCTCGACGCCGACACCGGCCCGGGAGTCGGCGCGATCTCCGCCTTCCTGATCCGCACCGAGTCGATCGCCTCGTCCAAGATCGAGCACATCGAGGCCACCCCCGAGGACTTCGCCCGCGCGCTCGCCGGTGTCCGGGCGAACACGAGCGCCACTGCGATGGTCTCGGCGTCGCGCGCCATCATGCGGATGATCGACGACGCCGGGACTACTGGGCGCATCACGCTCGAGGCGATGCTCGACGCGCACAGGACGCTGCTCGCCGACGACCCGAGCGAGGCGCACTACGCCGGCCGGGCCCGCGACATGCAGAACTGGATCGGCGGCAGCGACTTCTCGCCGATCGACGCCGATCACGTCCCGCCTACCCCCGAGCGGGTCCTCCCGCTCCTCCACGACCTCGTCGCCTTCGCGAACCGCGACGACATCCCGGTCATCGCGCAGGCTGCGATCGCCCACGCGCAGTTCGAGTCGATCCACCCGTTCACCGACGGCAACGGGCGCATCGGCCGGGCACTGATCGGCGCGATCTACCGCCGCCGGGGCATGACATCCGTCACGACGCCACCGATCGCGTCCGCACTCGCCGCCGACCAGGACGGCTACTTCGACCTCCTGACCGCGTACCGCCGCGGGGCAGCGACGCCGATCGTCCGCGAGCTCGCCGACGCCACCAGGATCGCGGCCGAGGAGGCGCTGGAGTCCGTTCGCGTCATCCGCGCACTCCCCGACGAGTGGACGGCCGCGCTCTCACCGCGACCGGGCAGTGCCCTGGCGGCGGTCGTCGACGGCCTGCTGGACACCCCGGTGTTCGACGCCGAGTCGGTCGAGGCCCGGATCGGACGGTCGACCTCCGCCACTTACGAGGCGCTGGAGCGCGTGGAGAACGCGGGGATCACGCTTCGCATCACGAACCGTCAGCGGAACCGCGTCTGGGCCGTCACCACGATCATCGACGAGCTCGGATCGCTCGACTGGCGGATCGCCGCACGGGCACGCCGGCGCAGCGACCCGGAGCTCCAGGCGCTGCTCGGCGCCTGACCGCCCCGCGCCCCTAGTCCACCAGGTCGTGCCGCACGACGATCTCGTCGCGGGCCGGCCCGACGCCGATCGCCGAGATGCGGGCCCCGGAGATGGCCTCCAGGGCGAGCACGTAGTCCTGCGCGTTCTTCGGGAGGTCCTCGAACGTGCGGGCGCCGCTGATGTCCTCGGTCCAGCCGGGGAACTCCTCGTAGATCGGCACCGCGTGGTGGAAGTCGGTCTGCGAGGACGGGACCTCGTCGTGGCGCACGCCGTCGACGTCGTAGGCGACGCAGACCGGGATGCGCTCGATCCCGGTGAGGGTGTCGAGCTTGGTGAGGACGAAGTCCGTGACGCCGTTGATGCGGGCCGTGTAGCGCGCGACGGGCGCGTCGTACCAGCCGGTGCGGCGCGGGCGGCCGGTCGTCGTGCCGAACTCGAAGCCGCGCTCGCGGAGGAACTCGCCCCACTCGTCGAACAGCTCGGTCGGGAACGGGCCCGCGCCGACGCGCGTCGTGTACGCCTTCACGATGCCGATCACGCGGTCGATGCGGTTGGGCCCGATGCCCGAGCCGGTCGCGGCGCCGCCGGACGTGGAGCTGGAGGAGGTGACGAACGGGTAGGTGCCGTGGTCGACGTCCAGCATCGTGGCCTGGCCGCCCTCGAAGAGCACGTACTTGCCGTCCTCCAGAGCCTGGTGCAGCAGCAGCGACGAGTCGACCACCATCGGCCGCAGCCGCTCGGCGTAGCTCAGCAGCTCCTCTACGACCTCGTCCACGCCGATGGCGCGGCGGTTGTAGACCTTCACAAGCAGGTGGTTCTTCTGGTCGAGGGCGCCCTCCACCTTCTGCCGCAGGATGTTCTCGTCGAAGAGGTCCTGGATGCGGATGCCGACCCGGTTGATCTTGTCGGCGTAGGTCGGGCCGATGCCGCGGCCGGTCGTGCCGATCTGGCGCTTGCCGAGGAAGCGCTCCGTCACCTTGTCGATGGTGCGGTGGTACTGCGTGATCACGTGCGCGTTGGAGCTGACCTTGAGGCGGGACACGTCGACACCGCGCGCGATCAGTCCGTCGAGCTCCTGGAACAGCACTTCGAGGTCCACGACGACGCCGTTGGCGATGACGGGCGTGACGCCCTCGGTCAGGATGCCGGAGGGGAGCAGGTGCAGCGCGTACTTCTCGTCGCCGACGACGACTGTGTGGCCGGCGTTGTTGCCTCCGTTGAACTTGACGACGTAGTCGATGCGGCTGCCGAGCAGGTCGGTGGCTTTGCCTTTGCCTTCGTCGCCCCACTGGGCGCCGATGATCACGATCGCGGGCACGTTTCGTCCTCTCGATGGTCGGGAGCGCGTCGGCGCCTCGCGGACGACCGTCGCACTCGATCCTATCGCGACGGGTTTTGCCGGGCCGCCGAGGGCGGGCATTGTCTCGAAGCTGAGCAACGCTCTACATTGGCCCCGATGTCGTCCCTCCTGTACCTGCTGGGCCGCGCCGCCTTCCGGGCGCGGAGACGTGTGCTGGTCATCTGGCTCGCAGCGCTGGTGCTGTTGCTCGGCGGGGCGGCGCTCCTGAGCAACGGGACCGACAACACGTTCAGCATCCCCGGGACCGAGTCTCAGGAGGCGCAGGACGCCCTCGCGCGCACCTTCCCGCAGGTCAGCGGCACGTCCGCGCAGCTCGTCGCGGTCGCGCCCACGGGGACGGACGTGCACGATCCGGCGTTCCAGTCCGCGGTGGAGTCGTCGGCGGCGGCGATCGCCAAGATCCCGCAGGTCACGTCCGCGTCCTCCCCGTACAGCGGGCCGTCGACGGGCAACATCGCGGCGGACGGCTCGGCCGTCATCGTGCCCATCCAGCTCTCGGTCGCGCAGACCGCAGTGCTGCCGTCGACGTCCGACGCGATCCAGAAGGCGGGCAGCGACCTGGAGGCCGCCCTTCCGAAGGGGTCACAGGTCGCGGTCGGCGGCCAGCTCTTCTCGCAGACGGTCGCCGGGATCAGCGTGACCGAGCTGCTCGGCATCGTCGTCGCGTTCGCGGTGCTGATCGCGACCTTCGCGTCGGTGATCGCGGCGAGCCTCCCGCTCATCACGGCGCTGCTCGGAGCCGGGCTGTCGCTGTCGCTGATCTTCGCCGCGACGCACTGGCTGACCATCGCCTCCACGACGCCGCTCTTGGCGCTGATGCTGGGCCTGGCGGTGGGGATCGACTACGCGCTGTTCATCATCTCCCGCCACCAGGAGCAGCTGAAACACGGGATGACGCCGGAGGAATCCGCCGCCCGCGCGGTCGCGACGGCGGGGTCGGCGGTGGTGTTCGCGGCGGTCACGGTGATCATCGCGCTGGTGGGGCTGAGCGTGGCGGGGATCCCGTTCCTCACGACCATGGGGGTCGCTGCGGCGCTCGCGGTGACGATCGCGGTGCTCATCTCGATGACGCTGACGCCGGCGCTGCTGGGGTTCGCGGGGATGCGGGTGGTGGCGAAGCGGTTCCGGGCCCCTGCGGCGAAGACCGCACCTCCTGTCACCCACCCCGTCGCGGGCTTCTGGGTGCGCCTGGTCACCCGCATCCCGATCCTGACCGTGGTGCTCGTCGTCGCTCTGCTGGGCCTGGTCGCGCTCCCGGCGGCCACCCTCCGGCTCGCTCTGCCGGACGCCGGCTCGCTCGACGAGCACGAGCCGGCCCGGATCGCCTACGACCTGATCGGCGAGCACTTCGGCCCGGGCTACAACGGCCCGCTCATCGCGACCGGCTCCGTCATCGGCAGCACCGACCCGGTCGGGCTGATGAACGACCTCGGCGCCGAGTTGAAGACGGTGCCCGGGGTCGCGGCGGTCCCGCTCTCCACGCCGAACGAGTCCGGCGACACGGGCATCGCACAGGTGGTCCCGACCGGCGCTCCCGACTCGGCGGCGACGCAGGAGCTCGTCGCGAAGCTGCGCTCGATGCACGACCACTTCCAGCGCGAGTACGGGATCGACCTCTCCATCACCGGGTACACGGCGGCGGGGATCGACATCTCGTCCCGGCTCGGCGGTGCGCTGCTGCCGTTCGCCCTCCTCGTCGTCGGTCTGTCGCTGGTACTGCTGGCGATCGTGTTCCGGTCGATCGTGGTGCCGGTGACGGCCGCGCTCGGTTACCTGCTCAGCATCGGCGCGGCGTTCGGCGTGACCAGCCTGGTGTTCATGAGCGGCCGGCTCGCGGGGCCGCTGGGCGTCGCGCACGTCGGCTCGGTGATCAGCTTCATGCCGATCATCGTCATGGGCGTGCTGTTCGGGCTGGCGATGGACTACGAGGTGTTCCTGGCGAGCCGGATGCGGGAGGAGCACATCCTCGGCGCGGCCACGAAGGACTCCGTGCACAAGGGCTTCCAGGGGTCGGCGAAGGTGGTCACGGCCGCGGCGGTCATCATGTTCGCGGTGTTCGCGGCGTTCATCCCGGGCGGTGACGCACAGATCCAGCCGATCGCGCTCGGCCTCGCGGTCGGGGTCGCGGTGGACGCGTTCGTCGTCCGGATGACGCTCATCCCGGCCGTGCTGGTGCTGTTCGGGAGGGCGACGTGGTGGATGCCGCGCTCGTGGGACCGCGCGCTGCCGGTGCTCGACATCGAAGGCGAGGGCGTGCAGGCGGAGCTCGACGCGGCCGGGTGGCCTGCGCCTGGGACGGTGTACGCGCTGGCGGCGGACGGCGCGCGGGCCGGAGGGTCGGGGGCGCTCGACGCGCTGGTCCCGCCGGGCGGGGCGATCGTGGTCACCGGGCCGGGGCACACGGCGCTCGCGCTGGCGATCGCCGGGCGCGCGCCGCTGACGGCGGGACGGATCAAGGTGGACGGGCTGCTCCTGCCGGTGCGTCGGTCGTCGGTGCGGGCGCGCGCGGGCGTCGCGCGGCTGGGCCGGGCGGCGGACCCGGTGACGGCGGTGCGGGATGCGGCGGAGGGGCGGCCGGCGGTGGTCGTGGTGGACGGGGCAGAGGCCGTGGTCGGGGAGGAGCGGCAGCGGCTCGCGGAGGAGCTGCAGCGGGTGGCGGACGCGGGGGTCGCGGTGGTGCTGGCGGCGACGGCACCGGAGGGGTCGCGGAGTTGCTGCCGGTCGTGGCGGGGGTGCCGGCCACCGCCGAAGCACCCGCCCTCGACGCGTCCAGCTTCGAAGCTCCCTCCGCCGACGCGCCGATCCCGGAAGCACCCATCGCCGACGCGAGCACCCCAGACTCCCCCACCGTGGAAGGAGCCGCCACCGAAGCACCCGCCACGGAAGCACCCACCCAGGAAGCACCCGCCGCGGAAGCACCCACCGCCGAGGCAACCATCGCCCACCCCGACCCCGACCCCGCCCATCCCCGCCACGCCCAGCCCCAGCCCCCCACCCCCGACGAGCGCGGCGACTACGCCTCGCTGACTCGCACCTTCCCTCCTGACGGGAGCGCACCATGACCGATCCATCTGCCGGCCGGGCGCCGTTCGGCGCGCGCGCCGGGACCGAGCGCACGCGCGTGATCACCCTGGTCGGGCTCGCTCTCGCGCCGCTGCTGGTGGTGACGGTGCTCGGCTGGGGGCTGTTCTCGCCCGTCCAGCACCTCGACCGGGTGACCGCGGCGGTCGTCAACAATGACACCCCGGTGACCCAGAACGGCAAGACCATCCCGCTCGGGCGGCAGTTCGCCGGGTCGCTCATCGCGGGGACCTCCACGGTGTCCGCCTCCGGGAGCACCACCCCGACCGAGGCGCCGCCGTCCACCGACGCCACCGACTTCACGTGGGTGCTGACCAACGACAAGGACGCGGCCTCCGGACTGGCGAGCGGTCAGTATGCGGCGGTGCTCACCATCCCTTCGTCGTTCTCGGCGGACGCGACCTCGATCGGAGGCGCCGCAGCGAGCGCGAAGCAGGCGAAGGTGACCGTGCAGACCAGTCCGGCGTCGGCGCTGGTCGATCCTGCTCTGGCCGCGGCGGTCACGCAGGCGGCGACGGCCGCACTCGACCGGCAGCTCACCATCCAGTACCTCCAGAACGTGTACGCGGGCTTCAACACGATCGACCAGCAGATCGGGTCGGCTGCGTCGGGTGCGGCCTCCCTCTCGTCCGGCGCGGCCACGCTGGCGCAGGGGACGCAGTCGCTGGCGAGCGGAGCGGCCACCCTCGCGTCGGGCACCCAGTCGCTGGATGCCGGCGCCCAGTCGCTCGCATCCGGGCTCGACACCCTGAGCGCCACGACGCAGCCGCTTCCGGCGCAGACCCAGCAGCTCGCGGCCGGGTCCGCGACGCTCGCGGGCGTGGCGGACCAGGCGTCGGCGGGGGTGGGCTCCGCGACCGACCAGTTCGCGCAGGTGGTCGCGCAGCTCTGCGCGACGGGTCCGGCCGTGCTGTGCGCGCGGGCCACGGCCGCCCTCGGCACGCTGCAGCAGGCGAACAGCGGGCTGGCGGCCTTCGCGCAGGGCTCGGACGCCGTCGCGTCCGGCAATGCCGCCCTGGCGAGCGCGATGCCCTCGCTGGTCGACGGGATCGACGCCTCCGCCTCGGGAGCGGCGCAGGTCGCCTCCGGAGCGGCGCAGACGGCCTCCGGCGCAGCGTCGGTGAGTTCGGGCGCCGCGTCGGCCGCGACCGGTGCGGAGCAGACGGCGCAGGGCGCGGCCCAACTCGCCTCGGGCCTGGCGCAGGCGACCCAGTCCATCCCGACCTACAGCGACAGCGACATGACGACGCTGTCCGCGGTCGCCGCGCAACCCGTGGTCGCGGTCCAGAAGGCTCCGCCGACGGGGGTCGGGACGCTCCCGCTCTACGCGGTCCTCGCGCTCTGGCTCGGCGGGATGGTGACCGCGCTCGCCCGGCGGGCCGTGCCGTCCCGGAGGCTGCTCACGACGACACCCTCGGCGTCGATCGCGTTGCGGTCGGCAGGGATCGTGGCGCTCGTCGGGGCGGCGCAGGGTGTCGTGGTCGCGGGTGCCGTGCAGTTCGGGCTCGGCCTGCGGCCGGACGTGTGGCTCGGCTTCGCGCTGGCGGCGGCGTTCATCGGGGCGGTGTTCGGCGTGCTCAACCAGGCGCTGGCGGCGGCGTTCGGGGGTGTCGGCCGCCTGGTGGCGCTGGTGGTGGGGATCGTGGCGCTGACCGCCGGACTGTCCTCGACCGTGCCGGCGGCGCTGACGTCCCTCGCGGCCTCCCTGCCGACCACGCCGGCGCTGGCGATGCTGCGCGCGGCGGCGAGTGAGGACGTGGGGGCGGCGTTCGGCGCGTCCGGGCCGCTGTTCGTGTACGCGGTCGGGGCGCTCGCGCTGACGCTGGCGGCGGTCGCGACGCGGCGCAGCGTTCGGCTGCCGAAGGTCGCGGGAGGGCGGGCGGTCGCGGCCTGAGCGCTTAAGTTGCACACTCGTGTGCAAGAAGAGTACGATCGTCGTATGCCCACCACCCCTGCGCCCGACTCCGGCGCGCCCACCCGCGCGCCCCGCCGCGACGCGGCCGCGAACCGGGAGGCCCTCCTGGTCGCCGCCGCCGCCGCGCTCAACGAGGACATCGACGCCTCCCTGGAGGCCATCGCGGCCCGCGCGGGGCTCAGCCGGCGCGCGGTCTACGGCCACTTCGCCAACCGCGACGAGCTGCTGATCGACGTCTTCACCCGCGGAGCCGCCCGCCTGGCCGCGCTGCTCGACCCGGTGTCGCATCCCGACACCCGCGTGGAGATCGCACTGTTCGGCGCGACGCTCTGGGCCGAGGTGGAGCACATCCGGGTCAGCGCCGCCCTCGCCGTGCGCGGGCCGCACCGGGAACTGGTCGGCAGCGCGCTCGACCCGGCCCGCGAGCGGCTGCGCGACACAGTGGGCCGCGGGATGGCGGACGGCACGATCCGCACCGACCTGGACCGGGAGACGGTGACGCGGCTCATCGAGCACGCGGCCGTGTCGGTGCTGGACGAGGCGACGCGCGCGAAGCTCACCCACCGCGACGGGCACCGGCTGGTCATCCTGGCCGCGCTGTCCGCCGCGGGCATGGGCTGGCGGGAGGCCGGCGAGCTGCTGGCGGGGACGCCGGAGCTGGCGTTCGACGCGGTGCAGGGTGCGTCGCAGGCCAGCACGGAGGCGACCAGCCGATGAAGATCACCCTCGACTCCGTCGCCAAGGGGCCGCGCGACGCCGCCCTCCCCGCGACCTCCGTCAGCTTCGAGACCGGACGGGCCACGCTGTCCCGCGCCGAGACCGAGCAGCGGCCGACCGTGCTCGGGCTGATCGCGTCCGGGCGGATGCGACCCGACTCCGGCACCGTCACGATCGACGGCCGCGCCGACTCCGGGGCCATGCGCCGGCGCATCGCGCTGGTCGACGCCCCCGACGTCTGCGAGCCGGCGCCCGACGTGACCGTGGCCGGGATCGTCGCGGAGGAGCTGATGTTCGCCGGCCTCGCCTCCCACCCGCTCGCCGTGCGCCGGCGGCTGGCCGAGCTGGGCGCCGCCGAGTACGCGCGGTACGCGATCGGGACCGTGCCGCCGACCGTGCGCATCCGCCTCCTCACCGAGCTGGCGCTCCTCCGCGCGGGCGTGGAGGGCGTCGTGATCGTCTCCCCGACCGCCACGGCGGCGACCCCGTGGAGTGGTGGCGGTTCGCGCGCGAGCTCGCCGGGCGCGGCATCGCGGTGCTCGTCGTCGCTGGCGACGCCTCCGCCGCGGCGATCGCGGCGTCCGCGCTCGTGTCGCGGCAGTTCGGCGGCGACGACGACGCACCTCAGACCTTTGACGAAGACCCGGCGCGGGACGACACCGACGAACTCCCTGACCTGATCGTGACCGAGCCGTCCGTGGAGAACGCATGAAGATCCGCATCCCCCAGATGATCGCGGCGGAGTTCCGCCGCCTGACCGCCAGCCCGATGTCCATCGTGGCGCTCATCGCTCTGATGTGCGTCCCCGTGCTCTACGGCGGCCTCTACCTCTGGGCCAACCAGAACCCGTACGCGAACCTCGACCGCATCCCCGCGGCGATCGTCGTGGACGACACCGGCACGACCGTCGACGGGAAGACCGTGAACTACGGCGACCAGGTCGCCGACCAGCTCATCCAGGACGGCTCGTTCCAGTGGCACCGGGTCGCGTCCGGCTCGGCCTCGGCGGGGGTGGACGACTCGAAGTACGACTTCAGCATCACCTTCCCGTCCGACTTCTCCACGGCGCTCGCCTCGGCCTCCGGAACGTCGCCGCAGCGCGCGATCGTCACGCTGACGACCAACGACACCAACAGCTACCTCGCGTCCACGATCGGGACGCAGGCGGCGGAGAAGATCCGCACCTCCATCGTCAAGCAGGTGAACGAGGAGGCCGCCCAGCGGTTCCTGCTCGGCCTCGCCGACATCCGCTCCAGCCTGGTGAAGGCGCAGGACGGCGCGGCCCAGCTCGTGGACGGCAGCGCCAGCGCGCAGAGCGGCGCCTCGCAGCTCGCCGACGGGACCGCCCAGCTCGCCGCCGGCTCGCAGACGCTCGCGAGCAAGCTCGGCGACCTCTCCTCCGGCGCGGCGCAGGTGCGCGACGGGGCGGCGCAGGTCAGCGCGGGCGCCGCCCAGGTGTCGGCGGGCAACGACCAGCTCGCCGCGAAGGCGACCCAGGCGAGTCAGGCCGCGGCACAGCTCGCCGTCCAGGCGCCCGCCGCGGGGCAGCAGCTCATCGCGCAACTCCAGGCGGCGCACGTCGACCCGGCCGTGATCGCGCAGGTGGAGGCCGGCCTCAGCGGCATCGACCAGAAGGTCCAGGCCGGCAACACGCAGATCCAGTCCGCCGTCGGCCAGGTGAACCAGCTCGCCGCGGGTTCGGACCAGGTCGCGGCGGGGGCGGCGCAGGTGTCGTCGGGCGCGTCGCAGGTGGCCGACGGGGCGTCCCAGGCGCAGGCCGGGGCCGCGCAGCTCGCGAGCGGCGCCTCCACGGCGGCGACCGGCTCGGCGCAGCTCCGCGACGGACTCACGACCCTGCACGACGGCACGACCCAGCTTCACGACGGGCTGACGAAGGGCGTGGCGCAGATCCCGGACAACTCGCCCGCCCTGCAGAAGAAGCAGGCGTCGACGATCGCCGACCCGGTGAACCTGAAGAACGACTCCGTCACCTCGGCCGGCACCTACGGCGCGGGACTGGCGCCGTTCTTCGTCGCGCTCGCGGGGTGGATCGGCATCTACGCGCTGTTCCTGATCATCAAGCCGGTGTCCCGGCGGGCGATCACCGCCCTCCACTCGCCGGTGAAGATCACGCTCGCGGGCTGGCTCACGCCAGGCCTGCTCGGCGCGGTCCAGATGATCGGGCTGTTCGCGATCGTGTCGGGGGCGCTCGGCTTCGGCATCCACAACCCGCTCGGCATGTTCGGGATGATGGCGCTGGCGTCGGTGACGTTCGCGGCGATCATCCTCGCGCTCAACGTCTGGCTGGGCAGTGTCGGGCAGTTCCTCGGGCTCGTGCTCATGGTGCTCCAGCTCGTCACGGCGGGAGGCACGTTCCCGTGGCAGACACTGCCCGGGCCGCTCGCGGCACTCCACCACGTGCTGCCGATGTCGTATGCCGTGGACGGCATCCGCCAGCTGATGTATGGCGGCAACCCCGCGACGGCGTGGGCGGACGCGGGCGTGCTCGCGGTGTGGATGCTGATCGCGCTGCTCGTGTCGGCGGTCGGCGTGACGCGGATGACGCACTTCCGGACGCTGCGTGACCTGCGCCCGTCGCTGATCGGCTGAGGCGCGCCACGGCGGGGGCGTCGGCGCGAGGCGGGGCGCCTGCGCGAGGC
The DNA here is from genome assembly GCF_051059105.1 of Leifsonia sp. P73. NCBI lineage: Bacteria > Bacillati > Actinomycetota > Actinomycetes > Micrococcales > Microbacteriaceae > Leifsonia > Leifsonia sp. P73. Next base: position 2,111,841 of record NZ_CP194931.1, read on the forward strand.
GTCGGCGCCCGGCGCTAGGGTGGGCGGCGTGACCGATCGACTCCGGATCCTCCACCTCAGCGACACCCACCTCTACGGCGACGGCCGCCTGCAGTACGGGCTGGTCGACACGCTGGCCGCGCTCGATCGCGTCCTCGCTCGGGCCGGGGAACTGGAGGCGGCGGACCTGGTGGTGGCGTCGGGCGACCTGTCCGACGACGGGAGCGCAGCCTCGTACCGACTGCTGCGGGAGCGGCTGGAGCCGTGGGCGGCGGAGCGCGGCGCGGCGGTCGCGTACGCGATGGGGAACCACGACCTCCCCGACGCCTTCGAGGAGGTGCTCGGCGAGCGGGAGCGGGTCTTCTCTGTCGGGGGTTTCCGGGTCGTGACCGTGGACACGACCGTCGCCAGGGCGGGCTACGGACTGGTCGGCGAGGAGCGGCTCGATCGGCTCCGGAGGGTGCTCGCCTCGCCGAGCGCGAACGGGACGGTCGTGGTGCTGCACCATCCGCCGGTCCCGCCCACGACCGGGTTGTTCGAGACGCTGCGGCTGGTCGACCCCGACCCGCTGCTGGACATATGCTCGGCGGGGGATGTGCGGCTGATCCTGGCCGGCCACTACCATCACGCGCTCGTCACCCCGGCGGGCGAACGCGGCATCCCGGTCGTCGTGGCGCCGGCCGTCGCCAATACGACGGACGTGCTCTGGCCGCCGCCGCGCGAGCGGGCCGAGCGGGGGGCCGGGTTCGCCCTGGTGGAGCTGTCCGGTGAGGGGACGGTGCGTGCCCACTTCGTGCGTGCGCCCGCCGACGACGACGGCGACACGGTCTACGACCTCGACGCGGATGCGATCGCGCGGATCGCGGCGGACGCGGGCTGGAAGGGCGAGGCATGAGCGCCGGCTCCGGCTACTCGGGCACGCCGCTCTGGAAGAAGCTCGGGCTGAAGCCGGGGATGCGCGCGCAGCTCCTGCACGCCGACCCGGGCTGGGCGGTGCCCGTGGAGGACGGCCCGGTGGACGTCGAGTGGCTTGCGCCCTCCTCGGTCGAGCCGGCCGGGCTGATCGTCGCGTTCTACCGGGAGGCCGCCGACTACGTCGCCGAGCTCGACGCGCTGGCGCCGCGCATCCACCCGGCCGGGATGATCTGGGCGGCCTGGCCGCGGAAGGCCGCCGGCCACGTCAGCGACCTCGACGAGAACCTCATCCGCGACACCGCGCTCGCCCGCGGCCTCGTGGACGTCAAAGTCGCCGCGATCTCCCACGACTGGTCCGCCCTCAAACTCGTCCACCGCCGCGCCAACCGCTGACCGCAGCCATCTCTCCCGGAGTTGTGTACGCCCCAGCACGGCGTGTTGCGTGCATAACTCCGGAACTGATGAGTGGTCAGGCGAAGGGGACGTGCTGGAGGATCCAGGCGTGCATGGCGACTGCGGCCGCGGCGGAGGCGTTGATGGAGCGGGTGGAGCCGAACTGGGAGATCTCCACGACGACGTCGGCGGCCTCGAGAGCGGCGTCGGAGAGGCCGGGGCCCTCCTGGCCGAACAGCAGCACGCACTCGCGGGGCAGCGCGTACGTCTCGATCAGCACCGAGCCCGGCACGTTGTCGACGGCCACGATCGGGAGGCCGGCCTCCCGCGCCCAGGCGACGAACGCCGCCACGTCGTCGTGGTGGGCGACGTGCTGGTAGCGGTCGGTCACCATCGCGCCGCGCTTGTTCCAGCGACGCCGGCCGATGATGTGCACGGTGTCGGCCGCGAACGCGTTGGCGCTGCGCACGATCGAGCCGATGTTCATGTCGTGCTGCCAGTTCTCGATCGCGACGTGGAACGGGTGGCGGTGCTGGTCCAGGTCGGCGACCACGGCCTCCATGCGCCAGTAGCGGTAGCGGTCGATCACGTTGCGGGTGTCGCCGTGGCGCAGCAGCTCGGGATCGTAACGGTCGTCGGTCGGCCACTCACCGGGCCAGGGGCCGACGCCGTGCGTGGTCAGCTCGGCGGACGGCGGGAGGTCGCTCGGCTGCGGGGTCTCGGGACTCACCGACTCAGAGTAACGGGACCAGCATCACGGCATCCCGACAGCCGCCCGAAACCCTCCCGCAACCCCCGGGTAATATGCAGCGCACGGGCACAGTACGTCACTCCGACAGCGGAGCGAAAAGAGGCCCGAAACCCTCCTGCAACCCCCGGGCAATATGCTGGGGACGTCACTTCACCATCGGAAGGGGTCCTGCGTGGCGCGACGCGACGAGATCGAATGCTGGCTGACCGACATGGACGGCGTCCTCGTCCACGAGAACTCCGCGCTCCCCGGCGCCTCCGCGCTGATCCAGCAGTGGCGCGACCAGGGCACGCCCTTCCTGGTGCTCACCAACAACTCGATCTACACCCCGCGCGACCTCGCGGCCCGGCTGCGCGCCTCCGGCCTCGACGTGCCGGAGGAGTCGATCTGGACCTCCGCGCTGGCGACGGCCGACTTCCTGAAGTCGCAGAAGCCCGGAGGCAGCGCCTACGTCATCGGCGAGGCCGGACTCACCACCGCCCTGCACGAGGCGGGCTTCATCATGACCGACACCAACCCGGACTACGTGGTCGTCGGCGAGACCCGCAGCTACTCGTTCGACGCCATCACGAAGGCCGTCCGCCTGATCGGCGCCGGGGCGCGTTTCATCGCGACCAACCCGGACGCCACCGGCCCGAGCGCCGAAGGCCCGCTGCCGGCGACGGGCGCGGTCACGGCGATGATCACCAAGGCGACCGGCGGCATGGAGCCGTACGTGGTGGGCAAGCCCAACCCGATGATGTTCCGCTCCGCGCTCAACCGCATCGGCGCGCACTCCGAGAACACGGCGATGATCGGCGACCGGATGGACACGGACGTCGTCGCCGGGATCGAGGCCGGCCTCCACACCATCCTCGTGCTGACCGGGATCAGCGACCAGGCCGAGATCGACCGCTACCCGTTCCGCCCAGACGAGATCCTGTCGGGCGTCAAGGAGCTGGTCGAGCCGGCGCCGGTCGAGTCGGACCTCTGAGCCGGCGCGGCCGTCAGCCGGTCGGACCGGGCCCCGCCACCGACGACGTCAGCGGCTGGCCGCTGGAGCGGTTCGCGAAGCAGTAGTAGGACCGCTGCCCGCTCTTCCACTGCGCCTCGGTCGCCGGGAACGCGCCCTGGACCTGGAGGTCGGGGTACGCGGCGGCGGCGTTCAGGTCGATCACGCCGGTGGCCGTGCACAGCGTGTTGATCTGCTGCGCCAGCGCGTCGGTGCCCGGGTAGGGCGCGGCGGGGTCGGCGGAGATGAGGTTCGTGTAGACGAGCTGGGCGGAGTGCCCGGCCGTGCAATCCACGACGGTGAAGGTCTCCGCCCACGGACCTGTGTACGGCTGGACGCACTCGCCGCCGCCGAGCGTGTCCCACGCGTGGGTGCCGGGCCCGACCGCCGCTGCGGGCTTCGGGCTGACCGTGGGGGTCGGTGTGGGCGTCGGCGTCGGGGTCCGCGATGGGGTCGCGGACGCCGAGGTTTTGGGGGTGCCGGCGGACGCGCCGAACAGCGACGGGAGGCGGGTGCCGAGCGCGAACAGGCCGACCAGGACGAGCAGGACCGCGAGGACGCCGAGGATCAGGAAGAGGCGGCGGTTGATGGGGGGTCGCGGGGACGCGGGAGGGGCGGGGGGTGTTGGTGGGGTGGAGGTGGGGGGCGACGCGGGAGCGGCCCCGGCGGTAGCGGCGTCTGCCGCAGGGGCAGCGGCGGCAGCGGCGCCGGCGGCAGCGGCGCCGGCGGCAGCGGCGCCAGCGGCAGCCGAATCAGAACCGGACGTCGGCTGAGCGTCGCTGGGCGGAGTCGTGTCTCGGGCCGCCGCGGCGGCGTCGAATGCGACGGTCGGCGTGTCCAGGGCGTCGAAGGCCACCGTCGGCGTCAGGAGGGCGTCGAATCCGCCCGTCCCGGAGCCGACCTGCGGACCCTCCAGCCCGGCCGACGGCTCGTCGAATGCGAACCCTGCGGAGTCCTGTGAGGCCGGGGTGGCGGGATGGCCTGCGGCTTCGTGCCGCGGCAGTGCGTCGGACTCCGGCTGAGCCTCCGGCTGCTGTTCGGCCGCGAGCTCGGGAAAGAGGATGGCGTCGATCCCCAGGGCGGAGGCGGGGAGCAGCCCGTCGGCCCCGCCCGGCGCCGGCGCGTGGTCGGCCGACTGCGAGGGCTCACCCGAGGGAGCGGGCGCATCGAGTCCGCTGGACTCGCCGAACGGGGACGGCTCGGTGAAGGGTGACGGCTGCGCACGCTCAGTCTCAGGCGCCTGATCGAGTGGCGCAGGCAGAGCCTGGTCGGCGGCTTCGGCGGCTTCGGCGGACGAGGCGAGGCCGGGGGCCGCGGCGGCCGGGCGCTGGGCGTGGTCGGCGCCGTCGCGGGCGTCCTCGGGCTCTTCGTCACGGCTGAAGTCGCCGAAGAGCGCGGCGATGCCGTCCTGCTCCTCGTCGGCGTCCGGCTCGTTTGCGGCTTCAGACGAGGGAAGGTCGGCACCCACCGGTGTCGAGTCGGGGACGGGCGCGAAGACCTCCGGCCCGGCCGCCGAGGCCGCAGCGAGCGCTTCCGCGTCGAACGGGCTGGTCGCGGGAGACGGCGGCGCGCCGAGGACCGCCTCGGTCTGGGCGGCCCCGTCGTAGGCGGCCGGCGCGGCGCCCGGTTCCACGAGGGGAGGCGGGGTCGGAGCGACATCGCGGGATTCGCCGGCACCGCCGGCCGCCGCCCAGGCGCGTGCTTGCGCCTCGGCCTCGGCACGCGCTGCTGCGGCCTGTTCCTCGTCACGGGCGCGCTGGGAGGCCTCGGCCTGTGCCTGGGCTTCGGCCTGCGCTTGCGCGGCCTGAGCCTGTGCGGCAGCTTCAGCCTGTGCGGCAGCTTCAGCCTGTGCGGCGGCCTCGGCCCGCGCCTGCGCGGCGGCCTGCGCCTGCGCGGCAGCTTCAGCCTGCGCGGCAGCTTCAGCCTGCGAGGCGGCCTGCGCCTGCGCCGCGGCCTGCGCCTGCACCTGCGCCTCGGCCTGAGCCTGCACCTGCGCCTCGGCTATCGCCTGCGCCTGGGCATCCGTTTCGGCCTGCTCCTCCACCTGCGCCTGTGCGCCCGCGTCAGCCTGCGCCTGAGCGTCGGCTTCGGCCTGGAGCGCGTCCTTGCGTGTCAGCGGAGCCGCCTGGATCGGGATGATGCCCGTGGTGTCCCCGAGCAGCGGACGCGGAGCAGGGCGCTCCTCCTCGAACATCCCGAGCAGGGCCGCCAGCCCGTGGCCCTCGATGGGGCCGGTCGGGGTGGGGTCGGACGCCGCGGGCGCGGTGGCGGTGGGCTCGGCAGCGCTCGGGTCGAACGCTGCAGGCTCGGACACAGCCGGTCCGGAGGCCACGACGTCGGAGGCTGCGGGTTCGGGGGCTGCGGGTTCGGGGGCTGCGGGCTCGTGGGTGGCGAAGCCGGGGACGGCCTGGTCCGCGGCGGTCGGCTCCAGAACGTCCTCGGGACCGGAGAAGCGGTCGCCGACCTCGGGAGGCTGCGGCATGCGGAGCGCGGCCACGAAGCCGCTCGGCTCGAATGGCTGAGTCGGCGGCGCGGCGGTGGGCGGGGCCGGCTCGCTCGGCGCGGCGGGCGGCTCCGGCGTCGCGGCAAGCGACTGCTCGGGCGTCACGGCGGGCGTCCCCAGCACCGGGACTACCGGCTCCAGCGGTGTCGCGGCGGTCGGCTCCGGCATCGCGCCCGGCACGGGCGCCGCCGCAGAAGTCGGCTCCGCCCCGGACTCCGGGGCCGCCGGGGTGACCGGGGTCGGCTGCGAGGGGGTCGGCTCCACGAAGTTGGAGCGGCGGACGGGAGGAGCGTCGTCGCCGGCGTCCTCGTCCACAGCGGCCCCGTCCTCGCCGAACAGGGATGGCTCACCAGGCTCCGGGCTGTCGCGGGACGTCAGGTTCCAGGTGAAGCCGGGGACGGTCGGGGCGATGGGCGGCGCCTCGGGGACCCGGGCGGCGCTCTCGTCGGCGGTGGGCTCGGGAGCGGCCGGCTCTCGGAGGAGGTCCTCGAACGGGGACGCGGGCGCAGGAGCGGACGGGGCGGGCGCGGCAGGCTCAGCCGGGGGCACGGGTTCGTCGGCGGCCGGACTCTCCGCGGTGAACGGCCAGAGCGACGTGGAATCGGCAGGCTCGGCCGGCGCCGCGGGCTCCACCGGGGACGCGGCGGGCTCGGGCGACGCAGGCGCAGCATCCGGGGACGCAGACTCCGGCTCACCCTCGGCACCCGCCGCCCGCGGCCGGGTCAACGGCCGCCCGCCGCTGAGCTGTGCGAGGAACCACTCCGAGCTCCCCACCTCCGGCTCGGTCGGCTGCTCCGGGCCCGGCTCCTCCCCCGCCGGGGGTTCGCGGTGTTCCGCCACTACGCCAGCCCCAGATCCTCGAGGCCGATGGCGGCGAAGTACGGGTAGCCGGCCGACTCGATGACCTCGCGCGCACCCGTGTCGCGGTCGACGACCACGGCGACGCCGGCGATCTCGGCGCCGACCTTCTCCAGGGCCTCGATGGCCTTCAGCGGGGAGCCTCCGGTGGTGGACGTGTCCTCCAGGACGATCACACGCTTGCCTTCGAGGTCCGGGCCCTCGACCTGCTTGCCGCGGCCGTGGTCCTTCGGCTCCTTGCGGACGACGAACGCGTCGTACGCGAGCCCGCGGGCCGCTCCCTGGTGGAGGATCGCGGCGGCGACGGGGTCGGCGCCCATCGTCATCCCGCCGACCGCGACCACGTCCGGCACGTCCGCGATCAGGTCGATCATGACCTGGCCGATCAGCGGCGCGACCCGGTGATCGAGGCTCACCTTGCGCAGGTCGACGTAGTAGGTGGCCTTCTTTCCGCTGGTCAGCGTGAAGTCCCCGTGGAAGACCGCCTCGGCGGAGATGAAGTCGATGAGCTGCTGTCGTGCGTCCGTCACGTCTGACATTCTACGGTTAACCCGTTCCGGCAAGCAGGTCGGCGGTCCCCGATACGATCGGGGCATGCGCGTCGCCACCTGGAATGTGAACTCCATCCGCACCCGAGTCGCCCGGGTGGTGGACTGGATGGTCCGGGAGGACGTGGACGTCCTGGCCATGCAGGAGATCAAGTGCAAGCCGGAGCAGTTCCCCTACGAGGCGTTCGAGGCGGCCGGGTACGAGGTCGTCCTGCACGGCCTCAACCAGTGGAACGGCGTCGCGATCGCCGCCCGGCTGCCGATCGAGGACGTCGAGATCGGCTTCCCCGATATGCCCGGGTTCCTGAAGGACCACGACGGCCCCGACCTCCCCAAGGAGGCCCGCGCGATCGGCGCGACGGTCGACGGGGTGCGGCTGTGGAGCCTGTACGTCCCGAACGGCCGCTCCCTCGACGACCCGCACTACGTCTACAAGCTGGACTGGCTGGCCGCCCTCGCGGCGGACACGCAGCGCTGGCTGACCGAGAACCCCGGCCAGCAGCTCGCGCTGATGGGCGACTGGAACGTCGCGCCGCTGGACTCCGACGTCGGCGACCCGAGCCTGATCCCCGGCGCATCCACGCACATCTCGCCTCCGGAGCGCACGGCGTTCGCCGCGTTCGAGAAGGCCGGCCTGACGGATGTCGTGCGGCCGATCGTGCCGGACGGCTACACGTACTGGGACTACAAGCAGCTCCGCTTCCCGCGCAACGAGGGGCTGCGGATCGACTTCATCCTCGGCTCTCCGACGTTCGCCGACCGGGTGACGGACGCGAGCATCCACCGCAACGAGCGCAAGGGCGACGCACCGAGCGACCACGTGCCCGTGCTGGTCGACCTGGCGGAGGTCGCGACGGAGGAGGACGACGACGACCGGCCGATGATCTGGTGAGCTCGACGCGCTGATCGCGCGGGGTGCTGCTCGCACTATCCGCGGCGGTCCGATCCTCCTCCACGCGTGGTTCGTCCGGTGGCGACGCGGTCCGGGCGGATGAGGATCAGGGCCGAGGAGTAGAGGCTGAGGCCGAACAGGGCGAGCGTCGGGTCGAGGCCGTGGATCAGGATGACGAACGGCGGGACGAACGCGAGCAACGTCGCCAGCTGCACGCGCCAGGCGGGCGCCCGTCGCTCGGTGGCGGTGAGCGGGCGCGGACCCCGCTCGAACCGGGCGACGGCGAGCGAGAGCAGCAGCACCAGCGCGAACGCGGCGACCAGGACGAGCGGGCGGCTCGCCCACCAGTCCACGCTGCCGGGGGCGGGATGCCATCCCGGGACCAAAAGGCAGACTGCGGTGATCGCGATGATGCAGGTCAGGTGCCAAAGGTAGACGGTCATCAGCCGGCTGCCGACCACGAACGTGAGCGCGCGAGCCGGCCGAGTGCGCATCAGCGCGGTCAGCGCCGGGTGCACCAGGACGAGCCCGCAGAGCTGGACGATCGCGAGCAGGCCGATGGCGAACACGGCCGGGTACTGGTTGGCGAGCATGTCCGGTGAGTACACACCACCGGCGACGCCCGCGACGGTGAGGGAGGCGGCAGCGGCGGCCAGCGCGAGGAGCCACCGGCGCCGCATCCGGAAGAAGACGCCGTCGGCGTAGAGGAAACCGAGCTGCTGCGCGAACAGCCAGACGAACGCCAGGTTGATCAGGCCGACCATCGCGACGCCGGTGCCGAGCCGGAACAGGTCGACGGCGGTGGCCGCGCCGGCGAGACCGACCAGGGTGTGCCAGGGCGCGCGCTCGTGCAGCCGGATCATCAGAGGCGCCGCCCACTGGCACAGCAGGAACGCGGCCAGGAACCAGAGCGGCGTCCCGACGCCGGCCGCCACCCCGGCGATGACGTCCTCCGGTGCGCCGAGCCCGCGCGCGCCCCACAGCGCGACGGTGAAGAAGACGAAGACCGGCAGGGTCGGGCGCACGAGCCGGATGAGCCGGGCGTGGAGGAAGTCGGCGCCGTCGCCGCCCCGCGCGCGCAGGGAGCGCCAGCCGGTGATGGCGGCGAAGCCGCCGAGCGCGAAGAACAGCGGCATCACCTGGCCGAAGACGGACACGGCGGCGAACCAGGGCTGCTCGGTGAGCGGCTTGGAGATCTCCAGCGCGCCGTCCGCGCCGAAACCGACGCCGACCATCAGCAGATGGGCGGTGACGACGACGAGCACGCAGCACACGCGGACGAGATCGACGGCGAGGTCGCGGCGGGTGAGGTCGATGGAGGGGCGCGGGGTGCTGGTGGCCAGGCTCATATTTCCAATCCCAATGCAAGACGTTGATTCACACTAGGGATCGGGGAGAGGGTGGGGGAACCGTGCTGGCACGTAAGAAAGCGGCATGCGGCCCACCTCGCAAAACTGTTCGTTACGCCGCATTGCGCACCCGCGAGCAGCCGCTGGGCCGCTGTCGATAGCGTCGAGGGACCATGCCATCCGCCTCCTTCGCGTCCACGTTCTCCGTCGACTTCGTCGGGGTCGGGCGGGCGTTCGCCGGGCCTCGGCGGCGCGGGGCCGCTCCCGCCGCGAGGACCGTGCTGCGGGATGTGTCGCTGAGCGTCGCGGCCGGGGAGGTCGTCGCGATCCTGGGCGCCAGCGGGTGCGGCAAGTCGACGCTCCTTCGCATCGCGGGCGGCCTCGACTCGCCCACGGCCGGGGCCGCGCTGATCGACGGGTCGCCCGTCGCGGGGATCGACGGGCGGTGCGCCGTCGGCTTCCAGGAGCCGCGGCTGCTGCCGTGGCGGTCGCTCGCCGACAACGTCGCCCTCGGGCTGCCGCGTGGGCTCGACCGGGCCGACGGGCGCGAGCGGGTCGGGAGGCTGCTGGAGCTCGTGGGGCTGGAGGCGTCGGCCTCGCTGCGGCCGCGGGAGGTCTCCGGGGGATGGCGCAGCGCGCCTCCCTCGCGCGGGCCCTGGCCCGGAACCCGGGAGTCCTGCTGCTGGACGAGCCGTTCGGGGCGCTCGACGCGCTCACCCGGCTGCGGATGCAGGACCTGCTCCTCGACGTCCACGCCGCGAATCCCGCCACCATCCTCCTCGTCACGCACGACGTCGACGAGGCGCTTCAGCTCGCCGACCGCGTCATCCTGCTGGGCCGCGAGGACGGCCGTGACGGCGCGACCATCCGTCGCGTCGTCACGGTCCCCGGCGCACGGCCGCGCGACCGGGGTTCCGCAGCGCTCGCCGAGCTCCGGGCCGAACTGCTCGACGGGCTCGGGATCGACCGGCACGGGAGGGCGCTGGACGACCATCAGTCCTCCACAATCCCGGTCTTCCCCTACTGATTCCACAGATTCACCGGATCGCGTCCGGTCCGTCCGCGCATCCGGAAGGCTCGAACCACAGCGCGAGCCGCCACCCAGGCATCACCAGACACGAGAGGCACCCAGCATGCACCGCAGACCCACGATCGTCACCGCCGTCGCCGCGCTCACCGCGGCGGCCGCCCTCCTGCTCTCCGGCTGCGTCGCCGGGGAGGGCGCGGCCTCCGGCTCCACCGCCGGGGTCACGAAGGGCGGGACGCTCAACATCGACTTCGCGACCTACAACCCGCTCAGCCTGGTCATCAAGAAGGAGGGCTGGCTGGAGAAGGCGCTCAAGAAGCAGGACATCACGGTGAACTGGGTGCAGTCGGCGGGGTCCAACAAGGCCAATGAAGCGCTCCGCTCCGGCGCGATCGACGTCGGCTCCACGGCGGGCTCCGCCGCACTGCTCGCCCGCGCCAACGGGTCTGCGATCAAGACGATCGACATCTTCTCGCAGCCCGAGTGGTCGGCGCTCGTGGTCGGCCCGGACTCCCCGATCACGTCGGTGACGGAGCTCAAGGGCAAGCAGATCGCGGCGACCAAGGGCACCGACCCCTACTTCTTCCTGCTGCAGGCGCTGGAGGCCAACGGGCTGTCGGCGAGCGACGTCACCATCCAGAACCTCCAGCACGCCGACGGCTGGGCAGCGCTGCAGAACGGCTCGGTGCAGGCCTGGAGCGGGCTCGACCCGATCATGGCGAACGCCCAGAAGGCCGGGGCGAAGCTGATCTACCGGAACGTGAAGTTCAACACCTACGGATTCCTCAACGCGACGGAGTCCTTCCTCTCCTCGAAGCCGGACGTCGCGCAGACGGTCGTGGACACCTACGAGTACGCGCGCGCCTGGGCGCTGAAGCACCCGGACGAGACGGCGAAGATCCTCGCGGACGTCGCCGGCATCGACCCGACGGTGGCGACCACGGTCATCACCGAGCGCACCAACCTGGGCGTCTCGAACGTCCCCGGCCCGGCGCAGCTCGCGGTGCTGAAGAAGGTCGGCCCGATCTTCGTGGAGTCCGGCGACGTGCGCACGCAGGCCGACATCGACAAGGCACTCGGCAGCCTCCTCGACCCGACCTTCGCGAAGAAGGCCGACCCGAGCGCGATCGGCGGTTGAGCGCGGGATGACGTACCAGAACGCGCCGGACGGGGACGGCCCGCTGATCGTGGTCGGCGGGCCAGGGGCGGCACCTCCGTCGCGCGCCAGACACTGCGAGACGCGTCGCCGCGGGAGGCGTCGCCGCGCGTGCCGTTCCTCTCGCGCCGTTCGGTGCGGGTGGTCGGCGGCGCGCTGATCCCGGTCGCGCTGCTCCTCGTCTGGCAGGTCGCCTCCACCTCCGGTGCGTTCTCCTCCTCCCAGCTCCCGACGCCCGCGATGGTCGTGCAGGCCGGCGTCGACCTCGCGCAACGCGGCCTGCTCGGCCTCTACATCGCGATCTCGACGCAGCGCGTCCTCATCGGCTTCGCGTTCGGCGCGGCGCTCGGGCTGCTTTTCGGCGCGATCGTCGGTCTGTCGCGGCTCGGCGACATCCTGTTCAGCCCGACGCTCGGCGCGATCAGGGCGGTGCCGTCGCTGGCGTGGGTGCCGTTGCTGATCCTGTGGTTCAGGATCGGCGAGGACTCCAAGATCATCCTGATCGCGATCGGCGCGTTCTTCCCGGTCTACACGACCGTCGCCGCCGCCCTCCGGCACGTCGACCGGCAGCTCGTGGAGGCCGGGCGCGCGTTCGGCCTCGGCGGCGTGCGGCTGTTCACGACCGTGCAGCTGCCGTCCGTGCTGCCGTCGGTGGTGTCGGGTCTGCGGCTCGCGCTCGCCCAGGCGTGGCTGTTCCTCGTCGCCGCGGAGTTGATCGCCTCCTCGATGGGGCTCGGCTTCCTGCTCAGCGACTCGCAGAACAACGGGCGCACCGACCGGCTCTTCCTCGCGATCATCCTGCTCGCGATCCTCGGCAAGCTGACCGACTCCCTGGTCGGGCTGTTCGAGCGGTGGGCGAACCGCCGCTGGGGATGACCCCGCCGGGCCCGCCACCCTCTCACCATCCCGGCGGACTGTCGACCCCCTCGCGCGCTCCCCCGATCCCGCCTAGCGTCGGCGCCGAATCCGCACGCATCGAGGAAAGGAATCGGCCCATGACCGCAGTGACCGAGAGCATCGACGTGAACGTCCCCGTCACCACCGCCTACAACCAGTGGACGCAGTTCGAGAGCTTCCCGCACTTCCTCGACCAGGTGGAGGACATCCGCCAGGTCGACGCCACCACGAACCACTGGCGCGTGAAGATCGGCGGCGTGACCCGGGAGTTCGACACGGTGATCACCGAGCAGCACCCGGACGAGCGGGTGGCCTGGAAGAGCGTGGCCGGCGACGTCGTCCACGCGGGCGTCGTCACGTTCCACCACCTCTCCGCGGACAGCACGCGCGTCACCGTGCAGTTCGACTGGCAGCCCGGCGACGCGCTGGAGAAGGTCGGCGCGGCGCTCGGCGTGGACGACCACGCCGTCAAGAAGGACCTGCGCAACTTCAAGGAGTTCATCGAGGCGCAGCCCGCGGAGACGGGGGCCTGGCGCGAGGACGTCGACCGGGGAGGCCTCGGCTGACCCCTGCACGGCTCTGCTAGGTTCTCTCCCCAGGAATGTCATATCTCACGGCGGGCGATCGTCGGGAGACCGGGAGCGAGAGAACGGACCGCCGCCATGAAGCCTGGGGAGGATCCGCCGGATCGGCGATTCGCGCGGGTGCTCATGGACTACGACGACACGCGCCGCAGGTTCAGCGAGACGACGGTCCCGTTGCTCTGCGCGACCACGGAGTCGCAGACCTTCCGCATGGGGGCGAGCGGCGCGCTCGTCGGCGGCATCGCGCTCAACGCCATCAGCGGCTCACGGCACACGGTCGAACAGCCCGACCAGCGGGGCGGGAGCGAAATCGGGGCCTACACGATGATCCACGTCCAGCTCACCGGCGAAAGCACGCTGGAGCAGGACGGCCGTGCAACCTCGGTGCGGGCCGGCGACATCACCGCGTACACCGCCGAGCGGCCGTTTCTGCTCGACCACGGCGGGGAGAGCCTCATCGTGCGCATCCCGCACCGCGCGCTGTCGGTGCCCGCGAGCACCGTGGACGACGTGGTGGCCGTGCGGTTCGAGCGGGAGCGTCCCCTCGTCGGCATCGTCCATCCGCTCGCCGTGCAGCTCGGCCGCACCGCCCACCGGCTGGAGGGCGGCGCGGGCCGGCGCCTGGTCGAGGGCGCCGTCGGGATGCTCGGCGCCGTCGTGGTGGAGACGCTGCAGGATCGCGAGAGCGGCGCAAGGGCGTCCCAGCTCGACCAGGTCATCGAGTACATCGAGGTGAACCTCTCCCGGCCCGACCTCTCGGTGGCGGAGATCGCGAGCGCCAACTTCATGTCGGTGCGCAAGCTCCACGCGCTCTTCGGGGAGCATGACAGCACCGTCGCCGCCTGGGTGCGGGCGCGGCGCCTGGAGCGCTGCCGGAGCGACCTGGCCGACTCGGAGTTCGGCGGTCTCCGGATCGCCGAGGTCGCCGCACGCTGGGGGTTCAAGGACGCGGCGCACTTCAGTCGGCTCTTCACCGGCCGGTACGCCATTTCGCCTCGCGAGTTCCGCGCCTCCGTCGCGGGAGTCGCGGCGCGCGGACGAGTGGCGGGACCGCGCGCGGACCCGCCACTCGTCGCTGTGCCGCTCTAGCCGGCTACGTCCGGCTCGACCGGCGCTTCAGCGCCTGCCCGAGCGCGAGGATGCCGCTCGTCACCAGCAGCAGGACGGCGAGCGTCGCCAGCTTCCAGGCGTTGGCGAGCGCCTCGCCGGTGGTCGCGAGCGAGCCGGCCGGAGCAGCGACCTGCGAGCTCGCCGGGGTCACACCCTCCGCGTCGACCGTCCCGGGGTCGAGCGGCGGGACCACGATGTCGGTGTCGTCGTCGGTGCAGACCGCCCCCGTCGCCCGGTCGTCCTCGCAGACGCTGTCCGCGGTGATGGACGCGGTGTTCACGATCGACGTGCCCTGCTGGACGTCGGCGCGGACGTTCGCCGAGACGACGATCTCGCGCCGCTCCCCCACAGCCAGCTCGCCGAGCTCCCAGACGAGCGTCGAGCCGGACGACGCCGCGCTCGGCGCGACCGAGGACTCCACGACGTCGAGGTGCTCCGGGAGCCGGTCGACCACGACCACGTCCGGTGCGGGGACGTCACCGACGTTGGCCGCGACGAGCACGTAGTCGAGCCGCTCGCCGGCGGTCACGATCGTCCGGCCGTCGTCCTTGGCGATCGAGACGGCGGGCTGCGTCATCGGGTCCTGCGGCGGCGGGTCGAGCGGCCCGAAGTCCTCCGCGAACGGGACCTCGAAGCCGGCCGCGAACAGGTTGGAGAGCACCGTCTTGATCTGGTCGTTCGCCGCGCGGACCCCGCTGCCGAGCGGCGAGCCGCCGCCCAGGGCGTGCGTGAACGTCTTGCGGAAGCCGAGCGTCACCGGCTGGTCGAGCGGCTTCTTCTTCGTGACGTGGAGGCTGCCGTCCGCCGAGGTGGTCGCCCCGAGGTAGTCGTCGAAGCCGGGCGTGGACGTGGCGGGGTCGACCTCCAGGGTGAAACCGCGGAGGACGTCGGCGTCGGTGAGGGTGACCCGGTCGGCGAACGTGAGGGGGCGGACGCGAAGTCCGGGGTCGCCTCGAACCGTGCGAGCAGCGCGTCGAGCTCGGCGTGGAGCGCCGGCAGGTCGACGCCGCCCACGGAGAAGTCGCCGCGCTCCAGATAGGGCAGCGGCTCCAGGAGGTTGTCCCTGGCGAACAGGTGCCAGGCCTCGATCTGCGCCGCGAGCATGACCTCCGACGCCTCGGCGGTGTTGAAGGTCAGCGGCCTGCTGCCGTCGGTGGCGATCGAGAGGCCGCGCTCCTGCGCCAGCTGGAGGCCGGCGTTGAGGACCCGCGAGATGCGGACCGCGGTCTCCGCCGGGACCACGGACGCGAGGTCAAAGTACTCGGACCCGTCCGGCACCTGGTAGTCGACGTGCAGAACGTCGATGCAGACGAGGATGCTGTCCGGCCGATAGCCCCCTGTCGCCGGGTCCACACCCAGGAAGTAGTACGGGATGCCCCAGACGGGCTGGCCGCCCGGATGCCTCAACCGCGGAGTGTGCATCCCCTCGTGGGCCTTCTCGATCCGCTCGACGTCGAGGTCGACGCGGCGGTAGGTCGCGGCGAGGAGGTTGGGGGTCGACTCCCACTGGAGGTTCGAGAACTCGCGTGGGGTGGCCTCCGCCCGGGGTGCCGACGCAGTGAGCGCGCCGAGTGCGACGCCGAGCGCGATGACGAACGCCAGGGCCGACCCGATCCGTGTACCGATCCGTTTCATGATGTTGCCTTTCGAACGAACGGGCCCGGTTTCGGCCCGCGCATCCAGGCTGGGCGACCGCAGCGACCCGGCGGCGCGCGGGTGCACGGATATCCATGTCCGGCCGCGAGACCGGCACGGATCGTCACGTCAGCGGCCGGTGAACTCGTCCATCGAGCTGTAGACGCCGAACAGCCGGCCGACGGCGTCCCAGGCGCGGGTGGGGAGGACACCCTTCAGCGTCTTCGCGAGACCGACCGACCACGGCAGCAGCAGGACCGGCTTGCCCGCGAGCATCGCCCGCCAGACCCGGTCGACCACGTAGTCCGGGGTGAGGATGGGGGTGAGCAGCGGCCCGCGGGCGCCCTCGAACATGCCGGTGTCGATGTAGCTCGGCGCGACGGTCGTCACCTTCACATGGCCGAAGCCCTGCTGCTCCAGCTCGAGGCGGAGGCTGTCGCTCCAGTTGATGACGGCGGACTTGCTCGCCGCGTAGACGCTCATGCGCGGGTTGGCCAGGGTGCCGGCGGCGGAGGCGATGTTGACGATGCGCGCCTCGCGGGCGCTCGCGATCATCCCGGGCAGGAACTCCCGCGTCGTGTACATCGGCGCCAGTGCGTTGACCTGCATGGTCGCGCGGGTGTCGTCGCCGTTGTCGTGCTCCCAGAAGAACTTGCCGCGGACGATTCCGGCGTTGTTGACGAGCACGTCCACGCCGTCGAGCTCCTTGCGAACCGACTGTGCGGCCTGGGCGATGCCGCCCAGCTCGCGGAGGTCGACGACGTACGGGTGGATGCTCGTCCCGGTGGCCGTGCCCCCGGGCGCCGAGCTCGGCGACCCGGCCGGAGCGCCCCAGGCCGTGACGGTGCGGCCCGCGAGCACCTCGGCGCGCAGGCGATCGGTGAGCCGCGTGAGGCCGGCCTCGTCGCGATCCCAGAGCACGACGTGGCGGGCGCCCTCCCGGACCGCGCGCTCCGCATAGAGGAGGCCCATGCCGGAGGCCGCGCCCGTGATCAGGACGCGTGCGCCTCGAACCGTTCTCGCCATCCGTCCATCATCTCAGGCCCCTTCGGCTCCGGCGAGGCACAGCCCGATACGCGGCCCTCGTCGCAGCGTCGAGGTGCTCGGTCGCGTAGGCGAGCATCGTGCGCGGCATCCGCCCTGCGTACTCGTCCAGGAAGCCGGTGAGCAGCGCGCGGTCGACCCGCTTGCCGGTCTCGCGCAGCATCCAGCCGACGGCCTTGTGCATGAGGTCCTCCGGGTCGTCCAGCAGTCGTGCCGCGAGTTCCAGCGTCGTGGACGCGTCGCCCGCCTTGAGGAACGCGAAGGTGGAGAGCACGGCCACTCGGCGCTCCCACAGCACGGGGCGGGCGGCGAGCTCGGCCAGCAGCCCGCGCGGGCGGTCGAGGAGGAACGCGCCGAGCACGTACTCGGCGGAGGCGTCCACGAGGTCCCAGTTGTTCACGCGCCCGTCGCGCACGGCCTGGAGGTAGAAGGCGGCCAGCCGCTCCCGCTCGGCGTCGTCGCGGGTGCGGACGCCGCTCGCCCGGGCGAAGGCGGCATTCAGGACGATGAGCCCGGCCAGCCGGTGCTCGTGGACCGGGCTGTCCAGCAGCACGCGGATCTCGGGGAGCGGCAGCCCGGCGAAGCGTTTCGCGACCGCGCGGGTCTGCGGCACGCGCACGCCGACGAAGATGTCGCCCTCGCCGTACTCGCCGGGGCCGGTCTTGAAGAAGCGCTGGAGGAAGACGGCGTCGACCGGGTCGGCCACGGCGGCCAGCGCGTCCTTGACGGCGGCGGCGGTCTGGTCCGTGGTCACGAGAGCACTCTAGGGGCTCCCGGGGACGGTGCGGGTTCGCGGGGTGCCCGGCCTTTCCCGAATGCGCCGGCACCCCGCGAGCAGCCTCCCTCGAGCTGCACCGGACGGCACGAGTGACGTTCCGGCATGTGAGAGAGCGGGCCTCCGGGAATCCATGACGCGGCGGAGGGGTGAAATCCCCGGCGAGGGGATTCGTCATGGAATCGGCGCCGGGCGCTCTCTTTGACACGGCCGTCTCCCGGCGACGCCGACCAGTCCCGACCTGGAGAGCCCGTGTCCCGTCTCGCTGCCCGCAAGGACTCCATCGACGCCCTGTCCGACAGCCAGCTCGTCGAGCGCACCCGCGACGGCGATCAGCGCGCCTACGCCGAGCTGTGGCAGCGGCACTATCGCGCGGGCGTGACCGTCGCGCGCTCGTACACGACCACGTTCGACCCGGACGACCTGGTGTCGGAGGCGTTCACGCGGATGTTCGCGGCGATCGCCGACGGCGGCGGCCCCACCAGCGGCTTCCGGCCGTACCTGTTCACGGTGATCCGGAACACCGCGGCGAGCTGGGGCCGCCGGGCGTCGCACGAGATCGCGATCGAGCATGCCGAGGAGATCGAGGACCTGCGGTTCACCGAGGCGAGCCGGCTCGCGGACCTGGACCGCTCGCTGGCGGCCACCGCCTTCCGCGCGCTGCCGCCGCGCTGGCAGGAGGTGCTCTGGTACACGGAGGTCGAGGACCTGCCGCCGCGGGAGGTCGCACCGCTGCTCGGGATGAGCGCCAACTCCGTGGCGGCGCTGGCCGTCCGGGCCCGGGAGGGGCTGCGGGCCGCCTGGATCCAGGCCCACCTGGCGACGGTCCCGGAAGGCTCGGAGCACCACTGGGCGATCGAGCACCTCGGCATCGGCCTGCGCAAGCGGCTGGCGGCGAGCGTGCAGCGGCGCCTGGATGCGCACCTGGAGGACTGCGCGGACTGCCGGGTGGTCGCGGCGGAGGCGGCGGAGGCGAACCGGCATATCGGGTTCGTGGTGCTGCCGCTGGCGGCCGGGGTCGGTGGGGCGGCGGCGTATGCGGGCCGTGCGGAAGGTGGCGAGGGGGCGTCGGCGAGCGCTGAGCCGGCGCCGAGAGCGGGATGGCGGATGTGGGGGTCGTCGACGGTCGTGGCAGGGGCGGCCGTCGTCGCAGTGACCTCGATCGTGGCTGTCTCACTCGGCGTCGCGCCGCGCGAGCCGGTGGCGACGTCGGCGGCCGACCTCGCGCGGCCTTCGGCGACGGCCGCGCCCGGAGCTCCGGATGCCGCGGTCCCCGAGGGGAGCCCAGCTCCGGCGCCCGAGCCCGTCGCCCCTCCGGCGTCGGTGGGGGATCCGGTTCCGCAACCGACGCCCGATGACTCCGCCGCGGCCGCCACCGCTGGGCAACCGACTCCCGCCGCGGTCCCTGCGCAGCCGACGTCACCGCCGACCCCGCGTCCGACTCCGATGCCGACGCCGACACCGAGCCCGACCCCGACCCCGACCCCGACCCCGACCCCGACCCCGACCCCAGCCCCCACCACCGAGCCGACCCCGACCCCGACTTCGACTCCGACTCCCGTGCCGACCGCATCTTCCCCACCGGTCGCGCACACCCCCGCACGCCCCATCCACCGGCACGGTCAGCGAACTCACAGGACGGGCAACGTCACGCCGAGAGGTGAAATCGCTCCTTAACTTGCGAACCAGTCGGGATCACCCGATCCGCGCCCGGCTGGTCCGCACCCGATGACCCGAACCCTCGGAGGACCCCGACGTGCCTGCGCCCACCTTGCACTCCGCACACGCCGCCGCGCGCCGGTCCGCCGTGCGCCGGCTCGCCGCGCTCGTCTCCGCCCTCCTCGTCTGCGCGGTCGCCCTCGTCGCGGGCACCCCGGCGCTCGGCGCGGGCGGCTCTGCGAGCCTCTCGGTGACGATCACGCCCGCCACGACTCCGATCCCGGCCGGCGCGACCGCGCAGTGGACCGTGAACTACCAGTGCTCGTCGGTCGACCCGTCGGTCACCTCCTGCGCGGACGCCGTGATCACCGTCAACGTCGCCAAGCTCTCGCCGCAGGGTCACGCGATCACCTGCACGGCCGGCGGCTCGACGGCGAACGGCGACTTCACTCCCACCTCCACCGGCTTCATCGGGTCCGGCGCCGGGAACAGCATCCCGGTCGGCGCGTCCGGTCAGCTGACCTTCGCGTGCAAGACCGCCGCCGGCACCACGCCCGACCAGTCGACGCTCGCGGCCACGGCGACGTTCAGCTCCGACTCGGCGAGCGCATCGGCGACGGCCACGGCGGCGCCGATCGTGATCACGGCGAAGCCCGTGCTGAACGTCACCAAGGTCCTGCAGGGCAACTCGGTCCTCGACGGGATCACGGCGTACCAGATCACGGGAACCTTCAACGACTCCATCACGGGCACCGGCGACTGGAACACGACCGATGCCGCGCTGGTGGACACCCTCCCCGCGGGGGCGGTCTTCGTCAGCGCCACCAACGGCGGCGTCTACGACCCGGCGACCGGCACGGTCACCTGGCAGGGCGGGTCGGCAGCCACCATCGCCGCCACCGTCGACGTGACCTATCCCGCCGGCACCTTCGGCCCGACCAGCACGGTGACCAACTCGGCGAAGCTCACGGCGACGACCGTCACCGACCCGACCACGGTGTCCTCGACCGCGAGCGTGACGCACACGTTCGCGAACGCCTCGGCCGGCTCCGGCCTCTTCACGAAGACCGTGTCCCCGAACATCGCGGCCACGAGCGCGATCTTCAAGGCAGCCAACTACAACTGGAACCTCCAGGTCAGGAACACCGGCCAGGTTCCGATCGGAGGCACGCTCTACGACTACCCGCCGTGCGACAGCGCTCCGCTGAGCAACTCGCTCCCGCAGGACTGCCGCACCCCCGGTTTCACGATCACCCAGTTCGAGAGCGTCCCGTCCGGGTCGGTCTTCACGTTCTTCCTCGCGGACGGAACGACCCGGACCGTGACGAAGACAACGGACGCGTCCGTTCCGTACATCGTTCCCGCCGGCTGGCTGATCGCGGGCTACTCGATCGCGCTGCCCCCGTACGCCGTCAGCCCGGGGACGACTCTCTACATCAACGTGGACGGCCATCTGACCGCGGGCGACGGCTACGTGCCGATGACCCAGACCAACTGCGCTCAGTGGTCGATCACGAACGCGCCGCCGACGCCGATGGCCACCGCCGGCGACAAGGACAAGTCGTGCGCCGTGGCCTACTTCAAGAACGCCGCCGCGTCGCTGGTGATCCGCAAGTCCTACGCCGGAGGGCCGAACGCCCTGCTTTCCGGTCAGGTCGCGCCGTGGAGCCTCCTCGTCTCCAACACCGGCGCTGCCGGAGACGCGCACTACCTCGACGCCCCGGTGCACATCACCGACACCCTTCCGGCGGGAGTGAGCTACGTGCCGGGCAGCGCGGTCGTGACCAGCGCCTCCGGGGCCTATGTCTACGACCCCTCCTATGCGACGGCCGGAATGACGGTGACGCAGAGCGGGCAGACCGTGACGTTCTCCTTCCCGCCCACCGCGATCCTGAACCGGCAGCAGGCCTTCACGATCCAGTTCTCCACGGTCGTGAACCCCGGCGTGGGAGCGACGACGCAGACCAACACCGCGAGCGTCTGGGACGACGCGGACCCGACCTGGGCCCCGACCCCCAGCAACGGCACGACGTCGAGCGCGTCCTTCGCGACCGGGACGTCCGCGCAGGCGGGCGCCCAGAAGGAGGTCAAGGGTCAGTTCGACAGCCGGTACCTGTTCTCGGTCCCCGGCTCGCCCGCCGTCGGCACGTCTCCGGCCGGGGGGACCTCGCAGTGGCGGCTCAACATCGGCTCGCTCGGCTCCACGCCGATCACCGACCTCGTGGTCTACGACGTGTTCCCGTATGCCGGTGACACCGGGGTGTCGGGAGGCCAGAGCGCTGTCGCCCGCGGCTCCCAGTTCCCGCCGACGCTCGCGGGCGCGCTCACGCTCCCGGCGGGGGTGACGGCGACGTACTCGCTCAGCACGAACCCGTGCCGCCCCGAGGTCTACCCGAACCAACCCGCGGGATGCGGCGCGACCTGGCTGACCGCCGCCGCGGTGACCGACTGGACGCAGGTGCGCGCCGTCCGCATCGACGCCACGGCGCTGACGTTCCAGCCGGGTCAGACGGTGGAGGTCGACTACGCGATGAACCTGCCGGCGTCGGCCATCCCCGGCCAGGTCGCCTGGAACTCGCTCGCCTACGCCGCCTCCAGCCCGAGCGGTCCGCTGCTCCCGGCCGAGCCGGTGAAGGTCGGCATCCGGGTCGCGACGCCGCCGGCCGTCGCGATCACGAAGACCGACGCCGCCGGGAACCACGCGCCGACCGCCGCCACCGTGGTGACGCTCGACGCGACGAAGACGACCGGCCTGGCGTTCACCGTGACGAACACGGGAGGCGAGCCGCTGCAGAACGTCACGGTGACCGACGCGATCATCGCCGGCTCGGCGACCGTCACCGGGTTGAGCTGCGCCTTCCCGGACGGCTCGGCCGGCACCCACTGGGCCGGTCCGCTGGCCGTCGGCGCGACCGTCCACTGCACCGCGACGCTGAGCGCGCTCGGCTTCAACGCCGTCCACGCCGACGACGCGACCGTGACCGGAACCGGCGCGTTCACCGGCGCGCCCGTCACCGCCGACGACCAGTACCACGCGCAGGCGCCCGGCGCTCCGGCGATCGTGCTGCCGCTCACCGGAGGCCTCGGCACCGACGTCATCGCCTTCGCGGCGACCGGGAGCTTCGCCGCCGCTGCGGTGCTGGCCATCTGGCAGCTCCGGCGCCGGATACGCAGGCTCCCACGCTGAACGCTGCAGACCCCCGTTCCTTCGCCCGACCACAGAACAGGAAACCCATGATCATCAGGAGAAGACTCACCGCCGCGATCGGCGTCGGTGCCCTCGCCCTGCTGGGGGCGGCGGCGTTCGCCGGCCCCGCGAGCGCGGACACGACCGGCGGCAACGCGCCGGGCGGCCCGTACACGCTGACGATCACGAAACTCCAGAATCCCCCGGCGGCGGGACCCCCGCGAACGGCACCGCGCAGACGAGCGCCCTCACGCCGATCCCCGGGGTGGTGTTCAGCGTCGCGCCGGTGAACGGCGTCGACCTGACGACGCCCGCGGGCTGGACCACGGCGGGCGGCCTGACGGTGAACGGCTCCGGCCAGGTCGTCGGCGGGGGCACCACCTACACGACCGGCGCCGCGACCGCCCTGCCGGCCACCGGCGGCTCGGGCGTCACCACCTACACGACCTCCACGCCGGCCGTGTACGAGGTCACCGAGACGAGCGCCCCGGCCGGCACCCAGCTCGGCGCGCCGTTCCTGGTGACGCTGCCGCTGCCGCAGGACGGGAACTGGCTGACGAACGTGTTCGTGTACCCGAAGAACACCGTGGAGGGCGCACCGGTCAAGGCGGTCGATGACACCGGCGCCTACGGCCTCGGCGCCTCGGTCACCTGGAGGGTGGCGTCCACCGTTCCGAACCAGGTCGCGGGGAACGGGTTCACCCGGTTCTCGCTGACCGACCCGCTGGACGCCCGGCTGACCCCGCCGGCGCCGGCGACGGTGACGGTGTCCCTGGCCTCCTCGACCGGCGCGGCGATCGCGCTGCCGGCGGCGGACTACACCGTCACCGTGTCCGGCCAGACCGTCACGGTGGACTTCACCGCCTCCGGTCTCGCCCTCCTCACGGCCAACCCGGGAGCGGTCGTCACGGCCACGATCCCGACCGTGGTCGGCGCGGTCGGCAGCGGGACGATCCAGAACGTCGCGAACCAGACGATCGCGACCCAGTCGGGCTCGACCGTCACCACGCCCTCCAACCCGGCGCAGGACACCTGGGGCGATCTGAGCCTCCGCAAGGTCGACCCGAACGGGAAGGCGCTGACCGGTGCGCAGTTCCAGGTGTTCACCTCTCGGGCCGACGCGCAGAGCCTGACGAACCCGGTCGCGGTGAACGGCGCCACCACCTTCACGTCCGACACGTCGGGCGCCTTGGCGATCGCCGGCCTCAAGGCGCAGAACGACGGCGCAGGCGCGGACCTGACCTACTACCTCGTGGAGACGCAGGCACCGGCCGGGTACGTGATCGCGCCCGCCTTCGCGCAGGCGGCGGGCGGGTATGCGCAGACGGTGGCCCCCGGCGCCGGCGCGAACCCGACCGTGACGGTCACCGACCCGCAGGCGCCGCCGATCGCGCTGCCGTTGACGGGCTCCACCGGGACGACGGTCTTCGTCGTCGGCGGCCTCGCCCTGGCCGCCCTCGCGGTCGGCGCGGCGGTCCTCGTGGTCCGTCGCCGCGCCCGTGAGGAGGGGCCGGCCGCGTGACGTCCCCGCAGCACGGGAGGGCCGCCACCGGGAGACGGTGGCGGCTCTCCGCCCTGTCGGTGGCGGTCACCGTGCTGTGCCTCCTGGGGGTGAGCGTCGCGCTCTACCCGGCGACGGCGAGCTGGTTCAGCTCCGCGCAGGAGGCCGCCCGGCTCGCGCAGTACGGCGACGCGGTGACGGCCATCGGGCCCGCCAGCCGGCTCCGGGCACTGGAGGAGGCCGCAGCGTACAACTCCGCGCTCACCGGCGGCGGCGCCGTGAAGGCGAACGAGCGCGTGCCGGTGGGCACCGCCGCCGCGTTGCCGCAGGGCTTCGACTACGACCGGCTCCTGGCCGCGAACGCCTACGGCCTGATGGGACGCATCGTCATCCCGTCCATCGGCGCGGACCTCCCGATCTATCACGGCACCGGCGACGCGACCCTCGCGGAGGGCGTCGGCCACCTCGAAGGCACGTCCCTCCCGATCGGCGGCCCGGGCACCCACGCCGTGCTCGCCGGCCATCGCGGCCTCGCCTCGGCCACGCTGTTCACGGACCTCGACCGGGTCCGCGACGGCGACACCTTCACGCTCTACGTCTTCGGCGAGACGCTCAGCTACCGGGTCTCGACCATCGCCGTCGTGGACCCGGACCAGACCAGGACGCTCGACCCGGTGGCGGGGAAGGACCTCGTCACCCTCGTCACCTGCACGCCGCTCGGGATCAACAGCCGGCGCATCCTCGTGACGGGCGAGCGCGTGACGCCGACCCCGGAGGCCGCGGTCGCGCGCGGGCATGAGGCCGCCGCCGGTCCCGGATTCCCCTGGTGGGCCGGCGGGTTCGCGGCCGCGGTGGTCGCGGGCGGCGGCTATCTCTGGTGGTCGGGCCGGTCCCGGGTGCGCCGTGGGTAGGCGGACGGCCGCCGTCGCGCGCCGTCGCCGGCCCGGCCCGGTGCGGCTCGTCATCGCGCTGCTGCTGTGCGTGGTGGCGGTCGTCGCGGGCGGCGTCGCCATGTCGGCGTATCTCGGCGGCAGCGGCAGGCCCACCGATATGCGCGGGAACCCCGTGGACCTCCCGGCGCCGTCGCGAGCCGTGCAGCAGAGGACGGACGCGGTCGCCCAGGTCGCCGGGATGACCTTGCGCGTGCCGTCCGCCGGGCTCACTGTGCCGCTCGGCGAGCTGAACGAGGTGGACGGCGTCATCGACCCGCCTGCGTTCTCCTCCGCCTACCTGGTGCGCAACTACGGCACGCAGCTCGCCCACGCCGGTCTCGGGACGGTCTTCGTCGTGATGCACTCGTGCCGCGGCGGAGCGGTGTGCCCCGGGAATTACCTGACCGACCTGACGGCCGGGACGGCGTCGGTCGCGGTGGGCGCCGACGTCTACGTGGGCGGCCTCCACTACCGGGTCACGGGCTCGGAGACGGTCTACAAGCCGGACGTCCACACCGACGCCGCTCTCTGGGCGAACGTCCCCGGACGGCTGGTGCTGCTCACGTGCCTCCAGACGCCTGCCCAGACCGCGTCGGTCGACAACCTGGTCGTCACGGCTCAGCTCGTCAGGACGCGGTGACTCCCGCAGCGCCGAAGCGCGCCACCCAGTCGGCGTAGGTGTGGTCCTCCCCGATGGGGCAGTCGCAGGAGATGAGGATCCACTCGCCGGAACGGGAGGCGAGCATGCGCTCGACGTGCGGGACGGCGATGGAGTCGGTGCGTGCGGTCATGCTGTTAGAGAGCCGCGCGCGCGCCGGCCATGACGCTGCGACGTTTTCGTGCGCGATCAGCCTCTGCAGCGCAGGTTTCCAGCGAAACTGTCAAGAAATCGCCCGGAGTTCGCGGTTAGGCTCGGATCGGAGCGCCGAAACGGCGTTCCATCGCGGTGCCGCGAGCGCGGCCGATCGTACGACGGGAGGTTCGTCATGTCTCAATTCGTCCCGCAGTTCACTGCAGGAGCCATTGTCGGGGAGCCCGAGGTCGTCGAGGACGCCCGCTCCGTCCGCGAGGTCGCGACGCATCCCGCATGGCTGCGGCTCAAGGAGGCGGCGACCGCCCTCCAGGCGCTGCAGGTCAAGGACGGCTCGGTCGAGCAGGAGTCCGACAAGCCCGCTGCCGCCGAGCTCACGTCCACGATCGTCGACGCCGTCGCCGAGCTCGCCCCGTTCTTCCCGCACGACGCCGACTACCTCGCAGCCCTGCGCCGCGACTTCGGCCGCTGGGCGGACGAGGGCTTCGGCGTGCCCGACTTCCTCGACGCCCTGAACGCGTTCCAGCCGCAGCAGCACCGCGTCGACGGGCTCGGCCACCTCGTGGTGTTCCCGATGTACACGCAGAACGGCAGCACGAACCGGTTCGTGGAGGCCGTGCTGGTCGAGGTCATCTGGCCCGAGTTCATCGCGGCGCTGGAGGCGGGCGACTACGGCAACAAGCTGTTCGTCGCGCTGCGCTTCGTGGACTTCACGCCCGGTTACGACACCAACTCGGCCGTGCTGTTCCCCGAGACGGTCGCGATGCGCGAGATCCCGTCGTTCACGTGGGGTGCGATCTTCCAGGACCGGGAGGCCGCCCGCTACCGCCGGGTGGTGCGCGCCGCCGCGGAGATCACCAAGCTCGAGCTGCCGTCGGATGCTGCCCTCATGTTGGAGGACCAGCGCCTCACGGAGGAGACCTTCGTGATGTGGGACATCATCCACGACCGCTCCCACATGCGCGGCGACCTGCCCTTCGACCCGTTCATGATCAAGCAGCGGATGCCGTTCTTCCTCTACTCGCTGGAGGAGCTGCGCTGCGACCTGACCGCGTTCCGCGAGTCGGTGCGGCTGGAGCGCGAGCTCGGCGCCCTGCCCGAGTCGGAGCTGTCGGAGCCGCAGAAGCAGATCCGCGACCACGCCAAGCTCGTGCAGTACGCGGTGATCTTCGACCGGATCTTCCGGTTCGCGATCACCGGCAGCCGGGTCCGCAACTACGACGGCCTCGGCGGGCAGCTCCTGTTCGCCTGGCTGCATCAGCACGACGTGCTGCACTGGACCGACACCCAGCTGACCATCGACTGGGACGAGGTCCCCGACGTCGTCGTGGCCCTCTCCGACCGGATCAACGACCTCTACTGGCGCTCCATCGACCGCCCGAAGGTCGCGCACTGGCTGGCCGCCTACGCGATGCTCACCGAGACCCTCACCCCCAACCCGGCCTCCAACTGGGCGCGCGGGCTTTCCGACGAGATCCTGGCGGGAGCGCCGAAGGGGTACACCGACGCGGTCCTGGACGACGAGTTCCCCCTGTCGATGTTCTACGAGGCGCTCAACAAGAAGATGGCCGCCGTCATCGAGTCCACCTCCGGCATCACCGGAACCACGGACGAGGCGTGACGGATCAGCAAGGTTCGGCGCCGGCACGGTTCTCACCCGAAGGGACCGCGCCGGCGTCGGCGACCGGCGTCGCCGGGCGGCTCGTGCTGATCGCCGGCGCGACCAGCGCGTCCGGCGAGGCAGTGGCGCGCGCGCTCACGGCCGCCGGGGCGACAGTGCTCGCGGTCGGCACCCGGCAGGAGGCGCTGGACGCACTGGCGGAGGCCGTCCCCGGCGTCGACACCCGGGCCTGCGACCTGGCCGACCGCGACGCGGTGGCCGAGCTGGCGATGCGCATCCACCTCAAGTTCGGCCGGGTCGACGGCCTGGTGCACCTGGTCGGCGGCTGGCGCGGCGGTGGCGGCATCGCCGGGCAGAGCGACGAGGACTGGGACTTCCTGGACCGCGGCTTCCGGACCCTGCGGAACACCACGCGCGTCTTCTACGACGATCTGGTGGCCTCCCCGCCGGCCGGCTGGCCGTCGTGTCCTCCACGGCGGTCGACAAGCCGTACGCGGGCGGCGCGAACTACGCCGCGGCCAAGGCTGCGGCCGACGCGTGGACGCGCGCGGTCGCGCAGGGCCTCGGCAAAGAGGCGCCGCAGTCGGCCGCCGTCGTGTTCGTCGTCAAAACCCTCGCCGGCCTCGAGGCGCAACTCGCCGACGACGTCGTCGCCCTCTGGGCGACCGACGCCCCCACCCTCAACGGCACCCGCATCGCGCTCGACATTCGTGCCGAATAGTGACTTTCGCGCAGCGAAAGGCGACATTCGGCACGAATGTGGGGCTATCTAGGATGGAACAGTGACGCTACAACTCCATGACCTCAACCTGCGCGGCTTCGCGTCGGACAACTACGCGGGTGTGCATCCCGAGATCCTCGACGCGATCGCCGCCGCCAACAACGGGCACCAGATCTCCTACGGCGAGGATGTCTACACCGAGCGCCTGCACGAGGTGTTCGCGCAGCACTTCGGCGAGGGCGTCCAGGTGTTCCCGGTGTTCAACGGCACCGGCGCGAACGTCGTCGGGCTGCAGTCGATGGTGCCGCGCTGGGGCGCGGTCATCTGCGCCAAGACCGCGCACATCAACACCGACGAGGCCGGCGCGCCCGAGAAGGTCGGCGGCCTCAAGCTGCTGACGGTCGAGACCCCGGACGGCAAGCTGACCCCCGAGCTCATCGACCGGGAGGCCTGGGGCTGGGGCGACGAGCACCGCGCGCAGCCGCTCGCCGTCTCCATCACGCAGACCACCGAGCTCGGCACCGCGTACAGCGTCGAGGAGATCCGCGCCATCGCGGACCACGTGCACGCGCGCGGCATGAAGCTGCACATGGACGGCGCCCGCATCTCCAACGCCGCCGCCACCCTCGGCGTGCCGCTCAAGGAGTTCACCACCGACGCCGGCGTGGACGTGCTCAGCTTCGGCGGCACCAAGAACGGGATGCTGTACGGCGAGGCCGTCGTCGTCCTCAACCCGGCCGCCTCCGAGGGACTGCTCTACCTGCGCAAGCTCAACATGCAGCTGGCGTCCAAGATGCGGTTCATCTCGGCGCAGCTCATCGCGCTGCTGCACGACGACCTCTACCTGCGTTCGGCGTCGCACGCCAACGCGATGGCGTCCCGGCTGCGCGGCGCACTGGAGGCGGGGATCGCAGACGGCAGCATCCAGGGCGTCGGGTTCAGCCAGGCCACCGAGGCGAACGGCGTCTTCGCCACGCTTCCGGCCGGCGTCGCGGACCGGCTGCGGCAGCACTTCCGGTTCTACGACTGGGATGCGGCCCGCCACGAGGTGCGCTGGATGTGCTCGTTCGACACCACGGAGCAGGACATCGACGACTTCGTCGCCGCCCTGGTCGCCGAACTGGCGGCCTGACCGGCCCCACCCCCTCACTGGGGACAGATCGGGGTACAAAGATGTCCTCCATTTGACGGACACATTTGGTAGTCTCTAAGAGTCGACGGAGGAACCCGAATAATCCTCCGGCGATAACCCCGAAACGCATGCCGGGCTGTGTGGAGTAACCCTAGTATCCACACCGCCCGGCATCGTGGGTTGACGGTGTCGTATCAGCCGAACCTCCCCGAGCGTCAGGTCACGGGGACCGGCACACCGCCGCGCCAGGCCACTCGGACGACGTGGAGACCGCGATAGACGGTCGCGTCATCCCAGGAGTGGAACAGCATCCAGTCCGCGCCCTTGAAGGTCACCAGGTCGGCGCCGCCGGGACCGAGGTAGCGGCCTCCGCTGCCGGTGGTCGACAGGATCGGGCCCTCGTGCTTCGTGTACGGGCCGAGGAGGCTCGCCGCGGTGGCCGCGCCGGTCGCGTACGCGTCGCCGCCGTAGTCGTTGGCCGAGTAGAGCAGCACGTAGGTCCCGGCGTGCTTCACGATCACGGGCGCTTCGACCAGGTGCCCCTCCCACGTCTCGGTCTGCTTGATGAGCCGGGTCGCCTCGCCGACCAGCGCCGTGCCGTCGGCGGAGAGCCGCTGCACGTGGATCCAGGTGTCGAGTCCGCAGCAGTTGCCGTCGTTCTTCCATACCAGGAACCGGGTGCCGTCGTCCTCCGTGAACACGCTCGCGTCGATCGCGCCGCCCTCGTCGACCGGGCAGACCAGCGGGGTGGCGGACGGCGACGTGAACGGACCGGCCGGGTCGGTCGCGAACGCGGCGCCGACGCACTGCCGTCCGCTGGCCGTGTCCGTCGCGGTGAAGTACAGCGCGTAGCGCCCGCCGGGCAGCGCGGCCGGCCCGGGAGCCCAGGTCTTGCCGGGCGTCGCCCAGGACGGCAGCTCCGGGAGGGCGTCCGCGTCGCTCAGCGTCCAGTGCCGCAGGTCGGTGCTGGAGGCGAGCTGCACGTTCTTCCCCGGTGCGTTCGTCGCGTACGCGTAGACCCGGTCGCCGACCACGAGCGCGCCGGGGTCGGGGAAGTCGCGGTCGAGCTGGAACGCGGCGGTCGTGGGCGTCGGGCTCGGAGCGGCGCCGCCCGCCGCGCATCCCGTCAGCGCCCCGAGCGCGAACGCGGCGGCGAGCGCCGAGGCCGCCGCCGCGCCGGTGCGCCTTCGACTCACCCCTTGACCCCGCTGGTCGCGACGCTCTCCACGATCTGCTTCTGCGCGAAGAAGAACAGGATGAGCACCGGGACCGACGCCACCACCGCGCCCGCCATCACGATGGCGAAGTGCGTGGAGTAGGCGCCCTGCAGCTGCGAGAGCCCGGGCTGCAGTGTCAGGTTCTCGGGACTCAGCAGCACGTACACCGGCCAGAGGAAGTCGTTCCAGTTGGCCAGGAAGCTCAGCACCGCGAGCGTCGCCAGGGCCGGCCGCGCCAGCGGGATCACGATCTGCAGGAAGATGCGGAGGTCCCCTGCGCCGTCGATGCGCGCGGCCTCCTCGATCTCCTGGGGCAGCCCGACGAAGAACTGCCGCAGGAAGAACACTCCGAACGCGCTGGCCGCCCCCGGGATGGTGATCGCCCAGATGGAGTCGAGCCAGCCCAGGTTCTGCACGATGAGGTAGTTCGGGATGAGGAAGATGACCGGCGGCACCAGGAGGGTCGCCACGATCAGCCCGAAGACGATGCGCTTGCCCACGAACTCCAGGCGCGCCAGCGCGTACGCGGCGAGGGAGGCGGTGACCAGGATGATCACCGACTGGAGCGCCGCGGCGGCCAGGCTGTTGAGGAACCAGCGGAACACCGGCTGCTGCCCGTTCGCGATGGTCGCGTAGGCGTCGAACGAGAACGGGTTCGGCAGCGCCGCGTACGGGTTGCGGATGGCGTCGCCGTCCGTCTTGAACGACGTCAGCAGGATCCACACCAGCGGCAGGATCACGATGAGGGCGAGCACGATCAGGGCCGCGTAGAGCACGCTCTTGCGGAGCGCCTGCTGCGGGGTCTGCTTGCGCCGCGCCGGGATGCGCCGCGGCTGCTCCGGCGCGTCCGCGCCGGGCTCACCGGGCCGGGAGGTGACGGTCGTCATGAGGCGCTCTTCTCTGCCCGCTCCCGCTGGAGGCGGAAGTTGACGATGCTGATGATGGCGAGGAACGCGAACAGCACGTAGCTCATGGCCGACGCAGCCGCCATGTTGTTCTGCGACAGGCCCTGGTCGGCGATGTACATGATCGCCGTGCGGGTCGTGTTGCCGGGGCCGCCCTTGGTGAGCAGGAACGACTGGCCGAACATGTTCGCGCTGGCGAGGATCGTGATGGTAACCACGAACGTCATCACCTGGCGGAGGCCGGGGAGCGTGACGCTGACGAACTGCCGGAACGCCCCGGCCCCGTCGAGCGCGGCGGCCTCGTAGAGGTCGGCGCTGATCCCCTTGAGCCCGGCCAGGATGATGACGGTGTTGAAGCCCATCGTCCACCAGACGGTGACGCCGACCAGGGTGATCCAGGCCCACGGCACATCGACCGTCCAGGGGAGGTTGTCGGGCAGCCCGATCATCCCGAGCACGTGGTTGACGATGCCCGACTGCGTGTCGAGCAGGTACTTCCAGATCACGCCGATGACGGCGACGCCCAGCACGTACGGGGCGAAGAAGGTCGCGCGGAAGAACGAGCCCGCGCGGATGCGCTGGTTCAGCAGCACGGCGACCAGCAGCGGCACCAGGAGGAGGAACGGCACGCTCGCGACCGTGAAGATCCCCGTGGCGAGCATGGACTGCCAGAAGTCGCCGGAGGTCGTGCTGCCCGGCGTGAACAGCTCGATGTAGTTCTTGAGCCCGACGAACGACTGCGTCGCGCGGAACGGGCTCCAGTTGGTGAGGCTGATCCACAGGCCGAAGACGGCGGGCGCCAGCACGAACACCAGGAACAGCACCAGGAACGGCGCGAGGAAGAGGTAGGCGACGCCCGTGCGACGACGGCCGCCCGGCCTCCTGGCCGCAGCGCGTGCGGACCGGGTCGACCGGGCGGACCGCGCCGAGCCGCGCGGGCGGGGCGCCCCGGTCTCCCGGGGCGCCACCAGCGAGTCGGTGTCAGTTGCCATACGTGTCTTTGTTCTGCTTGATCAGCGCGTTCGCCTTGGCGACGGCGTCGTCCAGCGCCTGCTTCGGGCTCTTCTTGCCGGTGACCGCCTCGTTCACCGCGGTGGTGATCGTGGCCTCCACGCTGGTGATGCCGGGCGCCGTGGCCTCGTAGTGGGCGTAGGGCAGCTCGTCCAGGAACGGCTTCAGGGCCGGGTAGTCCTTGACCAGCTTCGGGTCGTCGCGCACCGAGTTCTTGGCGGGCAGCTCACCGGTCTTGGGCCAGTCGGCCGAGTTGTCGTTCATCCACTTCACGAACGTCGCGGCCGCCGCGGTCTTGTTCTTGTCCTGCCCCTTGTTGTTCATGAACATCCAGTGGGTGGAGCTCGACCAGACGGCCTTCTGGGTGCCGATCTGCGGCACCGCCACGGCCTGCCAGTTCAGCTTGCCGAATGCGGTGTTGGTGGTCTGCCAGACGCCGTTCCAGTTGAACGCGGTCTTGCCGGCGATCAGGGCGTTGATGTTGCCGTCCTGGGCGACGTTCGCCGGGCTGTAGCCGTTCTTGATGAGGTCGGTCATCCAGGTCAGCGCCTTGACGCCGGCGTCGGAGTTGAAGGTCGCCTTGGTGACCGGCTTGTCGAACAGGTCGCCGCCGTACTGCCAGAGCAGGCTCTCGAACTCGAACGTTCCGGTGAACACGTAGCCGTCCACCCACTCGCCCTGCACGCCCGCCGTCTTGAGCTTGGCGAGGGCCGCCTCGTACGAGGTCTTGTCGGCCGGGATCGAGCTCGGGTCGACGCCGGCCTTCTGGAGGACGTCCTTGTTCACGTAGAGGCCGAGCGGCGTCACGCTCCACGGCACCGCGTACTGGGCGCCGTTGTACTTGCCGGCGTCCATCAGACCGGCCGGGAAGTCGCTCGCCGAGTAGCCGAGCGACTTGACGATCGAGTCGGCCTTCAGCACGAGCCCCTGGGCCGCGTAGGTGGCGATGTCGTCGCCGTGGCCGACCGCGACGTCGGGACCCTTGCCGGCCTTGACCGCGAGCGGCATCTTCTGGCCGATGTCCGACCACTGCATCGGGACGTCCTTGACGACGATGTTCTTGTGCTCGGAGTTGAACTTGTCGATCAGCTTCGGGACGAGGACAGGGGCGGCGCCGCCGGTCCAGCCGTTCCAGAAGCTGATGGTCACCTTCGGGCCGGTGTAGTCGCCCGAGGAGACCTCGGAGCCTCCCGAACCCGAGTTGCTGCCGCACGCCGTCAGCGCGAGGCCGAGGCCCACCGTGACGGCGGCTGCGACCGCGCGCACCGCGAATCGCTTCTTCATGTGATCTCTCCCTTGAGTGCTCCCCGCAGCCGCTGAGACGCGGCGGTCTGCCCGAGGAGGGGCCGATGGTGTCCCTGCATGTTTACAGCGCTAGATATTTGCTGTCAAGCGGTGGCGGTTTTCCTCCGACGGTACACTCGTGCTCACCAGTGCCACGCCAGACAGGAGCCGACATGGCCGTTCGCTTGCAGGATGTCGCGGAATACGCGGGCGTCTCGATGAAGACCGTGTCCAATGTCGTGCGCGACTATCCGCACGTCAGCGCCAAGATGCGCGAGCGCGTCCAGAAGGCCATCGACGAGCTCGGCTACCGGCCGAACGTCATGGGCCGCCGCCTCGCGACCGGGCGCACAGGGCTGCTCGCGCTGGCCTTCGCCGACGTGCGGATCCCGTACTTCGCCGAGCTCGCCCGGGTCATCGCCGACGCGGCGGAGGAGCGCGGCTACCGTGTGCTGCTGGAGCAGACCGAGGGGACCCTGGACGGCGAGCGCGCGGTCGTCTCGGCGAGCGAGTCGGGCCTGGTCGACGGGATGCTGTTCCAGCCGAGCCTGATGAACTCGACCGAGCTGGCCCAGAACCGCGCGGACATCCCGCTCGTGGTGCTGGGCGAGAACGCGGCGCCGCTGACCGTCGACCAGCTCATGGTGGACAACGTCGCGGCGGCGCGCACGGCGACGGCGCACGTGATCGCGCACGGCCGGCGCCGGATCGGCTTCGTCGGCCACGAGGCCGGCGGCCTGACCCGGACCTCCACGCTCCGCATCGCGGGCTACCAGCAGGCGCTCGAGGAGGCCGGGATCACGCCCGACCCGAGCCTGCTGATCTCGACCACGGCCATCAGCGCGTCGAGCGCGGTCACGGCCGTGGGGGCGGCGCTCGACGCCGGGCTGACGTTCGACGGGCTGGTCTGCCGCGACGACCTCGCCGCGATCGGCGCGCTGCGCGCCCTCCAGGAGCGGGGCGTCCGGGTGCCGGAGGACGTGGTGGTGACCGGCTGGGACGACATCCCGATGACGCAGGTCACGTACCCGTCGCTGACCTCCATCGCCCCGGACATGCGGGCGCTTGCCTCCCGCGCGCTGGACATGCTGCTGGAGCGCGTCGGCGGGTACGAGGGCATGGGGCGGCACGAACTGGTGCCGTACACCCTCGTGACGCGGGAGAGCGCTCCCGAGGTTTTCTGACTTTACAGCGCTGGATAGTTGCGTCATGCTTGGGGCGTGCTCGACTCCATCTCCACCAGACACCGCTCGTCCGGCCCCGCCCTGCGCGCCAGCGACCAGGACGGCAGCCACCCGCGTCCCCAGCTGATCCGCCCCGCCTGGCTCGACCTCGGCGGCGCCTGGACCTTCGCCTTCGACGACGACGACCGCGGCCACGCCGAGCACTGGGAGCGCCACGGCGAACTGCCCGGACGCATCATGGTGCCGTACCCGGCGGAGTCGCCGGCGTCGGGGGTCGGCGACACCGGCTTCCACCCGGTCGTCTGGTACGCGCGCCGCATCGCGGTGGACGACCTCCCCGAGGGTGAGCGCACCCTCCTGCACTTCGGCGCCGTCGACTACCGGTGCGAGGTCTGGGTCGACGGCCGGCTGGCCGGGCGCCACGAGGGCGGCCAGACCCCGTTCACGTTCGACATCACCGACCTGATCGAGGGCGACGGGCTGACGATCACCGTCCGCGCCGAGGACGACCCGTTCGACGTCTCCCAGCCGCGCGGCAAGCAGGACTGGCGCGAGCGCCCGCACTCCATCTGGTACCACCGGACCACCGGGATCTGGCAGCCGGTCTGGCTGGAGGGCGTCCCCGCCCTCCACGTGACGCAGGCGCACTGGAGCAGCGACATCCATCGCGGCATCGTGACCGCCGACCTCCGCTTCGCCCAGCGCCTCCCCGAGGGATCGCGCGTGCGGCTGGAGCTGGCGCACGGCGAGCAGTCGCTGGCGTCGGTGGAGGCCGTCGTCTCCGGCACGCGCGCCGAGCTGGTCGTCCCTGTCGCCCGCCAGCAGAACGGCCAGGCCTACGAGGAGCTGCTGTGGTCGCCGCAGCGCCCGACGCTGATCGACGCCACCGTGACGGTGACGCCTGCCGGCGCGACCGGCGACGTCGTGCACTCCTATCTGGGCCTGCGCTCGATCGCGGTCGAGAACGGGCAATACCTGCTCAACGACCGTCCGCTGTATCTGCGGTCGGTGCTCAATCAGGGTTACTGGCCGCAGTCGCACTCGGCCGCGCCCGACTCGGAGGGGCTGCGCCGCGAGGCCGAGCTGATCCTCGAGCTCGGCTTCAACGCGGCCCGGCTCCACCAGAAGTACGAGGACCCGCGCTTCCTGTACTGGGCCGACCGGCTCGGCCTCCTGATCTGGGCGGAGGCCCCCGCCGCGTACGCGTTCGACGCCGACGCGGTCGAGCGGACGATGGCCGAGTGGATCGCCATCCTCGACCGCGACAGGTCGCACCCGTCGATCGTGACCTGGGTGCCGCTCAACGAGAGCTGGGGCGTGCAGCACCTCGCGCACGACCAGCGGATGGTCGCCTACGCCAAGGCGCTCGTGCACACCACCAAGACGCTCGACCCGACCCGTCCGGTGGTGTCCAACGACGGCTGGGAGCACGTGGAGTCGGACATCCTGAGCATCCACGACTATGACGCCGACCCCGACGCCGTGCGCGAGCGCTACCGCTCGCGGGACCACATCCTCGGCTCGTCGCACACCTTCCCGGGGCGGCGGCTCGTGGTGGACGGCGCGCAGCGGCTGGACGTGCCGATCATGCTCACCGAGTTCGGCGGCATCTCGTACATCGAGCGGCCGAGCGAGGACGCCTGGGGATACTCGTCCGCGGCGACCGCCGATCAGTTCGCCGACCGGCTCGACGCGCTGTTCGACGCCGTGCGCGCGAGCGCCGGTCTCGCCGGCTTCTGCTACACCCAGCTCGCCGACACCGGCCAGGAGACCAACGGCCTCGTGTTCGAGGACCGGCGGCCGAAGGTCCCGCTCGCGCGCATCCGCCGGGCGGTGACCGGGCTGGAGGCCTGAAGCACCATCCATCCAGACGAAGGAGTCTTCATGCGCACCACCACGACTGTCGCGCTCGCGATCGCCGCCACCGTCGCACTGCTGCCGTTCGCCCCCGCGACGGCCGCGGAGCCGGGAGCGTCGCCGGGAGGGTCGCCAGGGGTCTCGGCTACCGGACGTCCCACGACGCCCGGGAGCTACCGGAACCCGATGACGCTGCAGCTCCCGTCGGGCGAGACGGCGGCGAGCTGCGCCGACCCGTCGGTCGTCCACGGCGCCGCCAACGGCGACACCGACTGGTACCTGTACTGCACGACGGACGCGCTCACCGCGACCGAGAAGGCCGCGGACGGGTCGCTGGTGATGCACAACGTCCCGATGTACCGCTCGGCCGACCTCACGCACTGGACCTACGCCGGCGACGCCTTCCCGCAGAAGCCCTCGTGGCTCGGCGCGAACGGGTCGATGTGGGCGCCGGACGTCGTCTTCCGGAACGGCACCTACTACCTCTACTACGCGGCCTCCGACTCGGCGCTGCCCGGCGGCGGCTCGGCGGTCGGAGTCGCGACCAGCAGCAGTCCGACCGGGCCGTGGACCGACACCGGGACCCCGGTCGTCGCCCCGCAAGCCCACCCGACGAACCCGGACGCGCGCCGCTGGGAGTTCGACCCGGAGGTCATCACCACCGGCGGCACCAGCTACGTCTACTTCGGCAGCTACTTCGGCGGTGTCTTCGCCCGGAAGCTCAGCGCCGACGGCCTGACCTCGATCCCCTCCACCGAGACGCCGATCGCGATCGACAACCGCTACGAGGGCACGAACATCGTGCAGCACGACGGCTGGTTCTACTTCCTCGGCTCGGCCACGAACTGCTGCGCGGGTCCGCTGACCGGGTACAGCGTGTTCGCCGCGCGGTCACGGAGCCCGCTGGGGCCGTTCGTCGACCGCGACGGTGTGCCGATCCTCGCCGACCGCGTCGGCGGCACCCCCGTGCTCGCCCAGAACGGCAACCGCTGGGTCGGCGCCGGGCACACGGCCGTTGTCACCGACTTCGGCGGCCAGGACTGGATGGTGTACCACGCGGTCGACAGGAATGACCCGTACTACGCGGGCGACGTCGGCTACACGAAGCGCCCGGTGCTGATCGACCCGCTCGACTGGCACGGCGACTGGCCGACCGTGCGCGCCGGAGCGGGACCGTCCGACTCCGTCATGCCGGGCCCGGCCGCGCAGCCAGGGCAGCGGACGGCGTACAAGCCGGCGTATTCTCCTGACCCGCGCCCCGGCCGCCCTGACCTGTCGCGCTCGACCGAGTTCGACGGGAGCACGCTCGGCACGAACTGGAGCTGGGTGCGCCGGCCCGACGCCTCCACCTACGCGGTGAAGGGCGGATCACTGACGTGGCAGACGCAGGCGGCCGACCTCCAGCCTCCCGCCACCCCGCTCGCGTCGGTGCTCACCGAGACGGCGCCCACCGGCGACTACGTCGTGGAGACGAAGGTCTCGGTGAACACGCCGAACGACGGCAGTGTGCACAACTACGTGCAGGGCGGCCTCATCGTCTACGGCGACGACGGCAACTACGTGCGGCTCACGTCGAACAGCATCTGGGACACCCGGCAGACCGAGTTCGGCAAGCACGTCTCGCCGGTGCCCGCGGGCTACCCGAGCTACGGGAACGGCGTCGTCGGTCCCGTCGCCGACTGGACGTACCTGCGCATCGTGCACCGCGCCCAGCAGGGGACGGACCTGTACACCGCGTACACCAGCGTCGACGGCCAGACCTGGGACCGTGGCGACACCTGGACGGCCGCCTTGGGGGCGCATCCCCGGATCGGGCTGATCTCACTGGGCGGCGCGGGTTACGCGAGCAGCTTCGACTACGTGCACGTCAGTGCGCTGGCGGGTCAGCAGTAGGGGGAATCAGCCGGAGGGCGCCGTCCAATACGCGTACTGCGACGCGGGACGGAAGCCCAGCCGCGAGTAGAGCGCATGGGCGGCCGCGTTGTCCGCGAGCACCTGGAGCCACAGGTGCCGGACACCACGGCCGCCCGCCGCGACGGCGAGGGCGACGGCGAGCGCGCGGGCCAGGCCACGGCGTCGGGCGGCCGGGAGGGTGGCGACGGCGTAGAGGCCGGCCCACTCGCCGGCGAGGGCGAGGCGGGCGACCGCGTCGGGGGCGTCGGAGGAGCCGGCCCAGGCGTGGAGGGCCGGGGCGGCTGTCAGGATGCGGGCGACGATGTCGCGTTCCGGGGCGCCGCCGCGGCCGTCGACGGCCCACCAGGTGGGGAGCCAGCCGGGAGGTGGGGTGTCGGAGGTCGCGATGGGGCCTGCCGCTGCTCCCGCCGCCGCCACCTCCGCCCGGTCGGCCACGAGGATGTCGGTCTGCGAGTGCTCCCGGTACCCCCGGCCCGCGAGCGCAGCCACCAGTGCGGGCGACGTCGCCGGGCTCACCTGGAACACCGCGGGCAGGCCGCGCTCCCGGTACCAGCGCTCGGCGCGCTCAACCGCGGCCTCCACCTCCGGCACCTCGCCGCAGGTCAGCACCGAGTTGGCACGGTTGGTGACGCCGCCCGCGGCCCGCAGCGTCCAGGCTCCCAGCTCTGCGCGCTCCAGCGCCGGCCAGCCGCGGTCGGCGAGGCGGTCGAGGTCGGCGGGCTGGACAGACTCGGCGGGCTCGGGCTGGCGCATCCGTCGAATGTATCCCGCTGCCGCCGCCCGCCGCGAAGGCGTACCGTGCGTCCCATGACCGACACGAAGGACGCCGCCCCCGCAGCCGGCGCCGAGCCGTTCCCCGCCGCGGAGATCGCCGGCCTCAAGGCCAAGACCGTGGCGCACGTCGTCCACTACCGGCGGAAGACCTACGTCACGCTGCCGTCCGAGGGGTACGCCCTCCTCAAGCGCGTGCGGACCCTGCTGCGCGACGGCACCACCGACCTCGTCCCGCTGGTGCACCGCGACGGCTTCGTGTGGCTGGCGATCGGCCCGAACATCCCGATCGCGGTGGACGAGGTGGAGACCGACAACGGCGAGAGCGAGAAGCACACCCTCAAGCGGCTCGGGCTGCGCTGACCGCGCCGGCTTCTCAGGCGCCCGCGATCTGGAGGAGCTGCCGGGCGGCCGGCTCCTGCGGGACGGGCAGCGCCGGGATCGAGCCGGTGTCGGCAGGCCCCGCATTGGCGGCGAAGTCGCGCAGCCACGGCAGCAGCTCGGGGCCGAGGTCATCGCGGGCGACGGCGAGCTGGACGATCGCCTTCAGATAGTCGAGCCGGTCTCCGGTGTCGTAGCGGCGCCCGCGGAACACGACGCCGTGGACGCCTCCTGTCCAGGCCGGCGCGGAGGCCAGGCCTTCGAGCGCGTCCGTGAGCTGGATCTCGCCGCCCTTGCCGGGAGGCGTCTTCTCCAGGATGTCGAAGATCTCCGGACGCAGGACATAGCGGCCGATGACCGCGTAGTTCGACGGCGCGTTCTCGGGGCTCGGCTTCTCGACCAGGCCGGTGATGCGCACGACGTCCTCGTGCTCCGTCGGGACGACGGCGGCCGCGCCGTAGAGGTGGATCGAGTCGCTCGGCACCTCCATCAGGGCGACCACTGTCGTGTTGAGCGCGTGCTGGACCTGCAGCATCCGGCTCAGCAGGGGGTCGCGCTCGTCGATGATGTCGTCGCCGAGGAGCACCGCGAACGGCTCGTGGCCGATGTGCATGCGCGCCCGGAGCACCGCGTGACCGAGGCCCTTCGGGTCGCCCTGCCGGACATAGTGGAGGTCCGCGAGCGAGGTCGAGTAGTTGACCTTGTGCAGGCGGTCGGTGTCGCCCTTGCGCGCCAGAGTGTCCTCCAGCTCGGCGTTGCGGTCGAAGTGGTTCTCGAGAGCGTTCTTGTTGCGTCCCGTGATCATCAGGACGTCGTGGAGGCCGCTGGCGACGGCCTCCTCGACCACGTACTGGATGGCCGGCTTGTCGACCACCGGCAGCATCTCCTTGGGCATGGCCTTGGTCGCGGGAAGGAACCGGGTGCCCAGTCCCGCTGCGGGGATCACGGCCTTGGTGACGTAACTGCTCATGTCGATTGCTCGCTTTCAGGTGGATGGGTACCGGTCAGTGGACGGGGAGGGCGTCGGGGATGAGAGCGGGCGCCTCCGGGACGCGGCCCATGCCGAGGACGGTCCAGCCTGCGGCGTTCCAGGCGGAGGCGTCGAGGCAGTTGCGGGCGTCGATCACCGTGGGGCCCGACGTGAGCGCACGCAGCGCGGAGGGATCGGCGCCGGTGAACTCGTCCCACTCGGTGAGGACGACGGTGAGGTCGGCGCCGTCCAGGGCCTCCGCCATCGACCCGGCGTAGCCGAGCGTCGGGTAGAGCCGCTGCGCGGTGCCGCGGGCCTCGGGGTCGTACACGACGACCTGGGCGCCGCGCAGGTGCAGCGCGGCCGCGACGTTGAGCGCCGGCGAGTCGCGG
This sequence comes from Leifsonia sp. P73, assembly GCF_051059105.1. Classification (NCBI taxonomy): domain Bacteria; kingdom Bacillati; phylum Actinomycetota; class Actinomycetes; order Micrococcales; family Microbacteriaceae; genus Leifsonia; species Leifsonia sp. P73. Next base: position 2,152,698 of record NZ_CP194931.1, read on the forward strand.
ACGTCGTCGGTCTGCGGCTTGAAGGCGGCGCCGAGCACGCCGATCCGCCGGTTGAGCACCGAGCCGCCCAGAGCACGCAGGGCGAGATCGATCACCCGCTGCCTGCGGCCCATGTTGATCTCGTCCACCTGCTGGAGGAGGCCGACCGCCGCGTGCGCGCCGAGCTCGTTCGAGCGGTGCATCAGAGCGCGGATGTCCTTCGGCAGGCAGCCGCCGCCGAACCCGAGGCCCGCGTTGAGGAACTGGCGGCCGATGCGGGAGTCGTGACCGAGCGCGTCGGCCAGCAGTGCCACGTCCGCGCCCGCCGCGTCGCACACCTCCGCGATCGCGTTGATGAACGAGATCTTGGTGGCCAGGAAGGCGTTGGCGCTGACCTTCACGAGCTCGGCCGTCGGCAGGTCGGCGACCAGCACCGGCGTCCCGTCGGCGATCGGCTTCGCGTAGACGCGGCGGAGGACGGCCTCCGACCGCTCCGACGTGCCGCCGAACACGAGCCGGTCGGGCCGCAGCGTGTCGTCGACGGCCTTGCCTTCGCGGAGGAACTCCGGGTTCCAGACGAGCTCTGCCGCGACACCGCTCGGTGCGGCCTCCGCCACGATCGCGCGCAGCCGCGCCCCGGTGCCGACCGGCACGGTGGATTTGCCCACGATCAGGGCGTCGTGCGTGAGCGCGGCGGCGACCCCGCGGGTGGCGGCCTCCACGTAGCTCAGGTTGGCCGCGAACGACCCGGACTGCTGCGGCGTTCCCACGCAGATGAAGTGGACGTCGGAGGCGGCGACGGCCTCCGCGAGGTCGGTCGTGAACCGCAGCCGGCCCGCGGCGACGTTGGAACGGATGAGCTCGGGCAGCCCCGGCTCGAAGAAGGGCGCACGGCCCTCGGTGAGCTCGGCGACCTTGTGCGGGTCGGTGTCGACACCGACGACGTCGAAGCCGAGCTCCGCCATCGCGGCGGCGTGGGTCGCGCCGAGGTAGCCGGTGCCGATCACGCTGATGCGCGGGGCGGGGTGGTCCTTCTGGATCTTCTTGCTGGTGGCCATGCCGATTCCTTCCGGGGTCACTGTGCCGGGGTGAGGGTGAAGTCGTCCTCGGGTCTCGTCAGGCCCGCTATGAAGGCCGACAAGGAGTCCGAGCGGGAGTCGATGCGCCAGTCGTTGGTGGCGCGCACGCCCTCCACATAGCTGGTGACCGCGAGGTTGAACCAGGAGAAGCCGATGATGTCGGAGTTCTCCGGCTTGGCGAGGCCGTCGAAGAGCGAGCTGATCCAGGCGGGTTTGTGACCGTCCGTCTCCGACGCTCCGACCTCGGCGAGGATGATCGGCTTCTTCGTGATGCCCCGCAGCGTGTCGAGACTGGCCTTGAACGTGTAGTCGAAGCTGAAGTTGTTGTCGGACTTGTACGGCGGTCGCAGGTAGCCGGAGAGCCCCACCCAGTCGACGTACTGGTCGCCCGGGTACAGGCTCTCCAGGTAGCCGGCTGCCTTGTGGCTGGCGGGGAGGTTGTTGACGATGTTCGGCGCCCACACCCAGACGACCAGGTCGTTCGCGCCCTCCTGCTGGAAGATGTCGTGCACGTGCCGCCACATCTTCACGTAGTCGCCCGGGCTGTTGCCGTTGATGGGCGCCCCCGCCCCATCCGTCTCCGACCACGGGTACCAGATGGCGTTCATCTCGTGGTCGAGGCGGATCGCGAGCGGCAGCCCGGTGGCGACGACAGCCTTCGCGTACTGGTGCAGATAGGCGTCGAAGTCGCCGCCGATGATCTTCGGGAGGGAGTAGTCCGGTGCCGAGTTGGACGAGTTGTCCGCGCTGATCGGGCGCGACTCCCAGGTCATCATCGGCATCCGGCCCTGCTGCCAGGCGCGCTGCACCGCATCCCCGCGGAACGTCTGGTCCCAGCCCTGGAAGTATCCGACCAGGTTCGGGGAGACGCCGATCTTCGCGCTGGTGGCGTCGAAGGTCGCCCAGTTGAACGGCGCCTGCTCGGTGTACATGCCGAAGTAGCGGCTCGAGGGCTTCAGGAGGTCGGCGCGAGCGGGCGCCGTGATCGGCGCGGGCCCGGTGACCGGCGAGCTGGATGCCGGCTTGCCGGAGGCGCCCGTGCTCGTGGTCGAGTGGCCCGTCTTCGCCTGCGCGGCGGCGAGCTGCGCCTTCACGTTCGCGAGCTCGCTCTGCGCGGCCAGCGCCTTCTGCTGCGCCGCGGCGAGCTGCTTGGCGGCGCCGGCCTGCGCCGCCACGGACTCCGCCTGCATCGCGGTCATCTTGCCCTTCTGGGAGGCGATGGTCTGCGTCGCGCGGTCGAGGTTGCGCCGGAGCTCCGCGTTCTGGGCGGCGAACGGCGTCACCGTCTCGGTGGCGTCGGCGACCGCATCGCGCAGCGGGGCGCCCGTCGGCGAGGCCCAGACGTAGGCGGAGATCCCCACGAGGACCAGGGCGAGCACGAGGAAGGCGGCGGCTGTGGCCTGCGAGCGCGACCGGGACTGGGCCCACCAGCTGTGGGCTCGGTCGGCGACGCGGCCGGTGAACGTCGGGTTAGACAAGGAACAGGACCTCCAGGCTCAGGATCGCGATGCCGATCAGGTACGGGATGGCCGCGAGCGGGTTCGGGCGGCGCCGGACGGCCTTCTTCGTGACGGCCTTGGCGGCCGTCTTCTGCTGGCGCGCGTGACCACGGCCGTGGTCGGGCGGGTGGCGGTGGCGAGTGCGGTGGCCGTGGTGACGCCGCCGACCGCTTCGGGGAGGGCGGGGCTCGGCGTCGTGTCCGTCGCGGTGCCGAGCGCGGCGATCTCGTCGTCGGAGCTGATCTCCCCGGTCCTCCCGCGTACGCTCCGGCCCTGGTCCCCCAGCCGCTGGCGTGCGCCATCCGGAAGAAGCCCATCAGCCGGATCGGCATCAGGAAGAACGTCGAGACGATGATGAAGACCGGCAGCCGGAAGAAGTCGGTCGGCTTCTCGGAGAGGTGACGGATCTGCCGGATGGACATGCTGATCACCGACGACGCGACCATGAGGGCGGCCACGGTGATGATCCCGCCCTGGATGCCGTACGACTTCAGGAAGCCTTCGTAGAAGTTGTAACCCTCCCCCGTGATCGACCGGTACACCCAGCCGCCCATGACGCCGGCGAGGATGAACGGCAGCAGGATGTCCATCACGAAGAAGAACGCCAGGATCGGCGCGTGGCCCAGCATCCACGGGAGCATCCGCATGGTGTTGTACTGGCTGCCGCGCGCCCAGCGGAGCTGCTGCTTGAACAGCTTCTTGACCTTCAGCGGAGCGTCCGTGTAGACGAGGCTGGTGTGCTGGTAGACGGTGCGGTAGCCCTCCTTGAGCGTGAGGTTCGTCAGCGTGCGGTCGTCCGAGACCTCCAGGAAGACGCCGAGGAACTTCTCGGTCATGAACTTCTCCATCACCCGCATCAGGATCGAGCGCCGGAAGGCGATGGTCCGCCCCGGCAGGCAGCCGATCTGGCCGACCACGCTCTGCGCCGGCATCGAGTAGAGCGCCCGCGAGTTCTCCAGCCAGTCCGCCCAGCGGGTGATCCAGCTCCGCTCGGGTTCCAGGATGCGCTGCTTGGTGGTCACGCCGCCGACGCGCTCGTCCGCGAACGGCTTGACCAGCTCGCTCAGGGTGTCGTGCGTCCACACGGTGTCGGAGTCGACCAGCACGGTGATCTCGCCGGTGGACATCCGTGTCCCGATCATCACCGCGTTGCGCTTGCCCGGGATGGGCGTGTGCACCCAGCGGACCAGCGGGGCGAACTCCTCGCACACCTCGGCGAGCTCGGGGTTGGGGGCGCCGTTGATCACGACGATGATCTCGCCCGGCTTCTGCTCGACCATCCGGCCGAGCACGTCGCGGAACAGATCCAGCGGCTCGTCCACGACCGGGACGACGACGCTGGTCGTGCCGTCGAACTCGCCGGTGTACGGGCGGTAGCGACGCGACATGAGCACCTTGACGATCCAGATCACCCAGATCAGGGCCGAGTAGATCGCGAACAGGTAGAACTCGGGATGGCCGCCCAGCATGTGCCGGAGCTGCAACAGGAAGATGAACACGAGACAGGCCTCTCGGGTGCTGATGGGATGGCATCCACGTCGGCGGGGATCTGGTCGGTTCGGGTGGTCACAGTTGTACGGGTCGGTATCCGCGACCCGCAAGTGGGGGTGGACAGGTCCTGACGGCATGGCGCCGTCCTGCACCCGGGGGACGTGTCCGCCGAGATGCGGACACGTCGGGAGGACAGATCGGAGCCGTATTGAAATGCTGATGATCGCCGGTATTCGCGTTCTGAATCCCGGGCGTGGCGGCGCCGATCGCAGGGCGTTCCTGTACCCCGGTCGCGTCACGGAAGCGCTCTCTGTGAGGTTAGGAAGATTTACACGGGCGACACACGGCGTTCACACGAGGGAGCGCTTTCGGACGGTCCCGAGCGATCGCGGAAGGACCTCCCGCGGGCCTCGGCGGCGGCGCTATGCTGACGCCGTGATCCCAGCCGCCGTGATCCCATCCGAGGCGCCGACGCACCGCGCCGCACGACCGACCGGTCAGCGGCGCCGCGTGCGGCGCCGGGCCGCGGCCGCACTGGTCGGCGTCGCCGTCCTCGGCCTCCTGACCGGTTGCGATCTGTTCGCCCCTCAGGACACGAAGTACATCCAGGAGACCGCCGACGGCGTGAACGGCGACATCGGCCCGATCTTCATCGGCAACGCGGTGCTGCTCACCGCGCAGGCATCCTCCCCCGCCAGCCTGGTCGCGACCCTCGTCAACCAGGGCGAGTCGAGCGAGGAGGTGCGCATCGTGACGACGGCCGGTTCCGACACGGTGACGGTGAAGCCCGCCGAGTCGGTGCAGCTCGGCACCTCCGACGGCCAGACGGTCACCTTCGACGGCCTCGACGCGAAGCCGGGGTCGCTGGAGCCGGTGACGTTCCAGACGAGCACGATGACGGAGACGCTGGACGTCCCGGTGCTGGACGGGTCGCTGCCGCAGTACCAGGACCTGGTTCCCTGAGCGGTCCTGCGGCATTAGTCCGGGGCGAGCGGGTGTCCGGCCGGCCGGCCGCGGCGTAGACATGCTTTTCAATTGCTGTGGCTTAGCGTCTGGAATATCTGTAGACTTCGCTTGATGAGCGTCCCATTGAGCTCATCGAGACACAGAGATGAGTATCAAAGATGATCCTTAACCGCACTCGTACAGCCATGCAGACACTGACCGGAGTGGCAGCCCTGGCCCTATGCTCAGCAGGCGGGGTCTCGGCGGCTCACGCAGACACCGTCGAGACGAACGAAGCCGCGTTCGAGTCGTTCGTCGCCGACCTGAAGGTCGACGACGCGACCGAAGCAGCACTCAACGCACGATTCGATCGACTCTCGCCGACCGAGCAAGAACGGTTCTTGGACGCCGTCTCCGAAGACCCCTTGTCCGTCATGGAGTTCAGCGAAGCTGAAGCTCCCACATTGAGTGCAGAACCGACGCGAGACCGCGCAGGCGCATCTCGCTACACCGCGACGTATCCGGTCAACGTGAACCTCTGGGGCATCACGACTGGGACCTTCAACCTCCGTTACGGCTTCGAGGCGACCTCGATCGCCGTGACCCGAAATCTGGAGTGCACGGGATGGTTCTCCGGTTTCGGCGGCCCCTGGAGCATCAACCAGTCCACATCGAGCTACATATCGGGTGACGCGGGAACCTGCAAGGTGTATCACCGCCTCTCGTTCCTTTACCAAGGGTCCTCCTGGATAGCGAACAAAGAGCAGGGACTGACCTACCGCGGCACCACATTGGCGAGCGCCTGGTTGAAGAACATCTGATGGCCGTGCACGAGGCGGCGACGCGCACCAGTCCGATGGAATACTGGCTGCTCGCCGTCGCCGTCCTCGTGAGCGCATCGATGCTGGCTCTTCCGCCGCTGATCCCGGTCGGTCTCGGTCTGCTGTGCTGGGCCTCGATCCTTCTCGCATCTAAACGACCACGGAGAACGGGGGTGCTCGTCGCGGCGATCGCTGTCGTCGCGGTCGCACTCGTCGCCGTCGCGGCACTCGGCATCGCCACGCTCATGACGACATCGCCGACCACCCCTGAGGTGACCTTGATCAAGGAGTGACCCGACGAAGAGGCAACAGCCCAGCGCCGTGGACTGCCACCCCGATTGGGGCACCGCCGCGACCGTTTCCTGAGAACTCCATCACCTCCAGGCGGCGACGACTCAGCGGGGAGGTCGTAGGTTGGAGCGTCAGCCAACGAGGAGGTCGCGTGTCGCAGCAGGTTCAGGAGGAGTCGCTCCAGCTTCGGGGGACGCTCTTCGACGGGGACGAACGCACCGACGTCGGGTCGCTCACCGAGCTCATGGACGAGCTGCAGACCTCGACTGCGTTCGGGTACCTCGAGATCCAGGACCCGGACCGGCTGCAGCTCGCCCAGCTCGCCGACCGGCTCGGCGCGCACGACCTCGTCCACCCGCCCGCGTCGGCCTCCGCCGGGCACATGCCGATGGTCGCCGGGGAGCACGTGCGCCTCTCCACCCACCGGGTGCAGCTGGAGGAGCCGACGTTCCAGCTCGCCGTCGCGGACCTCCACATCTACGTGCTGCCGCGGCTGCTGATCCTTGACCACGACGGCGGCTTCGACTTCGAGCCGCTGCGGGCGCGCCTCGCCGGCGAGAAGCGGCACCGCGACCAGGGCGTCGGCTGGCTGCTGTGGATCGTCCTCGACCAGCTGCTCGGCGAGGCCGGCGCCGCCCTGAACGCGCTGGACGACGAACTGGACGACATCGAGGACGTCCTGCTCGCGCCCGGCGCGAAGCCCGCGGTGATCCAGAACCGGGTCTACCAGCTGCGCAAGTCGGCCTCCCGCCTGCGCCGCTGCCTCCTGCCGCTGCGCGACGCGGTCGACGCCCTGCTGCGCCGCGAGGCCGACTGCGTCAGCCAGGGGCTGTTCCCGCTGTTCCAGGGCCTCTACGACCGCGGCGTGCACCACGTGGAGTGGGCGGACTCGCTGCGCGACCTGGTGACGGCGCTGTCGGACACACAGATCGCGATGGAGGGCAACCGGCTCAACGTGATCATGAAGAAGGTGACGAGCTGGGCGGCGATCATCGCGGTCCCGGCGGCGGTCACGGGGTTCTACGGCCAGAACCTGCCGTACCCGGGATTCAACTCGATGGGCGGGCTGTGGATGTCGACGCTGTTGATGGTGATCGGGTGCGGGGGTTGTATCTGACGTTCAAGCGGAAGGATTGGCTGTAGGGCGGCCCTCCTTTCGAAGACACGTCACCAAAATCCTGGAATACCCTCCCAGGTCCATGTGTTCACATGTTTATAGCTGGGCAATGGAGCCTCGTGATCCTGTTTCCACCGTCGAGGAGTCCCACCCCATGTCGCTGACCGACACCGTCACCCGCACCGCCGACACGTCCTTCCCGCTGCTGCCCGCGCTCGCCGAGCGCTGGAGCCCGCGCGCCTTCGACACCGAGGCCGCCATCGACGACGACAAGCTGACCGCCGCCCTGGAGGCCGCACGCTGGTCGCCCTCCGCCAACAACTCGCAGCCGTGGCGGTTCATCGTTGCACGCCGCGGCACTGAGGCGTTCGACGCCATCGTCGCCAACCTGATGGGCTTCAACCAGATGTGGGCCGGCGCCGCCGGGGCGCTCGTCGTCGCCCTCGCCGAGGCCGTCGACGCCGAGGGCAACGAGCGTCGCTGGGCCACCTACGACGTCGGCCAGGCCGTCGCGCACTTCAGCGTCCAGGCCCACCACGACGGCCTACACACCCACCAGATGGGCGGCTTCGACCCCGCGGGCATCCGCGCGGCGTTCGACGTCGAGGAGCGCTTCGTGCCGGTCTCCGTCACCGCGGTCGGCATGCTCGGCGACGTGGACGCGCTTCCCGAGCCGCTGCGCGAGCGCGAGCTCGCCCCCCGCACCCGGAACGCCCTCGACGACATCCTCCTCGCCAACGACTGACACGCTCGAAACGTGAGAAATCGCGGGAATCGCTCGAACGATTCCCGCGATTTCTCACGTCTGGGCGGTGTGGTTACGGGCGGAGGAGGGTTTTGATGGCTCGGCGGGAGTCCATGGCCGCGTAGGCCTCGGCGACCTCGGAGAGGGGCAGCTCCAGGTCGAAGACCTTGCCGGGCTCGATCGCGCCGGACCAGACGTCCTGCAGCAGCTCCTCCACGTAGTTGCGGACGGGCGCGACGCCGCCGTTCACGCCGACGTTCGTGTTGAACAGGGTGCGGATGGGCAGCTCGGCGCCGCCGTTCGGGACGCCGACGTAGCCGACCATCCCGCCGGGACGGGCCGACCGGATGGCCTGGTCCATCGACTCCTTGGTGCCCACGGCCTCCAGGACGCAGTCCGGGCCGATGCCGTCGAACAGCTCCTTGACGGCCGCGATGCCCTCCTCGCCGCGCTCGGCGACGATATCGGTCGCGCCGAACTCGCGGGCGAGCGCCTGACGCGACTCGTGCCGCGACATGGCGACGATGCGGGAGGCGCCGAGGCGCTTGGAGGCGAGCACGGCGCACAGGCCGACCGCGCCGTCGCCGACCACGACGACCGTGCTGCCCTCGGTGACGCCCGCGGAGACGGCGGCGTGGTGGCCGGTGCCCATCACATCCGACAGGGTCAGGAGGCTCGGGATGAGCTCCGCGCGCGGGTACTCCGGGGTCGCGACGAGCGAGCCGTCGGCGTGCGGGACGCGCACCTTCTGGCCCTGGCCGCCGTCGGCGAAGCCGCCGAGCCGGTCGTCTGCGCCCCACCAGCCGCCGTGCAGGCAGGAGGTGCTGACGCCGTTCTTGCAGTTCTCGCAGGTCATGTCGCAGTCGTAGAACGGGGCGATGACGAAATCGCCGACCGAGATCGTGCTCACCTCGGGGCCGACCTCCTCGACCACGCCGACGAACTCGTGGCCGATGCGGCGCGGGGAGGCAGTGGGGGTGACGCCGCGGTACGGCCACAGGTCGGACCCGCAGACGCACGCTGCGACGACGCGCACGATGGCGTCGCCGCCGGTCGAGAGGACGGGGTCGGGGACTTCTTCGAGGCGCACGTCGCGCTCTCCGTGGATGATGGTCGCAAGCATGCCTCCCAGCCTACGCGCGGCAGGTGGATACCCCCTCTCTGCGGGCCAGAGGAGGGCCCGGTGGATGCCCTAAGCTCGCATCCATGCTCCGCGGAACCCCGCCGCGTCGAGCCGAGGAAGGATCGCCAGTGCCCGAGGTGTCGCGACGTGCGGTGACGGCGCTGCGCACGCTCGTGCTCGGGGTGCCGGAGCGGGGCGCCACCGATCCGCGGACCGTCCGGCTGCGTCCCGTGGAGCCCGTCGAGAGCGCGCCCGACCTGTCGCCTGCGCCGTCCGCCGTCGTGCCCGGCGCGGTGACGCTGAGGCCGGCGACCGCGGCCGACGAGCCGTTCCTCCGGCGCGTCTTCCGGGACGCCAAGCGCTGGGAGCTCCCGGGGGCGGACGGCGCGGAGCTCGATCCCGCACTCGGGCCGAAGTACCGCGCGCACTCGGCCGACCGCCGCGACCGCTATCCCGACGCCGAGACCTCCATCGTCCTGGAGGGCGGCGAGCCGGTCGGCACCGTCACGCTGCACGACGAGGACGGCCGCACGCACCTCGTGGAGCTCGCCGTGCTCGCCGAGCGCCGCGGCCGTGGCGTCGCCTCCAGCGTGCTGACCGGGCTGCTCGCCACGCACCGCCGGCTCACCGTCACGGTCTGGGAGCAGAATCTCGGCGCCCAGCGGCTGTACGAGCGGCACGGCTTCGAGGTCGTCGCCGAGCAGTTCGGCTACCTGCTGATGGCGACGGAGGCCGACCGCTGACGGCCGACCCCCGTACCCGCGTCTAGTCCTGCTCCTCGCGCACCGGCGCGACGGCCAGCCGCTCGCCGGACGGGTCCAGGTCGACGCGCACCGTGTCGCCGTCGCGGATCTCGCCCGCCAGCAGCTCGGTCGCGAGCCGGTCCTCGATCTCGCGCTGCATCAGCCGGCGCAGCGGACGCGCCCCGTAGATCGGGTCGTAGCCGCGCTCGGCCAGCCAGCGCCGCGCGTCCGGAGTGACCGCCAGCTCCAGCCGGCGCTCCTCCAGCCGCCGCATCAGCCGGTCGATGTTGAGCTCCACGATCTCGCCGAGCTCCTCCTGGCTGAGCGTCGAGAACACGACGATGTCGTCCAGCCGGTTGACGAACTCCGGCTTGAACGCCTGCCGCACCATCTGCAGCACGGCCTCCTCGCGCTCGGTCTCGTTCAGGGTCGGGTCCACCAGGAACTGGCTGCCCAGGTTGGAGGTCAGGATCAGGATGGTGTTGCGGAAGTCGACCGTGCGGCCCTGGCCGTCGGTGAGGCGGCCGTCGTCCAGCACCTGCAGCAGCACGTCGAACACCTCGGGGTGGGCCTTCTCGACCTCGTCCAGCAGGATGACCGAGTACGGACGGCGCCGCACGGCCTCCGTCAGCTGGCCGCCCTGCTCGTAACCGACATAGCCGGGAGGGGCGCCGACGAGTCGCGAGACGGAGAACTTCTCCCCGTACTCGCTCATGTCGATGCGCACCATCGCCTTCTCGTCGTCGAACAGGAACGCGGCGAGCGCCTTCGCCAGCTCGGTCTTGCCGACGCCGGTCGGGCCGAGGAACAGGAACGACCCGGTCGGGCGCCCTGGGTCGGAGATGCCCGCCCTCGTGCGGCGCACGGCGTCGGCGACCGCCTGCACGGCCTTCTTCTGGCCGATGATGCGGCGGCCGAGCTCGTGCTCCAGGTTCAGCAGCTTCTCGGTCTCGCCCTGGGTGAGCCGGTCGACCGGGATGCCGGTCCAGGCGGCCACCACCGCGGCGATGTCGTCGGCGGTCACCTGCTCGTTCACCATGCGCGGGTGGCTGTGCTCGGCCTGCTCGGCCTCCGCCAGCTCGCGCTCGATGCTCGGGATGGTCTCGTACTCGATCTTGGAGGCCTCCTGGTAGCGGCCGTCGCGCAGCGCGAGGTCGCGGTGGGTCTTGGCCTCCTCCAGCTGGGAACGCAGTTCGCCGACGCGGTTCAGCGCGGCCTTCTCGGCGCGCCAGCGCTCCTGCAACTCCTCCAGGGTGTCCTCCTGCTCATGGAGGCGCTGGCGGAGCTGCTCCAGGCGGTCCTTGCTGGCGTCGTCCTTCTCCTTCTTGAGGGCGAACTCCTCCAGCTTCATGCGCTCCACTTGGCGCTGGAGGGTGTCGATCTCCACCGGGGCGGAGTCGATCTCCATCTTCAGCCGGCTGGCGGCCTCGTCGATCAGGTCGATCGCCTTGTCCGGGAGCTGGCGCGCGGTGATGTAGCGGTTGGAGAGGGAGGCCGCGGCGACCAGGGCGGAGTCCTCGATCGTGACGCCGTGGTGCGCCTCGTAGCGGCCCTTCAGCCCGCGGAGGATGGCGACCGTGTCCTCCACGCTGGGCTCGCCGACGTAGACCTGCTGGAAGCGGCGCTCCAGTGCGGCGTCCTTCTCGATGAACTCGCGGTACTCGTTGAGCGTGGTCGCGCCGATGAGGCGCAGCTCGCCGCGGGCCAGCATCGGCTTCAGCATGTTGGAGGCCGCGACCGAGCCCTCGCCGCCGCCGGCGCCCATCAGGATGTGCAGCTCATCGACGAAGGTGATGATCTCGCCCTCCGCGTCGTTGATCTCCTTGAGGACGGCCTTCAGCCGCTCCTCGAACTGGCCGCGGTACATCGCGCCGGCGACCAGGGCGGAGAGGTCGAGCGTGACCAGCTGCTTTCCCTTGAGCGAGTCGGCGACGTCGCCGGCGACGATGCGCTGGGCCAGGCCCTCCACGACCGCCGTCTTGCCGACGCCGGGCTCGCCGATGAGCACCGGGTTGTTCTTGGTGCGCCGGGTCAGCACCTGGCTGACGCGGCGGATCTCGGCGTCCCTCCCGATGACCGGATCGAGCTTGCCGCTCTTGGCGATCTCGGTGAGGTTGATGCCGTATTGTTCGAGCGCGCTCTTCGCGTCCTCCTGCGTGGAGGGGGCGCCCTGCATGTTCGCCATGCTGGTGGGTTTCCTTTCGAAGTCCTGTGACAAAGTTGAGTCTACTAGGCTCAACTTTGGTTCTGCCAGGGGTATTCCGATACGACTACCCTGACTCACATGATCGACCCGTTGGACGCGCGAGTGGTACTGCTCGACGGTCAGACGGCGGCCACACTCGCCCAGGTCCTGCCGCTGCTGCTGCTGACGCTCATGGTCGAGCTGCGGCGCGTGGAGGTGCACCGGCGCGGGCGCATCCGGCTCACGCGCACGCTGCTCGCGCTGTTCTTCATCGCATTCGGGATCGTGGAGCTGGTGCTGGTGATGTCGATCGACGGGACGCTCATCCCGTTCGAGTGGACCGACCTGCTGCTGGCGCTGCTGATCTTCGGGCTGCTCGCGCTGCTGTTCTGGCTGTCGCTGCTGGACGCGCCCGGCGCACGGAGGCGCGCCCGCGACGACGCGCGCTCCGAGCACCCGCGCTGACGTCGCGAACGGAGGAGTCGCGGCGGTGGGAGGGGCGGATGTCCTCCGTCAGGTGCGGTTGGACGGGGTTTCGGGGGTGGGGTCCTCCGTCGGCTGCGCCCGCTTCCGGGTGAGGAGGAGGATGGTGACGCCGATCAGGGCGAGCACCACGATCCCGATGGCGATGCCGATGACCAGACCGAGGTCGTCGCCCGACGATGCCTTCGTGGGTACTGCCGTCGACACAGTCGAGGTGGGCGCGGGCGCGGCGGCCCCGGGGGTCGCGACGACGTTCGACCGGGCGGCGCAGCCGGGGGCGGTGCGTCCTGCTGCGGCCGACGTCCCGGCCGGCGGCTGGTACGTGAAGCCGTACGTCCCGGACACGGTGTGGCCGTCCGCCGAGACGACCTGCCAGTCCACCGTGTACCCGCCGGCGGCGCCGAGCGCGACCGGGGCCGAGACCGCGGCGTCGAGGATGGTCGGGCATCCCGTCTCGTAGTGCTTGCCGGTGGCGTCGGTGACCCGGAGGATCGCCGACGACCCGTCGCCGCCCAGGTCGAGCACGCGGTCGTTGAAGGTCAGCTTCACCTGGGTCAGCGGCTCGGTCTGGGTGGAACTGCTCGCGGGGGACGTGTCCACCAGGTAGTCGTGGGCGCTCGCGGCGACGGACGGCGCCAGCGCCAGCGCGACCGTCGCCAGGATGCCGCCGACTCCGGCGAGCACGCGCGTCGCCATTCTCGTCATGCCTGTGCTGCTCGTCATGTCAGTGCTCCTTCTGGGCCGTGCGGGGTCGCCGGGTCGCCGCGAACACCGCGACGACGAGGGCGATGGCGCCCAGCGCGAGGCCGCCGATTCCGAGGCCGATCGCGACCGCCGCGGCGCCCGGCGAGGCAGCGCTGGAGGGCGCAGTCGCGCCGGAGGTGGCGAGCAGGCTCGATGAGCCATCCGCGGCCGGCGGCGCGTCGTTGATGTAGACCGTCGGCGCGGGGTGCTCCGGCTCGGCGCCGGAGGCCGGCGTCTTCTGGTCCCAGTTCACGACGGTGCCGTCCGAGTAGAACTGGTGCACCGGGAGGACGATGCTGCCGGTGTCGGGCATCGCGCCCGCCGAGATCACGAACTGCTGGAACTGGCCGGGCGCGACCCGGACACCGGACGTGGCCGTCCAGACGACCTTGACCGGAGCCTCCGTCACCGTGCCGTCGTCGGTCTTGATCGGCGTGGCCAGCTTCTCCGTGACCACCTGCGTGCTCCAGCCGGCGATGGGCTGGTAGGCGACGGAGCCGAGCGGGGTGCTGGTCGGGAGGTCGACCTCCAGCTTGACCGTGCCCGCGGACGCGGACTCGGTGGGGACCTTGAAGGTGAGCGTCGGATAGCTGCCCGGGGCGGCCTGGTTCGGGCCGACGGTGACGTGCGCGCTGGCGGCGAGCGGCGACGCCAGCGCGAGGGCGACGGCGGCGATCGAGACGGCGCCGGCGATGGTCAACCTGCGGGTACGAGTGGTGCGGATGCGCGCGTCCGTGCGCGCGGGGGTGCTGTTCATGGTCGTCCGGTTTCTCGGCCGCGCGGAGGCGGCCGGGTGGGGAGAGAGGGTGAGCTGCAGTTCGCCGGCGGCGAGCACGAGCGCTCAGCCGGCCGGGACGACGGCCGGCGGCGGACCCCGGTGCCGCAGAGCGCCGATCAGCGCCTCCACCCCGTGCAAGGTCGCGGGGACGGTGTCGATCGGCGTGGAGACGCGGACCGGCGCCACCGGCGTCACCGCGGCGACGCGGTCGACGAACCGGCGCAGCCGGAAGAACGTGAACCGCGCGACGGCGAGCAGTGTGCGCTCGCCGCGCAGCAGCGCCGCGATGGTCAGCGCGGCGGCCGCGGCGTGGGCCAGCCACATCCAGACGTCCTCGCCGAGGAAGGCCGGGCCGGCCGTCACGGCGTCGGTCGCGGCGGCGGCGCCCGGCACCAGCGTCAGGTGCATGCCCGCGTGCAGGTGTCCGCCCATCGGCATCCCGCTGAAGCTCGCCGACGGGCTCAGGGTGAACAGGGCGTGGAAGAGGAACTGGCTGACCGCCACGGAGAGCGTCACGCGCCAGAGCGCGACCCGGCGGCCGACGAGGACGATGCTCGCGAGCGACGAGAAGACCACGCTGAGCGTGAGGGCGACGGCGCTGGGCGCCTGGCCGCCGCCCGCCATGTGGAAGAGCGCGGCGACGAGGGTCGCGACGACGGCGGCCGCGAAGCCGCGGACGACCCGTGCTCCGCGCGAACTCATGCCCCCACTCTACGCGGCGTCGAATTCTGGCCGACGTCCACAGACGCAACCGCCGAGCACCTCGGGGTCAGAGGGTGCTCGGCGGTCGCGTCGGGCCGACAGGGCCGCGTTCTGCTCGGGTCAGAGCGCGGCCGGGTCCCTGTCGTCGATGTTGGCCGGGGCCTTCGCGTCGAGCTCGGCGGGGAGCTCGAGCGGACGACGCCGGTAGTACTCCTTGCCCTTCCGGTAGAAGAGCACCAGCGGCACGATGCCGAGCACGATCAGACCGACGCCGAGGATGTTGACGATCGGGTCGTTCTGGCTGATCCCCTGCACGAAGATGTAGCCCATGAAGATCGCGCCGGCCAGCGGCCAGAGGAAGATCAGGATGGCGTTCTTCACCGACTTGAACAGCACCCGCCGGTAGGCGACCACCACCGCGAGGCCCGCGAGCGTGTAGTAGAAGGCGATCTGCATGCCGATCGAGGCGATCGCGTTCGTCATGATCTCGCCGACCGAGCCGAGCAGGTTGGAGCCCACGAACAGGATGATCGAGACGCCGACGACGATGAGGGTCGCGAACGCCGGGGTCTTCCAGCGCGGGTGGATGCGGCCGAACGCCTTCGGGATGGTGTGGTCGCGGCCCATCGCGAACAGCGTGCGGGTCACCTGGATGAGCGTGGTCTCCAGCGTCGCGATGGTCGACAGCGCGACCGCGACGACGAGGATCTTGCCGCCGATACCGGGCCAGACGGCGTCACCGAGGACCGAGAGGATGTTGGCACTGTTGTTCTCGATGGTCTTCGACGGCAGCATGACGAGCGTCGCGATCGTGAAGATCTCGAAGAGCAGGAACACGATGACGATGCCGATGATGCCGGCCGAGCCCGCGTTCTTGTGGCCGTCCTTGGTCTCCTCGTTGAGGTTCGAGGAGACGTCCCAGCCCCAGTAGTAGAAGGCCGCGATGAGCGCCGCCGAGACGAACACGCCCTGACCGGTCAGGTGGCTGAAGCCCAGCCAGTCCCACGAGAAGGACGGTCCGGCGTGGCTGCTGGTCGCCGCCCGCACGATCATCAGCACGGCGAAGAGGATGAGGATGCCCACCTCGATGAGCGACATGATCCACTGCGCGCGTGCGGTCACGTGCACGCCGAACAGCACGCACGCCGCCATGACGAGGAACCAGATGGCGCCGACGCCCGTGATGAGCCACGCGTTGTTGGCCTGGTCGGGCGCGAACAGCGTCACGGTCATCGCGCCGGCCGGGAGGGCTCCCGCGACCATGAAGATCGTGGCCGAGATGACCAGCGCCCAGCCCGACAGGAAGCCGAGGATGGGGTGGAGGGCCCTGGCGACCCACGAGTAGGTGGCTCCCGCGTTCACATCGGCGCGGCCGAGGTAGAGGAACGCCCACGCGATGCCGAGCATCGGGATGCCGCACCAGAGCAGTGCGGCCGGCGCTCCGAGGGCTGCGGCGCCCACGAGCGTCGCGGTGGTGGCTGCGATGGAGTACGCGGGCGCGCTGCCCGCCACGGCCATCACGATGGAGCCGGCGGCGCTCACCCCGTCCGCCTGCAGTGCGTGCTTGTCTTCGCCCCCGCGAGGGTCGGCTCCGTTGCCGAGTGCTACGGAGTCCGGCCGGGAATATTCCTGCGTCATTGCTCTCCCTGGCTAGGGTCGCGTGTGCGACAGGGGGACGTTAGCAATTCCGGGACCAGAGGACAACCCTTTTCGCCACGAAATCGGTTGTGAATGTGAATGAAAGTGACGAAAACCGAGGTGGATCTGGGTCCACTCAGAGATTATCGACACTTTTCGTTCCGAGCGGCGGGGTCTCGACGGCCCCGCGGGACGGCTGGGCCGCGCACTCGGCGGCGTGGTCGGCCTCCGCCAGCACGAAGGTGGCCCGTTGAGCGGTGCCTCCTGCCAGGCGGAAGCCCAGCCGGAGCGCCAGCCGCGCGGACGACGTGTTGGATCGCTCGATGACCGCCGTCACCAGGCAGGCGCCCAGCTCGCCGAAGGCCAGGTCGAGCATCGCGCGGGCGGCCTCCGTCGCGTAGCCGTGGCCTCCCTCGGCCGTGAGCTGCAGCCAGCCGATCTCCGCGATCCGGGTCTCGGGCGCGACCGTGCGCAGGTGCAGCGACACGTCGCCGATCACGCGCCCGTCGTGCTCGACCGCGAGCACCAGGAGGTCGCCCGGAGCGGAGAGCGTGCGGTGCGCCGTGCGGGCGAGGAGGTGCGCAGCCACTTGACGCGAGGTCCGCAGCGGCCAGTCGAGGCCGCGGCGCACCTCCTCGTCGTCCTCGATGCGACGCCAGTCGGCGGCGTCCGTCGCGCGGTAGGGCCGAAGCAGCAGGCGCGGCGTCCGAACCTCATGCGCCTCGACCGGGAGCCCGGGCACCGGCCCGGCCCACAGCGAGCGCAGCGATCGCAGGGGGCGCGGGAGACGCGGGAGAGAGGTCACAGCGTCCTCCTCTCCTGCTTCGACGGTAGAACGGGCGTGCTATGGCTGCGCTGCGACCTCCGCGGCCAGCGTGAGAAGCCCGGAAGCGTCGCATAGCCCACGCACAGGGCGTCGCGGATGTGCCTCGGCATCCGCGAAGTGCTGGCGCCGAGGGGGTCAGGGGCGGCGGGAGGCGGTGACGGTGAATTTGGGGTTGCGGGCGATCTGGCGGGTCGGGCCGACCGCACGCTCCAGGGCGGGGCGGTAGCCGAGGTGGGAGTTCCACACCGTCCAGAGCTCGCCTCCCGGCGCCAGCACCCGGCCGGCGTCGGCGAACATCCGGTGCGCGATCCCGGTGTGCACGGCGCCGCCGATGTGGAACGGCGGGTTGAGCACGATGAGGTCGGCCGACGCGTCCGGCTGCGAGGCCAGGCCGTCGTCGCGGACGACCTCCACCCGGTCGGCGACGCCGTTGGCCACGGCCGTCGCCCGCGCCGACGCGACCGCCGCTGCCGACTGGTCGGTCGCGATCACGCGCAGGCCCGGCCGCGACGTGGCGAGCGCGGCGGCCAGCACCCCGGTCCCGCAGCCCAGGTCGATCGCCGTCCCGGCCTCCGGAACCGCGTCGGCGAGCACGGTCAGCAGGAACCGCGTCCCGATGTCCACCGTCGCGCCCGCGAACGCCGCGCCGTACGCGCACACATGGAGGCCGGTCGCCTCGTCGAACGCCCGGTCGGGCCAGCGGTCGAGCGCGAGCGCGGCGGCCGGCTCGGGAGTTCGCGCCGTGAGGACGCGGGCCTTCTGCCGGGCGAGCGACGCCTGGACGTCGCCGAAGACCTCCCCCAGCACGCCGTTCATCGCGGTGGTCATGTGCTTGAGCATCCCGCCCGCATAGACCACGACCTCCGGATGCGCGTGCCCGGCGGTCAGCGCCGCGATCTCGGCCAGCGCCTCCAGGCTCCGCGGCAGACGCAGCAGCACGGTGCGGGCGCCGGCGACGAGGGAGGCGTCGAGCGGCCGATGCTCGTACGTGCCGCCGAGCCCGAAGTCGGCGGCGTTGGCGTCGAGCGCCCGCTCGGCCGTGAGCGGGTCCTGGTGCACGCGGATGCCGCGGGCCCCGCGAGACGCAGCAGCGAGGGTCAACGCCCCGTACGCGTCGCCGATGACGACCAGCCCGTCGCGGAGGACGTCGTCGCCGGCGAGGTCGGCGATCAGCCGGTCAGCGGCGTCCGACGCGAAGAGGTTCGGCGCTTCGACGTCGGGGCGGCGGCGGAGGCGCTCGTAGGGGAACACCGGTTCAGTCAATCAGACCGGACCGCGCGGTGTGGTACTCCTGAGCCATGACCGACCCCGACCCGCACGTGCTCGCGCCCGGACTCGCACCGACGCCGTTCACCGCCACGGAGATCCGCGCCGGCTGCCCAGAAGGGCGGGTGTCGGTGGTGCGCCATC
The DNA here is from genome assembly GCF_051059105.1 of Leifsonia sp. P73. Taxonomy (NCBI): domain Bacteria; kingdom Bacillati; phylum Actinomycetota; class Actinomycetes; order Micrococcales; family Microbacteriaceae; genus Leifsonia; species Leifsonia sp. P73. The sequence continues at coordinate 2,171,297 of NZ_CP194931.1, forward strand.
CCGACGGGCTGGTCGCCATCCGGTTCGCGGAGGGCGACGAGGAGGGCGCCTGGATCGAGGACACGCCGCTGGACGAGGAGGGGCGCCCGGCCGGCGAGGTCGAGCGGGAGCGGTCCACCTGGCTGGAGCTGCAGGAGCACGCCGCCTTCCCGGTGGAGCACACGACGATCGACCGGGTGGAACTCCTGGGACCGCTGCAGCAGCGCCGCTGCCTCCGCTACACAGTGCGGCGGGGGACGCGACCCTGGTGTTCTGGTTCGCCGTCGACCTGCCCGGGATGCCGATCCGGGTGGACCGCAGCGAGGGCGGGCAGACGCGGACGACGCTTGAAGTGCTGACGGTCTCCGGGGTCCCCGCCTAGAACGTGACGTCGGCCGCCCAGACGACCTCCGCCGTGCGCCCCGGCGCCCGGTGGTTGCCCCAGTACAGGTTGGTGTGCGCGATGACGAGGTCGGGCGTCGGCGCGCCCCACTCGCTCAGGTCCTCCGTCGTGTGGGCGTCGCCGACCAGCGTCACGTCGTACCCGCGCACGAGGCCGCCGTGGATGGTCGAGCGGATGCACTCGTCCGTCTGCGAGCCGGTGACGACGAGCCGGCCGACGCCCGCGGCCGCGAGCACCGCCTCCAGCTGCGTCTCCTCGAACGCATCGGCGTAGTGCTTCGGCACCAGCGCCTCCGCCTCCTCGCGCGTCAGCTCGGGCACGTACTCCCACGCCTCGCTGCCGTACTCGACGTTCTCGTCGGAGTGCTGGATCCAGACGACCGGCACGCCTTCGGAGCGCGCCCGGTCGACGAGGCCGCGGATGTTCCCGACCACGTCGTCCCGGCGGTACGCGCCGCCGATGACACCGTTCTGGACGTCGATCACCAGCAGCGCGGAGCCCTCGCGGCCGTGGAGCGTTGTCATGCGATCCCCCTCACGTGAACGGGGACGACGTTACCCCTCGCCGAACGGGAACGCGACACGCAGCCGCTCGGTCGCCGGGGTGGTCGAAGAACAGCGGGCGGATCAGCGGCTGGTCGGTCGCGATCCTCTTCGCGGCCCGCTCGGTGAGGTACGGGAGCAGACGCTCGCGGAGCTGCACGAACTCGCGGAACAGCGGGAGCACCCGTTGGTCCCCTGTCCGCTCGGCGATGTTCCACGGGGTGCGGTCGCACGACGGGGTGCGGTGGTGGTTGAACTCCGAGTGGTACTGCACGATCGGCGCGGGGTCGGTGGCGCCGAGGTCGAACCAGACCCTTCGGGAGGGACGGCGCGAGCTGTCAGCCGGCGTCGTCGCGCTCGGCGAGGAAGCGTTCTCGCTGCTCGTCCTGCTCCCGGAGCAAGGCGTAATACTCCTCCTCCAGCTCGCCGATCCTGCGGCCCGCGTACGCGACATTCTCTCCGGCGGCATCCGAGACGCGCTGGAGTTCCTGCCGGAAGCCCGGGTCGTCGGCCACCCCTTCGCGCGCGCCGAGACGGTAGAACGTCTCCCGCACCTGGTCGATTCGGGAGCGGTAGTGGCCGAGGTACCGCTCGGCCGACTCGATCCGCATCCGCGCGGTCCTTCGCTCCTGGTCCTGGGCGTCCTCCAGCTCCGCCAGCGATCGGTAGGTCACCATGCGATGCTGTTCACCCCCAAGGCGTAGCCGCTCTCCGCCTTCAGCTCGTCGAGGCCACGCTGCACCGTGTCCGCGACGGCGCCGGCGAGGACCGTGTTGCCGAGGTCCGCGGTGCTGAGGGTGAGGCCGATGCCGGTGTGCGCCGGCAGCACGATCGCGGACTCGCTGACCTTCACCGCAGCGCGGTCGGCTCGGACGATCGGCGGCATCAGGCTGTCCAGGAGCTGGACGGCCGCGCCGTGGACCTGCGCCTCGATGCAATCCTGGACCTCCTGGACGCCGGTCCGTATCTCGCGGTCGATGCCGTCAAAGAGCTCCTGCACGAAGTCTGCCGGGTTCATGATTCCTTCTATCCGCCGAGTCCGAAGGTGACGGCCCACTGGGCGTCCTGCTGCAGGGTGTGCCGCACGGTCTGGGTGATGCCCTGGCTGAGCTGTCCAACGCGCTCGATGTGGCGGTCGACCCGCTCGTCGACGGCCCGCACGGCGCGTTCATCGACGTTCTGGTGGACGTGCAGGCGGTGCCGGTCGATACAGGCCTCGATGTCGTAGGAGGTGATCGTGGGCAGGAGGGCGGCGGCGTTCTTCGCCGCCAGCAGCCCGTCCTCCATCCGCGGGATGATCCGGCCGTTGGCCTGCTTGATCTGCGCCAGCGCAGTCGCCGTGCCGCCGATGCTCGCCGCGAGGCCGAGGGCAGCGACGGAGTTGACCGCCACGAGAGCCCCGGACGCGTTCTTCGCGAGCGTCTTCATCGCCGCCGGGCTGCGCGCGATGCCCGCCAGAATCGACAATGCAGGAGACGCCGCCGCGGAGGCGCCGGGAAGGAACGTGTCCACCGCGTTCCCGAGGATGTCCTCGAGGCGACGGCCCGTCGCCCCCGCGCGCTTGATCGAACCATCCGGATTGAACGAGAACGCCCTCTCCCTTCCGATGTCGTGATAGGCCAACGTCTCGCGGCCACGCTCATCCGACACGAAAACGGCTGCGCCCGTCCGGTTGGCATACAGGTTGCCGATCAGGTCCCACTCGTTCACGTAGTTGCGCAGGCGGTTGCGGCCCGCCTTGACGTCGGCCTCCAGCCGCTTCTTCGCCTGCGGCGACAACCACTCCCACGGGTCGGGCCCGTTGAACGTCGTCGCATCCCACCCGTTCTCCGCCGCCACCAGCAACGCGAGGAACCCGCCCAGCGAATGCCCTGCCGTCGAAACGGAGGAGCCGGGATGCATGTTAGCCACCCGATCCGCGAAGAACTGCGCATCCAGCACCTGGCTCATCGGACCTCGCGCGCCCCCGACGACCGTCTCCACGTCCGCGAGAATGTCCGCGCGGTGATCCGGATTCGTACCCGCGTAGGAGACGACGATGTGCGAGAGGTCCGGGACGCCGTCCACGACGGGAACGACCGCGATTGCTTGGAAACCGTTGGCGGTGTGGTCCTCGGTGTCGACCACCTGATACCGCTGCGTGTGGTCGCCGCTACCGGCGCGGAACCTTTCGCCGACGCTCAGCGGAGGGTCCCGCTTCAGACGATCCACTCGGTACGCCCAGTCCGCCAGGTCCATATATTGCTCGGCGGTCGTCACTCGATCACCTCCGACGTCCCATCGCTATAGACCAGGGTCAAGGGAAGGTGCGGCGCAGGCGTTGGGGCTTCAGGCGGTTCGCCTGTGCCACCCACAAACCCCGGACCGCTATCCGGCCCGATGATCACGTAGTAGTCGGCGCCCTCAATCGTGGCCACGGCGTTCACACACCACGACGCACCGAGCCCCGGCCGATCGCCGTCCTGCGTGAACCGGACCTTCTCGACGTTCGGTTGGTACTCGTCGCGGAAGTAGAGCGCGGACGCTCGCTGCTGTTCCTTGACGGGAGGGTCCGGTGTCATGAGGCGATTCCTTATCGGTGAACAGGCCGACAGGCCGACGATCAGCGCGATGCCCATCAGCGAAGCGCTCACGGCTCGAATTACTCGCAGGTACGGAGAGTCACGGATCAGGCGTTCCAACCGGTACGACCGGTCCGCAATGTGTTCGGCGGTCGTCACTCGATCACCTCCGACGTTCCGTCGCTATAGACCACCGTCAGCGGAAGGTGCGGGGACGGCGTCGGGGCGTCGGGAGGCACATCACTACCTCCGACGAACCCTGGTCCAATCTTCGGGCCTATGATCACCTGATAGTCCGCACCATCGACTGTTGCCACGGCATTCGCCCCCCAAGGAGCGCCGAGGCCACCCCGACTGCCGTCCTGCGTGAACCGGACCTTCTCCACATTCGGCTGGTACTCGTCGCGGAAGTAGAGGGCGGCCGCTCGCTGCTGCTCCTTGACGGGAGGGTCCGGTGTCATGAGGCGGTTCCTTATCGGTGAACAGGCCGTCAGGCCGGCGATCAGCGCGACGCCCAACAGCGCAGCGCCCACCACTCGAACTACTCGCATGTCCACCTGCTCCCGCACCCGCCAGTCGAAGAACCCGAATCCGCGACTGGACGGAAACGACCGGCCAGCTGGAAGACGAGTCGTTCTACTCAACACGACGCCCGCCGCGGGAACTGGGCCCGAGTCCAGCGCCCGCCCGATGTCCGGCCCAATGATCACCCGACCGTTCACACCCACAACTCCAGCTGGCGTCATCCGGAAATGGTGCGCCCCCTCGGCCGGAGATTCACGGCCGAGGGGGCGGGTTCAGTAAGGACGGCGCACAGCCGCCCCGGATCACACGACGAACCGGATCGGCTCCCCGAGCGTCGCGACCGACGTGCCGACCTGCACCGCGTACTCCCCCGGCTCGGTGCGCCAGGCGTGGTCGTCGACCGACCAGTACTGCAGCGAGCGCGGCTCCAGCTCCACCGTCGCGACCGCGGCCTCCCCCGCCTCCGCGCGGATCAGCGCGTAGCCGGCCAGCCAGAGCACCGGGCGCTCGATGTCCGACTCGGACACCCGCGACAGGTAGACCTGCACGACCTGCTTGCCCGCGCGGTCGCCCACGTTCGTCACCGGGACGCTGACCGCGTGACCGTCGAGGGTCGCCTCGCCGAGCTCCCACTCGGTGTAGCCGAGGCCGTGGCCGAACGGGATGGCCGGGGCCGGGCCGCCGAGGGCCGCGCGGCGCAGCCACTCGCGGTAGCCGACGTTGAGCTTCTCGTCGTAGAACAGCTTCCCCTCGATCGGCTCGACCTGCCAGACCGGCACGTCCTCCTCGTCGGCCGCCCACGTGGTGGGGATGCGGCCGCCGGGCTCGCGGGCGCCGGAGAGCACGTCGGCGAGCGCGCCGCCGGTCTCCTGGCCCGGGAACCAGGTGAGCAGCACGGCCGGGGCCTCCTCCAGCCAGGGGAGGATGACCGGGCCGCCGGAGTTCACGACCACCACGGTGCGCGGGTTGACCGCGAGCACCCGGCGGACGAGCTCGTCCTGGCCGTCCGGGAGGCGCAGGCCGGCGCGGTCGAAGCCCTCGGACTCCAGCGTCTCGGTGGTGCCGACGACCACCACGGCGACGTCGGAGGCCGCGGCCAGCTCGACCGCGCGTGCCAGCTCGGCCTCGGGGTCGGCGAACGGCTCCTCGTAGCCGAAGGTGAACATGACGGCCGCGAGGCCGGCCTGCTGCTGCGGGCGGTGCTCCAGCCGCAGCGAGACGCTCTGGCCGGCCTTCAGGTCGACCGGGAACGACTGCTTCGGCGGGTTGAGGAACGCCATGAACGGGTCGGTGCCCTCCGGGAAGAACAGGCCGTCGCTCTTCAGCTCGCCGTCCACCTCGAAGCGGAACAGGCCGAGGCCCGCGAAGCCGACCGAGTACTCGCCGTCCTCCGGCGCGGTGAACTCGGCGGTGGCCTCCACCACGGCGGTGTCGCCGAGGATCGGGTCGCCGAGCCAGACCAGCTTGCCGGAGGCGCGGTGCTCGTCGAGCAGCACGGCGCCGTCCTCCGCGAGGAAGCGGACGTGCACCCCGGGCTCGCCGGTCGCGGGGTCGGTGGCCACCCTGCCGTCGATCGGGAGGACCGACTCCGACGACTTCACGCCGGCCGCGTAGCGTACCCGATCCGCGCCGTAGGCCTCGACCAGGCCGTCGAACGGGGTGACGACATGGTCGGGGAACACGGTCGCGGAGCCGCCGCCCTGCGTACGGGCGATCCGGGCGTGCTCGCCCACGACGGCGACGGTCGGCGCGGCGGAAGGGTCGAGCGGCAGCACGCCTTCGTTGCGCACCAGCACCATCCCATCGGCCGCGGCCTCGCGGAGCAGGGCGTCGATGCGCTCCTGCGGCCACGGCTCGGCAAGCGGGGTCGCGGCCTCCACGCCCTCCAGCGCGCCGAGGCGGCCGGCGAGGCGGAGGATGCGGCGCACCTTCTCGTCGATGGCGGCCTCGTCGACCTGGCCGGCCTGCACGGCCTGCACCAGCGCGTCGCCCCAGACGCCCTCCGGACCGGGCATCGCGAGGTCCTGCGCCGAGCTCCCTGCGGCGACGGTGTCGCGCACGCCCATCCAGTCGGAGACCACGACGCCGTCGAAGCCCCACTCCTCTTTCAGGGGCGCGCGCAGCAGGTCGTTCTCGGTCATGGTCACGCCGTTGACCGAGTTGTAGGAGGACATCACCAGCCATGCGCCGCCCTCCACGACCATGCGCTCGAACGGGGCGAGGTACACCTCGCGCAGGGTCCGCTCGTCCACCTGCACGTCGACCGTCATCCGGTCGGTCTCGCTGTCGTTGGCCACGTAGTGCTTGGGCGTGGCGCCGACGCCGCAGGACTGGATGCCCTTCACGAACGCGGTGCCGACGACGCCGGACAGCCACGGGTCCTCGCTGTACGCCTCGAAGTGCCGGCCTCCACGCGGCGAGCGCTGGATGTTGACGGTCGGGCCGAGCGCGACGCCGACGCCCTTGCGACGGGCCTCCGCCGCGATCAGCTGGCCGAGTCGGTGCACCCGCTCGACATCCCACGACGCGGCGAGGGAGGTCGGCGACGGCAGGCTCGCGGAGGAGTCGCGCTCGTCCCAGAGCTGCCCGCGGACGCCGGCCGGGCCGTCGGAGACCACGATGGTCTCCAAGCCGATCTGCGACTCGTCGTGCAGCGTCCAGAAGGAGGCGCCGGTGAGGAGGCGCACCTTCTGCTCGAGCGTGAGGGAGCCGAGCAGGCCGTCGAGGAACTCGTCGGCGACGCCCGTTTCGGTGGTGATGTCGGTCATGCGATGGATCTCCTAGCGGACGGACTTGATCGGGAGGACCGCGAACGCGCCGAGCAGGGCGATCACGATGCCGATCGGGAACAGCGGAGTGTAGACGTTGCCGAACGCGACGACGATGGCGCCGGCGATTCCGGGGGCGAGGGTCTGCGGGAGGGTGGCGGCGATGTTGAGCACGCCGAGGTCCTTCGCGAAGTCGTCCTTCGAGGGCAGCACCTCGCTCATCAGCGCGGTGTCGACCGCCTGGAAGGCGCCGAAGCCGAGGCCGGAGACGAACGAGAAGAGCATCATGCCCACGACGGTCGGCAGGATGAGCGGGAACACCATGGCGAGCGCCAGCACGCAGCCCGCGACGATCACGACGACCTTGCGGCGGCCGAGCTTGTCGGACAGCGGGCCACCGATGAGCGTGGTGATGATCGTGCCGACCATGCTGATCAGGCTCAGCACGGGCACAAGCGCGACGGCCTGGTCGCCGAGGCCGATGTAGGACTGCAGGATGTAGAGCTGGAATCCGGTGACCATGAAGTAGCCGGCGTACAGCAGCAGTCGGCCGGTGAAGCCCCAGAAGAAGTCGGGGTGCTTGCGCGGGCTGACCCAGAACGTCTTGATGAACGTCGCGAAGTCGAACGGCGGCTTCGGCTCGCCCTTGTTGGAGCGGTCCGGGTTGAACACGACGAACAGGACGGTCACGATCAGCGCGAAGCCGGCGAAGACGAAGTAGCCGGTCTGGAGGTTCTTGGCGAACATCGCGCCGACGATGCTGCCGCCGAGGGCGCCGACCATGAGGCCGAGGCCGGACAGCGCGGAGAAGGTGCCGCGGGCGCCGCTCGGGACGCGGTCGGGCAGGATCGCGCTCAGCGGGCCCTGGGCGAAGTTGTAACAGATCTGGACCATGACCCATGCGACGGTGAGCTGGACGATGCCGTTGCTGGCGCCCATGAAGATCAGCGAGAGACCGCCGAGCAGCGCGCCGGCCACCATCCACGGCGCGCGGCGGCCGAAGCGGCTTCGCGTGCGGTCGGAGACGAGGCCCGCGATCGGCTGCGCGATCATGGCGGCGAACGCGCCGATCGTCGCGACCACGGCCAGCGTGCCCGCCTTGGCGCCGTCGCCGACGATGCCCTGGATCTGCAACGGCAGAAGCAGCCCGGGGACCGCGCCCCAGATGCCGAAGATCGCGACGTTGGCGAACGCCATCCACAGCATCAGCTTCAGCAGCTTGCCGCGGACCTTCACCCGCTGCGGCGCCTGGGCGGAAACCGCCGAGGTCGGCGCGGCCGAGAACGCCGAGTCGGCGGTGGTCAGCGTGGAGCCGAGCGCCACGCTGTCGGGCGCGCCGGAGAGGTTCGGCGGGAGGGTGGGCTGGACCGGGCGGGGGCCCTCGGGGAAGTCATCAGACGGCGTTGTCACGGGGGTTTGTCCTTTCAGAGCAGGCGACGTTGCGTGCTAACACGCGTAACCATACGCCAGGGCCAGCCCCGAATACAAGCCATCGCTCGGTTTTGCTGACGCGAGTAAGCAGATCCATCGCCGAGACCTAGACTGAGCACACCATGTTCACGCCCCAGGTCGTCAAAGCCCCGACCAGCGCCGACGTCGCGCTCGCGGCCGGCGTCTCGCGCGCGACCGTGTCCTTCGTCCTCAACGACAAGCCCAACTCCCGGGTCTCCGACGACACCAGGCACCGCGTGCTGGAGGCCGCGCGCCTGCTGGGCTACACGCCCAACACCGCGGCCAGGTCGCTGGCGAGCGGCGAGTCCGTCGCCGGCCTGCTCGTCGCGTCGTCGGCGACCGACCACGGCGCGACCGTCGCGCGAGCACTGGACGCGCTGCTCGCCCGCACGGTGGACGACGGCATCGACGCCCTCCGGCACGCCGACACCGCGACGACCGGCGCGGAGGCCGGCCAGCTCTGGGCCAAGCTGCGCCCGGAGGCCGTGCTCGCCGAGGCCGCGCGCTGCGACGCGGAGGCCACCGAGGTGCTGCGCCTGGCCGGCGTGCGCGCACTCGTCGTGCACGGCACCGCGGCCGTCGACTACGCGCCGTCGCTCGTCATCCCGCAACGCCCGTTCGGCGGCCTGGCCGTCGAGCACCTCGCTGCGCTCGGCCACGAGCACATCGTCTACCTCGCCCCCGCGACACCCGGCCCCGCCGCCGCCGAACGCCTCGCCGGCGCGCGGGAGGCCGCCGAGCTCCTGGGAGTCCGGCTCGACGTCACGCACGCGGCGGCCTCGGCCCGCACCCTCCGCGACTGGGCGCACGGCCTCCGCTACGACACCCACGCACCCACCGCCATCGCCGCCTCGGACGACGGGCTCGCGATGGCGGCCATCCGCGCGCTGGCCGACGCGGGCCTGCGCGCGCCGGCCGACCTGTCGGTGGTCGGGGCCGACGACCATCCGGGAGCGGCGGACTTCCTGCCGCGGCTGAGCACGGTCACGTTCGACGCGGACGCGCTCGCGGGGACGCTCCTGGACGCCTTCGCGCGCATGCGTGCGGGCGAGCGGGTGGAACTGCTGGCGGCGCCGCCGATCCGGCTGGAGGCGCGGGAGTCCAGTGCGGTCCGGGCGGAGCGGCAGCCGGCGTCACGCTGACGATGGACACGGTCCAGGCGCGCTTGCTCAACTCATCACCTGATTACGACTCCACAGACTCGCAGCCAACGTGCCTTCTTCAGCAGGAGCAAGCCCAATTCGATTGATCGAGAGATGTATCAACTGGTGAGCCAGGTACGCAAGTCTCTCCGGCCGTGAATGACGCCGCTCCCAGAGTCCGAAATCGCCGACCAACCGTTCGACGCCGACCAGGAACGCTGGCGGAATCTGCGCAGAAGGCGCGTTCGGGGCTTGAGCTGCGGCAGAGACCAAGTCCGTCGAACCCAGCCACCATCGTGCATGAGTCTCGAAGAGGCTCACCTTCGATATCCCGTCGAGCGGCAAAACGTCGGAGATCGCAGTGAATAGACGTTCGCATGCGGCCCATCGCATGCGGCGGCTCGGCCGGGACTCGAGCAGAACAGCAGCGCACTCACTCGCACGCTGGAACTGCACTTCAGCCAGGCGCAGATCTTCGCCCGCTCCCCATTTCCCGACTTCAGGATCGTAATAGGCGAGGTCGATTCGTGCTTGCGACCCCAGATGCTCTTCGAGATTGCCGAAGCTCGCAACGATCGAATCTGCCACGTCGTCGTCGATCAGACAGCGAAACCGAATGTGCGGGCCTTCCGTGTCGATGAACCGAAGGAAGTGCCAGCGGTCGATACATGCCTCGTTGTCCCGCACGATTCTCATCACCGTCGTCGTAATGACACGATCGAGCTGCGCGAGCGAACCAGGGTAGATCTTCGCGTACAGCCAGGTCAGGTCAGTCATCGTGGCTCCGTTCCCAGCGTAAGAAGCGGACGTGCTCAGTCACCCGATGCCCGCCGGACCGCCGGCCAGGCAGCACCTCTTGGAACCGAACGTGCGTACCCTCACGCAGAAGCGGAAGCGTCGCATAGAGGGAATGCGTCGACAGCATGTTGACCCAGAGCGGCTTTCTCGCTTCTGATGCGAAGCCGCTCGACGAAATCGCCAGGCCGAATGCCTCTTCCGGGATTCCTTCACCTTTGCGCCATCGGTCGAAGCGGCAAAGGAAATTAGCCGTGGTCTCCGCCTCGCCAGGAAGGGGGAGTTCGGATGACTCGACCATCCAGGTTTCGCGCCGCACCACGACGTCGTCGACATATTCTCTCGGGCGGTGGCGCGGCTCTGCGTGCGCAACCCGCGCTCGTTCCACCGGGTTCGAATCAAGCGTCAGAGCAGTTCCGTCCACCCATGGATCCATGACGCAGAGAGCCAAGCCGCGTGCGCCGGCGACCGACCACGCCGGGACGATGCCTAAGTGGACGATCGCGACGGGCCTGCCATCCTGATCGACGAAATCAAGCACATCTCGCTTGGAGTCGTGTTTCAGACCGACGTGTTCAAAGCTCAACTCGTGGCCGGTCCGCCTCGGATCGGTTGGCCACTCGATGGAAGGCAGAATGCCCCTGGCGGCACTCTGGAGCGGATTCACTTCGCTGGACGGATGGAAAGCGAACGTCGCTGCGACGCGAGGGAACATGCCGTCGATCCAAGCCATAAGATCAGCCCGGATGCGCGAACCGGTCCTGCCGCCGACCACACCGAAACGTGCCACGATTCCGCCTACGCCGTTGACCAATTGGTTGACAACCAAGGCGGGGTCACCGCCTCCCCGTGGGTCCGCCAGTTCCTGATACATGACGCCGACGGACGGTGGAGCATTCGTGTCACCGGCCGGGAGGAACGAGCGACCGGTCGACCGTCGCTCGATCCAAGCGCGGTCTTCGGACCATGCATCCCGCATGGAATCTCGGAACTCCCGCGACGCATGCGCTCCGATGAAGAACGCCGCCGCATCCGGATGGGTGGAATCGGGGCCGACCTCCTGCTCGAATCGACGGACGATGGCGTCGTAACGGTGCGAACGGAAAATCGAGAGACGGACTCCGTCGCCCCATCGCCGGAGCATCGCATCGATGTTCGACGAGCCGACGGGAGCTGGGGAGGCGCTGTCCTCGTTCAGAAGTCGCGCAGTTTGCTTCCGCACGCGGAAGTCTTGGCCGATCCGGTCGAGAACCGCTCGCGCACTCGCCAGAGCGGGCTGGCGGTCCTTGCGTGCGGATTCTGCCGAACGCAACGCGGTCTCGAGCGACTCCAAGTTTCGCGCGAGTTCAGCAGCATGAGGTTTACCTTCGATTCGACGAAGGCTGCGCGCCAAAGCGCTCTGCGGATGATCCCCAGGCCGCCCCGGAACCACGACCTGCACCAACCCGAGCTTTACCCATCGGGCGACCCGCAAAGGCGGATCAGCGCCCGCCAGGGCCGCGAGCGAGTCGAAGTCACCTCCCCGCCAATCACGGAGGCGCTCATACTCGCCCGCGTACGGATCGAGCGAGACGATGTCTTCCTCCAGCCATGCAGATCCGTGCGCTTCGACGACCCGACGCACGACGACGTTCCGGTCGATCACATAAGCGGGTTTGAACTCCAGCATTGTGACCAATGAGGGGTCATCGACCAGGGAGTGCAGGAGCCTGTACAGGAAGAGCGGAGAAGGATCGACGCGCCTCGCGTCTGTCCCGCCCGGAGTACCCACAGAAGTCAACGTCGAAAGCGGGCTCGGCTTGAGTGCGGCGCGCCCCATGTACGCAAGCGCCGTTCGAGTGTGGCGAGCCCCCACCGTGAATGCGCTTCGCAAACTCAGCTCACGAAATCCCGGCGCGAGGAGGTCAAGCGCATCTCGCATCTCCGACGTCTCCAGTGCGCGGCGGATGAGAGAAGGCGCCCGGGCTTCATCCGAGCGAACCGCCGATTCGACCTTCAACCGGAAGTCCTCGTGAAGACGCTCGGCTGCTGCGAGACGATCCGCTAGGCCGGCGGAGAGAATCGAAGATACCTCCCCGGCGATCGGGTCGAGATCATCGGAATGCATCCTCCGGCGAAGCGCGAGTGCAGTGCGCCGGTCAGCGCGCTCCAAAGTGGGAACGAGTGAGTAGAGCTCGTCGGATGCTTCGCGGCGGCGCGTTACCAGGTCTTCTCTGGACGACTCCAGCTCCTGAAGAAGGCCCCCGTCCAGGCTCCGGACGAGTTCCAAATGATCTGACGCAAGGCCTGCAATGCGGACGATCTGGAGATCAGCAATGATCGCGCTCATTGCATTGCCCCGGCCATGGAGACGAGGACGAAGACGAGCACGCAGACCGCGCCGAGCATGTACACGAGACCGAACGCGACGTAGACGACGTAGCCCAGTCGTACCCGTCGGCTCTGGTTCGCCAAGTGAACAGGCTGGGATCGCCTCATCAGAACAGATGCTACATATTCGAACGCGTGAGCGCGAACATTCAAGCGCCCGAAGGCTGCCTCGATTGCGTGATATCCATCGCCGCGCACGAGCGGGTTGAGGTTCATGATCATCACTCCGAACTGCATCGCTGAAGCGACGCCGAAGATGCTCGAGACGTCAGGAATTGTGACTGCGGCGATGGCGAACACGAGTGCGACTGCCGCGTCACACGCCGGCCCGATGATCGCAATCGTGAGCCGCCCCCAGCGACTCCGCAGCGCATATGTTTCTGTTCTGTCGACGTAGGCCACGGGGGCGATGAAAGCCAGGAGACCCACGCCGACTTCACGAATGTGGATCCCCCAGTACCGCATCGCGGTTGCATGACAGCTCTCGTGGAGGGGGAGGAACAGCAGAACGAATACGGCTGCAATCAGGATGGCCCACAGATCTGCGCTCATGTTCTGGCCCCGGAGGAGAACGGGGACCGAAACGGCAGAACCGATGAAGACCGTCAGAAGCACCGCTGTGAGCACGCTCGGCGGAAGTATCTTCAGCCGCCGGCCGATCGGGTCGAACACGTGGTCCGCGTGAAGTCCCCGTAGCGGAATCCGCTTCAGGAAATCGACGCCGATACCCGCGAACAAGCCAGTTATCGGCTGTCCGGTTGCATCCGAAACGGTCAACATGCCCGCCCTGTCAAGCACCCCGAGAAATGCGCCTACCAGAGCGACTCCGCGGTCCCCCTGAGTGGCAGACCCGATCACGCCGGTCGCCTCCGCCAGTTCTGCTCCGGAGAGTCCGTCCTGCAACAGACTCAGAAGAACAGAGCTCGACCCCGAGACGACGACGAACCTACCGTTAGGCGCTTTGAGCAAAGGTCGACCGTCCGCCGCTGTGAGAATCTGAGTGTCAGCGCGGAGCTTGAGCTCTGGAAGCGACGGCCACGATTCGAGAGTGAGATCCATAAGATTGGGAGAGTCGGGTGGAGGCGATTCCGTTTCGCCTCCACCCGGCCCATTCAGTTGCTGTAGGTCGACAGCGAGCTGCCGGTGCCCAGCGAGCCAGTGCCCGAAGAGAACGACGAAGCCGTTCCCGCCGAGCTCACACCGGCCGACGCGGACTCCGGGAGGTCCTCGGCAGTCAGGTCTTCGATGGACACCAGGTCGATCGTGTTACGCATCAATGTGTTTTTCCTTTGCTTTCCTCAGCTGGGACCAAATCCTGGCCCCATGTATAGACGAGCCGATCCCTCATCTGGCCCGAAGCTGTTCTGCGAATGTCTCGATCTCGCGCCACGTCGAATGCTCGGATCGCACGGCGCCGCACCGGTCGCATCCATCCACCCGAGTAAGTCGGCCGGCCGAAACTCCGAGGCTCAGCCAACGCACGACAGTCAGGCGACCTGCACGTGACTCGGTACGCCCCGAGAGGGCAGTCTCGACATCTGCGCGCACCAGGTGCGCGGCGAGGGAGACATGACCGGGTAAGAAGCCCGACACCGGCACGTCGCGGTCGGTGCGGCGCAGTGATTCGACCTTCTTGTCTGTCTGGTTCAGGCGCCCGTGCTGATACTGGCGCCGGCGAAAGCACCGGTAACACCCGCTGACACCGGGAACCACGAGCGGACCGACCCGGAATGCGCGGGGTCGCATGACGACTGGGAGCCACGGGCGGTCGAGATTGAACGCCAGTTCATCGACTCGGTCGATCTCTGAGGAGCTGTCGTCCCGTGTCGAAACGACCTGGACCAGCGCACTCGGCCAGCGTGAGGGCGGGACTTCGAATGACTCCGACTGCATTCTCTCGACGCACCCCGATCGGGAGAGCTCGGCGGCGACCGCGGCGCCGAAATCGTCACCGGCCAGAAAATGAACATCGATCATGTGGAACTCCTACGCGAAGGGCTGCGGAAACGGGTTCAACTCCGCTTCGGGACGAACAGGAAGACCCATGTTTCGCGGAGCATCGAACAGGCGCGGATGTGCTCTGAACTGAGAGCGGTAGACGAAGGAGAGCGGCATCAGGCGCGGGATGATCACTTTCACCACGGTCACGCCCGCGTCACGCGCCTCCACCGTGCTGATATCGACGACGACGACCTCCCAGCCGCGCATACTGAACACCTCGAGCACCGCTTCGAGCTCGCGCGTCGAATCCCCTGCGACCATCGAGGCGACATGTTCGATCCCCCGAGAAGGCGCGGTGGTGTTCAAAAGAAAGTCGAACGCGTGGGCACGCTCTGCTGCCCCCATGTGCTGGGCGCCGTGAAAGACGTCATGGAAGTCATCAACGGATTCGGGCGCCCGCCGCACGGAACTGAGCCCCATACGAGAAGCCGCGATCTCTCGCAATATCTTGATGACAGCACGCTCCGGATCCGGATCAGTAGCACACATGACTACGTGACGCAGCTTGGAGCTCGCACTGTCGGTATCGACGCAATAGACGGTCGGCAGTCCGAGGTCCGTTGTTGCATCGAAAAAGGCGTACTCGATTCCCGTCGATTCGGCTCTCTCCAGCGCTTTCCTCAGCGCCTCGGACGCGTTCGTGAACTCGATACGCGGCAATGCGAGCATCTGCATCCACGTCAGCGCGATGGAGTCCCGCTCGACCACCTCACAGATCGCATTCAAGATGGCGTTCGCGAGGGAGGTGTGGGCAGCACTGCCGGTTGAAATCGGCAGTGTGAATCGCTCGCTCGGCGTCAGAGCAGGTATGTGCATCCACACGTGGACAGCGGGCACCCAGACCGGTTCGTTCGAGAGGAGCGACCACCCTTGAATCCATCTGACCCTCTCCTTCGGATCGAAAGGCGCCACGACGCATTTCGGATGCGCGAGTTCGGCCGGTGAACATGCGGGCATCTCGCTCATGTCGACGACTCGACCTACGAGTTCGTCCTGTCTAGCCCAGGTGATGCCCGGCGCCGGCACGCAGTTCGAATAGCGCTCGATAGCCTCGACGGTCGCAATCGCCCGAGCGAGAAGCGGATTTATATTGCCGCCGCTACCGGCCATCTCCACACCGCTCGGAAGCTCGGAGATACGCCGAATGTTGTCCTGCACCGCCTCCAGCTCGCCGAGACCAGCGACATAGACGTGGAATGGGTCTTCGTGCGTGGATATCTGAGTGACCGATCCGATCAATCCTGCTTCGGGCGAGATCACGTCTTCGAGTGAGGCAAGACTCGGCTCGAGACTCCACTCGCTCGGCTCGAAAGCTGCCCTCATCCGATCGCCCCCATTGCTTCTCGCTCCGCGCGCGCAAGCCGCTCGGCGTCTTCCCGCCCGATCGCGATGGCGATGAGTTGAAGGCTGTCTATCCCGTCGAATCCGAGTCGGCTTTTCAGCTCGGCCGGGAGGAAGCCGGCGAAGATGCTCGCGGCATAGCCCTCGTGTACGGCGGAGAGCCAGACGAGTTCTGCAATCGCGCCCGCTCGTTGGAGAAGTTGCCGATGGCCGTTCGGGCCCTCGTGCTCAACCGCGTCGACAAGCGAGCCGACAAGCACGACGATGAGCGCCGCATCGCCGAACTCGGGTTGCAAGGTCATGGTCCTGAGGTCGGAGCTCTCCAAGGGGGCGCTCATCTGCTCCCACCCGCCTGTGCCGAGTTCATACAGCCCCGGAGCGTGCCCTTCGACGTCGGAGAAACCGCAAATAAAACGCAGGGCGGTCCTCCCGCCCGAAAGCTGCTGGTCGAAACTCAAAAGAGCCGGCAGGATCCCTACAAGCCACTGGGCACTGATCGGCTCCGGCAGGTAGTACTTAACCGATCGGCGCGCAGGAAGGGCCCCCACCAAATCAGCGGCCACGGAGCGATCCACTTCCACCGGACGACTCGGACGGTTCAAGTTGTCCAACGCCGACTGAGTCGCCGCGAGCCTCAAGTTTCGATAAGCCTCGAGTTCGCTCATGCGAATCCTCCGATCATCACTCGTGCGCTGATGGACTGCTGAGAACGGTCCAGCTCGAACCGACGGGCGGTTTCCGCCTCGTTCCAGCCGGGCTCACATCGCAGGGTCAACCCTGAGGTCGCTGCCATCAGAGCCACATGCGCAATCGCAACGCCCGCGTCGAGCGCCGTCACCCTGTATGCGAACGCCGAGTACTTCTTCCATACCCGCTCGAGCTCACTCGCGATGAAGAGTTCGACGCTCGGAGTCGAGGAGGCGGGAAGCACCCCAGGGTCACGGGACGCGACGCGCGCGAGCGAGTGGTCGGCAGCCACGTACGCGTACTCCCCGTCGGGGATCCCCTGCACGTTTCTGATTGAAAGGTACGCCTGCTGCGAGCCAAGATTTCCTCCGCTCGGCGCCCATCGGCGCGGTCGAATTTTCTGTTCCTTGGCAGGTTTGAAGCCGAACGAGTACTGCAGAAGACGTCCGAGAATCTCGAGTGGGGAATTCGGCGCGCAACTTCGGCTTTCCGACCCACCGGTCAGATCAACCCGATCAGTAGCCGGAAACTCGCGACGATCATAAGTGAGCCGAACACTCGAGCTCTCGAAGTGTCCCTGGTGGTCCCTGGGGTTCCTGAGCCGCGACGGCGGAAACTCCACGGACGCCTCGTAGATGTACGCAAGCTCTGAAGCCGTGTCGAGTTCGACCCCGGTCCCGCAAACGTGACACCCGGGCCGTCGCGGAATCCAGTGGCTCGAGGTGGAGAGATCCACCGGGTCGATTCGGATAGCGGCCTTCTCGCTCGTGGGCCGCCCGACCTCGCTGATGAGCATCGTCACCTCGATGGCGACCATGAGCGCATAAACGCGAAGGGGGCCCTCTGCCGGCGTTCCCCCGCGCTCGGCGCAGGCGTGCTGGATGCAAGCGAGGCACGGTCCAAAGTCGTGATGCGAAACCGGTCCGATTCCCGACTCGAGCGCTCCCACCCGAACGGGCAGGATCGGGATCGCTGCCTCCCGCGCCTTCCGCTCTACATCGAGAGACGCCGCGTCCCCTGTATCCACGACAACGCAGAGAAACGCCTCTTCAATCGAGCCGTTCGGCTTGACGAGAACGACTCCGGATTCGATCAATGCACTCCTAATCACTTCCGCTGCGCGGCCTGTTCCGGCGACAAGAATCCGACGCGACTCTCTCTTCGTGCGCGCATCGACAGCGGAACGGTTTCTGCGACTGGCGTCGACCATCCGCTCGAAGAACGCTTCACTCTGATCGACTTCTCCGGCTGCGGGACCGTCCACCAGCATCCCGGCAGCGAACAGTGTGCTCAGCACCTGTCGCAACGCGGCATCTGTCAGATCGGAGTCCCGCATCAGGTCGCGGTGGTCGCGGGTCCCGTCTAAGAGGGGCATCAAGGGCGGGAGCAAAGTCATGACTGACTGGCCTCGAAGGTATCTTCTGGACATCCCCCCATCCACCACCAGCCCGTCATGCAACCAGATCTGTTGTAGTGATGGAACCAATCGTGGACGCGGTGGAAGCGTGAACTGCGGATCCCCAGTGGTTGCTGCGGCCAAGAAGGCCGCACCGATCCCGGTTGTGCGACTGTCGCTCACTCGACTCATTCGGTTCGATCCCACTTGAAGAGCTTCGAAGCTACGAGGGTGAGCAGAACGGTGGCGGTCGCCATCATCGCCCACAGCACGTAGACATTCAGGAATGGCTCCGAGCCGACGAGGTCGGAGCTTGCTGCTTGGACGAACCACGTCGTCGGCAGAAAGGTGATCCCCTGCTGGACCCAGTCGGGAAGGATGTACATCGGGAAGACGCTGCCGGACAGAAAGAGGACGATAACCGGAAGGACTCCCGAGATCTGGGTGATCAGATCCGGATTGCGTGATCGGCTCGCCAAGAGATAACCGAGAGCGAAGAACAACGCCAACCCGAGAAGGAGCGTGACGATCAGGCGAAGGAGGTTCGCGCCGCCGACATACCCGTATCCCAGGGCAAGCACGATGACGATCAACGCCTGAATCGCGCCGATGCCGAATCGGATCGGGGTCTGCGCGAGGATGAACGTCAATCTTCTGAGCGGCGTCGTGCCGAGCAGGCGCAAGGTTCCACGCCTCCGAAGCGCGACGAGGGGAACGGAGGTCCCCAGAAATGCGACGCCGGCGTAACCCATCATCAGCGTGGCTGCGAGATTGCTCCTGAAGAGATCCACAACGGGAGTCCCCTGGGCGTCCACGACAGCAATGTCGGAGTTCGCGAAGCCTGAAGCCTCAAGTGCGCCGACGATTCCAGACCAGTTCGGCATCGGGTTCCCGAGGACGACATTCGCGTGCGCCCCCTGAAACGTGACGACGGCGTTCGCCGAGTCGGAAGGTTTTGACCCGGTCACGACGTCGATGCCGCGCTCGGAGAGTTCGTCGGTTGTGCGCGACGACGCGGACGACTCGCCATCCAGGAGCACGCTTGGCGCGGCACGATTGCCGATGTTGATCGCGTAGTTGAGCGCCCAGATCAGGATGAGGAAGAAGCCGAACATGAAGAGAACCGAGAAGACGGACTTGCCGTTTCTCATGAGCTCGCGGGCGTTGGCCGCACTCAGTTCTCTGAGCGCGCTCCGTGTGCTCGCCGGGGTTTCACGCTCACTCATCATTACTGCGCTCGCCCGTCGTGGAAGATGCGAACTGAAGGAAGATGTCTTCCAAGCTGCGCTGCACCACGCTCAGTTCGCTCAGCTTGATTGATGGGTCGAATGTGAGCTTCCTGACGAACTCATCGGGTTCGGTCGTGTCGACGCTGAATCGCGCTTTCGCGCCCTCAGCCGACTTCCACAGCACGCTACCTGGTGCATGTTTCATGACCGCCTGGTCGTCGGTGTCGACGGGAGCGGCGAATGAAACCGTTGCCGCCCTGCTGTGCGCCCTCACCAGCGAGCCCGGAGCGTCGAGGGCAACGACGTGCCCATCGACCAGAATTGCGACCCGGTCGCACAGGGCCGTGGCCTCATCCATGTGATGCGTGCTCAGAAGCACCGTCGTGCCCAAGTCGCGCAGTTCGGAGATGGTGGCCCACAGGTCGCGCCGGGATGCGGGGTCCAGACCGGCCGACGGCTCATCGAGAACCACGATCTCCGGATTCCCGACAAGTGAGACACCGAGGAGGAGCCGCCGCGCTTGGCCGCCAGAGAGGTTCTTGGTACGCACCTGTCTGTGCTTCGCAAGTCCGATCCGGTCGATGATCGTGTCAACGGAACGTGGATTCTTGTAGAACGAAGCGAAGAGGCGGAGCGTCTCGTCAACGGTTAGCGTCTCGTAGAGGCTCGCGCTCTGGGGTTGTACCGAGACTCGCGATGTCAACGCGTCGCGCTCTCGCGCAGGATCGAGGCCGAGTACAGACACGCTGCCGTCCGACGGCCGCCTCAGCCCGACGATGCACTCGATCAGGGTCGTCTTTCCCGCGCCGTTCGGCCCGAGGAGTCCGAACACCTCGTTGGTTTTCACATCGAAATCGATGCCTGCAACGACTGTGCGCACTCCATACGTCTTCTTGAGCTTGCGTACCTGGATCACATTGTGCGTCATCGCGGATTCCCCCGAATCGTTCATGTGAAAACGTACAGCATTAAGATTGAAAGTTCCAATTTCTGCTCTGAGGCTCCGCCTCGACGACCAAAGCTTTGCGGCCGGCGACCCCCGGTTACGGGCCGCAGCACGGTCGGAGCCGCGCATCGGCCCGCTTACGCTTGAACCCGTGGGGACTCTCGCCTGGCTCACGCTCGCTCTCGGGCTGCTCGCCGCCTACCCGGTGGTGCGCTTCGCCGCGCGCGGATGGCGGTTCGGCGCCGGGTGGACCGTGCGCGTCGTCGTCATCGGCCAGGTCGCCGGGCTCGCCTTCATCCTCGCGTGGTGCCTGTTCGCGCCGCGCGCCGACCTGGGCGGGATCGGCTGGTTCGCGATCGCGCTGGCCTCCGTCGCGATCCCGCTCGCGCTCGGCGACGCGCTGCAGTCGGCCGGGCGGCTCCGGGTGCTCTCGATCGCGCTCACGGCCGTCATCGGGCTGACCGGGGTCGCCGCCGGTGCGCTCACCGTCGCCCCCACTCTCGCGACGGCTACCGTGGCCGGGAAAGCCGTCCCGGTCACCGAGCAGACGCTGACCAACGGCGCCCAGCTCACCGTGCACATCCCGCCGACCGCCTCCGGGTTCGCCGCCCGCGACGCGCACCTCTTCGTACCGCCGGGGTGGCTGCGCGACCCGTCCAGCACGCGTCCCGTGGTCGAGATGATGATGGGGCAGCCCGGCAATCCCACGCTCGGGGCGACGCTCGACGCCCTCCACGGCATCGGCGGCGAGCGGCTGGACGACGCGCCGTTCATCCTCGTGGTGGACCAGCTCGGGAACGTCAAGGCCAACCCGCCGTGCAGCGACACCGGCGCGGGCAAGCTCGACACCTACCTGTCGAAGGACGTCCCGGCCTGGATCCGCGACAACCTCCCCGTGAGCGGCGACCGCGCGGACTGGGCCATCGCCGGATACTCGCACGGCGGCGAGTGCGCGGCTTACCTCGGAGCGACGCACCCCGGGACCTGGGGGAACGTCGTCTCCATCTCCGGACCGGACAAGCCGGGCGAGCACCGGCCGAACTACACGCGCGACACCTACTACGGCGGCAGCCAAGCCGCCTACGAGGCCGCCTGGCCGGAGAACATCCTCGCATCCACGCACTATCCGCAGCCGACGCGGGCGATCTTCGTCGCCGGCGCACTGGACCCGCACTTCCGCCCGCAGGTGGAGGCGACCGCGACCGCCGCCGAGAAGGCGGGGTGGAAGGTCACCTACTGGGCGGTCCCCGCTTCGACCCACACCCAGGCGCTGGAGCCCGGGCTGAAGACCGCGTACAACCAGCTCATCGGGGTCTGGGTGTCGTCGGGCGCGGTGGCGCCGGGGGCCGACCGGCTGCTCTGCACGCCCGACCAGAACGGGCGGGCGTGCGGACTGACGCAGGCGGGGGCGGTCGCCGGGACTGTCACGATCGTGGACCTCAGCGTGCTCGCCGTGTTCCTCGGGGCGCAGCTGCTGCTGTTCTTCCGCCGCGGGCGCAGGCTCCGCGTCGACGCCGCCTGACATTCGTGCCGAATGTCGCTATTCGCGACATTCGGCACGAATCGGGAGGGGCTACGCGGCGACGGCGTCGCGCGCGGCGCTGAACGCGGCGACGCAGCGGCGGATCTCGTCGTCGGTGTGCGCCGCCGACAGCTGCACGCGGATGCGCGCCTTGCCGCGCGGCACCACCGGGAACGAGAACGCCGTCACGTACACGCCGTGCTTCTGCATCTCGTCCGCGATCCGGGCGGTGAGCGCGGCGTCGCCGAACATCACCGGCACGATCGGGTGCTCACCGGGCAGGAGGTCGAACCCCGCCTCGGTCATCAGCTCGCGGAACAGCGCGGCGTTCGCGACCAGGCGCTCGCGCAGCGCGTCCGACTGCTCCAGCAGGTCGAGCGCGGCCAGCGTCCCGGCCACGATCGCCGGGGCGAGCGTGTTCGAGAAGAGGTAGGGCCGGGCGCGCTGGCGCAGCAGGTCCACGACCTCCTGGCGCGAGGAGACGTAGCCTCCGGACGCGCCGCCGAGGGCCTTGCCGAAGGTGCCGGTGTAGATGTCGACGCGGTCGGCGACGCCGCAGAACTCCGGCGTGCCGCGGCCGTGCTCGCCGACGAAGCCGACGGCGTGCGAGTCGTCCACGAAGACCAGGGCGCCGAACTCGTCGGCCAGGTCGCAGATCTCGCGGAGCGGGGCGATGTAGCCGTCCATCGAGAACACGCCGTCGGTGACGATGACCGTGTGGCGGGCGCCGGCATCCCGCGCCGCCGTGAGCTGGGCGCGGAGGTCGTCCATGTCCCGGTTCTTGTACCGGAACCGCTGCGCCTTCGACAGCCGGATGCCGTCGATGATGGAGGCGTGGTTGAGCTCGTCGGAGACGATGGCGTCCTCCGCGGCGAACAGCGTCTCGAACACGCCGCCGTTGGCGTCGAAGCACGACGAGAACAGGATCGTGGCCTCGGTGCCGAGGAACGCGGACACCCGCCGCTCCAGCTCCAGGTGCTGCTCCTGGGTGCCGCAGATGAACCGCACGCTCGCCATCCCGTAGCCCCAGTCGTCGAGCGCGGTCTTCGCCGCGTCGCGGAGGACGGGATGGTCGGCGAGGCCGAGGTAGTTGTTGGCGCAGAAGTTCAGCACCTCCGCGCCGTCGGCGGTGATCAGCGCCGCCTGCGGGCCGTGGATGCTGCGCTCGCGCTTGGTGAGCCCGGCCTCCTCGATCTCCGTCAGCTGCGCCGCGAGGTGGTCGCGAAACGTCCCGTACATCAGAGCTCCGTCCAGTCGAGGATGACCTTGCCGCCGCCGGCCGCAGCCGCAGCGGCGAACCCCTTCTCCCAGTCGCGCGCCGCGAAGCGGTCGGACACGATCGAGGCGATGGAGTCGTGCAGCGGCTTGGAGGTCTGCAGCATCGCGCCCATCGCGTTCCAGGTCTCGAACATCTCGCGGCCGTAGATGCCCTTCAGCGTGAGCATGTGCGTCACGACGATGCCCCAGTCGATCGCGATCTGCTGGCTCGGGAGACCGAGCATCGCGATGCGGCCGCCGTGGTTCATGTTCTCGATCATCGAGGGCAGCGCGGTCGGGGCGCCGCTCATCTCGAAGCCGACGTCGAAGCCCTCGCGCATCCCGAGCGCCCGCTGGGCCTCCCGGATGTCGTGCTTCGAGACGTCGACGGTGAAGTCCGCACCCATCCCCTTCGCGAGCTCCAGCCGCTGCGCGCTGACGTCGGTGCCGACGATGAAGCGGGCGCCGACGTGGCGGGCGACGGCGATGGCCATCAGGCCGATCGGGCCGCAGCCGGTGACGAGGACGTCCTCCCCGACGACGGGGAACGCGAGGGCGGTGTGGACGGCGTTGCCGAGCGGGTCGAACAGCGCGCCGACCTCCGGCTCGATGCCGTTGTGGTGCACCCACACGTTCGTCGCGGGGAGCACGAGGTACTCGGCGAACGCGCCGTCGCGCTGCACACCCACGCCCTGGGTGCGGATGCACATCTGGCGGCGGCCGGCGCGGCAGTTGCGGCAGGTGCCGCAGACGATGTGGCCCTCACCGGAGACCTTGTCGCCGACCTCCACGTCGTGGACGAGGGAGCCGACTTCCACGACCTCGCCGTAGAACTCGTGGCCCGGCACGAGCGGCGCGGCGACGGCGGAGGCCGCCCAGTCGTCCCACCGCAGGATGTGCAGGTCGGTGCCGCAGATGCCGGTGCGCAGCACCCGGATCTTGACGTCCTCCGGCCCGATCACGGGCTCCGGAACCTCGACCAGCGCCAGGCCGGGCGCGGCTTCGCTCTTGAACAGGGCCTTCATGTTCGCCATCCTCGTGGGGTCGTGCGGGTGCGTCTTCGCTGCGGCCGCCGTGCCTTGTGAGCGTGGAGGCCGCGCACCAGCCTACCCGCCCGCGCGCGCTACATTTCATCCCATGTGGTCCCCGTTCGGGCACGTGCTCGCCGAGCTCTTCCCGCTCGCCGTCGGGGTGGCGCTCAGCTCGACGCCGCTCATCGCCGTGCTGGTGATCGCGCTCGGCCGGCGGGGCGGTGTGCGGGGCGCCGCGCTGGTCGAGGGACGCTTCCTCGGGATCGTCGTCGTGGTCGGCGCGTTCGCCGCGGCGTCGGAGCTGCTGGCGGACGTCCGCGGGTCGGAGGCCGCCCTCCACCTCGCCACCGCGGTCATCGGCGTGGGGATGATGACGCTGGGCGTGGTCACCTGGGTCCGCCGCCCGCGCGGGGCGGTCGCGGGTACGCCGCCGCGGTGGCTGACCTCCCTCGCCCGGGTCTCGGCGCCCAACGCGTTCGGCCTCGGCTTCGCGCTCTCGGCGGCGAACCTGAAGGAGCTCGCCTTCGGCGCGGGGGCGGGCATCGTGATCGGCAGCACGCTGACGGAGGCGCCGCCCACCATCGCGGCCGTCGCCCTCTACGCGGCGATCGGGTGCGTGACGGTGAGCGTCCCGGTCGTCGCCGTGGCGGTCGGCGGCGAGCGCATCCGACCGGCGCTCGACCGGGTGCGCGCGGCCGTGGAGCGGTCGAGCCGGACGATCACGTGCGTGGTGCTGGTGCTGTTCGGCGCTGTGCTGGTGGGGAACTCGTTCCTGTGACGCGGGTCGCTATAGGCTCGGCGCCATGACGGGCGAACTGATCCCGGGCGGCGGGGACCGGCCGTGGACCGACGCCGACAGCGCGCTCTGGCACACCGCGCGCATCCTCGCCGCGGTCGAGAGCGGCGTCGTCCCGGACGCGGGCATCCGCACGCTCTTCCCGCTGCAGGACGGGGAGGTCGCGCTCGCACAGGGCGCGTACACGGTGGACTCCCTGCGCGCGATCGGCGACGGCAGCTACCAGCGCTCCGGCTCATTCGCCTTCGGCGTCGGCGTGATCGGCCTGGCGGTGACGGCCGGCACCCTCGCCGCCAACGCCTCGCGGAACAACGCCGCACGGGCGCAGGCGATGGCCGACGCGCAGGTCATGTGGCGGCCCGACCACGCCGGGATGCTGACGGTGACCGATCGCGGCTTCGTCATCGTCACGGGCACGGGCACGTTCCGCTGGGACTGGGGGTCGATCGACCTCATGCAGGTGGTCGACTTCAACACCGTCGTGCTGCAGGGGCGGTCCGATCGCGGGCCGGTCACCTGGCGGATCTACTCGCACTGGTCGGAGCTGCTGTTCGTGCTGTGGGCGCGGGCGCGGCATCCCGGGCATCCGCAGCTCGCGGGGCGGGCGTGGCTGCCGGAGCGGTGGGAGGCGTGGGCTGCGTGGGTCGGGCATCCCCTTCCCCTCTCGCTGGAGGGCGGCGCGCGGAGTTAGAGTGCCGACATGAAGCGCGCACTCATCGTGATCGACGTGCAGAACGAGTACGTCACCGGCAACCTGAAGATCTGCCACCCCGACCTGATGACCTCCATCCCGAACATCGAGGTCGCGATGGACGCGGCCGCGGACCACGACGTGAAGCTCGTGCTCGTGCAGCACATCGAGGACGAGGGATCGCCGGTGTTCGCGCGCGGCTCGGAGGGCGCGGCGCTGCACTCGTCGGTCGCCGACCGGACGCCCGACCTCCTGGTCACGAAGCAGGGCGTCTCCTCCTTCGCGGGCACCCAGCTGGAGCAGTGGCTGCGGTCGGAGGGCGTCGACACGGTCACGATCGCCGGCTACATGACCCAGCACTGCTGCGCGGGGACGGCCCGCGACGCGGCGGCGCTCGGCTTCAGGGTGGAGTTCCTGTCCGACGCCACCGGGACGCTCGACCTCGTCAACGAGGCGGGCTCGATCTCGGCGGACGCGCTCCACATCAGCGTGCTGGTGACGATGGACTCGGAGTTCGCCGCGGTCGCGACCACCGAGGAGTGGACGCTCGCCGTGGAGGCCGGCGACACCCTCCCGGTCTCCAACCTGTGGGACAGCACCGGCCACGCGCGCGTGCCGGGCAAGCACGAGGAGCTGCACAAGCTGATGCGCGAGGTCCGTGCGGGCATCGACCGCGACATCGCGGCCGAGGAGGCGCACGAGTTCGCGAACACGCTGTACGTCGGGCAGGGCGCGTCCACCTCCCTCTGACGTCGGCATCCACCGCCGCCGAGGGGCACGTAAACGCCCCTAAAAGTGCGTTTTAGGGGCGTTTACGTGCCCTTCGATCGTGGATTGCGGCCCGGTTCGCGAGCACGGACCCCGTGAGCGCCCCGGCGAGGAGAACGGCGACCACCCCCTCATGAGCACTTCCGCAGCCCCGCAGCCCCGGACCTGAGAGCGCGCTCCACGACGTCCCCCGCCCGGTGAACGCCGCGTGAAGCGTGGGCGAGCACTTGCGTCAGCGCATGGCGTCTCGCGCGCGCGGAGGCCAGGATCGACCCGGTTGAACGCCCCTGTTCGGGGGCGACCTCTCGAAAGGATGCTGATGGCCCCCATCAGACGGACCGCAGGCCCCCGGGTCCTCGCAGCGAGCGCCGCCATCGCCGGTGGAGCGCTGCTCGTCGGCGTCACCGCCGCGCCCTCCCTCGCCGACCAAGGCCAGGGCCACGGCGCCCGCGCCGACGTGAAGCACGTGCTCCTGCTCTCGGTGGACGGCCTCCACCAGAAGGACCTCGACTGGTACGTCCGCACGCACCCCGCCTCCGCGATGGCGGCGCTGGCGGCGCACGGCACCGACTACACGAACGCCTCCACGCCGGTCCCGTCCGACTCGTTCCCCGGGATGGTCGCCCAGGCCACCGGCGGCAACCCCGGCACCACGGGCGTCTACTACGACGACACCTTCAACCACGCGCTCCTGCCGGCCGGCACCACGAACTGCGTCGGCGTGAAGCCGGGCGCGGAGGTGGCCTTCACGGAGGCCGCCGACAAGAACCAGGCGAGCATCGACGCCGGTCAGGGGCTCGCGGGCCTCCCGGGCAGCATCCTGTCGATGACGGGCACCCCGGCCACCCTGCTCGACCCCGCGCAGCTCCCGGTCGACCCGGCCACCTGCAAGCCGGTCTACCCGCACCAGTACCTCAGGGTGAACACGATCTTCGAGGTCGCCAAGCAGGCCGGCCTCCACACGGCGTGGAGCGACAAGCACCCCGCCTACGAGATCCTCAACGGCCCGTCGGGCACCGGGGTCGACGACCTCTTCACCCCGGAGATCAACAGCGACGCCGCCGCGCCGTTCACGGGCGACTGGACCAAGGACAACCTGGCCACGCAGCAGTACGACGGCTACAAGGTGCAGGCCGTGCTCAACGAGATCGACGGCAAGGACCACTCCGGGACCAAGGCCGCAGCCGTGCCCGGGATCTTCGGCATGAACTTCCAGACGGTCTCGACCGCGCAGAAGCTGCCGACCTCCGACGGCTTCGCCGGCGGCTACCTCGCCGACGGCTCGACCCCCGGGCCGCTGCTGAGCAAGGCGCTCGACTACATCGACGCCTCGCTGGGCGCGTTCACGTCCGAGCTCAAGAAGACCGGCCACGCGGGCGACACGACGGTCATCCTGTCGGCCAAGCACGGCCAGTCCCCGACGAACCCGGCCGCCCTCAAGCGCGTCGACGACGGCCCGATCATCGCCGGCCTCGACGCCGCGTGGACCGCCGCCCACCCGGGCTCGGGCGACCTGGTCGCGTTCTCGACGGACGATGACATCATGCAGCTCTGGCTGAACGACCACTCGCAGGCGGCCGACGACTTCGCCAAGCAGTACCTGGCGACGCACACCGCGGCGGGCGACACGATCACGAAGGCGCCGGTCACGGTGCAGTCCTCCGGCCTCACCACGATCTACGCCGGAGCGGGAGTCGCGAAGTACTTCGGCACCGCGTCGAGCGACCCGCGCATCCCGGACGTCCTGGGCATCGCGCAGACCGGCGTCGTCTACACGGGCGGCACGTCGAAGATCGCGGAGCACGGCGGCGCCGGCGCCGACGACCGCAACGTCCCGATCCTGGTCTCGGCCCCCGGCGCGAAGCACGCGCAGCGGATCGGCGCCCCGGTCGAGACGACGCAGATCGCGCCGACCATCCTCAGCCAGCTCGGGCTCGACCCGCGCGCCCTCCAGGCGGTGAAGATCGAGGGGACCAAGGTCCTCCCGGCTTCGCAGCGCTGACGGAACACGGGGCTCCCCAGCGGAGCCTTCGAGGGGCCCGTCGCCCTCGCTCTCCCCACGGAGGCGAGGGCGGCGGGCCTTCTTCGCGTCACGGGTTAAAACCAGAGGGTATCAAAGCCACATTATTACACACCTGAGGCGAAACGACCCTGATGGTGAAAGAAATTCAGGTGAAGCAGACGGTGAGTTCCACCCCCGGACGCGGCTGAGGGACGCCTCCGTTCGCAGGGACGACGACATGACCCCCTTAACCTCCTGCGGTGGCGGCAAGGTCGCCGAAGCCACATCGAGAAACAAGGAACACATGTCGAGCACCAACGAAGCCCATCGACCAGACGCAGGGCGTCGACTCCCCTCCCGGCGGACCGTCGTCGCGGCGAGCGCCTGGAGCGTCCCCGCCATCGCGGCGGCCACCGCATCACCGGCCTATGCCGCGTCCACGGAAGGCCCGGTCACCATCCCGCCTGCGCTGACGGGCGTCATCGGCGGCGGCTGGTCCATCTACACCAACTTCGGCGCCAACGGCCTCCCGGTGGGCGCCGCGACAGCGGCGCGGCCGACCGCCACCGCCGTCCCGATCACCGTGTCGCCGGCCCGCGCCACGACGGTCACCCTGACGTTGAGCGGGGCGGGGTTCTCGTTCTTCACGGTCCAGACCAACGCCGCGTTCACCCCGACCCAGACGGTCACGGTGACGACGTCGCCGGACGGGGTCGCCGAGGTCTTCGTCGCCATCCCGCCCCACAGCAAGGGCGACACGGTGGCCACGATCACCGCGACCGGGAACGGCGGGAGCGCCGTCTCGACGCTGACGGCCGGCACCGGCTTCGTGTACGCCACCGGAGGCCACACCCCGGAAGGCCAGACCGGCAACGGCGCCAGCCGCAACGGCGTCGTCTGGCCGACCCCGCTGGCGATCGACGAGCGCCTGTCGAGCGTCCACGCCAGCATCAGCTCGTACCTCGCCATCACGGAGAGCGGGACGGTCCGCACCGGGGGCTACAACCCCTTCGCGGAGGTCGGGACGGGTGGCCAGGAGGTCTCCGTGCTCACCCCGATCGAGCCGCTGAAGAAGGACGGCACGGCGTTCACGGACGCCGTCCGGGCGGTCGTCGACACCTGCGGGTCCGAGCAGGGCCTCTTCGTGGTGGAGGACTCCGCCGGCGACTGGTGGGCGGTCGGCGAGCAGGTCTCCAACTACCTCGCCATCCCCGGCGACACCACCGGGGCGCGGTCCATCACGCAGTGGGAGCGGATCGGCGGCAACCTCCCTGCGAAGCCCGCCACGCTCAGCCCCAACCGGTACGGTGACACGCTCGTCTGGAGCCTCGTGGACGGCACGGTCTGGTTCAGCGGCTACGGCGGCAGCTTCCGGAACTACTCGAACGGCCTGCCCCAGAGCACCACCCGCGGTCAGCTGGCGCAGCTCATGATGCCGGACGGCTCGCCGGTCACCGGTGTGAAGCGGGTCCACCAGAGCGAGGACCACTCGGTCATGATGCTCACCACCGACGGGCGGCTGCTGTACTCGGGGACGCAGGTCGCGAGCATCACCCCGGCCGACTACGCGAACCCCGGCGACGTCCAGGAGATCGCCGGGCCGCCCGGCGAGGTGGTCGAGCTCTGGGCCAAGCACCCGTACGACACGAACGGCGCCGCCTACTACGCCAAGACGTCGGACAACACGCTCTGGGCCATCGGCAGCAACGGCGCCGCTCGCGGCTACCTCGGCATCGGCACGACCACCGCGACCCGGACCTGGGCGAAGGTGCTCGTGGACGACGTGAAGGAGATGGCCTGCGGCGCCCACAACCTGATCGTGCTCGACAACTCGGGCGACGTCTGGTTCGCGGGCCTGTACGAGGAGGGCAACCCCGGCATGGGGACCGGCCTCCCGGCCACCTTCCCGACGCCGGTGAAGATCACCACGCTGCCGCCGAACGCGAGGACCATCGCCAGCACCTGGTGGGACGTCCCGTACATCGCGTACTGAGCCGTCCCCGATCGAACGAGGGCACGTCGTTGTCGCTTTCCACGCGGAAAAGTGACAACGACGTGCCCCTCGGCGTTGGCGGCTAGCGCTCCAGGGGGCGCCAGACGACGATCTGGTTGCTGCGGCGGACGCGGGTTCCTGCGCGCATGGAGACGACCTCGCCCTCCGATCCGGCCGCGAAGACGCGCCGGCCCGGCCGGTTGAGCAGTTCGTCGGCGAGCGCCGACTCCAGGTCGCGCACGCGGTCGCTGAGCGCGCTCACGTGATCCTCCAGCTCCAGGATGCGGCGGATGCCCTCCAGGCTGACGCCCTCGGAGCCCAGGCGCGCGATCTCGCGGAGCTTCTCGACGTCGCGCATCGAGTAGCGGCGCGACTTGCCCGCCGTCCGGCCGGGGCTCACGAGCCCGAGCCGGTCGTACTGCCGGAGCGTCTGCGGGTGCATGCCCGCCAGCTCGGCGGCGATCGAGATCACGAAGACCTGGGTGTTCTCATCCATCGCTAGCCCCGAGCCTTGGCCAGGATGTCCTCTCGCGGGTTCTCGTCGGGAAGCTTCTCGGCGAAGGCCTCGAGAGCCTCCTTGGCGTCACTGGAGAGGTGCGACGGCACCGCGACCTGCACGATCGCCAGGAGGTCGCCCGTGCCCTTCGCGGTCTGCACACCGCGGCCCTTCACCCGCAGAACGCGGCCGCTCGGGGTGCCGGGGGCCACGCGCAGCTTGACCGGGTCGCCGCCGAGCGTGGGCACCTCGATGGTCGCGCCGAGCGCGGCCTCGGCGAAGGTGACCGGCACGGTGACGCGCAGGTTCAGGCCGTCGCGCTCGAACACGGGGTGCTTGCGCACAGTCACGGTGAGGACGATGTCACCGGCCTCGCCGCCGTCCGGGCTGGGCTGCCCCTTGCCGCGCAGCTTGATCTTCTGGCCGTCGGCCACGCCCGCTGGGATCTTGACCTTGAACGGCTTGCCGTCCCCGGCCTGGAGACTGATCGTCTCGCCCTTGGTGGCGGTGAGGAAGTCGATGGTAGTGTGCGCGGTCACGTCGTTGCCGCGAGTCGGTCCGCCGTAGCCGCGGAAGCCGCCGCTCGTCGTGCCGAACCGGCCGTTTCCGAACAGGCCGCCGAACACGTCGTCGAAGCCGCCCTGGCCGCCCTGCTGGAACGTGTAGCGCTGGCCGCCGCCCTGGCCGAACACCCCGCCGAACACGTCGTCGAACCCGCCCTGGCCGCTCGAGCCCGGGGCGGTGAACCGCGCCCCGGAGCCCATGGCCCGGATCTGGTCGTACTCCTTGCGCTGCTCGGGGTCGGCGAGCACCGAGTGGGCCTCGCTGATCTCCTTGAACTTTGCCTCCGCGGCCGGGTCACCCGGGTTGGAGTCCGGGTGGTACTTGCGCGCGAGCTTGCGGTACGTCTTCTTGAGCTCCGCCTCGCTGACGTCCTTGGAGACGCCTAGGACCTTGTAGAAGTCCTTGTCGAACCAGTCCTGGCTTGCCACGGCGCCTCCTCTCCTGCCTGTGCTGTCGTGGTGGGGGCCCTGCCCGGGCGCCCTGTCTGTCTCGAAGTCTGCATGTGTCGTGGCGCGAGGAGCGGCGGGACACGCATCCCGCCGCTCCTGGCGCTCATCGTCCGGCCGGTCAGGCCGGGGTGGCGACGACCACCTTGGCCACCCGCACGACGGTGGAGCCCAGCCGGTAGCCGGTCTCCACCACCTCGGCGACGGTGTCGGCCGTCACGCCGGGGGTGGGCTGCTGGAAGATCGCCTCGTGGACCTGCGGGTCGAAGGGCTCGCCCTTCTCGCCGTACGGGGTGAGGCCGAGCCGCTCGACCGCGGTGCGCAGCTTGGCCGCGATGGTCGCGAACGCGCTGCCCTCCGTGAGGTCGCCGTGCTTGTCGGCGCGCTCCACGTCGTCGAGCACCGGGATGAGACCCTTGACGGCGTCCCCGATCGCGCGCTCGCGCTCGATCTCCCGGTTGGCCTCAGTGCGCTTGCGGTAGTTCGCGTACTCCGCGGTCACCCGCTGGAGGTCGGCGAGCCGCTCCGCCGCGAGCTGGTCGGCCGTGGTCTGGCCGGAGAGGATGTCGAGGTCGTCGTCCGACAGAACGCTCTCCTCCTCGCCCGGACCCACGTCGACCAGCTCCTCGTGCGAGAGGTCGTGCTCCTCGCCCTGCGGCTCGCGAACCTTGCCGGTCTCGGGGTCGATCCTCCGCTTGTCGCGGACGATCGGCTCCTCGCGCTCCGGCTCCTCCGAGCCGTGCCCGTCGCGGTTCTGGTCGCTCATGGTTACTTCTTCTCCTCGTCCTCGACGACCTCGGCGTCGATGACGTCCTCATCGTCGGAGGAGGAGCCCTCGCCGCCCTGGCCCGCCTCGCCGGCGTCGCCGGCCGGGGCCTCGGACGCCTGCGCGGCCGAGTAGATCGCCTGGCCGATCTTCTGCTGGCTCTCGTTCAGCTTGTCGT
This sequence comes from Leifsonia sp. P73, assembly GCF_051059105.1. Lineage (NCBI taxonomy): Bacteria > Bacillati > Actinomycetota > Actinomycetes > Micrococcales > Microbacteriaceae > Leifsonia > Leifsonia sp. P73. The sequence goes on from NZ_CP194931.1 coordinate 2,203,944, forward strand.
ACGCGGTCTTCACGGCCTCGTCGTCGTCGCCGGCGAGCGCGGTCTTCAGCGCGTCGATGTCGCCCTGGACCTCGTTCTTGACGTCCTCGGGGAGCTTGTCCTCGTTGTCCTTGATCAGCTTCTCGTTCGAGTAGACGAGCTGCTCGGCCTGGTTGCGGGTCTCGGCGGACTCGCGGCGCTTCTTGTCCTCCGCCGCGTGCTCCTCGGCCTCGCGCACCATGCGCTCGATGTCGTCCTTCGGCAGGCTGGAGCCGCCGGTGATCGTCATCGACTGCTCCTTGCCGGTGCCCTTGTCCTTGGCGGACACGTGCACGATGCCGTTGGCGTCGATGTCGAAGGTGACCTCGATCTGCGGGATGCCGCGGGGGCCGGGGCGATGCCGGTCAGCTCGAAGGTGCCGAGCGGCTTGTTGTCGCGGGTGAACTCGCGCTCGCCCTGGAAGACCTGGATCGCGACGGACGGCTGGTTGTCGTCGGCCGTGGTGAAGGTCTCGCTGCGCTTGGTGGGGATGGCCGTGTTGCGCTCGATGAGCTTGGTCATGATCCCGCCCTTGGTCTCGATGCCGAGGGACAGCGGGGTGACGTCGATCAGGAGGACGTCCTTGCGCTCGCCCTTGAGGACACCGGCCTGCAGGGCGGCGCCGACGGCGACGACCTCGTCCGGGTTCACGCCCTTGTTGGGCTCCTTGCCGCCGGTCTCCTGCTTCACGAGCTCGCTCACGGCGGGCATGCGGGTGGAGCCGCCGACGAGGACGACGTGCGCGATGTCGGACACCTTGATGCCGGCCTCGCGGATGACGTCCTGGAAGGGCTTCTTGGTGCGGTCGAGGAGGTCGCTGGTCATCTGCTCGAACTGGGCGCGGGTGAGCGTCTCGTCGAGGTTGGCCGGGCCGTTCTCGGTCAGCGACAGGTAGGGCAGCTGGATGCTGGTGCTCATCGAGGAGCTGAGCTCCTTCTTGGCCTGCTCAGCGGCCTCCTTGAGGCGCTGCAGCGCGATCTTGTCCTTGGAGACGTCGACGCCGGTGGAGTCCTTGAAGCGCTTGATCAGCCAGTCGACGACGCGCTGGTCCCAGTCGTCGCCGCCGAGGCGGTTGTCGCCGGCGGTCGCGCGCACCTGGATGGTGGAGAAGTCGTCGTCCTTGCCCACCTCGAGGAGGGAGACGTCGAAGGTTCCGCCACCGAGGTCGAAGACGAGGATGAGCTCGTCCTCCTTGCCCTTGTCGAGGCCGTACGCGAGGGCCGCGGCGGTGGGCTCGTTGATGATGCGGAGCACGTTGAGGCCCGCGATCTCGCCGGCCTCCTTGGTGGCCTGGCGCTCGGCGTCGTTGAAGTAGGCCGGCACGGTGATGACGGCGTCGGTGACGGTGTCGCCGAGGTACTGCTCGGCGTCGCGCTTCAGCTTCTGCAGGATGCGGGCCGAGATCTCCTGGGCGGTGTACTTCTTGCCGTCGATCTCCTGGGTCCAGTCGGTGCCCATGTGGCGCTTGACGGACGAGATGGTGCGGTCGACGTTGGTGACCGCCTGGCGCTTGGCGGTCTCGCCGACGAGCACCTCGCCGTCCTTGGTGAACGCGACGACGGACGGGGTGGTGCGGAAGCCCTCCGCATTGGCGATGACCGTGGGCTCGCCGCCCTCGAGCACCGAGACGACGGAGTTGGTGGTCCCGAGGTCGATTCCTACTGCACGTGACATGTGTGCTTTCTCTCCTTTGTTGCTGGCGTGGATAGCCGGTGAAGTCATGGGGGTCAAGAGTTGAGCCTCGACGGCTCAAGCCTGGCATCCCGGGTGGGATGCTGTCAAGCCGTGCGGATCAAAACTTGAGTACCTTTGACTCAACTTTGAGGTCGGCCGGTCTATTCCGCTCAGCCGAGAACCGGAGCGTCGCTGTCCGACGGCGCCGGGTCGGGCAGGCGGCGCATCCGCAGCGCGTTGCCCGCGCCGAGGAGGCCGGCGGCGAGGGGCACCAGCAGCGCGACCTGCAGCGCGATCGGCCGCGCCTCCGTGTTGATGCGCACGACCTCCGCGCGCACCTCCGGCGTCTCGGTGGCGAGCTGCTTCTCCAGCTGGGTGTTCGACATCACCTGGGCGTCCTCCTCCAGGGCCGCGGCGACCTGTTGCTTGTCGTCGGGCGGGAGGACGGTGCTCGCGTTCGTCAGCGATGTGAAGGAGAAGGCCAGCGTCGCCAGCATGATCGCGCCGGCGAACGCCAGGCCGAACGACAGCCCGAACGAGCCCGCGGCGGAGTTGACGCCCGCGGCCTCGCTGACCCGCTCGTCGCTGATCGGCGAGAGCGTGTAGTTGTTGAGCTGCGAGACCAGGAGGCCGAGACCGCTGCCCGACACGATGAGCGGGATGGTCAGGAACCAGCCGTTCGTCGCGATCGGGACGATCGGAAGCAGGATCGCCACGCCGATCACGTTGAGCAGGAAGCCCCACAGGATCAGGTTCGCCGGCCGTCCCTTCGCCCTCCGGCCGGCGAGGAGCGCGATGACGAACATGCTCAGCGACAGCGGGGCGATCGAGAGGCCGGCCTGCAGCGCGTTGTACTCCAGCACCATCTGCAGGTAGATGGGCAACGCGATCATGGTGCCGCCGAGCGCCACCTGCTGGAGGAGCTGCCCGCTGACTCCCGTCCGGAACAGCTTGGACGAGAACAGGGCGGGGTCCAGGAGGGTCGGCTTGTCGCGGCGGGCGCGCGAGCGCAGCCAGAACACCAGGCCGACGAGCGCCGCGACGCCGACGACGATCAGCAGCAGCACGTACTCGCCGCCCTCCTGCCAGACCAGGATCCCGGTGACGATGCCGCCCATCCCGACGACCGACAGCAGCGCGCCGACCAGGTCGATCGAGCGCGAGCCGGTGTACGGGACGTCGTGGACCAGCCCGATCCCGGCGAGCACCACCGCGATGATGACGGCCTCCAGCAGGAACCCGACCCGCCAGGACAGGAAGGTCGTGATGAAGCCGCCCAGCAGGGGCCCGACGGCGGCGGCGATGGCCGCCGACGCGCCGACGAGCGCGTAGACCCGCTTCTGGTGCGCGCCCTCGAAGTTGCCGTGGATGAGCGACTGCATCGCCGGCAGCAGCAGCGAGGCGCCGATCCCGCCGATCACCGCCCAGAAGATGATGATCGCGATGAGGTTCTGAGCGAGGGTCATCGCGACGGCGCCGACCGCGTAGCCGAGCAGGCCGAGGATGTAGGCGAGCTTGCGGCCGATGAGGTCGCCGGTCTTGCCGCCGATCAGGATGAACGCGGCCGAGACCAGTGCCTCCAGCGCGATCGCGCCCTGGACTCCGCTGACCGTGGTGTGGAGGTCGTGGACGACGGCGGAGATCGACACGTTCATCAGCGAGGTGTCCACGACCAGCACGAACATCGCCATCGCGAGCAGGATCGCGAGGCGGAAGTTGAAGGGCGCCTCGGCGCCGTCCCCTCCGGTCATGCGCACAGGAAAGCACAGCGCGCGGAGGTTTGGCGACAGCCGATTCACACCCGTTCCACAATCCGCGTCGATAGCGTCGGGGACATGGATTCGGACCCGGCCCCGCTGCTCTCCACCCGGGCGATCGAGGCGTTGCAGAGCATCGATCCGGCCACGCTGAGCGAGGTGCAGGCGTTCCGCGACGACTTCGCGCGGTTCATCATGCCGTACAAGTTCGGCATCGACGAGATCTCCACCAAGGTGTCCATCCTGCGCGAGGAGTTCGCCGAGCTGCAGGACTACAACCCGATCGAGCACATCTCCAGCCGGCTGAAATCGGCCGAGAGCCTGGAGCAGAAGGTCATCCGCAAGAACTGCGAGCCGTCGTTCGACGCGATCCGCGAGGCCATCACCGACATCGCGGGCATCCGGATCGTCTGCTCGTTCGTGTCGGACGTCTACCGCGTGTTCGAGCTGCTGACCGCGCAGGAGGACGTGCGCGTGCTGCGCGTGAAGGACTACATCGCGCACCCCAAGCCCAACGGGTACAAGAGCCTCCACGTGATCGTGGAGGTGCCGGTCTTCCTCAGCGGCGGCCCGGTCGCGGTGCCGGTGGAGGTGCAGCTGCGCACGGTGGCGATGGACTTCTGGGCGAGCCTGGAGCACAAGATCTACTACAAGTACGACGGCGAGGTGCCGGAGGCGCTGCTGCGCGACCTCACCGCGGCGGCTGGCACGGCGGGGCAGCTCGACATCACGATGGAGGATATCCACCGGCAGGTGCGCGGCGACGGCGGGGCGGCGCAGTACGCGTTGCCGGTGTCCGTTTAGAGGGGCGCTCGTCGTTTCTTGCCGTCTCGGCATGGAAAGATGACACGGTGAGCGAGAGCACCGAACCGTCCGAGCAGCCGGCGGACGCCGAATTCCCGCGGCGCCGCTCGCGCGCGCTGGTCCTCATCCTGGTCATCGCGGTCGTCGTCGTGCTCGCCGACCAGCTCACCAAGCTGTGGGCGACCGCGAGCCTCCAGGTCGGCGTGTACCACTCGCTGATCGGGAACCTGCTCGGCATCCAGCTCATCTACAACTCGGGTGCGGCGTTCTCGTTCCTGGTGGACCAGACCTGGGTGTTCACGATCATCGCCGCGCTGGCGGTGGTCGCGCTCCTCTACTTCTCGCGGCGGGTCGGCGCACGGTCGTGGGCGGTCGCGTTCGGCCTCCTGCTCGGCGGCGCGGTGACCCACCTGGGCGACCGGCTGTTCCGGGCGCCGTCGTTCGGGCAGGGGCACGTGGTCGACTTCATCGCCTACGCGAACTGGTTCATCGGGAACGTCGCGGACATCGCGATCTTCTGCGGCGCGGTGCTGGCCCTGATCCTCGCCGTCGTCGGCGTCCCGCTCCGCGGCGGCCCGCGCCACACACGCGGCGACGATTCCGCACGAATCGACGCGTAGCGGGCGCACATTCGCCACGAATCGCGGCTTAGCGCGCGCGAAACGCGACATTCGGCACGAATGGCGGGATTACGGTCGCGCGAGGGTGGCGAGGTAGTCGTCGAAGGTGACGGTGCCGAGCTGGGCCTCCGGCCCGGGCAGCAGGGTGCCGTCGCGGAGGGCGCGGCCCCAGCGGCCGGGAAGAGGCACCGCGAACACGCGGGCCGGGCTCCCGATCGCGGCGAGGTAGCGGCGGACGAGGGTGGGCATGTCCTCCACCGTCGGGCCTCCGAGGTCGCGAGTGAGCCCGGCCGGCTCCCCGGTCGCCAGTTCGGCCAGGCGCGTGCCGACCTCCGCCGCCGCGACCGGCTGCGAGCGCACCGCCGGGACCGGCTTCACGCGGCCGCGGGAGCGCGCCGCGAGCTGGGACGCGAACTCGTGGAACTGCGTGGCCCTCAGCAGGCTCCAGCCGTCCCCGCTCGCCATCACCAGCCGCTCCTGGGCGGCCTTGCCCGCGTAGTACGCGTACGGCGCCGCCGCCGCTCCCACGATCGAGAGCGCGACATGGTGCTTCACCCCGGCGGCCCGCTCCGCGGTGAGGAGCGCCGTCGTCACCGCCTCGAAGAAGCGGGTGGAGGCCGCGCCTCCCATCGTCGTCACCGACGTCACGTCCACGACGGCCGCGCAGCCGTCGAGGGTGCGGCCGAGCCGGTGCGCCTCGCCGGTGTCGCGGGCGGCCGCGAGGAGGTCCGTGCCCTCGGAACGGCTCAGCACCACCGCCTCGTGCCCCGCCCTCCGCAACGCCTCGACCGTGCGAGCCCCCACCACGCCGGTCCCGCCGGCGACCGCGACCTTCATCGTGTCCATACCGACAGCATCCGCACGATCCAGCTCCTGGACAACCTCTCATCCGGGCGGGCCGCGCGTCGACGTACGATCGGGCCATGACTTTCACCGGGTTCGACGAGGACGCGATCGCGTTCTACCGCGAGCTGACCGTGCACAACGACAAGGCGTTCTGGCTGGAGAACCGGGAGCGCTACGAGCAGCGCGTCGCCGGGCCGTTCCAGGCGCTCGCGGACACGCTGGAGCCCGAGTTCGGCGCCGGGAAGCTGTTCCGTCCGTACCGCGACGTGCGGTTCTCGGCGGACAAGTCGCCGTACAAGCTGCACGCGGCGATGACGTTCGAGCGCGGCGGCTACGTGCAGGTCTCCGCCGAGGGGCTGTCGGCCGGAGCGGGCGCCCACCAGCTCGACAAGCAGCAGCTCGACCGGTACCGGCGCGCGGTGGACGCGCCGAAGACCGGCGGCGAGCTGACGGCGGCGGTGGAGGCGGTCCGGGCTGCCGGGATCGGGGTCTCGGGGACCGACCAGCTCAAGACCGCGCCGCGCGGGTTCGCGGCCGACCATCCGCGGGCGGAGCTGCTGCGCTACAAGGGGCTGATCACGTGGGAGGAGTGGGGCGTCCCGGAGTGGTTCGCGACGCCGGAGGCCGCCGAGCGGATCGCGGGGTTCCTGCACGACAGCGCGCCGGTGACGGAGTGGCTCCGGGCGAACGTGACGGGGGACGGCACGGAGCGCTGACGGCACGCCCCGATGACGCACACGCGGTTCACCGCGTGTTCCCCGCCACGCCCTACGCTGTCCCCATGACGACCGAACGACCGGCGGGCGGCGACGGCGACGCCCTCGCGACCGCGGCGAGCCCGATCTTCGCCGACAGCTCCACCGAGCGCAGCATCCCGCGCAGCTGGGTGGCCTCGTGGGCGCTCTGGGACGCCGGCGGCGCGGCCTTCAACGCGGTCATCACCACGTTCGTCTTCACCGTCTACCTGACCTCCAGCTACTTCATCTCCCCCGCGCTCGTCTCAGCGCAGGACGCGGAGAAGGACGCCTCCGGGCCGGCGCACCACGCGGTGACCGGCGCGATCGCCGGCCTCTCCAGCGGGCTGGCGTGGGGCATCGGGATCGCCGGGATCGTCGTCGCCGTGCTCGCGCCCGTGCTCGGCCGGCGGACGGACGGCTCCGGTCGCCGCAAGCTGTGGCTCGGGATCAACACCGGCGTGGTGGTTCTCCTCACCGCGCTGATGTTCTTCGTCGTCGGAGAGCCGTCCTTCTTCCTCTTCGGCGTCGTCCTCGTCGCGGTCGGGACCGTGTTCTACGAGATCGCGACCGTCAACTACAACGCGATGCTCGTCCAGGTGTCCACGCCCAAGACGGTCGGCCGGGTGAGCGGTCTCGGCTGGGCCAGCGGCTACTTCGGTGGCATCCTGCTGCTCGTCATCGTCCTCGTGCTGCTGGCCTCCCCGAACGGCGACGGCACGGGAGGCGTCCTCCATGTGTCGACGGACCAGGGGCTGAACTACCGGCTCGTCGCGCTGGTCGCCGCGGTCTGGACGCTCGTGCTGTCCATCCCGGTGCTGCTGAAGGTGCCGGAGGCGCCGGCCAACCGGCGGCTGCCGCGGGTCGGGTTCTTCGCGTCGTACGGGCTGCTGTTCCGCGACCTCGCGGTGCTGTGGAAGGAGAGCAGGAACACGGTGCTGTTCCTCATCTCGTCGGCGCTGTTCCGGGACGGGCTGGTCGGCGTGTTCACGTTCGGCGGCATCCTCGCGAAAGGGACGTTCGGGTTCAGCCAGTCGGGGGTGATCGTCTTCGCGATCGCGGCGAACGTGGTCGCGGGGCTGAGCACGGTGCTGTCCGGGCGGTTCGACGACCGCTTCGGCGCGAAGCCGGTGATCGTCACGGCGCTGGTCGGACTGGTGATCGCGGGGCTCGCGGTGTTCTTCCTCCACGACGCCGGGGCGATCGCGTTCTGGGTGTTCGGGCTGATCCTGTGCCTGTTCGTCGGCCCTGCGCAGTCGGCGAGCCGGACCTTCCTCACCCGCGTGACGCCGGCCGGCCGCGAGGGCGAGGTGTTCGGGCTGTACGCGACGTGCGGACGCGCGGTGTCGTTCGTGGCGCCGCTGCTGTTCGCGCTGTTCGTCGCGGTCGGCGGGGCGCAGTACTGGGGGATTCTCGGGATCGTGCTCGTGCTGCTGGTGGGGCTGGTGCTGCTGGTGCCGGTGCGGTCGCCGCGGTAGCAGCTGTCCTCCGGCTGGCAACGGAGGAGATCCGGTGCGACACGCCGGGCTACTGCGGTGAACGGAGGAGATCGCAGGCGTGGGGCGCGGGAGGTCCTCCGTCGGCGACGGTGGCTGGGGCCGGCGGCCGCCGGGTCAGCGGGGCCAGGCTTGGACGAAGCGGGCGAAGAGCTCGGCGAAGGTGCGGGCCTCCTCGGGGGTGAAGGAGGCCAGGGCGGTCTCGACGGCGGAGCGGCGGTGGTCCTGGACCTCGCCGAGCTGTGACCGTCCGGCGGCGGTGAGCTGGATGAGCGCCCGCCGCGCGTCGGACGGGTCGGGCACGCGCCGCACGAGGCCGCGCTCGACGCCCTCCTGCACCAGCCGGCTCGCGCGCGGCTGATCGACGCCGATCGCGGTGGCGAGGGAGCTGACCGAGAGCTGACGCCCCTCGGCGTCGGCGGCGGCCAGCGCCTCCAGCATCCGGATGCGGGCGAAGCGGCCGAGCGAGCCGTCGCGTCCGCGGCGCCCGGGGCCGGGACGGGCGGAGTCGCCGAAGGGGCCGGGGAAGCCGGCCCATGGGCCGCGCGGGGACCAGGTGTGCGGGTCGAAGCCGTGCGGGGTGGGGTGGGAGTGGGAGTGGTGGTCGTGGGGGGTGGCGTTGTCGGTGCGGCCGCGGTCGGGGCCGTTGCTGCCGTGGGTCTGGTCGGCGCCGTTGCCGGTGGGGCTGTGGTCGGCGCCGTCGGCGGGGCGGGTCTGGTCCGTGCCGTTAGTGCTGCGGTCGCCGTCGGCGGGGTCGGTGGCGCCGCTCTGGTCCGTGCCGTTGCCGCCATGGTCGCGGTTCGCGTGGCCGCGGCCGGGGTAGGCGCCGTGGTCCCACGGCCCCGTCGGGCGGCGGCGGGACTGGTCGCGGCGGACGGCGACCAGCGAGCGCTCGATGAGTGCGACGACGTCCGCTTCGGGCGAACGGTCCTGCTCTTGACGATCCTCAGCCATGCATGTAACTATACATTTACTTGTAACAGTACATAGAAACCGAAGGGAGTCTCCCGATGACGACCATCGACGACTCGAACACCAACGATTCATCCGACACCCCGCCCTACTTCTGGTTCGGCGAGATCAGCGCGCGCCTCCGCGCCCGGACGCGCGCCGAGCTCAACGAGCTCGACCTCGGCCGCCGGGGCTGGCGCGTCCTGCGCACCCTCGCGGACGGCCCGGCCACCGCCGACGAGCTCTACGCCTCCCTCCCGCACCGCGGACGCCGCGGCGGGTCGTTCGGAGGCCGGCCCACCGGAGCTGGCCGTCCCGCTGAAGCGGACTCGCGCCTGGACGGCGACGCCCCCTCCGGCGAGCCGTCCCACGCGGCCGCCGCACCTCACGAATGGCGGGGCCACCCCGACTGGATGCGGCGCGAGTGGGAGCGCCGCCAGCAGATGTACCGCGCGTGGATGGAGCATGACAGCTCCCGTGCGCAGGCAGCGTCGCATGAGCACGATGGGCACGCGCACGACCACGACCACAGCGAGCACGACCACAACGGGCGCGATCACGGCGGCCACCCGCACGAGCAGGGCGAGCGCGACCAGAGCAAGCCCGACAACTACGGCCCCGACCACGGCGACGACCACCAGGGGCACGCCGAGGACGGGCACGACCACGACCACGACCACGACCACGACCACGACCACGACCACGAGCACCACCACCACGACGAGCACGACGACCACTCCCACCACCACCCGCACCCCGACCACCACGGCGCCGAGCAGGCGTTCGAGCGCGGCTTCGAGCGCGGGTTCGTCCGCGGCGTCGAGCGGGGGCACGCCGGGCACGGCTTCGGTCCCGGCGGGTTCGGGTACGGCGGCTTCGGCCCGGGCCGCTACGGTCGCGGCTTCGGCCCCGGCCGGTTCGGTCCGGACGCCTGGGGTCACGAGCACTATGGGCACGGTCGCCCTCCGTTCGCCGGGCGGCACGGCTTCGACGGGCGCTGCCGCGGCGGCGTGGACCGCATCCTCGCGGACTTCGTCGAGCGCGGCTGGGTCTGGTTCGACGGGGACCGCGCGACGCTGACCGACGAGGGACACGCGGCGCACGACACCGCCGCCGAGCGCATCCGCACAGCGCGGGCGACGGTCTTCGAGGGCATCGACCCCGCCGACCTCGCCACCACGCTCGCCACCCTCGAGGCGATGGCGCGCAACCTCGGCTGGACGCCGCGCGCGGAGGAGGCTGAAGAAGCCAGCACCGCCACCGGCGAGGCCGCCGACGCCGAAGAGGGCACCGACGCCGACTGACCCGACGGCACACTCCCGAGGGGGCGCGGCCACCGGTCGCGCCCTCTCCCGCCGCCCCGCCCGCGCCTAGGATGGACGCATGACGTCACCGCGCGAAGAGGTCGTCCTGCTCGCGGAGGACGGCACCCCGATCGGGACCGCGGACAAGGCGACCGTCCACACCGCGGACACGCCCCTCCACCTCGCCTTCTCCTGCCATCTGTTCGACGGCGAGGGCCGCATCCTCGTGACCCGCCGCGCGCTGAGCAAGGCCACCTGGCCGGGCGTCTGGACCAACTCGTTCTGCGGGCATCCCGCGCCGGGCGAGTCGATGGAGGACGCCATCGCGCGCCGCGCCGCTGACGAGCTCGGCACCTCGGTCGAGAACCTCGTGCCGGTGATCCCCGACTTCACGTACCGCGCGACCGACGCCGCCGGCATCGTCGAGTACGAGGTCTGCCCGGTGTTCACGGCGACGATCGCCGGCGACCTGGACCCGTCCGCCGACGAGGTCGCCGAATGGGAGTGGGTCGACCCGCGCTCATTGCTGGCCGCGGTGGAGGCGACGCCGTGGGCGTTCAGCCCGTGGCTGACCCTCCAGCTCCCCGCCCTCTACGCCGACGATGCACCCGAAGCTTCAGGCCAGCTGTGAGTCTGACTCACTATTTTCCACCTGTGTAATCGACTGTGGATAACTCGCGACACGTATGCCGCGAAGCGAATCCATTCGGAGACGAAGCAGTTCACCGGGGTAGGAGTTGCGGGAGCGCACAGCCGCTGCGCAAGACGGATCAGCCGGTGCGCACCGCGTCGACGTGCTGCTCCAGCCACCAGGTGCGGCCCTCGTCGTTCGAGACCCAGCCGTCCCACTCGAAAGACTCGGCGGTGATCTTCGAGAAGTTCCAGCGGATCGGGCGGCCGTCGGTCTGGGTGCCGTCCTGCCGGATTCCGTCGCGGCGGTGCGGTGTGGCGACCAGCGTGCAGAAGTCGCCCGCCGCGGCGCCGAACCAGCTCACCCGCCACGCGCCGAGCGTCGAATCGTAGACGCGCACGGTCGAGCCGTGGGCGACGAGGGACTCGGGATGCTCGGGATCGCGCGCGACCAGGACGTCCTGCACGGCCCGGCCGCCGAGCGTGTACGCGAACACCCACTCCTCGACCCGCTCCGTCCACGCGCCGGAGGCCTCGTCCAGGAAGCGGACGTCGGCCCGCCAGCTGCCGACGAGCTGCCCGAAGAGGTGCATCCGCTGCGGACGCTCGGGCGTCGGCCCGGCCGCGATCAGGGCTCGCGCGAAAAGGGAATCGGTCGACTCGCTCATGGGCAGCCCTCTCGGGTCGGGGGGTCTAGCTGGACGGGCGTCCGGCTTCGGTCGCGGACACGTCGGTCCGGTGGAAGTTGAGGTACGAACGCGAGGCGGTCGGGCCGCGCTGGCCCTGGTAGCGCGAGCTGTACTCGGCCGACCCGTACGGCTTCTCGGCCGCGGAGGACAGCCGGAAGAAGCACATCTGGCCGATCTTCATCCCCGGCCAGAGTTTGATCGGCAGCGTCGCGACGTTGCTCAGCTCCAGGGTGACGTGCCCGGAGAAGCCGGGGTCGATGAAGCCCGCCGTGGAGTGGGTGAGGAGTCCGAGCCGCCCGAGCGAGCTCTTGCCCTCCAGCCGCGCGGCGACGTCGTCGGGCAGGCTCACCAGCTCGAAGGTGGACCCGAGCACGAACTCGCCGGGGTGCAGGATGAACGCCTGGTCGGGATCCACCTCGACGAACCGGGTCAGCTCCGGCTGGTCGACCGCGGGGTCGATGAACGGGTACTTGTGGTTGTCGAACAGGCGGAAGAAGCGGTCGAGCCGGACGTCGATGCTCGACGGCTGGACCATCGCGGGCTCGTACGGCTCCAGCGCGATCCGCCCGGCACCCAGTTCGGCCTTGATGTCACGATCGGAGAGAAGCACGCGCCCAGCCTATCGGGTGCGCGGGGAGCGGGATCGGGGGTTACGTCGCAGCGGTGATAATCGCAGAAACTCTTTTGCAGAATCTTTTCTGCGATTACACTGCACCATATGACCGACGAGCCGAACCCGTTCCCGGAGCTCGATCCCGCACAGGATGTGCTGCTCAGCCCCTCCGCCATGCGCGGGCTGGTCAACCCGCTGCGACTGCGACTGCTCGACCTCCTCCAGGCCGACGGACCCTCCACCGCGACCGAGCTCGGCCGGCGCGTGGGCCAGTCCACCGGCGTCACCAGCTACCACCTGCGCGTGCTCGCCGAGCACGGCTTCATCGTGGAGGACGCCGAGCGCGGCAACGACCGCGACCGCTGGTGGCGCGCGGTGCACCGGTCGACCTCCTTCTCGTTCCGCGTGCCGGGCGACGCCGCCACCGAGGAGACCGTCGACCAGGCCGTGCAGTTCGTGCGGCTCAACGCGGAGGAGTCGCACCGGCGCGTGCTGGCGTGGGTGGACACGCTGTCCAGCCAGGTGGAGGAGCTGCCGGAGCTGCCGTGGACCGTCAGCGACTGGCCGCTCACCCTGACCGTCGAGCAGGCCCGGGAGGTCACGGCGGCCGTGCGCGACCTCGTGACGCGGTTCCGGCGCGAGCCGGGAGCGGACGCCGGCGACGGGATCCGGGTGCACGCGCAGTTCCAGCTGTTCCCGGAGCCATGAACAGCATCGCGCCCCGCCGCGCTCCGCTGCTCGGGCTGATCGGCGCGTACCTGGTCTCCGGCGCGGGCACGGCGCTGTCGGCCATCGCGATCCCGTGGCTCGTGCTCGTCACGACCGGCAGCGCCGTCGCCACCGGCCTGGTCGGGTTCGCGGAGATGGCGCCGTACGTGCTGCTGCAGGCGACCGCCGGGCCGCTGGTCGACCGGGTCGGCCTGCGTCGCACCTTCCTGATCGGCAACCTCGTCGCCGCGGCCGCGGTGTTCGCGGTGTTCCTGCTCGGCGCGCTGCACGACCTCCCGCTCGGCGCTCTGGTGGCGCTTGTCGCCGTGGCCGGCGCCGTGCGCGGTGCGGCGGACGCGGCCTCCACGCCGATGATCCCCCGCTGGCGCGGCTGGCCCACTGGAGCGACGAGCGCGCGGTCGGGCTCTACTCGGGCGCGAACCGGGCGGCGCTGCTGGTCGGGATGCCGCTCGCGGGCGTGCTGGTCGCGCTGGTCGGCCCGGCGGTCACGATCCTGATCGACAGCCTGAGCTTCCTCTGCGCGGTCGTGGTGGTGGCGGCGACGGTGCCGCGGGTCCGGCCGGAGCCGGAGACGCCTGCCCCTGCGCCACGGCTCAGGCCGCGCGCCTACTTCGCCGAACTGCGGGAGGGCCTGCGTTTCCTCCGCGCCGACCGGCTCCTGCTCAGCCTGATGGCCCTGATCGTGCTCACGAATCTGCTCGACCAGGCGATGAGCGCGGTGTTCCTCCCGGTCTGGGCGCACGACCGGGTGCACGACGCGGTCGCGTTCGGCGTGGTCGGCGGCGCGTCCGGGCTGGGGATGCTCGCGGGCGTGCTGCTCACCGCGTGGCTGGGCCAGCGGCTCCCGCGCTGGCTGACCTTCGCCCTCTGCACGCTGCTGGCGTCGGCGCCGCCGTTCTTCGCGGTGGCGGGCTGGACGTCCGTCGTCGCCGTCGCCGCGGTGTTCTTCGTGTGCGGCGTCTTCGGCGGCGTCCCGAACCCGATCATCGGGGCGGTCCAGTACGAGCGGGTGCCCGCGCTGCTGCAGACCCGCGTGCTCGGGGCCATGAAGGCGAGCGCCTACCTGGGCGTGCCGTTCGGGTCGCTGCTCGGGGGCCTCCTCGCGCAGGGCGTGGGACTGACCTGGGCGTGCGTCGGTGCGGGCGCGGTGATGCTGCTGGCGACGTTGGCGCCGCTGGTGTTCCCGGTCTGGCGGCAGCTCGACCGGCCCGCCTCCGCGGCGGGGTCGCCGCGGCTCGGACCCGAGGCGGCGTGAGGCGGACCGCTCAGTACCCGGAGGGCCAGACGAACGCCTTCGGCGCGGAGGCCGTGGTCCCCTTCTTCGCGACGACGACGTCGATGTCCTGGTGCGAGGTGAGCGGGATCGTGCGCGGGTCGCCGGTGAACGTCTTGCCGTTCACGAAGACGGTGACGGTCTGCCCGTCGGCGCCGTCCCGGTACGCACCGACCTGGCCCTGGCCGAGCTTCTGACCCCACTCGTCGAACACCTGGCCCAGCGTGAACGTCCGGACCTCCGCCGACTCGACGTGGATGATGCCGGACTCGTCGTGCGTGTGGATCGGCGAGATGCGCTGCTGCGCCTCGTCGATGCCGATGCCGGCGGGAACGGCGACGGGCGCACCGTCCACCGTGACGCTCAGGTGCTGGTGGATGTGCAGCGCCGACCCCTCGGCGGTGAGCATCGTCAGGCCGGCGGCGCGCACGGCGCCCTCCACATCGGCGGGCGCGGCCCAGGCTGCCGCGCTCGCGGAGGACGCAGAGGTGCTCGCGGCGGACGTCGGCGGCTGCTGACCGTTCACGACGACCGCCGTGACGATGCCGGCCACGGCGAGCACCGCGACCACGGCGCCGCCTCCGATCAGGAGCTGTCGTCGGCGGGCCCGGCGCTGCTCCTGCAGCCGCAGCTCGGCCGCGCGCTTCTGGGCTTCGAGCCGGCGATCTCGCTTGGGGGTGTCGTTCACGATCACAGTCAAGCAAGTCGCTGCTGTGCGCGCGCCGCGGACACGGTGCGAAAAGTCCCGGAATCCTCAGGTACCGCTCGCCGACCGCCCGGCCAGGATGTCCGCGGCGTCCCGCGCCCCTCCCGCAGCGCGTGCGCGACGGCGGCGACGGCGGGATGCCGCAGCGAGTCCGGGTGGACGACCATCCAGTACGGCAGCGTGGCATGGAGCTCGCCCGGCAGCAGCCGGACCAGGTCGTCGTGGCGGTCCGCCATGAAGCACGGCAGCAGCCCGATGCCGGCGCCCGCGCGGGTGGCCTCCACGTGGACGAACACGTTCGTGGAGGTGAGCGCGTCGCGCATCTCCGGGGCGAGGCGCCGCGGCAGGTCGAGGTCGTCCACCTGCAGGATCGAGTCGATGAAGTAGACGAGCGGGTGCGCGAAGACCTGGTCGGGCGTCGTCGGAGTGCCGTTGCGGGCGAGGTAATCGAGGGAGGCGTACATCCCGAGCGCGTAGGAGCCCAGCTCGACCGTGTGGGCGCGGCGGGTCTCCGGACGCCCCACGACGACCTCGATGTCCAGGCCGGAGCGGTGCTGCAGCGCACGCCGGGTCACGGTGAGGATCTCCACCGAGAGGCCGGGGTGCTCCCTCCGGAGCGCGGCGATGGCCGGGGCGGCGATGTACGCGCTGAAGCCGTCGGTCGCCGACATCCGGACCACCCCGTCGATGGGGTCGGCCTCCGCCTCGGGGCGGGTGAGCGCCGCCACCGCCGCCTCGATGCGGCCGGCGACGTCCACCGCGCGGCTGCCGAGCGGCGTGAGCTCCCAGCCGCCGGACGCCTGGGTCAGCAGCCGGCCGCCCAGAGTCTCCTCCAGCGCGTCGATCCGCCGGGAGACCGTGGTGTGGTCGACGCCGAGCTGCTCGGCCGCGCGGGCGAACCGGCCGGCACGCGCCACCGCGAGGAGGACGAGCAGGTCGTCCGATCTGGGCTTCTTCGACGCGTCCATGCGTGCAATTATGCACAGCGCCATCGCATCCTTGGGCATTGATTCGCACTTGTACCCCGGGTTGACTGGCCCGCGGATGTCACCGTCGACATCGAAGGAGAGAGTATGGAAACCACAGCGAGTCCCCGCACCCTCAAGACGATCGTCGCCGCATCCATGGCGGGCACGGTCGTCGAATGGTATGAGTTCTTCCTCTACGCCACCGCCGCGAGCCTGGTCTTCGGCACGTTCTTCTTCCCCGCAACCGGCAGTCCGCTGGACGGGGTCATCGCCGCGTTCGTCACGTATGCTGTCGGATTCATCGCCCGCCCGCTCGGTGGCATCGTCTTCGGGCAGATCGGTGACCGGTTCGGTCGCAAGCCCACGCTGCAGGCCACGATCATCATCGTCGGCGCCGCCACGTTCCTGATGGGCTGCCTGCCCGGCTTCGCGAGCGTCGGCTACTGGGCGCCCGCGCTGCTGGTCGCGCTGCGGTTCATCCAGGGCTTCGCGCTCGGCGGCGAATGGGGCGGCGCCGTGCTGCTGGTGGCCGAGCAGAGCCCCGACCGCACGCGTGGGTTCTGGTCGAGCTGGCCGCAGGCCGCCGTGCCGGTCGGCAACCTCCTCGCCACCCTCGTGCTCCTGGTGTCGTCGTGGGTGATGGCACCGGAGGCATTCCTCAGCTGGGGTTGGCGGATCGCGTTCTGGCTGTCCGCGGTGATCGTGCTCGTGGGCTTCTACATCCGCACCCGGGTCAGCGAGGCACCGATCTTCATCGAGGCGAAGGCGCAGGCCGAGAGCGAGCAGCGCGGAGGCTACGGCGTGGGCCAGGTGCTCAAGCGCTACCCGGGAGGCGTGCTGAAGGCGATGGGCCTGCGCTTCGCGGAGAACATCTTCTACTACATCGTGGTCAGCTTCACGATCGTCTACCTGAAGGAGGTGCACGATTACAACACCGCCCAGCTGCTGCTGGCCCTGCTGATCGCGCACGTCGTGCACTTCCTCGTCATCCCGCAGGTCGGCCGCCTCAGCGACCGCGTCGGACGCAAGCCGGTCTACCTGATCGGCGCGGTGCTCGCCGCCACCTGGGCGTTCTTCGCCTTCCCGCTGTTCGACACCCTCAACCCGCCGCTCATCGTCCTGGCGGTGACCATCGGACTGGTGTTCCACGCCTTCATGTACGCGCCGCAGCCCGCCATCATGGCCGAGCTGTTCCCGACGCGGATGCGCTACTCGGGAGTCTCCCTCGGCTCGCAGGTGGTCTCGATCGTGGCCGGCTCGCTCGCGCCGATCCTGGCGACCGCGTGGCTGAAGGACTACCACAGCTGGACGCCGGTGGCCGTCTACATCGTGATCGCCTGCGTCGTGACCCTGGTCGCTGTGCTGACGCTGCGCGAGACGAAGGGCATCTCGCTGGAGGCCGTCGACCAGGCCGACGCGGCCCGCGACGTCCGGGGCGCCGCGCCGTCCGTCGCGCGCTGACCCCGGCCCACCCCCACCGAAAGGCACCACCACTATGAGCCCGTTCCAGGGACGCCGCGCACTCGTCACTGGCGGCGCGAGCGGAATCGGCGCAGCCTGCGCCCGCGCGTTCGCCGCCGCCGGCGCGCACGTCACCGTGGCCGACATCGACGGCGACGCGGCCTCCCGCGTCGCCGCCGAGATCGGCGGTGCGAGCTGGAAGGTCGACCTCGCCGACACCGGTGCGCTCGCCGACCTCCGGCTGGACACCGACATCCTCGTCAACAACGCGGGCATCCAGCACGTCAGCCCGATCGAGGAGTTCGACCCGGAGCGGTTCTCGCTGATCCTGCGCCTGATGCTGGAGGCGCCGTTCCTGCTCATCCGCGCCGCGCTGCCCGGGATGTACGAGCGCGGCTTCGGGCGCGTGATCAACCTGTCGAGCGTGCACGGCCTGCGCGCCTCGAAGTACAAGGCGGCCTACGTCTCCGCCAAGCACGGCCTGGAGGGCCTGTCGAAGGTGACCGCGCTGGAGGGCGGCGAGCACGGCGTGACGAGCAACTGCATCGACCCGGGCTACGTGCGCTCCCCGCTCGTGGAGAAGCAGATCGCGGACCAGGCCCGCCTCAACGGGGTCGACGAAGCCGAGGTGCTGTCACGGGTGCTGCTCGCCGAGTCGGCCGTGAAGCGGCTGGTGGAGCCGCACGAGGTCGCCAGCCTCGCGCTCTGGCTCGCCGGGCCGGACGCGGGGATGGTCACCGGCGCGAGCTACACCATGGACGGCGGGTGGAGCGCCCGATGACCGCGCGAATCGACAAGACGCTCGCGTCGGCGGCGGAGGCCGTGGCCGACATCCCGAGCGGCGCCTCCCTCGCAGTCGGCGGGTTCGGGCTGTGCGGCATCCCGATGGTGCTCATCGAGGCGCTGCTCGCGAGCGGCGTGGACGACCTCTCGGTGGTCAGCAACAACTGCGGCGTGGACGACTGGGGCCTCGGCGTCCTGCTCGCCGCCCGGCGCATCCGCAAGATGACCTCCTCGTACGTCGGCGAGAACCGCGAGTTCGAGCGCCAGTACCTCAGCGGCGAGCTCGAACTGGAGCTGACCCCGCAGGGCACGCTCGGCGAGAAGCTGCGGGCCGGCGGCTCGGGGATCGCCGCGTTCTTCACGCGCACGGGCGTCGGCACGCTCGTCGCGGAGGGCGGCCTGCCGCGCCGCTACGCGCCGGACGGCTCGGTCGCCGTGGCCTCCCCGCCCAAGCAGGTGCAGACGTTCGAGGTCGGCGGCGCGCGCCAGGAGTTCGTGCTGGAGGAGGCCATCAGCACCGACTTCGCCCTCGTGCACGCCGAGGTCGGCGACCGGGCGGGGAACCTGCGCTTCCACGCCTCCGCCCGCAACTTCTCCCCGCTGGCCGCCATGGCCGGCCGGGTCTGCGTCGCCCAGGTGGAGCGGCTGGTCGAGCCGGGAGAGCTGGCGCCCGACGACATCCACCTGCCCGGCGTCTACGTGCACCGGGTGGTCGAGGTCGGGGACGTAGAGAAGCGCGTCGAGCGGCTCACCACCGCGGGAACGGGGGCGTGAGATGCCGCTGACCCGCGATCAGCTCGCCGCGCGCGCCGCCCTCGAACTGCCGGACGGCGCCTACGTGAACCTGGGCATCGGCCTCCCGACGCTCATCCCGAACCACCTCCCGGCCGGGCGGTCGGTCGTGCTCCAGTCGGAGAACGGCATCCTCGGCACCGGTCCCTACCCCGCCGCCGACGCGGTCGACCCCGACCTCATCAACGCGGGCAAGGAGACCGTGACCACGCTCCCGGGCGCGGCGTTCTTCGACTCGGCGCTCAGCTTCGGCATGATCCGCGGCGGGAAGATCGACGTGGCGGTGCTCGGCGCGATGCAGGTGTCCGCGAGCGGCGACCTGGCCAACTGGATGATCCCGGGCCGGATGGTCAAGGGCCCGGGAGGCGCGATGGACCTCGTGCACGGCGCCGGGCGGGTCATCGTGCTGATGGAGCACGTGGCGAAGGACGGCAGCCCGAAGATCGTGCCGGAGTGCACGCTGCCGCTGACCGGGCGCGCGGTGGTCGACAGGATCATCACCGACCTCGCCGTGATCGACGTGACGCCGGCCGGCCTCCGGCTCGTGGAGCTCGCGCCCGGCGTGGAGCTGCAGACGGTGCTCGACGCGACGGCGGCGCCGATCGCCTGAGGCAGGCGCCCTCACGCCGCGGGCGTGCTCCTCGGCAACTCGATCGTCGCCCGCGTGCCGCCGGTCGCCGGCGACTCCAGCCGGACGGAGCCCCCGTTGCGCTCCACCAGCTCCGCGACGATCGCCAGCCCGAGACCGGTGCCGGGGACCGCGGCCTTCTGCATCCCCGGCGCGCGGTAGAAGCGGTCGAAGGCGTGCGCGAGGATCTCCTCGCTCATGCCCGGTCCGGTGTCCGCGACCACCACGGTGATCGTCGCCTCGTCGGCGGACGACGTGACCGTCACACGTCCGCCGTCCGGCGTGAACTTGACGGCGTTGGCGACCAGATTGGTCAGGATGCGGCCCACGTCCCCCGGCTCCGCACGGGCGGTGCCGGCGTGACCCGTCGCCGACAGGTCGATGTGCTTCTTCGCCGCGATGACGCTGGACGCGCTCACCACGTCGCGGATCTGATCGTCCACGTCGGCCTCGGCGAGCGCGCCGCCGGGCCTCCCCACCGTCGCCCCCAGGGTCAGCAGGTCCTCGACCAGGGAGGACAGCCGCACCGCGTTCCGGTCGATCACCTCGACCCAGGCCTTCTCCTGGTCCCCGAGCGCGTCCGACTCGGCGAGCAGCTCGCAGAACCCGACGATGCTGGTGATCGGGGTGCGGAGCTCGTGGCTCGTCGTCGCGACGAAGTCCTCGCGCTGACGCTCCAGGTCGATGCGGGTGGTGCGCGCCGCCTCCTGCTCGCGTTCGGCGGCGAGTGTCGCCGCCTGCATCCGGAGCGTGTCGGTCACATCCACGAGCTGCACGGCGAAGCGGTCCGGCTCGTCCGGGATGCCGTTCGCCGCCACCGTGAGCGTGCCCGACTCGCAGCCCACCGTGACAGCGGCCCCATCGGCGAGCGCCGACCTGGCCGCGTCGGCGAGCTCCCCTCCCAGCGCCGGGCGTTCTCCCGAGGAAGCAGGGCGGCCGCGGTGGGGTTGCGCCAGATCACGCGCAGCTCGCCGGCTTTGGAGCGCTCCCCGATCAGCAGCCCGACGGACGCCTCGACGAGGCTGCCGGAGAGGAGCCGGGTGGTGGCCTGGAGCTGCCGGGTGGTGGACCGCAGGTCGTACTGGGCGGCCGCCAGGACGATCGCGAAGCCGGCGAAGGTGACCAGGAAGATCTCGCCGAGCGCGGCCCGCTGTGTGAAGTCCGGAGTCGACCGATCGAATGGACCGCCGCCGGCGATGGTGAGCGCGAGGATGGCCATCGACGCCAGAAGCGTCTCGGTCACCGCGATGCGGATGGGGAACCGGAACGCCGCCCACGAGAGCACCGGGTAGGGGAGGAACGCGAGCGGCAGATCCGTCGCCGGATGGAAGACGGCGACGATCACGACCGCCAGCACGACGGCCTGGGCCACCATCTCCAGGACGGTCGCGCGCACCGGGATGGCGGGCGGGAGCAGCGCGAACGGAGCGATCATGAAGACGGCCGCCGCGTGCGAGGCGGCGACGAACGCCGCCGTGGCGACGAAGCTGCCGCCCTCGAAGACGACGACGGCCGCGGCCGCCAACACCCCGATCGCGAGCGCTCCGGCGAGCACGGCTGCAGTGAACCTCAGCGCGGAATCGAGATCGCGCAGGCGGAATCCCGGGCCTCCCGCACGGACCAGGATCGCGACGACCACCAGCACCTCGACGGTGTTCGCCAGCCCGAACGCGGACGAGACCAGGAGTGGCCGCCCGGCCACGGCGTTCGCCAGGGCCGTGGCCACGAAGATCACGCCCAGCGCCACCGCCCGCTCGCTCCGGCGGCGCACGAGGAGCACGAGCAGCACGGCGAGGCCCGCTGCCGGCCACCAGATCGCGACCTGGCTTCCCGGCGGGGCCAGCCGGACGCCAAGCACCGACGCCGCGAAGAGGAGGACCGCGGCCAGCAGCCACCCCCACCACGGGAAGGCGGCGCGGGACCGCTCGGTGTCCTGTTCGTCGGCGAGCGCAACGTCGGCAGGGCTCAGGGTCACATCAGGGACCGTACCCGGGGGCGGCGTCATCCGCGTGCAGGCTCGCCCTCCGCCCGCCCCCGGCGTACGGTGCCGTGACGACAGGCACCGACAAAACGACAGGAAGGACGAGAACGATGACCGATCGCGACACGCACCGCCCCGACCCCGACGACCTCCCCGACGGCTCCGGCCCGCAGTCCGACGGGGCGGACGACGGCGCCGACACCGCCTCGGGCGGCGGAGCGGACGACCGCTGACATGAGCCGGGAAACCGAGGACCTGAAGCGCCGCGGCGGCTGGCTCCCGCACGACCAGGACGAACTGGAGTCCTGGCTGGACGGCCGGATCGACCGGCTCGGCGAGGACGACACGGCGCCGTACCGGCATCCCGTGATCCAGGAGTTCGCCGACCTCATCGACCGCGACGCGATCGTGCGGATGTATCTGACCAGGATGATCCAGGAGGTGCCGACGACCCGCCGCTACAGCGCGCGTCACATCGAGAGCGTCGGCCAGCTCCTCCGCCTGATCGACGGCGTGCTGGACACGGCGCCGGAGTTCAGCGAGGGCGCGATGGTGACCACGCCGCTCACGGGCATCCTCGACTGGACGATGGGCACCCCTCCGGGATGGCCGCCTACCGCGACCCCCGGGTCAACGCGATCCTGAAGAAGGTCCTCGACGCGTGGGCCGAGTTCCTCAACGGACCGGACTCGCTCTCCGTGCTCAACGACTCGCCGCAGGGCTGGATGTCCGAGAAGGCACGCGAGGTCGTGGGCATCGACCAGTTCGAGCACGACCCCGACGACGAGCACTGGGGCTTCACCTCCTGGAACGACTTCTTCACCCGCCGGCTCAAGGAGGGGGCACGGCCGGTCGACTCCCCCGACGACGACACGGTGGTGGTCAGTGCCTGCGAGTCCACGCCGTACCGGATCAGCAGGGATGTCGCCCGGCACAGCGAGTTCTGGATCAAGAACCAGCCCTACTCGCTGCAGGACCTGCTCGCGGACGACGAGTCGGTGGACGAGTTCGTCGGCGGGACGGTGTACCAGGGCTTCCTCAGCGCGCTGAACTACCACCGCTGGCACAGCCCGGTCGCGGGGACCGTCGTCCGCGCCTTCGTGCAGCCCGGCACCTACTTCTCCGAAGCGGAGTCGGAGGGCGCCGAGGCGGTGGAGGCGACGGCCTCGCAGGGCTACCTCGCTCACGTCGCCGCGCGGGCGATCATCCTCATCCAGGCCGACAACCCGGCGATCGGGCTGATGGCGGTCGTGCCGGTGGGCATGGTGGAGGTGTCCTCGTGCGTGATCGGCGACGACATCGTGCCGGGTCGTCACGTCGGGAAGGGCGACGAGCTGGGCTACTTCCAGTTCGGCGGGTCGACCGAGTGCCTGGTCTTCCGGCCGGGGGCGATCCAGGAGTTCGCGCTCGGGGCCATCCCGCAGACCGGGGCGGCCGGCGCGTCCGTGCTGAGGGTGCGCTCCCGGCTCGCGGTCGCTTCGCGGTAGCGGCTCCGCTCAGACGCCGTAGTTCTCGTAGGCGTCGAACGACGGGAAGACCGCGTCCAGGGCGGCCTTGCCCGCCCGCACGGCGTGGAGCGGCCGCGCGCCCTCCACGACGCGATGCACGGTGACGGCGCTGGCGGGCGTGATGAGCACGCTGACGAGCCGCGTGCCGTCGAGGAAGTCGACGAAGTCGCCGCCCTCCCGCACGGCGGCCACGAGCTGCGCGCGGGTGGTCTCCAGATCGGCGACCGGGTCCAGGCGGCGGTTGGCGACCCTGACGAAGAAGTCGGGCATGGCAGCCTCCTCGGATTCGCCGTGAACGCTACACCCGACCACGGATTCGGCTAGGGGAGGCCTCCGTCGCGCCGAAGGCGGCCCGGTACGAGCGGCGGAACCGGTCCTCCGAGGGGAATCCCCAGCGGGCGGCCAGCGCCGCGTCGCTCAGCGTGGGCTCGGCCGTCCGGTCGACCCGCGCGGCCGAGAGGCGGGCGCGGCGCAGGTAGCTGCCGGCGCCGGTGCCCGTGCGCGAGCGGAACGCCTCGTTGAGGGTGTCGAGGTCGGTCGCGGCCGCGGCAGCGACGTCGCCGAGGGTGATCGGCAGCGACAGGCAGTCGTCGATGAAGTGCGTCGCGCGCCGGTAGACGGCGGCCTCGCCGCGCCGGGTCACGGACGCGCGCCCGCCGTCCCGTTGCAGGGGGAAGGTCCTGAGCGCGCCGACCGCGAGCTCGTGGAACAGGCTCGCGCGGATCATCGGATGCTCGATCATCCCGGACCGCACGTACTCCGAGGCCACCTGGAGGGTCTGCAGCATGACGAGGCTGCGCTGCGGGTCGATCGGCCGCGGCGAGTCGAAGACCGGGTCCATGCGGTCGTCGGCGTAGACCTGGCGGGCGACCTCCCTGAGCCGTTCCGGGGTGATGTAGACGTTGACGATCGTGAGGTCGTCGCCGTGGCCGAACAGCTCGCGCCCGGGCCGCGACAGGAACGGGGTCGCGTAGCCGGAGTCGCGGTCGCCGTCGATCTCCCACCGGTAGTCGCCGGAGAAGACGCCGTGGACGCCGAACTGATCGAACTCGCCGTCGGACTGCCACTCGCCGTCGATGCGGTACACCCCGACCGCGACGCCTTCATCTCCGGCCTGCTTCACCCGAAAGGAGAAGTCCGACCCGGGATCGCGTGTGAACGCGAACCGGCCGCCTGCCTCGCGCAGCAGTGCGTCGGCCTCCGCCGGGTCGCCCGTGCTGCTCTGCACGCGCCTGAGAGCGTCCACATCGGGAACAGTACCCCCGGGAGGCCGGGGACACCTACTGGTGGTTGCGATGCGGGCGGCCGTCATGGGATGCTCTCCCTCGTGATCCTCTAGCAGAGCCCCTTCCTCCCCACGACCGTGGGTGAGTCGATCGACCCTGCACACGAAGAGGTTTCATGTCTACGTCAGAGAACACCCACACGCTCGCGGGCTTCACTGTCGAGCCGCTCGTCGTCCCGGTCAGCGTCGACGCCGCGGACGCCGCGGACTTCGTCGCTTTCGCCGACGTGCGCAGCGCCGTCGAGGCGGAGCAGCGCGGCCACGCCGGCGAGGTCATGACCGCGGCCGAGCTGCTGCCGGACTGGAGGGACGAGTCGCGGCAGATGACCGGGCTCGTCGCCAAGATCGACGGCCGCGTCGTCGCCCGGGCGAACCTGGCACTCCCGGCCGGCGCGCCGGAATGCTGGGGCGCGGTCTCCGTCCTCGCGGAGTTCCGCGGCCGCGGCATCGGCTCGGCGCTGTTCGCCCGCCTGGAGCAGCTGGCCAGGGAGGCCGGCCGCACGACCATCCAGAACCAGACGACCTACCCGGCCGGCGTCGGGGGCGAGGCCGTCGCTGCGCCGACCGGATTCGGGTCGGTGCCGGTCGACCTCCCGTCGACCCGGTTCCTGCTCCGCCAGGGCTTCTCGCTCGAACAGGTCGGGCGCATCAGCGCTCTGCCGCTGCCCGTCGACGCGGAGGTGCTCGCCGCGCTTCTCGCCGAGGCGGCCGCCGGGTCCGCCGGCTACCGGACGGTCTCCTGGCAGGGCCGGACGCCGGAGGAGTGGGTGGAGTCCATTGCATTCCTGCGCACCCGGATGAGCACCGACGCCCCCAACGCCGGCATCGAGCTGACCGACGTCTGGACGGCGGACCGCGTCCGCGCCGTCGACGACCTCTGGGCCGAGAGCCCCCGGGTCGCGCTGACGTCGATCGTGGTCCATGAGGCGACCGGCCAGGCCGTGGGGTTCACCGAGCTCGACGTGTCCAGCGAGTCCGACCGCCCGGCCGAGCAGATGGACACCCTGGTGCTGCGCGAGCACCGCGGACACCGGCTCGGGATGCTGCTGAAGCTGGCCAACCTGCGCGAGCTGACCGCCCGGTTCCCCGGGTGCGCGCTCGTGGAGACGGTGAACGCGGAGGAGAACCGGCCGATGCTCGACGTCAACGACGCGATCGGCTTCGCGGCGACCGCCTTCTCGGCGCGCTGGCGGAAACGCCTCGACACCTAGCCCGCGACGCGGGCCGCTCTCACCCGGAGCGGCCCGCGCCCTGGATCGTCGCCGTCAGCCGCGCTAGCGCGCTCGTGTAGGCGTGCTCCGGCGGGGTGGCGTAGCCGATCACGAGGTTGATGCTGCAGATCCATCGTGCTGTACGCCGCCGATGTAGTAGGCGCCGACTGACAGCGCGCCCTGCTTCTTGAGTTCAACAAGTTTCAGCGCCACCGCCTGCTTCGTGGTCGGAATGTCCGCGCATGCGGGGTCTCCACACGGCCCGGTCAGGGCCCTGGTCGAAGGCCAACGTTCCGGCTGAGGATCGTCCGAGGCTGGTTCGTCATAGAGAGTCGCCGGTGACGAGGCTGCGTCTTCATCTCTGTCGGGATCGATGGGACCTGTGGACGGTTCGGGCGCCGCGTCCTGAGGGGACCCGTCCTTCGACCCAGCTTCGTCGCTTGGGGATTCCTCGGTCGGGCCTGATTGTGGCGGCGTCGTTTCCGAAGTCGCCGGAGAGCCAGTTTCGGCGACAGCGATGGAGGCCGGAGCAAGGGTGAGTACGCCGATGAGTAGCGCGACTCTCGGCAACCATAGCCTTAGCGTGTGAAATGTCATCAAAAAAGCGTAAAGCATAGGAGTTATGTACGCTTAATGATAAGGTTGCACGCTGACCACTTGTCGCTTGGAGGGATAGTGCGTACTAGAACCGGACCACTGGTTGCGGTCGCTTTGTTGTGTCTTGTTTTGGTGGGGTGCGCAAGCCCCGCGCCTAGCGCGACGCACGCTGCCACCGCGCCGGCGTTATCGATACCGACCGGCGAACCAACGTCCACGCCGACCAACTCGGACGGCGCACAACCCGAAGCCTCCACCGAGCTGACAACGGGCCGGCTCGAGGCCCAGGGCGCGTGCGAGATCATCCATAGGGCCCAGGCAACTTCGGAGTCGGTGATGCGGCAGGCAGCAGCAGAAGCGGAGAGGGCGGCCCAGCTCAATCCGCACTGGACACAGTTGGCTGCAGCGATGAGTGCCATGCGCGACTATGCGGCGAAATACGCCAACGAGTCGGACATCCCTGAAGCCGACTCGCGTCAGGACGCCGCGAACTGGCAGACAACACAAGACCTTTGCAAGGAGCTGACCGGCACCACGCTGTTCATCGCCTAATGAACATTCCAATGAAGAAGCCTGGACAACGTGTGCATACCAAGACCGCAGCATCAGAGACCCTCACTTTTACGTCGCTCCTGTTCGTCGGATGTGCGGGTCAGGGCCGTTGCGCCGCCAAGCGCCTGAGCGAGATTTGAGTGGGCGCGCTGAAAGCCGCGTGGGAGCGGCTGCGGGCGTGGAGTGTGCGCCACGGTGCCACGGTTTCGCTCGTCGCGTCCGTCGTGCTCGTGGCCTACTTCGCCGTGTCGGTCATCCACTTCGCGCTCGACGGGCATCCGCTGTCGTACCTGGATGAGCATGTCCACTTCGACACCGCGTTGAAGTTGCACGCGGGAGAGCTCTCCTACCGTGGCGCCTTGGTCGGCCAGGGCGTCGTGCAGGAGTGGGCGTGCGGTGTCGGCCACCAGGCCGGGCCGCCGCTCCACGGCTGCGACCACCCGGAGCTGTCGGCGTCGTCGCTGCCCAGTGGCAAGTACACCAGCGGCTATATCCACTACCCGACGTACTTCGTGTTGGCCGAGCTCTTCCGGTGGCCGATCGACCTCCTCCCTGGCGACCGCTCCGCGCTCGATGTCTATCGGCTGTTCAGCGCCCTGTGCATGATCCTCGGCGTCATCGCCAGCGGGGCCGCCGCGTATGCACTCGGCATCCGGCGGGTGGGCCTGATCGCCGCGGTCACGGTGCCGGTGGCGGCCTCCACGATCATGGTCATGGGCGGCATCGTCAACCCGAATTCTCTCGGCGTGCTCTGTGGCGCCCTCATCGCCGGCACGGGGATCGCGTGGATCCGACGGGGACGCGGCTTCGTCTGGTTCGCTGTGGCCGCCGCGTTCGGCTCGAGTGTCGCCGTGGTGTGCTCGCTGCCGGTCGGTGGTTTCCTCCTCGCCATGCTCGTGACGCTGCTCGCCCGCCGGTTCGGCTGGCGCGTGACCTACGAGCAGTGGCGGCCCCGGTGGTGGCAGCTCGGCGCGCTCGCCGCCCTGGTGCTCGCGCCGGTCGTGCTGTGGGGGCGCTACATCGCAGCGACCGCCACCGTCTCCAACGCACAGGTGTACGGCGCCTACCCGTTCCGGGGCTGGAGCACCCTGCTCATCGGCGTCTCCGCCGAGCTGGGCGCTCTGCACACTCCGTGGACCGACTGGGACATGGCGATGGCGACCAGCCCGGACCTCGCAGCCCAGCTCATGCGCGCCGTGGCGACCGGATGGCCGGTCGCGATCACAGCGCTGATCTTCGGTGGCCTCGTCTTCACCGTGTTGCGCAGCAACTTCGACGAGCGGACGCGCTTCCCGCACACCGCCTTCACCCGGCGCAACCTCAATCCCGTGCATCTGTTGGCGATCGGGACGTTGGCGGCGCTCATCCTGTACCCGGCCGCGATGCGTTTCTCCAACGTCCTCACCTTCGGGATAGACATCGGCATCGTGGCGCGCTACTCCATCGCGTTCGGACCCGTGCTTGTCATCCTGCTGCTGCTGCGAGTGAGACAGCGCGCTACCCACTGGCTCCTGTCAGGGGCCGGCGCCATCGGCATGATCACCGTCGCCGGCGTCTGGCTGTGAGCCGATTACAGCGAGCTGGACGGCGTGGAGTTCGACGCGCGCCTCCGCGAGCTCATCCACATCCGCGCCTCCCATCTGAATGGGTGCGCTCAACGGATCTTCGCGAGGTCGGCCGTGGTTCAGTCGTCGTCGAAGTCGACGGCCCCGCCGCGCAGCGCTGAGACGGCCTTCACGATCAGGCGCACCGCGGCGACGGCGATCACCAGCGAGACGCCGAGCGCGAGGACCGGGTCGAGCCAGTAGGCGCCGCCCGTGAGCAGAATGATGACGCCGGCGACCACGATGGCGGCGGCGACCGCGGCGTCGGCCAGCGCGTCCAGGAGCACCGATCGCATGTGGATGTCCTCGTCACCGGCCGAGAAGCCGAGGACGAACGCGCCGGCCAGCATCACGACCATCGTCACCAGGCTCACGATCACCACCGGAAGTCCCTCGACCGGCGGCGAGCCCTCCCGCAGGCGACCGACCGCCTCCACGACGACGGTCGCCGTGACCACGAGCAGCAGGGTCCCGTTGACGAGCGCGGCGACGGCGATGGGCCGGTTCGCGTGCGGATGACCGGGGTCGCGGTCCCGGAGAGCGATCGCGACCAGGCCGAGGGCCAGCGCGAGGCAGTCCGCGACGGTGTCCCCCGCCGCGGCGAGCACGCTCACCGATCCGGCGACCAGGCCGACGACGACCAGCCCCACGATCAGGGCGGCGTTCAGCCCGAGCACGATCGCGACCCGGCGAGCCTGACTCGGCCTCGGTGTCCGATCGGCCCGGGCGATGTCCGGCTCGGAGTCCACGCTCCCGATCCTGTCACGTGGCAGGATCTGACCGAGCGCACCGACGACGATGTCGAGAGGATCCCCATGACCGACCCCGCGATCACCAGCCCACGCGTCGCCCGGGTGGGCGGCTGGTTCGGCATCGCCGGGCCCGTGCTCCTGACGATCTACTTCGCGGTCCCCGCGTTCGCGGGCTGGCCCTATGCGGGCGGGACCGACGCCCAGCTCATGGCGTACGCGCGCTCGCACGAGACCCTTTTCTATGCCGGCGCGTGGTTCCAGGTCACCGGCGCGCTCCTGAGCGTGGTGTTCTTCCTCGTCCTCGCCACGCGGACCGGCAAGGGGCCTGCTTCGTCGGCCAGCTCGTCACCGTCGGCGCTGCGCTGCTGATCGGCGTCGTGGTGATCGAGGCGGCCCTCCTCATCGCGGTCCCGATGGCGGCCGCGGCCGGCTCCGCCGCGGGTGTGTCGACCGCGTTCACACTGAGCAACGGCGTGTTCGCGCGGGTGTTCCCCCTCGCTCCGGCGCCGCTCCTTTTCGCCGCGACCGGGCTGGCGCTGCGCTTCACCTCCGTACTCCCCCGCGCCTTCGGGCCGTTGGCGCTGGTGGTCGCCGGACTGTTCGTGGCCTCCGGGATCGCGGCGATCTTCAGCACAGCGGGCCTGATCGCCGCCATCGCGATGTCGATCCTGCAGGAGGTGTGGATCGTGGCCGCGGCGATCGCGCTGCTGCTTCGGGCGCGGACGGCTGACGCGGCGGTCGTCAACCCCTGACGCACCCCGGATCGCAGACGTACCGTCGGGCAATGCCCACCTACACCGTCACCCGGCCGCTCGACGGCGACGCCGACGAGTACTTCGACTACATCGCCGACCCCGAGAACCTCCCGGCGTACTTCCCCCGCATGACGGAGGCCCACGAACTCCCCGACGGGAAGGTCGAGACGACCGCGCACGTCGACGCCGACCGCGACGGCCAGAACGAGACGGTGACCTCCGTCGCCGAGTTCGACGTCGACCACGCCGCGCGGGAGATCCGCTGGTCGGCCCCGGGACCGCACGACTACCGCGGCTCCCTGCACCTGGCCGGCGACCGGGTCGAGCTGACCATCCACACGGCTGAGGACTTCGACGGGATGCAGCAGGCGCTCGACGGCACCCTCGCGACGATCGCGGACAACCTCCGACGGCAGGCGTGAGGCGGACCGGGACTGGCGCCGAGCCCCCGCTGACCGGATACTGAGCGCGTGGAGATTCTGCAGGTCGCACAGCACGCCGACGACCTCGACCGCGCCGCGGCGTTCTACGAGAACCTGCTCGGCGAGACGGCCGCCGCCCGCTTCGACCCGCCGGGCCTCCTGTTCTTCAACATCGGTATCGGCCGCCTCCTCCTCGAGAAGGGCGCCCCGTCGGCGCTGGTCTACCTCCAGGTGGACGATGTGGCGGAGACGGTGGAGCGGTTGCGCGGCGACGGGGTGAAGGTGGTCACGGAGCCGCATGTGATCTTCACACACCAGGACGATGCGATCGGGCCGGCGGGGAACGACGAGTGGATGGCGTTCATCGAGGACAGTGAGGGGAACACTGTCGGGCTGGTGAGTTACGAGCCGCGGCACGACCCGTGAGCGGGTTTGGCCGATTCACGCAGAGCGGGTAGTGTTGGCGGAAGCCTAATTTCCCAGTGTTTTACTGGGATTCCAGGCCTCGCGAGTGTAGTTCAATGGTAGAACTTCAGCTTCTACCACTCTGAATATCAAAGAGTGACACTTGCTCTCGTAAGCCCCGTTGATCGGGGCTTTTCCTACTATTGGCGTACTCGTGTGATCACACTGACATGCCGTGGATCACGCCCAAAGCGGTGAGTAAACGGTGAGCTACGCCAACGTCTCTAGTCGCTCATTACCCACTCACGGGAAAGCGGGTCGCTTCCAAGACGTTGGCTCAACGATTCGCCACTGACTCCAATTTCTAAGGCAATCCAGTAACGCAAAACCAGAATGCTCTCGCGCAGAGTGTTCAATGCAACGAGAGTGTCCGGCTCAGGACGATCCGGATGTTTGGTGCCCATATACGCGTCATCTGCGCGGGCGATCCAACTCGACGTGTCGTCGAATGGTTTGACGTTCATGTCGTCAAGGATCACTTGCAAGCCCGGCTTGAAGTTCATCTGCTTTCGACTGTTGAGGTTTGCGCCGCCGTTCTTCGTGACATCAACCAGGAATCCAAGCGCCTCTAGCGCGATACCGCTTTGCACGAGACTCGCGGGACTCCACCGGTCTTCCGAGCGAAGAATGCTCAGCAGCGGGCCGATTGCCTGCCCGTAAGTCTTACGAAGCTTCAGCCAACGTCGAATGCCGCGCGGCCCAATCTCAGCGTAGGGAAACAGGAATAGTGGCTCATCCGACCAGGGCTCATGCTTGGGCAGTCGATGTGACGCGACCCCGAGCCAGCGTTCGCCGCCGTCTTCATGAGAATCATCCGCGCGATGTACCTCCACTTGCGAGTAACCGAAGGGCGCCCACGCCGCGAGCGAAACCAAATCGAGGACCGCCCTGTGGACCTCCAAGTGTTCTTCCCAGGACCGCGGCTCGCGAAGGGTTGTGTCGAGCTTCACGCCCTCGAAAGCGAGAAAGCTGCCCCGCGGGCTCTCCGTCCGCCAGCTCGAGTGCATCTTTAGGTTCATGGACCGCGTCAATGAGACCGCAGGCGCGTCGGTCAGAGTCATCCGGACAGACTGGACACGGGAATTGTCGTTGTGGACTACCTCCACGTCCATGCTGCTTAGACGCGTCCAGGCAGCAAGCGCCGGGATCTCCGTGCGCAGACCGTGGATCGTCTCGTACTTCAATGTCGATGCCCCGAAGACAGCAAACGTGGCGACAATCTGGCCTTGTCCGGCGCTAGGGCTACTGATCGAGCCTCCGGGTCGACATCCCACAAGCGCGACTGGGCCATTGCTGTCGTGTACCAAGAGCACGCGAGGAGGCTTGTAGCTGAACCTGGTGCGGTCTGGGTCGTCACCGTACTCGATACCTCTAGACCACCAACGTCCGTACGGGTCGTGATGCGCAAACATGCCCTTAAGCGGAACGGTGAGCTGAATTGCGGTTCCCGTGTCCTGGAGCATTACGGCGATCTCGTCCGTGCTCGGGTCGCCGTCTATGAACCACCCGAGCCGCGGCACCCCGACGAGTAACTCATTGTCCGCCATTTCAGTCCTCTCGCAATCGAGGACATTGTTTCAGCGGGGTGGTCCGGAAGTCGCGTTCGCATTTGCATTCCCCACCGTCTAGCTACCCCAGTTCGGGGCCCGATCCGCCGCGCACATTGAACCGTTCGAGGATCGCCGTCGAATCCGGCACCTGCACTACCCGGGGGAGGTAGGACTGTTCGGTCGTCGCGTACGTCGAGTGACCCAGTTGGTGCTGCGCGCGCTCGAGACCGGCAGCGTCGCGGATCGCGGTCGCGACGGTTGATCTGAACTCCTTCGGCACCCGGCCTTCGAACCGCGTTCCCTTCAGCGCGATGTGCCACTGGAGACGGAAGTTGTCGGGGATGCGCGGCGTGAGCGTCGAGGACGGGAAGACGAGCTCGGAGAACGACTCGACTCGTCGACGGAGCAGCATCTTCCCGACGAACGTGGGCAGGAAGAGGCGGCGTCCGCCTCCAGTCTTGGTCTTGTTCTGAACGGTCCAGCGGCCTTCGCGGTTCTTCGCCATTGTCCGGTGGATGTCGACGGTGAACGGCTGGATGGTGAAGTCGACGTCCTCCCACATCAGGGCGAACACCTCACCCGGGCGGCAGCCTGTGCCGAGAAAGAAATCCACGGGATCCGCGAGGTCGGTGCCGCGCCGACGGCCTGATGCGTCCAGGCCGGCGTCCCACTGAGCGAGGATTTCGCGCAGCTCGGCGACGTCCTCGAGCGTGAAAGTGGCGACCTGGTGGTCCGGTTCTTCGACAGGCGCCACCGACTTCATCGGGTTGGTTTCGATTGCGTCATGCCGGGCGGCCATTGCGAACATCCCGGTGAGCAGGACCACTGCGATACTGGCGTTCGAGTAGCCGTTGAGCCGGGCCGTCTGCTTGATGAACCGGTCGAGCTTGGATACCGAGGCTTCGCGGATCATCCAGCCGCCGAGGTTCGGGATGATGTACTTGTCCAAGACGGCCTCGTAGCGGCGCAACGTGCCGTTCGAGCGGGATGCGTGGCTGAACTCGTCCCACCAGACGATCGCGAGGTCGGCCAGCCGGGTTTCCGGGTTGAGCTCACCGTCGCCCAGCGGTTTGATGCGATCGCGCATGGCTTCGCGGAGAAGTGATTCGGCCTTCTGCTTGGTCCGGCCGATGCGTTCGATCTGGCGCGTGCGACCGTCGACATCGCGATAACGGGCGCGGGCGGCCCAGCGGCCCTGCGCCAGCATGCGGGTGGTGACGGTGCCCCACGTTTCGGAGACGAGCGGAGGACGGGACATGATCACCGACCCCCGTTCTCGATGCGCGAGCCGGCTGACCCGGCTCCGCAAATGCGGGAGTCGGGTGTCAGCGCGGGAAACGGCGATCGGTGGAGGTCGGCGGAATCCCGCTCGGGACTGCGCGTGGCCCCAATAGTACGCGCGGCGTTCTGCGGCAGGCGAGCGGCGTCGAGGCGCACGAATGGCACGCCCGCCGCCTCTGCGGTGAGTGCGGCAAGCCTTCCGATCGCAGTGAACGGGTCAGCAGAAATCGCCCACCCGTCCACGGCGTACCGGCTGACGGTCTCGACGCATTCGATCTTTTCCTCAGCGTTGGGGCTGAGCGACCCGACCACTCCGATCAGTCCACCCTGCAGTTCCCGACCCATGTTTCTGGTGTCGATGACGAATACCCGCATCACAATCACTCCCCTGACTCTCGTTCTTGTTTGCCTTCCGGCGGAGAGATCGAGAGCGAGCGGGAGGGGCGCAGTGCCGGGACCGTGGAATACCGGAACGGAGCGCAGCGAAGCGAGGATATGCCGCGAAAGCCCGGCGCGGAGAACCGGGAGCGAGCTACGATCGGCCGGTGGAAAGACAAACAAGGCAGCAGGTACAGCGCCGCCGCAGGCGGCTCCTCAGGCGGTCACCAGCGACGTGGCGCACTGGGGAGTATCCAGTCGATCTCCGACGGCCGTAACCGGCTTATCTCCCGCGAGATCGGCTGCCCTTGGAGAAGGATGACGTTGGATCGTTAGAGCCACCTACGGTCCAGGCAATATCCAACTTCGAGATCCGGTTCGCGAGTGGCAGCGTTCGATCGATCGGCGCTCGATCTCGATAGCATCAGCCATGCCCTTATGGACGGACGCGAGCGGCGCATGGACACCGGACACCTGGCTAGTTATCTTTGCGGGAGCAACATTCGTAACTGCCCTCGCCGCGGCTATCGTCGGATTAAGTCAGCTTCGCGGATACCAGACGGCCGCACGCAGCCAAACTCGTCCGTACATCGTTATCGACTTCGGGCTCCGTGACACCGCAATGCTTATGCTTCAGGTGACTAACGTCGGAACGCGTCCGGCCCGCGATATCTCGATCCGGTTCGATCCGCCTCTGGAGTCGACAGCGCCTGATCTTTTGGAACCTGTCGCTGCTGCTCTCGACCCGGCCACTCCGATTAGGGTTCTTCCGCCCGGACGCACCGTTGAGTGGTTCCTGGACAACGGCCTCGTTGCAGTGGGGAGTGACCGCGTCCCTCAGGTCTACTCTGTTGTGACCGAATACTCGGATGCGGTGCCGCGGCGAGTATGGGCTTGGCGGGGCGGGCTTCCTCGTCGGGCAGACGAGACATTCATCGACCGGGGGCACCAACTCTCCTTAGCGCTCTACAATCAGACCGCCTTACCCAAGCCGGACATTCCAGAGCTTGTTGAGGCTGTACG
The DNA here is from genome assembly GCF_051059105.1 of Leifsonia sp. P73. NCBI lineage: Bacteria > Bacillati > Actinomycetota > Actinomycetes > Micrococcales > Microbacteriaceae > Leifsonia > Leifsonia sp. P73. The sequence continues at coordinate 2,238,784 of NZ_CP194931.1, forward strand.
AAAAGTCGCGAGCCAACTTGAGCGCCGGCGCGTAGCCACGTACCCTTCCCGCCGATGAGATTTCTACGAGCGCTCCGCACGGGCGCAGCGGATTTCGACGCTCTGACAGCTGCCCAGTGCCAGATCACACGTGGCAAACGATCGGCGGAAGAGGCCCCAACCGCCTGGGGCCCCTTCCGGGACTCTCCTCACCCGAAGAGGGAGTCCCCGCCGCCCGGCCCAGCGGCACTCACCGGGCCGGGCGATACGCGCTATCGATGACTGCCATCGACCAGCGAAATCTCGGCCGCGGCGCGCGTTCGTTTGTTCGCTCGAGCTAGTAGGTGGAGGTGGACTGCGTCGATGACACACACGGCGGCATTCATGACGACCATGGGCCAAACTTCAAGCGCCGCGTTATACCCGACGAGAAGCAGGGACGCGGCCAGGTTGAGCCAGCGGAGAAGCAGCATCTTGCCCTGAAGTAGTGATATGACTAGAAGAGCTGAGCCGATCCAGCCGATCAACTGAAGCCACATCATTGCTTGTCCATGTTGTCCGGATCACGGACCGCCTTCATGATCACGGAGAGCGCCGATGCTGTCTCGATCACGATGGATCGCTCCGGGAGGCCCCCTTCCGAGTCGTTAAGGGGCATATGGGAGGTGCGTCCCCGCTCCGCCCCGTTGGTGGTGTCGACGGTGATTGAGCCGGTGACGGCGCGAGTGATTCTCAGAGCATCGATCGCGATCGCGGCTGCGAGCGGGTCGTGGAGTGCTGCGCTCCTACTCTCGAACACCCCTGAGTAGAAGTCGAGGTAGGTATCGAACGCCTCGGCGACTGTGCTCAACAGGGGGTCGGCACTGTCGCGGAGCTCTGCGACCTCGCGAGGGGCAATGACATGTCGCATGGTCACGTCGAGGGGAACGAGGGTGATGTTCCACGGTGCCGCGAAGACGATCGATGCTGCCTCGGGGTCGTTCCAGATGTTCGCTTCGGCGGCCGGGGTCACGTTCCCCGGCACGAAGACCGCGCCGCCCATCACCGTCACCCAGGCGATCCGCTGTGGGAGGGTCGGGTCCAGGGTCAGCGCGGCCGCGAGGTTCGTCAAGGGTCCGATGGCAAGAATGTGCAGCCGAGCCGGGTGCTGTTGCGATAGCTGGATCAGGAGCTCAGCAGCCGTTCCGGAGATCGGCTTTGTTAGCGGCTCGGGAACGGCGACCGGACCCAAGCCTTCCTCGCCGTGGACGTGGGCTGCTCCGCCGCCGAACGGACCGGCAAGCGGTTCGTGTCTGCCGACCGCCACCGGGATCTCGGGGCGACCGGCAAGTTCCAGCAGATGAAGTGTGTTCCGTGCAGCTGTTGCCGCTGAGACGTTTCCGCTCACGGTGCCGATCCCGGCTAGCTCCGCGCGGGCACGGAGCAGGAACGCGATCGCGAGTGCATCGTCGATGCCGGTGTCGCAGTCGAGATAGATCGGGGTCGTCATGCCGTCACCTCGTATCGGTCGAACGTGAGGAGTGCCGGCTGCGAGGCCGGGTCGGCAACCGCGGCAGCGCCCACCGCCGACGCTGTCATCAGCGCCGATCTCGGGTCATTGCCGGCCGCGAGGCCCAGGACGACTGCTGCGCAGTATGCGTCGCCCGCGCCGACAGAGTTGACCACCGACGTCTGCTGGGCCGGAACGGTGAATCGGCGCTCACCGTTCTCGAAGAGAGCCGATCCCAGGCTTCCGTAGGTGACGACGACCAGGCGAGCCTTATGGAGCCCGTCGATCGCCGCGTACTCATGCTCATTGACCACGATCAGATCGGCGCGCCGTACGAGCGATTCGGGGAGCGACCGGGCTGGAGATGCATTCAGTACGGTGAACGCCTCCGTCGCGAGAAACGCGGCTTCGACGGTCTCGACCGGGATCTCGAGTTGCGCGATCAACACGTCGAAGTCGGCTTCAGCGGGCGGCACCGCCTCGGCATTTGCCCCCGGGCACACCACGATCTGGTTCTCTCCGGAGCCGTCTGTGATGATGAGCGCGACGCCAGTGGGAGAAACGGAACGGCGGATCGACTGAACATCGACTCCGGCTTGGCGAAGGGCTGCAATCGCGACGTCGCCATCGGCGTCCCGCCCGACCGCGCCAAACATGGAGACGTCGGCGCCGAGCCGGGCTGCCGCAACCGCCTGGTTGGCTCCTTTTCCACCGGGTTCCCGGCGGAATCCGTGCCCAGTCAAGGTCTGGCCGGGCGATGGAAACCGTTCCACTCCAGCGATCAGATCGATGTTGATGCTCCCGAGGACCGCAACCTTCACGCGTTCACCCTTCCAGCACTCGAGCGTTCGACGCTGCCGCGACGATCGCGCGGACGATCTGATCACCGACCGCCGAGGCATCCGCCCACTGGGCGACCCGTACCCACCCGCCGACGTCGCTCTGGAATGTGCTCCTGCCTTCTCCGTCCCCGTCGCATTCGATGCGCACGGTACCGGGTCCGCTGAAGGTGAAGAGGTCAGGACGCGCGAGCGTGAGCACGGTTACGGGGTCATGTGGCACGTTCCACTGGGTGTTCCAGTAGTCCCACCACTGAGCGATGTCCGCGTAGAGCGCTTCTCCGGCTGGTCCTGACTGCGCAATGCGCTGAACGCTCTCACCGCGAATCGCGATCTGCCGGGTGATCTCGAGTCCCGTCACAACGGTTGGAATTCGCGCGTCGAAGACGATCTGCGCGGCGCGAGCGTCCGAGCGGAAGTTGTGTTCTGATTCATCCGTGGTGAACGAGCCTCCCATGATCCAGAGGCCACGAACCGCCCCGGCGAAGCGCGGCTCGGCGGTGATGGCCGCTGCGATGTTCGTCAACGGGCCAATCGCCACGATGTCGAGGGTGCCCGGTCGCTCCATAGCGCTGCGGACGAGGTAGTCGACGGCGCTTTCGCCTGCGACCGGCTCGCGGTCGAGATCCACGTGGAGCGTGCCCTCGTGTCCCGCCCACCAGACCTCACGGCCAGATACCGGGTTCTCCAAGCCGGGGTGGGCGACGACGTCGACTCCCGCGAGTGACGCGTAGCGGTGGACGATACGGGCCCGAAGGGTGGTGTCTCCGTACACGGTGGTGACACCTGCGAGCCTGATCGACGGCGTGCCGAGAATCTGCACGAGCGCGAGGGCGTCGTCGACGTCCGAGCCGATGTCCGTGTCGAGGATGACATGGTGAATGGGCATAGGTGTTCCTTGCTGAGTGGTCATGGTGTGGTGTCCGAGCTACTTGAGGCCGCTGGTCGTCACCGACTGGATGAAGTACCTCTGGCAGGCGACGATGATCGCGAGCGGGATGATGGTGAGCACCATCGATGCCGCGAAGAGGACGCCGTAGTCGACGTTGAATTGGCCTTGGAGGTTGGAGAGCGCGACCGGTCCGAGAATGTGAGTGTCGTCGGTTCCCATCAGCAGCGGCCACATGTACGACTGCCATTGGAACAGGAAGAGCATCAGCCCGGCCCCGATCAATGCCGGCCGGGACAGGGGCACATAGATCCGTCGGAAGATTCCCCACCAGCCCAGCCCGTCCAGTCGACCCGCTTCCACGAGCTCGCCGGGGATGGCCAGGAAGAAGGTTCGCAGCAGGAAGATCGCCATTCCGTTGCCGATCCCGGGCAGGATCAGCCCGGTGAAGGTATTCTGCAGATTCCAGTCGCGGAACAGGTTCGCCAGCGGAATCGCGATCGAGTCGAACGGGATCAGGAAGCTGAGAATCACGACCGAGAACAGGAGCCCGCGTCCGCGGAACGGTATCGCCGCAAGGCCGAAGGCGGCCATTGCACAGATGGCGAGCCCGAGGACGACCGTGACGACGCTCACGAAGAGCGAGTTGGCGATCGCGCGGCCGATATCGCTTTGAAGCAGCGCGAAGTAGTTGTCCAGCGTTGGTGAGGTCGTGAAGAAGGTCTGCCACTGCAGCGGGTTCAGGTATCGGAACGTCTCCGCTCCTGGACGCAGCGAGTTAATGAACGTCCACCACAGGGGAAGCAGGAAGAGCAGCCCGACGAGGGCAGACGCAGTACTGAGCCCGATGTACGCGAGGATCCGCCGGCGAGGCGAGCGCTTGGCGCGCGAGGTGGCGATCGTGGTCACGATTCCTCACTCCTCAGGAGACGGAACTGCACGGCGACCACGGCCACGGTGAGCAGGACGAGGATGATGACCTCGGCCTGCGCCTTGTTGAGGTCACCGAGTGTGTAGGCCCGGTTGTAGATGTCGTACATGAGCAGGTTCGTCGCACCTTGTGGTCCACCCTTGGTCAGGATCTGCACGGGGGCGAAGACGAGGAAGTTCGACACTGTGTCGGCCACAAGCACGAACGCGAGCGGACGACGCAGGAGCGGGAACGTGATGCTCCACAGCTGCCGCCAGGCGGACGCGCCGTCGAGGGACGCCGCCTCGTAGTACGAGTGCGGGATGTCGTTGAGGCCGGCGATCAGGAACAGCATCCAGTATCCGACGCCGATCCACGACAACAGCACGATGATGCACCAGAGCGCCTGCTGCTGCGACGTCAGGAAGGGCTGCGGCGGGATGCCGACCAGCGACAGGAACGAGTTTGCGAGACCGTCCGGTCGGTAGATCACGCTCCAGATGACCGCCGAGACAGCAGGCGGAACCGCGATCGGCAGGATCACGAGCGACCGCCAGACACGGGAGCCCGCCGAGCGCTTGGTGTAGAGCACTGCGAGCAGGAATGCGACGCCGACCTGGATCGGGTTGATCAGGATAGTGAAGAGGACCGTGACTCCCAAGGCTCCCAGGAATCCGGGGTTCGTGAAGAGGGCGACGTAGTTGCCCAGGCCCACGAAGACATCTCCACCGCCAAGCAGGCTCTTGTGGAAGAACGACTCCCACAGCGCGCTCCCCGCTGGCACGAGCCGAAGGACGAGGAGGCTTACGAGCGCTGGGGCGAGGAAGGCGAGGGCGACGAGCCAAGGCCGCTGCCGGAGCGGCCTCCGTCGCGACCGGTTTGGGGCTGCCGCCCTGGAGCCCGCGTCGCGGGCTCCAGGGCGGATGGTGCTGGTGGTCATTTCAACTGGCTCCATGCGTCGTTGAGCTGCTGGGTCGCCTGCGCGAGCCTGGTCTTCACATCGGCACCGTTGCGGATGTCGGCGAAGGCCTTGCTCATCACCGAGTCGAACTGCACGTAGCCGACCGAGATAGGCCGCGCAAGAGCGGTGTGATCGACCTCGTAGGACACGAGGTCGCCGACCCCGGCGCTGTTGGCGCCGCCGAGTGCCTCCAGCCCAGGCAGGTACTTCTTCTCCGCCGCCGTGACCGACGGGATGATCGTGGTCGCTTTCGCCGTCAGGAGGTTTCCGTCCGGGTTGAGGGCGGCGTACTCGAGGAACTTCTTCGCCAGGCCCTTGCTCTTGGAGGCTGGGTTGATGCCCCACGACCAGGATCCGGTCGGAGTGACCTGCTTGCCGCCGGCGAAGTACGGCATCGGAGCGACACCCCAGTTGAACTTCGCGTTCTGAGCGAAGGTTCCGATATCCCATGGGCCGCCCACGAAGAAGGCGACATCACCATTGGAGAAGACCGGGGACGTCTGGAATCCGCCGACGCCACGCGGAGAGAGACCGGTGGAGAAGCTTTCGGCGTACCACTGCATCGCCTTCTGCCACCCAGCCGTCTCGACTGCGGGGGTCAGCATCTTCTTGCCCGTGATGCCCGAGCCGCCACTCAGCGATTCCACCAGCGGCTGGAGCTGGTAATAGGCCTCAACCTGCTCAAGCAAAAGGCCCGACTTGGTCCCGGCTGCCTGAGCCTTCCGGGCGGCGGCCTCGGTCTGCTCCCACGTCCAGCGCTTGGCCGGATCGGCCGAGGGCGCCTGCACGCCAGCCTTGGCGAGAGCGTCCTTGTTGTAGAACATCATCTGGGTCGAGTTCCAGACCGAGAGCGCCCACATCTTGCCGTTGTACAGGTTGATCTTGTACTGCGCGTCGGAGGTGGCAGCCTTCTCCTGACCCTTGAGATCCGAGAGATCCTCCAGGAACCCCTGCGCGGCAAGCTGCGGGATGTTCGGCTGGTCGACGGTGTAGACATCGATCGTGCTGTCCTTGGCAGCGAGTCGCTGCTGCAACGTGCTGCTCAGCTGATCGAAAGGCACCTGCGTGTACTTCACCGTGTCGCCCGGGTTTGCCTTCTCGAAACCAGCGATCACCGGAGCGTAGGTCTTGGGGTCGTCCGCGCCGAGGAGGTTGACGGTTCCCTTCGCAGGCCCACCGGATGACGACGTGGAGGAAGCGGCCGAGGAACACCCGGCCATCAGAAGCGCCGATGCCGCCAGTACGGCGGCAACAGCGATGGAGGAACGCTTCATCGAGTTGTCCTTTTCTCAAAATCTAAGCGGATAGAACTAACCGCTTAGATGAAGATAGAGGGTCAATGGCGGGAATGCAAGATCTTCGCTAGGATTTCTCTAACCGATTAGAAATGAGGGGTCCCGTGACAACTGGACGAGACGTCGCTGAGCGAGCCGGCACCTCGACTGCAGTTGTCAGCTATGTCTTCAACAACGGCCCGAGAAACGTCTCCCCAGCAACGCGGGAGCGTGTTCTGAAAGCGGCCGCCGAACTGAATTATCGCCCCAACGCCCTCGCGCGGGCACTGAGCGCCGGCACGACACTCTCCGTCGGCCTGATCGTTCCTGACATCGCCAACCCGTTCTTCGGTGAGCTTGCGCGTGCCCTCGAAGAAGCCGCGACCGCCCGCGGTCGCCTCCTCCTCATCGCTGACTCGGCAGGTAGCGAGCAACAGGAGATGCAGCAGATCAGCTCGTTCATCGAGCGTCGGGTGGACGGGATCGTCCTGGTTTCGGTTTCCGACGACCCGCAGCTCGGCATCGTGGCCGAAGCCCGCATTCCCATCGTGGCTCTGCACCCCCTGGATCTCGACCAACCCGCCTCGTCGCTCACCATCGACTACGACCACGCCGCCGAAGAAGCTACGACGCACCTCATCAGCCACGGCTACGAGTCCATCGGCCTGCTCAACGGTCCGACCGATTCCGCCGGATCCCGCCAGCATGCTGCCGGCTACACACGCGCGATCCTCCGGTCGCCGGGAGTCGAGTCATCTGAGCGGAGATCCGAGACATCGCGTGCGGATGCGGCCCGAGTGGCTCTCCAGTGGTTGGCCGAAGCAGATCGGCCGAGAGCGATATATGTGGCGACGGACGAACAAGCCTTCGGCGTGCTTTACGCCGCAGCCGAACTGGGCCTCCGGGTACCGCACGATGTCGCGGTGGTCGGGTTCGACGGAACGGCGCACTCCAAGTACGCGGTTCCCCCGCTGTCGACGGTTCGCCAGCCGATCGATGACCTGGCGGCGCGTGCGATCGAAGTGCTGATCGAAGCGACGGACTCGCACGTCCACGAGACACTCCCCCACCGATTCCTGGTCCGCCGATCCTGCGGGTTCCACACCGATGTGGTCGAGGCGCCAACAGCCTGACACAGGCGTAATGCAGACCACCACACTGACCACAATGAACCCTTCGCACTGCGCATGATCTCGACGCTCACCTCCGGAGTGGGCCTCTTCGTCGCGACAAACGTGGATGACCTTGTCGTTCTCACCCTTTTCTTCTTGGCGGCGCAACGCGGCGCCATCCGAACCTGGCACGTCGTGATCGGCCAGTACATCGGCGTGCTCACGCTCGTCGCGGTGAGCCTGGCCGCGGGCCTGGGACTGACCTTCATCCCGCAGCGCTGGATCGGAGTGCTGGGACTCATCCCGCTCGCACTCGGAGTGCGAGGATTCATCCGCTATTTTCGGGCTCTGGGCCTGCCAAAGGAGATCAGCTCTTCGTTGAACCCCGGCGGCCTGTGGGGAATCGTCGGCATCACGCTGGCCAACGGTGGCGACAACCTGGCGGCCTATACGCCGGTGTTTCGGAGTCTGTCGGTCGGGGAGTCGATTGATACCATCGTCGTCTTCATCGTCCTGATCGCCGCATGGCTTGCTCTGGCTCGCCTCATTGCGACACGTCGAAACGTACTCGCGACGATCTCCCGCATCGAAGGCTGGCTGGTGCCAACCGTTTTCTGCACCCTAGGCGCGCTCATACTCTTTCGATTCCAGCTTCCATGATGAGTGGCTCGTTATCCGGTGGCTGGGTAGATGACATCAGCGCGCGACATTTGCGGTCTGAAGCCGATCACGAATGTTGGGCGCTGTGGCGACGAAGCAGAGAGCAGGAGGGGAAAGGACGAGGAAGAAGGCAAGGGCCAAAGAGGGACGGAAGAAATACAAGTGGCGACGAAGAAGAGAAGAGAGAGACCGGGCGGAAATACAAGAGCGAATGGAACGAGAGACAAGAGCAAATGCACGCAGGCACTTAAGTGGAACGGCCTGCGCCAGCCGCGGTTCAGAGGGCTCCCGCGTCAACACGACTGCCCCATCCTCCCGGCGTGCGACACCGAGCGATCCGCATCGCGCAACCCTGATCCCCTGGACAACGGTGTCTACTTGCGACTTGTGCAACATGGCGATGCAGGGTGTCTGAGTGCTGGCCCCGCGTCGTAACCCGAGACGATGACGGGGCCACATTCATGGCAGCATGCCGATGGTCGAGGACGCCGCAGGCGGCGCCGCACTCATGAGGTTTGAGGGCCTTTCCGCCGCTCGATCGTAGCTCGCTCCCGGTGCTCCGTGCCGGGCTTTCGCGGCGTATCCTCCTCCGCTGCGCTCCCCCGGTACTCCACGGTCCCGGCACTCCACACCTCCCACTCGCTCTCGATCACCCGCCGGAAAGGCACTCAAAAACGATCAACCTTGGGAGTGAGCGGGATGCGGGTATTCATCATCGACACCAGCAACATGGCACCGGAACTACAAGGCGGACTCATCGGCGTGGAAGGGACCTCGAACCTAACCGCTGCCGAGAAGCAGGAATGCGTCGAGACCGTTAGCCAGTACGTGATGGACGGGTGGGCGATCTCGGCCGATCCGTCCACGCCGATCGGCTGGCTCGCCGCCCTCACCGCGGAGACGGCGTGCGTGCCCTTCGTCAACCTCACCCGTCTCGCTTCACCTGAACCCGCACTGAAGTCCGCACACGCCTGAGCCACGACTGTCGACTCGGCCACGCGGCCGGGCTGTTTGGCGTGTTGTGAAGCCGGAATGCCCGGCCACGGGATGTGGTCAGGCAGTGACCCGTTTCTGCGAATTTCGGATTTGCGCGTCAAAACCGGCTGGGAAACACAACGTGTAGGTATGAGGGCACCGGTTTCAAGGACCGCACCGCGGCGCAGTTCGCCGTTGGCTGCGCTGGATGGCTCGCTGGATTCACAGCAGAAGTGGCCTGCGCGTCCGTTGTGCACCGCTGCAACGGCACGATCGAACACGCTGAGCCGCAGTCGTCTCAGGCTCGCGTCGGTGGTTGAGCGGACGATTATCGCGTGGTCTCTTGACACGACTCACGAGGAGAAACGCCCCGATTCCGATGATTTTCTAGCGGGTTTCGGACATTTGGGCCATTTGCGCGCCAAAACCGGCTTGGAACCGGAAGTTCTAAGTAGAGGGACGTTTGTTCGAAAGGACAAGACCGTCCAGTTTCGAGAAGCCGAAGACGAAGTTAGTGGGAGGTGAGTGCAGGTGCGAGGCGGAGTAGCCAGGTGGAAGCGGGGACAGTCCTCCCACGGGGTCAAGCAAGCGGTCAACTACGCCTTCAGCGGTGTCTGTGACGCCACCCTCACCGCCAAAACCGCCGACGGTGTCATCGCCGCCGCCGGCTACGCCGATGCGGTCATGACCCGGTACATCGTGGAGAACGGTGCCATCCGCGACGACCTCCTCACCCGGGATCAGCTCAAGGCCTGGGTCGACGGGCTCGACCCAATCACTGGTGAGCGACGCGGCCGGGATCTCGAGTCCCCGGTTGCTGACCTGGTCTTGGATGCGACGATAAACGCACCGAAGTCGTTCTCCATCGCCGCCATGCTCGACCCCGACCTCGCTGCCGCCTACGAAGACCTCCAAGACCGGCTCCGTGACCGGATTGTGAAGCTGTGGCAGACGGAGCTCAACGCGCGCCGCGGCAAGGGCGGCGCCATCCGGGAAGACCTGGCCCGGATCGAAGTCGTCGAACTCCGCCATGAACGCTCTCGCTCATTGGACCCGCACAAACACCGCCACCTCTGGCTCAACGTCAAAGTCCAAGGCCAAGACGGCAAATGGTCCAACATCGACACGAGGGTCGCATTGCGATTCCAGAACGTCATCAACGCCGAAGGCGACCTCGCCTCCCGCACCGACCCAGCATGGACCCACGCTCTCGCCGCCAAAGGGTTCACACTCAACGAGGACGGGGAGATCACCCAACTGCAGCACCTAGTGCGGCCCTTGTCGAAGCGGTCGGCCCAGATCGAAGCCAACAAGGTCACCCGCACGGCCTGGTGGAAGCAACAGCACCCCGGCCAAGAACCGTCGCACGACGTACTGAACCAGATCGACCGGTGGGCGTGGGCGACCGGCCGGCCGAACAAGCCGAGCAACTTGAACGAGGACGACTGGGCAGAGCTCATCCAACAGGAACTCCTGACGGCGGACCCCGCTCTCCGTCAGGAGCGCACCCCAATCGATGTGGCCTCAGCGTCGCTCGCGGATCTCGACCTTGAACTACTCGCCGCAAAAGCCATTGTCGATGCCGACGCACGATCGACCGGCACCGGTGGACGCTTCAGCATGATGGACCTCCAGGCAGGGACCATCCGCGCCATCGCCGCCACCGGCGTCATCGCCGAGCGCGCCGAGCTGGCCGCGCTAGCCGACCAGGTCGTCGCCTCGACACGTGCGCTCACCGTCACGCTGCTCGACGAACCCGATGTCCCCGCACACATCAAGTCCCGAATGGCGATCTCCACCGCAACGCTGAAAGCCACGATCGCCAACCGCATCGAAGCGCTCTCGGCACCCGGCGCCCCGGCCCCAGTCGAGGAGATCACGGCGATCGCGCGCGCCCTCGACCCCGAGCGCGTCCTCGACAACGACCAGGCCGACGGCGCCTCCGCCATCGCTGGGGCCGCTTCCGTCGTCGCCATCACGGGAGCCGCCGGCACCGGCAAAACCACAATGCTCAAAGTCGCCGTCGCCACGCTTCGTCGCCAGGGTCGCAACATGATCATCGTCGCCCCAACCAAGAAGGCCTCCACCGTCGCCCGACGCGAAACCAACAGCGCAGCGTCTAGCCTTCACCAACTCCTTTATGACTTCGGCTGGCGCTGGACCACCGGCGCGGCAGGCAACACTGAATGGACCTGCCTCAATCCCGGCGACTCCGACCCGACAACGGGCCAGACTTACCCTGGTCCTCGTACCCGAATCCGGCCGGGCGATCGAATCGTCGTCGACGAAGCCGGCATGCTCGACCTCGAAGCCGCCAACGCCCTTATCGAAGTAATCCACCGCACGCGTGCGACCATCGCCGTCGTCGGCGACGACTACCAAGCCCTCCCCGTCGGGCACTCCGGCGCAATGGCACTCTTCCGCCGGTCCGCATTCGAGAAGATCGAACTCACCGAAATCCATCGCTTCCACGACCCCGAATGGGCAGATCTTTCAGCACGTCTGCGCGACTCACGTGGTTCGGCTGAGTCTCTGGCGATCGCGGAGGATATCGAACGCAGGGGGCATCTCATTCGCGTGACGAGCGAAGCTGAGGCTCATCAAGCGATGGTCGCCGCGTGGCTCGAGTCGTCGCTAAAGGCGGAGACGATTGCACTCGTCACTGCGACACACGCCGAGGCTCAGCAGATCAACGAAGCCATCCAGACCCGGCGCGTCGAGTCGGGCGCGCTCGACACACGCCGCTCGGCGGTGGGGAAGTCTGGGCAGTCCCTGTTTGTTGGAGATGTGGTTCAGACCCGACGGAATGACAATTCATCCGATGTCGAGAATCGGCAGAACTGGATCGTAAGGAACATCACTGAGGAGCACATCACCCTGGTATCCGATTCCGACTCGACCGCCCTTCGACGGATCACGCGCGAATACGCAAGCTCCAACGTTCACCTCGGATACGCCAGCACTGTCTACGGCGTCCAAGGCGAGACCACTGACCGCGCCATCGTGGGACCCGGCGTGGACGCTGCCGGCCTTTACGTGGGGCTTACTCGAGGGCGTGCGCGAAACGATGCAGTTGTCATCGCGTCGACGCTCGAGACTGCGAAGACGGAACTGGCGGCCACGATGCAGCGACAGATTGGGGAAGAAACAATCGAGAAGTCGCGGATTGCTGCTCGACAAGAACTCGCCCGCGCGGCGACAATTGACACCACACGGCCGGTCGCGACCGTGGACGCGTGGTCGTACACATTGTCACAATGAGCATGCAATTGTTGTGCTATTGCCCAGCCAAACCGGTCGCGATGATCTCCCGCCCGAGGCGGCTCCTACCGTCGAGTGCACGATCCCGTTCGCGATAGTTGAGCAGCGCCACCCCAAGCGCGTCGGCGCGCGCTTGCGTTACGGGGCGCACACCGCCTCGCAGAAAGATGAGCGGTTGCCGTCCATCGGCGAGTGCCAGTGCGGCAGCCTTCTCTACGGCATCGACATCGAGATTCCCCCGGCCGTTATCAACCCAGCCAAGGTAGTACGAGCTGTACAGGTCACAAGAGGCCCCAGCGGACATTACGGCGTCGGTCGCGCCGAGAAAGATCATCCACTCTCTGCACAACTCAATTGCCTCATCGCTCGACACCCCAAAGGGCCTCGGCAGTGGTGGTTCGCGTTCCACCCCTCCAGTCTGCCTGATGCCACGGTCACAATTCCGCACGCCGTCAAACTCGTAAGGTTTGGATGGGCCCCCGCGCGAAACCTTCACGAGTCAGGTCGTTCACCCCGACGCTGGAGAAGGCGCAACTGATTCGCCCCACTCTGAAGGAGAAGTCGATGCGTCTGACCCCCGCCACAAGTTCGATCGACCTCTTATCGATCGATCACGTGTTCTCGCAGTCGCGGCTTCTCTCAAGCGAAGACTTCATCTCTGAGGCGAAGGCCTGGGGTTACCGGATAAGCCTCGTCGACCTTCAGGCTCTCAACCAATACGGCGTACTCGTTCCATTCTTTCGTGCCGACGATGAAGAGATCAGCGGTCGAGCGTTGGATGTCTCAAAGCACGAAGGGAAGTTTGTTCACTGGGCAAGTGTGGGGGGATTGCGCGACCCGCAGCAAGAGGGTCAGTCGTTGTGGTGGCCGCATATCAGACCAGATGGCGCTGTGGACCGATGGTGGGACGGATACTTCTACAGCCCCTGGCAACTGTTGGAGCTTCGATATGCCCTGCGGGATTGGGACGATCTTCGGGCTGGGGGCTGGTTACGTCGCGCTGAACTGGTCAGCGCCGCGCAGTCGAGACGACACGAGAGCTTGAGTCTGGCCGCGTTGTCGGGCGCGTTTTTGCCCCAAGTCCTTGGGCGGGTTAGCTATTTCAATGGTGTCGACCAAGACCAGGTTGACGTCGCACAGTTCTCGATCAGAGCCGAGCAGCGTCTCGCAGCGGTTCGATTCGATTCGTCGAAACTGCTGCGCGTCGCGGACTTCTACTTGCGGTCCGCGAGAGGGTTCGACCCAATGTGTGATTGGTGGGAACTGCTACGCCACTCCGGACCCTCAGGCTGGTTCAAGGCGTCAGGCGAGGTCCTCGAAGCGATCTGGAAGCGAATTGCTGCTGAGCTCTTCCTACGCGCACACGACCAGTTGGTCGACGATGGGATACTCGAGCCGCTCCCAATCGCCGAGCGATCTTCGATGACGCGGGACATCATGCTTGACCGCATCGGCAATAATCCAAGCGCTTCAAGCCTTGAACGTTCCCTTTCGAAGTTCTCGCTATCGCCATACGCACGGGTTCTATTCGTCGTGGAAGGCGAGACTGAGGAAATCCAGCTTGGCGCCCTACTAAGCGAGCTCGGATTCCTTCGGCCTGACCGCGTTCGGATCTTCCGCCAATCAACGTCGAGCGACTGGCCCAATCAAGTCGCCAAGCTCGTGGCGCCTCGCATTTCAGAGGTTTACGGAAATCGATTCGCAGTTGAAGGTAGTCCGACCGCGATATATGTGGCAATGGACCCGGAGGGCCCTCGGTACGGTAACGCCGATGCAGTTCTCAAAACCCGAGCCGCCCTCCAACGAATCCTCCGCGAGGAAGTCGCGCGACAGGGCGGCACGCTCACGCAAGATGAGTTGGACACACTCGTGGAGGTGCGCGTCTGGGGCGAGTACACGTATGAGCTCGCTAATTTCACCGACCTCGAACTCGAGCGGGCTCTGCTCGCGGTCCTTCGGGAACGGGGAGACAAAGTAACTCCTGAGGGAGTCCACGCAGCAATCCAGAATGTGCGAAAACGAAAGATCGACCTGAAGTACGCCCTACAACAACTCCAGGTCCAGGATGCGAAGGTTGCTCTCGCCGAATATCTGCTGCCGACGCTGCTGGGTAAGTTGGAGCTTCCACCGGAGAAGCAGCCTCCTGCGGTCCGCACGGTGTTCAGCGTTGCTCATCTTGCGCAGCGACTCACCGGCGGCAATTTCCTCCTAGAGGAGGAGAAGTGATTTCACGCTCAGTACTTGGATTCCACTATTTTCTAGTGGGATCCCGTAGCCAGAGCTTGAGTTCCGCTGCATCCAAATCGGACCACTTCGCACCTTGACCGAAGTCACCGCCGATCAGCTTCACGTCGGGGAGCGCAGCAGACAATGCCGTCGCGTCTTTCGAAGCCAGGGCATCGTAATGACCGTTGATTCGAGGCGCATACGCAACTGCAGCGATGGGCTTGCCCGATTCGCTCAGCTCTTCTACCAGGTGCGCATCGTGCAAGCTATGGCCGAGCACAAGCACATGAGAACAATTCGCGAGTTGTCGCCGGAATGTGGACCACATCTCCTGCAGGGGAGGGGAAAGCCAGGGACGCTCTTGGTGTCATCTGGCAGGAGTAGTGCTGGCGTAAGTCGGTCGTCGATCTTCTCATCGCTGGGTCGCGATTGGATCGTACCGTCCTCGGTGAAGTACCACCCAACCGCACCATGGAGGTGCAGAACAGGGATGATCCCATCGTGATCTGCGGACTCAAGTGTGTTTGGCGCCCACTGCGGCCGACGACCGGCGAAGGTTGAAATAAACCCGTCTTTGCTGACGATGTTGGCATTCACGCGCTCCGACTCTAAGTCGATAGCTGCCTCGATGGCGCGATCGAAGTTTGTCGTCGCGTGGACCAGGAAAATTGGATCTTGGTCGTCGCGCCTCAGTGAATTGCGGATCAGATCGTGAAGCCGCTTGTAGCTGCGATAGGCCTTTTCCTCGTCAACGCGGTCCATCGTGAATTGTTCGTACAGGTTCTGCCAGACGACGCGCCTGATCGCGTTTACGTTCTGCGTCGCGAAATTGAGCCAGGCGCGGGAATCGAGGACCGTCTGAACCTGAGTTCCGTCTCCAATAAGAGACTGCATCCCACCCAGTTTGTGTAGGGGCTCAACGGTAGGGAGGGCTTCCGCAAAACGGAGAAAGCGCCCGAGTGCGGCCTCGAACCTATCGCCGTCCATTGACGGTGTCAGCCCTAGCAATTCGGCTGCGTACCCGAGTTCCTCGACCAGCGATGTTGCCCACTCTGACATCATCGCCAAGGGCTTGTCTCTGCCGAGGGCGGTACTTGCTCCTGCCCCCGTCAGAATCATCACTCGCGAGTGCATTCCCGTCCCCTCGTCACTGAAAATCGGCGCGTCCGGTTCGGGCACGCCGTGTACGCTTTTGTAACTCTATGTACCCGAGATCATCAAGGTCGTTCACCCTGGGTCAGTAGGCGATAGGCGGCGCTATGTGAATCCTGTTGGCCTATGGCTCGAACGAGACCCTGAGGTATCCGCTGTTTCAGCGTCGGATCAGCTCGAAGCTCGTGAGCAAGGCCGGCCAGGACCCGATGGTGTTTTTCGATTCCGCCAGCGCGGCCATCTATCTTCCATTTCGCGATCAGCTCGGTTTCGAGCAGGCGGAACTCCGCTATCAGTGGGTAGGGCGGCAGATAGTCCAGGTAGAGGATCGGCGCAAACGTCCGCGGCGCAGTAGTCCATTCCACCTCGTCGTGGGGGCCGGGTGGTTCGATCCAAACGACGAGCTCGCCTGGTTGGTGGACGGTCCACCCGCCATCTGAATACCAACCCCTAAGTTCAAGAGGCACCTGAGCCATCGCGATGCTGTATCCGAGCAGGCGAAGCGTCTTGAGTGTGCGTCGAAGCAGCTCCGATCCGACACCCTCACTTCGTCGCTCGATCTGTACAGCTACGTGAGTCACCACGGCAACCTGGCCGTGTAACCGCTCTTCCTCGAAAGCGACATTCGGCCGCGCACGGCTATAGCCGAGAAATGCGCCCAACTCGTCTCTTGCGACCAGAGTTACAGATTTTCGGGATTGCCAGTTCTCAACCTCCGGCTGCAACAGCGAACGAAGGACACTTCGGTCGTCCGGGAACGTCTCTTTCGCGAGTTGAATTAGCTCGTCCAGGTCCGCAAGTGTCGCTGGTCGGATACGTGGCGAACCTGGCATGATTCGATGATCTCGCGCCGGGCACGACACCCGAAGGAGCTGGCCCGCCCCAATTTGAGTGGCGATGCGGTCTTGATATCCGCACCGAGGCTGGTACCGTCACCTCCGGCCGCCGACCTAAACCATTGCGTAGGAAGAAGACGCGGCAGGAGTTCTCAGTCCTTTCGGAAATAGTCCGGCTGCAATGCAGCGAGCCGATCGTCCGCGCTCGCGGTCACGTCCTTAAGGAAGACGTGGCGCCCCACGTCGAACGCACCATGGCTGTCGGTGCTGTACCAAACGTCCACGACCCGAAACCTCCGGTAGTTGCTGCTCGCGTCGAGAAAGCCGTCTCCAACCTGGAGTGGCACGCCGTGATGGCTGTCCTGCCAAGGTAGCTCACCCTCCACGTGGTAGGTGTTCAACTCGAACGGGTCGTAATCAGCCATCGAATTCTCGGGCATTGCTAGCCTTTCTTGCTCTTGGCCTCGCCAAGCGCGAGATCCCCGCACTCACCGTATCCGGCTTGACGGAACATCGAGGGCCAAGTGACGTGAAGGGCTCCTCGCTCTGTAGCTGAGGGGCGCTCGCGGTTAACGCCTTCGGCGCGCCGCGAGGCGACATGCAGAAGGTCAGGTGGCGGTCGGCAAATGGACCGCCTCGGCTTCCAGCAGCGCTTGACACCATAATTGGCGTCGCATCATTCGGGCTCAACTCGCTACCTTCAGGGACAGCTCCATACGGTGCTTCGGAAACAGATAGGAGCCGTCCCGTGGCCCTCGTACATTTCGCGGAGTTTAAGCGAGTCAACAGCGAGCGCATCACAGTAAACAACGCAATGATCGCGCTACTTGCCGGTTCCCGCCTTGCGTCGCATACTTTGACTCTCACGGAAGGATCAGACCGATTCCTCCCGGAGATCTTTCCACGCGTCGACGATATCGATCGCTTCAACCTAGTGACCGATCGAGCAAAGGAATTGCTCGACGACGCCGATCAACACGTCGCTGCTGTATCCGTTCCCTACGGGCTGTCCATCCACGAAGACTTCGTCATCACCGTCATCGAAATGCTTCGCTCGAGCGGCACACCGGTACCAGTCCCCGGCAAGCGCAAACTCGGGCCAGCGACGATGCACGAGGCACTATTCAATGCCACTGGTCATTCCTACTCAGCGACGTCTCTTGAGCTCTTCCACGTCTTGCGGGAGATGCGAAATTCTCAAATCCATGAAGGGGGCCGCGCGAATCCTCGCCTGTTAAAGCAATTGGCAACTATGTCAGCCAACGCAGCGGGGCTTTGGCAACGGATCGTGCTGGAACCGCACACTAGCGCCGTCGCCGGCGGCCGCGTGTCGTTCTCCGTGGGTCACCTCTATCTGGTGTTCGCCGTTACCAAATCGCTCGCTCGAGAAGTCAACTTTGCCTTGCAAGCGCACTGGCCGCGACAGGTGTGGGGTGCGCTTCTGATTCGGGATTACGAGGTGGAGTCGTCTAAAGCGCGTAATTCAAGTTCTTGGCGACGGAGCCTTGTCGGCTTCGCGCGATTGGATTACGCGCCACTCGGACTCAGAGAGTCTGAAATTGAGGCAGCGGCTCGCGCGTCGGGCGCTTGGACAGCCCCTAGCTGGGCCTGAAAGAAAACACAGGTGCTCTGTCCTATTGAGCTACATTCGGCATGAACCGAAGCCGGGACTCGAACCCGGGTCTCCATTGTTTTTGTGAGATTCCGGGCTGCGATCCCGATACGCCTTCTGCGAATCCCTCACATAAATGTAGCACACCCAGTTGGGATGTATTCCTTATTGCAGCCCTACAGCTCGGCGCGATTCGACCCTTTTGAACAGGCGCCGACCCAAAGCTTTGAACAGGCACCGACCCAAAGCGGTGAGTAAACGGTGAGTTTGGCCAAAAACCATTGAGCGGGTAGTGTGGGCGGCAACCTTACTTCCCAGTGATTTACTGGGATTCCAGGCCACGCGAGTGTAGTTCAATGGTAGAACTTCAGCTTCCCAAGCTGATAGCGCGGGTTCGATTCCCGTCACTCGCTCCATAGTTCGGCTCCTACTGCTGTCGTCCCCCCGTCAGGGTCCGCGCGACCGCGACGATGAGGGCCACCGTCTTGTCGTGGTCCGCACGCCCGGTGAGCACGTCGAGGGCGAGGCCGTCCTCCATGGCGACGAGCGTCCGCGCCGTGTCCCTGACGCCCAGCGCCAGACGGAACACGTCGGCCGCCTCGCCCTCCTCGAGAGCCTGAGCGTAGAGGTCCTCCTGCGCCTCGAGAAACGCACCGTGTTCGCGCGCGACAACCGGATGCCTGCTCGCCATCGGCTCGAGTTCGACCAGGAGGACAGTCGCCGCGGCCGACTCCGTACCCGGAACAGGGACGCCCGACTCGATGCCGGCCCGTAGCCTGCCGAACGGGTCGGATTCGGCGAGCATCCGTTCGCGTCGGTGCGCGACGTACTCGGCTGCGGCGATAGCGTAGGTCTCCGCGAAGAGGTCCGTGATCTCGGGGTAGTAGTACAGGACCGAGGCCGGAGTCACCCCCGCGGCCTCCGCGATGTCGCGGAGGCGCGTCTTGGCGTACCCACGATCGACCAATGTGAGAGCGGTCGCCTCCACGATCTCGCGTCGCCTGGCCTCTTGGTTGCGCGGACGTGCCATCCGCCCACTCTGCCACAATGCTCGACCCTGCCGCGGCTGGGCCGAGGGCGCTCGATGGCCGGCTCTTGACAGCGACACGTTTATTAAACAAAACTTCGTTAACTCATTCGGAAGGCCCACATGACCCGACTGCTCCCCCTCGCACTGGCACAAGTCCCCGCACAGGGAGACATCGCCGCTTTCGCGGACACGCTGCGAGCGCACGTGCGCATTCATCCCGAGATCGAATTGTGGGTCTTCCCCGAACTCCACCTGACCACGCCGGGCGGGGACGAGCAGCCCCACCAGCTCGCCGTGACGGTCGGCGACGACCGTCTGCGGGCACTCTCGGAACTGGCGGCTGAGCTGAAGATCTGGCTCGTGCCAGGGAGCATCTACGAAGCCGACGGTGCCGGGGGCGTGTACAACACGGCGCTTGTATTCGGGCCGGACGGCCGACAAGTTGCCGCCTACCGCAAGGTCTTCCCGTGGCGCCCCCTCGAGGTCTCCCGGCCCGGTACGGAGTTCGTCGTCTTCGACATCCCCGGGCGCGGGCGCGTCGGCCTCTCGATCTGCTACGACTCGTGGTTCCCCGAGCTCACCAGGCACCTCGCGTGGATGGGCGCCGAGTTGGTCCTGTGCCTCGTGCAGACCGACACCAGCGACCGTCAGCAGGAGGTGGTGATCACCCAGGCGAACGCTATCGTCAACCAGTGCTGGGTCGCATCCGTGAACTCGGCCGCGCCCACCGCCCGCGGCCGGTCGCTGCTCGTCGACCCCGAAGGGCGCATCCGCGTCGCTTCTCCGTCCTCCGAGACGACGCTCCTCACCGACGTCGTCGACTTCGACGCCGTGACCACCACGCGCCGGTACGGCACCGCTGCCGTCTCCCGCCCGTGGTCGCAGTTCACCACGGGCGACCGTGCCATCGAACTGCCGTTGTACGCAGGAACGCTCGACCCCGCACGCTGGACACCAGCGACCCCCACCCAGGAGGAAACCGCATGACCTCGCACCAACCCGTCACTCTGGCCACGCGGCTCGGGCTCGCAGGAGTGATCTTCTTCGGGCTCGCCTACATGGCACCCGGAATCGTCCAGTCCACCTTCGGCGTCGTGGCCGAGGTGAGCGGCGGCGTAGCTCCCATGGCATATCTGGCCGCCACGGCGGCCATGCTCCTGACCGCCCTGTCGTATGCCGCTCTTGCCAAACGCTTCCCGAGCTCGGGATCGTCGTTCACGTACGCGAGCAGCATGCTCGGACGCGGACCAGGGTTCCTGGTCGGCTGGGCGATCCTGCTCGACTACCTGTTCCTGCCGATGGTCGCCTGGCTCATCCAGTCGATCTACCTGAACGCTCAGTTCCCCGGCGTTCCCATCTGGGCGTGGCTGGTCCTCAACATCGGCCTGACCACCGTGATCAACGTGCTCGGCATCGTGCTCGCGGATCGTGTCAACACTGCGCTGACGGTTCTGGCGCTGGTCGGAATCGCCGTTTTCGCGATCGTGATGATCGGCTACCTGGCGGCGCGCCCCGCGCCGGATGCCGGCGCGGCCCTCCTGAACCCGAACACCTCGATCGCGGCGATCGCATCCGCTGCGGCCATCGCCGCCTACTCGTTCCTCGGATTCGACGCGATCAGCACCCTCAGCGAGGAGACGAAGAACCCGCAGCGCACCATTCCGCGTGGAATCCTGCTGACAGTCGCGATCGGCGGCGGCATCTTCGTCGTGGTGTCCTGGCTCATGCAGCTGGTGCACCCGGGCGGCCATTTCCAGAACGCGGACATCGCCGGGTACACCATTTCGGTCCAGGCCGGCGGGAAGTTCTTCGCCGACGCGCTCAACATCGTGGGGATCGTCGGCGGGTTCGCGTCCGGCCTCGCGATCCAGGCCACGTCGAGTCGACTGCTCTACGTGATGGGCCGCGACGGCGTGCTGCCGAAGCGGGTGTTCTCCCGGCTCAGCGCGAAGTACCGGGTCCCGTGGATCAACGTGCTCATCGTCGGAGCCGTCGGGTTCATCGGGCTCGGGCTGGACATCGCCCAGGCGACCTCGCTCATCAACTTCGGGGCCTTCCTCGCCTTCACCGCCGTCAACGTCTCGTTCCTCGTTCTCATCTGGAGGGAGCGGATGACACGGTCCCGCGCCGCACGAGCGCTGCTCTCACTCGTCCCCATCGTCGGAGCCGTCGTCGATCTGGCGCTGTTGTCGCAGCTTCAGCCCAGCGCGCAGATCGTCGGCGCGATCTGGCTGGCGATCGGCATCGGCTGGCTCGCCTACCTCACGCGCGGATTCCGCCGAAGCGTGCCCTCCGGGGCCGGGGCGCCCGTGCCTTCGGCGAGCGTCGAGACGGCGGAGACCCTCGACGAGGACATCGTCCGCTGAGGCTAAGCCCACGCGCCCGGTCCGCGCCCTCGGGTGCGTGGGCCGGGCGCGTGTCACGTCGTGGCCGATCTCCATCTCCAGCGCTCGTCATCCTCGGCGGCCGGAAGCAGTGGGGCCGACATCGTGGCGGGTTTGCTCCGTTCGGATCTCCGGATTCCCAGAGCGGTGCGTAAGCGGTGAGTTCCTTCGCGGCATGTCACGCTAGACGGGTGTCGATCACGGTGGGCGGTTCGCGACCGCGGATGCAGATGAATGTGCGTGGCCCGCAGCCTGGCCGTGGCCGCGGGAGACTGCTCCGCGCGACGGTCGCGGCTGCGTTGTCCGTGGTCGCGACATTCGTCGGCGCGGGCGCGAGCACAAGCGCGAGCGCAGCCCCCGCGCACGCGCACGCCGCCTCCCCCACCACCGTCGACGACTTCACCTTCGCGAGCTTCGACGGCGACTACCGCCTCTCGCGCGACGCACAGGGCCACTCCACACTCACCACTGTGGAGACCCTGGTCGCGCGGTTCCCGCAGACCGACCAGAACCACGGCATCCGGCGGGAGCTGGTCGAGGACTTCGACGGGCATCCGACCGGCCTG
This sequence comes from Leifsonia sp. P73, assembly GCF_051059105.1. Taxonomy (NCBI): domain Bacteria; kingdom Bacillati; phylum Actinomycetota; class Actinomycetes; order Micrococcales; family Microbacteriaceae; genus Leifsonia; species Leifsonia sp. P73. The sequence continues at coordinate 2,260,939 of NZ_CP194931.1, forward strand.
GAGGTTGTGTCGGTGACCGATCAGAACGGCGCCCCGCGCGGCTACACCAGCGACTCCAGCAACGGCGTCCGCACGCTGACGATCGCGGCCGGCCACTTCGTCCACGGAGACCAGACGTACGTCATCACCTACCGGCAGACGAACGTCACGCGGTACTTCCCCGACACCGGGAACGACGAGTTCTACTGGGACACCAACGGGACCGCGTGGGCGCAGCCGTTCGACCGCGTCACCGCGACGGTGCACCTCGGGCCCGGGCTCGCGGGCGCGCTGCAGGGGAGGCGTCCGCCTACCGCGGCGTGCAGGGCTCGACCCAGAAGGCCGGCGTCGAGCGGACGGGCGACGGGTTCCGGTTCTCGGCCGAGGGGCTCGGTCCGCGGGAGAACCTGACGTTCGCGATCGGGTTCGCGCCCGGCACCTTCACGCCGCGCGCGGACGGGCTGTTCGACACCGGCTGGGGGTTCGCGGCGGCCGGCGGCCTCCTGCTCGTCCTTCTCAGCCTGGCCGGCGCGGTCGTCGTGCGCGTGCGCCTGCTGCGCGACGCGCCGGGACGCGGGACGATCGTCCCCGAGTACGTGCCGCCGAAGGAGGGGCTGCTGCTCACCGCGGACGTCACCGGCCTCAGCAAGAAAGCGGTCGCCGCGCAGACTCTCGACCTGGCCGTGAGCGGCAGGGTCCGCGTGCTGGAGTCGGCGGGATTCCTCGGGCGGCCCCGGTACACGCTCGAGCTCGTCGGTACGGAGGCGACCGGGCGGCAGGCACTGCGCGACCCGCACCCGACGCCGACCGAGCTGCAGTTCCTCCGGGCGCTGTTCGGCGAGTCGGTCGTCCCGGGCACCACGCTGGAGCTCGGCTCGACGAACACCAGCGTCGCGCGCGCCATCCAGTCGGTTATGAAGCGCGTGCACAGGGAGGTCACCGACTCCGGTTATCGGACGAGTGGCCCGCGCGGCCCGGTCCGCGCGGTGTTCCTCACCGGCCTGATCGCGACCGCGCTCGCGGTCGTCGGGTCGGTGCTGTGCATCGTCGGCGTCTACGGAGGCGCGGTGCCGATCCTGATCCTGATCGCGTCCGTCCTCCTCTTCATCGCCACCGCCGCTCTCGTCTCCCGCTCGCCCCTCACCGCCACCGGGACTGCGCTCCGCGAGTACGTGGACGGGATGCGGATGTACGTGCGTCTCGCCGAGGCCGACCGCATCCGCTACCTCCAGTCGCCGCAGGGCGCGGAGCGCGTGCCCGTCGCGGTGGGCGACCCGCGCGAGATGCTGAGGCTGAACGAGCGCCTGCTCCCGTGGGCCGTGCTGTTCGGCGAGGAGAAGAAGTGGCTGGCCGAGCTCGGGAGGTTCTACGAGCAGACCGGGGAGACGCCGACCTGGTACGCAGGGCAGACCGCGTTCAACGCGGCCGTGCTCTCACAGCTGGTCGGCGGCATCTCCTCCAGCACGACGATGACGAGCAGCTCGTCGTCCGGCGGCACCGGAGGCGGCGGATTCTCCGGCGGCGGGGGCGGCGGGGGCGGCGGAGGGGGCGTCTAGCGACACTCCCTCCGACATCACGAGGGCCCCTCGGTCTCCGTTGCCGCCGCCCACCCCGCGCGCTACCATCGGCACCGTTCCAGAGGGGAGACCGCAGGAGGTACCGCTATGTCTGTTCTCATCGCAACCAAGTTCACCGGCGACACGGCGACGTTCACGAGTTCGCTCACGGAGCGCGCCGGCGAGTATCGGGAGATCGCCGATCGCGCCAAGGCGGCCGGTGCGCTGCACCACCAGTTCGCCGTGGGCGACGGGTTCGTCGTCATCATGGACGAGTGGGAGACGCAGGACGCGTTCCGCACGTTCTTCGCCGACCCCGAGCTGCAGGGGTTCATCGCGTCCGTCGGCGGCGACGCGAGCACGCCGCCGCAGGTGCTCGCCGGGGAGAAGATCGACTCGCCCGATAAGTTCTAGGGTTCCTGCGCGGCCGAACCGCGCACTTCTTGCCGCAAGCGAAAGATCACGGGATCTTTCGGCGCTCTACCGCGCCAAGAACCGGCGTTCGCCCGTTACGGTCGCAGTGCGGGCGACCTCCGCAGCCAGACGAACAGACGCGTTCATCCGACGCGGGAAGGCCCTGAGTACCGAGCGTGACCACCTTCAACACCGACCACCCGCACGCCTTCGAATCCCACCGCGCGGCCTGGGTCGCGCGGGAGGTGCAGGCCGAGCAGCTCATCCCGCTCATCGGGCGCCTCTACCGCGACCACGGCGTCGTCACCTCGATCCACGGCCACCGGCTCATCAACCTGTCCGCCACCGGCGTCATCTCGGTGCACGACCGCGCCCGCGAGCTCGGGCACGAGGAGCTGACGCTGCAGGAGACGGCGGCGGTGCTCACCGCGCTGCTCGGGATCGCGCCGGCGCCGGCCTCCATCGACGTCGGGCGGCTCGCCATGTCGGTGCGCGGGCTGGACGACGCCGACGTGGAGGCCAGGGTGCGGGCCGAGCTCGACAGCGCGCACTCCACCTACGCGGCGGGGCCGACCGACGTCGTCCTCTACGGCTTCGGCCGCATCGGGCGGCTGCTCGCGCGCATCCTCATCAACCACGCCGGCAACGGGAACGGGCTGCGCCTGCGGGCGATCGTGGTGCGCCGCGGGTCGGTCAACGACCTCGACAAGCGCGCAAGCCTCCTCGCCCGCGACTCGGTGCACGGGCCGTTCCCCGGCTCGGTCACGGTCGACGCCGAGCACGACGTCCTCGTGGCCAACGGCACCCGCATCCAGGTCATCTACTCGGACGACCCGACGAGCGTGGACTACACCGCCTACGGCATCCGCGACGCGATCGTGGTCGACAACACCGGCCGCTGGCGGGACGAGGCCGGGCTCGCGCAGCACCTGGCCGGCCCGGGTGTCGCGCGGGTCCTGCTCACGGCGCCGGGCAAGTCGCCGCTGAAGAACATCGTGCACGGGATCAACGACGACACGATCACCGAGGCCGACCGCATCGTCTCGGCGGCCTCCTGCACCACCAACGCGATCACCCCGGTGCTCAAGGCGCTGGAGGACGCGTACGGCATTGTGCGCGGGCATGTGGAGACGGTCCACTCGTTCACGAACGACCAGAACCTCACCGACAACTTCCACAAGGGCGACCGGCGTGGCAGGTCGGCGGTGCTCAACATGGTGATCACCGAGACCGGGGCGGCGAAGGCGGTCGCCAAGGCGCTGCCGTCGCTCGCGGGCAAGCTCACCGGCTCCAGCATCCGGGTCCCCACGCCGGACGTCTCCCTCGCGATCCTCAACCTGACGCTGGAGCGGCCGGCGACGAAGGAGCAGGTCAACGACTACCTGCGCCGGGTGTCGCTGCACTCCCAGCTGCGCCAGCAGATCGACTACGTGGAGTCCCCGGAGGTCGTCTCCAGCGACTTCGTCGGCTCGCACCGCGCCGGCATCGTGGACGGTCTCGCCACCATCGCGGACGGAACCAACCTCGTCCTCTACGTCTGGTACGACAACGAATACGGCTACTCCTGCCAGGTCGTGCGGGTGCTGGAGCGGATGGCGGGGACGCATCCCGCGGTCGTCCCGCCGCGCGCGGAGGTGCGGTTGCTGGAGGGGGCGACTACCTAGGCCACGGCCCTACCGGCGACCGGTAGCATTTGCGCGCTCGGCGGCCAACCACGCTGGACAGCCGTCGCTATCAGCGAGAGATTTTCGTCACCGTCACACCGCCGGTCAGGTTGAGCGTGGACCTTGCAGCCCAAGAGTTGTTGATGCCGTTCCAGGTGAACGTCCCAGCCCTATCCCCCGTGGCAACCTGGGTCACCCCTTTCCAGGACCCGGACAAGGAACCGGTGCCCTGGTAGCCATTGGGGACGCTGTTCTTCAAGCACATGCTCGTTGTCGAACATCCGGGCCCAACGATCGTGAGGGCGCGCGACAGCGTGATCTGCTCGGGGATAGCGGCCAGGGTCTCCCCGGTCTCGGAATCCACAAGTAGCTGCACCGGGCCAGGAAGGTTCTCGATCGCCTCGATTTCCTCTTCGCTCTGCGTTCCGACGAGCTTCTCAAGCTGGTCAACGTATCCCGAGCTCGTTGCCACGATCGAAGGAACCGAGTCGGCAGTCAATCCTTCATCCGCAACAGCAGCCCCCGCCCCCGCGGTCATCAACACTGCAACAGCACCAAGAGCTGCCAAAGAAGACCCGATCCGCATTAGCTTCACTCCCTCTAGTTTGTATGGCGCATCTGCGCACATCTGAATCACCGGGCTCCTCGCCGCGAGCACGCTGTCAGGCCACGATTTCTAATATGAGGAATCATGCACTCCCTGTCGGAGCGCTCGATAAACGACGCCTTGACGCTGCGGCCGCACGCCCGGGCTGTCATCACGCCGCGCCATTCGGCCTCGCCCTTAAATCACCCGCCACGCCACCCGGTCACCGACCAACGAAGCGCACCGCGCCGGCATCGTGGACGGTCTCGCCACCATCGCGGACGGAACCAACCTCGTCCTCTACGTCTGGTACGACAACGAATACGGCTACTCCTGCCAGGTCGTGCGGGTGCTGGAGCGGATGGCGGGGACGCATCCCGCGGTCGTCCCGCCGCGCGCGGAGGTGCGGTTGCTGGAGGGGGCGACTACCGTTCAAGGGTGAGCACCCCCGAGAACGAGACCCCGACCGAGACGACCGACGACGCCGCGGAGACGGAGGCCTCCCTCACTTTCGCGGACCTGGGCCTCGACTCCCACGTCCTGAAGGCCGTGAAGGAGCTCGGCTACGAGACCCCGTCGGCCATCCAGGCGGCGACGATCCCGCTGCTGCTGGAGGGCCGCGACGTCGTCGGGCTCGCCCAGACCGGCACGGGCAAGACGGCAGCGTTCGCCCTCCCGATCCTCTCCCGGCTCGAGCTGTCGCAGAAGACGCCGCAGGCGCTCGTGCTCGCGCCGACCCGCGAGTTGGCCCTGCAGGTCGCGGAGGCGTTCGAGAGCTACGCCGCGCATATGCGCGGCGTCCACCTGCTGCCCGTTTACGGCGGCCAGGGCTACGGCGTGCAGCTCTCGGCGCTGCGACGCGGCGTCCACATCGTGGTCGGCACGCCCGGCCGGATCATGGACCACCTCGACAAAGGCACGCTCGACCTCTCCGAGCTGCGCTACCTGGTGCTCGACGAGGCCGACGAGATGCTGAAGATGGGGTTCGCGGAGGACGTGGAGACGATCCTCGCCGACACCCCGGACGACAAGCAGGTTGCGCTGTTCTCGGCGACCATGCCCGCCTCGATCCGGCGCATCTCCAAGAAGTACCTCCACGACCCGGAGGAGATCACGGTCAAGACCAAGACCACCACCTCCCCCAACATCACGCAGCGCTACCTCGTCGTCTCGTACCCGCAGAAGGTGGACGCGCTCACCCGCATCCTGGAGGTCGAGAACTTCGAGGGGATGATCATCTTCGTCCGCACCAAGAACGAGACCGAGACCCTGGCCGAGCGGCTGCGCGCCCGCGGCTACTCGGCGGCGGCGATCAACGGCGACGTCGCGCAGGCCCAGCGTGAGCGGACGGTCGAGCAGCTCAAGTCGGGCAAGCTCGACATCCTGGTCGCCACCGACGTCGCCGCGCGCGGCCTCGACGTCGAGCGGATCAGCCACGTCGTCAACTTCGACATCCCGGTCGACACCGAGTCGTACGTCCACCGGATCGGCCGCACGGGCCGCGCGGGACGCAGCGGCGCCGCGATCAGCTTCGTCACCCCGCGCGAGCGGCGCCTGCTGACGGCCATCGAGAAGGCGACCCGCCAGCCGCTCACGCCGATGCAGCTGCCGAGCGTGGACGACATCAACGTCACCCGGCTGGCCCGGTTCGACGACGCGATCACCGCGGCGCTGGCGCAGGTCGAGCGGGTCACCCGGTTCCGCGACATCATCGGCCACTACGTCGAGCACCACGACGTTCCGGAGGCGGACGTCGCGGCGGCGCTCGCGGTCGTGGCGCAGGGCGACGAGCCGCTGCTCCTGAACGAGGACGACGCGCTGGCGCGGAGCGTGGAGCGGGACGGGCGCGACACCCGCTCCGCCGGACGCGACGACCGCGGCGGACGCGGCGAGCGGGGTGAGCGGGCTCCGCGACGCGAGCGCAGTGACAAGCCGATGGCGGCCTACCGCATCGAGGTCGGCAAGCGGCAGAAGGTGGAGCCGCGCCAGATCGTCGGCGCGCTCGCGAACGAGGGCGGCCTGAGCCGGGAGGACTTCGGCCACATCCGGATCATGCCCGACTTCTCGCTCGTGGAGCTGCCGGCGGACCTCCCGGCCGACACGCTGTCCCGGCTGTCGGGGACCCGGATCAGCGGCAAGCTGATCGAGATCCGGCCGGACAACGGGCCGGGGGCGCGGCGGCAGCGCGGGGAGTGGGAGGAGCGGCGGCCTCGGGAGCAGCGGCGGGACGAGCGCCCGCCGCGTAAGCCGCGGCACCGCTAGGCGTCACCGCCCCGGCATCCACCCCGACTGCGCCAGCCACGCGCTCAGGTCCAGCAGCTCCGGGTCGATCGCGCGCGTCATCGCGAAGTCGGCCTGGTACGCGGGCGTCTCCGCGAACCAGCGGAACATCTGCGCCATGTCCCCGAACGACGCGACGGCCTCCAGCGGCAGCGCCTCGTAGCGCGCGGGGAGCCCGGCATGGAGTCCGATCGCCTCGGCGATGTCGTCCCCGGTCAGGCGGTCGCCCGCGATCTCCAGGCTCGACCCCTCCACCGGCGTCCCGCCGCGGAGGATCGCGGCGGCGACCCGGCCGATGTCGCGCACCGCGACCATCTCCAGCGGGACGTGCGCGGGCAGCGCCATCCTCACGACCGCCTGGGCGTCCTCGACGCTGACCGACCGCGCCGCGAGGTTGTCCATGAAGAACACGGGCCGGATGATCGTGCGGTGCAGGCCGAGCGCGTCCAGGTGCTCCTCGACGCGGCGCTTGCTCTCGAAGTGCGGGATGCCCGTGTGCCGTTCCGCGCCGCCGACCGAGCTGAAGACGTAGTGCGGCACCCCGGCGCGGGCGGCTGCGTCGGCGGCGGCGATCCCGGAGGCCGTCTCGTGCTCGATCCCGCCGCGCGGCGTGGTCATCGCGAACGCGCCGGCAACGCCGGCGAACAGGCGGTCGAGGGAGGCGGCGTCGTCCAGCTCGCCGACCGAGAGCTCGACGCCGCGCTCGGCGAGGCGCCGGGCAGCCGGCGCGTCGGGGTCACGCACGAGGGCCCGGACGCGGGCGCCGCGCTCCAGGAGGGCGTCCACCACGGAGCCGCCCTGCCGGCCGGTGGCGCCGATCACCGCGAACGGGCGGCCGGCCGGGTCTGCGTCAGTGTCCACGGTGTCCTCCTCCAGCGCTCCGCTCATGGGGCGTCATCGCGAACGTAGCCCCGGGTCAGCCGGACAGGAACACCCAGGACGCCCCGATTCCGACGACCACGAGCGCGACCGCGGCAGCGACGACCGGGCGGCGCCAGCCCGGCATCCAGGGCGGGAGGGCGACGGCGAGGAAGGTCACGAGGGCGACGATCGACAGACTCCCGAGGGCGACCCCGGCCTCGCCCGGCGCCTGGGAGCAGCCGAACCCGCACCAGGCGAACCGGCCGAACCCGGCGACGAAGACGTCGATGACGAGCGCCACCGGCACCGACGCGGCAAGCCAGAGGACGGGGCGGGGTGCGCCCGCCTCCGCCGCCCTAGCGCGCATTGTCCTCCACGATGTGCCGGATGGCCCCGACGGCGAGGTGCAGCATCCCGCCGAGCACCCCGAGCACGCCGAGCCGGTTGCCCCAGGCGAACACGTCCGCGGCGCCCGCGGCGTCGGTCCCCCGGATGGCGAAGCCGACGAAGTAGAGGACGACCGCGCTGATCAGCGCCACGACGTAGATGGTCACGAGGACGGTGATCGCGAGGTTCGGCGTCCGGCGGATCTTCGGCCTGCGCTCATCGGTGGACATGGCTCGGATGCTACCGAGGGGTGGAGCCGGCGGCAATGACCGTCACGGCGTCCCGAGACCCCCGGGGTCTACGATGGCCCGCATCCGCCCGCCGAAAGGAGACCCCCTATGCCCGTCCTCACCGACACCTTCGCCCTGTCCAATGGCGTCGAGATCCCGAAGATCGGGTTCGGCACCTGGCAGATCCCGGACGGCCCGCTGACCTACGACTCGGTGCGCACGGCGCTGGACGTCGGCTACCGGCACATCGACACGGCGCGCGCCTACGGCAACGAGGCGAGCGTCGGACGGGCGGTGCGCGACAGCGGCCTCCTGCGCGAGGACGTCTTCATCACGACCAAGTGCCCCGCCGAGGTGAAGGACGCCGCGGGCGCACGCCACGCGTTCGACCGGTCGTCCGAGCTCCTGGACCTCGGGCCGATCGACCTCTACCTCATCCACGCGCCCTGGCCGTGGAACCACCAGGGCAGCGACCACCGCGCAGGGAACATCGAGGTGTGGAAGGTCTTCGAGGAGCTGTACGACGCGGGCCGGACGCGCTCCATCGGCGTGAGCAACTTCGTCGTCTCCGACCTGGAGTCGCTCATCGGCGGGACGAGCGTCGTGCCGCACGTCGACCAGATCCGCTGGTTCGTCGGGCACACGCAGCCCGAGACGACGGCCTACTGCCAGGAGCGCGGCATCCTCGTCGAGGGTTACTCCCCGCTCGCGACCGGGCGGCTGATCGGGGACGAGGACATCGCGCTGATCGCGGAGAAGTACGGCAAGACCGGCGCCCAGGTCAGCCTCCGTTACCTGCTGGAGAAGGGCGTCCTCCCGCTCCCGAAGTCCACGACACCGCAGCGGATCGCGGAGAACGCCGAGCTGGACTTCGAGCTGGCGCCCGAGGATGTGGCGGCCCTCGACGCCCTGTCCGCCCAGGGCCGCTGACCTTCCGCCGTCGAGGGGCACGTAAACGCCCCCAAACGCGCTTTCGGGGGCGTTTACGTGCCCTTCGGCGGTGGGGGTGCTACTTCCCGGCGCCGACGGCGATGCCCGCGACGACGTACCGCTGCAGCGCCAGGAACACGATGAACAGCGGCAGCACGCCCAGCACGAGCGTCGGCAGCAGTTGCTCCGGGCTCATCGTGTGGGTGCCGATCGTCGCGTAGACGGCGAGGGTCACGGTCTGCTTGTCGTCCGACGAGAGCAGCACGAGCGGGAGGATCAGGTCGTTCCAGACCTGCAGGATGACGAAGATGGCCAGCGTCGCCGTCGCCGGGCGCAGCAGCGGGAAGACGATCTTCCAGTAGGTGCGGATGAGCCCGGCGCCGTCGACCGCCGCGGCCTCCTCCAGCTCCGGCGGCACGGTGCGCAGGAAGCCCGCGAAGAAGAACACCGCGAACGGCATGATCGTCGCGGTGTACGCGAGCACGATGCCGATGTAGCTGTCCAGCAGGTGCAGCTTCTGCATCACCTCGTACAGCGGTGTGAGCACGACGAAGATCGGGATGGTGAGTCCGGAGACGAAGATCTGGTACAGCGTGCGCGTCCAGCGCCGGGTGTGCCGCACGATCGCCCAGGCCGCGAGGGAGGCCGCGAACACGGTGATCACCGCGGTGGCGAGCGTGATGATGAGCGTGTTCCCGACACTGCGCAGGTAGTGCATGTTCTGGAACGCGGTGACGTAGTTCTGGAAGTCGATCGGCGCCGGGAGGGCGAACGGGTTCGACGGGGAGGTGTTCCCGTGGTGCAGCGACACCGTGACGAGCACCCAGATCGGCGTGAGGACCACGGCCGTGAACGCGAGCAGGACGACGGAGGCGATGACCGTCGACGCGCGCGAGCGGAAGCGGCGGGACCGGAACCGCGGCGCGCGGGCGGTGGGGCCGGTGGGCGTGACGCCGCCGTCGCGGGCGGCCTCGGTCTCCTGGCTGATGAGTGCGGTCATGCGAGGTCGGCCTCCCGTCGGCGCAGCAGCGTCGCCTGCGTGACGCCCACGACGATCGTGAGGATCAGCAGCAGGACGGCGAGCGTGGTGCCGTAGGCGAACTGGTAGTTCGCGAAGCTGTTGTTGTAGATGACGAGGCTGAGCGTCTGGGTGGCGTCGGCCGGTGCGCCCTGCGTCATGATGAACGGCAGGTCGAACACCCGCAGCGACCCGATGACGCTGAGCGTGATGTTGATCGTGAAGGACGGCGCGAGCAGCCGCCAGTCGATGCTCCAGAACCGGCGCCAGCCGGCGGCGCCGTCGAGGTTCGCCGCCTCGATCAGTGCCGGGTCGATGGCCATGTAGTTCGCCAGGTAGATCGTGGCGGTGTAGCCGAGGAACATCCAGATGTAGATGGCCGCGATCGACATCAGCGCGGTGTGCGGGTCGCCCAGCCAGATCGGTTCGAGGGCGTGGAGACCGAGGGCGTCCATGACGTCGTCGATCGGGCCTCCCAGCGGCGAGTACATGTACGACCACAGGTAGCCGACGGCGACGAAGGCCATCATCGCGGGCAGCAGCAGGCCGGCGCGGACGAAGTTGCGCACGCGCTCCAGCTTGAACAGCCAGAACGCGACGAGGAGGGCGAGGCCGTTCTGCACGACGACGACCACGATCGTGTAGACGATGGTGTTGCCGAGCGCGTGCAGGACGGTGGGGTCGGACAGCGCGTGCAGGTAGTTCTTCAGCCCGACGAAGTTGCCGCCGCTCGGCCCGATCGCGTCGGTGAAGCTGAGCTGCACGCCGCGGATCAGCGGGTAGATCACGAACACGGCGAAGATCAGGGCTGCCGGCGCGATCAGCACCATCGCGGAACGGCCACGGATTTGCATGGGATCGCCTTTCGGGGCTGGGTCGAGCGGGTGCGGTGGTGCGGTGGTGCATGGCTGCCCGGCCGGGGAGGCGTGCCCGCTCCCCGGCCGGGACGGGTGTGACTACTTCGTCTTCGGGATCGTCTGGTCGAGCTGCTTGAGGAGCGTGCTCGTCGACTGCGACGGGTCGTTGAAGAGCGAGGTGCCGACCTTCCAGAACTCCTGCTCGTAGGTCGGGAAGTGCAGGTACTCGATCGGCGAGACCTGCGAGTGGCCGGCGTTGAAGGCGTCCACGTAGGCGCTCGCCTTCTCCATGGTCGGGCTCGGCACGTTCTTCAGCGTGGTGAACGAGTTCTCCGCGGCCAAGTAGCGGCTGTCGTTGGCCGGGTCGGCCATGAAGGCGACGTACTTCTTCGCGGCGTCGGTGTGCTGGCTGGCGGCGTTGACGCCCCAGCCGGAGCCGACGAAGGTCACGCCGTAGGGGCTGCTGCCCGCGTCGCCGCCGGGGAACGGGTTGAGCGAGAAGTCGAACTTCGCGTTCTGCTGGAAGTTCTGCAGCTCCCACGCGCCCATGATGGTGAACGCCCACTTGCCGGCGGCGAAGTCCGCGTTGCCGGTGTTGAACGGCTCGATGCCGTTCATGAGCTTGCCGTCCACGCCGCCCGTGGTCAGGAGCTGCTTGATGTGGTCGAAGACCGGGGTGAAGGTCGGGTTCCAGTTCGTCTTGCCCTCGTCGTAGCCCTGTCCCCACTTGGCGTCGACCAGGTTCGCGGCGAGCGCCAGTGAGAGCTGCTCGCTGGTCCAGCCGCCCTGGTCGGCGAGCAGCAGGCCGGGCTGGCCCGCGGCCTTCAGCTTCTGCAGCGCGTCCAGGAAGTCCGGCCACGTCTGCGGGACCTGGCTGATGCCGGCCTTCTTCAGGATGTCGAGGTTCGCGTACAGGCCGATCGGGATGTTCTGCTGGGTGAACGCGTAGGTCTTGCCGCCGATCGCGCCGAACGGCGCGACGTTCGGGAGGAGCTGCTTCACCCAGGACTGGTCGCTGAGGTCGGCGAGGTAGCCCTGCTTCTGCCACTGCTGCACGCGGGTCGCGTTCGTCATGAGGACGTCGGCGGCGGTGCCGGCGGCGAGGCGGGTGTTGTTGTACTGGTCGTACTCGCCGTTGGCGACGTACTTGTAGTCGATCGTGATGTCCGGGTACTTCTTGTGGAAGTCGGCGTTGATCTGGGGGATGTCGGCGAGCTCGGTGCCGCCGCCCTCGAAGCCGACGACGGTCAGCGTGGTCTTGCCGCTGCTGGAGCCGTCTCCCGACGAGCAGCCGGCGAGCGCCAGCGCGACCGCCGAGACGGCGGCGGCGGCGAGGATCAGTTTCTTGCGCATGGGTGTCCACTCCTTTGTGTGGTGCCTGTGTTGTCAGGTGGTGCGTTGCGTGGCGGGTGGTGCGGGGGTTGTGGAGCCGGGCCCGCGCCTCGGTTCAGGGTTCGAGGGGCGGGACGTCGTCGCGCTCGTAGGCCGCGGGTCGCGACTGGATGTCGCGCAGGAGCCGGAGGTCGAACTTCGGCACGCGCCGGAAGTCGAGCACGCCGTTCTTCTCCTGGAAGACGTCCGTGAGCTGGGTGAAGCAGTAGCCGAACATGCCGGGGTCGTCCAGCAGCGTGTCCACGAGCCGGCGGAACCGGTCGACCCACTCCTCGCGGGTGCGCGGCGCTTCGCCGTACCCCCAGGAGTCGTCGCCGGCGCGGTCGCTGTCCGACCACCAGATGCCGCCGAACTCGCTGCAGAAGTACGGCTGTCCGGCGTACGGGACGGACCACTCGGCGCCGTCGAGCGCGGTGTTGACGTACGGGCGGCCGTCGGCGAGGCTCTCCCATGCGCTGCGCGAAGACGTCCGGGTCCTGCTCGTAGAGGTGCGAGTCGTAGATGTCGGCGCCGGGCACCCGGTGCGAGTAGCCGGACGCGTCGATCACCGGACGGGTGGGGTCGATCGCCTTGGTGACCGCGTAGAGCGCCTTGGTGGCGTCGTCGAGGACGGTGATCCGGTCGGTCATCGGCTGGAACGTCTCGTTGAGCGGGCACCAGCCGACGATCGACGGGTGGGAGAGGTCGCGGGTGACCGCCTCCACCCATTCGGCGATGAACGAAAGCGTCGGCTCCTGCGGGCCGCCCGGGCCGACCTTGGCGCCCCAGTCGGCGAACTCGCCCCAGACCAGGTAGCCGAGCCGGTCGGCGTGGAAGAGGTAGCGCTCCTCGAACACCTTCTGGTGGAGGCGGGCGCCGTTGAAGCCGGCGGCCATCCCGAGCTCGATGTCGGCGACGAGGGCGTCGTCGCTGGGCGCGGTCATCAGGGTGTCGGGCCAGTAGCCCTGGTCGAGGACGAGGCGCTGGAAGACCGGGCGGCCGTTGAGGAGGACGCGGCGGCCGTCGATGGCGATGGACCGCATCCCGGCGTAGCTGTCGAGGGCGTCGACCACGGTCCCGCCGCGCAGGAGGGTGAAGCGGACCGTGTAGAGGTGCGGGTCCTCGGGCGACCAGGTGCGGAGGCGGTCGGCGGGGATCGGGAGGGTGAGGACCGGCTTCACCTGCGCCGTCACCTCCACTTCACGGGTGATGACGAGGCCGTCGGCGTCGCTGATGTCGACCCGCGCGGTGAGCCCGGCGGCCGGGGAGGCGACGTCGAGCTCGACGGCGAACGACGACGACGGGAGGTCGGGACGGATCACCGGGCGGCCGAAGTGCGCCGGGGCGACGGGCTCGATCCAGACCGTCTGCCAGATGCCGGTCGTGCGCGTGTAGAAGGCCTCGTAGTTCTCGGGGCGTCGGGACTGCTTGCCGCGCGCCTGGATGGTGAGGTGGTCGTCCTCGGCGAGGACGGAGAGGGTGAAGGTGGCGCTGGGCGATCCCGCCACGGCGTCCGTGATGTCGATCGTGAACGGGGTGAAGCCGCCGCGGTGCCGGCCGACCTCGATGTCGTCCACCCAGACGGTGGTGTCGAAGTCGACCGCGCCGAAGTGGAGGAGGAGGCGGTCGTCGGCCCAGGCCGCCGGGACCTCCACGGTGCGCCGGTAGCGGACCGCGGGGTGGAAGTCGGTGCTGCCGATGCCGGAGCGCTCGGACTCGGGGGCGAACGGGACGAGGATGTCGCGGTCGAGGGTCCAGGTGGCGGGAGCGGCGGTGCCGGCGGCCTCCGTCGCCTCGGCCGCGCCGAAGCCGAAGCTCCACACGCCGTTGAGGTTCAGCCAGCGGTCGCGCACGAACTGCGGGCGCGGGTACTCCGGGCGCGGCACGGCCTGCGAGTCGGCCGCGTCGCCGCCCTGTTCAATTTCCCTCGATGCAAATGGCACGATCAGGATGCTAGCGCGCGATTTGCCTCGATGCAAACACATTCTGGAAAATGTGCGGAATCACAGGGCGACGATCACTCGGGAGCCCCCACCACCGGCGCACTCTCCCGCACCACCAGCCGGTGCGGCGCCACGAGCACTTCGGGCTCCAGCGCCTCCCCGGCCAGCCGCCGCACGATGCGGTCGAGCGCCGTCTCGGCCAGCCACTGCTTGTCCGGGCTCACCGTCGTGAGCGAGGGGATGGAGAAGCGGCCGTCCTCGATGTCGTCCCAGCCGACCACCGCCACCTCGTCGGGCACCGAGACCCCCGCCTCATGCAGCGTCCGCAGCGCGCCGAGGGCCAGGGCGTCGGAGAAGCAGAAGATCGCGTCGAACCGTTCGCCGCTGTCGAGCAGGCGGCGCATCGCCGCGGCACCCTCCGGACGGCGGAAACCCTCCACGTACTCCACGATCTCGGGGAGGCCGAGGTCGGCGTGCGCGCGGATCGCGGCGCGGTAGCCCTCCAGGCGCTGCGAGCTGGCGGCGCGGTGGCTGCGCTCGGCGCCGATCGCGGCGATGCGGCGGCGGCCCTGGGCAAGCAGGTGCTCGACGGCCTCCCGAGCGGCCTGGAAGTTGTCGATCATCACCTTGTCGTAACCCGGGAACTCATCCTCGCCGAGGAACACGAGCGGCCCCGCGGCGAGCGCCTCCAGGTCCTCCGCGCGGAGGGCGAGCGGGCTCAGGGCGAGCGCGTCGAAGAGCGAGCCGCCCGCGGTCCGGCGGAGCAGGGCGAGCTCGCGCTCCCGGTCGCCGTCGGTCTGGTCGACGACGACGGTGAGCCCGCGCTCGGCGCCGCCCTCGACGAAAGCGCGGGTGAGCTCGGCGAAGTAGGCGGTGTCCAGCTCGGGCAGCATCAACCCGATGAGCCCGGACCGCCCCACCTTCAGGCTGCGCGCGAGCTCGCTCGGCTGGTATTCGAGCTCGTGGATGACGCGGAGGACGCGCTCCCGGGTCGCCGGCGCGACGTGGTCGAAACCGTTGACGACGTTGGAGACGGTCCGGACGGAGACGCCGGCGGCCTCCGCCACCTCACGACGTGTCGCCGCCATGCTCCCCCGCTCCGTGCTGTTCCGCGCTTTGCCTCGTGGCAACCCGCGCTCATCCTATCCAGGTCGCGCACGCTTCCCCGACCGTCAGCCGAGGGGCACGTTGTTGTCGCTTGGGAGGGCCGGAAGTGACAACGACGTGCCCTTCGACGGTCGGGGGTGGTGGAGATGGGCTCGGGGGTGGAGGGCTCGGGGGCCGTGGGGTCGGCGCGGACCAGCGCGATGCCGCCCAGGATGAGCACTCCGCCCACCAGCTGCAGCGCGTTCAGCGACTCCCCCAGCAGCAGCCACGCGTAGAACGTCGCCGCCACGACCTCCAGCAGCCCGGCGAACGAGCCGAGCCGGGAGCCCAGCATGTTCGCCGCGGTGATGCCCGACGCGTAGGCCAGTGCGGTGGCGAGGACACCGACCACCGCGAGGGGAACCCACCACGGCGCGTGTCCGCCGAAGAGCTCGACGTCGCGGGTGCTCACGACGAACGGGAGCAGGCCGGTGGCGCTCACCGCGGCCAGCACCACACCGCCCGCGAGCAGGCCGCCCGCGGCGAGGGCGACCGGCGGGAGGCCGTCGGACGGGCGCGCGGCGATGATGTAGTAGCCGGCGCAGCCGAGCATCGCGGTCACCGCGAGCGCGACGCCGACGAGGTCGAGCGGCTTTCCGCCGCCAGGGGACACGACGAGCAGCAGCCCGGCGATCGCCACGACCGAGCCGGCGAGGACCACGGCCTTCGGCGCCCGGCGGGTGCGGGCCCAGACGAACAGCACCAGCACTACCGGCGCCAGGTACTCGATCAGGATGGCCGTGCCGACCGGGATGCGCTCGATCGCGGCGAAGTAGAGCACCTGCGTCCCCGCCACGCCGACCAGGGCCATCCCGAGCAGGCGCCAGCGTCCCCGCCAGAGGGAGCCCCAGCGGCCGCGGAGGGCGAGGATCGCGAACGGCGCCAGCACGACGCCGCCGATCAGCACGCGCGCGGTGACCGCGGCGGCCGGCGACCAGCCGCTCTCCAGCAGCGGCTTGATGAACGCTCCGGACAGACCGAACGACGCGGCGGCGACGACCGCGACGACGAGACCCCTGGATGTCTGGTTCGGTGCCATCGGAGGCCTCCTGCGTGCGCGTGGGACGGGTCCCGGCGGCACGGGAAGCGCTCGCGTCAGGACCGTAGTGGGTTATGATCCTGACGCTAGTACCCGGCGAGGTAAGGAGTCAACTTGCGTTTTGCCCCTGACGCGGAGGACGCCCTCCAGTTCGCGGTGACCCTGTGCAACACCGTCCCGACGGCCTCCCGCAGCGGGGAGGACGAGCTCGCCACCCCTGCGCAGCTCGTCGCCCTCCTGCACGAGAACCAGTACTCGGGGCGCATCGACGGCGACGAGGCCGAGCTCCGGCAGGTGCACGAGACCCGGGACCGCCTCCGCCGCGCCTGGACGATGGAGCGCGACGCCGCCGTCGCCGAGGTGAACGCCATGCTCGCCGACGCCCACGCCTCCCCCTACCTGATGCGGCACGACGGCTTCGACTGGCACCTGCATGCGACGTCCCTCGACGCGCCGCTTGCCGAACGCATCCGGGTGGAGGTCGCGCTCGCGCTGGTGGACGTCATCCGCTCGAACGAGAACGACCGGCTGCGGAGCTGCGCCGCCTTCGACTGCGACGGGCTCGTCCTCGATCTGTCCCGCAACGGGTCCAAGCGGTTCTGCAGCGTGCGGTGCGGCAACCGGATGAACATGGTGGCGTTCCGGGCGCGGCAGGAGACGGAGTAGCGGCCGGGTGCGCGCGGGGTGCGTGAGATGATGACGGACAGACCGACCCACCCCACCGGAGCAGCCACACGCCATGACGTCGGAGAACACGCAGTGACGGACGGGAAGCTGCCCACCATGCAGGCCGTCGCCGACACGGCGGGCGTGTCGCTGGCGACCGTGTCCAACGTGCTGAACCAGCCCTCCCGCGTCGCGCCAGGCACCCGGGAGAAGGTGCGGGCGGCGATCGAGTCGCTCGGCTACATCCGCAACGCCGCCGCGCGCGACCTCAAGCGCAGCCGGAGCGACGGCATCGGGCTCATCGTGCCGGACATCCTCAACCGGCTGTTCGTGGACATCTCCCGCGGCGCGCAGATCACCGCGGGCCGGAAGGGCCTGAGCCTGCTGATGGCCAACGCCGTCTACGCGTTCGAGTCGTTCGAGCCGCTGGTGGTCACCGACCAGCAGGACCAGTTCCTCGACTACTTCGCGGAGGAGCGCACCAGCGGCATCCTCTACGCGGCGATGAGCGACCCGACGGACGGGATCAACCGCATCCGCGGCCACGTCCGGCCGATCGTGGTGATCAACTACGACCAGCCCGGCGACTGGTGCTCTGTGCTGATGGACAACCGGCAGGCCGGGCGGATCGCGGCCGAGCACCTGGCCGCCATCGGCGTGCGCCGCGTCTTCTACGTGTCGCCGCCCGACGCCGCCCAGCCCATCGCGGACCGCCGCCGCGGCGTCGAGGAGGCCGCGGCGACGCTCGGGCTGGAGCTGACCCAGGTGACCACGGGAGGCTTCCGCGCCGAGCACGGACGCGCGGCGATGACCGACCTGCTGGCCGGCCGCCGCGACGGCGAGCGCTTCGCGTTCGTCGGCATCACGGACGACCTGGCGCTCGGCGCGCTCCACGTCCTCCGCGAGCACGGCGGCCTGCGCATCCCGGAGGACGTCGCGCTCATCGGGCTGGACGGCACCCACGACGGCGCGGAGTCCGACTGGGTGAGCCTGACCTCCATCACGCTGCCGGGCTACCGGATGGGCGAGGAGGCGATCCGGCTGGTGCTGGACGAGGCGCAGCCCGGGCACCGGCACGAGCGCGTGGTGCTGCCGGTGGGGATGCGGTTCGGGGCGAGCACGGTCCGGCCGGACGCGGGCTAGACGGCCGGCCGGCTCAGTCGCGCGCAGCGACCAGCTCCAGCACCTCGGCCGTGGTCCCGAGCTCGCCGAGTTTCGGGAACTGGTGCGCGATGGAGGCCTCGTGCGCCTCCAGCGCGTCGCTCATCGCGTCGGTGACGAAAGCGACGTGGTAGCCGAGCTCGTACGCGGAGCGGGCGGTCGACTCGACGCCGGAGGTCGTGGAGACGCCGGTAAGGACGATCTGGGTCGCGCCGGCCTCCTTCAGCTTGGCGTCGAGGTCGGTCGAGAGGAAGGCGCCGAGCGTGCGCTTGGTCACGGTGATGTCGCCCGGCTGCTGATCGAGCTCGGGGAGGAGCGCGGTCGCCTCGGCGGGCAGGGTCTGGCCTCCGGCGCGTCCGGTCGCCTTGCCGCGATCGGTGCGGCCCGGCGCGGTCCCGGCGACGTTCACGAGCACCACCGGGAGGCCCTTCGCGCGGAAGGCCGCGGCGAGCTGCGCCGAGTTGGAGACGACCTGCTCGATCGGGTGCGCCGTGGGGTAGCCCAGGATGCCGGTCTGGAGGTCGATGACGACGAGGGCGGGGGTCTGTTCGAGCTCGATGCTCATGCGGGTCTCCTGTAACGTTCGCGGGCACAATCGTTTGTGTCGCTGATGATCAGCCTACGCTATGATTTCTGCATGTCCAGCGAGAGGCCGGCGGCCGGCGACCCGAGCGAGCTCCTCGCCTCCCTGCTCAAGCACGCCCAGCAACGGCTGATGGCACTCGCGGACGCCGCGCTCGAACCGCACGGTCTCGACCGCAAGGAGTTCGGCGTCCTCCGGGTGCTGGCCGCGGGCGAGCCGCTGTCGCAGCAGGCGCTCGCCGGCCTCCTCGGCGTCGACCCGACCACGATGGTCGCGGTGCTCGACGCGCTGGAGGACAAGGGGATCGTGACCCGCCGGCCCGACCCGGCGGACCGCCGGCGCAACCAGATCGCGCTGACCGCGAGCGGGCAGGCGACGAACGCGGCTGCGGAGGCTGCGTATGCGGCGGCGGAGGGGAGTTCCTGGGGCCGCTGCGGAGCGCGGATGCCGGGGAGTTGCGGAGGATGCTGCGGGCGGTCGCGATGGTCGAGGGCGGCGCCCCGTCGGTGGTAGCCCGCGCCTCCGAGGGCGGTGCGCGGACCGCGCCCTGAGCGGCGGCCCTCACCGCATCGCGACCCTCCGCACGGTCAGAAGAAGCGGTGCCCCTCGGGTCGCGAGCGATAAGCGAACCCGGCGGCGATCGACGCCACCACCCAGACGAACACGGCAGTGACGCCGATCACACCGCCGAGCGCCGACGCCAGAGGACGAGCGACCATCGCGACGACCGCGACGATCACCGCGGTGACGGTCAGCCGCTTCCAGGCGCGCTCCGAGAGCGAGGCGCGCACGTGCTGTAGCGACTCGGCAGGGTCCTCAGCGAGCCGGTATCCCAGCCCGGCGAACGCGAAGGCGCCGTAGAGGCTGAACAGGCAGAAGATGCCGAGCGCGGCGACGGTGACGGTGACGGAACGCCGATACCGGAGGATGTCCGCCTCCGACCAGCCGACGTACAGCCGATACCCGTTGACTCCTTGCACCACCGCGGCAGCGACGACGAGCACGCCGCTGGCCGCGAGATAGGCCTTCAGCGGCGAGGGCGGGAGCAGCGAGGCGAGCAGCGATACGCACACCACGGCCATGATGGGGAGCAGCAGCCAGTCCCACACCCGCAGCGGCACTCCCGGCGGCACGACAAGCGGCGCGTCGTCGTGCGCCGCGTCCGGCGCATCACCCTCTGTCACGCCGCGAGTTCAGCGCCGCGGTGCCGTCGCCCCTCCGGGTGCGCCCGCTCGCGGTCCGATGCCGGGTGCCGAGCGCGTCCGGCCCAGTTGCTGCGATAGACGCTGTTCGGCTCCGGGGTCACAGGAGCGGGCTGTCGTCGTCGGCGTCGTCCTGCCAGACGGAGCTCCCGGAAGCGTAGCCGTAGGGGAACAGCGCGATCGCGAGCGGCGACACCATGACGGAGGCCGCGACGGCGGGCAGCAGTGGCCCGAGGACGCGTTCGAGGCTCCCGGGGCGGGTGACCTCCAGGTCGGTGGCGACGCGCGCGAGGGAGTCGGGACGGCCGTCGACCGGACGGTCGGCCTCGTCGACGCTCTCCGCGAGGCGGGTGCGCAGGTCGCCGCGCTGGTCGTCGGTCAGCGCTGCGAACGCCTCGGCGTGGACCTGGACGAGCTGGTCCGGCTGGCCGGTCGCGAGCACGAACTCGTAACGCTCGACGGCCTCCTCGTCGGGGGAGGAGCGGTGCTTCCTGGACATGGGACCCGAGTGTAGACCCGGGCTGGGGCGGTGGCTTCAGCAGGAAGACACGCCAGGATCTCCTTCCGAACGAGCTTCGGAAGGAGCTCACTGGGTGTGTCGGGGGTATCTTCCTGCCGGCGTGGAGGAGTTCACGCCTCCGGGATCGGCATTGCGAACCGCTCCGGGCGCGCCACGTCCGGGTCGGGGCCGTTGCGCACGCCCGCGTCGAGCGCGTCGATGCGGGTCAGCTCGTCGGCGGTCAGTTCGAAGTCGAAGACGTCGAAGTTCTCGGCGATGCGGCGCGGGTTCACCGACTTCGGGATGGCCGAGCGGCCCTGCTGGAGGTGCCAGCGCAGCATGACCTGGGCCGGGGTCTTGCCGTGGGCGGCGGCGAGGTCGGCGAGCACCGGGTCCTCCATCACGTTGCGGCGCTGCTCGCCCCAGCCGGGGTAGAAGGTGATCCCGCCGATCGGGGACCATGCTTGCGTGACGATGCCGTGCGCGGCGTCCGCGGCCTGCACCTCCGGCTGGGTGAAGTAGGGGTGGAGCTCGACCTGGTTCACCGCCGGGACCACGCCGGCCTCGGCGAGCAGCCGGTCCAGGTGGTGCGGCATGAAGTTGCTGACGCCGATCGCGCGGACGCGGCCGTCGGCGAGGAGGGTCTCCAGCGCCTTGTACGCCTCGATCGTCTGCTCGAAGCGGTCGGGCGCCGGCTGGTGGAGGATGAGGAGGTCGAGCTGATCGAGTCCGAGCTTCCCGGTGGCCTTCTCCCACGCGTGCAGCGTCCGGTCGTAGCCGTAGTCGGACACCCAGACCTTGGTCTCCACGAAGACGTCGGCGCGGTCGACTCCGGAGCGGCGCAGGCCTTCGCCGACCTCCCGCTCGTTGCCGTACGCGGCGGCGGTGTCGATGTGCCGGTAGCCGGTCGCGAGGGCCGCCTGCACCGCCTGGGTGGTCTCCTCGGGCGGGCTCTGGAAGACGCCGAGCCCGAGCGCGGGCATCGTGACGCCGTTGTTGAGGGTGAGTTCGATGGTCATGGTCATCACGCTAAGCGCGTCGGCGGAAGGCAGGGAGGTCGTGCCAGTGCCTCCCTCGCGGGTCCGGCGCGGCGTAGCGTCGAGCTATGACGAACAGCGACGACGTGCGGGACTTCCTCACCTCCCGCCGCGCCCGGCTCACGCCGGAGCAGGCCGGGCTGCCCGCCTACGGCGGCAACCGCCGCGTCACCGGGCTGCGCCGCGAGGAGGTCGCGATGCTCGCCGGCGTGAGCGTCGACTACTACACCCGGTTGGAGCGCGGGAACCTGTCCGGCGCCTCCGACAGCGTCCTGGAGGCACTCGCCCGGGCGCTGCAGCTCGAGGAGGCGGAGACCGCGCACCTCTACGACCTGGCGCGGGCGGCCGACGTCGCCCCGCGGATCCGCCGCCGGCGCTCCCCGCAGACGGTGCGCCCCAGCCTCCAGCGGGTCATCGACGCCATCACCGGCGCCCCTGCCTGGGTCCGCAACGACCGCGGCGACGTCCTCGCCGCCAACGAGCTCGGCCGGGCGCTGTACGTGGACCTGATGTCCGAGGTCGTGAAGCCCCCGAACGCCTCGCGCTTCACGTTCCTCAACCCGAAGTCGCGCGCGTTCTACGCGGACTGGGAGCGGGCCGCCGACGACATGGTCGCCATCCTCCGCTCGGCCGCCGGCCGCAACCCGTACGACAAGGACCTCACCGACCTCGTCGGCGAGCTGTCCACCCGCAGTGAGGAGTTCCGCACCCGCTGGGCGCGGCACGACGTCAAGTACCACCGCACCGGCCGCAAGCGGGTGCACCACCCGATCGTCGGCGACCTCGACCTGGCCTTCGAGGCGTTCGAGCTGCCGGGCGAGCCGGGCCTGCGCATCAACGTGTACACGGCCGATCCCGGCACGCCGTCGGAGGACGCGCTGAAGCTGCTCGCGAGCTGGGCGGCGACGCAGCGGGAGGCAGAGGCGCACCCCGAGTCCGACGCCGACACCGCCCGTCCCGACATCACGATGAACGACTAGGAGACCCGCGTGGAACTGCTCCCCGGCCAGGACGGACCCGAGACCGAGCGGCCCGCACAGGCGACGACGACGAGTACGGGAGGCGATCCTGATGTCCGAACGCAGTGAGAGCCGCCACTTCGCGCGGGATGTCCGGCGGACGATCGCCGCGCTGCCGGAGGACGAGGACGCCCTGCTCCGGGTGGAGGCCGCTCTGCGGGCTGCGCCCGGGTTCGTGGCGGCGCCGCCGCTGTGGCGGCTGTTCCGGCGGCCGCCGGCCGACCTGAGCAGCGTCCGGAAGCAAGGACGTACCAGCGAGCAGCGCTGAGCAGCTGAACCGAAGGGCACGTCGTTGTCGCTTTCCCGGGCGGGAAGCGACAACGACGTGCCCTTCGATCGTGTGCGCTGAGGGTGCGCAGCTCAGCCTTACTTGGCCGGGGGCATCAGCACCGAGTCGATGAGGTACACGGTCGCGTTCGCCGTGTGGACGCCGCCGCAGATGACGTTGGCGTCGTTCACCTTGAGGTTGTCGCCGGAACCGGTGACCGTCACGGTCCCGCCCTCGACCGTCTTGTGGGTGCCCACGATGTCCTTCGGCGAGAGCTGGCCGGGGATGACGTGGTAGGTGAGGATGCTGGTCAGCGTCGGAGCGCCGGCGTCTGTCTTCAGTGTGTCGATCGTTGCGGGGTCGATCTTCTGGAAGGCGTCATCGACCGGGGCGAACACCGTGAACTGCCCGCTGTTGAGGGTGTCGACCAGGTTCACCTTGGGGTTGAGCTTTCCGGAGACGGAGGCGACCAGGGTGGTCAGCAGGGGGTTGTTGCTCGCCGCGGTCGCGACCGGGTCCTGGGCCATCCCCTGGACCGAGCCGGCGCCGGAGGGGACCTGCTTGGCGTAGGTCGCGCAGCCCGGGCCGACGAGGTCGGCCGCCGGGTCCATCGAGGACGACGCCGACGGGGACGACTTCGGCATGGACGAGCTCGTGTCGGTGGTCGAGGAGCCGGCTCCGGACGAGCAGGCGGTGAGCGCGAGCGCGGCGGCGGCGAGGATGCCGGCTGCGGCGAGGCGGGTGCGCGTTGTGGATCGCATGTTTCTTCTCCTTCGAGAGGCTGCTTCGAACCGGTGCAGATCGGGAGACCGCATCGGCGGCCGTCAACAGGGGTTCGGCCCGGGGGCCGGATCGGATTGGAACCCGCGTCCGGCGCCCCTCCGCCAATCCGCGGCGGCCTCCGCGCCGAAGAGGTGTCGTGACCAACCGCAGAAGACATCGCGCTGCCTGGGCCTGGGCCGCACTCGCGGGCGCGGTGAGCGGAGGGCTCTTCGTGGCCGTGGCCGAAGCCGTCGCCCTCGTCGCCGCCCGGGAGGCCAGCCCGCTGATCGCGGTCGGATCGTTCGTGATCGACATCGTGCCGCGCTGGGCGAAGGAGCTCGCGATCGAGCTGTTCGGCTCGAACGACAAGCTCTTCCTGCTGTCCTCGCTCGGCGCCGCGGTGCTCGTCGCGGCGGCCGTCGCCGGGATCCTGGAGTTCTGGCGCCGGTGGGTGGGCGTCGCCCTGTTCCTCGTGGCCGGGGTGCTCGCGGTCGTCGCGACCGTGACGCGGGCCGACGCGAGCCCGCTCGGCCTCCTGCCGTCCGCGCTCGGCGCGCTCGCGGGCGCGGCTGCGCTCCGGTTCCTCGTCGATGCGCTCCGGCGCTGGCGGGACGCGATCGGCGGCGAACGCGCGACCTCCGGCGTCGACCGGCGCCGCTTCCTGCTCTTCACCGGAGCGGGCGCCGCTCTCGCGGTCGTCGTGGGCGTCGGCTCCCGGCTCGGGTCGGCCGCGACGTCCTCGATCGCGGCGATCCGCGCCGCCCTGCACCTCCCCGCGCCGGCCAACCGGGTCGAGGTCCCGGCCGGCGCCGACCTCCACCTGAAGGACCTGTCGCCGCTGTTCACCCCCAACGCCGACTTCTACCGGGTGGACACGGCCCTGACGGTGCCGTCGATCGACCCGTCCGGCTGGTCGCTCACCGTGGACGGGATGGTGGAGAGCCGCGTCGAGCTGAGCTTCCGCGACCTGCTCGCGATGGGCCTGCGCGAGTACGCGATCACCCTCACCTGCGTCTCCAACCAGGTCGGCGGGAACCTCGTCGGCAACGCCCGCTGGCTGGGCGTCCCGGTGCGCGAAGTGCTCGCCCGCGCCCGCCCGCGGAACGGCGCCGACATGGTGCTGTCGCGCAGCATCGACGGCTTCACCGCGGGCACGCCGCTCACGGCGCTCACCGACCCCGGCCGCGACGCCATCCTCGCGGTCGGGATGAACGGCGAGCCCCTGCCGCTGGAGCACGGCTTCCCGGTGCGGATGGTCGTCCCCGGCCTCTACGGCTACGTCTCGGCGACCAAGTGGCTCACCGAGCTGAAGGTGACGAGGTTCGCCGCCGACCAGGCCTACTGGACGCCCCGCGGCTACAGCGAGAAGGCGCCGATCAAGCTCTCCAGCCGCATCGACACGCCCCGGATCGACCGGTCGCTCGCGGCCGGCCCGACGAAGATCGCGGGCGTCGCCTGGGCGCAGACGGTCGGCATCCAGAAGGTCGAGGTCCAGGTCGACGGCGGTCCCTGGCAGCAGGCGATGCTCGCCGCACCGATCAATGCCGACACCTGGGTGCAGTGGTCGCTCGACTGGGACGCGACCTCGGGATCGCACACGATCGCCGTCCGCGCGACCGACCGCGCAGGGAGGCTGCAGGAGGAGAAGCGCACCCCGATCGCGCCGAACGGGTCGACGGGGTGGCAGTCGACGCTGGTGCGGGTGGGGTGACGCCGCCAGACTGACACCATGACCGACGCGAACCCGGCCGCCTCCAAGGAGACCCGACGCCAGCGCCGGACCTGGCGCCGCCAGGCCGCCCGCTACGACCGCACGGTCGGCAAAGCCGAGCTGACCATGCTCGCCGGCAGCCGCGAGTGGGTCGGCGCCCGGGCGAGCGGCCGCGTGCTGGAGGTCGCCGTCGGGAGCGGGCGCAGCCTCCCGTACTATCCGGCGGGGGTCGAGGTGGTGGGGATCGACCTGAGCCCGGAGATGCTGGCGATCGCGCGCCGCAGGGCTGCGGAGCTCGGGCGAACCGTGGACCTCCGCGAAGGGGACGCCGAGGCGCTGCCCTTCGCGGATGCAGAGTTCGACACGGTCGTCTGCGCGCTCGCGCTGTGCTCGATCCCGCGGCCGGAGATCGCCCTCGGGGAGATGGCGCGCGTCGTCGTGCCGGGCGGGTCCGTCGTGCTGGTCGACCACACCCGGAGCGACCGTGCCCTCGTCTACGCCGGGCAGTGGCTGATCGAGCGGGTCAGCATCCCGCTGCAGGGCGAGCACCTCACCCGGCGGCACCGCGGCGAGGTGGAGGCCGTGGGGCTGGAGGTCGTGGAGCACGAGCGCCTGCGCTCCGGCGCGGTCGAACGCATCCGCGCCACGCGCCCGATTCCACCGTCGAGGGGCACGTAAACGCCCCTAAAAGCGCGTTTTAGGGGCGTTTACGTGCCCTTCGGCGAGGGCGAGGGCGGGCACATGGAAGCCCGCCCGGTGCGTTGGATGGCTGGACAACACCGGGCGGGCTGATTCGGGGGTTTCCGTTGGGGTGGATCAGCCGTCCGCGCCGGCGGGCGTCGTGGTGATCTTGGTGCCCTCCAGCTTGTTCGCCGCTTCCGCGTACTTGTTGGTGAACGTGTCGCTGATCTTCACCTTCGAGGTGTCGACGCCGATGGTCTTCTCCATGTCGAAGATGACCTTCGGGCCACCGGCGGGCATGATGCCGTCCGGCAGGAACTGGCCCTTGTCGGTCGACAGGCCGTCGATGTACTGCTGCTTGGTGATCGTGCTGTTCTGCACGAAGTCCTGCGGCATCTTGTTCGCGATGTCCGCGGCCGAGTGCGTCGCGATCCAGTGCATCGTCGCGACGAGCGCGTCGACCACCTTCTGCGCGGCGTCCTGGTGGCTCTTCACCCAGCTCGCCTGCGCCAGCAGACCGGCTGCCGGCCACGCGCCGCCGAGGGCCTTGGTCGCGCCCTTCGTGGTCGCCATGTCGACCGCGGAGACGGCGAGCTTCTGCGAGGTGAGCGCGCCGACCGTCGGCTGCGTGGTCATCACGCAGTCCGCGGAGCCGCGCTGGATGGCCGCGATCGCGGTCGAGCCGGCGTGGACGGCGATGGTGTTGTACTCCTTCTTCGTCACGCCCTGCTTGGCGGCGAGGAACTGGGTGAGCTCGTCGGTGCCAGAGCCGAGGTCGGTTACGCCCATGTTCTTGCCCTTGAAGTCGGCGGCGGAGGTGACGTTCGCCTTCGGGTTGCACATCACCCGCTCGCCGGGAGCGCCCGAGAGCTGCACCAGGTTGATGACGTCCTTGCCCTTGGACTGGAAGTCCACGGTGTGGACATACCAGGCTCCCGCCATGTCCACCTGACCGGAGGCCATGGCGTCCTCGGCGCCGACGCCGCCGTTCTGCTCGGTCGACAACTCCATGTTGACGCCGTACTTCTTGTAGTAGCCGAGCTGCTGGGCCAGCTGGTAGGGGAGGTAGATCTGCTTGTCGATGCCGCCGACCATCATCTTGACGGTCGGCATGGGGCCGGAGCTGCTGCCGGCCGCCGCGGTGCCGCCTCCACCGCCGGAGCAGGCGGCGAGGCTCAGGGCCACGACGACGCCCGCTGCCGCGATGGCACCGATGCTGCGCTTCTTCATGGGGGTTGTTCCTTTCTTCGTGCCGGACGGGTCCGGCGTTCTGCTTCGTTGCAGGACAGGTGGGGTGTCGGGCGCGCTCAGATCGCCTGGGCCTCGGACCGGCTCGGCGGACGCCACTTGAGGAGGGACTTCTCCAGGAGGGTGATCAGGTACTCGGCCACGAGCGTGACCACGGCCACGATGACCATGCAGGCGAAGACCGTGTTCGGGTCGAAGCTGCCCTGCGCCTGGCTGATGATGAGGCCGACGCCGTGCTGGGCGCCGAGCACCTCGGCCACCAGGGCGCCGATGATCGCGAAGCCGAACGCGGTGTGGAGGCTCGCGATGATCCACGTCATGGCCGACGGGATGGTCACGTGCCGCGCGACCTGCACCGGCGAGGCGCCGAGCACCCGGACGTTCGCGACCAGGTTCTGGTCGACCTCCCGCACGCCCTGGAAGGCGTTGAAGAAGACCACGAAGAACACCAGCACGGCGGCGAGGAGCACCTTCGGGAAGACGCCGAGGCCGAACGCGACGATGAAGATCGAGCCGAGCACGATGCGGGGGATCGAGTTCACGACCTTGATGTACGGGCCGAACACCGACGCGAGGTAGCGGTTGGAGCCGAGCAGGATGCCGAACACGACGCCCAGGAGGGTGCCGAGCAGGAAGCCGAGGAAGGCCTCCTGGACCGTGATCCAGAGGTTCTCCCAGATGGTCCCGAACGCGGTGCCCTGAGTGAACAGGTGCACCAGGCTGTCCCAGATTCCGGAGGGCTGGCCGTAGAAGAACTTGTCGACCCAGCCCACGGAGGTGAACCACTGCCAGCCGCCGATCACGACGATGGCGACGGCGACGCGGCCGGCCCAGATCCAAGCGACCCGACGACGGTGCGCGCGGCGGCCGGCGACGCGGAGCTCGGTCTCGCGCTCGGCGAGCGGGGCGGAGGCGGGCCTGCCCGCCTTCTTCTCTGTGTTGTTCTTCTCTGCGATCGTCATGGTGGTCACGCCGCCGCTCCTGCCGTCTGCTCGTAGGCCCGCGTGACCTCGTCACGGAGCGACTCCCAGATCCGGCCCTGGATGTCGAGGAACCTCTCCTCGTGCCGGATCTCCTGAACGTTGCCGCGCGGTCGCGGCAGGTCGATGTCGAAGACGTCCTTGACCGTCCCCGGGCTGCTGGTCATGATGACCACGCGGTCGGAGAGCGCGACGGCCTCGTCGAGATCGTGGGTGATGAACAGCACCGACGGCCGCAGCTCCTCCCACAGGGTGAGCAGCTCGGTCTGCATGATCGCCTTGGTCTGCACGTCGAGCGCGCCGAACGGCTCGTCCATGAGCAGGATGCGCGGGTTGTTGATCAGCGCGGCCGCCATCGCGACGCGCTTACGCATTCCGCCGGAGAGCTGGTGCGGGTAGCGGTCCTCGAAGCCGGCCAGGCCGACGCGGCGCAGCCAGTCCATCGCGAGGGCCGTGGCCTCCTTCTTCGGCGTGCCGAGGAGGATCGGGCCGATCATCACGTTGGCCAGCACGGTCTTCCAGGGGAAGAGCGAGTCGGCCTGGAACATGTAGCTCACGCCGCTCGTGATGCCGTCCACGATCCGGCCGCCGACGCTGACGGAGCCGGCGCTCGGCCGCTCCAGACCCGAGACCTGCGCGAGCGTGGTGGACTTGCCGCAGCCGGTCGGGCCGACGATGGCGCAGAACTGGCCGGGCTCGACCGTGAGGGTCACGTCGCGGATCGCCGTGAAGGTCTCGCCCTTCGGCGTGAGGAAGCGTTTCGTCAGTCCGACGATGTCGATGCGCGCCGCCTCCTCGGCCGCGGGGGCCGCGGCGGCGCTTCTGGGTCGGTGTTCGACCATGGGTTCAAGACCTCTCTGTCTTCGGATGCACGAGTTCCGTGTGCATGCCGTGTGATCACCGATGCTCTCCCGCCGATCGCGCGGCTGTCTCGCTTGCGCCCGATTCACCCGCTTGTGTGCGTTGTCGCAGGTTTTGCGCATTCTGCGCGCACGCGCTCCCCAGCAGGAGATGAAACAATCTCGGGTGATGCGACGACGGATCAGACGACTCTCGAGCCAGATACTCCTGGCTCAATTGGCGATCCTCGTCGTCTCGATGCTGGTCGGCTTCCTCCTGCTGGCGCAGTCCGCGCGCGCCAACCTCGACGCCGACTACCAGGCGCGGGCCGCCGCGATCGCGCAGACCTTCGCGGGCATCCCGGACGTCCAGACCTGCATGGCGCACGGCGGGACGGGCTGCGACGCGACCATCCAGAACCTGGCGTCGCAGACCGCCAACAGCACCGGCGCCGCCTACGTCGTGGTGATCGACAGGAACCGCGTGCGGCACTCGCACCCCGACGCGGCGCTGATCGGGCAGAAGGTGGAGGAGCCCTTCGTCGCGGCCGACGGCAAGGTGCACCTGCGCACCGACACCGGCGCGACCGGCGTCAACGCGAACGCGCGGGTGCCGCTGTACGCGCCGGCGTCGGACCAGATCGTCGGGGAGGTCTCGGTCGGCATCCGGGAGAGCTCGGTGGCGAGCGAGCTGCTGTCCGAGCTGCCCGCCTACGGCTCGTGGTTCGTGCTCGCGCTCGCGATCGGCGCGCTCGCGTCGTTCGGGCTGGCCAGCCTCCTCAAGCGCCGCACGTTCGGCCTCGAACTGGACGAGATCGCGCGGCTGCTGCAGGAGCGCGAGGCCACGCTGCACGGCATCCGGGAGGGCGTGATCGCGATCGACCCGGCCGGCCGGATCACCGTCGTCAACGACGAGGCCCAGCGGCTGCTGCGGCTGCCGGAGGGCGCGCGCGGACGGCTGCTCGCGGACGTGCTGGTCGCCGGCCCGATCCGCGACACCCTGACGGGGACCTCGGAGGTCAAGGACGCGATCGCGATCACCGATGACCACGTGCTCGTGATCAACCGGATGCCGGTGAAGCTGGGCAACCGGCCGCACGGCGCCGTGTTCACCCTCCAGGACCGCACCGAGCTGATCGGGTTGACCCGCGAGCTGGACGGCGAGCGCAGCTTCAGCGAGTCCATCCGGGCGCAGCAGCACGAGTTCTCCAACCGCATGCACGCGGTGTCCGGCCTCCTGGAGCTCGGGAGGACGAAGGAGGCCCTGGAGTACCTCAACGAGATCCGCGGCACGACCGCCGACCTCGACGCCACCCTGCGCTCGCACATCGGCTCGCCGCTGATCGTCGGCCTCCTGCTGGGCAAGGCAGCGGAGGCGAACGAGCGCGGCATCGAGCTGGTGATCGCGCCGGACACCGACCTCGGCGAGGCGCCGGAGCGGGTGCAGGCGCTGACGACGATCCTCGGAAATCTGATCGACAACGCGTTCGACGCCCTGTCCGGGGCTCCGGCGCCGCGGCGGACGGTCGTGAGCGTCGTGGAGACGCCGGCGTCGGTGACGGTGCGGGTCGCGGACAACGGGCCCGGCGTCCCCAGCACGGAGCTCCCGCGGATCTTCGAGAGCGGCTACTCGACCAAGCGCGGCTCGCTCGTGCGGCACAGCGGGCTCGGGCTGTCGCTCGTGCACTCGACCGTGACCAAGCTCGGCGGGACCGTGACGGTGTCCGGCGGCCCGGGCGCGACGTTCACGATCGTGCTGCCGCGCCACACGGTCGCGGAAGCCTCCACTCCCGTACGCAAGGAAGGAGCCGCACGATGAGCGGGAACCCGGCAACGCCCTCGCTGAGCGTGCTGGTGGTCGACGACGACTACCGCGTGGCCTCCGTGCACGTCGGGTTCGTGGAGGCCGTCCCCGGCTTCCGCGTCGCCGGGCAGGCGCACACGGCGGCCGACGCCCTCCGGCTGGCGGGCGAGCTGCGGCCGGACCTCGTGCTGATGGACGTCTACCTCCCCGACGGCGACGGCCTCCAGGTCGTGCGAAGCCTCCTCGGCGAGCCGTCGGCGCCCGCGGTGATCGTCATCTCGGCGGCGAACGACATCGCCACCGTGCGCAAGGCCGTGCAGCTCGGCGCGCTGCACTACCTGGTGAAGCCGTTCGGGTTCGCGCAGCTCGCGGAGCGGCTGCAGGCGTTCCGGCGCGCGAACGAGGATCTGGGCGGCTTCCCCGACGAGCCGACGCAGCACGACATCGACCGGGTCTTCGACCTGCTGCGGCCCGCCACGACCGGCCAGGCGGAGGAGCTGCGCCGGCTGGCGCCGACCCTCCAGGCGGTCTACGACGCGGTCGCGGCCGGCGACGGGAGCCTGTCGGCGAACGACGTCGCCGCGGCGGTGGGGATCAGCCGCACGACCGCGCAGCGCGCCCTCACCCAGCTGGAGCAGAGCGACGTGCTGAAGCTGGAGCTGCGCTACGGCGCGACCGGCCGCCCCGAGCACCGCTACGGCGTCAAGCGTCGCTGAGCTACATCTACGTGACAGAACACGCCGCCTACGCGACCACCAAGACGGCAAGTCCTGTCACTTAGATCTAGGAAGGACGCGGGGCAGGAGGGCGTCGGCGACGAGGGCCGCGGCGACGAAGAACGCGCCCGCGACGAGCGCGAGCGCGATGTAGATGAGGACGCGGTCGGCGCGCTGCTCGGTCCTCAGCAGGGACTGGCCGGCGACCACGACGTCCTGGCCGGCCGGCTGAGCCACGATCGCGAAGCGCAGCCCTGGCTCGGGCTCCCAGCTCACGGCGTCCTCTCCCGACGACTTGGCCGCCGCCAGCACGCCGGCCGGCACGCGGGCGAGCGAACCGCCCAGGTAGCCGTTCCCCGCGATGGGGTCGCCCGCGGCGTCGTAGTGCACCCAGAAGGTGCCGAGGTAGCGCGTGAGGTCGACGCGGTCGGGCTGCGTGGCGGCCGCCGTGGCCTCCCCGGCGGAGAGCAGCGCGCGCGGGGCGTCCTCCACCGCGTTGCGGCCCGCCTGCTGCTCGACGACGTAGAGCGTGGCGAGGCCGCCCGCGAACAGGGCGTAGGCGGCGACGGCGACGACGATCCTGCGAAACCACATGCTCGCATGATGCGCCCGAGCGCGGGCCGGCGGCATCCGCCTTGCGAACGATTCCGGGCCTGCCGGACACGCGGACGCGCCCTCACTCCCGCGAGGAAGTGAGGGCGCGAACTCTGCGCTGCGATCCTCAGTGGGCCGCGGTGACCGCCGACTCGATCTGGTCGGCGACCTGCTGCACCTGCGAGCCGTAGCCGCCGCTCAGGGCGGTGGTCGCGAGGTGCTGGAGGTCGGCCGTCTGCGCCGAGGCCGGAGCCGAGGCGAGCTGCGACAGGTCGGTGCGCAGCGAGTCGGGGAG
The DNA here is from genome assembly GCF_051059105.1 of Leifsonia sp. P73. Lineage (NCBI taxonomy): Bacteria > Bacillati > Actinomycetota > Actinomycetes > Micrococcales > Microbacteriaceae > Leifsonia > Leifsonia sp. P73. Next base: position 2,293,265 of record NZ_CP194931.1, read on the forward strand.
CTTCGACGCGAGCCGGCTGTCGCCGGTCACGGCCGAGGCGATTCCGGTGACCTCGGAGCTGAGCTGCGAGGTGGCGCCCGACGTCGAGCCGGAGCCGAGGAGGTCGCCGCTCTGCAGGCCGGAGATCAGGCCCTTGATGTCGAGGCCCTTCAGGTCCAGTCCGCCCTGGGCGTCGCCGTCCTGGTGGTCGCTGCGCTCGGTGGCGCCCTTGAGCTGGCCGGCGAGCTTCTGGATGGCGCTGCCGTAGCCGCCGTTCAGCGCGGTGGAGACGAGCTTCTTGGCGTCGGCGGTGCGGTCCTGCGACGTCGCGTTCGCGAGAGTCTTCAGGTCGCCCTGCAGGCTGTCGGGGAGCAGCGAGAAGACCGGGGTGTCCGCGACGATCTTCTTCGCGAGCTTCTGCGCCTTGACGCCGTTGATGTGCCCGTTGAACAGGGCGTGCGCCTGGCCGTACAGCGAGAAGCCGTCGCCCAGGTCGAACCCGGCGGAACCACCGGTCGAGGCCGAGGCGCCGGCCGTCGAGGTCGAGGTGGAGACCGTCGCCGAGCCGGAGCCCGCAGCACCGGTGTCGCCGGTGGCCGCGAAAGCCCCCTGCGCCCCCACGCCGATGAGTGCTCCAGCCGCCACGATCGAGGCGGCGCCGATCACGACGCGACGAGCGCCGAACGCGGTGCGAGTGGTTCCGGAGGTGTTCTGGATGGTGTTCTTCACGTGGATCCTTTCCGTCGCCCACGACGAGGCCGGCAGGGTGCCGGCCTGACTCGATCGAGGGCATTCGGCGACGTTACGAGACCCGTCTGGACCTCCCGTCCGTACCCTCTGCGAGGTCGCGAAGAGCACTTGAAGCCGTCCGGGCATCGCGGTAGCGGGCGAGCATACCGACCGGTATGGACTGGCGTACGGGGCTACCGCGACCGGCCTCCGCGGGTGCACCATGAGGGCAGCGGCGGGCCAGGCCGTCCGGCCGAGCCGCGGACAAGAGCGGGAGCACCGGGTTTCAGGCGGCCCACCCCACGGGCAGCGCCAAGCAGACAGCGGCTGGTCCCACCCGCCGCCGGACGGCCGCGATCGCCGAGAGGGGAACGAAGATGGACGACCTGGAGGGGACGGCGGCCGAGCGCCTCGACCGGCTCGCCGCACTGGACGCCGCCGAGCTGACCCACGACTGGACGCGCCGCCAGCTCGAACGCGCCCTGCGGGACTGGTCGGAGGACCAGGACACGCTGTCCGTGCTCGGCGAGGGGCGCGAGGACTACTAGCGGTCAGGCGCATGACGTTTCATTTCACACCGACCGAAAGGCTCTAGACACGCGCGGTTCCGCAGCGCTACCGTCCGAGCATGTCCAGCACTCAACCATCCGGGTTCGCGTCGTTCTCGCTCAACGGGCAGGACCTGACCAAGTCGGCCATCAACAGCGTCCGCGTCGCGCTCGGCGTCAGCGGCGCCGTCGCGCTCATCATCGGCGTGATCATCGTGTTCTGGCCGAAGACCGCGGCGGTCGGCCTCACCGTCCTGATCGCCATCTCGCTGCTCGTCTCGGGCATCGCCTACCTCGGCATCGGCATTTTCGCGCGCGGGATCGGCGGAGGCGCGCGGGCGCTCGACATCGTCTTCGGCATCCTGCTGATCATCGGCGCCGTCATCGCGTTCGCGAACCTGTCCGGCACCACGGCCTTCCTCGCGGCGTTCATCGGCATCCTTGTCGGCATCGCGTGGATCGTCGAGGGGGCGGTCGCTCTGGCGCAGGTCGGCGACTCGCCGTCGCGCGGCTGGTCGATCTTCTTCGGCATCCTGAGCATCGTCGCGGGCATCGTGCTGCTGTTCAGCCCACTGTGGGGGATCGTGGTGCTCTTCATCCTCGCCGGGATCAGCCTCATCGTGCTCGGGATCGTGCAGATCGTGCGGGCGATCACGTTCGGGCGCGGGATCGCGACGCCGGCGGGCTGAGCCGGCGTCGGCGGCCGGTGGCACACTGGCCTTGTGCTCCTCGACACGATCGTCACCACGCTGGAGACCGTCGCGGGAACGCGCTCGCGACTGGCCAAGGTCGACGCGCTCGCGGGACTGCTCGGCGACCTGCAGCCTGACGAGATCGCCCCGGCGGTCGGCTTCCTGGTCGGCAAGCCGCGCCAGGGCCGGGTCGGCGTCGGGTGGCGCAGCGTCAGGGGGATGCTGGGCGGGCGCAGCGCAGACGTGCCCACGCTGACCGTTCTCGACCTGGACGCCCTGCTCGGAGAGCTCGCCGCGCTCGGCGGGGAGGGCTCCGCGCGCGAGCGCAGTGCCGCGCTGAGCGACTTCGCGGCCCGCGCGACCGCGGGCGAGCAGGACCTCCTGGCCCGCGTCCTGCTCGGCGAGATGCGCACCGGCGCGCTGGAGGGCGTCCTCCTCGACGCCATCGCCCGGACCGCCGACCGGCCGGGCCCGGACGTCCGGAGGGCCGCCATGCTGACGGGCGACCTCGGCGCGACGGCCGTGCTGGCGCTGACCAGCACGGCCGAGGAGCTCGCCGCGGTCGGCCTGGTGGTCGGCCGCCCGGTGCTGCCGATGCTCGCGGCCACCGCGCCCTCCGCCGCGGCCGCGCTGGAGACGACCGGCCGCGCGTCGGTCGAGTACAAGCTCGACGGCGCGCGCATCCAGGTGCACCGCTCGGGGGACAGCGTACGCGTCTTCACCCGGACGCTCGCCGACATCACCCACCGCGTCCCGGAGGTCGTGGAGATCGTGCGCCGGCTACCTGCGCGCGACCTCGTCCTCGACGGCGAGACGCTGGCCCTCGACGAGGACGGCGGCCCGCGGCCGTTCCAGGAGACGATGTCGCGCTTCGGCGCCGACGGGCGCGAGACCCTGCTGCACCCGTGGTTCTTCGACATCCTCCACGTGGACGGGCGCGACCTGCTGGACGAGCCGCTGTCGGTGCGGCTCGCGGAGCTGGAGCGCGTCGCCGGCGAGCACCGCATCCCGGGCGAGGTCACCGACGACCCGGACGCCGCCGAGCGTGTCTCCCGCGATGCTCTCGCCGCCGGGCAGGAGGGCGTCGTCGTCAAGGCGATCGACTCGCCGTACGCCGCGGGGCGCCGCGGGGCGAGCTGGATCAAGGTCAAGCCGGTGCTCACCTACGACCTGGTCGTGCTGGCGTGCGAGTGGGGCTCCGGGCGGCGCGTCGGGATGCTCTCCAACCTCCACCTCGGCGCGCGCGACCCGGACGGCGCGTTCGGGGAGCCGGGCGGCTTCGTGATGGTCGGCAAGACGTTCAAGGGCCTCACCGACGAGCTGCTGCGCTGGCAGACCGAGGAGTTCCAGCGGATCGAGGTGCGCCGCACGCCGGGGACGGTGTGGGTGGCGCCGACGACCGTGGTCGAGATCGCGATCGACGGCGTCCAGCGCTCGTCGCGCTACCCCGGCGGAATCGCCCTGCGTTTCGCCCGCGTCAAGCGCTACCGCGACGACAAGCCCGCCGCCGAGGCCGACACCATCACCACCCTCCGCACCCTCCTCCGTGAGTAACCGCCCTTCCATCCCTCCCGCATGCCGCCGAGGGGCACGTTGTTGTCACTTTTCGCGCCCGAAAGTGACAACAACGTGCCCCTCGCTGGTGGGCGAGCGAGCGTAGGATGCGGGCATCGCCCGAGGGACGGAGGATCGACGTGACGAACAAGACGCCTCGCGAAGAGGAGATCCAGAAGGAGCAGGAGGCGAAGGACGCCGAGAAGGAGCGCCTCGAACGCGAAGAGGAGGAGCGCCTGCGCTGACTCCGTCACCGAAGGGCACGTCGTTGTCACTTTCGGGCGCGAAAAGTGACAACAACGTGCCCCTCGGCGGGTGGGGAGGGGTGGCCGCGGGGAGCGTCAGCGGCGGGCGGTCGCCCGGGCTCCGGCGTCGTGCGGGAGCTGGAACGCTCCGGCAAGCGGCACCAGCAGCAGCGCCGCCGCGAGCGCGAACGCCCAGTGGTAGCCCGGCAGCGGTGAGCCGGTGACACCCTCCGCCACCGCAGTGGACGCGCGCACGAACACCGCCACCACCGCGAGGCCCAGAGCGGTCGCGACCTGCTGCAGCGCGGACGCGAGGGTGTTGGCGTTGTTGGTGTCCCCGGCCTCCACGTCGGCGAACTGGAGGGTGTTGTAGGCGCTGAACCCGATCGACCGGAACACGCCGCTCGCCACCAGCAGCAGGAGCAGCACCGGCAGCGGCGCGGCGGGGCCGATGCCGACGAACGCGGCGAGCACCAGCATCCCGAGCAGGTTCGACCAGATCAGCACGGTGCGGAAGCCGAAGCGGCGGATGAGCGGGGTCGTGAACGGCTTGATCGCCAGGTTCCCGACGAAGATCGCGATCACGGTCAGCCCGGCGAGGGTGGCGCTCCACCCGTAGGCGAGCTGGAACAGCAGCGTGAACAGGAACGGCGCGCCCGTGATGATCATGCGGTAGACGCCGCCGCTGATGTTCCCGGCGCGGAACGAGTGCAGCCGCAGCACGCTCCAGTCGAACAGCGCGTGCTCCCGGCCGCGCGACCGGGTGATGGCGGCCCAGCCGACCGCGATGGCCACGAGGACGGCCGCGCCGCCGGCGAGCTGCAGCCGGCCGTCCTCCGCGCTCAGCCCCTCCGCCCCGGCCGTCAGCAGCACCAGCGCGAGCGCGATCGCCGTGTAGCCGCGCCCGTCGAACGGGAGGTCGCGCTGCCGTTCCGTGTGCGGCACGAGCACCAGCCCGGCCACGATCGCGGCGACGCCGAACGGGAGGTTGATCAGGAAGATCCAGCGCCAGCCGATCGTGTCCGAGAGGATGCCGCCGAGCGCCGGCGCGATCACCGGCGCGATGAGCGCGGGCCAGGTGAGGTAGGCGATGGCGTCGAGGAGGTCGACGGGGTCGATGTCGCGCAGCACCGCCAGCCTCCCGACCGGCACCATGAGCGCGCCGCCGATGCCCTGCAGCACGCGCGCGATCGTCAGCAGGGTCAGCGACGGCGCGAACGCGCACAGCAGCGACGCGAGCGTGAACACGACGATCGCGGTCAGCAGCACCGGCCGGATCCCGAGCCGGCGGGACAGCCAGCCGGTCGCCGGGATACCCGCGGCCACGGCGAGCAGGTAGGCGACCATCGCGACACTCACGTCGGCCGGCGCGACGCCGAACTCGCGGGCCATCGTGGGGGCGGCGGTCTGGATGATCGTGCCGTCCAGGTTCTCCATGAAGAACGTGGCTGCGACGAGGAGTGCGAGGCCGCGGCTGAACGACACGGCCGTTCGCGTCACGGGCGCGGGTCCTCGCCCGGGTTCGGCGCGGCCGCCGGCTCCACCGCGCGCCCGCGGTTGCGGCGCCGGACGTCCCGCGGCGCCCGGCCGGCGAGGAACGAGCGGCCCGGGTCGACCACGAAGCCCTGGCGGAGGGCCTCCCGGCCCACGAGCATCCGGAAGCCCATCTGGTCGCGGTTGCTCAGCGTGGTCTCGGCGAGGACGGTCCGCCCGCCGAGCACGAGCTCCAGCAGCACGACGATCCGGTCCTCGGCGTGGCCCGACGAGCTGCGCACGACGCGGCGGTCGTGGATGGGCATCTCGACCACCGAGGCGTCGGTGTCGGCGTCCTGCCAGGGGTGCACCGTGAACCGCACCCGGTCACCGGGGAGCTCCTCCAGATCGAAGGCGTGCAGCGCGGAGCTGCGGGCGCCGGTGTCGATCTTGACTTTGGTCCACGGAATGCCGATAGTGGGCAGGCTCGCCCATTCACGCCACCCCACGACGAGGGTGTTTGAATGGAGCTCACCGGCCATCCCCCTATCTTTGCAGGATCCATCGATGAAGCTCGCCATCCTCTCCCGCGCTCCGCACGCGTACTCGACCCAGCGGCTGCGTGCGGCCGCGCGCGACCGCGGCCACACCGTGAAGGTGCTCAACACCCTCCGCTTCGCGATCGACCTCTCCGGCCCCGAGCCCGACCTGCAGTACCGCGGCCGGCTGCTGTCCGACTACGACGCCGTCCTGCCGCGCATCGGCAACTCGATCACCTACTACGGCACGGCCGTCGTGCGGCAGTTCGAGCAGATGGACGTCTACACGCCCAACACGGCGAACGGGATCACCAACTCGCGCGACAAGCTGCGGGCCAACCAGATCCTGTCGCGGCACAACATCGGGATGCCGGCGACCACCTTCGTGAACAGCCGCGCCGATGTGCGCATGGCCATCGAGCAGGTCGGCGGCGCGCCCGTCGTCATCAAGCTGCTGGAGGGCACCCAGGGCATCGGCGTCATCCTGGCCCCGGAGGCGAAGATCGCCGAGTCGATCGTGGAGACGCTGCACTCCACCAAGCAGAACGTGCTCATCCAGAGCTTCATCTCGGAGAGCCGCGGCCGCGACATCCGCGCGCTCGTCGTCGGCGACCGGGTGGTCGCGGCGATGCGGCGGGTGGCGAGCGGCGACGAGTTCCGCTCCAACGTGCACCGCGGCGGCACGGTCGAGAAGGTCGAGCTGACTCCGGAGTACGAGGAGGCCGCGGTGCGGTCGGCACAGATCATGGGCCTCCGCGTGGCCGGCGTCGACATGCTGGAGGGCCACGAGGGTCCGCTGGTCATGGAGGTCAACTCCTCGCCCGGCCTGGAGGGCATCGAGCGCGCGACCGGGCTCGACGTCGCCGGAGCGATCATCGACTTCATCTCCAACCAGGTGGCGTTCCCGGAGATCGACGTGCGCCAGCGGCTGACCGTCTCGCGCGGTTACGGCGTGGCCGAGCTGCTCGTGCACGGCGACGCGGACCTGATCGGCAAGACGATCAAGGAGTCCGGGCTGTGGGATCGCGACATCACGGTGCTCACGCTGCACCGCGGCGCCACCGTCGTCCCGAACCCGCGCAGCGGAGTGGAGCTGCAGGCGGGCGACCGGCTGCTGTGCTTCGGCAAGCTGGAGGAGATGCGGTCGATGATCCCGGACCGGCGGAAGCGCCGCACCAAGGTGCGCCGGCTGCCGAAGGACCACATGGCGGAGGCCGCGTCGGCGTAGCGCCTACGCCGGCGCCTCGGCGTCCCACCAGCGCAGCACCCGCAGCGCCCGCAGGGTGATCCAGCGGCTCGGCATCCCCTCGTTGTCGCCGAAGTCGAACCAGGCCGGGCCCTCGTGCCGGTTCTCCAGGTTCCAGAGGCCGTCGGCGTCCGCTTTGCCGCGCAGCAGCTCCACCGCGTCCGCGAGGCGCGGGTCGCGGCGGTCGACGGCGCGGAAATGCTCCAGGCCGCGCAGGATGTCGTGGAACCAGCGCACCGGGTTGCTGAGCAGCGTCATCCGCGGGTCGGCGACCTCCCCGGTGCTCAGCCGGCGGAACAGCCCGCGCGCCAGGAGGTACTCCTCGCCCGTGCTCTGCGCGTCGGCCGTCGCCGCGTCGCCGCGGCCGGTCGCGTTCCAGGCGGCGAGGCCCTCCACCGCGCAGATGGTGGAGTGGAACGACGAGACCCGCGCGCCGTACTCGGCCCAGCAGTTCCAGGCGCCGTCGTCGAGCCGGCCGCCGGCGAGCGTGGCGGCGGCGTTCGACCCGTCCTGGCCGAAGTAGGCGGCGAGCGAAAGCACGACGCCGTTGATGCACGGCTCGGTCTCGCCCTCGAAGTAGGGCTCGCCTGCGTGGTCCCACCGGACGTGGTCGCGCACGTGGGAGACGGCCTCCAGCGCGCGCGGGTGCGCCGGGTCGACGCCGAAGTCGGCGAGCTGCTGCAGCGTGAAGTGCGTGGCGGTCCAGGCGTCGAAGAACGGGCGGTCCTCCTGCGCCCACCCCGGCCGGTAGACGCCGCCGTCCCAGCGGCCGTCCGGCCCCTGGGCGTCGAGGAGCCGCGCGCCCCAGCCCTCAGTCGCGACGCGGTCGCGCTCGGCGGCGACGGTCTCGTCGGACGCGCCCGCGAGGTCGCGGAGCACCTGCCAGCGGATGCTCGGGTCGGAGTCGAGGAGCCACTCGATCGTGTCCATGCCCCGCATGCTACTCAGGCCCCCGGACAGCCGGCGTCACCGCCGCGAGCGCTCGGCCACCAGCACGAGGACGACGATCGCCAGCAGCGCCCCGATGAGCGCGATGCCGGGCAGCTCGCCCGCCCGCAGGGGCAGCATCCACGCCGCGAGGAGGCCGGCCACGAGGGCTCCGGCCGCTCCGATCAGCCGGTACGCCCACGGACCGAGCCGCAGCTCGCGACGGTACTCCGCGTCCCCGACGAGGTAGACGGCGACGCCGCCGGAGAGCAGCCAGGCCGCGGCCGGCGTGACGGGCGCGAAGGCGTCCTCCAGCGAGAGGTGCAGCCCGGCGGCGACGCCGACGAGACCGAGCAGCATCACGAAGTGCGCGACGTAGTAGGCGGTGAGGGCGAGCGTCGTGCCGCGCCGCCCGGAGACCCTCCCGAACGACCGCTCGGCCCGCTCGTCGTCGCCGGAGAAGTAGCACCACCACAGCGCCGCGACCATCGCGACCGTGGCCACCGCGCCGAGGACCACCTGCGGGCGGAGACCCGACGCCGTCAATCCGGCGCCGACCGACACGATCGACTCGCCGAACGCGATGATCATCAGCAGGCCGTGCCGCTCCACGAAGTGCGAGGCGCCGAGCGCGAACGGGCTCGACCGCGCCAGCAGCCCGCCCACCAGGAACAGCGCGAGCGGCGCGAGGAACAGCACCCACTCCAGCCAGCCGGTCGCGAACCCGGACGCGATCAGCAGCAGCGCCGCGAGGGCGTTCAGCGGCCCGACGCGCAGCATCACGCGCACCGAGCCGCGTCCTCCCCGGGCGATGAACAGCCCCGCGTGGATGATCACGACCGTCAGGTAGGCCAGCCCGAACAGCACGCCCGACCCGGTGAACACGTCCGGGATGGCGAGCGACAGCACCAGGAACGCGGCCATCGCCGCGATCAGCAGCAGCCGGACCGGGACGGTGTCGGGCACGGCCTGGTTGGTGAGCCAGGCGAACGCGTCGTACATCCACCACACCACGGCGAGGATGGCGGCGGCACGCAGCACCGACTCGACGCCGGGATGCTGCACGATGACCGCGGTGAGCTGGCCGATCGTGAACACGAACACGAGGTCGAAGAGCAGCTCGATCGTGGACACGCGCGACGCCACCCGCGCGATCCGGCCTCCGGTCACCCCGCTCACAGGGCAACGGTAGCGGTGGGTGCGCCCTCTAGGCTGGCCCCATGCCCACTCCTTTCGTCGCCGATCCCGCCCGCTACGACTCGATGCCCTACCGCCGCGCCGGACGCAGCGGCCTCCGGCTCCCGCCGCTCTCGCTCGGACTGTGGCAGAACTTCGGGACGGCCCGGTCGTTCGACACCCAGCGCGACATCGTGCTGCGGGCCTTCGACCTGGGCGTGACGCACTTCGACCTCGCCAACAACTACGGGCCGCCTCCCGGCGCCGCCGAGGAGTTCTTCGGCCGCATCCTCGCCACCGACCTGCGCGCCTACCGGGACGAGATCGTGGTGTCGACCAAGGCCGGCTACCTGATGTGGCCGGGGCCGTACGGCGACTTCGGCTCGCGCAAGTACCTGCTGTCGTCGCTCGACCAGAGCCTCGGCCGGCTCGGGCTGGAGTACGTGGACGTGTTCTATCACCACCGCCCCGACCCGGAGACCCCGCTCGAGGAGACGATGGGCGCGCTGACGACGGCCGTCGCCCAGGGCAAGGCGCTCTACACCGGCGTCTCGAACTACGACCCGGAGCAGACCACCGCGGCTGCGGCGCTGCTCGCCGACGCCGGGACGCCGCTGCTGCTGCACCAGCCGCGGTACTCGATGTTCGACCGGCACGTGGAGGACGGCGTCCTGAACGCGGTGGAGGCCGCGGGCGCCGCCGCGATCGTGTTCTCGCCGCTGGCGCAGGGGATGCTGACCGACCGCTACCTGAACGGCGTACCGGAGGGCTCGCGCGCCGTCACGAGCGTGTTCCTGCACGAGTCGGACCTGACCGAGGACGTGCTGACGAGGGTGCGCGCGCTCAACGACATCGCGGCCGGACGGGGGCAGAGCCTGGCGCAGCTCGCGCTGCAGTGGGTGCTGCGGAACCCGGTGGTGGTGTCCGCGATCATCGGGGCGAGCAGTGTGGCCCAGTTGGAGCAGAACCTCGGCGCGGTGCACGCGCCGGCGCTGGAAGGCCGGCGAGCTGGCCGCGATCGACGCCGTGCTCGCCTGAGGCCTGCAGCGGGGTCGCGACACGCCGCTATCCGCGACGCGTGGCGGCGTGTTGCGTCCCCTGTCGGCCGCTAGGCGAGCGTCGGGAGGGTCGCGAGGGCCTCGTCGACGTGGGAGGTCAGCGTCGCGTCGGCCGGGCCGGCGATCCACTGGGCGAAGCCCACGTGGAACGCGCCCACCGCGGCCTGCCCCGCGAGGCTGGCCGCGGGCTCTGGGACGCCGCGAGCGCGCAGAGCCTCCCCCGACGCGGTGGCGAGCGAGGCCAGTTTGAGCAGTTCGCGCTCCTGCAGGCTCGGGTTCGCCGCGATGACCGCCGAGCGGCGGCGCGGGAAGTCTGCGCCGCGGCTGTCGATCAGCGCGGCGGCCGCGCGCATCCCGGCGGCGGCCACCGCGAAGGGCGGCGCGTCGGAGGGCGCGGCGGCGATGGCGGCGAGCACGGCCTCCTGCATCACGGTCGATCCGGCGAAGAGCACCTCGCGCTTGTCGGCGTAGTGGCGGAAGAAGGTGCGCTCGGTGACGCCAGCACGCTCGGCGATGTCGGCGACGGTGGTCCCCTCGAAGCCGCGCTCGGCGTACAGCTCGATCGCCGCCCTCTCCAGGCGGCCGCGCGCGTCCGGTGTCCAGCGTCCCACGGGATGAGTGTAGCCGGTTTCCGGGACGTGATGACAGTTGCTGACATCGGTGCTATCGTGATGTCAGTCACTGACGACAGTCACTGACATCATCACGATCCCATGACTCGGGAGGTCATCCCCATGCGCGTCTTCGTCACTGGAGCATCCGGCTGGATCGGCTCCGCCGTCGTCCCCGAACTGCTCGCCGCCGGTCACGAGGTGACCGGCCTCGCCCGCTCCGAGGCGTCCGCCGAGCGCATCCGCGCCACCGGAGCGACCGCCATCCCCGGGTCGCTCGACGACCTGGAGAGCATCCGCTCCGGCGCCGCGGCGTCCGACGCGGTCATCCACCTCGGCTTCAAGCACGACTTCTCCGACTACGCCGGCGCCGGCCGCACCGAGCGCGCCGTCGTGGCCACGATCGGCGACGAGCTGGCCGGCTCCGACCGGCCCTTCCTGTTCGCCTCGGGCATTGTCGCGCGGCCCGGCGAGGTGCTGACGGAGGAGGTGCCGTCGCCCTACGTCGGGCCCGACGCCCCGCGCGGCGGCGGCGAGGCGTTCGCGTTCGAGTACGCCGACCGCGGCGTGCGGCCGGTCGCGCTGCGGTTCTCGCCGACCGTCCACGGCCGCGGCGACCACGGCTTCAGCGCCGAGCTGGTGCGCATCGCCCGCGAGAAGGGCGTCGCCGGCTACGTGGGCGACGGCTCCAACCGCTGGCCGGCCGTCCACCGGCTCGACGCCGGGCGGCTGGTCCGGCTCGCGCTGGAGCAGGCCACCCCGGCGGCGCGCGTGCACGCGGTCGGCGAGGAGGGCATCCCGGCCCGCGACATCGCGGCGGCGATCGGCGAAGGGCTCGGACTGCCCGTCGAGTCCATCGCACCGGAGGACGTGGACGCGCACTTCGGCTGGATCGGCCGGTTCTTCGGAATGGACATCCCGGCCTCCAGCGCGATCACCCGCGAGCGCTACGGCTGGACGCCGACGGGGCCGACCCTGCTGGACGACTTCGCGTCCGGCGCCTACTTCGAGGCCGTCGCCGCTCGCTGAATCCAGCTGACAGGACATGCCGCTTCGACACCGCGCGAGGCGGCGTGTCCTGTCACTTCGTTCGCAGGGCTATCGGGCGTGGGGCCGGCAGCAGACCGAGGAGCGCAGCGACGAGGAAGCAGACGGCGCCGCCGACCGTGCCGACGCCGGTCCAGAACGGGCTGAGGAGGGTGTCGGTCCCCGGCAGCTCGAAGGCGCCGACCGCCGCGAAGCCGAACAGCACGGAGCCGATCAGGTTGAGCACGGCGCCGGTGCCGTCCCGGCGCGACCCGTGCTGCCGGGCGACCGCGGCCACGGCGATCAGGCTGGACACGAGGAAGCAGATCGACCCGTAGGCGTCCGGCCGCCACCCCGTTCCCCCGGCCGCGCCCGCGGGGACCGCCGCGGCGAGCGCGATCGTCGTGCTCCCGTTGAAGAACAGCGTCCCGACGAACTGGATGATGGACGAGCTCCGGTTCGGGACGCCGAGCGCCAACCCCGCGCCGAGCGTGAAGAACACCGAGCCGACCACGAACACCACGTTGGTGACGATCGCGCCCAGCGCGGCCGCGACCGACGGCAGCGCCGCGACCGCGAAGCACACCGAGCCGACAGCGAAGGAGGCGTCGGAGAGCAGGAGCCTCCTCCGCTCCCCGGCGCCTCCTCCGTCGCTCACGCCGGCCCGCTAGTGCGCGAAGTGCGTCCGCGTGCGCGCGGACTCGGTGGCCTTCGCCGCGACCGGGGTCGCGCCGGCCTTCACGGCCTGCTCCCCCAGCTCGGCGCACACCGCGCGGACGTCGTTCACCAGGTCCTCCGCGAGGTCGGCGTTGAAGCCGTCGCGCACCACGATCCGCAGCACGGCGACGTCGGTCGCGTCGTCCGGCATCGTGTACGCGGGCACCTGCCAACCCCGGGCGCGCAGCTCGTGCGACACCTGGAAGACCGTGTACGGCGTGCCGTCCTTCAGCGCGAACGCGATGACCGGGATGGCGGAGCCGTCCGTGATGACGTCGATCGCCGGGTCCTCGGCGAGGCCCTTCGAGATGAGCAGCGCGGTGTCGCGCAGCGCCTCCATGATCGCGGTGAACCCGGCGCGGCCGAGCCGCACGAAGTTGTAGTACTGGCCGACGATCTGGTTGCCGGGGCGGGAGAAGTTCAGCGTGAACGTGGGCATGTCGCCGCCGAGGTAGTTCACCCGGAACACCAGGTCGTCCGGCAGGTACTCCGGCGAGCGCCACACCACGAACCCGATCCCCGGATAGGTGAGCCCGTACTTGTGCCCGCTGACGTTGATCGACACCACGCGCGGGAGGCGGAAGTCCCACTCCAGGTGCGGGTGCAGGAACGGGACGACGAAGCCTCCGCTCGCGGCGTCCACGTGCACGGGCACGTCCGGTCCGCCCGAGGCGGCGAGGGCGTCGAGCGCGTCGCAGATCGCGGCGATCGGCTCCAGCTCGCCGGTGTAGGTGGTGCCGAGGATGCCGACGACGCCGATGGTGTTCTCGTCGACCGCCGCGGTGACCTGCTCCGGGGTGATCACATACCGGCCCTTGGCGACCGGCAGGTAGCGCGGCTCCACCTCGAAGTAGCGGCAGAACTTCTCCCAGACGACCTGCACGTTCGAGCCGAGGACCAGGTTGGGCACGCCTCCCGGTTCCGAACCTCCCGAGACCCCGGCCCGCTTGGCCCGCCAGCGCCACTTGAGCGCCAGGCCCGCGAGCATGACGGCCTCGCTCGACCCGATCGTCGCGGCTCCGGTCGGCTCACCCGGATCGGCGTGGAACAGGTCGGCGACGATGGACACGCAGCGGCGCTCCATCGCCGCGGTCGCCGGGTACTCGTCCTTGTCGATCATGTTCTTGTCGAACGCCTCGGCCATCAGGATCTCGGCCTCCGGGTCCATCCACGTCGTGACGAAGGTGGCGAGGTTCAGGCGCGAGCTGCCGTCGAGGAGCAGCTCGTCGTGGAGCAGCCGGTACGTGCTGGCCGGGTCGGTGGCGTCGTCCGGCAGGATGGCCGGAGGGCTCTTCCGCGACAGGCGACCGGTGTAGGCGGGGGCGAGCCGGGTGTCTCCGCTCGCCGTCTGGATGTCTGACTCGAGCCGCGCCATGCGCCGCCCCTCTCTGCCTCGGCTCCGCCACGGGTCGGCGGCGCCTGCCTATCGGCAGCGGATCACTTCGACTTGTCGAGCTTTCCGATCTCGTTGCCGCTGATGTCATAGACGACGAGGGTGCTGCCCTTCGCCGTCCCGCTGGACGCCTTCGCCAGCCACTCGTCGACCCCCTGGCACGCCATCATGGTGCTGGCGATGGGGCCGAAGGTGATGGTGTCGCCGTCGACGGAGCCCTTGCCGGACAGGCGGTTGCAGCCGTCCGTGCCGGAGAAGGCGCCGTCGTTCTCGATCGTGAGGTTCGGCTGCGACGCGGCCGTCGAGCCCCAGGTGCCGACGAGCGCCGCGCCGCTCGGGGTGCCGGCGCAGCCGGCGAGGAGGGCGAGAGCCGCCGCGGCGGCGACCAGTCCGCCGGTGAGACGAGCCGGCGCCCGACCGATCGTTCGCGTCATGTCGTCCTCCCCCTGGGGTCCGCCGGGTGCTGCGGACCGCGTCACGAGGCCGAGGATAGCGGCGCGCGACGAACGCGCACCAGGGTCGTAATCCGGGATTTCATCCGCTCGTGAGCTCGTCCACGAGCGCCAGGACGGCCGGGCTGCCGAGGATGCGGAAGTGGCCGCCGACCGGCATCCGGAGGTTGCGCGCGCCCGGCAGCGCGCAGCCTCCCGGGATGTGCGGGTCGTACCAGCCCCAGATCGACACGACCCGGCCGACATCCGCGCCGTCGCCAGCCAGCCGCACGAGTTCGGGATGGCCGGGCCGCAGCGCGCGCACGGCGGGGAACGGCACCAGCACGGCGAGGGGCGACCCGGAGAACGGCGTGGCGATCGCGACGACGCGGCGGATGCGCGCCGACGCGTCGGGCCTCCCGAGCAGGAGGCGGGCGACGAGGCCGCCCTTGCTGTGCGCGACGATCGTCACCCCGCTCAGGTGCTGCTCGCGGAGGTAGTGCTCCACCTGGTCGGCCGCCTCCGCAAGCGACATGCCCAGATGCCCCAGGGACGTGACCACGTGCACGGGATGCCCTGCGGCGTGGAGGCGGCGCGCCAGCGGGTGCAGGAAGCGCCAGGTCTCGTAGATGCCGGGCAGCAGCACGATGGGCGCGCCCTCCCCGGCCTCGTCGGCGAGCGCCTCGGGAGGGTCGCGGTCGAAGTTCGCCCGGAGCTGATGCCGGAGGACGTACTCGTAGTCGGCGAGGAGCACGCCGGCCTTGCGGACGAAGCGCAGCGCAGCGCGGACCGGGCCGGGGCGCGCGTTCTCTTCCACGTCGCCAGCATCGCGCCGCAGGATCGGTCTTGCCAACCTCCTGCTCTTGTCGACCTCCCGCTCTTGCCAACGTTCCGGGCCGGGTGGATAGTTGCGGCATGGGCGATGTGATCGCATTCATCCTGTGCTTCGTGCTCTTCCTGGTGGGCCTCTTCCTGCTGGGCCTCGCGGACACGCTCCCCGCCTGGCAGGGGCTGGTGTTCTTCGCCGGGATCGTCTGCGTCGCGCTGTCGTTCGGCATCCCGGTGCATCTGCTGGGGCACTCGGAGCTGTAGCTCTCCCATCGAGGGGCACGTATTCAGCAAAATCTCTGTGCGCCTTCGAATACAGTCGGTCCATGTCAGCAGCTGGTGACCGACGGTGGAAACTTCTTGATCGTGCAGAGCCGTTGCTCACGGCTCAATTCGGATCGCGTGGTGTGATCGCTACAAGGTTCGTTGGAGCGTTCCCTGAGTTCCCTGGCGCGGGTGTATGGCTGTGCACGACCACCGATCAGGAACGAGATGATCTGCGCGCCGACACCGCACTCCTCAAGGCCACTCGTGACGTGCTGCGCGAAGCTGGCCTTTCCCCGCTCGACGTGGCCGAAAGTGGTGTCGTCGTGCAGTCCCAGCAGACGGTGGACCGCGACTATCGGGGCAGCTGGTTCTACGCCATGCGCTGAGGTCCGCCGGGTCGTATGAACGAGTTGTCCCCTGAGGGCGTTTACGTGCCCTTCGACTACATGTCGGGAGGCGTGTGGACCCCGGCGTCCGCGCGGAAGCCGGCGGTGGCCTCCTCGTAGGTGGTGTGCTTGCGTGCGGGGTGGGACTCGGCGGGCGGCGGGACGTCGGCGCGGCTGAGCGCGTGCAGCACGAGCTGCTCGACGAGGCCGGCGGCGGTCGTCTCTCTGTGGCGGGCGATGCGGACCAGGGCGGCGAACTCGCGCTCACCGAGGCGGATCGTCAGGGGGATTCCTGCAGGCGCACGACCGGGGCCGTGAGCGCTCGCGGGCTCAGCGACATCAATAGCGTGAGAATCCTTCATGAATCGATCGTCTCATGGGCACGCTCTCTTTTGAAGAACCCAAATCCACGAACGATACGCGCAATCCGGATCGTGTCCAGTGGGACAGGCGTTCTGCGGGAGGGCGTCGACGGGCCGACCACCCCCGTTCGGGGCCGTCGCCGTGACGGTCTGGTGAACAGCGGATGAAGCATCCCCGGGGACGCACAGGCGCCTCCTAGGCTCGCTCCTGTCCACTCCTCAGGAGGCTCATCGTCCATGTCCCAGCGCGCCCGGCTCACGGCGCTCGTCGGCGTACTGGCGGCCCTCGTCGTGGTGGCCGTGATCGTCGCCGTGGCGGCGCGGCCGGCCGCGGTGCGCGCTGCGCCGTCTTCCGAGGTCGAAGTCAGCGCGGGCACCGACGACTGCGGTCACGGCTGGGCCGACGACGGCCGCGCCCTCGGCGGCACGATCTCCTTCGACGTCTCCAACACCACCATCGCCGGTGTCGAGGTGTACCTCCAGGCGGTCGACACCACGAAGGTCTACCTCGACCTGGAGAGCATCGGCGCCGGAGCCCACGCCCACGCGCGCGTGGCGCTCGGCTCGGGACGGTACCGGTTCGTCTGCCTCCCCGCGGACGCCGACCCGGCGAACGGGCCGACGGTCAGGGTCGGCCCCGCTCCACCGGGCACGGCGCTCACGCCGGGCATGGTGCCGGTGACCCGTGCCGACCTCATCCCGCCGGCCAAGGCGTACGGCGCCTGGGTCGGCTCGCGCCTGCCCGCCCTGCGCCAGCAGGTCGTCGCCGTCGCGGCCGACGCCGAGGAGGGCGACTTACCGGCGGCGAAGCGCGACTGGCTGACCGCCCACACCACCTATGAGACGCTCGGCGCCGCTTACGGTGCGTTCGGCGCGGCCGGCGAGGCGATCGACGGGCTGCCCGGCCACGGGCTGACCGGCTTCCACGCGGTCGAGTCGCCCCTCTTCTCCGGTGCGGCAGCCGCGGACGTAGTCGGGCCGGCGCAGCAGCTCATCGCCGACGTCGACACGCTCCTCGCGCAGTTCCCGAAGGCGCAGATCGACCCGGGCGACGTAGGGCTGCGCGCGCACGAGATCGTGGAGGACGCGATCCGGGACGTGCTCGCCGGCGCGGCCGACGCCGGTTCGGGCACCGAGCTGGCCACGATCGACGCCGACCTGAGCGGGGCGGCCCAGGCGCTGGCGCCGCTGCACGACCTCCTCGCGTCGCGGTATCCGGAGCTCGCCGCGACGCAGCAGTCGATCGCGTCCACGCAGCAGCTCGTGGAGGGCTTCCGCGCCGCCGACGGGACCTGGACCCGGCTGGCGGCGCTGACCACGGCCCAGCGCGAGCACGTCGACGCGGCCCTCAGCGAGACGGCCGAGCTCCTCGCGCCGGTGGCGGCGATCTGCGACCCGAGGAGGACACCGTGACGGGACTGGGGCGGAGGGACTTCCTCACCGCGGGCGCCGGCGTCGCGGCAGGGGCCGCCGTGGCGGGAGGTGCGGGCGCGGTGCTGGCGCCGGTCGCGGCCAGCGCGCACCAGGCGCCCCCGGGCGTCCGGGCGGCCGCTGCCCCGTTCCACGGCGAGCACCAGCAGGGCATCCTGACGCCGGTGCAGCGCTCGGCCGCCTTCGTCGCGCTCGACGTGACCGCGGCCTCCCGCGCCGAGCTCGCCGACCTGCTCAAGACGATCACCGAGCGCGCACGCTTCCTGACCACCGGAGGCACCCCTCCCGACCCCGGGCTGACCGCGCCGCCCCGCGACTCCGGCGTCCTCGGCCCCACGGTCGTGCCGGACGGGCTCACCGTCACACTCTCGGCGGGAGCCTCCCTGTTCGACGGCCGCTACGGTCTCGCCTCCGCCAGGCCGGCGCGGTTGCGGACGATGGACGCGTTCCCCGACGACTCCCTGCGCCGCGAGGTCTGCGACGGCGACCTCCTGCTGCAGGTCTGCGCCGACGACCGGGACGCGGTCACGCACGCGGTCCGCGAGATCGCCCGGGCGACCCGCGGCGGGATGGGCGTGCGCTGGCGGCAGGACGGTTTCGTCTCCCCGCCGCGGCCCAGCGGAACCCCGCGCAACCTGATGGGGTTCAAGGACGGCACGAGCAACCCGGACGTCCACGACGCTGCGCTGATGAAGCGGCTCGTCTGGGCGCAGGGGACGGGACGCGAGCCCTCCTGGACCGGCGGCGGCAGCTACCACGTGGTCCGCGTCATCCGGATGCTGGTCGAGTTCTGGGACCGGGTGAACCTGCACGAGCAGGAGAACATGATCGGCCGCCGCCGCGACAGCGGGGCGCCGCTCACCGCGTCGGCCGAGCACGACGACCCGCACTACGAGAACGACCCGACCGGCGACGTCATCCAGCTCGACGCCCACATCCGCCTCGCCAACCCGCGCACGACGGCGAGCGCCGACCAGCGGATGCTGCGCCGCGCCTACAACTACGACGGCGGCGTCGACGCCAACGGGACGCTCGACATGGGACTCGTCTTCGTCGCCTTCAACCAGGATCTCGACCGGCAGTTCGTGGCCGTGCAGAAGCGGCTCGCCGGCGAGCCGCTGACGGACTACGTCCAGCCGTTCGGCGGCGGCTACTACTTCGCGCTCCCCGGAGCCCGCGACTCCTCCGACTGGCTCGGGCGCAGCATGCTCGCGTGAGCCGGAGGCATCAGGTAACACCCACCGACAGAAGGAAGCAGAAATCGTGTCCAGACTCTCTCGTCTGCGCCGCCGCCCGGTCGCCTCGGCCGGGCTGGCGCTGCTCGGCGCGGCGACCCTCGTGGGAGCCGGCGTCCTCGCCATCGCTCCCGCGTCGGCGTTCCCGGCCCACGGGACCCCCGACCACTCCAACCAGACCCAGACCCCGATCAAGCACCTCGTCGTGATCTTCGGCGAGAACATCTCCTTCGACCACTACTTCGGCACGTACCCGAAGGCGGCCAACACCGACGGCACGACATTCACCGCCGCGCCCGGAACCCCCGCGACCAACACCCTCGCCAGCAGCGGGACCCTCACCGACAACCCGAACCTGTACGCCCCGCAGCGGCTGACCCCCGCGCAGGCCCTCACCTGCGACCAGAACCACGGCTACGCCGCCGAGCAGGCCGCGGTGGACAACGGCAAGATGGACATGTTCGTCCAGAAGACCGAGACCGACACCTGCACCGGCGCGTTCGGCCGGCCGGGCCTGGTCATGGACTACTACGACGGCAACACGGTCACCGGTCTGTGGAACTACGCGCAGAACTACTCGATGAGCGACAACATGTGGGACACCACGTTCGGCCCGTCGACCCCCGGCGCGCTCAACCTGATCTCGGGCCAGACCCACGGCGGCACCGCCTACGACCCGAAGACCGGGGCGGTCCTCCCGGCCTCCACGTCAGTGCAGTCGAAGAACGCCGCGGGCGTCGGAACGGTGATCGGCGACCCCGACCCCGTGTACGACGACTGCTCGGGCAGCGACCACACCTCCACCTCGGCGCTGGTCGGCATGGCCGGCAAGAACGTCGGTGACCTGCTCAACTCGCGCGGCGTCAGCTGGGGCTGGTTCCAGGGCGGCTTCACGCCGACCACCGCGTGGAACGGCCAGGCCGGCAGCTACGCGAAGTGCGACGCGACCACCGCGAACATCGGTGGCGCGACGCCGAAGGACTACTCGCCGCACCACAACCCGTTCTCGTACTACAAGTCCACGTCGAACCCGCACCACCTGCCGCCGACGTCGACCCAGGCCATCGGCCACACCGACCAGGCCAACCACCAGTACGACCTGACCTCGTTCGACAAGGCGCTCGCGGCGAACAACCTGCCCGCCGTCTCGTTCCTCAAGGCCCCGGAGGCCCAGGACGGCCACGCCGCCTACTCCGACCCGCTGGACGAGCAGAAGTTCCTCGTCAACGAGATCAACGCCCTCCAGAAGTCGAAGGACTGGAAGAGCACCGCTGTCGTCGTGACCTACGACGACTCGGACGGCTGGTACGACCACGTCGCGCCGACCGTGGCCAACGGCTCGAACGACTCGGCCGTCGACTCCGCGGTCTGCACCAGCCGGACGCGGATCGCCGGCGGCTACGCCGACCGCTGCGGCCCGAGCCAGCGCCTGCCGTTCCTCGTGGTCTCGCCGTGGGCCGCGCAGAACAAGGTCGACCACACCGCGATCGAGCAGACCAGCCCGCTGAAGTTCATCGAGGACAACTGGGGCACGGGTCGGATCGGCGACGCGTCGTTCGACGCGCGCGCCGGCTCGCTGAACGGCCTGTTCGACTGGAAGCACCCGCAGCAGCGCGAGGTACTGCTCGACCCCGCCTCCGGCGCCGTCACGCAGGTCGTGCCGACCCACGGCCGCAGCGGTGTCGCCGACGACCAGTAACCCGTAACGCGAGGGGCACGTCGTTGTCACTTCTCCGCCAGAAAAGTGACGACGACGTGCCCCTCGTCATCAGGCGAAGTGGGACGCGGCGAACGCGAGCTGGGCGGGCGCCTGACGCCGCCAGTAGTCGAGGTCGTGGCCTCCCGGGGTGAAGCCGCCGGCCGGGCGGGGGTGGAGGCCGGCGACGTAGTCCTGGACGTTCGGGCAGAACCCGTCCCCCGTGCCGCACTCGACGCGGAGCGGGATCCCGGCGAGCGACGCCTCCCGGCCGAACGGCGTGTTTGCGGCGAAGTCCGCCGCGCCGTCGAACGCGCCGTGGGCGGCCTCCTTCGCGGTGTGCCAGATCGCCGGACTCTCCGCCACCACCGACGCGACCCGCGCGGCGCCCAGCACGCCGGCGAGGTGGAGGGCGCCATAGCCGCCCATCGACCAGCCGAGGAAGGCGACCTTCGCCGTGTCCAGCCCAGCCTTCGCGAGGAGCGGGACGAACTCGTCGGTCAGCATCGCGCCCGCGTCCTCCCCGGTGACGCGGCGATGCCAGTAGGTGTTGCCGCCGTCCGCGGACGCGATCGCGAACGGCCGCGCGCCGTGCTGCACCGCCTGGGCGAGGAAGCGGTCGAGTCCGAGCCCGGAGCCGAACGCCGAGCGATGGTCGCCGCCGAAGCCGTGCAGGGCGATGAGGACCGGGAGGGCGTCGCCCGGCTTCGAGCCGCGCGGGTAGCTCACGGTCCAGCCGACGGTCGCGCCGAGCCGCGCGGCGGAGACGAGCGAACCGCTGACGGCCGGGCCCGGAGCGACGTCGGGGATGCGGCCGGGCGTGCCGTTCAGGCCCAGGAGCCGGTGCAGCTCCGAGCGGCCGGGGAGGAGCCGCTCCTCCACGGCGAACGCCGCTCCCCCGCCGAGGACGCCGAGGGCGGCCACGCCGATCCCGGCCCCGATCAGTGTGCGACGCGCGACGCTCATGCGCTCACCCTAACGGCGCTTGACCCTCACACCGTGTCAGGCTGGATCGTGGCCTCCATCATGTACACCATCGGAGAGTTCGCCGCGATCGGGCGCGTCAGCGTCCGGATGCTGCGCCACTACGACGCCATCGGCCTGCTGCCGCCGGCGCGCGTGGACGAGCACAGCGGCTACCGCTGGTACTCGGACGCGCAGCTGGGGAGCCTGCTGCTGATCGTCGAGCTGCGACAGCTCGGGATCGGCCTCGACGCGATCGCCGCCGTGCTCGCGTCCGACGACTCGCGACCCGCCCTCACGGCGGTGCTGCGGCAGCGCCGGGCCGAGCTCGCGGCCGGCATCGCCGACGACCGGAACCGGCTCGACCGCCTGGAGCGGCGCCTCCGCCTACTGGAAGGAACAGAGATCATGACCACACCCGTCGAATACCGCGCGCTGGAGCCGGTCACCGTCTACGCCGTCAGCGGCACCGCGCCCGGGATGGGCCCGGAGCTGGTCGGTCCGATGGTCGGCCCGCTCATCGGCGCGCTCGATCAGGCGCTGGAGGCCTCAGGGCGCCCGCTGCTCGCGCCGTCCGTGTTCTGGTACGAGGCCAGGGACGACGAGCGGCTGGAGGTGCACATCTCGTACCCGGCAGAGACGCCGCCGCGGCCCGGCGACGGCTACGAGGTGGTCGACCTCCCCGCGGTCCCGCTCGCGGCGACGCTGCTGCACCGCGGCGACATGACCGGCATCGGCGACTCGTGGATGGCGCTGATGGAGCGCATCGCCGCCGACGGCTACCACGTGACCGGCCCCACCCGCGAGGTCTACCTCAAGGCCACCGGCCACACCCCCGGCCCCGACTGGCTCACCGAACTCCAAGCCCCCGTAACCCCCACACCCCCACCTCCTGACCCCCTCCATCAATTCCGGAGTTGTGTACGTCGTGGCACGGCGTGTCGCGTACACAACTCCGGAAGAGATTGCGTGGGAGGGAGGTGGGACCCGGCCGCCGACGCCGATGACATGCCGGCGGCCGGGGGTCTGTACGGCGCGGCTAGAGGCCGCGGGCCAGGCGGTAGTAGGCGGCGTTCCAGTCGAGCTCGCGGGAGAAGGCGCGAAGCGTCGTGTCCTCGTCGATGATGAGGAGTTCGGTGCGGGACATGCGGGCGTAGTCCTCGAACGCCTGGATGCCGACGGCGGTGCTCATCACGGTGTGGTGCGCGGCGCCGGCCTCCAGCCAGGCGGTCGCGGACGTGGTGAAGTCGGGGGCGGGCTTCCACACGGCGCGGCCGACCGGGAGCTTCGGCAGCGGGGCCGTCGGCTCCACGACCTCCACGACGTTCGCCACGAGCCGGAAGCGGTCGCGCATGTCCGACAGCGCCACGACCACCGCGGGGCCCGGGTCGGCCGTGAAGACCAGGCGCACCGGGTCGTCCTTGCCGCCGATGCCGAGCGGGTGGACCTCCAGGGTCGGCTTCGCGCTGGTGAGCGACGGCGAGACCTCCAGCATGTGCGCGCCGAGGATGCGCTCGTCGCCGGGCGTGAGGTCGTAGGTGTAGTCCTCCATGAGCGACGCGCCGCCGGGGAGGCCCGCGCCCATGACGTTCGCGGCGCGGACCAGGATGGCCGTCTTCCAGTCGCCCTCGGCGCCGAAGCCGTAGCCCTCCGCCATCAGGCGCTGCACGGCCAGGCCCGGGAGCTGCTT
The DNA here is from genome assembly GCF_051059105.1 of Leifsonia sp. P73. Classification (NCBI taxonomy): domain Bacteria; kingdom Bacillati; phylum Actinomycetota; class Actinomycetes; order Micrococcales; family Microbacteriaceae; genus Leifsonia; species Leifsonia sp. P73. Next base: position 2,316,467 of record NZ_CP194931.1, read on the forward strand.
CAGCGCGCCGAGGTCCTCGAAGCTGGTGGTGAAGGCGCCGAAACCGCCCTCCTCCAGGAACGACCGCAGCCCGACCTCGATCGCGGCGCCGTCGCGCAGCGACTGGTGCCGGTCGCCGCCGCGACGCAGCTCGGGAGCCACGTCGTAGCGGTCCTCGTACTCGGCGACCAGCGCGTCCACGGCGGAGTCGGAGGCGGCGGCGACCGCGTCGGCCAGCTCGTTCACGCCCCAGGTGTTGACCTGCACGCCGAACCGCAGCTCGGCCTCGGTCTTGTCGCCCTCCGTCACCGCCACGAAGCGCATGTTGTCGCCGAAGCGCGCGAGCTTCAGGGAGCGGGTGGCCGCGTGACCGGCGGCGGCCCGCGTCCAGGTGCCGATCCGCTGCGTCACGGCCGGGTCGCTGACGTGGCCGACGACCGTCGTCCGCGGCACCCCGAGCCGGGTCTGGATGTAGCCGAACTCGCGGTCGCCGTGCGCGGCCTGGTTGAGGTTCATGAAGTCGAAGTCGATCTCGCCCCACGGCAGCTCGACGTTCGCCTGCGTGTGGAAGTGCAGCAGCGGCTTCTGGAGGGCGTCGAGGCCGGCGATCCACATCTTGGCCGGGCTGAAGGTGTGCATCCACGCCACCAGTCCGATCACGGCATCGTCGGCGTTGGCCTCCAGCGCGATGCGGCGGATGGCGTCGGAGTCGGTCAGCACGGGCTTCCAGACGATGCGGACCGGCACGTCGGCGGACGCGCCCAGCCGGTCGGCGATCCCCCGGGACTGCTCGGCGACCTGCGCGAGCGTCTCCGGTCCGTAGAGGTGCTGGCTGCCGGTGAGGAACCAGACCTCGTAGCGGTCGAGGGAGGTCGTGAGCGTCGGCATCAGGCGAGTGATCCTTCCGGGTTCTGTCCGTAGACGTTCTGGTAGCGGTCGAAGAGGCTGTCAATGGCCTCCTGCGGGATCGGGACGAGCGGGCCGCCCTGCCGGGCGATGTGCACGGTGCGGGCGACGTCCTCCGTCATGACCGCGGCCTTGACGGCGTCGCGCGCGTCGCGGCCGATCGTGAAGACGCCGTGGTTCTGCATGAGCACGGCGCGGCTGCGGTGCCCGTCGAGGGTGGCGACGATGCCGCGGCCGATGGAGTCGTCCCCGATGATCGCGAACGGCCCTACCGGGATGGGGCCGCCGAACTCGTCGGCCATCGCGGTGATGACGCACGGGATGGGCTCGGCGCGCGCGGCCCACGCGGTGGCGTAGGTGGAGTGGGTGTGCACCACGCCGCCGACCCCGGGCATGTTCCGGTAGACGTAGGCGTGCGCGGCCGTGTCGGAGGACGGTGACCGGTCACATCCGGCCGAGCCGGGGACGACCTCGCCGTCGAGGGTGCAGAGGATCATGTTGTCCGGCGTGAGGTCGTCGTAGTCGACGCCGCTCGGCTTGATGACGAAGAAGTCCTCGCCCGGGACGCGGCCGGAGATGTTCCCGCCGGTCCAGACGACGAGACCGTAGCGGACCAGTTCGGCGTGGAGGGCGGCGACCTGCTCGCGGCTGCGGCGGGTGGCGGGGGACTCGGGGGTGGTCATCGGGCGGCTCCCTTCAGAGCGATCGACGCGACGGCGGCGCGCTCGGAGGCCAGTCCATCGGCGTATCGGGCGAGGTACGCAGCGAAGCCAGCCACGTCGCCCGCGTCCGGCTCCACGGTCTCGACGGTGAAGCCTCCGAACACGTCGCGGTCGAGGTAGACGTCGAGCGGGACCCCCGACCGGGCGGCGCGGAGGTACGCGGCGAGCACGGCGACGCCCCACGCCCCACCCTCCGACGCGGTGTCGGCGACGGAGACCGGCGCATCCAGCGCTCCGGCCAGGAAGCGCTGCGCGACGCCGGCCGTCCGGAACATCCCGCCGTGCGCGAACATCCGGTCGAGGGCCGCTCCCTCCGCGTGCAGCACGCGCATCCCGAGGGCGAGCGTCCCGAAGACGCCGTAGAGCTGGGCCCGGGCGAAGTTGGCGAGGGTCAATCGGCTGTCCGGCGTACGGACGACCAGCGGGCGGCCCTCCTCCAGGCCGGTGATCGGCTCGCCGGCCAGGTAGTTGTACGCGAGGAGGCCTCCCGCGTCCGGCTCGCCGTCGAGCGCCTCGCGGAACAGCGTCTCGAAGACCGCATCGGGTGCGACCGGTGCGCCGGCGACCTCCGCGAACCTCCCGAACAGCCCGGCCCACGCCGAGAGCTCGCTCGCTCCGTTGTTGCAGTGCACCATCGCGACGGCGTCGCCGGCGGGCGTCGTCACCAGGTCGAGCTCGTGGTGCGCTTCGGCGAGCGGGCGCTCCAGTACCACCATCGCGAAGATGCTCGTGCCCGCGCTGACGTTGCCGGTGCGCGGGGCGACCGAGGCCGTGGCGACCATCCCGGTGCCGGCGTCGCCCTCCGGCGGGCAGAGCGGGATGCCCGGCTGCAGCTCTCCCGACGGGTCGAGGAGGAGGGCGCCGGCGGGGGTGAGGTCCCCGGCGGGCTCACCGGCGACGAGGACCTCGGGAAGGAGGTCCCGCAGGCCCGGCAGCGCTCGGTCCCGCACGAGGCCGTCGTACCGGGCGACCAGCTCGGCGTCGTAGGTCTTCGTGGCCGAGTCGATCGGGAACATCCCCGACGCGTCCCCGACACCGAGCACGCGGAGGCCGGTGAGGCGCTCGTGCACGTGGCCGGCGAGCGTGGTGATCGAGTGCAGGCGGGACAGGTGCGGCTCGGCGTCGAGGACGGCCTGGTGGAGGTGCGCGATCGACCAGCGCAGCGGGATGTTGACGCCGAACAGCGCGCTCAGCTCGGCGCTCGCGGGGCCGGTGGTCGTGTTGCGCCAGGTGCGGAACGGCGCCAGCAGCTCCCCCGCGGCGTCGAAGGCGAGGTAACCGTGCATCATCGCCGAGACGCCGATGGCGCCGAAGGTCCGCGGCCGGACGCCGTGGCGCGCCTCCGCGTCGGCGACGAGCGCGGCGTACGCGGCCTGGAGGCCGGACCAGACGGCGTCGAGCGAGTAGGTCCAGACGCGGTCGGCGAACTCGTTCTCCCAGTCGTGGGAGCCGACGGCCAGGACGGTCGCCGGATCGTCGGCGTCGACCAGGCAGGCCTTGATGCGCGTGGAGCCGAGCTCGATGCCGAGGGCGGTGCGTCCGGCGACGAGGGCGTCGCGCTGGTGGTTCATGGTTCTCACTCCGTTGTGACCGGTCACATCTGATTCAACGAGTGTAGACGATCCCCTGCGGGAGGTGTCAAGCCGAGTCGCGCACCACCAGCACCGGCGCCACCGGCGCGTCGAACGCCAGCTCGCGTCCCTCGATCAGCGCCACCAGGCGCGCGACGCCGCGGCGGCCGAGCTCGGCGAAGTCCTGCCGCACGGTCGTCAGCGGCGGCGCGAAGAAGGCGGCCTCCGGGATGTCGTCGAAGCCGACGACCGCGAGGTCCTCTGGCACCCGGCGACCCCGCTCGCGCGCGGCGTGCAGCAGCCCGAGCGCCATCTGGTCGTTGGACGAGAACACCGCTGTCAGCGCCGGGTCGGCGAGGAGTTCTGCGCCGATCGCCGCGCCGGACGCGGCCGTCCAGTCGCCCTCCCGCGAGACCACAGGCTCCCGCCCGGCCGTGGCCAGTTCGGCCAGGTAGCCGTCGCGGCGCGCCCGCGCCTCCGACCAGTCGCCCGGGCCACTGAGGTGCGCGATCCGGGTGTGGCCGCCCGCGAGCAGGTGGCGGGTGGCCAGCCGGGCGCCCTCCACCTGGTCCACGAAGACGCCCTCGTCGCCCGCGACCCCGGCCCCGTGCAGGGCGACGGACGGGACCGCCAGCGAGAGCGCGGTCATGGCCTCCTGCACAGCGCGCTGCGGGGCGATGACGATGACGCCCTCCACCGACTGCGCCCCGAGATGGTCGACCGCGGCGCCGAGGTCAGCCGGGTCGAGGGAGGCCGCGTGCGCGACGGTCACGAAGTATCCCGCGTCGCGCGCCGCCTGCTCGACGGCGTCGATGCTGGAGGCCGGCCCGAACAGCGAGGACGCCGACGACGCCAGCACGCCGATGGTGCGCGAGCGCGCGGTGGTGAGCATGCGCGCGGCACGGTTCGGGCGGAAGTTGAGGTCGGCCATCGCCGCCAGCACCCGCTCGCGCGTGGCCGGCCGAATGCTCGGGTGGTCGTTGAGGACGCGGGAGACGGTCTGCCGCGAGACCCCCGCTGCGGCCGCGACCTCCCGCACGCCCGGCGCGCGCCCGCTCTCACTCACATCCACACCCTAGTGGGAGGGAGGAGTGCGACCGGGCGAACGGCGCGGGCCCGCGGGAGGCCGACAGCGGGGGCTCACGCGACCACCGCGAAGCCTCCGGTCCAGGAGACGCGCTCGGCCGCGGCGAGGGTGATCTGCAGGAAGCCGAGGGCCTCCAGCTCACGGGCGCGGCTGAGCGCTCCGGCGTCGACCGTGTTGAGGCCGCCGGCGCGGACGAGCGCGGCGAGCTCCGCCTTGGCGTCGTCGTCGTCACCGGCGATGAGCACGGTCGTCGTGTGCGATCCGTTCACGCCGGAGGACAGGGTCGCGGCGAAGGTCGTGTTGAAGGCCTTGAGCACGCGCGCCTGGGGCAGCGCGGCGGCGATGGTCGCGGCGGCGGACGAGTCGGCCGGGACGGTCAGCCCGTCGAAGGTCGCGAAGTCGACCGGGTTGGTGATGTCGACCACGGTCTTCCCGGTGAGCTGGTCGCCGTAGGTGGCGAGCACCGCGTCGATTTCCGGGTACGGAACCGCCAGCACGACGATCGAGCCGTCGACCGAGCCGCCTGCGCGGCCGAGGTACTCCACCGTGCTGCCGCCCGCGGCGAAGACGCCGCCGATCGCGTTCGCCATGTTGCCGTTCCCGATGATGCTGACCGTGGTCATGTGTCTGTTCTCCTTGTCGAGTTCGCGTCTACTTTTGTTGACGCTTCAACTAAATGGTAACCCCGGTTAGTTGAAGCGTCAAGTATCGGCTAGAATGGCTGTCATGACGACGAACGACGAGCTCGCAGGCCGCGAACGCGACGCCTGGCTGGGCCTCGTCGCGCTCACGCAACTCCTGCCTCCCGTGCTCGACGGCCAGCTCGCCCGCGACGCGGCGGCGACGCACTACGAGTACTTCGTCCTCTCCCGGCTCGCCGAGGAACCCAACGGGCGGATGCGCCTCAGCGCGCTCGCGACCGCGACGAACGCCTCGGTCTCACGCCTCAGTCACGTGATCACCCGGCTGGAGGCCCGCGACCTGGTCCAGCGGATGCCGTGCGAAGAGGACGGCCGCGCGACGAACGCTGTCCTCACCGACGCGGGCATCGCGATGGTGGCCGACGCCGCGCCGGGGCACCTGGAAACCGTGCGGGATCGCATCCTCGGCGCGCTCCGTCCCGAGCAGGTGGAGCAGCTCGCGGACATCTCCGCAGCGCTCGTCGGCGCGATCGACCCGGCTCGCCGGCCGTCCGACGCCTGCGCGGTCATCGTCGAGGCCGCAGAGGACTCAGAGGACGCACGCGCGAGCGCCTAACGCGTCGAAGGGTCGCCGAGGGGCACGTTGTCGCCCCAAAAGCGACGTTTTAGGGGCGTTTACGTGCCCCTCGGCGGGAGCGGGCTCAGTCGATGAGGTCGAGCGCGGCCAGCCGCTCCAGCACCGCATGCCCCGCCGGCGGGCACCGCTCCGCGTCCGCCGTCGTCACCCAGTGCACCGCGTCCACCTCGCCGGACGGCGACGGCTCGGCGTCCGTCTCCGCCCGGAACACGCGCATGTGCACCTGCCGCCCGTCCGGCTCCCCGTGGGCCTGCGTCCGCACCTCGAACAGCTCGGCCAGCGCGGCGGCGTCGAGCGCGAGCGCGACCTCCTCCTCGGCCTCCCGAGCCGCCGCTTCGGCCGCGGTCTCTCCCGGGTCCACCTTGCCGCCGGGCATGTAGTAGACGTCGCGACCGCGGGAGGTCACCATCAGCACGCGCCGGTCGCGTACCACCGCGACGGCCGACACCAGCAGCGGGGCCAGCGTCATGACTCGACCAGCATTTTGAGCCGGCGGAGTCCCTTCTCGAAGTCGGGGCCGATCAGCTTGTCCAGGTTGAAGAAGCGGCTGAAGAACGTCCGCGCGCTCTCCATCCGCCAGATCACGCGTGTGCGGTCGCCCTCCCGGGTCAGCAGGAAGCGGACGTGGCTGCTGGATTTGAACGGCCGCGTGAAGTCGAGCGCGACGCCCACACCGTCGGGCTGCACGGACTCGATCCGCATCTTCCCGGCGCCGGCCTTTCGGTTGCCGCTCCACTCGTAGGTCGAGCCGACCGCGCCGGGCTCGCCGGTGTACTCGCGCTTCAGGGCGGGGTCCATGCCCTCCCACGGCGACCAGTCCACCCAGCGTGGCAGCTCCGCGATGTAGGGCAGCAGCGCCTCGGGCGTGGTCTGGATGGTGTCGGTGCGTTCCACGACGATGGTTCCGGCCATGCGGACACCCTAGCGGCATGGCATGATCGGGCTGTGACCGGGCGAACGATGCTCCTCGACAGCGCATCCCTCTACTTCCGCGGGTTCTACGGCGTCCCCGACACGGTGCGCGCGCCGGACGGGACCCCGGTGAACGCGATCCGCGGCTTCCTCGACATCATCGCGAAGCTCGTGACCGACTACGGACCGGAGTCGCTGGTGGCGTGCTGGGACGACGACTGGCGGCCGCGCTGGCGGGTCGACCTCATCCCGAGCTACAAGGCGCACCGGGTGGCCGAGGAGGTCCCGGGTGGCGTCGATGTGGAGGAGGTGCCCGCCGAGCTCGTGGTGCAGGTGCCGGTGATCCGGGAGGTGCTGGGAGCGCTGGGCATCGCGATCGTCGGCGCGGCGCAGCACGAGGCGGACGACGTGATCGGGACGCTCGCCACGGTCACTCCGGGGCCGGTGGATGTCGTGACCGGCGACCGCGACCTGTTCCAGCTGGTCGACGACAACCGGGACGTGCGGGTGGTCTACACAGCGCGCGGGATGAGCAACCTGGAGGTGCTGACGGACGCGACGGTCGTGGCCAAGTACGGCATCCACGCGCACCAGTACGCGGACTTCGCGGTCATGCGCGGGGACTCGTCGGACGGCCTGCCCGGCGTCGCCGGTGTCGGCGAGAAGACGGCGGGCACGCTGCTCGCCGAGTACGGCGACCTGCCCGGGATCGAGGCGGCCGCGGCCGACCCGGCGAGCGCGATGAAGCCCGCCCTGCGAGCCAGGTTCGCCGCCGCCGTCGACTACCTCTCCGTCGCGCCCACTGTCGTGGAGGTCGTCCGCGACCTCCCGCTCGGCGACGTCGACGCCCGCCTGCGCACGCCCGGCGAGGAGCAGCGCGCGGCCCTGAACGCCCTCACCGACCGCTGGGCCCTCGGCGGCTCCCTCGACCGCTGCCTCACCGCCCTGACCGCTGCCGCATCCTCCGCCTCCTGAGCGCCGCCACCAACAGTTCCGGACTTATGCACGCCCCAGCCCGGCGTGTCGCGTGCATAAGTCCGGAACTGTTGGGGGCGGGTCAGGGGGAGGCGGGGTTGAAGCGCCAGAGCTCGCGCTGGGCGAGGAGGGCCAGCTCGCGGAGCACGTCGAGGTCGCTGTCCGACTCGGCCGGCTCGCGTGCCGTGCGGCCGAAGACGCACATCGCGCCGATGCGGGTGCCGTCCGGCGCCTCCACCGGGTACCCGGCGTAGAAGCGGAGGTGGGCGGGGCCGGTGACGAGCTCGCTCGTGGCGAACCTGGCGTCGTGCTCGGCGTCGGGCACGACCATCCCGTCCGGCGACTGGAGGGTGTGCAGGCACGCCGACTGCTCGATGGGGATCTCGCGCGGCGACGCCCCGACGATCGCGAGCGGCCACTCCGCGCGGTCGTCGAGCACGGTGAACATCGCGATCTCGGCGCCGAGCGTGCGCTGCGCGGTGCCGACCAGCCCCTCCAGCCGGGCGTCCTGCTTGTGCTCGCCGAGCCGCAGCCTGGCGATCGCGGCCACCCGGTCCTCCGCCGGGGAGGTGTGATGCGCGGCCTCGACGGGATGGCCGATCAGGGCCGGGGCGAGCTCGTCGGTGATCCAGCGCGCCCAGAACAGGTAGTCGGCCGGGGTCCGGTGCCGGCCGCCCTCGGGCTTCGGCGACTCGGGCAAGGGGAGGAAGATCGCGCCCGTGTCGGCACACGCCTGCTCGGCCACGCGGTTCAGCCGCACGGCGTGCTGCCGCACGAAGTCCCGGAAGTCGTCGTCGAACGGAGGCAGCGACCGGATCGGCTGCGCGCCGAGCCAGGCGACCAGTCCCGCACCGCTGCCGCGCACCTCCCGCAGCAGCTCCGCGACGTGCGCGCCCCACCGCCGGGGCTCCGCCATGCGGACGGTGTCGGCTACGGTGGCGCTCAGGATGACGAGGTCGTACCGGCCGGCGCCCGCGCCGCGGACCATCCCGGCCACTTTGCGAACGCCCGCGGTCTCGTGCGTCACGACATCCACGACGACGCCGTGTCCGGTGGTCGCCGCGATCGCCCGCGCGAGTGCGCCGGGCAGTGCGAGGTCGTGGCTGCCGACGCCCCAGCCGGAGACCGGGCCGGAGCCCGCCAGCAGCACGCGGAGGCTCTGCCGGCCGGCGACGAACGCCTGCGGGGAGTCCGTCGGGCGCACCAGAGTCTGCCGGACCCCGCCGACGCGCAGGAGCCTCAGTCTCGCGGCGAGCCGCCGCGAGGCGCCGAGCCGGACATCTTCCACTCGGATGACGGTATCCCGCCCGCGCGCTCCGCGGCACCCACGGCTCGCCGGACGCGCCCGCGAGCCCACGGATGCGCACGCGGCCCCGCGGCCCGCGAGACGGCGGATTATCCGCCCACTCGGCGGTTTCGGGCGGACTTTGCGCCCACTCGGCGGGCGCGGCGGGCTACGGGAGGATGTGGCCGGCCAGGCGGAAGAGGCGGTACCACTCCTCGCGGGTCAGCGGCAGGTCGGAGCCGGCGGCGGCCTCCTGCACCCGGCCCGGGTTGGTGGTGCCCAGGACGACCTGCATGTTCGCGGGGTGCCGGGTGATCCACGCGGTCGCGACGCCGGTGGGCGTGACGCCGTACTTCGCCGCGAGCTCGTCGAGCGCGTCGTTGAGCTCCGCGTACTCCTCGCGGTCGCCGAGGAAGACGCCGTCGAAGAAGCCCTTCTGGAACGGCGACCACGCCTGCAGCGTGATGTCGTTCAGCCGGGCGTAGTCGAGGATGCCGAGGTCGCGGACGATGGACTGGTCCAGCGCCGCCATGTTGGCGGCGACCCCCTGCGCGATGATCGGCGAGTGGGTGATGCTGAGCTGGAGCTGGTTCACCTTCAGCGGCTGCTTCACCCAGCGGCGAAGCAGCTCGATCTGGCCGGGCGTGTGGTTGGACACGCCGAACGCGCGCACCTTGCCGGAGGCCTCCAGCTCGTCGAACGCGGCCGCGACCTCCTCCGGCTCCACCAGGGTGTCGGGGCGGTGCAGCAGCAGCAGGTCGAGGTAGTCGGTGCGCAGCGCGGCGAGCGACTCGTCCACGGTGGTGAGGATGTGCTCGCGCGAGAAGTCGAAGTAGCCCTTGCGGATGCCGACCTTCGATTGGATGACGACCTGGTCGCGCTCGGCGGCCGGGATGGCGCCCGCCTCGCCGAACCGTCGCTCGCAGCCGTGCTCGCCGCCGTAGATGTCGGCGTGGTCGAACACGGTGACGCCCGCGTCCCGCGCGGTGCGGACCAGGGTGCGGATCTGCTCGTCCGAGAGCTCGCTGATCCGCATGAGGCCGAGGATGACGTTGGAGGCGGGCACAGCGATGTTCGGAAGGCTCAGGGTTCTCATGCTTCCATCTAACCCCCCGTCAACCCCCTGGCCAGATTCGCCCGACACACTTACGGTCGAGAGTGCGGGGGTCGGGGCTCCGCTGAGCGGAGGAGGGGACCGATGACGATGACGCCAGCGGCGAGGACGGCGGTCGAGGGGTTCCGACAGGAGACGCGGCTCGAGTCCCTCCCGTCCCACGGTCCCGGCCACCACGGTCCCGGGTACATCGTGCACGCGCTCGGACGCGACTTCCACGTCAGCGACGAGATGGCGCGCATCTTCCTCAACCAGGTGGAGCGGGTCGCGGAGTCCGACGCGTCCGCCCTCGTGATCCTGCGCCACGCGCAGGGCGTCGAGCTGCTGATGGTCACGGACGCGACCTCCTTCTCGATCCGCCCGAGCACAGCGGCCGACCGGACAACCGCCCGGGCGGCCTATCCTCGGATGCGTGGATGAGCTGAGCGACCAGGACTCCCGCGACCGGGAGGCCGTCGCCCGCATCCGCGACGCGCTCGCGGAGGCCGTCGGGCAGCTGACCGAGGCGGGCGCCCGGGACGAAGCGCTCGCGGTCCTGGTGCCGCGGCGCCGCACATTCGGCATCCCGCGGGAGCCGGTGCTGCGGCCGGAGGGGCGGGTCTGGCGGCTGGGCGTGCTCCTGCTCGGCCGCGACGGCACGCTGTTCGCGACCGGGCAGCTCGTGCGGGCGACCCCGCCCGGGCGGACCCAGTACGTGTCGGTGTCCGCCGAGACCCGCCGTGCGTACCGCGCGGCGGCCGAGCGGGGGCATTTCCGCGACGGCGAGACGGTGGACTTCGACGCGCCGGAGATCGAGCTGACGGTGCAGGCGCTGCGGGCCTCCACCGGTCCGCTGCTGCTGCGGGACGGCGTGGCCCTCGTGAGGTGGAGCGCGTCGTCGGAGCAGACCGTCGGCTTCCCCGCCTACCTGGCGGAGCGCGTCGACCTGCTCGCCAACCCGCCCCAGGGCGCCTGAGGCTGGTCCGGGGGCCTGAGGCGGGCCGGCGCTCACGCCTCCGTCGGGGTGCTGTCCGCCTTCTTGCCGGTGACCTCGTCGAGCTTGTCCGACGCCTTGCCGACGGCTTCGGTGACCTTGTCGCTGAGGTCGGAGGCGGCCTGGCCCGCGAAGTCGCGGACACCGTCCTTCACCTGCTGCACCTGGTCCGAGCCGGAGAAGCCCTGCCATTTGTTCCGCATGTTCTCGTACGCTCCACGGCCCGCGCGGGTGCCGATCACGAAGCCGACTGCGACGCCTGCGATAAAGATGATGACCTTCATGGGCTGCACCGTACGCGCGCCGCGGCGACGGCACCAGGAGCAGAATGGGCCGGGTGACGGGACCCATGCTCGACGGAGCCGCGGCGGTGGTGCAGTTCGAGCGCGCCGCGGCGGTGTGGTCCGAGCGGGCCGGCGCCGTTCCCGTCCCCGTGCCGCCCGAGCTCGCCGGCGCGCTGCTCGTGGAGGGCGCGAGCGACCGAGCGGCCTGCCGGGAGGCCTCCCGGCTGCTCGGGGTCGACCCGGCCGCCGCGGGAGTGGCCATCCTGCCGATGGGCGGCGCGATGAGCGTGCGCCGGTTCGTCGGGATGCTTCGCCCGGCGCACGTCCGGCTGCACGGCCTGTGCGACGCCGGCGAGGCGGGCTACTTCGAGCGGGCGGGCCTGGACGAGGCGGCCGTGTCGGTGTGCCGGCCCGATCTGGAGGGCGAGCTGCTGCGGGCGCTCGGCGCCGAGCGGGCGGAGGCAGCGCTCGCACGCGAGGGCGACCTGGGCCTGTTCCGCACGTTCCAGCGGCAGCCGGCGCAGCGCGAGCGGCCGGTGCTCGCCCAGCTGCACCGATTCCTCGGCACGACCTCCGGCCGCAAGGAGCAGTACGGGCGCGTCCTCACCGAGGAGCTGGGGCCGTCGGAGCTGCCCGCGCCGCTGCGGGAGGCCGTCGAGAGCGTGCTGCGCGCCTAGGCTGGTGCGCATGCCCGCCACCTCCCCCGAACTGCTCGACCGCCTCGCCCGGCTGTTCGCCGCGCGCGACCGCGAGAACATGGCGCCGACCATCGAGGCGTTCCTGGCCGTGCTCGCCGAGCATCCCGACGACGCGCACGTCCTCTACGAAGTGGGCGGCTCCTACGACACCGCCGGCGAGGAGCAGACCGCGGCCTTCTACTATGAGCGCGCGCTCGAAGCGGGGCTGGAGGGCGACACCCGTCGCAAGTGCCTGCTGCAGTACGGCAGCACCCTGCGCAACCTGGAGCGCTTCGACGAGTCGCTCGCGGTGCTCGACCGCGCGCGCGAGGCGTTCCCGGAGTCCGAGTCGGTGCGGGTCTGGCACGCGCTCTCGCTGCACGCCGCCGGGCGCAGCGACGGGGCGGTCGCGGAGCTGATGGAGCTCGCGGCCGACCGCATCCGCACCCCCGACCTGCTTCGCTACGAGGCGGGCCTGCGCGGCAACGCCGAGTACCTGCGCGAGCTCGACGAATCGCGCCTCTGACATTCGTGACGAATCGCGCCTCTGACCGCGTCACAGGCGACATTCGGCACGAATCCTCGCAGGGTCAGGCCAACAGCGCCGCGACGATCAGGAGCACCGGCACGGCGAGGAGCGTGGTCAGCAGCACGATGTCGCGTGCCACCGGCATCCCGCGCTCGTAGCGGGCGGCGAAGTTGTAGACGTTCTGCGCGGTCGGGAGGGCGGCGAGCGCGACCGCCGCGAACAGCGAGTGGCCGTCGAGGCCGAACGCGAACCGCGCCACGGCGAACGCGACGAGCGGCATCCCGACCGACTTGAGGAGCACGGCGGTCGCGATCTCCGCCCGCCCGTGCCCCGCCTGCAGCGGCCGCGACCCGTGCAGCGACATCCCGAACGCCATCAGGACGAGCGGCACCGCGGCGCCGCCGAGCAGCGCGAACGGCTGGTAGACCGCGGCCGGGATCGGGATGTGGAGCACGTCCACGAGGATGCCGAGCACGGAGGCGATGATCATCGGGTTGCGCACCGGCTGCGTCAGGATCGACCGCAGCGACACCCTCCCGCGGCTGGTGATGTCGAGCACCGTGAGCGCGATCGGCGCGAACACGATGAGCTGGAGCAGCAGCACCGGCGCCACGAACGACGCGCTGCCGAGGACGTACACCGCGACCGGGAGGCCGATGTTGTTGGCGTTGACGTAGCCGGCGCCGAGCGTCCCGATCGTCGTCTCCGCCGCCGGACGCCGGAAGAACAGCCTCGACAGCAGCAGGAAGAGGCCGGCTGCGGCGAGCGCGGCGATGGCCGCGACGACGAGCTGGGTCGAGAACACGACCTTCAGGTCGGCGTGCGCGAGCGTCACGAACAGCAGCGCCGGGTTGGTGACGAAGAACGCGATCCGGTTGAGCACGTACGGCGCGGTGGGGCCGCCGATCCGGAACCGTCCGGCGACGTAGCCGACCAGGATGACGAACGCGATGATCCCGAATCCGGTCAGCACTCCAGCCATCGCGTCGGCGTCTCCTCTCGTCTCCCCTGGACGATCGTGTCAGGAAGTTCGCGGATCACGTGCATCCGCGCGCCGCCACGCCACCACCAGCACCCCGATCCCCGTGCCGATCAGCGCCCCGAGGGTGTTCGCGATCACGTCGTTCACGGTGCCGAAGCGGGAGGGCAGCACGAAGTGCTGGGTGAGCTCGATCGCCACGCTGCAGAGCAGGCCGGCGAGCGGGGCCATCCACCAGCGGCGGAGGCCGGCGATCAGCACGATGAGCAGAGCGGGCGGGACGAAGAACGCCACGTTGGCCGTGAACTCGACCAGGTCGTAGGCGTCGACCGGCTCGATCCCCACGACCGCCACCGCGCGGAGGATCCGGAACAGCAGCGGATCGAACGGCCGGTCGACGGGCGTCGGCCACAGCCCGACCGCGGCGACGATCGCGGTGTACGCCAGGAGTCCGGCGGTCGCGCGGCGGCGGGTGGGGCGGGCGGGCATCCACTCAGCGTAGGCGCCGGGCTTCGGGGAATCCTGTGTGTCAGACCTCAGGTTCCACTGCGGTCAGCTGCGCCGCACCCGCCCGCCGCGTGCCACCCGCACCGCCACGGCCACCATGATCACGAGGATCCCCGCGGCGAGCGCGGTGACCGCGACGACCGCGCTCGGGAGGCCTCCCACCACACGCGAGACCGCGATCCACACGAGCCCCCACGCCGACGCGAGCGCGGGCGCCAGCCGGCCGCGATCCCACACCGCGAGCGCGCAGGCCACCACGGCGAGCGCCGCGAGGACCGCCATCGCCCAGACCTCCGGCTCGATCCCGAACCCGGTGAAGCCGGCCGCGTGCAGCCACGCCGCCAGGTCGGCGGCCGTCGCCACCATCACCCAGCCCAGGTAGAGGCCGACCGTCCCGTCGAGGAGGACGGCGTCGGCGGTCGTCCCGCCCGGCTCGTGGCGCAGCCGCGCGAACGCGACGACGAGGACGACGAGCAGGAGCACGATGACCGGCACGCTCAGCGCGAGCAGCCCCGCCTGCACCGCGAGGATCCAGGCGGCGTTGAGGAGGAGGGAGGCGATGAGCCAGTAGCCCACGGCGCGCTGCCGGTGGCGGGCGGCCTGCGACGGCAGCGCCTGCCAGATCGCGTAGCCGGCCAGTCCCAGGTAGATCACGGACCAGATGGCGAACGCCGGGCCGGCCGGCGCGAGGAGCGTGGCGTCGGGTCCGAGCGCGCCGCCCGCGACCCTCGGGATGGGCCGGCCTCCCACGAGCCCGGAGCCGTACACCGCGCCGCAGAGAGCGACGACGGTCGCGGCGATCACTCCGCTCTGCCGGATGCGGTCGAAGACGGTCGGGTGGGTCACACCGAGCGGCAGCCTTCGGGTAAGGCTGGTCATGGGGAGGAATTTAGACCGAAAACAGGAAAAGCGGTATCCCTTGCGCCGCCGCGGGTTCTAGGGCCGTGGAGGCTGCCGGGACGCGATCACGACCGTCCCGTCGAGGTCGTCGTCGGTCACCACGCGCGCCGCGAGCCCCTCCGCCTCGAACAGACCCGCGGTGCGCGCCGCCTGTTCGTCGCTGGTCTCGATGACGATGGAGCCTCCCGGCACCAGCCACTCCGGGCCCTCTGCGGCGATCCGGCGGTGGAGGTCGAGGCCGTCCGTGCCGCCGTCCAGCGCCACCGCCGGCTCGTAGAGGCGCGCCTCCGGCGGCATCAACCCGATGGCGTCCGTCGGGACGTACGGCGCGTTCACCGCGATCACGGCGAGCGCCCCGCGGAGGTCGGGCGGGAGCGGGGCGAACAGGTCGCCCTCGAACACGCGGGCCGGGTCGAGGTTCGCCCGGGCCGCACGCACGGCGGCCGGCTCGATGTCGGCCGCGAACACCGCAGCGCCGGGCACACGCGCCGCGATGACGGCGCCGATCGCGCCCGCACCGCAACACAGGTCGAGCACCGCGTCGCCCGGCCGGGTCAGCGCCGCCGCCTCGCGCGCCAGCAGCTCGGTGCGGCGCCGCGGGACGAAGACGCCCGCGTCCACGTGGATGCGCAGGCCGCCGAACTCGGCGAAGCCCAGCAGGGGCTCCAGCGGCTCGCCGGCCACTCGACGGGCGACGAGGGCCTCCCGTTCGTCCGGCGAGGCGGCCGCCTCGACCAGCAGCGCGGCCTCCTCCTCGGCGAAGACGCAGCCCGCGGCGCGCAGCCGGCGGACGATGTCCTCCTCCTCGCGCGCGCTCACCGGCCCATGCTAGCGGGGCGAGGTCAACCCCTCTCCCGAGCCTTGACCGCTTGCCGTTCCGCACGTATGGATGGGTCATGAAGCGGATCCACTACGCAAGCGGCTCCCTGCTCACCGGCGACGCGATCGCGGACGTGCTGGTGAAGTACGCGGCCGCGCTCGCGGTCAACACGGCTGCCGCCGAAGTGCGCGCCCCGGCGATCCTGGAGAACGGCGAGGTGGGCGAGATCATGATGCTGCTCGGGCCGGCCAGCCAGATCCTCGCGGAGACGGAGCGGTTCGACGGACCCGAGCTGCGCGACGACGACTTCGTCGAAGGGCTCAAGGATCGGGTCGCCGCGCTCGGCCCGAGCAGAGCGACGTTCGTCAGGCTTGGCACAGAGGGCGAGGACGACCTCGACGTCGACATGCTGTGAGCGACGGATCCGACGAACCGACCGGGGGCCGAGCGACGCTCGATACAGTCCCGCACTGGTAGAAAGGGGATGGGCGCGTACTATCTGGCGGGAAAGGCAACTTCGGGGAGTAGGGCATGCAGGTGTTCCACGTCTACATCGACGAGCTGAGGTTCACGTTCGTCGATCGCGAGCCCGTCGAAGAGTTGAAGCGGCGGGTGATTCAGGCGAGCCGCAGCGACGGCGACTTCGTGGCCATCACGCAGTCGAGCCGCCCCCCGAGCGAGATCTTCGTGACCAGCCAGACCCGCGTGCGCATCGAGACGGCCAGCATCCCCCGCGAGCCGGCCACGGCCAGCGACCACGAGGAGGACGACTCGTTCTGGTTCGACTTCGACTCGCTGAGCTGACGGCCGCTGGGCCACGCACGACGCGACCGCCCGCCTGACGAGATGCGAGGCACGCGCGCAGACTGTAGCCGGAATTCCGGTATTCCAGTATCGTCGCGAGCATGACCATTCCTGAGGACGAGAACAAGCCGCAGCCTCCCGAGGGCGGTAACCCTGCCGGCGCCGTCCCGCCGGTCCCTGAGCCCACCGAGCCGACGGCGCCGGCCGAGCCTGCGGCCCCCGCCTCCGACGTGCCTCCCGCTCCGCCGGTGGCGCCGCCCGCTGCGCCGGCCGCTCCTGCCGGCGGTTACCCGCCCGCGCCTCCCGCGCCGCAGGCCGGAGCCGTCCCGCCGCCTCCCGGCGCCTTCCCGTCGTACGCTGCCGCTGCCCCGGCGCCCGTCGCCGCGCCGACCGGCATCCCGACGACCGTCAACACGGCGTTCTGGCTGTACATCGCGAGCGCTGTGCTCAGCGTGATCGGCGGCATCGTCACCATCGCGACGGCGAGCGGCGACCGGGCGCAGATCATCCGCCAGATCCAGAACTCCGGCACGAACCTGCACGGCCAGAACATCGACACGCTGGCCTCCGCCGCGGTCGCGGTCGCGATCGGCTCGTCGATCGTCACGCTGATCTTCTGGGCCATCGTGTTCGTGCTGTTCGCGTTCTTCATGCGCCGGGGTGCCAACTGGGCACGGATCGTCCTCACGGTGCTGACCGTGGTGTCGCTGCTGAACATCATCCCGGGCTTCCCGTTCGGCCTCATCCAGGTGATCGCCTCGATCGTCGCCGTCATCCTGATCTGGCTGCGGCCGTCGTCCGCGTGGTTCGCCGCGATCAAGGCGTCGAAGGCTCCGCGCGCGTAGTCCCCATCGCTGAAGGGGTCCGCGGCCGTCCGGTCGCGGACCCCTTCGCCGTTTCTCAACCCCCTGGCGCCGGCCTCCCAGCGGCGTACCGTGCGCGCCGAACGAGGAGAGGAGCGCATCATGCCGGGACGGGAGAACTCGCTGAAGGACCAGGAACTCTACGAGAAGCTGCGCGACGAGGGCAACTCGAAGGAGAAGTCGGCGCGCATCTCCAACGCCGCCGCCGCGCGCGGCCGGAAGTCCGTGGGACGTAAGGGCGGCGAGTCCGGCTCCTACGACGACTGGACGGTGCCGGAGCTGAAGAAGCGCGCCAAGGAGCTCGGCCTCAGCGGCTACTCGAAGAAGACCAAGTCCGAGCTCGTGAAGGAGCTGCGCGACCACTGACCCACGTCACGCGTACACTCGCGCCATGAACCTGCGCGACGTGGCCGCGGACCTGTACGGGGTCGAGCCCGCGGAGTTCGTCGCCGCGCGAGCGTCGGCCGCCGCGGGTGCCGACCGTGAGCTCGCGAAGACCATCAAGGCGCTGCGGAAGCCGACGGCGTCCGCCGCGGCCGTCAACGCGCTGACCCGCCGCGACCCCGAACTGGTCGACCGCATCCTCCAGCTCGGCGACCGGATGCGGGACGCGTTCGCCGCGCGCGACCGGGACGCCATCCGCGACCTGACCCGGGAGCGGCAGCGGCTGCTGCAGCGCGCGCTCCGCGACCTGGGGACGAGCGCGGCGGTCGGACGCGAAGTCGAGGAGACCCTCCAGGCCGCGGTCGTTGACCCGGTCGCGGCTGCCGCGGTGCGCAGCGGGATGCTGGTGCGCGCACTCGAGTCGACGGGGGTGGAGTCCGTGGACGTGGCCGACGCGGTCGCGCTGCCCCTGGACGAGGAGGCGCTGGCCGCGGCCGCGGAGCGGAGTGCCGAGCCGCTGGTGGCCCCCGAGCCCCGAAAGACCCGGATGGCGGCCGCGCCGCAGGCGGGCGGCGAGCGCGCACCCGACGCCGGGGCCGAGTCCGCCAGCGAACGGCGCGAGCGCGAGCGCACGGTCCGCGCGGCCGAGCGCGCCCTCGAACGCGCCAGGGCCGACGCCGAGTCCCTCGACGACGAACTGGACGCGGAGGTCGACCGCCGCTCCGACCTGCAGGCCGAGCGGGACGCGCTCGAACGCCGCCTGCAGCGCACCGAGGCCGAGCTCGCCGAGTCGAAGGCCGCCGAGCGCGCGCTCAGGCGGCGCATCCCGGAGCTGCAGCGCGCCGTGCGGGACGCCGAACGCGCCCTGGACGAGGCCCGCGGCGACTGAGCGGTGGGGTCAGTCCGGAAGGTGCTGGTCGACGTCGTCCTCGGCCATCACGACCATGCCGCCGGTGCGCTGGGAGGTGTGCATCAGCGCCTCCAGCCAGTGCGGGTTGATCGCCGGGGGCCGGCTGCCGGCGAACTGGAACGCGAGCGGGATCTCGCGGCTGATCCAGATGGACACGCGCCCAGAACCCTGGTCGACGGGCACGTCCCAGTTGAGGAGGAAGCTCTCGTGGCGGCGGAGCTTGGCGACGATCGCGAGCTTGACGTGGCTCAAGACCCGGTCGTCGAGGTCGTATTCCTGACCCGCACCGTAGAGCAGTTTTCCCATAGTTGCCATAGTGCCTCAGAACGAGCCCGAACTGCTGTGCGAATAAAGGGGATTGACACGCCCCTGATATCCCGTTAGGCGGGGAACTACTCCCCTTCGACCCGTCCAGCCTGTCAGCGCGGCGCGTCGAGGAACGTCAGCAGGTGCGGCAGGAAGGCGCGCAGCGCACGGTCGTCGCCCGCCGCTGCCAGCACCTCCCCCAGATAGTCGCCGTGCGTGCCGGGCACGATCAGCAGGCGGGCGTCGGGCAGCAGGGCCGCGACCTCCATGAAGTGGCCGGTACGGACCACGTCGCGATCGGCGCCGACGACCAGGGTCGGCGCGGTGACCGAGGCCACCAGCTCGTCCGGGACGTCCTCGAAGCCGAGCATGAGCGCGCGGTCGAGCTCGAACATCCGCCTGGCGTGCTCCGGGTCGCGGCTCACGGCCAGGTCGGCCTCCGCGTACACGGCGGGAAGGTCCTCGAAGCGGCCCGCCTCCAGGCCGGCCCAGAAGCCGTCGACCATCGCGTCCCGCCGCAGCGGGGCGGACGCCAGGACCAGCTTGCGGACCAGCGCGGGATGCCGCGCGGCGAGCTGGAACGCGACCTGGCCGCCGTTGCTGAAGCCGAGCACGTCGACCGGGCCGACGCCCAGCTCGGCGAGCACGGCGGCGACATCGTCGGCCGACTCCTCGAACGACGGCTCGCGGTCGCCTGCCGCTGTTCGGCCGTGACCCTGCAACTCGACGGCGAGCACCGAGCGGCTGCGCTCCAGCAGCGGGAGCAGCATCCCCCAGTTCGACTCGATCGTGGAGCCGCCGCCGTGCAGGAGCAGCAGCGGCGGGTGCGGCGAGTCCTCGTCGCCGTGCCATTCGCGATGCAGAGGGATGCGCGTCACAGTGCCCGACGCTACCGCCCGCGCGCGCTGCGCACTACTTCTGCTGTCAATCCGGCAAAAGACGTGCGGCGGACGAGGAGAAGTGGTTAGGCTAGTCGGGTTCGCGCGCATCGAATACCAGGCAAGGAGGCCTTCACAGGCATGTCCCATCCACTCGCTGTCGCTGCGCTCGGCTTCTGGCACGTCCACGGCAAGGATTACGCCCGCGACGCCCAGGAGCATCCCGGCACCACACTCGTCGCCATCTGGGACGACGACCCCGAACGCGGCCGGGAGGCCGCCGAGAAGTTCGGCGTCGAGTTCGTCGCCGACCTGGACGAGCTGCTCGCCCGTGACACCCTCGACGGCGTCACGGTCACCACCTCCACCGACCAGCACGTCGACGTGATCTCCCGCGCCATCGCCGCGGGCAAGCACGTCTTCACCGAGAAGGTGCTGGCCCCGACCGTCGCGGAGGCCGACGCGCTGGTCGCCGCCGCCGACGCCGCGGGCGTCTCGCTCGTGGTCTCGCTCCCCCGGCTCCACCACGGCTACACCGCCGCGATCGAGGACGTCATTGACGCCGGCACGCTCGGCGAGCTGGCCTACAGCCGGGTGCGGCTCGCGCACGACGGCTGGATCGCCGGCTGGCTCCCCGACCGGTTCGGGAACCCGGCGGAGGCCTACGGCGGCGCGCTCACCGACCTCGGCTGCCACCCGGTGTACCTGACGCGCCTGTTCCACCGGAGCGAGCCGCAGCGGATCACCGCGACCTACGCGAGCCTCACCGGCCGGGAGGTCGACGACAACGCCGTGGTCACGGCCGAGTTCGCCGGCGGCCGCATCGGCGTCATCGAGGCGAGCCTCGTGCAGACCCCCGGCGACTTCACCATCGAGCTGCGCGGCACCCGTGGCGCGCTCTCGTACGGCGGGGCCGCCGGCGGGCTCTTCGTGGACACGGGCGACGGCTGGCAGGAGCTGCCGGTGCCGGACAACGGCGCAGGCGCGTTCGACGAGTGGGTGCGGCGCATCCACGACGGCAGCAGGGCCGACGCGAACCTCGACCACGCGCTCGCGCTCACCCGCGTCGTGGTCGCCGCGAACGCCTCTGCCGCCGAGGGCCGCCCCGTGGCGCCCGCGGTGCCCCAAGCGACGCCCACGCGCTAACCCACTCCCGCGCCGCACCATCATCCGCCGAGGGGCACGTAAACGCCCCTCAACGGCACTTTTAGGGGCGTCAACGTGCCCCTCGACCACTTGGAGTTTCTTTTATGTCCAGCAACACCGTTCGGATCGGACTCATCGGGGCGGGCGGCATCGCCGGCGCGCACGTGGAGGGCTACCTCCGCAACCCCGACGTCATCACCTTCGCGGCCGTGGCCGACCCGGTACGCGACAGCGCGGAGAAGCGCGCGGCCGCGTCCGGCGCAGCGATCTACGCCGACTACCGCGTCATGCTCGCCGAGGCGGACATCGACGCCGTCGACATCTGCCTCCCGCACCACCTGCACAAGGACGCGATCGTCGCCGCCGCCCGCGCGGGCAAGCACATCCTGTGCGAGAAGCCGCTGTGCCTGACCCCGGAGGAGGCCGCCGAGGTTTCCGCCGCCGTCGAGGAGGCCGGCGTCACCCTGATGTGCGCGCACAACCAGCTCTTCCTGCCGGCCGTCGCCCGGGCGAAGGAGCTGATCGAGTCCGGCGCGATCGGGCGCGTCTACGAGGTGCGCACGACGGACTCCTTCTTCAACGACTTCGACCCGGCGAACATGGGCTGGCGCGCGCACGCGTCGACCTCGGGCGGCGGCGAGCTGATCGACACCGGCTATCACCCCACCTACCTGCTGCTGCACCTGGCCGGGGGCGCCCCGGTGGAGGTCACGGCGATGCTGGCCACGCACCGCCTGTCGTTCATGGAGGGCGAGGACTCCGCGACCGTGCTGGTCCGCTTCGACAACGGCGTGATCGGCACCGTCGTCACGAGCTGGGCCTACGAGGCGGCGCCGGGCACCGAGAAGTTCTCGGCGGTCGGAGAGCTCGGCAGCCTCACCTCCGACGGCACGACGCTCACCCTCAAGAAGCGCGGCGAGGCCGAGCCGACCGTGATCGAGCTGGAGCCGGTGCACCAGTTCGGCGAGGAGCTGAACCACTTCGCCCGCAGCATCCTCGACGGCACCCGCCCCCTGCACACGCAGAAGGAGGGCATCGAGGTGCTCGGCATCATCCTCGGCGCCTACGAGTCGGTCCGCACCCGCGCCGTCGCCACCATCCCCGCCCTCTCCCCCACCCGCTGACCGGCCGAAAACAGCCGAGTACGCAGACTATTCGCGTACTCGGCTGTTTGCGCGTGGGTAGGGTCGGGGGCATGGATGCGTTCCCGGTGCGGATAGAGCTCGCGGGGCATGACGGGGTCGTGCTGCGGCGGCTGGAGGAGGACGACTGGGGCGTCGAGCTGATGCTCGCGCGGGTCGAGGACATCCCGACCTGGACGATGTACCCGGCCGACCTGGACGAGGACGGCGCCCGCCTCCGCGCCGCGCGCAACGTGCGCGCGGCCGACGCGGCCCACGGCATCCGGTACGTCATCGACGAGGGCGGCGACGCGCTCGGGACGGTCGGCTTCGGGAGGTCGGAGGACGGCTTCGAGGTCTTCTACGCGCTCCGCCCGGACGCGCGCGGCCGCGGGCTCGTCACCAGCGCGGTCGCCGCGCTCTCCGCGTGGCTCGCTGCTCAGGGCGAGCGCGTCGTGTGGCTCAGCACGCTGGACGGGAACGCTGCCAGCGAGGCTGTCGCGCTGCGCTGCGGCTTCACGCGGTTCCGCTCGGGGACGCACGTCGACGGGCGCCCGCTCACGGTCTGGACCCGCCGTATCCACAGCGGATCCATAGACAATTGACACTCAATCTATTTCATTTCAACAGCCTCGAAACTGTTCCCAAATCGCGTCGGTTGGGGTTAAAGTGACGCATGAGCACTCCGAGGATGGGGCGCACTACTGGTGGTCCCGAACATCCGCGACACGATGACTTCGTCGCGGTGCCCTACCTGCGTCAAGGGCAGCTCATCTCCCTGATCCGCTGGAGCCAGGTCAACGGCGAGTGGCGGTACACGACCATGCTCGCCCAGTACCTCCATCGCGACGAGGAGAGCTGGTACCTCGTGATCAACGGCCAGCGCGCCAAGATCAGCCGCTCGGAGTGGGCCATCTTCAACTGATTCCGCCGCACGGCGCCGCGGCGTACTGTCCGTCGGGTGAACGACCACGACGACGACAGCCGCGCCCGCGCGGTCGCCCCCGAGCACCGCTGGCCCGCCGTGATCGGCACGCTGGTCGCGCTCGTGGCCTACGCCCTCCTGCCGAGCGTCGTCCCGCCGATCGCGCGCTGGTCCGTAGTCGGCGTCTGCGTGCTGATGCTGGTCGCGCTCATCATCTACAACCCGCACCGGCTGACCCGCGAGTCGAAGTGGTCCCGGCGCGCGGAGATCGCGCTGGCCGTGCTCATCCTGGCGGCGAACCAGATCGCGTTCGCGGAGACGGTCGTCCGGCTGCTCAACAAGCACGGCAACGGGCAGGAGATCCTGCTCGCCTCCCTGCAGGTCTGGGTCACGAACGTCATCGCGTTCGCACTGGTCTACTGGACGATGGACCGCGGCGGCCCGGTCGCCCGCATCTCCCTGCCGCGGAAGAAGCTGCCGCTGGCCGACTTCCGGTTCCCGCAGGACGAGGACAAGGACGACGTGGTCGAGGTCGCGCGCGGTTCGAGCCAGGTGATGGACTGGGTGCCGAACTACATCGACTACTTCTACTTCTCGCTGTCCAACTCGATGGCGTTCAGCCCGACCGACACGATGCCGCTGACCCACCGGGCCAAGCTGCTGATGGCGCTGGAGTCGTTCGCGGGGTTCGTCCTGCTGGCGCTGGTGATCGCGCGGGCGGTGTCGCTGATCGGGTGAGAGAGGCGTCGTCTCAGTTGCACCGCCAGTCGTCGGAGCGCAGGTGCGAGCCGGCCTGCGGGCCCATCTGCAGCATCCCGCCGTCGACGGTCCACGACGCGCCTGTCACGTAGGACGCGGCGGGCGAGGCCAGGAAGGCGATCACCGCGGCGACCTCCTCCGGAGCGCCGGGCCGGCCGAGCGGGACGCCCGGCCGGTGCACCTGGCGCGGGTCGACGTCCTCCGCGTCGTTCATCGGGGTGGCGATCTCGCCGGGCGCGACGGCGTTGCAGGTGATGCCGTACTCGCCGAGCTCCAGGGCGAGGGTCTTGAGGAGGCCGCCCAGGCCGTGCTTGGCGGCGTCGTAGGCGGCGGAGCCGACCCGCGGCTGGTGCTCGTGCACGCTGGTGACGCCGATGATCCGGCCGCCGCGGCCGGCGTCGACCATGCGGCGGGCGATCCGCTGGATGCAGGCGAACGGGCCGTCGAGGTCGGCCAGCAGTGTCGTCCGCCAGGTGTCCCAGTCGGTGTCGAAGAAGGGCGGCCCGCCGTTCACCCCGGCGTTGTTCACGAACACGTCGCAGCCGCCGAGCTGGTCGGCGAGCGCGTCCACGACGTCCGCGCACGCAGGCGCGTCGGTGGTGTCGAGCCGCGTCACCTCGGCCCTGCTGCCCTCGGCACGGACCAGGCGCGCCGTCTCGGCGGCGCCCTCCTCGTCGGAGTGCCAGGTCACGCCGACAGCCATCCCGGCGCGGGCGAGCGCGACGGCGGTCGCCCTCCCGATGCCGGAGTCGGAGCCGGTCACGATGGCGGTGCGCGGGTCGGTCAGTTCGGGAGAGGTCATCCCCGCACCCTGCCCCCGGCTCCCGCGATCGGCAAGGGGGTGAGCTCCCGCGCCGAGGGGTGTACGACGTGGAGGCATGACCATCCGTACCGTGCTCTTCGACGTCGACGGCACCCTCGTCGACTCGAACTACCTCCACATCGACGCCTGGCAGCGCGCGTTCGCCGAGCTGGGCGTGCCCGTCGACTCGTGGCGCATCCACCGCGCGCTCGGGCGGGACTCCGGGCAGCTCCTGCGCGCGGTCGCGGGCGAGCACGACGACGAGTGGGACGACAGGGCGCGGGCGCTGCACGCGAAGCACTTCCGCGAGCTCGCGCCGCGGCTGCGGGCGTTCGACGGAGCGGCGGACCTGCTGCGCGCCGTCGCCGGCCGCGGCGTCCGGGTGGTGCTCGCCACCTCCGCCGCCGAGGACGAGCTGACGATGCTGCGGAGCGCGATCGGCGCCGACGACGCCGTCCCCGCGGCCACCTCCGCCGACGATGTGGACGAGGCCAAGCCGGACCCGGGCATCCTGGAGGTCGCCCTGCGCCGTGCGGACGCTCCCGCTGCCGAGGCGCTCGTCGTCGGCGACTCGGTCTGGGACATGACCGCCGCGGCACGGGCGCACATCCGCTCGGTGGGCGTGCTCTGCGGCGGGGTCGGGGCGGCCGAGCTCACGGACGCGGGAGCGCGGGAGGTCTTCGAGGGGCCCGCCGCGCTACTGGAGGCGCTCGACCGGCTGCTGTGACCCGACGCCTGCTGCGAGCGCCGCTCAGTCCGGCAGCTCCTGCAGCGCGCTCGTGCGCTCCCCGGCTGGTCGCCGGTGTTCACGGTGCCCTTCGGCTCGAACATCACGACCAGCGCCTCCTCCTCCGCGAACGGGCAGTGCTCCGCGCCCTTCGGGACCACGAACACGTCGTGCGGTCCCAGCTCCACCGCGCGATCGCGGAGCTGGATGACGAGCCGCCCGGCGATCACGAGGAACAGCTCGTCGGTCTCCGGGTGCGAATGCCAGATGAACGAGCCCTGGAGCCGGGCGACCTTCACGTCGTAGTCGTTCACGCTGGTCAGCCGGTGCGGCTGCCAGGGCTCGGGGACGAGCGCGAACGCCGCGTCGATGTTGTGGACGTCAGGAGTGCTCATGCGGCCCAGCGTAGGCAGCGCATCTTGCCAAAGACAGCCCCCTGGCGTTGGATGCTCCCAAGGAGCGTCCACCGACGGAAGGATGGCCATGTCCGCCAGCGAACTGGAGATGTCGAGCGTGCGCTACCCGTATCGGGAGCGCATCTTCCACGTGGAGAAGAAGGCGCCGGGCGAGTGGGTCGTGCTGGACGAGTCGCACGCCGAGCTGGGGCGGCTGATCCGGGTGTCCGCGGAGGGCGAGGAGCACGAGCCGGTCTTCGGCGCGATCCCCGTCGGGTATCTGGAGACGCTGCACGAGGGGTCGGACTGGAAGTTCCTGGTGGCCGCGCTGATCAACGAGGCGCTGGACGAGCCGCCCACACCGTCGGTCGTCCACCCGGGCCCGGCCTGACGCTCGGGTCGGACACGGGCCGGGGCGCGCGGATGCCCCGATAATTTCCCGTTGGGGGCGTTCGCGGAGAGGCGGCGGCTACGATACCCGCAATGAACGCAGCGCTGCGCACGACGCTCGGCTGGGTGGCCGCGGTGCTGCTCAACCTCGGCGCTGTGCTGTTCGTGGTCGGCCTGATCGTGCCCCGCTCCGGCGGCGTGTCGATCCTGGAGGTCGGGATCGGGATGCTCGTGGCCGGCGTGATCGTCGGCGCGGTGTGGCTGTACGCGAGCCGGCGACCGAAGCGCTGAGATGCAGAGCGGCCCCGCCCGGGATGACGGTGGGCGGGGCCGCGGTCTCTGCGGTGCGGTCATCGGACCGCGCGGCCGGTCACTGATCCGGGGGCTCCGGGTTGTTGACGAGGTCCGGGTTGGACGGCTGCTCGGTCGGGTCGAAGTCCGCGGGCGGCGGCTGTGCGCCGTCGTCACCCTGACCCCGCTCGTCCCCGGCCGGCTCGGCGGCGTGCCTGCCTCGGCCGCCTCCCCTGCCTCCACCCTCGAAGCGCTCAGGCTCGTCCTCGACGGGTACGCCGAGGTCGTCCGTGTTCGGAAGTCCACTCGTGTCGCTCATGCGGCCCACCAAACGCCGCACCCCCTGCGTCCGCAAGGGGGTTCAGCGTCGCCGAAAGGGGCGTACCCTACCCGTTCGCCGCGGCCACCAGCTGGTCCAGCTGCTCGGCGGTGACCGGGCTGCCCGGGAACGAAGCCGCACGCACCAGAGGGATGGACTCCGCCATCCGCCGCAGGCCCGGGTCGTTGAGCATGGCGCCCATGCCCTGCGCCTCCGGGCTCTGGGCGAGCGCCGCCATCAGGATGGGGCCGCCGACCGGGTGGCTGAGCCACTCGCCGAGGGTGGAGTCGACGGTGAGCGGCGCCGCGCGCCCGTCGCCCGCGAGCGTCACGACGGCCGAGCCGCGCAGGTCGCGGGACGACGCCCCGACCTCCACGACGTAGTCGCCGCCCTCCACGGTCCACGCGCCGAGCTCGGTGTCGAAGTAGGCGAGGTCCTCGGCGGCCAGGTCGATCACGGCCGTCGCGGTGGCGCCCGCGGCCACGGCCACGTTGGCGAAGCCCTTCAGCTCGCGCACCGGGCGCTGCACACGGGAGGCCGGGACGGACACGTAGACCTGGACAACCTCCCGGCCGTCGCGGTCGCCGGTGTTGGTGACGTCCACCGTCACGCGGATGCCCTCCGCCGTCGCGGACGCGGTGGGCGCCCCGAAGGCGAACGTCGTGTACGAGAGGCCGTGACCGAAGGGGAAGGAGACCGCCGCGTCGCGCGCGTCGAAGTCGCGGTAGCCGACGAAGAGGCCCTCGCCGTAGCGCACATGGCCCTTCTCGCCGGGGAAGTTGAGGTACGAGGCCGTGTCCTCCAGGCGCACCGGGATGGTCTCCGCCAGCCGGCCGGACGGGTTGACCACGCCGAACAGCACGTCCGCGACCGCCCCGCCGCCGGCCTGGCCGAGCAGCCAGCCCTCCACGATCGCGGGCACGCGGTCGGCCCACCCGGAGACGCGCACGACGCCGCCGTTGGAGAGGACGACCGTCACGCGCGGGTTGGCGGCGATGACGGCCTCCAGCAGGGCGGTCTGCGCGGCGGGCAGCTCGAGGTGCTCGCGGTCGAAACCCTCCGACTCGTCCTCGCCCGGGAGGCCGAGGAAGACCACGACGTCGTCGGCGCCGGACGCGACCCCGACGGCCTCGGCGGTCAGCGCCACCTCGTCGGGGTCCGCGCCGAGCGCGTAGCCCGGGGCGAAGACGACGGTCGCGTCGCCCGACAGCGCCTGCAGCTCGTCCAGTGCGTTGTCCAGGCGCGTCGGGACGATCTGGGAGGAGCCGGCGCCCTGGTAGCGCGGGGTGCGGGCGAACTCGCCGACGACCGCGATCGTGCGTCCCGCGTCGGTCGCGAGCGGGAGAACGCCCTCGTTCTTGAGCAGCACGATGCTGCGGCCGGCGACCTCCCTGGCCAGGGCGTGGTGCGCCTCCGCGTCGTAGGTCGCGCCCGCGTCGGCCCCGGCTAGGGCCTTGCCGACCAGGTCGATCACGCGGTCCGCCGCGGTGTCGAGCACGGACTCCTCCAGCGAGCCGTCGCGCACGGCGGCCACGAGCTGCGCGTCGGTGACGCCGCCGCTGGACGGCATCTCCAGGTCGAGCCCGGCGACGAGCGCGCTCACCCGGTCGTTGACCGCACCCCAGTCGGAGACGACGAGCCCCTCGAAGCCCCACTCGTCGCGGAGGACGGAGGTGAGCAGCCAGGGGTCCTCGCTCGCGTAGACGCCGTTGATCCGGTTGTACGAGCACATGACCGTCCACGGCTGGGCGTGCGTCACGACGTGCTGGAAGCCGCGCAGGTAGATCTCGCGCAGCGGGCGCTCGTCGACGTCGGCGCTCACGCGCAGCCGGTCGGTCTCCTGGTTGTTGGCGGCGAAGTGCTTGAGCGAGGCTCCGACGCCCTGCGACTGGAGGCCGCGGACCAGGGCGGCGCCGAGCCTGCCGGAGACGATCGGGTCCTCGGAGAGGTACTCGAAGTTGCGCCCGCACAGCGGCGAGCGCTTGATGTTGATGCCCGGCCCGAGCAGCACGCCGACCCCTTCGGCCTTGGCCTCCTCGCCGAGCGCCGCGCCGACCCGCTCCAGCAGCTCGGCGTCCCAGGAGGAGCCGAGCGCGACCGCGGGCGGGAAGCAGGTGGCCGGCACGCTGTCCCCGATGCCGAGGTGGTCGCCGCCCTGCGCCCGCTTGCGCACGCCGTGCGGCCCGTCGGTCAGGTAGATGGAGGGGATGCCGGCGCGGTCGACGCCCTCGGTCTCCCAGAAGCTGCGGCCGCTGGTGAGCGACGCCTTCTCCTCGACGGTGAGCTCGGCTGCGCGAGCGAGGCTGTCGACCATGATTCTCCTTCGGATGCGGTCGTGGGTGGGCAATACCTTACACCACTCGGTTTTAAGACGGTGGGCCTCTCCTGGATTTGTACCGAATGGTCGCTATCGGCGTCTGTAAGCCGCCATTCGGCACGAATGTACGCCGGGTCAGAGCCGGCGCATGAGGTCGCGGAGGGCGGTCATGTACTGGGTGGAGGCTTGGTAGTTGGGGTGGGTTGCCACTTTCACCAGGTACAGCGGCGGCCCGAACTCGTCCGCCCCGCGGTCGATCTCGTTGTCCTTGAAGGACGCGTCGGGGAAGCCGAGGTAGTCGGTGCGGCGCCACAGGTTCACCCACGCCACCGCGCCGTCCGGCTGGGTCAGCAGCTCGCGCAGCGCTCGGCTTGTCGCGTTCGGCGGGGTCGCGGCCTCCCGAGCCCTGGGCGTTGTGGTCCTCCACGACCTGTCTCAGCCAGGGGTCGGCCTTCCACAGCGACGGCGCCCGGCTCGGGAGGGTGCCGAGCGCGCCAGGGCCGAACAGTTCGGGGAAGAAGCGGCCGAAGTAGGCGCGGAGCTGGGTGCCGTAGGTGAGGAGGCCGACGTTCTTGAGGCCGTCGGTGGTGTCGGCACCGAGGGTGAAGATCGTGGAGACGGCGAGGACCGCGCCGAGGCTGTGCGCGCTGACCACGACCTTGCGGCGCTGGCGGGTCGTCAGCGCCCGCAGCTCGTCCCGGGCGCGCTCCTCTACGGTGCGGCGGTCCCCCACCGTCCCCGCGCCCGCGGCGATGTCCGCCTCCAGCCACGCGACGATGCGGTCGCGCAGCTCCGGGATGACACGCTCGGCGTAGCAGGGCGGCCCGAACAGGTGGCCGGCGCGCGGGAGGAAGCACATCAGGTCCCACATCACGCCGATCGGGCGCTCCTTCGTCGTGAGCGCGTTCTCCGCGATCGTCACCACGGCGGCGACCGAGATCAGGCCGAGCGCCGGGAGGGCGAGGTCCAGCAGGGCAGGACGCAGCGGCTGCGGGAGGGCGATCGCGACGATGACGCCGAGCGCGAGCAGCGCGGCGAGGAGGCCGAGCACCGGCTCCCCGCGGTGGAACAGGGCGGCCGAGCGGCGGGCGTTGAGCATCCGGAAGTCCAGCTTCCCCGCCGACTTCACCTGCGGCACCCGGCCGTCGCGGTAGCTGCGCAGCGGCTCGCGGATCGCCCGGCCTCCGACCGTCTCCGGCGTCGTCAGGCGCGGCGTCGTGCGCATCCGCAGCAGCGCGACGACGAGCACGAAGACCAGGAGCACGACGGCGAGCACCGGCACCGTCCCGCCGAAGTTCCGGTACGCGACCGGCGTCGACAGGCCGCCGGGGGTGAGCGGGCAGATCGGGGTCGGGCCGCCGGTCGAGGCGAGCGCGCACTGCGTCCCGAGCACGAGGAGGGTCGAAAGCAGCATGGCCGCGCCGAGGGAGAGCAGCATGATGACGCCGGGGCCGGTGCCGCGCCAGCCCTGGTAGGCGAAGCTGCGGCGGCGGCCCATCGGCCAGAAGATCACCAGAGCGGCGAGCAGCACAGCGGCCAGGGCGGCGAGCAGGTACGCGGCGGTGGTGAGGGGCGCGAGCTGCAGGGACTTCGGGGTGGACACGACCGCGACCAGCAGGGAGACGCCGCCGACCGCCACCACGAGCACCGACAGCCAGCGCGGCACCCCGCGGCGCCAGCCGAGCGCCGAGAGGGCGATGGCGAGCAGCACGCCGAGGATGATGGAGGGCGCGATCACGAGGCCCAGGAACGAGGGCGCGTGCTCGACGGTCGGCCCGGCGGGCAGCGCCACGGCCACCGCGACGGCGACGTACACCGCGATCGCGGCCAGCAGCATCCAGTCGGCCACGGCCTCCCTGCGCCGCAGCTTCAGCCGGATGAGCGTGTGCCGGCGGGCGACGCGAATGCCCGGCTCGACGCCCGCCATCGTCCGCTCGGCGCGGCCGCGCACGGTGGTGTCCACATTGCGCACGACGAGCGCGACGACCACGACCAGTCCGGCCGCGCCGAGGACGGCGCCGAGGGTCAGCCACCAGCGCGACAGCAGCGGGGTGCTCGCCGGGTCGAGGCACTCCGGCGGGAGGTCGACGCCGGCGGGCGCGCACGTCCAGAACACGCCGTCCCAGCCGACCAGCAGCGCCATCAGGAAGAACGCGGCCGCCGTGTGCAGCAGCTCGCTCGGGGCCTTCACGCGTGTGATCCCCCAGAACCCGTCGGTCGCGAGCGGGCGGCGCGGGGTGGCCGCCTGGCCCTCCGCCACACCGCTGAGGTCGCTGGCGGCACGGATCTTCGCGGCCGTGCCGAAGATCCCGGCCTCGTACCGGGTACGCGCCTGGTGCGAGACGAAGAACAGCAGCAGCACGCCCGCGATCGGAACGAGTGAGAGGAGGGCGACCCGGATACCGCGGTGGTCGAGCCCCGGCGAGGTGAAGAACGCGGTCACCCAGCCGGGCAGTGCCGGGCAGAGCGACGGATGCGTCAGGCACTGGGTCCCGATCAGGTCCAGGCTCACCGACGCCAGCGCGCACACGTAGAGGAGGGTGAGGCCGAGCGCGAACACCCGCAGCGACGCGGCCCCGCGGCCGGCCCGCCACTCCCCGGTGCGCGGCTGGTCGGGGATGCGGCGCGTCCAGTACGCGGTGTTGCACAGCCCGAACGGCAGGATGAGCAGCCAGGCGAGCTGCACGAAGAACTGGCCGATCGCCACGAGCGCGCCGCCGCCGTAGCGGGCCAGCATCCCCCACGAGTAGCCCTCGCGGCGGATCACGGTCGGAGGCGTCGCCGGGTCGGACGGGTCGGACGGGTCGACGGTCGGGACGTAGAAGCCACCGTTCTCGTCGGCCTGGTCCGGGCGCACGTCGCCCGGCGCGACGCCGAGCATCTCCGCCGGCGGCGTGTTCTTGATCCCGTGGATCCTCAGCTCCAGGACGGTCGGCCCGCGCGAGGCGAAGACCGACGGCGACCGCGCCATGCCCGCAGGGTACCGGGGGGCGGACCGGGGCGTCTACAGGTGGTGCACGCCTGTGCAGGGCTCTGGCCCCGCGGGCCGCGACAGCGTACCCTCCTCGCTATGAGCAACCCTGAAGAGCCCACCGGCGACGCTCGCGAGAACCTCGAGGGCAGCTACACCGAGTCCGACGACGAAGGACCGCACGAGCGCACGGTCCACGGTCAGTACACCGAGTCCGAGGAGAACCCCGGCCCGGAGCCCGATGTCGAGGGCACGTACACCGACGTCGAGGAGCCCGCGGACGCGCCGGAGGGCGACTACACCGAGGGCGACTACCGCGAGCCCTGAGCGGCCGATCGCTCAGGCGTAGCGCTTGCGGGCCTTGTCTGCCTGCTTCTTGGCCTGCTTGCGCGCCTTCTTGACGTCCGGGTTGTTCCAGAACGCGGTCACCGACTCGACGATCTGGTCGTAGCGCTCCCGGCCCGCCCGTGAGCCCAGGACGTAGGCCGCGGCGATGACGAGGAGCACGAAAAAGGTCTTGGGTCGCATGCCGCGACGATAGCCCCCGGTCGGGCCGCTGGGAAGGGTCGTCAGGGCCGGACGCCCGCGTGGTCGCGCGAACGGGTCATCCTGCCCAGGACGAGGTGCAGCAGTCGCGAGAGGAACAGCAGCAGCAGCCACAGCATCCCGATATTCGGGAAGAGCACGGCCAGCACCCCGGCGATGGCCAGGAGGACGATGAACGTCCAGCCGCGGAGCGGGTCGGCCTGCGCTGCGCCCTCCTCCGAGAGCATCCCTGGCGTGCGCAGGATCAGGAGCTCCATGAACTGCATGGCGAGCGTCGTCAGCAGCAGATTGCCGATGTAGAGCGCGTAGACGTCCGGCTTCTCGTTCGGGCTGTCCGAGAGCACGTTCGCGGTGAACGGCATGAACACGATGCACGCCAGCCACAGCATGTTGAGCCACAGCAGACCGGGCGTGTAGCTCTCGATCCAGCCGAAGACCTGGTGGTGCACCATCCAGAGCCGGGCGATGACGACGAAGGAGATCCCGAAGGCGAGGAACTGCCAGAAGTTGTGCTGGAAGTAGGGGCCGATGCCCTCCTTGGCGACCTCCGGGCCCGCGTCGACCAGCGGGAGGATCAGCAGGGTGATCGCGATGGCCACGACGGCGTCGGAGAAGTTGACCAACCGGTCGAATCCCCGCTGCGTCCGCACCACCGCCATACGGACATACTGCCTGACCGTCGCCCGTTCATGCGAGACTGCGGGGATGCCGCACCTCAACACCGGACCGGGCGAGTACGACCTCACGGCGAGCGCGCTGGTCTTCCGCGAGCTCGACGGCCGCACCTGCCTGCTCGTGCACCGCCACCGCAAGCGCGGCATCCTGATGCAGCCGGGCGGGCACGTGGAGCGCGCGGAGGACCCGTGGGCCGCGGTCGCGCACGAGCTTCGGGAGGAGTCCGGCTACGACCTGGAGCAGCTCCAGCTCCTCCAGCCCGCGCACCGGATCGAGCGCGCCGAGGGCGTCGCCGTGCTGCCGACCCCGCTGGTCGTGGACGTGCACCCGATCACCGACGACCACGCGCACACCGACATCGTCTACGCGTTCGTCGCGACCACCGACCCGGGCGGGGCGCCGGGCGAGGACGAGTCCCAGGAGCTGCACTGGCTGCCGGTGGACGGGTTGGACGGGCCGGAGGCGCCGCCCGACCTCGCTCCGGGACTGGCGGAGGTCGCGCTCTACGCGATCGACGCGATGAAGTCGTCGATGCTGGTGACCGTCCCGCCGCCGCGCGCGAACACTTTCGCGGTGAGGACCTGGTGGACCTCCGGGTCGGAGTCCCAGCAGCCGTCCTCCAGCACGACCAGCCGGTAGTCGCGGTCGGCGGCGTCGCGCACGGTCGAGAGGACGACGCCGCCCGTCGAGACACCCGCGAGCACCAGCGTGTCGATGCCGCGAGCGTCGAGCTGCTCTGCCAGGTCGGTGGTGCTGAACGCGCCGACGCGCTTCTTGCGGACGACGATCTCGCCCTCGGCGGGAGCGATACGCGGGTCGATCTGCGTCTGGGGGCTGTCCGGGGCCAGGCGCGCTCCCGCTCCGGCGAACCGCGAGGTCGCCGGGGCCGCTGCAGCCTCCTCCGCGGTGAGGGCGACGCGCACGTAGCCGACGGTGACGCCGGCGGCGCGGGCGGCCTCCCTGGCCCGGAGGAGACCTTCGAGGAAGGCGTCGGAGTCGGGCACGCGCGAGAGGATGCCCGGCTGGAGGTCCATGAGAAGCAGGGCGGTCGTTGCGGGGTTCAGGGCGAGATCATTCACATGGATAAACTACCTCGGCCTAGATGAGTGCCAAGTCCCACGTGAAGACGAGCTCATCATGTCGAAGCGGGCGATCCGCAAAATACGGAGCGCGCTCCAGGCCCGCCACCATGATGTCCGGCGGCAGGATATGAGCGACGACATCGAGAGCGGTGTACTCGTTGAGCGGAGTGTCGAAGGGAAAGCCGACCGCGATCCACCCCTCTTCAAGCGTCCCATCCTCCATCACCAGCACGTCCACCACGACATCGGCGGAGCCGCCCCGTATGTCTCGCTGAACACTGTTCCCGGGTTCGAACGCGCATCGCGATACAGACCGGCGCCGACAGCCGCGATGCCATCGACGAAGTTGGCGGGCGTTATGTCTTCGAGCAATTCGTAATCGTCGGCAGTCGGCAGCAATTCGTCGCGCCTGTGCAGCGACTCGAAGTAGTTGTAGGCGTCACGGAGTTCCCCGCTGGCGTGGGTCGGACTGAAGGCAAGGAGCCAACACACGTCGTTGCCCGCATCCCAGCGAGTCACTCCACGCCATCGATTGTGATGGAGGCTGAGATACGCGCCGTGTGGCTCGAGGCCACGAATTGGTTCGCCCTCGTCAGGGGCGCCCTCTCGTTTGTTCACGAACGCACGGAGGACGTCGTGTCGCGTCCGAAAAGAGCGAGCATCGCGGCCCGGGTCTTCGTCGGAGAGGGAGAGATCGTCCCGCAAACAGCGAGCCGTCACCCTCAGGTGAGGCGAGAACACGGAGTCAGATGGACCTCAGAGCCGCAGCCGCACGCTCCGCGCGCTCCCGACGCTCGACACGCTGACGCTCCTCGATCTCGGAGCCGCTCATTCGGCGCGCCTCGTCGATCCGCTGTCGAACATCCTCGATCGACATGGCATCGATCTCCGCGACGAGCCGTTCCGCGCGGCTCTGATGAGCTTCGGCAGCGGTCGGAGCTGCATGAGTGATCGTGGCCATGAAGGAAGCATAGCCATGTGGACTGGATGTCGGCGGGGTGAAATCGCTGACCAGGAGGGTGAAACTCCTACTTCGCCCGCGCCCTGTTGTTCCGCGCGTCGTGCGTCAGCTCGATCAGCCCGAGCTCCTCCAGAAGCGGCGGCAGGTACATTCCGAAGCGGCCGCGGTAGCCCTTGCGGAGGCCGTACCAGCCGCCGACCGGGTTGACCGGATCGCGGCCCCACGCTTCGATCGTCCCCGCGATGACCGGCTTGTTCTCGTCGGCGGCGCCCAGCGGCACCCAGTCGCCCTGCTCGCGCAGCCAGGCGGCGAGGTCGTCGATCGCGCTCGCCCGGTAGCTCAGCTTGGTGGTGCCGACCTGGCAGACCAGTGCGGGCGGGTCGGCCTCGTCGTCGCGGTACATGGTGTACTCCGAGGTGCCCGGCGCCGTGGTCAGCCGCCACGGATCGTCCTTCGTGCCTGCGCTCATGGTTCCTCCTCGTGTCTCTGCGAGAAGTCTGGACCCGCTCAGTCGCAGGCCACCAGTACCGCGTCGCTCACGTCGCTGAGGTGACGGAGGGCGCGGCGGCGCTCGTCCGCGGTGTTGGTCAGGTAGGCGAGCACGATGTCGCGCACCGGGTCGGCCCAGACGTTGCAGATGCTGCTGCCGTTGTGGCCGAAGGTCCTCGCGTCGGCCCGGGAGCCGGTCGGCCGGGCCAGGCCGATCGGGCCGCCGAGCTGGAAGCCGTGCGCCCAGCGCACCGGGTGGCCCATGATCCGGTCGGGCTCGCCGTCGCTGGAGACGGCCCGTGCCGCGGCGATGGTCTCCGGCTGGAGGACGCCCTCCCCTCCCGCCAGCAGCATCCGGTAGAACTCGGCCAGCTCGCGGCCGTTGGTGCTCACCGCCGCGGCCGGCGCCGGCACCGCGCGGGTACGCGGACGGTTGAAGAGGAGGGTCCTCGCCCGCTCGGGAGCGCTCAGGGCGCGCAGCGGGACGGCGCGGCCGGCCGCAGCCTCCGGGAGGCCGAGAGTCGTCTCGGTCAGCCCGGCGGGGCGCAGCAGGTTCTCGGCGATGAAGCGCTCGGCCGGCATCCCGCTGACGCGGCGTACCAGCTCGCCGAGGATGAAGCCGAAGCTCAGCACGTGGTAGCCCACGACTTCACCCGCGGCCCAGCGCGGGCGCGCGTCCTCCGCCGCCGCCACGGACCGCCCCGGGTCGGTCATGCGCACGGTGTCGCCGAGCAGCGTGCCGGTCGAGTACGGCACGCCGGCGCGGTGCGTGAGGACGTGCCGGACGGTGATGTCCGACTTGCCGCCGCGGGCGTACGCGGGCCAGTGCGCGGCCACGGGGTCGTCCAGCCGCAGCATCCCGCGCTCGGCGAGCAGGTGAACGGCGAGCGCGACGAAGGGCTTGCTCACCGAGAACGTGTAGAACAGGGCGTCGCGATCGCACCCGACACGGCGGTCGAGGACGACCTCCCCGCCGTGGACGACGGTGAGCCACGACGCACCGCCGCGGGCGTCCACGAGGTCGAGGACGCGGCGGAAGTCGGGCATGACCGCATCATCGCGTGCCTCCCGGGAGCGTGCAAGGAGGGATCAGGCGCGGAGCGCGACCTCGTGCGACGAATCGCGGCCACGCGCCACGTCGAACCCGGCCGCCGCCGAACCGGCGGACACGGTGTAGCCGCCGGCCACGCCCTCCACTCTGATCCGTCCCACGTCGTCGGTGCGGAGGCGGGTGGGAGCGGTCCACCACTCCCCTCGGATCAGCCCGTCCAGCACGTCGTACGCCGGCTTCGCCGAGCCGTCGGAGCGCACGAGCCCGGAGGGCGCCCCCAGCCACGCGCCCGCGTCCGAGAAGCCCCAGTAGGTGACCGACTCGACCGCCGGGTGCCCGAACAGCGAGCGGTAATGGCGCTCGATGTCGTCGGCCTGCCTGGCCTCCCCCTCGGGCGTCGATGGCCAGGAGTCGACCCGGTAGTCGTTGAGGTCCTCGATCTCGGGCGGCATGAGGTGTCCGGAGACGAACGTCGTCTCGGTGAGCTGCAGCGGGAGGCCGAACCGGGCGAAGCGGTCCACGATCGCCAGGATCTCCTCCTCGCCGCGGTAGCCCTGGTGCATATGGGTCTGGAGGCCGATCGCGTCGATGCGGACGCCGGATTCGATCGCCTCCTCGATCACCCGCTCGTAGTCGGGCGAGAGGTCGAAGTCGTTGATGACGAGCGTCGCGTCCGGGTTCGCGGCGCGGGCCTCCTCGAAGGCGAGCCGGATCAGGTGCTGGCGCCCGCGGGCCGCGGCGAGCGGGGTGATCGCGTTGGCGCCGTTGGCGAAGACCGGCATGATGACGGTCTCGTTGATCGCGTCCCAGAGCTGGATGACGTCGGCGAATTCCCCGACCACCTCGCGCACGTGCTCGCGCAGTATCCGCTCCACCTCGTCGTCGCCGCCGGCCTCCATCAGCCAGTCGGGCTGGACCGTGTGCCAGACCAGGGGGTGGCCCTTCACCCGCACGCCCTGCTCGATCAGCCAGGCGGCGGTCTCGTGGAGGCGGGCCGCGCGGGTCCGGCCGCGCTCCGGCTCGTAGGTGCCCCAGTAGAACGGCAGGGTCGCCTGGTTGAACAGCCGCAGCCACGGCCCGGCGCCGGCGGTGCCGTGCTCCACGAAGTCGAAGCCGATGTTGCCGAAGCCGAACGCGTGCGAACACTGCTCGACGGTCACCTCGCGGTCCGCGAACGGCGAGCCGTCGGGGCCGAGGAGGGTGAGGACCGTGCCTCCGGTGCGGTGGGCGGGTGCGGACGCTGGGCTGGTGACGACCTCCATGCGCCAACGCTATCCGCTGCGGGTCGGCTCAGCCGCTCGGACGGGATCCGTGCCAGGGTGGGAGCCGTGGAAGGCGCGGACATCGACCTGGCGTACATCCCGCCCGGCGCGGTGCAGCTTCACGACGCCCGGCTCAAACGGCGGTGGACGGTCGAGCTGGAGTCGTTCGAGATCGGCGTGTTCCCGGTGACGGAGGAGCAGGTCGCCGAGCTGATCGGCGAGCCCGCGTCGCATCCCCGCCGGCCGGCGACCGGGGTGAGCTGGCTGCGCGCGATCCGGTTCTGCAACGCGGCCTCCGAGTGGGAGGGCCTCGACCCGGCGTACTCCGTCGACGGCGAGGACGTCACCTGGCACGTCGACTCCGACGGCTACCGCCTCCCGACCGAGGCCGAGTGGGAGCACGCCTGCCGCGCCGGCTCCACCGGACCGCACTACGGGCCGCTGGCCGAGGTGGCCTGGACCAGCGCCGACGGCCTCAGCGCTCCGCACGACGTGGGCGGGAGGCTGCCCAACCTGAACGGCCTGTTCGACACCCTCGGAAACGTGTGGGAGTGGTGCTGGGACTACCTCGACCCGGCGCGCTACGACGACTACCGGGTCTTCCGCGGCGGTGGCTTCGCCGACGACGCGTGGAGCGTGCGGGCGTCGGTCCGGCGCGGCGGCTCGCCGCGGACCCGGCACGAGGACCTCGGCTTCCGGGTCGCCCGCGGCGGCTTCGACGCCGAGGGCGCGGCGCAGGGCTGGTCCGCGGAGGCCGACCGCGAGCGGGCGGCGCTGGAGTTCCCGCTCCCGCCGGGGTGGACCCCGCGGCGCTGACCGTCAGAGCCCGAGAGACCGCTTGATGAGCGTCTCGGCGTCGTCCGGACCGACGGCCGGGGCGGTCGCCTCCAGGTTCGCCTCCGTGACGGCCTTGACCACTTCGTCGCGCTGGATGCGGATGCCGCGCGGAGCGTCGATCCCGACCCGCACGCCGTCGCCGCGGACGTCGAGGATCGTGACGACGATGTCGTCCCCGATGAGCACGCGCTCGCCGACCTTCCGGGTCAATACCAGCATTGATCCAGCCTATCGGGCACGCGACCCCACGCCCACTCCCCCATCCGCCCGCCCGATCCCGCGGTCAGCGCAGCCGGGCCGGCCGGACCCGCACCGGCGCCAGCCAGGCCGCGACCATCACCGCGGTGATCGACCCGGCCGCCATGATCGCGGCGAGCACGACCACCTGGAACCGGCCCGCCTCCAGCGGCGAGACCCCGCCGAAGATCGCGCCGACGAACGCGCCGGGCAGCGTGACCAGCCCCGTCGTCTTGGTCTGATCGACGGACGGGATCAGCGCCGAGTAGACCGCTCCCCTCGCCTGCTCCAGAGTCGACTGCCGCGGCGTCGCGCCCAGCGCCAGCCAGCCCTCCACCTCGTCCCAGTGGTCGTCGACCGCCTCGGTGAACCGGCGGCCGGAGAGCGTCGCGATGCTCATCGAGTTGCCGATGACGATGCCGCCGATGGCGAGCGCGTACCGGGAGGAGAACTCGATCGCACCGGTGAGGAAGACCACCGAGAAGGAGACGACCACGCCGGTGAGCATCGCGGTCCCCATCATGAGCGCGTGCTCCCCCGACCAGCCGATACGGTGCGTGGCGGTCGCCGCCGCGACGCCGAACATGACGAGGAGGGCCAGCGCGACCCAGATGGGATCCGTGATGACGCCGGCGAGGACCACACTGATGATCGCGAGCTGGGCCGCCCCGCGGAGGATCGCGAGGGCCGGGGCCCAGCGGTGCGGCACGCGGTACGCGGCGAGGACGGCGGTCGCCAGCAGCGCGAGCACGGCGACCCCCAGGAGGGTCGGTGCGAGCTCGGCGAAAATAGGCACGTTCCACCATAATCCGGGGGTGTTTCACACATGATCATCCACAGGGTTTCACACCGTGTGAATTACGAGGATGTAATTTCGAAGGTCTCTTCGAATTCCCGAGAGCTTCAGGAAAAATGCAGATCAGCGGCTAAATCATCCTGAACGGCAATCTGAGAGCCCTCTAATCTCGGGCGTGTCCTCCACATCTGGAGGCAGTTGTTCCACCCGTTTTCAACAGAGTTATCCACAGGTGGAGAAACTCAGCGGTCACTCCACCCGACCGGTACCCCCAAAAGGAGGTCGAGTCCGGCGTGGTCGTGTACGCGACGCCGATCGCGGCGATGGCGTCGACACCGGAGCCGGCCTCCGCGACGAGGTTCGCCCAGACCCGGGTGTCCTCGGGCTTGCGCGTGACATCGACCGCGATCCAGACCTGGTCGGGGACCACGTCGTGGAGGATGCCGGCGTAACGGGCGGCGTCTGCCGGGGCTTCCCCGACGCCGATCGCGACGATGGTCGAGCCGTTGCGCCGCACGCCGTCCGCCCGCGCCTGCAGGGCCTCGCGGCGGCCGCCGACGTGACGGGAGCCGGTGCGTCCGACCGTGCCGGCCACAGCCACCTCGATCGCGGGGGTGGCCAGCGCCATCGCCTGCGCGACCGTCAGCGCGTCCTCCCGCAGGCCGAAGACGAAGACGAGGTCGCCCGGGTTCGTGGCCAGCCGGGGCGCCGGGCGGCTCGGCTCCTCGAAGCGCTCGGGACGGCGCGCGGGGGAGGGGACCGGCGCGGGATCGAGAACGATGGTCGTCGGCTCCACGGGCACAGGCAGGTACCGGTCGGGAGTACGCGCGTCGGGGTCGGTCTCGGCGATGATCTCCTCCATGACCTCCTCGAACTGCGAGGAGGTGCTGGCGTGCTGGAAGCGGACCTCCTGCTCATCGGCGTCGGCCAGCAGGCCGGCGATGACGTCGGAGGGCGCGAGCTCGTGGAGGTCCTTCTTCGGACGCCAGGCGTTATGAGGCCAGAGTCGGGGTGACAATTCGAATTACTCCGATCGTTTCGATGGGCGCCGGGGAGGTGGTGGCCTCGTTGTAGGACAGGACGGGGAGCGCGGGTGCCTGTGCGGCGATCAGCCGGCGGACGGCCGGACGCAGCTGCGGTGCGCAGACGAGCACCGCGCCTTCATGCTCGGTGGCGGCGGAGCGGACCTCGGTCAGGACCTGCTCGAGCACCGGGGGATCGAGGACGAGCTGCGAGCCGTACTCGGTCTGGCGCTGACCCTCCAGCATCGCCTGCTCCAGCATCGGCTCCAGGGTGATGACGCGGAGGGTGCCGTCGTCCACGTAGGGGTTGGAGAGCGCGGCGCCGAGCGCGAGCCGGGCCGCCTCGACCAGGCCCTCCGGTTCGAGCGAGACCTTCGCGCGGAGCGTGAGCGCCTCGTAGATGCGCGCGAGGTCGTTGATCGGCACCCGCTCGGAGAGCAGGCCCTGCAGCACGCGCTGCACTTCCGCGAGGCTGAGCAGGGCGGGGACGAGCTCGTCGACCGCGGAGGGGTTCACCCGCTTCACGCCCTCGGTGAGCACGCGGACGTCCTCGCGGGACAGCAGGCGCGCAGCGTTGGCGGTCACCGCCGAGGAGAGGTGCGTGACGACGACGGAGACGCGGTCGATGACCGTCGCCCCGGACAGCTCGGCGGTGTAGCGCAGCTCGGCGGCGATCCACTTGGCGGGGAGGCCGAACACCGGCTCGATCGTGTCGACCCCGGCGAGCGCCGTGAGGTCGTCCCCGAGGGCGAGCACCTTGCCGCGCGGCGCCTGGCCGCGGCCGACCTCCACGCCGGCCACCGTGATGCAGTACGTGGCCGACGGGAGCTCGCCGTTGTCGCGCGTGCGCACCGGCGGGACGACGATGCCGAGCTCGATCGCCAGCTTGCGGCGGAGAGCGCGCACCCGGCCGAGCAGGTCATCCGAGCCGCCGGAGACGATGTCGATCAGGTCGGTGGCGAGCTGGATCTCCAGCGGGTGCACCCGCATGTGCTCCAGCAGGTCGTCGGTCGTGTCGCTCGCGCCCGTCGTCTTCTCGGCCACGGCCTTCGCGCGCGCCTCGGCCGCGGCCTTGGTCGCGCGGGCCTTGATGCGCTGCGAGGCCCAGATCAGGATGCCGCCGACCGCGAGGAACGGGATCATCGGCATGCCCGGGATCAGCGAGAGCGCGATGGCCGCGGAGGCCGAGATGGCCAGCGCGACCCGGGACTGCGTGAGCTGCGCGCCGGCCTGCGAGCCCATGTCGGAGTCCGCGCCGGAGCGCGTGACGATCATGCCGGTGGACACCGCCATCAGGAGCGCGGGGATCTGCGCCGTGAGGCCGTCGCCGATGGTCAGCAGGGTGTACTTGTTCAGCGCGTCGGTGATCTGCATGCCGTTCTGCAGCATCCCGATGCCGATGCCGCCGATCACGTTGATGACGATGATGAGGATGCCGGCGATCGCGTCGCCCTTGACGAACTTGGAGGCGCCGTCCATCGCGCCGTAGAAGTCCGACTCCGCCGCGACCTCCGCCCGCCGTTCCCTGGCCTGGGCGTTGGTGATCAGCCCGGCGTTGAGGTCGGCGTCGATCGCCATCTGCTTGCCGGGCATGGCGTCGAGCGTGAACCGGGCGCCGACCTCGGCCACGCGCTCGGCGCCCTTCG
Organism: Leifsonia sp. P73; assembly: GCF_051059105.1. NCBI lineage: Bacteria > Bacillati > Actinomycetota > Actinomycetes > Micrococcales > Microbacteriaceae > Leifsonia > Leifsonia sp. P73. The sequence continues at coordinate 2,358,877 of NZ_CP194931.1, forward strand.
TGATGACCACGAACTGGATGACCACGAGGATGAGGAACACGACCGCGCCGATGATGATGTTCCCGCCGACCGCGACGTTGCCGAACGTCTCGATCACCTGGCCGGCGTAGCCCTGGCCGAGCACCAACCGGGTTGAGGCGACGTTGAGCCCCAGCCGGAACAGGGTCGCGATGAGCAGCAGCGAGGGGAAGACCGAGAAGTCGAGCGGCTTGCGCGCGAACATCGTGGTCAGCAGCACCACGAGCGCGAAGGCGATGTTGACCACGATGAGCGTGTCGAGCAGCCAGGCCGGGATCGAGACCACGAGCAGGAGGACGATGCCGACGACGCCGATCGGCACCGCCAGGAGCGACAGGTTCTTGTTCTTCACGAGTGGACCAGCCTCCTGCTGTCGATCGGGGTCCGCGCCCGCTGGGCCGCGGGCAGGGTGTGGATGTCGGTGAGCGACCCGCCGCGACGCTTCAGCGCCATGACGAATGCGAGGACGTGCGCGACCGGGGTGAAGAACTCGGCCGGGATCTCCTGACCGAGGTCGCAGGCGGCGTGCAGCGCCCGGGCGAGGGGGACGTCCGAGACCATCGGGACGCCCTTCGCCAGGGCCTCCTCGCGGATGCGGGCCGCGATCAGGTCCGCGCCCTTGGCGACCACCTTGGGCGCCGACGCGCCCGGCTCGTACTTCAGCGCCACGGCGACGTGCGTCGGGTTGACCAGCACGACGCTCGCGTCGGCGACGGCCGCGATCATGCGGTTGCGGCTCATTGCGAGCTGTCTGCTGCGGCGCTGCGCCCGGATCATCGGATCGCCCTCGGCGCTCTTGTGCTCGTCCTTGACCTCGCGCTTGGTCATCCGGCTCGCCGTGCGGTTGCGGCGCAGCACCACGACGAGATCGATGGCCGCGAAGAGCAGGCCGCCGCCGATGGCGAGCTGGAGCAGCGAGCCCATCGAGCCCTGGGCGGTCGCGACGAGCGCCGGGACGGAGAGCCCTCCGGTCTGGAGCACGAGCGGGATCAGTCCCTGGATGACCACGTACAGCCCGATCCCGACAACGGCGGCCTTGCCGAGGGTCTTCACCAGCTCCCACGCGCTGCGTGCGCCGAACATGTTGCGGATGCCCTTGAGCAGATCGAACTGCTCGAAGTGCGGCGTGAGCTTCTTGAGGTGGATGCCGCCCTGCGCAGCCGTCGCGGCGATGATCGTCAGCGCGACGACGACGAGCAGCGGCCACACCGTGGCGAGCACGGACAGGAGACCCGTGCCGAGCGCGGCGAGCGCGCTCGCGGGCGTCGGGTCGCGGATGATGTCGCGGAACGCGAAGATCTGCGACTCGGCCGCCTGCTGGGCGCCGGCGATGACCATCGGGATCAGCGCCGCTCCGACGCCGACCGACAGCCACGCGGGGAGGTCGCGGGCCTTCTGCAGCCGTCCCTTCGAGCGCACCGACTTGAGGTGCTTCTCCGTGGCCTGCTCGGTGCGTTCCTGCGCGGACATCAGGGACCCCCGATCGCGTGGACGGCCTGCCCGGCGATCGCCTGCACGATCAGCGGGAGGGCGACGATCCCGAGCGCGCACAGCACGACAGCGAGGAGGATCAGTGCGGGTGGCCCGAGCGAGTAGACGTTGAGCGCCGGCGCGACCCGGGAGAGCAGGCCGAGCGCGGCGTTCGCGACGAAGAGCACAGCCATGATCGGGCCGGCGATCTGCAGCGCGGCGAGCAGCATCTGGGTGACCGAGCCGGACAGGGTCTGCGTGATCGACCTCCAGTCGACGGACATCGTCAGGGGGACGGCCGTGAACGAGCGGACCAGGCCGCCGAGCACGAGCTGGTAGCCGTCGCTGACGAACAGCAGCGCCAGCGCGGTCATCTGGAACAGCCGGGAGAACTGGGCGGCGTTGATGTCGGCGGCCGGGTCGTACTGTTGCGCCGCCTGGAGCCCGCTGGAGAAGTCCAGCAGCCCACCGGCGGACTCGATGGCGGAGAACACCAGGTAGACGAGGAAGCCGAGGACGGCGCCCGTCGCGGCCTCGCCGACGAAGTCGAGCAGGAACTGGCCGGTCGAGCCGGGGGAGTAGCGCTGCGCGGCCTGCGGCGCGACGACGATCCCGAGGAGGACGGCGAGCATGCCTTTGATCTGCAGCGGGAACGCCTGGTACGAGAACGGCGGCGCGATCAGCACGAACAGCAGGATGCGCACCGAGACCAGCGCTGTGGCCTCGATCGCGGTCAGGTCGACGGTGAAGTTCATCGTCAGCCTCCCAGCAGCGTCGGGATCTGCTGGAACAGGTACTGCGTGAAGGTCACGAGCTGCTCGATCATCCAGTTGCCGCACACGATCAATGCGATGGAGACGCCGATCGCCTTCGGCACGAACGAGAGGGTGACCTCCTGGATCTGGGTGATCGACTGGATGAGCGAGACCGCGAAGCCGATGGCGAGGGCGGTCAGCACCATCGGCGCGGCGAGCTGCGCCATCAGCAGGAGGGCCTGCGTGGCGATCTTGAGGACGGCGGCGGAGTTCACGGTCGGCCCCCTACTTGTAGCTCGCGACGAGGGACTGGATGATCAGGCCCCAGCCGTCCACGAGGACGAAGAGCAGGATCTTGAACGGCAGCGACACCATGACGGGCGGGAGCATCATCATGCCGAGCGACATCAGGCCCGCGGAGACGACGAGGTCGATCACCAGGAACGGCACGTAGATCACGAAGCCGATGATGAAGGCGGCCCGCAGCTCCGAGATGACGAACGCCGGGACGAGGGTGGTCAGCGGGACGGCGTGGAGGTTCGCCGGGTTGGCCCGGCCGGCGGCGCGCGTCATCAGCGCGATGTCCTCCTGCCGGGTGTGCGCGCCGAGGAACGCCTTGAGCGGCGCCTCCGCGGCCTGCAGCGCCCCGCCGAAGTCGAGGTGCCCGGCGAGGTAGGGCTGCACGGCGTGCACGTTGATGTCGGTGAGGGTCGGCGCCATGATGAACAGGCTCAGGAACAGCGCGAGCCCGGCCAGCACCTGGTTCGGCGGCACCGACTGGAGGCCGAGGGCGTTGCGGGCCATCGAGAGCACCACGAACACTTTGGTGAACGACGAGACCATGACGAGCAGGCCGGGCGCCACCGAGATGAGCGTGACGCCCAGCAGAGTGACGATGGTGTCGGCGGGCGTGCCGTTGATGCCGTTGATCGAGATGGTCGGGCCGCCGGAGCCGCCCGCCGGGCCGGACGGACCGACCGGAGGGGTCGGCGACGGGGACGGCGTCGGCACGGCGTGCGCGCTGCCCGCGGTGAGCAGCACGATGCCGGCCACCGCCGCCAGCACGAGGAGCGCGAGGATGATGGGTCGCGCGTAGCTGCGGCGCCCGCCCGTGAGCGCTGCGGCGCTCACCGCGGAGTTCGGAGGGACTGGGCAGCCCTCCGCCAGGTGTCGAGGGAGGTGATCGCCTGCGTGAAGGTCGGCGCGGGGACCGGTGCGGCCGGGAGCGTCGGCGCGTCGTCCAGCTCTCCCAGGTCGTCCGGGACCTCGATCGCGCCCTCCGCCGCAAGCGCGTCCGCGAACGTCTCCAGCTCGCGCGACTTGAGCACCACGACGGAGCTGTCGGTCACGCCGAGCACGAAGTGGGTGCCGTCGGCCTCCACGATCACGACGCGCGACTTGCCGCCCAGCGACTGGCGGCCGATGACGGTGATCGGGCGCTTGGTCCTCTTCGTGCTCCACTTCGCGCTCCTGCGCTGCACGAACCAGATGAGTCCGATGATCAGCGCGAGGGAGACGGCGACGCGGAGGGCGGTGAAGAGGGTGTCCACGGGTCAGACCAGGGCGTCGGCGGTGTCGAGGATCTGGGTGACGCGCACGGCGTAGTCCTGGTCGACGACGACGATCTCGCCGTGGGCGATCAGGCGGCCGTTGAGCAGGATGTCGGCGTGCGATCCCGCGGAGCGGTCGAGCTCGATCACGGTGCCGGGCTCGACGGCGAGCACGTCGCGCACCGACATGCGGGTGCGGCCGATCTCGACGGTGAGCGCCATCTCGACGTTCGAGATGCGGCCGAGCCGGCCCGCGACATCGGACGTGGTCCCGGCCGACGCCGGGCGCACGGCGTCGCCGCGGATGGCGAACCAGGCGACCTCCTGGCCCGACCGGTCGGTGACGGTGAACCGATGTGCGGCGCTGTCGGAGAAGAGGTGCGTGGCGTCCTCGATCCGGGAGTCTCCGAGCACGCCGGACCCGAGGTGCTCGGCCGCGGCCGCCAGGGTCGGCTGCAGGACGTCGGCGAGGCCGACCCCGAGCTGGCCGCCGGTCTCGGAGAGGACCACCTCCGGGTCGAGGACGGCGAGCGCGAGCTCGGCGGACGGCGAGCCGATGAACGTCGCGACCACCGCGTTCGCGGCGGTCGCCGGCGCCTGGGCCTGATCGGCGGCCGGGGAGACGGTGAGCTCGCCTATACCCAACGGGGCATGCGTCAGCGTCTGCGCGGCAGCGGTGTATGCGTTCTGGGGCATCAATGGTCTCTCCATCAGTTGTTGTCCTCAGCGGTGGTGACGACGACGGCGAGGCGAGACCCCGCGGCGCCGATGGCGGCGGTGCCGACCGGCTCGCCGCCCGCCGCGACCTGGATCGGCCGGCTGACCGGGTGGGGAAGGCGGATCACGTCCCCCACCGCCAGCCCGAGCACGGAGGCGGGGGTGACCGTCGCGGAGGCGAGCCGGGCGCTCACCTCGACCGGGACCTGGGCGAGCTGGGCGTGCAGGAGCTGCTTGGCGTTGTCGACCTGCACGGTCGGGTTGGTCTCGCCCAGCCGCTCCAGCAGCACCCGGGCCGGGAGGGCGATCGTCGCCTCCGCGACGTCCTCTCCGACGCGGGCGGCGAACCGAGCCACGATCATCAGCTCGCTCGTGGGAGCCGCCTGGGCGAACTGCGAGTTGTACTGGATGGCGTCGATGCGCACCGAGTTCGTGAACAGCGGGCCGAGAGAGTACTGCAGGTCTTCGAGCGCGTCATTCATCAGGCCGACGACCAGCGCGTGCTCGATCGGCGAGAACGTGCGGTCGAGGAGGGGAAGCGGACGGTTGCCGCCGAGCATCGCGTTCACCCAGCGCAGTGCGGCTCCGGTGGGGAGTTGGATGACGCCGCGCGGCTCCACGTCGCTGATCGAGCACAGCACCATCGCGGTGCTCGACGGGAGCGCCGCCGCGTACTCGTCGTACGTGTGCATGGTGACCTGCTCGCACGTCACCTGGGACAGCACGCGCACCTTCGCGGTGAGCTGCGTGCCCCACTGGCGCGCGAAGGTCGCGAAGGCGAGCTCCAGCACGCGGGAGTGCTCGCGGGCGAGGGTGGTCGGGCGGCGGAAGTCGTAGGCCCGCACCTCGCGCTCAGCCGGCTGCGTCATGGTCTGGCTCATCCGCCTGCTCCCTTCGCCGCGACGATCCCGGGGATCAGGTCGCGCACCTCCTGCGGCTGCGCCGACCGGACGACGATGTCGACCCGGCGGTCCTGGGCGAGCTGGGCCGCGTCCCCGGTGGCCGTCGCCGTCGCCGAGCCGTCGCTGACCGCGTAGATCCGCGTCGCCTGGATGCCCGAGACGTCGGTGAGCCGGCGGAGCACCGAGATGGCGCGCGCCGCGGCGAGGTCCCAGTTGTCGGCGTAGGGCGGACCGGCCGGCCGGGTGTCGGCGTGCCCCTCGACCGAGATCGTGTACGACGTCGGGTACAGGACCGGCCCGACGTTGTCGATGATCTGCACCGCCAGCGGGGTGAGCGTCGCGAGGTTGGAGTCGAAGAACGCGTTCCCGCCGATCAGGCCGATCGTGAGCCCGCGGGCGTCGATCGTGTACGAGACCGCTCCCTGCAGGCCCTGCGCCGTCAGCCGGGCGTTGATCGCTGCCTGGATCGCGCGCAGGTCGGCGACCTCCAGCTTGGCCGCTTCGAGGGGCGACAGCGGGGGAGCGGTGGAGGCCGACGACGGCGCCGGGGTCGGCTCGGCGTCCTTCGCCGCGACGATCACGCCCTTGGCCGTGTCGACCTTCTGGCTCACCTTCTCGCCGAAGCCGGTCTGGAGCGAGTTCTTCAGCTCGTTGAACTTGTGGGCGTCGATCGAGGACATCGAGAACAGGACGATGAACGTGCACATCAGCACGGTGACCATGTCCATGTAGGAGGCCATCCAGCGCTCGTCGTTGGCGTGGCCCTCGCCGTGGCCGTCGGCGGCCGGCCTGCGACGCCCGCGGCTCACGGCCCGACCGCGGACGCTGCCTCGGAGACCGGGGCGGACGCGTCGTTCTTGCTCTTGCTGCGCTTCGGCTTGGGGCTGTAGGGGACCATCGCGGTGAGGCGCTCGGAGAGCGCGCGCGAGGAGGTGCCGGACTGGATGGCGAGCACGCCCTCCACGACGATCTGCCGCCGCTCGGCCTCCAGCTCCGCGAGCCGGCGCAGGCGCGTGCCGAGCGGGAGCCAGATGAAGTTGGCCGAGAGCAGGCCCCAGAGCGTGGCGACGAACGCGCTTGCGATCATCGGCCCGAGCTTGTCGGGGGTGGAGAGGTTGCCGAGCACATGGGTGAGCGAAACGACGGTGCCGACGATGCCGATGGTGGGCGCGTAGCCGCCGAGCGCCGAGAAGAACGAGGAGGAGACCCGGGTGGCCTTCGACCAGGTCGCGATCTGGTCCTCCAGCAGGATGCGCAGGTCCTCGGAGTCGGCGCCGTCTGCCACGCCCTGCAGGGCGCTGGCGAGGAACGGGTCCTTGACCTCTTCGGCCGACGACTCCAGCGAGAGCAGTCCGCGCTGGCGGGCGACGTCGGCGAGGTCGAGCAGCGTGGCGACCGTGCCGGCGAAGTCCGGCTTCTTGCCCGTGAACGCCCCGGGGATCGCCTTGAACGAGTCGAGCGCGTCCTTCACGGTCGCGCCCGCGATGCCGACCGAGATCGTGGCGCCGAGCACGAACACGACAGGACCGACGAGGAGCAGCGATGCGAAGCTCGCCCCCTCGATCGTCACCATCGCCGCCAGCGAGCCGAAGGCCGCGATGATCCCGATGATCAATGCCAGATCCATGGTCAGCTCCCTTCGCCCGAGTCGGTCGGCCGTCCCAGCCGGTATGCGCGGTCGAGCACATCGGCGCGCCAGGCGGCGATGCGGTCGATGACTTCCGCCATGGTCTCGGTCACCACGTAGCGCACGCCGTCGACCATCGTCAGGGTGGTGTCGGGGTCGGCGTTGATGCGCTCGATGAGGTCCGGGTTCACGGCGAACGGCACGTGGTTCAGCCTGGTCACCGTGATCATGAGGACTCCGCAGAGAGGGAAGGGATCGGATCGCCTCCGTGTCGGAGGTGCTCGCCTTCCCCTATCGGCAGATCGGACGGTTCCGTTAGCCCGGCGCCGCTACTGGATCAGGGTCACTGCGTCTTCAGCTGGAGGAGCTCCTGCAGCACGTCGTCGGAGGTCGTGATCACCCGGGCGGAGGCCTGGAACGCGCGCTGCGCGACGATGAGGTTGGTGAACTCCCGCGCCAGGTCGACGTTGGAGCCTTCGATCGCCCCGCTCGTCAGCGTCCCGAGGCTGCCGCTCCCCGCCACGCCCACCTGGGGGAGCCCGGAGTTCGGGGTGGCGATGAAGTTGGAGTTGCCGGCCTTCTGGAGGCCGCCCGGGTTGGTGAAGTTCGCCAGGGCGACGCGGCCGATGGCCTGCTTCTGACCGTTGGAGAAGGACCCCATGATCGTGCCGTCGTTCTCGAGCGAGAACGACTGCAACGAGCCGGCCGCCGTCCCGTTCTGCGAGGCGAAGTTGACCCCGCCGGAGCCCGCGAAGCCGGTGAGCTTCGACATGTCGATGGTGACGCCGCCGACCGCGAGGGTCTGCCCGCTGGTGATGGCGCCGTTCGTGAACGTGAGCGAGCCGGTGGCCGTGTTCCCCGCGGCGTCGGTCGCGGTGACGTCCCAGCCGGCGGCGGTGCGGGTGAAGGTCGCGCTCAGGTTGCGCTGCGCCCCGGTCGCGTCGTAGACGGTCACCTGGCTGTTGACCGTGGAGCCCGCGGCCGCGTCGTCCGCCAGGTTGCCGGACATCGTGGCGCTGGAGGTCGCGCGCGCCGCGGACAGCCCGCTCGTCGACAGCGTGAGGTTGGAGACCGGAGCGGAGGAGTTGACCGCGCCGTTGACGGCCGGCCAGCCCTGCACGATCGCCCCGTCCGGGCTGACCAGGTTGCCGGAGGCGTCCGTGGTGAACGCGCCGGAGCGGGTGTACTGGGTCTGGCCGCCGTTGTTGACGATGAAGAAGCCGTCGCCGTTGATCATCAGGTTGGTGCCGACGCCGGTGGTCTGCGCGGCGCCCTCGGTGAAGTTGGTCGCGGTCGCCGCGACCCGCACGCCGAGGCCGACCTGGGCCGGCGACGTGCCGCCCTGGTTGCCGGTCGGCGCCGAGGCCGTCCCGATCATCTGGGAGAGGGTGTCCTCGAACTCGACGGAGGAGGACTTGTAGCCGGTGGTGTTGACGTTGGCGATGTTGTTGCCGACCACGTCGAGCATGGTCTGCTGCGCCTGGAGGCCCGAGACGCCGGAGTCGAGAGAACGGAGCATGGGAGTGTGCCTTTCGGTGGTGGGGACTAGGAGGCCGGAGTCTGCTGGACGCCGAGGATTCCGGAGAGGGGGAAGGTGCCGCCGTTGACGGACACGGTCGGGGTGGCCCCCGAGAACGAGACGCCGGTGACGACGCCCGTCTGGGGCTTGCCCGCGAGGTCGTTGTAGCTCACGGTCTTGCCGATGAGGTCGGCGGCCGCGGTCTGCATCTGCAGGTTGAGGGCGGTGTTGCTGCTGGAGCCGAGCGCGGTCATCTGCTGCATCATCCCGAGCTGGGTCGTCTGCTGGACCATCGCGGCCGAGTCCATCGGCGAGCTGGGGTCCTGGTTCTTGAGCTGCGTGACGAGCAGGTTCATGAAGTCGTCGGCGGTCAGCGACTGGTGCGGCGCGCGGGTGGGCTGCGTCGACCAGAGCGAGGTCGTCGAGGCGGTCGCGGTGGGATCGGTCGAGATGGGGGTGACCATGGGTTTCTCCTTCGTGGTCAGACGACGATGTCGAGGGTTCGGGCGCCCAGGAGGGCGACAGGGAGGGCGACGGGCTGTGCCGGGTCGGCCGGTGCGGCGCTCCGGACAGGGGCCGGCTCGTCGGGAGCGTCAGCAGGCGCGGTCGACCCGCGGCCGCCCGCCCCGCCCTGGTCCGGGGATGTCCACGGAGACCGGCCGCCTCCGCCGCTCTCGGCCCCCGGCGCGTTCTGGTCGGACACGGAGACCGAGGCGTTCGCGGTCGTCGCGTTGAGGTCGCGCCGCAGGTCCGTGAGGATCTGCCGGATGGCGTCCCGCCCGGCGTCGCTGGGCGCGAACAGCTCGATGCGGACGCCGGAGTCGCTGACCCGCGCGTGCACCGTGACGGGACCGAGGTCGTCGGGGGCGACCCGCACGACCACGACGTGGTCGCCGTCGGGCTGCCGCGCGAGGGTCATCACGGGCTGAGACAGCTGTTGCTGGAGCGGCGGCGCGGGGGTCGGTGTGGTGGAGGCGGCGGGGGAGGCCGAGGCGACAGCGGTCGTGAGGGTCGGCGCCGGTGCCGGGATGGGAGTCGCCGCTGCGGGGATGCCCGACGGCGCGGCCCCCGCGCTCGGCGTCGACGGTTCGGCCGGCGTCTTGGCGGCCGGCCGGGAAGGCGTGGCGGCCGGTGCGGGTGCGGACGGCTGTGCAGTGGTGGCCGGAGCGGCCGTCGCACTCGGCTGGGCCGCCTCCCGGGGCGGGGTCGGAGCCGTGGGCGCGGTCGGCGCTTCGACGGGAGCGGGCGACGCGGACGTCTGCGCCGGAGCTGCCTGCGTCGGCGTCGCGGGCGGGAGCGGAGCGGCGACGAGCGCCTGCTGCACCGCGAGCTGACCGGCTGCGAACACGTCGGCGACCGCAGGGGAGGGCGCGTCGTGGTGCTGGTCCGCGGCGGTCGTCCGCGTGGACCCGCTCTTGCCGCGGGGTCCCTCGTCCGGAACCGACGGGGAGGTCGTCGCCGCGGCGTCCGCGAGCGGCGCGGGGGCAGGGGTCGCCACGAGGAACACGGCAGGAGCAGGCGCGGTCTGCGGTGTCGGCGGCGTCGGCGGCGTGGACGTCGCTTCCGCGGTGGGGGCCGACGGCGCCGGCTCGGCAGGAGCCGCGGGAGACATCGGCGCTTCGGTGTCGCCGGCCAGCGCCGAGAGCAAGGCGGTGCCGAACGCCGTTCCACCGCCGCCGGACGACGACGGATCGGACGGCGAGGCGGGCGCGAGCAGGGCCGCGGCGCCTGCGCCGCCGAACCCCGAGACGACCGCGCTCACGAGTTCATCCCCGAGCCCTGGCCGAGCAGCGCCGACAGTGCGCTTCCGCCCCCGGACCCCAGGAGGCCGGAGAGCGACGACCCGCCGCTCGACCCGAGCAGTCCGAGCAGCGACGACCCGCCGTTCGACCCGAGCAGCGCCGCCAGCGCCGACGAGGACGACGACGCGCCTCCCGAGCCGAGCATCCCGGCCACCGACGACCCTCCACTCGACCCGAGCAGCGCCGCGAGCGCGGCGGCCGACGACGCCGACGACGCGGCGGCCGTAGCGGTCGGCACGATCCGGCGGATGGTCACCACGTTCGAGGGCGAGATCCAGTTGTCCATCTCTTCGACCTGGCCGCCCGGCTTGGGCGCCTGGATGATCTTGCCGTTCCCGGCATAGATGACGATGTGCTCGCCGCCGTTGCAGACGATGAGGTCGCCCGGCTGCGCGTCGGCGAGGGACGGGACGCTCTGGCCGATCGTCCCCTGCCCGGAGACCAGCCGCGGCAGCGAGATGCCCATGTCGCCGTAGACGCGCTGCACGAGGCCCGAGCAGTCCAGGCCCGCGCTGGTCGTGCCGCCGAAGACGTACGGGACGCCGAGGTACTTGCGGGCGTCCGCGACGATGTCCGCGCCGGTGGTCCCGTTGTTCGCCTGCTGGCCGGCCGCCGGGGTGACCTGCGCCCCGGTCGTGCCGGTCGCCGCGGCCAGGCTCGTCGCGAAGGCTGACGGGCTGGTCGACTGCGCAGTCTGCGTCTGCGTCGGCTGCCCGCCGGCGAGCTGCACCATCTGCGACTCGATCTGCTGGATGCGGCCGACGGCCTCCGTGATGCTCATACCGCGTCCCTCCTGCTCTCGCGCCAGCCCTGGATGGCCACCTCGTCGAGCGCGGACTGCTCCTCGCGCAGCTCGCGGGCGACTTCCGCCTCGGTGTGCCGCCGCCGGAGCTTCTCCAGCGAGACGGCGGACGCACGCGCGGCGCCGTGCGCCGACCGGGCCTCCCCGGCCTCCCGGGAGGCGAGCTCGTGCAGCGCGGTCAGCTCGCCGAGCAGCACCTGCGCCGACGTCCGGGCGGCGATCACGGACGAGAGGGTCGCCGCGTCGACGGCGTCCGAGCGGACCCCGGCCAGCGACGCGCGCGTCCGGGCCCCGCGGGCGCGGACCGCGTCCACCGCCCGGTTCGCGTCGGCGAGCTCCGCAGCCGCGCGCTGCTCCTCCAGGTCCCGCACGCGCAGGAGGCCGGCCAATCCGAATCGCTTCATGCTGCGGCTCCGAACGCTCGGGTCAGCTCGCGGAGCGAATCCCACGCCCCGTCCGCGGTGGACCGCTGATCCATCCCCTGCCGCAGGAAGCCGTCGATGGCCTCCTCGAATTGCACCGCGGCGTCCACCCGGGCGTTCGCCCCCGGCTTGTACGCGCCGACGTCGAGCAGGTCCTGGGCGCTCCGGCGCGCGGAGAGCACGGCACGGAGGGCCGTCGCGTCGGCGAGCCGGTCCGGCGGGGTGATCTTGGACGCGAGCCGGGAGATGGACCCCAGCACGTCGATCGAGGGGAAGTGGCCCGTGATCGCGAGCGCGCGGTCCAGGACGACGTGGCCGTCGAGGATCGACCGCGCCGCGTCCGCGATCGGCTCGTTGTGGTCGTCGCCATCGACCAGGACGGTGTAGAGCCCGGTGATCGAGCCCGTGGCCGCGGCGCCGGCACGCTCCAGGAGCGACGCCAGCGTGGAGAAGGTCGACGGCGGGTAGCCGCGGGTCGCCGGCGGCTCCCCGGCCGAGAGCCCGATCTCGCGCTGGGCCATCGCCACGCGGGTCAGCGAGTCCATCATCAGCACGACATGCTGGCCGCGGTCGCGATGCCACTCCGCGATCCGGGTCGCGACGAGGGAGGCCCGCAGCCGCATCAGCGCGGGCTCGTCGGAGGTGGAGACGACGACGATCGAGCGGGCCAGTCCCTCGGCGCCGAGGTCGTCCTCGATGAACTCCCGCACCTCGCGGCCGCGCTCGCCGATCAGGGCGATCACCGAGACCTCGGCGTCCGTCCCGCGGGCGATCATCGACAGCAGCGACGACTTGCCCACGCCGGAGCCGGCGAAGAGGCCCAGCCGCTGGCCGCGTCCAATCGAGACCAGGGTGTCGAGGGCGCGCACGCCGAGCTGGAGGGGCGACGTGATCCGGGCGCGCTGCAGCGGGCCGGGCGCGGTGTTGGCCAGGCCGACGTGCTGCGTCGGCGGGAGCGGTCCCTTGCCGTCGATGGGACGGCCGAGGCCGTCGATGACCCGGCCGAGCAGGGCGTCGCCCACGGGGACGGCCGGGGCTGCGGGAGCGGATCGGACGGGCGTTCCGATGGGGTGCGCCGCCGTGCCGGACAGCACCATGCAGGTGAGCAGCCCCGGCCGCACGGCGACGACCTGGGCCGCCGTCTGCGCTCCCGGTTCGCCGATCGCGACGAGGTCGCCGACCGCGCCCTCCAGCCCGGCCACCTCGATGCCCAGGCCGATGACGGAGGCCACGCGGCCGATCCGCTCCGGCGCGGCCGCGCGGACGGCGGTCAGTAGCCGGGCGCCTCCCGGCGCGTACCCGGTCATGCGCGGTCTCCCGTCAGTGCGGTCCGCGCCCGCGCGAGCCCCGCGTCGATCCGGGCGTCCAGCCAGCCCTCGCGCAGGACCGCGATGGCGTCGCTCGGAGCGATGGACGGGTCGGGCACGATCTCCGGGAAGGCACCGGCCTCCTGCGCGACCGCGCGGGCGTCGTCGGGGTGCATCCGCACCGAGACGAGCTCGCCGGCCGGCGTGGCCGCGATCACGCGGCGCAGCGTGTCGGCCGCGTCGACGTGCCCGTCGGCCACCTCGCGCTGGAGCACGGCCTCGGCAAGCGCGAGCGCCGCCTCCACCAGGGCGTCGTCGGCCGTGGCGACGACCGGGACGGCGAGCGCGCGCACCCCTCCGCGGCTGCGGCGAGCGCCGCCAGGGCGCGGCGGGTCGCCGCGGCGGACTCCGCCTCCGCCGCCTGCCAGTGCTGGAGCCGGGCGCTCTCGGCCGACACGAACTCGGCCTCCGCGCGGCGCAGCCCCTCGCTGTAGCCGGCCGCGAAGCCACGGGCCCGCGCGCTGGAGGCGCCGCCCTCGGGGTCGACCGCGACCGCCGTGCCGGACGACCCGACCTCGGGGTAGCGAACTGGAGCGAACGCGCTATTCGACATATTCGTCCTCGTCCGAGCGGTGCACCGTGATCGTGCCCTCCGCTTCGAGGTCGCGGATCGCGCGGACGATCTCCGCCCTGGCCTCCTCGACGCGGGAGAGCCGGATCGAGCCGAGCACCGACGACTCCTCGTCCAGCACTTCGAGGTTGCGCTCCGAGAGGTTGGCGCGGATGACGTCCCTGGTCGCCTCCGGGGAGCCCTTCATCGCGATGGCGAGCACCGAGACGTCGATCCCGCGCAGCACCTGCTGGACGTCGCGCGGCTCCAGCTTCACGATGTCGGCGAAGGTCAGCATCCGCGAGCGCACCTCGGCGGCGAGCTCGGGATCGCGCTGGTCCAGCTCGTCGAGCAGCGCGCGCTCGTTCGCGACGCTGGAGCGGTTGATGATGTCCACCAGGGGCTGCACCCCGCCGACGGCGTCCTGCTGGTCCTTGGTCTTGACGACCGACCCGGCGCGACTGCGCAGCGTGTCGGCGACGGTGCGGGCCACCTCGGGGCTCACACTGCCCATCGTCGCGATGCAGTGCGCGACGTCGGTGCGGATCTCGGGCTTGAGGGCCGCGAGGACCCGCGAGGCCTGGTCGGCCCGCAGGTGGGCCAGCACGGTGGCCATCGTCTGCGACAGCTCGCCGTCGAGCAGGAGGGCGACCTGCGTGGGGTCGGCGGTGTCCAGGAACTCGAAGGCGCGCCCGGCGAGCGAGGAGGCCACGCGGGACATCACGCCGGCGGCGCGCTCGGAGCCGAACGACGCCTCCAGCAGCCCGATGGCCGCGCTCCGGCCTCCGCTGACGCGCGCCGCGGGCTGGAGGGCGAGCTCGTGGAACTCCACAAGCGCCGCCTCGGCCTGCTGCCGGTCGACGCGCTTGAGCGCGACGATCTCGGCCGCGATCTCCTCGGACTCCGACTCGCTGAACTGCTGCATGACGCGCGCAGCGGCCGCCTGATCCAGGTTCATCAGGATCAGGGCGGCCTTCTGCGCGCCGGTCAGGGGCGCGACCTTCGCCTCGGTCACGGCGTCGTCTCCTTCTCACCCATGAGGCTGAGCAGGAAGTCGGCCGCGCGGCGGGGGTCGTCGACGGCGAGCTGCTCGATCTCGGCCCTGCGCTGCTCCGACTCGATCGAGACCGGGCTCGGCGGAGGCGTCGTCAGCGGAACGGTCGGAGGGGTCACCTGGTGGAAGGCGAGCGTCGGGGCTGCGAGCTCCTCGTACCGGTCGCCGCCGTCGACCTCCGCGTTGCCGCGACGGCGGCGGAAGACGAGCAGCGCGACGATCATCGCGACCACGATGCCCGCCGCGATCAGGCCGGTGCGGATCCAGGAGTCGAGCTGCGCCTGCTGGGTCTGCGCCGCGGCCTGCGCCAGCGCCTGCTTCGCGGCCTGCGCGTTCGCCTGCGAGAAGTTGACCAGCTGCACGCCCACCGCGTCGCCGCGCGTCGTGTCGATGCCGGAGGCGTTGGCCACCATCGTCTGGAGCTGGCTCGTGCTCACGCCCGCCTTGGTCGCCGCCGCGCTGTCGACCGCGACCGACACGGTCTGCCGCTGCACGCCGCCCGCCGGGATCTGCTGGGTCACGCTGGTCTTGTTCAGCGCGTTGTCGCTCGTGGTGCTGTCGGAGCTGTAGCTGCCGTTGCCTCCGCTGTTCGCTGCGGTGTTGGCGACGCCGTTCGTCGTGGAGCTGGTGCCGAGCACACCGGACTGCGCCGCTGCGCCGGTCCCGGTGTACGTCTCCTTCTGCGACGACGAGCTGGTCTGCGGCGCGCCGGTCGGGATGCTGTAGCTGTCGGTCGTCTTCGTGGACGTCGAGTTGTCCATCAGCGCACTGACGACGACCGTGGAGTTGCCCGAGCCGAGCACCTTGTCGAGCATCGACTGCACACTGGACTGCACCGCGCTGTCGTAGGCCTTCGCCTGGTCGCCGGTCGAGCCCGCGGCGGTTCCGCCCGTGGTCGAGAGCACGTTGCCCGCGGCGTCGATGACGGACACGTCGGTCGGCTTCATCCCCACGGTCGAGGACGAGACGAGGTGGACGATGGCCTGCACCTGCGCCGGCGTCAGCGTGGTGCCGGCGCTCTCGTCCACGAATACGCTGGCCGTCGGGTCCTGCGCCTGGTCGGTGAACACCGTCGGCTGCGGGATGGCCAGCTTGACCGAAGCGGTCTTGACCCCCTGCATGGCGTCGATCGTGCTGGCGAGCTCGCCTTCCATCGCGCGCTTGTAGGTGACGTCCTGCTGGAACTCGGACGTCGTGACGCCCATGTTGTCGAGCAGGGAGTAGCCCTGGTTGCTGCTCGACGGGAGGTTGGCCGCGGCCGCCTTCAGCCGCTCCTGGTAGACCTGCGCCTGCGGGACGAGGATCGTCGCGCCGCCGTCCGTGAGCTGGTACGGCACGTTGTCGGTGTGCAGCTGCGTGGTGATCGCGGAGGCGTCCGAGGCGGAGATCCCGCTGAACAGCGGCACGTACTGCGGCTGGCTCAGCCAGACCGACAGGCCGGTCACGCCGAGGGCGAGCACGAGCAGCGCGAGGACCGAGACGGTCTTCTGCGCGAAGCTGAAGCCGGCGATCGTCGCGCCGACGCGCTTGAGGACCGCCTGGAGCCGGGCCGGCACCTAGCCCCCATCCGCATGATGGTGTTGAACGCGTCCACGGCCTGGTTGCGCAGCGTCGCCATGAGCTGCACGGTCGTCTGCACGCGGGCCGCGGCGATCGTCGCGTCCTGGATGTCGTTGAGGTTGCCGGTGACCGCCTTCACGTTGGCCGCGTCGGACGTGCTCTGCAGCTGCTGGAGGTTGTCCACCGCTCCCGTCAGCGCGGCGCCGAAACCGCCCGCGCCCGAGCCGGAGGACGTGGCGCCGACGGCCGGGGTCGCCTGCTGGACGTTCCCGAGCGAGATCGCTCCGATGGCCGGGATGCTCATCACTTGGCTCCGATCTGCAGTGCCGACTGGTACATGTCCTTCGCGGCGTTCACCGCGTTCGAGTTCGCCTGGTACGCCCGCTGCGCCTCGATCAGGTCGGTCATCTGGCTCGCCATGTCGATGGTGGTCTGCTTCACATAGCCCTGCGCGTCCGCGTTCGGGTCGCCGGGGGAGTAGACGAGCTGGCCCGCGGCCGAGCCGTAGACGATGCCGCCGATCGAGACCCCGTTCATCCCGGGGTTGGCCTGCGCCTGGACGTAGCGCTCCTGGAACGCGGGGTTGTTCGGGGACGTGGTGTCGTTGATGTTCGCGAGGTTGTCGCTGATGGAGTCCAGCCAGGTCTGGTTGAGCGTCATGCCCGTGCCGGAGATGCCGATGGCGTCGTAGCTCATGGTCAGTTCACCGTCGCAGCGGCGCGGAGCTCACTGAACTGCTGGGACATCGCCTGCGAGGCCGCCTGGAACTTCAGCCCGTTGGTGACCTGGGCGAGCGTCTCCTGCTCCAGCGAGACGTTGTTGCCGTTCAGCCGGGTCGGGTCCATGCTCGTCGTCGGCGCGATGGCGGAGGCCGGCAGCTGACCGCTGTGGGCCGCGACCGACTTCTCCAGGGCCGACGCGAAGTCCACGACCTGCGCGTGGTAGCCGGGCGTATTGATGTTCGCGATGTTGTTGGAGATCGCGGTCTGCGCCGCGGCGTAGCCGTCGAGGGCGGAGGTCATCGCGTTCATCGTCACGGAATCGAGCAAGGCTCACCTCATGAGTGGTGGAATTCCAGGGGAGGAGGCCGATCCGTGGCCGCGGCGAGCGATCCGTGCTCGTAGTGGCCTATCGGCAGGATCGGCGCGCGCGTTAGCGTCCTACCCGATCAGATCGAGGTAGACCGGAGGTTCTGCGTCGGGCCGCGGCGTCTGCGCGCTGGCGAGCGACTCCAGCTCGGCACGGACCCGCTGCTGCAGGTCGCGCAGGCCGTCGATCGCCCGCTGCTGCGCGGCCTGCACGGCGCGTGCGCGCTCGGCGAGCGCCGCCGGCAGCGCGGGGAGCGGTGCGGCGGGATGCCACGGCTCGAGTCCCGCCGGGTCGGCGGCCTGGGCGCGCGCCTCCAGCTCGTCCAGGGCCGAGGCCCACGCGGCGTCGGCCGCTGCGCCGGCGGACAGGTCAGGCAATCGCCACGACCTCGCTGTTGTCGTCCGCGCCGTCGACCTCCCACGAGGTCCCCGACGACAGCGAGTCCGCCGCCTGGTGCCAGGCCTGGCGCAGCGGCTCCAGCAGCGCGATCGCCTCGATGACCAGGGCGACGTCCCGGGTCACCCGGCAGTGGATGAGGGCGTTCGAGACGTAGATGTAGAGGCCGAGCAGGCTCTCTGCCGCGTTCCAGACGTCCAGGCGCAGCGAGCCCGCCAGCGCGGTGAGGATGTCGACCGCGTGGGTGAGCCGGTAGTCCGCGACGGCGAGGTCGTCGGCGTCCAGGGCGTCCTTCGCGCAGGTGAGGTCGAGCAGCAGCCGGTCGTACAGCATGGTGAGCAGCCGCGACGGCGACGCGGAGAGGATGGCGTTGTCGCGGTAGGTCTGTGCCGCAGATGGCATGGCGATCCTTGTGTTCTCTCTGTCAGTTCGACGACGACGGGTTCATCGCGTTGATCTGCTGGGTCAGGTAGTTCTGCTCGTTCTGGAGCTGGCCGAGGGTCGTGACGAGGGCCGTGTACTGCGCCGTCAGCAGCTTGCGCTTCGCCGCGAGCATCGTCGTCCAGTTGCTCACGCCCGACTGGTCGTTGGAGATCTGGGTCTGCTGCGACGAGATGGAGGCGGTCACGGTGCCGGTCACCGGGTCGGAGGCCGTCGCGCTGACGGCCTGCACACGGGAGGCGATCGTCTGCACGGCGGCGATGGTCCCGGCGCGGTCGCTCGCGAGGGCGGCCTGGAACTTCGCGCTGTCGAACTTGATCGACCCGTCCGACTGGATCGCGATGCCGTAGGTGGCGGGGGAGACCGTACCGCCGGGGCCGACTGGAGCCGACACCGCCGACTGCAGGTTGCGATAGACCCCCTGGATGAGGAGGCTGCCCGTGAACGTCCCGGCGGTCGTGGTGCTGGACCCGTCCGCGTTCTGGGTCGTCGTGACGGCGGACTGCTGCGAGATGTACGAGAGCAGCGTGTTCACGCCGGAGACCAGGGAGGACGCGGTCGAGGTGATGCTGCCGCTGTCCATCGTGGAGGTGAGCGTCACCGGCGCGGTGGTGGGCTTCGCTACCGTGACGGTCACGCCCTGGACCAGGTTCGCGAAGGTGTCGGTGGACGACGAGACCGTCTGCGCCGCCGCGGTGCCCGGCCAGAGGGTGACCGTCGCGTCCTGCGCGGCGGTGACGGTGGCGGCGCCGGCCTGGGTGAGGAGGTTCGTGGCGGTCCCGGCCGAGTACGCGGCGCTGGTGCCGGCGTAGACCTGGAAGGCCGCCGCCGCTCCGGTCTGCGTCGAGGTGAGCTGGAGCCGGTACTGCGGGTTGCCCGAGGCGTCGGTGCCCGAGGCGACCTGCGCGGCCGTGACGCCCGCCCCTGCGGCGTTGATGGCGGTGACCACATCCGAGATGCTGGTGGACGCGGCCGTGATCTGGTGCGCGGCGCCCGTCGAGTCGACGATGGTGATCGCGCCGCCGCTGTCCGGCCAGGTCGTCATGACCCCGGTGACGGACACCTGCGCCTGCGCCACCTGGTTGACCTGCAGCGAGAAGGAGGTCGGCGACGCCGCGGTGGTCGCAGTGGCCGTGACGGACGGGTCCGTGCTCGCGACGGTGAGGAGGTTGAGGCCGTTCGTGGCCGAGGCTCCCGCCGCGCTCGTCTGGAGCGCCTGAAGCGTCACGTTGAGGTTCTGGAAGGCCGAGAGGGCGGACTGCTCCGTCTTGACCTTGGCCTGGAGCTGGGTCTGGGGGATGGACTCCGCGGTCATCAGGGCGTTCACGATGGCCGTGGGGTCGAGGTTGTTGACCAGGTTCGAGACTGTGACCTGGCCGTTGCCGCCCACGGTGAGGGAGGGCAGGGAGATGGTTCCGACTGAGCTCATCCGGGTTCCTCCGATCCGCGATCAGGTTGAAGCGGTGCGGGCGGCGACTGAACCCGAATCAGTCGCCGCCCGCCAGAGGGGGTCAGCCCTGGAGCAGCTTGAGGATGAGCTGGCTCTGCTGGTTGGCCTGCGAGAGCATCGCAGTGCCGGCCTGCATGAGCACGTTCTCCTTGCTGTACTTCGCCATCTCGGACGCCATGTCGGTGTCCGCGATCTGCGAGTTGGCGGCGGTCAGGTTCTGCGAGTTGACGGCGATGCTCTGCGCGGTCGCGGTCAGCACGTTCTGGGTCGCGCCGAGGGTGGCCTGAGCGGTCGACACGGTCTGGATCTGGGTCTGGATCTGAGTGATCGCGTTCTGCGCACCGGCCGTGGTGGTGAAGTCCAGCGCGGCCACGGCCGTGCCGATCGTGGTCACGTTGGCCGTGCCGAGGTCGAGGGAGACCTTGTCCGTCGCGTTGGAGCCGGTCTGGAAGTTCAGCGCCGCGGCGCCGGTGGCCGAGCCGTCGAGCAGCTTGACCCCGTTGAAGTTCGTGGACGTGCCGATCGAGGTGAGCTGGGCGGCCAGAGCGGTGACCTGCGTCTGGATGTCCGAGCGCGACGCGGTGCTGTTCGTGTCGTTCGCGGCCTGGACGGCGAGGCTGTTGATCGTCTGCAGGATGTTGGACACCTGGGACAGCGCGCCGGAGGCGGTCTGGATCAGGTTGATGCCGCTGGCGGTGTTCTGCGCGGCCGCGTTGAGACCGCCGATCTGAGCCAGCAGGCCCTGCGAGATCGCCAGGCCGGCCGGGTTGTCGGCAGCGGTGTTCAGCTGCGAGCCCGAGGACAGCTTGTTCATGCTGCTCTGCAGAGCGGCCTGGTTGGAGTTGAGCGCGTTCGTGACCGAGAGAGCGCTCAGGTTGGTGTTGATGGTCATAGCCATGATGTTCGATTCCTCCGTGAGAGTGTGCAGAGCCGGCCCGTCCGTGGGCCGACGAATGGACCTATCGGCAGCTCGGCCACGGATGTAAGCACCCGATCGAAATACGTTCCGTGTCCCCCGAAATGCTTACAAGGGACCCGTTCCTGCCGATAGCGGAAGGTACGGCAGACAACGTGTGTGCCCTTGCTATGGATGGCTGATGGGAGCGTGGAGCGCGGTGGGCGCCAACGAACTGTCGAACGAGCTCTGGCGTCAGAGAGAGCTCCTGGAGCTGCTGCTCTACAAATTCGAGGTCGAGCAGTTGCTCCTCGCCTCCGGCAAAGCCCGCTGGGTGCCGCACGCGACGCGCGAGGCGGAGGTCGTGATCGAGCGGCTCCGGACCGCCACGCTCTCGATGAGCGTCTCCGCGTCCGCCCTGGCGATCGAGTGGAACCTCCCCGCGGACACCCGGCTGCGCGAGCTCGCGGCCGGCGCTCCCGAGGGAGCCTGGCAGGGCATCTTCGCCGCCCACCTGGAGGCCCTCGTCACGCTGACCCGCGAGATCCGGACCGTGCGCGCCGGCAACGACCGCCTGCTGCGGAACGCCCTCCGCGCCGCCCAGGACACCTTCGACGCCGTCTCGGACGGCGCGTCGGTCTACACCTCCGACGGGACGACGGACCTGCCGTCCGCACGCGCCCGCCTCGTCGACGCGACCCTGTAGGAGACGACCGTGTCCGGCAACCTTCTCGGCTCCCTCAACACCGCCTTCTCCGGCCTCGCCGCCGCTCAGGCCGGCATCGAGGTCACGGGCGACAACATCGCCAACGCGACCACCCCCGGCTACGTCCGCCAGCAGGTCGACCTGGAGGCCGTCGGCGGTCCCGCCCAGGTCGGCCCCTTCGCGCAGTCGGCCGCCGCCGGCCAGGGCGTGCGCGTGGCCGGCATCGTCCAGCTCGGCTCGTCCCTGCTCGACGCCCAGGCCCGGTCCGCCGGCGCCGCCGCCGGCTACAGCAGCGTCACGGCCTCGGGGCTGAGCGCCCTGGAGTCGACCCTCGGCGAGCCGAGCGGCGACGCCATCTCCGGCTCGCTCTCGAAGTTCTGGTCGGCCTGGCAGGACGTCTCCAACCAACCGGGCGCGCCAGCACCGGTCGCCGCCCTGCTCGGCAAGGCGGGCTCCCTGGTCGGTCAGATCGCCACCGCGTACCGCTCCGTGCAGTCGCAGTGGTCGCAGACCCAGCAGGACCTGGCGACCACGGCCGCGCAGGTGAACTCCGACGCGTCCAAGGTCGCCCAGCTCAACGGGCAGATCCGCTCGGTGGCGGCGTCGGGCGGCGACGTCAACGCGCTCATCACCCAGCGCAGCACCCTCCTGACCGAGCTCGCCTCGCTCTCCGGCGCGTCCGTCGTGAACAACGCCGACCAGACCGTGACCGTGAGCATCGGCGGCGCGAACCTGGTGCAGGGCACCGTCGCCCGGTCCCTGTCGGTCACCGGATCGACCACTCTGGAGGGCGCCGCTGGGTCGCCGGCCGGGGTGCAGTGGTCCGACGGCGTCGGCCCGGTCTCGCTCAGCTCCGGGAAGCTGGCGGGCGACCTCGCGCTCCTGGCGCCCGCCACGGCGTCCGGCAACGGCGGAGCCATCGCGGAGACCGCGGCGAAGCTGAACACCCTCGCGACCTCTCTCGCCCAGCAGGTGAACGCCGTCAGCGTCACCGGGACGACCTCCACCGGCGCCACGAACGTCGCGTTCTTCGGGATGTCGGCGAGCGGCCCGGCGGCGCTCGGCCTGAGCGTCCTCCCGACCGACCCGTCCGGTGTCGCGGTCGCGGCCGCGGGCGCAGGCGCGGCCGACGGCTCGATCGCCGACGCGATCGGCCAGCTCGGCACCGGCGCGGGCTCGCCCGACGTCGCGTGGTCGACGGGCGTCATCGCGCTCGGCACCGCGACGAGCAACGCGACGCAGCAGTCCACCCTCGATCAGAGCGCCCAGGCCGCCGCGACAGGCGCGCAGTCCTCGCAGGAGTCGGTCAGCCTGGACGAGGAGAACATGAACCTGATCGCGTACCAGCACGCCTACCAGGGCTCGGCGCGCGTCATGACCGCACTCGACTCCATCCTCGATCAGCTCATCAACCACACCGGACTCGTCGGATTGGGATAGGCCGAACATGTCATTCCGTGTCACAGAGTCGACGCAGCTCGCGTCGGCCCAGCGCAACCTCCAGCTCAGCGCCCAGCGGCTCGACCAGCTCGACCAGCAGGTCGCCAGCGGGCTCGCGATCAGCAAGACCTCCGACGACCCCGCGGGCGCCGCGACCCTGCTCGACCTGCAGCGGCAGCTCGCGCAGAACACGCAGTACCAGCGGAACGCCGGCGACGGGACGGCCTGGCTCGGGACCGCGGGCACGGCACTCTCGTCCATGAACGACACGCTCAACCAGGTCCGCGACCTGACGGTGCAGGCCGCCAACACGGCCACGCAGACCCCCAGCTCGCGCGCGGCCATCGCCACCCAGCTCCAGTCGCTGAAGCAGACGCTCCTGACGCTGGCGAACACGCAGTACCAGGGCCGCAGCGTCTTCGCCGGCACCTCCGACGCCGGCAGCGCATACAACCCCGACTACTCCTTCAACGGAACGGCCGGGTCGTCCGTGAACCGGCGAGTCGGCACGGACACGACGGTCCGGGTCGACGTCGACGGGTCGTCGGTGCTCGGCGCAGGGCCGACCTCGGTCTTCGCGCTGATCGACTCGATCGCGAGCACCGTGAGCAGCGGAGGCAACGTGGGCGGGCAGCTCACCGCGATCGACGCCGTGGCCTCGAACATCCGCGGCGCCGAGGCGACCGTCGGCAGCGCGCAGAACCAGCTCACCGGAGCGACCGCGGCGCTCACCACCCAGGCCACGACGCTGCAGACCACCCAGAACGGAATCCAGAACGTGGACGCCGCGCATGCCATCCTGGAGATGCAGACGCAGCAGGTCGCCTACCAGACCGCCCTGGCCGTCACAGCCAAAAGCATCCAGCCGACCTTGATGGACTACCTCAGATGACAGTGCAGATCAGCTTCCAGGAACCGCTCGCCGGCCTCGGGTCGTTCACCGAGTACGACTTCGCCCCGCTCGACGGCGCGCGCGACACCTACACGCTCCGGGCGAGCGCGCAGCCGGCGATCCGGCTGTTCCTGGTCGACGCGGCCGCCTATCTGCCCGACTACGTGGGGGAGCTCGACCGACCCGCCGACCCGGAGTCCGGCGTCTTCCTCGTCGTGACGCCGCACGCCGACGAGGTGACGGTCAACCTCCTCGCACCCATCCTCATCGACCCGGTCACACGCACCGGCGCGCAGGTGATCGCCACGGACGACCTCGACCGCGTGCAGGTGCCGCTGCGCCGGACCGCCTGAGAAACCCGCCCTCGGTTCGTGCCGGGACGGCAAGTAGTGTGTACGCAACGCGGGCTTCGGTCCGCACACCCGAGTGCGCTTCACGAATGGAACCATCGATGACGACGAACGAGGCGAACGAGCTGACGGCGCAGCTCTGGCGTCAGCGGGAGCTCCTGGAGATGCTGCTCTTCAAGTACGAGGAGGAGCGGCTGCTGCGCACCGCCGGCATGACCCGCTGGCTCGCCCACGCCTCCCGCGAGATCGACGTCGTCACCGGACGTCTCGGAAAGTCCAGCCTCTCGACCGCCGTCGCCATCTCCAGCCTCGGCGAGTCCTGGGGATTGCCTCCCGGCGCCCTCCTGCGCGACCTGGCCGAGGGCGCGCCGAGCCCGATGTGGGCCGAGATCTTCACCGACCACCTGCGCGCCCTGGTCGAGGTCATCACCGAGATCCGCGAGGTGCGGGCGCAGACGACCGCGACCTACCGCGCGAACGGCGAGATCGACCACACCGAGCAGAGCGCCCGGCTGATCGACACCGTCCTCTGACGATCGGTCAGGCGGTGACGCGGGTGACCGCGGTCGGGTGCGCGGTGAACTCCGCGAGCTTGGCGAGGTAGGCCGATCGCTTGGTCCGCGGGTTCCGGTCGGGCAGTGGGAGAACGCCGGAGTCCCGGTCGAAGTGCAGGAGCCAGCCTTCGTGCAGCAGCTTCATCGCCTCGGTCCGCGCCAGCGACACGGCCGCGTGCGTGACGCCGAGCTCGGCGGCCACGTCCTTGACCTGCCGGTCCTCGAAGAAGAGCCGCGTGACGATCAGGTGCAACCGCTCGGGGAGCGCCTCGACGGCCGCGCGCAGGAACGTCTCGCGCTCCGACGTCTCCGCCGACTCCTCCGGGCCGAGGATCGCCGAGACCAGCTCCTCCGACCGCTCCTCGATCGCGACCGGTCCGGTCGCGGACTCGCGGAGGGTGGCGACGACCGTCGCGCGGTCCACGCCGAGGGAGACGGCCATCTCGTCGACGGTGGGGGTCCGGCCGAGCGTCTGGTAGAGCCCGTCCCGGATCGCCAGCGTCTCCTTGATCGTCTTGCGGGTGCCGCGGGAGACCCAGTCCTGCGAGCGCAGCTCGTCCGCCAGCGCGCCGGAGATGCGGGTGCGGGCGTACGCGCCGAACGGCACGCCGCGGTCGGGGTCGAAGGAGCGGGACGCCTGGAACAGGGCGAACTGGCCGGCGGAGGCCAGCTCATCCCTGTCGAGATGGGTGCCGCGGTTGCACAGGTCGGAGACGATGTAGCCGACGAGCGGCAGGTGCTCGATGACGAGCTGATCGCGCGAGTGTGTGTTCACGTGTTCCTCAGTCGTTCGCGGTCCTAGGGCATGGACCACGGCGGGTTTCGGTGGGTGTAAATCACGCTCGGGTGCGCACTTCACCTCTGCGCCCGATTAGGGGTAGACGCTTCGGCACTCTTGAAATTAGCGGGCTGACCAGCATCCTGTAACGACCCAAGTCGGGTGACAAATGAATGCATTGCATTCGCGGAGGCATCCGCTATGCTCCGGCCGTCAGCCCGCGGCGGCCTTCGTCGGGCAGGGCGCCGCGGCCTTCATGGCGGCCGTGGCCTGGTCCTCCGACCAGGGGAGGGACGCCACGACCTTCGCGCCCTTCTGCACTGCGGGCACCTTGGACACGATCGACGCGAGCCGCTCGGCCAGCGCCTGCGCGAACCCCGCGCCCGGCGTCGAGTCGTTCAGCGCCACGACGACGGTCAGCCCGGACGACGGGTCGGCGTACGCCGCCGACAGGTAGCCGGGGACGGCCCCGGACGCGCCGCGCAGCGGCCCGACGACCTGCATGCCGAGCCCGTAGCCCAGCCAGGACGCGCCGGCGGAGACCGTCTTCGCCTGCGCGTCCGCCGAGCCGCTGCTCAGCAGCGAGCCACTGGCGAGCGCCTGCGCGAACACCTTGAGGTCCGAGACGTTCGAGACCACCCCGGCCGCCGTCCAGCCCAGCGACGGCGACAGCGCGGTGATGTCCTGCGGCTTGTCGCACACGGGAGCGCCGGTGGCGTCGAGCGGGGCGACATAGCCCGCGGGATGCGGGC
Source organism: Leifsonia sp. P73 (assembly GCF_051059105.1). Taxonomy (NCBI): domain Bacteria; kingdom Bacillati; phylum Actinomycetota; class Actinomycetes; order Micrococcales; family Microbacteriaceae; genus Leifsonia; species Leifsonia sp. P73. The sequence goes on from NZ_CP194931.1 coordinate 2,384,735, forward strand.
CGGGGACGGTGTGGACGCCGTCGTCGGGGAGGACGCTCGCGGCCATCCCGAGCCGGTCGAACACGTAGCTCTGGTAGAGCTGCGCCCAGTTGCGGCCCGCGGCGTTCTGCAGCGCCATCCCGAGCAGCAGCGCGTTCGTCTGCGACGGGGAGAACTTCTCGCCCGGGTTGCCGGTCCGCGCCATCGCGATGCCGTCGCTCACGAGCTCCAGCGGCGGCCAGTAGCGCTCCGGGTTGGCCAGGAACACACGGCGCAGGGCCGACGCGTAATCGCCGAAGCCGGAGGTGTTCTGGCACAGCTCGCGCAGCGTCACCCCGCCGACGCCCACGAGCCCCGGAATCCACTGCGCGACCGGGTCGTCGAGCTCCACGGTGCCCTCGTCGACCAGTTCGAGGAGCACGGTGCACGTCATCGCGGTGGTGACCTGGCCCGTACGGAACGTCATGCCGCGAGTGACCGGCACGGACCCGCCGCGGGTCGTGGTCCCGATCGCGGTCGTCCAGCTCCCTGCCCACGGGGCCCACACCCCGACGAGGGCGGCCGACCCTCCGGAGAGCGCGATCGCGTCCGTCACCGCCGCGGTGAGCCGCGTCACCGTGGCCGCCGGGAGGGCGCCCTGCTGCTGCGGCGGGAAGTCGGGGTTCGCGCCGGTGTTGCCGCACGCCGCGAGGGTGAGGGCGAGGACGGCGGCGGACGCCGCGAGAACCATTCTGCGGAGACTGCTCCCTCGTCCCATCGCATCCCCCCGACGCTCCTGTGGCAGCGATTGTAGCGTGCGGCGACGTCCGCGCGGAGTCCCGCGAACCGTGTCCAATCCGATCGGCCGACCGCCCCGAATCCCTGGATGAGGCGCGCACGCCGCGCGCCGTCTTCCAAGGAGGAACGACACATGCGCACATCACCGAACCGCCTCGTCGCCACCATTTTCGGCGCCGTCTACCTGCTCGTCGGCCTGCTCGGCTTCGCCTTCACCGGCGGCGTCGGCTTCGTCGCGACGAAGGGCGGCCTGATCCTCGGCATCTTCGAGGTCAACCCGCTGCACAACATCGCCCACCTGCTGATCGGCGCGGCGCTGCTCATCGCCGGCCTCACCAGGGCAGCTGCGGCGAAGGCCGTCAACACCACCGTGGGAGCGGTCTACCTGCTCCTCGGCATCGTCGGCTTCTTCCTGGTCGGGACCGGGGCGAACATCCTCGCCCTGAACACCCCGGACCACTTCCTCCACTTGGTGAGCGCCATCGTGCTCCTCGGTGTCGGTCTCGGCGCCGAGCGGACTGTGCGCTCCTCTTCGGTCGCCGCCTGACCGACCGGGCCACGGCGCTTCCCATGAGCAGGATGAAGGGGTCAGCCCCGGTCGCTCCGGCGACCAGGGCCTTCCTCGCCGTGGCCGCGCTGGGGGCGGGGCTGCTTCACGCGGCCCTGGCCCCCAGCGCACCCCTCCCGCTGCTCGCGCTCCTGGTGGCGGTCGCCGCCGCGGAGCTGACCTGGGCGGTGCTCACACTGTCCCGCGAGCGACCTCCCCTGTTCGGCCTGATCCCGGCACTGGCGCTGGCGCCGCTCGGGATCTGGGCCGCGCTCGCCACGGCCGGCGCCACGGCGACGTCGGGCACGGTGCTCACGCTCCCCCTCCTGCCGATGGGCGTGGCATCGCTGCTCGACGTCGTCGTGGCGGCGGTCGCCGCGGTCGTCGTCCGGCGCGGCCGTCCCGCGCGGCACGCGGGCGGCGCACTGCGATTCGTCTCTGCGCTGCTGGTCAGCGCGTGCGCCGTCTGCGCGGTGACCATTCCCGCGCTCGGGGCCACCGACGCCGGGGTCGCAGCGGTGACGGTGCACCACCACCACTGAGAACGCGGCTCAGCTCCGGCGGCTCAGCTCCGGCGGCTCAGCGCGAACGAGGCGTTCCCGAACCGCACGATCGACCCCGGATCGACCTCGTGCCGCGTGTTCGGGTCGCACGCGAAGGTGCCCTCGCCCGGGTAGGTGATCGTCGTCCCGTTGGCGGAGCCGAGGTCCATCACCCAGAAGATCCCGTCGTACTGCCCGAACGCGAGGTGCGCGCGGGAGACCGACTTGGCGTCGTCCGCCACCGTCACCATCTCGACGTGTGCGGGGTCGTCGAACTCGGTGCCCGGCGTGTGGGATGCCGGATTGCGCCCGATCACACCGTTGCCCGACGTCTCGACGTGCTGCCCGTCGCTCAGATCCAGTGCGAACATGACCGCCATCGGCGTCTCCTCTCGTCGGCGCACCCGAAAGCGCCCCGCCCAGCATGCCATGACGGAGGCCGCGCTCCCTAGGGATCAGGCCGGAGCCCGCCCGGTCACTCCGCCGCGATCGGCACCCGCATCGACCGGGCGTCGCGCATGAAGCGCTCCACGTCCGGGTCCACCGTGATGTCGCTCGGCCGCAGCGGGCGGGTCAGGTAGAGGCCCTCCAGGCTGGTGATCCGGCTCAGCGCGACGTAGGTCTGGCCCGAGGTGAACGCGCGCGTGCCCAGGTCCACGATGGCTGCGTCGTACGTCTTGCCCTGCGACTTGTGGATGGTGACCGCCCACGCGAGCCGCAGCGGGAACTGCGTGAACTCCGCGACCACGTCCTTGGTGAGCTTCTTGGTCTCGGGGGAGTAGTTGTACCGGTACTTCTCCCAGATCGCGGGCTCCACCTCGTGCACCTCGCCGTCGACCTCCACGTAGACGTTCGAGTCGATGCGGGTCACCGTGCCGATGGTGCCGTTCACCCAGCGCGGCCCGTCGCCTTGGCCCACGTCGTTGCGTAGGAACATCACCTGCGCGCCGACTTTCAGCTCCAGCACCTCGTCGGCCGGGTAGTTGCGGCCTCCGAAGTCGCCGCTGACCTCGGCCTTGGCTGTCAGCGGGCGGCCGGGCAGGTGCTCCAGCGCCTGCGCGTTGATGCGGTTCACCGTGTCGTTGCGCGTCGCGAGCGTGATCGTGCCGTCCCGCGGCGCCGGGCGCGCCCCGACCTCGTTGAGCCGGTCGGCGATCTCCTTCGTCACCTGCCCGTGCCGGACGGCGTTGAGCATGTAGCGGAAGTCCGACTCGTGCTGCCGGTGCACCTGCAGCAGTTCGACGATCTGGAGGTCGGCCTCCCGCCACACTTTCGCGTCGAAGAACCACATCGAGCGGTAGGTGTCGGCGAAGTAGGCGCGCTCCTCGTGGTCGCCCGGCACAGGCGCGAGCTGGTACGGGTCGCCGAACAGCACGATCTGGACGCCGCCGAACACCTCCTTCGGCCGCTGCCTGGCCTGACGGAGGCTGCGGTCGACCGCGTCCATCAGGTCGGCGTTCACCATCGAGACCTCGTCGATCACGAGGGTGTCGATGCTGTTCAGCAGCTTGCGCAGCTCGCTGGTCTGGTCGATGTCGTGGTCGGCGATGACCCCGATCGGCAGCTTGAACAGCGAGTGGATGGTCTGCCCGCCGACGTTCAGCGCGGCGACGCCGGTCGGCGCGGCGATGACGATCGACTTCTCGGTGTTCCACGAGAGGTGGTTGAGCAGCGTGGACTTGCCGGTTCCGGCCCTGCCCGTCACGAACACGTGGTCGCGCGTGTGCTCGATCAGCTCGAACACCGCCCGCTGCTCGGGCGAGAGCGAGAGTCCGCCCATCCGGATCCCTTCCCTCGCGCGACCTGCCGAACTACTCTAACCCCGCACGCAGCGCCACGGCGGCTTATCCACACGCCCATAGGATGGCAGTCATGGGTGGGGACGGCAGGGTCGGCGGACTCCGACCTGTGCTGCTCTGGGCGGGCGTCGGCGTCCTCCTCGTCGCCGCGTTCCTCGCCGCGCTCGGCGCCGTCCAGCGGACCTTCTACAGCCCGGAGGGCTTCGTCTCCGCTTATGTCGGCGCACTCGCCTCGCACGACCTGACCAGCGCGCTCGCCATGCCGGGCGCCGCGCCCACGAAGGAGGCGCTGGCCGCCGCCGGATTGCCGGGGGACGCCTCCGCCGAGCTGCTGCGCTCCGACCTGCTCCCGGACTACACCGACACCCGCGTCGTCTCCGACACGGCCGGCCCGGGCGGCCGCCGGACGGTCACGGTGCACGTCGTCGCGGACGGCCACCCGGTCACCGCCGCGTTCGAGCTCCGCCAGACCGGCGCCGTCCTCGGCCTCCTGCCGACCTGGGAGTTCGCACGCACGCCGGTCGGCGTCGCGCACATCACCGTCGCGCACGCGCAGACCTTCACCGTCGGCGGACGGACCCTGAGCCCGCGCGCCGCCGCCCCGTCGCAGCCGGCGAGCGCCTTCAGCGTGAGCGCCGGCTACCTGGTCCCCGCGCCGTCGCTCTACGCGCTGGGCCACTCCGACCGGTACACGCACGCCGCGCCCGTGGACGTGGCGTCCGCACCGGGCGCCACGGTGGCGGCGACGGTCGACGCACAGCCCAACGACGCCTTCACCGCGGCCGTCCAGAAGGAGCTGAACGGGTTCCTCGACGAGTGCGCGAAGCAGCAGGTCCTCCAGCCCGCGGGATGCCCGTTCGGCGTGGTCATCGACGACCGCGTGCAGGGCGCGCCCACCTGGAAGATCACGCAGTACCCCGAGGTCCACCTCGTGCCGGGCGACACCTCCTGGACGATGTCGCAGGCCGTCGGGATCGCCCACCTCTCCGTCACCGTGCAGTCCATCTTCGACGGCAGCATCGAGCACCGGGAGTCCGACGAGAAGTTCACCGTGTCGCTCACCAGCGTGGTCATCCGCCCCGACGGCTCGCTCGACATCGTCGTGGGGCAGTAGCCGCTACCGCTGCACCGTGCCGTCCCGCGCCGCCAGCCGCGCGAGCTGCTCGTTGTACGCCTTCAGCTCCGCGTCGTTGGTGCGGTCGGCGTTCCGGTCCTGCCGCTTCGAGTCGCGCTCGTCGCTGCGGCTCCACTGGATGGCCACCACGATCGCCAGGATCACCGTCGGGATCTCGCCGATGCTCCACGCGATCCCGCCGCCCGTCTGCTGGTCGACCAGCGGAGTCGCGCCCCACGTCCGGCCCATCGCGCCGAACCAGTCCGCCAGCAGCAGGCCGTGCATCTGCATGATGGACAGCCCGAAGAACGCGTGGAACGCCATCGTGCCGAGCAGCAGCAGCAGCCGGAACGGGTACGGGAGCCGGTACTTGACCGGGTCGATGCCGATCAGCGACTGGACGAACAGGTAGCCGGTGATCAGGAAGTGCACGACCATCCACTCGTGCCCGATGTGGTCCGTCGTCGCCCAGCGGATGAGCGGCGTGTAGTAGAACGCCCAGAGCGACCCGGCGAACAGCCCCGCCGCGACGAGCGGATGCGAGATGATCCCCGCGAACCGGGAGTGCACCGCGAGCAGGATCCACTCGCGGCCCCCGCGCGTGCCGTCCTGACGCTTGCGGATCGCCCGGACGGCGAGCGTCACCGGCGCGCCCGGCACCAGCAGCAGCGGGACGGCCATCGTCAGGACCATGTGCGCCGACATGTGCGCCGAGAACAGGTACTTCTCGTAGACGTTCACGCCGCCGTTGGTGATGTAGAAGAGCAGGACGATGCCGAGCGTCCACAGCACCGTTCGGTAGATGGGCCACTTGTCGCCGCGCTTGTGCAGCCTCCACACCCCGGCCAGGTAGAAGAACAGCGCGAAGGCGCAGGCGAGCACCCAGAGGAGGTCGAAGTTCCACGTCGTGAAGAGCCGGCCCCAGGTGAGCTCCGGCGGGAGCTTGTCGCCGGTGAGGATCTCCGCCGGCGTCGGCGTCGCGGCCCGGGTCTGCGGCACCGGCGTCACGGTGCGGGCGAGCGCAGCGGCCACGCCCGACGCGATGCCCATGAAGGCCAGCTCGGCGGTGACCATCCACCAGAACGTCCGGCCCTCGCCCAGCCGCTTCAGCCGGTCGATGAGGACGCGGCGCTGCACGAGCCCGAACAGCCCGAGGACGACGAGCGCCGCGACCTTGACGAGCACCAGGATGCCGTACGGCGTCGCCAGCTCGGCCAGCGTCCCGACACGCAGTTCGGCGTTCACGTACCCCGACGTGGCCACGACGATGAAGCAGATGAGCGCGATGCTGGAGTACCGCTCCAGCACCGTCACCAGCCGGCCGTCGCCGAGCGTGCGCTTGATGACGATGAGGGTCAGCAGCCCGCCCAGCCAGATCGCGGCGAACAGCACGTGCAGCCCGAAGGAGGTCACCGCGGCGTCGTGGCCCGCGGCCTCCGAGCTGTGCCCCTGCTGGGCCATCGGCACGACCGCGGCCATCGCCAGCAGCGTGACGAAGACGATCGCCGTCTGGTTGCGCACCGCGAAGCAGAGCACCGTGACGGCGGCGGCGATCAGCGTGATGCCGAGCCAGGCCTGACCGAGCGACACGCTGGTGATGAACGAGCTCAGCCCGTTGGTGAAGGTCTGGTCGAACGACCACGGCACGTTGGCGACGCTGACGAACGTGAACAAGCCGGTCACCGCGGAGGCCACCGTCATGATCGCGGCGCTGGCGGCGGCGAAGTCGAGGGCCGTGCCGTACTCGTCCTTGTCCGTGCTGAACGCGAAGCAGGCCAGGATCAGCGCGCCGACCGTCCCGGAGAGGCTGAGGTTGACGACGAGCGTCGAGATCGGGAGGCCCCAGCGCACCAGCGCGCCGGGGTCGAGCAGCAGGGGCGCGGCGGCCCCTCCGCCGAAGGACAGCGCCGCGACGACGGACACGAGAGCGGCCGCCAGCAGTACGGCGGGACCGATCACGCGGAGAAGTCTGGGCACCCGTCAAGCCTACGTCTCCGCTGCTGTACGCCCGCCCACAGCACAGCGGCGCCGATCCCTGTCGGCACAACGGAACGGGGGCGGCGCCGCAGTCGCGACGCCGCCCCCGTGGAGCCTGGTTCAGGCTGTTACTTGACGGCAGCCTTGAGCTTGGAGCCCGCGGTCAGCTTGACGCGGTGGCCGGCCGGGATCGAGATCTCGGCGCCGGTCTGCGGGTTGCGACCCGTGCGAGCGGCGGTCTCGGTGCGCTCGGCGGCGAGCCAACCCGGGATGGTGACCTTGCCGCCACCCTTGACGGTCTCGCTGATCGTGGCGAAGAACGCGTCGACGACGCTCGAGACGGTGGCCTGGCTCTGACCCGACGCCGCGGCGACGGCAGCAACGAGCTCGGTCTTGTTCAGGTTGTCAGCCATTGAGTGTCCTCCTCGGACCTTGTGCTGGTAGTTCAGCTGTCTTGTGGAACGGTTGAGGCCACAGGGGGCCGTAACGTTTGGTCGGTTGACCGCCTCGAATGTATCAGAATCCCGCGGAATTACGCGGATTCTCGCGGATTTTTCGCCTGTTGACAGGGCGTGTCCAGCCCCGGGGACGACGAAGGGGCGCCCGGCGGATGCCGGACGCCCCTTCAAAGGGTGTCGTTCGCTGCTTCTCAGCAGCCGACGCTGGGTGTTACCAGCTCGACTTGGTGATGCCGGGCAGCTCGCCTCGGTGCGCCATGTCGCGGAAGCGGACACGCGAGATGCCGAACTTGCTGAGGTTTCCCCGGGGACGGCCGTCCACCGCGTCGCGGTTGCGCACGCGGATGGGGGAGGCGTCACGGGGGAGCTTCTGCAGGCCGAGGCGCGCGGCCTCACGGGACTCGTCGGTGCCGTTCGGGTCGACGAGCTGCTTCTTCAGCTCGGCACGCTTCGCGGCGTAGCGCTCGACGATGACCTTACGCTGCTCGTTCTTGGCGATCTTGGACGTCTTGGCCATGGTTTAGCGCTCCTCTCGGAAGTCGACGTGCTTGCGCACGATGGGGTCGTACTTCTTGAGCACGAGGCGGTCGGGGTCGTTGCGGCGGTTCTTCTTGGTCACGTAGGTGTAACCGGTGCCCGCCGTCGAACGGAGCTTGATGATCGGACGGATGTCCTGCTGCTTCGCCATTAGATCTTCTCCCCACGGGCCAGGAGGTCCTTGACCACGGACTCGATGCCACGGGCGTCGATGACCTTGATGCCCTTGGCGCTCAGCGTCAGGGTGACGTTACGACGAAGAGACGGGACGTAGTACGTCTTCTTCTGGATGTTCGGGTCGAACCGGCGCTTCGTGCGACGGTGCGAGTGCGAGATGTTGTGCCCGAAGCCGGGAACGGCTCCAGTCACCTGGCACACTGCTGCCATTGCTTTCTTCTCCAATACCGTGATGCCTTCCGGCACCACCCAAGGTCACTTGTCGGCGCACGACTTCCCACGCGTTTTTCGTTGTGGGGTTTCGTACACGGCTAACGGAGTGGGAGGAGCCCACTCAGCCAAATATCCATGCTACGGCATGGGGCAGGCGCCGCCAAATCGCGGATTCGCTTGTCCTCACCAGTTCCCCATGTATATACTTTAGATGCCAACCCGCTCCTCCACGTGAGGGCGGGTCTTTTCTTGTGTCTGGGTCACCACCCACTCGGCTTCCTCAACTGCCCGATCGCATCCGGAAGCTGCGCAGCCCGGTAGTCCTCAGCGGTCAATCGCCGCCACCAGTGCCGCCCCACTCCATCGTCGGGCCGGCCTTTCAGAGCGCCGGCCGTCGGATTGGTCGACGGATTCACCGTGCCGACCGGCACGTGGCTCCGCGCCATGCGCAGCGGCAGTTCGAGGTCGGAGTCGTTGCTGACGACGATCACAGCGTCGACCACGCCGACCAGGACGTCGAAGAGCAGGTGGGAGGCGACATTGACGTCAGATCCCTTCTCCTCGCGCTTGCGCACGGTCGCCATCACTGCGCTCGACCTCAACTCCGATGGCATCGGCGTGCTTCGCAGTGGGAGTCGCGCGTCCCACGTCTCGTCCGAGTGCTCGTAGATCGACGGGCGAAAGGCTCCCACCGCCTCGTTCACCAGCGGCTCTCGTTTCGCCCACGAGACATAGCGGCCCTCGGCGATGACATCCACGCTCCCCGCAGCACTCAGCGCCTCCAGGTAGATCGCTTGGTCGACGCTCCCGGTCGCATTGTCCGCGGCATCGACCCGTGCGGTGCAGTACACGATCCGAGTGACCTCCGACTCGCTCCACTTGGCGAGCGGTTCGGCCAGCTTCCGGAGGTCGAGCCATCGCCAGCCCGGCGTGCCACGGCCGCAGTGCTTCCGCGCACCGTAATAGAGGTTGAATCCGTCCATGTAGACACCGACGCGCATGAACCGATCCTAGTGGTTACATTTCAGCTACTCGCCCGCCGCCTTCGCCGTGCACCCCGCACACAACCCGAACACATCCACAACATGCTGCGCCTGCGTGAACCCGTGCGACGCCGCCGCCGCGCGCGCCCACTGCTCGACCTCGTCGGCCTCGATCTCCACCGTCAGCCCGCACTTGCGGCAGATCAGGTGGTGGTGGTGCCCCGTCGTGCACGCGCGGTACAGGCTCTCGCCCTCCGGCGACTGCAGCGAGTCCGCGTCGCCTTCCGCCGCCAGGTCGGCGAGCGCCCGGTACACGGTCGCCAGGCCGATCGGGGAGCCCGTCTCGTGCAGCGTCAGGTGGAGCCCTTGCGCGCTGATGAAGCCCTCCGTCGAGGACAGGGCCTCGCGGACGGCCTCCCGCTGCCAGGTGTTGCGCTTCACTGTTCCAGGCTAGCCTCTCTGGCTCACGAGTCGCCGGGAACCCCGGGCGCCCACCAGCCGGCAGACCACGTAGATCAGGAACGAGATCGTCGTCACGTACGGGCTGATCGGCAGCGAGCTTCCGAGCGCCAGCAGGATACCGCCGACGATCGAGAGGAGGGCGAAGCCCACGCTCAGCAGCGGCACCAGCAGCGGCGACGACGAGATGCGCATCGCCGCGGCCGCGGGCGTCACGAGCAGCGACAGCACCAGGAGCGCGCCGACGATCTGCACCGACACGGCGACCGCGAGGCCGAGCAGCACCATGAAGGCGAGCGCGACGAAGCGGGTCGGCACGCCGCGGGAGGCGGCGACGTCGGCGTCCAGGCTGTCGAACATGAGCGGGCGCCACATCAGCAGGAGAGCGATCAGCACCACCGCCCCGATGACGAGCAGCGAGCCGAGCTGCGGGTCGTCGACGGACACGATCTGGCCGGTCAGCAGGCCGAACTTGTTCGCGCTGCGGCCCGGATAGAGCGCCAGCGCGAGGATCCCGAGCCCCAGCCCGAAGGGCATCAGCACCGCGATGATCGAGTTGCGGTCCCGCGCCTTCGCCCCGAGGAGCCCGATCAGGATGGCCGCGATCAGCGACCCGACGAGCGACCCCGCGACGACGTTGACGCCGAACAGCAGCGCGACGGCCGCACCGGCGAACGAGAGCTCGCTGATCCCGTGGACGGCGAACGCCATGTCCCGCTGCATCACGAAGACGCCGATCAGGCCGCCGACGACGCCGAGGACCGCTCCGGCGAAGATCGAGTTGCGCACCAGGGCGAGCAGCTCGCCGTAGTCGGTGAAGTTGAAGAGCTGCGACCAGAGATCGTTCATTCGGCCGGCTCCGGGTGCGTCGTGCGGGTGTGGTCGTGGTGCGAGTGGGTCTCCGCGTCCGGGATGCCGACGACGACGATGCGCCCGCGGCTCCGGATGACGTCCACGGGCGTGCCGTACAGGTCGGTGAGCACCTCGCTGCGCAGCACCTCGTCCGGGGTGCCGGTGCGGAACCGGCCCCCGGCCAGGTACAGCACGCGGTCCACCATCCCGAGCACCGGGTTCACGTCGTGCGTGACGAAGACGACAGCGCTGCCGTGGTCGCGGCGGCGGCGGTCGATGAGCTCGCTGACCCCGCGCTGGTGCTGGAGGTCGAGCGACAGCAATGGCTCGTCGCAGAGCAGCAGGGTGGGGTCCCCGGCGAGCGCCTGCGCGACACGCAGCCGCTGCTGCTCACCGCCGGACAGCGACCCGACCGGGGTGTCCGCGTACCGCCGCGCGCCGACAGAGTCGATGAGCCGGTCCACCTGCGCGCGGTCGGCGCGGTTCGGGATGGGGAGGCCCCAGCGGTGCCCGTTGACGCCGAGCGCGACGAGGTCGCGGGCGCGCATCGGGGTGCCGGCCGGGATGAGCTTCTGCTGCGGGATGTACCCGATGCGCCGGTCTCCGCGCCGCACCGCGTGACCGTCGAGCACGATGCTCCCGGAGTCCAGCGACTGCTGGCCGAGGATCGTCTTGAGCAGGCTGGTCTTGCCCGAGCCGTTGGGCCCGAGCACGGCGACGAACTCGCCGGCGTGCACGTCGAGGTCGAGGCCGCTCCACAGCGTGCGGTCCCCGAACCCCAGCGCCGCGTCGCGCAGGCTGAGCACGACGTCGCGCTCCGCGGGCGCGGCCACGCGTTCGATCGGCTCGCTCACTTCGCCAGCGCCGCTCCCACGGCGTCCAGGTTGGCGTTCATCCAGCTCACGTAGTCCTTGCCCTTCGGCAGCGTCTCGGTGACGGGGACGACGGGGATGCCCGCCGCCGTAGCCGCCGCCCTCACGCGGTCGGTCTCGGGCCCGCTGGTCTGCTCGTTGTAGGCGAGCAGCCGCACCTTGTGGCCGCTGAACAGCGCGAGCGTCTGCTGCAGCACGAGCGGGGACACGTCGGTGCCCGCCTCGATGGCGGCGCTGAACTTCTCCGGCGTCTTGTTCACGAGGCCGCTGGCCTCCAGCAGGTAGAGCGGGACGGGTTCGGTGATCGCGACGCCTACTCCGGCGTACTTCGTCTTCAGCTCGGCCTCGCGGTGCTGGAGGGCGCCGAGCTTGGTCGAGAAGGCCTGGGCGTTCGCGGCGAAGGTCGCCTTCTGCGCCGGGTCGGCCTTCGACAGCGCGTCGGTCAGGGCGGTCGTGAACTTCTGGATGGTCGGGACGTCGTACCAGACGTGCTCGTTGAACTCCCCGCCGGCGGCGTTCCTACCCGAGATATCGACCACGTTCAGCACGGTGGCCTTCGTGTTCTTCGACCCGCTGCGGAGGGTGTTCATGAAGTCGTCGTAGCCGCCGCCGTTCTCGATGAGGATGTCGGCCTTCGAGACCGCGAGCTGGCTCTGGGCGCTCGCCTCGAACGAGTGCGGGTCCTGGGCCGGGTCGGACATGAGAGCCGTGACCTCGACGGCGTTCCCGGCGATGGTGGAGGCGATGTCGCCGTAGACGTTGGTGCTGGCGACGACGCGGACCTTGCCGTCGTCGGCGGCGGAGCCGGCCGAGCAGCCGGTGAGCGCGGCCACAGTCGCGGCGGCGAGGGCGAGAGTGAAGACGGAACGCTTCAACATGGGGACCTGTCTAATTCGAGGGTGTCCCACGAATGTATCCCTAATTGAGAACGATTGTCAAAATCACTAACGCCCTCAACGCACATTCGTGCGGAATGTCGCGAATGACGCGGCCAAACGCCACATTCGGCACGAATCTGCGGTGGTCAGTCCAGCAGCAGCGCGGGCTCCTCGATGATGGAGGCCACATCCGCCAGGAACCGCGACGCGACATCCCCGTCCACCACGCGGTGGTCGAACGACGCGCCCACCGTGGTGACGTAGCGCGGGCGCACCTCGCCGTCCACGACCCACGGCTTCTGCTTGATCGTGCCGAGCGCGACGATGCCGACCTCGCCCGGGTTCAGGATGGGCGTTCCGGTGTCCATCCCGAACACTCCGATGTTCGTGATGGTGATCGTGCCGCCCGCCATGTCGGCCGGGGGAGTCTTGCCCTCGCGCGCGATCAGGGTCAGCTCTTCGAGCGCCTTGGCGAGCTCGAGCAGCGTCATCCCCTGCGCCTCCTTGACGTTCGGGACGATGAGGCCGCGCGGGGTCGCAGCGGCGATCCCGAGGTTCACGTAGTGCCGGACGATGATCTCCTCGTCCGTCCAGGTGGAGTTCACGGTCGGGTTGCGGCGCACGGCCCAGATGATCGCCTTCGCCACGATGAGCAGCGGCGACACCTTGACGCCGACGAAGTCCGGCGACGTCTTGAGGCGCTTGACGAACTCCATCGTGCGGGTGGCGTCCACGTCGACGAACAGGCTGACGTGCGGGGCGCTGAACGCGCTGGAGGTCATCGCGTTGGCGATCGCCTTGCGCACGCCCTTGACGGGGATGCGGTCCTCGCGGTCGTCCGGCCACGCGGGCGTCTGGATGTTGCGGAACACGCTGGCCTGGGTCGCCTCCCGCAGCACGTCCTCCCGGGTGATGTCGCCGATCGGCCCGGTCGGCGTGACCAACGTGAGGTCGACGCCGAGGTCCTTCGCCAGCTTGCGGATCGGCGGCTTGGCGATGACGGGCGCGCTGCCGACGGGCGAGGCGCCGGCCGGGGCGGACGGAGCGGGGGCGGCCGCCTGCGCAGGCGCGGGTCCAGCGGCCGCAGCAGGAGCCGGCGTGAACGTCACCGGGATGGAGGCGGTGCCCGGGTGGGTCACCCGACGCCGGCGGCTGGTCCCGTGACCCGCGGCGCCGTACCCGACGAGCACAGCGCCCGCCTTCGGCTCGTCGGCCTCGTGCGACACGCTCTGCGCGGCGTCCGCCTCAGCCTCGGCCACCTCGCTGACCGGCTCGGCCGGAGCGGAGGGCGCGGAACCCCCGGCGGTGACGGTGATGATCGGCGTGCCGACCTCCACGGTCTGGCCCTCGGACACGAGCAGCTCCCCGACGGTCCCCTCGAACGGCGACGGCAGCTCCACGAGCGACTTCGCCGTCTCGATCTCCACGATCACCTGGTTGACCGCGACCGGCTCACCGGGCGCGACCTTCCACGAGACGATCTCGGCCTCGGTCAGACCCTCGCCGACGTCGGGCAGCAGGAACTGGGACTCGCTCATGTGCGGCTTCTTTCGTTCGGCGGGGCTCAGTAGGCGAGCGCGCGGTCGACGGCTTCGAGGATGCGGTCGGCGTCGGGGAGGTAGACGCCCTCCAGCTTGGCCGGCGGGAAGGGGGTGTCGAAGCCGGCGACGCGGAGCACCGGCGACTCCAGCGAATAGAAGGCCTTCTCGGCGACCACCGCGGCGACCTCGGAGGCGACGGACACGGTGCCGGGAGCCTCCTGCGCCACGATGAGCCGACCGGTCTTCTGCACGGATTGCAGCACGGGCGCGTAGTCGATGGGCGCGAGCGAGCGGAGGTCGACGACCTCCAGGCTGCGGCCCTCCTCGGCGGCGACCTCGGCGGCGCGCAGCGCGACAGGGACCATGCCCGCCCATGCGACGATCGTCGCGTCCGTTCCGGTGCGCACCACGCGGCTGGCGTGCAGCGGCACCGGGTTCTCCTCGGTGTCGACGTCGCCCTTCGGCCAGTAGCGGCTCATCGGCTCGAAGAAGATCACCGGGTCGTCGGAGGCGATGGCCTCCTGGATCATCCAGTACGCGTCGTTCGGCGTCGACGGCGCGACGATTCGCAGGCCGGCGGTGTGCGCGAAGTACGCCTCCGGCGCCTCCTGGTGGTGCTCGACCGCGCCGATGTGGCCGCCGTGCGGAATGCGGATGACGACGGGCATGGACACGGCCCCGCTGTGCCGGTTGGTCAGCTTGGCCAGCTGCGTGGTGATCTGGTCGAAGCCGGGGAAGACGAAGCCGTTGAACTGGATCTCCACCACCGGACGGTAGCCGCGCATCGCCAGGCCGATGGCCGAGCCGATGATGCCCGCCTCCGCGAGGGGCGTGTCGAGCACGCGCTTCGCGCCGAACTCGGCCTGCAGGCCCTCGGTGACGCGGAAGACGCCGCCGAGCGGGCCGATGTCCTCGCCCATGAGCAGGACCTTCGGGTCCGCGGCGAGCGCACGCCGGAGGCCGGCGTTGAGCGCCTTCACCATCGGCATCGACTGGATGCGCGGGCCGGTCGGCTCGGCGGGGGTCTCGGCCTCGGCGGCACGGCTCTCCTGCGGCTCCCCGACCTCCGACTCCGTGTCGATCGCGGCAGCCTGCTCCGGAACCGTCTCGTCCTCGACCACGAACTCGCGCGTCCACTCCTGCTCGGCCACGTGCTCCTCGAGCACGAGCGAGCCGGGCTCGCTCTCCACGATCTCCACCACGTCGATGGCCTGCGTGTCGTCGAACGGCTCGTCGTGCACGGCGCTGTCACCGTCCGGCGTCTCGTCCTCCACCAGCTCGGCCTCCACGTATCCGGTCTCGCCTCTCAGGTCGCTCATGCGTCACCTCCGAACGACGCCTCGTACTCCTGCAGCCAGCGTCGCTGCTCGTCCATCACGGGATGCGGTTCACTGTAGACGTTGTCGAACATGCTCTCGATCGGCGGGACCTCGAGGGCGAGCGTGCGCCGGCGGACGTCGGCGGCCAGGTCGGCCGCCTCCTCCTCCGCCGTGTCGAAGAACGCCTGGCCGACGCCCTGGTTCTCCAGGAACGCCCGGAACCGCAGGATCGGGTCGCGCTCGGCCCAGTACGCCACCTCGTCGTCGGTGCGGTACTTGGTCGGGTCGTCGCTCGACGTGTGCGCGCCCATCCGGTAGGTGAGCGCCTCGATCATGCTCGGGCCCTCGCCGTTGCGCGCGTCGTCCAGGTGCTTCGCGGTCACCGCGTAGGCGGCGAGCACGTCGTTGCCGTCGAGCTGCACGCCCGGGATGCCGAAGCCGCTCGACCGCAGGTAGAGCGGAGTCCGCGACTGCGTCTTCACCGGGACCGAGATGGCCCAGTGGTTGTTCTGCAGGAAGAACACCTGCGGGGTCTGGTAGCTGGCCGCGAAGACGAACGCCTCGCTGACGTCGCCCTGGCTCGTCGCGCCGTCGCCGAAGTAGGCGATCACCGCCTCGTCCACGTCCGGGTCGCCCGTGCCGACCTTGCCGTCGAGCTTGACGCCCATCGCGTAGCCGGTGGCGTGCAGTGTGTGCGAGCCGATGACGAGGGTGTAGAGGTGGAAGCCCTGGATCGCCGGGTCGGTCGGGTCCCAGCCGCCGTGCGTGGTGCCGCGCAGCAGGCCCATGATGCCGACCGGGTCGATGCCGCGGATCATGCCGACCACGTGCTCCCGGTACGACGGGAAGAGGTTGTCCTGCGGCTTGGCCGCCCGGGCGGAGCCGACCTGGGCGCCCTCCTGGCCGCGGCTCGGCACCCAGAGGCCGAGCTGGCCCTGGCGCTGGAGGTTGGCCCCCTCGTTGTCGACCGCCCGCACGCGGACCATGTCGCGGTAGAAGGTGCGGTAGTCCTCCTCCCCGAGTCGCTCGAGGTAGGGCAGGTACTCTCCGGCCGGGTCGCTCGGCTGGAACCGGCCGTCTGCGGTCAGCAGCTGGACGGTGTTCGCCGGGCGCGGGGTATCGTTCGTCGCAACCACCGTTCTAACCTAACCGCTTGCCGGGGTGCCCATTTGGTAGGTTCCGCACAAGATCGGCGGTGACCTCCAGGAGTTTCTCCACAGATTCCTGCTCCCCGACGCTGATCCGGATGCCCTCCGGCGGGAACGCCCGCACCGTGAGCCCGGCGTCGAAGAACGCGTCGTTGGCGACGGAGGTCTCCCGGCCGGTGTTCAGCCAGACGAAGTTGCCGTTGGCCTCCGGGACATCCCAGCCCTGGTCGATCAGGGCGTTCCGCAGCTTGTCGCGGCGCATGGCGATGCGCGCCACGCGCTCCATGAGTTCGTCCTCCGCCTCGATCGAGGCGAGCGCCGCGACCCGGGAGGCGTCCGTCACCGAGAGCGGGATGGCCGCCGACCGCGCCGCGTTCAGCACCGCCGCGGGACCCACGGCATAGCCGATCCGGAGCGCGGCGAGCCCGTAGGCCTTCGAGAACGTGCGCAGCACGACGAGGTTCGGGTAGCGCGTGAGCAGTGGGATGCCGTCCACCGAGGCGTCGTCGGTGACGAACTCGTAGTAGGCCTCGTCCAGCAGCACCAGGAGGTCGCGCGGAACCGAGGCCATGAACGCCTCGAACTCGGCGGCCGAGACGACCGGACCAGTGGGGTTGTTGGGCGTGCAGACGATGACGACGCGCGTACGGTCGGTGATCGCCGCGGCCATCGCCGGGAGGTCGTGCCCGCCGTCCGCCCGGTTCGGCACCTGGACGCTGGTCGCGCCCGCGACGGTGACCAGGCCCGGGTAGGCCTCGAACGACCGCCACGCGTAGACGACCTCGTCACCCGTGCCCGCGGCGGCGGAGATGAGCTGCGCGAGCAGCGCGACCGACCCGCTGCCGAGGTGGACCTGGTCGACCTCCACGCCGTGCCGCTCGGCGAGCCGCTCCCGGAGGTCGGCGCCGCCCGCGTTCGGGTACCGGTTGAGCTCGGCGAGGGTGCCGGCCACGGCCTCCACGACGGAGGGCAGCGGGGGATAGGGGTTCTCGTTGCTGGACAGCTTGAAACCGTCCGCCGGCGCGGGCCGCCCCTGCTTGTAGGCGGGGACCGCCACGATCTCGGGCCGCAGCCGCACGCGGAGCGCGTCTTCGTCAGTCACAGACCCAACTTAGTCGCGGGCGCATACCCGCGGGAGCATTCCTCTCTATTGGGGGCGACGACGCAGGATCGTGAGGCGGATGGAGGAGTTGAGGAAGGCAAGGCCGAGGAACAGCCCGCACACGACGCTGACCGCCGTCACGAGGTAGTGATCGACACGCACCGGGAGGAAGAATGCCAGTAGCTCCTCGAGGACATAGAACCCGCCGATGAACCACCCGATCCTCGGCCGCGCGGTCAAGCGCCACCACGGTCTCGGCGGTTGCACGGGCTCGCCCTCACCACGGAATGAGCGAGCGAGCGCGATGACAGCGGCCGGCCAGAGAACGTCGCTGACCACCGTGATCGCCGTCTGCGGGATCCCGAGCGTAGTGAGTTGTGCGGCCGCCCTCACCGCCGCCTCGAGCAGCACGATGAAGGCAAGCTTGTGCCACGGATTCATCACCCGAAGCGGCCACCACTGCAGCGGCGCGTACACCTTCTTCTCGCGCTGAGCTGGGAAGGACTCCGGCTCCACAAGGCCGTCTTTATGGGGCACGCTCGCGACTCTAGCGGCGAGCCCCTGCCCTCCGCGCCTCCCGTTTGGGAGGATGTGCCCATGAGATTCCTGCTCAAGGTGATCATCAACGCGGTGGCCCTGTGGCTGACGACCCTCATCGTCAGCGGCATCACCGTCGTCCCCTACGCCCCCGGCACCACGGCGACCGTCCTGACCTACCTGCTCGTCGCGCTCATCTTCGGCGTGGTCAACGCGATCGTCGGCACCGCGATCCGCATCGTCGCCTTCCCGATCTACATCCTGACGCTGGGGCTCATCTCGTTCATCGTGAACGGCCTGCTGCTGCTCCTCGTGTCGTGGATCAGCGGCCTGATGGGCTTCGGCCTCCACGTCGCCGGCTTCTGGTGGGGCGTCCTCGGCGCTCTTGTGCTCGGGATCATCGCCTGGCTGATCGGCCTGATCTTCCGGCCGTTCACGCGCGAGCGCTGACCTCCTCGCGAGTGCGGGAGAATAGAGGCGATCCCACCACGCCGATTCCGCGAGGAGCCTCATGACCGCCCTGCCTCCCCAGCCGCTCAGCCCCCTGGACGGCCGTTACCGGTCCGCGGTGCTCGGCCTCGGCGACCACCTGTCGGAGGCGGGCCTCAACCGGGCGCGCGTCCAGGTCGAGGTGGAGTGGCTCATCTACCTGACGGGCCACCGGATGTTCGGCTCCTCCCCGCTCACCGACGAGCAGGTCGGCCAGCTCCGCGCCCTCGCCGACGAGTTCGGCCAGCCCGAGATCGACCGGCTCGCCGAGCTGGAGGCCACCACCAAGCACGACGTGAAGGCCGTCGAGTACCTGGTCCGCGAGCGCCTGCACGCCCTCGGTCTCGACCACATCGCCGAGCTCACCCACTTCGCCGCGACCAGCGAGGACATCAACAACCTGTCCTACGCGCTCACCGTCAGCGCCGCCGTCGCCCAGGTGTGGCTGCCCGCGTTCCGCGCCGTCATCGGCGAGCTGCGCGCGCAGGCGGTCCAGTACCGCGACGACGCCATGCTCGCCCGTACGCACGGCCAGCCGGCGACGCCCACGACGATGGGCAAGGAGCTCGCCGTCTTCGTGCACCGCCTCGACCGCATCCGCACGCAGGTGGAGGCCACCGAGTACCTGGGCAAGTTCAGCGGCGCGACCGGCACCTTCGCCGCTCACCTCGTCGCGGACCCCGACGCCGACTGGCCCCGCATCTCGCAGGAGTTCGTGGAGAGCCTCGGCCTCGACTGGAACCCGCTCACCACGCAGATCGAGTCGCACGACTGGCAGGCGGAGCTGTACTCCCGCATCTCCCACGCCAACCGCGTCCTCCACAACCTGTGCACCGACATCTGGACGTACATCTCGCTCGGCTACTTCCGGCAGACCCCGGAGCCCGGCGCGACCGGCTCCTCCACCATGCCGCACAAGGTCAACCCGATCCGGTTCGAGAACGCCGAGGCCAACCTCGAGCTCTCCAGCGCCGTCCTCGACTCGCTCGCCGCGACGCTGGTGACCAGCCGACTGCAGCGCGACCTCACCGACTCGACCACGCAGCGCAACATCGGCGTGGGCCTCGGCCACTCCCTCCTGGCGCTCGACAACATCCAGCGCGGCCTGGCGCAGATCTCGCTCGACCGCGCCGCGCTCGCGACGGACCTCGACCTCAACTGGGAGGTGCTGGCCGAGGCCATCCAGACCGTGATCCGCGCGGAGGTCACCGCCGGCCGCTCCACGATCTCCGACCCGTACGCGCTGCTCAAGGAGCTGACCCGCGGGAAGCGCGTCGACCACGAGGCGCTCACGGCGTTCGTGGACGGCCTGGAGATCGGTCAGGCGGCGAAGAACCGCCTGCTGGCGCTCACGCCCGCCGGGTACGTGGGGCTGGCGTCGGAGCTGGTCGACCGGCTCTGACGCCGCTCGCGGCGGGCGCCGCGGGGGCTCAGTGTCCCCGGGGCTCCCGGTCGTCGCCGTCGGTCGGGGTGGCCGGCTTCGGGGCGTCGCCGTGACCCGCGGCCTTCTCCTGGGCTTCGACGTCCTGCTCGTGGATGTCCTCCACCTCGGCCGCGGTCGGCTTGAACGCGAGGGCGAACAGCGCCATCAGCACGAGCGACAGGATGAACGCGATCCCGAGCGCGACGCCGGCGAGGATGAACTCCCGCGTCGCGATCAGGACGATGAGGCCGACGAAGACGCCGAGGCCCGCGGAGATGCCGAGCAGCTCGGCGGGCAGGAAGCGGTCGCGGCGGGTCGGCTGGAGGCTGTTGGTCACGCTGGGGTCTTTCTTGTCGCGCTTGGTCACGATCCGCTCTCCGTCCGGCGGGCGGCCGCGGCGGAGCGGGCCGCCGATCGCAGGGAGGCCGCGCCGATGCCCTGGAAGACGCCGACGATCACGGCCCAGGCCCCGAACAGTCCGATGGCGAGAACGGCGTCGGCGGGCACGAAGACGAGCACCAGGGCCAGGATCGCGGTGAGCGCCCCGGTGATGAGCCAGTCACGCGCTGCCGCGTCGTTCCGGCGCTCGCGCACGCCGCTGTAGAGCTCGAGGATGCCGGTGAGCGCCGCCCACACGGTCACGACGTAGAGGTAGAGGCCCAGCCCGCTGGTGTTGAGGGCGAGGGCGAACGCTCCGGCGAGGATGCCGATGCAGCCCTGGACGGCGAAGAGGATGCGGCTGAGGCCCTTCGGCGCGAACAGGAGGCTGAGGACGCTGGTCGCGAGTCCGTCGGCCACGGCGAAGACGCCGAAGACGATCAGGCCGAACTGGGGGGTGTGCGCGTCGCGGGTGAAGGTGACGACGGCGGCCGCGGCGAGCGCGACGATCGCGCGCACGGCGGGGACGACCCAATAACGGCTCGAGTTCGGATCGCCCTGATTCTGGGGAACGGCGGGTGCCACTCGGCGACCTCTCTCAGTCAGGATGCCGTCCCAGTCTAGTCGCGGGCTACCTGCGCGTTTGCCGCGCGGCGGCCTTCCCAGGCCGCTGCGAATCCTCAGATTCGGCGCGGTCGCGGGCCTCCGCCGTCAGGCCACGGCGGGGAGGTCGTCGGAGTCCGGTCGCGCCCACGCGACGATCCACGCGATGGCCCCCACGACCAGGACGAACGCGCCCGTGGGCAGGACGGTGCTGCCGATGGGGTGGTGCCAGCTCACCGCGACGAGGATGCCGGCCGCGGCGCCGAACAGCGTCACGATCGAGAAGGCCACCGACACCACCCGGGCGATGCCGGTCTGGAAGAGCGACCGGAACGCCAGCGCGACGGCCACGATGACCCACGTGACGGCGAGCGGCGCCGCCACGAACGCGCCGAAATCGTCCTTCAACAGAACCCCGGGCACGACGTAGACGATGGCCGCCGCGACCAGCAGCAGAGCGCCGACCGCGGAGAAGCCGGCCAGCCTCCCGCGCTCGGGCCCAAGGCGCTCGACGGGTTCGATGAGGGAGGGCCACGTGAACGCGAGCGCGAACGACACCACAGCGAGCGCGACGGGACCGGCGCCCTGCAGCAAAGGGATGAGGATGGTGTTCACCCTTCCATTTGACGTGTCCCGGCGCCCGCGCGCGTCCTCCCTGAGGATGATCCGGGTCTACCGCGGGTCATCCGCCCCGCGGTACCCTGCGGCGGAAAGGCCGATCGTGTTCCGCACTGCCGCGTGTGCTGCCGTGCTGACGGCAGCGGTGATCCTCCTGACCGGGTGCTTCCCGGACAGCAGGCCACCCACGGCCACGACCACCGCCGTCGACGCGTCGACCGTTCTCCTCGAGTACGCGCCCAGCGACCCCAGCACCGGCGAGGGCCACCTCCTGCATCTGTACCTGCCCGCTCGGAACGGGGAGAAGCGTCTGCCGCTGATCGTCTGGACGGGCGGCAACGGCTGGCTCCGGGACGACGGAGGCGACAGCGGCGAAGGCGTGGCGGAGCTCTTCGGTCCCGCGGGATACGCGGTCGCCGGTGTGAACCTGCGCAGCAGCGCCCAGGCCACGTTCCCAGCGCAGCTGACCGACATCCAGGCCGCCATCCACTACCTCCGCGCCAACGCCGGCACGTACGGGCTCGACCCCGACCGATTCGGGGTCGCGGGTGACTCCTCCGGTGGATGGGCGGCGCTGATGGCTGCGCTCACCGAACCGCAGGGCGGTGCAGCCGGCGGCCCGCACGCGAACCCGGTCAGCGCGGTCGCCGCATTCTTCCCGCCGACCGACTTCGCGACCATGGACGCGGACCTTCCCAGCAATTGCGTCGGACCTCCCAAGACGAACATCAGCACCTGCCAGGATGACGCCTCCTCACCGACCTCACGGCTCCTCGGCTGCGCGCTGCCGACCTGCCCGGCCGCACTCGTCCAGGCCGCGTCTCCGGTCACGTTCGTCGACCGGAAGGAGCCGCCGATCCTTCTGCTGCACGGTCAGCAGGACGACACGGTCGGATGGCAGCAGAGCCGGCGGATGTTCGACGCCGCGCAGGCCGCCGGCGCCCGGGCTCAGCTCATCCTGATCCCACGTGGCCACCACAACGAAGCCGGGCAATTCCTCTACAGCGGCGCGGTCGGCGAGGGCGCGACCTCGACGTCCACGTCCGGCGGTGTCACCACGCCGCCCGCGCCGATCCGGATGAGCCCCGACGTCCTGGTCGACTTCTTCACGGAGGCGATGAGATGAGAACCCCGAACGAGAAGGGAGAGAGATGATGGCTGCCGGACGACGCAAGCCGTTGCTGTGCCGGCTCAACCTCCACCACCACTGGCATCTGGAGAGCACTCCTGACGGCGACCGCTACATGCGCTGCAGCAAGTGCGGCAAGGACCGCGACGAGGACCTCGACATCCCCGTGGACTTCTTCTAGGGCGGAGCCGCGGGTCCGCCCCGAGTGCTCACGCCTGCTCGGCCAGCTTGCCCTTCGCGTAGCCGACGAGGGCGTTGGCGTGCCCGTGCCCCATCCCGTAGTCGGACTTCAGCCAGCCGACGACCTCCATGTGCGTGGCCCCGGAATCCAGCCGCTCGACCACGAGGTCCAGCCACTCCTGCACCGGCCGCCCGTAGTTCTTCTCGATGCTCGGGAAGTACGACGGCGGCCCCATGACCTTCTCACCGGGTGCGATCACGGGCGCGACGACGCGGTGCTGGGTCATGCCGGGAGTCTAGCGCCGGAAGCGCGGGCTCCCGCTGCCGTCTCCTGGGCAATAGGTTCTGGGTATGTCGGAACACGAGACGTCCTCCCTCTGGCGGCGATTCTGGGAGAAGGGCGGCTGGTGGCGCTCGCTGCTCGTGGTCGTCGCCTACTTCGTCGTCTACGAGGGCGTGCCGCTGCTGTTCGCTCCGCTGTTCCCGGCCTCGCCCGGGCCGGCCGCGAGGGTCTGGATCTTCACGGTCATCCCGATCGCGTTCGGCGGTCTCGTGCTGGTCGCCTTCGCGTGGTCGCTCGGTTGGCTGCGCGAGCTGTTCGGCCCCCAACCGGTCCGCGGTCGCGGCTGGATGTGGATCGCGGTCGCCGTGGTCCTGGTCTTCAACATCCTGCGATTCGCCACCGTGGACTACGCCAAGGCGGGCGCCGGTATGGTCGTCGCGTGGCTGGTCGCCGGACTGTGCATCGGTTTCGCCGAGGAGACGCTGACGCGCGGTTTCGTCGTGAACCTCCTGCGCAAACACGGCTACCGGGAGATCGCCGTGGCGTCCGTCTCGGCCGCGCTCTTCGCCGCCCTCCACGCGGGCAACCTCCTGACGGGCCAATCGCTCGTGGCGACCGCGATCCAGTTGGTCTACACCTTCGCGTTCGGCATCCTGATGTACCTGACGCTGCGCGTCACCGGCAACCTGATCTGGCCGATCCTCCTGCACGCGTCGACGGACCCGTCGACCTTCCTCTCTACGCTGTACCCGACACAGGGCCCGGTGGCCGCCGTCGCCGGGCTCGGGAACCCCTCCGTCATCGTCGCGGGGCTGGTGCTGCTCATCTTCATCCGCGGGAGGGTCGCTCAGAGCACGGAAGAAGGACTCGAACCTCCGGCGCGATTGTCGACGCCTGGAAAGGCGGGATGACCCGGCATCCATACGATCACGGCACGACGACACGGTGCTGGATGCTTCGGGACGCTTAGCGTCGGAAGCGGGAGGAGGTGCGGACGAAGGCCGTCACGACGACGACCGCCACGATGACCGCGAGAATCACGAGGGGCAGCCACGAGGGCGTCCCTCCGGCGATCACCGCGGTGTCGACACAGGTCCCACCGGCCGGGGGAGCGGTCGCGCAGGACGCGTCGACGATCTGCAGGACGGTCACGCAGACAGTGTTGCACGCTGCGACGGCGAGTTGCGGGAGTAGGCTGCCCGCTGTGAGCAGCCTCCGGGAACGCATCGTCAGCTGGTTCAAGCGCGAGCGCGCCTATCAGCCCCCGCCGGGCCGGCTCACCGAGGACACGACGCAGCGTCTTCCCAGCGGCGGCGTGATCCAGCGCATGCCCGGGGACGGCGTCGACCCGGGGAGCTTCAACCCTCAGACGGGACGGAACCCGTAGGCGCTCACCGCGCAGCAGAACCGTTTTCTCTGACGACGTGTCGATTTCGTATGCGATCGCACGTCGTACTGCTGAGTCGACATCTCACGTCGACCAGAATCAGAAGGAGCCGACCATGTCTGCTTTCATTCTTGCTTTCCGCAACGACCCCACCGTGAACGCCACCGAGGAGGAGGTCGCCGCCTGGGGCGCCTGGTTCCAGAAGCTCGGCCCCGCGGTGACCGACATGGGCAGCCGCGTCGGGGCGACCACGCTGCTCGGAACGTCCGCCGGAGCCAACGCGTTGTCCGGCTACGCGCTTGTGGATGCAGCCGACCTGACTGCGGCGAGCGCCCTGGCCGAAGGATGCCCCGGCCTCTCCTACGGGGGCAGCGTCGAGGTGGGCGAAGTCATCGAGATGTAGTCCAGCGCGGTTGCCGGGCGCAGCTGTCGGCCGTTCGAATAGATTGTCCCGATTCGCCGACTTCTTGCCCCGTCCGCCAAGAGATTGTCCTCGAAGCCCGCCAAATAGATTGTCCTGGACATAGTTCGTTCGCCGCAGGGCTGAGCGTGCTGTGTCGAGGTCAGGGATGAGGGGAATCGTGCATGCTCAGAATGGCAGTTCCGGGGAACTGGTCACGACAGGATCCGCCAATGGCGCTACGTCGTCGTTCTGCCACTCTGTCCTGATGGCGACGATTAGTTCTCGCTTCTTCGAACCAAGCAACTTCTTGAACGACTTGGATCGAGCCCTCGTCGTGCCGACGAAGCCCCTCGAAATCAACTGTGTGAAGGCGCTGCGGCCGATGTACTTGGTGTTGTCGTAGGTAACACGGAAGCCACCCCGCGCCCCGGACCTGAGGGAGCCATCCGCCACCGCGAGCCGCAGCCAGTCGGCCGGTACGTGCATACCCTTCAAGGTTTTTTCATCGAGTCGGGTTCCAGCATCACCGCGGACGAACTTAAACCAGAATGGCGTCCCGAATGCACGCCAGTCTGCAGCCGACGACGATGACACTCGTCCGGCCGGCATCAAAGCGAGCTGTTTCGTAATCTCGGACTCACGCAGATACGCCCACTCGGACTCGCCCGTCGGCTTGCTCGTCTTCTCTAGCCGTTTGTACTGGATGAAAGTGAAGGCGTCATGAACCTGGTCCCAGTAGAGAAGGTCGACGCCGAGTTCAAGCTCAATCGGCTTCTTGTTAACCGACATCACGACCAGCCTCGCGCGCCCCCTCGCGTCCTCGAATACCGCTAGGCTGGCGCTCTCCTGCTTCCCAGTCAGTTTCCCGTCGAAGCGCTGGAGATCCAGAGGAAGCAGTTCTTCCTCGAGATCCTGCTCATATCCCGCGTTGATGAGCGTCTGGAGCAGCGTCTCGTTCTCTGTCATTGCCGGAGGCGAGACGAAGGCATCCGGCGGGAGTTCGACGTCCGCAAATTGAGCAGCAAGCTGCACAGCATCCCTCGCTTCGGCACGAGATTGATTGACCGCGACAGAAAACTCACGAGGCGCAGTCAACTGCCCCACTAGCCATGCTTCAAGATCAGGGTCAAGGCCCTTCAGACGCCTGATGAGAGCAGTGGCCAATCGCGGAGAGAGCCGCTCGGAGTAGAACGGGGCCGGGACCTCCCCAAGCTCGATCTCTGTGGTTCGCAGCTCCGATATCAGTACTGGTCGGACCATGGGGTAGATGGGTGAGAGGGTAGCTCGCACCGTGCCGCTGGCCACGCCTGCTACCCCGCGCACGATGGCAATAGCGATGACTCGTCCGTCGCTGTCATCAGTGCCGTCATCGCCTTCGTCTGGGTCCTCAAGGCTGTAGTCATCTGCTTCGTACTGGACGAGGACACAGACGTCCCCGATCTCGGGAGAAGCGTTCTTTTCGAATGCTTCAGAGATACTCGTCGCACTCCAGTGCCTGATCCGATTGGCGCCTTTCGCCACAAAGAGACGAAGTGGCCGCGGGAACGGCTCGTCGTCGTGGCTGGGCATAGCGACATCTAACCAGAGTGTCTGAACCCCGCAGCGGGTGAGGCTCCTGGTTTAGGATTCCGGCGGCATTCAGGGTCGCTGCGCTGTGCCACTGCACAGGTGTCTGTTCGCGCCGCGAATGCGACATCTTCAGATCCAAAGACCCCTGCGTCACCACAGTCGAACCGGACGTGGCACTCACCGTGAGCGGGATCGTCGGGTCCGGAGTACTGGGCGTCGCGGAGCGAGTGCTGCGAGCATTCACCGCCTTCCTCGAAGGAGACGTACACCCACGGGGAGGAGGCTATCCGGGGCGGCCGACATTTGAGAAGGGCGCCCGACCGTCGGTCGTAAGCGGTGCAGAAGCCTGTGCCGACGCTTGCTCGGCCGATCAGGGCGGAACCGGGCCTTAGTCTCAATGCGCACTGATGTCAGTTTCCACTCATAGGCTCAATCTGTGGGGCGGAACAAAGCGAAGAAGCCGAAGAAGGCAAGGTCGAATGCGCTAAGCAGCCTCGACCGGCTGGTACAGACATATCAAGCCGATGACCTTTGGGAACTGATTGTCGCGGCTGGCGCATCGCCGAATTTGCGCCATCGTTGGGCTTCAGTGGGTGCCGTGGCGCATGCCAGCATCCGAGCCAATTGGGCCGGATCGGGCGCCGCCGTCGGTACGGACGCACTTGAGCCGCTCCTCGACGGGGCGGTGGATGTCTTTCCGGACCTCGCGTGGAACGAAGATTTCGTTGCCGCCGATCCACGCTTGGACGTCCGGCTGCGGATAGGCGACTCGCTACGGCGCCTTTTCCCTGGATGCATCGAGCGCCCCGTCGCGGATATCGATCGCGCAACCCTCACTTCGCGCGCGATCGATGAGTTCGTTGTTGCCGTTCATGGATTCGGCATTCAGGATGTTGTTGACGTCATCACCGCCCACGTCGATGCGTCGTTGAGGGTCCTCGCGCCCGCATGGCCAGCGTCCATCTCTCAAGATGATGACGAACCGACGGAAACCCTCCATGAGGCGGAATTGACCGCTTCGCGAGAGCTACTGGCCACTGAATCTGCTGACGTCGATACTCAGAGCCGCCAAGTCGCGCTCGAATGGCTGACAAAGGATGCGTCCGCGGTGGCTTTCGATCCGACGCATCCAATGAGCGCTTTCGGTAGATGTGCGCGGGTGCGGCGCGGCTCCGATTTCCGCTGGCTACCTTTGGCTTTCTTGCCTGAAGTGCTCAGCTATGCCGTCGGCGAACTGGCTGCCTCTGTCGCGAATCTGCCTGAGGCCCGTCTTCGATTTGCTCAGGAGTCGGCGGCTGCGGCCCGCAACTACCTATGGAGGTTCTCGTCGTCGGTCTTGGGCCCAAATGATCTGAGCGACGGGCCAACGGTGTCGCCGCGCAACGTGGTGCAGTGGATCGCACCCGTCGCCCGGGATGTGGCCATAGCCGTCCAGATGCTTTCCCAGCTGGGTGACCTGGTCGGCTTCCGCGAGAAACCGATAGTCAAGCAGATCGCCGACGCGAGCCCGTCACCCACGCAGCTCTCCGTCCCGATGGCGTACCGCGGCTTACGTGTTCCAGCGGGAACCGAGGTCGTCCCGCTTCTCATTGCCTCGTCACCGCACCACATCACCGCCAGCCCAGGAGGACCGGGACTTGCTTCCATGTCACTTGACGAGCTGCGCTGGATCGCGCAAACCGCTGATGACGACCTCGACCTAGCGCACTTCTGCAAGGATTTGGCGAACCCGACGGGCCCGCAACTATTCGGGTGGGAGGTCATCGACCGCTGGGAAGCCTGGCGCAGCGGCGGCAAGACATTCTTCGCTGGCGGCGCTAGCCCGCCAATGATCGCTTTCGCCCCGCACAGTGGGGAGGCCGAGTGGCAACTCGCGGCGACACATAGCGACGTCGAGGCAGCCCTCGCCACACTTCAATTACCCATAGCGCACGACGCTGCACTCGTAGAACGATCCGGGACCGACGCACCCACGGTCGCCGCCTGGAGGACGCCGGCAGCCGACGGCACACCTGGGATCAGTGAGACGGCCCGAGAGGTCAACGCCTGGACGCTGCATGTCGGTCAGAGTCCCGTCGCTGTGACGTGGTCAGATCAATGGCCAGCCGATCAGTGGAAGCTCGTCATGGACATCGCCGGCGCAATCCCCTTCGGTATTGCGCAGGTCTCGTCGGAGTGGGAGACCGCGCACACCGCAGAAACGGCGCGAGGCCACATCGTCGAGCTGGTTCCTCCGAACGCAGCGGACCAGACGACCCTCTTTTCGATCGGCACCAACGAGCTGGGCTCCGATGGCATCCAGCGCGTTTCAGTTGGCCTGGCCTTTTCAGTCCTCGAGGGCTTCGAAGGAGAAGACTCGGACCTCCGCATCCGCGAAGAGATGGCAGTGCTAATCCGGAAGTTGCTTCACCTGAGTGGCGTTGCCCGGTCAGATTGTGACGCAGTCGAGAGCGCGTGGCGGACGGCCCCGCCGACACTCACGTTCCAGATCATCAACACGATCACTCGCCACAACGACCTCCGGCCCCCCGTGGATTTCAACGAGTCTCTGGGCTCGGAGATCGACCGGGTGATCGCGACGAAGGTTAAGGACGCCGGGGTCACACCTGGCATATTCACGGGCGCCGAGGCGAAACGGCTTGATCGCGAGATCCTTTCCCGGGCGGCACTCGATGCACTTCGAGCGAAGCTCGCTTTCTACGACCGCGACGATCTCGTCCGATATGGAATGACACAGCTCGAACGAGGCGCAGCCCAAAGAGATGCCGCATTGCGCGGTATACGCCAGTCGCAAAAGTCACTCTCGCTTGCGTGGGATCCGGTTACTACGGCGAACAAGGTTCAGAGCGACGCTTTCCAGCTTCGCCGCGCGAACGAAATGATCGTCGAAGCCGCCCTTCGTGATAGTCCGCGGGGTGAATCGCAGATCAACGAGATCACGTGGGCGAGCCTCCTGGCCGCAGCTAACGCGTTCGTTGAAGCCACTACCCGCAGCGAAGGAGTACACCTGCAGGTGACCCCCTTGGCGCTTGAGATCAACGACCTATACGAGATAGCCACGATCGATGACCCCACGCCAATTGAGCCGCATGAAGGCGCCCCCTATCGCTTGAACCAGCATGAGCTGAGTCTGGCAATGGCTGCGGAGCAGTTCGATTCCGACTCCGGGGAAGTCCCGGCGCCCCCATGACTGCAGAGATCGATGGCGCGATGGCGGCCGCGTATGGAATCGGCGTAACGGATCTCTTTGCCGTGTTTGGCGGCCTCGCGTCATGGCCGTTGGACGGGTCCGCCGGCGATATCGCCGCGGCCACCCCACCCGAGGTCTCGCAGCAGGTGCTTGACCTCACCGATCTCGGAGCAGACGACGATGGAGCGCAGAAGGTCGAAGCTGCGATGAACCTTCTAACATCCACAACTGACTCGCTAGCAGATGGGGAATGGCAGCCCTGGCGCACGAGACAGAGAAAGCGTCGCCTGCTGGCTCAACCGATCCCGGAATTGTCGGATGGGACCGTTGTCATCGCGCCGCACTACCTGCTCACCAGCCTGCGGGTCTACCAGGGCTACCTGTCGCAAGGCGTCTTGCCCTGGACACAGCCGCAACCTCCGAAAGAGCTCGACCTAGCCCTCCAACGGTTTCGTGACGCCAAGAACAAGGCGCTCGAAGACGACGTCGCGACGCTTCTTGAGGATTACGGCTGGAGTGTGGAGAAGAACATCAAGGAATCAAAGGCACGACGCCTGAATCTTGAGGTTCTCTCTACTGAAATCGATGTCGTGGCGGGTAAGCCCGGGAAGAAAACCCTGCTTCTTCTCGAGGCGAAAGATCCGGCCTCCGTTCACGCCCTCTCGCAGATGCGTGATCAACTGGACGATTTCTACCTCGACCGAAGCAACAAGCCTGCTTACGCGACCCAACTTGCGCGCAAGCGAGATGATCTGATCTCTCACGAGTTCGAAGTCGCTGCGGCGCTCAACTTGCCGGCATCCGCAACTGGGCAGGTGGTCCGCCCCTTGTTCGTATCGCGGCACCCAATACCGGCCGGGTACGTCGACGGACCGTTCGAGGTTCGGACGATTGCTGAACTACGAAACATGCTGGAGCAGGATCTGATCGACTAGGCGACCTCTGCGACGACTTCTCCGCGCTGACCGCACCCAGTCAGAGCTGAAGTCTCGTCACAGCATTTCCGTGAGGAAGATCATGCCGGCGTCGATAGCGCTCGACGTAGGCAGCATCGCGGTGGCCGGTTTGCTCTCGAATCTCTGAAGAAGTCGAACCGTCGAGCATCGCCGGAAAGACAATCTGTCTTGGCGGTCGACAGCAGCCGATTAGATCGGCGCCATGTCCGCGAACCGCGAGTACATGCCCTGGAACGCCACCGTGACGGTCTTCGTGGGGCCGTTGCGGTGCTTGGCGACGATCAGGTCGGCCTCGCCCGCGCGGGGGTTGTCCTTCTCGTAGGCGGACTCACGGTGGAGGAGGATGACGACGTCCGCGTCCTGCTCGATCGAGCCCGACTCGCGGAGGTCGCTCAGGGCGGGGAGCTTGTCGGCGCGCTGCTCCGGGCCACGGTTGAGCTGGGACAGCGCGATCACGGGTACCTGCAGCTCCTTGGCGAGCAGTTTCAGTGCGCGGGAGAACTCGCTGACCTCCTGCTGGCGGCTCTCGACGCGCTTGCCGCTCGTCATGAGCTGGAGGTAGTCGATGATCACCATCTTGAGGCCGACGCGCTGCTTGAGCCGTCGGCACTTGGCGCGGATCTCGACCAGGGTCATGTTCGGGCTGTCGTCGATGTAGAGCGGGGCGTCGTTGATGCGGCCGCGCGTGGAGGCGATGGTGGTCCAGTCGCGGTTGTCGACGGTCCCCTTGCGCATGTGCTGCAGCGGGACGGTCGCCTCGGCGGAGAGGAGGCGCATCGCGATCTCGCTGCGCCCCATCTCCAGCGAGAAGAAGATGGTCGGCATGTCGTGCTTGATCGCGGCGGCGCGTGCGAAGTCCAGCGCCAGCGTGGACTTTCCGAGGGCGGGTCGGGCGGCGACGATCACCATCTGGCCGGGGTGGAGGCCGTTGGTCAGCTCGTCGAGCTCGGCGAAGCCGGTCGGCACGCCGGTCATCGAGCCGTCCTTGTGCTTGGCCGCCTCGATCTCGTCGATCGCGACGGTCACAGCCTCGGTCAGGGGGACGTAGTCCTCGACCTCCTGGTGGCCGGTGACCGAGTAGATCTCCGCCTGGGCGTTGTTGACGAGGTCGAGGACCTCGCCCTCCGCCTTGTAGCCCATCTGGGTGATGCGGGTGCCGGCCTCCACCAGGCGGCGCAGCAGTGCCTTCTCGGTGACGATGTTGGCGTAGTAGCCGGCGTTCGCGGCGGTGGGGACGAGGCTCGTGAGCGTGTGGAGGTACTCGGCGCCGCCGGCACGGGACAGCTCGCCCAGCTTGGTCAGCTCATCGGTGACGGTGATGACGTCGGTCGGCTCGCCGTGCGAGTACAGCGAGAGGATCGCGTCGTAGATGATCTCGTGCTTGGGGATGTAGAAGTCCGTGCCGCGCACGACCTCGACGACGTCGGCGACGGCGTCCTTGCTGAGCAGCATGCCGCCGAGAGCGCTCTGCTCGGCGAGGAGGTCGTGAGGAGGGGTGCGCTCGGGAGAGCGGGCCTCGCCCGGCTCGCGGCTGTCGGCGAGACCGATATGGGCGATCGACACGTGCTCTCCTCAGTTCTCCTGTTTCGGGCGCGCACCGGTCGGTGCTTCCCCCAAGCCTGCGCCGCCCACGTCCGGACGGCACGCGGGCACGCCGGGTGCGGCCGCCTCCGCACGTTGTCCTGACCGTGCCGTGGAGGCCGCGCCGAAGCGCGTCCGCTCGCAGACTACGGACGGCCACCGACAACGTCCCGCAGCCTGCTGCGAGCCGATCCTCGGCGGTCTTCCGTCGACGTCGCTCCACCCTACGAACCCCTCGCCGCGCCCACAACTCCACCTGTGGATAACTCTGGGGATAATCTGGGCGAAACGCCGACGCGGCTGTGCACAAGGTGTGGGATACGCTGTGGAAAACCAAAAATCTTCACACCGAAACGCCTGGTTGATCAGGGGTTTATGTTTGCACAGGCTGTGTGTAAAAGTTCCCTGCGGCCTGTGGTCGACCTCGTCCGGCGGGGCCTGTGCACTGTGGATGGAGCCGGGGAAAACTCCGTTAACGAGGTGTAGCGGCGGGCTCTCGCCCGCCGCTACACTGTGAGATTTCCGTCCGCTACTTGGCGGCGACCACCTGCAGCGCGATGACGGCCGAGAGGTCGTCGTGCAGGCGGACGGTGGCCTCGTGGTCACCGACGACCTTGATCGCGTTCGGGAGCTCGATCTTGCGCTTGTCGAGCTCGCCGATGCCTGCGGCCTTGACCGCGTCGGCGACGTCGCCCGTCTTCACGGAGCCGAACAGACGGCCCTCGCGGCCGGCCTTGACGACCAGCTTGACGCGGGTCGCCTCGAGCTTGGCCTTGAGGTCCTGAGCGGCCTCGATCGTGTGCAGCTCGCGAGCGGCACGGGCCGCCTTGATCTGCTCCACCTGCTTCTCGCCACCACGGCTCCACACGATGGCGAAGCCCTGGGGGACGAGGTAGTTGCGTGCATAGCCGTTCTTGACGTCGACGACGTCACCGGCGGAGCCGAGGCCGGTGACCTCGTGCGTGAGAATAACCTTCGACATTCTGTCCCTACTCCTTAACGGCCAGAGCCGGCGTAGGGGAGGAGTGCCATCTCGCGCGCGTTCTTGACTGCGCGGGCGATGAGGCGCTGCTCCTGCACGGAGACACCGGTGATGCGGCGGGCGCGGATCTTTCCGCGCTCGGAGATGAACTTCCGCAGGGTGGCGACGTCCTTGTAGTCAATGACGCCCACGCGGACGGACTTCGCCGGTGCGGCGTTCTTCCCGTCCTTGCCCTTGCGGATCGGCTTGCGGCGGTCGCCGCTCGACTTTCCAGCCATGATTTCCTTTGCTTTCCGCCTGACGTGGCCGAGGCCGGCCAGGCAAACTCAGTTGGAGGGACCCTTTAGAACGGGGTCTCGTCGTTGTAGGAGCCCGGAGTGTTCCAGACGTCGGCGCCCGCGGACGGGTCCGCCGGAGCGGAAGCGGCCCACGGCTCCTCGACGGCGGGAGCGCCGCCACCGAAGCCACCGGCGCCACCCGGGCCACGGCCCGAGGACTGCGCACGGGTCACCTGAGCGGTGGCGTACCGCAGCGACGGCCCGATCTCATCGATCTCGAGCTCGATGGAGGTGCGCTTCTCGCCCTCCTTCGTCTCGTAGGAGCGCTGCTTGAGACGCCCCTGAGCGATGACACGGGACCCCTTGGTCAGCGAGCCTGCGACGTGCTCGGCGAACTCGCGCCAGACGCTCGCGCGCAGGAAGAGAGCCTCACCGTCCTTCCACTCGTTCGCCTGACGGTCGAACGTGCGGGGAGTGGATGCGATGGTGAAGTTGGCGACAGCCAGCCCGTTCTGCGTGTAGCGCAGCTCGGGGTCGGCCGTGAGGTTGCCCACCACGGTGATGACGGTCTCGCCGGCCATGGGACTAGGCGCCGGCCTTCTCGGGGGCGGCAGCGGCCTTGTCGGCGGAGGTGGACGCCTTGCGGGCGGCCTTCTCGTCGGCGCGCTTCTGAGCGGCCGCGACCTGGGCGATGGCCTCTTCGGCGCGGAGCACCTTGGTGCGCATGACGGCCTCGCTGAGCTTCAGCTGGCGGTCGAGCTCCTTCGTGGTGTCACCGGTCGCGGTGAGCTGCACGACGGCGTAGATGCCCTCGGACTTCTTGTTGATCTCGTACGCCAGGCGACGACGACCCCAGATGTCGATGTTGTCGACAGATCCGCCGTCGTTGCGAACGACGTTGAGGAACTTGTCGAGGCTCGGAGCTACGGTGCGCTCATCGATCTCGGGATCGAGGATGACCATCAACTCGTACTGATGCATGACTAACCCACCTCCTCTGGTCTCAGCGGCTGCAGACGTTCTGCAGCAGGAGGGTTTGACATCGGTTGCGCAGGCAGGACTCCGCCCGGGCAACTTATCTAGGGTAGCCGATGGGCCGCTCCCGCGCCAACCGGGGCGCTGGGCGGTGGGGTCTGCGATGGTCTCTGCGATGCTCATGCGTCCAGCCTCGCGATGAACGGAGGCCCGCAGGGCGGCGTCCGCGAATCTGTGGACAACTCGTCCGGGTGCCGACGCTGTGGAGGACTTGGTGCCGTGGCGGCCGCCGGCCTACCGCGCCTCCCACCACGCGAGCAGGCGCCGCGTGGCCTCCTCCTCACCGAGCGGTCCCTCATCGAGCCGCAGCTCCAGGAGGAAGGAGAGCGCCTGTCCGACCTCGCGTCCGGGCCTCAGCCCCAGCAGCCGCATCACCTGCTCCCCGTCGAGGTCGGGGCGGACGGCGTCCAGCTCCTCCTGCGCCTTCAGCTCGGCGATACGCCGCTCGAGGTCGTCGTACGCGAAGCCGAGCCGGTCGGCCTTGCGCCGGTTGCGCGTGGTCACGTCGGCGCGGGTCAGCATGTGCAGGCGCTCCAGTTCGCCTCCGGCGTCGCGCACGTACCGGCGGACCGCCGAGTCGGTCCAGTGCGCGTCGGAGTACCCGAAGAAGCGGAGGTGCAGCTCGATGAGGCGCGCGACCGAGTCGACCGTGGCCTTGTCGAAGCGCAGGGCGGTCAGCCGCTTCTTGGCGAGCTTCGCCCCGACGACGTCGTGGTGATAGAAGGAGACGGCTCCGCCCGGCTCGAACCGCCGCGTCGCGGGCTTGCCGATGTCGTGCAGGAGGGCGGCGATCCGCAGCACGAGGTCGGGCGCCTCGCCGGGGTGGCGCTCCTTCTCATAGCCGATCGCCTGTTCCAGCACGGTCAGGCTGTGCTGGTAGACGTCCTTGTGGTGGTGGTGCTCGTCGACCTCCAGGCGCAGCGCGGGCAGCTCCGGCAGCACGTGGTCGGAGAGTCCGGAGTCCACGAGCAGCTCGACGCCGGGCCGCGGGTCGTCGGCGGACAGCAGCTTCGTGAGCTCGTCGCGCACGCGCTCGGCGCTGACGATCCCGATCCGCTCGGCCATGTCGGCCATCGCCTCGCGCGTCTGCTCGTCGACGTCGAAGCCGAGCTGGGCGGCGAACCGCGCGGCGCGCATCATCCGCAGCGGGTCGTCGCCGAACGACACCTCCGGGCTCGACGGCGTGGTGATGCGCCGGGCCAAAAGGTCCTCCACGCCGCCGGACGGGTCCACGAGCCGCACCTCCGGGACGCGGAGGGCGAGCGCGTTGACGGTGAAGTCCCTGCGCAGGAGGTCGCCTTCGAGCGCGTCCCCGAACTGCACCTCCGGCTTGCGCGTCGCGCCGTCGTAGCTGTCGCTGCGGTAGGTCGTGATCTCGACCGTGTCGTCGCCGAAGCGCGCGCCGATCGTGCCGAACGCGCGGCCGATGTCCCACACTGCGTCGGCGATGGGCCGGACGACTCCGAGGATGTCGTCCGGGCGCGCGTCGGTGGTGAAGTCCAGATCGTGCACCTCGCGGCCCAGGAGGGCGTCGCGCACGGGACCCCCCACGAGCGACAGCTCGAACCCGGCTGCGGCGAACGCCTGTGCGAGCCGATCGACCGTCGGGGTCCTGGCCAGGGCGCCGAGGCGGTCGAGGGATTCGGCGACGGACTGCATGGTGACTCAGTTTAATGGGAGGCCGGACGCGCCGCTCGCCTCGGCGCGAGGCCGCGTGCTCGCCGGGCTCTCACAGGGGGCGGCCCCTAGAATCGTCGACATGGAGGCGGAACCGGGATCGTGCGTCGGCGCATGAGCGTACCCGGCTTCCCCCTCCGGGGTGCGCGACTGCCTGCTGCCCTGATCGGTGCGGGGGTGGCCATCGTCACCCTCCTGGCCGGTCCCGCCGCGAGCCCAGCGTCAGCGACCTCCGGCCCCGTGTCCGTCGCCTCGGCCTCCCTCCGCACAGCGACGAACGCCTCGATCAGCGCGTCCCTGACCGCCGACAACGGAGGGGTGCTCGCGCCGGGGCAGGAGCTGGTCGCGTCCGTCACGGTGACCAACCCGACGGACGCCGCCTACACGGGCGGCTCGGTCGGGCTGTGGCTCGACCCGCAGCCGCAGAAGTCACGAGCGGATCTCGCCTCCTGGCTCACCTCGACGGACACGGTCCCGGGCCGGGTCGACCTCGGCACGGCGACCCTCCCCATCCTCGAACCGGGCGCCAGTGTCGTGGTGCGCGTGAACGTGCCCGCGGCGGCCGTCCCGTTCGCGGGGAGGACCACCTCGGCCGTCTACGGGATCGGCGCCACGGCCGACATCGGCCGGGCGGTCGCGAACGCCCGGGGATCGGTCGTCTGGAACCCGGGCGACCCCTCGACGCGCTCCACCGTCGGCGTGGTGATGCCGATCGTGAGCCCGTCCACCGGTGACGGCCTCATCTCCGCGCAGGAGCTGGCCACCTACACGGCGCCCAACGGCGTGCTGACCCGCGACCTCGACGGGCTCCAGAACCACGCGACCGTCACGGTCGGCATCGACCCGATGATCCTGGCGTCCATCCGCGTGCTCGGGAACACTGCGCCCGCCAGCGCGACGGCGTGGCTCGACCGGCTGAGCGCCCTCCCGAACGACACCTTCTCACTCGGTTACGGTGACGCGGACGTCGCCGGCCAGATCCAGGCCGGTCTTCCCGCGCCGCTGCAGCCGACGGCGCTGGGCTACGCGCTCGACCCCAAGAACTTCTCGCCGGCCCCGACGGCGATCGGGGAGCCGCAGAGCCCGACCCCCACTCCCGCGGCGACGCCCAGCCCGACGCCGACGCCCGGCACCGGACAGACGCTCCCCACCCTCGACCGGCTGCTGGCCTGGAACTACACCCTCCGCGGCATCGCGTGGCCCGGCGACGACACCCTCCGCTCGGCCGACCTCGCGCCCCTCGCGGCGGCAGGGCTCGGCACCGTCGTCGTGTCGGGCGGCAACACCAACGCCGACAAGCTCGACTCGACGCCGAACGCGCCGCAGCACAGCGGGTCGTCGACCCTCGCGGTCTCGGATCAACGGCTCTCCGAAGCGCTGCGCCAGGCCGTCTCCGCGCCGAGCGACCTCGCCTGGAACGCCGCGATGTCGAAGCTGAACGCCCAGCTCCAGCTCGTCAGCGCCGAGGGGACGACGCCCCGCCACCTGCTGCTCGCGCTCGACCGCTCCTGGCCGTCGAGCGGGACGCAGCTCCAGCGCACGCTGGACGCCCTGTTCACCAGCCCGTTCGCGGCGCCGTCGACGTTCCCCGCCCTGCTGTCGTCCGCGCCGTCGTCCGAGCTCGCGCTGACCGACGCCCCGGAGTCGCAGACCCGGATCGACAGCATCCACCTGCTGCTGCAGGACGAGAAGTCGATCGACGCGTTCGCGACCGTCCTCAGCGACCCGACCACGCTCACCGGGCAGACGCGGGCGCAGCTGCTCACCCTGCTCGCGGTCTCGTGGCAGAACCCGCGCACCGGCTGGACGGCCGCAGTGAGCGGGAGCAGGCAGGCGACGGTCAAGACCCTCCACGCGGTCCACATCCTGCCCACCGAGAACGTGAACCTGGTGAGCGCGCAGGGGTCGATTCCGTTCACGGTCAGCAACGAGCTGAGCACGGAGGCCGTCACAGTCGTGCTCAGCGCCTCGCCGTCGAACAGCCGGCTGGAGATCGACGCGCCGACCACGAAGACGATCCCGCAGGACTCCCGGGCGACGATGCTCGTGCCGGTGAAGGCCAAGGTCGGTAACGGCCAGGTCATCCTGTCGCTGCAGCTCTACAGCCCGACAGGCGTGCCGATCGGCGACCCGAGCTCGGTCACGGTGGATGTGCACGCCGACTGGGAGGGCATCGGCGCGCTGATCTTCGGCGGCCTCCTCGTGCTGCTGTTCGGCTTCGGGATCGTGCGCAACATCCTGCGCCGCCGCGACCAGCGCCGGAAGGGCGAGGGCGCCGAGGACGAGGATGGCGCAGCCGCCGCTGACGGTGACGCCTCCGACGAGGCCTCCGGCAGCGCCGAGGACGCGGACACCACCCGCCCCGCCCCGGGAGGCGCCGATGGCTAGCGTCGGCCGGGCGAGCGCGATGCTCGCGTCCGGCACCCTCGTCTCGCGCGTCCTCGGGTTCGGGAGGGCGTGGCTGCTCGTCCAGGCGATCGGGCTGTCGAGCATCGCCGCGAACGCGTACAACACCGCCACGATCGTTCCGAACAGCGTCTATGCGATCATCGCCCAAGGCATCCTCAACGCCATCCTGGTGCCGCAGATCGTGCGCGCCTCGGTCAACCCGGACGGCGGACGCGCCTACATCAACAAGCTGATCACGCTCGGGATGGTGGTGTTCGCGGGGGTGGCCGCGATCGCCACACTGCTCTCACCGGTCCTGATGTCGCTCTACGGCCTCCGCGGGGCCCAGGCGGAGCTCGCGACCGCGTTCGCATACTGGTCGCTGCCGCAGATCTTCTTCCTCGGGCTGTACACGCTGCTCGGGGAGGTCCTCAACGCGCGCAAGTCGTTCGGTCCGTTCACCTGGGCGCCGGTGGTCAACAACGTCGTCGGCGTCGCCATGCTCGGCGTGTTCGTGCTCGCCTTCGGCGCCTACGCCACCGGGAACAACCATCCGGTGTGGTCGCCGGGGATGGTGGCGCTGCTCGCCGGAGGAGCGACGCTGGGGCTGGCGGCGCAGGCGCTCGTGCTCTTCCTCTTCTGGCGGCGGATCGGCCTCCGTTTCCGCTTCGACTTCCGCTGGCGCGGGGTGAACCTCGGATCGGCCGGAAAGGCAGCGGGCTGGACCTTCGCCATGCTCATCGCCACCCAGGTCGCGGGTCTCGTGGAGACCAACGTCGCGAACTCCGTCGGTGAGGGGCACGCGGGCTCCTTCGCGATGACGAACGCCTGGCTCGTCTTCATGCTCCCGCACGGCATCATCGCCGTGTCGATCGTGACGGCCTTCTACACGCGGATGGCGGAGCACGCCCACCGCGGAGCCGTCGAATCCTTCCGCGACGACTTCTCCAGCGCGGCGCGGTCCATCATGTTCCTGATCGTGCTGGCGTCGGCCGTGCTGATCGTCCTCGCCTATCCGGTCGCCCGGGTGTTCACCTCGTCGTACCAGTCGATGGGCAATGTGCTCATCGCCTACCTCATCGGCCTGGTGCCGTTCTCCCTCGTGTTCATGGCGCAGCGCGCCTTCTACTCGCTCGGGGACACCCGCACGCCGTTCATGTTCACCCTCGTGCAGACCGTGGTGATCGTCGTCGGCGTGCTCGCGTGCTTCGCGGTGCCCGCCGACTTCCGCGCCGCCGCCATCGCCTTCGTGGTCTCCGGCGCCAGCGTCGTGCAGGCGGGCCTCGCGTTCGCGTTGCTGCGCCGCCGCACCGGGGGAGTGGACGGCCGGCGCATCCTGAACGGGATGTGGCGCTTCCTGGTCGCCGGTGTCGCGTCGATGGTGGCGGGTGGCGGGTTCCTCGTCATCCTCGGGGGAGTGGACCACGGCTCCTTCCCGGTGAGCGGCCCGATCGCCGCCGTCGTCTCGTCGGCGATCGTCGGCGTGATCATGCTGGTCGTCTACCTCGGCTTCCTCGCCCTCCTGCGATCGAGCGATCTGGAGGCCGGTCTGGCGCCCGTTCTGGAGCGCGCCGCGGCCCGTTCCTCCGCTCGCAGGTGACACGGAATAGCATCCGCCTAGGATGTGTTCTACAGGGCGGTGTCTCCGGACGGAGCACCGCAGACCATCAAGGAGTTCCTCCGTGCGGCAGATCATCATCATCGGTTCCGGCCCTGCCGGTTACACGGCGGCCATCTACGCCGCTCGCGCCAACCTCAAGCCGCTGCTGATCGCCTCCTCCGTGGAGGCCGGCGGCGAGTTGATGAACACCACCGAGGTCGAGAACTTCCCCGGCTTCCCCGACGGTGTCATGGGCCCCGACCTCATGTTCAAGATGCAGGCGCAGGCCGAGAAGTTCGGCACCGACATCGTCCTCGACGACGTCGTGTCCGTCGACCTCTCCGGCGACGTCAAGACGGTCACGCTCGGCTCCGGCGCCGTGCACGAGGCGCTGTCGGTCATCTTCGCCACGGGCTCCGCGTACCGCAAGCTCGGGCTGGAGGACGAGGAGCGCCTGTCCGGTCACGGCGTGTCCTGGTGCGCCACCTGCGACGGGTTCTTCTTCCGTGAGCGCACGATCGCCGTCGTCGGCGGCGGCGACTCGGCGATGGAGGAGGCGACCTTCCTGACCCGCTTCGCGGACAAGGTGTACGTCATCCACCGCCGCGACTTCGCTCCGCGCCTCCAAGATCATGCAGGAGCGCGCGTTCGCCAACGAGAAGATCGAGTTCATCTGGAACTCGGAGGTCGTCGGCATCAGCGGCGACGAGCAGGTGCGCGCGGTGACGCTGCGCGACCTGGAGACCGGCGAGCAGAGCGAGCTGGAACTGCAGGGCCTGTTCATCGCGATCGGCAACGACCCGCGGGTCCACCTGGTCCACGGCCAGCTCGACCTCACTCCGGAGGGGACCATCGCGGTCGCCGGCCGGAGCTCCAAGACGAAGGTCGCGGGCGTGTTCGCCGCGGGCGACGTGATCGACCCCACCTACCGCCAGGCGGTCACCGCCGCCGCGTCGGGTACGGTCGCCGCGCTTGACGCCGAGCACTACCTCACGACCCTCCCCAAGGACCTGCTGGAGCGCGCTGCGGAGGGCGCGTCCGGCGATCTCGAACTCACGACCACCGCATAAGGAGAATCAGCAACTATGTCAGCAGCACGTTCCGTCACGGACGCCACTTTCGAGCAGGACGTCCTCAGCAGCGGAAAGACCGTCCTCGTCGACTTCTGGGCCGAGTGGTGCGGTCCGTGTCGCGCCGTCGGTCCGATCCTCGACCAGATCGCCGCCGAGCACGCGGACAAGATCGAGATCGTCAAGCTCAACGTGGACGAGAACCCGCAGACCGCGGCGAAGTACCAGATCACCTCCATCCCCGCGATGAAGGTCTACCAGGGTGGCGAGGTCGTCAAGACCGTCATCGGCGCCAAGCCGAAGCCCGCCCTCGAGGCCGACCTGGCCGCCTACCTCGCGTAGCGCGACAGCCAGGCAGCTTCCACACACTGTCAGACCCGTCCGGCGCTCATCCGCCGGGCGGGTCTTTCGTGTATCCGGGAGTCGGCTCGATTTCCAGCGGGGTGCATGCCGCCCCTAGCATGAATGAACGACACGAGAAACGGACGATTCGTGACAGAACAGGGCAGCCCTCGCCAGCAGGGAAACAATCTGGACCCGTGGTATCACCACTACGCACAGCGCACCAGCGGCCTGGCCGCCAGTGAGGTCCGAGCCCTGTTCGCCGTCGCCAGCCGCCCCGAGGTGGTCTCGCTGGCCGGCGGCATGCCGTACGTCGCGGCGCTCCCCGATGATCTGGTCGTGGGGGCGATGGACCGGGTGATGCGCGAGCAGGGTCCGGTCGCTCTCCAGTACGGGTCCGGTCAGG
Organism: Leifsonia sp. P73; assembly: GCF_051059105.1. Lineage (NCBI taxonomy): Bacteria > Bacillati > Actinomycetota > Actinomycetes > Micrococcales > Microbacteriaceae > Leifsonia > Leifsonia sp. P73. The sequence goes on from NZ_CP194931.1 coordinate 2,426,513, forward strand.
GCGTTCCCGCGCTCCGGGAGCAGATCCTGGAGGTCATGGCCCTCGAGGGGATCAGCGGCAGCGCTGACGACGTCATCGTGACGACGGGCTCGCAGCACGCGCTCGAACTGTTCAGCAAGCTGTTCATCGACCCGGGCGACGTGGTGCTGGCCGAAGGCCCCAGCTACGTGACGGCGATGGTCATCTTCCGCTCGTACCAAGCGGAGGTCGACCACATCCCGATGGACGAGCACGGGCTCATCCCGGAGGCGCTGCGCGAGCACATCGCCCGGCTGAAGGCAGCGGGCCGGCGGGTGAAGTTCCTCTACACGGTGCCGACGTTCCACAATCCGGCCGGGGTCACCCTGTCCTGGGAGCGGCGGCTCGAGATCCTTGAGATCGCCCGCCAGAACGACATCCTGGTGCTGGAGGACAACCCTTACGGGCTGCTCTACTTCGGAGAGAAGCCTCCTGCCGCGATGCGGTCCGTCGAGCGTGAGGGCGTCGTCTACCTCGGCACCTTCTCGAAGACTCTCGCGCCCGGATTCCGGGTGGGCTGGGCGCTCGCTCCGCACGCCATCCGCGAGAAGCTCATCCTCGCCAACGAGGCGGCCGTCCTGAGCCCGAGCTCGTTCAGCCAGCTCGTCATCTCGGAGTATCTGCGCGATGCCGACTGGCGCGGCCAGATCGACACGTTCCGCGGGGTGTACCGCGAGCGCAAGGAGGCCATGATCGCCGCGCTGGAGGAGTACCTCCCCGAGCTGTCCTGGACGAACCCGAACGGCGGCTTCTACGTGTGGCTCACGCTGCCCTCGCACCTCGACTCCAAGGCCATGCTGCCGCGCGCCGTCACCGAACTCGTCGCGTACACGCCCGGCACCGCCTTCTACGGGGACGGGTCGGGCGCGCAGAACATCCGACTGTCGTTCTGCTATCCGACGCCGGAGAGCATCAAGGTCGGGGTCCGCCGGCTCGCCAATGTCATCAACGGCGAGCAGGACCTCCTCGACACCTTCGCCGGCACCGGCCCCCTCACCGCGTCCCGCGCCAGCCGCACCAGCCCGAACCCGCCGACGGATCTGCGCTGATCCCCGGCGCATCCATTGCCGAAGAAAGAGCAGATCATGGCCGAAAAAGAAGCACTCGACATCGTTGTTCTCGCCGGCGGAATCTCGCACGAGCGCGACATCTCGCTGCGCAGCGGACGACGTGTCGCCGACGGCCTCCAGTCGTTCGGACACCACGTGACTGTGCGCGAGCCGGACGGCGCGCTGCTCGGTTACCTCAGCGAAAGCCGCCCGGACGTCGTCTGGCCGGCGCTCCACGGATCGAGCGGTGAGGACGGCGCCCTGCGCGCGCTGCTGGAACTGGCCGGCGTGCCGTTCGTCGGGTCGACCACCGACGCCGCCCGGCTCGCCTGGTCGAAGCCGGCCGCCAAGACCGTCGTGTCCCGTGCCGGCGTCGCCACTCCGGCGTCGGTGACGCTTCCGAAGGAGACGTTCCGGGAGCTCGGCGCCAACAGCGTACTGGCCACGGTGCTCGGCGCGTTCGATGTCCCGCTCGTGGTCAAGCCGGCCCACGGCGGCTCAGCGCAGGGCGTCACCATTGTCACCGCTGCCGAGGAGCTTCCGCGAGCGATGGTCGACGCGTACACGTACGCCGACGTCGCGCTGATCGAACGGAAAGTCGCCGGCGTGGAGGTCTCGGTCGCCGTACTCGACACCGGAGACGGTCCGATCGCGCTTCCGCCGGTCGAGATCGAGCCGATCGAGGGTACGTATACGTTCGATGCGCGGTACAACGCGGGGGAGACCCGGTTCTATGTGCCGGCGCGGCTGGACGAGTCGACCACCGAGGCAGTCTCGGGCGCGGCGACCGCAGCACATTCCGCGCTCGGCCTCCGGCACCTGTCCCGCGTCGACCTGATCGTCGACGCGGCGGGCATCCCGTGGTTCCTGGAGGCGAATGTTCTGCCGGGTCTCACGGAGACGTCGATCATGCCCCAGGCGATCGCGGCGTCCGGTCGCGACCTTGGGGACGTCTACGCGACGCTCGCGGCAGCGGCGATCGCGGACGCAGGGGAGTAGGCGGGGGTTTCACGTGAAACGGGAGGCTGATTCACCCCCGTTTCACGTGAAACGGACCGGCGAGCTGTAGGTCGGCTGGCCGATCTCGTCCAGGATCCGGTTCAGGTCCTGGATCGTGGCGAAATCGACCACGATCTGGCCTTTTCGTGCGCCCAGGCTGATCTTGACCCGGGTGTTCAGCCGGTCGCCGAGCCGCTCGGCCACCTCGTCCAGGTGGCCGCGGTGCTTGCCCGGGGAGGCCTTCGTCCGGACCGGCTTCGGTGATCTGCTTGCGGCGGCCTCCGCCGCGCGCACCGAAAGGTCCTCGTTGACGATCTTGTCCGCCAGTCGCACCATCGCGTCCTCGTCGTCGCCGACCGAGAGGATCGCGCGAGCGTGGCCCGCGCTGAGGACGCCGGCCGCCACGCGCGACTGCACAGGCGCCGGGAGCTTCAACAGGCGGATCGTGTTCGTGATCTGCGGGCGCGAACGCCCGATCCGGGTCGCCAGCTGCTCCTGCGTGATCCCGAAGTCGGCGAGGAGCTGCTGGTATGCCGACGCCTCTTCGAGCGGGTTGAGCTGCGACCGGTGCAGGTTCTCCAGGAGGGCATCCCGCAGCATGTCCTCGTCCGCGGTGTCTTTGATCACCGCCGGGATGCTGTCGAACCCGAGTTCCTTGGTCGCACGCAGCCGGCGCTCACCCATGATGAGTTCGTACTTGTCCACCTGCCCGGCGACCGGGCGGACGACCACCGGCTGGAGCACGCCGACCTCGCGAATGCTCGCTACGAGCTCGTCCAACGCCTCGCGGTCGAACTCGACGCGTGGCTGCGCTGCGTTGGGGACGATGTCAGCGGGGAGAGGTTCGCGAGCCGAGCGCCGGGCACCGCGACGAGCTCCGCCGTTGCCACCGCGGACGTCTCCGGGAAGAAGACATCCACCGGTCGCGACGCCTGATCGCTCGTGGGGATGAGTGCGCCGATACCGCGGCCCAGTCCAGTGCGCTTCGCTGCCATTAGCGGGGTACTCCTCTTCGTGCGATTTCAGCGGCCGCCTCGAGGTACGAGAGCGACCCGGACGAGTTCGCGTCATAGCTGATGACGCTCTGCCCGTAGCTCGGCGCCTCCGAGATCCGCACAGAGCGCGGAATGATCGTGTCGAGCACCTCGTCGGGGAAGTGTTGCCGGACATCGTCCGCCACCTGGTGGGCGAGGTTGGTCCGCGAGTCGTACATGGTCAGCAGGATCGTCGACACCCGCAGCTTCGGATTGAGGTGCCGCTCGATGAGCTGGATGTTCTTCAGCAGCTGGCTCAGGCCCTCAAGCGCGTAGTACTCGCACTGAATCGGGATGAGGACCTCGGTGGCAGCGACGAAGGCGTTGATGGTGAGCAACCCGAGCGAGGGCGGGCAATCGATCAGGACGTAGTCGATGTCGAATTCGTCCAGGAAACGCGAGAGCGCGCGCGAAAGACGCTGTTCACGGGCGACCATCGAGACGAGCTCGATCTCGGCGCCGGCGAGGTCGATGGTGGCGGGAATCACGAACAGCCCATCGAACTCGGGGCTCTTCTGGATGACCTCCTCGAGCTCCTTGTCGTTGACGATCACGTCGTACACGCTCGGCGTGCCCTCCCGGTGCTCCACGCTCAGCGCGGTGGAGGCGTTTCCCTGGGGGTCGAGGTCGATCGCAAGCACGCGCGCGCCGGACTTGGCCAACGCGGCCGCGAGGTTCACGACCGTCGTCGTCTTTCCTACGCCACCCTTCTGGTTGGAAATCGTGAAGATCCGAGTTCGTGACGGCAACGGCAGCGTCGTTGAAGCGATGGCTTGTCTCCTCCTGGCCAGATCCTGCATCTCGCGCGCAAGTGGCGTCGACGCATCGAAGGTGATCTCACCCACCTCAACGGGAGCATCCTGGTCGGGTTGTTTCACGTGAAACCTCGTTGCTTGGTACGGTGTACGGCCTCGCCGCGGGGGAGTTACTGGAACGCGGTGCGAACCACTCGTCAACTCTAGCTTGACTGTCCGGCGACACCCTTCAGCATCGCGGAAGCTGTGGAGAACGCAGTTATCCTCAGCGGACCTGCGCCCGAATGACCCGGGTGACGTCGTCCAGGACGCCCTCACCCAGCGTGAGGACTTCAACGTCATGGACGCGATACTTGCGCATCTCCTTCGAGGCCGCTTCGACCTCCGCGGGCGCGCCGGCGCCCTTCATCAGCACCAGTTCACCGCCGTCGCGCAGCAGGGGAGAGGTCAGAGGAATGAGTTTGCGGAACGCGCTCACGGCTCGGGCGGTGACCTGGTCCAACGGCTCAGCAAGCCGTGCATCCTCGGCCCGATCCCGCACGACGGTCACGTTGTCGAGTCCGAGCTCGCTCACCTGCTCATTCAGCCAGGCGACGCGGCGCTCCATCGGCTCGATGAGCACGAATTCCACATCAGGACGGGCGATCGCAAGCACGAGTCCAGGCAGACCGGCGCCGCTTCCGACATCCCCAACGCGTCCCGGCTTGAGCAGCGGCGCGACGATCGCGCAATTCAGGATGTGACGCGACCAGATGCGGGGGAGTTCGAGGGGTCCGATCAACCCACGCTCTTCACCCTGGGCGACCAGATTGGCCGTAAATGCGCGAGCGACGTCGATTCGCTCACCGAAGAGTGTCCCAGCGACCGCAGGTTCGGTCTCGACGGAATCAGTCACCGTTTCACGTGAAACTATGCAGCGGTGATGACCGTGTGGCGGTCACGACCCTCGCCGCGGGAGTTGGACACGTAGCCTCGCTCGGACACGATGTCGTGCACGAGCTTGCGCTCGTACGAGGACATCGCGGGCAGCGACGCCTCGGCCGAACCTTCCTCCAGCCGGGCGATCGCCCGGTCCACCAGGGTGGCGAGCTCCGCCTGGCGCGCGTCGCGCGAACCGGCGATGTCGAGGATCAGGCGCGAGAATCCACCCGTCTGGTTCTGAACCGCAAGGCGGGTCAGCTCCTGCAGCGCAGCGACCGTGTCCGGCTTCGACAGCAGGCGGAGGTTGGTGCCCTCTTCAGCGTTCACCGAGATGTACGCGCGGCCGTTGCGGGTGTCGATGTCGATGTCGCCATCGATGTCCGCGATGTCCAGCAACTCCTCGATGTAGTCCGCGGCGATGTCGCCCTCACGGTCGAGATCGGCAGGGGCCGCCGACTCGGCGTCGCCCTCCACGTCAGCAATGGGGGAGTGGACGGCTTCCTCCTCGGAAGGCGTGAACTCGGTCTGCACGTCGGTCATATCCCTACTTCTTTCCGGCCTGCTTCTTCGCGCGGTTCTTGTTCACCGGCTGCACGCGCTGCGTGGTGACCGGCTTCTGCGGCACTTCGTCGACCTGGAGGACGACGGCGCCGTCCTGCACCAGTTTGCCCTTGCGTGCGAGGCGGGCCTCGCGGGCCTTGGCCGCGTCCGACCCCGGCGTCGGCATGTTGCGGATGACCAGGAACTGCTGGCCCATCGTCCACAGGTTGGAGGTCAGCCAGTAGAACATGACGCCGAGCGGGAACGCGAAGCCCGAGAACAGGAACACGAAGGGGAGCAGGTACAGCAGGATGCGCTGCTGCTTGAACTGCGGGCTCGCCTTGGTCTCCGGCGACATGTTCTTGGAGACGATCTGCAGCTGGGTGAGGAACTGCGATCCGGTCATCAGCACGACCATCGTCGCGGCGATCACCATGACGGCGACCTGCTGCGGGTGGGCGTTCAGAGCGCCCTGGAAGCTCTGGTGCAGCGGGGCCACACCGAACAGCGTCGCGTTGCCGAACTGCTGGGCGAGCGTCGCGTTCAGCGGACCGACGCCGGCCTTGCCGCTCTGGGCGCCGTTCAGCACCTGGAACAGGGCGAAGAACACCGGCATTTGCAGCAACAGCGGGAGGCACGAGCTCAGCGGGTTGGTGCCCGTCTTCTTGTAGAGCTCCATCGTCTCGCGCGACATCGCCTCGCGGGAGAACTGGTCCTTCTTGCCCTTGTACTTGTCCTGGATCTTCTTGAGCTGCGGCGCGATCTCCAGCATGCGGCGCTGGTTCTTGATCTGCCGGACGAAGATCGGGATGAGGGCGGCGCGCACGACGACGGTCAGGCCGACGATGGACAGCACCCAGGTGATACCCGCCGCGGGGTCCATTCCGATGTTGCTGAACACCCAGTGCCAGGCGACGAGGATGAGTTCCACGACCCACTTGATGGGCCAGAGGATGGTACCGATGATGTCCATGTCTGGGTGCTAGGCCTTTCCCTGGCTGGTGGCGACGACGAATCCGAACGGAGTGACCCGGTAGCGCCGCTTCTTCTTGAGGGGGACGTCATCGACCCCTCCGGCTGCCCACGGGTGGCAGCGCGCGATGCGACGGATGCCGAGCGCGCTGCCGATGATCACTCCATGCTCCTGAATCGCCTGCAGAGCATAAGCGGAGCACGAGGGGTAGTACCGGCAGACATCGCCGTACAGCGGGGAGATCACCGCTCGGTACGCCCGGAGCACCAGCACGGCAGCGTTCCTCGGAGCGAGGAGCACAGCTGCGATCGCGGTGTTCATGGACGGACGTTGCCTTCGCTGGTGTCCCGTGGACGGTTGTCGCGCGGACTGGTGGTGTGACGGCTGAGGAAACGGTCGGTGGCCCGCGCAACCTCACCGTGCAGATTAGCCCAGGTCAGTTGGGCGGACGCTGGTAATGCCCGGATCACCACATCGATGCCGGCACCGTCGGCGGCCGCCGGCGACAGGTGGGGGAGCAGGTCGTACGCCGCGGCCTTGAGGCGGCGGCGGACGCGGTTGCGGACGACCGCGTTCCCGACCGCCTTGCTCACGATGAAACCGAATCGCACCACGTCGGAGTCGCGGTTGAACCGGACGTACGCGATCGTGCTCGCTCCGTTGAAGCGAGCACCTCGTCGCACGGTCGCCCGGTACTCCGCGCCCCGCGTGATGCGATGGTTCTTCGCGAGCACGCGCCGCGACCTACGCCGGAAGGGGCTCTGACCCGGAAGGGGTCAGGCCGAGAGCTTCTCGCGGCCCTTGGAGCGGCGCGCCGAAAGGATGGCGCGGCCGGCACGCGTGCGCATGCGGAGGCGGAAGCCGTGGGTCTTCGCGCGCTTGCGGTTGTTCGGCTGGAACGTTCTCTTGCTCATATCAATCTCCGTGGTGGTCTCTTCACAGGCCGGTGCTGAAAGGAATTCGGCCAGCACGGGGAGGCCAGGAAAGTTTCTGGGCAGCCGAAACGGCTGAAGTCAACTTATTAAAACTACGTCCTGAGGCCGACCGAGGTCAAACCGATCGCCCCGAAACCCTTGATTATGCACGGGATTAGCAGGAAGCGCGTGATCGACGCGCCGGAGTATTCCGGGAACCGAATTTGATCCACACCTGTGGACAAGTTAGCGTGAACTCCAAAGTTATCCCCAGGCCATCCCAAAATCGGCCGGAGATCGCTACGGTATTGCACACACAGCGGTGGATAACTCTGTGAATACCCCACGGCGGCATCCTTGCCGCCAGCCCAGCGCGAGTCACACGGGGGACGACTCGTCTCGCGCCGGGCCGACGGCATCCACGAAATTCGAAGACGGGGAACGATGGCAGGCGGCGAAGAGTCCATTTCTGCGGCATGGCAGAACGTGCTCGACAATCTCGAGACGGACGACCGCATCACCCCCCAGTTGCACGGCTTCCTCAGCCTGGTCGAGCCCAAGGGCATCATGGCCGGCACCTTCTACCTCGAGGTGCCCAACGAGTTCACGCGCGGGATGATCGAGCAGCGCAGCCGGGTCCCGCTCCTCAACGCGATCGGCGCGCTCGACCAGGCGCTCGAAGTCAACACCTTCGCGATCGTGGTGAACCCCGAGATCCAGCAGGAGTCGATGGCCGGCCCCGCCGAGCCGGAGCCCGCCCCCTATCTGGACGCGGTCGCGCCGATGGTGGCGCCGCCGACCGAGATCACCGCGCCCCCGCGCAACGGCGACACCCGCCTCAACTCCAAGTACAGCTTCGACAACTTCGTCATCGGGCAGTCCAACCGGTTCGCGCACGCGGCCGCGGTCGCCGTGGCGGAGGCACCGGCCAAGGCGTACAACCCGCTCTTCATCTACGGCGACTCAGGCCTGGGCAAGACCCACCTCCTGCACGCCATCGGTCACTACGCCATGAGCCTGTACCCGGGCATCCGCGTCCGGTACGTGTCGAGCGAGGAGTTCACGAACGACTTCATCAACTCGATCGCGAACAACCGGGGCTCGTCCTTCCAGGCGCGCTACCGCAACATCGACATCCTGCTGATCGACGACATCCAGTTCCTGCAGCGGGCGGTCGAGACGCAGGAGGCGTTCTTCCACACGTTCAACACCCTCCACGACCACAACAAGCAGGTGGTCATCACCAGCGACCTCCCGCCGAAGCACCTGACCGGCTTCGAGGACCGCATGCGGTCGCGCTTCGAGTGGGGTCTGATCACCGACGTCCAGGTCCCCGACCTGGAGACCCGCATCGCGATCCTCCGGAAGAAGGCGCAGAGCGAGAAGATCCTCGTCCCGGACGACATCCTGGAGTTCATGGCGTCGAAGGTGTCGAGCAACATCCGCGAGCTGGAGGGGACGCTCATTCGCGTCACGGCGTTCGCGAGCCTGAACCGCACGCCGGTCGACATGCCGCTGGTGCAGACGGTGCTGAAGGACCTGATCACCCTCGACGACGACAACGTGATCGCGCCGACCGACATCATCACCAACACCGCGGAGTACTTCAAGCTCAGCGTCGACGACCTCTACGGGTCGAGCCGTTCGCAGGCGGTGGCGACCGCCCGCCAGATCGCGATGTACCTGTGCCGCGAGCTGACCAACCTCTCGCTGCCGAAGATCGGACAGCTCTTCGGCGGCCGCGACCACACGACCGTGATGTACGCGAACAAGAAGATCAGCGAGCTCATGAAGGAGCGGCGCTCGATCTACAACCAGGTGACCGAGCTCACCAGCCGGATCAAGCAGAACCACCGCTACGGCAAGTAAGCCGGCGGACGGCATCGACTGCACGCCACGCCGCGGCCGTCGAGAAAGTTATCCACAGATTGATCCCCAGAGTGGGGAGAGTTCGTTATTAACACCTGGGGATAACTTGTGGAGAAGTTCCGGAAAGTCGCTCGATTAATGGGGACTACGGCTGCGGGGCTGTGAAAAGCCGTCGATCGGGCTCGGGCTCGACATCCTTGTCAACAGTGGGATTCCACCGGTCATCAACAAGTCACGAGGGTGTAGTTCCCACTGATTGCAAGGTATCCACCGAGTTATCCACAGTTTCCACAGCGGTTAACACCATTAATGATTAATCCTTCTCAGTTAAGGCCGGCCGACAACCTCAAGCGCTGGCTCGAATGACAACTTCTCCGCCGAAGGCCAAGCGCTAGGATCGGTGACGTTCGTATCCGAGCGCCGACCAGGGAGACTTCGTGAAGTTCCAAGCCAATCGGGATGTCTTCAGTGAGGCCGTCTCCTTCGCCGTGAAGCTTCTTCCGCAGAGGACCACCCTCCCCATCCTGAGCGGCGTACTGATCGAGACCACCGACACGGGCCTTCAGCTCTCGTCGTTCGACTACGAGGTGTCGGCGCAGACGCAGATCGCAGCCGAGGTCGAGGAGCCGGGCCGCGTGCTCGTCTCCGGGCGCCTCCTGGCGGAGATCGCCGCCAAGCTCCCGAACGCGCCCGTGCAGTTCTCGACCGAGGAGTCGAAGATCGTGGTCCGGGCCGGCTCGGCGAACTTCACGCTCCTGTCCATGCCGGTGGAGGAATACCCGAGCATCCCGCAGGTCGGCGGGGAGGCCGGACTCGTGCCCGCCGAGGAGTTCGCCGAGGCCGTCGCCCAGGTGGGTGTCGCCGCGTCGCGCGACGACGTCACCCCGGTGATCACCGGAGTGCAGCTCGAAGTCGGCAACAACACGCTCGGCCTCGTCGCGACCGACCGCTACCGCGTGGCCGTCCGCGAGATCGACTGGGACAACGGCACCACCTCCGGCGAGCCCCAGACCGCGCTCGTCCCCGCCCGCACCCTGACGGAGATCGGCAAGACGTTCGGCCACTCCGGGACGGTCTCCATCTCGATCACCAACCGCGACGACCGCGAGCTCATCGCGTTCACGGCCGACAAGAAGACGGTGACGTCGCTGCTGATCAAGGGCAACTTCCCGCCGGTCCGCCGGCTCTTCCCCGAGCAGGTCGACAACTACGCGGTGATGAACACCGCCGAGCTCATCGAGGCGACGCGCCGCGTCTCCCTCGTCCTGGAGCGCGAGGCCGCGCTCCGCTACACCTTCACCGCCGACGGGCTGACGCTGGAAGCGATCGGCTCGGAGCAGGCGCAAGCATCCGAGAGCATCGACGCTCTCCTCACTGGCCAGGAGACGGTGGTTTCATTGAAGCCGCAGTTCCTGCTCGATGGTCTCGGTGCCGTGCACTCGGAATTCGTGCGCATCTCCTTCACCAAGACCGAGAACCCCAACAAGCCGGGTCCGGTGCTCATCACGAGTCAGACCTCGAAGGATCAGTCCGGTTCGGACTCCTACAAGTACCTGCTGCAGCCCAACCTGCTGCTCCGCTAGGACCCGGTCCCGCTCCACGAGAGAAGAAGGACAATCATGCACATCGGCCTCATCGGTCTCGGACGCATGGGCAACAACATGCGCGCTCGCCTGGAGAAGAAGGGCATCGAGGTCACCGGCTACGACACCAATCCCGACGTGTCGGATGTGGCCACCCTCGCCGACCTCGTCGCGGCGCTCCCTGCTCCGCGCACCGTCTGGGTGATGGTGCCGGCCGGCGAGGTCACCGACTCGGTGATCTCCGACCTGGAGCCGCTGCTGGAGAAGGGCGATCTCGTCATCGACGGCGGAAACTCGAAGTTCACCGAGGACTTCAAGCACGCCGAGCAGCTCGCGCCGAAGGGCGTCGACTTCATGGACGCCGGCGTCTCCGGCGGCATCTGGGGTCTCGACAACGGCTACGGCCTGATGGTCGGCGGCTCCAAGGAGCAGGTCGAGCGGGTCATGCCCGTGTTCGACGCGCTGCGTCCGGAGGGCCCGCGCGACGAGGGCTTCGTCCACGTCGGCGAGGTCGGCGCCGGCCACTACGCGAAGATGGTGCACAACGGCATCGAGTACGCGCTGATGCAGGCCTACGCCGAGGGTTACGAGCTCCTCGACACGCGCAAGGACATCATCAAGGACGTCACCGGCACGTTCAAGGCGTGGCAGCGCGGCACGGTCGTCCGCTCCTGGCTGCTCGACCTCCTGGTGCGCGCGCTGGAGCAGGACCCGGAGTTCGAGCACATCGAAGGCTTCGTGCAGGACTCGGGCGAGGGCCGCTGGACCGTCGAGGAGGCGCTGAACAACGCCGTCCCCGTCCCCACGATCAGCGCCTCGATCTTCGCGCGCTTCGTCTCGCGCCAGAAGGACTCGCCCGCGATGAAGGCGGTCGCCGCCCTCCGCAACCAGTTCGGCGGCCACGCCGTGAAGGCCGTGGACTAACCCTCATTGAGAGTTACGCACCTTTCCCTGACTGATTTCCGCAACTATCTCACCGCGGACGTCCCGTTCGCGGCCGGCGCCAATCTGTTCGTCGGCCGCAACGGTCAGGGCAAGACCAACCTCGTCGAATCGCTCGGCTACCTGAGCACCCTCGGGTCGCATCGGGTGTCGAGCGATCAGGCGATGATCCGCAAGGACGCCGATTCGGCGATCGTCCGAGCGCGCATCGAGCACGACGGTCGCGAGCTCCTCGTGGAGGTGCAGCTCAACCGGTCCTCGCCGAATCGCGCGCAGGTCAATCGCGGCGCGATCAAGCCGCGCGAGCTGCCGCGGTACTTCTCCAGCGTGCTGTTCGCCCCGGAGGATCTGGCGCTGGTCCGCGGTGAGCCCGGTATCCGACGCCGGTTCCTCGATCAGCTCCTGATCCAGCGGAGCCCGCGCTTCTCGGCGGTCATCGCCGATTACGAGCGGGTGCTGAAGCAGCGGAACACCCTGTTGAAGTCGGCCCGCGCCTCCCGAGTGAAGCCCGACCAGCTCGGGACCCTGGACATCTGGGACGAGCGCCTGGTCGCGCTCGGCACGGAACTGGTGGATGCGCGGCTCGACCTGGTCGCCCGGCTCAGCGACCCGCTCGTGGCCGCGTACCGGTCGGTCGCCGGCGATGACCACCATCCGCGGCTCATCCCGCAGCTCACGATCCGCGGCGCGCACGTGGACGATGAGGACGACGATGCCGACACGACGGTAACCAGCTCAGCCGGTGACACGGCGGACGTGTTCCGCGGCGCCCTGGCCGCGGTGCGCGGCAAGGAGCTGGAGCGTGGCCTCACCCTGGTCGGCCCGCACCGCGACGACGTGCTGTTCGAACTCAACGGTCTGCCGGCCAAGGGCTACGCCAGCCACGGCGAGTCCTGGTCGTTCGCGCTCGCGCTGAAGCTGGCCTCCGCCGAGCTGCTGCGCCGGGAGTCCTCGACCGGCGACCCCGTGCTGATCCTCGACGACGTCTTCGCCGAGCTGGATCAGGCCCGCAGGCGCATGCTCGCAACCGCCGTAGCCGGTTACGAGCAGGTCCTCATCACGGCTGCCGTCTACGACGACGTCCCGGAGACGCTCACCGCCCACACCGTGCGGATCGAGGCCGGGACTATCGTGGGATCGTGAGCGAGGCGTCGGCCGTCTACCTGCGGATGAAGGAGCTCTTCACGGGCACCCCCTCCCGCAGTCGCCGCACGAAACGCGGCGCGGAGGACCCGTCGGCGTCCAAGCCGTTCGGGGCCGGTCGCGACCCGCGCGGGCTCGGCGACGTTGTCGACGCCCTCGCGCAGCAGCTCGGCTGGACCGCGCCGCTCGCGAAGTCCGACCTCCTGGAGGGCTGGGAGCAGCTTGCCGGCGAGGAGACCGCCAAGCATGCGGTTCCCGACCAGATCACCGACGGCGTGCTGGTCGTGCGATGCGAGTCGACGGCCTGGGCGACGCAGCTGCGGATGATGCGTTCGGAGCTGCTGGTGCGCATCGGCGAGCGGTTCCCGGACGCGGACATCCAGTCGATCCGTTTTCAAGGCCCGGACGCCCCCTCCTGGAAACGCGGTCCCAGGTCGATTCCAGGGCGCGGTCCGCGCGATACTTACGGCTGACAGCACAAAAGAGGTCGCCCATTCGAAGAAAACGCGTCAGAGGGGCGATTTCGGGTATTCCGGCTCCCTGCCCTTGGTAGAATGGAGAGTCACTGTCAGGTGCGGTCAGGAGCCAAATTTCATATGACGATGGAACCGAACAGGGCCGAGGCGGAACACGACTACGGCGCGAATGAGATCCAGATCCTCGAAGGTCTCGAAGCCGTCCGCAAACGACCCGGAATGTACATCGGCTCCACCGGTCCCCGCGGCCTCCACCACCTGGTCTACGAGATCGTCGACAACTCCGTCGACGAGGCGCTCGCCGGCCACGCCGACAACATCGAGGTGACGATCCTCCCCGACGGCGCCGTGCGGGTGGACGACAACGGCCGCGGCATCCCGGTGGACGAGCACCCGACCGAGAAGAAGTCCACGGTGGAGGTCGTCCTCACGATCCTGCACGCCGGTGGAAAGTTCGGCGGCGGCGGCTACGCGGTCTCCGGCGGTCTCCACGGCGTCGGCAGCTCCGTCGTGAACGCGCTCTCCTCGCGTCTCGACGTCGAAGTCCACCGTCAGGAGCACGTCTGGCGGCAGAGCTACCGCAACGGCGTGCCGCAGGCCCCGCTCGAGAAGGGCGAGCCGTCCGACCGCACCGGGACGATCATCACGTTCTGGCCGAGCGCCGACACGTTCGAAACGATCGTGTTCGACTACGACACGCTCCGCACACGGTTCCAGCAGATGGCCTTCCTCAACAAGGGTCTGCGCATCGCGATCACCGACCAGCGCGCGCCCGAGGTCGAGCCCGTCGAGGGCGAGGTCGAAGAAGACGCGACGGTGTTCGCCGCGCGCTCGGAGGTCTTCCTCTACGAGCGCGGCCTGACCGACTACGTGCACTACCTCAACTCCGCCAAGAAGGCCGACGTGGTCCACGACGAGATCATCTCGTTCGAGTCGGAGGACACCGATCGCAAGATCGCGCTCGAAGTCGCGATGCAGTGGACCACGAGCTACAACGAGTCCGTCTTCACCTACGCGAACACGATCAACACGCACGAGGGCGGCACGCACGAGGAAGGGTTCCGCGCTGCACTGACCACGCTGGTCAACCGGTACGCGCGCGAGAAGAACATCCTCAAGGAGAAGGACGATAACCTCTCCGGTGAGGACGTGCGCGAGGGCCTGACCGCCGTCATCTCGGTCAAGCTGTCCGAGCCGCAGTTCGAGGGCCAGACCAAGACCAAGCTCGGCAACACCGAGGCCAAGGCGTTCGTGCAGAAGGTCGTCGGCGACCAGCTCGGCGACTGGTTCGACCGCAACCCGAACCAGGCCAAGGAGATCATCCGCAAGGCACTCCAGGCCGCGACCGCCCGCCTCGCCGCTCGCAAGGCGCGCGAGACCGCGCGCCGCAAGGGCCTGCTGGAGAGCGGCGGGATGCCGGGCAAGCTCAAGGACTGCGCCTCCAAGGATCCGACGCTGTCGGAGATCTTCATCGTCGAGGGCGACTCGGCCGGCGGCTCGGCCGTCCAGGGCCGCAACCCCGAGACGCAGGCGATCCTCCCGCTGCGCGGCAAGATCCTCAACGTCGAGAAGGCCCGGCTCGACCGCGCCCTCGCGAACAACGAGGTCCAGGCCATGATCACCGCGTTCGGCGCCGGTATCGGCGAGGACTTCAACCCGGAGAAGGCGCGCTACCACAAGATCGTGCTGATGGCCGACGCCGATGTGGACGGCCAGCACATCACGACCCTGCTGCTGACCCTGCTGTTCCGCTACATGCGACCGCTCATCGAGCTCGGCTACGTGTACCTCGCGCAGCCGCCGCTCTACCGGCTCAAGTGGTCGAACGCCGAGCACGAGTACGTCTACTCCGATCGCGAGCGCGACGCGTTCCTCGCGGAGGGCCTCGCCGCCGGCAAGCGCATCCCGAAGGACAACGGCGTGCAGCGCTACAAGGGTCTGGGTGAGATGGACTACAAGGAGCTGTGGGAGACCACGATGAACCCGGAGACGCGCACGCTGCTCCAGGTGACGCTCGACGACGCGGCCGCCGCCGACGAGATCTTCGCCACCCTGATGGGCGAGGACGTCGAGTCGCGCCGTTCGTTCATCCAGAAGAACGCCAAGGACGTGCGGTTCCTCGACATCTGAGGACCCGCGACGACGAGACCCCACGGTCTGAGAAGAGAGCACTGTGACGGACGAGACCCCCACCGGCGAAGGCTTCGGCATCCACGGCAGGATCGACCAGGTCGACCTGCAGTCGGAGATGCAGCGGTCGTACCTCGACTACGCGATGAGCGTCATCGTCGGGCGCGCGCTGCCCGAGGTGCGCGACGGCCTGAAGCCGGTCCACCGGCGCGTGATCTACGCGATGTTCGACGGCGGCTACCGGCCGGACAAGGCGTTCTCGAAGTGCGCCCGCGTCGTCGGCGACGTGATGGGGCAGTTCCACCCGCACGGTGACTCCGCCATCTACGACGCGCTCGTGCGCCTCGTGCAGCCGTGGAGCCTCCGCTACCCGCTCGCGCTCGGCCAGGGCAACTTCGGATCACCGGGCAACGACGGAGCCGCCGCCCCGCGATACACCGAGACCAAGATGGCCCCGCTGGCGCTGGAGATGGTCAGGGACATCGACGAGGAGACCGTCGACTTCCAGGACAACTACGACGGCCGCACCCAGGAGCCGGCCGTCCTCCCCAGCCGCTTCCCGAACCTGCTGGTCAACGGCTCGGTCGGCATCGCGGTCGGCATGGCCACGAACATCCCGCCGCACAACCTCCGGGAGGTCGCGGACGGCGCCCTCTGGCACCTCGCCAACCCGGACGCCTCCCGTGAGGAGCTGCTGGAAGAGCTGATCAAGCGGATCAAGGGCCCGGACTTCCCGACCGGCGCGCAGATCCTCGGCATCAAGGGCATCCAGGACACCTACCGCACCGGCCGCGGCTCGATCACGATGCGCGCCGTCGTCAGTATCGAGGAGCTCCAGGGCCGCGTGTGCCTGGTGGTCACCGAGCTGCCGTACCAGGTGAACCCGGACAACCTGGCGATCAAGATCGCGGAGCTGGTCAAGGACGGCCGCGTCGGCGGCATCGCCGACATCCGCGACGAGACCTCGGGCCGCACCGGACAGCGCCTCGTGATCGTCCTCAAGCGCGACGCGGTCGCGAAGGTCGTGCTGAACAACCTCTACAAGCACACCCAGCTGCAGGAGAACTTCGGCGCCAACATGCTGGCGATCGTGGACAACGTCCCGCGCACGCTGGCCCTCGACGGCTTCATCACTGCGTGGGTCGAGCACCAGATCGACGTCATCGTGCGCCGCACCCGCTTCCGCCTCCGCAAGAAAGAGGAGCGCGCCCACATCCTGCGCGGCTACCTCAAGGCGCTCGACGCGCTGGACGAGGTCATCGCGCTCATCCGCCGGTCGGCGACCGTGGAGGACGCCCGCGACGGTCTGAAGACCCTGCTCGACGTGGACGACGTCCAGGCGGACGCCATCCTCGCCATGCAGCTGCGCCGCCTCGCCGCCCTGGAGCGCCAGAAGATCATCGAGGAGCACGACCAGATCGAGCTGGAGATCCTCGACCTCAAGGCGATCCTCGAGGACCCGACGCGTCAGCGCACGATCGTGAGCGAGGAGCTCACCGAGATCGTCGACCGATTCGGCGACGACCGCCGCACCGAGATCATGTTCGGCTTCGACGGCGACATGAGCATGGAGGACCTCATCCCCGAAGAGGAGATGGTGGTCACGGTCACGCGCGGCGGCTACATCAAGCGCACGCGCAGCGACAACTACCGCAGCCAGCACCGCGGCGGCAAGGGCGTCAAGGGCGCCCAGCTCCGCGGCGAGGATGTGGTCGACCACTTCTTCGTCACCACGACGCACCACTGGCTCCTCTTCTTCACGAACAAGGGCCGCGTCTACCGCGCCAAGGCGTACGAGCTGCAGGAGGCCGGCCGCGACGCGAAGGGCCAGCACGTCGCGAACCTGCTCGCCATGCAGCCGGACGAGGAGATCGCGGAGATCCTGGACATCCGCGACTACAAGGCCGCGCAGTACCTCGTGCTCGCCACCCGTGACGGCCTCATCAAGAAGACCGCGCTGGAGGAGTACGACACCAACCGCTCCGGCGGCATCATCGCGATCAAGCTCCGCGAGGACGACGAGCTCGTCTCCGCACTGCTGGTCGAGGAGGACTCCGACCTCCTGCTCGTTTCCCGCAAGGGCATGTCGATCCGATTCACAGCAACCGACGAGGCGCTCCGGCCGATGGGCCGCTCCACCTCGGGTGTGATCGGGATGCACTTCCGCGGCGACGACAGTCTGCTCGACGCGGCCGTCGTCTCCGACGAGGGCTACGTCTTCGTCGTGACCGAGGGAGGCTACGCCAAGCGCACCTCGGCCGACCAGTACCGCCTCCAGAACCGCGGCGGACTGGGCATCAAGGTTGCCAAACTGAGCGACGACCGAGGGGATCTGGTGGGTTCTCTCATCGTCGACGAGGACGACGAGGTCCTGGTGGTTCTTGCCAGCGGCAAGGTGGTACGCTCTGCCGTGGCCGAGGTACCCGCCAAGGGCCGAGACACTATGGGTGTCGTTTTTGCACGATTCGCCGAGACAGACAAGATCATCGCTCTGGCGAAGAACACCGAGCGCAACCTGGATTCCCAGGAAGCCGATGCAGAATCGGTAGCCGACGATGAAACCGGTCGTGCCGGGAAGGATGAAGCCGTTGATGAGCAGTAGCGTCGCCGAGAAACTCGCGAGGAAGTCGACACGACGACCCACGTCCGCCAAGCAGGTGCGACTGAAGCTCGTCTATGTCGACTTCTGGTCGACCGTGAAGCTCTCGTTCCTCGCAGGCATCTGCCTGGCGATCATCGCGATCGTCGGCACCTTCCTGATCTGGACCGTCCTCGACCGCACCGGCATCTTCGACCAGCTCAACGGCCTCGTGAAGGACGTCTCCGGCGCGAGCGGCGGCGACCTCCGCTCCGTGCTCGGCCTCGGCCAGGTCATGGGCTTCTCACTGGTGGTGGGCATCCTCGACATCGTCGTGGTGACCGCTCTCGGCGCCGTGTTCGCGCTGCTCTACAACCTGTCGGTCAAGATCACGGGCGGTCTGCTCGTGGGCTTCACCAACAACTGAGCGCGGCCGGCGCTCGATTTCACCATCCGGGCTCAGATCAGGTACCCTCTTATCTGTTGCCCATTCGGGGATATAGCTCAGGCGGTTAGAGCGCTTCGCTGATAACGAAGAGGTCCGAGGTTCAAGTCCTCGTATCCCCACCATGTGTCGTGACGGACACCATCCCCCGGGGCCTTAGCTCAGTTGGTAGAGCGCCTGCTTTGCAAGCAGGATGTCAGGAGTTCGAATCTCCTAGGCTCCACAGTTCATTCACCCGGCGGCTGGATCGCTCGCGTCGGCACGGTGCTCGAGTACGCGATGCTCGTCGTCACGCTGCCGAGGGTCCCGATCGTGCCGGACACCTGTTCGAGGTGGCGCATCGAGGTCGCGACGACCTTCAGGATGAAGCAGTCGTCTCCCGTGACGTGGTGGGCCTCCACGACCTCCGGCGTAATCGCGAGCAGGTCGTGCAGCGGCGTGTACTGGCTGCTCGGGTAGCGCAGCCGCAGGAACGCGAGGATCCCGTACCCCAGGCGCTCCGGGTCCACTACCGCGCGATAGCCCGAGACCACCCCCGCTTCCTCCAACCTCCGAACGCGCTCGGCGACAGCGCTGTTCGACATGTGGACGGTGCGGGCGAGCTCCGCGATCGACTGCCTCCCGTCGCGCTGGAGCTCGGCGAGGAGGGCGCGGTCGACTCCGTCGGCGGTGAATGGTGGATTCGCGGTCATGAGTGGATTCTGGCACGCGATTCACGGTCAATGAGGTCGAATGCCGTGGATCGCCTGTTCAAATAGCGCTCCGACCTCCCTACTGTTGTGTCCATGACGACGACCTCCGAGGCCGCGCAGCACTTCGCGGCCAAGCTCCGCTTCGAGACCGATCCCTCCGACGTGCGCGCGGCGCAACTGGCGGGGGACCGCTTCACGTTGATCGACAGCCGCGGCGATGCGGCGTGGGCGCAGGGCCGGATAACGGGCGCCGTCCACCTCCCGACGGCGGAGATCGCCGCTCGGGCCGGCGCGCTCGTGCCGCTCGACCTGCCCGTGGTGGTCTACTGCTGGGGCCCGGGCTGCAACGGAGCGACCCGTGCCGCCCTCGCGTTCAGTCTGCGAGGCTACGAGGTGCGCGAGCTGATCGGCGGCTTCGAGTACTGGGCACGCGAAGGCCTTCCGGTCGAGGACGACCACGGGCCTGTGGAGCGTGCGGCGGACCCGCTGACCGCGCCGGTGGGTGCGGTGAGCTGCGCGTGTTGATGGAGGTGGACGCGGCCGGGTCGGTGGGATAAGATATTTCGAGCAGGACTCCTCAGGGACTCCCGCACCTGCCAACGCCCCGCCGACGCGGGGCGTTGTGTTTTTCACGGGCACCATACGTATTCGGTGAGGGTGATCGATCGCACGTTGGCGACGATCTTGGCGACGGCACGTCGAGATCGTGGATCGCGTTCTTCGATCGTTCGAGCGCGGTTGACGAAGAACGTCGCCACGTCGGCCGCCTGGAGGAGCCGGCTTTCGTGGGACGGCCCGAAGTAGATCGTGTCCGCGATGCAGTGGAGGGCGTCGGTCGTGTATCCCGGCGCCGCAGCGGATTTGAAGTCGCGAAGACTGCGGCGAGCACCTGTCGCCGCGTGATGCTCGTCGGCCAAGACCAAGCCCAATGCATCCTGATCGTGCCGCGAGCTGACGCTGGACCTCAGCGAGCGTGTGCGCGAGCGTGAGGAGATGGGGGGATGCGGACGACGATATCGCGAGCTCAGCGCAACGAGGTCGACACCCCGGAACACGTACGCGACAGTCGAACGTGCGAGCACCTTGGCGACGAGGTCACACGCCTTCACCCTCCACGCCAGCGGAACAGCGCGCCAGTCGCGGCGCCCATGAAACATGTCGACGGCGTGAAACTCGGCGCGAGGATCGAATGAGGGCACGTGGGCCGACACGAGACCGGCGATGTCGTTCAAGCCGCTCTTACTGAAACTCTACTTGAGCAACCGGGACAGCACCCGATCCGCCAGCGGCTTTCCCCCGGTCTGGCAGGTCGGGCAGTACTGCAGCGTGGAGTCCGCGAAGATCACCTGCCGGATCGTGTCGCCGCAGACCGGGCACGGCTGGCCGGTGCGCCCGTGGACGCGCATCCCGGACTTCTTCTCGCTCTTCAGCTCCGACGCGGCCAGGCCCTCCGAGCGGGCGAGGGCCTCGTGCAGCGTCTCCTCGAGCGCGGCGTAGAGGCGGTCGACCTCCTCTGCGCTCATCGAGGCGGGCTTGAAGGGGGACATCTTCGCGACGTGCAGGATCTCGTCGGAGTAGGCGTTGCCGATTCCGGCGATCAAAGCCTGATTGCGCAGCACGCCCTTGATCTGCGCGCGGCCCTGGCCGGCGAGGATGGCGGCGAATGCGTCCCGGGTGAACGCCGCGTCGAGGGGGTCCGGGCCGAGGCGCGCGACGCCGGGCACCTCCGCCGGATCGCGGACGATGGAGATGGCGAGACTCTTCTTCGTGCCGGCCTCAGTGATGTCCAGGCCGGAGCCGTCATCGAGCACCAGGCGTGCAGCAAGTGGTCCCCTGCTGGGCCGCCCGGTCGGCGGGGGCGGCGGGGTCTCGCGCCAGCGGATCCAGCCGGCCCGCGCGAGATGGATGACGACATGCAGGCCGCCGGCTGCGATGTCGAGGAACTTGCCGTGCCGGCTGACCCCGGTGATCGTCAGCCCCTTCAGCGCCTCGGGCGGCGGATCGAACGTCTTCAACGCGGAGAACGCGACGATGCTGAGCCGGTCGATGACGCGACCGGTCAGCCGCTCGCCCAGGTCGGCGGCGAGGGCGGTGACTTCCGGCAGTTCGGGCACCACCCCATACTGCCGCTCTCCGCCGACCAGCGGCAGTAGGGTGTCGGAATGGACATCAGGGTCGCCGCCTACGGCGTCATCGTGGACGGGCCGCGCATCCTGCTCGCCCACTGGAACGAGAGCGGCCGCTCCGGGTGGACGCTGCCCGGCGGCGGCATCGAGCCCGGCGAAGACCCGCTCGACGCGGTGGTGCGCGAGATCGAGGAGGAGACCGGCTTCGAGGCGCGGGCGGACGAGCTGCTCGGCATCGACTCGAAGATCGTCCCCGCCGAGGCGCGCTTCGCCCCGGAGGCCGGGCCGCTGCACGCGCTCCGGATCGTCTACCGCGCAACCGTCACCGGCGGGAGCCTGAGGAACGAGCTCGACGGGACGACGGACGAGGCCGCATGGTTCGCGTTGGCGAGCATCCCGAACCGGAGGGTCGACCTGGTCGACGTCGCGCTGCGCATGGCCGGTCTCGGCGACTTGGCCCGTCCGCAGCGCTGAACGGCGGTCAGGCCACCCTGGTGACCGGGCGCTGCTCGGACGGGATGATGATCCACATCGCGATGTAGGCGATGAACTGCGGTCCCGGCAGCAGCAGGGACAGCAGGAACAGCAGTCGTACGGTCAGTGGCTTCACACCGAAACGGTCGGCCAGTCCGGCGCAGACGCCGCCGAGGATGCGGCCGTCGAGGGGTCGTTGCAGAGTGTTCATGACTCCAGCCTCGTCATCACGAGACCGGAGCACCATCGGGGAAACCCCCGATTCGACCCTGGGGTCGACCGTACTCCGAAGGACTACTCCGCGGCGGGAGTCGAGGGCTCCTCGTCGGCGACCCAGAGCTCGTCGTCCGCGCGGAAGGTCTGCCAGACCGCGTAGAGCAGGCCGGCAGCCGCGATGACGCCCAGGCCGACCGCGATGATCGTGCCGGCTCCTGGGCCGGAGTTACGGGACGCCGCGGAGGCCTTCTTGGTGATCTCCTTGCGCGCCTTGGTGAAATCACCGGCGAAGGCGGCGCTGCGTGCGGCCCGTGCGTGGTCGACGACCGAGAGCGCGGTTCCGACGGCGGTGCCGACGGCCGGGATCACGTCGCCGACGAGGCGGTCGCGTGCGACGCCCGCATAACGGCCGGCAGAGTCCCTGGCCGTCTGGGCCACGGGACGCACGTACGAGTCGTAGCCCTCGCGCACCCGCGGGGCCAGCTCCTCACGCGAGTAGTGCGCGGCCTGCTTGCGGGCGGCGGCGGCCAGAGCGTTGGCGTTCGCGATCACTTCCTGCTGCTGCCCCCACAGCTCCTGCGCGTCACTCCGCAGACGGTCGAGCTCCTTCTGGCGCTTCCGTGTCAGGCTCATTTTGGACCTCCATTGCGTCGGCTGGGCGAACTCACTCCATCTTGCCACCGAAAGCCCTGAGGATGGCCCGAGAGCCGAAGTGCGCTCCCGAAACCCAACTGGGCCCTGTGCAAGAATTAGTGGCATGTCTAAGCACACCGCTGTCGCCACGCTCCACACTAACTACGGAGACATCAAGGTCAACCTCTTCGGCAACCACGCTCCGAAGACGGTCCGTAACTTCGTGGGCCTCGCGACCGGTGAGATCGAGTGGACGCACCCCGCCTCCGGCGAGAAGACCAACAAGCCGCTCTACGACGGCGTGGTCTTCCACCGCATCATCCCCGGCTTCATGATCCAGGGCGGCGACCCGCTCGGTCAGGGCATCGGCGGCCCCGGCTACCAGTTCGACGACGAGATCAACCCTGAGCTCGACTTCACCCAGCCGTACATCCTCGCGATGGCCAACGCGGGTGTCCAGGGCGGCCGCGGCACGAACGGCTCGCAGTTCTTCATCACCGTGGCGCCCACCACGTGGCTGCAGGGCAAGCACACGATCTTCGGCGAGGTCGCGGACGACGCGTCCCGCAAGATCGTCGACAAGCTCGCCGAGCTGCCGACCGACGCCCGCGACCGTCCCCTCGACGACGTCGTGATCGAGTCGGTCGAGATCGACCAGGCCTGAGTTCTGCTGGAGGGCGGAGAGGGAACCATGTCTCAGCCCGTCGACGCTCCGGCGAGCGTCTGCTACCGGCATCCCGATCGCGTCAGCCATGTGCGCTGCCAACGCTGCGGGCGCGCGATCTGCGGCGAGTGCCAGACTCCCGCCGCGGTGGGAGTGATCTGCCCGGAGTGCATGGCGCAGCAGCGTGCCACCGCGCCCCGCACCCGCTCGCCGTGGGTGTCCCGGCTGACCGGCCCGGGAGCACCCGTGGTCACCTACGCGATCATCGGCATCTGCGTCGTGGTGTTCATCCTGCAGAACCTGCCCGTGATCGGCAATCAGGTCACGAACTCCCTGCTCTACGCCGGCGCCTACTCGTACCCGACCCACTCGCTGTCGCCGGTGCTCGCGTTCGAGCCGTGGCGGATGCTGACCTCGGTCTTCCTGCACGCGAACATCATCCACATCGCGCTCAACATGTACACGCTGTGGATCTTCGGGATGGCGCTGGAGCCCGTGCTCGGGCGCGCGCGCTTCCTCACGCTGTTCCTGATCAGCGGGTTCGCCGGCTCGCTCGGCGTGCTGCTGCTCTCTCCGGCCAACCAGCCGGTCATCGGCGCGTCCGGCGC
The DNA here is from genome assembly GCF_051059105.1 of Leifsonia sp. P73. NCBI lineage: Bacteria > Bacillati > Actinomycetota > Actinomycetes > Micrococcales > Microbacteriaceae > Leifsonia > Leifsonia sp. P73. The sequence goes on from NZ_CP194931.1 coordinate 2,450,295, forward strand.
GATCTTCGGCATGCTGGGCGCCTTCTTCATCATCCAACGCCGGCTCGGCGGCAACGGGATGCAGATCCTGGTGCTGGTCGGACTCAACCTGGCGATCGGCTTCCTGCCGGGCATGAACATCGCGTGGCAGGCGCACGTCGGCGGTCTCGTCGGCGGCGCCCTGGCCGGACTGATCTACGTCGAGACGCGCATGCCGTCGCGCCGCCGCTGGCAGACCCCGCTCATCGTGGTGCTCTGCGCGGTGCTCGTGGGCGCGAGCCTGCTGCACTTCGTCTGACGCCGGGCACTTCCCCACAACGCGTGGATAAGTTATCCACAGCCTTATTAACAGTGGGGATAATTACACCGGTGTAACTCTCCACAGGCTTATTAACACTGGGGAGAAGCCGACTGCGGGGCTGTGGGCTGTGGGGAGAAGTGCTGTGGATAAGTGGAGGAATTGCGGTCGAGGACGCGGTCAGCGCCAGCGGGTCGTCATGAGGAAGCCGATGAAGGCGATCCCGAAGCCGACCAGGATGTTCCAGGCGCCGAGGGCCGGGATCGGGTACTGGTTCTGGCTGACGTAGAAGACGATGATCCAGATGAGCCCGAGCAGCATGAAGCCGAACATGACGGGCTTGAACCAGACGGGGTTGGGGGCGTCATCGCCGGTTGCGGCCGAGCTGCGCTCGGGACGGGCGGAGCGCTCGAGCTTGGTCTTGGACTTGGTGCGTGCCATAGCACACAAGTGTAGCGGGAGCGGTCTGGACGTTCGTGGCGATGCAGGCGTGCAGTTCCCGGGAAACACCCGGTTTGGCGGGGCGCGCTCCCGCTTAGAATGTGTCATATGACCGAGCCCGCTGAGCCCGAGCGCTACCGCGCCGGCTCGCGCCGCGCGGCCCGGCCTCGCCGCCGCAAGCGCAGCGCCGGCGAGGTGGTCCTCACCGTCATCGGTGAGCTGCTCATCACGGCTGGAGTGCTGGTCGGCCTCTTCCTCGGCTGGCAGGTGTGGTGGAACAACCTCGTCCTGTCGGGCCAGCAGACCTCGGCGGCGCAAGAGCAGAGCAAGAAGTGGATCGACGACGCGATCAAGGCCCCGCAGCCGACACCGACGGACCCGGCGTCTCCGGAGGCGGTCGACCCTCCCGTGATGGCGCAGCCCGCGGACTACGAGCCGTTCGCCGTGATCTACATCCCGCGCCTCGGGCCGGACTGGAAGCGCACGATCCGCGAGACGGTCGATGTCGAGAAGGTCCTCAACAGCTACACCGCGGGCGTCGGGCACTATTCCGGCACGGCCATGCCGGGAGAGGTCGGCAACTTCGCCGTCGCCGGCCACGACTCGGGCTGGGGCAACACCTTCATCGACCTGTCCAAGCTGCACCTCGGCGACCGCATCTACGTGCAGACCAAGGACGGCTGGTACACCTACGTATTCCGCAACTTCGAGTACGTGCAGCCCACGCAGGTGCAGGTGATCGCGTCGGTGCCGCACCATCCCGACGTCCAGCCCGTCGACAGGCTCATGACGATCACGACGTGCAACCCGCCGTTCCACGCGGGCGAGCGGCTGATCGCCTACAACGTCTACGCGGGCTACCAGCCCACGCAGGACGTTCCGAACGAGATCCGCGCCGCGGTGACGGGAGGCTGACCCATGTACGGAGCACTGTGGCGCATCCTGCCCGGACCGGTGTGGCTGCGCATCGTCCTCCTGGTGGTCGTGTTCGCGGTCGTGCTGTGGGCGCTGGTGACGTGGGTCTTCCCCTGGGTGGATTCGCTCCTCGGACCCCAGGAAGGTACCGTTGGGCCGTGACCCGCGTACTCGTCATCGACAACTACGACAGCTTCGTCTACACGCTCAACGGCTACCTGCGTGAGCTCGGCGCCGAGACCGAGGTCGTCCGCAACGACGACATCGCGATCGAGGACCTGCCGGCGCGCGTCGCGGAGTTCGACGCGGTGCTGGTGTCGCCCGGGCCGGGCAAGCCGGCCGACGCCGGGGTGTCCATCCCGGTCGTGGAGCTCGCGCTGAAGGCCGGGAAGCCGCTGCTCGGGGTCTGCCTCGGGCACCAGGCGATCGCGGAGGCGTTCGGGGGCGTGGTCACCAACGCCGAGGAGCTGATGCACGGCAAGACCTCACAGGTCGAGCACGACGACAGCCTGCTGTTCGACGGCGTGCCGCAGCCGTTCACCGCGACGCGCTACCACTCGCTGGCGGTCGTGGATGGCACCCTCCCCGACGAGCTCGTCATCACGGCGCGCACGGCCGGCGGCGTGATCATGGCGCTGCAGCACACGACCGCGCCCATCTACGGCGTGCAGTTCCACCCGGAGTCGGTGCTCACCGAGGGCGGTTACCGGATGCTCGGCAACTGGCTGGAGAAGGCCGGTCTCGCCGGCGCCGCCGAGGCGTCCCGGTCGCTCAACCCGCTCGTCAAGCTGGGCTGAGGCGACGCGCCTCCCGCTGGGTCAGCCCGAGCAGTAGGTGAGGCCGACCGTGCTCCCCTGGGGCACGTCGCCCGGCGCGACCGTCTGCGTGTGCACCAGCGGAGCGCCGCTGTTCTGCTTGCAGGTCGAGTCGGCCTTCGGATCCGCCGTCAGACCGAGCTGCTGGAGCAGCGAAGTCGCCGCAGGCAGGGACTGGCCGGTGAGGTCTGTCAGCGTGACCTTGCCGCTGGAGACCGTGAGCGCGATGGCGTCGCCCTCGTGGGCGTTGCTTCCGGCGGCAGGCGCGGTCTGGATGACGACGTTGGCCGGCACGGTCGCCGAGTTCTGGGTCGTGACCGGGCCGAGGGTGAGTCCCGCCGCCGTCAGCGCCTGTTTCGCGGCGTCCTGCGTCATGTTGGTGAGGTCGGGGACGGAGACGGCCTTCTTGCCCGTGGACACGAAGACGTTGATCGTGTCGCCGGTGGCCACCACGATCCCGGCGGCCGGGTCGGTGCGGATGACCTGACCCTGCTCGTAGGTGGAGCTGGCCTCCGTGGACTGCGTCCACTTGAGCTTGAGGTCCTCCAGCTGCTTCGTGGCCTTGTCGAGTGTCTGCCCGGACAGGTTGGGAACCTGGCGGGAGCTGTCCGGCATGGTCGTGCTCGGCCCGATCCTCAGCACCCAGGCGAGGACGGCGACGATGACCACCGCCATCACGGCGATGCCGGCCCAGATCCAGATGACCGGTGGGCGGCGCTGCGTGCGGACCATCGTCTGGTCCTCCGCGAGCTGGCGGAAGGCGGCTTCGGGGCCGGAGACCGAGCTCGGCGGCGCCCCGAAGAGCGTCTCGGAGAACTCGTCGGGCTGCTTGTGGACGGGGACACGCCCTGCGGCGGCCTCCTCCAGGTCGTGACGGAAGTCGGCGACCGTCTGGTAGCGCTCGAAGCGGTCCTTGGTGAGGGCGCGGGCGACCACGGTGTCCATCGCCGGCGAGACCTTGGGGTTCACGGTGCTCGGCGCGACGGCCGTCTCGCTGACGTGCTGATAGGCGACGGCGACCGGGGTGTCGCCGCGGAACGGCGGCCGGCCGGTCAGCATCTCGAACAGGACGACGCCGGTCGAGTAGAGGTCGGTGCGGGCGTCGACCGTCTCGCCCTTGGCCTGCTCGGGCGAGAAGTAGCTGGCGGTGCCGAGCACCGCGGTCGTCTGCGCGACCGTGGCCGAGGAGTCGCTGATGGCGCGGGCGATGCCGAAGTCCATCACCTTGACCTGGCCGGTCGTCGTGATCATGACGTTGCCCGGCTTGATGTCGCGGTGCACCACGCCCGCGCGGTGCGAGTACTCGAGGGCCGTCAGGATGCCCTCGGTGATCCGGACGGCCTCGGCGACCTCCAGCGGGCCACGCTTGATGAGATCTTTCAGAAGAACGCCGTCGACGTACTCCATCACGATGAAGGGGAGCTGCGCCTCGTGCCCGTTCGGCTCGCGGACCGTCTCCTCGCCGGCGTCGAACACCCGCACGATGGTCGGGTGCGTCATCCGCGCCGCGGCCTGGGCCTCCTGGCGGAAGCGCGTGCGGAACGCCGGATCGGTGGCCAAGGACGGCTTGAGCAGCTTGATGGCGACCGTGCGGCCCAGCCGGGTGTCCGTCCCGCGGTGCACGTCGGACATGCCGCCACGCCCGACGAGCTCGCCCACCTGATATCGGCCTGCGAGCAGGCGGCTATCTGGGCTCAAGACGGGCTCCTTTTCGGGTGGTGGCTGGTGGCTCCGGATAGTGTAGCGGTCCGACTCTGGATGTCTCCCCCGGGCGGGGGCAGACCGAACGTCGTCAGCGCGGCGCGGCTGCCATCACGGCGTGGGGAGGGCGGTCGAGCCGTTGGCGGCCACCACCGTGTACGGGGTCGTGGGCGACTGGGCGGACTCGACCGACTCGCCCTGGTTGCAGAAGATCGAGTAGCTGAGCGTGTAGCTGCCCGCTGCCGTCGGCGACCAGGTGAACTTGGAGTCGTTGACCGGGGCCTGCGGCTGCCCGTTGACGAACAGCCGGCGCCCGGTGAGGTTCTGGCCCGCCGGGCAGGTCGCCGAGCCGAATGACACCGTGATCTGCGAGTTGGCGGCTCCCTGGCCGGACGGCGGGTTGGCCGAGACCGTGTCGCTCGGCGTCGGGATCGGCGTCACCGGTCCGTACACCTTGACCGTGATCGTCGTGCCCTTCTGCACGGGGCCGGTCGGGTTGACCGAGTACACCGTGTTGACCTGGCCGGCGGAGGACGCCGCCGAGCCGGTCTGCACGTCGGCGACCATCCCGACGCCCTGGAGCTTCTGCCTGGCCTGGTCGGCGGTCAGGCCGAGGTAGTCGCCCTCGCTGATCTGCACCGTCGTGCTGGTCGGGGTGGCCGACGGAGTCGGCGAGGCCGGCGGGGTGGTGTGGACGACGGGCGGCGTCGTGGTCGTCGTCGCGACCGGGGTCTTGGGCTGCGCGAGCAGCGCGATGATCGTCCCGATCAGGACCAGCGCCAGGAGCGCGATGAGGGCGATGAGCGGCCAGGTCCACGGGCTGCGCTTCTTCTCCTCGACCGGCTCCTCGGTCTCCTCCTCCTCGACGGCGGCGCCGGCCGCCGCGGCGGGCAGCACGGTGGTGGCCTGGGTCGGGGCGGCGTTGGGGGAGGTCATCAGCACGGTCGCGGCGTCGGCGGCGACCGCCGCGCCGAGCACGGCGGGCACCGACGCGGCCGCGGCACGGATGTCGCCGCGGCGCAGGGCCTGCGCCGCGCGCGCAAGGTGCGCAGCCGAGGCCGGGCGGTCGGCGGGGTTCTTGGCGATGCAGGCGAAGACGAGGTTGCGAACCGGCTCGGCGACCGTGGCCGGGAGCTCCGGCGGCGCCTCGTTGATCTGCGCCATCGCGATGGCGACCTGCGACTCGCCGGTGAACGGCCGGCGGCCCGCGAGGCACTCGTAGGCGACGATGCCGAGCGAGTAGATGTCGGTGGTCGGCGAGGCCGGGTGGCCCGACGCCTGCTCCGGGGACAGGTACTGCACCGTACCCATGACCTGGCCCGTGGCGGTGAGCGGGACCTGGTCGGCGATGCGGGCGATGCCGAAGTCGGTGATCTTGACCCGGCCGTCCGGCGTGATCAGGAGGTTGCCCGGCTTGATGTCGCGGTGGACCAGCCCGGCGGCGTGCGCGGCGTGGAGTGCGGCGGCGGTCTGCGCGACGATGTCGAGGGTGCGGTCGGTGCTGAGCACATGCTCGCGCTCGAGGATGGTGGAGAGCGCCTCACCGGGCACCAGCTCCATCACGAGGAAGGCGCTGCCCTCCTCCTCGCCGTAGTCGTAGACGTTCGCGATGCCTTCGTGGTTGACGAGCGCGGCGTGCCTGGCCTCCGCGCGGAAGCGCTCGAGGAAGCCGGGGTCGCCGAGGTACTCGTCCTTGAGGATCTTGATCGCGACGGTGCGGCCGATGACCAGATCGGTCGCCTGCCAGACCTCGCCCATGCCGCCGATCGCGATGCGCGACTGCAGCTCGTAACGTCCTCCGAAGGTGAGCCCTGCTGTGGGTCTCATTTATTCAGCACCGCCTCTAGTACTTTTTTCGCGATCGGCGCGGCGATGGAGTTACCCGTGCCGTCCTGACCGCGTCCACCGCCATTTTCAACGACTACCGCAACAGCGAACTGAGGGTCGTTCGCCGGCGCGAACCCGGTGAACCACAGCGTGTACGGGTCGTTCGCCCCGTTCTGCGCCGTCCCCGTCTTACCGCCGACCTCGACCCCGTCTATTCTTGCATTGCTCGCAACACCGTGATCGACGCCGTCGACCATCATCTGCTTGATGGTGTCGGCGTTCTGCTGGCTCATCGGCTGCGAGAACTGCTGGGGCTGGAACGTCTCGATCGGCTGCAGATCCGAGGATCGGATCGAGTCGACCAGGTTCGGCGTCATCAGCTTGCCGCCGTTCGCGACCGCGGCCGACACCATCGCCATCTGCAGCGGGGTCGCGCGGTCGTCCTTCTGTCCGAACGAGCCGAGTGCCCGCTCCGCCGGGTCGGTGTAGAGCGGGTAGACGCTCTTCTCGACGGGGATCGGGATGCTCAGAGACTGGTTGAAGCCGAACTTGTCCGCCTGGTCCTTGATGACCTGCGGCTGGAGCTGCATCCCGAGCTCGGCGAACGGGATGTTGCAGGAGAGGATCTGCGCGGTCGCGATCGACACCGTCGCGCCGGGGCCGCAGGTGGTCAGCGAGTCGTTCTTGACGACGGTCGGGGAGCCGGGGAGCGGGAGTGAGGCCACGTTCGGGAGCTGGCTGTCCTTGGTGTACTGGCCCGTCCCGAAGGCCGCGGCGCTCATCACCGGCTTGAACGTGGAGCCGGGCGGGTTGAGGCTGCCGCCGATGGTGCGGTTGGTGAGCGGGCTCCCCGAGGTGGCGAGGAGCTGCTGGTAGGCCGTGTTGACGGCAGCGGTGTCGTGCGAGGCCAGGACGTTCGGGTCGTAGGTGGGCTTCGACACCATCGCGAGGATCTTGCCGGTCTTCGGCTCCAGCAGCACCACCGCGCCCTGGTAGTCGCCGAGCGCGTCCCAGGCCGCCTGCTGCGCCTTCGGGTCGATCGTCGTCTCGACCGTCGCGCCCTGCGGGTTCTTGCCGGTCAGGATCGAGTTGATCCGCTCGAAGAACTGCGAGTTGGAGGTGCCGGACAGCCGGTCGTCGAGGGCGCCCTCCAGTCCGGTCGCCTCGCCGTTGACCGGGTAGAAGCCGGTCACCGCCGAGTACAGCGGCCCGTTGCTGTACTCGCGCTGCCACTTGTAGACGTCGTTCGAGGGCACGGACTGCGCGATCGGCTGGCCCGCGACGAGGATCGCGCCGCGCTGGGCCGCGTAGCTGTCGTTGCGCGCCCGGGTGTTCCGCGCGTCGGCGGTCAGGCTGTCCGCCTGGAACGCCTGCAGGATCGACGTGGACACCAGGAGCGCCAGGAACATCACCAGCACGATCGTGCTGACCCGCTTGATCTCGCGATTCATCGTTCAGCTCACCACCAGACGGGGTTGGTTGCGGACCGTGTCGGACAGCCGCAGCAGCAGCGCCACGATGATCCAGTTGGCCACTAGGGACGAGCCTCCCGCCGCGAGGAACGGCGTCGTCAGACCGGTGAGCGGGATCACACGCGTCACACCGCCGATGACGATGAAGCACTGCAGGCCCACGGTGAACGACAGTCCCACCGCGAGGAGCTTGCCGAAGTCGTCCTGGCCTGCGAAGCCGATCCGCAGACCGCGCGCGACGAAGATCAGGTACAGCGCGAAGATCGCGAACAGGCCGGCGAGACCGAGCTCCTCGCCGAGGCTCGCGATGATGTAGTCGCTCTGCGACACCGGGGTGACCCACGGCTGGCCCTGGCCGAGCCCGGTGCCGATGAGGCCGCCGTGCGCGAGGCCGAAGAGGCCCTGGACGAGCTGGAAGCTGCCGCCCTGGGCGTCGTAGACCTTCTGGGAGAACGGGTCGAGCCAGTTCGCGAAGCGGTCGTGCACGTACGGGAGGAGTTGGCTCGCGACGACGGCGCCGCCGACGATCAGCACCAGGCCCAGGATGACCCAGCTGATCCGGGCGGTGGCGACGTACACCATCACGAGGAACAGCCCGAAGATGAGGAGGCCCGTTCCGAGGTCGCGCTGGAAGACGATGACCGCCATCGACATCAGCCACACGATGAGCAGCGGGCCGAGGTCGCGGGCGCGCGGGAAGCGGATGCCGAGGAACTTCTTGCCCACCATCGACAGCGAGTCCCTGGCCTGCACCAGATAGCCCGCGAAGAAGATCGCGAGGCACAGCTTGGCGAGCTCGCCCGGCTGGAAGCTGAACGGACCGATGCCGATCCAGACGCGGGCGCCGTAGATCTCCTTGCCGATGCCCGGCAGCATCGGCAGGAGCAGCAGCACCAGCGCGGCGAGGCCGAAGATGTAGGTGTAGCGCTGCAGGACGCGGTGGTTGCGGATGACGACGATGACCGCGATGGCGCACACGATGGCGATGGCGGCCCAGGCGATCTGCTTGACGCCCGCGCTGGCCCAGCCGGCGTCCTTGAAGTGGATGTCGATCCGGTAGATCTCCGCGATCCCGATACCGGTCAGGACGGTGGCGATCGGCAGCAGGAACGGGTCGGCCTGCGGGGCGACGATCCGCAGCGCGATGTGCATCCCGAGCACGAGTGCGGACAGGCCGGCGCCGAGGTAGACGAGCGTGAGGTCCAGGTGGCCCAGGGCGCCGAGCTGCACGAGGACGACCGCCGCGGCGTTGATGCCGCAGGCGAGGATCAGGAGCAGCAGTTCGAGGTTGCGCTGCTTGGCGGGCAGGCGCAGCCGCTTGACCGGGCCGGTGGCCGGCCTGGCCTGCTTCCGCTCGCTCACGCTACTGTTTTGCGGCATCGGTCAACTGGTCCACGATCGCGCGGGCGGCCGCCAGGTCGTCCGCGTTGATGGTCTGCTGCACGAGCTGCTTGTCGTACTGCGGGAGGCTCTTCACCGTCACGGCGGACTCCTCGTACACATGTGAGAGCACGATCGGCCCGAGGTTCTGCTGCACGCCCTGGTAGATGGCGACCTTGCCCGCGGGCGTGGAGCCGACGAAGAACCGGGACTGGGTCCACTGGTACCCGACGAGCACCGCGAGCACGATCGCGACGACGAGCACCGCCAGCCCGATCATCCAGGTGAGCCGGCGGCGGCGCGCCCGGCGCTCGTCCTCCTCGATCAGCTCGTCGAAGTAGTCGTCCGACTGCGGCTCGAAGTGCGTCGGGCCGGTGGCGGGCCGCACCGGGTGGAGGCGGAGGGTCGGGAGGCGCGTGGCGCGGGTGGCGGGCTTGGGCTCGCCGAACTGGAGGGGGGCCGACGCCGAGCCGACCGTGACCGGCTCCTTCATGATGTCGCCCCGCGCGACGTCCGCGATGTCGAGGATCACCACCGTGACGTTGTCGGGAGCGCCGGCGTCGAGGCTCTGCTTGAGGAGCTTCTCCGCGACCTGCTTGGGCGCGTCGCGCGTGGCGAGGGCCGCGAGAAGGTCGTCGTGCTTCACGACGCCGCTGAGGCCGTCCGAGCAGATCAGCCAGCGGTCGCCCGGCCGCGTCGCGAGGATGATGGTGTCGATCTCGGGGGATGCGTCGACGTCGCCGAGCACGCGCATCAGCACGGAGCGGCGCGGGTGGACCATCGCCTCCTCCTCCGTGATGCGGCCGCTGTCGACCAGCCGCTGCACGAAGGTGTGGTCGACTGAGACCTGGCTGAGCTCGCCGTCGCGGAAGAGGTAGATGCGGGAGTCGCCGATGTGGGCGATGGCCATCTCGTCGCCGACCCGCATCAGCGCGCTGACGGTGGTGCCCATCCCGGTGAGCTCCGGATGCTCGAAGACGGTCTCGGCGAGCAGCGAGTTGGCGGCGATCAGCGCGGATTGGAGGGCGAACTCCGCCTCCGTCGCCGTCTCGTACTCGCCGTCGGCCTCCTTGATGCGGTTGACCGCGATCGCGCTGGCGACGTCCCCGCCGGCATGGCCGCCCATGCCGTCGGCCACCACGAACAGCTCATGACCGGCATAGCCGGAGTCCTGGTTGTTCGAGCGGATCTTCCCGACGTGGGAGACGGCCGCTGCCCGATTGCCTGCCACGGGTTACCGTCGCAGCTCGAATGTGGTCGTCCCGATCTTGATCGGGGTGTCGAGCGGGACCTGGGTCGGGACGGTGACGCGGCGGCCGTCGAGGAACGTGCCGTTGGTCGAGTCCAGATCCTGGATCATCCACTCGTCGTTCCACAGGAGCAGGCGGGCGTGGTGGGTGGAGGTGTAGTCGTCGCGGATGACCAGCCCGGACTCGCTGGAGCGGCCGATGGTGATGGGGTCGCGGCCGAGCGCGAGCTCCGTGCCGGCGCGCGGTCCGGAGGTGAGGACGAGGCGGTGCGCCGTCTGGACGCTCGCGTTCGTGCCGCCGCCGGCGGTGTTGGCGCCGGCAGGCAGGCTGGACACGGGGGCGTGCTTCATCACCGGCTCGGTCGGGCCGGCGGGAACGGCGACCGGGGCGGGGGCCGGAGCGGGAGCGGAAGCGGCTGCCGGGGTCGGGAACGGTGACGCGGCCGCCTGCGACTCCGGGAGCTTGCGCACGCGCTGGCCGAACAGGTCGGTGCGGAGGGCGTAGACGATGCCGAACACGAACAGCCACAGCAGCAGCAGGAAGCCGAACCGCAGCACCAGGAGGGTGAGCTCACTCGGGTTCACGAGGTGCTCCAGAAGTTGTCGCCCTGCGCGGAGCCGGGGAGGGCGCCGCCTGCGGGAGCACCCGGAAGACGATGCGGGTGCGTCCGATGGTGACGACGGAGTCGGGTTCGAGGATCGCCTTCTTCACCGGCTGCCCGTTCAGCTTCGATCCGTTGGTGGAGCCGAGGTCCTCCACCTGGGCGCGGTGGCCGTCCCAGGTGATCATGACGTGCCGGCGCGAGATGCCGGTGTCGTCGACCGTGATGTCGGCGTCCTGCCCGCGGCCGACGACCGTGCGGCCCCCGGTGAGCGGGTAGTGCCGGCCGTCGATGTCGAGCACCGGCGTCCAGGCGACGTCGCCCTTGACGTTCTCGGAGTCGATCTGGAGCATCCCCACGCTGATGTCGGGGTCCTCCCGGAGGTCGATGGCGAGCCCGCCGGCGAACGCGTAGTGCTGGCTGGTGGCGTGCTTCTGGGCGAACGACACGAGCTCATCGGTGAGCGCGGCGCCCATCGCGCTCATGCGCGTGTAGTCGGCGGCCGACATCCTCAGGACGAAGCGGTTCGGCGCCAGGACGCGGTCCCGGGAGACGACGGCCGCCTTGGTGTCCATCTCCTTGCGGATGGCGCTCGTGAGCTCCACGGGCTGCAGCCCGGAACGGAAGGTCTTCGCGAACGCGCCGTTGACGGCGCGCTCGAGCCCCCGCTCGAAGTTGTCCAGAATGCCCACTAGTCTCCCGCTCCCGGCTTGGCCAGCTACATGCATGTTAGTCGGAACCCCCTGGAAGACACCCCCGCACGGCTGCCTCACAGGTGAAGATCGTCCTCAGGGGGTACGGACGGATTCGTTGTCGGACACGCTGTCGTGTTAGTCTTCCTGGGTTCGCGCGAGTGGCGGAATTGGCAGACGCGCTGGCTTCAGGTGCCAGTGCTCGAAAGGGCGTGGGGGTTCAAGTCCCCCCTCGCGCACGAACGAATGGCCGGATCGACGGGTGACGTCGAACCGGCCATTCTGTGTTCATCAGGGCCTTCTGGGGTTCATCAGGGTCTTCTGCGTGTATCAGGCCCGGGCGCGTCACGGCGCCGGGAGGACTTCGATCAGCGCCAGATCCCACTGGTCGGTCGTCGGCGCCGTGTCGTTGATGGTCACCGCGGTGCCCGCGGTCGCCGTCGGGGTGGTCGTCCGTTGCAGCCAATAGGTGTCCGCGGAGGGGGAGAGGTACTGGTCGACGAGAGTCTGGCCGGGGCCAGTCGTCCGTGCTCGGGCGGCGGTCCAGTCGGTCCCGACGCCCCACACCCAGGACCCGGCGCGGGCCGTGGTGAGGGTCGCGCTCGGAGCGCCGCCGGCGCCGTTCGCGGCAATGACCGCTCCGGTGGTGGTGTCGGCGCCGAGGAATCCGGCGACCGTGAGGGACGACTGCCAGGATCCGGCCTTCTGGGTGGCCGTGATGGTCACGTTCGAGAGCGGCGCCGGCGCCACTGCCTGCCAGACCTCCGCTGTGCCCGGTTGGCCGTTGGAGCGCTGGCGCAGCGTCCAGGTCAGGCCGCCTCCGGTCACCGAGCCGAGCTGCGCGGCGCTCGAACCGTCGGAGCTGACGAACGCGAGGAGCAGCTCGTTCGTGCCCGTGGTCGTCAGGCCGGTCACCGCGACCGTCGATGCGGCCGTGCCCTGGTGTTTCGTCACGAGCTTGTCGACGGTGATCGCCCGGGGGCCGGAGGCCGCGGTGAGCGTGACGCTGTTGGAGGCTGCGCTGACGTTCCCCGCCGCGTCCTGCGCGGTCACCGTGTAGGTGTAGGAGGTACCGCCCACGACGGCGGCGTCGGTGTAACCCGTCCCGGTGGTGGTCGTGAGCGGCGAGCCGTTCCGGGTGATGTTGTACCGGGTGACGCCCACGTCGTCGGTGCTCGCGGTCCAGGTGAGGGCGATGCCGCTCACTGAGGCGGAGGCGGCGAGGTTGCCCGGTGCGGAGGGAGCGGTGGTGTCGGGGAGAGCGGTCCCTGAGACCTCGGGCGAGGGCGGGCTCAGGTTTCCGGCCGCGTCCACCGCCTCGATCCGGTAGAAGTAGGTGCCGGGCGCGAGGCCCGCATCCGTGTAGCCGGTCGTGGCGCCGTCGACCTGCTTCACCAGGTTCGCGGCGCCGGGGGCGAAGCCGGAGGTCGTGGAGCGGTAGATCTGGTAGCCGGTCACTCCCACGTTGTCGGTGGAGGCGGTCCAGCCCAGCGTCACGCTTCCGACCGCTCCGGTGGCCGTCGGTGCGCCGGGCGCGGAAGGTGCGACGGTGTCTTCGGAGGGCGCGGGGAATCGCACCATCACGGCAGTGGACGGGACGCCTTTCGCGTTCACGATCGTGAGCATGTAATACCCGGGGGGCGCCCAATCGCCGTTCGGCGGGAGTTGCACGCTCAGCCCTCCGACGGTCTGGGTGAAGGACAGCTGCATCCCGCGGGTGTTCTGGTCGAACGCGTGGGTGTCCGAGCCGGTCCGGATCAGCGACACCGAAGCGATGTCGGCCGCATCCGGAGTCTGGATGAGGGCGCTCGCGCCGTATTGGACGGTCGAGGGAGCGGAGGTGATGGTCGGCCGCGCCCCCTTGAACAGATAGGGCGGCGAGTAGATCTGGTAGCTCAGCTGGTTGGCCACGCCGGTGTCGCCGCCGCCTCCGGAGACGAACACGCGTCCGTCGGGCAGCAGGAGCGCGACCGAGTGGTACAGCCGCGGTGCGGTCAGGGCGGCCACGGTCGTCCAGGTCCCGGTGGCCGGGTTCCAGATCTCGGCCGGCTTCACCGCCTTGGAGACGTCCTGCCCGGACTTGTCGGTTCCGCCGCCTGTGGCGAGCACGGTTCCGTCGGGGAGGTTGGTGAGGTCGACGAAGCTGCGCGGGTAGGCCATCGAGGCGGTCGCCTTCCAGGCCGGGTTCGGCTGGTTCATGTCGAGGGTGTATGCGGTGTTCGCGGAGATGCCGGCGAAGCCGCCGTCGGAGGCGGTGCCCGCCTTGAGGAACTTTCCGGGGGCGTAGTTGGTGATGGACGCGCCGTCCAGCACCTGGCTGTCGATGGTGGTCCACTGCTGTTTCGCGACGTCCAGGGCCTGGGTCGACGTCGCCTGTTCGGACGCACCGGCCTGCAGCACCCGGCCGTCCGGCAGCTGGTACATGAACGGGTAGTAGGGAATGTTATTGCTCGACGCGGTGAGGTCGGTCCACGTGTTGGTTGGAGGGTTGTAGACCTCCGGGATCCGGACGATGTCGGTGGAACTGGTGTTCGATCCCGAGGTGACCAGGACGCGGCCGTCGCCGAGCGTCGTGCCCGTCGGGTACCAGCGCGGGTGGTTCATCGATTTCAGGGCCTGCCAGGTCTGGGTGCCCGGATCGAAGGCGTTCACCGCCGTGATCCCGAGGCCGCCGCTCGTCGCGGTGCCGCCGATCGCGGCGATCCGTCCGTCGGCGAGCACGGCCTGGCCCGAACAGAACAGGTCGACGGCGCCGTTCGGGACCTGGATGTAGTCGCCGCTCACCGGGTCGAGGAGGAACTGCTGACCGTTCTGGGTGAAGTCGCCCTGCCAGGTGAGGATCTTGCCGGTGTCCGTGAGCGCCGCGTGGATCGAGACTTCGGGCCACGGGGCGACCGGCCCCCAGGATCCCACGACGGACGGATCGCTCGCGGTGTTGTTCACGGTGATCGTGACGGGCGACGCGGTGGCCTGGTTGCCGGCGCCGTCGAGGGCGATCGCGGACAAGGCGTGGCTCCCGTTGCCGACGGACGTGCTGTCCCACTGGATCGTGTACGGGGAGCCGGTGACGACCGGGGTCAGGGGAGTGCCGTCGAGCAGGAACTGCACCGAGGCGACCCCGATGTTGTCCGTGGCGTTCGCCGACACCGCCACGGTGCCGGCCACGGTGCTGCCGCCCGTCGGAGCTGTCATCGCGACGCTGGGCGGGACCGTGTCCTGGCCGCTCGCCGGCAGGACCTCGATGGCGGCGAGGTTCCACCGGTCGGTCGTCGGCGCACTGTCGTTGATGGTGACGCTCGCCGGCGCGGTCGCGGTGGTGGCCGAGGTCTGGCGCTGAGTCCAGAACGTGTCCCCGGAGGGCGCGAGGTCTTCGTCGACCTTGGTCTGGCCCGATCCGACCGTGCGTGCCGTGGCGGTGTCCCAGTCGTCGCCGACTCCCCAGACCCACGACCCCGAGCGTGTGGTCGTGAGCGCGGTGGAGGGCGCGCCTGTTGCACCGCTCGAGCCGGCGACGGCGCCCGCCGTGGTCGTGTCGGCGCCGGTGAAGCTGACGACCGTGATGGCCGCGAGCCCCGAGCCCCCGTGGGTGGCTGTGACCGTGGCGTTGGTGATCGCGCTGCTCGAGACGGCCTGCCAGATCTCCGCGGTCCCGTACTGGGCGTTCGCGCGCTTGCGAAGCTGCCACGTGAGGCCGGCGCCGGTGACCGCCGAGAACGTCTCGCTCCCTGCCGTCGCCGGCCCGTCGGCTGTGAGGAAGGCCAGGAGCAGCTCTCCGCTCTGCGCCGTGCTGAACACGGGCGACACGACGGTGGAGGAGGAGCCCGTCTGGTGTCCGCTGACCACGGCATCGGTGGCGAGAGTGGATGCGGCGGTCGCCGTGGAGACCGGCCCGAGGGAGAGCCCGACCAGGCCGGCGAGGGCGGCGAGGGCGAGGAGGCGGCTCCGATGAGCGATTAACATGACTGAACCTCACTAAATCGATACCTGCGAGGTTCCTCCGATCGCCGCCCGATGTAAATAGTTTTGGGGGCTGCGCCTGAGCATCGTGGCCATGATCGCGCGCACACGACGCGACCCTCGACGTGCTCGGCTTACCGCGCGAGCCTCAGCCGGACGGCTCGGTAGGCGACCCCCACCGCCAGCACCACGATCCCCGCCACGATCGACGCCACCGGCAGCGTCACCACCAGCACCAGGCACCCCGTCGCTCCCGCGACGGCCAACGCTCGCGGGTAGCGCCGATGCGGCTTCTGTTGCGTCCACGCCGAGAGGTTCGCGACGACGTAATAGAGGAGCACGCCGAACGACGAGAAGCCGATCGCGCCGCGGAGGTCTGTCACCGCCACGAGCACGCAGACCACCAGGCCGAGGGCCAGTTCGGCGCGGTAGGGCACGTGGAAGCGCGGGTGGACCGCGGCGAACCAGCCGGGGAGGTCGCGGTTGCGCGCCATCGCCAGGCTGGTGCGCCCGATGCCGGCGATCATCGCGAGCAGGGCGCCGAGTGCCGCGGCCGCCGCTCCGATGCGGATCACGACGCCCGGCCAGGCCGCTCCCGCGGTGTCGGCCACCGCGCTGAGCGGGGCGGCGGCCGACGCGAGTCCTGCGGCGCCGAGGGCGTGCAGGGCGGACACCGCGACGAGCGTGTAGACGACCAGCGCGATCGTGAGCGCGGTCGTGATCGCGCGCGGGATGGTGCGCGCCGGGTCGACGACCTCCTCGCCCATCGTGGCGATCCGGGCGTAGCCGGCGAACGCGAAGAAGAGGAAGCCGGCCGACTGGAGGACGCCGTAGACCGTCGGCGCGGTGCCTGGGGCTGCGGCGCTCGCCGCGGTGTGCGTGAAGCCGATCGCCACGGCCACGGTGAGCGCGAGCAGGGCCACTCCCACCAGCACGCGGGTGAGGAGCGCCGTCCGCGTGATCCCGAGCGTGTTGACGAGCGTCAGCACGACGACCGCGAGGATGGCGACGGGCTTCACCCAGGCCGCAGGCACCGCGTACGTGGCGAACGTGATCGCCATGGCGGCGGAGCTGGCGGTCTTGCCGACCACGAACGACCAGCCGGCGACGAAGCCCGGCCATTCGCCCAGCCGCTCGCGCCCGTAGATGTACGTGCCGCCCGAGGTCGGGTACTGTGCCGCGAGCTGGGCGGAGGAGGTCGCGTTGCAGAAGGCGATGAAGCCGGCGATCACCAGGCCGACCAGCAGCCCGACGCCGGCGGCCGCGGCAGCGGGGCCGAACGACGCGAAGATCCCGGCGCCGATCATGGAGCCGAGGCCGATCATCACGGCGTCGCCGAGGGTGAGCCGCCGGGCGAGCGCGCCGGGCGGCGGGGATGCGGGCGCGGTCACGGGCGGCAGCCTAGTCGCCGCGCGTGAACAGAATTAGACAGTCTGAACTGCACAGTTGGAACTGAACAGCTAGACTGTCGATATGCCCGATCCCTCCCCGTCCTCCATCCGCGCCGCACTCGACCTCCGCGTGGCCTTCGCGCGACTCCGCCGCCGGATGCGTGAGGTGGCGACCGAGCCAGCCGGTCTCAGCGCGCAGCAGTCGTCGGTGCTCGCCCGCATCGGCAAGGGCGAGGGCAGCACGGCCTCCCGTCTGGCGGAGCTGGAGGGCGTCCGCCCGCAGTCGATGGCCACCACCATCGCGTCGCTGGAGGAGCTCGGCCTCGTCGTCCGCACGCCCGACCCCACCGACGGCCGGCGGCAGCTCGTCTCGCTGACCGACGCCGGGCGGGAGGCCGAGAGCGGCAACCTGGATGCCCGGCGCGAGTGGCTCGCGCACGCGATGGAGGAGCGGCTGACCGAGGAGGAGCGCCAGACCATGCTCGCGGCGACGGCGCTGATCGAGAAGCTGGTGCGCGCGTGATCGACCTCATCGCCGCCAGGCCGGGCCCCGCGGACCGGTTCGACAGGCGGCTGCTCGCGCCGATGATGATCGGCGCCGTGCTCAACCCGGTCAACTCGTCGATCATCGCGGTCGCGCTCGTGCCGATCGCCACGGCCCTCGGCGCGCCGGCCTCCGAGACGGCGTGGCTGGTGTCCTCCCTCTACCTGGCGACCTCGATCGGGCAGCCGCTCGTCGGCCGTCTGGTGGACATGTTCGGGCCGCGGCGGCTGTCCATCGCCGGCGCGATCCTGACCGGGCTGGCGGGGGTGATCGGCGTGTTCGCACCGAACATCGCGGTGCTGGTGATCGCACGCGTCATCCTCGGCTTCGGCACCTGCGCCGGCTACCCCGCGGCCATGTACCTGATCCGCAGCGAGGCGACCCGGACGGGGATGCGGAGCCCGGCAGGCGTGCTGACGGCGCTGTCGGTGACGACCCAGACCATCGCGGTCATCGGGCCGACGCTCGGCGGCCTGCTCATCCAGGTGGGCGGCTGGCGGGCGACGTTCGCCGTGAACATCCCGCTGGCGATCGCGTCGCTGGTGCTCAGCCTGCTCTTCCTCCCGAAGGCGACGGCGCTGGACGCCAGCCGGCCGGCGCGGGGACGGCTCGACTACCTCGGCGTCGCGCTGTTCGCGGGCACGCTGGTCAGCCTCCTGCTCTTCCTGATGAACATCCACCTCGCGCAGCTCTGGCTGCTCGCGCTCGCCGCGGTGTTCGGTGCGGCCTTCGCGCTCTGGGAGCTGCGCCGCCCCGACCCGTTCATCGACGTGCGGGTGTTCGCGGGCAACATCCCGCTGCTGGTCACGTACGCGCGCGGCGTGCTCGCCGCGACCGTCTCGTACTGCTACCTCTACGGGTTCACGCAGTGGCTGGAGGGCGGCCGCGGCCTGTCGCCGGCGGCTGCCGGCCTCATCCTGCTGCCGACGTTCGGCGTCGGGATCGTGGTCGCGTCGCTCTTCGGGCGCAAGCCGGAGATCCGGTGGAAGCTCATCGTCGGCGCGGCCGGTCAGATCGTCATGGCGCTGCTGCTGCTCCTGGTCGGAGCGGAGGCCGCGATCTGGTTCCTCGTGCTCATCGCGATCGTCACCGGCATCCCGCAGGGCCTGGTGAACCTCGCCATCCAGAACACGCTCTACCACCAGGCCGACCCGGCCAGGATGGGCGCGACGTCGGGACTGCTGCGCACCTTCATGTACCTGGGGGCGATGCTCGCCTCGGCGGCGACCGGAGCGTTCTTCCACACGACGGCGGACACCGGCGGGCTGCACGACCTCGCCTGGTTCATGCTCGGAGCGAGCGCGCTGTTCCTGGTGATCACGCTCGTGGACCGCTCCCTGCGCCGGGTGGACCGGCTCGCGACCGGCGCATGATCACCGCCGCGCCGTAGAATCCTCACGTGTCCGAGGACGTCCCGGTGCTGAGCGAGCCGCTCTTCGACGTGTTCGCGAGCGGGAGCTGGATCTTCCTGCCCGCGGGTCCCGCGCGCGGCGTCGCGACCGAGCTGGACGCCGCGATCCTCGACGAGCAGTTCTCCTGGTGCGAGAACCCGCACCTCGGTGAGGGCTCCGGGCTGCTCGTCCTCACCTCCGCCATGAACGGCTGGATGCTGCTGCACGGCGCCAGCGAGACGGTCGGCTGGGCCGCCGGCCTGCTCAGCGAGCAGCGGGACCTCTACCGGGCGACGATCGACGTGCGGCTGCCGGCGATGAGCTGGAGCTTCCTGGAGCGCGGCGCGCCGACCCGCTCGGTCTCGGTGGAGCTGGGCGACGACGGCGACCTGGTGACCCGCACCTCCGGCCACCCCCTCCCGTTCGAGTCGGACGGCGTGGAGCTGCCCGGCACGGGAACCGGGTACGACGCCTTCTTCTACCCGGTCGCCATCCTCGGCGAGCACGGCGTCACGCTGCAGGACCTGGAGGCCGCGCTCGACCGGCCCAGCGTCACGCTGCGGGTGCGCTGACCCGGTAGTGCAGCATCACCGTCCCGGCCGGGAAGGCGCGCTCCTCCAGCAGTTCGAGGTCGAGCATGAGATCGGTCGGCAGCGCGGCCGTGCCGCCGCCGACGGACACCGGGACGAGGTAGAGCACGACCTCGTCGACCAGTCCGGCGCGGAAGGCCTCCGCTGCGAGCGTCGGGCCGCCGATCGACACGTCGCCGGGCGCGGCCTCCACCAGCGCGCGGACGGCGGCCGGATCGAACACCGGCTCGACCGTGGTGCGGGGCGTCGTGACACCGGTGAGCGAGGACGAGTACACGATCTTGTCGGCGTCGCGCCAGATGTCCGCGTACTCGCGCATGACCGCGGGCTCGTCGCCGGAGCCGATGTTCTGCCACACGTGCATGGTCTCGAACATGCGCCGGCCGTAGAGGTAGGTGCCGATGCCGCGCTCGCGGGCGTTGACGGCGGCGTGCACCTCCTCGTCGGGCGCGGCCCAGTCGAACGAGCCGGAGGTGTCGACGGTGTAGCCGTCGAGGGACGCGAGAGCCGAGAAGACGAGCGACATGCGGCGACTCTAGGCCTCCGGGGCGCCGGGGGACAGGGCTCGGTCTTGCAGACCCACGGCGTCAGTTTTAGCATTTTAGATATCTATGGGCAGTGTGGCTCACCGGGTTGGAGATCGCGATTGTCGGTACGAATCACCAAAAGACAGGCCGAAGTACTCGTCCGGCTTGCGCACGGGCTGACGCACCGAGAGATTGCTGAAGAACTCTCGACTACCGTCCACACTGTTGCCCACCACATCTCGGCGCTTCAAGATCGTTTGGAGGCCCGGAACCGACCAGCAATCGTAGCGCGCGCTGTCGTGGCTGGTCTGCTGGATGTTACGTATTGGCCGATAACGCTAACCGGATGCGTCGCCGGCGAGATTCGGGTAATGCCGACAAGAACTGTGCGCGGCGAACCGTAAAGCGAGAGCCCCCGTGAATCACGGAGGCTCTCGCTCTCGACTAAGCCCTGGGACGCGACAAGCCTGTTGCCAAGCTGGTCAGCCAGCTAGCCGAAATGCCGACCAGGAGGATGCACCCGATCGCTGATGTCGTGAGGATCATAACGAACGGGGGCTTGGAGGCTAGCTCCGCCAGCTTGTCGGGCGATGTCGTGGCGGTGAACGACTGCCACAGGACATACCAAATAGCGAGACCGATCAGGCCGCCGACGAACCCAGCAATCCGCTGAGCGAGGCGCCGGGGCCGGCTGGGGGACTCGTGGTTGGTCATGCGAACCACCGTATCGAGCTAGAGGGCTTGATCAGTTGTAACTGAGCATTTCATAAGATATGTTACAAGGCGATGCGCCGCCCGATGCTCGCGTTGCGTGGTTGACCCAGACTTTGGTGTTTGCCTTGTAGATCAGAGTGTCTCCGCTGATGGTGGGTGAGGTCGTCGTCACTACAACCTGACCCACCACGAGTGGTGGACACGGATTGTAGGCTCCGGTCAGTGCCTTGGAAATGTCGGAATAGATGGTCCAACCTTCCACGGTGGTTCCGAGCACTTTGATGACCTTTGTTGCGGGGAGGAACATCAACGCCACGCCGGGGACGTGTTGTGCCAGCACATTGGCAGTCGCCAATGCGGCATCGACGTTCGTCACGACAGTCCTCGATCCTGGCGAGTTCAGAACGTAGAAGTCCTTCTCTTCATTCACGCCGGGGACGTGAAGTGAGAACGTTATCCGTAGCGGGCCGAGAATCGGCACACCGGCACCTTGTTTGTTCCCGCCGGTTCCCGCAGCCCCATAGACCGCCCAGGAATTTATCACCGCGCTGGTCCGAGCTGCACGGGGATAGTTGATGGAAACCTGGATTCCGACAGATTTGTCGAGGGTTCGAAGCCGGTTGTACTGAATGTTGACACCTGGGTGCGTAGGAAAGTTCGGATCCTGGAACGAGGTGACCGAGATATTCGAGAGGTAGCTGTCGAGGATGGGAGTGGCTGCCGCATTCGCCGGCTGCGCGGCAGGAAGCGTCAGTGATCCGATCAGCGCGACCGTCAATGCGCCGATCATGAGGCGGGATCGCCTCGGCCTCCCAGCATCTGGTTCGATCCGGGCCGAACGTTTCCAACGCTTCATCGACGTTCCTCTCACTCATTCGTGCGCGGCCCAAGAAGGCCTCTCTCTCGAATGGTAAGAAGAATTGAAATCTAAAACATGGTACGAAACTGTAGTCTTTGTTGACTGTCGATCGGCATCGCGGCTCAGTGCGGGAGGAGCACGGCCAGCGCCCGCAACTCGTTCCCGAAGACCAGCGGCACGACCACGTCGAGCGCGAATCCGATCACGAGAACCAGTGACGCGGCGCCGGCCGCGAGGATGACCAGCGCGGAGAGCAGCCTGAGGTAGGCGTTGTCCGCCATTCCAGCGAGCGTTCCCCGTGCTCGCACCAGGCCCCCTGGTGGTGGCGGTGCTCCAGTGTGGTCATCGTCTCCCCTCCTCGGCCGGACCCCCGTCCGGCTGATGAGTGGCCGTCCGCCGGGCGAACCGGCCACGACATCAAGTCAAGCGGGGGAGGGCGCAGGGGGCATCGGTCGATGGTCGGGAGCGGGTCATCCCTGGGGATGATCTCCGGACACCGTGCAGCCGTACCCGGTGTCGGGCGCCTGCGGGACGTCGGCGGTCGCCGAGGCGAGGCGCCGGGCGAGCTGCTCGCGGCGGGCCTCCAGGACCGCGATCGCGGCCTCCACCTCGGCGAGGCCGTCGAGGTACGCGGCGACGGAGGCGGGGCACTCGTCGCTGCGGGCGTGGCCCGAGCCGAGGCAGGCGATGAACGGCGCGGCCTTCCCCGGGGGGATGCCGGTGGCCGCCAGCTCGCGGATCTCCCGGACCGCGCGCAGCTGGGCGTCGTCGTAGTCGCGGTAGCCGTTCGGCAGACGTTCGGGCGCGACGAGTCCGAGGCGCTCGTAGTACCGGACGGCCTTCACCGTCACGCCGGCGCGGCCGGCCAGTTCGCCGATCTGCATGTTCACCTCGCTGAGCCGGGATGATTCGCTTCGCCGTCAGCGTAAACCCTGACCCTCGGGTCATGGTCGAATCGCGCTACACTATTAGTTAGTGCCCTAACTATTCGGGGCGTCGATGGGAGAGTCGAGATGTCCAGTCGCTTCGCGCAGTGGTACGCGAACTGGAACGCCAAGCTGATCCGCGTGGCCGGTCCCGCGCAGCTCGGCGCCGGACATCCAGAAGGCCCCGATCTCCGTTCGCCGGCCGCGCCGTGCCCGATCTGCGGGCGCCCGATGACCGAGCACTCCGTGCTGCGGCCCGAGGGTCAGCGTGACGCCAGCCGGCTGGTCTGCCCGATCGCCGCCTGACCGCTCAGGACGACCGGACGGCCGCCGCGATGATCGTCCGCAGGCTCTCGCGCAGGTTCACGATGTCGTCCACCGGCAGGCCGAGCCGTTCCACGATCCGCGGCGGGATCTTCTCGGCTTCGGCGCGCAGCTCGCGTCCGGCGCGCGTGAGGGTGACCTCCAGCGCGCGCTCGTCGGACGAGCTCCTCCTGCGCTCGACGTAGCCGTTCGCCTCCAGCCGCTTGAGCAGGGGGAGAGGGTGGCCGGTTCGAGCTGCAGCGCGTCGCTGAGCTCCTTCACCGACCGCGGCTCGCGCTCCCAGAGGGCGAGCATCACCAGATACTGCGGGTGGGTCAGGTTGAGGGGCTCCAGCACGGGCCGGTACAGCGCGATGACGCTCCGCGCGGCGACGGCGAGGCCGAAGCAGACCTGATTCTCCAGGGCGAGGAGGTCTTCGGACACGTCGGTAAGTCTAGGCTCCGGGCCGGCCATGCTGCCTGATCACTCGGCCCGGGAGAACTCGGACGCCCGCATCACCTGGTCCGGGGTGAGCGCCACCCCGGTGTACCGCTCGAACTGGCGTGCCGCCTGCAGGGCGATGACCTCCGCGCCGGTGATCAGTCGCTTGCCCGCCGCCCGCCCTGCCGCGATGAGCGGCGTCTCGGACGGGAACGCGACGACGTCGAAGACGACGGACGAGCGCTCCACGAACGCGTCGCCGAACGACAGCGCGGACTCGTCGGCTCCGCGCATCCCGAGCGGGGTGACATTCACGATCACGTCGAAGTCCGGCTCGGGTTCGCTCCCCGTCCAGGCGTACCCGTACTTGCCGGCCAGCGCCGTGCCGGCCTCCTCGTTGCGGGCCAGCACCGTGAGGTCGTCGAACCCGGCGCCCCGGAACGCCGCGACGACCGCCTTGGCCATGCCCCCGGACCCGCGGACGACGACGCGCGACGCGGGATCGACCGCGTGCTCGGAGAGGAGCTGGGCCACCGCCTCGTAGTCGGTGTTGGAGGCGGTGAGCAGCCCGTCCTCGTTGACGACGGTGTTGACCGACTCGATCGCCAGCGCCGACGGCTCCAGGTTGTCGACCAGCGGGATGATGGCCTCCTTGAAGGGCATCGACACCGAGCAGCCGCGGAAGCCGAGCGCGCGGATGCCGCGGACGGCGCCCTCCAGGTCGTCGGTGGTGAACGCCTTGTAGACGAAGTTCAGTCCGAGCTCGTCGTACAGGAAGTTGTGGAACCGGGTGCCGATGTTGCTCGGGCGGCCGGACAGCGAGATGCAGACCTGCATGTCCTTGTTCAGGATGGGCATGCGTCCATTGTGGCAGGGCGCCTGAACACCTTCGCAGCCGTCCCTATCCAACCGTTACGTTCACAACTTGACTACATCTCAGACTTCATTCACTCTTATCGCATGACCGCCACTCAGGGTCTTCCCTCGCGTGGCGCACGCAATCCCGGGTCGCAAGGCGCGCTGAGGCACTTGAACCAGGAGCGGCTCGTCGAGTTCCTCCTGGCCAACGGACCATCCACCCAGGCTGAGCTGGCGCGCGGGACGGGACTCTCCACCGCCACCGTGTCGAACATCGTCCGCGACATGGCGGCGAAGGGCGTCGTGGAGACCTCGCCGGTGACCTCCAGCGGCCGCCGCGCACTGCTCGTCCAGCTCACCGACACCGGGGACATCGCGGTCGGGGTGGACTTCGGCCGGCGGCATGCGCGCATCGTTCTCTCCACCCTCGGTTACGAGGTGATCGCGGAGGAGGCGATGGCGCTTCCGCTCGGCTACGACGTGTCCGGCGCAGTGCGGCAGACGGCAGAGCTCCTCGACCGGATGCTGGCGGCCGGCGGGCACGACCGGCAGGCCGTCCTGGCGGTCGGGATCGGCATCCCCGGTCCCATCGACCGGCGCACCGGCACCGTGCTGCAGGGCGCGATCCTCCCGGAGTGGGTGGGCGTGCGGCTGCGCGACCTGGAGGACGCGTTCCGGTTCCCGGTGGTGGTGGACAACGACGCCAACCTCGGCGCGCTCGCGGAGGTGACCTGGGGCGCCAACCGCGGGGTCCGCAACCTGATCTTCGTGAAGATCGGCACCGGCATCGGCGCCGGGCTGATCCTCAACGGCCTGCCGTACTACGGATTCCTCGGGATCACGGGCGAGCTCGGCCACACACCGGTCGCCGAGCAGGGCGTGATCTGCCGCTGCGGCAACCGCGGCTGCCTGGAGACGATCGCCTCCACGAGCGTGATGATCGAGACGCTCGGGCACGGCGTCAACGCGCCGGTGAGCACGGCGGACATCCTGCGGCGCGGACGCGAGCGCGACCCGGCCGTGCTGCGGGTCGTGAGCGACGCCGGCACGGCGATCGGCCAGGCCATCGGCAACATCGCGAACGTCATCAACCCCGAGCTGGTGCTCATCGGCGGCCCGCTGGTCGGGCTCGGGGACGCGCTCCTGGAGCCGATCCGGCGCGGCATCCAGCACAACGCCATCCCGGTCATCGCCGAGACGACGGTGGTGCGGATCTCGTCGCTCGGCGACCGCGCCGAATCGCTCGGCGCCGCAGCCCTGGTCATCCAGGGCGCCCTCGACGGCAACGAATAGGTGCCGTAACCCGTGCACGGGAGACCGTTATGCATCCGTTGTCTTTACTATTTGACGTCAAGACTGAATTTAGCGTTTACTACTTAGGCACAACCCGCACCCGAACAGCACACCAAGGAGCGACGATGCCGTCGAACGCAGTCATCCTGCAGATGCGCGCCATCACCAAGGAGTTCCCCGGCGTGAAGGCGCTCGAGGATGTCTCCCTCACCGTCCACGCCAACGAGATCCACGCCATCTGCGGCGAGAACGGCGCAGGCAAGTCCACGCTGATGAAGGTCCTCTCGGGCGTGTACCCGTTCGGGACTTATACGGGGGACATCGTCTACCAGGGCGACGTCATGCGCTTCAAGGACATCAAGTCCTCCGAGCAGCGCGGCATCGTGATCATCCACCAGGAGCTCGCGCTCATCCCCGAGCTCTCGATCACCGAGAACATCTTCCTCGGCAACGAGCCGGGGCGCGGCGGCGTCATCGACTGGAGCCAGGCCAAGCGGCGCGCCGTCGAGCTGCTCGCGCGCGTCGGCCTGAACGACGACCCCGACACCCAGATCAAGAACATCGGCGTCGGCAAGCAGCAGCTCGTCGAGATCGCCAAGGCGCTGAACAAGGACGTCAAGCTCCTCATCCTCGACGAGCCGACCGCCGCGCTCAACGAGGCCGAGTCCGCGCACCTGCTCGACCTGATCGTCGGACTCAAGCACAAGGGCGTCAGCTCCATCATCATCAGCCACAAGCTCAACGAGATCGAGAAGGTCGCCGACCAGATCACGATCATCCGCGACGGGCGCGCGATCGAGACCCTCGACGTCAAGGGCGACGGCGTGGACGAGGACCGCATCATCCGCGGGATGGTCGGCCGCACGCTGGAGAGCCGCTTCCCCGACCGCACGCCGAACATCGGCGACGTCCTCTTCGAGGTGCGCGACTGGGTCGTGCAGCACCCGCAGGTCGCGGACCGGCTCGTGGTGAAGAACTCCAGCTTCACCGTCCGCCGCGGTGAGATCGTCGGCTTCGCCGGCCTCATGGGCGCCGGCCGCACCGAGCTCGCGATGAGCGTCTTCGGCCGCTCGTACGGCACCTACGTCTCCGGCGAGATCTACAAGGACGGCAAGCAGATCCAGGTCCGCAACGTCTCGGAGGCCATCGACAACGGCCTCGCGTACGTGAGCGAGGACCGCAAGGTGCTCGGCCTCAACCTCCTGGACGACATCAAGCAGTCGATCGTCGCCGCCAAGCTGAAGAAGATCGCCAAGCGCGGCGTCGTGAACGACCAGCAGGAGTACGCGGTCGCCGACGAGTACCGCAAGAGCCTCCGGATCAAGACCCCGGACGTCGACCGCGGCGTCGCCACGCTGTCGGGCGGAAACCAGCAGAAGGTCGTCCTCGCCAAGTGGATGTTCACCGACCCGGACATCCTCATCCTCGACGAGCCCACCCGTGGCATCGACGTCGGGGCCAAGTACGAGATCTACGGCATCATCCAGGCGCTCGCGGCCCAGGGGAAGGGCGTCATCGTCATCTCCTCCGAGCTGCCCGAGCTGCTCGGCATCTCGGACCGCATCTACACGATCTTCGAGGGGCAGATCACCAACGAGCTCCCCATCAGCGAAGCCACCCCCGAAACGCTCCTGAAGAGCATGACCTCCGCCAAGAAGAAGGCAACCCGATAATGACGACTCAGATCGAAGAGAAGAAGAAGTCCGGCGGAATCCGCGACCTCGGCAAGATGTTCGGCGGCGGCCAGTCCACAGGCCGCCAGTTCGGCATCCTGGGCGCGCTCGTCGTCATCATCCTGCTGTTCGAGATCCTGACCGGCGGCAAGACGCTCGAGTCGGTGAACCTCATCAACCTGGTCAACCAGAACGTCTACGTCCTGGTGCTGGCCATCGGCATGGTCATGGTCATCATCGCGGGCCACATCGACCTGTCGGTCGGCTCCGTCGCCGCCGTGGTCGGGATCATCGTGGCGAAGTCGATGACCGAGTGGCACTTCCCGTGGCCGGTCGCCATCCTGCTCGGTCTGGTCATCGGCGTCGTGATCGGCGCCTGGCAGGGCTGGTGGGTCGCGTACGCGGGTGTCCCGGCGTTCATCGTCACCCTGGCCGGCATGCTGATCTTCCGCGGCCTCAACCAGTTCATCGGGAACGCGAACACCATCCCGGTGCCGGACTCCTTCACCTTCATCGGCGGCGGCTTCCTCCCGGAGTGGGGACCCGACACCGGCTTCAACAACTCGACGCTCCTGCTCGGCCTCATCATCGCGGTCGTCATCGCGCTCTTCGAGGCGCGGACCCGCCGCAACCAGACCAAGATGGGCTCCGACAAGGCGCCGCTCTGGGTCAGCGTCTTCAAGGTGATCGTGCTCGACGCGGTCGTCATCTACGCGACGCTGCTGTTCGCCGGCGGCCGGGTCGGGACGTCGTTCCCGGTGTCGGGCATCATCCTCGGCGTCCTGATCATCGTCTACTCGTTCGTGACCAGGAACACGATCTTCGGCCGCCACATCTACGCGGTCGGCGGCAACTCGCACGCCGCGGAGCTGTCGGGCGTCAAGATCAAGCGCGTCAACTTCTACGTGATGATGAACATGTCGGTGCTCGCGGCGCTGGCCGGCATGATCGCCGTCGCCCGCTCGGTCTCCTCCGGCCCGCAGGACGGCCTCGGCTGGGAGCTCGACGCGATCGCCGCCGTTTTCATCGGTGGCGCTGCGGTCTCCGGCGGCATCGGCACCGTCGCAGGGTCGATCGTCGGTGGTCTCGTGATCGCCGTGCTCAACAACGGCCTCCAGCTCCTCGGCGTGACCAGCGACAAGGTCCAGATCATCAAGGGCCTCGTCCTCCTGATCGCCGTGGGCATCGACGTCTACTCGCACCGCCGCGGCGGCCCCTCGCTCATCGGGAGGCTGTTCGGCGGCCGCGGACGGACGGAGTCCGCAGCCGACGCCGCGGGCGCCGACCAGCCGGCGGTCCTGCCGACGTCGGACCCCGCCGAGGACTCCTCGCGCTCCCTCACCTCCTGACCTGCACCACTCATCCCGAATACCTGCACCATCCCAATCACAGAAAGAGAACGCAATGCGCAAATTCGCACTCGCGACAGTGGCTGTCGCTGCTGCCGCCGCGCTCGCCCTGTCGGGCTGCTCGAGCCGTGACGGCTCGTCCGGCTCGTCGACGGCGTCCGGCTTCGCCAAGGACGCGACCATCGGTGTCGCCCTCCCGACCAAGACGTCGGAGAACTGGGTGCTCGCCGGTGGCCTGTTCACCGACGGCCTGAAGGCGGCGGGCTTCAAGGGCGACGTGCAGTACGCCGGTGGCTCGGGCGTCTCCGACCAGCAGTCCCAGATCCAGTCGATGATCACCAACGGCGCGAAGGTCGTCATCATCGGCGCCGTGGACGGCGGCCAGCTCGCTGCGCAGGCCAAGGCCGCGCACGACGCCGGTGCGACCGTCATCGCGTACGACCGCCTCATCCTGAACACCAAGGACGTCGACTACTACGTCGCGTACGACAACGAGA
Organism: Leifsonia sp. P73; assembly: GCF_051059105.1. Taxonomy (NCBI): domain Bacteria; kingdom Bacillati; phylum Actinomycetota; class Actinomycetes; order Micrococcales; family Microbacteriaceae; genus Leifsonia; species Leifsonia sp. P73. The sequence goes on from NZ_CP194931.1 coordinate 2,478,979, forward strand.
AGGTCGGCGAGCTGCAGGGTCAGGCCCTCCTCGACGGCATGAAGGCCAAGTACCCGGGCAAGACCAAGTTCAACATCGAGCTGTTCTCTGGCTCGCCCGACGACGCCAACTCGAAGGTCTTCTTCGACGGCGCGATGAAGGTCCTCCAGCCGAAGATCGACGACGGCACGCTGACGGTCGTCTCCAAGCAGACCGACATCAAGCAGACCGCCACCCAGGGCTGGCTGCCGGCCAACGCGCAGACCCGCATGGACACCCTGCTCGCGGGCAGCTACGGCTCGACCGAGCTCGACGGCGTCCTGTCGCCGAACGACACCCTCGCGCGCGCCATCATCACCTCGGTGAAGGGCGCAGGCAAGCCGGTCCCGATCGTCACCGGTCAGGACTCGGAGGCCGAGTCGGTCAAGTCCATCATGGCGGGCGAGCAGTACTCGACCATCAATAAGGACACCCGCAACCTGGTCAAGCAGGCCATCGACATGGTCAAGGACCTGCAGGCGGGCAAGAAGCCGGCCACGAACGACGACAAGTCGTACAACAACGGTGTCAAGGTCGTCCCGGCCTACCTCCTGAAGCCGATCATCGTCACCAAGGCGAACGCGGCGGAGGCCTACGCCAACGACCCGACCCTGGAGCCGCTGACCAAGTAGTCGGCGCCCCTCCCGGGCAGCTGTAGACAGAGCAGAAGGCCGGTCCCGCTTCGGGACCGGCCTTCTGTGTCCCCCTGGACAGTTCCCCCGGGATTTCCCCCTCTGGCGGCCTTGGTCTCACGCTAGGACGCGTGCGGGGTCACGGCATCAGGGCCACCACGGATATCCGCACCCGTGGTGACCCTGATCGCGAGTGGGGGTTCCGCGGCCGGAACAGGGGTCACAGGGTGGCGAGGACCTCCCCGATCCGCGTCACGTAGTCGTCGATGAGCGTGACCGCGGCGCGACCGTCGCGGCGGGCGGTGGCTTCGCGGAGGTCGCGGGCGAAGCGTTCGAGGGCGAGCGGGTCGAGGCGGCCGTGCAGCTTGCGGCCGAGCCGCCGGACCTGGGGGAGCACGTTGCCGAGCGCCCGGATGCGGACGTCGTTGTCCTCGATCCGCGCGAACGCCACGACCAGTTGGGAGAAGACGGTGACGAGGCGGGTGGCGTCGTCGTTCGCCGCCGCCGCGACGAGCTCGTTCTGGATCTCGCCGATCAACTCGTCGTCGACGGCCTCCCAGAGCGGGAGGCCGCGCAACGCCGCGCCGGCCCACAGGTCGCCGGCGACCTGGACGGACTCGAGGACACCGTGGATGTCGAACTGGGCCACGCGCGTGAAGCGGTTGCGCTCCATCTCGACGAGGCCCTGCTCGGCGAGCCGGTCGAGCGCGTGGCGGATGGGGGTGCGCGAGATCCCCAGCCACTCGACGAGGTCGGCGTCGCGGAGACGTTCACCCGGTTCGAGGGTGCCGTCCATGATGGCGGCTTCGATGCGCACGTAGGCCTCTTCGGAGAGGGAGATGCGGGCGACGTGATCGGTGGGCATTGGCATGGTCGGGTGCTCCTGGGTCGGGGTCGGTGGAACGAACAGCTTGCTCTGGTCAGATGCCTACTGGTAATCTATAAATATACCAGAGCAAAACTGAGTTCATGAAACGAGTTCCCCCATGACCCTCGAAGAACTCCGCGCGCGCTTCCCCTCGCTCGCGGCCGATCGGCGCCTCCTCCGAAACGATGTCTACGCGGTACTCCTCGCCGGCATCATCACCGGAGATCTCGCCCCAGGTGAGCGCCTCAAAGACGGAGAGCTCACCGATGCCCTCCGCGTCTCCCGCACCCCGGTGCGCGAGGCGATAGGCAAGCTGCAGCAGGTCGGACTGATCCGCACGGCCCCCAACCGCTACACCCTGGTGTCGCCCCTCGAACTCCGCGAGATCGTCGATGTCGTCGGAGTGCTGCGGCTCCTGATGCCCCCGGCGATCCGCCACGCGATCCAGGGCGTCGACGTGGACACCGAGCTGGAGCTGACGGTGGTGGCCGAGCGGCTGGAGCGCGAATCCGACGGAGCGGGCGACGCCGCGCCGATCGACGCGTTCCAGCGCTCGACCGCGGCCATCCTGGCCGTGATCCCCGATCGTGTGCTCGCCGAGACGATCGAGAACCTCATCCCGCGCTTCGTGCGCTACGTCACGCTGTCCGACGAGGGCGCGGCGGCCGTTTCGCGGGAGCGGGTCCTCGACTTCGTGCGGGCGGTGGTCCTCGGCGACGAGAGTGCGACGGGCGTCCTGGACGAGATGCTGCTCGAACTCTCCGCGGCGCTCAGTCCGCGCGCCGGCGGAGCCGGCTGAGCACGGCCGCCGGGAACACCAGCAGCAGGAGCACCAGCACCAGCAGGATCCCGGCGCCGGCGACGATCGCCGCGGTGAGGCCCAGCGTCACGTCGAAGACGAAGAACACGACGCCGGAGGTCAGCAGGGCCACGAGGCCCAGAGTGATCCTCAGCAGCCGGTTGGCGATGGCGACGGACTGCGCCTTCTCGTGGTGCCGGAAGAGCTGGCGGTGCAGCGCGACCGGGGCGAGCCCGAGCGCGGTGCTCCCGGCGGCGAGCACGACCAGGACCAGGTAGAAGCCGACCTGGAACGCGTCCAGCGTGCCGAAGCGCGCCTGGAACGCGATCGCGAGCAGGAACCCGCTGATGAGCTGGGTGCCCGTCTGGGTCACCCGGAGCTCCTGCAGGATCTCGTTCCAGTTGCGGTCGGCGCGCTGGGTGGCGGACTCCGGGCGTCCGTCGTCCGGGTCGATGTCGTCCCGGTCCGGCGGCCGCGGGTCCGGCGGCGGGTCCGGGTTCTGGGTCATCGCTCCATCGTCGTCCGGGGAGGAGACGCACGCAACGGGTGGACTCCCTGCGCCGCCAGTGCCGCGCGGTAGAACCGCACGAGCTCGGCGGCGCTGGGCCGCTTCGCCGCCATCGTCGCGGCGTCCGACCTCCGGGCGGCCATGTGGTGCCGCCACGACTCGGCGGCGCAGCGGTGGTCCCAGGCGACCGCCGCCGCGGCCTCCAGCGTCCGGCACCAGCCGATCAGCTCCCGGCCCTCCGACGCCGGCGCCCAGGTGACGACGCGGTACCAGACGTCGGGCCGGTTCAGGTCCCCGAACGCGAACCGCCGGACGACCGCGTACGGCGTCCCGAGGGCACCCTGGCTCAGCACCCATTCCGAGGGCTGAGCGTTCGCCACGGGATGCCAGGATACGGTCACGTCAGAACGTTAGAGACGGCCGCCGACACCGGTTCCAGGCCTCGGCCCCGCCTGGCGTCAGGTCAGCAGGCGGATGAGTGCCGCCACGACGGCGGCCGCGGGCACCACCACGATGAACGGCACGCGCAGCGCGTACAGCCCGGCGGCGACGGCGACCGCGGGCAGCCGCGCGTCCAGGTGCAGCGACTGCCCGGAGCCGAAGGTCTGCACGCAGATCAGTGCGGCGAGCAGTGCAGCCGTCAGCAGGTCGCTCGTGCGGGCGACGACGGGATGGTCGAGCGCCTTCGGCGGGACCAGCCAGCCCACAGCCTTCAGCGCGAGCACGGCGATCGAGCCGAGCAGGATGATGTTCCAGGTCGTCACGGCTCGACCTCCCGCTCCATCGGGATCGGGTCGGGATGCGGCCTGTCGTCGCCCCGGCCGAACAGGTTGAGGACGCCGAACACGATCGCGACCGCCGCGGCAGCGAGCACGGGCAGTCCCGGCATGAGGACCGGCGTCAGCAGGGTCGCGACGAACCCGGCGGCGACGGCGACCGCCTGGGTCTGACGCGCCTTCAGCCGCGGCCAGAGCAGTCCGAGGAACGCCGCGGCCGCCGCCGCGTCCAGGCCGTACGCCTTCACGTCGCCGATCAGGTTGCCGAGGAGCGCCCCGGCGAGGGTCATCAGGTTCCAGCCGAGGTAGACCACGAGCCCGGTCACCCAGAACCCGATGCGCTGCGCGCGCGGCTCGGTCTGGGCGGTGGCGACCGCCGTGGACTCGTCGATGGTGAGCTGGGTGGCCGCTGCCCGCCTCCAGAATCCCGGGCCGATGATGCGCGACAGGCGCAGCGCGTAGAAGGAGTTGCGCACGCCGAGGAGGGCGGCGGAGGCGATGGCCGTACCGCCCGCAGCGATCCCGCCCGACGCGAGCACACCGATGAGGGCGAACTGCGAGCCGCCGCTGAACATGACGAGGCTGAGGACGCACGCCTGCCACACGTCGAGTCCCGAGGCGGTCGCGAGCGCGCCGAACGAGATGCCGTACAGCGCCGTCGCGACGCCGACCGCCCAGCCGGAGCGGGCGGCGGCGCGCTCCTGTGCTGTGCGGGGAGGGCGTGCCATTCTGACGACACTAGCGGGCCGGGAGGCTCCCTACCGTGCGGAGCCGGCGCCCGGCCGGAACAGGCGCGCGACCATGTCCTCCGCCGTCGTGTCACCGAGCGTCCACGGCTGGAAGATGACGCGGTTGACGATCGGGGCGATCACGACGTCCATCACGTCGTCCTCGGTCACGTCGGACTCGGGATGCCGCGCGAGCAGCAGCTCCGCCTCGGTGCGCCGGTTGCGGAGGCAGTCCGAGGTGCGCTCTCCCGCAGCGCCCGCGCCGCCGCGCAGCAGGGCCGCGTTGACCGGCTTGCGGAAGTGCGTGACGATCCCGCTCGCCCAGTCGGTGAGGTCGTCCCGCAGGTCGCCGCGGTCGGCGAGCGGACGGTCGGGGTCGAGATGGTAGGTGGCGATGTCGTTGAGGAGGGTCGGGAGGTCGCCCCAGCGCCGGTAGATGCTGGTCGGGTTGACCCCGGCGCGCTCGGCGATCATCGGAACGGTCACGCGCTCGCTGCCCTTCTCGCGGACGAGCTCCTCGACGGCGGTGCGCACGCTGTGGATGACCGCGGCGCTGCGTCCGCCCGTCCGCTTCGACGGTGTGGTCGTAGTCATGGGAATAGCTTAAAGCAAAGATTGTTGCTTTTTACCAGATCGCGCTTTATAGTCCATTAAAGCAATCAAATTTGCTTTTAGGAGGCCGAGATGTCCACTGCAGGGGAGAGCTGCCCGACGCTCGCGAGCCCGACGCTCGCGACTGGGTCGACTGCCGCCACCCGGCCGCGCCAGCGGGGTCGCTCAGTGCGGCTGCGCCCGACCGCCGCGTTCGCCGGAACGGCCCTGGCGTTCGTCGCCGTGGCGCTCGCCGTCGGCGCGCCCAGCCCGCTGTTCGTCCTGTACCAGCAGGAGTGGGGCTTCCCGTCCTGGCTGCTGACGGTCGCCTTCGCGATCTACGCGGTGACGCTGCTGATCACACTGCTCGTCGCCGGTTCGCTGTCCGACCACATCGGCCGGCGCCCCGTGCTGGTCGGCGCGCTCGCGCTCCAGATCGCGGCGATGCTGATGTTCCTGTTCTCGAAGGACATCGGGTCGATCATCGCCGCCCGCTCGGTGCAGGGCGTCGCCACCGGCGCCGCGATGAGCACCTTCACCGCCTCCCTGGTCGAACTGGCTCCCGAGCGGCAGAAGAAGCTCGGCGCGACCATCGGCTCGACGGCCCCGGTCGGCGGCATCGCGCTCGGCGCCTTCTTCACCGGGCTCGCCGTCCAGTTCACGGCCCAGCCGACGACGCTCGTCTTCGTGACGCTGGCGCTGCTGTTCGCCGCGGGCATCCTCGTCGTGCTGGCGTCGCCGGAGACCGTCGCGGCCCGTCCTGGCGCTCTGCGCTCGCTGACGCCGCGGCTGTTCATCCCACGGGCCGCGCGGGGCGAGTTCGTGGCGGCGCTGCCGCTCTTCCTCGCAACCTGGATGCTCGCCGGGCTGTTCATCGGGCTGTCACCGTCGATCCTGCACGGTGTCTTCCACCTGGACTCCGGCATCCTGAACGGCGCGATCGTCGCCGTGCCGCCCGCTGTGGGCGCGGTCGCCGGGCTGCTGCTGACCCGTGCGCCGGCGCGGACCACGACCGTCTGGGCGATGGCGGCGATCATGGCCGGGATCGCGTTGACCGCCATCGGGATCGGCGCCGGCCTCCTGCCCGTGCTGTTCGCCGGCGCGGTCGTCGCGGGAGCGGGCTTCGGCGCCGGATTCTCGGCGATGCTGCGGATCATCGCCCCGCTCGCGCCCAACGACCAGCGCGCCGAGCTGTTCGCCGGGGTGTTCCTGGTGAGCTACCTGGCCTACGGCGTCCCCGCGCTGGCAGCGGGGGAGCTGATCGGTGTCGTCGGGCTGCTGCCCACCGCGCTCGGCTACGCGGCGGCCATCGCCGTCGCCGCCGCGGTCGCGATGGTGGTGCAGATCGTGCGCCTGGCGCGCGGTGTGCGTGCCGAGGCGGCGGCCTCCGCCGAGCCCGCTCTCACGCCAGGTCGATGAGCACCTTGCCCACGGCGCCGTCCTTCACGGCGTCGTGGGCGGCGGCCGTCTCCTCCAGCGGGAAGCGCGTGATGGGGAGGCCGTGCTCGGCGCCGACCGGCAGCGCACCGGCCGCGACGGCCGCCGACACCGCCCGCACCGCGGCCGCCTTGGCCTCCGGCGCGACCGTGTAGGTGAGCACGAACTGCCAGCGCAGGTTCTTCTGCATCGCCGGGCGGATCGGCATGGTCACCTCGGTCGATCCAGGGGCGTCGGCGTACACCGCGATCGTGGCGCCCCGGGCGGCGACCTTCGTGTCGAGCTCGGCGTTGGCGCTGGCGTTGACCTCCACGACGATGTCGACGCCGCGCGGGGCGAGCGCACCGATCGCTTCGGCGGCGTCCGGCTCGCGGTAGTTGACGACGTGGTGGGCTCCTGCAGCGCGCGCGAGCTCGGCCTTCTCGTGGCTGCTGACGGTCGCGATGACCGTGGCGCCCGCCCAGACGGCGAGCTGGATGGCCGCGTGGCCGACCGCACCCGCGCCTCCCGCGACGAGCACAGTCCGCCCGTCGAGTGTGCCGGGCGCGAGCTCCGCTGCCACGCCCTCGTGCGCCGTGAGCGCGCGGTGCGCCGTGAGCGCTGGGATACCCAGCGACGCGCCGACGTCGAAGCTGACACCCTCCGGCAGCGGCACGACGTGCGCCTCCGGGAGGACGACGAGCTCCTGCGCCGTGCCGTCCGGGCGCTGGTACGCGGCGTCCCACACCCAGACCCGGTCGCCGGGTTGGACAGTGGTGACGCCCGCGCCGACCTCGTCGACCACTCCGGCGCCGTCCTGGTTCGGCACCTGCGCCCGCGCGAGATCCGCCGGGCCGCTGCCCTGGCGCGCCTTCCAGTCGGTCGGGTTGACGCCGGAGACGTGGATGCGGACGCGCACCTCGCCGTCGCCGGGGTGCGGCTCGGCGCGCTCGCCGAGGACGAGGACGTCGGAGTCGCCGGTGGAGGTGTAGCTGACAGCCTTCATGGCTCAAGCCAACCACGGGACGGCGCCCGTCGTCAGCCCGCGGAGCAGGCTCCCGAGCTGATCGGCGCCGAGCCGACCGAGGCGAGCACCGGGTGGAGCTCGTCCAGGGTCAGTGCGTAGCCGGTCTGCGGGTCGATGGTGGAGCGGGCGAACACCACCCCGACGACCTCGCCCGCCTGGTCGAGCAGCGGGCCACCGGAGTTACCCGGGCGGATCGTGCCGCGCAGCGAGTAGATCTGCCGCTCGACCGCGCCGCTCTGGTAGATGTCCGTCCCGCGGGCGGTGACCTGGTCGCGGACGCGCTGCGGGCTGATGGTGAACGGCCCGTCACCGGGATAGCCGGCCGCGTACGCCGAATCGCCCGCGCCCAGGTTCTGCCCGAGGTGCAGGGCAGGCGCCCGGAGGTCGGTGACGTCCAGCACGGCCAGGTCGCGCTCCGGGTCGAACGCCACGAGCGTGGCCCTGTCGACCGTCGTGCCGCCGGACTCCCGCACCACGACGGACGAGGCGCCGGCGACGACGTGCGCGTTGGTGACCACGCGGCCCGGCTGCACGACCCAGCCGCTGCCCTCGGAGTCCACGCCGCAGGCCGGCTTGGACGCCAGCACGGTGACGGTGGACTGCTGCGACGAGGCGACCGCGGCGGGGACGTTCGGGTCGGGCGCGCCGATGGTCTTGATCGACTCGCCGCCCTCGAAGACCTTGGGGAGGCCGGCCCCGGCGAGGGCGTCGTCCACGGCGCCCAGCACGGTCGAGGAGGGGACCGGCGCGATGCTGTTCAGGGTGGAGACGACCTGCGACGAGTTCGCGGCCTGCACCACGGTCGCGAGGCTGGTGGCCATCGCGAAGCCGGCGACGAGCCAGACGACGACCGCCCAGGTGACGAAGCCGAGGACCGCCCCGATCAGCGAGTCCACCCACTTGACCGGCCCGTGCCGGAGCACCTTGCCGATCACCGACGCCGCCGCGGTCGCCAGCGCGTAGACGACGCCGGCGCACACGACCAGGACCACCGCTGCCACGATCGAGCGCTGGCTGACGCCGGTCATCCCGGACGCGGCCATCCAGTTCACGACCATCGGCGCCAGGAGGAGGCCGAGCGAGAGACCGACGCCGAGCCCGATGAGCGCCCCCGCGGCGCGGATGGCGCCATTGCTCCAGCCCGCCGCCATCGCGAGGACGGCGAGCACCAGCAGCACGACGTCGACCACGATCTCCACGGCTCTCACGATGCCCCACCAGGCTGGGCGCGGGCTGGGGTACAGATGTACGGAACCGGAAACCTCCATGTGCGTGGGTATATTACGAGGGACGCCGGGTTCCCGACCCGAGCGTGGAGGAGGATGCCGTGCCGAAGGGAGCGAACCTCCCGGCGATCGCCGCGTTCAACGAGACCGTGGTGCTGGACGCCGTGCGGCGCTCCGAGGGCGGCCTCAGCCGCGTGGAGCTCACCTCCGTCACGGGTTTGTCCGCGCAGACCGTGACGAACGTGACGCGGCGGCTGCTCGGCCACGGGCTGATCCGGGAGGCCGGGAAGCAGAGCGAGGGCAGCCCGGGCAAGCCCCGCACCCTGCTGCGGCTCGACCCCGCCGGCGCGTACGCGGTCGGCGTGCACCTGGACCCCACCGTGATCACCTGCGTGCTCCTCGACCTGGAGGGCGAGGTGGTCGAGCACCTGCGCCGGCCGTCCCCTCCGGACGGCGACGCGAAGGCGACGCTCGCCGTCATCCTGGACGCCATCCGCTCGCTGCTCGCGACCCCGGGCGTCGACGCGTCGCGCGTGATCGGCGTGGGTGTCGCCGCGCCCGGCCCTCTCGACACCGCGACCGGCGTCGTGGTGCGGCCGCCACTCATCCCGGGTTGGAACGACTTCCACCTCCGCGACGAGCTCACCGCCGCGACCGGCCTCCCGTCGCTGGTCGCGAAGGACGTGATCAGCGCCGCCGTGGCCGAGCGCTGGCGCGACCCCGCGGGCGCCAGCAAGGACTACGCGTTCATCTACTACGGCACCGGCGCCGGCATCGGCCTGGTGCTCGGCGGCGAGGTCTACACCGGCTCGACCGACAACGCGGGCGACGCCGGCCACGTGCTGGTCGACCCGGGCGGAGCGCTGTGCGCGTGCGGCCGCCGCGGCTGCTGGGGCGAGTCGGTGCGGCCGCAGCGGCTGGTCATGCAGGGCCTGTGGGCCGGAGCGCTGACGGCGCCGGCGGGGACGTCGGTCGTCGACGGGGTCGATCTGGATCTCGACGTGGAGGTGGTCGACGCGCTCTTCACCCGGCTGACCGAGGCTGCGGACGCAGGCGACGAACGGGCCGCGGCGATCATCGACCGCTCCATCCAGAACACGGCGTTCTACCTGTCGAACCTCACTGCGCTGCTCGACCTGGACCGCGTGGTGTTCGGCGGTCCGTCGTGGTCGCGTGTCGAGCGCCGCTATCTCGCGCAGCTCGCCGACCGTCTCGCGGAGATCGATATGGGGATATTGACGCATCCGGTGCTGCTGGAGGGGAGCGCGGTGGGGGAGGATGTGGCGGCGGTGGGGGCGGCGTGCCTCGTGCTGAATGAGACGTTCTCGCCGCGGGTGGGGCGGGGCTGAGCCACCTCCTCTCACGTCCCCCACCCGAGGGTGGACGGGCGATTTGCTCTGCGCTCTTTACTTATAAATCAATTTGATTTATAAATTACGAAGAGTCCGCGGCACGGGAGCCGGAGGACCCCAATGCAAAGGAGCATCGATGAAGCGAAGCAGGGTTGTGGTCGCAGCAGTCGCCGCCGCCGCGCTCGTCGCACTGGCGGGCTGTTCGTCGTCGTCCGGGGGTGGTGACGGCAAGACCATCAAGGTCGCCTTCCAGGATTTCGGGTCGGACATCATGGCCAACTTCATGAACAAGGCCAAGACCGACTTCGAGAAGGCCAATCCCGGCACCAAGGTCGACCTGGTGCCCATCAAGGCCGCGGAGAACGACTATTACACCAAGCTCGCGCTCATGAACCGGGCCGCCACCACCGCGCCCGACGTGATGAGCGAGGACACCTTCCTCATCCGCGCGGACGCCCAGGCCGGGTACCTCGCGCCGCTCGACTCCTACGTCTCCAAGTGGTCGGACTGGTCCAACTTCTTCGACAACGCCAAGGACGCGGGCAAGGGCGACGACGGCAAGGTGTACGGCATCCCCACCGGGACCGACACCCGCGGGCTCTGGTACAACAAGCAGATCTTCGCCAAGGCCGGCATCCCCACGCCGTGGCAGCCGAAGAACTGGGAGGACGTCATCAGCGCGGCCAAGAAGATCAAGGCCGCCGACCCCGGCGTCATCCCGCTCAACATCTTCTCCGGCAAGGCTGCCGGTGAGGCGAGCTCGATGCAGGGCTTCGAGATGCTCATGTACGGGGCCAGCGCGAAGGGCCTCTACGACGACTCCTCCTCCAAGTGGATCACCGGCTCGAAGGCGTTCACCGACGCGCTCGACGTGATCAAGGAGGTCTACCAGGGCGGCCTCGGCCCGAGCCAGGAGGTCACCAGCGACACCAACTACCAGAACACGATCAACAACGAGCTGGTGCCGCAGGGCAAGCTGGCGATCAACCTCGACGGCTCCTGGGCCTCCAACGCGTGGCTGCCCACCGGCGCCACCCCGTGGGCCGACTGGGACAAGGTGATGGGCACGGCCAAGATGCCGACGCAGAACGGCGGCGCGCCCGGCTCGATCAGCCTCTCGGGCGGCTGGACGTTCTCGATGGGCTCCAAGAGCTCGGCGAAGGACACGGCCTGGAAGTTCATCACCTTCGTGACCGACAAGCAGCGCTCGCTCGAGTACAACATCAACACGGCCGGCATCCCGGTGCGCAAGGACGTCGCGAACGACGAGAAGTACAAGACCTCCAACCCGACGTCGGAGTTCTTCTCCTCGCTGGTCGCCGTCACCAAGTTCCGCCCGGCGACCCCGGACTACCCGAAGATCTCCAACGGCATCCAGGTGGCGATGGAGTCGGTGATGACCGGGCAGGCAACGCCGGCGCAGGCCGCCAAGACCTACGACGACTCGGTCGTGGGGATCGTCGGTAAGGACAAGACGGAGTCGAAGTAAGGTGACCTCCACTCTGGATGCCGTCGGCACCGACGCGCGCGGCCGGACCACCCCGGTCCGGCCGCCGCGCGGTCCGAAGACACGTTCGCGCGCACACGCCCGGCGCTCGCTCGCCCGGGCCGTCCCCCTGGTCCCGGCGATCGGCCTGCTGGTCGTCTTCCTGGTCGGGCCGATCCTGTCGTCGTTCTACGGCTCGTTCACCAACATGTCGCTCACCGGCTCGGCGGCGGCGTCGGCGGAGTGGGTGGGCCTCCAGAACTACATCGACCTTTTCAAGAGCCCGGACTTCCCGGTCTCGGTCTGGCTGACCCTGGTCTTCCTGATCGGCTCCGCGGTGATCGGCCAGAACATCGTCGGCATGGTGCTCGCCCTTCTGATGCGCAGCGGCAGCCGCTGGGTCGGCGCCCTCGTCTCGACCTTCGTGGTCGGCGCCTGGGTGCTGCCGGAGATCGTGGCGGCGTTCGCGTCGTACGCGTTCTTCAGCCAGCACGGCACGCTCAACGCGATCCTCGCCGGGTTCGGCATCGTCGGGCCGTCGTGGCTGTTCGCCTTCCCGATGCTGTCGATCATCCTCGCCAACACCTGGCGCGGCGCGGCGTTCTCGATGCTGGTCTACTCGGCCGCGCTGCAAGAGGTGCCGCCGGAGATCACCGAGGCGGCGGAGGTCGACGGCGCCAACGGGGCGAAGCGGTTCTTCCTCGTGACGCTGCCGATGATCCGGCGCAGCATCTCCACCAACCTCATGCTCATCACGCTGCAGACGCTGTCGGTCTTCACGCTCATCTACGTGATGACCGGCGGCGGACCGGGCAACAAGAGCATGACCCTGCCGGTGCTGGCGTACCAGGAGGCGTTCAAGTTCTCCGAGCTCGGCTACGGCACCGCGATCGCGACCATCCTGCTGCTCGTCGGGGCGGTCTTCGCGATCGTCTACGTACGCGCACTCAAGACGGAGGTGGACTGATGAAGCTCTCGTCGCCCAACGGCATCGCCCTCAAGTGGACGGCCAACATCCTGCTGCTGCTGATCGGCGTGGTCTTCGTGCTGCCGCTGGTGTGGGTGGTGCTGGCCTCGTTCGACGGCAGCGCGACCCTCTCGGTCGCGTGGCCGAAGCAGTGGACGCTGGACAACTTCCAGAAGGTGCTCACGCCCGAGCTGGCGTTCGTGCCACTGTGGAACAGCCTCCTGCTGTCGGCCGGGTGCGCGGTCCTCACCGTGATCATCGCGGTGCTCGCCGCCTACCCGCTGTCGCGATACCGCAACCGGTTCAACCGGCCGTTCCTCTACGCGATCCTGTTCGGGACCTGCCTGCCGATCACCGCGATGATGGTGCCGGTCTACAGCCTGTTCGTGTCGCTCAACCTGATCGACTCGCTCGGTGGGACGATCCTGTTCATGGCGGCGTCATCGCTCCCCATGGCCATCTGGATGACGAAGAACTTCGTCGACTCCGTGCCGATCTCCCTGGAGGAGGCGGCCTGGGTCGACGGCGCGTCCAGCATGAAGACGCTGTGGACGGTCGTCGTCCCGCTCGTGCGGCCGGGGATCGCGGTGGTGTTCATCTACGTGTTCGTCGCCGCGTGGGGCAACTTCTTCGTCCCGTTCGTGCTGCTGCTCAGCCCGCAGAATCAGCCGGCTGCTGTGAGCATCTTCACGTTCTTCGGGCAGTACGGCGCGGTCGCCTACGGCCAGCTCGCCGCCTACTCGCTCATCTACTCCGTGCCCGTCATCGCGCTCTACGTGATCGTGTCCCGTGCGCTGGGCGGCTCCTCCGCGCTCGCCGGGGCCGTCAAGGGCTAGCCGTACCTCTTATATAGAAGGAGTCCTCCTTGTACCAGCAGAACCAGCTCGCCGAGTTGCGGGTCGACCGTTTCGTCCGCGAGCGCCTGACGCCCGCCCTCGAACGGGCGTCCGTCCCGGTGGCCGTGGAGGCGTGGGAGGTGCCGGACGAGCCGGTGCCGTTCGCGCAGGCGGTGGAGGGCGCGTTCGAGCCGTTCGCCGTCGGGAGGCCGTGGGGGCGGCCGTGGGGCACGGTCTGGTTCCGTGTGACCGGGACGGTCCCGGCCGAGTGGGAGGCCGCTCCCGATGACGTGGAGCTGGTCGTCGACCTCGGCTTCACCGCCGGCCAGGTCGGCTTCCAGGCGGAGGGGCTGGTCTGGGCGACGGACGGCACGATCGTCAAGGCGCTGGAGCCGCTCAACAACTACGTGCGGCTGCAGGCGGCGCCTGGGGAGTCGTTCGAGCTGTTCGTGGAGGCGGCCTCCAACCCCGACGTGGGGTCGGACTGGTCGTTCCGGCCGACGCCGGTCGGCCGCAAGTCGACCGCGCCGACGGAGTCCATCTACACGCTGCGCCGGGTGGACGTCGTCCACCGCGACCGGGAGGTGTGGGAGTTGATCCAGGACATCTTCACGGTGCGCGGCCTGGCCGCCGAGCTCCCGGCGACCTCCCCGCGTCGGGCCGCACTGTTCGCCGCGCTGGAGGACGCGGTGACGGCGGTCGACCCGTTCGACGTCGGTGCGACCGCTGGGGCAGGCCGCGCCGCGCTCGCCGGCGTGCTGGCGTCGCCCGCCGCTGCGACCGCGCACCAGGTGTTCGCGGTGGGCCACGCGCACATCGACTCCGCCTGGCTGTGGCCGGTGCGCGAGACCATCCGCAAGTGCGCGCGGACCTTCTCCAACGTCCTCGACCTCATGGACCAGGACCCGGACTTCGTGTTCGCGTGCTCGTCGGCCCAGCAGTTCGCGTGGATGCAGCGGTTCTACCCCGAGCTGTTCGAGCGCATCCGCGTGCGCGTCGCCGAGGGCCGCTTCGTGCCGGTCGGCGGGATGTGGGTGGAGTCGGACACCAACATGCCCGGCTCGGAGGCGCTGGCCCGCCAGTTCGTGGAGGGCAAGCGGTTCTTCCTGGAGGAGCTGGGCTACGAGCCGCGCGAGGTCTGGCTGCCCGACTCGTTCGGCTACTCGGGCGCGCTCCCGCAGATCGCGCGCGAGGCCGGGATGGACTACTTCCTCACCCAGAAGATCTCGTGGAACGAGACCAATACGTTCCCGCACCACACCTTCGACTGGGAGGGCATCGACGGCACGCGCATCTTCACGCACTTCCCGCCGGTCGACACCTACAACTCGATCCTCTCCGGGGAGAACTCGCCCACGCCGAGCAGAACTTCGCCGACAAGGGCCGCGCGAACACCTCGCTCGTGCCGTTCGGGTTCGGCGACGGCGGCGGCGGGCCGACCCGCGAGATGGTCGCCGCGGCCGCGCGCACGGCCGACCTCGAGGGCTCGCCGACCGTTCGGGTCGCGGCGCCGTCCGCGTTCTTCGACGCCGCGCGCGCCGAGTTCGACCCGGCGCCGGTGTGGGCGGGGGAGCTCTATTTGGAGTTCCACCGCGGCACTTACACCTCGCAGGCGCGCACCAAGCAGGGCAACCGCCGCAGCGAGGCGCTGCTGCACGAGGCGGAGCTGTGGGCGGCGACCGCGGCGGTCCGCGCCGGTGCGGTGTATCCGGCGGAGGAGCTGCGGGAGGCCTGGCGGACGGTGCTGCTGCAGCAGTTCCACGACATCCTGCCCGGGTCGTCCATCGGCTGGGTGCACGACCAGGCCGTCGAGAACTACGCGGCGGTGGCGCGCAGCCTGGAGGACGTGATCGGGAGGTCGCTGGCGGCGCTCGCCGCGGGCGCGACCGACTCGGACGCCGTCGCCAACGCCTCCCCGTACCGGGTGGACGGGATCGCCCCGGGCGGCATCGGCGTCCCGGCGCGCGGCTCCGACGCCCGCGTCGAGCCCGACGGCGACGGCTTCCGGCTGATCAACGACCGCATCGCGGTCACGGTGGACGCCGAGGGGCTCATCCCCTCGATCGTGGAGCTCGCGACCGGCCGGGAGGTGGTACCCGCGGGCACCCGCGCGAACCTCCTCCAGCTCTTCCGGGACACCCCCACGCAGTGGGACGCCTGGGACGTCGACATCGAGTACCGGCTCGCGGGGGAGGACCTTACGCGGGTGGAGTCCCTCGACGTCGCCGCGGAGACGCCCGAGTCGGTGTCGCTGCGCCTGATCCGCCGCTTCGGCTCCTCCACGGTGACGCAGACGATGACCCTCGCCGCCGGGTCGCCCGCGCTCGACATCGAGACCCACGTCGACTGGCACGAGCGCCAGCGGATGCTGAAGCTCGGCTTCCCGGTCGACGTCCACACCACGTCGGCCCGCTCGGAGATCCAGTTCGGGCACATCGACCGGCCCACGCACACCAACACCAGCTGGGATGTCGCCCGGTTCGAGACCAGCGCCCACCGCTGGGTGCACGTGTCCGAGCCCGGCTTCGGCGTCGGCGTCGCCAACGACGCGACCTACGGCCACGACATCACCCGGCACGAGCGCGAGGGAGGCGGCACCTACTCGCTGGTGCGCCAGACCCTCCTGCGCGCGCCGCTCTTCCCGGACCCGGAGGCCGACCAGGGCGAGCACGCGCTGCGCAGCTCCCTCGTGGTCGGGGGCGTGGACGCGGCGATCGAGGCGGGCTACCGGCTCAACCTCCCGCTGCGCCCGGCGGCGGCCGCGAGCGAGCCGCTCGTCGCCTCCTCGTCGGCGGGAGTCGTGGTCGAGACCGTCAAGCTCGCCGAGGACGGCTCGGGCGACGTCGTCGTCCGCCTGTACGAGGCGCACGGCTCGCGGGCGTCGACGACGCTCGCGGTGGGCTTCCCGTACGAGCGCATCGAGCGCACCGACCTGCTGGAGCGCGCGACGGGCGACGCCGCGACGACGCTCGCGCTGCGTCCCTTCGAGATCGTCACGCTGCGGTTCGTCCGCGGCTGACCCAGACCGCCCGCCCCGGGCCGCGCGAACCCCGGGGCGGGCAACATCCTTCGCGAGCCGTCGCGCGTGCGGGCCGCGCAGCCGTCGGCGGGTCGCGTGTCCCGAACTGGGGGCGCGCGGCCCGGCAGAAGCATTCCATCCGCCCGGTTATTCTTTCCACGTGGCGGTCGGTATGTGGCGCAGGGGGTCCTCGTGGTCGAGGACCACGCCCTGATGCGTTCGCTCGTGGCCGACGCCTTCGCGCAGCGCGGATTCGAGGTCACCGCGGCGCCCTCCGCGGTGGACGCGCTGCGGCTCGTGGACGACGCCGACCCCGACCTGCTCGTGACCGACATCGACCTCGGCTCCCGGCCCAACGGCGTGGAGCTGGCGACGATCGTCCGCGAGCGCGCCCCGCACGTCGCGGTGCTGTTCCTCAGCAACCTGTCGCGGGAGGCTGCGGCGGCCCAGGCCCGCGACACCGTCGAGGGGGCCTCCTTCGTCAACAAGGGCGCGATCGGGTCGGTCGCCGAGCTGGTCGACGCCGCGGAGGCCGTCCTGGCCGACCGGCCCGTCGAGCACCTGACCGGCGCGACCGGCTCGCAGGGCGCGCTGGTCCGGCTGAGCCCGGCCCAGCGCGAGACGACGCGGCTGCTCGCCGCGGGACTCACGAACGCGGAGATCGCCCGCCGGCGCGGCGTCTCGGTGCGGGCGGTCGAGAAGAGCGTGGAGCGCGTCTTCCAGGCACTCGGCCTCGGCGGTGACGATGGCATCGCCCCGCGGGTGGCGGCCGCGACCCTCTACACGGCGACGTACGGCGACCCGGGGTCGGGATTGTGAACCCGTCCGTCGCTTCGCGGGTCCGGCGCATCGTCGCGCAGGCGACGGGCCGTCACGCCATCACCTGGTGGACGTGGCTGATCACGGCCCCGATCGCGCTGACCGTGATGTCGGGGCTGCAGTACGTGACCGGCGGGCCGTGGGCGGTCCTCGCGGTGGCCTCCGTCGAGCACCTGGCGGTCGGGCTCCTGCTGCTGGTGGGCCGGGCGCTGCTCCGGGTCACGCCGGCAGCGGCACGGGCAGCCACGGTGTTCGCCGTGTTCGCCGTCATCGGCGTCCTCCGTCCCGTCCTCTTCCTCGCCGCAGGATGGCTGCTGGGCATCCCCGCCGCGGCCGGTGATCTCGGCGGGCGGATGGCGATCAACCTGGTGACGACCGTCGCCGTGTTCTCGCTCATCGCGATCGGCGTCCAGCTCGTCGAAGACCATCTCGGCGTCTATCGACGGCTGCGCGCGGCGCGGGAGGCCTCGGCTCGCGATGCGGTGCGGGCGGCGGACCGTGCGCAGGCTCTGCGGGACTCCGCCCTGGACGCCGTCTCGGAAGGGCTGGAGCGCGCGACCGTCGCGGCCGAGAGTCACGGGATCCGTCCCGTCGACGCGGCGAATCTGCTCCGCGAGGTGGCCGAGCAGGTCGTCCGACCGGCCAGCCACCGGGTCTTCGACACCGACGCTCCTGCCGGGGAGGAGTCCGACGCGGGCCGTGTGCGCCGGCGCGACTGGATCGCCTCCGTGCTCGGCGGGATGCAGGCGGCCCCTCCACTCCTGCTGGCCGTGCTTTTCGCGGTGATGGTGCTCCCGTTCGGCGTCTGGCAGTACGGCCTGTTGTTCTGCCTCCCCCGCTGGTGTGCGGCCTTCTCGTGATGTGGGGAGGGAACGCGCTGCTGGGGCTCGCGGCCACCCGGACCCCACCCGCGCTGCGTGCGGTGGCCCTTGCGGTCGGTTACGTCGTGATCGGCGTGCTGCTCTCAACGAGCAGCGAGATCACGGTCCGGCTGATGGGAGGCGATCCCGAGCTGGTCTGGTTCGAGGCCGCCTCGTACTGGCTGGTCGGCCTCGGGGTCGCGTTCGTCGCCTCTCTCACGGCCCAGGTGCGCCGGGATCAGAGCGAGCTCGAGGAGGCGGTCCAGGAGAACATCCGCGCGGCGGCCGCCATCCGGAGCGACTTCGAGCGGGAGCGGGCCGCGCTCGCGCGATTGCTGCATTCCGGAGTCCAGTCCGAGCTGATCGCCTCCGCCCTCGCCCTGGCGGCTGGACCGCCGGCGGACGCGTCGGCCGAGCTGCGCAGGGTGGTGTCGAGCATCCGTGCCGAGCTGAGCGCGCCGCGCGTGGAGCCGGACGCCGCGGAGCGGATCACTGCGCTGGTCGAGAGCTGGGCGTGCGCCATCCCGCTGCGGTCGTCGTTCGGCGACGACGTGTGGGAGCGTCTGCGCGAGCCCGTGCGCGCCGCCGCGGTGATCGACACGATCTCGGAGGGCCTGGCGAATGCGGTACGCCACGGCGACGGGTCGGAGGTCACGCTCGACGTGCTCCCGGCGTCCGGCGACGGCGTCTCGGTCGTGATCGTCTCCGGAGGGGCGCTGACCACCGCCGTGCCCGGGATCGGGCTCCGCCAGCTCGCCGAGCGGGGGACGTCGCGCTGCAGGAGGTCGCCGGCCGGGTCGAGCTCGCGGTGGTCGTTCCCTAGCACCCGTCCGGCGTGCGAACGCCAGTCGTAGCAGCCGTACCCGGTGGCGTCTGAGCGGACTCGAAGGGTTACCTTCAAGGTGATCGGACCTGCATCCGTCTTCGTCAGGGCCGGGGTGGTTTCCGCGCGACCCGAACGCGCGGAATGCGCCCCGCCCCCGGCATCTCGCGGGATTCCGGCGACCTCCATTCATCCGCGAGTTCGCCCGTTCAGGGGCGTCGTGCCCCGAATTGGTGCGATCTATTCGTCTGCATTGATAGAACGTCCAGCGGAAATTTGATAAGAATGATCGGTACGCCTGAAAGCGTCGTCCCCCCGCGGCGCTCGGACCCGACCGTCCCAGGCGGGTTCAGTTCGTCCAGGAAGGCCCTTTTTGCCCGAGTCCTCTGCCCCCTTGCGGCCTCGCCGCAGTACTCGGGGACCCGTCGTACTCGACGTGGACGAGCAGACGCAGGCAGTCGCCGACCCGATCACGGACTTCACGCGGGCCGAGTCGCTGGCCCCCGCCGCACCTGTCGTCCCGGCGGCGCCCGCCGCGCCTGCGCCGATGAGCCGCCGTGCCGCGCTGGAGGCCGAGCGTGCCCAGGCGCGTCGGACGCCGGCCGCGAAGGCACAGGTCGCACCTGTCGCGTCGCAGGCCGCTCCGGAGGACGGCATCGCGTCGCTGTTCGCCGAGACCCTGGCGGCCGGGACCCCGCGGCCGCGGCCCCCGCGGCCGAGAGCGTCGTCGCGGAGAACGTCGTCGCCGAGAGCGCCGTCGCCCGCCGTCGCACGGATGAGCAGCACACCGCACCGCGGAAGAAGAAGCGCGTCGTCCGCGAGCGCGTCGTCGTGAAGCCGACCCGCCCGTCCCGCGCCGAGCGCCGTGCCGCCGCCGCCGCGCAGCAGTCGTCCGTCCCCGCCACGCAGGTCGCGGCCGGCCCCTCGGTCGCCGATCCGGCGAACCCGCGCCACCCCCGTCGCGGCATCTACCGAAAGCTCCACACCGAGAGCCGCCACCGCCGCGGCTTCCACCTCTTCGTGCTCGTCGCGCTGACCGCGTTCTTCGGCACCGCCTCCCTCCCGGCGTACGCGACGACGGGGGAGGCCTCCGTCGCCGGCGCCGCGCGCACCGCCCTCGCCGTGCAGACCCTGACCGGCGGCGACGCCACCGCGCAGGTCGTCTCCCGCGACGGCCTCGGTATCGCCGAGAGCCCGCAGGCCCTCGACTCGACCACCAACACCGCCGTGTCGCCCACGGTGCAGGCCCTGGCCGTGCAGCTCATGGGCGCCGTCGCCGCGGGCCGCCTGGTCGGTTCCACGCCGAACCACATCCCGGAGATCGCGAACCTGGCCGAGGGCAAGGTCGTCCCCGGCTGCGGCGTCGACTACCGCGTCCTCCAGGCGATCTCGGTCGCCCTGGACAACTTCAGCCAGGTCGGCGTCAGCGACATCAACCGCAAGTGCACGGGCCAGATCGAGGGCGCGGGCACCGACTCCGCCCACTACGCGGACGGCGGCGGCCACGCGGTCGACTTCTTCCTCCTCAACGGCTCGGCCCTCACCGGCGGCGACGCCAAGTCCCTCCAGCTCATCCGCCTCCTCGACCCCCTGGTGCCGAAGGGCTCCGGCCTGGGCCAGGCGGAGTGCCGCGGCTCGATCAGCGTGCAGAACTTCGCGCCGTTCGACGACACCTGTAACCACGTGCACATCGACTTCCTGAAGTCGCAGGGGGCGACGCTCCGCTACGGCTGATCCGGGCACGATTCGTGACGAATCGCGGCTGTGAGCAAGGCAATCACGCCATTCGTGCCGAATCGGCCACCGCTCTTACGGCAACGGCACCGCCACCCCCGACCCCAGACGCTTCATCACCAGCGTCGACGTCATCCGCTGGATCCCCGGCAGCCCGCCGAGCTCGCCGTCGTACAGCTCCTGGTAGGCCGCCAGGCTCGGCGTCAGGATGCGCAACATGTAGTCCGGGTCGCCGAAGAGGCGCTCGGCCTCGATCACGTTCGGGATGGCGACCACCGCCTCCTCGAACGCGCCGACCGTGTCCGGGTCGGTGCGGCTGACCGTCACGAACACGATCGCCTCGAACGTCAGCCCGACCGCGGTCGGCGACACCACCGCGCGGTAGTGCTCGATGACGCCCGTCTGCTCCAGTTCGCGGACCCGGCGGTGGCACGCCGACAGGCTCAGCCCGACCCGGGAGGCCAGTTCCGTCACGCTGATGCGGCCGTCCTGCTGGAGGGTTGAGAGAATCTCCCGGTCGAGGCTGTCCATGTGAACTATTCTCCCGCTGTTTCGGCGTTTCCGTCGCAGATTGCGAAGCACCTTTCGCAACTATTGCCGTAGCTTCTGCGACATGAATCCCGCACTGGTCGCGCAGTTCTGGACGATCGCCGTCCTGCTCACGCTGACGCCCGGCGCCGACTGGGCCTACATCATCGGCGCCGGCGTACGCGCCAAGTCCGCCGCACCCTCGATCCTCGGGATGCTGACCGCCTACGCACTGGTCATCGCGGCGGTCGCGCTCGGTGTCGGCGCGCTCGTCACGCGGTTCCCGGTGGTCCTCACCGCGCTCACGCTCGGCGGTGGCGCGTACCTGATCTGGCTCGGGGTCACCGCCCTCCTCAAGCGCGCCGAGCCGGTTGGGCCGCACGGCGAGCCGATCGTCGGGAGCGCGACCTCCCAGTTCCTCCGCGGCGCGGGAGTCTCCGGGTTCAACCCCAAGGGCCTCCTGCTGCTGCTCGCACTCCTGCCGCAGTTCACGTCGCCGACCGGGATGGCGCCGGCCATCCAGATGCTGGTGCTCGGTGCGATCCAGCTGGTCGATATCGCGGTCATCTACACGCTGGTCGCGTTGCTCGCCCGCCGGCTGCTGCGGTCCCGGCCGCGCGCTCTCGCGGTGGTGGGGAAGCTGTCCGGCGCGATGATGGTGCTCATCGGGGTGAGCCTGCTGGTGGAGCGGTTCCTGCAGCACTGACGAGCGTCGACCGTAACCCTCAGAACAGGTTCAACCCCGCCCACTGCAGCAGGATGACGGTCTTCCCGTCCACGATCCGCCCGTCCGCGACCATCGCCAGTGCCTCGTCATATCCCACGACGACCGGCTCGATCTCCTCGCCCTCCTCGGCCACGCCGCCCCCGCCGACGATCTCGCCCGGCCGGTACTCGGCCGCGTAGAAGTGGACGCGCTCGGTCACCGAGCCCGGGCTCATGTACAGGTCGAACAGGTGGCGGAGGTCGCCCACCCGCACGCCCAGCTCCTCGGCGGCCTCGCGGCGGATCGCCTCGTCGGGGGCGTCCCCGTCCAGGAGGCCGGCCGCGGCCTCCACCAGCATCCCGTCGGGGTGGCCGTTGACGTACGCCGGGAGGCGGAACTGCCGGGTGAGCAGCAGCGTGCGCGCGGCGGGGTCGTACAGCAGCACGGTCGCGCCGTTGCCGCGGTCGTAGGTCTCCCGCGACTGCGTCACCCACGCGCCGTCGCGCCCGCGGTAGTCGAAGGTGGTCCGGCGGAGGACGTGCCAGCCGTCGGACACGACCTCCACGTCGGTGACGCGGACGGCGGGGTTGCCGGTGGCCGAACGCCCGGTGCGGTGCAGCCCGGTGCGCCCTCTGCTGTCCGGGACGTCGTGCCCGGGTCGCGCGTCGTGCTCCGTCGATCCCTCACCGCTCATGGCAGGAGGGTATCGGAGCTTTCTCCCGCGCGAATGTACGAGCCGACGATCTCGCGGACCTCCACGCCGCCGCCCTGCCAGGTGGCGGGGTTGCGGCGGGCGATCGCGAGTGCGGCCGCCTTGTCGGCGGCCTCCACGATGCCGATGCCCGCGATGATCTCCTTGCTCTCGGTGTACGGTCCGTCGGTGACGCCGTCGCCGCGGACGGAGGTCGCCTCCGTGAACGGCGCGAGCGCGAACGCGGCGGTCAGCGAGCCGTCGGCGATCAGGTCCTCCGAGTGCCGGTCGTGCTCGGCGAGCTCCTCAGGGCTGCCGGCGACGCCGTTTCCGTAGATGAAGATGGCGAACTGGGCCATGAGTGATCCTCTCTGTCGTCACCAGGACGTCGAACCGCGCGCCGCCGAATCGACAGGGCCCGCGGGGCGCTCAGCGGTATCGGCGCCTGATCGCCCGCGCCGCCAGGATGTCGGCCGCATCCGCGTCTTCAGCCTTGACGATCAGCTTGTCCGACTTCAGCGGCAGCGCGCGGCCCTGCTCGACCTCCTTGCCGGCCATCAGCTCGCGGGCGCGGGCGATCTCCGAGTCGAACACCGCACCGAGCAGGAGGACGACGTTCGCGACCCAGATCCAGAGCAGGAACACGATGATCCCGGCCAGCGTGCCGTAGGTCTTGTCGTAGTTGCCGAAGTTCGCCACGTAGAAGGCCAGCAGCGCCGACGCGACGCCGAGGAGCACGATCGCGACGACGGCTCCGGGAGTGAGCCAGCGGAAGCGCGGCTGCCGCACGTTCGGCGTCGCCGAGTACAGCAGTGCGACGAGCAGCACGAGCGCGAACACCACGACCGGCCAACGGAGGATGGACCACGCGGTCTTGGCGGCGTCCCCGATGCCGAGGGCGTCGCCGAGCGCCTGCAGGATCGGGCCGGAGATCACGAGCAGGACGGCGACGACCGAGATGAGCACGAGGGCGGCGATCGTGACCCCGAGCTGGACCGGGCGCAATGCGAAGAACGTGCGGCCCTCCCGCACGTCGTAGATGCGGTTGAGCGCGCGGCCGAAGCCGCCGACGTACCCGGACGCCGACCAGATCGCACCGATGGTGCCGACGACGAGGGCGATCCCGGTCGCGGGGGAGGCGGCCAGGTTCTCGATGGGGGCGCGCACGACGGTGAGCATCCCCGGCGCGAGCTGGTCGACCATCTGGAACAGCGCGTCGATGCCCGACTTGCTCTGACCGACCAGGCCGAGGACGCTGACGAGCGCGATCATCGCCGGGAACAGCGACAGCACGCCGAAGTAGGTGAGTCCCGCCGCGAGGTCGGTGCACGACGCCTGGCCGAAGCTGCGCAGCGTGCGCTTGAGGATGTAGCCCCACGGCAGACGGGGCCGGGAGGCCTCAGCGGCCACGCGCGATCCCTCGCGCCACGAGAGCGGCGGCGCCAGCCAGCACCGCCAGGAACACCGCCGCGGCGGCGACGGGGTGCGACCGGATCTGCACGCGCACGTTGAAGGTGGCGAAGATGTCGTCGAGGGTCCCGGCGAGCTGGTCGCGGGTCTCCTCCAGTTCGAGCTTCAGCGTGTTCATCCCCTTGCCGCTCACGGCTGCTCCCCCTTCAACGCCTGGACGTCGGCCTTCAGCTCCGGCCCGAGGTCCTCCGGGACCGGCGGCATCCCGCGCTTCAGCATGCCGCGGCCGATGAGGGCGACGATGATCGCCAGCACGATCAGGATGCCCGCGACGATGAGTGCCGCGAGCCAGCCGGGGACGATGAGCGCGAACGCGAACACCGCGGCCGTGACGAGGACGCCGAGCGCGAAGAACACGAACACCAGGGCGCCGACCAGGAGGCCGACGCCCACCCCGGCCGCCTTCGCCTTCGCCGTCATCTCGGCCTTGAACAGGGCCAGCTCGGCGCTGAGCAGCCGCTTGAGCTGGGCTGCTGCGTCGCGCGTCAGCTCCGGCAGCGGGCGCAGTCCGCGCGTGGTCCGGCGGCGCTCGCGGGGGAGCGCGGCCTTGTTCTCGGTCATGCATGGCCTCCCTGGGTTCGCGTCCGAACGTACCCCACCACTGGGGGCGAGCCAAGGGAGTGCCGTCTCCGCGTGGCCCACGGGATAGTGCACACTAGTCGCATGAGCGGCATCGGCGGCAATGGCGCGGGCGGCGGCGGATCGGCCGGCATCAGACCCGGGGGAGTGCTCGTCGCGGTCGTCCCCGGTCAGCCGACCGCGGTGCTCGACGCGGCGGCGCGGCTCGCCGACGACCTGGACGTCCCGCTGGTGTGCGCCAACGTCGACCCGAACCGGTACCTGGTCTCCAGTTATGTGGACGGCACTGTCGTCGCGCTGCCGTACGACCCGGACCTCCCCGAGGTGGAGGACGAGACGTTCGACGCCGAGCTGGAGGCCGACATCCGCACGACGCTGAACGGCCGCGGCGTCCCGTACTCGCTCAAGCAGCTCGCGGGCGACCCGGCCTGGGCGCTCGCCCGCCTCGCGGACGAGATGGACGCGCGGTACATCGTGGTCGGCACACGCGAGGCGGGCCTGCGCGGCAGCCTCCGCGAGTTCTTCAACGGCTCGGTCGCGGTGCACCTGGCGCACCGGCAGCACCGGCCCGTGATCGTGGTGCCGCTGGCGCCGGTCAGCGGGTCGCAGGCGCTGCCGTGGGAGGACCCGCCGGTATAGTGGTCCAGCGGCGATGGATCTCGCCGGGGCCGACGGCCCGAACCGCGACGGTCGCTGATAGTTCCTGCGCTTCGTTCTGAAGGGTGGATGCCGCGTGTCCGCGAGAACCCCGCTGCCGGTGCACCTGCACTGGCGCTCCGTCCTGCTCGTCTTCGCCGGCGGCGCGATCGGCACCACGGTGCGCTACCTGCTGTCGGCCGCCGTGCCGACCGTGGCCGGCATCCCGCTCATCACGCTCGTCATCAACGTGACGGGCGCGTTCGTGCTCGGCTGGCTGCTGGAGGCGCTGGCCCTGCGCGGACCGGACGCCGGGCGGCGCCGTGACCTGCGGCTGTTCGCCGGCACCGGCATCCTCGGCGGGTACACGACGTACAGCTCGTTCGCGGTGGACACGGACGGGCTGTTCGCGGCGCACAACCCCGGCGGCGGCATCGGGTACGCGGTGGCGACGATCCTGATCGGCGCGCTGGCGTCGGTCGCGGGGATCGCGGCGGCCGCTGCGCTCGGGAGGCGACGTGCGCGCCGGGCGGGGGCGGCCGAGTGACGCCGCTGCTGGTGCTCGCCGTCGCTGTCGCGGGCGGCCTCGGAGCGGTGGCGCGGCTGGTGCTCGACGGGGTGCTGCGCAGCCGGTTCCGGATCAACTTCCCGTTCGGCACCACGGTCATCAATGTGACGGGGTCGTTCCTGCTCGGGCTCGTCACCGGGCTGGCGCTCGCGCACGGCCTGCCGCCCGAGTGGCGCGCCATCCTCGGCACGGGGTTCCTCGGCGGCTACACGACGTTCAGCACCGCGAGCTACGAGACCGTGCGGCTGGCGCAGCAGCGGAGGTACCGGGCGGCGCTGTTCAACGGCGCGGGGATGCTGATCCTCGCGCTCGCCGCGGCGGGGCTGGGGCTCTGGCTGGGCGGCCTGCTCTGAGCGGCGTCGGGCGCCGGCTCAGGCCTGCTGCTCCATCCACCACTCGGTGAACTCCTCGGCGCGGCCGTCGGCGGCCAGCACCACCACCCACAGGTTCGAGTAGGTCGGCCCGTCGTGGTAGTCGGTGACGCCCTCCACGAAGTACTGCGCCCCGTCCTGGCCGAGCAGCCGCCACTCGAAGTCGACCGAGCCCGGGTCGTCCTGCGCGTCGAGCCAGCCCTCCACGATCTCGAGGTGGCCGTCCCACGGCTCGGCGAACGGCTCGGTGCGGTAGCTCGCGTCCTCGGTGAAGAGCGCCCGGATGTCGTCCGGGTCGTTCGTCTCCCACGCGCGGCGATAGCGGTCGATCCAGGTCGTGATCGCGTCGGCCATGCCCCCCGTTATACGCCCAGGCCAGGCGAGCCCGCCAGACTTGACAGCGCGCCGCATCTGCGCGACCCCGCCGAAGGGCGCGCAAACGCCCCACCGGCCCGTTTCAGGGGCGTTAAGGCGCCCCTCGGCGAGAGTGTCAGCTCCGGGCGAGGGCGAGCTGCGGCAGGGCGTCGAGGAGCGGGGCGAGCTCGGGGATGCTGTGCGCCTCCTGAAGGGCGGCCTCCAGCGCGTCGTCGTGCACCGGACGGGCGCTGTCGAGCAGTTCGTGGCCGCCGGAGGTGAGCTCGGTGTAGATGCCGCGCCGGTCGTCCAGGCAGTCGATGCGGGTCAGGAGGCCGCGCTCCTCCAGCCGGTTGACCAGCCGGGTGGTCGCGGACGGGCTCAGCGCGCTGGCGCGGGCGAGCTGCTGCATGCGCATGTGCCAGCCGTCCTGCCGGCTGAGCGCGTCGAGCACGGTGTACTCGACGACGGAGAGGCCGGCCGCGCGGGAGAGCGCCTTCTCCAGCTCGTTCTCGATGAAGTTGTGGAGGGCGGCGAGGGTGCGCCAGCCCTGTGCGCGCACTTCGACGGCGTCGTCGGCGATGCCCATGTGCGGTCTCCTCGGTGCTCGGTTCGTGGCTCGTGCTTGCGAAAAGTAATTGCATGTGCAACTATTTAGGACGCGTCTGCAAGTACTTAGTGTACGCGGTCGCCCTCCCATCCCCGACTTTCCCAGGAGTTCTCATGCCTGCAGGCCTGATCGCCCTCGCGCTGGGCGGCTTCGGCATCGGCCTCACCGAGTTCGTCATCGCCGGCCTGCTGCCCGAGGTGGCCGCCGACTTCCACGTCGACGCCGCCGCGGCCGGCTGGCTCATCTCCGGCTACGCGCTCGCCGTCGCCGCCGGCGCGATCGGCCTGACCGCCGCCGTCACCCGCCTCCCGCGCAAGACGGTGCTGCTGGGGCTGATGGTGCTGTTCATCCTCGGCAACGCGATCTCCGCCCTGGCCACCGACTACCCGACGATGCTCACCGGACGCCTCGTCGCCGCCCTCTGCCACGGCGCCTTCTTCGGCATCGGCTCGGTGGTCGCCGCGAGCCTGGTCGACCCCAGCCGGAAGGCGCGGGCCATCGCCATCATGTTCACCGGTCTGACCGCCGCCAACGTCCTCGGCGTGCCGTTCGGGACGCTGCTCGGCCAGCAGTTCGGCTGGAGGTCGACCTTCTGGGCGATCACCGTGGTGGGGGTGCTGGCGTTGGTCGGCGTCGCCGTGCTCGTGCCGGGAGGCCCCGCGACGTCCGCCCAGGCGTCCGGCCTCCGCACCGAGCTCCGGGCCTTCCGCTCCGGCCAGCTCTGGCTCTCGCTGGCGGCGACCGTCCTCGGCTTCGGCGGGATGTTCGGGGCGTTCACCTACATCGCCTACACCCTGACCGGGCTCTCCGGCTTCCCCGCGGCCGCGGTCCCGTGGCTGCTGATCCTGTTCGGGCTCGGCCTGTTCGCCGGGAACGCGATCGGCGGCCGGTTCGCCGACCGCTCGATCGACGGGACGCTGCTGGTCGTGCTGGCCGTGCTCGCGGTCATCCTCGCCGCGTTCGCGCTGCTCGCCGCCCAGCCGGTCGCCGCGGTCGTCGCCCTCGTGCTGATGGGGGCGTTCGGCTTCGCGACGGTCCCCGGCCTCCAGCTCCGCGTACTCCGATCGGCCGACGCCGCTCCGACGCTGGCCTCCGGGGCGAACATCGCCGCGTTCAACGTCGGCAACGCGCTCGGCGCCTGGCTGGGCGGCCTCACCATCGCGGCCGGGCTCGGCTACGCGTCCCCGCTCTGGGTCGGCGCGGCGATGACCGTCGCGGCCCTCGCCGTCGTCGCGGTCGCGGCGGCCGGTCGAGCCGGACGCTTCCGGTCCCGTAGACAGGGGCGTACACTCGCAGCTGTCTCGAACGGAAGGCCGACGATCAGGGGGTGATCGTGTGGTGGATGTGCCTGAGCGGCGCTCCTCTCTCGGTCCCGCGCGGCTTGTGATCGGATCCCTCGTCCTCGGCGGTGGCATCGTCGCGCTGGGGATGCTTTTCGGGGGAGGCACGGCGAACGCGGCGGAACCGCCTGCGCCGAGCCCGCTGGGCGGAGTGGTTGCGGCCGTTGCGTCGGTGGCCCCTGCGGCCCCGGTTCCCGTTGCGGACGTGGCGGGGCAGGTCGTCCAGCCGGTGGCGAGCGACGTGCGGGAGGCGGCGGGCGCCGCGCCGGTGGAGGCCGTGGTGAGCCCCGTTGCCGACGCGGCTGATCGTGTGGTGGCGGCGCCGGTGGAGCTGGTGGCTCCTGTTGCTGCGACGCCCGCGTCGGGCGG
This sequence comes from Leifsonia sp. P73, assembly GCF_051059105.1. Lineage (NCBI taxonomy): Bacteria > Bacillati > Actinomycetota > Actinomycetes > Micrococcales > Microbacteriaceae > Leifsonia > Leifsonia sp. P73. The sequence continues at coordinate 2,507,686 of NZ_CP194931.1, forward strand.
CGGGGCCGCGACGGCGACCGCCTCCGGGGCATCTGCACAGGCCCCCGAGGCCCCTGCCTCCCCGGCTCCCGCCCCGCAGACCTCGTTGACGCTCGGCCTGGTGCGCACGCTCGCCGCGCCGCTCGCCCCGGTGACGTCGCTGCTCGCGAACCACCCCGTCGGCACGCTGACCGCGCCGATCGCGGCCGCCGCTGACGGCGTCCTCGCGGTCGTCGCGGGAGTCGTGGCGGACACCGTCCAGCCGCTTGCCGTCCCCGTCGGCGCTGCGCCCGCGGGCGAGCAGTCTGCCGCCCCGTCGGTCGACGTCCAGCCGGCCGTCGCTCGCGTGACTGCGGCGGGCACTGCGCGCGCCCCCGCTTCTTCGCACTCGCCGGCCTCCGCGCCGGCCTTCGGTGCGCCCTCCGCGCTACTCGCCGACGCCCCGCACGGCGACTCCGACGTGCCCGTGCCGGGGACTCCCTCGGGTGTGCTCGGCACGAGTGCGAGTGGTGTCCAGGCGGGCGGTCACGGCTCAGGAGTGGCCGCGCTCGGCGGAAGCGCCTCACCCGGGACCGCCCTGGGCGTCCGCGCCGGTATCCCCGCGGACGACGACCTCACGACTTCACCCGTCTTCGATCACGACATCAGCCCCGACTGAGTGGGTTCCTTCCGCCCTGCGCACATGCGCGGCGCGGACACGGAACCCGAACTCCCGACCGGGAGTCCGACACTCACTCGAAAGGCTGAACGATGAACAAGTACGTTTCCAGAGGGTTGTGGTTCACCCTCTGCGTCGGCGGGCTCTGGCTCGCCGGCACCGCGGCCGCGAACGCCGCGGAACCACCGACCACGACAGGATCCGGCGGCATCGCGTCCGGCGACCAGGCCGCGATCGGCGTCACGGCGCCGGTGACCGTCACCGGGAACGGGATCGCCGTGCTCGGCGACTCCACCGCCTCCGGCACGTCCGCCGCTCCGGCAGCGCCGGCGCCGACAACCGCCACCACCAGCGGACTCGGGTCCGTCGCCGGCGGCGACCAGGCCCTGCTCACCGTGCCCGTACCGGTCACGGTGTCCGGGAACGCGGTGAGTGCGGCGGGCGACGCGACCAGCGCCACCGCGCCGGCGGCCGCGGCACCTGCGCCCGCGGCTGCCGCGCCCGCGACGACCTCGGGATCGGATGGCGTGCTGGCCGGTGCTCAGGCGCCGGTCGCCGCGTCGGTTCCGGTGAACGCTTCCGGCAACTCGGTGGCGGTGCTGGGGGATGCGACGAGCGGAGGTTCGGGTGCTCCGGCGTCCGGCACCTCTGCTGCTCCCGCTTCGGGGCTGACCACCTCGGGTTCGGATGGTGTGGGCTCGGGTGCTCAGGCGCCGATCTCTGCGTCGGTTCCGGTGAACGCTACCGGCAACTCGGTGGCCGTGCTGGGCGACGCGAGCAGTGGCGGGACGGCTTCGAGCGTCCCGGCATCGTCACCTCCGGCGGCTTCGGGTCTGACCACCTCCGGCTCGGGTGGTGTGCTGTCGGGTGCTCAGGCGCCGGTCGCCGCTTCGGCTCCGGTGAACGCTTCCGGCAACTCGGTTGCGGTCCTGGGTGACGCGAGCAGTGGCGGGTCGTCCTCGTCCGCTCCGACGTCGGCTGGCGCTCCTTCGACCTCGGGTGCGACCACCTCGGGCGCGAACGGTGTGGGCTCGGGTGCGCAGGTTCCGGTGAACGCGACCGCTCCCGTGACCGCTTCCGGCAACTCGGTGGCGGTCCTGGGTGACGCCGCCACCACCGGCGCCGCGAGCATGCCCGCGGCGGGCGCTCCGGCCCCGGCCGCGTCGGGTCTGACGACCTCGGGTGCGGGCGGTGTCCTCTCCGGCGCCGGCAGCATCCTCGGCGGTGGTCAGGCGCCGATCGGTGTCGCGCTTCCGATCGCAGTGGGCGCCGACGCCATCGCTGTCGGCGGGAGCGCGACGACCGGTGCCGTGACCACTCCGGTCGCGTCCGGTACGACGATCACGGGGACGGGTCAGGCCGGCGGTACCGCAGCGCTCGGAGCCACGACCGGGACCCTGACCGACCCGGCCATGGTGGCCACCACCGCTGTGGGCGCAACCGCGCTGGGCGAAACCGCGCTGGGCTCGTCCATGCTGGGCGAAACCTCGCTCGGCTCCACCGGACCGACGGCCTCCATGCTGGCGTCCACCGGTTCGGACGCCCTGGCCTTCGGGTCGATCGCCGCACTGCTGGCGATGCTCGGAACCGTGCTGCTCTTCGGAGCCGCGAACAGGGAGCGCCGCCACCGCACGCGGTGACGACGCGCACCACGCGACGGGGCTGGGTCGGTCGGAGGACCGGCCCGGCCCATCGCCGTGCGTCCGCCCCCGCTCAGAACCCGATCGGGCGCCCCGGCGTCAGCGGCGCCTCGCTCGCGGTGAACATCTCCCCGCGGTTGTACTCGGCCTCCCGCCGTTCGACCTCCGCGATCAGGGCCTTGTTCAGCATCTCGGACCAGCTGCTGTCCCTCTCCTCGAAGGAGGTCGAGCGGTAGGCCGCGCGGGCGCGGTTGCGCAGCGTCTCGGACAGGTAGAACGTGACCGTCGTCTTCCTGGCTGTGGTCAAGGTGTCGGCGACGGCGGTCGGCCTGTCGGGCGTCTCCGTCGGACGCTCATCCGCGAGCGGGGGCTCCGCCCGCACGTCCGGGATGGCCTGGATGGCCGGGGAGAGGTCTTGAAGAGTCACGAACGCACCTCGCAAAATACCGCATGTGTCATCTACCGGCAACATACTACGTGATGATGCCGCAGGAGACCAGAGAGGGACCGAAAAGCCGCCTCAGCGCGACAGGCGCTCGACGATCGCGCCGAAGAGCTGCGGCCGCGCCGTCGCGGTCGACACGATCCGCGGACGGAACGGCGACCGGGCGGCGACCACCAGCCCGGTCGTCAGCATCCGGAAGTCCCGCGTCGTCGCCCGCCACGCCCGCTCGTACTGCTCGGTGTTCCCCGCCCGCACCGCGGCGACGGCGGCGCGCGCCTGCGCGAACCCCACCCGCATCCCCTCGCCGGTGAGCGCGTCGACGTACCCGGAGGCGTCCCCGGCCAGCAGCACGCGGCCCGCCGCCCGGGAGCGCGAGCGCTGCAGGAGCGGTCCGGCGCCGCGCGCGTCCGACACCGGCTCCGCACCCGCCAGGCGGCCGGCGAGCTCCGGGATCGCGGCGATCGCCGCCTCCTGGTCGAGCGGGCGCGGGCCGAGCACGGCGACGCCGACAGTGCGGTCGTCCACGGGTGTCACGTAGGCCTCCACGAGGGGGACCAGTGCACCTCGACCAGGTCGGTCCACGGCGCGACTCCGTAGTGCCGGCGCAGCCCGTACCGCCGGCGGACGGGGTGCTGCGCGCGCCCCTCCAGCCCGAGCAGCCGCCGGACGGGGGAGTGGAGGCCGTCCGCGGCGATCACCCACGGGGCGTCGATCGTCTCCCCGGCGGCGAGGCTCAGCTCCACGCCGTCCCTGCGCTGCGCCAGCGCGGCCACGCGTCCGCGGACGACCGGCGTCCCCAGTTCGGCGGCGCGGCGCGCCAGCTCGCGGTGCAGCACCGTGCGGCGGACGCCGCGTCCGGGCCGCTCGGCGAAGCGGTGCTCGACGCGTCGCGCGCCGTCCAGGTAGGCGATCCCGTCGAGCCGGTGGCCGGGCGGGTCGACCCCGATGCGGTGGAGGGCCGCGAGGGCGCCCGGCATGAGGCCCTCGCCGCAGGCCTTGTCTATCGGATCGTCGCGGGGCTCCACCACGACGACGTCCATGCCCGCCAGCCGGGCCTCGATGGCGCACGCCAGGCCGATCGGCCCGCCGCCGACCACGACGAGCTCGGCCGTCGTCATGCGGACGCGGAGGAGGCCGATGCGGCGGCGAGGGAGGCGAGCGCCCGGTTCTCGCACGGGAGCCGGAAGCCCAGCAGCAGCACCGCGTTCAGCGCGGTGAAGGCGAGAGCGGTGATCCACGCCGTATGCACGAGCGGGAGCGCGAACCCCTCCACGACGACGGCCACGTAGTTCGGGTGGTGCAGCCACCGGTACGGGCCGCGCTCGACCAGCGGGAGGCCGGGGACCACGATGACGCGCGTGTTCCAGCGCGGGCCGAGCGTCGCGATGCACCACCAGCGCAGCGCCTGGCTCGCCAGGACGAGCACGAGCATGGGCCAGCCGAGCCACGGCAGGAACGGCCGGTCGAGCAGCCAGACCTCCGCCAGGCAGGCGAGCAGGAGGCCGGTGTGGAGGGCGACCATCGGCGGGAAGTGCGCTCGACCGTACTCGACGCCGCCGCGGGCGAACGACCAGCGGGCGTTCCGCGCGGAGACCACGAGCTCGGCGATCCGCTCGGCGCCGGTGGCGAGGATGAGGACGGTGTACCAGATCACGCGGCCGAGCCGATCGTGCGCGAGGCGGTGTCCGCTGCCTCCGTCCCCGCCGCCCACCGCAGCAGCACCAGCTCGCTGGTCACGCCGGGCCCGAGCGCGAAGAGCAGCCCGACCGTCCCGGCCGGATGGGCGTCCAACTGCTCGGCCAGCACGTGCAGCACCGCCGCCGACGACAGGTTGCCGACGCGCGCCAGCGACCGCCAGCTCGCCTCCAGGGCGTCCGCCGGCAGGTCGAGCGAGCGGGCGAAGGCCTCCAGCACCTTCGGGCCGCCGGGATGCGCGGCCCAGGCGCTGACGTCCGACACCTCCAGATCGTGCTCGGCGAGGAGGCCGCGGGCGTCGCCGGCGAAGTTGCGATCGATCACGTCCGGCACCCCGGCGCTCAGGACGATGCGGAAGCCTGTGCCGCCGATGTCCCAGCCGATCACGTCCTCGGTGTCCGGGTAGATGCGGCTGCGCGTGTCCACGATCTCCGGGCCGGGGAGGCCGAGCTCGCGGGCACGGTCGTCGCCCGCCATCACGACCGCCGCGGCGCCGTCCCCGAAGAGCCCGCTCGCGACGATGTTGGCCATCGAGTCGTCGCGCGCCTGCACGGTCAGCGAGCACAGCTCCACTGAGAGCAGCACCGCGATCTCGCCGGGATGCCCGGCCAGGTAGTCGTGCACGCGGGCGATCCCGGCCGCGCCGGCGACGCAGCCGAGCCCGAAGCTCGGCAGCCGCTTGACGTCGGGACGCATCCCGAGCCGCTGCACGAGCTGGGCGTCGATGGAAGGGGCGGCGATCCCGGTGACGGAGGTGAAGAGCATGTAGTCGACGTCGGTGGCGCGCAGGCCCGCGGTCGCGAGGGCCTGGGTCACGGCGCGCTCGGCGAGCGTGGTGCCCTCGGCGATGAAGAAGTCGTTGGACTCCCGGAACGACGCGAGCGAGCTGTACCGCTCGAGCGGCATCACGAGGCTCCGCGTCTCGACCCCGCTGGCGGCGTGGATGCGCCGCATGACGGCCTGCCGCGCCGGGTCGCTGGTGATCATCGCCAGGAGCGCGGCGGTGATCTCGCCCTGGCTGTAGCTGCGGGCGGGCAGCACGGGCGCCACGGCGACGATACGGCTCACATGCGAAACGTACCACCGGGGTGGTTCCCGGGAGTGAGGTCGCGGTGAACTGTCAGACCGGTTCGGCTGGGTGCGCGGTCGCAGTCCTATTTCAGGTTGTCGAGTTCGGCCCTGACGAGCTTCTGGTAGTGCTCGGCCTGCTCGACCAGCGCTTTCATTTCTTGGGTGGAGATTGAGGCTTCGATTGTGCGTTGGACCCAGTCGAGGTCGTCGCCCCAGTAGTAGGCGCTGGGTTTGGAGAGATCGCTCATGGGATAGCTTGCTTTGGGTGCGTCGTAGCCGCCGCCCACCATGATTGTGAAGGATGCGATCTTCCCGCCCTTGATCGTGCCGAGGTGCGTGAGGAACGCAACGTCTGTTGCAACCGATTGCATTCCATGCTCGGTGAGGGTGTATTTGACACCAGCGTCTTCAATGACGACCCGAGGATTTTCGTCGCAGTGAGCATTGATGCCTTCTAACCCCAGACGCGAAGTCACTTGTTCGCAGTGCTTCTCCAATCCTCGAAGGTAAGGCCCGTATTCTAGATCCGATAGGCCACACGATGCCAAGAGGCTGATGGTTGCCACCCCTGTCGCTGCGGCCAACAGAGTCGTCGTGAAGCGACGCCAACGTCTGGTTTTCATCTCGGCAGCTCGCCTTGCAAGAAGCCCCGGGTCTATCCTCATCGCAGGTTGTCGAGCTCGGTCCTTACGAGCTGCTGGTAGTGCTCGGCCTGTTCGACGAGCGCCTTCATTTCCTGCGTGGAGATTGACGCTTCGATCGTGCGTTGCACCCAGTCGAGATCATCACCCCAGTAGAACGCACGAGGAGCCGACATGTTTCGCATATCATACTTTGCCTTGGGGGCATCGTAACCGCCGCCAACCATCACCGTTATGACTGTCACCTTTACGTGGAATGCGGTGGCGACAATCCTGATGGAGGCAACGTCGGTTTCGATCTGCTCGATCCCGTCGTCGCTGAAGGAGTACGCGACACCGGCGTCGTCTATGGTGGCCCAACGATGTTTGTCGCAGTGAGCGCTGATACCTTCTGGCGCCAGGAGAGAAGTCACGCGTTCGCAGTGCTCCTCCAAGCCGAGAAGGTGTGGCTTCCTGTAATCGGGGTCGGATAGTCCACACGATGCCAGGATGCTGACGGTCACCGTCCCCGCGGCTGCGGTGAGAAGAGCCAACGCGATCCGACGCTGCGCTCCGTGTTTCATCTGGACAGCTCTTCTTTCAAGAAGCTCAGGTATGCTTCGAGGCCGCCATTCTTGAGTTCTTCGTACTTTTCGAGTTCTCCGGTGAGGGCGTCCAAGTCAAGTTCGTACGTCGCTGCAAATGCCATCTGAGTGCGTAGGTGGTCGTTCATCACTTCGTCTCCGAGGTTGTACGACTCCACCTCTTTCGTCAGCACGCTCCTGAGTTGGTCGAAGTCTCCGCCACCCAGCGAGTCGATGAGTTCTTGGGCTCTGTTGGTGTCTCCGCTGGCGAGTTCGCTGTTGTAGTTGCTCATCGCTTGCAGCACGGTGGCACCGGGGTTCAGGGAGCGTCGGTGGATGTTGATCATGTCGGTGTCGGACTGCATATCGTCGCGGCCGAATCGAGTCGAGGTGACGTCGCCCTTGTAGCTTGAGAATTCGTCGAGCTGCCCGGCCAGCAGGAGGTCCATGATCCCTGCAGGGGTTACTCCGCGAGGCGCGGTGAAGATCGCCAGGCCGACCATCTCGTGCGCGAAGTCTTTGCTGCCAGAGCTGCTCGCTTCGGCGTGCTGGCGATTGAGTGCTGCGACCAACGCGTTCATGTCTTTCGCGGTGAGACCCAGACCGGCGAAGTACTCTCGTGCGTGCTCCAGTGAAGCGGTCCCCGCTGTGAGCGTCCACCGCGTCGCGCGATAGCTGTCGCAGAGCGATGCCATCATCGCGAGGAATTCGTGCTCATCGGAATGCTCACCCGACCGGAGGTACAGGCGTTCGGCGAGGAGGATCGCTGCGGCCTCTTCCTTGGTGAAGCCGTACAGCTCCATGAGCGTCTCGATCGAGCTTTCGCGGGTGGTTACCTCCGCACCGTTCAACTGCCGAATCAGGGCCAGGTTCACGCCGTTCGTGTAATACGTTCCGTCCGCTTCGACCGCCACTTTGTTCAACTCGATCGCAGCCCGCGTCGCGAGCTGCAGGACCTGCACGCTGTCGGAGAAGTAGTTCGACACGTCCGCGACGAACCATTCGAGTTTCTCGATCTTGGTCTTGTGGTCGCGGATGGTGTGCTCCAGGCGCTCCGCGAGTCGCTCGAGCGCCTGGTTCTGCAGATGGAGGAGGGCAGCTCGCCGGTGAAGAAGGCCTGGACCTGGGTGAAGAACTCCCTGTTCCGTTCGAGCTGGTCCTCGGTGAGACGGAGCTGTTCTTCCGCGCTCGCCAAGGCTGCCCGCAGATGGTCCAGATCAAGATCGCCGTGCTCCGCCACGACGGAATGCGCGTGCTCGTAGGACCTGAGCTCGGCTTGAATGTCGTCGATGGCCTCTCCCAGTTTCCCGATGGCGGGAAGGATCAGTTCGCTGAACAGCCCACGCCCGGCCGTGTAGGCGGCGCCTTGCAACACGCCGGTGTCGAGATGGGAAATCAGATGCTGCGACCCGGCCCTTAATCGATCGATGATCGTGTTCGCGATCGAGACGTTGTTGCGCATCGCGCTGATGAGGTTGCTCGAATCGTCGACGCCGAACTTCACTCCCATGGCAACGCATTCCTCTCGCGAATCAGGCGCTCGCGCTCATCGTCGAGAGACATCCTCACCTGTGTGCTCGTCCACGCCAGCTCTTCCACCGACTCTTGGACGTACCGATCGACGTGAAAGAGCAACTCGTGCTGGGCTTCGTGCTCCTGTCGCGCGGTGCCGCTGGAGTGCGGGTCGCGAGCGAGCGCGGACTCCAATCGGCGGGTCACCGAGTGAAACTGCTGCCGGAACTGCTCCAACGACCGTTCATACGCGTCCCGGAGCTCGGAAAACTCGTCCTCTCGCCGCTCGACATGCGCGATTTCGGCGCTGAGTCGGAAGCGTTCGTTCGCGCTCCTGTCCGCACTCACTCGGCACCCTCCCACCGCTCGGCGTCGGCGAGGTCACGCTTTTCGATGCTGCGGGCGAGTTCGGGGAACTTGTTCGCCTGCCCCAACACAGCGGAACAGAATTGCGTGATCGTCTGGAACAGCTGATTCGTGACGTCACGGCCGGCGTCCATCCCGGAGATCCCGTTGGTCCCACCGAAGCTGACCTGCTGATCCGCGTGACCGGAGGTGTTGATTCCGAGCAACTCGTGGACGGTGGCATCGGCGTCGACAACGCTCGAACTGACTTTCCCAGACGACATGAGCCCCCACCGCTGCGTTGACCGAGCGTGGTTGCCGCTCGTGATTGTCAAATCTTACATGTCTCAGGTGCAGTTTCAATGCGCGCATGACTAATGAACGAACGCCCATGCGCGCCCGCCCGCTACGCTCACCTTCATGCGCGCCTTCCTGATCCTGCACGGCTGGGACAACTTCCGGCCTCCCGGGCACTGGCAGTACGAACTCGCCGCGGCGCTCCACGAGCGTGGCGAGCGCGTCGCCTACCCGCAGCTCCCGGACGCCGCGCAGCCGGACCTGAACGCGTGGCGGGAGGCCGCGGCGGCGGCCCTCGCGGAGGCGGCGGAGGGCGGAGCGCGGGTGACCGTGATCGCCCACAGCTTGAGTGCGATGCTCTGGCTCGGCGCACGGCCGGACGACACGGAGGCCGGGTCATCCGTCGAGCGCGTCCTCCTCGTGGCGCCGCCGTCGCCCGGCTACCTGCGCGCGAACCCGGAGGTCGCCGCGTTCGCCGCCCTCGAACCGTCCCGCCCTGCGGCCGAGACGCGCATCGTCGCGTCCGACGCGGACCCGTGCAACCCGGAGGGGGCGGCCGCCGTCTTCGCCGGACCGCTCGGCCTCCCGCTCTCGATCATCCCGGGCGGCGGGCACCTCACGCCCGCGTCCGGATACGGGACGTGGCCGTCGGTTCTCGACTGGTGTCTCGATCCGACGGCCACGATCGTCCCGCGTTAGGCGGCGACGGCGGAACGCTCAGCGCCCGGCGCCGCGCACGACCTCCACCAGCGGCTCGAACAGCGCCTCGCCCCGCTGCACGCCCATGACGTCGTCCACGATGTCCTCCGGGTCGGCGCGCTGGAGGAGCTGCTGCAGCTCCATGCTCTGCGTGTCCTCCGGCACATCGAAGCGCAGCGCGGCGCCGATCGCGGCGAGCAGCGCCTCCGGGATGCCGCCGACGTACTGCACGTAGTCGGCGGCCGGGCCCACGAACCTGTCGTTGCGGCCGAGCTTGCGCAGCGGCTCGCGGCCGACGCGGGTCACCTCGTCCACCAGGTACGGGTTGCGGAAGCGGTTCAGGATCTTCGCGCGGTAGGCGGCCAGCTCCTCCGGGTCGAGCCCGTGCTTGGCGCTGAGCGCGGCCGACGTCTCCGTCAGCGCGGCCTCCGTCGCCGCGAGCACCGACGGGATGCCGATCGCCTCGCTGATGATCGTCGCGCCCGCCAGGAAGCCGGTGTAGGCGACGGTGGCGTGCCCGGTGTTGACCGTGAACAGCTTGCGCTCGATGTACGGACCCAGCGAGTCGACGAAGTGCGCGCCGGGGATCGGCGGCACGTTCCCGTTGAACGGGCTGCGGTCCACGACCCACTCGTAGAAGGTCTCCACCGTCACGTCGATGCCCGCGTCCGGCGCCTGGGCCGGCACGATCCGGTCGACGGCCGTGTTCGCGAAGACTGCGCGGGTGGCCAGCTCGTCGCGGGTGTCGTCGTCGGGGAGGCCGTCCATCAGCTCGGCCGCGAGGAGGTCGGTGGCGCCGATGGCGTTCTCGCAGGCCATCACCGCGAGACGGGGGGCGTCGGAGGCCCGGGCGGCGAGCCCGCGCGCGATCACCGGCGCGACGAAGCGCAGGATGCGCGGGCCGACGGCGGTGGTCACCACGTCCGCGGTCGCGATCTCCGCGACCAGCGCGTCCTCCGCGGTGGCGCTGTTGATCGCCCGGAAGCCGGTCACGGTCTTGGTCTCCGCGTCGTCCCCGACGAGGTGGACCTCGTACGAGTCCGCCGCGTCGAGCGCGTCGATCAGCTCGGCGTTGACGTCCGCGAACACCACCTCGTACCCGGCCTCGTGGAGCAGGAGCCCCACGAAGCCGCGCCCGATGTTGCCCGCGCCGAAGTGGACGGCTTTCATGCGAGCCCCCGTCTCAGTCGTTGACGTCGCCGAGCAGCGCGAACAGGGCGTCCGCGTCCGGCGCGTCGATGAGCTGCTGCACGTCGTCCTCCTCCGAGAAGAGGATGGCGATCTTGCTCAGGATGTCGAGGTGCTCGTTGTTCCTGCCGGCGATGCCCACGACGAACCGCACCTCCTCGCCGCCCCAGTCGAGCGGCGAGGAGTAGCGGATGAAGGAGAGCGCCGAACGCACGATCTCGTCCTTGGACTCGTTGGTGCCGTGCGGGATGGCCAGGCCGTTCCCCATGAAGGTGGAGACGGTGGCCTCGCGCTGCGCCATCGAGTCGACGTAACCCGGCTGCACGGCGCCCGCCCTGACGAGCAGCTCACCCGCCTCCCGGATCGCGTCCTCCCGCGTGGTCGCGGTGCCCGCGGCCACGACGTTCGCCCGGTCGAGAATCGTGTCGGTCATTTGGTGGCGTCCTCCGTAACGGTCTGCTGCTTCGCGACGAGGTCGACGACCTCGTCGTACTTGGGGCTGTTCATGAAGTTGTCGACGGACACGTGGAGCGAGTCCGGCGACTGACCCTTGGCCCGGTCGGTGAGCTCGCGCTGCGTGATCACCAGGTCGGCCGTGCCGTCGAGGTTGCTGATGGCCTGGTTCGTCACCGTGACCCCCTCCACGCCGGCCTTCTTGATCTTGTTCCGCAGCACGGACGCGCCCATCGCGGACGAGCCCATCCCAGCGTCGCATGCGAAGACGATGTTGCGCACCAGTCGTTCGGTGGCGTCGCCCTGCGCGTCGCCGGTGTCGTGCTCGCCCTCCTGGACCAGGCCCTCCAGGATCGAGGACTCCTTGCCCTTGTTGGCCTCGGTCTGCGCGACCGCGGCGTGCAGGTCGCCCGCGTTGCCGCTGGCGAGGTCGCGCTTGCGGCTGGCCCGCAGGATGATCGAGGCGACCACGAACGAGACCGTCGCGGCGCCGATCACCGAGAGCGTGACGCCCACGATGCTGTTGGCCGGCGACTGGATCAGCACGGCGATGATGGATCCGGGCGAGGCCGGAGCGCGCAGGCCCGAGTTGAAGGTCACGTTGATCGCGATGCCGGTCATGCCGCCGAGGATCGCCGCGATGACGATCATCGGCTTCATCAGTACATACGGGAAGTAGATCTCGTGGATGCCGCCGACGAACTGGATCAGCGCGGCTCCCGGGGCGCTCGCCTTGGCGATGCCGAGGCCGAAGATCGAGTACGCGATCAGGATGCCGAAGCCGGGGCCGGGGTTGGCCTCCAGCAGGAACAGGATCGACTTGCCCTGCTGCTGCGCCTGCTCGATGCCGAGCGGGGTGAGCACGCCGTGGTTGATGGCGTTGTTGAGGAACAGCACCTTGCCCGGCTCGATCAGGAGGCTCGCGAACGGCAGCAGGTGCGCCGTGACCAGCCAGTTGACCGCGTTGCTCAGGACGGAGCTCAGCCACTCGACGAGCGGCGCGATCCCGAAGAAGGCGCCGATCGACAAAAGCATTCCGACGATGCCGGCGGAGAAGTTGTTGACCAGCATCTCGAAGCCGGCTTTGATCTTCCCCTCCCAGATCCGGTCGACGTGCTTCATGACCCAGGCGCCGAGCGGGCCCATGATCATGGCGCCGATGAACATCGGGATGTTGGAGCCGACGATGACACCCATCGTGGCGATGGCGCCGACCACGCCGCCGCGGACGCCGTAGACCATGCGGCCTCCGGTGTTCGCGATCAGCAGCGGCAGCAGGTACGTGATCATCGGGCCGACGAGGCCCACGTACTGCTGGAAGGTGTGGCCGCTCGGGTCCTGAGCGAGCACGGTGGCCGCGCCGCTCCACCCGATCTTGGCCTGATCGCCGAAGCCGCCCAGGATTCCGCTGATCGCCCAGCCGGTGTTCTGAAGCCAGCCGGTGGCGATGAAGAGGGCCGTGATGAACCCCCAGGCGATGAACGCCGGGATGTTCGGCATGACCATGTTCGAGAGGAAGGTCCCGAAGCGCTGCACGTGGACGCGAGCGCTGCTGGGCTGCTTCGGCGTCGTCGCTGTCGCCGATGTCATGATGGTGCCTCGTTTCTGTGTCGGTCCTGCCTAGGCAGGTGGTTGGGCGAACCCGGCGGCCGTGGTTCGGACGGCCTCCCGGGCTTCGGCCGCGCCATCGGCGGCCAGTGCTGCCTCGGCCAGGGCTCTCGCCTGGTCGAGGGTGTAACGGGTGAGGGACAGCCGCACGTCGGCGAGGGCCGCGGGCGACATCGAGAGGGTGGTCGCGCCGAGTCCGACGAGAACCACCGCGAGCAGCGGGTCGGCTGCGGCCTCGCCGCAGATGCCGACCGGCTTGCCGTGCACTGCTCCGGCCGCGCCGACCTCGCCGACGAGGCGGAGGACGGCCGGGTGCCACGGGTCCTGGAAGCCGGCGACCGAGCCGAGGAGGCGGTCGGCGGCCATCGTGTACTGGGTGAGGTCGTTGGTGCCGATGGAGGCGAAGGAGGCCTCCCGCAGCACCCGGTCGGCCAGCAGCGCAGCGGACGGGACCTCGACCATGACGCCCACGGTCTTCAGCCCGAACTCGCCGGCCAGCTGCATGAAGTAGCGGGTCTCCTCGACCGTCGCGACCATCGGGGCCATCACCCACAGGTCGGCCTTCGTCTGCCTGTCGGCCTCGGCGAGGGCGGTGAGCTGTTCGCGGAGGATGTCCTCGTTGGCGCGCAGCGCCCGGATGCCACGCAGGCCCAGCGCCGGGTTGTCCTCGTGCGCGTCGTTGAGGAACTCCAGCGGCTTGTCCGCGCCCGCGTCGAGCACCCGCACGACGACCTTCTTGCCGGGGAACGCCTGCAGCAGCTTCACGTACTGCTCGCGCTGCTGCTCCACGGTCGGCGCCATCCGCGCGTCCAGGAAGAGGAACTCGGTGCGGAACAGGCCGACGCCCTCCGCCCCCGCGTCGACCGCCTTCTGCGCGCCGTCGGCCGAGCCGAGGTTGGCCAGCAGCGGGATCGCGGTGCCGTCGGCCAGTGCGCCGGGCTCCAGACCGCCGGAGAGGGCGGCCTCCCGCTCGGCGATGCGGCGGCGGGCGTCGTCGGACTGCGCCGCGCTCGGGGCGACGGACACGGTTCCGGCCCCGGCGTCGAGGATCACCTCGGTGCCGGCGGCCAAGTCGTCCGCTCCGGCGACGCCGACGATCGCGACGATCGCCTTCTCGCGGGCCAGGATCGCCGTGTGGGAGGTCGGGCCGCCCTCCCGGGTCACGAGACCGAGGACCTTGGTCAGGTCGAGCAGCGCCGTGTCGGCGGGCGCGAGGTCGCGGGCGACCAGGATGTACGGCTCGTCGGACTCCGGGACGCCCGGCGCGGGCCGGCCCTCCAACGCCGCGATCACCCGCTGGGCCACGTCGTCCAGGTCGGTCGCGCGCTCGCCCATGTAGCCGCCGAGGCCGATGAGCATGTCGCGGAACACGCCGAAGCCCTCGAACACCGCGCGCTCGGCGGTCGTGCCGCCGTCGATGCGGGACGCCACGTCGTCGGCGAGGGAGGAGTCTTCCGCCATCATCGACTGCGCCTCCAGCACGTCCGCCGCGGTGCCGGTGACGCGGCCCGCGCGCTCGCGCAGGTCGGCGGCCACGGTCGCGACGGCCTGCGCGACGCGGGCCTTCTCCTCCTCCGGGGTGCGGGTGCTCGGCGTCGTGTCCGGCTCCGGCAGCGGGTCCGACATGCGGAGCACGCGGCCGAGGGCGATGCCCTGGCCGATGCCGGCTCCGGTCAGCTGCGTCGTCGCTGCTGTCTGGTCTGTGGTCTCGGACATGATCAGGCGTCGTGGTCCGTGGTGAGGATCTCGGCGAGGTCGTCGAGGACGGCTTCGCCGTTGGTCGCGTCCGTCGTCAGCACGATCTTGTCGCCGTGGTCGATGCCCAGCGAGATGACGCCGAGGATGCTGCCGGCGTCGACCGTGCGGCCGCCCTCCTTCGACAGCGACACCTTCGCGCCCGAGGCGCCGACGGCCTCCACGAAGAGCTTGGCAGGACGGGCGTGCAGCCCGTGGGTCGATCCGACGGTGATGATCCGCTCAGCCATTGTTCCGGTCTCCTTCGTTGTCGATTGGCACGGTACGCCGCGGTTCCGCGGTGCCAGTGGCTCTCATCGTGCCCCGGCCTTCGCGTTGAGGGCCAGATCCAGCGCGAGCGCGCCGTCGAGCGCGGCAGGCGACACGGGAGGCAGGACGGCGACGGCGGTCCCGGTGGCGGCGGCACGGGCGCGCAGCCCGGGGACGGCGGCCTCCAGGTGCGCGCCGACGAGGACGACGTCCACCGCGGCGAGCGAGTCGAGCTGGCTCGCGCTGCCCGCGGCGACCTGCACGCTCATCCCACGGGCGGCCGCGGCGGTGCGCAGCTTCACGGCGACGAAGGTGCTGGAGGCGCCGGCGCCGCAGACAACCATGATCTTCATCGACCTCATGCCTTTCGGTGGTGCACGAACGGGTGAAACGGGTGGATCGGGTGGTCCGGTGGATCGTGACCATGCTCGTCCTGACGCCCGGGTGGGGGCCAGGAGGGTTTCTTCCTGGGGGTGCGGAAACAGCCGCTGGGACACCTCCGTCCGCGCCGTGGTCGTGATTGACTCGGAACCGGAAAGGTGGTCGCGTCGCATGGCGCTCTCGGCGAAGCAGACGAGGATGCTCGACATCCTGTCGCGTCGTGCTGCCTGGGTGACGGCCGCCGAGCTCGCGCACGACCTGGGCGTGACCTCCCGCAGCATCCGCAGCTACTCCGCCGCGCTCGGCGAGCTGGTCGAGTCGGGGCCGAACGGCTACCGCGTGAAGGGCGACGCCTACGCCGCCTACCTCGCCGACACGTCGGGCGCCTCCCCGACCGCCGGCTCGCCGCAGGAGCGCCTGGCCTTCCTCGCCCGACGGTTGCTGGACGAGCCGGAGGGGATCGACGTCTACGAGACGGCGGAGAGCCTCTTCGTGAGCGATTCGACCATCGAGGCGGACCTCACCCGCGTGCGCAGCCTCCTCGCCGACACCGAGCTGGAGCTGGATCGGCACGGTCCTGTCGCGCGGCTGAACGGGCCCGAGATCGCGCGGCGCAAGCTGATCAGCCGGCTGTTCCGGGACGAGATGCGGCAGGGCGTCGTGGACGTCTCGCGCATCCAGGAGGCGTTCGCGTCGAAGGGGCTGGCCGCGTTCAAGTCCGATCTGGTCGAGATGCTGGACGCGCGCGGGTTCTTCGTCAACGAGTACGGCATCAACGATGTGCTGCTGCACATGGCCGTCGCCCTCGACCGCGTCGCCAAGAACCGGGTGCTCCCCGCGGCCGGCGCGGCGGAGGCGGGGAGGCCCTGCGCGGGCTGGCGGACGACCTCGGCGGTCTGGTGCACACGCACTTCGACGTCGAGCTCGACCCGACCGAGCTGCGCTACCTCGCCATCCTGCTGCGCACCCGGGTCATCGCGCCGGGAGCGCGCGCGGACAGCGTGGCCGAGTTCGTCAGCGAGGCCGACCTGGAGATCGTGCGCGGGATCGTCGCGCGGGCCTCCACCGAGTACTTGGTCGACCTCCGCGACGAGGATTTCATCGTGCGGCTCACCCTGCACGTCCAGAACCTGGTGGCCAGGGCGCACGAGAACACGTACTCCCGCAACCCGCTCACGCGCTCCATCAAGAGCTCGTACCCGATGACCTACGAGCTGGCCGTCTACATCGCGAGCCGGCTGCAGGCGGCGGAGGGGATCGCGGTCAACGACGACGAGATCGCCTACATCGCGATGCACGTCGGCGCCTACCTGGAGCAGCAGTCGCGCCGCCGGGACGCCGTGCGCACCGCGGTCGTCTGCCCGAACTACTACGACATGCACATCCTGCTGCGCGAGAAGCTGGAGAGCGCGCTCGGCGACGAGCTGGACATCGTGAGCGTCATCACCTCCACCGACGCCGACTGGTCCGCGATCGACGCCGACCTCGTCCTGACGACGATCGACCCGCGCGGACGCCGGGAGAACACGGTCATCGTGCAGCCCTTCCTCACCGCGACCGATGTGGAGCACATCCGGCAGTCGGTCGCGCGCATCCGACGGCAGCGCCGCCGAGCCGGGATCAAGAACGAGCTGCTGGAGTACTTCGACGAGAGCCTGTTCCTGCGCAACTTCTACGCGCGCGACGCCATCACGATGATCCGCGCGCTCGGCGACAGGATGATCGCGGCGGACGCGATCGGCCGGGACTACGTGGAGCAGGCGGTCGAGCGCGAGCAGATGTCCTCCACGGCGTTCACCGACACCCTCGCGGTGCCGCACGCCATGACGATGAACGCCAAGCGGACGGCGATCGCGATCGTCGTCAACGACACCGCGATGGACTGGGGCGACGCACGGGTGAACGTGATCGCGTTCATCGCCTTCTCGGAGGGCGGCCGAGCCGCGTTCCAAACGGTCTTCGATCAGTTCGTCGACGTCTTCTCCGACCGGGAGGCCGTCCTCGGCCTCATCCGCCGCGCCGACACCTTCACGGCCTTCATCGACGAGCTCGTCCGTATCATCGACGCCTGACTACCCCCGAAACGTGAGTAGTCGCGGGAATCGAACGGTCGATTCCCGCGACTACTCACTCTTCGATCGTCAGTTGGCGGTGACGGCGTACGTCACGGCGACGCCGGGGGTGCCCACGGCGACGGTGTACGTCGCGTTCTTGTAGACGGCCTTGCTGTCGGTCGCGCCGGGCTGGACCGTGTAACCGGCCTTTTCGAGAGCGGCCTTCGCGTCGGCGAAGCCGTTCTTGTCCTTCGGCTGCACGGTGACGGACCAGCCGTCGTTCTTGTCGCCGTTGGCCACGATGATGCTGCCGGCGACGAGCGGGACGTCCGACTTCGGGAAGTCGGACGGGAGCGACTTGGAGGCCGCCTCCTGGGACGCCGACGCCGACGGCGTCGAGCTGGAGCCGTCACCGCTGCCGGAGCAGCCGGTCAGTGCGGCGATGGAGAGTGCCGCGACGAGGGCGGCGGGGACGAGCAGTTTGCTGTTGGTGCGCATCATTCTTCCTAGTGCTGTATGCGGTTCGGTAGTACAACACTCCAGCGTACTGCGCAGCCTCAGACACTCCCGCCGCGGGCGTCTGATGCTCGGTTCAGCCCAGCAGCAGTGTGCTGAGCTGGTCGGCCGAGTGCACGACCGCGATCGCGCCCGCCGCCTCGGCCGGGGAGCCGTAGCCCCACTCCACGAGGATGGTCGGGATACCGTGCTCGCCAGCACCCTCCACGTCGTACGCGCGGTCGCCGACCATCACGGTGTGGTCGAGCGCGACGCCCAGCTCGCCGAGACGGCGCAGCGCGTCGGCCACGACGTCGGCCTTCGCGCTGCGGCTCTCGTCGTCGGTCGCGCCTGCGATCACGTCGAAGTACTGCGCGAGCTCGAAGTGCTCCAGGATGCGCGTGGCCTGGGTCTCCGGCTTGCTGGTGGCGACGGCGAGCGGGATGCCCGCGGCCTGCAGCCGCTGGAGGAGGCCCCGGACCCCGGGGAAGACCGCGCTGTCGAACGCGCCGTTGGCCGCGTAGTCCGCACGGTAGACGGTGAGGGCGGCGCGGGCGCCCGCCTCATCGAAGCCGGCCATCGCCTGCAGCGAGTCGAGCAGCGGAGGCCCGACGTACTCCACGAGTTCGGAGGGGGTGGGGATGGGGAGGCCGAGCGTCTCGAACATGCGCACCAGGGAGGACGTGATGCCGGGTGCGGAGTCGGTGAGCGTGCCGTCGAGGTCGAAGAGGACGCAGGTCCAGGTGCGCGCGACGGCCGCGGGCGCCTCGGTGGTGATGGTCGGGTTTGTCATAGCCGTCCAATGCTATGTGAGATGTACGAATGTATCGTCAGTGCTCGCTGAGAGCCGACTCGATGTGCGAGCGCGCGACGACCATCGTGTGGGCGGCTCCCGGGTCGAACTGCACGGCCACGAAGTCGGCGTTGGCGATGTAGCCGAGCGCCTCAGCGGCCGGGACGATTACGGCCTGCACGCGCGTGCCCTTGCCGCCGGCGGCCCCGACGGCGTTACGGAGCGCCTTCATCGAGGTGAACAGCGGCAGCACCGGCTCGCCCGCCGTCGACTGGATGGTCCGCAGCCGGACCTCCCCGGGATCGGACCCGGTGACGTCCACCACGAGGCCGCCCTTCGTCGCGGCGGTCAGCAGCGCCTCCAGGTTCTCCATCGTCGGCTCGCCGGCGATGGCGGCGAGGGCCTTGCGGACGGGGCCGTTCTCGTAGGTCTGCGGGAAGCGTCCCGAGGGGGCGGCCATCAGAACAGCCTGCTGTCGCTGTCGTCCAGGCCACGCATGGCGTCGTAGTCGAGCACCAGGCAGCGGATGCCGCGGTCCTCGGCCAGCGTACGGGCCTGGGGTTTGATCTCCTGAGCCGCGAACACCCCGGACACCGGCGCCAGCAGCGGGTCGCGGTTCATCAGCTCCAGGTACCGCGTGAGCTGCTCGACGCCGTCGATGTCGCCGCGGCGCTTCAGCTCGACGGCGACCGACGCCCCGCGCTCGTCGCGGGCCAGGATGTCGACCGGGCCGATCGCGGTCATGTACTCGCGGCGGACCAGAACGTGGCCGTCGCCGAGGAGGTGGATCTGCTCGGCCAGCAGCTTCTGGAGGTGCGCCTCCACGCCGTCCTTCTGCAGCCCGGGGTCGACGCCCAGCTCGTGCGCCGAGTCGTGCAGCACCTCGTGGATGGAGACGACGAGCATGTCGGCCGTCTTCGCCTGGCTGACGCGCCAGACCTCGGTGATCCCGGCCTCCCGCTGCAGCTCGTCGGGCTCGTCGACCGTGAGCGTGCAGGGCGGGCTCATCCAGTTGAGCGGCTTGTAGGAGCCGCCGTCGGAGTGGACCAGGAGGCTGCCGTCGGCCTTGAGCATGAGCAGGCGCTTGGCGAGCGGGAGGTGGGCGCTCAGGCGGCCGGCGTAGTCGACGGAACAGTTGGCTATCACGAGGCGCACCGGTCAAGTGTACGGTGCTGGCAGGATGTGGGGATGGCCCACGACCTCCTCATCGGCACGTACACGCAGCGTCTCCCGCACGTCGACGGTCATGCGGACGGCGTGCTCTCGGCGCGGTTCGACGGCAGCGCGGTCGTGGACGTGACTGTGGCGGCCGAGGTGCCGAACCCGTCCTGGGTGGCGGTGTCGGCGGATGGGACCCGTGTCTACGCGGTCGAGGAGACCGGCCCGGACGGCGGTGTCTCGGCGTTCGCGCGTTCGGCCGACCGCTCACTGCGCCCGCTCGGCCGGGTGTCGAGTGGAGGCGACTCTCCCGCGCACCTGGCGCTGCACCCGTCCGGCCGGTTCCTGCTGACGGGGACCTACGTCGGCGGCACGGTCTCGGTCTTCGCGCTCGACGACGGCGCCCTCGGTGAGCGGACCGCGTTCATCCAGCACGATGGCCACGGTCCCGACCCCGCGCGGCAGGAGGCGCCGCACGTCCACCAGCTCTCGGTCGACCCGGTGAGCGGGGACGTCGTGGTGGTCGACCTCGGGCTGGGCGAGGTGCGCTGGTACGCGCTGTCGTCGGCGGGCTCGCTGACCCTCCGCCCGGAGGCGACCGTCGCGGTCGGCGCTGCGGGACCGCGGCACCTGGCGTTCCACCCGGACGGGCGGCACGCCCTCCTTGTGAACGAGCTGGACAGCACGCTCGACGTGCTGCGCCGGGAGGGCGACCGGTTCGAGCGGGTCGCCTCGGCAGGCACGCGCGGCCCGGACACGGCGGGCGCGAACCTGCCCGCCGCCGTGCGGGTGACGGACGACGGACGCACGGTGCTCGTGACCAACCGCGGGGACGACACGATCGCGGTGTTCGCCTTCGACGCGGCGGCGTCGGCCGTCGAGCTGGTGGACGTCGCGGCGGTGGGAGGCCGCGCCCCGCGCGACCTGGTGCTGTCGCCGGAGGGCGACCGCGTGCTGGCGGCGTGCCAGGACAGCGACGAGGTGGTCGTCTTCGCCTTCGACGCCGCGTCGCGCGCGCTGCGCCGGCTCGGCGCGACGCCCGTCCCGACCCCGGTCTGCCTCGCGTTCGCGTAGCCCGCCCAACATTCGTCACGAATGTCGCGTTAGGCGCCCCGGTACCGCACATTCGTGCCGAATCCGCGTGCGCCCATTCGTGCCGAATGTCGCCTTCGGCGGCGCGATACGGCACATTCGTGACGAATGTGCGTCGGGCGGCGGGGCTACTCGGCGGCGGGCTGCAGGCGCGTCCCGCGCTCCGCCGCGGGGCGCACGGCCGGCGCGGCCAGGAACGACGCCACCAGCAGCACGAGGATGAGGTACAGCGCGTTGAGCAGCCCGAACTCCTTGCCCAGGAACCCGATCAGCGGCGGCCCGACCAGGAACGCGCAGTACCCGATGATCGCCACCGCCGAGACGCGCGCGGCCGGGTTCTCGTTGCCCTCCGACGCCGCCGACATCCCGAGCGGGAAGCCCAGCGAGACGCCGAAGCCCCACAGCACCGTGCCGATCACGGCCACCCACAGCGGACCGCCGAGGATGAAGAGCAGGAGGCCGGCAACGCCCATCGCCGCCGTCACGCGGATCGCGGCCACGCGTCCGACGCGGTCGACGATCGGTCCGCCGAGCACGCGGCCGAGGGTCATCGCGGCGACGAAGAACCCGAACACGAGCGCGCCCGTGGAGTTGGACTGGCCGTGGCCGTCGACCGTGGCCAGCGCGATCCAGTCGTTCGCCGATCCCTCGCCGAACGCCATGCCGAGCATGACCACGCCGATGAGGATGAGCCGCCAGTCCGCCCACACCGCCAGCGACGCGCGGAGCCGCTGACCGAACGGGATGCGCGGCTTCTCGGCCGTCTCGTCCCCGAGGTCGGCCTCCCGCGGGATGAAGCGGATCGCGACCAGCGCCGCCGCGACGAGCAGCACGGCGATGAAGGAGAGGTGCCACACGACGCCGATGTGGAGGGCCGCCGCGGCCGCGCCCATCCCGGCGCCGAGTACGGTGCCCAGGCTGAAGAAGGCGTGCATGAGCGGCATCAGCGTCTTGCCGATCTCCCGCTCGACCGCGGTGCCCTCGACGTTCATCATCACGTCGACCATCCCGTTGCCGAAGCCGAGCAGGATGAGGCCGACAGCCACCGTCGGCACGGAGTGGAACACCGTCGAGCCGAAGCCGATCGCGAGCGTGCCGATCGCCACGATCACCAGGCTCCCGACCATCCCCCTGTGCGGGCCGAAGCGAACCAGCACGAGGGAGGACACCGACAGTCCGATGATGGCGCCGGCCGACATCCCGAGGATGAGCAGTCCGACCGAGGACGGGTCGCGGCCGAGGCCGAGGTCGTCGCGAACGCCGGGGATGCGGGCCACCCAGGTCGCCATCGCGAGTCCGCTGAGGATGAAGATCACGAAGACCGCGTTGCGCCAGGCGCGCAGTTCGCGGCGATCGCGGGTCGTCGTCGGGGTCGGCTGTGACATCGGCTGTCCTGGGAGGAGCGGGGGCCGCGAGCGGCCGGCGGGTTCTGGTGGGGGAGTGGATTTCGCCACTCGAATCGTTTCGATCGAAACGATTCGACTAAGCTACCACACGTGAACGACAGCAGCACACCCCTCGCGGGCGCCCGGCCGACGCTGGCCGCCGTCGCCCGCCTGGCCGGTGTCTCCAACTCCACCGCCTCCCTCGCCTTCTCCGGCACAGGGCCCGTGTCGGACGCCACGCGCGAGCGCGTCCTCCACGCCGCCAAGCAGCTCAACTACGCCGGGCCCGACCCGCGCGCCCGCTCGCTGCGCCGCGGCCGGTCGGGGATCGTCGGCGTCGTGATGGAGGAGCGGGTCGGCGACGCGTTCCGCGACCCGATCAAGATCGCCCTGCTCGACGGCATCTCCGACGAGATCGCCGCGGTGGACGCCGGCCTCCTCATCCTGACGGACGCGGGGAGACCGCCCAGCGGATCGAGGACGCCCCGATGGACGCCGTGGTGCTCGTCGGCTGCAGCCCACGCCTGGACGAGTCGGTCGCGATGCTGCGCCGGCGCGGCATCCCGCTCGTGGCGATCGAGGGCGACCCGGCCGACGACGTCCCCTCGATCGGCCAGGACAACCGGGAGGCCACCCGCCTCGCCGCCCAGCACCTCCACGACCTCGGCCACCGCGACGTCGCGGTCGTCACCCTGCCGCTGCCGCGTGACCGCGCGCGCGGACCGCTGACGCCCGAGGTCGTGCGCGCCAGCAGCTCCACCACGGCCACAGAGCGCCTCGCCGGCGCCAGGGACGTCTTCCCCGACGCGGGCGGCTGGACGACCCGCGGCTCGTTCGTGGAGGAGGGCCGCATCGCCGGCGCCGCCCTCCTCGCCGACCCGTCGCGCCCCACCGCGATCATCGCGCAGAGCGACCTGCTCGCCGCCGGCGTGATCCGCGCGGCGGAGGAGCTCGGCCTGGAGGTGCCGGGTGACGTCAGCGTGGTCGGCTTCGACGGCGTGCGCGTCGACGGCCTGTGGCCGTACGACCTCACGACGCTGGTGCAGCCCGCGGTCGAGAAGGGCCGCGCCGCCGGCCGCGCGATCGTGGAGATGCTGGAGGGCCACGCACCGCACCCGACGTCGTTCACGAGCGACTTCCACCGGGGGAACACGACGGCGGAGCCGCGCAGGTAGAGGTCTCACCACCCCCGCCGCATAGGGTGGACCGCATGGACCTCGAAGCCCTCTACCGCGACCTCCACGCCCACCCCGAGCTCTCGTTCCAGGAGCACCGCACCGCCGGTATCGTCGCCGAGCACCTGTCCGCCCTCGGCCTGGAGGTGCACACCGGCATCGGCCGGACCGGCGTCGCCGGCGTGCTCCGCAACGGCGACGGCCCGACCGTGCTGCTGCGCGCCGACATGGACGCGCTGCCCGTCCGCGAGGAGACCGGCCTCCCGTGGGCGTCGACCCAGACCGCGCCAGGCGACGACGGCAACCCCGTCCCGGTCATGCACGCGTGCGGCCACGACATCCACATCACCTGCCTGCTCGGAGCCGTCGAGCGCTTCGCGACGTCCACCGACGACTGGTCGGGGACGCTCGTGGCCGTGTTCCAGCCGGCGGAGGAGCACGGCGGCGGCGCGGACGTGATGGTCCAGGACGGCCTCTACGCGAAGGTCCCCGCGCCGGACATCGTGCTCGGCCAGCACGTCACCCCGTTCCCCGCCGGCATGGTGGGCGCCCATCCGGGCCCAGCGATGGCCGCGGTCGACGCTTTCGAGGTCACCCTGCGCGGCCGTGGAGGCCACGGCTCGCGCCCGGAGACGACCATCGATCCGGTGGTCATGGCGGCCTCCGCGGTCATGCGCCTGCAGACCGTCGTGTCGCGCGAGACCGCCCCGCAGGACACCGCTGTCGTCACGGTCGGCACCCTCCACGCCGGCACCAAGAACAACATCATCGCGCCGTCGGCGACCCTCGGGATCAGCGTGCGCAGCTTCGACGAGACGGTCCGCGCACGTGTGCTGGAGGGCGTCGACCGCATCCTCCGCGCGGAGCTGCTGGCCAGCGGCTCCCCGCACGAGCCGACCACCGAGTGGGGCGAGCGCTACCCGGTCACGGTCAACGACCTGGAGGCCACCGCTCGCGTGAACGCGGCGTTCGCGTCCGAGTTCGGTGCGGAGGCCGTCCTCGAGCCGGGCGCGCTGTCCGGCAGCGAGGATGTCGGCAACCTGGCGACGGCGGCGGGCGTCCCGCTCGTCTACTGGCTGCTCGGCGGGGGCGACCCGGAGACGGTGCGCGCGGCGATCGCGGCGGGGACCGTGGAGACGGACATCCCGTCCAACCACTCGCCGTTCTTCGCGCCGGTGGCGCAGCCGACGATCGACGTGGGCGTGCGGGCGCTGGTGGCGGCGGCGCGGGAGTGGCTGGGCTGAGCTGGAGGTAGCGGGGTGGGTCTGCGCCCCGTTACCGCTCGGCGCCCGCCCGCATCCACGCCCGGCCACGCGCCCGCAGCCCCAACGTCACCGCCCGCGCCCCGAGGTACCCGAACGCGAACGCCGCCGTCAGCGCCGCGAGTCCTCCCGCGTCAGGCGACCCCGAGGCCACCACCGCGAGCGCCAGCGGCACGAACACCGCCACGTTCAACACCCCCGTCAGCGCCAGGTACCGTGCGTCCCCCGCGCCGATCAGCACACCGTCGAGCACGAACACGTAGCCCCCCAGCGGCGCGCTCACCCCGATGATGGCGAGTGCAACCGGGAGCAGCGCCGCCACCGACGGGCTGCTCGTGAACAGCCCGGCCGCGACCGGGCTGAGCGCCACCGTCGCCGCCCCCAGGACCACGCCCGCGCCGAGTCCCCACTGCACGCACCGGCGCAGGACCTCCCGGACGTCGCCGAGCTCCCCGGCGCCGAGCCCCTTGCCGACCAGCGCCTGCGCCGCGATCGCGAGCGCATCCAGCGCGAACGCGAGCGTCGCGAACACGGTCATCGTCACCTGGAAGGCCGCGAGCTCGTCCGGCCCCAGCCGCGTCGCGCAGAACACGGCCAGCAGCATCGCCGCGCGCAGGCTCGCCGTGCGCAGGAACAGCCATCCCCCGCCCGGGCGGTCCGGCCGATCCCGGCGTGGTGCGGGAGCAGTGGGGCGCCGACGCGTCGCGCGCGCCGGACGACGATGACCGCGTACACGACGACCATCGCCCACTGCGCCACGACGGTCCCGAGCGCGGAGCCGGCGATTCCGAGCCCCGCCGGATAGATGAAGCAGAAGTTGAGCAGGATGTTCGCCCCGAACCCTGCGACGGCGACCGCGAGTGGGGTACGGGTGTCCTGCAGGCCGCGCAGCAGCCCGGTCATCGCGAAGACGAGCAGCATGGCCGGGAGCCCGAGCATCGAGATCGCGAGGTAGGTCTCCGCCTGGGCGGCGACCTCAGCGGACGCGCCGAACAGCCCCACCAGCACCGGGGAGGCCGCCCACCCGGCCGCGGCGAGCACGATTCCGAGCGCGAGCGCCAGCCAGCTCCCGTCGACGCCCGCGGCGACCGCACCGCGCTCGTCACCCGCGCCCAGCCGGCGTGCGACGGCGGGCGTGGTCGAGTAGGCGAGGAACACCATGAGCCCCACGACGGTCTGCAGCACGGCGCTCGCGATCCCGAGCCCGGCGAGCGGGGCGACCCCCAGATGCCCGACCATCGCCGAGTCGGCCAGCAGGAAGAGCGGCTCGGCCACGAGCGCGCCGAGCGCAGGGACGGCGAGCCGCAGGATCTCGCGGTCGAGCGGGCGGCGGGGGAGGACGTTCACGGCGGGGACAACGGTATCGCGAAGGGGTGACATGGGTGGTGGGCGGCTGGTTTGAGCTGGATGGCGATAGCGGGGGTGCGGTGGTTTGGGGTGTTGCCGGCGACCTCGCCGCGGAAGCGCGCGCCGGCCGCCTCCTGCTCACGCACCTCGCCCTCGGCCTCCCGCCCACCGACGCGATCCGGCGGGCCTCCACACGCTTCGGCGGCCCCGTCGCCGCGGCGCGCCCCGGCGACGTCGTGTCGGTCGGTCCGGTGTCGGTGGCTGTTCCTACAGTGGAGGGATGAGCCACCTGATGCCGGAACTGCTGTCCACCTGGTCCTGGCGTCTCGAGCGGGTCCGCAACGGGCGCACGGTGCTCACCAAGGGGCAGGCGGCGTCTGCGCGCACCGACCTCCTCCACGACCGGTCCGCGCATCCGGGCGACTACTCCGGCTACGAGGAGGAGTACACCTCGGCCGTCGACGCGCTGGGCGTGCTCGCGCAGCAGGCCAACCGCAGCGACGACCTCCTGGCGGTGCTCCGTTCCGAGCGGCCGGTGGACGCCCCGGCGCGCGAACGTTACGCCACCGCGCCCGACAGCACGGGAGTCCAGCGCGCCTCCCTCGCCGCCGAACACGATCGCGTCCCGGCGGGGCTCCCGGAGGCTCTGGATCAGTGGGTCCACCGGCTCATCCGCTACCGCAGCGGCGCCAAGATCATCGCCCCGGTCGAGGCCGCGCGCGCCGAGATCCGGCTGCGCAACGAGGCCGACCTCAACCCCGGCGCCTACCGCAACGCGACAGCGGCGCCGTACTTCGGGAGGGTGATGCGGGAGCTCGGCGAGATCGCGACCTCGCAGCGCCCGGGAGTCCACCTCTCCCGGCGCGGGCTCCACCGCGGCCTCGCCGACGACTCGTTCCTGTGAGCAGGACGTCCTCGCGGCGCCGTCGTCCGGCGCCGTGGCCGGTCGCTGTGGTCGCGCTGCTGCTCGCCGTCGCGGGAGCGGGAGGCTACGCCGCGCTGACCCACGGTGGCGCACCGGCCGGGCCGCCGGCGGCGGGTGCCTCGACTTCACTCGCATCCCCGCCCGGCGCCCGCTCGGCGACGGGCCTTCTCGACGCGCCCGGCGCACGCGCCGCGCTGGCGCAGCTCCCGGTGAAGGGCCGCGCGCCGGCGACCGGCTACGACCGTGTCGCCCGCTTCGGCGAGGCGTGGCTCGACGTCGACAAGAACGGCTGCGACACCCGGGACGACATCCTCGCCCGCGACCTCGCCGCGGTCACGCGTCGCACGGACTGTGCGGTCCTCACCGGCACCCTGAGCGACCCGTACACCGGCCGCAGCATCGCGTTCACCCGCGGGGTCCAGACGTCCGCGCTCGTCCAGATCGACCACGTCGTCGCGCTGCTCGACGCCTGGCAGACCGGAGCCCAGGGGTTGAGCCAGGACACGCGCGTCCAGCTCGCGAACGACCCGCTCGAACTGCTGGCGGTGGACGGGGCGACGAACCAGGCGAAAGGCGCGGGCGACGCCGCGACGTGGCTGCCGCCGAACCGCGGGTTCCGCTGCGAGTACGCGGCCCGGCAGGTCGCGGTGAAGGCGAAGTACGGACTGTGGGTGACGGCCGCGGAGGGTGCGGCGTTGAAGGGGATCCTCGCGGGGTGCTGACGGCTGCGGTGGAGGCGATTGTGACGCGCTGCTGAGCGCCGCGGCGCCGCCGCGTCGCCCCTGTGTCCGGCCGCGACCGGCCGCTACGATCAACGCATGCACCAGCCAGAGCGCATGATCCCCCGCCGATCGGGCGGCACCGCGGTGCGGCCGTGACCCCCGCCGAGGCGGCCGCCCTGCTCGGACTCCCCGAGAACGCGACCGAAGCCCAGATCACGGAGGCGTATGCCGCGCACATCGCGACCGTCCCGGAGAGTGACATCGCCGCCGTCGACGCGCTCACGCGGGCGCGGGACGCACTCCTCGCCGGGGTCCGCTGGCTGCCGCCGCAGAGCGCTGGTGCGCCGCGCGAGTGGGGAACGGCCCGGGGCGCCGCGACGCCGATCGGACTGGGGCAGCAGACTCAGCCCGGATACCCGCCACTCCCACCCGCGGCGGCGCAACCTGGACCGCTGTCGCAGCCGGGCTCCCCCTCCCAGCCCGCCCCCGCGCCGCAGGCCACCACTCAGCAGTCCCCGGGATACCCACTCCAGCAGCACGGCTACCCATACGCGCCCTCCTTCGCGCCCACGGGCGGACCGGGACTCGCGGCCCACCCCCAGCAACCGCCCTACCCCGGCTACCCCCAACCCCCCGCCTACCCCACCCGCCGCCGCACCCCCTCTCCAACGGCGCCATCATCGGCATCGCCCTCGGCAGCACCGCCGTGCTCCTCGTGGTCCTGCTCGTCGCGGTCATCGCCCTCGCCGGCGGCACCCAGCGGGGCCTCGCGAACGCCGCCGCCCAGCACGGCTCCGCCGCCGCGCCGTCCACCGCCCCGTCGAGCAGCGACCCGTCGGCGGCCGACCAGAGCTACGTCATCGACGGCGTGACGATCAAGCCGGAACAGGGGTGGACCTTCCTGCTGACCTCCCAGCGCGACTGCCCCGCCGCCGAGGTGATCGTCGGGTTCGCGGACACCATCGACGGCGACTCCATGGATCAGCACACCGACACCGTCTCGCTGAAGGCCGGCGTCCCGTACACCTACACGGTTCCCGACACGGCCTCCACGCGCCAGTACGCCGGCATCGACGACCTGCAGTGCGTCCCGACCTGATCCGGCGCGTAAGGATTCCGTTAATAGTTTTCACAAATTACTGAATCAAGCGTAGAGTCACGCCCATGACCACAGTGATTGAGGCCTCGGGCCTCGAGAAGCGATTCGGCCGGGTCCGGGCACTGGACGGCCTCGACCTCACCGTCACCGAGGGTGAAGTCCACGGATTCCTCGGGCCGAACGGCGCAGGCAAGTCGACGACCATCCGCGTCCTCCTCGGCCTCGCGCGCTCCAACGGCGGCACCGCCCGCGTCTTCGGCAGCGACCCCTGGCGGGACGCCGTCGCCCTGCATCGCCGCATCGCCTACGTCCCCGGCGACGTCAGCCTCTGGCCGAACCTCTCCGGCGGGGAGGCCATCGACCTCCTCGCCCGGCTCCGCGGCGGCACCGCGGACAAGGCCGCCTACGCCGAGCGCAAGAAGCGGCTGATCGAGGTGTTCCAGCTCGACCCGACCAAGAAGGGCCGCGCCTACTCCAAGGGCAACCGGCAGAAGGTCGCGCTCGTCGCCGCCTTCGCCACCCCGGCGGACCTCTACATCCTCGACGAGCCGACCAGCGGACTCGACCCGTTGATGGAGGCCACCTTCAACGCCGAGATCGCGCGCATCTCCCGGGACGGCGCGACCGTCCTGCTGTCCAGCCACATCCTCTCCGAGGTGGAGCAGCTCTGCGACCGGGTGAGCATCATCCGCGAGGGCAAGACCGTCGAGTCCGGCACGCTGGACGAGCTCCGCCACCTGACCCGCACCGAGATCTCGTTCGCGGCCGACGGCATGACGGACGAGCAGCTCGCCCGCATCCCCGACGCCCACGACCTTCGCACCGACAACGGCCGCGTCAAGTTCACTGCTGACAGCGACGGCCTCCCGCCGGTCCTCGCAGCGCTCGCCGACCTGAACGTGAAGAGCCTGACCGTGGCCCCGCCGTCGCTGGAGGAGCTGTTCCTCCGCCACTACGGCGACGAGCTGGCCGGTGTCGCCGAGCTGGAGGCGGAGGCGAAGGGGCGATGAGCACCACGACCACCGACCGCCCGGCCACGCGCGCCGGGCGCACCGCCGTCCCCGAACGCGGACGCGTCGCGACCCTCGGCGTCCTGCTCCGCCAGCGCCTGCGCCGCGACCGCTGGCAGCTCCTCATCTGGATCCTCTGCATCGCGTTCCTCGCGCTCTTCTCCGCGGCGAGCATCGACCAGACCTACGGGTCGGCGACCGGCCGCGAGGAGCTGATCCGGCTCGCGATCGCGAACCCGACCGTCCTCGTCCTGCGCGGCCTCCCGCAGGGCACCGGCCTCGCCGCGGTCACCTTCTTCGAGATCTACACCTTCCTCGCGCTGCTCGCCGGGCTGATGAACACGTTCCTCGCTGTCCGGCACTCCCGGGCGGAGGAGGAGTCCGGTCGCGCCGAGCTCGTCGGGTCGACCCCCGCGGCGCGGCTCACCCCGACGGTCGCGACGGTCATCCACGGCGTCCTCGCGGACATCGTGCTCGCGCTGGCCACGGCGCTCGGCTTCATGGCGTCCGGCCTCCCGGCGTACGGCTCCCTCGTCGCGGGAGCGGCAGTCGGCGGCGCGGGAATCGCCTTCCTCGCCGTCGGCCTCCTCCTCGCCCAGGTGATGAGCACCTCCCGCGGCGCGAACGGCTACGCCTCCGCCGTCGTGGTGCTCGCCTGGGTGCTGCGCGGGATCGGCGACGCGATCGGCACGGTCACGGGCTCCGGCACGACGATGGTCTCCGGCTGGCCGACCTGGCTCAGCCCGATCGGCTGGGGCGAGCAGTTCTCGCCGTACGTCCGCAACGACTGGACGCCGCTGCTCCTCCAGCTCGGCTTCGCGATCGTGCTCATCGCCGCGGTGTTCGGCCTCCAGGCCGTGCGCGACTCGGGCGCGGGGATCGTCCCCGAGCGCGCCGGCCGGCGGGATGCCCTCCCGATGCTGAACGGCCCGCTCGGGCTCGCCTGGCGCCTCCAGTGGCCGACCGTCCTCGGCTGGACGATCGGCGGCCTTCTCACCGGCGTGCTCGCGGGGGCGCTCGGCAGCGTGGTCAGCTCGTCGATCGCGAACGACCCCAGCCTGGGGAACATCCGGGATGCCGTCGCCCACCTGGGCGCGGGCGGCTCCGGCCCGATGACGGCGCTCTTCCTCTCCGCGATCATGTCGATCGTCGGGGTGCTCGCCGCGGCGTGCGCGGTGCAGACGGTCATCCGGCTCCGCCAGGAGGAGGTCGGAGGGTCGGCAGAGGTGATGATGGCGACCCCGGTCTCCCGGGTCCGCTGGCTGCTCGACTTCGTGTTGGTCGGCCTGATCGCGATCGTGCTCGTGCTGCTGGCGGCGGCGCTCGCCGCGGGCGTGTCCGCGACGGCGGCGGGGGAGAAGGCGTCCGCCTTCAATGACGCGTTCGCCGCCGCGGCCGCGCAGTTCCCGGTGGCGCTCGTCTACCTCGGCGTGCTGACGCTGGTGTTCGTGGTGCTGCCGAGCTGGACCGTCCCGGTCGGCTGGGCCGCCCTCGGCGCCGGCGCGTTCATCGGCATCTTCGGCGCCCTGATCAAGCTCCCGGACTGGCTGCGCCACTTCTCCCCGTTCGCCGACGCCCCCGTCGTCGTCGGGAAGGTGGATTGGACCGGTGGATACTGGATGTTCGGCATCGCGGTGGTCGCGCTCGCCGCCGCCGCGGCGCTCATCCGACGCCGGGACTTCGCGATCGGTTAGGGACGGGCATGGCGAGGGACGAACGCGCTCTGACCGAGATGATGGAGCACTCCGCGGCGGTGCTGACCGCCGCGGGGTTCCCGAAGATGCCCGCCCGCGTGCTGATGGCCCTCACGGTCACCGAGTCGACCGGGCTGACGGCCGCGCAGCTCGCCGAGCGGCTGGACGCGAGCCCGGCCGCGATCTCCGGAGCGGTCCGCTACCTCCAGACCCTCGGGATCGTCCGGCGCCTGTCGCAGAACGGCAGCCGCCGCGACCTCTACCAGATGCCGGCCGACTGGTACGCCCTGATGGTCCGCAACAGCCCGATCTACGGCGTGCTCGCCGACCAGGCGGACGCGGGCCTCGCCGCCATCGACGGCCCGGACGACCCGGCGACCGAGCGGCTGCGCGACATGGCCGGCTTCTACCGCTTCATGCAGGACCGGCTGCCGGAGATGCTGAACGAGTGGGAGCAGATCCGGGCGTCGCGGGATGCGTGAGCGGGGTGCGACCCGATTTGCCACCCTACAAATATCGGACTAATGCCTAACCCGCGTCCACGAGGGCGGACAAGCGGGCCCTGCGCGAGCCCGGGCCACCGCTGGGCGGCGGCTTCGGGAGGCCATCGCCGCACCGTGGATCGGTTCGGCGACCGGCGTGCCTCGCCTGCCGGTCGTGAACATCTGAAATGCTAATGATCGGACTCACAGGGGGATCGACATGCGTTTCACCACTCCGGCGCGGAAGGCGCTGGTGGTCGCGGTGCTGCTCGCCGTCAACGTGGCGCTCGCGCTGCTGTTCGACGCCCTCCACTCCGAGCCGGCGTCCATCGTGCTGACGGTGCTGCAGGTCGCCGGGTGGTACATCGTCTCCCGGGTGTTCCGGGGGCCGGGGGAGCCCGTGCGCGCGGCGCGGCCATGGTGGCGGATGACGAACCGGCCGCTCCTGTCCGGGGTCTTCGGTGTCGGCTACGCCGTGCTCGCCCTGGTCAACATCGGCTTCTCGCTCGCCGGGTTCGGCAGCATCTCCGGCACCGTGTCGATCCTCGCCGAGCTGGTCCTCGCCGCGCTCTTCCTGAACTCGTACGCCTGCCTCCGTCCGCGGCGGACCGCGCCTCAACAGGCTCCTGCGCGGCAGCAGTCGCGTCCGCGCGTCTCCGGGGGCGCGCGCACCTGACAGGCGGGGCGCCCGCGCCGTAGGCTGGAGCGCATGACGCTCTCCTCCGGCATCGCCACCGACGAACTCGACCCCACGATCCGCCCGCAGGACGACCTGTTCCGGCACGTCAACGGCACCTGGATCGACCGCACCGAGATCCCGGGCGACAAGGCGCGCTGGGGCTCCTTCATGGAGCTCGCCGAGAAGTCGGAGGCCGCGGTCCGCGAGATCGTGGAGGCCGCGCAGACCGCCCCCGAAGGCACCGAGGAGCGCAAGTTCGGCGACCTCTACACGAGCTTCCTCGACGAGGACCGCGTCGACGCGCTCGGCGTCGAGCCGATCCGCGCGCAGCTCGCGATCGCCGACGACGTCGCCACCATCCCGGAGTTCCTGAAGACCCTCGGCGAGCTGGAGCGGCACGGCGTCGGCGGCATCTACCAGCTCTTCGTCGACAACGACCCGGGCGACCCCAGCCGCTACCTCGTGTTCGCCGAGCAGGCGGGCATCTCGCTGCCCGACGAGTCCTACTTCCGCGAGGAGCGGTTCGCGCCGATCCGGGAGGCCTTCGCCGCGCACGTGCAGCGGATGTTCGAGCTGGCCGGCTTCCAGGACGCCCCCGAGCGCGCCCAGCGGGTCTACGACCTCGAAGTGGAGATCGCCGCGCAGCACTGGGACAACGTGACCTCCCGCGACTCCGAGAAGACCTACAACCTGTTCTCCTGGGCCGACGCCACCGCCCTGTTCGGCTCGACGGGCCTCGACGACTGGGCCGCCGGCCTGGGCGCACCGCAGGGCGCGCTCGCCGAGGTGGTCCTGCGCCAGCCGTCCTTCACCTCCGGCGTCGCCGGCCTCCTCACCGAGGACAAGCTGCAGTCGTGGAAGGACTGGCTGGCCTGGCAGATCATCCACGACTCCGCCCCGTACCTGACCGGCGACTTCGTGGACGCCAACTTCGACTTCTACGGCCGCACCCTCACCGGCACGCCGGAGATGCGGGCCCGCTGGAAGCGCGGCGTCTCGCTCGTGGAGGGCGTGATGGGCGAGGCCGTCGGCCGCATCTACGTCGAGAAGCACTTCCCGCCTGCGGCCAAGCAGGAGATGGACGAGCTGGTCGCCAACCTGATCGAGGCGTACCGGCAGAGCATCCAGAAGCTCGAATGGATGGGGGAGGACACCCGCGACCGCGCGCTCGACAAGCTCGGCAAGTTCACGCCCAAGATCGGCTACCCCGTGAAGTGGCGCGACTACTCCGCGCTCGTCATCGACCCGACCGACCTGGTCGCCAACGTGCGCGCCGCCGCGCTGTTCGAGTTCAACCGCGAGCTGAACAAGATCGGCAAGCCGATCGACCGCGACGAGTGGTTCATGACCCCGCAGACGATCAACGCCTACTACAACCCGGGCTTCAACGAGATCGTCTTCCCCGCGGCCATCCTGCAGTACCCGTTCTTCGACGAGAGCCGGGACGCCGCAGCCAACTACGGCGCGATCGGCGCGGTGATCGGCCACGAGATCGGCCACGGCTTCGACGACCAGGGCTCCAAGTTCGACGGCGACGGCAAGCTGGACGACTGGTGGACGGCCGCCGACCGTGCCGCGTTCGAAAAGCGCACCGGCAGCCTGATCGCGCAGTACGACGCGCTCGCCCCCGCGCAGGTGCCCGACCACCACGTGAACGGCGCCCTCACCATCGGCGAGAACATCGGCGACCTCGGCGGTCTCGGCATCGCGTGGAAGGCGTACCTCCTCTCCCTCGGCGGCGAGGAGCCTCCCGTGGTCGACGGACTGAGCGGCGCGGAGCGGTTCTTCCTCAGCTGGGCGCAGGCCTGGCAGCAGAAGGGCCGCGACGAGGAGGTCATCCGACTGCTGGCGATCGACCCGCACTCGCCGAACGAGTTCCGCTGCAACCAGATCGTCCGCAACATCGACGCTTTCTACGAGACGTTCGGGGTCGCGGACGGCGACAAGCTGTGGCTGGCTCCGGAGGAGCGCGTGACCATCTGGTGACGCGCCGGGGAGTGCGCGAAAGGGATCGCCCGGCGACCCCTCCGGCGAGGTAACATCGTCCCTATCGCGTCGAGGACACCCTGCCTCGCCGCG
This sequence comes from Leifsonia sp. P73, assembly GCF_051059105.1. Taxonomy (NCBI): domain Bacteria; kingdom Bacillati; phylum Actinomycetota; class Actinomycetes; order Micrococcales; family Microbacteriaceae; genus Leifsonia; species Leifsonia sp. P73. The sequence continues at coordinate 2,542,316 of NZ_CP194931.1, forward strand.
TCGCGGGCCGGGGGACCGCAGCACGGACCGAAGCCCCGACTCGGAAGAAAGACCCAGCGCGACTGTGACGATCCAGACCCCGGAGACCGACCACCGCCGCCGGCACGCCAGTGCGCGCCGCGGCCGGCACCGCGGGTCCGCGCCCGCCGCCGCCGAGGTCTTCAGCCGCGGCTTCGACGCGCTCGGGCGGCTGGCCGTGCAGGGCGTGCAGGTCTCGGCGCGGGCGACGGACCTCTCCACAGGCGAGGTGCTGTTCTCGGTCGACGACCACGTGGTGATGCCCACGGCGAGCATCGGCAAGGTCCTGCTGCTGGTGGAGGTCGCCGCGCGCCTCCAGTCGCACCAGCTCAGCCCGCTGGCCCAGCTGGATCGCGCACCCCAGGACATCGCGGGGGAGTCCGGCATCTGGCAGCACCTGCAGGTCCCCGCCCTCCCGGTCGCCGACCTGGCGGCCCTCGTCGGCGCGACGAGCGACAACCTCGCGACCAACGTCCTGCTGCGCCGCGTCGGCCTGGAGGCCGTGAGCGCCCGCACGGAGTCCCTCGGCCTCACCCGCACCGCCCTCCTCGACCTGGTCCGCGACCACCGCGGCCCGGACGACGCCCCGCAGCTCTCGGTCGGCAGCGCCAACGAGCTGACCTGGCTGTTCTCGGCGCTGGCCCGCGGGGAGGTCGTGGACGCCGCGACGAGCCGCCAGGTCATCTCCTGGCTGTCCCTCAACAGCGACTTCTCCCTGGTGTCGAGCGCGTTCGGTCTCGACCCGCACTCGCACCGCCACCCGGAGCACGGCATCCTGCTGGTCAACAAGACCGGCACCGACGCCGGGGTCCGCAGTGAGGTCGGCGTGCTGCGCGGGCCGCGCGCGGGGTCACCTACGCGGTGTCGACGTACTTCGACGACACGGCGCTGCCGGCACGGCTGTCGGTGATCGACGGGATGCGGACGGTGGGGCTGGATCTGCTGGAGTATGTGTTCTGAGGCGGGCTACCGCGCGGCCATGAACGCGTCTTCCGGGTCGTAGTCGAACCAACGGTCGTCCCTGGCCCGCTGCCCCTCACCCCAGCAGCGACCGCGCCAGCGCCAGGTACTCCCGTGCGTTCGCGTCCGGCAGGTACGCCCGTCCGATCGCGTTGCCGATCGCCGGGAGGGAGACAGCGTCCGGGTACGCCAGCCACAGCGTCTCGTAGGTCGGGTTGAACTTGCTCTTGAACGCGAACAGCGAGGCGAACCCGTATGCAGGCTCCAGCGTCCTGGCCAGGAATGCGAGCAGCCGGTCCATCACCGCCGGCCCCTCATCGGAGGCGTCGGTGTCAGCAGGCCCCGTGGGCTTCGTCGCCAGCGGCGCCCCCGACAGGCTCAGCACCTCCACGCCCTCGCCGCGCATCCGCTGGGCCGCGGACGCGATGACGAACTCCATGATGCCCGGGATGCTCTTGTCCGCCCGGCGCATGAAGTCGATCGTGTAGCCGACCACGCGGCCGTCCTGCCAGCTCGGCAGCCAGCTCGTGACCGCCTGGAGGTCGCCCTGCGGGTTGTAGGCGAGGTAGAGCCGCACCTCGGGGTCCTTCAGCTCGGCCATCCCGCCGAGGGTGAAGCCCATCTCGGGCAGCTCCTTCTCGGACACCCACTGCTCGCTCAGCGCGACGATCTGGTTCTGCTGGATCGGGGCCAGCTCGGCCCACGTCGTCCACAGCGTCGAGATGCGCTCCTTCACCCCGCGGTTGTGCGCCTGGCGGACCTTCTGCCAGGGCTTGCCCTGCATGTCGAAGGTCTGCGGGTGCATCAGCGTCTCCTCGCCGACCGACACGCTCTGCCAGCCGAGCGACTCGAACACCGGGAGGAACGCGCCGTGGATGCTGTAGAACGCGGGCGTCCAGCTGTTCGCGTCGCAGAAGCCGATGAAGTCGATGATCGTCTGCTCGGCCCGGTCGGGGCGGCAGACCGGGTCGGACAGCGTGATCGCCACCCCGTTGATCACCCGGTAGGCGACGGCGGCCTCGCCGTCCTCCGAGAACCAGTAGACGTTGTCCGGCCAGGTGCCCATGAACCCCAGCGTCCCGCCGCCGCCCGCGTGCAGGAGCTCGCGGAAGCGCAGCTCGTCGCCCAGCGTGCGGCCGGTGGAGGTCGCCCGGTACAGTCGCATCGTGCCGATGACGAAGATCGTCCAGAACACCGGGCCGACCCACTGGTAGAGCAGCAGCGTGAACGGTGACGTCGGCACGATGACGGGGCCCAGCACGGACTCGAAGCCCGACGGGACGAACCGGCGCAGCGTCGACGCGAACACGTCGCCGATGGAGGCCTCCGGCACGAACGACGACAGCGTCGCCAAGCCCGCGATCAGGTACAGCACCCCGAGCAGGGCGAACGCGACGACCGCCAGGATGGTGAAGCGCACCACCGCGTCCCTGGGCGCGCGGATCTGGAACTGGCGCCGCGTGGCCACCAGCAGCGCGATCGACGCCAGTGGCACCAGCATCGTCGCCAGCAGCCAGAGCAGCACCTCGATCGCGGGCGCGAGAGCGTCGATGCTCTCCACGTCGATGGTGATCTCGCCGCCGGGCAGTGCCGTGAACGGGAGGACGACCATCGCAGCGTTCACGATGATCCCGAGCAGCCACGCGAAGTGCCGGCCGCGACGGAGACCGATGGCCGTCACGATGAGCAGCACGAGCGGCAGCAGGCTGAGCAGCAGGGGACCGACCCCCTGCACGGAGACGGCGGCGAGCTCGTCACGGCAGTTGGTGGTGTCGGCGGCCTTGCACGCCGCCAGCACCGTCGCTGCCGCGACCTCCCGATGCTGGAACAGCGCGGAGATGAACGAGAGCGGGCCGAGGCCGCCCGGCGGCAGGAGCGCGGCGAGCGGGCCGATCGCGGTGATCGCGACGATCGCGGCGACCAGGGTGCGGGTCTCCCCGTGCGAGCTGCGGCGCATCCGGTGCAGCGGCCCACGGCGGAGGATGACGCCGAGCGCGAGGCCGAGCAGCGCCGCGAACAGCCGGTAGACGTTGTTCTGGTCGCCGTTGTAGAGCACGAACATGACGACGGTCGCGAAGGTGAGCAGCCGGATCCGGCGCCGCCACAGGGTCGCCGCGAACGCGCTCGCCGTGACCAGTGCGCCCACGATCCCGATGGTCGGGTCCAGTGTGAAGTCGAACTCGGTGGCGTGCGCGAGGATCTCCCCCACGTTCGCCGCCGCCCACTGGCCGAGCACGCCGAGCGTGATGCCGAGCACCCCGGTGACTACGAAGGCGATGATCAGGCGCACGGTCCCGAGCAGCCGTTCGGCCGCCGCGAGCACCGTCAGCGCCAGCAGGAAGGAGATCACGAACTGGATCGGGTCCTCCGGCACGAAGAGCGCCGTGACCGGCGTCCACCAGTACCCGGCCCGGATGGTCGTCGGTACGCCCGCCGCCCAGACGAGCGAGCCGCCGCCCACGCTCGCGGCGCTCCACAGGGTGCCGGTCGCGATGGAGGTCGCGAGCAGGATCACGGCGAGCGTCACGCTCGCCGGGGCGATCTGCACGTAGGCGCGCAGCATCGCCCACGCCGGCGGGCGTCCCGGGGAGGGATCGGCCGGCGGCGCCGGTGCGGTGTCAATGGGAGCCGTGCTCATGGTGTCTCCGTCGCGGTGGCCCCCACCCTAGCCGCCAATGGTCTCGGGGGCGCTACAGCCAGACGCCTGCAACGCCGATCATGCCGAATGCTCCGGCGAACGCGATCACCCAATGCGTCGCGCGCTGCGGCACGCGGAGCAGGAGCAGGATGACGAGCAGCGGCCCGAAGGCGATCGAATAGCGGGCGACGATCCCCACGTCGATCCCGAACGTGACGACGTTGGAGAGCCGCAGGGCCACGGGATAGAGCAGCAGTGTGAGCAGGGTCCCGAGGGCGAGCAGGTGGAGCGGGTTCAGGACGCGCGGCGCGAACTTCACGATGGTGAACTGGAAGCGCTCGTCGAAGTTGCTCCGGAGCACCGTGTAGACGAGGGCTCCGAAGATCAGCACGCTCAGCCAGACCGGCCAGCCGGCGGCGATCCCCCGCATGATCTGCCCGAGGAAGGCCTTGGATGCGGGCATGGCCTTGTCCCAGTCGGTCCACGGCGTGTGGACGGACGCGATCTCCTGGAACACGCCGACGATCACCTTGCGCCAGCCCTCGAACGCGAGGCCGCCGTACACCGTGGCGTTCGAGACCGTGGCGGAGGCCGCGATGTAGCGCCCCCAGATCACGACGGGCGCGATCACGATCGCGATCAGGGTCCCGAGCTGCCACCACCGGGGATCCCAGCGTTCGGGGCCGACGGTCCAGCCGAAGCGCCGGCCGACGAGCACGGCGAGGATCGCGAAGAGGAAGCCTCCCACCGGCAGCGAGCAGACCACCGCCACGCACGCGCCGAACGCGCTCGCCAGGGCGAACCACAGGAAGCCGCGGTTGCGGCGCATCCAGCCGATGCCGGTGCCCGCGATGAGCGCCCCGCAGAGCACGCCCAGCGCGTTCGGGTTGACGATGCCGCCCATGACCATGATGGTCGACGCGGCGACGGGGGCCGTCACCGCCGCGATCAGTCCCACTCGGCGGATGCCGAGCGCGTAGGCGGCGACACCGCTGGCGATCACGCCGAGGATCATCACGACGGCGCTGAACAGCCGGTACTCGTCCAGCGGGTAGTGGTCGCCGGGGAACAGCTCCAGGAGCCTCCGGAACAGCTCCGCTCCCGCGAAGTACGTCGGGTAGTGGATGTAGCCGCTCGTGTACTTGCCGCTCGGCAGCGACTCCGCGGACAGCAGCGGGTCGGCGCAGCCGCGCAGCGTGGGCCCGGCCTGGTGGCCGACCCCGCACGCCCATTCCTGCACGACGCCCTGATCGATCAGCGCTCCCCGATAGGAGAGCTGGCCCTTGTGCATCTTGAGGGCGGTGTCCAGGTGGACGTGCTCGTCGAGGAGCGACAGCGGATGCCGGTCGAGGGCGAAGTGGATCACCGACACCGCGAAGTAGAGCACCAGGAGGGCAGAGACGATCAGGGAGAGCAGAGCGCCGTGGCGCACGCACCACGACCAGACCCGCTGACCCGCCTGTGCGGGGCCCGCCACGTCAGATCTCGCGCAGGCGCTCGGCGAGGTATCGGTCGAGGCCTTCCAGCGGGATGCGCTCCTGCTTCATCGTGTCGCGGTTGCGCACGGTCACGGCGTCGTCTTCGAGCGAGTCGAAGTCGACCGTGACGGCGAGCGGCGTGCCGATCTCGTCCTGACGGCGGTACCGGCGGCCGATCGCGCCCGAGTCGTCGAAGTCGACGTTGCGGCGCTTGCGCAGCTTGTCGGCCAGACCGCGGGCGAGCGGCGACAGCGCCTCGTTGCGGGACAGCGGGAGGACGGCGACCTTCACGGGCGCGAGACGCGGGTCGAGGTGCAGCACCGTGCGCTTGTCGGTGCCGCCCTTGGCGTTCGGCACCTCCTCCTCGTCGTACGCGTCGACCAGGAACGCCATCAGCGCGCGGGTGAGGCCGAAGGACGGCTCGATCACGAACGGCACGTAGCGCTCGTTCTTGTTCTGGTCGAAGTAGCTGAGGTCTTTGCCCGAGTGCTCGATGTGCGTCTTCAGGTCGAAGTCGGTGCGGTTGGCGACGCCCATCAGCTCGCCCCACTCGCTGCCGACGAAGTCGAACTTGTACTCGATGTCGATCGTGCGCTTGGAGTAGTGCGCGAGCTTGTCCTTCTCGTGCTCCAGGCGGCGGATGTTCGCCGGGTCGATGCCGAGGTCCACGAACCAGTCCCAGCACAGGTCGATCCAGGTCTGGAACCACTCCTCGTCGGTGCCGGGCTCGACGAAGTACTCGATCTCCATCTGCTCGAACTCGCGGGTGCGGAAGATGAAGTTGCCCGGCGTGATCTCGTTGCGGAACGCCTTGCCGATCTGGCCGATGCCGAACGGCGGCTTCTTGCGCGCGGCCTGCAGCACGTGCGCGAAGTCGGTGAAGATGCCCTGCGCGGTCTCCGGGCGCATGTAGTGGAGGCCGGACTCGTCGTCCACGACGCCGAGGAAGGTCTTCATGAGGCCGGAGAACTGCCGGATCGGCGTCCACTGGCCGACCTTGTCCGGGTGGTCGGGGTCGGCGATGTCGTCGAGGCCGTTCACCGGCGGGTGGCCGTGCTCGGCCTCGTACGCCTCGAAGAGGTGGTCGGCGCGGTAGCGCTTGTGGGTGATCAGCGACTCGGTCAGCGGGTCGCTGAAGACCTGCACGTGACCGGAGGCCTCCCACACGGCGGTCGGCAGGATGATCGCCGAGTCCAGGCCGACCATGTCGCCGCGGCCGCGCACGAAGGCGTTCCACCACTCGCGCTTGATGTTCTCCTTGAGCTCGACGCCGAGGGGACCGTAGTCCCACGCGGAGCGGGTGCCGCCGTAGATCTCCCCGGAGGGGAAGACGAATCCGCGGTGCTGCGCCAGCGTGATGACGGATTCCAGTCTCGACGGTGCGGCCATGGGTGCTCCCTGTTCGGTGCCGGGGTGTGGGGGGACCCGTCCATCCTACTGAGGATGCGGCGGCCTCACCGGCTCGGGCGGAAGTCGTCCTCCAGGATCGCGAACACCGCGGTGTCCGACCATTCGCCCTTGAAGATCTCGCTCTGGCGCAGCAGGGCCTCCTGCTTCATCCCGAGGATGCCGCACAGGCGGGCCGACGCCTCGTTGCGGGCGTCGAGCTGGGCGAAGACGCGGTGGCCGCCGAGGGAGTCGAAGCAGAGCTCCAGGAGGCGGGTCGTCGCCTCGGTCGCGTAGCCGCGGCCGTGCACCGCCGGGTGGAAGACCCAGCCCATCTCGAACTTCGCCCACTCCGCCTTCTTGAGGAACAGGCTCACGTGGCCGATGACCCTGGTGTGGCCGCCCTCGGGGTCCGGGAGCTCGACCGCGTAGACGATGCCGTCGCCGTCGTGGGCGAGCCGGTTCATCGCGATGCGCTTGCGCAGGTGCTCGGCCGACTCGTCGTGGTCGTGCACCTCCCAGAACAGGTAGCGGGCGACGTCCTTCAGGCGCTCGAACTCGTGGCCGTTCTCCAGGTCGCCGCTGTTCAGCGGGCGCAGCAGCAGGCGCTCGGTGCGCAGCTCCTCCGCGGCGTAGGGCAGGCCGGTGGCGGCGTGCGGCTCGGTGGCGGTGATCGTGGCCTCGTCGCTCACGTGTCCTCCTCTGGTGGGTGCTCCTGGACGGACGTCAGGAGGCGGCGGTCTCGTCGTCGACGGCGCGGAGCGCCTGCGGGCGGGGCGCGTCGTCGACCTCCACGCCGAACAGCGCCGACGTGGCGTCCACGAACGCCTGCGCCTCGCCGTTCCTGGCGAGTTCGCGCGCCCGGACCGACGGGGTGTGCAGGAGGACCCCGGCCAGGTGGCGCAGCGCCGCCTCGGTCTGCTCGGTCGAGTCGCCGCGCGAGCGGGCCCGGGCGATCTCCGCGTCCAGGATGCCGAAGACATGGGTGCGGAGGGCGACCAGCGCGGGCGTGACGGCCTGCTCGGCGTTCTGCGCCGCGAACTCCGCGGCGGCGGCGCCGACGAGCTCCCGGGCGTCGGCCGCGGCGTTCAGCTCCTCGACCGGCGCGTGGATGCTGATGGTCTCCAGGTCGAGCAGCTCGACGTCCCGCAGCTCGGCGACGGCCGGGTCGACATTGCGGGGGAGGCCGAGGTCGATCACGAGGCGGCGGGCCGCGGCATCCGGCGCGGCGATCGCGTCCGCCAGCAGGGCGCGGGTGATGACGTGCTCGGTGACGGCCGAGCAGGTGACGACGAGGTCCGCGGCGCCGAGCGCCTCCAGGAGGTCGTCGGACTCGACGGGGACGACGTCGTGCGACAGGGCGAACTTCGACGCGCGCCCGGTCGGCGAGAACACCTGCACGTCGACCGCGCCGCGCTCGCGCAGCGCGGCCAGGCTGGCGCCGGCGTACTTGCCGGTCCCGACGAGCAGCACGCGCACGGCCGCCCAGTCGCTGATCCGGCTCTCCGCGAGCTCCAGCGCGAGGCGGACCATCGAGCGGCCGGCCGTCATGATGCCGGTCTGGTTCTTGACCCCGCGGGAGGTACGCGACGCGACCTGGAAGACGCGCTCCAGGTTCCCGGTCACGGTGCCGGAGGTGCGGGCCGCCTCCAAGGCGCGGCGTACCTGTCCGGCGATCTCGCCCTCCCCGACCACGACGGACTCGAGGCCACTGGAGACGGAGAAGAGGTGTTCGGCGACGGCGTCGTCGCTGTAGACGGCGCTGGAGGAGCGGAGGAGGCCGGAGTCGATGCCGCTGGCGGCGGCGACGGTCTCGATCAGCCGGTCCGCGGTCGCGTCCGCGGCGAGCGGCTGCGCGTCCACGTCGAGGTAGGCCTCGAAGCGGTTGCAGGTGGCGAGGACGACCGAGCCTGCGACGATCCCGTGCTGCTCCGCGAGTGCCGCGGTGACGGCCGGCGCATGGCGCTCGAGCCGTTCGAGGAGGTCGAACTCCGCAGTGCGGTGGCTCGACGAGAAGCAGAGAAGCACGGGGGAAAGAATACGCTCGGCGCCGACCAGACTCGAATCGGAGTACCCCGTCCTGAGCCGGTTCGACAGGATTCCCGGGGGATTGGCAGATTCGGCCCTGGCAGAATCATCGGGTGACCTCCCTCGACCCGACCCACCCGCTCTCCGAAGGCCGAACCGCGGGCAGCCGCCTGATCCGCTCCTATCAGGGCGAACGCCAGGAGACCGTGCCCGTCTGGTTCATGCGCCAGGCCGGGCGGTCGCTGCCCGAGTACCGGGAGCTGCGCGTCGGCACGCGCATGCTCGACGCCTGCCTCGACCCCGCGATGGCGAGCGAGATCACGCTGCAGCCGGTGCGCCGCCACGGCGTGGACGCCGGCATCTTCTTCAGCGACATCGTGGTGCCGCTGAAGCTCGCTGGTGTGGCCGTGGAGATCCAGCCCGGCAAGGGCCCGGTGTTCGAGAGCCCAGTGCGCACCGCCGACGACGTCGCACGGCTGGAGGAGGTCGACCCGGCCTCGCTCGGCGCCGACACGTTCGCGCCGATCGCCGAGGCCGTGCGCCTGACGACGGCCGAGCTCGGCGACACCCCGCTGATCGGCTTCGCCGGCGCCCCCTTCACCCTGGCCGCCTACCTCGTGGAGGGCGGCCCCTCCAAGGACCACATCCGCGCCCGCACGCTCATGCACGCCGACCCGAAGACCTGGGCCCGGCTGATGGCGTGGAGCGCCGACGTGACCGGGGCCTTCCTGCGGGCGCAGCTCCTGGCGGGAGCGAGCGCCGCCCAGCTCTTCGACTCGTGGGCCGGGTCGCTGTCGCTGCACGACTACGTCGAGCACGTCGCCCCCGCATCGGCGCGTGCTCTCTCACACATCCGCGACCTCACCTACGAGGTGCCGCAGCCTCCTGTGACCGGCGTGGACGCCGTCGGTGACGCGCCGGCGAACGACGAGCCGCTGGTCCGCAACGTGCCGATCGTGCACTTCGGCGTCGGCACCGGCGAGCTCCTCAAGGCGATGCACGGGGTGGGCGCCGACGCGGTCGGGGTCGACTACCGCACGCCGCTGGACGAGGCCGCCCGCCGGCTCGGCCACGTCGTCCCGGTGCAGGGCAATGTGGACCCCGCCATGCTCGACGCGCCCTGGGACGTGCTCTCGGCGCACGTCGTCGACGTCCTGGAGCGCGGGCGGGAGGCGCCGGCGCACGTGCTCAACCTGGGCCACGGCGTCCCGCCCGAGACCGACCCGACCGTGCTGACCCGCGTGGTCGAGCTCGTCCACGGATGGCGGGCATGACCTCCGAGCCGCTCGATCACGACGCCGTCACGGAGAGCGTCCGGCACGCGGTGGAGGCCGCGCCGACGCGCATCGTCGTGATCGGCGGCGGCGTCTCCGGGCTGGTCGTGGCGCGCGAGTGCGCCCGCCCCGGCTTCGAGGTCACCGTGCTGGAGGCGTCCGGCCGCGTGGGCGGTTCGGTGGCGCCGCTGGAGCTCGGCGGCATCACGGTCGACGCCGGCGCCGAGAGCTTCGCGACCCGCGGCGGCCACGTCGCCGCCCTGCTGACAGAGCTGGGCCTGGCGGACGACGTCGTGGAGCCGAACCCGGCCGGCGCGTGGGTCCGCAACGGCTCGCGCACCGTCCCGCTGCCGAAGGCCGGCCTGCTCGGCATCCCGAGCTCCCCGTTGGCGACGGACGTCGTCGCCGCGATCGGCTGGGGCGGCGCCGTGCGCGCGTACGTGGACCGGCTCCTCCCTGTGCTGAAGATCGGCCAGGAGCGCAAGCTCGGCACCCTGGTCCGCAAGCGCATGGGGTCGAAGGTCCTCACCGAGCTGGTGTCCCCGGTCGTGACAGGCGTGTACTCGGCCGACCCCGACGACCTCGACGTCGATGTGGTCGCTCCCGGACTCAACGCGGCCCTCACCCGGCTCGGCTCGCTGTCCGGCGCCGTCGGCGAGCTGCGCGCCGCCGCCAAGGCGGGGAGCGCGGTGGGAGGCATCCGCGGGGGCATGTGGCGCCTTCCGGCAGCGCTCGCCGCGGACATCGAGGAACGAGGCGGGACCATCCGCACCGACGCGGCGGTCGCATCGGTGGCGCCGTGGGTCGCGCCCGCTCCGGAGGACGTCGCCGCCGCTGCCGTGGAGGCCGCGATGGCCGACGCCGCCGACGAGGCCGCGCTCGACGGACTCGCGCTCGCCGGGCAGCCCCCGGCCGAGCCGGCCGAACCCACCGAGGAGCCCGCCGCCCCGCGCCCCGCACGCTGGACCGTCACCCTCGCGGACGGCTCCACCCTCGACGCCGACGCCGTGGTGGTCACCGCCCCCGCCGACGCCGCCCTTGCGCTCCTGCCCGGCATGGACGAAGCCCTCGGCGACCTCGCCGCCCTCGACTGGCCTCCCGCGTCCAGCGTCGAGCTGGTCACGCTCGTCCTCACCGACGACCGGGTCGGCGCCGCACCGCGCGGCACCGGCGTGCTCGTCGCCGACAGTCCCGACTCCGGCGTCTCCGCCAAGGCGATGACGCACTCCAGCGCCAAGTGGGCGTGGGTCGCGGAGGCCGCGGGCCCCGGCCGCCACGTCGTCCGGCTCTCGTACGGCCGCGCCGGCCGCGCGCCCGAGACGCCGGCGCTCTCCGATGCCGAGCTCCGGGCGCGCGCGGTCGCCGACGCCGCGGTACTGCTGAATATTCCGCTCACGGAATCCGCAGTCTCCGCGTTCGCCCGGACCCCCTGGACGAACGCCCTCCCCTATGCGACAGTGGGGCAGCGGGAGCGCATCCAGCGCGTCCGCGATGGAGCTGAGAACGTCGAAGGCCTCGAGGTGACCGGCTCCTGGCTGACCGGAACCGGTCTCGCGTCCGTCATCCCGGACGCGCGCCGGGTGGCGGAACGGGCCAGGGGTCTACGCTGGAAGGCACTGACCGACGACCTGGAGGGGTGAGGACGGAATGCGGGGCAAGATTCTCTTCGTGACGGGGGCGGCGGTGGGCTACGTGCTCGGCACGCGCGCCGGTCGCAAGCGTTACGACCAGATGAAGTCGGCCGCCCTCAAGGTCTGGGAGTCGCCGGGGGTGCAAAAGCAGGTGAACGCCGTCGAGGACTTCGTCGCCGAGAAGATCGGCGAGGCTCCCGAAGCGCTCTACATCACGATCAAGAAGGCCGTGGTCCGGGCGAACGATCGCCGCAAGGAGGCTCGCGCCGACTCGCGCACGACGGGGGTGGCCGTCGTCGCCGTCACGCGAGATGATCCTGACGAAGTGATCCGGTAGCGCGCAGTACGAGTGTCACGGAAGGGCGGTGAGCCGATGACCGATCGGGAACGTGCCAGATCGCAGTCGCTCGGTGAGCTGATCGCGTCGCTCCCGCGGCTGCTGATCCAGCTCGTCAAGGCCGAGCTCGCGAACCTGAAGGCCGAGTACGCCGAGAAGGCGAAGTATGCCGGGATCGGCATAGGGCTCTTCGTGGTGGCCGCGGCCTTCCTCTTCTTCGCGCTCGGCGTGCTCGTCGCCGCGGCGATCCTGGGGCTGGCGCTCGTGCTGCCCGGGTGGGCCGCCGCACTCATCGTCTTCGGCGGCCTCGTCCTCATCGCGGTGATCCTCGCGCTGATCGGCGTCGGCTCGCTCAAGCGGGTGGACGGCGCGGCGCCCAAGGAGACCATCGCCAGCGTCAAGTCCGACATCGACGCCGTGAAGGGGCTGGGCAAGTATGACAACTGACCGAAGCGGCGTCGAGAAGGCCCGGGCCGACCTGGCCGCGACCATCGACGCCATCCAGTACAAGGTCAACGTGCCCGCGCGGGCGTCCGAGCGGTTCCGGCGACTCCGCGACGACAACCCGCTCGCGCTCGTCGGCATCGCGGTCGGGGTGGCCGTGGTCGTGGGAGGCGCGGTCTGGGGGATCGTCGCCGCCTCCCGCCGCTGACCCTGGTTTTTGCCTTCTCAGCTTTGCGAGGGAGACTGTCGGTATGAGTACCCCGGCTGCCGTTCCGGCAGAGTCGACCACCCCCGAAGACACCGCCCCCGAAAGCCCCAGCGGCTTCACCCTGTGGGCCGTCCTGCGCCGCGACCCCGCCCGTCCCGACGACCTCGACGGCACCGACGTCCCCAAGGCCGTCCAGGAGCTCGAAGGCGTCATCGCCGACATCGAGCTGCAGGGCGTCGTCACCCGCGGACTCTATGACGTGAGCGGCCTCAAGGCCGACGCGGACATCATGATCTGGCTGCACGGTCCGGAGGCCGAGACGCTGCAGTGGGGTCTCCGCCAGCTCCGCCGCACCCGCCTGTTCAAGGCGCTCCTGCCGACCTGGAACGCGATGGGCGTGCACCGCGACGCCGAGTTCAACCGCCAGCACGTCCCCGGCTTCCTGCGCGGCAAGGAGCCGAAGGGCTGGCTGTGCGTCTACCCGTTCGTGCGCAGCTACGAGTGGTATCTGCTGCCCGACGCCGACCGCTCGAAGATGCTCGCCGAGCACGGCCGCAAGGGCGCCGCGTTCCGCGGGGTGCTGGCCAACACGGTCGCGGCGTTCGCCCTCGGCGATTACGAGTGGATCCTTCCGCTGGAGGCCGACGAGCTCACCGACCTGGTGGACGTGATGCGCGACCTCCGCTACACCGAGGCCCGCCGCCATGTGCGCGAAGAGGTCCCGTTCTACACCGGCCGCCGCATCCAGCCCGCCGAGGTCGTCGAGGTGCTGCAGTGACGGACACGACGGCCGTTCCGCGGGTGCTCGGCGCGACCGCCGCCGCCGCGTCCGGCCCGGAGCATGTGACCGAGCCGGTCGCGTACGACGCGATCCTCCTCGCCGGCTTCGGCGGCCCGGAGGGTCAGGACGACGTCATCCCGTTCCTCCGCAACGTGACCCGCGGGCGCGGCATCCCGGAGGAGCGGCTGGAGGAGGTCGCGCACCACTACCGCCACTTCGGCGGCGTGAGCCCGATCAACGACCAGAACCGCGAGCTCAAGGCCGCGCTGGAGGCCGAGCTCGCGTCGCGCGGCATCGACCTCCCCGTGCTGTGGGGCAACCGCAACTGGGACCCGTACCTGGAGGACGCCCTCGCCGAGGCGCAGGAGCGCGGCCTCACCAAGCTGATCGCCATCGCGACGAGCGCGTACTCCTCCTACTCGAGCTGCCGCCAGTACCGCGAGGACTTCGCCCGTGTGCTGGAGGAGAAGGGGCTGGAGGGCACCATCCAGATCGACAAGGTGCGCCAGTTCTTCGACCACCCCGGCTTCGTGGAGCCGTTCATCGAGGGCGTCCGCAACGCCGTGGACGAGCTGCGCGAGCGCATCCCGGGCATCGACCCGGCGACCGAGATCCGCATCCTGTACTCGACGCACTCCATCCCGTCGACGGATGCCGCGCGGTCCGGCCCCGCCGACCGCGGCTTCGGCGAGGGCGGCGCCTACGCGGCCCAGCACCTCGCCGTCGCGGAGGTCGTCTCGCAGGAGGCCGCAGGCGGCGTCATCGGCTGGGACCTGGTCTACCAGTCGCGCTCGGGCCCGCCGTCGATGCCGTGGCTGGAGCCCGACATCAACGACCGCATCGCGGAACTCCCGGCGCTCGGCGTCAAGGCCGTCATCATCGTCCCGCTCGGGTTCGTGAGCGACCACATGGAAGTGCTCTGGGACCTCGACAACGAGGCGATGGAGACCAGCCAGGAGAACGGCCTCGTCGCCGTCCGCGTACCCACCCCCGGCACGCACGCCCGCTACGTGAAGGGCCTGGTCGACCTCGTCCTGGAGCGCCGCGACGGCGTCCCGGTCGAGCAGCGTCCGGCGCTCACGACGCTCGGCCCCTGGTACGACGTGTGCCGCCCGGGCTGCTGCGAGAACGTCCGCCTCGGATTCAAGCCGGCTGCCGCGGGGCTCGCGCCGTGAGCGGCACGGTGAGCAGGGCCGAGAGCGCGTCCGCGCGTCGCGACGGCGTGCTGCGCATCGGCACGCGGGGCAGCGCGCTCGCGGTCGCGCAGACGACCGCTGTCGCCGAGTCGATCGCGCGGGCGACCGGGCTCGACATCGAGTTGGTCGCGATCACCACTCACGGGGACACCTCGCGCGAGTCGCTGTCGGAGCTCGGCGGCACGGGGGTCTTCGCCACCGCGCTGCGGGAGGCCCTTCTCGCGGACGAGTGCGACCTCCTCGTCCACTCGCTCAAGGACCTCCCGACCGCGCCGGCTCCGGGGCTGGTCATCGGCGCGGTGCCCAAGCGGGCGGACGCCAGGGACGCGCTCTGCGCGCGCGACGGCCTGACGCTCGACGCGCTGCCGGAGGGCGCCAAAGTGGGCACCGGCTCGCCGCGCCGCGTCGCCCAGCTCAAGTCGGTGCGGCCGGACCTGGAGGTCGTGGACATCCGCGGCAACGTGGACACCCGGCTCGGCCGGGTGGCGGACGGCGACCTCGACGCCGTCGTGCTCGCCGCCGCGGGCCTCGGCCGCCTCGGCCGCCTCGACGCGGTGACCGACTTCTTCGCGCTGTCGCAGGTGCCGACCGCTCCCGGCCAGGGCGCGCTCGCACTGGAGGTCCGCTCGGGCGAGCAGACCGGCCGCGGCGACGTCGCCCGGGCGCTGAAGGCCGTCGACCACGCGACCACGCACGCCTGCGCCACCGCCGAGCGCGCCGTGCTCGCCGGTCTCGAAGCAGGCTGCGCCGCCCCGATCGGGGCGTCCGCGCTGGTCGACGACGGCCTCCTGTTCCTCACCGCCACCGTGTACCGCCCGGACGGGACCGAGCGGCTCACGGCATCCCACGCCGCCACTCCGGACTCCTTCGGCCTCGCCGACCTCGACGAGGCCGCGCGCGAGGTCGGCGCCCGCGTGGTGGCCGAACTGCTCGGCGCGGGGGCTGCCGACCTGGCCCCGCTCGGGAGCGAATGATGCCCTCCACGCCGTCCTCTCCGAAGCCGCTCGCCGGCTGGCGGGTGCTCGTGCCCCGGGGAGGGCCGTGGGGCGACTCGGTCGCCGCCGATCTCCGTGCCAAGGGCGCCTCCCCGGTGGTGGCCGCGATGATCAACTTCGCGCCGACCGCCGACGCCCCCGCCCTGGAGGCCGCCCTCGCGCGGCTCGCGGCCGGCGGCTTCGACTGGGTGACGGTCACCAGCGCCACCACGGTCGACGTGCTGAGCGCGGCCCGCGCGGTCGTCCCGCCCTCCACCCGCATCGCGGCCGTCGGCGAGACCACGGCCGCCGCGCTGGCGGCCGCCGGGTACGCCGTCGACCTGGTCCCGGCGGAGGACAACTCCGCGCGCGGACTGCTCGCCGAGTGGGAGGCCGCGACCGAGGGCGTCGTCCCGCTGCGCATCCTCACCCTCCGCTCCGAGATCGCCAAGCCCCTCCTCACCGAGGGGCTGCGTCGTATCGGCCACGACGTGGAGTCCGTCGTCGCGTACCGCACGATCGGAATCCCCGTGCCGGAGACCATCCGCGCCGACGTGCGCGAGGGCCTCGTGCAGGCCATCCTCGTCACGAGCGGCTCGGTGGCCGAGCAGGTGCAGGTGCAGCTCGGCCCGATCCCCGAGAGCACCCTCGTCGCGGCGATCGGCCCGCAGACCGCGCGGGATGCCCGCGAGTACGGCCTCCGCGTCGACGTGATCGCCGACGAGCGCACGGCGGCCTCCTCATCGAGGCGGTCGCCGCCGCCGCGACCGCGAACCGGTCCGCCGCCTCCTGAGCGTGCGCGGGCACCCAGTGGTGCGGCGTAGGCTGGGGAGAGTGAGTGAGTTGCATCCCGTCGTACGGCCCCGGCGCCTCCGGCAGTCACCTGCCATGCGCCGTCTGACGGCCGAGACCCGCCTCCATCCGGCCGAGCTGATCCTCCCGCTGTTCGTGCGGGAGGGCGCCTCCGAGCCGCAGCCGATCGGCTCCATGCCCGGCGTCGTGCAGCACAGCCTCGACTCCCTGAAGCGTGCCGCCGTGGAGGCCGCGGAGGCCGGCGTCGGCGGCGTCATGCTCTTCGGCGTCCCGGAGACCCGCGACGCGACCGGCACCGCCGCGACCGACCCGGACGGCATCCTCAACGTCGCCACCCGCGCGCTCGCCTCCGAAGTGGGCGACGCCCTCGTCGTCCAGACCGACCTGTGCCTGGACGAGTTCACCGACCACGGCCACTGCGGCGTGCTCGACGGCGAGGGCCACGTCGACAACGACGCCACGCTGTTGCGCTACCGGGACATGGCCATCGCGCAGGCGGAGGCCGGCTCGCAGCTCCTCGGCCTGAGCGGGATGATGGACGGCCAGGTCGCCGCCGTGCGCGACGCGCTCGACGCCGCCGGCCGCACCGACGTCGTCATCCTCGCCTACGCCGCCAAGTACGCCTCCGGCTTCTACGGCCCGTTCCGGGAGGCCGTCGACTCGCAGCTCTCGGGCGACCGCCGCGCCTACCAGCAGGACCCGGCGAACCGCCGCGAGGGCCTGCGCGAGGCGCGGCTCGACCTCGACGAGGGCGCCGACATCCTCATGGTGAAGCCGGCCCTCAGCTACCTCGACGTCCTCAGCGACGTCGCCGCCATCAGCGACGTGCCGGTGTGGGCCTACCAGGTCTCCGGCGAGTACGCGATGGTGGAGGCCGCAGCCGCGAACGGCTGGATCGACCGCGAGCGCGTCATCGAGGAGACCCTGATCGGCACGCGCCGTGCGGGCGCCGACGCCGTGCTCACCTACTGGGCGACCGAGGTCGCGGGATGGCTGCGATGAACGACACCGACTCCCAGGACCTGCAGGGCCTGGCCGACGACGCCGCGCTCGGCGACATCAACCTCGCCCAGTTCGAGCGCGCGCAGCGCGTGATCCCCGGCGGCGTGAACTCCCCGGTCCGTGCTTTCCGCTCGGTCGGCGGCACGCCGCGCTTCATGGTGTCGGCGCACGGCCCCTACATTGTGGACGCGCAGGGGCGCGAGTACGTCGATCTGGTCGCGTCGTGGGGTCCGGCGATCCTCGGCCACGCGCATCCTGCCGTGATCGACGCCGTGCAGGCGGCCGCCGGGCGCGGGCTCTCGTTCGGCGCCTCCACGCCGGCCGAGACCGAGCTCGCGGAGGCCGTGCTCGGGCGGGTGCCGTTCATCGACAAGCTGCGGCTCGTCTCCACCGGCACCGAGGCGACCATGACCGCGATCCGCCTGGCGCGCGGCTTCACCGGCCGCCCGCTGCTGATCAAGTTCGCCGGCCACTACCACGGCCACTCGGACAGCCTCCTCGCCGAGGCCGGATCGGGACTCGCGACGCTGTCGCTGCCCGGCTCCGCGGGCGTCACCGAGGCGACCGCCGCGCAGACGCTGGTCCTCCCGTACAACGACCTCGACGCCGTGCGCGCCGCCTTCGAGGCGAACGGCCCGGACATCGCGGCCGTGATCACCGAGGCCGCCGCCGCGAACATGGGCGTCGTCGCCCCCGACGAGGGCTTCAACGCCGCGTTGACCGACCTCGCCCACGAGTACGGCGCGCTGCTCATCCTCGACGAGGTGCTCACCGGATTCCGGGTGAGCGAGGCGGGGTACTGGGGCTTGGACCGCGGCTACACGCCCGATCTGGTCACCTTCGGCAAGGTCATCGGCGGCGGGATGCCGCTGGCGGCCGTCGGCGGACGCGCCGAGCTCATGGACTTCCTGGCCCCGACCGGCCCGGTCTACCAGGCCGGCACCCTCTCCGGAAACCCGGTCGCGGTCGCCGCGGGCCTCGCCACACTGGCGCACGCCGACGAGGCGGTCTACGACCGGCTGGATGTCGTGGCCGATACGCTGTCGGGCGCGGTCTCCGACGCTCTCGCCGTTGAGGGCGTCGCCCACCGCGTTCAGCGCGCGGGCAACCTGTTCAGCTTCGTCTTCGGCGACTTCGCGGCCGCGCCGCGGACCTACGCCGAGGTGCAGTCGCAGGAGGCGTTCCGCTACCGGCCGTTCTTCCACGCGATGCTCGACGCGGGCGTCTCGCTGCCGCCGAGCGTCTTCGAGGCGTGGTTCGTCACGGCCGCCCACGACGACACCGCCGTGGACCGCATCCTCACCGCCCTCCCCGCCGCCGCCCGCGCCGCCGCCCGAGCCACCCCGGCCTGACCCTTTCGCCGAAGGGCACGTTGTTGTCACTTTTCGGGCGCAGAAGTGACAACAACGTGCCCCTCGGCGTCCGGAATCACTCGTCGGACGCGGAGGGGGTGCGGGAGAGGGATTCGACGTAGGTGTAGGTGGCCGAACTGGGCCAGCCGTCGGCGTCGAGCAGCGCGTAGACGTCGAAGTTGAGGGTGCCCCCACCACCGGCCGCGCGCCGCAGCGTGCGCGGCGGCACGTCCGACGACGCCCGCACCGTCACCGTCTGCGGGTCGACGCCCGAACGGAGAAGGCGGGCGTGGAAGGTGGTGGTTCGGGTCACCGGTCCACCTTCTCACACCCGCCCGGAGTGCTGTCCCGCTAGGCCTGCCCGTGCGATTCGCGCGAGCGGCGGGACAGCGAGTCGATGATCACGGCGAGCAGCAGCACCGCTCCGGTGATCATGAAGCGGTACGACGAGTCGAGGTTGAGCAGCGTCAGGCCGTTCGAGATCGACTGGATGACCAGGATGCCGAGCAGTGCCGACCATGCCGATCCACGGCCGCCGAAGAGGCTCGTGCCGCCGATGACCGCCGCCGCGATCGCGTTCAGGTTGGTGTCGGTGCCACCGGACGACGCGCTCACCGATGCGAGGCGGGCCGCGGCGAGCAGTCCGCCGATCGCGGCGAAGGTCGAACACAGGATGAACACGCTGATGAACACCCGGTTCACCTTGATACCGGCTCGCCGTGCGGCCTCCACGGACCCACCGACGGCGAACACCGAGCGGCCCCACTTGGTGCGCGTCAGGAAGAAGTTCATCACGATCACGAGCACGACGAACAGCAGGAACATCGCTCCCGTGCCGCGGTCGGTGGAGAGGTACCAGACGGCGATGCAGAGGCCGACGAGCAGGAGCGCGGCCTTGATCAGCACGATCGCCATCGAGCCTTCCGACAGGCCGGCGCGGCGACGCCGGGCGTTGCGGCGCCAGTCCGACCAGAACATCGCGATCGCGGCGATCGCGGCGAGCGCGTAGGCCGCCCACGGCGGCAGGAAGGTCTGCTGCGCGAACTTCACAATCCACGAGTCGTAGGGGATGTTGATCGAGCTGTTCGGCCCGAGGATCCAGAGCTGCACGCCCAGGAAGCCCAGGAGGCCGGCCAGCGTGATGACGAAGCTCGGGACGCCGAACCGGGTGAACAGCAGGCCGTAGAGGTAGCCGATGGCCGAGCCCGCGAGGATCGCGACGATCACGGTCAGAGCGAGGGGCCAGTGGAGCTGCGTGAACCCGACGCCGAGGATCGCCGCAGCGACACCGCTGACCGAGCCGACCGAGAGGTCGATCTGCCCGAGCAGCAGCACCAGCACGATGCCGATCGAGATGGTGCCGATCGCAGCGCACTGCAAGGTCAGGTTGACCAGGTTGTTCGCGCTGAGGAAGTTGGGGTTCAGGATCTGGAACACGACCCAGATCACGATCAGCCCGACGACGACGGGCAGCGAGCCGAGGTCGCCGCCGCGCACCCGGCGCCCGAATGCGCGCACCGCGCCGCCGAGCCCCTCCTCGCGGATGAGTCGTTCGTCCTGGAGGTCGGCCGCGATCTGGGCCGGAGTCTCTGGTGCCTTGGTCATCAGGCCTGGTTCCCTTCGCTGTTCTCCACGCGCTCGACGCGCTCCTCGATGCGCTCGGCCCGCTGCGCGACGACGTTGTCGGTGGCGCCGGTGATCGCCGAGATGATCTCTTCGTAGCTGACGTCGGGGACGCGGAAGTCCCCGTTGTTGCGGCCGAGCCGGAGCACGGCGACCCGGTCGGCGACCGCCTGGACGTCGGCCATGTTGTGGCTGATCAGGATGACCCCGAGGCCGCGCTCGCGCAGGCGCTCGATGAGGTTCAGCACCTCGGCGGTCTGCGCGACGCCGAGGGCGGCCGTCGGCTCGTCGAGGATGACGACGCGCGGCTCGCCGATCAGCGAGCGGGCGATCGCGACGGTCTGGCGCTGGCCTCCGGAGAGCGACGCGACCGCGATGCGCACCGACGGGATGCGCGCCGAGAGCTGCCGCAGCAGGCTCCACGACCGCTTCTCCATCTCCTCCTCGTCGAGCGTTCCTCGGGTGATCTCCCGTCCGAGGAAGAGATTGGACACGACGTCCAGGTTGTCGCAGAGCGCGAGGTCCTGGAACACCGTGGCGATGCCGAGCCCGCGGGACGCCGCGGGCGACGGGATGTGGACGTCCTGACCGTCGAAGGTGATCGTCCCCGCGTCCTGCGGGTGGACCCCCGCGAGGATCTTGACCAGGGTCGACTTCCCCGCGCCGTTGTCGCCGACGAGGGCGACGACCTCTCCCGGGTAGACGTCGAGGTGGATGTCGGTGAGCGCCTGCACTGCTCCGAACCCCTTCGACACCCCCCGTAGCGAGAGGACGGGCTGTCGGCTGGACCGCTCCTGGTCGGTGACCGGGGATTCCATCGTCACGGCGTTCTCCTTCGGGCCTGACGCGTCGTACGCGTGTAGCTGTCGGTGCTTGGGCTAACTGTATGGCGGAACCACCCGGCCCGGGGATGCGGGATTCCGCAACTCCGGGCCGGGTGGCCCCAGGTGAATCGGTTGTGTTACTTGATGCCGTACTTGTCGCACGCCGTCTTGTAGTCCGCGGTGCAGATCTTCGAGGCGGAGTCGGGACCGTAGAACTCGTCCTTCACGACCGTGGACTCGATGTTGTCCGTGGTCACCGCGACCGGGGTCAGCAGGATGGACGCGATCTTCGCGCCGCCCGCCGTGGCGACCTCGCTGGTCTGCTCGGACGGCTTCTGGCCCTTGGTCAGAGCGATGGCGAGCGTCGCCGCCTGCTCGGCCTCCGGCTTCAGCGCCTTGTAGACGGTCATGTACTGGTCGCCGGCGAGGATCCGCTGGATACCCGCGAGCTCAGCGTCCTGACCGGTCGTCGGGGGCAGCGGGCTCAGGTTGGCCGCCTTCATGGCCGCGATCGCGCCACCGCCGGTGCCGTCGTTCGCCGCGTAGACGCCCTTGATCTGGTTCTTGAACTGCGAGACCTGACCGGACACCCAGTCCTGGGCCTTGGCGGGGTCCCATCCTGGTGTGTCGAACTCGGCCAGCACCTTGTAGCCGCTGGAGTCGATGACGCTGTGCGCGCCCTTCTTGAAGAGGGTCGCGTTGTTGTCGGTCGGCGAACCGTTGACCATCAGGATGCCGCTGCCGGACGGGACGCCGTCCTTCTTCAGCTTGTCGACCAGCGCCGTGGCCTGCAGCTTCCCGACCTTCTCGTTGTCGAACGAGATGTAGTAGTTCAGGTCGGGGCTGTTGATGAGACGGTCGTAGGAGATGACCGGGATGTTCTTGGCCTTCGCCTCGCCGACGATCGACGCGGCGGCCTCGCCGTCGAACGGGTCGAGGACGAGCACCTTGACACCCTGGGTCAGCATCGACTCGGCCTGCTGCTGCTGCTTGCTGGCGTCGCCGTCCGCGTTCGCGTACAGGACGGTGCAGCCGGAGCAGAGCGACTTGACCTTCGCCTCGAAGTACGGCTTGTCCGCCGCTTCGTAGCGGGCGGTGACCGAGTCGGGCAGGAGGAGGCCGATCTTGGCGTTCGCGGCGCCCGACGCGTTGTTCGTCGAGGAGTTGCCGGAACCGTTCGAACAGGCTGTGAGAGTGAGGGCTGTGGCCAGGATCGCGGCGGACGCCATGACCGCTCTCTTGGTGGCGATCTTCATTGAAAAACCTCCGATTCGAGGCCGCCGACGTTGGCGGCTGGGTTGAGTGTGTCAAAGCCCGGCCGTTGGCGTCAATACTTGAATTCAAGCTTTCGATAACGGTTCGTCACGGACGGGGGTCAATGGGGGACACGCGCGCCGCGAGCGGTCAGACGGCGACCCCCACGCTCGTGATCGAGACGCTGTCGACCGCGTGGGCCACGGCGCCGAGCGTGGCCGCCCGCACACCGAGCTGGCCTTGGACGATGTCGGGCATGAGGTCCTGGTTCACGATGATGGATCGCTCGACGGCGTGGCGCATCGGGCCGAGCAGCAGCTCTCCCGCGCGGGCGAGCTCGCCGCCCACCACGACCCGCTCCGGGTCGAGCAGGTTGCAGAGATTCGCCGTCGCGATGCCGATGTGCCGCCCGGCGTCCGCGATCGCCCGGATGCAGCGGGCGTCGCCGGCCATCGCCTGCAGGACGACGTCGCCCAGCTTCAGGCTGCCGAGGTGGTCGCGCAGCTCGTCCAGGATCGCGGGGCCGCCGGCGATGGCCTCCAGGCAGCCACGGTTCCCGCAACGGCAGAGCGGCCCGTTCTCCCGGATCGTGGTGTGGCCGAACTCGCCCGCGACGCCGTTGTTGCCCCGGAAGAGCTGGCCGTTGAGGAGGAGCCCCGCCCCGATCCCGTCGCCGACGTCGAGGGTGATGGACGTGCGCTTGCCGCGCCCGGCGCCGAGCCGCGACTCTGCCAGGGCCGTCAGGTTGGCGGCGTTGTCGATGAAGACCGGGCGCTTCACCCGGCGCTCCAGGGCCTCCGCGATCACCACGCCGTCCCAGCCGCGCATGATGCCGCTGCGCGCGATCGTGCCGGTGGCCCTGTCGAGGGGCGCCGGCACCGCGAGCCCGACCGCCAGCACCTCGTCGCGGGTCGCGTCGACCGAGTCGAGCATGTCCTGCAGCAGCAGCGCGACCTTGTCGAGCTCGTTGTCCGCGCGGTGGTCCTTGGCGAGCGGCATGTGGTTCTCGGCGACGACCGTGTTCGCCACGTCGGCCAGCGCGACGCGCAGGTGCCGGGTGGAGAAGTGGACGCCGACCACGAGCCCGAGCGCATGGGCGAGTGTGACGTGCTGGGCGCGCCGTCCCGAGCGGATGCTCTGCGCGGTGTGCAGCACGCCGGAGGTGGCGAGCTCCTTGACGATGTTGGAGACGGTGGCGGGGGAGAGCCCCGTCGCCCCGGCCAGCTCGACCTGCGTCAGGCCGCCGTGCTTCTTGATGGCGTCGACGATCCGAGCCCGGTTGGCTTCACGAAGTGAAGTCTGCGAGCCCGGAGTCCGCCGCTGCGTTGCCACGACGAGAAGGATACATGCCGCTCGGGCAAGCGGATCATGAGAGTCCTGCGACCGCTGCACGCCGTCCGTCGCGGCCCTCCAAGCCAACGGTTACGGGTTTGTGAGGTTCGCGACCCCCGCCGACCCCGGTCGGCGGGCAGGATAGAGCTATGGCCGACCTGCACGTTCACCCCGACCGCCTGGAGATCCACCTCACCCGGGCCGAGAAGGTGCTCTCCGTGCGTCGGGAGGATCTGGTGATCCCGCGGGAGAGCATCCGATCGGTCGCGATCACGGAGGACCCCTGGATCTGGATCCGCGGCATCCGCGCCCCCGGTGCCGCCGTCCCGCTCACGCTCTCGGTCGGGACGTGGAAGTTCCACGGCGGCAAGGACTTCCTCCTCATCAAGGGCAAGCAGCGCGCCGCGGTGGTCGTCGACCTCGACGGCGAGGAGTTCTCCCGCGTGATCGTCTCGACGCCGCACGCCGCGAAGCTGGTGGAGGCGCTGCGCGTGGACGTGAGCGAGATCCCGGCCGACGGAGAGATCATCGACTGACGGCTGGAGCGCGATCTGCTGTCGCCTGCGAGAGTATAAGATTGAAATACCGACTCGCAGCGCGTGTGGCGTTGGGGCGACGCTTATAGGACCGAGCCGAGGCAACCCTGCGTGACGACATCTTTGCTGCACCGAGCGGACTTCGTCTGGGGCGACCCAGCGCATTCGTTCTGCCTCGTCGACGCGGAACAGATTTCGCGGGATCGACCTTTCAGACAGCAGGCCGAAGCAGCCCGTCGAAGGCTCGCTTTTCGAGACGACGATGCCGTCATCGCAGGCGCTGCTCCGTTCGACCCTGATTCCGCGGGGGTGCTGTGGGTGGGCACGCCGAGGCCCTTCACGGTCGTACGAGCGGCAGCGGCGAACCGTTCGCCGAAAGCGGGCCAGGTCGAGCAGCGCTGGGAAACGAGGGCGTTGACGCCCGAAGCCGACTTCATCGCTTCAGTGGGGAAAGCGCTCAGGCAAATCCAGCTCGGTGTACTCGACAAGGTGGTCTTGTCTCGGGCGGTCGAGGTCGTCGGCCAGGTCGACATCGATCTCGACCGACTGCTCGGGCGGCTGGCGGAGGACTCTTCCGCGCTCTCCTTCGCCTTCCGAGACGGTGATCGACGGTTCATGGGCGCCAGTCCCGAGGTCCTGGTGTCCAAGAGGGGCTCGGTCGTGGAATCCGGCCCCCTTGCGGGTTCCGCCGCCAGAAGGGGCGATGTCCGCGACGACATCAACGCCGTACAGGCGCTCCTCAACTCGCCCAAAGACCTCGCTGAGCATGCTTTCGTGGCCGAAGGCATCTCCGATCGGTTACGGCAGGCCGGGAAGGTTGCGATCGATGGCCCCCATCTCCTCGAGACGGCGTTCATCTGGCATCTCAAGAGCACTGTTCGGGCCGATCTCGATCCGAGCGAGAGTCGGGATTCGCTCGCCTTCGCCGAGCTTCTGCACCCCACTGCGGCTGTCTGCGGGTTGCCCGGCGAAACTGCCCGACAGTTCATTCGAGAGGTCGAAGCGCGTGACCGGGGCTTCTACACCGGCTACGTGGGGTGGCAGAACAAGCGAGGGGACGGCGACTGGCGGATAATCCTCCGAGCCGCTAACGTCTATGCTAGGTCTGCAATTTTAGATGTTGGAGCGGGAGTCGTTCGCGGCTCCGAGCCGGCTTCTGAATATGCCGAGACTGCACTGAAGTTGCGTCCGATGCTGCAGGCTCTGGGAGCCAGCGCCGACATCTGATGAGTTTTGGCCGAGGGAACTATCTCGTCGGCCCGGGGGAGAACAATGAGCGATGCCACCGTTCCGCTGGCTCGGTATCTATTCGAGCGGTTGGTGCAACTAGGCGTCGACAGTGTGTTCGGATTGCCCGGAGACTTCTCCCTGGCGCTCCTCGATGAGCTCGAGACTTTCGACGAGCTGGCCTGGGTGGGTGCCGCCTCTGAACTCGGAGCTGCGTACGCCGCAGACGGCTACGCGCGTGCTCGCGGACTGGGGGTCCTGGCCACGACCTTCGGGGTCGGCGAGTTGGGAGCATCCGGCGCAGTCGCGGGGTCCATGGCTGAAGACGTGGGCGTGCTTCACATCGTCTCCTCACCGACGACCGCAGCCATGTCGGCGGGCGCTCTCGTGCACCACACGCTTGCGGATGGAGACCACTCGCGGTTCCTTCGCGTCGCCGCAGAGATCACACATAGTCAGCACGTCGTAGGGCCACGATCCGCTGCCCTGGACATCGATCGTGCGCTCAGCCAATGGACCGCCTCTCGCCTGCCGACTTACCTGCTCGTTCCCCAAGACCTCTCGCTCGCTCCTGTTTCGCGGGCTTCGCTCGAACGCCCGATCGCCGTGATCGGTCAGAAGAGCGACAAGCGTGAGTCAGCGCGTGCGCTGATTGCGGACTACTTCGATCGGTTCCCGTCTGCTATTGCGGTGATGGGGCACCTGATCGCGCGATGGGCGCGCACCGATCTGGCCGCCATCCTCATCGAACGCGGCACACGCATGGCGACATTGCCCAATTCGAAAGGCGTCGTGGATGAGTCTGTGAACGGCTACCTCGGTGTCTACAACGGCAAGCTGTCGAACTCGGCCATCCGTGACGCGGTCGAGGGCCAGGACGGTCGTGTCCTGATCGGCTGCACGCTCGCGGACACCACGACGGGCGGCCTGAGCCACGCGTTCGCACCAGGCTCCACGCTTGTGGTCTCCCGCGACGGGCTGCGCTGGGGTGGACAAACTCTTGAGGGCGTTCGCTTCGTCGAACTACTCGACCTTCTATCCGACCAGTGGCCCAAGCGGCAAGAGTGCCTCATCACGATCCCGGCTACGCCCCCGCTTGCGTCGATCCGGCCGCATGTTCGAGACGCGGCGCTGACACAAGACCAGTTGTGGGCGTCGATAGCCAGTTCGCTGCCCCGGCACACCCGGCTCTTCGCCGACACCGGCACGTCCCACTATGGCGCCTTGGACATCGCCTTTCCCGACGACACCGCCTTCGAACCCGCTCCGATTTGGAGCGCAATCGGCTATTCGCTTCCCGCTGCTCTGGGCGCGGCGATCGGCGATCGTTCACGACGGGTGGTTGCCGTAATAGGAGACGGAGCCACTCAATTAGTGGCTCAGGAGTTCGGCCTCATCCATCGCGAACGGCTCAACCCTGTCGTCATTCTCGTTAACAATGACGGCTACACCGTGGAGCGCGTCATTCGAGGTCCCCGGGCCGGCTACAACAGCATTGCAACCTGGGATTGGCCTCGTGTGCCCCGCGCATTGGGAGTTCCGGAGTCGTCACTGACGATCGACACCGTCCGCGATTCGAGGTCCCTCGCTGAAGTGCTCACGAAAGCGTTCGACGATCCGACCCGCGCTTATTTCATCGAGGTCATGACCGATGCCCTCGACGCCCCTCCGACGTTGGCGAGGATGGCTGAGATGCTGCGAGCAAAAGCGATGAAGGCCGAGGTGAAGGCGTGACATCGGTGACGATCCGGAAAAGCCGGTCCAGGTCAGCGATCCGCTCGATTGCCTGATCGCGCTGAGGGAGGCCGTGGGGCAGAGCTCGGCTTTCCTGTTCGAATCCCTCGCGGGGCCCTCGATCGATACGCGGAACTCCCTGATCGGCATCACCGGATTGCTCGAAATCTCGGTGCACCGCGGGCGAGTCACGCTGAAGGGCCTTCCGAGAGTACGACAGTCGACTCAAGCTGCTCTGCTCGACGCCGGGGTGGTTCGTGTCGTCGAAGAAGAACTCGTGCTGTGCGACGACGACGCCCTCTGGCGGCTTCCGCGGGCGGTCGAAGCGACCTTCGACTTCGAGGGCGATCCAGATGAGTTCGGATTCGGACTGCTGGTCTATTACGGCTACGACGCTGTGCGTTACATCGAGCAGTTGCCGCGCACGATTCCCGATGGGGATGACCCTGTGCCGGACGCGGTCTTCAGTCTCGTTCATGGTCTGGTCAACGTGGACCTGGAGACCAACACGGCCGTCATCACGATCGCCGAATCGCCGATCTGGCCAGGGTTGGACATCGAGCAACTCGTCGAGCAGATCGAGGCAACTGGTAGCCGACACGACGATGATGGCGCCCCGGTTCCGGTGCCGCCGCCCATCGGGATCACAGACGACGTGGACGAAGCGGAATTCGTTCGCCGAGCGAATATGTGTCTCGAGCACATTCGCCTCGGGGATATCTATCAGGTGCAGCTCGGCCACGAGATCACGGTGAAGACCGACGCTGATCACATGGACGTGTACCGCCGGCTTCGCTGGCGCAATCCGTCTCCGTACATGTGTCTCCTCCCGATAGCCGACAGGGTCGTTGTCGGCGCGAGCCCGGAGCTCTTCGTCCGCGCCGGTGGAGGCACCGTGACGATGCGGCCGATCGCAGGCACGACGCGTCGACACGAGAGTGAAGACGAGAATGTGCGGGCCGTCAGAGGTCTCCTCGCTGATCCGAAGGAGCGCGCGGAGCACATCATGCTCGTGGATCTCTGCCGCAACGATCTCGGTCGCATCGCCGAACCGATGAGTGTCGATGTTCCCGATCTCATGGTCGTCGAGACGTATTCGCACATGTTCCACCTCGTTTCGAATGTTTCAGCGCGCGTCCAGGATCACTTCGACGTCTACGACGTCATTCGAGCAAGCTTTCCGGCAGGGACGATGACGGGTGCCCCGAAGGTTCGAGCGATGGAGATTATCGAGGGCCTCGAAACGAGTCGACGTGGTCTCTACGCGGGATCGTTCGGCATCATCGGGTTCGGAGGGTGGAGCATCCTGGGGCTCGCCATCCGCATGGCTGCGCACTCCGCAGGGAGCTACAGCCTCCGCGCGTCGGCGGGTGTGGTGTCGGATTCCGTGCCGTCGAACGAGTGGCGAGAAACCCTGACCAAGCTCGGAGCCACGTACTGGGCAGTGACGGGGGAGGAACTGGTTTGAGAACTCTGCTCATCGACGCCTTCGACAGTTTCGTCTTCATCATCGATCAGTATTTGATGGGCCTGGACGCTGGTCCGACAGTGGTCCGTTCCCGAGCAGGGATGGTCGATCACGTTCAGGAAGTCCAGCCTGACCTGCTTGTCCTCGGCCCCGGACCGGGGCATCCGCTCGACTCCGGGCATGTCCAACTCGTCCACGCGTTCGCGGGCCGCATTCCGATCCTTGGAGTATGCCTCGGGCATCAGGCGATAGCTGCGGCGTTCGGGGCGGCAGTCGTGCCGGCAGCGCATTTGATGCATGGCAAGACGAGCAGCATCGACCACGACGGACGGGGAATGTTCTCGCTCTCGTCCCCGGGCCAGCGCGTCACGAGGTACCACTCGCTCATCGTGGAAGAGAGCACCGTGCCGCCCGAATTCGAGATCACTGCGCGTGCGCGCGACGACGGATACATCATGGGGCTCCGTCATCGCACCTTGCCGATCGAATCCGTGCAGTTTCATCCGGAGAGCATCACGACAACCCACGGGACCGACCTCTTGCGATCGTTCCTCCGAACGCACGTGTCGGTGTGGGACGAGCGACAAGGTCTGTGATGGCCTCGCTCGAGGGCAGCCCGGTCGTCGTCGCAGTAATCGGCTCGGAGCGGACTGACGGAGATACCGCTGCCGTCGTTCGCTCCTGCCGTGGGCATCTGGAGGAGCGCGGGATCCGGTTCGAAACGGTCGTGCTCGCAGAGCAGTCGATGATTCCGTGCGGACCGTGCGGCGGCTGCAATTTCCGGGATTCGCACTGCGAGATAGACGATGACGTTCCGGCGATCGTTGATCGCCTGATCTCGGCCGATGGCATCATCTACGCCGTCCCTGTGCATGGTTTCGGGACCGCGTCACTCCTTCAGACGTTCATCGAACGCGCCGGCGTCGGCTATCTGCGCTTCGAGCGTCCGTTGGCTAACAAAGTCGGAGGAGTCATCGTCGTGGGCCGGAGATACTCCCACCTGGACGTCGTTTCGCAGCTTTATCACAACATGATGCTCAATCGCATGCTGCTGGTCGGAAGCGGATTTCCCGCCATCTTCTCGACAGAGACCGGCAGGCCACCGCTCGACGACGCCGAGGGTGTGGTCGCGCTCGAGGCGATGCTCGACCGTATGGCCGAAGCGATCTGGCTGCTCAGAGAACACGAACAGGCGTTCGGGCGCACGATGAGGGTTCCGGGCTCAAAGGAGAGGGCGTCATGACGATGACGGGGGTAATCGTTGTGACCGGAGCGACGGGCGACATCGGACGGACGACACGAGCTCAGCTCGAGGCTGACGGCTACCGTACTGTCGGGATCGATCTCGCAGGCGACGAGTCCGAGGGCCTCTTCCGCGCGGATCTTGCCGAGCCTCGGGCGGTTTCGGAGGTCTTTGCGACAATCGCTGCCGAAAACGGCCGGCTTTTCGGGTTGGTCAATTGCGCAGGGGTATATGAAGCCCTCGATGCGGCGACAACCACTCTCCCTGACTTCGAACGCATCTGGAGAGGGAACGTCGTGACGGCCTGGTTGGCGTCCCAGTCGTTTGCCGAGTATGCGCAGGATGGTGCGCGCATCGTGAATCTCGCCTCGATCAGCGGCCAACATGGGAGCCTCGATGTGGCGTACGGAGCAGCCAAGGGCGGCGTTCTCGCGCTGACGAAGAGCCTCGCGCTTCATCTGGCTCCGCGCATTCGCGTCAACGCCGTGGCGCCGGGCGTCGTGGATGGCTCGATGGCGTCGCGCATCCCGGGCGATCGTCTCGAGAGCTATCGCTCCTCCAACCTGCTGAAGCGTCTGGGACGCCCCGAGGAGATTGCGCACATGATCTCACCGCTTTTTGGACTTGCAGGCGCCTGGACAACGGGGGCTGTCATCGAAATCAACGGAGGAATCGCATGAAAACAGAAGGCGCGACTGAGGTGACCGCTCTCCGAGATGGTAGTGCGTGGCTACCGGGACCTCGCGACGACGACGATTTCGTGGGACGCTTCACCGAGATCGCCGAGCGTCACTATGCGCGTGCGCTTTCCGCAGGGGCGCTGAACGAGTGGCGTTCGCAGCAGCTCGGTCGCGTCCTCGCAAAAGTGACGGAGCGTTCGCCGTTCTACAAGCGACACCTTGCGGGTATCGACGTCGCTTCGATCAGTCTCGACACTCTCTCAACCCTTCCTTTCACGACGAAGCAGGATCTGCGTCGTGAGATGTTCGATGTCCTGTCGGGGGATGTCTCGGAGGCGACGTTCTTCTATGAAACGACCGGAACGACGGGCAGGGCGACCCCGTGCCCGAGAGACGACAAGGAGGTCATCTCCAGCAATACCCACATCACGGAGTCGTGGCGCGCGATCTTCACCAAGCATTTCGGGCATCGCCGTCCCTCCGTGGGACTCATGGGACCGACCGAGGTTCATTCGTTCGGTGACACGCTCGGCGATGTCGCGAGAAACGTCGGTTCATGCAATGCGAAGATCTGGCCGTACTCGCCGGTGGTGGGGTTCAAGAAAGCTCTCGAACTCATGCGAGACCTGCGTCTCGAGGTGATCGTGGCAACTCCAGGCGTGTGCTTGAATCTCGCTCGAGCTGCGCGGCACTACGGGTTCGACATTGAGCGCGACTTCTCAGTCAAGCTCTTCTTCTTGACGGGGGAGATGTGCACTCCCGCCCTGGCTGCCAACGTCGATGCCATCTGGGGCGTCACGGCGTACAACATCCTGTACGGGTCGCAGGAGGCTTTCGTGATGGGCGTCGCCTGCCCCTCCCGGAACATGCGGCTCGCTGAGACCAACTACATCGTCGAAGTCATCGATCCGGAGACGTCGGAGAGCCTCGGTGAACGCGGGACAGGCGAACTCTGCGTGACGATGGTCGCCGATGGCATCAAGCCGCTCGTGCGCTACAGAACCGGTGACCTCGTGCGCATCACGGATGACGCTGCGCACGAGGGTGACCTCCCTGGGGCGCAGATCGAGGTCATCGGCCGGGTGCTCGACCAGCTCGTCGTCGGAGGAAATCAGGTCGCTGCCGCGACGATCGAAACGGCCGTTCTCGATGGCGTCACCGACTGCTACGGATATCAAGTCGTCATCGACCGCGATCCCGCGACCGGCTCCGATGTCGTCACGGTGCGAGTGGAGCTGACAGATCCGACGGCGGACCACGTCGCAGCGCAATCCCGAGCGATCGTCGATCGGTTCCGAACGGACCTGGGCGTCCGTTGCGAAGTTGAGGTGCTCGAGGAGCTCGATGCTGTTGTGAGCACTGGTGCCTTCGTCAGCTGGAAGGCGGCGCGCATTCTCGACCGGAGGTGCGAGCCCGGCCATGAGGAGCGTGTCGCCAGTCAACTCGCGAAGGGGAGGGGGATCAACTCATGAGCAACCCGCATGCCCCGATCCGCACGGTCCCTCGATCGATTCCCGGAACCGGGGTCGCTGCAGAGTGGCTGCACGGTATTTCGCGTGCGCGGGGACGGATTCGGATCGCATCGATCGGCCCCACGGGTACGAGCGCCCACGACGTGCTCGCTGAGTTGACGCGGCGCCTTCCTCCCGAGGGTGCCTCCCTCCTAGAGATCGAACTCTGTTCTTCATTCGAAGTCGCCTTGGAGCAGGTACTGGATGGCGCAGCCGATTATGCGCTCGTCCCCAGTGCGTACCGAGACGCGACCGCATTCCATTGGAATCCGCTCCTGGAACTGGCATGCGTCCTCGTGCACCGAACTCCTGATTACGGCCTGGCCGTCAAGCCGAACAGGCAGCTCCCGGAGCCCGGTGGGCTGGTTGTCGCCGCGATGCCCGAAGTGCAGGAAATCTATGCCCAGCTCGCTCCCGACGACGTCGCGGGGCGTCCTCACGAGTTCAGAAGCGCGTCATCGACCAGCGACGCAGCCGCCATCGTCGGTGATGGTGCAGCGGATATTGCTGTATGCAACGAGCTTGGCAGGCAAGAGCACGAGCTGGCGTGGCTCAGCAAACGACCAGGGGCGGAGATCGTCTGGATGCTCTTCGGACTTCGTACGGAATAAGCGCGCCTCACCCCGCGTGCGCGACCGAGAACAGCACCAGCCCCACCAGCGGCGGCGCCCCCTGCAGCAGTGCCGCGCCCCAGAACCGCCGCCCCGTCGTGAGCAGCACGATCGCGGCCAGGACCATGCACGCCCCGGTGAAGAACATCAGCCCGAAGCCGACGTGCCGCAGGGTCGTCCAGTAGAGCACGAGCCCGACTGCGGCGCCGCCCGCCAGGAACAGGTTGTAGAACCCCTGGTTGTAGGCCATCGGCCGCACCACGTCCGCGTCCCGCTGCGTCGTGAGCCCGAACCGGCGCCAGACGTTCGGCGACGACCACAGCATGCTCTCCATCGCGAAGAACACGAGGTGCACGACCGCCGCGAGCGCGATGAGGACGGAGGCGAGGATCGTCATGGGGGGAGACTACGCTGCGTGGTGATGGAATCGCTGCAGGCATCCTGCGCCATCTCCGGGGGTGGACCCGCCGGGATGATGCTCGGGCTGATCCTCGCCCGCGCCGGGCTCGACGTGGTCGTGCTGGAGAAGCACGCCGACTTCTTCCGCGACTTCCGCGGCGACACCATCCACCCGTCGACCGTCGGGGTGCTCGGCGAGCTCGGACTGCGGGACGCGTTCCTCGGCCTCCCGCACACCAGCATCCGCACGCTCGACGCCGTCGTCGACGGCACCCGGCTGCATCCGATCGACTTCGGGAGGCTGCCGCCGCCGGACGACTTCCTCGTCCTCGCGCCGCAGTGGGACTTTCTGACCTTCCTGGCGGAGCAGGCCGGGCGCCATCCGAATTTCCGGCTGCTCCTGCGGACCGGGGCGACCGGGCTGATCCGCGACGGCGACGCGGTGCGGGGCCTGACAGCCGAGGGGCCGGACGGCCCCGTGCGGGTGGAGGCCGACCTCACCGTCGCGGCGGACGGCCGCGACTCCGCCCTCCGCGCCGCCGCGGGGCTGCGCCCCCGGCGGTTCGGCGTGCCCATCGACGTCATCTGGTTCCGCCTCCCGAAACCCGCGCAGACCCAGCCCTCGACGCTCGCCTACCTCGGCGACGGCGCGATGGTGATCACGATCGACCGCGGCGACTACTTCCAGACCGGCCTCGTGATCGCAAAGGGCGGCATCGACGCGCTGCGCTCCGCCGGTCTCCCGGCGTTCCGCTCGGCCGTGGCGGGCGCCGCCCCGTTCCTGCGCGAGCCGCTGGAGACGATCACCGACTGGGAGCCGCTCAAGCTGCTGAGCGTCCAGATCGACCGGCTGCCGCGCTGGTACCGGCACGGCTTCCTCGCCATCGGGGACGCCGCGCACGCGATGTCCCCGGCGTTCGGCGTCGGGGTCAACTACGCCATGCAGGACGCCGTCGCCACCGCGAACGCGCTCGCCGCACCGCTGCGCGACGGCCCCGTCGACCTCCGCCTCCTCGACGCCGTGCAGCGCCGCCGCCTCCCGCCGGTCGAGTGGATGCAGCGCATCCAGCTCGCCGCCCATCGCGGCATCTCCCGCCCCGGCGCCGGCCCGCTGCTCCCGCGCTCGCCGTCGCCCGCGCTGCGGCTGGCCATCGGCGCGGCCACCCCCGTCGCGCAGCGGCTCACCGCGCGCCTGATCGGCCGCGGCCTCCGGCCCGAGTCGGTCGCGCCCTCCCTGCGCTGAGCGCGGCTACGAGAACAGCATGAGCACGATGCCGATCAGCGGCAGGATGCCCTGGATGAGGGCCGGCCGCAGATACCCGCGCCCGGTGGTCACGAGCACGACGGACGCCGCGAGCATGCTGCCCATCGTGAAGTAGATGAGCGCCAGCCCTGCCGCGTGCGCCCCCACGCCGAACAGGATGAGCCCGATGATCGCGCCGATCGCGAGGAACAGGTTGTAGAACCCCTGGTTGTAGGCCATCGGCCGCGTGGTGTTCGCCGCCGCCTGATCGGCGACCCCGAACCGCTTCCACACGGCGGGCCGCACCCACCCGACGCTCTCCATGAAGAAGATCCCGACGTGGAGCGCAGCAGCCAGCGTGACGACGACGGTTGCGAGGACGATCATGCGGTCAGCCTAACGGCAGCGACGCGGATCACGCCCGAACGTCGACCACCGTCCGCCCGCGCAGCCGCCCGGCCAGGATGTCCTCCGCCGCCGGGATGGCCTCCGCGAGCGGGACGAACCGCGTCATCGCGGCGAGCGCCTCCTCGTCCAGGTCGGTCGCCAGCCGTTGCCAGGCCGTCTCGCGGAGCGCGGCAGGGGCCTCAACGGAGTTGATCCCGACCAGCGTCACCGCACGTAGGATGAACGGCATCACGGTCGCCGGGAGGTCCGGCCCCTGCGCGAGCCCGCACGCCGCGACCGTCCCGCCGTACCGGGTCTGCGCGAGCACGTTCGCGAGAGTGTGGCTGCCGACCGAGTCCACGGCCCCCGCCCACTTCTGGCTCTGCAGCGGCCGCCCCTCCAGGGACAGCTCCGCCCGGTCGACGATCGCCGTCGCCCCGAGGCCGGTGAGGTAGCCCCCCAGCTCGTCCGGCCGTCCCGTGGAGGCCGTGACCGGATAACCGAGTTTCGCCAGCAGGGCGATCGCGACCGACCCGACCCCGCCGGCGGCTCCCGTGACCAGCACACTCGATCCCGCGGCGTGCACCGCCTCGGGCTCGATCCCGTTGCGCTCCAGAGCGAGCACGGCCAGCATCGCCGTGAACCCCGCGGTCCCGATCGCCGCGGCCTGCTCGGAGCTCAGGCCGTCCGGCACCCGGACCAGCGCATCCCCGCGCACCCGCGCCCGCTCGGCCAGCCCGCCGTGATGACTCTCCCCGATCCCGTCGCCGTTGAGCACGACCCGGTCGCCCGGCCGCCAGCGCGGATCGTCGGAGGCCTCCACGACGCCCACCAGGTCGATGCCCGGGATGAGCGGAGACACCCGCGCGACGCCCGGCTTCCCGGCGATGGCGAGCCCGTCCTTGAAGTTGAGGTCGGAGAACTCGACCGCGATCGTCACGTCGCCCGGCATGAGGAAGGCGTCGGTCAGTCGCCGCACCTCGGCGGTGTGCGCGAGGATGCGGGACCCCTCCTTCTCCTGTTCGATGACAATGGCGCGGAAGTCGGTCATTCTTGTCCTTCTGTCGTGGGGGATGGGGGTGGCGGTCGCGCCCGGCTCAGTTCAGCACGGGGACGTCCACCGGAAGCTCCCCACCCGCGTACAGTTCCGCCGCCGTCCGCTGCACCGCGGCGAGCGCCACGCGCTGCGGCCACGGCCCGTACGAGACGCGCGCGACCCCGAGCTCGTGCAGCCGCGCCGGCGGCAGCGAGCCGGGCACCGCGATCACGCTCAGCTTCCGCGCGCCGAGCCCGGCGACGAGCTGCGTCACCGTCTCCTCGTCGAGGCGCCCGGGAACGAACACGCAGGTCGCACCTTCGTCCAGGAACGCCCGGCCGCGCCGGATCGCCTCCTCGGTCTTCTCCGCCGCTATCGGGTAGGCGTTCCTGATCCACACGTCCGTGCGCGCGTTGAGCGCGAACGGCACGCCCTCGGCGTCGGCCGCCGCGACGGCCGCCCGCACCTGCGCGACGGCCTGCTCGAACGGACGCACCTGGTCCTCCAGGTTCGCCCCGACCGCGCCCACGCCGATCGCCCGGCGGATCGTCTCGCCCGGGTCGCCGTACCCGCCTTCGAGGTCGGCGCTCACCGGGAGGTCGGTGGTCGCGACGATGCGCCCGACCATGTCGAGCATCAGGTCGAGCGGGATGTTCTCGCCGTCCTCGTACCCGAGCGTCGCCGCGATCGAGTGGCTGGCCGTCGCGAGCGCGCGGGTCTCCGGGAGGGCGGCGACGGCTTTGGCGCTGATCGCGTCCCAGACGTTGACGACCTGCAGCAGTTCAGGGGCGTCGTGAAGACGGCGCAGCTCAGCGCCGCGTTCGGTGATGGAGGTCATGACGCCACCCTACGACCCGCGCCCGGCGCGCTCTAGGATGAGCGCATGGCGGGTGCCGCTGAGCCGGAGGGGCCGCCGCGAGCGGAGCCCGCGGCGGGCGGGGCAGGGCCGCGCGAGGTGCCGGCCGCCCTTCCGGCGACTGGCGTGCCGGGTCCGGCCACCGTCTCGCCCAGCCCCACCAAGACCCTCTCGGCCACCGGCCGGCGCGTCTCTGTCAACGCCGTCGTCGACAACGTCTTCTTCGTGTTCGGCGGCGTCGCGGCCGTCTGGCTGGCGTGGCTCATCTTCACCGAGAGCTTCGCGTGGGGCTGGTTCCTGCTCCTCTTCTTCGTCGTCTTCTGGATCGTCCTCGCCTACCTGGTGCTTCCGCGCCTGCACCGCATCCTCACCCAGATCTACGTGCCGGACTACTTCATCGGCCGCGCCCGCACCAGCGACGGCCTCCTCGGCGACCCGATCAACCTGGCGCTGCTGGGGTCGGAGGCGCAGCTCGACGAGGCGATGACCGAAGCCGGGTGGACGCGAGCCGACGACGTGACCGCCGCCTCCAGCCGCCGCATCATCACCTCCACGCTGCTCCGCCGCAGCTACGACGAGGCGCCGGTGAGCCCGCTCTTCCTGTTCGGGCACCAGCAGGACGTCGCGTACCAGCAGGAGGTCAAAGGCAATCCGGCCAAGCGCCATCACGTCCGGTTCTGGCGCTGCCCGGAGGGCTGGCTGCTGCCGGGAGGCCACCGCGTCGACTGGCTGGCGGCCGGGACCTTCGACCGCTCGGTGGGCTTCTCGTTGTTCACGTTGCAGATCACACACAAGATCGACGCGAACACGGACATCGAACGCGACCACATCGTCTCCACGCTGACGAGCGCGGACATCGGGGCGGAGGTCGCTGTGATCCGCGACTTCTCGTCCGGATATCACGCACGCAACGGCGGCGGCGACGCCATCGAGACCGACGGCGACCTCCCTGTCGTCGACCTGACGGAAGTGCTGGTGGAGCCCCGCGCCGTCGCGGTCGCCGCCGGCGCGGACCAACGGAGGATCGACCGCGCCGAGCGCCGCCCGGTGCCGACGACGCTGGGCTTCCTGCTCATGCTGCTCCGCGTGCTGGCGGGCGTGCTGACCGTGGTGCTCACCGTGCTGGCGTGGCCGCTGTTCATCCGGTCGGAGCTCGTGTCCACGACCGGCAAAGCCCTCACCTCCGCGGAACAGCAGAGCGCCGACCTGGTCTTCGGGATCGCGATGGGCCTGTTCGCGGCGGGCCTCGTGTTCTATTTCGCGATCGCCCTGCTCGTCTTCACGGGGAGCAACTGGGCCCGCATCGTCGCAATGTCGTACAGCGCCCTGCTGATCGTCCTCGCCGCGATCGACTTCTTCAACGGCGGCGAGCAGGTCACCCTCCGCACCAACATCCTCGGCCTCCCGCTCGACATCCTGGTGGTGCTCGCCCTGTCCTCCCAGCGCGCGCGGCTCTGGGCCCGACGCCCGCGGGTGCGCCAGCGACGCGGAGGGCCCTCCGCCGCGATCGCTGCGGAATCGGCCACGGCCGCCCAGCAGCCCGCCACCCAGTAGCCGTCACCCCACTTTCACATCAACTTCTTCCCCTCCGCCCCTCCCGCCTTCAGCGCCGACTCCTCCGCATCCAGGAACGCGAGCACCGATCGCACCGCCAGCTCCTGGTATCGCCCTTCGGCCCGCGCTTCGAGGACCGCCTGCCGTTCCGCCGCGATCATCGACCGCCGCAGCTTCCGGTACTCGAGCGGAGCGGGGACCTCCGCGTCCGGGACCGGGTTCTCGAGCGCCTCGGAGAGGAAGACCGCATTGACGCGCAGCCGTTCGATCACCCGTTCGTCCTCCTGCCCGGTCACCCGCGACTCCAGGTGTTCCAGGCCCGCCGCCTGCGCCTCGGCGAGCAGCCGCTCCATCTCGCCCGCCTCCTGCGCGAAGTCCGGCGGCGGCAGCTTCAGGCGCCGGATGACCCACGGCAGCGCGAGCCCCTCCAGCAGCGTCGCCACCACCACGACGAACGCCAGGAACTGCAGGAACTCGCGGTGCGGCGTCGACTCCGGCAGCAGGAACACCGCCGCGAGCGTCACCACCCCGCGGATCCCGGCGAACGACACCGCGATGCCGGTCGGCCACGTCCAGCCGCGCTCGCGAAGGCGTTGCGGCCCGTACCGGTACAGCGCGGTCGTGCCGACCATCCAGAGGAACCGCGCCAGGAACAACGCCAGCAGCACGGCGATGCTGATCCACACCGTCTGCGCCACCGTGATGCCCGAACGGAACGCCGAGCTCAGGATGCTCGACAGCTCCAGCCCGATGAACAGGAAGACTGCGTTCTCCAGCAGGAACTCGATCGTCCGCCAGTTGATGGTCTCCGCGATCCGCGCCTCCGCCGTCTGGATGGTGGGCGACCGGTACCCGAGGTACAGGCCCGCCACGACCACCGACAGGATGCCCGACCCGTGCAGGAACTGTGACGGGATGAACGCCAGGTACGGCGTGATCAGCCCGATGGAGGTGTCCAGCACGGGGGAGCGGAGCTGCTTGCGGATGAGCGAGAGCACCCACCCCACGAGCAGGCCCATCCCGACCCCGACCACGACCGCGATCACGAAGTCTCCGGCGATGGCCCACGGGTTCACGATGCTGACGATCGCGGCGATGCTCGCGTTCAGCGCCACCAGCGCGGTCGCGTCGTTGAGCAGGCTCTCGCCCTCCAGCACGGTGACGAGTCGCCGGGGCAGGTGCGCCCGGCCCGCGATCGCCGTCACCGCCACAGTGTCCGTCGGCGCCACCACGGCCCCGAACGCGAAGGCCGCCGCGACCGTGATCGCCGGAACCACCAGCCACGTCGTGAAGCCGACCACGACGACCGTGAACACCACCAGCCCCACCGAGAGCAGGAGGATGCCGTCGCGCCTGGCGCGCACGTCGACGATCGACGTCTGGATGGCCGCCGCGAACAGCAAGGGAGGCAGCAACCCGTAGAGCACGACCTCCGGCTCCAGCGCCACGTGCGGCACCCCGGGGATGAAGGAAGCGATCGCGCCCACGACCACGAGCACCACGGGCGCCGACCAGTTGACGCGGCGCGAGAGCCCTGTGACCGTGACCGTGACGACGACGAAGGACACGATCCAGACGATGGTGGTGACCGGATCCATGAGGTTCATCTTGGCCGCAACGCGAAAGGGCCAGCAATGGTTCCCGTGAATCGGTGGAGAACCCGTCGATCCCGGAGCCTGTGGAGGACTACAGGACCACAGGACTACCCCCGCGTCACGCAGCGTGCGCGACGCACTCCACCGCATCGCAATCCGGGCACACCACCAGTTGCTCCCGGCACGACAGGTCGCTGCAGTTCCGCATCCGGTCCGTCGCCGTGCCGCACCCCGCGCAGCGCCCGACCACCGCGGAGTGGTCCGAGAACCGCACGGACCCGCGCCCGTCGAAGACGTAGAGCGACCCCTCCCACAGCCCGTCGTCCCCGAAGCGCTCGCCGTAACGGACCACGCCGCCGTCGAGCTGGTAGACCTCGCCGAATCCGCGCGAGCGCATCAGCCCCGACAGCACCTCGCAGCGGATGCCGCCGGTGCAGTACGTCACGACCGGCTTGTCCTTGAGGTGGTCGTAGCGTCCGCTCTCCAGCTCGGCGACGAACTCGCGGGTCGTCGCCACTTCGGGCACCACCGCCCCGCGGAACCGGCCGATCTCCGCCTCGAACCGGTTGCGTCCGTCGAAGAAGACTACGTCGTCGCGGGAGTCCAGGAGCGCGTGCAGAGCGTCAGGGTCGAGCCGCTCGCCTCCGCCGACGACCCCCGACGCATCCACCTGGAGTTCCGACGGCGCACCGAACGACACGATCTCCTCGCGCACGCGTACCGACAGCCGCGGGAAGTCGAGGCTCCCGCCCGAGGCGTCCAGCCCGGAGCCCTCGCTCCACTTCACGTCGAGGTCGTGGAACGCCGCGTACTCCTTGGTCTTGCGCAGGTACCGCTTGAGCGCGTCGAGGTCCCCGCCCAGCGTCCCGTTGATGCCGTCCTTGGACAGCAGGATGCGTCCGCGCAGCCCGAGCGCCTCGCACAGGTCGCGCTGCCACAGCCGCACCGCGTCCGGGTCCGACAACGGTGCGAAGGCGTAATAGAGGAGGACTTTCGCGACGGGCACCGGGGGATGCTAGCAGCGGCGACTGCGAGAACAGACAGATTCGTTAGTCATCCGTTCA
The DNA here is from genome assembly GCF_051059105.1 of Leifsonia sp. P73. Lineage (NCBI taxonomy): Bacteria > Bacillati > Actinomycetota > Actinomycetes > Micrococcales > Microbacteriaceae > Leifsonia > Leifsonia sp. P73. The sequence continues at coordinate 2,583,013 of NZ_CP194931.1, forward strand.
GCGGAATGGACCAGAGTTGTTCTATGCGAACCATCGTCATCCTGCCCACGTACAACGAGCGGGAGAACATCGGGCCTGTGGTCGGCCGCATCCGCGCCTCGGCGCCGGAGGTCGACGTGCTCGTGGTCGACGACGGTTCGCCGGACGGCACGGGCGAGATCGCGGACGCGCTCGCCGCGACCGACGCCAACGTCAAGGTGCTGCACCGCGCGGGCAAGGAGGGCCTCGGCGCCGCCTATCGCGCCGGGATGGCCTGGGCGCTCGACGCCGGGTACGACGCGGTGGTCGAGATGGACGCCGACGGTTCGCACCGCCCGGAGGAGCTTCCCGCCCTGCTCGCGTCGCTCGGCCGGCTCCCGCAGGGCGATGCGGCGGACGGCGCCGACCTCGTGCTCGGCTCCCGCTGGGTCCCGGGCGGCGGAGTGGTCAACTGGCCCGCGCGCCGACGGTTCCTCTCCAAGGGCGGCAGCACGTACTCCCGGTTCTGGCTGGGCGTCCCGGCGAAGGACGTGACCGGCGGCTACCGCGCCTTCACCGCCGACGCGCTGCGCCGCATCCACTTCGAGAGCGTCGAGAGCCAGGGCTACTGCTTCCAGATCGACATGCTGCGCCGCGCATACGACGCCGGCCTCACCGTCGTGGAGGTGCCGATCACGTTCGTCGAGCGCGAGCACGGCGTGTCCAAGATGAGCGGCGGCATCGTCGCCGAGGCCATGCTGCGGGTGACCGGGTGGGGCATCGTCGGCCTCCCGCGCCGCTTCCGCCGCCGCCCCGTCCCCGCGACCGTGACGGAGACGACGCAGCGGGCGTAGCGTGAGCGCTATGTCGAAAGATCCGCTGGAGCGCTTCGGCGCCGTTCCCCAGTTCACCGTCACGAGCGACGACGTCGCCGACGACCGCCCGCTCGGCCGCGCGCAGTGGGGCGCGGGCGGAGGCGGTGGCGACGTGTCGCCGCAGCTCTCCTGGAGCGGCTTCCCCGCTGGGACGAAGAGCTTCGCCGTCACCATCCACGACCCGGACGCGCCGACCGGCTCGGGCTTCTGGCACTGGGCCGTCTACAACATCCCGGCGTCGGTGACCTCGCTGCCGTCCGGCGCGGGAACGGAGGGCGGCGCGAGCCTCCCGCAGGGCGCCGCCATGCTCTCCAACGAGCTGCGCTCGAAGAGCTTCACCGGCGCGGGCCCGCCTCCCGGAACCGGCACGCACCACTATCACGTGATCGTGCACGCTCTCGACGTCGACCACCTCGACCTCGACCCGGAGTCGACCCCGGCCGTGCTGGGCTTCAACGCGCACTTCCACTCGCTGGGCCGCGCCGTGGTGACCCCGATCGCGACCGCAGGGGACATCTAGCCGCTCAGTGCTTGTTACCGGTGAGGGCGAGGATGCCGCCGAGCCCGATCATCATCACGCCGCCGGTCGCACCCAGCCGCTCCACCCGCTTCGGTGACCGCCCGAACCACGCCCGGGCGGTCCCCGCGGCGAGCGCCCACACGCTGTCGAATGTCAGCGCCAGCAGCAGGAACACCACCCCGAGCTCGAACAGCTGCACCGGGATGCCGCCCGCCCGGTAGTCGACGAACTGCGGCAGCACCGCCACGAAGAACACCAGCGACTTCGGGTTGGTCACCCCGACCAGCATCCCCTCGCCGATGATCCGCCAGTGCGACCGCCGCGGCGGCGTCGCCTCGTGCGTCACCGCCGTGTGCCTGCGGTGCCGGATGGCCTGCACGCCGAGGTACATCAGGTACGCAGCGCCCGCGAACTTCACGATCGTGAACGCGACCATCGACTGCGCGACGAGCGCCCCGATCCCGAGCGAGACCGCGACCACCAGCGGCAGCATCCCGAGCGCGTTGCCGAGCACGCTGAGCAGGCCGCCGAGCCTCCCGAGGGCCAGCGAGCGCCCGATCACGAACAGCACGCTCGGCCCGGGGATCACGATGAGCGCGATCGACGCGAGCGCGAAGGCGAGCAGGGAGGGCGGCGGGACCATAGCAGGAGCGTAGGCGAGGTAGGTTCGTTACGTGAAGCTCCACAACGTTCGTGTGCACAGAAGCGACGAGAACCTCGCCCGTCAGGACCAGCTCGCCTGGAAGATCGCGGAGGTCGCCGCCGACCCGGTGGAGATCGACTCCGAGGTCGCGGACATGGTGATCAACCGCGTCATCGACAACGCCGCCGTGGCCGCCGCCTCCCTCACCCGCAGGCCGGTCGTGTCGGCCCGCTCGCAGGCGCTGGCCCACCCGCTGCCCGCCGCGCAGCTGGAGGAGCTGACCGCCACCGCCGAGCACCCGCAGGACGGCGCGACCGTCTTCGGGGAGCCGCAGCGGACCAGGGTCAGCCCGGAGTGGGCGGCCTGGGCGAACGGCGTGGCCGTGCGCGAGCTCGACTATCACGACACCTTCCTCGCAGCGGAGTACTCGCACCCCGGCGACAACATCCCGCCGATCACGGCCGTCGCGCAGCACGCCGCCCGCGCATACGGGCTCACCGGCCGCGACCTGGTACGCGGCATCGCGACCGGGTACGAGATCCAGATCGACCTCGCGAAGGCGATCAGCCTGCACGCCCACAAGATCGACCACGTCGCCCACCTCGGCCCGAGCGCCGCGGCCGGGATCGGCACGCTGCTGCACCTGCCTCCGGAGACGATCTTCCAGGCCATCGGCCAGGCCCTCCACACCACGACCGCCACCCGCCAGTCGCGCAAGGGCGAGATCTCCAGCTGGAAGGCGCACGCGCCCGCGTTCGCCGGCAAGATGGCCGTCGAGGCGATCGACCGGGCGCTGCGCGGCGAGACCAGCCCGACCCCGATCTACGAGGGCGAGGACGGCGTCATAGCCTGGCTGCTCGACGGGCCGAGCGCGTCCTACGACGTGCCGCTGCCGGAGGCCGGGGAGGCCAAGCGGGCGATCCTCGACTCCTATACCAAGGAGCACTCGGCCGAGTACCAGGCGCAGGCCTGGATCGACCTCGCCCGCAAGCTCCACACGGAGCACCCGGAGGCCGCCGACCCCGAGCGGGTGGAGAGCATCGTCATCCACACCAGCCACCACACCCACTACGTGATCGGCTCCGGCGCGAACGATCCGCAGAAGTACGACCCCACCGCGTCGCGCGAGACGCTGGACCACAGCATCCCGTACATCTTCACCGTCGCGCTGCAGGACGGCGGCTGGCACCACGTGGAGTCCTACCTCCCGGCCCGCGCCGCCCGCCCCGACACCGTCGCGCTGTGGGGCAAGGTCACCACGACCGAGGACCCGGAGTGGACCCGCCGCTACCACTCGATCGACCCGGCCGAGAAGGCGTTCGGCGGCCGCGTCGTCATCACGCTCGCCGACGGCCGCGTGATCGAGGACCAGATCGCCGTCGCCGACGCCCACCCGCTCGGCGCCCGGCCGTTCGCCCGCGCCGACTACGTCGCCAAGTTCCGCTCGCTGGCGGCGGAGGTTCTGGAGGAGTCCGAGATCGAGCGCTTCCTCGCCCTCGCCGAGCGCCTCCCCGAGCTGTCCGCCGCCGAGCTCGGCGGCCTCACCATCACCGCGCGCCCCGGCCTCCTGGCCGGCGTCCCCGCGCCGAGAGGACTGTTCTGATGCTGTACTCCTCCCTTCCCGCGCACGAGAAGCGCGCGGCGTTCCGGGCGCGGCTGGCGTCCGGCGAGCTGGTGCGGATGCCCGGCGCCTTCAACCCGCTGAGCGCGCGCCTCATCGAGCGCAAAGGCTTCGAGGGCGTCTACATCTCCGGCGCCGTGCTCTCCGCCGACCTCGGCCTCCCGGACATCGGCCTCACCACGCTCACCGAGGTGGCCGGCCGCGCGGCCCAGATCGCGCGGATGACCGACCTCCCGACCCTGGTCGACGCCGACACCGGGTTCGGCGAGCCGATGAACGTCGCCCGCACGGTGCAGACGCTGGAGGACGCGGGCGTCGCCGGCCTCCACATCGAGGACCAGGTGAACCCCAAGCGCTGCGGCCACCTCGACGGCAAGCAGGTCGTGGACGAGGACACGGCGCTCAAGCGCATCCGCGCCGCCGCCGACGCCCGCCGCGACCCGAACCTGCTGATCATGGCGCGCACCGACATCCGCGCCGTGGAGGGTCTGGAGGCCGCGATCGACCGGGCCAAGGCACTCGTGGACGCGGGCGCCGACGCGATCTTCCCCGAGGCGATGGCCGACCTGTCCGAGTTCGCGGCCGTCCGCGCCGCGGTGGACGTGCCGATCCTGGCCAACATGACCGAGTTCGGCAAGAGCGACCTGTTCACCGTCGACCAGCTCCGCGACATCGGAGTCAACATCGTGATCTGGCCGGTCTCCCTGCTCCGGCTGGCGATGGGGGCCGCCGAGCGCGGTCTCGACCAGCTTCTCGCGGAGGGCACCCTGGAGCCGATGCTCGGGTCGATGCAGCATCGCGCCGAGCTGTACGACCTGATTGACTACGAGGGCTACAACGCGTTCGACAACGTGATTTTCGAAACATACAGCAGCCTTCGAGCGGACGCCGACCGGCGCCGGAAGGCTGACTGACCCCACCTACTGCAGGATCATCGTCACGGTGTCGGCGAACGCGATCGGCAGGCTCGCGACGAGCATGCACATCCACTCGCCGGTCGGTGCGGCCGGGAGCGGCGCGCCGAGGTGCGTGGCCAGGTCGCGCACTCCTCTACGGGATGCGGCAGCCGCGATCGCGTCGCGGTTCCAGATCAGGGTGTGCGGTGGTCGTATCAGACCGTCGTCGTGCATCGTGGATTTTCCTTCAGGCGAGCTGTCCCCCTCTAACCGAGGTGATCGAATCGTAAGCGACGTTTCGTAGCTCTTTTGCCACGACTGGAGGATAGGACGACCGGTCGGTCCCCCGACGGGGCGCGCGGTTCCGCAGCCCCCGTCGCACGTGTAACCACAATTGGGGTGCAGCTAGTGAGCGTGCCGTGCGGGCGTCGGACTTCTTACTTGGTAAGCATCCAGCGAACCGAACGGATCAGCGGTCGCCGCCCTTGTGCTGCGGCCGGTCCCTCAGCCAATTCTGGATCGTGCGCGTGCTCAGCCGTGCCGCCTCGGCGATGACGCGAACCGAACCGCCCGCATCCTTGGCGGCGTACACGGCGGCGCGCAACTCGGCATCCGCTTCCTCGCGCCGAGCTCCAGCTTCTTCGAGTCGCCGCATCGCGCCCTCATCGGGGTAGTCGCGCCGGCGTGGAGACACCTGCACAGCGTATTCGCCTCCCTGTGGTGTAGCAATTCTGCTACACGTATCGTAGTATAAGCGCTACGAAACGAAAACCTAGACCGGGAGGTTCACCATGCGCGCACCGCGCGTCACCATCGCCCTCGTGGCCGCCGCGGCCGTCGCCGTGGTCGCCGGCCTTGCGATCACCTCCGCGCAGGCCGCCCCGCACCCTCCGGCGCCCACGCACCAGGTGATCGTGTCGACACCCGTTGCGCCGAGCTCGTCGTCGTCGACGGCCACGCCGACGGCTTCACCTGTCGCGAGCGCCGACGCTGCCCCCGCGCCGGCGCCGAGCCCGGCTCCCGCGTCCCGGGACGCCGCCGCTGCATCGCCTGCGTCCGCTTCGACTGCCGCTGTGCTTCCCGCTCCTGCGCCGTCTCCGTGGCCGCCCTTCAACACGATGCCAGCGCCAGCTCCCACACCAACTCCGCGCCCGAGCGCCGTGCACCACGACTCCCTCCAGCCGGTGACGCTGCCCCCTGTGCCGTCACCGGAGCAGACGTTCAACCCGGCGCCAGCACCCACCACGGGCCCCTGACCGGGGTGTACCGGTGCGTCTGCGCAACCGATACGATCCGACCATGAAGAAACCCGCGCTCGGCGCAGTCGTCCTGGCCGCCGCGCTCAGCCTCACTGCTTGCTCCGGTGGAAGCCCCGCCGCCGCGCACTCGCTTTCCGCTGCGGGAACCGTCTCCGTCCCGGTCGCGATCGTGTTCTCTCAGACCGACGGCAGCGTCGACGAACCGTGCACTGCTGGCGACGGCTACACCGACATCAACTCGGGTGCTCAGGTCGTCATTACGGACGCGTCCGGAAAGACCATCGGCGTCGGGACGCTCGGCGACGGCACGCACGACGCCACGCCCGACAGCACGACGGCCGACCGGTGCCTGTTCCCCTTTGCGGTGAAGGGCCTCCCAGCCGGTAGCAAGTTCTACGGCGTGCACGTCGGCAACCAGAACCGAGGAGTCCTCCAGTTCCGTTCGTCGGAGCTGAAGAACATCCAGCTCACCATCGGTTGACCGCCCGTCAGGGGGTCGACGTACGATCGCCGCATGACGAACGACCGGAAGGCCGCCGACGGCTTCGACGGCCAGTACCCGAAGGCGAACGACGACTGGGCGGCGCGCGCGTACCGCGAGGCGGGCATGGAGCCGCCGTGGCTGCTGGAGTATGAGGACGGCAAGGTCGTCGGCCCGGGGGAGCCAAAGCAGCCACCGGCCCCGCGGCACGAGGCGTAAACGACGAGACCGCCCCGCCCAGCCTCTGAAGAGGCGGGCGGGGCGGTTTCTGTGGTCAGCGACAATATTTGGTGATAGGCTTGTCAACGACAAGTAAATAGAGGAGGTGATAAATGCCCACCGATAAGCGGATTGAGCCGCTTCTGGCGAAGCTCGAAAGCCAGGGCTGGCACATCAAGCCCAAGAAAATGGGATGGATGTGTTTCCCGCCAGATCCGACGCTCTCAGGCGTGCTGATCCACAAGACTCCATCGGATCACAGATGGTATGCAAATGCCCTCTCGCAGCTGAGGCAGAGGGGCTACGAAGGTAGCTAGCGGATGATGGGTGTGGGGGAAGACCACTGGCAGGCGGCTCTTCCCCCACAACCTAACACGCGGACTCGGTAGGCGGTAGATCACATCCTCGTAACCCATCGCCACACCACAACGAAGGAGATCATCACAATGACTAGCTGGCAGGCCAGCGTTGCCTTCGTGACCGGGGAACCGTTCACGGAAGATGCGGCCTTCGACACGATCGACGCTTTGCTCACCCACGGAGCGGCGATGAGTGTCGAGCGTGACCTCACCGGGGGATCTGTCACCCTCTCGGTCGAGGCCGCGACGCCTCTGGACGCAGCGCGGAAAGCAGCAGAACTCGTCACCACGGCAGCCGAACCTCAGCTCGGCTCGCTCACGGTGACCGGATTGGAAGTGCTCACCGAAGCCGCCGTCGATGCGGAGCTCGCACGGCCCCTCTACCCCGAGGTCGTCGGCTACGCGGAGATCGCGGACATGGCTGGAGTATCGCGTCAGCGCGCTCGGCAGTTCGCCGACATCAATGGATTCCCGAAGCCGGTCATCGAGACCGCCCAGGGGCCGCTGATGGGCAAGCACGCCGTCGAGCGTTGGCTCGAAACTCGCAACACCAGCGGTGGCCGCCCCAGAAAGGCGATTGCCTGACCAAACCCACACCCATCACCTCATCCGCAAATGAGTGAACCGCCCCCGGTAGCCGCGAAGGCTACCGGGGGCGGTTTCGTTTGCTGCGTGGTGCGTCAGAGTGCAGCGGGCGGCGCGGGCGGGGTGCCTGCGGCAGGCTGGGACGGGTCCGCCGGCGTGACCACCGCGGCGGCGACCGCGTCCTTCACCGAGGAGCCGGTGTTGACAGGCGCGTCTACCAGAACAGGCAGCACCGACGCGGGCACCTCGGGCAGGTTGGAGAGAACGCCGAGGAGCAGGGAGCCAAGAGCGGCGATCGCAGCGGCCTGGAGAACGATCGTCCAGTGCACGTTCTGGAAGAGGACGGCGTTACCGATGCCTACCGCGAGACCCTGGGCGAACGTCTTCGTGACGCGCTCAAGGAGGGCGAGCCAGACGGAGACCGCCTTGCCGTTGACCTCGGGGAGGCCGGCGAGCGACGTGATGAGCGAGGCGATGAAGCCGAGCCCGGCGGCCGAGCCGACCGACAGCCACGGCACGTCGGTGAAGACGGCCGCACTGAGCAGGTAGGGCAGCGCGATGGTGACGGCGGTTCGGGCGCCGCGGATCGCGGCGGCCTTCCACCAGGAGGGCGAGGTGATCGGGATCATGCTGGGTTGTCTCCTTGGGTTGGGTGTTGCGGCTTGGGGCGGGTGTCGTCGAGTTCGGAACGGAGGTCCGCGTCGGCCTTCTTGAGCGCGTCGATCTCGCGGTAGAGGCCCTTCACGCCCTTCTCGACACGTAGTGCGGTGCGCTCGGTGCGGATCGCGGCGTCCTTCACGGACGAGCCGTTGTTGAAGTGCACCTCGTGGTGGATCTCGCCGATCTTCTGGTTCTGCGCGTCGAGCGTGGCGTCGGTGCGCTCCATGAACTCGGGCAGCCCGGTGATCGCGTTCACCGTGAGCACGAACTGCTTGATCGCCGGCCACGCCCGCACGACCGCGCGGCCGAGCAGGAACAGCACCACGAGCACGGCGACGACGATCACGAACGGCAGCAGCCACGGGGGCGTCAACTTGACGATCTCCAGCCACACGGCCATCAGCTCGTCGCCTCGTCGTCGCTGAGGCCGTCGACCTTCTTGTGGAGCGAGTCGGCCTTGGCGTGCAGTCCGTGGAGCGACGTGTGGAGCTCGGAGAGCCAGTCGTACATCTCGTCGCCGCGCTTCTGCGCTGCGCGTCCCTGGGCGGCCTGCGTGAACGCGAGGACCGCCAGGGACACGAGCTGCACGTGCGTCTGCGAGAACCACCCGATGAGGATGGTGATGTCGGCGTGCTCGATCGTCGCGGAGATCGTCTGCGGGAGCCCCGCGAACGACACCAGGATGAACGCGAGCACCGTCCACGGCGACGCGAGCACGTCGGCGTACTTGTACGCCAGCTTGGTGATGGCCTTGAGCATGGGCGGACCCCCTCCGGGTCGAGAGGGTGGGCTACTTCGCGGCCGGCGCGAGCGCGTTGGTGAACGCGGAGTCCTTGCCCAAGGCGAAGTTCACGAGCGCCTGGAACGCCTCCGGGGTCACGGGCGCCGCCTTCGCCTGCTCGACGGTGTCGGAGGTCTGGTAGTAGACCTCCAGCCAGTGCCGCACCTGGAGCTCGCCAGCGTTGCCGTAGAGGATGTTCTTCCCCTCGGCCGGGTCGCGCTCCCAGAAGATCGCGACGAAGTTCGGGAGGCCGGCGGGCGGGGTCGCGCAGAAGTAGAGCCGGGCGCGCGCCTCGCGGCGGATGGCGGACTTGATGTCGGCCGCGGCCGAGCCGACCACGGTCTGCAGATCAGCGATGGATGCCATGTCGAATTCATCTCCTTGTGCGCCGGTCGACGCGGTTGCGGTGCTGGTGAGGAAGCCGGGGACGAAGGCGTTGAGGTCGACAGGGTGGGCGCCCCCGACGTTGCCGTTGTCCGCGTACTGGTGGCCGACGACCCGCGAGGCCGGGATCGTCGACGGGATGTGGTTGACGAGCGGGGTGCCGTTGTAGTCGGCGATGATGAAGCTGCAGCCGGTCGCGAGCAGCTGCGGCCACGCGTGCGACTCCATGAACGACTTCGAGCCGTAGTGCAGGACTCGCGGCGCGGGGACGCCGAGCGCGACGACCTCGTTCACCCAGGCCGCCGCCTCCGCGTCGGTGTAGACGTTTCCGTCGTCGAGCTTCTCGTTGTCGAGCACGACGTAGTCGGGCATCCGGTACGCGCGGAGGTGGGCGACGAAGAACGCTGCCGCGCTGGCCGGGTCGTGGCCGCCGGTGATCCAGTAGGACCCGAGTGGCCAGCCCAGGAGGTGCCCGCTGTCGGCGCGCGGTGTGTACGAGGGTGAGAAGTAGCGGGGGATGTTGTCCCCGCCCACCTTCACGTAGGCGCTGCGGCACCCCTGCGAGTTCGCGAGCGGGAAGTCGAAGACGGCGTTGTTCGACGAGAGGTCGACGACGAGATCGAACATGGCGTGGCTCCTAGAGGTTGTACTGGAACTCGAACTCGATGGTGTCGCCGGCCGCCCACGCGAACGGGTGCGTCGAGTCGACCGAGACACCCTGCTGCACGTATGCGGGGGTGCCGGAGGAGAACTTCGGGGTGAAGCCGACGTGGGTGGCGTCGTTGAGGAACGCGAAGGCGTCCACGATCGACGCACCGCTGGAGTGGTTCATAATCGCGGTGCCGAGCACCTTGCCGTTATTCCCGACCGTCGCCGTCAGCGGCAGCGTGATCGTGGGTGCGCCCGTCGGCGCGGCCGAGATGGTGATCTTGCCGGAGCAGAACGCGATCCCCGCGGCCACCGAGTAGCGTGCCTGCACCGCGGACGTTGCGACGTTCCCGACCGTCGGCGTCCACGCGGCCGTCGTCGGCGAGAGGATCAGCGACCAGGCGGTCCCGTTCGACTCGTAGATGCCGTTTAGCCCCGGGTTCGGGTCGGCTGTGACGATCGCGAGCTGCCCGCCGAAGCCGACGCCAGCGGAAGGGTTCGGTGTCGGAAGCGCTGCGTAGGTGCCGAACTGCTGGACGCCTCCGAGGACGAGCTTCTGGATGAGCGCGAGGAAGGCGCCCGGGCCATCGGGCGCGTCGGAGGGCTGCGGGTAGGGGAGGGCTTCGGGTCCAAAGGTGGTCGACGACATAGGTCAGGGTCCAATCGGGAGGATGATGGGCTTACCGGGGGACGTGAGAAGCGCATTCGCTGGAGCGTTGACCGTGTATGTGCATCCCGGGATCGACACCGCTGGCACGTTCGCTGCGCCGAGCATCGACACCTGCAGCGGCGACACCTGGGTGATCACGCAGGGCACCAGGTAGAGAGGCTTTGCCTGCCTCTCGAGGATCTGTTTCGTGAACGGCTGCACGGGCGGCTCCTTACGTGATGCTCACGGGTTGGGACCGGGTGCCGGTGGTCATGGCACCCGTGACGAGGTCGAGGCTGAATGTGTCGATGAAGTGCTGCTTGATGTCGTCGGGTTCGCCGTTCACCGCGGGGATCACCACGCGGATCAGGTCGTTGCCCTCGAGCGCCGGGTTCGAGAGGGTTTCGAGCGACAGCGTCTCCGTGGTGCCCAGGGCGCGGAAGAGGAGTGCCTGCGCGGCCTGCATGGCCGCGGTCGCGGTCGTGATCGTCGGCGACGACCAGAAGAGCGGGACCACGCCGATGTTGTTCGGGTGCCGCGGGTTCGTGGTGTCCTGGATCTGCGCCACCTGCTGCGGCCATGTCTGGGACCCGTCGGTCGCCGACGGCTGCACCACCACCGTGTTGTAGAGCTTGTCGAACGGTCGCTGTCGGGCGACGGACTTCACGATGCCGCGCGCTGTCCAGACCGAGGCAGTGGAGGCGCTGGGCAGATCGCAGATGAGGAAGGACCCGTCCGCCTGGAAGTAGGCGTCCATCGCGCCGTCGCGGCACAGTGCGGTGATCGCGTCGACGGCGCTGTTGGTCCACATCGCCTGCGAGCCGACAGTCCCCGTGTCGGTCGCGGTGACGTTCACTGTCGTTCCCGGCTTCGCGGTCTGCACGATGCTCGTGATCGCCTGGATGCGAGTCATCGACGCGGGCGGGTTGAACGGGACGACGAACCCGCACCGTGCGATCCAATTCATGTGATCGGCGAGCGCGAGGGTGATGGTGCCGTCGCCGACCTGCTGCACGGCGTTCGTGAGCTCGCCGTGGAACACTGGCACGACCTCGGTCTGCCCGGCCTGGTAGTCGAAGCCGTGGTCGATGTGGAACGCGGTGCCCGGGGTGGTGATCGCCTTGTAGTCGGCGAGGGTGCCGTACACCGACATCTGATTGATGGTGCGGCGGGTGCGCTGCGACGTGTCGCATGCCACCGCACCGGACTTGACGGACATCGTGACCGGGGAGCCGCCGGGGACCGTGTACGTCATGGACGTGATCAGGTCGTGCGGCGCCCCGATCGCGGCGAGGAACGTGGCCGAGACGTTGCGCATCAGTACCCCGGCTTCCGGTTGTTGGTGAGCACGTCAGCCCAGGTGTTGAATGCGGCAGCGACCGCCTGCCATGTCGGGAACTGCGCGGCCAGCGCCGCCCACGACCAGCCGGTGTTCGCGACGCCGACCGCCGGGGACTGCACCTGCGTGAGCGGGAGCGTGAAGTTCCGCATCGGATCGCCGAGGCGCTGCGACAGGCGGCCACGGGTGAGCTGACCGACGCTGTAGAACCCCTCGTCGAGGCCAATCGGATACGACGCCGGCGCCCGGAACAGCAGCGGGGTGCCGTCCTTGAGCAGCGCGCGGAGCGCCTGCTCCTGCGCCGCTGTCCGAACTCCGACGACCATCTGCAGCTTGTTCCCGAGCCGGGGCCCGGAGGTGGTGGTGATCGGGAACTCCGCGCCGAGGATCTGGTGCTCGGTCGTGATGGAGTCGTTCGTGATGTCGCCGAGGTTCCGGATGGACACGGTCGATCTGTCGCGCGACGACATCGGCATCGACAGTCCCGGGTTTGCCGGGTGGATCAGCCATGGCTGCGTCGGGGAGATTGTTGACGGCGTGGCTGTCTGGTCGAGGTGTGTCGTCGTCGGGTATGCCGTGACCTTGATCTCGCCGACCGTCGTCGTGCCTGGGAACGCGGGGAATGACGCGACGATGGCCACGGTTGCGAAGTCGGTCGACGACAGGCCCGTGATGGTGAACGTCGACGCGCCGCCCGCGATGAGCGTTCCGGTGAGGACGATGCTGGTGCCGAGGAAGTCGACCGTGACCGGTGACGAGCCGGACAGGCCGGTGGCCACAGGCGAGGACAGGCTGCCGCCACCAGCAGAGACACCTGGAGCGGTGACACCGACACCGCCGCCGCTCATCGGAACGAGCTGGAGCACATTCGAACCGCTCGCCGCGCTGAACTGCACGCGCGGATACACGACGCTGCCCTGCGAGGTCGCGGTGAGCGATGCCACCATCACCCGGTAGGAGCCGGATGCGACCGCTCGGGTGATCGTCGCGCTTCCCGACGAGAGCGTGCACGACGCCTTGCCCGACGCGACCGTGAACGACCCCGTGGCCCCCGACCACGCCGATGTCGACGACCAGGTCTCGTCCCAGACGGTCGTGCCGGCCGGGTTGAAGTAGTCCGTGACGAACTCGTACGAGACCGACTGGTCGTACGGCATCTCGTAGTCCTGGATCACCTGCGTGTCGAACCCGGGCGCCGGCTGTGAGCGGGTCGCCGTGGCGACACCGCCCACAATCCGGGTGAGCACCGGGTTCTTCATCACGTTGCCGGCCGGGACCTGCAGCGTGATCGTGTTCCTCGGCGGTGAGAACGTCGGCGAGCCCGCGACGGTGATGGTCATACGAGCCCTCCGATGGTTTCCTGCGCGGCTTGGTTCATGCCCGTGTTCCAGACGAGCTGCGCGGCCTGCCCGGCGACCTCACGCATCCAGCCGATGAGGCCGATGCCGTCCGCGTAGATCGGCCGCTCCGACGGCGACCCCGACGCCCGCACAGCAGCGAGAGCGGCGGCCGGGTTGTCGTTGTACGCCCGGATGAAGCCGGGATCGTGCTTCGCGGACGACCGCTTGACCACGAACTCCTCCGGGGTGAGCATCGTCGGCACCGTGTCCGTGCCGATCGGCCGGAACAGCGAGTCGATCGCGCCGCCCGCGGCCCGGTACTGCACGACCGGACCGCCGCCGGACTGCGCCGCCAGGTGGCCCGCGGTCGGCATCGTGCCGCTCGTGACGATGTGCACCGGGATGGTGAACGGCCGCTCGATCGCGTCGAGCTGCGCCTGCAGCGCGGACACCTCCGAGTTCGCCTGCTGAAGACCGGAGTCGTGGTAGGCGGTGGAGACATCCTTCGGGATGAGCCCGTACTGGTCGGCAAGCGCGTTCGCCTGCGCGGCCGTGTCGCCCATCTTCATCGCGGTCTGCACGAACGAATCGCGGGCAGCCTGCATGTCGCCCGTGAGCGCCTGCGCCGACACCCCCGCCTTCGCGTGAGCCGAGATCAGCGCGATCGCCGACGACGCCATGTTGTCGAGCGCGGACGTGTTGTCGCGGCCCTTCTGCGTGTTCTGATCGAGGGTCGCGCCGTTCTTCTGCAGCGCCGTCGACGCGTCCGCGATGGACTGGTTCCACGCGACGTTCGCCTGCGCCTCCGCGAGGTTGACGTTGCCGAGTCCGGCGAGGGCCTGCGCGAACTGGTCCGTCGCGGTCTTCGCCTTGTTCTGGGCGTCCGTCTCCTTCTGGGCCAGGCTCACCCCGTCAGCGACCGCACCGTTCGCAGCGAGCTGAGCCGCCTGGTAGGCGTCAGCCGTGGTGGTCCCGGCCTCCATGCTCTTGATCTGGTCGTCGAGCTTGCCCTTGAGGTCGCGCGCAGCGACAGCGTGGTCCTTCGACGACTGAGTCGCTGCCCGGCTCGACAGCAGGTACGCGGGGTACTGCTGCTGACCGGCCGCGATCTTCGCGTTCACCTGGTCCAGAGCGTCCTTGTTGCCCATGACGGCCTGCGTGTAGGTGGTGGTCGAGATCCCGAGCTCGTGCGCCATCTGGAGCTGCGACGAGTCGTGGAGCTGCTTCGCGAGGAGGGCCGTAGTGTTCTGCCCGATCGCATAGTTGTCCGCCTCCAGCGCCTGCGCGTAGTCGTTCGCCGCCTGGGTGGCGTTCTGCTGCGCGCCGGCGACGGACGAGAAGATCGCCACCAGCCCGGTCACGCCGGCCGCGACGAGCCCGACCGGACCCATCGCCGCCTCCTCGGCGACACCGACGCCGAACAGCGCCGTCGACACCTTGCTGATAATCGGGGCGATGCCGCCCCACAGCTTGAACGCGCCGAACGCGGTCGCCGCGAACGTGCCCAGGGTCATCAGCACCGGCAGGGGGATCTGGTTGATGACGTGCGAGACGGCGCCGATGGTGACGAGCACCTCGGAGCCGACCGGCGCGAACGCCTCGACGACGTGCTCGACGGTGCCGCCGAGCTCGCCGAGGGTGTTCATCACGATCGGGAGCTCCCGCTCGCTGTAGGCGATGAACTTCGTCAGGCCGCCGTCGGTCGTCCACTTGAGGAAGCCGACGCCGACACGGTCGACGAGCTGCCCCGCCTCCACGAACAGCGGATTCCCGAGTCGGAGCAGGTTGAGGACGCCCTCCAAGGTCGTCTCGACCCCCGTGCCGAGCAGCCGAGAGAACTGCGAGACCTCGGTGTTGAGGTTCGGCATCTGCTGCTCGATGTCGGAGAGGCTCTTCCCGAACGCGGGGAGCATCGAGTTCGCGGCGGTCTCTTCGAGCGCCGTCACCTCGTCCTTTACGGCGGCGATACCGGCCGAGAACTGCACGCCGGCGTCGGTGGCCTGGGACATCTCGTTCTTGATGCCGAGCACGGCGAGGACGCCGGCGCCGCCCATCATGGTGAGGCCGCCGCCGAGCGCGAACGCGGCCCCCGTCATCGAACCCAGCAGCGGGATCGAGGCGACGACGGCCGCGACGACCATGCCCATGTAGGAGGCGTTCCCCGCGGCCGACTTCCCGGCCTTGTCAGAGGCGGCCGCCTCGACCTCCTGCGCAGCCGCAGCAGCCAGCGCAGCCTCGGCGACGTGCTTCTCGGCGTCCGCGGCGGCCTGATTCGCGGCGGCGTACCGGAGCTCGGCGGCCTCCGCGTTGCGGGCCGCCCGTGCGTTCGCCTCTTCGGCGACCGCGAGCTGCAGCTCGGTGCGCCCACGCTTGTCCTGGATCTCGACAAGGCGCAGGTCGGCGATGTACGCGGTCGAGGCCGCATTCTCGGCCTGTCGCTGAGCGGAGTCGCGGCGACGGATCGCCACTTCGAGGGCGGTCTCGGCCGCGGCGAGCTGCTTCGCGGCCTGCGCCGCCGCCGAGGTGCCACTGGACGAGGCCGACGACGACTTGACGGTGTTCACCTTCGAGGTGGTCGTCGTGGTGCCGCCGACCCGGTCCTCGGCCTCCTTGACCGCTTCGAGCTGCGCGAGCGCCTCGGCAGTGTCCGCGTTCACGCGCACGGTCGGGTCGATCTGCGCGAGCTCGCGCGCCTTCGCCTCGGCACGGTCGAGGGTCTCGTTCCAGTCCGACGCGTCGAGTCGGAGGTACGCGACGATCGAGCCTTCGGTGGTGGGCGCGTTGGGCATCGCTACTCCTCGGGGCGTGTGTGGACGGCCTCCATGAGCCGTTCGAGACGTGAGCGGTAGCCGAAGTGCCGGCCGAGCGGGTTGTCGTGCTCGAGGAGGTAGGCGACGCGGTGCGCGAACCACTTCCACGTGACCGTGCGGCGAGCCTCGGCGACGTCGAGGTCGACACCGAATGCGTGGTGGATCGCGGGTGCGACGAGCGACCACGCCTCAAGGACGGCGACCCAGGATGTGCCGGGGCGCTCTACTTGCTTGGCTTCTTCCGGGATCGGGTCGTAGTACTCCCATTCGCCGGTGACTTCGTCGTACTCGCCTCGTCCGTAGTCGTTGAGGTCGAAGCCTCCAGCGCCGCCTCCACGAGCTCCCTCAGCGCTTTTGGGTCGCCACCGGTCTTCCAGAGCACGAGGGCGGTGTCGCGGGATCGCTGGTGGTCGGCGAGCGCGACCTTCGATGCCCGGCTGATCGCGTCCTTCTTTACCGCGTCGGCGCGCATCTCGTCGAGCGCGGTGCCGAGCGTGAGGCGGTAGAACTCCTCATCGGTCAGGACGGTCTTCGACTCCGGGTTCAGGCCGTCGGTGAGGCGCACGCCGTCGTCGACGCTGATGGGCGGGATGGTGTACTTCTTGCCGTTGATCGGGAGCACGAGCGGCTCGACGACCTCGTTGTAATCGGGAAAGTCCACGGTGTTCTCCTGGGTGAGGGGTCACTGGGTGGTCTGGGTGATGGTGGGGCGACGGTCGGACCCAGTACCGGCCGCCGCCCCAGCTGTTACGCCCCGCGCGCGATGTTGAACGCCGCGGATGCTCCGGTTGCGTTCGTGACGACGACCGGGACTGTGCTGGCCGCGCCCGTCGGCACGGTGGCGACGATGACGTTGTCCGACACCACGGTGAACGGGACCGCATTCGTGCCGCCGACCTTGACGCCGGTGGTGGCGACGGTCGAGGTGAACCCCGAGCCGGTGATGGTGATCTGCGCGCCGGTGCCCGGCGTGCCGCCTCCCGGGGTGGTCACGGAGGTGATCGACGGCACCGGCGGGGTCACCGAGACGTTGGCGATGTCGACCAGGGGACCGTCGCCGGTGCCGTCGATCTGGATCTCCTCGACGTCCTTGTTCGACGTCTTCGACGGCGTCCACTTCGGGATGATGGTGCCCTGCTTCGCCTCGGAGCCGTCGGCGCGCTTGTAGTAGCGGACCTGGGCGCGCGCGGCGTCCTCGAACTGGCCCTGGCAGGCGCGGAGGATCTCCTGACCGGGGTCCTTCACACCGGCGGTCTTCTTCCGGTTGATCTTGATGCCGAGCTTGAAGCTCTGCATCGTGGGCTCGTTGGAGTCCCACCCGTCGGTGTCGTAGTCGGACGTGTCGACGAGGTTCGGGCTCACGTCCGGGGTGAAGTCGACGAGGCCCTTCAGGGGGACCCAGTTGACGCCGTCGGTGGAAACATCGAGCTTCCAGTCGCGGGCGAGAAGGGTGATGGTGCCGCTCATTGGTGCCTCCTCAGGCTGTTCAGGGCGCGGTGATGAAGGCCCGAAGGCCGCGGGTGTTACGGAGGGTTGGGTTTTAGTCCCAGCCGCCGGCAGGGCGGAGGTCTGTGGGTGGCTCGTCGACGTCCCAGAGGAGCTTCAGCGACCACTGGTCGCGCTCGGACTCGTCTGGGTCGAGGTCGACCTGGCCGGCGAACCGGACCTGCACGACGTGGGTGCTGCCGAACCAGACGTCGGTGAGGCCGAGGAGGTTGTCGCGGACTTCGTCGGTGAGGTCCGAGGCGCTCTCTGCGTCGTTCGGGAGGCCGCGGACGAGCGCCTGCATCAGGAACGTGGAGAACGGCGACGACACGTCCGCGAGCGCGGGCATGAAGCGCAGGGCGATCGCGCTGTCCGGGGCCGTAGGCAGCTTCGACCGGGTGATCGCCGCCGCGCCGGATGCGTAGTCGGTCGTCGTGTCCGACCTCGGGATGTACTGGCCGACGTTGGCGGCCGAGAGCCGGGTCGCGGTGCCGTCGAACAGGTCGGAGGTGGTCCCCATCAGAGCCCCAATCGTTCGCGGACGATGTCGAGTGCGATATCGGCGTCCTGGATCATCGGTCGGATGAGGAAGAAGGATTCCCCGTGGGTGTGGCTGAGCACGCGGCCGTAGTGCGCCGGGCGCCGGAAGTAGACGCCCTCGTGCTGGTACAGCGCGTACGGGCCCGGGTAGAACAGGTGCGCGACGTGCTCGCCGTCGCCGATGGCGGCGCCGTCGACATAGCCGAGGCCGACGTCGCCGGAGCCGACCAGGTTTTCCGTCTCGCCGATGGGCACGAGCGGGGTCACCTGCCCGTGCATGAACGACATCGCCAGCAGGACCGCCTCGTCGCCGCGCTCGGCCATCTCGGCCTTGCGCTCGGCGAAGTGGAGATTGAACTCGTACTCGATCCCCACGACGCCACCTCCTAGGTGAGCGAGACCGCCAGGTGGTCGGGGAGGTCGAGGTCGCCGGAGTCGTTCGCGTTGACCTTGATGACGAGCGCAGTGCGCTGCGGCACGATCCCGTCTTTGTCCGGGTCGTTCAGCAGCGTGACCCGCGACTTCTCGACGAACAGGGCCACGTTGTCGATCGAGGTGTACAGAGTCGTCTCGGAGATGACCTGGTCGCCCTTGCCGTTGCGCACGAGCTTGCGGGAGTCGTCGGCGAAGACACCGTTCGGCGGGTTATCGCCCGGGGAGAGGATGATCGGGGCGGCGTAGACGGCGCCGTTGCTGTTGTCGCGAAGGTAGGTCTCCACCTTGGCCGTGTGGACGAAGAAGTCGTCGAAGTCGTCTGTGCTCATAGGAGGTTGGGCCAGATTCCGGGGGTCGAGCCGTACCCGTACTCGCGGGACGGCCAGTGGCTGATGAGGTTCTGGGAGCGCAGCTTGTCGTAGGCCGCGGGGACGAGCGATGTCTGGGCGGCCTGGCGTGCTGCTGCGGCGGCTTCCGCGTCGGCGTACTCGACGCTCGCGGAGCCGATCTTCTTCGTCTTCTTGACGGTCGGGACGATGACGCCGGCGAGGTCGGGGTCGATGCCGAGCTTGATCCACGCGGCGGCCTGGATGCAGGTCGCCTGCATCATGCACTGGAGGATGTTCGGGTCAGAGGGGAGGCCGGTCGTGGTGTCGGTGGCGTAGATCGCCAGCCGCACCGAGGCGAACACGAGCGCGGAGCACGCCCGCAGGAGCGAGACGGCGTTCGCCGGTGGGGCGGTGCCCGTCCACGTCTCGAGGTCTGAGGGTGCCGCGTAGGTGTCGGGCACGACGAAATCGAACAAGACGACCTCCGGGTGTCGCGGTGCGGGGAAGAGGAGGGGTGCTGGGCGGTGGGGTTGCCACCGCCCAGCAGGGGTTACAGCAGCGGCAGGCCGCGGTAGAGACCGTGGGCGGTCTCCTTGCCGTACTCCAGCCCGATCTCGCCGTAGATCTGGACCTCGTCCGAGGCGCCGACCTTCGCGAGCGGCTCCTCGAAGAAGTGGCCCTTGTTGGGGACCTCGAGGAACACGGGGGTGAGCTGTTCGAGCGAGGTGACGAGCAGCGCGTCGGCCGGCATGAACCGGTCGAGCATCACGTTGAACGTCGCGACGTCGGACTCGATGGTGGTGAAGTTGACACCGCCGACGGTGCGGGACGTCTCGTGGAACTGGCCGTACGCCGAGGCGTAGGTCTTCGAGAGGTTCCGCTTCTGGGTGGAGTTGACGATGATCGTCGCGAGGTCGCCCTCCTCCAGACCGCCGTTGTCGTACACCATCTGGAAGAGGGTGTTGTAGAAGTCCGTCGACAGGGTGGTGGAGGTGGCCGGGCGCGAGTACGACACCGTGGCGGTGCCGATGTTGATCGCGGAGCCACCGGCAGACGACGCGACCGAGAACTGGTTCGTTCCCTTGGCCACGACGTAGTAGGTGCGGCCGGCGACGAGGGTCGGGGACGCGCCGACATCGGTGAAGATGACCTTGTCGCCGTTCGAGACCGGCGTGCTGGTCTCGGTGATGACGGTGGTCGCCGCCGACAGGCCGGTGCCCGCGTTCTGCGGGGCGACCTGGATCAGGTTCGTCTGCACCGCCTGCAGCAGACCGCGGGTCTTGCGTGCGGTCGTGTTGTCCGACGGCTGCTGGTACTGGCCGTTGATGAAGGAGAACTCGACGTCGCGAGCGATCTCCTTGATCTTGTTCGCGACCTGGTAGTCGAGCTCGTTCTGGACGGGCTGGACACCGGAGGCCGTGTTCATGGTGTTGATCGCACCGGTGGCCGACTGCTTGGTGTAGCTGACGGACGCCTTCTCCTGGTGGATCTCGACCACGTTGGAGACGACCGAGCGAACCCGGTTGTCGGCCTGCGGGGCGACCGCACCTTCGAGCTGGGTGTTCTGCCCGGCGTTGCGGAGGTCGTCGGTCTGCCACGTGAACGTGGTCGCGTCGGCCTTCTTGCCGCCGGTGAGACCACCGATCAGCGAGAGGAGGGGCGTGGTTTCGGGGGTGAGGTGGAACAGCTCACCCACGTAGTTGGGCAGACCGAAGGTCGTACCCATTCCGGCGATACCGGTCATGGCATGCTCCTTAGGAGTTGGTCAGCCGGGCGGCGATCTGCCGCTTGAGGCTGATGACGAGTTGGTAGTCGTTGGCCTTCTCGGCGGCAGCGAGCTGCGCCTGGAGGGCCTGTGCTGCGCCGCCCTGGTGTTCTCCGCCGCCTGAGCTGGAGGGGGTGGCCTTGAGTGCCGCGTTCGCCTGGAGCGCTGCCGTGATCGCAGCCGAGATGGCTGCCTCATCGGTCGGCTCTACCGACGCGATGGAGGTCTTGAATGCTTCGTTGGAGAGAAGCAGCTTCGGGTTGCCGCCGAGCCCGTGCGAGAGGATCGCGACCTGGGTGGACAGCTGCGCGGCCTTCACGTCGGCCTGCGCCTTCGTGAGGTCGCCGTCCTTCGCGGCGATCTGCGACGACAGGTCGGTGACCTTCGCGGCCAGCTTCACCGGGTCGGTCTCGGGCTCCTCGGTGCCGGTCAGTAGCCGGCCGAACTCGGCGAGGGTGTCCTTCTTCGCCTTCTCGGCGGCCGCGGTGATCGCGGCGTCGGTCTTCTTCTGGCGCTCCTCGGCGTCGGTGCGGAGGTTCTGGATCAGCTTCCACGCCTTGTCGGGGTCGAACTTCGTCGGGTCGTCGCCCCACGGCGGCTGCTGCTCGCCGCCGGCCGCGGCGCCCGCGGCTCCGGCCGCTCCGGCGTCACCGGGGCGCCCGCGGCGGCTCCGGCGTTGCCGCCCTCGCCGCCCTCGTAGCGGATGCCCATCAGGTCGTGGCGGGTGCGGCCGAGGACGGCCATCCCGTCGCGGTCGCGGACGGTCGGGAAGATCGTGGTGCTGGGCTGGGTGTTCACAGTTCGCTCCTTCGCGCCGCCTGGACGCTGTTGGATGGAAGGCCCGGCACCGCGCCGGACCTGGTCGGCCGCCGCCTACCGCATCGCGCGGTCGTACGGCAGGACGTTGATGGTCGCGTTCGAGAACTGCACCTGCTCGCGGCGCGAGTGCCGCAGGAGGTTCAGGTCGGGGTTGTCGGCGAGGAACTGCCGCAGCTTCGCCTGCCCATTGCGGATGTCCGCGCGGGACTCCGCCGCCGACTGGGAGGTGAGCGCGTACTGCGCCTGCCGCTTCGCCGCCCGGATGTCGCGTTCGAGCGCCCGCTGCTTCTGGGTGGCCTTGTAGGCGTCCGCGTGCGCTGGCGTCCACTCCTGCGGCGGGGCGAGCGTGGTGCGGCCCGGGAAGTACGCGGCGAGGTGGTGGCGGCAGTTCGGGTGGAACAGGCCCGCGGCGGTCGCCTGCTCGACGGTGGGGTGCTCGCCGTCGTCCGTGATGCAGAGGATGACGCCCTGCCAGGGGAAGCAGAGCGGGCACGGGTGCCCGGTGTCGTCGACGAAGCAGAGGTTGATGCCCTGGAACTGCAGCAGTTGCAGCCGGGACGCGTTGTACGAGCGCGCCGCGGCCGTGCGCACCGCCATCTCCGTGTACGCCGACAGCGACCAGTCGCGGCCGGACTTGTCGGTGAACCCGGTGATGCCGCGGGCGACGAACTCGCGCCACGCCTTCGCCTGCGCCTGCTGCGGGGTGAACCCGTTCGGGAGCACCTGCCCGGCCCCGCCGACCGGGCCGATGAGCTTGTACACGTCCTCGTCGAGGCGGGTGAGCCGGTAGCGGACGTCGAGCAGCTCGGAGGTGAGGTCGTCGCGGATCGCGCGGGCCGCGCGGGCGCCGTGCAGCTCGTACGGGTCGAATCCGGGGTTCGGGTTCGGTGGCATGAAGCCGCCGTGGGACCCACCGCCGCCGGAACCGCCCGCGCCACCGCTGCGCCAGCCGTCACGGCCGGCGAGGTCGACGACCTGACCGACCAGCGGCGGGGTGCGCTGCTCAAGCTGGCCGACGACGTTGCGGACGACCTGCCGCACCTGCTGCCGTGCGACCCCGGCGCCGATCACGCCCGGGGTCATCCGCTTGAGGATGCGGGTGACCTGGGCCATGAGGAACGCCTCGGCGCCGACGTACAGGCCGATCAGGTACGCCTCCGCCGCGGCGAGGGTGAGCGTCGACGGCTGCTCGGGGGTGGGCTGCGGCAGCGGGTTCGACATGCCCACCCCCTGCGGTTATGGCTGGTTGCTGTCCTGCGTGTCCTGCTCGGACGCTGGGACTGCCGGGTCGTTCGGGTTCGGCAGATGGTCCGGCGGGGTGTCGGGCAGCGGGGGACCGAAGTCCGGCGGCACCTGACCGAACGGCGCGGACGACTGCTTGAACTCGTCCTCGATGAGGGCGACTTCCTCGTCGATCTGGTCGCCGTCCCAGTCGGGGTGAGCGATCGCGACACGCGTGCGACGCGACGCCGCCTCGGCCGCGTACAGCAGGGACACGACGGTCGCGTTCTTCTGCACGTCCACCTGCGAGATCGCAGCGAACTCGACGTCGGGCAGCTCCTCGAACCAACCGCCACCCTTGCCCGGGAAGACCACGCCGTCGATCGCGAGCGCGACCTGCGCGAGCTTCGCGAGCGCCGGCTTGATGTACAGGGCCTTCTTGTCGCGGGTGAGCTCGGAGGCGGTGAAGTCCGCCTCGACCTCGGTCGCGGTCTTCGGGCCCGTGGAGTGCGACGACGGCTGCAGGCCGAGGTGCTGCGGCGAGTACCCGCACTTGTCCGCGATGAGCCGCTTCACGGCGTCCATCGCCTGCACGTGCTCCTCGACCCGGATGTCGAACTGGGAGATCGTGAGCTGGCTCGACAGCGGGTCGTTCGGGTTGCCGAGCGCTTGGATGCCCGAGTAGTACTGACGGTTCTTGTCGAACTGCGCGCCCGTGCCCGGCTGTCCCGTCTCCAGGTACGCCTCGGGGACGATGACCCGGCCGCCGCCGTTCTCGATGTCGCGCATGAACGACGAGAAGATCTGGTCGAGGTTGTCGAAGCGTTCCTCGTTGCCGACGAAGTCGGAGCGGCCAAGGTTCGCGAGGACGCCGAGCTTCCGCCACTCCGTCTGCGGCATGTCGTTCGGGTAGTAGACCACCGCGAGCTCGTTGACGCCGGTCGCGACGGTGACCGTCTCCGAGTAGGAGCCCGGGTTCGTCAGCGCGTCGGCCAGCTCCGCCGGCGTGCGGAACCCGTTGTAGTGCGCGGTCTCCTGCAGCGTGTTCAGCGGGACGATGACGCCGAGGTTCTTCGGGCCGCCCTTCCACAGGGTGAACGAGATCGTCCCGTAGTCGTGCCGCTCCAGCAGCCGGTACACGTCCGTGTTGCGCTCGTACTGGGTCCACAGGGTGACACCGGTGAGGATGCCATCCTGGAAGTCCGGGATCGCGCAGTCGGCCGCGTACGCGCGGATGCGGACGTTCTGCCGCAGCTTCGTGTCCCACGTGACCGCGAGGTACGCGCCGCCGAGCGCCGCCGCGTACTCGCCCGACTTCAGCAGCTCGGCGTGGGTCTCGTCCGAGCCCATGATCTCGTCGAGGCGGTCCTGCGCCGGGTGCTCCCAGTCCGACACGTCGTCGGGCAGGTCGGTCGGCTTCGCGTACTTCAGCTTCGGCTGCTCCGAGAACAGCAGCGCCGACGACAGCCGGGCAAGGATGCCGGGCATGTCGTAGTGCGCCTTCGTGCGGTCCTCGTTCGGGACGACCGGCTGGCCGATCCAGAACCGGGTGAGCGACCCGAGCACACCGCCGCGATACGGGCGGCCGTTGTGCAGGTGGGTGGCTTCCTCACCGATGCCGGAGTAGATGCGGGACAGCTCGTCGGTGTCGCCGGTCCACCAGGCGTCGTGCTCGCGGAACCGCATCGCTGCGATGTCGAACGGGTACGGAGGCCACAGATCGTTGTCGGTCACGCTCGCCTCCTAGGGCAGCCGCTATGCGGCGAGTTTGATGTGCGGACGCCAGAGGTTCTCTGTCGTGACGATGCCGTAGCGGCTCTCGTCCATTGCGTGGTCGGCGACCTTGATGGGCTTGTCCTCGCCCTTCTTCGTCGCCTCCGGGTCCCACGCGTACGAGGGCGCTTCCTGGATGAAGCGGGGGCAGCCGCGTTCGGGGTTGGCTTCGGTGGGTCGGGCGATCAGGAGCTTCCCGGCGCCGAGGAGCGACGCGACGGTGCGGATGCCGTACAGCACCTCGTTGTCCGCCTGCGTGGACATGAGGCCGTCCTGCGCGAGCTGCACCCGGAACGACGCCGCGGACGGGTCGAGGATCGTGTACCGGGGCCGCATCGGCGGGAAGGTGTCGATCGGGGTGTGGCCGCCGGCGTCGAGCCATTCCCGCAGGCGGCGGGAGAGCTCGTGGTCGGTGAGCTTCGCCTGCGACTGCTTCGAGTCGTACGTCCACTCGTCGACGAGGAACAGCCGCGGGGTGGGCTTCCCGAAGCCGTCGGTCTCGGCGCTGATCGCGAGGATGCCGGCGACGGTCGGGTTCGTGGTTCCGTAGTCGATTGCGACGCACAGGTACTCGCGCATCCGCGGGAGGTCGTCCCACGCGATGGTGTGCTTGGCCGGGTCCCACATGTCGTAGATCGCGCCCTCAGCGGCGACCCACTCGCCGAGCACGAACCGCTTGAACCAGAGGCCGGTGAACTCGGCCTTGATCTGGTTCTTGTACTCCTCGGTCAGGCCCGGGTTGTCGTCGAGGGTGAAGTGCCAGGACCGCCACCCCTTGAGGTCGCCGCCCACCTGCTTGAGGCGGGAGAGGAACTTCGCCATCAGCCAGTGCGCGGGCGAGTCGGGGTTCGTGGTGCCGAACAGCTTCGCCTTCGGGGGCGACATGCGGCCGAGGAGCTGGGTGAAGAACTCCTCCGGGATGACGGTGATCTCGTCCACGTACGCGAGCGCGACGGTCAGACCGCGGAGCACCTTCTCGCTCTTGGCGTCGTTCGCGCCGAGGACGTGCACGGTACGGCCGAGGATGCGCGCCGTGGGGGCGTTCGCCGTGTAGTGCGTCAGCTTCGCCAGCGGCCCGAACAGCGCGGGGCTCATCAGCGGCTCGAACACGTTTCGGTACGCCGAGTCGCGCGTGCGGGCGATGACGACGATCACGCCGCCCTTCGCGAACAGCACCGCCATCAGGAACCGCAGCAGCGACACGATCGTCTTACCCGAGCGGATCGCGCCCTCGAACACGTTGACGCGGACCTTCGACTCCTTCAGCGACCGCAACTGCTGCGGGCCGAGCGTCGTGATGCCCTCGTGCGGGTCGACCTCGATCTCAGGCTCAGTCATCGTCGTCCTCGTTCAGACCCAGCTCCAGGATCAGATTCATCAGCAGCGACTCCGCCTCGCCGACACCCTCGTCGTCATCGTCACGGATCAGGTCCCGCGCATCCTTCAGCGCCAGGCTCGCGGCCCGATGCAGGTTCAGCAGGTCACCCGTCGGCGGTCGGTCGAACGTCTGCTCGGCGTAGGTGTTGTCCTTGCCGCCGAAGTTGAATGCCACGAACGGCTGGTCGATCGCGACCAGGTGATCCTCAGCCTTCGACATCAGCTCGTCGATCAGCGCGATCCGCCGAGCCTTCATGTCCGCCTGACGGGCAGCGACAGCCGGCGCCGTCGCCGACCGGTCGAACGTGAGACCCTCCGCCTGCGCGATCCCGGTCACGACGGACGGGGCGATCGACACCTCGCGGGCGATGGCGTTGCGGGCCATGCCTGCCTTGATGAGTTCGATGACGCGTGCGCGTGTGGGGGCTTCGACTGGTCGACCTTGGGCCATGATCATCACCTCTTGCGCCGCCTGGACGCGTTGGGGGACAGGGGACGTGTGCGGGCGCCGGCCGTTGTCGCCAGACGCGCCCGCAGCGCCCCCGGCCTAGTAGAGCGCGAGCACGACGAGGTCAGCGACGACGGCCCACAGGTTCGCGCGGACGCGGTGGCCTGCGGCGCGGTGGTCGTACCAGCGGCAGTAGGCGCCGTGCCAGATGCGGTCGCGCATCAGCCGCGCGCCGGGAACACGAAGCGGCGCTCGCCTTCGCCCTGGCCGACGGAGGTGACCCAGAGGCTGTCGTTGCCGTCGAGGAACACCTGCCCGTTGACGACCGATTCGGGCGTGCTGCCCCAGGTGCGGACGATGAGCATCGGGTACACCTGGCCGGCCTCGGCGCGGTTGCCGATGTGCTTCTGGCTACCGGTGACCTCGGCGGCTTCTCCGTCGAGGGTGCGCTTGCGCTGCGCGAGCCGCCAGCGCTCGGCGTCGTCGCGGCGGCGGTTGATCTGCTCGGCGTCGGCCTCGGAGAGCGTGTAGTGGACGAGTCGTCCGATGGTGGGGACGGTGGTGGACATGTCAGGCCTCCTAGGCGTTGACGTCGGGGTGGTCACCGGGTCGGGGTCGGCCGCGGCGGGTCATCAGCAGGTCACTCGGGTTCGATGTACGCGACGCCGACGCCGAACACGTCTTCGTCGATCTCGACGCCGGGGCATCCCTCGACGTGCACGATGCATCCGCGTGCCCACGAGAATGGCGCCCCGCAGTGGTTGCACTTCACAGCCGGCGTCCCTTCCATCGGAGGATGACCTCGGCGAGGCCGCAGGCGAGCGCCACGAGGGCGAGGAGGCTACCGAGCGCCCGCATGGGTCACGGCTTGCCGTCGGCGGGGCCCTCGATGTAGTCGAAGTCGTCCCGGACGAGGTCCTGCGCGGACCAGATGGGGAAGGTGACGGCGTGGATGCCGACGAGGCTGTGGCGGTGGTGGACGTCGCAGAGGACCCAGAGGTTGTCCTCGGAGTGGTCGATGAAGTCGAGCATCGACTGCTGCGTGAACGGCTGCTCGTACTTGCCCGGGTGGCGGTGCTTCAGCGCCGGCCAGATGCGGTCGTTGAACTTGGCCAGGTCGATCGCGTTCTGGAGCGCCCACTCGACGATGTGGTGGTGGGTCTCCATGTCGCGGGCGCCGACCTTGTTGACGGCGGGGTCGTGGAGGGTCGACTGGCGGACGCCGCAGACGAGGCAGGGGAGGTCGAGGACGACGACGAGGTGGTGGTGCGCCTTGGCGTACTCGGGCGACTCGGTGCGGGCGTCGTGCGCCGGGTAGAAGATCGCTTCCTTCAGCGTGCGCTCGACCTCGTGGGCCGCGGCGAGGGGGTGCTTGTCGGTCATGGCGGCCTCCTGGCGGCGTCGGTGGTCGGGCGTACGGTGGCGAGGATGCCCCGCGCTGGGTGGGGCGCGACGGAAGGTTGGATCTATGGCGACCGTGGATAGCACGCGCGAGGCTCTTTACGATGCGATTGAGGACGCGGCGAAGCACCTCAAGGAGGAAGTGGGCCCGTCTCAGGCCGCTCCCGCTCTGCGCGAGCTTGCGTGGGCGTGGCGGGCGCTCGTTGGCGGGACACAGCCCGGCGTCTCGGTCATCGAGAAGTAGTTCGGCGGCCCGCGGCAGGTACACCTCTGCGGAAAGGTACGCAGATTGTGGGTGCCCTTCGCTGCTGACAAGGTGCTGGCGTTGACCCGGTGCCGCCGTGCTCATGGAGAAGCCCCCGGTCAGTTGTGGCTCTGACCGGGGGCTTCTTGGGTGGAGTTCTCCATCCGACTACTTCAATGGTTCCGCTTTTCCCGAATTAGCGCACGCGCGCGCGTACGCGATTCGTCGGCGTGTCGTCACCGATACTTCGGGGTACCGCGGGGCCGGCCGCGGCGATGGCGGCCGGCGACGCGCATCAGGTCGACGGAGCGGACGATGAGGCCCTCGGAGGTGTCGGTCGCCTTGAGCAGGCCGTCCGCGATCCACCGGTAGACAGTCGTCTTCGAGCGACCCGACGCGGCGACCGCCTCGGCCACGGTGAGTTCCGCCTTCATGCTGCATCCCTCCAGTCCCACGGCCGCGGCATCGGGCCAACGATGCTGTCTCGGCCGATGCGGAACACCGTCGAGAGCAGCGCCTGATTCTGCGCCCAGTCCTGCGCCTCCTGCCACGTGGTGAACTCGGCGATCGGCGAGGCGCACCCCGACTTGCCGTCCCAGAGCGAGTCGTGCCACATCACCTCCCACGAGACGGTGGTCTCGTCGTAGGCGCTGCGCTCGACTCGCAGCGGGGTCGGACGCCCGGCCTCGACCCACTCGGCGCGATAGTCCTGCTCGATTCCGTTCGCGAGCTCAGGCACGGGTGACCTCCGCTCCGATGGTCTCGGCGCGGGCGCGCAGCCACTCGACGCTGTTCTTCCGCTCGCCCGGGTGGAGGGCCTGGATCTCGGCGGCGGCTTCGAGGAGTGCCCGCTTCTTGGCCCACCGGATGAGCCAGATGTCACGGGCCGCGCGGTAGCGCTCGGGGTGTGACTGCGCGGGCCGGTAGCACGGTCGGCCGACGCCGGCACCGCATCGCGGGCACCGGACGGATGTTGCTTTCACGCTGCGGCCTCCTTGGCTCGTTCGGCTTCGATCTGTTCGCGGAGCTGGCGGATGTCCCACTCGACCATCTGCGGGTCCCACAGCGCGCCGCACGCGAGGTTCGAGCACTCGACGACGATCGGGTCGAGGTGTTCGAGCGGCGGCTTCACCCGGAGGGACTCGTGCCCGCAGACGCGGCAGCGGACGTGGCGGACGGCGTGGGGCTTCTCGTCGAGCGGGAACGCGTGCAGCGCCGTCTGCACGGCAGCGACGTAGCGGACGGCCTGCTCGGCACCGTGGTGCTTCGTGCGCAGCAACTCGGTCGCGGCCGACACGTACCGGGTGAGGATGTCGGTCACCCACCAGACGGCCTCGATCGGTGCCTCCGGGTGGAAGCCGTTGTGGTGCGACGCGGTGATGTCCCACTCGGGCTCGTCGACGCCCCAGTCAACCGAGTAGGCGACCGCGACGGCGGCGAGCTGCCGATACAGGGTGTCGGCCTGCACCCACGACGTCGGGAGGATCACGCGTGACCCCGGCGCCGAGCGGATGCCGGAGGAGTCGCGGGGTCCCGACTCGATGCTGCGGCAGTGGGAGATCAGGTCGACGGACAGGGCGAGCGCGTCGTCGAACTTCGTCGCGCACGAGTAGCAGAGCAGCCCGTGCTCGGCCGGCCGGGGCAGGCATCCGCCGCACTTGCCGTTCTCGCACGTGCTCAGGTGCTGGTCGCGGATCGTGCACGAGCGGAGGTCCGGGACGTCGTTCGTGATGCAGAGCAGGGTCATCGGGTCTCCTCGGGTTCGTTGTGCCACTTCCAGTAGTCGGCTTCCTGCTGCGCCTGCGCTGGGTCCTCTTCGGGAATCGCGGCGGCGGCCAGCGCGTCGAGTTGCTGCCGGAGCGCATCGCGCTCGGCCCGCACCTCCGCGAGGCGCTGCTCGAGGTTCTCGATCCGGCCGTCGTGGTCGCCAAGGATGCACCAGTTCGAGCGGTGGACTGCGCTACGCATGTTCCGCAGCATCTCGGAGCGCTGCTCCTCGGTGCGGCGGTTCCAGATCACGGCGAACTCGCCGGGGTTGGACTCGACGCCCGGCTCGGGTTCGGTGGTCGCGCCGGCGAGCGTCGACGACTCGGTGATGTGCTCGCCGTTGCTCATCAGGCACCGCCCCGGATGATGCCGACGACGCGCGAAGCGATCTCCATGTGTGGCGGCAGGATGAGCGACTCGTCACTGTCCGGCTCCTCCCCGTTGGCGGTGATGTAGTCCCAGCGGGCAATCGCTTCGGCGACCGCGGTGAGCTCGGCGAGCCGCGAGTCGTCCGCGCCTCCTACGGTCTCGTAGGTCTCAGCGAAGATGTCCGGCTTACACGGGTAGTGCTCCCCGTGCACGCCTCGGATGACGAAGTCGCCGGGAGCGGCGTAAATCGAGCCCTCCAGCGTCGAGATGGCGATGTGCGCGGGCTTCGAGGTGTGCTTGCTCAGCACAGCCACGTAGTCCTCACCGAGGAAGGCTTTCACCTCGGAGTGATTCGAGACGCGCCACTGGATAGCCTCGATCTCGACGGGCTTCTTGCGGTAGGTGGTCATCTCTGGGTCTCCTTCGTGTGGCAGGGGCACGCGTAGTTCTTCGCGCACCCGAATCCGGGGGTCTTGCAGCAGGCGTGGCAGGGGTGCGGCTCACGGGATGGTGGCCGCGGCGCGGGCTCGAACCACGCCTCGATGGGCTTCTCGTTCAGCAGCGACGTCGTCGTGCGAGCACGGCGCGGCTTCACGAGTCGGCCCTCTTCGCGGCGTGGCAGTCAGCGCAGGTGACGTCGTCCCAGTTCGTCGTGATGTGGCCGCGCTGCGGCTTGCGCCCGCAGAACGTCGTCGTGATCGTCCGGGCGCCGCACACTCGCTGCGAGTCACGGGTCGACACCGTCGGCGGCTTCCACGAGTCGCGCCACTGCTTGATGGGTCCTTCGCTCATGCGCGCTCGGCCTCCTCGAACGTGTCGGTCCCGAGCAGCTCGAACTCGACGACGGTCAGGTGCTGCTCCGGGCTGAGGTTCGGCGCCGGCGGCCGAGGAACGCCGCTCACAGCAGGCCCGTCTCGCGGAGCTTCGCCTCGGCGAGAGAGACGCGCTGGAAGGTTGCCGCGTCACCGCCAGTGTCCGGGTGGGCCACCCTCTTCGCACCGCGCACGAGCCGCTCCGGCTCACTCCGAGACGCCCAACCTCCAACGAGCGATTCGAGGAATGCCAGCGCAGCGGACGCTGTCGCGAAGGCCGCCGGCGCCGCGGTTGCTTCGATCGCGAGGAACCCGCGGTACTGCTCACCCCGCTTCGTGACCCCGTACCGGTCGACCTTGCGCAGTGCCTCCAGGGCGAGCACGACGGCGCGGAGGTTGTCCTGCCACGTCGTGAACGTGTCGCACGGGTACGACAGGTGCCCGTGGCGGGAGTCGAGCGAGAGGATCACGCCGGGGTGCTCGGCGAGGGCGCGCGCGTACGGGCGGCCGTCCTGCCGGAACTGGGACGCGGGGATCGCGATCAGCAGCTCGGCGGACTCCTGCTGCGCGAGCGTGTCGACGAGCTGGTAGATCTCCCGGTTGAGAGCGCTCAGGGTGCTCCCGAGGCTCGCGGAGAACGGCGACGGGCGGCGCTGGCTCGACGGTGTGAGAGCGCAGGGCCACTCGCTGATCGGGCCGACCTTGAGTCGTGCGGGCCAGTCGTTCATGCTGCCTTCTCCTCTCCGAGCTCGCGGACGCGCTTGCGGCTGTTCGCGGGCTTCTGGATGACGGCCCACCGCACGCGACCGATCGTGGATGCCGAGACGAACATCGCCTCCGCGATCGCCTTGTCCGTCAGCCCCTGACCGAACAGCTCGCGGAGCTTGTCCTCGTCCACCGCGACGCGACGGTGGTGCGTCTCCGGCACCATGCCGTTGTCGCGGAGCAGACGTCGAAGCTGCTCCTCGGTCAGACCGCACTCGATCTCGATCAGCCGACGGTGCTTCCGCATCTCGTGCATCTCGGTCACCTTCGCGATCAGCGCCGGGTCGGTGAGGTCGACCGATGACCGCTTCTTCGGGAGGACGACGGGCTCGGGCGCCGGGGCGGCTGCGGGGCGCGCGCCCTTCGGCCCGGGTGCCGCCGGCACCTCCACCGGCCGCTGTTCGAGGAGTGCCTGCGCGGCCTCCACGATCACGTCGGCGATCTTCGCCTTCTTCGCCTCGGCGATCGACGCGAGTCGACCCCACACGGCATCTGGAAACTTCACTACCTGGGTCACGCCGCGGCCTCCTCTGCCGTGTCGATGAACTTCTGCCACTCCGCCCAGTCGCGCTTCACCGCAGTGAGCACGACGCCGGTGGGGGACTTGATGGGCGGGGTCGCCCGCTCCAGAACCGTCGCGATGATCCGCATCGCGACCGTGGGGACGGGAGCCGGCCGGTGGCCTTCCCGAGAGACGTGCGCACCTTGACGAAGTCGACGTCGAGGGCCGCCGCCTGACGCACGCACAGGGCCTCGAGATCTCCTTCATCCGTCCCGTCCGCGCGGTTACCAACTGGACCGGATGTATGAGAGTCCGGGGTGTCTGTCCGTCCTAGATCGGGATCGGGGACGGGACCGGGGACGGGAGGATTCCGAAGCGACCCTTTTGCGATCGGTGGTGCGATCGGTTCACCGATCGCACACAGATCGCAGCGGGGATCGACCACGCCGCGGCGGACGTGCCAGCGCACGTGATTCCCGAGACGGCCGCCGTCAGACTTCGACTCCCGCTCCGCCGCCACCGACGAGGCGTCCGGGTTGTACTCCAGGAAGTCGTGGATGACGATCCCGCCGACCGCTGGCTGTGCGCAGTGCTCGCACCCGTGGTCCGGGCCATGCCACAGCCCCACGCTGACGAGGGCGGCCACGAGCGGGCGCGTCGCGAGGACGCTCTCCAGCTCGGCCTCGACGAGCAGTCCGTCGGTGGACTCCCGCGCGGAGTAGTTCGACGCCAGCTCCCACAGCCCCACCGCGGCGAGCCGCTGCTTCGGCGGGATGCGCGTGACCTTCTTCGACACGCCGAACTGGTCGTCGACTCTCTGCCACACCATCAGGCAGCCACTCCCGTCCACCCCATCGCGAGCATGCGACGGCGCGCGCTGCTCTCCGGGATCTCGCGCCAGCCGCCGCGGTCGTCGTAGAGCACCCACGCCTTCCGCAGCGTGCCGAGCTCGGTCTTGATCCACCGGCGCGCCGGCCAGTCGCGCGGGACGGCCATCCGGTAGCCCGGCACCGCCCACCCTTCGGCGACGGCGTCCTCCGGGTGCTCGGTCTTCCACTGGTGGCAGCCGAGGCCGAGGCATTGCAGGTTCGAGGGGATCGTCCAGCCGCCCTCCTGGCCGCGGTTCTTGCGGTGGTCGCGCGCGATCGGCCCGCAGTTGCGGAGGCACCGCTGGCAGGTGTCCGCGTCTCGCAGGGTGACGATCTCGTAGGCCTCGCCCTCCTCGCGGGGCGTGGGCTTCGCGAGCTTCGGGGCGATCACGACCGCACCGCCAGCCAAGAAGACGGGGTGCAGATCCGTGCCAAAGTAGAGGCATGCCCCTTTACAGCGAGACGTCGACCTTCGAGATCCGGTACTTCGACCAAACCTTCATCTTGAACAACGCCCAGCAAGAGAGCTTCGCCAACCAGATGGTCGACATCCTGGACAAGGGCAAGCCGCGCTTCATATTTCTCCCGGCCGACGAGACCGAAGCTGAAGAATGGCAGTTCTCGGCTCAAGTGCTGATCGGCCCGGGAGTTTCCCTTCGATACGAGAGGTCCGCGGCCCGCAGTCTTAGCCGACTAGCCACATCCCGGGTCACGCTGCCACCGCCTTCAGGTACTCGGCGACGGCGTGACCGAGGTCGCGCGCTGCCGGCGGCGTCACGGCGTTGCCCGACTGCTTGACCTGCTCGCGCTTGGAGCCGAGGAGGACGTAGTCGGTGGGGAACGCCATGCCGCGCTTGATCTCGTCGGGTTCGAGCATCCGGAACTCGACGTCATCGACGTCGAGCGAGATCGGCTCGGCCGGCGCCAGGAGCGACTGGTGCCCCGCCGTGGCGATCGTGCGCAGCGGCTCGTGCACCGGGGTCGACATGTGGCCCGCATCGCCGCGTGCGGTGAAGTTCCGCATGACGAGCGCGTGGTGGTTGCCGTTTGCCGCGACCGTGTCCATCGGGGTGCTCGCCGGCTTCGCGACACCGTGGTTCCGCAGCGGGACGACGATGGCCGTCTCGGCGCGGGTCGACTGCGTCCGCAACGGGTCCATGACCGACGCGGCCACCTTGCCCTCGCGGCCCTCGACCGGGATCACGAGGCCGTGCGAAGAGCCGTCCGCGACGATGGTCGCGAGAGGTTCGTCAGTCGGGATGTTGCGAGCGCGCCCCGAACGGAACAGAGGCATGAACGGCATCGCCACGAACTGAGAGCCGGCCGCGGTGATCGCCCCGATCGGCTCCGTCGTCGGCTTGGCCGGGACAGTGTTGCCCTCACCGCGCACCATCAGAGGCGGCACCGCAACGCCGTGCTGCACCGTGGTCGACTGCGTCGGCATCGCCTCGTCGGCCGGATACGCGCGGAAGTAGCTTCCGCCCTTCCCCGACGCGGAGTCGTAGGTGTTCCCGGCCGCCGCGACGACGAGCGGGCGCCAGTACCGCTCGATGCCCTTCTCGATCCGAAGCCGTGTCTTGTCGGCCAGCGGCTTCTTCCGGTCGCCGATGCGCTCGCCCCGGATGCTCCAGTCGATCGCCGATGCGGCCGGCAGCCACGCGGGCTCAATCACGGCCGCGCACTTCGGGCAGCGGTAGACGTACTGGGCGCGGTAGCGGCCCCACGCCTCGGCCTTCTTGAACGCCTGCACCGCGCGGACCTCGCCGTCGTTCGGGCAGACCGCGCGCGGGCGGGTCCACTGCTCGATGCGCGGGCGCGGGTTCTTCGCGGAGGCGAGATCCTTCCGCCAGAAGACGATGTACATGCGGTCGCGGGACTGCGGCGCCGGGAGGCCGGCGCCCTGCGCGTGCATCGAGTTCAGCCAGACGATCTCGTGCTTGTAGCCGAGCAGCTCCATCGCGAGCAGCCACGCCGGGAACTGCACCCACCGGTGCGCGTCGACGACGTTCTCGATGATGATCGCCTTGTAGC
The DNA here is from genome assembly GCF_051059105.1 of Leifsonia sp. P73. NCBI lineage: Bacteria > Bacillati > Actinomycetota > Actinomycetes > Micrococcales > Microbacteriaceae > Leifsonia > Leifsonia sp. P73. The sequence goes on from NZ_CP194931.1 coordinate 2,617,992, forward strand.
GGTGGTGCTCGGCGAACCGGGGGACGTCCCACATGGTGGCGCGCGACCGGTTCGCAGCCTCGTCGACGAGCGGCCGGGTGCCGTTCAGTTCGAAGAGGGCGGCGTCCGCGGCGCGCTGCCGCTTCACGCCCTTCGCGATCGAGTGGTTCGTGCACTCCGGCGACGCCCACAGGATGTCCGTCGTGGGGAAGTACCGCGGGTCGACCTGGGAGATGTCCGCGTTGCTGTGGTCGGTGTTCGGGTGGTTGAGCTGGTGCGACTCGATCGCTCGCGCCCAGTGGTTCGCCGCGATCACAACGGTGTACCCGGCGGCCACGAGACCGGTCGACGAGCCGCCCGCGCCGCAGAAGAGATCGGTGACGGTGAGGCCGTTCATGCGTCGCCTCCGATCGAGCGCGCGTCGAGGATCTTCGCGAACGGAACGACGGAGGTCCACGAATGGCCGCTGTCGACGGTGACGCTCTGCTGGTTGAGGCGGACGACCTTGTACCAGCCGAGCTTCGTGCGCACGACGTCAGCGCCGAGGAGGTCGTCGCGGGTGTAGGTCTTGCGCTCGGCGGCGGCCTGCTGGGCGGCCTGGCGAGCTTCCGCCCACTCGGCGTCGCGCTCGGCCTTCACTTCGGCGACAGCGGCGACCACGCTGGTCTCGGCGGCATTCTGGCGCGCACGCCAGGACGACAGTGACTCGCGCGGGCTCATGCCGCCCACCGGACCTTCTCCATCGCGCGGAGGTTCGCGGCCGGGAGGGAGTCTTCGATGGGGTGGCCGGCGAGGCGTGCGCCGATCGCGGCCAGCACGAGCGCGTCGGCCTCGTTGTCGTTGGCGACATCCGCCTGCGGGTACCGCTTGATCACCTGAGCGAGCACTTCGGACTTCGAGGCGTTCCCGCGGCCGGTGGCGTACATCTTCACGCCCTGCGGGGTCACCTCGGCGAATCGCACGCCCGCGTCGAGGACGGTGAGCGCGTGCATGGTGATCCACCAGAGGCCGGAGCGGTCGTGGTGGGAGCCGCCGGTCTGGCCGTAGGCGGGCTGCTCGATGATGACGATGTCGCCGAGCGCCGCCCAGCCGATCACCTCGTCAGCGAGCTTGTGGAGACGGCGTGCGCGGGTGAGGAGGCCGTCGTCGGCCTTCCCCTTCGAGCGGATCGTCTGGGTGCGGGGGTGCTCGCCGCCGAGGAGCGCGACGCCCGTCCCGGTGAGGGAGAGGTCGAGGCCGACGACGGCCTGGTTGGTCGGTGATGGAGAATTGTCGGACACGCTGATTCCTTCTGCGAGGGAGGGGTTGGGTGGAGGGTGGCCAGGACGCTGGAATCGTCCTGGCCACCCGGTTCGGTTACGGTCGGCCGTAGAAGATCGGCACGTCGCCGATCCCGTAGTGCACGGTCACCGGGTCGGCGTCGCCGACCTTGTCGGTGCGGCCGTCGCGGATCTCCGCGACGATGTCCGCGAACGCGCCTTCGAGGATCGTCTCCGGCCGCTGCAGCGTGTAGCCGAGCCGCAGCCCGTCCTCGCCGATGCGGTAGCGGAGCGCCGCGAACACGTAGTAGATCGGGCCGCCGATGTACGGGCGCAGCGCGAGCTTGAGCTCCTTCGGGAACTCCAGGTCACCCTTGCGGCCCTTCGCGGCGCCGATCGTTTCCGTGTACTCGAACCGGACCTCGCCGTTGTCGAGGCGCGTCGCCTGGCCGAAGTCGACCTTCTTCGTCGCCTCGAACTTCGTCGCCAGCTCGATCACTCGGGCGTGGCTCGGCTCCTGCACGTCGAGGGCGCGGTCCTCGATGAACTCGGCGAACTCCTGCTGGCCGAACCAGCCGCGCGAGTTCTGCCCGAGGTCGTGGGCGGTCCACGCGAGCCACGCCTTGGTGTGCTCCAGGGCGAGGGTCAGCTTGTGGCCCTGCCAACCCGGCGCGAGGTCGGTGCCCTCGTGCGAGTCGATGACCGCGACCACGCTCGACGAGGACGTGTGCGCGTACACCTCGGTCCCGATCGTGCGGTGCCGGTTGACGTAGGCGACGAACGACGCCGCGTCGGTGACCGTTCGGTCGGCCTTCGCGCGCCGCGGCACGTCGTCGTAGGAGTCCGTGTCGAGGACCTTCACGCCGCCCTTGCCGTCGGCGACGGCGTACACGACGCCGGTCTCCAGCTCGTGCGGTTCGATGCTCGCCGCCGCGATCTGGGCGACCGTCGCGGCCTCGGTCTTCGGGTTCGCGCTGTCGATGATGTCGCTCATGCGGTCGGGGCCTCCTTGATCTCCCCGGTCTCGGGGTTGACGGTGTACTCGGGTGCGGTGCGGATGTCCTCTTCGGCGAAGAGCGGCATCGCGGTCGGGTCGGTGCGCTGGAGCTTGTTGCCCTCGCCGATGTACGCGATCGAGCCCTCACGGTTCTTCTCCGGGAGCTTCATCGCGATGCGGTCGTTCACGATGACCGCCGTCCCGCCGCCGTCGACGAGCTTCACGTCGAAGCGCACCGAGAGCGACCCGGGCTTCCCGGTCGTCTTCACCGCCTCGATCAGCTTCGTCAGCCCGTCGGCGAGCTCGATGTCGGTCTTCGGTCGGATCGACGCGAGCACAGCCGCGAAGCTGTCCCTCTCGTTCGATCCCTTCATCTCCACCATTTGGTTTTCCCTTCTGTGGGTGGTCTCAGCGGCCGGTCGCGTTGTACGACGAGGCCAAAGCCTTGTTGAGGTTGAGGTAGCCGTAGAGCTTCGCGGTGAGCGCCTTCTGCAGCTCCTCGGCGGCGTGGAGCACCTCTTTCTTGAGGTCGAACTCCAGCCGGTACGGGAGCGAGGCGAGGTCGGCCTCCGCGCGCTTCTCCGTGACCGTGTCGGCCGAGGAGTTGAGCATCGCGGTGGCGCGGGCCTTGATGAGTTCCCGCTCCGCCTCGTAGCGGTCGTGCCACATCTGCTTGAGCACGGGAATCGCCTTCTCCAGGCGGTCGCCGATCTCTCGGATAAGGAACTCCAGCTCGATCGGGTTCATCGGCTCGAAGTCGACGATCTCCCCGGAGGAGAGGTTCGCGATCTCGGTCATCGTTCGGCCCGCTCACGGTCGGCCCGCTGGAACGCGACGCCCATCTCGGACGGCTCCGGGTCGACCTCTCCGCGTGCGGCCTCGTGGCCGCTCGCGGCGGTGGCCGCGGCGTCTCGCACGAACGCGATGATGCCTTCGCTCTCGTCCTCACCGACAATCACGGCGTCCTCGGTGTTCTCCTCGCGGGAGAGGATGCCGTGGCGGGTGAGCGCCGCGGTGCGCACGGTGTCATTCAGCTCGCCGTAGTCCTTCGCAGCGTCGACGACGCCCTCGACCTCGGCGTGCGTGGTGGCCTCGTCGATTTCGGCGAGCCAGTCGCGCCCGGACTCCGCCTGGGCGACAGGCTCGGGCTGGCGGGCGTCGAACTCGTCGACCGTGTACAGGCCGGAGAGGTCCTGCGCGAACGCCTTGCGGTGCGCGAGCGCCTCGGCGCACTTCGCGAGCTGGCCGGGGCCCTGCTTCTCCCACATGGCGTTGAGCTCGCCGTTCTTCTTCGTCTGGGCGTACGCGCCCCACTCGGCGACACCGACCGACGGCCGCGGCCAGTCGCTGCGGTACACCTTCACGCGGGCCGCGAGCGGGTGGGGACCGTGCAGGGTGGGAATGAACGCGTCGACCCACTCGCCGTTCGCGGTCATCCACTCGGCGGGGTCCTGGCCGGCGTACTTCCCGGAGCGCTCGGCGACGAGGCGGAAGCCGTCGATGCCGGTCTGCACCGACCACTCGACCCGGCCGCCGGAGAGACGGCCGATGCAGTAGATCTGTCCGGCGAGCGGGTCGAGGCCGGAGCGGCGCGCGAGGGAGAGGAACTTCTCGACGATCGGGCGTGGCGCGGGCTCGCGCTGGCCAGCCCTGTCGCCGTACGTGTGGGTGAACACCAGGCCCGCGGCCTCGACGATCGCCTTCTCGGCGTCGGACCATGCGGTCACGTCGCCGTTGCCGGGGAGCTGCGTGATCTCGCCGCTCATGCTGACTTCCTTTCGTAGGTGAGGGCGACGCGGAGCATGCTGAGCAGCTCGGTCGCGATGGGGAGGACTTGCGCGGTGAGGTCGACGATCTTCGGGTCGTCGCGGTGCACGGTCAGGTGCTTCGGCTCCGGCGTGCGCATCTCGCCATTGACGAGTTCGACCCAAAGGAACTCGATCTCGTCGGCCTCGGGGAACACGAGGAACTGCCAGGCGAGCTGCCGCCACTCGCCGAGCGTCGGGCCCTCGACGATGCGGCCGTGCTTCGCCTTGCACTCGGCGAGCTGGAGCCGGCCGCCCGGGAGACGCTTGATACCGTCCGGGGTGCACGCGAACCCGACCTCCTGCGGGGAGTGGAAGAGGGCGACGTTCTGCGGGATGCCAGCCCAGGCGAGCATCATCGGCTCCCACCGGTGCCCGGAGGCCGTGTACTCGTTGCCGTGGAACGACTCCCGCGACAGCTTCGCCCGCAGGTACGACGGGAGGGAGGACGCCTTCGACAGCTTCGCGGCGTCGCTGGCGCCTATGACCGGCCAGCGGGACTCCTGCCAGCGCTCGCGCACCGTGCCGTCGTCGAGGATGCGGTCGAGGTAGCTCACGAGTCGGCCCTCCCGTACGCGTCGAGGTCGTAGAACCCGGCGTCGCGGAGCTCGGACCCGCGGCGCGCGCGCTCCGACGCACCGTGCGCGACGTACCCGGCCGGCGGGAGCATCGGCTGGCCGCCGGGCGCGTCGGCGGGGATGTCGAGGCCGAGGGACTCGGCGAGCGTCATGCCCGGCTTCTTGTACGTCGCGCGGTGCGCCGACGCCGACCCGCCGATCACGAGTCGTCTCCGTCCACGAACACGCGCTCCTCGACGGTCTCGTTCTCGCAGAACGGGCACGTCCACCGGAACTCGAACGTCCGCTCCGTGGTCCCGGGGATGAGGAGCCAGCACTCAGCTTCCACGTCCCCGTCAAAGTCGCAGTCCTCGCACGGGCAGGTGGCTTGGATCTCGGTCACGTCGACCGGGGAGACCACCGACTCGATGCCTCTGACCCCATCCGGGTATCCCGCGTAGGCCGTCACGATGCCACCGCCGCGAGCAGAGCTTCGGTGGTGCCCTCGGGCAACTCGCGCAGTCCGAGCGCGCCCTTGAACGGGTACGGGACGGGCAGCTTGCGCGGGGTCGCGAGGCAGAGGTGCCAGACGTCCGGCTGTGCCCAGCGGGTGTAGCGCGGCGCGTTCGGGCAGCAGAGGAACCGCTCGCTCCCGTCGTGCTTGTGCACGGCCCAGAGGTTGACGACGCCGAGAATCACGCCGGTCGCCACGATGCCGCCAAACGGGCGGCCGTTGCGGAGATCCTTGATCCGTGGGTCGAAGCACGCCTCGGTGTCGATCGACTGGGCGGCGTGGATCGCAACGGGGCCGCGGTAGTCGCCCGCGAGGTTCCTGGTCCGGTTCTCGACGCCCTTGTGCCCTTCGACGATCGCCCACGCCCACGGCTGGCGCACGGTGAGGATACGCATCAGCGAACCTCGATCCGGTCGCGGTGGTCGTCGGCCGCCGCGGCGAGCTCGTCGGACGGGACCGCGGTCGTCAGGATCGGGCGCGCGACCGGCATGCCGAGGATGTCTCTGATCGCCTCCGTCGCGTCGCTCACAGTCCCAGCCCCTCTCGGATCTCGTCGACCGGAGCCACCGCGTACTCGCCGCGAGGCTCGATGACGAGGGAGCGGAACAGCGCGACGTCGTCGGGGGAGACGCGGAACTGTCCAAGCGCGATGCGGTTCGCGATGCGCTGCTGCTCCGCGAGAGCGAGCGTCGCGACGGCCTGCGCCTCGGCGATCAGCTCGGCGGCCTCCGGCGAGACTCCGTCGTTGTTGCGGATGATCGAGCGCGAGTGGACGAGCAGCGTCTCCGCCTTCTCGATGAGGTCCTTCATCGGGCCACCTGCCCGTCCTCGATCGTGACCCCGACCTTGCCGGACTCGTCGACGACCTCGACCCACACCTGGTAGTCGTGCTCCGCCGCGAGCTCGGCGATGATCTGCATCGACTCCGAGTCCAGGAGGGAACCGTCCATGATGCGGAGGACCCGGAGCTTCGGGTTCGCGGCCATCGCGAGCGCGACCGACACGCGGAGCTGCTCAGCGGACGACGACTGCGAGAGCGGGATGCCGTTCAGCGTCACGCCGGCGTCGTCGAACGACAGCCCGGGGACGGGGAACTCGACCGCGGCGAGGGCCTCGGCCTTCTGCTTCTCGATCCGTTCCAACTGGATCGTGTGCTCCGCGCGCTTCTGCTTCGCCGCGGACAGGAACCCGGCGACCATCGTGCGGTCCTTCTGAGCGCGGATGCGACGGTTAGACGCCTCCAGGCCGTCCAGCCGCTCGGTGAAGCCGCTGACGTCGACGCGCGTGGGCATCGCCTTCAACGCCTTCTGCGCGTCGGCGTATTGACTGCGAGCGGCGTCGAGGGACGCCTGCGCCTCGCGGAGCGCGTCCTCCGCCCACTCGACAGCCGACGCCTGGCGGTTCGCCTCGGAGACTGCGCGGTCGATGCTCGCGTTCTGCTCGCGCGCGGCGTCCGCCTCGGCGAGCAGCGCGGACGCCGACTCTTCCTCGTCCGGGAGGTTCGGGTCGTGGTCCGGGTAGGAGGCGAGCTGCGCCTCCAGCTTGGCGACGTCGCGGCCGACCTCGGTGCGCTGGTCGTACACGCCCTTCCGCTTCCGCTCCAGCTCCTCCGGATCGAACGGCAGGTCGACCGTCGACACGAGCGTCGCGACCTGGTCCTTCGGCGACTGCCGCACGAACGCGAGCGGGTCGAACGCGCGACGGCCCAGCATCTCGTCGAGCAGCTTTTGCGGCGACGAATACTTCGCGCCGTCCGCCGACTCCACGGTGAGCGTGCCCGCGTCGTCCTTCGTCCACCGTCTCGTGACGATGATGTCGCCGAGGTCGAGGCGCACGACCGCGGAGTCCTGACCCTCACGGATCGGCTGCTGCGTCGCACGCGACGCCTCACCGCCCGCGAGCGCCGCCCACAGTGCATCCAGCACGGACGACTTGCCCTGCGCGTTCCGGCCCGCGATCGTCACGACGTTCCCGGACGGGGAGATGTCGACGGCGACGAGGCGCTTGTAGTTCTCGGCCTTCAGGTTGGTGACCCGGAGGGCCTTCGTGGTGGTGTCGGTCATCGGTTCTTGCCTTTCGAGAGGAGGTGGACCTCGTACGCCCGGCAGGCCAGCGCGAAAGCGGCGAGGGCGAGGAGGATCGCGAAGTTGCGGATGTTGGGGTGGTGGGATGCGCCAGCTCCGGCGCCGAGGATCATCGCGCCGACGAGGATGCCGATGTAGAACGCCGTGTACCGGTTCATCGGATCGGCACCCCGCGAGAGCGAGCACCCAGAGGGCGACCGCGACGGCCGCGAGGACCAGAGCCGACAGGGCGATCGCCTTCGGGAGGTAGTCCGGCCGCGGATTGGCGACGTACGTCGCGCGCCGCTTCACGAGCGGCCTCCCCACCAGTCGCCGACCTTCTCCTGGTCGTAGGTGGTCTGGTCGACGTCGACCCAGCCCGACTTGTCCCCGTTGCGGATGTCGAGCCGGTAGGACGCGGGCTCGTGCTCCGGGATCGGAATCCACAACGTGCAGCCGTACTTCCCGTACGCGCCGCAGGTGAGCACCGAGGTCTCGTAAGCGGGCCTGTACTCCTTGCGCGTGATGGTGCCGCTGCTGATCGCCGAGCACCCGGTGAGCGAGATCAGGACGTTGGCGCCGACGACGAGCGCGACAGCGACCGCGATGAATACGCGGACGACTCGACGGCGCATCATGCCGCCACCGCCTCGGCGATCGCGACGACGGCCTCGGGGGAGCCCTCGCCGTTGATGCGGGTCTCGCCCGTCTCCACGAGGATGCCGTCGCGCTTCATGTCCGACATGCGCTTGCGGGGCGTCTCGTGGTGCACGTGCGGCCAGTCGGCTCTCTCGGCGTACTCGTCGCACACCTCGAACGCGGCCATCGGACCCTGCTCGGCGAGGAGCTGGAGGACCCGGTCACGGACCGAGTTCACGGTGCGCTGCGACTTGTCGGCCGCGAGGTGAGAGGTGACAGGGTCGTTCCGATGAACGCGCGGAGAGTCGCCGTCCAGGAACATCGGCAGCGGGAGCTGCTCGGGCTGTAGAGTGTCGGTTGTCAAAGGACTTTCCTTTCTCTGATTCGCCCCGGGTGCCACCGGGGCGTTTCTGTTTGGTCAGGCCGCCTTGGCGGCCGCCGCCGCGCGCCGCTCGAGTTCGAGCCGGATCGCGATCTGAAGGAATGCCCGCGCGGCGGCGCGCATGCACTCCTCTCGGGTGGGCTTCATGCAGCCGCCTTCTGGACCGCCTGTTCGGGCAGCACCTCGAACGCCTCCCCGAGCCCGAGTCCGAACGCCTCACACAGCCCCGCCATGAACGCCCCCGACGGCTGCGACCCTCCGTCGACGCGGCGCAGAGTGCCGCGGTCGACGCCGATCAGGCGAGCCTGTGCGTCTTCGGAAGGGAGACCGCGCGTCTCGCGCAGCCGAGAGAGGAGTCCAGGTCGGATACGAATCACACTTGCCACTTCGCCTCCTTGGTGGTATTTCGCAACGTGTTGTAGCGAATCTACACCAGTGAATAAGCGATTGGTGCCGATTCTTGCCATGTGTTGCGACTTTGCTCCGAAAGTCGCGGCAGCGGTTGGGATTCTTTACACCTGTGTTGCAAAACTGCTACAGTCGGCCACATGACAGATGCGCTTGTAAGCCACGTTCGCCAGGCAACTGGGGGGAAGAGCGTGCGCGCGATCGCCACAGAGCTGGACATGACCCACACCACGCTCGGCGCCCACCTCAAGGCCGACGTCCCCGACATCGGCACCGTCCTGCGCGTCGCGCGCCACTACGACATGCCGCTGCTGCCGGTCTTCGTCGCCGCCGGCTACATCACGGAGGAGGAGGCTCGCCAGATCGCCGGGCCGTTCCGCCTCGAGGACGTCAGCGACCTGGAGCTCTCGAAGGAAATGCTGCGGCGGGTCGTCGCGGGCAGCGCGAGCGACGCGATCACCGAGCCGCCGTCGGAGCAGGTCATCAACGATGTCCTCCGTTCGGTGGAAGATGCACGAGCGCAAGGAAAGAAGAGCGAGTACGACGTGGCGGCCGATGCGCGGGCTGACCGCACGCCGGGGGTAGAGGGTGACGATGACCGGATTGGGCTATGACCCGTACGAGCACGCGCAGCGGCTCGGCATCCACGTCGCCTACCGGCCCCTCCGTACCGGGAACGGGCTCTGGGTGCCCGAGATCCGCACGATCTTCCTGCAGACGAAGCTCCGCGTCATCCACGAGCGCTCCGTCCTCGCCCACGAACTCGGGCACGCCTTCATGGGGCACCGAGAGTCCAGCCCGCGCCATGAGGTCCAGGCTGACCGGTGGGCCGCGCGTCAGCTCATCCACCCTGACGAGCTGCGCGCAGCGGCGGCAGCATCGCCCGACCCGGGCGTCTGGTGTCACGAGCTCAACGTCAGCGCCGACATCCTCGACCGCTACCTCCGCGATGGTAGGTGCATAGCGTGAAGCCGCAGCCAATCGCCGACGCGCCGCCGCGCGCCGTGCTCTACCTCCGCCAGTCGATCGCGAAGGAAGAGTCCATCTCCCTGGAAATCCAGGAGAGCGCCGGCCGCGAATACTGCCGCTCGCGCGGCTACGCCGTCGTCGCCGTCGAAGAGGACCCGGGGAAGACCGGCCGCACATGGAAGCGTCCCGGCGTGCAGCGAGTCATGCAGATGATCGAGCGCGGCGACGCGGACGTGATCGTGCTCTGGAAGTGGTCGCGCCTCTCCCGCGCGAGGCTCGACTGGGCGATCGCTGTCGACGCGGTCGAGTCTCGCCGGTGGCCGGATCGAGTCGGCCACGGAGCCTATCGACACGACGACATCCACCGGCCGATTCGCGCGCGGGATGCTGACCGAGATGGCGGCCTTCGAGTCAGAGCGCATCGGCGATGTCTGGCGAGAGATCCACGAACGCCGCGTGCGCAGCGGGCTACCCACCTCCGGGGCGACCGGTTCGGCTACGTCCGCGCCGAGAAGGATCGGTACGAGCCCCACCCGCAGCAGGCACCGCTGCTGGCCGAGGCATACCGCCGCTACGCCCTCGACGAGCATGGCCTCTCCCGCATCACCCGCTGGTGGAACGAGCAGGGCGTGCCGACGGCGCGCGGCGGCAGTTGGTCGATCCCCGTCGTCACCCGCATCTTGGACTCGGGCTTCGCCGCTGGCCGCATCGTGCAGATGACCCCCGCTGGTCGCGCCTACCACGCGGGCCGCCAGGAGCCGATCATCAGCGACGAACTCTGGGACGCCTACCTCCGGCGCCGCGCCGCCGCACCGCGACCATCGCGGCAGGTCGAACCGCGCTCCCCGCTATCCGGGCTGCTCCGCTGCGGCGACTGCGGCGGCAGCATGCGCATGGCGAAGCGACCCTCCGCGGGCGGCCAGCTCGCCCCCGGCTTCGTGTGCACGCGCTGGTACGAGTACCGCGACGGCCGGCGCCTCGTGTCCTGCCTGGAGCACCGCGCGACCGGCGCAGTGAAGGCCTGGGTGCTCGACCGTGCCACCGAGATCGAGAGCCTCGCACCCGAGGTCGCGCGCGAGCAGCGTCCCGTCGCAGCGATCGACGACAGCGCAGCGGTCGCCCGCCGCCTCGCGAAGGCGCGCGGAGCGCTCGGGGCACTCACCGTCCGCTGGGTCGAAGGGCGCGTCACCGAAGACGCCTACACGGCCGCCGCTGCCCGCCTCCAGAGCGAGATCGACCGCCTAAGCGCGCACGCTCCCGCGCCTGCCGCGCCGAGCATCACCCCGGAGGAGATGCGGGATCTCGCCGTGAGCATCTCCGAGCTGTGGGACGCAGCGACGCCACTGGAACTGCGCACCGCCCTCGCGGCGATAATCGACCATGTCGAGGTCATCCCGCCCGCCGAGAAGGGGATGGGCAAGACGACCTTCCGCGTGATCCCGCGGTATCCCGAACTGTATGTTTAGGTGAGCGTGTTCGACACTTCGGTGTACAACTTCGAAGTGCGCCGCTGAGCGCTGCTCACAGCCGCATCAGCACGAGTCACGACCACAGCAGCGAAGGAGCAGCACAATGACCGACCCCGAGATCCACAAGGGCCTCGCCGGCGTCGTCGTGGACACGACGACCATCTCGTCCGTCAACCCGCAGACCAACTCGCTGCTGTACCGCGGCTACCCCGTGCAGGAGCTGGCCGCGAACTGCTCGTTCGAGGAGGTCGCCTGGCTGCTGTGGAACGGCGAGCTGCCGACGCCGGAGGAGCTGGCCGGGTTCGTGAAGCTGGAGCGCGGCCTCCGCACCATGGACGACCGCACCCGCCGGGTGCTGGACGACATCCCCGTGTCGGCCCACCCGATGGACGCCCTGCGCACCGCGGTCAGCCAGCTCGGCGGCATGGACCCGACGCTGGAGCAGGAGAACGGCATCCTCGATCCGGAGCTCAACCACAGCCGCGCCGTCTACCTCTTCGCCCAGCTCCCGACGATCGTCGCGTACATCCAGCGCCGCCGTCGCGGGCTCGACCCGGTGGAGTCGCGGGACGACCTCGACTACGCGGAGAACTTCCTCTGGCTCACGTTCGGCGAGGTGCCGGACGAGGTGGTCGTGAACGCCTTCCGCGTCTCGCTGGTTCTCTACGCGGAGCACTCCTTCAACGCCTCCACGTTCACCGCGCGCGTCATCGCGTCCACCCTGTCGGACGTCTACTCGGCCGTCACCGGCGCGATCGGCGCCCTCAAGGGCCCGCTGCACGGCGGCGCGAACGAGGCCGTCATGCACGCCTTCGACGAGATCGGCAGCGCGGACCGGGCGGAGGCCTGGCTGGACGACGCCCTCGCCGAGAAGCGCAAGATCATGGGCTTCGGCCACCGCGTCTACAAGAACGGCGACTCACGCGTGCCGACCATGCGTGCGTCCCTGGTCGAGCTGGTCGACCACTACGACCGCCAGGACATGCTCGACCTCTACGACGCGCTCGAGAAGGCGATGGGCGACCGCAAGAACATCAAGCCGAACCTGGACTACCCGTCCGGCCCGGCGTACAACCTGATGGGCTTCGACACCGAGACCTTCACCCCGCTGTTCGCCGCGGCCCGCGTCACCGGCTGGACCGCCCACATCTTCGAGCAGTACGCTGCCAACTCCCTCATCCGCCCCCTCTCCCTCTACACCGGCCCCACCGAGCGCCACCTGCAGCGCTGACCGCAAACAACGGAGGAGACCCGCCCCACCATGGGCCGGATCTCCTCCGTCGACTGCTTATTCGGGGTCAGTCCACCCCGATCTCCTCCGTTATCAACGCCACAGCAGCAGCGCATCCCCCTGCCCGCCACCACCGCACAGCGCCACCGCCGCCCGCCCGGCCCCGCGCCGCGCAAGCTCATGCGCCGCATGCCCGGCCAGCCGCGCCCCCGACGCCCCGATGGGGTGCCCGAGCGCGATCGCACCGCCGTGGATGTTGACCTTCTCCGGGTCCACGTCGAGGTCGGCCGTCGACTGCAGCGCCACCGCGGCGAACGCCTCGTTGATCTCCACCAGGTCCAGCTCGTCCACACTCCACCCGGCCCGCTTCAGCGCGGCATTGATGGCGTTCGACGGCTGCGAGTGCAGCGAGTTGTCCGGCCCCGCGACCTGCCCGCTGGCCCCGACGACGGCGAGCCACTGCAGACCGAGCCGCTCGGCGTTCTCCCGTGACGTGAGGATGAGCGCCGCAGCGCCGTCGCTCAGCGGCGACGAGTTACCGGCCGTGAGCGTCCCGCCCTCCGCGAAGCTCGGACGCAGCTTGGCCAGCACCTCCACCGTCGAGTCCGGCCGCACCCCCTCATCGACCGCGACGACGATCGGGTCGCCCTTGCGCTGCGGGATGCTGACCGGCGCGATCTCCTCTGCGAACACCCCGGAGGCCGCAGCCGCGCCCGCGCGCTGGTGGGATGACGCCGCGAACGCGTCCTGCGCCTCCCGCGTCAGGCCGAGCTTCTCCGTGTAGCTCTCCGTCGAGGCGCCCATCGAGATCTTGTCGAACGCGTCGGTCAGCCCGTCGTAGGCGGCCGTGTCCAGCGCTTCGAGCGACCCGTAGGTCCAGCCCTTACGCGAGCCGGGCAGGATGTGCGGGGCGTTCGTCATGGACTCCTGGCCGCCCGCCGCGACCACGGTCGCCTCGCCGGCGCGGATGAGCCGCGCGGCGTCGATCACGGCCGCGAGCCCGGACAGGCACACCTTGTTGATGGTCGTCGCCGGGACGTCCCAGCCGATCCCGGCGGCGATGGCCGTCTGCCGGGCAGGGTTCTGTCCCGCGCCGGCCTGGAGCACCTGCCCGAAGATCACGGTGTCGATGTCGGACGCCTGGAGCCCGGACTGCTCGATCGCCTTCCGCAGCGCGACGGTGCCGAGCTGCACGGCGGTCTGGCTGGCGAGCGCGCCGGTCACCTTGCCGAGCGGCGTGCGCGCGGCGGACAGGATGACGACATCGTTCGGGCGGGGTTCGGGGAGGGTGCTGGTCATTGCGGGACGACTCCTTCGTCGGCTGATTCTCTCCACCCATTGTCATCCACAGGTGGAGGCCGCAGGCCAGTTCTCCACAGATTGAGACGATCGGCCACGAAGGACCCAATCCGGTTCCTAGCGTGGACGCATGTCCGAGTCGGAAGAAGCAGAGGAGTCACTTGCCCATGTACCGAATCACGACCGTCCACGGGAGCGGATGCGCCGGCTCGGCGTCGGTTCGCTCACCGACGACGAAGTCCTCGCCCTCGTCCTCGGCTCCGGTCAGATGGGGCGGAGCGTCCTGTCCCTCGCCCGCGCCATCCTGGCCCGTTGCGGCGGGTTCCCCGGGCTCGCGACGATGGACTTCGCCCGCCTGGAGACCCTGCCGGGCGTCGGCCCCGCGACAGCCGGCCGGCTCGTCGCCATCATCGAGATCTGGCGCAGGGCCGGGCGCTCATCCTCGTGGACGCGGCTGGTCGACCACGACGCCATCGCGGAGGTCGTCCGGCCCGAGCTGCTGCACCGTGACAGCGAGCGCTTCGTCGTGGTCGTCGCCGATCGTGCCGCCCGGCCCCTGGAGCTCGTGCTGGTGCGCGACGGCGGCGTCGACGAGCGGTCCATCCAGCCGGCCGACATCCTCCAGGCCGTGCTCACCCGCGGCGGACGGTCGTTCGCCGTCGCGCACAATCATCCGTCGGGACTGCTCGACCCGTCCGTGGCCGACACCGTCCTCACCCGCAGACTCGATCAGGCGGCGGCCACCATCGGGCTGCGCTTCCTCGGCCACATCCTGGTGGCCGGCGAACAGTGGACCGCGCTCTCTGCTACGGGGTCAGTCGCGTCGGTCCGCGGAAGAGATAGGTCGTCTCGCGCAGGTTGGCGAGGTGCAGCATCAGCATGAGCACGCGCGCAAGCCCCATCCCGAATCCGCCGTGCGGCGGGATTCCGTAGCGGAACGTCGCGAGCACGTCCTCCAGCTCCTCCACCGAGAGCCCCTTGTCGACGGCCTGCTCCTCGAGGATCTCGACGCGGTGCTCGCGCTGGGCGCCGGTGGAGATCTCGACGCCGTTGAAGATCAGGTCGTAGCTCTTGGTGATCGACGGGTCCTCGGGGTGACGCATGTGGTAGTACGGCCGGATGCTGGAGGCGTAGTCCGTCAGGAACACGAACTCGTGACCGTAGGTCTCCTTCACATACGCGGAGATGCGACGCTCGCCCTCCGGGTCCATGTCGTCGTCCGCGCGCGGCACCTCGTAGCCCTGCTCAGCGACGATGCGCTTGGCCTCGGCCAGCGGGATGCGCGGGAACGGAGTCGTCGGAACCGTGACCTCGACGCCGAACAGCGCCTCGATCTCCGCGCCGTGCTTCTCCTTGACCGCCGTGAAGCCGGCGACGAGGAGGTCCTCGTGCACCTTCATGACGTCCTCGTGGCTGTCGATCCAGCTCAGCTCGGTGTCGACGCTCGTGAACTCGGTCGCGTGCCGGCTGGTGAAGCTGGGGTCGGCGCGGAACGCCGGGCCGATCTCGAACACGCGGCCGAAGCCGGCGGCCTGCGCCATCTGCTTGAAGATCTGCGGGCTCTGAGCGAGGTACGCAGTCGTCTCGAAGTAGGGCAGCTCGAAGAGCTCGGCGCGCGACTCGGATGCCGACGCCATGAGCTTCGGGGTGTGGATCTCGATGAAGCCGTTGTCCACCCAGTACTGCCGCATCGCGTGCTCGAGCGTGGTCTGCACGCGGAAGATCAGGTTGTGCTTCGGCTCGCGGAGGTCGAGGAAGCGCCAGTCCATGCGCTTGTCGATGCCGCTGTCCGCAGCGATCGGCGTCTCCGGGATGGCGGCCGTCTCGACTTCGAGGGTGTTCAGCTTGATCTCGATGCCGCCGAGCTTGACCCGCTCGTCGTGCTTGAGCTCCCCGGTGGCGCGCACGAACGACCCCTGCGACAGACCCGAGATGGTCGTCGCGGGCTCGTCGGCGACCACGGCGCCGTCCTCGTCGACCGTGCGCGGATTGACGAGCTGGACAGCGCCCGACTCATCGCGCAGCACGACGAACTGCACCTTCTTCTGGTCGCGGACGGTCTCGACCCATCCGGCGACGCTCACGGGGCCGTCGGGCAGAGCGGCGAGGTCTTTGATCAAAACGCGTGCGGTCACGATCGACAAGCCTACCGCTCGCCAATACCGCCCGAGAGGGGAGGCCGGGTGCCCAGCGCTCCCACGCTCAGTGAATTCAAGGCAAGCCGCTCCGTAGACTGGTGCGGTGGTAGCAAGCCAGGTACATCTCGTCCGTCACGGAGAGGTGTTCAATCCCGACGGCATCCTGTACGGCAGGCTGCCCGGCTTCGGGCTGTCCAAACTCGGTCACCGGATGGCGCAGGCCGCCGCCGACGACCTGGCCGCCCGCTCCCGACCGGTGTCCCTGCTGCGCATGTCGCCGCTGCAGCGCACCCGCGAGTCGATGGCGCCGATCGCGGCGACCTTCGGCCTGGACCCCGAGGTGGACGAGCGGATCATCGAGCCCACAAACCACTTCGAGGGCACCAACATGCGCCGTGCCCTGAAGAACCCGGCCAACTGGCCCTTCATCGTCTACCCGCCCCGGCCGAGCTGGGGCGAGGCCTACACCAGCATCGAGAAGCGGATGAAGGAGGCCGTCGACGCCGCGTTCGAGTCGGTCGAGTCCGGCGACGTCGTCCTGGTCAGCCACCAGCTCCCGATCTGGGTCATGCACCTCTCGGCGGCGGGGGAGCGGTTCCCGCACGACCCGCGCAAGCGCCGCTGCGCGCTCTCCAGCATCACCACCTTCGAGCGGACGACCGAGCCGGCCCCCGCACCTCAGCCGCGTCCGGGCGAGGCGCAGCTCCCGGCCGATCCCGACGCCCCGCCCGTCGTCCGGGTGGTGGAGGTCAGCTATGTCGAGCCCGCCGGCAGCCTGATCAGCGCCGCGACCGATGTGGGGGCCGTGTGACCTCCGTCCGACTCTCCGCTCGGCGCCGCCTGGCGCTCCTTCTTCCCGCGGCCGCTGCGGCCACGGCCCTCCTGCTCTCCGGGTGCACGTCCAACGACGCCCTCGCCAACCAGTACCGTTCCGGCAACGGCCAGAACTACATCGCGGGCGACGGCAGCGTGAGCGAATACGCCGCGGCGAATCGCGGCGCCCCCGTCGCGTTCTCCGGCAAGCTCGCCGACGGCACCTCGGTGTCCTCGAAGGACTACGCCGGCAAGGTCCTCGTCGTGAACTTCTGGTACGCGGGCTGCCCGCCGTGCCGGGTGGAGGCGCCCGACCTCGAGTCGCTGTCGCAGAAGTACGCGGCGCAGGGCGTCAGCTTCCTCGGGGTCAACCTCTACGACTCCGCGAGCACCGCGGCCAGCTTCGAGCAGGACAAGGGAGTGACCTACCCCTCGGTCCTCGACCGCGACACCGGCTCCGTCCTGCTCGCCTTCAGCAAGACCGTCCCTCCCAAGGCCACGCCGACCACGATCGTGATCGACAAGCAGGGCCGCGTGGCCGCCCGCATCCTCGGCGCCATCCCGGACAAGAGCATCCTCGACTCGCTCATCTCCGACGCCATGGCCGGGAAGTGACCGTGAACGTCGGTCAGATCGTCTTCAGCGGCCAGCTCCTGCTCGCACTTCCCATCGCGCTCCTCGCGGGACTGGTCTCATTCGCCTCGCCGTGCGTTCTCCCGCTCGTGCCCGGCTATCTCGCGTATGTCGGCGGGATGAGCGACCCGGGCGCCAAGCGGGACCGCAGCCGCGTCCTGACCGGGGTCGCCCTGTTCGTCCTCGGCTTCGCCGTCGTCTTCATCGCCTACGGCGCCGCCTTCGGCGCGCTCGGCCTGTGGCTGGTCCGCTGGCAGGAGGTGGTCATCCGGGTGCTCGGCGTGCTCGTCATCCTGATGGGCCTCGTCTTCATCGGCCAGTTCTCGTTCCTTCAGCGCACCATCAAGCCGACCTGGCGTCCGGCGAGCGGCCTGATCGGGGCGCCGCTGCTCGGTGTCGTCTTCGGGCTGGGCTGGACGCCGTGCATCGGCCCGACCCTCGCGGCGATCAGCGCGCTGAGCGTCGGCAGCGGGTCCCCGTGGCGCGGAGCCCTGCTCGGGCTCTTCTATTGCATCGGCCTCGGCATCCCGTTCCTGCTGGTCGCCCTCGGCTTCGACTGGGTCGCGGGTTCCGTGGCCTTCCTCAAGCGACACATCCGGGTCATCAACATCATCGGCGGCGCACTCCTGGTCGTCATCGGCGTGATGATGGCCACCGGTCTCTGGACCGCCATGATGTCGCAGTTCCTGGGGGTGATCTCCGGCTTTGTCCCGGCCATCTGACCACATCGACGTCGCGCCTCCGCGCGAGGACCCGGACGTCGTCCAGCCCAAGCTCGGTCCGCTCGGCTGGCTCCGCTGGGCCTGGCGCCAGCTCACGAGCATGCGCACGGCGCTGTTCCTGCTGCTCCTCCTCGCCATCGCGGCCGTCCCCGGCTCGCTGTTCCCGCAGCGCGGCGCCGACCCGAACGGCGTCACCAAGTACTTCAGCGACAACCCGCAGCTCGCACCGGTGCTCGACAAGTTCCAGCTCTTCGACGTCTACACGTCGTTCTGGTTCTCGGCCATCTACCTGTTGCTGTTCGCATCGCTGATCGGCTGCATCATCCCGCGTACGGCGCACCACTTCCGCGCCCTGCGGGCCCGGCCGCCGAAGACTCCCGTCCGGCTCACCCGCATGTCGGCCTTCCAGGCGCGCATCCTGCCGGCCGAGCTCCGCGCGGACGCGCCGAACCCGATCGAGTCTGCGCGCCAGGTGCTCCGCCGCTCGCGCTACCGGGTGTCCCTCTACCAGGACGCCCGATCGACCTCGGTCTCCGCGGAGCGCGGCTACCTGCGCGAGACCGGAAACCTCGTCTTCCACATCGCTCTGCTCGGCGTGCTGGTCGCCGTCGGCATCGGGGGAGGCTTCGGCTACACCGGCCAGAAGGTCGTCGTCGTCGGCCAGAGCTTCGTCAACAGCCTGCCGTCGTACAACTCGTTCAACCCGGGGAGGTTCTTCTCCGACGGGTCGCTGGAGCCGTTCTCGATCCGGGTCAACAGCCTGGATGTCGCGTACGAGACGAAGAACCCGAACGCCAAAGGCACCCCGCTCGACTACACCGCGAAGGTGACCACGACGGGTCCGGGGGACACGTCGAGCGATTCGACGATCAAGGTCAACGAGCCGTTGGCGATCGGCGGCACGAACGTCTACCTGCTCGGCAACGGCTACGCGCCGACGATCACCGTCCGCGATCCGAAGGGCAAGGTGGTGTTCAACGACTCGGTGCCGTTCATCGCCGAGGACGCGCAGCTCACCTCACTCGGCTGGGTGAAGGTGCCGGACGGCCTCCGGGAGCAGGTCGGCATGATCGGCTTCTTCTATCCGACGGTCGGCAAGAGCGCGACGGCGGCCGGCGCGCTGACCTCGACGTTCCCCGGCTTGAACGATCCGGTCCTCAGCCTGAACGTCTACGCCGGCGACCTCGGCGTCGACAGCGGCGTCCCGCAATCGGTCTACAGCCTGAACACCGACAAGATGTCACAGCTCGCCGGGCCCGGCACGAAGACCAAGGCGCTGCAGTTGAAGCCGGGTCAGACCGTCGAGCTCCCGAGCGGGCTCGGCACGATCTCGATGGGCGACGTCAAACGCTACGCGTCGCTCGACGTGCACCACGACCCCGCCCAGGGCTGGGTGCTGCTCTTCGCGATCCTCATCCTCGGCGGCCTGCTGACGTCGCTCTTCGTGCCCCGACGTCGCATCTGGGTCAAGGCCGTCGAGAACCCCGACGGCTCCCTGACCTTGGAGTACGCTGGCCTCGCCCGTGGTGAGGACCCCAACCTCCTCGCGGCTGTGACCGCCGTCGCCGACGAGCACACCGCACTCCTCACCCGAACCCCGACGAATTAGGCTTGCACTCGTGACCGAAACCCTGTCCCAGTTGTCCACGGTCTTCATCTATGTGGCGATGGGGTTCTACGCGGCCGCGTTCATCGCGTTCGCGCTCGACCTCGCGCGCAGAGGAGCCAGAGCGACGGCCGAGGAGGCCGCGGTCGTCCCGAGCGCCGTCGCCCGGCGGGCGGAGGTCGCCCAACCGGTGGGAGCCACGGCCGCGCGGATGTCCGCGTCCGGCGGTGGGGCTGAGGCGCCTCCCGCGACGCCGCCGTCGTCCGCGCTCGGCCGGCTGTCCTCCCGGATCAGCACACGGCTCGAGGACGACGTGATGAACGGCGCCGCCTCGTCGGCGTCGATCAAGTGGGCGTTCGGCCTCACCATCGTGGGCTGGGGCTTCCACCTGATCGCCACGGTGCTCCGCGGCATCGCGGCCGACCGCGTGCCGTGGGCCAACATGTGGGAGTTCTCGATGACCGGCACCCTGGTCATCGTCGGCGTCTTCCTGGTCGCGAACCTCAAGTGGGACATCAAGTACCTCGGCACGTTCATCATCGGCCTGGTCCTGGTGCTGCAGGGGATCGCCCTGCTGCGGTACTACGTCCCGGTGGTCCCGCTGCAGCCGGCGCTGCAGTCGTACTGGCTGGTGATCCACATCATCGTGGCCGTGCTGGGCACGGCGTTCTTCGCACTCGGCTTCGCGCTCTCCGGTCTCCAGCTCCTGCAGTACCGGCGCGAACGCCAGGTCGAGGAGTCGCGCCCCCAGCAGTTCAAGTTCCTCGCGACCCTCCCCAGCGCGGTCGCTCTGGAGAACCTCGCGTACCGGATCAACATCGTCGGCTTCATCGCCTGGACCTTCACGCTGATCGCCGGAGCCATCTGGGCCGAGAAGGCGTGGGGTCGTTATTGGGGCTGGGACACCAAGGAAGTCTGGACGTTCATCATCTGGGTGATCTACGCCGGCTACATCCACGCGCGGGCGACGCGCGGCTGGCGCGGATCGCGCTCCGCGTGGCTCGCGATCATCGGCTTCGCCGCGGTGCTCTTCAACTTCGGCGTCGTCAACGTGTTCTTCCACGGACTGCACGCCTACTCGGGACTCGGATCCTGATCGGATTCCGCCCCTCCCGCCTGACGCGGTCGCCCCTCCGGGCGGCCGCGTTTTCGCGTCCCAGGGGGCGACTTCCGCGGAATCACGCGGATCTCGCCCTGCGACACGCCCGGGATGTCCGCGGAATTTGCGACGTCCCGGAGGCCTGCGTAAAGTACTTACTTGTCACCCCAAAGGTGCGGGAGAGCGGAAGAGCTCCCCGGCCTCAAGCGGGACCGAATCCTTAGCCTAGCGGCAAATCTCAACTTGAAAGAGTTGCTTTGCTGCGCTTAGGATTAACACCCCACTCACTGAGCAGGTCTAACCGGTTCGGGTCGTGCAAATCGGATGTATCCCACGATGGATGAACGAAAGAGCGCGAAACGGCCAACTTGACAAACTGACTGAGAGTGGTAAGGTAGAGAAGTTGCCTCACAGAGAAGCCCGAGAGGGTTGAAGGTGAGAGCGTCCGATCCTTGAGAACTCAACAGCGTGCACAATGTCAAATGCCAAAAACCTCGGCATTGACCCGAAGACCTCGGTCTGAAAGTCGATGCAAGAGATTCCTTTGGATTAGAAACAGAATGTCAGTAGATATTCGAAACTAGTCAAGACAAACTCGCAGGAGACGAGATATTCCTCTCCGATCCTGCACTATGTTTCCAGTCGCTTGCGACTTGGAGCTGAACATTTTACGGAGAGTTTGATCCTGGCTCAGGACGAACGCTGGCGGCGTGCTTAACACATGCAAGTCGAACGATGAACCTGGAGCTTGCTCTAGGGAATTAGTGGCGAACGGGTGAGTAACACGTGAGTAACCTGCCCTTGACTCTGGGATAACCTCCGGAAACGGAAGCTAATACCGGATATGACGCACGGAGGCATCTCCTGTGCGTGGAAAGAATTTCGGTCAAGGATGGACTCGCGGCCTATCAGGTAGTTGGTGAGGTAACGGCCCACCAAGCCTACGACGGGTAGCCGGCCTGAGAGGGTGACCGGCCACACTGGGACTGAGACACGGCCCAGACTCCTACGGGAGGCAGCAGTGGGGAATATTGCACAATGGGCGCAAGCCTGATGCAGCAACGCCGCGTGAGGGACGACGGCCTTCGGGTTGTAAACCTCTTTTAGTAGGGAAGAAGCGAAAGTGACGGTACCTGCAGAAAAAGCACCGGCTAACTACGTGCCAGCAGCCGCGGTAATACGTAGGGTGCGAGCGTTGTCCGGAATTATTGGGCGTAAAGAGCTCGTAGGCGGTCTGTCGCGTCTGCTGTGAAAACCCGAGGCTCAACCTCGGGCCTGCAGTGGGTACGGGCAGACTAGAGTGCGGTAGGGGAGAATGGAATTCCTGGTGTAGCGGTGGAATGCGCAGATATCAGGAGGAACACCGATGGCGAAGGCAGTTCTCTGGGCCGTAACTGACGCTGAGGAGCGAAAGCGTGGGGAGCGAACAGGATTAGATACCCTGGTAGTCCACGCCGTAAACGTTGGGCGCTAGATGTGGGGACCATTCCACGGTTTCCGTGTCGCAGCTAACGCATTAAGCGCCCCGCCTGGGGAGTACGGCCGCAAGGCTAAAACTCAAAGGAATTGACGGGGGCCCGCACAAGCGGCGGAGCATGCGGATTAATTCGATGCAACGCGAAGAACCTTACCAAGGCTTGACATATACGAGAACGGGCCAGAAATGGTCAACTCTTTGGACACTCGTAAACAGGTGGTGCATGGTTGTCGTCAGCTCGTGTCGTGAGATGTTGGGTTAAGTCCCGCAACGAGCGCAACCCTCGTTCTATGTTGCCAGCGCGTAATGGCGGGAACTCATAGGAGACTGCCGGGGTCAACTCGGAGGAAGGTGGGGATGACGTCAAATCATCATGCCCCTTATGTCTTGGGCTTCACGCATGCTACAATGGCCGGTACAAAGGGCTGCAATACCGTAAGGTGGAGCGAATCCCAAAAAGCCGGTCTCAGTTCGGATTGAGGTCTGCAACTCGACCTCATGAAGTCGGAGTCGCTAGTAATCGCAGATCAGCAACGCTGCGGTGAATACGTTCCCGGGCCTTGTACACACCGCCCGTCAAGTCATGAAAGTCGGTAACACCCGAAGCCAGTGGCCCAACCCTTGTGGAGGGAGCTGTCGAAGGTGGGATCGGTGATTAGGACTAAGTCGTAACAAGGTAGCCGTACCGGAAGGTGCGGCTGGATCACCTCCTTTCTAAGGAGCATCTGGCACCCTCGGGTGTCCAGGCGCCGGATCTGAGCGAACGTCTCAGCCGGTTAGCTCATGGGTGGAACATTGACATTGGTGCGGAGCCGAACGGCTCGAACTCAGTACATCTCTTGCAGATAGGAACGGTTCGGACCCGGAAGCCCCGCACATGCACGCTGTTGGGTCCTGAGGGACCGGACCTCATCCAGTCGGATGAGAACCGAATCCTCTGGACCTTTTCTAGTCGGCCATAACTCGGCCGGCGGAGAAGGTACCGCCCGTACTTTGAGAACTACACAGTGGACGCGAGCATCTTAGATTCGAACCTTCGGGTTCGGATCACAAAGATGATCACAGTACTTATGTACTGATAGATCATTGGTCAATCTGCTCATCTTCGGATGAGTCGATCGATTCTAAAACTCATGTGATTTCAAATTTCTAAGAGCAAACGGTGGATGCCTTGGCATCTGGAGCCGAAGAAGGACGTAGTAATCTGCGATAAGCCTCGGGGAGCTGATAAACGAGCTTTGATCCGAGGATCTCCGAATGGGGAAACCCCGCTGGGCCCGTAAGGTGACCCAGTGACTCCCGCCTGAATATATAGGGCGGGTAGAGGGAACGTGGGGAAGTGAAACATCTCAGTACCCACAGGAAGAGAAAGCAAAAGCGATTCCGTTAGTAGTGGCGAGCGAAACCGGAAGAGGCTAAACCGATCATGTGTGATAGCCGGCAGGCGTTGCATGGTCGGGGTTGCGGGACTTTTCAGCAGCTTCTGCCGAACTGCAAGCGTTACAAAGGATCATAGGCGAACGGCATTGAAAGGCCGGTCATAGAGGGTGCCAACCCCGTAGCCGAAATGGTCCAATGGCGCGAAGAGTATCCCAAGTAGCACGGGGCCCGAGAAATCCCGTGTGAATCTGTCAGGACCACCTGATAAGCCTAAATACTCCCAGATGACCGATAGCGGACAAGTACCGTGAGGGAAAGGTGAAAAGTACCCCGGGAGGGGAGTGAAATAGTACCTGAAACCGTTTGCTTACAAACCGTTGGAGCCTCCTTGTAGGGGTGACAGCGTGCCTTTTGAAGAATGAGCCTGCGAGTTAGCGATATGTGGCGAGGTTAACCCGTGAGGGGTAGCCGTAGCGAAAGCGAGTCTGAATAGGGCGATTCAGTCGCATGTCCTAGACCCGAAGCGAAGTGATCTATCCATGGCCAGGTTGAAGCGACGGTAAGACGTCGTGGAGGACCGAACCCACTTAGGTTGAAAACTGAGGGGATGAGCTGTGGATAGGGGTGAAAGGCCAATCAAACTTCGTGATAGCTGGTTCTCTCCGAAATGCATTTAGGTGCAGCGTTGCGTGTTTCTTGCCGGAGGTAGAGCTACTGGATGGCCGATGGGCCCCAAAAGGTTACTGACGTCAGCCAAACTCCGAATGCCGGTAAGTGAGAGCGCAGCAGTGAGACGGTGGGGGATAAGCTTCATCGTCGAGAGGGAAACAACCCAGACCACCAACTAAGGTCCCTAAGCGCGTGCTAAGTGGGAAAGGATGTGGAGTTGCACAGACAACCAGGAGGTTGGCTTAGAAGCAGCCACCCTTGAAAGAGTGCGTAATAGCTCACTGGTCAAGTGATTCCGCGCCGACAATGTAACGGGGCTCAAGCACGCCACCGAAGTTGTGGCATTGACATTATTGGTAGGCCTTCGTGGTCCAGCCGTGTTGATGGGTAGGAGAGCGTCGTGTGGCGAGTGAAGCGGCGGTGTAAACCAGCCGTGGACGCCACACGAGTGAGAATGCAGGCATGAGTAGCGAAAGACGGGTGAGAAACCCGTCCTCCGAAAGACCAAGGGTTCCAGGGCCAGGCTAATCCGCCCTGGGTAAGTCGGGACCTAAGGCGAGGCCGACAGGCGTAGTCGATGGACAACGGGTTGATATTCCCGTACCGGCGAAGAACCGCCCAAGCTAATCCAGTGGTGCTAAGAGTCCTAATCCTGGACACTGATCCCTTCGGGGTGACGGTCCGGGCCTAACGCTCGACCCCATGCTGGTGCGGCTAGCGTATTAACAGGTGTGACGCAGGAAGGTAGCCCAGCCGGGCGATGGTTGTCCCGGTGTAAGTGTGTAAGCCGAGAGATAGGCAAATCCGTCTCTCACATAGGCCCAGGCACGATGCGTAGTCTTCATTGACGAAATGGGTGATCCTATGCTGCCGAGAAAAGCATCGACGCGAGGTTCCAGCCGCCCGTACCCCAAACCGACTCAGGTGGTCAGGTAGAGAATACTAAGGAGATCGAGAGAATCGTGGTTAAGGAACTCGGCAAAATGCCCCCGTAACTTCGGGAGAAGGGGGCCTGAGGCGTGAACGGACTTGCTCCGGGAGCGTTTGAAGGCCGCAGAGACCAGTGGGAAGCGACTGTTTACTAAAAACACAGGTCCGTGCCAAGTCGCAAGACGATGTATACGGACTGACGCCTGCCCGGTGCTGGAAGGTTAAAGAGGAAGGGTTAGCTTCGGCGAAGCTCAGAATTTAAGCCCCAG
The DNA here is from genome assembly GCF_051059105.1 of Leifsonia sp. P73. NCBI lineage: Bacteria > Bacillati > Actinomycetota > Actinomycetes > Micrococcales > Microbacteriaceae > Leifsonia > Leifsonia sp. P73. The sequence continues at coordinate 2,643,299 of NZ_CP194931.1, forward strand.
TAAACGGCGGTGGTAACTATAACCATCCTAAGGTAGCGAAATTCCTTGTCGGGTAAGTTCCGACCTGCACGAATGGCGTAACGACTTCCCAGCTGTCTCAACCGCGAACTCGGCGAAATTGCACTACGAGTAAAGATGCTCGTTACGCGCAGCAGGACGGAAAGACCCCGTGACCTTTACTACAGCTTGGTATTGGTGTTCGGAGTGGCTTGTGTAGGATAGGTGGGAGACTTTGAAGCGGACACGCCAGTGTTCGTGGAGTCAATGTTGAAATACCACTCTGGTCACTTTGGATATCTAACTTAGAACCGTAATCCGGTTCAGGGACAGTGCCTGGTGGGTAGTTTAACTGGGGCGGTTGCCTCCCAAAAAGTAACGGAGGCGCCCAAAGGTTCCCTCAACCTGGTTGGCAATCAGGTGTCGAGTGTAAGTGCACAAGGGAGCTTGACTGTGAGACTGACAAGTCGAGCAGGGACGAAAGTCGGGACTAGTGATCCGGCAGTGGCTTGTGGAAGCGCTGTCGCTCAACGGATAAAAGGTACCTCGGGGATAACAGGCTGATCTTGCCCAAGAGTCCATATCGACGGCATGGTTTGGCACCTCGATGTCGGCTCGTCGCATCCTGGGGCTGGAGTAGGTCCCAAGGGTTGGGCTGTTCGCCCATTAAAGCGGTACGCGAGCTGGGTTTAGAACGTCGTGAGACAGTTCGGTCCCTATCCGCTGCGCGCGTAGGAAATTTGAGAGGATCTGACCCTAGTACGAGAGGACCGGGTTGGACGAACCTCTGGTGTGCCAGTTGTTCCGCCAGGAGCACCGCTGGTTAGCTACGTTCGGGATGGATAACCGCTGAAAGCATCTAAGCGGGAAGCCGGCCTCAAGATGAGATTTCCATGCCTTCGGGCGAGAGGCTCCCAGCTAGACTACTGGGTTGATAGGCCGGATGTGGAAGTGGGGACTAAAGACCCATGGAGCTGACCGGTACTAATAAGCCGATAATTTGATAATCACTACTCTCATGCCGTTGTAAGGCGGGTATGATGGGCTGAGATTGCCCGCGTCCACTATGTGGTTCTCGATGTACGGTCGAGAACTGATTCAAGCGAAGCTTGATCGTTCACTTTGATACATCAATAGTGTTTCGGCGGCCATAGCGAGAGGGAAACGCCCGGTTACATTCCGAACCCGGAAGCTAAGACTCTCTGCGCCGATGGTACTGCAGGGGGGACCCTGTGGGAGAGTAGGACACCGCCGGACTTCTTTGTGAGATGGCCACCCAGTGATGGGTGGCCATTTCGCGTTAACGGCACAATTTCGCGCGAGCGGTGCTCAGCGCGATCCACGCACATAGGCTGGGCGGAAACCCCGGCACCCGACAGGAGAAGTCGTGAGCGATACACCGGCAGACGACGACAGGACGTCCGCCTCGGGCGGCAACGACCGCGGTCGAGGCTCCGGTCGCCCACGCTCTGGCGACAGCCGGAACAGCGACCGCTCAGGCGACGCCCCGCGACGCGACTCCGGTCAGGGCTATGGACGCTCCCGGGACGGCGATGGCGCGCATCGAAAGGGCGGCTCCGGCGGTTCCTCCCGCTCCGGCGGCGAGAGCCGGCCGCGAGACGGTCAGTGGAGTCGTGACGGTCAGCGCGGCGGGGCTCAGCGCAATGATGCGCAGGGCCGCGACGGATACGGCCGTGGCGGGCAGAGTCGTGATGGCTATGGCCGCGACGGCCAGAGTCGTGACGGTCAGTATCGCGACGGTCAGCGCCGTGACGGCCAGAACCGCGACGGTCAGCGCCGTGAGGGCCAGTGGAGTGGCGGCAGCCAGGGCCGTGGTGGTCAGAACCGCGATGGACAACGTCGCGAGGGCCAGTGGAATGGTGGCAGCCAGAGCCGGGATGCTCAGCGTGGCGGCGGCCAGTGGAACCGCGATGGACAGCGTCGCGACGGCCAGGGCCAGGGTGGCGGCCAGTGGAACCGGGACGGCCAGGGCCGCGGTGGACAGCGTCGCGACGGCCAGTCCGGTGGCGGTCAGTGGAATCGCGACGGTCAGAATCGCGACGGTCAGGGCCGCGACGGGCAGCGCCGCGAGGGCCAGTGGAATCGCGACGGTCAGCGTCGTGACGGTGGCAGCGGTGGTCAGTGGAACCGTGACGAGCGGAGCCGCGGACCTCAGGGCAGTGGCAGCCACGGCCGCGACGGCCAGGGTCGCGAGGGCCAGTGGAACCGTGATGGACAGCGCCGCGACGGGCAGCAGGCTCGCGGTGGACAGAGGGGCGGTTCCTGGGACGCGACGCGTTCGCGCGACGGGTCCGGATCCCGTGGTTTCGCCGGTGGCCGCGACGGCGCCGGCTCGCGTGGCGGTCAGGGCTCGCACGGAGGCCGTCCGGCCGGCGTCGGTGGCTCGAAGGGCTACGGCCGTTCCGACGACAAGCTGTGGACGAGGGACGGCCGTCCCGCGCGCGGTGATCGCGACGCTCGGGACCACGAGTACGAGCTCAGCGCCGAAGAGGCGATGGCTCGTGAGCTCCGTTCGGTACGTCCACGGCATGACGACCCCGACGTCCCCGCGGATGTCGAGGCGCGCGACCTGCCGAAGGAAGCCCGCGTCGAGCTCAAGACGCTCAGCAAGGACAACGCCGACTGGGTCGCGCAGCACCTGGTCATGGCCGGACGCCTGATCGACGAGGACCCCGAACTCGCGCACCGTCATGCTCTGTCGGCCGCGCGACGCGCGGGACGCATCGGTGTCGTGCGCGAGACGCTCGCCATCACCGCATACGCGAGCGGCGACTTCGCGCTCGCGCTGCGGGAGCTCCGCACCTACCGGCGGATCACCGGCTCCAACGACCAGATCGCATTGATGGTGGACAGCGAGCGCGGGGTCGGCCGACCCGACCGGGCGCTCGAACTGGGACGGTCGATCGACCGCAGCGCGCTGCCGGCCGACGTCCAGGTCGCGCTGGCGATCGCCATGTCCGGCGCCCGGCTGGACTTGGGACAGGAGGAGGCCGCGCTGGCCGAGCTGGAGATCCCGCAGCTCGACCCGAACCGTGCCTTCAGCTGGAGTCCGGACCTCTTCCATGCCTATGCCGAGGTGCTCGAAGCGCTCGGCCGCGACGCCGACTCCGTGTCGTGGCGCGAGCGCGCCGAACGCGCCGAGCTCGCGCTGGAGGAGGCGCACGCCGACGCCGAACTCGAAACGGTCCACGTGATCGAGGAGGAGTTCGAGCTGGCCGTGGTGATGGATGACGTCGAGTCGCTGGACGGCGATGAGGCGGAAGGCGAGTTCGCAGACGAGGCCGTGAGCGACGAGCTTGCGGGCGACGAGGACGCGAACGACCAGGCCGCCGTCGGCGAGAACACGGACGCCGACTTCGCCGATGAGATTTCGGTTGACGAGAGCGCCAGCGGCATGGGAGCGGTCGGCGATGCGGTAACAGATGATGCTGCTGCCGGCGAGGTTGTGGCTGACGAGACTGCCGACGCGACCGACGCCGCCCCCACAGACGAGACCACGGAGGACGAGCCGCACGATGGCACTGTTTCGACGGACGAGTGACGCTGTGACGCCGTTGGCCGGTGTCGACCTGGTGCTGGCCGACCTCGATGGGGTCGTCTACACGGGGCCGAACGCCATCCCGCACGCCGTCGACAGCCTGAACGGCGTGGCCGAAACCGTCAAGGTCGGTTACATCACCAACAATGCCTCCCGGACCGATGCGTCCGTGGCGGCGCACCTGCGCGAGCTGGGGCTGCACGTCGAGCCGCGCGATGTGGTCACCTCGCCTCAGGCCGCCGTCCGGCTGCTGAGTCAGCACGTGCCGGCCGGCTCCACGATCCTCGTCGTCGGCGGGGACGGACTGGTGGACGAAGTCCAGAAGGGCGGGTTCTCCGTCACGCGTTCGGCCGACGACGACCCCGCCGCGGTCATCCAGGGCTTCTCGCCCGATATCGGGTGGGCGCAGCTCGCGGAGGCGTCGTTCGCGCTGCAGGGCCGCAGCGACAGCGAGCGTCCGTGGATCGCGACGAACACGGACTGGACGATCCCGGTCGAGCGCGGCATCGCGCCGGGCAACGGGACGCTGGTCTCCGCCGTCCACACCGCTGCCGGCCGGCTCCCGCTCGTCGCGGGAAAACCGGAGGTCGCGATCTTCGAGGAGGCCGTCGCGCGGTTCCAGGCGACGAAGCCGTTGTTCATCGGCGACCGGCTCGACACGGACATCCTCGGCGCGAACCGTGCGGGGATCGACTCGGTGCTCGTGCTCACCGGGATCGACCGCGCCAAGCAGCTCCTCGCTGCCGACGCCGACTCGCGGCCGACCTACATCCTGGGCGATCTGCGCGGGCTGGATGAGCCGTATCCGGAGGCGAAGACCGCGAGGAACGGCGCGGTCACGGTCGGGAAGTCGACCGTCGTCGTCGAGGGCAACGATGTCCGTATCGTGAGCGAGGGCGACGACGAGCTCGACCTGCTGCGGGCGGCGTGCCGGGCGATCTGGGATTCGGGGCGTGCGATCTACGGCCTCGAAGTGCCGGAGCGGCTGTACGGCTGACGCTCGCGGCGCCTCGGCGCGCCGTCAGAGCGCGGCGGCGTGCTCCACGATCCGGTAACACCGGCGCACGCGGTCGAGCCACCACTCGCGGCGGTCGTCCGGCGCGGCGAGGCGGTCGAGCTGCGCCGTCGACACCCGCGGGCGGATGACGGGGATCGCGCCGTCCACCGGGACGAGCGGCGACTCGGCGACGTCGTGCTCGAACATCGCGACGGTGCCGAGGCCGCAGTCGAACTGGAGGTCGGGTACAGCGGCGGCGAGGTGCGCACCCATCGCGATGCCGACCGAGGTGTCCAGCGCGCTGGAGACGACGACCGGGAGGCCGGCCTCCGCCACGATCCGCAGCGCCGAGTGGATGCCGCCGAGCGGCTGGGCCTTGATGACGAGCAGGTCCGCGGCGCCGGCACGCGCGACCTCCAGCGGGTCGCTCGCCTTGCGCACGCTCTCGTCGGCGGCGATCGGGATGTCCATGTAGCGCGTTCGCCGGCGGATCTCGGCCAGCTCCTCCACGGTGGCGCAGGGCTGCTCGACGTACTCGAGGTCGAACGGGGCGAGCGCGTGGATGGCGTGCTCGGCCTCGTCCACATTCCAGAGGGCGTTCGCGTCGACGCGGACGCGGCCCTCCGGACCGAGGTGCTCGCGGACCGCGCGGACGCGGGCGACGTCGTCGGCCAGCGTCTGGCCGGGTTCGGCGACCTTCACCTTGGCGGTGCGGGCACCCGGGTACCTGTCGAGGACGGCGGGCACGTCGGCCGCCGCGACGGCCGGGACCGTGGCGTTGACCGGGATCATGTCGCGCAGACTCGCCGGGGCGCTGCGCCAGCCGAAGTCGATCGCGGCGTGCAGCCAGGCGGCGGACTCCTGGTCGTCGTACTCGATGAAGGGGGAGAACTCGGTCCAGCCCTCCGGGCCCTCGAAGAGGACGGCCTCCCGGACGGTGATGCCGCGGAACCGCGAGCGCATCGGGAGCCGGACGACGCGCGCTGTCCCTAACAGGTCGGCGAGTTCGGGCAGCATTCCACCAGTTTGGCACGCGACCCGAATTCGTATTGCGCTCGACCGTAGGCTTGTGGCATGTCTTCGGCAGTATCAGACCTCTTCGACCCCGCGGTGTGGACGGACGTCCCCGGTTTCGGGGAGCTCACCGACATCACGTACCACCACGACGTGAGCGGGCGCATCGCGCGGATCGCGTTCGACCGGCCGGAGGTGCGCAACGCCTTCCGCCCGCACACCGTCGACGAACTGTACGCAGCGCTGGACGACGCCCGCACCAACCCGAAGATCGGCGTCGTGCTGCTGACGGGCAACGGGCCGAGCCCGAAGGACGGCGGCTGGGCGTTCTGCTCCGGAGGCGACCAGCGCATCCGGGGCCGGGACGGGTACAAGTACGCCGAGGGTGAGACGGCGTCCGGCATCGACGCCGCGCGCAGCGGCCGGCTGCACATCCTCGAGGTGCAGCGGCTGATCCGCTTCATGCCCAAGGTCGTCATCGCGGTCGTTCCGGGGTGGGCGGCGGGCGGCGGCCATTCGCTGCACGTGGTGTGCGATCTCTCCATCGCGAGCGCGGAGCACGGCAGGTTCAAGCAGACCGACGCCGATGTGGGGTCGTTCGACGCCGGGTACGGGAGCGCCTACTTCGCGCGGCAGGTCGGGCAGAAGTTCGGGCGCGAGGTGTTCTTCCTGGCCCGCGAGTACTCGGCGCAGCGCGCCTACGAGATGGGGGCGGTGAACGCGGTCGTCCCGCACGCCGAGCTGGAGGCGACGGCGGTCGACTGGGCGCAGGAGATCCTGACGAAGTCGCCCACGGCGATCCGGATGCTCAAGTTCGCCTTCAACGCGGTGGACGACGGGATGGTCGGGCAGCAGGTGTTCGCGGGCGAGGCGACACGGCTGGCGTACGGGACCGACGAGGCGGTGGAGGGGCGCGACGCGTTCCTGGAGAAGCGGGAGCCGGACTGGTCGCCGTTCCCGTGGCAGTACTGAGCGGGTGCGTGATCGGAGGGTGTGGATGGGTTCAGTGGTGAGGACGAGGTGACGCGACCGTATCGGGTGGTGGACGCCCGCCGGACGGGGAGGTCTTCGCGGCGTTGAGGGAGGCGCTCTCGGAAGGGGAGCGGCGGTCGTGCCGCGGAACGTCGGTGCGGACGGTGCACGGTCCCACGACGCGGAACGCGCGGACGGCGCGTGGCCCAGCGCCACGGACCAGGCCCCGCAGAACGTCGCGCTCGTCATCGAGACGTCCGGCTCGACCGGGGTGCCGAAGCGGGTCGCCCTCTCCGTCGACGCGCTGCTGGCCAGTGCGGCGGCCTCCGCCGGCGCGATGGGAGGTCAAGGGCAGTGGTTGCTCGCCCTCCCGGCGCACTACGTGGCAGGAGCGCAGGTGCTGGTCCGCTCGCTCGCGGCCGGGACGGAGCCCATCGTCTATGGCGAGGGTCACTTCGATCCGCTGCGGTTCGCGGGGCTGGCCGGCGAGCTGACCCATGACCTCCGCTACACGTCGCTCGTCCCGGTTCAGCTCGCGCGGCTCGTCGAGTCGGCCGAAGGGGGAGCGCGCGAGGTCGCGTCCGCGTTGCGCAGGTTCGATGGCATCCTCGTCGGTGGGCAGGCGCTCGATCACGGGCTGCGCGAGCGCGCCGAGGCGCTGGGAGCGCGGGTCCTCGCGACCTACGGGTCGAGCGAGACCGCCGGCGGGTGCGTCTATGACGGGGTTCCGATCGGGCCCACCGTGGTCCGGGAGGTGGACGGCCTGCTCGAAATCAGTGGGCCGACGCTCGCGGAGGGCTACCTCGGCGATCCCGAGCGGACGGCGGCGGCCTTCCACGAGGAGGACGGTGTCCGGTGGTATCGCACGGGTGACCTCGGGGAGGTGCGCGACGGGCGCGTGAACGTGCACGGGAGGTCGGACAACGTCATCATCTCGGGTGGCGAGAAGGTGCTGCTGGACACCGTCGAGCGGCTCGTCCGCTCGTGGGACGGGCTCGGGGACGCGATCGTCGTCGCAGCGGAGGACGCGCGGTGGGGACAGGTCCCGGTCGTCGTCACGACAGGCGACGCCGAGCTCGCCGGACTCCGGCGCCTGGTTGGGGCGCAGCTCGGACGGGCGGCGGCGCCCGCCCGCATCGTCACGGTCGGCGCGCTCCCGCACCTCAGCAGCGGCAAGCCGGACCGGGTCGAGGCCGCGCGGCTCGCGCGTGGCGACTCCAGTGAACGGCCTGAGGCATAGCCGTTGTTGTTACGATTCGCACTGTGATGAGCCAGAACAACCCTCGAATGCAGCGGATGGTGCCGCCCCCGGCGCGCGGACCTCGGGGCGGGAGGAGCGGGCGCCCGGGCGCCAAGGCTTCCGCCGTGCGTCCGGCCACGGCATCCGACTGGATCGCCGGCGCGCGGCTGCGGACGCTCCCGCTCGCCGTGGCTCCCGTGCTCATCGGTGTCGGCGCGGCGAAGGTCATCGAGGGCGCGGGCATCTGGCACCCGATCCGCTCGCTGCTCTGCCTGGCGGTCGCCGTGCTGCTCCAGATCGGCGTCAACTACGCCAACGACTACTCCGACGGCATCCGCGGCACCGACCAGTACCGTGTCGGGCCGGGCCGTCTCACCGGTTCGGGCAAGGCCGCGCCCAAGAAGGTGCTCACGGTCGCCCTCACCTTCTTCGGCCTCGCGGCGATCGCGGGGCTCATCCTCGTCCTGCTCACGCAGCTCTGGTGGGTGCTCATTGTCGGGGCCGCGGCGATCGCGGCGGCCTGGTTCTACACCGGGGGCAAGCGTCCCTATGGCTACTACGGCCTCGGCGAGGTGTTCGTCTTCGTCTTCTTCGGGCTGGTCGCCACGGCGGGGACGACCTACATGCTGGCCAAGGCGGTCAACCAGGAAGCCTGGCTCGGCGGCGTGATCGCGGGGCTCATCGCCTGCGCGGTGCTCATGGTCAACAACATCCGCGACATCGAGCCCGACCGGCTCGCCAAGAAGCGCACGCTCGCCGTCCTACTCGGCAGCATGGCCTCCCGGATCGTGTTCTGCGTGTTCCTGCTCGTGCCGTTCGGCATCCTCGCGGTGCTGGCGCTGTTCTACCCGTTCGCGTGGTTCGGGATGTTCGCGCTGCTCGCCGCGCTGCCGGCGTGCGTCATCACGTTGTTCGGGAAGTCGCCGCGGGAGCTCATCACGGCGCTGCAGCTCACCAGCCTCACCGGGCTGCTCGTGGCGCTCGCGCTCGGCGCGGCCTACGCCTTCTGACCTGGCGCGTTCCGACCCTCCGCCTGCGCGGCGTCGATCGCCTCGTCCTCGGCGTCGTCCGCTGACGGGGCCGGCTTGTCGCGGTGGCGCGCCGCGTACAGGTCGGACGCGACCGCGTGGCGCTGCTTGGCAAGCAGGATGTACGAGAGGCACAGGCCGATGAGGGCGGCGGCGATGACGGACGCGTACCAGACGATTCCGAGCAGAAGCAGGATCACGAGCGGCACCGCGAACAGCACGAGGCGCAGCACGGTGTAGGTCAACCAGGAGGGAATCCGCTTCACCCTCCCAGCTTAGGCAGGCTCGCTGAGAGTTACGATGTAGGCATGGTTCGCCTCTGGATAGTCCTCGGCGTCGCAGCCGCGGTTTTCTACATCTATTCGGTGGCAGACTGCGCTCTCTTCGATCGTTCCAGGGTGCGTGGCCTACCCAAGCCCGTGTGGGTGCTCGTCATCGTCCTGTTCCCGATCATCGGCGGGATCCTCTGGTTCCTGATCGGCCGCGGCCGACGACGCGCGGATGTCGGCAGGAGGATCAGCGCCCCGGACGACGACCCCGCCTTCCTCGGCAAGCTCCGGATCGACCACGACCAGGAGGAGCGCATCCGCCGGCTCGAGAAGGAGCTGGCCGACCTCGACGACAACGGTCCAGACGACCAGACCGGCCGACGGGATGGGTGACCCGCGGGTCTCGGAAGAGCCCGCGGAGGTCGAGCAGACCGGGAACCCGGCGACCGACTACGCTCTCGCGCTCCTCGCCGGCTTCGTGGAGGCCGGGGTCGCCGACATCGTCGTGAGCCCGGGATCGCGCTCGCAGGCGCTCGCGCTCGCCGCGGCCGAGCTCGAACGCGCGGGGGCCGCGCGGCTGCACGTGCGGATCGACGAGCGCGTCGGCGGCTTCCTCGCGCTCGGGCTGACCCGGGAGACCGGCGCGCCGACCGTGATCGTGACGACGAGCGGCACGGCGACGGCGAACCTCCATCCGGCCGTGCTGGAGGCTCACGAGGCGGGCATCCCGATGATCGTCGTCACCGCCGACCGGCCGAGCGAGCTGCGCGGCATCCGCTCGAACCAGACCACGCGGCAGGACGGCCTCTACGGGACCGTCGTGCGCGCCAGCCATGACGTCACGGCGCCCGTGGGCGCGGAAGGGGAGCCCGAGGAGGCGCGAGCGCTCGCGCGTTCCGCCGTCGAGGAGGCTGTGGGTGCGGCGACTGCGGACCCCGGGCCGGTGCACCTCAATGTCGGATTCCGTGAGCCGCTGTCGGTCGCGGTCCCGCCCGTGCGAGGAATCGCTCGGGGCGACCTGCCCGCGACCGACGGACCTGCGGCGCTCGGCCGTGAGGTCGTGGAGTTGCCGGAAGGTCCGCTCACGGTCGTCGTCGCGGGAGCGGACGCCGGAGACGCGGCCGCGGAGCTCGCGCGCACGGGCGGCTACCCGTTGCTCGCGGAGGTGTCGAGCGGCGCCCGTTTCGGGCCGGAGCTGGTGGTCGCCTACCGCGAGCTGCTGCGGGACGAGTCCTACGGCGGCAGGGTGCAACGGGCCGTCGTGTTCGGGCATCCCACGCTCAGCCGGGAGGTCCCGGCCCTGCTCCTGCGCGACGACGTCGAGGTGCTGGTCGTCGCGCCGACCGGTCGCGAGGCCTACAACCCGGGCCGGCGCGCACGGGTCGTCGGCGGTGTCGGCGCGCCTGCCGGGGTCGACCTCCGCAGCCCGGAGGTGCGGTCCTGGGTCGGCAGCTGGGTCTTCGCGAGCCGGCGCCTGACCGAGGAGGCCGAGCGTGCGGCGGACCCCGCGGCATCCGCCCCCGACGTCGAGAAGGCGCGATCGTACGAGCCGGCCGACGCGCTCGCGTTCGCCCGTGCCGAGCTGGCCGCCGTTCGCGCTCCGATCACCCGGCCGATGCTGGCGGAAGCGCTCTGGCGCTACACCTGGCCGCACGACCGGCTCGTGCTGGGAGCGTCCCGCCTCATCCGCGACGCCGACCGGCTGGTGCCGGGGAAGAAGATCGTGGTGCACTCCAACCGCGGGCTCGCGGGCATCGACGGGACGATCGCGACGGCCACGGGAATCGCGCTGGCCGCCGAGGCGCGGGCGGCGGAGGCCGGCGCTGCTGCGGGGGTGACTCGGGTGCTGCTCGGCGACCTCGCCCTGCTGCACGATGTGGGCGCGTTGCTCGGCGGGGCGGGGAGGCGCGTCCGCACCTGCAGGTCGTGGTCGGCAACGACGGCGGTGGGACGATCTTCGACGGGCTGGAGGTCGCGGCGACCGCGCCGGCCGAGGCGTTCGACCGGGTGCTGTACACGCCGCAGGCGGTCGACCTGTCGGCGCTCGCGCGCGCGTACGGGTGGGAGTACGGCGTTGCGCGCACCAAGGGCGAGCTCGACCAGGCGCTGTCGGCGCCGCCTGCCGGGGCGAGCATTCTCGAGGTGCCGCTGCCGCGCTGAGCGGTCCCGGCCGCCGAGGCCGGACGCTACAGGCTGTCCGGGTCCAGATTCAGCGCCGTCGACGCGAGCAGGTACTGGTTGCCGCCGTCGCCGGGCAGGTCCGGGTTGAGCCAGAGGAGCCATTCCACCGGGATCCCGAACCGGTCCGCGACGGCCGTCGTCGTGTCGCCCTGGGCGACCTCGTAGCGTCGGGGGGCGCCGCTCGCCGTTGTCGCCGTCACCGCGCCGGCCGCGTTGGTCCGGGCTCCGGAGTCGACCGGGTGCACGTTCGACGGGCGGACCGGCACCGACCAGCGGACCGTGTCCACCGCGAGCACCTTGTCGGGGCCGAGCTCCTGCGGGACGCCGTCGAACGAGGTCGCGGAGGAGTAGGTCACGAGCGTGCCGAGGTACGACGGCTGGCCGGCTCCGGCCAGCAGCGCCGTGGACGCCGGGGCGGCAGCGGATGTGGGGCCGCCGAGCCGGTGGTCCCCGATGCCGTGGTAGGTCAGGCCGTCGCCGACGCGTGGCGCGATGTCGATGAACGTGACCGACACCGGGACCGGGACCGTGGAGGTGAAGTTCGAGAACTGCGCCGAGTAGGTGTTGTCCCCGTTCGAGACCACCCGGTAGTGGAAGTGGATGCTGCCCTTGGGCGACGCGACGTTCGCCTCCGCGACCACGGTGCCGGCCGGGACCGGCGTCAGGGTCGGCGGGGGCACCGGCGTCGGGGTGGGCGTCGAGGTGGGGGTCGGCGTCGCCGCGCCGTAGCTGCGGTTCTCCGCCATCGCCGCCGTGGTGGGTTTCGGCGTCCGCGAGTGCGTGGGCGCGGCGCCCGGCTTGCCTCCGCCCGCGAACAGCGCGCAGCCCGCCAGCACCGAGACGACGGTGACGGCGGTGACCGCGACGGCCGCCGTTCGTCGAGCGCGTGCGCGAGCGGCTTTCGACGCAGTGAGACCCCGGAATATTCGATTCAGCACGATTTCCCCTCGCCGAACCCTAGCGGGCTTGGAGAGGGTCCACAACGAAGATGAGGAGGGCTTGGCGCTTCACTAACATGACCGCGTGCACATGATCTTCAGGACGATGCTCCACGCGTTCCTCTCCCGGTTCGGCGCCCGCCTCGGCCACTGGGACGTGGCGCGCACCCGCTTCCGGGTGCTGCCGACCGACCTCGACATCCTCAAGCACATGAACAACGGCGTATACCTGTCGATCGCCGATATCGGGCGGTTCGACCTGCTGCGCAGGAACGGCGTCTGGGCGATCTTCGAGGAGCGCGGCTGGTATCCGGTGGTCGCGTCGGAGACCATCTCGTTCCGCAAGTCGCTGGAGCTCTGGCAGTCGTTCGTGGTCGAGTCGCGCATCCTCGGGTTCGACGAGAAGGCCGTCTACGTCGAGCAGCGGTTCACGGTCGGCGGCGAGATCTACACCCAGGCTTTCATCCGCGGGCGTTTCCTGAAGCGCAGTGGCGGGGTCGTCTCCATCGAGGAGCTGCTGGAGGCCGTCGGGCCCGCTCCGACCGATGTCACCGTCCCGGAGTGGCTGCTCCAGTGGGGTGGGGACGCGGCGCTGCCCTCGACGCGCGCGGAGGCGCCGAGCGTCTGGGTCCAGTGAACGCCTCGGCTCAGGCCGGACCGAACGCGAAGACCCCTCCGGGTCGTAATTGGCGCGCGCCTCGGTGAGCCGGGCGCCGACGTCGGCCGGCCAGGCGGTCGCGAACGTCGCCGGGTCGGTCAGGTCGGCCGCCCAGTTGACGTTGGTGACCGCGGAGACGCGGTGCTCCAGCGCGCGGGTGATCGCCTCGGCCGCCGCGGGCGCGGCGGAGTCGAAGGTCGCGGGATCGCCGGCGATGGCGCTCAGGGTGTAGCCGCTGTCGCGTCCGCCGACGGCCGTGCCGTCGTTCGTGTCGCGCCGGGCGGCGCCGCCGAGCTGGCGGATCTCCAGCGCGAGGAAGGGCGACTCGACCTTCGGGCCGGCGACGTCGAGCAGGGCATCGCCGTCCGCGGCGTCGAAGTCGTCGAGCATGAAGCCGCGGATCCAGGCCGGGGCGCCCTCCTCCGGGTCGTTGTGGATGGTCGCGACCGCCGTCGTCGGGATCTCGCCCACGAAGTCGAGGAAGACCGGCGCCGCCGCGCGGATGGGGGCGAACAGTCGCTCGCCCTCCGCGGCGTCGCCCGGGTAGGCGAACCGCACGCTCAGCACGGTGCGCCCGCGCAGCGGCGGGGGCGGCCCGTCGACGTCGGGGACGCGCAGCAGGACGACGGAGGTCGTGGCCACCTCGCCGAGGGAGCCCGCCCAGTCCACCCAGGCGCGGAAGGCCGGCTCGATCGCCTCGCCCTCGAAGAACACGCTGCCCGCGTAGAGGGTGGTGAGCGGCACCAGCTCCAGCGTCATCTCGGTGACGACACCGAGGCCGCCCTTGCCGCCGCGGAGCGCCCAGAACAGCTCCGGATTCGAGTCGGCGTCGGCCGTCACGACATCGCCCTCCGCGGTGACGACGCGGAAACCCCGCACCCAGTCGGCGGTGAAGCCGTGCGTGCGGGCCAGCGGGCCGAGGCCTCCGCCGAGGGTGTAGCCGACCGCGCCGACGCTGGTCGAGGACCCGGTGACCGGGGCCAGCCCGAACTCGGCGGAGGCGGCGATGACGGGCGCCCAGCGGACTCCCGCGCCCAGCCGGACGAGCCGGGACGCGGCATCCACGGCGATCGCGTCGAGGGCGCGGGTGGAGACGATGAGGCCGCCGATGATCGGGGCCTCCGCGCCGTGGCCGGTGGCCTGGACGCGCACGGGCAGGCCCTGCTCGCGGGCGAAGCGGACGGCCTCCGCGACGTCCTGCTCGTCGGCGACGGCGACCACGACATCCGGGTCGTGGTGGACGGTGGGATTGAAACAGGCGACCTCGGCGGCGAGCCCCTCGTCGCCGCGCACGTAGACGGTTCCGTGGACGCGGTCGCGGAGGCGCGCGACGGCGTCGGCTTCGATGTCGGTTCCCATGAGGAGAACCTAGGGGAGCCCACCGACAGGCCGCCAGACCCGTCCTCGGCGCCGGAGTCGGCCGCAGTCAGCCGCGTGACGTAGCATGCCGTGCATGACCGCCGTGCTCCCTGCCGGCGCCCAGTCCGGGCGCGCCGTGGAGACCGTGTACCGTCCGGGCGGCCCGCTGGACCTCTCCGGCACGCTGGGCCAGCTCGGCCGCGGGCCGTACGATCCGACGACCACGTGGGACCTCGGCGGGATGTGGCGGACCTGGCGCACCCCGGAGGGGCCGGCGACCCTCCGCGTCCTCCGGCCCGCGGCCGACGGCAGTGTCGAGGCGGCGGCGTGGGGCCCGGGCGCGCAGTGGGTGATCGCCGCGGTGCCCGCGCTGCTCGGCCGCGGCGACGACTGGTCCACGCTTGACGTGGGCTCGCATCCGCTGCTGAGGCAGAGTCTGCACCGCAACCCGGGCCTCCGCCTGACACGCACGGGACTCGTGCTGGAGGCGCTCCTCCCGGCGATCATCGAGCAGCGCGTGACGAGCCTGGAGGCCTACCGGTCCTGGGCGCGCCTGCTGCGTTGGTACGGCGAGCCGGCGCCGGGGCCCGCGCCGGAGGGGATGCGGGTGGTGCCGACGCTGCAGCAGTGGCGCGGCATCCCGTCGTGGGACTGGCATCGCGCCGGGGTGGACCCGCGGAGGGCGCGTGCCGTCCAGGCGGTGCTCGTCGTGGCTCCGTCGCTGGAGCGCGCGATCGGGGCTGCGGCCTCCCTCGACGACGCGGAGACCGCCCTGCGCACCATCTCGGGCGTCGGGCAGTGGACGGCGGCCGAGACGCTGCAGCGCTCGCACGCGCATCCCGACCTGGTCAGCGTCGGCGACTACCACCTGGCGCACCAGGTCGGCGAAGCGCTCACCGGCTCGCGCGTGGACGACGACGGCATGCTCGAACTGCTGGAGCCGTGGCGCGGCCAGCGTCAGCGCGTCGTGCGGCTGATCCTGGCCAGCGGGTTCCGGTTCCAGCGCCGGGGGCCGCGCATCACCCTTCAAGACCACCGCTGGCACTGAGCGGCGGCCGGCTCGGAGCAGGAGCGCTCAGCCGGTGGTGCCGTTCCGCTGGGCGGTCTGGTGCTCGACGCGGATGTCGTGGTCCAGCTCCCGGCACAGCGTCTCGTAGTGCTCGCGCATCGCCGGGTAGTAGTCGTCCCACTTCGGCATCGGCTTGCCGTTGTGCGCCGCCACGAGGCGATCGAGGTAGTAGTCCCAGCCGATGCAGTAGTCGGCCGAGGTGCCGATCGCGCGCAGGCGCTGGCCGAAGGTGACGGTCGTGTGGCCGCTGGCCTCCGTCAGGTGCACGAACATCACGAGCGAGTCCGGGGCCTTGCCGACGTCGACGTGGAGGCGGTGCGGGGCGTCGCAGAGCATGACGGCGACGTTCTGCCACTCGGCCCCGTCGCCCTCGGCGTTCATCCGGAACTTGACGGCGCCGGTCGAGCCCGTGCCCGTGTACTCGCCGATCCACTCGGCGAGCCGGGGGATCTGCTGAAGTAGGTCCACACCTCCTCGATCGGTGCTTTGAAGATGCGATCGAGCACCACGTACACTCCGTCGTCCTTGCGTACGAGTCGTCCTGTCGGCTGCGGCATCATGGTGACCTCCTACAGAGTCCCCCTCGTGATCCACAGACTAGTCACCGGTTCGCGATTACGGCAGGGGGCCACGCCTGGGTGTCGCGTGCGAGTCCTTCCAGTCCTCGAAGGCGTGCTCAGCCCTCCAGGACCGCCATCGCCGCGTTGTGGCCGCCGAGCCCGCTCACCGCTCCGCCGCGGCGCGCCCCGGAGCCGCAGAGCAGGATGCGTGCGTGCCGCGTGGCGACGCCCCAGCGCTCGGCCGGGGTGCGCAGGTCGTCGTCGTCCTCGGCGAACGGCCAGGAGAGCGGGCCGTGGAAGATGTTGCCGCCCGGCATGTTGAGCGCGTGTTCGAGGTCGCGGGTGGTCTTCGTCTCGATGCACGGGTTGCCGTCGCCGTCGGTGAGCAGGAGGCTCTCGACCGGCTCGGCCAGCACCGAGTTCAGGGAAGCGAGCACGGCGTCCTGGAGCCGCTGCCGGGTGGCGTCGTTGTTGTCGTCGGTCAGCCAGCGGTCGGGGGTGTGCAGCCCGAACACGGTGATGGTCTGCGCTCCGCTCTCAGCGAGCTCAGGGTCGAGGATGCTCGGGTCCGCGAGCGTGTGGCAGTAGATCTCGCAGGGCAGGAGCTCGGGCATCACGCCGCGCAGCATCCCGTCGTACGCGGACTCGAGCTGCGCGAGGGTCTCGTTGATGTGGAACGTGCCGCCGAACGCCGCCGCCGGGTCCACCGACTCGTCGCGCAGCCGGGGCAGCCGCTTCAGCAGGAGGTTGACCTTGACCTGGGCGCCCTCCGCGCGCGGACGCGGCGGGTCGGCGGTCTCGCCCAGGAGGCCATCGAGCACGTCCGGGGCGACGTTGACGAGCACGGTGCCGCCGTCCACCCGGCGCTCGTGGCCGTTGCGGGTGTAGGAGACGGTGCCGTCCGGGCTGATGGAGGTGACCTCCGCGCCGGTGACGATGCGCGCGCCCGCCTCGCGGGCGACGCGGGCGAGCTCGCCGGTGACGGAGCCCATGCCGCCGACCGGGACGTCCCACTCGCCGGTGCCCTGACCGATGACGTGGTAGAGGAAGCAGCGGTTCTGGGACAGGTCGGGGCTGTCGACGCTGGCGAAGGTGCCGATCAGCGCATCCGTCGCCGCGACGCCGCGCACGAGGTCGTTCTGCAGGCGCGACTCGATGAAGCCGCCGATCGGTCGCTCGATGAGCGCGTCCCAGAGCTCGTCGTCGCCGACGAGGGCCTTCGCCTCGCTGCGGGTGAGCAGCGGCTCGGTGACCGTGGGCCAGAGCGCGCGGGCCACGGCTCCCGTCGACTCGTAGAAGCGGTCGAACGCCTCGGCGTCGCCGGCGGCGCCGATCCGGGCGAAGGACGCGGCAGTGGCCTCCGCGTCGGTGTTGTCGATGAGGAGGCCCGCGCCGTCGGGGTCGCCGGGCACGGGCGTATAGGAGGAGTAGCGCCGCCGGGCCAGCCGGATGTCCAGGCCGAGGTCTTCGATGATCCGCTGCGGCAGCAGGCTGACGAGATAGGAGTAGCGCGACAGGCGGGCCTCCACGCCGGGGAACGCTTGGGCGCTGACGGCCGCGCCTCCGACGTCGTCCAGTCGTTCGAGCAGGATGACGCTGCGCCCTGCCTTGGCGAGATAGGCGGCGGCGGTGAGGCCGTTGTGCCCGCCGCCGACGATCACGACATCGTGGCTCGCGGCTGCGGGGGAGGCTGCGGGGTCGGTCATGGCTCAGAGCCTAAGGGATGTGCTCGGGCGGCACCGCGTCGGCCAGCGCCCTGCGGGCGGCTACCACACCGGGGGCCGACGCCGACGAGCGCCGCGCCGACGTGAAGATGGTGCGGCGCGGCGACCCGGGGAGGGGGAGGAGCGCCACCTCGGGACGCGCGCCGGCCCACACCAGGTCGGGGAGGAGGCCCACGGCGTTGCCCGACGCGACCAGCCGGATGTGGGTCACGAGGTCGGCGGTCTCGAACCGCACGTCCGGCTCGAAGCCGGCCGCGCGGCAGAGCTGGACGGCCCAGGTGCGCGACACCGTGCCCTCCGGCTCCAGCACCCACGGGAGCTCGGCGGCGTCCGTGAGGGAGGCCGCGCGGATGCGAGCGGCGCGGTCGGCCGAGGTGGCGAGGTGGATACCGTCGGCGGCCAGCGGCGTGCGGTCGAGGTCGGCGCGGAGCGGTCGGGTGCTGCCGGGGTACTGCTCGGCGACGGCGAGGTCGAAGTCCCGGGCGGAGACGTCGAACAGGCCCTGCTCCGGCTCGCGCTCGGTGACCTCCACCCGCAGTTCGGGGTAGTCGCGCGCAAGGGCCGCGATGGCCGCCGGGAGAATCGCGTGGGCGGCGGACTGGAAGACCGCGACCCGGACGACCCCGGCGACGGTGGCGCCGGAGCCGGCGACAGCGGCCTCTGCGGAGTCGAGGGCGTCGAGGATGGCGGCGGCGCGCTGGGCGAGCAGCTCGCCCTGCGGCGTGAACTGCAGGCGGCGGCCGGACTTCACGAGGAGGACGGCGCCGGCCTCCTGCTCCAGCGTGGCCAGCTGCTGGGAGACGGAGGACGGGCTGTAGGAGAGGGCCGCCGCGACGCCCGCGACGGTGCCGCGGATCCTCAACTCGTGGAGGAGGCGGAGCCTGCGGATGTCGAGCATGCCAACCATTCGGTCCAGGTGAACGATATTGTTCGGAAACGTTCGCTATTGCCGATGGTAAACCACATCGAGAATGTATCCACAGGCAGTGGCGACGGCGACTCATCCACGGATTGCCGGACATCCCGCGTCGCCTCAGGAGCGAGGAATACAGTCGTGGACATGGTTGAACACACGGACGACGCGCGCACGCTGCGCGCAGAGGTGCCGCCCGCGCAACTGGCTCAGGAGGCGGTCGAGCTCGTCCGGAGCTGGCTCGCCGAGAGCGCTCGCAGCGGTCAGGACGCCCCGCGCGATCCGGCCGCCGAGCGACTGGCCGGAGTGCTGCGCGACCCGCGCGGGCTCGACTTCGCGGTCGGCTTCGTCGACGGTGTCGCACGCCCGCAGGACCTGTTCGTTGCCGGCTACAACCTGCAGCGGGTCGCCAAGAAGATCCCCGCCTTCCTGCCCTGGTACATGCGCGCGGCCGTTTGGCTCGGGGGCGTGTTCGGGCCGGTGCTGCCGTGGGTCGTCATCCCGATCGCCCGCCGCGTGCTGCGTGGCATGGTCGGGCACCTCGTGGTGGACGCGACGCCCGAGAAGCTGGGGCCGGCCATCGCGCACCTGCGGTCGCCGAAGGACCCGGAAGGGCACGGCGCCCGCCTCAACCTCAACCTTCTCGGCGAGGCCGTGCTGGGCGAGGAGGAGGCCGCCCGGCGGCTGGAGGGCACGCGCGCGCTCCTGTCCCGCGACGACGTGGACTACGTCTCGATCAAGGTGTCGTCCATCGCCTCCCAGCTCTCGATGTGGTCGTTCGACGAGACGGTCGATCGGGTCGTGGAGCGGCTCGTGCCGCTGTACGAGCTCGCCGCGGCCTCGCCGTCGCCCAAGTTCATCAACCTCGACATGGAGGAGTACCGCGACCTCGACCTCACGATCGCGGTCTTCGAGCGCATCCTCGGCCGTCCCGGGCTGCTCGGGCTGGAGGCGGGGATCGTCCTCCAGGCGTACCTCCCGGACGCGCTGAACGCCCTCCAGGGGCTGACCGAGTGGGCGGCGCAACGCCGTGCCCAGGGCGGAGCGCCCATCAAGGTGCGCGTCGTGAAGGGCGCGAACCTCGCGATGGAGCGGGTGGACGCGGCGATCCACGGCTGGCCGCTCGCGACCTACGGGAGCAAGCAGGCGACGGACACCAACTACAAGCGCGTCCTCGACTGGGCGCTGACGCCGGAGCACACGGACGCGGTCAAGATCGGCGTCGCCGGCCACAACCTGTTCGACGTCGCCTACGCCTGGCTGCTCGCGTCGCATCGAGGCGTGACCGGCCGGATCGACTTCGAGATGCTGCTCGGCATGGCGACGGAGCAGGCGGAGGCCGTCAAGCGCACGGTCGGGCAGCTCCTGCTCTACACACCCGTAGTGGACCCGGGCGAGTTCGATGTCGCGATCTCGTACCTCATCCGGCGGTTGGAGGAGAACGCCAGCCCGGAGAACTTCATGTCGGCCGTGTTCGAGCTGGGCTCGGATCGCGGGCTGTTCGACCGGGAGCGGGACCGCTTCCTGGCGTCGGTCGCCGACCTGGCCGCTGACTCCTCGCCGCGCGGGGCGGCTCCGCTGCCCAACCGGCAGCAGGACCGCTCGCGCGAGTGGGAGCAGGAGACGGCGGAGTCGTTCACGCGACCGCCCGCGGTGGACGCCGAGGCGTCGCTCGGCGGTGGCTCCGGTGCGGGCGCACCGGAGGAGGGGCTCACCAGCGTCGTTCTCGGGCTGACCCGCGGGTCGGGTGGGGTCACGCTGGAGCCGCCGGTCGCCGCGGGTGCCGCTGCCACCGGATTCCAGAACACCGCGGACACCGACCCGTCGCTCGCGGCGAACCGCGCATGGGGGCGGCGCATCCTGGCCCGCTCGGTCACGAGCGACCTGGGCAACCAGACCATCGCCGCGGCGGAGGTCACCGACGCCGGTCATCTCGACCGCATCCTGACGGCCGTGCGCTCGTCGGGTGTCGCGTGGGGGACCAGGCCGGGCTCCGAGCGCGGAGCCGTCCTCGACCGGGCGGGGCACGCGCTGGAGGCCAACCGTGACCGCCTGATCGAGGTCATGGCGAGCGAGACCGGCAAGACGATCGCCGAGGCGGACGTCGAGGTGAGCGAGGCCGTCGACTTCGCGCACTATTACGCATCGCTCGCAGGCGAGCTCGACGCGGTGCAGGGCGCGGTGTTCGTGCCGTCCGCGCTGACGGTGGTCACGCCGCCGTGGAACTTCCCGGTCGCGATCCCCGCGGGCGGCGTGCTGGCCGCGCTCGCCGCGGGCAGCGGTGTCGTCATCAAGCCGGCCCCGCAGGCGCGTCGCGCCGCGGCCGTCATGGTGGAGGCGCTGTGGGAGGCCGGAATCCCGCAGGACCTGCTGGCGCTCGTGGATGTCGCGGAGAACGACCTCGGGCGGCAGCTCGTGGCGGACCCGCGCGTGGACCGCGTCATCCTCACCGGCTCGTACGAGACGGCCAAGCTGTTCCGCTCCTGGCGGCCCGAGCTCCCGCTGCTCGCCGAGACGAGCGGCAAGAACGCCATCATCGTCACGCCCAGCGCCGACTACGACCTCGCCGTGGCCGACATCGTGAAGAGCGCGTTCGGTCACGCCGGGCAGAAGTGCTCGGCGGCGAGCCTGGTCATCCTCGTCGGCTCGGCGGCGCGCTCCGAGCGCTTCCGCAACCAGCTCATCGACGCGACCAAGAGCATGCGCGTCGGCTACCCGCAGGACCCGGTGAGCCAGATGGGGCCGCTGATCGAGCCCGCGTCGGGCAAGCTGCTGCACGCGCTGACCACCCTCGGCGCCGACGAGGAGTGGCTGGTCGAGCCGCGCCCGCTGGACGACACCGGCCGGCTCTGGTCGCCGGGCATCCGCACCGGTGTGCAGCCGGGGACCTACTTCCACCTCACCGAGTTCTTCGGGCCGGTGCTCGGGATCATGACCGCGCGCGACCTGGAGGAGGCGATCCGGTTCCAGAACGCGATCGAGTACGGCCTCACCGCCGGTCTCCACTCGCTCGACTCCGACGAGCTCGCGCAGTGGCTCGACACGGTGGAGGCCGGCAACCTCTACGTCAACCGCGGCATCACCGGTGCGATCGTGCGGCGCCAGCCGTTCGGCGGCTGGAAGCGCTCGTCGGTCGGCGCCGGCACCAAGGCGGGCGGCCCCAACTACCTGCTCGGCCTCGGCTCCTGGCAGCCGGAGTCGGGCGCGTCCAGCTCCAGCCTGCACCTGCGCGGCCTGGAGCCCCGTGTCCAGGACCTGATCGAGTCCGGGCAGTCGTCGATGGACTACCCCGCGTTCGACCTCGTCCGCCGTTCGGCGCTCAGCGACGCGATCGCCGTGGCCACCGAGTACCACCAGGCGAAGGACGTCTCCGCGCTCGGGGTGGAGCGGGACATCTTCCGGTACCGTCCCGTCCCGGTCGCCATCCGGCTCGCGGACGGCGGCGGCCTGCCCGAGCTGCTGCGCGTGATGGCGGCCGCGACGGTCGCGCGGTCGTCGTTCACCGTGAGCACGAGCATCGCGCTGCCGCGGGGAACGCAGCAGCTCCTGAAGGCGCGCGAGGTGGAGGTCGTGGTCGAGAGCGACGAGCACTGGCTGTCGCGCGTGCGCGGCCGCCGCATCACGGCCCACCGCATCCGCCTGATCGGCGGCGACCCGGTGGCGCTCGCGACGGCACTCGGCGGAACTCCGGACGTCGCGGTCTACAGCGGGGCCGTCACCCCGTCCGGGCGCATCGAGGTGCTGCCGTTCCTCCACGAGCAGGCCATCTCGATCACCAACCACCGCTTCGGCAACCCGACGACCTTCTCGGAAGGGGTGATCTAGGGGGCTACCGGGCCGTCCGGCATCTCCCAGGAGTGCGACTGAGGCCAGCGCGGCGGGATGCTACCCGTGGTGCGGCGATGGAGGTCGCCGGACTCGGTGACCCAGACGTGCATGCGGCGGTACACGGTCGGGTATGTCGGGCCGCCGTCGAGGAAGCCTGCTGTGAGGAGGGCAGGAATCCAGACCAGCGGGTTGATCACCTCCAGGGCCAGGCGCCAGGGCGGCGGCATGACGACGTGGCGCAGCCACATCTCCTCGGCGCGCAGGTCACCGTCGAGATGCCAGTCGTCGTTCATGCGGCGCATCAGCTCCGTGCGGAGCTTCTGCTGCGCTCTCGTGTGCATGGTGACGATCATGCCGTAACGGGCGGCTACTCCTCTTCCTCCTCGAGCTCCAGGAGCTCGTCGGCGGCGTCGGTGTTGCCGAGAGCGGCCAGACGACGCAGCTCGTCCAGGTCGCCGCGCTCGGCGGCGAGCTCGACCAGGGCGTCCTCGGCGTCGGAGCTGCCGGCGTCGGCGAGGCGGCGCAGGAGGGCGAGGTCCTCGGCCTCGATCGCGGCCTCCACGGCGAGGGCGACGGCGTCCGGGTCGGTCGGCAGCGGGGCGCCGGTCGGCGGGGCGGGGTCCGACGGGGGTGTGGCGGGCATGGCACTCCTTCCGATGAGCGCCACCTTACCCGGGGCTACGCTGAGACGCATGACCGAGAATCAGCCGTCCGTCGCCGTGCCCGCGATCGCCCTCAACGCCGGAACCAGCATCCCGCAGCTCGGCCTCGGGACCTGGCCGCTGGATGACGCGGAGGTGGAGCGCGCCGTCGTCGCGGCCGCCGAGCTCGGCTACCGCCACGTCGACACCGCGGCCAAGTACGGCAACGAGACCGGTGTCGGCCGGGGCGTCCGCGGCAGCGGGCTCGCCCGCGAGGAGTGGTTCGTCACGACCAAGCTCGACGGCGGCTACCAGGGCGAGGACCGTGCCGTCGCCGGCCTCGACGCGAGCCTCGGACGGCTCGGACTCGACTACGTCGACCTGCTGCTCATCCACTGGCCGCTGCCCGGGCGCGACCAGTACGTGTCCACCTGGGAGACCTTCATCCGGCTCCAGCAGAGCGGCAAGGCGCGCGCGATCGGCGTCTCCAACTTCAAGCCGGCGCACATCGACCGCCTCATCGCCGAGACCGGGGTGACGCCCGCGGTCAACCAGATCCAGCTCAGCCCGGCCATCCAGCGCCGTGAGCAGCGCGCGTACGGGATCGAGCACGGCATCGTGACCGAGTCGTGGAGCCCGATCGGCGGCTCGGGCGACCTGCTCGCGGCGCCGGTGCTCGCGGAGGTCGCGGCCAAGCACGACCGGACCGTGGGGCAGATCGTGCTCCGCTGGCACGTCCAGAACGGCCTCGTCGCCATCCCGAAGTCGCGCAACCCCGAGCGGATGGCGGAGAACCTCGCGGTCTTCGACTTCGAGCTCGACGCGGACGACCTCGCGGCGATCGACAGCCTGGACGAAGGGCCGGACGCGGGAGTGGACTCCGACCGCACCGGGCACTGACCCGCGACGGCCGGGCCGCGCGACGACCCGCGTCAGACCCGGACGAGCGGCAGCCGCACCGTCACCACGAGGCCGCCGGTCGGCGCGTTCGCGAGCTGGACCGAGCCTCCCGCCGCGCCCGCCAGGGCCGCCACGATCGCCAGGCCGAGGCCGCCGCCTCCACCGGCGCGGGACGTGGTGCGCGCCCCGTCCGCGCGGGTGAAGCGGTCCAGGGCCACCGGGATGAACTCCTCCGGCATCCCCGGGCCCGAGTCGTGCACGGTGAGCACCACCCACTCCGGCTCCACCCGCAGCGCGGCGCTCACGACGTCCTCCACCGCGGCCGGCCGCGGCTCCGCCGGCAGGACCTCGATCGGTCCGTCCACGGCGTCGCTCAGTCGCGGCACCGGCCCGGTGTCCGAGCGGGCGTCGCGGGCGCGGATCGCCGTGATCGCGTTGCCGAGCAGGTTGTCCAGGATGCGGCCGAAGTCCGTCGGCGAGAGCGCCACCCGGGCGTCCGCGCTCGGTCGCCGCTTCGGGTCGTACTCGAAGTCCACCGAGATCGAGCCGTCATCCTCGGCGCTGCTGACCAGCAGGCGGGCGCGGTCGATCGCGTCGGTCAGCTCGTCCACCAGTGTGCGCCAGTCGATCCGGCCGCTGGACGGGCCGGCCTCGATCCGGGAGAGCTCCAGCAGGTTGTTGGCGAGCGTGCCCAGCCGCAGGGCGGTCGAGTGGGAGGAGCGGATGTCGTCCAGCAGGGCGTCCGCGTCGCCCGCGTCCAGCTCGGCCAGCTCCAGCTGCCCGCGCAGCACGGCCAGCGGCGTGCGCAGCTCGTGGCTCGCGTCCGACACCATCTGCCGCTCGCGGTCGGCGGACGCCCGCAGCCGGCGGATCAGGTCGTTCAGTGTGGTCGCCAGCTCGGACAGCTCGTCCTGAGCGGGGCCGACCGTCAGCAACCCCGCGGCGTCGTCGGTCCCCGTCGGCTCGCCGCCGGCGATCCGGTCGGCCTGCTCGCGCATCCGGCTCACCGGTCTCAGCGCCGTGCGGGCCAGCAGCCACGACGCCCCGCCGAAACCGAAGATGAGCACACCGGCGCCGATCAGCAGCGCGAGGGTGAGGCGGTCGAGGATGAGCGAGGTCGTCTCGTCGTTGCGCGCGGCGATCACGTGCATCGTGCCGCGCTTGGTGATGACAGGCTTCACGAGCACCTCGTAGGTGTCGTCCGCGATCTGCACGGTCGTCGCCGAGGGCGGGAAGGACAGCAGGTGGTCGATCCGGTTCTCCAGCGCCGTCGGCAGCGTGGAGTCGAGGATGACGCCGTTCGCGTCGACGATGGCGAGCTCTTGGCCGCCGCCGGGCAGGTCGAACGGCCCCGACGGGTTCGCCAGCACCGACGCGGCGGGCGCGGTGACGTCGTTGTTGAGGAGCGTGACGGTCGCGTTGTGGAGGATGGAGGACACCCCCACCCGGATGACCACGACCGCGACCAGGCCGAACAGGGTGGCGACGATGAGACTGCCGATCGTGATGCGCGCGGAGATCGACAGGCGCCGCAGCCAGGTCACGGCGCCGGCGTCTCCGTCGTCGCCTTGGCGTCGGCCTTCTCGCCCTTCGACTCCAGCGCGTTCTTGGCGTCCAGGCGGTAGCCGCGGCCCCGCTCCGTCACGATGGACAGGCCCGCGCCGGCCAGGTCGAGCTTCTTGCGCAGGTACGAGACGTACTGGTCGATGACGTTGGTGCCGATGTTGTCGGTCGTGCCCCACACCGACTCGAGGATGTCGGCGCGCGACAGCGTCTTGTCCGGGTTCGTGGCGAACAGCCGCAGCAGGGTGAACTCCCGGCGGCTGAGCGGCATCTCGTGCCCGGACACCAGCGCCTGGTGCTCGTGCGAGTCGATGGTGAGCCGGCCGACGCTGACCTGCGGGCGCATCCCGCTCGGCTCCCGGCGCAGCAGCGCGCGCACGCGGGCGGCCAGCTCGGCGAACGCGAACGGCTTGGTGAGGTAGTCGTCGGCGCCGGAGTCGAGGCCGTGCACGCGGTCCTCGATGGCGTCGCGCGCGGTGAGGAGCAGGATCGGCATCGGGTTGGCGGCTTCGCGGATGTGCCGGCACAGCTCGAAGCCGCTCATACCGGGCAGCATGACGTCGATCGCGGCGGCGGAGAAGGAGTCCCCGCGCAGTGCGATGAGGGCGTCGACGCCGTTGGTGACCAGGGTGACGTCGTATCCTTCGGCGGCGAGGCCCCGCTCGACGAGGCCTCCCATGTCCGGATCGTCTTCGACAACGAGCAGCTTCATGCGCCCATCGTGCCACTGATCGCCGTGGTCGCGCTCGGATCGGGGGTTCGACGCTTGACGTCTGCTGAACGTTTTCGCAGAACGGCCGTCAGGTTTCCTCCACCACCGACTTGAGCGATCCCAGCGTCATGCCCCAGTTCTCGCTCATCCGCTCGGCCTCCGCGGTGTCGGCGCAGCCGTCCTGGGTGATGGTCACCTCGGTGCCGCCCGCGCCGTCGGCGAGCAGGTAGGAGACGGTCTGGTAGCTCTCCGGCACGTCCGGTTTGCCGCTCAGCGGGCTGTAGTAGCTGGAGACGAGGCGCTCGCCGGGGACGACCTCCAGGATCGTGCCCTTGTCCTCGTAGGGCTTGCCCTCCCACTCGCCGCGGTAGACGATCGGGCTGCCCTCCTTCCAGTCGGTCTCCACGCGGCTGCCGAACAGGTAGCGCGCGATCGTGTCGGGGTCCGTGATGGCGTGCCAGACGTCGGCGCGCGGGACGTCGACGTGGATGGTCGCTCGTGCTGTCGTGGTCATGGGGACAGCATCCACCCGCCGGGGACGGACGGATAGAAGATTCGCGACGTCAGCTGTTGCCGCGGTTGATGAGCCGGGAGAGGACGATCGCGCTGCGGGTGTGGTCGACGTTCGGCGCCAGGCGCACCTTCTCGAGCGCGGCCTCCAGGCTCGGGATGTCGCGTGAGCGGATGTGGACGATCGCGTCGGCGCTGCCGGTGACGGTGCCGGCGTCGACGACCTCCGGGACGGCGGAGAGGATGCGCAGCAGCTCCTCGGGGGAGACGGTGCCGCGGCAGAACAGCTCGACGTAGGCCTCGGTGCTCATCCCGTCGATGGCCGGGTCCACCTGGATGGTGAAGCCGCGGATGACGCCGTCCCCGACGAGCTTGTCGACCCGGCGCTTGACCGCCGAGGCGGACAGGCCGACGACTCCGCCGATGTCGCCGTAACCGGCGCGCGCGTTCTGACGGAGCAGGTCGAGGATGCTGCGATCGAGGTTGTCCACGGCGCAAGCATACGGTGAATCATTGCGCGGAGGTGGAGGTGACGCGGGAATCGTGCGCGATTGCGCAACGGATGAGCGCGAAGGCGAGCCGCGTTGCGTTCGCCCCGATGTTCGCGCACGAATGCTGCGAACCGTGGGCGCATGCGGCGATTCCGTGCGCGAAGACGCAGCCAATCGCCGACATCCGCGTGTGAGACTAGCTCACAGCTTCGGTGGCGGCGCCGTGACGCCCCGGCCGGATGTGCCGCACGACCCAGAGAGGACGACCATGACCGACACCGTCGCCCACCGCATCCACCCCTCCACGCCCGCGCCGACGGAGCGCCAGGCGCAGGCGATCGCACTCGAGGACGAGCACGCGGCGCACAACTACCATCCGCTCCCTGTCGTCATCGCCGAGGGCCAGGGTGCCTGGGTCACCGACATCGACGGGCGTCGCTACCTGGACTGCCTGGCCGCGTACTCCGCCGTCAACTTCGGCCACTCCAACCCGCTGCTGCTGGACGCCGCACGGGCGCAGCTCGACCGGATCACGCTCACCAGCCGCGCGTTCCACAACGACCAGCTCGGCCCGTTCGTCACCGAGCTCGCCGCGCTGGCCGGCAAGGACATGGTGCTGCCGATGAACACCGGCGCGGAGGCCGTCGAGACCGCGATCAAGGTGGCGCGGGCGTGGGGCTACCGGGTGAAGGGAGTGCCGGACGGGCGCGCGAACATCGTCGTGATGGCGGGCAACTTCCACGGCAGGACCACCACGATCGTGAGCTTCTCGGACGACCCGGACGCCCGCGACGGGTTCGGGCCGTACACGCCCGGATTCCGCAGCGTGCCGTACGGGGACGCCTCCGCGGTCGCCGCCGCGATCGACGACGACACGGTCGCGGTGCTGGTGGAGCCGATCCAGGGCGAGGCGGGGGTCGTCGTGCCGTCGCCGGACTTCCTCCCCGCGGTGCGAGCGCTCTGCGACGAGCGGCGCGTCCTCCTGGTGGCCGACGAGATCCAATCCGGCCTCGGGCGGGTCGGAGCGACCTTCGCCTGCGACCTGGTCGGCGTGGTGCCCGACCTCTACCTGCTCGGCAAGGCGCTCGGCGGCGGGATCGTCCCGGTGTCGGCCGTCGTCGGGAACCGCGATGTGCTGGGGGTCATCCACCCGGGCGAGCACGGGTCGACGTTCGGCGGCAACCCGCTGGCCGCCGCAGTCGGCCGCGCTGTCGTCGGGCTGCTCACGACCGGCGAGCCCCAGGAGCGCGCCGAACTCCTCGGCCGCCGCCTCCACGGCGACCTGGTGCGCCTGGTCGGTCACGGCGTGCGGGAGGTGCGCGGCGCGGGCCTCTGGGCGGGGATCGACATCGACCCTGCGCTCGCGACCGGGCGCGAGGTGTGCGAGCTGCTGATGGAGCGCGGGGTGCTCGCGAAGGACACGCACGGCTCGACCATCCGGCTGGCGCCGCCGATCGTCGTGGAGCCGGGGGACCTGGACTGGGCGGTGGAGCAGCTGGAGGCGGTGCTGCGGGAGCTGCGGGAGCGGTGACGGGCGATTTCGGAAACCTCGGGGTGTGGGCTAGACTGAAATAACACCCCCGGATGCTTCGGCTACCGGGCGCGGGGCCCCGAAAGGGGCCCCTGTTTCGTTTCAGGACCATTCTTCGGGCCGCTGGAGAGTGCCGTGACCCTTGGAACCGATATCGTCAGGGAACTGGCTCGCAAGCAGTGCGCCACGGCGAATCCTCTTGATGAGCACTGGGTCCAGCGCCAGAAGGCTGTGATTCGGATTGTCGACCGGGCTGAGCAGCGCCCACTGCTTGTCTAGCTCCGTAGTGAGCAGGGTCAGCATGGCCGCGAAGTCCGAATCATTCGAGACCAGCACGAAGAGGTCGGCGTCGTCACGGCACGCGTCGAACACCATGTACGACGCGAGGTTCACGTCGGACCCTTTCTCCTCCGTTTTGCGCACCTTGACCCGCATGATCCGCCCTGTGTCGTCGAACGTGATCGGGAGCGAGGGCATCATCCGGGCGTCATTGCGGTACTGACCCTCGTGGATCGTCACCTTCGGGTTGGTCCGCAACGCCCGCACGTACGACTGCTGCCGGATCGGCGAGCGTGGATCGGTGCCGAGCGCCGGTCGGATCATCGCCGTGAAGTACCTGATCCGTTTGATCGCGTGCGTGGGGATGAGCAGTGTCGCCAGAGCCTCCAGGTCGAGCCACTTCGCGTCCGGATGATGCTGGAGCTTCTGTCGGTACAGATTGAACCCGTCGACGTAGATGTTCGCGGTCGGTCGGGGGTCCATCCTCCTGATCGTACCGACCTATGAAGTCTTCCGTGCAGAATGTTAACCCCGGCGTTCACCTCCGACGTCGACAGTGGGAGCATGGTCGCCATGAGTGACACCCACAGCTCCAACCCATCCGGAGGCGACACGGAGAAGGGCGGAGCCACCGCCACCACCGCGGCCCCCACCGACGCCAGTCACGGGTTCTTCGGGCAGCCGCGCTCGCTCGCCAACATCTTCGGGGTGGAGATGTGGGAGCGGTTCTCGTTCTACGGGATGCAGGGCATTCTCCTCATCTACCTCTACTACAGCGCGGCCAAGGGCGGCCTCGGCATCGACCAGGCGACCGCCGCGGGCATCGTCGGGGCGTACGGCGGGGCCGTCTACCTCTCCACGATCCTCGGCGCGTGGCTCGCGGACCGGCTGTTCGGGTCGGAGCGGGTGCTGTTCTGGAGTGCGGTCGTCATCATGGCGGGGCACGTCTCGCTCGCCGTGCTGCCCAGTTTCGCCGGGGTGATCGTCGGCCTCCTGTTCGTCGCGGTCGGCAGCGGTGGCCTGAAGGCGAACGCGACGCGCATCGTCGGGACGCTCTACGACGAGCACGACTCCCGCCGGGACGCAGGCTTCTCGCTCTTCTACCTCGGCATCAACCTCGGCGCGTTCTTCGGGCCGCTGCTGACCGGGCTGCTGCAGTCCACGCTCGGG
Source organism: Leifsonia sp. P73 (assembly GCF_051059105.1). NCBI lineage: Bacteria > Bacillati > Actinomycetota > Actinomycetes > Micrococcales > Microbacteriaceae > Leifsonia > Leifsonia sp. P73. The sequence continues at coordinate 2,673,402 of NZ_CP194931.1, forward strand.
TTCCACTGGGGGTTCGCGCTCGCCGCGGTCGGGATGGCCATCGGCCTCATCCAGTACTCGCTGGGTCGCAAGCGCCTCCCCGACCTCGCGCGCGAGGTGCCGCACCCGCTGCCGCGCAAGCGCCTCCCGCTGGTGATCGGGATCGCCGTGGCCGGCGTGATCGTCATCCTCGCCCTCGTCCTCACCGGGGTCATCAACGCGATCAACCTCGCCCTCTGGGTGATCGGCATCACCATCGTCGCGGCGATCGCGTACTTCGTCGTCATCCTCAGTTCGAAGCTGCTGAGCGGGACGGAGCGCAGCCGGATCGTCGCCTTCATCCCGCTCTTCATCACGAACGCGGCGTTCTGGTCGCTGTACCAGCAGCAGTTCACGGTGGTGACGATCTACTCCGACAAGCGGCTCGACCGGATGCTGTTCGGGTGGGAGTTCCCGGTCTCGTGGGTGCAGTCCATCAACCCGATCTTCATCATCATCCTGTCCGGCGTGTTCGCCGCGATCTGGACCAAGTGGGGCGACCGGCAGCCGTCGACGCCGCTGAAGTTCGCGGCGGGGACGGTCGTGATGGGCCTCGCGTTCTTCCTGTTCCTGTTCTGGGCCGGCGGCGGAGCGAACAGCACGCCGCTGCTCGCGATGGTCGGCATCCTGCTCGTGTTCACGATCGCGGAGCTGCTGATCTCGCCGGTCGGGCTGTCGGCGTCGACGAAGCTGGCGCCGCACGCGTTCCAGGCGCAGATGGTCGCGCTGTACTTCCTGTCGGTGGCGCTCGGGACGGCGATGTCGGGGCAGCTCGCGAAGCTGTACTCGCCGGCGACGGAGGGCATCTACTTCGGGGTGATCGGCGCGGTCGCGGTGGTGATCGGCGTGGTGCTGGCGGTGCTGAGTCCGTGGGTGCTGCGGATGATGCGCGGGGTGCGGTAGGAGCGCGGCGGTCCTGTCGGCATACTGGAGGGCATGGCGAGTCGGGATGACGGAGCGCGGATTCTGGCGGTGTGCCGGGTTGCGCAGCTGCGGCCGGATGACGGCAACGTGGGCGTGACGGCGATCGACAAGCAGCCGGTGGAGTCGCGGCTGAAGGTGCGCGGGTTCGGGCTGTACGGCGACGTCCAGGCGGACCGCAAGCACCACGGCGGCGCCACGAAGGCGCTCTACGCGTACGCCGACGAGGCCGCTGCGTGGTGGGCGGCGGAGCTCGGCCGGCCCATCCCTCCCGGACTCTTCGGCGAGAACCTGCGCATCGCCGGCCTGGACGTCGACGGCGCCGAGATCGGCGAGCGCTGGCGGATCGGCGAGAAGCTGGTGGTGGAGGTGACCTGTCCGCGCACGCCGTGCGCGACGTTCCAGCGCCGGATGCGCGAGCCGCAGTGGGTGCGCCGGTTCACCGAGGCGGGGCGCGTGGGCGCGTACCTGTCGATCGTGCACACCGGCACTGTGGGGGCGGGCGATGCGGTGGAGGTCGTGCGCCGGCCGGGACACGGGGTCACGATCGCGTCGTGGTTCACGGCCGCGGACGCCGAGCAGGCCGACGCGCTGGTGGCGGCGGAGGAGGCCGGGCAGCTGGAGCTCGCGCCGGAGATGCGCGAGTCGATCGCGAGGGTGCGCGGCCGCGCGGCGTGAGCGGCCCTACTCCTCCAGCCCCAGCTCGCGACGCCAGTGCGCCAGGAACTCCGCGCCGGCGGTGTCGTGCACCGCGTCGCCGATCGTGATGACCTCGTACGGCCGTTCCAGCACGCCGTCGGCCGGCCGCACGTCCACGTGGGCGACCTCCCGGCCCGTGCTGTGGACGTAGTCCGCCATCTTGTAGTCGCTGCGGGAGTCGCCCACGGAACGCCAGCGGTGCGGCAGCGGGCCGCGCTCGGCGAAATAGTCGAACGCGCGCTGGGCACCGCGATCCTTATCGAGCAGCACGGACTCGATGTCGGTGGAGATGATCGTCGGGTCGATGCGGAACGGGACCTCCCCTGCGCATCCGGGGCGACGCGCTCGCCGTAGCGCAGGCCGAGGCCTAGCCCGGTCAGGAGGTCGAAGGCGGCGTCCTCGAAACGGGTCTGGGCCTCCTGGTACGTCACCGAGTCCACGTCGGTGCGCTGCTCGACGGAGATCATCGCGCGCTTCGTCTCGTCGAAGAACATCGTGTCGGCGAACCGCTCCCGGACCAGCGTCCGGATGCCATCGACCGCCGCATCGGGCAGGGCGACCGACGCGTCGACCGCGATCTCACCCATCCCCTCACCCGTGATCGGAGCCCACGCGCCTCCCTTCTCGAAGACGCCGAACATCCGCGCGCCGTGCGACTCCAGCGCGTCGCCCAGGCCGGCGTCGCACAGCGGCGCGACCACCTGGTGACGGATGAAGTCGCCGGAGCGGCCCGTGATGAACGCGATCGGCACGCCCGCAGCGGTTATCGCGACCAGGTCGGTGACGATGCTGCGGATGGCGATGGTCCGGGTGACGGGGCTGGCGATCGGGCCGTCGACGTCGAAGAGGAGTCCGAGGTTGTGCACGCTCCATTCTCCCGTGCGGGACGACGGCGACCCGAACAGCGGGACAATGGATGCAGGCCACGAAAGGAACGTCCCGTGCTCCGCACCATGTTCAAGTCGAAGATCCACCGCGCCACCGTCACCCACGCCGACCTCCACTACGTCGGCTCGCTGACCGTCGACCTCGCCCTGATGGAGGCCGCCGACCTGCTGCCCGGCGAGCAGGTCGCCGTCGTCGACGTGACCAACGGCTCCCGGTTCGAGACCTACCTGATCGCCGGTGAGCGCGGCAGCGGCGTCATCGGGGTGAACGGGGCGGCGGCGCACCTGGCGGAGGTCGGCGACACCGTCATCGTCATCTCCTACGCCCAGCTCGACAACGCGGAGGCGACGAGCTTCGTGCCGACGGTCGTGCACGTCGACGGCGACAACCGCATCCTCGCGGTCGGCGCCGACCCGGCCGAGGCGCTGACCGACGGAGTGAGCGTCCCGCCGTTCGCGGTGCCGTCCGCGGCCGGCACCGTGGTCGCGTGACGTACCGCGCGACCGAGCGCATCCACACCGTCGAGGCGCGGCGCATCGAGCTGGAGGCCGAGGTGCCGTTCGCGCAGCTCCGGCGCGCGTTCGAGGAGCAGGTGCCCGAGCTCGACCGGAGGCTGCAGAGCGGCCTCCTGGACCAGGGCGCCGACTGGTCGACCCTGACGCGCATGCTCGAAGGGCCGGGGATGCACGGCCTCGTGCGGTTCTGGACCGGCGACCCGCGCCCGGTCATGCGGGTGGGCGGTGTCGACACGGCGAGCGTGAGCTACCTCGTCGGCGACTACGCGACGGCCGCGCGGATGTACCGGCACGACGCGGGCGCGCTGCTCTACTCGCCGATCCGCGTCGAACTCCACGACGACGGTGGAGGCCGCACCGTGCTCAGCGTGGAGCAGCCGAGCGCGCCGCTGCGAGGGTTCGGCAACAACAAGATCACGCAGGCCGGCTACGAGCTGGACCGGAAGCTGGGCGACCTCCTCGAAGACCTCGGGCTTCCGCGCCCGAGCGTGCTGCGCCTCTAGCGCGGGCGCCGGTAGCGAGGCGCCGGAGGTCAGGGCTCCCGCAGCCCCCAGGCCTGGCCGTAGCCGCCCTCCGCCACCGGCCGCTCCATCAGCTCCAGGAACGGCCGGGCCGGGAACGCCTCCGGGCCGAGCACGCCGGCGCCCCTCCAGGTCCCGTTCGCGAGCAGCTCCAGCGCGATCACCGGGTTGAGCGCCGTCTGCCAGACCACGCACTGCGCGTCGTACTCGCGCATCGTCCACTCGTTGTCGGACACGTGGTACAGGTACACGCTGCGGGGGAGGCCGTCCTTCCCCGTGCCGGTCACCCAGACGCCGGCGCAGGTCTTGCCGGTCATCCGCGAGCCGATGCCGGCCGGGTCGGGGAGAGCCGCGGCGACCACGTCGCGCGGGGCGACCTCCACCGGGCCCGCCGCGCTCCGGACCCGCAGGGGCGTGGTGGAGTCCAGCCCGAGCAGGTGCAGCGTCTTGAGCACGCCGATGAACTCGGCGCCGAGGCCGTACTTGAAGGTCACCCGCTCGGCGTCCAGCCAGCGCGGCATCAGCAGCACCTCCTCGTGCTCGACGTTGACGCACTCGACCGGGCCGATGCCCTCGGGGAAGTCGAAGACCTCCGGCTCGCTGAACGGCGGGGTGGTGAACCAGCCGTCGCCCTCCTGGGCGAGGCGGCGCTTCTCGAAGATCACCGGAGGGTTGAGGCACTCCTCGATGGTGGTCCAGATGCTGAAGGACGGCGCGAAGATCTCGTTGCCGTCGTCGTCGCGGACCACCAGGTTCGCGCCGTCGCGCGTGCCCAGCTCGTCGATGTGCGAGAACAGCTCGTCGGAGGCGTAGCGGGCGAACACGTCGGACAGGCCGGGCTCGACGCCCATGCCGACCAGTGCCAGGCGGCCCGCGGCCTCCCAGCGCTGGTGCTCGGCGAACTGGGCGTCGCCGAGCTTGACGCCGGTGCGGCGGTACGGCTCGGTCTCGTGCGGGTGGGAGAGGCTCATCGCCATGTCGAGGTAGTCGGCGCCCGCCGAGAGCGCGCCGGCGAAGATCGACTCCACGAAGGAGGGCTCGACGGCGTTCATCACGTGGGTGGCGCGGTGCTCGCGCGCGACGGCAGCGACCGAGCTCGGGTCGGAGGCGTCGATGCGGCTCGCGGTGAAGCGGCGGGCGACCTGCTCGCCGTGCCGCTCGCGGATCCACGCGACCGTGGCCTCCGCGCGGGACAGGTCGTAGTCGCTGACGACGATCGACTCGTAGAACGAGCGGCGGGCGGCGATCTTCGCGATGGCGTTTCCGACGCCACCGGCGCCGATCAGCAGGATGCGCATGGTGCTCATTGTGCCCGGGCGGCACCGATTCGGCACGAATCGCGAGTATGAAGCGCGCAGAGTCGACATTCGTGCCGAATCGGCCACTTGCCAGGGTGATGGTGGGCGCGTGATTGACACGTACTATTGCTGAATGGAACTTCGCCAGCTCGAGCACTTCGTCACCGTCGCGGAAGAGCGGCACTTCACGCGCGCGGCGGAACTGCTGCAGATCTCCCAGTCCGGGCTGTCGGCCTCCATCCGCTCGCTGGAGCAGGAGCTGGGCACCTCGCTGTTCATCCGGAGCACGCGCCGCGTCGAGCTGACGACGGCCGGCCAGGCGCTGCTCGCGGACTCGGTGCGCACGCTGGCGAGTGCCGCCGCGGCCCGCAACGCCGTGGCCGCCGTCCGCGGCCTGCTGCGCGGACGCCTGACGATCGGCGCCGAGCCGTGCCTCGGGTCGGTCGACCTCCCGGCCGAGCTCGCGGCCTTCCGCACGGCGAACCCCGGCGTGGAGGTCCGGCTGCGGTACTCGGGGTCGGAGGAGCTGGTGGAGGCCGTCGCCGGCGGCCGCGCGGACGTCGCCGTGGTCGTCGACACCGGCCACGCGCCGAGCGGTGTGCGGCTGCGCCCGCTGAGCACCCAGTCGCTGCTCGTGCTCTGCCACCCGGAGCACCGTTTCGCGGCGCAGGACAGCATCCCGATCGAGGCCCTGCGCGGCGAGCCGCTGGTCGGCTTCCAGGAGGGCTGGGCCGCCCAGACGCTGGCCCGGCGGGCGTTCGCGGCGGCCGGCTTCGACTACCGCGCAGCGATGGAGGTCAACGACGTCCACCCCCTGCTCGACCTGGTCGGCTACAACCTCGGCATCGCGGTGGTCCCGGCGAGCTTCGCGCGCAAGCGGCCGGAGCAGCTGCGGGCCGTCGCGCTCAGTGGGGACGTGCCGGAGTGGACCGTCGCGGTGGCGGTGTCGGACGAGCCGAGCCCGGCGGCGGCGGCGTTCCTGCGACAGCTCGCACGGGTGGAGGCGCCGACTCCCGCCGACGCCTCCACGACCGCTGCCTGACCGGCTACGCTGCGTTCAGCGTCGCCAGCTCCTCCGGCGTGAGCTCGACGTCCACTGCCGTGAGCGAGTCCAGGATGGTCTCCGGTCGCGACGAGCCCGGGATCGGGATGACCTGCGGGCTCTGGGCGAGGTGCCAGGCCAGCGCAACGACCTGCGGGCTCACGCCGCGGGCGGACGCGACGTCGGCGAACGGCGCGAACCGGTCTCCGAGGCCGCCCGCGTTCGAGATGCCGCCCAGGGGGCTCCAGGGCAGGAACGCGATTCCCCGCTCGTCGGCCAGGCTCAGCTCGGGCTCGCTGGACCGGAAGGCCGGCGAGAACTGGTTCTGCACCGACGCCAGCCGGCCGCCCAGGATGTCCTGCGCCTGGCGGATCTGGTCCGGGTCGGCGTTCGAGATGCCGGCGTAGCGGATCAGCCCCTCGTCGAGGAGGTCGCGGACGGCGCCGACCGACTCGGCGTAGGGGACGCTCGGGTCGGGCCGGTGGAACTGGTACAGCCCGAGCGCGTCGCCGCCGAGCCGGCGCAGCGACTCGACCGCGGCCTCCCGGATGTGCTCGGGGCGTCCGTCGACGGTCCAGCTGCCGTCGCCCGGGCGCAGGTGGCCGCCCTTCGTCGCCACCAGCACCGTGGACGCGTCGCCGCTCCAGGTGCGCAGCGCCTCGGCGATGAGCTCCTCGTTGTGCCCGACCTCGTCGGCGTGGACGTGATAGGCATCGGCCGTGTCGATCAGGGTGACGCCCGCGTCGAGCGCCGCGTGAATGGTCCCGATCGAGCGGGAGCGGTCGGGGCGCCCCTCGATCGACATGGGCATTCCGCCGAGGCCGATCGCGGACACCTGGAGGTCGGCCAGTGCGCGGTACTTCATGTGTTCTCCTTGCGTGTTCGGAATGGAGCGACGCGCGAGGGGCACGTTGTTGCCACTTTTCGTGCGCGAAAGTGACAACAACGTGCCCCTCGGCGGGAGGGGAGGGTGATGGGGAGGGGGTTACCAGGCGTAGTGCTCGGGGGCGGTCTTGTGGCCGGGGAAGATCTCGTCCAGTCGGGCGAGCGCCGCGTCGTCCAGGTGGACGTCGAGCGCGCGGATGCCGGCGTCGAGCTGGTCGCGCGTGCGCGGGCCGATGATCGGGCCGGTCACGCCGGGGCGGGTGAGCAGCCACGCGAGGGCGATGTCGCCCGGCTCGTGGCCCAGCTCGGCGGCGAACGACTCGTACGCCTCGATGGCGTCGCGGTGGGTGGCGAGCGTCTCCGCGGCGCGACCCTCGAGGCGGCGCCGGCCCTCGTTCTGCTTGCGCAGCACGCCGCCGAGAAGGCCGCCGTGCAGCGGAGACCACGCGATCACGCCGACGCCGTTCGCCTGGGCGGCGGGCAGCACCTCCAGCTCCACCTGGCGGGTGAGGAGGTTGTAGATGGACTGCTCGCTGACCAGGCCGAGGAGGTCGCGCCTGCGGGCCTCCGCCTGGGCCGTCGCGATGTGCCAGCCGGCGAAGTTGCTCGACCCCGCGTAGAGGATCTTGCCCTGCGCGACGGCGACGTCGATGGCCTGCCAGATCTCGTCCCAGGGGGTGTCCCGGTCGACGTGGTGGAACTGGTAGATGTCGATGTAGTCGGTCTGCAGCCGCTTCAGGCTGGCGTCGAGTGCTCGGCGGATGTTCAGCGCGGACAGCTTGCCCTCGTTGGGCCAGTCGCCCATCGCTCCGTAGAGCTTGGTGGCGAGGACGGTCCGCTCGCGACGGCCGTCGCCCTGCGCGAACCAGTCGCCGATGATCGTCTCGGTCGCGCCGTGGCCCTTGCTGCGGCCGTAGACGTTCGCGGTGTCGAAGTAGTTGATTCCCGCCGCGTGGGCGGCGTCCATGATCCCGTACGAGTCTTCCGCCGTGGTCTCCGGCCCGAAGTTCATCGTGCCGAGCACGAGGCGCGACACCTTCAGTCCGGAGCGGCCGAGCTGCGTGTACTGCATGTCTGTCATGGCGCCAGCCTCCGCCGGAAGCCGCGAGAAGTCCAACAGGAGGTGTGGATGGGATTGTGCGGTCCGGCTTATGGATCGCCGGGCGCTCAGAAGTCGTGGAAGCGTCCGGCCGCGGCGATCACGTCGTCCGCGGCGGCGACGTCGGGGCCGCCGACACCGTGCCGTCGAACGGCCACCGCGGGCGGGCGCGCGCGCTCACGGGCCTCGCGTCTCAACTCGGCGATGTCGGGGTGCTGCACGCGGACTAGCATCCCGCTCATGCGCGAAGTGATCCCTGGAGTCCATCGGCTGCAGTCCGCCCGCGCCGGCAACGCCTACCTGATCGAAGAGGGCGACCGCGCGGTGCTCGTCGACACCGGGCTCCGGTCCGGGGCGGAGGCCGTGGTGGCCGAGCTCGCGGCGGCGAGCATCCCGAGGGTGACCGACGTCGTCCTGACGCACTACGACCCCGACCACGTCGGCGGGGCCGCGGCCGTGCAGCGCGCGACGGGCGCGCGGGTCTGGCTGGGCGCCGCAGATGCCGGCATTCTGCGCGGCGTGGAGCCGCCGCCCACGCGCATGCGCCGCGCGATGTTCCGGACGGGGTGGCTGGGCCGCCCCGAACTGCCGGACCTGACCGAGCTCCCCGACACGGAGGAGACGGAGGTCGCACCCGGCGTCGTCGCGGTTCCTGCGCCGGGCCACACGCCCGGGCACCACCTGGTGCGCTGGCGCGGGGTCGCGTTCATCGGCGACGCCGGCCGCGTCTCGAACGGGCGGCTCGTCCACCTCCCGGGCCTGCTCCTCAGCGACCGCGCGGCGGCGGATGCGACCCTCGCCGCGATCACGGCCTCCGCTCCCCGGCTGGTCTGCCCCGGCCACGGCGCCCCCGCGCGACTGGTGTGACGCTTCCCCCTGCATTTCCAGGATACGGGAGGGCAGGGGGCTTGCCGCAAGGCCCCGGTGCGGGCGGAGAATCGTCGATCGTGACTGCCTCCTCGCCTGCCTTCGCCCTGCCCGAGAACCTCCGCGCCAAGTCTGTTCCCGCCCTCATCGCCGCCGACGAACGGCACTTCGCCGCCATCGATCACACCCTCCGGCGGACCGTCGCTGAGCTGTCCGACCAGCTCGCCGCCGAGTTGCGCGCGCCGGGTGGTCACGGGCAGAAGGCGCTCGACCGGGACACGGAGGTCCGGCGGCTGAGCGCCCGGCTGCGCGCGCTCGGCCGGTTCGGAATCGACGTGTGCCTCGGGCGGATGGTCGCCGAGGACGCGGAGACCGTCTACATCGGCCGCTTCGGGCTCACCGGCGACGACGGCGAGAAGCTGCTCGTGGACTGGCGGTCACCCGCCGCCGAGCCGTTCTTCGGGGCGACGCTCGGGGAGCCGATGGGGCTGGTCAGCCGACGCCGCTACCGCTGGGCGAAGGGCCGGGTGGCCGACTACTGGGATGAGGTCTTCGCGCCCGACGCCCTCGACGACGCCACCGAGCGGGCCGCGCTGGACGACCAGTCCGCCTTCATCGCGAGCCTCGGCGCGAGCCGGTCGCCGCGGATGCGGGACGTGCTCGCGACCATCCAGGCCGACCAGGACGCCATCATCCGCGACGGCTCCCGCGGCGCGCTCGTGGTCGACGGCGGCCCGGGCACCGGCAAGACGGTCGTCGCGCTGCACCGCGCCGCCTACTTGCTGTACTCCGACCCGCGGCTGTCGCAGGGGCACGGCGGCGTGCTGTTCGTCGGGCCGAGCCCGGCCTACCTCGCCTACGTCTCCGACGTGCTGCCGAGCCTCGGCGAGGAGGGGGTGCAGCTCTGCACGCTGCGCGACCTGCTGCCGGAGGGCGCGACAGCCGAGCCGGAGGCCGACGCCGAGGTCGCGCGGCTCAAGGCGTCGGCCGCGATGGTGAGCGCGGTCGAGCGGGCCGTCCGGTACCACGAGGTCCCGCCGTCACGCGGGATGGTCGTGGAGACCGAGTGGGCCGACCTCCCGCTGACGCCCGACGACTGGGCAGACGCGTTCGACGCGGCAGGAGCGGGTGCGCCGCACGACGAGGCGCGCGACGAGGTGTGGGAGGAGCTGCTGACGATCCTGACGGCGAAGGCCGGCGACGCGATCCCGGAGGCCGCCCTGCGCCGCCAGCTCACGCGGAACGACGGGCTCCGCGCGGCCTTCACCCGCGCCTGGCCGCTGCTCGACCCGGCGGGCGTGCTCGGCGACCTGTTCTCGGTGCCGGCCTACCTGCGGGCGTGCGCGCCGTGGCTGACCGACGAGGAGGTGCGAGCGCTGCAGCGGGAGCAGCCTCAGGCATGGACGCTGTCCGACCTCCCGCTGCTCGACGCCGCACGGCAGCGGATCGGCGACCCGGGCGCGAACCGGGTGGCGCGCGAGCGGGAGGCCGTGCTCGCGTTCGAGCGCGAGGGCCGCAACCGGGTGGTGGACGACCTGATCGCCGCCGACGACGGCGAGGGGCTGGTCACGATGCTGAAGGTAGAGGACGCGCAGCGCTCCCTGATCGACGAGGCCGCCCTCCCGAGCCTTGACCCCGACCTGCTCGCCGGCCCGTTCGCGCACATCGTCGTAGACGAGGCCCAGGAGCTCACCGACGCCGAGTGGCGGATGCTGCTGCGGCGCTGCCCGTCGCGCAGCCTCACGATCGTGGGCGACCGGGCGCAGGCGCGGCACGGGTTCACGGACTCGTGGGCCGGGCGGCTGGCCGCGGCAGGCATCCCGGACGTGCGCGTCTCCACGCTGACCGTCAACTACCGGACGCCGGAGGAGATCATGGCCGAGGCCGAGCCGGTGATCCGGGCGGCCATCCCCGACGCGAATGTCCCGACGTCGGTGCGCACCAGCGGGCTGCCGGTGGTGCGCGGTCGGCGGGACGACCTGGACGGGATCGTGGCGCGGTGGCTCGACGAGAACCCGGCGGGGATCGGGTGCGTGATCGCGGCCTCGGCGGGGTGGTCGTCGCCATCCGACCGCCTTCGGGTCCTCACGCCCGCCCAGTCCAAGGGGCTCGAGTTCGACCTGGTGGTGCTGCTCGACCCGGACGGGTTCGGGGACGGGATTGAGGGAGCGGTCGATCGGTATGTGGCGATGACGCGGTCGACGCGGGAGCTGGTGGTGCTGGCGGGTTAGACCTCCAGCGCCGCCTGCAGCTCCGCGTCGCTCGGCTCCACGAGGTGCCGCCCGTCCGGGAACACGATCACCGGGATGTTGGTGCGGCCGCTGATCGCGTGGGCGCGGTCGGCCTCCTCCGGGCGGGCGACGAGGTCGATGTACTCGTAGTCGGCGCCGAGGCGGTCGAGGAGGGACTTGGAGCGGATGCAGTCGCGGCACCAGTCCGCGCCGAACATCGTGACAGTGTCGAAAGTGTCGGTCATCCTCCCAGCCTAAGCAGCGCCGACTGGGAGTCCGCCGTCCACGATGAGCGTGGCGCTCGCCGCGGTCGGCTCGATGAGGCGGGCGTTGGCGCCGTCGACATCGCGCGCCCAGGCGAGGGCGGCCTCCGGGGTGCGGCCGTGGCGGGTGTGCCGGTCGACGAGCCGGCGCAGCCGCTCCTCCTCCGGGGTGGCGACGAACCACGACTCGGCCAGCAGGCGTGGGATGCGCGACCACGGGTCGGACGGCGCCAGCAGGTAGTTGCCCTCCACGACGATCAGTCGCGTGCCGGGCAGGACGGCGAGGCTCCCGGCGATGGGCTCCCCGACCGCGCGGTCGAACGCCGGCGCGTAGACGGGATGGTCGCGCTCGGCGAGCACGCGCTCCAGCAGCGCGACGAAGCCCCAGCCGTCGAAGGTGTCGATCGCGCCCTTCCTGTCGCGGCGGCCGAGCGACTCCAGGGTGGCGTCGGCGAGGTGGAAGCCGTCCATCGGGAGGTACGCGGCGACGGGCTCGCCCGCCTGGCGGTCGGCGGCCTCCACGACGGCGCGCGCAAGGGTCGTCTTGCCGGAGCCCGGGCTCCCGACGATCCCGATGATCACGCGCCCCTCGTCCCGGGCCAGCGCGAGAGCGCGCCGCGCGAGAACGTCCGAACCGCCGGCCGAAGTCTCCATCCGCCCATTCTCCGCGACACTCTGCTCCGAACAGTGAGTAGGTGCGGAAATCGCCGAGGGATTTCCGCGACTGGTCACGTTCCGGAGGGCAGGCGGTAGGCGCGCTCGGCGGCGTGCGTGAGCACGTCGGCGCGCTCGGGGGCGGAGAGCCCGGCGAGCAGGTCCTGGGTCACCGTCCAGGTCTCCGCGTAGGGGCCCGACAGCGTCGACACCGGCCAGTCGCCGCCGTACAGGACGCGCGCCGGTCCGAAGGTCTCGAACGCGTGCGCGACGTACGGCCGCAGGCGCGCGGCGTCCGCTCCGCCGCCGAGCGTGGTCAGGCCGGACAGCTTGACCGACACGTTCGGGCGCTGCGAGAGCTCGGTGAGGAGAGCCGCCCACGGCTCCGCTGAGTCGGCCCCGACCGGCGGGGTCCCGAGGTGGTCGATGACGAGTCGCAACGACGGGAGCTCGTCCGCGATCGACACCGCGTGCTCCAGGTGCCGGGGGAGCACGCCGATCACGTCGAAGCTGAGACCGCGCGCCGCGAGCAGCGCGAGCGACGCGCGCACCTCCGGCCGCCCCAGCCAGTCGGCGTCCGGCTCGTCGTGGATGAGGTGCCGCACCCCGACGAACGACGGATGAGACGACCACTCATCGAGCTGACGCGCGGCCGCCGCCGGGTCGAGCAGGTCGACCCAGGCCACGACCCCGGCGACCAGCGGGGAGGACACGGCGAACATCGCCGCCGAGTCCTCCACCGAGTTCGCGGCCTGGACCAGGACGACCCGGTCGACGCCCGCCGCCTCCAGCTGGGGCTGCACCTCGCCGAACGCGAAGGTCCGGTTGATCGGCGCGAGCGCGTCGGTCAGCCACGGGTACGCGACCCGCTCCAGATCCCAGAGGTGCAGGTGGGCGTCGACCGTCATCTCAGGCGGCCAGGTCGAAGCGGATGAGGGTCGGGCCGGCGACGGCCGGCTCCGGCAGGGTCACGACGATCGCGTCGCCGTCGCGGGAGGCCGCGACCGGGGTGCCGTCGGCGAGGCGGGCGCTCGCCGCATCCACGCGCGCGGAGGCCGGGAGGCGGACCTCGCCGGTCGCGTCCACGAACGCGTTCGCGGTGTCGCCGGTGCGGGTCCAGCGCACCCACGGGTCGTCGGAGGCCGACGCGAGCGAGGCGTCGAGCGTGGTCGACCCGAACACGGCCGAACCGTTCACGGCGTTCCAGGCGGCCAGGTGCTCCAGCGTCCGCCGCTGCAGGTCGGGGACCGTCCCGCGCGCGGTCAGTCCCACGTTGAGCAGCAGGTTGCCGCCGCGGGAGACGATGTCGACGAACGACTTCACCGCGTCGCGACCGCTGAGCAGGTGCGTCTCGTCCTCGACCTGGTTGTAGCCGAACGAGAAGCCGATGCCGCGGCAGTTCTCCCAGGCGCCGGAGGCCTCCACGTCGGTGCCCTGCTGGTACTCGCTGGTGCGGAAGTCCCAGTGCGTCTCGCCCCAGCGGTCGTTGGAGACGCCATCCGGGCGGGCGGCGTAGAACTTCTCGAACAGCTTCTCCATGCTGAACGGGCCGGACGGCTTGCCGGCGTCGGGCCACTCGATGTCGCCCCAGAGGATGTCGGGGGAGTAGCGCTCGATCAGGTCATCGACGTGGGTGTACGCGTATTCGGCGTAGGCCGCGTCGACCGGGCGGCCGAACGCCTGGCCGTCCGAGGTGATCGGCGGCAGCTGCGAGAAGTGCCAGTCGAGGCCTCCCGAGTAGTAGACGCCGAAGCGGAGGCCGGCGTCGCGGGTGGCCTTCTCGAACGCGCCCACGAGGTCGCGGCGGGGGCCGCGGGCGACGGTGTTGCGGCCGTCGGTGCCCGGGGCGTCCCAGAGGGTGACGCCGTCATGGTGCTTGGTGGTCGGCACGAAGTAGCCTGCGCCGGTGCTCTTCACCAGGGCGATGAACTCCTCCGGGTCGAACTCGGCCGGGTCCCACTGGTCGAGGAAGTCGTCGTACGGGGCGCCGCCGTAGACCTCGCGCTGGTGCTCGGCCGCGGGGCTGCCCTCGATGCGGATGGTGTTGTAGTACCACTCGGCGTACGGGTTGTGCCGGAACCAGTACTCCTTCTCGATGGTGCCGAGCTCGCCGATCGGCTCCGCCCAGGCGGGCACCGAGTACGGGCCCCAGTGCACGAAGACCCCGAGCTTGGCGTCTCCGAACCACTGCGGGACCTCGCGCTCGAACCGGCGGTAGTTCTCGGGGCGGACGGGGTCGTCTTTGAACATGGCCACGCTGAGGCTCCTTCTGCGCTGAATGGATGTGGTGGGGGCGGAATCGTTGTGGATCGATCCGTTGGCCGATATCCTATAGGCAATAGGCTTGGCTCTGAAAGACCTACTCGAAGGAGAGTTCGTTCCGTGACCCCCATCCTCAATGCGGCGCCCGACGCGTTCGTGCGCGCAGACCTCGTGAAGCTGCCCGGCGGCGAATGGTTCACCGGCGCCGGCTTCGGCCTGTTCGTGCACTGGGACCACGCCAGCCAGCAGGGGATCGAGATCTCCTGGCCGCTGGTCGGTCGTTCCATCATCCCCGGTTCGGACCGCGTCGAGGACACTGTGACGGTCGAGCAGTACCAGTCGACCGCCGCGACGTTCGACCCGGTCGAGTGGGACGCTGTCGCTCTGGCCCGGCTCGCCAAGCAGGCGGGCGCGCGTTACGTGGTCTTCACGGCACGTCACCACGCGGGCTACTCGATGTTCCACACCGCGCACTCCGAGTTCGGCATCCAGCACTCGCCGTTCGGCCGCGACATCACGCGGGAGTTCGTGGAGGCCGTCCGCGCGGAGGGCATCCGCGTCGGCATCTACTACAGCCTCCCGGACTGGAACCACCCGGACTACCCGGCCTTCACGATGGACGACCGGCCGTATGCGCTGGAGCACTGGCCGGCGGCCGGCGACCCCGCCAACGCGGGCACCCCCGTCGCCGACGACCGCCATCGCCGCCCGACGCCCGAGCAGTGGACGCGCTACCAGGACTACCTGCGTGGCCAGCTCACCGAGCTGCTCACCGGCTACGGCACGATCGACCTGCTCTGGTTCGACGGCGAGTGGGAGCGGTCGGAGGAGGAGTGGGACAGCGCCGGGCTGCGCGCGCTGATCAAGTCCCTCCAGCCGGACGTCGTGATCAACGACCGGCTGCTCGGCCAGGGCGACTACAAGACGCCCGAGCAGGGCTTCCCGGTGACGGCGCCGGAGGGCCCATGGGAGCTCTGCCTCACCATCGGCCAGATGTGGGCGTGGCGGCCCGGCGACACCAAGAGCAAGAGCACGGTGTCGCTGCTCACCACGCTGATCGAGGTCGCCTCCCGCGGCGGCAACCTCCTGCTCAACATCGGGCCGAAGGGCGACGGCAGCCTCAACGGGTCGCAGGTGCGGACGCTGGAGGAGATCGGCGCCTGGATGGATGCCCACGCGGAGAGCGTCGTCGGCGTCTCGCCCACCACGGGCGTCGACTTCTACGGTCCGTCGACCGCGCGGCAGGGGACGCTGTACCTCCACCTGGTCATGCGGCCGATCGAGCAGGTGATCGTGCGCGGCATCCCGGTCGAGCGGGTCCGCTCGGTACGGCTGCTGGCGACGGGCGAGGAACTGCCGTTCGAGGTCAACGTGGAGGTCCACGAGCAGGCGGAGCAGAGCGGCGAGGCGCTCGGGGAGCTGCACATCCCCGCGCCCACAGCCTCGGGAGCGCCGATCGACGTGATCGCGATCGACTTCGAGCCGGTAGCGGGATAGACGTCCCGGACTACTTGAAACCTATATCAAACACCCTATAGGATCGCGCCAACACGGCGATCACCTTGATGAATCCAATGGAGGAGGCACAGCAAGTGACACCACGAACCAAGCGCGCAGCGGTACGGGCCGGTACCGCCATTCTGCTGGCAGGAGCGCTCACCGCGCTCGCCGGGTGTGCGGGCGGCGGAGGCGGAAACGCCGCCGGCGGCCCGATCAGCATGTACACCTGGGTCAGCAGTCAGAGCGACCGCGACCAGTGGCAGGGCTTCATCGACCTCGGCAAGAAGGTCGACCCCAAGCTGGACGTGACGATCGAGGGCCCGAGCTTCAACGACTACTGGACGAAGGTCAAGACCCGGCTGAGCGGGTCCAACCCGCCCTGCCTGCTGACCACGCAGGCCGCCCGCGCGCAGGAGCTCTCCGGGCTGCTGATGCCGCTGACCGACCTGATCAAGAAGTACAAGCTCGACACCTCGAAGTTCGACTCGTCCATGCTCAAGGGCATGACGGTGGACGGCAGCATCCGCGCCATCCCCTACGACGCCGAGCCGATCGTCCTCTACTACAACGCGGACGCCTTCCAGAAGGCCGGTCTCGCCCTGCCGAGCGCGACCTACACCCGTGACCAGTTCCTCTCCGACGCGAAGAAGCTGACCACGGCCGACCACAAGGCGCTCGCCATCGAGCCGGGCTTCTTCATCCCGAACGCGTGGGCCATCGCCGACGGCGCCGAGGCGGTCAAGGGCGGCAAGCTCGACCTGACCAACTCCAAGCTGGTCGACTCGGTGCAGTCGTACTTCGACCTGGTCTCCAAGGAGGGCATCGCCAAGGCCCCGGAGGCCGCGGACGGCAGCGACGTCGCCCAGTCGGCGTTCACCTCCGGCGCGAGCGACATGCTCATCGAGGGACCGTGGATGTACGGCACCTTCGCCGCCGCCGCCAAGTTCAAGCTCGGCGTCACCATCGTCCCGACCGCGTCGGGCGACGCCAGGGGCATGACGGCGGGCTCCGGCTTCGGCATCGCGAAGAACTGCAAGGACCCGGACAGCGCGTTCAAGGCGATCATGGCCATGACCGACACCAGCGTCCTGAAGGGTCAGGCCGAGAAGCGCGGCATCGTCCCGTCGCGTCCCGACGCGCAGTCGGCCTGGGCGGACGGCAAGTCCGCTGAGGCGTACAGCGCGGTGCAGGCCCTGCTGAAGGACGCCAAGGCGCAGCTCACCACCCCGACCTGGAACCAGGTCGAGACCCTCTTCACCCAGTACGGCGTCGAGGGCTACCGGGGTGACAAGACGGCCAAGGATGTCATGACCACCATCCAGAACTCGGTGGGGCAGTAGGCGGATGTCCTCGCCACTGATCACGGGCGCCGTCGTCTCGGAGGAGACGGCGGCGCCCGCCGCGCCCGAGACCCGGCCGTTCCATGTGCCGCATCCCACGCCGCCGCGCGGCCGGAAGAAGCGCAGGGGCGACGGGCTCACCGCCCTGGCCTACCTGTGGCCGGGGCTCGCCGGCTTCACGTTCTTCATCGTGGTGCCGCTGCTCGGGTCGCTGGTCATCAGCTTCTTCGAGTGGCCGCTGTTCGGCTCGCCGACCTTCGTCGGCTTCGCCAACTACCAGAAGCTGTTCAGCGACCCGACGTTCTACACGGTGCTCCTGAACACCGTGATCTTCGCGTTCGTCTACACCGCCCTGAACCTGGCGCTCGCCCTCGCGGTGTCGCTGTGGCTGAACACGCGGGTCAAGGGCGCCGGCTTCTGGCGGGTCATCTTCTTCCTGCCGGCCATCACGCCGATGGTCGCCAACGCGCTGGTCTGGCGGCTGCTGCTCAGTGACAACGGGATCGTCAACTCGGCGCTGCACTCGATCGGCATCCAGGGGCCGAGCTGGCTCTCCGACTCCCGGTTCGCGCTGGCGTCGGTCATCGCGATGTCGGTGTGGCAGTCGTTCGGCTACAACGTGATCGTGCTCTCGGCGGGCATCGCCGGCATCCCGAAGGAGTTGCTGGAGGCCTCCCGGATGGACGGCACGAACGCCTGGCAGCGGATGCGCTCGATCATCCTCCCGATGATCTCGCCCGCGCTGTTCTTCACCATGACCATGACGATGATCGGGGCCTTCCAGGTCTTCGTGCAGCCGCAGATCCTGACGCAGGGCGGACCGGGCGAGTCCACGAACACCTTCGTGCTGTACCTGTACCGCAACGGCTTCGTGTTCGACCGGCTGGGCTACGCGTCCGCGCTCGCGTGGATGCTGTTCATCGTGGTCATGCTCATCACCGCGCTGCAGTTCGCCGGACAGAAGAGGTGGGTCAACTATGACAAGTGAGGCGACCCGGGTGCGGCGCCGGCTGCGCCCCGCGCAGCGCAAGGCGGCCGCGACGACCTGGCTGAACACGGCGGCGGTCGCGGTCGTGGCGCTGCTGTTCACGTTCCCGTTCATCTGGATGTTCTTCTCGGCGCTCAAGCCCGAGTCGGAGGTCTTCTCGCCCACGCCGTCGTTCATCGGCTCCGAGGTCAAGTGGTCGAACTTCGTCGACGCCTGGACGCTCGTGCCGTTCGGCCGGTTCATCTTCAACGGCTTCTTCGTCGCGCTCTGCGGCTCGCTGCTCTCGGTGATCGTGGCGGTGCTGTCGGCCTACGCGTTCTCGCGGCTGCGGTTCAAGTACCGCGACCGGCTGTTCCTGCTGTACGTGGCTCACGCTCGTGCTGCCGCAGGAGGTCCTGGTCGTGCCGCTGTTCATCATGATGAACCAGCTCGGCCTGGTCGACAGCTACGTGGCGCTCATCATCCCGTTCGCGTTCACGGCGTTCGGCACGTTCCTGTTGCGGCAGTTCTTCCTGACCATCCCGATCGAGTACGAGGAGGCCGCGATCATCGACGGCGCCTCCCGGTTCCGCACGCTGTGGTCGGTGCTCCTGCCGCAGCTCGCGGCGCCCATCTCGGTGCTCGGGGTGTTCTCGTTCGTCGGGTACTACAACTCGTACCTCTGGCCGCTCATCATCATCAACAGCCAGGAGCTCGCGACCGTGCCGCTCGGGCTCTCCATGTTCACCGGCGAGCACGGGACGCAGTGGAGCCTGATGATGGCCGCCTCCACCATCGCGATCATCCCCTCGCTGATCATCGTCGCGGTGCTGCAGCGGCAGCTCATCAAGGGCGTCGCCCTCGGCGGCTTCGGCGGGCGCTGACAACGCCGCGCACCACCGCACCGACCATCACCAGAAAGCAGGACTCCATGACCCTCGCCCCGCCCTCCGCCCGCACCGCCGTCGACGGGACCATCGTCAGCGCCGAGGCATGGCTGAGCGACCTCGAGGTCGAGACCGTCCGCACCGACGCCGTGCAGTCGTTCCTCAAGCAGGAGACGATCTTCGTCCGCCTCCGCACCGCGGGCGGCGTGGAGGGCATCGGCTACAGCTACACGATCGGGACGGGCGGGGAGGCTGTGCTCAGCCTGCTGCGCACCTGCCTGCTCGACGTGCTGGTCGGGATGGACGCCAATCGTCCGGAGGCCGTGTGGCGCGCTCTCTTCTCGGCTACGCGAGCGACCACAGTCGGCGCGATCACGTCGCTGGCGCTCGCCGCCGTGGACACCGCCGTGTGGGATGCGCGCTGCAAGGCCTCCGGGCTTCCCCTCTGGGTCGCCGCCGGAGGGTCGCGGCCGAGCATCCCGCTCTACGACACCGAGGGCGGCTGGCTGCACTTCGACACGGACGAGCTGGTCGCCCAGGCGCTCGAGTCGCAACGGCGCGGACTGAACGGCGTGAAGATCAAGGTCGGGAAGCCGCGCGGGCACGAGGACGCCGAGCGGCTCGCCGCGGTGCGCGCCGCTGTCGGTCCCGGCATGGACATCATGGTCGACGCGAACCAGTCGATGACGGCAGCCGAGGCGATCCGCCGCGCAGCGCTGTTCGAGCCGCTGGACATCTTCTGGTTCGAGGAGCCGCTGCCCGCCGAGGACGTCGCCGGTCACCGCCGGCTCGCGGAGTCGACCACGCTGCCGATCGCGGTGGGGGAGTCCATGTACTCCGTCGGGCACTTCCGCGAGTACCTGCAGGCCGGCGCGGCCTCCATCGTGCAGGTGGACGTCGCGCGCGTCGGCGGCATCACGCCGTGGCTGAAGGTCGCGCACCTGGCCGAGTCGTTCAACGTGGCCGTGGCGCCGCACTTCCTGATGGAGCTGCACGTGTCGCTGTGCTGCGCCGTGCCCAACGCGCTCTACCTGGAGCACATCCCGCAGCTGCGCGCGGTGACGAAGCGCGAGCTGGTCGTCCGCGACGGTCACGGCGTCGCCTCCGACGCGCCGGGACTCGGGATCGAATGGGACCTCGACGCGATCGAGGACCGGAGGGTAGCGTGATGGCGCGCGTCGAGCGGGGCCCGATCGGCTACGGCGTGGCCGCGCTGGGGAATCTGTACGCGGCGCGGCCGGACGACGTGTGGCCTGGGATCGTGCCCGCGGCGTGGGAGGCCGGCATCCGGTACTTCGACGCGGCGCCGCACTACGGGCTCGGCCTGGCGGAGGAGCGCCTCGGCGAGGGGCTGCGCGGCCTCCCGCGCGACGAGTACGTGGTCTCGACCAAGGTCGGCCGGCTGCTGGAGCCGAACCCGGAGTATCGGCCGGGCGAAACCGACATCGCCAACCTGTTCGACGTGCCGTCGACACGGCGGCGGCGGCTCGACTACTCACGCGACGGCGTCCTGCGCTCGGTGGAGGACTCGCTGAACCGGCTCGGCCTCGACCGCATCGACATCCTCTTCGTCCACGACCCCGACGAGCACGAGCGGGAGGCGCTGGACGGCGCGTTCCCCGCCCTGGAGGAGCTGCGCTCGCAGGGCGTCATCCGCTCCTACGGCGCGGGGATGAACCAGTCCGCGATGCTGGAGCGTTTCGTGCGGAACACGGACCTCGACGTCGTCATGTGCGCGGGCCGCTACACACTGCTCGACGGGACCGCCGGGGCCGACCTCCTCCCCGCGGCGCTGGAGCGCGGGGTGGACGTGGTGATCGCCGCCGTCTTCAACTCGGGAATCCTCGCGACCGACCGGCCCGGAGCCGGGGCGACGTTCGACTACGGCGCCGCGCCTGCGGCCCTGGTCGAGCGCGCGGGCAGGATCGCCGACGTCGCGCGGCCGTACGGGTTCACCCTCCCGCAGCTGGCCGTCCAGTTTCCGCTGCGGCATCCCGCGATCTCCACCGTCGTGCTCGGCGCCGAGACCCCGGAGCAGATCGTCCGCAACGCCGGACTGGCCGAGCCGCGGGTGCCGGACGCGCTGTGGGCGGAGCTGGACGCCGCGGGGCTGACTCCGCCGAACATCCTGCATCCTCTTTCCTCTATCTAGCAGGCCCGCAAGCCTAGGATGTGCACATGAGCATCGAACCTTCCCCCAGCGAACACTTCCTGCCCGCGCGGCGGGCGCTGGCCGACGACGTCTACGACGCGGTGCTCGGCCTGCTGATGGACCAGGTGATCGAGCCGGGCAGCCGGGCCAGCATCGACGGGATCGCGCGCCAGCTCGGCGTCTCGCCCACCCCGGTGCGCGAGGCGCTCGCGCGGCTGGAGTCCGAGGGCCTGGTCGTGAAGAAGGCGCTCAAGGGCTACACCGCCGCGCCGCTGCTCGACAGCGAGGGGCTGCGCGAACTGTTCGAGATGCGGCGCCTGCTGGAGCCGTACGCCTCCCGAAACGCCGCCGGCGAGATCGACGCCGAGACGCTGGACCAGCTGGAGCGGCTCTGCGAGGACATGCACCGCAGCGGCGAGGCGGCACAGACCGGCGAGGACCGGTTCAAGGACTACAAGGACTTCGCCAACGCGGACGCCGAGTTCCATCGGCTGATCGCGGCGCACTCCGGCAACGCGCTGCTGGCCGACGCGATCTTCCGGCTGCGCTCGCACATGCACCAGTACCGCATCTACTTCAAGCACGGCGTGGTCGACGAGACCTCGGGCGAGCACGAGGCCGTCCTGGAGGCGCTGCGGGCCGGCGACGCCGCGCGCGCCGAGCAGGCGATGCTCGACCACATCACCAAGTCCTACACGCGCATCGCCACCAGCCTCGACGCCGAGTAACCCCGTCCCCTCCCTCCCCACCGGCACATTCGTTACAAATGGCGCTTTTGCGCGCCCGAAAACGGCCATTCGGCACAAATGTGGGGCGGCTGCGGTGGCAATGAGCACCTATATCCAATAGGATGTTTCCTATGAGTACCGTGATTGGGTTCGAGACCCTGGACGTGCGGTTCGAGACGTCCGCCATGCTGGACGGCTCCGACGCGATGAACCCCGACCCCGACTACTCGGCCGCCTACCTGCGGGTGAGCACCGACGCTCCCGACGGGCTGGAGGGCCACTCCTTCGTCTTCACCATCGGCCGGGGCAACGACGTCCAGGTCGCCGCGATCGAGGCCGTGGCCCATCGCGTGATCGGGCGGGACGTGGAGGCGATCCTCGGCGACCTCGGCGGCTTCTGGCGGGAGTTCGTCCACGACTCCCAGCTGCGCTGGCTCGGCCCGGAGAAGGGTGCGATGCACATGGCGATCGGGGCCGTGGTCAACGCGTTCTGGGACCTCAAGGCCAAGCGTGCCGGCCTCCCGCTCTGGCAGCTGCTCGCGCGCATGACGCCGGAGGAGCTGGTCGACCTGGTCGACTTCCGCTACCTCAGCGACGCCCTGACCCGGGAGGACGCGCTCGCGATCCTGCGCGCCGCCGACCCGGGACGCGCCGCACGCGAGACCGAGCTGCTGGCGATCGGCTACCCCGGCTACACCACGACGCCCGGCTGGCTCGGCTACTCCGACGACAAGCTGCGCCGCCTGGCGAAGGAGGCCGTCGACGAGGGCTTCCAGCAGATCAAGCTGAAGGTCGGCGACCGGCTGGAGGACGACCTCCGCCGCCTCCGCATCGCCCGCGAGACCGTCGGCCCGGACATCCGCATCGCGATCGACGCCAACCAGCGCTGGGACCGCGACCAGGCGATCGACTGGATCAGCGCGCTCGAGCAGTTCGACCTCGCCTGGGTGGAGGAGCCCACCAGCCCCGACGACGTGCTGGCGCACGCGGCGATCGCGCGTGCGGTCGCGCCGGTGCCCATCGCCACCGGGGAGCACGGGATGAGCCGCGTGCTGTTCAAGCAGCTGCTGCAGGCCGGCGCGGCCGCGATCGTGCAGATCGACTCCACGCGCGTCGCCGGGGTGAACGAGAACATCGCGATCCTGCTGCTGGCCGCGAAGTTCGGCGTGCCGGTGTGCCCGCACGCGGGCGGCGTGGGCCTGTGCGAGGCGGTGCAGCACTTCTCGATGTTCGACTTCGTAGCCGTCTCCGGCACGCAGGAGGGCCGGATGATCGAGTACACCAAGCACCTGCACGAGCACTTCGTCACCCCCGTCGAGCTGGAGCGCGGCCGCTACCGCGCCCCGCTCGCGCCGGGCATCGGCATGGAGATGCTCTCGGAGTCGCTCTACGCGCACCAGTACCTCCCCGAGCGCGCCCCCGCTCCCGTCATCCTGACCTGACGGAGACCGCCGAAGGGCACGTAAACGCCCCTAAAACCGAGTTTTAGGGGCGTTTACGTGCCCTTCGAGCGTGTGTCAGCGGCGGGGGCGGAGGGAGTACATGCCGCCGTCGACGGCGAGGATGACGCCGTTCGTAGAGGCGGAGCGCGGCGATGCGAGGTAGGCGACGGCGTCCGCGACCTCCTGCGGCCGCACCAGCCGGCCGCTGGGTTGGCGGGCCTCCAGCGCGGCGCGCTCGGCGTCGGGGTCGGCGGCGCTGTCGAGCAGGCGCCCGACCCAGGGGGTGTCCGCGGTGCCGGGCGCGACCGCGTTGACGCGGATGCCGAACGGCAGGCAGTCGGCGGCGATCGCGAGCGTCATGGCCGAGATGGCGCCTTTGGAGGCGGAGTACAGCACGCGCTGCGGGAGGCCGGCCGACGCCGCGATCGAGCTCGTGAACACGACGGCGGGGGAGGGCGATGCCTTCAAGTGCGGCATGGCGTGCCGGACGGTGCGGGCGGAGCCGATGACGTTCACGTTGAGGACGCGCGCCCACTCGGCGTCGTCGTTGGCCTCCACGTCGCCCTGCGCGCCGATGCCGGCGTTGGCGATCACCACGTCCAGGCGGCCGGCGTCGGCGACGACCTCCGCGATCGCGGAGCGCACGCTCTCGTCGTCGCCGATGTCGCAGCGGATGCCGGTGTGCGGCGCGGTCACCGCGGACGCGTCGAGGTCCAGCGCGTACACGCGGGCGCCGTGGCTCGCGAGCTCGTCGGCGATGGCCTTGCCGAGGCCGGATGCTCCGCCCGTGACCGCGGCCACGAGCCCTTCGAAATCGGACAACATCGTCTCCTTGCTGTTGAGCCGCAATCGCTTCCGGACTTATGTACGCGACACGCCGGGTCCAGACGTACACAACTCCGGAAGCGATTGCGGGTGGTCAGGGGTGGGGCGGACTGTGCTGCGCTGCTCGCCGAGGCCGTCGATGCCGAGCCGGACCTCGTCGCCGGTGCCGAGGTACGGGAACCGGCCCGACAGGCCGACGCCCTCCGGCGTGCCGGTGTTGATGAGGTCGCCGGGCTCCAGGACGGTGAACTGGCTGAGCCGGTAGACGATCTCGGCGACGCCGAAGATCAGGTCGGAGGTGTTCGAGTCCTGCCGCGGCTCGCCGTTCACGCGAGACCAGATCCGCAGCCCGGAGCCGTCGCCGACCTCCGCGGCCGGCACGAGCCACGGGCCCAGCGGGTTGAACGTCTCGAAGCTCTTGCCCTTGCTCCACTGGCCGAGCGAGCGCTGCAGCTGGTACTCGCGCTCGGAGACGTCGTCCGCGACCGCGAAGCCCGCGATGTGCGCCAGCGCCTCCTCGGGCGACGACAGGTAGCGGGCGCGCGTCCCGATCACCGCCGCGAGCTCGACCTCCCAGTCGGTCGTGGTGGAGTCGGGCGGCAGCAGGATGTCGTCGTTCGGCCCGACGACGGTGTTGGGATGCTTGTAGAACACCACGATGTCGGTCGGCGGCTCGGAGCCGGACTCGCGCGCGTGCGCCGCGTAGTTCATCCCGATGCAGATCACGGCCTGCGGGCGGGCGATCGGTGCGCCGATGCGGAGGCCCGCGGGGTCGACCGGGGGAAGTTCGCCGGCGAGGGCGGCGGCCTCCGCGCGCGAGAGTCCGTCGGCGGCCAGGAAGGCGCCGTCGAGGTCGGCGGTCAGCGGGCGCAGGTCCCACGTCGTCTCGCCGTCGCTGACGACCGGGAACTCCGCTCCTGGTTCGCCGAGTCGCATGAATCGCATGGGGGTCCTTTCGCCGTCTCCAGCCACCCTATTACTATTTCCTATAGGAATCCAAGATCACGCTCCGGAAGGAATCCCATGCGCGTCGCCCTGCACTCCGTCCTCCGCGACGGCCACGAGGCCGCCTACGAGGAGGCGCACGTCGTCATCCCCGACGACCTCGCCGCCTCGTTCGCCCGGCTCGGCATCCACGACTGGACGATCTGGCGCAGCGGCCAAGACCTCTTCCACCTGGTCGAATGCGACGACTTCGCCGCGGCGATGCGCGCGCTGGACGACGACCCCGCGAACCAGCGCTGGCAGGCCTTCATCAACCAGCACGTCGATCACTTCGTCACCACCGCCGACGGGCCGGAGGGGATGGTGCTGGGCGAGGTGTGGCGGTTGGAGGGTCAGCGCCAGGACTGAGTCCGGCCTACCGCCGCGCCGTGCTCGCCCGCACCACCAGCTCCGGCTGATACAGCACCCGCCGCGCCTCCAGCTCCGGGTCGGCGGCCTCCTCCAGCAGGATCTGCACCGCCGTCTCGCCGATCAGGTGGCTCGGCTGGCGGATGGAGGTGAGCGGCACGACCGAGGCGCCGGCGAACTGGATGTCGTCGTAGCCGATCAGCGCGATGTCGTCCGGGACGGCGAGGGTGCCGTCGATGACCAGCGTCTGCAGCAGGCCGATCGCCAGGAGGTCGTTGGCGGCGAAGACCGCGTCCGGACGGTCTTCGGGAGCGCGGTCGGCGATGGCCTGGCCGGCGCGGCGGCCCTCCAGGACGTTGAGCGCCTCCACGTCCACAACCTCCAGGGTCACCCCGGGATGCCGCTCGACGACCGAGCGGGCGCCGGCGAGGCGGTCGGCGACCTGCTGGATGGCGAGGGGGCCGCCCACGAAGGCGATGCGCGTGCGGCCGGTCTCGATCAGGTGCGTCGCGGCCATCGCGCCGCCGGCGACGTCGTCCACCGACACCGAGCTGAAGGTGCTGTCGCTGCTGACCCGGTCGACCAGCACGGCGGGGATGCCGCGGTCACGCATGCGTCGCAGCCGCGCCGCCGCGTCGCCGACCGGAGCGAGCAGCACGCCGCGCACCCGGAGCTCCTCGAACAGGTTGAGATAACCCGACTCCCGGTCCTGGCGCTCGGTGCTGTTGCCGACGATCACCGAGTAGCCGGCGTCCGCCGCCGCGTTCTCGGCGGCCGTGGCCACGTCGGTGAAGAACGGGTTCGCGCCGCTGAGGCTGATCAGCCCGATCGCCTGGCTGTGCCCGAGGCGGAGCTGGCGGGCGGCCTCGTTGCGCACATAGGAGAGCTTCTCCATCGCGAGGTGGACCCGTTCGACCGTCTCTGCGGAGACGATCTCGGGCCGGTTGAGCACGTTGGACACGGTCCCCACGGACACCTGAGCCAGTGCTGCGACGTCCTTGACGCTTGCGGAAGCCATAGTGATCCCCCTCTCGCCGGTCATCGTATCCGATGCTCGGGTTGAATCGAAACAATTTTCAACTCATCACAGGATGAGAATAGTTTCATCTGTTGAGTATCCGGGTTAAAGACCAGGTCAGAGCAATATTAACAATCCGATTCGCAAAGCTTGGCGGCTTGAACGCACGATTCAGTGCCGAATTCCACCGCCGTTACTGAATCGACACAATTGGTTCTTGACGTAATCCTCCGCAGGACTTATCTTCATGTGAAGCGTTTCAAAACACCCCGAACACCCAGGGGCGGAAGCGTCCCGAATACAAGGAGGTATTTGATGTTCTCTCGCAGGACGACGACCAGAGTCGTCGCCACGCTCGGCGGAATCGCCATCGCGGCGCTCGCGCTCGCCGGCTGCAGCGCGTCGGGCGGAAACTCGAACGGCCCCGTGACCATCTCACTGCTGGCCGCGGGCAACGACCCGGCCAGCACCAAGTTCGCGAACGACCTCTCGACCGCGTTCCACAAGGCCAACCCGAAGATCACGGTGAAGGTCGAGACCCGCCCGGGCGGGACCGACGGCGACAATCTCGTCAAGACGCGCTTGTCCACCGGGGACATGAACGACGTGTTCCTCTACAACTCGGGCTCGCTGTTCCAGGCGCTGCACCCCGACTCGCAGCTCCAGCCGCTCACCGACGAGTCCTGGGTGAAGGACATCACCGACGACTTCAAGAAGTCCGTCAGCACCTCGAAGGGCACCTACGGCGCCCCGACCGCGACGAGCTTCAACGGCGGCATCATGTACAACAAGAAGGTCTACGAGAAGCTCGGCCTGTCCGTGCCCAAGACCTGGAGCGAGTTCATCTCCAACAGCGAGAAGATCAAGGCAGCGGGCATCGTCCCGGTCATCCAGTCCTACGGCGACACCTGGACCAGCCAGCTCTTCGTGCTCGCCGACTTCGCGAACGTGAACGCGACCGACCCGAAGTGGGCCGACGACTACACGGCGAACAAGTCCAACGCGAAGTACTCGAAGCAGCCGGCGCTGGAGGGCTTCACGCACACGCAGGAGGTCTTCGACAAGGGCCTGATGAACAAGGACTACGCGTCGCTGACCAACGTCAACGCCCTCAAGATGCTGGCGACCGGTGAGGGCGCGCAGTACCCGATGATCACCGCCGTGATCAGCAACGTGCTGCAGTCCAACCCCGACCAGATCAACGACATCGGGTACTTCGCCATGCCGGCCGACTCGGGTGAGCCGCACGCGACCGTCTGGGAGCCGGCTGCCGCCTACATCCCGAAGACCACCACGGGCGACAAGCTGGCGGCCGCGAAGAAGCTGGTCGCGTTCATCAACTCGCCCACCGGATGCGACATCCAGAACAGCGCTGGCACCCCCGCCGGCCCGTTCGCGATCAGCACCTGCACGGTCCCGGACAACGCCCCCGCGCTGGTCAAGGACGAGCTGAAGTACCAGGACGACAAGAAGACGGGCCTCGCGCTCGAGTTCCTGTCCCCGATCAAGGGCCCGAACCTGGAGAAGATCCTGATCCAGGTCGGCTCGGGCATCTCCACCGCTCAACAGGGCGCAGGCCTGTACGACCAGGATGTGAAGGCCCAGGCCCAGCAGCTCGGCATCAAGGGCTGGTGAGCCCGTCCGGGCCGGCGCCGCAGCGCCGGCCCGGGCACCACACACCCCCAGAAGACTCGACGAGGAGCAGACAATGTCGACGGCAAGCCCCGCGACCGCCAGACAGGCGGCCGACATCATCACCGAGGTGGGGGCCTCGGAGAAGAACAGACCGCGCAAGAGCCGGATGCGCTCGCACTACCCGACCTGGTTCTTCATCCCCGCGATCGTCCTCTACGTGATCTTCTTCGCGATCCCGACGATCTCGTCCTTCTACTTCTCGCTGACCCGCTGGTCGCTGTTCGACTCCCAGTTCATCGGGTTCGCGAACTACGTGCAGTTCTTCCAGGACCCGCAGCTCTACACGAGCTTCATCCACACCCTCATCTACGCCGTGCTCACCTCCGGCGCGAAGGTGATCCTCGGCTTCCTGCTCGCTCTCCTGCTGACCTCCCCGGTCGTCGGCCGCGGCTACCTGCGAGCGGTCGTGTTCTTCCCCGTCCTGCTGTCGACGATCGGCGTCGGGATCCTGTGGAAGTCGCTGCTGGATCCCTTCCACGGCATGGTCAACGCGGTGCTCGGCTTCTTCGGCCTCCCGCAGCCCGGCTGGTTCACCGACCCGAACCTGGCGCTCTACACGATCGCCGGCGTCGACATCTGGAAGGGCGTCGGCATCGCGACGCTCATCTTCATGGCCGGCATGGTCGCCATCCCCACCGAGTACTACGAGGCGGCCCGCATCGACGGCGCCGGCGGCTGGAACATCCTGCGGCGCATCACCATCCCGCTGAGCCGCGGGGCGACCGCGACGGTCATCATCCTGTCGCTGATCGGCGGGCTGCGCTCGTTCGACATCATCTGGGCGACGACGGGAGGCGGCCCCGGCTTCACCAGCGACGTGCTCGCGTCGGTGATCTACAAGCAGTACCAAGCGGGCTTCTACGGCCTGTCCACGGCGGGCAACGTCGTCCTCTTCCTCGT
Source organism: Leifsonia sp. P73 (assembly GCF_051059105.1). NCBI lineage: Bacteria > Bacillati > Actinomycetota > Actinomycetes > Micrococcales > Microbacteriaceae > Leifsonia > Leifsonia sp. P73. The sequence continues at coordinate 2,702,372 of NZ_CP194931.1, forward strand.
GGTGACGCTGATCATGGTGCCGCTGTCGTACGTCCTGAACAGAAAGCAGGTGGAGCTGTGACCCGCACGAAGGTCCGCGCCTGGATCGTCGGCGTCGTCGCGATCCTCGTCTCCGTCGTCGTCTTCCTCGTCCCGTTCGCCTTCGTGGTGCTGCAGGCGTCGAAGAGCCCGGAGGACGCCTCCAGCCTCGCCTTCACCTGGCCGAAGGAGTGGCAGTTCTTCCCGAACCTGATCGCGGTGCTGCAGAGCGGCGACGGTCTGATCTGGCGGGCGTTCCTCAACTCCTTCGTCCTCACCGTCGGCTCGGTGATCCTCATGGTCGTGCTGTCGGCGATGGCCGGCTACGTGCTCGCCCGCAAGCGCAGCAAGTGGGGACCGGTCGTGAACTTCTTCGTGCTGGCCGGCCTGATCGTGCCTCCCGCCGTGGTGCCGACCATCTGGGTGCTGCAGGGGACGGGGCTCTACAAGACCATGCCGGGCATGATCCTGATCGAGACCACGTTCGGGCTGTCGTTCTGCATCCTGCTTTTCCGGGCCTTCTTCAACACGGTGCCCAAGGAGCTGGACGAGGCGGCGGTGCTGGACGGCGCGGGCCGGGTCCGGCTGTTCTTCCAGGTCATCCTGCCGCTGCTGAAGCCGGTGATCGTGACCGTGATCGTGGTGCAGTCGGTGTTCGTCTTCAACGACTTCGCCGGGCCGCTGTACTTCCTGCCCGGCTCGGACAACGCGACCGTGCAGACCACGCTCTACACCTTCTCGGGGCAGAACCTGAGCTTCTACAACCTGCTGTTCATGGACATCCTGCTCATCACCATCCCGCCGCTGGTCGCGTACATCTTCTTCAACCGGCAGATCGTCGCCGGCATGACGAGCGGCGCGATCAAGGGCTGAGCGCCTCCATCCACCGACACACGACCGAAACCGAACACGAAACCGGAGACACGGAAACATGACTTGGCACGCCCAGATGATCGCCGCCGACCAGGCATTCGACGGAGCCCCGCTGCTGCGCAGGGAGTTCGCACTGGAGGACGGCCACGGGGCCGTCGCCCGCGCGACCCTCACGCTCACCGCCCAGGGGGTGGTGGAGGCCTGGCTGAACGGCCGTCCCGTCTCGGACGACGTTCTCACCCCCGGCTGGAGCAGCTACGAGTGGCGCCTCCGCTACGCGACCTACGACGTGACCGCGCTGGTCGAGGGGACGACCGTGCTCGGCCTCGCGCTCGGCAAGGGCTGGTTCGGCGGCCGCCTCGGCTGGTCCGGCGGCGGCTCGTACTACGGCGACGCCCAGGGCGCGTTCGCGCAGCTGGAGGTGGAGTTCGCGGACGGCAGCACGCAGCTGATCGTCACCGACGACACGTGGGGCAGCGGCCCGAGTGCCGTGCTCGCGAACGACCTCTATGACGGCGAGACCATCGACGCGCGGCTGCGCGACGACGCCTGGAAGCTGCCCGGCTTCGCCGGAGAGGGCTGGACGGGCACGCACGCCCTGGAGTTCGACACCGCCAAGCTGAAGCCGTACATCGGCCCGTCGGTGAAGCGCTGGGCGGCGCTCCCGGTGCAGGAGATCTCGACCTCCCCGTCGGGAAAGACCCTGATCGACTTCGGCCAGAACCTGGTGGGCTGGATCAAGGTGCGGGTGCAGGGCCCGGCCGGCACCGAGGTGGTCATCCGGCACGCGGAGGTGCTGGAGCACGGCGAGCTGGGTGTGCGACCGCTTCGCAGTGCCCAGGCGACCGACCGCTACCTCCTCAGCGGCGGCGTGGACGAGTTCGAGCCGACGTTCACCTTCCACGGCTTCCGCTACGCCGAGGTGATGGGCTGGCCGGGCGAGTTGAAGGCCGAGGACCTGACGGCCATCGCGATCGGCTCCGAGCTGACCCGGATCGGCGAGTTCAGCAGCTCCGACCCGCTGCTCAACCAGTTCCACGAGAACGTGGTGTGGGGCATGCGCGGCAACTTCGTCGACGTCCCCACCGACTGCCCGCAGCGCGACGAGCGGCTGGGCTGGACGGGCGACATCGCCGCTTTCGCGCCGACCGCGGCCTACCTCTACGACGTGGACGCGTTCCTGTCCGACTGGCTGGTCGACCTCGACCTGGAGCAGCGGCACAACGACGGGATCGTCGGCTTCGTCATCCCGGACGTGCTCAAGTACATGCCGCACCCCGAGGACTTCGGCAAGCCGGACACGACCGCGCTGTGGAGCGACGCAGCAGTGTGGGTGCCGTGGGACCTCTACGAGGCGTACGGCGACACCGCGGTGCTGGAGCGGCAGTTCGACTCGATGGCCTCGCACGTCCGCCGCGTGAAGTCCCTCCTGTCGCCCGCCGGCGTCTGGGACGGCAATTTCCAGTTCGGCGACTGGCTCGACCCGGACGCGCCGCCGGAGGACCCGGCTAAGGCGAAGGCGGACAAGGGCGTGGTCGCGACGGCGTGCGCTTACCGTTCGGCGCGGATCCTCGCCGACACTGCCGCCTTGCTCGGCCGCACGGCGGAGCACGCGGAGTTCGAGGCGCACGCCGCCGACCTCCGTTCCGCCTTCAACCGTGAGTACGTCTCGGGCGGGGTCGTGCTGAGCGACTGCACCACGGTGTACTCGCTGGCGATCGTGTTCGGACTGCTCGACCCGGCCGACGAGGCGTTCGCGGGCGAGCGACTGGCCGAGCTCGCCGCGGACGCGGGCTACCGCATCTCCACCGGGTTCGCCGGCACGCCGTTCATCGCGGACGCGCTGACGCAGACCGGCCACACCGACGTCGCGTACCGGCTGCTGCTGGAGAAGGAGTGCCCGTCGTGGCTGTACCCGGTGACGATGGGCGCGACCACGGTGTGGGAGCGCTGGGACTCGATGCTGCCGGATGGCACGATCAACCCGGGCGAGATGACCTCCTTCAACCACTATGCGCTCGGCGCCGTGGCGGACTGGATGCACCGGGTCGTCGGCGGCCTCGCGCCGCTGAAGCCGGGCTACGCGTCGGTGCTCGTCGCCCCGCAGCCGGGCGGCGGCCTCACCGAGGCGGCCACTTCGCTGGAGACCCGGCACGGCCGGGTGTCGGTGCGCTGGAGCCTCGACGGCGACCTCCTCACGGTCGACGCCGAACTCCCGGAGGGCGTCGACGGCATCCTGCGGCTGCCCGGCCGCGAGGACCAGCGGCTGAGCGGCGGCCCGGTCTCGGTCACCGCGGAGGTTCCCTCGTCCGTCGGCGCGGTGCGCTGAGACGGGGGTGAGCGACCATGCGGCGCGCGTGCCTCTGCTCGGCACCGCGCGGCGTGGTATGCTTTGAATCGATTCAGCTTGAATCGATTCACAACGATCAATGACGAACACAGACGACGAGGGAGTTGGCGTGGAACGGGTGTGCTTCACGATGCGGCTGAAGCCGGAGCGGGTCGCCGACTACCTGGCCGCGCACGAGACGGTCTGGCCCGAGATGCTCGACGCACTGCGCGAGACGGGCTGGTCGAACTACTCCCTCTTCGTCGACCGGGAGGAAGCGCTCGTCGTCGGTGTCCTGGAGACCGACGACTTCAGGGGCGCGATCGCCGCGATGAACGAGCGCGAGGTCAACGCGCGCTGGCAGGCCACAATGGCCGGCTTCTTCGCTGAGGAGACCGCTCCGGACAGCACGATGAAGCGGCTGACCGAGTACTTCTTCTTGCGCGGTGGAGCTGAGGGCAGCGCGTAGCGATGACGCGACCCCAGCGCCGAGGGAGCCTGCGACCGAGGGTCGAGCAGGCGGAAACAAGATAGGACACGAAGACGTGAGAGTCGGAAGCAGCAAGACCACCGGGTGGCGGGCCACGAGCTCGGTCGCCATGAGCAACTACATCGAGTCGGGGTCGATCATCGCGATCGCCACCAGCCTCGGGTTCTGGCAGGCGGAGTTCCACCTGACCGACGGGTTCGTCGGCATCCTCGCCGCGTTCAGCGCGAACGCGTTCGGCGCGGCGATCGGCGCCATCCTCGGCGGACCGCTCACGGACCGCCTCGGCCGCAAGTTCATCTACACCTACGACCTGCTGCTCTACATGCTCGGCGTCCTCCTCGCGGTGTTCGCCGTCAACGAGGGGATGCTGTTCGCCGCGTTCCTCATCACCGGCATCGCGGTCGGCGCGGGAGTCCCGGCCTCCTGGACCTACATCGCCGAGCAGGCGCCCGACCACGCCCGCGCCAAGCACGTCGGCATGGCGCAGCTCGCCTGGTCGATCGGCCCGCTCATCGGCTTCGCCCTCGCCGCCGCGCTCGCGCCGCTCGGCCTGCTGGGCAGCCGGATCATCTTCTTCCACCTCTTCGTGGTGGCGGGCATCGTCTGGTGGGTCCGCCAGGGCCTGCCGGAGTCGAAGCTCTGGACCGACGTCAAGACCGGCGCCGTCTCCACCGCCGCCTCCGGGCGCGGGATGCGCGCCCTGTTCTCCAAGCGGGTGAACATCACCGCGCTGCTGTTCCTGTTCGGCGTCTACGGGTTCTGGAACCTGGTCGCCGGCCAGGCCGGCATCTTCATGCCGCGCGTCTACGAGGCCGCCGGCGTGCACAGCGCCGTGGAGCAGGACCTCCTGCAGGTGCTGGTCTGGGGCTGCACGGTCGCCGCCACCTACTTCGGCTTCATGCGGCTCGCCGACCGGATGTCGCGCCGCATCCTGTACGGGATCGGCGCGGTGCTCGGCATCGTCGCCTGGTTCGTGCTCGTGTTCGCTCCTCCCGGCCTCCCGACGCTGCTCACTTTCGCGATCACTTGGGGCGTCGCCTCCGGCATCGGCGCGCAGGCGTTCTACGGCGTCTGGACGGCGGAGCTGTTCGCGACGCCGTACCGGGCGAGCGCGCAGGGCGTCCTGTTCTTCGCGGCGCGCATCGCCGTGGGCCTGCTCAGCTCGGTGTTCCCGGTGCTGCTCGCGAGCACCGGTGTGCCGACCGTCGGCCTCATCCTCATCGGCTTCCTCGCCGTCGCGCTGCTCATCGGTGTGATCTGGGCTCCGGCCACGCAGGGGAAGTCGTTGCGGCAGATCGAAGCCGAGAGATACGGCTCATCCTCCAACGTTCGCGACGAAGCGCGCGTCTGAACTTCAACCCCATTCCGACCGAAAGGGAGACCATGACCCTCACCGACGACATCCGTTCGCAGCTCGCGCTGCAGGCGATCGAGCTGCCCTCCTGGGCGTTCGGCAACTCGGGGACGCGCTTCCGGGTGTTCGGCACTCCGGGCACAGCGCGCGACCCGTTCGAGAAGATCTCGGACGCCGCACAGGTGCACAAGCACACCGGTCTCGCGCCGTCGGTCGCCCTGCACATCCCGTGGGACAAGGTGGACTCCTACGCCGACCTCCGTAAGCACGCGGAGGACAACGGCGTCGAGCTCGGAACGGTCAACTCGAACACGTTCCAGGACGACGACTACAAGTTCGGGTCGGTGACGCACTGGGACGACCGGATCCGCCAGAAGGCGATCGACCACCATTTCGAGTGCATCGACATCATGAACGAGACCGGGTCGCGCGACCTGAAGGTCTGGCTCGCCGACGGCACCAACTACCCGGGTCAGGACTCCATGCGGGCGCGTCAGGACCGCTTGGCCGACAGCCTCCAGAAGATCTACGAGCGGATCGGCGAGGGCCAGCGCTTGGTGCTGGAGTACAAGTTCTTCGAGCCGTCGTTCTACCACACCGACGTCCCGGACTGGGGCACCAGCTACGTGCAGACGGCCGCGCTCGGCGAGCGGGCGATGGTGTGCCTGGACACCGGTCACCACGCGCCGGGGACGAACATCGAGTTCATCGTGATGCAGCTGCTGCGTCTCGGGAAGCTCGGGAGCTTCGACTTCAACAGCCGGTTCTACGCCGACGACGACCTGATCGTCGGCGCCGCGGACCCGTTCCAGCTGTTCCGGATCGTGTTCGAGGTCATCCGCGGCGGCGGCTACGCCAACCCGGACGTGGCGTTCATGCTCGACCAGTGCCACAACCTCGAGGCGAAGATCCCCGGCCAGATCCGCTCGGTGCTCAACGTGCAGGAGGCCACCGCCAAGGCACTGCTGGTCGACACGCAGGCGCTGGCCGCAGCGCAGACCGCGGGCGACGTGCTCGCCGCCAACACGGTATTCATGGACGCCTTCAACACGGACGTGCGCGCGGACCTGGCCGCCTGGCGCGAGTCGCGCGGCCTCCCGGCCGATCCGATGGCCGCCTATAAGGCGTCCGGCTACCAGCAGAAGATCGAGACCGAGCGCGTCGGCGGCACCCAGGCCGGCTGGGGCGCCTGAGCGTTCACCATCCCCAGACCTCCACGCAGAAGGAACCACGCAAAATGACGAACGAGACCGTCGCGGCCCTCCTGGCCCGGTCGAACCGCCTCGGCGCCGACCCGAAGAACACGAACTACGCCGGGGGCAACACGTCCGCCAAGGGCGTGGAGACCGACCCGGTGACGGGCGAGCCGGTCGAGCTGCTGTGGGTGAAGGGCTCCGGCGGCGACCTCGGCACGCTGACGGAGCAGGGCCTCGCCGTGCTGCGCCTCGACCGGCTGCGCGCCCTCCAGAACGTCTACCCTGGCGTCGACCGCGAGGACGAGATGGTCGCGGCGTTCGACTACACGCTGCACGGCAAGGGCGGCGCGGCCCCGTCGATCGACACGGCCATGCACGGCCTGGTCGATGCGGCTCACGTCGATCACCTGCACCCGGACTCGGGCATCGCGATCGCGACCGCCGCGGACGGAGAGGCGCTGACGGCGAAGGTGTTCGGCGGGCGCGTGGTGTGGGTGCCGTGGCGCCGCCCCGGCTTCCAGCTCGGCCTCGACATCGCCGCGATCAAGGCGGCGAACCCGTCAGCGATCGGCTGCATCCTCGGCGGCCACGGGATCACCGCGTGGGGAGACACCTCGGAGGAGGCCGAGGCCAACTCGCTGTGGATCATCCAGACGGCGGCCGACTACATCGAGGCTAACGGCCGGCCCGAGCCGTTCGGGCCGCGCATTGCGGCGAACGAGCCGCTGGAGGCCGCCGAACGCCGTGCGAAGGCGGCGGCGCTGGCTCCGACGATCCGCGGGCTGGCGTCCACGGACAAGCCGCAGGTCGGCTCGTTCACCGACGACGACGTGGTGCTCGACTTCCTCGCGTCCTCCGAGCACACGCGGCTCGGCGCGCTCGGCACCTCCTGCCCGGATCACTTCCTGCGCACCAAGGTCACGCCGCTCATCCTCGACCTCCCGGCCGACGCCTCCGTCGAGGACTCGATCGCCCGGCTGCAGGAGCTGCACGAGCAGTACCGCGCCGAGTACACCGCCTACTACGAGCGGTACGCGACGCCGGAGTCGCCCGCGATGCGCGGCGCCGACCCGGCGATCGTGCTCATCCCGGGCGTCGGGATGTTCTCCTACGGCAAGGACAAGCAGACCGCCCGGGTGGCGGGCGAGTTCTACATCAACGCGATCAACGTGATGCGCGGCGCCGAGGCGCTCTCGACCTATGCCCCGATCGACGAGGCGGAGAAGTTCAACATCGAGTACTGGTCTCTGGAGGAGGCCAAGCTCCAGCGGATGCCGAAGCCCAAGTCGCACGCCGGCCGCATCGCGCTGGTCACGGGCGCGGCCTCCGGGATCGGCAAGGCGATCGCCACGCGGCTCGCGGCCGAGGGCGCGTGCGTCGTCATCGCCGACCTGGACCTGGCGAAGGCGCAGGCCGCCGCCGCAGAGCTGGGCGGCACGGACGTCGCGATCGGGGTGGCGGCGAACGTCACCAGCGAGGCCGACATCCAGGCCGGCATCCAGGAGGCGCTGCTGCAGTTCGGCGGCCTGGACCTGATCGTCAACAACGCCGGCCTGTCCATCTCCAAGCCGCTGCTGGAGACCACCGAGGCCGACTGGGACCTCCAGCACGACGTCATGGCCAAGGGGTCGTTCCTGGTCTCCAAGGCCGCGGCGAAGGTCCTCATCGAGCAGGGCCTCGGCGGCGACATCGTCTACATCTCCTCCAAGAACTCGGTGTTCGCGGGACCGAACAACATCGCCTACTCGGCGACCAAGGCCGACCAGGCCCACCAGGTGCGGCTGCTGGCCGCGGAGCTCGGCGACTACGGGGTGAAGGTCAACGGCATCAACCCCGACGGCGTGGTCCGCGGCTCCGGGATCTTCGCCGGCGGCTGGGGCGCCAAGCGCGCCGCGGTCTACGGGGTGCCCGAGGAGGAACTGGGCACGTACTACGCCCAGCGCACTCTCCTGAAGCGGGAGGTGCTGCCGGAGAACGTCGCCAACGCGGTCGCGGTGCTCACCTCCAGCGACCTCGACCACACCACCGGACTCCACATCCCCGTCGATGCGGGTGTCGCGGCGGCCTTCCTGCGATGAGCCCGGTGCGGGCGGGTGCGGTCGCCGCGGTCGACCTCGGGGCGACCAGCGGCCGGGTGATGCACGCCCGCGTCGGAGCGAACACGCTGGAGCTGACCGAGGCGGCGCGCTTCCCGAACTCGCCCGTGCGGGTGCAGGAGGAGGGCCGCGAGGCGCTGCACTGGGACCTGACCGGCCTCTACGCCCACGTTGTGGAGGGCCTCGGCACGGTCGCGCGCTCCGAGCCCGGCCTCCGGAGCGTCGGCGTGGACGCGTGGGCCGTCGACTACGGCCTGCTGCGCGCCGGCCGCCTGCTCGGCGAGCCGTACCACTACCGCGACGAGCGCACCGCCGCGGGCGTCGAACTCGTGCACGCGCGCGTCGCACCCGAGGAGCTGTACCGCGAGGGCGGCCTCCAGTTCCTGCCGTTCAACTCGCTCTACCAGCTCGCCGTCGACCACGAGTCGGGGGCGCTGGAGGCCGCGGACGGCATCCTGCTGGTCCCGGACCTGATCACCTACTGGCTGAGCGGGCGGGCCGTCGCCGAGCGCACCAATGCCTCCACCACCGGGCTGCTGACCGCCGACGGGTCGTGGAACGATGCGCTCATCGAGCGGCTGGGCCTGCGGCGCTCGCTGTTCCCGGCGCTCGTGGACGCGGGCACGACCGTGGGCTCCCTGCTGCCGTCGCTCGGCCTCCCGTTCGCCGGCGCGGGCCCCGCCGTCACGGCTGTCGGGTCGCACGACACCGCCTCCGCCGTCGTCGCCGTGCCGATGGACGCCTCCCGCGCCGCCTACATCTCCTGCGGGACGTGGGGCCTGGTCGGCGTCGAGCTGGAGGGGCGGGTCGTCAGCGACGCGGGCCGCGCCGCCAACTTCACCAACGAGGGCGGCGTGGACGGCCGCGTCCGCTACCTCCACAACGTCATGGGGCTGTGGCTGCTGAGCGAGTCCATCCGGGAGTGGCAGCGGCGCGGCCTCCCGGTGAGCCTGGAGAGCCTGCTCGCCGAAGCCGCCGCGCTGCCGCGCCCGGCCGACCTGTTCGACGCCGACGACCCGCGCTTCATGGCGCCGGGCGACCTCCCGTCGCGCATCGCGGACTGGTTCGCCGAGCGCGGCCTCCGCGCCCCGGCGAGCCCGGCCGGGATGGTGCGCGTCATCGTCGAGAGCCTCGCCGAGGCCTTCGCAGTGTCGGTTCGCGCCGCGTCCGAACTGTCCGGCGTCCCGGTCGAGACGGTGCACATCGTCGGCGGGGAGCGCGCAACGCCCTTCTCTGCCAGGCGACGGCCGACCGGGCGGGCGTGCCGGTGCTCGCAGGCCCGGTGGAGGCCACGGCGCTCGGCAACGCGCTCGTCCAGGCCCGCGCGGTCGGGCTCGTGTCGGGCGACCTGGAGACGCTGCGCGCGCTCGTGGCCCGCAACCACGTGCCCGTGAGGTACGAGCCGGCGCGCCTGGCGGTGCGCTGATGGAGCACCACGAGCGGGCGATCGAGCGCTACGTCGCCGACGTGTCCGCCGACCCCGAGGTGCTGGCCGTCATCGTGAGCGGCTCGGTCGCGCGGGGGCCGAACGGGCGGACTCCGACGTCGACCTGTACCTGGTCGTCACGGAGTCGCGCTGGGACGAGGCGTTCGCCGCGCGCCGCCTGATGTTCACCAGCACGGAGGGCATCGGCTACGACGGGGGTTACTTCGACGTCAAGCTGGCGACGCTCTCGTACCTGGACGACGCGGCCGAGCGCGGCGACGACCCGGTGCGGGACTCCTTCGCCTCCGCGCGGGTGGCGTTCAGTCGGGTGCCCGACCTTCCGGATCGCGTGGCGCGGGTGACGCAGGTCTCGGCGGCCGACTGGCGGGACCGGGTCGCGGGCTTCGTGGCGCAGTGCCGGCTGCACGGCGGCTACTTCCTGCCGCAGGCGCACGAGCACGGCGACCCGCTGCTGCTCGCGCACGCCTCGGTCCATCTGGTGACGTCTGCCGCGCGGGCGCTGCTCGCGAACAACCGGGTGTTCTTCCCCGGCCCGAAGCACCTGCGGGCGCGGGTGGCGGGGCTCGCGTCGGCGCCTCCGGGGTTCGGTTCCTTGCTCGATGACGTGATCGCGACGCCGACGCCCGCGACGGCCGCCAAGCTGCTGGAGGCCGTGGAGGCGTCGGTGGGCGACGCGCTGCCGCGCGACGAGACACTGTCGCGCTTCGTGCTCGACAACGAGCTCGCCTGGCGCTACCGCACCGCGCCGCCGGAGTTCTCGTAGCGCTGATTCGTGCCGAATGTCCCGTTCGGCGCTCCCATTGACGACATTCGTGCCGAATGCGCGGTCGCGCGCTATGCTCTCCCACGGTTCGTGACCATTCGAGGAGGTGAGCACCGTGAACGCAACCACGTACGGGTGCTCCCCGTCCCGCCGCAGAGCGCGCGACTGATCGACCGGTCGCCGGGAGCGCCAGCAGGCATCCCCGAAAGGCGACCATCATGAACCTCTTCACCGACGACACCACCGTGGACGGCGTCCGCCGCCGCGGCTTCCTTCTGGACGACGTCCCCGGCGTCCTCTGGACCCCTCCCATCGCCACCCCGGGCGCACCGCTGATCCTGTCCGGGCATGGCGGAGGCCTCCACAAGGAGGCGCCCGGGCTGGTGGCCCGCGCCCGGCGGCTCGTCCTCGACCTCGGTTACGCCGTCGCCGCCATCGACGCGCCCGGCCACGGCGACCGTCCGCGACCGGTGCGCGACCAGCAGTGGGTCGACGCCATGCTCGACGCCCGCGACCGGGGCGAACCGCTCGATCCCGTGATCGCCGAGTACAACGCCTCCCTCGCGGAACGGGCCGTGCCGGAGTGGCGCGCGACGCTCGACGCGCTCCAGCAGCTCGGCGACATCGGCGCCGGGCCGGTGGGCTACACCGGGATGACGCTGGCCTCCGCCATCGGCATCCCGCTCGCCGCCGCCGAGCCGCGCATCCGCGCCGCCACGTTCGGCGGGATCGCGGCGCACCGCTTCGTGCTCGACGCCGCGCGGGAGGTGAGCATCCCGATCGAGTTCCTGTTCCCGCTGGACGATCCGGAGATCACCCGGGAGTCCCAGCTCGAGCTGTTCGACGGGTTCGCCTCGGCCGAGAAGACGCTGCTCGGGTTCCCCGGCAGCCACTTCCGGGTGCCGGCCGAGCGGCTGGACACGGGGCTCTTCCCGCGCGTGCTCGGGTGAGGCGTGCGGGGACGCGGCGTGCGTCGCGTCCCCGCGCCGCGCTTGCCGGTCGACGCCCCGCAGCGTAGTTTCGCGCCAGAGGGGAGGCCGCCATGAGCGACGCCGATGCCACCGCCTTCACGATCCGCCCGCTCGACACCTCCACCTGGGACGCCTTCGTCGCGCTCTGCGACCGGCACGGCGGCGGCGGGTTCGGCGGCTGCTACTGCACCTGGTTCCACCGCGACACCCACTCGGCGCCGGAGTCGCAGCCCGAGCGGCCGGCGGACGTCACCAAGGAGTTCAAGCACGACCTCGTGACGGCCGGGGACGCGCACGCCGCGCTCGTCTTCGACGGCGACCGAGCGGTCGGCTGGGCCCAGTTCGGGAGCCCGGAGGAGCTTCCCGGGATCTACCACCGCAAGCAGTACCTGGAGACGACGACGGCCCTCCCGGACTACCGCATCACCTGCATCTTTGTGGACCGCGCCTACCGCGGCCGGGGCGTCGCCCGCGTCGCGATCGCCGGCGCGTTGGAGCTGATCGCGGAGGCCGGCGGCGGGGTGGTCGAGAGCTACCCGCGCGAGACCGACAAGCGCATCTCGCCGTCGTTCCTCTACAGCATGACCCGCCAGGTCTTCGAGGACGCCGGCTTCGACTACGACCGCCCGAAGGGCACCGTCAACTGCGTCATGCGCACCACTGTGGCCGCCCGCTGAGCGCGACATTCGGCACGAATGTGGCGATTGCCGCGCCCGAACGCGACATTCGGCACGAATCCCGTGCCTCAGCTCGCGCGCGTCGCGGTGACCTCGGCCTCCTCCAGCTCCTCGCGCGCCTCCTCGCGCGGGCTGAGGACGACGCGGGGACGCAGCCCCGAGAACCGCACCCGCATCCCGCGGTACTTCACCAGGTAGAACACACCGACCAGCGCCGCCGCGAACCCGCTCGCCGCGCCGACGCCCATCGCCCAGCGCGGGCCGAACGTGTCTGCCACCCAGCCGACGATCGGCGCGCCGACCGGGGTGCCGCCCATGAAGATCGCCATGTAGATCGCCATCACCCGGCCGCGGAGCACCGGGTCGGTCGTCATCTGCACGGTGCCGTTCGCGGTGGTCATCAGGGTCTGCGACGAGACGCCGATGATGATCAGCGCGAGCGCGAACAGCCAGTAGGTCGGCATGACCGCAGCGACGGCACAGCCGAAGCCGAAGAACGCCGCACCCGCGAACAGCAGCGAGACCCGCGGGCGCTCGCGTCGCGCCGAGAGCAGCGCACCGACCACCGAGCCGATCGCCATGATCGAGGACAGCAGCCCGTACTCGCCCGCGCCCTGATGGAACACGCTCACCGACATGGTCGAGATGAAGATCGGGAAGTTGAGTCCGAACGTCCCGATCAGGAACACCATCACGAGGATGACCAGGATGTCCGGACGCTTCCGCACGTAACGGAAGCCGTCGACCAGTCCGCCGCGCGACCGCTTGGCCCGCTCGGTCCGGTACAGCTTCTCCTTCCGCAGCAGCATCAGCGACAGCAGCACCGCGCCGAACGTCGCCGCGTTGATCAGGAACACCCAGCCGGCGCCGACCGCGGCGGTCAGGAGGCCGGCGACCGCAGGACCGAGGAGCCGGGCCGAGTTGAACGACGCCGAGTTGAGCGCCACCGCGTTGGACAGGTTCGGCCCGGTCACGAGCTCCGAGACGAAGGTCTGCCGCGCGGGAGCGTCGAACGCGGCGACCACACCGAGCAGCAGCGCGAACACGTAGACATGCCAGAGCTGCACCACCCCGGTCACCGTCAGGATGCCGAGCCCCAGGCCCAGCAGCCCCATCATCCCCTGCGTCATCATCAAGAGCTTGCGGCGGTCGAGGTGGTCCGCCGCCCAGCCGGTCACGGGCAGGAGGATGAGCTGCGGCCCGAACTGCAGCGCCATGACGAACCCGACCGCCGCCGCGTTGTTGTGGGTGAGCTGGGTGAGGACGATCCAGTCCTGCGCCGTGCGCTGCATCCACGTGCCGACGTTGGAGACCAGCGCGCCGCCGGCCCAGATGCGGTAGTTGACCCCGGCGAGGGAACGGAACATAGCGCTCACGAGTCGGCGATCTCCCTCATGATGGCCGCGGCTTCGGCGAGGGTGTCGCGCTGCTCGGGCGTGAGCGTGCGGAGGCGCTGGTTCAGCCAGGCGTCGCGACGGCGGCGCGTCTCGGTGACGAGCCGGAGGCCGGACTCGGTGGGGACGACGATCACCTTGCGGCCGTCGACCGCGTCGGCGGTGCGCCGGACGTAGCCGGCCTGCTCCAGGTGGTTGACCGTGCGATTCATGGAGGGCGGGGTCACGCGCTCGTGCTCGCTCAGCCTCCCGATGGTGCCGGAGCCCTCGCGGACGAGGAAGGCGAGGGTGGAGGTCTGCGTGTCGCTCAGCTCGTCGTCCTCCTTCTCGGCGCGCAGGCGCCGGGAGAGGCGCGCGACGGCGATCCGCAGCGTGCTGCTGAGGTCGTGCGTCGAGAGGCGTCCCATAGATAGTTAGCCTAACAAATTAGGCTTGCTAAATAAAACGCGTTCGCCCAGGGCGTGCGGGCGCGGCGTGCCAGAATGAGCGCGTGCAGCGAGAGTTCAGCGCCGACGACGGCCTCCGCATCTTCTTCGACGTCTATCCGGCCGAGCGCCCGCGGGCCGCCGTGCAGGTGGCGCACGGCGTGGGGGAGCACGCCGGCCGCTACCGTGCGCTCGCCGAGCACCTCGTCGCCGAGGGCTACACGGTCTACGCCGACGACCACCGCGGTCACGGCCGCACCGGGATGGAGCAGTGGCACGGCGACGCCACCAAGCTCGGGAGGCTCGGGCCGGGCGGGCTGCGCGGCGCCGTCCGCGACCTGCGCGCGTTCAGCCGGCTCATCCGCGACGAGAACCCCGACCTCCCGCTGGTGTTCATCGGCCACAGCTGGGGCTCGCTGATGGGCCAGATGACCCTGAACCACCACGCCGACGACTACGACGCGGCCGTACTGACCGGCACCGCCTACCGGATGGTCGGCTCGATGAACAGCGGCGACCTGAACAAGCGGCACGCGCACCTCGGCACGACGGGCGCCGAATGGCTGAGCCGCGACCCCGCTGTGGCGCTGGCGTTCGTGGACGACCCGCTGTGCACGCTCGTCCCGCTGCAGAAGCTGTTCGGGATGGCCGACGCCGCCCGCCTGATCGGCCGGCCGGCGCGGCACCTGGCCCGCGACCTCCCGCTGCTCATCGCGGTCGGCGGCGACGACCCGCTGGGAGGCCCGGCCTCCGCCCGCAAGCTGGAGCGCTCGTACCGCACGCGCTCGGGCCTCAGCGACGTGACGACCATCGTCTACCCCGGCGCCCGCCACGAGGTCTTCAACGAGACCAACCGCTACGAGGTCTTCGCCGACGTCACCGCCTGGCTCGACCCCCGCGTCCCCGCCCGCACCTAACCAGCAATCTCTCCCGGAGTCGTGTACGCAACACGCCGTGCTCAGGCGTGCATAACTCCGGAAGAGATGGCCGCGGCGCGCGGGTTCTAGGCTGGGGACATGCATGGTGAGTACAAGGTCCCTGGCGGCAAGCTCGTCGTGGTCGACCTGGAGGTGGAGGACGGCCTGATCGCCGGCTTCCGGCTGGCGGGCGACTTCTTCCTGGAGCCCGACTCGGCGCTGGAGGCGATCAACGCCGCCGTCAACGGCCTCCCCGCCGAGACCGACGCCAAGACCATCGCCGCCGCCGTGAAGGACGCGCTCCCCGAGGGCGCCTCGCTGCTCGGCTTCTCGCCGGAGGCCGTCGCGGTCGCCGTGCGCCGCGCCCTCGCCCGCGCCACGAGCTGGCGCGACTACGACTGGCAGATCGTCCACGCGAAGGCCGTCTCCCCGCTCATGCACCTCGCCCTGGACGAGGTGCTGACCACCGAGGTCGGCGAGGGCCGCCGCGGCCCGACCCTCCGCATCTGGGAGTGGGACCGGCCCGCCGTCGTCATCGGCAGCTTCCAGTCGGTGAAGAACGAGGTCGACCCCGTGAACGCCGAGAAGTACGGCGTCGAGGTGGTGCGCCGCATCACCGGGGGCGGCGCGATGTTCATGGAGGCCGGCTCCGTCGTCACGTACTCGATCTACGCTCCCGCCGACCTGGTGCAGGGGATGAGCTTCGCCGACAGCTACGCGTTCCTCGACGAGTGGGCCATCATCGCTCTCAAGTCGCTCGGGATCGACGCGAGCTACGTCCCGCTCAACGACATCACCAGCCCGAAGGGCAAGATCGGCGGGGCCGCGCAGAAGCGCCTCGGCTCCGGCGCCGTGCTGCACCACGTGACGATGAGCTACGACATGGACGGCCAGAAGATGACGGAGGTCCTCCGCATCGGCCGCGAGAAGATCAGCGACAAGGGCATCACCAGCGCCGCCAAGCGCGTCGACCCGCTGCGCAGCCAGACCGGGCTCAGCCGCGCCGAGATCATCGAGCAGATGAAGACGACGTTCCGCAGCCTGTACGGCGCGACGGACGGCGACCTCACCGAGGCGGAGTACGCGGAGGCCGAGCGGCTGGTGACCTCGAAGTTCGCGACGGAGGAGTGGCTCTACCGGGTGCCCTGACCGGCCGCCACCTTGGTTGTTCCTGTGGGTCCGCCGGGCGCACAGCGAGCCTCCGGTACCCTGGATGCCGTGAACTGGTGGGCCGTGGTCATCGTGGGCGTCATCGTCGTGGCCATCGTCATCGGCGTGAGGCTCGGCTGGATCGACCTCTCGAACAAGGCGAACCGCGGGTCCGGCACGATGAGCGGGGCCATCGGCGGCTCGTTCGACGAGGTCTTCGCCCCGACCCGCCACGAGGCCCAGCAGGAGCTCGACCGCCAGTCGTTCCTCCCCGCGCCCGCCCCGCTCCCCGGCGACGGCGGCGACGCGGCCGCGTTCGACGCCGGCAAGATCACGATCGACGTCGGGCCGGCCGGCCGCGGTCAGCGCGCAGAGGGCCGCGCGCCCTCCGAGGAGGGTCGCGCCACCACGCGAACGACCGCCTCGCACCGCGCCTGAGCGCGACCGCACCTCAGCGGCGCTGCAGCTCCCGGTACTCCGGATGGTCCGCCAGCCAGCGCCGCACGTACGGGCATGTCGCGATCACCCGCAGGTCGGTCCGGTCGCGCACGTCGTCGAGCGCCGTCTGGACGAGCTGGGAGGCCATCCCGCGCTCGCGCTTCTCGGGGTCGACCTCCGTGTGCACGAACACGATCGCGTCGTCGCGCAGCTCGTATTCGGCGATCCCGACGACCTCGCCGTCCTTCAGCAGGGCGTAGCGGGACTGGTCGGGCTGGTTCTCGACGGTCAGCGTCATGCCGCCAGGCTACCCGTCAGACCGCCGGGGACCGGCGCATGCGGGAGAATGGAGGACATGTCAGAGCCCGTCGCCGCCACGCCGCCGCTGTGGCGCCCCGACGGGCCGAGCACGGTCTTCCACGGCGACAACCTGGAGGTCGTCGCCGGCCTGCCCGGCGGAGCCTTCCAGCTCATCTACCTCGACCCGCCGTTCAACACCGGCCGGTCGCAGGCGCGGCAGCGCACCACCGCGCTGCGCACGGAGGCCGGCGTCGGCAGCGTCATCGGCTTCAAGGGCCGCAGCTACGAGCGCATCAAGGGCGACATCCTCAGCTACGACGACCGCTTCGAGGACTACTGGGGCTTCCTGGAGCCGCGGCTGATCGAGGCCTGGCGCCTCCTCGCCGACACCGGCACCCTCTACCTGCACCTCGACTACCGCGAGTCGCACTACGCGAAGGTGCTGCTCGACGCGCTGTTCGGCCGGGAGTCCTTCCTCAACGAGATCGTCTGGGCGTACGACTACGGCGCCAAGGCGAAGAACCGCTGGCCGGCGAAGCACGACACGATCCTGGTCTACGTGAAGAACCCCGGCTCGTACTACTTCGACTCGTCCGCCGTCGACCGCGAGCCCTACATGGCGCCCGGCCTGGTCACTCCCGAGAAGGCCGAGCTCGGCAAGCTGCCCACCGACGTCTGGTGGCACACCATCGTGTCGCCGACCGGCCGCGAGAAGACCGGCTACCCCACCCAGAAGCCGGAGGGCGTCCTCCGCCGCATCGTGCAGGCGTCGAGCCGGGAGGACGATTGGGTGCTCGACTTCTTCGCCGGCAGCGGGACGACCGGTGCGGTCGCGGCGGCGCTGGGCCGGCGGTTCGTGCTGGTCGACAGCAGCCCGGACGCGGTCGCGGTGATGCGCGCCCGCTTCGCCGCCCATCCCGAGGTGCGCTTCCTCACCTGAACGGGGCGGGATGCTCGACGTGCGCCTTCAGGGCGCGCATGGTGCGGCGGCTCTCCCTGGCCGCCATCATCGCGAACATGGGCTCGACCGCGCGGTACACGCCGTGCGTGGTGAGCCGGCCGATCCGGGTGACGCGGGTGACGCCTCCGCGGTCTTCGACGCCGTACACGATGAGCGCGTCCACGCTCCCGGACGGCTTGGCCTGGTGGAAGCGCAACTCGTGGTCGGGGACGTCGTCGATCAGCTCGCCGCGCATCCGCCCGACCATCGTCCGGTCGACGTAGGTCGAGGAGTCCGGCGCGGGCACGTCCGCCGCCGCTGTGGGCACGCGGGTCCCGCGGTAGACCAGCGAGTGACCGAGCCAGGCGGGGTACGCGTCGACCGCCCGCAGGGTCGCGTAGACGTCGTGGGCCGGCGCGTCGATCTGGATGGTGTCGGTGAAGCTTCTCATGGCGCCCGTCCTACACCGTGGGAGAGGGGTTGCGCACTGGCCATCTGCCGGGGACGTTCCGGTTGCTTCATGGAAGTTCCCGGGGACGGTGTGGAAGGGTTGTCTTCTATGCGACCCGCGCCCCTCCGTCTGCTCCCGTTCGTGTGGGGTGCGCTCGGGACGGCCGTGATGTTCGTCGCGATCTACTTGTTCTTCGTGCAGAGCTACATCGGCCAGGTGATCGACGAGCGGTCCTTCGCGGGCGCCGACGTCTGGAAGGGCGACCTGATCGACTTCGCCCACACCTTCCTCAACGCGCTGCCCGTCGCGGCCGTGGTGGCCGGCGCGATCATCGCCGTGGTCATCGTGCTGGTGCGGCGCAACTGGCTGGTGTTCGCGGTCGCTGTCTGCGCGGTCATCGCTGCGAACGTGAGCACGCAGGTGCTCAAGTATTCGGTGCTCTCCCGTCCGGCGAAGGGAGTGGACGCCGGCCTCGCGAACTCGCTGCCGTCCGGCCACACCTCCGTCGCGGCCTCGGCGGCGCTCGTCGTCTTCCTGGTCGCGTCACCTCGCTTGCGGCCGCTCGCCGCGGTGGTCGGGTCGGTCTTCACCATCGCCGCCGGCGCCTCGACGCTGGTCGAGCAGTGGCACCGGCCGAGCGACGTCATCGCCGCGATGCTGGTCGTGGCGTTCTGGGGGTGCATCGCCGGGATCGTCCTCGCCGCGCTGCGCCTGCGCCCGGCCGACCCGCCGGTGCGGTCAAAGCTGTGGGCGCTGGTCTGGATCGCCGGAGCCACCGGCGTGGTCGCCGCGGTGGCGCTCGTCGTCACCTACAACTCCACCCAGAACGGCACCGAGCATCTCTTCATCGCGTACGCCGGGGGCGTCTCCGCGATCGCGACGACCGGCTTCCTCCTCGCCGCCGTCAGCAACCGCCTCTACCGCGCCCTGGCCTGAGCCCCAGCAATCCCCTCCGGACTTGTGTACGCGACACGCCGGTGCCGGGCGTACACAACTCCGGAAGAGAGTGCGTCGGGCTAGGAGCTCTGGCGGACGACGAGCTCGGTGGGGAGCAGCGTGACGCGGTCGACGGGCTCGCCGGCGAGGCGGCGGACGAGCACGCGGGCCATCGCCTCGCCGAGGCCGATGGACGGCTGGTGCACGGTGGTGAGCGGCGGCGTCGCCGTGAGGCCGAAGTTGTCGTCGTCGAAGCCGACCACCGCGATGTCGCCCGGGATGCTGAGCCCCGCCTCGTGGATGGCCGAGTACGCACCCGCCGCCATCTGGTCGTTCGCCGCGAACAGGCCGTCGATCGGGCGCCCGGTCGCGAGCAGCCGCCGCATGGCCTCCATGCCGGAGTACGGCGAGAAGTCGCCGTACTCGACCAGCGTGTGGTCCAGCCCGTGCGCCTCCAGCGCCCTGCGCCAGCCCGTGTAGCGGTCGAGGCCCGCGGGCATGTCCTGGGGGCCGGTGATGAGCGCGATGTTCCGGCGGCCGCGCGCGATCAGGTGCTCCGTGGCCCCTGCCGAGCCTGCGACGTTGTCCACGTCCACGAAGTACGACTCGTGCTGCGCCTCGCTCACCGGCCGGCCGCCGAACACGATCGGCAGCGTCGAGCCGAGCTGCGCGTACGAGTGGTCTCCGGAGTGGTGGGAGACCACGAGCGCGCCGTCCACGTTGCCGCCCATCAGGTAACGGCGCGTCTTGTCGGGGTTGGTCTCCGATGAGATGACCATGTTCAGCGTGTACTCGGTGTCGGCCAGGCTGAGCGCGACGCCCTGCACGATGGACGCGAAGAACGGGTCGGCGAACACCTTGGCCGTCGACTCCGGCACCACCAGCGCGATCACCTGCGTGCGGCGGGAGGCCAGCGAGCGGGCGGCGCGGTTCGGCACGTAGTTGAGGTCGGAGATGGCGCGCGTCACGGCCTCGACGACCTCCGGAGTCACCCGGGTGGAGCCGTTCACGACGCGGGACACGGTCGCCCGGGAGACGCCCGCGCGCGCGGCAACGGCCTCCAGGGTCGGCACGCTGCGACCGTCCACCTGCTCCGTCGTCATGGGGTCCTCTCCTCGGGCCGCTCGGCGTCGGGGCGCCGGTCGACGCCCGACCTATGTTATGCGCGTGCCGCTGCAGGTCCAGTGGGCACGCGGACGACCTCGGCGTTGCGTGCGGTCTCCGCGATGCGTGCCTCCGTGATGACGCGCGCGTACGCCCGACCGGAGTCCTTCACCGTGCGCTCCAGCGTCTCGTAGTCGACGTGCACGATACCGAACCGCTTCGCGTAGCCCCAGGCCCACTCGAAGTTGTCGAGCAGCGACCAGACGAAGTACCCGCGCACGTCCGCGCCGGCGGCGATCGCCTCCCGGACCGCGTCGAGGTGATCGAGGATGTACGCCTCGCGCTCCAGGTCGCGGATGCGCCCGTCCTCGTCCACGACGTCGTCGTAGGCCGCGCCGTTCTCCGTGATGTACAGCGGAGGCAGCGCCGGGTACTCGGCCGTGAGCCGCACCAGCAGGTCCCGGAGGCCGTTCGGGTTGACCTCCCAGCCCATCGCGGTGGTCGGCAGGTCGCGGGACGGGAACGTGACGAACTCGCTGCCGACGAACGGCGACGACTTCGGCCGGTCGGTCGGCACCGGCGCGTGGACGGTGTCCGCGGGGAGCGGCCGGCCGCTGACGTTGTCGTCGTGGTAGTGGTTGACGCCGAGGAAGTCGATCGGCTGCCGGATGACGCCGAGGTCGCCGTCGTGCACCAGCTCCTCGAAGCGGTGCTCGCGGAGGTCCTCCAGCACGTCGGCGGGGTACGTCCCGTCGAGCAGCGGGTCGAGGTACATCCGGTTCCACAGCCCGTCGATGCGGCGGGCGGCGTCCAGGTCGCGGGCGTCCTCCGGGTCGTCGGGGATCGCGTTGGTCAGGTTGAGCGTGATGCCGACGCGCAGCGCCGCGGCACGCCCCTCGTGATCGCCGGCCAGGTCGCGGATGGCCGCGGCGGCGAGGCCGTGCGCCAGGTGCTGGTGGTGGAGGGCGGCCAGCGCGGCGCGCGGCTCCCGGCGGCCCGGCGCGTGCTCGCCCGCCGCGTACGCGATCAGGGAGGAGCAGAGCGGCTCGTTGAACGTCGTCCAGTGCGACACCCGGTCGCCGAGCGCGTCGTACACGGCCACCGCGTAGTCGCGGAAGCGGTACGCCGTCTCGCGGGTCGCCCAGCCGCCGCGCTCCTCCAGGGCCTGCGGGAGGTCCCAGTGGTAGAGCGTCAGCCAGGGCAGGATGTCCGCCTCCAGCAGCTCGTCGACCAGCCGGCTGTAGAAGTCCAGCCCGGCCCGGTTGACCGAGCGGTCGCCGGGCTTGACCCGCGCCCAGGAGGTGGAGAAGCGGTACGACTGGAGGCCGAGCTCCTTCATCAGCGCGACATCCTGCGGCACGCGGTGATAGTGGTCGATCGCGCGCTCGGGGGTGTCGCCGCCGGCGATCGCGCCGGGGACCCGGGCGAACGCGTCCCAGATCGAGTCCTCCTTGCCGTCCTCGTGCGCGGCGCCCTCGATCTGGGCGGCGGCGGTGGCGGAGCCCCAGAGGAAGCCGGCGGGCCAGGAGGTGGAGTCGTCGGTCATTTCTAGCCTTTCACCGCGCCCGCCATGATGCCGGAGACAAGCTGCCGGCCGGCGAGCACGAAGAGGATGAGCAAGGGGATGGTCGCGAGCACCGCGCCGGCGAGCACGATCGAGTAGTCCACGTACTTGGCGGACTGGAGCTGGCTCAGCGCGACCTGCAGGGTCGGGTTCTGCGGGGCGACGAGCAGCGGCCAGAGGTAGTCGGTCCACGCGGTCATGAACGTGAAGAGTCCGAGGATCGCCATCGCCGGCCGCGCCGCGGGCACGCCGACGTGCCAGAAGGTGCGGATCATGTTCGCGCCGTCGACCCGCGCAGCCTCGATGAGCTCCTCCGGGATGACGTCCACGAGGTACTGCCGCATGAAGAACACGCCGAACGCCGTGACGAGGGTCGGCACGATCACGGCGCCGAGGGTCCCGGTCCAGCCGAACTGCTTCATCACCATGAACAGCGGGATGATGCCGAGCTGGGTCGGCACGGCGAGGGTGCCGATGACGAACACCAGCAGCCCCTCCCGGCCGCGGAACCGCAGCTTGGCGAATGCGTACCCGGCGAGGGTCGAGAAGGCGACGACGGACGCCGTGATGACGGTGGAGACGATGATCGAGTTGCCGAGCGCCTGCCAGAACGGCACGGTGTCGAGCACGGCGCCCACGTTCTTCCAGAACTGGCCGCCCGGCAGCAGCGGCGGCCAGGTCGACGTGAGCACCGTGCTGTCGCTCGAACCGGCGACGAACGACCACCACAGCGGGTAGGCGCCGCCGACGAAGATCGCGATCAGGATTCCGTAGGTGAGGAAGCCGGGTCGCCGGTCGATGCCGAGCGCACGGCGGCGCGGGGCGCGCTGCGCGGCGGGGGTGCGGGTGGCGGTGGTCATACGTTCTTCTCCTCGCTCGCCGCGGCCAGCGCCAGCGCGCCCTCGGCGGAAGTGGACGTGGAGGCCGCAGCCGCCCGGCTCCGCGCCAGCCGCTTGGCCGTCCGCGACCGGTGCACGCGCGCCTCGGTGGAGGCGATCCGGCGCGAGATGAGGAAGTTCAGCACGCCGAACGCCACGATGATGAGGAACAGCATCCACGCGATCGCGGACGCCCTTCCGAAGTTCTGGCGGTTGAACGCCATGTCCCACAGGTAGAGCACCGTGGTCTGGTACTGCCGCTGGGGGCCTCCCGGCACCGCGCTCGACGGGTTGAACAGCTTCGGCTCGGTGAAGATCTGGAGTCCGCCGATCGTGGCGGTGATGATCACGAAGATCATGGTCGGGCGGATGCTCGGCAGTGTGATCGAGAAGAACCGGCGGAACGATCCCGCGCCGTCCAGCGCCGCCGACTCGTGGATGTCCCGCGGGACCGCCTGCATCGCCGCGAGCAGGATCAGCGCGTTGTAGCCGGTCCAGCGCCAGTTGACCATCGTCGCGATCGCGACGTGCGAGGGGAAGGTCTCGGTCTTCCACATGACGGGGTGCAGGCCGACGGACTGGAGGATGTTGTTGATCAGCCCGTACTTCTCGTCGAACGCGCTCGAGAAGATCAGCGTGACGGCGACCGGGGTGACGACGTAGGGAAGCAGCACGCTCATCCGCCAGAAGGTCTTGGCCCGGAGGTTCTGGTCGAGCATCGCGGCGATGAACACCGCGGCGATGAGCTGCGGGATGGCCGAGAGCAGGAAGATGCTGACCGTGTTGAAGAGCGAGTTCCAGAAGAACGGGTCCTTGAGTTCGGTGACGTAGTTGGCGAAGCCGACCCACTGGCCGGGGCCGGTGAGCAGGTTCCAGTTGTTGAGCGAGACGACGAACGTGTAGATCAGCGGGAACAGGCCGACGAGGGCGAAGAGCACGAAGAACGGCGCGACGTAGAGGTACGGCGACGCCTTGACGTCGAAGCGGCTGAGCTTCTGCTTGAACGTGAGCGCCCGGTCGTCGCTGTCGCGCGGGGGCGTCGCGCGGGCGGCCTCCGGGGTGCGGGTGACGGTGGTCATGCGGTTCTCCGTGGGAGAGGGGAGCGGATGGTTCGGGTGGAGTGCTCGGGCCCCGCCGCCGGCAGCAGCGGGGCCCGATTGGTGAGGTGCGTTACTTGTTGACGACGAGCTGGTTCAGCAGCGTCATCGCGTTGGCCCAGGCCTGGTCGCCGTTCGCCTTGCCCGAGTCGAGCTGCTGAACGGAGGGGCCGAAGACCTGGGACTGGATGACCGAGTCGTCCGGTCCCTTGTACTGGGCGACGACGCCCTTCGCGCGCGCCGCCAGGATCTGGCCGACTGGCGCGTTGTTGAAGAACTTCGTCAGGTCGCTCGCGCCGGTGACACCCGGGTCGGACTGAGCCTCAGTGACCGAGGGGAAGGTGCCCGCCGCCTGGAAGGTGGCGACCTGCGACTTGGCCGAGGTGAGCCAAGCGGCCAGGGCCGCGGCCTCCTTCGGGTGCTTGGACTGCTTCGGGACCGTCAGGAACGAGCCGCCCCAGTTGGCCGCGCCGCCCGGGAAGACGTTCGCGAAGTCCCAGCCGGTGGAGGCGTCGCCGCCGCCGGCCTTGACCTGGCCCTGCACGACGCCGAGCATCCAGCCCGGGCAGACGAACGTGGCGAAGGAGCCGTCGGTGAAGGCCTTGCCCTTGCCCCAGTCCCACTGGGTCTGGTTGGAGGAGAGACCCGCCGCTGCGCCGCCGGCCAGCTTGCTCCACAGCGCCTTGAGGTCGCTGTTGTTCTCGATGTTGAGCTTGCCGTCCTTGGTGTAGTACCCCTCGGGCTGCTGGTTCACCATCGCGTTCCAGATGAAGCCGGACTGGTCGTAGAACGCCTTGCCGGTGGCCGCCTTGTACTGCTCGCCCACCTTGAAGAAGTCGTCCCACGTCGCGTTGTCGCCGCCGAACAGCTTGGCGACGGAGTCGCGGTCGCTGGGCAGGCCCGCAGCGGCGAAGAGCTTGCCGTTGTAGCAGAGGCCCTCCGGACCGATGTCGGTGCCGTAGCCGATGATGCGGCCGCTCTTGTCGGTGGCCTGCTTCAGCTTCCAGTCGACCCAGCGGCTCTTGATGTCGTTGGCGCCGTAGTCCTTGAGGTCGTTGAACTGGTCGGAGACCTGCATGACCTTGGACAGCCAGCCCTCCTCGACCGCCTGGACATCGGGGAGCCCGCTGCCGGCGGCCTCCTTGGTCTGCCAGTCGGTCAGGGCGTTGTCACCGGTGTCGATGTTGGTCGCCTTGATCTTGATCCCCGGGTGCTCCTTCTCGTACTGCGAGTAGAGCTTGTCGAAGCCCATCGTGCCGAACGTCGTGACGGTCAGGGTGATGGGGTTCGAGCTGGTTCCTGCGTCGCTGCCGCTCGCTGAGCAGCCAGTCGCGAGGAGGGCGAACGAGGCCGTGGCGGCGACTGCCGCAGCGACCTTGGTGCGTCGTGAAAGCTTCACGGATCACTCCCTTGTGCGTGTGTGTGCGTGGTCTGGTGTGAACCAGTGAGAGCGCTCTCTTTGAAGGCCGTGAGAGCGCTCTCACGGGTTGGATGAGAATGTAGATCGGCAGGGGCACGCTTGTCAAGCACGGGTGTGGTCGCGCTCTCATCGTTGAAAACACGGGATTTGTTGGGTGAGTCGCGAAAGGCGCGGGATTCCGCGTGCCCGCGGTCCGTGGCGTAATCGAACTGTGATCTTCGATGTGCTCTTTTTAGATAGACTGACCTACCTAGTCAGAGGAGGCGCCGATGGCGGGGTCCGCGCGCAACACCGGGGTGCGCACGGGTGCTGCCCGCCGCCGCCTCCTCGAAGCGGCCGCCCGCCGGTTCTACGCCGACGGCATCGCCGCCACCGGGATCGACACGATCACCGCCGACGCCGCCGTCGCGAAGATGAGCCTCTACAACAACTTCGCCTCCAAGTCGGCGTTGGTCTCGGCCGTGCTGGAGGCCCGCCACGCCGAATGGCTCGCGCTCTACGCCCGTCGCGCACGCCGGACGCCGGACCCGCTCACGCGCGTCCTCGCCGTCTTCGACGCCTACCTCGACCAGGCAGCGCTCGCGCCCGAGACCGGCTATCGCGGAAGCGGCCTCCTGAACGCGGCCGCCGAACTGCCGCTCGGCGACCCCGGCCGCGACGTCGTGCGCCGCCACCTCGCGGAGGTCGACGCCATCCTGGCGGCGGCCCTCCGAGAGCTCACCGACCGCCCCCGCGCCGAGCGGATCGCGCAGCACCTCTCGTACCTGTTGAACGGCGCCCTCGTCCGCGCCGGCCTGGAGGCCGACCGCCGCCGCCTCCGCGACGCCCGCGCCCTCGCCGTCGACCTCCTCACCACCCTCTGACGCCGCCCGCCCTCGCACATTCGGCCCAAATGGCGCGTCTCGCGCCCCCATTCGCGCCATTCGGCACGAATGTCGCCCTTCGCGCTGCGGGCACATTCGGCGCAAATGGCGGGTTTCTCGCCGCTGATCGCGCCATTCGGCACGAATGTGCGGGCCTGGTGCGCGCGCGGGTGGGGCGGCAGACTGGACGCGCTTCGGGAGACGAGAGCGAGGGGAGGTGCGCGGGATGCCGGTCATCATCCTCGTCGGCTTCGCGGCCGTCGCGCTCTGGTCGCTCGTCGCCCACCGGTTCGAGCGGTTCGGGATCGCCGGCCCAGCCGCACTCGCCCTGCTCGGCTCGCTCGTCGTGCTCGTGGACGTGAAGGGGTTCACCGAGGCCATCGACAGCGACGTCGCCCAGCACGTCGTCGAACTGATCCTCGCAGTGCTCCTCTTCGTCGACGCGTGCGAGGTACGCGGCGGGATCTTCGGCGGCCAGGGCCGCAGCCTCGCACGGCTCGTGCTGATCGCCCTCCCGCTGTCGCTCGCGCTCGTCGTGGTGACCGGCGCCTGGCTGCTCCCCGCGCTCAACGTCTTCGTGCTGATCGTCATCGCCTGCATCGTCATGCCCACCGACTTCGCGCCCGCGACCGCCCTGCTGCGGTCGGGGCGCGTCCCCGCCCGGGTGCGCCAGATCCTCAACGTGGAGAGCGGCTACAACGACGGCCTCATCTCCCCGCTGTTCGCCATGTCGGTCGCCATCGCCGCGGCCCTCCCGAGCATCCTCAAGGTCGCGAACACCGGCGCGCAGCTCTCCGGAGCCAGCGAGAAGGAGGTCGAGAAGAACCTGTCGGAGGCCGTCTACGCCTTCTTCGGCGCGATCCCCGCGACCGTGGTCGCGATCGTCGTCGGCATCGTGATCGGCGGCGTTCTCGGCCTGCTGACCCGCTGGGCCTCCGACCGTGGCTGGGCGAACGCGTCCGGCATCCGCTTCGTGATGCTCATCGCGCCGCTGCTGACCTACGGCATCGCGACGCTGCACGACCTGGCGGCGAACGGCTTCGTCGCCGCCTTCGTCGCGGGCGTGATGTTCCGCGTCACCCGCACGCGCCGCCGCGAGCTGAGCACGGTCCCGGAGGACGAGCTGCTGCTGGTCGAGGAGGCGAGCAAGGTCGCCTCCGACTTCGTCTGGTTCATCCTCGGCGGGATGACCACGGCGGTGATCGTGGAGGGCATCGACTGGCGCGTGCTCGTCATCGCCGTGCTGGCGCTTACCGTCTTCCGCGCCGTGCCCGTCTACGCCTCGATGCTCGGCTCACCGGTGACCTGGCGGGAGCGCACCTACCTCGGGCTGATCGGACCGCGCGGCACGGCCTCCATCGTGTTCG
Source organism: Leifsonia sp. P73 (assembly GCF_051059105.1). NCBI lineage: Bacteria > Bacillati > Actinomycetota > Actinomycetes > Micrococcales > Microbacteriaceae > Leifsonia > Leifsonia sp. P73. Next base: position 2,729,829 of record NZ_CP194931.1, read on the forward strand.
GCCTGCTCGCCTACAACCACCTCCCGGACAGCGACAGCGGCGACGTGCTGAGCGTGACGGTGCTGACCGTGGTGGGGAGCATCGTGCTGCACGGTGTGGTGACGCCGCTCGTGCTGCGACGTGTCCCGCCCCAGGCCGTCGGCGCAGACGGCGGAACGGCCGCCGCCCGGATGGGCGACGGCCGTCCCGTCGGTGAGGTGGACTGAGCCGGTACCGGTGTCAGTCGACCGCCGGCCGCGGTCGCTGTGCGGCGACGGAGGCGGTGTCGATGACCGGCTCGATGAGCGCGCCGGTCTCGCCGGCCACGCGGCTGGCGATCAGGCCGAGGTCGGTCTCCTCGAGCTCGCCGCGGGCGGCCGCGTCGGAGTCGGCGGAGGCCATCGCGCCCACCGGCACCGGCTGACGCTCGCCGGCCTCGGCGCTCTCGCGGGCGGCTGCCTCCTCCGCGCTGGCGTCCGCGGCCTCCTGCAGTGCCGACTTGGCGCGCAGCGGCGGGGTGCGGAAGAACAGCGACAGGACGAACGCGACCAGCACCACGAACATCGCGACCCAGTAGACCTGCACGGCCGAGCTGTTGAACGCCACCAGGAACGGCTTGGACAGCCGCGGGTCGGCGGTGTTCAGGAACGACGTGTCGTTGATGTCCGAGCTGCTGTTCGCGCCGTTCCCCTTCTTGAGCTGCGTCTGCATGACGGGCACAGCCTTGTCCACCACGGCCTTCCGCTGGTCGGCGTTGGAGAAGTCGATCGGCGCTGCGGGGACCTTCTGCTCGGCGATGTCCTGCGGTACGCCCTTCGCGACGAGCTGCTGCACGCCGGCCGCGTGAGCAGCGGCCTGAGCCTGCTTCTGGATGGGCTCGGTGATCGGCGTGTAGATCTTCTCCATGATCTGCTTGTTCTCGGGCGCCGAGGCGACCGAGGGGGTCAGCGCGGCGTCGAGGGCGCTGGTCAGCGTCGGCTTGTCGGTGAGCGCGGTCTGGATGTTCGTCGGGAACACCGTGAACAGCAGCGACAGCAGCACGGCCGTGCCGAGCGTTCCACCGATCTGGCGGAAGAACGTGGAGGCGCTGGTCGCCACACCCATGTCGCGGAGGCCGACCGAGTTCTGGCTGGCGATGGTCAGCGTCTGCATGAGCTGGCCGAGGCCGAGGCCGATCAGCAGCATCGCGCCGGCGATGAACCAGTACGAGTCGCCGAACTTCAGGAAGGTCAGGTAGAAGAATCCGCCCGTGAGCATCGCGGTGCCGATGATCGGGAACTGCCGGTAGCGGCCGGTGCGCGCGATGATCTGGCCGGAGGCGATGGAGGAGACCATCAGGCCGAGGATCATCGGCAGCAGCTGGAGGCCCGACACGGTCGGGCTCGAGCCGAGCACGATCTGCAGGTACAGCGGGAGGGTCAGCATCGCGCCGAACATGCCGAAGCCGACCAGCACGCCGATGACGGTCGCCATCGAGAAGGTGCTGGAGCGGAACAGCTTGAGCGGGATGAGCGCGTCGTCCTTCATGGCCCGCTCGATGAAGATGAAGGCGATGATGCCGATGGCGCCGATCACGTAGCAGCTGATGGACGCGGCGGAGCCCCAGCCCCACTCGCGGCCCTGCTCGGCGACGAGCAGCAGCGGGACGAGCGCGACGATGACGCCGGTGGCGCCCCACCAGTCGATGCGCGCCGCGCCGCGGTCGTGCTTCGGCAGGTGCAGGAAGCGCAACACCATGAACAGGGCGGCGATGCCGATCGGCACGTTGATGAGGAACACCCAGCGCCAGCCGGCGATCCAGAGGATCTGGTCCGCGCCGGCGAACAGGCCGCCGATCAGCGGGCCGATGAGGCTGGAGATGCCGAAGACGGCGAGGAAGTAGCCCTGGTATTTGGCGCGCTCGCGCGGCGCGAGCATGTCGCCCATGATCGCGAGCGGCATCGACATCAGGCCACCGGCGCCGAGGCCCTGGATGGCGCGGAACGCCGCCAGCTCGATCATGGAGGTCGAGAACGACGCCAGGATCGAGCCGGCGATGAAGATGACGATGGCGATGATGAACAGCGGCCGGCGTCCGAAGATGTCGGAGAGCTTTCCGTAGATCGGCGTCGAGATCGTCGAGAGGATGAGGTAGCCCGTGGTGACCCAGGCCTGCTGGCTGAGGCCGTGCAGGTCGTCGCCGATCGTGCGGATCGCGGTTCCGACGACCGTCTGGTCGAGGGCCGACAGGAACATGCCGGCCATCAGGCCGAAGATCACGAACAGGATCTGGCGATGCGACATGATCGGCTTGGGTGCGGCCACTGCCGCGCTGGTCTGACTGGACATCTGTCTCCGTGTCGAGAGTCGTGTGAGGGGACGCCCGTCACTGTGAGAGCGTCACACCGGTGTGGGGCAAAATATTTTTGCGGAGAGTGCAAAGTTACACCCAGTGCGAGTCTTTCGGCAACGCGAGACTACGCCCCACACCGCCCCGTTCGCCACGGGCGAACGTCTGGGTGAATCCCGCGGGATGACGCGCTCGGCTGCGGATTCCCGAACGCGTTCGCAGCGGCGTTTGTGCCCCATCCAGGTGTCGCATAGGTGACCGGCGTACGGTGGAGGAGGTGGTACCCGTCACCCTCCGAATCGTCCCCGAAGGTCGTATGAGTCCTCTCAACCGTTCCCGTCGCCTGTTCGCCGTCGCCGCGGCGGTCGCCGCCGCAGCCCTCCTGTTCACGGGATGCGCCGGCGAGCCGTCCCCGGTGACGAAGGCCATCGCGAAGGCGGCCCCGGTGGCGCAGCCGAAGAACGCGACCGTCTCGGCCATCGTGCCGGCGTCGGGGAGCGTCTCGGGCGGCACGGCGACCATCACCGGCACGAACCTCGACAAGGTCGCCGCAGTGCAGATCGGCGGCCAAGCGGCTCCGGTCACCCAGCCCGGCAGCGACAAGATCGTCGTGACCGTGCCCCAGGCGGCGAACTTCGCGGCCGGGGCGGCGCCGGTCGTCGTCACCGCGGCGGACGGCAAGGCCGTCCCGAGCGCCGGCGCGACCTTCACCTACCAGGTCCAGACCCCGGTGGACCAGCAGCTCGCCTACGCGATGGCGCACTGGAACGACTACAACACGGCCCAGTACGGCGACCTCAACCCGGTGGGCGGCGACTGCGCCAACTTCGTCAGCCAGACCCTGATCGCCCGGGGCTGGCAGATGAACTCCGCCTGGTACAACCACGACGCCGCGTCCGACTGGAGCCCGGCGTGGGGCTACGTGCCGGCGATGGACGACTACTTCCGCCAGAACGCGACGAAGCTCGGGCTGACGGAGTACCCGCTCGACCAGCGCGACAAGATCAAGGTCGGCGACATCGTGATGTTCGACTGGAACAACAACGACTCGCTCGACCACGTCCAGATCGTCTCGGCGGTGAGCACCGTGAACGGCAAGATCACCATCGAGATGGCGGGCCACAACACGGACACCGACTACCGCGACCTCGACCACACGATCACGGTCGACCACCCCGGAGCGACCGGTCACTTCTGGAGTCTCTCAAAGTAGGAGGCCCCCGTTCGGGTCAGCCCGGGAGTGCGCTGACAGGAACGGCGCGAAAGGCGCTTATGCTCGTGCCGTGAATCCGACCGGTCCCCGTCGTCGTGTCGCGGCCGTGGCGGTCGCGACGGCCGTGCTGCTCGCCGTCACGGCGTGCTCCGCCGCCGGCCAGCCGCCCCGAAGGCCGGCCCCTCCAAGACCGCAGCGCACGCGTCCCGGCCGGTCCCCACCTCCACGCCGACCGCGACCGTCGCCGGCTTCGACAAGCACGCCCAGTCGATCGACGACCCGGCCAGCACCTGGGTGGTCGTGAACAAGCCGCGCCCGCTGAACCCACCCGACTACGTCCCGCTCTCCCTGGTCTACCCGGAGGTCACCTACGTCAACCGCCAGCCGATGCGGCCCGAGGTGGCGGAGGCGCTCGTCGCTATGTTCCACGCGGGCAAGGCGGAGGCCGGCCTCGACTTCTCCGTGCAGAGCGCGTACCGGTCCTTCGAGTCGCAGACCGACGTCTACAACGACGACGCCGCGCGCAACGGAGCGGCGTACGCCGACACGGACACCGCCCGCCCGGGCCACAGCGAGCACCAGACCGGCCTCGCGGTCGACATCAGCGCCGTCCCGGCGAAGTGCTCCCTCGACGCCTGCTTCGCCCACACGCCGCAGGGGGAGTGGCTGGCCGCGAACGCCTGGCGCTTCGGCTTCCTGCTGCGCTACCCGGCCGACAAGGTCGCGGTCACCGGCTTCACCTTCGAGCCGTGGCACTTCCGCTACGTCGGCGTCCCGCTCGCCACCCAGCTCAAGTCCACGAACGTCACGACCCTGGAGGAGTTCTTCGGCGTGCCGGGCGGGACCGAGTACCACTAGTCCGCGAACGGCCGCGAGCAGGTGACCTGCGCCGCGGTCTGCCCGTGCACGTTCTCCGGCAGCTCCACCGCGGGGCCGGCGGCCTCCCCGGCGCCGCCGGGCTCTGCCGGCGCGGGCGCCTCCTGCACCGTCTCCACCGTCTCCGACCCCAGCCCGGTGTCTCCGGTCAGGGTGACCGGGCGGTCCTCGCGCAGCGCCGACATCAGCAGCTCCGCCTCCTCGACGGTCGGCTCGACCCCGTCGCCCTCCAGGCGGTTCGGGTACTGGACGAAGACGACCTTGGCGGGGTCGACGTCCTTCAGGGCGACACCGAGGGACGCGATCGTGGTGACGTCCCTGAGGCTCTCGGAGAGCTGGATGTTGTCTGCCGCCGCCTTCGCGAGCCCGTAGACCTTGAGCGGGTTGGCCAGGGTGTCCGCGCTCTTGATCGTGCGGACCAGCGACGACAGGAACACCTGCTGGTTGCCGATCCGCGCGAGGTCCGAGCCGTCGCCAACGCCGTGCCTGGTGCGGAGGAACGCCAGCGCCTGCGCGCCCTGCAGGCTGTTGTCCCCGGCTTTCAGGTCCAGTCCGCTGTACGGGTCGACGATGTCTCCCGAGACGCAGACGGGCACACCGCCGACCGCGTTGGACATCTCGATCACGCCGTCGAACTCGATCACCCCGGCGTAGTCGATCTCCAGCCCGGTGAGCTGCTTCACCGTCAGCACCGTGCAGGCGAGGCCACCGTAGCTCAGGGAGGTGTTGAGCTTCTGGCGCCTCATCGCATTGTGGCTGCCGCCCGTGCCGTCCGGGCAGGAGGGGATGGACACATACAGGTCGCGCGGGAGGCTGACGACGGTGGCGTCCTTGTGGTCGGCCGACACGTGCAGCAGCATCGTCACGTCGTTGAGGGCGGCGTCGCGCTCGTCGTACGCCGGGTTCCCGCCGCCGCTGTCGCTGCCGGCCAGGAGGACGTTGAACGCCCCGTCGACCGCTCCGACCCGCGGCGGCAGGGCCTTGCCTGCGGCGTCGACGAGCTGTACCCCTCCTTCGCGTTCACGGTCGCGAACACGTCGAACACGGCGAGGCCGGCCAGGACGGCGGCGCTGGCCGCGACGACGGCGACGGAGCGGAGGACCAGGGCGCCGAGGGAGGAGCGCAGGGTCCGGGGCTTCAGGCGTCCGTGCCGGGCGATCGGCGCGCCCGGCGACTTCTCGCCGGCACGGGCCTGCGCGCGGGTCTGGAGGCCGGGCGTCGGGTCGGAGTGCATCGGATCAGGCTAGCCACCGATCCTGAATGTAGGACGTAAGCACCGGTCGGGCTAGATTTCACTCCATCATCACCATTCGCAACGCGATGACGTCATCCTGGACTCCGGTAGACACCTCAGTACAGTTGTACCCATGGTCGTCGACGCGCAGGCGGTGCAGCAGACAGAGAGCGCGCGGCAACGCGCACTGGCCGGCCTCCGGGTCGTGGACAGCGGTCCGGAGGCGCGATTCGACCGGATCGCCCGGCTCGCGCAGCAGCTGTTCGCCGTCCCGATGGTGAGCGTCACCCTCCTCGACGGCGACCGGCAGTGGCGCAAGTCGCACATCGGGCTGACCGCCGAGGCGCCGCGCGAGAAGGCGTTCTGCGACGTCACGGCCAGGCAGGACTCGGCGCTGATCGTCTTCGACGCGACCGCGGACGAGCGATTCGCCGACAACCCGTTCGTCGTCGGCGACCCGCACCTCCGGTTCTACGCGGGCGAGCCCCTGCACGCTCCGGGCGGCGAGGCCGTCGGCACCCTGTGCGTGCTGGACACCGAGCCGCACACCGTCACCCCGGAGCAGGAGCGCATCCTGCGCGACCTCGCGGACTGGGTGGAGGACGAGCTCAACCGCGGCGACGAGCTCGACCGGGCGGCGATCGCCCAGAAGGGCCTGCTGCCGCGCCGCAAGCCCCGGGCGCCCGGTTTCGACGTCGCGGCGGCCTGCGAGCCGTCGCGCGGCGTCTCCGGCGACTTCTACGACTGGTACGACGTCGGCGACGACTTCTGCGTCACGGTCGGCGACGTGATGGGCAAGGGGCTGGCCGCGGCGATCGTGGGCGCGTCCGTCCGCACCGCGCTGCGCAGCACGATGGACTTCTCCGACCTGGAGGACTCCGTGGACGCCGCCTCCCGGCTGGTGGAGGAGGACCTCGACCAACTCGCGACGTTCGTCACCCTCTTCCACGCCAAGGTGCACACGGACGGCGCGGTCGACTACGTCGACGCCGGCCACGGGCTCGCGGTGATCGTCCGCGACCGGGGGCCGCTCGAACGCCTGCAGAGCAGTGCGCTCCCGCTCGGCCTCCCCGCTCCGGAGCCGCGGACACCCGACCGGGTGGTCCTCGGCCCCAACGACTCCCTGGTCTGCGTGAGCGACGGCGTCCTGGACGCGCTCGGCGGCGACCGCGCCTTCCCGGTGCTGGAGGCCATCGTGCGGGGCAATGCCACTCCCGGCGGTGCCGTCTCCCGCATCCTCAGCGCCGCGCGCGGAGGCGTGCCGATCGACGACGTGACCGCCGTGATCGTGCGCCGGAGCACCTGGTGAATCGCGGGCTGCTCCGCCTTGTCTGCGTCCTCGCGGTCCTGGCGGGCCTCGACTACGTGGCGTGGCGGTGGCTGGCGTCGGTCAACTGGTCGGCCTGGTGGATCGCCGTGCCGCTCGTGATCGCGGAGACCTACAGCCTGATCGACACCGTCTTCTTCGCCGTCACGATGTGGCGCGTGAAGGTGCGCACCGGCCCGGACGCGCCGCCCGCCGGCACGGTCGACGTCTTCATCACCACGTACGACGAGCCGGTCGACCTCGTGCTGACGACCGCGCGGGCGGCGAAGGCCATCCGCTACCCGCACAGCACGTGGATCCTCGACGACGGCGACCGCCCGGGGATGCGCGCCGCGGCCCAGCGGGAGGGGGTCGGTTACGTCACCCGCTCCGACGACTGGGTGGACAAGCCGCGCCACGCCAAGGCGGGCAACCTCAACAACGCGCTCTTCCAGACCGACGGCGAGTTCCTGCTCATCCTCGACGCCGACCAGATCGCCGAGCCGCAGATCCTGGACAGCACGCTCGGCTACTTCGCCGACCCGAAGGTCGCGCTCGTCCAGACGCCGCAGTTCTTCTCGAACGTGGACGAGGCCGATCCGCTGGGCAACCAGGCGCCGCTGTTCTACGGCCCCATCCAGCAGGGCAAGGACGGCTGGAACGCCGCCTTCTTCTGCGGCTCCAACGCCGTGCTCCGCCGCGACGCGCTGATGGAGCTGGGCATCGTCGGCTACGTGCGCGATGTCGAGCAGACCGTGCGGCTCTCCCTCCGCTCGGCCGACCGCATGCTCGCCAAGGCGGAGCGCTCCGCCCGCTCCGACCCGGACGCCGCGCGCCTCATCTCCGAGGTCCGCGGACACGTGGAGGACGCCAACGCCCGCCTGCGCGCGGGCGAGAGCGTCGGCGAGGTGACGTACCGCCTCCAGAAGCAGGTCGACGAGGTGTCGCGTTCGGCGGTCCGGAGTGACGTCGCCGCGATGGCGGAGGACCTGCGCGCGATCGCCGCCCTCCCGGTCCAGGCCGACTCCGAGCTGGGCGCGTTCGTCGTGGACGAGGCCGCGCTCGACCGGCTCGCCGAGCGGGACTGGTCGCCGCTCGGCGCGATCGACTCCGTGCAGCGCATCGCCGACACGCTCGCCGTCGACCGGCCCGGCCAGGCGCAGCCGGTCATGCCGATGGCGACCATCTCGGTCACGGAGGACATGGCGACGGCCATGCAGCTCCACGCCGGCGGCTGGCGCAGCGTCTACCACCACGAGATCCTCGCCTGGGGGCTGGCGCCGGAGGACCTGGGCACGATGCTCGGCCAGCGGCTGCGCTGGGCGCAGGGAACCCTCCAGGTGATGCTGAAGGACAACCCGCTCGTCAAGCGCGGGCTCACCGCCGGCCAGCGACTGATGTACTTCGCGACCATGTGGAGCTACCTCTCCGGGTTCGCGTCGGTCGTCTACCTGGCGGCGCCCGTCATCTACCTGCTCACGGGGATCATGCCGGTGACCGCGTGGAGCGTCGAGTTCTTCGCGCGCTTCCTCCCGTATTTCATCCTGAGCCAATTGATGTTCCTGGTCGCGGCCCGCGGGCTGAAGACCTGGCGCGGCCAGCAGTATGCCCTCGCGCTGTTCCCGCTGTGGATCAGGGCGTGCTGGACGGCGGCCGCGAACGTCTGGTTCGGCCGCAAGCTCGGCTTCGTCGTCACGCCCAAGGAGCGCAGCGGCCGAGCGCCGATCCCGTGGCGGCAGATCTGGCCGCAGCTCACGGCGATGGCGGTGCTCGTGATCGCCGCGGTCGTCGGCGTCCTGCGTGTCATCGCCGGAACCGCGGACGGGCTGGGCACGCTGGTGAACACGGTCTGGGTGATCTACGACCTGGTCGTGCTCGCCGTCATCCCGCGCGCGGCCCTGTACCGCGGACCGGCCGCCCACGCGGCCAGGAAGGAGCCCCGCCTCCGATGAACATCACCACGACCATCCGGGAGGACGGCGTCGCCGTGCTCGCCGCGGACGGCCGGATCAACCTGGTCACCGCCCCGACCGTGCGCCGCGAGGTGCAGCGGGTCGTCGACGAGGGCCACGCGCGGCTCGCTCTCGACCTCAGCGCGGTGGAGTTCATCGACTCCTCGGGCATCGGCGCGCTGGTGAGCGGGCTGAAGACCGCACGGACGGCGGGCGGCGACCTGCGCCTGGCCGCGGCGTCCGAGCAGGTCGCCAGCGTCCTCCGGCTGACCAACCTGGACCGCATCCTGCGCGTGTACCCGGCGACCGACGACGCGTACCGTGACTGACGCGTTCCGCGAGGCGTTCCTCGCGCCGGCGGACGCCGAGGCCATCGAGCGGGTCCACGCGCTCTTCGAGGAGCTCGCCGAGCGCCGGCCCGACCTCCCGGCCGAACGCCGCGGCGCGTTCGAGCTGGCCGTCGTGGAGGTCGTCACCAACGTCATCCAGCACGGCAGGGAGGGCACCCGCACCCGCGTGGAGCTGGAGGTGGGCCACACCCCGGACGGCATCCGCGCGGTCGTCACCGACGACGCCGAGCCCGCCGACATCGACCTGAGTGCGACGGCCATGCCCGACCCGGAGGACTTCGGGGAGTCGGGCCGAGGCCTCGCGCTGATCGCCCTCCTCGTGGACGAGTTCACCCACGAGCCGCTGCCGCACGGCAACCGCTGGACGCTGGCCTCCGGCACGCCGAAGGGCACGTAAACGCCCCTAAAACGCGGTTTTGAGGGCGTTTACGTTCCCCTCGACTGAGGTTTATGCGCCGAGGGCGTCGCCCACGATGCGCTTGGCCTCGTCCTGCACCTCGCGGAGGTTGTCCTCGCCCGCGAAGCTCTCGGCGTAGATCTTGTAGACGTTCTCGGTGCCGCTGGGTCGGGCGGCGAACCACGCCGTCGCGGTCTCCACCTTCACGCCGCCGAGGGGCGCGTCGTTGCCGGGCGCGCGGCTCAGCTTCGCGGTGATCGGCTCGCCGGCGAGCTCGGTCGCGGCGATGGCGTCGCCGTCGAGCTTGCCGAGGGCGGCCTTCTGCTCCGGGCTGGCGGGCGCGTCCACCCGCTGGTAGACCGGGTCGCCGAAGCGCTCGGTCAGCTCGCGGTACAGCTGGGAGGGCGACTTGCCCGTCACCGCGCGGATCTCGCTGGCGAGCAGGGCGAGCAGGATGCCGTCCTTGTCGGTCGTCCAGGCCGAGCCGTCGAAGCGGAGGAAGCTGGCTCCCGCGCTCTCCTCGCCGCCGAAGCCCACCGAGCCGTCGATGAGGCCCGGGACGAACCACTTGAACCCGACCGGGACCTCCCAGAGGCGCCGGCCCAGGGACTCCGCCACCCGGTCGATGATCGAGGACGACACCAGGGTCTTGCCGACAGCGGCGTCCTTCCGCCAGCCCGTCCGCGTGGTGAAGAGGTAGTCGATCGCCACCGCCAGGTAGTGGTTCGGGTTCATCAGGCCGCCGTCCGGCGTCACGATGCCGTGCCGGTCGGCGTCGGCGTCGTTGCCGGTCAGGATGTCGAAGTCGCCGCTGCGCGCTACCACGGACGCCATGGCGGACGGGCTGGACGGGTCCATGCGGATCTTGCCGTCCCAGTCCAGGGTCATGAAGCCCCAGGCCGGGTCGACGTCCGGGTTCACGACGGTCAGGTCGAGCTCGTAGCGGTCGGCGATGGCCTGCCAGTAGTTCACGCTCGCGCCGCCCAGCGGGTCGGCGCCGATGCGGATGCCGCTCTCCTTGATCGCCTTCAGGTCGATGATGTTCTCGAGGTCGGCCACGTAGTTGCCGCGGAAGTCGTAGGTCTCCACCCCGCTCGGCTCGGCCATCCGCACGTCGCGCATCCCGTCCGCGATGATCTCGTTCGCCCGCTTGGCGATCCAGCTCGTGGCGTCGGTGTCGGCCGGGCCGCCGTGCGGCGGGTTGTACTTGAAGCCGCCGTCGCGCGGCGGGTTGTGGCTCGGGGTGACCACGATGCCGTCCGCCTGGTCGGGGTGACCGGCCTTGTTGTAGGCGATGATCGCGTGCGAGACGGCGGGCGTCGGCACCCAGTCGTCGAACTCGTCCACGAGCACGCGCACCTCGTTGCCGACCAGCACCGCCAGCGCCGTGGTGGTGGCGAACTCGCTGAGCAGGTGGGTGTCGGCGCCGATGAACAGCGGGCCGGTGATGCCCTGCGCGTTGCGATACTCCACGATCGCCTGCGTCGTCGCCGCGATGTGGTCCTCGTTGAAGGCGGTGTCGAGCGCCGACCCGCGGTGACCGGAGGTGCCGAACACCACGCGCTGCTCCGGGATGCTCACATCCGGCTTCAGCTCGTAGTACGCGCGCCGGAGGGCGTCGACGTCGATGAGGTCGGAGGGCTGCGCGGGGGTGCCTGCTCGTTCGTCCATGCGACTACTCTTCCACGGCGGCGGGGAACGGGCGAGAGTCGGGCCTGCCCCCGCTCGGTAAGCTGAGGCGCATGTCCTCCGCCCCCGCCGACCCCACCGCCGAGCTGACCGCGTCCGTGGACGAGGTCTACAGCTTCCTCGGGCCGTCCGGCACCTTCACCGAGGCCGCGCTCGCGCAGGTCCCGGAGGCGCGCGGCAAGAGCTGGCGGGCCGTCAACAACGTGGGGGAGGCGCTCGCCGACGTGGTGTCCGGGCGCAGCGTCGCCGCGATGATCGCGATCGAGAACTCCATCGAGGGCGGCGTCTCGGTCGCGCAGGACGCGCTGGCGACCGTCCCCGGCCTGCGGATCGTGGGCGAGTACCTCGTGCCGGTCAACTTCGTGCTCGTCGCCCGGCCGGGGACGACGCTGGCCGACGTGCGCACGATCAACGCGCACCCCGTCGCCTACGCGCAGTGCCACCAGTGGCTCGACGCCCACCTCCCCGCGCACGGTCACCTGCCCGCGTCCAGCAACGTCGCCGCCGCGGCCTCCCTGTTCGACGGGAGCACCGCGGACGCCGCCATCGCCCCGCCCGGGATCGTCGACCACCACGACGTGACCGTGCTCGCCGAGAACATCGGCGACAACCCGAACGCCGTGACCCGGTTCGTCCTGGTCAGCACGTCGCGGAGCGTTCCCGCGCCGACCGGGGCCGACAAGACCAGCCTGATCGCCGAGCTGCCGGACGACCGTCCCGGCTCGCTGCTCGACCTCCTGGAGCAGTTCTCCACGCGCGGCATCAACCTGAGCCTCATCGAGTCTCGGCCCATCGGAGACGCCCTCGGCCGCTACCGGTTCGTCATCGACGCGGACGGCCACATCCACGACGAGCGCGTGGCGGACGCCCTGCTCGGCCTCCGCCGGTTCAGCCCGTCCGTGATCTTCCTCGGCTCGTATCCGCGGGCGGACGGGGTGCGCGTCGACTTCGACCAGCGCTACCGCGACGAGGTCTTCACCGAGGCGCGCGCCTGGCTCGGCACGCTGGTGGACGACCACGGTGCCGCTGCGGACGACCGCGGGTAAGCTGCGCACCAGGGAGCGCTCCCATCCGATGCCGCTCCCATCCGATGCGCGGGAGGTCGGGATGATCGTGGACGACGAGCAGAAGGACGCCGCGCGCGGCATCGACCCCCGCTACGACCCGCAGTTCCAGCGCGGCTACCGTCCGCAGCCGGGCGAGCGGGCCAGGACCCGCCTGCGCGCGGCGCCGGCGGTGGCGACGGAGGACGACCGCAGCGACGAGGAGGACCGCGCGCCGGTCGAGGCGGCCGCACTGAGCATCGCGCCGGTGGACGTGCCGCGGGTGACGCCGGCGGCGCAGCCTCCCGCCGAGCCCGGTCCCGACCGCGCCTACACGGCCGTGTCCCCGGCCGTCGGCATCCTGGACCGGCTCGACCTGTCGCCCCGCCGCAATCCGCTGATGCTCGCGCTCTGGCTGGTGTCCGGCGGCTTCGTCGTGCTGGGCATCGTGCTCTACTCGGTCTCGGTGAGCCTTTCCTACACGGGCTCCACACCGTCCACCGACGTCGGTTCGCTCGTCATCTCGCAGCTCGGCTGGATGCTCGCCGGCCCGCTGATCACGGTCGGCCTGCTCACCCTGGTGGCGCTGCTGTTCCTGACGGCGCTGGCCGGGCGCGGGCCGAAGCGGGCACCGTACCCGGAGGGTGACGGCGAGCTGCCGGAGGACGAGCGCTAGGTCGCGCGGCCAGACCTCACCGCGGCACCCGCACCCGCAGCCCCAGCGGGTCGACGGCGATGCCGAGCCGGATGACCTCCCCGAACCCGTCGCCGTCGATCTCGAACGGCTCCGGCACGTCGAGCTCGACCGCCACCGCCGCCCCGCGCAGGTAGCTGAGGCGGGTGCGGATCGCGCGGTCGGTGAAGCGGATGATCCGCCGGCCGAGCGAGCTCCGGCGCAGGACCCGGTTCTCCCAGGTGACCTTGCGCCAGATCGCCAGCCAGCCGAACACCGTCGCGGGCTGCAGGACGGCGATGTCGATCAGGCCGTCGTCCACCTCGCTGTCCGGGATGAGCTGCATGTTGCCGGGGAGGGCGCCGCAGTTCGCGAACAGGATGGTGCTGACGTGCGCGGTGCGCTCCGGCTCGTCGTCGATCCCGAACCGGACCCGGACCTTCCGCGAGCGGGGCCACGACCGGAAGGCCGACTCGACGTAGGCGAGCCAGCCGACCCGGCGCTTGAGCTCGGGGCGCGTGGTCTCGATCATCCGGGCGTCGAAGCCGATGCCGGCCATGACCAGGAAGGCGTGCTCGCTGCTCGTCCCGTCGGGCCGCCCGGCGGTGACGACGCCGAGGTCGATGCGGCGGGTGACGCCGTCGAACGCGACGGCGACGGCCTCCTCCAGCCCGGTGAACGGGACGCCGATGTTGCGGGCGAGGAGGTTGCCGGTTCCGCCGGGGAGCAGGCCGAGCGTCGCGTCCTGGTCGCGCAGCGCCTCCGCGACCGCGCGCACGGTGCCGTCGCCGCCGGCCGCGAGCACGAGGGTGGCGCCGCGTTCGAGCGCCTGCCGGGTCTGGCCCTGGCCGCCGTCCTCCGGCGTCGTCTCCAGCCAGAGCAGCTCGACGTCGCCCGTCTCGGCCGCGCGCGCCTCCACCGCCGCCCGCACCCTCCGCACGTCCACCCGCACGGGGTTGTAGACGACGGCGACCGTCGTGCCGCTCGTCCCCTCCCGATCGTCCACGGGTTCACGCTACTGGACGGCGATAAGCTGGGGCAGTGATCGATCCCGTCCTGCTGCGCGAGAACCCCGATGTCGTCCGTCGTTCCCAGGAGGCCAGGGGCGACTCCGTTCAGCTCGTCGACGAGGCCCTGCAGGCCGACATCGAGCGCCGGGCCGCCATCACCGCGTTCGAGGAGCTGCGCGCCGAGCAGAACGCGTTCGGCAAGCAGGTCGCGCAGGCGCCCAAGGACCAGAAGCAGGCGCTCGTCGCCCAGGCGCAGGCGCTCGCCGGCCGGGTGAAGGAGGCGCAGCAGACCGCCAACACCGCCGAGGCGCACTTCGCCTCGGTGCTGCGGCGCATCGGCAACCCGATCGTGGACGGCGTCCCGAGCGGCGGCGAGGACGACTTCATCGTGCTCAAGGAGGTCGGCGGCGTCCCGGAGTTCGACTTCGAGCCGCGCGACCACCTGGAGCTCGGCGAGCTGCTCGGCGCGATCGACATGGCCCGCGGCGCGAAGGTCGCCGGAGCCCGGTTCTCGTTCCTGCGCGGCATCGGCGCGCGGCTCGAGATCGCCCTCATGAACATGGCGCTCGACAAGGCCGTGACGAACGGCTTCATCCCGATGATCACTCCCACCCTGGTGAAGCCGGAGGTGATGCAGGGCACCGGCTTCCTGGGCTCGCACGCCGACGAGGTCTACCACCTGGCCGACGACGACCTCTACCTCACCGGCACCAGCGAGGTCGCGCTCGCCGGCTACCACTCGGACGAGATCCTCGACGTGACCGAGCCGCTGCGCTACGCCGGCTGGTCCACCTGCTACCGGCGCGAGGCAGGCTCCGCGGGCAAGGACACCCGCGGCATCATCCGCGTGCACCAGTTCAACAAGCTGGAGATGTTCGTCTTCACCCTCCCCGAGAAGGCGGAGGCGGAGCACGCGCGCCTGCTCGCCTGGCAGGAGGAGATGATGCAGGCCCTCGGGCTCAGCTACCGCGTCATCGACACCGCGGCGGGCGACCTCGGCTCCAGCGCCGCGCGCAAGTACGACGTGGAGGCGTGGATCCCGACGCAGGGCCGCTACCGCGAGCTGACGTCGACCTCCAACTGCACCACGTTCCAGGCCCGCCGCCTGGAGATCCGCTACCGCACCGAGTCGGGCAAGACGGCGCCGGTCGCGACGCTGAACGGAACGCTCGCGACGACGCGCTGGCTGGTCGCCATCCTGGAGACGCACCAGCGCGCCGACGGGTCGGTGCTGGTTCCGGAGGCGCTGCGGCCCTACCTGGGCGGCCTCGACGTCCTGGAGCCGATCGCGCAGTGAGCACCGTGGCCGGGAGCGACCGCCTGCTGATCGCGCTCGACGTGGACGGCACCCTCATCCACGAGGACGAGTCCGTCGGCGACGCCGTGCTGGCGGCCGTCACGCGGGTCCGGGAGGCCGGGCACGAGGTGATGCTGGCCACCGGCCGCAGCTGGGAGACCGCGCGGCCGATCCACGAGAAGTTCGGCCTGACCAGCCGGTTCGTGGTGTGCGCCAACGGCGCGCTGACCATGATGCGCGATGAAACCGTCGAAGGCGGTTATCGCCGCGAGTTCATCGAGACCTTCGACCCGACCGAGGTGCTGCGCACCATCCGGCCGCACCTGCCCTCCGGCAGCTTCATGGTCGAGGACCCGACCGGCTTCCGCCGCTACACGGAGGGCATGACCGACTGGGAGCTGGTGAACGCCGAGCAGGTCGAGTTCGACGAGCTCACCGAGCATCCCGCGACCCGCGTCGTCGTGGTGTCGCCGCAGCACGACGAGGAGGAGTTCCTCGCGATCGTGGAGCGGATGGGCCTCCAGCGGGTGAGCTACTCCATCGGCTGGACCGCGTGGCTCGACATCTCGCCGGACGGCGTGAACAAGGCGACGGCGATGGAGCGGGTGCGGCACGCGCTCGACATCCCGGCTGCCCGGCTGGTGGCCGTCGGCGACGGGCGCAACGACCTGGAACTGCTGGAGTGGGCCGCGGCGGAGGGCCGCGGCGCCGCGATGGGGCAGGCGCCGGACGAGGTCAAGGCCATCGCGTCGGAGGTCACCGGGACCGTGGCGGACGACGGCCTCGCGGCGGTGCTCGACTCGCTCTGAACAGGGATCTCCTCCTGAACTGGGGTTTTCTCGTCCAGATCATTGCCAGCCGGCTGTGTCAGACTTGTGGATGGTGTGTGCCTTCTCAGGCGCCGCCTCGACGACGTCCGACGAGAGGGAGTGAATGAACGAGACGCCCACGCGCGCCCAGGCGCGAGCGCAGGAGAAGTCGGCCGGCCCCACGGTGGCCCGGCACGGACGCCTCAAGCGGCATCACCCGTTCAAGACCGTCGCCGCCCTCCTCGTGGGCCTGCTCGCCGTCGTCGGCATCAGCACCGCCGGCGTCGCGGCCTACGCGACGTACGACGTTGCCACCAGCCTGAAGCCGGCGGTCAAGCTCGTGGACGCGAAGGGCAAGGTCGTCACTCCCGGCATCGGCGCGATGGACGGCGCGTTCAACGTCCTCCTCGCCGGCTCCGACTCCGGCGGCGGCAACAAGGCCTACGGCGACCGCGGCGAGAACCTCAACGACGTCACGATGCTGCTGCACGTGTCGGCCGACCACAAGAACGCGACCGTCGTCAGCTTCCCGCGCGACATGTACGTGCCGATCCCGTCGTGCCCGGACGGCAAGGGCGGCAGCTTCGACGCGATGAGCCGCCAGAAGATCAACAACTCGCTGAGCTACGGCGGCCTGGCCTGCACGGTGCTCACGGTCGAGAAGCTGACCGGGCTCGACATCCCCTACGCCGGCGTCATCCAGTTCGACGGCGTGATCGAGATGTCCAACGCGGTCGGCGGCGTGAACGTCTGCGTCGCAGGCGACATCAAGGACCCGTACACCGGCCTCGACGTGAAGGCCGGCCAGAACACCCTCCAGGGGACCCAGGCGCTGGCGTTCCTCCGCACCCGCCACGGCGTGGGCGACGGTTCGGACCTCGGCCGGATCAGCAACCAGCAGGTGTTCCTGTCCTCGCTGGTCCGCACCATCAAGAGCGCCGACACGCTCGCCAACCCGGTGAAGGTGTACGCGCTGGCCAAGGCCGCGACGAGCAACATCTCGCTGTCGGAGAGCCTCAACAACCCGACGACCATCGCCTCGATGGCGATGGCGCTGAAGAACATCGACGTCTCGAAGGTCGTGTTCGTGCAGTACCCGAACCACTACGAGGGCGACGGCGTGGCCCCGACCAAGGACGCCGCGAGCACTCTGATGACGGCGCTCCAGGACGACAAGCCGGTCACCCTGACCGGTGACACCGGCGTCGGCTCGGAGGCGGCGCCCGGCGCGACGCAGGCCCCGGCGGCGCCCTCCGCCCCGGCCACCCAGGCTCCCGCGGCCCCGGCTCCGACCGACACGTCGAGCGCGGCCCCGGGCGACGGCTCGTCCGTCCAGCTCCCGTCCGACGTGCACGGCCAGACGGCCGCGCAGGTCACCTGTTCGAAGCCGTTCCAGGACTGACGGCTCGGTGCGCCTGGCGGGAATGAACCGCCGTGGTGCACACTTGAATGCAGTGGAGGTCGTCCCTCCACTCACAGTTCCATCGTGTAACTACCTCGCGCCGGCTCGCCCGGCGGACCAAGGCGGCACTTGAAGCCCGCGGTCCGCCGCGGTGAAGACAGAAGGCCAGGCATGACACGATCCGACACGACCCGCGCGGGCGTGACCCACGACCCGGAGCGCCCGACCACGCTGGTCCGCGCCGCCGGGTTCTCCTACTTCCCGGTCGCGCTGCTGGCGCGGCTCCCGTACGCCATGATGGTCGTCGGCGTGCTGACCCTCGTCGTCTCGGCGCGCGGCGAGCTGTCGCTCGGCGGCCTGACCTCCGCGATGGTCGGCCTCGGCACCGCGATCTTCGGCCCGCTCATCGGCGCCGCCGCCGACCGCATCGGCCAGCGCGGCGTCGTGCTCGCCGCCGGCATCGCGAACAGCGTCGTGCTGCTGGCCATGGCGTGGGTCGTCTTCAGCCCGGCGCCCGACGCGCTCGTGCTGCTGGTCGCGTTCCTGATCGGCGCCACCGCCCCGCAGGTGTCCCCGATGTCGCGCAGCCGGCTGGTCGGCATCATCGCGAGCCGCCTCCCCGGCGACCGGCACGCCGCCGTCCTCAACGGGACGATGGCGTACGAGTCCGCAGCGGACGAGGTCGTGTTCGTCTTCGGCCCGTTCATCGTCGGCCTCCTGGCGACCACGCTGAACCCGGCCGCCCCGATCATCGGCGCCGCCGTGCTCACCGTGCTCTTCGTGACCGCGTTCGCCCTGCACCGCACCGGCGGCGTGCGGCCGACCGAGGCGGACGGCCTCCCGGTGCGCCAGGCGCCGGCCCGCGAGCTGTTCCGTCCCGGCCTGATCGCGGTCACGGTCGGCGTGCTCGGGATGGGCCTGTTCTTCGGCTCGATGCTCACCGCGCTGACGTCGTTCCTGTCGGACTTCGGCCACCCGGAGCAGGCGGGCCTGGTCTACGGCGTGATGGGCGTCGGCTCGGCCGCGCTCGCGCTCGGGGTCGCCTGGTTCCCGCTCCGGTTCGCGCTGCGCTGGCGCTGGCTGACGTTCGCCGGCATCCTGGCGCTGTCGACGGCCGCCCTCCCGTTCGCGACGACGGTCCCCGGGATGGTCCTGGTGCTGCTCGTCGCCGGATTCGGCGTGGGCCCCACGCTGGTGACGCAGTACAGCTTCGGCGCCGAGCGCAGCCCGATCGGCCGCTCGGCGACGGTGATGACGATCCTCGGCTCGGCCGTGATCGTCGGCCAGTCGGCGTCGTCGGCGCTGGTGGGCGCGCTAGCGCAGAGCGCGGGCACGCACGCGGCGATGTTCGCCCCGGTCGTGTCGGCCCTGATCGTGCTGGCCGCGGGCGTGGCGAACGTGTTCCTCACCGGCCGACGGCCGTCGCCCACCCGCGTTCGCTAGAATCGGGCGACGCCGGTCCGCCGGCGCCGGGAGGGCTGTCCGAGCGGCCGATGGAGCCAGTCTTGAAAACTGGTGGGCAGAAATGTCTCGTGGGTTCGAATCCCACGCCCTCCGCACCTCCTTTGGCCCCTGGATGCCAGTGTTTTACTGGCATCCAGGGGTCTTGCTACTTGGCGAAAAGGTCGTTTTGCGCACAATTTGCGCACAATTGAGTGAGCGGGAAGTCGGTCAAGTCCGTTCAAACAGGGTCATCGAAGCGCCAGAACTAGCCTGCGGACGGCTCCAGAGCCTCCAACATCTCGCTAGGTGTCCTCGCTGGCGGAAGCCGGTTTGGTACAAGCCGGTCCCGATTACCCCGCTGCTCAGGCGACGGACCTCTTCATGGCCGCGTCGAGTGCGTCTGCGACCGCATCCAGGTCGTCATCGAAGAGGTCCGCGTAGACGTCGAGGGTCATCGCTGCAGAGGCGTGTCCAAGCATTCGCTGGACGGCCTTCACGTTTGCGCCGGCGCTCACTGCCAGACTGGCTGCCGTATGGCGAAGATCGTGCACGGTCATCGGCTCAACTCCTGCGCTCACGAGTGCGGCCTTGAACCACGTTCGTTCGCCGCGTGTCGCTCGCTTGAGGTGCTCTCCGAACCGTCCGGCGAATAGGAGGTCGTTCGGCTGCTTTCCGTTTACGGCAGTCGCGAGGGCCTCGGTGAGGAATGCCGGGAAGGCGACGGAGCGTCGCTTATGGGACTTGGGTGTGCCGACGATCGTCACGCTTCCGACCTCGACGGCGTTCTCCGAAACTACGATCCGCCTACGCTTCAGGTCGACATCGCGAACTCGAAGTGCGGTGACCTCGCCCCATCTGAGTCCTGTGTAGGCCAGCACAAGCACCAGGGACTCGTGTTTGCCGCTGGCCTTTGCGAGGTCGTGTACTTGCTGATGGCTCAGGTAGCGGTGAGCGCGCGCAACCTTGCGGGGGAGTCGGGCACCGCGGGCGACGTTGTTCGGAATTCGACGGTCGCGTACTGCGACGTCCAGAATGCCGGCGAGCACGCCGTAAGCGCGTAGGACGGTGGTTGCGGAGCGACCAGCGGTCATCGAGGTGATCCACGTCTGGACTTCCGAATGCCGGATGTCGCCGACTGCCACGTTGCCCCAGCGGGGTCGAACTTGGAGGCGCCAGGCGATCTCGAGCGGGCGGAGTGACGACGGTTTCAGATGTGTCTGATTTGCGAGCCATTCGACGCCGAGGGCGTCGATCGTCGCCCTCGCCGCACTGGCGTCGATGTATTCGCCTCGAGCTTTGCTCGTCTCGACCGACGCAAGATAGAGCTCGGCGTCGCGCTTCGTCTTGAAGCCTCGCTTCGCCGCCTGCCTCCGCTCGGGAGTGCGATAGCGAACAACGTAGCGCTTCCCCTTGGCGCTCTCATACGGCTCAATGCTGCCCATCAGGCCACCTCCCATGCTCGCTAAGACGCGCCGACGGATCCTCCCGAGATGCCCGCACTGGCGAGCAGTTCCGCGACGCGCCCGACCTCCTGAGTGAGTCTCCCGATACGCTCTCGAACCTCATCGTTGCTCCCGGCGAAATCCGGATCACCGGACGCGGATTGCACGCCAAGGACTACCTCGAGGCGCTCAAGCTCGCGCCTCAGCGTTCCCAGCTCTCGAAGCGAGTTGAGCACGTCGATATCGCCACGCTCGGCCGCGAGGCGCGGACGATACGAACTCAGGGGAGTAGCAGAAAGCCAGCAATCGAACTCGGCTGCCGTCATCCCGTCGAACTGCCCACTGAGGTTCGGCAGGTCGAGTTCCGCTTCAGGGCTGGCTATAGGTGCAAGCAACATACTCACCGGCACGCCAAGACCGCGAGCGATGTTCAGGAGTTGACTGATGCTGAGGTCAGCCTTCCGGCCGGACTCGATGTTCTCCAGGACCGCCATCGTGACATTGTCGGCAGGAATCGCGTCAGCAAGCTCCCGGGTCGTGCGATAACCGCGTTCCCGCCGTGCGAGCTTGATTCGGGCTCCGACGCTTGATTCAGATCGAAAGTCTGCCATTTCGACAGAATAGCGCGTCTCCTGTTGTCAAACCACTCGATTCGCGCTATTGTCGTGTCAACAGAGCAAGGACTCCTAGGTTGTCGAACGGAGGAATTGAGATGACGGGAGAGTACATCCAGCCCGAGGACGTGGCCGAACTCACGGGCATGAGCCTCAAGGCTCTGGGCTACCTGCGCTGGCATGGCGGTGGTCCGAAGTTCTACAAGCCGACGCCGCGCACCATCCTGTACAAGCGAGCGGAGGTGTTGGCATGGCTGGAGGCGAGCGCCCTGACGCAGACCGGGGTGCCGGCGTAGGCGACCCCACCGCGGCTCCGTTGGGCGTCATTGCGGACTTCGTGGACGGCTATCTATTGCCGGTTGATCCGATGGATGACCTGCACTGCGAGAGCTGTCAGTAGAACAGCTCGTTCACGTCGGCGTGGCCGCTGTGGACTACCCCTGTTCGGGGGTAGCGTGCGGCACCAGATGGAGCGGCTGATTCTTACCCTGATTGCCGGAGCTCCTGGCTTGCGATTCGAGTCAGGGCGGCGGTGACGCATCGTGGCTGAAACTCCCGAACTTCAGAGTCGAAGTCGCCACTCAACCATCGAACCCGGGCGCGCCGCCCCGAAGCCCACACCTCCGGCGCAGCTCGGAACACCCCACCTTCCTTCCCCACGAGGGCTCCCGCGCGCCCACGCGTGCTGAAGCAGCGCATCTCTGACGAGCCGACCCGGCTCGAACCCGGCCCTTCGCAATAGCCACCTCCCATGCAAGGAAGGTTGTGATCTCGTGGCTGGAGGAACCCAAGTTCGCCCGCGGACGGATGCTGTTCTCACGGAGTTGCTCCGTGAAGTCGACACGTTGCGGCCGTACGTCCGCTTTCAACTGCGCGGCTGGCCGAATGAGGTCGAGGCTGTTCTTCAGGTCATCCGCGAAACGGTCTGGCGCCGAAGCTATGTGTACGACCCAGAGCGCGGTTCGCCACACGCATTCGTGTTCGGCATCACCCGCCGCGTCGTGCTCCGAGAGATCGAGCGCAAGCATGTGCCGATCGACGGCATTCCGGAAGACGTCGAGTCACGCACGGATATCGACCCACTTGACGCGCTGATCCGTCGCTTCGACGCGCATCGGTGGATGGTGCTGGTCGCCGACTTCGTCGGCCCATCTGACTGGCATGTGATGAGCGATCTCAGCCTCGCCAACGGCGACGCAGACCGTGTTGCCGACGCCCATCAGCTGTCCAAACGCGGTCTCCGATCGGTCCATGACCGGGTGTGCCAGACCGCCCGAACCGTGCTCGCCGCCCTGGCCGCCGCGGACGCCGGACTACCGCTGACCGGGTCGGTGATCGTCTCCTGCGTCCCCGAGGTCGGCGGCTTTCGGGAGGTCGCGGAGATGATCGGCGACGACGCCAACACCATCGCCGCGACCCTGCACATCCACCCCGGCTCCGCACGAGCACGGATCGCGACCGCGAAACGGTTGCTGATGATCGCCCGCGTCGTCCTCGAGCAGGAGGTCGCGGCATGATCGGCGCGGGCGCGGCGGCAGCTCACGCGGTGTCGCATCCCAAGACGACACGGAACCTGCTGATCATCGCCGCCGTCATCGTCCTCGTCATTCCCATCGCGCTCGTTGCCGTGCCCGTGACCTTGGTCATCGCGATGGGTGCCAACGGATTCGGCGGTGGCGGTGGAGTGTGCGGTGGATCTGCACCTTCGGTGGAGGCGGGCACCACCGTCGACGGCTACGGGCCGGACCAGTTGAAGATTGCGGCGACGATCATCACGGTCGGGCAGCAGATGAGCGTTCCCCCACGCGGGCAGACCCTCGCACTGATGGTGGCGATCGGTGAGTCTGGCCTCCGCAACCTGGACCACGGCGACGCGGTCGACAACACCACGATCGGTGTCTTCCAGCAAGGTGCCGGTTACGGCACACCCGCGCAGAGGATGGATCCGGCGACCGCGGCCTCCGCGTTCTACATACGAATGCTGCACGTCCAGGACTGGCAGACTCTCGCGCCAACCCTCGTGGCGCACGCGGTGCAGATCAACGCGGACCCGAACCACTACGCCCCGTTCTGGACCCCCGCGGAGCAGGTCCTCGCAGCCTTGACCGGAGCAAGTGCGGGGGCCTGCCAGGTGCCGGCGGACGCGCGCGCGGCCGCCACGGTCCTGGTCGGTGCGATCCAGGCGAAGAAGCTGAACTTCCTGGAGCCGCGGTATCAGGAGCAGGTCGTCAACATGGCGAACGGGACCGCAACACCGGACTGCACGATCGACGCGCACGTGCTGCAACTGATCGTCGTCGCCGTCCAGGCCTTCCAGCAGGTCGGGGTCAGCGACCTCAACCGGCGCTGCACCGGCATGACTCCGGGCGCCGGTACCGCCTCCGCGCACTGGAAGGGCAAGGCCGTCGACTTCTACGCGCTGAACCGGCAGTCGCTCACCGGAGCGGATGCCCTCTCGGTCCAGCTCATCCATGTCCTCGATCCGTACGCCCCGCACGGGTCAGCAGTCGGCCAAAGCGACTGCCGCGCCCGCGCCCATGTGTCGCTCGGTGTGCTGTTGAACTTCACCGGCGTCTTTCCCGATACCTGCAACCACCAGCACATTCAGGTGCCCTGAGAAACGAATTTCTGAAATGCGCGCCAAAACCCGCCCCCAACCGGAAGTTCTAAGTGAAGGGCGCATACGAAACCGAGGTGAACCACGATGAATAAGAAGCTGATCGCACTCGCTGCCCTCCTGCCGTGCCTGGCTCTCGTCGGCTGCGCCGCCGCCGCCCCTGTTCGGAACCCCTCGTTCTCGACGGTCGCGCCGGCCAAGCCGTCGCCGACGCCGTCGAACGATGCAACGCCGGCAGCGGACGGGATCGTCGACTCCGTCTACGTCGAGGTCTTCCCTGGCGGCACGTTCAAGTCGAAGCAGGGCTGCCGTTGCACTCTCCCGAACTCGGCGCAGGAGCTCTTCCCGGCCGGGACTCCCGTGACCTTCATGAAGGTGACCATGATCGGCGAGTGGAAGCCCTCGCAGGGGGCTCAGGCCTACCAGGACGTCACCGGCACGACGCTCAAAGGGACCCAATTCGACGGCCGGCCGGAACCGGCGGTCCTGGACACCGCCGACGGACCTGCTGTCGCGAAGGGCGCACGCCTGCCGTGGCTTCCGCAGGGTTTGTTCGGGTCGCCCCGCGACTGGACCATCCCGAACAACAAGGAGCGGTCCTTCGGCGCCGCCTGGTATCTCCCCGCCGGCGTCGACCGGCTGGTCCTCACGGTCGACATTCCCTCCGAGGGCAAGCCACTTCAGCTGGTCGTCCCGCTGCCCACCTCAGCGACGAGCGCCGCAAACGCGAGCGGGGAGTGACGGTCATGGATCTCCTCCTGAACCTGCTCGGCCTCCTCGGCCTCATCTGCGTCGTCCTGCTCGGCATCGCCGCCTCCGGCTACCTCGCCGCTCGGCGGATGAGCGAGACGAATGAACCTGAATCATCGACCGACCCCACGGAAAGGAACCAAGAATCATGAACGCACTCAACGAAGCCCTCGTCACCGTCCACTCCCGAATCGCCGTGGCCGGGGTCCCGAACCCCAGCCCGGACTTCTCCGGTCCCGGCGTCGGAGCGTTGCAGGCGATCGCCAACGTCGTCTTCGCGATCGTGCTCATCCTCGCCATCATCGGCGGGCTGATCGCCGCCGGGTTCATCGTCGTCGGCCACATCTCCAGCAACGGCCGGGTGCAGAAGGCCGGCATCATCGGCTTGCTCAGCTGCGTCGCCGGCGTCGCGGTCGCCGGCAGCATCGCGGGGCTCATCAACTGGGGCCAGTCGCTGCACGTGGCGTGACCATCATGATCATCCTCACCGCTGCCGCCCCGCCGGACCCGTTCGCACCGAACTACGGCTGCTTCCTCTCCGACTTCGGCTGCCAAGCCTCCCAAACCCTCGCGCAGTTCATGGGATCGACGATCAAGAACCTCGGCGACTTCATCGCCACCATGATCGCCGGATCCTTCAACACGAACATCGATCAGGGCAGCTGGAACATCGCCCACTCGCAGTTCCTGTTCTGGATCGCCGTAACCGCACCCGTCATCCTGATCATCGCCCTCGTGCAGATCGGCATCGCGATGATCCTCCAGGACTGGTCACGCATCGGCCGGACCGCAGCCGGCGCCGCGTTGGCCATCCCGTTCAGCGGGATCTGCGTGTGGGGGATGCAAAAGGCTTCCGGGATCACCGACGACATCACCAGCAGCCTCACCACCGCCGCCCAAGGCGGCAACCTCGGCGACGGGCTGCTGCGAGTGATCGGCCTGCTCGACCTACCCAACCGGACCTCCAACGCCGTCATGCACAGCTCCAAGTTCACCCAAGACGGCGTCATCTTCACGATGGCCGCCCAGGGCGCGCACGGTCCCGACGCTGTCGGCGAATACGTCATCGCGTTGATGGTCGTGGGGCTGATGATGATCGCCTCGCTCTTCCTGTTCATCGCCATGTCCATCCGCGAATTCGGGCTCCTCGCTCTCGCGGCGATGGCACCGGTCGGTTTGATGATGATCGGGCAACCCAAGCTCACCGCCTGGGCGCAACGGTGGATGAACCTCTCCGTCGGCCTCCTCATCGCCAAACCACTCGCCGCCGGGGTCGTGCTCCTCGCGGTCGAGTTGACCAAGACGAGCCTGAGCATAGGCGTGATCCTGGTGGCCGCTGGCGCGGTGATCGCCGCCGCCTTCAGCCCCTTGTGGGCGACCAAGCTCGTCTCCTTCGCGGGAGCTGAGGTCGGCACCGCCCTCCATCACCGCTTCTCGGTCCGCGACCAGTTCTCGCGCGCCAGCACCGCTTCCGCACCCGTCCGTACCGCGGCACGGGTCATCAAGGTTGGGAGATAACCCATGACCACCCTCACCGCCGACCAGATCATCACCGACGAAGGCGCACCCCGCGTCCGCTTCGCCGCCCGCGAACGACGTGGGATCTTCCTCGGACTGACCTTCCTGCAGCTGGTCGTGATCGGCGCCGCCATCGCGATCCTGCTCTCCACCCTGTTCATTGACAGCAACGCCATCTGGGTGATGCTGCCGATCCTCGCCGTGATCGTGTTCTTCGCCCTCGCCACCTACCGGCGCGAACCCGTCATCGTGATCGTCGCCCAAGCCGCCCGCTACCTATTCCGGAGCATGGCGGGGCAGACGGTGTTCCGCCGAGATGTCTGGTTCCGGGTCTCCGTCGCCTCCCTCAACGTCGGGCACGCTCAGGTGGCCGCCGCGACCCCGGTCGTGACCTCGAAGTTTCTGCTCCCCGGTGCGCTCGGCGACGTGCAGATCGTGCAGATCCCCGGTGCTGGCGGGTTCATCTACAACGCCCGCGGACGTCTCGCCTCCGTCACGGTGAAGGTCGGTTCGAAGGCGTGGGCGCTGCGGGACAAGGGCACCCAGGAAGCCGCGTACGACGGGTTCGTCGAATGGCTCAGCTCGCTGGAGAACCTGCCAGGTGTCCGGGAGACGACCATCCGGATTCGAGTCGACCGGGCCTCATCCAACGAACTGCGCGATTACCTGGTTGTCCGAGAGAACGAGCACGACCCCCAGGTCACCGCCGAACTCCGTGGCGAGTATTGGGCGCTGACCCAGGCGGCGTCGAAGCGGTCGATGGGGTTCACGAACTACATCACTCTCACCTTCGATACCGCCGCCCTCAACGGAGCGATCCGTGACGCGGGCAAGGGACTGACCGGGCTTGCCGCCGTGCTGAAGGAGAGGGTGGCGGGCATCGAGACCTCGATGGAGCACGCCCGGCTCACCCCGGCCGGCTGGCTGACTTCGGATGAGCTCGACGAGCTCAACGCGCTCTCCGCGGACCCTGTGGCGGCGGCCACCCGGCGTGAGCAGGACTCGAGTGTGGTATCTGCGCCGTCGCCGGTGATGGGGATCGACGAGGGCTGGGATGCGCTGCGGGTGGACGAGTCCTGGCACCAGACGTTCTGGGTCGCCGAATGGCCCCGCACCGACGTCCGCACCGGATTCCTCGAGCCCCTCCTTTACGCCGGGGACGCGACCCGGGTGATCACGTTGCAGGTGCGGCCGGTGGCGACGCACAAGGCGCTGGCCCAGCTGAATCGGGCCCAGTCCGACATGGAGACCGCAGCGACGATCCGGATGAAGTTGTCCTCCCGGATCCCGCTTACCCACCTTCGCGAGGAGGAGGACCTGGCGGTGCGTGAGCACGACCTCGTCGACGGGTTCGGCGACGTCCAGTACCGCGGGTTCGTTACCGTCTCCGCCGAATCCAAAGGTGCCCTCGCCAAGGCGCGCACCGATATCGAGCAGGCTTCCCACCCGGCACGGCTGGTGCTGGCGTCGATGTCGGGGCAGCAGGCGGCCGGGTTCGTCACCGCTGCGTTGCCGGTGCCGCTGGAAGGGGAGTGAACGCGATGAAGCCCAACACGGTCATTGGCCGCATCCCGGCGAACGAGAAGCCGGGAGCCAACGGACGCCACCGCCGGACCGCAACCACGGACAAGGACTCGGCCTGGAAGCTCCAAAGCGCCGAGTTGCCGGCGTCGAAGATGCCGGCGTGGGGGTGGAAGCAGCCGCACAACCTGCGTGGCCGACTGCGTGCCACCCCGCCTGCGCACCGTTGCAGCTCGAAGGTCCTGGGCGGCGCGTACCCGTTCCTGGCCGAGACCGGGGACATCCTCACCGGTGCGTACATCGGCGAGAACCTGCTCTCCCGCGCACCGTTCTGCTTCGACCCCTGGGACGCCTACTCCGCCGAAGCCGTCCGCTCCCACTCCGTCGCCATCCTCGGAGTGAAAGGCACCGGCAAGTCGATGCTCGCCAAGTCCTGGTCCTCCCGACTGGCACGGTTGGGGCGGAAGATCGCGGTCCCGCACGACCCGAACGGAGAATGGATGCGTGTCGCCGCCTACGTCGGCGGCACCTCTATCAGCGTCGGACCCGGCAAAGCCGCACGCATCAACCTGCTCGATGAAGGGCCACGGGATCTCTCCTTCTCGGATGAGGACTGGAACCAAAACGTGCTCCAGTACCGGCGGGCCACGGTGAAGACGATCATCCGCCGACTCCGCGAGGGCGGGAACCTGGAACCGGTCGAGCACACCGCCCTCGACGTCGCACTCGACGCCCTCCGCGGGAACGCCACCGTCACCATCACCCACGTCTACAACCGCCTCGTCGACCCCGACGAGGCGCTCCCGGTCGAGGTCGCAGAGGCCGGCCACCGACTCGCACACTCCCTGCGCCGGATGGTGTCCGGTGACCTCACCGGATTCTTCGATGGACCCTCCACCGTCCGCTTCGACGCGGACGCGCCGATGATGGTCGTCGACACCTCCGCCCTGAAAGGCGCATCTCCGGAAGCGCAGGCGCTCGCCCGTCTCGCGACCGCGAACTGGATCCGCCGCTCCAGCCTGGGTGCGAACCGGCAGGCACGGGTCATCATCCACGAAGAGGCCGCCGTCGAACTCCTCAACGACGTCTCCGGCGGAGATGGCCTCGCCGACCGCGTCGAAGACGAGAAAGTCGCACGCCACCTCGGCACCTCCAACTGGTACCTCCTCCACCGAGTCGCAGACCTCGACGCGCTCGGCGACCGCAACAGCGCCCTCCACTCCCGTGCCCTCGGGCTTCTCGCCGACTGCGAGACCCGGATCTCCTACGCGCAGCACTCCGGTGAGATCGCACGGTCCCGGGAGATCCTCGGCTGGAACGACACCCAAGCCGACCTCGTCCGCAAGCTCCACAAAGGTGAAGGGCTCTGGCAGATCGGCCAAGACCGGGTCGCGAAAGTCCGAAACATCTGCACCGACTACGAACTCGGCATCTTCCGCACCGACGCCATGGGCGGTGAACGAGCATGAGAACCCACGGCTCCTCCTGGACCCAGCTCGCGCTCTACTGCCTCTTCGCCATCGTCGCCGCCGGCGCCCTCACCACCGGCATCGCCAGCGCCACCATCACCGCCACCTGCGGCGGCGGAGGCCAGCCCAGAAGCGTCTTCGCCGGCCTCCAACTCGCGATGGGCGGCGACCCCAGCAGATTCGCCGTGCCGCCTGGATGCACGGCGCCAATCACATTGGTCCGGGTGCTCGACCTGCTCGCGGTCTTCCTGCTTCTGAGCGTCGTAGCGGCAGCAGTTGTTTGGTGGCTCCGCTACCGGCAATCGGACCGGCACTTCATCCACGAACTCCGAGGCCGCGACGGGCTCGCAAAGCCTGGTGAAGTGCGCAAGCACACCTCCGCTCGCACGGCGCTTCAGCGTGCCAAGGGGCTCCGGCCATCGCTTGCCAACCCAACACCGTCCGCGGCGGGGTGGAAGGTGGGCAGCGGTCACGGGCAGGACGTCTACGTGTCAATCGAGGATTCGATCGTCGTGGAAGGCGCACCGCGTTCTGGAAAGGGCTACCGATTCATCATCAACGCCATCCTCGACTGGGACGGCCCCCTCATCACCACCTCCACCCGCAACGACAACCTCTCCGCCACCATGCGCGAACGCGCTCGTCTCGGCGAGGTCACCGTGTTCGATCCCCAAGAGCTCACCGGCGTCCGCTCCGCCTTGCGGATCTCGCCAGTGGCCGGGTGCGAGGACCCCCTGGTGGCGGATCAGCGTGGTCAGGCGATCATCGCCGGCACCGCCCTTGGTGCGTCGAAGACCAACCAGGAATGGGCTCAAGTGTCCTCCTCCGTGCTCTCCCGACTGCTCCACGCTGCAGCAGTATCGGAACGTGGCACCGATGCTTTGGCGCGGTGGGGCTCCAACCCGCGGCTCGCGCGCGAAGCCGTCAGCGTCCTCGCCAACCAAGGGTCACCCGGCTGGTCAGAGGACCTGGACGCGATCATCAACGGGGATGAGAAGCTCCTGGCGAACTCCTGGTTCGGCGTCTTCGGTGCCCTCCGCCCGCTCTCCATCCCGTCGATCCGGAAGGCGATGACGCCGGGTCCGGGGAGCAGTTCGACCTCGACGCGTTCCTCGCCGGATCCAACAGCCTCTACCTCGTCGGCACCGGCGCCGGCGCAGGATCCGTCGGCGGATTCCTCGGCGCGATCCTCGACGACATCGTCGAAACAGCACGCCGGAAAGCCCTTGCCTCACCAGGGTCGCGGCTGGACCTCCCGCTTGCCTTGATCCTGGACGAGATCGCCAACATGTTCTCCTGGCCCGCACTGCCACGCATCATGGCCGACGGCGGCGGCATCGGCATCTCCACCATCGTTGTGCTTCAGGCCCTGTCCCAGGCCGAGACCGCCTGGTCGAGGTCGGAGGCCGACACGATCTGGTCCGCGGCCACCGCCAAGCTCCTCCTCGGCGGCGCATCCGACGTCGACCACCTCCGCGACATCGAATCCCTCCTCGGCACTCGGCGGATCCGCAACACCGGCCACTCCTACAACGACAACGGGTCATCCACGAACGTGCAGAACGAGAAGGTGCCGGTCATGACGATCGACGAGATCCGCCGTATGCCCGAAACGGTCGGACTGCTCGCCTACCGCAACCGGCGCGGCATCCTGCTGGATCTGCGCGGGTGGACCGACCGTGACGACGCCCGCCAGGTCAGCGCCGGGAAGAAGCTCACCGAGCTCGACCAGCAGGTCGTGTTCGCCGAACAGTACCAAGCCGCGCTCGATCGCCGAGGATCAGCGGGAGAGGGAAACTGATGTCCAACCGTCGCCGTCCCGCCCGGGACAACACCTACCGCACCAACTACCTACGCTCCGGAGCATGGTTCGCCCGCCGCGACCACTGGTTCCTCGAGGAAGAACACCGCAACGGAACGATCCGCTGCGCTCTCTGCCTCGGCGCAGGTGGCTCCCACTCCCTCGAGCTGCACCACCTCGACTACCGCGGCGTCACCGAGACCCCATACGGCTGGACCGCACACGAGCAGCACGAGGACCTCACGGCGCTGCACCCGCGCTGCCACGAATACGTCCACCAACTCATCGACCGCGACCGCGTCTTCTCCGGGCTCGTTTCCCGCCGCACCGCCTCCCTCCAAGCCATCGCCCGACTACAAGCCAAGATCGCCCACTACATCGAAGCATCCCTGGAACAGCAATGACCGACGACGACGGCATCCCGCAGGACGTGCTCGTCGCGACACTGGCCGAGGGATGGGACCAAGCACCCCGGCAGTCACCGGGAATGCTCGGCATCCGCGTCATCAACTGGCGCACCCTCGACAACGCCGACGCCCCCGAGGTCTGGACCGACCTACGAGACTGGGTGATCTGGTTTACCCGCCGCTACAACCTTCCCTCGCGGAAGATTCCGCCGTGCTGGTTCAAGCACGGCGCGCTCGTCGAAGAACTCTCCGCTCTCCACACTGCCTGGCTCGTCTCCTACGACAGCCTCGACGCCGGCTACGGACCCATCGGCTGGCACGAACGCCTCGCCGTCGCCCTGCCCCGACTCGCGACTTGGTACAACGGCGAATGCCACAACGGCCACACCGAACTCCCGCAGAACGGCGACGACGCGGTTCCGCCGGAATGGGCTGGCTGGATCCGCCAAAGCCATGCCCAGCCATGAGACGCGCGGACGCGATTTGCGCGCCACCTGCGCGCATTTTCCGGCCACGGACCGGAAGTTCTAAGTGAAAGCGACCCGAACAGCGGGCGCGAAAAGAAAGGAATAGAACGATGAGCACACGAGTCCCGATCAGCATCGAAGGCAACCTCGTCGCCGACCCCGACTACGGCGAATCCCAGAACGGCACCAAGTTCGCCAAGTTCACCGTCGCCGTCACCGACCGCAAGCTCGAAGACGGCAAATGGGTCGACGGCGACACCCAGTACCACCGCACCACCGTCTTCGGCCGCACCGCCGAGAACGTCCGCGCCAGCCTCGCCAAAGGCGACACCGTCATCGTCAACGGCAACCTCGAGTTTCGCCACTGGACCGACCAAGCCACCGGCGAACCACGAGCCGCCACCGAAGTCGTCGCCGACAGCGTCGGACCCTCCCTCCGCTACACCACAGCCGAGGTCACCCGCCGCACCCCAAAAGCTGACGGCCCGGACGCATCGCAGGTTCAAGGGGTCACCGCAACACCTGAAGCGTCTCGCGCTTTGGCATGAGCATACGCAAATCGCTGGGCAGGGGTTTCCCAGCCTAGCGATTTGCGTGGACGGCGGTTGAGTTTCACAGCTACCGATGCAAGGTCGGCGGCGCCGAAGCGAGAGAGGTCGGCGCCTTTCGGGAAGTACTGCCGCAGCAGCCCATTGGTGTTCTCGTTCGACCCTCGCTGCCAGGGGCTTGCTGGGTCACAGAAGTACACCGGGACGCTCGTAGCCATCGTCAATGATCGGTGCGCGGCCGTCTCGGTGCCTTGGTCCCACGTGATCGATCTGCGCAGATGCGTGGGCAGTCCGCGCATCAGCCCTATTAGCGTGTCTCTGACGCGTTCTGCATCATGCCCGTCCGGCAGATGCCCGAGCATCACGAATCTGCTCGACCGCTCCACGAGCGTGATGATCGCGGAATGACTTCCCGTGCCGACGATGAGGTCACCCTCCCAGTGGCCAGGGATCCGGCGATCCTCGACCTCGGGCGGGCGTTCACTGATCATCACCATCGGGTCGCGGAATCGCGACAGCCGTTGCAACGGCGAGCGACGTCGTTTGCGTCGAGTGCGGCCGGTGCGCAGCGTCCGCGCGACCTCACGTCGAAGGCCACCACCCGCCTGCCGATAGAGGGCCTGATAGATCGTCTCCGGACTCACCCTCATTGACAGGTCATCCGGGAACGCTAGACGCAGCGCGTTGCTCACCTGCTCCGGTGACCACTGCTCCAGAAGCCCGGCCTGCACGAACTCTCGCAGGCGAACATCGCTCACCAGCCGCGCCGGCTTTGGCCGCGCTCGTCGCCGCGCCGCATGACGATGCGCGGCATACGGGCGATACCAGCCGTTGACGTCGCGTCTCTGATCCAGCTCGCGCTTCACCGTCGAAGCCGGCCGGCCCAACTGGCGACCGATCTCACGCAACGAGGCTCCCGCGCGAACCAGATCCGCGATCTTCTCACGCTCATCGATCGACAAGAACCTTGGATGCAGTCGTCGCTCAAGCACCCTCACATCGGGTTCGTCCACGCTGACCATCGTGATACGCCCAGTGGCATAATCGACGGCGCGACCATCCGCATAAATCCGACCGTTCGCGAGTTTGCGAACCCCGTGCTCCCAGTCCCGCGCCGTCCGCTCATTCACACCTACCTGCTCCGCCGCGACGCGCCGCGACGCGCAGACGGTGATACTCCGCGCGCCCCGGATGGGGCGGACGCCGGGACCGCAACCCGAGCTGACTCGCCCACCCATACGCGGTGTTCCGGTTCAGCCCCAGCTCATCCGCAGCGAGCCTGACACTGCCCAGCACCCTGAACCGCTCGACCAGCCGAGCGCGGAGCTCGTCCCAATCTGTTCCCGCATCCTCCATGTCGTCCACAACCCCTCGAATCTCGGGGTGTTGCGATGTTCACTGGAATCCGCCCATCCGCTACCGGGCCTGGTGCGGCAGGCGCGCGAGTCGGCGGTGTGACGCTTGCATAAACCATTTTGAGGGGGTGGCGTTCTCCGCTGCCCCCTCTATGCGGCCAGCGGACCTTCTCGGTCATGCCGGGAATTGCTCAACGAACAATTGTCTGCCGCGCGGTCTGTACCCAGCGCATCGCAGATGATTTGCGGGTAGGCCGAGTTGCAAATGGACCGGCGATCGTGTCGCGAGGTCCTCGCCGGTAGGTGGGGCAACTAGGAGTGTGGCCCGGCCAAGGACCCCAGTCACCCGCAGAGGGAGCCGGGCACGCTTGCTCGGGGTGAAGTCGAGGTAGCGAGCGCTTCCAGCTCATCTTCGGTTAGAAGCGCGTCGCGCTGATGAAGGTCGCAACCGTCGCCATGGCCACGATCCCGGTGAACACGACGATCCAGCCGATGAGCACGCGCACGCGCTGCTCGCCCGTCCGAGTGCGTTTCTGCGTCGGGACGAGCGTGCTCGATCACATTGCGACGCGAAGCGCCCTTGACACGAGCGGGTTGGCTTCGCTCCCAGCATTGTGCGCTGCTTCAAGGAACCCCGTTCCTCGGGCTGCCTCCCGGCAAGGGCGATACAGACGTCATCGCGAGGTTCCGGTGCCTAAGCGCCGGTAATGGCCTAAGCCGGCGCAAAGAATGAAGTCACTGCGTCATGCGGGCGGCGCGATCCGGTGATCGGAGAGTTTCTGGTTGGCCCCTCGCGCGTGAGCGGTTACACGTTCTTGCGAAGCCAGTCGTTGACTTCTTTGCTGACGTTGAACGTAGCCCACCCCTTGCCGCCTACTCCAACGACAGCCACAGCGTCATTGCTGTCGACGTGCTTCTTTATACCGTCGCGCAGTTCTCCCGCGCTCATCGTCGTCTTCACGAAGAAGCTGCTCTTGAGGGGCTTCGCCCACCCGTCGTGTGACTTGAGGTAGTCGATCAGCTTCGAGTAATCCTGACCAGACTTGTTGAGGTCGTAGTTGACCCAGTAAACCGCCATTAATCCTCCAACCGGAACGTGAACGCGGTTGGGAGAGTACGTGACACCTCTGACACTTCCTCGACGTGTCATTCCGACTTATTCGATCCATGTCGCCGAGGGTGTGACCGAAGCCACTAGCACGGCGGAGATTCTCGGTCGCGAGACTAAACGTCTGGGGTTTACGGGTGGCCATTGCAAACGAGAGAAGCACTCGGGTTCTCCATCCATCGCTACTCGAACGGTCACATAGCGGGGGCGGTTGTCCGCCCTTTCCGGGACCGTCCACTCCGCTCGACTCCGACTGTCGTGGCGCACGCCCCTTGGCACCGCGAAACCTTTCGATAGGAGTGGCGCTACAGCACGCTGTCCGTACGGTGGCAGGGTCTTCTTGGCGGACTTGAACCCCCGAAAAACCTGTTCGGAACGCTAGAGGCATTGAACAACTGGTGGGACGGCGACCCAACCGAAATGTCGGCCCGCGTGGTGATCATGCCCTTTGTCCGCGATGCTTTCTAGAGTGATCTCACGATCGGCCGGAGAGCACAGGTGGGAATCAAGGCAGCAATAAGGCGCGGCGGAACCAAAGCTGGTGCAAGCCTGTTACGCATCCTGCATTTCCTGTTTCCGCCAACTACTGCAATAAAGCCCACCCGGGATTCGGTGGAGGACGAGTACGACCGCCTGCGCATCCAACGCGAGGTTGTGCGCGGAAGCATCGCCTGGCTTCCGATTGCCGGAGTGCTTGCAATCAGCGTCAACGTTCTGGTCCAATTCGGCAGTGTTCAGGCAGCGCTTGCCGTCGTCCAGCGTCAGACGCTCGCGAACTTGGTGTTCATTGTCACTCTGAACCTGTTGACTTACTTGATTCTGGGCACCGCTTTGGGCCTTTCCGTCGTCGTGGGCGACAGGTCGTATGCGCCCCACGTCAGAAGTGTCGCGGTGGCCGCGCAAATAGTCGCCGTCTTCATCGCCGTGTTTGCCTTTCCATTCGCGACGACTGGCTTCCTCCTGCTGTTGATCTACCTGGCTTGGCGGCGGCAACGATCCTCCCGCAAAGCACGCCCGGCAAAGAACGAATCGGACGGCACCGCCTGGTACAAGACCAGCACATACCCGATTGATGCGAAGTTGCGCGCCCTTTGGCTTGAAGGTCGTCAGATTCTTCGTTCAAACAATGTCGATTTGCCCAGCTCCGTGGCGGATACCTTGGTTCTCGAACCCCATCTTCCGCGCACCTTCGGAGAGGTGAATCGCGAGGCATTCGACAGAGCGCAGGAGATCGTCGAAGCCTCACAGACCAAAGACGCCCTGAATGCAATCTTTGCCGTCTGCATTGGGATCGTCGCGTCATACGGCCTCGTAGCGATCAACACCCCTATTCATTTTGCTCCGCTAGAAAAGGTCCATTTCCAGAGTCAGAACGGGGATAAGGTTGGTTACCTCCTTGGCGATCCCGCGAACCC
This sequence comes from Leifsonia sp. P73, assembly GCF_051059105.1. Lineage (NCBI taxonomy): Bacteria > Bacillati > Actinomycetota > Actinomycetes > Micrococcales > Microbacteriaceae > Leifsonia > Leifsonia sp. P73. Next base: position 2,765,863 of record NZ_CP194931.1, read on the forward strand.
GTCATTGTTCGTATCTAGCGACGCGAGGACGATCACTATCTTGAAGGCTGGTTCGATTCAGGATCGAGAACTCTGTCAAGCGAAGCCCGACTGGTTGGGAATGACGTTCCGGGACTCTTTGCTCTCGGCCGCGGGTCGCACTGCCGTTGTTGACTGCAATCAGAACTGATCAGGTTGCTTCCGGGGACGGAAATCCGCAATGGAAACCGCCCGGCCAATATGCTCACGTCGCTGATAGACCCGAGAGCACAAGTGACGTTTGAGTCGTGGGTAGGTATCGCGGGCCTGGCCGTCGCGATAATTCTGATCCATAGTCAGATGCCATGGGGTCGGTGCAGACTGTTGGGGTGAGCATGCAGGCGCCATCGCCTCGGCCGTGGGGTGTCTCGGACGAGGAAGCAATTGAGTTATGTCGGGAGTGGATGGTCCACCTCGGCGCAATCGACGCGCGCGCCGCTGAGGTATCGGCTCATCACGTGTGCGACCTGTACAGCACGTACTTCCTCGGATGGGTCGAAAACCGACGGGGCAACCTCGACATCGATCTTGTAGAGCGCGCCGCCGCCACCTCGGCTGGGGACGGGCGACTCCCCTGTTGTTCGTGCCGGGAGGCGTGTTTCCGGAGGCCCGCGATCGAGCAGATGCGCTCGGCGTGGCGCTCCTCCGTTTTCGGCCACAGGACGGTGCGCTCGAAGGTGTTAACGGGCTTGGCCGTCAGGCTCGGACAGTTGGCCTGGCAAATGGATAGTCACGCGTCATCGGCCGAGCGTCGCACTTCTATCCAGATCTGTCACGGAGGAAGGACCAGTTTCGCTCTGCGCTGCGCGACTGAACTCAACGCGTGCGGCCATGCGGGACGCATCCAGTGTCTCTTCGATGGGCTGGCGCTGCATCATCTCTACTAATTGCGTTCTTGCCGAAGCTTTGGTCGATGCAACGAGAACGATGTCGTTGTCGTTCTTGCCTCGCGTTAGGCCGACGTACAGCCCCGCGGCGTCTACGCCAGGCCCGACGAGGGCGCGATCTGTGGTCTCGCCCTGAACTCCATAGACAGTTGATGCGTAGCCCAGGTGCATGTGTGCGTTGGCGTATTCGTGGCTGACCTTCTTGAGATCTGTCGAGTCCGCGGCGGAGGCGAGAATGACCTCCGTCTTCGTGATTCGCTTGACTACCCAATGCTGGCGGTTCTGGACGTCGGCGAGGCGATTGTTCCGCCGAGTTTGGACAACGTCCCCCACGAAGATGGGTTGGCTATCCTGCCCCGAGGTGGATTGGCTGGTGTCGATCTCGCCGGCACGGATTCTCCGACCTTGTATCTCCTCACTAATAGCCAGCGCTTCAGCGTGTGTGGCCACGACCAGGGCGATCGACTGTCGGTGCTCCTCCGCATCGAACCAAGCTGACACCATTTCGGTTCGAGCCTCGGCCTCACTGTTTGTGAGAAGGACGTGCCCGGTGTCGATTAGTTCGACAGCAACGCTCTCGGAAGTTTCGCGACCGTGTGGCTCGCGCAATCGCAGTGTCAAGTTGGCCCAGGCTGGATCCTTGAAGCGGTGAATGGTCATGAGCTCGACCTGGTCGGACGAGTGAGTCCAGAAAAGCGCCATCGCGCCGGAGTGCCCTACAGGCAGCGCTTGACGTTCGTCGCCGACTAGCGCCACGGTCGCCTGAGTTCGTTCCAGCACGTCAACGAGGGCGTTGGCTGCCTCGAGGTCAAGCATCCCGGCCTCGTCCACAACGATCCGATCGCCTGGGTGGATCGCGATACGCGGACCGTCGTACGCGAGTCCTGTGTTCCAATCGACTTCCCCGACCTGAAGGCATTGCCAGTCGGTAGCTCCGGCCTCGTTCGTCGACCACCGCCAGCCAAAGTCGTGCAGCAGCTGATGCAGCGACGATGACGCACTCTGCGTTTCACGGCCAGCGACGGCAGACGCCTTCTTGGTCGGTGCAACGATAATCATGTTGCGGCCACGACGTCGGAGGGCTGCACCAGCAACCTTGAGCATTGTCGTCTTTCCCGTCCCTGCAGCGCCGGATACCGCAACGCTTCTGGAGGTACCGGCTATAGCTGCGGCTCCAGCAAGTTGGCCTCTGTCTAACAAACGAGCTGGTTCAACTGCTTGTCCTATTGCCCTCACCTCAACTGTGTCCAGCGCGGTGCCCGGAGTCGAAATTCTTTCGATCCTTTGTGCCAGAGTTGCCTTCAATGTCGCGGTCGAGATGGCCATTCGTCGTTTGATGTGCGCAGGGATGTGCGGCTCAGATATCAGTGTGACCGTATGAGTCCGGATGGCGAAATTGCAAACCTCGTCGATCACTTCCGCGAGATGAGCGCGATCCGCAACGGTGCCAGATTCAGAGATTGCTCTAATCGCTCCGGCGCGGACATCCATGTCACTGAAGCGCCCGCCCGTACCTGTCGAACGGGCGTCGGCATCGACGATCGCCTTCGCTGCGAGGAGCTCAATGTCGAGGTCCTGGAGGGCCACTGATCGCACTTCGACCGAGTCCCGCGGACGGCCGAGCTCCGCGTCCGCATGGAGGAGCTCGGCCATCACTACGGATGCCCAATCATCTTCGTTGAGCTGTCCCGGTTTGTTTGGCCGGCCAGCGGCCCATGCCCATTGATCGATGTGATTTAGAACCGTCGAGGACGGCTCCTCGTCCGGGTGCTGCTGCTTCCATGCACGCAGGCGCGCCGCCTTGTTAGCTTCGATCTGTGCGGAGCGCTTTGACAGGGGACGAACCAAGTGTTGCAGCTGCGCGATCTCGCCATCGGAGTTCAGCGTGAAGCCCTTCGCCGCCAGTGCCGCAATCCATGCGGGGTCAGTGCGGGACGCCAGGTCGCCTTCGGCGTTGACGACGTTCTGGAATCGCAGGGCGACCCGGGTGTCGACATTCGACCACTTGCCATCCAAGCCTTGCACTTTGACGTTTAGCCACAGGTGGCGGTGCTTGTGCGGGTCCAGCGACCGCGACCGCTCATGCCGCAGCTCGACGACCTCGATCCGGGCAAGGTCCTCGCGAATTACGCCCTGCTTCCCGCGACGGGCGTTGAGCTCGCTCTGCCACAGCTTGATGATCCGATCCCGCAACCGATCCTGCAGATCCTCGTACGCGGCAGCCAACTCCGGGTCCAACATCGCCGCGATCGAGAACGACTTCGGCGCGTTGATCGTCGCATCTAAAATCAGATCCGCGACCGGTAACTCGAGATCGCGGCCCCGCCGCTCACCCGTGATTGGGTCGACGCCGTCGACCCAATCCTTGAGCTGGGATCGGGTGAGCAGGTCGTCCCGGATGGCACCGTTCTCGACGATGTAACGGGTCATCAGGGCGTCCGCGTAGCCGACCGCTGCCAATGCGCCATCGGCCGTCTTCGCTGTAAGGGTGGCGTCGCAGACGCCGCCGAAGGCGTAGTGCACCGCCTGCTTGACCCCCTGGGCCCCCTGCCCGCGCTTCCAACGCGCCACTCCACCTCTCACACTTAGAACTTCCGGTTGCGCGCGCCTTCCGGCACGCATTTGGCGCGCACATCTCGAAGAGTGCCTACGTGCATTAGCTCTTTTGGTCTTACGCTCTTGCTCTTCTTGATTCGCCGGGCTTCCTGACCTTCGTCCTTGGTGCGGTTCTTCCTCGGGTTGCTGTGTCTCTTCTGCGTTGGTTCGCTCAGACCTTTATTCGATTCGGAACAACCGTGTCCCGCGATCGGGCCGGCTACCGACGCCGAAGAAGGAAGCGCAGCGTCGCGATCAGCGTGAGTCCGCCCAGGCCGACGATTACCCACGGTACGTATGGCGCGAGTCCGTGAGCAATAGACGTTGCGATACAGCGCCCCGAGTTCAGCGTGCCGGCCTCGATCTGACATTCGACAGTGGATTGAGAGAGCACCCAAAGACAGCAGCCGATGACGAAAGCCGTGACCAACCACAACTTCACCAGGTCGCCGCCGCCAGCTCGTCGTTTCGCCATATGAGCGAAGCTACGGGTGCGAGATCCAGTCCATGCAGCCCCAGTTGAGGGTGCGAGACATGCCAGAGCCCCGATCCAGCCGCTGCGGAATCGGGGCTCTGGAGGGCCGATCAGTCTGCCGGAGAGATGATTGAGGCGAGTGTATGAGCGGTGCGCAGGACTCGCGTCGCCGTGTCTCGGATGATTGTCGTGTTCTCGCCCGCCCACCCGGTGATGTAGCCGATGCTGTACGCGCTGGTATCGAATCCGCTCAAGCCGGCGACTATGAAGGCGACTGACTCGGCTTCGACCTCCATACGGCCGCGATGAGTTCGGTACTCGTCGAGGTCGTCGATGTGGCGCAACTCGATGTGCGCGACTTCGTGAATAAGTGTCTTCGCGGTCTGCTCTGTCGCGAGATTCTCAGCGAGGGTAATGCGATGCGATTCGGGATCGGTGTACCCGTTGGCGTTGGTGAGCGACGTGCGGTGAAGTCTCCAACCGTTGGACTCAAGGTGAGCGGTGAGGGAAGCAATGACACCGTGATCGTCGTCACCGGTTAGCCGTCGGGTCGGATCCTCCGGCAATGGCACGGCACCTTCGATCGGATCGGTCTGCGAGATATCGAAAACGGACAACGTGGGGAAGTAGCGCACCACACGCTCATCACTCGCTCGCGCCTCGTCAGTCTCGCCATCCGGCTCGCCCCTCTTCTCCCGGTACCCGAAGATCTCGATCGACTTTTCACCTTTGCGTACCTGTCGCCCCTTGGTCTGCCACTGCCGGAACCCGGCGACCATGGTCGCGTCTGGGTTCTGGGCCAGGATCAGGAGCAGGTTGTTCAGGCTGTAGTTGTGGAAGGAGCGGGCGAACTCCAGGAACGCCCGCCACTGTCCGCTGTCGGCGAGTTGCTGGACCTGCTCCACGATCGACGCATGCAGTGCCTCCGCCTCTGCCTGTCGTTCCTCCGCGGTCCGGGTGATGATCTTGCCGCCCATGATCCTTACCTCCCTCATCGTTCTTTCGCCGACCCTTCTATGGGCCGGTGTCAATTGGTCTGCCTGGCTGGCATGACCAGGTGGGGCGTTTGTGCCTTGCTGCACCTGATCGTTTTTCTTGCCGTTCCGGCACAAAGATCGAGAGCGGGCGGAGGCAGCGCAGTGCCCGTAGGGAGTGGTTGCTAAGCGCAGGGAGCGCAGCGAGTGAAGTCTGCAAAAAGCGATCGGAGGGAGCGGAGCTGGTGGAGTTCGCTATGGTCGGCTGCCGGATCGGAAAGAAAACCTAAGGAAACAGCACGTCTCAGGCGTCCCGATCAGAAAGAGTCGGCGTTGGTTTACGGGCGCCAGTGGAGGAGCAGAGGGGAGGAGCGCGCTGCCGCCAACGGCCCGAAATGGGGTGTTGTCGGCAGCGGCATCGTCACTCATAGCATTGTCCAACATGAGCGAAGTCAAAGACTCCGTCCCCGCGTTGCAGCGTCCGCGCGGTCGAGCGGGCCTGATCGCGACCATATGGGTATTGGGTCTTTTGCTGTTGATTCTGACCCCGGTGTCCGTGGGCGTGACCGCTTACAACCAGGTGCTCGCTTCCGCTCTGACACGGACCCAGAAGAATTCACTCCACGTTGTCGAATCCCAATTGCAGCTTAAGGACATCGGCCAGGTACAGCTGCACAGGGAGTTCGACAACACAGTCAGATTGGACGTTAGTACCGGCGGTCAATCCATGCAGGCAGACCTAACGGTCACTGGAGCGGAGGTTCCGAACCGCCTTGCCGACCGCTTTCGCGCACTCGGATACACGAACAAAATCAATTCCTCGAGGTGGGACCTGGGGCTCACCACCATCTTGATAACCCCGACCGCGGCCGGCGCAGATGTTGAGATAGAGGTGTCGGCGGGCAACTAATCGAAGGGCTTTGACCGTCCACAGTATTTCCTGGCGCGCGCAAAGAGGCCGCGCACGGTTCCCTAGGACCAACCTAGGTTTAGACGGTTTGCGGTTGCGTCGAAGCGGTGAGGAGCCGGTAGATCTGTCTGGCGATGTAGCGTTTTAGGCTGCGTTTGATCTCTCGTCCAGTTCGACCTTCGGCGAGGCGTCGTTCGCGGTAGGCCATGGTTTCTGGGTGACTCATCATTCGGACGCGGGCGACCGTGTCGAGGGCCGCATTGAGTCGTCGATCGCCGTGGCGGTTGAGGCGATGTCGGACGGTGTTGCCACTGGAGGCCGGGATGGGTGATGCTCCGCCGAGAGCGGCAAACGCGGCTTCACTTCGGACGCGGCCGACGTGCGAGAAGGCAGTTATGAACACGGCTGCGGTGATCGGCCCGATGCCCTGGACGACGAGGAGCTGTGGAGCGATCTGCTCGACGTGGCTGCGGAGTTCGGCCGCGTTCTCATTAAGCCGTTCGTTGAGCGTCAGCACACTGCGAGCAAGTCGTGAGGCTTCGGCTCGAGCGGTGGCTTGCTCGACGTCGTCGGTGGAGTGGCCTCGCCAGGCTGCGACCTTGGCGAGGTTCGCTGCGGAGAGCGACCGGCGGGTCGCGAGCCCGAGCTCGACAATTCGCAAGAGTGCGATCAGCGCGTTGCGGTCTGCTGTCCTTTGGGTCTCCATAGACCGGCGAGTGGTCAGCAGGATGCGAACTGCTGAGCGCCTCTTGCCCGAGCGGGGCACACGGAGTGTGTCGATTGGGTGGTGGGTGACACTGCGAGCTGCAGCTTCTGCGTCGATCGGGTCGGATTTTCCTCGCCCTGCGCGCGAAGCGCGCAGAGGCGGACGTGCCTCGGTGACGGGGAGTCCGATCGCGTCGAGTGCGCGAATGAGTTCCGACCCGTAAGAGTTTGTCCCCTCAACGGCAGCTAGCACGGCCCCGTCTGTCCGGCGGCGGATCCAGGAGAGCGCTCGGCTGAGACCGGCCGCGGTGGTCGGAAACGTCTCGACTGAGATGAGCCGGCCAGTGATGGTCTCGACGATGGCGTAGGTGTGGGTCTTGGCGTGGGTGTCCACGCCAACGACGTACTGGTATTCATCGGCAACGATGGTCAACGGCGTCCTGCTCCTTATGTCGCGTTCTGACTTGCCGGCGAGGGGTTCGTTGCGAGGCAGATCTCTAACGAGTCACGCGCAAGCGCGGACAACCTTCTATCAAGCCATCGGAACGGTCAGGCCGGCGCCGCCTTCGGGCGGACGAGTCGGCAACAAGCCACCGCACTGCGGGACAAGATTTCGGTGAGTCACGCCGGAAGGTTCGGCACTAGCCTGACAGCCGGTCTCGGACCGGCCATGACCATTAGAGATTTCGGCGCTGCGCGCCGTCGTGCGGCCGTCCCGGAGGGCGGGGGTTCCGACAGCCGCTATTTGCGAAAGGCGGGAGCGCAGGTGCGGAGCACCTTCCTTGTGCACAAGGAGAAGTCAAGGTGTCGGGTTCATCGGTCGGAGGGGCGGGCGTGCGTAAGCTTCTGAAGCGAAATCGGTAAGAGATGCCGTGCTGTAGGCGCTCAACGACCGGCGTTCCGTCGACGGCTTCCTCCGGGCGGCGCCGGCGAACAGCTGCGGGTAGGCCTCGCCGCTACCGGCAGCGCACTGGAGTTCCCGCGTTCAATGCTGCCTGGCCGAATCCGGTCGCGCCAGCCGATCTCGCAGGAGATAAGCCGGTCGCAGGCGTCGGAGATCGGCTGGAAGCCCTGACGGGCGTCCCTTGGCGGCGTTCGCGGAGCCGCCCACGGCGGCGCTGCCTTCTTGGTTCTGTTTGTCTTTCCGTCGGCCGATCGTAGCTCGTTCCCGGTTCTCCGTGCCGGGCTTTCGCGGCATATCCTCCCTCGCAAGCTCGGTCCGGTATTCCACGGTCTCGGCACTGCGCCCCTCCCACTCGCTCTCGATCTATCAGCCGGAAGGCAAACAAGAACGATCGACAGAGGAGTGAGTGGGATGCGGGTATTCGTCATCGATGCGAGCAACATGGGTCCGGAACTGCAGGGCGGGCTGATCGGAGTGGTCGGGTCGGTGACCCCGACTGCGGAAGAGAAGAAGGAATGTGTAGATACAGTAAGCCGCTATGTGGCTGACGGGTGGGCAGTCGCGGCCGATCCGCACACCCCGATCGGCCGTCTCGCGGCTTTGACCGCCGAGGCAGCCTGTGTGCCGTTCGTGTCGCTGAGCCGGTTGCCGCAAATCCGGAGGACAACGGTCCCGCTAGCGCCCAGCCTGCCCGTTCCCGACCTCAGGTGACGCAAGCGGGTCCCGCCCTTGCCGGCGAGACCCGCTGTGACGATGTTCGGACAGGCTGCCCGGCCGCCATCGGCAGTTCTCTAAGTCCCCGTCGCGCGTCGAGGACGTGCCTCGTTCGCCCCGGGAACTCCGAGCGGCCCGCGTCAGACGGCGATCCGGCCGCCGTCGACCGGTAGGACTGCGCCGTGTACGTGGTGAGCAGCGTCCGATGCGAGGAAGACGATCGCATCGGCGACGTCTTCCGCGCTGCCTGGACGTCCGGCCGGCGTGGTCGAAGCCAATTGGTCGAGGCCCTCACCCATCCCGGCCGTGCCCTCGGTGCGCGTTGGTCCCGGGCTGACCGCGTTGACGCGCACGTTGTGCGGACCGAACTCGGCAGCCCAGGCCTTGGTCAGCAACTGCAGGGCGGCCTTGCTCGACCCGTACAGTGCCATACCGGCCATGCCGAAATTCGCGACCATCGTCGTGACGTTCACGACGGCGCCACCGTTTCCGGCGACCATCGCGGGGGCGAGCTCGGCCACGAGGATGAACGGCGCGTTCACATTGACAGCCGCAACAGCCTCCAACTGCTCATCGCTCACCTCCGGGGTGGGCCCGAAGGGGAAGATCCCGGCGTTGTTCACCAGAATGTCGACACGGCCGCCCGAAATCGCGAGAGCGCGTCGAGCGAGTTCGCGCACATCCTCAGCGTCGTTCAGGTTCGCGGGAATGAAATCCGCCGCGCCGCCGGCCTGATGAATCGCGTCCACGGTGGCCCGGCCTCGTTCAGCGTCACGACCGCTGACGATGACGTGTGCGCCTCGCTCAGCGAGCTTCAGGGCGGTGGCCCGTCCGATTCCGCTCGTGGAGCCCGTCACGAGAGCCGTCTTGCCGATGAAGTCCATTTCCATTTATGCCCGTTCTCTGAATTGGAGTGATTGCACCAATCGTTGCCTCCGAAAAATGGAGTGTCAACTACAAAACTGGTAGCCTCCTCTTGTGACACTTACCGCCGGAACCGACAGCGCCACTCGAACGTTCACGGCAAAGGGGCGCGCAACCCGCCAGAGGATCGTGGACGCAGCGTCAAAGCTCATTCTCGAGAACGGCGTCGAAAGCGCGACTCTTGAAGAGATCCAAGCGGAGGCGCACGTGAGCGCCTCTCAGCTGTATCACTACTTCACCGACAAGAGCGCTCTAATACTGGCTGTGATCGACCATCAGACTGAAGCCGTGCTGGGCGTTCATCGCCACGTGCTAGATCGGTTGGACAGCTTCGAGGCGTTGGTGGAATGGCGAGACCTGATTGTGTCGACCCTCGAGGCGCAGAACTGTGTGGGTGGCTGCCCTCTCGGCTCCCTTGCGGGCGGCCTCGCTGAATCCGACCCGATCGCACGAGGCGCACTCGCGAACTCGTTTGACGAATGGGAGCGGATGCTGCGAGACGGGCTGAACAACATGCGCGACCGTGGCGTCCTCAAGCCTGAGGTCGACGTGGACGCTCTCGCCCTCAGCGTTCTGGCCGGCGTACAAGGTGGGTTGCTTCTGAGCCAGACGCGACGCGACTCAAGCCCGGTGCGGATAGCGGTAGACACCTCAATCGCCTACCTCCGTACGCTGGCCCCATTACGGTCGAACTCGTGACCGGTAGTGAGATTGTGGCCGCCCGGGCACTCGGGTTCGTGATTGTCACTCATCTCTGACGCGTGCTCACGGAATTGGTGCACCGGGAACGCACCGCTGAGCTCGAGTCGTACTCCGCGCCTCGCAAGTGTCAGTAGCTTTGGGGCGGCCAGGCGGTCGATTCGCCGCTCTCGGTCGGCCGACGCCGACCTTGACACGGCGTTGTTCAGAGCCGGAGAGTACCAAGAGTAGGCACGCCACGGTGATTTTGCCGTAGTGCTGCCCCGTGACCCGGTACGCAATGGCAAGGGAGCGCGTGATGAAAGTCGTTGTCGCCGGAGGTACGGGACTTGTCGGCGCGAAGGTCGCCGAGAAGCTGAGGGCGGCCGGGCATGACGTCGTCTCAGCGTCTCGTCGGACCGGCGTCAATCTGTACACCGGACAGGGCCTACAAGAAGCGCTGGAAGGTGCGCACGTTGTGGTGGACGCGTCCAACTCCCTCTACACGGATTACGCGGGCGCTCTAGATTTCTTCGAGACTGAGACGCTGAACCTTTTGACCCTCGGCGCAACTTCTGGGATTCGGCATCATGTCGTCCTTTCCGTGGTCGGTACCGAGAGACTCGCCAGAGCTGGCGGTCTGTATTTTCAGGCCAAGGGTGCGCAAGAACGGCTAGTTGTCGAGTCCGGGGTGCCATATTCGATCGTTCGCTCCACACAATTTTTCGAGTTCGTGCGCGCCGTAGCTGACTCCGCCACGCAAGCCCAGGTCACACGGGTCGCCGAGGCTCTTGTCCAGCCGATCGCCGCGGCGGACGCGGCGGCCGCCGTCGCCGACGTAGCAGCAGGCGCTCCGCTGCTGGGGATGATCGAAGTCGCGGGCCCCGACCAATTTCGTCTTGGCGACTTGGTTTCGCTGGACTTGCGTTGGTCGCACGACCCACGAGAAGTGCAAGCCGATGCACAATCTGAATACTTCGGCTCACGCCCGCAACCCCACGATTTGCTGCCCTCAGCCGACGCAAGGCTCTACTGGTCGCATTTCACCGACTGGCTGGATCGGCGCAGCGGAGTCGGTTAACTCGCAGCAGCTCTTCTTGCTCTGCCGTGTCCCCATCGAGTAGACAGCACGGTCATCGAGTGACGAAAGACCTCGAGCGCGTGACGGCTCGTCATCGAATTGTCGGACAGGCCGTATGGTTCAGGCACGTTACGCAGCTAAAAGGCAAGGGCTGTTAGCCCCCGTCACCGCTACCCAGAAAGATTAGGAGCATTACGTGAGTCTTCAGACGATCGACCAGGGGATCGCTACTCGGATCGGCCACTATGCTGACGCCGTTGTGATCCCCGCCGGATACCAGCAGATCCTGGTCTCGGCGACGCCAGGGATCGACAGTGACGGCGAGATCTCCGCTGACATTACCCGTCAGACGGAGCAGGCGTGGGAGAACGTCACCAAGATTCTCGGAGCGGCCGGCGCGACCGTTGCGGACATCGTGTCCGTGCGTCACTGGCTGACGAAGGAGTCCGATATTGGGCCGGCTCTCGCTGTCCGGACGCGCTACATCTCTCACCGGCCCGCATCCGCTGTGGCTGTTGTGTCGGAGCTGGAGCATGCCGAGTTCCTTGTTGCGCTTGAGGTGGTCGCGGCGCAGCTACCGGAGGAGTAGATCGAAGGTTCCACACCCGATGATCGGAACGACGACGGCCCTTGGCGCCACTGGCGCCGAGGGCCTCTCTTTTGGTCGTCATCCCAGGACTGCCGATTCGTTGCTGCGCAGCAGGGAGCTCAGATGGAGGTGAAGTAGGCGAGTTCCAGTGAGCGGCGCTCGCGTGCCACATACGGGCGGCGGGTAAACCGCGCGGAAGCCGGACACGATTAGTCCCGGTGGTGGTCGGGTAGAGGCACAACCAATAATCCCGTCACCGAAGACAAAGCAGGTAATTTGCTCCCCGCCGAGAATTCGCATCGACGTCAGGGCCGAAGCGACGAGTTCGAGTGCGGCGTCGACGATGTCGCTTTCCGTGTCGGGCTCAACTCCAGACTGCTGAAGTCCGGCGATTCCAGGTAGCGTCGGCGCACCAACCGCCTTCTGTATGCCTCCACCGGGCGTCGCGCTCGGGGGCGTCAGTCGGTGATGAGGATAGCCCCGGTTGGGTGTTCGAGCAGTTCCGCGGTTCGTTCGGCGGCTCGTTGGACACTTACTCTCGGTTCGTGCGGCAGCGCGTTCTCGTAGAAAGTTCCTGGCCCGTACAGCCGTCCGTACCGGAGGACAACGCCGCCGAACTCCAGGACTGTGCGTTCGAGGACGGTGACGCCGTACCGGTTGGATCCCGCGGGGAATTCCCATGCAACGCTTTGTGCGAGGAACCGGTCGACGCCGGCTCTGCGGGCGGCGGCTATAAGGGTGTCGTTCCCTTCGGCGCGGATCCGAGCGTTCAGAGAGGCGTGTTCGGTCAGACGTGATGGGTCATCGGGAAGATCGGTCAACTCGTTAATGATGATGTCAGGCTGGAATCGGTCGACTGCAGCCAGGAGCTCGAGTTTGTTGAAGACATCGACGACGATCGGCTCAGCGCCAAGCGCTTGTAACTCCGCCGTCTTGGTGTGACTGCGTGTCATCCCTCCGACGGTGTGACCCGCATGCGCGAGTAGAGGTGTCAGGCTCCTGCCGATAACTCCGGAGGCTCCGGCGAGAAAAATTCTGGACAGGGTTACTCCTTCATCGGTTGTTCTTGATGGTTGGAGGCGCCGCCTACCGGCGATGCCTCCAACATCAGCAACCTCAGGTCATACGAGCAAGGAAAGCAGGGCTGTCAGCAGCAGTCCCATCACCGAAATGATTGTTTCCACCACTGACCATGTCTTCACCGTCTGACCGACCGTCAAGCCGAAGTACTCCTTGACGAGCCAGAAACCCGCGTCGTTGACATGGGAGAAGAACAGCGAACCGGCGCCGACGGCGAGGACAACGAGCGCGAGCTGCGCGGGGGAGAGCCCGTGGGCGAGCGGTGCAATGATTCCGGCGGAGGTGACCGTCGCGACGGTCGCGGATCCGGTGGCGAGGCGGATCAGAACGGCGACCAGCCATCCCAGCAGCAGAATGGATAGGCCGAGGGCGAGGGCAACTTTCGCGATCGCGGCGCCTGCTCCGCCGTCTACCAGCATCTGCTTGAACCCTCCGCCGGCACCGACGATGAGCATCACTCCGACGATCGGCAACAGACTCTGGCCGACTTTCTTGGCGAGTACTGTCGCACTGAACCCGACAGCTGTTCCGAACGTGATCATGGCAAGCAGCACGGCGATCAGAAGGGCGATGACAGGGTCGCCGAGGAAATCGAGGACGGGCCGGAGGGGCGCATTTGCGGGGACCCACAGGTCGGCCCCGGCTTTGATCAGCATGAGCGCCAAAGGGGTTAGCAGCGTGATGAGAGTCCATGCGAAGCTCGGGCTGCGGGTTGCGTCCGGGTCCTGTGTCTTCGCGTCGCCGCTGGAGTTCGACGGAGACTGAGCGGTGATGCCGGCAACCGCTAGTCCCGCGCCCGCGGCCCCGATCGGCACCATTCGTGCAGCGAGCTTACCGAAGAGGGGACCCGCGACGACGACGATCGGGATTGCGACGATGAGTCCGAACGCGAGTGTGATTCCCACGTTCGCATGCAGGATCCCGATGGCGGCCAGGGGGCCGGGGTGCGGCGGCAGGAACCCGTGAAGGACAGACAGACCCGCGAGAGCGGGTATCCCGAGCCGCATGGCGGGGGTCTTGGAGCGGTACACCGCCAGCATGACAACCGGGATCAGCAAGACGAGCCCGATCTCGAAGAACATCGGAATTCCGATGATGCCGGCAATCAATGCCATCTTCCACGGGAGCGTCGCGGCCCGTCCTCGAAGGAGGGTGTCGACGACCTTGTCGGCGCCCCCTGAATCCGCCAGAAGCTTCCCAAGCATCGCGCCGAGAGCGATCAGCACACCGACGTAACCGAGGACGCCACCGACTCCGGTCTCGTAGGAGAGTGTGACCTTGGACAGGGGAATACCCGATCCGACTCCAACGAATAAAGCACCTATGGTCAGCGCTAGAAATGCGTGCATTTTGAGCCACACGATGAGGGTGACGACGATCGCGATGCCGATAGCCGCAACAATCAATACGAGTGTGTCGTGGCTTGTCCACGCCTGATGTGCAGGATCGGTCGTGGCCGCAGATACCGTCGCCAGACGGTGGCCGGTCAGGCTGTGTTGGATCATGGGCACTGTCATGGGTTATCCCCCTTGGTTCTCGTCGATCAGCCGGAGCCGTTCGACAATTTGTTGAGCGATCAGGTCAGACGACTGCCCGACGTCGACTCGGATGGCGGGCTCGTCGGCCGTCGGTTCTTCCAAGTCGGCAAATTGGCTGGTGAGAAGAGCAGGCGGCATAAAGTGCCCCTTGCGGGCTCGGAGGCGTTGGGCGATCGTCGCGGGACTTCCCGCGAGGTAGACGAATACGAGACCGGAACCTCGCCGATTGACAAGATCCCGGTATGCCCGTTTCAGGCAGGAACAGGTGATAATTCCGTTTTGCCCCGTATCGAGTTGCGCCCCCACCCAATCGGCTACCTTTTTCAGCCACGGTGCACGGTCTTGATCATTAAGCGGGTGGCCGGAGCTCATCTTGAGGATGTTCTCCCGCGGGTGGAGCGCGTCGCCTTCCTGGAAGGACCACCCGAGGCGCAGCGCCAAGAGCTCCGCCACCGTAGTTTTGCCAGAGCCGGACACCCCCATAAGCACCAGTACGACCGGGTGTGGTGCCGACCCGTCTGCGCTGCGGCGGTTGGACTGTTCAGCAGTCTTGACAGGTTCAAGTGATGTCGATGCGCCGGAATTTGAACCCTTCGAGTTCAGGACCTGTTTTGACACTCCGCCTCCTGCAACTAGACCTAAAGGGTCGGGTTCAAACACGCGCTGCCGCGCCTTGCGTCCCATCGGCTCGAGCCGGGGCTGCTGTTCGGGTGAGAAGCCGTCCGATCGCGTCTGAGGCGCGGCCGACTCGATTCTCGCCTCTGCTACTCGACGTACCCGGCGGAGTCGGGCGCCTTTTTATCGAGGTATTCGTTGGCCGCATACTCGATCATGGAGAGCCAGTCGGAGCCTTCGGTCTCTTTGACTTCAGGGGTGTCCGCGAGCTCGAGATCAAAAACGGAGTTGCCCTCGTTGCCGAGCGGTGTCACGCATCGTAGGATCCCGACGCTGTCTCCCTCTGCGCTGGAGATCGTCCATTCGTAGTTCGCGGTTCGTTTGATTTGCCACTCGCGTTCTTTGAACCTGAGGGTGGCGTCGTCTGTTTCGAAGATGGATTCCGGCATGGTCTCTCCCGAGTGCTGCGGAGGTTGCGCAAAAAGGTCTACTTCGTCCAGTATCCACTACTCATGTGCGCACGTCCACTTCGCATGAAGATCACTGTTTCGACGCATGGTTCGGCCCCAATTAGGTGAAGTTCTCCTTGCTTAGTTCGCTGCCCTCGATGCGATCAGCGCTGACTTGATACGTCCGCAAATGGTCTACGGCGCTGTAGAGCGCATCGCGGAGCGGCGCAATGTCTTGAGCTACCTGAGCAAGGAGTATCCCGCCCTGGTAGGCGGCGAGAAACATGTTGGCGAGCCGTGCGGGGTCGGCCGACGACTTGATGCGTCCCAGTTCGCGCATTCGCTGAATGCCCTGCGTGAAGATGCTCCTCCACTTTGCGAATGCGCCGGCGAGGGCATCGTGAACTTCGAGATCGCCTTTGACGAGTTCACCAGCGAGAGACCCGAGACTGCAGCCATTTTGGAACGGCCGTCCGGTGAGGACGTAAAAGTCGGCCCAGTCTTGAAACGCTTGGATGGTATCGAAGCCACCGAATTGTTCGCTTCGATGAAACGAGAGAACGTCGGCCGCTTGCCAATCGACGACGCCCAGGACAACCTCCAGTTTCGTGGGGAAGTAGTGCGCGAGCTGCGACCCGCTGACGCCGGCTGCGCTGCGGATTGCGTCGTTGTTGGTGGCCTGAACCCCATGGGCGTAGATGAGGTCTGCGGCGTGCCGGAGTATCCGTGACCGCGTCGCTTGCCCCTTCATTGTGAGCTTCGGTGCTTTCCGGGATTCCAGCTTGCTCATCATGCCGGTCACCCTACCACCAAAATGGGCTTGACAACCCATTTCTTATGCGCCACACTCTCAAAGTGGACGAAATAGTCCGCGAATAAGACGCGAGGAGCGCCCATCCATGTCAAGACTGACCCCACCTGAGCCCGAGCAGATCCCCGAGGGAGCAAAGGGAATCCTCGACGCGATCCAGAAGCAGTTTGGGTTCGCGCCGGGAATGTTCAACACGATCGCAGCCAACCCGGTGGTGCTCGAGATCGTGGCGACCCTTCAGCGCAGCATCGCCAAACTCCTCGATGCGAAGACACGGCACACGATCGCGTTGGCGGTCTCCCGTGCAAACGGGTGCGGGTACTGCCAGGCGTTGCATACCTACGTGTCGTCCGAACTTGGCGGGATGTCGTCTGACGACATCGAGCTGGCGCTCAACGGGAGCTCCACCGACCCGCGCAGGGCGGCCGTGGCGCGCTTTGTGCAGCGCGTCGCCGAAACCCGCGGACAGGTCGGTGACGCTGACCTCGCCGCGATAAGAGGCGCCGGCTACACGGACTCGGAGATCCTCGCCATCGTGACCGTCACGGTGGTGTTCCTCCTCACCAACTACCTCAACAACCTCAACAAGACCGCCGTCGACGTTCCCGCACCCAGCACGAAGGCCGCCTGAGATGGCCGGCTCCGAACTGTACGAGAGGTTTCTAGCGCTGCACCACCGGGAACGGGGCATCGTCATGCCGAACGCATGGGATGGGCTCTCCGCGCAGCTGCTCGCCGACGCTGGTTTCGAGGCGATCGCCACTTCCTCATACGCGCTCGCCGCTTCGCTCGGCCGCGCTGATGGCCGACACCAGGTCAGCCGCGACGAGCACCTCATGCATGCAGCCATGCTCGCTCGTCTCACCGGGTTGCCCGTGAACGGTGACTTCGAAGACGGCTACGGGGAAACCGCCGACGACGTCGCCACCACCGTGAACGCCGCAATCGATCACGGGCTGGCGGGCATCGGTGTGGAGGACACCTCCGCTGATCCGGATAACCCGATCCGCCTCTTCGACGACGCGGTAGCTCGTGTGCGCGCGGCCGTCAAAGCCTCGCGGGGACGGATCGTCGTCACGGGGCGCACCGACAACTATTTGCAGGGGCGCCCGGACCTTGATGACACCATTCGACGGCTCACCGCTTTCGCGGAAGTCGGCGCCGACGTGGTCTTCGCGCCTTACCCACCCGACGCGGATGCGCTCCTAGCGATTATCAGTGCCGTCTCGCCGACACCGGTCAACGTTCTGATCTCGCCCGCTGACAGCGTCCTGTCCGTGGACGAACTGCTCGATCTCGGAGTAAAGCGCATCAGCCTCGGGCCGGCCCTCTACATCCACGCGATGGGAGCAGCCGAGGAAGCAGTAGCGGCGCTAGTCAGGGGCGACCTGCAATCGGCGACCACCGGGATGGATTTCGGCCGCATCGACACCCTCCTACACCGCGATCCTCACTGACCCATCAGGTGCGGGCCCCAAACCCAAGAACCAAGCCACCAAGAAACAAGAAAGCAGAAACAAGATGGACCTCCAAAAGCTGATGAGCAGGCACCTGACCCGGTACTTCGATGGCAGCAAGACCATCCCCGAGGAGACGCTCGAGCAACTGCTCAGCTTCCTTCGCTCCACCCCGTCGTCGGTGAACATCCAGCCGAACCACTTCTACGTGCTGTCCACCGAAGAGGGGAAGCGCAAGCTCGCGGACAACCTGGGGGAGCGCTTCCAGGACAACGCCGAGAAGGTGATGAATGCTTCGCACGTTGTCATCCTCACTACGCGCACCGACGTCCCGGATGACCACCTCGACGCCATCTTCGCCAAGGAGCGCGCGGACGGCCGTTTCGCGAAAGAGGCCACACACGACCTGTGGGAGTCGATGACGCGCGACTTCCTCAACATCCGCGAGTCCACCTATGACGACTTGGACCACTGGATGGAGAAGCAGACATACATGGCGCTCGGCATGACGATGATGGCAGCCGCTGAGCTCGGCATAGACGCTACGCCGCTTGAGGGCTTCGACCGCGCCACCGTCGACAAGGCCTTCGGCCTCGAAGACACCGGATACACCACCACGGTCCTCCTCGCTCTCGGCTACCCGGACCCGGCGAAGGCGTACGCTACCCCGATCTCCCGCTTCGACCGCGACAAGCTCTTCACCTTCATGTGACCTGACCGCAAAGGCGGCCGACGCGTGTGAATGCGCCGGCCGCCAACAACGTTCGCGGAGAAACAGGAGAAGAAAATGATTCAGAACACCACCGTCCAGCAGTGGGCGGGCGCCCGCGCCACCGAACTTCCAGGCGCAGAGCGCTCACTCCAGAAGACCGGCGACTGGGAGGTGTGGAAGGTGTCCGGCAGAGTCTTCATGCTCCAAACCTCCATGCCAGGCGAACCCGTCGTCATCCTCAAAGCGGACCCGGCGGATGCACTGGCGTTGCGTGAGGCGCACTCAGACATCACCCCCGGCTACCACATGAACAAGGTGCACTGGATCACCGTCTACCCAGGTGGCACCGTCGATGCCGAGTTCGTCGGCGACCTCGTCACAGACTCGTACCGGTTGGTCGTCGAAAGCCTCCCCAAGGGGCATCGACCGGCGACGGCCTAGAGACCCGTGACCTAACTGGCTTCAGCCAAGTAGTAGACGGCGTTGCTCGTCGTTTGGTTCGTGACCGCTGCGTCCGGCGAGGGTTAGGACCGCCAGGCCAGCAGGCGGCGAAACAAAAGGGACGGAATAGTCCCCGTGTTGGAATAGCGTCCGCTGTCTCAAGTTACCTATACAGAACAGAACGGGGGTTTTTGTGGTCCACGATTTTCCTGCGACTGCATCCTTTGCAGGCGAGCCCGCGACGATTCGCACCCGGGTACGAATCCCTCTGGCCTACGGTGATGGTTACCGCACAGCGGCCGATGTATTCACGTTCAATGGTCTTGTCGACAGCCGGGAGCATCTGTTGCTCGGATTGGGAGATTGGGAGAACGCAGGCTCGGATCCGCTGGTTCGGCTTCACAGTGAGTGCTTGACCGGAGACGTCCTGGGCTCGCAGCGTTGCGACTGCGGGCCGCAGCTCAGAGAAGCCGTCGAACGGATCACTGACGCTGGCGGTTTCCTTCTCTATCTTCGCCAGGAGGGGCGAGGCATCGGCCTCTACGAGAAGCTCGACGCGTACGCACTGCAAGACCAAGGGTTGGACACCTACACTGCGAACACGGCTCTCGGCCGCAAGGAGGACGAGCGTGACTATGCCGCTGCGGCCCAGATACTTCACGCCTTCGGCGCCGATCGGATAAGGCTCCTCACCAACAATCCCGACAAGACTCACCAGCTCGCTGCACTCGGAATCGAGGTGACCGAGCAGGTGCCGACCGGGGTTTTCGCGACGGCTTACAACCTCCGATACCTTCAGGCGAAGCGTGACCACACCGCTCACACGATCGATCTGCCGCAGCTGTTGGCCGCGTCCTGATTACCGCATGGGCCGGCCCCGTCGCTAGGAGCTCGTTAGGGGTCCGCTGAAATGCGGCGTTGGTCAACGATTTGTCCGCGCTGCATGGGGTCCACACTCAAGCTCGCGGCGGAACCAGACGGGCTGGTCTGGCGACCAGCCCGTCGCCGTCGCCGTTCCTGGCCGGAACCCCCGAAACTTCCAAGGCATCGAAGATGCTGATGCGCCGGACCGCACACGGGACCGACCAGGTCTTCATCGGTGCGGTCTCGTGATAGATCGCGCGTCCATCAGTCATTACGAACAGCCGGGCGGTCGCTTGATGCAGCAGCGAAGAGGTCGATTTGCCCGCCTCGGCAGTCGGGGAGGGTGATCCGCTGCGTGACTCGGTATCGTGACCCTTCTCCTGTTCTTTCACCAGCCGTTCTCTCCGACTGCGAGGTCTCAGGTGGCCGTCAGTACAGATCTTCCCGTTCAATGATGTGAATCGCAGCTTCTTCCGAAGATGAGGCACCGTCGTCAATGCCGACATCGCGGCCCCAGAACTCGGACTCGGACTCGCTGCTGTCGGGTTCGGCGAAGACGATGCGTCCCGCCCGCGACGTTCCGACCTCGCCGTCGATCGGTTCTCCGTCCACGTCGAACGTGTCGCCCAGGACGTCGGCGAACTCCTCCCCAAGGTCCTCGGGAACCTCCCGCGCCAGACGAGCGGAGAGTGGTTCATGAGTCCGAGCTTCGAGCGGGGTGAAGCCCCAAGACAGGTCCGCAGGACGGTAGTCGAGCGGGGAGTAAGAGAGCTCATCTACGTCGTCGCCGAGCTCGTCACCATCGAGGCTCTCCTCAGTGGAAAGAAGCTCGAGGCCATCGCTCAGGTCGTCATATTCGCTGCCAAGGGCATCTGACATCTATCGGTCCCACCTTTCTGCTGGTCAAAGAATTGGCGCACGCAGTGTCGGCGACTCTTACGGCCAACGTGAGATTCGATTGGGGCGCATTCAACTGCCGCGGTGCGGAGATTACGTGTGATTCGCGACCCATTTTTTTCTGCTTCCAGTTTTGAGTGAACGAGGCGACGTGAACGACGGCCGGCCTCGGCGACAAACCAATGGCTCAGCGGAATCCGGGACGCAAGCGTCCTATTGCACGAAGTGTCGGATCGACGGTCTACCCCTGCTTTACCGGAAATCCTTGATGGATCCTTCGTTGCCATGTGCGAGTTTTCCGGCTTACTGTGGACTAAATCGTTCCGTTAGATTGAATGGGGTTCGGCCGACATGGATACTGAATCATCGTCATGGCTGACCGCTCTGAGTGCCCGAGGCGCCGAATGTAACTCCGCTCAGGTGCGTCTTCACGAGCTTCTGCTCAAGGTCGGCATGAAAGAGGCCTACCGGCGCGGGCCGGCTGCCGGGATAACCGGCCCCGAGCTCGACGACATGGCTCATCAAGCGGCCAATGACGCGATGATCGCTCTGCTTAGCAAGCTAGACACGTTCCGCGGCGAAAGTCGGTTTACTACGTGGGCCTACCGATTTGTCGTGCTGGAGGTGTCACACAAATTGGGTCGCCACTATTGGCGTCGCCCAACAATCGCGCTTGACTCAGACGATTGGGATCGACTACCCGCCAAATACGGCGCCGATCCCCTTGTGGCAGCGCAACAGCAGGATCTGATACGGGCGATCCAGCGCGCAGTCGAGACACTCACCGAGCATCAACGAAACCTCTTCGTCTCCATCGTCGTGAACGGTGTCTCCATCGATGCAATGGCTGCACGATCGGGGTCAACGCCGGGCGCTCTTTACAAAACTGTTTTCGATGCCCGCCGTAAAATTCGCGCCCACCTGACAGCTAATGGTTATCTCGAACGTGACGCGGGGCAAGCCCGCGCTGAGCGGGAGCAGGTAGGGGTAGAGACAGCGTGAGCGGCGCTTGGGAGTGGATCGAGCGGTTTCTTGCCGCCGACCCCAGCGATGTCGGGTGTGATGAGGTCATTGCCGTAATGCACTCCTACGTGGACATGCGCGTCTCTGGTGTTGACCCCGACGAACGCTATCCGGGTGTCGCCGCTCATCTCGCGGCATGCAATTCTTGCGCGGACGACGTCGCCGGTCTTCTCGAAGCGACGCTCGATCGTAACCTTCAGATCGGACCACCGCCCGGGCAGGACTAAGACCGCATGAACCGGTGAGCTACGAGCCTGCTCGAGGCTTCACGCGCACGTAGCGAGTTCTCGTGGCCGAGTCTGCCATGGAGAGTGCCGAGCAGCGTGCCACGCTTGTTGAAACGCACGCAGCGTTCGCGACGGAGGCATCGCCGGCCGTTTGCGCGACGACGGCGAGTGTGACGGGTGAAGAGAGCCCGTGGGGTCTCCCTTCACCCGCTGCCGATCGGCGAGGTGGATTCGGCAAGGCGCATCCACCCGGCGAAGCGTCCGACACTTCGATCCGAAGGGGCATACTCATAGTACTTTAAAAGGACGAAATAGTCCTAACGCGCCGGTGGCGCGACGGATGAATCCACCTGGTCGCCCGACTTCACCGTCGCCCGGTCGCCCGTCTCCGCGACCTCGTAGCGGCGCGGACCCAGCGGAACGCGCTCCAGCGGGTGGTCGCGTATCGCTCGTCGGAGAAGCGGGAGGAACCTTAGTACGCCGGCTCGGTGCTTCACTCTGACCTCGCCGGGCACCTGACTGCGACCTGGGAGCGGCCAGAGCGATGCCTCCGACGAACTCACCCGCCAGTTGGCGATGACTAGCCGTCGGATCTTACGGGTGACATGATCGCCTAGCCATCCGTCGGATCCGCCGCCCTGACGCGCTTACGGCGCGTCAGCGGTCAGCTGCGGGTCGTCGTAGCGTTGCAGTACATATTCGGCGTAGGGGAAGTCGCAGTTGCCGGCCAGGCCGTATACGGCGACCTTAGCGACACCGTCCAGCTGGGCAGGGAGACGCAGCGTTTGAGCCGGGGTGGAGACATCGTCGAGGATGCGCACCTCCTTGTGGGGGCGGCTGCCGTCCATCAAAATCGCGATGTAGCTCATGTTCTCCTTCTTGCGCTGCCGCCGGGCGGTCGACCGTTCACCGTGGATTCTGCTCGGTGCGCCCCCGGATAACTCCAGTGGAGTCGAGGCCGCATGTCCGGATCGGATTCCTGTGCGCAACTTCTCTGCGACGAACTGCGTACAACCCGCTAGCGGGTGCGCCAACTACGTACTCGCATCAATGGTCCCTACTGGCTGATGTGTGAGAACAAAAACCATCGGTCTTTGTCCAACCCCGCCCCGATTTCGATGGCGACGTCCTGGCTGATGGGGTCGATCGTAGCGAGGCCCTTCACGGCCCGGTTCACGCTGTGGAGGGCAGCGTCGACACTGGCGATAACCGCGTGGATGGTGTCGCCCGCCTGCAGGAAACCGGCAGGCGGTTCAGGGGCGCTTGCGTTCGCGGCAACGACCCGCAGCCGCGCGTCCACCGGTATCCGGAACGCGACGACCCGCTCTGCGGCAAGGTCAGCCCAGTCCCGGGCGTGGTCCGCGACCGTGTCCAGTAGTTCGTGAACCGCAATGAAGTTCGTGCCCCGGACATGCCAATGGGCCTGCTTCCCGTTGACCAGCAGCGCGGTCAGATCGTGCACCACCGGAGTCAGTAGCTCGGCGACGCGATGGCCGATTTCAGAGTTGGAAGTGGTCCTTATCGTTTCGACATCCGTCATGATGGCGGGTCCTTTCTGTCGAATGCTTGCGCTATGCGGCGAGCCGGCTCTTACCAAGCCACGGTGAATTCCCTCGATTAAGAGGGGCGTTGAGGCGCGATTGGCGTCATCACGATTGGTGGCCGCCGACGCGGGAATGAGCGAAATTAGTGACGCCCAAGTGTGCGAGGACCCGGCCCGCAGCGCGCCACGTGTAGCTCATGCAACCGCTATCGTGCGTATGAACTCGGGAGGGATGAGATGTCTGCGGAGCTGGTCGTTGATGTGTTTGTGTCTGTGGATGGTTGGGCGGGCGGTGACCGGCTTCCTGGATTCTTCGGGTATTTCGGAGATGATCTCGCGCGGTGGACCACCGCGGAGAGGCGCGTCCCGGAGACGGTCATCATGGGCAGGCGCACATATGAGGCCTTCCTGGCTCTGCCGCCCGCGGCGTGGAGCGCTGACCGGGAACCGCTGATGCGTCAGGACAAGGTCGTCTTCTCCCGGACCCTCCAGTCCGTTGTCTGGCCGAACACGCGCATTGGTCGCGATCTCGCAACGGAAATACGCGACCTGAAGAACGCAGGACAGCGCCGACTTCGCACCTGGGGCAGCATGTCCCTGGCAGGCCAATTACTCGAGGCGGGCCTGGTCGATGTGCTTCGTCTTATGCGCTTCCCGCTCATTGCCGGCCCCAGTGGGCGGCAATCCGCGTTCGAAGGTGTGCCAAGTGTCGACCTTGAGCTCATCCGTACCCTAGTGCTCGACGACCGTATCGTGCTCGAAGAATATCGACCGACCGGTCGTGACATCCCACGGGCATGACCGGGCGACTCCCCCTGCGCCGGGACAACGTTTTGCCCATCTGGACGCACGATAGAACCGGCCGTAGGGTTCACAGCCACGGCGCGAAAATATCATGATCCGATTTGCTCATTGTCCAGCCGCGAGCTTGGGTGCTCAGATGGCAAGCCCGGCCCCTCCCGATACAACGATCTCCTGTCCGGTGACATAAGCGGCGTCGTCGGACGCGAGGTAGGCGACGGTTCCGGCGACATCTTCCGGCCGACCGAGTCGGCCGAATGGGTTACTGCCGGCCATTGCTGCCAACGCGCCTTCGACATCGTCGAACGCTTGACCGACCCCGGAGCGGGTCATAGGGGTGTCAGTCATCCCAGGGCTGACCGCGTTGATCCGGATGCGCCTCGGTGCGAGCTCGAGCGCAAGCGTCGGAATCATCCCGAGGATCGCAGCGTGCGAGCCCGCTGCGATGACGTTTCCGGTCAGGCTTCGGGTTGCGCCGATGCCTACGGTGACGATGACTGATGCTCCGTCGGTCAGCAGAGGCAGCGCCTTCACTAGGGTGTAGAAGACGCCTTTCGTGTTCACGTCGAAGACCTCGTCGTACGCGACCTCGTCCCAGGTGTCGAGGCGCATCGGCCGGTTGGTGCCAGCGTTCAGGAACAGGGTCGTCAGGTGCCCGAACTCCGCTCCGACCTCCTCGATCGCTTCGTCGATCTCGGGCAGCGATCGCGCGTTTGCCTGCAGGATCAGGATGTCTCCAGGCAGCTCCTGGCGGGCTCGGGCGATGCTCTCATCCCGTTGACCTGTGACGGCAACCCGGTAGCCCCGCTCATGCAGGGCGAGAGCGGACGCTTTTCCGATTCCGCTGGTGCCGCCGGTGATTAGGGCTGTACGTGCGGACATGGCATTTACTCCAAAAGTTCGGTTCGGTTGATGCCAGTCCGGTCTGCGTCCGGTGGCGACAGGGTTGATGTGCCTTCCCACAGCAGGGACACACGTCCATACGCGTCTACGCGGCGCTGAAACTTACCGCAAACCAAGCCGTTCTTTCTGGAGGCTGTCGGCATGAGCCTCATCGGTGTGGACGTCCGCAGGGCGAGGAATAATACGCCGCTCAATGTCCGGCTTCGGTGGTACGCAATGGCTTGAGTCCGTCGATCCCATCGACACGCGGATGACCTGCAACTGCTCAATTTCTCTCTGCGGCGGGGTTCCTGTCCGCATGTACGTTCAGGACGTTGGTTCGGCAAGCTGTGCGTTTTCGCCTGGTCGAGCCTCTTCCGTCGTGAACATCGGCAGGAATCGACCGTAACCCTGCTCTTCGAGTTGATCCACGGGGATGAAGCGAAGGGCTGCTGAGTTCATGCAGTATCGGAGACCGCCGACCGATTCCGGGCCGTCATCGAAGAGATGCCCGAGATGGCTGTCGGCACCGGTCGATCGCACCTCGATACGGGTGAACCAGGCTGAGTTCTCCACCTCGTTCCGCACCGCATCAGGAGAAATCGGCCGGCTGAAGCTCGGCCATCCCGTCCCAGAGTCATACTTGTCCAGCGAGGAGAACAGGGGCTGCCCGGAGACGACGTCGACGTAGATGCCCGCTTCATCATTGTCCCAGTACGCGTTCCGGTATGGCGGCTCCGTCCCGTTCCTCTGCGTTACCCGTAGCTGCGCCTCGGTCAGGCGTCTCACACCGTCCTCGGTCTTCTGATATTCGGTCGGCAGGTCATCTCCTTTGGTGTCGGCGTCACTTTTTCGAGTTCGGTCGCCCTGATTGGTTCTTAGCGCTTTGGTCCAAGGCAGCTCTTACCCCCGAATAAGGGGGTCAACGTCTGCCATCCGGTCTGGAGGCCGTCAAGAAGGCGGATGCGATCGGACAGCTTTGCGGGCTAAAGGTCGGTCGTGTTGACGCGGGCCCCAGCATTTATTTCCGAGACTCGTAGGCGCGCCGGTTTCCTTCGCACTTGATCGCTTGTTCACGCGGTCTGCGTCGTGCGGGAGGTTAGTAGTTGCCCGGCTGTCGTACGTTCTACTGGATGCCGGGACTGGCTGTTGGGCTAGTCACGGGTGCGGGATGGGGGTTCTGCGCGCCGAGAAGAGTGATAACGGTCCCTATGAGAGCGAATACCGCGTACCCGATCGCGATCAGCGGTATCGAGACGATGGAAGATAGCTGACCGGCGATGAGACTCGGAACCGTCGCGCCGCCATAGCTCATAAGGAAAATCACCGCGAAGATCGGGGCCCGGTCAGCCAGATTGCTGCCGAACAGGAGCCCATGGGTTGCCGAGCTGATCGCAACACCTTGCCCGACACCGGCAATCACCGTCGCGATGATGAACAACGGCAATGCTCTCGTCGTGTTCGCGGTGATTATTCCGACCCAGCCGAGAAAGAACACCGACATCCCGATACGTTGCGCGGTCGCAGTATCGAACAAATGTCCGAGGGGGCGCCCAAAGCACTCGGCGCCATATACGCCGCGAAGACCACCCCCAATAGCAATGGGCTCATTGCGTGTAACTGGTCCTCCACAAGCGCCGGAACGAAGGCCTGATAGAACGCACCTGTCGCCCATGTCGGTAAGATCACTGCCGCCGCCACCGGAAGCAGGTGCCGTATTCGTGCAGGCACGCGAACAGTTGGCCGCAACGACAGCCACGAGAACGGCCTCGGGGCTACCGTTTCAGGGCTCAAGTAGACGAGCACCGCAGACACGAGAAGGAACGCAATCGCCACTACAAAAATGAGATCCCGACGCCAGGGGCCGAACTGAACAAGGGCACCCGACGCGATCGCCCCTATGGCGAGACCGAGCATCACTGTCTGACTTGACGCGACCGACGCCAGCCACTTCGGCTTCTTCGGTGCAGCATCGACAATGTACGCGGTAAGAGAGCTGCTGGCCATCCCTGCGCCCAACCCCATCAGCAGCCGGCCAACGATAAGCACCCAGGCCTCGTGCACATTCAACAGCACGAAGCAGCCAGCGACCAGCAGGCCAAGGCTGGTCAATGCCGCAGCGCGACGTCCGACGAAGTTGGAAAGCCTGCCGAGAACCAGCAGCGTGCTAATCGTTCCGATCGAGTACGCGACAACTGCCGATGAAATATCCGCGTTGGTGAACCCATCTTCAGCTCGGTAGATATTGAACAGTGGAATCGTAGAACCGACCGCAGCAAACGCCGCTAACAAACCGAGCACGGCCGAAACGAAAGCAAAAAACAGCGTTTCACGCTGACGAACTGGATGACTCATGCCCACCTCATTGTGCCGTCTACACGCAACGTAGGCCTGCGGTAGTTGCTTGTCACCGGGGTGTTGCCCGGATTTTGGCGGATGCAAGGCGCCGCGCCGCGCCGCGCAACCCGTTAACGGCCCCGTGAATGCGTTAACCCGATTCGCGAAACGCGCGTTACGGCTCATCTTGCTGAACCTAAAGCGCCGTTGCGGTGGGGATGGTCGAGTGACGCATGTCTACTCCGTCCACGCCAGACGATCCCAGTGACCAATCCGGCTGACAGGCTTGAAACGCCGACATCCCTCGATGGGTGAGCTGCAGCGAGCCACGGCGCACTCTTGAGGGTGGGGGAGCCCGGAAGTGTCCTGTTAGGAGCCAGCTGCGGCGGTGGTAAGGATGCCTTGCTCCTGTGCGTAATTGGCGAGCAGGCCTCGCAGCAGACGCCTCCCGCGGTGTAGGCGGCTCATCACCGTTCCGACCGGGGTCTTCATAGTGTCCGCGATCTCCAGATAGCTGAAGCCTTCGACATCAGCGAGGTAGACCACCGTCCGGAAATTCTCGGGAAGGGTCAACAGAGCATCCCTGACGACATTGTCAGATAGGTGGTCGACCGCTTCCGATTCAGCGGACCGTGGCGTCGGCAAAGTGACCGAATCTGCGTATCCGATCTGCCAGTCGGCAAGGTCATGCAGCGCGCTCAGATACGGCTCCCGCTGCTTCTTCCGGTAAGCGTTGATGACGTTGTTGGTGAGGATTCGGTACAGCCACGCCCTCACGTTGGAGCCCTGCTTGAGGCGGGGGAATGCCACATACGCCTTGACTATCGTTTCCTGGACCAAGTCCTGGGCGTCCGCGGGATTCCGTGTGCGTCGGAGTGCCATCGCGTACAAACGATCGGTGAACAAAAGCACCTCCCGTTCGAACAGTGCCGCATCCACTTTGGTGCGGTGCTCGTCCACGTGAATGCTTTCCCGGTCAGCGGTAGCGGGCTCGGCGCGAGCGCGCGCGAGGCGCTGTGCACTGTTGTTCGGAGCCGTTCTCTGAGTACTCATGTGCCGGAAGGGCGGGATCGAAAGCCAGTTCTGAGGTTGACCATCCTGACCCGGCGAGCGAGCAAACGCTGCCCCAAGCCAGAAGTCATCTCGGCGTTAATTGCGTGTAACGCCCAACGAACACAGATCCGCTCGCGAGCTCTCGGAACTCAACCCCCACGAATTCACCGGCTTCGACAACCCAGCTGAGCTCGTAGCAGCCCCGATAGCTCGGCGGCCAGAATGAGCAGAACCTGCCGTTATCGTCGACATACCATTCGCCCGCCGTGGGGCGGCCGCCCTCGACATAGGTGGTGGTGCCGTCAGAGCGGAACTCCTGAGTCGAGCCGTCTTCGTACACCAGCTCGTCTGCGGTCACAGCACGGGGGATGTCCTCCGCGCTAATAGGGCCGTGATTGTGCGCGTCCCTTGTGGTCGAATGATCAGACATTTTTCCTCCGCGTCCTGGTCGCTGCGAGAGCAACTGCTTCGCTGAACCGGCGAACACCGTGGCGTCGGCGCGTAGCAGGTCGTCGCAGCACTGCGACGGTCAGCCCCCACACGACAGTTTGCGGCGCGAACTGGCCGGACCTTACGCTCGTGCGCCGCAGGAAATGAAACTCACCCTGGGCCGGGCTCCCGAGTTTCCGAGATAGAGAAGCCGGCGGCTGACAGCCACCGGAGACGTGGCTTGCGGATGGCGGATGACGGGCTGCTTGGTGACTTCACCAGCTATGTACTGGAGATTCCAAACGTGATCTCGCTAAGAAGGTAGAACACCGTCGTGACACGCGGTTCCCCGCGGCGTTGAACAAAGGGTCGGCAGGAGCTGCCCGACCCGTGATACAGGCAAACGCAATCACCCGGTCTGCAACAACTAACGGAATTGCTTCGGACGCCACGAGTAACTCGGAGCACCTCATCCCAGTGGAGGAGCGATATGGAATCCGGTTTCGATGACGCCTCAGACGTAGTCATCACGAACGACCCGACTAACCGCACATGGGAAGCGTTGCTCGGCGACGAACTCGTCGGTGTCGTCGTCTACGAGAACGTTTCACCGTCACGACTCGCCCTCACTCACGCGGCTATCGAAGAACACCACCGTAACCACGGTATCGGGACCAGGCTCATCACCGCGATGCTGAACGACGTCAGAGAAAAGCACCAGACGATCACTGTCTGGTGCACAGCAGTCGTGGACTTCCTCGAGAAGCACCCCGGATATCGTGACCTGGTCGACCCGACCGACCCGGGGCGTGCGCCCGTAGCCGAATGGGAAGGACTCACCACATGAGCGCTACCGACGAGTATGGCGACGAAGCTGGGTATCCCGACGGGAACGGACTGCTTGACGATCCGTACCGAGCGACCGCGCCCGCAAACGCTGGTCGCGAAGTCGCGCTGTCCGCCTACGACCTGCAATTCGTCCATCAGACGGACCCGGACAAGTTCGCAGCCTGGATCGACGGGGAGGAGGCCGCGACCCTCCCTTACAGGCGGGTCAGGGGCCGCATCGTCCTTCTGGAGACCACCGTTGACCCCAAGTACCGCGGCAAAGGCGTCGCCAGCGAATTTCTCGGCCGAGTCTTCGATGAACTCCGCCATCAGAACGAGCCAATCGCCGTCTACTGTCCACTTGTGCGTTCGTTCATCGACGAACACACGCAATATGCGAGCCTCCTCGACCCTGTGCACCCGGGCCTGCTCTCAGACGGATAAGGGGCGGTGAAGGCCCCAAATGACGATGAGGCGACAAGGTTCGAGGAAGACCTCTAGCCGCTAACTCGTCGCGGCCGTACCGCGCGCTGGTCGCCCCATTGAGCGGTGTGCATCGTCGCTTCAGCCAGGTCCCGCGCATGCATTACCGCTGCGCGCAGGCTGCCGACGTCATAAGCGCCGTAATGCCTGCGACCGTTGATGAAGAACGTCGGCGTGCCAGCGGCACCGCTCAAATCGGCACCGAGCAGATCTTCGTCGATCCTTTTGGGAAAGCGTGGATCTGTCAGGTCCTCGTCAAACCGGTCGAGGTCCAGGTCGAGGGCCTCGGCGTACCGCATCAGGTCCTCGTCTTCCAGCCTGTCCTGGTTGCTCAGCAACAGGTCGTGCATTTGCCAGAAAGCGCCTTGAACCCCGGCGGCCTCAGCCGCGAGAGCAGCAGACAGGGCTCGAGGGTGCACGTCAGCGATGGGGAGGTGTCGCCACACGAAGCGCACATCGTCCACCGAAAGCAACTCTCTCACTTCACGTTCGGCGCGGCCGCAAAACGGGCACTGAAAGTCGCCATACTCGACGACGGTGACAATGGCTGCGCTGTTGCCACGGATATGGTCCCGATGTGGATCGATTGGGACCACAAGTTCAGGCATCTCCGGAGCATCGCCGAGAAGCGCCCGCGTACGGCGATCGGTGCGAAGCAACGAGGTCACCCGGAATACAACCCAAGTCAGCGCTGTCGAACCGATGACGGCGATCAGCACGCCGAGTTTCGCTTCCTCCAGCGCGGGACCGGTGAACGCGATACTGGCGACGAGGACAGCGACGGTGAACCCGACGCCGGCGATCGTGCCACTGCCGGCAACCGCCGCCCAGCCGACCGGTGGGCGCAGTCTTCCGCGGCTGAACCATGACATCAGTGCCGGGGCCAGAATGACGGCGACAGGTTTCCCGACGACATAGCCAGCGATAACACCGAGTGTGACCGGCGATGAAAGAGCGTCGGCGACAAACGACGGCTGCAGCGACACGCCAGCGTTCGCCAACGCGAACAGCGGCACCACGACATAACTCGCCCACGGAAGATACGTCGATTGCAGGCGCTCATTCATCGACAGAGCGCCTTTCAAGCCCAGCGTGGCGAGATGCGCTGACTCCGGAGTCGGCTGCTCGCGAAAACGTCGGAACGAGCCTGCCGCGTCTTCCAATCGTTCTCGTTGCGGGACGTGTGCTGGCGTGACCAGACCGGCGATTAGTCCAAGAACGATCGGGTCAACACCGCTGAAAAACAGTCCGACCCAGGCGGCCACCGCTGCTGGAAACGCCAGCCAATGCACACGTCGAACTCGCTGCAGGACCAACATGGCAGCGAACGCGGCAGTGGCAACCAGCAACGGAGCGACTTCGATATGTCCGCTGTAGCCAAGGGCGATCACCGTCAAAGCGACTAAGTCATCGACGATGAACACTGTCAGGATGAAAGCACGGATCTGCTCAGGGAGTTCTCGCCCCACCAGAGTCACCAAACCAAGCGCGAGAGCCGTGTCGGTAGACATCGCGACGGCCCAGCCGTGCGCGGTTGCGGTCCCGGCGTTGAACGCTAGAAAGATCGCGACTGGGAGGGCCATGCCGGCGAGCCCGGCGGCTAGAGGTACAAGCAGACGCCGATGGTCGCGTAGCGTACCCAGGTCGAATTCCCGGCGGGCTTCCAACCCCACCACAAGGAAGAACAACGTCATAAGGCCGGAGCTGACAAACTCACGAAGAGTCATCGTGATGGTGGCGGTTCCTGCATGGAACGACAGCTCCGTCGCCCAAAACTCCTGGTAATTAGCTCCTGCGACGTTCGCCCATACCATCGCTACGATGATCGCGGCGATCAGCAGGGCGGACCCGGCCGCTTCCGTACGCACGAACCGCCCAACCTGGTAGCCCAGGCTGCGGATCCAGTCGGTCCGGCCGGCGGTCGACGGTACAGGGGGTTTTGGCGAGTTCACTTGCTCAACTTTGCGGGACGAAATCGTCTCGATGCAATTCGAGGGCCACGGACATTGGGGTCGGATTGCTCGATGTGGTGAGAAGCGGGGGAGGCTACGCGGCAAAGGTGCGCAAGTACCCGATAGCGCCATTGAGTGAGGACTGCAACGGCGCCACATCCCTGCTCGTCTGGCAGAGCAGAAGGCCGCCCTGCAAGGCAGCTAGAAGGGCAGTAGCGATAAATCCATTGTTCGCGTCCTCGCGGACCAGGCCAAGATCCTTCATCTGCTGCACAGCGTCGAGAAACGCCATCTCCCAACGCTGGAAACTCCGCACAAGAACTGCGCGAGTCAGATCGTCGCTATCAGCCAACTCGTTCGCGAGGGAGCCAAGCGGACACCCGCCCACGCAACCCGCCTTGCGTTGAATGTCCACGACAAAATTCCGCCACGCGTCCCAGGTCTCCCAGCCGAGGATGTTCGATAGGTAAGGGTCATGGCTGCCTAAGACACTGTCGGCCTGACTCTCAATTACGGCCCGGACCAGGTCATTCTTGTCAGAGAAGTAGTGGTAGATCTGGGACTTGCCCACCCTAGCGGTCTCACAGACGCCCTCGATGGTCGTGCCAGCGACTCCCTCATGGAACATCAACGATGCGGCGGCATCCACAATCTTCGCCCGGGTTCGCTGGCCTTTCGACGTCAACGCACGGGCCGCGGCAGCTTCGGTCACAGATCCTCCTGAGTTTGGACTCGATATTACATTTGCACCTCGCTATCAATTGACCCTGACGTTCGAACCGACGAAAGGGACGCGAGTGAACAGACCGGCCAGATCTGGCCGGCCGCACACGACACCGCGGAGCGGAACAAATGACAATCGCCAAACCCGAGACAGAAGCCACGCACGATGCGACCACGCGCCAGAGCACACCGCTTGACTGGATAACAACCACCGACCACAAACGAATCGGCTACTTGTACCTGGTCACTTCATTCATCTACTTCCTCTTCGGCGGTGTCCTCGCCCTCGGAATTCGCGCTCAGCTCTTCGCACCAGGCCTGCAAGTCGTGCAAACCAAAGAGCAGTACAACCAGCTGTTCACCATGCACGGAACGGTAATGCTGCTCATGTTCGCTACGCCGCTGTTCGCCGGATTCACGAACGTGATCATGCCCCTCCAGATCGGGGCGCCAGATGTCGCGTTCCCACGGCTCAACGCCCTGTCCTACTGGCTATACAGCTTCGGGAGCCTGATCGTCGTTGGCGGTTACATCACACCGCAAGGCGCGGCCGACTTCGGATGGTTCGCGTACCAGCCACTCGCCAGTCAATCCTTCAGCCCGGGACTCGGCGGCAACCTCTGGATGGCAGGGCTCGCCCTCTCCGGATTCGGCACCATCCTCGGCGTCGTCAACTTCATCACCACGATCATCACCATGCGTGCCCCCGGCATGACCATGTTCCGAATGCCGATCTTCACCTGGAACGCGCTGGTCACCTCCATCCTCGCGCTCATGGTCTTCCCGGTCTTCGCCGCCGCCGTGTTCGCGGCGTTCGCCGACCGGGCGTTCGGCGCACACATCTTCGACGCGGCGAACGGAGGCGCACTCCTCTGGCAGCACCTGTTCTGGTTCTTCGGCCACCCGGAGGTGTACATCATCGCGATTCCATTTTTCGGAATCATCTCCGAAGTGATCCCGGTCTTCAGCCGCAAACCGGTGTTCGGCTACAAAACCCTTGTCTACGCGACAATCGCGATCGCAGCATTGGCGGTCACCGTCTGGGCGCACCACATGTACGTCACCGGTTCAGTTCTGCTTCCTTGGTTCTCGTTCATGACAATGCTGATCGCCGTGCCCACAGGGGTGAAGATCTTCAACTGGATCGGGACGATGTGGCGCGGGTCGCTGACTTTTGAAACGCCGATGCTTTTCAGCATCGGATTCCTTATAACGTTCACGTTTGGTGGGCTGACCGGTGTCATCCTCGCGTCGCCACCGTTGGACTTCCACCTGTCCGACTCGTACTTCGTCGTCGCCCACATCCACTATGTCGTGTTCGGGACGGTGGTGTTCGCGATGTTCGCCGGCTTCTACTTCTGGTGGCCGAAATGGACAGGGCGGATGCTGAACGAACGCCTCGGCCATGTGCACTTTTGGCTGCTTTTTATCGGATTCCACATGACCTTCCTCATCCAACATTGGCTCGGTGTGCTCGGCATGCCGAGACGTTACGCGACCTACCTGCCAGAGGACGGCTTCACCTGGTTGAACCAGGTGTCATCGCTCGGGTCGGGGATCCTCGCACTGTCGATGCTCCCGTTCTTCATCAACGTGTACCTGACCACTCGACGCGGCGCGCGGTGACTGTGAACGACCCGTGGGGAACAGGTCGGTCCCTGGAATGGGCGACCAGCTGCCCTCCGCCACGCCACAACTTCATCTCCATTCCGCGGATCAGATCCGAGTCGCCAGCGTTCGATTTGAACCACCCCGAGCAGGTCTCCGCGCTCGGTGTATTCGGGCGCCCGAGATAGCTGCCGCGCGAAAAGTCAGAGCCTCACCGGGGACCCGATGAGGCTCTGACCGCGCCAGCTAGGCGGCGAAGAATCTCACGCTCACAATCGTGGAAGCCATGCGTGCGGCCGATTCCTGCGACGAAGTAGGAAAGGTTCGAGGCGGGACGGACGCTAACCAGTCGACCTTCATCCATCAACCGAAAGAAGGGTCTGACATGTCCGACAACGACTTCCTCCGCAACGCGATCAATCGGAGCGGCGAGACTAAGGCCGACCGGGAGGCCCTCAGCGATATGGTCGCGTCTGCCGGCGAC
Source organism: Leifsonia sp. P73 (assembly GCF_051059105.1). Classification (NCBI taxonomy): domain Bacteria; kingdom Bacillati; phylum Actinomycetota; class Actinomycetes; order Micrococcales; family Microbacteriaceae; genus Leifsonia; species Leifsonia sp. P73. The sequence goes on from NZ_CP194931.1 coordinate 2,800,554, forward strand.
GCCGCCGCCGACGATTCCCCCGAGATCAGTGACGGCTCCATTTTGAACTTCGCGCTCAACCTCGAGTACCTCGAGGCTGAATTCTACCTTCGCGCCAGCGGCATGACCCTCCCGGACGACATGACCACGGGAACCGGGACACGGGGCGAAGTCACGGGTGGGCGCCCGGTGGAGTTCAAGAACCCTGTAATCCGAAAGTTCGCCGCTGAGATCGCTTCGGACGAGCGCGAGCACGTCGCCTTCCTGCGAAACGCTCTCGGCGGCGCGGCCGTGTCGCGCCCTGCGATCTCGCTCGACCAGAGTTTCACTGCGGCGGCGCTCGCAGCGGGGCTGATCAAGCCGGGGAGACCTTCGACGCGTACGCGAACGACCTCAACTTCCTGTTCGCGGCATTCCTCTTCGAAGATGTCGGAGTAACCGCGTTCAAGGGCGCAGCACCCTTCATCAGTAACAAGACCTACCTGGACGCTGCAGCAGGTCTTCTCGCGACCGAGGCCTACCACGCTGGCATCGTGCGAACCTCCCTCTACAACGAGGGCATGATCAACGAGGCTGTGTTCGAGGCCGTCGAGAAGATCTCTAACGTCCGCGGAGCTGTTGACGGTGTTGGCAACGACGACCAGAGCATCGGCAATGCTGACATGCTCAACCTTGTCCCGACCGACGAGAATGGTCGCGCTTTTGGGCGCACCCCGGAGCACATTCTCAACATCGTCTACCTGACCACTGACCGCGCTACTTCAGGCGGGTTCTACCCGAACGGCCTGAACGGCAGCCTTCGTCAGAGCGCCCAGACGGCGTAATAGGTGGTTGGCACGTACGCCGGGTTCGTGCCGGTACTGCCCGCGCTAGAGACAGCGCGGGCAGTACCGCTCACGCGGGCCCAGATCGAGTTGATCGCCTCAATAGAGGCTTCAACTGGCGGGGCCGTCCGCACATCTGCATACGACTTCCAAATGGCGAACTACCCCGAGCTCGGCCATTACAGTGCAGTGCTCAACGGGTACGAAATCGGCAAGATCGACTACCTCAGCCGCCGGGAAAGGACTGTGCTGACAGCGGTCATCGTCGTCGCCAGCTACCGGCAGCATGGCATCGGAATCGAATTCATCTCCAACGTCCTCGACGACATCCGTCGACAACGTCGCACGGTCAGCGTTCAATGCCCAGTCGTCGCGGCGTTCCTCCGCCGCTTCGCCCAATACATAGACATGGTCGACGTGCACCATCCAGGTGACACCTTTCAGCTGGACACGACGCCGTCCTGTGAAGGGAGAAGGTACGGCAGAACTCCCGCGGCGATCGCGATGCTGAACCCAATGCAATACAGAGTGACTCAGGAGTCGGCCACCGAGCCGGCGTTCGACAACGCTTACTGGAATCACAACGACCCCGGACTTTACGTCGACATCGTCTCCGGAGAACCCCTCTTCGCATCGATGCACAAGTTCGACAGCGGCTCAGGGTGGCCGACGTTCAACGCATCAATCGCCCCTGAAAACCTCGTGCTCAAATACGGGTCGATCTTCGACCGTCACAGCACCGAAGTCAGATCGCGGTACGGAAACAGTCATCTCGGCCACGTCTTCACGGACGGAACGCCTGATGACGGCTGCCTTCGGTTCGTCATCAATTCCGCAGCGCTCCGGTTCGTTCCCGTCGTACGACTGGAAACGAGCGGATACGCCGAATTCCGCCCGATGTTCAACATCGAAGGAGCAGTCACATGAGCGCCAAACGAGCTTTACTCGCAGGCGGGTGTTTCTGGGGAGCCCAGGAACTGCTCCGTCACCGGCCCGGGGTGATCCATACACGCACCGGCTACTCCGGGGGTGACACACCGAACGCCACCTACCGGAACCACGGTGACCATGCGGAAACGGTCGAGGTGGTCTTCGACGACGACGTCATTACCTTTCGGGAGCTGTTGGAGTTCTTCTTCCAGATCCACGACCCGACAACGTTGAATCGGCAAGGAAACGACATCGGCCGCAGCTACCGTTCCGCAATCTTCTACACCTCCGAGGAGCAGAAAGAAGTCGCGTTGGACACGATCCGTGACGTTGACGCATCCGGTCTGTGGCCAGGGAAAGTCGTCACCGAGGTGACGCGGGCGGGCTCCTTCTGGGAGGCCGAGCCCGAACATCAGGACTACCTCCAGAAGCACGCGCACGGCTACACCTGTCATTACGTGCGGCCAGGGTGGAAACTCCCGCACCGGCAGCGAAGCTCGCAAGCCGACCGCTCATAGAAAGGGTAAAGACCAATGGCCGTTTTCAGCCGTGGGTTCACCGGTCACAGACCCGAACCCGACGATTCACTACCTCCCGGGCAGCACCTCACCCAAAACTTCCCGGTCCTGTCCGCCGGTCCAACATCCTCTATTCCGCTCGAGGAGTGGGAGTTCTTCATTCAGACAGAAGACGGGGAAACACATAAGTGGAACTGGGAGGAGATCCACGCTCTCCCGTTCGAGGACATCGAAACCGACCTCCACTGTGTCACCAGTTGGTCAAAGCTCGGTACGCACTGGCGGGGAGTTTCCCTCGACACGCTCTTCGCCGGCGTGAAGACGGAGTACCGATACTTCATGGCCCACTCGTACGGCGGATACACCACCAACCTCATCCTCGACGAAGTGTTGGGAAGGAAAGCTTGGCTCGCATTCGAATACGACGGAAACGACCTACCAGCTGAGCACGGTGGACCCGCGCGGCTTCTGGTGCCTCACTTGTACTTCTGGAAGAGCGCGAAATGGATCCGCGGATTCGTGATGCAAGCAAACAACAACCCCGGGTTCTGGGAGCAATACGGATACAACCTCCACGGTGACCCGTGGCGTGAAGAACGTTACTCGTGAGCGACCACACCCCGTGGCATCCGGCCACCGTTGTCGACGCTGTCCCCCTGAACCTCAACGCGCGAAGCATCACATTCGAAGTGGCCGACTGGCCCGGCAATTTGGCCGGTCAGCACGTCGATGTCCGACTGACCGCCGCCGACGGATACCAAGCTGTGCGTTCATACTCGACCGCGTCGACGGGCACAGGGACACGAGTAGAGCTTGGAATTGAAAAACTGCCGGACGGCGAGGTGTCCCCGTTTCTCGTCGACGGCATCGAGATCGGCGACTCCGTAGAAATTCGAGGACCACTCGGCCAGTGGTTTGTCTGGACCGAAGATCTCAAAGCGCCGGTACAACTCATCGCAGGCGGCTCCGGTGTTGTGCCGTTTCTTGCCATGATCCGACAACACTGCAAGGCTCACAGTTCCAGCGAAATGCGACTACTTTACTCGCTGAAAACTCCCGACGATGCCTTCTACCGCGAACAGCTCACCCTCTTGGCAGGCGACGCGGAGGTCACCTGGCATTACACGCGTGCTACACCCGCAGGCACCCAAAAACAGCCAGCTCGGCTCACGAAAAGGGACCTTGAATCAGCGGTCTTACCGCCGGAATCCGCGCCACGAATTTACGTCTGCGGTCCGACCGGATTCGTTGAAACGGTAAGCGGCTTCCTTCGCGAACTCGGGCACGTATCCGAGAACATCCGCACAGAAAGGTTCGGTGGGGTATGAGCGGAAACTTCCTCGACGGCAACGCGGTAGCAGGACCGCTAAGTGATGTGTTCGAACACGACATCACGACGATGCTCGGCGAGTGCGCCCACTGCGGAAACGTTGCTCCGTTCGCCGAATCGATGGTGTTCGGCGCACCGATGGGGTTCGTCCTGCGCTGCCGCAAATGCTCAGAAATCCTCGCGATACTCGTCGACCGAACACCTAGACGCCGCCTTGCCATGACCGGTCTCCGATGGATCGACATCACCGAATGACCGGCGTCAGCAATCGAACAACCGCCCGCTACACGAGAGCCCGTTAGAACAATGAACACCGCGAATCCGCCCATCGTCGAACCTGACCTGAAAACTGTCGCGGAACTGTCAGCACAGCTGCGCGTCGATTCCATCCGTGCGACGACCCGCGCAGAGTCGGGCCACCCGACATCGTGCATGTCCGCGGCCGACCTGCTCGCCGTGCTGGTCAGCCGACACTTTCGTTACGACTGGGATCGGGCCAGCCACACGCCGGACAACGACCACTTGATTCTTTCCAAAGGTCACGCGTCGCCGCTGCTCTACTCGCTCTATAAGGCAGTCGGCGTGGTCAGCGACGACGAACTCGTCAACGGATACGGCCGGTTCGGAAGCCGGCTGCAGGCCCACCCAACGCCGGCGCTGCCCTGGGTTGACCTTGCCACCGGTTCGCTCGGCCAGGGTCTGCCCGATGCTGTCGGGATCGCCCTCGCGGGCAAACACCTCGAGAAGCTCTCGTACCGCGTGTGGGTGCTCTGCGGAGACAGCGAGTTGGCGGAAGGATCCATCTGGGAAGCGATAGAGCAAGCCGCCCATTACCAGCTGTCGAACCTGATCACCATCGTCGATGTGAACCGGCTCGGCCAACGAGGGGCGACAATGCTCGGCTGGGACCTTGATGCGTATGCGAAGCGATTCGAAGCGTTCGGCGCGCACGTCATCAAAGTCAACGGGCACGACCTGGAGGAAATCGACGCCGCGTTCGCCCGAGCGTGCGGCGGGAACGGAAACCAGCCGACAGTCATCCTGGCCCGAACCATCAAAGGCAGGGGCTACGCCCTGGTCGAAGACCAAGAAAGCTGGCACGGTCGGCACCTTCCCGAACCGTTCGCGCAAGAGGCGATACGAGAGCTCGGAGGGGAACGTCACCTTATCGTTCGCGGACCGAAACCAACTCACGCGGCGCCAGCAGTCGTTCAGGACGTTGAGATCGATGATGACCTTCCACCGCTGACGTACGAGATTGGCACCATGGTCGCCACTCGTGCCGCGTACGGAAGCGCCATCGTAGAACTCGGGCGTCGCCGATCCAACGTGGTCGTGGTCGACAGCGAAGTGAGCAACTCCACCGGAGTCGACCAGTTCGCTGCCACGTTCCCTCGCCGCTTCTTCCAGATGTACATGGCCGAGCAGCAGTTGGTAGCCACTGCAACCGGCCTCAGCGTCCGAAACTTCATCCCGTTCGCGTCCACCTTCGCTGCATTCCTGACACGAGCGCACGACTTCATCCGCATGGCCGGCATCTCTGGGGCGAGCATCCGCCTGGTCGGCTCTCACGCCGGCGTAGAAATCGGCGTTGACGGACCGTCGCAGATGGCCCTCGAAGACATCGCAATGATGCGTTCAGTGTTCGACTCGACTGTCCTATACCCGAGCGACGCCGTCAGTACCGTCGCGCTCGTCGAACAACTCGCGAATCGGACCGGCGTGTCCTACCTGCGCACGACACGAGGCGCGTACCCCGTCCTCTACGACAACTCCGCACAGTTCCCGATCGGCGGATCGAAGACCCTGCTCACCAGCGGCAAGGATCATGTCACCCTCATTGGTGCGGGAGTCACCGTGCACGAAAGCCTTGCTGCAGCGCGAATTCTCGCGGAGATGGGTATTCGGGCTCGAGTTATCGATGCCTACTCCATCCGACCGCTGGACGTGGCAGGCATCCGAGTCGCGGTCGCCGAGACCGGCGGCCGGGTCGTCGTCGTCGAAGACCACCGCCCTGAAGGTGGACTTGGTGAAGCTGTTCTCAGTGCGCTTGTCGAAGAGACCGGGGCTGTCGTCCGGTTCGAGCACCTCGCCGTGCGTAACCTTCCCGGGTCGGGGTCGGCCAGCCAGCTACTGTCGGCCGCCGGCATCGACGGGGACGCGATCAGCCAGGCCGCCCAACGCCTGGTGAACAGAGACTGACAGTTACCAATCCTGGCATCCAGGACCACGATGAGAAGACGGAACGGCACCCCGTTTGCGGGCGAAATCCGTCACAGATGGAGGAACCATGAGAGACAAGAAATCCAAGCCGGTCCAGACGTTCCCGGTCATGGACGGCGCCGGCCCCGCACCACGAGCGGACCAGATCGCTGGCATCGTCCAGAGGGTCTGGGCGGAATCCAGGGTGTACCACGAAGACGTCGAGTCGCTGCTCAAGGAGTGGCTGAACGTTGAAGGATGCGTTGTCCGGCAGGAAGAGTTCGACACGTTGCTTGTGAAGGCCCGCGGCGAATTCTCGCGAGTTGCTGTGACGACTGAAGCCGATGAGGCGCCGCACTGCCCGGCGCATGATCTCGTCGAATGTCTCTACTGGGACGTTCAACGACTGGAACGAGCAGAGGGAACAGCTTCATCGAATTGAGGGTGACGTGTCGGCGCAGGGGCGGACTCGAAATTAGTCCCGCCCTGCGCCACCGGCGCGGCGGGCCGTTGGTCCACAGGGGACTCAACGACGTACTGGCCCCAGTCGGTGAACGAGTTCAGGAGCTCGTAGAAGCCGCGGGCAGCCTCGACGTCGTCGACATGCAGCCGTAACGCAGCGTCAAGAGGATGCTCCGCTATACCCCGCCAGCCTCGAGCGAAACCCTTCGCTGCGGCTTGCGCGCCTTCAAACGCCAACACGAGGAGGTGTCGCTGTTCAATGCTGAGCATCGTCGTAACCCTTCTGAGGCCTGTTAGCTGACAGCCGCAGCGACCCTTTCTCGGAGTTCCGGGATGACGTCCGCAACAAACCAAGGGTTCCGGGCCTGCCAACGAAAATTCAATGGCGATGGATGCACCAATGGCATGAACGTCGGCAGATAATCCCGGAACGAATACACCGTCTCGGTTAGATTTCTCTTCGCTCGACCCCCCAAGTAGTGACGTTGCGCGTAGGCGCCAATGAGGATCGTCAGCCGTATGTCGGGCATCAGATCCAGTAGCAGCGAGTGCCAACGGTCCGCGAATCCCTTCCGTGGAGGGAGGTCACCCGAGGTTCCCTTCCCCGGAAAGTAGAAGTCCATCGGAAGGAGAGCAAACAGTTCCGGGTCACGGAACTGAGCTTCAGTTACCCCTAACCATTGGAACAATATCGTCCCACTTGCGTCATTCCAGGCGATTCCAGACTCTTGAGCCCTTCGACCCGGGGCCTGCCCGATCACCGCGATCCGGGCCTTCGGGCCAGCCGCATAAAGCGGCAGGTATCCCAGTTCGTTGGCCCAGGCGTTCTCCGGATCGGAGATGATCGCCGATCGCACGCTGTTAAAGGAGTGTGCCGCGGAACTCACCGATGGGCCGTGTTCTTGACGCCCGGAAGGTTAGGGTCGACAAGAGATTCGTACTCTGGGTGATCATCGATGAAGGTGCGGACGATGGGGCAGATGACGGTTATTGTTCGGTTCTGTGCCTTGAGCAGGTCGAGAATCCGTCGAATCATCTCGGTGGCAACACCCTGATGACGGAACTCCGGATAGACGGACGCCGCGATGAGCGCTACACGGTTGGCGTCAACTGAATACGTCACCCCAGCGACCTCGGTGTCCCCGACGATCGCCAGATAGACGTTGTGCTCAGCATCGTCAACGAGTGAAAAGTTGAAGTCTGGCTTACGCTCGTCATCAAGAACCTCATCGATCAAAGTCTTCTGGTCCTGGGTGAGTGTGCCCGTTCCGTCGGGGTACCCTGCCGTATCCGGGAATTCGAAGTCGTACCGCGCCGGTTCAAATGACTTGCTCATGGGGTTCCTTTCGAGGACTTCCGTTCGGGATCGAGTGCCGGAGGGTGACGGCGTCGCCAGGGATCATGTGTGGTGAGTCTGTTGTAACTCTGCAGGGTGCCGTACGTGAAGTTCCGTTGTTCGGCTCACCAATGACACGCCGGCCGTACCTGGGCTCGCCATTTTCCGGTGAGCGCCTCATGACTACTCATGAGTCGGGCTTGCGTCGATATACCCATGAGCGATCAAAAACGCACGGATCTTACGGCGCGCATCGAAGACGGTCTTATAGACAGCCCCGCGATTCGATTCCATGTCCGCCACGACCGAATCAAGCGGCACGCCCTCCACCACGACCGCGAGGAACACATCTCGCTGATGATCGGTCAACGCTTCTTCGACGGCGCGTTGAAGAGCCACCAGGAGCTCCTTCTGAATGGCTCGCGCGAGAGGGTCCGAACTCAGACCCGCCGGCAGGCGCTCCCATTCGTCGGTCTCCAGGCCAATCGACGGGCGTCGCCAGAAATGGCGGGCCACCTTTCTGGAGACTTCAAGCGCCACGAAACGGTAAGCCCACGTCGTGAACTTGCTGTCACCGCGGAAAGAATCGAGCTTGGTGAGCAGCGAGAGCATTGCGTCATTGGCCGCCTGCAACGCGATGTCGTCGAGTTCCGGCCCGGTGATGCGAACCGCCGGGCCTCGCTGGTAAGCCTCGTGGGCCGCGACCCGCAGCATCATGGCGTGTAGCCGAGCCAGCGCTGCTTCTCGCGTTCGGCCACAGCCGCGTAGTGCCGCCAACCAGGATGAGGTATCGATGTCCGCGCTTCGCGGGGCTAGGGGTGGTGTTGGATCCTGCATGCGTTCTTGGTTGCGGGCGAGGACCTTCCAAGCTCGCAAATCATTCTTAACAGAACGATATCGTCCTTTTATCGCTGATGAGGGATTTTCTCGCATTGACAGGTGTTCCTGACTCAGAAAGCGTTGCGCAAAGCCGGCACAGCAGACGCACGGGGCAAAAGGGACTATATGGTCCTATCCTTCGTCGGCCAGAGCGTTAGAGACGGTTCGGAATCCGGTCGTGAAGTACGACACTTGAAGTCGTGAAACTGCTCTCGACGGATGTCGAAAGCGAGTCCGGGGAAACGCATCAGCGATCGGCAGCCTAGCCACATGGGCTGCATCCTCCATTCCACCTTCAGCGGGAAGTCGGGCTCCGGTCTTAGGATGAGGTCGTGGACGACAGCTCTCCAACTAGTGCGGTCGCACGGTTGACTCCGAGGGGCGCTAAGACCAGGTCCAGGATCGTTGAGACCGCGGCCGAGCTCATCCGTGTCCGGGGCGTGGGCGGGACAACCCTGGACGATGTTGTTTCGGCAAGCAAGGTAAGTAAGTCGCAGCTATACCGACATTTCGAAGACAAGCCGTCTCTGGTTCGAGCGGTCATTGAACACGTCGGAGATCGCAAAATCAGCGGTGAACGGGAACGGTTAGAAAACGTTCGCACGTTCGCTGGTCTACGCCGGTGGCGTGATGCGATAGTCGAGACGAACGCGCTGCAAGACGGTCGCTATGGCTGCTCATTAGGGTCGCTTGCAAACGAAGTCGCCGACCACGATTGGATCGCTCGACTGAAGCTGCAAGAGTTGTTCACTGCCTGGGAACAACTGTTCATGGACTTAATCGAACGGTTTCAACAGGATGGCCTCGTTCCAGCGAGCGCCGACGTGCGACAGCTGGCTACAGGGTTCGTCGCTGCCGTCCAAGGCGGTTACGTCCTAGCGCAGACTTCGCGGGATGTGGCCCCTATGGAGTCAGCAATCGACATGGCAATCGCGCACCTGCAGCTTCTGGCTATGGCCGACGAACGCGCCCTCGAAGGATTGAAGGCCTAAGGTCTACTGGTTCAGTCGGCAATAGAGTGCTCAGTCGCCATCCGGAGCTGCCGACTTATCACCGGCGATCTCGGCGCGCACCTTACCCATATCCAATGCCCTCACCATTTGGACGACTTCCGCGAGGGCTGGCGCAGGCAGCGCGCCAGCTTGGTTGAAAACGAGGACGCCCTCGCGGAAGGCCATCAGAGTAGGAATCGCGGTGATTCCTGCAGCGATCGCGACCTGCTGAGCAGCTTCTGTGTCGAGTTTCGCGTGAACGATGTCGGGATTCTCTTGTGCCGACTTCTCAAAGATGGGCGCGAACTGGGTACATGGACCACACCATGTGGCCCAGAAGTCAACGAGGACTATGTCGTTGCCGTTGATCACGCTCTCGAAATTGGTGTCGGTGAGCTCGGTGGTGGTTGACATGCTGGGTTTCCTACCTTCATCGAGTCAGCGGTCTGTACTTTCGCGAGTCTCGCCGAGTTGCGCTTGCGGATCCGCTGCGCCCGTCGCCAGGTGCGACGTCTCAGAATGGTCTGCACCGGCGCCGCACATTGTCTTACCAACGCATCGAACTTTTTTGGATCACTAGGGCCGGCCCAGGTCAGGCCATGCGACTCGCCAAGTAGCGGATCAGGGGTCAATGCCGCCTATCTCGACGCGCGCCAACCATGCGTGTGAAGGTATTCGGCCCTCAAAGGGCAATCGACGCGCATACGTTTCCCGCGAGCCGGCACCTGCGTGTTCATGTTCGGCCAGGTCGCTGCGCCACTCCTCGGTTTGGTTCTCGTCGCTTGTGCGACCACCTCGTCGGCTCACGTCCGGTTATGGAACCACCGCCAGCGAGGGAGGCGTCGCGGTGCGCAACCAATCTGTCGTGGCGCGCGCGAATCTGTAGTCCATGTCAACCCGTCAACCCGTCTTTGATGGCCGCAGCCCGGCACCTTCAGCCTTGTGGCCTCATGGTGGCAACTGTACTAATTGGTTCAGACCAGGGGGCCAACTCCGATGGCACTATCTGACGGGTGTACACATGCTCATCGACGAACGCCGCATCCTCGACACGGTTCGGGCGCAGGTGCTGGACCTAGTCCCGGGCATTCGGGCTACGGTGCTTCGCAGTGCCGACAAGCAATGGGCCTGGATGCTGCAGGTATCCGCGTCCGGAAGTCTGCCCCGCCATTTGTACTGGGGCTCAAGCCAGTGGTGGGCAACTCAATTCCACGCGTTTGGAGGGCTACCCCCAGTAAGCGTCGTAGAACCGATCGCGTCGGCAACGGACGAAAAACAAGCTGTGGATCGGGGAGTTGTCGTTGCTCTTGCTGCGGCAGGGAGCTCCGCTCTCGATGGCGTCAATCACATCTCGGGCGAATCGGACCGCGACAACTCCCGTGACCGGTCGGCGTTGGTGACCTTCGGTGCAGCGTTGAATGCGCTCGAGAAGATTCAGGACAGCGGAGCGGCGGATGCAGAAACCCGGTCGCTGGCGCGGGCCCTGCGGGGAGAGTGGCTCATTACCCGACTCGACGACCTGCAAGGCTGAAGCGACACCGTTGGGTCGGGATGCGACGCGGGCGGCCGACAAAACGCCCCTGCGGTGATCCGATGGCTCGGTTGCGCGGTCTTTCCTTTATCTGACGGAGCTATCCGGTTCTCGGAATTGAAATTGCGGCCCTTTGATTGGAACCTCCGGCCAGGGGTCCGGGCTCAGTAACTAATCGTCGGCGGACGCGCTGATGGCTAGAAGCCTCGATGGGCTAGCGAATCGGCTCAAGAAATTCGAAGCAGGGCGGTAAGAAGTCCTTCACCCGAGGCCGCAAATCAAACGAGCTTGGCTCCGCCCAATCACCCCAAGACGCACCAGAGGCGTCTGCCACGGGGCGGAGTCATCCGACGGGACACTTTGAACTCCCGCCACACCCCACACCCGCCGCGACGACAGGCAGCTAGGAGATCACTTTGAGCAGCCCGTTTGCGGCCGCCCGGATGCGCCGCCGCCTCCTCTGCGCAGCTATCCGATGGGATCGTGCGGGAAGCGCGGCGCACGGACACGTGGGCGAAGCGCAACGAGCGTGCGTGTGCATTTTTCCGCCTGTGCTATAGCACCTGGAGCTCCAACACTCTGAAAGGAATCCAATGAGCGCCCCCACTCTGACGCCGCACAAGGCGACCAGGCCCAAGCTCCGGCTCGCTTTCGCGTCAGCCGTCATCGCGCTGATCGCAACCTTCGGGACAGTCGGATCGACCGTACCGCTCTTCAACGTGTATCGCGCAGAAGACGGCTTCACCAACGCCGGCATCGCAGTAGCTGTCGTGGTGTATTCGGCAGCAACCCTTACAACTCTTCTCGTGCTCGGACGGGTATCGAATCACGTCGGGCGTCGGCCAATCTCAATTGCCAGCTTGGCGCTTCTGTTCTTGGGTTGTGTGCTGTTGCTGAACGTGAACGACATCAGTGAGTTAGTGATTGGGCGCCTGATGCTTGGTCTGGGAGCAGGTCTTGCAAGCAGCAGCCTGACCTCGTACATTGTCGACACCGCGCCACGCCGGCCCCGCTGGCTCGCATCCGTCGCATCGAGCCAGACAGTGATGCTCGGACTCGCGATCGGCGCTGTCGTATCAGGTGCGCTCGTGCAGTTCGCGCCGGTGCCGCGCCAGCTCATCTACCTGGTCGACATGGCGTTTCTCATTGTGTCGATCCTCCTGATTATCGCTAGCCCAGAAACGGTACGCCGCAAACCAGGTGCCCGACGCTCCATGAAGCCAAGCGTGCGTGTTCCGGCACACGTGAGGCACCTAATCCCGGTGACCGCGGCGGTGCTGCTGTCCACCTGGTCTGTGGGCGCGTTCTATCAGGCGTTCGTGCCGGCCCTGGTGGAGAACCAGCTGCATACGTCGAGTCCGTTGGTCCTTGGGCTCGTCTTCGCTGCATACATGGCTCCCAGTGCTCTCGGAGCCCCGCTCGGCAGCCGGTTTGCGCCCTCAACGGCCCAGCGCGTCGGCATGGCGGCATTCCTCATCGGAATTATCGGTGTCATCGCCGCGGTCATAACGTCGACGTTGATCTTGTTTATCGCGTCGACCATCGTCGCCGGCGCAGCCCAAGGCATCGCCATCAGCGCGGCGACGCGCGGACTCCTCCACGGCAGCAGGATTGACGACAGGGCACCCACGTTCAGTGTGATCTATCTCATCAGCTACACCGGGGCGACCATCCCGGCGCTGATCGCTGGCCAGCTCTCCAACGTGCTGGCTCTTTCGCAGATCATCCTCGGCTATGGGGCGTTCGCGTTGATCGCGACCGTTTGGACCCTGCTGGGCGCGCGAAACCCTCTGGCGCACCCGGGAGGTGAGGAAGTAGCGATATCAGAGTTGAGCGGGAAAGGTCGAGATAGTGGATTTTGAAGCTGAACAAGCGGCATATCAGGCCCGCAATGCAGAACTCATCGCGGAGATAAGTACCGCGCGCGTCGAGGATCTCTGTTCGGCATGGGACCTGGAGATCGTCAACGACCCCCAACATGCCAGATGGGAAGCGATTCTCAACGAGGATTCCATCGGGGAGCTTTCATATCGACTCGTTGGTGACCGAATCGTGTTGCTGTCCACCTGGGTGAGTTACCCGTACAGGCAACGGCGCGTCGCAACGGAGTTGATTGCACGTGCTCTCGACCAGATTCGTGCAGTAGGCAAGACGGTTACTGTTATCTGCCCGGTCATCGGAGAGTTCATTGCGCACAATGAAAAGTACCGAGGTCTGGTCGACCCCCTGCACCCCGGGTCCGGAATGTCGGCCTTGCATGCGTCAGCTTCCGACGAAGAACAGCTCATTGCTTTCGAGCAGGAAGTCGGATAACGAGGAGTCCCTGGACAGCGTGAAAGTCGCTGAGCCGCTGCCACAACGTGCTTCGAAGGTCCTTGGCGGTGACACTAAGGCTTGAAGATGCGCTGCCACCACGGTGCACGACTGGTTATTTGCTCGGCAGGCTCGGTGTCTGGGACACATTCCGGCTCACGAAGGAACTCTACGTACCCGCACCTTTCGCAATCGTTCGTGTATGGGTGCACGGCGAGGCCGATGCCGCAATAGGGGTTGCGGCGTCGTTGCATGCGGTGACGGCAACGTGGGCAATAGGCCATGTGGACCGCTCCTCTTGCCGAGAGGCTTGGGGGAGGGCTCCGACAACCCGAATGCCGGAGCCCTCGCCGACCAGGACGCGCCTCGCCGGCAGCCGCTTTTGGGGGAAAGCGGCCGAATTTAGGTTAGTGAAATTGTACCTCCAATCCAAATTGATGTTCCAATTTTCAGAATGAAATCGTCCAGAACGACCGGCGACCGACTCTGCGAGTCAACCTGACGCAGTAGCGACCGGGTCGCGGTCGGTCGTCAGTCGTCTAGCGGTCTTGGGGCGAACAGAGGGCGAGTGGCCACTTCACATCAGGGGCGGCGACGGGATGAGAGCGCTGTTATCGAGTCCTGGTCCGCCCGTTGTTGGTGTCTCAACGCGACATTTGACGGACCGATGTTCTTGCGCGGCAGGCGCTCACCTCGCGTCTGACGGGCCCCAAAGGAGATCGAAGCTAGTATGAGAATGCGAACGTGGCTGTGCGTTAATAGGACGAAATGGTCCCGCACAGCCTGCATCGGCCGCCGCGGGCGATGCAAATATGAATCGAGCGCACGTGACGGAGCTACAACACCCGGACAACGGGCTTATCGACATTTATCAGCCGAAATACGCGGTGAGCTTGGATCTAACCCTCACGCCATTGATGTTGGGAAGCGGGGACCCGACCTTCACCGTGACAGGTGGCGGATTCTGGCGCACGGTACACACGCCCCACGGAAGCGCCACGATTCGAATCGAACGCGTCAAACGATCAGACGGCCCCGCCTTCCAAATTCACACGTGGGGTGCCGGAGCTGAATGGGCGCGGGCATCGGTCCCTGACCTTCTAGGAGCTCGGGATGACTGGAGTGGCCTCGACCTCACCCAATACCCGCCGCTTGCCGAGGTACGCCGACGATTAGCGGGTCTCCGACTCACTCGCACAAACCTTGTTTCTCAAGCGCTTATCGCGGCCATCTTCGGCCAGAAGACGACGGGACGCCAAGCACGGGAATCCTGGCGCAAACTCGTGATGCAGCATGGTGCGCCCGCCCCGGGGCCGGCTCCGGCAGGACTACGCGTCACGCCGACAATGACGGATTGGGGCGCGATACCTTCCTGGGACTGGCACAGGGCGGGAGTCGAACCGGCGCGTGCGCGAGTGATCATCACCGCTGCCAACGTCGCCGCATCCGTCGACGGGCTCATACGATACGACACCGGAGACGAGCACATTCGCGCAGCCCTTCAAAGTATTCCAGGCGTCGGTCCGTGGACCATCGCCGAGACAGTTCAGAGATCGCACGGGGACCCGGACACCATAAGCGTCGGCGATTACCAGCTGGCCAAAGACGTCGGATGGGCCCTGATAGGGAAGCCCGTTGACGATGCGGGCATGCTCGATCTTCTGGAGCGATGGCGCGGTCACCGCCAAAGGATCGTCCGCTTGATCGGGGCAAGCGGATACCGCAGACCTCGGCACGGCGCACGGATCACTACCCAAGACCATCGGTGGCATTGAACCCGCGGCGATCCGCCACCCTAATTGCGCTCAGGTCTGAACAGGCACTTGAGGAGCATCTCTTCCGGGTCCGATGCCGACCGGTATCCCCGCCTCCGGATGGTTCATGTCGAACGCGGGCGCCTCTGAACGAATCCGCGGGATCGATGTGAAATTGTGCCGCGGAGGCGGGCAGCTCGTTGCCCACTCGAGCGAACGACCGTAACCCCACGCGTCGTTCACCGTCACCTTGGGCGAGTGGCGAGCGGTTAGGTACACATTCAAGAAGAACGGCATCATCGACACTGCCAGCAGGAATGCACCAACGGTCGAGACCTGGTTGAGCCAGGTGAAGCCATCGTCGGGCAAGTACGTAGCGTACCGCCGCGGCATCCCCATGACGCCGAGCCAATGCTGGATGAGGAACGTTGCGTGGAATCCGATGAACAGCAGCCAGAAGTGCCACTTGCCCAATCGATCGTTGAGCACCTTCCCTGTCCATTTCGGCCACCAGAAGTAGAAACCGGCAAACATCGCGAACACCACCGTCCCGAACACCACATAGTGGATGTGCGCCACAACGAAGTAGGTGTCAGAGATATGAAAATCCAACGGCGGTGATGCCATGATCACCCCGGTAAGACCACCGAAAGTGAAGGTGATCAGAAATCCGATCGCCCACAGCATTGGTGCTTCGAAAGTGAGTGATCCGCGCCACATCGTGCCGATCCAGTTGAAGATTTTCACCCCGGTCGGGACCGCGATCAGCATCGTCATCAGCGAGAACCATGGCAGTAGGACGGATCCGGTCACGTACATGTGGTGTGCCCAAACGGCCATCGAGAGGGCCGCGATCGCGATCGTGGCGTACACCAGCGTCTTGTAACCGAAGATCGGTTTCCGGCTGAACACCGGGAACACTTCCGACACGATGCCAAAGAACGGGATCGCGATGATGTACACCTCAGGGTGGCCAAAGAACCAGAACAGATGCTGCCACATCAACGCTCCGCCGTTGGCCGCATCGAAGATGTGCGCGCCGAAGACTCTATCTGCGCCGAGCGCGAAGAGCGCCGCCGCGAGGACGGGAAAAGCCACGAGCACCATAATCGACGTCACCAGGGTGTTCCAGGTGAAGATCGGTAGACGGAACATGGTCATGCCGGGGGCGCGCATGGTGATGATCGTGGTGATGAAGTTGACGGCGCCGAGAATGGTGCCAAAACCGGAGAGCGCTAGCCCGAACACCCACAGGTTCGTCCCGACACCGGGCGAGAACGTTTCCGAGGATAGTGGCGCGTAGCCCGTCCACCCGAACGTGGCCGTCCCTTGGGGAGTGAGAAAACCGGACACGGCGATCGCTGACCCGAAGAAGTAAAACCAATACGCCAGCGCGTTGAGTCGAGGAAACGCCACGTCGGGGGCACCGATCTGTAGCGGCATGATCGCATTCGCGAATCCCGCGAACAGCGCCGTCGCGAACATCAGCAGCATGATCGTGCCGTGCATGGTGAACAACTGGTTGTACTGGTCTCGTGTCTGCACGATCTGCAGGCCGGGTTCGAAGAGTTGAGCTCGGATGATGAGAGCGAGGATCCCGCCGATGAGGAAGTAGGTGAACGAGGTGAACAGATACAGGTACCCGATCGTCTTATGGTCGGTGGACGTCACCCACGAGACCAGTAGGTTGCCCTTGCGTTGTACGCCCGCAGGGACCGGCTCCGGCTCAACAGTAGGAGCCGTCTGCCCGACCTGGGCATATTGTGATGTCATCGGTGCTCCTGAGACTGCAACACACTCGGCGTGCGTGAAGTTTTCGGCCAACCTGTCTGCGTCAGTGGTCAGCCGTTCTGACCGCTTTCGCGTAGAGCGCCATTCAAGCCGTTGGGGTAGAACCCGCCTGAGGTGGCACGAACCGGTGTGAGATAGACGATGTTGAGGATGTGCTCTGGGGAACGTCCGAACGTTCTACCTTGTGCGTCCGTGGGGACGAGGTTCAGCGACTCGCTGTCACCGATGCCCTGATCGTCATCGCCGACACCGTCCACAGCGCCGCGTACGTTGGAAATCTTGTCGACGGCGTCAAAGACAGCGTCGTTGATCATGCCTTCGTTGTACAGCGAGGTCCGAACGATGCCACCGTGGTACGCCTCTGTGGCGAGCATCCCCGCCGCCGCATCGAGATATGTCTTGTTCGAAATGAGGGGCGCGGCGCCCTTGAACGCTGTCACGCCGACGTCTTCGAACAAAAAAGCGCCGAACAGGAAATTCAGGTCGTTGGCATACGCATCAAACGTTTCGCCCGGCTTGATAAGACCCGCGGCAAGCGCGGCCGCAGTGAAGCTTTGATCCAGGGAGATGCTTGGCCGAGCCACCGCCGAGTCGCCCAGAGCATCCCGAAGGAACTTCACATGAGCGCGTTCGTCGCTGGCGATCTCAGCAGCGATCCTGCGGATGACCGGACTCTGGAATGGCACGGGCCGGCCGCCTGACACATCACCGCGGGTCCCGGTTCCCGTTGTCATCTCGTCAGGCAGCGCGTCCCCGGACGCTCGAAGATAGAACTCCGCCTCGAGATACTCGAGGTTGAGCGCGAAGTTCAGAATGCTCGCATCGCTGATTCCAGCCGCTTGGGCGCTGCTACCAGGCTCTCCATTGGCCGCAGCAGCGACCATCGCTGAAAGACCGGCCCGGTCGGCATCCGTTTCGCCACTCCGGTCTGCGGCCCGCGACAAAAAATCGTTGTCAGACATCAGCTGTCCCACCCCTTCCGATACTGCCGTTACGGGTGAGAGGGCACCTCAGCTGAGTGGACGCGCCAGCGCTTCACGCGCTTTCAAGCTTGAGCACGCAACGCCGATCGGCGGACGCGTTCGCTTGCATGGCTGCCTTCTCGTACCCGTCCTTGGATACGCCACCAATTAGAGGCGGGTCAGGGCAGCATTTGCAGTAGAACCCGTAGGTATCGTCGCAGGAAGCTTGCATAACGTTCTGTTCCTCGGACGTCTGCAAGGCTCGCGCCCTATATCTGCGACCGTCGTACCAGGGTGCGGGTGTTGTCACCCGATCGGCTTCATCGATCACAGCGTCCGCCACAGCGTGCTGGGTGAATCACCTGGCGCTGGCAACCCGGAAGCCCGTTTGGGCTGCCTGCATCTCTTGTTCAGCGGTGAAGGCGGTCGCGCCTTCCTCGCCTCTCCGCAAGTTCGAGATGGTCACTCGGGCTCAAGTGGTCACCTTGATGGAAGCGACCGCACCGACTGCGGGGCGTAGCGGGCAACGACCGGGTCCATACTCGCGCGTCTCGTCCCCAGTGAGTTTTTAGCGTCGCCATCGATCGTGTGAACAGAGAAGAACACGAGCGCTACTTCCAGAGCGGTCGGCCGCCCCAGTCCGGCCATGAGGCAGGATAGCGAGCTGAGATGATGAGGTCCATCGGCTCAGGTTGAATGCCGGGATCTCATGTGATGTGTGGTGCCCGCGGGCATCGCTCAGAGCGACTTCTTCAGCGACTCTTCGACAGTGTGATTCAGCTTCCGCCAAGAGCTCTCGAACTTATCCAAGCCGTCCACGAGAAGCTTGTCAGTGACTTTCTCATAGGAGATTCCGACCGCCCTGAGCCTTTCGAAGGTGTCGACGGCATCTGCGAATCGGTCGGTTACTGTGTCGCTACTCAGCCGCCCGTGATCCGCGAATGCCAAAAGCGTAGCCTGCGGCATCGTAATCACGGTGTCAGGAGCAATCAGCTCATTCACGTAGTACGTGTCCGCGAACTCGGGGTCCTTCACGCCGGTGGACGCCCAGAGCAGACGTTGAATGTTGGCGCCTCGTGCAAGCAGTCGCTGCGCCCTCCCACGCGAGAACTCCTCCTGAAAGACGCGATATGCCAATCGTGCGTTCGCGATTCCCACCGCGCCACGCAGTTCCAATGCGTCTGGAGTATCCGAATCCCCGAGGCGAGCATCGACCTCCGCGTCAACGCGCGACACGAAAAAGGATGCGACCGAGAAAATGGTGCTGATGTTCCGGCCAGCGAGAAGGGCTCGCTCCAACCCAGACAGATATGCGCGGATCACCAGCCGGTAGACGTTGATGTTGAACAGAAGGGTTACGTTGACGCTGACGCCGGCGGCAGTCGCTTCGGCAATCGCGTCGATACCTTCCGCCGTCGCGGGAATCTTGACCATCAGGTTCGGTCGATCGATACTCTTCCACAGGTGGCTCGCGCGTTCGAACGTCTCCTTAGCCTGAAAGGCGATCGCCGGTTCCACTTCAACCGAAACCCGCCCGTCAAGACCACCCGTTCGTTGGAAGACCGGATACAAGAGCTTGGCGGTCGCGATGATGTCGGCGGTCACAAGCGCTTCCACGGCGTCCGGAACCGACACACCCTTCCGCGCGAGCAAGCCTAGCTGCGCATCGTAAGCATCGGTACCATTCACGGCCGAGGAGAAGATGGTCGGGTTGGTCGTCACTCCGACCACGTCATACTTGGCGATCAGGTCACGCAGCTCTCCGGAAACCAACGCATCGCGCGACAGGTCGTCCAACCAGATTGAAACGCCAGCCTTACTGAGGGCAGCAGTGGCACAACTGCGCTCGCCGCGGTCTTCTCCGGAACCGTGAGCGGGTTCCACTGACCGGTCCATAATCTGTCCCCTCTCATGCACACCTTGCGAACGAGGAAACTCGCGCATCCATCCGGGAGCAGCGATCCAAACGCTCG
The DNA here is from genome assembly GCF_051059105.1 of Leifsonia sp. P73. NCBI lineage: Bacteria > Bacillati > Actinomycetota > Actinomycetes > Micrococcales > Microbacteriaceae > Leifsonia > Leifsonia sp. P73. Next base: position 2,820,330 of record NZ_CP194931.1, read on the forward strand.
GGCCATCTGTCATGCCGGCGGATACCGGCACCAGAGCATTCTTAATGCTCCTACCAATGGAATATCGAGTACAGAACGCCCAGCAACGCGAGATCCGGATGCAACGACCGCGGTTCGCGGGCGTTCGCGCCCAGAAAAAGTGTTCGCTCCGAGAAAGAGGCGGTAAGACGGGCGGTGCGCGGGAAGCAAAACGGTGAAGGTCGTCAGACGAGCCACTGGCGAAGATTGGGCGACTTTTCCAAGCGCCGGACGCGCACATTCACCGTCGCACGGCGAGCGACGGCGGGTCATCATCGAATTACAGCGCTGAGGGACGTCAACCACATCCGGGGACGCCCAGCCTTCCAATCCATAAGGAATTCATTATGAAAGCCATAACCGCATCCGACCGCGAAGCAGGAATTGCCGGGCTGAAGTTGCAGGAGCGGCCGTACCCTCACGCCGCTGAGAACGACGTGATCGTTCGGGTGCACGCCGCCGGATTCACCACCGGCGAACTGGAATGGCCCGGTACCTGGACCGACAGGGCAGGCCGCGACCGAACCCCCACGATCCCCGGTCACGAGGTTGCTGGGGTGGTAGTCGAGCTCGGATACGGAACCACCGGCCTCACGGTCGGCCAACGCGTATTCGGCATTGCCGATTGGACTCGCGACGGCAGCCTCGCCGAATACGTTGCGGTGGAAACCCGGAACCTTGCGCCGCTGCCGGCGGACATCGACTTTGTTTCCGCCGCCAGCCTGCCGATCTCCGGGCTCACCGCATTCCAGGGACTGTTCGTGCACGGCACCGTTGCCGCCGGGCAGACGGTGCTTGTCACCGGCGCCGCGGGCGGAGTGGGAACAGCAGTCTGCCAACTTGCGCGCGCAGCTGGAGCGTTCGTGATCGGAGCCGGTCGTAAGCAACAAGAAGCGCGAATCCTCGAGGCGGGAGCTCACAGCTTCCTCAACCTTGACGACGATCCCATCGGAGGAAACGACCCGATCGACCTCCTTTTCGATGTTCTCGGCGGCGCCGTGGGCGTGCGGCTGTCCGAGCGGATCCGCCCGGGTGGGACACAGATCTCCATCGCAAGCCCGCCCGATGTTTCCCGCGCCGACATCAGCGCCCACTTCTTTGTGGTCGAGACAGACCGGGGCCAGCTCATCGACCTTATCGGCCGTGTGGGAACCGGTCGCTTGCGAACATACGTGGGCGACGTCGTGCCGTTGGAAAAGGCCGCCGCAGCGTTCGCGACCGGCTCCACCGCGCCAGGGAAGATCGTGGTGAAAGTGGCCGCTGATTAACCGGGGAACCCCACCAGCTAGGAGCGAACGTGACTTTCAGACGGCGGGTGCACCTCGTCCGATGTGGCTCGCTTCGAGACCGCGACTGAGTTTGAAAGGCAACAAGATGGCTGACACCGAGAAGACGCAACCGAGCGGCGCAGAGCTCTATCGAGGTCTCGCCACCGAATTCCTCCACCACTACCGGCGGGGACCCCGTTACATCGCGATAACCGGCGTGCCGGGGAGCAACCCCGGTCGAGTGGCCGACCTGCTCGCTTCCGCTCTCAACGACGCGGGACAACCAACGGAGCGTAAAACGGTCACCGACGCCCCGACCGCAGATGAGTTCCGGGACGCAACGATCGCACCGTTCCGTTCTCGTGACGATGTCCTTGTGGTGGACGGGCTCGACCTGCTGAGCAAAGAATTCCGGGGGTTCTGGAACTTCTCAATCTGGCTGGAGCACGACCCGGCACGCACATCGGACTGGTCGTTCGTCGCGATCGAACAAGAGCAGCTCGGCTCCCCGCGGGAATCAGCTTCGGTCATGTTGGATGACGTGAACCCAGAGCGGCCTCAGCGGCTCTGGGCTGATTACTGCTGACAGCGCTCACCTCGAGCCCCTTGCGCGGATTCCCCGGCATGGAGGACCTAGCAGGAGTGAAGGTGCGCCGCGGCCGCCAACCGGCCGCGGCGCCTCTCTCTTCAGGACACGATCTTTGTGAAGATTTCGTTGAATACCTCTGTCGTGCTCGGGTGTGTATAGATCCCGTTGTGCAGGGTGGTGGCGGTGACGCCCTGCTGTATCGCCAACGAGACCAGGTTGATCACCTCTTGCGCGTCGATGCTCAGAATTGCCGCGCCGAGGATGAGATCGGTGTCCGCGTCGAGGATGAACTTCATCACTCCCCGGGTCTCCTCAACCGTGTAGGTGCGTCGCAAAGCGACGATGTTGGCCACCTTCTCTCGAGCGACCTTGATATTCAGCCCTCGCGCGCGGGCCTCCCGCTCGGTGAGACCAACAGTAGCCAGGGGCGGCGTGATGAACACCGTCTTGGGGACGGCCACGCGGTCTTTCACGCTCCGCTTGCCGTCGCCGAGCAACTGGTCGAGGACGACCCGTGCATCATCAAGCGAGATGTACGTGAACTGCGGTCCGCCGTTCACGTCCCCGAGAGCGAAGATGTGCGGCTGCGTGGTGCGCAGGTGCTCGTCAACCACTACCGCTCCGCGGGACGTTGTCTCCACGCCCGCCGCCTCCAGGTTCAGGCCGTCCGTTGCCGGCTTTCGGCCGGTCGCCGGCAGCACGGCATCGCCTCGGACGGCGTGCGAGACCCCATCCTTTATGTACGTGACGGTCGTTCCGCCGTCCACATCTTCGATGCGATCCGCGAGAGAACCGGTGATGAGGGTGATGCCATCGCCGGCGAGGATCTCAGCGGCGACGGCGGCTACATCCTCATCCTCCTTCGGCAGCAGCCTGTCCGCCGCCTCAAGCACGGTCACCTCAGACCCGAAGTGCCGGTAGATCGATGCGAACTCCAGGCCGAGATAGCCGCCACCGATGATCACCAGATGCTCGGGGAGCTTCTGCAGACGGGTGAGGTCACTGCTGCTGACCAGATTCTCGCTGGCCTCAATGCCGTCGATGGGAGGCACGATCGGCTCGGAGCCGGTGTTTATCAGGATCGTCGACCCGGTGACGGTGATCTCGTCCTTTCCTTCTCCGACGGCGACGGTGTGAGGGTCGACGAAACGGGCTTTCCCCGTGATGACAGTCGCCAGCTCCTTGCTGTCGATGGCTTTGAAGTTCGCTGCGCGGCCGGCGGAGGTGAGCTTTCGCACCCCTTCGATGGAGCTGGCAAAGAACTCTTGTGCAGCATCCTCCAGTCGCCGCGAGTTCGAATAATGCACAAGCATTTTGGTCGGGATGCAACCAACGTTAGGGCAGGTGCCGCCGTACATGTCCTCAGATTGTTCGATGAGGATGATCCGCTTCCCGGCGTTCGCTAGGACGTGCGCAGCGGTCTTCCCTCCCTTGCCGAACCCGAGGACGATGACATCGGCTGTGAGAGATGTGGTGGTGTCCATACCTAGAGTGTCGCCCCACACTGATGCTACAAATAGACCATTGCGTATCATTCACTAGCTCGAAAGTATCAGAATGGACGAAATCAGTCAGTTGCTTCGGATTGCACGCCTCGAGGCGCGACTCGATACCCGATGCCTGCTCGGCGGCTCCACAACCATGGAACCCGGGCCGCGAGCGCCTCGCGAGATCCCCTTCCATGTCCTCCTAGAAGGCGAATGTGATCTCGAGGTTGGCGGCAAACTGCACCACATGACAGCCGGTGACGTGGTCATCATCACAACCGGAGCGCGACACCGGATTCTTACCGCAGGAGCAGGACCGACAAGGTCGATCACCATACGAGACGGTTCTACGTTCTCCATCAAAACCAGTGACGATGGCAGCGAGCCGGTGATTGATCTTTTCTGTGGCCACTACACCGTCGGGGCTGGCGCTGGCGCAATCCTCTTCAGATCTCTGCCCGCGCCAACACATGTGTCTCTTTTTCAGGACGAGCGTGGCCGCGGGACTCTGAATGGTCTGAGCGACCTCATGCGGGCCGAAGCTGAGCATGATGGGATGGGTTCGGCGGCCATCATGTCGGCGTTCTGCACTGTGCTCATCGCGCTCGTCCTTCGAACCGCAACGGCAGCGAACAACGCGCATGGACGTCTCTGGACAGCTGTCGCGGACCCGCGGATCAGCACCATCATCCAAGACATCCTCGCCCGGCCCGGGTCCCGGTGGTCGCTCGATCGGCTGGCCGCACAGACCTCGATGTCCCGCGCTACCTTCATCCGACGGTTTCAAACGGCGACTGGTATGACCTTCGGGCAGTTCCTCACGCGGGCTCGTTTGATGATAGCTGCCGACCTGCTGGACAACACGGACCGGAATGTCGCCGACATCGCAGCTGAAGTGGGTTACCAATCGGAGTCCGCATTCACTCGAGCCTTTCGGACGGGGACAGGTCAGACTCCGTCGCAGCTCCGACGGTCTCAGCACGATGTGGGGACCGCCGTTGCGGATGAGAGAAGGGTCGCTCCTACGGCCTGACCGCCTGAGGCGCTTGCAAAGGACGGGATCGCGAGGACGATCTTAGGTAGACGGCGGGGATCGCTTCCAGATCGTGAGCGAAGACGCTTCCTCGAAGTCAAGAGGTAAGAACGGTCGCGCGGAGCGACGCCGACCATATGTGTGCAAACGCAGCAAACACCAGCGCGAGTGACGGCCACCACCTCGCGGCGCGAGTTCATGCCGATCCCATACAGAACCAGTTCCACCTGCGGGGTTGCAACTATAGGGCCAGACAATGACACGAATTGAACTATTTGACTCACTCAAGCCGCGACAGACTCATGACGAATATGCATCCGGTGCGCCACACACGCGCTCGCACGAGCGGAAAAAGTGAGCGCAACCGCCTCACCAAGCGTCAACAATAAGGAGAACATCATGATCGGGATCGGAGCCCAGACCGTTGACGGGACCGTCGAGGTCCTCGACCTGCCCACCCCTCGCCAGCCAGAAGCCGGCGAAATCCTGCTCGAGACCATCAGTGCAGGGATCGGTCCGTGGGACGCTCTCCTGCACATCACCGACGGTTGGGATGTCCAACTGAAGCCGCCTGCCGCTCTCGGTGTCGAAGGCGTTGGACGCGTCGTCGCAATCGGCCCGGATGTCGACAGCTTCAAGGTTGGTGACGTAGTCGTGGTGCACGACACACCTCTCCCCGGGGGGAGCGGCTTCTGGGCGGAGCAGGTGCTCGTTCACGCCTCCAGTGCCGCGCTTCTCCCGTCGGGCCTCAGCGCCGTTCACGCGGCCGCCCTTCCTGTAGCGGCACTCACTGCGAGCCAGTCGCTGAAGGAACTGCAGGTCGTCGAGGGCACGCGCCTGCTCGTCGTCGGTTCCGGACCGACTGCAGTCATGGCGATCCGGCTCGGCGTCCTTGCCGGCGCCGACGTTGTCGCCGCAGCGAGCCCCCGACACGACGACCGGCTTCGTAAGCTCGGCGCTGTCGACGTCATCGACTCGCACGCGGAGAACTTCGCACAGACGACCGATCGGAAGTTTGAGGCTGTCCTCATCGCCGCCGACGGCACCTCCGAGGAAGCCATGAAGCTGCTCGAGGACGGTGGTCGCTTGACCTCGCTCACTTCGGACGCGCCGGAGGCGTCCCGCGGGATTCGTACCAACAACCTGTACATCGTGCCTGACGGTGTCGACTTGGAGCGGATCGCGAAGCTCGCCGCGGACGGGGAGCTGGCGCTCGAAGTGACGACGATCGCACCAGACGACGCCCCCGCCACGGAGGCGCTCGTCGCCGAGGGACGCTCGCGAGGTGCGAAGTTCGTCATCGATTTCAGCACCCCGCAAGCACAAACCGCGGCCTAATCGGCAAACGGCTTCGAGAGAACGCTAGGCGACCAGGAGAGCCCGACGCGGATCGGCTCTCCTGGCAGTCAACCGCCCCCTTCTACGCGGAAGCGTGCGGTGTTCAATGTCAGGCATACCCGGCCTTCGATCGGAAGGCAGGAAGGAATAACCCATGGCGAAGACATACAAGATTGGCTACTTCGTTGGCAGCCTTGCGAAGGGCTCGATCAACCGGACCCTCTCGAAAGCACTGATCAGGCACGCCCCTGACAATCTGGAGTTCACCGAGATCCCGATCAAAGATCTCCCGATCTACAGCTGGGACTACGACGAGGACTTTCCTGCGGAGGGCCGCGCCCTGAAGCAGGCGATCGAGGCTTCGGACGGCATCCTATTCGTGTCACCCGAGTACAACCGCTCGATCCCCGGCGGGCTCAAGAACGCCATTGATTGGGGTTCGCGTCCCTGGGGCGCCAACTCGTTCGCGCGGAAGCCGACTGGGATCATCGGCGCATCCCCCGGTGGGATCGGCACCGCGGTCATGCAATCCTCTATGCGCGCCGTGCTGAGCTTTTTGGACGCCCCGCAATTGAACGCGCCCGAGGCATACATCACCTTCCGACCGGATGCCTTCGGCAGCGACGGCGAGGTGACGGATGAGTCCACCGCATCGTTCCTGCGCCACTACATGGAGGAATACGCCGCGTTCGTCGAACGGGTGCTCGCCGTCAATGCCCCGGGACACATCGGGGACAGCGACCCTGACGTAAGCATGCTTTCCAGCTGACGCGCAGATTCGCAACGAGGTCCCGCCTGGCGACAAGCCAGGCGGGACCTTGCCGTGATTCTCGAGTCGGGGACCTCTGTGAACCCGAAGTCTACGCAGCCATTGAGTGGGCCTCACGTAACTACGGTCCTTGGTCAGCGCTCGCATCCGAGAATTTGCAGACCTGATATTCATGGCGCCGTCGAAGCCATCTCTTGCCGTTTGCGTGCAGCGCCGCCCGATCTCCCTAAATACAAGTCAACAGGGCATAGAAGGTTGGCAGGCGACGCGACCTGCGTCAGCACGACTTCGACGGCGCAGCCTCCGACGGCGACTGTCCTTGACCATTTGTTCGTTTTTCCGCTGGCGACCAGAGCTCATTCCCGGTTCTCCGTGCCGGCTTTCGCGGCATATCCTCACTCGCTGCGCTCCCGCCGGTATTCCACGCTCCCGACACTCCGCACCTACCACTCGCTCTCGATCTCCCCGACCGAAGGCAAACAAAGACAGTCGACACGGGGAGCGATCAGGATGCCGGTATTCGCCATCGATACGAAAGACATGGATCCGGAACTGGAAAGAACTCATCGGGATAGCCGGATCGGCCAACCCGACGGCACAAGAGAAGCCGGACGGCATCGAGACAATGACCCGTGCGCCGTCGATGGATAGGCGATCGCCGCCGATCCATACACGCCGATCGGCCGGCTGACGGCGCTGACGACAGAGACGGCGTGTGTGCCATTCGTAGCCTTCAATCGGGTAGCCCTGCGAGGAGGCCCGGTCGTCAGCGCGGCGACGGTTGCGGCGCCGACTTGTAACCCGTCTTTGACCGCTTAACGAGAAGCGGGCCTGGCGCGCAGGCCCGCTTCTGTCGGCATGGTCAGTCGGCTGCGCCAGGGTCGGCGCTGACCGAGCCGGCGTCCTCGGACGTCGATCCGTCTTCGCTTGCTGTGACGATCTGCTCGACGTCGCTGAGGCCATAGCCCCACGCGGCGAGCTGAGTGAAATAGTCCCTGTTGGTGGAGGAAGGGTACCGCCAGGTCTGCTTGCTGGTGACCGACTCGCATGCACCGAGCACGACGGCCAGCGCCACATGCTGCGCTTTGCCTGGGTTCTGCTCAAGCAACGCTACGAGCTTGTCGTTCTCGAAGTAGCCGGACGGCTCCAGACCGAGCAGCCGGTGGGCGTGCTCGTTGCCCTCGCGAGCGGCGGTGCTGATCGATTGCCGGTGGATCGTGAGGCCCTTGGCGATGACGACCGCCGCGTTCTTGGGGAGGGCCTTGCGGGACAGGAGCGTGGTAAGCCATTCGCGGCGGACGATCTCGGCGGATGCCCACGCCTTATTGTTCGCGATCAGGGTGCGTCGTTCGGCCTTCTCTTCGTCGGTCATCGGCCCGGATTTGGGTTGGGTGCCGCCGTAGGTGTGGAATCCTGCGGCTTTCGGGTCCCGGAGGAAGTAGCTGATGTTGGCGTCGCCGTCCGCGTAGATGCGTACGTGGGCGGCTCGTCCGTCCAGGTTCTCGATGTTCTCGACGGTAACCCGTTGGTCGTCGGCGGTGAGGAGTTCGCTGATGCGGGTGTACTCGGTGTCGTAGTAGCCGGGGTCCACATCGAGGATCAGGTAGCCGCGTCCTTCCAGGTCGGCTTCCGCGTCCGCCTTGGTCTTGGCGCGGGACTTCTCGTCCCGTGCCCGCTGGGCCGCGTGCGCGAACTGTGCCGGGTCGGTAGTCGCGACCTGGATCAGATCGGACCGCAGCTCGTCTTCGCCGTCGAACTCGATCAGCACCGCTGCCTGGTCCAGGGTCAGCTGGTGCTCCTGGATCGCGTTCGCCGCAGCCCGGTTCTCGGCCACCGCCAACGCCGTCTTGACCTGCTTCTGCTTGGTCCCCGTGCGTCGCGCGATCGCGGTCACGGAGAGCCCTTCGAATGCGAGTTGTTGGAACGCGGCGGCACGGTCGCCGTCGGTGAGGGCTTCGCGCTGGTCGTTCTCGACCATCTGCTGCACGATCCGCTGCGCCGTCAACCCGTCCGCATCCACCAGGTAGACGGGAATGCTGGTGAGTCCGGATTCGCGTGCGGCGAAGACTCGACGCTGTCCTGCCCGGACGGTGACGGTGCCGTCGTCGCTGCGGTGGCCGAGGACGGGGTGAGGACGCCGTTCTCTTTGATGGACTGGATGAAGGCGGGGGTGATGGGTGCGGAGGGTCGGACGTTGGTTTCGATGGTCAGGGTGTGCGGGTTGAGGTGTTCGATGGTGCCCGCAACGGTGGTGGTCTCGTTCATGGTTCTGTGATCCCTTCATCTGTTCTTGTTCGCCTGTCTGGCAAGGGGATCGAGGGTGAGCGGGAGCGGAGCGCAGTGCCGGGTCGTGGAATACCGCAGGGAGCGCAGCGAGTGAGGATATGCCGCGAAAGCCCCGCACGCAGTCCCGCGGGAGCGAACTACGATCAACCGGCCAGGCAGACGGACACCCAGCAAGCAGGGCGCCGCTCGCGGCTCCACTAGATCTGTTCCTCACATGAATCGAGCCCACGCCGTCGTCGGCGTGGGCTCGCGGGTCGTTACTGGCAGCTGTCGCACTGCAGGTCCTCCTGCGGGTCGATCGGGACCAGGTATTCGAGGGTGTCGCCCTGGTAGTGGGCGTCGCCGAGTTCGTCGCCGGTAGCGTGCTCCCGGATGCAGGTGTCGGCGGTGGCGGGTTCTCCGAGTGCTCGGAGCAGGCCGGCGAGGGCTTCGACCTCGAGGCAGCCGAGTTGGGGTGCCAGGCCGGCGGCGAGGTCGTGTTTGCTGAACACGGCCGTGAAATGGGTGAGCTCGTTGCTGTCGGTGATGAGGGTGCTCATGATCGTTTCCTTCCTGCTGGTTGGTATGCCGTGAAGGCACGCAGTGCCGACAGTGAGCCTCGCCCGGAACGCCACCCGGCAGGGCGACCCAGTCGGCCCCGAACGGGCTTGCGCGCAGGCCAGGCGACCGAACAATCGCCGCAGGCTACACGGCACACCAACTGGCAGGGAGGAGAGCAGACGCACGTCCTAAGTCGATCAGTGCCGGCGCTCGATCCTCCGCGGCGCTTTGGACCGCACCGCGTCCTTCCACACCCAGCCCTCGTGTACCTGCCCGTCCCGGGCAGTGAAGCGGATGCGGACGGCGTGCTCGTTCCACGCCACCACCTCGACCTCTGGTCGGACGACGGCTTCATGGAAGCGCACGTACGCGATCGCTGGCGCCGGTGCGCTGGGGACGACGGCCGGGTCGTGCTCCAGGTCGACTTCTTGCTCGGTCAGCCAGACCGGGCGGGGGCGGGTGATCGCTTGTTCGATCGCGCGGTCCATCCCGGATCCCGGGTAGCGGCGGTTCTGGCCCACCGTCAGGCGGGGTCGACGTCGACCAGCACCCATCCGGTGCCGATGGACTGCAACTGCATGGACCGAACGTCGTAGGGCTCCTTGTCCGCGATCGCGACAACGGACCACCCGATGAGTCGCTCAGCGGGGTGAGTGAGAGCGTCGTGGGTTGTGCACGATCGAACGGGTTCAGCGGCGAGGACGCGATACCGGTGATCGCGCCAAACGAGCCGGGTCGGAGTCCCGGAATCGGTCCAGATGTGGACGATGTCAGCGGCGGGAGCAATGCTCATGGCCAGTTCCTCCGATCGGGTAGCGGGTGTCAGTTCCACTGGCCACAATAGAACATATGTTCGAATGTTGGAGTGCCGGGTCATGAGAGTTCTACAGGCGGGGGAGCGTGTCTGGCTGGTGGTCGCCGACACGGGCACGCGCATCCATTTCGTAATCGAGTACGGGCCAGCGGTACGCCAGCGCACCCACGAGACGCTGATGATGTACCGGGTCGACCACTTCACCGTCAAGCGACCCGAGAGGTGGCCACTTGGCTTCTACGACGAACTGCAGAAAGCGATTGACGGCTGCGCGTTCAGCCTGGGTATGCCGAATTTCCTCACCCCTGTCACATCCCCGGACGGAGCAATCGTGACTCCGGACGAGCAGAAGGCGCGGTGGCAAGCCGGGCGCGATCCACGCACGGGTCTGGCGATGTCGGGCCGTCCTGCGTGAGGTCGGTGCTGACTCGGTGGACGGTCCGGTCGGAAGGCGCTCGTGCCCGCGGACGATAGATTTGCAGGAGCATGCGACTCCTTCTTCTTCGACACGGCCAGACCCCCGACAATGTGCAAGGAATCCTGGGCACCATGGTGCCGGGACCGACGCTGACCTCACTGGGCAAGCGACAGGCGGCGGCCCTGCCGGCATCGATCACCGAGCCGATAGCGGCGATCGCGGTGAGCACGATGGTGCGTACTCAGCTCACGGCGGCGCCGTTCGCGGCGGATCGCGGACTGCAACCTACGGTGTTCGACGGCCTGCGCGAGGTGGAGGCCGGCACGTACGAGGGCCGAAACGATCGCGCCTCGGTCGCGGCCTACCTCCGGACGTTCTGTTCGTGGGCTGCGGGAGACCTCGATGTCAGGAACCCGGGCGCCGAGAACGGGCACGACTTCTTCGCGCGCTACGACGCCGCGCTTGCCGCAGCGTCCGCTCCCATCCCCGCCGGTGGCACTCTTGCGGTTGTGAGCCACGGCGCCGCCATTCGAGCGTGGGTCGGCCTGCGGTCGTCTAACACCAGCGCGACGTTCACGCTAGACCGACCGCTGGAGAACACGGGCCTCGCCGAACTGGAAGGCGACTCGAGGTCGGGGTGGACACTCCTCAGCTGGCAGGGCGAGCCGGTCGGCGGCCCGCAGCTCGAGGACCGAACTGTCGCGGACCCCATCGGACACGAAATCTAGGCTCGAGCGCGCCACGATTTGCGCACATCTTGCGCACAACTCACTGAGGTCGGGTGGGGTCGTACGGGGTCGAGCAAGAGCGTAGATCGTTGATTTTCTGCTGATCTTTGCCAACAATGAGATGGCAACGGGGCACCGGATAGAGTTCGAATCCCACGCCCTCCGCGGGAGAGGTGTGTCGCGGTCAGTCCGTGCGCTGCGCCAGCCGTCGAAGCTCCTGGCGCAGGTCGTCCAGCCGCTCGCTCATCCCGAGAGGGTCAGGCGCCGTCGTCGCGCGGTCGATGCGCAGTTCGATTTCGCGCGAGATCTCGCCCCATGCCTCTGCGTGGGCCAGCTCGACCACGTGCGCGAGGTACTCGTCGTCTCGCGACCGCCTCCTGAGCTCGTCAGCGGTCGCGCGCGAGAGCGCTTCTCTTCGGCGCAGGTTGATCGCGTCTGCTGGACGGTAGTCGTGCGAGTGCTCCGGTTCGCCTTCGAGGACGGCGGCGAACCGGTGCTCGGTCGCGATGCGGGCTTCGGTCGCATCCGCTTCGTCGGCGAGGGCGAGTAGGGCGCGCCGGGCCACCTCGACGAAGGGGGCGGGTGCGAAGACCGCATCCTGCGTGGTCAGCATCTCGGTGATGATCGCGTTCCGCACAGTCATGCGCACCGAGAACTCCGCCAGCAGCATTCCCTCCTCGAGGGCGCGTTCCAGAGTGGCGGGCTGGACCGCGTCGAGACCCGCTTCGTCGAATGGTCGCATCGGGACGCGTCGTGTCCGCCGCCGGAAGAAGGGCATCGCCTCACTCCTTCCGGCGGCGGAGCTCAGATGCGCTCGAGCCAGGTCAGCCGGGAGCCGTCCTCGACGATGTGCGCTGAGAGTTCTGCGTTGAAGGCGATGCCGTGCTCGGAGCGCAGGTGGGCCTCGAAGGCGTCGGCATCCGCATACTCTTCGTAGACGAAGAAGGCGGCGGGATCCTCCGCGAGACGGTGGGCGATGAAGCTCACGTTTCCCGGCTCCTGCCTGACGTGCTCGGCGAGGCCGGCCACGAGGCGTTCGACCTCGTCCTCGTGGCCGCGCCGAGCGGTGAACTCGGCGTAGAGGGTCTTCGGCTCACCCAACCTTCGCCCCGGTCATGATGGCCACGGCGTCCGTCATCGAGTGCGAGGCCGGAGTGATCGTCGCCGCACGCTTGCCGAGTCGCTGGATGTGGATGCGGTCGGCGACCTCGAAGACGTGCGGCATGTTGTGGCTGATCAGGATGACCGGGATCCCGCGGTCGCGCAGGTTCTTGACGAGCTCGAGGACTTGCGCCGACTCGCGTACGCCGAGGGCCGCCGTCGGCTCGTCGAGCACGACGACCTTCGACCCGAACGCCGCGGCGCGGGCGACCGCGACGGCTTGGCGCTGGCCACCGGAGAGGTTCTCAACCGGGACGGTGACATCCTGGAGGGTCGTGATCCCGAGAGTAGTGAGTTCGTCTCTGGCCTGTTTGCGCATCTTCTTGGTGTCCATGATGCGGAACACCGATCCGAGCACGCCGGAACGACGGACTTCGCGGCCGAGGAACAGGTTCGACGCCACGTCGAGTGCGGGGAGACGGCCAGGTTCTGATAGACCGTCTCGATTCCGGCGGCCCGGGCATCCTGCGGGCGGCGGAAATGGATGGGCTGGCCGTCGAGGAAGAGCTCCCCTTCGTCCGGGATCTCCGCGCCGGTGAGGCACTTGATGAGGGTGGACTTGCCGGCGCCGTTGTCGCCGATGATGGCGAGCACCTCACCCGGGTAGAGCTGCAGGCTGACGCCGTCGAGCCCGACGACCCTCCCGAAGGTCTTGACCAGGCGGCGGGCTTCGAGCACCGGTGTGCGAGTCTCGGTCGGCGTAGCCGCCGGGTTGTCGGTTGCGATGGTCACTTCCGTACCTTCCGAATCCACTGGTCGACCGAGACGGCGACGATGACGAGGATGCCCACGGCGAGCACCTGGTAGAGCACGTCGAGGCCGGCGACGGCCAGGCCCTCCTCGAACACGCCGACGATGAGGGCTCCGAGGAGGGTGCCCCACACCGTGCCGCGGCCGCCGAAGAGGCTCGTGCCGCCGATCACCACAGCGGTGATCGACTCGAGGTTGGTGGCCGTTCCGTCGTTGGGGCCGATGCCGTCGACGCGGCCGATCAGCACCCACGCGCCGACGGCGAGGATGGCCCCGGCCGCGAGGTACACGCTGAGCAGCACCCGCTGCACCCGGATACCGGCCAGGCGGGCGGCCTCCGCGTCGTCGCCCACGGCGTAGACGTGACGACCCCACGCCGTGCGGCCGAGGATGGTGGCGACGATCGCGTAGAGCACGACCATCACCACGACTCCCCAGGTGATCTGCACCCCGCCGACGTTGAAGGTGTTGCCGAGCGCGGTGATGGGCCCGGGCAGGTTCTGCCCCTGCACGGACGCGCTGTTCGAGTAGAGCAGCAGCACGGCCGTGAAGATGCTCAACGTGCCGAGCGTCACGATGAACGGCGGCAGTTTCAGCCGCGTCACCAGGAGGCCGTTGAGCAGCCCCGTGGCGAGGCCGGTGAGCAGGCCGAGCAGGAGGGCGAGCGGCCAGGGTACGTGGTTGGCGGAGGCGGTCTGGGCGATGACGAGTCCCGCCAGTGTGGTGGCCGCCCCGACCGAGAGGTCGATGCCGGAGGTGAGGATGATCAGCGTCTGGGCGATGCCGATGGTTCCGACCACTGCCACCTGCTGGGTGATCAGCGAGAGATTTCCCGGGTTGAGGAACCGCGGGTTGATGATTCCGAAGACGATGATCGAGAGCACGAGCACGACCGCCGGGCTCAGAGCCGGGTAGCGGTGCAACAGACCGCGGATCCGGGTCAGCGGGGTCGTGCGGTGAAGGAACTCCTGGGCGAGATCCAGTTCCGAGGTCGGAGGGCTGGTCTGCGCCGTCGGCTTGGTTTGGGGGTTTGGTTTGCTCGTGGTGGGATTACTCACGATCTGGTGCTCCTGAACTTCTCTGTTCGGTGCGATGGTCTGCGGACCACGCTGTCGGATCCTCTGTCGAGAGAGGAAGGCGGCCCGGACCGGTTCCCCGGTCCGGGCCGGTGGAACCTACTTGCCCCAGCAGATCGAGCTGGCGGCGTCGGGGGTGATGCTCTTGAGGCCCGGCACCGCGGTGTTCGTCACCAGCTGCGAGCCGGTGTTGTAGAAGTCCAGGCCGTTCGTGGTCTTCGGCTTCTGCCCCGTCTTGGCCAGCTTCACGATCGCCTCCATGCCGAGCGACGCCATCTTCGAAGGGTACTGCTGGCTGGTCGCGCCGATGATGCCGGACTTCACCTGGCTGACACCGGTGCAGCCGCCGTCGATGGAGACCAGGATCGTTCCCTTGGCCTTACCGGCCGCCTGGAGCGCCTGGTAGGCGCCGTACGCGGCAGGCTCGTTGATCGTGTAGACCACGTTGACGTTCGGGTCCTTGGCGAGGATCGTCTCCATCGCGGTGCGGCCGTCGGCGGCGTCTCCGTTGGTGGGCTGGTGGCCGGCGATCGTGTAGCTGCCGCCGGTGCCGCCGGTGTAGGAGCCGCTCTTGGCCTCACTGCCGTTCTTCGACGAGTCGGGAACCGCGATGCCCATGCCCTTCAGGAAGCCCTGGTCGCGGTTGAGGTCGACCGAGACGACCTGAGTGTTGAACAGATCGAGCATCGCGATGTCGGCGGCCTTGCCGTTCAGCTGAGCGGCGGTCCACTTGCCGATCGCCTCGCCCGCGGCGAAGTTGTCGGTGGCGAACGTGATGTCGACTGAGGAGGGCGGAGTCGGGACGGTGTCGAGCGCGATCACGTAGAGCCCGGCCTTGCGCGCCTTATCGATCGCATTCTGCACACCAGGGCCGTTCGGGGTGATCAGGATGCCCTTGTCGCCGCGGCCGATGGCCGACTCGATCGCCTGCACCTGGGTGGCGACATCGCCGTCCTGCTTGCCGGCTGCGAGGGTGAGGTTGACTCCGGCCTTGGCGGCGTCGGCTTTGGCCGCGTCTTCCATGGAGACGAAATACGGGTTGGTCGTGGTCTTCACGATCAACGAGACACCGACCTTGTCGGAACCGGAACCGGAACCGGAACACGCGGCCAGCCCGATGGCGGTCAGCGAGGCGATGGCGGCAGCTGCGAGAACGCGCTTACCAGTCGAGCGGGTGGCTGTGAAATTCAACGGTGAACTCCTCTAGGTGTCTGGACCCGCTGCCCATTGACAACGGTGTCATGGAGTTAGGTTTAGAGCATCGAGGGCGCTATAGTCAAGCGGTATCGCTCAATTGGAGAGAAAACGTGACATCGCTGTCAAAATCATCACCGGCCTCGGCCGGCACCTCCAGGCGGCCGACGATGCGCGATGTGGCCACGTTGGCCGGCGTGGGTATCAAGACGGTCAGCAGGGTCATCAATGGCGAACCGCACGTGTCCGCCGCGACCATCGAACGCGTGCAGCGAGCCGCCGCCGACCTGAACTTCCAGCCCGACCTGCACGCCGGCAATCTCCGCCGCACGGGCCGCCGCACGGCCACGATCGGCCTCCTCGTCGGCAGCGTCTCCAACCCGTTCTCGGGGGCGCTTCACCGGGCTGTCGAAGACATCGCCGTCCACCGCGGCGTGGCGGTCTTCGCCTCGAGCCTCGATGACGACCCGGACCACGAGGAGCGAGCGGTCGACGCTTTCCTCAAGCGTCGCGTCGACGGGCTGATCCTCACGACCATCAAACGCAGCCAGGCCTACCTCCTCGCGGAGCAGAAGCACGGCACGCCACTGGTCTTCGTCGACCGTGAGCCGACCGGGCTCGAAGCCGACGCGGTGGTCTCCAGCAACGCTGCGGGGGCTGCGGAGGCGACCCGGCATCTGATTCAGCACGGCCACCGCCATATCGCCTACCTGGGCGACCGCCCCGAAATCCAGACCGCCCGGGAACGCAAGCGCGGTTTCATGGAGGAGCTGGGAAGGGCCGGCATACCGACTGGAGACGTGACGATCATCGAAGGCTTGACGGACGAGGCCCGTTCCGAGGCTGCGGTCGAGGCGCTCTTCGCCGGCCCGACCCCGCCGACCGCCATCTTCAGCGCCCAGAACCTCATCACGGTGGGTGCCTATCGGGCACTCCGCCGGCTCGGGCTGCATCACACGATCGCCCTGGTCGGCTTCGACGATATCGAGCTCGCCGACCTGCTGGAGCCGGGTCTCACGGTCGTGGCCCAGGACGCGGCGCGCATCGGGCATCTCGCGGCGAAGCGAATCTTCGCCCGTCTGGACGACCCGACACTGGAGCCGGAGACATTCGTCGTCCCCACCGAGCTCATCCCCCGTGGCTCCGGCGAGATAGCACCGTCATGAACACGCCGAGTGTCTGCGTCGTCGGCGACGCGCTGATCGACGAGCTGCAGTTGCCGACAGGTGTCGAGGAACACGTCGGCGGCGCCGGCCTCAACGTCGCTGTCGGGCTGACCCGGCTCGGACTCGAACCATCGCTCGTCGCGATGGTGGGAAAAGACCGCGCCGGTGACGACATCAGAGGCTACCTCGCGTCGTTCGGGGTGTCTCTGGTGCCCACTGAAGTCCCGGTATCGTCGCGCGCGGTCTCCGACAGGCGGGCAGGTGAGCCGCGGTACGTCTTCAACGATGCCGCGCTCGGGCGCCGGATCCAGTTCGACCGCCGGCAGCGGTCCGCGCTCGACGCGGCAGCCGTCGTGGTCGTCAGCTGCTTCCCCTTCGATGACGCGGCACAGGCGGACATGCTTTCGGAGGCCGTCACGGACCCCCGATCGAGGCTCGTGCTGGACCCGAATCCGCGCGAGCACCTGATCTCCGACCTCGCGGCGTTCCGCACGGCATTCGAGCGGCTGGCCGCCCGAAGCCTCCTGGTCAAGGTCGGCGACGAGGACGCGCAACTGCTGTACGGGGAGACCCTCGAGGTGGTGGCCCGCCGGCTGCTCGAAAGCGGTGCATCCGCCGTGCTCGCCACCGAGGGGGCAGGCGGGGCATCGATCCTCCTCCCCGGCGGCGTGACCGCGCACCGCCCCATCCACCCCATGCCGGGCACCATCGTGGACACCATGGGCGCCGGGGACGCCACCCTCGCCTCGGTCACCGCCGAGCTCGCCCACGCCGGCCTGCCGACGACTCCGGAAGCCGCGGAGCGCATGCTGGACGACGCCATGGCGATCGCGGCCGCGACCTGTCGTGCAGCGGGAGCGCTCCTGCGGCGACCGCCCGAACTCGGGTCAGGCCGCCACGGAGCCCGCTGGGGCTTGCCGCGGACGTAGAACGGGCAATCCGCCCCCTGCGTAGCCGAGACAGCAGTCGCCGGAACTCCATACTCGGGCACTCAGCGGCCGCAGCCCTCGGCCTCTGTCGAGCGGCGAACGTCGCGCGCGGTGACGGCATGGCCGAACGTGGTCGCTGCGATGATGAGCACCGCCGCCGCGAACAGGCCGGCGGAAAGATGGACCCTCAGCAGAAGTGCTCCCGTGAAGGCGCCCGCGGCGATCAGCACGACGGCGAGCACGCGACGGGGCCAGCGCTGTCCGGTGCGGAGGCCGAGCCACGAGTCGGCGGCGAGTCCGGTGATGGTGGAGGTGACGACGACCGTCGTCACGTCCGCGACCGACAGGTGCCTCGCGGCTGCCGCCTGCAGTCCCATCGCGAAGGCGAGGCCGCCCGTGATCGTCAGTGCGACCGGTTCGGCCGGCCGGCCGGCGACGGCCGCGAGCACCCCGGTGAGCACGACGAGGGCCGCCACCACTGCGAACATCGTCGTCGTACGCCGCGTCCAGCCGGTGCCGGCGGTGCGGAGCACGCGGCCCGACACGATGGCGCCGACCATGAACGCCGCCAGGGCCAGCGACGGGCCGACGACCGGGAGCTTGTCGGCGCCGGCCAGCGCCATCCCGAGGATCACCACGTTGCCGGTCATGTTGCCGGTGAACACGCGGTCGAGTCCGAGGTAGCCGACGGCGTCGACGATCCCGGTCGTGAAGGTCAGTGCGAGCATCGGGGCCAGGTGGGCCAGCCGGGAGAGCGCGTACGGGTTCCGGGTCTGGGGCGGGTCGGCGAGAGGCGTCGACATCATTCTCCTTGGTCGGTCGTCAGGTCAGTGGCGAGGTCGAGCATGCGCGCCACCAGCGGCACGTCGTCGCCCGGCCGGCCGACCAGGCAGAGGCCGCCCTCGACGCCGTGCGGACCGAGCAGCGGAGCGCCGACGGCCGGCGCCCTGAGCGCCCCCGCCACGGACGTCAGACGGGTCGTGGCCGCGCGGACGGCGTCCAATGCGGCGGGCGCGATATCGAGCGGCGGCGGCTTCGTCGGTGTCGAGGGGAGGACGAGCGTGTCGTCGCCGATCGTCTCGCGGAGTCGGCGGGCGTGCTCGTCGAGCGCGGCGCGCGCCGTGGCCTCGTCGTCGGCGGTGACCCGGCTCGCGGCGGCGAATCGCGCCGCGACGTCGGCGCTGAGCGTCCCGGGGTGGGCCCTGATCCAGGCGCCGTGCGACCGCCACGCCTCGGCGGCCTGAACGGTGCGGAACGCGGCGGCGAGCTCGTCGAGCGGGTAGGCGACACGGCGCACGGTGCCGATGCGGTCCAGAACGGCGCCGAAGGCTGTGGCGACCGGCTCGCTCAGGCCGAGATCGTCGAGTGTCACCAACGCGGACCCGACCGTCGTGCGGGATGCGCCGAGCACGCTCCCGGTGACGGCGAGCAGGGTCTCTCCGTCGCGGGCGAGCCAGCCGGCCGTGTCGAAGCTGGGGGCGAGCGGCAGCATCCCGCGGGAGTCCACGGCGCCGTGCGTGGTCCTCAGCCCCCAGAGTCCTTGATACGACGCGGGAACCCGGATGGAGCCGGCGGTGTCGGTGGCGAGGCCGACCGTGGCCTCGCCCAGCGCGACGGCTGCCGCCGGGCCGCTGGAGGAGCCCCCGGGCAGATGGCCGCGGTGCAGGCGGTTCGGCGTGGCGGGATGATGCGGGTTGACGCCGGTGAGGCTGTAAGCGAACTCGTCGGTGACCGCCACGCCGCGCACACTCGCACCGCGGTCCAGCAGTTGCTGGACGGCGACGGCGTTCTCGGTTTCCGGCTCCCGCTCGCCGAGGTGGGCGGGGACGCCGCCGCCGAGCCGTTGTCCTGCCACGGCGAACACGTCTTTGACGGCGACGGTCATGCCGTCGAGCGCGCCGGACGCTGCAGGCGGGACGAGCGGCGCTCCGGCGACGCGCCAGATCCGTTCGTCCAGCGCGGCGGCAGGGGCGCCGACATGGGCGACGGCGATCTTCCAGCCGCCGGGTGTGCGCCGCCAGACCTGGGTGAGGGCGGCGCTCCGCCCGGAGGCCGAGGTCGTCGCGACGGTGACCGCCGCATCGGGGGAGAGCACGACGACGTCGATGCGCACGAGGTCGCGGGCCGGCGCCCCTCCGCGCAGGCGCCGGAAGCGCGCGATCGCGTCGTGCCCGGTGAGCACTCCGTCCGCGTCCGTCCGCACCGCGACCGGGCCGGCGACGAAGAACGCGTCGAGCGATTCCACGTCGTCGTCGGCGAGGGCGCGCTCGTAGCTCAGTGCGGCATCCACCAGACCGGCGGGCACAGTGCTCCCGTCGAGGGAGACGATCCGGGGCTCAGGCAAAGTCGGCCTTCCGGATGCGGGCGTGCGCGCCCTTGACCCCGTCGACCACCTGGGAGATGTCGAAGTCGGTCGCCGCGCTCAGGTACGCGTACGCCGAGGCTTCGTCGAGGCCGTACTGCACGCCGAGCAGGTCGATCGCGGCTCGGACGCAGTGCCGGACGGCGAGGTCGAGGTCCTCGTCGAGACCGACGGGCACCCAGTACTCGTCCGTCTCGACGAGTGGGCCGTCGAGCGCGCCGAACCGGAGGGCTGCCTCGTCGGCGGGCACGAGGTCGAATCGCACGGTGGCGGTCAGCGAGCCTTCGACGGCGGTCAGCGCGACCTCGCCGTCGCCCTGGGCGAAGTGCGGGTCGCCGACGTACGCGAGCGCTCCGGGGACCAGCACGGGCAGATGCAGCCGGGAGCCCGCAGTGAGCAGCCGGATGTCGAGGTTGCCGCCGTGCGGTCCCGGCGGCACGGAGTGCGGCCGGACGGACCCGGGGACCGCCACCCCCATGATGCCGAGGAACGGGTCGGCCGGGAACACCGGCGCACGCCCCGTCTCCACCCGGATCGTCGCCCGGCCGGGCCCGATCAGCTCGGCCAGGACGCTGCGCTCGGTGTCTCCGGCCGGCAGGTCGCCGGCGAGGGCGCCCTTGCCGTGCCGGTTCGAGACGATGCCGTAGCGGACGCGCGGCTCGGCCGACAGCAGGGTCATCGTCAGCACGTCGCCGACCTGCGCGCCGCTGACGGCGATCGGGCCGACGACCACGTGCGGCCCGTCGTCGGCCGACCGGGTGCATTCCCGCACGATGCGGACGGCCTCCGGGAGCACCTCGTGGGGCTCGAAGCCGTACGACCCGAAGAAGGCGATCGGATCCGAGCCCTGTCCCGGCAGGAGCCCTTCGTGGCTGACGGTCCGGATGGTGACGGCGTCGCCCGGGCGGATGGTCAGCACCGGCGCGTCGAGTTCGCAGGGAAGGCGTCCCCAGATGACCGTTCCGGGCTCGGCGGTGAGCTCGAGTGGCGCGGGGGCCGATGCCATGTCCGGCGAGTTCATGTCGCCTCCGATCTCGTTCGGTGTCGTCAGCGACATGTGGATGAAACAATCATTCCGTACAGTGGGCCGAAGAAACAACTCTTACATTCGGGAGGATCCCATTCGCACTCCGACGCTCTCCCCGCCACCACGCCTGCTGATGGGCCCTGGCCCGATCAACGCCCACCCGCGCGTCCTCCGGGCGATGTCAGCGCCGCTCGTCGGCCAGTTCGACCCGGCGATGACGGCGTACATGAACGAGGTCATGGCTGCCTATCGCGACGTCTTCCGCACGGAGAACGAGGCCACCGTCCTGGTCGACGGCACCTCGCGGGCCGGGATCGAGGCCGCCCTGGTCTCGCTGATCGAGCCGGGGGACCGGGTGCTCGTGCCGGTGTTCGGCCGGTTCGGGCTGCTGCTGACCGAGATCGCCGGCCGCTGCGGCGCCGAGGTGCACACCATCGAGACGGAGTGGGGCCGTGTCTTCGACGAACAGGAGATCATCGACGCGGTCCTGCGCGTGCACCCGACGCTGCTGGCGCTCGTCCACGGAGACACCTCGACGACGATGCTGCAGCCGATGGAGCGGGTCGGCGCGATCTGCCGCGAACAGGGCGTGCTTCTCTACGCCGACGTGACGGCCTCCATCGGCGGCAACGCGTTCGAACAGGACGCGTGGCACGTCGACGTGGCCACAGCCGGCCTGCAGAAGTGCCTCTCCGGCCCGCCGGGCAGCGCGCCGATCTCGCTCTCGCCGGCAGCCGTAGCGGTGCTGGACCGCCGCCGGAGCGTGGAGGCCGGGATCGCCTCCCCGGGCGCACCCGTCTCCGAGTCCCGCATCCGCTCGAACTACTTCGACCTGGCCATGATCCTCGACTACTGGGGCGAGCAGCGACTCAACCACCACACCGAGGCCGCGAGCATGCTCTACGCGGCACGCGAGTGCGCCGCAGTGCTGCTCGACGAGGGCGTCGACGCCGCTGTCGAACGGCACCGGCTGCACGGCGCCGCCATGCTCGCGGGTCTGAAGGGGCTCGGGCTGGCGGTCTTCGGAGACGAAGCGCACCGGATGAACAACGTCGTGGCCGTCCGCATCCCCGACGGGGTGGACGGCGACGCCGTACGCGCGGCCATGCTCGCCGACTTCGGCATCGAGATCGGCACGTCGTTCGGGCCGCTGCACGGGAAGGTCTGGCGCGTCGGCGTGATGGGCTACAACGCGCGCCGCGACGCCGTGCTCACGACGCTGACCGCCCTCGACAGCACGCTGCGCCGCGCCGGCTTCCCCGCTCCTGCCGACGCGGGCGTCGCGGCGGCGCTCGCCGTCTACGCGGAGGTCGCACCGTGACGGCCGGCGACGCCCAGGAGCTCCTCGACCGCTGCGACGAGCTGGCGGCGATCTCCGCGTCCGCCACAGGCATCGAACGCGTCTACCTCTCGGCACAGCACGCCCAGGCGCACGCGCGGGCCGCCGAGTGGATGGCCGAGGCGGGGATGGCAGTACGCCAGGACGCCGCGGGCAATCTCGTCGGACGGCTGGAGGGCAGCGCCCCCGGCCTGCCCGCGCTGCTGATCGGCTCGCACCTCGACACGGTGCCCGATGCCGGTCGTTACGACGGCATCCTCGGGGTGCTCGCGGCGATCGCGGTCATGGGGAGGCTCGCGTCCCGGTCAGGAACGCTCCCGTTCGCCGTCGAGGTCGTCGCGTTCGGCGACGAGGAGGGCACGCGCTTCGGCACCACTCTGCTGGGCAGCGCCGCGGTCGCCGGCGCCTGGCGCGAGGAGTGGTGGGGGCTGACCGACCGCGACGGCGTCACGCTGCGGGAGGCGTTCGAGCGATTCGGGCTGGACCCCGCGCGGGTCGGGGAGGCGAGCCGCGAGGGCGAGATCTTCGCGTACCTGGAGACCCACATCGAGCAGGGGCCCCGGCTGGAGGACCTCGGCCTCCCGCTCGGCGTGGTCACGGGCATCGCGGCCGCACGCCGGATGTCCCTGACCTTCCACGGCGAGGCGAGGCACTGCGCAACGCCGTACGACCGGAGGCACGACGCCCTCCTCGGGGCCGCGGAGGCGGTGGTCGCCATCGAACGCACCGCGCGGTCGCTCGGGGCGATGGCGACGGTCGGGCGCATGGAGGTCGCCCCGGGCGCCGTGAACGTGATCCCGGGCACGGCGACGCTGTCGCTCGACCTGCGCGCGGAGACCGACGCCGAGCGGGACGCCGCCCTCGACGCCATCCTCGACCGGCTCACGGCGATCTGCGCGGAGCGCGGCCTCACGCTGGAACGTCAGGACACGCACTGCGCCGCCGCTGTGCTCTGCGATGCGCGGCTCCAAGCGGCGATCGGCGAAGCGGTCGGGTCCAGCGGAGCAGACGGCGGAGCCGGTGCCGTCCCGAGACTGTTCAGCGTCGCCGGCCACGATGCGATGGCCGTCGCCGGCATCGCACCTGTGGGCATGACCTTCGTGCGCTGCGAAGGAGGCATCAGCCACCACGCCGACGAGGCCGTCACCCTCGCCGACGTCGAGGTCGCGATCGACGCGCTCGAGCGCACGGTGGAGGTGCTGGCGAGCGCTCAGGCGTCGAGCTCGCCGAGCTCCTGGTAGACCGACGAGATCGCGGAGACGCGGCGGTTGCCGGCGGACGCGCCGGCGTCGAGCACCGCGTCCGCGAGCACGCTCACCAGGCTCATGGCCGTGGCATAGCTGTCGAACGCGCCCACCGACTCCAGCGGGCATTCCAGCCAGAGGTCTGCGAGGCTCGCGTAGCGACGGGCACTGGAGTCGGCGAGCAGCAGGACCGTCGCCGGCGTCGCGGCGAGCACGCGCATCAGCTCGCCGAATGTCGAGAGACGCCGGCGGAAGCCGACGACGACCACGGCGTCGTGCTCGGTGAGCTGCGCGACCTCCTCGCCGATGGACTGGCCGGGCTGCGGGTGCACGCTCACGCGGGGCCGGCACTGCAGGAGGGCGGTGCGGAGGTGCAGCGCGACCGGATAGCTGTTGCGGTACCCGATCGTGAGAACCGACTCGGCGTTCGCGAGCGTCTTCACCGCGCGGTCGAGGGTGTCGTCGGAGATGGTCTCGAGCAGGCGCTGGAGGTTGCGCGTCTCGCGGGCGACGTGCTCGGAGAGCGCGGGGGCGCCCGCTGCGTCCGTGCCGCCGATCGGGACGCCGGCGGTGCGCAGACTCCGCACGTGGGCTTTCACCTCGGCGAAGTCATCGAAACCGAGGGACGCGAACAGCCGGCTGACCGTGGCCTGCGACGTGCCGCTCAGCCGGGCGAGCTCGCCGACGCTGTAGCTCGCGATCTCGCCGAGGTGGTCCAGCACGGTGTCGGCGACCCGCTGGGATTTGGGCGGGAGCTGCGCGTAGACCATCTCGATGCGTCGGTCGATGGGGCCGCCGGTGCTGCTCGTGGTCGGCGTGGTCATGGCCACTCACCCTAGCCCACCGCTCGTCGCCGATGCTCGCGGCCCGATTGTTTCGGAGGCGTAAAACCTCTGCGACGAACGGTCCCGACCGGGCTTCCAGCGCGATAGCGGCTGGACCGAGTCGCTAGCGTCGTCACAAAGAAGAGGACCAGAGACGATCACGAACACCACTCCGTCAGAACGAGGCGCGCGGGAGCCCGTCCTGCGGCGTGTCCACATCGCGGCCGTCGGCCAGCCCCCGCACTCCACGCGCTCGGCCTCGTGCGCGCGCAGGTAGCGGCGGCCGCCCTCGTCGCCGCGCAGGGTGCGGCCCAGCGCGGCCCAGTGCGTGCGCCCGACCACCACCGGATGTCCCGGCCGCCCGTCGTACGCGGCCTGACGCAGGGAGCGGCCGTCAGCGCCGTCCGTCAGGCGCCGGACGACCTCCGGGGTGAGACCGGGGAGGTCGACGAGAGTGACGACAGCCGTGACGGGCGCCGGGCTGAGCCGCTCGACCCAGCGCAGGCCGGCCCGCAGGGACGTGCTCAGGCCCTCCTCCCACCCGGCGACGACCAGCGCGCCCACCCGCTCGTCCGTGGGGACGAGCCGCAGCGCCTCCTCGGCCCGCGCCCCGAGCACCACGACCACCCGGGAGCAGCCCCCCTCCAGCAGCAGCCGCGCGGCCCGCGCCGACCACGGATCGCCCTCGGGTGTGCGCACGAGCGACTTCGGAATCCCCATGCGCCTTCCGGCGCCGGCCGCCAGCACGATGCCCGCGTGATCCATGCCGCCAGTCAACACCACGAGACCCACCCCACGGAGGAACGATGACCACCACGATCGACGCCGAGACGCTGCGCGCCGCACTGCCGACTGCTCTGGCGGTGCCCCGCTGGGTGGACGACGTGGTCGCGCGGGCGCCCTACGACGGCCTGGACGCCCTCGTGGGGGCGGCGGTCGCCGCGGCCACGCCGCTGAGCGAGGCCGAGATCGATCAGGCGCTCGCCCACCATCCCCGGATCGGCGAGCGCCCGGCCGGTGAGGGTGCGTCGCAGCGGCTCTCCCGCTCGGAGCAGCGGGCGACGGACGCGGACGACGCCGAGCTCGCGGCGGCGATCGCGGCGGGGAACCGCGCATACGAGGAACGGTTCGGGCGCGTGTTCCTCATCCGGGCGGCCGGCCGGTCCCGGCGGGAGGTGCTCTCCGAGCTCGAGCGACGGCTCCGCAATCCGGCCGACGCCGAGCTCGCCGAGGTCGCCGAACAGCTGCGGCAGATCGCGGCCCTGCGGCTGCGCACGCTGCTCGCGACGCCGCGGAGTCGCGTCACCACGCACGTGCTCGACACCGCGGCAGGGAGGCCGGCTCCCGGCGTGCCGGTGAGCCTCGACTCCTGGACCGGTGCGGGGTGGCAGCGACTCGCGGCGGGCGTGACGGATGCCGACGGACGCGTCGCCGAGCTCGGACCGGTCGACCTCCCGGTCGGCCGGTACCGCCTGACGTTCGCAACTGCGGCCTATCTGGGCGCGGAGGCGTTCCTGCCGGAGATCCCGGTCGTGTTCGTCATCGACGACGTCGACGCGCACTATCACGTCCCCCTCCTGCTCAGCCCGTTCGGCTACTCCACCTACCGCGGGAGCTGACCTCAGTAGTCGGTTCGTGCGGCGTCCGCCAGCCAGGCGTCGAACGGCTCGGCGGCGGCTTCGAGCCGCAGCTCGACCACCGGCGTCGGCCAGGTGGCGCGGTCGCGGGCGAAGAGCTCGTAGAACTCCCGGTCGTCGAAGCCGGCCCGCGCGGCGTCGTGGCGGTCTGCAGCGAAGACCACGCGCTCGACGCGCGCCCAGAGCGCGGCGGACGCGCAGAGCGGGCACGGCTCGCACGAGGTGTACAGCGTCGCTCCCGCCAACGAGAAGTCGCCGACGGCGGAGCAGGCGGCGCGGATCGCGGTCACCTCGGCGTGCGCGGTCGGGTCGTTGTCCCTGGTCACCCGGTTCTGCCCGGTCGCGACCAGCCGGCTGTCCCGCACGATGACGGCTCCGAAGGGCCCGCCGCCGGCCGCGACGTTCTCGGTCGCCAGCCGGACGGCGAGCTCCAGCCAGGATGCGTCGGCTGCCGCGGCGCTCATGCCAGCCCCGCCGATGCGCGCCAGGCCTCGCCGGCCTCCGGGGCGCCGTCGCGGACGATCGTCGCCTCGATCAGCCCGTACGGGCGGTCGGCGGCGAAGAAGACCTCGTTCGGGTTCTCCGAGCCGAACGGCGAGAGGTCCACGACGAAGTGGTGCTTGTTCGGGGCAACGAGCCGGATCTCGGCCAGCTCCGGCACCGCGTCCAGCGCCGCCGTCCCCATGTGCCAGAGCGTCTGCTGCAATGCGAGGGACTGGAGGGTGGCGAACTCGGCGACCAGTGCGGAGGTGATGCGCGTGTAGGCGTCCTCCCAATCCACGTCGACCGTCGCGAACCGCCACTTGGCGACGACGGAGGTGGCCATGACGCGGTCCTGCGTCTCGGCCAGCGTGGTGTACCCGTCCTTCAGGAAGCCGGCGAACTCGCTCCCCGTCGACTTGAGGAGGACGAGATCCTTCACTCCGCCGACCACGTGCTCGCGGCGGTCTGGGCCTACGCCCTCCACGGTGATCGCGGCGGTGCGGATCTCGGGACCGGTGCGCAGCCAGGTGTGGTCGTGCTCCGCGCCGTCGACGATGGCGCGCCGCCACGCGAACTCCTCGATCTCGACGCGCGCGCCGGATACCGGCTCGACATCGTCCACGAAGTGGCGGGCGAGCGTGAGCCCGTAGTCTTCGATGGACTCCAGCCCATGCTCCTTGGCGTACGCGTACGCCGTGTTCTTCTGGCTGTCGGTGGGGAGCACCTTCGACTGGTCTCCGGTCAGGTAGGCGTCCTCGAACGAGCCGCGCAGGGCGGTCGTGACGTTCACATCGCGGATCTCGTGGCGCGGCGAATCGCGGTAGATGCGGACGAGGCGGGTCTCGGCCTTTCCGTACTGATGGTTCTGGAGGGTGTACGACATGGTGCTCCGTTTCTCGTTCGGGGTGCTCACTGCGGGCGGCTGAGGAGGGCGCCGTGCGGCTCCCCTCCGATCGGTTCGCCGCGCAGGTAGGTGTGGCGGGCGACGCCGTGCAGCCGGCGCCCCTCGTAGGCGGTCACGGGGTTCTTGTGCCGGAGGCGTGCCGCGTCCACCAGGAAGGTCTCGTCGGGCGCGAAGACGACGAGGTCCGCGTCGGCGCCTTCGCGGATCCGCCCTTTGGCGGTGAGGCCGACGAGATCGGCCGTGGCCGCGGCCATCCACGAGACGACCCGTTCGAGCGGGACGCCGAGGCGCCGGGCTTCCGTCCACGTCGCAGCGAAGCCGACCTGGAGCCCGGCGATGCCGCCCCAGGCCGCATCGAAGTCGCCTCCCCCGCCGTCTTGAGCGCGACCGTGCTGGGGGAGTGGTCGGTGACCACGCAGTCGAGCGTGCCGTCGAGCAGCGCCGCCCACAGCAGGTCGCGGTTGGCGGCGTGGCGGATCGGCGGGCAGCACTTGAACTGGGTGCCGCCGTCCGGCACGTCCTCCTCGGAGATGGTCAGGTAGTGCGGGCAGGTCTCCGCCGTGATCCGCAAGCCTTCGGCCTTCGCCTCCGCCAGCAGAGGGAGCACGGTGGCCGACGAGACGTGCAGGATGTGCGCGCGGGCGCCGGTGCGGCGCACGCCGTCGATGACCCGCTGCACGGCGACGGCCTCGGCCTCGGGAGGTCGTGACCCGACGAATGCGGGGTAGGAGGTGCCGCCGTGGCCCGGGTGGGCGTCGAGCACGGCCGGGTCCTCCGCGTGCACGATCAGCAGCCCGTCGAACGACGCCACCTCCGCGAGCGCGCGCTCCAGCTCGTCGGCGGACAGGTGCGGGAACTCGTCCACGCCGGAGGGCGCGAGGAACGCCTTGAAGCCGAAGACGCCGGCGTCGTGGAGGTCGCGCAGCCTCCCGAGGTTGCCGGGGATCGCGCCGCCCCAGAACCCCACGTCGACGCGTGCCGCCGCTGCTGCCCTGGCGCGCTTGACCTCCAGCGCCGCGCGGTCGACCGTCGGCGGGATGCTGTTGAGGGGCATGTCGATGATCGTCGTCACGCCGCCCGCGGCCGCTGCGGCGGTGGCGGAGGCGAAGCCCTCCCAGTCCGTGCGACCCGGCTCGTTGACGTGCACATGGGTGTCCACGATCCCGGGCAGCAAAAGTTCGTCGTCGGACAGCGCGACCTCCGTCGCCGCGGCGAGCGGCGCGTCGGTGTCGGTGACGACGGCGATCCGGCCGTCCTGCACACCGACGGCGACGGTGCGGACGCCCTCGGGGAGCACGGCGCGCCCGCGCAGCACCAGGTCCAGAACGCGCTCAGCCGGGAAGGCGGCTGACCGCCCAGCCGTCGTTGCTGCGACGGTACTCGATGCGGTTGCTCGGTCCATCCGTGTCCCCCTCCAGAAGGTCACGCGCATGGGTGTGACGCGATAGCCGACCCAGGTGGGCGGGGGTTGAGCTGCCCGTCGGGGTGGTCGGCGTCGAATCGGTCCCAGCGCTCGCGGCGCGCCGCCCTGGGCAGCGCCGCGGTCGGCGCGTCGTTGGCCCAGGCGAGGAGCTGCAGGTAGCGCGAACGCTGGGCGAAGGCGGCGGCGGAGGCGGCGGCGTTGGTCGGCACCGCGTAGCCCTGCACCACGACCTGGCGGCCGGCGTCCGGCCAGACCAGTGTGAGCGCGACGCGCGGATCGGCCGCCAGCTCGTGCGCCTTCCGCGACCGGGTGTCGGTGTGGAACTGCAGCGCCTTCCCGTCGTAGCCGCTGAGCAGCACGTTGCGCGCGTCGGGGAAGCCGTCCAGCCCCACGGTGGACAGCGTCATCAGCGGACGCAGCTCGCTCGCGCTCGGCGGCAGCCACCGGCCGAGGAGGCCGAGCGGCCCCGGGTCGATCTCGTCGACGTCGTCGTTGTCGTGCCCGAAGGCGCCGCTCGAGGTGATCATGCCGGCGCCTCGGTCGGGTGGAAGGCCGCGATCTCCTTCAGCGAGGCGACCGCCTGCTCGACCGAGTGGTCGAACAGCAGCGCGCCGTAGGCAGCGTCGGCCTGTAGAGCGTCGCCGACGACGCCGGCCGGCCCGAAGTCGTCGCTGAGCCAGCCGAAGCTGACCGGCTTGCCGTTGATGCCGATGTACTCGAAGTCGGCGAGGTGCTCCGGCACCCAGCGGTCGGCGAGCGACAGGTCGACCAGGTCGGGACGGATGTGCATCAGCACCGAGGTCTCGGTCGTGCCCCCGTGGATGCCGAGGCCGCGCTCGTCGGCGCCCCGGCCGTCCGGCGACGGGGTGTGCACCAGCGACGGCATGAGGAAGGTGCGCAGCCCGAAGCGCCGGCGGATCTCGCGGAGCGCGACCTGCAGCAGCGCGACGTTCCCGCCGTGCCCGTTGAGGAAGACCAGGCGTGTGGCGCCCGTCGACGCGACCGAGCGGCCCAGGTCGACCACGGTCTCCATCATCGTCTCCCAGCGCAGCCACATGGTGCCGGGCGCCCAGCTGTGCTCGTCGGACTTGGTGTAGGCGAGGGTGGGCAGGATCCAGGCGTCGACCCCTTCGGCGACCGCGCGCTCGACGGCTGCGTTGCCGATCACATCGGCGAGGAGGTAGTCGGTGAGCAGGGGCAGGTGCGGTCCGTGGTGCTCGACGGCGCCGGTGGGCACGACCACGATCGACTCGCTCCCGAGCGCAGCGGCAGCGGCCGGGCCGGAGAGCTCGGCCAGCTTGCGCGTCGGAGCGGCGGTCACAGCTGGCTCCCGGTGGCGACGGCGGCGCGCTTGAGCTTGCCGGGGTTCAGGAGGCCGGACGGATCGGTCCGCTCGGCCAGCGCGGCGGTGCGCTCCGGCTGGTAGTCCACGAACCACTGGTGGGGATTGTGGTAGCCGACGCCGAGTTCCGCGAGACGTGCGAAGCCCGCGTAGACCTGCTCCTCGCTCTCGTAGACGCCGGCGATCATCCCGATCGGGCGGCCGCGCTGGGCCTCGATGTGGAGCATGCCGCCGGGGTAGACGGCGTGCACCTCGTCGATGCGGTCGACCAGGGCGTCGCCGGAGACCTCGACGTGGAAGTAGGTGTCCGGGTAGGCCTTCTGCAGCCACTCGATCGGGTGGTTGTAG
This sequence comes from Leifsonia sp. P73, assembly GCF_051059105.1. Lineage (NCBI taxonomy): Bacteria > Bacillati > Actinomycetota > Actinomycetes > Micrococcales > Microbacteriaceae > Leifsonia > Leifsonia sp. P73. The sequence goes on from NZ_CP194931.1 coordinate 2,850,827, forward strand.
GAGATCATGCTGATCTTCATGGTCGTCTGGGCGCCGTCGCGGACGTCCTCCACGCGCCCGCCCGCCGCCTCGACGAGGGCGGTGGCGGCGTCGAGGGAGGCGACGTCGAGGATGGCGCGCAGGCTCGCGCGGTCGGCGGGGATGCCCGGGTCGCTCGGCAGGGCGTTCGCCAGGGTCGGCAGGTCGGCCGAGACCAGCCGCGGCGTGGGCTCGAGCTCGGCGAACTCGCGGATCACCGACAGCGCCTGCCCGAAGTCGTCGAAGCTGGCGAAGAAGCCGCGCCACTCCTGCAGCGGCTCGAGCTTGACCGTCACGCGGGCGATGATGCCGGCGGTGCCGTAGTTGTGGATGTAGGGCTCGGTGTCCGGTCCCTCGACGTGGACGAGAGCGGCGTCGGGCGCGGCATGCACGACGTCGAGCGCGAGGGCGAAGCCGGTGTGCAGCATCCCGTGCTTGATCGAGCCCGTGCCGCCGGATCCGCCGGAGAGGAAGCCGCCGATGGTCGACTGGGCCGTGGAGGGGTACATCAGGATCTGCTGGCCGGCCTTGTTCGCCGCTTGCTCGAGCGCGACCATCGTCGCGCCGGCGTCGGCGGTGATGAACCCGTCGCCGACCTCCAGGATCGTGCGGGCCCGCGACATGTCGAGCACCAGGCCGCCGCTCATCGGGATGCCCTGGCCGTAGTTGCCCGTGCCCTTGCCGCGCGGGGTGATCGGCACGCCGTGCCGCACGGCCGCGCCGACGGTGAGCGCGATCTCCTCCGCGGTCGTCGGGAACGCGACCAGGTCGGCGAGGCCGAGCGGGAGCTTCGAGCGGATCACCGGGGAGAGGTGCGAGCCGTCGATCGAGGCCTTCTCGCGGGCGGCGAGGTCGGAGGTCACGCCTCGCTCGCCGAGCAGCTCGCGCAGCTCGGCTTCGAGGGCGGCCACCTCGGGAGCGAGGGCGGTTGCGGCGGTGGTGTCGGTCATTCCTGTTCCTGTCGTTCGAGTGGTCAATGCATCACCATTCCGCCGGTGACGTTGAACGCCTGTCCGGTGAGGTAGGCGGCGTCCGCGGAGGCGAGGAAGGCGGCGACGGCGGAGACGTCGCCCGGTTCGCCGAGCCGGCCGAGCGGGGAGTAGGAGGACCAGAGCTCCACATCGTCACTGGTCCGGGTGTCCGCCCCCATCTCGGTCAGCACATAGCCGGGGCAGAGGCAGTTGGCCGTGATGCCGTGACAGCCGAGCTCCAGCGCCGTCACGCGGGTGAGCGCGATGACGGCGGCCTTCGATGCGGCGTAGTGCGCCTGCCCGGCGCCGCCGGCTTTACCCGCCATGCTGGCGAGGTTGATGATCGTGCCGGCGACGCCGTCGTCGATCATGCGCCGGGCCGCGACCTGGGTCGTCACGAGCATCGGCCGGGTGTTGATGGCGAACATGAGGTCCCAGTCCTCCACCGGGATGTCCAGCAGTGGTGCGAAGCGCAGGATGCCGGCGTTGTTCACCAGGACGTCGATGCCACCGAGGCCGTCGATCGCAGCGGCGACGGCGTCCCGGGTGGCCTCCGTGTCGGAGAGGTCGACGGGGACGAACCGGCCGCCGACCTCGGCGGCGACCGTCTCGCCCGGGTCCGGGAGGAGGTCGAGCAGGGCGACCTCCGCTCCGTCGGCGGCGAGCCGGCGCACGATGGCCGCCCCGATTCCGCGCGCCCCACCGGTGACGACGGCTCGCTTGCCCGCCAATCGCGCGGCCGTCGCGGCCGCCGTCACCGATGTGGCGCTCATGCGTCAGAACCCGATCGACGTGTCGAGGAACTGGTTGGTGAACAGGTCGGTCGCTTTGAGGCCTGCCTTCGGCGCCGAGCCCGTCTTCGTGAAGATCGGCGTGGTGATGTCGATGATCTTCTGGACGCGGGCCTGGTCGAAGTCGCCGACATAGCCGTTGGCGCCGTTGGTGGCGATCTTCAGCTTCTTCATCTGCGAGACGCCGAAGTCGGCGACCTGCTCGTCGTAGACCCAGCCGTTGTTGTAGGCGTTCACGAGCTGCACGATCAGCTTGTTGGTCGCGGACGGGTTGTGGATGTAGTCCACGTCCGCCTGCTGCAGCACCGGCACCAGCTTCTTGAGGCAGGGGTCAGCTTCTGGAGGTCGCCGGTGCGCACCGAGACCGACTCCGGGTAGATGGGGTAGCCGGTGTCGTTCACGAGCTGGAACTTCACGGGCTTGGCCCACGCCGAGACCTCGTGCTCGTAGATGTACGGCTCGGCGGTGGCGAAGCCCTGCTGGCCGTCCTTGCCCTTCGCGGTCACGAACTTGGCCGGGGTGCCGTCGTAGCTGCCGTCGGTCACCGAGGCCGGCAGGATCCCTGCGCCCTGGAGGTAGGCCATGTACGCGGCGCCGTTGAAGTAGCGGACGACCCCGCCGTCCTTCTCGAGCGCAGCGCCCAGGTCCTTGACGGTCTTCACGTCCGGGTAGGTCTTCGGGTCCCACATGATCATCTGCGGCGAGATGTCGTTCTCCGCGAAGACCGCAGTGGTCGGGAGGCTGTTCGACAGCTGCACCGCTTCGTCCGTGGTGACGTAGCCGAGGGTGATGCCCTTGTCCTTGTACATTTGCGAGCTGACCGACTGGTAGCCGATCGCCGGGCCGCCGGAGCGGATCTGGACCTTCACCCCGGTGGGCTTGCCCTGCGAGTACAGGTCTCCCGTGACGGACTTCTGGTTCGCGTCGATGCTCGGGTTCGGGCCGAGCAACTGGTAGAGGTGGCCGTGGTCGGCCTCGGGGTTCCAGTCGGTCTGGATGGTGACGGTGGCCGGGCAGACGCCGGAGAGGTCGACGGCTGCAGCCGTCGAGGTCGACGACGGCGGTTGCGCCGCGCCGCCTGCGGCACAGGCGGTGAGGGCGAGCGCGGCGGCGACGATCACGCCTCCGGTCAGGGTGGAGCGTCGTGCTGTTCGGTGCATCAGGACTCCGTTCGATACAAGGGTTGGTGCAGGGGGTTGGGGGTCGCGACCGGCGGGATCAGCCGAAGTCGTACCACTTGCCGACGGCCAGCTTTCCGAGCAGGCCGAAGAGGAGGAACACGGCGACGCCCAGGAGCGAGGCCGTGATGATCGCGGCGAACGTGCCCGGCCCGTTGAGCCGGGACGTCGACACCTGGATGAGCACGCCCAGGCCCGGGGTGCCGCGCTGGAAGAACTGGTCGCCGACGATCGCGCCGATGACCGAGAGCCCCGCCGCCGTGCGCAGCCCGACGAAGATCGACGGGAGCGCGGCGGGGAACTGCAGCTTGGTCAGCCGCGTCCACCGACCGGCGCCCTGGAGCTGGAAGAGCTCGCGCTGGCCGCGGTCGGCGGACTGCAGGCCGAACAGGGTGTTCGAGACCATCGGGAAGATCGCGATCATCACGGTGACGATCACGCGGGAGAGGAACTCGTAGCCGAACAGCGCACCGATCAGCGGGACCAGGGCGAGGATCGGGATGCACTGCAGGATCACCGCGTACGGGTAGAGGGAGCGCTCGATCCACTTCGCCTGCGACATCAGCACGGCCCAGGCGACGCCGATCACGATGGCGACGATCAGGCCGGTCAGCGCGACGACCGTCGAGTTGAGCAGGTCGGAGACGAGCTGCGGTGTGAAGAACGGGTCGGCGAACATCGAGACCAGCACGAGGTGGGGGTACGGCACCAGGAACGCCAGCTGCTGGGACGCGTAGTACCAGGCTGCGGCGTACCAGAGCCCGATCAGGACGACGAAGACCGCCAGCGGCTGCCACCATTGCAACGACCTGTACGACCGGCGGATGCGGGCTTCCCGGGCGGCGCGCTGGGCGGTCTCGGCGGACGCGGCGGGCGCGCCGGCGGTCTCGGTCGCGACGGCCACGTTCTCTGCGACGTTCGTCATCAGTGGTGTCCTTCTCTGAGGGAGTGCGATACCTGGCCGACGAGGTCGGCGAACTCGGGGGTGAAGCGGATGTCGGGGTCGCGCGGCATCGGGAACGGCACGTCGAAGGTGGTGACGATCGATCCGGGACGACCCGACATGACGACGACCTTGGTGGAGAGGTAGACGGCCTCCGACACCGAGTGCGTGATGAAGAGCCCGGCGAACTGCTGCTCCGCGAACAGCCGGAGCAGCTCGTCGTTCAGGCGCTCGCGGGTGATCTCGTCGAGTGCTCCGAACGGCTCGTCGAAGAGGAACAGCTCGGGGTCGAGGGTGAGCGAGCGCGCCAGCGAGGTGCGCATCCGCATGCCTCCGGAGAGCTGCTTGGGCAGGTGCTTCTCGAAGCCCTTCAACCCGACCAGCTCGATGGCCTTCTCGGCCTTGGCCGCCCGCTCGGCGCGCGGCACGCCGCCGAGCTCGGCCAGCAGCTGCACGTTGGCGTTCACGTTCCGCCACGGCAGCAGGGTCGCGTCCTGGAAGACGTAGCCGATGCGGTCCGTGCGCAGCTCGGCGGTGCCGTCGGACGCCGACTCCAGCCCGGAGGCGATGCGCAGCAGCGTGCTCTTGCCGCACCCGGACGGCCCGACCACGCTGACGAACTCGCCGCGCGAGACGGACAGGTCGACGCCGCGGAGGGCCACGGTGCCGTTCGGGAAGGTCATCTCGACGTTGCGGAAGTCGAGCAGCGGGGCCGTCGTCGTCGTGGGCGGCGCGGCGGATTCTGCGAGGGTCATGCGACCGTCACCTCGTTTCGAGAAGGAGCGATGGAGCGGGGAGGGGTGCGGCGACAGCGCGTCGCACTTCGCTGTGGGCGACGAGCCGGCCGTCATGGATCACGAAGCGGTCGGCCGGGGCGTTGGCGATGGCGTCGGCGAGGCCCGTGGCGCGGACGGCGAGGAACTCCGCTCGTGCCCCGGGTGTCGCCCCGGCCGGCGGGAGGTGCATGACGGAGCGCGCGCCGTCGCTGACCGCGGTGTACGCCTCGTCGAGCGTGAGGTGCCCCGCGGTGACGAGCAGGCTGGCGGTTTCGAGCGCGTCGCTGCGGCCGACGGGGTTGAAGGGGTCGCGCACGTTGTCGGCGCCGGCGCCCAGGCGCACGCCGGCGTCGAGCAGGGCGCGGAGCGCGGTGAGTCCGCGCGGGACCGAGTGCTCGTGCTCCCAGCCCTGCAGGTAGAGGTTGGTGATCGGCAGGGTCACGATCCCGATGTCGCTGGCCAGCACCTCGGCGATGACCGGCGCCAGCTCTGCCGCCTCCAGTGTGCCGAGCCGCACGCAGTGGCCCGCCGAGAGCGACGTGCCCGCCGGCCAGGACCGCACAGCGCGTGCGTACTGCGTGAGGGTGAGCGCGCCGGCGAGGTTCTCGTCGGTGTGGAGGTCCACGCCCAGGCCGCGTCGCTCCGCGATCGCCAGCAGCCGCTCGAGGTCGGCGGCGGGGTCTGGCGCGAGGTGCGGCGCACCGCCGACGAGGTCGACGCCGAGGTCGAGCGCGGCCTCCACGTCCTCGTCGGGCGAGAGGTGCCCGGCGAGGGCGACCAGTTCGATGTCGATGAGGCCGGCGAGCTCATCGCGGACCTGGACGAGCGCCTCCGCTCCGCGCAGCGGCTCGGCGCCGACGAGGACGTCGACGTGGCAGCGGATCGCCGTCGTCCCGTTGGCGAGCATCGCGAGCGCCTGAGTTCTGGCGCGCTCGGCGATGCTCTCCACGGACATGGTAGCGGAGTACGTGCGCCAGGAGTCGATCGCGGAACCCAGGTCGCCCATCGGAGGCCGGATCAGGTCCCAGGAGAGCGCCTTGTCGAGGTGCGCGTGCGGTTCCGCCGGCGCGGTCAGCAGCACGTGGCCGCTCAGGTCGAGCGAGCTGTCCGCGTCGTCCTCGGCGTGCGGCGCGGCGTGCGCCGGTTCGACCGAGACGACGATCCCGCCGCCGATGCGGACGTCCACGACAGTCCCGTCGGGGAGCGTGGCGTTGCGCAGCAGGCTCAGGGTTCGGGGGAGTTGCGTGGTCACGGCGGTCCTCCTTCGCGGTTTCGGCGGCCGGTCGGCCGATCGTCGCGACGGCGGAACGATCGTGGCAGAATGTTGATGCCCTCAACATCTAGGAATCTACGCACGGATCGTTTCCCGCACGTAACGCGGTCATTTCCGATTGTTAATTGCCCGTCGCGCCGCAGCAGGCGCGATGCCCCGAGGGAGGAAGTTGAACGCTATGCCGAACCGATCCACCGAGGACCCGACCCCGCAGGAGGGCACCGGCCCGCGCGTCATCGACGAGCAGGCCGTGCGCATCGGGTCCCGCATCCGGGCACTGCGCCGCGCGCACGGACTGACACTGGTGCAGGTGGCGGCCCTCACCGGGCTCTCGCACCCGTTCCTCAGTCAGCTCGAGCGCGGACACGCGCGGCCCAGCATGGTGTCGCTCGAACGCATCGCCCGCGCCCTCGGCAGCAGCCAGGTCGAGCTGCTGGCCGCGGCCGACACCGAACGGCGCCGCCCGGGCGACACCCGGCCCGACATCCTCCGGGCCAGCGAAGGCGTGCGCGGCCCGTTCGCCGAGGGCGAGGCGCGCCTCCTCGCGCACGGGGCACGCGGGTTCGAGCCGATGGAGTTCGTCGGCGCGAACGCCGATCCCGGCGACTACTACGAGCACGAGGAGGACGAGTTCATCTACGTGATGCGCGGCAGCATCCTCGCCGACTTCGCCGACCAGGGCCGGTTCGTGCTCGACGCCGGCGACTCCATCTACTACTACGGCGGAACCCCGCACCGCTGGAGCGCGCTGAGCGACGAGGGCTACCACCTCTTCCTGGTCAAGCAGAAAGGGGTGGACGAGTGACGGCCGAACAGGCGCTGGAGGTCGTCGTCATCCGTCGGGAGCAGGCTGCCGACGGGGTCGTGGTTCTTGAGCTGGGCAGCCCGGACGGGGCGTCCCTTCCCTCCTGGAGCCCCGGCGCCCACATCGACGTCGTCCTCGTGCCGGGCGCGACACCCCAGCAGAACCTCGAACGCCAGTACTCGCTCTGCGGGGACCCGGCAGACCTCGCCGTCTGGCGCATCGGAGTGCTGCGCGAGCCGGACGGTCGTGGCGGCTCCGCACACGTCCACGATGCCGTCCGGGTCGGCGACCGGCTCGTCGTCCGCGGACCGCGCTCGCACTTCGCCCTCGCTGACGGGGACAGCCCTGTGCTGTTCGTCGCGGGCGGGATCGGCATCACGCCGATGCTGCCGATGATCGCGGCCGCCGACGCGGCAGGCCGCGACTGGCGGCTGGCCTACGCCGGACGGTCGCGGGCCACGATGGCGTTCGTGGACGAGCTGACGTCTGCGCACGGCGACCGGGTGGAGGTGTTCGCCGCGGACGAGGGCGAGCGGCTCGACCTCGCCGTCTGGACGACTCCGGCCGCGGACGGCGTGCCTGTGCACTGCTGCGGCCCCGCGCGCATGGTCGACCAGGTGGAGGCGCTGAGCGCGGCCTGGCCCGCCGACACGCTGCACCGCGAACGGTTCGAGCCGAAGGCGGCCGCCGACCATGCCCCCGATGTCGCATTCGAGGTCGAGCTGGAGCTCTCCGGGCTCACGCTGACGGTCCCGCCCGACCGCTCGGTGCTGGAGGTCGTCGAAGAGGCGGGAGCCCTGGTGCTGTCCTCGTGCCGCGAGGGCACCTGCGGCACGTGCGAGACCCCGGTGATCGAGGGCGTCGTCGACCATCGGGACTCTGTGCTCACCCCGTCGGAGCAGGCCGCGAACACCGCCATGATGATCTGCGTGTCGCGCGCCGCCTGCCCGCGGCTGGTGCTGGAGTTGTGACCTAGCCCCTGCGGGCCATCCTCTCGCGGAGGGCCGCCACGACATCCGCCTCGCTCTCGTTCACCAGCCGGTAGTCGCGGACGACGACGCGTCCGGCCACGACGACATGGCGGGGGCGGCGGCCGGGGAGGCCCAGAGCAGTCCAGCGATCGGGTCGGCGACCCCGGCGTCGGCGACGCCGGACACATCCCAGACGCACAGGTCGCCTGCCGCGCCCGGGCGCAGGTGACCGAGCTCGTGGCGGCCGAGGCCGGCGGCCGACCCTTCCGTCGCCATGCCGAGCACGTCGGTCGCGGCGAGCGGCGGCCCGACGAGCGGCGCCACCTGCATCGCCAGGCGGGCGTCGGCCAGGAGGTGACCGGCGTCGTTGCTGCCGCCGCCGCTGGTCCCGAGGCCCACCGCGACGCCGGCCGCGCGAAGCGCCGCGACCGGGGCGACTCCCCAGCCCATCGGCAGGTCGCAGCCCGGCGCGTGCGTGGCGGTCGTGCCAGTCGCCGCGATCCGGGCGATCTCGTCGGCGGTGACGCCGCAGAGGTGGGCGAGCGTGACATCCGCGCCGAGCCAGCCCCACTCGTCGAGCAGGTCGATCGGCCGGCGCCCGTACCTCTCCTCGGCGATCGCGACGTCGACCTGCTCGTTCGCCTGGGTGCGGCGGCGCAGGCCGTGACGGGCCGCGACCTCCCCGAGCAGCTCGAACGTCTCGCGGACGTCGCTGTGCACCCCGGCCGGCCCGACCGCCACCTGCAGCATCCCGTCGTCGCTCACGCCGCCGGCCGCGCCGGGGACGAGGGCCTGCACGATCGCTTCGGCCGAGGCTGCCGCCTCCTGCGGATCGTCGCGTGCGGACCCGCGGACGAAGACGAGCCGGGAGCCGAGGCGTGCGGCCGAGGCGGCGACGGCGCGGGCGAGGTCGGCCGACGCGGCCGGCGCGAGCCCGGCCGGCCAGGTGAGCTGGTGGTCGGCCACGGTCGTGACGCCGCACAGGAGGCCTTCGGCGACACCGACGGCCGCGGCGGCGGCGCACAGCTCGGGGTCGACACCCGCGCGGAGGTAGGCCGCCGCCATCGTCGGCAACCAGTCGGACATCGGCACCCCGCGCGTGCCGGGGAGAGTCCGGAAGGCGCTCTGCAGGAGGTGGTGGTGCGCGTTCACCAGGCCGGGCGTCACCACACAGCCGGAGGCGTCGAGCTCCTCGGAGCCCTCGGCATGGAGGGCGTCAGGCGGCCCGGCCGTCACGACGCCGTCCCGGATGCGCAGGTCGCCCTCCACGACGGTCTCCGGGTCGATCAGGATGAGTTCGGCGTCGCGCACGGTCAGCATGACTGCGTGTCTATCAGCCGATTGTGTCGGGCGCGTCTCACGCTGGAAACGTGCCGGTCACACACCCCGCATAGCCTCGCCGCATGCTCGAACTCGCCCGCTCCCTGGCCGAGCGCGCCGCCGCCGGCCGGCCGCTCGCTGTCGCGACCGTGGTCGGTGTCGACGGCAGCGCCCCGCGCGCCGTCGGGGCGACGATGTTCGTCGACGCGGACGGCGCCGTCGTCGGCAGCATCTCGGGCGGGTGCGTCGAGGGGGCGGTCGTCGAGGCCTGCCATGCGGTCCTGGAGGGCGCCGATCCTGCCGTGGTGCGGTACGGCATCAGCGACGAGGCCGCGATGGGGGTCGGGCTCATGTGCGGGGGCGACCTCGACGTGTACATCGAGCGCCTGCCCGCGCAGGACCGACCGGTCCTGGAGGCCGCCCGCGACGGCGCGGAGGTCAGCGTCGGCACGGTCGTCGACGGGCCGCGGGAGCTGATCGGCACCCGGGTCGCGGAGCTCACGGACGACCGGCTCCGTGACAGCGGCGCCGAAGGCGTCACGGCCTCCCGTATCCGGGCCGAGCACGAAGAGCGGGCCCGGGGCGGCCGCAGCGTCACGTGGCGGGTGCAGTGCGGGCCGCTGCAGCTGACGGTGTTCACCGACGTCGCCCTCGTGGCGCCACGGTTGCTCATCTTCGGGGCGGTCGACTTCTCGGCCGCGCTCGCGGACGCGGGACGGCTGCTCGGCTACCACGTGACGGTCTGCGACGCACGCGCCGTGTTCGCGACGCCCGAACGCTTCCCCGGCGCCCACGAGGTCGTGCGCGCCTGGCCGCACGTCTACCTGGCCGGGACGGCGGTGGACGAGCGGACCGTCGTCTGCGTGCTGACCCACGACCTCAAGTTCGACGTGCCTCTGCTCGCGCTCGCGCTCGACCTCCCCGTGGCCTACGTCGGGGCGATGGGCTCCCGCCGCACCCACGAACGCCGGATCCGCGCACTGCGCGAGGACGGCGTGGCCGAGTCGAGCCTGCGGCGCCTGCACTCGCCGATCGGGCTGGACATCGGAGCCTCCACGCCGGCCGAGACCGCCGTGTCGATCCTCGCGGAAGTCATCGCCGCGCGCTCCGCCGCCTCAGGCCGGTCGCTCACCGAAACCGACGGGCCGATCCATCGCGCGGGCGAGAGCGCGCTCGTCGCCGGCTGACGACCGGGCGCGAGCTCAGCCCTCCTTCGCGCCGGCGAGCCGCCACACCCGGTCGCGTCCCATCGGCAGCGCGTACGGCCGGGCGCCGATGGCGTCGCGGACGGCGTTCGCCAGAGCCGGGGCGACCGGGTTGTACGGCGCCTCGCTCATGGACTTGGCGCCTTTGGGGCCGATGGAGTCAACGGTGTCCGCGAAGAGCACCTCGGTGCGCGGCACGTCCGCGAACTGGGGGATGTGGTAGTTGCGCAGCGTGCGGGTCACCACCCCGCCCGCACCGTCGAGGCGGACCTCCTCATAGAGCGCCGACCCGATCGCCTGCGCGGTGCCGCCCTCGATCTGCCCGCGGAGCTGCTCGGGGTTGATGACCACGCCGGCGTCGGCCGCCTGGACCGACCGGAGGATCCGCACTTCGCCTGTCGTGTCGTCCACCGCGACCCGGAAGCCGTGCACGTTGAACGCGACCGAACGCGGGGTGCCGTCGTGGGATCCTGTGGCGACCAGCGCCTCCTCGCCCGGCGCCGCCGCCGCCACGATCGCCGCCCAGTCGAGCACGCGGTCGCCGGTGCGGACCCCGTTCGGCAGGAACTCGCCGTCGCCCGCCACCTCGACGATCCGGGCGCGAAGCCGTTCAGCTGCGAGCACGAGCGCCTTGCCGGCGACGACGGTGCCCGCCGAGCCGAACGCGCCGGTGTCGTACGGGGTCACGTCGGTGTCCGATTGCTCGATGACGATGCGCGAGACCTCGGCGCTCAGCACGCTCGCGACGAACTGCGCGTGCGCGGTCGTGGTGCCGTTGCCGAACTCGGCGGTGCCCACCCGCACACGCAGCCGTCCGTCCGGAAGGAGCGCGACGGAGGTGTCGGCGAAGTGACCCCGCGGCGGCATGGTCGCGATCATCGCCAGGGCCATCCCATCGCCGACGTGCCAGTTGTCGCCCTCCGGCGCCGGGAGGGGTCGTCGCCCGGCCGCGCCAGGGCGTCCTGGACGAGGTCGAGGCACTGATCGAGGCCGTAGCTGCCGAAGCCGAGGTCGCTCTCCTCGTCCGGGTCGGTGACCGTCATCGCCTCGCCGGGCCGCACCACGTTGCGCCGGCGGAACTCGTACGGGTCCAGCCCGACCCGCCGGGCCAGTTCGTCGATCGCCGACTCGACGGCGAACGCCACCTGCCCGAGTCCGTACCCGCGGAACGCACCGGACGGCGGGTTGTTCGTGTAGACCACTTCCGCGTCGACGCGCTTGTTCGCGCAACGGTAGACGGCCAGGGACTCGCCGACGCTGTGGAACATCACGCCGCGGGAGTGGTTTCCGTACGCGCCCGTATCGGAGAGCAGGTCGACCGCGATCGCGGTGAGGCGGCCGTCGGCGTCCGCTCCGGCCCGCACGGCCACCCGCATGGGATGCCGCACCGGTGCGAGCGCGAACTGGTCCTCCCGCGTGTACTCGTACTGGACCGGCCGGCCCAGTTTGAGCACCGCGGCGAGCACGAGATCCTCCGTGAGCATCTCCTGCTTGCCGCCGAACCCGCCTCCCACGCGCGCGGTCTTCACCCGCAGCCGATCCCGGCTCAGCCCGAAGATGTGGCAGAGCTCGTCGCGGACCAGCCAGGGCACCTGCGAGCTCGTGCGCAGCACGATCCGGCCGTCGTCATCGACCCAGCCGCGTGTACCGTGCGTCTCGAGCGCGACGTGCGAGACCCGCTGCGTCGTCCACTCGCCCTCGACGACCGCGGCCGACCGGGCGAGCGCGGCGGTCACATCTCCCGCTTCGCCGTGCAGCGAGGCGATCACGTTGCGGTCGGCCTGATCGACACGGTCCGCCGGAGTGAGCTCAGGGTGAAGCAGCGGCGCTCCGGGGGAGCGCGCCTCCTGCGGGTCGTGGACGGCGGGCAGGACCTCGTAGGCGACCTCGATGAGCCGGCAGGCCTCCTCGGCGATGGCGCGGGAGTCCGCCACGACTGCGGCGACCCGCTGGCCGCGGAATCGCATCACGGTGTCGATCAACCGGGTGTCGTCGGGGTCGTCTTCACGGCTTTCATGCCGGCCCGTCGAATAACGCACGCCCGGGGCGTCGGCGGCGGTGAGGACGAGCCGCACCCCGGGAAGCGCCTCGGCTTTCGACGTGTCGACGGCGATGACGCGCGCGTGCGCGTGCCGGCTGCCGACGACGGCCAGGTGAAGCAGACCCTCCGTGGCGAAGTCGAGAGTGTACGGTTCGCGACCGGTGACGATCCGTTCCGCTGCAGGCGCCGCCACCGATCTGCCGAACACGTCGCCCGTCTCACCGTGCTCGACGTTGACGCGCCCGCAGAGCGCGTCGCCGATCGAACGGTAGCCGGTGCACCTGCACAGGTTGCCCTTCATCCGCTCCGCGAGCTCCTCGGACGGCACATCGCCGAGCGTGGAGGCGGTGACGATCATCCCGGGCGTGCAGTATCCGCACTGGAAACCACCGGCGTCGACGAAGGCGCGCTGCAGGGGGTGGAGGTCGCCAGGCGACCCGAGACCCGCCACTGTCGTGATCTCGCGATCGGCCACGCGCTGGGCGGGGAAGATGCAGGAGTGCACGGGCGTCCCGTCGACCAGGACCGTGCAGGCGCCGCAGTCTCCCGCGTCGCACCCCTTCTTGACCTCGAAGTGCTCGTGCTCACGCAGGAGCGTGCGCAGGCACTGGCCCGCGGCGGGAACGGTGGCTCGCTCCTCGCCGTTCACGGTGAACCGGATGATCCTGGCGTTCATGCCGGCACCGGGTCCGGTGCGAGTTCGACACGGATCTCCTCGGCGAGCCGGAGAGTGATGGCCCTGCGCCAGTCCGGGCTCCCGTGCGGGTCGTCGTGCCACGCGGGAATGGTCTCGAGCGCGGCTCGGAGCCCGGCTCGGGTCGGGAGGACGTCGAACCGGAAACGGTAGGGGTGCGCAGTGGCGGCGGTCACCACGATCGTGAACCGCCCGTCGATGTCGCGCCGCCCGACGACGAACGCGGCCGAGCGTCCCAGCGGCCGCAGAGAGGCCTTGCGCGACGCGGTCGTCCCGGAGAGCGCGCGAGCGGGGAGGTCGATGGCGCGGAGCACGTCCCCGCGTGCGAGCGCGGTCTCACCCGGGCCGACAATGAGGTCGACGGCGTCGACGTTGTCCAGGGTGCCGTCCGCACGCCAGATCTCCAGAGATCCGTCGAGGGCGATGGCGAGAGCGGCCATCGGGCCGGCCGGCAGCGCCAGGCAGAGATTGCCGCCGACGGTTGCGACGTTCCACACCTTGAACGAGCCGAGCAGGGCGCGACAGCATTCCCGGAAGAGCGGCTCGGCGGCCCACCCGGTCCGGTCGAGCGCAGCGAGCTCGGCCAACGTGCACGTGGCCGCCAGGCGGAGTCCTCGATGGGTGGCCTCCACCGCGGGCCAGGCCAGCGCCGTCAAATCGACCAGGCCCGTGACCGCGGGTTGGGGCTCGGAGAAGAACCAGGAACCACCCGCCACGAAGGCTTCCCCGTGCGCCAGCCCGAGATCGCTTCGACGGGTCGGCCGGCGGAAAGTGTGAACGGTGCTGAGATCCACGATCACCTCCAGAATGTTGGCCCATTCAACATCAGGATTGTGTCGTGCGTGTTAAGACTTCGCGTCGTATGTAACAGGTCATCGAAATGCGGCGCCGCGGCGTCGCCGAGCCGTTACGAATGGGAACGTGATGGACTCGAATCTCGCCGCATGGCTCCTGGTCGCTCTCGCGGCCCTCGGCATGACAGTGCTCGCCATCATCGACTCGAAGACGGACGACTCGTCCGGCGACTGAGGCGTTCCGGCGTGCCGGACACGCGCGGCGCACGGGTGGAGGGCCCGCGCACGGCGGCGCCCTCCACCCGGTGCGCTATTCGGCGTTCTTGTTCGTGAACGCCAGATTCGCCGGGATGTCGGCGTAGCCGCCGAGCCCGCCGTGGCCGTAACCGTCGTCGACGGCCGTGGTGTCGCCGCTGATGTCGAGCTTCACCGTCGGCCCCAGCGTCCCGCCGCGGCGGAAGCTGTCGGACGTGCCGATGGAGTCGATGAACGACTCGACGAGCCCGCCCGGCATCACGTAGTGCGAGTACGCCTGGAACTCTCCCGGGTCCTGGTTGGGGTCCGGAGCGAACGGGTGACCGGCGGCGAAGTTGAGGTTCGTCGGGTTGCCGAGCGCGAGACCCGAGCCGCGGTTGACGGGCTGGAAGTCGCTGCGGATGCCGTCGCCGACGAACCCGTACACGCCCTCCGGACCATCGACACCTGCCGCGAACGTCGTGCGGTGGCTGATGGTGAAGACGTAGTACTTGCCGTCCTTGATGTAGACCTCGGGCCGCTCCGTCTGGTCGGTCACGCACGCCGAATCCAGGATCGGGTTCAGGTAGTGCCACTTCGTGAGGTCGGCGTTGTCGGCCTCCGCCAGCCCGATGCGCGCGGTCTGGTAGTTCGCGCCGCTCGCGGTGACCGCGGCCGGGGTCTCGGCGTGCGGGTCACCCGGACGGTAGCCGAGGTCCGCGCTGGTGCACTGGTAGGCGCCGCGGTTCTGGGCCACGTTGGACTCGAACACCATGAAGGTCTTGCCGGGGTGCTTCGGGTCGGTGAAGGTGAACGGGTCGCGGAAGTTGTAGAACGGGTTCTGCTGCCCGTTCTGGTACAGCTTCCCGTCCGGCCGGAGCAGCGGAGTCACGCTGCCGAACCCGGTGAAGAACACTCCCTTGCCGGGGTTCGCGTGGATAGCGCCCTGGCTGAGCGAGATCACCGCGTCCGCGGGCTTCACATCCTGTCCGGCCGAATTGCGGTAGAAGGCCATGTCGGTGAAGAACAGGTCGATCTTGCCGCCCGCGAGGATGCGTGCCGAGCCCGACCACTGCGGCTGCTGGGTGAAGGACTGGTCGGGGAAGACCTTGCTCGTCACGCCCTCCGGGAAGACGAGTCCGCCGTAGGTCCAGCCTCCGTTCGCCGGTCGCTGGTCCGCCGGCACGTCGGTGGGGCGATAGAAGTAGCCGATCTTGGCGTAGGTGTGGCGGTCGTCGAAGCCCAGCGAGCGGTCGGCCACGAGGGAGAAGATCACGTCATAGCCGCCGACGCTGTACTGGTTGCCCTTGGAGTCGGTGAGCGGCCAGGTGTCCCACACCCAGACCTTCCCGTTGCTCATGTCCGGGAAGTCCTGCGGGATGTTGGGCATCGTGTACTGCTGCGGCATGGAGTTGGTGCGCGATGGCGCCGCCGGATTCGACATCGCCTTCAACTGCATCGCATCGGCCCGCGTCCAGTGCGACGTGAAGTCGCCTTCCGGGTCGTAGGCCTGCTGCGAGTGCACGCTCGGCGCCGCGTAGCCGGGCACCGTCGGGCTGTCGGCCGAAGCCGGCCCGGCGGCGATCGCCAGCACTGCGGTGGCTGCTCCGACGACCGTGACCGCAACAGCGGCCAGGCGTCCTGTGGTTCGTTTCACCATTTTTCGTTCTCGTTTCCGTGGAATGGATTGGACGATCACGACGCGCGGTGCACGCTCCCGAGCTGCCACCATAACGGGGGTGGAGCGATCAGTCAACCGTCCGGCGCTCGGTTATCGGACCGAGTCTGAAAATCTCAGCGGATAGTTTGCAAAACGTATTGCATGGCGTTTATGGTGGGGCCGTCGCGACGTCGTGGTCGCACGCTCCCGTCCAACCGACCCGAGCTTGCGAACCACGAGGAGGTCGCTTATATCGAAACCGCAGACGCCAGAAGCGCACGCATCAGACGTGCGCGACCGAGCCCCGCTCGACGAGCGCGCAGCGCACGAAGACCTGCTCGGCCGGCGTCGAGGGGTCTTCCAGCGACTGGAAGATCTTCGCGACGCTCCACCGCCCCAGCTCTCGATGGGGGAGGGCGACGGTCGTCAGGCCCGGCTGCAACGCTTCGGAGATCAGCCGGAGGTCGTCGACCCCGACGACCGAGAGGTCCTCGGGGATCCGGAGGCCGCGGCCCTGAGCGCCCTGATAGAGGCCCATCGCGATCTCGTCGTTGAAGCAGAAGACGGCCGTCGGGCGATCCGCCCGGCCGAGCAGCGCTTCGGCGCTGTGCCGGCCTCCGGCAGCCGTCGACGGCGAGCGGACGATGAGCGACTCGTCCACTTCGATGCCGGCCGCCCGCAAGGTGTCCCGGTAGCCCTCCGCCCGGCCGGCAGCGGCAGCCGTGTCATCCAGAGTCGTCGCGAATCCGATGCGCCGATGGCCGTGGGCCAGAAGATGCGCCACGGCATCCGTGGCGATGAGCCGCTCATCCGGCGCGATCCACGACACCGAGGGATCGGAGGTCACCGCGTTCGCCAGGACCAGCGGCACCCCACGGAGCTCTGCGGGCACGTCGACGGACTGGTGGTACATCCGGGCCATCACGACGCCGTCCACGCGCCGCCGGCCGAGCATCGCGATATTGCGGGTCTCGCGCTCCGGGCTGAACCCGGAGTCGAGGGCGATGACGACGTACGAATGCTCGTCCGCGACCTCCTGCGCTCCGGCGACGAGCTGCCCGGCATAGGGGGTCGTCAGCACCGCCTCCCCGAGCACGCCGATCACCCACGTACGCGACGCCCGGAGGCCACCGGCATGGGGGTCCGGCAGATAGCCGAGAGACTCGGAGGCCCTGAGGACGCGTTCGCGCGTCTCCGGATTGACCGGCCGCCGGCCGCTCAGAGCATGCGAGACCGTCGTCACCGAGACGCCCGCCACCTTCGCGACATCCCGGATTCCGACATTCTGAACGTCCTGCCAGCCCGGCATCCCTCAAGTCTAAGTGAGTGCCGGGAGGAGGGAGAACCGCATGACCGACGGACACGGGCACCCGCGCAGTGACCGCCGACGCCGCTGGGCGACCGCTGTGGTCGCCGCCGTCCTGCTGATCGCGTCGGCCGCCGCCCTCGTGATCGCGTCGGTGCCGCACCCGAGCGGCCCGGCTCCGCAGCCGGACGCCTCGCACGGCGTCACCGCCGGGGAGTCGTACCGGCCGTCGTTCCACCTCAGTCCGGCCGCGCACTGGATGAACGATCCGCAACGGCCGTTCCGCCTCGGCGGCCTCTGGCACTTCTACTACCTCTACAACAAGGACTATCCCACCGGGAACGGCACGGAATGGCGGCACCTCACCAGCCCGGACCTCGTGCACTGGACCGATCGCGGCACCGCCATCGAGAAGTACACGAACGGCCTCGGCGACATCGAGACCGGCAGCACGGTCGTCGACCATGACGGCACCGCCGGCCACGGACGCGACGCTGTCATCGCCATCGTCACCCAGCAGTCGGACGGCGTGCAGCGGCAGTCGCTGTTCTACTCCACCGACGGCGGCTACCATTTCGCGTCCGACGCGGCGAACCCCATCATGGAGAACCCGGGCGTCCGCGACTGGCGCGATCCGAAGATCGTCCGCGACGCGGCGCACGGGCGCTGGGTGATCGTCCTCGCGGAGGGAACCAAGCTGGGCTTCTACACGTCGCCCGATCTGCGCTCGTGGACGTATCGGTCCGGTATGCAGACCGCCGGCATCGGCACCGTCGAATGCCCCGACCTCTTCCCGCTCGACCTCGACGGCGACCCGGGCCGGCCGGTCTGGGTGCTGGCCGCGAGCGCCAACCGTTCGGCGTCCGGGGGGACGACGGGCTTCGCCTACTGGACCGGCGGATTCGACGGCGAGTCGTTCGTGCCCGACCGCGCCGAGCCGGCCTGGCTGGATGCCGGTCCCGACTTCTACGCCGCCGTCACCTGGGCCGAGCCCGGATCGACCTCGAAGCGCTACGCCCTGGGGTGGATGAACAACTGGGCCTACGCCCGCACGCTCCCGACGACGGGATGGTACGGCGCCGACACGGTGCTGCGCGAACTGCGGCTGACCAGCGGCGATGGGGCGCCGCGCCTGTCCAGCGTGCCGCTCCCGGCCGCGACGAGGCCGGCAGGAGGCGCGGTGTCCTCCATGACGGCCCCGAACGCCGCACGCACGATCGCACTGCCCAGGGAGGGGACCGTTGTGACGGCCGAGCTCGAATCGCAGGCTCGACCCGGCGGCGGCGCGCTGAGGCTCCGCATCGGCGGGACGGGCGGGTCCCACGTGGACCTGCTGTACGACCCGCGGCACGGCGAGCTCACGCTCGACCGCGCGCACGACGCCTTCGCGACGTCGGCGCGGGCGCCGGCCGCCTACCGGTCCGCGGCGAAGGCCCCGATCGTCGCCCGCGACGGCGTTGTGCGGTTGACGATCCTGATCGACCGGTCGTCGGTCGAGCTCTTCACCTCCGACGGTTCCTCGCTCACGGCTCTGACGTTCCTGGAGGGCGGCGCGAGGTCGATCTCGGTGGCGAACGGGCTCACCGGGCCGGTGACGGTCGGGGTGAGCGCGGCAGCACCAGCCAGAGGATAGGCGGTCACCTCGGCGCCGCCGTGCTCGCGCGGATGATCAGTTCCGGCGCGGTGGACTGCGTCGACGGCGACTCGACGTCTCCCTCGATGTCGGCGATCAGCCGCTCGATCGCGCTGACGCCCAGTTGCGCGAAGTCCTGGCGCACGGTCGTCAGCGGGGGAGCGAAGTGCTTCGCCTCAGGGATGTCGTCGAAGCCGACGATGCTCAGATCGTGCGGGACCGCCAGAGCCAGGTCGGCGGCGGCGTGCATAAGTCCGAGAGCCATCTGGTCGTTCGACGCGAAGACGGCGGTGAACTCTTTCGTGCCGAGCAGCTTCATCCCCAGGTCGTAGCCGGTGTCGGCCGTCCAGTCGCCCAGGGCGGGCGGGGCGGTCGGGAGGTCGTGCAGGGACATCTCCTCGAGGTAGCCGCGCATGCGTTCCTCCGCCTCGTTCCAGTCCTGGGGGCCGGCGACGTGCATGATCCTGGTGTGCCCGAGGTCGATGAGATGCCGGACGGCGAGCCGCGCACCCTCGCGCTGGTCGAACGCGACGGCGCGGTCCCCGGGTGTGTCCGGCCACTGCAGGCTGATGAACGGCACCCGGATGGACACCTTCCGCAGGGCTTCGTGGGCCCGCTGCTGGGGGGCGATCAGGACCACCCCGTCGACGCCCTGAGCGAGGAACGCGTCGAGGGCGTCCGTCAGGCTGGCCTCGTCCTCGTGCGCCAGCGTCGCCGAGACGATGGCGTAGCCGCGGGCACGTGCCGCCTCGTCGACGGCGGCCGCCGCGCTGAAGGGGCCGTAGTGCGAGCGGGCGGAGACCAGGAGGCCGATCGCCTTCGAGCGTGACGTCGCGAGGGCGCGGGCCGCGCTGTTGGGCCGCCAGGCGAGTTCCTCGATGACCTTCTTGACGTGCTCCTCGGTCGACGGCTTGATGTACCGCTCGCCGTTCAGCACGCGGGAGACGGTCTGCCGCGAGACGCCCGCGATGCGTGCCACATCGCGTATCGAGAGGGGCTTGCCCGCCCCGCTGTCGACCTTGTCCGTCATGCTCGCTCCGCGCTCGGGCAGTGCCGTTCCGCGGCGGATCGTCCTGCTCTGCCGATCTTAGGGCTGCAGGCGATTTTCGGCGCGTTGCTTGACGCGAAGGCTGGATGAGGCATAACGTCATACCCGTTCTGGGACCGGTCACATATATCGGACAGCAGCCTAGCGGACGACGAGGACGTCGCTGAGGGAGGAATCGGGATGCGAAGCAGCAGCTCGAGCCTCAGCCTCGCGCAGACGCCCGACCGTGTACCGGCTCCCAGCCCTGGTATCCGCACGCATCCCGCGTGCAGACCGCCTCACCCTCGAAGGGAATCACAGTGAAGTTGAACAGAATCGCACTCGGGGCGGTCGCCCTCGGTGTCGCCGTCATGCTCGCCGCCTGCTCCGGAGGCCGGCCCGGCAACGCGGGCGCGGCCGGCACCACCGACAACAAGGGGGCTCTCGTCGGCGTCGCCATGCCGACCAAGGTGTCCGAGCGGTGGATCGCCGACGGCAACGCCGTCAAGTCCGACCTGGAGAAGAACGGCTACAAGGTCGACCTGGAGTACGCCAACAACGACATCCCCACCCAGGTGCAGCAGATCAACACGATGATCACCAAGGGCGCCAAGGTGCTCATCATCGCCTCCATCGACGGCGGCTCGCTCACCGACCAGCTCGACGCCGCGGCCAAGGCCGGCATCAAGGTCATCTCGTACGACCGCCTGCTCACCGGCGACAAGAACGTCGACTACTACGTCTCGTTCGACAACTACAAGGTCGGCGTCTACCAGGCCAACTCCCTGCTGACCGGTCTCGGCGTCCTCGACGCCGACGGCAAGAAGACCGGTGCCAAGGGCCCGTTCAACGTCGAGCTGTTCGCCGGGAGCCCGGACGACAACAACGCGACCTTCTTCTTCAACGGCGCGATGGACACCCTCAAGCCCTACATCTCCGACGGCACCCTCGTCGTGAAGAGCGGGCAGACCAACTTCAACCAGGTCGCCATCCTGCGCTGGGACCCGGCGACCGCGAAGGCCCGCATGCAGGACCTGATCGCGAAGTCGTACTCGGGCGGCGCTGCGGTGCAGGGCGTCCTGTCGCCCTACGACGGGCTGTCCGACGGCATCCTCAGCGCACTCGAGGGCGCGGGCTACGGCTCCAGCGGCAAGAAACTCCCGATCATCACCGGGCAGGACGCCGAGGTCGCCAGCGTCAAGCAGATCATCGCCGGCACCCAGTACTCGACCGTCTACAAGGACACCCGTCAGCTCGCCAACGAGGCGGCCAAGATGGCCAACGACATCCTCACCGGCAAGACGCCCGAGGTCAACGACACGAAGAGCTACGACAACAAGACCAAGGTCGTGCCGAGCTACCTCTTCCAGCCTGTGGTCGTGACCAAGGACAACTACCAGAAGGTGCTCGTCGACAGCGGTTACTACAAGGCGTCCGACCTCCAGTAGTCCGATCCGGTCGCAGTGGCGGGGCGGTCACGCCGTTCGACGTGACCGCCCCGCCCCGCGACGAAGCAAGGGAGACAATGTCCAACACGATTCTCGAGATGCGCAACATCTCGAAGACGTTCCCCGGGGTCAAGGCCCTGCAGGATGTCTCGATCTCGATCGAGGAGGGGTCGGTCCACGCCATCTGCGGCGAGAACGGGGCAGGCAAGTCCACTCTGATGAAGGTGCTGTCCGGGGTGTACCCGCACGGCAGCTTCGAGGGCGAGATCGTCCTGAACGGCGAGCCGGTGGAGTTCAAGTCGATCAACGACTCCGAGGCCGCCGGCATCGTGATCATCCACCAGGAGCTCGCGCTCTCGCCCTACCTGTCCATCGCCGAGAACATCTACCTCGGCAACGAGCGTGAGCGCGGCGGCTGGATCGACTGGAACGAGACCAACCTCGAGGCCGGCAAGCTGCTCGCCCGGGTGGGGCTGCACGACAACCCGATCACCAAGATCAAAGACATCGGCGTCGGCAAGCAGCAGCTCGTGGAGATCGCGAAGGCGCTCTCCAAGGAGGTGAAGATCCTGATCCTCGACGAGCCGACAGCCGCTCTGAACGACGACGACTCCGCGCACCTGCTCGACCTGATCCGTCAGCTCCAGAGCCACGGGATCACGTCGATCATCATCAGCCACAAGCTCAACGAGATCAAAGCGATCGCCGACCGCGTCACGATCATCCGCGACGGGCGCACCATCGAGACGCTCGAGATGCGCGGCGACGGCGCCAGCGAGGACCGCATCATCAAGGGGATGGTGGGCCGCGACGTCGCCAGCCGGTTCCCCGACCACGTGCCGCACATCGGCGAGGAGCTCCTCCGCATCGAGGACTGGACCGTGCATCACCCGCTCGACCGCAGCCGCAAGGTGGTCGACGGCGCGAACCTCAACGTGCGCGCGGGGGAGATCGTCGGCATCGCCGGGCTCATGGGCGCCGGTCGCACGGAGCTGGCGATGAGCGTCTTCGGCCGCAGTTACGGCGTGGACATCAGCGGTCAGGTCTACAAGCGCGGCGAGCCGATCTCGGTGAACACGGTGTCCAAGGCCATCGAGCACGGCATCGCCTACTCCACGGAGGACCGCAAGCACTACGGGCTGAACCTGATCGACAACATCCAGCGCAACATCTCGATCGCGGCGCTGGACAAGCTCGTCGACTGGCTCAAGTTCGTCAACGAGCACAAGGAGCGGATCGTCGCGGAGGGCTACCGCAAGACGATGAACATCAAGACCCCGAACGTCTCGACGCTCACCGGCAAGCTCTCCGGCGGCAACCAGCAGAAGGTCGTGCTCTCCAAGTGGATGTACGCCGACCCGGACGTGCTGATCCTCGACGAGCCCACCCGCGGCATCGACGTCGGGGCGAAGTACGAGATCTACACGATCATCGACCGCCTCGCCGACGCCGGGAAGGGGATCATCGTCATCTCCTCCGAGCTGCCCGAGCTGCTCGGCATCTGCGACCGCATCTACACCCTGAGCGAGGGCCGGATCACCGCCGACGTCCCGCGCGAGAAGGCAACCGCCGAATACCTCATGCAATTCATGACCCAGGAACGCGAGAAGACCACAGAATGAAACCGCTCACGAACGCCGTCAGCTACCTGACGGGGCAGCTCCGACAGATCGGCCTCTTCATCGCGCTGATCGTGATCGTGCTGTTCTTCCAGATCACGACAGCCGGGATCACGCTCGCGCCGATCAACGTCACGAACCTCATCGTCCAGAACAGCTACATCCTGATCCTGGCCGTCGGCATGGTGATGATCATCATCGCCGGGCACATCGACCTCTCGGTCGGCAGCGTCGTCGCGTTCATCGGCGCGATGGCCGGCGTGATGATCTCGCAATGGCACCTGCCGTGGCCGCTCGCCGTGGTGTTCTGCCTCGTCCTCGGCGCTCTGGTCGGCGCGTGGCAGGGATACTGGGTCGCCTACTTCGGCATCCCCGCCTTCATCGTCACCCTCGCGGGGATGCTCGTCTTCCGAGGCGCCGCCCAGATCGCTCTCGGCAACCAGCAGATCTCGTTCTTCCCGAAGGAGTTCCGCTCGATCGGCTCCGGATTCCTCCCGGCGTTCGGGACCTCCGGTTACGAGCCGCTCACCCTCATCCTCGGCCTGCTCGCCGCCGCCGCGATCGTCGCCACCTCGGTGCGCCAGCGGCTGGTGCGTCGCAAGTACGACCTCGAGGACGAGCCGCTGTGGTGGTTCATCCTGAAGCTGCTGTTCCTCGTCGCACTGGTGCTCACCGTGACGCTGCTCCTCGCCAGCTACAACGGGACGCCGATCGTGCTCATCATCCTCGGCGTGCTCGTCGTCGGGTACACGGCGGTGATGAACCGCTCGGTCTTCGGCCGGCACATCTACGCGATCGGCGGCAACCTGGCCGCGGCCGCGCTGTCCGGTGTGAAGACGAAGCGGGTGACCTTCCTGCTGTTCATCAACATGGGCGTGATCTCGGCCATCGCCGGCCTGGTCTTCACCGCCGGCCTCAACCTGGCCAGCCCGAGCGCCGGGAACGGCTTCGAGTTGGACGCCATCTCCGCGGTCTTCATCGGCGGCGCGGCCGTCACGGGAGGCATCGGAACCGTCCCCGGAGCGATCATCGGCGGTCTCATCATCGGTGTGCTCAACAACGGCATGTCGATCCTCGGCGTGGACAGCGACTACCAGCAGCTCATCAAGGGCCTCGTGCTGCTCGCGGCCGTCGCCTTCGACGTGTTCAACAAGCGCAGGTCGGTCGGTTCGTGAGAGCCCGCGTGGCGGGGGACGCGAGAGCCGGCTTCCCCGCCACGCTCACACGG
This sequence comes from Leifsonia sp. P73, assembly GCF_051059105.1. Classification (NCBI taxonomy): domain Bacteria; kingdom Bacillati; phylum Actinomycetota; class Actinomycetes; order Micrococcales; family Microbacteriaceae; genus Leifsonia; species Leifsonia sp. P73. The sequence goes on from NZ_CP194931.1 coordinate 2,874,762, forward strand.
TGGTCAGCACCGCGATCGCGACCGTCTTTAGCAGAGCCGGGCGACCATTCGGCGCGCATCCACGTGGACCTAGTTGCGGGTGTGCACATATCACCACTATTGGGGATCACGGTTTCCTCAGCCTTTGGCCAGCATTGGGAATTATGAGTGATCCGACACAGTCCACGCCCGAAGCCCCACAGTCCGCGCCCAACGCCCCACAGCCCGCCGACGCCGTGCATGACCCCCTGACCGCGCCGGGGGCCTATTCGACTCCCCCTTCTCCCGCTCCGAGCGGTCGCACGAATGGCCTCGCAGTGACCTCGCTCGTTCTCGGAATCGTGGCGTTCGTCCTGGCATTCATCCCAGCCATCAACACAGTCGGCGCCTTCGTCGCTCTGGTCGGACTGGTGCTCGGCGTCGTCGCCATCTTCCAGAAACGTGCGAGCAAGCCGCTCGCCATTTCCGGAAGCGCCATCTCATTCGTCGCAGGGGTGCTCTCGATCATCATGATCGTCGTCTACGCGGCAGCATTCGTCACGGCCGTGAACGACTCGATCTCGAAGCCCGTGACGAGTTCCGCGCCGTCCGCGCCGGCCTCTGCCGCCGCCTCCGACGCGGCTTCGGCGGGACCGGCAGCCAGCACGAACTACTCGTTCGGGGACACAGTCACGTACAAGGACGGTCTGGCGATCACCGTGTCAGCGCCGACCCCATACACACCCTCGGATTCCGCCGCCGGCGCTGACCAGGCTGCGAACATCCAGTTCACCATCACGCTGAAGAACGGCACGACGAAGAACTACGACCCCCTGCTCTACCCCACCGTGTCCTCGAACGGCACCGAGGCAAGCAGCATCACCGACATCGGGAACAAGGTCGGTCTGGCGCCGACGACGGCGGTCCCCGCCGGGCAGTCGATCACGTTCGTGACAGCCTTCTCCGTCGCAGACCCGACCAAGCTCGTTCTCGACATCAGCCCCGGGTTCGGCTACGACGAGGCAGTCTTCCAGAACTGACAGCGCTCGCGAAGGAGGGGTCGTTCAAGGAGCGACCTCTCCTTCGATCCATCCACTTAGGTTGAAAAACAACCTAAGAACGTCATAGACTAACCATGACGTCGGGGCCCTGGCCCGTTCCTCACCGTGACGTTGCGGGGAGGGCACAAACCGTCGCGTCGATCACCCGATCGTTCGGGTCTCGCGTATGCCGCTCTCGCCTTTGAGGCTCCGCCTCCTCGTCAGTTCCCTTCTCGCCGTCTCGTTCCTCGGCGCGCTCGACAACACCGTGGTCAGCACCGCGATCGCGACCGTCGCCGGGCAGCTCGGCGCGCTGGAGCAGATGGCCTGGATCGTGGTGGGCTACACGCTCGCCAGCACGGTCCTGCTGCCCGTTCTCGGCAAGCTCGGCGACCGGATCGGGCCGCGGGCGGTGTTCCTCGCCTCCGTCGCGGTCTTCGTCCTCACCTCGGTCGCCTGCGGATTCGCCGGCGGATTCGTCTGGCTGATCGTCGCCCGCGTGATCCAGGGGATGAGCTCGGCCGGCCTCCAGCTGATGTCGCAGACGATCATCGCCGAGGTCACGACTCCGCGGCAGCGGCCCAAGTACCTGGCGATCATCGGGGCGGCCTTCCCGGTCGCGATTCTCGTCGGGCCGGTGCTCGGCGGCGTCATCACCGACTACTGGGGATGGCCGTGGGTGTTCTGGATCAACGCCCCGGTCGGGATCCTCGCCCTCGCCCTCGCGATCGTCGCCGTCCCGCACATCGAGCCCGGCCGGTCCGGGAGGTTCGACATCGGCGGCGCCGTCGCGCTCACCATCGGGCTGGTCGCGCTCGTACTCGGCGCGACCTGGGTGGGCGACCGCTCGCAGACGGTCGCGACCGTCTGCGCGTTCGCCGTCGCGCTCGCCGCGCTGGTGGTCTTCTTCGTCGTCGAGTCCCGGGTGGCGGAGCCGCTCGTCCCGCTCGGCCACTTCCGCGACCGCACCGTCGCCGCGGGCACCGTGATCTCGGCGATCGTCGGCGTCGGGCTGTTCTCGATCACGTCCTACCTGCCCACGTACTTCCAGATGGCCTACCGCACCTCCGCCACGGTCTCCGGCCTCGTGCCGATCGCCACGGTGTTCGGGATGCTGGTCAGCAACCTGGCGACCGGCTGGCTGGTGAGCCGCACGGGTCACTACCGGCTGTACCCGCTCATCGGCACGGCGCTCGGCGCCGCGGGCCTCGGGGCGATGGCCCTGCTGCCGGCGGGCGCCCCGCTGTGGGCGCCAGTGGTCGCGATGGCCGTCGTCGGCCTCGGGACCGGCGCGTTCATGAGCCTGATCGTCGCGGTCGTGCAGAGCGCGGTGCCGCGCGCGGAGACCGGCACCATCACGGCGAGCGTCAACCTGGTGCGCCAGGTCGGCGCGACCGTGGCGACGGCGCTGGTCGGCGGGATCATCGGCGCGAGCATCGTGGCCCTGCTCCCGGCCGGGCTCGACCCGGCGACGCTCACTCCGGCGATCGTCCGCGCGCAGAGCGTCGCGGAGCAGCAGCAGGTCGCCCTGGTCTACCAGAGCGTCTTCGTCCCGATCTTCGTGGCGCTCGCCGCGACCTACCTCGTCGGGGTGGTGGCGTCGATCCTGCTGCCGAACAGCCGGCTGTCCGACGAACCCGGCCCGCTCCGCGCGGCCCCGACCGAAACCATCCCCGCCGCCTGAGGCGACCACGACCGGCAACACCCGGAGGAGAGCAGCATGACCACCCAGACCATCGCCGTCGTCGGCAGCGGGCCCATCGGATCCGCGTACGCCCGCCTGCTCCTCGAAGCCGCGCCCCACGCGCGGGTCGTGATGTTCGAGGCCGGCCCCCAGTTGACCGCGGTCGCCGGGGAGAATGTCCGCAACATCCCCGACCCGGAGGAGAAGGAGCGCGCGCGGGAGCGGTCTCAAGGCCCGCAGGCGGGCGCGTTCCGCGAGTCGCTGGGCATCCCGGGGTCGGTCGTCGTGGAGGGCATGTTCACGGCGCGGGGAGGCACGCACCTGCTCGACTTCGGCGGAGCGGGCTCCGCGCACGCGCCGAGCTTCCCGGCGGCCGCCGCGTCCACGAACGTGGGCGGGATGGGTGCGCACTGGACCTGCGCGACGCCGAGCCCGTCGTTCAGCGAGCGCATCCCGTTCATCCCCGACGCCGAGTGGGAGGAGCTGATCGCGGAGGCGTCGCGGCTGCTGCACGTGCAGACCGCGGCCTTCGCCGACTCGGAGATCGGCACGGCCATCCGGTCGCTGCTCGCCGAGGAGTTCGCGAGCGAACTGCCCGAGGGCTACGGCCCCGGCACCCTCCCGGTCTCCGGCGACCCGCAGCCCGACGGCACGATGCGCTGGGCGGGCGCGGACGTGGTGCTCGGGCCGCTGCTCGACCCCGCGAACGAGCTCGCCGAGCGGTTCGAGCTGCGCGACCTCTCCCTGGTGCGCCGCGTCGACCACGCCGACGGCCGGGTCACCGGGATCACGGTCGAGGACCTGCGCAGCCACGAGGTGTACTCGGTGGAGGCCGACCTCGTGGTCGTCGCGGCGGACGCCTTCCGGTCCCCGCAGCTGCTGTGGGCCTCCGGCATCCGCCCCCGCGCCCTCGGCCACTACCTGACCGAGCACCCGGTCGTGATCTCCACCGTCGCGCTCGATGCCGGCAGCATGAGCCGGTTCGCGACCGAGGACGAGCTCGACCGCGAGCTGGCCCGCCGCGCGACGAACCCGGCCGACCCGGTCGCCGCCGTCAACCGCATCCCGTTCTCGGAGCCGGACCACCCGTTCTCGCTGCAGGTGATGTACGCGGAGAACCCGCCGTTCCAGCTCGACCCCGCGCACCCGGCCGCGGGCAACCGCTGGGGCTACGTCAACATGGGTTACGGGATGCGCAAGCAGCCGCGCTTCGACGACGCCGTCACCTTCGACGACGACGAGCTCGACTACCGCGGCTTCCCCACCCCGACGATCACGTACGAGCTGACCGAGGGCGAGCAGGCCGAGATCGCGGAGGCGACCGGGCGCCTGCGCCGAGCCGGCGACGCCCTCGGCACGTTCGTGGCCGAGCCCCGCCTCCTGCCCAACGGCTCCAGCCTCCACTACCAGGGCACGATGCGGCTCGGGGCGGAGGACGACGGCGCCTCGGTGGCCGACCCGTACTCGCGCGTGTGGGGGTACGAGAACCTCGTCGTCGGCGGTAACGCGCTGATCCCGACGGCCACGACGATGAACCCCACGCTGATGAGCGTCGCGATCGCCGTTCGCGGCGCGCGGGCGGCCGCGGCGCGACTGACCGCGCCCGCCACCGCCGAAGCACGGAACTGACGAAGCACCGAAACAGGAGGACGGCATGCTCGAAGAACAACTCATTCAGACGGCGGGGTTCCGCAACGTCGGGCCGGAGGGCGCGCGGACCGGGTTCCAGCTGCGCGTCCGCAGCCCGTACTACCGCGGGCTCTGGGCGAACCTCATCGAAAAGCCGACGGTGACCGTCGACGGCGAGCGGTTCGACGGCGACGGCATCCGCTGGACGCTGCCCGGGGGGACTTCTCCTTCGCCGAGCTGCAGGAGGCGGCCGACGCCCGCTGGCCGCTCGGCCACGCGGCCACGCTGACCGTCCCGCGAGACGGAGGTCTCGCCCGCGGCATCCACGACGTCACCCTGGAGCTGCGGCTGCGGATGTCGTACATCCCGGAGGAACTGCAGCCCTCGATCTGGACCGCGTCGCGGAAGGCGGTGATCGTCAAGTGACCACCACCACCGACGACCTCCCCTTCGGCCTGGGCGTCTCGCTGTACAGCTACACGGACGACATCGGGGTCACCATGACCGTCGAGGACTGCATCGCCGACGTCGCCGACCTCGGCGCCACCGGCCTCGAAATCCTCGGCGAGGGCCACATCGAGGACTACCCGAACCCGTCCACCGCGTGGATCGACGCCTGGTTCGCCCGCAACGAGCGGCTGGGCCTGACCCCGACGCTGTACGGGTCGTGGATCGACACGCGGCGCTTCCCGGGCCGCGGCATGACCGCCGCGGAGGGCGCCGCGCAGCTGGAGCTAGACCTCCGGCTGGCCGCCCGGCTCGGCTTCTCGTTCGTGCGGCCCAAGATCGGCGTCATCTCCGAGGACCTCCGGGTCGACCCGATCTGGCAGGAGGCGGTGGAGCGCAACCTCCAGCTCGCCGCCGACCTCGACATCGTCGTCTGCCCGGAGATCCACTGGCCGACGATCATCAAGTCGTCCGTCGTGGAGGAGTACCTGGAGTTCAAGGAGCGCACCGGCTCCGAGCACTTCGGCCTGCTCATCGACACGGGCGTCTTCGAGCTGTCGCCGTACCCGCGGCGGGGAGGCAGCGCCTCCTTCCGCATGGGCGACGGCTCGGCCCGGCCGCCGGTGGTGCCGTTCGTGCCGGTCTCCGACCTGGCCGACGTCATGGAGCACACCGTGTACTTCCAGGCGAAGTTCTACGAGGTGGACGACGACCTCGTCGACCACTACATCCCGTGGCGGGAGATCATCGACGTGGTCGTGGACTCCGGCTACACCGGCTGGCTGTCCAGCGAGTACGAGGGCCACCACGAGCCCTACCGCGCGCCCGACCAGCTGCGCCGCCAGCACGCGCTCATCCGCACCATCGCCGCGGAACGCGCGGCCGCCGCACCGGCGCTCGCAGACAGGAACTGACCCATGCCCAACGGACTCATCGACGACGCGAGCCTCCGCGTCCACCCCGAGGGCGCGGCCCTCGCCCTCACCATCCCCTGGTACCGCAGCCTCTGGCTGTCGTCGGTCACGACGTTCCGGCTGACGCTCGACGGCGTGGAGGTGCCGGAGGAGGACCTCGCCTTCGAGCTCGACGGCGTGCGTTACCGCATCGCCGACCTCCCGCAGCAGAGCGATGTGCTCTGGTACCTGCAGTCGCACCCGCTGCTGATCGTGCGGCGGGACTCGCCCGTCGAGCTAGGCGAGACGCACGAGGTCGAGCTGCACGGGGAGCTGCGCCTGCCGTACATGCAGATCAAGCCGGGGGAGGACGGCGGCCCCGGCCTCTATGTGCCGAACATCGTGCACCAGGCGCTGACGCTCACCGCGACCGACCGCGACGCCGAGCCGCCCGCGCTCGTCACCGATGTTCCGCCGGCTCCGGAGGCCACCGACGCCGACCCGTTCACGCTCGGCCTGACGCTGTACTCCGCGAGCGCGGAGTTCCGGGCCGGGTGGTTCGACTTCGACGGCCTCCTCGACCGGGTCGCCGACCTGGGGATCGGCCCGGGCATCGAGATCGTCGCCTCCCAGGTGCTGCCGACCTACCCGGTCGTGTCTGACGCGTTCGTGGCGACCTGGCGGGAGGCGTTCGACCGGCACGGCTTCGACGCCAGCTCGTTCGGGGCGAACCTCGACATGGGGCGTCGCCGCGACCGCGACATGACGCCCGACGAGGAGTTCGAGTTCAGCGAACTGCTCTTCCAGGGCGCCAAGAAGCTCGGCTTCCCCCTGGTGCGCATCCAGTCGGCCAAGCCCGAGCTGCTGCGCCGCCTGCTGCCCGTCGCCGAAGACCTCGACCTGAAGCTCGCGTACGAGATCCACGCGCCGATGGGTCCGAACTCGCCCGAGATCGTCAAGGTGCGCGACGTCTACGCGGAGCTCGACTCGCCGCTGCTCGGGTTCGTCGCCGACTTCTCCTCGACCATGCGCAGCATGTCGCCGACGCTCCTGCGGGCCGTGCGGCGAGCGGGGCTGGGCGACGAGGAGGTGCGGCGCCTGCAGGAGATCTGGGCGACGGATGCCTCGATGCGCGACCGCCAGCAGGAGTTCATCGGCTACCTGAACAGCCGCGGCTTCGATCCGGGACGCCTCGGCTCGTTCGCGCACCTGGCCTTCAACATGCACGGGCATGTCGACCCGCACGAGTGGGCGGACATCATGCCGCAGATCCTGCACGTGCACGCCAAGTTCTACGACATCGACGAGAACGGCCAGGAGCCGGCGATCGACTACCCGGAGCTCGTGAAGGTGTTCGTCGAGGGCGGCTACCGCGGGTACTGGTCCAGCGAGTGGGAGGGGCACGCCTTCGCCGAGCTCGGAGAGGTCGACCCGCTGCTGCTCGTGCGCCGGCAGCACGACCTCATCCGGGCGACCATGCGGTCGCTGCAGACCGCGGGCCGGTAGAGACCCCCGACCAGCGATCGAAGGGCACGTAAACGCCCCGAAAAGCGCGTTTTAAGGGCGTTTACGTGCCCTTCGACGAAAGAGGTGACCTAGGTGTGCTCGCCGGCGGCGACGATCCGGCCGGCCTCCTCGAACAGGGAGCGCATCCAGGTGTGCTCGGGGTCGTGCGTGTGCACGGGGTGCCACCACAGCGCGTTGACGATCGGCGTCGGCGCGAACGGGAGGCCGACCGAGCGGATGGCGCCGGCGCGCTGCGCGAGCGGCAGGAGCGCGCGGTGGATGATGCCGACGCGCCGGGTGCCGGCGATGAAGTGCGGGATGGCGAGGAAGCTCTCGACCACGACCTCCACGTTGGGCTCGATGCCGAGCTGCTGCACCTGGCGCTCCGCCGAGGTGAAGGCCGAGCGGGACTGGTAGTTCATCACCCAGGGCAGCTTCGACATCTCCTCGCGCGAGAGGGCGTCGCCGACCTCGTCGTTGCCCTCGGCGACGATGGCGACCCAGTCGTCCTGCCAGAGGTCCACGAACGGCAGCTCGGTGAGGAACCCGTGCGGGATGACCATGCCGTCCACCGAGCGGAGCCGGTTGGTCGCGTCCTCGACCACCGTCGGGTTGTGCAGCATGAACCGGAAGTGCACCCCGGGCGCCTGCGCGGCGGCCAGCTCGGAGACCACGCGGCCGATCGTGGTGAAGCCGTAGTCCGAGCCGAAGATCGCGAACTCGCGGACCGACTCGGCCGGGTCCCAGGTCGCCTGGCTCTCGAACACGCGGCGTGCGGCCTCCAGCGCGATCGTGGTGTGGTCGGCCAGCCGCAGGGCCAGCGGCGTCAGCTCGTAGGTATTGCCGCGGCGGGCGAGGATCGGGTCGCCGAAGTGGATGCGCAGCCGCGAGAGCGAGGCGCTCAGGGCCGGCTGACTCAGCCGGAGGCGCTCGGCCGCCCGGGTCACGCTGCGCTCGGTGAGGAGGGCGTCCAGGGCGATCAGCAGGTTCAGATCGAGCCGCGACATCAGTGGAGAGTCGGTCACGACGGTGTGATCCTTTCCTACGCGGGCCGGGCATTTCACTATAACGACGCGGCGTGCCGCCGGTCGCGCGGCCACGGTCTCGATCGCGTATCGACCCAGCTTATGTCTGGGATAAGCAGAACTACCGTTGTTTATCGGCTTTAGCGCTGCGAAACTCGAATCGCCCCCAGGGGACGGCGACACAGCCGCCGCTCTCACCGACAAAGAAGTCCTAGAAGAGGTCAATCCGATGAAGCACACACGCAGGAGCCGCAGCGCACGACTCGCCTGGCTCGCCATCCCGGTCACCGCCGGGCTCCTCCTCGCCGGCTGCTCCTCCAGCGGCGCCACCTCCGGCAAGGAGCCCCAGACCATCAGCTTCGCGTATGGCGCGACGAACGATCAGGACAAGGCGGCGTACAACAGCCTGGCCTCGGCCTTCGAAGCCGAGAACAAGGGCGTCACCGTCACGACCGAGAACCTCCCGGTCCAGAGCTACGCGACCACCATCGCCACCCGCGTGCAGGGCGGCAACGCCCCCGACACGTTCTACGCGGCGGGCGGCACCGGTCAGGCCAACTCGATCCTGCCGTGGGCCAAGTCCGGGCAGGTGCTCGCGCTCGACGACGCCGCGATCAAGGCGAGCATCCCCGACTCCGCCAAGAGCCTGTACACCTACAACGGCAAGGTCTACGGCGTCCCGCTCGGCACGCAGCTGAACGGAACGATCTACAACGACGAGCTCGCTCAGTCGATCGGCGTGAAGATCGACGCCACGACCAGCCTCGACGACATCATCGCCCAGTGCAGCAAGGCCCGCGCAGCGGGCAAGACCATCTACGGACTGGCCGGCTCGACCTACCAGAACAACGGCATCCTGGCCATCGCGCTCGCCACCTCCACGGTGTACGGCCCGAACAAGAACTGGAACGCCGACCGCGCGAAGAACAAGGTCACCTTCGCCGGCACCAAGGGCTGGACCACGGCCCTCGAGTCGATCAAGAAGATGTACGACGCGGGCTGCTTCCAGGACGGTGCGACCAGCGCCGGCTTCGATGCCCTCACCAACGGCGCCTCGTCCGGCAAGATCCTCGGCTTCTTCGCCCCGAGCGGAGCCGCGCAGGAGATCATGCAGGCCGCCGGCGGGCACGTCAAGCTGATCGCCCTCCCGATCGGCGCCCCGCAGGGCACCAAGACGTACCTGTCGCTGAGCGCCGACCAGGGCGTCGCAGCGAGCGCCAAGACCAAGAGCCCGAAGCTGGCGACGGACTTCCTCAAGTACATCGTCTCGGACAAGGGTCAGGAGGCCTACTCGAAGCAGATCGGCACCATTCCGGTCAACGTCAGCTCCACCTCGACCCTGCTGCCGCAGTACGCCGGCATCAAGGACGAGATCGCCAAGAACGACACCCGCGGCTACGCGCCGACCGAGTGGCCGAACGCCAAGATCTACACAGACCTCGGCAACGGCGTGCAGGGCATCCTGACCGGTCAGATGACCGTCAAGCAGGTGCTCCAGCAGCTGGACACCGACTGGGGTTGATCCGGTGACCGGGCGGCCGATCCTGTGAGGGCCGGCCGCCCGAACCCGGGTGAGAGGAACGATCGATGACGACGCAGTCAGAGGTACGGACGATGACCACGAAGACGCAGACCCAGACTCCGGTGGCGGCGCCGCGCCGCGCGCCGCGGGTGAAGCCCTACCGGGTGAAGCTCGGCAGCTGGTGGTGGGCGCTCCCCGCGCTGGTGCTGATGCTGATCGTGATCTACGCGACCACCGTCGCCGGCGGGTTCTTCGCCTTCACCAACTGGTCCGGGCTGGGACCGTTCGACTTCGTCGGCCTGGCGAACTTCGTCAAGATCTTCCAGACCCCCGAGCTGATCGGGTCGCTGTGGAACACGCTGTTCCTGGCGTTCGGCTTCCTGGTCTTCACCAACATCCTCGGGCTGCTGTTCGCCCTGGCGCTCAACCGCTCGCTGAAGTCGCGGTACGTGCTCCGCACGCTGGTCTTCATGCCGGTGGTCGTCAGCCCGATCGCGGTGTCGTACATCTGGAAGTTCATCTTCGACTACAACGGCCCGCTCAACCAGGCGATGGTCGCCGTCGGCCTCCCGAAGCAGAACTGGCTTGCCAGCCCGACGCTCGCCATCTGGTGCGTGCTGATCGTGATGGTCTGGCAGAACATCGGCTTCGTCATGGTCATCTACCTGGCCGGGCTCGCCACCGTGCCGATCGAGATGGAGGAGGCGGCCGCGCTCGACGGCGCCAGCACCTTCCGCCGCTTCCGCTTCGTGGTGCTGCCGATGATCCAGCCCTCGGTCGCGATCGCGACGACGCTGACGCTCATCCAGGGCCTCCGGGTCTTCGACCAGGTGGTCGCGCTGACGGGCGGCGGCCCGGCCGGCGCCACCCAGACCCTGGCGCTGGAGGTCTACCAGACGGCGTTCACCTACCAGCAGTTCGGCTTCGGAGCGGCGCTCGCTCTCATCCTGAGCCTGCTGATCCTGGTCTTCTCCATCGCGCAGCAGTACGCGACGCGCGATCGCTCGCTCAAGGAGGCGTGAGCCATGTTCCGCTACACCAAGAAGACCCTCGCGATCGAGATCATCGTGCTGTTCGCGGTGGCGATCATGCTGCTGCCGTTCTGGATCCTGCTGGTCGGGTCGTTCAAGACGCTGCCCGACATCCTGAGCTCGGCCGCGGTCGCGCCGCCGACCAGCCCGACCTTCGACAACTTCGTCCAGCTGCTGTCGCCCGCCTCCGCGTCGTCGGGCAACATCTGGGCCGGCCTGCTCTCCAGCGTCATCATCACGACCGGCAGCATCCTGCTCCTGGTCGCCCTCGGCTCGGTCGCGGCGTACGGCATCGCCCGGTCGACCAGCAAGTGGAGCCGGCGGTCGTTCTACCTGTTCCTCGTCGCCATCATCCTGCCGACCCAGCTCGGGACCCTGCCGCTCTACATCGGGGCCCGCACGGTCGGCCTGGTCGGCAACCCGTGGGGCATGATCATCATCTACACGGGGATGCTGCTGCCGCTGTCGGTGTTCCTGTACGCCAACTTCTTCCGCAACCTGACGCCGGAGTACGAGGAGGCCGCCGTCATCGACGGCGCGAACCGCTACCAGGTGTTCTCGAAAGTCGTCTTCCCGCTGATGTCGCCGGCGACCGGCACGGTGGCGATCCTCGCGGGGCTGATCGTCTGGAACGACTTCTTCACATCGCTGATCTTCCTGAACGGCACCTCGTGGCAGACCCTCCCCGTCGTCATGTACAGCTACGTCGGCTCGCTCGTGTCGCAGTGGAACCTGATCTTCGCCGTCGTCATCGTGTCGATGATCCCGATCCTCGCGTTCTACGCCTTCGCGCAGAAGAAGTTCATCCAGGGCTACGCCGGCGGGCTCAAGGGCTGACCGGATGTCCGACGCACCACGGTCCGCCCCCGACCTCGGGGACGGGACCTACCGCAACCCGGTCCTGCCCGGCGACCGGCCCGATCCGGCCGTGCTGCGGGTCGGCGACCAGTTCTACCTGACCTACTCGTCGTTCGACGCGTCGCCGGGGCTGACGATCTGGCGCTCGCCGGACCTGGTCAACTGGACGTTCGTGACGTGCGCGCTGGAGCGGCCGCTGAGCACGGTCTTCGCGCCTGACTTCATCGAGCACGACGGCCGGTTCTCCCTCTACATCCCGTTCATCCCGAGCGGGTGGTCGGAGGCGATCGCCGAGCCGCAGATCTGGGTCATCCAGGCGGACAGCCCGGAGGGGCCCTGGAGCGAACCCGTGTTCACGGGTGTCTCGGGGGCCATCGACCCCGGTCACGTGGTGGGGGAGGACGGCGAGCGCTACCTCTTCGTCAACGGCATCCGCCGCTGCCGCCTCAGCCCGGACGGCCTCCACGCCGTGACCGAGCTGGAGCAGGTGTACGACGGCTGGCGCTACCCCGACGAGTGGATCACCGAGGCGTACGCGCTGGAGGGGCCGAAGCTGTTCCGTCGCGGCGAGTGGTTCTACCTCGTCAGCGCGGTCGGCGGCACGGGAGGCCCGGCGACCGGGCACATGGTCATCGTCGCGCGCTCGCGGTCGGTGCACGGGCCGTGGGAGAACGCGCCGGGCAACCCGATCGCGCGCACCCGCTCCGCCGACGAGGCCTGGTGGTCCCGCGGGCACGCCACGATCCTCGACGCCCCGGACGGGTCGTGGTGGATGGTGTCCCACGGGTACGCGAACGGATTCCGCACGCTGGGGCGGCAGGCGCTGCTGGAGCCGATCGAGTGGACGGAGGACGGCTGGCCGGTGGCGGCCGCGCAGGATGTCGGCGCGCCCCTCCGCAAGCCGGTCGAGGCTTCCGGCCCGGTCGCCCTGCCAGCGCCCTCCGACGACTTCGCCGGCCCGGCCTGGGGGGAGCGGTGGGTCTTCGACAATCCGGGGCCGGGGGAGCGCGACCGGGCCTCCTTCGGCGACGGCCTGGCGCTCGCGGCGAAGGGCACCTCTCCCGCCGACTCCTCGCCCCTGACCACCTGGGCGATGGACGACGCCTACGAGGTCGAGGTGGAGGCCGAGGTGCGCGGCGGGGCCACCGGCGGCCTGCTCCTCTACTTCAACGACCGGATGTTCTTCGGCATGGGCTGGGACGGGTCCGGCATGGCCAGCTACGCCGGCGGCCTCCGCACGCACTGGCGTGAGCCGGTCGAGCCCGGAGCGACCATCGGGCTGCGGCTGCGGAACGACCGCCACATCGTGACCGGCTGGCACCGTCGCCCCGGTGGGGACTGGGTGCGGCACGGCGTCCGCTACGACACCTCCGGAGCGCACTCGGCGACGATGAACGACCTGAAGAGCCTGCGTCCCGCGTTGTTCGCGGCCGGTGACGGCGAGGTCGTGTTCCGCCGGTTCCGCTACCGCGCTCTCCGCCTGAAGGAGGCAGCATGACCATCGAACGCCTCCGCGACGCGGTGACCGCCGCCGTCCCGAACGCGATCATGCCGCTCTTCTGGCAGAAGGGCGGCCCGGTCGAGGGCGTGCGCGAGGAGATGGAGCGCATCGGCGACGCCGGCATCGGCGCCGTCATCCTCGAAGCGCGACCGCATCCCGACTTCCTCGGCGACGGCTGGTGGCGCGACGTCGACGCCGTGCTGGATATCGCCCGGCGCCGCGGCATGACGGTCTGGTTCTTCGACGACGACACCTTCCCGACCGGTCACGCTGAGGGCGCGGTCGAGGCCGCGCCCGCCGAGTTGCGCCGGCATTTCCTCACCGAGCGGCACACCGACGCCGTCGGTCCCGCGCGCGGAGCCTCCTTCATCGTCGAGCGGCGGAAGTTCTGGGGACCGGAGGCCGCCCAGGAGCCCGGGCAGCTGCTCCGCGTGCTCGCCTACCCGCGGGCCGAGAACTCCGATGAGCTGATCGGCGAACCCGTCGGCCTCACCGACCGGCTCGCGGACGGCGTCCTGCACTGGGACATCCCGGACGGCTGGTGGCGGATCTTCTTCCTGTCGGTCGCCGAGAGCGGCGGCAGCGAGCCGCACGCCCGGCACATCGACTACCTCAACGCCGACTCCACGCAGCTGCTCGTCGACGGCGTCTACGAGCGCATCCACGAGCGGTACGCGGACGAGTTCGGCCGCACGATCGGCGGGTTCTTCAGCGACGAGCCCGGGCTCTACAACGACCCGGACACCTTCGACTTCGACTCCAGGCTCGGCAAGCCGGTGCCGCTGTCGTGGAACGACCAGGTCGCCTCCCGGCTGTCCGAGCGGCTCGGTCAGGACGCGGCCCTCCTTCTCCCGCTGCTCTGGTGGCCGGCGCGCGGTCGCGAGCGGGAGGTCCGCTACGCCTACATGGACACGGTGTCGCGGCTCTACTCCGAGAACTTCGGGCAGCGACTCGGCGACTGGTGCCGCGCGCACGGCGTCGAGCACATCGGGCACGTCATCGAGGACAACGGGTCGCACGCGCGGCTCGGGCCGGGCGCCGGGCACTACTTCCGGGCGATGGCCGGGCAGGACCTGGCCGGTGTCGACATCATCGGCGGCCAGGTGGTGCCGGGATTCTCCCGCGGGCCGTTCGGCAACCTCAGCGGCGCGGCCGACGGCGAGTTCTTCCACTTCGGGCTCGCCAAGCTGGCGTCGTCGGCCGCGCACCTCGACCCGCTCAAGCACGGGCGCTCGATGTGCGAGACGATCGGCGCCTACGGCTGGTACGCCGGGCTGCGGCTGTTCACCTGGCTGACGAACCACCTCCTCGTGCGCGGCGTCACGCACGTCGTCCCGCACGCGTTCTCGCCGGCGCCCTTCCCCGACCTGGACTGCCCGCCGCACTTCTACGCGCACGGCAACAACCCGCAGTACCCGCACCAGCACCTGCTGAGCGCCTACACGAACCGGCTGAGCCACCTGCTCCAGGGCGGGACGCACGTCGCGCCGTTCGCGGTGCTGTACCACGCGGAAGCGGAATGGCTCGGCGACGCGATGCCCTGCGAGCGGCCGCTCCGGCTGCTGGCGGAGGCCCAGCTCGACGCGGACATCGTGCCGGCCGACGCGCTCCCGGCCGCGGGCGTGGACGATTCGCGGCTGGCGCTCGGAGATGAGACCTACGACGCGCTCGTCGTCCCGGGCAGCGCGTTCCTGCCCGAGCACGTCGCCCGCGAGCTGCTGCGGCTCGATGACGCGGGAGCACCCGTGGTGTTCGTCGGGTCCGTGCCGGAGGTCGTGGGGGACGATGTCGACGCGGACGTGCTCAGGCGGCATTTCCGGCCGGTGTCGCAGAAGCGCCTGGTCGACTCCGTCTCGGGGATGACCGAGCGGGCCGTGCGTCTCGGCCGTCCGGCCGCGTCGCTGCGCGTACTGCGGCGCGACCTGGGCGACGCCGACGTGATCATGCTGGTCAACGAGTCGGTCCGGGAGTCCGTACGGACGACGGCGACCCTCCCGCGTGCGGGCGAGGTGGTGGCCTTCGACGCCACCGCGGGCACGCTGACGGCGGTGCCGGCCTCGAGCGACGGCTGGGCGACCTCCGTCGGCCTGGACCTGTGTCCGGGTGAGGCGCTGGTGCTCATCGTCGGCTCGCCGGCCGCGTGGGAGGGCCTGCCGGTGCGCCCGGCGACCGTGCACGCGGACGCGATCGAGCTCGCTCCGACGTGGGCGGTGGCCACCGTCGCGGCCGGCGAGGCCGGCTTCACCGCGTGGGGCGAGCTCGACGGCCTCCGCCCGCTCAGCGACCCCGACCTGCTGCCGCGGTTCAGTGGCACGGCCCGGTACACGGCCTCGTTCGACGCGGACGCGGCCGGCGGCGAGCACTTCCTGGATCTCGGCGAGGTGTTCGAGCTCGCCACCGTGCGACTCAACGGCGTCGACCTCGGCACGCGCATCGCGCCGCCGTACGTCTTCCCCGTGCCGGAGGGCGTGGTCTCCGGCAGCAACACGATCCAGATCGACGTCACCAACACGCTGGCCAAGGCGCAGCCCGACTTCTTCTCCGCGTTCGCGCAGCAGGAGCCGAGCGGCCTGCTCGGACCGGTGACGCTGGTCCCGCTGACCCGGAGGCCGTCGACCGGTGAGGATGGGGCATGAACGGCAACCGCGCGGCCTTCGAGCACTTCTGCGACCTCTTCTACACACAGAAGCGGGTCGCCGACGCCTTCGCCTTCCTCGTCGCCGACGACTACCGCCAGCACAACCCCGGCATCCCGGACGGCCCGGCCGCTGCAGTCGAGGCGCTGACGCCGAGGTTCGACGGCAGCCCGGAGGCGCGCTTCGCGATCCAGCGGATCCTCGTCGACGGCGACCTCGCGATGGTGCACGTCCAAGCCTCCCGTCCCGGCATCCCCGACACCGCGGTCGCGGATATCTACCGATTCGAGAGCGGCCGGATCGTCGAGCACTGGGACGTGCTGCAACCCGTCCCCGTGCATGCCGCCCACGACCATCCGATGTTCTGAACAGGAGAACCCATGTACCAGCTCGCACCCAACATCGAACTGCTCTTCACCGAGGCAGGCGACTACCACGACCGCGTGCGCGCCGCCGCGGCCGCGGGCTTCACCGCCGTCGAGATGTGGGGGCCGACCGGCGTCGACGCCCCCGCGACCCCGAAGGACCTCCCGGCGCTCAAGGCCGCGCTGGAGGAGACCGGCACGACGCTGACTGCGCAGCTCTCCGAGCCGCGCACGCAGTTCATGATCCCGCCGTGGGACCACTCGGAGTTCTATCGCAAGCTTGACGAGGGCGTCGCCATCGCGCAGGACCTCGGCTGCCCGCGCATCGTCGTCGGCAGCGGTACGGGCTTCGGCGGCTGGAAGCGCCAGGTCCAGCTGGACAAGCTGATCGAGATCTACCAGAAGGCCATCGCGCAGATCGACGGCTCGGGCATAACCCTCGCGCTGGAGCCGGTCAACGTGCGCGTCGACCACCCCGGCTCGCTGCTCGACCGCACAGCGGAGGCCGTCTACGTCGCGCGCGGTGTCGACTCGCCGTTCTTCGGCGTGCTCTACGACATCTACCACTCGGCCGTGGAGGGCGAGGACATGGCGGCGGAGCTGGAGAACGCCGGCGACCTGATCGCCTATGTGCAGCTCGCCGACGCCCCCGGCCGCGGCGAGCCCGGCTCGGGCGAGCTCGACTGGGCGGGACGCCTCCGCATCCTCCGCGCCTCCGGCTACGACGGCCCGATCGGGCTGGAGTACTACCCGACGCAGGAGTCGGCGGCCTCCGTCGCCCTCATCCGCGAGCTGGCGGTGAGCGCATGAGCCGCTATCCCGACGCGGTCGACGTCGTCATCGTCGGCAGCGGGCCCACCGGCGCGGCGTACGCCCGCATCCTGAGCGAGGAGGCGCCCGGCGCGACCGTCGCGCTGTTCGAGGTCGGCCCCACCGTGTCGAACCCGCCGGGCGCGCACGTCAAGAACATCGCGGACGCCGCCGCGCGCGCCGAGGCGCAGGAGCGGTCGGAGGGCCCCGGCGCCGGCGCGGAGACCGTGAACGGCCCCGGGTCCGTGACCGCGGGCCAGCGTCGCGCGCGCCCGGGCACCTACCTCCTGAACGAGGGCTTCCAGGAGCCGGGCGAGGACGGCCTGCCCGTCGTCGCCTTCTCCAGCAACGTCGGCGGGATGGGCGCGCACTGGACCGGCGCGTGCCCGCGCCCGGGCGACAGCGAGCGCATCGCCTTCCTGCCCGACCTGGACGAGCTGCTGGATGACGCCGGCCGGCTGCTCGGTGTGACGACCGACGCGTTCGACGGCGCTCCGTTCACCGCCGTCGTCCGGGAACGCCTCGCGGCTGCTGTCGATGACGGCCGCCCCGCCGCACAGCGCGTGCAGCGGATGCCGCTGGCCGTGCATCGCAGCGACGACGGCCGGCTGGTCTGGTCGGGCTCCGACGTCGTGTTCGGCGACGTGACCCGCGGCAACCCGCAGTTCACGCTGTACGACGAATCGCTCGTCACCCGCGTGCTCATCGAGGACGGCCGCGCGGCGGGCGTGGAGGTGCGCGACCGCCGCACGGGCGACCTCCATACCGTGGCTGCACGCTTCGTGGTGGTCGCCGCCGATGCCCTGCGCACCCCGCAGGTGCTGTGGGCCAGCGGCATCCGTCCCGCCGCACTCGGCCGCATGCTCAACGACCAGACGCAGGTGGTCTACGCCACCCGCATCCGCGACGCTGCCCAGGTGGCCGCCGGGAACGCGGCGGCCGGCCCGGGCGGGATCGGCTCCGACGAGGTCATCGACGGCCCGATCAGCGAGCACAGCGGCGTGAGCTGGGTGCCGTTCACCGACGAGCTGCCGTTCCACGGGCAGGTCATGCAGCTGGATGCCTCGCCGATCCCGCTCGCGGACGACGACCCGGTGGTGCCGGGCTCGATCGTCGGGCTCGGGCTGTTCTGCGCGAAGGACCTGCAGTGGGACGACCGCGTGGCGTTCAGCGACGAGGAGCGCGACTGGTACGGGATGCCCGCCATGCGCGTCCACTACCGGCTCACCGAACGCGACCACGTCGTGATCGAGCGGGCGCAGGCGGAGATCGTGGAGCTCGCGAAGGCGGTCGGCGACCCGATCGGCGACCGCCCGTTCATGATGCCGCTCGGCGCCTCGCTGCACTACCAGGGCAGCGTGCGAATGGGGAGACCGACGACGGCCGCAGCGTGTGCGGCCCCGACAGCGAGGTCTGGGCGGCGCCCGGGCTGTTCGTCGCGGGCAACGGGGTCATCCCGACGGCCACCGCGTGCAACCCGACGCTGACCTCGGTCGCGCTCGCGGTGAAGGGCGCGCGGCGGATCGCCCGTGACCTCGCAGACCCGGCGCTCTTGCTTAGGTCTAAAAACGACATTAGTGTGTAGAACCAAGGAAAAAGTAGTCAAGGAGGACTCGTGATCCCCGATCGCATCATCGAGCAGGGCACGCTCACGACCACCGGCACGCGCGCCGCGGTCGATGTGCGCATCCCCTGGTATCGTGCGCTCCCGGCGTCCTGCATCGCCGGCGCCTCGCTGTCCGTGGACGGCGTGCCCGCTCCGGCCGAGACCCTGCGCTGGCAGCTCAACGGCCGTGAGCGCACGTTCGCGGACATGGCCGACGACACCGAGGAGTGGTGGTTCCCTCTCGACTCGGCGGTCCTGTCGGGCGACATCCCCGTCCCGGACGACGGCCGGGAGCACGAAGTGTCCGTCGACCTCACCGTCTACATCCCCTACATCATCATCGGCGACGACGAGGTGCTCCACATCGAGGAGCACGACACCAAGACCATGAAGGCGGTGACGGCATGAGCGCCACGCTCGGCTCCCCGATCCAGGGCGTGACCCTCTACAGCTTCACGCGGGCGTTCCACGGCCGCGAGTACGACCTGGAGGGCCTGATCCGGAAGGTCGCCGCGGATGGCTACGGCCCCGGGCTGGAGGTCATCGGCTTCTCCAGCTTCCGCGGCTTCCCGGTGATCGAGGACTCCTTCGCCGGCTGGTTCCGCGACCTGGTCGCGGAGGTCGGGCTGGTGCAGACCTCGCTGGCGATCAACGCCGACGTCGGCATCCACCGCGACCGGCTGCTGAACCAGGACGAGCTGATCGAGTACATGCGCCGGCAGATCGAGGCCGCCGCGAAGCTCGGCTTCCCGATCGCGCGCGTGCAGATCTCGATCACGCCCGACTCGATGGCCGCGCTGGCGCCGATCGCCGAGCAGTACGGTGTGACACTCGCGCTGGAGGTGCACGCCGACCAGTACGCCTCGCACCCGCGCATCCTCGCGCTGCGCGACCGCTACGAGGAGGTCGGCTCGCCCTTCCTGGGCTTCACCGCCGACTGGGGCGCCACCACGGTCGGGTTCGCGCCGTCGCTGTTGGAGGCCTACCGGCGCCGCGGCGCCACGGAGGCGCTGCTGGGCCAGGTCGTGGACCTCTGGAACGAGTTCTACGAGGCGGGGCCTCCGGCCGACCAGGCCGACCACGGTCAGCGGTTCGGGCGGTTCATCGGGCTCGCCGCGCAGAACGGGCGGCCCGACCTCGGCATCGACTTCGCCATCAACGGCACCGGTCTGTTCGGGCCCGCGCGCGTGGACGACTGGCTGGAGATCATGCCGTGGATCAAGCATGTGCACGGCAAGTTCTTCGGCATCGACGAGAACCACGAGGAGCCGTCCGTTCCGGTGCGCGACCTCATCGCGCTGCTGGTGAACAACGGCTACAACGGCGCGATCTCCAGCGAGTACGAGGGCTGGCACTGGAACTACTGGCAGTCGCCGTTCGAGATCATCCGCGACGAGCAGGCCGTGCAGCGGTCGGCGGCGCAGAACGCGGGCAGCCGCATGGTCACCGACGCCGGGGAGGCGCGGCTCCAGCTCGGTCAGTGGCTGCCGAGTCGAGAGGGGGCGGTCAGCTGAACAGCATCGCATTCACCTCGCGCATCGTCCGGGCCGGGTCCACCAGCCCGGGCGACAGCAGGGCCTGGAGCGCGAGGCCGTCCTTGAGCGCCAGCAGCATGGTGGCGGCGGTCTCGGCCGGCCACTCCGCGGGGAACGCCCCGGCCTCCTGGGCCGACCCGATCGCCTCGGTCAGCTGCGCCCGCAGCCGTACGTAGAGGTCGGCGAAGTACTCATGGGCGGCATGCTCGGGGTTGGTGGCCTCGGCCGACAGGACCGTGTAGAGCCGCATGACGGCCGGCTCGCGGGCGTTGTCGGCCATCGTCTCGGCGAGGGCCTCCGCCGGTGTGCGGTTGGTCGAGATGGCGGCGGCGAAGCTCGCGCCGTCGAGCTCGTCACGTCGCGCCAGCACGGCGGTGAGCAGGTCCTCCTTGCTCGGGAAGTGGTGCAGGAGGCCCTGCCGGGAGACCCCGCACGCCGCCGCGATGTCGGTCAGCGTCGCATTGTCGAACCCGGATGTCCCGAAGGCCGCGATGGCCTGTTCGAGGATGCGTTCCTTGCGTGCGCGCCCCGACGCGTACCCGTCTTCCCTGCCGCTCATAACCCGTAGCCAATCATGAAAATAAAAACTTACGAAGAGGTAGGTATTCATGTTACGGTCCCCGACAGACGGGTCAAGCCCGCTCGCACGCCCTCGACGATGAAAGGCACAGCGTGACCACCGAAGCAACGGTCGCCGGCGACACCGCCGGCACGAGACCGATCAAGTGGAGCTACATGGACCACTGGCGGGCCAACGGCCCGCGGGGCCCGTACGACCAGTGGCACTCCCGCCAGACCATGACCCGCTTCCTCCGCCAGGTCGCCGCCGTCGGGTTCGACGCCATCGACACCTTCGACTTCCGGTTCTGGCAGATCCTGGAGCAGTACGGCTCGGTGGCGAACTACCAGGAGTTCGTGCAGGAGCAGGGACTGGAGCGGATCGTCAACACCTTCCACGGCGTCTATTACGACCCGGAGCGCTACGCGCCGGAGGTGCCGGCCACGCACGAGACCATCCTCGAAGACTTCAAGGTCACGCTGGACCGCTGGTCGGGCATCCAGCTCGACAACATCATCGTGATGCCCGGCTCCCGGTTCTTCGACGAGCAGGGCGTGACCGACGACGGACTCAAGCACGCGGCCGAGGTCTGGGGCAAGGTCGGCGAGCTCACGCAGCAGTACGGCGTGAACCTGACCTGCCACCACGAGTTCTACGGCGGCATCCGCACCCGCGCGCAGATCGACACGTTCTACGGCTACGCCGACCCGCGCTATGTGAAGTTCTTCGTGGACACCGCGCAGCACTGCATCGCCGACGTCGACCCGGTGGCCGTGTACGAGGCCCACCACGAGCGCGTGAGCGGCTTCCACTTCAAGGACACCCGCACCAAGGACGTCAACGAGGACTACCGGCTCTGGCCCGACGCCGAGCTCTCGGCGGTCACGACCGAGAAGTGGTTCTACGAGATGGGCACCGCGGAGGGCCTGGTCGACTTCGAGTCGATGATGCGCTCCGTCCGCGACCACGGCTACACCGGCTGGATCAGCGTCGAGCACGACAAGGCCGACAAGATCGGCGGCGACTACTCCGAGAGCACCGCCATCGCGCGCTGGTACGCCAAGAACGTGCTCGACCGCATCTACCAGGAGGAGCGGGCATGACCGGCATCCGGTGGGGCTACGCCCTCAACCAGTGGGACACCAACATCGACGCGTTCGTGCGCAAGCGCGACCACGAGCGGGCGTTCAAGACGATCTCGATCAGCGGGTTCTCCGGCGTCGAGCTCACCGCCGAGAGCTTCGGCCCGTGGGAGCCGCTGGGCTCGCCCGAGCAGATCGCGAACCTGTACGGGTCGCTCGACGGGCTCCGTCGGGTGCTGACGGAGTGTGCGCTCGACGGCGTCTCCAGCTACGTCTACGACCCGTTCATCGGGTTCGACGTGGAGATGGGCCGCGGCCACGACCCGCTCGACCCGGAGGCTGCGCCGCGGATCACCGCGACCGCGGTCTGGTTCGCGGAGGCGCTGGCGGCGCTGGGCGGGGAGGTGCTGGTCGTCCGTCCGTGCGGGTCGGCCTGGCAGACCGGCGCACTGGACGACGACCGGATCGCTGCCCTCGCGGCCTGCTGGAACACGGTCGGCGCAGCGGTGGCGGCGGCGGGCGTCTCCCTCGCCCTGCACTTCGACTTCCTCTCGGCGCTGCGCCTCGACGACGGCCTCGCCCGGCTGCTCGACGCGACCGACCCGGAGCTGGTCGGCCTCGCGCTCGACACGGCGGAGGTCGCGGTCGCCGGTCTCGACCCCGTCGCGGTCTTCGAGCGCCACGCGGACCGCGTCCGGCACGTCCAGCTCAAGGACGCCCGCGATGTCGTGGATGACGCCGAGGCCCTCACCCCGCACGCCGAGCAGTTCGTGCGCACCGAGGGCGGCGCGCGCCGCGTCGAGCGCTGGTTCTTCGAGCCGACCGACGAGGGCGGCCTCGTCGACTTCGAGTCGTTCGCAGGGTCTCTCGCGCGCCACGGCTACACCGGTTGGATCGTCGTCGAGTCCGACCAGAGCCCTCACCCCGCCGAGAGCGCGATGGTGAGCGGCTGGTACGTCCAGAACGTCCTCGCACCACTCACCTCCGCAGCAGGAGAGCTCTCCGGCAGCGCCGTCGGAAAGGCATGACCATGACCACTCGCACAGCACCGTGGAAGCGGGCGCTCCCGCTCGCGGCCGCGCTCGCCGCCGGGGCGCTCGTCCTTGCCGGCTGCTCCGGCAGCGGCTCCTCAGGCGGCGCCGAGCCGCAGACCATCACGTTCGCGTTCGGCGCGACGAACGACCAGGACAAGGCCGCGTACTCGGGCCTCGCGACGGCGTTCGCCAAGACCCACAAGGGCGTCACCGTCACCCCGCAGAACCTCCCGGCGCAGAGCTACCCGAGCACGATCGGCACCCGGGTGCAGGGCGGCAACGCTCCCGACACCTTCCAGTCGGAGGGCGGGACCGGGCAGTCGTACTCGATCATCCCGTTCGCCAAGGCCGGCCAGCTCCTGCCGCTGACGGACAGCGCGATCCTCTCGGCGCTGCCGTCGTCGCAGAAGGAGCTCTGGGTCTACAACGGCAAGGCGTACGGCGTCCCGCTCGGCAGCAACGCGAACGGCGTCATCTACAACGACGAGCTGGCCCAGTCGATCGGCGTGAAGATCGACGCCTCCACCAGCCTGGACGGGATCATCGCCCAGTGCGGGAAGGCCCGGGCGGCCGGCAAGACGATCTACGGCCTGGCCGGAGGCGCGACCGCGAACAACGCGTTCCTCGCCCTGGGCCTGGCCACCTCGACCGTCTACGGCTCGGACAAGGACTGGAACACGAAGCGCGCGCAGAACAAGGTGACCTTCGCCGGCACCAAGGGCTGGACGACCGCGCTGGAGTCGGTCAAGAAGATGTTCGACGCGGGCTGCTTCCAGGACGGCGCGGCCAGCGCGGGCTTCGACGCCCTGACCAACGGCGCGTCCTCGGGCAAGATCCTCGGCTTCTTCGCACCGAGCAACGCGGCCAAGGAGATCATGGACGCCGCGGGCGGTCACGTGAAGCTGGTCATCCTGCCGATCGCGGCGCCGGGCGGAACCAAGACGTACCTCTCCGTCAGCGCCGACCAGAGCGTGTCCGCGAGCGCGAAGACCAAGAGCCCGCAGCTCGCGACGGAGTTCCTGAAGTACATCGTCTCCAAGGACGGCCAGGAGGCCTACTCGCAGGCGGTCGGCACCATCCCGGTCACCGCGGACGCCTCCACGAAGCTCCTCCCGCAGTTCGAGCCGGTGACCGACCTCATCGACTCGAAGACCGTGCGCGGCCTCCCGTCGACCGACTGGACCAACGTCAAGGTCTACAACGACCTCGGCAACGGCGTGCAGGGCATCCTGACCGGCCAGCTGACGGTCAAGCAGGTGCTCCAGCAGATGGACGCCGACTGGGGTTGAGCCCGGTCACGCCGAACGACATCGAACGAAAACCACGAAAGGAACCACCATCATGGTGAACGACACCGGCATCGCCGGCACGGGCATCGAGCTCGGCACCACCCTCTACTCGATGACGAGCGAGTTCGCGGCCGGTGTCTACACGCCGGAGACGCTGATCGCCGCGGTCGCCGAGAACGGCATCGGCCCGGGCGTCGAGTTCAACATCGCCCAGCTGCTGCGCACCTACCCGGACGTCGACGCGGAGTTCGTGAAGCTCTGGTTCGACTCGCTGGAGAAGTACGGCCTGGAGCCGAGCGCGGTCGGCACCAACCTCGACATGGGCCGCCGCAAGGACCGCGACATGACGCCGGACGAGGAGCACGACTTCCTCGCCCGCCAGCTGAAGACCGCGCACACACTCGGCTTCAAGCGCGTCGTCATCCGTTCGGCCGGGCGCGAGCTGCTGCGCAGCCTCCTGCCGCTCGCCGAGAAGTACGACCAGCGCCTCGGCTACGAGATCCACGCGCCGCAGGGTCCGAACGACCCCAAGGTCATCGGCATCCGGGAGCTCTACGCGGAGCTCGGCAGCGACCGCCTGGGCTTCACGGCCGACTTCTCCTCGACCATGCACAGCCTGTCGCCCACGCTGCTGGCGCAGCTGGAGAAGATGGGGATGGACCCGAAGCACTTCGGCGTGATGGACGAGATCTGGCACGAGCCGACCCCGATGCACGTGCGCAACCAGAAGTTCGAGGACTACCTCACCGGCGAGGGCGTCGACCCGGTGGGCTTCGGCCCGTTCACCCGGCTCGCGTTCAACATGCACGGACTGGTGCCGCCGGAGGAGTGGCTGGACATCATGCCGCAGATCTTCCACGTGCACGCCAAGTTCTACGACATCGACGCCGACGGCCAGGAGCCGGCGATGGACATCCCGCGGATCGTCCGCCAGTTCGTGGAGGGCGGCTACCGCGGCTACCTGTCCAGCGAGTGGGAGGGCCACGCGTTCCAGGACCTGGGCGAGGCCGACCCGATCGACCTCGTGAAGAAGCAGCACGCGCTCATGCGGCGCACCATCGAGGACGCCGTCGCCGAGAAGGAGTCCCTCCATGTCTGACACCGCCGTCGAGCCGAACATCGCCGACCTGACCGCCGAGCTCGCGCGCCTGCGCGAGGAGGTCGCCGCCGCGCAGGCGCTCGCCCGTCGGGCCGCCGACCGGGGCGAGATCGAGAACCTGTTCAGCACCTACATGTACCTGCACAACGCCTTCCAGGACGAGCGGATCATCCCGCTCTGGGTGAAGGAGGGCACGGAGGGAATCCGCGCCCGCTACACCAACGCGGGCCAGTACACGACCTGGGAGAGCGTCACCCGCTACCACCGCGGCCGCCCGTCGCCGGAGGGCAAGCTGATCCTGCACGCGACGACCACGCCGGTCATCGAGGTGGCCGCCGACGGGAAGACCGCCAAGGGCGTCTGGCTCATGGCCGGCACCGAGTCGGGCCTGACCGACCCCGAAGTCGCCAAGGCCTTCCCCGACATGTACTCGCCCGAGCTCGTGCAGGGCAAGAAGGTCTGGGCGCACTGGGTCTGGTGCAAGTACGCCATCGACTTCCTCCGCCAGGACGGCGAGTGGAAGTTCTGGAAGTTCCGCTGCTACGAGCTCGCCCGCGCGCCCTTCGAGGAGAACTGGGTCAGCTTCGGCGAGAAGAACCAGGGCGCGTTCGACCTCGACCTGATGTACTTCGGCGACGACGGCAAGCCCGTCTTCATGCCGCCGGCCGACGAGCCGGTGCCGAGCGAGAACCACCCGTACAGCCCGTCGACCGTGCAGCAGCTGGAGCCGGAGCCTCCCGCGCCGCACGACACGTTCACCGACACGTTCAAGTAAGGGATCCATCATGGCAACTCACAACTCGCTGTTCTCCGAGAAGGACGTCCGCCGCACCGCCGACGGCATCGCGGTCTCGGTCCAGCTGCCCTGGTACCGCAGCCTGTGGCTCTCCGCCGTCGACGACGTCGCGGCCACCGTCAACGGCGTCCCGATCCCGCGCGACGACCTCCGCTTCGAGCTGAACGGCCGCAGCTACCGCGTCGAGGAACTGCCCGAGCAGTCCGAGACGCTGTGGTTCGTCGCCGACCGTCCCGACGTCGTGATCCCGCTGGGCCACGCGCCGGACGCGGGCGAAAAGCTCACCGTGGAGGTCGTGCTCACGATGCGCCTGCTCTACATGCAGATCATGCCGGGCGTCGACGGCGGCCCGGGCCGCTACGTGACCAACCGGGTCCCGGTCGAGCGCGAGCTGGTGCTCGCATGACCTTGCGGGTGGCCATGATCGGCTACGGCTTCATGGGCGCGGCGCACTCGGTCGGCTGGCGGCAGGCGCCCCGCGTCTTCGACCTCCCGGAGGCCGTGGAAATGGCCGTGATCGTCGGCCGGAACGAGCAGGCAGTGTCCCGGGCCGCCGAGAAGTGGGGCTGGGCATCGCACGCGACCGATTGGCGCGAGGTGATCGCGCGCGACGACATCGACCTGGTCGACATCGTGACCCCGGGCGACTCGCACGCCGAGATCGCGATCGCCGCGCTGGAGGCGGGCAAGCACGTGCTGTGCGAGAAGCCGCTCGCGAACAGCGTCGAGGAGGCCGAGGCGATGGCCGCCGCCGCCGAGCGCGCCGCCGAGCACGGCGTCCATGCGATGGTCGGGTTCACCTACCGGCGCGTGCCCGCGGTGTCGCTGCTGCAGGACCTCATCGCGCGCGGGATCATCGGCGAGGTCCGCCAGGTGCGCGCGGCGTACCGGCAGGACTGGCTGGTCGACCCGTCCGTCCCGCTCGGCTGGCGGCTCCAGAAGGAGCACGCCGGCTCGGGCGCGCTGGGCGACATCGGCGCGCACATCGTCGACATGACGCAGTTCGTGACCGGCAGCCTCGTGACGCGGGTCTCCGGCACGGTCGAGACCATCGTCTCCCAGCGCCCGGTGCTCGGCGCGCGGTCCGGGTTCACCGGCAGCGCCACGGGCGAGCTCGGCGAGGTGACCGTCGATGACGTCGCGATCTTCACCGGCCGGCTCGGCAACGGCGCGCTCGTCTCGTTCGAGGCCACCCGCTTCGCGACCGGACGCAAGAACGCCCTGACCATCGAGGTGTCCGGCTCGGAGGGCGCGCTGGCGTTCGACCTCGAACGCCTCAACGAGCTGCGGCACTACGACCGGAACGCCCCGGCCGAGCTGCAGGGGTTCACGACCATCCTCGTGACCGAGCCCGAGCATCCCTACGTCTCGGCGTGGTGGCCGCCCGGGCACATGCTCGGCTACGAGCACGGCTTCTCGCACCAGGTCGTCGACTTCGTGACGGCCATCGCACACGGCACCGCGCTCGACCCGACCTTCGCCGACGGCCTGGCGGTGCAGCGGGTGCTCGCGGCGGTGGAGGAGAGCTCCGCCCAGGATTCGGCGTGGGTCGCGGTGGAGGCCGCGGCTCCCGCCCGCGTATAGAGAGGAACGACTGTGACCCGCCCGATCACCCTGTTCACCGGCCAGTGGGCCGACCTGCCCTTCGAGGAGGTGGCGCGGCTCGCCGGCGAGTGGGGCTACGACGGCCTCGAGATCGCCTGCTGGGGCGACCACCTCGACGTCGCCCGCTGGGACGACGCCGACTACGTGCAGTCCCGGAAGGACATCCTGGAGCGCAACGGCCTGAAGGTCTGGACGATCTCCAACCACCTCGCCGGCCAGGCCGTGTGCGACGACCCGATCGACGAGCGCCACCGCGACATCCTGAACGACCGGGTGTGGGGCGACGGCGACCCGGAGGGCGTGCGGCAGCGCGCCGCCGAGGAGCTGAAGCTGACTGCCCGCATGGCCGCGGCGCTCGGCGTGAAGACCGTGACCGGCTTCACCGGCTCCTCGATCTGGAAGGCCGTCGCGATGTTCCCGCCCGCCTCCGATGAGTGGATCGCCGCCGGCTATCAGGACTTCGCCGACCGCTTCCACCCGATCCTGGATGTGTTCGAGGAGGTCGGCGTCCGGTTCGCGCTGGAGGTGCACCCCTCCGAGATCGCCTACGACTACTGGACAGCCAAGGCGACCCTGGAGGCTATCGGGCACCGGGCGTCGTTCGGGATCAACTTCGACCCGTCGCACTTCATGTGGCAGCAGTTGGATCCGGTGGCGTTCGTGCTGGACTTCGCCGAGCACATCTTCCATGTGCATGTGAAGGAGTCGATCACCAACCTCGACGGACGCAACGGCGTCCTCGGCTCGCACCTGCCCTGGGCGAACCCGCGCCGCGGCTGGACGTTCGTGTCGACCGCGCACGGGGAGGTGCCGTGGGAGCCGATCTTCCGCGCCCTCAACTTCATCGGCTACACGGGTCCGACCTCCGTCGAGTGGGAGGACGCCGGCATGGACCGTCTGCAGGGCGCCCCGGAGGCCATCGCGTTCGTCCGCGAACTCAACGCGATCAACCCGCCCGCCGCCGCCTTCGACGCCGCCTTCTCCACGAAAGCCGACTGATGACAGACACTCTGAATGCGCTCATCCTCTCGGGTCACATGACCCGCGAGCACGACAACGAGCACCGCAGCTTCCGCCAGCACAACGTCTGGCTCACGCAGCTGCTGGAGGACACCGGCCGCTTCCGCGTGCGCGTCGTGGAGGACCCCCGCGGCCTCGGCGCGGAGATCATCGACAAGTACGACGTCGTGATCGTCGTCTTCGAGGGCCGCGACGGCTACCACGAGAAAGCGGTCGGCTTCGGCGCGGAGACCGACGCGGCGCTGCTGAAGTTCGTGCGCGACGACGGCAAGGGAATCGTCTGGTTCCACGGGTCCGCCGCGCAGGAGGACGACTGGGGCTACCCGGACGAGTACAACGTCCTCCGCGGCTCGCGCCTGACCGTGGCCGGCGGCCTCCGCCCCCGGCCGTGGGGCGAGGCCCAGCTCGACACGGTCGAGCCGCGGCACGCGATCACCGACGGCATCAGCGCGCGCTGGACCGTCACCGGCGACGACATCCTCACCGGGGTGGAGATCCTCGACGGCGCCCAGGTGCTGCTCACGACCTACGACGACCTGGAGTCCTACGAGAGGGCGCCGGTCTGGCCGATGTCGCACTACCCGGTCGCCATCCCGGAGGAGGGGATCGCGGCCCTCCCCGGCATGAACACCGACCAGCCGATCGCCTGGATCAACGAGCACGGCGCGGGCCGCTCGTTCACGATCACGATCGGCCACGACATCGACACGTTCCGCCGCATCGAGTTCATCCGGATGTTCCCGCGCGGAGTGGAGTGGGCCGCCACCGGCGAGGTCACGCTGAACGGGCCAGACCGCCGGGGCGAGCGCCGCTTCCTCCCGTGGCCCTACTACAACCACGAGGGCTGAGCGCCCACCCCTTTCCACCGAGAGGCACGTCGTTGTCACTTTTCGCGCGCGTAAGCGACAACAACGTGCCCCTCGGTGGCCGGCCGAAGCGGACCAGGCGGGGCCCATCAGGCCGCGGCCACCGCCTTCACCCCATCGATCGTCGGCCGCCCATCCGCGAACCACCGCGGGAAGGTCACCTCGAACAGCTCCTCGATCGCGAGCTCCGCGCCACCGCGCAGCGGCTCCTTCTCATCCCCGATCGACCGCACGATCGACAGGTCGCGCGTCGCCAGCGGCAGCGACAGCTCGTAGACGCGCTGCCGCACCTCCGCCAGGAAGATCTCGCCGGCCGCCGACACCGCGCCGCCCACGACGATCACTCCCGGGTTGAACATGTTGACGAGCGCCGCGATCGACTCGCCGATCAGCCGCGCCGAGCGCTGCACCAGTGAGATCGCCAGTGCGTCGCCGTCCATCGCGGCGATCGAGACCGCCTCCGGTGTGATCGGCAGCCCGCGTTCGACCAGGCCGGCGAGGATGCCGCCGGCGCCCTCCTCGAGAGCGCGTTCGGCGTCGCGCATGATCGCCCAGCCGGAGGCCTCCGCCTCCAGGCAGCCGACCTTGCCGCAGCGGCAGACCTCCGTCGAGTCGCGGACGCGCACGTGGCCGATGTCGCCCGCCGCCCCGTTCGCGCCGCGGTGGATGCGGCCGTGCGAGACGAGGCCGGCGCCGATGCCGCTGCCGACCTTGCAGTAGATGAGGTCCACGTTGTCGTCGCGGCGGTGGCTGCGCTCGGTGAGGGCCAGGAGGTTGACGTCGTTGTCGACCCAGACCGGCGCCTCGAAGCGCTGCTCGAAGCGGCGGCGCACGTCGAAGCCGTTCCAGCCGGGCATGATGGGCGGGGCGACGGGGAGCCCGTCTCGAAGTCCACGGGGCCGGGGACGCCGACCGCGACCGCCCAGACCGGACGCTCATCCTGCTCCGCCAGCAGCGCGTCGATCATCGCGAGCGCCGTATCGATCGTCTCGGCCGGGCCGCGGCTGATGTCCCACGGGCGGTGCGCCTCGGCGACGACCTCGCCGTCGAGGGAGGCCAGCCCGACGCGGATGTGGAGGGCGCCGAGCGCGCAGACGACGATCCGGCCCCGGTCCGAGCGGAAGCGAAGGGTGCGGGGCGCGCGGCCGCCCGACGACGGGCCGTACTCGCCGTCCTCCAGGAAGCCCATCTCGATCGCCGCGTCGACGCGCTGCGCGACGACGCCGCGGCCGAGTCCCGTCAGCCGGCCGATCTCGGGCCGGGTGTCGGCCTCCCCGGTGCGGACGAGGTTCACCACGCGCAGCAGGCTCATGACCTCGTCGGTCTGCGCGCCGAATCGGAGTGCGGAATCCCTAGCCATGCTTGATTCTGACACAACCTCACCCAAGAGGAGGTAGAACGAGACCATGCTTGCGCGTCGAACTCCCGACCTTGCGCCGTAGTGCGACCAAAGAAAGCCCATCGCCGACCTAGGAAATCAGTCTCATTGATCCCCGGCATAGCCGATCTGCGGTTCCCCGATGTGGACGCGGCACCGAAAGTAGAGACCGGGCACTCACATTCCGCCCGTCTGGAAAGGATCAAGGATGATCAAGCTTCTCTCCCACCTGTCGTATGTGGAGATCACGTCCCCGGATGTCGAGGCATCCGTGAAGTTCTACGAGGAACAGGTCGGCCTGACCGTGGTCGACCGCATCGACGGCTCCGTGTACCTCCGCTGCTGGGGCGACTACTACGCCTACTCGGTCGTCGTCTCGCCCGGCCCGGAGCCGACGCTCGCCACGATGGCCTGGCGCACGTCGAGCGCCGAGGCCCTCGAGGAGGCGGCCAAGCGCGTCGAGGCCGCCGGCATCGACGGCGAGTGGCTGGACGACGTGCACACGATCGGCCGCGCCTACCGTTTCACCGGCCCGTGGGGCCACTCGATGACCCTGCACTGGGACGTCACCCGCCACCAGGCGCCCGGGCACATCGCGTCCATCTACCCGGACCGCCCCGAGAAGCGCAGCAAGGTCGCCGGCGCCCCGCGCCAGCTCGACCATGTGACGATCGCGACCAGCGACGTCGACGGCTTCGCGCAGTGGTACAACGACGTGCTCGGCTTCCGCATCATGGCTCGCACCGTGCTGGACGAGGCGCCGATCTCGATCTTCTCGGTGCTCACCACGAACGAGAAGTCGCACGACCTCGGCGTCGTGCTCGACGGCTCCACCCGCGCCGGCCGCGTCAACCACTACGCGTTCTGGGTCGACACCTACGAGGAGCTGCTCATCGCGGCCGACACCCTGATGGAGAACGGCGTCCCGATCGAGTACGGCCCCTCCATCCACGGCATCGGCGAGCAGACCTTCCTCTACTACCGGGAGCCGTCCACGCTGCGCATCGAGCTCAACACCGGCGGCTACCGCAACTACGTGCCCGACTGGCAGCCGAACACGTGGAAGCCGTCGCTGGGCTCCAGCAACTTCTACCGGAACGGCGCCATGCCGATGTCGATGACCGAGTCCTTCCCGGCCGCCGACGGCCCGAGCGCCACCGAGGAGGGCGTGCCCGACGAGATCAAGGAAGCGCTGCTCAACCCGTACGCCGTGCAGGGCCGCGGCTGACGATGGCCGCACCGAGCGAGGACCCGGCCGACCTGGACCGTCAGGACCCGGAGGCCGAGATCGCGGCGCGGGCGGAGGTGTACCGCAACTGGGGCCGCTGGGGTGAGGACGACGTGCTCGGCACGCTCAACCTCATCGACGCGGCCACGCGGGCGGATGCCGCCGCCCTCGTCCGCGAGGGCATCGCGATCTCCCTGGCGCAGTCGTTCGACATGAACGGCCCGCAGAAGGGCTGGCGCCGGCGCACCAACCCGGTGCACACGATGCTGGACACCGGGACGGACGCCGAGCGCGGCACCCAGGGTTTCCCGCACGGGCTCGGCGGCGCGGACGACGTGATCGCGATGCCGCTGCAGTGCTCGACGCAGTGGGACGGCCTCGGTCACATCTTCGACCACGGCTACGCCTGGAACGGCCGCCGGGCCGGTGATGTCGTCACGAGCGACGGCGACCTCGTCACGGGCATCGAGCACGCGGCCTCCGCGATCGTCTCGCGGGGGTGCTGCTCGACCTCGGGCGGCACCTCCGGCCGACGACAGGAGAGTTGGAGGACGGCTACGCGATCACCGCGGCCGACCTCCGCTCCTGCGCCGAGGCGCAGGGCCCCACGAGCGCGGTGCGCACCGGTGACATCGTCCTGGTGCGCACCGGACAACTCGCGCGCGTGCGCCGCGACGGCTGGGGCGAGTACGCGGGAGGCCCCGCCCCCGGTCTCTCGCTGACGACCGCCGGCTGGCTGCACGACACGGGGATCGCCGCGATCGCGACCGACACCTGGGGCTTCGAAGTGCGCCCGAACGAGTTCGACGTCCCCGCGTTCCAGCCCCTGCACCAGGTCGTCATCCCGAACCTCGGCCTCACCATCGGCGAGATGTGGGACCTGGAGGAGCTGGCGTCCGAGTGCGCGCGGCTCGGGAGATACGATTTCCTCCTCTCGGCTCCACCGCTGCCCATCACGGCGGCCGTCGGGTCGCCGATCAACCCCATCGCGCTGCTCTAGCGGTCTCGCCGGAACAGCAGCGCACGCAGAAGAACAGAGAGGTTCTTGTATGACCGCCGTCACCAAGGTCGCGATCGCCGGAAGCGGTGTCGCGGGTCTGGCCACCGCCATTCAGCTCGCCAAGGCGGGCGTCGCCGTCGACGTCTTCGAGTCCAAGCCGGAGCTGAGCGCGCTCGGCTCAGGCATCACGCTGCAGGGCAACGCACTGCGCGCCTTCGCGGCCCTCGGTGTCTGGGACGATGTGCAGCGCGAGGGGTACTTCTTCGAAGGGCTCACGCTGCGGGCGCCGGGGCCGGACGCCCCGGCGATCGCCGAGCTGCCCGAGGTGAAGACCGGCGGCCCGGACTTCCCGGCGACGGGCGGGATGTACCGCCCGGACTTGGCGCGCATCCTGCTCGCGCACGCCCAGGCGGCGGGGGCGGACGTCCGGTTCGGAGCGAAGGTCACGGGCGTGACCGAGGCCGAGGACGGTGTCGCCGTGGAGGTCGACGGCTCGCCCGCGGGCACCTACGACCTCCTGGTCGGCGCCGACGGCCTCAACTCGGCCGTCCGCGAACTGATCGGCATCGAGACCAAGCCCGAGCCGACCGGCATGGGCATCTGGCGGTCGTTCGTCTCGCGTCCGGCTTCCGTCGAGCACAGCGAGCTGTACTACGGCGGCCCGGTCTACATCGCGGGCTACACGCCGACCGGCGAGGACACGATGTACGCCTACCTGGTCGAGCCCGCGCAGGACCGCACCGGTCTCAGCGACGAGGAGTCGGTCGCGATCATGCTGGAGGAGTCGGCGGCCTACGGCGGACCGTGGAACGACATCCGGGCCGACCTCCAGGCCGGGGCGCACGTCAACTACACCTGGTTCACCCAGCACATCGTGCCGGCTCCGTGGAACCGCGGCCGCTCGGTCGTGATCGGCGACGCGGCGCACTCCTGCCCGCCCACGATCGCGCAGGGCGCGGCGCAGGCGCTGGAGGACGCGCTGGTGCTGACCGAGCTGCTGCTCGCCGCCGACACCGTCGATGACGCGCTCTGGGACGCCTTCCACGCCCGCCGCGTGCCGCGCGCGCAGGCCGTGGTGGAGGCCTCCGTGCAGCTCGGCCAGTGGCAGATCGACCACGACCGGGAGGCCGACGCCCCCGGGCTCATCTTCGGCATCGCGCACCGGATGGCGGAGCCCGCATGAGGATCGCCCGCTGGACACGCGACGGCGACGACACCTCCGAGGGGTTCGTGATTGGGGACCGGGTCGTCCCGTTCCCCGATGGCCTCACTGTGGGCGACGTGCTCGCGCGCGGGCTCGCCGAGACGCACAGGCTGTTCGCGGCGGTGGAGGAGGCCGACGGCGCGGCCCTCGCGGACGTCCGGCTGCTCGCCCCGCTCGTGCCCGCCTCGATCCGCGACTTCGTGGCCTTCGAGGAGCACGTGGAGGGCGTGAGCGCCTCGGTCGACGGCAAGTCCGAAGTCGTGCCCGAGTGGTACGAGGCGCCGACGTTCTACTTCACCAACCCGCACACGGTGCTCGGGCCGGGCGAGGTGCTGCGGCCTCCGGTCAGTGCCCGCCTCGACTTCGAGCTGGAGGTCGCGGCGGTCATCGGCGGTCCTGGCGGCGCGAACCTCACCGCCGACGACGCGGCCGGGGTCATCTTCGGCTACACGATCATGAACGACTGGTCCGCCCGTGACCTCCAGTCGCGCGAGATGAAGGTGCGCCTCGGCCCCGCCAAGGGCAAGGACTTCGGGACGAGCCTCGGGCCGTGGATCGTGACGGCCGACGAGCTCGCACCCTTCCTCGACGACGACGGCTTCCTCGCCGTCCGGGCCGAGGTGTTCGTGAACGACGAGCGCATCGGGCACGACCTCGTATCGAACATGGGCTGGCCGTTCCCGGAGCTGATCGCCTACGCCTCGCGCAACTCGCGGGTGGTGCCGGGCGACGTGCTCGGCTCCGGGACGATCGGCAACGGCGGCTGCCTGGCCGAGCTCTGGGGCCGGCGCGGCGAGCTCACGCCGCCTCCGGTGACCGACGGCGACACCGTGCGCATGGTGGTGGAGGGCATCGGCGAGCTGGCCGGCCCGGTCGGCGGGGCCGTCGAGGCGCCCGAGCTGCCGCCGGCGCGCGAGCGGTCGCGTGCCCGGAGCCGCCGGGAGCGGGTCGCGCAGTGACCTCCAGTGTCCGCGATCTGCTCGCCGGCCTCGACGGGGCGACGGTCGTCGTCACCGGCGCAGCCCGCGGTCAGGGCGCCGCGGAGGCGCGGCTGCTCGCCGAGCTGGGCGCGCACGTCGTCGCGACCGACGTCGTCGACCCGGATGGCCCGCTGGGCGACGCGATCGACTTCCGTCACCTGGATGTCACGGACGAGGCCGCCTGGGCGCGGCTCGCGACCGACCTCGCCGAGACACTGGGCGGGACCCCGCTCCGCGGCCTCATCAACAACGCGGGCATCACCCACCGCGCCGGCATCGACCAGACCGAGCGTGCCGACTGGGACCGTGTCATCGCTGTGAACCTGTCCGGGCCGATGCTCGGCATGCGCGCGCTCGCGCCGCTCATGGGAGCGGGCTCCTCGATCGTGAACGTCGGCTCGGTCGCCGGACTCACGGGTCACTACACAGC
This sequence comes from Leifsonia sp. P73, assembly GCF_051059105.1. Lineage (NCBI taxonomy): Bacteria > Bacillati > Actinomycetota > Actinomycetes > Micrococcales > Microbacteriaceae > Leifsonia > Leifsonia sp. P73. Next base: position 2,910,378 of record NZ_CP194931.1, read on the forward strand.
GGCATACACGGCCTCGAAGTGGGGCCTGCGCGGGCTGTCGCGCGTCGCGGCGACCGAGTACGGGCCGCGCGGCATCCGGGTGAACACCATCCATCCCGGCTTCATCGAGACCGACATGACGGCCAACGCGCCATCCGCGATGCGGGAGGCGCAACTCGAACTGACGCCGCTCGAAAGACTCGGCGAGGCCGCCGACGTCGCCGGCCTCGCCGCCTTCCTGATCTCGGACGCGTCGGGCTACATCTCCGGCGCCGACCTCCCCGTCGACGGAGGCTTCGCCTCCTCCGCCGGAGCCAAACACCTCGCCGACCGCATCGCGGCCGGCGCGCAGTAGAAGGAGCCCTCCCGTGTTCATGTACTTCCCGACCAACTACGTCTGGAGCCTCGCCGTCGTCGCGACCCTCAACAACGGCGGCTACATCGACGAGGTCGACCGGGCGTGCAAGCCGGTGCTGCTCGCCTCGCAGAACGGCGACGACGCCGGGACGGCCGAGCTGTACGCGGCGTGGGAGGCCGTCGCCGACCGCCTCGTCGCCAAGGCGCGCGCCGACGAGGCGGCCGGCCGCCGGATCGGCGCGGGGGAGACCTACTACCGGGCGTCGCTCTACACGTCCCAGGCCGAGCGGCTGCAGTCGCCGCGCTGGGAGGGCCGCAACGCCGCGTACCAGAAGTCGATCGACCTCCTCCTCACGCACGTCGAGTTGAGCCGCATCCCGCTCACGCGCGTCGAGATCCCCTACGAGGGCGCGTCGCTGCCCGGCTACTTCTACCGCGCGCCGGGCGACGGCCCGCACCCCGTGATCATCCAGTGGAACGGTCTCGACTCGACCAAGGAGATGATGTACTACTCGGGCTTCCCGAAGATGCTCGCGGACCGCGGCATCTCCACCCTGATGATCGACACCCCCGGATCCGGCGAGGCCCTGCGCCTGCGCGGCCTGACCGCCCGCCACGACACCGAGGTGTGGGCGGCGGCGATCGTCGACTGGCTGGAGGAGCACGCCGCCGAGCTCGACGCCGACCCCGAACGGATCGGCATCGTCGGCTGGTCGCTCGGCGGCTACTACGCGCCGCGCGCCGCGGCCTTCGAGAAGCGCCTGAGGCTGGCCGTCGCCTGGGGCGCGAACCACGACTGGGCCGCCGTGCAGGAGGCGCGCCGCAACCGGGAGGGCGAGAACCCGGTCCCGCACTATTGGGATCACGTCTTCTGGGTCTGGGGAGTGAACGACATGGACGAGTTCATCGCCAAGACCGAGGGGATGCACCTCAACGGCGTGGCCGAGAAGATCACCGTCCCGCTGCTGATCACCCACGGTGCGGGAGACCGCCAGATCCCGGTGCGCTACGCCCACGAGACCTACGACCAGGCGGTGAACAGCCCGCGCCGCGAACTCCGGATCTTCGACGACCCGGAAGGCGGCACGGAGCACATCTCGATCGACAACATGCCCTACGTGGCGGGCATCATCGCCGACTGGATTGCGGAGACGTTCTCCCTGGACGGCCTCGGGCGAGCTGATCACGCCGGCGTCTCGGCCGCATCGAAAGCGATCCGCTAGCCTCGAGAAATGCCCACTCCGCCGTTCCGCGCCGACGTCGTCGGCAGCTTCCTCCGTCCGCCCGCGCTCGCCGCAGCCCGTGACGGGTTCGCGTCGGGCGCGATCGACCGGGACGCCCTGCGCGCCGTCGAGGACGCGGCGATCCGGGAGCTCGTCCTCAGTGAGGCGGAGGCGGGCCTGCAGGTCGCGACGGACGGCGAGTTCCGTCGCGCCTGGTGGCACTTCGACTTCTTCGGGCTCCTCGACGGCGTGGAGGTCGTCGAGCTCGATCACGGCATCCAGTTCCAGGGTGTGCAGACCAAGCCCCGCGGCCTCGAAGTGACGGGGAGGATCGGGTTCGGCGATGACCATCCGTTCCTGGAGCACTTCCGATCGCTGAAGGCATTGGTGGAGGACACGACCGGGGCGGTGCCCAAGTTCACGATCCCGGCTCCCACCGTGCTCGACTTCCGGCTGGAGCCCGGCCACATCTCCGCGTCGGCGTACGGCGGACGCGACGACCTCGTCGACGATCTCGTCGGCGCCTACCGCGACGCCCTCCGTGCCTTCTACGACGCCGGCGCGCGGTACCTGCAGTTCGACGACACCGCCTGGGCGTACCTGTGCTCGGAGGCGGAGCTCGCCAAAGCCCGCGAGCGGGGCATCGAGACCGACGGCATCGCCGAACGGTATTCGGCGATGCTGAACCGCATCCTCGACGGCAGACCCGATGACCTCACGGTGACCACGCACGTCTGCCGCGGCAATTTCCGGTCGACGTGGATCTCGTCGGGCGGCTACGAGCCGGTCGCGGAGCAGCTGCTCGGCAACACGCAGTTCGACGGGTACTTCCTCGAATACGACAGCGAGCGCGCCGGTGGGTTCGAGCCGCTGAGGTTCCTGCCGGAGGGCGACAAGCGGGTCGTGCTCGGCCTCATCACGTCCAAGACCGGTGCGCTGGAGGACCCGGACGTGATCAAGCGACGGATCGACCAGGCGGCCCGGTTCGCGCCCCTCGGCCAGCTCGCCCTCAGCCCGCAGTGCGGCTTCGCCTCGACCGAGGAGGGCAACCTGCTGACGCGCGAGGAGCAGTGGGCCAAGGTGCGCGAGGTCGTGGACATCGCCTCCGACGTGTGGGGCTGAACGGGCCTCCGCTCGTTTAGTCGGCCGCCGGAGGCTCGACCGACTCGGTGGCGTCGAACGGGGGCTCCCCGCCGCGGAGGTCGAGGTCGGACTCCCGGATCGCGTGCTTCATGGCGCGTTCGGCGGCGACGGGGTCCCCGGCGGCCACCGCGTCGAGCACGGCTTTGTGGTCGGGAACCGGGTCGAGCCAGTCCGCGCCGGGATGGTGCTGGATGCGGTTGCGGGCGTCCAGCGCGTGGATCACGACGACGTCGAGGCGCACCATCAGCTCGTTGTGGGTGGCGTGCAGCAGTGTCAGGTGGAAGTCCCGGTCGGCCTCCGCCAGACGCGATGCGTTGCGCCCGGCCGACTCGAACGCAGCGAACGCCGTGCGGAGTGCCTCGATGTCGGCGTCGTCGCGGAACTCCGCAGCCAGCCGGGCCGCTGCGGGCTCGATCACGTCGCGCAGCTGCGAGAGCTCGGCGAGCAGGCGGTCGTCGTCCCGCCGGGCCTCGCGCCGCCACAGGATGACGTCGCCGTCGAGCAGCTTCCAGTGGTCCCGGCTGGTGACGATGGTGCCGCGCTTGGGCCAGGAGTCGATCAGCCCTTTCTCGCGGATGACGCGCAGCGCCTCGCGGATCGCCGTCTTGCTGACCCGGAACTCCGGCTCCAGCGCGTCGACGTCGATGCGGCTTCCCGGCGGATAGTCGCCTCGGACGATGCGGAGCCCGAGGGCGTCCACGAGGGCCGCGTGTAGATCTGCCATGAGTGGACCCTATCCGTCCGGGATGCGTGCGCCCGGCTCTTTTTGCGTTTAGACGTATTGTTACTATTATTCCTATTAATTCGGATCAGCCATCCGGACATCCGCACCGTTTACGAAGGAGTAGGCCATGCAGTCACGTCCCCCTCGCCGCAGCAGAGTGCTGGGCTTGGTCGCAACGCTCGCGGTGGGCGCCGTCGCCCTCGCGGGATGCTCGTCCTCCAGCCCCAGCAGCACCGCCGGGGCGAACACGCCGAAGCCCGCGACGATCACGTTCGCGGCGTCGACGCTCGGCGACCCGGGCCGCGGCCCCGGCCTCCAGAAGCTCATCGACGAATACAACGCCAGTCAGAAGATCGTCACCGTCAAGCCCGCGTCCGTCCCGTACCCGACCTTCGGCCAGACGGTCCTGACGCAGATGGGCGGCGGCGAAGGCCCCGACATCGTCCGCTTCGACATGCCGGAGTTCGAGGCCGCGGCCGGGTCGAGCCTCCTGGAGCCGCTCGACGACCAGATCGACGCCAAGGCGCTCCACCTCATCCCCGGCCCCGACAAGTACCTGACGGTCGACGGTCACCGCTACGGCGTCGTGTTCGAGGACGCGAACTACGGCATGTTCTACAACACCGACCTGATCCCGACGCCGCCGACCACGTTCGACGAGTTCCTGCAGACCGCCAAGAGCCTCACGGCCGGCGACACCTACGGTCTCGCCTTCCGGCAGACCCAGGCGGAGGAGGCCGGCGTCTGGCAGGACATCTTCAACTACGTGCTCGGTTTCGGCGGCAACTGGTCGGACGGCAAGAAGCTGACGATCGACTCGCCGAACGTCATCAAGGGCCTGGAGGCGTACCAGAAGCTGTACGACGCGAACGTGATCCCGAAGGGCGCCGACGCTGCGACCTTCCGCAAGATGTTCGCCAACGGCAAGGTCGGGATGGAGCTCAACAACGGCGGCTACGCCACGGCCACCACCGCGGCGAACCCGCAGCTGAAGTTCTCGGTCGCCCGCATCCCGTTCCCGGTGAAGAAGCAGGGTGCCCTCCTCGCCCCGATCGTGGTCAACGCGAACAGCAAGCACAAGGACGCCGCCGCCGACTTCATCCACTGGCTGCTCAAGCCCGCCCAGCAGGTGAAGCTGCAGGAGGTGCTCGGCGCCAGCAGCGTCGCGACACCCACTAAGCGCAGCGAGGCCAGCCTGCAGAAGTACCCCTTCCTGCCGGTCCTCGACGACCTGACCGACTCGGGCGTTCCGCAGATCGTCCTCGGCTTCGGAGCGCAGACCCCGGACATCCGTCACATCGTCGTCACCCAGGTCCTCTCCGCTCTGAAGGGGGAGAAGGACATGAAGTCGGCGATGCAGACTGCTCAGAAGCAGGCAGCTGAGCTGGTCGGGCAGTGAGCACCACGACGGGGTCGCGCCGCGAGGCGCGGCCCCGCACCCCGCACAGCCCCCGGAGCAGGTGCGGCGGGCGCCGGCGGAACCGCTGTCCGCCCGCCGGCGCCGCCGCGTCGTCGGCAGCCCGTGGACGCCGTACGCCTTCCTGGCGCCGGCCGTGCTCTACATCGTCGTCTTCCAGCTGGTCCCGCTGGTTCAGGAGGTGTACCTGAGCTTCACGAGGACGACCCTCCTCAACCCTGCGGTGAGCGTCTGGGTGGGCCTGGCGAACTACCAGCGCGTGTTCGCCGACCCGGAGTTCCAGCAGACGTTGCTGACGACGGCGGTCTACGTCGTCTGCTGCGTGGTGGGCTCCGTCGGGCTGGGCCTGATCGTGGCGCTGCTGCTGAACGGGCGGTTCCCCGGCCGGGGCGTCGCCCGTTCGCTGGTGACGATCCCGTGGGCCGCGCCCGGCATCGCCGTCGCCCTGATCGCGACCTGGATGTTCAACCCGCAGTTCGGCATCCTGACGCGACTGCTGCGCGCCGTCGGCATCGACCCGGGCGCCAGCGGCGCCTTGGACAACCCGCGGCTCGCTCTCGCGACGATCCTCCTCACGACGATCTGGCAGCTCGTCCCGTTCGTGGCGGTCGTGCTGCTGTCGGCTCTGCAGTCGGTGCCGCAGGAACTGGTCGAGGCGGCGTCGATGGACGGCGCGGGACGCTGGACGGTGTTCCGTGTCGTCACCTGGCAGGTGCTCAAGCCGACGGTCGGCCTCGTCGCCGTGCTGATGACGATCTGGTCGCTGCGACGGTTCGAGCTGATCTGGCTGATGACGCGCGGCGGCCCGCTCGGCTCGACGCGGACGCTGGTGATCGACCTCTACTCGCAGGCGTTCGAATCCAAACAACTCGGCGTCGCCGCGGCGATCGGGATGGTGGGCATCGTCATCTCGGTCATCGTCATCGCCGGCAGCAGACTCGTCGCGCGGGCCGCGGCACGGGAGGCATGATGCGCACCGCACGACGCTTCGGGGTGACCGCCCGCATGATCGCGGTCCTGGTCGTCCTCGGCCTGGCGATCTTCCCGGTCTACTGGATGTTCGTCACAGCGCTGACACCGGACTCCGCCCTGTACAGCGGCGGCACGAGCCTGCTGCCCGACTTCGGCCGGATGGGCGTCTTCGCCGACGTGCTGGCGGACGGGCAGGTGCTGGGCTGGCTGCTCAACAGCCTGATCGTCGCCGCGGGCACCACGGTCCTGGCCGTGGGCCTGGGCATTCCGCTCGGCTACGCGCTCTCGCGGTTCGGCTTCCGCGGGAAGGTCGTCATCGCGGTGGCGCTGCTCTTCACGCAGATGCTGCCGGAGGCCCTGCTCGTGGTCCCGCTGTTCTCGATCTTCCGCCGGTTCGAGCTGCTCAACTCGCTGCACGGCCTGATCCTCGCCGACACCGCGTTCGCGCTGCCCGTCGTCGCCCTCATCCTGAAGGGTGCGATCGACGGTGTTCCGCGCGAGCTCGACGAGGCCGTCCGCGTGGACGGCGGCCGGCCGTTCACGGTGCTCAGCCGCGTCATCCTGCCGCTCATCGCACCCGCGGTGGCGGCCTCGGCGGTGATCGCGTTCTTCAGCGCCTGGAACGAGTACGTCTTCGCCGTGACGTTCGTCTTCGACAAGGGCCTGCAGCCGGCGTCGGTCGGCGTCGCCGGCTTCATCGGCGAGCAGGACACCTCGATCCAGAGCATCATGGCGGTCGCGCTGCTGTTCACGCTGCCGGCCGTCGCCTTCTACCTGTTCGCACAACGCTACGTCGTCAGCGGTATGACCGCCGGCGCCGTGAAGGGATAGCACCACCGCTATGAAGATCACCAGTCTCGACACCGTCGTGGTCGACTTCTACCGCACCAATCTCGTCTTCGTCCTGCTGGGCACCGACGAGGGGCTCACCGGTGTGGCCGAGGCGACGCTCGAAGGCCAGGAGCACGCCGTCGTCGGCGCGGTCCGGTTGCTCGCGGAACGCGTCCTCGGCGCCGACCCCACCCGGATCGCGGAGACGATCTACCGGCTCAACCGCGACTCGTACTGGCGCGGCGGCCCGGTCTCGATGACCGCGCTGAGCGCTCTGGAGACCGCCATGTGGGACGTCTCCGCCCGCGCGCTCGGCGTCCCCGTGCACCGGCTGCTCGGCGGCCGGACGCGCGACCGGGTGCGTGCGTACGCGAACGGCTGGTTCTCCGGCGCCCGCACTCCGGAGGACTTCGCCGAGGCCGCGATCGGGACCGTCGCCCAGGGCTTCCGCGGGCTGAAGTGGGACCCGTTCGAGGCCGCCGACCTCACCGTCGGGGCGCGGGACCTGCGCCGGATGCTCGAGCCCGTGGCGGCCGTCCGCGATGCGGTCGGAGACGACATCGAGCTGTTCATCGAGGGCCACGGGCGCTTCGACGTGCCGAACGCGATCCGGATCGCGCGCGAGCTCGAGCAGTACCAGCCGGTGTTCTTCGAGGAGCCGAGCCCGCCGGACAGCGTCGACGCGCTCGTGGAGATCCGCTCGAAGTCGCCGATCCCGATCGCAGCGGGGGAGCGCTGGTTCGGCCGCAACGCCTTCCTGCCGGTGCTCGAACGCGGAGCCGTCGACTACATCCAGCCGGACGTCACCCACGCCGGCGGCCTGTCCGAGCTGGTCTTCCTCTCGACGTTGGCGGCCGCGCGCTATGTGCCGTTCGCGCCGCACAACCCGTCGGGGCCGCTCTCCACGGCGGCGACGCTGCAGCTGGGGGCGGCGCTGCCGAACTTCCGGTACCTGGAGATCATGGCGGTCGACGTGCCGTGGCGCGGCGACATCTCGAACGAGGCGCTGCAGCTGACCGAGGACGGCGACATCCTCATCCCCGAGGGGATCGGGCTGGGCATCGAGCTCGACCTGGAGGCCATCGCCGAGCATCCCTACCGCTCGCACCCCATGCGTCTGTTCGACGACGCCGTGGCGGACATCCGTCCCGACGACGCGCGCTCGTACTTCACCAAACCGCTCGTCCCCGTCAGCTAGGAGGCCACTGTGCACCTGTACCGTTCCACCGACGGCCGTGTCATCGCCCACCGCGAGGACGGCCCCCGGCTCGTCCCCGTCGCCTCGCTGGCCGAACTGCTCCGGCTGCGGTCGGCCGAGCTCCGCACGCTCCTGGAGGGCGAGCTCGCCCCGACGGAGCTCGCCGCAGCCGCCGCCCCGATCGACGGCCGGACGGAGGTATGGGCGAGCGGGGTGACCTACCTGCGCTCGCGCTCCGCCCGCATGGACGAGTCGAGCGACCCCGACATCTACGACCGGGTCTACGCCGCGGAGCGCCCGGAGCTGTTCTTCAAGTCGGCCGCGTGGCGCGTGGTCACCGACGGCGAGCCGATCGCGATCCGCGAGGACTCCTCGTGGGACGTGCCGGAGCCGGAGCTCGCGGTCATCGCCAACCGGCACGGCGAGATCGTCGGTTACGGCGTCTGCGATGACGTCAGCTCGCGATCGCTGGAGGGCGAGAACCCGCTCTACCTGCCGCAGGCCAAGGTGTTCGCCGGCGCGTGCGCCATCGGCCCGGCGATCCGCCCGGCGTGGGAGGTCGACGCGGCCGCTCTCGGCATCCGCCTGCGCATCGAGCGCGACGGCCGCACAATCGTGGACGACGCGACCTCCACCGCGTCGCTGGCACGGCCGCTCACCGAGCTGGTCGAGTATCTGTTCCGAGCGGAGAACTTCCCGGACGGCGCGTGGCTCTCCACCGGCACGGGCATCGTCCCGGCGGACGACTTCACGCTGCGGGTCGGCGACCGGGTGACGGTCGAGGTCCAGGACGTCTCGTCCGTCACGAACCCGGTGGCGCAGGGCCGCGCGTCGTGGGACTTCCTGGAGGCCCGGTGAGCGCGGCGACTCTGGACGGGGTGGACGCGGCGTGCCTCGCCGCCGCCGACGCGGCAGCCGGGTACGCGGACGCTTCGGCCGAGGCGCGCGCCGCGCTGTTGATCGACATCGCGGACCGCCTCGACGGCGACAGCGCTGCCCTCGTCGCGCTCGCCGACGCGGAGACGCACCTCGGCGCCGGCCGTCTCGCCGGTGAAGTGCTCCGCACGACCGGTCAGCTCCGGGCGTTCGCGGAGCTGATCGCCGGCGAGTCCGGAGTGGTCGTGGATCAGCCTTCCGGCTTCCCCGAACTGCGTCGGTACGTGGTGCCGCTCGGTCCTGTCGCGGTCTTCGCGGCCAGCAACTTCCCGTTCGCGTTCAGCGTGGCGGGCGGCGACACCGCCTCCGCCCTCGCCGCCGGCTGCCCGGTGGTGGTCAAGGGGCATCCCGGGCACCCGGAGCTCTCCCGGAGGACGGCGGCCCACGTGGCCGAAGCGGTGCGCGCGGCCGGCCTGCCGGCCGGGGTCTTCGGCCTGGTCGAGGGCTTCGACTCCGGCGCCGCGCTCGTGCAGCATGCGGCCATCGCGGCGGTGGGCTTCACCGGCTCGCTCGCCGGTGGCCGGGCGCTCTTCGATCTCGCCGCAGCGCGGCCGGACCCGATCCCGTTCTACGGCGAACTGGGCTCGGTGAACCCCGTCTATGTCACCCGGGAGGCCGCCGCGGCCCGCTTGCCGGAGATCGCCGCCGGCTTCGCCGGGTCGTTCACGCTCGGCGCCGGCCAGTTCTGCACCAAGCCGGGCATCGTGTTCGTGCCCGACGGAGAGGCGTTCGCCTCCGCGGTCGCGGACGCGCTCGCCGACAGCGACGCCGCGCCGATGCTGAACGAGCGGATACTCAGCGGCTATCAGGGGCTGTCCGCACGCTTCGATCATCCCGGGGTCAGGACGGTGCTGGAGGGCTCCGTCCGGTCCGCCGGCGTGACCCCGAGCCTGTATGGGACCGACCTGGAGACCTTCGAGCGCGACGTGGACTCGCTCGGTGAGGAGCGCTTCGGCCCGAGCGCCCTCGTCGTCGGCTACGACGACGTGCGGCGCCTCCCCGGAGCCGCGCGGGCGATCGGCGGAACCCTCACCTCGTCCGTGCACGCAGAGTCCGGCGCGGACGAGGGCCTGGGAGCGCTCATCGCCGAGGCGACCCGGCAGAGCGGGCGCCTGGTCTGGAACGGCTGGCCCACCGGCGTCGCCGTCTCTCCCGCGATGACGCACGGCGGCCCGTATCCTGCCAGCACTGCAGCGGGGACGACCTCCGTCGGCACGGCGGCGATCGGCCGCTTCCGCCGTCCCGTCACGTTCCAGGGCTTCCCTCCGGGGACGGTCCCGCCCAGCGCCGGCCCGGCGTGACAGACCCTCTCGCCGTCGCTGCCCGACGAACCCGCTGCGCGGTTTGCGCGCCTCCGCTGTGGCTCCGCGTCTGCGGGGGCTAGCCGATCCAGGTCATGATGTTCCAGCCGGAACCCACCTGAGTCACGGGCCCCCAGCCCAGCTTGCCGTTGGCCGGGTAGAGGACGAACGCGCCCGTCGAGGTCCGCGCCAGGATGTCGTCGTGCCCGTCGCCGTTGAAGTCGCCGACCGAGACGATGGCGGTCATCACGTTCCAGCCGACTCCGACGACGACCGGCGCCTTCCAGCCTGAGGCGCTGCGCGCGTAGTACCAGAGCCGGCCGGACGAATCGCGGGCGAGCAGGCCCGGGTTGCCGTCGCCGCCGAAGTCCCGGACTCCGACGATCGCGGTCATCACGTTCCAGCCGGTTCCGATGGCCTGCCGGGCGAGCCAGCCCCCGTGCCCATCACCGGGATACAGCCACAGCGCACCGGAGGCGTCGACCGCGAAGATGTCCGGGTGGCCGTCTCCGGTGAAGTCATGCGCGGCGACGATCGTGGTCATGATGTTCCACCCGGCGCCCACCAGCCGGCGTGCGCCCCACCCTCCCGCGCCGTCGCCGGGGTAGAGCCACAGCGCGCCGGCGGCGTCCCGGGCGAGGACGTCGTTGTGGCCGTCGCCGTCGAAGTCCCCCGGCGAGACGATCGCGGTCATGACGTTCCATCCGGAACCCACCCGGACGACCGTCGGGTTCAGCCAGCCGGCCGCCCCGTTGCCGCGGTACAGGTAGAGGGCGCCGCTGCCGTCGCGGGCGAGCACGTCGGCGTGGCCGTCGGAGGTGAAGTCGCCCAGGGTCAGCGCGGGCGGCGGGGCGGCCTTGACGCTGAACGACCAGCTCTGTGTCGCGAGTGTCGCCCCTCCAGCGGCTCGGGCGCCGGAGAGCGTCGCGACCACCGTCGCCCCGTTCGGGAGCGCAGCGGCAGGGGTGAACGTGATCGTCGCGCCGTCGCTCGACTGCGAGGTCGTGCCTGCGGTGGGTGTGCCTCCCGCGGAGACCGACAGTGCGTACCCGCTGATGATGGGGCTCGAGAGGGTGATCGACACCGGGGTCGCGGGGCTGACGCCCACCGCGCCACCGGCCGGCGACTCGGAGACGACCGTCAGCGGATCGGCGGGTGTGGCGAACACCACATCCACCAGGTAATTCGACGTGGATGCCGTGTTCGGGAAGCCGTCGGCGTACGAGTAGCGGCCCATCGAGGTCCCGGCGACGAGCGGCGGGTTGCTCACCCCGGAGCCCGAGAAGGCGCCCGGGGTCACGGAGTAGCTGCCCGTCGTCGTGCGGTACGAGACGACGTAGTCCGTATTCGCCGTGATGTTCACGGGTGTGGCGAAGGTGAGCGTCTGCCAGCCCGCTGTGGACTCGCCGGTGAAGGTCCCGGTCGCGAGCTGCTGTCCGCTGGTGCTCCAGAGCGTGCCGACGTGGGTGCCGGTGTTGGTGGAGTTCTTGTAGAACCGGATGCCGGTGACCGCGCCGGCGACCGTGCTGGCGAACTGCACGCCGAGGGTGACCGGCGAGTCGTTCACCTGGAGGATGGAGGGCACGGTGGAGTCGGAGAACAGACTGCACGGGCAGACGCCCGGCGCCGGATCGGGCTGGGCCGTGACGAAACTCCAGGTGCCTCCCGATGACAGCGTCTTGCCGGTCAGGTCCCGAGCCGTCGTCGTGACCGAGTAACGCACCGCGTTCTTCAGGGCCGACGTGGGCGTGAAGGTGGCGGTGTGAGTCGCGGCCGCGTCCGTGGCGGTGCCCCCGACTGTGGTGCCCCCGGCGTCTGTGACCGTGAAGGCGATGCTGGCCGGGTCGACCGCCTTGGACATCACCGCGCCGATCGTCGTCGCCGGCGGCACGCTGGAGGACCCGGGCAGCGGCCACTGTCCGGTCGCGACCAGGGGCGAGTTGTCGACCGCGGAGAAGACGGCGTCCACGAAGTAGTTCGAGCTCTCGTACGATGCCTGCGGGAAGGTGCCGACCGACGTGGAGTACACCCCGGCGGGGGCTGCGCCGAAGCCGCCGGCGACCGAGAAGACGTTGTCGGTCGGGCCGCGGTACGCGAAGGCGTCGGTCTGGGCGGAGTAGTGACCGGCCGGGGCGGAGTACGACACGACGTACTTCGTGCCCGCGGAGACGGCGACCGACGAGACGAAGTTCGCCGTCTGCCAACCCGATGCGCTCTCACCGCTGAACGTCACCGTCGCCAGCCGGTTGCCGGCGGCATCCCACAGCGAGCCGGTGTGCGTGCCGGTGTTGGCCGTGCTCTTGTAGAAGCGCACCCCGGTGATGAAGCCATTCTGCAGCGCCGTGAACTGGAGGCCCACCTCCAGGGAGGAAGCGTCGCCCGCATCCGCCACCGCTGGGACCTGTGACCCGAAGATGGACGAGGGGCCGGTCACCGTGACCGGACGGGAGATCGGCGTCGACGTGTTGGCGCTGTCGTCGGTCGCCCTGACGTCGATCGTCTGCGCTCCGAGGCCGTTCTGCACGTAGGTGTATGTCCACGAGGTCGTTCCGGTCGCGGGGTGCCAGCTCGTGCCGCCGTCGGTGGACACCTCGACGCCGGCGACGACGCCGCCGACGTCGGATGCCGTGCCGGTCACGGTGACGGACGCGCCGTTCGCGATGCTCGCTCCGGACGAAGGCGCTGTGATGACCGCGGTCGGGGGTGTGGTGTCCGTGCTGGCGGTCGACGCCACCAGGCCGGACTGCAGGGACCCGGGCTGGGCGCCCATGTCGGCCATCAGGTTGACCTGCGCCTGCTGCATGCGTGGGTCGGCGGCGGCGCCGGCGCCGTCGTGGGTCTGGTCCAGTCCCCAGGACCACTGAATCGAGCCGGCGGAGAAGACGAGGGCTCGGGAAGACGCCCGGTAGAGGGTGACGTGGTGGGTGGTGGTCGCGGTGCCGGTGGTGTTGCCGAAGTCCAGCATGTACGACGGGACGGTTCCGCTCACCGTGGACAGGTCGATCAAGCCGGCCGGTCGGAAGCCGTTGTCGACGTCCTCGTCGGACTCGTAGCCCACCGTGTGCGGCGCGAGGGCCGCCGTCGTCCCGGCGGCGAGGGAGGACAGGCTCGTATTGCGCCACAGTCTGGTCTTGCCCTGCGCGGCCGTGACCGTGATGGGCAGATCGGTCAGGTTGGACATGAACATGGTGCCGCTGACGGCGTTCTCCGGGAGTCCCGCGCCGTTGGCCTGGGAGGCGAACCGGGGGTCGCGCCAGGTGCCGGTCCACTCCGGGGTCGGGTCGATCTTCGCGTTCGACCAGGTCTCCTTGTAGGACACCAGGGTGCGGTAGTTCGTCGGTGTCCCGGCGACCGACGGTTCGTAGCGGGTGTGCCAGTACATCTCGTTGCCGGAGAGGAACTGCACGTTCACCCCGGCGTTGATCGCCGCCTGCACGTTGGCCCGCTGGTTCGCCGACCAGTACTCGTCGTGCCCGACCGAGAGGAAGACCTTGTGGTTCAGCAACTGTGAACCGTAGCGATCGGTGTCGACGCCGGAGAGGTACGACATGTTGTAGCCGTTCTTCTCCAGGAAGCGCACCTCGGGATACTCAGCGCTGAAGTAGAAGTCCCGGCCCGAGTTGACGCCGCGGGTGACGATCGGGCGGTTGTAGCTGATCTTGTAGGCCCGGCCGTTCGCCGCGCCCTGGTAGAAGTCGGAGCCGCCGTAGGTGTTGTACGCCTGCCAGGTCGGGTCCGAGGTCTGGTAGAGGATGTCCGAATGGCTCGCGTCGTTGCGGACGACGAACGTGATCTGGCTCTGCCCGCCCGTGTCCGCGCGGGTGAGCAGTGCGATGTAGACGCCGGAGACCGCCGAAGGCGGGACCGTCCACGATGCCGACTGCGCCCAGTTGCCGCAATCGGTGAGTTCGACCGTCGGGTCCCAGTAGCAGGCGGGCTGCGTCTGCGGAAGGGTTGCGGACGGCGTCACATCGGCGATCTTGCGTGCGCCCAGCCCCTGGTAGTAGCCGGTGCGGAAGATCTGGATGGTGTACGCGGACGCGTCCGTGTTGATCTTGAACCCGATCGTCCCGCCGATGTCGACGCTGATGTCGGTCGAGAAGCCCTGGATGGTGCCATCGCCGGCTCCGCTGACGTCCCAGACCGACGGGTCCGAGCCCGGGAGCGCGTTCTCGCACACGATCGGGTTGGGAGCGGCGTTGCAGCCGTCGTCCGCGTACGCGGGCAGCCCGGCGACCAGCGCGGCCGAGGCCATCAGGACGGTCGCCATCGCACCGCCGATGACCGTGCGGAGCCGAAGCCGGCGCCGCAGTGGGCGCGAGGGGCTTACATGAGGTTTCCTCATAGTGTGAGGTTCCCATGTCTGGGGCGATAAGCCAGACCCCCAAGAAGGGGGAGAACGGCCTCCCCTCACCCCTCCCACCGCCGGGGCAACCCCAGCCATGCCCCCGCACCCGGCTCGAAGTGCGTGACCTCGCTCACCCGTCCACCGGTGACCCCCACCACCAGCACGCCCACCAGGTGCAGGCCGCCGGACACCGGGTCGCGCACGTACTCGCCCCAGGCCGGCTGCCCGTTCGCTGCCGTCGGCACCATCCGTTCGATCGTCCGCCGGTGGTCCGTCATCGGCCTGAAGAACGCCGCCGCCGCGCCCGGACCGTGGTACTCGAACGGCAGCGGGGGCATCCGCACCCAGACGTCGTCCGTCATCAGGGCGACCAGGTCTGCGACCGCGCCGGACGTGAAGGCGCTGACGAAGCGGTCGAGCAGTTCCGGGTCGGGGTCGATCGGGTCGAGCGCGGGAGGCGCCCCCGCCAGTGCCGCTCGGGCGCGTTTCAGCGAGCCGTTCAGGGAGTCGACCGTGACGTCCAGGAGGTCGGCGGCCTCCGCAGCGGGGTAGCCGAGCACGTCGCGGAGGATGAGGGCCGCGCGCTGGGAGGGCGGCAGCAGTTGCAGCGCGCGGGTGAACGCCAGGGTGATGGCCTCCCGGGACTCGTAGCGGGCCTCCGGTCCGGGGGCCGAGTCGGGGAGGCCGTCGAGCAGCGTGTCGGGGTACGGCTCCAGCCACGACACCTCGCCGAGGGCTGTCGGCCGGGCGACGGGAGGCTCCACCTCGGCCGGCCTGCGGCGCCCGGCGCGCAGGATGTTGAGGCAGCGGTTCGTCGCGATGCGGTACAGCCACGTCCGCAGCGACGAGCGGCCCTCGAAGCCCGCCAGCCCCAGCCAGGCGCTGAGCAGGGTGTCCTGCACGGCGTCCTCGGCGTCCTGCACCGAGCCGAGCATCCGGTAGCAGTGCACGTGCAGCTCGTGGCGGTGCGGCGCGGTCAGGGCGTCGAACGCGGCGCGGTCCCCGCCGAGCGCGGCGTGGAGCAGCTGGTCGTCCATCGTCCCTCTCTCCCCGGCGATCCGATTCTGGTCGTCCGTCTCGTCTGTGTCGACACCGTCGACGCCACGGACTGGTCGAGGAGGCGTGACCAGTTCTGGCGCCCGGCGGCGTCTGCCCCGGTGAATCGACAACCGCGGGTCGACGATCCGCGCACCGAACGGAGGACACCATGACCACACAGACCGCCACCGACTACACCACCACGATCGACCTCGACCGCAGCCCGGACGACGTCTCCGCCGCCATCGCGGACGTCGGCCGGTGGTGGCTCGGCGACGTCACCGGCGCGGCCGACCGCGTGGGCGACGAGTTCACGTACCGCTACCGCGACCTGCACGACAGCACGCAGCGCGTCACCGTGTTCGAGCCGGGGCGCCGCATCGTCTGGGACGTGATCGACAGCGAGCTCGGCTTCGTGGACGAGCCCGACCCGTGGACCGGCACGCGGATCGTGTTCGACCTCCAGCCGTCCGGCGACGGGACGCGCCTGACGTTCACCCACGAGGGCCTCACGCCGGCGAAGCAGTGCTACGACGCGTGCTCGGCGGGTTGGGACCACTTCGTCGTCGGCAGCCTGCGCCGGTTCGTGGAGACCGGCGCAGGCGTGCCGCTGTGACCGAGCGTCAGCGTCCGGTCAGGTGCAGTTCGGCTGGTAGGCCGGGTCGGCCGGGCCGTTCGGCACGCTCAGCGCCTCCAGCACGAGCTGCTGCACGACCGGGTCGTTGGGTGTCTGGTCGTGCTCGATCGGGTCGGCCGGGCACTTGTCCTGGATGACGGTGTTGGTGACCTGCGTGGGCGAGCCGCTCAGCGCCTGGCTCTGGTACGGCGTCACCACCTCGTCGTGGGTGGTCGAGATGACGGTGTAGCTCGGTCCCTTCACAGTGTCGCCGATCGAGTTGAGCTTCTGCAGGAACGCCGAGCCGGCCGTCTGGTCGGCGCACGCCGGGCACGCCGACGGGTCCGCGCTCGTGAGCGCCGGCAGCCCGTCCGGTCCCGGGACGATGACGCCGTGCGTGCCGTGGTTGGAGGGCGCGATCCCGATCAGCTGGTGCACCTTCTTGGCGCCGCCGAGGAAGCCCAGGTAGTAGCGCGGCATCATCCCGCCCTGGCTGTGACCGACGAGGTCGACCTTCGTGGCCTTCGTGGAGGCCAGCACGGCGTCCACGAACGGCGAGAGCTGCTGCGCGGACTGGGCGATCGGGCCGGACGCGTCCACGCCGTTGTACTGCCCGTAGTCCAGGGCGAACACGCAGTAGCCCGCCTGCTTGAGCACGGGCGACATGGTGGACCAGTTCTTCGCCATGCTCTCGAACGTCCCCGGCACGAGGATGACCGGGTACGGGTGCGCGGCGGACGGCACGCACGACCAGTCGTTGGCGCCGGGGGCGAGACGGAGACGGTGTCCGCCTGGGCGGGCAGGGCGACCGCCAGCGATCCGAGGGCCGCCGCGGCGGCGGCGACGAGCAGCTTCTTGAGTAACGACATCGGTACCTCTTCCTGTGCGCCCGGCGGTGCGGAGTAGGGGTCTCCGCCGCGGACGCGAGTGATGACGCGACACGGTAGACGCGCTGGTGGCGGGGTCAACCGGATCGCAGGCTTCCGGGAGGCTTCGCCCAGGTGTTGCGCAGGTGGGGAGGCGGACGGATTCCTACCGCGATCGGCCTCCGCGACGTCCCGGGTAACGTGGGCGCATGACTACTCTCGCGATCATCGGCGCAGGCCGCCAGCTCGGCGAGGCGCTCGCCCGGCGCTTCGGGCGTGAAGGTTTCAGCGTCGCGCTCGTCTCCCGCAGCCAGGAGCGGCTCGACTCCCTCGCGGCCGATCTCGCGGCCGACGGCATCGCCGCGAAAGGGTATGCCGCCAACGTGCGCGATCCCGAGGCGCTGGTGAAGGCGCTCGACCTCGCCGCGCAGGAGCTCGGCCCGATCGAGGTGCTCAGCTACAACCCGCTCCCGGCGAAGGACTTCCTGCGGCCGGTGCTGGAGTCGACCGTGTACGACATCCAGGCCGCGTTCGAGTTCTCGGTGCTCGGGCCGGTCGCGGCAGTGCACCAGGTGCTTCAGGGGATGCGGGTGCTCGGCCGCGGCACGATCCTGTTCGTCAACGGCGGCAGCGCCGTTCAGCCGGTGCAGCACTTCGCCGGCACGTCGATCGCGTTCGCGGGCGAGACGGCGTATGCGGAGATGCTCGACCAGGCGCTGCGGGACACGGACATCCACGTCGCGCAGCTCATCATCCCGGGCGGGATCATCCGGGGCGACGGTCAGAAGGACCCGGAGGTCCTGGCCGAGCTGCTGTGGAGGATGCACTCCGATCGCGACCGGTTCCGCACGTTCGCCACCGAGCTCGAGGTGCAGCCGTACTGAACCCCGCTCCCTGTGTTTCGGTATTGCCTTAATTAAGCTGTCGCTGTATTATCGACCCATGACCACCCCCACCTCCGCCTTCGCCGCGCTGGCCGACCCCACCCGGGCGGCCATCGTGGACCTGCTCGCCCGGCGCGGTGAGCTGGCGGCGGGGGAGATCGGTGCGGAGTTCACGACCAGCGCGTCCGCCGTCTCCCAGCACCTCAAGGTGCTGCGCGAGGCGGGCCTGGTGACCGTGGAGAGGCGGGCGCAGCAGCGCGTCTACCGGCTGGACGTCTCGGCGCTCGCCGGGGCGGAGGGCTGGCTGGCCGACCGCACCCGGCAGTGGAACGCGCGGATGGACAAGCTGGCCGCGCACATCGAGAAGACACGAGACAGGGGAGAACTCTCATGACGAACGAGACGACGGACATCGTGGTGCGGCGCATCCTGAACGCGCCGGTCGCCACCGTGTGGCGGCTGTGGACCGACCCCGAGCTGGTCACCGAGTGGTGGGGGCCCGAGGACTACACCTCGCCCTCGGCGCAGATCGACCTGCGGGAGGGCGGCTCCTACGTGTTCAGCATGCTCGCGCCCGAGTACCAGGGCGGCGCCGAGAGCTTCACCGGCGGCACCTACACCGCGGTCGTACCGGAGGAGCGGCTCGAGTTCACGCAGAGCATCACCGACGCGGAGGGTGTTCCGCTGCCCGACGACCAGCTCCCCGAGGGCTTCACGCAGAACATCCGCACGGTCGTGGAGTTCGCCGACGTGGGCGGGCTCACCGAGCTCACGATCACCGAGAGCGGCTGGTCGCGCAGCCTGATGTCGGTGTTCGCGTACGCGGGCATGCACCAGTCGCTCGACAAGCTGACGACCGAGGTGCTGCGCCGCCTGGCCGCCACGGTCGCCTGATGGAGATGCGGCTGGAGCTCGTCCGGCTCCCGGTCTCCGACGTCGCTCAGTTGCGGTAGTTGTACACGTCCAGCCCGAAGCGGTTGAGCCCCGGCGTCGCGGCGTAGCCCAGGTAGGGCAGCCCGAAGGTGTCCTCGATGCTCGCGAGCAGGCTGTAGTGGTTGTACGGGGTCGTGGACCAGGTGCCGCCCTTGACGAACGGCGAGAGCACGAGCGCCCCGACCCGGCCGCCGCCCAGGCCCGAGATGCCGGGGAGGGCCGAGTTCGGCCCCGGCCCCTCGTTGCAGCAGCTGGAGGCGTCCGACTGCGGGCCGTCCGACTCGTCGAAGGTGATCACGAGCACGCCGTCCTGCTTGAAGGCGGGCGAGGAGGTGATCGTCGGCACCCACTGCTTGAGCCAGGCGTCGGCGCCGGCCAGCCCGCCCGGCCTCCCGTCGACGCACGGCGAGTCGTGGCCGTCGTCGCACAGGTTCGGCGTGATCAGGGAGAAGTTCGGCGTCGTCGTGACGGACGCGAGGTCGGTAGGGAGGTGAGAGAGGTCGACGTCGTTCGCGGCGCAGGCCGCCGTTCCCGTCAGGCTCTGGAAGTACACGAACGGGTTGTGGCGGGCGGCGTACTGGTCGCCGACCTTCGCCTTCTGCGTGTCGTCGACGGCGCCGAGGGCGGGATGCCGGCACGGCGTCCCCATGTCCTCCATGTAGCCCTTCCAGGTGCGGCCGGACGCGGTGAGCTGGTCGGCGACCGTCGTCACCGTGGACGGGAACACGCAGCCGTCGCCGACCGCCTGGCCGGGGAGGCGGTCCCGGTGCCCACGAACGGCGAGT
The DNA here is from genome assembly GCF_051059105.1 of Leifsonia sp. P73. Lineage (NCBI taxonomy): Bacteria > Bacillati > Actinomycetota > Actinomycetes > Micrococcales > Microbacteriaceae > Leifsonia > Leifsonia sp. P73. Next base: position 2,929,929 of record NZ_CP194931.1, read on the forward strand.
AGGTCTGGCAGTCGGCCTGCATCTGCGGGTTCGGGCCCTGGCCGGAGATCTCGGCCACGTAGTTCGGCTGCGAGTTGTGGGCGGTCCCGTAGTAGGAGTCGAGCAGCACGCCCTGGCTGCGCAGCGTGGTGGACAGGTACGGCGCCGCGGAGCCGGGCCCCCAGGTCTCGTCGTAGCCCTTGTTCTCCAGGTTGATCACGAAGACGTGCTTCGCGCCGGGGAGGGAGGAGCCTGTCGTGGCGGCGCTCACGGTCGCCGTGGCGGACGGCAGGAAGGCGAAGGCGACGCCTGCGACCGCTGCTGCCGCGACGGCGAGGCCGGCGATGAGGCGTGTGCGTGTTGTCCTGATGGTCACGGGAGCGTCCACCCTTCTGCGACGGCCTTCTGTTTGAGCGGGGCCCACTCCTCGGCGGCGGGCGGTCCGACCGGGGCGCACGCCGGGCCAGCGACGAACGGCGGCACGGTGTAGGCGGGCGCGGCCGGGTTGGGCGCCGACGCGAAGTCGAGGACCTCCGCGATGTTCCGCGCGCCGGCGTCGCGCGGGGTGAGGGCGGGGAGGCCGAACCTCCACTCGATCGCCTTCAGCACGGAGGTGTGGTCGTAGGTGCCGTGCGCCACATAGCCGCGCCGGGATCGCGGCGAGATCACCATCGACGGCACCCGGAAGCCGCGCTGGCCGGTGCCGGCCGCGGGGGTCGCGTCGGCGGCCGTGCCCGGCACCACGTGGTCGAAGAAGCCGCCCCACTCGTCGTAGTTGATCACGAGCATGGTGCTGCCCCAGTTCGGCGACGTCGTGACCGCGTGGTAGATCTCGTCCAGGAACAGCTCGCCGCTGCGGAGGTCGGCGTGCGGGTGGTCGTCGCCGGAGGTGCCGGACGACTCGTCCTCGAAGCGCGGGTCGACGAACGACACCGCCGGAAGGGAGCCGCTCGCGCAGTCCGCGAGGAAGTCGGAGTACTGGTGCGAGATGCCGATGTACTTCGATCCCCACAGCGCGAGGAAGGGCACGTCGTTGAAGTAGTACTTCCCGCTGACGCCCGCGGCCGCGAGCTCGTCCCAGATCGTCCTCATCGTCGCCGTCGCCGTCGAGTTGTGCAGGCGGTCGGTCTGCGCGGCGTGCATGTAGAAGCGGTTCGGGTACGTCTCGGCGAGCGTCGCCGCGAAGTACTGGTCGCACACCGTCCACTGCGGCCCGGCCTGCCCCCAGAAGCCGAGGTCCGCCTGCGCGTAGTAACCGATGGAGAAGTCGTCGTTCTCGCCGGCCTTCAGCCAGCCGTCGCACTTCCCGCCGTTGAGCTCGATGCGGCCGCCCTCGTAGGAGTGGTCGGGGTCGGGATGCCCGCAGCCCTGGAAGTCGGCGAGGTGGTGCGGCGTGTGCGGGAAGCCGTACCGGTCGGTGTAGCGGAGGCCGCTGGGCAGTCCGGTCGCGCCGGGCATCCAGCCGGTGAGGTGGTCGAACGAGCGGTTCTCCATCATCACGACCACGATGTGGTCGATGCCGGAGGCCGCGGGCGAGGGAGGGGCGGCACGGTGCCGGCGGTCGCACTCGTGGTCGAGGCGTTCGCGGCGAAGGCGGTGCCCGCTGCGATGGCTCCGGCCGTCAGGCCGCCCGCCAGGGTCAGGAAGTGTCTGCGATCGACGTTCACGTCAGCACACGGAACCACGGGGGCGCGCGAAAGTGACCCCCGTCGGGTAAGGCGTCACTCAGCCGTAACCTGCAGTTCACCCGGTGCGCCGGGGACGCCTCCGCACGATCCCGAGCACGATCAGGACCAGCCCCACCACCAGCAGGACCACGCCGACGATCCCCCAGAACGAGGACCCGCTCATCACGGACCCGCCGAGAACATCGGTGCCCTGCAGCGTCCACACCAGACCGATCGCGGCGAGGATGATGCCGGGGACGAGAAACGGCCAACTGCGCTTCATGGGCTCAGAGTACGTCGTGAACGCGCCCGCAGGAATGACCGATCGGGTCAGGGTCTCGCCGGCCACTCCCGCCCGGCCCACGGGTCGTAGTCGGCCACGAGGGCGCCCTGCTCCGGGCGGTCGGCCTCCTGCACGTGCTGGAGGTTGATCCGCACCCGGTACCACTGCGAGCTCGACCCGCGCATCCCGTCCACCAGCTCGTCGGCCGGGTGCAGCGACTCCGCGACCTGCGGGTGCGCCGCCTTCCACTCCTCCAGGGCCGCCAGCGCCTCCGGCTTGGTCTTGGTGCGCGCCACTTCGATGAGCGGCATCTGCGAGACCCGGCGTCCCGCGCCGTCCCCGGCCCGCGGCGGCTTCTCGGCGGGCCCGAGTCGCTTGGCCAGCGCGAGCAGGCCGTCCAGCGAGCCTGCGGCGTCGTCGATCCCGGCGTGCGGGTCGCCGACCTCGGCGTAGCGCGCGGGCACCGTCAGCACGGTGAACTCCTCCGGCCGGCGCGCACGCACCTCGTCCCAGTCGAGCGGGGTCGAGACGCGCGCGTCCGGCAGCGGCCGGATCGAGTACGCGGAGGCCACGGTGCGATCCTTGGCGTTCTGGTTGAAGTCCACGAACACGCTCTCGCCGCGCTCCTCCTTCCACCAGCGCGCCGTCGCGAGCCCCGGCGCCCGGTTCTCGACCTCCCGCGCCAGCGTCTCCGCCGCGAGCCGCACATCCGCGAACCCCCAGTCCGGCGCGATCCGGACGAGGATGTGGAGGCCGCGCGAGCCGCTCGTCTTCGGCCAGCCGACGAGCCCGTGATCCTCCAGCACCTCGCGCGCGACGAAGGCCACGTCCACGATCTGCGACCAGTCGACGCCCGGCATCGGATCCAGGTCGACCCGCAGCTCGTCGGGATGGTCGAGGTCCTCCGCCCGGACGGCGTGCGGGTTCAGATCGAGGCAGCCGAGGTTGGACACCCACGCGAGCCCCGCGGCGTCCCGCAGCACGGCCTCCTCGGCGGAGGTCCCGCGGGCGTAGTGGAGGGTCGCGGTGTCGATGAAGTCCGGATGCCCCTCCGGCACGCGCTTCTGGAAGAACGGCTCCTGCGTGAGCCCCTTCACGAACCGCTTCAGCACCATCGGCCGCCCGCCGGCGCCGCGCAGCGCCCCGTCCGCGACGCTGAGGTAGTACCGGGCGAGGTCGAGCTTGGTGAGCCCGGGCTCGGGGAACACCACCTTGTCGGGGTTCGAGATCCGGACGTCGTGGCCGCCGGCCTCCAGGAACGTCTCCGACTTCGACGACGGGGTCATGCCGCCACGGTAGCGGGAAGGGGCGGGGAGGACCAGCGCGGCTATGGTGGGTCGAGACATTGAAATCGACAATGTCAAGTGCAACAAAGAAGGATAGCGATTGTGAAAGTCACGAACAAAGTTGTTTCGACGGTCCTCGCGGCGGGGGCCCTGACGATCGGAGCGGCGCTCGGAGCGGCCCCGGCGAATGCCTACACGAGTTACCCCGAGGGCGGAACGTGGGACTACGGCAACTCCGGAAAGACGTGGTCGAACTACCACCACGGATCGAAGAAGCACCGCTCCACCGCATGCAATTCCTACACGTGCCTGCGGTCGTCCGACGCGGGGAAGGGATCGTGGTCGTACTCCTCTGTCGCGTGGACCGTGACCGGAAACACTTGGTACTACTACAACTACTAGGACCGGAAGGGTGGGGTGGCCGGGGGCTGCCCCACCCTTCCGTCACTGAAGGCCGCTATGACGAGATTCACTTCACCTATCGGGATTCTGATCGCCAGCGCTCTGGTTCTCACCGGCTGTTCCGGCCCAGGTGAAACAGCGGGCGAACGACCCGATCGGCCGGCGCCCGGGGGAGCCGGCTGGGAGAGCGAGATCGCGGATGCCGTTCGACATGCGACGACGGACTTCGAGAGGAACGCGCTGGCCGACGGTCGGATCAGTGATGCGGAGTTCGCCGAGATGGAGAACGGCTTCGTGGAGTGCCTGCGCGACCGGAATGTCACTTTCGGTGGATTCGGGCCCGCCGGGGGCTACGGGTTCACCCCTGGTCCCGGGACGACGACAGCCGAGGCCAACGGAATCGCCGATGAGTGCTCAGCGAGCAGTGGGCTCGACACCGTCGGCTCCCTCTATTTCGCGATGCAGCGGAACCCGCAGAATCTGGACGAAGCCTCAATCACCGCGGCCTGCCTGGTGAAGAAGAAGGTCGTTCCGCAGACGTACTCGGCGAGCGACTACGCCCGAGACACCCCGACGAGAGCGTATCCGTTCACGGACGCCGCTCGCGGCGAAAAGGCGATGGAGGAGTGCGACACGGACCCGTTGGGACTTCTGGAGGGCCAGAAGCGATGAGGTCGGGTGTCATGCCGCGGCTCCTCGTCATCGTCGTCGCCGCCACCGTTTTTTTCGCGTCGGGGGCGACCGCCGCCTGGTTGTGGTGGGGAGCCGAGCCTCCCGTTTCTCTCGCGCCGCCGAAGCCCGCCACCGCCGCCACGGTTACGTATCGAGAGTTCTTCGATCAGCGGGCCGTGAGCCTTCGGATCGAGTCCGCAGACGATTCGCGACTGGAGTCGGGGGTCGGCGGTCGCGTCACCTTCTCCGCGTGCTCGCCGGGCGCCGTCATCGAATCCGGATCCGTGATCGCTGCGATCGACGGTCGTCCCCTGGTGGCTCTCGCGACCTCTCCACCCCTCTGGCGTGATCTGAGGCCAGGCGATAGCGGCGACGACGTCCGGACGCTCCAGACGGAGCTCGCCCGTCTCGGCTTTCCGGCGATGGCGGACGGAAAGGTCGGGAAGCGGACGCTCGACGCTGTCGCCGCACTGTTCGAGCGCGCGGGAGATGCGGCGTATGAGCCGGGCGCCGTCGAGGCCGCTCGGATCGTCTGGTTGCCGGCCGAATCGGTGACGGTCGGGGAGTGTTCGGCGTCGATCGGCGAAACGCTGGAGGCGCGCGGCGCGATCGCTTCCGTCGCGGGGGCGATCACCCGCATTTCGGTGGACGAGCCGAACGCCGCCGTCGTTCCCGGCGAACGGACACTGACGGTCGACACGATCACGGTCCCTGTCGACGATTCCTGGAGCGTGTCCGATCCGACGGCCCTGGACGCGCTGGGAGCCGCGCCGTCGGTCGTTCGGCACAGGAACACGGCGCTGAGCGAGACCGGCGCAGAGGGTGGAGGAGCTCTTCGTGGCACACTCGCCCTCGCCGCCCCCGTCGACGTGGGCATTGTTCCGCCCACGGCCGTCCACTCCATCGAGGGAAACGAGGGATGCGTCGCTGCTGGGCCGAAAGCGCTTCGCGTCACCATCGTGGGGTCGCAACTCGGTCAGTCGTACGTGCTGTTCGAAGGTGGAGAGCGGCCGGACACCGTGCAGCTCTCGGATTCGCGACGCCCCTCGTGCTCGTAGCGCTCGACCGGGTGGGCCACCGGTTCGGTCGATCCGGTGACTGGCTGTTCAGAGGACTCAGCTTCGAGTTCCGTCCGGGCGAGGTCTATGCGTTGACTGGACCGTCCGGTTCGGGGAAGAGCACACTGCTCTCGCTGCTCGGCGGACGGACCCGCCCGGCGGAGGGGGCAGTTCGATTCAGCGGAATCGGCACCGTGAGCTGGGTCTTCCAGAACCCGTTCGGGTCGCCGAGGCGAACAGCTCTCGACCACGTGGTGCTGCCGATCATCGCCCGTGGCGAGTCGATTGCGTCGGCCGAGCGGCAGGCGCGTGAGTACCTGACGCGCTTCGATCTGGAGTCGGTTTCGGGCCGGAGGTTCGGCGAGTTGTCCGGCGGCGAGTCGCAGCGGCTCATGCTGGCTCGAGGGCTGGCATCCCGGCCGAGCCTCCTCCTCATCGACGAGCCGACCGCTCAACTCGATCGGCGTACCGCGGAAAGAGTCGATGCTGCGATAACGGCAGTCGCCGCCCCGCAGACGATCGTGATCGTGGCGACCCACGACGCACGGACACGCGATGCGTGCACGGGGCTCCTCGACCTGAGCACCGAGCACGAGCGGGCCGCCGAGTGAGATTCTCCAGTCTGTGCCGGGAAGCCGGCCGCAACATCGCGACAGGAACCGCACGCTTCGCACTCCTCAGCGTGCTGCTCGGCGTCGCGCTCGGGTCCCTTGTGTTCATCGACGGAATGACCACATCGGGCCTCATCGCCGCTGCGGAGCGATTCCGCTCGTCGGGAGCGGCGACGGAGACACTCGTCGCGGAGGGCCGGGTGGACGGCGAGGCGTGCGAAGCGCTGTCGAGGCTCCCCGGAGTCACGGCTGCGGGTGCGTTGCGGTCGTCGGCGAGCAAGATCACGATCGCAACTCTCCCCGACGCACCCGTGCCGCTGCACGAGGTGTCGCCTGGTTTCGTCGGCATCCTCACGGATCGGATGGGGCTCCCGGGCGGGGTTCTCGTGCCCGACGAGTTGGCCGAGACGCTCGGCGTCTCGGCCGGGGAGGTCGTCGCCTCCGACGCCGGCCCGATGCCGATCGCCGCTGTCTACGACTATCCGTCCGATGGGCGACGTGCGGGTTTCGGCTACGCGATCCTCGCGGTCACGAACCAGGCCAGGACGTACGACGAGTGCTGGGCTCAGGCGTGGCCGCAGCTCCCGAACCTCCGATCCCTGCTGCTCGCCACCGTCATCCCCTCGGACGGCGCCGACGAACGGAAGCCCCAGGTCTCGCAACTGAACTCGTCACTCGGCGCCCTGTTCGAGGGAAGCGCTGCATTCGCCGATCGTATGACCCGGCTCGCGACGCCTACGGCGGCAGCGATCGCCGCCGGACTCGGTCTTGTCAGTGTCCGGTCGCGGAGGCTTCAGCAGGCGTCGGCCCTCCATGCCGGTGTGACCAGAAGCGACCTCTTCGCCCTCAACCTCCTCGAAGGCGGCGCTTGGGCGGGGTCGGCCGGGGCGATCGGGATGGGGATCGTCGTCGCCGTGGCCGCGACGATCGCGCCCGGCGACCATGTCGCCGTGTTCCAGTCATTGGCGAGCATCCCCTTGGCGGGGGTGGCGGGAGCACTCGTCGGAGTGGCGATGGGGACGGCCGCGATGAGCGAAAGGCAGCTCTTCCGCTATTTCAAGGATCGGTGACGCCCGCTCACTGCAGACAGAACTCATTCCCCTCCGGATCGCGCATCATGATCGCGAACTCCGGGTACGGCCCCCACGACCCGTCGAGCACCTGCTCGACCGTCGCGCCCAGCCCGACGAGGCGGGCGGCCTCGGCCTCCACCTCGTCCCGCGTCGCGTGGCGGTCGGCGGAGGGGTGATGTCGATGTGCATCCGGTTGCGCTGGCGCTTGTCGTGGTCGTAGCGGGTGAAGTACAAGCGCTGGTGGGTCGGGTCCTCGTCCCAGGCCACGGCGCGGGCGGCGAGGTCGTCGTCGGTCAGGCCCGCAGCACGGAGCTCGGCCTCCTCCTCCGGCGTCAGCCACTCCGGCTCGGGGTAGCCCATGACCGCGGCCCAGAACCGGGCGAGCGCCGCCGGGTCGGCTGCGTGGAAGGTGACGTTGGCGATCCGTGCGGTCATCCTCCGGAGTGTATGCGGAAGGAGGGAGCGGCCGGGAGACCTGATCGCTAAGCTGCCGCGCATGACCTTCGACCCCGAGCGGGACATCGCCGCGTACGGCAGGCGCGCGGGCGGGTATGAGCGCGGGCCGCGCGGGTTCCTGCACGGCGAGATCGTGCGGCGCGTCGGGGTGGTGGCGGTGTCGCTGGTCGACGGTACGCCCGAGCCGCGCATCCTGGACGTCGGGTGCGGCAGCGGCGCGCTGCTGCGGCTGCTCGGCCGCCTGCGTCCGGACGCGCGGCTCACCGGGGTCGACCCGGCGCCGGGGATGGTGCGGGAGGCGGTGGCCTCCACGCGCGCCGCGGTGCTGCAGGCTTCGGCGGAGGCCCTCCCGTTCGGGGACGGGTCGTTCGACCTGGTCGTGAGCTCGTCCTCCTTCAGCCACTGGGAGGACAAGGCGGCCGGGCTGGAGGAGTGCCGGCGGGTGCTGGCGCCGGGAGGCGCGCTCGTGCTCGCGGACGTGTTCACGACGCGGGGGCTGCCGGTGCGGGTGTTCGGGCCGGGCGGGGCGGCGGGGAGCCGGGAGCGGGCTGGGGAGACGATGGGAGCGGCCGGCTTCGCCGTGCCGCTCTGGCGGCCGCTGTTCGCTCGCGTGATCTGGGCTGGCGTGGGGCGCGCGTGAGGCGCGCGTCGCGTGGACAGGAAGACACGTCCGGATCTCCTTCCCAACGGCGTTCGGAAGGAGATCGAGCGCGCGTCGCCGCCGCAACTCCTGTCGGCGGGTGCAGCCTGCTAGTGTCCATCCAAAAGCCGAGGGAGGCCAGGTGTCGGTAGTCGGCATCGTCGCTGAGGGGCCGGGCGAGGCCCGGGTCGCGTCCAGCCCGAGTTCCGTGAAGAAGCTCGTCTCCCTGGGGTACGACGTGCGGGTGGAGTCCGGTGCGGGAGTCCTGGCCGCGTTCACGGACGAGGCCTTCGCCGACGCCGGCGCGACCGTGACCTCCCGGGCCTCCGCATGGGCCGCCGACATCGTGATCAAGGTCGCCCCGCCGACCGAGGACGAGATCGCGCTGCTCTCCGACGGCGCCACCCTCATCGCGACCCTCAGCCCCGGCCTGCGCCCCGACCTCCTCGCCGCGCTCTCGCAGCGGGGGATCACCGCGCTCGCACTCGACGCGGTGCCGCGCATCTCCCGGGCCCAGTCGATGGACGTGCTCAGCTCGATGGCGAACATCTCCGGCTACCGCGCCGTGGTGGAGGCCGCCCACGAGTTCGGCCGGTTCTTCACCGGGCAGGTCACCGCGGCGGGCAAGGTCCCGCCCGCGAAGGTGCTGGTCGCCGGGGCGGGCGTCGCCGGCCTCGCCGCGATCGGCGCCGCGTCGAGCATGGGCGCGATCGTCCGCGCCACCGACCCGCGGCCGGAGGTCGCCGACCAGGTGCGCTCGATCGGCGGCGAGTACCTGGCCGTGGAGGTCGCCGGCGACGACGCCATGCAGTCCACCGACGGCTACGCCAAGGCCACCAACGAGGCCTACGACCGCCGCGCCGCGGAGATCTACTCGGAGCAGGCGCGCGACGTCGACATCGTCATCACGACCGCGCTCATCCCGGGCCGCCCCGCGCCGAAACTGCTCACCGAGGCGGACGTCTCGAGCATGCGGCCCGGCTCGGTCATCGTGGACATGGCCGCCGCGCAGGGCGGGAACGTCGCCGGCTCGGTCGCGGGGGAGCGGGTGGTCACGCCGGGCGGGGTGATCATCCTCGGCTACACCGACCTCCCGTCGCGCCTGCCGACCCAGTCGTCGCAGCTCTACGGCAACAACCTGGTCAGCCTCCTCACCCTCCTCACGCCCGGCAAGGACGGGAGGCTCGTCCTCGACTTCGACGACGTCGTGCAGCGGTCGGTGACCGTCGTGCGCGACGGCCAGACGACCTGGCCGCCGCCACCGGTGACCGTCTCCGCGGCGCCGCCTCCCGCCGCCGCCGCGCCGGTCGCCGTGCCCGCGCCGAAGGAGCCGTGGCTGACGCCGGTGCGCAAGGCGGTGCTGACCGCGGTCGGCCTCGCCGTGCTGCTGGCGCTGACCGCGCTGGCGCCCCCTCCGCTGCCGCAGCACTTCACCGTGCTCGTGCTCGCCACCGTCATCGGCTTCTACGTGATCGGCAACGTGCACCACGCGCTGCACACGCCGCTGATGAGCGTGACCAACGCCATCTCGGGAATCATCGTCGTGGGCGCGATCGTGCAGCTGACGTCGCACGACCCGCTCGTGCAGGCGCTCGCCGCGATCGCCGTGCTCGTGGCCTCCATCAACGTGTTCGGCGGGTTCGCGGTGACGCGGAGGATGCTGGCGATGTTCACGCGGAGCGACGCGGTCGGGAGCGGCGGGCCCGGCCCCTCTGGCGGTCGCGGCGGCGGTCCCGGACGCGGCGCTTCCGGACGCGGCGGCTCCTCCGGACGCGACACCGCTTCAGGACGCGACAGCGGGGCGACCCGGTGAGCCTCAGCGTCGCGGACGCCGCCTACCTGGTCGCGGCCGTCCTCTTCATCATGAGCCTCGCCGGCCTGTCCCGGCACGAGACCGCGCGCGGCGGCGTGGTCTACGGCATGGTCGGGATGGGGATCGCGCTCGTCGCGACCATCGGGTTCCTCGTGCTGCCCGCGTCCTCCATCGTCCTGCTGATCGTCGCCATGGTGGTCGGCGCCGCGATCGGTCTGTGGCGCGCGCGGGTCGTGCAGATGACCGGCATGCCGCAGCTCATCGCACTCCTGCACAGCTTCGTCGGCCTCGCCGCCGTGCTCGTCGGCTGGACGGGCCACCTGTCGCACCCGGACCTGACCGGCTCGCTGCGCGGCGTGCACAACGCGGAGGTCGTGATCGGCATCTTCATCGGCGCCGTCACCTTCACCGGGTCGATCGTCGCCTACCTGAAGCTCTCCGCCCGCATCTCGTCGCGCCCGCTGGTGCTGCCCGGCAAGAACGCGCTGAACATCGGCGCGCTCGCCGTGTTCGTGGCGCTGACCGTCTGGTACGTGATCACCCCCGACCTGTGGCTGCTGGCCGTCGTCACCCAGATCGCCCTCGCGCTCGGCGTCCACCTCGTCGCGTCGATCGGCGGCGGCGACATGCCCGTCGTGGTGTCGATGCTGAACAGCTACTCCGGCTGGGCCGCCGCCGCTTCGGGCTTCCTCCTCGACAACGACCTCCTGATCGTCACCGGCGCCCTCGTCGGCTCCTCGGGCGCGTACCTCTCCTACATCATGTGCAAGGCCATGAACCGCTCGTTCCTCTCCGTCATCGCCGGAGGCTTCGGGATCGAGGCCCCGTCCGCGGCCGTCGAGGAGCAGGGCGAGTACCAGGAGGTCAGCGCCGAGCAGACCGCCGAGCTGCTGCAGAACGCGACCACCGTCGTCATCACGCCGGGGTACGGGATGGCCGTCGCCCAGGCGCAGTACCCCGTCGCCGAGCTCGTCCAGAAGCTCCGCGACCGCGGCGTCACCGTCCGGTTCGGCATCCACCCGGTCGCCGGGAGGCTGCCGGGCCACATGAACGTGCTGCTGGCGGAGGCCCGCGTCCCGTACGACATCGTGCTGGAGATGGACGAGATCAACGACGAGCTGTCCGACACCGACGTGGTGCTCGTGATCGGCGCCAACGACACGGTCAACCCGGCCGCCGCCGAGGACCCGGGCAGCCCCATCGCCGGCATGCCGGTGCTGCGGGTGTGGGAGGCCCGCCAGGTCGTCGTCTTCAAGCGCTCCATGGCCGCCGGCTACGCGGGCGTGCCGAACCCGTTGTTCTACCGCGAGAACGCGAGGATGCTGTTCGGGGACGCGCGGAAAGCCGTGGACGAGATCGTGGGGTACTTCTGAATGGTCGACGGTGACACGGACGAGGTGAGCCGCCGGCTCGGACCGGGCTGGTATCCGGACCCGTTCGACGAGGCGCCGCTGCGCTGGTGGGACGGCACGAAGTGGGAGGCCGCGGCGAGCGGAAACGCTCCCGCCGCGCCGCCCGTGCGCTACGCCGCGGACCGCCGCCCGCTGCCTCCCGGGACGCCGGTGTACACGTCGTGGGTCTGGCTGGTGGTGCTGCTTCCGCTGCTGAGCACCATCGTCTCGCTGGCCACGCTCGGCGAGGTCACGCGCTCGCTCGCCGCGTTCGCGCACCCGGGAGCCGCGAACCTCGCACTGCTGATGTCGCCCGGCTACCTCCTCGCCAGCCTCCTCGGCTGGCTGGTCTACGCCCTGTCGATCGTCTTCAGCTGGCTGGACCACCGGACCCTGGCCCGCCGCGGCGTCGACGACCCGTTCCACTGGGCGTGGTCTTTCCTGGCCTGGCCGGTCTACACGATCGGCCGCGCGGTGATCGTCCGCCGCGTCGCGGGAGGCCGGGGATCGGGAGTCCTCTGGGCCACGATCGCGGTGATGGTCCTCTCGGTCGCCGCCGGGATCGCCGCAACGCTCATCCTGAGCGCGGCGATGCTCCAGACCACCCACCAGCTCCCGGGCGCCGGCGCCTGAGAGCGCGGTGTCCGGCCGCCCCCGCAACGTCCGTTATGATGGCTGTCGTGCGTCCGCCCGCGGACGCTCAGGAGACGTCGCATAGTCAGGCCTAGTGCACCACCCTGCTAAGGTGGAGTCCCCGTAAGGGGACCGAGGGTTCAAATCCCTCCGTCTCCGCATCTAAATATGCTGGTCAGGGGCTATTTTTGTTGCCATGTTCGGCCCAAAACCCCACAAATGCCCCACGGCCCACGCCGCAGATCCGCGCCATTACTGGGATGTGGCACTATTCGAGCCCCACAACTGGGTGACGCTGCGTTCAGTGAAACAGTGTCAACGAGATCGGGTCGTCTCGAAATAGGCGTGAGCCGGCGCTGAAGTGGCGGGCGCTTGATTACCGTTGCCCCGTGGACTCGCGAACGACGAGCTGCGCTTCGGTCTCCGGTCCCGCCTCCGGCTTCGGCGCGTCGGTGACAGCGCTCAGTGCCAGCTCTGCGACGTAACGCCCGAGTCCCGCGGTGTCGACGCGCACGCTCGTGAGGCTGGGGACGAAGAGGGACGCCAGCGGGCTGTCGTCGTGGCCAATCACGGCGACGTCGTCCGGGATGGTCTGCCCAGACCGCAGGATGGCGCCAGCGACGAGTGCTGCGATGTCGTCGTTGTAGGCGACGACGCCATCGATGCCCTGCGCCAGCCAGCTAGCGATCACCTCACGCGCGTTGCTTGGGTCAATGTCGGCATCTGCTGCGAAGTTCGTGCCCGTCTGTTCCGTGAGTGTTTGACCGGACAGTGCCCGGCGAGTGCGGACCAGGTCGGCGATCCGTGGGTCTGCCGAGCCGGCGAATGCGAGCTGGGTGCATCCTCGCTCAAGCAGATGCTCCACCTGGAGACGCGGTCCTTCGGCGTAGCGCAGACCGTCGTCGTCGGCTTCGGACTGGTCCTCGAGCACGGTTGCGATCACATGCTGCACACCGCTGTCTCGAATCTCCGTGACCATCTTTCGCGGGAGCGGGGCCATGCCAAGGACGACGTCCGGTCGAAGCGTCTCCCAGAGCGGCTGAGCCTGGCCGCCTGGATGCGGGGTCATGGTGACGAGCGAGTAGCCGGCCCGATCCAGCACGAGCGACGCCTCGTCCAAGTGCGTGCGCATGCTGTACTCCATCGGCCAGTCCGGCAGGATCACCAGGATTATCCGGCTCTGTCCGCTCCGGAGAGCGCGCGCAGCGGTGTGCGGCCGGTACCCGAGGCGCTTCGCCTCCGTCAGGACACGTTCCCGGGTGGCGGGCGAGATCGTCTGGCCGGGAGTGTTGTTGAGGACGAAGCCCACCGTGGCGCGCGAGATGCCCAGAGCACGCGCGACGTCCGCCGCGGTCACGCGCTTCAGGGCTTCCGAATTGGTCACAGACCCTCCTCCGATGCCTCGACTCTATCTCGTACTTGCACGTGCTAGTCAGTCGCGTTTATAGTAATTCTACTAGCTCGTGCTAGTTCTCATTCGACTGACGATGGAGTCATCCCCCATGACGAACCCCACCAGCGACGAACCGGTCGTCGCAGCACTGCCGACACCGATCCCCAGCCCGACGGTGCAACCCGATGTGATCGCCGAGCAGAGTCAGACCCCGGCGGAGCTTCCGAAGGTCGGCGCTCGGTACATCTGGTTCATGGTTCTGGCCCAGTTCGGCGTCTTCATGGCCTTCATCACCCCGATCGCGATCTCGCTGGCGATCCGCGTCCAGTCGATCGCTCCCGGCCACGCCGAGTACCTCGGCTACATCACGGGCGCCGGTGCACTGTTCGTGATGCTGACGTCGCCGTTCATGGGAGTGTGGAGCGACCGTACCCGGACCCGGATCGGCCGCCGCCGCCCGTTCATGATCGGCGGCATGGTCGTCGGCGTCATCTCCCTGGTGTGGATGGCCGCCGCGCCGTCGGTCGTCCTCCTCGGAGTCGGCTGGGTGCTGGCGCAGTGGGGATGGGGCACCGTCCTCGGCAACCTGCAGATCTCCACCGCGGACCGCCTCCCGGAGTCGCAGCGGGGCAAGGTGGGCGGACTCACCGGCTTCGCCACGCAGATCGCCCCGGTCTTCGGCGTCGTCATCGCACAGTTCTTCACCGCGAACGCCCTGCTGCTGTTCCTGGTCCCCGGCGCGGTCGGCGTGGTGCTGGTCACCCTGTTCGTGACACTGGTGCACGAAGACGACAGCCGCGGACTGCCGAGAGAGCGGCTGACCTTCGGGAGTCTGCTGCGGAAGTACCTGTACAACCCGGTGCAGTTCCCCGATTTCTCCCTGAACTGGCTCGGTCGTTTCCTCTTCTACTTCGGGCTGACCCTGAACACGACGTTCACCGCCTTCTTCTTCGCCGAGCGCCTCGGCGTCACCGTCGACAAGGTCGCGGGCGTCATCGCGGCCTTGGGCGGTATCGGCGTGCTCGCCACGACGGTGGGCGCCATCGGCGGCGGCTTCCTGTCCGACCGGCTGCGCCGCCGTCGCGTCTTCCTGGTCCTCGGCGGCGCCGTGATGGCGGCGGGGATGACGACGATGGCCTTCTCCGCCTCGCTTCCCGTCCTGATCACCGGTTCGCTCGTCGTCTCGCTCGGCATCGGCCTCTTCGCCGCTGTCGACCAGGCCCTGCTGCTCGACGTCCTCCCGGAGAAGGACACGGACGCGGGACGTTTCATGGGCATCACCGGATTCGCCACCTCGATCCCGCAAGCGGTCGCCCCGCTCGTGGCCTCCGCCATCCTCCTCGTCGGCGTCACCGGCGGACAGAAGAACTACACGCTGCTCTTCCTCGTCGCCGCCGCGCTCGTCCTCCTCGGCGGGCTCGTCATCCTCCGCATCCGCTCCGTCCGCTGATCCCTGAAGGCTCGCCATGACCGTCACCGTCACCCCCGTCCGCTTCGAACACCACCGCGATGCCCTCGGCATCAGCGAATCCGCACCGCGGCTCAGCTGGATCGTCGAGGAGGCGCCGGCAGCCTGGTCGCAGGCCTCCTACGAATTGGAGGCCGGGTCCGGAGAGACGATTCGCGTGAGCAGCGGCGAATCCGTGCTCGTGCCCTGGCCCTTCGCCGAGCTGGCCTCGCGCGAGCGTGCCTCGGTGCGGGTTCGCGTGATGGGAGAAGACCAGAGCTGGTCCGCATGGTCCGCGTGGGCGGAGGTCGAGACCGGGCTCCTGCGCCCGAGCGATTGGACGGCACGGCTCATCACCCCGGCTCCCGGGGCGGCTGCGCTCGTGCGACGCACTGCGGAGTTGCCGGCGAAGCCCGTCCGTCGCGCTCGCGTGTACGCCACCGCGCACGGCCTGTACCAACTGGAGATCAACGGCCGGCGCGTTGGTGACGACGAGCTCGCGCCCGGCTGGACGGCCTACGATTCCCGTCTGCGGTACCAGACCTACGATGTCACCGACCTGGTTCGCGGCGGCGAAACCACCGTCGGTGCGTGGCTGGCCGACGGCTGGTGGCGCGGCTATCTCGGCTGGGACGGACGCCGCGAGTGGTACGGAACCGAGCTCGGACTGTTCGCTCAGCTCGAGGTCGACTACGCGGACGGCGACCGGCAGGTGATCGTGACCGACGCCGCCTGGGAGAGCACAGCGGGGCCGATCGTCTCGGCCGACCTCTACAACGGGGAGCACTTCGACGCGCGGGCGACCGACCCGGGTTGGTCGACTCCGAGCGGGACAGCGGACGTATGGACGCCCGTGACGATCTCCGATTTCGATGCCGGAGTGCTGGTCGCGCCCGACGGTCCGGCGGTGAAGGTCACCCGCACGGTGCCGGTCACGGATGTCATCGTGTCGCCGTCCGGGCGGACCATCCTCGACTTCGGTCAGAACCTCGTCGGCCGCCTGCGGATCACCGTCAAGGGCGAGCCGGGCGACACCGTCGTCCTGCGTCACGCGGAGGTCCTGGAGTCCGGCGAACTCGCGACCGAGCCGCTGCGTGGTGCCAAGGCGACGGACACGTATGTCCTGCGCGGGGGCGGCACGGAGGAATGGGCGCCGCGCTTCACGTTCCACGGCTTCCGGTACGCCGAAGTGATCGGATGGCCGGGCGAGTTCGATCCATCTGCGGTCGTGGCGGAGGTGCTGCACTCCGACCTGGAACGGACCGGTTGGTTCGCCACGTCCGATCCGAAGCTGGACCGGCTGCACCAGAACATCGTCTGGGGTATGCGTGGCAACTTCGTCGACGTTCCCACCGACTGCCCGCAGCGGGATGAGCGCCTCGGCTGGACCGGCGACCTCCAGGTCTTCGCCCCGACGGCGGAGTACCTGTTCGACACGGCGGGCTTCCTGACCTCGTGGCTGAGGGATCTCGCCGTGGAGCAGGCGCGGTACGGCGGGACGCCGATGGTCGTCCCCGCGATCACGACGGGCTACACCGGGCCGATGGCCGGCTGGGCCGACGCCGCGACCGTCGTGCCCTGGACCTTGTATCAGGCGACCGGGGACAGGGACGTTCTCGCTCGTCAGTTCGACTCGATGGTCGCGTGGGTCTCCGAGGTGGAGGCCGCCGCCGGGCCGGATCGGATCTGGTCGGCGGGGTTCCAGTTCGGCGACTGGCTCGACCCGTCCGCCCCGGCCGGACGACCCGAGGCCGCCGCAACCTATCCTGAGATCGTCGCTACCGCCTACTTCGCCCGATCCACACGGATCGTCGCCGACGCGGCAGCGCTGCTCGAACATCCCGACGCGAGTCGGTTCCGCGCCCTCGCCGACGAGGTCGCCACGGCCTTCCGCCGCGAGTACGTCTCCGAGTCCGGTCGACTCCTGTCCGACTCCGCCACCGCATACGCACTCGCTCTCCAGTTCGACCTCGTCGGAGACGCCGCCGCCCGGACTCGCGCTGCGGATCGACTGGCCGAGATCGTGCGCTCCAACGGTTTCCGGATCGCGACAGGGTTCATCGGCACACCGCTGATCTGCGATGCGCTGTCGGCCAACGGGCACCTCGACACCGCTTACCGACTCTTGTTCCAGACCGAAGCCCCGTCCTGGCTGTACGCGGTCGAGCAGGGGGCTACCACGATCTGGGAGCGGTGGGACTCACTGCTGCCCGACGGAAGCGTCAACCCGTCCGGGATGACTTCGTTCAACCACTACGCTTTCGGCGCCGTCGGCGACTGGCTGCACCGCGTCGTGGCCGGCCTTGCCCCCGCGGCACCCGGCTACCGTGAGCTCCGCATCGCGCCTCAGCCACCTCGTCGGGGACTCACATCGGCATCCGCCCGCCTCGAGACGCCCTACGGCGCCGCCGAGACCGGGTGGGTGCTGAGCGACGGTGCGCTCCAGCTGGCCGTGCGCGTGCCCATCGGGGCCACCGCGGAAGTTGTGCTGCCCTCCGGTGCCCGGCACGTCGTCGGCCACGGTGAGTACGAGTTCACCGAGCCGTTCGAGGTCGACGCCGAGACGCAGATCCCGGTCACCGTCGACACCCCGCTCGGGACGCTCATCGAGAGCCCGGAGGCGATGGCCGTCCTCACCGGGGTCATCACCAAGCACGTCCCAGAGGCGGCCGAACACATGGAATCGGGGCTGCGCGGCCAGGAAGCCGTCACACCTCGTCAGATCGCCTCCATGCTGCCCGGCCCGGAGGCGGTCCTCGCCGACCTGGAGCGCGGTTTCGCCGCTGTCACCGCCGGCGAGCCGGTGCCGGACGATGTGATCACCGCGCCCGAGCCGACCCGAGATGACGCCACACTCGCCCGCGATGCCGCACTGCTGACAGGGCGTGACTTCTGGTCCACACGCGAAGGCGAAGGCATCCGCTCCCTGGTCATGGTCGACGGCCCGCACGGCGTCCGCCGGCAAACCGGAACCGCCGACAACCTGGGCTTCAACGAAAGCCTCCCCTCCACCTGCTTCCCGCCCGGTGCAGGCTTGGGCTCGACGTGGAACCCGGCGCTCGTGCGGGACGTCGCCGCCGCGCTCGGCCGTGAAGCCCGAGCACTCGACGTCGACGTGCTCCTCGGTCCGGCGATAAACATCAAGCGGTCCCCGCTGGGCGGGCGCACCTTCGAGTACCTCTCGGAGGACCCGCGGCTCACCGGCGCCCTCGCCACGGAGTACGTGCGCGGCCTCCAGAGCACGGGCGTCGGCGCATCCGTCAAGCACTTCGCTGTGAACAGCCAGGAGACCGAGCGGATGCGCGTGGACGCGCAGGTCGACGACCGCGCACTGCGGGAGATCTATCTGCCGGCCTTCGAGAAGGTCGTCACCGAATCCCATCCGGCGACCGTGATGAGCGCATACAACGCGATCAACGGAGCCTTCGCCTCCGAGAACGAGTGGCTCCTGACCGAACTGCTCCGCAACGAGTGGGGCTTCGACGGCCTCGTCGTCTCCGACTGGGGCGCGATCAAGGACCGGGTGCAGGCGCTGAAGGCCGGCCTCGATCTCGAGATGCCCGGCACCGGCGACGAGGGCACGGAGGCGATCATCGCCGCCGTACGGGACGGACGGCTCGACCGTTCGGTTGTGGAACGGAGCGTCGCCCGGCTGGCTCGGCTCGCGGAGCGGACGGCAGCAGCGGAGGGCGTCCACGCCGTTGACGCATCCGCTCATCACGAGCTGGCCCGCTCCGTGGCGGGCGAGGCGATCGTGCTGCTGCGCAACGAGAACCAGACGCTGCCGTTGCAGCCGGGCCGGCGCGTGGCCGTTCTGGGGCAGCTGGCTGCCGAGCCGCAGTACCAGGGCGGCGGCAGTTCGCACGTGAACCCGACCAGGCTCGATATCCCGCTGGAGGAGTTGCGCGCGCGTCTCGGCTCGGATGTCGTCTACGCCTCGGGCTACGACCGCGCGAACCCCGAAGCGGATGCGAGTCTGCGTGAGGAGGCGATCGCGACAGCGCGCGCAGCCGACGTCGCGGTCGTCTTCGTCGGCCTCTACGAGGAGGACCAGTCCGAAGGATTCGACCGCACGCACATCGACCTGCCCGAGGCCCACGTCCGTCTCATTCAGGCCGTCGCGGCCGTGGCCGCTCGCACCGTCGTGGTGCTCTCCAACGGCGGTGTCGTCTCGCTCGAACCGTGGCACGACAGTGTCGACGCGATCGTCGAAGGATGGGCGCTCGGCCAAGCCGTCGGGCATGCGCTGGCCGGTGTGCTCACCGGGGCGATCAACCCCTCCGGCCGGTTGGCGGAGACCATCCCGTTGCGGCTGGAGGACACCCCGTCCTACCTCTCCTTCCCGGGCGAGAACGAGGTCGTCCGATACAGCGAGAGCGTGTTCGTCGGCTACCGCTATTACACGGCCGTGGGGCGCGACGTCCGCTATCCATTCGGGCACGGCCTGAGCTACACGACGTTCCAGGCCGAGCTCATCGCGGACGCGACCGGCGCCGACAGCGCGATCGCCCGCGTGACGGTCACGAACACCGGCACGGTCGCAGGTGCCCACGTCGTACAGCTGTACGTCGCGCCGACGGACGCCCCGGTCCGGCGACCCATCCGAGAGCTCGCAGGCTTCGCCAAGGTCGCACTCCGGCCGGGCGAGACGGCGACGGTGGAGATTCCGTTGGATCGCCGCGCCTTCGCCTACTGGGACGCGCCGCAGTCGCGCTGGTGGGTCGCCCCGGGGTCCTACCGCATCCAGCTCGGCGAATCGGCCACGGACATCGTCGCCGAGCAGCTCATCCAGCTCGATGGCGACGTGGATGCGCCCGCGGTGCTCTCCCTCGAATCCACCGTCGGCGACTGGTTCGGCCACCCGGTAGTCGGTCCCGCGCTCATGCAGGCGATGATGGCGGGAGCGTCCGAGGAGCAGCTCGCCGCGGCGGAGGCCAACGGCAACATGCTCAAGATGGTCGAGTCGATGCCCATGGGACAGTTCGCGCGATTCCCGGGAGTCGAAATCCCCGACGGCGCACTCGAACAGCTCATCGCGTTGAGCAGCAGCGACCTCGCGGCGGCACCGCAGTGACGGCCGTCGACCCGAGGACCCGCGTCCTGCTGACCGGCGCCACAGGCAACTGGGGCCGTGCCACGCTCCGTGAGTTCCGGGAGCGAGGCGACCGGATGCGCGTCGTCGCGTTCGCTCTGGACACGCCCCAGGACCGGACGGTGCTCGACGAGTTCGCCGACATGGAGAACCTCGAGATCGTCTGGGGCGATCTGCTCAACTACGCCGACGTCCAGCGCGCCGTCCGCGATGTCGACGTGATCCTCCACGTCGGCGCCGTGGTCTCGCCGATCGCCGATCA
Organism: Leifsonia sp. P73; assembly: GCF_051059105.1. Taxonomy (NCBI): domain Bacteria; kingdom Bacillati; phylum Actinomycetota; class Actinomycetes; order Micrococcales; family Microbacteriaceae; genus Leifsonia; species Leifsonia sp. P73. Next base: position 2,950,087 of record NZ_CP194931.1, read on the forward strand.
GCACCCCGACCTCGCCCAGCGCGTGAACATCGGCAGCATGCAGAACATCATCCGCGCGGTCGCTGTCCTGCCCGACCCGGCAGCTGTCGGGGTCGTGGGCATCGGCTCGGTCGCGGAGACCGGCGACCGTACTCCGCCGATCCACTGGGGGAGGATTGGCGACCCCATCCGCGTCTCGCAGTTCGACGAGTACGGGCAGACGAAGGTCGTCGCCGAGAAGCTCCTCATCGAGTCGGGGTTGCCGAAGTGGGCGTGGTTGCGCCAGACCGGCATCTTCCACCCCGGGATGCTCGCCCTTCGCGACCCGATCATGACCCACTCCACCCTGGGCGGAGTCATGGAGTGGGCGACCGCCGAGGACTCCGCACGCCTGCTTGCCGGCATCGCCGAGCGGCATCTTCCCGAGGAGTTCTGGGGCGGCATCTACAACATCGGCGGTGGTGAGGAGTGGCGGCTGACCAACTGGCAGCTCCAGACCACGATCAGCGGTGCGCTCGGCGTCGCCGACGTGCGCGCGTGGTACGACCGCAACTGGTTCGCCACCCGGAACTTTCACGGCCACTGGTACACCGACAGCGATCGGCTGAACGACCTTGTTCCGTTCCGGCGCGACACGGTCGACCAGGCACTCGATCGCGCGGTGGCGACGCTACCGCGCTCGGTCCGGTCGGCCGGACGGGTTCCCAGCTGGATCGTGAAGAACCTCGTCATGCGGCCGCTCACTCGACAGCCGCGCGGGACGATGCACGCCATCGCGCACCACGACCAGGCGGCGATCCGTGCCCACTTCGGCTCACAGGAGGAGTGGCAGACCATCGGCGAGTGGGCGACGTTCAGGGTGCCCGAGCCGTCACGGACACCATCCTTCCTAGATCATGGCTTCGACGAGGGCAGACATCCGAACGCATGGGATCGCACCGACTATGCTCAGGCCGCCGAGTTCCGAGGCGGCGAGCTGGTCTCGCCGGTCGTCACTCAGGGGCATCCCCACGAGCCCCTGGTCTGGAGCTGCGCTTTCGGGCACATCTTCGCCGCCAGCCCGTTCCTGATCCTGACCGGCGGTCACTGGTGTCCGGACTGCACGCGCGACAGCGCCGGGTACGAGCGCCAAGCTGAGCGAAACCCGTTCCTCGCCCAGTTGTACTCGGCGCGCACGCCGGCAATGCGCGGCGAAGCGACTCGGCGCTGACTGCACACGGACTCGTCGAGGAGCAGGTCATGTCGATTCGAGCACTCGTGATGGATGCCGTCATCAAACGCGCCATCACGCGAGGTGGCAGGCAGGACGTCGCGGCGGAGATCGCGCGTCGCCGCAAGGCCGGACCGCCGACACCCGCGAGGGTGCCGCCGTCGGTAGCGAGGCGGTTCATCGTCAGCGAAACGCGGACGGCCGGTTCGCCGGTGGTCACCCTCCGTCACCGTGGCGCACCCCCGGTCGCGCTGTCGTCTTCCTCCCCGGCGGCGGGTACGCGCACGCCGTCTCGACTGCCCACTGGAACGCCGTGGCGCAGTACGCGGCCTCCGCCCGGCTCGACGCGATCGTGCCGTTGTACGAGGTCGTGCCTTACGGCGACGCGACCCGCGCGCGTGAGTTCGTGACGGAGGTTCTGTCGGAGACGATCGCGCAGCGAGGCGCAGGGGCGGTCTACCTCGCCGGCGACTCCGCCGGAGGTGGCCTGGCTCTGAGCGTTTTGCAGCGCCAGCCGGAGGGCGTCCGCGCCGCCGTCCTCCTCAGCCCGTGGCTCGACGTCCGACTCGCCCACCCAGCCGGGGAGGTGCTCGAGAGTTGGGATGCCATCCTCGACGTCGCCGAACTCCGCGACTGGGGTCGGGCGTGGGCCGCGGAACTATCGACATCCGACCCGATGGTCAGTCCGATCCACGGCCGGTTCGAGGGGCTCCCGCCCGTGCATGTGGTCTCAGGAGGGCGCGACCTCCTGTTGCCTCAGGCCCTGGACGCCTACCGTCTCCTGCAACGAGCAGGCAACGCCGGCCGCTTCGTCTATTCGCCCGACGCGAATCACGCGGTGGGACTCAGCCGCTCGGCCACCCCGGAAGCGAAACGCGTGCACGACGAGGTCGTGCGCATCCTGCGATCCTGAGCGATCTGCGGTCTCCGCGGATCCGGCGCTCTAACGGCGGCCATCTGCGTTCACCGGTCTCCACCCGCAGGCGAGAAATAGCGCCCACAAAAACCCCACAACTGCAGTAACCGAGACAGGTGCAAGGTCATCGAAGTGCTGCGAAAATCCGCGGTTTTCCGGGGGTTTTGAAGCCGATTAGGGAGCGGCGTCAGGGTTCAAATCCCTCCGTCTCCGCACTTGGATATGCTGGTCAGGGCCATTTTTCTGCGGTCAAAATCGCCCAGCCCCCACTAAAACCCCACAACTGATTGCGCGGGGCGTCATTGAGGCTTATCGCAAACGTCGCCGTGGTCATTCGTCGGAGAAGTCCTGCCGACGCTGGTTAGGGCTTCACAATTTGGGCCGATCGTCACGGCACGCTCAAGTTCAGCTGTCGCCCGCGGTCCTCATCCGCGGTCTCAACATCGAGTGCCCGTTGAAAGGTGCGATGGAGGAAGAAGAACTCGCATCTCTCCAGGCTCGTGATCGACTCGGCGAGTAGCGGGTCCTCGTCGTAGAAGACTGGCGCAGCAGAGGTCCGGCTAGCCATTCCGATCAGCCCGATCTCGTAGAGCATCGCCGTCAGAGACTGGTAGAGCTCGGCCCAGGACTTCTTACCGACGTTGTATCCCCACATTGCGTTGGAAGCGTCGTTGAGCCAGCTCACGCCGGTGAACTGCGGTTCGGTCACCAGAAGCATGCAGTCGTCAAGTCGGGCCGTAAACTGATCGCGCGTCATCCGCGCGGGGGCACCCCTGAATCGAGCGAAGATCGCATCGATGTGGGGATAGGTGGGCTTCCACTCGTCACGGAGGGCGAGTAGGCGTCGAGAGGAATACTGCCGTTCTGCGGCGAGGATGTCCTCCCAAGATATTGAGTTTCCACCAGCGGCCCGTACGAGGCATTCGTTGACGAACGCAATTGCGTCCCGTGGTCTCTTGAGTGTCCGATCCAGGATGTACCGCAACGGATTTCCCCGCGACTTGTTCGTGTGCGGGAGAAGACTGCGAAGCCCCTCGATCACTACCCCCGACTTCCGCGCGGCCACCTTCAGCCGCTCTTCGAGCATTTCCTCCAGCCCTTTGTCCGTCCAGGTCATTTCCAAGACCAAGGAGCGGAACTTCTCTTCTTGGCCACCGCTTCGTCCGAAGTCGAGTTCCTGGAATATGTTCGAGCGCAGCGCGACGAGGACCTTCAGGTTTGTGACCTTCTGCATGTCCAGCACCGTACGGAAGAGGCACCGAATCAGATCATTGGTGATTCGCTCGTCGACCCAATCACGGTCGAGATCATCGATAATCACGTATGTGTAGTGCGCGTGGTCAAGAATTTCGTCGTCAAGAATGGTCAGCATCTTGTTGAGGCGTGCAAGCTGTGTGTCGTTGACAACCCGTTGGAAGCGCGCGGCAAGTTCTTGGTGGGAGCGTAGTTCTTCCTCGTGAAGTCCATTGACCTTTCCGCCGAGTTTCGCTGGCCCCGCTCCGAGGTCGACACCCGCTTCTGTGCCGATCCGCTCTGTGAAGGTGTTCGTGATCTGCTTCACGCGTTCGTCGGCCTCGACCCAGAAACGGCCTTCGAAGTCGTCGAGGTATTGCAGTGCTGCTTGCTTGCCGGCGTCGCGGGTAAGTCGCTCTCGTAGGCGATCCAAGAAGCGTTGCTTTTCTTCGGGGGAGTCGATTTTGTAGCGGCGTCGAATGATCTCGACGATGAGCACGTGTTTCCACAGCGCTATCCAAAAGGGATCGAGCTTCACGTCAAGAGAATCGAGGTATTTGATCACTTGGAGGTCCGTGATGTACGGAAGGGATAGGTCCTCTGGTGAAATCCGCACAACTCGCTCGGGACGCGTGTTCTCAAGGTGCTGCAGGGCGGCGGATTTCCCTGATCCGGTACGGCCGACCAGAAAGCATCGTCGATCGTCCTGGGATTCGATCACCTGGTATAGGGGGTTTCCACGAAGGCGTCCAAGTGGAGCGGATCTGCCTCGGCTTGTTCGCCTCCGAGACTTAGGCCTGGCCTCAGTCGTCCATGTCGTGACATGCTCCCCCTTGCACTCGCGCAATGAATCTATTGACTGATTGGGGGGAGTCTCATTCCCCAATGTGAGGCACAACATCGTTGGCGGTCGGGGAAGCCGCTCCCCGTTCGCCGCTTCGAGGCGAGTGACGTGTTGCAGCGGGGCCCGGCGGCCATGAATTGGTTGTATTCGTCAATACTGGGCCGTGCCGCTCCCCAGGCGCCGCGCCCCAATTCGGCTCGAATTCGTTCCCTCAAATGTCGTGGCGGTTTCGCGATAGTTTTGCGGTACCCTTCACGGTGAAGGGCTGGACAAAACTCCTATTAAACCAGCGCGCCAGTGCGTCCAGGCTGCAGTGAAGGGCCGCGCAAAACTTAAGGAAAACTTCGATGGACCATATTGGCGGGGTGTTGGCAGACATCGCTGCTGGGGCGATCACTGCGAACGATGTGGAATCACTCGACATCGAGTTCAAGACCGACGGCAGGTCCCGAAACGACGATCTCAAGAACATTGCGGACGCAGCGTCATGCATGGCGAATTCGTCAGGCGGCACGATCCTCGTTGGAGTGGACGACCGAACCGTCGGGCCGAGCGCATTCGTCGGCACATCACTCGACCCAGAGCAGACGCGGCTCCGCATTTACGAGCTCACCAGCCCGCCACTCTTGGTCGAAGCAGAGCTCCGGACGACATTTCCCGGCGACGTTCTCATATTGAGCGTGCCGAACAGTACGCAAGTTCATAGCGCAAACAACAGGGTTCCAACTGAACGTATCGACCAGCATTGCAAGCCGATGACGAGCGAACGCATCGCAACCGTGACTTCGCAGAAGACTGGCCGAGATTGGAGTATCCAGCGAAGCAACTGGCTTGCCGACCAGGTGGATCCCGTCGCCATGCAGGTGGCGAGGGAGATGCTCGCGCGTTCCAATGACCTTGGGAAGCGTCGCCTCGCAGAAGCGAGCGACATAGAACTGCTCCGCGCGGTGGGCGTTGTGCTCGAGGACCAGTCGCTCACAAACGCCGGTGCACTACTCTTCACTCGCGCATATGACGATGTGACGCTTATCGCCTACACGCACCGGCGCACTCCCGCTGGACAGTTGACGTCGAACGAACATATTACTGGCCCGCTTGTCGTTGCTGTTCAACGTGTTTTCGATCTGATCGATGCGCGGCTTGAGACCACACCGGTGTCGATCGGCAAAGGTCAGCAACTTCATATCGCTGACCTTCCTGAAGCTGCTGTCCGCGAGGCTGTCGTGAACGGGATAATGCATCGAGAGTATTTCAGTCTCGATCGGACGGCTGTTGAGCATACCCTTACTCAGTTGCGCGTCTCGTCACCTGGCGGATTCGTGCCTGGCGTGAGCGTCAATAATGTTCTGACGACTTCGTCTCGCACCCGAAATACCAATTTGGCCAATGCAATGCGCATGCTTGGTCTGGCCGAGACTGCGGGGTCTGGCGTCGATCGGATGTACGCCGAAATGGCGCGAGTTGGACACGAACCTCCCCGTTACGCCGCTGACCCGACGCGCGTGGAAGTCACTCTGCTGGGCGGGGCACCAAATACCGCGCTAGCGCGGTATGTAGCGACGCTGCCGCAAGAGGAGGCCGCCGACGCGGACACCATGCTGATTCTGTTGACTCTCCTGACGCGCAAGACCGTTAGCGCAGAAGAACTCATGGCACTGCTGCAAAAAGCATCCGTTGATGAGGCTCAATCAGTGCTCGCACGCCTGAGCGGCGATGAGACCGCGTTGCTAGAGCCGACACGCGAGACCGTTCGGCGCGCGCGCCCGAAATACAGGTTGCGAGAGGGGGCTCTGGCGGCCCTTGGGCCGGCTGTCACTTACCGGCGCCGCACCACGGATCAGCTTGATCGGAAGATCATCGAGCTGGTGAACGAGACGGGCACGATTAACGCCCGGATGGTGCGGATCCTTTTAGATCTCGATACGGTCGGCGCGTCCCGCGTACTCGCCGATCTCGTTGAACGAGAAATCCTGGTCAAGACGTCTGAGGCGACCCGCGGGCCGAGCGTCACGTATGGCCGCGGTGCAGCCTTCCCTTCAAAGTCAAAATCAAAGCCTGCTGACGGGCCGATTCAATCGCAAGAGCACGACCCCAACCAATTGTCGTTTGACGATTTCGAGTAGCGAGCTTGAGGTTGCGATCGGACACCGCCCGTCGATTCTCGGACGCTTGCGGAGTAAATGAGATGCGCAAAGCTCGTCGCCTTGAGGCGAGCCGATCCATCCGAAGGCCACGCATACCGCATTGAGAGCCCGGCCGGCCCCCACAAAAGCCCCACAACCGCAGTAACCGAGAGCGGCGCAATGTCATCGAACACCTGCAGAATTCCGAGGTTTTCCGGGCATCTCAAGGTCGATTAGGGAGTGCCGTCAGGGTTCAAATCCCTCCGTCTCCGCAGTGCAGTGCCGACGGGTCCGTCCTCAGGCTTCGGGAAATCTGTCTGCGGGCGGAAGATCCATCAGCCGATCCTCCACTCGCGAGTTCGCGATGTGAGTTCATTGTCGCCGTCCTAACGCAGGGTGGCTTCATTCTTTCCAGTTGTCATCGATGGCTGGCGGCCGAGTGGTAACCGTCCGTTGAGAACGGGGTCCTCAGTCGCGAGCCGTGCACGGCCTCCGCTAACTGCGGGGACGCCGTCGGATACCAGCCGTGGCTTACCGCATCAAACCGGGTCACGTAGGTACTGTCGGCTGACAGCACTCCGGAGGGGATTCATGACGCGCAACGAGTTGGACGACGCGATCTGCAACGAGACCTGGTCGCTTCCGATTGCCTGGGTGGGGTTCCAGCTGCTCATCATGTCGGTCCTCGTTGTCGCCGGCGTGTCAATCCTGGTTCAGACCTTGGCCGGCCACGCCGGTCCGCCGTTGTGGTTCCTCGCGATCTGGTTCGGCGCCCTTGGATGGAACGTCTACTGGTGGCTGTTCCGTGTTGCGTATCGAGTCGATCTTGTTGGTGAGACGCTGCAGTGGAAAGCACCATTCAACAGCGGAGCGTTGCCCGTGAGCGCTATCACCGGCGTTGGTAGGTTCTTCGGCGCCTTCTTCACCTGCGTTCTTCGAGCGCATGGTCATCAGTCGGTGGTCGTCTTCACACAGCTTCGCTCGTTCGAGCCGATGCTCGCGGCGCTGCACCGGCTCAACCCGGCCGTCCCTCCCCACCAGTAGGCCGCACCTGCCGCCTCAGCACCGTCCAAGTGCTAGCGTCGCCCGCATGACTGTCACCTCCCTCCTCGACCTGCGCTTCGCTGCCGACCACCTCGAGGACGGACCTCGCGCGCTGCTCGCGATCCTCGCGGACACGCGCGCTTTCGACGGCTGCCTCGGCGTTGATGTCGTCACGGACGTCACGGACCCCGCCCACGTGGTTGCGGTCGAGCACTGGGAGTCGCTCGAGCATGATGACGCCTACCGCGCCTGGCGCGCTGGGCCCGGCGCTTCGGGCCTCGGCGACTACTTGGCGGAACCAGCGGCACTGACACGGTTCACCGACGTCGTTTCGCTCTGACCCACGTTCTTCTGCTTTCATGTGGCGCGCCACCCCGGACGCGGCAGAAGGAACAGGTCACCGCAGCCGCCGGGACTTTGGGCCCTGGTGCCGCACTGCAGATCCTCCGAGTATCGGCCCATGTCCTGGGGACGCAGACTGGCTGGGCTTGGCGCGGTTGGCGCTGCAGCGGCTCTCTACGGGGGCTTCGTGCGCCCTCGCCTCATGCGCTGGGGCGCTAGCGATGAGGAGGTCGTCGGCCCGTATCCCGGTGTCGGCCTGGTTCCCGAGGGTGAGCGGGGGGCGACCATGGCCGTCACGATCGACGCGCCTCCCGACCAGGTGTGGCCGTGGCTGGTTCAACTCGGGGGCGACCGCGGCGGTTGGTACTCCTGGGACCAGCTCGACAACGCCGGCCGTCCCAGCGCGCGCGCCGTTCATCCCGAGTGGCAGCATCTTGCGGTCGGTGACTCCGTGAAATACCTGACCCGTCGCCACGGGCCCGTGGACGCCTGGGACGTTGCCGCGCTGGAACCGAACCGATTCCTTGGACTGCGCGTATTGAGCGATCTGCGGGGACGCCGCCTCGATCCTCACCAGTCGCGGCCATCGGCCTATGCCGAAGGATTGTGGGGCTTCCGGCTGAAGGAGATGCCGGGCGGACGCACCCGTCTGGTCATCGGCGGATACCAAGCATTCCGTCCTTGGTTGCTGGGCCGCGTCGCCGACTGGTTCGGCCCGCTCATCGTCTGGATCATGCAGGCGCGCATGTTGCATGTGCTCAAGCGGAACGTCGAACAGGCCGGCAGCGCGGTGAGCGAGTCGAAAGGCTGACGACGTTCAGGGTCCGCACCTGAACGACGGGGAGTTTCAGCAGGCCGTCTCCCCTTCAATCTCCCGCCGATCGCAGCGGAAGACCTGGCCGCCATCGCCGATGACTTCGATGGCGGCCAGGTGGTCTGTCAGGCTCAGGAGCCGTGTCGCGGGAGGAAGACGCGCATCGTGCTCGGCCCGTTGTTCGCCCAGGCGAAGTAGGGCTTCAGCTCGAGGTCGAGCTCCTCGACGTCCGTCTGGTCCCAGGACCGAGTCGCGTACGGCCACTCGGCGGGGGCGCTGCGGGTGAGCGTGATGCGGGCTCGCGCCCCGGTCGGGGTGGCGGCGATCGGGTGCCCGTCGTGGAGCCGGATCTCGTCCACGTGCACGCCCTGCGGGAGGTCCGTCGACTCCGCGCACAGCACGAGCGGGCCGCGTTCGACGGCGACGGTCCCGCGCACGGCGTCGATACCGGACGCCGGGTACGCGAGCCGCGGCTCCATCGGCAGCGACAGACGGATCGGATCGTCCGGGTCGAACTGCGCACGGATCCGCGCGTAGCCGTCGACGACCGTGTGCTGGGCGCCTGCATGGGTCACGCGCGCGGATCGTGCCCAGACCGGCACCCGGACGGCGATCTCGACCTCGGCGTCCGACCGCGCGGCGATGACCACCTCGCCGCGGAAGGGGTAGCCGTTCGTCCGCATTCCGAGTTCGACAGTCACGCCGCCGCCCGTCCTGGTGGCGAGTTCGGCGTCCGCCAGCTGATGCAGCTGAACGCCGTCGTCGGTCGCGGTCGCGACATAGGCGCCCACGCTGGCGAGCGTGCGGGCGAGGTTCGTCGGGCAGCAGGAGACCTCGAACCAGGGCGCGCGGAGGCTCGACTCCGCTCGCTCGCTGAGTTCGTCGTCGGCGGGGACGGCGCCCAGAACACGCTGGTGGAGCGTGTTCGCATAGTAGAAAGCCCTGCCGTCCTCGCGCGGTGAGACCAGGACGGCGTTGTAGAGCGTCCGCTCGATCAGGTCGGCGTACTTGCTCTGCCCGGTCGCCAGCAGCAGCCGCCAGCTGAGCATCACGGACCCGATCGCCGCACAGGTCTCTGCGTAGGCGCGATCCGGCGGGAGTTCGAAGTCGGCGCCGAACTCCTCGTTCTGGTGGTGGGCGCCGATGCCGCCGGTGATGTAGGTGCGGGAGGCGACGGTGTTCGCCCACTGCCGCTCGACCGCGGCGAGCAGTTCCGCGTCCCCCGCTCTGCGGCGACGTCGACGGCTCCGGAGGCCAGGTACATCGCCCGTACAGCGTGGCCCCGCAGCCGATCGGCCGAGCGGACGGGCTGGTCGTCGAGGAAGTAGTCGCTGCCCTGGAAGAGCGTCGTCGTGAGCCGTCGTCGTCCCCGCCGTTCCACGAGGAGGGCAGCGAGCTCGATGTAGCGGGGCTCGGCCAGGGCGCGGCCCAGCTCGACGAGCGCGGTCTCGATCCCGGGATGGCCGCAGACGGCGTCGCGCCCTGCCGGGCCGAACTCCGCGTACACGTGGTCGGCGAGCCGGCGGGCGACCTCGACGATCGTGTCGAGGTGGCCGCCGCGCACGCGCGCGACCGCGGCCTGGAAGAGGTGGCCGAAGCAGTACAGCTCGTGGCCCCACTCGAGGTCGGAGTAGCGCGGCCGCTGGCCGGGGCGGCCGAACGAGGTGTGGAGGTAGCCGTCTGGCTCCTGGGCCGCCGCCACCCGGGCGACGAGGTCGACGTAGTGCGCCTCGAGCTCCGAGCCGGGGTCGCGGCTCAGCTCCCAGGCCATCGCCTCCAGCAGCTTGTAGACCTCGGAGTCGACGAACTCGATGCCGTCGTGGTGCTCGGCGACGGTCCCCGCGGCGGCACGATCGAAGTTCGCGACCCAGCCGATGCGCTCCATCCAGGTCAGGCAGTGCCGGATGATCGTGCGGGCGTTCAGCTCCTGCTTCTCGCCCCAGAACCCTCCCGTGATGCGGAGCTCGTCGGGGCCCAGCGGGCGCAGGGCCGAGCGGGAGGGGTCCACCGGGCCGCCACGTCGGACGGCGCTGATCGTGTCTGTCATCGTTCTCCTGTTATGCGGCCTCGGCGCTGCGCTGAGCGGCGTCGGAACGCAGCGTCAGGTAGGCTGCGGCCGTCCAGCTGTAAGCGCGGTCGCGCAGACCCGCGCCGGTTCGGGCGTCGAAGTTCTCCGCGAACCCGGAGGTCTCGCAGAGCGCGCGGAAGCGTGCGCTGATCTCGTCGGCCAGGACAGTGCGCCCGGCCCGGCGGAGTCCGTCCTCGATGAGGGCGGTGGACGGCGCCCAGATCGGCCCGCGCCAGTACCCGTCGTCCTCGTACGCGGGGGAGTCGACCGGTTCGGTGGCCAGTCCCCACTCGGTCAGGTGTCCGGCGATCCGCCGCTCGAGCACGTCGGCGATGTCTCGCGGGAGCAGGTCGCCCAGCACGACGGGGAGGCAGGTGAGGAGGCTGCTCGCCGGGGCGGGCTCGCCGGTTGTGACGAGTCGCGCGATGAAGCCCTCGCCGGTCCAGAGCTCCTCGAACAGGGCCGTGCGCAGCTCCGTTTCGGCGGACTCCCACTCGAACGTCGAGCGGTCGAGCCGCCGCCCGAGTTCGCGCAGCTCGCGCAACTGGAGGATGAGGAACGCCGCGAGGTCGGGCGACTCGATGACGCTCCCGGCGTCGAAGGCGGTCGAGTTGTCCCAGCCGCTGTCGTTGCCGTGCTGGTAGTACGGGAGTCGGTGGCCGGGGCGGCGCCGGTAGTCGAGCCAGAAGCGCGTCCAGGCGCTGAGGCGCTCGTAGACGGTGGTGAGTTCGGCCTCCGAGTAGGCATCGCCGGTGCGGCGGCGGAGCTGCGCGAACGCCCAGCCGTGGACGGGCGGCTTGACGAAGTTGTAGAGCACTTCGGAGTGCGTCACCGAGTCGGGGATCGCGCCGACGGCGTCCTGGTGGTCGAAGGGCACGAGGAACTGGTCGAGTGCGGCCCGTGGGTCGGCCTCGGCGAGGGCGATGGCATTGAAGCAGTGATCCCAGCTCCACACCTTGTCCATCCAGTGCTTGGACATCAGGACGGCTTCCCGCCGGATGAACCCGGCCGGAGCGACCGTCGCCGACCACAGCACGTACGCCGCCTTGATCGCCCCGTCGTCGGCGTCGGCGCCGTGCAGAGCACCGAGGTACTGCGCGAACTCGTCCCGTCGCTGATCGGCGACCTCGTCGAACCCGGCGGAGACGTCGGGTCGGGGCGAGGCGGTGCCGATCTCCTCGAGGAGCACCTCCCACTCGCCGCCTGCGCCGAACTCGACCGACCTGGTGCCCTGCCGGAGCGCGCCGGCGCCGGTGACCAGCGGGGAGCCGTCGACGATGGTGAATCGGTATCGCCGGCCGGACTCGTAGCTGGTCAGGGTGAGGGAGGAGTCGACGGGGTCCTCGAAGAGGTAGCCGCCGGTGAACGGCGTGAGGTCGTCACCGGCGTCGAACCGCAGACTCAGCCCCCGCCCGCGGAAGCGGATGCCGTGAGTGGAGGCGAACACCGCGTGCGCCTCTCCGTGCGCCGTCCGCCACGAGAGTGTCGCCGGCGTGGCGTGTACGTGCGCTCCTGTACCGCGCGCTCCGACAGGCACGATCCGGAATATCGGATGCATCCCGCCGGTGTGGGTGACCAGATGCACATCCTCGGAGGTCCGGTGCAGGCCGACGACACGGGAGAGGTCGATCCAGGCGCCGCGCAGGGAGAAGGGGATCTCGCCGATGTCGAAGGCCAAGTCGTCCGGGAGCGTCATGTCAGTCCTTCACCGCCCCGGCGGTCACGCCCGCCGCGACGTACTTCTGGGCGATGACGAGAAGGACGGCCGCCGGGATGGAGGCGACGACGGCGGTGGCCATGATCGCGTTCCACTCCTGGTTGTTGTTGCCGATGTATTTGTAGATGCCGAGCGTGATGGTCTGCAGGGTGCCTCCGCTGTTCAGCGTCGACGAGAAGATGAAGTCGGACCACGCCCAGAGGAACGCGAACAGCGAGACGGTGACGATCGCGTTGCGGCTCACCGGGAGCACGATCGAACGGAAGGTGCGCCACGTGCCCGCTCCGTCGATCTTCGCCGCGCTCATCAGCTCATCGGGGATGCCCGACATGAAGGCCGAGAAGATCAGCACACCGAACGGCACGGCCAGAGTCGAGTCCGCGATGATCAGGCCCCAGACGGTGTTGAGGATGCCGAGGTTCAGGTAGATGGCGTAGAAGCCCATCGCCATGATGATGCCCGGGATCATCTGCGCGATCAGCAGCACGAAGTTGAGCGCCCCACGGCCCCTCGGGCGCAGCTTCGCGAGCGAGAAAGCGGCCGGAGCCGCGAGGGCGACGGTGAGTACGACGGTGCCGAGGCCGATGAGCAGGCTGGTGCCGAGGTACGGAAGCTGCTGGCTCAGCACGGCCTGGTAGCCCTCGAAGGTGGCGTTCACCGGGAAGAGGTTGGGCGGGCTCTTGCGCATCTCGGTCGTGGGAGTGAGCGAGACGTTGATCATCCAATAGACGGGGAACAGCATGATCAGGGTGAGCACCACCCCGACCACGGTCTTCCACCACGGCCGTCTGCCGGTCATGAGATGTCCTGCTTTCGCTGCGTGCGGATGTAGATGATGCCGAAGACCAGCGCGATCACGATCAGCACGTTGCCGACCGCTGCCGCGGGGCTGAAGTCGGGAAGCGTGGAGGCGAACCCGAGCTGATACGACCAGGTCGCGAAGGTCGTGGACGCCGTGCCGGGGCCGCCCCGGGTCATGATCCAGATGATGTCGAACACCTTGAGGGTGTAGATCAGGCCCAGCAGCAGGGTGATCGCCGACACCGGCTTGAGGAGCGGGAAGGTGATGCGCCAGAACTTCTGCCAGCCGTTCGCCCCGTCGAGGGCGGCGGCTTCGTAGAGCTCGGTCGGGATGTTCTGGAGGCCCGAGTAGATGATCACCAGGTTGAACGGGATGCCGATCCAGATGTTCGCGATGATGACGCTGGTGAGAGCCCAGTCGGGCGAGGTCAGCCAGTTGATCCCGGGCAGCCCGACGGCCTCCAGGAAGGCGTTGACGACGCCGGAGTCGCTGTTGAGCATCCACGACCAGGTCGAGGCCGACACGATCAGGGGAAGCAGCCACGGCACCAGGAACAGGGCTCGCAGAGTCGCGCTCAGCCGGAAGTTCTGGTGGAAGAACACGGCGAGGGCCATCCCGATGGTGAACTGGAACGCGATGGAGATGATGGTGAAGAGCGCGGTGTGCAGGAACGCCGGACCGAACGTAGGGCTCTGGAAGACCTTGACGTAGTTGTCGAAGCCGACGAACGGGGCGTCGCCCATGACGAACGAGCGCACCGTGTAGTCGCGGACGCTGAGCTCGATGTTGCGGTACAGCGGGTAGGCGTAGAACACCACGAGGTAGATCACGACAGGTGCGAGGAACGCCCACGCCGCCCACTGGCCGGTGCGCCTTCTGCGCTGCCGGGACCGGGGCGGGGTGGCGTCGCCCGCCACCCCGCCGTGGTCTCTGACAGAACCGTGCGGCGCTGTCTGAATGGTTGTCATCGGTTTGCCTTACTCGGGTTGTGCGTCGGTGCTACTTCGTCGCGGCCGCCGCGGCCGTCTGGGCGGCTTTGAGGGCGTCCGCGGGGGACTGCGAACCGCTCAGCGCATTCTGCACGGCGCCCCAGAGCTGCTGCGAGATCTTCGGGTACTTCGTGCCGAGGTTGTCGCTGGTGCGGCCCTTCGCCGCGGCGACGGCGTCGACCCAGGGCTTCAGCTCCGGGTTGGCAGCGACCTGCTTCTCCTGCGCGGCCGAGGTGGGCGCGATGTAGGAGAGGGTGGTGTCCGTCTTCACGAAGCTCTCGGTGCTGGTCAGGCAGTCGGCGATCTTCTTGGAGGTCGCGTAGCGTGCCGTGTCCTTCTGCACCGGGATCGTCATGAACTCGCCGCCGGTCGGCGCCGGTGCGGAGCCTCCGTCGATGCCCGGGATGCTCAGGATGCCGTAGTCGATGCCGGCCTTCTTGACGTTGCCGAGCTGCCAGGTGCCGTTCTCGCCGAAGGCGAAGTCACCGGTCGCGAACTCCTGCCACGACGTGGTCTGGGTGTTGTTGATCACGGAGTTCGGGGCGTAGCCCTGCTTCACCCAGTCGGTCCAGAGCGACAGCGCCTGTACGGCCTTGTCGGAGTCGAGCTTCTTCAGGTCGGCGCCGGAGCCCCAGAACCACGGCAGGAACTGGAAGCTGCCCTCTTCGGTGCCGATGGCCGAGAAGGTGATGCCCTTCTTGCCCGCAGCCTTCACCTTGGCCAGGGCGGCGGTCAGGCCGTTCCAGTCCTTGATGGTGGAGACATCCACGCCGGCGGCGCTCAGCACGGCCTTGTTGTAGTACAGGGCCAGCGTGTTCGCGCCGATCGGGACGCCGTAGGTCTTACCGTCCAGCACGCCGGCGGCCAGGATGTTCTTCTGGATGTCGGAGGTGTCGAGCTTGTTCTCGGCGGTGGTTGTGAGGATGCCGGCCTCGGCGAGCGTCGAGACGACGGGGTTGTCGACCAGGAGCAGGTCGGGCGAGCTGCCCTGCTGCCCGGCGAGGAGCGCCTTGTTGGTGAGGTCGCTCGTGTCGAAGCCGGTGCGCTTGACGGTCACGCCGGCGTCCGTGCCGCACTGCTCGACCAGCTTCGTCCAGTCGGCGGATGCGTCGAACTGGGGGTACGGGTCCCAGAACGTGTAGGTGCCGCCTGCGCTGCTGGTGGAGCCGGGGCTCGAGCTGGAGCAGGCCGATACGCCGCCGATCACGGCGGCCGCGAGCACGGCGGCGCCGATGAGCCGCGTGCGCTTGTTTGCGATCACAGTATTCCTCCTTGAATCGTGTATTGCTGTTCGGGTTCCGCGGGAGCGATGCTCTGCTGCGTCGTGGGGATCGGGTTACTCGGTGCTCCCGCGGATGGTGAGTTCGGGTGCGACGAAGCGCGTCACCGGTGCTCCTGCGAGCTCGGGCGACGCGATCCGGCGCACCAGGTGCCGGACCGCTTGCTGGCCCAGCTGATCGGGGAGCTCTCGATCGCCGTGTACGGGAGCGAGAAGGCTCGACCGAAGTCTTTGGAGTAGAGGCTGACGACCGATAGGTCCTCGGGCACGCGGGTTCCGCGCGCCGCGAGCACGGACGGCAGCGCCGCGATCGTGGCGTCGTTGTGCACGATCAGCGCGGTGGCGGTCGGGCGGGCGTCCAGGATGGCGTTGATCGTCTGCCCGATGGCCGGCTGCTTGGATTCGCCGTAGTACGGGTGCATCTGCAGGCCGTACCGGGCGCCGCGCTCCAGCGCCGCGTCGCGGAAGCGCCAGCCGTAGGCGCCGCCGCGGTCGAACACGTGCCGGGGCGGGGAGACGACGATGATCTCGCGGTGGCCGAGCTCGTGGAGGTGGTCGACGAGGATGCGCGCCGACTCGCCGAAGTCGAGGTCGAAGACGTCCAGGCCCTCGGTGTGCTTCGGCAGGCCGACGAGCGCTCCCGGCTGGGGGCGGCGCGCAGGGTGTCGAGCCGCGGGTCCTCGTGGATGACGTCGAGCAGGACGACCCCGTCGACCATCCCTGCGCTGGTGACCCGGCGGAGTGCGGCGGTGGCGTCGGCTTCGGTCACGAGCAGGATGTCGTAGCCGAGTTCGCGCGCGGTGTCGGACACCGGGAGGACGTACTGCAGCATCGCGGGCGCGAACTCGTCCTGGTGGAACTGGGTGAGCAGCCCGATCACCATCGTCTGGGACGTGGCGAGGGCCCGGGCGCCGGCGTTGGCGGTGAAGCCGAGGGAGGTGATGGCTTCGTCGATGCGGGCACGGGTGGACGGCGAGATGGGCCGTTTGCCCGACAGCGCATAGGAGACGGTGCTGGGCGACACGCCCGCGTGGCGGGCGACATCCGTGATGGTGATGGCCACCGCGTCTCCTTTCGTCATCGAACCGGTTCGATAACTGTAGCGACGGTTGGAGGCGAACACAAGTCGAAGCGGTTCGATAATTCTGCGGAGTGCCCGCCCTGCTTCAGCCGCCGTGCGAAGCCGGTCGAGGCTGCTGGACCTTCTCCGCGGCCCGGTCGCGCAGCCGGCCGGCGGCGGGAGTCACTCGGACGGCACCGCGCGGGTACTGTCCCGGTCGACCAGGCTCGGCTCGATCAGGCGGACCATCGGGGCACCCGCCGCCTCCGGGTCGGCGATCCGCTTGACCAGCTGACGCACGGCCAGTTCTCCCAGCCTGTCGGGGGAGGTCTCCACCGCCGTGTACGGCAGCGAGAACGACTGGCCGAACTCCCGGGAGTACACCCCGATCACCGAGAGGTCCTCCGGTGCGCGCACGCCGCGCGTGTTCAGGTACGAGGGCAGTGCCGCGACGGTCGCGTCGTTGTGCACGATGAGCCCGGTCGCGGTCGGCGAGGCGGCGAAAGCGGCATCCAGCGCGGCGTCGATGCCGGGCTGCCGGGAGTCCCCGTAGTGCGGGGCGATCCGGATGCCGTAGCGCGCCGCACGCTCGATCGCCGCGTCGCGGAAGCGCCAGGCGTACGAGCCGCCGCGGTCGTAGACGTGGCGCGGCGGCGTCACGAGCACCAGCTCCGTGTGCCCGAGCCCGGCGAGATGATCGACCGCCAGTCGGGCCGCCTCGCCGAAGTCGAGGTCGTACGAGTCGAAGCCGGTGCTGTCGCGGGCGTACCCGATGAGCACCGCCGGCTGCGGCGCCTCGCGCAGCGGGTCGAGACGGACGTCGTCGTAGGTCACGTCCAGCAGCACGACGCCGTCGACCATGCGCGAGGAGGTCGTGCGCCGCACTGCCTCGACGAGATCCGTGTCCGTCACCATCAGCAGGTCGAACCCGTCTTCGCGGGCCGTCGTGGACACCGGGAGCACGTACTGCAGCATGGCCGGCGCGAACTCGTCCTCCTGGAACTGCAGGTAGAGGCCGAGGACGTTGGTCTGCGAGGTGGCGAGGGCGCGTGCGCCGGCGTTCGGCGTGAAGCCGAGCTCGTCGATGGCGGCCTGGATGCGGGCGCGCGTCTCCTCCGAGATCATGCGTTTGCCGGAGAGGGCGTACGACACCGTGCTCCGCGACACGCCGGCAGCGCGGGCCACGTCGCCGATCGTTGCTGCCATCAGTCCTCCGGTCAGGGTTCGCTCATTGTTTCACGGCGCAGCGGCGTCCGCAGCGGCGCGGGCGACGCGAATCAATCGAATCGGTTCGCCGGATTTTCTTGACGGTTCGGCGATCAAGGGTCTAACTTGCAACCTGTGTGAATCGAACCGGTTCGATTGCACGACCTCGAAGACCGCCTCACTCTCGCGGCCGCTTCATCACTGATTGAGCAATGGAGAACAATCATGTCTGACACTCGGTCCGATCGGCCTTCCACGCCGATCCGGGGCGACGATCCCTCGTCCCGCCGCTCCCGGACAACGCGCCGCATCACCGCGACCGTCGCCGGATTCGCCCTCGTCGCCGCGGGAGGGGCGCTCACCTCGGCGTTGCCCGCGGCCGCCGCCCCCACCGCCGCCTCGACCCTCACGGTCCAGGCCGACCAGCCCTTCCGCCCGGTGTCCCACGTGGCCACCGGTTCTCTCTACGGGCTCGCCAACGCCACGACTCCCTCCGACGCTCTGGTGCAGGCGATCAAGCCCACCGAGTTCGTCATGAAGCCGATCGGCGGCAAGCAGCAACCCACCGGCGACATCGGACAGACCTGGCAGAAGGCCGACGCGGCAGGCGCGAAGGTCGTCGACCGGCTCGCGGACTACTACCCGGGCTGGCCGTACCAGTTCAGCTGGAGCAACTGGGACCAGTTCGTGACCGACCAGATCCAGCAGGTGAAGGCCTCCGGCATGACGAACCTCTCCGCGTACGCGCCGTGGAACGAGCCGGACGGCACGTGGCTCGCCTCCAACGGGACGTTCGAGGACTTCTGGACGCACACCTACCGCCTGATTCGCAGCCAGGACGCGACGACGCCGATCCAGGGACCCAGCTTCTCCGACAACATCAGCGACATGCAGAACTTCCTGAACAACGCCGTCGCGACGAACACGGTGCCCGACGTGCTCGCCTGGCACGAGCTCAGCAGCTCGTCGAAGATCGCCGGCGACGTCGCCAAGGTGCAGGCGATGGAGGACGCCCTCGGCATCCAGCGTCGACCCATCGACATCGAGGAGTACGCCGCCCCGGCCGAGGTCGGCATCCCGGGCTCGCTGGTCGGCTACGTCGCGAAGTTCGAGCGGCTGGGCATCCGTGACGCCGAACTGGCGTTCTGGAACCAGTCCGGCGCGCTCGGCGACCTGCTCACCGGCCAGGGCGGCAGCCCGAACGGCGCGTACTGGCTCTACAAGTGGTACGCGGACATGAGCGGCGACATGGTCACCACCACCCCGCCGGGCAACAACAACTTCGACGCGGCAGCCGCGGTCACCTCCGACAAGAAGGAGGTCGACGTCATCACCGGCGGCGCAGCCGGTACTGCGGGCATCCGCATCGCCGGGCTCGACAAGCTGGCGGTCGGCTCGAAGGTCAACGTCAAGCTCGAGTTCACGCCGTCGTACGGCAGGACGGTCGCCGTCGCCGGGCCGACGACGATCTCCAACACCACGTACCAGGTCGGCGCCGACGGCTCGATCACCGTGCCTGTCGTGATGAACCCGGCCTACGGCTACCACCTCGTCGTGACGCCGGCCGGTGACACCACCGACCTGTCCGGCACCTACTCGATCACGAACGTCAACAGCGGTCTCGCGCTCGACACCCAGTCCGGCGGCACCGACGCCGGAACGGCCGTCGTGCAGAACACCGCGGCGGCCGGTGGCAGCGCCACCCAGACGTGGAAGCTCGTCGCCGCCGGGTCAGGCCTCTACAAGATCGTCAACCCCGCCACGGGTCTGGTGCTCGGCATCCAGGGCGCCGCGACGGCGACGGGCACGCCCGCCGTCGTGTGGGGCGACAGCGGCACGGACGATCATCTCTGGCAGGTCGTCCCCGACGGCAAGGGCGACTACCGGTTCGCGAACTACGGAACCGGGCTGGTCCTGGGAGTCGAGGGTATGAGCAAGACCGCCGGCGCCGGTGTCGTGCAGTGGACGGATGGCTCGGTCACCTCGGGCTGCACGGCGACAGGTCCTCGTCAGCCCGGCAAGATCGGCTCCGCTCTCTCGTTCTGCAACAGCACCGCCTACGCGCAGCTGCCGACCGGCGCGGTGAGCGGACTGACCGGCGACTACACGGTCTCGGCATGGGTGAACCCCGCGAGCAACGCCTCGTGGCAGCGCCTGTTCGACATCGGCTCGGGCAGCAACGCCAGCATGTTCGTGACCATCAACGACGGCACCGAGCTGCGCTACGCCATCACCACCAGCGGAGGAGGCGGAGAGCAGCGCCTGAACAGCAGCACCAAGACGCTGCCGCTCAACCAGTGGTCGCTCGTGACCGTGACGGTCGCCGGCACAACGGGGACGCTCTACGTGAACGGGCAGGTCGTCGCGACGAACGCGAACATGACGATCCACCCGTCGGCGTTCGGTCAGAGCACGAGGAACTACATCGGCAAGTCGCAGTACAGCGGCGACCCCGCACTGAACGCCACGGTCGACGACTTCAACATCTACAGCCGCGCGCTGAGCGCGGCCGAGGTGGCGACTCTCGCCTCCGGGCAGGCGGGAGCGGGCGACGTCGTCCACTACGCCTTCGACGAGGCCGGGGGCGCCACGCTGGTGGACTCGTCCGGCAGCGGTCGCAACGGCACCGTCGTGGCCGGCAGCTCGTCGACGACGAACACGTCGGCCACCGACGCGCAGACCGCCGACCACTTCTGGACGCTGCACGCGCTGGGCGCGCCCGCTGCGCCCACCGGTGCGTCGGCGTCGGCGACCTCCTCGGCCGTCACCGTCAGCTGGGCCACGCCGACGGACGACGGCGGCACTCCCATCACCGGATACCGGATCTACCGCGACGGAGTCGCCGACCCGGTCGCCACCGTCGGAGCCGACGCGACCTCCGCATCGGTCACGAGCGTGTGGCCCGGTGACACCGCGTCGTTCGGCGTGACAGCCGTCAACGCGGCGGGAGAGAGTGCCGAGTCGACCCTCAGCGCCCCGGTCACCGTCCCTGACGGTGCGACCAGCGCGCCCGGCAAGGGCGCGCTGTCGAACGACAACGGCTGGGACACCGGGCTCCAGGACGGCAGCTACAACGTCGTCATGAACCTCTGGTGGGGCGAGGAAGGATCGATCTACCGGCTCTACGAGAACGGGACCCTGATCGCCACCAAGCAGCTCACCTTCGGCGGCGTCGGCGCCCAGAACGTCTCCATCCCGGTCACGGGGAAGACGAACGGCACCTACGTCTACACGGCGGAGCTGGTGAACAGCAAGGGCACGACCGCGACGACGAGCACGACGGTCAAGGTGACCCAGGCGAACCCGGGCACACCGGTGCTCAGCAACGACGACCGGAGCGGCGGCGGCACCTACACCGTCACGGCCAACATGTGGTGGGGCACCAACGCGACCTCCTACACGTTCTACGAGAACGGCACGGTGGTCGGTCAGGGCGCCCTGACTGCGAACACGCCGAACGCGCAGTCGGCGACGCTGCCGGTCGCGGGCAAGGAGAAGGGGACGTACACCTACACTGTCGACTTCACCAACGCCGCCGGGACCACGACCAGCAAGGCGATGACGGTCACGGTCACCAAGTAGTACGACGCTGACACGAGCGGGGCCGGCGGTGACGCCGGCCCCGCTCCGATGTGCGGGGCGCCGCTCGCTCAGGTCGTGGGCCGTGCAGGCGAAGACGCGCTTGGCAAGCGAGCCCCGGCGGTCCGTCGCAGGATCTCCTCGACGGCGAGCAGCGCGACCAGCGCTGCCGCGACGGTCGCCAACGCGGCGACGGAGGAGAGGAGGGCGACGATCGGCGTGGCGAGCACGAAGAGTCCCGCGAGCGCGAGCCGTGTCGCATTCCACCGGCCGAGCAGGCGACGCGCGACGAATGCGGTGCCCGCCAGGTAGCAGCCCGCGCCGGCGCTGAGCGCGGCAGCGCCGAACAGGCCGAGAGCCTGTGCCTCTTCCACGTGGGTCATCGCCACTTCGAGCCCGAGGGCCATCAGCACGATGCCGCCGAATCCACATCGGACGCGCCCTGTCTTCTTTGTCTTGTGGGTCCACCTAGTTCGGGGCATTCTCTTCGGTCAACGACTGGTGGCACAGCCTCCCTCCCATTTGGCGTGAACCACGGAACTGCCTTAACTGAGGGGGTCATTGTGGTGGGCTGGCTGCAAGATTAGGGAGTGACCAAGGACTTCGGCAGTGCAGAATTGGATGCCATTGCAAAGCGAATGGTTGAGCACCCGACTCTTCGCGAAGCACGAGCAATCGAGGCATGGAGAGTCGCTGAGAATGTGGCGTCCCTCCCGAAAGCGGTTCATGACGACAGGCTTCCGCCCCTCATTCAGCAGGCATGTCTTGAGATGTTCTTCGTCCACGTTCGCGCGCTGCTTGAGTTCCTCGAGGTGCGAACTCCGAAGCGCTCTGACTTTTCGGCGCGAGACATCGCGCCCTCATATAGGTCGCCGACGGGTGAGGAACTTGCCGCGCTCAACGCGCGCTGGGAGCAAGCGAGCCAGCAAGTTCTCCACTTCTCGAAAAGCCGCGTCGACCACAGCCGACCATGGGAATCCCAGGTCGATGTCTCTTTCGAGGCGTTGACAGCGATCGCCGATGAGGTCTTGACGGTATGGGATCGCTACGCCGAGCTGGCTCGCACCCCGGCTGCGCCCAAGCGAGACGACTTCAATCTATTTCACGAACTACGAACCTCGCCGGACTAAAAGCGGAAGCGCTGGTCGACCGAAATCCGGGAAGGCGGTGCGAGGCTCTAGGATCCGGGGACGGCCGATCGTTCAGAGAGGCGATCGGGATTGCTGGGACTTCTAGGGTAGGTGCGATGTATGTTTTGGCTCGGCTCTCTCGCCAAGTCCCCTTCGTCCTCGTGAGCGCTCTGTGGATCGCAATACCGATCGGGGCGATAGCGACCGCTCGACCGCCAGCGGTAACCGTTACTGCCTTTGCGGCTGCGTTCTTACTGCTTGCCGTCGGGGTCCTCATCCGCGGATGGTCGAGGCGGCAGCAACTCCTGGCGGTACTTGCTGCGTCGAAGGCAGACAGGGCCTTTGGGGCACGACTGACGCGCAGGTCGTACACGGCAATGCAAGTACCGATCCGCGCTTCAGGCGCGTTCTACGAGGCGGCCATGCGGGTCTGGGTGACTGTCACGGGTGATTCGATGAGCATCTACTGCACGACGATGCGCGTCGGCGGAAGGGCCGTCTTGTTGGCCGACCAACTTCGCTTTCACGGCGCCCTCCCCAGTTCGGCGTCACGGCGACGAGTGGTCCTTTCATCGCGTGACTTCGGTGTTTTGGATCTCATCGTGTCGAAGGGACGCGCGCGCGTGCTTCGGGGTGTGCGACCCGCCTCGGATTCGTAGCCCTGGATATTTGACCCCGGAGCGCCCGCCACGCCTTTGATGGCAACTGCACTGGTCCCCCCGGGAGGCAGATCCGGGTACCCCGAGCGATTTGCCCACACTTTGCCCACACTTGGGCGAGATGACAGTGCTATCTATGAGATTTCAAATCCCTCCGTCTCCGCGGATAGCTGCGGTCACGTCTCCTCCACGATGGTCTGACGGGCCGCGGGCCGCTCCGCCGCCCACGAGGCGAGCAGGCGGAGCCGCTCGGCCGACGGTGAGCCGGGCTCGGCCGTGTAGACGAGCAGGACGTGGCCGGGTTCGGCGGTGATCGCGAACTCCTCGTAGGCGAGGGTGAGCTCGCCGACGACGGGATGGTGGAAGCGCTTGGTGCCTGCCCCGTGGGTGCGCACGTCATGTGCGCCCCACACCCGGCGGAAGGTGTCGCTGCGGGTGGACAACTCCCCGACGAGGTCCTGGAGGGCGGGGTTGTGAGGGTCGCGTCCCGCCTCCGCTCGCATCATGGCGACGCACATGTCGGCAAACAGGTCCCAGTCCGGATAGAAGTCGCGGGAGGCCGGGTCGAGGAATTGGAAGCGTGCGAGATTCGGTGTGCGCCCGCCGTCTCCGATCAACGGCGAGTAGAACGCACGACCCAGGGCGTTGAAGGCGATCACGTCCGATTGGGCGTTGCGCACCACGGCGACGCCGTCGGTGAACGCCTCGAGCGCCCAGTGCAGGCTGGGCCGTGCTGCAGGGCTGGGAGTGGCGCGCCGGCGGGGACGTCCGGAACTGGGGATGCCGTCGGCGGCCCTGGCGAGGTCGAACAGGTGGGCGCGCTCGGTGTCGTCGAGCTGCAATGCCCGGGCCACCGCGTCCAGGACTCCGGCCGAGACGCCCGCGATCGCGCCGCGCTCGAGCTTCGCGTAGTACTCGACGCTGACGTCGGCCAGCATCGCCACTTCGGAGCGTCGCAACCCCGCGACCCGTCGGCCCGTGCCGGCCGGCAGTCCGACCTGCTCCGGCGTGACCTTGGCGCGGCGCGACATGAGGAACTCGCGCACGTCCGCTCGATTGTCCATGTGTCTCAGGCTAGGCCGAGCGGCGTCCCCGAAGGATGCCCTGTCAGTACACCTCTCATCAGGGACTCCCTCCGGGCGGCCGGAGGCGGTGTGCTGGATGGCGTGACAGCCTCCCCTTCCCCCACGGTCCGGATCCCGATTCGCCGAGCGCTCGCGACGCTTCTGCTCGTGCTGACGGTGTTCGGCCCGATCTCGATGGACCTCTACCTGCCCGCGCTCCCGGCACTCACGGCAGAGCTGGGTGCCGCGACCTCGTTGGCGCAGCTGACGGTGACCGCGTGCTTGGTCGGCTTGGCCGCGGGGCAGCTCATCGCCGGGCCGTTGTCCGACCGGTTCGGGCGGCGCGGACCGGCGCTCATCGGAGTGACCGCCTACGTGGTCGTCTCGGCGCTGTGCGCGGCGAGCCCGACCGTCGAGCTGCTCATCGCGGCCCGCCTGGTGCAGGGGCTGGCCGGAGGCGTCGGCATTGTGATCGCCCAGGCTGCCGGGCGCGACGTGTACGAGGGGGCAGGCTGATCCGCTTCTACGGCCGGCTCACGGTCATCGGCGGCCTGGCGGCGATCGTCGGCCCGCTGCTCGGAGGCGCGCTCACGGCGGTGCTGGACTGGCGCGGCCTCTTCCTCGTGCTGGCCGTCATCGGAGCGGTCATCCTCGGCTGGGTGGCCGTCGGCCTCCCCGAGACACTGCCTCAGGATGCGCGCACCGGCGCGGGGTTCGCGGTCATCCGCCGCGACATCCGGCTGCTCCTCTCCGACCGGCGCTTCGTCGGGGCAGTCGTCGCGCAGGGCTTCGTCTACGCAGCGCTGTTCGCCTACCTGAGCGGTGCGACCTACGTGCTGCAGGGTGTCTACGGTTTGTCGCCCCAGGGGTACGCGCTCGCATTCGGGCTCAACTCGGCCGGCTTCATGGTCTCCGGGTACCTCGCCGGTCGCCTCAGCGAGAGCTGGAGCGTGTTGGGCACGCTGGCCGTAGGCCTCGCGGTCGCTGGGCTCGGCGCGGCCGGACTGCTCGTCGCGGGCCTGGCGCACATGCCGCTCGCCGTGGTGATCGTGTCCCTGTTCCTCCTCGCCGCGGGAACGGCCGTCACCAGTCCGCCCTCGACCACGCTGGCGCTCGCGGACTACCCGCAGATCGCGGGCACGGCCTCCTCGCTGCTCGGCGCCGCACGGTTCGCTTTCGGCGGCATCGCCGCGCCGCTGGTCGGCGTCGCCGGCGCCTTGAGCATCCTCCCCTTGGGCCTTGTCACAACGATCGCGGTCGTCGCGGCCGCCGTCGCGGCAACCGCCCTCCTACTGCCTTCGGCCGGGGTTGCAGCCCGGGCCGACACCCACCTCGCAACGGAAGGAACCCCCACATGCGTGGAGTGATCATGTACGCCCCTCGGGACGTCCGCGTCGAAGAGCGCGCCGACCCGACCGTCCTGGAGCCGACGGACGCGGTGATCCGCGTCGCGGCCGCCTGCATCTGCGGCTCCGACCTGTGGCCGTACCGCGGCACCGACCCGGTCACCGGCCCGACGCCGATGGGACACGAGTATGTCGGCGTCGTGGAGGAGATCGGCGACGACGTGCGGAACGTGAAGGTCGGCGACTTCGTCGTCGGATCGTTCTTCGCCTCCGACAACACGTGCGAGATCTGCCGGGCCGGCTACCAGTCGCGCTGCGTGCACGCGTTCCCCATGGGAGCGCTCGGTACGCAGGCCGAGAAGCTGCGTGTCCCGCTGGCCGACGGTACGCTCGTCGTCGTTCCCGGCACCCCGACCCCGACGCAGGTGCGCGGCCTCCTCGCCGCCTCCGACGTGCTCGGCACCGGCTGGTTCGCCGCCGTCGCCGCCGAGGCCGGCTCGGGTAAGACCGTCGCCGTGGTCGGCGACGGCGCGGTCGGACTGCTCGGCATCCTCGCCGCGAAGCAGCTGGGCGCCGACCGGATCATCGCGATGAGCCGACACGCCGACCGTCAAGCGCTCGCCCGCCGCTTCGGCGCGACCCACATCGTCGAGGAGCGCGGGGACGCCGGGGTCGCCGCGATCAAGGAGCTCACCGGCGGTCTCGGCGCGCACTCGGTGATCGAGGCGGTCGGCACGCAGGAGTCGATGATGCAGGCCATCCGCGCGACCCGGCCCGGCGGCCACGTCGGCTACGTCGGCGTCTCGCACGACGTCGAGCTGCCCGGCCTGGAGCTCTTCTTCTCCGGCGTGCACCTGCACGGCGGACCGGCTCCCGTCCGCCGGTTCCTCCCTGAGCTGATCGCGTCGATCATGAGGGACGAGTTCGACGCCGGCGCGGTGTTCGACCTCACCCTCCCGCTGTCGGACGCAGCCGAGGGCTACAAAGCGATGGACGAACGCCGGGCCATCAAGGTCCTGCTGGAAATGGATGACGAGTACGAGGGGCGCCACGGATGACGAACACGACAGGGAACGGTTGGACCGGAGGACAGCGCGCCTTCGGCGACTTCGCACCAGGCCTCGTCCACTACACCGATCAGGTGCTCTTCGACGAAGTCTGGGAGCGACCGGGCCTCTCGAAGCGCGACCGCAGCCTGATCACTGCGACCGCCCTGCTCGTCGGCGGCAACACCGAACAGCTCCGCTTCCACCTGCGCTTCGCCGTGCAGAACGGTGTGACCCAGGAGGAGCTGATCGAGTCGATCACCCACCTCGCCTTCTACGCGGGGTGGCCGAGGGCGATGTCGGCCATGACGATCGCGAAGGAACTGTTCGCGACGGAGGGGAGCGCGCCGGCGTGATGCCGGCTATCGCCCCTGTCGCGCGCCGAGCTCGTCCGATGTCGGCGGCTCCGCTCCCGCTCGCGACACGGTGATCGCTGCTGCGCGTGCAGCGTATCCACCGGCCGACGCCAGCTCAGCCCGAGAGCCGTCACGCATAGCTCCCATTCCCGTTCCGAGGAACCAGGCCAGCAGCGCCGCCATGTAGCTGTCGCCGGCGCCGACGGTGTCCACCACCTGCACGACGATGGGCTCGATCGCGACCGTCGTGTCTCCCACGGTGAGGAGGGAGCCCGCGGAACCGCGCGTCACAGCCACCAGCGCGCCGCTGGCGGCGATCGCGCGTGCCGCCTGGTCGGCGCTCTGGTCCGGGTAGAGGAAGAGCGCGTCCTCGTCGCTGAGCTTCACAATGTCCGCCAGCTTCGCGAGTCGCTCGAATCGTGCCAGGGCTTCGGCGCGGTCGCCGACCAGGTCCGCGCGGATGTTCGGGTCGAAGCTGATGGTCGCTTCGCGGTGGAGTTCGGAGGCGAGTTGTTCGATCCTGTCCGCACCCGGCGCGAGGAAGGCTGAGATCGAGCCGATGTGCAGGTGGTGGACCGGAGGGAGCTCGATCCGTTGGGGGAGCTGCCAGCTGATGTCGAACTCGTACGTGGCCGAACCGTCCGCTTCGATCGTGGCTGAAGCACTGGAGGTCGTCGGGAGGCTCCACGACTCCGGGAGCAGAGTGACGCCGGCCTCGCCCAGTCGCGCGGCGATCGCCTCGCCTCTCGCGTCGCGGCCCAGGGCGGTCAGGAACGACGTCGCCACACCGAGGCGCGCGAGGCCGAGCGCGACGTTGGCGGGGGAGCCGCCGGGATGCTCGCGCGTCGTGCCGCCGAGGCGGATCACATCGATGAGCGCCTCGCCGGCGACCAGGACGCGGCGGGGGTCCGTGCGCGGGTCGAGGACATTCTCGGGCGATGTCGGGGTTGGCATGCGCGGAGCTGCTTTCTTTGCGGATTGACTTGACCTCCGGAGCCTGGCGTTCCAGACTGCGTACTGATCACTCTAACTAATACGTATTAATACGTCGAGCCCGACTTGTGGCCGCAACCAATACGTATTGGCAAAGCCTTCAGAGAGGAAGCGCACTTTCATGATCCGATCCCTCACGATCGCCACGGCCCTCGCCGTCGGCATCACCTTGACCGGGCTCGCCCCGACGGCGGTCCCCGCA
Source organism: Leifsonia sp. P73 (assembly GCF_051059105.1). Lineage (NCBI taxonomy): Bacteria > Bacillati > Actinomycetota > Actinomycetes > Micrococcales > Microbacteriaceae > Leifsonia > Leifsonia sp. P73. The sequence goes on from NZ_CP194931.1 coordinate 2,978,088, forward strand.
TCGGCGGCTCGGCCAGCAGTGGCGACCCAGCCGGCCACCCCGTCGCCCACAGCGACACCGTCGACCGCGACCACGGGCCTCTATCACGAGCCGTACCGCCCGCAGTTCCACTACTCCCTGCCGACCGGATGGATCGGCGACCCGAACGGGCTCGTCTACAAGGACGGCCGGTACTACCTGTTCAGCTACGGCACCTGGAAGGGCGCGGTGAGCACGGACCTGGTGCACTGGACGAACATCGACGTCACCGGCCCTGCGCCGGACCCCGGCGCCGGCGCGTTCTTCTCGGGCAGCGCGGTGGTCGACACGCAGAACACGAGCGGGTTCGGCACGGCGAAGAATCCGGCGATGGTCGCCATCTACACCAGCGTCCAGTCGGGCACGAACGTCGAGTCCCAGGACATCGCCTACAGCACCGACAACGGTCGGCACTGGACGCGCTATGCGGGTGACCCGGTGATCGACATCGGCTCCGTCAACTTCCGTGACCCCAAGGTGTCCTGGTACGCCCCGAAGCACGAGTGGATGATGTCGGTCGCGCTGAGCGATCAGTACAAGGTGGCCTTCTACACGTCGCCCGACCTCAAGACGTGGACGCAGGCGGGCACCTTCGGGCCGGCCGGCGCCACCACGGGGGTGTGGGAGATGCCCGACCTCTACCAGCTGCCCGTCGACGGGAACTCCCGGAACCAGAAGTGGGTGCTCAGCGTCAGCGTCGGCAGCACCGGCGTGCAGTACTTCGTCGGGGGGTTCGACGGCTCGACCTTCGTCCCGGACGGGCCGGCGACGTACACGCCTCCGGCGGGCACGGCGCTCGACGCGTTCCAGTCCGGGAGCTACGGCGACTGGACGACGACCGGCTCGGCCTTCGGCAGCGCGCCGGCGTCCGGCGCGCTGCCCGATCAGCAGCCGGTCAGCGGCGCGGGTGGCCGCAACTTCGTGGACAGCTTCAACGGCGGCGACGCCGCCACCGGCACGCTCACCTCCCCGGCGTTCACGATCGACAAGAGCCGGCTCAACTTCCAGGTGGGCGGAGGTGACAACCCGTACGCCGCGGGCGCGGTGCCGTTCGGGACGCTTCCGGCCGGGACGGTCTTCACCGACTTCTCCGGCACGTCGTACGATCCCGGCTGGACCACGACGGGCTCGTTCGTCGGCACCGGCCCGAGTCACGAGAAGCTCGGCAATCAGGTCAGCGCAGGGGTCCTCGACACCTGGGGGCCCGACGGCGACCCGAGCGAAGGCACTATCACCTCGCCCGCCTTCACCATCGGATCGCCCTACATCGACCTCCAGGTCGCCGGCGGCACGCATCCGATGAGCCAGCCGAACCCGACGGCGGTGAACCTCCTCGTCGGCGGCACGATCGTCGCCACCGCCACAGGCAACAACGCGGGGACCCTGGACTGGACGAGCTGGGACACCTCCGCGTACCAGGGCCAGCAGGCGCAGATCCAGGTGGTCGACCAGAACGACGGGTCGACCGGCTGGGGTCACCTCATGGTCGGCGACATCGTCCTCGCCAGCCAGAAGGCGCCCGTCTGGGACACCCAGACGTCCGTCGACCTGCTGGTGGACGGGAAGGTCGTCCGTTCGGAGACCGGCAGGGACAGCGAGAACCTCGACTGGGCGTCGTGGGATGTCAGCGACCTCCAGGGCCGGCAGGCGCAGCTTCAGATCGTGGACAACGCGACCGGCAGCTGGGGGCACATCCTCGCCGACGGCTTCACCCTGGCCGACAAGCCGGCGCTGAACCAGCTCCAGCGAGCCAGCTGGATCGACTACGGCAGCGACTTCTACGCGGAGAACACGTGGACGGACGCTCCCGGCGGCCGGCGGATCAACGTCGCGTGGATGAACAACTGGGCATACGCCTCGAACGTGCCGACGACGCCGTGGCAGGGAGCCGAGTCGTTCCCGCGGACCGAGTCGTTGCAGACGATCGGCGGAAAGGTCCAGCTCGTCCAGACCCCGGTGGACGCTTTGTCCGACCTTCGCGCCGGCCCCGTGTCGAACGTGCGGACGGTGACCGTCGCCGGCACGAAGACCCTTCCCGTGTCCGGAGCCGAGCTCGAGGTCCAGGCCCGCCTGACGAAGGGAACCGCGTCGACGTTCGGCCTGAACGTGAGGACCGGAGGCGGCCAGTACACGCAGATCGGCTACGACACGGCGGCGGGTGAGCTCTACGTCGACCGGACGCATTCCGGCGACACGGGTTTCAACCCGTCGTTCCCCGGCCGGGCTGCCGCGCCCGTCGCGCTGGACTCCCGTGGCGGGCTCGACCTCCACATCCTGATCGACGCCTCGTCCGTCGAGGTCTTCACGGGAGACGGCACCCGGGTGATCACCGAGCAGATCTTCCCCGACGCGGCGAGCACCGGCGTCAGCGCCTTCGCCACCGGCGGAATCGCGGGCATCGACTCGCTGCGGGCGTGGAAGCTGACGTCCATCTGGAACTGATCCGAGGCACGTGAGAAGGCTCCCCGCCCAGACCGGGCGGGGAGCCTTCTTCGTGCGCGGCGCCTAGAGCACCCGCGCGGCCAGCCTGCGATCGTGCAGCAACGCGACCGACCAGGCGAGGTAGTACAGCGCGATCAGCGGCCCAGCGAGCAGGAGCATGGAGATCACGTCGGCCGACGGCGTCACGATCGCAGTGAAGCCGAGGATGACGAGGAACGCGATCCGCCAGCCACGCAGGATCGACGCTGCGGAGAGCATCCCGAGGAAATTCAGCAGCACGAGGAAGACCGGCGAGACGAAGGCGAAGCCGGCCGCGACGACGAGCTTCAGCACGAACTGGAAGTAGTCGTTGGCCTGGATGAACGACGAGGATCCGTCCGCCGCGAACCCCGTGAGCAGGAGGACGATGTGCGGCACGATCAGCCAGCCGGCGACGCAGCCGCCGAGAAAGAGCGGCACGGCTGTGAAGAAGAAGCCGAACCCGTACTTCAGCTCCCGGCGGCTGAGGGCCGGGACGAGGAACGCCCAGACCTGATACAGCCAGATCGGGCTGGACGCCACGATGCCGATCGCGAACGCCGCCTGCATCCGCAGGTCGAACGCGCCGGTGATGGTGTCGAAGTTCAGCGCCGCGAGGCGATGCTGCGACGCTGCGGCCTCTGCGATCGGAGCCCGCAGCGCCGCGAGCAGGAGCGGGCCGAGGAACCAGCCGCCGACCGTCCCGGCCAGGAGCGCTGCGGCGGCTCGCACCGCGCGACGACGCAACTCCGACACGTGGGCCGCCAGCGACATCCGCGCGGTGCGGTTCGCGCGGGTCATGGCGCGTCCGGGGCCGACCGCTCGAGGGAGCGGGAGGCGGGTTCGGGCCCGGGCTCGGCGAGGAGCGCCTCGCGGATGATCCGCCGCGGGTCGTACTGCCGCGGGTCGTACCGGCGCCAGTCGAGGTCGACGGAGTCGCCGACCTCCTCGCGCACCTGTTGCTGTACGTCGTCGGCGAGCCTCCGCAGCGAGCGCACGAACTGGCCGAGCTTGGCCGCGTAGGCCGGGAGCCGGGTCGGCCCGATCAGGAAGGCGGCGATCACGCCGATCACGAGCAGTTTCTCGAAGCTCATGACAGCACGCTCACGGCCGGGCGGAGACCCCGTCGGAACCGGAGGTCGCGGCCGACTTCTCCACCGTGCCGCCGGCTTCTCCGTCCGACAGGTCGTGGACCTCCTTGCGGAAGATCCGGATCGACTGGCCGAGGCCCTTCGACAGGGCGGGCAGGCGCGTGGCGCCGAACAACAGCAGCACCACCGCGAGGATCACCAGCAGGTGCCAGCCACCGAGATTAGCCAACATGAGTCATCTCCTTTGACGGACCAATACGAGCCAATTCGTATTAGTAATTCGTATTGGCAGGGTAAGCACTCGGCCGGGCGATGTCAAGCCGAAGGGCGCGCGTCAGCCGCGGACCCTGGCCTCCAGGCGCACCAGATCGAACGCGCCGTCGGTCGCGAAGACGCCGACGCGGCCGGCGGCCAGGTCGTAGACGCGCGTGCTGAGCGCGACCCGATCGTCCACCACGACCACGCAGATGTCGCCGTCGAGGTGGACCTCCACGGTGTGCCGGCCCGGCGGCAGCGGCACGGGGCGCTCCGACTCGAGCTCGTGAGGCACGTCTCCCCGGATCTGCCACTGCTCGCCGCCGGTCGTGCCCCGCGGCCAGCGATCGAACACCAGCCGGCCGCGGTACGGCTCCAGCCGGATCGAGTACGCCTGCTCGGCGTCGTCGGAGCTGCGGAGGAGGAGCCCGCAGGCCTGAGTTGACGGCGCGATGTCGAACTCGGCGACGATGAGAGCCTCCGCCGGAACCTCGCCGGCGAGCCACGTCGAGTGCCGGTCCAGCGCACCGCGGCCCACGACGGCATCCGCGCCCTGCACGGGGGCGAGCTCCGGCAGGAGGTCGCGGGCCGTGTCGTAGAGCGCCGTGACCGCCCGGGGCAGGCCGAACCGCAGCGAGCCGTCGGCGGACTGCTCGGCGCGGAGCGACGACATCGTGCCGGCCCACTGCCACGCGCCCGTGTCGGTCTCGCCCTGCCTGGTCGCGATCCACCCGATGAAGTGGCGCTCTCCGGCGTGCTCGACGGTCTTCGACGCGTAGAAGGCGCGGCCGTCGACGGTGTCGTACTCCGGCGCGCGCCACGGGCCGTCGGGGGAGTCGGCGATACGGTAGCGGGTCTGGAACGAGTCGGAGAATTCCGAGTAGACGAGATACCAGCGGTCGCCCCACCGGAAGACGTCGGGGCACTCCTGGGTGATGAAGCGGCGCGGGTCCCAGATCGGCTCCGCGTCGCGCCAGTGGACGAGGTCGTCCGAGACGAGCCGTGCGACGACGCCCGAGCGGCGATAGGGGGCTCCCACCCGTCGCGTGGCCAGCAGCATCTGCCACTGCTCGCCGGGAGCCGCGCGGAACACGAACGGGTCCCGCCAGTCCTCCGCCGAGTAGCCGTCGAGGGCGCCGAACGTCCACTCGGGGTGGCGGGTCCAGGAGTCGAGCCCCGCAGAGGACGTCGCGTGGCAGACGACCTGGGCATCCCCGTCCGCCGTGCGGATGCAGGGATTGTGCCCGGTGTAGAAGAGGTGGTGCACGCCGTCGTCGTCCGTCACGACGCTGCCGGTGTAACAGTCGAAGTCCTCGGCCACGGCGCCGCCCGACGGCAGCACGACCCCGCGGTCGGTGAACCGCGCGAAGTCGGTGGTGGTCACCGCCGCCCACGGCATCCCCTCGTCGCGGTCCAGCGGGCGGCGCGGGTCGCGGGTGTCCAGCAGGTAGTACAGCCAGACCGTGCCGTCGTGCTCGAACGGGATGACGTCGCCGACGTAGCCGCCCGGGGGCAGGAAGTGGGCGGAGCTCATCGGGCGGAGTCCGGACGCGGGGCTCCGAGCGAGGCGCGATCGATGTAGAGACAGGGGACGAGGGTGCGCTTCGGCGGCTCCGCGTCCTCGATCAGCAGCGTGCCGGCGGTGATGCCCATCTGGAGGTGGGGGAGCGCGACGGTCGCGAGCGGGGGTGCAGCTCGGCGGCGAGCTCCGGCTGGTCGTCGAAGCCCACGATGGAGATGTCCCTGGGGCACTCCAGCCCGGCCTCATGGGAGGCCAGCAGTGCGCCGACCGCCATCCGGTCGTTGCCGCAGACGAGGGCGGTCGGAGGATCGTCGGCGAGGATGCGGGACGCCAACTCGTACCCCGAGGACACGTGGTATGTGCCATAGGCCCGGAGGATGGACGCGGGGTCGACTCCGGCCTCCACCGCCGCGTCGACCAGGCCGCGCTCGCGCTCCTTGCATGCGTAGTCGTCGGACGGACCGCCGAGGAAGGCGACGCGCCGGTGCCCGGCGGCGAACACAGCGGCCGCGGCATCGCGTCCGCCCTGGTACTCGTCGGCCAGCACGAGGGGCACATCCTCCACGTTGTCGGCCCAGCAGTTGACGAAGACCGTCCGGATGTCCTCGCCGATGTCGAGGGCGGAGATCGGCTCCGGGCCCGGGGCGGCGTACACCAGCCCGGCGACTCCTTGCCGGACGAGGTTCTCGACGGCCGCCTTGCCGCTGTCCGGCGCCTCGGAGATCTCGACGACGAACGACACGTAGCCCGCCGGCTGCACCGCCTGCTGCACGCCGAGGACGATCTGACCGGCGTAGGGCTGCGAGACGACGCGGTGCGCGATGACGCCGATGGTGAAGGGCCGGTTGGAGCGGAGGGACTGGGCCGCGCGGTTGGGCTGGAACCGGAGCTCCTTCGCCGCCTTCAGTATCCGCTCGCGGGTCTCCGGGGCGACCGAGATGTCGCGCCGGTCGTTGAGCACGAAGGACACGGTCGGTTGGGACACCCCCGCCCGCCGGGCGACATCCTTCATGGTCACCCGCTTCGCCGGGCCAGTGTTGTTCGCAGCCATCAGATCGATCCTCCCGGAACCGATCATGCCACAAAGCCAATACGTATTTGCAATTCAGAGCGGGATAGAGTTATGCTCGGAACCCCAATACGTATTAGTCCGGTCGTGGCACCCGCCACGGCCTAGACGCTCAGAGAGGAGCGGACGGATGACCAGCACCTTTGGAACGGCCATCGACCGTCGCACTGTGATCAAACTCGGCGGCGCAGGCCTCGCGCTGACCGGCCTGGCCTCCTTGGCCGCCTGCTCCACAGGCGGAGGCGGTGGCACGAACGCATCGGGCACCATCAAGATGCTGTACTTCGGGGACCAGAAGGCGGCCACGGCGCTGCAGAACACCCTGCAGCCGCAGATCAAGAAGCTCGACAAGAACGCGAAGCTCGAAGTCACGGCCATCAACGGCACCGACTGGAACGACTTCCTCGCGAAGGTCCTCACCCAGATCGCCGCCGGAGCGGCGCCCGACCTGGTGAGCGTCGCGACCGAGGGCCTCCAGCTCATGGCGTCCAAGGATCTGCTGATCCCCCTGGACAGCTACGTGACCAAGGACCTGTCGTCGCTGCAGAGCTACTTCGACCAGATCCACCCGGCGCTCGTGGAGTCGATGATGTACCAGGGGCACCTGTACGAGCTTCCCGACAGCTTCAACGCCGGCAGCATGTTCTACAGCACCGACCTCTTCCAGAAGGCCGGGCTCTCCCGTCCCGCCGACAACTGGACGATGGACGAGTTCCACACCTACGCGACCAAGCTCAAGGGCCTCGGCGGCGACGTCAACGCCTTCGACTGGGTGGTGCGGCTCTGGGGCAGCTGGACGTCGTTCCTGTACGCCAACAACGGCAACCTGCTGGAGGAGGGCAAGTACTCCGGCGGCGACTGGCTGTGGAACTCCGCCTTCAAGAACAACCCGGTCGGCGTGCACGGCCGCAAGGGCGGCTGGAAGTGGGGCACCCCGACGGCCAACTCGGAGGCCGCCATCGAGGCCCTCGAGTACGTGGTCGACCTCCAGCGGTCCGGCCTGTCGCCCTCGCCCGACGTCGGAGGCGGCGCGACCCTGCAGGGCCTGTTCTCCACCGGCCGCATCGGCATGACGATCGGCGGCGGGTTCTGGGCCGGCGGCCTGCACAACGCGGGCATGGCGGACGGCAGCTTCGACGTGCAGCGCTTCCCGACCTGGAAGAGCAACAAGTCGCTCTTCGGCGCCGGCGGCTACGGCATCTTCAACTCGTCGAAGAACAAGGACCTCGCCTGGGAGGTCGTGAAGATGATGGTGGAGCCCTCCACCTTCGACATCATGTTCCCGGGCAACGTCACCACGCCCGGCCGCAAGCAGCTGCTGACGGCCGACCGGTACAAGACGACAGGACCGGAGAACTGGTCGGTCTTCTACGACCAGCTCGAGGGCTCGGTGCCGATCTCCGCTCCGCCGTACTACAACGCGCTGGCCACCTCGCTCAACCAGCGGACGACGCAGGCGATCTCGTCGGGCAACGCCAAGGCGGCGCTCGACGGCATGCAGTCCGACTTCGAGAAGGCAGCGCAGGCGTCCTGATGGCTGTCCAGACCCAGGAGCGCCCGCGCGTGAATGGGGCGACCTCTCCTCGCCGTGCCGTCCGTCGCCCCGGTGTGCGACGGGCGGCCCGGCGGGAGGGCGCGTTCGGCTATTCGATGATCGGGCTCGCGGTGGCGTTCGTCGCCGTGTTCACGTTCATCCCGATCCTCGCCTCCCTCGGGCTCTCGTTCTTCTCGTGGGACGTCATCTCGCCCCCGAAGTTCGTCGGCGTCGCCAACTTCACGCGGCTGTTCAGCGACGGCTCCACCCTCGCCTCGTTCGGCGTGACGATCCTGATGGCCATCGGCATCGTCGTGCTCCAGATCACCCTCGGGCTGCTGCTCGCGGTCCTGGTCAACAGCCGCAAGCGGAAGTCCACCAAGGTCTTCTTCCGGACGGCCTTCTACCTGCCGCTGCTGGCCTCCACCGCAGCCGTGTCGATCTTCATGGGCTACCTGTTCGACGCGAAGTTCGGGCTGATCAACTACTACCTGACCCAGCTCGGACTGCCTGCGGTGCCGTGGCTGACCAACCCGGTGGCGGCCCAGATCACGATCATCCTGATCGTCGTCTGGCAGCAGGTCGGCTTCACCTTCGTGCTGTTCGTGGCGGCGCTGACGTCGGTCCCGCAGGAGGTCCAGGAGGCCGCGGCGATCGACGGGGCAGGGGCGTGGCGAACGCTGCTGCGGATCAAGATCCCGCTGATCAGCCCGACCATCCTGTTCGCCACGGTCGTGGCGATGATCAACGCGATGCAGTTGTTCGACCAGCCGTTCATCATGACCAAGGGCGGTCCGGGCACGGCGACGACCACCGCGACGATCGCGATGTACCAGACCGGGTTCCAGAACCTGCAGTTCGGCTACGCGTCGGCGATCGCGATCCTGCTGCTCGTGATCATCCTCGCGCTGACCGGAATCCAATTCCTCGCCGCACGAAAGCTGGTGTTCTACCAATGACCACAGATGTCGCTCCGAGCACGACGGTCGTGCTCGGCCGCCGCCGCCGGCCGATCGTGAAGGTCGGCAGCATCGTCGGCATGGTGCTGCTCGTCCTCGCCGCGGTGTTCGCGCTGGGCCCGCTGCTCTGGACCCTGACCACCTCGCTGCGCACGCCGGCGGAGGCGTTCACCAACCCGCCGCAGTGGATCCCGACCAGCCCCGACTTCAGCAACTACGCCGCGGTGTTCAACCAGATCCCGATCGGGCAGTTCTTCCTCAACAGCGTCGTCGTGACGGTGCTCATCGTGGTGGGCCAGACCATCACCTGCACCCTCTCCGGCTACGCCTTCGCGATGGTGTCGTTCCCGGGCAAGAACACGATCTTCGGCATCTTCCTGGCCACCATGATGGTGCCGCTGCAGACGATCATCATCCCGGTCTTCGTCATCGTGAAGACGATGGGCATCAGCGACTCGCTCGCCTCGCTCATCATCCCTGCGCTGGGAAGCGCGTTCGGGACGTTCCTGATGCGGCAGTACTTCATGCAGATGCCGAGGGAGCTGGGCGAGGCGGCCCGCATCGACGGCGCGTCGCAGTGGGGCGTGTTCCGGCACGTCTACGCGCGGATGGCGTCCCCGGCGATCGCGACGCTGGCGATCCTCAACTTCTCCGGATTCTGGGCCGAGTTCTACCGGCCGCTGATCTTCCTCCAGTCCCAGAGCAACTTCACGCTGCCGCTGGGACTCGTCGGGCTGCAGGGCAACCTGGGGACCGGGTCGATCTCGGTGGTCCTGGCCGGCGTCATCCTCGCGATGATCCCCAGCGTCCTGCTCTTCATCTTCGCTCAGCGCTACTTCATCGAGGGCGTCACCGCCGGCTCCTTCCGCTGAGCCCCCGCACCGGCCCCATCGAGGCGGCCGTCGAACAGAGAGAACTCCATGCACGATCACCACCTTCCCCACTTCCACGTGCGCCTTCCGCGCGGCTACGTGAACGATCCCAACGGCCCGGTGGAGTTCGGCGGGACGACGCACCTGTACTTCCAGTCGCGCTCGCACGCCGAGCTGGCGGTGCCGGTCGAGTGGGGTCACGCGACGAGCGAGGACCTCGTGCACTGGACGCTGCAGCGGCCGGCCATGAGCCCGGTGCCGGGCGGTGTCGACTCGGGCGGCTGCTGGTCGGGGAACACGGTGGTCGACGGGGACCGCGTGCGCGCGTTCTACTCCGGAAAGGTGGACCACAGCCCGTACCAGTCGATCCTGACGGCCGTCTCCGACGAGGACGGCACGAACTTCAGCCGGCCGGCGCAGGTGGTCGACGACCCGGCGCCCGAGGAGGGCGTGACGATGTTCCGTGATCCGTTCGTGTGGCGCGACGGCTCGACGTGGCGCATGGTGGTCGGTTCTGCCGGCCCCGGCGCCACGGCGAGCATGCGCCAGTACGGCTCGGCGGACGGGCTGTCCTGGCAGTTCGAGGGGAGCTGGCGCAGCTGCCGAGGACCCTGTTCGACGGTGTCGACACGGGCGAGGGATGGGAGTGCCCGCAGCTGATCGCGGTCGACGGCCGCGAAGTGGCGATCGTTTCGTCCTGGTCGCACGAGGGCGGCCCGGGTGAGGTGCTGGCCTTCCCGGTCGACGCGGCCCCGGCTCCGCGCCGAGTGGACGACGGTCACAACTTCTACGCGGCGTCCGTCATGCGCGAAGGATTGCACGGGCAGGTGCTCTTCGGCTGGATCACCGAGGGCAGGGATGCGGCGCTGTGGCAGGCCGCGGGCTGGGCCGGCGCGATCTCCCTCCCTCGGCGCACGTGGCTCGACGGCGACCGGCTGTGCAGCGAGCCGCACCCGGCGGTCGCGGGTCTCCGGGTCGGCTCGGGCCGCGCGGCGGACGATGCGACGATCGGCGCACAGGCCGAGATCGTCGTCCCCGCGGTCTCCGGGACCGTGCGAGTCCAGTACGACGAGGGCCACTGGCTCGACGTCGTCCTCGATCTGGAGGCGGACACGCTCACCCTCGATCGCAGCGCGGCAGGCGGAGACGCCGGAGTCGACGCGGAGGCAGCGACGAGCACGCGAGCGTTCAGCGACCATACTGACTGGGCCGCGCGGATTTTTCTTGACGGCTCGGTCATTGAGGTCTTCACGAGCGCTGGGCGCTCGATCACAAGCCGGGTCTATCCGACGACGCCGCCACCATGGCACGTCCACGCGCCGGTCGGTGCAGCCGCCTGGGACCTCGCGAGATCGATCTCCTCTGCGAACGAGCAGGAGATCGTTCGGATGGACCCGGTCTCGGTCGGCTAGGAGCCCCCACAAAAACCCACAACCGTGCGCCTCTACCGCGGATCCGGCAGGTCCAGGTTCCAATGCCGCGACACCACAATGACCCACTCCTCGTCCCGCTCACCATGCCCCGGCGGCCCGTGCGAGATGAAGAACCGGGAGACCACGCGTTGCGAGCCCTCGGCGTCCCCGTAGAGCACGTCGACGCAGAAGCCCTCGCCCGAAGCCCCCGAGCGGGCCACCTCGAAGTCTGCCGAGCCGGGTTCGCGGATGGCCACCTGGCAGAATCCGGGGTCGTTCGTCGGCACGTAGATGTCGCGGGTGAGCCGGTGGAACCTGTCGACGGGGGAAGGGGCGCCCGGGCGTCCGCGGTGAGGGACCAGCCGTGCAGGATCGCGACGCCGGCCCCGGCGTTGCGCACGGACATCACGAGGTAGACGGCCTCAGCGGTGATCTCCAGGGCCGCCCGGCCGCCCTGCGCCGTCAACCATCTGCCGTCCGCGAACCGCACCTTCTGGGGTGGGTCGGACCAGTTGGAGGGGAGCAGGATGGGGCGGATCCCCTCCAGGAGCGCCCGTTCGGCGACGCGGGCGGACCGGTTGGCGGAGCGCGTCGAGGCGAAGGTCGCGGCCGCCAGTGCGGTGGTCCCCACAGCGGTGCCGAGGTCGGCGATGAGAACCCAGTCCAGCACAGGCGACATTCAACGCCAACGGGAGTCGCCTTCGGAAGGGGCAATCCGCCCGCTCACTCACCCGCCCCGCCCGGCGCCACGCTGATCGCCTCCCGCAGCGCCGCCACCGCAGCCCCGCGCGCCCAGTCCACGAAGGTGTGCCGCCGCACGATCAGCCGGCAGTTCGCGGCGGTCCCGAACACGTGCGCCAGGAACTCCTCGCGGAAGCGGCGCTCGTAGAGGTCGTAGTCCATGACCCCTTCGCCGGCGATCACGACGACCTCCGGGCCGAAGAGGTTCACCGTGGTGGCGACCGCGGCGCCGATGGCCGTGCCCGCCCGCTCGAAGGCGTCGACGGCGATGCGGTCGCCTTCGTGGGCGAGGCGGATCGCGTCGGCCAGGGTGAGGGTCGGGTCGTCGTGGCCCTGGCGGACCGCGTCGCGGATGGCGTGGGAGGACGCCACCGCTTCGACGCAGCCGCGGCGGCCGCAGACGCAGACCGCGTCCTTCGGGCCCAGGGGAGGTGGCCGATCTCGCCGGCGACGCCGTGGGCGCCGACCACGACGTCGTCGTTCACGTAGATCCCGCAGCCGATGCCCGCGCCGATCGTGATGATGGCGAAGGAGTCGGCGTCCGTTCCCACACCGAACCACTGCTCCGCCTTGGCGAGTGCGCGCACGTCGTTCTCGACGATGACCGGGAGGCCGAGCCGGGCCGAGAGCGGGCTGCCGAGGGGGACGTGGGTCCAGCCGAGCAGGGGGAGTCGCGGACCACTCCGTCGGTGTTGTCGATGTCGCCGGAGACCGACACTCCCACCCCCGTGAGGAACCGGGCGTCGTCGCCGAGCTGGTCGATGAGGGTCTCCACCGACTTCACGATGGCCGTGATCGTCGCGTCAGGGGCGTGGCTCGTGAGGCGACGGCGGGTGGAGCCGATCACCTCGTTGCCCAGGCTGACCGTGACGGCGAAGATCTCGTCGGCGTTCACCTTCACCCCGACGGCGATCATGGAGCGCGGGACCACGCTCAGCGGTCGCACCGGCCGGCCGGGGAACGCGTGCTCGGCGTGCTCGCCGACGGTGACGAAGCCGTCGGCGATGAGCGGGCTGACCGTCTTGGTGACCTTCGCCTGCGACAGGCCGGTGAGCCGGCCGATGTCGAGTCGGCTGACGGGGCCGTGCGTGATGATGCGCGTGAAGATCTCGGCGGACGCCGCCGTGCCCAGCACGGGTCGGCGTGCTGTGTGTTCGGACATGCTCAAGCTCATCGTGCACCTGATCTGTGTGGCGGGTCGTCGAACCGGGCCCCGCACCCCCGTACCTGCCGACAGTGCTGTCCGGCGTGCGACAAGGCTAGTACACATCCGGGCCGTTCCGCGCGCCGATTTGGGTATCTTATTTCCAGCGTGTTGTAACTCCGACCGGCTCCGAGGGCCGTCTTTTCAAGGGATTGCGGCGACTCATGCGCAACACGAGCAACACATCCATCAGAGATTATTGACAGCGGCAAAGAAATAGGTTTTGCTATAGACCACCCCCTCGGGACCGCTGTTCCGGCCGAGGTGAGGAACCAGTTCATCTCTTGTTGGGAGTCTTCGATGACGAAGGATGCGGCCTCATGACGAGCGCGCCGCCCGTGGCCCCGGCGCCGCCGGCCGCGCGAGTCCCGGATGCGGCGACTCCGAGGCGGGTGCCGCGCAACCGGCTGACCCTCGCGCAGCGCTGGCGGGTCGCCCTCCGACGGCACTGGCAGCTCTACCTGCTCACGATCCTCCCGCTCGCGTACTTCGTGATCTTCAAGTACGTGCCGATCTCCAACGCGATCATCGCCTTCAAGGACTACAGCCCGGTGCTCGGCGTGTGGGGGAGCCCGTGGGTCGGCTGGGCCAACTTCGCCACGATGCTCCAGAACCCGGTGTTCCCGACGCTGGTCCAGAACACCCTGCTGCTGTCGGGCTACGCGATCCTGGCGAGCTTCCCCATCCCGCTGATCCTGGCGCTCGCGCTCAACGAGGTCCGGCACCGGTGGTTCCAGAAGACCGTCCAGATGGTCACGTACGCGCCGTACTTCATCTCGACCGTCGTCGTGGTGTCGATGCTGATCCTGATCATGGCCCCGCGGCTCGGCGTGCTGAGCCAGGTGTTCGGCTTCTTCGGGGTGCAGTCGCCCGACTTCCTGGGCGACCCGAGCTACTTCCGGCACATCTACGTGTGGTCGGACGTCTGGCAGACCGCCGGGTACTCCGCGGTGATCTACATGGCGGCCCTGTCCGGGATCGACCCGTCGCTGTACGAGGCGGCGAAAGTGGACGGGGCCTCCCGGCTCCGCAAGATCTGGCACGTCGACATCCCCGGCATCATGCCGACGGCGATGATCGTCCTGATCCTCAGCGTCGGCAACATCATGTCGATCGGGTTCGAGAAGGTCTTCCTGCTGCAGAACCCGCTGAACCTCGGCCAGTCCGAGATCATCGCGACCTATGTCTACAAGCTGGGCATCCTCAACGCCGACTTCGGCACGGCGACCGCCGTCGGGCTCTTCAACTCGGTGATCAACCTGGTGCTGCTGCTCGTCGTCAACTGGGTGGCAAAACGAATCAGTGGGAGTGGACTGTGGTAACCATCGAGAGCTCGCGGGCGCGCCGCCGCACCCGTCCCGCCGCCGTGTCGAAGAAGACGCGCCGCATCCGGGAGTCCGCCTCCGACCGCGCGCTCCTGGTCGTCATCTACCTCGGGCTGACGCTGGCCGTGCTCGTCGTCCTGCTGCCGCTGCTGTTCATCCTGGCCAGCTCGTTCTCGTCCCCGCAGGCTGTGACGGCCGGCCGGGTCCTGCTCTGGCCCGTCGACTTCACGCTCCAGGGCTACCAGACGGTGCTGGCCGACCCGCAGGTGCTCCTGGGCTACGCGAACTCGCTGTTCTACATGGTCGCGGGCACCCTGATCAGCACGACGCTGACGGTCTGCATCGCCTGGCCGCTCTCCCGCCGCACCTTCATGGGACGCAACGTGATCATGTCCCTGCTGCTGTTCACGATGCTGTTCAGCGGCGGGCTGATCCCCACGTACATGGTCGTCCAGAACCTCGGGATGCTCGACACCCGGTGGGCGCTCCTCCTGCCCCAGGCCATCGCGGTCTGGCAGGTCATCATCGCCCGCACCTTCTTCAAGTCGGCGATCCCGGAGGAGCTGGTGGAGGCGGCGTCGCTCGACGGCTCCAGCGACCTGCGCTTCCTCTGGAGCGTCGTGCTCCCGCTGTCGAAGCCGCTGATCGCTGTCATCGCGCTCATGTACGCGATCGGCCAGTGGAACGGCTTCTTCGACGCCCTGCTCTACCTGAAGAGCTCCGACCTGTTCCCGCTCCAGCTCGTGCTCCGCAACATCCTGGTGCTCAACGCCACCAACGGCGGCACGAACGATCTGGCCGCGCAGGCGCAGAACCAGGAGCTGGTGAACCTGCTGAAGTACTCGCTCATCGTCATCACGAGCGTCCCGGTCCTGGTCATCTACCCCTTCGTCGCGCGCTACTTCAACAAGGGCGTGCTCATCGGCTCGGTCAAGGGCTGACCCGGCATCCGCCGTCGCCCCCGACCCCACAGACCCACCACGCGCACCATCGCTTCGCACTGCATTTCCAAAGGAGGAAACACACATGCTACCCATCACCGACAGCCGAACCCGCCGTCGGCGCCGGCTCGTGCGCACGCTCACCGCGGCGGCGAGCGGCCTCGCACTCCTGGCCATGACGGCCTGCACCAGCGCCCCCACCAGCGCCGACGACAAGGTCGGCGGCACGGCGAACCTCTCGGTCTTCGCCCAGCAGGGCACCGGCCAGGACCTCGCCACGAACGCGTTCACCAAAGAGCTCGAGAAGAAGTTCAACATCAAGTTCTCCTGGCAGACCACGACGCAGGACTCCTCCGTCGCGCCCGAGAAGCGCCAGATCCTGATGGCCAGCGGCGACTACCCGGACATGTTCCTGCTCATCCCGTGGGTGGACCAGTTCAACCCGGTGGATGTCGAGAAGCTCGCCAAGCAGGGCGTCGCGCTGCCGCTGAACGACCTGATCAAGCAGTACGCGCCCGACATCCAGAAGGTGATCGACACCAACCCGGACTACAAGGCGATGGTGACCTCGCCGGACGGCAAGATCTACGGCCTCCCGCAGCTCGCCGAGACGCAGCACATCCAGTACCCGTCGAAGCTCTGGATCAACACCGACTGGCTCAAGAAGCTCGGCCTCCAGATGCCGAAGACCACGGGCGACATGACCAAGGTCCTCCAGGCGTTCAAGACCGGCGACCCGAACGGCGACGGCAAGGCGGACGAGATCCCGCTCAGCGGCGACTCGCACGACACCCTGATCCCGTTCTTCATGAACGCGTTCATCTACGACCCGCAGAACCCGGACAAGGGCATCCAGTCGACGACCGTGCTCAACAAGGGCAAGGTCGACATCCAGGCGAACAAGGAGGGCTGGAAGGAGGGTCTCAAGTACATCAAGTCGCTCTGGGACGCCGGCCTGATCGACAAGGGCGCCTTCACCCAGAACCCGGCGGCGCTGGCCCAGGAGGGCAACAACACCGGCTCGGTGCTGCTCGGGAGCGCGAGTGCCCTGCACCCGTACATCTTCGTCAGCCCCGGCGCCAAGGACGGCCGTGACAAGCAGTACGACGCGGTGCCGCCGCTGACCGGGCCGAACGGAGCGAACTTCGCGACGTACGCCTTCGGGAGCACGCCGGGTGCGACGTTCCTGCTCACCAACAAGGCGTCGAAGAACGACCAGGTGGCCGCGATCAAGATGGTGAACTACCTCTTCACGAACAAGGGGCAGCTCGACGGCAACTTCGGTCCGGAGGGCCAGGGCTGGTCCAAGCCGGCAGCGGGCGACCAGTCGCTCGACCCGGCCGACAAGCCGCTGTTCAAGAACCTCCAGCTCTCGCAGGACGCCGCCAATGCGGTCCAGTGGCAGGCGCTTTCGACGTACAACCAGAACGAGAAGTTCCGCGGTGCGCAGGTCGAGCCGACCGACATCTACGACCCGTCCGGGTACGAGCGCCGGCTGTTCGAGGCGACCCAGCTCTACAAGGGCCACGAGGACAAGAGCGCGATCTACCCGACGTGGAGGGTGTGGCCCGACCCGGCCAAGGCGACGCAGATCGCCACCGAGCAGACCAACATCGACAACTACGTGACGCAGAACGCGCTGGCCTTCATCACCGGTTCGAAGAACCTCGACACGGACTGGAACTCGTACTTGGCGGGCTTCAACGGGCTCGGGCTGAAGGACTACCTGAGCACCCTGCAGACGGCGTACGACAAGAGCAAGAAGTAATACCGTAACGAGCTCCGGCCCAGCCCCGACGATGTCGGAGGCTGGGCCGGAGTCGTCTAGGGAAGTGCGGGTAGCTCAGCCGACGCCGAACCGCTGTCGCAGAGCCCGCAGCGCAGCCTCCACATCCCCGCTGCCGCCGGCCTCGTGCCCGGCGCCCGGCCACTCGCGGAAACGCACCGGCGCGGCGTACGCCGCGACCGCGGTGCGCGTCGTCTCGGGAGGGCAGATGTCGTCGGCCAGCCCGTCGGACATCCAGCCGGGGGCGGTCGCGTGCCGTGCCGACGTGACGCCGTCGACGTACGCGAGCGTGCGGGCGACCGCGTCCGCGCGCTCGGGATGCTCGGTCAGGTAGGCCCGCAGCTCCGTCCACGGACCCTGCGCGGCGCGCTGCAGCGCGGTCGGCGCGTCGGTGAGGAACGGCGACTGGGCGAGCACGGCGGCCAGTCCCTGCGCGAGCGCTCCGACGCCGAGGGCGATGCCGCCGCCCTGGCTGTTCCCGATCATGGCCACGCGGGACGCGTCGACCTCGTCGAGCTCGCGCACGGCGTCCACCGCGCGGGTCACGTCCACGAGCACATCGCGGTAGTAGTAGCGCCGGGGGTCCTCGATGCCGTCCAGGAGGTGGCCGGTGCTGCCTCCGCCCTGGCCGTGCGTGTTCACCACCAGGTGCGCGTACCCCGCAGCGGACCACGTCAGGTCGTCGAGCGGGGAGAGCCGGCCGGCGCCGTAGCCGTTCGCGTGGACGACGGCGGGGAGGGCGCCCTCCCGGTGCCGCGGGAGCCGCAGCCAGCCGGTCACGGTGCGTCCGCGGGCGCCGGCGAAGGAGAAGTCGTAGACGTCGATCGTCGTCAGGAGCGTGTCGACGGGGACGGCGCGGGGCGCGACGCTGTGCCGGCGCGCGAGGTCGAGGGCGTCCGCCCAGAAGGCGTCATAGTCGTCCGGGGTCGGCAGCGGTTCGGTGCCGAGGACGGCGGGGAACGGGGCGCCGGCAAAGCCGGCGCGCCCGGCGGGGGCATCCGCGCTGAGGCGGACACCCCCGTCGGGCGACGCGGGGTGGGGCATGGGACTCCTAGTTCATCATTTCGCCGTGTACTGGAAGACGTCGTTCCGGAGGATGTCCCCGGACACCTTCTTCACCAGGATGGTGTGCTGCCCGGCGCGCAGGCCCGTCACGCTGAACAGTTTCTGCCCGGTACGGCGGCTGTCCGAGTGCGTGTCGACCGTCTTGGCGAGCTTCCCGTCGACGTAGACCTCGGCCGTGCCCTGGTCGGGTGCGGTCGGTCCGATCCACGAGACGCCGGTGCCGGTGAAGGTCAGGCCGGCCGTGTCGCCGTTCGTGGTCGTCGCGTGGATGTCGTCGTGCGCGTCCCCGCGGAACTGGAACCCGAGCGACACGGTGCTGTTCGCCAGGCCCGCGAGATACGCCGAGGCGATCGTCACGGTCGTGCCGGACACGGTGTAATCCGTGCCGCGCTTCAGCGCCGTGCCGTCGCGCACGATGCCGGCGAGCTCGCTGCCGTCGCGCTGCAGGGTCACCGCGACGTCGGCGGGCTTCGCCTTGTCGAACACCGCGGTGTCGGGGTCGAGCAGGCTCGCCAGCGTGACGTCGAGCTTGTCGAGCAGCATGAACTGGCCCGACTTCTTGACCACGCGCAGGGTGTGCGAGCCGTTCGGGAGGCCGCTGGCGCTCCAGACCACCTGCTGGGTGAGCCGCGGCTGCCCGGCGGCGCGGCTGGTGTCCACGGTCTTCTGGAACTGGCCGTCGAGGTACACGTCCACCGAACCCTGCGACTGATCCAGCTCGGTCACGTAGTCGATGCCGGTGCCGGTGAACGTGTACTGGAACGACGAGCCGTCGCCCTCGGTGTAGTGCACGTCGTCCTGATAGTCGCCGAGGCCGCGGCCTCCGCTCTGCCCCCAGCCGCCGGTGTAGGTGATGCCGGAATCGCTGTCGTTGACCGCGACGACCCGGCCGGACGCGGGCGGCGTCGGCACGGTGCCGGTCGACGAGTCGCCCACAGCGACCGCCAGCGGCTGCGTGGTCGCGACGACCTCGTTGCCGCCGTTGCGGGTCCACTGGCCCGCGTACGTCACCCGCTGGGCGTCGTCGTTCAGCGCGACCGTCGTGCCGCTCTGCGGGGTCACCCGGAGCAGGCGCACACCGTGGATCGGGACGGTCTGGCCGGTGAAGCTCCCGGAGTACGTGCCGAGGTCCTTGCCGGCCCACAGGTCGCGGACCTTCGCCGGCCCGCTGAGGCCGAGGTCGGACCAGTTCGCGGTGATGTCGGACTCGGTCGGGCTCAGGTTGAACAGGGCGACGGTGTAGCTGCCGTCCGCGTTCGGCGCGTACCAGACCTGCTTGGTGGTGGAGGTCGACACCGGCTGGGCGGGCGTGCCGGTCTGGTCGACGGCCACGACCTCCTTGTTGGTGAGCAGGTCCACGCCGAACTGGTCGAGCTTGGTCAGGTCGTTGCCGACGTACATCGGCGCGGCCGAGATCGCCCACAGCGTCGTGGCGGTGCGGCGCTCGTCCTGGGTGAGGCCGTCCATCGTGCCGTTGCCGACGTCGAGCGAGTCGAAGTCGTTCCAGCCGCCGGGGCCGGCGTAGCGCCACCAGTCCGCGGCCGGTGGGAACAGCCGCGCGATGTTGCTCCACTGCGTGAGCTGGACGCCGGGGGCGTACGCCTCGACATCCCACTCCACGCGCCAGCCGTTCGCGTACTGCTTCCAGGTGTCGGCGTAGTTGATGTCGAGCGCCCAGGAGAGCTCGAACCAGATGCCCTTGGCCTTCAGCGCCTTCGACCAGGCGGCGACGTCGTCACGGGCGTCCAGCGAGAGGTCGCTGATGCCGGAGCCCGGGGTGACGCTGTCGAACTTGACGAAGTTCACGCCCCAGGACGCGAGCTGGTCGACGATGGAGTCGATGTACTTCTGCGCGCACGGGTTCGAGAAGTCGAGCCGGTAGCCGATCTTCCAGTAGTCGGCCTGCTGCAGCGGCTGCTTCACGATGTCGTGCGTGGTGCAGCCCGGCGCGTTCGCGATCGGGTACGCCGCCTGGTACACCGCGGGGGAGATTCCCGGGATGAAGTACAGGCCGAACTTCTGGCCGTTCGCGTGGACGTGGTCGATGACGGCCTTCAGCCCGTTCGGGTACAGCGTCGCGCTCGGCACCGGCCGGCCGTTGGCGTCGACGCCGTCGTTCCAGCCAGAGTCGACGTTGATGTAGTCGTAACCGGCTTTGCTCAGCTTCGCCTTCATGGCGTCGGACTGGGCGATGATCTGGTCCGCGGTGATCCACTTGCCGTTGCCGCTGTAGACCTGCATGGAGTAGCTGCTCCAGCCCATGTAGGGCTTGGCGGCCCACGGGTCCACGGCAGGGGCGGGCGCCGGTGTCGGCGTGGATGTCGGGGTCGCGCTCGCCGTGGCCGGCGGAGCGGTGGGGGTGGGCGTTCCTGTCGGGGTCGCGCCGGCGGGAGCCGCGGCAGCCGCCACGAGCCCCAGCGCCGCGATCGTCGCGAGCAGGGCGGTCAGCCCTCGTCGCGAGCGTGTCTGGCCTCTCATACGTTCTTCCTCTCTGAAGCGCTCGCGCGCGGCAGTGCGCGCAGCGATATGTGGTGGGCCGTCTGGGGCTGGAGCGATCGGGTGACGGGTCAGGGGACCCGGACGAGATCAAACAGCATCGCTTGTTGGGGGTTGAGGGTCGGGAGCGGGACGCCGGCGACGGCGAGGACCGCGCCGGGGAGGACCACCGTGCCGCCGGCCGCGGCCACGATCCAGGACGGGTCGGCGCTCTGGTGACGGCTGGCCGTGCCGAAGTCGTCGCGGACGCGCACCGCGTAGCGCGCGCCGGCGTCCAGTCCGGGGAGGCGCACACGGCCGGACTGGCCCGGCGCGGACGTGCCGAGCCGCGCCCAGGTGAAGATCGCGCGGCTCCCGTCGTCGGCGACGATGCCGGTCAGCAGGGTGGTGTCGTCGGCGAGGTCGGCGTTCACGACCCGCCCGGAGTGGATGAGGCCGCGCAGCTCGCGGTACGCGGCGCCCCAGCGCGCGATCTGGGCGAGCTGGTCGTCGTCGGCCTCCTGGAGGTCCCACTCGATCCCGGCGTGCGCGGTCAGCGCGACGATCAGCCGGAACGCGAGATCCGTGCGACGGGACGTCGTGTGCGAGCGCTCGGCGCCGAGGTGCGATCCGATCAGCTCGGGCGGCAGCAGCATCCGGGTCCAGCGCTCGATCTGGAGGCGCTCGACCGGGTCGTTGCAGTCGGACGCCCAGACCCGGTCGGTGCGGTCGAGGATGCCGAGGTCGACCCGGCCGCCGCCTCCCGAGCAGGTCTCGATCTCCAGCCCGGGGTGCCGCGCTCGCAGGGTGTCGAGCATCCGGTAGAGGGCGGTGGTCTGCTCGTGGACCGCGGGCCGGTCGACGCCGGCGTACCCGCTCACGGCCTCCGACAGGTCGCGGTTGTGGTCCCACTTGATGTAGTCGACGCCGTACTCGTCCACGATCGCGCTGATTCGTTCGAGCACGTAGGCGTAGGCGTCGGGACGGGTGAGGTCGAGCACGTGCTGGTCGCGCGCGGTGGCGCCGAGCGCCTGCCGCGGGCCGAGCACCCAGTCGGGATGCGCGCGGGCCAGGTCGGAGTCGAGGTTGATCATCTCCGGCTCGAACCAGAGCCCGAACTCCATGCCGTGGGCGCGGACGATGTCGACCAGCGGTCCGAGGCCGTCCGGCCAGACGGAGCGGTCCACGATCCAGTCGCCGAGCCCGGCGTTGGCGTCGCGACGGCCGTGGAACCAGCCGTCGTCCAGCACGACGCGCTCGACGCCCACCTGCGCGGCGCGCTCCACGAGCGCGGTGAGCCGGTCGAGGTCGTGGTCGAAGTAGACCGCCTCCCACGAGTTCAGAGTGAGCGGGCGCGGCTTCGCCGGGTGCGAGGGCCGGGCGCGCAGCCGCCGGTGGAGGCGGTCGGCGAGCCCGTCGAGCCCGTCCGCCGACCACAGGAACAGCGCGGTCGGGGCGACGTAGCTGTCGCCGTCGGCCAGTGCGATCTCTCCGGGACGGAGGCCTTCGCCCACGCCGAGCACGGACGAGAACGGGCCGGCGCCCTCGGTGAGCCGCTCCACCACGTACTCGGCGTCGCCGCTCCACGCGAGGTGCGCGGCCCAGGCCTCCCCGCGGCGGAAGCCGAGGTCCTCGGTGCCCGCGACGACCAGGAACGGGGCGTCGTGGCCCGGCTTCCCGCGCCGGGCACGGCGGACGTGGCTGCCGAAGAACAGCGGGCCGCGCTGCGGTGCGCGTTCGCGGCACCACTTGCCGGTGAAGTCGAGGATGTCGGTCGCGCGCTCCGGCACGGGCATCAGGACACGGAGGGCGTCGAGCGTGTACGGTTCGGCGGTCGTGCCGCCCGAGAGCGCGGCGTCGCGGGTGACGGTGACGTCCACCGCGAGCACCCCGAACCGGTCGAGGACGATCGACATGGTCGACCGCAGCGCGGTGATCTCGTCCACGAGGTCGAACTCGATGCGGCCGCCGAGGTCGCCGTCCTCGCCCGCGATCTCGTAGCGCACGGCCACCGTGTGCGGCCGGGGCGTCGTCGCCGATCCGGCAGCGTGCCCCTCCTGCGCGGGCGTCCCGGCCCAGCCCTCGAACTCGCTGGGCCACAGGCTGAACGACCGGGGGACGTCCGGCGAGTTGTTGAGCACGGCGGGGCCGCCGCTGTCGCGCAGGGCCTCCGCCGTCGCCTCGTCGAGCGGACCGAGGTCGGCGCCCCAGTGCAGCACGCGGGGCACTCGTCCGTCCGTGTCCAGGACGAGGGAGGTGCCTGCAGCGCGCAGGGCGAGTACGGCGCCGTAGCCGTCGAGCATGGATGGCTCCTCGGAGAAATGGAATTGCTTGACAGTGTCAATAAACCATGCCTACTGTGTGATCTGCAACCCCGGCCGGTGATTTCCGGTCGGTGAACGGACTCCTGGGACCCACATGACGAAGAACACGCTGCAGCTCGCCTGGTCGGCGCCGGCCGCCCACTGGGAGGAGGCCGTCCCGCTCGGCGACGGCCGTCTCGGCGCGATGGCGTTCGGGGGCGCGACCGGCCGCTACCAGGTGAACGACGCGCTGATCTGGTCGGGCTCCCCGGAGGTGGCGGCGGACGAGCTGCGCCGTGTCCTCGCGGGAGGCGCCGGTCCAGGCCGGCTGCGTGAGGTGCGTGCCGCGCTCGCAAGCGGCGACCTCGCCGAAGCCGAGCGGCTGCTGATGACTTTCGAGGGCCGGTACTCGCAGGAGTTCCTGCCGCTGGCCGACCTGTTCGTCGGCCTCCCGGGCGCGACCCCGGTGGTGGGGGAGCCCGCGCGGGTGCTCGACCTCGACGACGCCTACCTGGAGGAGCTGCTGGAGGTCGGCGGAGTCGCCGTCCGCCGCGTCTCGTGGGTCGCCGGGCATGTGCTCATCGTCCGCATCGAGGCCGACGAGCCGCTTCCCGAGGTGCGCGTGAGCGTGTCCACCCCGCTGCGGGAGCTCGCCCGCCGCAGCGGTGACGGCGAGCTCGGACTCGATCTGGCCGTCCTGATCGACGGGGCGCCCCTGCACGAACAGTCCGTCGACCCCGCCCTGCGCTACGCGGAGCCGGGCGACGGAACGTATGACGGCTTCGCATCCACGGCCCTTGCGGTGCGGAGCAACGGCACGGCACGATCCGACGACTCCGGTCTGACGATCCGTCATGCCAGTCGGCTGTCGATCGCCCTCTCGTCGTCGTCCCGCGCTGAGTCGTGGTGGGCCGGCGCGGACGACGAGTGGCGGAGCGTCTCCCATGAGACGATCCGGAACCGCGCGCGGGAGCGCGTTCTCGGCGCGCTTGGCGAGAACACGTCCCCCTCCGTCGCAGGCGTGCAGCGCCGTGCGGCGGCGCGGTTCGCGATCGGCGGCCGGCGTGCCGGCCGGTGGGATGTGCAGCGGGATGTGCTCGACGGCGCCGACGACGGCCTCCGGGCGACGATCGCGGCCGAGTACGGGCGCTACCTCCTGCAGTCCTGCTCCGCGCCCGGCGGTCCTGCGGCCAACCTCCAGGGCATCTGGAACGGCGAGCTCCGGCCCGCCTGGTCCTCCAACTACACGATCAACATCAACACCGAGATGAACTACTGGGCGGCCGGCCCGCTCGGGCTCACCGCGGAGGCCGAGCCCCTGATCTCGCTGGTCGAGCGTATCGCGCTGACCGGCCGCGACGTCGCCCGCCAGCTCTACGGCGCCCGCGGCTGGGTCGCGCACCACAACAGCGACCTGTGGGGCTGGAGCCTCCCGGTCGGCATGGGGCGCGGCGCGCCGAGCTGGGCGATCTGGATGATGGGCGGCGTCTGGCTGTGCCACTCGCTCTGGGACCAGTACGAGTTCACCGGCGACGACGCCCTGCTGCGCGACCGGCTCTGGCCGCTGCTGCGCGGCGCGACCGAGTTCTGCCTCGACTGGCTCCAGGTCGGCCCCGACGGCGTCGCGTACCTCGCTCCGTCCACCTCCCCGGAGAACCAGTACCTCGACGCGGACGGCACGCCCCGGGCGCTCGGGCTCACGGCGACGATGGACCTCGAACTGATCCGCGCCCTGTTCGACCGTGCGCTGGTCGCGATCGACGCGGTCGGCTCCGGCTCCGACGCCACGCTGCGCGGGGAGGTCGTGGCGGCGCTCCGCACCATCCCCGAACCCCGCGTCGGCTCCGACGGTCGGCTGCTGGAGTGGTCGGCGGACGTCGCCGAGCACGAGCCCGCCCACCGGCACTTGTCCGCCCTCGTCGGCGTGTACCCGCTGGAGCTGATCACCCCGGAGGCGACCCCGCGCTCGCGGAGGGCGCCCGGCGCTTCCTCGACGCCCGCGGCCCCGGCGCGATGGGCTGGTCCTGGGCGTGGAAGATCGCGCTGCGCGCCCGGCTGGGCGACGGCGAGACCGCGCACGAGCTGCTGCGCGAGGCGCTCGCCCCCTACCGTGGCGACGCCCGTCGGCACGGCCCGGTCGACGGCTCCGAGTGGGGCGGCCTCCTGCCGAACCTGTTCAGCACGCACCCGCCGTTCCAGCTCGACGGCAACCTCGGCTTCCCCGCCGGGATCGCGGAGCTGCTGCTGCAGAGCCACGGCGGTCGCGTGCAGCTGCTGCCCGCGCTCCCGGCAGCCTGGCCGGAGGGCAGGGTCGACGGCCTCCACGCCCGCGGCGGGATCGTCGTCGACCTGAGCTGGGCGGACGGTGCGCTGACGGAGGCCGTGCTCCACAACCCCGGCGCGACGGAACGGAACGTGCCGGTCCGTTGCGGCGCCTCGGATCTCGACGTGCTCGTGCCCGCCGGGGGAACGGCCGTCGTCACGGTCCCGGAACCCGTATTCTGATCGGGGAATGGACATGAACGACGAGGTGCGGACTCGGACGGCGCTGCTCGGCTCGTCGTCCGATGCGGCCACCCGCGTGTTCACCACGATCCTCACCCGGAGCCCGATCAGCAGGATCGACGTGGCCAAGCTCACCGGGCTGTCGCAGGCGGCGGTGACCAAGGCCGTCGCCCCGCTGGTCGCCGTGGGACTCCTCAACGACTCGCTCGGACCGACGCTGACCGGCCTGCCCGGCCGGCCGGTGAGTCCCGTCGCGCTCGTCCCGGACGCGGTCGTGACGCTCGGGATCAAGGTGAACGCGGACGAGCTCATCGGCGTCGCCACCGACCTCACGACCCGCGTCATCGCGTCGGAGCGGCTGCCGCTCACCTCGCACGCGCCCGCCGAAGTCATCGACGCGATCGTGGAGCTCTGCGCGCTCCTGGAGCAGAGACTCGACGGCCTGGGTCCGCGCCTCGCGTCCGTCGGTGTGGCGGTATCGGGTGACGTCGACACCGCGAAGGGCGTCGTCCGCGACTCCGCCCTGATGGAGTGGAAGGGCGTCGAGCTGGGAACCGCGCTCCAGGAACGGCTCGGCCGGCGGGTCGTGATCGAGAACGATGTGCGCGCGCTCACCATCGGCGAGCACTGGTTCGGCGTCGGCCTCGGGACGAGCTCCTTCGCCATCGTCACCATCGGCCGCGGCATCGGCTCCGGCCTCCACCTGAACGGGGAGGTCGTGGAGGGCGCCTACGGTGTTGCAGGCGAGATCGGCCACCTCCCGCTCACGTCGCCCGACCACGTGTGCGCCTGCGGCCGCCGCGGCTGCGTGGAGGCCGTGGCGTCCACGACAGCGATCGCGGCCGCCGTCTCAGCCGCCCACGGTCGCGAGGTCACGATGAGCGAGGCGGTCGAGCTCCGGAGGGCCGGGGACGCCGCGGCGGTCGAGGTCTTCGACGAGGCCGGCCGGGTCATCGGCGCCGCGATCGCCAGCCTCGTCAACCTGGTCGGCCCCGAGCTCGTCGTCATCGGCGGCGAGGGCGTGGCCGATTTCGACCTCATCGAGGAGCCGCTGCGCCGCTCGTACTCCGAGCACGTGTTCGCGTCAGCCGACCAGTGCCAGCTGGCGGTGCGGCCGCACACCTTCGAGGACTGGGCGCGGGGGCCGCGGCCAGCGCGATCCGGGCGCTGGTGGTGTGAGGCTGCGGGATGCCGGGACTCGGCTCCTCCGCGTTGTCCGGCCGCTCGGGAGCGTGCGCTGATGATGGTCTTCCCTTGCGGGCTGCGTCGGATCGAGTGCGGCGATGGCGTCGTGAAGTGGAGGGCAGGCTGGAGACTCTGACTGGTCGGTCTACCCGAAATCGGATGCTGAAGTTGGGCAGTAGAACAGTCGGTCCATCCCATCCAGCCTGGTCGCCCATGCGAACGCGTCCGCGCTCGAAATGTCCCCGAACGCCACCATCTCGCACAGGATGTCGAACGTATTGCGGGTGACTATCCCCTTCGTCTTTCCGAACTGGTACGCCGACTTGTCCTTTGTGATCCAGACAGCGTCCGAGTAGCCCGAGACGAACTGGATTACATATAGAGTCTCGCTCTCGCCGAGGTGCTGCTTAGGCTTGCTTCGCTCGCCACCGAACCGGTGCACACGGATGCCTTCGATAGCGCCTTCATCGTCGGGAACTTCGATTGGCTCTCCAAACCACTCTTGCTGGTCGATCGTCGTAAGTGGGGTGACCCAGTTCGCAGATTCCGCAATCTCGGCCGAAACGGCCTGGGTGACCTTGCCGTTGCCGCGCAGGTGACCACGTAACAGATCGAGCTGGTCGAGATGGCCGAAGTTTACGATGACCGATGTGTCCGGGAACCAGAAGGTCACGAGCGGTCAGAGGGTGTGAACGGGGTCGGAATCTTCATGGGCTGCATCGCCGAACGAAGCTTCGGCGCGCTCGATCGACCAGCCAAGGAGGGATGCAGCCGGCTTCAACGTTGTCTCGCCGTCGGCATACGCAGCTAGGTAAGCGCCGACCAATCGGAGCGGTGGGCGCTCCTGCGAAGCAAGCTCAATCCGTTCGGCATACTCAGCCGGTCGGCCAGCTCTCATAGCAACCGTACGTGAAGACGGAGTGGCAAGAACACGCTGCTCGTCGGCATTGATGATGCCTTCGTTGAACAGCCTCCACGCCATCGACTCCGGCGAGACCTGGAAGTCGAGGACTAGAGAATCGAAAACGTTGCGAGCGGGCTGGCCTCCGATAGCCGCACGCACCTCCGCTGCTGGAGCAAGGAAACTCGCAGCGAAAGCGTTCGCTCGCAGTTCCTCGAGTTCACGGCTCTCCCACATGCGTTCGGAGATTACTGAGTCGAACGCATCGTCGAATGCTATGTGGCCCAGCTCGTGGGCCAAGGTGAAGCGCTGACGATGCGGCGACGTGTCAGAAGTCGCCAGCACGATGACTCTCAATCCATCGCTCGCAAACGACAAACCATCGCACCCATCGGGGAGCTGAGCGACCACAACGTTGATTCCGAACCTGGACTCAAGATGATCGATTAGTGCAGGAGTGGAGAGACCGGCGACGCCGACGCCAAGTGCTTCTGCATATCGAATGGCCGTCTTCGCGCCCTGATCGATCTTTCGACCGGAGCGCACCGGGACTGGCAACGCCGGAAAGTCGAGCGGGCGGCCCATGAAACGCAAACCG
Organism: Leifsonia sp. P73; assembly: GCF_051059105.1. NCBI lineage: Bacteria > Bacillati > Actinomycetota > Actinomycetes > Micrococcales > Microbacteriaceae > Leifsonia > Leifsonia sp. P73. The sequence goes on from NZ_CP194931.1 coordinate 3,006,309, forward strand.
GCAACGCGATCTTCGATCAGATCGATTTTCTGGCGACCGATCTCATCACCCGCAGCAGTGTTCATCACCGCACGATGAGCGAAGACACGACCGCGACTGCGGCCTGTGATGAGCCAGTCGACCGTCTCGCCAGCCTGCTCGGCGATCGACGCGAGCTCGAATGAGGTGAAGCGGCGCTGGCCGCTCAGCGACTTAGTCAGCTTCGGGCCGTCGATACCTATCTGGTCAGCGAACTGGGCCTGCGAAAGCCCACTTTGCTGGACAACCTGCCGAACACGGTCAGAGAGTGATTCAGGCATAGTTATCAGTCTGTCATATATTGCGAAAATCGAAAGAGGGCCCAGGTGGATTCGGAGAAAAAGTTCGGCCATGCTCCACGCGCCACCTACGGCTCGGACGCAAGCATGAGTAAACCCAGGAGCGGGGAAAAAGGTATGCCTACCCCGCCCCTCCCGTCCGCAGCCCGGGCGTCACGAGCCTCCAGAGCGCTTCGAGCTCGGCGTCGACCTGGTCTTCCGTTCCGGAGTCGGTGGCCACCGAGAGGACGCCGAACAGGCAGTTGACGATCGTCGTGGCCGCTCGGGCGCGATCGAGCGAGTCCGGTGCGTCGCCGTCGTCCACCGCTTCGTCCAGGAACGGGATGAAGCGCTGGGCCCAGACGTCGTACGGGTTGACGCCCTGGGGGACGAGCCGGAGCTCCTGGCTGAGTCGCATGGCGGCGCGGGTGCGGATGTTGGTCGCCATCGTCCGTGTCACCCGCCAGGCGAGGAGCCGCATGCCGGAGAGGCCGCGGCCGCCGTGGTCTCTGACGTCCTGGACGAGCGCCGGCCAGGCGTCGAAACGCCCCGAGAGCACCGCATCCGCCATCGCCTTCTTCGATGCGAAATGGAAGTAGACGGCGCCCTTCGTGAACCCGGTCGCGGCGATGATCCGGTCCAGCCGGGCCCCGCTGAAACCGTAGCGGGCGAACTCGGCGGCGGCGGCGTCGAGGATGGCTTCCCGGGTCTCCTGCGCTTGCCGAGCGCGTTCTGCCATCCGACGGACCTTCCTCGACACCAGCGTGTGCTGCTCCGGTGAAGGATATCGCGGCCGGGGACGTCAGGCGGCAAACCAGACGGATTGACGGCGGCCGCACCACGCTCTATCGTGTGATCAACACTGACCGGGATTTTGGTATGTTGGTGCTGCATTGTCGGGACCATGAGCGGCGGGGGAGCAGGTTCACGGTGACGACGATGCATACGCGGGGGCGGCGTGGGGGCGCCGCCCCCGCCACACTCGTGCTGGCGCTGCTGGTGAGCGTCACCGGCTGCAGCGCCGTGACGAGCGCGGCCGCGCCTGCCTCCAGCCCGGCACCAGGCTCAAACACCGCCTCACCGTCGCCCGACCTCTCGATCCGCCGCGCGTTCACCCTGTCGGACGGCTCGACGGAGCAGGGCTGCCTCACCCTGACGGTGAAGGCCGATCCTTCGACCGGCGACAGCGGGTCGGCCCGAAACCTCGCCGCGACGCGCGCAATCCTCGCCGACCCGCGCTGGCGAACCGAGCCCGTCTCCCTCGCGGAGGTGCCCGCAGCGGACCTCACGCGGATGAAGGCCCGCGGGGAGACCGAGGCGGTCATCCTCGCCGGGGTGCTCAAGGACCACATCCAGGCGGCCATCGAGCAGGCGGGTGTGGAGGGCGGGGTGTCCACCTCGGGGTTCGTCGGGTGCCGGTGAGCTGATCGGCTCACGGGTGCCCCGCTGTCACAGCCGCTCCTGGATCCTCCGAATGGCCGCCCCGAGGACACCCCTCGTCAGAAGCCCCGCTCCCAGCGGACCCGAACGGTCCTCACCGAGCAACGGCAACCGGCTGAGCGCTGCCCTGGTCTCCTCATCGAGCCGTCCGAGCTGCCACGCGGTCTCCTGGTCGGCCGCACCGGGGCGCGCCTGCGGAGCCAGGCTCGCCGCCTTCGCCGCGTATGCCGCCGCGCCGAGAGCGTGGGCGCCCATGTGCGCGACCGCGGCGGCCTGTGCCGCGGACCGGGCGGCGGAGACCGCCTCAGGTGATGAGACTGCCTGCGCCGCGCGCCCGGCGACGAAGCGGTCGCGGATCTCCTGGGCCGCGTCGAGCTCGCCACGCGCGAAGGCCCGGGCGCGGTCGATCGCGTCGCGGGGTCGAAGGTCCTGCGGCGCCTCGGCTTCGAACAGCGCGAGCACCCGGGCGGCGCAGTCGGCCGCCCACGCCGCCACCAGCCGCCGGTCGGTGAGGCTCAGGGTCTGCGATGACGGCACACGGGCATGGTGGCACACGCCGATCGTCCCGTGGGGACGCCCTCACCTCACCGAGCGCGTTCGAGCTCCTGCACGTCCCAGTACACGCACGCCACGAGCGAGCCCGCCGGACAGACGGGTGCACCGGAGTCGTCCTCCGCCGCGATGCGGTCGAACTCGCCGCGGGCCTTCTCCAGCAGGGCCGCGAACTCGGCGTCGGTCACCACGCACTCGTCGGCGGTCAGCCACTCGCGGAGCAACGGTTCGACGTCCTGGTGGTAGAGCCGGGAGTCGGACCAGACGCGCTGGACGATCCCGGCGATCTGGTCCGCGCGCGGGGCGGGCTGTGCGCCGTCCATCACCGGGAAGTGCGGCGCATCCTTGTTCTTCTTCGCGTTCATGGCACTGCTAGCTCGCGCGCAGCCCGGGGAGCTCCGGGTCCACGAGGTCGTCGTACTCGGGGTTGCGGTCGATGAAGGCCCGCACGATCGGGCACCGGACCGTGATGGTGTCGCCGCGCCTGCGGATGTCGTCCAGGACGCGCCGGATCAGCTCGGTCGCCACTCCCTGGCCCCGGAACTCGGGGTACACCGCGGTCGCGAGGAGGACGCGCCTGTTCCCGCCGGCGTCCTCGTAGGTCAGGCCGCCGATCACGGTGTCCCCGGAGATCGCCTCGTACGTCGAGCTCGGCTCGTTGTCGGTGACGAAGAAGGTGATGGTGGGGGAGTGGTCGTCCGCCACCTCCCCGATGAGGACGACCTGGTCCTCCGTCAGGGTGCCGACGCCGTCGGGGTATCCGGCCTCATCGGGGTATTCGAAGTCTTCGGTGGTCATGCGGGGATCCTTTCTTCTGCGGTGGGTGGGATGCTCAGGAGTGCACGCTGATGACGGTCTTCCCGTTGCGGCGCTGCGTCGGATTGAGAGCGGCGACGGCGTCCTCCAGCGGAGCCACCGCGTCGATGTTCGTCCGGAGGCGGCCGTCGCGGACGCGCTGGACGAGCTCGGTCAGCTGCGACGGGACGGACTCGACCACGAAGTCGACGGAGCGGCCGTCCACCGGGCGGACGTCCCCGAGTCCCGTGACGGTGACCAGTGTGCCGCCGGGGCGGATCAGCCGCGCGGACGCCTCCTGGATCGTGCCGCCGATGACGTCGAAGACCAGATCGACGGCGCCGACGTCCGCGAGGTCGTCGTTCTCCAGGTCCACGAACTCGTGGGCGCCGAAGTCGAGCGCCTTTCCGCGGTCGGCCGCGCGCCCGGTGCCGATGACGTAGGCGCCGGCCTCCCGGGCGAGCTGGGTGACCATCGTGCCGACCGCGCCGGCCGCGCCGTGCGCGAGGACGGTCTGGCCGGCCTCAAGGCGGCCGTGCTGGAACAGGCCCTGCCAGGCGGTGAGACCGGAGATCGGGAGGCTCGCACCCACCGTGAAGTCGACGGAGCCCGGGAGCGGCGCGAGGTTGCGGGACTCGACCGCCACGTACTCGGCGAGGGTCCCGTCGCGGTGCCAGTCGGTGATCCCGAACACCCGCTGCCCGACCGTGAGGCCGGTGGTGCCGTAGCCGAGCGCGGTCACCACGCCGGCGAGGTCGTGGCCGAGGATGGCCGGCCTCCTGTCGCGGCCGGCGCGGTCCACCCAGGTGGACGGCCAGCCGACCTCGGTGGGGACGTACGCCGCGGCGTGCACCCGCACCAGCACGTCGTTGATCGCGGGCTTCGGCTCCGGCCGATCCTCCAGCGTCATCCCCGCCGCGCCCGCGGCCTCATCGGTCACCACTATCGCCTTCATTGCGAACCTCCTTGCATCAGTCAAGGAACAGGTAAACACAAACGGGACTAAATAGTCCAGTTTTGGAAGGGGCGGTCAGCCGGTGGTCAGGCTGTCGATGTGCGCGAGGGCCATGTCGAGGGAGGTCGCCATCGGGGTCACGTCGCGGGCGGTCTGGGCCAGCAGGTAGCCTCCCTGCAGGGCGCCCAGCAGCCCCGTCGCGAGTCGATCGACGGGCGCGTCGGCCGGGAGCGCCCCGTTCTGCTGCAGGCGACGCATCGCCGCGGCGAGGAGTCCTTCCCACTCGGCGAACAGCGCCACCAGAGCGCTCCGCGCGACATCGTCGTGATCGGCGACCTCCGACGCGAAGGACCCGAGCGCGCAGCCGTAGGCGCCGTGCCGCAGCGCGTTGCCCTCCACGAGGGCGTCGCGCCAGGCCCGCAGCCCGGCCATCGTCGACACGCCGCCGAGCGTGCCCTGCTCGCGCTCGATCACCCGCCGGCCCATCAGCCCGACGACCGCGCGCACGACCTCGTCCTTGCCCGCGAAGTGCCGGTACAGCTGCGACTTGCTGACCCCGCCGGCCGCCAGCACGTCGTCGAGGGTGGTGGCGCCGACACCGCGGACGTACATGAGCTCGGCCGCAGCGGTGACGATCCGCTCGCGCGTCTGCGCCCCGCGCGCGGTCAACCGCACGGTCGGCGAGTCAGCGGTCGCGGTCATTCCCTCATGTTACGTCCCGGCCTCGCGCGGAATCTGCCCCTGACCTCAGGCCGTCTCCAGCGCGCGCAGCGGCGCCCGCTCCTCCGGTTCGACGATCAGCCCGCGCGAGCTCTCGGCGGAGTCCGCGAGCTGCTGGAGCCAGTCCCCGTTGATCGCGGGGGTGCGGGAGCCGTCGAAGTGGAAGCGCAGGTTGCTGGACGGGTGCAGCCAGATGCTGGTGCGTCCGCCGCCCACGGCGTCCACGTCCTTCCAGGACATGGCGAAGCTCTGGCCGTGCCGGAGCCTGTTGACGATCACGATGTGCAGATGCGCGAGAGTGCGGTCGTCGAATTGGTACTCGTGGTTCTCGTAGCTGAGGTAGCCCATGATTGTTGCCCTCCTCGGTTAGTCCGGAAGGGGGGCAAAGAATCGGGTGCCAGGCGAGGCTTCACGTCAACCGGAGGTGCCTTTCCAGTCTGACCCACCCCGCTGAGGAATGACCATCCCACGGAGCCGATTGCCAGGTCCGGCGGGGGTGACCGGCCGACCTCGGCGTATTCCCGGAGGTCCGCACCCTCAGCGTCCTCTCACACAGCGGGTGCACAGCTGCTTGACATCCGGCCGAGGGTCGGCAAGCCCCTCAGGCTCGTCGGTACCGGTTGGCCGCCGGGCAGTCGAACGGGTCGCGGGCGGCGAGGCCCACCCGGTTGAGGTAGCGGATGACGATCCGGTAGGAGTTCACGAGCCCGGTCTCGGTGTAGGGGATGTCGTGGGCGCGGCAGTGCTCGCGGACGAGCTCGCGGGCCCGGCGAAGGTGGGGCCTCGGCATGCTCGGGAAGAGGTGGTGCTCGATCTGGTGGTTGAGGCCGCCCATCAGGATGCTCATCTCCCAGCCGCCGCGGATGTTGCGGGAGGTCAGCACCTGCTTGTTCAGGAAGTCGACCCGGGAGCCCGGCGGAAGCAGCGGCATGCCCTTGTGGTTGGGGGCGAAGGAGGCGCCCATGTAGACGCCGAACACGGCGAGCTGCACGCCGAGGAACGCGAACGCCATCCCGAGCGGCAGCATCAGGAACACGATGGTGACGTAGATCGAGAGCCGCAGTCCGATCGCGACGAGCTCGGTCTTGCGTCGCTCGACCGGGCCGCGCGCCACGAGCGACCGGATCGATGTGACGTGGAGGTTGACGCCCTCCAGCAGGAGCAGCGGGAAGAACAGGTAGCCCTGGCGCCGGGTGATCATCGCGAGCAGGCCGCGCTGGCGGGCGGCGTCCCGTTCGGTGAAGGAGATGGTGTCGAACGCGATGTCGGGGTCTTTGCCCTCGGTGTTCGGGTTCGCGTGGTGACGGGTGTGCTTCGTCATCCACCACTGGTAGCTCATGCCGACCAGCCAGGTCGCGATGAGTCGGCCCGCGCGGTCGTTGCGGGGACCGGAGGCGAACACCTGGCGGTGGGAGGCCTCGTGGCCGAGGAAGGCGAACTGGGTGAAGATCAGTCCGAGTGCCGCCGCGATGAGCAGCTGGAACCAGGAGTCGCCCAGCAGGACGAAACCGGCGGCTGCTCCGAGCAGACCGACCGTGAGAACGGCGAACATGCCGATGTAGAAGCCGCGGCGGCGCTCGAGGAGCCCTTCGCCGCGAACCTGCGAGAGCAGTTCGTTGTAGGTGCTAGTGACCGCCGGCCGGGACGCGTCGCGTTGTCGCGTCTTCGTGACAGGGCCGAGAGTGGATGCGGTCATTACTTCCTCCGCTGATGCGACGACTTCCCAGCCGAGGATGGGGGCAGAATGCCCGAGATGCCGCAAGCGTAGGCGCGCTTGCTGAGTGTCGCCGGTGTAGTCCGCGAGAGCGGCGCGCGGCGACGGAGTCGGTGCCCGGCCTCGCGACCGGGCACCGGAACCATCAGGCCTGGCGGATGTTCGCGGCCTGGGGACCCTTCGGTCCCTGTGCGAGGTCGTACTCGACCTTCTGGTTCTCGTCGAGGTTGCGGTAACCGCCGTTGGAGGCGATTTCGCTGTAGTGGGCGAAGACGTCGGCGCTGCCGTCATCCGGGGCGATGAAGCCGTAGCCCTTTTCCGAGTTGAACCATTTGACGGTGCCAGTGGGCATCTTTTCTTCCTTCATTCTTCGGGAGCCGAGAGGTCGGCTCCGGTCGCCGCGCGCGAATCGGCGCGGACGTCTGTGTGCACCGCGAGGGACGCGGTGGGTCGGGGTGCGCCGGAGGAGGGTCTCCGCCTCGGCGAGGGTGGGCGCGGTGCCGACGGAGTGCGAACGGTCGTCGAGCACGCGGAACGCTCCGTCGTGGAGCTCGGCGATGCCGGCGTACTCGTCGTGCGCGGTGGCGACCCAGACGGTGTCGTCGGCTTTGCGCCAGGTGAGTGCGGCCGTGGGCCGCGGAGTGCTGGTGATGGTGAATCCTTTCGCCTCCACAGGAGGCGCGGGTGATGCCGCGGGCAACGCTGGCCGGGATGTCCGCCTACCATACACCGTGTGCATGTGAGCACGATCCGCGACCGGTCCGGCCGCCTTCCGCTCACCCGCCCCCGCGGAAGGCGACCACCCCCGAATCCGTCCCCACCAGCAGCACCCCGGCTCCCGTGCTCGGGCTCGTGAAGTGCGGCACGGAGTCTCCCACCGGCCGCCGTTGCAGCACCGCTCCGCTGGAGGCGTCGAACTGGCTGACCGTCCCGCCCGGGTACTGGACGGCCCACACCGTCCCGCCGACGACGATGGGCGCACCGTTCGCGCCCGACAGGCGCCGCCCGAGCCGGCTGGAGGCGAGGTCCACCGTCTGGATGCCCCCGTCGCTGCACGGGACGAACAGGCGGTTCGTGGCCTGGTCGTACGCGGCGCCGCCGTCGGGATCGCTGCCGCAGATCCCGCTGATGCTCGCGACCTCCGACAGGTCGGACCGGCGCAAGACGAAGCCGACGTCCGTCTTCCCCGCGACGAACAGGAGGCCGCCGGGCAGCAGCACCGGATTGCCCGTCCCCAGGTCGTCGTCGCCGCCCGCGCCCTGGTCCTTGAAGGCGGCGAGCGGTTTCAGGTCGGGCGACAGTTTGACCACGCTCTCCGCGTACTGGACGGGGTCGGGGCCGCCGCTCGGCGGGTCCGGGTTGGAGTTGCCCGTCGACACGTAGAGGTCGCCGGCCGCGTCGACCGCGGGCGCGCCGCCGCCCTGCCAGATCGCGCCGCCCTGGCCGTCCGCCGCCGCCTCGAAGGCGACGAGGTCGGGCGCGCCGGTCTCCTTCACTCCGACGACCCAGCCGTGGTACGTGCCGCAGTCGCCGTAGTTGCCGCCGTAGGCGATGTAGACGCGGCCGTTCGCCAGCGCGAGCGATGCCCGCTGGAGGAGGTGCACCGGGTCCTCGCCCCCGGGGAGCGGCGGGTCGACGGTCTCCGAGAGCACCACCTGTCCCGTAGCGACGCTGAAGCCCTCCAGCTGATGGTGCACCGCCCCTCCGCCGGTGCTCACCTCGCCCACGACGTACACGGTCCCGGTGGCGGTGTCCACGGCCGGCGTGCTGGTGACGCCGAGCGGGTCGATGTCTCCGCAGCCGGCGACCGAGCCGACGTCCGTCAGCGGTTCGCCGAGGGAGGCCGACCACACGACGCTGCCGCGGGCAGGGTCGAGCGCCACCACCCGGTTCGTCTCCGTGGCCGCGATCACCCGGCCGCCCGCGACGACGGGCTGCCCGAACACCGCGCCGCCGAGGTCGGCCGACCAGGCTCGCGTGAGCGACGCGAGCGAGGCCCCGGCGACCACCGCCCCGGTGCGCTCCGGGACGGCGTGGTACGAGGACCAGGCCGTGACGCCGGGCACCTGGACCGCGACAGGGGTGGACGATGGCGACGGCGTGGGGCGGGAGTCCGAGGGCGTGTCCGACGCGCGGGCGGTGGTCGGCGACGGCGGCTCCGGCGCGGTGCAGCCCGCGAGCAGCAGCAGGCCCGCCATCGCGGCCGCTCCGAGGCGAGCGCGCGTGCGGCCGGCGGATCCCCGCGTGGCGCGGTGCATGGCGACAGCGTATGCCTCCCGGAATTCTGCCGCGCCCCTCCGGTTGCACCCAGCATGACGAACATCGGAATCATCGGAGCGGGCAACATCGGCCGGGCTCTGGCGCACACCTTCATCCGGCACGGCCACACCGTGACGATCGCGAACTCGCGCGGGCCGGAGACGCTCGCGGAACTGGTCGCCGAGCTGGGCCCATCGGCCACCGCGGCGACGGCGGAGGAGGCCGGTGCGGCGGGCGAGATCGTGGTCGTGACCGTCCCGCTCCACAGGTACCGGGACATCCCCGTCGAGCCGCTGGCCGGCAAGGTCGTGATCGACACGAACAACTACTACTTCGAGCGGGACGGCCGCATCGCCGAGCTCGACGAGGGGACCGCGACGGTCTCCGGCCTCCTGCAGGCGCACCTGCCCGAGTCCCGCGTCGCCAAGGGCTTCAACCACATCGCCGCGCGCGACATCGCGACCACCGGGGCTCCGGCGGGGACCGAGGACCGCCGCGCGCTCGCCACCGCGAGCGACCACGAGGGCGCCGCCGCCATCGTCGCCGCGATCTACGACGAGTTCGGCTTCGACACCGTCCACCTCGGCCCGCTCTCGGAGAGCTGGCGCGTGGAGCGCGATCGCCCCGCCTACGTGGTGCGGCAGAACCGCGAGGAGCTGGAGGCCAACGTCGCCAGGGCGCCGCGCACCGTCTGAGGTGTCCGCCCCCTCCATCGCGCGCCGGAAACCCCTTGGTCGATCGAAGACCGCGCCCTACGGTGGGTCACGTGAGCAGCGAGAGCAGCACGATCGAGGATGACCGTCGCGAATTCGAGCGCCGGCTCGCGGTGGAGGGGGAGCGCCTGCGCCGCCTCCTCGGCGCGATCTACGGCGACCATCCGGGGCTGTCGGCGGCGCTGGCGAGCACCCTGGAGCTCGTGGACGCCTCCTGGCGGGAGCGCACCGCCGAGCTCAAGGACCTCGACCGCCGGCGCGCGGAGCAGCCGGACTGGTTCCAGTCCAACGCCATGCTCGGCGGTGTCTGCTACGCCGACCTCTACGCCGGAGGCGTCCCCGGGCTCCAGGCGCGCATCCCGTACTTCCGCGAGCTGGGGCTGACCTACCTGCACGTGATGCCCCCGTTCCTCACCCCGGAGGGCAACTCGGACGGCGGCTACGCGGTCTCCAGCTACCGGGAGCTGAACCCGAGCCTGGGCACGATCGACGACCTCCGATCACTGGGGGAGGCGCTGCGCGGGAACGGCATCTCGCTCGCCGTCGACTTCGTCTTCAACCACACCGCCAGCGACCACGAGTGGGCGAGGCGCGCGGTGGCCGGCGACCCGGCCTTCCGGGACTACTACTGGATGTTCGACTCGCGCGAGCAGCCGGACCGGTTCGAGGAGACGACGCGGGAGATCTTCCCGGACGACCACCCGGGCTCGTTCGTCCAGCTCGCGGACGGCACCTGGGTCTGGGCGTCGTTCCACACGTTCCAGTGGGACCTCAACTACTCCAACCCGGCCGTGTTCCGCGCGATGGCGGGGGAGATGCTGTTCCTCGCCAACCTCGGCGTGGAGGTCCTGCGGATGGACGCCGTCCCGTTCATCTGGAAGCAGCTCGGCACCTCCAGCGAGAACCTGCCCCAGGCGCACCTGCTGCTGCAGGCCTTCAACGCCGTCTGCCGCATCGCCGCCCCGGCGATGGTGTTCCTCTCGGAGGCCATCGTGCACCCGGACGACGTGCTCTCGTACGTGCGCCCGGACGAGTGCCAGCTCAGCTACAACCCGCTGCAGATGGCGCTCACCTGGGAGGCGATGGCCACCCGTGACGTCCGGATGCTGCAGAGCGCACTGGCCGACCGCCACGCGACGCCCGCCGGGACCGCCTGGGTCAACTACGTGCGCAGTCACGACGACATCGGCTGGACGTTCGCGGACGAGGACGCCGCCCGTCTCGGCATCGACGCGTACGGGCACCGCCGCTTCCTCAACGACTACTACACGGGTCGCTTCGAGGGCAGCTTCGCGCGCGGCGTCGCCTTCCAGTTCAACCCGAAGACCGGCGACAGCCGGGTCGCCGGGACGACCGCCTCACTGGCGGGCTACGAGTCGGGCGACGCGGGAGGACCGGGCCGGGTGCTGCTCGCCTACTCCCTCGCGCTGTCGACGGGCGGCATCCCGCTGATCTACCTGGGCGACGAGGTCGGCCAGCTCAACGACTACGCGCAGCTGGAGGCCGAGGGGCGCCGGGAGGACTCCCGGTGGGTCGGCAGACCGGCGTATCCGGCGCGGCTGTACGAGGAGCGGACGGACGCGTCCACACCGGCCGGCGCCCTCTACGAACGGATGCGGTGGCTCATCGGGCTCCGCCGCCGGTTCGGCCAGTTCGGCGGCGGCGAGCTGGCCGCGCTGGACACCGGGAACCCGAAGGTCCTGGGGTACGTGCGGCCAGGACAGGATGGGCGTCCGCTCCTGGTGCTGGCGAACGTCGGCGACGACCCGGAGCGGGTCGAGCCGTGGGCGCTCAGCGGGCAGGCGGCGCGGTGCACGGACCTGGTGACGGGCGGAGTGCAAGACCTCCGGGAGGGCGTGACGCTGGGCGCGCACGGGTTCGTGTGGCTGGTGCCCGAGGACTGATCGATCACACCGCCGTGCGGATCCGCACCTCCCGCTCCATCCGCTTCTCGTGCCGCTCGCGGCCTTTCAGCGCCTCGGCTTCGCGGCTCTTCGGCGGCGCGTTGGTGACGAGCTGGTCGAGCATGCGGCGCGTGGCCTCGGCGATCTCGTCGATCGCCTGGTCGAATGCGGCCGCGTTCGCCCGGGAGGGGCGCGTCGAGCCGCTGACCTTGCGGACGAACTGGAGGGCGGCCTCCCGGACCTCGTCGTCCGTCGTGGGCGGTTCGAAGTTGTGGAGGCAGCGGATGTTCCGGCACATGCCGCGACGATACCGCCATTCAATCCCGCGTGTTGTGCGTCCTCTCAGGTTGAATGGCGGAAGATTTCCCGGTTACCCCCACAGCACGATAGGAACCACCCCATGAGCTCGCTCCGCGATCACATCGAGCGCACCCTCCCCGAGACCGAGGGCATCGCCGCCGAGGTCGACGGCCTCACGAACACCGGCGCCATCACGCTTCCGCAGGTCTGACGCCACTCGAAGCTCTGACACCCGTCGTGAGGCCGCGGCCTCCCGGACTCAGCCCTCCGCGACGCGACGGACGAAGGTCGTGACGTGCTCCCGCAGCGCCTCCATGCGCTGGAGGCGCGCGGCCTCCAGGTCGAAGCCGACGTAGGCGAGCGGCGGCCGCTTGCGGACGTTCGACGAGCACTCGAAGCCCGCGCACACGAGCGTGCCCAGCGTGTTGCCGTTGCGGCCCGCCGCGCCCGCGCGCTTCGCGATGAAGAAGACGACCTCGTTGGGCAGGTGCACGTCCTCGCACCACGAGCACTGCGGCCGGCTGCGGACGCCGCCGTCGGCCTTCCGCAGCAGGACGCCGACGAGCTCGCCGTCGACCTCCGCGATCACGTAGCCCTGGTTGGGGTTCCTGCGGTCGCGCCAGCCGAGGTAGTCGAGGTCGTCCCAGCGCGTGTTCGCCAGGTCGGGGAGGGTGAGCTCCTTGCGCTCGCGCTGGGAGGCGTTGACGAGGGAGGAGCGGAGCTGCTGCTCGTTGAGGGGAAGCATGGGTGGATGTCCTGTCTGTCTGCAGACCGCGGGACGCCGGGGAACGGCGACGGGTCCGGTGTGATGGAGTGCTCGCGGGCCGGCGCGGAACAGCGCGGCCACGGCGCGGGAACGCGCACGGGAACGAGCGGGCGCGCGCGAAGGAGGCGCGCGGGATCACGGGAAGAGAGGCGGGGCTATCTCACGCCGGCGATGAGGACGCCGACGACCTCCAGACGCCCGACGGGCTGAGACGCGATGATCCGATCCACGCGGGTAGTCTACGACACGCCCGGGAGACGGAAGGCTTCTCCGACTACCCGCGCGAGGTGCCCCCGAGCCCGTACGACGCGAAGAACGTGCCGCCGTACAGGGCGGCGGCGGCCAGGAAGCCGACCGCCATCACGTACGACGCCCAGTCGCTCAGGGTGACGATCGTGGCGACGCCCGCGAGGAACGTGATCACGATGACGATGAGGCCCCACAGCGCCAGGCGCTGGCCGACGCCGGCCTTGCGGGCCGCGAGGAGCAGCCGGATGCTGACCACGACCAGGCCGATCGCGACCAGGACGTGCAGGATGATGATGATCGTGTCCACGACGACCGCGAAGGTGCCCTCCGGGTCGCCGATGAGGTTGGCCGCCATCCCGAGCAGGAACTGGAGGGCCAGGGCGGACAGCGCCTCCCGCGAGCGACGGCGGAGGCTCTCGGTCGGGCTCGGCGTGGGGCGCGATGCGGCGGACGGTGCGGCGGATTCGGACATGGTCTCCCTGCCTCGCGATGCGGCTCGAACGGGTCCATTGTGCTCCCGCGAGCGTCCGCCGGTACAGAGGCGCGGCGATCAGCGCCCGCGGGCGTAGAGTTCCTGACGTGCCGACAGAAGCCTCCGACTGGTTCCTGAGCCGTGCCGAGCGGGGGAACCCGGCGTCCGCCGTGCAGGCCGGGCCGTCCGGGACCGCGTCCTGGTCGGAGGGGAACCTGGTGCGTCCCCTCGTCCACGGCGCGACCTACTTCGCGCGACTGCACGAGGAGCTGTCGGCGCTGGAGCCCGGCGACCGGGTGTTCTTCACCGACTGGCGCGGCGACAAGGACGAACTGCTGCTGCCGGGCGGCCCGACGATCGGTGAGCTGCTGGCGGACATCGCGCGCGCGGGCGTGGAGGTGCGCGGCCTGGTGTGGCGTTCCCACGGCCAGACCATCCGCGGGCGGATGAGCGGACTGTCGAATGCGCTGCTGGGCCGCGAGATCAACGCCGCAGGCGGCGAGGTCCTGCTGGACCAGCGGGTGCGCGCGTTCGGGTCCCACCACCAGAAGCTCTTCGTCATCCGGCACACGAACGACCCGGCCCGGGATATCGCGTTCGTCGGCGGGATCGACCTCTGCCACAGCCGCCGGGACGACATCGTGCACGCGGGCGACCCGCAGCCGGTGGCAATCGACCCGCGGTACGGCGAGCATCCGCCCTGGCACGACGCCGCACTCGAACTGCGCGGACCCGTGGTCGGCGACCTCCTCGACACGTTCTCGGAGCGCTGGGACGACCCGCACCCGCTGGACCATCGCAACCCGTACCGGATGCTCGTGCAGCGTCTCGCCGACATGCCGCGGCACCCGAAACCGCTCCCCGAGGCGGCGCCTCCGCCTCCGGTCGCGGGGACGCACGCCGTCCAGGTCCTGCGGACATACGCGCCGAAGCGGCCGCCGTTCCCGTTCGCGCCGCACGGGGAGCGCAGCATCGCGCGCGCCTACCTCAAGGCGTTCGCCCGCGCGCGGTCGTTCATCTACATCGAGGACCAGTTCCTCTGGTCGAGGGAGGTCGCCGCCGGGATCGCGAAGGCCCTGCGATCGAACCCCGGGCTGCAGGTGATCGTGGCTGTGCCGCGCTATCCGGACGACGACGGCGGGGTCTCGGGCCCGCCCGCGCGCCTGGGTCAGCATCGGGCCGTCTCGATGCTCCGCCGCGCGGCGCCTGACCGCGTGGGCGTCTTCGACCTGGAGAACGACGCGGCCACGCCGATCTATGTGCACGCGAAGATCTGCATCGTGGACGACGCCTGGATGACGTGCGGCTCGGACAACTTCAACCTGCGCTCCTGGACCACCGACAGCGAGCTCACCTGCGCCGTCGTCGGCGGCGACGTCGCGCGCGACCTCCGCACGCAGCTGTGGGCCGAGCACCTCGGTCTGGACCGGGACGACCCGCGGCTCACGGACGCAGCCGACGGGCTGGCGCTCTGGACGGAGAGCAGCGACACCCTCGACGCCTGGCACCGGACGGGACGGCGATCGGCCCGGCCGCGCGGCCAGGCCCGGCGGCACCGCATCGAACCGGTGACGTGGCTGCAGCGCGTGTGGGCGGAGGCGCTGTATCGGGTCGTCGTGGACCCGGACTCGCGGCCTGCGCGGCTGCGGGGGACGGGGCGGTTCTAGGGCGGGGGCGCGACGCGCTGACGCCTTCCCCCGTCCGCGTGTAGTGTCGCGCCGTGGGCGTTGACCGAGTGCGACTGCAACCGTGGACCGAAGCAGACCTGGCCGTCGAGTTGCGGAACAATGCTGCGGACATGACGGTGTTCCTCGGCGGTCCGCAGGGTGAGGAGGTCGTTCGCCGGCGTCACGAGCGGTTCCTCCGCGGGCAGGCTGACGGGACCATCTCACCGTTCACGGTGTGGTCGAACGCCGCGGACGAGCCGGTCGGCGCGGCTGCCTACTGGCAGATCGAGCATCACGGAGACGCCGTGTACGAGTGCGGCTGGTTCGTGTTCGTGCCGTACCAGCGCCGCGGGTACGCGCGGGCGGCCGTGCGCCTCCTGCTCGAACACGCCGCTGCCCGGGGCGATCGCGGCACCGTGTTCGCCTTCCCGCGCGTCGACAACGTGGCATCCAACGAGCTTGCCCGCTCGGTGGGGTTCGTGAACACCGGCGCCGAGGACTCCGAGTACCCGAAGGGCGTGCCGATCACGGTCAACGCCTGGGCGTTCGACCTGCGCGCGCTCCGCTGAGCGGGTTGACCGCCTGTAGCGTTGCCCTCATGTTCTCGAAGACCCTCGCCTCGGGCGCCCGCCTGCGCCCCCTCGAACCCTGGATGGCGGAGGAGTTCGCCGCGCACCTCGACCGCGCCAGGGAGCACATCCGTCCGTGGGTGGGGCCGTCGTTCGTCACCGAGGACGTGGCGGGCGCCCGCGCGACCCTCGGCCGGTACGCCGAGCGCGCCGCCAGGGAGGGCGCGGGCATCTACGGCATCTGGTCCGAGGGCGCCCTCGTCGGCGGCGTCATGTTCGTGGAGTTCGTGCCGGCGACGGGCGGCTTCGAGGTGGGCTGCTGGCTGGAGCCGGGCGCCGAGGGCCACGGGCACATCACGAGCGCCGTGCGCGAGCTGCTCGCCTACGCGTTCGACGAGCGCGGCATGCACCGCGCGGAGTGGCGCTGCCGCAGCGACAACGAGCGCAGCTCGGCCGTCGCGCGCCGCCTCCGGATGACGCTGGAGGGCGTCCTCCGGGAGGCGTGGCCCGTCGGCGGGGTGTTCCACGACAAGCAGGTGTGGTCGCTGCTTGCGTCGGAGTGGGACGGCGCCGGGGCGGCTTCGGCCTGACCACCGCGCGCGGCATTCCCCTACTTCTTCAGCGCCTCCCGCACCGCCTTCGCGTCAGCCTCCGCCTTCTTCACCGCAGCCCGCGCCGACGTCAGGGACGACTTCGCCGACGACAGCGCCGAGTGGTTGGAGTCGTACGAGGCCGGGGTGACGGCCAGGGCCGCCGCGGCGACTCCGCTCGCGTCGTGGGACGCGGTCGACAGCTGCGCGCTCAGGTCGCTGAGGTCGGACTGCAGCGCGGAGGTGGACGTGGCCTTGTCCTTGCCCGACAGCAGCCCCGAAAGGGTCGACTGCTCCTTGGTGAGCTTCGGGATCGTGGTGCCGGTGAGGCGGTCGGCGTCCGCCGCGAGGCGCGCCTGGGGGACGGCAACGGCGTCGACGCGGTAGGAGGTGAAGACCTTCTTGAGGTCGGCGGCGGCCTGGGTGGTCGTGGTGTCGGCGGCGATGGCCGAGGCCGAGGACTTCATGGCGGCGAGGTCGGCGTTGAGGGTCGCCAGGATGGTGGACTTGTCGCCGGAGGTCAGGGTGGTGTCGGCGTTGACCTTCGCGATGGCAGCGGTGAGCTTGGTCTCGCGGTCGCTGGTCGCCTTCGCGCCGGCGGCCTGGAGCTGCGCGAGCGTCTTGGGGGCGTGCGAGGCGGACGGGGTCGGGGTCGGCGTGGGGGTGTCGGCGAAGGCCGGGCCGCCGATGAGGGCCGCGCACGCGATTCCGGCGGTCGCCGCCGTGATGATGCCGATGGATCGTCTGGACATGGTTCTCCCGTTCAGAGGTAAGCGGCCGGGGTCTTCCGGCTGAGTCCAGCCTCGTCGGGGAATGTTCGGGGATCGTAAAGGGCGGGTTCGAGCTGGGTACGCGCGTCAGCGCCACCGCGGTTCAGCGCCGCCGCAGCGGCCGCACCGTCAGCGCCTCCACCATCCCGCTGCTCGGCAGGTCCACCGCCACGCGGACCGTGGCCGCGACCATCTCCGGAGTGATCGTGTACGCCGCGTCGTACTCGTGCCCTTCACGCGCCACGAGCGCGCGCTGCATGTCGGTGTCGACCCGGCCGGGGTGGATGCTGGTGACGCGGACGCCGTTCGGGCGCTCCTCCTCCCGCAGTGCGTCGGTGAGCGCGCGCAGGGCGAACTTCGAGCCGGAGTAGACGCCGCCGCCAGCCCCGCTGCTCAGGCCCGACCCGCTGTTGATGGCGACGACCAGCCCGCCCGCCGCCCGCAGCGCGGGGAGCGTCGCCCGCAGCAGCGCCGCGACCGCGAAGACGTTGACCTCGAACACGTGCCGCCAGGTCGCGTCGTCCGTCTCGGCGACAGTGCCGCCGTCCTCAACGCCCGCGGACAGCACGAGCACGTCGAGCCGGTCCGGGAGGGCGGGCAGCGTGTTGCCGGTCAGGTCGGCGACGAAGGGCTCGGCCGACGGCAGCTCCGCAACGACGGACGCGACGCCCGCGGCATCCCGGCCGCCGACCAGGATGTGGTGGGTGCTGCCCAGCTCGACGGCGATGGCCCGGCCGATGCCGCGCGAGCCTCCGGTGATCAGGGCGATGGGACGGGAGTTCTGAGCCATGCCCCGAGCCTAGGCCGCGGGGGAGGGGGAGCGGCCAGCTGGAAGATCCGCTTCGTGACGTCGATGACCCGCTCGTCATCGGCGTCCAGCAGCGCCGCCGACAGCTCCGCATAGTCCTGCGCCAGCTCCTCCAGATCGGCGTCGAGCGCGCGGTGCGTGACGGTGACGTGATAGCTCAGCGACGGGCCGGTCTGTGCGACCACCTCGACGAACACCGGGTTCGGGCACGCCCGGATGATCGATCCGAAGTACGCCTCGGCGGCCTTGGTGATGGCGGGGACGTCGCCGCTGCGATGCTGGACGGTCACCTCGCGGGCCAGCGCGGCGAGGCGCGTCCGGTCCTCGGTGGTCAGCCGCGGAAGGGTCAGGATGGTCGCGCCGGTCACGAGCACGCCGATGGTCTGAAGCGTGTCGCGCGCCTCCTCGGGCCGCGGCGCGATGACGGCGGAGTGCGACTGCGGCGCCGTCTCCACCAGGCCCTCCAGGCTGAGCGTGTGCAGCGCCTGCCGGATCGGCGTGCCGGAGACGCCGAGCCAGCCGCGCAGCTCGGCCTCGTCCAGGCGCTCGCCGGGCAGCAGCACGCCGGAGAGGATGGCCTCCTTGAGCTGCGCGTAGACCCGTTCCCGGACCAGCTCGCGGGGGCTGGTCGTCTTCTCGGCGGAGCGGGGGACCGGCATCAGTCGCGTCCCTCCCCGGCGGCCTGCGGAGCGTCGATACGGAAGATCTCCCGCTCCGCGGCGTGGACGCCGCGGGAGTCCCCCGACGCGAGCGCCGACCGCAGCGCGGCATACGCCTGAGCGGCCTCCGGCCAGTCGATCCCGAGCGCGCGGTAGGCGACCCCGACGTAGTAAGCGCGGGCGGCGAGCGTCCGCTCGCCCAGCCGGAGCAGCACGCGGTTCCGGCACAGCGCCATCAGCCGCCCGTAATACTGCCGGGAAGCGGCGATCGACGCCTCGAGGTCGGCGGCCTCCAGCCCGGCGATCAAGCGGTCGACGTCCCCGACGAGGGCGTCCCGGTCGGCGTCGCTCAGGCCGTCCAGGGTGAGGTCGAGCACGCCGAGGACGAACACGCCGATGGTCTGCAGGTGCAGGACGGCGTCGTCCACTCGCGGCGCGACCACGCGCGTGTAGGACTGGGCGGCGGTCTCCACGAAGCCTTCGACGGTCAGCGCGTGGAGCGCCTGCCGGATCGGTGTCTTCGACATCCCGAGCCAGGCCTGGAGCTCGGCGTCCTCCAGACGCTCGCCCGGCTGGATGGTGCCGTCGAGGATCGCCGTCTTGAGCGACTCGTACGCGCGGTCACGCGCCAGCACACGCGTCTGCCGGACTTCCGACACCCCCGGGACGGGCATCTCCCCCACCTTCTCTCGCGCACACGCGCGTCGCTCCGATCAAATCGTACCGAGCTGCGACGGATTGGTGGAACTAGAGCGTGGACTAAAGTTCCAATCTCGACGTATACTCCCAGCAGGAAGACGATTCCGACAGTTTCCCCCAGGGAGGGCCCGCCCCCAGTGGTCCCTCCGCCCGACGAGGCTCCCGGATTTCGGGTGTCGGGCGCCCGTCGAGGGGTCCTGCGTTTCGGGTACGCAGGACCCCTCAAAACTTGCCGCGAGGCCGCCCGGCCGGAAGGAGGAGGTTCCAGCGTTGGGATCCCCGGTCGGCCGGCTGTCGCCGACATACTTCGAGCGCCGGTTCCGCTCGCGCGACCGCGACGAGACCCAGGCGTACCTGGCCGGCCAGTACGGCAGAGTCGAGCTCGGCCGTCGCTTCTCCGGCTACGCCGAGCGCGTCGTCGGCGACGGTCGTTTCCTCCTCGCCGACGCCAGGATGCTCGGCGACCTGCGCTGCGTGGTCGACCCGGACGTGCTCCTCATCTCGACCGGCACGCCGGGCAGCGGCTGGGAGGTCGGCGACGAGACCGGCAGCTTCGCGGCCGAGCCGGTGATCTTCCAGCCGGGCGAGCAGTCCGTGCACCGGATAGCGGAAATGGAGGGCCGCGCCGTCGCGTTCCGCGTGCCTGAGCTGACCCGCACCGCCCGGCTGCTCTATGCGCGGGACGACCTGGAGCTCCGCTTCGACGGTCCCCGGCCGGTCAACGCGCGACGCGCCGCCTCCTGGCTGGCGGCCATGGAGGTCGCCAGGCGCGAGTGGAGGGCGGGCGCCCTCTCGAACGACTCGGTGCGCGCGACCACGTACCGCCAGCTCGCGGTCGCCGCTCTGGAGACCTTCCGGCTGGTGGGGGACCGGCGGGAGCTCCGCGTGTCCGCCGAGCGCCGGGCGCGCGTCTTCCGCGTCGGCGCGCGGTACCTCCGCGACCACGCGGCGCGGCCGATCACGCTCGAGGACGCCGCCCACGCCGCCGGCGCCTCCACCGGCGAGCTCGTCCTCGCCTTCCGCTCTCAGGCGGACGGCCTCGGCCCGACCGCCTACCTGCGGCGATCCCGGCTGAGCGCCGCCCACGACCAGCTCTCCAGCACGCCGATCACCGTGCGCGCGGCGGCGGAGCTGTGGGGCTTCTCGTCGGAGGCGGTCTTCGTGCGCCACTACCGCGAGGAGTACGGCGCGGATCCGGTAGGCTCCGGCGCGTAGCGGAGCCGCTGGGCCGGCGGGTCGTCAGCCCGCCCGGTACAGGTCCGCCTCGAACCGGTACGCGTCCCCCGGTAGGTGTTCAGCCCCAGCAGCACAGGCCAGCCGGCCCGCTCGTACGCGATCTCGCGTCCGATCAGAACGGGGCTCCCCGCCGCGATGTGCAACAGCCCGGCGATGTCCGCGGTCGCGGCGTCGGCTTGGACGCTGTACGCGCTGCGGTAGATGTCGACCGAGCAGAGCGTCTGCAGCGACTCGTACAGCGAGGCGTCGGTGAGGTCCGCCTCCACCAGCGGCGCCGCGACCGAGAGCGGGATGACGTTCGTGTCCACGCAGATCGGGGTGGAGTTCATCCCGCGCAGGCGCACCAGCACGAGCACGTCGGCCCCGGCCACGATGCCGAGCCGTTCCGCCTCGTCGATGGTGGCCGAGCGGACGCTCTTGTCCAGCACCTGGGCCGTGGGCGTGTGGCCGCGCAGCCGCGCCATCTCGCTGAAGCTCTGCAGCGTGCTCGGCGGCTCCCCGACCGTGGGGCTGGGGACGAACCAGCCGCGCTGGGCCGAGCGCGCGATGCGGCCCTGGCGCTCCAGGTCCTCCAGTGCGGTCCGGATGGTGCTCCGGCTGACATGGAGGCTCTCGGCGAGCTGCCGTTCGCCGGGCAGCCGGGTGCCGGGCGGGTACACGCCGTGATTCAGGGACGTGTTCAGGTCACGGGACACGCGCTCTGAGATCGTCGGAGTCTTCACAGGAGTGACCATACCAGTTTGACCGATGGCTGTTAATTCGTTCTCGAATGGACTATCTGGTTTGGTTATGGTTACGGTTGGTTCCGCGCCGGTCATCGGCGCCACCCCCATGCTCACGAGTTAAAGGAGACTCGCATGAAAAAGAGGCACCTCGCCGGAGCGCTCGCGCTCACCGCTGGACTGGCCCTCGGCCTGACAGCGTGCGCACCCGGCGGCTCCAGCGCTGCGGGCTCCACGCACGCCGTCTCGAAGGATGTTTCCGGCAAGCCCGTCACCCTCAAGATCCTCGACTTCTGGCAGGGCGACGAGGGCAAGTGGATGGACTCGGTCGTCAAGGACTTCGAGAAGCAGCACCCGAACATCACCATCAAGCGCACCACGCAGGACTGGGGCCAGGTGATGAACACCCTGAACCTCCGCCTCGCGGACGCCAACGGCCCCGACATCGCCCTCGTCAACAACGGCTGGCAGTCGATGGGAACGCTCGCCAAGGGCGGCCGCATCCTCAACCTGGACGCCTATTCCGACCTGTACGGCTGGAAGAAGGAGATCCCGGACACGATCGCGCGCCAGCTCGAGTTCACCCCGGACGGCAAGCAGATGGGCACCGGCTCGTTGTACGCCACCCCGGCGGCGCGCTCCTCGCTGATCGGCCTGTACTACAACAAGGAGATCCTCGACAAGCTGGGCCTTCCGGTGCCGAAGACGCTGGGCGACTTCGAGAAGGACGCGGCGGCGGTGAAGGCCGCCGGCATCACCCCGATCGCGTACGGCTCGCAGGACAAGGGCTCCGCGACCTCCATCCTCTTCGCCACGCAGGACCTGTACGCGACGTCGAAGAACATCGGCGACTTCGTCTACTCCAGCGGCAAGGTCCCGATCACCGACACCGGCATCGTCGACGCCGCCAAGGACGTCAAGAAGTGGGCCGACGCCGGCTGGTTCACCGCGAGCTACCCCGGCGTGCAGTACGCGGACGCGCAGAACGAGTTCCTGAGCGGCAAGGCGGCCTTCCGCTTCGAGTACACCGGCTCGCTCGGCTTCTCGGACGCGCAGAAGCAGACGATGGGCTACGTCCAGCTCCCGCAGGTGCAGGGCGGCAAGGTGGTCGGCACCGGCTCGACCGCGGCCAACCTCTCCATCTCGGCCAAGTCGAAGCACCCGGACGCCGCGGCGGCCTTCCTCGACTTCATGGCGTCGAAGACGGCGGCCCAGCAGGCGGTCGGCCACGGCTTCCTCCCCCTGCTGCACTCGGTCAGCACCCCGAGCGGCAACCCGGAGCTCTCCACCGAGATCGCGGCACAGCAGAAGCTCGACACCGGCAACGGCTACGTGCCCTACTTCGACTGGTCGACCCCGTCGATGATCGACACGATCGGCGGACAGCTCCAGCAGCTCTACGCCGGCCAGGTCACGCCCGACCAGCTCGCGGCGGCCGGTCAGAAGGACTACGACGCCTTCCAGGCCCAGCGGAAGCAGGGCTGACGGGATGACCTCGTCCCAGGTGGTGCAGCGGCCGGAGGCCCCGGCCGCTGCACCGGCGGGCCCCGCCCGCACTGCGCCGAAGCGGGCTCCGCGGCGTGGGCTCTCGCCGCGCGTGCGCCGCCGCCACTGGCTCGGCCTCGCCTTCGCGGCGCCGGGCCTCCTGTTCTACGGCTTCGTGGTGATCGTCCCGATCCTGCAGAGCGTCAACTACTCGTTCTACCGCTGGGACGGCGTGACCACCGCCACCTGGGTCGGCCTGAACAACTACATCTCGTTCTTCACCGACCCGGCTCTGGTCGAGTCGCTCGGCCACGTGCTCGTGCTGGTCGTCTTCTTCGCCATCCTGCCGATCGCCCTCGGACTGCTCTCGGCGGCCCTGCTCGGCCGAGGCAAGCTCCGCGGCGGTGGCGTCTACCGCTGGCTGCTGTTCCTCCCGCAAGTGCTGACCAGCGTCGTCGTCGCGGTGATCTGGAAGCGCATCTACGGGCCGGACGGCCCGCTCAACGAGGCGCTCCGCGCAGTCGGTCTCGGTGACCTGGCCAAGAACTGGCTCGGCGACTTCAACTGGGCGCTGCCCGCGCTCGGCGTCATCGGCACCTGGACGGCGCTCGGCCTCTGCATGGTGCTGTTCGTCGCCGGTGTCGCGGCCATCCCCACCGAGCTCTACGAGGCGGCGCGCATCGACGGCGCCGGCCCGATCCGGGAGTTCTTCTCGATCACGCTGCCGAGCCTCCGCGGTCAGGTGGCCGTCGCGCTCACGCTCACCGTCACGGGAGCCCTCCGAGCGTTCGACCTGGTGTGGATCACCACGCAGGGCGGGCCGGGCACCTCCACGACCACACCGGCGCTGATCCTCTACCGCAAGGCGTTCCTCAACCCGGATGTCGGCATGGCCGCGGCCATCGGCATCGTCATCGCGATCGTCTGCCTGGGCGTCGCGCTCGTCATCACCCGGCTCTCCGAGGAGAAGGACGCATGATCTCGCGCACCGAGCGCACGCTCAACCACGCCATCCTCGCGTTCGTCACGATCCTCGTGCTCTTCCCGGTCGTCTGGTTCGTGTTCACGGCGCTCAGCCCCAGCCGCAGCGGTCAGCTCGACCTGCTGAACCCGCATTTCGAGAACTTCGTCACCGCCTGGAACGAGGGCAACTTCGGGTCGGCCATGATCGCGTCGGCCGTCATCACGATCGGTGCCGTGCTGGGTCAGACCGTGATCGCCATCCTGTCCGGCTTCGCCTTCGGCGTTCTCGGCGTCGCGGGGCAGAAGGTCCTCTTCCCGCTGATCCTGTTCGGGCTGATGATCTCGGCCGAGGTCTTCATCATCCCGCTGTACTACACGTTCCAGTCGATCGGACTCACGAACTCGTGGCTCGGCCTGATCATCATCCAGATCGGGATGGGCGTGCCGTTCGGCGTCTTCTGGATGCGTGCGACCTTCCGCGCCGTCCCGAAGTCGCTCATCGAGGCGGCGGAGATGGACGGCGCGCGCAGCTGGCGGATGCTGTGGCAGATCCTGCTGCCGATCTCGCGGCCCGCGGTGCTCACCCTCGCGCTGCTGTCGTTCATGTGGACGTGGAACGACTTCTTCCTCTCGCTGGTCTTCATCGCGGACCCGAGCATCCAGCCGGCCACCCTGGCGCTCGGCGTCTTCCAGGGCCAGCACACCCTCGACGTGAACATGCTCGCGGCGGGTTCGCTCATCGTCGCGCTGCCCGTGCTGATCCTCTACGCGTTCTTCCAGCGCCACTTCATCCGCGGCGTGCTCAACGGCGCTCTCAAAGAGTGACCGGCGCCGACCTCCCCGACTCGCACTGCACCAGAAGCAACAAAGGAGTACCCATGCGCATCGCGCCCGAAATCCTCGACACGGCCGACGACGTCGGGCACGAGGCCGCCGTCCAGCTCGCCGACGGGATCGCCGCCGCGGCCGCCGAGGGGCGGACGTTCGTCCTCGGCTGCCCGAGCGGCCGCAGCCCGATCGCCACGTACGCGAACCTCGCAGCCCTCGTCGCCGAGCGCAACCTCGACCTCTCCCACGTGGTCGTCGCCCTGATGGACGAGTACGTGGAGGAGGCCGGCGACGGCTACCGCGCCATCGACGCCGACCTCCCGCACAGCTGCGTCGGCTTCGGGCGGCGCGAGATCCTCGGCCTCCTCAACGCCGCGGCGACGCCGGGGCATCGCATCCCGGAGGCCAGCCTCTGGTTCCCGGACCCGGCCGCGGAGGCCGGCGAGTACGACCGCGCGCTCGCCGCCGCGGGTGGGATCGACGTCTTCCTGCTCGCCTCGGGCGCGTCGGACGGCCACGTCGCCCTCAACCCCGTGGGCGCCGCCGCCGACACCGTGACGCGCGTCGTGCCGCTCGGTGAGGACACCCGCCGCGACAACCTCGGCACCTTCCCGACGCTGCGCAGCCTGGACGAGGCGCCGCGGTTCGGCGTGACGGTCGGCATCGCGACCATCCGGGAGCTCTCCCGATCGGTCGTCATGGTCGTCACCGGCGAGCACAAGCAGGACACCGTGCGCCGGCTCGCGGCGGCGGACTCCTACGAGCCCGACTGGCCCGCGACCGTCCTCTCCGAATGCTCCGACGCGCGCTTCCTCGTGGACCGCAGCGCGGCCGAGGCTGCTCCAGACCACCCGCTGACCCCACCAGCCGACGCCCGACCAGAAAGGCACCACCCACACTCATGGCTTCCATCAAGCTCGTCTACATCGGCGGGGGATCGTCCCGCGGCGCGGGGACCATCGCGTCCATCCTCGAGCACGGCGAGGAGTTCGACGGCTCGGAGATCGTCATCCAGGACGTCGACCCCGCGCGGCTGAAGGCGGTCGAGACCATCGGCCAGAAGATCGCGGAGTCCAAGGGCCTCGACATCACGATCACGTCGACCACCGACCGCCGCGCGGCGCTGACCGACGCGGACGCCGTGCTGTCGAGCTTCCGCCCGGGCAACTTCGCCGCCCGCGCGCTGGACGAGCGCATTCCGCTCAAGCACGGCGTGATCGGCCAGGAGACGCAGGGCCCCGGCGGGTTCTTCATGTCGCTGCGGTCCATCCACATCTACGAGGACATCATCCGCGACCTCGACGCCGTCGCGCCGAACGCGATCCTGTTCAACTACACGAACCCGGTCAACATCGTCTCGCAGGCCGTGACCCGCTTCACGGACCGCACGATCTGGTCGATGTGCGAGGGCCCGATCGTGTTCCCGAAGACGGTGCTGCGGGCCGCGGGGCTCGACCCCGAGCGCGCGAACGTCGTCATGGCCGGCGTGAACCACAACGTGTGGTCGACCGAGCACACCTACGACGGCCAGGACCTCATGCCGCTGCTCGACGCGGCGTGGGAGGCCCGCAAGGACGACCCGACGCTCGGCAGGCTGGAGAAGCGGATGCTGCAGCTCGCGGTCACCATGCGCTCGGTGCCGGCCGACTACTTCCAGTACTACTACTTCCGCGAGGAGATCCTCCGCGAGCTGCAGGGCGCGCGCACGACCCGCGCCGAGGACCTGCTCGCCGCGCTGCCGGGCTACTGGGAGCACTACGACGAGCAGTCGCAGGCGGCCGTCCCCGAGCTGGACCCGCGCCGCTCGCGCGGCGGCATCCACGAGCTGGAGCTCGCCATCGACGTGATGAGCTCGTACTACAACGACGCGCCCGCCCGGCTGCCTGTCAACCTCCCGAACACCGGCGGCGTGCTGCCCGGCTTCGACGAGGATGTCGTCGTGGAGATGTGGTGCGATGTCGACGGCTCCGGCGTGACGCCGCTGCCGCAGAAGCCGCTGCCGCACGCGGTCCGCGGCCTCGTGCAGCAGCTCGCGGAGTACCAGTACCTCGCCGCCGAGGCGGCGTGGAAGGGCACGCGGGCCGACGGCATCCGCGCGCTCGCCGCGAACCCGATGGTGCCGACGCTGCGGGTCGCGGAGGAGCTGTACGACGAGATGGCGTACGCGCACCGCGCGTACCTGCCCGAGCGGCTGTTGCGCTGAGCATGGCGGAGCGCGCGGACGCCGGGCCGCTGCACCTCGCCGTCGACGCGGGCAACTCGAAGACGGTCGCGCTGGTGGTCGACGGCTCGGGCATCGTGCTCGGCCGTGGCCGCGGCGGGCGCGGAGACATCTACGGAGCCGACAGCATCGGGGTGGCCGAGGAGGCCGTCTTCGGCGCGGTGGAAGCGGCGCTGGCCGAGGCGGGCGGGACGGCCGCGGACATCCGGTCGGCGGCCTTCCGCCTCGCCGGGGTCGACTACCCGGAGGATGCGACCTTCTGGGACGAGCGCATCGCCCACCGGCTCGCCGGGATGGGCGGGTGGAGCGTCAAGAACGACGGCTTCGCCTCGCTGCGGCTGATCGACGGGACCGGCGTCGGGGTGTCGATCACGGTCGGCACCGGGCCCGCTGTCGCTGCGCGGTCCGCGGATGGCCGCGAGCAGTGCTCCGGCTGGTACGTCTTCGACGACCTCGGCGGCCAGGGACTCGGCAACAGCGCGCTCAAAGCGGCGTGCCGCGAGTGGATGGGCCTCGGCGCGGCCACCCGGCTCACCGAGGCGCTCTGCACCCAGTACGGCGTGGCCGACCCGGGCGAGCTGCGGCACGTGTTCACCCGGCGCTTCGGTGCCCTGCCGGGGACCGAGCTGTGGAAGTCCTCCCGGATCGTGCTCGCGCTGGCCGGTGAGGGCGACGCGGTCGCTCAGCGGATCGTGGACGACCAGGCGGAGGCGTTCGTCCGCTACGCGCAGTGGTGCGCCAGGAGGGTGGGGGCGGATCTTGCCGCCGGGGACCTCCCTGTTCTGCTGAACGGATCGGTCGCGACCTCTGAGCACCCCGCGATGCGCGACGCGATCGTCGCCGAGCTGGCGCGCGTCGCTCCGGCCGCCCGCGTCACGGTGGCCGAGGACTCGCCGCTGCACGGCGTCGTGCTGGACGCGCTTGCCGAGGGCGGCATCGACGTGACGCCCGAGCTGATCGCGCGCATCCGGCACGAGCATCCTGAGGCCTTCCTCGCGACCTGACCCCTCCTCTGTTCCACTCCCGGTTCCCGAAAGGCCCCCACCTCATGCAGACCCCTCCCTTCGTCGTGGACGACGTCCTCGCCGCCCTCACCCTGGAGGAGAAGGCGTCGCTGCTCTCCGGCGTGGACGACTGGTTCACCCAGGCGATCGACCGGCCGGGGCTGCCCGCGCCGGTCCCCGCGATCGAGGTCGGCGACGGCCCGCACGGGCTCCGCAAGGAGACCGGCGTGGACATGGTGTGGGTCCCGGCGACCGGATTCCCCACCGCGTCCGCGATGGGCGCGTCCTGGGACCGCGACCTGATGCGACGGGTCGCCGCCGCCATCGGCGCCGAGGCACGAGCGGAGGGCGTGCAGGTCGTGCTCGGCCCCGGCGTCAACATGAAGCGCTCGCCGCTGTGCGGGCGCAACTTCGAGTACTTCTCCGAGGATCCGCTGCACGCGGGCGAGCTCGGCGTCGCGTACGTGGACGGCCTCCAGTCGGCCGGCGTCGGGGCGTCGCTCAAGCACTTCGCGGCCAACAACCAGGAGATCGAGCGCACCCGGATCTCGGTCGTGGCCGACGAGCGCACGCTGCGCGAGACGTACCTCCCGGCCTTCGAGCGCGTCGTGCGCTCGGCCGGGCCGTGGACGGTGATGTGCTCCTACAACCGGCTGCTCGGCGTGCACGCGTCGCAGAACCGGTGGCTGCTGACCGAGGTGCTGCGGGAGGACTGGGGCTACACCGGCGCGGTCGTCTCGGACTGGGACGCCGTGCACGACCGGGTGGCCGCCCTCCGCGCCGGCCTCGACCTGGAGATGCCGGGCACGCACGGGCGGACGGTCGCGGAGGTCGTGGCAGCGGTCCGCGCCGGCGAGCTGGACGAGTCGGTCGTGGACGCGTCGGCCCGGCGCGTGCTGGAGCTGGTCGCCCGCACTTTTCCCGGCGACGACCTGGTGAACGGGCCGGTCATGGACCTCGGCCACGCGGCGGGGGACCGGCTCAGCCCCGAACAGCTCGCCCTGCTGGACGCCGACGCGCACCACGCGCTCGCCCGGGAGGCGGCGGCCGCGTGCGTCACGCTGCTGCGCAACGAGGCCGTGGCCCTCCCGCTGGCGGAGTCCGGCGGCACGATCGCGGTCGTCGGCGCGTTCGCCGAGAACGCGCGCATCCAGGGCGGCGGCTCGTCCGGGGTCGATCCGACCCGGGTCGACGCGCCGCTCGACGCGGTGCGCGCGATCGCCGGGGAGCGCGTGGTCTACGCCCCCGGATACATCGACATCCCGAAGAACGCCTACCAGGACGACAATGAGGCGGTCTTCCGGGCGCACGGGGTCCCCGCGGAGTCGGATCGCCCGGCCGTGGCGCGGCGCTCCGAGTACCTCGTGGAGGAGCTGCGGATCGCCGAGTCCGTGCAGCGCCTCCGGCGCGGCCCGCTCTCCGTCGCCGCCCGCCGGCTCATCGACGAGGCCGTGGCCGTCTCGTCGGGCGCGGAGTCGATCGTCGTGTTCGCCGGCCTCCCGCTCTCGCACGAGCAGGAGGCCAACGACCGGTTCACCCTCGACCTCCCGGCCGACCAGGCGGCGCTGATCGACGCGCTCGCGGACCTCCGCGAACGCACCGGCGCCTCTCTCACCGTCGTGCTGTCGAACGGCTCTCCCGTGACGATGGACCCGTGGCACGACCGCGTGGACGCGATCGTGGAGGCCTGGCTCGGCGGCCAGGCCGTGGGCGCAGCGATCGCCGACGTGCTGTTCGGCCGCGTCAACCCGTCGGGGAAGATCGCGGAGACATTCCCGCTGGCCGTCGAGGACACCCCCGGCTTCCCGAACTGGAACGGCGAGCGCGGGACGGTCGTCTACGGCGAGGGCGTGTTCATCGGCTACCGCTGGTACGACGCGCTCGGGCGGGCGGTGCGCTACCCGTTCGGCCACGGGCTGTCGTACACGGAGTTCTCGTACTCGGACCTGCAGGTGGAGGTGGCCGACGCCGCGGCGGGTCGCGTGCGGGTGACGTGCTCGGTGACCAACATCGGCGCGGTCGCGGGCGCCGACGTCGTGCAGCTCTACGTCGGGGACCCGGAGGCGGAGGTGCACCGCCCGCTGCGCGAACTCCGCGGCTTCGAGAAGGTCGCGCTCGAACCGGGCGCGACGGCGACCGTGTCGTTCGATCTGGAGAGCCGGGACTTCGCCTACTGGGACGCGGCGTCCACCCGGCCGGACGGCCGCTCGGGACTGTGGCGGCGGGAGGGCGGAGACTTCACGATCGAGGTCGGCGCGTCCTCCCGGGACATCCGCCTGACCGCCACGATCGAGCTGCCCGACGACCCGTCGATCCCGCCGCTGGTGCGCGACTCGGACCTGCGCGGAGCCGAGGAGGGCGGCGCGCCGACGTCACGGTTCGTGTCGGGGCATGCCGGGTGACGCGCTGACCTCCGGCTCAGCCCGGCTCCTCCTCCGACTCCAGCGTCTCGTCCGCGTCCACCGACGTGTCGTCGGTCTCCGTCGCCTCGATCGCCGCCTCCGCCTGGGCCCGCTCCTGGGCCTCGGCCGCGGCCTCCCGTCTGCTTTCGTGTCTGCTCATACGCTCTAGTGTCGCTCGGGACGCCCTCCTGCGCCTACGTTGGAGGGGATGAACGCCGACACCACCATCCCCGACGCCTACTTCGTGCAGCGGAGCGAGAACGTCTTCACCCCCACCCCGCACGCCGGCGGCGCGTGGGCCGACGACGAGATGCACTTCAGCCCGCTCGGCGGCCTGATCACGCACGCGATCCTGCGCCACGCGGCCGAGGCGAGCGCTTCGCTCCAGCTCGCCCGGATCAGCTTCGACATCCTCGGCTTCCTCGCCCTGGACGAGGTCGAGCTCTCGGTCGAGACCATCCGCCCGGGCCGCACGATCGAGCTGGTGGAGGCGACCGCCGTCATCCGCGGCCGCACCGCTGTCAAGGCGCGCGCCTGGCTGCTCGCGGACTTCGACACGGCCGAGGTGGCCGGTGGCGCCGCCGGGCCGCTGCCGTCACCGGAGTCGGCGACCCCGTGGTCGATGATGGACGCCTGGCAGGGCGGCTACGTCGCCTCCCTCGACACGCGCGCCGTTCACTCCCCGGAGGCCGGCCGCGCGACCGTCTGGCTCTCGACCGGCTGCGAGCTCATCGAGGGCGTGGAGGTCGACCCGGTGACGGCGTGGATCACGCTGGTCGACACGGCGAACGGCGTGGCGGTGCGCGAGCACCCGACGCGGTGGATGTTCCCGAACGTGGACCTCACCATCCACCTCCACCGCGCGCCGAGCGGGGCGTGGCTGGGGTTGGACACGGAGGTCGTGTTCGGGTCGACGGGGCTCGGGATCACGCGCTCGGTGCTGCACGACCGTGCGGGGGCGGTGGGGTTCGCGGAGCAGTCGCTGACAGTGCGGCGGTTGACGGAGTAGGGGCTGCGGCCTGCCTGGGTCAGTAGGTCAGCCAGAGCTTGTCGACCGGGATGACGTGGAGGCGATCGTCGTAGGTGTATGAGCGTTCTCCGAGATAGAGGGCCACTCCGGCAACGAAACGGTCGCCTAGTCGGTCCCGCAAGCGTCGGAGGGGGTGCAAGTCCGCACCAGCCACGCGTCGGCCTGCTTTCACCTCGTCTATTTTAGTTTTTCGAGCCAATCTGTTTGGGTTTCCCGAGGGACTTTGTTTGAGATTTTCGAGGGCATCCTCGAGGCCTTTGCGTGTGGCCGGGATGGTCGGGGCCGGCCCACGAAATCACCCCTTGACGCCGCACTTGTTTTTTGCAAGTATCGACACCATCAACAGCGGACCATGACAAGGGAGACCACAATGACCGCGATGTTCGTCAACCTGCCCGTGACCGACCTGGAGCGCGCCAAGGCGTTCTACTCGGCCGTCGGATTCACCATCAATCCCCTCTTCACCGACCACAACGCCGCGTGCGTCGTCGTCGAGGAGGACCACAACTACTTCATGATCGTCACGCGCGACTTCTTCCAGAGCTTCACCGACCTCCCGGTCGGCGAGCCCACGAAGAACGTGTCCGCGTCCACCTCCGTCATGCTCGACAGCCGCGAGCTCGTCGACGCGACCGTCGCGGACGGGCTGGCAGCGGGCGGCACGGAGACCAAGGAGCCGGCGGACTACGGGTTCATGTACCAGCGCCAGCTCACCGACCCGGACGGCAACATCCTCGAGTTCGGCTGGATGGACCCGGTCGCCGCCGCCAAGGGCCCCGAGGCGTACCTGAGCCAGCAGGCCTGAGGTCGATGGTCGCGCGCGACTACGGGCAGTACGACGGGATCACCCAGGCCCTGGAGCTGGTGGGGGAGCGCTGGGCCCTGCTGATCGTCCGCGACCTGCTCGTCGGGCCGCGCCGCTACGGCGAGCTCGCCGCGGGGCTTCCCCGCATCCCGAGCAACATCCTGGCGGCGCGGCTCAAGGAGCTGCAGGCGGCCGGCATCATCCGCCGGGCGCCGCGCTCGCGCATCATCCTCTACGAGCTCACGCCGTACGGGCGGGAGCTCGAACCGGTCGTGCTCGCGCTGGGCGCCTGGGGGTTCAAGGCGCTCGGCGACCCGCGCGACGAACAGATCATCACTCCGGACTCGATGACGATGTCGCTGCGCACGGCGTTCCAGCCTGCGGTGGCCGCCGAGCTGCCGGCCACGGCCTACGGCGCCCGGTTCGGGGACGACGGGCTGCTCATCCAGGTGGAGGGGCCGCGCCTGGTCGTCGCCCGCGGCGACGGTCCGGCCGACCTGGCGTTCGCGAGCGGGCCCGGCATCCGCCGGCTCATCTCGGGCGAGCTCACGCCGGAGGCCGCCATCGACGCCGGGGTGGTGGAGGTCCTGCGCGGCCCCCGCACGCTCCTCACGCGCTTCGCCAGCACCTTCCACCTCGCCGCGTGACCCCGCGCGCAGCCACCGAGGGGCACGTCGTTGTCACTTTTCGGCGCGGAAAGTGACAACGACGTGCCCCTCGGCGGAGGTGGGGGAGGGGAGGGGAGGGCGTCAGGGGAGGACGCGGTAGCCGAGCAGCAGGTAGCCGGTGGAGGACACCCCGCTCGCGATCGTCTCGAACCGCAGCGCGGGGACCCCCTCCAGCAGCCGTCGCCCGCGCTCCGCGACGCCGGGCGCGATCACCAGCCGCAGCTCGTCCACGACGCCTCCGGCCAGCAGCGCCTGCGCGACCGAGATGCTGGCGTGCACACCGATGTCGCCGCCGTCGCCCTCCTTCAGCCGCCGCGCGAACTCCACGATGTCGCCGTCCACCGCCTGCGCGCCCGACCACTCCGGCGAGAGCGGCGCCGACGTCGCGATGTACTTGGTCACCCCGTTGATGAAGTCCGAGAACGGCTGGATGTCCTTGCCCGGCCAGTACCGCGCCCAGTCGTCGTAGCTGCGCCGGCCGAGGATGACGGCGTCCTGCGACCCGATCACCGTGCCCAGGTTGGCGTCCATGTCCTCGTCCCAGTCCGGGATGAACCCGTCCGGGTCCTCCGCCACCCCGTCCAGCGACACCAGCTCGTAGACCACGATCTTCCGCATGCGCATCCTCCTGTCGAACGGGGCACTGTGCAGCGCCCCGCGCATCCGCTTGTATAGAACCAACGACCGAGAGGATCCGCAATGACCGACCCCGTCGTCTCCTACGACCTGCTCACCACACAACTGCTCCAGGACCCGGACCTCGACGTGTCCGAGACCGCCACCGGTCTGCACGTGCGCGGGACGCTCTTCGCCTACCTCGACGACGGCGAGCTCGTCGTGGACCTGCCCGAGGCGCGCGCCCGCGACCTCGTCGGGCGGGAGGTGGCCACGCCGGTCGCTGCCGGGCGAGCGGAGGCGAAGGGGGCCTGGGTCAGCATCGCCGACGCGGAGGACTGGCCCGAGCTCGCGGCGGAGGCGCACCAGTTCGTGGGCGAGCCTGCGGTGGGCATGGACTCCTGAAGGGGTCGCTCAGGCCGCGCGGCGCCGGCGCGACCGCCGACCCGGCTGCCGCCGCGCGCTGGCCAGCTCGGTGACCTGCGCCGCACGGCGCACGGTCGTGCCCCGCGCCTCGGCGAGCACGAGCGGCACACAGGCACGCTCGCGCACCCAGAGGGCGGTTCGGGTCAGCGGTGGACGGCTCACGTCGTGAGACGGTAGCGGGACGTCGGCGGGAGGTCAACCCACTCGGCCGCGATTTCACCTTTGCTTAACCCGCGGCTCCGGCCAGGAACGCCTCCACCCGTTCCGGCCAGGTGTCCGCGTCGGCCGCGTTCTCGGCCACGAACAGCTCCGAGCCGGAGATCAGCTCGTGCAGCCGCTCGGCGCTCGACAGCGGGTGGCCGGCGTCCCCGGCCCAGGGGAGCAGCAGCACCGGCAACCGCAGCGTCGCGATCTGCTCCGGGTCCGGCAGGTCGGACAGCGCCGCTCCCCGCAGCACAGCCGGGGCGGTCGCGGGCTGCAGCTGTGGCTCCGGGGTGACGCCGCGCTCGGCGAGCACGGGCGGCATCGCCAGGGTGGAGGCCGCCATCAGGTCCATGAGTGCGTCCCAGCCCTGCGCCTCCAGGAGGTCGGCCATCTGCCGGTAGATGCCGGCCTGTGCCGAGCGCGTCTCCCACGCGGTCGGCGGCAGGCCGAGCACGAGGCGGCGGAAGCGATCGGGTTGCCGCACGGCGGCGGTGAGGATCGTGCCCGTCCCCATCGAGATGCCCACCGCGTCCACCGGCTCGGTCTGGCCCACCGCGTCGAGCACGGCCAGCAGGTCGTCGGCGAGGGCCGTCCAGCGGTAGCGCTCCGGATCGTCGGGACCGGCGGAGAGTCCGTGGCCGGCGGCGTCGTAACGGACGAGGCGGCGGCCGTGCGCGGCGAGCGGGCGGAGGTCGAGCAGGTCCAGGTCCGCGGTGCGGCTGGAGGTGAGCCCGTGCGCCTGCAGAACGGTCGGGCCCCCGCCCTCCACGTCGTAGCTCAGGGTGGCGCCGGCTCGGGTGAGGGTCAGGTCCGCCATGTCGCTCCTTCCCGCGCGCGCCCGGATCGGCGGGGCGCGCGTCGGTCGTCATGGTAATCCCGTAGGCCGACGCCGCGACTGGTGCCGCCGCCTCCCGCGCGCCGCACAATGTACGCATGCAGCAGCGCATCAGCAGGCTGACGACCGAGGGCGGCGCGGAGCTGGCGTTCGCGACGGCCGGAGCCGGCCGCCCCCTGCTGTACGTGTCGGGCTGGGTGAGTCATCTGCAGCTGAGCTGGGAGATCCCGGAGGAGCGCGCCTACTTCGAGAGTCTCGCGCAGGGCTGCCTGCTGGTGCGGTACGACCGCGCGGGGTGCGGGCTGTCCTCTCCCTCGGACCGGCCGCCGTCGCTCGCGTTCGAGCTGGAGGAGCTGGATGCCGTGGCCGCGGGGGTCGGCCCGGCGCCGTTCGACCTGATGGGGTCGTCGATGGGCGCGCCGATCGCGGTGGCGTGGGCGGCGGAGCATCCGGAGCGGGTCAGGCGGCTGGTGCTCTACGGGGGCTGGCGGTCGGGCGCCGAGCTGTCGCCGCCGAGCGCGCGCGACCACATCCTCGCTCTGGTGGAGTCGCACTGGGGCCTCGGCTCCGACGTCCTCACCGACATCTTCGCGCCGGACGCCCACGCCACCACGCGCGAGGAGTTCGGCCGGTATCAGCGCGCGTCGTCGGACGCCGCGACGGCCCGGGCGCTGCTGGAACTCAGCTACCGCCTCGACGTCGGCGACCTCCTCGGCCGGGTGCGGGCGCCGACGCTGGTCGTGCACCGCGACCACGACCGCGCGGCTCCGGTGGCGCAGGCGAGGGCGCTGGCGGAGGGCATCCCGGGCGCGGAGCTCGTGCTGCTCCCCGGACGGTCGCACCTGCCGTACGCCGGGGACGCCCACGAGCTGGTCGCGACCGTGCGCCGCTTCCTCGGCCTCCGGGCGTCGCGGCGCGGAGCGGGCACGCTCACCGAGCGGCAGACGGAGGTCGCCGCGCTGATCGCCGACGGCCGCACGAACCGGGAGATCGCCGACCGCCTCGGCATCGACGAGCGGTCGGCGGAAGGGCACGTCGAACGCATCCGGCTGCGGCTGGGCTTCCGGTCGCGGGCGCAGGTGGCCGCCTGGTATGCGGTGCAGCGGGAGGGCGGCGGCCGCCGCTGAAGTGGGGTAGTTCCCCGCCTGGATCGGCGGCCGGGGTCGGGGAGGCTGACCTCCATGACCCGAACCACCAGCACCGCCCCGACGCTGCCCGGCGCCACCGATTTCGAGCAGCACGCCCTCCGCGGCCCGTTCAACGCGGCGTTCTTCCGCGTCATGGACCCGTACATCGAGCGGAAGCTCCGGCCGCACAAGCAGCGCGCGTTCGCCGGCCTCCCGGGTGAGGTCGTCGAGCTCGGTCCCGGCGTCGGCGCGAACCTCCGTCACCTCCCTCGCGGCGCCACCCTGATCGCGGTGGAGCCCAACCGCCACATGCACGCCCCGCTGCGCGCCGCGGCCGACCGCGCGGGCGTGCGGCTCGACCTCCGCGAGCGCCTGGCCGAACGCACCGGCCTGGCCGACCACAGCGTCGACACCGTGATCTCGTCGCTCGTGCTCTGCACCGTGCAGGACCCGGATGCCGTGCTCGCCGAAGTCCGCCGCATCCTGCGACCAGGCGGCACGTACCGCTTCGTGGAGCACGTCGCCGCGCCGGACGGGACCCCGACCCGGCGGGTCCAGCGCCTCCTGCGCCGGCCGTGGGCGTGGACGTTCGAAGGCTGCTCCTGCGAGCGCGACCTGGAGGGCGCCCTCCGCGCGGCGGGCTTCGCGCGCGTCGACGTGGAGCGCTACCGCGTGCGGACGCCGTTCCTGCCGTTCAACACGCAGATCGCGGGGGTGGCCGTCACGCCACCCGCGCCCGCCTCCGGAACGCGACCCCCGACGTGATCCCCAGCACCACGATCCCGATCGCCTCGATGATGACGGTCTCCGGGACGAGGGTGAACGTCCACACCTCCCGGATGCCGAACAGGCCGACCGTGAGCGCGAGCAGGAGGGCGGCCAGGCTGGCGATGACGAACAGCAGGCTGAGCGTCGTGGCGAGCCGCAGCCACGCGCCGCGCAGCACCAGCATCCCGATCGCCAGCACGAAGGCGGCGACGGAGTTGAGGACGAACAGCACGCCGAGCAGGCCGCCGACGCCGTCGAAGATCAGGAACAGATGGATCCCGCCGATCAGCACGAGCACGATCGCGCTCAGGATGCGCATGAGCCACAGGGGCCCCTGGCTGCTCTCGGTCATGGCACTACCCGCTTCCGTCTCGTGGCCTCCACCGCTGAAGGCCTCACAGGGAACACGAACGAGCCCCAGTATCGGTTCAATCGGAGGCGCGGGGCTAGCATCGCAACCATGCCTCACGCGTCGGACTGGAGCCCAGGCACCGTGCGCGAGGCGGCGGGCGGGCTCGTCGCGCTGACGGTCGCGACCTTCCTCGCGGTGACGACGGAGATGCTGCCGGTGGGGCTGCTGCCGGCGATCGGCGGCGACATGCGGGTGTCCGACTCGGTGGCCGGGCTGCTCGTGACGGTCTACGCGTTCATGGTCGCGGTGCTGGCGGTGCCGCTGACCCTCTCGACAGCGCGGTTCTCCCGGAAGGGTCTGCTCCAGTCCACCCTCGTCGCGTACACCCTCAGCAACCTGGTCGTGGCGGTGGCTCCGAACTTCGGCGTCCTGGCGGCAGGGCGCGCCTTCGGCGGGATCGCGCACGCGCTGTTCTTCTCGGTCAGCATCGGGTACGCGTCCCGCCTGGTGACCTCCGCGTTCACCGGGCGCGCGCTGGCGCTGGTCACCGCGGGGGCCTCGGCCGGGTTCGTGCTCGGGGTGCCGCTGTCGACCTCCCTCGGCACGGCGCTCGGCTGGCGTGCGGCGTTCGGCGTGCTGGCGGGGGTGTGCGCGATCACGGTCGTCGTCGTCGCGGTGCTGCTGCCGGCGGTCCCGGGAGGCGGCACCGGGCACACCGGGGAGGGCGCGGGCGCTCGCCGCGTGCGGCTGGGGATCGTGTCCACGACGAACGCGGTCGTGTACCTGGGGCAGTTCACCGTCTACACGTTCGTGTCGGTGATCCTCCTGGCGACCGGGCTTCCTCTCGCCGGGGTCGGCCCTGTGCTGCTCGGGATCGGCGCGGTCGGGCTCGTCGGGACGTGGTTCGCCGCGGCCACGCTCGACCGGAGGCCGCGCGCGACCGTGCTGGCGCTGCTCGGCGCGGTGACGGTCGGGCTGGTCGGCGTGGGGATCGCCTTCCCGGCGCTCGCCGGCGTGCTGGTGGCCGCGGTGGTGTGGGGCGCGGGCTTCGGCGGGGTGGCGTCGGTGTTCCAGACGGCGGCGATCCGCACGCGCGGCGCGACTCCGGAGGTCATCGGGGCGCTGGTGAACTCGACGGCCAACATCGGGATCGGGGGAGGGGCCGCGGTCGGCGCCGCGGTGCTGGCCGGGCCGGGGCTGGGCTGGCTGCCGTTCGCGGGGGCGGCGCTGGTGGTCGTGGGGCTCGCCGTGGTCCTCGTCGCGCGCCGGTCCTTCCCCTCCACTCCCGACGTGTCACCTACGCACTCGAAGGGCACGTAAGCGCCCCTCAAACGCGCGTTGAGGGGCGTTGAGGTGCCTCTCGGCGAGCCGGCAGACGATGTCAGGGGCCGTAGGCCGTCAGGAAGCGGTCGCGGAAGGCGTCCATCCGCCAGACCGGAGCGTTCGGCGACGGCAGCAGCCCGGGCTGCCACCCCCACGACGCGATCCGCTCGGTGACGGCCGGGTCCTTCGCGATGATGCTGATCGGGACCTCGTGGTTCGCCCCCGGCCCGCTGACGATCGTCGCCGGTTGGTGGTCGCCGAGCACCACGAGCACCAGGTTCGGGTCGTCGAAGGTGGTCAGGAACGAGGTCAGCGCGCCCATCGTGTACTCGATCGACTGGCCGTAGAGCTGCTGGACGTGGTGCGGATCCTGCCAGACGACGCTCGGCGGGAGGCCCTCCGCCGGCTGCGGGTCGTAGACCGAGCCGTCGCCGAGCTGATCCCACGGCACCAGCTTCGGCAGCGGCGTCCACGGCGTGTGCGACGAGACCAGGTCGATCTCCGCCATCAGCGGCTGGTGCGGCCCGGCGAGCTCGTGCTGCTGGAAGTACGCCAGGCTGTACTGGTCCGGCACCCGCGCATAGCTGAAGCTCGGGCCCCGGTAACCGACGTTCTTCGCGTTGAGCTCCTGCTCGTAGTGGTAGAACGAGGTCCCGACCGGCCACGGCTTCGAGTCTGACGGGACGTCGCTGAGGGTCCGCCAGCCCGCCTTGCGAAAGGCGGCGCTCAGCGTGAAGCGGGTGCCGGAGGTGATCTGGTCGTAGCGCTGCTGGGAGTCCACCCACAGCCCGCTCTGCAGGGTGGAGTGCGCGAGCCAGCTGATCCCGCCGAACGTGGACGAGGTCAGGAAGGCGCTGCGCTCGGAGTAGCCGTGCGCGGCGAGGGCGGAGTTCCCGCTGCGGAGGACGGCGTCCACCCCCGGCGAGAAGGAGGTGCCCTGCACGGCGACCTGCCCGTAGCTCTCCACGAAGACGACGACGACATCCTTGCCCTTCAGCCCGGTGAGCAGGTCGGAGGAGGGCAGCGCCGCGTACGGGTCGCTCGACGCCGCGCGATCGAAGACGGCCTGGTCGCGGGCGGCGACCTGCACCTGGTTCACCGTGGTCGCCGCGGCGGAGACCCCGTCCGCCGCCGCCACCGGCTCGCCGGGCACGAGTTGCGCGCCGACCAGTGCGAGGACCAGCCAGCCGGCCGTGACCGCGGAGGCCGCGATCAGGCTCGGCCGGCGCCGCCGGGCGAGGACGCGCGCCAGGCGCAGCAGCGACGCGGCGACCGCGACGACGGCCGCGACCGCCAGGAGCGCGACGAGCGCCAGGATGCCGATCGCCCCCACCGTCCCGGTGGAGTCGCGGACCACGCCGTAGCCGTCCACCAGCTCGGACCAGCCGGACACCACGTCGAAGGGCCGGCCGACCGTGGCCTCGAACACGCGGTCGAGCGCCGCCACGATCGTCGAGAGGACGAGCAGCAGAGCGACGAGGATCGCGAGCGTGCGGCGCGCCCACCGCCACGGGAGCAGGATGAGCGCGCCCAGGGCGAGGACGCACTCCAGCGGGACGCGCACGAGGGCGAGCGCCGAGTCGGAGGCCACGAGGCCGGGAGCGAGGGAGGCGAGGAACAATGTGACGGCGGCCAACGCGGTGGCGAGGGCGCTCCAGACCCGGCGGCCCCGGCGCGTGCGGCTCACGGGAAGCCCCCGAACCGGTCGGACAGGGCGTAGCGCAGCAGCACGACATCCCCGATCGGGCGCGCCTCCACGAGCGCGGCGCGGCTGTCGCTCGTCCACGGGTACGAGCCCTCGCCGACGAAGCGCGGCGCGTCCCTGTCGCCGACGAAGAACGGCGCCACCGCGAGGTGCAGCTCATCGGCCAGCCCGTCCGCGAGGAACTGGGTCAGCGTCGTCCCGCCGCCCTCCACCATCAGGCGCCGCACGCCGCGCTCGCCGAGGTCGGCGAGCAGGTCGGTCATCCGCACGTCGTCGCCGAGCGGCACGACGGTGGCGGCATCGCCGAGCTGGTCGGTGAGCCGGTTGCGCTGGGCACTCGGGCAGTACACGAGTTTCAGGGTGTCGCCGAGTGTGAAGAAGTTCGCGTGGGGATCGAGGTCGCCCGTCGAAGTCACGGTCGCCTTCCACGGCGTCCGGCACTTGCCGGAGGCCTCCCGGCGGTCCTGGCGCTCGGCGCTGCGGACGAGCAGGCGCGGGTTGTCGCGGCGCACGGTGCGGGCGCCGACGAGGATCACGTCGTGCCGCGCGCGGACCTCGTCCACCCGGTCGAAGTCGGCGGCGTTCGAGAGCGCGAGCTTCGGCGGTCGCGCGGTGTCGAGGTAGCCATCGAGGGAGATGGCGCAGCTCACGGTCACATACGGTCGCTCGGTCATGGCCGCATCCTCCTCCGCTGCAGCACGGTCGCGGACTGCACG
Organism: Leifsonia sp. P73; assembly: GCF_051059105.1. NCBI lineage: Bacteria > Bacillati > Actinomycetota > Actinomycetes > Micrococcales > Microbacteriaceae > Leifsonia > Leifsonia sp. P73. The sequence goes on from NZ_CP194931.1 coordinate 3,046,641, forward strand.
ATCAGCGCCGCAGGGACGAAGCACACGAACGCCAGCACGCCGTACAGCGTGGCCGCCGAGACGCCGGCCGCGGCGCCGAAGCCCGCCATCGCGAAGGCCCAGCCGGCAGCGCCCTCCCGCGGACCCCAGCCGCCGAGGTTGAACGGGATGGAGGCCGCGAGCAGCACCACCATCCCGAGCGCGAGCAGGCGCAGGGGCGGCACGTCCGCGCCGACGGCGACGGCCGCGATGGCGAAGGTGCCCAGGTGGCACGCGCAGACGACCACGGACGCGACGACCGCCCGGACGCAGACCGACACCGAGCCGAGGCCCTCCCTGACCTCCCGCCACTCGCGCGCCAGCGCCCGCCGGACACGCCTGCTGGCGGACGCGGTGACCGCTCCGCCGACGAGCACGGCCGTGAGGGCGACGCCGAGCACCGGCAGCAGGACGCCCTCGAACTCCATCCCGACGATGGCGAGGACGACGACGGCGAGCACGAGCTGAACCGCCTGGCCGACCAGCCGCTCGAGTGCGACGGCCCGCGCCGCGGCGCCCATCCGGTCGGCGTTCCTGCCGTGATCGACCGCGCGCTGGACGTCGCCGACCACGCCGCCGGGGAGCACAGTGTTCACGAACTGCGAGCGGTAATACGCCCCGATCGCCGTGGACCAGCGGAGGCCGACGCCGAGCCGACCGGCGATCAGGCGCCAGCGCCATGCGGCCGCGACCGTGGCGATCGCGGTCAGGGCGAACGCGGCGATCACCGTCGGTCCGTCGAGGCTGAGGAGGCCGTGCAGGAACGGCCCGGCGCCGACCCGGGCGACGATCGCGATCAGGATGACGACCGGGACGAGGACGCGGAGCGTGATCCGGAGCCAGGAGCGGCCGAGGACGCGGCGGAGTCCGGGCGACGCCGCCGCGGGCGCCGCCTCCTCCACCGCTGCGTTCAGCCGGGCGGTCATCGCGGCCACGCCAGGACGTCGAGGTGGTACACGACGGCGGACAGGCCGCCGCGTCGCTGCTGCTCCCGGCGAACCTCCCGGTACCCGGCGGCGTGGTCGAGCAGCGCGCGGTCGCGGTCGACCTCCGCCTGCTCCACCGCCGCGTCGGTCCAGCCGTCGAACCACTCGCCGAGCAGCAGCGGTTCGCGACGGTCGAGCCGCCACGTCGTCAGCGCGGTGCGGACGTGCCAGCCCGCGCGCGTGAAGAGCCCGCGAACGATCGGCGCGCCGAACCTCCCGAGCAGGCGGCGGCCGTCGACCTCCCGGCGCTGGTGCTCGTTGAAGGCGCGGGCGAAGAGGATGTCGCGCGGGTCCCAGGGGCGCACCTCCACGTCCCCGGTCACGCTGAGCGGCAGGAACGCGGGGGCGCCGGCAGCGAGGCACGCGTCCACGATCGCGTGCGCCTCCCGCGCGGTCACGACGTCGAGGAGGGCGGAGGCCGTCACCAGGTCGGCGCCGTCGAGGTCGCTGGCGGCGAGCCGGTCGAGCGGGGTGACCCGGGAGGCGACCGCGATCGGCCGGCCGCTGCGGTCGAGGGGAGGCTGCGCCTCGGTCGCGTGGGCGGTGAGGCCGGCGTTCCAGTCGTGGAGGACCCAGCTCTGCGGCCCGGGGAGCTGCGGCGCGAGCCAGCGCATCATCGAGCCGGTGCCGCTGCCGAGGTCGTGCACGGTGATCGGGCGGCCGTGCGCCGCGTCGGCGCCGACGAGCCCCGCCGCCAGGCGCGCGAGCCGCCGCGACCGTGCGCGTCCGTCCTCGGCCTCCCGCAGCGCGAGCCAGTCGGCGCTGACCTCCAGCATCCCGCTCACGACGGCACCGCCTCGGGGCGCAGGCCCTCCACCGCGGCCTCGCGCAGCGCGGAGGAGAGCACCGCGATCGTGTCCTCCCAGCGCCGACCGGCCTCGCGGGCCTCCAGCGCCGCCGCCTTCAGGGCGTCCCGGCGCGCAGCGCTCGCCCACCACTGCTGCAGCACCACGCGCAGCGCCCAGGCGTCGTCCGGCGGCACGATCATCGCGGCGTCCTGCCGCGCGATCGCCTCCGGGAGGCCGCCGACGCCGGTCGCGAGCACCGGGACGCCGTGCGCGAGCGCCTCGGCGACGGCCATTCCGTAGCTCTCGCTGCGCGACGGCAGCACGACGAGGTCGGCCTCCCCGTACGCCTCCGCGAGGGCGCGCGGGTCGAGGACGCCCGCGAACCGGATCCGCCCGGCGAGGCCGGCCGCATCGATCACGGCGGTCAGCGCCGCGACGAAGTCCGGGGCGACCGTCAGCGAGCCGACGAGGCTGCACGTCCAGTCGTCGCGGTCGGCGAACCCGGCGAGCGCACGGAGCAGGAGGTCCTGTCCCTTGTGCGGCGCGACCGCGGCGACGCACAACAGGCGACCGCCGCCCGCGGAGGCCGTCGTCGCGGGGGCGCGGTCGACGCCCGGGCGGGCGACCACGATCCGGTGCGGGTCGGCGGCGTCCTGTTCGAGGAGCTGCGAGCGGGTCCAGGCGCTCGTCGCGACGATGCGGCGGGCGGCGCGCAGGGCGGCGAGGTCGCCGTCGCCGAGCATCCCGTCGCCCGGGTCGGTCGGCGCCGCGACCATGTGCGCCAGCACGACGATCCTCAGCCGCGACCGGTGCGCGACGATCGCCTCCGGCTCGCGGGACACCAGCAGCCCGTCGACCAGCGCGAGCGCCCCCTCGGGCAGCGCGGCCAGCGCTCGCGCCGTCCAGCCCGTGCCGCGGCCGGTGACCAGGAGCATGTGCACCGTCCACCCCTCGGCGCGGAGGCCGTCCCGGACGCGCTGGTCGTAGCGGTTCCCGCCGCTCACCAGGAGGGGGTCGTCGATGGTGTCCGGCACCACGAAGTGCACGTCGGTCATAGCGGCCTCGAGTAGCTCGCCCACGCGATGTGGGACTCGTGGAGGGTGACGGCGACGGAGGTCAGCCCGGTCGCGCGGCCGAGCGACCCGCTGGCGGCGGCGTCCGCGAGCCGGTCGGCGATCGCCCGGCAGAGCACCTCCGTGGTGGTGTTCATCCCGGCGAACGCGGGCTCGTCGTCCAGGTTGCGATAGGTGAGCGAGGCGGTGATCTCCGCGAGCGCGACCGTGGCCCGGCCGATGTCGACCACGACGCCGTCCTCGTCGAGCTCGTCCGCGCCGAAGGTCGCATCCACGACGAAGGTCGCGCCGTGCAGTCGCTGCGCGGGCCCGAACGCCGCGCCGGTGAAGCTGTGGGCGACCATGAGGTGGTCGCGGACCGTGACCGTGAACGGCATCAGGCGTCACTCCAATCGATGCTGTGGCAGAGCTCGGGGCCGGGGTCGGCCGCCAGTCGTGCGAGGACCTCCGGCAGCTCCCGCCACGATGACGACCCGGTCAGGAGGGCGTCGAACGCCGGGTCCCGCAGCAGGTCGAGTGCGAGCGCCATCCGGTCGGCGTGGCTGCGACGGTCGCGGCGGCGGGGCGACACCTCGCCGACCTGGCTCGACCGGAGGGTGAGCCGCCGGGAGTGGAAGTCCTCCCCGAGCGTCAGCGTCACCGGCCGGTCGCCGAACCAGCTCGCCTCGATCACCTCGCCGTCGGTGACGACGGTCTCCATTGCGAGGCGCAGGCCGGCCTCCGACCCGCTGGTGTGGACGACGAGGTCGCGGTCGTGCGGGGCGGAGTCCGGCTCGGCGAAGCCGACGCCCAGCCGCTCGGCGACCTCCCGCCGCGACGGGTCGACGTCGACCAGCGTGACCTCAACGCCGGGGATGCCGCGCGCCAGCCGGGCGACGCAGCAGCCGATCATCCCGGCGCCGATCACCGCGATCCGGTCGCCGAGCAGCGGCGCGGCGTCCCACAGCACGTTGACCGCGGTCTCCACCGCCCCCGCGAGCACGGCGCGCTCGGCGGGCACGCCCTCCGGCACCGGGAACACCGCAGCGGGCGGGACGACGAAGGCCGACTGGTGCGGGAACAGCGTGAACACGGTGCGCCCGGCCAGCTCGGGAGGCCCCTGCTCGACCACGCCAACGTTGAGGTAGCCGTACTTGACCGGCCCGGGGAAGTCGCCCTCCTGGAACGGCGCCCGCATCCGATTGCGCTGGCTCGGCGGCACCCGGCCGGCGAACACGGTCGCCTCGGTTCCGCGGCTCACCCCCGTGCGCAGCGTGCGGACGAGGACCTCCCCGTCACGGGGCTCCCGCAGCGGCTCGGACCGTAGGGCGCCGACGCCGGGCTCCACGACCCAGAACGCGGTGGCTTCGAGCACGTCCAGCTCCTCTCGCGGTGACTCCCGATGGGCCGGGACCGTTGTGAACCATCCGTGCACACGCTGCGTGTTAAGGCAAGATGCGGCAGCGCACGGTGCCGTTCCCCAAAGACACGAGGCTCACGTGAAAAGGGTTCAACTCGCAGCGGTCGGCTGGGCCGGCGCGGGCGTCGCGCTCGTCCTCCTCCTCGGACTGCTCTCGGTCGAGTGGTGGATGACGCCGCTGCCCGCGACGGGCTGGGCGGCGGCCGCGGCGTACCTGTTGGTGTCGAACGTGCTGCTGGTCCGCGGCCTCCAGCGCCGCCGCACGGAACGCTTCGGCCCTGCCAACATCGTCACCTCGGTGCGCTCGACGCTGGTCGGGCTGATCACGGGACTGGTGGTGGCGTCGTTCAGCGGGGCTGTGCCGGTCCCACTGCTGGTCGGCCTGGTCATCCCCGCCCTCGCGCTCGACGCGGTCGACGGCTGGGTGGCGCGGCGCACCCGAAGCACGAGCGAGCTGGGCGCCCGGTTCGACATGGAGGTGGACGCGTTCCTGCTCCTGGTGCTCAGCGTCTACGTCGCGCCTGAGCTCGGGCCCTGGGTGCTGGCGATCGGGGCGCTGCGGTACGCGTTCGTGGCGGCCGGCTGGATGCTGCCGTGGATGCGCGCGACGCTGCCGTACCGGTACTGGCGGAAGGTGGTGACGGCGTACGCCGGGGTGGCGCTCGCGGTGGCGTGCACGGGGGCGCTGCCGGTGGTGAGCGGGGTGCTGGCCGCGGGTGCGCTGGTGCTGCTCGGGGAGTCGTTCGGGCGGGATGTGGTGTGGTTGGTGCGGGAGCGGAGCAGGGTGTCGTCGGAGAGGTGACGCAATCGCGGCCATTTCTACGAAACAGAGGTGGCCATTTCTACGAAACAGGAGTGGCCATTTCTACGAAACAACGGTGGCCGTTTCTACGATCGACATACGACTTAACCGACAACACGCTGATACCGTTAGCGTCATGGCGCTGATCGACCGGAATGTCTTCACCTTCGCTGACTCCATCGCCAGAGCCTTCCCGGCGCTCGTGATTCAGGGTGCGCGTCAGGTGGGTAAGAGCACTCTCGCGGGTCAGCTCGCGCGCACCAGGGATGCGCAGATCCTCACGCTCGATGACGAGCAGACCCGAACCGCGGCGGTCGAAGACCCGGCCGGTTTCGTCGACCAGAATCCTGACGGCATGCTCGTGATCGATGAGATTCAGCGTCACCCTGAGCTCACGCTCGCGGTCAAAGCGTCGATCGACCGCAATCGGCGTCCAGGTCGATTCATCTTGACCGGTTCCAGCGATCTTCTCCGTTCACGACGTGCGACAGACAGTCTCGCGGGGCGCGCGATATCCGTCTCGCTGCGATCGTTCTCGCAAGGGGAACTCCGCGGAACGAGGGAGGATTTCGTCCGCGCTGCTCTCGGCGGCGCACTCAAGGCGACTGTGACATCGGAGGTGTCTCGCAATGATTACGCACGAATGATCGCGTCCGGCGGTTATCCGGACGCGCGCGACCGGACCGCCCGGCTTCGCAGCATCTGGTTCGACGGTTACGTCGATCGCCTCGTCCGTCGCGATGCTCGCGAGCTCATCAACATTACCGACCCGCAGCGTTTGAAGAGTCTGCTCCGACTTATCGCAGCAAACCAGTCGGGTGAGTTGGTCAAAGCGCGATTCGCTCAGGACGCCGCTATCCCTCCTACCTCGATCACGGCCTATCTCGACACGCTGGAGATGCTGTTCCTCGTCGATCTCCTCCAGCCCTGGTCGCCCAATCTCACCTCTCGGGAGACGGGACGAGCGAAGGCGACGATCCCGGACTCCGGTCTCGCCTCCCGGCTGTCGCGCGTGACCGAGGGCCAGCTGACGCCAGTCGATGGGACCGCGCACCACTTCGGCGCTCTCATGGAGGGGTTCGTCGTCGGTGAGCTGCTGAAACAGCAGACCTGGTCCGACGAAGAGTTCGAGCTCTTCCACTATCGGACGAAGAGCGGGGTCGAAGTCGACATCGTGATCGAGTTGGCCGACGGCAGAGTCCTGGCGATCGAGGTCAAGTCCGGGAGCACCTTCAAGACCGATCATTTCGGGGGGCTGCGCTATCTGCGCGACAGGCTCGGAGATCGATTCATCGCAGGGATCGTTCTCAATACCGGTGGGACCGGATACCGCTATTCCGACCGGCTGTGGGGTCTTCCCGTCGCCTCGCTGTGGGAGCTCCCGGTTCCTACGATGGAGGAGTGACCACTCCCACCCACGACGCTCCGACGTCCGCCCGCCCGCGCGTCCTCTCGCTCGGCGGCCCCAGCCTCGTCATCGAGTTCGGCGGCTCCCGCTTCGCAGTGGATCCGACCTTCGATCGAGCGGGTGAGTACCCGATCGGCTCGCGGGTGCTCACCAAGACCGCGGACGCGCGACTCCGGCCCGAAGACCTGGGGCGCATCGACGCGGTGCTGCTCTCGCACGACCAGCACCCGGACAATCTCGACAGCAGCGGTCGCGCATATCTGCGGACGGCGCCGCTGGTGCTGACCACACCCGTCGCGGCCGGACGCCTCGACGCGTCGTGTCGCGGGCTCGAACCGTGGGATTCCGTCCTGATCGGAGGGGTGACCGTCACCGCCGTCCCCGCCCGGCACGGTCCGGACGGGACGGAGGCCGCGACCGGTCCCGTGACCGGGTTCGTCCTGGAGGCGGTGGGCTCGCCCACGGTCTACGTCTCCGGCGACAACGCCTCGCTCGACCTCGTGGCCGCCATCGCCGAGCGCTTCCCGGCGATCGAGCTCGCGATCCTGTTCGCGGGTGCGGCGAGGACGCCGCTGGTCGACGGCTTCCTCACGCTGACGAGCGAGGAGGCGGCGGAGGCAGCACGGATTCTGGGGCGGCCGCGCGTGCTCCCCGCGCACACGGAGGGCTGGGCGCACTTCACCGAGGACACCGACGCCTTCGTGTCCGCCTTCGCTGCGGCCGGACTCGGCGGCCTGCTCCTCGACAGCACGCCCGGGAGCTGGGCGTCGATCTGAGACTCGTCATCTAGGCTGGCCATCCCATCCACCCTTTCCCCGAAAGGCCCCACCATGCCGAACCCCATCGGACGGGCGCTGCGCGATCGGCGTGCCGGGCACGACAAGATCGTCTGGCTGCGGGACGGGCTGCAGAGCCCGGAGTCGTTCGTGCTGACCAGCCCGGCGTTCGCGGACGGGACGCCCATCCCGGCGCAGTATCGCGGCCGGCTGTTCGGGCAGGACCTGTCTCCGGCGCTCGAATGGACGGCGCCGCCGGTCGCCGCCGAGGAGCTGGTGCTCATCGTGGAGGACCCGGACGCGCCGCGCGCCGAGCCCGCCATCCACACGATCGCGCGGGGAATCGACCCGTCGCTCGGCGGACTGCCGGAGGGCGGGCTCGCGCGGAAGGGCGCGGCGTCCGGGGTGGCCTTCGGCCGGGGGTCGCTCGGCTCCCGTGGCTGGCACGGACCGATGCCGGTGCCGTCGCACGGGCCGCACACCTACGTCCTCCAGCTCTTCGCGGTGGACCGCCGGCTCGACCTCCCCGCCTCGTTCGGGCTGGAGGACGTCGTGCGTGAGATGAGCGGTCACGTCATCGCCCGCGCGCGACTCGACGGCACGTACGAGAACCCGTAAACACGCGAACGCCCCCACCCAACGAGAACGCCCCCGCCCACGAAGGGCAGGGGCGTCCGCGCTCCGACGGCTACTCGTCGTCGTGGTTGACCGATCCAGGCGCGATGCCCGGCACGTCGTTCGGACCGTAGATCTTCGCGTCACCGGGGTACGGCGACGTCCAGTGCTTGGTCTGGTACCAGGTGTAGCGGTTCATCAGCAGCGGGTTGTCGTAGTCCGGGATGGCCGGGTGTCCGGCCGTTCCGGTGAAGTGCTGCTTTCCGGCCCACTTCTGCCACTCGGCCGACACCGACTTCTCGGCGTCCGGCACGGCGGCGTCCTTCGCGGCCTGGGCGTTCACCGCGGCGGCCGCGGCTCCGGTCTGGCCGAGGGTGTCGTAGCCGCACGCCGGCTTGGTCGCCACGCCCTCCGTCAGCGGGACCTGGTTGGGGACCGCGGTGTACGGCGTCAGGTCCGGCTTGTTCTGGAACGCGTCCACCATCGGCGTCGCCGCGGCGATCTTCTGGTTGAGCGGCTGAGCGCCGAGGATCTGCTCGATCGTGCGGACCATGCTGATCTGCGAGTAGTAGGTGCTCACCGTCTTCCCGTGCACCGCGTACGGGCTGATGACCTGGATGGGCGCCCGGTGGCCGTCCACGTGGTCGGCCGAGTCCTGGCTGTCGTCCTCCGCCACGAAGATCGCGGAGTCCTTCCAGTACTGGGAGTGCGAGATCTCGTCGACGATCTTGCCGAGGGCGAGGTCGTTGTCGGCGACCATCGCCTTCGGGTCGGCGGTGCCTCCGGTGTGGTCGCTGGAGAGCCAGACCATGTTGAAGTTGGATGGGCCGTTCTTCTCGAAGTCCTGCTTCCAGGTCTCGTACCGGTAGATGTCCGGCACCGCGAGGTCGAACGGCGCCGCGTTCGGGTCGGAGATCGCGTTCAGCGACGGGATGACCGAGCCCGCGTTCCACTTGATCGACGGGTCGAAGAGCTGCGCGGAGGAGCCGCCGCCCATGACGCTCGTGGCGGCGCAGTAGTACTGCTGCCAGGTCGCGCCGGCCGGCTTGCCCTCGCCGTACTCGAACTCGCCGTAGTTCTTCGCGCTCTTCCCGGCGGACTGCACCGAGTTCCACAGGAAGCCGCTGCGCTGGTGGCCCAGCACATCCTCCTCCGTGTCGTAGGAGCGGGTGTACTCGCCGGCGCTGGTCTGGGTGTATGCGGTGTTGTCGCCCTGCATCAGCCAGTTGTGGCCCTCCGCCGAGTTCGTCCCGATGTCGTAAGTGTTGTCGTACAGGCCGAACTGCGAGGCGAGGGAGTGCTGGTTCGGCGTGACCGTCTGACCGAACTGGGTCAGCGACGGGTCGCCGTTGCCCTGCTTCATGTCGCCGTAGAGCTGGTCGTAGCCGCGGTTCTCCTTGACGACGAGGAACACATGCTTGATCGCCGACGGGTCTCCCAGGCGCTTCGGGATGGCCACCGACGCGTTGTCGCTCCGGTCGCCCTCCGCCTGCTTGAGGGAGTTCTCGGTCCAGCCGTTCTGCGCGTACACCTGAGCGGTCGCCTTGCGGATGTCCTGGTCGCTCGGGAGGGCGAACGTGGTGAGCGACGCGGTGGTCGAGTGCGTGCCGTGCCCGGTCACGACCGGGACGCCCGCACCCTTGTTGACGGTGATCCCCGGCCCGCGCGCGTCGATGCCGCGCGTGTTCGTGACGACGATCGAGCCGTTCACCGCCGCGACGTTCTCGGGGTAGTAGTCGGTCGGCAGGAGGCCGATGAGGCTCGCGGGGTCGCGCGGGTCGGCGGGGTTGATCTTGTAGACGGCGATCGCGTTGGCGTTGCCGAGGGAGACCAGCAGGTGGTCGCCCTGCAGGGTGACCGCGGTCGGCTGGTACCCGGTCTTGGAGGACGCCCACGGCTGGGTCGCGATCGTCTGGACGACGGCGCCGGAGCGCGTGTCGATCACCGAGACGGTGTCGCTGTTCGTGTTGGCGACGTACAGGGTCGTGCCGCTGAGGTGCATCGCGGTCGGGTGGAGCTCGACCGGGATGGACGCGACCGCGGCCGACGGGTTCGCCGTGTCGATGACGCTGACCGTGCCGGTCGTCGACGTGCCGAGGGTGGTGTCGGCGGGGACCTGCGTGCCGTACGACCCCATCGTGGTCTCGCCGGGGAGGGCGAAGCGGCCGCCCTCGTTGGAGACGTAGAGCTTGTTCCCGGCGAACGTCAGCTGGCGCGGAGCGATGCCGACAGCCACGGTCTGCTTGATCGTTCCGGCCGTCGGGTCGATCGCGACGACCGTGTTCTGGCCGTTGACCGCGGCGTAGAGGGTCGACCCGTCGGGCGAGAAGGTCATCCCGGCGGTCAGCGCCTCCTGGCCGGCGGCGGAGTTCGGGATGGCGATGGTGGTGCCGGCGCCGAGCGAGCCGTCCGCGTTGAACGGGTACCGCACGATCCCCGTCGCGACCGGCGCGAACAGGAACTTCCCGTCGGGCGAGAACACGGGGCCCTCCTGGCCGACGGTGCCGTCCGAGATCTTGAGGTACTTCATCGACCCGTAACCGGCGTTGGAGGCCGCGGTCGCGAACGAGGTCGCCGAGAGCGTGCCCGCCGCCGCGACCGGCTTGTAGGTCTTGAGGTCGAAGACCTGGAGGTCGACGGAGCGGTCGGCGCTGGTGCCGACGAGGAAGCGGCCGTCGGGGCTGACAGTCGAGCCCATGAGCTTGCCGAACGGCGTCATCAGGCGCGTCCCGGCCGGCCGGAGCAGCTGGTCGGACGAGATCTGCTCGCCGCCGGCGTAGTTCACGCCGACCTGCTGGTTTCCGAAGGCGATGGTGGAGGCGGTGGCGATGCCGCCGCCGAGGACGACGAGCGCGCAGGTCGCCGCGGTGACCGCGAGGACGCGCTGCCGCGGCGTGAGGGCGGAGAACCGGCGACTGCCGGATTTCTGGCGCCGGGGGGTGTTGCGAGGCATGGGGCGAGACCTTTCCCGAAAGCGGAGGAACTGAGAAGGCGAGGGACCTCATAGCGAGGTCACAGGCTCGACACTGATTGACCCTCGTCGGGGGGTCAACCAAACGGTTCATGAATGCAGGGTTACGGCGGCGCGCGAGGCCGGGCGTGTCGGCGGCGGCATCCCAGCCGGGGAGCGAGATGCGCAGGTGAACGCGGGCTGGGCGCCGTGCGCGCCGTCTGTCAGGACTCTCAGTCGCCCGCGCCGCCCCCGGCGGTGGGACGATGGCGGCATGGACAATCTGGAGACAGCCGAGGATTCCATCCGCCGGGCGCGCGCGAGCCTGGCGTCGGCCGCAGCGGCGGGGAGCGCTGCTCCCGCCGCCTGGGTCGAGCCGCTGCGGCTCGCGCTCGACGCGATCGAGAGCGCCGTCGCCGAGCTCAGCGAGCTGCGCGACCCGCCGCTGGAGAGCTCAGGGGAGACCGGGCCTGACGCCTCTTATATCCGCTGACGCCTCCTACATCCGCTGAGCGCGTTCAGCCGCCGAGCGCGGCGACGACGGTCTGCGCGTCGCCCCAGTACTGCGCGTAGTAGCCGGGGTCCGCGTTGACCTGCACGGCGTGCGCGGCCTCCGTGGGCGTCATCGACTGCCAGCCGGGGAGGCGTGCCAGCTTGCGGAAGAAGTTGGTCGCCGCCGTGTACGGGTCCATCCGGTCGGCGAGGGTGCCCCACGCGCCGTTGTCCCGCTGCTGGAAGAGTCCGCGGCTGTCCGGGCCCGCCGCGTCGCCGTAGTCGAGGTTGCGGAGGCCGGACTCGCCGATCGCGGTCATGACACCGATGGTCTCGCCGTACTGCCCGACGCCCTGGTCGCGGGCGGCCTGGAGGATCGTCGCCGCCATCGCGAGCTCCGGCGCGCAGAACCCGGCGACCGGCCCCTTCGGCACCGCGCGGCCGGCCACCGTGGTCCCGGTGGCGTCGGCGCAGGGCGGGGGCACTGCGGCGACGATCGCGGGCGAGGCCGCGAGCCGGGACGCCGCGAACAGCCCGCCTGCGACGACGAGGGTGGCCACCAGGAGGGCGACGACCGCCTTGCGCATCCCGCACCCCCGCCCGCTCGCCTCGCGCGGACCTCCCGCGCGGAGCACCACCCTAGGAGCCCGCGCTTTGCGCCCCCTGAGCGCCTCCTGACCAACCTCTGGACTGTCCGGGGAGGGCGGTGGCGTCAGCGGCGGCGACCGGCAGCACTCCCTGCGGCGAGGAGGGCCGCCCCCGCCACGGCGGCGCCGACCGCGCCGAGAGCGCGCCGGTTCCGTGATGCCCAGGCCTGCGCGCTCGTCCGCTTCGCCCGGTCGTCGAACGGGCCGTGCGTGCCGTGGTCGACCTCCCGGTCCGCCGGCTCCCACAGGTTGGCCGGCTGGTCGGCGGGCCGCGGCTCGTCGGTCTGCTGGGACGCGAACCCGGTCCGTCCGAGGTAGCGGTCGAGGAGGCCGGGGATCAGCCGGTTGCCGAGGATGGTCTCCACCGTGGACGCGCCCACCCAGTACGCCCGACGCGGACGCACCGCGGCGCGGACGATCGAGCGGGCGGCGACCTCCGGCTGGTAGATCGGCGGCACGGGCTGCGCCTGCTTCGGGAGGCGCGACAGCAGCCAGCGGAACTGCGGGGTGTTCATCGCAGGCAGGTGCACCATCGTGATCGCGACGTCGCTGTGGTCGTGCATCAGCTCGGCGCGCACCGACTCGGTGAAGCCGACGATCGCGTGCTTCGCGCCGCAGTACGCCGACTGCAGCGGGATGCCGCGGTAGGCGAGCGCGGAGCCGATCTGGACGATGGTCCCTCCGCCGGCCGGGCGCATCCGGCGCAGCGCCGCCATCGTGCCGTACACGAAGCCGAGGTAGCTCACCTCGGTGGTCCGGCGGAACTCGTCGGGCGCGATCCTGCCGATCTCCGCGAAGACGGACGAGAAGGCGCAGTTCACCCACACGTCGATGCGGCCCCACTCGCTCACGACGCGCTCCGCCGCGGCCTCGACGGCGTCCGCGTCGGCGACATCGACCGGTACGGTGAGCGCCCGGCCGCCGGCCTCGCGCACCTCGCCGGCCGCGGCCTCCAGCCCCGCCTCGCCGCGGGCCAAGAGCGCGACGCTCGCGCCGTGCCGCGCGAACTCGACGGCAGCGGCGCGGCCGACCCCGCCACTGGCGCCGGTCACGACGACGACGGCGCCCTCCAGTGTCTCGATGCGGCTCACGCGTGCTCCTCTCGCTCGGTGTCGGTGCCCGACTCCGATGCTCCGCCGCCTCCGGATTCGTTCAACCCCTTGCGCTCGGCGGCCCCAGGGCATTCCATCCCACCAGGGCATTCCATCCCAATGGAGGCCTCGGGCGACAGGGAGGCGCGACCATGACGAGCACCATCACCTCCGGCGGCGTGGACGTCCGCACGCTGGCAAGCGCGCTCGCCGACCGGGTCGACGGGGAGGTGCGCTTCGACGACGGCAGCCGCGCCGCCTATTCGACCGACGCCTCCAACTACCGGCAGGTGCCGATCGGCGTCGTCATCCCGCGCACCGTGGAGGCCGCGGTGGAGGCCATCGCCGTCTGCCGCGAGTTCGCCGCCCCCGTCTTCAGCCGCGGCGGCGGCACGAGCCTCGCCGGCGAGTGCACCAACCACGGCGTCGTCATCGACTGGAGCAAGTACTGCAACCGGGTGCTCTCCCTCGATGTCGACGCGCGCGTGGCCGTGGTCGAGCCCGGCATCGTGCTCGACGACCTCAACGCGATCCTCGCCCCGCACGGCCTCCAGTTCGGCCCCAAGCCGGCGACGCACTCGCACTGCACGCTCGGCGGGATGATCGGCAACAACTCGTGCGGCTCCAGCGCGCAGGCCTACGGCAAGACGGACGACAACGTGCGCCGGCTGGAGGTGCTGACCTACGAGGGCGACCGGTTCTGGGCCGGGCCGACCTCCACCGAGGAGTTCGAGCGCATCCAGGTCGAAGGCGGCCGGGTCGCGGAGCTCTACACGGCGATGCGCGACCTCGCCGAGGAGGACGGCGACCTGATCCGCGAGCGCTACCCGCGCATCCCGCGCCGGGTCTCGGGCTACAACCTGGACTCGTTGCTTCCGGAGGCGGGCTTCGACGTGGGCAGGGCGCTGGTCGGCTCGGAGTCCACGCTGGTCACGGTGCTGCGAGCCGAGCTCGACCTGGTGCCGCTGCCGCCGGCGCGCACCTTCCTGGTGCTCGGCTTCCCGAGCATCGAGGACGCCGCCGACGCCGCCCCGACGATCGCCGTGCACGACCCGCTCACCATCGAGGGCATCGACAGCGTGCTGGTCAACGACCAGAAGACCAAGCGGCAGAACGTGGAGGCGCTGCACCTGCTCCCCGAGGGCGACGGCTGGCTGGTGTGCGAGTTCGGCGGCGACAGCCGGGAGGAGTCCGACGCGAAGGCGCAGCGGGCGGTCGCCGTGCTGCGCGAGCGGGACGTCGTGCCGGACGATCGCGTCTTCGACGATCCCACGCAGCAGAAGGAGATCCTGGAGGTGCGCGAGGCCGGGCTCGGCGCCACCGCGTGGATGCCCGGCCGGCCCGACACCTGGGAGGGCTGGGAGGACGCCGCCGTGCCCCCGGAGCGCCTGGGCGACTACCTGCGCGACTTCGGCCGGCTCCTCCACGAGTTCGGTTACGAGAACGTGTCCCGCTACGGCCACTTCGGGCAGGGCTGCCTGCACTGCCGCATCCCGTTCGACCTGGTCACCGAGGAGGGGATCGCGCACTACCGCGCGTTCATCGGCCGCGGCGCGGAGCTGGTCGCGCAGTACGGCGGGTCGCTCTCCGGCGAGCACGGCGACGGGCAGGCGCGCGGCGCGCTGCTGCCGATCATGTTCGGCGAGGAGGTCGTCCGGCTGTTCGAGCGGTTCAAGGCGCTGTTCGACCCGCACGACCGGATGAACCCGGGCAAGGTCGTGCGCCCCAACCTGCCGACCGAGGACCTCCGGCTCGGCGCCGGCTACGGCCCGAAGGTCGACGTCGAGCTGCACTTCTCCTACCCGAAGGATCGCGGGCAGTTCGACCGCGCCGCCCTGCGCTGCGTGGGCGTCGGCAACTGCCGCAGCCACAGCGGCAACGTCATGTGCCCGTCGTTCCGCGCCACGAACGAGGAGGAGCACTCCACGCGCGGGCGGTCGCGGCTGCTCTTCGAGATGCTGGAGGGTCAGTACCGGGAGAGCCCGATCGCCGACGGCTGGCGCTCCACCGAGGTGAAGGACGCCCTCGACCTGTGCCTGTCGTGCAAGGGCTGCAAGACCGACTGCCCGGTGAACGTCGACATGGCGACCTACAAGGCCGAGTTCCTGTCGCACCACTACGCGGGGAGGCTGCGCCCGGCCGCCCACTACACGATGGGCTGGCTGCCGGTCTGGGCGCGGATGGCGAGCGTCGCCCCGTCCCTCGTGAACCGGCTCGCCCGCCTCCCTGGCGTCGCGCGCGTCGCGAAGCGCCTCGGCGGTGTGGAGCCCGACCGTCCGGTGCCGCGGTTCGCGCCGCAGCGCTTCACGGACTGGTTCGCCGCCCGGCCGCCCGCGCCTGCCGCGCCGCTGGGCGACGTGATGATCTGGCCGGACACCTTCACCGACAACTTCCACCCGTCCATCGGCCGCGCGGCGGTCGCCGTGCTGGAGGACGCCGGCCACCGCGTCGTGCTGCCGCCGGGGCACCTGTGTTGCGGGCTGACCTGGATCTCGACCGGGCAGCTCGCGACGGCGGGGAGGATGCTCGCGCACACGGCGGCGGCGCTCGCCGCGGCGCTGGGCGACGGCGTCCCGCTGGTCGGGCTGGAGCCGAGCTGCCTCGCGGTGTTCCGCTCGGACGCGCCGGAGCTGCTGCCGGACGACCCGAACGTCGCCGTCGTCGCGGAGCGGGCGACCTCCTTCGCCGAGCTGCTGCAGCGGACACCCGAGTGGTCGCCTCCGCACGTCGGCGGCAGCGCGGTGGTGCAGCCGCACTGCCACCAGCACGCGGTCGGCGGTTTCGCGGCGGACCAGGCCATCCTCGACGCCGCCGGAATCGAGACCACCACCGTGGAGGGCTGCTGCGGCCTCGCCGGCAACTTCGGGTTCGAGGCCGGCCACCTGGACGTGTCGGCGGCGGCCGCGGAGCACGCGCTGCTGCCCGCCCTCCGGGAGGCGGGCGCCGACGCGCGTGTGATCGCCGACGGCTTCAGCTGCCGCACGCAGGTGGAGCAGCTCGCCGACACGCTCGGCCCGGGTCAGCGGCCGCTGCACCTCGCCGAGGTGCTCGCGCTGCAGTTCGGCTCGCGACGAGGTGTGCCCGTTCGCGTAGACCGCCCGGGCCGCGCCGCCGAGCGCGTCCCGGCACCCGCGGTCGAGCGTGCGCTCTCCTCCGACCGGGTGCGGCAGCGCTCGTGAGCGGAGGCCGGACGGGCCAGGCCAAGGCGGGGACGAGGTCCCGAAACACTCGTCCCCGCCGCTTGGTCGCCCCGGCTCCGCATCGCCATGGTGCCGGGGAGGTCTGCGTCATGCGCAAGTGTTATCCGATACGCGCAGAAAGTCGATGCCCGAACCCCGGATTCACTGTCATCGCGGAACTCGACCCACCCTCCGCCGAAGGGCACGTAAACGCCCCTCAGAGTGCGTTTGAGGGGCGTTTACGTGCCCCTCGGCAGAGGACTGCTGCGGGAGGAGGGGAGGGAACGGCATGATGGGCGCATGAGTGTGCGTCCTCCCGCGGTGGTCGTGCGCGGCCTCCGCAAGTCGTACGGGTCCTTCGAGGCCCTGCGCGGCGTCGACTTCGAGATCGCCGACGGCGAGACCTTCGCGCTGCTCGGGCCGAACGGTGCGGGCAAGAGCACGACCATCGAGATCCTGGAGGGCTACCGCGACCGGTCTGGCGGCGAGGCGAGCGTGCTCGGGGCCGACCCGGGCAAGGCCGGCACCGCGTGGAAGGCGCGGCTCGGGATCGTCCTGCAGTCCGGGGCCGAGGCCGCGAACGTGACCGTCCGTGAGCAGCTCACGCAGTTCGCGCGCTACTACCCGCGCAGCCGCGACGTCGAGGAGGTCATCGCCGCCGTCGGGCTGGAGGAGAAAGCGAAGGTCCGCATCCGCAACCTGTCGGGAGGGCAGCGCCGGAGGCTGGATGTCGCCCTCGGGGTGATCGGGCGCCCGGAACTGCTCTTCCTCGACGAGCCGACGACCGGATTCGACCCGGAGGCCCGGCGGCAGTTCTGGGAGCTGGTGCGCGGGCTGAAGCGGGAGGGCACGACCATCCTCCTCACCACCCACTATCTCGACGAGGCCGCGCAGCTGAGCGACCGGGCCGCCGTGATCGCGCACGGCGCGCTGCTCGACATCGGCGCGGTGGACGCGATCGGCGGGGCGGCGGCGCGCGTCCCGATCGTCCGCTGGCGCGACTCCACCGGCGCCCCGCACGAGGAACGCACCGACGCGCCCGGAGCGCTGGTCGCCCGGCTCGCCGCCGAGGCCGGCGGGGAGCCCCGCGACCTGGAGGTCATCCGCCCCAGCCTGGAGGACATCTACCTCGCACTGGTGCGGGAGGCGGACGAGCGCGCCGGCGAGGAGATGGCCGCATGACCTCGGTCGCGCTGGGCTGGGCCCGCATCCGCTACGAGGTGCTCGTGTACTTCCGCCAGGCGGACACCATCTTCTTCACGTTCTTGTTCCCGGTGGTCATGCTCGGGATCTTCTCCGTCGCGTTCCAGGGTCTCGGCAAGGGCGGCGCCGCCCCCGACGGCAGCGGCGGCATCACGCAGGCCGCCTACTACCTGCCCGGGATGATCGCCGCCGGCATCCTCCTCAGCGGGGTGCAGAACCTCGCCGTCGACATCGCCGTGGAGAAGAGCGACGGGACGCTGAAGCGCCTGGGCGGCACCCCGCTGCCGGTCGTCTCGTACTTCCTGGGCAAGATGGGCCAGGTCATCGCGACGAGCATCCTCCAGATCGCGCTGCTGCTGTTCGTCGCCCGGGTGCTGTTCGGGGTGGCGCTGCCGACCGACCCGCAGGCCTGGCTGCGCTTCGCCTGGATCTACGCGCTCGGCATCGTCACATCCGCCGTGCTGGGCATCGCGCTCTCCGCGGTGCCGCGCACGGGCAAGAGCGCGACGGCGGTCATCATCCCGATCGTGCTGGTGCTGCAGTTCATCTCGGGCGTCTACCTGGCCTTCAACCTGCTGCCGACCTGGCTGCAGAACATCGCCAGCCTGTTCCCGCTCAAGTGGATCGCGCAGGGGATGCGGAGCGTGTTCCTCCCGGCGAGCTTCGAGGCGGCCGAGCCGAGCGGGAGCTGGCAGCTCGGCTGGATCGCGGTGGTGCTGCTGATCTGGCTCGTCGCCGGGCTGGTCGCGTGCCGGCTGTCCTTCCGGTGGATCCGGAAGGACGGCCAGTGACGCGGACTCACTCGATGGGCGTGTCCGGGTCGTGCCCCCACTCCGCCCACGACCCGTCGTAGACCCGCACGTTCGGGTGCCCGAGCAGGTAGCGCAGCGCGAACCACTCGGCAGAGCCGCGGTTGCCGATCGTGCAGTAGGTGATGACCTCCGCGTCGGGCTCGACCGCGGCGAACATGCCCGCCAGCGTGTCGCGGTCGCGGAACCGGCCGCGCTCGTCGAACACGCCGGCCGCGTCCACGTTCACCGCCGACGGGATGCGTCCCGCGCGGCCTCCCGGCTCCGGGGTCCCGGACGGCCAGAAGCGCTCGCCGGTGTACTCGGCGGCGCTCCGGGAGTCCACGATCGTGGTGCCTGCGCGGTCGATCGCCGCGCGCACGCCGGCGGCGCTGGCCCGGATCGCGTCGTCCGGAGCGGGAAGCGGATAGCGGGAGGGCGCCACGTCCGGCATCTCCGTGGTCCAGGGCCGGCCGGCCTCCTGCCAGACCGCACGGGAGGTGTCGAGGATGCGCGCGTCCGCGTGCCGGAACAGCGTCATCAGCCAGAACCCGAGCGACGGGGCGTAACCGTAGAACACGACCGTCGTGTCCGGGGTGATGCCGGATCGCTCGAAGAGCGCGCGGATCGCGTCGTCCGCGACCGGCCGGTAGTCCGGACCTTTGAGGTCCGCGTACGGATTCCAGAGCACGGCGCCGGGAAGGTGGCCCGACGTGTAGGCGGTGGCGTTCACGTCCACCTCGATGACGCGGACGCCGGGGTCCGCGAGGTGGGATTCGAGCCAGTCCGGCCGAACGAGCGGGACGGGGTCGAGGGGAGCATCGGCGCGCACGCCGGCTCGGGGAGTGGTGGTGGTGATGGAGCTCATGGCGGCCTCCCTGCGGCTCACTCCAACTGGATCCAGCCGAGCAGGTCCTCCCGCGCGACTGCCTGGAAGAGGGCAGGATGGTCGGACCGCATGTGGGCGCTGATGTCGTCGACGACCTCGGCGTCGGTCTCGCCGCGGGCGATGTAGCCGCATTCGCACCGGATGATCCTGGTCATCTCGTCCTCCCTCATAGTTCTACGCAGGGCCCGTTGGCAGAATGTTGGCATGACGTTGGCGTCCGGTGGAGTCCGGGTGCAGCTCTGCGGGACACTGCACCTTGAAGTGGCGGGGGAGCGGCTGGAGGACGGCCTCCCTGGCCGCCAGGGGCGGCTCCTGTTCGCGTACCTCGTGCTCAACCGGCACCGCCCGTGCACCCGCGACGAGTTGGGCGAAGCGGTTTGGCCCGGCGCGGTCGCCGTCCACGGCGCCGGGCTGAACCCGCTGGTGTCCAAGCTGCGGCGGCTGCTCGGCGCCGACGCGCTGGAGGGGCGGGCGGCGCTGCGGCTGGAGCTGGGCGACGACGCCCACGTGGATGTGGAGTGGGCGGAGCAGGCCGTCCACCGCGCCGAGTCGCAGGTCGCCCTCGGGCACTGGGCGGCGGCGTGGGGTCCCGCGATCGGCGCGATGCTGGTGGCCCAGCGGGAGTTCCTGCCCGGCGAGGACGCCGGCTGGATCGCGGAGGAGCGCCGCACGCTCGCCGACATCCTCGTACGCGCGCTGGACGCCTACGGGGTCGCGACCCTGGAGATGGGCGGAACCGAGCTTCCTGCCGCCGTGCGCGCGGGGCGCCGCCTGGTGTCGGTCGCACCGCTGCGCGAGACCGGCTACCAGGTGCTCATGCGGGCGCTCCAGCGGCAGGGGGATGTCGGCGCGGCGGTGGCGGTGTACGGCGAGTTGCGCGCGCTGCTGCGGGACGAGCTGGGAGTCTCCCCGACCCCCGCCACCCAGCAGCTTTACGCGTCCCTCCTCGCCGACTCCTGAGCCGCCGAAGGGCACGTAACGCCCCTAAAACCGCGCTTTAAGGGCGTTTACGTGCCCTTCGACGTCAGGCGACGCCCTTCGCGAGCATGCTTTCGGCGGCGGAGAGGACGGCCTCCTCCCACGGCCGCGGCTCGAACCCGAGCACGCGGCGCGCCTTCTCGCTCGACACCTTCTTCCGGTACCCGAGCTCGGCCGCCATCGACCGCATCCCCGGGTTCGCCTCCGCCGCCGCGCGCACCGCGGCATCGGGAAGCAGCGCCGTCGCCGCAGGCACCCGGCTCGCGCGCGCGCCGAGCCCGTCCCGCAGCGCGGCTCCGACCTCCGCGAGCGGCACCGCGTCCTCCTGGGACGCGAGCAGGAAACGCTCGCCCGCCGCGCCCTCGGCGGTGATCGCGGCGATGTGCGCCGCGGCGACGTCGCGCACATCCACGAACGGGACGGCGAAGTCCGGATACGCGGGCAGCTCGCCCGTGAGCACGCGCCGCACCAGGTGGTTCGCGCCCGAGAGACCGGTGCCGATCAGCGGCCCGACGACCGCGACCGGGAGCATCGTGACCAGCTCGGTGGGGCCGCCGTCGAGCAGCTCCCACGCCGCGCGCTCGGCGAGCACCTTGCTGCGCCCGTAGGCGTCCATCCCCGGGCCGTCGAGCGGCGACCAGTCCGCCTCCGTGAACGCGCGGTCGAGGGGAGGGTGACCGAACCCGACCGCGTGGAACGCGGAGGTGAGCACGACGCGCGGCAGCCCCGCGTCCCGGGCGGCGCGCAGCACCCGCAGCGTGCCCTCTCGCGCCGGCACGATCACGTCGTCCTCGTCTTCGACCGGACCCAGGTGGACGGGGGAGGCGACGTGCAGGACCGCGTCGACGCCCTCCACCGCGTCGGCCCAGCCGGCGTCGTCCAGGAGGTCGGCCGCGACAAAGCGCAGCGCGTCGCCGTTCGTCATCCCCGCCTCGGCCAGAGCGGCGCGCGCGGCGTCCTCGCGGTCGAGCGAGCGGATGGTGGCGCGGACCTCGTGGCCGCTGCCGAGAAGCTGAAGGATGATGTGCCCGGCGATGAAGCCGGAGCCGCCGGTGACGAGGAGGCGCTGGTCTGCCATGCTCGGTCCTTTCGGTCGGGTCGGGTGCTGACCCTTCGATGGTTCCCCCGCCGGCCGGACGCATCCAGACCCCTGTCCACACTGGTAGCCGGAGGGACACCCTGCCCGGCCCGGCTCCGCGTAGCGTGGACCGCATGAACGTCGAGGCGGAGGGGCAGGGCAACCTGCTTGGGGAGTTCCTGCGCGCCCGCCGCGAACTGGTCTCGCCCGAGAGCGTCGGCATCCCCGTTCTCGGCACGCGCCGCGTGGCCGGCCTCCGCCGCGAGGAGGTCGCGATGCTGTCCGGCATCAGCGCCGAGTACTACCTCCGCCTGGAGCAGGGCCGCGACCGCAACCCGTCCGGGCAGGTGCTTCGCTCGATCGCGCGCGTGCTGCAGCTGGACGAGGAGGCGACCACATACCTGCTCGGGCTGCCGGACAGCGACCGGGCCCCGCGCCGGCCGCGCCGCCCGCGGGCCGAGACGCTTCCGGAGAGCTTGGGCGCCCTCGTGCCGCAACTCCCGTTCCCGGCGTTCGTGGAGGGCCGCTACCTCGACGTGCTCGCCGCCAACGCCCTCGCCTCCGCGCTCTCGCCGCGGCTGGTCCCCGGACGCAACCGGATGCGCGACGTCTTCCTCGACCCGGCCGAGCAGGCGCTCTTCCCCGACTGGGAGGCCGCCTCCGCCGTGCTGATCGCGGGCTTCCGGCGCTCGGTCGGCGCCGACGCGGACGACGCGCGCGTGGTCGAGCTGGTCGGCGAGCTGTCGATCGCCAGCCCGGTGTTCCGGAGGCTGTGGAGCCGGCACGACGTCCGCGAACGCCAGGGCGCGACCTTCGCGTTCCAGCATCCCCAGGTCGGGCCGCTCGCGGTGCACCGCGAGAAGCTGCAGGTCACCGGCACCGACGGGATCGTGCTCGTGCTCTATCACGCCGCCACGGACGCCGACGCGGAGAAGCTGCGGCTGCTGGGAGCGCTGGCCGACACAGCGGAGGCGCCCGCGACCGAGCGCTCGGGCTTGTAAGGTGGAGTGATCCACGGGGGACTCGCCTATCGGGGCGACGTGTCTGGTTCGATTTCCAGAGTCCTCCACCCGCTTCGTCCACGCGCCTCGGGTCCCGGGGGTCTGGCGCTCTCGCGCCGAAAGCGTTGAGATGGACCATGACGAACCTGACGCTGATCCAGCGCTCGCCGGATCCGGAGGCCGTCGGCACGTCCCGCGACCGCCGGCCCACCCTGGCCGAGCGGTTCCGGGCGATGGGACGCAGCCGCATCGGCGCGCTGCTCCTGCTGCTCGCGACGCTCATCGCCATCGTCTGGGCGAACATCTCCTTCACCGGCTACGAGCATTTCTGGGAGACGCACCTCACGCTCGGGCTGGGCGACCTCCACCTCGACTTCACGCTCCATGCCCTCGTCAACGACGCGCTCATGGCGATCTTCTTCTTCACCGTGGGGCTGGAGGTGCGGCGCGAGTTCGCGATCGGCGAGCTCACGAGCTGGTCGCGCGCGGTCGTCCCCGTCGTCGCGGCGATCTTCGGGCTGGCGGTGCCGGCGGTCATCTTCGTGCTGTTCGCGATGGGGACCGGCCACGCCAACGCCTGGGGTGTCGTGATCTCGACTGACACGGCCTTCCTGGTCGGCGGCCTCGCCCTGATCGGGCCGCGCGCGGTCGGCCGCCTCCGGGTGTTCCTGCTCGCACTCGCCGTGGTGGACGACATCGGCGCGCTGAGCATCATCGCGCTGGTGTACACGAAGGACTTCAACCCGGTGCCGCTGATCGTCGCGGCGGTCGGGTTGGTCGGTGTGTACTTCACGCGGTACCTTCGCGGCGGCCGCGGGCCGGTCTACGGGACGCTCGCCGTGATCGTCTGGCTGGCGTTCCTCGCGTCGGGCGTCCACCCGACGCTGGCCGGGGTCGCGATCGCCCTGTTGATCCCGGTGTACCGGCCCAACCGGCGGGACGTCGAGCACGCGCTCGACCTGGCGAGGACGTTCCGGCAGTCGCCGAACACCGAGTATGCCCGGGCTGCGGCCAACAGTCTGCGGGAGTCCATCTCCATCAACGAGCGGCTGCAGTCGGCGTGGTCGCCGTACGTCGCGTACGTGGTGCTCCCGCTGTTCGCACTCGCCAACGCGGGCGTACGGCTGAACGGCGACATCCTGGCCGGCGCAGTGGTCTCCCCGTTGGCGTGGGGCGTGGTCGCCGGGCTCGTGGTCGGTAAGTTCGTCGGCGTGTTCGGCTCGACCGTGCTGCTGCGGGCGCTGCGGATCGGCGAGTTCGGCCCGGGCCTCACGGTGGACCGGCTGGCCGGCGGCGCCGCCCTGTGCGGGATCGGCTTCACCATCTCCCTGTTCATCGTGGACCTCGCCATCCCGGAGGTGGCCGCCCAGAACGCCGCCCGGGTCGGCGTGCTGGCGGCGACGGTCATCGCGTTCGCGGTCGCGACGATCGTGTTCCGTCTCTCCGACGTTCACCGGCCCAAGGAGGAGATGGGGCTCACGCTCGTGCGTCCGGTCGACCCGAGGCGCGACCACGTCTTCGGCGACCCGAACGCGCCGTTCACGATCGTGGAGTACGGCGACTTCCAGTGCGGCTTCTGCCTCAAGGCCACCGGATCGGTCGGCGAAGTGCGCGAGGTGCTCGGCGACAACCTCCGCTACGTCTGGCGGCACGCCCCGCTGACGCGGTTCCATCCGAACGCGCTCGCCGCGGCGGAGGCCTCGGAGGCGGCCGCCCGGCAGGGCAGGTTCTTCGAGTTCGAGCGCAGCCTGTTCGCCGACCAGGAGCACCAGCTCCCGTCGGACATCATGCGCCGTGCGGTCGAGCTCGGCCTCGACCTGGAGCGGTTCGAGGCCGACCTGAGCTCGCCGGAGGTGGCCGCGCGCGTCCGGGACGACATGCTCGACGCGGAGGCGATGGACATCACCGCCGTGCCGACCTTCTTCATCAACGGCCGCCGCCACATGGGCCCGTACGACGCGCAGTCGCTCATCCGGGCGCTGCAGGCGAGCGTCGCGGCGCCGTGATGGCTCAGGCCACCGCCGCGCCCGGCACGGCGAGCTCCCCGGTCAGGTACTGCGACCTCCCGAAGCCGAACGACCAGTCCTCCGGGCCGTTCTCGATGTAGCCGATGAAGACGTCCTCCCCGGCGACGCCGACCTCCCCGAGCCGTCGTGCGATCTCGGCGAACAAGCTCCGCTTGGCCTCGGTCGCGCGGCCGCGCTGCGTGAAGATCTGGATGACGACCACGCCGTCGCTGCGCTCGAAGCCGAGTCCGGCGTCCTCCGCGATGATCGTGCCCGCCGGGCGCTCGGTGACGATCTGGAACCGGTCGCGCCGGGGGATGCGGTACTCGCTCACGATGGCGTCGTGGACGGCGTCGGCGATGGCGCGGACGGCGGACGCCGGGCGGCCCTCCTGGAGTTCGATGCGGACGAGGGGCATGGGGACCTCCGTTGTGGCAGATTGATAGTTTGTCCTGTCAAATGATACGCTTCTGACACGAACCACAGCACGTCCCCGATGAAGGAGTTCCGCGACATGACCGAGCCTCGCGACCTGACCCAGCAGGGGGAGCCGTTCGACCTGATCACCATCGGGCGCATCGGCGTCGACCTCTACCCCCTGCAAGACGGGGTCGGGCTGGAGGACGTCGAGACGTTCGGCAAGTTCCTCGGCGGCAGTGCGACCAACGTCTCGATCGCCGCAGCACGGCAGGGCCTGCGCTCGGCAGTGATCACCGCCACCGGCGACGACCCGTTCGGGCGCTACGCCCACCGCGAGCTGCGCCGGCTGGGAGTCGACGACCGCTTCGTCGGCACGGTCGACACCCTCAAGACGCCGGTGACTTTCTGTGAGATCTTCCCGCCGGACGACTTCCCGCTGTACTTCTACCGCGATCCGCTCGCTCCCGACCTCGCCATCACGGCGAAGGACCTCGACCTCGACGCGATCAGCCGTGCCCGCATCTACTGGTCGACCGTGACGGGCCTGTCCCGCGACCCGAGCCGCGCCGCGCACCATGTGGCGTGGGAGGCGCGGGGTCGGCGACCGCTCACGGTCCTCGACCTCGACTACCGGCCGATGTTCTGGCCGAGCGGGGCGACAGCCACGGCCGAGGTGGAGCGAGCGCTCGGCCAGGTCACCGTCGCGGTCGGCAACCGCGAAGAGTGCGAGATCGCGGTCGGCGAGACCGAGCCGATGCGGGCGGCCGACGCCCTTCTCGACCGCGGCGTCGAGCTGGCCGTCGTCAAGCAGGGCCCGCGCGGCGTGCTCGCCAAGACGCGCGAGGAGACGGTGGAGGTGCCTCCGTACTTCGTGGAGGTCGTCAACGGCCTCGGCGCGGGCGACGGCTTCGGCGGCGCGCTCTGCTACGGCCTGCTGCAGGACTGGTCGCTGGAGCGGGTCATCCGCTTCGCCAACATCGCCGGAGCCATCGTCGCCACGCGGCGAGAGTGCTCCACCGCCATGCCGACGACCGCCGAGGTCGAATCGGTGCTGAAGGAGCTCCAGAATGTCCACAGCTGACCTGATCGCCGGCTCCGCTCCGATCATCGACGAGGCCGCCTTCGAGCGCCTCCGCGCCCGCCGCCACACCAGCCCCGACGACGTCGCGACCGTGCTCGCCGCGCGCACCCGGCGCCCGCTGGTCCGCGACGACGGCCGCCTCTTCATCGTCGCGGCCGACCATCCGGCCCGCGGCGCCCTCGGCGTCGGCGACGACCCGATCGCGATGGCCGACCGCTACGACCTCCTCCAGCGGCTCGCGCTCGCGCTGTCCCGCCCGGGGGTGGACGGCGTGCTCGGCACCCCCGACATCATCGAAGACCTGGCGCTGCTCGGCGCCCTCGACGACAAGATCGCCGTGGGCTCGATGAATCGCGGCGGCCTCCGCGGCGCCGTCTTCGAGATGGACGACCGCTACACCGGCTACGACGTCGACGCGATGGTGCACGACGGCGTGGACGCGGCCAAACTGCTCGTCCGCGTCAACCTGGAGGACGCCGGCACGGCCCGCACGCTGGAGGCGACGGCGCACGCGGTCACCGCGGCGGCCCGGGCGCGGCTCCCGATCCTCCTCGAACCGTTCATGAGCCGCTGGAGCGACGGCCGGATCGTCAACGACCTCACGACGGACGCGGTGATCCACTCGGTGGCCATCGCCTCCGGCCTGGGCGCCTCGTCGGCGTACACCTGGCTGAAGCTCCCGGTCGTTCCCGAGATGGAACGCGTCATGGCGGCGACCACGCTGCCCACGCTCCTGCTCGGCGGCGACACCGACGCCGCGCCCGAGGAGACCTTCGCGTCGTGGGAGGCTGCGCTCGCCCTCCCGGGCGTGCACGGGCTCGTCGTCGGGCGTACCCTCCTCTATCCGAAGGACGGGGACGTCGGCCGCGCCGTCGACATCGCCGCCTCCCTCGTCCACGGCCGCTGATCCGGCCCGCTCACCGCACGCAGCACCTCGAAGGAACGACACCATGACCAGCACCGACACCTCTACAACCCCCGTCGCCGCGGGCGAGCTGCCGACGATCCCGCACTGGATCGACGGCGCCGAGCGGCCCTCCACGAGCGGGCGCACCGCTCCGGTCTTCAACCCGGCCCTCGGCGTCGCGACGGCGAACGTCGCCCTCGCCGATCAAACCGAGATCGACGAGGCGATCGCGTCGGCGCAGCGTGGGTTCGAGGTGTGGGGGCAGTACTCCATCGCCCGGCGGCAGTCGGTGCTCTTCGCCTTCCGCGAGCTGCTGAACGCGCGCAAGGGCGAGCTGGCGTCGATCATCACCGCGGAGCACGGCAAGGTGCTCTCCGACGCGATGGGCGAGATCCTGCGCGGCCAGGAGGTCGTGGAGCTGGCGACCGGGTTCCCGCACCTGATCAAGGGCGCCTACTCCGAGAACGCGTCCACCGGCATCGACGTGTACTCGCTGAAGCAGCCGCTCGGCGTCGTGGGCGTCATCTCCCCGTTCAACTTCCCGGCGATGGTGCCGATGTGGTTCTTCCCCGTCGCGATCGCGGCGGGCAACGCGGTCGTGCTCAAGCCGTCCGAGAAGGACCCGTCGGCGGCGCTGTGGCTCGCCAGGCTGTGGAAGGAGGCCGGCCTCCCGGACGGCGTCTTCACTGTGCTCCAGGGCGACAAGCTCGCCGTCGACGGCCTGCTGAACAGCCCGGTCGTCCAGTCCATCTCGTTCGTCGGGTCGACCCCGATCGCGAAGTACATCTACGAGACGGCGGCGAAGAACGGCAAGCGCGTTCAGGCGCTCGGCGGCGCGAAGAACCACATGCTGGTGCTGCCCGACGCCGACCTCGACCTGGTCGCCGACCAGGCGGTCAACGCCGGGTACGGCGCGGCGGGCGAGCGCTGCATGGCCGTCTCGGTCGTGCTCGCCGTGGAGCCGGTCGCGGACGACCTCATCGCGAAGATCACCGAGCGCATCGGAAAGCTGCGCATCGGCAACGGCGCGGGCGACGGCCGGGGCGAGCCGGACATGGGGCCGCTGATCACCGGCGTGCACCGCGACAAGGTGTCCGGCTACGTCGACATCGCTGAGGCTGACGGCGCGGACATCGTGGTCGACGGCCGCGGCTTCACCGTCGAGGGCCACGAGGACGGCTTCTTCTTCGGACCGACCCTGATCGACAACATCCCGATCACCTCCGTCGCCTACCGTGAGGAGATCTTCGGGCCGGTGCTCTCCGTCGTGCGCGTGCAGACGTTCCAGGAAGGGCTCGACCTCATCAACTCCGGTCGGTTCGGCAACGGCACGGCGATCTTCACCAACGACGGCGGCGCCGCGCGGCGATTCCAGAACGAGGTGCAGGTCGGCATGATCGGCATCAACGTGCCCATCCCTGTCCCGGTCGCCTACCACTCGTTCGGCGGCTGGAAGGCCTCCCTGTTCGGCGACGCCAAGGCGTACGGCGTGCACGGCTTCGACTTCTTCACCCGAGAGAAGGCGATCACCAGCCGCTGGCTCGACCCGGCGACGCACGGCGGCATCAACCTCGGCTTCCCGCAGAACACCTGAGGATCGCGGACATGGCAGAGCACAACGAATGGTTCTTTCCGCGCGGCGCGCTGACCGACCGCTGGTGGGAGTCCGTGGTCGACGACACCCTCGACGGCTGGCAGCACACCGGGCTCCGGGTCGCGGAGCTCGCCGGCAACGCGGTCGAGCTGGAGGCCGGTGACGTCGAGCGCATCGTCGTCCCGCTCGCCGGAACGTTCGCGGTCGGGCACGAGGGGAGACCACCCATCTCGCGGGCCGGTCGAGCGTGTTCGACGGGCCGACCGATGTGGTCTATGTCGGCGCCGGGAACGGTCTGACGATCAGCGGGTTCGGCCGGATCGCCGTGGCGGAGGCACCGACGCGCGTGCGCAAGCCGTCGGTGTACATCGCGAAGGATGCGGTGCCCGTCGAGCTGCGCGGCGCCGGCCGGGACAGCCGTCAGGTGCACAACTTCGGCACTCCGGGCGCCTTGGACGCGGTCTCCCTGATCGTGTGCGAGGTCATCACTCCGGCCGGCAACTGGTCGTCCCATCCCGCGCACAAACACGACGAGGACGTGCCGGGCCACGAGTCCCGGCTCGAGGAGATCTACTACTTCGAGTCGGCTCCGGTGCGCGGTGCGAACGCTCCGGCGACAGCCGACGCCTTCGGCAGCTTCGCCACCTATCGCTCGACCGCGGGGGACATCGAGACCAACGCGCTCGTGCGCACCGGCGACATCGCCCTGGTGCCGTTCGGCTACCACGGTCCCGCGGTCGCCGCGCCCGAGTACGACCTCTACTACCTCAACGTCATGGCCGGCCCCGGCGAGGAGCGCGCCTGGCTGATCAGCGACGATCCGCGCCAGGCGTGGGTGCGCAGCACGTGGGAGGTCGCGGAGCAGGACCCCCGCCTCCCGTATTCGACGAGCACGATGACCACCGCCCCCACCACCGAAGGAGCCGCCCGATGACGACCCGCAG
Organism: Leifsonia sp. P73; assembly: GCF_051059105.1. Lineage (NCBI taxonomy): Bacteria > Bacillati > Actinomycetota > Actinomycetes > Micrococcales > Microbacteriaceae > Leifsonia > Leifsonia sp. P73. The sequence goes on from NZ_CP194931.1 coordinate 3,075,754, forward strand.
GATGACGGTGGCCCAGGCGCTCGTCGAGTTCCTCGCCAATCAGTGGACCGTCGACGGAGACGTGCGCGAGCGCACCATCCCCGGGATGCTCGGCATCTTCGGGCACGGCAACGTCGCCGGCATCGGGCAGGCGCTCAAGCAGGCGAACGTGCAGGACGCGGCCCGGATGCCGTACTACCAGGCGCGCAACGAGCAGGCGATGGTCCACCAGGCGGTCGGCTTCGCGCGCATCCATCGCCGCCGGGCCACGCTCGCCTCGGCCGCGTCGGTCGGGCCGGGCGCCGCCAACATGATCACCGGCGCCGCCCTCGCGACGGCGAACCGCCTCCCGGCACTGCTTCTGCCGTCCGACACCTTCGCGACGCGCGTCGCCGATCCGGTGCTCCAGCAGCTGGAGCACCCGCACGACCTCGGCATGCAGGTGACGGACGCCTTCCGGCCGGTGTCGCGGTTCTTCGACCGCGTGCAGCGGCCGGAGCAGCTCTTCTCCATCGCGCTCGCGGCGATGCGCGTGCTGACCGACCCGGCCGAGACCGGAGCGGTGACCATCGCGCTGCCCGAGGACGTGCAGGCCGAGGCGCTCGACGTCCCGGTGGAGTTCCTCGCTCCCCGGGAGTGGCACATCCGCCGTCCGCTTCCGGAGGGCTGGGCGCTGCAGGCGGCCGTCGACGCGATCCGCAGCGCGCAGCGTCCCGTGATCGTCGCGGGCGGCGGGGTCCTGTACTCGGGGGCGGAGGACGCGCTGCGCGCGTTCGTGGAGGCCACCGGCATCCCAGTAGGCACCACGCAGGCCGGCGGGGGCTCGCTGAGCTGGGACCACCCGCAGTACCTCGGCGGCGTCGGCGCGACCGGCACCACCGCCGCCAACCGGATCACGGCGCAGGCCGACCTCGTCATCGGCGTCGGCACCCGCTACAGCGACTTCACCACCGCCAGCCGTACGGTCTTCCAGAACCCGGACGTGCGGTTCGTGAACCTCAACATCGCGCCGTTCGACGCCTACAAGCACGGCTCGCAGCTCCCGCTGATCGCGGACGCTCGGCAAGCGCTCACGGCGCTGGCCGAGGCCATCGCCGGGTACACGGTGCACCCCGGCTACGCGACGTGGATCGCCGAGGAGAAATCGGAGTGGGACGCCGTCGCCGACACGGCGCTCGCGCCGACCGCTCTTGAAGGCGAGTCCGCGCTCATCGGGCAGCCGCAGATCATCGGGGCGGTCCAGCGCGCCTCCGACCCGCGCGACGTCGTCGTGCAGGCGGCGGGCTCCCTGCCCGGCGACCTCCACAAGCTGTGGCGCGTCCGCGACCCGCTCGGCTACCACGTCGAGTACGCGTTCTCGTGCATGGGCTACGAGATCGCCGGTGGGATGGGCGTCAAACGCGGGCTGGAAGCGGCCGGCGACGACCGCGACGTCATCGTCCTGGTCGGCGACGGCTCCTACCTGATGCTGCACACCGAGCTCGCGACCGCCGTCGCGGAGGGCATCAAGATCGTCGTCGTGCTCATCCAGAACCACGGCTACGCCTCGATCGGGCACCTCTCCGAGACAGTCGGCTCGCAGCGCTACGGCACGCGCTACCGGTACCGCGACGAGGCCGAGAGGAATTTCGAGCGCGGGGACTTCCTTCCCGTCGACCTCGCCGCCAACGCACGCAGCTTCGGCATCGACGTGATCGAGCTCGCGCCCGGCCCCGATGCCGCCGCCCGGCTGGAGGAGGCCGTCACGGCGGCCAAGGCATCCACGACCTCCACGCTGATCCACATCGACTCCGACCCGTTCGTCTATGCGCCCGATGGCGAGGGCTGGTGGGACGTCCCGGTCGCGGAGGTCTCCGCGCTGGAGAGCACGCGGACCGCCCGCGCCGCCTACATCCGACAGCAGAAGCAGCAGCGGCCCCTGCTCGGTTGAGCGCGCCGCACCGAACCACGACCACCACAGCCACCGAAGGACGACGATGACCGACACCGCCACCGACCACCGCGCGCCCGGGGCGCACACCTCCGGCCTCCGCATCGGCACCGCGCCCGACTCGTGGGGCGTGTGGTTCCCCGAGGACCCGCGGCAGACCCCGTGGGGCCGCTTCCTCGACGAGGTCCAGGCCGCCGGGTACCACTGGATCGAGCTCGGGCCGTACGGCTACCTCCCGACCGATCCGGCGCAGCTTCTGGACGAGCTCGCCAAGCGGGACCTGCAGATCAGCGGCGGCACCGTCTTCACCGGTTTCCACAAGGGCGCCGACCAGTGGGACCGCGCCGTCGAGCAGGTCGAGAAGGTCGCCGCGCTCACTCGCGCGGTCGGCGGCGAGCACATCGTCGTCATCCCCGACCTCTGGCGGTCGGAAGCCACCGGCGAGCCCCTGGAGCCGCGCACGCTGACCGACGAGCAGTGGACGTCGCTCGCGTCCGGGCACGACCGCCTCGGTCGTATGCTGCTCGAGGAATACGGTCTCCGCCAGCAGTTCCACTCGCACGCCGACTCCCACGTCGGCACGCACCGCGAGGTCCAGCGCCTGCTCGCGCAGACCGACCCGCGCTATGTGAACCTCTGCCTCGACACCGGCCACTTCGCCTACTACGGCGGCGACAGCGTCACGCTGATCCAGGACCACCCGGAGCGCATCGGGTATCTGCACCTCAAGCAGATCGACCCGGAGCTGCGCTTCGAGGTGCTCAAGAACGACGTCGCGTTCGCGGACGCCGCGATCGACGTGATGGTCGAGCCGCCGGCCGGCATCCCGGACTTCGCTCCGATCATCGAGGCGGTCGCCGCCATCGACCCGGAGATCTTCGCGATCGTCGAGCAGGACATGCCCGGCATCGACATCGACGTGCCGCTCGGGATCGCCACCCGCACCCGGCAGCACATCTTCGGATGCTCCCCGCTCACCCGCACCCGCTGACCCTCGCCCGCTGACACCCTCCGCCACGCACAGAATCGAGCCGTAACCGCATGACCACCAGCAACCAGGACCTCCGCGTCGGCGTCGTCGGCGCCGGGCAGATGGGCGCCGACCACATCCAGCGCATCACCCGCACGATCAGTGGGGCCACCGTCTCCGCGATCGTGGAGCCGGACGCCGGGCGGGCGGAGGCCGCGGCAGCCGCGGCGCCGGGAGCGCGGGCCTTCGCGAGTGTCGAGGATGCGCTGGACGCATCCGCCCTCGACGCGGTGATCATCGCGACGCCCGGCCAGTTCCACGAGCCCGTGCTGGTGCCCGCGCTGGAGGCGAAGCTCCCCATCCTGTGCGAGAAGCCGCTGACGCCGGACAGCGCGTCGTCGCTGCGCATCGTGGAGTTGGAGCAGAAGCTCGACCGCCCGCACATCCAGCTCGGCTTCATGCGCCGCTTCGATGAGGAGTATCGCGCGCTGCGCGAGCTCATTGTGGGCGGCGACGCGGGGGAGCTGCTGATGCTGCGCGGCGTGCACCGCAACCCGTCGGTGCCCGACAGCTACACCCAGTCGATGCTCATCACCGACTCGGTCGTGCACGAGTTCGACGTCATGCCGTGGCTCGCCGGCTCGCCCGTGCGCAGCGTCGAGGTCAAGTACCCGCGGCGCAACGACCTCGCGCCCGAGCGGCTCCGCGAGCCCATCCTGGTGCTCATCGAGCTGGAGAACGGCGTGCTGGTCGACGTGGAGATGAACGTCAGCGTGCGCTTCGGCTACCAGGTCGGCACCGAGGCGGTCTTCCAGACCGGCGTCGCGCGGATCGGCCAGCCGTCCGGCCTGCAGCGCTGGTCCGACGCTGCGTTCTCGATCGCCGAGCACACGACCTTCAAGACCCGGTTCGCCCGCGCCTACGACGCCCAGGTGCAGGCGTGGGTGGACGCCGTGCGCGACGGCTCGCTCATCGCCGGGCCGAACGCGTGGGACGGCTACCTCGTCGCCCTTGCGTGCGAGGCGGGCGTCCGGGCGCTGGAGCAGTCGGGTCCCGTCCCCGTCGAGTCGGTCGCGCGCCCCGCGTTCTACGCCTGAGCCGAGTCGATCAGCGGTCGACCAGGGTGAGCTCGAACGAGTAGAGGTCGGGCCGGTACACGTGCCGGCCGAACTCGACCGCCCGGCCGGAGTTGTCGAACGCGGTGCGCGACATGGTGAGCAGCGGCGACCCGCGGCGGATCTCCAGGAGGTCGGCCTCGTTCGCATTGGCGGCGCGGGCGCCGATCCGCTGGTTGGCGACCCGGATGGCCACGCCGCGCGCCTTCAGCAGCTGATAGAGGCCGCGCGTCTCCAGGTCCTCGCGCGAGATGTCGATGAAGTCCTCGGGAAGCGTGTTCTCGAGGATCGCCAGCGGCACGCCGTCGGCCGACCGCAGCCGGGTGAGCTCCAGCACCGGATAGCCGAGCTTGACGCCGAGCTCGCGCGCCGCGGTCTCGTCCGCGATACCGATCTCGTAGGAGATGACGCGGGTTGTCGGTGTCTGCCCCAACTGGCCCAGGTCCTCGTAGAGGCTGGTCAGCTCGACGTTGCGGGTCACCCGGCCGTGGACGACCTGCGTCCCGATCCCGCGGCGGCGGACCAGGAGGCCCTTGTCGACCAGCTCCTGCAGCGCGCGCCGGATGGTGGGACGCGACAGCCCGAGTCGGTTGCCGAGCGAGATCTCGTTCTCGAGGCGCGATCCCGGAGGCACCGTCTCGGCGCGGATCGCCGCCTCCAGCGCCGTCGCGAGCTGGTAGTAGAGCGGCACCGGGCTGGACTTGTCGAGGCTGTCGAACAGGTCCACGGGCAGCGGGTACTCGGCTTGCATCCGCGTCCTCCACAGGTCGGTCCAAATGTCAGAACAACCGTACACCTTGTGGATGTTGTCAGCCCGTGCGCACGCCCGCAGGCCTATTCGGCGGCGCTCAGCGCGATGGTGCCGATGCCGAGGGCGGCCAGGATCGCGGCCGAGACGCGTTCGAGCGTCTTGGTCACCGCCGGCCGTTTGAGCCAGAGCACCGCCCGCGACGCGAGCAGCGCCACCACCGTCAGATACGCGGCCGCGACGACCGCGTCGATCGCGCCCAGCAGGAGGGTGTTGCCGATCGCGGCGCCGTCATGGGGGACGAACTGCGGCGCGATGGCGAGGAAGAACAGGCCGACCTTCGGGTTCATCACCGTGGACAGCACCCCCGCGAGGAAGCCGGAGTGAAGGCTGGTCGTCCGCACCCTCGTCTCCGGCCCCTGGGCGGCGTGCCGGCGGCTGGCGATCAGCGCCGCGACGCCGAGGTAGATGAGGTAGAGGCCGCCCGCGATCTTGACGACGCGGTAGACCTCGGCCGACTGCTCCAGCAGCGCGGCCAGCCCGAACGCGACGGCGAGCGCCCACAGCATCGAGCCGACGGCGGACCCCGCCGACGCCGCGAGGCCGGCGCCCGGGCGGGCCAGGCTGTAGCGGAGGACAAGGAACGTGTCGGGGCCGGGCGTCACCGCCAGGATCGCGCAGAGGCCCGCGAAGGCCAGGAGGGCGGGGGCTGTCATGCAGCAAGTGTAGGGGGCGTAAGGATTCAGTGGTCCGGCCGTGCGAATCTCCTCCGTGAACCACACCCCAGGAACGGCCCTCACCGGACGCGTTATGATCGCGCCCATGGACAACACGGAGCAGGTCGCGCTGGATGACAGCGTCGCCCGCTCCGAACCCGCTCCCACCGACCCGGCCGACACGGCGATCGCAGCGGTCGAGGAGCAGTTCACCATCCTCTTCAATCGCGTGAGCGCCGGGATGCGCGAGCGGTCCGCGCGCGTGCACCCCGACCTCCAGCCGGTCGGCTTCAAACTCCTGAACACCCTGGTGCGGACCGGGCCGGTGCACGCGGGCGCGCTCGCCGGGGAGCTCGCGACGGACAAGAGCGTCGTCAGCCGCCAGGTCCGCATCCTGGAGGAGCTCGGCTTCGTCGAGCGCCGCACCGATCCGGCCGACCGCCGGGCCAGCTTCCTGGTCGCGACGCCCGCCGCGATCGAGCGCGTCAACGAGGCCCGCGCCGCCGACCAGGCGCAGCTCTACCGCAGCCTCCGCCAGTGGGGCCGGGACGACGTCTCCCGCCTCGCCACCCTCCTCGCCCGCCTCAACCAGTCCTGACCGCGAGACGGCGCAAACTCGCCCCGAAACCGCCGAGTGGGCGGAGAATCCGCCGCTTCGGCGGGTCAGCGGGCCGGGAGGCGCAGCTCGAGGGCGGTCCCTGTGGGGCCGGTGGAGGCCACGCGGACCTCGCCGCCGTGGCGCACCGCCACCTCCCGCACGAGCGCGAGGCCGATGCCGAAGCCCGATCGGGAGGGGCCGGCGGTCGTGGCCGCGGGCGCCGCACGGGCGAACCGGTCGAAGATCCGGGCCGGGTCGATGCCCTGGATTCCGGGTCCCTGGTCCGCCACCGTCAGGTACGCCGAGCGCCCCTCCCGCCGGATCGTCGCCGTCACCACGCCGCCGGCAGGGGAGTGGGCGACCGCGTTGTCGAGCAGCGCCGTCGCGCAGCGCTGCAGCGTCGTCGCCGGGATGTCGCTCGCGACCTCGTCCCGCACCTCCAGCAGGACGGTCACCCCGGCCTGCCCCGCGAGCACCCCGAGCGATTCGACCGCCCGCCTCACCGGATCGGACAGCTGCACGGGGCCGTCCGACGCCGCGGCGCGCTCGCGTTCGGGGTCGGCGGCGAGCAGCAGGTCGTCGACGACCTCGATCAGCGTTCGGGTGTCGTCGCGCAGCTCCGCCACCGTCGCGGTCGACGGGTCGCCGTCCGGGAGGCCGCGCTGCAGCACCTGGAGCCGCGCGTCGAGCACCGCGAGCGGCGTCCGCAGCTCGTGGCTGGCGTCCGCGACGAAGTCCCGCTGCCGGCGCAGCGCCTCCCCGAGCGGCCGCACCGCGCGCCGGGTGACCACCACGGCGAGCACGCCGGCGACGATCACCGCCAGCACGCCGACGACGATGAACGCGATCATCGCGTCCACGGTGTCGATGTAGATCTTGTGCTCGCCGGGGCGCGGGGCCTCCTGCAGCTCCGACGGCTGGAGCTGGTCCAGCACGAAGAAGAACGCCACCCCGATCGCCGCGACCACCAGCGCGCCCGAGGCGATCGTGAGCTGGAGGCCGACCGTGCGGGAGGCGCGGCGGACCTCCCGGAAGTCGACGTCATCCCGCCTGGTCACAGCTGCCCCAGCCGGTAGCCCTCGCCGCGCACGGTCGCGATGATCTCCGGATCGGTCTTGCGCCGCAGGTAGTGGACGTAGGTGTCGACGGTGCCGGGCTGCTCGTCCGCCTCGAACACCGCCTCCAGGATGTGCGCGCGCGAGAACGTCCGCAGCGGGCTCTCGGCCAGCAGCCGCAGGAGGTCGGACTCCCGTTCGGTGAGCTGGATGCGGCCCTCGTAGGGCGAGTAGATGCTGCGGCTCTCCGGGTAGAACCGCCACCCGCCGACCGGCAGCTCGCGACCCTCGCCGGTGAAGGTGCGGGTCAGCGCCCGCAGCCGGGCGAGCAGCTCGTCGAACTCGAACGGCTTGACCAGGTAGTCGTTCGCCCCGGCGTCCAGGCCTTCGACGCGGTCGCGGAGGGCGCCGAGCGCGGTGAGCATGATGATCGGCGCGACGACGCGGCCGTCGCGCAGCCTCCCGACGAGGGTCACGCCGTCGATGCCGGGCAGCCGGCGGTCGACCACCATCGCGTCGAACCGCTCCCGGAGCCCGACCGCGAGCCCGGCCTCGCCGTCGACCACGCGCGTCACGTCGTAGGCCTCCGACAGCACCTGCTCGATCAGCGGGCCGAGGCGCGGGTCGTCCTCGACGAGCAGCACGCGCAGTCGGGAGGCCTCCATGTCGTTCAACTTAGCGCGGCCTCCGCGGTTCGCGGCCGTGCGCGGGGTCGAGCCCCGGACCGATGAGCCGGAACCGCTCGAGCGGCGGTGCGATCAGCCGCAGCACGCCGGGCGATCCAGGTCGCCGCGGAGATCAGCCCGACGATCGCGAGGGCGGCCGCCGGCGAGAACAGGAGGTCGTCGGCCATCGCCACCGCGTCGAGGAACGGCGTGCGGGCTCCCTCGACGGCCTGGATCACGCCGAGGTCCCAAGCCGTGATCGCAGGCGTGGCCACGATCGCGAGCCCGGCGAGCACCACGAGCAGGACGACGATGAGCGGGAGGACGATGCCACGGGCGGTGGCGGACGGCGTGGCCGATCGGTTCTCGTCTCCGCCGAGCGCCCGGCGGGGTGTGGTCGCGGTCATCGCTCCCCCTTCGACCACCAGCCTGCGCGCCGCCTCCCCAGATGCCGCTCAGGATCCCCGGCCCCTCCAGCCCAAGGCCTCTCAGAGGATTCTGGGAGGCGATGCGGGATGCTGTCGGGATGCTCCGCAACAAGGTCCCCGCCGTCACGGCGCTGTTCTGGGTCACGAAGCTGCTGACGACGGCGATGGGGGAGACCACCTCCGACTACCTGGTCAAGAACTACGACCCGGTCATCGCGGTCATCGGCGCCTTCGTGGTGTTCGCCGCCGCCCTGGTGCTGCAGTTCGCCGTGCGCCGCTACATCCCGTGGGTGTACTGGCTGACGGTCTTGATGGTGGCGGTCTTCGGCACGATGGTCGCCGACGTCCTGCACATCGTCATCGGCATCCCCTACCTGGTGTCGACGGTCTTCTTCGCGGTCGTCCTGGCCGTCGTGTTCCTGGTCTGGTACCGCACGCAACGGACGCTGTCGGTGCACCACATCGACACGCGGCCCCGGGAGTTCTTCTACTGGTGCGCGGTTCTGGCGACGTTCGCGCTCGGCACGGCGGTCGGCGACCTCACCGCGACGACCTTCGGACTCGGCTACCTGGTGTCCGGCATCCTGTTCGGCGTGCTGTTCGCCATCCCGGGCGTCGCGTACCGCTGGTGGGGGTTCGGCGCCACCGCAGCCTTCTGGACCTCATATGTTCTGACCCGGCCCTTCGGAGCCTCGATCTCGGACTACCTGGCCGTCTCGCACGCGCGCGGCGGGCTCGACCTGGGCACCGGACCGGTCAGCCTGGTGCTGTTCGCGGCGATCGTCGTGTGCGTCGTGGTGATGAGCGTCCGCCGTCCCGCAGAGCCGGGGGCGACCGTCGCGGAGGGACGCGCGAGCTCCACGCTGGCCGCCGACTAGCCCACCTTCCCGGGTTCCCTTAAAGTCAGCCGCTGGTACCCTCGATCGGGTATGACGCCCGCGGACCCCCTCGCACGCGCGGCCGCCGCTCGGCAGGCCGTCGTGTCGCCGTACCCGCGGCGAGGCGGTCGAGCGCCCCGAAGGCGCCCCGGACCGCGCCAGCCGCACCCCGGAACGCGTCAGCACCCCGCCGGCGTCGCCGCCGTCCGCTGCAGCTCCCGCTCCACCACCGCCTGGGCGTCTCGCTGGCCGTGATCGCGCTGATCTGCGGCTTCTCGATCGTGCCGACCGACGCCGCGCTCGCCGCGACCGTGATCGGCCCGGAGGCCACGACCCTCGCCCCCGGCGCGCCCGCCTCGAACGCCGTGCAGCACCTCCTGGTGGACGCCACGATCGGCGCCCCCGTCGTGGACCGCGACACCCTCGGCGCCACCGACAGCATCCAGAGCCTCTCCCGCATCGGCACGAACGAGTCGTGGGCCGAGCTGGTGCTGATGTTCGGCGGCTGGCCGACGACCAAGCCCAACGTGGACTTCATGCTGCGCTGGATGCGCCAGGAGAACGGGCCGCCGGACTGGTGGAACCGCAACAACCCGCTGAACAACGGCTACGGCTCCGGAGGCGGCGCCGGCTTCGGCAGCTACCCGGACCTCGTGACGGCCGCGAAGTACTGCGCCGAGAACCTGCAGCGCGGCTACCCGGCCGTCGTCGCCGGACTCACCGCGGGCACGAGCGCCGACGTCACGGCCGCCGCGATCTGGGCCTCCCCGTGGGCGAGCAGCCACTACGGCTATGGCTCGCACTGGAGCACGTCCCCGGTGCAGATCGTGACAGCCCCCGCTTCCGCCTGGGGCAACTGACCGGAGCCGTCAGCGAGTGAGCTCGGAGGGCGCGCCCTCGCGGGTGATGATCGCGGCGTCGCCGTCCTCGTCCAGCTTCACGCCGAGGCGCTTGCGGAACGCCCGGGTCAGCACCAGCAGCGTGACGATCCCGATGCTCAGCCAGATCAGGCCGTAGGTGAGCGCGTCGAAGTGGAGGTTGGCCCACAGCACCCCGGTCAGCACCATCCCGATCCCCGGCAGCACGATGTTGCGGACGATCTGCTTCGCCCCGCGCACCTGCCGCTTGCGGATCGCGAAGTGGATGATGACCGTCGCGTTCACCATCGTGAAGGCGATGAGCGCGCCGAAGTTGATCATCGACGACACGAACTCCAGCGTGAACGCCGCCGCCAGCAGCGACACCGCGCCGACCAGCAGCACCGCCACGGCGGGCGTGCGGAACTTCGGGTGCACGAAGGACAGCGTCCGCGAGATGCGGCCGTTCCCGTTGCGCGCCATCACGTAGATCATGCGCGAGACGCTGGCGTGCGAGGCCAGGCTGGAGGCCACCGCAGCGGCGACCGCGGCGGAGATGAAAAGGATCTGGAAGAGCAGCCCGCCGGTCTTGAGCGCGATCTCCGGCAGCGTGTCGTCGGTGAAGTGGAAGCCGGCGAGCGTCGGGAAGCGCGACTGCGCGAACCACGCGGCGACGAAGAAGATCGCGCCGCCGATCATCAGCGCGAGCACGATCGCCTTGGGCACCGTGCGCGTGTCCTTGGCCTCCTCGGTGTACATCGTGATCGCGTCAAAGCCGATGAAGGAGAAGCAGACGACGGTCGCGCCGCCGATCACCGCGAGGATGTGGACGCCTCCGTGGAAGAGCGGCGTGAGGCTGAAGGCCGTCCCGTTGCCCGCCCCGGCGTTCAGCGACGCCCAGGTCAACGCCACGAACACGGCGATCAGGACGATCTGGAACGCCACCAGGACGCCGTTGACCTTGGAGGTGGACGACATGCTGAACAGGTTCATCGCCGTGATCGCCGCCACGTAGCCGACCACCCAGATCCAGCCGGGCACCTGCGGGAAGAACGACTCCAGATAGAGCCGGACGATGAGCGCGTTCACCAGCGGCAGCAGCAGGTAGTCGAGCAGCGACGACCAGCCGACGAGGAAGCCGACGTTCGGGTGGATGGTCTCCGACGCGTAGGTGTAGGCCGACCCCGCCGAGGGGAAGACCCGCGTCATCCGGCCGTAGCTCACCGCCGTGAACACCATCGCCACGAGCGCGAAGAGGTACGCGGACGGGACGACACCGTTGGTCTCCCCGGTCACGATGCCGAACGTGTCGAACACGGTCATCGGGGTCATGTAGCCGAGGCCGAGGCCGACGATCGCCCAGAGGCCGAGGGACCGGCGGAGTGCGGTGGGGGCGGGGTTGGTGGACACGCGAGCTCCTTCGCTGCAGTCGGGGACGTGCCATAGTAAGCCCACTTCGCAACGAAATCCGAATCGACAACGACGGATCGCATACCATATCGGGCGATTCGGCCGCGGAATACGTGGTGATTCGGCGTTTTGAGTGTCGATTCCGACAGTCGGCGAAAGCTACTTCGCCAGCCACTCCCGCAGCCGCGGCAGCGGCCACGTCGTCACGATGCGCTCCGCGGGGACGCCGTTCGCCGCCGCCCGCGCCGCGCCGTACGCGAGGAAGTCCAGTTGCCCCGGCGCGTGCGCGTCGGTGTCGATCGAGAACAGGCAGCCCGCGTCGAGGGCCCGCTGGATGAGGTCGTCCGGCGGGTCCTGCCGCTCCGGCCGCGAGTTGATCTCGACCGCGACGCCGTTCTCCGCGCACGCCGCGAACACCGCGTCGGCGTCGAACTCGCTCGGCGGCCGGGTCCCGCGCGACCCCTGGACCAGCCGTCCCGTGCAGTGGCCCAGCACGTTCGTGTGCTGGGCACGGATGCCCCCGAGCATCCGCGCGGTCATCGTGCGGCTGTCCGCGCGCAGCTTGGAGTGCACGCTCGCCACCACGACATCCAGCCGGTCGAGGAGGGCGGGCGTCTGGTCGAGCGTGCCGTCCTCCAGGATGTCGACCTCGATGCCGGTCAGGAGGGTCACGTCGCCGGTGTCGAGCCCGGCGATGATGTCGAGCTGCTCCTCCAGCCGCTCGGCGCTGAGACCGCTGGCGACCGTGAGCGTGGGGGAGTGGTCGGTGATCGCCTGGTACTCGCGGCCCAGCGTCGCGGCAGCGGCGGCCATCACCTCGATCGGCACCGTGCCGTCCGACCACTCGGTGTGGCTGTGGAGATCGCCGCGCAGCTGGGCGCGCAGCTCGGCCCCGCCGGCGTCGAGCGGCTCCGCGTTGCGTTCGCGGAGGTCGGCCAGGTAGCCGGGGACCTCCCCGTCGACGGCCTGCGAGATGACCTGGAAGGTGCGGTCGCCGATCCCCTTCGTGCGCTTGAGCCGCCCGTCCGCGACGCGTGCCGCGACCTCGGCGGTGCCGAGCGGCGCGATGATCGCGGCGGCCTTCCGGAACGCCTGGACTTTGAAGGAGGGGCGAGCTCGCGCTCCAGCCAGAAGGCGATCTCGTTCAGCGCTGCGACCGGTTCCATGCCCTCATGCTCCCACCCTGCCAGCGGTTACGGGGCGTTACGCGGGAGGGCGGCCGCGCGGGAGGGCGCCGCTAGCGTCGGAGGGTGAGCAGCGCGATCGAGAACCTGGGCCGCGAGTCCCGCCTCTACGAGCCGAGCGCCGGGTTCGCCGCGCAGGCGAACGTCGGGCCGGATGTGTTCGCCGAGGCCGCCGCCGACCCGGTCGCGTTCTGGGAGCGGCAGGCCGCCCGCCTCGACTGGGCCGAGCCCTGGCACACCGCGCACACCTGGGAGCCCGCCACCCCTGGCCCCGACGGCGCGCTCGGCATCCCGCGCGCCGAGTGGTTCGCCGGCGGGAGGCTGAACGCCGCCGTCAACTGCGTCGACCGCCACGTCGCCGCCGGCCACGGCGACCGCGTCGCGCTGCACTTCGAGGGCGAGCCGGGCGACCGCGAGACGGTCACCTACGCCGACCTCCAGCGCCGCGTCGCCCGAGCGGCCAACGCGCTCACCGCGCTCGGCGTCGGGGAGGGCGACCGCGTCGTCGTCTACCTTCCTGTGCTCGTGGAGACGGTCGTCATCACGCTCGCGATCGCGCGGCTGGGCGCCATCCACTCGCTCGTGTTCGGCGGCTTCTCGGCGGAGGCGCTGCGGTTCCGGGTGGAGGACACCGGGGCGAAACTGCTGGTGACCTCCGACGGGCAGTTCCGCCGCGGCGACGCGGTGCCGGTGAAGGCGCAGGCCGACGCCGCCGTCGCGGGCGTCGACGCGATCGAGCACGTGCTGGTCGTCCGCCGCACGGGCGGGCTCACCCCGGACATCCCGTGGACGCCCGGCCGCGACCTCTGGTGGCACGACGTCGTCGACACGGCCCCCGACGTCCACGAGCCCGCGTTCTTCGACGCCGAGACCCCGCTCTTCATCATCTACACCTCCGGCACCACCGGGAGGCCGAAGGGCGTCGTCCACACCACCGGCGGCTACCTCACCCAGGCGTCGTGGAGCCACTGGGCGCACTTCGACGCGAAGGACTCCGACGTCTACTGGTGCACCGCCGACCTCGCCTGGGTGACCGCGCACACCTACGTCCTGTACGGCCCGCTGTCGAACGGCGCGACCTCGGTCATCTACGAGGGCACCCCGAACACCCCGAGCACCGGCCGCCACTTCGAGATCATCGAGCGCTACGGGGTGACGACGTACTACACGGCGCCCACGCTCATCCGCACCTTCATGAGTTGGTTCCCGGACGGGCTCGCCGCGGCCGGCCCCTGGGACCTCTCCAGCATCCGGCTGCTCGGCACCGTGGGCGAGGCCATCAACCCGGAGGTCTGGGTCTGGTTCCGGGAGCAGCTCGGCGCCGGTCACGCGCCCGTGATCGACACCTGGTGGCAGTCGGAGTCCGGCGCGGCCATCGTCGCCCCGCTGCCCGGCGTCACCGCGCTGAAGCCCGGCTCGGCGACGCTCGCGGTGCCCGGCGTGACGGTGCGGGTGGTGGATGAGCGCGGGGAGGACGTGCCACGCGGCTCCGGCGGCTCCATCGTGATCGACGGCACCTGGCCCGCGATGTCGCGGACGGTCTGGGGCGACCCGCAGCGCTACCGCGACTCCTACTGGCGCACGTTCGCCGACCGCGGCTACTTCCTCGCCGGCGACGGCGCGGCGGTGGACGACGACGGCTACCTGTGGCTGCTCGGGAGGCTGGACGACGTCATCAACGTCTCCGGCCACCGGCTGTCGACCATCGAGATCGAGTCGGCGCTGGTCGCGCATCCGTCCGTCGCGGAGGCCGCCGTGGTCGGCGTCGGGGACGCGACCACCGGCCAGGCGGTGGCGGCGTTCGTCATCCCGGCCGGGGCGCTCGATCCCTCCGGCCTGCGCGACCAGGTGGCCCGCGCGATCGGCGCGATCGCGAAACCGCGCCACGTCGTGGTCGTCGACGACCTCCCGAAGACCCGCTCAGGCAAGATCATGCGGAGGCTGCTGGTCGACCTGTTCGACGGGCGGCCGCTCGGCGACACGACCTCCCTGCAGGACGAGACGGTGCCGGCGCGGATCGCGGAGGTACTGGCCGCCGGCCGCTAGCTCCGGAGGCGCCCGGAGGACTCCATGCCCACGGACGCCGCGAAGATCTCCTCGCGGAAGGCCGGCGCCGGCTGCGGCGACGCCAGGACGCCACCGGCGACCCCGAAATCCGTCAGCCGCGCGCGTTCGCTCATCCGGCCGCCGCGGAGCGGAACAAGGCGAAGGAGGTCTCGCCGACGATGACGCTCTCGCCGTCGTGGAGGGCGAGCTCCTGGTCGCTGGACAGCTCCAGCTCCCACTGCGCACCCGGAGGGTCGGGCAGCACGAACTCCACCCCGTTCCCTGCGGCGTTGAGCAGCAGGAGGAAGGAGTCCGCGCCCTCGTGCATGAGCACGAACGCGATCGAGCGCGCCTCCGGGTCGCTCCAGTCGTCGTCGGTGAACGACTCCCCGTCCGCACGCACGATCCGCACGGTGTCCGGGCCGCCCACGTCGGGCGCGTGCCGGTACCACTCGGGCCGGAGGGCGGGCTCGGTGCGGCGCAGGCGGATGAGCGCGGCCGTGAACGCGTGCAGGTCCCAGTCGGCGTTCGCCCAGTCGTACCAGGAGATCTCGTTGTCCTGGCAGTACGCGTTGTTGTTGCCCCGCTGGGTGCGGCCGAGCTCGTCGCCGCCGAGGATCATCGGGACGCCGGCCGAGAGCAGTACCGTCGCGAGGAAATTCTTCCGCTGCCGGACGCGGACCGCGAGGATCTCCTCATCGTCGGTCGGACCTTCCACGCCGTAGTTGCGCGAGCGGTTGTCGGACTCCCCGTCGCGGTTGTCCTCCCCGTTCGCCTCGTTGTGCTTCTCGTCGTAGCTGGTGAGGTCGGCCAGCGTGAAGCCGTCGTGCGCGGTGACGAAGTTGACGCTCGACAGCGGCGCGCGGCGCGAGTCCTCGTAGATGTCCGGGCTGCCGAGCACGCGCTGAGCGAGCGTCCCGAGCACGCCGGGGGTGCCGCGCCAGAAGTCGCGCACGTCGTCGCGGAACTGTCCGTTCCACTCCGACCAGTCGGCCGGGAACCCGCCGAGCTGGTACCCGGCGGTGTCCCACGGCTCGGCGATCAGCTTGACCCGCGCAAGGGTCGGGTCCTGCTGGATGAGCGTGAGGAACGCGCTGTGCAGGCTGGCGTCGCCGCCCTGCCGGGTGAGCGTGGTGGCCAGGTCGAACCGGAAGCCGTCGATGTGGTAGTCGTCCACCCAGTAGCGCAGCGAGTCCATGATGAGCTGCAGGGCGGCGGGATGGCTGACGTTGACGCTGTTCCCGGTGCCGGTGGTGTCGAAGTAGTGCGCGCGGTCGCCGTCGACGAGCCGGTAGTACGAGGGGTTGTCGATGCCCTTGAAGCTGTAGGTCGGCCCGAGGTCGTTGCCCTCGGCGGTGTGGTTGTAGACGACGTCGAGGATGACCTCCAGGCCGGCCGCGTGCAGCGCCTTCACCATGCCCTTGAACTCGTCCACCTGGTGCCCGGTGTCGCCGGTCGCGGCGTACTCGTTGTGCGGCGCGAAGAAGCCGATGGAGTTGTAGCCCCAGTAGTTGCGGAGGCCCTTCTCCTGCAGGTGCGGGTCCTGTACGAACTGGTGCACGGGCATGAGCTCGACCGCGGTGACCCCGAGGTTCTTGAGGTACTCGACGGCGGCCGGGTGCGCGAGGCCGGCGTAGGTGCCGCGGAACTCCTCCGGCACCCACTCCATCAGCTTGGTGAAACCCTTGACGTGGGTCTCGTAGATGATGGTCTCGCTGAGCGGGGTGAACGGACGCTCGTGGTCGCCCCAGTCGAACTCCTGCGGGTCGACGACGACCCCGAGGGCGACGTGCCCCTTCCCGTTGGTGTCGCTGCGCCGCTTGGGCCGGCCGAGCTGGTGGCCGAACACGGCCTGCGAGTTGTCCCACGACCCGGTCACGGCGCGGGCGCGCGTCGGCAGGAGGACCTTCGCGGGCGAGAAGCGGAGCCCGTTGGCGGGATCCCAGGGTCCGGCGACCCGGACGCCGTAGCGCGTGCCGGGGACGAGGCCCTGCACGTAGCCGTGGAAGACATGCCCGGTCCGGTTGGTGAGCTCGGTGCGGGTCTCCCGGCCGCGCCCGTCGAAGAGCGAGACGTAGACGTTGTCCGCGTTCTCGCTGTACACGGCGACGTTGGCGCCGCCCTCCACGAGCGTGATGCCGAGCGGATACGGCGCGGAGCCGTCGCGGCTCACCGGACCACCTGGGCAGTGCTGTTGTGCGCGGTGCTGCTGTGCGCGGGGTCGCTGAGCTGGGGGCAGAGCTGGGACACGGTGCCTCCGATGATCGGTAGACCGACACCCTACCTGCGCGCGCGGCAGCGGCGGAAGCGGTTGACACGGGTTTCGGCGCCAGCTAGGCGGCCGCGACGTACTCCTGCCGCACGGCGCCACCCGTGGCGTATTCGATGAAGCCGAAGTCCTGATCGGAGTTCAGGATCACGGCGTCGTTCGCCACGGCGTACGCGGCGATGAGGCAGTCGAACGCGCCAGCGGCGCGCACGCCACCGTTGTCCCAGAGCGACTCCTGGATGCCCAGTGCCGCGGCTGCATCCGGATGCTCCCATGCTGCGAGAAACTCATCCATGTCCTGCTGCAATTCCCTGTGCTCTTCGGGCGAACGGGCCGAGTGGCAGTACTCCAGCACCTGCGGCGGGCACGTGATCACCAGGTGCTGCGGGATGATCTCCCGCAGTCGCTTCGCGATCGCCGGGCTGCTGGACGCCTTCTGCCAGATGCTGTTGTCGACGAGGTAGGTGGTCACGAGTCGACCCCGGTGCCCGGTATGAACGTCGGCGTGATGGTCGGAGCATCGATCTGGTCCGGCTCGAAGCGGCGGGCGATGATGCGCTCGACGGCGGCCTGCTGACGGTGCATCGCGACCAGCCTCCGCAGCGCGATGTCGACGGCCTCCCGATTGGAGGATGCACCCGTGGTCGCCTTCGCCTGCGCGAGCAGATCCGGATCGATGTCGATCGATGTGATGGCCATGCCACCTCCCTCCAAGCTATATAGATCACTATATAGCGACGCGGGCGTTGCATACAACATGTCCTTCACCTTCCCACTCGTCTCACGCGGACCGCGCCGTCGAACACGGCCTCCGCCACCGTCGTATCGTCCGCGGCCGGGAGGCCGTCGCCGCTGAGGGCCGCCTCCACCCGGAGTCCCGCGCGGGTGAACCCGAACACGCCGTCCACGCAGCTGACGTCGGTCGCACGCGCGTCGGCCGGCAGCTCGCGGCGCAGCTCGATGAGGTGGCGGTACCAGGCGAGCAAGCGGGCGTGCGTCGGACGGCCGGGTTCGGTCCAATCGAGGCGGGCGCTTTCGAAGGTGGCCGGGTCCTGAGGGTCGGGGACCACGTCCGGGTCCCAGCCCATCCGGGCGAATTCCGCGATCCGGCCGGTGCGGGTGGCCTCCGCCAGCTCGGGCTCGGGATGGGAGCTGAAGAACGGCCACGGGGTGGTCGCGCCCCACTCCTCGCCCATGAACAGCATCGGCGTGAACGGGCCGAGCAGGATCAGGGCGGCGGCCACCGCGAGGCGGCCCTCGTCGAGCGTCGCCGTGAGCCGGTCGCCCACGGCGCGGTTGCCGATCTGATCGTGGTCCTGGCTGAACGCGACCAGCCGCGTGAACGGGATGTCGGCGTCGAGCGGCCGCCCATGATTCCGTTCGCGGAAGCTCGACCAGCTGCCGTCGTGGAAGAAGCCGCGCTCGAAGACCCTGATCAGAGCCTGCGGCCCGGCGAAGTCGGCGTAGTACCCGCTCGTCTCTCCGGTCAGGTTGACGTGGACCGCGTGGTGCACGTCGTCGTCCCACTGGGCGTCGAGGCCGTAGCCGTGGTTGCGCCGCTCGCGGATCAGCTTCGGGTCGTTGAGGTCGCTCTCGGCGATCAGGGTCGCCGGGCGCCCGGTCGTCTCGCGGATGCCGGCGGCCTCCTCGCGAGCGCCTCCAGGATGTGCTCGGCGCTGCTGTCGTGGAGTGCGTGCACGGCGTCCAGCCGCAGGCCGTCGACGTGCATGTCGCGCAGCCAGAACCGGGCGTTGTCGAGGATGAGCCGCCGGACCTCGCCCGAGCGGGGCCCGTCGAGGTTGACGGACGAGCCCCAGGTGTTGCGACCCTCGCTCAGGTAGGGGCCGAACATCGGGAGGTAGTTGCCGCTCGGCCCGAGGTGGTTGTAGACGACGTCCTGGATGACCGCGATCCCGCGGCCGTGGCATGCGTCCACGAACCGCTGGTAGGCGTCGGGACCGCCGTAGGGCTCGTGCACCGCGAACCAGAGGACCCCGTCGTAGCCCCACCCGTGCGGCCCGTTGAACGCGTTGACCGGCAGCAGCTCGACAGCCTCCACGCCGAGGTCCACGAGGTGGTCGAGCCGCGCGGCCGCGGCGTCCAGCGTGCCCTCGGGCGTGAAGGTGCCGAGGTGGAGCTCGTAGATCACCCGACCGGTGAGCGTCCCGGGGCGCCAGTCGTCGTCGGTCCAGGCGAAGGCGCCGGGATCCCAGGTGCGGCTCAGCGCGTGGACGCCGCCGGGCTGGCGCCGCGAGCGCGGGTCGGGGAAGGGGCCCGCTCCGTCGACCACGAAGCCGTAGTCGAGCGGGGCGCCGTCGAGGGGTGCGGGCAGACGCCACCACCCGCGCTCGTCCTTCTGGAGCGGATGCCTCCCGGATCCCGCGACCTCGACCTCCACCGCACCGGCGTCCGGTGCCCACACCGGGAAAGTGGCGCTCATCGGACCACCGCCAGCAGGGCGACCGGGTACTGGTCGAACAGCTCGGCGAGCCGTGCCCTGCCCCTCACCTCGCGCCCGGTCAGCTCGTCCCGATAGGTCGCCGGTCCCAGGTCGACCGCGGTGTCGCCCCATCCTCCCGCCTGAGCCAACCCGACCGGGAGCCGGGTGGCCAGCGTGACGGCCCCGCCGCGGTCGAACGCCACCAGGTGCTCCGCGCGCTCGCCGTCCGCCGTCACGGGCCGGTACTCCGCGAAGAGCTCCGGACGCTCGCGGCGCAGCCGCAGCGCCCGGGAGGTCAGGAGCAGTTTCGCCGCTCCCGACGAGTCGATGGGCGGTGCCCAGCCGTCATCGAGGTGGGCGAGCAGCCCGGCCGCGGCGTCGAACTCCACCGGGCGGCGGTTGTCCGGGTCGACCAGCGACCGCTCCCAGCGCTCCGAGCCCTGGTAGACGTCCGGGATGCCGGGCATGGTCAGCTGGACGAGCTTCGCGCCGAGGCCGTTGCTCGCACCCGGCGCGTCGACGATCGCGGCGATCGCCGCGACCTCCGCCGCCACGCGCGGATCGTCGAACGCCGCGTCCACCAGTTCGCCCATCGCGTCCTCGAAGGCGGCGTCCGGGTCGGTCCAGCTCGTGCCCGCGCCGGCCTCCCGCGCGGCCTTGAGGGCGTACGCCTGGAGGCGCTCCCGCGACGCGGGCCACGCTCCGACGATCGACTGCCAGAGCAGGTTCTCCAGCGACCCATCGCCGATCGACACGCGCTGCCGCACCGCCGCGAGGAACCGGCCCCAGCGCTCGGGCAGCTCCGCGAGCACGGCGATGCGCGCCCGGGTGTCCTCGCTGCGCTTGGTGTCGTGCGTGCTCAGGGTCGTCAGCGAGTGCGGGAGGTCGGCCAGTCGGCCCTGCTGGAGGCCGTGGAAGTCCGCCACGGACACCGCGAACTCCGACGGGTCGCCGCCGACCTCCGTCAGCGACACCAGCCGGGTGTACCGGTAGAAGGCGTTGTCCTCCACGCCCTTGGCCATGATCGCGCCGCTGGTCTGCTGGAAGCGCGCGGAGGCCGGCTCTACGGCACCATCGGAGCCCGGCGCGAAGGCCGTGCCGAGTGCGCGCAGCGCGTCGCCGAGGTCCGGCCGCGAGGCGGACGCGGCGTCGAGCGCCGCCCGCAGGTGGTCGTCGCCGAACGGGAGGTAGCTCCGATAGACCGGGAAAGCCGCAGCCAGCTCGGCCACGGCGTCGGCGAGGGAGTCGGAGTCGGAGTCGGAGTCGACACCCTCCCCGCCCAGGTCGCGCACGACACGCAGCACCTCCGATCGCAGGATCCCATCGGCCGCCGCCCGCTTGCGGCGGTGCACCAGCCCCGGCCAGTCCCTGCTCTCCTCGCGCGCGTCGTGCTCCTCCGCCAGCGCCGTCAGCGGCTCCTCGCCCGCCGGGTCGACGAACACCCGATCCACGAGCCCGAGCGCGTCGTACCCGGTCGTGCCGGCGATCGGCCAGCTCGGGATGCGCTCGTCGCCCTCCAGGATCTTCTCCACCCAGACCGGGCGCCCGTCGGCCAGGTCGGCGAGCCGCCGCAGGTAGTCTCCGGGGTCGCGGAGGCCGTCCGGGTGATCGACGCGGAGGCCGTCCACGAGCCCTTCGCGCACCCAGCGCGCGATCTCGGCGTGCGTGTCGTCGAAGACCCGCGGGTCCTCCACCCGCACCCCGGCCAGCGAGTTCACCGCGAAGAACCGGCGGTAGTTCAGCTCGGCGTCGGCCCGGCGCCACGAGATCAGCTCGTAGTGCTGGCGGGCGTGCACCTCGCGTGGCGACGCGAACTCGGTGCCGGGAGCAAGGGGGAACCGGTGGTCGTAGTACCGCAGCTCGCCGTCCACGACGCGCAGCGCGTCCTCCTCGTCCGGACCGTCGCCGAGCACCGGCAGGCGCAGCCGGCCGCCGCCGAACGCCCAGTCGATGTCGAAGTGCCCGGCGTACGCGGACTCCTGGCCGAAGCGGAGCACATCCCACCACCACGGGTTCTCCTGCGGCACGGCGACGCCGAGGTGGTTGGGCACGATGTCCACGATCACCTGGAGGCCGCGGCGGTGGGCGGCGTCCGCGAACTCGCGCAGCGCCTCCGGGCCGCCGCGCGACTCGTCCACCCGCGTGGGGTCGACCACGTCGTAGCCGTGCGCGGACCCCGCGGACGACTGGAGCAGTGGCGACAGGTAGACGGCGCCGACGCCCAGACGGCGCAGGTAGCCGAGCACTTGCGCGGCGTCCCTCAGCGTGAAGTCGGGCGTGATCTGGAGGCGGTAGGTGCTTTTCGGGACGTCGTGGCTCACACCAAGGATTCTTTCGCGCGGCGAACCCCGCTGGAAGGGGCTGGACATTCCCGTGGATAACTCGCGCTTGCACCCGCCCTGTGGAGGACTGAGGGGATTGAAAAACCCGTGCGGCTGTGCACCCTGGACCAGCTCACGACACCGTGGGAACGTCGTGGCGACCTGATCGAAAGGGGACATCATGGGACTGGACGACAAGATCGAGAACGCCGCGGAGAACGCGGGCGGCAAGGCCAAGGAGGCCACCGGCAAGGCGACCGGCAACGAGCGCCTGGAGGCCGAGGGCAAGGGTGACCAGGCCAAGGCCGACCTCAAGAACGCCGGCGAGAAGGTGAAGGACGCCTTCAAGCACTGACGTCCTCCGCGAGTCGCCCCCGCCCAGCTGGGCGGGGGCTCTCGCGTTGACGGCTCAGGAGGGCGGGGCCGCTCAGGAGGACAGCGCCGCGATCGCGCTGATCTCGATCAGCGCCCCCGGCACCCCCAGCCCCGCGACGCGCGACCCGGTCACGAGCGGCGGTGCGCCCTCCCGGGCGAGCTGCGGCGCGATGGCCCCGTACGCCGCGCGGAGGTCGGCGGAGGCGTCGATGAGGACGAACCACTGCACCACATCGTCGAGCGTCGCTCCCGCCGCCGCGAGGGCGGCCTTCGCGTTGTCGAGGGCGCGCGCGGACTGCGGGCCGACCTCCGGCGACACGAGCGCGCCGGTCTCGTCGACGCCGTTCTGGCCGCCGACGTAGACGGTCGCCGATCCGGCGGGGACGACGGCGACGTGGCTGAAGGCGGGACTGCGAACGAGCCCGTCCGGCTGGAGGAAGGTGACGGCCATGACGTCATCCTGCCAGCCACCACCGACCTCTGGACAGTGAATGCGCAGGTGAAATCCTGCATGTTTGCTCACGCGGGACCGTGGCGCCGACCGCGGGAGGACCGCGCGGACACCGGATACTCGCATCCATGAAACCGCAGTCTCGTGGCGTCCCGTCCGATGCCGGGCCGACCGTGCCGCACGTGGAGCGCGCGACCAGCGTGGTGACCGGTCAGCCGATCCTCATCCGCTGCGAGTGCCCGCTCGGACGCGACCATACCTACGCCGAATGGCAGGAGCGGTTCGGCGCCGCCGCCACGGCCGAATGACGGCGGACGGAGGGGCGCCGTGTGCAGATCGTCTGGTTCCGCCCGCAGCGCGCATGGATTCTGTGAGGATGCGCGCCACCGCGCCCGTGGCGGCGTAGACCGATCTCCGTGACGACGATCGAGCGACCTCCCGCACGCGGCAGGGCGAAGCGGTTCTTCGAGGGAGCCCACCGCTGGGGCTGGTTCGAGGAGACCTCCGCGCTGTACACCGCGCGCACCGGGGTGAGCGCGCGCCGGCTGTTCGTCTACCCGCCGGGGACGACCTCCGCCGAGCGCCGCGCCATCGTCTTCCGGCGGCGCTGGCCGACCGTCGGCGGCCTGCTCGCCCTCGTCCCCGCGCTCGTGCTCGCACCCGCTCCCGCGGTGACGGCGATCGGGGCGCTGGTGGCCGTCTACGTCGCGGGCTTCATCGTGGCCGCGGTGCTGACTCGCCGGGTGTGGAGGGAATGCCGCGTGATCCGTTGCTCCACGGTCGCGGTCGGCGACCGGTACGAGAGGTACGGCGACGAGCACGTGGTCACGGCCTCCCTCGCGTCGCTGCTCGCACTGGAGCGCGCGCGGGACGAGGGCCGGATCGACGAGGTCGGCTTCGAGCTCGGCTGGAGCCGTGTGTACGACCTGGCGCACGCCCGTCGCGCGGAGTAATTTTCGCTGCATGGGCGACCGTGTCGAGCGCGCCCGGGCGCTGCGTCGCGTCGGGCTGGGAGTGCTGTTCGCCGTCCTCGCGCTGGTCTTCACGGTCGCGGTCACCGTGCTCATCCCGACCGAGGGCGAGAACCCGCGGGCGTGGGGGATCGTCGTGTGCGGGGTCGTGACGGTCGCGGTCTGCGCCCGGCTCGCATTGCGCAACTGGAGGCTGCTCAAGCACTACCGAGGGGACGACCTCCCGGTCGCGCACGCCGTCCACCGGCGGTTGCTGCACCACTGACCCGGGACGGGTCACGGCAGCAGGATCACCTTGCCGCCGGGATGCCCCGACTCCACCAGCCGCGCGGCGTCGGCGGCCTCCGCCAGCGGGAACGTCCGCGCGATGTCCACCTCCAGCCCACCCTCGGCGACGAGGTCGAGCGCGAGCGCGAAGGCGTCGTCGCGCAGCCGCAGCTCGTCGGCCGTCAGCGGAACAGGATTCCCGCCTCCCCACGCGCGGATGCCCAGCTCGGCCGCGCGCGGCCCGACCACGATCGTGCCGATCCGCGAGCGGTCGTCGACGAGCGCGAAGGAGGCCTCCAGCGCCTCGACGGAGCCGATGGCGTCGAGGATGAGGTCGTACCCGTCCGGCGCGGCGGCCTGCAGGCGCTCCAGCAGCCCGTCGCCGTACGACACGGGAGTCGCCCCGAGGGCGCGGAGTCGCTCGTGGTTCGCCGGCGACCCGGTCGCGATCACGGTGGCGCCCATCCGCCTGGCGAGCTGGATCGCCACCCTCCCGACGCTGCCGGAGCCGCCGTGGATGAGCAGCGTCGTCCCCGGCCGGACGCCCAGCGAGACCAGTACTTGGTGTGCCGTGCTCACCGGGACGCCGATCGCCGCCGCCTGCTCCCAGCTCACCGCGGCCGGCTTGCGCACGAGGTGGGAGGCCGGTGCGACGAGGTGCGTGGTGTAGGCGCCGCGTGCGTTGCGGACGACCACCTCGTCGCCCGGCGCCCAGCCGTCCACGCCGGCCCCGACCGAGAGCACGACGCCCGCCGCGTCGCTTCCCGGTACGCGCGGCTCGGTGATCGGAGCGCTCGGACGGCCGCCGCTGCGCAGCTTGCCGTCGATCGGGTTCACGCCGACGGCGCGCACCTCCACCACCACGCCGTCGTCGGGCGCGACCGGGTCCGGGACCGAGACCACCTGGAGCACCTCGGGATCGCCGAGCCGGTCGTACTGGATCTGCGTGGCCATGAGGAGGTCCTTCCGTCGCGGGTGGTCGTCCTCCGAGTCAACCAGGGCGGCGGCGGATTGTTTCCCCGCGCGTCACCGGCTCGCGAACGCCGCGCGGTAGCGCGTGGGCGGCACGCCGACCTCCGAGTCGAAGTGGTGGCGCAGCAGCGTGGCGCTCGCGAACCCGCTGCGACGGGCGACCTCCTCGACGGGGATGTCCGTGGTCTCCAGCAGGAGCCGGGCGTGGAGGACGCGCTGCGTCGTGAGCCACTGCATCGGCGGCACCCCGGTCTCGGCGACGAAGCGGCGCGAGAAGCTCCTGGTCGACATGTGGGTCCTGGCGGCGAGGCCGGACACGGTGTGGTTCTCGTCCAGCGTGGTGCTCAGGTGCTCCAGCAGCTCGCTGAAGGTGTCGTCCTCGCAGTCGGACACCGGCCGCTCGATGTACTGCCGCTGGCCGCCGTCACGCTGCGGCGGCACGACCATGTTGCGCGCGATCGTATTGGCGATCGCGCTGCCGAGCTCGCGCCGCACCAGGTGGAGGCACGCGTCGATGCCGGCGGACGTTCCGGCGCTGGTGATGATCGTGCCGTCGTCGATGAAGAGCACGTCCGGGTTCACGCGCGCGAGCGGGAAGCGGCGCTGGAGCGCGTCGGCGTACCGCCAATGCGTCGTGACCTCGCGGCCGTCGAGGAGGCCGGCGGCGCCGAGCACGAACGCGCCGGAGCAGACGCTGAGCAGGATCGCGCCGCGGGCGTGCGCGCGCCGGAGCCCGTCGAGCAGCTCTTCCGGGTACTCGTCGCGGATGGTGGCGGCCGGCACCGCGATGAGGTCGGCGTCCTCCATCGCCTCCAGCCCGTACGGCGCGATCAGCTGCACGCCGGTCTCGTTCCGGATCGGCTCGCCCGGGGTCGCCGAGCAGACCCGGAAGTCGAACGGCTCGATCCCCGCATAGCTGCGGTCGAGTCCGAACACCTCGCAGATGACGCCGAACTCGAACATCGCGAATTCGTCGATGACGGGGACGGCCACGCGCTTCAACATGATCCCGAGTGTACTGGCCGTATCTTTGCGAAGATAGACCTGAAGCCATATGGTGGCCGAATATTTTCGCTCGTAACGTTGGAGACATGGCAAATGGAACCTGGGTACAAGGAATGGAACACGGCTGGGTGGCCCGCCCGGTCAAGACCAACGGGGGCGAGCCGATCCAGCCGCGCCGTCGCCGCTTCGTGCTGAGCGACTGGCTCCCCGCGGCGGTCGCCGCACGTGGCGGCCGCGTCACCCGCGAGACCGAGCGCGGGCTGGCCGACCTGCGGGCCGCGCAGGACGCGCGCACGACCGGACGCTGAGCGAGAGCCGCCCGCGGCCTCCGCCGCGGGCGCCGCCTAGGCTGGTCCGATGGAGATCAGCGCATCCGGATTCCTCTTCGACATGGACGGCACCCTCGTCGACTCGCACGCCGTGGTCGAGGCCGTCTGGAGCGAGTTCGGCCGGCGTCACGGTCTCGACCCCGCGGAGATCCTCGCCTACGCACACGGCAGGCAGGCCGTCGACACCGTCGCGCACTTCTTTCCCGACCTCCCCGCCGAGCGGCGCGCCGAACTGGTCGCCGGGCTCGTCACCGAGGAGCTCACTCGCACCGACGGCATCGTGGAGCTGCCGGGAGCCGTCGCGCTGCTGACGGCGCTCGCCGAAGCGGGGGCACCCGTCGCGATCGTGACGAGCGCGCCGCGCGAGCTCGCCATCGTACGACTGGAGGCGGCCGGCGTCCCGGTCCCGGACGTACTGGTGGCCGCCGAGGATGTGTCCCGCGGCAAGCCCGACCCGCAGGGCTACCTGCTCGCCGCCGATCGTCTCGGTGTGCCGATCGGGCGGTGCGTCGTGTTCGAGGACGCCGAGGCCGGCCTCGTCGCCGCTGTCGCGTCGGGCGGCCGGGTCGTCGTGGTCGGCGCCCACTCTTCGGCGACGACCGACGGACTGGAGCGCCTCCGGGATTACACCGGCGCCGTGCCCGGTGTCGTGGGGGTCTCGCTGCCGTCCTGACCCGGACGACAGGGCTTGACGCCTCCCTCCACTCGATCTATCCTTTTATCAACCGATTGATTGATAAATGGACAGGTTGATAACGATGGATGACCAGCTCGACCGGGCCTTCGCGGCCCTGTCCGACCCGGTGCGGCGCGCGATGGTCGCGCGGCTCAGCCGCGGTCCGGCGACGGTCAACGAGCTGGCCGAGCCGTTCGAGATCACCCTGCAGGCGGTGTCCAAGCACATCAGCGTGCTCGAGTCCGCCGGGCTCGTGTGGCGCACCCGCGAGGCGCAGCGCCGCCCCGTGCACCTCGACGCCGCCGCGCTGGAGCGCCTGACCTCGTGGATCGATCGGTACCGCCTGGAGGCCGAGCGGCAGTACCGCAGGCTCGACGCCCTGCTCGCCGCGCCCCCGGCATCCTCACCAGAACAGAGCAAGCGAACCAAGGAGAAGGAATCATGACCAACCCTGTCGTCATCGATGCCGTACCCGGCACCTCGTACGCCGACATCACGCGGGAGTTCGAGGCTCCCGTCGAGGCGGTCTTCCGCGCCCACGCCGACCCCGACCTGTACGTGCAGTGGATCGGCCCCCGCAGCCTCGACAACACGATCACCCAGTGGGACTTCCGCACCGGCGGCGGTTACGCGTTCGAGCAGAAGGCTCCCGACGGCGCCGTCTACGCCTTCCGCGGCGTCATCCATACTGTGGTCGAGAACGAGCTCATCATCCAGACCTTCGAGTTCCTCGGCGCACCCGACCAGGTGAGCCTCGACCTCCTGCGTTTCGAACCGCTCCCCGGCGGCCGCACGCGGCTCGCGGGCCACTCGGTGTTCCCGTCGAAGGAGGCGCTGGAGGCGATGATCTCCTCGGGCATGGAGTACGGGATGCGCGAGGGCTACGAGAAGCTGGACGAGCTGCTGGCGAGGGGCTGAACGCGATGACCAGGGTCGTCGCCGACATCACCGTCTCGCTGGACGGCTACGTCACCGGCCCGGACGCCGGCCCCGGCAACGGGCTCGGCACCGGGGGAGAGCCGCTGCACCGCTGGGTGTTCTCCGACGACCCCGACGACAAGCGCATCCTCGCCGCGGCGACGGAGCGCTCCGGCGCCGTGGTCATGGGCCGCAACCTGTTCGACGTCGTGGACGGCCCGGGAGGCTGGAGCGACGACCTCGGCTACGGCGCCACGGAGGTCGGAAAGCCTCCGTTCCTGGTGGTCACGACCTCGGCCCCGTCCGCCGTGCGCCTCACCGGACTGGACTGGACGTTCGTCACCACCGGCCTGGAGGACGCCGTCGCCGCCGCCCGCTCGCGCGCCGAAGCGGCGTCCGCGGAGCGCGGCGCCGACCTGGACGCGGTCATCATGGGCGGCGGCGCCCTCGTCGGCTCGGCGCTCGCCGCGGGCCTGGTCGACACGCTCGTCCTGCACCTGTCACCGATCATCCTCGGCGCGGGCACGCCCCTGTTCACCGGGTCGCGGCCGCGGCAACTCGTGCAGCGGGAGGTCGTGGTCACCACGACGGCGACCCACCTGACGTACGACCTCGAGTGAGCGTTCTGCTCGTTTGAGCAGAACGCGTTGCGGTGCGCACGTCATGGCCGCGACGTGCCAAGCTCTTGAATAGTGAGGCGGGCCGCGACTGGCGACAACGGCCGGCGGCCCGCCCACTTAACCGACGCAGCGCTGAGAGCGCAACTTCTCGCGGAAGTCGTCCGTCGCCCACGCCGTTCGACCCAACGAAAAAGCCCCGGCTCTCCGCCGGGGCTTTCTCTACTGTCTCAACCAGTGTGCGCCACGAGGGATTCGAACCCCCAACCTTCTGATCCGTAGTCAGATGCTCTATCCGTTGAGCTAGTGGCGCATGACCCAGCCGCGTTCTCCGCGCGGGCCTGTTAGAGCTTACATGACCGCCTCGCAGACCGCCAATCAGCTCAGGCGAACACCTCGTCCAGGAAGCACGCCAGCGCCCGCCAGCTCCGCGCGTCGGCCAGCGGACGGTAGCGGTCGCCTCCCGGGAGGGTGAACGCGTGCGGCGCTCCCGAGTACGTGGTGAGCTGCCAGTCGACGTGCGGGGCGGCACGCAGCTCGTCCTGGAACGCGGCGACCGCGGTGTCGGGGACGACCGGGTCCGCGCCTCCGTTCAGGACGAGGAGGGAGGCCGCGATCGCCGCCGCGTCGGACGGGTCGTGGGCGATCAGGCCGCCGTGGAACGACACCACGCCGCGGGCCGGCGCCCCCGTGCGGGCGAACTCCAGGGCGGCCGTCCCGCCGAAGCAGTAGCCGATGACCGCGAGCCGGGCCGGGTCGACGGCGGGGTGCTGCTGCAGCCAGCTGAAGCCGGCCGCGACGCGCGAGCGCAACAGCGGGAGGTCGCGGTAGTACTGCCCGGCGACCGCCGACGCCTCCTCGCCGCTGGGCCGCACGTCGGCGCCGTACAGGTCCGCGGCGAACGCGACGTAGCCGCGGCGGGCCAGCATCTGCGCGCGCATCCGCACGTTGTCGCCGACGCCGTGCCAGTCGTGGAGGATCAGCACGGCCGGGCGGCGGTCGTCGGCCTGCACGTCCCTGGCGAGGTAGCCCTCCAGCGGGAGGCCCTCGTGCTCGTACGGGACCACCTCCGCGTCGATCACGGAGTGCTCGCCGATCGGGACCTGTTCGAGCAGGGCCTGGTGGGCAGGGGACAGGGCGGGCGACGGAGTGTCGGTCGGCACGGGTGCGGCTCCAGGTTCGGGTGCGCGACGCGGGCGACGGTCGTCGCACGCGGCTGGCCTGCTGTGGCTGCATCGCGGAGTGCACGCGGGAGTCCGAGGGTGCGGGTTCGGGTCCCACCTCGTTCACGATACCTCTCCTGACGGGGAGGCGCGACGGACGTACGATGGGCGCATGTCCACGGAGTTCAGCAACGAGACCGACGCGCGCCGCTACGCCATGCGGATCGACGGCGAGCTCGTCGGCGTCCTCGACTACAGCGTCCTCGGCTCGTCCATCTCGCTGACCCGGGCGTTCACGGTCCCCGCGCAGCGCGGCCACGGCTACGCCGCCGACCTGGTCGCCTACGCCGTCGACGACATCGAGCGCACCTCCGACCGGAGGATCGTGCCGATGTGCTGGTACGTGGCGGACTGGTTCGACGCGCACCCCGAGCGCGCGGGGCTGCTGCAGAGCCGCGCCGGCTGACGGCGATGGGAAGCCAACCGGAGCGTCCCGTGGAACGCATGGCGGCACGCGTGGTCCGCTTCGGCGACCCGTCCGCGATCGCGCTCGCCCACGAGACGCTGCGCCGGCCGCGCGGCAACGAGGTCCTCGTCCGCGTCACGCACGCGGCGCTCGGGTCCACGGACGTGCTGGCCCGGCGCGGAGGCTACGTGCTCCAGCCGGTCCCGGGCTTCGTCCCCGGCTACGACTTCGTCGGCGTGCTGGAGACGGAGTCCGCGGTGTCGGCGGCACTCGGCCTCCGCACCGGCGCGCGCGTCGCCGGGGTGCTCCCGCGGATGGGCGCCCACGCGACCCGGCTCGTGGTGTCGCCGACGTTCCTGGTCGCCGTCCCTGACGCGCTGACCTCGGAGGCCGCCGCCGTCCTCCCGCTCAACGGCGTGACCGCCGCACTCGCCCTCCGCTACGCCGGGCCTGCGCGAAGCGTCCTCATCCAGGGCGTGACGGGAGCTGTCGGCTCCCTCGCCGCCCAGCTAGCGCTGCGCGACGGCCGGACGGTGCTCGGGACCGGGACGACGCCACCGCCCGGCCTGTCCGCTGCGGACGTGACCCTCGTCGACTACCGAGACCCCCACTGGCCCGCGTCGGTCCGCGAGCAGACCGGAGGCGGAGCGGACGCCGCGATCGACCACACCGGTTCGCCGCTGGTCCGCGAGGCGGTAGCCCTGTCCGGCGTCGTCGTCCGCACGGCGTTCGCTGGGCGCGCGGGCCACGAGCGTGACGACGCCGTGCGCGGGTCGGCGGAGGCCGTGCTGCGGCGGTTCGGGCACCCGAGGGAGATCGTGTGCTCGGTGCCGTTCTGGGTGCTGCGAAAGCGGCCGGAGTACCGGCGGATGCTGACGGGGCTGCTCGCGGATGTGGCAGAGGGGCGGCTGCGGGCGTTCGAGCCGGAGGTGATCGCGTTCGACGCGGTGTGGGCGGCCCATCGGGCTGCGGATGCGCGGGGGTGGGCCGCACGGTCGTGTTGGGGATGTGAAGTTGCGGACAGCAGTGGTCGTCGCGCACGGTGACCTGGCTGCGACATGGAAAGCTCGGTACGTTGCTCGCCATGAGGCTGCATCAGGCAACGATGAACATCGACCCTCCGGGGCTCACATCGCCATTCCGTCAGATCTGCCCGTCGGGCCACGCAGTTTCGTCCTAGCTGGCGCGGTCCATCCCGCATGGAACGAGGGTGACGAGATCCGTGTCCGGATCGACACTGACGACGCGCGCATCATTTCGGCGAAGCCCCTCGACGGCGGTCGCTTCGAGATTGAGATCGAGGATTCCCTAAACTCGGCCCGGAAATGCTCGGGATTACGCTCGGCATCGCGTGGGTGAACCACGACGTCCGGGAGGACTGACCCGGCCGTATGGGAGCGGATTCCCCCACTCCCACACGACATTCGGGTAAGACCCCGGCGCGTCCGTGACGCCCCTAACTGCGTGCGCTGCGCCGGTGACTCCTCCAGGGTAACCGCAGAATAGACCGTACAGTTGACCCTGTTACGGCGCGGCGCGCGGGGCCGCGCACGCGCACCAGGACGGGGCTGTCCCGCGGGCCGACCCGCTGGCTATCATGTGCGCCATGAGCACGAAGAGCAGGCAGGCGCCGCATCAGGAGGAGACGCTGCACCTCGGTGCCCATCGCGGGATGTGGGGTGCGTTCGCCGGACTGATCACCGCCGTCCTCATCGCGTACCCGTTGTCGGCGAGCATCGCCTTCGCCACGCATCCGGCGACGCAGAAGCTGTTCGGGGAGCGGCTGGCGTCCGCGTCGCAGGCCGGCTTCCAGGCGTTCTGGTGGATCATCGCGATCGGCTGCCTGGCACTGCCCTTCATCGTGGGGTTCGGGATCGCGAGGATGTCGGGGCGGACGCTCGTCATCATCGGCGGGGTGGTCGTCGTGTTCCTCATCCTCGTGCTGGTGATGGGGCAGTTGTTCCTGTTCTGAGCCGGGACCTCCCGGCCTCGCTCAGAGGTCGACCTCGCCCAGGTCCTCCGCGTTGAGGTCGTCCGGCGTGCCCATGACGGCCGGCACGCACTCCGAGAACGCGTAGCGCAGCAGCACGGGCCACTCACTCGCGTCGACCAGGTCGAAGACGTCGACCACCGCCGCGCCCCCGATGTGGGAGGGCACGCGCAGCTCGAACGGGGGCTCGCTCGTGCGCTCGAACTCGATCTCGTACGCGATGTCGCCGCGCTCGAGGACAGCAAGCACGATGTCCATGCCTTCCGTCCTACTCGTTTCGGCGCGACGGCAGAACCCCTGCAGGCCAAGATCCGGCACCGACCTACAGGTCGAGCAGCCCCCGCCGGAACCCTTCCGCCACGGCCGCGGCCCGGTCGCCGACCCCGAGTTTCCCGTAGATGCTGAGCAGGTGCGTCTTCACGGTCGCCTCGCTGAGGTGCAGGCGTTCCCCGGCGACGCGGTTCGTCGCGCCGTCGGCGACGAGCGCCAGCACCTCCAGTTCGCGCGGCGACAGCAGGTTCGCCTCCGGCGTCCGCACCCGGCCGACCAGCCGGGACGCGACGGACGGCGCGAGCACGGCGTCTCCCACCGCCGCGGCGCGGATCGCGCGCAGCAGGTCCTCCCGCGGCGCGTCCTTGAGCAGGTAGCCGGTCGCGCCGGCCTCGATCGCGGGCAGCACATCCGAGTCGCCGTCGAAGGTCGTGAGGACCACCACCCGGCACCGCAGGCCGAGCCGGGTCAGCTCGCGGATCGCGGCGACGCCGTCCATGCCGCGCATCCGCAGATCCATGAGCACGACGTCCGGGAGGAGCGCCCGGGCGAGCCGGACCGCCTCGGCTCCGTCGGACGCCTCGCCCACGACCTCCACGTCCGGGTCGGAAGCCACCATGCCGACGATGCCGTCGCGGACGACGGGATGGTCGTCGACGACCAGCAGGCGCACGGGCGCGCTCACGCGGGCACCTCCGCGCGGACCGCCGTCCCGTGGCCCGGCCGCGACTCCACCACCAGGCCGCCCGCCACCGACTCGATGCGCTCGCGCATGGCGACGAGGCCGTAGCCGCCGTCCTCCGCTCGGCCGGGGCCGACCGTCCGCGTGGCCGGGTCGAATCCGCGGCCATCGTCGCGGACCTCCAGCCGGGTTCCGGTGCCGTCCGTCCGGAGCGTCAGCCGTACGCGGTGCGCCCCGGCGTGCCGCTCGACGTTGGCGAGCGCCTCCTGCGCGGTCCGCAGCAACGCGACCTCCACGTCGGTGGACAGCGCGCTCGCGTCGCCGGTCGTTGTGACGTCGGCCGGGATGCCGGTGCGCTCGGACCAGGTGCGCGCGAGCTGCCCGATCGCCTCCGGCAGTCGCATCGTGTCGAGGGCCGCGGGCCGGAGGGCGCGGACCGAGCGGCGCGCTTCGGCGAGACCGTCGCGGGCGAGAGCGAGGGCGGCGTCCGTGTGACGCGTGCGGCCGGCGTCGTCCGGCGCCTGCTCCGCCGCCTGCAACTGGGTCACGATCCCCGCGAAGCCCTGGGCGAGCGTGTCGTGGATCTCGCGCGCGAGCCGTGACCGCTCCACCTCCGTCGCGGTCAGGTTCACCTGGCGCTCGGCGAGCCGGAGCGACCAGGACAGCCCGCACATGGCGACGACGTTGAGCAGCAGGATCCCCGTCATCCCGACGATCCCGGCCAGGTCGAATTCCAGCGAGGAGCTCTGTGCGAGCCCGGCGACGACGGCGGTCGCGCCGACTGCGAGCAGCTCCCACGGCCACGGCACGATCGAGTACGCGAAGGTGAAGGTGGCGATCGTGAGGAACCCGAACCAGCTCTCCTGGAGCACCAGCGCCAGGTTGAGCGCGATGAGCCCGGTCATGAACACGGCGACGACGAGCGGCCGCTCGCGGACCCGGGCCGGCAGCCGCCGCATGACGATGATCCACGCCGCCGTCACCGCGGACAGGACGAGCGTCGGCGCGAGTGCCGCCCAGTCGCCCCACCGCACCCCGAGCGTGAAGGCGACCAGCACCGCCAGGACGACGTACGGCGTGACCGTGAGGACAGTCCTCCAGCGCGAATCGATCACGTTCAGACCCTACGCGTTCGCCGCTTTCGCAGGGAACAGCGCTCGTGTCCGAGGCCGGTTGACGATGATCACGACCGGAAGGACGAGCGCGCCGCAAACGGCCTGTTCAAGTCGCACCCAGTCCGGCAGGAAGCCGGGGATGGATACGATGACGACGATCGCGGCCAGCACGATCGGCGAGACGATCCGCAGCCGCAGCAGTGCGTTGCGGGAGCCGCGGGCCGCGGAGACGGCGAAGAGGAGCAGCAGCACGCCGCTCGCCAGCACGAACGAGCCGCGGATCCAGATGGCGATGTCCGCGCCGATGCCGACGGCCGCGAGCACTGCGAGGAAGCCGAGCAGAGCGGCGCTGATCGCGACGAAGCAGCCCAGGAGGACGAGCACCGGGCGGAGAGCGGCGCGGCGGGCCGTGGCGAGCGCGGCGGCGGGGGAGGTGGTGGTCTCGGTCATGAGTCCAGCCTCGTCGGGAGGCGCCGGGCTCGGATCGACCGAACGGTTGCCCGCGCTCATCGAACGGTTGGTCGAGAAAAGGTACAAAAAGTACGCAATGCATATAATTGCAACTATGTACGCGGAGATCGGCTAGGCTGTGCGCATGGCCCTTCTCGATGCTTCGATCAGCGCACGCGACCTCCGCCAGGACCTCGCGGCCGTCGTCGGTCGCGCCGAGTACGGTCACGAGCGGCTGGGGATCACCCGGCACGGCAAGCTCGCCGCCGTGATGATCAGCGTCGAAGACCTCGAACTGCTGGAGCAGCTCGAACTGGAGCGCGACCGCCGCGAGCTCCGCGCCGCCAAGCGCGCCGACACCGGCGAGCGCATCTCGCTCAGCGACCTCCGGGCCGAGTTCGACGGGTGACGTACACCGTCGAGTTCACCGCGGCCTCGGCCCGGGAGCTCCGAAAGCTCGACCCCACGGCACGAAACCGCGTGCTCGCGGCCGTCACCCGGCTCGAGACCGACCCGCGGCCCGGCGGGGCGCGCCGGCTCGTCGGGTTCACCGACGCCTGGCGGCTGCGGGTAGGCGACTACCGCGTCCTCTACGAGGTCGTCGACGACACGGTCCGGGTGACCGTCTTCCGCGTCGGGCATCGCCGCAGCGTCTACGCGCACTGATCCGCTCGACGCCCCCTGTTGCCTCCACCCGCCCCGGGGTGTAGACGGGGTACGACAGCCTCACCGACAAGGAGGAGCCGCATGTCTTCGATCGTGGTCCAGTCGTTCGTCACCCTCGACGGCGTCGTCCAGGGGCCCGGCGGCCCCGAGGAGGACACGGAGGGAGGTTTCCAGCACGGCGGCTGGCAGTTCGACTACGACGACGACGGCACCGTCGCCGAGTGGGAGAAGAGGACCGAGGCGCTGCTGCTCGGCCGCAGGACGTACGAGCTCTTCGCGGGCTCGTGGGGAGTCTGGCCGGAGGACGCCGAGGGTTTCCAGGGGAGCTCACCCGGCGGTACAACCGCATCCCCAAGTACGTCGCCTCCCGTTCGTTGACGGAGGTCGGCTGGACGAACTCCTACCTGCTCGGCCCGGACGTGGTGGGCGCCGTCGAACGGCTGCGCGGCGAGCCGGGCGGCGAGATCCGGGTGTGGGGCAGCACTGAACTGATCCGTACGCTCGCCGAGCACGACCAGATCGACGAGTACCGGCTGCTGGTGCACCCGCTCGTGCTCGGCGTCGGCAAGAAGCTGTTCGGAGACGGCTTCCCGTACACCCGCTTCGCGCTCGTGGAGTCGCGCTCGACGGCCTCCGGGATCGTGATCAACGTCTACCGTCGCGCGATGGAGGCCTGATAACGGCATCCTCCTATTTGGATTTTAGGATACTTTATTGGATTTCAATAAACCTATCTAAACCTAGTAATGTCCCCACATGGACAGCCTTCGCAATCCGTATACGCCGAATGCCGGAGCCTCGCCCGAGAGCATCGTCGGTCGGGACGAGCAGACCCTAGCGTTCACGATTCTTCTCACTCGGCTTTCGCGAGGGAGAACGGGACAGTCGATGATCGTCACCGGATTGCGAGGCGTGGGTAAGACCGTGCTCCTGAACGAGTTCGTCGATATCGCACGACGCGAGCGATGGGAGGTCGTGGAGGTCGAGGCGAGTAAGCACGACGATGATCGATTCCGACGGACGATGTTCTCGCAGTTGCGCGCAGCATTGCTTCGGCTCTCGCCGCGGGCGCGCTGGACGGACAGAGGCAGGAGGGCGGCCGAGGTGCTCAGCGCGTTCGCACTGACGGCCACCCAGGACGGCTTCACGGTCTCCTGGGACATCCCGCCCGCTGAGGGGCTGGCCGATCATGGAGACCTGGGAATGGATCTCACCGACGTCTTCGTAGCACTGGGCGAGGCGGCCGAGGAACAGGGCCGCGGGCTGGCCTTGCTGGTCGATGAGGTTCAGTTCTTGAAGGCCTCGCAGTTGGAGGCGCTCATTCAAGCAGTTCACAAGACCGTGCAACGTAAACTCCCGATCACCTTCGTGGGAGCGGGTCTTCCGCAGATCGCGGAACTCGCCGGTGACGCGAAGTCATATGCAGAGCGACTGTTCACGTTCCCGAAGATCGATTCGCTCTCGAATGACGACGCGCGAAAGGCGCTCACCGAGCCGGCGTCGACGGAAGGCGTTGAGTTCGACGAGGATGCCGTCCGGCTCGCAGTGAGCATCACGCAGGGCTACCCCTACTTCATCCAGGAGCTCGGCTATCAAGTGTGGGAGGTCGCGACCGAGGACCGCATCACTCGGACAGACGTCGAGGCCGCGCAAGAGGCGTACGAGGACAAGCTGGACAGTTCTTTCTTCCGGGTGCGGCTGGATCGTGCGACCACCCTGCAGACGGCATACATGCGAGCGATGGCGGAACTGGGTCCGGAGCCGCAGAAGGCCTCCGACGTGGCTCGAATCATGGGGCGCGAATCGACGCAAGTCGCTCCGACCCGAGCGGAGCTCATCGACATGGGGCTGCTCTACACGCCAGACCATGGTTACGCAGCCTTCACGGTTCCGGACTTCGACAAGTTCATGATCCGCGCGGTCCCTGAGCTGGTCGTACCGGAGATCCAGCGGAGGCGGCGCAAAAAGGACGCCTGAGCAGCACGTCCTACCAGCACGGTCTCACAGCGCGTCGAGCGCCGCCGTCATCCGGCGGAACACGTGCGACCGCCAGCCGCCGTTCATGATCTGGAACGCACGCGCCTGAGCGGGGTCGTCGAGGTCGAAGCCCGACTGGGTGAGCAGGAGGCGCGTGCCGTCGCCCTCCGGGACCAGCTCCCAGGTGACGACCGTCTTCAGCGCCGTTCCCGCGCTGGCCCACGACATCCGCAGGCGCCGCCCCGGCTCGACCTCCAGCACCTCGCAGTCCACGAGGCCCGAGAACCCGGTCTGCGGCACCGGCTCGGTGGTGAACGCGAACCGCGTGCCGACGAACGGCGCGAACCCGTCGTGGGGCATCAGCCAGTCGGCGAGGAGGTCGGGCTCGCTCAGCACCCGCCAGACCGTCGCGGGCGGGTGGGGGAGGAACTCGTCGAACTCGAAAGTGGTCAGGTCGGTCATGGCTGTTCGCTTTCGTCAGGGATGGTGTCGGCGGTCGCGTCCGCCAGCGCGTCGAGGGTCGCGTGGAGGCGGCGCATCCGCCCGCGCCAGAACCGCTCGTGCGGCGCCAGCCAGTCGCGCAGCTCCGTCCAGGGCTCGGCGGTCAGCGCGTAGAACACCTGCCGCCCGGCGGTCCGCTCGGCCACCAGGCCGGCGTCTCGGAGCGCCCGCAGATGCTCGGACACCGACGGCCGGCTCATCGCGAACCGGGCCGCGATGTCCCCTGCGCTGAGCTCGCCGTCGAGGAGGAGGTCGAGGATGTCGCGCCGGGTGGGGTTCGCGAGCGCGCCGAAGAGGCGGTCGGCCGCCGAGTCCTTCGCGCGGGTCGGCACGTCAGCCCTGCTGGAGGAGCACGAAGCCGTTGCCGTCGGGGTCGGCGAACTGGGACTGCACGCCCCAGCCGACCTGCTCCGGCTCGCTGACCTCCACCGAGGCGGCGCGGAGGGCGGCGACCACGCCCGCGATGTCGTCCGTGTGCAGCACGACGCCGTGCTGCCAGCCCGGGCCGGCCTGGCCCGGGAAGGGAAGGTGCAGGGTGAAGTCGACGCTGCTGCCCTCCGGGGCGACCGAGAGCCAGCGGGCGCCGCCGTACGCGGCGTCGGCGCGCACCTCGAAGCCGAGCACGTCGCGGTAGAAGGCCAGGGAGCGCTCCTGGTCGGCGACGGGGATGGTGACGGTCTGGATGCGGACGGCGGGGATGGCGGTGGTCATGCGACGAGTATAGGTAGGAAAAAACCTACATATCAAACCGCGGCCGCCGATGGGCCCGTGGCGCCGGTCCTAAGCTGACCGCATGGCCGGTGGAGCTCAGGACGACCGCAGCGTTGCGGAACGTGTCTTCGCGATCGCCGACGCCTTCGAGCGCGGCGACGAGCTGACCCTCAGCGAGATCGCCCGCCGCGCCGGCCTCCCGGTGTCGACCACGCACCGGCTCCTGGCCGAGTGGGTCTCGTGGGGCGGTCTGGTCCGCGGGGAGGACGGCCGCTACCGGGTGGGCATCAAGCTCTGGCGGCTGGGTGTCAGGCAGCCGACCGCGCGCCGCCTCAGGCAGGCCGCCCGGCCCTACCTCGACGACCTCCTGGAGTCCACGGGCGAGCACGTCCATCTCGCCGTGCGCGACGGCCTGGGCGCGGTCTACCTGGAGCGGCTGTCCGGCCCCGGCGCCGTGCGCGTCATCAGCGACGTCGGGTCGCGGCTCCCGCTGCACGCCACCGGCGTCGGGCTGGTGCTGCTCGCGTACGCGC
Organism: Leifsonia sp. P73; assembly: GCF_051059105.1. Classification (NCBI taxonomy): domain Bacteria; kingdom Bacillati; phylum Actinomycetota; class Actinomycetes; order Micrococcales; family Microbacteriaceae; genus Leifsonia; species Leifsonia sp. P73. The sequence continues at coordinate 3,114,468 of NZ_CP194931.1, forward strand.
CGGAGGGCACGCTCGCGGAGGTGCTCGCCGACCACCCGCGCAAGTTCCAGCCCAACACGCTCACCGGCGAGAAGGAGCTGCGCGCGCGACTGGCCGGCATCCGCGCGACCGGGGTCTCGCACTCGGTCGAGGAGCTCACGCAGGGCGCGTTCTCCGTCGCCGCGCCGGTGCGGGACGCCACGGGCGAGGTCGTGGCCGCGGTCTCGATCATCGCCCACGCCGAGCGGGAGGCCGAGCCGCAGTTCACGCTCGGCGTCCGGATGGCCGCGCGCGGCATCTCCGGGGTTCTCGGGCTCGACTACGAGCAACCGCAGGGGTGATCCTCGGGAGGAATCTCTTCCGCTCAGTGGAAACTGCGGTCAGACGCCTGCCGGGTTCGCCCAGGATGGGACGACCTTCCCACCGAAGCGAAAGGCGGAACTATGCGCACCCAGGTCGCCATCATCGGGGCCGGGCCCGCTGGACTCCTGCTCGGGCACATCCTCCGGAGAGCGGGGGTCGATTTCGTGATCCTCGAGCAGAAGAGCCGGGAGTACGTGCTCGGTCGGGTGCGCGCCGGCGTCCTGGAGCAGGGCTCCGTCGACGTGCTGCGTGACCTCGGACTCGACGCCGACCTCGCAGCTCGCGGGCTGACGCACCACGGCATCTACCTCCAGTACGAGGGCGAGCGCCATCACCTCGACTTCGTCGACCTCATCGGCCGTACCGTCACCGTGTACGGCCAGCAGGCGCTCGTGCGCCACCTGCTCGCCGAGCACGACCGCGTCGGGTCCGACGTCCGGTTCGAGGTGGAGGGCGTCGCGCCGCACGCCGTCGACACGGACGCGCCGTACGTCACCATCGGCGACGCCGAGCGCATCGACTGCGACATCGTCGTCGGCGCCGACGGGTACCACGGCGTCTGCCGCCCGGCCATCCCGGGCATCCAGGCACTGGAGCGCAGCTACCCCTACGCCTGGCTCGGCATCCTCGCCGACGTCGCGCCCTCCACCGACGACCTCATCTACGCGCTGCACCCGGACGGCTTCGCGATGCACTCGATGCGCTCGCTGGAGGTCTCCCGGCTCTACCTCCAGGTCGACCCGGGCGAGTCGGTCGACGACTGGTCGGACGAGCGGATCTGGGAGGCGCTGCAGACCCGCCTCGGCGTCCCCGGCTGGACGCTGCGGGAGGGGACGATCACCGAGAAGTCCATCACGCCGATGCGCAGCTTCGTGGCCTCCACGCTGGAGCACGGCCGGCTGTTCCTCGCCGGCGACGCCGGTCACATCGTCCCGCCGACCGGCGCGAAGGGCCTCAACTCGGCCATCGCCGACGTCGCCCTGCTCGGCCGTTCGCTCGCCGCGCACTTCGGCGGCGACGACACCCTCCTCAAGCGCTACAGCGGCGCCGCCCTCACCCGGCAGTGGAAGGTGCAGCAGTTCTCCCAGTGGATGACGGAGATGCTGCACGTCCACCGGGAGGTCCCCGACGAGGCGGCCCGCGCCTTCCGTTACCGCAGCCAGCTCGGTCAGCTGGAGTACACCACCGGATCGCGTCATGCGCAGGCGGCCCTCGCCGAGCAGTACGCGGGCCTCCCCTTCTGAGGTATGCCATGAACGAAGAGCAGGACCAGATCAACGCGGAGATCGCCGCCGCACACGCGGCTGCGGCGGCCGCCGGGCCACTCCCCGCGCACCCTCTCCGCGATTTCGGGCCGTACCGCAGCTCGCGGCTGCGTCACCCCACCCACGAGCTGGTGCGGGCCGACCCGGAGGAGATCGAGCTCGTCTCTCCGGCGTTCGGGCACACCGACGTCGCGGCGGAGGAGAGCGACCTCACCATCCAGCACAGCGGGGAGCCGCTCGGCGAGCGCATCATCGTGACCGGTCGCGTGCTCGACGGCGAGGGCCGGCCGGTGCGCAATCAGCTGGTGGAGGTCTGGCAGGCCAACTCGTCCGGCCGCTACGTCCACAAACGCGACCAGCATCCCGCCCCGCTTGACCCCAACTTCACCGGGGTGGGCCGCGCGATCACGGGCGACGACGGCTCGTACCGGTTCGTCACCATCAAGCCGGGCCCCTATCCGTGGCGGAACCACCGCAACGCCTGGCGGCCGGCGCACATCCACTTCTCGCTTTTCGGGTCGGCGTTCACGCAGCGGCTCGTGACGCAGATGTACTTCCCGAGCGACCCGCTGTTCGCGCTCGACCCGATCTACCAGTCGATCGCCGACCCGGCCGCGCGCGAGCGGCTGATCGCCACGTACGATCACGACGTGAGCGAGCCGGAGTGGGCGCTCGGCTACCGGTGGGACATCGTGCTCACCGGCGGAAAGGCGACCTGGATGGAGCCGGAGGAGGGCGACCATGCCTGAGACGAACGAGCAGTACCTGCAGACCCCGTCGCAGACGGTCGGGCCGTTCTTCGGCTACGCGCTGCCGTACGAGGGCGGGCCGGAGGTCGCACCGCCGTGGCGGGACGGCGCGATCCGCCTGCACGGCACCGTCCTCGACGGCGACGGCGAGCCCGTCCCCGACGCGATCCTCGAAGTCTGGGGCGCCGACGCCGGCGGTGCGCCGATCTCCCGGCAGGGCAGCCTCCAGCGCGACGGATACACCGTCACCGGCTTCGGGCGTGCCGCCGTCGACCGGGCCGGCCACTACTCGTTCACGACCGTCCGGCCTGGCGCGCCGGCGCCGGGCCGAGCCCCGTACCTGCTGGTGACCGTGTTCGCGCGCGGCCTGCTGCACCACCTCTTCACACGCGCGTACCTCGAAGACGGCGACCCGTTCCTGGACACCGTGCCGGAGGCCCGGCGGAGCACGCTGCTCGCCACCTCCGACGGCGAGAACAGCTACCGCTTCGACATCCGCCTCCAGGGCGAGGACGAGACCGTCTTCCTCGACTTCGTGGGGGACGGGCGTGGCTGAACCCTTCGACTGGGGTCTCCTCGAACCGGCCGGCGCAGTGGGTGTTCCGGCCGGAGACGATCACGTGCTGGCCGCCATGATCGCGGTCGAGGAGGCCCTGGTCGGAGCCTGGGACGAGCTCGACGGCTCGTCCGCCGGGCCCGGATACCAGCCGCTCGCGTTCGACGCCGCCGCCATCGACCGGGAGCGGCTGGTGGCGGGCGCGCGGGAGGCCGGAGTGCCCGTCATCGCGCTCGTCGGGCAGCTCCGCGCGCAGGCAGGCGCGCACGCGGGCCGGGTGCATCGCGGCGCGACCAGTCAGGACATCGTGGACTCGGCGCTCGTACTGGTGTCCCGCGCGTCTCTGTCGCGCGCGCGGGACGCCCTCGCGGCCGCGGCCGCGGAGCTCGCGGAGCGTGCCGTCCGTTCGCGCGCGACGCCGCTGCTGGCGCGCACCCTGACGCAGGAGGCCGAGCCGGCGACGCTCGGGGTATCTCTGGCCTCCTGGCTCGACGCCGTGGTGTCGGCGCTGGAGGTCCTCGACCGGCTCGACTATCCCGTCCAGCTCGGCGGCGCCGTGGGCACGGGAGCGGCGTTCGCGCGGCTCGCGGGCCGCGCCGACGCCCCGCAGACCCTCCGCGCCGGGCTCGCGTCCCGGCTCGGGTTGAGCGACCCCGGCCGGTCCTGGCACACCGACCGCGGCCCGGTGCTGGCGATCGCGGACGCCGCGGCGCGGGTCGCCGCGCTGGCCGGCCGGATCGGCCGCGACCTCGGTCTGGCGGCGCGCGCCGGCGTGCTCCTCCCCGCCACCGGCGGCGGCTCGTCCGCGATGCCGCACAAGCGCAACCCGGTCGACGCCGTCCTGCTCACGGCGAACGGCCTCCGCGCCCCCGGCCTCCTCGCCACGGTCCACACTGCGGCGCTCAGCTACGACGCGCGGCCGGCGGGGGAGTGGCACGCCGAATGGCAGGCCTGGCGCGGGCTGCTGCGCGTCGCGGTCGAGAGCGCGGAGGTGCTCGCGCACGCGGTCGCCGACCTGGTCGTGGCGGACGTCGCGACGAGTGCGGCATCGTCCGCCGACCCGGCCGACCTGGCCGCCGCGGGCGCCGTCGTGGACGCCGCCGTCGCCCGCTACCGCGCCCATGCCGAACCCGAACGAGAGGCGGACTGATGACCATCCCGCGACTGCGCGGCTCGATGACCGCGGCCTCCCCGTCCGCCGCCGCGCCGCGCCTCCTGGTGCTGCTGCCCTCCCTCGGCACGACCGCCGAGCTGTGGGACGGCGTCGTCGCGCGGCTGGCCGCCACCCCGGACTCCCCGCGGATCCTGCGCGTCGACCTCCCCGGTCACGGCGCGTCGCCTGCCGCGCGCGAGCCGTTCACGATCTCCGAGCTCGCCGCGGCGGTGCTGGCTCTCGTCGACGAGGTCGGCGGCGGGGCGTTCGACATCGCCGGCGACTCGCTCGGCGGAGCGGTCGCCCTGGAGGTCGCGCTCGCCGCACCCGAGCGTGCGCGCAGCCTGGCGATGTTCTGCTCCGGCGCGCACATCGGCACGACGGAGGGCTGGGCCGACCGCGCGGCGCAGGTGCGCGCCTCCGGTACCGCATCGGTGGTCGCGGGGAGCGCGCAGCGCTGGTTCGCGCCGGGATACCTGGCCGCGCATCCCGACGGCCCGGGCGGCCACGCGCTGAAGGCCCTGCTCGACGTCGACGACGAGTCGTACGCGTTGTGCTGCGAGGCGCTCGGCGCGTTCGACCGCCGCGACGCCCTCCCCGGCCTCCACGTGCCGTCGCTCCTCGTCGCCGGTGCGCACGACCGGGTGACCACCTCGGCCCTGATGGCGGAGGACGCCGGGGCGATCCCCGACGCGCGTTTCGTGGAGCTGGCGCACGCGGCGCACCTCGTCCCGCTGGAGGACCCCGCCGAGACCGCTGCCCTGCTGGCGGCGCTGCTCGCGAGCCGCGACATCGACGCCGTCGCGGCCTTCGAGCGCGGCATGGCCGTCCGGAGGGCGGTGCTGGGCGACGCCCACGTGGACCGCGCCACGGCGGCGATCACCCCGGAGACCGCGGACTTCCAGGACTTCATCACCCGCTACGCGTGGGGCGAGGTCTGGGCCCGGCCGCAGCTCACCCGGCCGGAGCGGTCGATCGCGACCCTCGCCAGCCTGGTCACCGGCGGCCACGAGAACGAGCTGCGCATGCACGTGCGCGCCGCCCTGCGCAACGGCCTCACCCGCGCCCAGATCGCGGAGGTCATCCACCACACGGCGCTGTACGCGGGGCTGCCCGCTGCCAATGGCGCGCTCGCGATCATGCGCGAAGTATTCACGGAGGAGATTGATGGATAAGACGTATGGGTCGGCCGCCGAGGCCGTCGCCGACATCCCGGACGGCGCCTCGCTCGCGGTCGGAGGGTTCGGCCTGTCCGGCGTGCCGATCGTGACGATCCGCGCGCTGCTCGCCCGCGGTGTCGGCGGCCTGGAGGTCGTCTCGAACAACTGCGGCGTGGACGGCTGGGGCCTGGGCGAGCTGCTGGCCGCCGGCCGCATCCGCCGGGTGATCGCCAGCTACATCGGCGAGAACAAGGAGTTCGCCCGCCAGTACCTCGGCGGGGAGGTGGAGGTCGAGCTGACTCCGCAGGGAACTCTGGCCGAGCGGCTGCGCGCGGGCGGCGTCGGGATCCCGGCCTTCTACACGGCGACCGGCGCCGGCACCGCGGTGTCGGACGGCGGCATGCCGATCCGTTACGCCTCCGACGGGTCGGTGGCGGAGGAGAGCGCGCCCAAGGAGCTGCGCCCGTTCGACGTGTTCGGCCGCAGCCGCGAGTACGTCCTGGAGACCGCCATCCGCACCGACTTCGGGCTGGTGCGCGCGGCGGTCGGCGACCGGCACGGCAATCTGCGCTTCGAGAAGTCGACCCGCAACTTCAACCCGCTGGCGGGCATGGCCGGCCGCATCACCATCGCCGAGGTGGACGAGCTGGTCGAGCCGGGCGTGCTCGGCCCCGACGACATCCACCTGCCCGGCATCTACGTGGACCGCGTGATCGCGCTGACCCCCGAGCAGTCGGCGGACCTCCCGATCGAGAAGGTCACCGTCCGCACCCGACCGGAAGGGAACTGACATGCCCCGCACCCGCGACGAGATGGCGGCCCGCGCCGCCCTCGAACTGGAGGACGGCTCGTACGTGAACCTGGGCATCGGACTCCCGACGCTCATCCCGAACCACCTGCCGGACGGGGTGCACGTCGTCCTGCATTCCGAGAACGGCATATTGGGCGTCGGGCCCTACCCGTGGGAGGGTGAGCAGGACCCGAAGCTGATCAACGCGGGCAAGGAGACGGTCACCGTCCTGCCCGGCGCGAGCTACTTCGACTCGGCCGCGAGCTTCGGGATGATCCGCGGTGGCCGCATCGCCACCGCCGTCCTCGGCGCCATGCAGGTCTCGGCCACCGGCGACATCGCCAACTGGGCGGTGCCGGGCAAGATGGTGAAGGGGATGGGCGGGGCGATGGACCTCGTCAACGGCGCGGAGCGCGTCATCGTGGTCATGGAGCACGTCGCCAAGGACGGCTCGGCCAAGCTGGTCGAGCAGTGCACGCTCCCGCTGACGGGGCGCGGCTGCGTGGACCGGATCATCACCGACCTCGCCGTGATCGACGTGACCGAGGACGGCCTGGTGCTGCAGGAGGTCGCGCCGGGCGTGACCGTGGACGACGTGGTGGCCGCCACGGGCGCCCCGCTGACCATCCCGGCCGCCGTGACCGCGGGGACGGAGGCGGCGCATGCCTGAGCTGCGCGAGGTCGTCGTCTGCTCGCCGCTGCGCACGCCGGTCGGCCGGATGGGCGGCGCGCTCGCCCCGGTGTCCGCGCTGTCGCTCGCCGAGACGGTGCTGCGCGCCCTCCTCGACCGCACCGGGCTCGACCCGGCCGCAGTCGAGGGCGTGATCGGCTCGCAGGGCTACCCCACGATGGAGGCGCCCGCCTTCGGTCGCGTCGCCGCCCTCAACGCGGGCTTCCCGGTCACGACGACGGGCTACCAGCTCGACCGGCGCTGCGGCTCCGGCCTCCAGGCTGTGATCAACGCGGCGATGGAGGTGCAGACCGGCGCGAGCGACGTTCTGGTCGCGCTCGGCGCCGAGTCGATGTCGAACGCTCCTCTCTATACGGAGCAGGGTCGCCGCGGCCTCCCGCCCGGCGGCCTGATGCTGCACGACGCTCTCGCGCGCGGCCGCGAGACGGTGGGCGGCAGGAACTTCCCGACGCCGGAGGGCAACGTCGGCTCGGCGGAGACGCTGCGACGCGAGTACGGCATCCCGCGTGACGCGCAGGACGAACTGGCGCTGCGCTCCCACCAGCGCGCTGTCGCCGCCCAGGAGTCGGGCGCGTTCGACGCCGAGCTGGTGCCCGTGACCGTTCCGGGGCGCAAGGGCGACGTCGTGGTCGACCGCGACGAGCACCCCCGCGCCGACACGACCTTGGAGGCGCTGGCCGGCCTCCGCCCGATCCTCGGTCGCGGCGACCCGGAGGCGACCGTCACCGCGGGCAACTCCAGCGGCCAGAATGACGCGGCCGCGGCCGCGATCGTCACGACGCCCGAGCGCGCCGCCGCTCTGGGGCTGGTGCCGGTGCTGCGCCTGCGGTCGTGGGCGGTCGCCGGCAACGACCCCGCGGTGTTCGGCGTCGCTCCCGTCCCCGCGGCGAATAAGGCGCTGGAGCGCGCCGGTGTCACCTGGGGCGACATCGACGTGATCGAGCTCAATGAGGCGTTCGCGGTGCAGGTGCTCGCGTGCCTGGCGGACTGGGGCATCGACGCGGAGGACCCGCGGCTCAACCCGCGCGGCAGCGGCATCTCCATCGGGCACCCCATCGGCGCCACCGGCCTCCGGATGCTGGCGACGCTCGCCCACGAGCTCCCGGCCCTCGACGGCACGCTCGCGGTCGAGACCATGTGCATCGGCGGAGGCCAGGGCCTCGCGGCGGTGTTCGAGCGGGTCTGACCCGGACTCCGGAGGCGTGAGCCACGCTTGACCACGTTGGGGGCCGCGAATACACCGGCAACCGTGCCAGGCTCGGTCCGTGGAGGAGAACGCCGAGGCGAGGGAGCTCTTCGCGGGGGCTACCGAGCTGGTCGCGTGGGAGCCCCTGTGGAGGCGCCACTATGAGCCCGAGTATGTTCCGACCGGCGACGAGGTCTGGCACCTCGGGTTCGACAACCCTGACGCGGACGGTGTCATTTCGGGATATCTGGTCTTCCCTGCGGACGCGGGACGTCATCCCGCCGACCTGGTGGACCTCCCGGGAGAGCTGGCGTCGGTCCGCCTCGAGCTGACCGGCGCACCTGTCTGGACGGAGGAATGTCCCGGGATGTGGACGGCTCGCCTGCGGTCCACAGGGTCGACTGGCGGCTCGTCAGATTAGCGATCGCCCGCCCCTCGACGGGGGCGGTGTGTGCGAGGAGCGCTGCGCGTAGGGTGAGGTGGGCGTGCCGGACGGATTCCGGGAGCGCCCAGGGGAGGTGGGATGACGCAGGACGATGCGGTCGCGGTGGCGATCCGCGGTCTGCACAAGCGGTTCGGGGCGAAGGCGGCGGTCGACGGGATCGACCTCGACGTCCCCTCCGGCAGCTTCTACGGGCTGGTCGGCCCGAACGGCGCGGGCAAGACCACGACGCTCAACATGGTCACCGGCCTGCTGCGGCCCGACGCCGGCCAGGTGCTCATCCACGGCGCCGACATGTGGCGCGATCCGCTGGCGGGCAAGGCGCTGGTCGGGGTGCTCTCCGACGGCGTCCGGCTGTTCGACCGCCTCACCGGCGAGCAGCTCGTCGAGTACGCCGGCCTCCTGAGCGGCATGGACCGGCCCACCGCGATCGAGCGCACCCACGACCTCCTGAACCTCCTCGACCTCGCCTCCGCGGGCGGGACCCTCGTGGTCGACTACTCGGCCGGTATGACGAAGAAGATCGCGCTGGCCGCAGCCATGGTGCACGCGCCGCGCGTCCTCGTGCTGGACGAGCCGTTCGAGTCCGTCGACCCGGTGTCGGCGGCGAACATCCGCGACATCCTGCACGGCTACGTCCGGAGCGGCGGCACCGTCATCGTCTCGTCGCACGTCATGGACCTGGTGGAGCGGATGTGCGACCACGTCGCCGTGATCAACGGGGGCCGCGTGCTCGTCGCCGGCACCGTGGACGAGGTGCGCGCGGGCTCCACCCTGGAGGACCGCTTCGTGGAGCTGGTCGGCGGTCGCCGCGTCGGGGAGGGGCCGGAGTGGTTGCGACACTCGTAAGGCTGCGCCTGCTCGTCCTCCGCAACTCCTTCCGCCGCAGCACCTCGCAGCTCGTCGCCGTCATCCTGGGCGGCGTGTACGCGCTCATCGCGCTCGTCGTCGTCCTCGGCGGCCTCGTGCTGCTGGGCTTCGCGCCGGTCGAGCTGGTGCGCACGGTGGTCGTCATCGGCGGCTCGGCCGCCGTACTCGGCTGGGCGGTCTTCCCGCTGCTGCTGTCCGGCATCGAGCAGACCCTCGACCCCGCCAAGCTCGCCGTCTACCCGATCCCGTTGCGCCCGCTCATGCTCGGGATGCTGCTGAGCGCGGTCGTCGGCGTCGCGGGGGCGGCGACCACACTCGCGTCGCTGGCGACCTCGCTGAGCTGGCTCCGGCTCCCCGGCGTCGCAGTGGTCGCCCTCGTGACGGGCGCGCTCGGGGCCGCGACCTGCGTCGTCGTGTCGCGGGCCATCACCTCGGTGTCGAGCGGGCTGTCCGGCGGCCGGCGCTTCCGGGAGGCCAGCGGGCTGCTCATCCTCATCCCGCTCATCCTCGCCGGGCCCATCGTCATCGGCATCACGCGCGGCCTCCGCTCGTCGTCCGACGCGCTGCCCGCCATCGCGGACGGACTGTCCTGGTCGCCGCTCGGCGCCGTCTGGGCGGTGCCGTCGCAGCTCGCGCTGGGCGACCCGCTCGGCGCGCTGGCGCGGTTCCTGATCGCGGTCGCGACCTTCGTCGTGCTGTGGCTGGTGTGGCGCTGGGGACTCGCCCGGTCGCTGACGACCCCGGCGCGCGCGTCGTCGCGCGTCCGGGCCCAGGGCAAGCTCGGCTGGTTCGGCATCCTGCCCGGCACGCAGTCGGGAGCGATCGCCGCCCGCTGCCTGACGTACTGGTTCCGCGACCCGCGCTACCTGCGGCAGCTCCTCGTGATCCCGCTGATGCCGGTGCTGTTCTGGTTCTACTCGAGCCTCAACCACTCGTCGGTGCTGCCGCTGATCGGGGCTCCCGTCGTGGCGTTCTCGCTCGGCATCGGGATGATCGCCGACGTCTCGTACGACTCGACCGCGTTCGCGCTGCACGTCGCGAAGGCCGTCCCCGGTCGCGCGGACCGCTGGGGCCGGGCGGCGGCACTGCTCTCGTTCGCCGTGCCGGCGATCGTGCTCATCGCGCTCTTCGGCGCGGCGGTCGGCGACGCCTGGCACATCCTCCCCGGCCTGATCGGCCTCTCGCTCGGCATCCTGCTCACCGGGTCGGCGGTATGCGCGGTGACCTCGGCCCGGCTGGTGTTCCCCGTGCCGGAGCCGGGCGACAACCCGTTCCGGTCGCGGCCGGGCGCCAACATCTCGCTGCTCGGCCCGACCTTCGCCGCGTGGGGAGTGATCGCGGCGCTGTGCCTGCCCGAGATCATCCTGTTCGTCGTCGGGCTGGTGACCGGCGACGCGCTCTGGCTCTGGGCTGCGCTCGTCGTCGGCGTGGCGCTGGGCGGCGTGCTGGTGGGCGTCGGCGTGCGGATCGGCGGCAACATCCTCGACGCCAGGGCGCCGGAGCTGCTGCTGCAGCTGCGGAAGGACGGCTGATCGTGGCCGGTCTCACCGGATGGAACGACTGCCTCGACCGGCTGGTGGCGACGGCCTGAGGCGCCCCTAAGCTGGCCGCATGGGCAGCATCGCAGTGCACGAGTTCGTCTCCCTCGACGGCGTCTTCGAAGACCCGAGCTGGACGGCGGAGTACGGACTCGACTCCGAGATGGGCGACGACCTCGCGCGCATCACGGGCGCGTCGGAGCGCATCCTCCTCGGGCGCCGCACGTTCGAGATGTTCGCGCCGGCCTGGTCGGCGCGCACGTCCGCGGACGACCCGGGGGCGCCGTTCTTCAACGACACCGAGAAGCTCGTCGTCAGCTCGACGCTGGATGACGCGGCCGCGGAGGCGACCTGGGCCAACTCGCGGTCGCTCGGCGGCTACGACGCCGACCGGGTGCGGGAGGCCAAGGACAGCGTGAGCGGCGGCCTCTACATCAGCGGCAGCGGCTCGCTCGTGCGTGCCCTGATCGCGGACGGACTGGTGGACGCCCTCCACCTCTTCGTGTACCCGATCGTCCGTGGCACGGGCGCGCGGCTGTTCCCGGAGGGCACGCCCGAGGCGAAGCTGCGGCTGCGGCAGTACGACGCCTATGCCAACGGTGTCCTCCACCTCCTCTACTCGCCGGCCTGATCTCCACAGATCCCGAATGCGGTCACGAGCTGACCGCTGTGCCGGATAGCGTCATATCCGACGGTGAACAGCGTCTCCTCACGGGGGCGGATGTCGCCGGTCCGCGCTAGCGTTAGGTGCTGTACGGGGGTCATCGCACAGCGCCGTGTCGGCGGGGCCGACGGCAGTGTGCGCCCGACATCACTCCACCAGAGCAGAACCAGGAATCACCGTGACTCTTCTTCGATTGGCGCTGCGGTTCATCCGCCCGTACTGGGGCGCGGTCGCGGCCGTGGTCGTGCTGCAGCTCATCGCGACCATCGCCGCCCTCTACCTGCCCACGCTCAACGCCGACATCATCGACAAGGGCGTCGTGAAGGGCGACACCGACTTCATCTGGTCGACCGGCGGCATGATGCTCATCGTCTGCTTCGTGCAGGTCGCCGCGGCCATCACGGCGACGTACTTCGGCGCGCGCTCCTCGATGTCGCTGGGACGTGACATCCGCCGTTCCTTCTACCGCAAAGTCGACTCGCTCCCGGCGCTCGACTTGGCGCGCTGGGGCATGCCGACGCTCATCACGCGCAACACCAACGACGTCCAGCAGGTGCAGATGCTCGTGCTGATGACGCTCAACTTCATGGTGTCGACGCCGATCATGTGCGTGGCGGGCGTCGTCCTCGCCGTGCGGGTGGACGCCGGGCTCTCGTGGCTCGTCTGGGTGTCGGTCGCCGTGCTGTTCGTTGTGGTGGGCATCCTGGTCTGGCTGCTGCTGCCGATGTTCCGCGTGATGCAGGAGCGCATCGACGGCGTCAACGGCGTCATCCGCGAGCAGATCGTCGGCATCCGCGTGATCCGCGCGTTCGTCCGCGAGAAGTTCGAGACGGCGCGCTACGACGATGCGAACGCCGCGCTCACCCGCATCTCGGTCAAGGTCGGCAACGTCTTCGTCCTGATGTTCCCGCTCATCATGCTCATCCTGAACGCCGCGACGGTCGCCGTGCTGTGGTTCGGAGGCCACCGGGTCGGCGCGGGCGACATCCAGGTCGGGGCGCTCACGGCGTTCCTTCAGTACCTGCTGCAGATCCTGGTGGCCGTGATGATGGGCGTGTTCATGGCCATGATGATCCCGCGCGCGATGGTCTGCGCCGAGCGCATCGACGAGGTGCTGAGCGCGGTGCCGTCCACCGGCGCAGGCGCGGGCACCGGTCGCGTCCCCGCCGACGGGCGGGTCGAGGTCGCAAGAGTCACCTTCGGCTATCCGGGCGCCGAGAAGCCGGTGCTGAGCGACGTCGCTTTCACCGCGGAGCCCGGGCGGGTGACCGCGATCGTCGGCTCCACCGGATCGGGCAAATCGACCCTGGTCTCGGTCATCGCCGACCTGTTCACCCCGCAGAGCGGGGAGGTGCGCATCGGCGGCGTCCCGGTCGACTCGCTGAGCCGGGAACAGCTCTCCGGCGTGCTCGGCCTGGTGCCGCAGAAGCCGTACCTCTTCTCCGGAACGGTCGCCAGCAACCTGCGGTTCGGCCGGCCGGACGCCACGGACGACGAGCTCTGGGAGGCGCTGCGCGTCGCCCAGGCCGAGGACTTCGTGCGTGCCAAGGAGCACGGCCTCGATGAGCGCATCGCCCAGGGCGGCACCAACGTCTCCGGCGGTCAGCGCCAGCGGCTCTGCATCGCCCGCGCGCTGGTGGCGGAGCCCGCGGTCCTGCTGTTCGACGACTCCTTCTCGGCGCTCGACGTCGCGACCGACGCCCGGCTGCGGAGCGCCCTGGCGCAGTCCACGGGCGACGCCACCGTCATCGTGGTGGCCCAGCGCGTGTCCACGATCCGGGAGGCGGATCAGATCATCGTGCTCGACGACGGCAGAGTCGTCGGACGCGGCACCCACGACGACCTGCTGGAGACGAGCGAGACGTATCGCGAGATCGTCGAGTCCCAGCTGAGCCTGGAGGTGGCCTGAGATGGCGCGCCAGAAGAAGAACCGCACCGCCGGCGCCGCGGAGCAGGACGGCATCCTCACCGAGGCCGGCGTCGAGACGGCGATCGAGGAGCTGGAGCTCGAGTACGAGTACGAGCCCACCGAGGGCGACGGCGACATGTTCGGCGGCACGCCCGCCAAGAAGGCCGAGCACTTCTGGCCGTCGTTCAAGCGGCTGATGGGGTTGCTCAAGCCCGAGTGGCTCGCCATGACATTCGTGACCCTGCTGGTCGTCGTCTCGGTGGCGCTCATCGTGATCGCCCCGAAGATCCTCGGCAACGCCACGGACGTGATCTTCAAGGGCGCTGTCGGCAGGATCACCGCGACCGGCCTGGTGCCCGGTCACGGGATCGACTTCGTGGAGCTCGGCCGGCTGCTGACGATCGTGCTCGCGATGTATGTCGCCGCGTCGCTCCTGCAGTGGTGGCAGGGCTACCTGCTGAACGCGCTCGTGATGCGGGTGATCTACCGCCTGCGCGCCGATGTGGAGAGCAAGCTCAACCGGCTCCCGCTCAGCTACTTCGACACCCGGCAGCGCGGCGACCTGATGTCGCGCGTGACCAACGACGTCGACAACATCCAGACGGCGTTGCAGCAGGCGTTCTCGCAGCTCATCCAGTCGGTGCTGACGGTGATCGGCATCGGCATCATGATGTTCATCGTCTCGTGGCAGCTCGCCCTCATCGCGCTCATCTCCATCCCGCTCTCCGGGGTGATCGCCGGGGTGATCGGCACCCGGTCGCAGAAGCTGTTCAAGCAGCAGTGGAGCTCGACCGGCGCGCTCAACGGGCACATCGAGGAGTCGTACTCCGGGCTCGACCTGGTGCGCGCCTTCGGTCGCGACGCCGTGATGCTCGAGGAGTTCGACCAGCGCAACGACAAGCTGTGGAAGTCGACGGTCGGCGCCCAGTTCGTGTCCGGCATGATCATGCCGGCGATGAACTTCGTCTCCTACCTCTCGTACGTGCTGATCGCGGTCGTCGGCGGCCTCCGCGTCGCCTCCGGTCAGATGACCATCGGCGACGCGACGGCGTTCATCCAGTACTCGCGGGAGTTCTCGCAGCCGATCGGCCAGATCGCGGGCATGGCGAACATGCTGCAGTCCGGTGTCGCCTCGGCCGAGCGCACGTTCGAGTTCCTCGACGCGCAGGAGCAGTCGGCCGACGTCGAGACGCAGCACCTGCCGGAGCGTGCCGACGGCCGTGTCGAGCTCGAGGGCGTGGACTTCTCGTACGACCCCGAGACCGAGCTGATCCGCGACCTCTCATTGTCGGTCGCGCCGGGTCACACGGTCGCGATCGTCGGTCCGACCGGCGCGGGCAAGACCACGCTGGTCAACCTGATCATGCGGTTCTACGAGCTGAACGGCGGCACCATCCGCCTGGACGGCATCGACACGACGGACCTGTCCCGCGCCGAGCTGCGGGGCCAGGTCGGCATGGTGCTTCAGGACGCGTGGCTGTTCTCCGGCACGATCCGCGAGAACATCCGCTACGGCCGGCTCGACGCGACGGACGAGGAGGTCGTGGCGGCCGCCAAGGCGACGATGGTCGACCGGTTCGTCCGCCAGCTCCCTGACGGCTACGGCACGAAGATCGAGGCGGACGGCAGCAATGTGTCGGCCGGCGAGCGCCAGCTGCTCACGATCGCACGGGCGTTCATCGCGAACCCGTCGCTGCTCATCCTCGACGAGGCGACCTCGTCGGTGGACACCCGCACCGAGCTGCTGGTGCAGCACGCGATGGCCGCGCTGCGGAGCGACCGCACGTCGTTCGTGATCGCGCACCGGCTCTCCACGATCCGCGACGCGCACACCATCCTGGTGATGGAGCACGGCCGCATCGTGGAGCAGGGCGACCACGCGACCCTCCTCGCGAAGAAGGGCGCGTACTACGACCTGTACATGACCCAGTTCCGGGGCGCCGCCACGGAGCAGGAGACGGAGCCCGATGCGGCGGCAGAGGAGGTCCCGACAGCGTAGGCGGCGGAACGCTTACACCGGATTGTTCGAAATGTGAACGAGTTGAGCCGGTGCGGGAGCCGGTCGTAGAACATCAGTATGACGATCGACTCCCGCGCCGCGCTCCCGCCCGGCCCCACCTACGACTACGGCGGCCACAGCGTGCAGATCACGCCCGAGCCGGGGTCCGGCACCCGCTGGCGGGTGACGGAGGACGACGGTTACCTCGGGTTGATCGCGACGGCCGATCCGGTCAAGGGCGAGCCGGAGGTCCACTTCGCCGTGCACTTCGCGGGCGAGGAGGACATCCCGCCCATCAAGATCGTTCCGTTGTGGACGACCGCCGTCGAGTTCCTCATCGACGCGGGCGAGCCGCAGACTCCGCCCGTGACCTGACGCGGCGGCGCGGAGCTGGTGTGCGGGCGGCGTCGGGGTTGAGCGGGCCGCCCGCACATCATCAGCAAAACACCGTGGGAAATCCCGGTCGACGCGATTGACAACGGCGACCAGTCGTGCCCGCACGACTCTGCGCGCAGACGCGACTCGGCCCCGGCGCTCTGGGCACCGGGGCCGGGGAGGCGGGCGTCGCAGGGACGCCGGCTTCTGGTCGTCGCGTGGGCTCTCGCTAGGCGAGGGCGCCGATCGCGAAGCTCACTGCGCCCTGCTCGTCCACCTGGGCGTCGAGCACCTTGTCGTCGAGGGCGACGGCGGCACCCGGCTCAAGGAAGAGCCGTGCCCCGGCGGACTCGACCACCTGGTCTGCGGGCTCCGGCTCGGGGGTCACGGCCGCAGCGAACGCGGTGTTCTGCGGGTTGCTGCTGCTGATCCGCAGCCCGGCGTCGTCCTGCGGCGCCTGGTCGGTGAGGGTCTTGACGATCGTGCTGGCGTTCTCGGTCAGGGTGAGCACGTGCTCTCCTTTCGTTGGTCCTCCAGGAGCCGCCCACGGTCCCGCGGTCCGCTCCCGAGCGCAACCCCGCACGTCGCCATTGCCAGGAAACGTCCACGCGGCGCGGAGGCGGGGCGCAGGCCGACATCACCGGAGGACGTTCAGCAGTTCCCGGTTGAAGGCGGGCAGGTCGTCCGGTTTCCGCGACGACACCAGGGTGAACGGCCCGGCGTCGACCACGTTCTCCTCGTCCACCCAGGTCGCTCCCGCGTTGCGATAGTCGGTCTGCAGGCTCGGCCAGCTCGTGAGCGTCCGCCCGTCGACCACGCCGGCCTCGATGAGCACCCAGCCGCCGTGGCAGATCACCGCGATCGGCTTGCCGGCGTCTGCGAACGCCTTCACCAGCGCGACCGCACGCGGGAACGTGCGCACCTGGTCCCCGTTGGCGACGCCGCCGGGCAGCACCAGCGCGTCGAAGTCGTCCGCCGACGCGGCGTCGAGGGTGAGGTCGACGGGGAACTCGTCCGCCGGGGTGAGGTGGTTGTAGGCGCGCACGGTCCCTGAGTCTTTCGAGATGAGCGTCGCGCGCGCCCCTGCGTCGGTCACCGCCCTCCACGGCTCCACCAGCTCCGCCTGCTCGATCCCCTCCGGACCGACCAGGAATGCCACCCGCTTGTCGTCGTAGGCCATCTCGGCTCCTTTCGTCCTCCCATCCCTACGCCGCGGCCGGGGAGAATGAACCCATGCCGAACATTCCCCAGGTCCCGCTCAACGACGGCAACCGCATCCCGCAGCTCGGCTTCGGCGTCTACAAGATCCCGGAGGACGAGACGGTGGACGCGGTGCTGACCGCGCTGGAGGCCGGGTACCGGCACATCGACACGGCGACGTTCTACGAGAACGAGCGCGCCGTGGGGAGGCCGTGCGGCGCAGCGGGCTGCCGCGCGACGACGTGTTCGTGACGACGAAGGTGTGGTGGACCGACAACGGCTACGACTCGACGCTGCGCTCGTTCGACGCGAGCCTGGAGCGCCTGGGCTTCGACGCGGTCGACTTGTTCCTGATCCACTGGCCGGCGCCGCAGCGCGACGAGTACGTGGAGACGTGGCGGGCGTTGGAGCACCTGAAGGCGGAGGGCCGCGCCCGCTCGATCGGCGTCGCCAACTTCCACACCCACCACCTCGACCGCCTCGCCGCCGAGACGGAGACCGTGCCGGCGGTGAACCAGGTCGAGCTGCACCCGTGGCTGCCGCAGCGGGAGGTCCGCGCGTACGACGAGGCCCGCGGGATCGTGACGGAGGCGTGGTCGCCGCTCGCCCGCGGCCGGGTGCTGGACGACCCGCTGCTCGCAGGCCTCGCCGCGAAGCACGGGGTGACCTCGGCGCAGGTGGTCATCCGCTGGCAGCTCCAGCTCGGCAACGTGGTCATCCCCAAGTCGTCGACACCGGAGCGCATCCGCTCGAACCTGGACGTCTTCGGCTTCGACCTCGACGCCGCCGACCTCGCCGCGATCGACACCCTCGAGTCGGGCGAGCGCACCGGCAAAGACCCCGACGACCTCGGCTGACCTACGCCGTCGTCACTCGCCGGTCGGGTGCGCCCCCACCACATCCAGCAGCCACGCCAGCGAGAACGCGCGCTCGCGCCACGCCGCGTACCGTCCGGACACCCCGCCGTGGCCCGCGGCCATCTCGGTCTTGAGCAGCGCGTCGGCGCCGACCTCCCGCAGCTTGGCCACCCACTTCGCCGGCTCGACGTACAGCACGCGCGTGTCGTTGAGGCTCGTGACGGCGAGGATGCGCGGGTACGTGGTGCGGTGGATGTTCTCCACCGGCGCGTACGACTTCATGTAGTAGTAGACGTCCTCGTCGTGCAGCGGGTCGCCCCACTCGTCCCATTCGATCACCGTGAGCGGGAGCGACGGGTCGAGGATCGTCGTCAGCGGGTCCACGAACGGCACCTCAGCCAGCACGCCGGCGAACAGCCGCGGCGCGAGGTTGGCGACGGCGCCCATGAGCAGGCCTCCGGCGCTCCCGCCCTGCGCGGCGAGCTGCGACGGCGTCGTCCAGCCCTGGTCGACCAGGTGCTTCCCGGCCGCCACGAAGTCGGTGAACGTGTTCTTCTTGTGCAGCTTCTTGCCGTGCTCGTACCACAGCCTCCCGAGCTCGCCGCCGCCGCGCACGTGCGCGATCGCGAACACCACGCCGCGGTCGAGGAGGCTGAGCCGCGGGATGCCGAACGACGGGTCCATGCTCGCCTCGTACGAGCCGTACCCGTAGAGCACGAGCGGCGCCGGCTCGCCGGGGGTCACCAGGTCGCGGCGGTAGACGAGCGAGATCGGGACGCGCGTGCCGTCCGCCGCGGTCGCCCACTCCCTGCGCTGCTCGAACAGCTCCGGCTCGAACTCGCCCAGCACCGGCTGCTGCTTGCGCAGGGTGAGCTGGCGCGTGCGCACGTCGTAGTCGTAGACGCTCGACGGGGTGACGAAGCTGCCGTAGCCGAGGCGCAGGAACGGCTGCGTCCACTCGGGGTTGCCGCCCGCGCCGACGGTGAAGAGCTCCTCGTCGAAGTGCAGCTCGTGGAGGATGTCGTCCACCTCGCCGACCACGCCGCCCTCCGTCTGGGTCGGGAGGCAGGCGACCGCGAGGCGCGTCATCCCCTCCCGGCGGTACTCGAGCGCCACGAAGTCGCGGAACGCGTCCACCCCCTCGATGCGCACGGCCGGGTCGTGGGGAGCAGCGTCCGCCGCGGCCCCTGCGGGTCGTCGGCCGCGACGCTCACCAGCTCGAAGTTGACGGCGCCGTCGTTGTGCACGATGAGCAGCCGGTCGCGGCCGCCCGCCACGACGTGCTCGATGTCGTACTCGACACCCTCCGTGCGCGGCCACACGACGCGGAACTCGCCCGTCGGGTCACCCGCGTCCAGCAGCCAGCTCTCGCTGGTGATGTTGGAGCCGGCCTCGATGACCAGGTACCGGCGGCTGCGGGTGAGGCCGACGCCGATCCAGTACTTCTCGTCCGGCTCGTGGAAGACCTCCGCGTCGGCTTCGCCGTCCGGCCCCTGGCCGAGCCGGTGCCGCCACACGGTGTCCGGACGCCAGGCGTCGTCCACGGTCGTGTAGAACAGGTACTCGCCGCTCGGGTCGAAGAGCGCGCCGGCGCCGGTGCCCGCGATCTCGTCGGGGAACGTCGTACCGTCGCCGGCGAGCGATCGCACCCGGATCGTGTATCGCTCGTCGCCCTCGGTGTCGACGCCGTAGAGCAGACGGCTGCCGTCCGTGCTGACGTCGAAGCTGCCGAGCGCGTAGAAGTCGTGCCCGTCGGCCTCCGCGTTGTCGTCGAGCAGGATCTGCTCGCCCGGGAGGCCGTGCTGCTGCGCGTGCTCGTCCAGCGCCGGCGGCTCCCAGTCGTCGGGGCCGGCGATGGGAGCGCGGCAGTGGATGCCGTACTGCTTGCCCTCGACCGTGCGCGTGTAGTACCACCAGTCGCCCTCGCGGGTGGGGACGCTCAGGTCGGTCTCCCGGGTCCGCGACTTGATCTCGTCGAAGATCTGCTCGCGCAGAACGGCGAGCTTCTCGGTGCGCGCGTTCGTGTACGCGTTCTCCTCGTGGAGGTGGGCGACGACCGCGGGATCGTCCTTGTCGCGCAGCCACTCGTAGTCGTCCACGACCACGTCCCCGTGGTGGCTGCGCTCGGTCGGCTTCTTCGCGGTGATCGGCGGCGTGAGCATCCTCCCAGGCTACCCAACGCCGCCGGCCGCGGCAGTGGGCGCGGCCCTGCGTGATTCGGCACGAATGTGGTGTTCGGCGCCGCGTTTCGCGAGATTCGGCACGAATGGCCGGAGCTAGCGCGCGGCGGTGAACGCGAGGAGGCCGGCGCCGGCGCGTCCGGCGTCCCCGCCGAGCCCGCTGCGCACGATCGCGGGACGTTCGCGCCACGCGAGGCCGGCCGACACACCGAGCTCCAGCGGGCCGAACAGCGCGTCGCCCGCGTGCGAGACGCCGCCACCGAGCACGATCACCTTGGGGTCGAGCAGCAGGGTGAGGATGGTGAGGCCCTGCGCGAGCACGTCGACGGCCTCCCCCAGACGCGGTCGGCCAGTGGGTCGCTACCGATCCGGGCGACGATCTGGCGCGCGCTGAGGGCCGGACCCCCGGCCTCCCGGTAGCGTCGCGCGACGCCGGCCCCGGACATGTAGACCTCCAGGCAGCCGCGCTGACCGCACGTGCACTGCTCCCCGCCGGCGACGACGGGGATGTGGCCGAACTCGCCTGCCGCACCGGTCGCTCCGGTGATGGTCCCGCCCGCGGTGACGAGCGCAGCGGCGACGCCGGTGCCGATCGGGACGAGGACGAAGTCGTCCGAGCCTTGGGCTGCGCCGAAGGTGCGCTCGGCCAACCCGGCGGCCCGGACATCGTGCCCGACCGCGACAGGGAGGTCGAGCTCGCCCTGGAGGATGTCGAGCAGTGGCACGTCGCGCCAGTCCAGGTTGGACGCGTAGTGGACGATGCCGCGCTGCTCGTCGAGCATGCCGGGGGTGGCGACGCCGGCGCCGACCACGTCGAGCTCGGCGGCGGCTGTCCGGAGGTCGTGGAACAGCGTCACGAGCGCGCCGAGGATGTCGCTCCCGGGCGTGGGACGGGTCAGTTCGGCGACCACGGCGCCTCCCTCGCCGACAACGGCGCCCTTCATGGCGGTCCCGCCGAGGTCGACGGCGAGGACGACCGGGGCTCCGGAGTCCGGGGACGCACCGTTGTCGCCCTGTCGGTGGGCGAGTGGTGTCGCCAGGGTCGTCTCGCTCACGCCGCCTCCTCCCGCACCGCCGCGACCACGGCCGCGACGATCGCACCCGAGGTCACCTGCCGGTGGCCCGGGTCATACCGGCTCGACACGAGCGAACCGCTCTCCGCCGTGGTGGCCGCCCGGAGGTGCACCTCCCGCACCCCCGTCCGGCCGACCAGCTCGGCCACGTTCCCGGGGCGGACTCCGCCGCCGGCGAGCACCACGATCCGCTCGCCCGCCTGCGTCACCAGCGCGGCGAGCTCATCGGCCCCCTCCAGCGTGGAGGCCGCGCCGCCCGCGGTGAGGACGCGCGCCACCCCGAGCCCGACCAGCTCCTCGAGGGCGACAGCGCGGTCCGGCACCTGGTCGAAGGCCTTGTGGAAGGTGACCGGTGCGTCCCCGCACGCCGTCACCAGCGCGCGTGTCGCATCCACGTCCACCGACCCGTCGGGCCGCAGCGCGCCCACCACGAAGCCGACCACCACACCCCGGGGGTTCGGCAGCGTTCGAACCGCGTGGATGTCGGCCACCATCGCCGCGAGCTCGTCGGCGTCGAACACGAAGTCGCCGGCCCGCTGGCGCACCAGGATGTTGACGCCCATCCGCTGGACCGACCGGAGTGCGGTCGCCACGGTGCCGATCGACGGGGTCACGCCGCCGTCGGACAGTGCGCTGCACAGCTCGATGCGGTCGGCGCCCGCGTCCTCGGCGACGCGCACTCCGGCGAGATCATCGAGGCAGATCTCGACCAGGACTCCGCTCACGCGACGCGCTCCAGCGCCGACGCCAGGTCCGCGCCGACCTCGATGCGCCCGACCGGCACGCCGCCGCCGAGCACCGGGAGGTCCACCAGCGCGCCCGCGCGGGAGATGTCCGTGCCGAGCGTCTCCAGCACGCGGAGGGCGATCAGCGTCGTCGCGCGCGGGCTGCCGTCCACGATCTTCATCGCGACGGCAGTGCCGTCGGCCGCCGCGACACCGATGACCCCTTCGGCACCGCCCTTGGCGAGGGCGCCCGGGACGGTCTCCATCAGGGTCGAGTTCTGGTGCCCGCTGCCGCCGACGTAGAAGGGGTGCTCGCGCATCGCGTCCGCGACCGCCCGCTCGGGAGTCCCGGGCGCCGCCGTCACGAGCCGCCCGAACGAGCGCGCGACGCCGCGGACGGTCGTCCCGAACAGCGGAGCGCCGCAGCCGTCGATCGCGTCGTGCCCGACCGGGACGCCGGTCAGCGCGGCCATCGTCTCGCGCACATGCTGCTGCACCGGATGGGCCGGGTCGAGGTAGCCGTCGGTCGGCCAGCCGTTCGCGGCGGCGGCCAGCAGCATCGCGGCGTGCTTGCCGGAGCAGTTCATCCGGATGCGGCTGCGCGGCTCCCCGGCGCGGATCATCCGCTCGAAGGTGCCCTCGTCCTCCGGCCGGTCGACCGGGCAGCCCAGGGCCGCCTCGTCCACGCCGGCCGCCGCGAGGATGTCGCGGACGACGCGCACGTGCTCGTCCTCGCCGGTGTGGCTTCCGGCGGCGATGGCCAACGAGGGTCCCGCGAGCGACGCGCCGGCCGTGAGGCACGCGAGCGCCTGCAGCGGCTTCACCGTGCTGCGCGGCAGCACCACCGCGTCCGGGTCGCCCAGCTGCAGCAGCGTCCCACCGTCCGGGTCGAGGGCGACGAGGCTGCCGAAGTGGCGGCTCTCGATCAGCCCGGAGCGTCGCACGGCGGCGAGCTCGGCGAGTCCTGCGACGGCGGTGGTGCTAGACATGGGTCTCTTCCTGAAACTGGGCCGCCGGCAGGGCCGGGAGCGCGGGCTGTGCGGAGGGGCGACGCCGGGGCCCGCGCTGCAGGCGGGAGGCGAACGCCGAGAGGCTTCCGTTGACGACCAGGTAGATGACCGTCACGGCGACATAGGTCGGGATGAGCAGGTGCAGGTACGACGCCAGCACTTGTCCGCGATAGAGCAGCTCGGTGAACGCCACGATGTAGCCGAGCGAGGTGTCCTTCAGGAGGCTCACGAACTGCGTGACCAGCGAGGGCGCGACATTCCGTGCGGCCTGCGGCAGCACCACGAACCGCATCGCCTGGCCGGGCTTCATCCCGAGGCTGAGCGCCGCCTCGCGCTGACCGCGGGGGAGGCTCAGGATGCCCGCGCGCACGATCTCCGCGAACACCGCCGAGTTGGCGATCGTCAGCGGGACGACAAGCTTCCAGAGCACCGGCAGGTTGATCCCGAGCTGCGGGAGGCCGAACAGCATCAGGTAGATCACCAGCAGCACCGGCACCGTGCGCGCGATCTCGATGTAGAGCCCGCAGAGGAACCGCACCGCACGCAGCCGGCTGATCCGGCCGAGCGCGAGGAGCACCCCGAGGAGGCCGCCGAGCACGGCGACGATGGCGGCGGCCTCCAGGGTCCCGAGCAGGCCGACCAGCAGGTAGTTCCAGATCGGCCACTCGGTGAACGGCGCCCAGCGCTCGGGCGCGAGCTGCCCGTGCGACGCGAACTGCCACAGCCCGTAGCCGAGCAGCCCCGCGATGACGAGGCAGCTCAGCACGGTGCCGAGCAGGATGCGGCGGCGCCCGCGCGGGCCGGGGACGTCGTACATGAACGCGGCGGCATATGCCCGGCGCGGACGCTTCGCACGCGCGGCGCGCACCGGCGCGGGACGGTCGGGGATGAGCTGTGCGGTCATCGTGCGATCGCCACCTTCCGCTCGACCCAGCCGGCGGTCAGGCCGATGGCGAGCGCGATCGCCATGTAGAGGATGCCTGCGCCGGAGAAGATCAGGATGGGCTGCGCCGCGACGAGGTTGATCTTGTTCACCTCGGCGGTCAGCTCCACGACGCCCACGGCGGCGGCCAGGGCGGTGTTCATCGCGAGGGCGATCATCACGTTGCCGATCGGCTGCACCACCGCGCGCAGCGCCTGCGGGACGACGACGAGCCGCAGCGACTGGCCGAGGGTGAAGCCGAGGGCGCGGGAGGCCTCCACCTGCCCGACCGGGACGGTGTTGACGCCCGAGCGCACCGCCTCCGCGACGTAGGCGGCCTCGTAGACGGTGAGGACGATGATCGCGGTCGGCGTCAGCGGCAGCAGGAGGCCGGCGTCCGGGAGCGCGAACACGGCGAGCAGCAGCAGCGCCAGCAGCGGCACGTTGATGAAGAACTGCACGTAGAGGAAGGCCGCCGTGCGCAGCACCGGGATCGGGCTCACGCGCGCGATCGTGACCAGCACGCCGAGCACGATCGAGCCGACGCCGGCCACGACGGCCATCATCAGCGTCGTGCCGAGGGCCTGCAGCAGCGGCCCGAGGTTGTCGATCAGGGGGTTCATCGCTCGCTCACTCGTGAGGAATGTCTGAGGGGCGGGCGGGGCCGGCGGACCGGCCCCGCCCGGGGCTCCCGAGCGGATGCCGCTCAGGAACTCTGGGTCGGGGTCAGGACCCCGGGACCGAGCCGATCTCCGGCGCGGTCGGGATGGCCGAATCGGTCACGGTGCCGAGCGTGGTCTTCCACGCCTGGCCCCACTGGCCGCCCTTCTGGATGGTCTTCAGCCAGGTGTTGACGAACGACTTGAAGTCGCTGTCGCCGTGCGGGAGGCCGATGCCGTAGGGCTCCTTGGTGAACGGCTGACCGACCACCTTGATCTGCTTCTCGCTGGCGGCGTCGCTGGCGAGCAGGGTGTAGTCCTGCACGTACGCGTCGCCGCGGCCCTGGATGAGCGCCTGGACGGCGGCCGGGTCGGTGCCGAACGCGGTGACCGTGGCCTTCGGGGCGACCTTCGGCACCTCGGTGACGGCCGGCGTGTTCGCGCCGACGATCACGTTCTTGCCGTCGAGGTCCTTCTCGCTCTTGATGGTCTTGTTGTCGCTCTTGACCGCGACCGACAGGCCGGACTCGAAGTACGGGCCGGCGAAGTCGACCTGCGTCGCGCGCTGCTCGGTGATCGTGTACGTGTTGAAGACGACGTCGACGGTGCCGTTCTGCAGCATCGCCTCGCGGGTCTCCGAGGCGGGCGGGACGATCTCCACGTTCGGCTTGCCGAGGATGTAGATCGCGAGCAGCTTGGCCAGGTCGGCGTCGAAGCCGGTGACCTTGCTCGGGTCGGTCGGGTCCTGCTGCGAGAGCAGCGGGGCGTCGAGCGCCTCGGCGACGATGAGCTTGCCGCGCTTCTTGATCTTCTCCATGGTCGAGCCGGGGATGATCAGGGCGGCCTTGGCGACGGGGGCGCCGGAGAAGACCGTGTCGGTCTTGGCCGTGGAGCCGGATCCGTCGCCGGGGAGGGCCGAGGTGCCGGAGGAGCAGGCGGTGACGGCGAGCGTCACGGCCGCGAGCAGGGCGCCGGCGAAGGCGGCCCGGCGGCGGGTCGTGCGGGTCGTGCTGCGGGTCATTGCATCCCTTTCTGAGTTCGGACGGTTCGTGGTGCTGTGGAGCGTTGGTGCGGCGGCGTCAGTGCGAGAGCACGGAGGCCAGGAACGACTTGGCCCGCTCGGTGCGGGGCGAGTCGAAGAATTCGGCGGGCGTCGCCTGCTCGACGATCTGCCCGTGGTCCATGAAGACCACGCGGTCGGCGGCGCGGCGGGCGAAGCCCATCTCGTGGGTGACGACGATCATCGTCATCCCGTCCCGCGCCAGGGAGGTCATCACGTCGAGCACCTCGCCGACCATCTCGGGGTCGAGCGCGCTGGTGGGCTCGTCGAAGAGCATCACCTTGGGCTGCATCGCGAGGGCGCGGGCGATGGCGGCGCGCTGCTGCTGGCCGCCGGAGAGCTGGGCCGGGTGGCTGCCCGCCTTGTCGGCGATGCCCACCCGGTCGAGCAGTTCGAGCGCCTGGCGCTCGGCCTCCGCTTTCTTGACCTTGCGCACCTTGATCGGCGCGAGCGCGACATTGTCGAGGACGGTGCGGTGCGCGAACAGGTTGAACGACTGGAACACCATGCCGACCTCGGCGCGGAGGCGGGCGAGGTCGGCGCCCTCCTGGGGGAGCAGCTCGCCGTCGACACGGATCTCGCCGCCGTCGATGGTCTCCAGCCGGTTGATCGAGCGGCAGAGCGTGGACTTGCCCGACCCGGAGGGCCCGACGACCACGACCACCTCGCGCGGCGCGACGTCGAGGTCGATCGAGCGGAGGACGTGCAGGTCGCCGAAGTGCTTGTCGACGCCGCGCAGGCTCACCATCGGGCGAGCGTTCGGTGTTTCCATCGGTTCCTCGTATCGTCATCGGTCGGGATGCGATGAGCGTACTAAGTAAGTCATGTTCTTGCAATTTCGAATTTGGTTGATTCGAAATCGAAGAAAGTCGGTACAGTATTCTCAACCGAGACGTGCACGCGACGGATGCGTGCGAACAGGGGGATGCGCTGAAATGAGCGGCACGTACACCGCGGCACCCGGGAACGCACCGGCCACACCCGGTGGCATTCTCCACCTCGTCCGCTCGGGCCGCGCCGGCTCCCGCGCCGACATCGCCCGCCACACCGGGCTGTCGCCCTCGACCGTGGCCCAGCGGGTCGACGCCCTGCTCGCCGCCGGCTTCCTCCGGGAGGCGGGGGAGGGCGTCTCGCACGGCGGCCGTCGCCCGCGCGCGCTGGAGGTCGACGCCGGCTCGGGCGTGGTCGCCGCGGCGGACCTCGGCTCCCACCACGCCACCTTCGGGCTGTTCGACCTGTCCGGGCGGCTGCTGGCCTCCCGCACCGAGGCCATGGATATCGGGTCAGGACCCGACCGGGTCCTCGCCTGGATCGCCGCGAGCGCCGAGGAGCTCCGCGCGATGCACGGGGCGCCGGGCCAGGAGCTGCGCGGCATCGGGATCGGCATGCCCGGCCCGGTCGACTCCACCACCGGCCGGATGGTCTCGCCGTCGCGGATGCCCGGCTGGAACGGCCTCGACGTCGCGGCCGCGCTGGCCTCCCGCACCGGCCTGACCGTCGCGGTCGACAACGACGCCAACCTGATGGCGCTCGGCGAGTTCGACGCCACCGCCCAGACACCGGACGCGCTGACGGCCGACGGCCAGCTCGTCTTCGTCAAGGCCGGCTCCAGCATCGGCTGCGGGATCGTCGCGTTCGGCGGCGTCTACCGGGGCCACCACGGCATGGCCGGCGACATCAGCCACGTCACCGTGCCGGGCGCACCCGAGGTGCTGTGCTCCTGCGGCCGGGTCGGCTGCCTGGACGCCGTCGCCGGGGGCGCCGCCATCGTGCAGGCCCTGCGCGCAGCCGGCGTGGAGGTCGCCGACACCCGCGACGTCCTCCGGCTCGCCAGGGACGCGCACCCGCTCGCCACGCTCATGCTGCGGGAGGCCGGCCTCCGCACCGGCGGCGTGCTCGCCACCATCATGAACTTCTTCAACCCGCAGCGCTTGGTGCTCGGCGGCATCCTCGGCGAGGCGGAGGCGTTCGTCGCGGGCGTCCGCTCGGCCATCTACTCCGACTGCCTGCCGATGATCACCGACCAGCTCGACATCGCGGTCAGCGTGGCGAAGCAGGAGGCCGGCATCCGCGGCGCCGGACGGCTGGTGCTCGACGCCCTGTTCGATCCCGCGCAGGTCGACCGCGCGGTGCGATGAGCGGGGAGGCCGCCGCGCCGCACGGCGCGATCGTGGTCGGCGCCGGCCGCATGGGCCACGCGCACGCGGCGGCCTGGGCGGCGTGCGGCGTCCCGGTCCGCTGGGTGGTGTCGCCCCGCACGCGCCCGGTCCTCCCGGCCGCGCCGGACGCGTTCTGGGCGACCTCCCTCGACGAGGCGCTGGCCGACCCCGGCGCCGACCTGGTCTCGATCTGCACGCCGACCCCCACCCACGCCGACCTGGCCGTGCAGGCGCTCGCCGCGGGCCGGAACGTGCTGCTGGAGAAGCCGATCGCGCTCACGATCCCCGACGCCGAGCGGGTCGCCGCGGCCGCCGCGCGGGCGTCGGGAGTCCTCATGGTCGCGCACGTCGTGCGTTTCTTCGCAGGCTACGCGGCGCTCGCCGAGCGGGTCGCGGCGGGGTCGGTCGGCCTCCCGCGCGCCGTGCTCGGGTCGCGCCTGTCGGCCGCTCCGGAGGGAACGGGGTGGCTGGCCGACGAGTCCCGCTCCGGCGGGATGATCGTGGACTTCGCCATCCACGATGTCGACCAGGCCGACGCGTACCTCGGCGAGCCGGTCGCGGTCACCGCCGTCCGTGCGCCGGGAGACGGGTTCGGGACGCCGGCCGCGATCACCGTCGAGTACGCCTCCGGCGGCGTGGCCCAGCTCCTCGCGGTCTCCGACCTCCCGGCCGGCACGCCGTTCCGCACCACGCTGGAGGTCATCGGCGACCGCGGGACCGACACCCTCACCGACCTCCCGGGCGACGCGTTCGCGGCCCAGGCCCGGTACTTCGTCGAGTGCGTCGAGACCGGCGCGGAGCCGGCCCGCTCGCCCGTGGCCGCCGCGATCGACGCGCTGCAGGTGTGCCTGGCGGCGCGGGAGTCGGCGCGGACGGGCATCCGCGTCGTGCTCGCCCCCCGCGTCCGCTGAGCGGCCTGCGCCCCCGCGGGTAAGGTGGGCGGGTGAGCGAGACATGGTGGAAATCGGCGGTCGTATATCAGGTCTACCCGCGCAGTTTCGCAGACAGTGACGGCGACGGCATCGGCGACCTCCGCGGGATCATCCAGCACCTCGACCACCTCCAGGAGCTCGGGGTCGACGTGGTGTGGCTGTCGCCCATCTACGCCTCCCCGCACGACGACAACGGCTACGACATCAGCGACTACCGCGCGATCGACCCGCTGTTCGGCACCTTCGACGACTTCGACGAGCTGCTGGCCGGCCTGCACGCGCGGGGCATCAAGCTGGTCATGGACCTCGTCGTCAACCACACCTCGGACGAGCACCCCTGGTTCATCGAGTCCGCCTCCTCGCTCGACAACCCGAAGCGCGACTGGTATTGGTGGCGTCCGGCGCGCGACGGCCGTCAGCCCGGCGAGCACGGCGCCGAGCCGAACAATTGGGGGTCGTTCTTCTCGGGCCCAGCGTGGCAGCTCGACCCGGCGACCGGCGAGTACTACCTCCACCTGTTCTCGCGCAAGCAGCCCGACCTCAACTGGGAGAACCCGGAGGTCCGCGACGCCGTCTACGAGATGATGAACTGGTGGCTCGACCGCGGGGTCGACGGCTTCCGGATGGACGTCATCAACTTCATCTCGAAGGTGGTCGACCTCCCCGACGGCGAGATCCCGGCCGGGCGGCTGTTCGGCGACGGCTACCCGTTCTTCGGCCAGGGGCCGCGCATCCACGAGTTCCTGCACGAGATGCACGAGCGCGTGTTCGCGGGTCGCGCCGACCGCATCCTCACCGTGGGGGAGATGCCCGGCGTCTCCGTCGACGCGGCCCGGCTGTTCACCGACCCTGCCCGCGGGGAGCTCGACATGGTGTTCCAGTTCGAGCACGTCGACCTCGACCACGGGCCGGGCGGCAAGTGGGACGACCGGCCGGCGAGCGTGCTCGACCTCAAGCGCAACCTCGCCAAGTGGCAGGAGGGGCTCGCCGACGTGGGCTGGAACAGCCTGTACTGGAACAACCACGACCAGCCGCGCGTCGTCAGCCGGTTCGGCGACGACCGGCCGGAGCACCGCGTGGCGTCAGCGAAGGCGCTCGGCACGGTGCTGCACCTGATGCGCGGAACGCCGTACGTCTACCAGGGCGAGGAGCTCGGGATGGCGAACGTGCCCTTCGAGTCCATCGACGACTTCCGCGACATCGAGTCGCTCAACCACTATGCGGAGGCCGTCGACATCCAGGGGCAGGACGCGGGGACGGTCATGGCGGCGCTGCGCCGGACGAGCAGGGATAACGCCCGCACGCCGATGCAGTGGTCGGCCGCGCCGGCCGCCGGGTTTACCACGGGCACACCGTGGATCGAGGCCAACCCGGACTACGCGCAGGTGAACGCGGAGGCCGAGCGCCAGGACCCCGACTCGGTGTTCGCCCACTACCGGAGGCTGATCGACCTCCGGCACCGGTCCGACGTCGTCGCGGACGGCGACTTCACCCTGGTGCTGGCCGACCATCCCCAGCTGTTCGCCTACGTGCGCGAGCGAGACGGCCGCCGGCTGCTGGTCCTCGTCAACCTGAGCGGCGAGCCCGCGCGCTACGACCCGGCGGAGCTGGACGGGTGGGAGGGCGCGGCCCTCGTGCTCGGCAATCTCGCCGACTCGGCCGGCCGGGGCGTGTCCGGCTCGGTGGAGCCGTGGGAGGCGCTCGTCTTCGGCGACGCCTGAGCCGCGGGGTTGTGCTCCCCGCGCCGTGAGGTGTGTGATGGGCGTCAACGTCGCCCGAGGCGGCGACGGGAGCGGGAGAGGCGCGTCATGGGGAACTACGTCGCGAGAGCCGAGGCGGACATCCGCGCGCCTCGACGGGAGGTCTGGAACCTGCTGACGACCAGCGGCTCCCATCCCGAGATCCTGTTCGGGGCGGAGGTCGTCTCCGACTGGAGGCTCGGCTCCCGCATCGTCTGGCGCGGCGAGTGGCAGGGGAAGACGTTCGAGGACCACGGCCGGGTCATCGAGCTGGACGACCGTGACGAGCCCTGGCGGATCGTGCTCACGCACTTCAGCCCGTTGAGCGGCCTGCCCGACATCCCGGACAACTACCACGCGCTCCACTTCGAGCTCGACGCGACCCCGGAGGGCACCCACGTCACGCTCGATCAGGACAACAACCCGACCGTGGAGGCCGCCCGGCACTCCCGCGACAACTGGGTCGCCATGCTGCAGGGCGTCAAGACGGTCGCCGAGCGCTCAGCGGAGCGCCGGCCGGCCTGACCCCGCCGGGCGGAGCCCGCGCGGGCTCAGCCGATCAGCCGTGGCCGCCGCCCTTACCCTTGCCGCCGCCGCCCGGGTTGGGCGCTGGAGCCGGAGCCGGGGGCGCCGGCGCGGCAGGCCCCTTGGGCGCGGCAGCCTTCGGGGGTGCCGTCGCCCCGAGGTACTTCGCGAGCGGCGCCGGGAACGCCGTCCCGCCGTACACGGCGTCGAGCGCCGTCTGGATCCGCTTGACGATCGAGAACTTGACGTTGCCGCCGGTGACGCCCTGGAAGGTCTGGCTGCGGAGGGCGACGCCGCCCGAGATGTTGCCGACCCAGGTGGCCTGCGCGACCTTCGTCGTGGAGGTCACCAGCCAGTTCTCGACCGAGTTGTCCGTCGTTCCGGTCTTGCCGAAGATCGGAACGCCGTCGTTCGGGTTGGCCGAGGCCGCGGTGCCGCCGCCGCGGAGCACGCCCTGCAGGGCGTAGATCGCGGCCGCCGCCACTCCCGGATCGATCGGGGTGGTCGAGCACTGGGTCTTCGGCACGGCGTGCTCGGCGCCGTCGTTCGTGACGATCTTGTCGATCGCGACCGGGCTGCACGCCTTGCCGTTGTTGGCGATGCCGGCGTACGCCGTCGCCATCGTGATCGGGGCGATGTAGTTGGTGCCCAGCACCGACGACGGGTTGGCCATGAATCGGTTGGTCGCCTCGTCCGCACCGTGGACCAGGAGGTCCTGCGCGCCTTCCTTGATGCCGCAGAGGTCCAGCTTGGTGGCCATCATCGCGAAGATCGAGTTGATGGAGGCCGCCGTCGCGTTCATGACAGAGGTCGAGGTCACCGACTCACCCTCGTCGTTGGCGACGTTCCAGGGTGCGCCGCCGATGTCGTTGCAGGGGTCGCTCTCGTGGAACGCGGTCTGCGGGAACGTGTGCACTGACCCGTTCACGGACTCGTTGAGGGTGTGTCCCTCCTTCAGCCATTCGAGCAGGTCGAACGCCTTGTAGGACGAACCCGTCTGGAAGCCCTCAGAGCCTCCGTAGTCGTAGTCGGTGTTGTAGTTGACGGCGGTGGTCCCCGCGGCGGGCGCGGCCGTGTTGTCGTAGGGCCTGTTCTGGACCATCGTGACGATCCGGCCGGTGCCGACCTCCACGGAGACGTTGGACGAGCCGAGGTCGAGGTTGGGGCTCGTCGGCGGGATGTACGACGACACAGCCTGCTGCGCCTGGGTCTGGAGGTCGAGGTTGAGCGTGGTGTAGATCTTGAGCCCGCCGCGCGTCAGGTAGCTGGACCGGTCGTCGGCGGTCTTGCCGAAGATCGGGTCCTGCTCGATGGTGCGCTCGACGTAGTCGCAGAAGAAGGCCGCGTTGAACTGCTGCGCCGTCATGCAGCCGTTCGACATCTGGCTGATCTTGGGCTCGACCTTGGTCGCCTTCGCGGCGTCGTGCTCCTCCTTGGTGATCTTGCCGTTCACCAGCATGCGGTCGAGCACGTAGTTGCGCCGGGCGAGGGTCGCCGCGTAGCCGTTCGCCGCGCCGTTGTCCTTGTTGGTCGGCTGGTCGATACGCAGGTTGTCCGGGTTGTTGAGGATGGCGATGAGCGTCGCTGCCTGGGGGAGCGAGATGTCCGCCGCGGACACCCCGAAGTAGTATTCGGCTGCCGACTGGACCCCGTAGACGCGGCCTCCGAACAGAGCGATGTTGAGGTAGCTCTGCAGGATGCTGTTCTTCGAGTACTCCTTCTCGAGCCCGATCGCGTACCGCATCTCCTTGAGCTTGCGCACCGGGTCGACCGCTGTGGCGTCGTTGTAGCACGCCCGATAGACCGCGTACTGCTTCTTCTGGACCGCGTCCGTCGCGGTCGGGTCCGGCTGCTTGTTCTCGCAGCGCTGCACAAGGATGTTCTTGACGTACTGCTGCGTGATGGACGAGCCGCCCTGCACCGACTTGTGCAGCGCAGTCAGCACCGCGCCGCGGAGCGTGCCGGTGACATCGACGCCGCCGTGCTCGTAGAAGCGCGGGTCCTCCGTCGCGATCGCCGCGTCCTTGAGGTTCTGGGAGATGGCGTCCCAGCCGACCTCCACGCGGTTCTGCGAGTAGAAGGTGGCGATCGGCACCGGCTTGCCGCCGGAGGTCGCGTACATCGTGGACGCCTGCGCCAGCGGCTCCACCTTCATGTACTCGGGGAGGCCGTCGAAGACGCTGATGGTCGAGTCCGCGGCCGATCCGGTGAGGGCGACGGCGGGCGTGACCGCCGCGGCGGCGAGGAGCCCGGCGACACCGCTCAGCGCCACGAATCCGAGCAGCGCGGGCGCCCACTTCCATCTTCTGCGTCCGTCAGCCGTCATGCGCGCAATGATACGCGCGCCCCATGTCGGGTCCCCGAGGGTCCGCCCGCGTTGTGGAGAACTTATTCAGGAACGAGCATGTGGAGGAGAAGCGGCCGTCAGCCGTCGCCGCGCAGTTTGTCGCACAGGGCGGCGAGCTGCTCCAGCTCCTCGGTGTCGAGCCGGGTGCCGACCCTCTCGGCGATCGAGCGCATGTGGTCGAACGCGACGCGGCGGAACATCTCGAACCCGGTGTCGGTCATCGTGATGACCGTCCCGCGCGCGTCGGACGGCTCGGGTCCCTTTGTGACGAGACCGCGGTCGACCAGCCGGTCGACGAGCCTGCTCACGCTCGGCTGGGTGAGGAGGACGTGCTTGTTGAGGTCGCGGAGGCGCAGCGAGCGATCGGCCTGCCGGGAGAGGTTGAAGAGGACGTCGTACTCGTTGAAGGAGATGTCCCTGGTCGGGAACTCGGCCGCCAGCGTCCGCATGACGGCGACCTGCGCGCGGAACAGCGACTCCCATGCCGAGACCGCGGTCGTCCTGGATCGCTTGGCCGAACCGGCCGCGGTCGTGCCCGTGCTCATGACGCCACCCCTTCGCGCTCGAGTAGTCGATGCGTTCGCATCTTCTCATCATGCGCCGACAGCGCTCATCCGTGCCAGCACGGCATTCGCGTCGCGGAGCGGGAGGACGGTCGCTCGTTAAAAGATTGAGGGCCGGCCGCAGAGGCTAGCGGCCGGCCCTCTCCCTTGCACCAAGAGTGTCCTGCAATCACATTCCGCGATGGCTGCCACAGCAAACAACCATTGCTCTTGAACTATATAACGAAGAGGTAACGGGGGCTAGTTATCAAGTCGTTATTTTTGCTGCGAATTGGCTTTGGGGTGGTTATCCCCTTCCTGAGGGTGGACAGGTCGGTCTGAGAGGAGTGCTTGACTCCCTCGATCTGGTTCGCTAATTTCTTGGTGTAGTCACTAACCACTAACGTTTGAAATGTGAGCAGATGGTTATCGGATGGCCGAGGAAGCGAGGGTGCGGGTGTTCTTCCCACCGATGATCGGCCTCGCAGTCGTGGGGCTCGTCTCACTCGTGCTCATGATTTCGATTCGCTCGGGCTCACTCACTAGAAATCTGGCGATCGGCATCCGCACCAAGTACACACTTCACTCGGATGAGGCATGGGAGGCTGCACAGCGGTCCTCACGCCCCTATCTCCTTGCCATCTCGCTGGTCGCGATCGGACACCTGGTCGCGCTCCTATTCGTCGAACTCTCCGGTCCTTTTGAGGCGGTGGGAAACACCCTCGCGCTGAGTGGATTCGGCGTCATCGTGATCATTTCGCTCTCGGCTGGGCGGTCCGCCAACCAGGCCGCGAAAGCCGTCATTGCTCGGAGCGCGCCACCGCAGGGATAGGCGTCCAAGGAAAGGAACGAAACGATTCTTCTCGCGACCAAAGTTTCCGTCGGACTTGCCATCTCGCTTCTGGCGGCGTCCTTGCCGGCGACCGCGAACGCGCTAGACGCGGGGACGTCGACCGACCGATCCGAGTATTCCGTCAGCGCCGATCCACGTCGGGCGACGCTCAGCGAGTCTCGTCCCATCGAGAGTGCCGAACTGGGGGCCCGCTCACTGGCCGGCGAGTCGAACTCAGTCACGGATGCCGAACTCGTCGCGTTCCTTCTCCTCGCCAAAGGGCCGATCGCGGAGCGCAATCCTGCTGCTGTTGCGGCTGCAGAATCGCAGTTGCCAGAGCTCGCTCTGATCACGGACGAGCAGGCTCTCGAAGCATCACAGCGGTACGTCGATGCAAGTGCCGTGTTCTCCTCCCGCATCCGTCCTGGGCTGTTGAGTGACAACCCCGTTTCTGTTCAACGAGCGATCGACGAGTTCGGGAAGGACTTCGCGGCGTACATCGAGGCCAATTCGAAAGAAGCGGCACAGGTGATGGAAGCCCCCATGAGCAGGGACGGGTGCAACGGGTCTGTTTGCGTCGCGCAGTGGGCACTGGCCGCCACTACGGCTGTCGTTGTGTGGCAGGTCGCAGGTCTTCACACTGCTGCAGCAGTCACGATTGTCGCCGCAGCCGCCGTCTTCGTCTATCTTCCGGGTAACGAGCGCATGGGGGCGATGGATCGACAGAAGTTCGTCTCGAGATTCATGTCCGGTGTTCGCGCCTGACCGGGCCGAAGCTGGTGGGACGCAACGCGTCGAGATCAACCGGCGAGAGAGTCACCTTTCGAGTTTCAATCGTCGTATTCGCCACGTTCATCCTGATCACGGTCGTGGTTCAGCTGCCGACGACGGTGCTGGGTGATATCGGCGCCCACACTCGTCAGGTGTGGTCAGCGATCTATCCCCAGGGATGGCAGTTCTTCACGAAAGACCCCGACGACGAAGAGGCAACGGTCTACTCGTTAGAGGGGAGCTCTATCAGCTCGATCAGTCGCTTCCCGAATTCGAAGGGGGAGAATCTGTTCGGTTTCGTCCGGGCGCAGCGCGCCCAGGGAACCGAACTCGCCAGCCTGGTCGAACAGGCAACGCGGTGGGTGGATTGCGCGCCTGTCGATGACGACTGTTTGATTGCAACCGCGAAGATGGGATCGCCGCAGAGCGCAGAGAACTCCTCCGATACTCCGACCATCTGCGGGACCGTCCATCGTGGTGATGACGGTCCCCGTCCCCTGGGATTTCAGGGCGCACTTCACCGGTTGGCGCGTCGATGAGCGCGCCGCTCTCCTCGAAGTCGAATGTCGATGAAGGTTGCAGCAGTGGCCTTCTTGCATGCACGCATCCAGGGCCTTGCCGAATGGGCGACATTCTGGCGGCTTTTCATGGTCGGCCGAGCGATCATCGCGGTCGCTCAGCTCACGATCTATCTCTTCACGCCGCTCGCCTTCTTGACGCCTCAGGTTGGTGGGGTTACGCGTGAGCAGCACTGCGCCGGCCCTCTGCAGGGCTGGAATCTCATCTGCATTGGGCTGCCCCCGGATCTGATCCGGGCACTGTGCGTCACGGCGCTCCTGCTTGTCATCAGCGGTTTCGTACCCCGTTGGGCCGGGCTGTTGCATCTTTACATCGCTCTGAGCACGGCGACCGGGCTCACCCTCGTTGACGGCGGTGAGTCCGCGGCGGTCGTTGCGCTGTGGTGGATCGCCGTAATCTGCCTGTTCGATCACCGGTGGAACGGCTGGAACGCTTCGTCGCCAACACATTTTGCTGCAACGGCATCACGTCCCTGGTGGGTCGGAATCCCGCACGCGGCGGCGATTGCCCTCAAAATCCAGTGCTCGATCATCTACCTGCATTCCGCGACAGCTAAATTCGGGACCGACGCCTGGGTCGATGGTTCAGCGATCTACTACGTCACCCGGATGGAGATGTTCGGAGTCTCGGGACCGCTCGGGTCACTAGCGCTCACGATCACCGCGTCTCCGCTCGGATCGTTCGTCATCACCTTCGGAACGATTGCCATTGAAATCGCGATCGCTGTCTTGATTTGGATCCGCGGCAAGGCGCGTATCCTCGCGGTCGCTCTGTCGAGCGGTCTTCACCTGGCGATCATCGCGCTCATTGGAATCGGCAGCTTCGGCTTGATCATGATCGGGCTGGTTCTCACCTCAGCTTTCGCTGCGGACCTGTTTGCTACGGCGCGCACGGCGGCTGTTCGTAGGAGTGCTTGACTCCCCATTCCAAACCGAATACTCTAACCAAAGTATTCGGAGGTGAGTAATGACCAAGCGAGCGGTGTCGAACCCTCTGGCGCTGGCCGTCCTGGCCTGCCTCTGGGAGAAGCCGATGTACCCGTACGAGATGACCACCACCATGCGGGAGCGCGGCAAGGAGGACAGCATCCGCCTCAACTTCGGCTCCCTCTACGCCGTCATCAAGTCGCTGGAGAAGCACGGCTTCGTCCGCGTCGCGCAGACCGAGCGGGAGGGCAACCGGCCCGAGCGCGTCGTGTACGAGATCACCGAGGCCGGGCGCGCGGAGGCCGACGACTGGATGCGGGAGCTCATCGCGATCCCGGTCAAGGAGTACCCCGCGATCGAGACCGGGCTGTCGCTGCTGCCCATGCTCTCCCCGGAGGTCGCGGCCGACCTCCTCGAACGCCGGCGCGACCTGCTCGACACCGAGCTGGCGGAGCGGGCGCGGGTCTACGAGGCGGCGCTGGCCATGCCCCTCCCGGAGCTGTTCATGATCGAGTCCCGCTACCGCGTCGCGATCATGGAGGCCGAGCGTGCGTTCGTCGCCGACCTCGCCGCGCGCATCCGCGACCGGTCGCTCGGCGGCGTCGACTGGTGGGAGCGGCTCTGGGAGCTGTTCGGCCAGGGCCACGACATGGCCGAGATCCGGCAGCGGATCGCGGCAGGCGACTTCGGGCAGGAGGTGACCGAGTTGCTGGGGTCGTGATGACAGAACGATGGCCGGAGAGCGGCAACTCTCCGGCCATCCACACCTTCGATTCGTTCCTTGCGGAACCTGCGTCAACAGTCACCGAGGGCTTTCCCCATGATATGCCCGCGACGGTGGCTGCCCGAGATGAAAGGAAGCCACCCGTGGCACCACAGAACGGCTCGGCGATCGCCGCCGAGCACCTCGTCAAGTCCTACAGCGGAGGCCGGGGCAAGCCCGCCATCCGCGCCGTCGACGACCTCGGCTTCGAGGTCGCCTCCGGCACCGTCTTCGGACTGCTCGGCCCCAACGGCGCCGGCAAGTCCACCACCATGAAGATCCTGTCCACGCTCGCGCGCGCCGACGCCGGCACTGCGTTCGTCGCCGGGATCGACGTCAGCCGCAACCCGGGCCGGGTGCGCCGCGCGATCGGCTTCGTGGCGCAGAAGCCGGTCTCCGACCCCAACGACACCGGCGCCGAGAACCTCGTCCTCGCCGGGCGGCTGCAGGGGATGAGCAGCCGCGACGCCAAGGCCCGTTCCCGCGAGCTGCTCGACCGCTTCGGCCTCTCCGATCACGCCAAGCGTCAGGTGAAGGCGTACTCCGGCGGCATGGCGCGCAAGCTGGACGTCGCCATCGGCCTCATGCACCGGCCGGAGGTGCTCTTCCTGGACGAGCCCACCACCGGGCTCGACCCGGAGGCGCGCGCCGAACTGTGGGCGGAGCTGGAGCGGATGACCGGCGCCGAGAACCTCACGGTCCTCCTCACGACGCACTACCTGGACGAGGCCGACCGCCTCGCCGACCGGCTCGCGATCGTGGACCACGGCCGCATCGTCACCGGTGGCACGCCCGAGGAGCTCAAGAACGGCCTCCGCGGAGACGCCGTCATCGTTGAGCTGTCGCAGGACGCCGACCCGTTCGCCGCCCTCACGGCGCTCGAACGCGTCGACGCCCTCCACGAGGTCGGCGGCGACGGCCGGACGCTGCGCGCCCGCGCGGACAACGGCGCGGCCACCCTTCCGGCCGCGCTCGCCGCACTGGAGGCCGCGGGCGTCGCCGTCGCCTCCGCCACCGTCGCCCGGCCCAGCCTCGACGACGTCTACCTGCGGCACACCGGCCGCACCTTCACGCGGGCGCAGGAGTCCGCCGAACACGTTCTGGAGACCGCATCATGACCGCCATCGCCACCGCGCCGGTGCGCACCGCGCGCCGCCCCGGCCCGACCTTCCTGACTCACACGCTGCTGCTCACCGGGCGTCAACTCCGCTGGGTGATCCGGATGCCCGCGTTCCTGGTGATGAACCTGGTGCAGCCGGTGATCTGGCTGCTCCTGTTCGGGCAGCTCTTCAAGTCCGTCATCGAGATCCCCGGGTTCGGGGTCGGGCAGAGCTACCTGGAGTACCTGACGCCCGGCGTCGTGATGATGCTCGCGCTGTTCGGGAGTGCGTGGTCGGGCACTGTGTACATCCAGGACATGGACCGCGGTGTGATGGACCGCTTCCTCACCTCGCCGACGAACCGCGGCGCGATGATCGTGTCGACGCTCGTCTACCAGTCGATCCTCGCCGTCGTGCAGTCGCTGATCGTGGTCGGGATCGCCTTCTGGGCGGGCGCTCGCTTCGACGGCGGGCTGGGCGGGATGCTGCTCCTCCTGCTCGGGGTGGTGCTGCTCACGGCGGTGTTCTGCTCGTTCTCGAACGCCGTGGCGCTGCTCGCCCGCGACCAGACCGCGCTGATCGGCATCTCACAGCTCATCACGCTGCCGCTGATGTTCCTCAGCTCGGCGATCATGAACACGAAGCTGTCGCCGGAGTGGGTGCGGAACGTCGCCGCCTACAACCCCTTCGAGTGGGCCGTGATCGTCGGCCGCGAGGCCCTGAGCGCCGCGCCCGACTGGGCGGCCCTCTGGTCCCACGCCGCCCTCCTGACCGCGCTGGCGGTCATCATGGCAGCCCTAGCCACCACCGCCTTCCGCGCCTACCAACGCACCGCCTGACCCCAGCCAACAGTTCCGGAGTTGTGTACCCGACACGCCGTCGGCATGCGTACACAACTCCGGAACTGTTGGTTTCAGAAGAGGTCGGGGGAGGGGGCGCTGGCGTGGCGGATGGAGACGTCCGCGTGGCGGTCGAAGCGGTAGCCGACGCCGCGCACGGTCCGCACGATGTCCTCGTAGCGCGCCAGCTTGGCGCGCAGGCGGCGGACGTGGACGTCGATGGTGCGCTCGTTCGGGATCTCGTCCTCGTCGGCGTTCGACCAGAGCGAGGAGATCAGCTCGGCGCGCTCGATGGTGCGGCCCTCGCGCAGCACCAGGTACTGCAGCAGCTCGAACTCCTTGTAGGTGAGCGAGACGGTCTGGTTGTCGAGGATGAGGCGCTTGCGCGAGATGTCGACCACGACGCCGGAGGCGGCGCGGTCCTCGTCCTCGTCGACCGTCGTGGTGTGGCGGTGCTTGGCGATCGCGGCCGGGTCCTGCAGGGCCAGGCGGACGACGTCCACGTCGCGTCCGCCGGCGCCGGCGGGGGCCAGGGCGACGGCGGCGTAGGTCTCGGAGGCCGGGGCCAGCTCGGCGGTCAGCTGCTTGAGCGCCTCGACGATGCGGCCGAGGTCGGTGCCGGAGGCTGCGGCCTTCAGCTCGTCGATGCCGACGTAGAGGACGAAGCCGCGGGCCTCGGTCCCTTCGGGGACGGCGCGGAGGCGCGGCGCCGGAGCGGCGGCCGGGACGACGGGGGTGGCGGGGCGGAAGGTGTCGACGGTTGCGAGAGACATGGGAGGGGAGTCCTTCGGTGATGATGATGCGTCCGGACCCGGGTGCGGCTGGTCTCCTGCGGCGATCTGCTGAGGAGGGTGCGCCGGATGCGGGTTTTCCGGTGTGACGAGGTGTCCCTGTTCAGAAAGGGACTGATGCACGGGTGCGTTCGTGTGGCGCGCCCGGGGAGCTGTGCCCGGAGCCGACGCTCGTCTGCGTCGGAGGGCGACCGCTCGGCGAAAGGGTCGTCAGATTAGCGACACATTCGGCAACACATGACC
Source organism: Leifsonia sp. P73 (assembly GCF_051059105.1). Classification (NCBI taxonomy): domain Bacteria; kingdom Bacillati; phylum Actinomycetota; class Actinomycetes; order Micrococcales; family Microbacteriaceae; genus Leifsonia; species Leifsonia sp. P73. The sequence continues at coordinate 3,154,931 of NZ_CP194931.1, forward strand.
GAGTCGCGGCCGGGCATCATCATGCCGGCATCCCCAGGGGCCTCGAAGGAGGTCAGGGTGCGCGAGTTGTCAGTCATGTTGAGAAGTAAACCGTCCCGTGACACGTCGTGTCAAATCGTTACGGAATGTTGCGGAGGTGCTCGACACCCTACACAGTGCCGTACAAACGGTCTCCGGCGTCGCCGAGACCGGGCACAATGTATCCGTTCTCGTTCAGCCGCTCGTCCAGAGCGCCGAGAACGATGGTCACGTCGCGGCCCGCCGTCGCCTTCTCCAGGGCCTCCAGCCCCTCCGGCGCGGCGAGGATGCAGATGGCGGTGACATCGACGGCGTTGCGCGCGAACAGGAACTCGATCGCGGCGCCCAGCGAGCCTCCCGTGGCCAGCATCGGGTCGAGCACGAAGCACTGCCGGTCGGAGAGGTCCATCGGCAGGCGCTCGGCGTAGGTGGTCGGCTCGAGCGTCTCCTCGTTGCGCGCCATCCCCAGGAAGCCCACCTCGGCGGTCGGCATCAGCCGGACCATGCCCTCCAGCATCCCGAGCCCGGCGCGCAGGATGGGGACGACCAGCGGACGCGGCTGGCTGAGGGTGACGCCCATGGTGGTAGTCACCGGGGTCTCGATCTCGACGGGCTCGACGCGAACGGCGCGAGTGGCCTCGTAGGCCAGCAGGGTGACGAGCTCCTCCGTGAGCGCCCGGAACACGGGCGACGGGGTCTCCTTGTTGCGGAGCACGGAGAGCTTGTGGGTGATGAGGGGGTGGTCCGCTACGTGCACTCGCATAGGCTCAAGGCTAGCCGAACCCTCCCCGGACGAGGACCCCACCCAGGAGCAGCCGTGACCCTTCCCGTGCCCGCCGACTACGAGCGGTGGATGCGCCGCGCCGTCGCCGACGCCCGGCTCGCCTTCGACACCGGGGATGTCCCGGTCGCGGCGCTCGTGCTGGACGAGCACGGCGAGGTCATCGGGACGGGACGCAACGAGCGCGAGCTGCACCGCGACCCGACCGCGCACGCCGAGATCCTGGCACTGCGCGCGGCGGCCGCGACGCGCGACGACTGGCACTTGGAGGGCTGCACGCTCGTCGTGACGCTGGAGCCGTGCGTGATGTGCGCTGGCGCGGTGCTGGCGGCGCGCGTCCCGACCGTCGTGTTCGGGGCGTGGGACGAGAAGGCCGGCGCCGCAGGCTCCGTCTACGACGTGCTCCGCGATCGCCGGCTCAACCACCAGGTCGCCGTCTACCCCGGCGTCCTCGCCGAGAAGTGCGCCGACCTCCTCCTCGACTTCTTCCGCGCCAAGCGTTAGCCCCTCCCACAATCGCTTCCGGACTTCTGCACGCGACACGCCGGTCGGCGGCGTACACAACTCCGGAAGCGATGGCTGGGGTCAGTGGGGGAGGGACTCCAGCCACTCGGAGAAGGCGGCGCGGGAGGCCTCCTGCATCCGGGCGGAGTACAGCTCGCGGTCCTCGCGCAGCGCCTCGGGGTCGAGGGCGTGTTCATCCAATTCGTTATAACCGTCGGAGACCCATTGCTCGTGCATCTCGTCCGTCACCTCGGGATGGAACTGCACCGCCAGCGCGAAACCCCCGATCGCGAACGCCTCGTTCGAGTAGTCGCTGGAGGACGCCAGCCGCGTCGCCCGCGCGGGGAGCTCGAACGTGTCGCCGTGCCACTCCACCACCGGCACGCCGTCGAAGTGCCGGATGGGCGACGCCGCGCCGGCCTCCGTCGTCTCCACGCGGCGGTAACCGATCTGCATGGTGTCGCCCTTGTAGACGCGCTCGCCGAGGGCGCCGGCCATGAGCTGCGCGCCCAGGCACACGCCGAGCGTCGGCCGCTCGGCGTCGAGGCGGCTCCGCAGCAGGTCGCGCTCAGCGGCGAGGAAGGGGAACTCGTCGGTCTGGTACGCGCCCATCTCGCCGCCGAGCACGACGACGAGGTCGGCCTCCTGAGGGTCGAGCGCGGACACATCCTGCGTCGTGACGTCCACGATGCGGAGGTCGTACCCGTGCTCCACGAGGACCGGGCCGATGTTGCCGAGGTGGATGGACGGGTCGTGCTGCAGGATCAGCGCGGTGCGGGTCACTCGAGTCCTTTGACGATGATGGTGTCGGTGGCGGGGTGCTGCTCGTTCGGGTCGACCCAGACGTCCGGCTCGATGTAGATGACACGGGCGACGGGGACGGCGTCGCGGATGCGGCGCTCGATCGTGTCGATCGCGGCCGAGACCTCCAGCATGTTCTGCTCGCCCGCGACGGCGAGCTTGGCGCCGACGAGCAGTTCGTCCGGCCCGAGGTAGAGGGTGCGCATGTGGATGATGCGTTCGACCTCGTCGCCTGCCAGGATCGCCTGCTCGATGGCGGCGACATCCACGTCGGAGGCGCCCTCGCCGACCAGCAGGCTCTTGGTCTCGATGCCCAGCACGATCGCGACCGCGACCAGCAGGAGGCCGATCAGGACCGTCCCGACGCCGTCCCAGACGCCGTTGCCGGTGATGATGGTGAGCCCGACGCCGATCAGGGCGAAGACCAGGCCGGTCAGCGCGGCGACGTCCTCCAGCAGCACGACAGGCAGCTCCGGGGCCTTCGCGCGGCGGATGAACTGCGGCCACGACATCCCCCTGCGGAGCGGGTTGGACTCCTTCACCGCCGTGCGCAGTGAGAACGACTCCAGGCAGATCGCGATGAACAGCACCAGCAGCGGCAGCCACCAGTTCTCCAGCGGGTGCGGGTGGGTCAGCTTCTCGACGCCCTCGTAGAGCGAGAAAACGCCGCCGACGGAGAACAGGATGATCGAGACGACGAACGCGTACACGTAGCGCTCGCGGCCGTAGCCGAACGGATGCTCCTTGTCGGCCTTCTTCTTGGCCTGGCGTCCACCGAGCAGCAGGAGCAGCTGATTGCCGGAGTCCGCGACCGAGTGCACGCCCTCCGCGAGCATCGAGGAGGAGCCGGAGAACGCCCACGCGATGAACTTGGTCAGGGCGATCCCGAGGTTGGCGGCGAAGGCCGCGACGATCGCCCTGGTGCCACCTTCTGCGCTCATGACCTCATCCTAGGATGGGGCGCATGAGCGACACGAAGAACGTCACGCTGCCCACCATCGCGATGCTCGGAGCGGGCTCGATGGGGCGCGCCATCCTCTCCGGCCTGACCGCGCCGGGAGTGAGTGTGGACGGCGGCATCCGGGTCACGAACCGGTCGAAGGCGCGTGCCGCGGAGCTCGCCGGCATCCCGGGCGTGACCGCGTACTCGACCGAGCACGACGGTGACGCGAACCGTGCGGCGGTGGACGGCGCCGAGCTCGTGATCGTCGCCGTCAAGCCCGGGATGGTTCCCGACCTCCTGCACGAGATCGCCGACTCGCTGACGCCGGGCGCGATCGTCGTGAGCGTGGCGGCCGGCGTGACCATCAAGACCTTCGAGTCGCTGCTGCCGCCGTCGGTGATCGTGGTCCGCTCGATGCCGAACACGCCCGCCGTCGTGGGCAAGGCCGTCACCGGGATCAGCCCGGGCACCCGCACGGAGCCGGACGACCTGGCGCTGGTCCGCGCACTGTTCGAGACGGTCGGGGAGGTCGTGGAGGTGCCGGAGTCGCAGCTCGACGCGCTCAGCACCATCTCGGGCTCGGGGCCGGCGTACGTGTTCTTCCTGGTGGAGGCGCTGACCGCCGCCGCCATCGAGAAGGGCTTCACGCCGGAGCAGGCGCGCACGCTCGTGAACGGCACTTTCCTCGGCGCGTCCGAGCTGCTGGTCTCCTCCGGCGAGGACCCCGCCGAACTCCGACGCCGCGTCACCAGCCCCAACGGCACCACCGAACGCGCCATCGCGGTCCTCGCCGACGCCGACCTCCCCGCCCTCTTCACCCGCGCCACCTCCGCCGCCCTCGCCCGAGCCCGCGAACTCGCCGCCGGCTAGCCCACAAGCAATCCGTTCCGGAGTTATGTACGCAACACGCCGGTTGCGAGCGTGCATTACTCCGGAACTGATCGCGCTAGTGCTCGGCGGACGGTGAGGAGGGCGCGCGGTACGGGCGGTTTCAGGTCGTCTGCGGTGAGAAAGACGACGTTCCAGCCGCACTCGGTGAGGCGCTCTCGTCGAGCGATGTCCTCGCGGAATGCGCTTCGGTCGGTGCGGGGGATGTCGCCCAGGTATTCGATCGCGACGCGCCGCTCCGGGAACGCGAGGTCGACCATTGCGACTGACCTGCCGTCGCGGAGGACGCGGTAGTTCAACTCGGGCTCAGGCAATCCTGCGCTGACCAGGAGCAGACGGAGGCGCGTCTCCTGAGGCGAGAGCGGCCCGAACCGGACTGCCTCGAAAGCTTGACGTAGCCGACGGATGCCCGGACGACGAGCGTGGTGGCGCACGGCTCGATCGAGATCCGCCATCGCCCACGCGGAAGCCACGTTCGAGTGCGGCTCATCGCCGGTCACGAGCCAATCGCCGATCACGACCAGATCCTCGAACGGAAGGGTCCGTGAGAGTTGCGCCCACGTGTCCTCGGCGGCAGTCACGCGCAAGCCGTCGACGTCGACGACTTTGTGACCCGCCGCGCGCAACTCGTGGCCGACGACCCCGACCATCTGCGGAGGCTTCGCCGGAGCGAACACGGCGACATGGATGTCTTTCGGGACCGCCCAGTGCGGCAGGGGAAAGCCGTGGATCATTGCCGCGGACTGGTGGCTGAACGTGTGTTGCCCGCGCTCGAACGCCGCGTAGGCGCGGCAGAGGTCGCGGTGGTCGCGATACTCGACGCCGACACTGCGCACGTCCCGAAACGGTCGCTGCATCGCGACGCCGTCGAGCTGTCGCCGCGTCAGCCCCGCTGCGCGGCCCCGCTCGACCGTGAACCCCGTCTGCTCCACCAGCGTGTCGTACGTCTCCATCCCAACACCCTGCCGCGCCGGCGATCACGCTTCCGACTTCTCCACAGCCCGACAATCTCTCCCGGAGTTATGCACGCAACACGCCGGTTGGAGGCGTACACAACTCCGGAATTGTTGGAGGGGGGTGGAGGGGGGTGGAGGGGGTGGGGCGTGGTACTCGGGGGGTCGTACGACTAGCCTGGGGGGATGGCCGACATCTTCGACGTGATCGCCGACCCGACGCGGCGCGACATCCTCAAAGTGCTGCTCGACCGCAACTCGGATGACGCGCGTCCCGTCGGGGAGATCTCGGTGTCGGAGATCGTGGCCACCCTGGAGCTGAGCCAGCCCACCGTGTCCAAGCACCTCAAGGTGCTGCGCGAGGCGTCACTGGTCGCGGTCCGCGAGGAGGGGCAGCACCGCTACTACCGGCTCGACCCCACGCCGCTGGAGGCAGTGGAGGACTGGGTCATCCCGTTCACCGCGTCCGACGTCGACCTGTCCGCCTACTCCGTGCAGCTCGCCGACGAGACGCGCGAGTTCGCCAGCACGGTCGGCAAGGTGCTCGCCGATACCCGCCGCCGGGTGGAGCGCGTCACGCCGAAGAAGTGGCGCAGGGACTGATCCGGCGCTGGAGTCCGAGCCAGCGCAGAGACTAGAGTTCCCTAGTTCCCCGTCGTCACGACCCGAGTACGATGACGGGCAAGAAAGGGACACCGCATGGTTCACGATGGGGGCTCGAACGCTCTTCGCGAGGTGCGCTTCCTGACGGTCGCCGAGGTGGCCGACATGATGCGCGTCTCCCGCATGACCGTCTACCGGCTCGTCCACTCCGGTGAGCTTCCGGCGATCCGTTTCGGCCGCTCGTTCCGCGTTCCGGAGTCCGCCGTGGCGCAGACGCTGGAGGCTGTGCGGCCCCACCTGGACGGCGGCGTCGCGGACTCGGCGTGAAGTCGGGTAGACTGGCTGCTCGTGTCGCCGCGTTTTTCGCGGCAAACCCCTAACTTTGTGAGGTCTACGTGGGTTCCGTTATCAAGAAGCGTCGCAAGCGTATGGCGAAGAAGAAGCACCGCAAGCTTCTTCGCAAGACGCGCCACCAGCGTCGCAACAAGAAGTAGACCTCAGCGTCTGCTGCTCGAGCGCCGGTCCGTGAGGTCCGGCGCTTTCTGCTGTGCACGGGCTGCGGGTTAGGCTGGATCCCGTGTCCACCGTCACCGTCACGCTCATCGGCAAGCCCGGCTGTCACCTCTGCGACGACGCACGGGAGGCGATCCGGTCCGTGATCGGCGGCCTCCCCGCCGGCGCCCCCGAGGTGCGCGTGGAGGAGCTCAGCATCCTCGACGACGCCGAGCTGCACGAGCGCTACGTGGAGGACATCCCGGTCGTGCTCGTGGACGGCCGGCAGCACACCTACTGGCGCGTCGACCCGGCGCGCCTGCGCACCGCCCTGCTGGAGGAGGCCCGTTGACCCTGCGTCACGTCGTCATGTGGAAGCTCGCGTCGACCGTGGAGGCGGAGCGCGCCGACCAGGCCGCCCGCATCAAGGCGGGGCTGGAGTCCCTGCCCGCCGTCGTCCCGGAGATCCTGCGCTTCGAGGTGGGGATCAACTCCCTGCCGGTGAACGAGTTCGACGTCGTGCTCGTCAGCGACTTCGAGGACGAGGCCGCCCTCCAGCGTTACGTCGTGCATCCCGAGCACGAGAAGGTCGCGTCGTACATCCGGTCCGTGGTCTCCGGCCGCGCGGCGGTCGACGCGGAGTACTGAGCTTCTGACGCACGCGTGCCCGGCGCCTGAGACAGGCGCCGGGCACGGACGGGCATCGCTCAGACGACGGGGCTCTCCTCGATGTCCTCGTCGCTGCGGCGGTAGTCCGACAGGAACTGCGCGAGCGTGGGCGCGTACAGCGCGCGCACCAGGTCGCCGGCCTTCTCGCCGTCGTGCGCCTTGGCGGCGTCGTGGATCTCGGTGACGCGCGCGGGCAGCTCGTCGGTGTCGAACGGACGCTTCCACACGGCGACGTAGCGCAGCACCTGCGGGCTCAGGCCCTCGCTGATCGCGAGCAGCACGTCGTTGCCGCTGTTGCGCTCGAACTCCAGGAAGAAGTCGTTCACCGCGCGGCCGAGGGCCGGGAGGTTGCTCGACTTGGCGGCCTTGCGGATCTCCTTGAGCGCCTTGTCCTGACGGCCGAGCGCCGCGCTGTCGAGGCCGGGGACCGAGGTCCGGGCCGCGTACTCGTGCAGGAGGCCGGTCGTGTAGATCGCCTCGTCGATCGCGCGGAGGTCGATGGGCGCGACGCGCGTGTAGCGGTTCGGCGCCATCTCGACCAGGCCGATGTCGGCGAGCTTCATCAGGGCCTCGCGAATCGGCGTGCGGGAGACGCCGAGCCACGCGGTGAGCTTCTCGTCCAGCAGGGTCTCACCCGGCTCCAGCGTGCCGTCGAGGATGCCCTCGTAGAGGCGGTTGTAGACGACATCGCGCAGCAGCTGGCGCTCGACGGGTGCGGAGTCTTTGACGGGGAGCGGCATCAGCGGGTCTCCTTTGCGAACTCGTCCACCACGGTGACGAGTCCCTTGTTCCAGAAGTCGGACACGCCCTTGGCGGCCTTGGCGCCGTTGCCGGCGATGGCTGCGTCGACGGCGGCCGCGAGGTGCGGGGCGCCCTTCGTGTACGCCGTGGAGGACGGCGCGGCGATCAGCGCACGGCGCACCTCGGGGAGGTGGCGCGTGAACAGCTTCGCGAGCGTGCGGTTGTCGAGGCGGCGGAGGAAGACGTTGACGAAGCCGTCGGTGAGCACACGGTCCTTGACGAGCTGCGCCATGTCGTCGCCGTCGCCCACCCGCTCCTTGCAGGCGCGGAGGGCGTCCTTGTCGTCCTCGGTGAGGAGCGGCGTCGCGTCGCGCACGATGCCGACGAGGAGGCTGCCGACGGTGTCGATGAGCGCGCGCAGGCGCACGGGATCGATCGGCGTGACGCGGGTGCGCTTCTGGGGCATGATCTCCACCAGCCCCATGGCCGCGAGCTGGTTCAGGGCTTCGCGCACGGGGGTGCGGGAGACCCCGACCCACTTCTCGATCTCAGCGTCGTAGAGCTGTTCTCCTGGCGTGAGGTCCCCGTCGACGATTGCGTCGAGTAGACGAACGAAAACTTCGTCCCGGATGAGCCGTCGGGGACTGACGGCCTCTGCGATGGGTACAGGCATACATGAATATTACATCCACCTGCGTCGGATGCAAGGCCATTGCGTGATGAAGTCAGGCGTGTCGTATCGCAGGATAGCCTGCCGGGCGCTCGAAAGCGTCCGAGTCGCGCTCAATATCGCCCGAAATGTACTCAGAAACGGTTGCCGAGCGCCTTCGCCTTGAGCGCGTCGAACTCGTTCTGACTGATCACGCCCTTGTCCAGGAGCGCCTTCGCCTGTTCGATGTCGGCGGCCGGCGTCGCCGACGGAGTGGGGTGCGTGTAGTAGTCGGTGTCCTCCGGGACGGTCCTGCGGTCGCGGGCGTTGCGCTCCGCCATGCCGCGACCGCGCGCGATCAGGTAGACCAGCGCGGTGAGGAAGGGCACGAAGATCAGGAAGATCACCCACACGGCCTTCCACCAGCCGTTGAGCTTCTCGTCGCGGAACAGGTCGACCAGGATCGTGAACAGCACCATCAGGTAGGCGACGAAGGCGAACGCCCAGAAGATCAGCCAGATGAAGTTCCAGAAACCGTTCACGACGGGCTCCTCTCGATCGGTGTGCACACCGTAGCCGCGCCGTGGCTCGCCTGGCTAGACGGCAGTGCTCGGCCGTCGGGACGGTGGGCGCGGTTAGGCTGACCGCATGCTCAGCCAGCTGCCCCCGCGCGTGTGGCGGGGGAGGACGCCCGGCGGCTGGGCAGCCCTCGTCGCCGGCCTGATCGTCGGCGTCCCCGTCGCGCTCGCGGCAGGGCTGGCGCTGCTGGCGTTCGGTGTCGTCGCGGTCGTCGTCGGAGCCGTGGTCGCCTTCCTGGCGCTCGCCGCCGAGTGGATCTGGTTCGCCGTGCAGCGCGCGTCGCGCGTGACGTATCCGTTCCCCGTGCCCGCGCCGCGCCGCCGCCGCGCCAGGCGCACGGCGCTGAGCGCGCTCTACCTCACGGCGGCGCCCCGGCTGACCGGCGGGCTGGCCAGGGTCGCCGGCTGGGTGCTCGGGCCGGTCGCCCTCCTGATCGGGCTGGTCGGGATCGTGCTGCCGCGCTGGCGTGCCCGGCCCTACCTCGCCGTCTTCACCCTCCCGGCGTTGCTGCGCAAGACCGTCGCCCTCGGACGGAGGCGTGGGCTGCTGCGCGACGGGCACGACGCGGTGCTGCTCGGCTACGACGACCTCCTGGAGCGACGGTTCCCGCTCCTCCACGACTTCCTGACCTGGTGGGGCGACCCTGGGCGCGGCGACGACTACACGCCGACGCCCGGCCTCCCCGACGTGCCGGCCGGGCTGCTCGGCCTGGAGCTCGGTCCGTCGCCGGACCCGCTCGGCCAGCCCGGGCTCGCCGCCGGGGCGATGCGGCGCCGGTCCGTGCACACGCTCCGCGACCTGCTGCTCAGCCAGCGCGAGATCGACGACCTCTGCGACCCCGACCTGGACGAGCGCATCGACACCGCGGTCATCCGGCTGGTCGAGCGCGAGCACGAGGGCGTCCGGCACTGGATCGTGCAGTTCCCGAGCACGAAGTCCTGGAGCCCGCGGCCCGGCATCGCGCCGAACGACCTGACCGCCGACCTCGTCATCGGCGGCGAGCACGAGGCGACCATCACGCGGGCGGCGCTGGAGGCGATGCGCGAGGCCGGCATCCGCCCGGACGAGCCCGTCGTGCTGGCGGGGTTCAGCCTCGGCGGGATGGTCGCCTCGCAGGTCGCGGTGCGGGCGCACGCCGCCGGGTTCGCCGTGACGCACCTGGTCGTCGCGGGAACGCCGCTCGGACGCCTGCCCGTTCCGGCCGGCATCCGCACCCTGGCGATCGAGCACGTGCTCGATCTCGTCCCGCGCATCGACGGCCGGGAGAACCCGGTGCGCCTCGACCTCGACGGCGCGCGAGTGCTGGTCACGGTCAAGGCCGGGCCTGCGCTCGCGCCCGGCTTCCGGCTCGGCGCGTTGCACCAGGCGATCGCGTACGCCGACACCGCGGGCGCGATCGAGACCGACCCGCCGGCCGACGCCGTGGCCGTGCTCCTGGGCGAGCTGCGGCCGTTCTTCGGCCCCGGGCAGCGCGTCCACGACCGCTCGGCGCTGCGGGCGGGGAGCTTGACGGCGCAGCCCGCCGTCCCGCTGTACCTGCACAGCACAGTGGACGAGGGCATCACGCGCGGCGCGCTCCGGCAGTCGCTGCGCCGGCTCGCGGGCGTCTACGCGGTCGACGTGTACCAGTCGCGCGGCGGCCTCGCGACGACGATCCTCTGGAGCGCGGACGTGCTGGTCCGCGCGCTCGGACCCTGGCTCGCCCCGACCAGGCGCGCGGCGATCTACCGCGGCCTGCTGTCGCTGCTCGGCCGGAGGCGCGCGGTCGGCATCCACCTGCGGCTGCAGGCGCGCGAGACGCCGGGACTGACGTGGGAGGCCACGCTCCAGCGGATGCCGGACGGCCGCTGGCGGGAGACCATCGACGTCATCGTGGACGACCGCGCCAGGCCGGAGGATGTGTCCCGGCTGTTCCCGGACGGTGTGAGGACGCGGGTGGTCATGCACCGGCCGGATGCGTTCGAGCCGGTGCTCGACGCAGCAGGAGTCTGATCGCGTCGTACGATCGGCGGGATGGACCACCGAGGAAGGTGCGATCCAGGGGCGAGGAGGGGACATGGGACGCGAGACGTTTTGGGCCGAGGACCCGGACCCGCTGTTGCGCGCCGGCGAGGGCTTCCAGCTCGCCGACAGCGACACCGCGGCGACGCCGGGGTTCGACGGACGCAAGAAGGACGGCGCGGCGGCGCTCGCCGAGGGCGCCGCGATCCTCGCGGACCTCCAGGAGCGCCTGTTCGCGGCGGGGACGCTCGGCGACCGGCGCAGTGTGCTGCTCGTCCTGCAGGCGATGGACACGGCGGGCAAGGGCGGCATCGTGACCCATGTCGTCGGGCAGATGAACCTCGGCGGCGTGCGGTACGCGGGCTTCAAGAAGCCGACGCACGTGGAGCTCGCCCACGACTTCCTCTGGCGGATCTGGAGCCACGTGCCTGCGGCGGGCGAGGTCGGCGTCTTCGACCGCTCGCACTACGAGGACGTCCTCATCGGCCGCGTCCGCAAGCTCGCTCCGGAGGAGGAGATCGAGCGCCGCTACAGCGCGATCAACGAGTTCGAGCTGGAGCTGGCCGAGTCGGGCACCACGATGATCAAGGTGATGCTGAACCTGGGCAAGGACGAGCAGAAGAAGCGCCTCGGCGACCGGCTGAAGCGCGTCGACAAGCAGTGGAAGTACACCACGGGCGACGTGGACGAGCGGCTGCTCTGGGACAGCTACCAGGACGCGTACCAGATCGTCTTCGACCGCACGTCGACGGCGTACGCGCCCTGGTACGTCGTGCCGGCCGACCGCAAGTGGTACGCGCGCCTCGCGGTCCAGCACCTCCTCATCCACGCGCTGGAGGAGCTGCAGCTGGAGTGGCCTGAGCCGGACTACGACGTACAGGTCGAGAAGGCCCGGCTGGCGGCGAGCTAGCGCTCAGCCGGGAGCCGGTCAGCCGAAGGCTTCGACGATCGGCCGGAACTTCATGGTCGTCTCCGCGTACTCCCTGGCGGGGTCGGAGTCGGCCACGATGCCCGCGCCCGCGTAGGCGGTCAGGTCGCCGGTCTCGTCGAGCTGCGCGCAGCGCAGGGCGATCGCCCACTCGCCGTCGCCGTCCCCGCCGACCCAGCCGACCGGTCCGGCGTAACGCCCGCGGTCGAACGGCTCCAGCTCGCGGATGAGCGCCAGCGCCTCCGGTGTCGGCGTGCCGGCGACGGCGGCCGTCGGGTGGAGCGCGTCCGCGAGGTCGAGCGAGCTCGACCCGTCGCTGAGCGTCCCGGCGATGTCGGTCGCGAGGTGCCAGAGGTTCGGCAGCTTGAGCGTGAACGGCTCGTCGCTCGCGCCGAGGTCCGCGCTGTGCGGGCGGAGCGCGTCCAGCACGCTGGACACGGCGAAGCGGTGCTCGTCCTGGTCCTTGGGCGAACCCGCGAGGGCCAGCGCCGACGCGCGGTCGCTCTCGGCGTCGCGGCCGCGGGACATCGTGCCGGCGAGCACGCGGGCGGTCACCGTGCCGTGGTGCACCCGCACCAGCGTCTCCGGGGAGGACCCCACCAGCCCGTCGACGGCGAACGTCCAGCAGTCGGGGTAGCCGAGGGCCAGCTCCACCAGCGCGCGCCGCACGTCCGATTCGAGCGGCAGGTGCGCCGACAGCTCCCGGGCCAGGACCACCTTGGAGAGGTCGTGCTCGCGGATGCGCTCCACCGCGGTCGCGACGGCGGACTCGTAGCCGCCCTCGTCCAGTCCGGCGGGGAGGAGGCTGAGCCGGTACTCGTCGCCGAACGCGATCGGCCGGGGAGGTCTCGCGCCGCGCCGCGCTGCGTCCGCGGGTCGGCTGCGTTCGCCGCCGCGGGGGAGTCGTCCACCGGCGTGATCCGGGTGATCCAGCTGCGCCCGCCACGGCGACCGAGGACGACCTGCGGCACGATGAGGACGCTCGTGGCCGTGCTCTCGTCGTCGAATGCGAAGGTCCCGAACGCGACCAGGCCGGTGCCCGGTGTGCGCACGGCGTCCGTCACGCTCGCCGCCCGGACGGTCGCCCGCCACGCCTCTGACGCCTGCCGGATGCGGTCCGGGCCGCGGAACTCCAGCCGCACCGCCTCCCCGATGCCGGCGATCCCCTCGCCTTTGCGGATCCACACGAGGGGCCGGCGGGAGTCGAGGAAGGGAACGAGATGCCGGACGTCGTCGAGGGGGTGGTCTCGACCGACAGGGCGGTCACGCCCGTAGCCCGGCGGGTGGTCGAGGGTGCGGTCACCGGACCAGCCTACGCCCGGGCCGCTGGGCGCCGGATGCGCGGCGGCTGGGCGTTGGCCCGGTGACGGAGGCGCTGTGCGACGCCCCGAAATGCACGGCATGTCGGCGCAGCCTAAGCTGGGGGGTGAGTAAGGCCGACCTCAGCAAGCAGCCCTCCCAGGTCGCCGCCATGTTCGATGAGGTGTCGACCCACTACGACCGGACCAACACCGTCCTCTCGATGGGCAACGCGACGCTGTGGCGGCTGGCGACGACGCGAGCCGTCGGGCCCCGCGCCGGCGAGACGATCCTGGACGTCGCGGCCGGGACCGGCACCTCCAGCGCGTCCCTGGCGCGCAATGGGGCCAGCGTGGTCGCCGCCGATTTCTCGGAGGGCATGATCGAGGTCGGCCGGCGCAGGCAGGCCGGCAACCCGTTCGTCCGGTTCGTGCAGGCGGACGCCACGAAGCTCCCGTTCGACGACGACACGTTCGACGCGGTCACGATCTCGTTCGGGCTGCGCAACATCGTCGACCCGCGGGCGGCGCTCGCCGAGTTCTACCGGGTGACCAAGCCGGGTGGCCGGGTCGTGGTGTGCGAGTTCTCCCAGCCTCCCGTGGCCGCGATCCGTGCGGGCTACGGCGCGTACCTGCGCTACGGGATGCCCGTGCTGGCCCGCGTGGCGAGCTCGAACCCCGCGGCGTACGAGTACCTGATGGAGTCCATCGAGGCGTGGCCGAACCAGCCGGCGCTTGCGGCGTGGATGCGCGAGGCCGGCTTCGAGCGGGTGGCCTGGCGCAACCTGACGGCGGGGATCGTGGCGCTGCACCGCGGGTGGAAGCCTGTGGAGGTGGCGAAGCCGGTCGCGAAGAAGCCGGCGGCCAAGAAGCCGGCAGCGAAGAAGCCCGCAGCGAAGAAGCCCGCAGCGAAACAGCCCACGTCCGCCGTCCCATCCGAGGGGAGTAAGTGGCACGCAGCGTTCCGGCCGTGCGGCGACCCGCGTCGCTCAGCAGCCAGCTCGGCCTGACCGAGCGGATCTTCGTCCGCGGCGAGGACCGCCAGGTCGCCAACGCCGTCGACGACGGCCTGGCACAGGTCGAGGAGGCGCTGCACCGCGAGATGCGGTTCGCCGACAACCTCGCCGACGTCACCACCCGGTACCTCCTGGAGGCCGGCGGCAAGCGCGTCCGCCCGATGCTCACGCTCCTCACAGCGCAGCTCGGCGACGGAAACACCCCGCGCGTCCTGCAGGCCGCGCAGGCCGTCGAGATCACCCACCTCGCCTCGCTCTACCACGACGACGTGATGGACGACTCGCAGATGCGGCGCGGTGTGCCGACGGCCCAGTTCGTCTGGGGCAACTCCGTCGCCGTCCTCACCGGCGACCTCCTGTTCGCGCGGGCCAGCAAGCTCGTCTCCGCGCTGGGCGAGCGCGCCATCCAGCTCCAGGCCGACACGTTCGAGCGGCTGTGCCTCGGCCAGCTCCACGAGACCATCGGCCCGCAGGACGGCGAGGACCCGATCGCCCACTACGTCCGGGTGCTGCAGGACAAGACCGGCTCCCTCATCGCCGTAGCGGCCCAGATGGGCGTGGCGTTCTCGAACGCCGACACCGCGTACGAGCAGCCCGTCGTGACCTTCGGCGAGAAGATCGGGGTCGCGTTCCAGCTCATCGACGACGTCATCGACCTCTCGTCCGTCGGCGTCGCCGAGACCGGCAAGACGCCGGGCAACGACCTCCGCGCCGGCGTCGCCACGCTCCCCGTGCTGAAGCTCCGCGAGCGTGCGGACGCCGACCCCGAGGCGAGCGCCCTGCTCGAACGGCTCGAGCGCGACGTCATGGGCACGGCCGAGGAGGGCGAGATCACCCCGGAGGCGACCGCGGCGATCGCCACGCTCCGGGAGCACCCGGTCACGGCGGAGACGCTCGAGGAGGCGCACCGCTGGGCCCGGGAGGCCGTGGAGGCGCTCGATCCGCTGCCCGACGGCCCCGTGAAGAAGGCGCTCGTGCGGTTCGCCGACACGATCGTCGAACGTTCGAGCTGAGCACGAAGGAATCAACGCATGACCAAACTGCGACTGGCGATCGTCGGCGCCGGCCCGGCCGGGATCTACGCCGCGGACATCCTGCTCAAGGCGGAGCGCGGCTTCGACGTCTCGATCGACCTGTTCGAGGCCCTTCCGGCGCCCTACGGGCTGGTGCGCTACGGCGTCGCCCCCGACCACCCGCGCATCAAGGGCATCATCACGGCGCTGCGCGAGGTGCTGGACCGTGGCGACATCCGCATCTTCGGCAACGTCACCTACGGCGTCGACATCACGCTCGACGACCTCAAGAACCACTACAACGCGGTGATCTTCGCCACCGGCGCGGTGCACGACTCCGCCCTCGACATCCCGGGCATCGACCTCGGCGGCTCGTACGGCGCGGCCGACTTCGTGAGCTGGTTCGACGGCCACCCCGACGTGCCGCGCACCTGGCCGCTGGAGGCGAAGTCCGTCGCGGTGGTCGGCAACGGCAACGTGGCGCTCGACGTCTCCCGCATCCTGGCGAAGCACGCCGAGGACCTGCTGCCGACGGAGATCCCCGACAACGTCTACGACATCCTGAAGGAGTCGCCGGTCACCGACGTGCACGTCTTCGGCCGCCGCGGCCCGGCGCAGGTGAAGTTCACGCCCCTGGAGCTGCGCGAGCTCGGCGAGCTGCGCGACGTCGACATGATCCTCTACGACGAGGACTTCGAGTACGACGAGCACTCCAGGGACGCCATCGCGAGCAACAAGCAGGTGATGGTCATCGACCGCGTGCTGCAGCAGTGGCGGCAGCGCGAGGTGGGCGCGGCCTCCCGGCGCCTCCACCTGCACTTCTACGCGAAGCCGCTGGAGGTGCTCGGCGACGAGGACGGGAACGTGCGCGCGATCCGGTACGAGCGCACCGAGTCGGATGGCGCGGGCGGCGTGCGCGGCACCGGCGAGATCCGGGAGCTGGAGATCCAGGCGATCTACCGCGCGGTCGGCTACTTCGGGTCGCCGCTGCCCGGCATCCCGTTCGACAAGAAGCACGGCGTCATCCCCAACCACGAGGGCCAGGTGCTGCGCAACCGCGACAACGAGCGGATGTACGGCGTGTATGCGACGGGGTGGATCAAGCGGGGCCCGGTGGGCCTCATCGGTCACACCAAGTCGGATGCGATGGAGACGATCAAGCATGTGATCAACGATCAGGGCAACTGGTGGTCTCCCGCTGACCCCTCCGAGGAATCTGTGGAGAAGTTGCTGCGCGACCGGGGTGTGGAGTACACGAACCTGGACGGTTGGCACAACCTCGACGCGCACGAGCAGGCCCTCGGCGCCGAGCGCGGCCGCGCCCGGATCAAGGTCGTCCCGCGCGAGGACATGCTGCGCGCGTCGAACGGAGCCGCGGTGGAGGCGACGGCGGCGGAGTAGGCCGGCGTCGCGGTGGACGCCTCTCGCGTCCCGCCCCTCCCATCTGGCACGCTGGAGGCATGGTCGGCCCAGTGGAGTGGCGCCCCGACGTCCTCGGCGCCGGGTTCCAGCAGGCGACGCTCCCGCTCGGCCACGACGCCGAGGGCGAGGTCGTCGCGACGCTCGTGCGCTACGAGCCGTGGCCGCACCTGGCCGACCTCCGGCCCGGCCGTCCGGCCGACGAGACCGACGTGCTGTACGTGCACGGCTGGTCGGACTATTTCTTCCAGACCGGGCTCGCGCGCTTCTGGCACGACCAGGGCGCGCGGTTCTTCGCGCTGGACCTGCGCAAGTACGGCCGCAGCCTCCGCCCCGGCCAGACTCCCGGGTTCATCGACTCGCTCGACACCTACGACGCCGACATCGAGGCGGCGCTGAGCGCAATGGGCCACGCGGAGGGCGAGCGCACTCCGCGCCGGCTGATCCTGCTGGGCCACTCGACGGGGGGCCTCACGCTGAGCCTGTGGGCGGACCGGCACCCCGGCCGGGCGTCGGCGCTCATCCTCAACAGCCCGTGGCTGGAGTTCCAGGCGCACTCGGCCGGGCGCGCGATGCTCGCGCCGCTCATGGACCTCCAGTCGCGGCTGGAGCCGAAGGCCGCCATGCCGAACGTCGACCTCGGCTTCTACACGCGGTCGGTGTCGCGGACGCTGGACGGCGAGTGGGACTACGACCTGACCTGGCGTCCCGTGCGCGGGTTCGCTGTGCACCCCGCCTGGCTCACCGCCATCCTCGCCGGGCACGCGCGCGTCGCGGCCGGCCTGGCGATCGACGTCCCGGTGCTCACGCTGCTCTCGGCCCGCTCGACGCTGCTGCCGTACTGGACGACGGACATGCTCAGCTCGGACGTGGTGCTGCTGGTGCAGGACATCGCCGTGCGGTCGTTGCGGCTCGCGCCGACCGTGACGGTCGCGCGGATCGACGGCGCGCTGCACGACGTGTTCCTGTCGCGGGAGCAGGCGCGCGTGGCGGCCTACGGGCAGGTCGCCCGCTGGCTGCGGGGAGCGCTCAGCGGAAGTTCACGAATTGCAGGGCCACGTCCAGGTCGGCGCCCTTCAAGAGGGCCATTGTCGCCTGGAGGTCGTCCCGGCTTTTTGAGCTGACGCGGAGCTCGTCGCCCTGGATCTGCGACTTGACGCTCTTGGGCGCCTCGTCGCGGATCAGCTTGTTGATCTTCTTGGCGGCGTCCTGCTCGATGCCGTTCTTGAGCCCGACCTCGATGCGGAACTCCTTGCCCGACGCATACGGCTTGCCGGTGTCGAGCGACTTGAGGGTGATGCCGCGCTTGATGAACTTGGATTCGACGACTTCGAGGACGGCCTTCACGCGCTCCTCGGTGTTGGCCTTGAGCAGGATCTGCTCGCCGCTCCACTCGACCGAGGCCCCGACGTTCTTGAAGTCGTAGCGCTGCTCGACCTCCTTGCGGGCCTGGTTGACGGCGTTATCCGCCTCCATCTTGTCGACCTTGCTGACGACGTCGAACGAGGAGTCTGCCACTGTATCCATCCCAACTTGATCACGACTGCCGACCGGGCCGCAGGTTCGCCGAGCCTGAGTCCGCCACGAGTGACTTCACCGCCGATGCGCTGCAGCCACGCTCCCTATCTTACGAACGTGAAGGCCACGGAGCGCCACTCGCGTCGACGCGGGCGTTCCGCACCGCGGTCGGCGAGACGCCCGCCCGGTTCCGCCGGCAGCAGCGCCAGCTCGTCTAGAGCGCGATTCCCTCCGCCGACGATCCGCGCGACCGCTCGTAGTGGCGCCGGGCCTTCATCCGATTGCCGCACAGCGCCATCGAGCACCACTGCGCCGTGTTCGCCCTGGACCGGTCGATCAGGAACCGGCGGCACTCGGGATTCGCGCACGGGCGCAGGCGCCCCGGTCGCCGGGACTGGAGGTCGCCCCAGGTCAGCACCATCCGGGAGGCGAACGCGGCCTCCGGTGGGATGGCCGTCTCCCAGCGGACACCGCCGCCGTCGACGACCGGAATCGAACGGACATCGTTCAGGAACGGCTCGAGAGCGGAGGGGCCGCTGACGCCCCGGACCACGTCCTGGATCGCCGCACGCACCGCCCGGGCCGCGCTCGGCGCCGTGCGCGATCCGCGCTCGGCCAACCATGCCGACGCCACCTCGTCGTCGGCGAGCTCGTCGACCTCCACCGTGCCGGACACGGGTGTCGTGTTCAGCAGTTCGAGCAGGAGGTCCTCGTCTTCCCGCACCGCGTTTCCCCTAACCTGTATAAACTCGTTGACAGGTTAGCATGCGTCCGATAGCTTCGAGGCATCCACGTAAGGGCAAAGGCGGACACGTGACCTCGACTCATCCCGCACGATCCGGCAGGACAGCCGGCACGCCTCGCACCCGGCCGGGCGCGCGACGCCCGCTGAACCTCCGCCGCCGCGAGAGCATGGCGCCGCGCACTGTTCTCGTCCAGCCGAAGCGCAGCTTCCAGGGTGTCTGGCGCGCCGGCGCCCTTGCGTCGCTCCTGCTCGTCGCCGCGGTCATCGTGGCGGTCGCGTGGGCGAACCTCGGCGGGTACGAGGCGTTCTGGACCACTCCGCTCGGCGTCCGGCTGGGGCCGTTCGCGATCGAGTACGACCTCCGGACCTGGGTGAACAGCGGACTGATGACCCTGTTCTTCCTCGCCGTCGGTCTGGAGGCCCGCCGGGAGTTCGACCTCGGCGACCTCCGTGAGCGCCGCCGGCTCATCCTCCCGCTGACCGCCGGGCTGCTGGGCATGGCCGTGCCGGTCGCGATCTACCTCGCGGTCAACCACGGCTTGCCCACCGCACGCGCCTGGGGCGTGGCCATGTCCACCGACACGGCGCTGGCGCTCGGCGTGCTGACGCTGCTGGCGAAGAGCGCCCCGAAACGGGTCCGCACCTTCCTGCTGACGGTGTTCGTCGTCGACGACCTGGCGGCGCTCGTCATCATCGGAGCGCTCTACAGCGGCCCGATCGCGCCCTCCCCGCCGCACTGGCGGTCGTGGCGTTCGTCGGGATCATCATCGCCCGCCGGTTCAGCCGGACCATCGGCCGCCAGGTCGCCGTGATCCTGGGGATCGCGATGTGGTTCTGCCTGCTGCTCAGCGGCATCGACCCGGTCGTCTCCGGCCTGGCGATCGGCCTGGCCACGACGGCGTACGTGCCATTGCGCACCGACCTCGAACGGGCCACCGGGCTCGTCCGCCAGTTCCGCGAGATGCCGACGCCGCAGCTCGCGCACTCCGCCACGACGGGGCTGACCGATTCCCTGTCGGAGAACGAGCGGATCCTGTTCCGGCTGAGCCCGTGGACGTCGTACGTCGTCGTGCCGATCTTCGCACTGGCGAACGCGGGCGTCGTCATCACTCCGGAACTGCTCGCCCGTGCCGCCGGCAGTGCGGTCACGATCGGGATCGTGCTGGGCTACATCGTGGGCAAGCCCATCTCCCTCGCCGGCACGGCCTGGGTGCTCTACAAGATCTCCGGAGGCCGGATCCGGCCGCAGGTCGGCTGGCTGTCCGTGATCGGAAGCGGCACCGCCGCGGGAGTGGGCTTCACGGTCTCGCTGCTGGTGGCGAGCATCGCTCTGAACGGCTCGTCGCTGGCAGAAGCGAAGATCGGGATCTTCCTCTCCGTCGTCGGCTCGGCGCTGCTCACCTGGGCGGTGTTCAAGAGCGTCCGGTTCATCCCGTCGGTCAAGCGAACCCGCGCCCTGGTCGGATCCCCGGATCGGTCACAGGACCTGCTCACCCCCGTCGACTCGGACGTCGACCACATCCGCGGCACCATCCACCCTGCGGTGACGCTCGTCGAGTACGGCGACTTCGAGTGCGGCTACTGCGGCCGCGCGGCGCCCACGGCCGAAGCGCTCCTCGAACGTCATCCCGACCTGGCCTTCGTGTGGCGGCACCTGCCCCTCTCGGACGTGCACCCCAACGCGCTGCGTGCTGCGGAGGCGACCGAAGCCGCGGGTGCGCAGGGCGCGTTCTGGCAGATGCACGACATGCTGATGGGGCACCAGGACAAGCTCTCGCCGGCGGACCTGGAGTCCTACGCCGTCCAGATCGGCATCGACCCGGAGCGCTTCATGGACGACCTGCGATCCCGGGCGTACGCGGACCGGGTCTCGGCGGACATCCGCTCGGCGGACCAGAGCGGAGCAGCCGGAACCCCGACGTACTTCATCAACGGGCAACGCCACGAAGGCCCGTACGACATCGAGTCGCTCTCGGCGGCCATCAACACGGCTCGCGCGCACACCCTTGAGGCCGTGCAGTCCGAAGACAGGTGAATCGCCACTCAACGAAGGGGTAGAAATGACACATCCGATCGACTGGGCTCCCGTCACCGCCGACCACGTCGTCACGGCGCTCGGCGAATACGACGACCTCGGAGCGGACGGGTTCTTCGCCGAGCACGGCTTCGCCCCGACGCTGACCTACGACCTGATCCGGAACGGCCGCGCCTACCCGCCGAAGGCGATCCTGGGCCGCGCGTATGAGATCGCGACCGGGACCCGCCTCCAGCCGGACGAGTTCGAGGGCGGCAAGTCGGGGGCGGCGAAGATCCTGCCCCGGCTCGGTTTCGACGTCCAGCCGAAGGCTGCGCGCTGACGCCGGTGCTGGGCCCGGCGCTCAGAGAAGCGGAAGCCGCCCGACGATCTTGTCCACCCGGTTGCGCGGTCCGACGATGCTGACCGCGTAGTACTCCACGTCCTCCGCCGGGGTCGTCGCCAACGTCTGGCGGTACTCGTCGTAGACGCGGGTCAGCTGCGCCGCGGCCGGCATGTCGGCGAGGTACACGGAGTCCGTGGCCGCTGCCGCGCGGCCACGGATCGCGGCACATCCAGAACCACCGGGTCGAGCCGGCGGAGTGAAACGCGGTCGCTCTCGCCTTCGAGGACGCGCGTATCGGCCGGCCGTGCGGCCGGTCCGGATCAGGCCGTCTGCTGCAGTTCGGCGAAGTAGGTGACGTGGCAGCCGTCGCCGTTGCACTCGACGCAGACGGTGATCTCCTCGGAGTGCTGACGGGGGTCGGCGCCGGTCCCGTCGCATCGTTCGCAAATCTCCAACGTTCTCATGCCCCCGATTGTGCGCGCGGCCACCGACATCGGCGGCAGGCGCCGGGGAGTGTCGCGAAGTCGGGCGGGGCGGGGCGGATTCTGCTGTGGGCGGAATCCGAAAATCGGATCGGCGCGGACGCGGGCGTCCGGCTTAGGCTTCAGGCATGTTGATGCGGCACGCGATCGGCTCCGTGCTCCGCCGGTTGCGGACCGAGCGGGGCGCGACGCTGCGCGAGCTCTCGGAGACCTCGCGCATCAGCATCCCGTACCTGTCGGAGATCGAGCGCGGCCGCAAGGAGGCGTCGTCCGAGATCCTCGCGGCGCTGTGCCGTGTGCTCGACGTGACGGAGGGGAGCTGCTGTCGGAGGTCGTGGCGGAGTTCGCGCGCGTCGAGGTGCTTAGCCTGGTGCCGGAGCGGGTGCAGGCGGCGACGGTGGCGGAGCACGCGGTGTCCGACGTCGCGCAGCCTGTTCTGCTGGCTGCCTGACCCTCCCGCGCGCCTCAGCTCAACTCGCGAGCGCCCGCGTCGAGCCGATGACCTCGTCCACGAAGCCGTAGTCCCTGGCCTCGTCGGCGGTGAACCAGCGGTCGCGGTCGCCGTCCTCGATGATCTGCTCGACGGTCTTGCCGGTCTGCGCGCTGGTCAGCTCCGCCATCCTGCGCTTGAAGTGCAGGATCTGCTTCGCCTGCGTCTGGATGTCCGCGCTCGTGCCGCCGAAGCCTCCGTGAGGCTGGTGCATCACGATCGACGAGTTCGGGAGCGCATAGCGTTTGCCCGGCGCGCCGGACGACAGCAGGAACTGCCCCATCGAGGCCGCGAAGCCCAGCGCGACGGTCGCGACGTCGGCGCGCACGAAGTTCATCGTGTCGTAGACGGCGAACCCCGCGGTGATGGAGCCGCCCGGCGAGTTGATGTAGAGGAAGATGTCGCGATCGGAGGCGATGGAGTCCAACAGCAGAAGCTGCGCGCAGACCTCGCCGGCCGACTCGTCGTTCACTTCGGTGCCGAGGAACACGATGCGTTCCTCCAGCAGCCGCTGCACGGGGGAGATGGTCTCAGGAGTGGTCATGGCGTCATCCTGCGACCGCGGGTGGCCGCTTGTCGCGTGGTTCTGCCGTGTGCGAATTCGCGGGAGGCAGATATGCGGGGCGCGGTGGGGTCGCGCCGATTTCGTGAGACGGGGCGGGCCGAGTATTCTTACATGGCGCCTTTGCGGCGCACTGGCGAGTTACCCAAGCGGCCAAAGGGATCTGACTGTAAATCAGCCGGCGTAGCCTTCGGGGGTTCGAATCCCTCACTCGCCACCCCAGTAAAACAAAGGGGACCCGGCGCATTGCCGGGTCCCCTTCGTTGTTCCGGCGCCCGATGTGTGAGCGGTGTGTGTTCATCGGCCCATCGGCGAGACGAAGGTTACGGCGTCATGCCCTGCCGAATCCACGTCTCCGCGGCCCAGAGCACGTTGTAGAGATTCCACGGGGCGACGTCGTAGCTATCCCACGACTGACCCACCCGCGAGGTCCACTCCGGGACATAGCAGCAGACACGGTGTCCGAACAAACGGAAGAGCGCGTCGCAGAGCAGGCGCCGCGGTCTCGACGGTACGGCGTACAAGTGCTCGCCGTAGACGAGGCGGAACAGAACATGGTTGAGCGCAGACTTCATAGGGGTCTCCCTAGTCGGTGTCGCCAGCCGCCGAATGCGGCTAGCGTTGCTGCGCGCTCATGGCGTGAGGATACCCCCGAAGGTGAATGAGAGGCCCCAGAATGACGGATGCGAAGCCAACGGAGGAGGTGTGTGTCCGCGGCTACGGTGATGCACTGACCGACGCGAAGCCGACCCGAGAAGAGTGCATGCGCGCAGCCGCGCGTGCGTTCCTTCAGATCGCGATCCGGCTCGAACTCGAGCGGCGCGCGGCCGAAGCAGCGCTGGCTGAGGAAGGAGGATGATGCTCTCATGGCTTCCTACACGGTGACAGCCGAGCGCGCCGGCGACTGGTGGGTGCTCCAGGCGGTTGAGGCGCCAGGGGCGATCTCACAAGTCGCTAGCCTCGACCAGGCGGACCAGATCATCGAGGCGATCGCGTTCGTCACTGGTGAGCCCGCGGATGACATCGAGATCCGCGTGCAGCGCGTCTTCGACGTCACGGTCGCCCAGGAAGGGCTGTGGTGGATGGTCGCGATTCCCGAGCTTGACGGCCTGACTCAGGCGGCCGATCTAGGCGACGTACCGCTCATGGCGCGGGAGTACATCGCCGCAACGCTAGACCTCCCGCGGGACGGCATCGAGGTCCGAGTCACGCGCGTGTAGCCCGTCCGGGGTGTACCGGTGCGTCTGCGCAACCGATACGATCGAGCGGTGTTGAGGAAACCTCTTGTTACCGTCGTGGTCGTGCTGTCCGCGGCCTTTCTCGCCGCATGCTCCGCGCCCCCCGGCACCCCCGTCGGAGCTGCCAGCGACTCATCCAAGGCGCCCGCGACGACGCCGAAGCCGACTCCGACGCCGACCATCCACGTGATGACCGTCGAGGAGGCTGGTAAGTTCTACCTCGCTGCCGTGTGTCCGACCAACAAGGTGAAGAGCTCGCTCAACGCCGCGTTCACGGCGCAGAACCTCACGTCGATCCAGCAGGCCGCCGCGGCCACGCGCGACGCCGAACGCACCGAAGTCACCCAGTTCACGAACACTGACGTTCTGTGGCCGCCGGTGGTGTCGTCGGCAGACGTGAAGCTTCTCAGCGACTCCGACTTCGCGTCGATCTCGATCCTGAACGAGATCGCGACCGCCGGCACACTCGAGTCGGCGAACTCGCTCTCGAACACCTTCGTCGACAACGGGGCCAGCGCGGCCTCGCAGCGCATCCGTCTGGTGCTCAATCTTCCAGCAGACACTTCCGCGGGGTGCTGATTTGCCGATGTGGAACCCCTATCCTGACCTCGACGACGAGTGCCTAGGTGCGCTTGGCCGGCTCACGTGGGCCGCGATCAAGCTCGACGGGGTGGTCATTTGGATCTGCCAGAAAGTCCCGGGTGCCCGCTATCACGACGGCCAGGATCGCGGACAGTTCGTGAAGGCGACGATCCGCGCGAATCCCGAGCCGGGTCCGTCGTTGCAGGCCGCGTTCCACTGGATGGAAGAGGCGGCGACGGTGCTCGAACTCCGCAACAAGGTGATCCACGCGGAGAGCGTTGCACTCGTCGACGCCGACGGGCGGCGAATCGACAACGGGACGCTCAGGAATCGGCGCGGCGGGACGACTGACACTACGCTTTCACCCGAGGCTCTCAACGACATCACCGACGCAATCGAGGAAGTCTATCGACGGTGGCCGGAGGCTGACCAACAGGTCGTTTTGGGCGGCTGAACAAGGTGGTTCGGCGCGGTCGGCCGAACCGCACAAACGGACCGATAAGGAGCCCTCAATGTTCGTTTGCAAGGACTGTGGGAGTCGAGTCACGGTGACCGAAAACCCGAAGCGATACTTGCTGCCGAGCCATCACATCGTGTGTGCCGGATGCCCTTCCGAGCGCGATGCAACCATCACGGAAGGGCCGGTTGCGGGCACTACCCAGCCGGTCTAGTCGTCAGTAGTTACGGCCCCAATCGGAGCGCCTGCGCGCAGAGCGTACGCCGGCTCTTCGCGTAAGCGGGCGCTCAATAGACGAGCCCTCCATTGAGCTCCTGCGCTAGGGTGCCGAACGCCTGGTGCAGTCCCTGCTCGACTCGTACGTCGATGTACTTCGTCAGGTCGACGCCGCCCTTGGGGGAGATGATGACGGTCACACCGCCCCCAGCGCCGCGCTGCTTGGCGGCGATCGCCGCGGCCGGGTTGTCGTTGTAGGCGCGAATGAAGCCGGGATCGTACGACGCGGAGCGCTCCTTCACGACGAACTCGCCTGGGGTGAGCATCGCAGCTACGGTGTCCGTCCCTCGTGGCTGGAACGGGTTCCCACCGCCAGCGAGGTACGCCGTGTCGATCGCGCCGCCGGCGGCCCGGTACTGGGCCACGACGCCGCCGGTCGAGAACATCGCCAGATGCCCCGCTGTCGGGAGGCCTTGCGTATCGACCTGGACGTGGGCGCCGATCGTGATCGACGTCGGGATAGCCGCAATCGCCTTTGCGAGGTCCCCGAGCTGCTGATTCGCGGCAGCCATCCCCGTGGCCTGGTACTGGGTCGAGACGTCGGCAGGGATGAGGTGGTAAGCGTCAGCGAGGGCACCCGCCTGCGCATCGGTGTCGCCCATCGCCTTCGCCGTGTCGATGAACTTCTGTCGCGCAGCCGCCATGTCGCCCGTGAGCTCCTGTGCCGACACCCCAGCCTTCGCGTGAGCCGAGATCAGCGCGATCGCCGAAGAGGCGACCTGGTCGAGGGCACTGCGGTTGTCGCGGCCCTTCTGGGTGTTCTCGTCGAGAGTCGCACCGTTCTTCTGCAGCGCCGCCGTCGCGTCCGCGATGGATTGATTCCACGCGACGTTCGCCTGAGACTCGGACAGTGCGGCGTTGCCGAGTCCAGCGAGGGCCTGCGCGAACTGGTCCGTCGCGGTCTTCGCGGCACCCTGGGCGCCGGCGAGGGTGTCGGTGGCCGACGAGGCCGCGTCGATGGAGGAGTTCGCAGCGACCAGGGCGGAGGACTGGAGGTTAGTCGCGCCCGTCCACTGGTCGATCTGCGGCTGGAGCTGACCGATCGTGTCGGAGAGGCCCTGGATGGGGTTGAGGACGTCGCCGACGGTCTTGGTGAGCCAGCCGAGGATCGGGACCGACTTCCCGATGCTGTCGAGCCACTGGTTGACGCCGTTGAGCATGCCGATCAGGTCGGACGCGGCGGTGACGATGTCGAGGAGGTCGGTGCTGATGGGGCCAAGCTCGTTGCCGAGGGTGACGGCCGCCGACGTCAGAGACCCGAACGCTACGGCGACGCGCGGAAGGTTCTCCTCGGCGTACGAGACGAAGTCGTTGAGGCCGCCAGCCGCGGTCCAGGAGGCGAACTCGGCCGTCCACTCCTGCAGAATCCCCGCGCCCTCGCGGAAGAGCGGCTCCAGCGTCTCCATGCCGCTGATCGCCCCGTCGAGGAGGTTGGTGCCCGACTGGCCGAGGATGCCGGCGAACTCGTTCACGAAGCCGTTGAGGAAGGGCATCTTCGAATCGACACGGTCGACGGCCTTCTCGAACCCGTCGAGGATGCCCCGAGCCGCCGTCGACTCCAGCACATCGAGATCCGTCTTGAGCTGCGCCAGGCCGGCCGTGTACTGCATGCCGACCGCGGTGCCGGCGGTCATCTCTTCCTTGATGCCGCGAACGGCCAGGATGCCTGCTGCGCCCTCGGCGACGAACGCGCCTCCGAGGCCCACCACGGCCGCCGTCATCGGGCCGATGAGCGCACCGACGGCGAGGATCGCGTACGTCTGCCCCTGCATGCCCTGCATCGCCGAGCTGGCGGCGTTGCTGGACGCCTTGGCCGCAGTGTCGGAAGCGCCCGCCTCGGCCTCCTGCGCGGCGGCGTTCTCCAGCGCTGCGCGCGGCTGCCTGCTCGGCATCCTTCAGCGCGGTCGACGCGGCCATGTGCTTGAGCTCGGCGGCCTCCGCGTTGCGGGTCGCGCGAGCGACAGCCTCCTCGGCAGCGGCCACCTGGTACTCGGTGCGCCCGCGCTTGTCCTGCACCTCGGCGAGACGCAGTTCCGCGAGGTACTGCGACGATGCTGCGTTCGCCGCCGCACGCTCGGCTACTGCGAGCCGCGTCTGCGCCGTCGCGAGCGCGTTCGCCGCCTTGTCCGATGACACCGAGGAGGTGCCGCCGCCGAGCTGCGCTTCCGCGACGCGGACCGCCTCCAGCTTCGCGATGGCGTCGCCGGTGTCCGCACCGACCCGGATCGTCGGGTCCGTGCGGCCGAGCTCACGCGCCTTCGCTTCGGCGGCGTCGAGCTTCTCGTTCCAGTCCGACGAATCCAGTCGGAGGTACGCGACGATCGAGCCCTCGGTGGTGGGACCTTCGGACATCATGACTCCTTGGTCTTGGCCTTGGTGCGCTTGCGGGGCTTCGGCCCGGGTTCGGCGTCAGCGACGCTCGACGAGAGGATCTGCTGGCTGACCTCCGAGGCCTTCGAGACGTCGCCGCCGGCCTCCCACAGCACCTGCGCGACCGTTCGGCCGCGCTGGTGGTCGGCCTGCACCGTCATCGCCGCCAGGCGCAACGCGGAGTAAGGGACGTTGTCGGCGAGCATCTCGTCGTAGACAGGGCCGAGCATCAGTCGGAAGTACTCCGGGTCCGGCATCGGCGGCGCCTTGGAATCGGTGGAGACG
This sequence comes from Leifsonia sp. P73, assembly GCF_051059105.1. Taxonomy (NCBI): domain Bacteria; kingdom Bacillati; phylum Actinomycetota; class Actinomycetes; order Micrococcales; family Microbacteriaceae; genus Leifsonia; species Leifsonia sp. P73. The sequence goes on from NZ_CP194931.1 coordinate 3,182,592, forward strand.
TTCTCCTCGAGTCGCTGGGCCTCCGCGTAGCCGAGGAACGGCACGGTGTACGCCTTCTCGCCGATCGGGAGGACCAACGGCGGGAGGATCTCGTAAAGGTCACGGAATGCCATGGTCGGGGCGCCTCAGCCCTTAGCCCGGGCGGCGATCATGTCAGCAAGGGACATGGCCTGTCGGGTGATGGCCTCGAATTCCGACTGTGCCTGCTTGCCAGACGATGCGGTGACGTGCGCGCCGCGGTTCGCGTTCGCGATCTCCGCTTCCGAGAGCTGGGTGGGCGTCGCGTCGGCCGCGAACGCCGCTCGCTTGGCACTCAGCGCCGCTGCCCGAACGTCCTTCGGCCGGGCCGACTCGATGGCATCCATGGCCTGACGGGCAGCCGCGGAGGCGCTGCGGGTGGTGGCATCCTCGTCGAGTGCCGCCTTTGCGTCTCCGGTCGCCTTGTCTACGACGCGACGGTCCGAGAGCGCCTTGAGGTTCGCGAGGATGCCGGGGACGCGGTACTGCTGAGCGGTGGGCGTTTCGCTCGCCACGAGCGACGGTGCGAAGCGCTGGATGGCGAGGAGGCCGTCGTCGTCGGCAACCGAGATCGCGTCTTCGTAGGACTTGCCCTTGTCGAGCTGCGGGCGGATGACGTTGTTCCAGGCCTGATCGGTGCGGGCGAGCTGGGCGTGGTCGTTCGGGTCGAGGACAGGCTTGTACGGCGCGGCCGCGGCGGCGGCTTCTGCATCAGCGGCGTCGAGGTGGCTCCGCAGTCCGTCGAAACGGGCGCTCAGGTCGTCGTGGTGCGCCGCGAGGAGGTCATCCCGGAACTTGGACTGCGCCTGGGGCGTCAGGTCCGGGTCGACGTAGCCGAGGATGTTCGGCACGTTGTCCGCGTAGCTCGTCGCGTGCTCGTGGACGCTGGCGAGGACGCTCTTGGCCTTGGCGGCTGGCCCGGAGTCGGTGCGGACCGGGTAGCCCTTCAGCGGGAAGCTCTTGGCCGCGGCTTCGAGTGTGGTCGACATGGAGGTCTCCTAGACGGTGAAGGTGGCAACGAGCGCGGATGCGTCGCTGAGGGAGGTGACCGCGATGATCGAGGACGCGAGTGCCCGAGCGTTCTCGATTGCGGCGCGTTCTGCGTCCGTGAGCGGGCTCTCGTCGCTGTCGTGCCCATCGAGGGGCTGGACGGAGGCGCCGGCGCCCTGCCGGTACCGCTCCAGGACGGTCGCCAGCAGGGCCGTGTTTGCTGCGGACACGTCGCCGGCGCGCCAGTCGGCCGGCGGCAGTGCGAAGCGCATCGCCGCGTAGTCGTTCGGGTTCACGAACGGGTTGCGGCTGATCACTGCGAGGCGCGCTTCGAGGTCGCGCGCGTAGTTCTGCAGCGCTGTGGTGATGTCCGCGGCCCGAGCTTCGAGCGTGGATGGTGTGGTCATGCTGACCTCCTGGTCGTCGAGTCGAATCTCCTGCGGAGGAACGTGGCCAGCGACTGCTGCGACTCGATCTCGTCGACCGGGATGCTTCCCTCGCTCGTCCAGATCGCCTCGTCGAGCGAAACGGCGAGCGCTTCCGCCTCCTGCAAGGCAGTAGCTTCCTCGGTGTCACTCATCTCGCCTCCTCAAGACGTTGGCCAAACTGTCGGGGTCGATCTGCCACGTGGTGCCGACCTTCTGTGCCCGCACCTGGTGGCCCTGAGCGAGCTGGCGTATCCGTCGCTCGCTCAGGCCCACCTTGGCGGCGGCGTCATGGACTGTGAACCATGACGTGGGGTCCACTCTCGCAACAGGGCTTCCGCTGGCGGCAACGCTGCTCGGTGCGGCTGTCCGGCCGCGGTCGCTAACCAGTCGAGGACCGCCTGCGCATACTCGGGCGGCCGCTTGCCGTTTTGCCGAAGCTCGCGCGTCATGTCCCGAACGATCGAGCGCATCGCCCAGTCCGCAGCCCGACCGCGAAGCACGGGGCCAATCCCCTCAACCATTGGCGCCTCGGTCGGACCGGACGGTGGCCCCGCGATCTGATTCAGTGTCAGAGGGCCACCCCACGGCCCTTGCAATCACTGGGCTCGGGGGGCGTGTGAGACGCGTGTGAGCTGTGCGGGGCAGTCGAGAGATCGAAGTCGCGTACACGCGTGACGCGCGGGTGTATGCGCGCGCGGGGCAGCTTCGAATGTTCGACGCTCGGAGAGCGGCACGCCAGAATCGCGTACACGCGTGACGCGCACGGGCGCGATCGCGTGCGCGCGTGGCGACTTCGACTGGTCGATGTGCGGTCCGGTCGCGTACACGCGTGAGGCGCCTGCGCGCGGTTTGGCGTGTCGAACGTTGCGCGGCTGTCGGGTTCCTTGGGCCTTCGCGTTGTCGGGGTTCACGATGTCGGGCGGATCGTCTGATTGGCGATGTCGACTCCGTTGAGGATGTCGACGTACTCCTGTGCGGCGGTCTCGGGGATGTGACTGTGGACCATGCACGCGCGGAGCACTTCCTCGTCGGTGGCGTGTTCGAGGTCGTCGAGGCCGGAGCATTCGGCGACCATCCGCAGGAGGAACGGTTCCAGCCCGTCGAAGTCGCGGCGCGGTCCCTGGGGATCGCGTACAGGCGTGACGCGCGCGCGTGTGTTCGTGCGCGCGTGCGGCTCCGGGGAGACTGGTCTTTCCGGAGTTCCTGCTTCGAGGCGTGCTCTCCTGTCGGCGGTGTTCTGTCGCGCGGCTTCGAGGCGTCCCCGGAGCTTGGCGATCTGGGCTCGGACGTCGCGCTCGACGAGTTCGGGATTCCGCTTGCGCGTGCCGCTGCCGTCGTACTTCCAGCGGAGGCGAGCCTGAGCGGCCCCGCGGCGGCGTTCCCATCTGTGCAGGGCAGCCATGCGCTCGGCGGTGAACTCGGCGTGGTCGAGTTGCTTGCCGACGAGGTCGCGCATCGTGGCCACCCACTGGCCGGCGAACTCCTCGTCGATCGTGAGCATCTCGAATTGCATGGCGGCGAGCGTGTCGTCGTACGGGCGGTCACTCGCCATCGTTCGTCACCTCGGCATCTTCGGCGTCTTCGAGGATGCCGGCGGTTTCGTTGAGGAGCAGGAGCTCGCGGATGTGCGTTTCGACGGCGAGCCGGGGGATCTGAAAATCGGCGAGCAGCTCGGCGGCCGAGTAGGCCAGCCCTGCGATGAACGCTGCGATCTCAGAGCCGCGGTCTGGCTGCTCAACGATGTGCTGGGTGGTGCGGAGGATGGGGGAGCCTTTGGTGATGGTGTCGGCGGCGTCGACGCCTTGGAGGATGCATTCGAGGATGAGGCCGGTGCGGAGGTGGCGGGCGCTCATGCGATGACCCACCGTCGTGCTGCGGCGCCCGTGGTGGTGATGCCGTGGCGGTCGTGCTCGCGGATGAGGGGGTCGCCGGCCAGCGGGCGGGAGAGTTCGGCGCGGGCGGTGCGGACGCGTTGGGCGGTGCGGGTGCCTCCGCCGGCGCGGTACATGGCGAAGATCTGCTCGTCGCCGATGGGGCCGCGGGCTGCGACGATCGCGAGGACCTTGCTGCGGACCTCGTTCGCGTCGGGTGCCGTGATGGCGGCGGCGTCCCAGCTCGTCTCTGGGTCGTGGGAGCGAACGCGACGCTCGAGGTTCGGCGTGGAGGTCGTGGTGGCGTCGCGGGCGGCTGCGTCGCAGTCTGCGCAGCGGGGCGGGAAGGCCTCGCCGACGTGGGTCTCGCAACGGGCGCCGGTGTCGGGTTCGTGGATGGTCATTCTCACTCCTAGTTCGGGTTATCCACAGGTGCAGGTGAGGTGCCTCGGTTGGTGATCTGTTCGTGATGGCTTATTCGTGAAGTGGTTCCTGAGGTGGTTCCTTGGGCCCGCTGATCGGTTGGGCCAAATTGCAACGTCCGGTTGTGCCTGGTGGCACAACGGATCAGCGGATTGGCGGCCCAACGTTTCATTGGGGCTGCCTTGATCGCAGGCCCGACGTTTCGTTGGGGCTGCTGGCGAGGTCGTCGAGTCCGAATCCGGTGAGGATCGTGAACTCGGCTCGCTGGCCCGCGCGACCGCTTCGCACCCTCGTGATGGCGCCCGCGTCGAGCAGTGCTGCGGTGGCGCGCCTCACGACCTCGAAGGCCGACCGTCGCGCCTTGGCAGCCTCGGGGGTGTCGTCATGGTCAGGAAGGACGAAGCCGAGGCCGTAAGCCGAGCGCTCTCGCGAGCCGTAATAGCGGGGCGGCCGATCGGAGTCGAGCGCTGTGTGCGCCATAAACGCGAGCAATCGGAACTCGTTACCCGTGAGGGAGTGAGTCATCCCGAATGCGAACGCCTTCCCGACCAGCTGCGCGCCCACTCAGCCGTCCTCGCCTTCCGAAAGCTCCTCGACGAGGCGGAGCAGGGGACGCCCACGGAGCGCGCGGCGCTTGTCCGCGTCCAGCAGGTCCTGGTCGAGGCGAGGGAAGATCTGCCACAGCAGGTGGTCTTCCTCGATCGCGACACATACCGGAGAGCCGTCGTCGTACCGGTAAACCTGGGACGTCGCGGACCGCGACACCCTCATCCGGCCCGATTCGGGATCGTAGGCGACGCCAGGGATGTGCTCGGCGAGGGCATCAATGTGCATCTTGCGGGCGCTCTCAATTGATCCGATGACCGGGTCGTCCTCGTCGAAGTCGTGGTCAACGACGAGTTGCTCGATCACGTAGCCGAGAAGGTTCTCGACGCGGAGGGCGGTGTGCTTGAGCGTGTCCAGCGGGCTAGTCTGCGTCATCGGTCACCTCCCCGAGGAGGCGGAGCAGAGCCGGAACGGGTACGAGGATGCGGCGCGACAGGCGCAGGCTCGGCAGCGACCCGTCCTTGAGGGCCGTGTAGGTCTGCTGCATCCCCATGCCGAGCAGGTCGGACGCTTCGGCGGGTGTGATGGTGGCGCGGCCCCGGATGTCGGCGAGGGCGAGCGGTCGGACTGTGCAGCTCTGAGAGGAGACGCCCGTGAGCGTGGTCATGCGCTCGCCTCCCGAAGCTGCTCTAGGAGTGCGGCGTACGCGGTGCGGCGTGCTCCTTGGGGTGCGCGCTCGCCCGATTCCCACCGAGCGATTGTGAGCCGGTGGACGCCGAGCTCGATGCCCATCCGCACCTGACTTACTCCGGCGGCTCGCCTGATTGCGCGGGCGAGGTCGGGTGATGGCAGCCGGCGGGCGGTTCTTACTTCCTCGGGCAAAGTGCCCATTCGTGCCTCCTTGAGACGATACGGCCGCAATGTGTCATTGCGCTGTGACTCAAGGGTTGCATCATCGGCGACGCCAATGCAGCACTAGCGCAGATACGCGCGTACCGAGTTGCGTTCGATAATGAGACGGTTAGGGCGGACGAGATGTTGCGTTACTGTGACATGGTCGGTTACATTGAGCGAGTGGATTACCGGATCGACGTGAACGTGGCGCACAGACCAGGCGAAACCTGGCACCTGGCGCACGGGGGCAATCTGGGCTGTCGGGTTTGGTTCAAGCTCGGCCGCGCACGGGATGAGCAGTGGGTGTGCACGGAGGTCGACATCGAGTCTGATCGACCAATCACCTCGACGCTGCTGCGAAACATTCCGATGTCCGAGATCGTCGACCGGCTTCTCAGCACACAGCTGGAATACGCCGACCGGGGAGGCCCGCTTGACCTCGCAACCGGAATCCGCGAATGGTACGACGGCGGTTCAATGGTTGGCCTGACCCTGGACGAGCTGGCCGCTGGCGGTGCCACCGCACATCTCTCACGCGAGGAAGTTGAGGTGCTCTACCTGGGCACCCCTGACGGGAAAGCTAGGCAGCCCCGCGCCACGCGCGGTGGCGCTGGCCCCTCAGAGTCCGAGCTCGAGCGTTTTGCGCAGGCATATAAAAAGGCTCTGCAGACCGATCGCAGGTCGCCGATCGCGAAAGCGATGCTGACCTTGGAACGCGAGCACGGGCTCTACATCTCGCGCGCTTCCGCGAACCGATGGCGCGATGAGTGCCGTCGCCGCGGCCTCCTAGACCCCAAATAAGGGAGCCCCCGACCTGTGGGAGCAGGTCGAGGGCATCGTCCGAACAACACGAAAGGATTACTCGGACATGAACAGTATGACAATGAACCCCATCTCGGCGCCCATCGTGGTGCTTCAAGCCTGAGGCCCTCGAGCAGATGCATCGGCTCGCTGGGACGGCGAGCAAGGTCGAGCTGGCGGAGGCCATCGGAGCGGAGCCGGCCGAGCTCGCTCTGGTCGCGACCGGGCTCACTAGCCCGTCGCCGGCGTTGATCTCGCGAATCGTCGTGGCCTTCCCCCAGATGTCGCTCGCGAACCTCTGCGCGGTGGCGTGATGGACGAGATCGAGGACGCCGTCCGGCTGTACTCGGTTCGCACGGTCGCCGAACGCATGGAGATGTCCCGCGACTGGGTCTACGCCCAGATCCGCGCCGGCCGTCTCCGCGCGGTGGAGCTCGGTGACACCCGAGCGCACACCCGCGTCCGTTCGGACGACCTGCAGGCGTTCATCGACGCCCGCACCTTCGAGCGCAAGATCGAGGGGAGCGACTGATGAGCGAAGAGATCGTGCCCTGCCCCGTCGTCCCGTGGTGCACCGGACACCCGCAGTCGGACATCGAGCGGATGGCATGGGACGACATCGTGCACGAGGGCGAGCCAGAAACCTTGCTCGATCTCGAAGGCAACCGCGAAGATCTGCTGATCGAACGACAGACCACGGTCAAGAACGGGCGCGAGTTCTACTTCATCTACGGCGACGTGGCGCTCGAGGCGGAGGTCGACGAACTAGAGGCGCTGGCGGCGAGTTTCGAGCTCGCAGCCAAGCGGCTACGCGACGTCGCCAGAGCCGATAGCAACAACGACGACAGGAGGGTCTAGCAATGAGCGGAGACATCTACAGGCGTTGCGGGTGTCGCGACGCGAACGGGAAGCAGTACCGCCCGCTCCCGGACCGCGCCTCCGCGGACGCGAAGGCGCACGCCTGCCCGAAGCTGCTGAGCGACCCGAGGCACGGCTCCTGGGGTTACGCGGTCTCGGGTGGCGTCGACCCGGTCACAGGCAAACGCATCCAGCCGCGCGCGACCGGATTCCCGACCAAGGCGGCCGCCCAGAAGGCCCGGGCGGAGAAGGTGACCGAGGTCGCCGGCGGTCGGTACAAAGGCCACCAGACGATGACGGTCGGCGAGTACCTGACGTCCTGGCTGGAGCGCGTCGACGGGAAACTGAGGCCCACGACGGCGAATATGTACCGCAGGTACGTGGAGGGTGACCTCGTCCCCGCGCTGGGGCGCGTGCGGCTCGCTGAGCTGCGGCGCGCTCAGGTCGACAAGTTCGTCCGCGACCTCGAGAAAGGGGGTCGCGGCGCGACGACCATCCGCCGTATCCACGCCACTCTCTCCAGCGCACTCACGACCGCCGAAACTCTCGACCTGGTCGACTACAACGCAGCGTCCAAGGTGGCGTTGCCGACCGTGACGAAAGCGCGGATTTCGATCTGGGAGCCCTCGCTCGTGAACGTGTTCCTCGCCCACGCGGCGGAACACCGGCTTGGGCCGCTGTATGAACTGGAGGTTCACTCCGGGCTGCGGAGAGGAGAGATCTGCGGTCTGCGCTGGGCCGATATCGACTTCGAGCAGCGAGAACTCCACGCTCGCGTGCAGCTCACGCAACTGCACGGGCAGTTCATCGAAGGGCCGATCAAGACGGACGCCGGCCAGGACCGTGCTGTATCGCTCTCAGAGGACGCGATCGGCGCCCTGATGGGGTGGAAGCTGCGGCAGGACATCGAGCGGGACGCCTGGGGCGCCGACTACATCGACTCCGGCCGCGTCTTCACGTACGAGAACGGCTCGCAGTTGCGACCCGATCACGTCTCTCGCGTCTTCGACACGATCGTGCAGAAGGCGGAACTCCCGCACATCCGATTCCACGACCTTCGGCACCTGCACGCGTCTCTGCTGATCGCCGCCGGCGTTCCGCTGGCGGTCATCAGCAAGCGCCTGGGCCACAGCACGATCTCGATCACCTCCGACCTGTACGGCCACCTTCTTCGGGACGCGAACCGTCAGGCAGCCGAGGCCGCATCGGAGCTGCTCCGCGCTGGGAGGTGAGAGCTCGGCTCTCAGCGCGTATGCGAGAGGGGCAATCGTGGTGATCCTGCCACGATTGCCCCTCTTCGCCTACTGGCCGCCGCCCGGCTTCTGCTGGTTCTGCATCCCCTGCATGAACATCTGGAGTAGCGCCTCACTCGCCGCGTTACTCGAGGCTGCAGCCTGTTGCTCGGCGAGAAGCTTGTTGTCGAGGATCTTGGTGATCCGCTCGTCGATGTTCTGCTTCACGTTTTCGCTGATCTGCTTAGTCTCCCCCGTGACACGGCGGATCTCCTCAAGCGCACTTTCCGTGCGCTTCTCGGTGTCCTGCGCGAGCTTGAGCTGCTGGCGCGAGATGACTCCTTGCCAGATAGCAACGCCGGCGGAGATGACGGCGACGACGAGCGCCGCGATGCTGAGTGCCTCCAAGACGAACCCTTTCGGATGGGCCCGCACAGCGCAGGCCAGGTCTGACCACGATACGGACAACCGCCCACCTGTTCTTCGTCGGCCGCGACGATGTCCACGGAATCCTTTCTCGGTGGCCGGGGACGGCGGACGGGTCCCGTGTGCACGATTGTGTGAGCACGCTTGCGAGTGATCGACCGGTTTCGCGAGTGTTCGGCTCCCGAACGCAGGGCGGAGAACCGTTGAAACTATTGGGCGCGAGTGTTCGGGAGTGCTCGGGAGATTTCGGCTCCAGTGACTGTAAATCAGCCGGCGTAGCCTTCGGGGGTTCGAATCCCTCACTCGCCACCCCAGTAAGAGCCCGGCCGTATCGGCCGGGCTCTTTCGTTTCCGTGCGACGGGGCCGCCGGGTACGCGGTGTGCCAGGCTTGTCCCCATGCCCACCCCCAACGAGCTGCTCGAGATCGCCACCACCGTCGCGCGTCGCGCCGCCGCTCTCGCGCTGCAGCGGCGGAGGGACGGGGTGGAGATCGCGGCCTCCAAGTCGACCATCACCGATATCGTCACGCGCGCCGACCGGGAGTCCGAGGATCTGATCCGCAGCGCGTTGGAGGCCTCGCGGCCGCGGGACGGGTTCCTCGGGGAGGAGTCCGGCGGCGAGCGGGGGAGCAGCGGACTCACCTGGGTGGTCGACCCGATCGACGGGACGGTCAACTACTTCTACGACATCCCGGCGTGGGCGGTCAGTGTCGCCGTCGTGGAGGGCGACCCCGACCCGGCGACGTGGCGGACGCTGGCCGGTGCGGTCGTGAATCCGGTGACCGGGGAGGTGTTCACCGCGGCAGCGGGGGTGGCGCGCGGGTGAACGGCGAGCCGATCCGGGTCAATGAGGGGTGGAGTTGCCGCTCGCGCTCGTCGGGACCGGGTTCGAGTACGACCCGGAGATCCGGCGCAAGCAGGCGACGTTCGTGACCGAGCTGATCCCGCAGGTGCGGGACGTCCGGCGGATCGGGGCGGCCTCCCTCGACCTGTGCTCGGTCGCGTCCGGGAGGCTCGACGCCTACTACGAGCGCGGGCTGAACCCGTGGGATCACGCGGCCGGCGCGCTCATCGCGCAGGAGGCGGGGGCGACGGTCGGCGGGCTGGACGGGGCTCCGGCGGGGAAGGCACTGCTGCTCGCGGCGGCGCCCGGCCTGTACGCGCAGCTCGACCCGCTGGTGCAGGCGTACTACCGGCACTGGGAGTGACGGGGCGGCCTCCCGAGTGGTGAGGCAGTTACCGTTTCGTTATATTGGGTCGGGTGCCCCTGAACCCGACCCGCCGCGCACTCCGGCAGCGTGAGCGAGCGGCCCAGCGGGCACGCGAGCCGCGCTTCGGCCGTGGGGTGAGCGTCCTCGCGATGCTCTCGGTCCTCGGGATCGCGGTCGCGACCACGGTCCCGGCGATGGCGCTGCTGACCGAGGACCAGGTCCGTGCGCGCACCGCTTCGGCCGGCTTCTCCAGCGCTCCGGCGTCGGAGGGGGAGGTCCAGGCGCTCGACAGCATCGCTCCGGCCGAGCGGGAGGCCATCGTCCGCGACGCCGGCGCAGCGACCTCCGGTGATCAGCTCGCTGCTCTGCGCTCGACGCGGATCGCGGACACGTTCCGCAACAACCCCGCGGGCGCCATCCAGTGGCCGTTCCCGGTCGGTGTGCCGATCACCTCCGGGTTCGGGCCGCGCGCGGCGCCGACCGAGGGCACGTCCACGAACCACCTCGGCGTGGACTTCGCGCCGGGCGACGGCGTGCCCGTCCAGATCATCGCCGACGGCGTGGTGCGGGAGGTCGTGACCGGCGACCGCGGCGGCTGCGGCGTGAACGTCACCATCGACCACCGGATCGACGGACGGCCGGTCAGCAGCAGGTACTGCCACCTGCAGACGGGGTCGGTGCGGGTCGCCGAGGGTCAGCAGGTGCGGGTGGCCGACATCGTGGGCCGGGTGGGCAACACCGGTGTCTCGACCGGGCCGCACCTCCACCTGGAGATCCGGGTCGGCACGGAGCCGGTCGATCCTGTTGCGTGGTTGAAGGCCAACGCGAGCTGAGGCCCGTGGCCGACGGAGGAGATCCGGGCCGACACGCGGGCCGGGAACAGCTAACGGAGGAGAACCGGGCCTGAGTGGGGCGGGTCTCCTCCGTCAGCGGTGGGTGGGGTGGTCAGATGAGCCAGGCGGTGGTGTCCTCGGGGAGCATTCCGTCCGTGAGCGGGCCGCTCGCCAGGATGACGGTGCCCTCGGGCAGCGGCAGCGGGGCCTTGCCGAAGTTGACGGCGACGGTGACCTTCCCGGAGCGGAACAGCAGCGCGTTCTCGCCAGCGTTCGACCACTGAAGCTCGCCGAACGCGAGGTCGTGCTCGCGGCGGGCGGCCAGCGCCTCCTGGTACATCGTCAGCGTCGAGCCGGGCACACCCTCCTGCGACGAGCGGGTGTAGTCCGCCCAGGTCGCGGGCTGCGGCAGCCAGCTCTTCGGGCCGGGGCCGAAGCCGTACGACGGGTCGGCACCCTCCCACGGGATCGGCACGCGGCAGCCGTCACGGCCGTAGCGCTCGCCGTTCGTCCGGAACCAGGTGGGGTCCTCGCGGGCGTCGTCGGGGAGGTCGATGGCCTCCGGGAGGCCGAGCTCCTCGCCCTGGTAGAGGTACGCCGAGCCGGGGAGGGCGAGCATGAGGGCCGTCGCGGCGCGGGCGCGGCGCAGGGCGAACGCCGGGTCCGGGATGCCGGTCGACTTCGGGCCGATGCCGTGGCCCTGCGGGTTGTCGCCGGTCAGCGCGAGCCGGGTGGCGTGCCGGACCACGTCGTGGTTGGAGAGCACCCAGGTGCTCGGAGCACCGACGCTGCCGAAGACGGCGATCGAGCGGTCGATCACCGCACGGAGCGCGACCGCGTCCCACGGCGTCTCCAGGTAGCCGAAGTTGAAGGTCTGCTGCATCTCGTCGGGGCGGACCCAGTTCGCGAGCTTCTCGATCGGCTCCACCCAGGCCTCGCCGCAGAGCACTCGGTCGCCCTCGTACTCCTCCAGGACCCGGTGCCAGTCGCGGTAGATGTCGTGGACGCCGTCCTGCCCGAAGTACGGCGGCGTGACGGGCTCGCCCTCGGCGTGGGCGCTGATCTGCGGCTCCAGCACGATGCCACCCGTCGTGGTCGCGATGGCGCCGCCGCCCATGCTGCCGGCGTTCGCGGGCGGGGTGTAGTCGGGGAGGCCGGCCTCCTTGATCATGCCGTGGGCGACGTCCACACGGAAGCCGTCCACGCCGCGGTCCAGCCAGAACCGCAGCACGCCGCGGAACTGCTCCCGCACCCACGGGTTGTCCCAGTCGAAGTCGGGCTGCGACTTGTCGAACAGGTGGAGGTACCACTGGCCGGGGGTGCCGTCGGCCTCGGTGATGCGCGTCCAGGCCGGGCCCCCGAAGATGGACTCCCAGTTGTTGGGGGCCTCGTCGCCGTTCACCCCCTTGCCGTCGCGGAACAGGTAGCGGGCGCGCTCCGGGCTGCCGGGGGCGGAGGCGAGGGCCTCCTGGAACCAGACGTGGTCGCTGGAGGAGTGGTTGGGGACGATGTCGATGATGACGCGCAGCCCGAGGCTGTGCGCCTCCTCCAGCATCGTGTCGAAGTCGGCGAGGGTGCCGAAGCTGGGGTCGACATCGCGGTAGTCCGCCACGTCGTAGCCCGCGTCGTTCTGGGGCGAGGTGAAGAACGGCGACAGCCACACGGCGTCGACGCCCAGGTCGCGGAGCGCGGGGAGGCGGCGGGTGATGCCCGCGAGGTCGCCCATCCCGTCGCCGTCGGCGTCCGCGAAGGAGCGTGGGTACACCTGGTAGATGACAGCGGAGCGCCACCACTCGCGGCCGGGGGTACTGGGCGAGAGCGTGCGGGAGGATTCGGAAGTAATGGGGATCACCTGTCTTGGCTTCAGGACGGGGAGTCGCTGCGGGCACGCGTTGCGGGAACGATCGGGGGCGCCGTCGTTCCTCGCACGCCGCCGCTCGCGGCACCGGGATCGGCGCGCCGACGTCGGCGCTGGCAGCAATGCTAGCCCCCTCGACTGAGTGCGGGCTTCTGTGACGGGAACGGCCGAGTGAACGTCAGGGGCGCGCGGCTCAGCGCGACGGGCTGCGCCAGTGCGGCGGACGGCGGAGTGCGGCGGGGAGCCGGGTGCTCGCATCCCCCGCGCCGCGTCCACCTGGGGCTGCGTGAGGTAGATGGCGCGGTCGAGGATGGCGCCGTCGAGCCGTGCGTCGCGGAGGTCGGCGCCGATGAGCTCGGCGGCGGTGAGGTCGGCGTCGCGGAGGTCGGCGCCGATGAGGAGGGCGCCGCGCAGCTCGGCCCCGCGCAAGTCCGCTCCGCGCAGGTCCGCGCCGAGGAGGTCGGCGCCGGGGGAGAGGCGGGAGCGCTTGACGCGGAGCGGGGTGGAGGCGCGGCGGGGCTCGCGGGTCGCGGCGTCTCGCGCCGCTTCGCGGGTCAGCCGGGCGGCCTCCCGGAGCAGGGCCGCGGCGGGGGCGCGGAGCTCGTCGATGTCGAGTTCGAGGATGAGGGCGGGCGCGGCGTCTGCAGCTTCAGCGACCTCGTCCCAGGACGCGCGCAACGCGTCGCGGAGGGTCGCCGCGGCGGGCATCGCGAGGGCCTCGCGGAGGTACCAGAGCAGTTCGTGGAGCTGGCGGACGATCGGGAAGACGGCGAACATGTCGGCGCGGACGCCCGCGTCGTCGCGCCACGACCTGCCGCCGAAGGTGTGCCGGGTGACGAGCTGGCCGGCGCCGAAGCAGTCGAACACCGTGCAGCCCTTGAAGCCGCGCTCGCGAAGCTGCGGGTGGATGCGGCAGCCGAATCCGTCCTCCAGGTTCACGCACTCCTCGCCCGCGGGCTTGTCGAAGGCGAAGTCCGCGGAGCGTGCGAAGGCGAGCGCGACGCAGCACAGCCCCGAGCAGGAGGCGCAGTCGGCGGCGAGCTCGCGCTCGGGTGCAGGGGCGGTGGACATTCCTCCACAGTAAAGCCGCGCGTGTGACCTCTCCACATCTTCGACACATTCGGAATAGCCACGGAGACCGCGCGTTAGCGTGAAGGGACAGCCACGAAAGGATCACGGAATGACTTCACCGCGCCGCGCCATCGGAACCTCCGACCTCCAGGTCTTCCCTCTCTCACTGGGCGGAAACGTCTTCGGCTGGACGGCCGACCGCGACACGTCCTTCGCGGTGCTCGACGCCTACACGGCGGCGGGCGGCAACTTCGTGGACACCGCGGACGGGTACTCGGCCTGGGTCCCGGGCAACACCGGCGGCGACTCGGAGCGCATCCTCGGCGAGTGGTTCGCGGCGCGCGGCCGGCGCGACGACGTCGTGCTCGCGACCAAGGTCAGCCAGCACCCCGACTTCAAGGGCCTGGCGGCCGACAACATCCGCCGTGCCGCCGACGCCTCCCTGGAGCGCCTGCAGAGCGACTACATCGACCTCTATTACGCGCACTTCGACGACCAGTCGGTGCCGCTGGAGGAGACCGTCGCCGCGCTCTCCGGTCTCGTGGACGCGGGCAAGGTCCGCCACATCGGGATCTCCAACTACTCGCCGGAGCGCATCGACGAGTGGTTCGCGATCACCGAGCGCGAGGGCCTTCACCGTGCGGTCGCCCTCCAGCCGCACTACAACCTGGTCGAGCGCGCGTACGAGGAGAAGTACCGCCCGATCGTCGAGCGCGAGGGCCTCGGCGTGATGCCGTACTTCGCGCTCGCCGCGGGCTTCCTGACCGGCAAGTACCGCGACGGCGTGACCGTCGACAGCCCCCGGGCCGGCGGCGCCGCCAAGTACCTGGACGAGACCGGCCGCAGCGTGCTCGCCGCTCTGGACGAGGTCTCCGCCGCGCACGGCGTCTCCGTCGCGACCACCGCCCTCGCCTGGCTCGCGGCCCAGCCGACCATCACCGCGCCGATCGCGAGCGCCCGCACGCTGGAGCAGCTCCCCGACCTCCTGGCCTCGGTGGACCTGGTGCTGAGCGCCGACGAGCTGGACGCGCTCGACGGCGCCTCGGAGGCCGCGAAGGCCGCGTGAACCCGGTGTGATCCGGGGACGTTCCGGGCGTGATCCGGGGGTCCGGGTGGTACGAAGCACCCTTGCGGGGATGGTATCCTCGTACGGTTGCCGAAAACGGCCCGGACCCTTCCGGATGCCCGGCTTCGCCCCCTTAGCTCATTGGTAGAGCACTTCCTTGGTAAGGAAGAGGTAGTGGGTCCGATTCCCACAGGGGGCTCCGTCTCCCGGTCGCGACACCGGGAGGCTACGGCGGGGTAGCTCAGGTGGTTAGAGCACACGGCTCATAATCGTGGTGTCGCGGGTTCGAGTCCCGCCCTCGCTACATAGCGTGAAAACACTGGGAACGGCGGCTGTTCAACACCGCCGTTTTCTCATGTCATGTCTCAGGACATCGGTGACAGTTCGCAGTGTGTGTGGGGGCACTTCCGCGTGGGGCAGTGACCACGTTCTGCCTGGAGAACCGGATCGCGCGTAAGACGTTCTCTGCGATCCGAGAGCGCTGCTGGAGGGCCAGGCGGCGGCGCTTGAGCCGCGGACCCGGCGGCCGGTCGCGGGTCCGAACAGGCTCTCCGAGGAGGTGAAGGCTCAGGCGGTCGCCGTTACCGACAGCGGCGCTAACGGAGGAGATGGATGGTCCGAGGCGCCGGGATGTTGGTCAGCGGAGGAGATGCGGGAACGTGGGGGCAGGACTTCCTCCGCCGGCAACAGGGGTGGTGAGGAGCAGCAACCGCGCCCGCTGGCGATAGAGTCCGAGTGGCTGAACACTCTGCGAGAGGAGTCCTGTGCCGGCGCGGAAGCCCTCCATCAACGACGTGGCGCGGATCGCCGGCGTCTCGTACCAGACCGTCTCGCGGGTGATCAACGACGCCCCCGACGTGAACGCCGCCACCCGCGCCCGGATCCAGGAGATCATCGTCGAGGTGGGATACCGGCGGAACCGTTCGGCCACCTCCCTGGTCACCAACCGGTCGACCTCGATCGGGATCGTGACCGACGGGTCGCCGCGGTTCGGGCCGGTCGGGACTCTGCTGTCGCTGGAGCGGGAGGCGCGGGAGCGCGGCTACGTCGTCACCGTGGTCGCCGCGAACGAGCCGTACGAGTTCTCCATCCAGCGCGCATTCGACACGCTCGACGAGATCGGCGTCGACGGCATCATCGTCATCGCGCCGCGGCTGTCGATGGCGGAGGCGACGAGGGCGGCGTCGGTGCGCGTGCCGGTGGAGATGATCGCCGCGGGTGCGTCGGGGACTCCGAACGTGTTCACGTACTCCGAGGATCAGGAGCTGGGAGCGCGCATGGCGACGCAGCACCTCATCGACCTCGGTCACACGGACATCGCGCACATCGCGGGCTCGATGGACTGGTTCGACGGACGCGTGCGCAAGAGCGGGTGGGAGGCGGCGTTGGCCGGCGCCGGGCTGAGGCCCGGGCTCTGCCTGGAGGGCGATTGGAGCCCTCGGTGGGCGTACGAGGTCGGCCTCCGTCTCATCGAGGAGGGCCGCATCCCGTCGGCCGTCTTCGCCGTGAGCGACCACACCGCGCTGGGGCTGATCCGGGCGTTCGTCGAGAACGGGGTGCGGGTCCCGCAGGACGTCAGCATCGTCGGCTTCGACGACTTGGAGGGGTCGGACTACTTCCTCCCGCCGCTGACCACCGTGCGGCAGGACTTCCCCGCGCTGGCCCGGGGGACGATGGAGGTCCTGCTCGGGGCCGTGGAGGGCCGAGAAGTCGATCGCACGCCCAGCGTGCCGACCCTCGTCGTCCGCAACAGCGCGATCCGCGCCGCCTGACCGGCGGAAGACGTCGGTCCCTCCGGCTTGACAAATAGTTCCGTGAACGTTCACGATAGAGGCGCCGACGGAGTTCGACGGACCGACGCCGGCGATGTCAACGAGATCGATCCGCCCCGACGTCAGTGACGACTGTCCAGGGAGCCGATCGCGATCTCGGGGCGAAGCTCGCCATCCCCGCACGCTCGGCCGCGGTCACAACGGCAGGCGTCGACGCCGGGGACACGCACCTCATCCATCGCAATCCAGAAAGGACTGGAGAAGCATGCTTCGAAAGACAGCACTCATCGCAGCCGCGGCAGCACTCGTGTTCGCGGTCGTCGGTTGCAGTTCCACGACGAGTACCGGCGCCGGACCGAACTCCGCGGCCTCCCAGAAGGCCGAGAAGGCCCTCGAGAAGGTGGCCGGGCAGGTGTTCAGCAAGGGACCGAACGGTGAGGACCCGTCCCCGGCGTCCGCTGCCGACCTGTCCGCCGACGAGATCGCCAAGGTGAAGGCGCTCGGCGCGACGGCGGCGATTGTCATGCACTACGGCGGCAACGACTGGGCGACCGCCCAGATCGCCGGACTCAAGAGCGAGTTCGGCAAGCTCGGCATCAAGGTCGTCGCGACCACGGACGCCGACTTCAAGCCGGACAAGCAGGTCTCGGACCTCGAGACCGTGCTGGCGCAGAAGCCGAGCATCATCGTCTCGATCCCGACCGATCCTGTGGCGACCGCGTCCGCGTACAAGGCCGCCGCCGCGTCGGGCGCGAAGCTCGTGTTCATGGACAACGTCCCGCAGGGGCTGAAGGCCGGCGCGGACTACGTCTCGGTCGTCTCCGCCGACAACTACGGCAACGGCGTCGTCTCGGCCCACGAGATGGCGAAGGCGCTCGGAGGCAAGGGCACCATCGGCACGATCTTCCACCAGGCTGACTTCTTCGTGACCAAGCAGCGCTACCAGGGCTTCAAGGACACGATCACCAAGGAGTACCCGGACATCAAGATCGTGGAGGAGAAGGGGATCGCCGGTCCGGACTTCGCGGGAGACGCCCAGGCCGCGGCCAACGCGATGCTCAGCAAGCACCCGGACCTCTCCGGCATCTGGGCCGTGTGGGACGTCCCGGCTGAAGGCGTGATGGCAGCGGCCCGCGCATCCGGCCGCGCGGACCTCACGATCGCGACGGAGGACCTCGGCAAGAACGTCGCCATCGCCCTCGCGAAGAACCAGCTCGTCGTCGGGCTCGGCGCCCAGGTGCCTTTCGACCAGGGAGTCACGGAGGCACGGCTGGGAGCCGGAGCCCTGCTCGGCAAGAGCGCCCCGCCGTACATCGCCCTGAGCGCGCTGCCGGTCGACCACTCGAACGTGCTCGACGCATGGAAGAAGGTCTACCACCAGGACCCGCCGAAGGACCTGACGGACTCGTACAAGAAATAGACGAGCCGGCCGGGAGCGCGACCTGCGCTCCCGGCCGTTCGAAAGGCGGACCCATGACCACACACAACAACGCGGTCGAGATGCGCGCCGTGACGAAAGCGTTCAGCGGCGTCGTCGTGCTGGACGCCGTCGACTTCGACGTGCGCCCCGGCGAGGTGCACGCACTCGCGGGCGGGAACGGCGCAGGCAAGTCGACCCTGATGAAGATCCTGCAGGGCGTCTACCAGGCCGACTCCGGCGACATCCTCATCGACGGCGCCGCTGCCCGCATCGACTCGATCCACTCCGCGAAGGCCGCCGGCATCGGAATGGTCTTCCAGGAGTTCAGCCTCGTCCCGAGCCTCACCGTCGCACGCAACATCTCGCTCGGCGCCGAGCCGCTGACCCGGCTGGGACTGATCGACGAGCGCGCCCTCATCGATCAGGCGCACGAGGTCTTCGCCAGGATGGGCGTCCAGGTCGACCCCCGCGCGGAGGTGAGCAGGCTCGGCACCGCCTATTGGCAGCTGACGGAGATCGCCAAGGCGCTGTCGCAGAACGCCCGCGTCCTCATCATGGACGAGCCGACGGCGAGCCTCGCCCGCCACGAGGCCGAGGCGCTGTTCGACCTGATCGGTCGGCTGAAGGCCAGAGGCATCTCCGTCATCTACATCTCGCATCGGATGGACGAGGTCTACCGCATCGCGGACCGCATCACGGTGCTCCGGGACGGACAACGGCTGTTCACCGCACCCCTGAGCGCTGTCACCCCGGAGGACATCGTCGAAGGCATCGTCGGCCGCAGGATCGAGGGCGGCCTCAGCTACCAGGAGCGGGAGCCCGTCGAGCAGGACGGCCCGCCGCTGCTCGAGGTGCGGGGTCTCACGGCCGGCGACCGCGTCAGGGAGGTGTCCTTCACCGTCGGTCGGGGTGAGATCGTCGGCCTCGCCGGCCTGATGGGCAGCGGACGGACGGAGCTCGCCCGTGCGTTGTTCGGCATCGACCGGGCGGACGCGGGCGAGGTCCTCGTGAGGGGGCGGCAGGTCGCCCTCTCCTCGCCGAGGCGCGCGATCGCCGCCGGCCTGGCCCTCGTCCCGGAGGACAGGCGCGAGCAGGGTCTCGTCCTCGACCACTCCGTGCGGGAGAACCTCCTGCTGCCACTGCTGGACGAGGTGCGCCGCGGTCCCCTCATCAGCACGGCCGAGAGCCGAAGCCTTTCCGCTTCGCTCATCGCGCGGCTGCGTATCAAGGTCGCCCACCCCAACCGGCCGGTCCGGCTGCTCTCCGGCGGGAACCAGCAGAAGGTCGTGATCGCCAAGTGGCTCGGCACCGACCCGGACGTGCTCATCCTCGACGAACCCACCGCCGGTGTCGACATCGGCACGAAGAGCGAGATCCTCGACCGCGTGCGCGACCTGGCCGCGTCCGGCAAGGCCGTGATCATCATCTCGTCCGAATACCCCGAACTCCTCGCCGTGAGCGACCGCATCCTGATCATCCGGGAGGGCTCGGTCGTCCGTGAGCTCCCGCGCAGGGACGTCCCCGACGAGGAGACCCTCGAACTCGCAGTACAAGGAGTCCAGAAATGAACGAACCGGCAACGATCGACGCGACCGCCACCCGGCGCACGGGCGTCGCGGAGGCCATCAAGACCTGGGACTGGCGCCGCTATGTCATCTACATCGGATTCGTGGTGGTGTTCGTGTTCTTCGCGATCCTGCTCCACGACCAGGGGTTCCTCTCGCCGAACAACCTGCTCAACATCTTCCGGCAGACATCGACCATCACAATCATCGCCGTCGGCATGACCTACGTCATCGCCGCAGCGCAGATCGACCTGAGCGTCGGCTCCACCGCCGGCCTCGCCAGCGTGGTCACGGCGATGGGGATCTCCGCGTGGGGCCCGTTGCCGGGCATCCTCTGCGGGCTCGCCGTCGGCGTCGTCGTCGGCTCCATCAACGGCGCGCTCGTGAGCATGCTCGGCATCCCCTCGTTCCTGGTCACCCTCGGGATGCTCGGCATCGCGGTGGGAACTGCGCAATGGATCACCGCCTCGGCGCCCATCCCGATCCTCGACGACACGTACAACACGATCTTCGGGTCGGGGGACATCGGCCCCATCCCTGGGCTGATCCTCTGGTCAGGAGTCTTCGTCGCCATCGGTGCGGTGGTGCTCGCCCGGACCAAGTTCGGCCGTCAGGTGCTCGCGACCGGCGGCAACCGCACTGCGGCCGACTTCACCGGCATCAACACGAAGCGCATCACCTTCCAGGTGCTCCTGCTCTCCGGGCTGGTGGCGAGCGTGGCGGGGATGCTCTACGCCGGGCGCCTCCAGTCGGGTCGGTTCCAGTGGGGGACCGGCGACGAACTGTCGGCCATCGCCGCCGTGATCCTCGGCGGAACCAGCCTGTTCGGCGGCAGCGGCACCGTGATCGGCACCCTCTTCGGTTCGCTGCTGATCGGCCTCATCAACAACGGGCTCATCCTCGCCGGCCTCGACAGCAGCCAGCAGCAGGTCGTCCGCGGCGGAATCATCATCCTCGCGGTCGCCCTGGCCCGCAAGAAGTAACGAACCCACGGAAAGGCACGCAATGCGAATCGGATACTGCTCGATCACCTGGGGCGGCGTCGTCGGTCACCCGGCCGGCGTGACCAGCGTCAAGGACCTCTTCTACCTCACGCACGGCGACATGCGCCGCGCGATCGAGGACATCGGAGCGGCAGGATACGAAGGCGTCGAGATGTTCGACGGCAATCTCGTCGACTACGCCGACCGGCCGGAGGTGCTCACCGGGCACCTCCGCGACGCCGGGCTGGAGCTGGTCAGCGTCTACAGCGGCGCCAACTTCATCTACCCCGACATCCTTCCGGACGAGCTCGACCGGATCCAGCGGTCGGCGGAGCTGGCAGCGCGCTTCGGGGCCCAGCGTCTGGTCATCGGCGGAGGAGCGCGCCGCGCGGCCGGGACGACCGACGACGACTATCGACGGCTGGCCGACTCTCTCGACCGGGTCGCGGACATCGCCGAGAGCCAGGGGCTCACCGCCAGCTACCACCCCCACCTGTCGACGATCGTCGAGAGCCCGGAGGAGCTCGATCGGCTGCTGCCGAACACGCGGATCGGCTTCTGCCCGGACGTCGCGCACCTCGCGGCCGGTGGAGGTGACCCCGCCGCGATCATCCGCAGCTACGGCGACCGCATCGATCACGTGCATCTGAAGGACCTCACGCGTGCGTCGGTGACGTTCCAGCCGCTCGGTCGCGGGGAGCTCGATCTCGCCGGCATCGTCGCGGCCCTGCGCGAGACCGGCTATGACGGATGGCTCATGGTCGAGCTGGACGACTTCGACGGCGACCCGAAGGATGCCGCCGAGCTGAGTCGGGACGCTCTCCGCCGGCTGCTCGCGGCCTGACCCGCAACAGAGCACCTCAGACCCCCTCGAAAGGAAACCAACACAATGCAGCACCTCAACGTGGGACTCATCGGCGGCGGCTTCATGGGCAAGGCCCACTCGCTCGCGTACGCTGCCATGCCGATGTTCTTCTGGCCCGCGCCGGCCCTTCCCGTCCGCCACACCATCGCCGAAGCGACCGACGAACTGGCCGCCGAGGCGGCCCGCCGGTTCGGCTTCGAGCGCTCGACCTCCGACTGGCGGAGCGTCGTGAACGATCCGGACATCCACGTCGTCGACATCGCCACGCCGAACCACCTCCATGCCGAGATCGCGATCGCGGCGGCGGAGGCCGGCAAGCACATCATCAGCGAGAAGCCCCTCGCTCGAACGTCCGCCGAAGCCAAGGCGATGTACGACGCCGTGACGGCGGCCGGCGTGGTCAACATGGTGGCTTTCAACTACCGCCGCACGCCCGCCATCTCGCTGGCCAGGAAGTTCATCGAGGAGGGCGCGATCGGCCGCATCCTGAGCTTCCGGGGCACCTACCTGCAGGACTGGAGCGCGAACCCCGACTCGCCGCTGTCGTGGCGGTTCCAGAAGTCGATCGCGGGCTCGGGCGCCCTCGGCGACATCGCCACGCACGTCATCGACATCGCCCGGTACCTGGTGGGGGAGTTCGGTTCGGTCAACGCCATGATGGAGACCTGGATCCCCGAGCGTCCCCTCCAGACCGGCGGCGCGGACAGCCTCGGCAACGCGCGCGGCGGCGGGGGCCCGCGCGGCGCGGTCGACGTCGACGACCAGGTGATGACGATGATCCGATTCGACAGCGGTGCGATCGGCTCCATCGAGGCCACGCGCAACGGCTACGGCCGCAACAACTACATCACCTTCGAGATCCACGGGACCGAGGGCAGCATCGTCTTCAACTACGAGCGCCGCGACGAACTGCAGGTCTGCTTCGCCTCGGACGGCGACGACCGCCGCGGGTTCCGTACGATCTACACCGGACCCGCCCACCCCAACGGCGACGCTCTGTGGCCGATCCCCGCCCTGGGCATCGGCTACGGCGAGACGAAGATCATCGAGGCCCACGACTTCTTCAGCGCCATCGCCGACGGCACCGAGGTCAGCCCGAACTTCGCCGATGGCTACACGACGGCCCTCATCGACGACGCGATCGTGCAGTCGGCGGAGACCGGACTGTGGGTCGAGGTGCCGAGGATCGGCTGACACCAGAGCCGGGCGGTCAGGGCTGGTGTCCCTGCCGCCCGGCACGTTCAGGCCGGTACGCCCAGAGAGGGCGGACGAATGACCGACGCCCGCTCCACGAGCGGCATCGGCACCCGGGTCTCCTCGACGTCCTCGTTGTCGAGGAGGATCTCGACGGAACGTCGTCCCATCGCCTGGTGGGGGAGTCCCACGGTCGTGAGCCCCGGCCGCAGGTAGGCGGCGAGCTCGTCGTTGTCGAACGAGACGATGGAGATGTCCTCGGGAATCCGCAGGCCGGCCTCCGCGATCGCCTGGTAGGCGCCGAAGGCGAGGCGGTCGTTCATGGCGAGGATGGCCGAGGGCTTTCTGCGCCCGCGGAGGATCTTCCTGGTCGCCTGGTAGCCGCCGTCGGGCTCCCACAGCCAGATGGAGGACTCGCTGGTGAACTCGGCGCCGTGCTCGGCCATCGCGGCGCGGATCCCGGCGATCCGGTCCGCCACGGTGGCCGACCGGAAGAGTCCCTTCTCCTCCTTCTCGCTGTGCCCGAGCAGAGCGATCCCTTCCTCGAGCCCGGCGGCGAAGAGCGTGCCCACGGCGCTGCGACCGCCGCCGAGTTCGTCGGGCAGGACGGCTCGGGGGAAGCGGGCGTTGGTGGCGTTCAGCATGACCGCGGGCGTGTCGAACGAGATCTCCGGCAGGAACAGCTCACGCGCACGCATGCTGGCGAAGACGAACCCGTCGACCTGCCGGTCCAGAGCGGCGCCGATGGCCTCCGTCTCGCGCTTGGGCTCCCCGCCGGTCTCGAGCACCATCATGACGTGCCCGGCCGATTCGGCGGCGGCGATGGCGCCGGTGATCAGGCCGGACGCGTAGCGCGTCGTCGCGACGAGGTCCGACACGAACGCGATGGTGTGCGTCTTGTCCGTCTTCAGCCCGCGGGCGGCGACGTTGGGGCGGTAGCCCAGCTCGGCGGCGGCGGCGTGAACGCGGGCGTGGGCGTCCTCGGAGAGCCGGGTGTCCGGTCGGCCGTTGAGGATCATCGACGCGGCGGACACGGAGAGACCGGCCCGCCTGGCAACGTCCGCCAGCGTCACCCGCTTGCTCAGCATTGAGTTCCTCCTCCTACGCGGATGCTATCCGCTCCGTCCGTCACGATCGGGGAACGCCATTTGACAAACCCGGGGACGTGACCCCAGTATAAGCGTGCTGAAAGCATTTAGCAGCGGGATCGAACCCGATCCGGTCCTGAAGACAAGGGAGTCCTGTATGTCATTCGCGTCCCCCGCCGCGGCGCCCGCCGCGTGCTGATCGCCGGAGCCGCGGCCGCTGCCGTCGCTCTCGTGCTCGCCGGTTGCGCACCCGGTTCGGCCAACACCGGCCCCGCCAAGGGTGCGACGAAGGTGAGCACCCAGCTCACCTCGAAGAAGGTGAACCTCACCATCGCGGACGAGACGGGCTTCCCGCTCACCGACGATCTGACGAAGGAGTTCACCAAGCAGCACCCGAACGTGACGTTCACGATCACGCGCGACACGTTCCAGAACCTCACCGCCAACGCGCCCAAGCTGCTGGCGAGCTCCACCCCGCCGGACCTGATCCGCCTCCCCACCCTCGGCGACACGGTCAAGGACGGCCTGGTCGCGAACCTGGACCCGTACTTCACGGCCTACGGCTGGGACAAGTGGCCGGCCGCCCAGCTGGCCCCGCTGCGGATGAACGCCGACGGCGTGCGCGGCAGCGGATCGCTCTACCAGCTCGGCCTCGGCTACAGCGTGACCGGCATCTTCGTGAACACCAAGCTCGCTCAGAAGGCCGGGATCACCAGCATCCCGAAGACGCTCGACGAGCTGGGCGCCGACTTCGCGAAGGCCAAGGCGGCCGGCGTGGCTCCCCTGGTCGAGGGCGACAAGGACGGCGTCGTCAACTTCACCGTCCAGGCGGCGATGAACCAGTACGTCGACAAGCAGCAGTTCCTCGACTGGATGTTCACCAAGCCCGGCGCGACCTACAACCAGCCGGGCATCGTCAAGGGCGCCGACCTGATCCGTAAGTGGGCGGACGCCGGTTACTTCCCGTCCGACATCAACGCTGTCGACTACTTCACGTTCGTCAGCAACTTCCAGGACGGCAAGGGCGTCTACACCTTCAACGGCAACTGGGAGGCGGCCAACTACGCGAAGAAGCTCGGGAAGGACGTCCAGTTCTTCCTCGTCCCGCCGGCGAAGGAGGGCGGCGACCACGTGGCGATGGGCGCGGCCAACTCGTTCTCCGCTGCGGCCAAGTCGAAGAACCTCGACACGGTGGCCTACTTCCTGAACTGGGTCCACACGAACGCCAAGGCACGTCAGATCGTCGTCGACGTGACCGGCGCCGCCCCCGGAGGCGACCCCGGCGAGGCGCAGCCGAAGGTCGAGAAGGGCTCGATCACCGAGCAGGTCCTCGCCGCGGCGGCGCAGATCGGCAAGGAGAACGGCCAGGTCGACTTCATGGCGAACACCACCGCCGGAATCTACGCCGGCGCCATCATCCCGGAGTCCCAGCTGCTGGTGACCAGCAAGATCGGCGGCCAGGACTTCGTGGACAAGGTGCAGTCGTTCTACCAGCAGGAAGTGAAGAAGTAACGATGTCCTCTGTGCAGTCCCGCGCGAGCGCTGCCGACCTCCGCCAGGAACCGTCGGCGCGGCAGGCGGATCGTGTCAGCCTCGGCGGGGCTGCACAGCGCCCGGCCGTCCGGAAGCGGACGGCCGGGCGAGGGAGCCGCATCGGCTGGCTCCTCGTCGCCCCGGCGCTCCTCTTCTACGCGGCGTTCGTCCTGTGGCCCCTGGTCCAGGGCGTCCAGTTCTCGTTCTACGACTGGAACGGCATCGGACCCTCGACCTGGGTCGGACTCGCGAACTACCTGACCGTGTTCACCGATCCGGACCTGCTGGGCTCGATCGTGAACGCCTTCATCCTGATCGCGTTCTTCACGATCATCCCGGTCACCTTCGGCCTCGTGCTCGCGACGCTCATCCGGTCGATGCGCGCCGGAGCGTTCACGAGCTTCTCCCAGACCGTGCTGTTCCTTCCGCAGATCATCCCGCTCGCCGCCGCCGGCATCGCCTGGTCGTGGATGTACGCCCAGACCGGCGCGGTCAACCAGATCCTGGGCGCGATCGGCCTCGGCGGGCTCGCCCGGCCGTGGCTCGGCGACTACCAGACCGCGCTGCCCGCGGTCGGCCTGATCGGATCCTGGACCCTCACCGGCCTGTGCACCGTGCTCCTGCTGACCGGGATCGGGAAGATCGACGCATCGCTCTACGAGGCCGCCCGTCTCGACGGAGCCGGGTGGTGGCGGGAGTTCTTCACCATCACGCTGCCGGGGCTGAGGCAGGAGCTCGCCGTCCTCATCACGCTGACGATCATCGCGGCGCTCAGCAGTTTCGACATCATCTACACCACCACGCTCGGCGGTCCGGGCCGGGCGACGCTCGTGCCGGGGATCTCGATCTACCGGATCGGGTTCACGCAGAGCGAGGTGGGCCTGGCGTCGGCGTTCGGCATCATCCTGATGCTGCTCGTCCTGGCCGTCGTCCTCCCGATCCAGCGCCTCTCGAAAGTCCGTGACTCATGATCGTCAACCCCGTCGAGAAGTGGACGGGCCGCGCACTGCTCGCGGTCGTCCTCGTCCTCACGCTCATCCCGCTGGTCAATATGGTCTCGGCGGCACTGCAGCCCGCCGACGTGAACCCGACCGGCCTCGCCTGGCCGTCGGATCCGCAGTGGGGCAACTTCGCGGAGGCCTTCGTGACCGGCCACGTCTGGGAGCTGATGGGGTCGAGTGCGCTCATCGTCCTGGGCGTCGTGCCGATCAGCCTGCTGATCTCCAGCCTGGCGGGCTACGCGCTCGGCAGCCTGAAGATCCGCGGCGGCCGTGCCCTGCTCATCCTGTTCGTGCTCGGCCTCACGATCCCGTTCGAAGCGCTCATCATCCCGCTCTACTACGAGATGCAGTCGCTGAACGTCCTCAACACGAAGTGGGCGATCATCCTGCCGCTCATCGGCTTGTTCATGCCGTTCAGCGTCTTCTGGATGCGCGCGCACTTCGTCAACGTGCCGCAGGAACTGTCGGAGGCGGCGCGTGTGGACGGGGCGACGATGTGGCAGGAGCTGCGCCACATCCACCTGCCGCTGGCCCGGCCGGCGCTCTCGGCGCTCGCGATCCTGCTCTTCCTCTGGACCTGGAACCAGTTCCTGCTCCCGGTCGTGCTCGTGGCGGACCCGCTGCAGCGCACCGTGGCCGGGGCGCTGACCTTCTTCCAGGGGCAGTACAGCCTCAGCATCCCGTTGCTCAATGCGGGCGCGCTGCTCATCATCGTTCCGACGATCGTGGTCTTCGTGGTCTTCCAGCGTCAGTTCATCAGGGCGCTGATCCAGGGCGCGGTCAAGGGCTGAGGGATGGCGTTCAGCAAAGACGGCCACTGGGTCTGGGA
This sequence comes from Leifsonia sp. P73, assembly GCF_051059105.1. NCBI lineage: Bacteria > Bacillati > Actinomycetota > Actinomycetes > Micrococcales > Microbacteriaceae > Leifsonia > Leifsonia sp. P73. Next base: position 3,209,368 of record NZ_CP194931.1, read on the forward strand.
CTTCTGGCTCGCCGACGACGGCGAACGCTTCCACCTCTACTACTTGCACGCGCCGACGACGCTCGGCGACCCGGACCTGCGGCATCGCAACGCCCGGATCGGGCACGCGGTCTCCGACGATCTGCTCGAATGGGACGACCTCGGCGAGGTGCTCTCAGCGGGCGGGCCGGGCGACCTCGACAGCTCCGCCACCTGGACCGGGAGCGTGGTCCGAGGCGACGACGGCCTGTGGCGCATGTTCTATACCGGCTCGCGCTTCCTCTCGCCGCACGACATCACGAACGTGGAGTCGATCGGCGTGGCCGTGTCGGACGACCTCCATGTCTGGCGCAAGGACCCCCGGCTGCAGCTGCAGGCGGACCCCGCCTGGTACGAGATCCTCCCGGACGGCACCTGGCACGAGGAGGCTTGGCGCGATCCGTGGGTGTTCCCCGACCCGGACGGTGAGGGCTGGCACATGCTCGTCACCGCGCGTGCGCGGGGCGCCAGGTCGCGTCGCGACCGGGACAGCGGGGTCGTCGGCCACGCCCGGTCCGCCGACCTCCGCCACTGGACGGTCCAGCCGCCGCTCAGTTCCCCGGGCAGCGGCTTCGCGCACCTCGAAGTGCCGCAGAGCCTCCGCCTCGCCGGCCGCGACCGGCTGCTCTTCTCCTGCGACTCCGCGCATCTCGCGGGGGATCGCGAGGGAGCAGCGGGCGGTATCTGGCTCGCCGACGCATCGTCACCGGCGGGGCCGTTCGACACGGCGGCCGCGCAGCTGCTGACCGACGAACGGCTGTACGCCGGCCGCGTCGTCGAGGACCGCGCGGGGACGCCGCGGCTCATCGCGTTCGAGAACAGCGGTTCCGACGGCGGCTTCCAGGGCCGCATCACCGACCCCTACGAACTCATCGTCGACGGGCCCGAGGTGCGCCTCGGGACCTTCGCCTACGAAAGGAAACCCGCCTGATGGTCATCGTCCACGGAGCTGCCGAGCCCGGTTTCGAGCCCGTCGCCGACGCGTTCGCCGAGGCGTTCCGCGAGCGGCCCACGATGGGCGCAGCGCTCTCCGTCCGGGTGGGCGGACGCCGGGTCGTCGACCTCTGGGGCGGTGTCGCGGACGAGCGCACGGGGAGGCCTGGACGGCGGACACGCCCACGGTGGTCTTCTCGTGCACCAAGGGGCTGATGTCGGTGCTGATCGCCCGGCTGGTGCAGGAAGGGCGGCTCGACTACACGTCTCCGGTCGCGCAGTACTGGCCGGAGTTCGCCGCCGAGGGGAAGTCGGGCGTCACCGTCGCCGAGCTCCTCTCGCACCGTGCCGGCCTGTCTGCGCCCCGGGAGGCGGTCGGCTTCGAGCAGCTGCTCGACTGGGACCGAATGACGGCCGCGCTCGCCGGCCAGAGCCCGCTCTGGGCGCCGGGGAGCGGTTACGCGTACCACGCCATCACCCACGGGTGGCTCGCCGGAGAGCTGGTGCGCCGTGTGACCGGGAAGCTCCCCGGCGACTACTTCGCCGAGCTCGTCGCGCCGCTGACCGCTGACGCGTGGATCGGGGTGCCGGACATCCACGCGGCCCGCGTCGCCCACCTCCAGGCCTCGGCCAGCCAGCTCGAGGCGGGGGAGCAGCTTCTCGAAGCCGAGTCCGAGTGGACGGGCCGGGCGATGACCCTGGGCGGAGCGCTCCCCGCGGCCCTGGTCACGCCGGACGGCGGATTCAACGACCCGCGCGTGCGGGCGGCGCAGATCCCGGGCGCGGGAGGGATCGCGACCGCCGACGCGCTCTCGGCCTTCTGGTCCGCCACCGTCGTGGAGACCGGGGGCGTCCGGCTTCTCGACGACGCGACGCTCGCGCAGGCGGTCGTTCCGATGAGCTGGGGAGAGCCGGTCTTCCCGACCCCCGGGCCGTGGCCGCGCTGGGGTCGCGGCGTCCAGCTCGACTCGGAGGCGCGACACTACCTCGGCCCGACCAGCCTGGGGCACGACGGGGCCGGAGGCCAGGTCGCGTTCGCCGACGCCGACGCGCGCGTCGGGTTCGCGTTCGTCACGAACTGGCTCGAAGCGGGCGCGGACGACCGGGCGACGACGATCGTGGATGCGCTCCGCGGGGTGCTGGTGTCAGCGAACGGCGGTTCGTAAGCCGGGGCGCCGCCCCCTACGGCGTGGTGCTGGCCTGGAAGAAGTGCCGTTCCTCCGGCTCCCCCTCCGTGTGGACGAGCGCCCGACGGAGGATCTCCCGGTCCTCACCGGTGAGGCGCTGGGTCTGCTGCCGACGGAACTCGCCCCAGGAGGGGACCATGAAAGACTCGAGCATCAGGTCGGGGCGGTCGCCGCTGCGGTAGAGGCGCCAGCGGTAGCCTCCGGTGCGGCGCCGGGACTTCTCGACGGCGCGCATCGCGTGCTGGAACGCCTCGACGCTGTCGGGTCGGACGGTGTACGAGAACGTGACGAGCACCGGGCCGTCGGACGGTTCCGGCTCGAAGATGAGGGATGGCGTCGCCCAGGTCAGGCTGATCGTGCGGTCGATGGTGCCGGTGCCGCGCAGCAGCGGCAGGAAGCGGGTGCTCAGCGAGACGAGGACCAGGATCGCCCCCGACCAGGCGAGGGCCGCGCTCGCACCGAGGAACTGGGCGGCGACACCCCAGAGGAACGAGCCGATCGCCATCGTCCCCATGAAGACCAGGATGTAGACGGCGGCGCCGCGCGAGCGCACCCACTGCGGGAGGGTGAGCTGCAGGCTCGCGTTGAGCACGGTCAGCGTCCCGATCCAGGCGACGCCGGAGAGGATCAGCAGCAGGAGTGCGGGGAGGAACGCCAGGTACGCGGCCGCGACGACGCCGACGGCGAACAGCAGCGGGCTGACCGCGATGATGACGTTGTCCGAGAACCGTCGCCGCGCCAGCGGGAGCACGACGATCCCCGCCACCGCGCCGACGCCGAGGGCGCCGAGCAGGAGGCCGTAGCCTCCGGAGTCGAGGCCGAGGCGCTGCGCGGTCACCGGCAGCAGTGCCCACAGGGCGCTCGCGGGCAGCGCGAAGAGCGCGGCGCGCAGGAGGATGCGGCGGATCAGCCCGGCCGACGCCACGTAGCGGACACCGGCGAGGAGCGCAGGCGTGAACTGCTCCCGGTCGTCCAGGTTCTCCTGGGGAGGCCGCCTCCACCAGAAGAGGGCGATGGCGGCGGCGACGAAGCTGAGCGCGTTGATCCCGAACACGACGGGGACGCCGGCGACCGAGAGCACGAGACCGGCGAGGGCCGGCCCGACGGCGCGCGCTCCGTTGACCGTGACGCCGCCGAGCGCGGACGAGGCGCCGATCTGCTCGCGGGGGACGAGCTCCGGCTGGATCGCCTGCCAGGCGGGGGAGGTGAGAGCGCTCGTCGCCCCGAGCAGGAAGGTGAACGCGAGCAGCGTCCACGGCGTCAGGAGGTTCGCGGCCGCCACGACGGTCAGTGCGACAGCGAGCGCGGCGCTCGCCGCGTTGCCCCAGATCAGGAGCCGGCGGCGGTCGTACGAGTCCGCGAGGACGCCGGCCGGCAGCGAGAACAGCATCGCCGGCGCCAGGCTCGCCGTCTGCACGAGGGCGATGACCGTCGCACCGGCAGCGGCGTCCACCAGGAACCATTGGGCGCCGACCGTCTGCATCCAGGTGCCGATGTTGCTCCCCAGCTGGGCGAACCAGAGCACCCGGAACGCGGGGATCGCCATCGGCGCCCACGCCGACACGGTCGACGCGACCTTCGGTGCGTCAGAAGCAGCCTTGACCACGATCGGTGCCCTTCCTCGTTGTGTCCCTGCGAGAGTCGGTTGGAGCGATCACCCGGTCACAGGCCGAGCGCGACCTGGATGCGCTGCGCGGCCTGCGCCGTCCTCTCGAGCACGGCGTCGACACCCGACGGACTGTAGCTGGTGGAGATGTACGGCACGGTGATCGCCGCCAGGGCTTCGCGGCCGTCGGAGCGCAGGATGGGGACCACCACGTCGGTGATCCCGGGCTGCGCGGAGTCGGGGAGGACGAAGATCCCGTCCCTCCGGATCGCTTTCAGCACGTTCTCGGCCACCCCGTCGCAGGGCTCGTCCGAGAACGCGGCGAGGACCATCCCCGTCGCGGTGTGCGCGAGGTCGAAGAGGGCGCCGACGCGCACGCGGAACCCGAAGTCGGCCGGGCTCTCGACCTGCGCGACGATCCGCACACCCCGGTTGTCGAGTGTTCCGAGATTGCAGGACTGGCCGATCTCGGCCGCGAGCTCACGCATGATCGGGACGGCCACGGACAGCAGCGACCGGAGCGGCTCCTGACGGTGGGCGAGGTCGAACATCCGCAGCGACAGCTGGTAGAGGCCGGACTGCTTGTCGCGGGAGAGGTATCCGCGCTTCTCCAGCCGCAGGAGGGGCCGGAAGATCTGCCCCGCCGACAGGCCGATCGCGGTGGCGATCTCGAGCTGGCTCATCGGCGACGAGCTCTCGGCGAGCAGCTCGAGGATGTCGAGCGCCTTGTCGATCGCCGGCGCGGAGTACTCGGGTGAGTCGGACATCCGTGCGCCCCGGTTACGACGACGCCTGGAGGGTCGCCATCATGCGGCGCGCGATCAGCCGGTCGATGTCGTCGGGGACGGGTTGCGCGCCGGGCTGCAGTGTGGCGGCGCCGGTCGCGACCCGCTCGAGGGAGAGCGCCTGGAGGAGGAAGCCCAGGTCCATCGATTCGATCGAGTTGCCCTTGGGCTCCGACCCGGCGAGGTTGTACATCCGGCCGCCGGCCAGCAGCACGATGCTCCTCCCGTTCGGCAGGTCGACGCGTTCGAGCGCGCTGACCAGCTCGGTGCTCCCGGTCTGATGGGCGCGGATGGCCGGCACGTCGATCTCCCATGGGAAGTGGCCCACGTTGCCGAGGATCGCACCGTCCCGCATCCGCTCGATCAGGTCGTAGCAGAGCACGTTCGGGCGGCCGGTGGCGGTGATGAAGGCGTCGCCCCACTCCGCGAAGTCGTCGGCCGTGCCGACCCGGAACCCGTCGAGGGTCGCCTCGAACGCCTTGAGCTCGTCGACCTCGACGACCGCGACCTTGCCGTTGAGGGCGCGGAGGGACTGGGCGACGCCGCGGCCGACCCAGCCGTACCCGAACACGACGAAGCGGCGGCCCGGGATCATGACGTTGGTGATCCGCATGAAGCTCTCAACCGCGGACTGGCCGACCGCGTGCTTGTTCTCGCCGATGGCCTTGAGCAGGCTGTCGTTGATCACGATGATCGGGACGGGGATGCGCCGGGCCAGCTCGGAGCGGAGCCGGTCGCCGCCGCTGGTGGTCTCCTCCGTGCCGCCGATGACGGTGTCCATCGCGTCCCGCTCGACGAGGCCGGCGGCGAGGTCGCCGCCGTTGTCGAGCAGCATGTCCGGCCGGGCGTCGAGCACCCTCGCGAGGTTGACGTGGTGCTGATCGAGCGAGTCGGCGCGGGAGCCGAACACGGTGACGTTCGGCAGCGTGTTCAGGTGCGCGACGACGTCGTCCTGGGTCGAGCCGAAGTTGCCCGTTCCGACGACCTCCGCCCCGCCGGCGGCGAGGGTCTCGACCAGGACGGCGGTCTTCGGCTCCACGTGCAGCGACATTCCGATCCGGTGGCCGGCGAACGGCCGGGAGGACGCGAACTCGTCGCGCGTCGCCGCCAGGAGGGCCATCCGCGAGCGGATCCACGCCACGCGGGCGCTTCCCTGCTCGGCGCGTGTGCTGGTGTCCATGCTCGCAGGATACACAGGTGAAAGCGGATTTCATATACACAGGAGAGCCCGATGACGCTGCGGCTCCGGAAGGGGCGGGTTCCCCGGGTCCCGGGGTTCACACTCCGTAACGGTCGCTGGCCGCACGCTCCCCGCGGCGCCTATCCTTCCCCGGATCGGCCCGTCCATTCGCGGGCGGCAGGCGAGGAGACGAGGTCAGGATGTCCGAGAGCGTGCGGGAGCGCAGGCGTGCGCTCGTCTTCCTCGGGGCCGTGAGCGTGCTCCTCGGCGTCGTGGCCGTCGTCAGCCTGGTGCTGCCGCAGCCGCCGGCCACCGCGGGCGTCACCGTGACGGCCATTCTGCTCCTGATCGGAGCGGTCTACGGCGTGGTGGCGTCGTCGGTGGCGTTCGTGCGCGGCCCCCGGGCCGCAGTCGATGCCGAGCCCGACGCGGACAGAGCGGTCGAGTAGCGGTCGCGCGCGACGGCGATCAGTTCGGGGGCGGGAGGCGTGTCGGGGGTCAGCAGCGGGGCGGTGACGATGTCGGCCGCGCAGGTGCGGGTGCGGTCGTGGAAGAAGCCGGGAGCGAGCAGGTAGCCGGCCACGGCGACGCGGGCGCCGTCGTTCGAGCGGTGCCGGGCGATGGCCTCGTGGAGTCGGGGAGCCGCTGCGCTGAGGAAGCCGACGGTGACGGGGTGCCGGGTCGCGGCCTCCAGCAGCAGCCCGGTCTGGAGCGCGTCCTCGACGCCGGCATGATCGCTGGAGCCGGCGGCCGCGAGGATCAGCCGATCGTCCGGCTGGGCGCCGGCCTCGGTGAGGCGGCGGCGGAGCACCTGCGCGATGCGGTGGTCGGGGCCGAGCGCGTCCGCGACTATCACGCGCTCGCCGAACGGCGCCGCCGCGAGGGGAGGTCGTGGCCGAGGTGGTAGCCGCGGGAGAGCAGCACCGGCACGATGACGATGGTCGCCTCCGGCGGGAGGGCCGCGAGCGCGGCGGGCACATCGGGCTGCTCGACGTCCACGAAGGCGTGGGCGGCGACGTCCGCGTCCACGGCGGCGTGGATCGCCTCGGCGTAGGCCCGGATGGCCTGCTGGCCCAGCGGGTCGGAGGTGCCGTGCGAGACGGTGAGGATGGCGATCATGGGGCTCTCGATGAGGGTCGGGATGGGGTCGGTCGACCGCGTGCAGCCGGTCGGTCCAGGATGCCTGAGCAGCCGTACAGCCTTTGTGGATTGCGTCTGTTTATTACCGTCGCCCTTCCGTCGCGCTCCGCATCCGGCCTAGGTTCCCTACTCGATCCGCCCCGCAGCGGAGGAGGGAATTCCTGTGACGATCTCGGAACAGCACACCGCACGGACGGCGGCCGCCCGGCCGCGCCGCACCGACGCCCGGCCGAACGGCCAGTGGGCGGTCGACGGGCAGGCGCCGCTGAACGCGAACGAGGCGTGGAAGCAGGAGGACGGCGGCCTCGCCGTCCGGGAGCGCATCGAGCGCGTCTACGCCGACGGCGGGTTCGCCTCCATCGACCCGACCGACCTCCACGGGCGGTTCCGCTGGTGGGGCCTCTACACGCAGCGCAAGCTCGGGATCGACGGCGGCAAGACGGCGACGCTGGAGCCGCACGAGCTGGAGGACGAGTTCTTCATGCTGCGGGTCCGCATCGACGGCGGGCAGCTGACCACCGAGCAGCTGCGCACCATCGCGGGCATCTCGACCGAGTTCGGCCGGGACACCGCCGACCTGACCGACCGGCAGAACATCCAGCTGCACTGGATCCGGGTGGAGGACGTGCCGGAGATCTGGCGGCGGCTGGAGGCCGTGGGCCTGTCCACGACGGAGGCGTGCGGCGACGTGCCGCGCGTGTTCCTCGGCTCGCCGGTCGCGGGGATCGCCGCGGACGAGCTGATCGACCCGACGCCGCTGATCCAGGAGATCGCGGACCGGTTCCTCGGCGACCCGGAGCTCGCCAACCTCCCGCGCAAGTTCAAGACCGCGATCAGCGGGCACCCCAGCCAGGACGTCGTCCACGAGATCAACGACGTGTCGTTCGTCGTGGTCGATCACCCTGAGCTGGGCGTCGGCTTCGACCTGTGGGTCGGTGGCGGCCTGTCCACGGCGCCGCGGCTGGCAGAGCGGCTGGGCGCGTTCGTGCCGGCCGATCGGGTGCCGGAGGTGTGGCACGGGGTCGTGCAGATCTTCCGCGACTACGGCTACCGCCGCCTCCGCAACAAGGCCCGGCTGAAGTTCCTCCTCGCCGACTGGGGTGTGGAGAAGTTCCGGCAGGTGCTGGAGGACGAGTACCTGGACGAGCCCCTGGCCGACGGTCCCGCACCGGCGGCGCCCACGACGACCGGCGACCACGTCGGCGTCCACCGGCAGAAGGACGGCCGCTACTTCATCGGCGTCACCCCGTTCGTCGGCCGGGTCTCCGGCACGACGCTCGGCGCCCTCGCAGACCTCCTGGAGCGGCACGGCTCGACGCGGCTGCGGACGACCCCGCACCAGAAGATCCTCGCCCTCGACATCCCCGAGGCCGACGTCGAGCAGGTCGTCTCGGAACTGGACGAGATCGGACTGAGCGCCAAGCCGAGCGTCTTCCGCCGCGGGACGATCGCCTGCACCGGAATCGAGTTCTGCAAGCTCGCGATCGTGGAGACCAAGGTCACCGCGACCGCGGCGGTGCAGCAGCTGGAGGAGCGGCTGGCGGGGCTCGACCTCCCGGCGCCGCTGAGCCTGCACGTCAACGGGTGTCCGAACTCGTGTGCGCGCATCCAGACGGCCGACATCGGGCTCAAGGGTCAGCTGCTCCCGGACGGGAACGGCGGCCAGGTGCCCGGCTTCCAGGTGCACCTCGGCGGCGGGCTCGCCTCGCGCGACCGCGACGAGGCCGGCCTCGGCCGCACCGTGCGCGGCCTGAAGGTGACGGCGGACGGGATCGCGGACTACGTCGAGCGCGTCGTCACCCGGTTCCTGGCCGACCGCACCGACACCGAGACGTTCGCCGAATGGGCGCACCGAGCCGACGAGGAGGCCCTCCAGTGAGCGCGACCAACCTGGGCAGCCTGCCCGTCCGTCCCGCGGAACTGCGGCCGGTCTCCGAACTCAAGGCCCTCGCCGAGCGCGGCGCGCGCGAGCTGGAGGGCGCGACCGCGGAGCAGATCGTCCGCTGGGTGGCCGACAACTTCGCCGTGGAGCGCACCGCCGTGGCCTGCTCGATGGCCGACGCGGTCCTCCCGCACGTCGTGGCCGCCGCGCTGCCGGGAGTGGACGTGCTGTTCCTCGACACCGGCTACCACTTCGTCGAGACGTACGTGACCCGCGACGAGGTGGCCAGGGCGCTGGATGTGCGGGTGGTGGATGTGAAGCCGAAGCAGACCGTCGCCGAGCAGGACGCCGAGTTCGGCGCCGAGCTGTTCGCCCGCGACCCCAACCTGTGCTGCGCCCGTCGCAAGGTCGAGCCGCTGCAGCGCTCGCTCACCGGGTACGAGCTCTGGTTCACCGGGGTCCGCCGCGAGGAGGCGCCCACGCGCACTGCGACGCCGTTCATCAGCTGGGACGAGAAGAACGGGCTGGTCAAGGTCAACCCGCTGGCGGCGTGGACGTTCGACGAGCTCCTCGACTACGCCACGGCGAACGCGGTGCCGCTGAACCTGCTGCTGTCCAACGGGTACCCCTCGATCGGCTGCGAACCGTGCACCAAGCCGGTGGCCGAGGGGAGGACCCGCGCTCGGGCCGGTGGGCCGGGCTCACCAAGACGGAATGCGGGTTGCACGAATGACCGACACGACTCTGACTGCCGCGCCCGCGCTCGACCTCATCGACCAGCTGGAGAGCGAGTCCATCCACATCATCCGGGAGGTCGTCGCCGAGTTCGAGCGGCCGGTCCTGCTGTTCTCCGGCGGCAAGGACTCCGTGGTCGTCCTCCACCTGGCGGCGAAGGCGTTCTGGCCGGCGCGCATCCCGTTCTCGCTGCTGCACGTGGACACCGGGCACAACTTCCCGGAGGTCCTCGACTTCCGCGACGCGACCGCCGAGCGGTTCGGCATCCCGCTGGCCGTCGCGCGGGTGCAGGACTACATCGACGACGGCCGGCTCACCGAGCGCGCCGACGGCACCCGCAACCCGCTGCAGACCGTGCCGTTGCTGGACGCGATCGAGGCCGGACGGCACGACGCGGTCTTCGGCGGCGCGCGCCGCGACGAGGACAAGGCACGGGCCAAGGAGCGCATCCTCTCGCTGCGCGACGGGTTCGGCCAGTGGGACCCGCGCAACCAGCGTCCCGAGCTGTGGAGCCTCTACAACGGCCGGCACACGCCCGGCCAGCACGTGCGGGCGTTCCCGATCAGCAACTGGACCGAGCTCGACGTCTGGCGCTACATCGAGCGCGAGGGCATCGAGCTGCCTCCCCTCTACTACGCCCACGAACGCGATGTGTTCGCCCGCGACGGGATGTGGCGGGCGGTCGGCCCGGTCTCGCCTGCCGACCGTGGCGAGACCGTCGAGCGGCGGCTGGTTCGCTACCGCACGGTCGGCGACATGAGCTGCACGGGCGCGGTCCAGTCCGACGCCCGCGACGTGGCCGCGGTGGTGCGGGAGGTCGCGGCCTCCACGCTCAGCGAGCGCGGGGCGACCCGCGCGGACGACCGCATCTCCGAGGCCGCGATGGAAGACCGGAAACGGCAGGGATACTTCTGATGACGCTCCAACTCGACGACACCACGCGACCGGAGGCTGCGACGTCGACCCGCGGGACGCTGTTCCGCTTCGCGACCGCGGGCTCCGTGGACGACGGCAAGTCCACCCTGGTGGGCCGGCTGCTGCACGACTCCAAGGCGATCCTCGCCGACCACCTCGCGGCGGTCGAGCGCACCTCGCGGGAGCGCGGCTTCGGCGGCGAGGCCGGCGGGCTGGACCTGGCGCTGCTGACCGACGGGCTCCGCGCCGAGCGCGAGCAGGGCATCACCATCGACGTCGCCTATCGCTACTTCGCGACGGACGCGCGCTCGTTCATCCTCGCGGACTGCCCCGGGCACGTGCAGTACACGCGCAACATGGTCACCGGCGCCACGACGGCCGACGCGGTCGTGCTGCTCGTGGACGCGCGCAACGGCGTGCTGGAGCAGACCCGCCGCCACCTCGCCGTCATCAGCCTGCTGCGTGTGCCGCACGTGATCGTGGCGATCAACAAGATCGACCTGATCGGCTTCGACGCCGAGCGGGTGCGGCAGGTGACGGAGGAACTGGTCGCCGTGACCGAGGAGCTCGGCATCCGCGACCTCCACATCGTGCCGGTGTGCGCCGTCGACGGGGACAACGTCGCCGATCGTTCGGCCCGCACGCCCTGGTACGACGGGCCCGCGCTGCTCGAACTGCTGGAGGCGCTGCCGAGCGCCGACCAGATCGAGACGCCGGCGGAAGACCTCCGCCTCCCGGTCCAGCTCGTGCTCCGCCCGCAGGGAGCGCTCGCTCCCGGGCTCGACGCGACAGCATACAGGGACTACCGCTCGGCCGCCGGCCGCATCGCCTCGGGCGGCATCGCGGTCGGCGACCGGGTGAGCGTCCACCCCGCAGGCACGACCACCGTCGTGACCCGCATCGACGTCGCCGGCCGCAGCGTGGAGTCCGCGGTCGCGCCGCAGTCCGTCGCCGTGAGCCTCGCGGACGACCTGGACCTCGCCCGCGGCGCCCTCATCGGCGCGGCCGGGACGCTGCCCGACCCGCGCTCGACGCTGACCGCCGAGGTGTTCTGGCTGGACGCCTCCCGCGGCCTCCCCGGAGCCCGGGTGCTGCTCAAGTGGGGCACCGCGACCGTCCAGGCGAGGCTCACCGCGATCGAAGGTCGCCGCGACCTCACGACGCTCCAGGTCGTCCCCGCGGGGGCGCTGGAGGTCAACGACATCGGCCACGTCACCCTCCAGCTCGCCGAGGCGCTGCCGGTCGAACCCTACGCGGTCAACCGGCAGACCGGCGCCTTCCTCCTCATCGACCCGCAATCCGGCGCGACCCTCGCCGCCGGCATCGTCTCCTGAAAGGACCCCGCATGCGCTCCCCGCTCCGCACCGTCGCCGTCCTCGCGCTCGCCGCTGCCACCGCCGCCCTCACCGGCTGCGCGGCCTCCGCCGTCAGCGCCGAACCCACCCCGGCCACGGCCATCCGCGTCGGCTACTTCGACAACGTGACCCACGCGCCCGCGCTGGTCGGCATCCACGACGGCCTGCTGCAGAAGGCGCTCGGGAAGACCGCGCTGAAGACCACCCAGTTCAACGCCGGCCCCGCCGAGGTCGAGGCGCTCAGCGCCGGCGCGATCGACGCCGCCTACATCGGCCCGAGCCCCGCGATCAACTCCTACCTGAAGAGCGCAGGCCAGTCGCTGAAGATCGTCTCCGGCGTCGCCGTCGGCGGCGCGGCCCTCGTCGTGAAGAGCGACATCACCTCGCCGGACCAGCTCAAGGGCACGACCATCGCCACCCCGCAGCTCGGCAACACGCAGGACGTCGCTCTCCGCTACTGGCTCAGCAAGCAGGGCCTGCACACCTCGACCACCGGCGGGGAGACCTCACGATCGCCCCGACGGACAACGCGCAGGCGCTGACGGCGTTCCAGGCGGGCAAGATCGACGGCGCCTGGGTGCCCGAGCCGTGGGTGTCCCGGTTCGTGCTCGACGGCAACGCGAAGGTGCTCGTCGACGAGGCGTCGCTGTGGCCGGGCGGAAAGTTCCCCACGACGGTGCTCGCCGTCTCCGCCGCGTTCCTGAAGGCGCACCCGCAGACGGTCAAGGCGCTCGTGCAGGGCAACGCCGACGCGGTCGCCGCCCTGAAGAACCCGGCGAAGGCTGCGAACGACATCAACGCGCAGCTGAAGGCCGACACCGGCAAGACCCTGGCAGCCGGCGTGCTCGCGCGGGCGCTCGACCACGTCGCCTTCGACACCGACCCGGACGCGGCGGCGTTCCCGGCGCTCGTCCAGCACGCCTCCGCCGTCGGCCTCGGGACGAAGGGCTCGCTGAAGGGGCTGTTCGACCTGACCGCCCTGAACGCCGTCCGCGCGGCCGCCGGGCAGGCGAAGGCCTCCGCCGGGAGCCTGGGGTGACACCGTGAGCGACCTCGACCGCACCGCCGTCACGCTGACGGGAGTGAGCAAGCGCTTCGGCGCGAACGCGCCCGTCGTGCTCGACGGGGTGGACCTCCGGGTGGGCGACGGCGAGTTCGTCTGCCTGCTCGGCGCGTCCGGGTGCGGCAAGTCGACCATCCTGAACCTCATCGCCGGACTCGAACAGCCGACCACCGGCGAGATCGCGGTCCCCAGCGGCGCGGTCGCGATGATGTTCCAGGATGCCGCCCTCCTGCCCTGGCTGACCGCGCGCCGCAACGTCGAGCTCGCCCTCGACCTCGGTGGAGCGCCGCGCGACCAGCGCCGTGCCCGCGTCGACGAGCTCCTGGAACTCGTCTCGCTCTCCCACGCCGCCGACCGCCGGCCGCACGAGCTCTCCGGCGGGATGCGGCAGCGCGTCGCCCTCGCCCGCGCGCTCGCGCAGGACCGGCACGTGCTGCTCATGGACGAGCCGTTCGCGGCGGTCGACGCGATCACCCGCGACCTCCTGCACGTCGAGCTGGAGCGGATCTGGCGGCAGACCGGCCGCACCATCGTGTTCGTCACCCACAACGTCCGGGAGGCGCTGCGCCTCGGCCAGCGGATCGTGCTGCTCAGCTCGCGTCCCGGCCGGGTCGCCGCCGAATGGACGGTGCCGGCCGACGTCCGGGCCGGCGCCGACCCGGTGGAGACCGCCCGGCTGGACGACCAGATCACCCGCCGGCTGCGAGAGGAGCTGATCCGCAATGCCGCCTGAAGCCATCGCCACCCCGACGATCGCGCCACCGGCCACCCGCGCGGAGGCCGGGACCTCCGAGCTGCGCGCCCTGGAGTCCGGTCTGGACTCGCTGCAGACCGCCCGGGATGCCGGGCCGAGCCGCGCCCGCCGCCTCGCGCGGTCCGTCCTCCCGCCCATCGTCTTCGTGCTCGCCGCCGTCCTCGCCTGGCAGCTCTACACGGTCATCGCGCACCCGCGCCCCGACCTCTACCCGGGGCCGGCGGACGTGCTCAGCGCGCTCGGCAGCGCCGCTGCCTCCGGTCACCTCGCCACGGCCATCGGCACCAGCCTGGGCCGCGGCGGCTTCGGGTTCGTGCTCGCCATCCTGATCGCGACCCCGCTCGGGCTGCTGCTCGCCGAGGTGCGCTGGCTGCGCCGCGCTGTGGGGCCGATCCTCTCCGGTCTCCAGGTGCTGCCCTCGGTGGCGTGGGTGCCGGCGGCGATCCTGTGGTTCGGACTGACCGACGCGGCCGTGTACTTCGTCGTGCTGCTCGGCGCCGTCCCCTCGATCGTCAACGGCCTCCTCGCCGGCATCGACCAGGTGCCGCCGCAGCTGCGCCGCGTCGGCGTCGTCCTCGGCGCGAACCGCCGCGAGCTGCAGACCCGCATCCTCTTCCCGGCCGCGCTGCCCGGCTACGTCGCGGGACTCCGCCAGGGCTGGGCGTTCGCGTGGCGCTCGCTGATGGCCGCCGAGATCATCGCGGGCTCGCTCGGCTTCGGCCTGGGCTCGATGCTGGAGCAGAGCCGCGAGCTCGCCGACCTGCCCACCGTGCTCGCGACCATCCTGACGATCCTCGTGGTCGGGATCGTGATCGAGCTGGCCTTCTTCGCACCGGTCGAGCGCACACTGCTGCGCCGCCGCGGACTGACGGGAGCGACCCGATGACCGAACAACGCCGCGGCTCCGTCGCCCTGGTCGGGGGCGGCCCCGGCCATCCGGACCTCATCACCGTCCGGGGGCGGCAGCTGCTGACCGCCGCCGACGTCGTGATCGCCGACCGGCTCGGCCCGCGCGCCCTCCTCGACGACCTCGCGCCCGGCGTGGAGGTGATCGACGTCGGCAAGCGCCCGCACCACCACCCGGTGCCGCAGTCGCAGATCAACGAGCTCCTGGTCGAGCACGCCCGCGCGGGCAAGCGCGTCGTGCGGCTGAAGGGCGGCGACCCGTTCGTCTTCGGGCGCGGCGGCGAGGAGGCCGAGTTCTGCCGCGCCGCGGGTGTCCCGGTGGAGGTCGTCCCCGGGGTGACCAGCGCCATCGCCGTGCCGTCCATCGCCGGCATCCCGGTCACCCACCGCGGTGTGGCCGCCGGGTTCACCGTGCTCTCGGCGCACACCGACATCGACGAGGTGCCCGGCGGGCCGGAGCACACCGTCATCCTGCTCATGGGCGTCTCCGGGCTCGCGAGCACCGCCGCGACGCTCGCCGCCGGCCGCCGAGGCGCGGACTGCCCGGTCGCCATCGTGGAGGACGGCTACGGCGACGGCCAGCGCGTGACCGTCGGCACCCTCGGCACCATCGCCGCGGAGGCCGCTGTGCGCGGCGTGCAGTCGCCGGCCGTGATCGTCGTCGGCGACGTGGTCCGGCTCGCGGACCCCGACCTCCTCCCCATCCCCGCAGCCCACAGCACTGCACCGTACAGAGAGGCCCATCAATGACCCGACCGTTCCGCGTGGCCGTCGTCGGCGCCGGACCCGCCGGCATCTACGCCGGCAACATCCTGCGCACCCGCGCCGCCGAGGCCGGCATCGACGCCCGGATCGACCTGTTCGAGTCCCTGCCCGCGCCCTACGGCCTCATCCGCTACGGCGTCGCCCCCGACCACCCGCGCATCAAGGGCATCGTGACCTCGCTGCACGACATGCTCGCCGACGGCTCGGTGCGCCTGATCGGCAACGTGGAGGTCGGCGCGGACATCACCGTGGACGAGCTCCAGTCCCTCTATCACGCGGTGATCTTCGCGACCGGCGCGCAGCGCGACGCCGTGGTCGGACTTCCGGGCCTCGACCTCCCGGGCAGCTTCGGCGCAGCGGACTTCGTCTCCTGGTACGACGGCCACCCCGACGTGCCCCGGCACTGGCCGCTGGAGGCCACCGAGGTCGCGGTGCTGGGCAATGGCAACGTCGCCCTGGACGTCGCCCGCGTGCTCGCCAAGCACCCGGCCGACCTGCTGACCACCGACATCCCCGACAACGTGCACGCAGGGCTCGCCGCGTCGCCGGTCACCGACGTGCACGTCTTCGGCCGCCGCGGCCCGGAGGACATCAAGTTCACCCCGATCGAGCTGCGCGAGCTCGGCGAGGTACCGGGCGTCGACATCGTCCTGTACGACGAGGACTTCGATCGCGCCGACGCCTCGACGGGGAGCGGCGCGCCGCCGGCAACCAGGCCAAGGTCATGGCGCGCATCCTGCAGTCGTGGCGCGACCGCGAGCCGACCGGCGCCCCGCGCCGACTGCACCTGCACTTCTGGCACCGGCCGGTCGAGCTGCTCGGCGAGGAGGCCGTGACCGGCATCCGCTTCGAGCGCACCGAGCCGGACGGCGAGGGCGGCATCCGCGGCACCGGCGCGTTCGCCGACTACGATGTGCAGGCCGTCTACCGGGCGATCGGCTACCGCGGCACCCCCGTGCGCGACCTCCCGTTCGACGAGGCCGCCGGGGTCATCCCCAACGACGGCGGCCGTGTCCTCGACGCGGGAGAGCCGGTGCGCGGCCTCTACGCGACGGGCTGGATCAAGCGCGGCCCGGTCGGCCTGATCGGCCACACCAAGGGCGACGCCGGCGAGACCATCGAGAAGCTGCTGGAGGACCACGCCGTCCTGGCCGACGCCGAGCGCCGGGGGAGGACGCCGTGCTGTCCTTCCTCGAGTCGCGCGGCGTCCGCTACACCACGTGGGAGGGCTGGCTGGCCCTGGACGCGCACGAGCGCGCGCTCGGCGACGGCTTCGCCGGCGACGTGGTCCGCGAGCGGGTCAAGGTCGTGCCGCGCGACGAGCAGGTGGCCATCTCCAACCGCGAGGTGATCGTCCGATGACCTACGTGATCGCGCTGCCGTGCGTGGACGTGAAGGACCGCGCGTGCATCGACGAGTGTCCGGTGGACTGCATCTACGAAGGCGAGCGCTCCCTCTACATCAACGTCGAGGAGTGCGTCGACTGCGGCGCGTGCGAGCCGGTCTGCCCGGTCGAGGCGATCTACTACGAGGACGACCTCCCCGAGGAGTGGGCCGACTACCACGCGGCGAACGTCGAGTTCTTCAGCGAGCTCGGCAACCCGGGCGGCGCCTCCAAGGTCGGCCCGCAGCCGTACGACCACCCGCTGATCGCCGCGCTGCCGCCGCAGGAGGCGGTGCATGCCTGAGGTCGTCGTCATCGGCGGGGGACCGGCCGGGCTCTCCGCCACGCTCAACCTCGCGCGGGCGCTGGTCGACGTCGTGCTGGTGGATGCCAGCCGGCCCCGGAACGCCGCGACGCTGCGCTCTCACGGGTTCCTCACCCGCGACGGCGTCCGCCCGACCGAGCTGCGCGCCCTCGCCAAGGCCGAGCTCGCGGCGTACGAGAACGTCGAGCACCTGGAGCGGCGGACGGTCACCTCGGTGCGCGCGGACGGCGACGGGTTCGCGGTCGAGATCGCCGGCCGGACGCCGGGGAGACCCGCTCGGTCTCGGCCAGGACGGTCCTCCTCACGACCGGGCTGACCGAGACGCTCCCCGCGCTCCCGAGCATCCGTTCGTTCTACGGGATGAGCGTGTTCAGCTGCGTCGCATGCGACGCCTGGGACCTGCGCGGCCGGCCGCTCGCCCTCATCGGCGAGACGCCCGACCTCGCCCGCCGCGCGGTCCACCTGGCCCGCTGGACGACCGACCTCACCGTCTTCACGAACGGCTCCGCGGTCGTCACCGCCGCGGAGGAGACCGCCCTGAACGCACTCGGCATCCGGGTCGAGCGGACCGCGATCGCGGACCTCGACGGAGAGCGCGGCGCCGTCCGCTCCGTGCTGCTGGAGGACGGCCGGTCGATCCCGATCGACGGCGGGTTCATCCGACCCACCTGGACGATGGCGACCGGCTTCATCGACGGCCTCCGCCCCGAGGAGTCGGCCGACGGCTTCCTCGTCACGGACGACGAGGGCCGCACCTCGGTCGCCGGGCTGTACGCCGCCGGCGACGTCGCCGTTCCCGGCCCGCAGCAGATGATCATCGCCGCCGGCAACGGCGCCCGCACAGCGGCCGCCATCGTCGCCGACCTCCAGGTCGAGGCCGCCTCCGCGCTCAGCCGGATCCTCACCTGACCCCTGCACCTCCATCCGTCACGAACACGAGAGAGAGCCATGCCCACCAACGTCTACGACAACATCACCGCCGCTGTCGGCCGCACCCCGCTGGTCACGCTGAACCGGCTCGCCGCCGATGCCGGTGCGACCGTGCTGGCGAAGCTGGAGTTCTTCAACCCGGCCGGGAGCGTGAAGGACCGGATCGGCGTGGCCATCATCGACGCCGCCGAGGAGTCCGGGGCGCTGCGACCGGGCGGCACGATCGTGGAGGGCACCAGCGGCAACACCGGCATCGCGTTGGCGATGGTCGGCGCGGCCCGCGGGTACAAGGTGATCCTGACCATGCCGGAGACGATGTCGAAGGAGCGGCGGGTGCTGCTGCGCGCGTTCGGCGCGGAGATCGTCCTCACCCCCGGCCCCGACGGGATGCGCGGGGCGGTGGAGGCGGCGAAGCAGATCGTCGCCGAGAGTGACAACGCGATCTGGGCGCAGCAGTTCGCCAACGAGGCCAACCCGGCCATCCACCGGGCCACCACGGCTGAGGAGATCTGGGCGGACACGGACGGCGGCGTGGACATCTTCGTCTCCGGGATCGGCACCGGCGGCACCATCACCGGTGTCGGGCAGGTGCTGAAGGAGCGCAAGCCCGAGGTCCAGGTGATCGCTGTCGAGCCGGTGGACTCCCCGATCCTGAACGGTGGCAAGCCCGGCCCGCACAAGATCCAGGGCATGGGCGCGAACTTCGTCCCGGAAATCCTCGACACCTCCGTCTACGACGAGGTCATCGACGTGTCGTTCGAGGACTCCCTCGACGTCGCCAAGCGGCTGGCGTCCGAGGAGGGCATCCTCGCCGGCATCTCGTCCGGCGCGATCGTCTGGGCCGCCCTCCAGGTCGCGGCACGGCCGGAGAACGCGGGCAAGACCGTCGTGGCGATCGTCGCCGACACCGGAGAGCGGTACATCTCGACCGCGTTGTGGGAGGGGCTGGGGGACTGAGGACGGGCCGGTGCCGCCTGTACCCCCATCAGGCGGCACCAGTACGAGGTATTTCGCGTGCCAGTCGCTCGACCGGATACTGGTTGCGATGTAACGCAAACGAAGACGCTCAACGCGCCGACACCCGCCGCAGAAAGCCGACCCCGAAATGCCTGCCACAGAGACCATCGACACAGCCCCCATCACGGACCGCTGCGGGTACTTCGCAGCCCCGCACGCCCACGTCTGGGAGTACACGAACGGGCACCTGGTGTGCGCGTTCTGCGACGAGAAGCGCCCGTACCCGGCGTAGATATACCGCGCCCGCGCTCTCGTCAATCCCCCGAGCATCGACTCCGATCTGACTTAGTTTCGAGCACAGCGGACGGCACCTCCGGCCGCAGCGCTCTCGACAGAAGGAGTCAGTGATGACGATCGCCATGGACCGCCCCGAAGCCGACCGGATGGCCGAGGACGTGCTCGCGCCGGGAGCCACCTCCGAGAACGTGTCGTGGAGCACTCCGGCCCGCTGGCTCTGGGTCGCCGGGACGCCGACGGAGTACGTGGGGATGGTGGACCGCAACCTGGACGGGTACGTCGCCACCGGCTTCGACGGTCACGATCTGGGGGTGTTCGCGGCGCGCTCCGACGCGCAGGCGGTCGTCTGCAGCCACTGGTCCGCGGCAGGCGACGAGCGCTGACGCCGTGGCACCGCGCGAGGCCGACGCGAATTATAGAGCGTCGCTTGCGACAGGGCAATGGTCCAGCGATTTGCCGTCGATACGACACACTGGACCGAACGAAACGAGCTGGGAGGTCCGACGTGCACGCAGATGACCGCCGTGCCCAGCTGGAGCG
The DNA here is from genome assembly GCF_051059105.1 of Leifsonia sp. P73. Lineage (NCBI taxonomy): Bacteria > Bacillati > Actinomycetota > Actinomycetes > Micrococcales > Microbacteriaceae > Leifsonia > Leifsonia sp. P73. Next base: position 3,229,025 of record NZ_CP194931.1, read on the forward strand.
CGACCTCCCGAGCGCCGCGGGCCGCGGCGAGATCATCGCCCTGTTCCAGCCGCAGTTCTCGCTGGAGACCGGCGAGGTCGTCGGGGCGGAGGCGCTGAGCCGGTGGATCCACCCGCAGCTCGGTCTGATCGCTCCGGGCGAGTTCATCCCGATGGCCGAGCGCCTGGGGCTCGTCGGCGGGATCGGCGACGTCATGCTGCGGCTCGGCTGCCACGCCGCCCGCGACTGGCAGGACCAGGGCCACCCGATCGAGGTCGCCGTCAACGTGTCGATCCTCCAGTTGCGCACGTCCGCGATCGTCGACACGATCGCCGGGCTGCTCGACGAGTTCTCCCTCCGTCCCGGGCTGCTGACGCTGGAGGTGACCGAGACCACTCCGGTGACCCAGGTCCCGGAGGCGATCGACACCGTGCACCGGCTGAGCGAACTCGGCGTGAACATCTCCGTGGACGATTTCGGGGCCGCCTACGCGTCGCGCGAGCAGGTCATCGCGCTGCAGGCGATCGAGCTGAAGGTCGACCAGTCGCTCGTGCAGGAGACCCAGGGCCCGCACAGCGAGGACCTGGCGCGGGCCGTCGAGTTCGGCAAAGCACAGGGGATGCGCCTGGTCGCGGAGGGCATCGAGACGGAGGCCCAGCTCGCGCGGGTCCGCGCACTCCACTGCGATCGGGGCCAGGGATACCTGCTGTCGCGACCGACGACGAAAGCGGATGTGGACAGCCTGCTGATTTCCGCCGGTGGCTCTCCGCTCAAATGATTGACGTGTGGCAACTTGACGATTGCCTCGCGAACCGTCACTCTCAAAACATGTACTTCGACCGGTCACGCATTTGAGGCCCGATGTGCGCGACGAGGTCGCGCGCATGCAGCCCTTCCCTCGAGCCCTTGTGGACCGAACCCACACCATCGTCGACGCCAACATGGCGCTGGAGGTCTGGGCCAGCCGCGAGCACGAGAACCTGGTGGGCATGCCCCTCGCCGCGGTGCTCGGCGTCGACGGCGACGAGCTGTCCGCGGCCCTGGCCACCGGCAACCCCGGCGGCATCCGCCTCGCGTCGACCGCCCACGGGTATCAGGAGACGCGGAGCTCGGTGGTGATCCGCGCCGTGCGCATCTCCGGCGGCCACACGATCGTCGCCTTCGACCCGGAGCTGGCCGCGGTCGGCGAGCGCACGGTGGCGCTCGGACGACGCGAGAGCGACCGGCTCCAGCTGCTGCTCTCCGCGTCCGTCGCGTTCGCGAAGACGCGGACCGAGGAAGAGCTCGGCGAGCTGTTGTCGGAGACCGCACGCCGGGCGTTCAACGCGACCGCGTGCAGCGTGCACACCGGCGAACCGGGCAACTACACGCTCGTCGCGGGGGAGAACCTCCTGGAGGCGGAGTGGCCGGAGGACGCCAGGGATGAGCGGGTGCAGCTCGGGAGTGTGGTGACGATCCAGTCGCCCGCTGAAGCCGACGTCGTGGCGCCGGGCCTCGGGTTGAGCGGCGTCTTCGAACGGTCGGGCGTCTCCGCGATCATCGGAGTGCCGATCATCGAGGACGACATCCTCTACGGCGCGTTCGCCTGCTACTTCGACCAGCCCCGCACCTTCGACGACCAGGCCGTGCCGCTGGCCGAGGCGCTGGCCCAGCTGGCCGGGCAGGTCCTCGTGCGGCTCCGCCTGGAGGCGCGGCTGCGCCGTGCGGCGATGCTCGACGAGGTCACCGGCCTGCCGAACCGGCGGCTGTTCGACGAGAACCTGCAGCAGACCGAACGCGCGCACGCGGATCAGGTCGCGGTGCTCTTCGTCGACCTCGACGGCTTCAAGGCGATCAACGACACCCTCGGGCATGCCGCGGGCGACACCGTGCTCAAGGAGGTCGCGGAGCGGCTGAGCCGGGTCTTCCGCCAGGAGGACATGATCGCCCGCTACGGCGGCGACGAGTTCATCGCCGCCCTGCACGTCGCCGACACGACCGACGCGCTCGAACTCGCCGACCGGGCCAGAGCCGCCATCGCCGAGGACTTCGCCGGCATCCCCCCGGAGCTGAGCATCACGGCGAGCGTCGGCATCGCCATCACGGACGACGTCGCGGGCCAGTCGATCGACCACCTCATCCGGCTCGCGGACCAGGCGATGTACGCGGCGAAGCGGGACGGGGGCGACCAGGCCGTCGTCTACGGAGCGGGGCGGTAGCGGGTCGCACCTATACCAGGGACCGGCGTCCCGGTCTACCGGGGGGCGGGGAATTCTCGAATGCCGGAGAATATGCACGTGAGTGCACCCGACACCCCGGTCCCCCTCCTGCTCGAAAGGTACCGGCCACAGCGATTGCTCGCGCGCGGCGGCACCTCGATGGTCTTCCGTGCCCGGGATGAGAACCTCGGCCGCGACGTCGCCGTCAAGCTGTTCACGTCGGGTAGCCAGGGCGATGTCGCGCGGTTCCGGGCCGAGGTGGGCGTGCTCGCCGACCTCCGCCATCACGGTGTGGTGTCGATCCTCGACGCCGGGGTCGACGACTCGTCGCCGAGGGACCCGCGTCCCTTCCTGGTCATCGAGCTGGTCGAAGGCGACACCCTCCGCGCAGTGCTGAACGCGGGCACGCTGACGACGCGCCAGATCGGTGAGATCGCATTCGAGGTCGCCGAGACGCTGGAATACGTCCACGCGCGGGGCGTCATCCATCGCGACGTGACGCCGACGAACATCATGATCGTCGACTACGGGACCCGGTTATCGCGGCCCCGGGCGCGGCTGACGGACTTCGGCATCGCCATCCACGCGACCCGTCCCCAGGAGTTCGCGGAGGGCACGTTCGGGACGGCCGCTTATCTGAGCCCCGAGCAGGTGCGCAGCGAGAGCCTGACCCCGGCGTCCGACATCTATTCGCTCGGCCTCGTCCTGCTGGAGTGCTTCACGGGGACCGTCGCGTTCCCGGGGACGCCCGTGGGCTCCGCGCTCTCCCGGCTGGAGCGCGACCCGGAGATGCCCGACACGGTTCCCGAGCGCTGGCGCGCGCTCATCCGTTCGATGACGCACGCCGACGCGTCGCTGCGGCCGTCCGCCGCGGACGTCGCGACCGCCGCGCGCGGGGCCCTGCGCGCCGACAGGGAACACGACCCTGCCGCGAGCACCGGATCGACGGACCAGGCGGCATATGATCAACACGCCGTCGCGACCCGCGCCGGCGCCAGCCCTCGGAAGGAGAGCACCGGTTGGGCACTCTGATTTACGGCACCGGCGCGAAGATCGACATCGACGATCGCCTGCTGGCCCACCTCCAGCTCGTCATCACGTCGAAGCTGCGCCGCAACGAGCAGTTCCTCTTCGAGTGGGACCACGACGAGGCGTACTCGCGCGGCCGGACCGCGATCTGGATCAACCCCTCCGTCCCCGTGCACTTCCAGTACGTGGGCAGCCGCCGCCCCGCGCTCAACCGGGCGTGGACCGAAGCGCTGATGGACGCCGCCAACAGCGTCGGCGGTCTGCGCATGGTCCCCGAGCCTCCGGCGCACTGATGGGGACGCTCTTCTACGGCGACGCCGCGTCGTCGGTCGAGTTCGACGACCGCCTGCTCGCGCACCTGCAGCTCGCGATCGTCACGAAGCTGCGACGGAGCGAGAGCTTCGTCTTCTCGTGGGATGTCGCGGCCGCGGCGGGAAGCGGCTCCAACTCGGTCTGGATCTCCCCGACCGTCGGCCTCCGCTTCACCTATCCCACGCACACGCGCGAGCCGATCAACCGGGCGTGGGTCGAGGCGCTGGTCCGCACGGCCAACAGCGTCTCGGGGCTCCGTATCGTCGACGAACCTGGAGCGGGCGTAGAGTCGCCGGCGCAGGCCCCGAGCAAGACCGACCGAATGGATGAAGAGTGATCGTCAACAGGCTGACCGTCGATGGCAAGGACTACTTCCTGCCGGGATCGGTGACGGAGCTGCGCGAGAAGATCAAGAACGCGATCCAGGCGGGCGGCGACTACGTGAACATCCCGCCGCTGCACTCCGGCCCCGGCATCGACATCCTGTTCTCGCCGGGCATGCCGGTGGTCTGGAGCCAGATCGACGTCGGAGGCGACCCGATCGCGGAGGCCGACGGTGCGGAGGTGTCGGAGTCGAGCATCGACGACGACACGTTCGACGGGCTGTGAGCCCGAGCGCGGGCGGCTGGCCTACCCGCGCCCCGCGCTGCCCACCGCGTGCGGCGTCAGCGCGTGCTGCAGAGCCAGCGTCGCCGCACCGCCCGCCGCGGCGTCGAGCCCGGGGTCCGCGAGCTCGATGAGCACCGGGTGGACGGCGCGGGTGCGCGCGTTGCGGGCGACCTCCTCCCGGATGCGGCGGACGAAGACCGCGCCGGCGTCGGCGAAGCCGGGGCCGGCGAGCACGATGCGGTCGAGGTCCAGCACGTTGACGATCGACAGGACCGCCGCCGCCACGTAGCGTGCCGAACGGTCGATCAGCTCGGAGCTGCGCGCCTCGCCGCGGGCCGCAGCGCGCGCGATCAGCTCGTAGTCCGAGCGGAAGCGGTGCGGGTCGCCGGAGAGCCCGAGGTCGTCCGTCAGGGCTTTCTGCTGGAGGGCCTGCGCGACGATCGCGCGCGGGGCCGCCAGCATCTCCAGGCAGCCGCGAGCGCCGCACCAGCAGTCGGGGCCGTCGATGTCGACGATCATGTGGCCGATCTCGCCGACGTTGGACGACGCGCCTCTGGCGACGCTGCCGCCGCTCATGAGCCCCAGGCCGAAGCCGTTCGACAGGTACAACGTGGCGAAGTCCTGCGTCGCGGGGATGCGTCCGGCCCAGTACTGGCCGAGCGCCGCGCACGCCGCGTCGTTGTCGCGGACCACCGGCAGGCCGATGCGGGGCTCGAGGGCCTGGGTGAGGGCGAACGACTCCCACTCCGTGGCGGTGATCGAGAGCCGTTCGGCTCCCGCGCCGAGGTCGAGGCCTGCGCCTGCCACTCCCACGCCGACCACCGAGTCCACCGGGATGTCCAGCTGGACGAGGAGTTGCCCGAGCTCACGGGCGATCCTGGCCACGTCCTCGCTCGGACCCACCTGGTCGATGCCCGGCGAGACCAGCCGGCCGATGACCGCGCCGGAGAGGTCGGTCACCACATAGGTGAGCCGGCCGGCGTCGAGCGAGACGCCGACGGCGAAGCGCGCCCGGGTGTTCAACTCCAGCAGTGTGCTGCGCTTGCCGCCGGTGGACCCGAGGAAGCCGGTCTCCACCACGAGGCCGTCCTCGATCAGGGACTTCACCACCCGGGTGATGGAGGTCGGGGTCAGGCCCGATCGCTCGGCCAGCTCGGTGCGCGTGACGGTCCCTCCGGAGCGCACCAGGTCGAGGATGGCGCTCCGGGTGGTGGCGGACGACGGCCCAAGCCGCTGCTGGATCGTCATGTCGTCTGCCTCTCGACCACGAGAGGAGCCGGCGCGGGGATGCGCGGCGCGGCGTCGGCGCGGTCCGGGCGGCCGGCCGCCTGGACGGCCGCGATCGCCGCGGCGCCGAGGAGCTCGCCGATCTCCCTGCCGTGCCGGTCGATCGCCGTGATCGGTGGGCTCGCGCTCTGGCAGACGAGCGAGTCGCTCCAGCAGATCAGCGACACCGCGTCCGGCACGGCGACGCCGAGCTCCTGGAGCGCGTCCAGAACCGCGACGGCGTCGCGGTCGTTGTCGAGGATGAGAGCCGCCGGGCCTGAGTCCGCGGTCGCGGCGCCTCCGGACGCGCCCACTCCGATCGCCACCGCCTCCGCCACCACGTCCGCGGAGCGCACCACCTCGAACGTACGCGCCTCCTCCGGGAGGTCCGAAGCGGGGCTGTCCTCCACGAACGGCTCGCCGAGCTCGTCGGTCGTCACGTAGACCCAGCGCCGGGCGTCGTGCCCGTGGAGGTAGCCGATCAGCGCGTTCGAGGCCGCGGCGGCGTCCACGGTGACGGCCGGGCAGTCCACGTCGAGATCGGCGCGGGTCAGCGCCACGAACGGCAGGTCGATCTGGCGGAGCAGCCGGATGCGCGGATCGTCGTCGGCCGTGCCGAGGACGATCACACCGGCGATCCCGCCCACGCGCGCCCACAGCCGGTACGCGCGCAGCTCGGCCTCCTCGTCGTCCACGGAGCGGGTGATGAAGCGCAGGCCCGCCGCGACCAGCGGTCCGGCGATGGCGCGGATGATCGCGGAGGCGAGCGGGTCGCTCTCGCGGCCGTGCCGGACGACCAGGCCGATCGCCGCGCCGACGTCGGTCATCGTCTCGCTCCCTGCGGTGCTGCGGCGTGATCCCATCTAGGCAGTCTGCCGGATCGGACGCGCCGAACACGACCGCATGCTGTGCGCGTCATTTGATCGCGCCCGCTGCCATCCCGCGCTCGAACTGCCGCTGGAGCGCGATGTAGGCGATGATCGTGGGCACGGCGGTGATGACGGAGGCTGCGAGGATCTTCGGGGTGTCGTCGTTGTACTGCCGCCGGAAGAACTCCGGCAGCTGGGTGACGACACCCATGCCGTCGTCGATCAGGAAGACCTTCGGCAGCAGGTACGAGTTCCAGGCGTAGATGAGCACGAGCACCATCAGCGCGACGGCGATCGGGCGCGACAGGGGCACGAGCACCGACCAGAAGATGCGCCACGTGCTCGCGCCGTCGATCCGGGCCGCCTCGAACAGGGCGTCCGGGATGCCGTCGACGTAGCCGCGCGCGATGAGTACGGTGAACGGGATCTGGAGCGCGGCGATCGGCAGGATTACCGACCAGTACGTGCCGAGCAGGCCGAGCTTCACCGCGGTGGTGTAGAGCGGGGCGATGAGCACGACCTCGGGGAGGGTGAGCGCGGCCATCATCAGCCAGAAGTACAGCTCCTTAGCCCGCACCCGCAGCTTCGAGAAGCCGAACGCGGCGGCCAGGGTCGCCAGGAAGACGATGGCGATCGACGCGACCGCGATGATGATCGTGTTCAGGAAGAACCGCGGGAAGCCCGGCACGTCGATGACGGCCTGATAGTTGCCCCAGCCGGCCCCTTCGAGACTGGTCTGCAGCATCGCGTACAGCGGGATCACGAACGGCACGACGGCGACCGTGAGGATCAGCTGCAGCAGGATCCGGGAGCGCCGGGATCGGGTCTCAAACATCGGCGCTCTCCTTCAGTCGGCGCGAGGTGGATCGGCGCCCGCTCAGCGTGCGCGGGGTGCGGCCGGCGCGTTCCCTGCCGCGCAGCTGCATGAGGACGGACACGGCGACCGCGATCACGAGCACGAGGATGGACAGCGCGGACGCGTAGCCGAGATCACGGTCGGTGCTCGCGGTCTCGGAGTAGATCATGGTGCCGAGGAACTCCGACGAGTGCGCCGGGCCGCCCTGGGTGATCAGCCAGGGGTTGTCGAACAGCTTGAGCGCGGTGATGAAGTTCAGGATGGCGAGCGAGACGATGATCGGCCGCAGGGTCGGCAGCACGATCGAGAACAGCACCCGCAGGTTGCCCGCGCCGTCGAGCCGTCCGGCCTCCACGAGCTCCGGATCGATCTGCGCCATGCCGGCGTAGAGCAGGATGAAGCCGTACCCGATCGCGCCCCAGCAGCCGACGAGGGTCACGACGAGCAGCGAGGTCGTGGACTGGCCGAGCCACGGCTGCTGCAGGGCGGAGAGCCCGAAGAAGCCGAGGATGTCGTTGATCGTGCCGTCGGTCTGCCAGACCTGGATCTGGGCAGGGGCGAGCGTCGCGGGCGCCACGACCACCGGGATGACGATCAGCACCTTGTAGACGTTCGCGAGGTGCACCCGGGAGTGCATGGCCGCCGCGAAGAGGGTGCCGCCGACGACCTGGACGGCGAAGACGACCACGAAGTAGACCACCGTGTTGCGCAGCGAGGTCCAGAGCACCGGGTCCTGCAGCGCGGTCACGTAGTTGCCGAAGCCGACCGGCGTCATCAGCGCCCGGCCGCCCGGCCAGGAGAAGAACGAGAGGTAGCCGGAGTAGATGATGCTGTAGTAGATCAGGCCGACCGAGATGACGAGCGCCGGAAGGATCCAGCGCAGACCCCGGGGAGGAGGCGGGCGCGCCGCGTGGCGCGCCCGCCTCCCGCACCGCAGCCGTCGGGCGGTCGGATCCGATTCTGAGATCCGTGTCGATCATGGTCAGTCAGTCGATCCGTTCTGCTGGTGCACCGGTTACTTGGTGCCGACCTTGCTGGCCACGGACGCGGCCTGCTGGTCGGCGGCGATCTGGTCGATCGACTTGTTCACCGAGGGGTCGAGCACCTGCTGGATGGCGACCACGATGGCGTCGAGCGACTTCTGCGTGGTCTGCCACTGCCGAGACTCGGTGGTGTCGGCGCTGTCCTTGATGAGGGTCTCGATCGCCGGGCGCTGCACGGAGTCGTCCACGAGCTTGATGGACGACCAGTCGGGCGTCGTGCCCTTCAGCGCCGGCAGCAGGTCGAGCGCGTTCGCGACGTTCTGCTGGCCGTTCTTGTTCAGCGTCATCCACGCCACGAACGTCTTGGCAGCGCCGATGTTCTTCGACCCGGAGTTGATCGCGAGCCCGTAGTCGGCCTCGCCGAAGTAGGTGCTCTTGTTGCCCTTGCCCGCCACATCCGGGAAGGTCGCGGGCAGCTGGACGAAGCAGGTCGGGTTGCTGACGCCCGCGGCGGACATCGACGTCTTGCAGGAGTCCGCGCCGGCGTACTGGGTGTACCAGAAGCCCATCTGGACCATCGCCGCGTCGCCCTTCATGAACTCGTTGTTGGCGAGTGGGTACTGCGGGCCGTCGAGGGCGTTGGGCGCGATGATGCCGTCGGTCTTCATCTTCTTGATGATCTCCAGCACCTTCACGCCGTCGGGGTCGCTCCACTTGGCCTTGCCGGTCGCGGCCTTGATGAAGAAGCCGGGGTCGACCGAGTTGGCGATGGAGTGGTACATCTCGGTCGGGAAGGTGTCGGTGCCGCCGGCGCCCATCGTGAAGCAGGTCTTGCCGATAGCCGTGACCTTCTTGCAGGTGTCCACCCAGGAGGCGTAGTCGGTGGGGACCTTCGCCCCGGCCTGGTCGAGGATGTTCTTGTTGTACCAGAGGAACCCGGCCGACATGCCGCCGAGCGGCAGCGAGACGAACCGGCCGTCGGAGCTGGTGAGCTGCTTGACGTAGTCGCCGCCGATCTTGGACTTCCAGTCCGAGCCGAGGGTGTCCTGCGCGAGCGAGGTGAGGTCGAGCGCATAGGGGCCCCAGGTGTCGGTGGAGCCTCCCGCGGGCGAGAGGTCGAAGACGTCCGGGCCCTTGCCGGAGTCGAGGGCCGGCGTGATCGTGTTGCGGTAGTCGACGTTCTCGAAGTTCTTGTACGTGACCGTGATGTCCGGGTACTTCTTGTTGAACTCCTGGATGTACTTCTGGGCGACCGGGGTGTCCGGCGTCCAGCCCCACCAGGTGACCGTGCCCTTCGTGGCCGGCTTGACGTCGGAGCCCTGGTCACCGGACGAGCCGGTGCAGCCGGTGATCGCCAGCGCGGCGGCGATGGCCACCGCTGCCACGGGAACGAACCGCGTACTACGCATCATGTGTGATTCCTCCACATCCTTGTGTGCTGATCGAGAGTGCGGGGCCGAGCCTATACAGATCGCGATCACCAAAGCAAGAGTTAAAACCTTTTTGTCACAAACTCGATCAATGCGACCAGCTTGGCCGCTGAATCGCCTGACTTATTGGGATCGAACTTAGTTGCGAACAGTCAGATAGTCGGCTAGCGTGACCAACGCCCCGGGCCGCGAATGCCCGCTTCAGCGTAGAAAGGACCTCTTTTGGCCATCGAATCCGTGCTTCTGAACGTGACCGACATCGCACGCTCCGTGGAGTTCTACCGCCGTCAGCTCGGCGCCGTGGTCGTGGCCCAGCGGGAGGACGCGGCCGAGCTCGACCTCGTCACGGCCCGCCTCCTGCTCTCGCGGGTGGACGCCCCGGCCGAGTCCACGTGGATCGGCGACGACCTGCAGCGCGGGTTCCGGCACGTCGGCTTCAAGGTGTCCGACCTGGACGCGCGCGTCGCGGCGCTGCACGAGGCGGGGGTGCCGTTCCACCTGGAGCCGATCAACGCCGAGGGCGGCGTGCGCATCACCTTCTTCTTCGATCCCGACGGCACCCTCCTCGAACTCGTGGAGGGCCCGCTGCAGTACCACGAGGTCTACGACCGCGACGCCGTCGAGCAGGACTGGGCGCTCGGCGACCCGGAGCGTCCGCGCTTCGACCACGTCGCGGGAACGGTCGACGACCTGGAGGCGACCCGCGAGCACTACGCGAAGCTCGGCTACCTGCACATGTCCGGCATCCACCAGCCGTCGGACGACCGCGGGTTCGAGATCAACTTCCTCCGCTCGGGCGACAGCTCGCTGGAGATCTTCACCTACGACCGCGCGGAGAAGTCCACGCGCGACCCGCAGTTCGACGCCCCCGGATTCGTCGCGGTCGCGTTCGACGCGGACACGGCCCCGGGCGCCCGGGTGGGCACGGTGTCCGGGCGCGACGTGTTCGCGGACCCGGACGGCCTCCACTACGTGCTCGTGCCGGCATGACCGCGACGATAGGGCTGCGCCCGCTCGGGCAGACCGGGATCGAGGTCAGCCGGGTCACCCTCGGCGGCGCGCCGCTCGGCAGCATGCCGGAGAACTTCGGCCACGAGGTGGCCGAGGCCGACGCGGTCGCCCTGGTGCGCGCCGTGCTCGACAGCGGCATCCGCACGATCGACACGTCCAACGGCTACTCGGAGGGCCGCAGCGAGCGGCGCATCGGCCTCGCGATCGCGGAGGCCGGGGGACTCCCGGCGGATGTCACGGTCATCACGAAGACCGACCCCTCCGGCAGCGACTACAGCGGGGACCGGGTGCGCCGGTCGCTCGCCGAGAGCGCCGACCGGCTCGGGATCCGGCCGCTGCCGCTCGTGCACCTGCACGATCCCGAGTTCCACGACTTCGCCGCGATGACGGCGCCCGGCGGGGCGATCGACGCGCTCGTGGCCGCCAAGGAGAGCGGCGAGGTAGGCCACCTCGGGCTGGCGGGCGGCGACGTGCACGCGATGCGCCGGTACCTCGACCTCGGGGTGTTCGAGGTGCTCCTCGTCCACAACCGGTGGACGCTCGTGGACCGCAGCGCGGGGCCGTTGCTCGACCGTGCGGCGGAGCTCGGTGTCGGAGTCGTCAACGCAGCCGTGCTCGGCGGCGGCATCCTCGCCGACGAGTCCGGCCGCACCGCCTCCTACGGCTACCGGCCGGCCGCCCCCGCGACGCTGGCGGCGATCGCGCGGATGCGGGAGGTCTGCCGGCGCTGGGACACGACGCTCGCTCAGGCCGCCATCCGCTTCTCCACCCGGGACGAGCGGTTCGCCAGCACCGTCGTCGGCATCAGCCGGCCGGAGCGGATCGAGGCGACCCTGAGCGCCGCCGCGCTCGACCGTCCCCAGGAGTTCTGGGACGAGCTGGAGTCGCTCCTCCCGTCGCCGGAGAACTGGCTCGACCAGCCGGCCCGGCGCTGACCACCCACCACCGACCACAGACCCACTCGAATCGAGGTTCACATGCCACTCGTCCGCATCGACATGCACCGTCCGCTCGCCGGCCTCCGGCCGCAGCTGAGCGAGGCGATCGACTCCGCGCTCGCCGACGGCTGGGGGATGCCCGTCGACGACCTGTTCCAGATCTTCCAGCTGCACGACGAGGGCGACCTCTTCTACAGCCGGACGTTCCCGGACGCCGACCGCTCCGACATCGTCTTCATCGACATCCTCGTCTACAACGGCTACTCGGCCGAGGTGAAGCAGCGCGGCGCGGCGCTCATCGTCGAACGGCTCGCCGCGCTCGGGATCAAGCGGGACGACATCCTGATCTCCCTGCACGAGAACGGCGACGGCGACTGGCTCGCCCCGTCGAAGGAGCAGTGACCATGCGGCGCAGCGACCTGCCGGACGGCTTCGTGATCGGGACGGCCACCGCCTCGTACCAGATCGAGGGCGCCACCCGTGAGGGCGGACGCGGCGACAGCATCTGGGACACCTTCGCGCGACAGCCCGGCGCCATCGTCGACGGCAGCACCGGGGACGTCGCCGACGACCACTACAACCGATCCGAGGAGGACGTCGCCCTGATGTCCGACCTCGGGTTCGAGGCGTACCGCTTCTCCATCGCCTGGCCGCGCATCCAGGCCGACGGCGCCGGGGCGCCGAACCCTGCGGGCATCGACTTCTACCGCCGGCTGGCCGAGTCGCTGCTGGAGCGCGGCGTGACGCCCTGGGCCACGCTGTACCACTGGGATCTGCCGCAGGCGCTGGAGGACAAAGGCGGCTGGCTGTCGCGGGAGACGGCGCTGCGGTTCGCGGACTACGCCGCCCACGTCGCCGATCGGCTCGGCGATGTGATCACCGACTGGATCACCCTGAACGAGCCGTGGTGCTCGTCGTTCCTGGGCTACGCGAGCGGCCATCACGCGCCGGGACGCGCGCTCGGCTCCGCCTCCGCGCACGCGGCGCACCACCTCCTGCTCGGGCACGGCCTCGCCCTGGAGGCGCTGCGGGAGGTCCGGCCGGAGGCCCGCGTCGGCACGACGCTGAACCTGTACGCGGTCGAGCCCGCGAGCGACTCCGGGGCCGACCGCGACGCCGCCCGCCGCATCGACGGCCTGAGCAACCGGCTGTTCCTGGAGCCGCTGCTGAGCGGCGCGTACCCCGAGGACGTCCTGGACGACCTGGGCGAGACGGAGTGGTTCGCGGAGAATGCGACCGACGACGACCTCCGCCGCATCTCTGCGCCGATCGACTTCCTCGGCATCAACTACTACAGCCGGCACACGGTCGCCGCCGGCTCCGCGCCCGCGCCGGGCTCCGCGCCGAGCGCCTACCCCGGGAGCGAGCACGTGACGTTCGTCTCGACGGGGGCGCCGGTGACGCGGATGGGCTGGGAGATCCACCCGGACGGCATGCTCGACGTGATGCGCCAGGCGCACGAGCTGGCGCCGGGACTCCCGCTCTACATCACCGAGAACGGCGCGGCGTTCGAGGACACGGTGGACGCCGACGGCCGGATCGACGACGCGCAGCGCACCGACTACCTCCGCTCGCACTTCGCCGCCGCCAGGGACGCCGTCGAGGCGAAGCTACCGCTCCGGGGCTACTTCGTCTGGTCACTGATGGACAACTGGGAGTGGGCGTGGGGCTACTCCCGCCGCTTCGGCATCGTCCACGTCGACTACGAGACGCAGGCGCGCACGCCGAAGCGCAGCGCGCGGTGGATGGCGGAGTTCATGCGGGGGTGAGGGGCGTCAGCTCCCCGCCGACCCCGCGTGCGTGCCGAGCACGTAGGTCTGGATGGCGATCACCGCGGCGCCCCGGCACCACTCCAGGTTGTCGCCGGGGGTCGCGATCAGGTCGAGCGTCTTGGCGCGCGGGTCGCGGTCGGCGGCGATGCCCTGATCGATGGCCTCGCGGGCGACCTCGACCAGGCGGACGCCCTCTCCGCCGAGGACGATGCGCTCGGGCATGGTGAGGTTGGCCACCGCCGCCAGCAGGCGGCCGAGGCCGCGGCCGGCGTCGTCGACGACCCGGCGCGCGGCCGGCTCGCCGGCGGCCGCCAGGGTGAGGGCCTCGTCGTAGCTCACGTCGCGCCCGAGCGCGGTGCCGACCTCGTGCACGATGGCCTCCTGGGTGAGCACGCTGCGGGCGCAGCCGCGGTGGCCGGCCGGGCAGAGCGGGCCGTACGGGTCGAGCGGCCAGTGGCCGATGAGCCCGATGCCGGCGTCGTCGTCGGCCACGATCCCATCGTGGATGACCAGGCCGTAGCCCACGCCGGCGCCGAGGGTGATCACGGCGAAGCGGTCCAGGCCGCGGCCGTAGCCGAACCAGTGCTCCGCCTCGGTGAAGGCGACGACGTCGTTCTCGATCACGGTGGAGATGCCGGTGCGCTGCTCGATCATCTCGACCAGGGGCACATCCTCCCATTCCAGGAACGCGGCGCTCGCGACGCGGGAGTTGTCGGCGATGCGGCCGCCGAGGCCGACGCCGAGGGCGGTCACCGGGGGCACGTCGCGGGAGAGCCGCTCGGCCAGCACGGCGATGGCGTCGGCGACGGTCCCGGGGTCGCGGGAGCCGAACTCGACCATGTCGGTGGCGATGACGTTCGCGCGCAGATCGGTGGTGACGCCCTGCACCCGGTCGGCCATCAGCTTCATGCCGACGAAGTGGCGCGAGCCGGACACGACGTCGAGGGGGCGGGAGGGGCGTCCCGTCCGGCCCTCGGTCAGCTCGCCCGTCTCGACCAGGAGCCCTGACTCGATGAGCGGGGCGCTCAGCCGGGTGAGCGACCCGGGGGAGAGGTCGAGCCGCCGGGCGATCTCGCTCCGGGACAGCGGCCCGTTGAGGAGGACTTCGAGCGCGACGGACCTCGATGCGCCGGTGTCCGGCGTCCACGTCGGTGCAGTGATCGTCACGCATCCCCCTCAGGTCTCGTGAACACACTTTTGCATATCGGGATTGTTTCGTCAATCAATCAACTCGGCCGAAAATCGGCTTTTGCGAGTCGTTGTTGACAGCGGGTTGTTTTTGTCATAGAAATAACTCCACACCGCGGGGCCCGCACCGAGCGCCCCCTTCCGACAGGAGAACTGCAATGAAGCGTTCCACCGCACTGGCCGCGACGGCGGCGCTCGCGGCATCCATCGCACTGGTCGCCAGTGGATGCTCCGCCTCGTCGTCCGGCTCCTCCGACGGCTCGTCCAGCCACCCGGTCACGCCGACCTTCTGGGGCTCCTACGGCAACGGCGGCAACTCGGCCCAGCAGGACGCGCTGAACAAGACCCTCATCCCCGCCTTCGAGAAGGCCAACCCGGGCATCACGATCAACTACGTCGACATCCCCTACGACAGCCTGCACCAGAAGCTGACCACCAGCGCCGCCGGCGGCACCCTCCCCGACCTGGTCCGTTCCGACATCGGCTGGGTGCCGCAGCTCGCCCAGCTCGGCGTCCTCACCCCGCTGTCCCAGTCGATGTCCGACTTCGGCACGCTCTCCAAGGCGGTCTACCCGGGGACATTGACCACGAACAAGTACAAGGGCAAGTACTACGGCCTGCCGCTGGACACCAACACCCGGGTGCTCATCACCTCGCAGAAGGCGCTCGACGCCGCGGGCATGAGCACGCCGCCGGCGACCTTCGACCAGGTCAAGCAGATGGCGGCCAAGCTCAAGGGCACCGGGGTCTCCGTCTTCGCCGACGGCGGCCTGGGCGGGTGGAACATCTTCCCGTGGATCTGGTCCAACGGCGGCGAGATCACCAACGCGAGCCTGACCAAGGCCAGCGGGTACCTCGACGGAGCCAAGTCGGTCGCAGCGGTCCAGTTCCTGGTCGACCTCTACAAGGAGGGCCAGATCCCGAACCTGATCACGGGCAACCAGGGCGCGACCTCCACGTCCGACGGCCTGCCGACCGGCAAGTACGCGACCATCCTCGACGGGCCGTGGATGAAGGCGATCTGGGCGGGACAGTACAAGGACTTCCAGCCGATCTACGCCCCGGTCCCCAAGGGCGACGGCGCGTCGACCAGCGTGGTCGGCGGCGAGGACATCGTGCTCACGGCCTCCTCGAAGAACCAGGCCGCGGCGGAGAAGTTCATCCGCTTCACCCAGTCCGAGAAGTTCCAGATCGAGATGGCCAAGACCGGTCAGATGACCGTGGTCCCGGCCTTCGCCTCCAAGCAGGCCGCGATCGACCCGTACTTCACCACCTTCGCCGACCAGCTCAAGACGGCGAAGTCGCGGCTCGCCATCCCGCAGGGCGACAAGGTCGACGGCATCCTGAGCGCGGCGCTGACACCGGCCTTCTCCGGGACGACGAGCGTCAAGGACGCGCTGACCACGGCGGCCCAGCAGATCGACCCGCTGCTGACCGGAAAGTGATCCCGTGAGCACCACGACGGAACGGACCGCGCGCGCGGTGGGGACCGACCCCACCGCGCCGCGGCGCTCGCCAGCGGGACAGGGGCGCCCGCAGCGGGGACGGCGGCGGACGCTCGGCGCCGGCGCGACGCCCTACCTCTTCATCGCCCCCGGCTTCATCCTCTTCGCGGTGCTGATCCTGCTGCCGATCTTCCAGGCGGTGCAGATGAGCTTCTTCGACTGGAAGATCATCCCCGGCGCGGTCAGCCAGTTCCTCGGCCTGGACAACTACGTCCGGGCGTTCCAGGACCCGCACTTCTGGCTGAGCCTCACCAACAGCGGCATCTACATGCTCTTCACCGTGCCGCCGCAGATCGTGCTCGGACTCGTCATCGCCGTCCTCCTGAAGCGCAGGAGCCCGACGCAGCCGGTGTTCCGCGTCCTGTTCTATCTGCCGGTCGTCACGAGCTGGGTGGTCGTCTCCCTGCTGTTCAAGTTCCTCTTCGCGGACGGCGGCCTCGTCAACTTCACGCTGCACGACTTCCTGCACCTGATGAGCTCGGACGTGTCCTGGCTCTCCGGCCGCTGGACCGCGCTCGTCGCGATCTGCGCGCTCGGCGTCTGGAAGGGCGTCGGCTGGTCGATGATGATCTTCCTCGCCGCGCTGCAGGGCGTGCCGCAGTCGCTGGAGGAGGCCGCGACGATGGACGGCGCGGGCCGCTGGCAGCGTTTCCGCGTCGTCACCCTCCCGGCGATCTGGCCCTCGGTGGTCTTCGTCCTGGTGATGCTCGTGATCGGCGGCTTCAACGTCTTCACCTCGGTGCTCGTGATGACCGCCGGAGGTCCGGGCGGCCAGACCGATGTCGTCCTCACCTACATGTACGACCAGGCGTTCGCGAACCTCGACTTCGGCTACGGCTCGGCGCTCGCCGTGATCCTCGCCGTCATCGTCTTCGTGCTCGCCGTCATCCAGCTGCGCGTCTTCCGCGACCGCGGAGAGGAGCTCTCATGACCGCCGTCCCAAACGGCCGGAGCGTCGGCCGGAGCATCGGCCCGCGCATCGCCCGGCCCCGGTTGCGGACGCAGCGGAGGCTGGGCGCCGGTGTCCGGATCGCCGCGCTCGTCGTCGGAGCGGCCGTCATGGTGACGCCGTTCCTCTACATGCTGTCCACCAGCTTCAAGAGCCAGGCGTACGTGCTCACCGTTCCGCCGCAGTTCATCCCGAACCCGGCGACCACCGAGAACTACACGCAGGCGCTGACCACGCAGGACTTCGGGCTGTACTTCCTGAACTCGACCATCGTCGCGGTCATCTCCACCGCGCTGTCCGTGCTGATCAGCTCGATGATGGCCTACGGGTTCGCGCGCTACCGGTTCGCCGGCCGCGAGACGATGTTCCGCATCCTGCTGATCGGCCTGGTCGTGCCCGCGATGATGCTGATCATCCCGCAGTTCATCATCGCCAAGTTCTTCGGGCTCATCGACTCGCTCGGCGGCCTGGTCGTGTTCTACGTCGCGGGCTCGCTCGCGCTCAACACGTTCCTGCTGCGGGGCTTCTTCGCCTCCATCCCCGCCGAGCTCGACCAGGCGATGCAGGTCGACGGGGCGAACGCCTGGACCCGGTACTGGCGGCTCGCGCTGCCGCTGGCCAAGCCGGCGCTCGCGACGGCGACGATCTTCACGTTCCTGTCCTGCTGGGACGAGTTCGCCTGGGCGCTGACGATCATCAACACTCCGCAGAACCGCACCCTCCCGATCGCGATCGCACTGTTCCAGGGGCAGAACGCCACGCAGTGGGGCTCGTCTTCGCGGCGTCGGTGATCGCGGTCGTCCCGGTCATCGTGGTGTTCCTCGTCTTCCAGCGCTACTTCGTGCAGGGACTGACCTCCGGGGCGGTGAAGGGATGAGCGAGCTGCTGCCCGAGCGCGCCTGGTTCGGCGCGGGCGACGAGGTCCGGGTCGAGGTGCGCGGCGTCGCCGGGGCCGGAGAGCTCACGCTCTGGCGCCTCGGCGAGCAGCTGGGCGCCTGGGCGACGGACGGCCCGGGATTCGTCTCGCTCGGCACTCCGGCGGCCGGCTGCTACGGCGTCGAGTGGACGGACGGGACCGTCCTCCTCCGCACCGCCGTCCAGGTCGCCGGAGCCGGCACGACGCGCCTGCGGTACGGCTTCACCGTCGACTACACGCCCGGTCGCGACCCGCGAGGACTGGCCGACACCGTGCGCCGCCTCCACCTCACCGACGTGCAGTTCTACGACTGGGCGTACCGGCACGCCGACCTGCTGGGTGGCGGGGAGGACTACGACGACGCGCTGGGCCAGCCGGTGTCGCTGGCGACGGTGCGGCGGCTGGCCGACGGCGTCCGCGCGGCCGGGGCGCGCGCCCTCGGGTACGCGGCCGTGTACGCGGTCGGTCCGCGCGAGTGGGACGGCTGGAAGCAGTGGGCCCTCCTCGACGCGGCCGGGGAGCCGTATGCGCTGGGCGACTTCCTCTTCATCGTGGACCCGGCCGCCGTGCCGTGGCTGTCGCACTTCCGTGACGAGCTCGCGGCCGCCGTCGAGGCGGTCGGCTTCGACGGGTTCCACCTCGACCAGTACGGCTACCCGAAGCACGCACGACGCGCGGACGGCCGCACGGTGGACGTCGCCCGGTCGTTCGACACGATGATCGGCGGGGTGCGGGACGCGCTCCCCGACGCCCACCTGGTCTTCAACAACGTCAACGACTTCCCGACCTGGACGACGGCGGCGAGCCCGCAGGACGCCGTCTATATCGAGGTGTGGGACCCGCACCTGACGCTCGGCTCGCTCGCGTCCGTCGTCACCCGGGCTCGCGCGGCCGGCGGGGACAAGCCCGTCGCGATCGCGGCGTACCAGCACGTCTACGACTCGGCGCCCGCCGTCGCAGCCGACCGGGCCACCGCCTTCACGATGGCGACGCTGTTCTCGCACGGGGCCACCCAGCTCCTGGCGGGGAGGCCGACCGCATCCTGGTGGACCCGTACTACGTGCGGAACCACGTGGTCGAGGACTCCACGGCCGGGCTGCTCCGGCGCTGGTACGACTTCATGGTCGAGCACGACGAGCTGTTGTTCGATCCCGCGATCGCGGACGTCACCGGCTCCTACGCCGGGCGGTACAACGACGACCTCGACGTCACGTACGCGAAGGCGGAGGTCACCGGCGAGCCCGTGGCCGGCGCGGTCTGGCGCCGCGTGGTGCAGACCGGGCGCGGCCTGGTCGTCCACCTCATCAACCTGGCCGGTCAGCCCGACACGCTCTGGGACGCGCCCAAGGAGGCCGTCGGCGACATCGGTCCGGGGACGCTGCGCCTGCGCGCGGTCGCCGGCTCGACCCCGCGCGTCCGCGTAGCGGACCCGGACGGTACGCCCCGGCTGGTCGACCTCCCCGTCCACGTGGAGGGGACGCACGCGACGGTCGTCCTGCCGCCTCCTGGCGCGTGGCAGGTCGTCCTCGTCGAACTCGAACCGGATGGAGCACCATGACCGACCTGACCACGAACCCCGCCGCGCGCGCCGGTGCGCCGGCGGCCGACGACCAGTGGTGGCGTTCCGCCGTCGTCTACCAGATCTATCCGCGCAGCTTCGCGGACAGCGACGGCGACGGCGTCGGCGACCTGCGCGGGATCATCCAGCACCTCGATCACCTGCAGGAGCTCGGCGTGGACGTCGTCTGGCTGTCGCCGGTCTACGCGTCCCCGCAGGACGACAACGGCTACGACATCAGCGACTACCGGGCGATCGACCCGGCGTACGGGACCCTGGAGGACTTCGACGAGCTGCTGGCGGACCTCCACGCGCGCGGCATGAAGCTGGTGATGGACCTGGTGGTCAACCACACCTCCGACGAGCACCCGTGGTTCGTGGAGTCCGCGTCGTCCGTCGACAACCCGAAGCGCGACTGGTACTGGTGGCGGAAACCGAAGGCCGGCTTCGCGGCGGGCGCTCCGGGCGCGGAGCCGAACAACTGGGGCTCCTTCTTCTCGGGGCCCGCCTGGCACCACGACGAGGCGTCGGGGGAGTACTACCTGCACCTGTTCTCGCGCAAGCAGCCCGACCTCAACTGGGAGAACCCGGAGGTGCGGGAGGCCGTCTACGAGATGATGAACTGGTGGCTCGACCGCGGAGTCGACGGCTTCCGGATGGACGTCATCAACCTGATCTCGAAGGTGCCGGAACTCCCGGACGGCGAGGTGCCGCCGGGCGCCGTTCACGGCGACGGGTTCCCGTTCTACGCGCAGGGGCCGCGCATCCACGAGTTCCTGCAGGAGATGCACGAGCGGGTGTTCGCCGGACGCACCGGCGACTACCTCACCGTGGGCGAGATGCCGGGGGTGACGATCGAGCACGCCCGGCTGTTCACCGATCCGGCCCGGCGCGAGGTCGACATGGTGTTCCAGTTCGAGCACGTCGGGCTGGACCACGGGGCCGGCGGCAAGTTCGACCCGGGCGCGGCCTCGCCGCGGGACCTGAAATCATCGCTCGGCCGCTGGCAGGAGGGCCTCGCGGAGACCGGCTGGAACAGCCTGTACTGGAACAACCACGACCAGCCCCGGGTCGTCAGCCGGTTCGGCGACGACCGGCCGGAGCACCGCGTCGCCTCCGCGAAGGCGCTCGCGACGGTGCTGCACCTGATGCGCGGAACGCCCTACGTCTACCAGGGCGAGGAGCTGGGCATGACGAACATGCCGTTCGCATCCATCGACGACTTCCGCGACATCGAGTCGCTCAACCACTTCGCCGTGGCGGTCGCGGCGCAGGGCCAGGCGCCGGAGGCCGTGCTCGCCGCGCTACGCGTGATGAGCAGGGACAACGCGCGCACGCCCGTCCAGTGGTCGGACGGCCCGGCGGCCGGGTTCACCTCCGGGACGCCGTGGATCGCGGTCAACCCGAACGCCGCGCAGATCAACGCCGAGGCGCAGCGCGAGGATCCGCAGTCGGTCTTCGCGCACTACCGCGCACTCATCGCACTGCGCCACAGCGAGCGGGCGGTCTCGCACGGCAGCTTCGAGCTTCTGCTGCCGGAGCATCCGACCGTGTTCGCCTACACGCGGACGCTCGGCGACCGGCAGCTGCTCGTGATCGCGAACCTGTCCGGCGAGCGGGCGGAGTACGACCTCCCGGACGTCGGCGGCTGGCGGGAGGCGGAGCCGGTGCTCGGCAACCTCGACGGGCGGCTGCCGCGGGTGGACGGGCGCTGCGAGCCGTGGGAGGCGCAGGTGTTCCTCCGGGAGGTCGCGGGCTGACTCGTGTCCGCCCGCGACCTGCGCCGGCGTGTCCGTGGCGAGCGCGGTGCGCACCGGGCGAGCGCGGCTCTGGGATTGCGCTCAGATCGTCGCGGAGCGCTCCTCGCGCAGCGCCCGCACCATGCTCTGCAGGCTCGCGAACGCAGCGGACTGCTCCGCCGGCGTCATCCCGGCCAGCATCCTGACCTCCACCGATCGCACCGCCGCGCTCGCCGCCGCCAGGCTGCGCCGGCCGCGCGCGGTGAGCCGTGCGGGCAGGATCTTGCCGACCGGCGCCTCCGCGGGGCGGCTGACGAAGCCGTCGCGCTCCAGCGCCTGGAGGAGCACGTTCATCGTCTGCCGGGTCACGAACGCGCCGCGGGCCAGTTCGGAGTTCGACAGGCCGGGGCGCTGGGCCAGCAGTTCGAGACAGGAGTAGTGGGTCACCGTCATCCCGAGCGGGCGGAGGACCTCCTCCATCGCCGCGCGGAGGGCGCTGGAGGCCTCCTTCAGCAGGTAGCCGAGGGAGGTCTCGAGGTGGATTCCGTCGTCAGGGACGCTCATGTCAGTAGTCTGACATAGGCTCAGTCATGTCAGAAAACTGACACACGAGAGGAGTTCCACCATGTCCGCCATCGGCCCCGATTTCATCTCCCTCCAGGTGCGCGACCTCGACGCCTCCCAGGCGTTCTACGAGCGCTACCTCGGCCTCGTCCGCTCACCCGCAGGCCCTCCGCACGCCGTCGTCTTCATGACCGAGCCGATCGCCTTCGCGCTCCGCGACCTGGTCGCGGGCACCGACCTCGGCTCCGTCGCCCAGCCCGGTCTCGGCGTCGCGCTCTGGCTCCGGGCGACGGCCGTCCAGGCGATCCACGACGCGCTGGCCGCCGACGGGCGCACCATCGTGTCCGCCCCGATCGACGGCCCGTTCGGCCGGACCTTCACCTTCGCCGACCCGGATGGCTACCACGTCACCCTCCACGACCGGGCCTGAGGGCCCGAGGCTGAGAACGGGCGTCGCAGTGACGGCGCCTGCGCGGGGAGGGCGTGGGTGGGACTGGATGCCGACGTGACGTGACCTGGCGGACGGCCCGCCGCCCATCGGTGGCTCAACTGATACTTTTGAGGCTAGCGTGGGAGACATGAGTTCTTCCCCCGCGGAGACTGAGAGGTACGGGTTGCGGTGAAAGTGAGTATTGCGCCAGAGGCGGTCGTTCAGGGCGCCTCCAAACTGTCTGCGGTGCGAGAGGTGCTTCCCACGGGTTCGTTACCGCCCGTGGAGGGAGCAGGGGACCACGCCGTCGATAAGGGGCGGCAGTCCCTGGAGGCCTGGTGGAAGGTCGTCTGCCAGGGAACAGTGGATGACGCCGCCGCTCTGCACACGCTGGTGATGTCGGCGACGGAAGCGCAGATCCAGAGGGATCGGAAAGCCGCCGCCGATTTCGCGAACACGGCGGGCCAGGCGGCCGCCTCCACGGAGCGGTAGCCGTGGAGGAGTTCACAGAGGAAGACCCGGGTCTGGGTGATCCGGCGGCGCTGGACGAGCTGATCTGGCAACTCAGGCGTGATCAGACGGCCCTCGAGAAGGCCCACGCCGCCATCCAGACATCCGCTGCCACGATCCGCGAGCACTGGAAAGGCAAGGCGGGGGATGCGGCAGCGGCGACCCACGACGTTCTGATGGCCCGCATCAAAGCCACGCATGCGGAGTTGGACCGGGCGGTCTCCGCCTGCGGGGCGTACCAGCTGGCTCACGACGAGGTGAAAGAATCCGCGGCCCCGTGGGTGACCCAGTTGGCGGAGGCGCGCAGAACTCTGGGCCTGCCGACCACCACGATCGCGGGCCCGCGCGGTGAGCTGGGAGTGGAGGAGTTCATCTCCTCGGCGATGCGGAACAGGGCCGCCGCGATCGAGGAGGAGGCGGAGGCTCTCTCCCACCTCGCGGCTCTCCACGAGGCGCGAATCGACGCCCAGTCGAGGTTCCGGAAATCCATCGCGGAGATCACCGAGAAGAAGCGCGGCCCAGGCATCACGGCCGGCATCTTCGGCGACCCGACCCCGAAGGGTACGCGCCGCCGCATGCAGGGCCCGAACGAAAAGGACATGCGTGCGATCCGGGACCGCATCGACCGGGCCAACGCGACCGTGTGGACGATGGTCGACGCGTGGATCAGCGGGAAGGGAAAGCGGACTTTCACGTTCGACGAAAATCACCCGTTCACGCAGGTGTTCACGCAGAGCGCGAGCGTCGCGCGCGCGGAGGCCGATATTCAAGGAAAGATATTGGAGGGCGAATCCAACCTTGAGCGGAAGGGTCGGTACGACGCACGCGGCGAAGACCTGCCGCGCGATCTCAATACGATCGTGAATGCGGGGTTCGAGGGGAACCTTCCCGAAGCGTTTATCGGCTCCTTCGACTACACCTACGAAGTGACCAAGCTGAACGACGACGGTACCGCCGTCGTCACCATCAAGGCGACCAACGTGACAACACCGGAGTCCGCGACCCGCATCCCGTCGACGGAGACGTGGCCGTTCGGCCCCTACCATGTGCCGCCCTACGACAAGATGAAACACCTTCAGGAGACAAAGGGTCAGTTCCAGCCGATTACCCAGGAGATCACGTGGACGCAGACGCTCAGGACCCGGTGATGGTCTCGCGCACGGGGCCGGCGCGGTGGTTGCTGTGGGTGCCATGGGTGCTCCCGGGGTTGATTGTGGCGTTTGTCGGTTATGTGGTGGGTATGTCCTTCTGGATGCAGCGTCCGGTGCAGTTCGAAGAGCGGGACCTGTACGGGACGTGGGTGAGCGAAGGCCGGATGGTGACGCAACTCGACTTCAGAGCGGACGGGCTGGTGACCATATCCGGTGACCCGTTCCCCTTTGACTCGAGGGTGCCCAATTGTCCGTCGGTCGGCGAGTACCCTTGGGAATTCTTCCCCGGTGACGATCCGAGCGTGTCGGTCGGTGCGACCTGCGGCCAACTCATTTATGCAGAGAACGGTATGTTCACGACCGTTCTCGCCCTCTACGCCGGTGACCCGGATCAGCCGGAGTCGCGAATAAAGTTCACCCGCACGAGTACTGCGCCGCCGACCTCGGCGGCTGAATGACGCAGGAGATCACGTGGACGCTCAAGACGCGGTGAAGGTCTCGCGCGGCGGGCCGGGGCGGTGGGTGCGGTGGGGGCGGTGGGCGCCGTGGGTGAGCTCGGGGCTGATTGTGGCGTTCGTCGGTTATGTGGTGGGTGTGTCCTTCTGGTCGCAGCGGCCGGTGCAGTTCGAAGAGCGTGACCTGTACGGGACGTGGGTGAGCGACGGCGCGCAGGTGACGCGACTCGACTTCAGGGCGGACGGGCTGGTGACCATCTCCGGTGGCCCGCTTCCTTATCTCCCGAGGTTGGCCGATTGCCCGTCGGCGGTCGGTGAGTACAGGTGGTCCTTCTCCCGAGGTTACGATCCGAGCGTGTCAATCACTAGTGGGACCTGCGCCCGAAGCATCGGCGCAAAGAACGGTATGTTCACGACCTACCTAGTCCTCACTACCGGTGACCCGGATGATCCGGAGTCGCGAATAAGGTTCACCCGCACGAGTACTGCGCCGCCGACCTCGCTTGGCCGACACTGATACGGGTTTCCCGCGCTTGACTTCAAGCGCTTGAGGTCTGTTCTGATGGGGACATGACCAGTTTGAGCATCCAGGACGTGTCCCGGCAGAGCGGTCTCAGCGAGCCCACCCTGCGGTACTACGAGGAGGTCGGCCTCCTCGGCCCGATCGCCCGCGACGGCAGCAGCGGTCACCGGCGCTACAGCGAGGGCGACCTCGACACGGCGCAGGTGCTCGCCTGCCTGCGGGCGATGGGCGTCGGGATCGAGGACATGCGCACCTACCAGGCCAACCGGCTGCGCGGGCACGACGCCGCGGGCGAGCAGCGCGACATCCTGCTGCGGCACGCCGTGCGGGTGGAGGAGCAGATCGTGACGCTGCGCACCCACCTCGACTACCTGCGGGCGAAGGCCGCGCTGTGGGACGCCCGCGCGCGTGCCGACATCGCGGGCGAAGCCGAGGCGCAGCTCGAACTGGAGACCATCCTTCCCCGACTCGAGGAGACCTTCCGATGAACGACACCCCCACCACGCCCGCGACTCTCGTCACCGGAGGCAACGGCTACCTCGCCACACGCCTCATCGCCGACCTCCTCGACTCCGGGACTGCGGTGCGCGCGACCGTCCGGTCCCTCGACCGGTCCGAGGAGGTCCGCGCGGCGGTGCGGCGCGCGGGCGCGGACGATGCCGGGCTGACCTTCGCGGCGGCCTCGCTCACCGACGACGACGGCTGGGAGGCCGCGCTCGCCGGGATCGAGGACGTCTACCACGTAGCCTCCCCGATGATCCAGACGGCCGACCCGGCCGAGGTGGTCGTCCCGGCGCGCGACGGCTCCCTGCGGGTGCTGCGCGCGGCTCGCTCCGCCGGGGCCAGACGAGTGGTGCTCACCTCGTCGTTCGCGGCGGTCGGGTACTCGCCGAAGCCGGTCCGCGACTACGACGAGTCCGACTGGACCGATCCGGAGACGCCCGGCCTGCCGGCCTACCCGCTGTCGAAGGCGGTCGCCGAGCGCGCGGCGTGGGACTTCATCGAGCGGGAGGGCGGCGACACCGAGCTGGTCGTGGTCAACCCGACCTGGGTCGCCGGCCCGACCCTGACCGCCGCCGCGCGATCCTCCCTCCAGCTGTTCGCGGGGATGCTCAGCGGCGCGATGACGGCGGTCCCGCGCCAGCGCTTCGGCATCGCGGATGTGCGCGACGTGGCGACGGCCCACATCGCCGCGATGACGACGCCGGAGGCCGCGGGCAAGCGCTACCTGGTGCTCGCGGACGGCCCGACGATGACATTCCTCGACGTGGCGAACGTCCTGCGCGCCGAGCTCGGCGACCGGGCGCGCCTGGTGCCGACGGCGGAGCTGCCGGGCGACGAGCCCGCGCCGCTCGTCATCCACAACGACCGTGCGAAGGCCGAGCTCGGGCTGCGGCCGCGGCCCGCGGTGGAGACGATCGTGGCGACGGCGGAGAGCCTGGAGGAGTTGGGGATGTTGCGTGCAGCGGAGGAGATCAACGGCGACACGCCGGCCTGAAGCAGCCTCCGAAGGAGGGCGCCGGGCGTGTCCGGCCGGATCTCCTCCGGTCGCGACGGGCGGCGCCGAAGGCGCCGCCCCTCGAACCGTGCTCGACCGCACGATCAGCTCCGGCTCCAGCAACTCCTGCCTCACGGTCGTCCCCTCACCGACGAGGATGTCGACCAGGATCTCGGCGATACGGTCCTTGGGCTGGCGGATCGAGGTGATCCCGAAGCCGGACTCCCCGGCCACCGGCGAGTCGTCGAAACCGGTGACCGCCACGCCCGTGCCCACCGGTATGCCGAGCTCGCGGGCGGCGAGGACGACAGCCAGCGCGTGCTGGTCCGTCGCGCTCACGATCGCGGTCGGCGCGTCGTCGGAGGTCAGCAGGGTGCGCGCTGCGACCAGCGTGTCGGTGAACTCGGGTCCGGTCTCCACCAGCCGGCCCGGCGCGAGGGAGGACTCCAGCCCGCGCTCGGTGCACGCGCCGATGTACCCGAGCCGCCGGTAGCGGGTCGTGATCAGCTCGTCGGGGTAGCCGAGGTAGGCCAGCTCGGTGTGGCCGAGCGACGTCACATGGTCGACGGCGAGGACGATGCCCTTCTCGGCGTCGGTGTCGACCCAGTTCCAGGTGGCGGTGTCGTCCTGCGGGTCGCCGCCGTACGCGACGAACGGGATGCCGCGTTCGGCGAGCGCGGGGAGCCGGGGGTCGCCGATGGAGATGTTGGGCACGATGAAGCCCGCCGCCATCTGACCGTAGTAGAGGTCCTCGCAGGCCTCGATCTCCTGCGACCGCGCCGAGATGAGGGTCAGATTGCGGCCGTGACGCTCGGAGGTCGCGGCCAGGTCGTGGAGGAACTGGTCCATGTAGGCGTCGGCCGCGAAGCGGTGCGGACCGATCAGGTAGCCGATCTGGCGGGGAGGGCCAGCCGCAGGCTGCGGGCCACGAGGTTGTTGCGGTAGTCGAGCGCGTCCATCGACGCGCGCACGCGCTCCCTGGTCGCCTCGCTGACGATGTCCGGCCGGTTGATGGCGTTGGAGACGGTCATGACGGAGACGCCGGCGTGCCGGGCGACGTCGGCCATGCTGGGCTTGCGTGTGCCCGCCTTCTTGGGAGCGGTCATGAGTCCTTCATTTTCGCACAGAGTGGTCTCCGTGGTTGTAAGCATAAAAAAGTTCGTGACTTCCGTCTGATTTTATGCTTACAATCCTGCACACACCGTCGTCAGCCACAGTGCAATGCAAAGGAGCATCCACCCATGAAGACAGCACATCGCGCCGTCGCGGTCCTCGCGGCCGCGGCCATCATCCCGCTCGGACTCGTCGCGTGCAGCAGCGGCAGTGGAGGAGCCTCCACCGCCAAGAGCATCACGCTCGAGGACTACTTCACCGACGGATCGCACGACGCCCAGTACGCCAAGTGCGAGGCCAGCACCGGCATCAAGGTCAACGCGGTCCACGTCGCCGGAGCCTCCCTCATCCAGAAGGTCCTGCAGCAGGTCTCGTCCAAGACCCTGCCGGACGTCCTCATGATCGACAACCCCGATGTGCAGCAGATCGCCGCCACCGGCGCCCTGGCGCCGCTCAAGGACTTCGGGATCACCGGCGACGGCCTCACGCCGGCCGCCGTCAAGGCGGGCACCTACAAGGGTCAGCTCTACGGCGCGCAGCCGCTCGCCAACTCCATCGCCCTGTTCTACAACACCGACATCCTGCAGGCCGCAGGCGTCCAGCCGCCGAAGACCTGGGACGAGCTGCGCACCGCCGCCCGCCAGCTCACCGACGCGAGCAAGGGCCGCTACGGCTTCGCCATGAGCAACATCAACACGTACGAGGGCACCTGGCAGTTCCTGCCCTTCTTCTGGTCCAACGGCGGCGACGAGAAGAACATCGCGACGCCGCAGGCCGCCCAGGCGCTGCAGTTCGTCCTCGACCTGCAGAACGACGGATCGCTGTCGAAGAGCTCGATCTCGTGGGCGCAGGCGGACGTGAACAACCAGTTCATCGCGGGCAAGGCCGCCATGATGATCAACGGACCGTGGCAGATCCCGGCGCTCGCCAAGGCGAGCGGACTGCACTGGGCCAGCGTCTCCGTCCCGGTCCGCGAGGCGTCGCAGACCTCGGTCGCGCCCCTCGGCGGCGAGCAGTACACGCTGCCGCAGACGGGTAAGAAGGACGCACAGGCCGCGGGCGCGAAGTTCGTCCAGTGCCTGATGAGCCCGGCCATGCAGTCCTTCGAGGCCAAGACCGCCCAGACCGTTCCGACCGACCTCGCCGAAGCCAAGAAGTTCGGCGCGGCGAACCCGGACGTCGCCTCCTTCGTCGGGGTCGTCGCCGACGCCCGGGCGCGCACCGCCGAGCTCGGCGAGGGGTGGCCCAAGGCGGCGACCAAGATCTACACCGCCGTGCAGCTCGCCCTGACGGGCAAGGCGTCCCCGGCGGACGCCCTCAAGCAGGCTCAGTCGGAGAACCAGTAGCGAACTCGCCGGAGGCGGAGCCGCGTGCTCCCGCCTCCGCGGGAAAGGACGAGGTCGATGACGACTCTCAACGCGGAGACACCCGCGATCGCACCACCCGTGCGGGACGACCGTCCCGTCGCCGGCAGCCCCCGCCGCCGCCGGTTCCGGCTGGCCCGGTCGATCAGCAAATGGCTGTTCGTCCTGCCGGCGGTCCTGTTCGTCCTGATCTTCTTCGGCTACCCCATCGTCAAGAACGTGGCGATGTCGTTCCAGGACTACACGACCAGCACCTTCTACACGGGGGAGGCCCCGTGGGTCGGCCTCCAGAACTACGTCACGACGGTCACCAGCTCACTGTTCACGACGACGATGCTGAACACGGCGCTGTTCACGATCGGCTCGATCGTCCTCCAGTTCGCCATCGGCCTCGGGCTGGCACTGTTCTTCAAGCGCAACTTCCCGCTCGGCGGCTTCCTGCGCTCGCTTCTGCTGCTGCCGTGGCTGCTGCCGTTGATCGCGTCGAGCGCCGTCTGGAAGTGGATCCTCGACCAGGACAGCGGCGCGCTCAACCAGTTCCTCGGCGTCTTCGGCGTCCAGCCGATCCCGTGGCTGGTGAGCCCGTCGCTCGCGCTGATCGCGGTGATCGGCGTGAACGTCTGGCTCGGCATCCCGTTCAACACGACCATCCTCTACAGCGGTCTGCAGGGCGTGCCGGAGGAACTGTACGAGGCGGCGGCGCTCGACGGCGCGGTCGGCTGGCGGGCGTTCCGGCACATCACCTGGCCGAGCATCCGGCCGGTGGTCAGCGTCGTGATCGTGCTCGGCGTGGTCTACACGCTCAAGGTCGTGGACGTGATCCTCGGCCTCACCGGAGGCGGCCCGGCCAACTCCACGCAGACGCTCGCGACCTGGGCGTACCAGAAGTCGTTCGTGCAGTTCGCGTTCGGGGAGGGCGCCGCGATCAGCAACATCCTGATCGTGATCTCCCTCGTCTTCGCGGTCGTCTATCTGTACATGTCACGCAAGGAGGTCGACGAATGACCGAGACCAGAGCCATCGTGCTCCCGAAAGGACAGCGCCCGCGCCCGCACGTCAAGCGGCGCTGGCCGATGACCGTCCTCGGCGTCGTCTTCCTCGCGGTGATGATCTTCCCCGTCTACTGGATGGTCAACAGCAGCCTGCAGGCCAACGCCGGGGCGGCCACGACCGCGTGGTTCCCGCTCCAGCCGACGCTCGACGGCTACGTGACCGCCCTCAAGCAGCAGGGCGGCAACCTGGTCACGAGCACGATCATCGCGCTGAGCACCGTGGTGCTGACCATCGCCATCGCGACTCCGGCGGCGTACGGGCTCGCCCGGTTCCGGATGCGCGGCATGACCGTGTTCGTGTTCGCGTTGCTGATCACGCAGATGATCCCCGTCATCGTGATCGCGAACGCGCTCTACGCGCTGTTCAACGACCTGGGGCTGCTGAACTCGTACGCCGGGCTGATCCTCGCCGACACCGCGGCACAGATCCCGTTCGCCATCCTGCTCATCCGGGCGTTCATGGGATCGCTGCCGCCCTCCCTGGTGGAGGCGGCGCTGGTCGACGGCGCGAACAACTTCCGCGCCTTCATCTCGATCGTCGTCCCGATCAGCAAGAACGCGATCGTCACCGCGGCGCTGTTCACCTTCCTCGGGGCGTGGGGCGACTTCCTCTTCGCCCTGACCCTGACCAGCACGCCGGAAGTCCGGCCGATCACGCTCGGCATCTACAACTACATCAGCGCCAACGTGCAGCAGTGGGGGCCGGTGATGGCGACAGCGGTGCTGGCCTCCATCCCGGCCGGCGTGCTGCTGATCCTCGCGCAGCGCTACATCGCCGCCGGAGCCCTCGGCGGCGCGGTCAAGTGAAGAAACAAGGAGAGTGACCAGAAGTGTCTCATCGAATCGGAACCGCAGAAGACCCGATCCGCGTGGTCGTGTGGGGGAGAACCGCCACGAGCAGCTGGAGCCGGAGGTCGCGGAGATCTACCCGTCCGGGATGCACACCACCATCAAGGAGGGCATCGAGGAGTTCGCGGGCGACCGCGTGAGCGTGCGCACCGTAACGCTCGACGATCCGGAACACGGGCTGACGGAGGAGCTGCTGGAGCAGACCGACGTGCTGACCTGGTGGGGCCACGCCGCGCACGCGGAGGTGTCCGACGAGATCGTCGAGCGCGTCCACCGGCACGTGCTCTCCGGGATGGGGCTGATCGTGCTGCACTCCGGGCACTGGTCGAAGATCTTCACCAAGCTGATGGGGACGTCGTGCACCCTGCGCTGGCGCAGCGACAACGACCGGGAGCTGGTCTGGACGGTCGACCCGACGCACCCCATCGCGCAGGGCATCCCGCACCCGATCGAGATCCCGGCGCAGGAGATGTACGGCGAGCAGTTCGACGTGCCGGCCCCCGACGAGCTGGTCTTCATCAGCACCTTCAGCGGCGGCGAGTGCTTCCGCAGCGGGATGACGTTCAAGCGCGGCAACGGCAGGATCTTCTACTTCAGCCCCGGCGACCAGGACTACCCGGTGTACCACCACCCCGACGTCCGGCACGTCATCGCGAACGGCGTGGAGTGGGCGGCCTCCGATAGGCCGGCGCGGCAGGAGCCTGTGCTGCTGCGCTACGAGCGCGGGGACTTCTTCACTGGGCACGGCTACGCCGGCGCGATGCACAACCGCGACGAGGTCGTCCTGTGAGCGGCCTCGCCCCCGGCTACCAGCAGGAGCCGCTGCCGGTCGTGCTCGTCGGCGCGGGCAACATGGGCCGAAACTGGATCCGCACCGTCGGGTCCTCGCCGGACGCCCGCGTTGTCGGGATCGTCGATCTCGACCTGGAGCTGGCCGGGCGGGTGGCGCGGGAGGAGGCGCTCGACGTGGTCCTCGGCTCCTCGGTGTCCGAGGTCGCCGCCCGCAGCGGCGCGGTCGCCGTCGTGAACGTCACCGTGCCCGCGGCCCACCGCCCCGTGAACGAGGAGGCCCTCTTCACCGGCCTCCCTGTGCTCTGCGAGAAACCGATCGCGCCCACGCTCGTCGACGCCCTGCAGCAGGCGGCGCTCGCCGAGGTCGCGGGCGGGCTGCTCATGGTCAGCCAGTCGCGACGGTTCTTCACCGAGCTGACCAGGCTGCGCGCCGTCGCCGATCGGCTCGGCCGGGTCGGCGCCATCACGACCGAGTTCTACAAGGCCCCGCACTTCGGCGGCTTCCGCGACCGGATGGAGCAGCCGCTCCTGGTGGACATGGCCATCCACCAGTTCGACATGGCCCGTTACCTGCTGCGGGCGGACCCGGTGACGGTGTCCTGCTCGTCGTGGAACCCGGCGTGGAGCTGGTACGACGGCGACGCCTCCGCCACCGCGACGTTCGCGTTCGACGACGGCGCCCGCTACACCTTCACCGGGAGCTGGTGCGCGCCGGGCCGCGAGACCTCGTGGAACGGCTCCTGGCGGGTCAGCGCCGAGCACGGCACCGCCGTGTGGGACGGGGACGGCGCACCGGAGGCGGACGGGATCGACACGCTGCCCGATGTGCCCGCCGGTCCGGAGGAGATCGCCGGCTCGCTCGCGGAGTTCGTGCGCTGCCTGCGCAGCGGCGAGACGCCGCAGAGCGAGATCCACCGGAACATCCCCAGCCTCGCGATGGTGGAGGCCGCCGTGCTGAGCGCGGACACCGGCGAGCGGGTCGACATCCCGCGACTCCTGGAGCAGCGCTACGCGGAGGCGGTGCGGACCGAGCGGCGCACCGACGTGCGGGAGCGGCTCGAGCAGTGGGGGAGCGTCGCCCACGTGCGCGGAGCGGAGGCCCTGCGGTGACAGGCGCGCCCCTCCGGGTCGCGCTCATCGGCCACGGCTTCATGGGGGCGGCGCACTCGCAGGCGTGGCGCGTCGCCCCGCGCTTCTTCGACCTCCCGTTGCGGCCGCAGATGGCGCTCCTGGTCGGGCGCACCGGCGCGCGGGAGTCGGCAGACCGGCTCGGCTGGGCGGAGAACGCGACCGACTGGCGCGAGGCGGTCGCGCGCGACGACATCGACCTGGTCGACATCGTGACGCCCGGCGACACCCATGCCGAGATCGCGATCGCCGCGCTGGAGGCCGGCAAGCACGTGCTGTGCGAGAAGCCGCTCGCGAACAGCCTCGGCGAGGCCGAGCGCATGGCGTCGGCGGCGGCGACCGCGCAGGAGCGGGGAGTGCTCGCGATGTGCGGGTTCACCTACCGCCGGGTGCCGGCGATCCTGGAGGCGCGCAGGCTGGTGCGGGAGGGCGCGATCGGCGACGTGCGCGAAGTGCGGGCGCAATACCTCCAGGACTGGCTGAGCGACCCGGCCGGCCCGATGACCTGGCGCCTCGACCGCGCGAAGGCGGGCTCCGGCTCGCTGGGCGACATCGGCGCGCACATCATCGACGCCGCCGAGTTCGTGGCTGGCGACCGCATCGCCTCGGTCAGCGGCACGCTCGAGACCTACGTGCGTCAGCGGCCCATCCTCGCCGAGCAGCGCGGCCTCGGCGGCGTGGCCTCCGACCGGCTCGGCGAGGTGACCGTCGACGACGCGGCCTGGTTCACGACGCGCTTCGCCTCCGGCGCGATGGGCTCCTTCACGGCGACCCGCTACGCGACCGGCCGCAAGAACGCGCTCCGGCTGGAGATCTCCGGCACGCGCGGCGCGCTGGCGTTCGACCTGGAACGCCTGAACGAGCTCGACTACTACGACGCGACCGAGCCGCCCGACCGCCTCGGATTCCGCCGCATCCTCACCACCGAGCCGGAGCACGCCTTCGCGGGGAGCTGGTGGCCGACCGGCCACGCACTCGGCTACGAGCACGCCTTCTCCCACCAGGTCGTCGACTTCGTGACCGACATCGCGGAGGGGCGGGCGCCGGAGCCGTCGTTCGCGGACGCGCTGCACGTGCAGCGGGTACTGGCGGCGGTCGAGGAGAGCGCAGCGGCGGGGAGTGGGTGGGTGGGGGTGTAGCCGGTCAGCGGAGGGCGGCGAAGCCGTCGCGGACGGCGGCGACGAGGTGGCGGACGGCGGGGGAGGGGCGGCGGCTCGCGTCCTCGGCGGACGTGGCCACGAGGATCGAGCGCACGAACGACGGGTCGTTGATCGGGAGCAGGACGATGCCGGGATGCGCGGCGGTCGTCGCCAGGCCGGGAATGATCCCGACCACCATCCGCGCGGCGGTCATCCCGAGGAGGACCTGGAAGTCGTCGGTCCTGATCGCGACGTCCAGGACGTGCCCCTCGGCCGCGAACGCGTCGGCGACCACGCGGTCCATCGCGTCCTCCGCGGAGGTGGCGAAGACCCAGCGCTCGTCGCGGAGCGAGAGCACGGCGGCGAGGTCGACCGACGTGCGCGACGCGAGCGGGTGGCCGACGGGCAGCGCCAGCATCAGGGGGTCCCGGTAGACCTCCCTCGTCACCACGTTCGGGCGGAACGGCAGGTCGTACCCGGGCACCGTGTAGACGAGCGCGGCGTCGAGGGCGCCGCGGTTGATCCGGTCGACCAGCGTGGGGACCTCCTCGAACGTGGCGTCGATCTCGATCCCGAGGTCACCGACGGTGTTCGCGACGAACGGGAGGATGCTCGCCGCCGCCGTCGCGAAGGTCCCGAAGCGCAGGCGCACCCGTCCGAGCCGGCTGAACTCGCGCGCGTCCGCGATGGCCCGCTCGCTGAGCGTCAGGATCTCCTGGGCGCGTTCGAGGAGCAGTACGCCGACCGGGGTCAGCCTGCTGCCGCGGGGCGAGCGCACGAGCACGGGCGCGCCGACCAGGCGTTCCAGGTTCTTGAGGTGGTAGTCGACGGTCGGCTGGCCCCAGCCCAGGCGGCGGGCGGCGGCGGTGACGGAGCCTTCGGCGTGGACCGCTCTCAGCGCCTCGAACTGTCGCAGATCCGCCATCGGAAGCCCTGTCGTGAGGTGAGTGAGTCACATACAGTCTATGTGGGTAGGGCGAACTTCGGGGGATTCTGACGGCGGGACGCCGCCCTCACGATGGAGGAATGGCCCCCACCCGTCCGTCTGCGACCGACTCGCGTCCGCTGCTTCCCGCCTCCGACCTCCGCCACTGGGAGACGCCGTACGCGGACGCGCTGGAGCGCCACGCCGCCCGGTCGCCTCTCCCGCTGATGGTGCCGGGGCACGGCGGCGACGAGCTCGGACTCAGTGCACGGCTCGCCGACTTCCTCGGGCCGCGGCCGCTGCAGCTCGACGTCCCGATGCTGGTGGACGACATCGACCTGGGCGAGGACTCGCCGCTGAGCCGGTCACTGGACCTCGCGGCCGACGCGTGGGGCGCGCGCCGCACCTGGTTCCTGACCGGCGGCGCCTCGCAGGCCAACCGGATCGCCGCGCTGGCCGTGCGGGGGCTCGGCCAGAACATCCTGTCGCAGCGCAGCGCGCACTCCAGCTTCAGCGACGGCGTGCTCTCGGCGGGACTCGCGCCCTCCTTCGTGCTGCCCTCCCTCGACGCGGGACACGGTGTCGCCCACGGCGTCTCGCCCGCCTCCCTCGATGCGGCGCTGACCGCCGCAGCGCAGACCGGACGCCCGGCGGACGCGGTCTACATCGTGTCGCCCAGCTACTTCGGCTCCGTCGCGGATGTCGCCGGGCTCGCCCGGGTGGCGCACGCGCACGGCGCCCCGCTCATCGTGGACGGCGCCTGGGGACCGCACTTCGGGTTCCACCCGGACCTCCCCGAGTCGCCCGCCCGGCTCGGAGCCGACCTGGTGGTCTCCAGCACCCACAAGCTGGGCGGCTCGCTCACCCAGTCCGCCATGCTGCACCTCGGCCACGGACCGTTCGCCGACGCCCTGGAGCCGCTGGTCGAACGCGCCGTGTCGATCACCGCGTCCACCTCCACGTCCGCGCTCCTGCAGGCCTCCCTCGACATCGCCCGGCACGCCCTCGCCACCGGCGCGGAGCTGATCGGCCGCTCGATCGCGGCCGCCGATGCGTTCCGCGACGCGCTGCGCGACGACCCGCGCTTCGGCGTCCTCAGCGACGGGTTCGGCGCGTTCGACGACATCGTCGCCGTCGACCCGCTGCGCGTCGCGATCGACGTGTCCGACACCGGGGTCAGCGGCCACTGGCTGCGTCAGCGGCTCATCGACGCCGACGGGATCTTCTTCGAGATGTCCACGGCGACCACCCTCGTCGCGCTGATCGGCGCGGGCAAGACGCCCGATCTGGCCCGGGCGCACCGGGCGCTCGCTGCGGCGGCCGACTCGGCGGAGGCCGGCGCCGAGCGGGCGGGCGGCGGCGCCGGCGGGTTCCCGGCGCTGCCCGAGGTCGGCCCGCTGCGCATCCTGCCCAGGGACGCGTTCTTCGCCGCCACCGAGCTCGTGCCGGCGGCCGAGGCGGTCGGCCGCATCTCCGCCGACACGCTCGCCGCGTACCCGCCCGGGATTCCGAACCTCATCCCCGGGGAGGAGATCACGGAGCAGACCGTCGCGTTCCTGCAGGCGGTCGCGGCCTCCCCGTCCGGCTACGTGCGCGGCGCCGTCGACCCGCGCGTCGAGCTCTTCCGGGTGACCCGGGACTGAGCGCGACGGATTTCTGAAACCCCCACCAATCAAAGGAGACTGGTAGATATGCCCACCATCGCTCAGCAGCTGCTGCGCAGAAAGCCCACGACGCCTCCCGGCGCCGGCGAGGCCCACCTGCGACGCAGCATCGGCCTCTTCTCGCTGACCATGATCGGAGTCGGCGGGACGCTCGGCACCGGAATCTTCTTCATCCTGTCCCAGGCGGTCCCCGTCGCCGGTCCCGCGGTGATCTGGTCGTTCGTCATCGGCGGCGTCGTCGCCGGGCTGACCGCGCTCTGCTACGCCGAGATGGCGGGCGCCGTCCCGGCCTCCGGGTCGACCTACTCGTACGCCTACGCGACGCTCGGTGAGGGCACGGCGATGGCGGTGGGAGCCTGCCTGCTGCTGGAGTACGGCGTCTCCACCGCGGCCGTCGCCGTCGGATGGTCCCAGTACGTCAACCAGCTGCTGCAGAACCTCCTCGGCTGGCAGCTCCCGGTGCAGCTCTCGCAGGCGCCGGAGCAGGGCGGCATCGTCAACGTCCCCGCGGTGATCGTCATCGTGCTCTGCTCGCTGCTGCTGCTGCGCGGGGCGCGCGAGTCCACGATGGTCAACAGCATCATGGTCGTCATCAAGATCGCCGTCGTGCTGTTCTTCTGCGCCGTCGCGTTCACCGGGTGGAACAGCGACCACTTCCACAACTTCGCGCCGGCCGGTTTCGCGGGCATCGTCGGCGGCGCCGGCATCATCTTCTTCTCGTTCGTCGGGCTGGACGCCGTGTCGACGGCCGGCGAGGAGGCTAAGAACCCGAAGCGGAACCTGCCGCTCGCGATCATCTTCGCGCTCATCATCATCATCGTGCTGTACGTCGGCACCAGCCTCGCCGCGCTCGGCGCGCAGGCCCCGGAGAAGTTCGCGAACCAGGACGCGGGGCTCGCCGCGATCCTGCAGAACATCATCGGCTCGACCTGGCCGGGGACCATCGTCGCGATCGGTGCGATCATCTCCATCTTCTCGGTGACGCTCGTGGTCCTCTACGGGCAGACGCGCATCCTGTTCGCCATGTCGCGCGACGGGATGATCCCGAAGGTGTTCGCGAAGGTCAACCCGCGGACGATGACGCCGGTGAAGAACACCGTCATCGTCATGATCGCCACGAGCGTGCTCGCGGCCGTCGTCCCGATCGACTTCCTCGCCGAGATGACGAGCATCGGCACCCTGGTCGCCTTCCTCGTCGTGTCGCTCGGCGTCATCATCCTGCGCGTGCGGGAGCCGGAGCTGGAGCGCGGCTTCCGCCTGCCGCTCGGCTGGACGATCCCGATCCTGTCGATCGCGGGCTGCATCGCGATCATCACGCAGCTGCGGCTCATCACGATCATCGTGTTCCTGATCTGGACGGCCGCCTTCCTCGTCTTCTACTGGTTCTACGGCCGGAAGCACTCCACGCTGCAGACCGGGACACCGGTCGCCGGCACGGATGCCCCGTACACGAGCAACTTCGCCCAGCCCAGCAAGGCCGAGATCCGGGAGGCCGCCGAGCGCAGGAAGGCGGGCAGACGATGAGCATCGTCGTCGGCGTCGACCCCGCGCACCGGTCGGCCTCCGCGCTGCACCTGGCCGCGATGCTCGCCCGCTCCTCCGGCTCCGACCTGATCGTGGCCGCGATCGTCCCGCCCGCCTGGCCGACGACGGCGGGCGGTGCGGACACGGAGTGGCGCGGCTACACCCGCGACAACGCGGACAGCGCCCTCGACCACGCCGCAGCCGTGCTCGGCGGGTCGGTCACGGCGGAGTACCTGCTGCACGAGGCCCCATCGGCGCGTCGCGGGCTCGTGGAGCTCGCCGAGCAGCGCGAGGCCTCGCTGATCGTCGTGGGCTCGGCCACGGACGCGCCCGCGGGGCGGATCGGCCTCGGCTCCGCGAGCGACACCCTGTTGCACGCGTCCCCGGTCCCCGTCGCGATCGCGCCCCGCGGGTACCGCACCGAGGAGGGCGCGCGCGTCGGCCGGGTGACCGCCGCCTACCGCGGCACCGGCGCATCGACCGGGCTGGTGTTCGGCGCGGCCGGAGTGGCCGCGTCGGTCGGCGCGGACCTGCGCGTCGCCTCCTTCGCCGTCGTGCCGCGCGACTCGGGCACCTCCGGCGCCGGGCTCGACGCCGAGCAGGCCGTCGCGGACACCTGGGCCGCCGACATCGAGCGGCACGCCGCCGCGCTGGTGCGCCAGGTGTCCGACCTCCCGGACGCCCCGCCGGTCTCCGACGTCGCGGTCGGGAGGGGCGAGACGTGGGAGTCGGCCCTGGCCGACGTCGGCTGGGAGCCGGACGAGGTGCTGGTCGTCGGGTCGAGCACGCTCGGCCCGATCGCCCGGGTGTTCCTCGGCTCGCACGCGGCCAAGATCGTCCGGCACTCGCCGGTCCCGGTGATCGTCGTCCCGCACGGCGTCACCGGGCGCGAACGCGACTAAGCACCACCTGATCCGAATCCGACCCAAGGACACCGTCATGCCCCACCCCCTCGTCGACCTCTTCCCCGCCGGTGCGACCGTCGACCCCGACGGCGTCCTCGTGATCGCGGGCTGCCGGGTGGACGACCTCGCGCGCGAGTTCGGCACGCCCGCGATCGTCGTGGACGAGGACGCGCTGCGGGCCAGGGCGCGCGAGTACCGCACCGCCCTGACCTCGCGCCGGCCGAACGCGCGGGTCGTCTTCGCGTCGAAGGCGTTCCCGGCGACCGCCGTGCAGCGCGTCATGGTGGAGGAGGGGATCGGCCTGGACGTCGCGGGCGGCGGCGAGATCCTCAGTGCCCTGCGCGCGGGGGTGGACCCGGCCCTCCTGGTCATGCACGGCAACGCCAAGACGACGGAGGAGCTGCGGATCGCGGTGGAGGCCGGGGTCGGGCTCGTCGTCGTGGACAACGCGGACGACGTCGACCGCCTGGAGCAGCTGGTCGCACCGGGGAGCGTCCAGCGCGTCCTGGTCAGGGTCATCCCCGACGTCGTCTCGTCCACGCATCCGCACGTGCAGACCGGGCAGGTGGGCTCCAAGTTCGGGCTCACGGCCGGCGCGGCACGCCTCCTCATCGCCCGGATCGAGGCGAGCCCGCTGCTCGAGCTGCGGGGCGTGCACGCCCACGTCGGCTCGCAGATCATGGACCCGGCGGAGCTCGCGGCCGCCGTCGCGCCGCTGGCGGCGCTCGGCGACTTCCCGGTCTACGACCTCGGCGGCGGCCTCGGCTCCCGCTACACGATCGAGGACCGGCCCGCGTCGGTCGACGAGTACGTCGAAGCGCTGCTCGCGGCCGCCGACGAGCACCTGCCGGCGGACGCCGAGCTCATCATCGAGCCCGGTCGCAGCATGGTGAACGAGGCGGCCTTCTCGCTCTACACGGTGACGACGGTCAAACGGGACGCCCGCACCTTCGTCGCCGTCGACGGCGGCATGGGCGACAACCTGGAGGTCGCCCTCTTCCAGCAGCGCTACGAGGCCGTCCTCGCCGAACGGCTGCACGAGGAGGACGCCGAGGAGGTCGTGGTCGTCGGTCGGCACTGCGAGTCGGGGGACGTGCTCATCGACCCGCTGCGGCTGCCCGCCGCCCGGGTCGGCGACCTCCTCGCCGTGCCCGCGACCGGCGCGTACACGCACACGATGGCGAACAACTACAACGGGTACCGCCGTCCGCCGGTGGTCTTCGTGCGCGACGGTGAGGCGCGGGCCGTCATCCGCCGCGAGACGTGGGAGGACCTCTTCGACCGCGACGTGTGAGGACGTTTGATCGTTCTGACTCATCAGTAGCAGAGACAACAGTTGTTGGACTTCCGAATGCCGCCTTCGTAGCGTGGAGGGGCGTCCGTCCGGGCGTGCCCCCACCGCTGTCCAGAAGGGACGACCCGTGCGAACATTCACGTTGCCCGGCACCGAGATCACCGCGCCCAATGTGGTGCTCGGCCTGATGCGCATCCAGGACAAGTCCGACGAGGAGGTGCGCACGCTCGTGCGGACCGCCCGCGACGCCGGCATCACCTTCCTCGACCACGCCGACGTCTACGGCTCCCCGCTGCACGGCTGCGAGCGCCGGTTCGCCGAGGCGATGAAGCTGAGCCCCTCCGAGCGCGAGGAGTTCGTCATCCAGTCCAAGGCGGGCATCGTGCCCGATGGGCCGTACTTCGACTTCTCGGCCGAGCACATCCTGGAGTCGGTGAACGGCAGCCTGGAGGCGCTGGGCACGGACTACCTCGACATCCTGCTCCTGCACCGTCCGGACGCCCTGGTCGAGCCGGAGGAGGTCGCGCGCGCCTTCGACGAGCTGTCGTCCTCGGGCAAGGTCCGGGCGTTCGGCGTCTCGAACCACACGCCGGGCCAGATCGACCTGCTCCGCCGGTACGTGACCCAGCCGATCGTCGCCAACCAGCTGCAGCTCTCGATCACGCACGCGCCGATCATCGCCCAGGGCGTCGCCTCCAACATGCAGGCCCTGGACCAGTCGATCAGCCGCGACTACGGCATCCTCGACTACTGCCGCCTCAACGACATCACGATTCAGGCTTGGTCGCCGTTCCAGGCGGGCTTCTTCGACGGCCCGTTCCTGGGCTCCGACCGCTACCCCGAGCTCAACGCGGTCGTGGATCGGCTGGCCGGGAAGTACGGCGTCCCCGCCGAGGCGATCGCGGTCGCGTGGATCACCCGGCACCCGGCGCGGATGCAGGTCGTGCTCGGCACCACGACGCCGTCGCGCGTGGCCGCCGCCGCGCTCGGCTCCGAGCTGCCG
Organism: Leifsonia sp. P73; assembly: GCF_051059105.1. Taxonomy (NCBI): domain Bacteria; kingdom Bacillati; phylum Actinomycetota; class Actinomycetes; order Micrococcales; family Microbacteriaceae; genus Leifsonia; species Leifsonia sp. P73. The sequence continues at coordinate 3,270,015 of NZ_CP194931.1, forward strand.
CTGACGCGGCCGGAGTGGTACGAGCTGTACCGGGCGGCGGGGTACCTGGTTCCCTAGTGCCCCGGCGGGGCTCCCCGGTCATCGCCCCGCCAGGGAGCCCCCGATCCCCCCGACGCTGAAGTACCGGTTGAGCACCGCGAACACGACGACCGGCGGGATCATCATCACCACCGCGACGCTCATCACCGGGCCCCAGTCGGTCTGGTTCTGCTGGAAGAACGTCTGGAGGCCGATCGGCAGGGTGTAGTTCTGGTCCGACCGCAGGAAGATGACGGCAACGAGGTAGTCGTTCCAGGCCAGCAGGAAGGCGAAGATCGCCGTCGACAGCACCCCGGGCAGCGAGTTGCGCAGCACCACTCGCGAGAAGCTGCCGAACACCGAGCAGCCGTCCATCCAGGCCGCCTCCTCCAGGCTGATCGGGATCGAGTCGAAGTAGGCCGCCATCATCCAGATGGCGACGGACATCGTCCCGCCCACGTAGAGGATCACGACGCCGCCGAGGGTGTCGACCAGGCCGATGCGGGCGAACAGGATGAACAGCGGGATGACCGCGGTCACCACGGGCAGCGACTGGATCACGAACAGCGTCAGCGAGAAGCCGGCCACCAGCCTCCCGCGACCCCGCGAGAGCACGTAGCCGGCCGGCGCTGCGATGACGACCGAGACGACCACCGTCGCGAGCGTGACGACCAGGCTGTTGGTCACCCAGACGCCGAGGTCGGTGGAGGTGATGACGCCGACGTAGTTGTCGAGCGTCACGCCGGTCGCGGAGCTGCCCAGCCCCGGCTGCAGGGAGAGCAGCACGACGGCCGCGAGCGGCACGAGCACGAGGGCGGTGACCACCGCGAGGAGGCAGAACCGCCACCATCGCCCGCGCTCGCCCTCCGGTCGGGGACGCCGGGCCACCGCCGGCACGGTCTGCTGAGCCACTGCCGTCATTCGATGGCCGCCTTTCGGATCCGCCGGTAGAGGGTGACGCTGACGATGACGAGCACGATCGTCATCAGGAAGGCGATCGCGACACCGGGGCCGGTCTGGAAGTTCTGGAACACGGTCGTGTACGCGAGCACGACCAGGGTCTGGGTGGAGTTCACCGGGCCTCCGCCGGTGAGTAGGAAGATCGTCGGGAAGTCGTTCACGCAGAAGATCGTCATCAGGATCCAGCTGATGTAGGTGGACCGGGAGATCATCGGGAGCGTGATGAAGCGGAAGGTCTTCCAGTGCGACGCGCCGTCCACCCGGGAGGCCTCGTAGACGGTGGTGTCGACCGACGCGAGCGCCGAGGACATCATCATCATCATGAACGGGAAGCTGACCCAGACCTTGAAGACGCACACCGTGATCTGCGCCAGGAGCGGGTCTGCCAGGAAGAGCACGTCGCCGAAGCCGAGCGCCTTCGCCAGCAGCGGGAGCGGGCTCTGCGGCGTGGCGACCAGCCAGTTCCACGACGTGGAGGAGACCACGATCGGCACGACCCAGGGCAGGAGCAACAGGACCTTCAGGATGCCGTTGGCGGGCACGCGGGTCCGCAGGAGCAGCGCCAGCCCGAGGCCGATGGTCCAGCTCCCGAAGACTCCGACGACCGTGAAGACGACGGTGAACCAGGCGGCGTGCCAGAACTCCGGGGAGGTCAGCACGGTCACGTAGTTCTGCAGGCCGACGAACGTGCCGGCGTCGACCAGGTCGCCGTTGCGCAGCGACTGCTGACCGGCGTACAGCACCGGGTACAGGTTCAGCAGCAGGAGGAGCAGGACGGCCGGGGTCGCGAAGAGCACGAGCGTCAGCGCGCCGGAGCTCAGGCGTGCCGGCGGCCGCGCGCCGGGACGGCCCCGGCCGGCGACCGCCACGCCGCGACGCGCGCGCCGGACCGACTCCAGTGTCGATGAGGTGGCCATGGTCCTACTTCTGCTGGGAGGTCAGGGTCTTCTGCAGCGTCTGCAGGGACTCCTTCGGGGTGGCCTTCAGCGACAGGACGCTCTGCGCCCACGTCGTCATCGCGGGGGTGCTGTCGACCAGGGTCACATCGGCGAACAGCGCGTCGCCGCCGGGGGCCGCCCAGGTCTTGCAGATCGGCTGCCACTTCTCGATCATCGCGACCGCGTTGGGGTCGGACCGGAACTCCTTCGTCGCCGCGATCGACTTCAGCACGGGGAGGCCGATGCCGGTGTTTTCGGTCCAGAGCGGAGCCATGTTCTTGTAGTAATAGGTCAGGAACGCCTCCGAGCCCTTCTGGCTGGGCGTGTGCTTGTACATCATGATGTTGTTCGGGAAGGAGAGCGCGCCCTTGCCGCCCCGTGCGCCGGTGAGCGGGTCGGTGACGGCCATGTCCTGCACGAGCGGGCCGCCGAGCACCTGCGCGAGACCGGGGCTCTCGAAGCCCAGGCCGAACGTGCCGGCCTTCCACTGGGTCTGGGCGTTGGTCGTGGAGTAGCTGACGCTCCCGGGGTCCATGTAGCCCTTGCGGACCATCTCGACCACGAACTCCAGCGCCTCGATGTTGGCCGGGGTCACGCAGTCCGGTTTCTGGTCGGCGTTGAAGAGGCCGCCGCCGTTGTTGATGAGCAGGCCGGTCAGGACCTGGAAGCCGTTGCCCTGCGCGCCGGACGCGATCCCGAAGCCGAAGACGCCGATCTTCTTCAGCGCCGCACAGACGTCCAGGTAGGACTGCCAGTCGGTGGGCGGCTCGACGCCCGCCTTCTCCAGGAGGGACTTCCGGTACCAGAGCACGCGCATGTCGAGGTTGTACGGCACCGCGACGTAGCCCTTGCTCGTCTTCATGGTGTCGAGGACGCCCGGCAGGAAGTCGTCGAGCAGGCCGTTGGACTTCCACGAGTCGAACAGGGCGTCGGCGTACGCGATGTAGTTCTTCTCGGCGAACTGGAACGCCTGCGTGCCGCTGCCGCTGCTGACCGCCGGCCCGGTGTTGGACGCGATGGCCGAGGCGAAGGTCGTCGTGAAGTTGGACCACTGCACCGCCTGGTAGCCGGCCGCCGGCAGCCCGCTCGCGGGCTGGTAGGCGAGCGTGATCTTCTTGTCCAGGGGCGAGAACGCCGTTCCTCCCCACGGCATGTTCCAGAACTTGACGGTCTGGGAGGCGGTCCCGCCCGGCGAGCTGCAGGCGGCCAGGGCGGCGAGGACGGCGAGTCCTCCGGTGCCGGCGAGTAGTCCTCGCCGGGAGACGGTTCCCGAGAGCAGGCCGTTCGTCATGCGTGTCTTCTCCTCCATCGGCCGGAGCGTTTCCGGCGGCTTTCTTCGTCGAACACCTGGAGAGGTGGACCGCCGCATCCAGTGATTTGCGCAAATTCGCGGTACTGGTTGGTGCGGTTCGGTCATGTTTTCAGCAAAAGCTCCGGGAGCGCAAGACATCCGGTTTACGAAAGTTTGCGCAAGCAGGAGCGCCTGGATAGGCTGCGGTCATGGGTGACGAGGGTCTCAGGCGCGAACGGCCGACCCTGTCCGACGTCGCGGGAATGGCCGGCACGAGCGTCCCGACGGTGTCGAAGGTGCTCCGGGGAGGGACCGACGTGTCGCCCGCGACGCGCGACCGGGTGATGGAGGCCGTGCACGCGGTCGGGTACGCGCGTGCGCCGCGGGCGAGCGCGCCGAGGGCAGGAGCGGCGGAGCCCGACGCTCCGGCGATGATCGACCTCGTGGTCGACCACGTGCACGGAACCTGGGCGAACGGCGTCCTCACCGGCGTCGAGGCCGCGGCGACCGCCGCCAACGTCGACGTGGTCATCACGATCGCCCGCCCGGACGGCAACTGGGTGTCCCGCCTCCTGCGCCGGCCCTCGCGCGGCGCGGTCGTGGTGCTGGTCGATCCGGCGCCGGGGCAGTTCGCCGCGCTGGAGGCCGCGCGCATCCCCGTCGTGCTGGTCACGCCGATGAGCGAGCCCGCCGCTCCCGCGATGCGGGTCGGGGTCACGAACTGGGACGGCGGGCGCACCGCGGCCGAGCATCTGCTCGGGCTCGGCCACCACCGCTTCGCGGTCGTCGGCGGCAGCCGGACGCACCTCTACAGCCGGGCCAGGATCGACGGGTTCCGGTCGGCGCTGGAGGTCGGCGGAGGAGCGGCCCTCGACGTGGTGCACGGCGACTGGGACCGTGCGCGCGCCGCGGAGGCCATCGCCCCGATCCTCCGGGGCCCCGACCGCCCGACCGCGGTGTTCGCCTGCTCCGACCTCATGGCGATGGGGGTCTACGACGCCGCGAAGGCGGCCGGCCTCCGCATCCCCGACGACCTCAGCGTGGTCGGATTCGACGACGTGCCCGAAGCGAGCTGGGGGACGCCCCCGCTCACGACGATCCGCCAGCCGATCTCCGAGATGGGCGAGGTCGCGGTGCGCTTGCTGCTCGCGGCGCCCGATCAGGCGGCGCCGGAGGCGGCGGACCTGCCGCGGGTGGACCTGTCCACCAGCCTGATCGTCCGCGCGTCCACGGCGCGCGCTGCGGGCTGACTCCGGACTGGACAACCCGCGTGGGCTGACGTTCGGACGCCTCGGCGTCCGGGCTCCGCGGTCAACCGATACGACCGCGGGAGCCTAGAGTGAGGGGCGTATGCCTGACTTCCCTCCCGCCTCCCTCTCCGTCGAGCCCGAACCCGTCGTCGTCACGCGTGACTCCGGTTCTGGCGCCCCACGGTTCGCCCGCGACGGCATCGTGCAGCGGAAGGGGATGTTCACGCTGGTCTCCGGTCCCTTCACGCCGCGCGAGTCGATGATCGAAGACCTGCTCGCGGTCGGGGAGGCGCTGGACGCGGCCGGGCTGGAGTACCTGCTGGTCCGCGGCGACGACAACCGGCCGATCATCGCGATCGACCGCCGTCGCCGCAAAGAGACGGCCGCCGCGCTCGCGGCCGCCTTCGCCGATGAGCCGTTCTATGTCCACGGCGTCGACCAGGAGGACGACGACCTGCTCGTCGCAGACGGACGGCTCTCCCGTCGCAAGGCGGACGTCCTGCGGCTCTACCGTCCCCGGGTGGAGCCGATCGGGCGCCTGCGCTACGGCGCGGACACCGCGTTCCAGCTGGAGTTCTGGCGGTTCGGCGACGACGAGATCACGGCTCCGCGACCGAACGCCATCATGCGGCCGCGACTGCCGCGCAGCGAGGCCGTGGAGGCCGAGGTCGAACTGTACGGCCGCCGGTGGCGCACCCTCCAGCAGATGTTCGATCCGCTGGCGAGCGACATCGCTTTCGACATCGACATCGTGTTCTCGTGGGTGGACGGCTCCGACGCCGAGTATCAGCGCCAGCGCGCCGCGCGGATGGAGTCGTACGTCGTCGGCGAAGGCGATGACAACGAGGCGCGGTACCGGCAGATCGACGAGCTCAAGTACGCGCTGCGCAGCGTCCACATGTTCGCGCCCTGGATCCGGAACATCTACATCGCGACCGACTCGCCCGTGCCGCCGTGGCTCGATACCGAGCACCCGAGCATCCACATCATGCGGAGCGAGGACTTCTTCCCCGACACCTCCGGGCTGCCCACCCACAACTCGCACGCCGTCGAGAGCCAGCTGCACCACATCCCGGGGCTGGCCGAGCACTTCCTGTACTCCAACGACGACATGTTCATCGGCCGCCCTCTGTCGCCGGACATCTTCTTCTCGCCCGGCGGGGTGACGAAGTTCGTGGAGGCGGGCACCCGCATCGGCCTCGGCGAGACCGACCCGGCCCGCAGCGGTTTCGAGAACGCGGCCCGCGTCAACCGGCGGCTGCTGTGGGAGCGGTTCGGCCGCGTGACCACCCGCCACCTGGAACACTGCGCCGCCCCGCTGCGGATCAGCGTGCTTCAGGAGATGGAGCGCGAGTTCGCGGAGGACTTCCGTCGCACGGCGGCCAGCCCGTTCCGCTCGGCCACGGACATCTCGGTCACCAACTCGCTTTACCACTACTACGGGCTGATGACCGGTCGTGCGGTCACTCAGACCCAGGCGAAGGTGCTCTACATCGAGACCACGCTGCGGCAGGCGCCGGACATGATGCGCCGGCTCCTGAAGAAGCGCGACCAGGACATGTTCTGCCTCAACGACGGCTCCCACCCGGAGATCGAGCCGGCCGAGCGCCTGCGGGTCGTCACGGACTTCCTGGAGCGGTACTTCCCGTTCCGCGCCCCGTGGGAGCGATCGGCCGAGTAGCGCGCCCGGTCAGTGCAGGATCGGGATGGGCGTGGTCGGCGGTTGCGCTTCCACCGCTGACCGGCGCACCGGCCCGGGGATCCGGATGCCGTCGGCGGCCAGGCGCCGCGCCGACTTCTCCGCGTCGATGTAGTCGAGCGCCGGGTACTGGCCGAGCGGGACGACCGAGTGCAGCACGGTGTCCGGGTAGACGTGCACCAGGTTGAAGGCGCGGGCGCCGTCGCGACCGCGCGTGCCGCCGACAGGGACGTTGAGGTCCTGCGTGTAGCAGCTCGCCGAGGCGACGGAGACCGGGATGCCGGCGAACATGGCCGTCGACGAGTAGTGCAGGTGGCCGGCGATGATGGAGCGCACGTCGCTCCCCTCCAGCACCTCACGGAGCTGCCACTGGTTGCGCAGCTCGACCGAGACGGCCAGGTCGAGCACGCTCGGCACGGGCGGGTGGTGCATTGCCAGGATGGTGCCCTCCGGCGCGGGCGACGCGAGCTCGGCGGCCAGCCAGTCGAGTTGCGACTCGCTCACGTCGCCGTAGTGGTGGCCGGGGACGGTGGAGTCGAGCGCGATGATCCGCAGGCCGCCGATCCAGTGCACGTCATCGACGGGAGCGCTGCCGCCCGGCTCGTCGCGCAGGGTGCGCCGGAAGGCGGCGCGGTCGTCGTGGTTGCCCATCACCCAGACGACGTGCGCGCCCATCCGAGCGGCGACGGGCTCCACCATCGCCCGAAGCCGTGCGTAGGCGTCGGGCTGGCCGCGGTCGGCCAGGTCTCCGGTGAACACGATCGCCTCCGGGCGCCCGCCCGACCCCTCGACCTCGCGGAGCAGAGTCCGGAGATGCTCTTCGCTGTCGACGCTCCCGTACAGGCGCTCACCACCGGCGAGCAGGTGCGTGTCGCTGATGTGGAGCAGGAAGTGGTCCGGCCGCGGATACTCCGCGATTCGCGTCTTCACACGGTTATCGAACCACTCCCGACTGAACGGCCCGTGAACGTTGCGGGCGTGGCCCCGATGAGAATTCGTGCAGGCAGCCGGCGCCACGAGTACAGGGCGGCCCAGTCCATGCGCGGCGATCGCTAAGCGCTGAGGTCATCGGAGGCTCGATCCGGTACGTACTTGTACAGTTCGCGCATCGGCCGCTCATAGTCGTCGGCAGCCGGTCGCTCGGGGAGCTTCAGCTTCTTCGGCTCGATCTTCTCGTACGGGATCTGCGAGAGGAGATGGCTGATGACGTTCAGGCGGGCCGACTTCTTGTCGTCGCTCTCCACCGTCCACCAGGGCGCCTCGGGGATGTCGGTGGCCTTGAACATGTCGTCCTTGGCCTGCGAGTACTCCTCCCAGTGCGTGATCGAGTGGAGGTCCGTCTCGGAGAGCTTCCAGCGGCGCATCGGGTCCTTGAGCCGCTTCTCGAACCGCTTCTGCTGCTCGTCGTCGGACACCGAGAACCAGTACTTGAAGAGCATGAGGCCGTCCTCCACGAGCAACCGCTCGAGCGCTGGGGCCTGGCCGAGGAAGGTCTCGTACTGTTCCGGCGTGCAGTAGCCGAGCACATGCTCGACACCCGCGCGGTTGTACCACGACCGGTCCATCAGCACGATCTCGCCCGCCGCGGGAAGCCGCTCGATGTAGCGCTGGAAGTACCACTGGCTCTTCTCGCGCTCGGTGGGGACGCCCAACGCGACGACCCGCGCGGACCGCGGATTGAGGCGCTGGATGATCCGCTTGATCGCCCCGCCCTTGCCCGCCGCATCCCGTCCCTCGAAGATCACGAGCACGCGGGCCCCGGTCGCGACGACCCACTGCTGCATGGCCACCAGCTCGATCTGAAGCCGCTGCAGTTCCGCTTCATACGCAGCCTTGCCAGGTCCGTCGCCCTTCGGTTTCTTCTTCTTCTTCTGAGTACTCATCTGCAGCCTTCGGTTCGCATGGTCGACCGAGCATACGGCGAAGTGGGCGGCATCCCCCGGGGTTGAACACCTCGCGTTTCGTGCTAAGCGCGCTGTCGCCGGCGACAGCGCCGGGGCGGACTATCCGCCCAGCGCCGCCAGCAGCCCTGCGTAGTCGTCCCCGCACGCCGCGCAGCGCTTCAGGTGCAGGGCGACGGCCGGGTAGCGCGCCGCGGCGTCCCGCCCGGAGAGCACGAGCTCGGCGTAGACGTGCATGAGCGACATCGTCTCCGCGCAGCCCGCGTCTCGCGTGCCGGTGTCCAGGAAGTCCCCGATCCGGGATCGCGCGCTCATCTCACCTCCTCGCCGTCGTCGTCCAGATAGTGATTAGTGACAAGGTAGCGCCGTAACTTCCTTCTCGCGTCGAAGAGGACTTTGTAGAGCGCCCCGCGGGAGCTCCGGCGCGCGACCGCGAGCGCCTCCAGCGGGACGCCCTCCACCACGACGGCGAGCAGCACCTCGCGCTGCTTGCGCGTGAGCACGGTGTCGATGACGTGCCGCAGTGCCGCCAGCAGCTCGGCCGCCATCCCGGCCTCCTCCGGTGAGATGCCGAGCCGGTCGGGGAGGCGGTCCCAGCCGGCCGCGTCGAGGGAGAGCGTCCGGCGCTGCCAGTAGTGCCGGCCGACCTTGGTCGAGACCTCGAAGATCGCGAAGGTGTACGCCCAGGTCGTGAAGCGGCTCTCGCCGCGGAACTCGTGCAGCCGGCGCAGCACACCGACGACCGCGTCGGCCGCCGCCTGGTGGGCGATGTCGTCCAGCTCGGGCCCGGCGAACGGCAGTGACGCCGACCGCCGGCGGACCTCGCCGCGCGCCACGCGCAGGAGCAGCTCGTAGAGCCGGGCCTCGGCGGTGCGCTGGACGGCGCCGCCGGCGGTCAGGGTCCGCCGCCACTCGTCCGTCTCGGCGCGATCGTCGTCGCTGGGGCGCCACTGCTCCGCGTCGACACCCATGGGTCGATCGTAGGGCCTCGCGAAAACTTCGCGCCGTGCAGGTAAGCATCCCGTCGCGCACGACACTCACCCCTCGAGTGCGCCGTGCCCGGCGCCGAACGGAAGGATCGAAGGAGAATCATGAGAACACCACTTCGTCTCGCCCTCGCGTCGGCGGTCGCCGTCGCCGCGACGGCCCTCTTCGGGGGCCCGCCCTCGCCGCACCGCCGGCCGGCGGGGTCCCGGACTCCAGCGCCGGATCGGCGGTCTTCGTCCAGACCGACGGGCTCGCGGGCAACGCCGTGGTCGCCTACGACCGCTCGGCGGACGGCTCGCTGCACCAGGCCGGGACGTACCCGACCGGCGGCCGCGGCGGCGCGCTGGACGGCGCCGTCGTCGACCACCTCGCGTCGCAGGGCTCGCTCGTCCTCGACCGCGGCCTCCTCTACGCGGTGAACGCCGGCAGCAACACCGTGACGGTCTTCGCCGTCCACGGCGACCAGCTCGTCCGGCGGGAGGTCATCGGCTCCGGCGGGAGCTTCCCGGTCAGCGTGACCGCGCACGGCGGCCTCGTCTACGTGCTGAACGCGCGCGCGGGAGGGACTGTGCAGGGCTACATCCGCGTGGCCGACTTCCTGGTCCGCATCCCGGTCTGGAACCGTCCGCTCGGACTCGACCCGACGCTCACTCCGGAGTTCACGCACACCCCGGGCCAGGTCGCGTTCACGCCGAACGGGTCGCAGGTCGTCGTCACCACCAAGGGCAACGGCAGCGCCATCGACGTGTTCGGCGTCGACCGGCTGGGCGGTCTGTCCGCGCATCCGGTGACGAACGTCGAGCCGGGCGCGGTGCCGTTCGCCGTGTCGTTCGACGCGGGTGGCCACCTGGTGGTGGCCGAGGCGGGCACGAACGCCGTGGCCACCTTCGCCCTCGCGTCGAGCGGCGTCGTCACCCCGGTCGCGACCGCCGCGACCGGTCAGGCCGCGACGTGCTGGATCGTCCGGGACGGCTCCGCGTTCTACGCCTCCAACGCCGGGAGCGGGACGCTCTCCGGCTACGCCGACCCCGGGACGGGCGCCCTGACGGCGCTCGGGAACACCGCGACCGGCGCGGGGACGGTCGACGCCTCGGTGACCGCGGACGGCACGTTCCTCTACGTCCAGACCGGCAAGGACGGCGCGGTCGACGGGTTCCGGGTGAACGCGGGCGGCGGCCTGACCAGCGTCGGATCCGTCGTCGTCCCCGGCGCCGCGGGCGGAGAGGGGATCGCCGCGGAGTGACGGCCCTGGCCGGCCGCTGCTGCCGTGCGTGCTACACGCGCGGCAGCAGCGGCGCCAGCATCTCCACCACGAGCTGGGCGGAGGTGTTGAAGCGGTCGGTCGGGTCGTGCTCCAGCTCGCTGACCTGGAGGCCGATCACGCGCTCGCCGGCGAGGGTGCGGGCGGTCGCCGCGACGGTGTCGATCGTCAGGCCGTTCGCGATCTGGTAGTCGGTGAGGACGATGCCCGGCTGCAGGACGTCGGCGGAGAAGTGCACGAACACGTAGCGGCCGGCGATCGTCGCGGCCAGCTCCTCCTGCATCCGCGGGCCGGCCGGGATGTTGCGGATGGGGGAGTTGGCGATGATGTTCCGCTCGGCCTGGTCGAGGTCGCGGGCGCCGAGCAGCACCACGTTCGACAGCGCGAGCTCGCCGCCGTGCCCGGACTTCCAGAGCCCGGTCGCGCCGCCGAGCGCCATCCCGCTGAGGTCGCCGGTGCGGGTGGTCGCGGGGGTGTGCAGGCAGGGGTGGGCGCCCATCCACACGATCGCCGCATCCGGGTAGGCCCGGGCGATGGCCGGGAGGGTGGCGAGGGCGGCTGCGTTCCTGGTCAGGCAGAAGGCGCTGAACGGCGCGGACCGCAGGGAGTGCTCCGTCGTCTCCGCCAGCGCGTCCAGCTCCGCACGGGCCTCGTGGAGGGCGGCCCGCCAGCCGAGGCTCGGGGTGTGCTCTGTGCCTTCGCCGATCACGCCGACCGTGGCCTCCAGCCGCCGGCCCAGCGCCTTCGCGAGGTCGATGGTGGCGCGCCGGGCGCGGTCGTTGTGGCCGGACACGGCGTCCACGAACGCGGTGACGGTCGGCCGGGCGGGCTTCGTCCGGCCGGACTCGTGCGGCGCCGGCGCGAGAGGGTTCGCCGGAACCTGGTCGACCACGGTGCTCATTTTTCCAGACGCCCTTCGGGTAAGCGTGGGAGTTGCGGTGAGGACACGATAGCAACAATTAGTTGCTGCCGAGCAAGCACATCGGGAATGTCCCAGCCATCTCTTCCGGAGTTGTGCACGCTCAGCACCGGCGTGTCGCGTGCACAACTCCGGAACGGATGGTCAGAGGGTGCCGGAGGGGAGGGCCAGGGTCCACTCGACGACGTCGGCGACGAAGCGCGCTTGCGCGGGGTTGCTGAGGTCGCCGGCGCTGTTGACGTACGAGCCGCTTCCGTCGACGGCGATGAGGATGCGAATGCTCGCCCACTCGGGGTCGACCGCGGCGAAGACGCCGGCGTCGGCCCCTTCCTGGACGATCTCGCGCAGCCGGGAACGGTCGAGGGCGTCCTGCTCGCGCAGCGTCTCCTCCAGTGACGGAGTGAAGCGGGAGAGGTGGCGCGCGTTCAGCCACAGGCGGGCCAGCGGCCAGGAGGCCCCGGAGTCGATGTGGTGCACGAAGTGCGCGAGCCGCTCCAGCGGCGGCCCCTCGGCCGGGAAGAAGCGCTCGCGCTCGATGGTCGCCGCGCGCGCGAAGGCCTCGTCGACGAGATCCTCCGCCGCGGGGAAGTAGTGCGAGATCAGGCCGGCCCGCACTCCCAGCCGGGCGGCGACCGCGCGCAGCGTGATCCGCTCCAGGCCCTCCTCGATCGCGATCTCGGCCGCCGCGGCGAGGATCTCCTCGCGGCGCTCCTCGGCAGGTTTGCGCGAGCGGGGCTGGCTCGTGGCCGGCGCCTGCTCCGCGGTGCTCTCGGACGTCGCTCTTGACTCCATGCCTCCCATGCTATTGAATGACTGACCAATAGCCAATTGGGCACATGACCAATAGCAATGGAGCTGAGTCAGAGAGGAACGCCAATGACCCGAGAACGGATCGGCGCCGACGAATTCGTGGATGTGTCCACCCAACCCGAGACCCGCGGGATCGAGGTCATCGGCGACGCCGAACGCCACGGCCGCGCCCGCGACCTCTTCTTCGTGTGGGCGGCGCCGGGGGTGAGCATCCTCAACTTCACGATCGGTGCGACGCTCATCCTGCTGGGGCTGGAGATCTGGCAGGCCGTCGCGGTCATCCTGGTCGCCGCGCTGCTCTGGGTGTTCCCGGGGATCATCGCGGCCAGCGGACCGGCCTCCGGCACCTCGGGCTCGGTGGTGACCCGTGCCATGTACGGGATCATCGGCAACAAGCTCTTCGTCGCGTTCGTCGGCTGGTTCATCGGCGCGGTCTTCCTCGCGCTGACCTGGCTGGCGTCATCCTTCATGGGCGCCGACCTGCTGCGGAGGGTCGGGCTGAGCGACCCGGTCTGGGTGCCCATCGGCGTGACGATCGTGGTCTCGGCGGTGACGATCGCGGTCGCGATCTTCGGGCACGCGCTCATCCTGCGCATCTACCCGGTCATGGCGGTGCTGCTGTTCGTGATCTTCGTCGGCGTCTCGCTGTTCATCCTGCCGACCGTGGACTGGGGCTACACGGCCGCGCACCCGCTGAGCGGGGTCGCGCTCTGGTCGGCGATCACCGTCGGGTTCACCATTCTGGCGTCCTCGCCGCTGTCGTTCATCAACAGCCCGGACCTGGCGCGCTACCTGCCGCGCTCGACCAAGCCCTCGCACATCGCCGCGGCGACGGCGCTCGGCGGCGCCCTCCCGTTCGTGGTGTTCACGATCGTGGGAGTGCTGCTGGCGACCGGGCTGAAGGCCGGCGCGTTCGACGCGGGGATCGACGTCGCGCTGTTCGACCTGCTCCCGGGCTGGATGGGCCCGCTGCTGGTCATCGGCGTCATCGTGAACACGATCGCGCTCAACGCGATGACCGCCTACTCGTCGAGCATGTCGCTGCAGGCGATCGGCTTCAAGCTCAAGCGCATCCCGGCCGCGATCATCGTCGGCGTCGTCGGGACGGCGCTCACCATCTACCTGGTGCTGTCGTCCAGCCTGCTGGAGGCCGCCAACCTGCTGCTGCAGTTCCTGGTCGTGGTCTCGGGACCGGCGATGGCGATCTTCGTGGTCGACGTGATCCGGCGCCGCAACGTCTACGACGGTCTCGACCTGTTCGACGACCGGCGCGGAGGACGGTTCTGGTACACCGGCGGCTGGAGCATCCCGGGCATCACCGCGCTGGTGGTCGGCGGGGTCGCGACGGCGCTGTGCCTGTCGACCGACGTGTGGACGGGCGCCGTCTCGGGCGCGATCGGGCATATCGACCTGTCCGTGCCGGTCGGGATGACCGTGAGCGCACTCCTGTACGCCCTGTTGAGCCGCACCCGGCTCGGGAAGGAGGGCCGGCTGTGACCGACCGGACCCTGACCACGCTCTACCGCAACGGCCGCGTCTTCACCGCGGACCCCGACGTCGCCTGGGCGACCGCGTTCGCCGTGACCGGCGAGACGATCAGCTGGGTGGGGGAGGACGGCGCCGGGCCCGCGGCCGATCGCACCGTCGACCTTCGGGGCCGTCTCGTCCTCCCCGGGATCACCGACGCGCACACCCACCTGCTGATGATGGGCGCCGCGCTCAGCCAGGTGTACCTGACCGGCGCGCGCGACCTCGACGGCATCCTCCGGCTGCTGGTGGAGGCGCGCGAGGCCCAGCCGGACGCGACCGTGCTGCGCGGGCGCGGCTGGCTGTTCGACGCCGTCCCGGACGGGGCGCCGACCGCGGCGATGATCGACGCGGTCCTCCCGGACATCCCCGTCTACCTCGACGCCAACGACTACCACTCCTGCTGGGTGAACACCGCGGCGCTGGCCGAGCTCGGCATCACGCGCGACACCCCCGACCCGATCGGCGGGGAGATCGTGCGCGACGAGGACGGGGAAGCGACCGGCCTCCTGCTGGAGACCGCGGCGACCCAGTACGCCTGGGCGCAGCGCGACGAGGCCACCACCGACGCCGACCGGGACGAGCACGTCGAGCGCACGATCGACGCCTACCTCGCGACCGGCGTCTCCGGCGTCGTCGACATGGCGTTCGACGAGTTCGGCCTGGCGGCGCTGACGCGGGCGCAGGAGCGGCGCGGGGGAGAGCTGCCGATCCGGGTAGCGGCGCACTGGCTCATCACGAACACCGGCGACGACGCGGCGAACCTCGCGCAGGTCCAGCGGGCGGCGCAGCTCGCGGCCGAACCGTCGACGCCGTGGCTGCGCGTGGTCGGCATCAAGCTCATCCTGGACGGCGTGATCGACGCCTGCACCGCCGCGATGCGGCAGCCCTACGCGGACGGCAGCAACGCGGACCCGATCTGGCCGCTGGAGCGGCTCGCGCCGGTCGTCGCGGCGGCCGACGCGGCCGGCCTCCAGATCGCGCAGCACGCGATCGGCGACTACGCCAGCCAGCTCGCGCTCGACGCGCTGGAGCAGGCCGTGGCCGTCAACGGCGACCTCCCTCGGCGGCACCGCATCGAGCACCTGGAGTACGCGGCGCCGGGGACGGCGGAGCGGATGGCGCGCCTCGGCGTGACCGCGTCGATGCAGCCGGTGCACTCCGATCCGGCGATCTTCGAGAACTGGGCCGAGATGCTGGGCGACGAGCGCGTCGACCGGGCCTTCCCGTGGCCGGAGTACGAGGACGCCGGCGCGCTCCTCGCCTTCTCGACCGACTCGCCGACCGCGCCGCACCAGGCGCTCGCGAACCTGTACGTGGCCTCCACCCGGGCGTCCGCGCTCGACCCGTCGGTCCCGGCGGTGCACCCGCAGTACGCGCTGCCGCTGGAGCGGGCGGTCGCGCACGCGACCCGGGACGCCGCGGCCTCGGTGGGCGACGGCGACTGGCGCGGGCGGATCGCGCCGGGCTACGCCGCCGACCTCGCCGTGCTGGACGCGGACGTCTTCGCGGAGGGGGCGGCCTCCCTGCTGCGGGCACGGGTGGTGGAGACGATCGTGGCCGGGAGGACGGTGTACGCCGGGTAGGCGTTCAGGCACGAGGCCCTGTGGAGGCGTGTGTCCTGTGGATCGGCGTAGGGCCTCTTGCCATTTCCGCGGCCCGGCGGACAATCGCGGCATGACGAGCGAACACGACAAGCGCCCCCAGGGCGGTCTGCAGGACGAAGCCGTGGCACTCGAGCACGCTGCCGAGCGGCTCAGCGACCGCTTCCCGGAGGTGCCGAAGGAGCAGATCGACCAGCTGGTCGAGGAGCACTACGAGCAGTACGAGGACGCACCCGTGCGCGACTTCGTGCCGGTGCTGGTCGAGCACGAGGTGCGCACGGAGCTGGACGCGGAGAACGCCGCCGCCGAGTAGCGGTCGGGTCTTGCCGCGTGCGGTGAGGGAGTCTCAGGATGGCGACGTTCACCTCACTCACTGACACGAAGGAAGACTCATGGCTGCACAGCCCACGATCGTGCTCGTTCACGGTGCCTTCGCCGACGCCTCCGGCTTCGCCGGTCTGATCGGCGACCTGGAGGCATCCGGCTACCCGGTGGTCGCACCGCCGAATCCGCTCAGGAGCCTGCTCACCGACGCGGACTCGGTCGCGCGGGTCGTCGGCGCCATCGACGGGCCGGTCGTGCTCGTCGGCCATTCGTACGGCGGCGCCGTCATCACGCAGGCCTCCGCCGGGATGAGCAACGTGAAGGCCCTCGTCTACCTGGCCGCCTTCGGCCTCGACGTCGGCGAGAGCTGCGTGAGCGCGCAGGAGCCGTTCCCGGCCCCGCTGCTGGCGACCGAGAACCAGCCGACCCCGTACGACGCGGTCGGGTCGCCCGGGGGACCGGAGGTCTACGTGAAGAAGGAGCGCTTCCGCGAGGTCTTCTGCGGCGACTCCTCGGAGGAGGTCGCTGCCGTGATGTACGCCACGCAGCGTCCGCTCGCGGTGGCCTCCCTCACCCAGAACGCGACCGCTGCCGGCTGGAAGGACATCCCGAGCTGGTTCGTGGTGTCGGATCACGACAATTCGATCTCGCCGAAGGCGGAGGAGTTCTACGCCGAGCGGATGAAGGCGACCACCTCGCACATCGACGGGTCGCACACGGCGTTCATCCCGAGGCACGCGGAGATCGCGGAGGTGATCCGCGCGGCGGCGGAGGCCTGAGTCCGCGCTCAGATCTCGACGTCACTTCCCATCGTGACCGTCCGCAACGCCGGCAGCCCGAACCGGGCTGCCGGGTTCGCGGCGTTGTGGGCGAGCGCGACGAACAGCGACCGGCGCCACGGCACCATGCTGTCCTTCCGGGTGATGCGGATCGCGCCGCGGGAGATGAAGTAGGACGCCTGCTTGAAGTTCGCCGAGTCGAGCGGGAGCACGCCCTCCCGCACCGCGGCGCGGAGGGCGCGCGGGATGTCCGGATCGTCCGAGAAGCCGAACGTGATGTGCAGGAACTCGACGCCGTCGTCCGCGTAGCCGAGCGGGTCGTACTCGAAGGCCTCCGCGGAAGGCACGTGCGGCACCTGCGCGGTGCTCACCCCCACGATGATCACGTGCTCGTGGAGGACGTGGTTGTGCTTGACGTTGGCCCGCAGCGCCAGCGGGGTGGTGGCCTTGTTCGGGTGCGGGAAGATGGCGATGCCCGGCACCCGCGGCAGCCTCTTCTTGCGGATCTCCTCGATGAACTCCTCCATCGAGCCCTCTTTCTTCAGCCGGTCGGCCTGCACCAGCTGACGTCCGCGGCGCCAGGTCGTCATGACGAGGATGACGATCCCGGCGATCAGCAGCGGCACCCAGCCGCCGTTGACGATCTTGGAGAGGTTGCCGGCCAGGAAGCTGAGCTCCAGGCCGCCGAAGGCGACGGCCGCGAGCACGATCTTCCACGTCGCCCAGTGCCAGAGCGGCCGCGCGACGAGCAGCAGCAGGACGGTGTCAACGACGAGCGCGCCGGTCACCGAGATGCCGTACGCCGTCGACAGCCGGTCGGACGAGCCGAACGAGAGCATGACCGCCATGACGCCGATGAACAGCAGCAGGTTGACGGCGGGCAGGTAGATCTGCCCGCCCTCGTGCTTGGAGGTCTGTTTGACGGTCAGCGGCGGCAGCAGGCCGAGCTGGACGGCCTGGCGGGAGAGCGAGTACGCGCCGGAGATGACCGCCTGGCTCGCGATCACCGTGGCCGCGGTCGCCAGGATCACGACAGGCAGCCGGCCCCACTCCGGGATGAGCAGGAAGAACGGGTCCACGCGGGTCGCCGGGTCGTGCAGCACGAGCGCCGCCTGGCCGAGGTAGTTGAGCACGAGGGCGGGGAAGACGAGGAAGAACCAGGCCCGGCTGATCGGCGCCCGGCCGAAGTGGCCCATGTCGGCGTAGAGGGCCTCCGCTCCCGTGATGACCAGGACCACCGCGCCGAGCGCGACGAACGCGATGAGCGGCTTGCTGATGAGGAACGCGATGGCGTACGTCGGGGACAGACCGAGCAGCACCGCCGGGAACTGGACGACCATCGCGAGCCCGGCCACGCCGATGACGACGAACCACAGCACCATGACCGGCCCGAACAGCACGCCGACCCTCCCCGTGCCGAACTTCTGCACGACGAACAGGGCGACCAGGATGACCGCGGCGATCGGGATCACCAGGTGCGAGATGGCCGGCACGGTGACGTGGAGGCCCTCGACCGCGGACAGCACGGAGATCGCGGGCGTGATGATCGAGTCGCCGTAGAAGAGGGCGACGCCGACGATGCCGATCACGAGAAGCGTTCCGGCCTTGCCGACGTTCTTGGCGTACAGGCGCTGCGCGAGCGCGGCCAGGGCCATGACGCCGCCCTCGCCGTCGTTGTCGGCCCGCATCAGGATGCCGATGTACTTGATCGAGACGATGATCGTCACGCTCCAGAAGATCAGCGAGATCACGCCGAAGACGTCGTCCTGGTTCGGGCGCACTGCGCCGCCGTCGAGCAGGAAGACCGTCTTCAGCGCGTAGAGCGGGCTGGTGCCGATGTCGCCGAAGACGACGCCGAGCGCGGCCAGCGCCGCCCCGAACAGCAGTCGCTGCCGATGGTCCGTCCCCCGGGGTGGACGGCTCTGTCCCTTCGGCGGACGGCTTTGCGGCGAGGAACTCCGCTCGGCCACCTTCTGCGTTGAATGCTGTTGGTTCTGGTGCACGCCGGTCACGCTACGCCACTTGTCGCGCGCCGTGACTCGCCGACTCGCTGGGGGTTCAGGTTGCCCCCGCCGAGGCGGCGGATTCTCCGCCGCCTCGGCCACACACGGCGGAGAATCCGCCGCCTCAGGCAGCCTGAGAGCTTTCTCAGAATGGGATGGCGCGCGGTTTCTATACCGATCGGTCCACCCCGAGTTAGGGTGCATCTCGGGCCGTCGCGCTCGAGCGGCGGCGGGATAAGGGAGCAGCATGAAACGTTCGTCGTTCGTCTCACTCAGCCTCGCCATCGCCGGAGCCGCCGCGCTCGCCGTGGCCGTCACCGCGCCGGCGTCCGCGGTCACACCCAGCGCCGCGACCCCCGACACCAGCGGCGTCTACAGCGTCCACCCGATCGTCGAGAAGGCCGGGCTCTCCACCAGCGCCGTCACGCCGTCCCTCACGCCGGCCCAGTGCCTGGCGCAGACCGCCGGCCGGGTCGCGTGCCAGACACCGGACAGCATCCGGGCCGCGTACGACATCCCGGCCACGATCAACGGCGTCCCCGCGGGCACCGGGCAGACCGTGGTCATCGTGGACGCGTTCGGCAGCCCGACCGTGCAGTCGGACCTCGCCGCGTTCTCCGGGGCGTTCGGGCTCCCGACGCCGAACCTGACGGTCTACTACCCGGGCGGCAAGCCGACCTGGACGGGCAAGGGCACGCAGACCGGCTGGGCCGAGGAGACCTCCCTCGACGTCCAGTGGGCGCACGCGGTGGCGCCGGGCGCGAACATCGCGCTCGTCGTGGCGGCGAACGACCACGGGGCGACGATCGACAACGCGATCAAGTACGCGGTGGACAACAAGCTCGGCAACGTGCTGTCGATGAGCTTCGGCGAGGCGGACAACCTGATCGCGTCGCCGAACGCCAACAACGGGCAGACCAGTCAGGGCGAGAAGGCGTTCGTGAAGGCCGCGTCGCAGGGGATGTCGCTCTTCGCGTCCTCCGGGGACAGCGGCTCCGACAACGGCGCCGGCTTCGCGAACTTCGCGTTCCCGGCCTCCGACCCGAACGTGACCTCGGTCGGCGGCACCAACCTCTGGGCCGGCAGCGGGCTGAACCAGCCGCGCGAGACCGTGTGGGGCGACTTCGCCAACTGCCCGCTGACCTGCGCCTTCGGCGTGGTCGGCGAGACCGGCGGCGCGCCGAGCCTGTTCACGGCGAAGGGCGGCTCGGACGTGGCGTACAACGCGAGCGTCTACACCGGCGTGCTCACGTACCTCGGGTTCCTCGGCGGCGACAACAACGGCCTCTACTTCTTCGGAGGCACGTCGGCGGGCTCGCCGCAGTGGGCGGCGCTGACCGCCGACACCATCCAGGCGGTCGGGCACACGGTCGGCAACGTCGGCCAGCAGGCGCAGAGCTGGGCGTCGAAGGGCCTGCTCTACGACGTGACGGTCGGCAGCAACACGACCCCGACGTACAGCGGAGGCTACTCGGCGACGGCGGGCTGGGACCGCCCGACCGGGTGGGGGACGCCGGACGTGAATGGCATCATCGCAGCGCTCAAGTAGCGGAGCGTGACGACGGCCCCGGTGTCCTGAGGATGCCGGGGCCGTCGCATGCGCGCGTCAGTCCCCGCGCACGATCCGACCCATGACCTCCTCCGCCACCACGGCCTCCCGGCCCTCGATGGCCGCCGCGACCTCCGCGTGCAGCCGCGCATCGGCCGGCGCGTCCCGCCAGCGCACCGGCGCGTGCGGCGTCCGCTCGCGCAGCGCCTCCCGCAGCACCGCCTGCAGGCGCACGAACATCCGGTTGCCGCTCGCCGCGATCACGCCGCTGTGGAAGGCAGCATCCGCCTCGAAGAACGCGGCCGCGTCCCGGCGCGCGGCCGCGTCCTCCAGGTCGCGCGCGGCGGCGACCAGCGTCGCCGCCTGCTCGGGAGTGCGCCGCGTCGCCGCGGCCCGGGCCGCGGCCGGCTCGACGGCGAGGCGGAGGTCGAGGAGCTCCGCGATCTGCGCGTCGTGGTCCGGCGAGTCGAGGCGCCAACGCACCACGTCGCCGTCCAGGGCGTCCCAGCCCTCGCTCGCGGTCACTGTCAGGCCGACCCGCTGGCGGGCGACGAGGAGGCCGAGGGAGACCAGCACGCGCGTCGCCTCGCGCACGACGCTGCGGGAGGCGCCGGTCTGCTCCATCGCCCACTCGACGTTCACCACGCGGCCGGCCGGGAGGTCGCCGGCGATGATCGCGCGGCCGAGCCGGTCGAGGACGCGGCGGTAGGCCCGTCCGCCGTCCACCGGGGCCTCGCTCACGTCTGCGACACCGGCGACACCACCAGCTCGTCGAACCGCACGCGCGCCGGCGCCTCCAGGACGAACCGGATGCTGCGCGCCACGTCCGCCGGCTGCAGCATCACCGCGCGGGCGTCGTCAGACGGCACCTGCGGGCGGTGGCCGAGGAAGTCGGTGTTCACGTCGCCGGGGCAGAGGTGGCACGCCCGGACGCCGGACGCGGCCTCCTGCGCGTTGAGGGTGCGGCTCAGCGCCGACAGCCCGGACTTGGACGCGCTGTAGGCGACGCCCGCGATCGGGCTGAACGCCCACGCCGAGTACGACGACACGAACACGACCACGCCGTGCGACGCGCGCAGCAGCGGCAGCGCGGCCGTGACAAGGTGCGCCGGGCCGGTGAGGTTGACGCGGACGATCTCATCGAAGGTGGGGAGGTCGTGGTCGGCCCACCGGCGCTGCGGCGCGTTCAGGCCGGCGGCGAGCACGAGCGCGTCGAGCCGGCCCCAGGCGGCGGTGATCCGGTCGAGGGCGTCCCGGATGACGTCGTCGGAGGTCGCGTCGCCCGGCACGATCAGCGCCGAGCCGCCCGCCTCCCGCACCGCCGCCGCGGTCTCCTCCAGCGCCGAGGCACGGCGACCGGTGAGCGCCACCCGCCAGCCCGCCTGCGCCGCCTCGATCGCCGTGGCCCGGCCGATGCCGCTGCCCGCGCCGGTGATCCACACCACGCGCCCGTCCGCGGGAGAACCCATCGCGGACCTCCTCTCACCTCGCTACGATGTCCCAATAGTATGACTATTGGAGGTCACATGCTCATCGACTTCGCCGGGCAGGTCGTCATCGTCAGCGGGGGAGGCCGCGGCATCGGGCGCGGGCTCGTGGAGCGGTTCGCCGCCGAGAACGCCACCGTCGTCGCCCTCGACCTCGCCTTCGACGACGCCGTGGAGGGGCTCGCGCGCACGATCCGCTGCGACGTCACCGACACCGCGTCCGTCCGCGCCGCGATCGAGGCTGTCGAGAGCGAGTTCGGCCGCATCGACGTCCTCGTGAACAACGCCGGCGTGAACGTGGAGGGCGAGGTCGAGACGCTCGACCCCGAGCGCTGGCGGACGTGCTTCGACGTGAACGTGTTCGGGGTGTTCGCGCTGTCGCAGGCGGTGATCCCGGCGATGAAGCGGGCCGGGCGCGGGCGGATCGTCAACGCCGCCTCCTTCGCGGCGATCATCCCGAGCGTCGGCGCGGCGGCCTACGGCGCGTCCAAGGCCGCGGTCGTGCAGTTCACGCGCGTCCTCGCCTCCGAGCTCGGGCCGTGGAACATCACCGTCAACGCCTACGCGCCCGGGATGATCCCCACGGCCATGAACGGCTTCGCCGACCTCCCGGAGGCCCGCCAGAGCCGCCTGCTCGACACCCTGTCGCTGCGCCGCTGGGAGCGCCCGGAGGACGTCGCCGACCTGGTCTGCTTCCTCGCGAGCGACTATGCCGGTTACCTCACCGGCGCGCTCATCGACGTGTCCGGCGGCAAGTTCGCCACCCAGATCCCGAGCCTTGCGCACGAGCGGGCGGCCCGGTGACGGGGCCGCAGGTCCTGCACGCGCAGGTCGTGGTGGCGGCCGCGGCCGAGCACGCCGAGGGGCCGCTCTGGGACGACCGCGACGGCACGCTGCTCTGGGTCGACCAGTACCGCGGGGTCGTCCGCCGCGCCCGCCCGACGACGACCGGTGTGCTCATCGAGGAGCCGCCCGTCGAGCTCGGGATGGCCGTCGGCGCCATCGTCCCCGACCGCGCCGACGAGGGCGGCGGCTGGCTGGTGGCGGCCGGCGCCGGCTTCCACCGGCTCGACCGGGCCGGCATCCTCACCCCGATCGCCGACGTCCTGCCCGACGACGGCGTCCGCCGCCGGATGAACGACGGCAAGCTCGACCCGCTCGGCCGGTTCTGGGCGGGCACGATGGCGTACGACAAGACCCCGGGCGCCGGCGCGCTCTACCGGCTCGACGGCGACCGCCCGCGGCTGATGCTCGACGGCGCGACCATCTCCAACGGCCTGGCCTGGACGCCGGACGGCGGCACCCTCTTCTACATCGACACTCCGACCCGGACGGTCCGCCGCTTCACCGTCGCCGACGACGGGCTGGGCGACGGCGAGGTCGTCATCCGCATCCCACCCGAGCAGGGCGCCCCGGACGGGATGTGCGTCGACGCAGACGGCTGCCTCTGGGTCGCGCTGTGGGGCGGCGGCGCCGTGCAGCGCTACGACACCGGAGGCCGGCTGCTCGCCCGCGTGGAGGTCGCGGCCGCGCAGGTGTCGAGCTGCTGCTTCGGCGGACCCGACCTCGCGACGCTGTACATCACGACCTCTGCCGAGGGGTACGACGAGGCGGCGCTGCGGCGGGACCCGGATGCCGGGAGGCTCTTCGCGGTCCAGGTCGCCGCACGATAGGGAGCACCCGCGGACGCGCGTGGGCCTGCGCATACCACAGCCGACGCCCGAGGAAAACGGTCTTCCCGCGGACGGCCGGCGCACGTACCGTCCGCAGGGATCGGCGCGCCGCGCGCCGCGAGAGGACACCTCCCATGAACGACGACAGCATGCCCGACCCGCAGCCGCTCTCCGCAGAGGAGCTCGCGGCGGAGGCCGCAACGCCGCTTCCCGACAAGGAGGTGGCCTCCATCCTCGACCTCAACGCCGACCTGAACCTGGGGCTCGGGCTGGTCGCCCCGGTCGACCTCGGCGTCGCCGCCAACGCCAACGTCGCCGCGCCCATCGAGGCCTCCGCCGGCGCGAACGTGCTCTCGGCCGGCTCGACGGCCGTCGCGGGCGCCGACCAGAGCGCGGGCATCCAGCAGGGCATCGCGGCGGACGCGGTCGCCAACTCGCACCAGGTGAGCGAGATGGCTCCCACGGCCGACACGACCCCGGCGCCTCCGCAGCCGACCGCCACCCCCGGCTCGATCACGGACGGCAACCTCCTCAACGTGAACATCAACGCCGCCGCCGACGCGCACATCGCGGCCCCGATCAACGGCGCGGTCGCCGCGAACGCGAACGTCGCGGCGCCGATCGACGCCAGCGTGGCCGCCAACATCGGCTCGATCGACAGCCAGGCCGCCGCCGTCTCGCACCAGGACGCCGCGATCGACCAGACCATCACCGGCTCGGCGGACGCGACCGCGGGCCAGCAGTCGACCATCGGACAGCCGCCGGCGCAGCCGTAACGCACCGCTGTGACCATCGCATCGAAGCCGCCGGGGGAGAGCGTCGACCGCTCCACCGAGGTGCCCGCCCGCGCCGAGGGCGTCCAGCTGATCGGCGCCATGCGCGGTTCCGGGTACCGCGAGCCGCCATCGCTCGCCCGCCGCGGCGACGGTCAGGTCCTCCAGCTCACGCCGCTGCTGTTCGCGATCCTCGACGAGGTCGACGGCTCGAGCGACCTCGGCCTGATCGCGCAACGCGTCAGCGAGCGGGTGGGCCGCGCCGTCCGCCCCGCCGACGTCGCGCACCTGGTCGACTCGTCGCTCCGCCCGCTGGGCCTGCTCACCCGCGCGGACGGCGGCGAGCCGGAGGTCAAGCGATCGTCCCCGCTGCTCGGGCTGCGGCTGCGGAAGGAGATCACCGATCCCGACCGCACCCGGCGGCTCACCGGGCCGTTCGCCCGGCTGTTCCATCCACTCGTCGTCGTGCCGGTGATCTGCCTGTTCGTGGCGGCGTGCTGGTGGCTGCTGCTGGTGCAGGGCCTGGCGTCGGCGACGTACCACGCGTTCCAGGACCCGGGCGTCCTGCTGCTCATCGTCGCCGTGACTGTGCTGTCGGCGGGCTTCCACGAGTTCGGCCACGCGGCGGCGGCGCGGTACGGCGGCGCCACCCCCGGCCGGATGGGGATGGGCCTCTACCTGTTCTGGCCGGCGTTCTTCACCGACGTCACCGACTCGTACCGGCTCGGCCGGCTCGGCCGCGTCCGCACCGACCTCGGCGGCCTCTACTTCAACGCGATCGTCGCCGTCGCCATCGTCGGCGTCTGGTTCGCCACCCGCTGGGATGCGCTGCTGCTCGTCGTGCTCACGCAGCTCCTGCAGATGGTCCACCAGCTGCTGCCGACCGTCCGGTTCGACGGGTATCACGTGCTGGCGGACCTGACCGGTGTGCCGGACCTCTTCCAGCGCATCGGGCCGACCCTGCTCGGCCTCCTGCCGTGGCGCTGGCGCCGCCCGGAGTCCCGGACCCTCCGGCCGTGGGCGCGTGCCGTGGTCAGCGTCTGGGTGCTCGTCGTCGTCCCGATGCTGCTGTTCTCGCTGGTGGCGATGGTGCTGACGCTGCCCCGCGTGCTCGCCACGGCGTGGGCCGCGCTGGCGGAGCGGGCCCACGTGCTCGCCGTGGTGTCCGGCCGCGGCGACCTGGCGGCGGGGGCGGCGCAGCTCGTCCTCATGCTCGCGACGGCTCTGCCGATCCTGGGCACCCTCTACATCCTGTTCCGGCTCGCCCGGACCGGCCTCGTGCGGCTCTGGACGGGCACGCGCGGGAGGCCGGTGCGCCGCGGCGTCGCGGCCGCGCTCGTGCTGGCGATGATCGGCGGCCTCGCCTTCGCCTGGTGGCCGGCGCCGCAGACGTATCGCCCCATCCAGCCCTACGAGCGCGGCACGCTCACGGACGTCCTCGCGCCGGCGACCCTCCAGTCCGGCCGGCTCACCGCCGGTACGACGGGGGCCGTGCAGACGATCTGGCCCGGCGGCGGCGCCCGGCCGACCGCCGACCATCCGCAGCTCGCGATGGTCCTGGTCCCGCGCGACGGCCGGTCGCCGTCCTGGGTCTTCCCGTTCACCAAGCCCGCCCCGCCGCGCCCCGGCGACAACCAGGCGCTCGCGGTGAACACCACGAACGGGTCCACGCTGTACGACGTCGCCTTCGCGCTGGTGTGGGTGACCGGCGGCCAGTCGGCTCTGAACACCAACTCCGCGTACGCGTTCGCGCACTGCTCCGGCTGCACGACCGTCGGCGTGGCGTTCCAGGTGGTGATCCTCGTCGGGGAGACGCACGTCGTGGTGCCGCAGAACCTGGCGGTGGCAGCCAACTACGGCTGCGTCGACTGCGTGACCGCCGCGCTGGCGAACCAGCTGGTGCTGACGGTGAGCAGCCGGCCCGACGCCGCGACGATGAGCCGGATCGCCGCGCTCTGGGCGAAGATCATGGCCTTCTCGCACAACCTCCAGGGACTCGGGCTCTCGGCGGTGCAATCGCAGTTGCTCGTCTTCGAGCAGGAGCTGAAGGACATCATCGCCCGCGATCCGGCCGCCGTTCAGGTGCCGGGCGGTGGGGCGACCTCGGTGCCGGCGCCTGCTCCCTCGCCTGCGCCCACCCCCTCGGGAGCGCCGGGCAGCACCCCGGGCCCGACCGCGAATCCCGGGCCGGCTCCCGCGCCTGCTCCGACGGGGACACCGGCGCCGCAGCCGACCGACACCCCGGCGCCCACGGCGACGCCGACGCCGGTCCCGACCGCCACGCCGTGAGGCGTTCGTGCAGCCGGTGGAAAGGTCGGGCCGCTAGCGTCCTGTCGTGCCCAGCCCGTCGCCCACCGAGACGCAGCCCCCGACCACGCGGGCGAAGGTCGAGTCCGCCGTCATCTGGGTGGCGTTCGCCCTCTACCTGGTGTTCCTGGCGAAGCTGCTGCTGTTCTCCCGGGTGCCCGGCTCCGAGCGGTCACTCAACCTGATCCCGTTCGCGAGCATCGGGAACTACCTCGACGGCCCCGCGGGCGTGCGGCGGTTCGCGTTCGCGAATCTCGCCGGGAACGTCCTCGCCTTCGTGCCGCTCGGCGCGTATCTGACGTTCCTGCGGCGCAGGGCGCGACTGTGGTCGAACCTGCTGGTCGTCGCGGCCGTGAGCGTGGCCGTGGAGATCCTGCAGTGGATGCTCGCCGTCGGGGCGTCCGACATCGACGACGTCCTCCTGAACTGCGTCGGCGGGCTGATCGGGGTGCTCGCCGTCGTCGGGCTGCGGCGCGCGCTTCGATTCGAGGTCGTGCGCACGGTGATCGCGGTCGCGTCGGTGCTCGCCGTGCCGGTGCTGGGGTTCCTCGGGTTCGTGGTGCGGCTGCGGCTGTGACCTGACACGGAGGCGCGCGCGGCTTTAGGTTGGTCCTGACCCCAACGAGAGGACTCCGGATGAGCGCCGACCGTCACGTCGTCCTGGGCGGCAACGGCGTGGCCGGCCGGGAGACCGTGCGCGCGCTCGTCCGGGCCGGGCGGTCCCCGGTCTCGGTCGGACGCCGCCCCTCGGCGGTCGACGGCGCGACGTCCGCCACCGGCGACCTCCTCGACGCCGCCGACGTGGCGCGGGTGCTGGACGGCGCGGAGGTCGCGTACCTGGTCGTAGCCCCGGCGTACTCGGCGCGGGTGTGGGCGCAGCAGTGGCCGGTCATCGCGCGGAACGTGGTGGACGCCGCGCTCGAGCACGGGGTCCGCCTGGTGTACCTCGACAACGTCTACGCGTACGGCGAGCTGCGCGGCCCGATGACCGAGCAGACTGCGCTGCGCCCCAACAGCCGCAAGGGCGCGATCCGCGCCGACGTGGTGCGCGCGCTGGAGGCCGCCTCCGCGTGCGGGCTCGACGTCACGATCGGCCGCAGCGCCGACTTCTACGGTCCTGGAGCCGACACGAGCGCCTTCGACCTGTTCGGCCTCGCCCCGATCGCCCGCGGCAAGCCGGGCTCCTGGCTCGTGGACGCCGACCAGCCGCACTCGCTCACCTACACGCCCGACGTCGGTGCGGCGCTCGCCGTGCTGGGCACGGACCCGGCCGCGCGGGGCCGCACCTGGCACCTGCCGACCGCACCGGCGCTGACCGGCCGCGAGTACCTCCGCCTCGCCGCGGGCCCCACCGCACGCGTGAAGGTCATCGGCCGCGCCACCCTCCGGATCGGCGCCCTCTTCAGCACGCCGGCCCGCGAGACGCTGGAGATGGCCTACCAGTACGAAGCGCCGTACCTGTTCGACTCGACCGCGTTCGAGAGCGCCTTCGGCGTAGCGGCGACGCCGGTCGAGGAGGGGATCGCGGCGACGCTGCGGGCGCTGCGGGCGGCGGCGCGCTGAACGACGGGCCGGATCCGCGGGTCGCGGGGCGCTCGGTGACTGAACCCGTCCGAGCGCCCCGCGCGCGACTCAGCCTCCGAGCCGCGGTCGCCGCCCAACTGGGATGGCGCCGACACAGGAGAGAGCTCGGGCAGGGGGAACCATGACGCGCCCCCTCCCACCGGAGTACCCTCCCACCCAACGAGGGGAGCCCCACCCATGACCGTCCGCGACCTCGCCGCGTTCCGCGACCTGCACCACGGCGACCAGCCGCTCCTGCTCCCGAACGCGTGGGACGCGGGCAGCGCCATCGCCTTCGCCGCCGCCGGCTTCCCCGCCGTCGGCACGACGAGCTTCGGCGTCAACGCGTCCGCCGGGCGCCCCGACGCCGGCAGCGCCAGCCGGGACGCCACCGTCGAGCTCGTCCGCCGGATCGCCACGCTCGACGTCTTCCTCACCGCCGACATCGAGGACGGCTACAGCGACGATCCGTCAGCAGTGGCCGCCTTCGTGGCCGCGCTCGCCGCGGACGGCGTCGTCGGGGTGAACCTGGAGGACTCCGCGGACGGGCGCCTCGTCGACCCGGCCGTCCCCGCGGCCAAGATCGCGGCCGTCAAGCGGGAGGCTCCCGGAGTGTTCGTCAACGCGCGCGTCGACTCCTACTGGTTCCACGAGGACGACACGGTGGAGGCGGTCGCGGCCAGGGCCGCGACCTACGCCGACGCCGGCGCGGACGGGATCTTCGTGCCGGGCGTCACCGATCCCGCCACCATCGAGCGGCTCGCCGCCGCCGTCCCGCTGCCACTGAACGTCCTGGTCGTCCCCGGGCTCGGCCTGGACGACCTCCAGGTGCTCGGCGTCCGCCGGGTCAGCACCGGCTCGCTGCCGTACCGGGTGGCGATCGACGCGGCGGTGGATGCCGCCGAGGCGGTGCGCGACGGGCGCGACGTGCCGGTCGCGACCTCCTATGCGGAGTCGCAGCAGCGGCTGATCGCGTTCGCTCAGCGAGCGGACGCGGACGGCGACCGGCCCTCCAGCGCCGCGCGGTAACGCCGGTACCGCGGGCGCCCCACCCAGCGCCAGATCAGGACGACCGGCGCGGGCAGGTTCTTCCTCATCCAGATGTCGCCGCCGTCCGGCTGCGCCGCGAGGATCGCGCCCAGCATGTTCCACTGCTGGCCCCTCGGCGTGCTGCGGCGGCCGTGGTCGGCGAACCACTTCTCCTCGTCCTTCGTGACCACGTGCTCCATGACCGGGACGATGTTCGCCTCTTCGTCGGGGAGGTGCTCGGCGAGCGCGGCGTTGATCCCCGCGAGCGCGGACCGCACCGGCTCGACGGTCGTGGCTCCCGGAGCCGTGCGCCAGCCGGGCAGCGCTGCGTCGAGCGCGGTCAGCTGCACGAGCATCGCCGCGTGCTGCCGCTTCATCCGCTCGACGTGGAGGGCGCACGACGGCGCGCGCGCGTCGATCGCCGGCCACAGCTTCGCGTCCTCGCCCTCGTGGTGGGCGTGCAGGGAGACGGAGATGAGGTCGAGCTGGGATGCGACGACGTCGGCGTGGGCGCTGTCGCCGTCGGCCACGCCGTCCACCAGGCCGCCCGCCTCGCCGAAAGCGTGCCGGTAGAGCCGGTGGATGTCGATCATCCCGCCGGCGTCGCAGGTCTTCGGCCCGTCGAGCGGGGGCTCGCCGGACGAGGGGAGGGGGTCGCGGCCATGTGCAGAATCTACGGCCCCGGCGGGTCCGGCGGGCAGCCCCCTCCGTCACGCCCTCCGGTACCGCGTCAGGCTCGCGGGCCCCACCTGCTCCGACGAGGTCAGCGTGAGGAGGGCCCCGTCCGGGAACAGCCGCCGCCCCGCGCCGACCGCCGTCGGGAAGGTCAGCAGCCGGTACTCGTCCACCCGATCGGCCGCGGCCAGCGGGCCGAGCAGGGTGCCGCTGCCGATGACGACCACGTCGCGCTCCGGCAGTGTCCCCTCCAGCCAGTCCTCCAGGGACCCCGCCACCTGCTCGGTGTTCGACCAGCGCGCGACCTCCACCGGGCTGCCGCTCACGACCGCTTTCGCCGCGCGGTTCATCGACCGCGAGAAGTCGTCGTCGCGCGCCGGCCACAGCGTGCTGAAGTGCTCCCAGGTGCGGCGGCCGAACAGCAGCGTCCCCGTCTCCAGGATCGCCCCGAGCCGGAACTTGTCCCCGGCGACGCCCTGCGGCCCGAACCGCATCGCCCAGCCGCCGAACGGCGCGCCGCCGCTGCCGTCCGGGTCTTCCACGACCCCGTCCAGCGTGATGAACTGCACGACGATCAGCTCTCCCATGATGGTCCTCTCCGACACCGCGCCTCGCTGTCATCAGTGGATACGTGCGGGAGGGCCGGAAATCATCGCACGGCTGCAGCGGTCTCCTCGAACAGGGCGAACAGCCGGGGATGCCGGTACACGAGCACATGCCCGATCGCGCCGCCGGCGTCCCCGTCGAAGAGCTGGAGCGTGTGCGGCTCGCGCGCCTCCCCGGCGCCCCGGTAGAGGAGGAAGCCCGGCTGGCCGCCTGCCGAGATCGGGGTGGTCGACCACTCGACGCCGCGCCACGAGAACAGGTGCTCCATGAACGCCAGGTACGGCGCGACACCGATCGACCAGTCCGGCACCGGCGGCATCTCGAACACCAGGTCGTCGGCGACCAGGGACGCCAGCGCGCTCACGTCGGCCCGCTCGATCGCGCGAGCGTAGCCTTCGACGGCCCCGGGCGCGGGCGGCTTCGCACGCTCGACCCCGGCGGCGATCGCGGTGCGCGCCCGCTGGAGCGCGGAGTTCGCCGACGCCACCGACACCTCCAGCACCGCGGCCGTCTCGGCAGCGCTGAGCCCGATCACGTCGCGGAGGACGAACGCTCCGCGCTGCACGGGGGACAGGTACTGCAGCATCGCCGTCACCGCGAACCGCACCTCCTCGCGCCGCTCGGCGCGGCCCTCGACGTCCGAGACCGCTGCCCAGCCGGTCGGCGCCGGAAGCAGCCACGGCACGTCGAGCGCGGGCACCAGCGGGGCGCCGGCCTCCAGCCCGGGATCCTGGAGGTCGCGCGGCAGGGGCCGCCGCGGCGCCTCCCGCAGCCGGTCGACGCAGACGTTGCGGGCGATCCGGTAGCACCAGGTCGAGAGCGACCCCTTGGCCGGGTCGAAGGTGTCGCGTGCGCGCCAGCTCCGCTCCAGGGCGTCCTGCGCCGCGTCCTCGGCCTCGAACGGGGAGCCGAGGAGCTGGTAGCAGAAAGCCGTCAGCCCGCGCCGGAGGCCGCTCAGTTCGGCCTCGTCGAATGCGGTCATGGGGCGATCCTAGGGCCGTCGCGAGATGTCCCCTGTATTGGGGTAGAGGGAAAACCGGCCGAATGGTTTTAACTGAGCGGGATGCTCGTGGGGGTCACTGACGAGCCGTACCCGAAATGAGCCGCCGTTGCCCGAACGCACTGCCTCAAACATTCCCGCCCAGGACGCCGTCGCCGCGCCGCCACGCCGACGCCGGCGAGCAGTCGCGGCCGTCGCCGCCGTCGCGCTGGTCGCCGGCGGTGTGCTCGCCGCCGGCTCACTGCCGGCCGCGGCCCAGCCCGGGAACATGGGCCCCAGCACCGCCTTCACGACCTCTCTCGCCGGGGTGGCGACGGACACGGCCGTCGACCCGTACACCGGCGGGGTCTTCGTCGGCCGCAACGGAGTCGTCGACGTGGTCGACGAGTACTCGGGCGGGCTCGCCGCGACGGTCCCCGTCCCCGGTGCGGCCAGCCCGCTCCTCGCGGCCGACCCGAGCAAGGCGTTCGTCTGGGTGCTGGACGCCGCGGGCAAGAAGCTGTACCGCATCGACGAGCGCACGGTGACGATCACCGGCACAGTCACGCTCTCCGGCAATGTGCAGCACCTCACCGTCGACCGCACCACGGGCAAGGTCCTCGTGACCACCGGCACGACCGGCACCATCCTCAGTGTGGACGAGTCGACCCTGAGCCAGGGCACGGCGATCACGGTCGGCGGCGCGCCTTCCCTCATCGGCGTCGACACCTCGACGGGCACGATCTTCACCGTCGACCCCAACGGAACGGTCTCGATCGTCGATGAGGCGGCGGGAACCGTCACCGTGACGGTGGCGGCCCCGGCCGGCACCACCGCGATGACGGTCGACGCGGCACACCACAAGGCGTACCTCGGGCTGGGGAGCCAGGTCACGGTGGTGGATGCGGTCGCGCAGACGGTCTCCCAGACGATCAACCTGCAGTTCGGGCTGGGAACAGGCATCTCGACCATGTCGATCGACCCGACAACGCAGTCCGTGCTGCTGGAGGCCGGCCAGACGGTGTTCGCCATCGACACCGTCGTCGGCTCGCAGCACCTCGAGTTCACCACGGGGTCGACCCCGCTGCTGGGCATGTCGGTCGACCCGTTCAGCAACACGATCTTCATGGGCGCGGGCTCGACCCTCTGGGGGATGTACGAGCCGGTCTCGATCCTCGGCAGCGCGTCCGGCGTCGCCGCGGCGGGGCAGCCCTATTCGCAGCAGCTCGCCGCCTACGGGCCGAGCCCGACGTTCGCCATCACCGGCGGCGCCCTGCCTGCCGGCCTCGGCCTGAACGGCGACACGATCTCCGGCACCCCGACCACGACCGGCTCTTCCACCTTCAGCGTGACGGTGACCGACAGCTACAACGACAGCGTGACGCAGACCTACACGATCCGCGTGGTCACGGTCGACCGGACCTCCGGCGCCGACCGGTTCGCGACCTCGGTGGAGGTCTCCAAGGCGTCGTACCCCGACCCGTCCACCGTCGGCACCGTGTACGTCGCCAACGGGCTGTCGTTCCCGGACGCGCTCTCGGGCGGTCCCGCCGCGGCTCAGGACTCCGGCCCGCTGCTGCTGACCGGTCAGGACGTCCTGCCGGCGTCGGTGTCGGCGGAGATCACGCGCCTGCACCCGACCAACATCGTGGTCGTGGGCGGCCCGGCGGTGGTCGGCGACAGCGTGTTCGGCGCGCTCCAGTCGCTGGCGCCCCACGTGCAGCGTGTGTACGGGGCCGACCGGTTCGCGACCTCCCGGGCCGTGATTCAGCATTCCTTCACGACGGCGCCGACGGTGTACGTCTCCACCGGCTGGAACTTCCCCGACTCGCTCAGCGCGGGCGGCGCGGCGGGCAGCCAGCACGCTCCGCTGCTGCTGGTGAACAGCGCGGCCACGTCCGTCGACCAGGCCACGGCGTCGCTGCTGCTGTCGCTCGGCACGAACAAGATCGTCATCATCGGAGGCTCGAGCGTCATGTCGCCCTCCCTGGTGGCGGACTTCGCCCGCTTCGGGACGGTGACGCACCTCGCGGGCGCCAACCGGTTCGACTCCTCCCAGCAGGTGGTCGAGGGCGCCTTCACCAACAGCAGCCACGTCATCCTGGCGAACGGGATGAACTTCCCCGACGCGCTGAGCGCGTCGGCCTGGGCGGGCAAGTCCTCGTCGCCGCTGTTCATCACCACCGCCACGTGCGTGCCGCAGCGGACCCTGGACGACATCTTCTTCCTGGGCGCGAACGACGTCACCCTGATCGGCGGCACCACCGCGCTGAACCCGAGCGTCGCAGGGCTGACGAGTTGCGACGAGGTCTACTCGGTGATCGCCCCGCTCCTCCCTGCGGCGGGCCTCGCGCCGGCGGCCGCGAAGACGGGCGCCTCCGGGGGCAGCGCACCGGTCGCCGACCACCCGGTCGGCCCGACGCTGCCGGTGGCGCCGCTCACGCACCACGCGACCCTGAAGCACTGAGTTCCGGGCGCGTCGGTCCCCGTCCCGTCGGGCGGGGACCGACGCGCTCCTAGGCCGCGGCGGCGGCCTCCCTGCTCCGCACACGCCGCACCACGTACAGCCAGGTGAGGCCGCTCCCCACCGCGAACACCAGTGAGAGCAGCACCACGAGGAGCCCGCTCGCCGGGCCGAGCGCGCGTACGCTCGCCGTCCACTGCAGCGCGTCGAACAGCCCGTGCGCGGCGGCCACACCGAGGTATGCGGCCACCACGCCGAACGTGATCCGGAACCGCCCGTCGCGCGCCGCGCCGAACACCGCCGCGCCGAGCAGCGCGGAGAAGACCAGGTGCAGGAACGGTCCGCTGAGCTGGCGGGCCGCCGTCGTGGTGAGGAAGAGCCCGAGCCCTGCGCCGTCGGCCTGCCCGAGCGCGAACGACTGCTGGAGGTAGCCGAGGTTCTCGATGACGCTGAAGCCGAGGCCCACCGCGCCGCCGACGAACAGCCCGATCCGGGCGTTCTTGACCGGCAGCCGCAGGCAGAGCAGCACCGCGCAGAGCATCTTGGCCAGCTCCTCCACGAGACCGGCGCAGGCCAGCACGGCGAGGCTGGGATGCAGCGAGGACCCACCTGCCGCGATGTCGATGAGGCCCTCGACCGGCAGCAGAGTCGCGACGGCGCCGCCGAGCAGCGCGACCGTGACGAGGCGCGGAACGCTGAGCCGGTTCTCCGGCCGCAGCTTGTAGGCCATCGTGTAGAAGATCGCGGCGGCCGCGGTGCCGCTGCCGGTCACCAGCAGGTACGGCGAGAGGACCGGCGGCGCGCCGTCGTGCGCGTGCGGGGCGAGCGCGGAGAACAGGAGGCTGAGGCCGAACAGCCACAGCCACACCGCGGCGCTGCCCGCGACGATCAGCCAGCCTCCCCAGCGGCCCAGCCCCTTGGTGCGGCGCGGGGAGCCGGAGGACGCGGCGGAGACCGTCTGCACGGACCCCCCGTGCGACGCCGCCGAGGCCTGAGCACCGACCGGCCAGGTGTACCCCGTCCACGACCCGCCGCTCCACCAGCGGTACGACGGCGCGGGGGTCGGGTCGGGATACCAGCCGGGCGGCGGCGGAGGCGGCAGGACGCTCATCCTGTCAGGATAGGGATCCGTTCCCCTCGATCGCCGCTTGAGCTTCGGGAGCTGGCCGACCTCCTTCTGGGGTGCTGTCCGTCGGCGCGCGCTGCCCCGATCATGGCCCCTGCGGAAATCCTCCGCTCCCGCGTAACCTTTCGCGCCTCCCGGCGATTAAGTCACCGAGGGCGTCGGCCTTCCCCGGATATCAGGAAGGACCCGGATGCCCCTCACGACCCCCGTCCCCACCTCCGTCTCCGCCGCCCCCGCGGAGCCGGCACAGGGGACGGGTGCCATCGCGGCGTGCTGTGCGACTTCGGTCGTCCCCGTGAAGTCCGCCGCCCATCGTGCCCGTGTCACCGCCCCGGCCGGCGTCCGCTTCGCGGAAGTCCCGGTCGGGCCGGAGGGAACCGCTGCGCCAACCCCCGGGGCGCGCGGGTCCCGACCGGCCCGGCCGGGGCGTCGTACGGCGCGCGGAAGGCCTAGACGATGGACCACTGCCTGCCGCGGGCTCGGGTTCTCGCGGCGGGCGGTGGTGATGGTGGCATCGCGCTGCGCTCCGCGGTCGGCCTCCTCCCGTCGGAGTGGCTGGTCCCGCTAGAGTGGCCGCGTGAGGCCCGGCCCGTGAAGGAGCGCGCGCACCGCGACACCGGCGGTACCGCCGTGCTGTTCACCGACGCCTACCGGACCCACGCGGCGTCGCTGCTGGCCTACCTCCGCTCGCAGGGCGTGGACGATCCGGAGGCCGTGACGCAGGACGTCTTCGTCGCGCTCTACCCGCGGCTGGAGTCGCTCTCCGGAGGGCGGGACGGCCTCCGCGCCCTCCTCTTCACCATCGCGCACGCCCGGGTGGTCGACCACCACCGGCGGCGCTCCCGCGTCCCGGCCGCCGTCGCCTACGACCCGCTCACTGACACCCGCAGCACGCCGTCCGCCGAAGACGACGTCGTGCACGGCGAGACCGGCGTGGCCGAGCTGCTCGGGCGGCTGACCCCCGAGTACCGCGACGTCATCGCGCTGCGCATCCTGGCCGAGCTCAGCATCGAGGAGGTCGCCGGGATCATGGGCCGCAGCCCCGGCGCGGTCAAGCAGCTCCAGCGCCGGGCCCTGCTCGCGCTGCGCCGGGAGGTCGCGAGCGACGACCAGGCGGCTGCTCTGGTGGACGCCGGCCGGGAACCGGAGGAGGTGCGATGACCGCGGATCCTGCCGACGACCCGGTGCTGCGCCTCCTTCAGGAGGCCGGCCTGGAGGACGACGCGGCGCTCGCCGCCCTCCTCGACGAGCTGAAGGCGACCGCCGCCGCGGAGCCGCCCGCGCCCTCGCGCGACGTGGTGCGGCTGATGTCCGGCCGCCGCCCGGCGCGCGCGTCGTGGTTCGCCCGCCACAGCACGCGGACGACCACTGTGGTGCTCCTGGCCGCGGCGCTGGCCGGGGAGCGTCCGCCGCCGCGGCGAGCCCCGCGTTCCACGCGGTCGTCGGCGACGCGATCTCCAGCCTGGGGAAGCTCGTCGGGCGTCCCGCGCGTCCGACGCCCGCCCCGCCCGCAGCGCGGCGTGACGAGGCGAACGAGGCGACGCCGTCGCCGCGCAACGGGGAGACTACCGCGGCTCGGCGTCGGCCGGGGCCGGCGACGCGCACGGGAGCCAGGCTGCGCCGCCATCGACGGCGGCGCAGGAGCAGCCCGCGTCCGGAGCCCAGCTCGGCGCGGAGTCGCACGCAGGCGTGGGCGGAGCGGGCGCCGCCGGCGCCGACCCCGGCCGCAGCGGAGGCACGAGCAGCGGGTCGGGCCAGGGCCAGGGCGGCGGCGGAGGTCAGGGCGACGATCAGGGAGCCTCCGGCGCGTCGTCCACGCAGAAGCAGGCCCCCTCGCACCACCAGCCTGCTCCCACGCCGGCCCCCCTGCCACCGGCGGCGGCTCGCAGACCAACCAGCCGGGCGGCGGCGGCGAGGCGGGCTCCGACCGCTGACCCCCACCACTCCGCGGGCGGGTGCGCACCGGGCTAGGGTGTGCGGTGACGAGCGAGGAGGGTTGATGCGTGCGGCGGACTGGCTGAGGCGACACGACCCCGACTTCGCCGCCCTGCGCCGGGCCGGCCGTGCCGCGATCGTCATGCCCCTGTTGTTCGCGTTCGGGAGCCTCATCCTCCACGACGGGCAGGTCGCCACGTTCGCGGCGTTCGGATCGTTCGCGATGCTGCTGCTCGTCGACTTCAGCGGGCCGCTGGTCGACCGGGTGCAGGCCCAGCTGGCGCTCGCGGTGGCGGGCGCGGTGCTCGTCTGCCTCGGCACGCTCGCGTCGCGCCCGGTCTGGCTCTCCGCGGTCGCAATGGCCGTGGTGGCGTTCGCCGTGCTCTTCGCGGGCTCGGTGAGCTCGGTCACGGCCTCGGCGAGCACCTCGCTGCTGCTGGCGTTCATCCTGCCGGTCACGCTTCCCGGGACCGTCGGCTCGATCGGACCGCGGCTGCTCGGCTGGGGGATCGCCTCCGTCGTCGCGGTCGTCGCGATCGTCGCGCTCTGGCCGGCGCCCGCGCGGGAGCCGCTGCGCACGCCCGCCGTCGACGCCTGCCGGGCGCTCGCGACGCGGCTGCGCGCGGAGGCCGCGGCGATGCTCCGCGCCGGCAGCCCCGACCTCGCGGCCGAGCGCGACCGCGCCGTCGCGGCGGCCGACGCCGCGGTCGACGCCCTGCACACCGCGTTCCTGCGCACCCCGTACCGGCCGACCGGCCTCAGCACGTCGGCGCGGACGATCGTCCGGCTGGTGGACGAGCTGAACTGGCTGAACTCCGTGATCGCGCAGTTCGACCACGTCAAGATCACGGCGGCGATCCACGGTCCCGTCCACGTCGCCGCGTTCGAGGTGAAGAGCACGTCGGCGGCGGTGCTGGAGGAGGGCGCGACCCTCCTCGCGCAGCACGGCGGCGACCCCGCCGCCCTGGACACCGCGCTCACCCTCCTGGTGGAGGCGCGCACCGGCGTGGAGGCCGCCACGATGGCGCTCCCGGTCGCCCCCGACCCGGACGGCGGCCGCCGGGTCGCCGACGACATCGTGACCGCGCTCGACCCGGGCTTCCGCGCGCAGGAGCTCGCCCAGGCGGTCGAGACCGTGGCCGGGAACATCGCGCTCACGGCGCGCGCGGAGCGCCGCACCTGGTGGCAGCGTCTCGTGGGGCGGCAGCCCGGCGACCTGGCCGGTCCCGTCGCCGCCGCCGCCGAGCGCGCGAGCGGGTTCATCGGCTGGAACTCGGTGTGGCTGCGCAACAGCATCCGCGGCGCCATCGCGCTCGGGCTGGCTGTGGCGCTGGCCAACCTCACCGGCGTGCAGCACTCGTTCTGGGTCGTGCTCGGCACGCTCTCCGTGCTGCGCTCGAACGCGCTGAGCACCGGCCAGACCGTGCTGCGCGGCGTGATCGGCACCGCGGTCGGAGTGCTGGTCGGCGCGCTCGCGATGCTCGCCATCGGCGACAACCGTGTCGTGATCTGGGTGCTGCTCCCGATCGCCATCCTCGTGGCGGGCATCGCGCCCGCCGCGATCTCGTTCGCCGCGGGGCAGGCGGCGTTCACGATCCTGCTGGTGCTGCTGTTCAACCTCATCGCGCCGTCCGGCTGGACGGTCGGCCTGATCCGCATCGAGGACATCGCGCTCGGCTGCGCCGTGAGCCTGGTCGTCGGGCTGCTGTTCTGGCCGCGCGGGGCGGCCGCGTCGCTCCGGCAGGCGCTGGCGGAGGCGTACCGGGAGAGCGTGCGCTACCTCGGCGCGACCGTCGCCTACGGGCTGGCACGGTGCGAGACGAACGCGGAGGAGCATCCGGAGCCCCGGCAGCAGGCGCTCCGGGCGGCCGCCGCCGCACGACGGCTGGACGACGCGTTCCGCACCTACCTGGGCGAGCGCGGGAGTAAGCAGCGTCCGCTCGCGGAGGTGTCGGCGTCGGTCGGCGGCGTCGCCGGGGTCCGGCTGGCGAGCGACGCCATCCTCGACCTCTGGCGCCGGCAGGAGGCCGCGGGCGACGAGCGCGAGGGAGCCCGCCGGTCGCTGGAGGGCTCCCTTACGCGGCTCGACGGCTGGTACGAGCAGCTGGCGTCGAGCCTGGTCGCGCGCGAACCGCTCCCCGCGCCAACGCCGTCCGATCCGGAGGACCGCCACCGGCTGGCCGACGTCGTCGCGGACGACCTCGGCGACGCCTCCGGCCACATCGTCGCGCGGGCCGTCCGGATCATCTGGACGGGCGACTACCTCGACGTCGTGCGCCGCCTGGAGTCGGTGATCGTCGGACCGGTGGACGCGCTGGGCGACGACCTGGTTGCAGCGAGGCGGCGCCCCGGCTCAGGGATGCGGTGACTTGGTGTGCCCCGGAGCCGACCCGCTCTTGCCCGCTGCGGGCGGAGCGGGGGCGGGGGCAGGGGCTGGGGCAGGAGCCGGTGCCTGGTCGACAGCGGCGGGTGGCGGAGCAGCCGGCGCCGGCGTGACGGCAGCCGCCGGGGGCGCCGCTACCGCGGGGTCCTGCGGGACGGCCGTCGCCGGCGTGGGCGCCGCGTCCGGGGTCGGTCGCGACGACGGGCCGGTCTGCGCCGGATGCGCGCCCGGGTCGTGCCCGGCGCTCTCCTGCGGCGTGCTCAGCAGGGCGAGTGCGTCGATGTGGGGCCCGGTCGCGAAGAGCGTGAGCCCGAGTCCGACACTCAGGGTGAGCGCGACGACGACGAGTCCGCCGCTCGCCCGGGACCTCCGGCGGCGCGGGCGGCGGACGGGCGCAGCGATCACCGGGTCGGCCGAGTGCCGTCCCTTCGTCTCGCTCACGCCTCCACCTGCACGGTCACGCAGTTTAGACGACGACCCTCAACAGGTTCTGGACCCCGGTGACCCGCCCGTCCACCACGGTGACCAGCTCGTCCAGCGCCGGCGAATGGACGAGGTCGTGCGTGACCAGCAGCGTCGCGGTACCGCGCGCGTGCGTGAGCCGGGCGATCAGGTCCATCACCGCGGCGCCGCTCTCCTGGTCGAGCGCGCTCGTCGGCTCGTCCACCAGCAGCACCTGCGGGCTGCGCACCAGGGCGCGTGCGATGGCGACCCGCTGCCGCTGGCCTCCCGAGAGCTGTGCGGGCCGCTTGTCCGCGTGCGCGCCCAGCCCGACCGCGTCGAGCAGCTCGTCCACCCGTTCGCGGACCTGGGCGCGGGCGGTCCGGCGCCGGGACCCGCCGAGCTCGCCCATCACCTGCAGCTGCTCGCGGGCCGTGAGGGAGGCCAGCAGGTTCGACTGCTGGAACACGATCCCGATCCGCTCGCGGCGCAGGCTCGTGGCCTGCTCCGCCGTCAGCGCCGCCGCGTCCTCGCCGCCGATCAGGACGCTGCCCGAGTCCGGGCGGATGAGCGTGGCGGCCAGCGCCAGGATGCTCGACTTGCCGGAGCCGGACGGCCCGGTGATCCCGGTGACCACTCCTGAGCGGCCGTGCAGCGTGACGTGGTCGACCGCGGTGACGCGGGAGGCTCCGTCGGGGAAGGTGAGGGTGACGTCGTCGAGGGTGATCATCGGTTGCTCCCGAGTGCGGTGAGGGGGTCGGCGGAGGTGACGGTGCGGAGGGCGAAGGCCGCGCCCGCGAGCCCCAGCAGGGTCATCGCGACCGCGGGGACCGCCGTGGTGAGCGGGGCGACGAGGAAGGGCAGCGCGCCGGAGGCGAGGGCTCCGAGGCCGAGGACCACGAGCATTCCCGCGCCGATCCCGGCCACCAGTACGACGAGCGCCTGCCCGAGCGCGTCGGCCACCAGCGAGCGCTGCGTGGCGCCGAGGGCCTTGAGCACGGCGATGTCGCCCGAGCGCTGCATCGTCCACACCGTGAAGAAGGCGCCGACGACGAGCGCGGAGATGCCGAACAGCATCGCGACCATGAGGCCGAGCGAGCCGATCTCGCTCTTGAACGTCTCCAGCGCCGTCAGGCTCAGGAGGCCGGGCTGGGCGGACGTGCCGGTGCGGCTCGCGACGGCGTCCCACTGCGGGCTGCCCGACACGGCCAGGACGGTCGGCTCCCCGTCGCCGCCCATCCGCTTGTCGGCGGCGGCCCAGGAGTCCGGGGTCAGCGCGATCACAGGGGTGTGGCTGTACCAGGCGTCGCCGCCGACGGTCGCGACGCGATAGTCCGCGCCGAGGATCGAGACGGTGTCGCCGACGGCCGCGTGGAGGTCCTTCGCCGCACCCGCGGAGAGGCCGACCTCGGTGTCCGCGGCCGGAGCGAGACGGGTGAGCGCCGTCGCGCCGGTGTCACCGGCGTCGGCGGGGAGGCCGAACAGCGCGACGCCCGCGGAGGCGCCCTCCTGCGTCGCACGCGACTGCGCGATGCCGACCGGCACGACGGCTGTCACGCCGTCGGCCTGCCGCCACGCGTCCACGACGGAGGCGGACAGCGCCGATTCGCTGAAGCTCGCCGCGCCTCCCGCCGGCTTCTGCAGCACGAGCCGGTCGCCGGGGAGGCCGAGCACGGCGGAGACGTTCTGGGCTGCGAGGCCGCCGGTGAGGCCGGCGAGGAAGCCGACCAGCACGGTGATGAGGGCGACGACGCCGCCGATGAGGATGAACCGGCCGCGGGCGTGCCGGAGGTCGCGCCAGGCGACGAACACGAGGAGTCCTTTCTGCGGGGCGGAGCGGTTCCGCCCGTGTCCCTCCAGCCTTCGCTCTCCTGTCGCGTGTCACATCGTCGTTCCGGTCGAACCTCCTCTCCGACTTTCCATTGATGCCGAACCCGGCGCTCGCTTCGTAGGCTGGGCGTGTCATGTCCCACAGCGCCCTCACCCCGGTCTTCGTCGGGCTGCGCGTCGGGCTGCACGTGCTCATCGCGGGACTGCTCGTCCTGGTGGTCGTGCGGCTGCCGGCGCTGCCGCCTCCCGCCGCCGTCGCCGGGCTCGTGCTCGTGCTCCTCTTCGCCGTCGTCTACGTCTCGAGCGCCTTCGTCCGCCGGGTGCCGGAGGCGCGGCGCCGTGCGGCCGCGACCGCCTGGGTGACCGCGCTCGCGCTGATCTGGGTCGGCCTCGTGATCCTGGTGCCGGAGGCCGCGTACCTGTCGTTCCCGCTGTTCTTCCTCTTCCTCCACCTGCTGCCGCGCTGGCTCGGCCCCGTCGCCGTCGTGGTCACGACCGCGATCGCGATCCTCGCGCTCGGCCTCCACCAGGGCTTCTCGGTGGCCGCGGTCATCGGCCCGCTGATCGGCGCAGGCGTCGCCATCCTGCTCGGCCTCGGCTACCGCGCCCTCGCCCAGGAGGCCGCCGAGCGGGAGGCGCTGCTCGCCGAGCTGCTCTCCACCCGCGACCGGCTGGCCGAGACCGAGCGCGAGCAGGGCGCCCTCGCCGAGCGTGCCCGGCTGGCCAGGGAGATCCACGACACCGTCGCTCAGGGCCTCTCCAGCATCCAGCTCCTCCTGCACGCGGCCGAGCGCGCCGACCCCGACCGCCCCGGCATCGAGCACGTCCGCCTGGCGCGCGAGACCGCCGCCGACAGCCTGGCCGAGACCCGCGCCTTCATCCGCGAGCTGACGCCGCCCGCGCTCGACGCCGGGCTCGGGGAGGCGCTGCGACGGCTGGCCGAGGCGCAGTCCGTCCCGGGCGGCCTCCGCGTGGAGGTCGAGGCACCGCCGTCGCTCGACCTCCCCATGGACCTGCAGACCGCCCTGCTGCGGATCGCCCAGGGCGCGATCGCGAACGTCCGGCAGCACGCGCGCGCGAGCCGGGCGACGCTGACCGTGCAAGCGGACGGGGACGAGACCGTACTGGTCGTCGCCGACGACGGCGTGGGCTTCGACCCGGCGGTCGCGGCAGGCCCGGGCGGCGCCGACTCGTTCGGCCTCCGTGCCATCGCCGAGCGCGTCGCCCAGCTCGACGGCGCTCTCGACGTCGACA
Source organism: Leifsonia sp. P73 (assembly GCF_051059105.1). Taxonomy (NCBI): domain Bacteria; kingdom Bacillati; phylum Actinomycetota; class Actinomycetes; order Micrococcales; family Microbacteriaceae; genus Leifsonia; species Leifsonia sp. P73. The sequence goes on from NZ_CP194931.1 coordinate 3,312,360, forward strand.
GCGCACCCGGGCGCGGCACCCGCCTGACCGTGACCGTGCCCACGAGGGCGACGGGAGGCGACGCATGATCCGCATCGTCATCGCCGACGACCACCCGGTCGTGCGCGCCGGCATCCGCGCGCTGCTCGACGCCGAGGACGACCTGGAGGTGATCCGGGAGGCCGCCACCGCCGACGACGCCGTGCTGTTGGCCGAGCAGCTCGCGCCGGACCTCGTGCTCATGGACCTCCAGTTCGCCGACGGCCCGCGGGGTGCGGAGGCCACCCGCCGCCTCCGCGCGCTCGACGACCCGCCGCACGTCCTGGTGCTCACCAACTACGACACGGACGCCGACATCCTCACCGCGATCGAGGCGGGGGCGAGCGGCTACCTGCTGAAAGACGCCCCGCCGGACGAGCTGGTCGCCGCGGTGCGCGCGGCCGCGGCGGGGAGAGCGCCCTGGCCCCGGCGATCGCCGGCCGCCTGATGGCCCGCCTGCGCACCCCGCTGACCAGCCTCTCCGCCCGCGAGCTGGAGGTCCTGGAGCTGGTGGCCGCCGGCGCCTCCAACACCGACATCGCCGCTCGCCTCCACATCACCGAGGCCACCGTGAAGTCGCACCTGGTCCACATCTTCACCAAGCTCGACGTGGGGTCGCGGACGGCCGCGGTGAGCGCGGCGCGGTCGCTCGGGTTGCTGAGGTGAGCACCGATGACTGACCAGCGCCCCCTCTGGGACGACGCGGCCGGAACCTTCGACTCCGCCCCGGACCACGGCCTCCGCGACGCGGTCGCACGCGACGCCTGGACGCGGCTGCTCCGCGCGCTCCTCCCGTCGCCGCCCGCCCGCATCGCCGACCTCGGCTGCGGCACGGGAACCCTCACCACCCTGCTCGCCCGCGAAGGCCACGAGCTCGTCGGCGTCGACTTCTCGCCGGAGATGCTCAGGATCGCGCGGGCGAAGGCGGCGGGAAGCTCGCCCGCGCCGGTCTTCGTCGAGGCCGACGTGCAGGACCCGCCCCTGACGGCGGCCTCCTTCGACGTCGTCCTGTCCCGCCACGTGCTCTGGGCGACGGCCGACCCGGCGCTCGCCGTCCGGAACTGGCACCGTCTTCTGCGGCCGGGCGGTCGGCTTGTCCTCATCGAGGGCCGCTGGTCGACCGGCGCCGGGCTCAGCGCCGCCGCGTGTCAGGCCCTGGTGGCGCCGCTCGCAGAGACGACAGAACTGCGGAGGCTGGACGACCCGGCGCTGTGGGGCGGCGCCATCGCCGACGAGCGGTACGCGCTGACCGTCGCCGGACCTCGCAGCTAGGCGGCCCTGCCCAGCCGCATATAGCCGTCACCGCACCCCCGGCGTTACATTGTGCCCGACGTCGACCGCCCCCGGTCGCGCGGAGTGCGGGAGGTGGTCGCGATGAGCACCAGGGATCGGGTCCGGCCCACGTTCGGCGGCCTCAGCGCCCCGGCGCGGCTGACGGTCGAGGGCGCGGGGATCGTGGTCGGCGCGGCCACGTTCGTGCTCGCCGGCGTCGTCGCCCTTTTCGTGTTCTGGGGGAGCAGCCTCCCCATCGCCGGCCCGAACTCGGTCGGCCAGTTCGTCGCGATCGCCGCCGGGGTGCTCGCCTTCCTCGCGTACATCGCCGGGCGGCTGTGGCGGCGGGAGGGGCTCACCCCGTTCCAGACAGCGTCCGCACCCGGCGCCCCTCCGCGCCGCGCGACGGGCGTCGACATCTTCGACACCGTCGCGATCGCGCTGGCCCACGGCATCCTGGCCCTGCTCGGCTGGCTGGTGCTGGGGGCCGTGCTCGCGAACGGGTTCCAGGACGCGACCGTCTACTTCCTCTCCGCGACCGTGCTCGCGGGCGCGGCCACCGGCGTGACCGCGTACGCCGTCTTCCTCTCCGCCGCGGGGATGGACCTGATGCGGCTCTCCACCGTGCTGGCGGCGTTCGCCGTGGTCGGCATCCTGGCCTCCATGCTGAGCGCGCCCGACCCGCACTGGTGGCAGAAGCACCTCAGCGCCCTCGGGATGTCGCAGAGCGTCTCGTCGCTGACGTTCAACCTCACGCTCATCGTGACGGGCGTGATCGTGACCGCGATCGCCCGGTACGCCACCGACGCCCGCGGCATCCTCGACCCGAAGCGGCGGTCGGCCGTGCTGCGGGTGCGCGTCGGCCTGATCCTGATCGGCGTGCTGCTGGCCTGCGTCGGCATCTTCACGCTGAACATCTCGATCCTCCTGCACAACGTGTCCGCGGTCGGGATGGTCCTCGTCTTCGCGCTCGTCGTGTTCTGGGTGCGCGCCGCGCTGCCGACCGCGCCGCAGGCGTTCTTCGTGCTCGGCTACGTCTTCTTCGCCACGATCGTCGCCGTCCTGGTGCTGTTCGCGGTCGGCTACTACGTCCTCACCGCCGCGGAGCTCGTGGCGGGCGTCCTGGTCTTCAGCTGGCTCATCGTCTACCTCCGGATGACCGGCGCCGCGACCGCCGAGGCGCGCAGCGAGCAGAACATACACGTCGTCGAGGGTTGACTCACCTCTTCGACAGCGTGTACAGGATTGGGCGTTGCGCGCCCGCCTAGCATCCTCGTGAACCCCGATGGAGGAGTGATAGCCATGAACAGCATCGAACGTGACGTCGTCATCGTCGGCGCTGGAGCCTCCGGCCTCACGGCCGCGACGGAACTGACGAAGGCCGGCCTGAGTGTCGCCGTGCTGGAGGCCCGCGACCGCGTGGGCGGCCGGCTCTGGACGAACGACATCGACGGCGCCACCCTGGAGATCGGCGGCCAGTGGGTCTCGCCCGACCAGGACGCGCTGATCGACACCCTCGCCGAGCTGGGGCTGGAGACGTACTCCCGCTACCGCGAGGGCATCAACATCTATCTCGGCGAGGGTGGCGTGCGCCGCACCTTCGAGGGCGAGATCTTCCCCGTCGCCCCGGCGACCGAGCAGGAGATCGTCGGCCTGATCGAGCGGCTGGACGCCCTCGTCGCCGAGATCGACCCCGACCGGCCGTGGGAGCACCCGCAGGCGAAGGAGCTGGACGAGATCTCGTTCCGCCGCTGGCTGGAGACCCAGACCGACGACGAGGAGGCCCGCCTCAACATCGGCATGTTCATCGCGGGCGCCATGCTCACCAAGCCGGCGCACGCCTTCTCCGCGCTGCAGGCGCTGCTCATGGCCGCCAGCGCCGGCAGCTTCAGCCACCTGGTCGACGCCGACTTCATCCTCGACAAGCGCGTCAAGGGCGGCCTCCAGCAGGTGCCGCTGCTGCTCGCCGAGCGCCTGGGCGACGACGTCCACCTGAACTCCCCGGTGCGCACCCTCCGCTGGGACGGCTCGGGCGTGACGGCGATCACCGACGACCTGCAGGTGAACGCCCGGTTCGCGATCCTGGCCGTGCCTCCGGTGCTGATCAGCCGGATCTCCTACGACCCGCCGCTGCCGCGCCGCCAGCAGCAGCTGCACCAGCACCTCTCGATGGGCTTCGTGATCAAGGTGCACGCCGTCTACGAGACGCCGTTCTGGCGCGACCTCGGCTACAGCGGCACCGCCTTCAGCCCGTACGAGCTGGTGCACGAGGCGTACGACAACAGCTATGACGGCGACCCGCGCGGCACGCTGGTCGGCTTCGTCTCCGACGAGTCGGCCGACGAGGTCTTCCGGCTCAGCCCGGAGGAGCGCAAGGCGCGCATCCTGGAGTCGCTGTCGCACTACTACGGCGTGGAGGCGCTGAGCCCCGTCGTGTACTACGAGAGCGACTGGGGCAGCGAGGAGTGGACCCGCGGCGCCTACGCGGCCAGCTTCGACATGGGCGGTCTGGCGCGCTACGGCGCGGACCTGCGCACGCCGGTCGGTCCGATCCACTTCTCCTGCAGCGATCTGGCGGGCAAGGGCTACCAGCACGTGGACGGCGCGATCCGCGTCGGCCGCGAGACCGCCGCCGCGATCGTGGCCGCGCTGCAGCCCGCCGGCAGCTAGCCGGCGACGGGCTGCCCGCAGCCCCTCCAGACCGCGCGCGGCCAGTCGTGGATGGCCGCGCGCACCACTCCGGCCGGCCGGGCCGCGCACCGTCGTGGGATGCGCGCCCCGGCCGCCGGGACACCGCTAATGCATGCATAGCATCGCCGGAGTCTGTGAAATCTCTCATCGAGCATGTATCGTCTAATCACGAGCACCGTGAAGCATCCGGAGGCTCAGTGGTAGACGGAAGGCTTGAACGGGTACTTGTCTCCGTCGTGACGCCACGCTGCTCCTAGTGCAGCCATCGATGCCCCCAGCCGGGTCGGGTTCCGCTGGGGGCATCACCCGTTTCCGGGGGTTGGGGACGCAGGGGGAGGGGCAGAAGAATGTGAGGGTGCTTGACGTTTCGGCGGCGGTGAAGCAGAGTCTCCTCGATGGTGCCGCGGGTGCGGCGCCCGCTGGGCCGCTCGGGTGGCGGCCCGGACCGGCGAGGGGGGACCGTGACGAGTGAGCCGGCGAGAGCGTCGCGCACCACGCTGACGTGGGGCGGGGCAGCCCTCGTTCTCGCGACGTTGACCCCGATCGTGACGGAGCTGGGCATCCTCTTCCCTCTGCCCGGCACCTCGTGGCTGTACTCCGTGGAGACGCCTTTCGCCGAGACGGTGTCCGCCGCCGTCCTGGTCTTCGCGTTCGTCGTGCTGGCTTTCGGCGTCCGCGGCGAGCGGGGCATCGCGGGGTCGTCCCGGGTCGGCAGGACCGCCCTCGGGCTCTTCGCCCTGACGAGCATCGTGTCCGCCGGGTATGTCGCGGTGAACATGACCGCGGTCGGCGTGAACTCCGGAGTGCTGGCCCTCGTGAGTATCCTGTTCTGGACCCTGGAGATCGTCCGGGTGGTCTCGCTGATCGCGGCCGCGATCAGCGTCTTCCAGGCGGGAGTCGTCACCGGGCTGGCCCGCTGGGGGCTTCCGGCCGTCGCGCTGGTCCTGGCCGGCGTGGTGGTGGTGAGCCGCATCCGGCTCCCCGCGCTGCTCGACGTCTGGCTCTGGGGGCTCGTCCTGATCCCGCTCGGGCTGCTGCTGACCGGCGTGCTCTTCCTCGTCCAGGGGCTGCGGTCGCCGCGCGCGATCGAGACACCCGCCGTCCCCGCGGGTTAGCGCCGGGTCAGAGCCCCCGGATCGTCCACCCCGCCGTCGCCGACTCGGCTGGCGCGAGCACGATCAAATCCGTCCCCGAGTTGTACGCGTCCGGCGGGCACGTCATCGGCTCCACCGCCAGTCCCAGCCGGTTCAGCTCCGGCACGTCGCGGTCCGCCGTGTGCACCTGCACCCACGGGCACGCCGCGTCCCAGGTCATAGCGACGCCGGTGCCCTCCGGGGCGAGCAGCGAGACCGTCGCCGTCCCGTCCGCGTCGCGGCGCAGCCCGGTGAAGGCGTGGTCGATGAACGTGTCGGCGATCGGGCGCGCCGCCCGGAAGTCGAACGGGCCGCCCATCACGTCGGCGAGGCCCGCAGGGATCAGCCGGTCCTCGGTCACCGTGAGCACCTTGTCGGCCGGGAGGTCGAGCGTCCAGTCGTCCACGCGGCCCTCGCCCGCCACCAGGTACGGGTGCGGGCCGGTGCCCCACGGCGCGGGCGTCGTGCCGGTGTTGGTGCCGGTGACCGTGGTGTGGAGGCCGTCCTCGTCCAGCTCGAACGCGACCGCGACCTCCACGCGGTGCGGGTAGCCGTCCTGCGCTTCGATCGTCGCGGACAGCGTGACGCTGCTGGGGGAGCGGTCGATGGCGGTGAAGTCGAGCCAGGTGGCGAGGCCGTGAAGGGCGTGGCCGCGGCCGGGCTCGGTGAGCGCGAGCTGCTGCTCGGCGCCGTCGAAGGTGTACCGGCCGTCGACGACCCGGTTCGGCCACGGCGCCAGCGTCGCGCCTCGGAACGCCGGCCGCACCTCGTCGGCCGAGAACGGGACGACCAGGGGCCTGCCGTCGAACTCCAGCGTGCGCAGGGAGGCGCCGACCGACGCGATGGTCGCGTGGTAGTCGCCGGCGGTGAGACCGAAGTGGGTGCCGGAGATGGGGATGTTCATCCGCCCATTCTGGCGGCAATCCGCGGCGGGCTACGAACGGGAGGTTGTGACGTCCGCGAAACGTGGGGAAATCTGCGGGTAACCGGCGCTCGGTAACGTCCAGACATGGGTGATCTGTTCGGCGGGTACGGCACGCAGGCCGCTCGGCGCCGGCGCGGCCGGGCCACGCCCTTCGACGAGATGTTCGCCGGCGTCCGCGGCGCCGTCGCCGAGCGCACCCGGCCCGCCTACCGCGAGCTGTTCGCGGCGCTGGCCGCGCTCACGCAGGAGGAGCTCCGCGGCCGCACCGACGCGCTCGCCAGCTCGTACCTCGCGCAGGGCGTCACGTTCGACTTCGCCGGGGAGGAGCGGCCGTTCCCGCTCGACGCCGTCCCCCGCGTGATCGAGCAGGCCGAGTGGTCGCGGATCGAGGCCGGCGTGAAGCAGCGCGTCCGGGCGTTGGAGGCGTTCCTCAGCGACGTGTACGGCGCCCAGAACGCGGTCCGCGACGGTGTCATCCCGGCCGGCCTGATCACCTCCTCCGCGCACTTCCACCGCGCGGCCGCCGGCGTGGAGAGCGCCAACGGCGTGCGCATCCACGTGTCGGGCATCGACCTGATCCGCGACGAGCAGGGCGGCTGGCGGGTGCTGGAGGACAACGTGCGGGTGCCGAGCGGGGTCTCGTACGTCATCTCCAACCGCCGCGTCATGGCGCAGACCCTCCCCGAGCTGTTCACCTCGATGCGTGTGCGGCCGGTCGGCGACTACCCGTACCGGCTGCTGCAGGCGCTGAAGGCGAGCGCGCCGGGCGGCATGGAGAACCCGAACGTCGTCGTCCTCACCCCCGGCGTCTACAACTCCGCGTACTTCGAGCACACCCTCCTCGCCCGGCTGATGGGGGTGGAGCTGGTGGAGGGCCGCGACCTGTTCTGCTCCGGCGGCACGGTCTGGATGCGCACCACCTCCGGCCCGCAGCGCGTCGATGTGATCTACCGCCGGATCGACGACGACTTCATCGACCCGCTGCAGTTCCGGGTGGACTCGGTGCTCGGGACGCCGGGGCTGATGCTCGCCGCGCGCCTCGGCACCGTGACGATCGCCAACGCGATCGGCAACGGCGTCGCCGACGACAAGCTGGTCTACACCTACCTGCCCGACCTGATCCGGTACTACCTGGCCGAGGAGCCGGTCCTCCCGAACGTCGACACCTGGCGGCTGGAGGAGCCGGACGCCCTGGCCGAGGTGCTCGACCGCCTGGACGAGCTGGTCGTCAAACCGGTCGACGGCTCCGGCGGCAAGGGGCTGGTGATCGGGCCGGACGCCGACCGCAAGGAGCTGGCCCGGCTGCGGGAGCAGCTGGTCGCCGACCCGCGCGGCTGGATCGCGCAGCCGGTCGTGCAGCTCTCCACCATCCCCACGCTCGTGGACGACGGGATGCGGCCGCGGCACGTCGACCTGCGCCCGTTCGCGGTGAACGACGGGCGGGAGGTCTGGGTGCTGCCGGGCGGGCCGACGCGCGTGGCGCTCGCCGAGGGGCAGCTCGTCGTCAACAGCAGCCAGGGCGGCGGGTCGAAGGACACGTGGGTGGTCGGGATGGCGGCGCCCGGCGAGCCGGCGCGGGCCGAGGAGAGGCCCGAGCCCCGGAACGTGCCCGGCCTGGTCGCCGACCAGGCCGCAGCGCCACCGCTGCCCGCGCCCGACCACTCGATCGAGGACGCCCCCGCACCGACCAGCAGCAACAGCAGCAGCAGACGGAGGCCCGGTGATGCTCAGCAGGATCGCGTCCTCCCTGTTCTGGATCGGCCGCTACGTCGAGCGCAGCGACGGGACGGCGCGCATCCTCGACGTGCACCTCCAGCTGCTCCTGGAGGACCCGTGGATCGACGAGGACACCGCCTGCCGATCGCTGCTCGGCGTGATGGGCTCCGCGACCGTGCCCGGTCCGATCGCCCGGGAGGACGTCCTGCGCCTGCTCGCCGTCGACCGCACGACACCGGCCTCCATCGCCTACTCGCTCGGCGCCGCGCGCGAGAACGCCCGGCGCGCCAGGGAGATCGTCTCGACCGAGCTGTGGGAGTGCCTCAACACCACGGCCGCGCGGGTGCCGCGGCGGGTGGCCAGCGACAAGGTCCACGAGTTCTTCACCTGGGTGCGCGACCGCACGGCGCTCGCCGTCGGGATCATGGACTCCGGCGCCAGCCGCGACGAGGCCTGGCACTTCTTCACGCTCGGCCGCAGCCTGGAGCGCGCGGACATGACGGCCCGGCTGCTGGCGACCCGCTCGCTGACGGAGGCCAGCGGCCCGAGCTGGACGACCATCCTGCGCTCCTGCGGCGCGTACGAGGCGTACCTGCGCACGTACCGCGGGGTGCCCTCCACCCGGAACGCGGCGGAGTTCCTGCTGCACGACCGGCTGTTCCCCCGGTCGATCCTCTACGCGATCACGCGCGCCGTGGAGAGCCTGCGCGACATCGAGCCCCGGCACGAGCGCGCGGGGGTGTCCGACCGGGCCGTCCGGCTGCTCGGCCAGGTGCAGAGCGAGCTGGAGTTCCGGCCGGTCGCGGAGGTGCTGGACGACCTCCCCGCGCACATGGCCGTCGTCCAGGAGGCGACCAGCGCGGCGACGTCCGCGATCACCCGGCGCTACTTCCCGGAGAGCACGGCGCCGAGCTGGACGGGGGAGCGGGTGTGAAGCGGCTGCGGGTGACCCACTCGACCGGTTACCGGTACGGGGCGGAGGTGTCGGCCTCCTACAACGAGGCGCGGATGATGCCGGCGTCCGGCGAGGGGCAGCTCGTGCTGCACAGCGCGCTCGACGTGCACCCGGTCTCGTCGCACCACCAGTACACCGACTACTGGGGCACGCGCGTGCTCGCCTTCGACGTGCTGAACCCGCACCGCGAGCTGACGATCACGGCCACGAGCCTGGTGGAGGTGCTGGACGCGCAGCACGCGCCGGACCCGCTCGGCTGGCCGGAGCTGGCCGAGGCCGTCGCGCGGTCGGGGGAGTGCGTGCAGCAGCTCAGGCAGACGCCGCTGACCGAGCCGCCCGCGTCGCTGGTCGCGCTGGCGGGGGAGGCGGGCGCCGCCGGTGATCCGTGCTCCGTCGCGCAGGCCATCGCCGCCGCAGTCGGGGACGCGATGACCTACGAGAGCGGGGTCACGGGCGTGCGGACCACGGCGCGGGAGGCCTGGGAGTCGCGCAGCGGCGTCTGCCAGGACATCGCGCACGTGGCGATCGGGGCGCTGCGCTCGGCCGGCATCCCGGCCAGGTATGTGTCCGGCTACCTGCACCCGAAGGCCGACGCGGCAGTGGGGGAGACGGTGGTCGGCGAGTCGCACGCCTGGGTCGAGTGGTTCTGCGGCGGCTGGCATGGCTACGACCCGACGAACGGCATCCCGATCGGCGACCGGCACGTCCGGGTCGGCCACGGCCGCGACTACGCCGACGTCGCCCGCTGCGCGGCGTGTACTCGGGAGCGGCCGGCTCCGAGCTCTTCGTCTCCGTCTCCATCACCCGCGAGGCCTGAGACGGTCGCGGGTGCGCCGGGGTACGGTGGCGGGATGCGGATCGCAGTGCTGTTCGGAGGGTCGAGCGAAGAGCGCGACGTGTCCATCGCGAGCGCGGCGCCGGTGGTGCGGGCGCTGCGCGGGCTCGGCCACGAGGTGCTGGCCGTCGACACGGCCTCCGGCGCCCTCGACGCGGCCGCGGAGGCGCGCGTCCTGACCGGCGCGGTCGGCGTCGCCCCGCCCGAGTCGACCGCGCTCGCGCGGCTGGCCGGCGCCGGGAGCGCGCTGCGGCTGCCCGCGGAGGTCGCCGGCGTCGACCTGGTGTTCCTCGCGCTGCACGGCGGGTCGGGGGAGAACGGGGAGCTTCAGGCGCTCCTGCAGCTCGCCGGCATCCCGTACACCGGGTCGGGTCCGCTCGGCAGCGGGCTCGCGATGGACAAGGAGCTCACCAAGCGCGTGCTCCTCCAGGCCGGCGTGCGCACACCCGACTGGGCCCTCGACCCGCTGGAGCCCGGCGCGACGGCGGCGGAGCTCGGGCTCCCGGTCGTGGTGAAGCCGAACGCACAGGGCTCGACCGTCGGGCTGAGCATCGTGCGCGACCCGGACGACCTGGACGCCGCGGTCGAGCGCGCGGCGGTCTTCGGCTCCGTGCTCTTCGAGCGCTTCGTCCCGGGGCGCGAGCTGACCGTCGGCGTGCTCGGCGAGGAAGCGCTCGCGGTGGGCGAGATCGACGTCGACCCCGATGCCGCGTTCACCTACGGCGACAAGTACCAGCCGGGCGCGGTGGCGGAGACCTTCCCTGCCGACGTGCCGGCCGAGGTCGCCGCGGAGGCCAGGGCGACCGCGCTGACCGCTCACCGGGCGCTGCGGCTCTCCGGCTACAGCCGCACCGACTTCCGGCTCGACAGGGATGGGGTGCTCTGGACGATCGAGGTCAACTCGCTGCCCGGCCTGACCGCGACCAGCCTGCTCCCGCAGTCGGCGGCGGCGGTCGGGATCGGCTACGCCGAGCTGTGCCGCCGGATCGTCGACCTGGCCCTGCGCTGAGCCGTCCGCCGCGCTGGGTCGCTCGTTACCTGAACGACCGATAACGATCGGCCCGGCGGGGTTGCCCGGCGCATCCCGTGGGTTTGAATGGGACCATGCGCAGTGTCGGTTGGTCGTTGTTCGGGTTCGCTTTCGTCGTGGCGGCGGTGGCTCTGGGTGCCCTGACCACGCCGGCCGTCGACCACGGCCTCGCGACAGTGGCTGTCGGGCATCACATGGGCTTCACCCGCCGTCAGTGGGTGGACCTCGCGATCGCCGCGCTCTTCTTCATCGCCGCCGCAGCCGCCGCCGGAGCCCTCATCGTCACCCGCCTGCGCGCGTCCGCGCACGCCGCGCACGCCGCGCACGCCGACGCTCCCCCCACCGACGCCCTCCTCCCCGCCGACTGACCCATCAATCTCTTCCGGACTTAAGTACGCGACACGCCGCGCGGAAGCGTACACAGCTCCGGGAGAGATGGTCACTCGGCGGCACGCAGTGCGGCGTAGAGGTCGGCGCGGGCGGCGAAGCCCCCGAGGTCGCGCCCGAGCAGCCGCTCGGCGTCCGCGACCCGCGCCCGCAGGGTGTGCCGGTGCATCCCGAGCCGCCGCGCGGCCACGTCGTACACCCCGTCCGCGTCGAGCCAGGTGCGGAGGATGCCGGGCAGCGCCGGGTCGGCCTCCGCCAGTGGAGCGAGGGCGGTCGCCGCGACCGCGCGTGCGTCCGGCGTCTGGAGCAGCGCGAGCATCCCGGCCGCCGCCACGTCGTCGAACGACGGCACCCGGTCGTCCCTGGTCGACCGGCGGGCCGCGACACCGGCCTGCGTCACGCCCGACGCCAGCGCCCCGAACGTCACGGGGGCCGACGACCCGCCGCGCAGCTCGAACCGCTCGGCCAGCTCGGCGATCGCCTCGGGCGAGGACCCGAGCACCACGAGGTCCTGCCCGTCGCGGGCGAAGAACCCGTCGCCGCCGGCCTCCAGCCAGTCCGCCGCCGCCGCGACCGCAGCACCGTGCAGGACCGTCACGCGCGCAGGCTGATCGGGCAGCGCCCCGAGCACCGGCTCGGCCACCGCCTCCGCCAGCCCGGCGTCGCCGGCCAGCAGCGCCCGCCACACCGCCGTGCGGAGGCGCGCCCGCGCCGCGTCGGTCGCGCGGCTCTGCTCCAGTGCGAGCCCGGCGAGCGCGACGACGCCCGTCACCACCTGCTGCGCCGCCTGGTCGAGCCCCTCCGACCCGATCGCGAGCACGCCGCGCAGCCGCCCCGCCGCGCCGAGTGTCTGCAGGGAGAACGGCCCGGCAGTCGTCTCCGCGGTCCCCGCCGCCCGTCGCCGGCTGCGCAGCAGCGGTTCGGCCGCGCCGATCAGCACCGCCCGCGCCGCCGCGTCCAGGGCTCCCGCCGGCGCGAGCCGGTCCAGTGTCCCGTCCGCCCCGATCAGCGCCACCGGCCGGTCGATCTGGCGCGCCAGCTCCGCGAGCACCGCGCCGAGCGCGTCCGGCCGCAGCGCCGCGAGCGAGATCGCGCGGGAGGCCCGCAGCGCCCAGGTGTTGCGCGCATAGGCGTCGGCGGCCAGCCGGTCGGCCACGAACCGCGCCACCGCGATGAACGGCGTCCGATAGGGCACCTCGAAGAGCGGGAGGCCGTGCCGCGCGCACGCCGCCAGCAGCGCCTCGGGGGTGTCGCGCACGACCTCCGTGCCGAACCCCAGCCCGGCGATCCCGTGCTCGACCAGGCGCGACACGTACGGGTCGACGTCCTCCGGCGTCCCGGTCACGAGCAGCACCTGCCCGGGCGACAGGAACGGCGTCGGGTCGGGAAGGTCGGAGGAGTGCGCCCACGACAGCGGCACGTCCAGCTCGCCGACATCGGCAGCGGTGAGCAGGTGGAGGCCGAGCTCGGGCCGGGCGAGCAGCTGGGCGAGGGTCGCGGGCATCGGGAGCACTCCATCCGCCAGGGTGTCGATTCCTGACGTTCGAATTGTACGGCCCGTCCAGGCGCGAGACGCGCGCTGCTCCCTACGATGCCGCCATGACCATCGTTACTCCCGCCTCCGCAACACTCGTCGGCGGACCCTCGCTCCCGCAGGAGCGCCGGCTCGTCACCCCCATCCCCGGCCCCGAGTCGCGCAAGCGCGCCGAGCGCAAGGCGCAGGCCGTCGCCGCGAGCGTCGGCGCCACCATCCCCGTGTTCACCGTCGCAGCCGGCGGGGGTGTGCTCGTCGACGTCGACGGCAACTCCCTCATCGACTTCGGCTCCGGCATCGCCGTCACCGGCGTGGGAAACGCCGCCCCGCGCGTGGTCGAGGCCGTGACCGCGCAGGTCGCCGCCTTCACGCACACCTGCTTCACGGTCGCCCCCTACGACTCCTACGTGGACGTCGCGGAGGCCCTCAACCGCCTCACGCCCGGAGACTTCGTCAAGCGCAGCGCTCTGTTCAACTCCGGCGCCGAGGCCGTGGAGAACGCGGTCAAGGTCGCGCGCCACTACACGGGCAAGCAGGCTGTCGTCGCGTTCGACCACGCCTACCACGGCCGCACGAACCTCACGATGGGCCTCACCGCCAAGAACCAGCCGTACAAGAACGGCTTCGGCCCGTTCGCGCCCGAGATCTACCGCGCGCCGCTCAGCTACCCGCTGCGCGACGGCGGCCTCACCGGCGCCGAGGCGGCCAAGCGCGCCATCACCATGATCGAGAAGCAGATCGGCGCGTCCAACCTGGCCGCGATCATCATCGAGCCCATCCAGGGCGAGGGCGGCTTCATCGTCCCCGCCGACGGCTTCCTGCCCGCGCTACAGGAGTGGGCGAACGAGAACGGCGTCGTCTTCATCGCCGACGAGGTGCAGACCGGATTCGCCCGCACCGGCACCATGTTCGCCTCCGAGCAATTCGGCATCGTGCCCGACCTGATCGTCACCGCCAAGGGCATCGCCGGCGGCCTCCCGCTGTCCGCCGTGACCGGCCGCGCCGAGATCATGGACGCTCCGCAGGTCGGCGGCCTGGGCGGCACCTACGGCGGCAACCCGCTCGCCTGCGTCGCCGCGCTCGCCGCGATCGAGACCTACGAGCAGGAGGACCTGGCCGCGCGCGCCCGCGCCATCGGCGAGATCCTCTTCGAGAAGCTCGGCGCCCTCCGCGCCGCCGACCCGCGCGTCGCCGAGGTGCGCGGCAAGGGCGCGATGGTCGCGATCGAACTGGTCGACCCGGAGACCGGCGAGCCCGACGCCGCGCTGACCGCCAAGGTCGCCGCCGCCGCGCACGCCGCCGGCGTCGTGCTGCTCACCTGCGGCACCTACGGCAATGTGATCCGTTTCCTCCCGCCGCTCAGCATCCCGGACCACCTCCTCATCGAGGGGCTGGACGTCGTCGCGGAGGCGGTGGCCAACGCATGAGCGCCGTCGACACCGCCACCACCGCCGAGTTCACCGCAGCGGAGGCCGACCTCCTCGCCCGCGTCCCCGACGGCTTCTTCATCGGAGGCGTCTGGGAGCAGGGGACCCGCCCGCAGATCCAGGTGCAGGACCCGGCCACCGGCCGCGTCATCAAGCGCATCGCGAACGCGACGCCGGAGGACGGCATCCGCGCCCTCGACGCCGCCGTGGCCGCTCAGGACGCCTGGGCGGGGACGCCGCCGCGCACCCGCGCCGAGATCCTGCGCCGCGCGTTCGACCTGCTGCAGGAGCGCCGCGCGGACTTCGCGCTGCTGATGACGCTGGAGATGGGCAAGCCGCTGGCCGAGGCCAACGGCGAGGTCACCTACGGCGGCGAGTTCCTGCGCTGGTTCTCCGAGGAGGCCGTGCGCATCGCCGGCCGCTACGGCCAGAACCCGGAGGGCACCGGCACGATGGTCGTCTCGCAGCGACCGGTCGGGCCGTCGTTCTTCATCACGCCGTGGAACTTCCCGCTCGCGATGGCGACGCGCAAGATCGCCCCCGCGCTCGCGGCGGGCTGCACCGTCGTCGTGAAGCCGGCCGAATTGACCCCGCTGACCACGCTGTTCTTCGCGCAGCTGCTCGCCGACGCCGGTGTTCCCGCCGGTGTGGTGAACGTCGTCCAGACGAACACGTCCGGCGCCGTCTCCGCCCCGATCATCGCCGACCCGCGCCTGCGCAAGCTGTCGTTCACCGGCTCCACGCCGGTCGGCCGCGCCCTGCTCGCGCAGGCCGGTCAGAACGTGCTCCGCACCTCCATGGAGCTCGGCGGCAACGCCCCGTTCGTCGTCTTCGAGGACGCCGACCTGGACAAGGCCGTCGAGGGCGCGATGCTGGCGAAGTTCCGCAACATCGGCCAGGCCTGCACCGCCGCGAACCGCTTCATCGTCCACGAGGACGTCGCGGAGGAGTTCGCCCGCCGCGTCACCGAGAAGGTCGACGCCCTGAAGATCGGCCCGGGCACCGAGCCCGGCGTCACGATCGGCCCGCTCATCGACGACCGCGCGGTCGCCTCCATGACGGCGCTCGTGGACGACGCCGTGTCCCGCGGCGCCCGCGTGCTCAGCGGCGGCAAGGCACCGGAGGGCGACGGCTTCTTCTTCGAGCCGACCGTGCTCGTGGACGTGCAGCCCGGCAGCGAGATCCTCCGCGAGGAGATCTTCGGCCCGATCCTCGCCATCACGACGTTCTCCACCGAGGAGGAGGCCGTGGCCCGCGCGAACGAGACCGAGTACGGTCTGGTCGGCTACGTGTTCACGCAGGACCTCGCGCGCGGCCAGCGCATGATCGACCGCGTGGACACCGGGATGATGGGCCTCAACACCGGCCTCGTCTCCAACGCCGCTGCACCGTTCGGCGGCGTCAAGCAGTCGGGCCTCGGCCGTGAGGGCGGGCTCGAAGGCATCCACGAGTACCTGAGCACGAAGTACACGCTCATCCCCGCCTGACCCGGCGGAACGGGCGGCCCGCCCCACCCCGGCGGGCCGCCCGACCCAGCACCACCCCAACCTCCGCACCACCCGAGCCGGAAGAGGCAGACCATGACCACCACTCAGCGCATCCTCGTCGGATACGAGGCCACCCCGTCCGGAGACGACGCCCTCGCCGCCGGCGCCGCGCTGGCCGCCTCCTTCGGGGCGGACCTCGACGTGGTCCTGGTCATGCCGGACACCTCCCGGCGCGGAAACGTGCCGAACGACCCGGCCTACGACGCCCTCCTGCGCGACACCGCGGAGGGCTGGCTGGCAGACGCGCGCACTCGCGTCCCGTCGTCGGTCGCCTTCAGCGGGCGGGTCGTCTTCGGCGACTCGCTCGCCGAGGGCCTGCTCACCGCCGCGGACGAGCTCGGCACGACCCTGATCGTGGTCGGCGCCGCACGTGGCGGCCTCCTCGGCCGCTTCACCGTCGGCTCGGTCGCGGGAGCGCTGCTGCACGCCTCGCCGGTCCCGGTCCTCCTGGCGCCGGAGGGCTGGCGCGAGCGCGCGCCGCGGCTCACCCGCGTGACGAGCATGGTCGGCACCCGCGCAGGCGCCGCCGACGTGCTGACGACCGGCGAACGGCTCTCGGCCGCGGCCGGCGTCCCGCTCCGCCTGGTCTCGCTTCTCGCCCTCGACCTCCCGGGCGACGCGGCCGCTCCCAAGCAGAGCGTCGGAGAGCACCACGCCGCCGCGGTGCTGGAGGAGGCCAGCGCGGCGACCGGCGTCGTCGCGACCGCGGTCGTGGCGAAGGGCGACAACATCCAGAACGCGGTGGCCCGCCTCGACTGGGAGCCCGGCGAGATCGTCGTCGTCGGCTCCAGCCGCCTCGCGCAGCCCAGCCGCCTGTTCCTCGGTTCGACCGCGGCCGCCATGCTGCGCGAGCTGCCGGTGCCGATGGTCGTGGTGCCGCGGACGGAGTGAGGCGCCCCCTACTGAAAGAGGGTACTGAGGATCACGGTTCGACCATCGGTCGCCACGTAGACCTTGCACACAAAACGCCCCTGCGAAAACCGCTTGTTCAGATCGCTCGAGGTGAGCAACGGTCCCGTGGGGATCGCCCCGTGCAACTTCGGTGAGAAGTCCTCGGGCAGAGGAAGCTCAGCAGTTGCGACGTCTTTCAGCAGTTCGGCATGACCCGCTTCGGGGAGTCCCACGATCGCGTCGATCCAGTATGTGCTCGGCCCTGGCACTCGAGGGTCACCCATCCTGCCGGACATCCACGTTGCAGATTCCGCATTGATGAGCGGCGGAAATCTCGATGTCAGAGGTTCGAGCTCATCCCGCACCTCGCCTGTGCCGTCTTTCGTGGCCGATTGCACGGCGTCTCGTCCCCGCGGACTCTCATCGCCCGCGGGCTGCGGAGTGCAGGCACTCAGGCAGAGCACGAGGATGAGAGCCGCTGCGACATTCGAAGAAACCCGCAACTGACCCACCTCACTGACACGACCCCCGGAACGATCACCAGCCTAGATCGCCCCGATGCTGCGACTCCTCACAGTTGATTCTGTGTAAGGGGAGGCTTACCTTACAATCGAATGCGGCCGGAGCCCGCCGGTTCGATGTCAACAGCCTCCACAAAGGATCTTCATGCCTCCCATGGGTGTCGCCGCTCTCGGCGCCGTCGCCGGTCTCACGATCTTCCTCGGCCTCCCGATCGGCCGTCTGCGCTCGAACGCGGTCGGCATGAAAGCCGCGCTGAACGCCCTCGCGACCGGCATCCTGATCTTCCTGCTCTGGGACGTCCTCTCGCAGGCGTGGGAGCCCGTGGACAAGGCGCTCTCGTCGCACCAGCTCGGCCCCGCGCTCGGGCAGGGGCTCCTGATGGCCGCGTGCATCGGCGTCGGGCTGCTCAGCCTCACCTACATGGACCGCTACATGAAGCGGCGCGCGCTGGCGCTGGCGTCCCCGATCCGGCCCCCGGCAGCCCCGGACGGCCACGGTCCGCAGGCCGGTTCGCACCAGCCGCACGGCGCGGGCACGGGCCCTGCCATCGGCACCGCGACCGGCGTCGCCATCGTCGCCGCCACCGAGGTGGAGTCGCGCGCGGGCGCCCGCCGCCTGGCGCTCACCATCGCGATCGGCATCGGCCTGCACAACTTCGCCGAGGGCCTCGCGATCGGCACCGCCGCCGCGCAGGGCGAGCTCGCCTTCGCGGTGCTGCTCATCGTCGGCTTCGGCCTCCACAACGCCACCGAGGGCTTCGGGATCGTCGCCCCGCTCAGCGGCACCCGCCCGTCGTGGGGCTACCTGGCGCTGCTCGGCCTGATCGGCGGCGGCCCGACCTTCCTCGGCACCGTCATCGGCCAGGCGTTCAGCAGCGACATCGTCTCCATCGCGTTCCTGGGACTGGCCGCCGGCTCCATCCTCTACGTCGTCATCGAGCTGCTGGCCGTCGCCCGCCGCACCGGGATGAAGACCCTGGTCGCGTGGTGCATCTTCGCCGGGATCGTCGCCGGCTTCGCGACCGACGCGATCGTCACCTTCGCCGGGGCCTGACACCCGCCAGTAGGGTGGTGGAGAGCCGAGCAGGGAGGGCCGCATGCGCCAGGTCGTGGATTTCGTCACCGTCTCGACAGAGGGACTGGAGTCGAGCCCCGTCGCACCGGCGCTCGCCGGCCTGCGCGCCAACGAGTCCCGCTACTTCAAGAACAAGTACGACGTCGACTTCGCGACGGCCCCCGCCGCCGAGGAGCAGGAGGCCCTCGACTGGGTGAGCCGCATCCTCGCCGACGAGCGCGGCATCGTGATCGCCTCGCCCGCCCTGGAGGTCACGTCGTTCGAGGTCGACGGCATCCGGATGGCCTACGTCTTCTACGAGTCCGGCCTGTCGATCAACGTCATGTACACGATCGACGACGCGGGCAAGCGCGCGGTCGGCTTCAAGCTGTCCGACGGCATGGAGGTGCCGGAGGAGCTGGCGAACTTCAAGTTCGCGCGGCAGAAGTCCCGCCTCGCCGGGACGATCCGCGGGTCCTACTTCGTCATCAAGGGCGAGTACTGAACCCAACGGCGCTCACGCCAGCGGGGTGACCTCCGCCGCCAGCTCCCGTTTGACGTCGTGCTCGATGAGCACGGGGATGAAGTCGCGCACGGGCGCTCCCGTGTACTCGATATGCCGCTGGTGCACCAGGTCGACGATGCGGTCCCTGGGGACCTTCGGGAAGCGCTCCGCGAGCCGGTCGACGGCGTGGCCGATGGCGACCTCTTCGTCGTTGGGGGCGGCGGGGATGGCGGCCTCGTCACTCATGGCGGGATTATCCCCCGCATGCCAGGGTGGAGGCTATGGATGAAATCGAGGTAGTGGTCCTCCGCGTCTTCACCGACGAGCGCGGCGCGAACGGCAACGAGCTGGGCATCGTCACCAGCTCACCGGCGACGGCCGGGCGGGAGCAGGACATCGCGGCGGCGCTCGGGTTCAGCGAGACGGTCTTCGTCGACGCGCTGGACTCCGCGGGAGGCATCGCGACGATCCGCATCTTCACGCCCGCGTCGGAGCTCCCGTTCGCCGGCCACCCGAGCGTCGGGACCGCCTGGTGGCTCGCGCACGAGCGCACGCCGGTCGGCGCCCTGGCCGAGAAGGCCGGGGACGTCGCGGTCTCCGTCGACCTCGACGGCGACTGGGCCGCGATCGACGCCCGCGCCGCCTGGACCCCCGACTTCACCTGGCTGCCGCTGGACTCCCCGGAGGCGGTGGACGCCCTCGACCCATTCGCCTTCACCGAGGGCCAGCACTACGCCTACGCGTGGATCGACGAGGAGGCCGGATCGCTGCGCGCCCGCATGTTCGCCCCCGCGATGGGGATCGTGGAGGACGAGGCCACCGGCGCCGCGGCCGTCGCCCTGACCGCGAAGCTCGGCCGCGGCCTACGCATCCTGCAGGGGAGGGCTCCGAACTGGCCACCGAGCCGCTCGCCGGCGGCCTCGTCCGCGTGGGCGGGACCGTGGTGTACGACCGCACCATCGACGCGACGCTGTGAGCGCGGAGGTCGAACTGATCCCGGTCGGGGAGCCGGGCGAAGGACCCTACGGCATCGCCGTCACCGACGATGGAGCGGTCTGGTTCACGCTCGTGCACGGCGCCGCGGTCGGCCGCCGCGACCCCGACGGCAGGCTCACACGGCTCGACCTGGGCGCGGGCGCGCAGCCTTCAGTGGTTGCTGCAGCGAACGACTCGGACGTGTGGGTGACCGACACCACGGGAGGGCGGCTGCTGCTGCTCGGGCGGGGCCCGCGCATCCTGGCCGAGGTCGCCGTGCCGACCCCCGGCGCGCAGCCGTTCGGCGTCGCCGCCGTCTACGACGGCACCACCTGGTTCACCGAGCTCGCTGCCGACGCGCTCGGCCGCATCGGGGTGCTCGGCCGGGTGGACGAGTTCCCCGTCGGCCGCGAGGACGTCATGCCCTCGATGATCGCGGCCTCCGGCGACTCGCTCTGGTTCACCATGAACGCCATCGACGCCCTCGGCCACGTGCGCGGCGGCGACGCCGCGGTCGCGGTCACCGAACTCCCGGCCGGCTCCGCCCCGGTCGGCATCACGGTCGCCGAGGACGGCGCGGTCTGGGCCGCCCTGATCGGCGCGGACGCCCTCTCCCGCGTCGGACGGGACGGGACTCTCACCATCCACCCTCTCGGCTCCGGCGCCAAGCCGCACGCGGTCGCGCCCGACGCGAGGGGAGGAGTCTGGGCCTCCCTCTGGGGAGCCGACGCCCTGGCCCACGTCACCGCCTCCGGCGAGGTCGCCCGCGTGCCGCTCCCGCCCGCCTCCGAACCCCACGGCATCGCCGTAGCCCCCGACGGCACCGTCTGGTCCGCCCTGGAGTCCGGCGCCCTGGCCCACCACCCCTGACCCCCCGGAGCGTCCCGAAAAGCAGTGAACGGAGGAGACCCGGGACCGTATCGGCCGGATCTCCTCCGTTCGCGTCAGCGGGGAGGCTTACTCAGCGACCCCCACGTACTCCGCGGCCTGGTCGGCGTCCAGGTCCCCGGCCTCCAGCCGCGCCCGCAGCGCCGCGCCGAGCTCCGCGTCCACGTTCGTCCAGTACTGGATCGCGCGCTCGCGGATGTCGTCCCGCGTCACCCCGCCGACCGCTCCCGCGATCGTGTCGAGGAACCGCTCCTTCGCCGCGTCGTCGTACACCTCGCGGTACAGCGTCCCCGCCTGCCCGAAGTCGCTGTCCTCCGAATGCAGCGTCGCCGCCGAGCGCACGAGCGCGCCGTCCGACTCCCACGAGCCCTCACCCGCCGCCTCGGCGGAGGCGACCGGCCCGCCGAACGAGTTCGGCGCGTACACCGGAGCCGACGCCGCCTTGAAGCCGTGCCGCCCCGCGCCGTCCTGCGAGTAGTTGTGCACCGGCGCGACCGGAGCGTTCACCGGCAGCTCGTTGTAGTTGGTGCCGACCCGGTAGCGCTGCGCGTCCGGGTAGGAGAACACGCGCGCCATCAGCATCTTGTCCGGGCTGATGTCGATGCCCGGGACCGTGTTGGCGGGGGAGAACGCCGCCTGCTCGATCTGCGCGAAGAAGTTCTCCGGGTTCTCGTTCAGCGTGTGGACGCCCACCTCGATGAGCGGGTAGTCGCTGTGCGGCCACACCTTCGTCAGGTCGAACGGGTTGAAGCGGTAGGTCTTGGCGTCCTCGTACGGCATCACCTGCACGCTCACCTTCCACGCCGGGAAGTCGCCGCGCTCGATCGCCTCGTAGAGGTCGCGGCGGTAGTAGTCCGCGTCCTCGCCCGCGATCTGCTGCGCCTCGGCGCCGTGCATCTCCTCGTTTCCCTGCAGTGCGTGGAAGTGGTACTTCACCCAGAACCGCTCGCCCGCCGCGTTGATCCACTGGTAGGTGTGCGAGCCGTAGCCGGGCATGGTCCGCCACGAGCGCGGGAGGCCGCGGTCGCCCATCAGGTAGGTCACCTGGTGCGCCGACTCCGGGGACAGCGTCCAGAAGTCCCACTGCATGTCGGCGTCGCGCAGGCCGGAGCCCGGCAGGCGCTTCTGCGAGTGGATGAAGTCGGGGAACTTGATGCCGTCGCGGATGAAGAACACCGGGGTGTTGTTGCCCACGATGTCGTAGTTGCCCTCGGTCGTATAGAACTTCACCGAGAAGCCGCGGACGTCGCGCCAGGTGTCGGGGGAGCCCTGCTCGCCCGCGACCGACGAGAACCGCTGAACCGTCCGCGTGGTGGCACCCGGCTGGAAGACCGCCGCCTTCGTGTACGCGCTCACGTCGCCGGTGACGACGAACTCGCCGAACGCGCCACCGCCCTTGGCGTGCACGATCCGCTCCGGGATGCGCTCGCGGTTGAACTGGGCGAGCTTCTCGACCAGGTACCGGTCGTGGAGCGCGGTCGCGCCGTCCTGTCCGGATGTCAGCGAGTGCGCGTCGCTGCCGACCGGTGTGCCGGTCTGGGTTGTCGTGTGGTTCTCCGTCATGGTTCTCCTAACCTCATTCGGCGTGCGACGGGGCTTTCGCCGCGCGCTCCTGACAGGACGGGCACAGCCCCCAGAAGGTGACCTCCGCGACGTCCACCACGTACCCGGCCGCCCCCGAGGGGTGCAGGCAGGGCGCATGGCCGACGACGCACTCCACATCCGCCACCGCGCCGCACGAGGTGCAGACGACGTGGTGGTGGTTGTCGCCGACGCGCCGCTCGTACAGCGCGGGCGAGTGCGCCGGCTCGATCCGCCGCAGCAGTCCGGCCGAGGTGAGATCGCCGAGGACGTTGTGGACGTTCTGGATCGAGGTGCCGGGCAGTGCGGGCAGCACCGCGCGGTACACCGTCTCGGCGTCCACGTGGGGATGCGCGTCGAGCGCGTTCAGGACGGCGAGCCGTCCCTGCGTCACGCGCAGTCCCGACGCGCGCAGGGCGCCTTCGAGCTGTGCGGTGTCCATCCCCGCCACGCTAGCGGGTCTCTTTTGAACAACTCAAAACAACGTGCATCCCGGGAGTGGCGGAACGGCCGTCTAATCTGGCATGAGAAGTTTCAAGCCGAAGGGTGGATCAGGGTGGCGCGCGAATTCCAGGTGGACGCTCTCGGCGCGCGGCTGCGCGTCGCCCTGGACGGGTTCGCGGAGGCCGACGCCGACCGGCTCCGCGACCAGTGGCGACGGCTGGCGGCCGAGGGCGACGCGGCGGACACGATCACGGTCGCCGCGGCGCCGGGAGCGGGTGCGGACGTCTCCGGCCACGACCTCGACGCGGTGGGCATCGCCCTCCGCCGCGCCCTCAATCAGCGCGCGATCGAGGCGAACCGCGGGGAGCTGGTGACGTTCCACGCGGCGGGCCTGGCCGATCCCGCCACCGGTGAGGTCATCGCGCTCGTCGGCCCGTCCGGGGCCGGCAAATCGACCGCCGCCGCCATGCTCGGCGCGGGGCTGGGTTATGTGTCGGATGAAACGGTCGCGGTCACGCCCTCCGGCGAGGTGCTCGCCTTCCCCCAGCCGCTGGCGTTCAAGGAGACGGCGACGCACGGCAGGCACGTCGCGGGGCCCGACGAGCTCGGGTTGCTGCGACCGGGGCCGCGGCTGCGACTGGCGCGGATCGCCCTCCTCGACCGCACGGACGCGGCCACGGCGCCGACGATCCGCACGGTCGGGCTGCGGGACGTCTTCGACGAGATCGTCGCGCAGGTCAACCATTTCAACGCGCTGCCGCGGCCGCTCAGCCTGCTGGACGGGCTGGTCCGGCGCTGCGGAGGCGTCCAGGTGATCAGCTACCGGGAGGCCGCGGACCTCGTCGAGCCGGTGCGCGAGCTGCTGCGGAGCGGAGCGGACTCGGGCCCGACGTACAGCCGCGCGGACGTCGACGACTGGGTCGACCTCGACGGCGACACGGTCGTGCTCGCCCGGGACACGATCACCCGGCTGACGCCGCTCTCCTCGCTGGTCTGGAGGGTGCTGGAGGTCCCGCTGACTCTGACCAGGCTCGTCGCCGTCGCCGAGCGGGAGTTCGGCCCGGCGCCGGGCGGGAGCAGCGCGGACGCGCTCCGTGCGGTCCTCCACGAGCTCGCCGACGCCGGCCTGGTGCGGTCGAGCGGCGCGCGTCACCGCGCCCGGGACTGAAGCCGCGTCTCCTCGATGTCGAGCATGGACTGCGCCTCGCTGAGGATGCGCGACGGGTAGGCGCCGCGCGCCCGCTCCTCCAGCAGCCGGTCGCGCTCGGCGTCCACCACCGCGAGCCGCAGCGTGCGGTACACGTGGTGCGGACGGCCCTCCGGGGGCGTGTCGTAGAGCACGATGCGCTCCCAGGCCGCCTCGGCGCGGAGGTAGGTGGTCTGGCGCACCCGCTCCACCACCTCCGGGTCGACCGCGGTCGCGGTCCCCGCCGCGGTCTCCGGGTCGTCCAGCACGGCAAGGCCGGCCTCGCTGAGGTCGTCGAGGAGCTGCGCGAGCAGCCTCCTGTCGTCCTTGACGTCGATGCCCTGCAGCCCGAGCACGCGGATCAGCCAGGGGAGCGTGCCGCCCTGCACGACCAGGCTGACGAACGCGACCGTGAACGCGATCAGGATGAGCTGCGGGCGATACGGGATGTCCGCGGGGAGCGACTGCGCCGCCGCCAGCGTGACGACGCCGCGCATCCCCGACCAGCCGAGGACGATCCCGCCCTTCCAGTCGATGGCCTCCTGGCGGAACTCCTCCAGGTCGCTGCGGTGCCGCTCGTAGCGCTGCTCGGCGCGCTGCTTCCGCTGCGCCTGCCAGCGGTAGCGCACGGGATGGTCGCGGAAGTAGCTGATCATCAGCCACTCCCGCAGCACTTGCCGCTCGGCGCGCTCCCCGCGTCTTCGGAGCGCCAGGATCAGCGGCCCGATCAGGATGTACCGGATGACGACGAGGGAGGCCATCGCGATCAGGCCGATGCCGACCGCGTCCCAGACGCTGAGGATCTCGGGATGCTCGACGTCGGCGATGAGCGTGCGCAATTCCAGCCCGATGAGCAGGAAGACGCCGTTCTCGAGCAGGAACTGGATGGTGTGCCAGTTGATCTGGTCGCTGATCCGCGCCTGCGCGCTGAACTGCCGCGGCGCCGCGTGCCCGGTGTAGAGGCCGGTGACCACGACGGCGAGCACGCCGGAGCCGTGCAGCGCCTCCGTCGGCGCGAAGGCGGCGAACGGCACGACGACCGACAGCGCGGTGTCGAGCACCGGGTCGCTCAGCTTCGAGCGCACCCAGACCGTGACGAAGCCGACGACGAACCCGATCACGAGCGCGATGATCACGGCCGAGAAGAAGTCGAGCACGCCCGCGAGCGGGGTGGCGAGGGTGCCGACCGCCGCGGCCAGGGCGGTGCGCAGCAGCACCAGGGCGGTCGCGTCGTTGACCAGTCCCTCGCCCTCCAGCACGGTGAGCAGGCGCGGCGGGAGGCCGAGCTTGCGGCCGATGGAGGTCGCGGCGACGGCATCCGGCGGGCTGATGATCGCGCCGAGGGCGATGGCCGCCGCCAGGTTGAGGTCGGGGAGCATCGTGTAGAGCAGGAAGCCGGTCGCGAACGCGGTGACGATGACCAGGAAGATCGACAGCCCGGCGATCGGCGCCAGATTACGGCGGAAGTCGGTGAGCGGGACGCTGATCGCCGCCGCGTAGAGGATGGGCGGCAGCAGCCCGTCGAGGATGATCTCCGGTGGCACCTCGATGTCCGGCACCCCCGGCAGCACCGAGAGGGTGACGCCGACGATCACGAGGATGATGGGCGCGGCGACCCCGAGCTTGCGGGCGAAGGCGGCCACGCCGACGATCACCGCGACGGCGATCACCGCATAGACACCGAGCTCCATGGTTTCCAGCCTATGAGAACTCTCAGCATCGGTGCGCCCCCGGTCCGGCCGCGAGGGGCCGCGCGGCCGGATGCCGCGCGACCCCTCCGTGCTGCCGGTCGGCGCCGATCAGTGCCGGTCGCCGCCGCCGCGCTGCTGGGCTCCCGCGGCGAGCGCGAGCGTCTGCTGCAGCGCGGTGTACTCCGCCTTCGGCTGCAGGTTCTCGTCGTAGATGTCCGCCGCACCTTCACCCGCGAACACCGCAGGCACCCACGAGTAGCCGTCGCCGAAGCCCCAGACCGTGTACGAGATGCAGTCGCGGACGGCGAGGCAGGCCTGCAGCGTGGAGGTGTAGCCGCCGACCTGGGCGTTCTGCTCCACCGCCGTGACCGGGAGCGTGGTCCGCACGTCCACCTCCGTCTCGGCGACCTTCAGGCCGAGGGCGGAGAACCGCTGCAGGTTGTTCTGCAGGTCGGGCAGGCCGTACTGCGTGTCGAGGTGCGTCTGGAATCCGACCCCGTCGATCGGGACGCCCTGCGCCTTGAGCTGCTGCACGAGACTGTAGGCCGCGTTGCTCTTGGGGCCGGTGAACTCGATGTTGTAGTCGTTGTAGAACAGCAGCGCCTTCGGGTCTGCGGCGTGCGCCCACCGGAACGCGTCGGCGATGTAGCCGGGGCCGAGCTTCTGCAGCCAGATGGAGTCACGCAGGGTCCCGTCGTCGTTGAACGCCTCGTTGACCACATCCCATTGCCAGATCTTGCCCTTGAAGTGGGTGACCTCGTCCGTGATGTGCTTCTTGAGGACGGCCCGGAGTTGGTCCGGCGTCATCGACGGCGCCGCGGCGGTGAGCCACGCTGGGAGCTGGTTGTGCCAGACGAGGGTGTGTCCGCGCACGAGCTGCCCGTTCTGCTGGGCGAAGGCGACGAGCTGGTCGGCCGGGGCCCAGTTGTAGGCGCCCTGGGTCGGCTCGATGGTGTCCCACTTCATGACGTTCTCGGGCGTGACCGTCGAGAACTGCGTCGCGGCGATCGACCGGTAGTCGCTGTCCGACGCGAGGGCGTCCGTGTTGACGGCGGTGCCGATCCGCAGGCCCACGCGCGAGGCGAGGCTGCGCAGGGAGTCGGCCGGGGCGGAGGTCTGATGACCGGGCGCCGCGGGCGGCGTCGCAGGCACGGAGGCGAAGGCCGCCCCTTGGGCGAGGATGACGGCGCCGGCCCCCACCACCGCAGTGGTGATGAGACCGGCTCGAAGGCGCAGTGACACGCTGATACTCCTTTGTATGCGAGCGCGCGCCGACGGCGAGACCGCGGCGTCGCGACTGTCCGAATATGTTGCGTCAGACAGCTAATTACACCCGCACACGGGGGTCAAACATTTTGGAAAAGCTTGCGCTTTCGCAGTCGAGGTGATGTGATCCGCGCGGATCAGCGGGGCCGGAGGCCGTCGATCGTCATCGCGACGACTCGGTCGCGCTGCTCGTCGTCCTCGAAGGCGACGCCGGCGACGCCCGACACCATCCGGATGACGTCGCCGATGGTCGCGTCGGGACGCAGCTCGCCGGCCTCCTGGGCGCGGACGACGAGCGGCTCGCCCGCCGCGTAGAGGGAGGTGCGGCAGCTCAGCAGGACGGGGAGTCCTTGTTGAGGCCTTCGAGCAGGGCCTTCTTGGTGCCCACGTAGAGCAGGAAGCGGCGCAGCCAGGCCTGCACGGCCTCCCACGGCTCCAGGGCGGCGGCGTCGTCGGCGGCGCGGACGACGGCCTCCACCTCCTCGACGTAGACGGCCTCCACGAGGGCGTCGCGGGTGGGGAAGTTGCGGTACAGCGTGCCGATGCCGACGCCGGCGCGGCGGGCGATTTCCTCCAGGGAGGCGCCGGCGCCGTCCTCCGCGAACGCGTCGCGTGCGGCGGCGAGCAGCGCGTCGAAGTTGCGCCGGGCGTCCGCGCGCTGGGGGCGCTGGATGAGGGGACGCGCGATGGTGCTGTCTGCTACGTCGGTGCCGGTCACGGCGGGGGTCCTTCCGGGTGCGTGGAACTGAGGGTTGCGAAGCGGAGGCATCCTCCGGTAATGTCTTTCCTGTAACCGGAGGCACCCTCCGAACGGAGCCTCCCTCCAATTGTAACTCCTCTTCCCCAGAGATTCACCCGGTCGACCACACGTCGGCCTCCTTCGAGAAACGGAAAGACCGTACCTATGTCTCGATCCCGCCCGTCCGCCACCTTCGCCGTCCTGGCGTTGAGCGTGGCCTCCTTCGCGACGCTCCAGTCGCTCGTCGTCCCCGTCCTGCCGGTCATCCAGCAGGACCTCCACACCACCACCGCCGGCGTCACCTGGACCATGACCGCGTGGCTGATCGCCGCCGCCGTCGCCACGCCCCTGCTCGGGCGCGTCGGCGACCTGGTCGGCAAGCGCCGCATCTTCGTGCTCGCGCTGCTCGCCGTGGCGCTCGGCAGCGTGATCGCCGCCGTCGCGCCCTCCATCGGGGTGCTTATCGCCGGCCGCGTCGTCCAGGGTCTCGGCGGGGCGATGTTCCCGCTCGCGTTCGGCATCATCCGGGACGAGTTCCCGGCGCACCGCCTCCCGTCCGCCATCGGCGCGATCGCCTCGATCATCGCGATCGGCAGCGGCCTCGGCACCGTGCTGGCCGGTCCGCTCGCCGCGGCCCTGAGCTGGCGCGGTCTGTTCCTCGTGCCGGTCGCCCTCACCGTGACCGCCGCGGTGCTCGCCCTGGTGATCGTCCCCGAGTCGCCCACCCGCGCGACCGGAGGCGTCAACCCGTGGGCTGCGGTCCTGCTTTCGGGATGGCTGATCGCCCTCCTGCTGCCGCTCAGCACGGGCGCGCAGTGGGGCTGGTCGTCGCCGGTCGTGATCGGCCTGTTCGCGCTCGCCGCCGTCCTGCTCGCCGCCTGGGTGGCCGTGGAGCTGCGCTCCCGGCACCCGCTGGTGGACATGCGGCTCATGCGCGAGCCGGGCGTCTGGTCGATGAACGCCGCCGCGGTCTTCATCGGAGCCGCGATGTTCGCGGTGTTCGCCTTCTTCCCGCGCTTCGTGCAGACCCCGGTCTCCACCGGGTACGGCCTGGGCGCGACGGTCGCGGAGTCCGGGCTGCTGATGCTGCCCATGCTCGTGACGATGGCCGTGACCGGTTTCCTGAGCGGACCGCTGGAGCGCTGGCTCGGCTTCCGCACCCAGATCGTGATCGCGGCGACCGTCATGGCCGCGGCGAGCCTGTCGCTGGCCTTCCTGCACGGCTCGCTGCTCGCCGTCGCCACCGCGTCCGGGGTGTTCGGCGTCGGCCTCGGACTCATCTACGCCGCGATCACGAGCGTGGTCGTGCAGAGCGTGCCGGCCACGCAGACGGGCGTGGCGAGCGGGATGAACGCCAACCTCCGCACGGTCGGCTCCGCCATCGGCGCCGCCGTGATGACGGCGCTCGTCACCGGGACCCTCGGCGCCGGCGGCCTCCCGGCCGAGACCGGCTACACGGAAGGGTTCGCGACGGCGGGCGTGCTGGCGTTCGGCGCGGCCGTGGTGACGGTGGCGGCGGCGTTCGTGATCCGGTCGCGGACGGCGCAGCGCGCGGAAGCGCCGGCCGCGGCCGGGCTGCCCGGGGCAGAGCTGGCCGCGGGCCGCGTCGCGGAGCCGCTCCGCGCCGCCGCTGCGTCCTCCGCCGAGGCGGCCGAGATGGCGCGCCTGGTGGAGAAGGTGGAGGCCGACCTCCCGGCCGAGGCCACCGTCTCGGCGGCCTAGGCCCCGTCGGTAACGGAGGAGATCCACCCGCCGCGACCTCGAGAACGCAGCTAACGGAGGAGAGTCCGCGGCACCGGGCCCCGGTCTCCTCCGTTACCGCCGCTGTCGGCGGCGCGCGGTAGCGTCGCGGCGTGACCGAGTGCGCGCTGTGCGGGGCGCCCGCCCATCCCGGGGCGCCGCTCCCGCTGTGCCTCGCGCACCTCCTGGAGGCGCACGAGTGGGTGGAGGGCGAGTTCGGCCAGACCGACCTGCTGCCGTCGCCGTGCACGTTCTGCGGCTCCCGGCTCGGTGTGCGATACCCGTCCGGCTGGCTGTGCGCGGTCTGCGAGTGGCGCGTGGGTGAGACGGCGCCGGAGGGCGCGGCCGCCTCGCGAGTGGACGTCGTCTACTACCTGCGCTACCGCGACCGCATCAAGATCGGCACCACGGCGAACCCGGCGCAGCGGTTCGCGAGCCTCCCGCACGACGAGGTGCTCGCCTTCGAGCGCGGCGACCGCACCCTGGAGCATCGGCGGCATGTCGAGTTCGCCGCGCTGCGCATCCCCGGGACGGAGTGGTTCGAGACGGATGACGGGCTCCTCGCGCACGTCGCGGCGCTGCAGGGCGAGGACCCGTGGCTGCTGCTCGCACGCTGGCGCAGCGAGGCGGCGGCGCGGCACTGACGGAGGAGATCAACTCCGGCAGACCGCCCGAGCGCAGCGAACGGAGGAGACCGAGGCTCAGCAGTGCGAGAACTCCTCCAGTGGCCACTCCGCGGCCGCCGGAGGACTGCGGCCTCAGTGCGCAGTCCCCGCCAGCACCTCCCGCTGCCGCGCCCGGCCGGGTTGGTCGTAGTACTTCGCCCACCACCCGTCCGTCGGGTCGAGCCCGACCGCGGCCTCCACCCCGCTCTGCGGGCCCGGCGTCGGATCGTGCGGCGCGAGGGACAGCGAGTACCGGAATCGGTAGTGGTCGAACAGCCGCATGAACTCGGTGAAGTAGAGCTCGGCGACGGCCGCGTCCCCGCGGAGGACGAGCATGTTCTCGTCGTTGCCCGTGGTGGAGGCCACGCTGAAGTTCGCCGAGCCCGTCACCACGACCGGGTCGTCGCCGAGCGGGTCGATCAGCAGGTACTTGCTGTGCACGTACTCCACGTTGTTGGAGAAGGGGTTCTGCAACTCCGGAGCGAATCCCGCCAGCGCGCCGGCGGGCAGAAACGCCCCGGCGACGATCGTCGTGCTGGGGTCGGTGACCACCGCGCTCGCCTTCGCGGCGGCCTTCGGGTCCTCGAACAGCAGGTAGCGGAGGGCGTCGTGGGCGCCCGGCAGCGCGTCGCCGAACCGGGAGTCGAGCGTGAAGGGGAACGTCCCGCACGCGATCGTCGCCGCCCCGTCGAACAGGGCCGCATAACGATCGAGGGCGGTGCTGCGGGTGTGCGGGCTGAACACCACGGACACACCCGCCGGCCACGGGTCGGGCAGCGCGTCGTTGGCGTCCACCCAGTCGTTCAGCGTGCTGTACGGCGGATCGTCCAGCAGCTGCGTCCAGTAGGCGAGGTAGGCGGCGGCGATCCCCGGATCGTCGATGGAGTGCCCGACGTTGGACTGCCCGAACACCCCGTTGGTCGTGATGTTGGTCGAGCCGGTCCACACCGCGACGGGCGCTCCGTCGTGCGACGCGACGACGAACTTGTTGTGCGGGATCTTGGCGTTGGCGCGCCAGAGCTTCACCAGGCCGTCGATGCCCGCCGCGCTGACGGCGTCGTGGTTCTTGGGGTTGCCGTCGTCGACGATCAGGTTCACGGAGGCGCCCGCCTGGTCCGCGACGCCGAACGCCTGCAGCACCGCGGGCAGCTGGAACTCGTAGAAGCTGCCGTGCAACTCCCAGCCCGCGTCCTGCGCCCGGCCGATGAACGCGAGGATGGCCTCCTGCAGCCCGCGCGAGAGCCACTTCCATGCGGCGTCGCCCGGGACGTCGGCGGGCAGGCGGTTCTGGAACCGCTCCGCGTACGCCTGCGACGAGATGACCCCGCGGTTGAACCACACCCCTGCTGCGCGGGCTGCCCGGTCGAGACGGCCAGCGTGACGGAGTCCGCGGAGGTCAGCGGCTGCCCCGCCGTGCCCGTCATGCTGTGCACGATGTACGTGTAGTCGTGGCCCTCCTTCGCCGTGTAGTCGCCCCAGAGGAAGGTCTGCAGCGGGTTGACGTCGCTCGTCCAGGTCCCGGCGGGGGCGCCGGTGAAGCGGAGCCGGTTCGGGAGCCAGCGGTGCTCGCCCTCGGTGTGGTCGAGCCGCTCGATGCCGAAGCCGTGGACGCCCGGCATCGCCGCCTGGTCGTGGTCGATCCCGATCAGCACGACGTCGTTGCCGGCGATCGCCTGAGCCGACAGCGCGCCGCTGGTTCCGGTCGTCCTCATCGCGTCCTCCGTTCGCGAGGCGGGGATGTCAGCTGGAGCCTACGAGCCCGGCCGATACCGGTGCCACCCCCTGTCGCGCCAGCTTCCATGACGGGGTGTTTCACCCGCGAAACACGGAGTCACGCCGGCTCGACCGCGCTTGCGGTTCGCCCGCATCCTGGGCGACATCCCGTCCCGCACCCGTAACCCAGGAGTCCACATGCGTTCCCGTTCCCTCCGCACCCTCGCCGGCGCCGCCGTCGCGCTCACCGGAGTGCTGGCGCTCGCCGCGTGCGCCGGCGCCTCCGACGCCGCGACCGGCGGCCAGAAGGTCGACGGCGGCACCATCGTCTACGCCCACCAGCAGGAGCCCGCCTGCGTGTTCGGCGGCTGGATCGAGCAGGCCTACCTCTCCTACCAGGTGCTCGACAACCTCACCTCGCTCGACGAGAACCACAAGGTCGTGCCGTGGCTCGCCACCGCGTGGAAGCAGTCCAGCGACGGCCTCACCTGGACCTTCACCCTGAAGAGAGGGGTGAAGTTCACGGATGGCACTCCGCTCACCGCGGCGGCCGTCGCCTACAACTTCGACTACTGGGTGAACGGCGGCAACAGCACCGCCAAAGTCTGGCTGGACGGCTACTACAAGGACGCCAAGGCGATCGACGACCAGACCCTCCAGATCGACCTGTCGCACCCGTACCCGCGCCTGGCCGACAACCTCACGCAGGGGTACTTCGGCATCCAGTCGCAGCACGCGCTCCAGACCCGCACCAAGGAGCAGAACTGCGAGGCCCCGATCGGCTCCGGCGCGTTCACCGTCGACAAGTGGAACCGCGGCCAGGACATCATCCTGAAGAAGAACAAGGCGTACACCTCCCCGCCCGCGAACGCGAAGCACACCGGCCCGGCCTACGTCGACACGATCGACTGGAAGTTCGTCGCCGACCCGACCACCCGCGTCGCCGCGCTGCAGGGCGGCCAGGTGGACGCGATCTACGACGTCCCCTCCGTGCAGTGGAGCGTGCTGAAGGCCGGCGGCTACCAGCTCGAGAAGTTCGTGACCCCCGGCCGGCCGCAGCAGATCTCGTTCAACACCGCGAAGGGACCGTTCACCGACGAGCAGGTGCGTCAGGCGTTCGCGTACAGCCTCGGCCGTCCGCAGATCGTGAACACGATCGGCCGCGGAGTCATCCCGTCCGAGGGTAATGGCGGCGTCAGTCAGGCGACGCCGGGTTACAGCACCAAGGCCGCGAACTGGTACACGCAGGACGTGAAGAAGGCGGACGCCCTCCTCGACGCCGCGGGCTGGAGCCAGAAGAACTCCGACGGCGTGCGGGTGAAGAACGGTCAGCCGCTGACCGTGCGGCTGCCCTACGGCGCCGGCTCGATCATCAACGCCGACGGCGCCGCCATCCTGCAGGGGGTGAAGGAGCAGGCGAGCAAGGTCGGCTTCGACGTGAAGCTCATCCCCGTGCCGCAGAGCGAGTTCTTCTCCGGCAAGTACTCCGGGCTGGACGCCTACGACCTCCAGGCCGGCTACTGGACGAGCGTCACGGCGGGCATCCTCTACATCAACTGGAGGCCCTCCACCGCCGACCACCCGAACTACAGCAACAGCAGCTTCACCAACGACCCGGTGCTCGCGCAGTACATCCTCGACGGCAACTCGGCGCCGACCGTCGAGCAGCAGAACGCCGACTACCAGAAGGCGCAGGACTACATCGCGCAGCACGCGCTGTCCATCGGCGTCTACGACCGGCTGAGCACGCTCGCCGTCTCGCCCAAGCTCCACGACGTCTGGCAGGAGCACGCACAGGGAGGACCGACGTTCTATGACGCGTATCTCACCAAGTGAGCCGGTGCTCGCAGACGCGGAGGCCGCACCCGGCGGCGCGGCGGTCATCACGACCGTCCGCCCCCGGCGCGGCCGGGCCGTCGCCTTCACCCTCCTGAGGAAAGCCGGCGCGGCCGTCGTGGTCCTCTGGGGCGCGGCGACGGTGGCGTTCTTCGCCCAGCTCGCCCTCCCCGGCGACCGGGCGACGACCATCCTCAACATCCGCGCCGGACAGGTGCAGCTGCGCACCCCGGCCGAGCTGGAGCAGATCCGCGCCCAGTACGGCCTCACCCGCCCGGTCATCCTCCAGTACCTCGACTACCTGCGCGGGCTGGTCGCCGGTGACTTCGGGACGTCGTACCAGCAGTATCGCCCGGTCACCGCGATCATCGGCGAACAGCTCGGCAGCACCGTCACCCTCTCGCTGACGGCGATCGCCCTGGCCTGGGTGATCATGGTCGTCTGGGTCACCCTCACCGCCGGACGCGGTTCGCGGATCGGCGCGCTCGGCTCGACCGTGGACGTCGTCACCGCCGGCCTCCCGGCCTACTGGCTGGGCATCATCCTGCTGCTGGTGTTCGGCCTCGGCCTGCGCTGGTTCCCGATCATCAGCGGCTCGTCGCCGAACGGGATCGTGCTGCCGGCGCTGACGCTCGCCATCCCACTGGCCGGGTTCATGGCGCAGAGCGTCCGCACCGAGTTCGAGCGCTCGCTCGACCAGCCCTTCGTGCTCTCGGCGCGGATGCGCGGGATGGGGGAGTGGGGCATCCGGCTGCGGCACGTCCTCCGGCACGCCGTCATCCCCGCGGTCACCCTCTCGGGCTGGGCGCTCGGCGCGACGCTCTCGGGTGCGGTGATCGTGGAGTCGATCTTCTCGCGGCCCGGCATCGGCTCCGTGCTGGTCACTGCGGTCAACTCCCAGGACCTGCCGGTCGTCACCGGCATCGTCACCCTCGTCGCCGTGGTCTACGTGGCGGCGAACCTCATCGTGGACGTCGTCTACACGGTGATCGACCCCCGATTGGAGCTGTCATGACCTCCGTCGTCTCACCCTCGAAGCAGCGTGCCGCACGGTCGACCGCGACGCGCCTCACCCGCGCGCCGTGGGGCCTCTACTTCGCGGTAGCCTTCGCCGCACTGCTGCTCGTCTCCGTCCTCGCCCCGCAACTCCTCACCACTCACCTGCCCACCGCCGTCGACTACTCCGCAGCCCTCCAGCCGCCGAGCTGGGCTCACCCGTTCGGCACGGATGAATCCGGACGTGACCTCTACACGCGCATCGTGTGGGGCGCCCGCGACTCCCTCACCATCGGGGTGGGCGCCGCGGCCGTGAGCATCGGACTGGCGCTGATCCTCGGCACGCTCGCGGCGTTGGGAGTCAAGCCGGTCGCCGTCGTGATCGACCGGCTCGTGGAGATCCTGTTCGCGTTCCCCGCGCTGCTGCTCGCGCTGCTGCTCATCGCGATCGCCGGCCCGAGCGCGGCCACACAGGTCTTGGCCGTCGGCGTCGGCACGGCGCCGGGTTACGCCCGGATGATCCGCGGCCAGATCCTCGGCGCGCGGAACTCGGCGTACGTGGAGGCCGCGACCGCGCTCGGGCACTCGCGCTGGCGGATCGTGCGCGCGCACATCCTCCCGAACGCGCTGCGCCCGCTGATCGCGGTGTTCGCGCTGTCGATCGGGCAGTCGATCGTGTGGGCGTCGAGCCTGTCGTTCCTCGGGCTGGGCGTCGCCCCGCCCGCGTCCGAGTGGGGCGCGCTGCTCGACGCGGGCCGCGCCTACCTCACCACGGCCTGGTGGCTGGTCGTCATCCCGGGCCTCGTCATCGTCGCGGTCGCGCTGGCCGCGACCACCATCGGGCGGCACATCCAGGCGCGCCTGGAGAAAGGGGAACGATCGTGAGCATCGCCGAGCAGAGCACCACCGCTGACCGTCCCACCACCGACGTCGACACCACAGGCGATTTCGCCGGCGTGGATTGGCCCGCCGCACGCCTCCGCGTCCGCAACCTCCGCACCGGTTTCACCGTGGACGGCATCCACCGGCCCATCGTCGCGGGCGTCTCCTTCGACCTCCTCCCCGGCCAGTGCGTCGCGATCGTCGGCGAGTCCGGCTCCGGCAAGTCCGTCACCGCGCGCAGCCTGGTCGGGCTCGCCGGACGCAACGCCACCGTGGAGGCCGACCTGCTCGAGCTTCACCACGAGGACGCCCGCGCTTTCACCCCGCGGCAGTGGCGTCGCGTCCGCGGCCGGGACGTCGGCTTCGTCCTGCAGGACGCCCTCGTCTCCCTCGACCCGCTGCGTCCGGTCGGCGCGGAGATCGCCGAGGCTCTGCGGCTGCACGGCTGGGGGAACCGCGCCGCACGGAAGGCCCGCGTGCGGGAGCTCCTGGAGCGCGTCGGCGTCCCGAACCCCGCCGTCCGTGCGCGGCAGCGTCCCGACCAGCTCTCCGGCGGCCTCCGGCAGCGCGCGCTCATCGCCTCCGCGATCGCGCTCGACCCGGACATCGTGATCGCCGACGAGCCGACCACAGCGCTGGACGTCACCGTGCAGGCCCAGGTGCTCGCCCAGCTGGAGGCCAGGAAGGAACGCGGCGCCTCCCTCATCCTGATCAGCCACGACCTGTCCGTCGTCGCCCGCCTGGCCGACCACCTCCTCGTCATGCGCGGCGGCGACGTGCTGGAGCAGGGGCCGGCCGAGCAGGTGCTCGCCGCGCCAGAGCACGCGTACACCCGCGCGCTCATCGCCGCGGTCCCCGGCGAAGCGACCCGAGGACGCGCGCTCACCCCCGGCTCACCCGCTCCGTCACCCCGGCCGCCCCTCGGCGAACCGGTGCTGGAGGCGCGCGGGCTGGTCAAGCGCTTCCACACCTCCGACGGCACCGTCACCCGGGCGGTCGACGGCGTCTCCTTCACCCTCCGCGCCGGCGAGACGCTCGGCATCGTGGGGGAGTCCGGATCCGGCAAGAGCACGACCGCCAAGCTCGCGCTCGGTCTCGAACAGCTCGACGGCGGCGACGTGCGCCTCCTCGGCCAGGAGTGGTCGGCGCTGCCCGAGTCGCGCCGTCGCGCCCTGCGCCGCCGCATCTCGGTCGTCTACCAGGACCCGCTGAGCTCGTTCGACCCGCGCTGGACCGTGGAGCGCATCCTGCTCGACGCCCTCCGCTCGGAGAGCTTCACCGACCCAGCCGCACGTGACGCCCGCGTGCACGAGCTGCTCGGCCAGGTCGGCCTGGGCGTGGAGGTGCTTCCGCGCTTCCCGCTCCGCCTCTCCGGCGGC
Source organism: Leifsonia sp. P73 (assembly GCF_051059105.1). Classification (NCBI taxonomy): domain Bacteria; kingdom Bacillati; phylum Actinomycetota; class Actinomycetes; order Micrococcales; family Microbacteriaceae; genus Leifsonia; species Leifsonia sp. P73. The sequence continues at coordinate 3,348,782 of NZ_CP194931.1, forward strand.
CAGCGCCAGCGCGTCGCCATCGCGCGCGCCCTCGCCCCGCGGCCCGACGTGATCGTGCTCGACGAGGCCGTCTCGGCGCTGGACGTCACCATTCAGGCGCAGATCCTCGACCTCCTCGTCGCGCTGCAGCGGGAGTCCGGCGTCGCCTACCTCTTCATCTCGCACGACCTCGGCGTCATCAGCCACCTGAGCGACCGGGTGCTCGTGATGAAGGACGGCCGGGTCGTGGAGGAGGGGACGGCCGAGGACGTCTTCGAGCGCCCGCAGCAGCCGTACACTCGTGACCTGATCGCCGCGGTCCCGGAGTTCGCCCCGGCCGGCGTCACCCGCAGCAACCCGGAAGGCGTCGCATGACCACCGAACCCAAGCAGCTCTTCGTCAACCTGTTCGAGATGGCGTGCGTGAGCCACATCACGCACGGCCTGTGGCCGCTGCCGGGCAACAACCGCGAGCGCTTCGCCGACCTCGACTACTGGCTGGAGCTCGCGCAGCTGCTGGAGCACGGCGGCTTCGACGGGATCTTCCTCGCCGACGTGATCGGCGCGTACGACGTCTTCCGCGGCGGCCCCGAGACCGCGCTGCGGGAGGGCCTGCAGAGCCCGAACCTCGACCCGCTGCTGCTCGTCCCGGCGATGGCGGCCGTCACCGACCGGCTCGGCTTCGGCGTGACGTTCTCGACCACGTACGAGCCGCCGTTCGCCTTCGCCCGCCGGATGTCGACCCTCGACCACCTCACCAAGGGCCGGATCGGGTGGAACATCGTGACCTCCTACCTCCCGAACGCCGCCCGCAACTTCGGGCTGGACGACGAGGTGCCGCACGACGAGCGCTACCGCCGCGCGGAGGAGTACCTGGACGTGCTCTACAAGCTCTGGGAGGGCTCCTGGGACGACGACGCCGTCATCGCCGACCGCGCGGCCGGCGTGTTCACCGACCCGTCGAAGGTGCGGTACATCGACCACGTCGGCGAGCGGCACCGGGTGGCGGGCCCGCACATCGTGCACCCGTCGCCGCAGCGCACGCCGGTGCTGTTCCAGGCGACCGGTTCGCCGGCGGGGATCGAGTTCGCCGGCCGGCACGCGGAGGTCGTCTTCACCGGCGGCCGCACGAGCGACGAGTTCCGCCGCAACGCCGACGGGATGCGCGACGCCGCCGAGCGCCACGACCGGCAGCGCGACGACGTGAAGTTCATCGCGATGGCGGGCGTGATCGTCGGCCGCACGATCGAGGAGGCCGAGGACAAGTGGAGGCTGTACCAGCAGCACTCCAGCCTCGACGGCATCCTCGCCCACAGCAGCCTCCCCGTGGATCTGACGGCCTTCCCGCGCGACATCACCGTGCGGGAGGCGCTGGCGCGGGCAGAGTTCCCGGCCGAGCGGGTGCCCTTCCTCCCGCTGGATCGCACGGTGGGCCAGGCCCTGGACTTCATCAAGAACGGCCGCGACGACCGCTTCCTGGTGGTCGGCGACCCGAAGACGGTGGCGGACGAAATCGAGCGCTGGCTGGACGAGGACGGCCTCGACGGCATCAACCTCCGCCAGTACCACTCGTTCGAGACGGCCCGCGACTTCGCCGAGCTCGTCATCCCGGAGCTGCGCCGCCGGGGCCGGCTGCCGCAGGAGGGGGAGCGGTCGGGAACCCTGCGGGAGCGGCTGTTCGGGGACGGCCGCAACCGGCTGCCGGAGCGGCACCCTGCGACGCGGTACCGGGGCGGGGCGAACCTGCGGGAGGAGGAGGCGGCCGCGACGCGCTGACCGCGCTGACCCGCGCAGGCTCGTTGAGGGGCACGTAAACGCCCTTAAATGTCACTTTTAGGGGCGACAACGTGCCCCTCGGCGTGGCTGCCATCAGTCGGCGTCACACCGCCCCGCGAACCTCCGCACCCGCCCGGAACCCCAGGAACGCGAGGTACACACCCAGGAACCCCTCCCACACGATCTCCGGCAGCGTCGCCACCGCCGACACCGGCGACCCCTGGCTCCACAGCCCGAACAGCACGCCGATCCCGGACAGCGCGACGAGCGACCCGCCGACCATCCCGACCACTGCCATCGGCCGCGGCACCAGCCCGGTGCGAAGCAGCAGCCAGCCGAGGAGGACGCCGTTGCCGAGCCCCGCGACGAAGCCGGGGCCGAGGAGGAACGTCCAGTTCCGTAGCGCGACCAACGTCTGCGCGGACGCGGTCAACGCGCCCGGGTCTCCGAACGACGCCGCGTGCTGGCGGAGGGTCACGACGGTGAGCAGGCACAGCATCCCGACCGCGATGAACACGCACTCCATCACCCGGGCGACGACGTAGCCGAGTGCGAGGCCCTCGGCGCGGCGGCGGAGGACGGGGAAGAGCGCGAGCGCGGTGCCGAGGTTGGCGGCGATGAGCACCGCCTCGCAGAGGATGCCGGACAGCACGCGCACGTCGGCGCCGGCGCCGAGCACGTAGTGCGGGTCGTCCAGCACCGGCGCGTAGAGCAGGACGCCGGCGATGGCGGACACGAAGGTGACGAGGAAGAGCACGCCCGCGGTGAGCGAGCGTCGCCGGTCGGCGGCGGAATCCGCTGCGACGACGGGTGTCGATGTGGTTGTCATGGTGGCCTCGGATCGGGTGGAAGTGACCTAGGATGATAGGTGTACGGTGTACACCACGAACGATAGGTGTACGGCGTACACCTTGTCAATACCCGTCGACCGAGGAGCCGCCGATGCCGCAACCACCGCGCCCGCGCCTCACCAGCGACACCGTGCTGGCCAGCGCTCTCGCCCGCGCCGACGCCGCCGGCCTCGATGCCCTGTCGATGCGCGCCCTCGCCGCCGAGCTCGGCGTCGTCCCGATGGCTCTCTACAAGCACGTCGCCAACAAGGACGAGCTGATCGACGGGATGGTCGACCTGGTCTGGGCGGAGGTCGAGCCACCGGCGATTCGTGGCGTCGCCGCCGAGGCCGGGAGCACCGCAGCCCCCACCGTCCCATGGCACGCCGCCATGCGCGCCCGGGCCGTCTCGCTCCGGGAAGCGCTGCGCCGCCACCCCTGGGCCGTCGGCCTGATGGAGTCGCGCATGCGTCCTGGCCTTGCCAACCTCGCCGCGCACAACGCGATGATGGGCTGCCTCCGGGAGGCGGGGTTCTCGTTCCGCGCGACCGTGCACGCCACCTCGGTGCTCGACGCCTACGTCTACGGCTTCGCCCTGCAGGAGAAGACCCTCCCGTTCGACACCCCGGAGGAGTCGGGGGAGGCCGCCGCCGCGAAAGGCGAGACCGTGCCGCCGGAGGTCGCCCTCCGCTTCCCGTACCTCCTGGAGGTCGTGGCCGAGCTGACCCGGGAGGGCTACGACTACGACGAGGAGTTCGCCACCGGCCTCGACCTCATCCTCGAGGGCATCGAACGGCTCCAGCCCTGATCGACACCCCTCAGTCGAGGTGGTCGAGGTAGCGGAGGATGATCCCCTCGCGCAGCGCCCACGGGCAGACCTCGAGCACCGGGACGTCGAACGCGCGCATCGCCTCCCGCAGCACCACCCCGCCCGCGACGATCTGGAAGGTCCGGTCCGCCGTGATCCCCGGCAGCGCGGTGCGGGCGTCGGCCGTGAGCTGCGCCAGGCGCGGCACCCAGTCCGCGAGCTCCGAGCGGCGCAGGAGGCTGCGCTCGGTCCCGCCGGGGCCGCTCGCGGTCGAACCGGCCAGCCGGGCGAGCGAGCGGATGGTCTTGGAGGTGCCGATCACGTGCGCGGACCCACGGTCGGTGAAGCGCCCGACCGCGTCGGCGAGCGTGGCCCTGGCGTGGTCGCGGAGGGCGGTGACCTGGTCGGCGGTCGGCGGGTCCTGGTGCAGGAAGCCGATGGTGCTGCGGCCCGCGCCCAGCGGCAGCGAGACGGCGGTGTCGGGGTACTCGTCGACGCCCTCGGCGATCTCGAGCGAGCCGCCGCCGATGTCCATCAGGAGGATGGAGCCGGCCGACCACCCCGACCAGCGGCGCACGGCGAGGAACGTCAGCCGCGCCTCGTCCTCGCCGGAGAGCACCTGGAGGTCGACGCCCGTCTCGTCCAGGATGCGGGCCAGGATCGCGGGGCCGTTGGCGGCCTCCCGGATCGCCGAGGTCGCGAACGGCAGCAGCTCCTCGATGCCCTCGGCGCGGCCGACCTCCACCGCCGACCGGATCGCCTCCAGGATCGCCGTCTCGCCCTCGGCGCTGATCGAGCCGTCCTCGGTGATGTAGCGCATGAGCCGCAGCACGGACTTGTGCGTGGCCGCCGGGAGGGGGCGGGCGCCCGGGTGCGCGTCGACGACGAGCAGGTGGACGGTGTTCGATCCCACATCGAGGACTCCGAGTCGCATAGTCAGACAGTAGTGGGCAGACAGGCCGGTCGCGACACGCGCCTCCGGGGTGCGAAACGCGGCTCCGGGAGGGCGACACGCCGTGTCGATGTACCCAGTTCGGAGGTGGGTCTGTCGGTGGTCCCGCGTATTCTCGGGGGTATCGGAAGAGGTCCCGAAAAAATCGTCCAAACACTACATGTAGTGGAATGACAATCGTGTCATTCGGGTTATATAGTGGGTAAACACCGCGAGACACGCGAGTGACAAGATTTCTGGGGAGGCCATCATGGACTACGAAAACGACACTGTCGGCGGCTATGCGGTTCCGGTCGACCCGATGGACCTGCTGCAGTGCGACAGCTGCCAGTAGTCCGCTGACGACAGCTTCGAGGACCCCGGCGCCGAGTGCGCCGGGGTCCTCCTTTGCGAGGGGGCGCGGGGCGCTTGCGTAGAATCGTCGGGTGCCAGTGAATCCAGAGCTCGTGGGCCGCAGTTTCCCGCCCACCCCTCCGTATCTCGTCGGCCGTGAGAAGGTGCGCGAGTTCGCCGCCGCCGTGCTCGCGACGGATCCGATCAGCTTCGACGTGGCGGCAGCGCAGGCCGCGGGCCACGCCGACCTCGTCGCGCCGCCCACCTTCCCGGTCGTGGTGCAGCAGCTCACGCTCGACCAGCTCCTCGCCGACCCGGAGGCGGGCATCGACTTCAGCCGCGTCGTCCACGGCGACCAGCGGTTCACCTTCTCGCGCCCGGTGATCGCGGGCGATGAGCTGACGGCGACGCTGACCGTCACCGCGGTCAAGTCGCTCGGCGCGCACAGCATGGTCACCGCCGAGTCCGTGATCGTGGACGGCGCCGGCGATCACGTCGTCACCTCCGTTTCCACCCTGGTCGTGCGAGGAGACGAGTGATGGCCGCCCCCGATTTCGACGCCCTGACCGTCGGCGACGTCGTCGCCGAGCGCTCGTTCGACCTCAGCCGCGACGCTCTCGTCCGCTACGCGGGCGCCTCCGGTGACTTCAACCCGATCCACTACCGCGACGACGTCGCGACCTCGGTGGGCCTTCCCGGGGTGATCGCCCACGGGATGCTGACGATGGGTCTCGCCGTCCAGCCGGTGGTCGACTGGGCCGGCGACCCGGCGCGTGTCGTGGACTACCAAGTTCGCTTCACCCGCCCGGTGGTCGTGGACCCGGCGGAGGGCGCGAGCGTGCAGGTCACGGCCAAGGTCGGCCAGCTCGACACGGAGGCCCGGGTCGCGCGCATCGACCTCACGACGACCTTCAACTCCGAGACCGTGCTCGGCAAGGCGCAGGTCCGCGTCTCGCTCGCGTGAACGACGAGATGACCCCGAGCGACGGAGTGACCCCCGGCGACGAGTGGACCGGCGACGAGCCGTCCGCGACGCCCCTGTCGGAGCTGACGACCATGCGCGTGGGCGGCATCCCGGAGATGCTGATCGCCCCGGCCGACACCGACGCGCTCGTCGCGGCCGCCCGGGAGGTCTGGGCGTCGGGCGAGGACTGGCTGCTGCTCGGCGGCGGCTCCAACACGGTCGCGAGCGACGAGGGTTTCGAGGGCACGGTGATCCGCGTGGTGACCCGCGGCGTCGAGCGCCTCGATGCGCCGGAGGGCCGCGTGCGCCTGCGGGTGCAGGCCGGCGAGCCCTGGGACGACGTCGTCGCGCTGACCGTCCGCAATGGCTGGTCCGGCATCGAGGCGCTGTCCGGAATCCCCGGATCGACCGGCGCGGCTCCGGTGCAGAACATCGGCGCGTACGGCCAGGAGCTCGAGTCGGCGCTGCTCGGCATCGACTTCCTCGACGCGAGCACCGGGGAGGTCCGGCGCCTGTCGAGCGCGGACCTGGAGCTGGGATATCGCACCTCCGTACTGAAGCGCGGCCTGCTGGGCGTGGTGCTCACGGTGGACTTGGAGCTGGCGGACAACTCGGTCCCCGGCGGCGTCGGCGCGCCGCTCAGCGCCCCGGTCGCCTACGCACAGCTCGCCGACTCGCTCGGCGTGCCGCTCGGGTCGCGCGTGCCGGTTGCCGAGCTCCGCCGCGCCGTGCTCGCGCTGCGCGCCTCGAAGGGGATGGTGCTCGACCCGGCCGACCCGGACTCGGTCAGCGCGGGAAGCTTCTTCACCAACCCGATCGTGTCGGAGTCGTTCGCGCGCGGCCTGCCGGCGAACGCCCCCCGCTGGCCCGTCACGCCTCCGGAGCCGGACGTCGTGATCGGTCTCCCGCCCGGCGGCGTGCACCCGCTGGACATCCCGCCGCTCGCCGACGGCCCGTACGACGTCAAGCTCTCGGCCGCCTGGCTGATCGAGAACGCCGGAATCCGCCGGGGGTTCTCCCTTCCGGGATCGGGCGCCGGCATCTCCTCCAAGCACACGCTCGCGATCGTCAACCGCGGCCACGCGAGCGCGGCGGACATCGGCCAGCTCGCCTCCTTCATCCAGGCCCGGGTCCAGGCGGAGTTCGGGGTGCTGCTGCGCCCGGAGCCGATCCTGGTCGGGCTGACGCTGTGACCGCACGCCGATCACGCCCGTAGCGCCGCCGCGAACGGCAGCACGGCGCCCGCACCTGCCCGGCGCAGCTCGCGCCCGGCCACGGTGACGGTCCACCGGCTGTCGATGAGGTCGTCCACGAGCAGCACCGGCGCACCGCCCGGGAGGTCGAGCCCCGACGCGTCGAACCGGTCCCAGACCCCCGCGAGCCGGTAGGTGCTGTTGCCGCCGGGACCTCCCGACGGGCCGCCGCCGCGGAGCGCGAGGGCGCCGAGGTAGGGGAGCCGCCCGACCTCGGCGAGCCCGCGCGCAAGGCTCTCGGTGAAGCGCGGCCGGCCGCGCGACGGCATGGCGACCACGGCGGCGGGGCGGCTCGCCCAGACCCAGTCGGCGAGCACCTGCACGCACGCTTTCAAGATCTCCGGAGGGCACTCGCCGTCCGGAGCGTCGGCGTCGAGGAGCTGGCGGAGGCGTCCGCCCCAGCCGAGGTCGGTGAGCCGCGCGAGCACTCGTCCGGGCTCGACCTGTTCGCCCGGGCCGATCTTGCCCCGCACGGGCACGCCGAGGCTGTCGGCGCCGGTCGGCCACAGCTTGCGCGGTTCGACGGGGACGCCGACCCTGTCGAGCTCCGCCGCGATCGTCTGCCGCGCGTCCGCGGCCACTCCCGCCGGATACCATTCGCCCGCGCAGCGGTCGCACCGTCCGCACGGGCCCGCGTCGGGATCGTCCAGCTGCCGCTGCAGGAACTCCATGCGGCATCCGGCGCTGGTCTCGTAGTCGAGCATCGCCCGCTGCTCGGCCTCACGCGCCTCCGCGATCCGCTTGTAGCGCTCGCGGTCGTACTCCCACGGCCGGCCCGTCGACACCCAGCCGCCCGGCACCCGTCGCACGGCGCCGTCGACGTCGAGCACCTTGAGCAGCAGCTCAAGGGTGGACGAGCGCAGGTCGACCCTGCTCTCCAGCACCCGCGTGGACTGCACCTGCTCGCTCAGCGCGCCGAGCAGGGCTGTCGCCTTCTCCTCCGTCGGCATGGCCGCCGTCGCGAAGTACCGCCAGATCGCGCGGTCCTCCGGACCGGGCAGCAGCAGGACGTCCGCCGACTCCGTGGCGCGCCCGGCGCGGCCGACCTGCTGGTAGTACGCGACGGGGGAGGACGGCGCTCCGAGGTGCACCACGAATCCCAGGTCGGGCTTGTCGAAGCCCATCCCGAGGGCGCTGGTGGCGATGAGGGCCTTGACCTCGTTGCGTTTCAGCCGCCCTTCCAGCTCCTCCCGCTCGGCCGGATCGGTCTGCCCGGTGTAGGCGGCGACATCGTGGCCGGCCCGGCGCAGCACACGAGCGGTGTCGTCCGCCGCCGACACGGTGAGCGCGTAGACGATCCCGCTGCCGGGGAGGTCGGCGAGATGGCCGGCGAGCCAGGCCAGGCGCGCCGTCGCGTCCTCGAGCGCGAGGACGCCGAGCCGCAGCGACCGGCGGGCCAGCGGCCCCCGGATGGTGCGCACCGTCGCCGCGAGCGCCGCGCCGACGAGCTGTTCCTCGACGTCGGCGACCACCCGCTGATTCGCGGTCGCGGTCGTCGCCAGCACCGGGATGCCCTCCGGCAGCGCGGCGACGAGGTCGCGCAGCCGCCGGTAGTCGGGCCGGAAGTCGTGCCCCCAGTCGGAGATGCAGTGCGCCTCGTCGATGACGAGCAGCCCGCAGCGCTCGACCAGGGCCGGGAGCTGCTGGTCGCGGAAGTCCGGGTTGTTCAGGCGCTCCGGCGACACGAGGAGGACGTCCACGGTGTCGTCGCGCAGGCGGGCGGCCACGTCGTCCCATTCGTGCCGGTTGGCCGAGTTGATCGAGAGCGCACGCACGCCCGCCCTCGCTGCGGCCTCCACCTGATCGCGCATGAGGGCCAGGAGGGGCGAGACGAGGATGGTCGGCCCCGCGCCCTGCTCGCGCAGCAGCATCGTCGCCACGAAGTACACCGCGGACTTGCCCCAGCCGGTGCGCTGGACGACCAGGGCCCTGGCGTGATCGTCGACCAGGGCCGACACCGCCTCGTACTGCCCGTCGTGGAACGCCGCGTCGGGGCGGCCGACGAGCGCCCGGAGGCGGCTCAGGGCTCGATCGCGGGTGGCCTCGGGGACGGTGTCTGTGGTGCTCATGCAGCCATCGTTCCAGACGGTGCCGACGTTACGACCGGTGGGGGAGAATTTGTGGAAAGGTCGCCGGATCGGTGAGCTGTGCAGGACTTTTCTCGCAGCGGCAGCGGACATCCACGTCGGGTGATCGAGGAGATGAAAAGGTGGCGTCGGCCCGGGAAGTCGGCGCGGATCGCTCCCGATCGGCGCCGAACGCGCACCTACAGTTTCAGGGTGTCCACTCGTACCCGCACTCGCGCACAGGCTCCGCTCCGCCCGTTCGAGCTGCGGCTCCGCCTCCCCAACGGCACCTCAGCGGTCGTCGTGATGGACGCGCGCAACGTCGGTGAGGCCCTTGATATGGCCCGCAGGGCGCTCGGCGACGTCCAGGTCATCGAGTCGCGGTGAGCCGTCGTCCGTGACAGCCGACTCCCCGGGCCGCGGCCCGCTCCGCGTGATGCACGTGGTCGACAGCATGGGGCATGGCGGAGCTCAGCAGGTGGTCGTCGACCTGTCCAACTGGCTGGCCCTGGACAAGGGCGTCGCGGTCTCGGTGTTCGGGAGGGGAGGCTCGGCCGTCTCCCGGTTGGCGGCGCCCGTGCGCTTCATCGAGCACGACACGGGCGGGTTCGTCGCGCAGACCAGGCGGCTGCTGCGCGCAGCACGGCAGACCCGGCCGGACGTCCTCCACGCCCATCAGCGCCGTGAGGCACTGCAGTCGCTCATCGTCGGGCGGCTCCTCGGCATCCCGGTGGTGGAGCACGCGCATACGCGGCTGCCGAGCGTGCGGCCGCGCGTCCTGTCGTTCCGCAGCCGCGTCGTCTTCGCGGTCGGTCCCGCCGTCGCCGAGATGGTCGTGGTCGACGCCGGCCGCCCGGCCGCCCGGGTGGTGATCGTCGGAAACGTGCCCGCCCAGCGCGCCGGGGCGCCCGACCCGGTCCCGAACGAGGTCGCCTCGCCGCTGCGCCTGCTCGCGGTCGGCCGGATGGTCGCGCAGAAGGACCCGCTGCGCTTCGTCCGCGTCGTGGCGGAGCTCGCGAGCCGGCGACCCGTGGAGGCGACCTGGGCCGGCGACGGCGAGCTCCGCGACGCCGCACGCGCGTCGGCGGCCGAGCTCAACGCGCCGGTCGACTTCGCCGGCCAGATCGACGATGTCCCCGAGCGACTGGACGCCGCGCACTTCCTGCTGATGACCTCCCGCTGGGAGGGGACGCCCCTCGCGGTGCTGGAGGCCTTCGATCGCCGCCGCCCGGTCGTCGCGACGGCGTCGGCGGCGAACGGTCTCCTGGCCGACGGCCGGGGCTACGAAGTCCCTGACGACGCCACAGACGCGGAGTTCGCGGCCGTCGTCGCGCGGGCGGCGGACGACACCGCGGCCCGCGCCGACGCGGTCGAGAAGGCCAAGCGCTGGGCCGACACCGAGGCGTCCCCCGAGCGCGTCTTCGGCCCGGTGCTGGAGGCGTACCAGCGGCTCAACGGACCGGCCGTCCGCTCGTGAGCCCGCTGCTGCTCTTCGGCGGGGCGGTCGCGATCCTGGCGGTCGTCCTCCTCATGATCGCGGTGCCTCCGCGGCTGATCCGCGGTGTCGCGGTGTCGTTCACGGTGGTGGCCGCGTCGTTCGGGCTGGCGAACTTCGCACCCGACTCCGTGCGTCCGCCCGTCGCGATGGCCACCATCGGCGTCCTGGTGCTCGCCCTGGTCCGCTCGCGCGCCGTCGCGTCCGGGGGTGTCCGGTTCTGGGCGGTGACCGTCTGGTGGGGATTCATCTCGCTGAGCGTGCTGCTCACCGCAAGCTACGGCACGAATCGCGTCGTGCTGTACTTCGGTCTGGCGACGCTGGCGGCGTACGTCGCCTCCTCGCTCGACCGGGCGGAGCTCCGGATGGTCTACGCCACGATCGCCGGTCTGGCCGCGGTCCAGGTCGGCCTGGCGTTCGTTGAGATCCTCGTCCTGCCCGAACCGATCTGGGGATACACGGGCATGATCCGGTACAACCCGTTCACCAACGACATCTACGCCCGTGCCCAGGGCACGTTCGGGCACCCCATCATCTTCGCCGTGTACATCGGGATCGCGATGATCGTCGCGTGGTCGAATCCGGCACGCTGGTCTCAGACGTGGAGGCTGGTCAACCTGACGGTCGCGACCGTCGGCCTCGCGCTCTCGGGGACGCGCAGCGCTGTCGCCGCCGTCGCGGTCGGACTCCTGGTGCACGTCGCTCTGAACCGCTCGCTGATGACCTGGCTGCGTTCCGCGATCGGTGTCGGCGCGGTCGTCATCGTGCTGCTGAACATCGACATCGGAATCGGGACCATCGTCGCCAACCTGCTCGACTCGGGGTCGTGGACGCACCGCCTCGGCGCGCTCGAATCCGTCCGCGCGCTCCTGGGCCGCCCGCCGATGGAGGCGTGGTTCGGGAACGGGTTCGGAAGCGAGGCGATCCTCTATGATCGCGGCCTCATGCAGCAGACCTTCCTCCGTGCGGTCGACAACATGCTCGTCTATGCGCTGGGGACCACGGGAATCGTCGGCCTGAGCGTCCTCCTGGCCGTCTGGACCGTCGCCTTCTGCTTCGCGGACCGGACCATCAAGGCGGTGCTGGCGATGCTGTTCGCGATGTTCTTCTCGTTCGACCTGTTCACCTGGATGAACGCGGGAGTCATCACCAGCCTGATGATCACCCTCCCACGCGCGGACAAGCCCGTCCCGGGCATCGTCGCGCAGGTGCATGACGTGCCCGCGCTGCGAGCCGTCTAGCCCGACACCCCGGCGCTCAGCGACCGGCGCGGAGCTCCTTGCGGGCCGAGCGGCGCGTCGGTGCGTCCTCATCGCCTCTCGGCGCGTCGTCGCCCGCCTGCTTCTCCGCAGCGCCCGCATCGCTCGCCGCGACCTCCACGTTGTCGTTCGACGTGTAGTAGTCGTTGCGGTAGTACCCGTAGTCGTGCGAGTCGATACCGTTCGGCGGGATCTTGTTGAGGACGGCGCCCAGCACCTTGCCGTTGACGCGCGTGACCGAGCGGTACGCCTTCTGGAGCTGCTCGGCGGTGACCTGCTTGGCGCCGACCGTGATCACGACGCCGTCCGCGATGGTGCCCAGGATGGCCGCGTCCGTCACCGAGAGCAGCGGGGGCGCGTCGAGGATCACGGTGGCGACGCCGGACAGTGCGGCGATCAGCTCGCGCATCGTCCGCGAGCCCAGCAGCTCGCTCGGGTTCGGCGGAACGCGGCCGGCGCCGAGCACCCGCAGGTGGCTGCTCGCGGTCGGCGCCTGCAGGGCGTCGCCGAGGGCGACCCGGCCGCTCAGCACATCGGTGAGGCCGACCCCGCCGCGCAGGTTGTACAGGGTGGACTGCATCGGACGGCGCAGGTCGCAGTCGATGATGACGACGTTCGCGTTGCCGGAGGCGATCGCGTCGGCGAGGTTCGCCGTCAGCGTCGACTTGCCCTCACCGGGGATCGAGCTGGTCACCACGATGACCTTCGGCGGGTTGTCGACGTCGATGTAGCTCAGGTTCGTGCGCAGCTCGCGCAGGGACTCGGAGATCGCGAAGAGCTGTGTCGAGTCGGCCGTGCCGTCGTGCTCGACGATCCGTTTGCGGTCGGAGAGCGCCGGACTGGCCGGGACGGTCCCGATCACCGGGGCGTCGAGGAGGCGCTCGATCTGGTCGACCGACCGGATCCGGCGGTCGAAGTGCTGGCGGAGCAGGGCGTAGACCAGCGCGAGGGCGAAGCCCGCGAGCAGCGCGAGCACGAGCGCCGTCTGGATGTTGGGCGACGACGGGAAATACGGCGGGCGCGCGTTCGCCAGGGAGACGAAGGCGATGGGCGGATCGCCCACCGACCCCTCCGGCGACTCCAGCGCCTTCACCTGGTCCGAGAGCGCGGTGGTCCACGCGTTGGCGAGCTTCGCGGCGCCCTCCGGGCTGCTCGCGCTCGCGGTGATCTCGATGATGGCCGTGTCCGCCGGAAGGGTGGCGGTGATCCTCCCGAGCAGGTCGGAGACCGAGCGGTCCGTACCGAGGATCTCCTGCGCGCGCTTGGCCACCGCGTCCGACGTGGCCACACGCACGTACGTCTCGGCACGGGACTTGGCGAGGCTCTCGCCCGCGAAGGTCATCGAGAGGCTCTCACCCGCCGCCGCCTGGGTGAGGCCGGTCGAGGTGGACTGGTAGACGCGGGGCTGCAGCGCGGTGAACCCCGCGACGAGACCGATCGTCGCCAGCACGATGATCGCCTCGCCGAGCCAGTAGCGCCTGATCATCCGCACGAAGTCGCGCAGGTCCCTGCCCTTCGACTGGTTCTCCGTGGTGTCCGTCGGCGAGGTCATCTCACAGCTCCATTCCGGCGTCGGCGGCCTGTTCGTGGTCGGGGTGGGGGAGGGTGGGTTCGAGCAGTCGGAGCCGCAGCAGCTCGTCGATCAGCGCCCGGCAGTCGCCGCGAGCCGACTCCGGGTGGTCGGGATAGGTGTCGAGCACGCGTTCGACGATCGCGTCGTCCGTCGAGTGCCCGTCGAACGACCGCCAGAGCAGGCCAGAGGTTCCGTTGAGGACGAACTGGCGGAAATCGCAGATGTCGGCCACCGCCCAGCGGCCCGCCGTCGTCTCCACCCACACGACGGAGCGGGCATGACGGTGCACGCGGGCGGAGGTTTCATCCTCAACGTCACCCGTCGTGACGGCGCGCCTCACGACCGCCACTCGAGCACCCCCGCGTCGACGAGGACGTCGATCGCGCCGCGCAGAGCGAGGGCGTCGCCCGGCTCTGCGCCGTGGATCGCCCGCAGCCTGTCCAGGAGCTCCTGCTCGGACCGGGCGGCTCCGGCGTCCAGCCACAGCGTCTTCGCGACCCCGGCCAGCACCCGGATCTCGCTTCCGTGAGCGAGGACGAGCACGTCGGCGAGCTCCAGGGCGTCGGAGGGCCGCGTGCGGATCAGGCCGGCCCCGGACCCCTCGTCGCGGTCGCAGTCGACGGCCGAGTATGCGAGCTCCTCGTCGGTCAGCCGCGGTGACGCGGGTGGCCCGGAGGCCGGATCGAGGTCGACCACGTCGGCATAGCTGAGCAGCTCGATCCCGCCGACCTGCCGGATCAGCCCCGCGAGGGCGCCGAGCGGGCTCGGGTGCCGCTCCAGCGCCGAGAGCTGCGGGACGAGCGCCTCCAGGCTCTCGACCACGTCGAGGCGCCGGGACCGCGGCTGCCGCGAACCACCCGCCTCCCGGTTCAGGACGATCACCCGGTCCACCTCGTGCCGGGCATCGGCGACCGGCAGCCCCAGCTCCGACGGAGCGTGCTGCGCTTTGGCCGGGCCGCCCCGCTCGACCGAGAGCGGCTTCGCGTAGGGGAGGACGCTGCCGTCGGCTCGGACGAGGGCCGTCTCATCCGTCAGATAGCTGTGCGGGCCCGCGAGCCGGGTGATGGCAGTGGTCTTCCCCGCCCCGGACGGCCCGACCAGGAGGATCGCGCGGCCGTCGGCGCGGCCGGCCGCTGCCGCGTGGAACAGCAGCCCCTGTCCCGCGTTCAGGTCGATGAGCGCGCGAGTGATCAGGGCGCTGGCCTGGGCAAGGCCGGCGGCGATCGAGTCCGGCGTGTCCGCGGGGGAGTCGAGGACGAGTTCGTGGTCGGTCTCGGCGTTCGGGTCGAGCAGCAGGTGCGCCCATGCGTCCGCGAACACCGGGGCGAGGGTCCCGGCTCCCGCGCCGCTGATCCGGATGCGCACTGCCCGACCGAGGGCGCCGACGACGAAGCCGGCCTCCGCTGCGTGCGGGCCGTACTCGTGCGGTCCGGTCGGGTCGGCGGGCATAGGTCTCCTCGGGCGCATTCGGGTCGGGGCGGAAAGACACCAGTATCGGCGCGGGCGCGGCCGAGGAGTCCCCCGGACGTCCCGGTCGGCGCCGCGGCCGATCGGGTGATGTTTTACCTGAGAAATCAGAGATGAGGTCGATTCTTCGGGTGAAGAACGGATCGGGGAGGTGCGTCGTCGCCTCCCTGCCCGCGGAGCGGCGACGTCGGCGGGGTCATCCTGTCCGTCTGCATCCGCGTCCGACCGAGGGGAGTCCTGATATGCCAGGGAGCGGGTTCTCCGTCCTGTTCGTGTGCACCGGCAACATCTGCCGCTCGGCGATGGCCGAGCGGCTCCTCTCTGCCCGGTTGTCGCTCTCCACCGGCGCAGCGGGGGAGGGCGTGGTCGTCCGGAGCGCGGGCACGCGCGCGGTCGTCGGGCGGTCGATCTCATCGCAGACGCGCCCGCGCGTCCGCGCTTTCGGCGGCGATCCGGACGGTTTCGTGGCCACCCAGCTCACGGAGGCGGCGATCGCCGGCGCCGACCTCGTCCTCGCGCTGACCCAGGAGCACGCCACGCGGGTCACCGCGCTCGACCCCGGCGCCTTCTCCCGGACGTTCACGCTGCTGGAGTTCGCACGCGCGATCGAGGGCTTCGCCGGGGACGGCGACCCGGGCGATCCTGGTCGGTGGCGCGCGCTCACCGGCCGCGCCGTGGACGCCCGCCGTCACGGGCTGCTTCCGCCGCGCGCGGACGACGACATCGACGACCCCTACGGCAAGCCGGACGAGGCGTTCGACGCGATGGCGCGTCGGCTCGTCCCGGCGATCGACATCCTGGCCGGCCGGCAGGCCTCCGCGTGACGGCGCCCGGCGGAGGCGACGACCCCTTGCTTCCCGGAGGATCCGCGCCCGAAGCGTCCGCGCCCGAAGCGTCCGCGCGCCGCCAGGGGCGGCGCCGATCCGAGCGCAGACGGCGGCGACGCCTCTGGATCTGGATCACCGCGGCCGTCCTCGTGATCGTGCTGCCGGTGGCGCTCGTCGGCGGGTACGTCCTCTGGCTGGGGTCGTCCTTCGACGACACGGTCGAGCGCATCCCGGACGCGTTCCCGGACGAGACCGGGCGTCCGCCGGCCGTCGCGGGGGCGACCAACTTCCTGCTCATCGGATCGGACTCCCGGAGCGGGCTCCGCGATCCGCTGTCGGGCGGGGCGACCGGCGAGCGCTCCGACACGCTCATGCTGGTCCACATCCCGGCGGACCGTTCCGGGGTCGTCGTCGTCTCGCTGATGCGCGACCTCTGGGTGCCGATCCCGGGCCACGGCGAGGCCAAGCTCAACGCCGCCTACAGCTGGGGCGGCGTGCCGCTGACGGTCCAGACGGTCGAGGGACTCCTGGGCGCGCGGATCGACCATGTGGCGGTCGTCGACTTCGGAGGGTTCGGCGATCTCGCGACGGCGCTCGGCGGTGTGAAGGTCTGGTCCGACCAGGCGTTCACGTCCAAGAACATGCCCGGCTACAGCTTCGAGAAGGGCGAGAACCGGCTGGAGGGGTCGGCCGCCCTCGCGTTCGTCCGAGAGCGGTACTCCTTCCCCGACGCCGACTATCAGCGCGTCCGCAACCAGCAGGCGTTCGTCCGCGGGATGCTCCAGGGCTTCATCAGCACTCAGACCCTGAGCGATCCGGGCAGGACGCAGTCCGCGATCACCACTCTCGCGCGGCATGTGGCGGTGGACAAGGGGCTGACCGCGTCGGTCGCCGCGTCGCTCGCGCTCAGCTTCCGCGGCCTGGCCCCCGACGCGATCCACACCCTCACCCTGCCCACCGCGGGGACGGGGACCTCGCCGGACGGGCAGTCGATCGTGCGCGTCGACGAGGCGCGCGTCGAGGTCCTCAGAAAGGCGCTCGTCGCCGACGACGTCGTACCGACGCTGAAGCGCGGCGCGCTCGGGGATGGAAGGAACTGATGGTCCGCACCGATTCACAACGCCCGCAGACGCTGGCCGGCCGGCTGCGCGCCGCCCGCACACTCGTCCTGGCTGACGCGCTCGTCGTCGGCGGCGTCCTCGCCACCGCGCATGTCGCACGCTTCGGGAGCCGCGACGACCCGTTCCAGCTGGGGCCGCTCGACACCTCGTACGTGATGGTCTCGATCCTGATCGGGCTGACCTGGCTCGCCATCGTCGCGATGCTCAACGGGTACGAGTCCTGGCCGAAACGGCTCAACGGCCCGTCGTACGCGCCCCCGATCCGCGCGACCGTCTGGCTCGTGGCCCTCCTCGCGATCGCCTCCCTCGTCCTTCAGCTCGACCTCTCGCGCGCCTACCTCGCCTTCGCCATGCCGTCCGGCCTGCTCGGCCTGCTGGCCGTGCGCTTCGTCTGCCGGGGGTGGATCTATGCGCACCGCGCGCGCGGTCGCTACATCCGGCGCGCGCTCGTCGTCGGCACACCGGAACGCGTGGCGGAGCTCGCCGCGGTCTTCGCGGAGCGGGCGGCGCGGGTCGCGGTCGACGTCGTCGCGACGACCGGCATCGAGAACGCGCGCGGCCCGTATCTGCGCGAGCTGGTCGAGCGGCATCGTGTCGACATCATCGTGCTGACGGAGGAGCGCGACGGCGCCAATGTCCGCCAGCTGCTCTGGGACGTGGAGGGCGTGGGCGCCGTGGTCTGGCTCTCCGTCGACGTGCCGGAGCTCGCCGCGCCGCGCGCCGAGTACTTCCCGATCGACCGGCTCCCCATCGTCGAGGTCGCGCCGGCCGATCGCTCGATCACGCGGCGACGGGCCAAGCGCGTGTTCGACATCGTCCTGAGCTCCGTGGCGCTGACGCTGCTCCTTCCGATCATCCTCGTCTGCGTCATCGTGATCCGGCTCGACAGCCCGGGGCCCGCCTTCTTCCGGCAGTCGCGGGTCGGCCGCGACGGCGCCGCCTTCGGCATCGTGAAGCTCCGCACCATGCGGGTCAACGCGGAGGAGGAGGTCGCGGACCTGCAGCACAGGAACGAGGGCGCGGGGCCGCTGTTCAAGATCAAGGACGATCCGCGCGTCACCCGTGTCGGCCGGTTCCTGCGCCGCACGTCGATCGACGAGCTGCCGCAGCTCTGGAACGTCCTCAAGGGCGAGATGAGCCTCGTCGGGCCACGGCCGGGGCTGCCGTCCGAGGTGGCGGAGTACGACAGGGACAGCCACCGCAGGCTCATCGTCAAGCCGGGGATGACCGGGCTCTGGCAGGTGAGCGGGCGCTCCGATCTGTCCTGGGAGCAGGGCGTGCGGCTCGACCTCTTCTACGTGGAGAACTGGTCACTGGCAGGCGACGTCCAGATCCTGTTCCAGACGGTCCGCGTCGTGCTGCGCCCGAATGGGGCGTACTGACACCGGCCGCGCGCGGCCTCAGGGGCGCCGCCGCCCGCTCGCGCGCAGCACGGCGAGCGCCTTCGGGAGGGCCTTGGCTCCGCGGCCCCAGCGGCGGAGGTAACGGCCGGCGAGCTGGGCGGGACCGAGCGTCGTCACTGTGGTCTCCTTCACCAACGCGGAGGCCGGCGGGAAGAGCGCGAGGCGGAGCTTGGTGAGGCGCTCGCGCGGCGTCGCCTGCTTCCACAGCAGTGCCCGCCGCTGGGAGGGGTCGGGGATCCCCGTAAGCAGTTGCCACTCGGCGGAGGCCTCGCCCCAGTCGTACTCCGCGTCGAAGGGTTTCAGCCGCTCCAGGAACGGCCGCGCCGTGGCGAGCGCGCCGAGCTGCTCCGCGCGTTCGAGGAGGAGGGTGACGTCCATCTCCGAGCAGCGTCCGACGAGGAAGTCGAGCTCCACGCGGTGCCGCCGGGAGAAGCGCGACCGGATCGCGTGGACGGCGCCGATCAGGATCGCATCGACGAGCCCCGGGATGCAGACCGGCTGGTTGCCGCACCACATGGTCGTACGCTGCGCCCAGATCGGCCCGAAGACCTCGCCCTCGACCTCCAGGCCCGGGTAGCGGAAGTGGACGTCGATGTCCGCGGCCCACTCCGGGTGGTACATGCTCGCGCTGTGCACGGGGAAGGTGTCCGTGTCCGGGTCGTGCGCCCTCCGGCGCCAGCCGCGCTCCTCGAGCTCGGCGAGGAGGCGGCCGTAGTCGTCGTGGGAGACGAGCACGTCGACATCGCTGCTGATGTGGGCGGGGCGGAGCCCGTACTGGTCCGCGGCGATCCCTTTGATCACGATCAGCCGGACGCCGATCGTGGCGGCCAGCCGGGAGACGGCGGCAGTGAGCAGCAGCGTCGGGTCGGGGATGCTCGGAGGGACGGGCGGGGCGGTGGCCGGTTTCACCATGCTTTTCACTCCAGGTCTGCCGCTCGGCGATCGTGAGGGTCTGCCGTCGCGGCCGGTCGCGTCCCGAGTCGCCCGGGAATCCGCGGCGACCGCGCGCCGGGACGGGGCCGCCCGCGGCTGTTCACCACCCATAGTCACCGGACCCGCGCGACGCCGGCGGCCGCGGACCACGGGTCCGGGTGTGCCGGTCTCCCGCGGCCTTCCGGGATTTCCGATGTGCGAGGTGACCGCTCAGGTGATCCTGATGAGCCGTCGCCGCGGGATTCCGGGGCCGGCCGGGGTCGGGCGCTTCTGCGTCCGCGTTACTGGAATCCTGCGGTCGCCGCTTCCGGTACGGGTACCCGGAGCCGCGCCGCCAGTGGGTGGCCGAGCGTCGCTGCGTCCCAGTGCGCGACGAGGTCCGCCCCGGTGCCGGCCGGCTTATTCGGGTTGAGCGGCCGGCACCGTCTCTCGGCGGTCAGACCCGGCGGCGGCGGTTGCGCTGGGCGGCGCTGATCGCGCCGAGCAGCGCAGAGACGACGATGACGATCCCGAGTGCCGCGATCCAGACGGCGACGGCGCCGCCGGGCGAGAGCGTCGCGAGCCACACGGTGACGCCGGCGAGGCGCACCGGCGAGGAGACGACCACCAGGACGGTGGCGGCGACCAGGATGATCAGGATGCCCCAGACGATCCCGCCCCAGCGCACCGGCGGCGGCCCGGAGGGCAGCGGGCGGGCCGGGAACGTGTAGGCGGCATCGGCGAGCCAGGGCTCGGCGGGGGCGGCGGCCGGAGTCGTGGGCGCGGTCGCCGTGTCGGACGCAGTCGAGGCGCCACTCGGCTCCGCTGCCGGGATCACGAGCGTGTCGGCCTCCGCCGTGTCGGGCGCGGTCGGGATCACCAGGGTCTCTGCCTCCTCGGACCCGGCGGCCGGTGTGGCCGTCGGTGCGTTTCCGGGGGTCTGCGCGTTCACGTCGTCGGTCGGCTGGTCGGCGTTCGTGGGCATCTCGTTCTCGCTCTCGTTCACTTCTGGACTCGCTCGACGTGGACCGCGTCGAGCTGCGCGACGCGGACGATGGCCTCCGGGGTCCCGGCCGGTCCGACCACGATGTCCGTGGAGCAGCCCCCGAACGGTCCGGGGTCGCAGCGGTGCACCTGGTCGCCGCCCGAGGGGTCCGTGACCGTCA
Organism: Leifsonia sp. P73; assembly: GCF_051059105.1. NCBI lineage: Bacteria > Bacillati > Actinomycetota > Actinomycetes > Micrococcales > Microbacteriaceae > Leifsonia > Leifsonia sp. P73. The sequence goes on from NZ_CP194931.1 coordinate 3,368,965, forward strand.
CGGAGGAGACCGTCGCCGCCTCCACGCGGATCGTGGCGTCCACGGGGACGATCACCGTGGTCGGCCCAGGGCCTTTGGCGAGGTTCACCACGGGCGTGCCGGATGCCGTCACGGCCTTCGTGAGGTCGATCGTCGTGTCGCCGACGGCCTGGAGGTAGTTCGCGCTCCCGGCCGGGGTCGCCGAGAGGGTGTTCCCCGTCGTGACGCTCGCGTCGAGGCGGACCGCCGGGGACGTCGGCAGCAGCGCGGCCAGCACGGTGAGCGCCGCGAGCAGGATGCCGAGGAAGATCAGGAAGCCGCTTCCGCGGCGCGCGATCCCCGCGATCAGGATCGTGATCCCGAACACCAGGGTCGCCGCGGCGAGGGAGGCCGTCAGGGCGTAACCGGGCAGGCCGGTGAGGGGTCCCCAGAGCGCCCCCGCGAGGGAGCCGGCGACGAGCGCCAGCCCCACCGACAGCCAGCCGATCGCTGCGCCGACCCGCGGGTTCGCCGCGCGGTAGGCCACACGCCGGGCCTCCGCGTCGGCGTTCGCCGCGGCCGCCTGCGCCCGGAGCTGGGCCGAGCGCTGCGCCTTCACGGTGCGCATGTCCTCGGAGAGCCGCTGCTTCCACTCGTCGTGCTCGGCCTTCCACTGCGCCTGACGGGTGCGCCAGTCGGCGACCTCCTGCTCGCCGGCGCCGGCGCCGGGCGCGGGAGGCGCGCTCGGCTCGGCGACGGTGGCGACGAGGGGCGTGGCGGCGGCGGACGGTCCCGCACCGGGCGCAGGCGTCTGCTCGGCGGTCGCCGTTCCTCCTGCGCTCGCGGTCCAGGACCGGCGGTCGGCCTGGCGTCCGGCGAAGACGATCAGCGCCGTTGCGGCCGCCAGGACGATCAGCGTCCAGACGATCCGCCCGACCGAGTCACCCCAGCCCGGATCCCGACCGAACCACCACAGCCCCTCCGACCACGGCAGGAGCGACAGGACCACGAGCACCCCGATGGCGACCATCGGAGGCTCGAACTCGCCCTCGAAGAGCCGCTGCAGGTGGATGCGGCCGTCCGTGTCCGGCAGCAGCGCCCAGGCGAGGGCGTAGAACAGGATGGCGGGCGCGCCGAGCAGCGCGGCCACGACCAGGATGCCGCGGACGATGAGGGGATCGATCCCGATGCGGTACGCGATGCCCGCGCAGACGCCGCCGATCCAGCCGTCGGTGCGCGTGACGCCGAGGCTGCGCATCCAGTCGAAGAAGCGGGTGCCGCGCCCGGAGAGACCGGTCTGCGGGCCGCCGTAGGGAGCCTGCCGGCCGCCGGAGGCCGTGCCGTCCGCGGAGCCGTCCGACGGGGAGGGGTCGTGCTGTCGTTCACCATGACCCGATCGTGGCGCGCGGCGGCGCCCGGTCGCTATCGGGGGACACCCTGACCGCACCCTGATTCCCGCCGATCGCGCTGTGCGGGACGGACCGGGTCTGCTTGGATTCGAGGTATGGCCTCCACTCCCGCCACCCGAGGGCGCATCCCGCGCCCTCCGCTCGCGCGCCCGCGCGACTGCCTCGTCGGCGGGGTGAGCGTGGCGCTGGCCGACCACCTCTGCTGGCCGGTCGTCGCGGTGCGCTGGATCTTCGTCGGCACGGCCCTGATCGGCGGTGCCGGTGTGCTGTTCTATCTCTGGCTCTGGGCGCTGACGCCGCTGCGCGCGGCGACCCCGGACGATCCGGACGAGCGGGTCACCCGCCGGGTGAACGTCCCGTGGGTGCTCGAGGGGGTCGGCGCCGCCGCCGGGGTGGCCGCCATCGTGATGGTCGCCGCCGATGCGCAGGGGTCCGCGTTCGGCGCCGTGCTGACCTCGGTCCTGCTGGTGGTGGCCGCCGTCATCTGGGATCAGCTCGTGGACGACCAGAGCGTCGCCCCGTTCCCGCTCGCGCCCGCGACGTTCCGTCTCGCCGCGGGCGGCTTCCTCGTCACGCTGGCCCTCGTGCTCAGCGGGATGCAGGCCGGGCGCTCGTCGGGATACCTCTGGCTCGCCATCATCGGCGCCACCTTCGCGGGCGCGGCCGTCCTGGTCGCCCCGTGGGCGCTGCGGCTCTGGCGCGAGCTGATCGCAGAGCGGACGGCGCGCGTGCGGGAGGAGCAGCGCGCCGAGATGGCCGCGCACCTCCACGACTCGGTGCTGCAGACGCTCGCCCTCATCCAGAACCGGGCGGGAGCCTCCAGCGAGGTCGGCCGGATCGCGCGCGCCCAGGAGCGCGAGCTGCGCGACTGGCTCTACGCGGAGGGCGCGGACGGTGTCGCGCCGGAGGACTCCGACCTCGCGACGGAGCTCCGTGAGGTGGCGGCGGCCCTGGAGGTCGACCACGCCGTCCACTTCGACGTCGTGAGCGTCGGCGAGCCCGTGCTGCGCGCGCCCGCCGAGCTGGCGGCCGCCGCGCGCGAGGCGATGCTGAACGCGGCCAGACATGCAGGCGGCGACGTCTCCGTCTACGTGGAGTCCGGCACCGGGACGGCCGACGTGTTCGTCCGCGACCGCGGCCCCGGCTTCGACATCGCCGCGCTTCCGGAGGGCCGGCTGGGCGTGCGCGAGTCGATCGTCGGCCGGATGCGACGGGCGGGAGGCCACGCCACGGTCACCTCGCGGGACACCGGGACCGAGATCCACCTGACCGTCGAACTGCCCGCCGAGCGAGAATGAGACCATGACCGACGACACAGCTGCCGGCGCGATCACGGTCGTGATCGTCGACGACCACTCGATCTTCCGCTCGGGCCTGCGCTCCGACCTGGACGACCGCCTCCGCGTCGTGGCGGAGGCGCAGGACGTCGACGGCGCCGTGGAGGCGATCGTGCGCACGCACCCGGACGTCGTGCTGCTCGACGTGCACCTGCCGGGCGGCGCGGGCGGCGGCGGCGCGGAGGTGCTCCGGCGCACCGCCGCCGAGCACCAGCGCACGCGCTTCCTCGCGCTCAGCGTCTCCGACGCGGCGGAGGACGTCGTCGGCGTCATCCGCGGCGGAGCCCGCGGCTACCTCACCAAGGGCAGCTCCGGCCGTCAGGTCAGCGACGCGGTCGTCGCGGTCGCGGGCGGCGACGCCGTCTTCTCACCGAAGCTCGCGGGCTTCGTGCTCGACGCGTTCGGCGCGGCGGCGGGGAGCAGGCCGAGAGCACCGACGAGCTCGACCGGCTCTCGGCGCGCGAGCGGGAGGTCATGCGGCTGATCGCTCGCGGGTACGCTTACAAGGAGGTCGCGGCCGAGCTGTTCATCTCGGTCAAGACCGTCGAGACGCACGTCTCCGCCGTGCTGCGCAAACTCCAGCTCTCCTCACGTCACGAGCTCACGGCGTGGGCCTTGGAGCGCAAGCTGCTCTGACCGGGCGCGTTTTTGCGAGGGGGTGTGGCGTCCCGTACACTTGGTGGCGGTGGTTGAATCCGCCAAGCTTTTCTGCGCCTATTTTCGCGAATGCCAGGAGGGTTACTGGGTTCACGATCCCTAGGGCGGTAGCTCAATTGGCAGAGCAGCGGTCTCCAAAACCGCAGGTTGCAGGTTCGATTCCTGTCCGCCCTGCAAACCGGCATCCCGGATGCCGGTCCACGAAAGGTGTAACGAGGTGGCCCGAAAGGTAATCGACGAACCGAGCGAGGAAGTCGTCGCCAACGCCAAGAAGGAGCGCGCTGCGAGGCGCAACCCCTTCGCGCGGATCGCCCTGTTCATCCGGCAGGTCATCGGCGAGCTCAAGAAGGTCGTCACGCCGACGCGCAAGGAGCTCCTGAGCTACACCGGCGTCGTGCTCGTCTTCGTGGTGATCATGATGGCGATCGTGTCCCTGCTCGACTGGGTGTTCGGTCTCGGTGTCGTGTGGGTCTTCGGGAATCCGAAGTAATCCGCCCTTCCCGACCGGCCGCACGGCCATACCGACAGAAATGGAATGAATTCAGTGTCTGAGACGAACCGCGACGACGTCGACTGGGCGACCGCTGCCGAGCAGTCCTCCGAAGACGACGAGGCGCAGACGGGCAACGTCCTGGAGCGCGACGAGGAGTCGTCCGACCCCGCCGAGCACGAGGCGCTGCACATCGTCGCCGAGGACGGCACCGAGATCGACCTGGACGCGGTCCTCGACGCGATGGCCGAGGCCGTCGACCCCGAGGCCGACCGCGCCGTCGACGAGGCCCTCGAGGTCGACTCCTCCGAGGAGGCCGAAGCGGCCCAGGAGGCCGTCGAGGACGAGGACGAGGCCGCGAGCGACCCGTACGAGGAGTTCCGCGCCGAGCTGCGCGCCAAGTTCGGCAAGTGGTACGTCATCCACTCGTACGCCGGCTTCGAGCGCCGCGTGAAGTCCAACATCGAGAACCGCATGGTCTCCATGAACATGGAGGACTTCATCTTCGAGGTCCAGGTCCCGATGGAGGACGTGGTCGAGATCAAGAACGGCCAGCGCAAGATGGTCAACCGCGTGCGCATCCCCGGCTACGTGCTGGTGCGCATGGACCTCAACGAGGACAGCTGGTCCGTCGTCCGCCACACCCCCGGTGTCACCGGCTTCGTCGGCAACGCCCACAACCCGACCCCGCTGCGGTTCGAAGAGGCCTTCTCGATGCTCAAGAGCCTCGTGCAGGTCGAGCGGGCCCCGGCCAAGGGCGCCGCGAAGGGCCAGAAGGCCGCCGCGCGCGTCATCCCGGCCGAGGTCGACTTCGAGATCGGCGAGACCATCACCATCAAGGAGGGCTCGTTCGCGGGTCTGCCTGGCTCGATCAGCGAGATCAAGCCGGAGAGCGGCAAGCTCACCGTGCTCGTGTCGCTCTTCGAGCGCGAGACCCCGGTCGAGCTCAGCTTCGACCAGGTCACGAAGCTCTGACGGGAATCATTCAGGGCATCCCCCAGTTTTCACATGACACCGGGTCTCGGAAGGGCCGAGAAACCGGGAGAGCGACGCGGGCGTGAAGCCCACGTGCTCGAATACACAAAGAAGGAAGAGACATGGCACCGAAGAAGAAGGTCACCGGTCTGATCAAGCTTCAGATCAAGGCCGGCGCCGCCAACCCGGCCCCGCCGATCGGCCCGGCCCTGGGTCAGCACGGCGTGAACATCATGGAGTTCTGCAAGGCGTACAACGCGGCGACCGAGGCCCAGCGCGGCAACGTCATCCCCGTCGAGATCACCGTCTACGAGGACCGTTCGTTCACGTTCATCCTCAAGACCCCGCCGGCCGCTGAGCTGATCAAGAAGGCCGCGGGCGTCCCCAAGGGCTCCGGCGTGCCGCACACCACCAAGGTCGGCAAGCTGACCCAGGCCCAGGTGCGCGAGATCGCCGAGCAGAAGATGGTCGACCTCAACGCCAACGACATCGACGCGGCGTCGAAGATCATCGCAGGCACCGCCCGTTCGATGGGCATCACGGTCGAGGCGTAAGCCCGACCTCCCCGTCACCCCAGACATCACCGTGGCAGAGCCGCCAGGCTCGCACCACATTCTCGTTAGGAGAAATCTCATGGCACAGAAGTCCAAGGCCTACCGGGCCGCGGCCGACAAGATCGAGGCCGGCAAGTTCTACACCCCCACCGAGGCCGTCACCCTCGCGAAGGAGACCGGTTCCGCCAAGTTCAACTCGACCGTCGAGGTCGCGCTGAAGCTCGGTGTGGACCCGCGCAAGGCGGACCAGATGGTCCGCGGTACCGTCATTCTTCCTCACGGTACCGGCAAGACCGCGCGCGTCATCGTGTTCGCGACCGGCCCGGCCGCTGAGGCCGCGATCGCCGCGGGCGCCGACGAGGTCGGCGGCAGCGACCTGATCGAGAAGGTCGCCGGCGGTTACACCGACTTCGACTCGGCCGTCTCCACCCCGGAGCTCATGGGCCAGGTCGGCCGTCTCGGCAAGGTGCTCGGCCCGCGCGGCCTGATGCCGAACCCGAAGACCGGCACGGTCACCCCGGATGTCGCGAAGGCCGTCTCCGACATCAAGGGCGGAAAGATCGAGTTCCGCGTCGACAAGCACGCCAACGTCCACTTCGTGGTCGGCAAGGCCGGCTTCACCGCCGAGCAGCTCGACGAGAACATCAAGGCCGCCCTCGACGAGGTCGTCCGGCTCAAGCCGTCCGCCGCGAAGGGCCGCTACATCCAGAAGGGCGCCGTGTCGACCACGTTCGGCCCCGGCATCCCGCTGGACGTCAACGCGATCTGATCCCAGCGCGCCTGAACTGCGTTTCGAGGGGCACGTTGTTGTCGCTTTTCCGCTTGGAAAGTGACAACAACGTGCCCTTCGGCGTTGGTGGAGGCGTGGATAGGGTAGCGGGATGAGTGTTGTGATCCGTGCTGCGACCGCCGCCGACGCCCAGGCCCTCGCGGCCGTCGCCGCCGTGACCTTCCCGCTCGCGTGCCCGCCGCACACCACGGACGAGGCCAAGGCCGCCTTCATCGCGGAGGTGCTGTCGGCGGAGCGGTTCGGCGAGTACACGGTGGACCCGGCGCGGAGGCTGCTCGTCGCGGAGGACGACGAGGGGGCCGTGATCGGCTACACGATGGTGAACCTCGGCGAGCCGGCCGACGCCGACGTGCGGGCCGCTGTCCGGGTGCGCCCGACCGCCGAGCTCAGCAAGTGCTACGTCCTCCCCGGTCACCACGGCGAGGGCGTCGCCGGCCGGCTGATGGAGGCCAGTCTGGCGGTGACCGCGGAGGCCGGCGCCGCGGGGATCTGGCTGGGCGTCAACGAGGAGAACGCGCGCGCCCAGCGTTTCTACGGCAAGCACGGCTTCGAGCGGGTCGGCTCCAAGCGCTTCCTGGTCGGGGACCGGCTGGAGGACGACTGGGTGATGGAGCGCGAGCTGGTCAGCCCTCCGCGACCTTGAGCACGATCGCGCCCTTGGTGTGCTCGTGCTCGAGCGCCCAGTGGGCCTCCGCGATCTCGTCCAGCGGGAAGATCCGGTCGACGTGCACGCGGACGCTCCCGGTCTCCAGCAGGCGGGCGATGACGGCGAGCGTGCTCCCGTCCGGCGACCCGGTGTAGCCGGTGACACGCACTCCCGCGGCGTCGGCTGCCTCCGCCAGCCCTGGGTCGACGCCGGCGGGGACGTGCAGCACGAGGAGGCCGCCCGGCCGGATGAGGGCGAGCGCGCGGGTCGCGCGCTCCGGGTCCGGCGCCGGGTCGATCACGACGTCGACGGTGTCGCCGAGCCGGGTGGGGTCGTAGCCGGTCGCGTCCTCGTCCACCACCTCGGCGGCGCCGAGCGAGCGCAGCCAGGCGTGGTTCGTGCTCGGCGTCGTGGCGATCACGTGGGCGCCGAAGTAGGCGGCGAACTGGATGGCGAAGTGCCCGACGGCGCCGGTGCCCGCGTGCACGAGAACGCGCTGGCCCTCGTGCGCCTTGGCCAGCTCCACCACCATCCCCCACGCCGTCAGCGCCGCGTGCGGGGCCGCCGCTGCCTCGATGTGGGAGAGTGTCGCCGGCTTGCGGACGAGGCTCACGCTGGGCACGGAGACGTATTCGGCGTAGCTGCCGCCGAACCGGGGGACCATCACCATCCCGAAGACCTCGTCGCCCGGGCGGAGCGGATGCGCGGCGAACGGCGACTCCACGACCACGCCGCTGAAGTCGTGACCGAGCACGGCCGGGAAGCTGTGGATGGCGCCGAACACGCCGCTGCCGGAGCGGGTGGACGCATCGAGCGGGCTGACGCCGGCCGCGACGACCTTGACCAGGAACTCCGCGTTCACCCGGTCGGGGGTCGGGGCCTCGCCGATGCGGAGGGCGTCCGGGTCGCCCGCCGCGTCGAGGAGCGCGGCGCGCATCGTGTTCGGCATTCGTGATCCCCTCGTCGCGTCGCCGCGATCGGTGCGGCTGCTCCCCAGTCAAACGCGCGGAGGGGTCGCGGGTGTTTCGGGCGGGTCACCGTGTGTGAACAGTCTGTTTCCCGGTCCGCTCAGGCTGCACCGGCCCGGCTCAGGACGTTCGCAGGGATGGTCCGGTTAGAATCCCTCGACCCGAACCATCCCGAGGAGCCCCTGTGCGACGACTGCTGCGTATCGTGCGCCAGCCGTTCGCCCTGCCCGTGCTCGCCGGCGGATGGCAGCGTGCCGTGCCCGTCCTGCTGGCGATCGGGACGGTGTGCGTCCTCAGCGGCCTGACGATCATCTGGGCTGCCCGGCTCACCGTGCCGTACCCGGTCTACGTCAGCGAGCTGGGCGCGGTCGGCGCGCCCACCGCCGTCCCGTTCAAAGTCGCGCTGCTGCTCATCGCCGCGGGCGGCTTCTCGGTGGCGCTGGCGAGCGGGCACGTCCGGTCGTCGGTGCGGGGCCTGGACCGGTGGGCTCCCGCCGTCAGCCTCGGCTTCGCGGCGCTGTGCTTCGTGCTCGCCTCGCAGGTCACCTGCACGGCGTACTGCCCGGTGCCGCTCGTCGACCCGGCGTCCACCGTGCAGGATCTCGTGCACACGGTCTCAGCGGTGGTCGGCTTCGCGGCGGCGTGCTTCGCCATGCTCCAGGTCGCGTTCGCCTCCGGCCTGCCGCGGGTCGCGCGGGTGTCGCTGGCGAGCTGCGTCGCGGTCGCCCTCATCACGATCGTGGGCGGACTGCTCGCGCTCGTGCACGTCGCGACGGACATCGGCGCGTGGCTGGAGCTCGTCGGCACCACAGTCGCGATCGCCTGGATGGCGGCCTATGCGCTCGCGCTGGTCCGGGGACCGGCCGCTCGCACGGCGCCGGCCGACTCACCGGAGGCCGCGCAGGCGGCGGACTCGATGGATCAGGACGCGATCGTCGGCTGAGCCTGGACCGTCCGAGGCTCCGCTCGTGCTGCCGGCCGGGCCGTGGCCTCCCGCAGCAGATCGATCAGGTCGCCGGCCAGTTTCACGAGCCGGGCGATCTCCCGGTCGTCGCGGTCGACCCACTGGCACTGCGGCTCGTCGTGGATGGGCACGAACCGGTCGTGCTGCTCCCACACGAACAGCGTCCGCTCGGCGCCGAGGACGTACTGCTGCCACCAGATCTGCCGGAGGTAGTGCCGCGGGATGCTGTTGAACGGCTTGTTCGTGGTCTTGATCTCGGCGAGCTCGATCCGGCCGCCGGTGCGCAGGACGAGGCCGTCCGGCGTCGCGAGGTGCCGCCGGTCGCGCTCGGCGTGGAACAGCAGGTCGGAGGGCTGGATGCCGTGGGTCGCGGCCACCCAGGCGGCGATCTCCGGCTCCCGGCTGCGGCCGTGCTGGGTGAAGACGTTGCCGGAGAACCCGGAGCCGTTCAGCTTGTCGTAGACGGCCGCGCGGAGCGACTGCGGGGTGGACAGCTTGGCCACGTCGGTCGCGGTGATCCCGCGGCTGCGGGCGCGGAGCCAGCCCACGCGGTCGCTCGAGGACGCGACGATGCGCGCCAGGTGCCCGGTCGCGCCGGGGACGGCCGGCACCACGGGACGCGGGGCCGGAGCCGATGAGCTCGGGCCGAGGTCCGCCAGCACGCCCGGCCGGTAGAGGTCGGCGGTGCGGGTGGCGGAACGGTCGAGCACCCGTCCATTCTGCCTCGCCCCACGGACTCCCGCTGTCACCCCACGCCCGCGGCGCCGAGCTGGCGGCGCGCCTCGTCGATGGTGGCGAGCGTCGACACGGCCTCGTCCAGCGAGTGGAGCGGCGACTCGGTGCGGCCCTCCGCCACGTAGCGGGCGAGGGCGGCCGCCTCGTACGACATCCCCTCGCGGTACGGGCGGCCGTACGGGTCGCGCCACTCCGCGGCGACGCGGCCGTCGGAGCCGACCACCCGCAGCCCGCTCGGCCCCCAGAACGGGCTGTCCAGCTCGATCCTGCCCGCGGTGCCGCAGATCGTCGCGAGCGACGGCGTGCCGGCGCGCAGGCCTGTGCTGAGCAGCGCCTGGCCGCCGCGGGCCGCGCTGAGGATCAGCGCGACCTGCTCGTCCACGCCGGTCGGGGCCAGCGTGCCGGTGGCGATGATCCCGGCTGGAGCGCCGAGCGCGAACGACGCCCACGACACCACGTAGACACCGAGGTCGAGGAGGGCGCCGCCGGCCAGCGCAGGGTCCCACAGCCGCCCGGCCGGGTCGAAGGCGGCGTTCCCGCCGAAGTCGGCGGTGACCACGCGCACCTCGCCGAGAGCGCCGGTGTCGAGGACCTGGCGCACGATGTCGGTCTGCGGGAGGTAGCGGGTCCACATCGCCTCCATCGCGAAGACGCCGGCCTCCCGGGCCGCCGCGGCGATCCGCCTGGCCTGGTCCGCGGTCGCCGCGAGCGGCTTCTCCACCAGGACGTGCTTGCCCGCCGCGATGGCGAGGAGGGCGTGCTCCAGGTGCTCGCTGTGCGGCGTCGCCACGTAGACGACGTCCACGTCCGGGTCGGCGACCAGCGCCTCGTAGGAGTCGTAGGCGCGCTCGACGCCGTGCGCGGCGGCGAAGGCCGCCGCGCGCTCGGCCGAGCGCGAGCCGCAGGCGACCATCCGCTGCGTGGTGTGCGCGTGCAGCGCGTCGGTGAAGTCGGCGGCGATCCCCCCGGGACCGATCACGCCCCAACGCAGCGCCGGCGCGTCGGCCGGGTCGGGGAAGCGAGGAGCGGGCAGCGTCATGTCGACCATGTGACCAGTCTGCCTCGAACGAACTGACAGGACACACCGCCTCCCACGGTGCGGAGGCGGCGTGTCCTGTCAGGTAGATGGTCGAGCTAGACGGGCTGGGGGTTGGAGACCTCGGGGACGGCGCGGGCGCCGGGGATCGGGGCGGCCCAGCGCACGCCGTTCGCGAGGACGCGGCGCACCTGCGGGTGGAAGTACACCGGGTACTCCTGGTCGCCGGGCGAGAAGTAGAAGATCTTGCCGCGGCCCCGGGTGAACGTCACGCCGGAGCGGAACACCTCCCCGCCGGTGAACGAGCTGATGAACACCAGGTCGTCCGGGGTCGGGATGTCGAAGAACTCCCCGTACATCTCCTGGGCCTCGATCACGATGGGCTGCTCGACGCCCTGGGCGATCGGGTGCGTGGGGTTCACGTTCCAGACCAGCTCGCGCTCGCCGCCCTCCGGGTTGCGCCAGCGCAGCGAGCAGGTGGTGCCGAGCATGCGGATGAAGATCTTCGAGAAGTGCCCGGAGTGCAGCACGATCAGCCCCATCCCGCCGAGGACGTGCTGCCGCACGCGCTCCACGACCTCGTCGGAGACCTGGTCGTGCGCGATGTGGCCCCACCAGAGCAGCACGTCGGTCTCGGCGAGCTGCTGCTCACTCAGGCCGTGCTCGGGGTCGGCGAGCGTCGCCGTGCGCACGGTGACCTCCTCGCCGAGCAGCTCAGTGAGGCCGGCGGCGATGGCGCCGTGGATGCCGTCCGGGTAGATCGCGGCGATGTCGGGCTGGGTGGTCTCGTGGACGCCCTCGTTCCAGACGGTCACGCGCAGTGCGGTCATGGTCATGCCTCCTCAGTGGTGGTCGTGTCGTCGAGCCCGGTGGTCGCCGGGTGCAGGCGCACCTCGGCGCCGATGCGGGCCGACTCGTACGCCGCGTCGATGACGCGCGCGCGGTCGAGGGCGAGCGAGCCGTCCCAGTGCGACCAGTTCGCCCGATCGGCGACATGCTCCAGGAACGTCTCGACCACCGCGAGGTGGCCGCGGCCGGCGTCGGCGGTCACCGCGACGTCCTCGACCTCCTCGCCCTCACCGGTGAAGATGGTCAGCTCGCCGGCGGGCGCGTAGTCGACCACGCGGAGGTCGGCGCCGCCTTCGGTGCCGTAGAGGGTGATCCCGAACTCGTCGCCGGCCGGACGGTAGGCCGCCCAGCTGGTCTCCAGCACGATGGACCCGCCGCCCTCCAGGCGCAGCAGCAGGCTGGCCAGGTCCTCCACCTCGTAGGCGGAGCCGACATGCTGCTTGTCGCTCTTCGCGCCGCCGCGGCCGCGCGCGCCGAGCTCGGAGTGGGTGACGGCGGAGACCGCGGTGACCTGCGGCTCGCCGAACAGGTGCAGCGCGTAGTCGAGCACGTGCACGCCGATGTCGATCAGCGGGCCGCCGCCCGCCATCTCGCGGTTGGTGAACCAGCTCCCGAGCGCCGGGATGCCCGCGCGGCGCAGCCAGATCGCGCGCGCGTGGTACGGCCGGCCGATCTGACCGGCGTCGATGGCCGCCTTCAGAGCCTCGATGTCGCCGCGGCGGCGGTGGTTGAACGCGACCTCCAGCACCCGGCCGGAGCTGTGGGCGGCGTCGACCATCGTCTGCGCCTCGGCGGCGGTGCGCGCGATCGGCTTCTCGCTGAGGACGTGGATGCCGGCCTCCAGCGCTCCGACCGCGATCGGGGCGTGCAGGAAGGTGGGGACGGCGACGCTCACGACGTCGAGGTCGCCGTCGGCGACGAGGTCGCGCCAGTCGCTGTACAGGCGGGTCACGCCGTACTTCTCGCCGAGCTCGGCGCGCGGGCCGTCCTCCATGCCGGCGATGGCGACGAGCTCGACGCCGGGGAGGTCGGAGTAGGCGGCCATGTGCTGCTGGCCGGCCCAGCCGAGGCCGACGACGCCGGCGCGGAGCGGGGTGGATGCGGTGGTCACTGCGGTCCTTTCTAAGGGGTGTGGTTGGAGCCTGGTACGGCGCTCGTTCCGATCGAATCGATTCGATCTTTCAGAGGCGCCGAGGTGGACGGTGGACGGTGGCGGCTCAGCGGGGGAGGGGACGGGAGGCGACGCCGAGGGTGTCCTGGATGACCATGATGGCCGCCCCGATGGCGCCGCCGGTCTCGCCGGAGCGGGACTGGGTGATGGTGAGATGCTGGGTCGCGAGCGGGGTCGAGCGCTGGTAGACGACCTCCCGCACCCCGGCGAGGAGCTGCTCGCCGACCTGCGACAGGCTGCCGCCGACGACGACGAGCGAGGGGTTCAGGAGGTTGACGCAGGTCGCGACGACCTCGCCGAGGTCGCGTCCGGCCTGGCGGATGGCCTGCAGCACCTCGGCGTTGCCGGTGCGGGCGAGCGCCACGACGTCGTCGCTGGTCTCTGCGGGGATGCCTGCCGCGGTGAGCGCCCGCGCGATGGCCGGGCCGCTCGCGAGGGCCTCCAGGTCGGCGTCGCGGGCGCCGTGGCTCGGGGTCTCGCTGGTGAACGGCACGCGCACGTGGCCGAGGTCGCCCGCCGAGCCCTGCGCGCCGCGCTGCAGACGGCCTCCGCTGATGATGCCCGCGCCGATGCCGGTCGCGACCTTGACGAACAGGAGCTCGGACTGGTCGGGCCAGGCGAGGGCGTGCTCGCCGAGGGCCAGCAGGTTCACGTCGTTGTCGACCAGCACGGGCACGTCGAAGACGCGCCGCACGTAGGCCGGGATGTCGAAGCGGTCCCAGCCGGGCATGATCGGCGGGTTCACCGGGAGGCCCGTGGAGTGCTCGACCGGTCCCGGCACCCCGACGCCGACGCCGACCAGGTCGCCGAGCGGGCGTCCGGTCGCGGCGTACAGGCGCTCGGCCGTCTCCAAGGCCCAGTCGAGCACGGCCTCGGGCCCGTCGGAGATCCGCAGCCGGCGGGACTCGCTGCTCGTGATCGTGCCGGCGAGGTCGGCCAGCGCGACGACGCCGTGGGTGGCGCCGAGGTCCACGCCCAGCACCACGCGCGAGTCGGGGTTGAACCGGATGCGCGCGGGTGGGCGGCCTCCCGTCGAGACGTCGTCGCCGGCCGGCGCCACCAGCCCGGACTCGGTGAGCGAGTCGATGCGCACGGCGATCGTCGAGCGGGCGAGGCCGGTCAGCTCGGCGAGCTGAGCGCGGGTACGCGGAACGCCGTCGCGCAGGATCGCCAGGAGTTCCGAGGCGTCACCGGCGACGATGCCGGACTCCCGGACACTGTCGGTCATGCACGTATTGAACCACAGGGCTGGTCGGCGGTCCAAAGATCGCCGATGAAGCGGCGACTTTTGATTGACAATCGACAGAAGTCTCGCTTGAATGGAATCCGGCGCCGTCTCGCGCGCCGACATCCCAGCGAACTCGACGAGGAGAACCAGTGTCGACGTCAAAACTCTCCGTGCAGCTCTATACGGTCCGTGAGCTTCTGACCGAGGACACGGTCGGGACCCTCCGCCGCATCGCGGACATCGGCTTCACCCAGGTCGAGCCCTTCGGCTTCCTGGACTTCGCGGAAGGCCTCCGCCAGGGCTTCGCCGAGACCGGCCTGACCGCGCCCACCACCCACCAGGGCTTCATCGGCCGCGACGACCTCGACACCGTGTTCGCCGCCGCCGCGGACCTCGGCATCCAGACGGTCATCGACCCGCACGTGCCGGCCGAGCGCTGGCAGACCGCCGAGGACGTGGAGGCCACTGCCGCCGCCCTCAACGCCGCCGCCGAGGTCGCGGCGAAGCACGGCGTCCGCGTCGGCTACCACAACCACGCCCACGAGCTGGAGAGCACCATCGACGGTGTCACCGCGCTGGAGTACTTCGCGGGCAAGCTCGCGCCGGAGGTCGTCCTCGAAGTCGACACCTACTGGGTGATCGTCGGTGGCAAGGACCCGGTCGAGCTGCTCACGAAGCTCGGCGACCGCGTCGTCGCCCTCCACATCAAGGACGGTCCCGGCACCACGGAGACCAAGGACCAGGTCGCCGTCGGCCAGGGCTCCGTGCCCGTCGCCGACATCATCGCGGCCGCGCCGGACGCCCTCCGCGTCATCGAGCTCGACGACTCCCGCGGCGACCGCTTCCAGGCCGTCGCGGACAGCTACGCCTTCCTCACCACGGAGGCCTTCGCGTGACCGGGACCGGAAAGGTCGGCGTCGGCCTCATCGGCGCGGGTGTCATCAGCAACCAGTACCTGGAGAACCTCACCGCGTTCCCGGACCTCGATGTGCGCTTCGTCGCCGACATCGACCTGGACCGCGCCAAGGCGCAGGCCGAGAAGTACGGCGTCCCCGGCTCCGGCACCGTGGAGGAGCTGCTGGCGGACGACGCGATCGAGATCGTCGTCAACCTCACCATCCCCAAGGTGCACGTCGAGGTGGCGCTGCAGGCGCTCGCCGCGGGCAAGCACGTCTGGAGCGAGAAGCCGTTCGCGCTCGACCGCGTCAGCGGCGTCCAGCTCCTGGAGGCCGCGCACGAGAAGGGCCTGCGCGTCGCGACGGCGCCGGACACCTTCCTCGGCGCCGGGATCCAGTCGTCGCGCCGGCTGGTGGAGAGCGGCGCCATCGGCGCACCGCTGACCGCGCTGACGCTCATGCAGAGCGCCGGTCCCGAGTCGTGGCACCCGAACCCGGACTTCCTGTTCCAGGAGGGCGCCGGCCCGCTGTTCGACATCGGCCCGTACTACCTCACCGCCCTGGTGCAACTGTTCGGCCCGGTCAAGCGCGTGTCGGCCGTCGCCTCCAAGGCGAAGGAGTCGCGCGTCATCGGCTCAGGCCCCCGCGCCGGCGAGTCGTTCGAGGTCACCGTGCCGACCCACGTCAGCGCACTGTACGAGTTCGAGAGCGGCCAGACCGCGCAGTCGATCTTCAGCTTCGACTCGAAGCTCGGTCGCACCCAGTTCGAGGTCGCCGGCCTGGACGCGACGCTCGTCGTCCCCGACCCGAACACCTTCGAGGGTGACCTCCTGGTGCACGGAGCGGACGGCATCGAGACGCTGCCCGCGACCGGCACCACGAGCAGCCGCGGCATCGGCGTCGTCGAGCTGGCACGGGCGATCCGCGCCGGCGTCCCGGAGCGTGCCTCGGGCGAGCAGGCCTTCCACGTCCTCGACGTGATGGTCGCCACCATCGAGGCCGGCACGTCCGGAGTCCCGGTGGACGTGAAGAGCACCGTCGAGGTCGCTCCCGCGCTGCCGGAGGACTGGGACCCCCGCGCGGCGACCCTGGCCTGACCCGCGGATCGACGGACGAACGGAGCAGTGTGAGCAGGGAGTCGGGTGGACTGAGCCGGCGGGACGAGAGCGCGGCCGGGTCGCGGCTGCGGGTCGCGATCGTCGGCGGCGGATTCATGGCGGAGGTGCACTCGCGCGCCGCGCGGGCCGCGCGCGCCGAGCTGGCGGGAATCGTCTCGTCGTCGCCCGAGCGGTCGGCCGCCGCGGCCGAGCGTCTCGGGATCGGCCGGGCGTACGGCTCGCTGGAGGAGGTGCTCGCGGACGACACGATCGACGTCGTCCACGTGACCACGCCGAACGCACTGCACGCCGCGCAGGCAGCGGCCGTGCTGGCCTCCGGCAAGGACGTCGTCTGCGAGAAGCCGCTGGCCACGACGGTGTCCGACGCGGAGGCGCTGGTCGCCGCCGCGGCGGGCCGCACCGCGACCGTGCCGTTCGTGTACCGCTTCCACCCGCTCGTCCGGGAGGCCAGGGCGCGCTTCGCGTCCGGCGACGCCGGGCAGGTGCTCACCGTGAACGCCTCCTACCTCCAGGACTGGCTGCTGGCCTCCGGCGACGACAACTGGCGCGTCGACTCGGAGCAGGGCGGCCGCTCCCGCGCGTTCGCCGACATCGGCTCGCACCTGGTCGACCTGGTGGAGTTCGTCAGCGGCGACCGGGTCGCTCGCCTCTCGGCGAAGAAGCGCACGGTGTTCGCCGAGCGCGCCTCCCACGCGGGCATCACGACGGAGGACGCCGCCGCGGTCGTCATCGAGACCGTCTCGGGCGCGATCGGCACCCTGCTCGTGTCGCAGGTGGCGCCCGGCCGCAAGAACCGGCTCTGGCTGGAGATCGCGGGCAGCGCCGAGAGCGTGGCCTTCGACCAGGAGCAGCCGGAGACGCTGTGGGTCGGCCGCCGCTCCGGGAGCCTCCTGATCCCGCGCGACGCCGACCAGCTCAGCGCCGACGCCGCCCGCCTCTGCGTGGTGCCCTCCGGCCACCCGCAGGGCTATCAGGACGCGTTCAACGCGTTCGTCGCCGACAGCTACGCCGCGGTCGCGGGGAGACCCCGGACGGCCTGCCGCGCTTCGAGGACGGCCTGCGCGCCGTCCGGATCACCGACGCCGTGATCGACTCCGCCGAGTCGGGCACCTGGATCGAGATGGGAACCACACGATGACTGACGCCGAGACCACCGCGGGCCGCACGCACCCGGTCACCCTGTTCACCGGCCAGTGGGCCGACCTGACGCTGGAGGAGGTCGCCAAGCACGCCTCCGAGTGGGGCTACGACGGCCTGGAGATCGCCTGCTCGGGCGAGCACCTGGACGTCTGGCGGGCCGCGGAGGACGACGCGTACCTCCAGGGCCGCCTCGACATCCTCGACAAGTACGGCCTGAAGGTCTGGGCCATCTCCAACCACCTCAAGGGCCAGGCCGTCTGCGACGACCCGATCGACTTCCGTCACCAGGCGATCGTCGGCTCGAAGGTGTGGGGCGACGGCGACCCGGAGGGCGTGCGGCAGCGCGCCGCGGAGGAGCTGAAGCTGACCGCGAAGGTCGCCCGCAAGCTCGGCGTGGACACCGTCGTCGGCTTCACCGGCTCCAGCATCTGGCCGTACGTCGCCCAGTTCCCGCCGGTTCCGGCCTCCGTCATCGACGCCGGCTACCAGGACTTCGCCGACCGCTGGAACCCCATCCTCGACGTGTTCGACGGCGAGGGCGTGCGGTTCGCGCACGAGGTGCACCCGTCGGAGATCGCGTACGACTACTGGACCAGCGTCCGCTCGCTGGAGGCCATCGACCACCGCGAGGCGTTCGGCTTCAACTGGGACCCGTCGCACATGATGTGGCAGGACATCGACCCGGTCGGCTTCATCGTGGACTTCCAGGACCGCATCTACCACGTGGACTGCAAGGACACCCGCCTCCGCCCGAAGAACGGCCGCGCCGGCGTGCTCGGCTCGCACCTGCCCTGGGGCGACCCGCGCCGCGGCTGGGACTTCGTGTCCACCGGGCACGGCGACGTGCCGTGGGAGGACTCCTTCCGAGCGCTGGAGTCGATCGGCTACACCGGCCCCATCTCGATCGAGTGGGAGGACGCCGGGATGGACCGCCTGCACGGCGCCGCCGAGGCGGTCACCTACATCCGCTCGCTCCTCTGGAACCTCCCCACCGCCTCCTTCGACGCCGCCTTCTCCAACCAGGACTGACCGCCGAAACGTGAGTCGTTGCGGGAATCGCCCCCGGCATTTCCGCAACGACTCACGTCTCGCAGGCCGAGGTAGGGTTTCCGCGTGGAGATCGTTCGGGGTGAGGACTGGTACGGGCGGGAGCTCGACGGGGTCGAGTTCGACGGGGTCGAGTTCATCGACGTGGATCTGACGGAGGTTCGCTCGACCGGCGCAACGTTCACCGCGTGCACGTTCCGGAAGGTGCGCTTCAACGTCAGCGAGCACACCGACAGCGCCTTCGTGAACTGCACCTTCATCGGGTGCAACTTCTTCGACGCGACGTTCCGGCGGTGCAAGTTCACCGGCAGCAGCTTCAGCGGGTGCGAGTTCGCCCTCCTGAAGGTCGAGGGCGGCAACTGGTCGTTCGTGGACCTCGGCCGCGCCGAGCTGCGCGGCGCCGACTTCACAGGCGTGCGGCTGCGCGAGGCCGACCTCAGCCGGGCGCGCTGCGTCGAGGCCGTGTTCTCCGGCTGCGACCTGTCGGCGGCGGTGCTCACCGGCGCGGACTTCTCCGCGGCGAGCCTCGTCGGCAGCGACCTGACCGGTGTCGACCCGACCGATGTCGGCCTCCGCGGCGCGACCATCGACGAGCGCCAGGCCGTGCTCCTGGCGGAGGCGGCCGGGATGACCGTCGTCGCCACGCCTTCCTGACTGACGAGGGGTCGCAACACGCCGTTCGGCGCGCGCCGTGGCGGCGTGTCGCGACCCCGAACGCGACGGCGCCCGTCCCCGGTGTCGCGGGGACGGGCGCCGAAGCGGTCGCGGTGTGCGCTACGCGACCTCGTTCACCTGGCCGTGCTTGATGTGCAGCCGGCGCTGGGCGCGCTTGGCCACGGCGGTGTCGTGGGTGACGACGATGACGGTGAGGCCGCGGTCGCGCCACAGACCCTCAAGGAGGTCCATGATCTCGTCGCGCGTCTCCTCGTCCAGGTTGCCGGTCGGCTCGTCGGCCAGCAACACGTCCGGGTTCTTCACCAGGGCGCGGGCGATCGCGACGCGCTGCTGCTGGCCTCCCGAGAGCTCGGACGGGAGGTGGGTGCCGCGGTCGGCCAGGCCCACCGAAGCGAGCGCCTCCGCGGCGCGGCGCTTGCGCTCCTCCGCGCTCACCTTGAGCGGCGCGAGCGCGGTCTCAACGTTCTCCTGGGCCGTCAGCGTCGGGATCAGGTTGAAGCCCTGGAAGACGAACCCGATCTCGTTGGCGCGGATGCCGGTGAGCTTGTGGTCGCCGAGCTTCGACAGGCTGGCCGCGCCGAGCTCGACCGAGCCGGAGGTGGGCCGGTCGAGCGCGCCGAGCATCTGCAGCAGCGTCGACTTGCCTCCGCCGGTCGGGCCCTGGATGGCGACCAGCTGGCCGTCCGGGATCTCCAGGGTGACGTCGTTGAGGGCGATCACCTCGCGGGAGGACTGGCGGTACTTCTTGGTGACGTTCGTGAGGGTGTACACGATGACTCCTTCTGGTCGGGCGACGCTCAGGCGACCGAGCGCAGGGCTGCGGCGGGACGGAGACGGGAGGCGCGCCAGCCGCCGATCGCACCGGCGATGAGACCGCCGAGGATGGCGAGCGCGACCGCGCCGACGATGATCCACAGCGTGACCGGGGCGTGGAGGGCGATGTCGGCCGTGGTCTGGGTGGCGGCCCGGCGGGCGCCGGCGAACGCGCCGCCCCCTCCGGTCCCGCCGCCGAATCCGCCGCCGCCGAATCCGCCGCCGAAGCCGCCCCCGCCGGTGCCGGTTCCCGCGCCCCCGTCCCGGCACCGGTGCCCCGACCGGCAGCATCGGCGAAGCCGGAGCCGATGCTGCCGGTCAGAGTCGGGGAGACGATGTTGACGACCCACACGCCGATGAGTCCGACGGCGACGCCGATGATGCCGCCGATGAGGCCCTGCACGATCGACTCGCCGGCGACCTGGCCGGTGATCCGGCGGTTGGACCAGCCGATCGCCTTCAGGGTGCCGAACTCACGGGTCCGGCGGGTCACGCCGGAGATGGTGAAGAGGATGGCGATGAGGAACGCCGCCGCCAGTACGATCACCGAGAGCCAGGTGCCGAGGCTGGCGATGAGCTGCCCCGCGCTGCCGAGCGAGCCGGAGACGCTGGAGGCCAGGTCGGCCTGCGTGCTGACCGTCGCGCCGGGGATGGCCTTAGTCAGGTCGGCCTTGATCTGGTCGATGTCGCTGGACGACGCCGCCGTGACGTAGACGGACGAGATCTTGGACGCCTGCCCGGAGAGCGTCTGGGCGACGCCGATCGGGATGTACGCGTTGGCCGCGGTGGTGGAGTCGGCGCCGGTGGCGGAGACGATGCCGATCACCTTGAAGTCGGTGCCGCCGATGGTCACGGTGTCGCCGACCGCCTTGGACGCGGTCTTGGCGTACGCCGCGTCGAGCACGACGACATCCGCCGCCTTGTCCGCTGCGGTGAAGGTCCGGCCGCTGGAGAGCGTCACGGACGAGAGCGGTCCGACCGACTTGCCGGCCGGGTCGAGGCCCATCACAGAGAACGAGTCGACCGTGAACGAGCTTCCGCCCGCGCCGTCTGCGCCGCCGGTGGGCGGGGAGTGGAGGCGGTGGAGCCGCCGCCGGCCTGCCGCTGCTCGCGGAGCTGCTGGAAGTTGGGGAGGGTGCCGCTGAAGCTGGTGTTGGTCAGCGAGAGCACCGCGGCGGCCGACTGCACGTTCTGCACCTTCTTGGCGGTGGTCAGGGTGGCGGCGTCCATCACGGTCGCGCCGCGGGTGGGCTCCAGCCGGGACGTGTTCACCTGGCGGCCGGAGCCGGTGTCGGTCCCCGAGTCGGCGCCGAAGTCGAAGCGGGGGCCGCCCCCGGCGCCCTGCTGGGCGCTCGCGCTCTGGGCGGTGGCCGGCTGCGTGATGGTGATGTCGGTGCCGACGCCGTAGACGGACTGCAGCACGCTCGCCTGCGCGTCCTTCACACCGGCGGAGACCGCGTTGACGATGATGACGAGCGCGATCGCGAGCGCCATGCCGATCGCGATGATGATCGTCTGCTTACGGCGATTGAGGAGCTCGCGCCGCAGATATGTCCCGAACATTGGCTTCCATATCTCTGGGTCGGAAAAGTGATTCATCGTGAAGCTAGGGTCGGGGGATTGCCGGGCACTATGGCGAAGCTATGGATCTGCCGTGTGCCGCTTAGGGTGCTCACATGCGGCGCAGCGACGTCGATGCAGCGGTTCTCAGACGCTCCATAGCTTTCGCAAAGACACCATCAAGTCCGCTCCTCATAATGGGAAAGGTGACCATCAACGCCCGTGCCGCCTCCGGCGCCTCCAGCCAGCCCCGAACCCTCCTGCGCCGTGCGGACGGCAGCTCGATCCGCGTGCTCGTCGTCGATGACGAGGCGACGCTCACCGATCTGCTCGCGATGGCGCTGCACTACGAGGACTGGGAGGTGAAGACCGCGTCCAACGGGCAGCAGGCTCTGCAGCTCTCGCGCGAGTTCAAGCCGGACGTGGTCGTGCTGGACATCATGCTGCCGGACATCGACGGCCTCCAAGTGCTCTCGCGGATGCGCGCGGACGGCAACGAGGCGCCCGTGCTGTTCCTCACCGCCAAGGACTCCCTGGACGACCGCATCGCCGGGCTCACCGCCGGCGGCGACGACTACGTCACCAAGCCGTTCAGCCTGGAGGAGCTCGTCGCCCGGCTCCGCGGCCTGCTGCGCCGGTCACGCGCAGCCGTCGCGGACCAGGACGACCCGGTGCTCATCGTGGGCGACCTCGTGCTGGACGAGGACAGCTACGAGGTGCACCGCGACGGCGACCCCATCCAGCTCACCGCGACGGAGTTCGAGCTGCTGCGGTTCCTGATGCGCAACCCGCGCCGCGTGCTCAGCAAGGCCCAGATCCTGGACCGGGTCTGGTCCTATGACTTCGGCGGGTCGTCCAGCGTGGTCGAGCTCTACATCTCCTACCTGCGCAAGAAGATCGACGCAGGTCGCCCCGCGATGATCCACACCGTGCGCGGCGCCGGCTACATGGTGAAGGCCGCGCAATGACCGCTGCCCGCACTGCGGGCGCCCCGACCCCCGGCCGTGAGCGCGCCCGGCGCTTCGGCCTCCGTCCCTTCCGCTCCTGGACGCTGCGCAGCCGCGTCGTGCTCGTCGTGGTCGCCATGCTCGCGGTGCTGGGCGCGGTGATCGGGACGGTCAGCGTGCTCGCGCTGCAGAACTACCTGATGGACCGGCTCGACCAGCAGCTCACGAGTGCGCTGGAGCGCGGCCAGCACACCGCCGACCGCGTCAACGGCGGCGGCCCGACCGTCCCGGAGGCGCAGAGCGTCGTGACGACGCCCGGTCAGCCGACCGGCACCCTCGGCGCGGTGCGGAGTGCGAACGGGGGCCTGCTGTTCCCGCCGGTCATCCTCTCCGACCGGCCGTCCACCCCGTCGACCGACCAGCCGCTCGGGCCCAAGCAGGTGACGATCAACGGCCTCGCCCTGCTCTCGGTGCCCGCGGACTCCCAGCCCAGGACCGTCGACCTCGGCTCCGCCCTCGGCTCGTACCGCATCGCGGCGGCGCAGCTCGACAACGGGGACAGCGTCATCATCGGTCTCCCGCTCAGCGAGGTGACCGCGACCACCCAGCAGCTCACCCTCGTCATCGGGCTCGTGACCCTCGCCGGGCTCGTCTTCGCCTTCCTGATCGCC
This sequence comes from Leifsonia sp. P73, assembly GCF_051059105.1. NCBI lineage: Bacteria > Bacillati > Actinomycetota > Actinomycetes > Micrococcales > Microbacteriaceae > Leifsonia > Leifsonia sp. P73. The sequence continues at coordinate 3,391,599 of NZ_CP194931.1, forward strand.
AGCTTCGTCGTGCGGCTCGCCATGAAGCCTCTCGCCCGGGTCACGGAGACGGCCGAGCAGGTGGCCCACATGCCGCTCGACCGCGGCGACGTCGCGCTGTCGGTGCGCGTCCCCGAGGAGGACACCGACCCGCACACGGAGGTCGGCAAGGTCGGCTCGGCGCTCAACCGGATGCTCGGCCACGTCGCCTCCGCGCTGACCGCCCGGCAGGCGAGCGAGCAGAAGGTGCGCCAGTTCGTCGCCGACGCCAGCCACGAGCTGCGCACCCCGCTCGCCTCCATCCGCGGCTACGCCGAGCTCACCCGGCGCTCGCCGCACGAGCTGCCGCAGGACGTCACCCGCTCGCTGGGCCGCATCGAGTCGGAGGCGACCAGGATGACCTCGCTGGTCGAGGACCTCCTGCTGCTGGCCCGCCTCGACGAGGGCAGGGAGCTGGACCGCGACCCGGTGGACCTCTCCCTGCTCCTGATCGACGCGCTCAGCGACGCGCACGCCGCCGGACCCGACCATGTCTGGCACATCGACCTGCCCGAGGAGCCGGTCGAGGTGCTGGGCGACGCCCCTCGCCTGCACCAGGTGGTGATGAACCTCCTCGCGAACGCACGCGTGCACACGCCGGAGGGGACCCGCGTCGTGGCGGCGCTCGCCGTGGACGCTGCGACGCGGGAGGCCGTGGTCACCGTGTCGGACGACGGCCCCGGCATCCCGGAGGAGCTCCGGTCGACGCTGTTCGAGCGCTTCGCCCGCGGCGACAGCAGCCGCAACCGGGCGACCGGCTCGACGGGGCTCGGCCTCGCGATCGTCTCCGCGGTGGTGGAGGCGCACGGCGGCACGGTCGCAGTTGCCAGCGAGCCGGGCAGCACGGTGTTCACGGTGCGGCTGCCGCTGGCGGGCGAGGTCTCCTCCGCGCCGGTGGAGGAGGCGGTGATCGAGCCCGAGAACGCGGTCGAGCTCGAGAACGCGGTCGAGCCCGCACCCGAGACCGAGCCAGAGGGAGCGGACCGGGAATGACCGGCACCGTCCTGCCCACGGTCGCGTACGGCGACCCCGCCGCCCCGCCGCTGGTGTTCCTGCGCGGCCTGCCGTCCGAGCCCGGCCGCGCCCGCGGCCTGAACGCGCTGACCGAGCGCGTCATCGTCAGCGGCCCGGCGCGCACCCACCGCGTGCACGCCGTCGGCCGCCCCGCGCGCCTGGAGCCGGGCGCCACGATGGCGGAGGTCGCCGACCTCTACGCGAGGATGCTGCGCGGCCGGTTCCGCACCCCCGCAGCGATCATGGGGGTCTCGACGGGCGCCAGCATCGCCCTCCAGCTCGCCGTCGACCACCCCGACCTGGTGAGCTCGCTCGTGGTCGCGGCCGGGGCCGCGACGCTGGGCGCGAACGGCAGGGCCGCGCAGCGCCGCTACGCCGACCTCCTCGGCGCCGGTGACCCCGGCGCGACGTCCGAGCTCGCGCTCGCGACGATGGACGCCCCGCTGCTGGCCCCCGCAGTCAAGCTGGTCACCCGGCTGCTGCCGGGCCCCGCCGACCCGGACGGGCTGCGCGCCCTCGTGGAGGCCGAGGAGCGCTTCGACGTCCGCGACCGGCTGTCGCGCGTCTCCGCGCCCGCGCTGGTCGTCTCCGGCGGCCGCGACTTCTTCTATCCGCTGCAGCTCGCCGCGGAGACGGTCCGCGGGCTCCCGCGCGCCTCGCACGTCGTGTACCTGAACCGCTCCCACGCCGGGGTCGCGCTGCATCCGCGGTTCGGGCGGGATGTCGGGGACTTCCTGCGCGCCCACCGCGGAGCGCCGGATTTGCGTGCGACCCGCCCCATCCCGTACCCTTGACGAAGCCAAAGACCGCTGGTTGACGTGCGTGCACGTCCGAAGATCCACTCAGGTGGGGCCCGCGCAGGTGTGTGAAGTGATTCCCGCAGTTCTCTGCGTGTCGAGCTCCGTGCCCTTGCGCCGGAGCTTTTTCTTTGCCCGCGGTCGAGGCGCACACCGCTCCCGCGGTGTGCATGAAGACAACCGAGGAGTAGCCATGGCGAACAAGGAAGCCACGGTCGCCGAGCTCGAAGGACTGTTCGAGAGCTCGACCGCCGTTCTGCTGACCGAGTACCGCGGTCTCACTGTTGCTCAGCTCAAGACGCTGCGCAAGTCCATCAGTGAGCACGCGACGTACGCCGTGGTGAAGAACACGCTGACCAAGATCGCGGCCAACAACCAGGGAATCTCGTCGTTCGACGAGGAGCTGGTCGGGCCGTCCGCGATCGCGTTCGTGCACGGCGACCCCGTCGCCGTCGCGAAGGCTCTGCGCGACTTCACCAAGGCAAACCCTCTGCTGGTGGTCAAGGGCGGTTACTTCGACGGTAACCCGCTGACCGCAGAAGAGGTAGGCAAGCTCGCCGACCTCGAGTCCCGTGAGGTTCTGCTGGCCAAGCTGGCCGGCGCCTTCAAGGCCTCGCTGTTCGGAGCCGCATATCTGTTCAACGCACCGCTGTCGAAGGCCGTTCGCACGGTCGACGCGCTGCGTGAGAAGCAGGAGTCCGCTGCCTAAGTCCCCCCGGGCTTACAAGCGGTGAGTAACCACACACACTAAGGAGAGAATCATGGCAAAGCTGTCGACTGAGGAGCTGCTCGACGCGTTCAAGGAGCTCACGCTCATTGAGCTCAGCGAGTTCGTGAAGAAGTTCGAGGAGACCTTCGAGGTCACCGCCGCCGCCCCCGTCGCCGTTGCTGCGGCCGGTGCGGGCGCTGCCGCCCCGTGGAAGAGGTCGAGGAGAAGGACTCCTTCGACGTCGTCCTCGAGGCCGCCGGTGACAAGAAGATCCAGGTCATCAAGGAGGTGCGCGCCCTCACCAGCCTCGGCCTCGGTGAGGCGAAGGCCCTCGTTGACGGCGCACCGAGCACCGTGCTCGAGGGCGCCAACAAGGAGACCGCCGAGAAGGCGAAGGCTCAGCTCGAAGAGGCTGGCGCCACCGTCAACCTCAAGTAGTCGACGCCCCATCGGGGCTTCTTCTACCGCAGGCTGACACAGCCACGCGACGCGGACTCCTTCTGTAACAGAGTGTTCCGCGTTGTGGAGGGCGTCGCCCCCGTGACGGGGGTGACGCCCTTCGTGGTTTAACCACGAAGGCCGGCCGCAGCGCGGACGCTCGACCCCACCAGAGCGTCCGATCGCGCCTGCCCGCGTGCATCGGTGTGCAAGGACGCACAACCGGAAGAAGAAACCACGATGAATACCTGGCGCACGTTCGCCTCCACCCTGCGCGGACTCGGGGCCGCGCTCCTGCACGGTGACGACCGCGACAGCGGCGCCCACCCGCCGGATCTCTACCGCAGGACCCTCCTGTACGACCGGTACCTGCGGTAACCCGAACCCACACGAAACGCCCCCGTCCTGCGCGGACGGGGGCGTTTCGGCGTCCTAGGGTCGGACGGGTGGACAGTGAGCACGAGGCGCGCGTCGCCTACGACCGGGTGGCCGAGGACTACGCGGCGCTGCTGGAGGGCGAGCTCGAGAAGCTGCCGATCGAACGGGCGATGCTGACCGCGTTCGCGGAGCAGGTCGCTGCGGACGGCGGGGGAGCGGTGGCCGACATCGGCTGCGGTCCGGGCCGGGTGTCCGGGTTCCTCGCGGGCATCGGGGTGGACGTGCGCGGCGTCGACCTGTCGCCCGGGATGATCGAGGTCGCGCGGCGCGACCACCCCGGCATCCCGTTCGAGGTCGCGTCGATGGCCGCCCTCCCGTACCGGGACGGCGGGCTCGCCGGCGCGCTGGCCTGGTACTCGATCATCCACATCCCGCAGGAGAAGCAGGACGCCGTGTTCGCCGAGTTCGCCCGCGTGATCCGGCCGGGAGGCCGGCTCCTGCTCGGCTTCCAGGTGAGCGAGCACGGGGACGAGGACGTCGTGCACCTGCGACAGGCCTACGGCCACGAGCTCGACCTGCGCACCCGCCGCCAGTCGCCCGCCCGCGTGAAGCAGCGGCTGGCGGAGGCGGGCTTCGCCGTGCGGGCGGAGCTGGTCCGCGAGCCGGTGGCTCCCGAGAAGTCGCGGCAGGCGTTCCTGCTGGCTCAGCGCAGTGCCGACTCCGCCTCGGAGGCCGCGGCCGCCTCCTGAGCCGCGTGCTCGCGCACCCGGCCGCGCACCAGGTACCAGCCCGCGACGAGGAGCGGCGCGATGATGACGACGGCGGCGCCGACGGTGAGCGTGCCCGTCGGCCAGTCGAACAGGATCAGCACCCCGACCGCCGCGAGGAAGCCGAGCGTCAGGTAGCTCGTGATCGGCGCCCCGGGCAGGTGGAACGCCGGCCGGGTGAGCCGCCCCGCTTTGGCGAGGGCCTGCAGCTTGAGCTGGCAGACCACGATGATCGCCCAGGCCCAGAGCAGCCCGATCGAGGTCAGGTTGATCCCGATCTCGAAGGCCTGGCCCGGCATGACCAGGTTGAGGCCGACGCCGACCAGTGCGACGACGCCGGTGATGACGATGCCGCCGTACGGCACGCCGGCCCTGTTCATCCGCAGCGCGAACCGGGTGGCCGCGCCGCGAGGGCCAGGGACCGTGCGATCCGTCCGGTCGAATAGAAGCCCGCGTTGAGCGAGGAGAGCGCAGCGGTCAGCACGACGAGGTTCATGATCGCGTCCGCTCCGTCGACGCCGATGGACGAGAAGAACGTGACGAACGGGCTCTCGTCCTTCTTGTAGGCCGTGTACGGGAGGAGCAGGGAGAGCAGCAGCACGGACCCGACGTAGAACAGCCCGATCCGCACCAGGATCGTGTTGATCGCGCGCGGCATCGTCTTCTCCGGGTTCTCGGTCTCGCCAGCGGCCGTGCCGATGAGCTCGATGGCCCCGTAGGCGAAGACGACGCCCTGGACCACGAGGATGAGCGGAAGCAGTCCCTTCGGAAAGAGGCCGCCGTTGTCGGCGAGCAGCGCGAAGCCGGGCGTGTGCCCGTCGACGGGCGTGCCGAAGACCACGAAGGCGATGCCGATCACGAGGAAGGCGACCAGCGCGACCACCTTGATCAGGGCGAACCAGAACTCCAGCTCGCCGAACACCTTCACCGACAGCAGGTTGAGCAGGAGCACGACCGCCAGTGCGACCAGAGCGAACACCCACTGCGGGATCTCCGCGAGCACGGGCATGTACTTGCCGAAGAAGTGCATGTAGAGCGCGACCGCCGTCACATCGACGATGCCGATCATCGCCCAGTACATCCAGTACATCCAGCCGGTCACGAAGGCGAGCTTCTCGCCGTAGAGCTCGCGGGCGTAGGAGACGAACGAGCCGGAGTCCGGGCGGTGCAGGATCAGCTCGCCGAGCGCGCGGAGGATGAGGTACGCGAACACGCCGCACACCGCGTAGACGATGAGCAGACCGGGACCGCCGGAGGCGAGGCGGCCGCCCGGCCCCGAGGAAGAGCCCGGTCCCGATCGCGCCGCCGATCGCGATCATCTGGATGTGCCGTCGCTTGAGGCCCTTGTGATACGAGCCGTCGCCGGCCGGGTCGGTGGAGGTCATCCGGAGATTCAACCAGGAGGGGACCGACTTGATTTATATAGGTTAGCTATATAAAATGGCTGTCGTGACCGAGATCATGACTGACACCGCCCAGCTCCGCACCACCATCGGCGACCTCGTCGTCGCGAGCCACCGGCTCGCCCGGCTGGCCGCCCGCGTCACGGGCAGCACCGAGTCCCCGGCGACCTGGCGGACGCTCAGCGTGCTGCAGACGGTCGGCGCGATGCGACTCGGCGAGCTCGCCGCCCAGAGCCGCGTGTCCCAGCCCACGATGACCAAGCTCGTGCGCAACCTGGTCGAGTCGGAGTGGGTCAAGCGCATCGCGGATGTGGACGACGCGCGCGCCTGGCAGATCGCGATCACCCCGAAGGGCGCGGCCGCGCTCCAGGACTGGCGCGACACGCTGGCGGAGGCCCTGGTGCCGATGTTCGCCGATCTCCGCGACGACGAGCTGGCCGCTATGCGGGCCACCGTCGAGATCATCGCGTCGCGCGTCGACCTGTCCACCGCGACGTCGGCGGCCGTCGACGGCCGCTGAGGCGTTTCACCTCACCGTTCACTTTTCACTCCCTACAGACCCAGGAGGCCTCACCCGTCCATGTCCCATCAGAAGCCGGACAACATCCTCAAACAGCCGACCGCCGTCTGGGCCGTCGCGTTCGCGTCGGTCATCGCCTTCATGGGCATCGGCCTCGTCGACCCGATCCTCCCCGCCATCGCCGCCAGCCTGAAGGCGACCCCGACGCAGACCGAGATGCTCTTCACGAGCTACCTGCTGATCACGGGTGTCGCGATGTTCTTCACGAGCTGGATCTCCAGCCGGATCGGCGCCAAGCGCACCCTGTTGATCGGCCTCGCCCTGATCGTGGTGTTCGCGCTGGCCGCCGGGCTCTCTCAGAGCGTCTGGTCGATCATCGGCTTCCGCGCCGGCTGGGGTCTCGGCAACGCGCTCTTCATCTCCACGGCGCTCGCGACCATCGTCGGAGCGGCGGCGGGCGGGACGTCGGCGGCGATCATCCTCTATGAAGCCGCGCTGGGCCTGGGCATCGCGATCGGCCCGCTGCTCGGCGGCCTGCTCGGGAGCTGGAGCTGGCGCGGGCCGTTCTTCGGCACCGCGACCCTGATGGCGATCGGCTTCATCGCGATCGTGGTCATGCTCAAGAAGAACCCGGAGAAGCCCGTCCCGACGAAGCTCTCCGCCCCGTTCCGCGCGCTCGGCCGTCCCGCCCTCGGCTTCCTGGCCGCCGCCGCGCTGTTCTACAACATCGGTTTCTTCGTGCTGCTGGCGTACACGCCGTTCGCGCTGGCCGACCTCGGCGTCAAAGACGCGATCACGCTCGGGCTGATCTTCTTCGGGTGGGGCGTCGCGCTCGCCGTCACGTCGGTCTGGGTGGCGCCGCTCCTCACCGCGCGGCTGCCGCGGACCCGCGTGCTGTGGCTGATCATGCCGCTGCTGGCCCTCGACCTCGCCGCCGCCGGCCTCCTGGTGGGCTCGCTGGTCGCGCTGATCGTGTGCGTGATCGTCGGCGGACTGCTGCTCGGCGTCCTGAACACCGTGCTGACCGAGTGCGTGATGGAGGCCACCGACCTGCCGCGCGCGGTCGCGTCGAGCGCGTACTCCGGCGTCCGGTTCCTCGGCGGCGCCATCGCCCCGCCGGCCGCCACCCTGCTGGCGAGCCTGTTCGCCCGGTCCACGCCGTTCTACGCCGGCGCCGTCTCGGTGCTGATCGCCGCCGCCTTGGTGATGCTCGGGCACAAGCACCTCAAGCGCGTCGACGCCCCGCAGGAGACGCGGGAGCAGGAGGCGGAGATCCTGGCCCTGGCCGACGCCGACTGACCTGAACCGGTTCAAGAGAAAGCGAAGAGCCGCCCTGTCCTAGTCAGGGCGGCTCTTCCCGTACGCGCCGAAGCGTCGGTACGGACGGACAGTCGGCGGTCGATCGTGCCTACCCGAAAGGCGCGATCGGCCAACGGCCGCATCACCTATTGTTTCAGATCACGGGGCGCTGATCGTTCATATCCGGACGAAATCGTGCAAATCCGCAACGATTCACCCGGCGCGTGTACGAACTCGCAGGGCTCAGCGCGGCGGCGCGGTCGAGGTGCGCACCACCAGGTGCGCGGATGAGCGCACCGATCCGACCCGCGGCTCGCCGCCGCCCAGCTCGTCCAGGAGGATGCGCGTCGCCACCGCGCCCTGCTCGAACGGGCTCTGCGCCATCGTGGTGAGCCCGAAGCACTCCGCGAAGTCGTGGTCGTCGATACCGATGACGGAGAGGTCCTCCGGCACGCGCAGCCCGTGGTCGCCCGCTGCGAGGATGGCGCCCATCGCCATCTCGTCCGAACCCGCGAACACCGCCGTCGGCCGCGGGCCGGGGCGGTCGAGCAGCCGGTTCATCGCCGCGCGTCCCTCGGGGAGGGAGAAGCCGCCGGGGATGACCCACTCCGGCCGCACGGCGAGGTGCGCCGAGCGCATGGCCTTCTCGAAGCCGCGCAGCCGGCCGAGCGGGACGTTGCTGTTCAAGCCCTCCTCGTCCTCGCCGCCGAGGTGGGCGATCTCGGTGTGGCCGAGGCCGATCAGGTGGTTGGTGGCCTCCTTGGCGGTGGCCTTCTCGTCGATCCCGACGCTGCGCAGCCCCTTGACCGGGCCGCCGACCACGATGGTCGGATGGCCGAGCGACGCGAGCTGCTCGCGCTCGTCCGGCGTGAAGTCGAGGCACAGCGCCAGCAGCGCGTCCGTGCGCTTGCGCAGGATGCTGCGGTGGAAGACCCGCTCCCGGTCGCCGCGATGGCCGCCCAGGTTGAACAGGATCATGTCGTAGCTGGCCGAGCGCAGCTCCGCGTCGACCCCCTCCAGCACCTGCGTGTAGAACCAGCGGCTGACCGAGGGGACGACGACGCCGAGAGCGAGGGTGCGCCCGCTGGCGAGGCCGGACGCGCTGGACGACGCGACGTAGCCGAGCTCGTCGGCGGCGCGCCGCACCGCGGCGCGCGTCGTGTCGGAAACGTTGGGAAGCCCCCGCAGCGCGCGCGAGACCGTCGCGGTCGAAACCCCTGTCGCGCGCGCGACCTCCTCGATTCCTGCCATGATCCCCCGTCAGGAGTCCTGGCCCGCTCGTGCCTCCTCCGCCCGCAGGCGCGCCGCCACGATGCGGTGGCGCGCCTGCAGCAGAGCGATGAAGATCACGACGAGCACGAGCGAGATCAGCGCCCACGTCAGCGCGGGTTGACCGGTCAGCTCGCAGACGGCTGTGATGATCGCGAACGCCGCCCCGAAGAAGCCGACGAAGCCGAGGCCGATGTCGACGAGCTCCTTCGGGTCGGTCACGCGCATCGGTTCAGCCCTTCACTCCACCTGCGGTCAGGCCCGCGACGATCCGGCGCTGGAAGATCAGCACCAGGATGATGAGCGGGACGGTCACGATCGTACCGGCCGCCATGATGGCGGTGTACGGCTCCTGGTGCGGCTGGCTCCCGGTGAACGAGGCGATGGCGACCGTCACCGGCTGCGTCGCGTCGCTGGAGAGCTGGCTGGAGATCAGGAACTCGTTCCAGGACGAGATGAACGCCAGGATCGCGGTCGTGAACACGGCAGGCGCCGCCAGCGGCAGGATGATCTTGCGGAACGCCTGCGCCTGGGTGCACCCGTCGATCCGTGCGGCCTCCTCCAGGTCCCACGGCATCTCGCGGAAGAACGAGACGAGCGTGTAGACCGTCAGCGGGAGCGCGAACGAGATCTCCGGGATGATCAGCGCCTGGTAGGTGCCCATCCACCCGATGTTCGTGAACAGCTGGAACAGCGGCGTGATGAGCGCGACGCCCGGGAACATCGACGCGGCGAGGATGATGCCGAGCACGATGCCCTTGCCCAGGAACTCCAGTCGGGCCAACGCGTACGAGGCGAAGATGCCGACGACCAGGGAGATCACGGTGACGCAGACGCCGATGAACAGCGAGTTCAGCAGCGCCTGGCCGAGGTGGTTGCCCAGGTTGGTCGATAGCGCCGTCACGTAGTTGTCGAACGTGATGTGCGTGAACCACGGCGTGTTGTCGCTCGTGTAGCCGACGTCGCGGAACGACGTCACGACCATCCAGTAGAAGGGCAGCAGACACCACAGCACGATGACCAGCGCCTGCACGATGGTGCGGACGTTCTGGTTGCGGTTGCGGGACTTGGTGCGGTTCTTCGAGCGGGTCCGGGGGAGGGCGTTCGCCTCCGCGGTGGCCGATGCGGGGCCGGCGACGGTGGTCATCCCTTCGCTCCCTTCGCTTGCGTCTCCTGCGTTCGCACCACGTTCGTGCCGAGGAACCGCACGAAGATGAACGCGACCAGGAAGATCAGGATGAACGTGATGGTGGAGAGGGCGGCGGCGCTGTTGAAGCCCTGCCTGATCTGATCGACCACGAGGATGGACAGCGTCGTCGTCGCATGGCCTGTGCCTCCGCCGCCGCCTGTCAGGATCTGCGGCAGGTCGTAGATGCGGAGCGCGTCGAGCACGCGGAACAGGACCGCGACCATCAGCGCCGGCTTCAGCAGCGGCATCGTGACGCGCCAGAAGCGCTGCCAGGTGCTCGCGCCGTCCATCTTCGCCGCCTCGTAGACGTCCTCCGGGATGATCTGGAGGCCGGCCAGGATGAGCAGCGCCATGAACGGCGTCGTCTTCCAGGTGTCGGCGATGATGACCGCGAACCGGGACGCCCATTCGTCGCTCGTCCAGAGGATGTGCGCGTTGAGCACGGCGTTGGCGACGCCGGCGACCGAGAAGATGAAGAACCACAGCTTCGCGGTGACGGCGGTGGGGATCGCCCACGGGATCAGGATGGCCGCGCGGACGAAGCCGCGGCCGCGGAAGGCCCGGTTCATGATGAGCGCGAACCAGAGGCCGAGGACGGTCTCCAGGATCACGGTCGTGATCGTGAAGAAGAAGGTCACCCCGACGGCGCTCCAGAAGGTGGAGCCCAGGTTGCCCGGCGGGCACGAGACGGTCGTGCCGTTCGGCCCCTGGCACTGCTGGAACAGCCAGTGGGCGTAGTTCTGGAAGCCGGCGAAACCGCCCTGGACGAACAGACCGGTCGCCGGGTCGAGCCCGGCGTCCTTCTGGAAGGACATCACCACGGCGCTGACGATCGGGTAGCCGATGACGATGGCCAGGAGGATCAGCGTGGGGAGGATGAGGTAAAGGGCCCAGCGGCTCTGCTGGCGGCGGTTGTGCTTGACTCCGGCGCGCTGTTCAGGCGGCCTGTTCTTCGTGGATGAGGGGGCGACGACGTTCGACGTTGACATGTGCTGCCTCCGGGAGGAAAGGCGGTAAGTGGGGGAGCCGGGCGGCGGGAAGGGTCCCGCCGCCCGGCGACCGTAGTGGGACCTACTGGCCCGCGCTCGCGGTCTTGATGGCCGCGGACATGTCCTTCAGCGCCTGGTCGACCGACTTGTCGCCCTTCAGGGCGGCGTAGGCGTTGTCCTGAACGGCCTTGGTGATGGCCGGGTAGAACGGCGAGACGGGACGCGGGACCGCGTTCTCGATCGACGTCTTCAGGGTGGACAGGTAGGGCAGCTGGCTGTTCAGGCCGGCGTCGTCGTACAGCGAGGAGAGGACCGGTGCGAGCGAGCCCTGGGTCACGAAGAACTTCTGGGTCTCTTCGCTCTGCAGGAACTTGAGGAACTCGAAGGCGGTCGCCTTGTGCTTGCTGTAGACGCTGATCGCGGCGTTGTGGCCACCGAGGCTGGAGACGCCCGGCTTGTCGGCCGAGATGCCCGGCAGCGGTGCGATGCCGAAGGTGTCCTTCACCGTGGACGATCCGTCGGTCTTGGCCAGGTTGTAGACGTACGGCCAGTTGCGCAGGAACATCAGCTTGCCGGCCTCGAACGCCTGGCGGCCCTGCTCCTCCTGGTAGGTGATGGCCTCGGCCGGGATCTGGCCGTTCTTGAAGCCGTCCACCAGGCGGGTCAGACCCGCGTTGGCCTGCGAGCTGTCGACGGTGACGGTCTTGCCGTCGTCGCCGACGATGGTGCCGCCGTTGGTGTTGATGGCCTCGGCCACGTTCACCGTCAGGCCCTCGTACTGGGCGAACTGACCGGCGTAGCAGCCGATGCCCTTCGCCTTGGCGACGTCGCAGTCCTTCAGCATCTCATCCCACGTCTTGGGCGGGCTGGCGACGAGGTCCTTGCGGTAGTACAGGATGCCGCCGTCGGACGTCTGCGGCGCCGCGTACTGCGTACCGTTGTACGTGCCCGACTTGACCGTCGGCGCGAGCAGCTTCGAGTTGTCCATCTTCAGGCTGCCGGTGAGAGGCTGCAGCCAGCCCTTCGCGGCGAACTCACCCGTCCACACGACGTCGACATCGACCACGTCGTAGTTCGGGTCCTTCGCCTGGAAGTGCTGCACGAGGTCGTCGTGCTGCTGGTCGGCCTGGTCGGTCTGCTCCTTGAAGGTGACCTTCTCGCTGGGGTGTGCCGCGTTCCACTTGTCGATCAGGGGACGGACGACGTTGGAGTTGTCCTTGCCCTGCACGTAGGTGATGGGGCCTTTGCTGTCGAGGTTGGCGCCGGCGTCCCCGCCCGCGCTACTGCCTCCTGAACCGCCGCCGGTGCATCCCGCAAGGGCGAGGCCCGCGAGGGCGACCCCTGCGATCACGGAGAGACGTGCTGCTTTCATTTCACTCCTCGTTGAGCTATTTGGTGCTCGTGTCGAGCATGGTGCTCTTGGTGCAGGCGCGGGTGCGCCCGGGCTCAAGGTACTCCCGCCGGCAAATCTGTGCAAGCGTTTACGTCAAGCGCTTGCATTGCGATTAGGTCACGGCGGTTTCTACCCGCGTGCGGGGGCGGGGGTTCCTCCGACGGCGTAACCGGCCCGTCATCCGCGCCCACGGCGCCGACGTAGGCTTTCGGTGTGAGCGGAATGCGTGGCATGGGCGGAGGCGGCGGTGCCATGCGTTCACGGGTCAGCGGCGGCGACGCGGCAGCGCAGCGCGCGATGAACGCCGAGGCGCCGCGCATCCCGCACCTGTTCCGCCGGATCGTGTCGCTGTTCGCCGCGCACAAGGCCGCCATCATCACGACGATGGTGCTGGTGCTCATCGGCGCGGCCCTGTCGGTCGTCCCCCGCTGCTCACCCAGCGCGCCTTCGACCAGGGGCTGTTCCCGAAGTCCGGCACACCCGACATGCCGGTGCTGATCGAGATCGTCGTGGTGATGATCGTGGTCTTCGTCGGCTCGGCGCTGCTCGGCGTCTGGCAGACCTACCTGACCTCCTCGGTCGGCAACAAGGTGATGGGCGCGCTGCGGGTGCGGCTGTTCTCGCACCTGCAGTCGATGGAGCTGAGCTTCTTCACCAAGACCAAGACCGGCATCATCCAGTCGCGGCTGCAGAACGACGTCGGCGGCGTCGCGAACGTGCTCACCAACACGATGTCGAGCATCCTCGGCAACACCGTGACGGTGATCGCGGCGCTGGTGGCGATGCTGCTGCTCAACTGGCAGCTCACCATCGTGGCGGTCATCCTGATGCCCATCCTGGTGATCGCCCAGCGCCGGGTCGGCCAGGTGCGCGCGCGGATCGCGACCCGGACGCAGGAGTCGCTGTCGGACATGACCGCGATCACGCAGGAGACGCTGAGTGTGTCGGGCATCCTGCTCTCGAAGAGCTTCAACCGGCAGCAGGCGGAGATCGAGCGCTACTCGGACGAGAACCGCACCCAGATCCGGCTGCAGGTGTCGCAGTCGATGAGCGGGCAGTGGTTCTTCGCGATGGTGAACATCTTCCTGTCGTCCATCCCGGCGATCGTCTACCTGGTCTCGGGCTGGCTGATCCTCGGCGGGGCGACGGACATCACCGCCGGCACGATCGTCGCGTTCACGACGGTGCAGGCGCGGCTGCTGTTCCCGCTGCTCGCGCTCATGCGGGTGGCGCTGGATCTGCAGACCTCCGGCGCCCTGTTCGCCCGGATCTTCGAGTACCTCGACCTGAAGCCGGCCATCGCCGACCGGCCGGACGCTGTGCCGGTCGACCCGGGCCGCGACCTCGGCCGCATCGAGTTCGACCACGTGGTGTTCCGCTATCCGGACGCCCGGCCGGGGAGCGCAACACCCTGGACGACGTGTCGTTCACGATCGAGCCGGGCGAGTTCGCCGCGTTCGTCGGGCCGAGCGGCGCGGGCAAGACCACGGTGAGCTACCTCATCCCGCGGTTCTACGACACGACCTCCGGGCGCATCCTGTTCGGGGACACCGACCTGCGCGGGCTGCAGCAGGACTCGCTGGTCTCCCACATCGGCGTGGTCAGCCAGGAGACGTACCTCTTCCACGCGAGCATCGCCGAGAACCTCCGGTACGCGCGGCCGGACGCGACGCAGGAGGAGCTGGAGGCCGCGGCCAGGCGCGCGAACATCCATGAGACGATCGTGAGCTTCCCCGACGGCTACGACACGATCGTGGGCGAGCGCGGCTACCGGCTGTCGGGCGGCGAGAAGCAGCGCATCGCGATCGCGCGCGTGCTGCTGAAGGACCCGGAGGTGCTCATCCTCGACGAGGCGACGAGCGCGCTCGACACCATCTCGGAGCGGGTGGTGCAGCAGGCGTTGGACACGGCCTCCCGCGGGCGCACGACCATCGCGATCGCGCACCGGCTGTCCACGATCGTCGCCGCGGACGTCATCTTCGTGATCGACCACGGTCAGGTGGTCGAGCGCGGGACGCACCGCGAGCTGCTGGAGGTCGGCGGCGTCTACGCGCGCCTGTACCGCGAGCAGACCGAGACCGCCATCCTCGACCGCGACTGACGAGCACTCCCACAGCCGAGGGCACGTAAACGCCCCTAAAACGCGTTCTTAGGGGCGTTTACGTGCCCTTCGATCGTTGTTAGGCTGGGCTAACAATGGAGTGAGGGTGGGGAGGTTGCTGTGGCGCTGGAGGTCGTGGAGCGGCCCGCGCGCTCCCGCCTGCGCCTGTGGTTCCTGCTCGGCCCGGCCTTCGTCGCCGCGATCGCGTATGTCGACCCGGGCAACGTCGCGGCCAACCTCACGGCGGGCGCGCGCTACGGCTACCTCCTGGTCTGGGTGCTCGTCGCGGCCAACGGGATCGCGGTCTTCGTGCAGTACCAGTCCGCGAAGCTCGGCATCGTCACCGGCCGCAGCCTCCCTGAGCTCCTCGGCGCGCGGCTCGGAACGGGGGCGCGGCGGGCGTACTGGGCGCAGGCCGAGCTCGTCGCCGCCGCGACCGACATCGCCGAGGTGATCGGCGGGGCCATCGCGCTGAACCTGCTGTTCGGCCTCCCGCTCCCGGTCGGGGGCCTCATCGTCGGCATCGCGGCCATCGCCCTTCTCGCCGTGCAGACGCATGGCGGGCAGCGGCCGTTCGAGGCGGTCGTCCTGGTGCTGCTCGGAGTGATCGCGGTGGGTTTCCTGGCCGGGCTGGTCGTGAGCCCGGTGGACTGGCGGGCGGCAGCGTCGGGGCTGGTGCCGCGGTTCGACGGGGCGCCGACCGTGCTGCTGGCCGCGAGCATGCTCGGTGCGACGGTCATGCCGCACGCGATCTACCTGCATTCGGCGCTCGCCCGCGACCGGCACGGCGAAGGCGGCGACGACGGGCGGACGCGCACGCTGCTCCGGGCCACCCGGCTGGACGTCGTGCTCGCGCTGGTGCTGGCCGGAGCGGTCAACATCGCGATGCTGCTGCTCGCCGCCGCCGCGCTGCCGGGGGTCGCGGGGACCGACACCATCGAGGGCGCGCACGCCGCGATCAGCGCGGCGCTCGGGCCGGCGATCGGCGTGATCTTCGCGGTCGGACTGCTGGCGTCCGGCCTGGCGTCGACCTCGGTCGGGAGCTACGCCGGCGCCACGATCATGAGCGGCCTGCTGCGGGTGCGGGTGCCGCTGCTCGCCCGGCGGATCGTCACGCTCATCCCGGCCGTCGTCATCCTATGGCTCGGCGCCGACCCGACCTGGGCGCTGGTGCTGTCGCAGGTGTTCCTGAGCCTCGGCATCCCGTTCGCTATGATCCCGCTGCTGCGGCTGACCGGGTCGCGCGCGGTGATGGGGGAGCGGGCGGACGCGACCTGGATGCGGGTCGTCGGCTGGGGCGTCGCCGGGCTCGTCGTGGCGCTCAACCTCGCGCTGGTGGCGCTGACACTGCTGCCGCAGTGAGCGGTCAGGCTCCGGCGACCCAGACGGCCGCGGCGGCCGTCGCGCCGAGGACGATCGCGGCGTCCCCGAGGTGCACCGTCACGTCGCCCGCGAAGGCGCGGTGCTCGTCCACGGTCAGCTCGGCGTCCAGGCCGACGCCGCGCTCGCCGAGGTAGCGGAGGACGGCGGGGTCCGCGTCCGAGATGCGCGCGACGGTGAGCGGGACCCCCGTGGGCGCGGCCAGCAGCGGGACGGCGTCCGGCCGCCGCGGCGTGCCGTCCGCGGTCGGGATGGGGTCGCCGTGCGGGTCACGGGCCGGGAAGCCGAGCCGGCGGTCGATGCGGGCGACCAGCTCGTCCGAGACGGCGTGCTCCAGCACCTCGGCCTCGTCGTGCACCTCGTCCCAGCCATAGCCGAGCTCCTCGACCAGGAAGGTCTCGATCAGCCGGTGCCTGCGCACCATCGCGACCGCTCCGCGGCGGCCGTCGTCGGTGAGCTCGATCGCGCCGTACGGCTCGTGCACGACCAGGCCCTGGTCGGCGAGCCGGCGGATGCCGTCGGACACCGTCGCGGCACGCACGCCCATCCGCTCCGAGAGCTGCTTGACGGTGATGGGGTCGCCGGACCACTCGGTCGCCGACCAGATCAGCTTCAGGTAGTCCTGAGCGACGGGGGAGAGATCGGACACGGGCATGGAGGAAAGTCTAGGCGGCGGCCCAGCCCCGGCCGAGGCGCGGTGAGGCGGCCAGGGCGATCAGCCATTCCATCGGGCCGCGACGCCATCGGCGCCGGATCAGCCAGGCGGCGAGGAGCGAGCCGACGCTCAACGCGAAGAGGATCGACCATTTGTCGTCCGACATCCCGGTCAGTCGTGTCCACAGGCCGAGCGCAGCGATGTGGGCGAGGTAGAACGTCAAGGTCATGCTGCCCAGCGCGGTCACGGGTGTCAGGGCGCGGATGACGGGCGTCGAGGCCAGGCCGCAGCAGACGGTGATGGCGAGGCAGGCCAGACCGAGGCCTTTCAGGAGCTCAGGGGCCGAGCCGCTGTGCGGTTCGAGCGTCCCGAGGGTCATGGTCGAGGCGGCGATGGCGGCGCAGAGGAGAACCACGCCGGTCGACCCGAGTGCGAGGAGGCGACGTCGGCCGGTGAGCGCGACCCTGGAGATCGCCAGTCCGGCCAACGCCCAGACGAGGAGGGTGCTCACTCGATAGCCGTAGTCCGTGGCGAAGAAGCCCACCAGGGTCTGGGCCAGATCGAGACCCCACGTGTCCGCGAGCGCGGCCTCCCTGACGAGCGCGGCCCGGAGGGTGGTGGCGGGTCCGATAGCGAGCGCACTCAGGACGAGACAGGCCCCTGACAGGAGAACCAGCCAGCGCGTGCGCAGGGAGAGGGCGGGAACGAGGAGAAGCGTGACCGCGCCGAGGTAGTGGACGATCGGAATGACCATCGCCCCTGCCAGACCGGCCAGCAATCCGAGCACGACCAAGAGAACACCGCGGATCGAGAAGGCGCGTCGCACTGCGGTCCTCATCCCGCCCGGTGCTTCCAGAGCGCGCCGCGTCGCCAGGTCGGCGGAGACGCCGAGCAGCACGGTGAACAGTGGTGTGGTCGCGTGATCCGCGATGGCGAGCCAGCGGAGTGTGGGCGGGCTGCCCGGTCCGATCGGGGCCGTGTGTGCGACGAACACGCCGAGAAGGGCGAAGCCGCGTGCCAGATCCACGCCAGTGATACGCATGATTTCAGACTAGCCGGTCGAGAACGGGCGCGAAGGAGCGGGGTAATACACCGGCAGCCCCGCAACCGCCCTGTTACGGTGGACCGCGTGAAGTACGCAGAGACCATCATCGACTTGGTCGGCGACACTCCGCTCGTGAAGCTCAACAGGCTGACCGACGGAATCGCGGCGACGGTGCTCGTCAAACTCGAGTACCTGAACCCCGGAGGTTCGTCGAAGGACCGCATCGCCTCCCGCATCCTCGACGCGGCGGAGGCCGAGGGGCTGCTGACGCCCGGCGGGACCATCGTGGAGCCGACGAGCGGCAACACCGGCGTGGGCCTCGCGCTCGTCGCCCAGCAGCGCGGCTACCGCTGCGTGTTCGTGCTGCCCGACAAGGTGGGCGAGGACAAGCGCAACGTGCTCACCGCCTACGGCGCGGAGATCGTGGTGACGCCGACCTCCGTGGCTCCGGAGGACCCCGACTCCTACTACTCGGTCTCCGACCGGCTGGCGAGGGAGATCCCCGGGGCGTTCAAGCCCAACCAGTACTTCAACCCGAACGGGCCGCGCAGCCACTACGAGACCACCGGTCCGGAGATCTGGCGCGACACCGACGGCCGCATCACCCACCTGGTGGCGGGCGTCGGCACCGGCGGCACCATCACGGGGACCGGCCGCTACCTCAAGGAGGTCTCCGAGGGGCGCGTCCGCATCGTGGGCGCCGACCCGGAGGGCTCGGTCTACTCCGGCGGCACCGGCCGGCCGTATCTCGTGGAGGGCGTGGGCGAGGACTTCTGGCCCGGCGCCTACGACCCCAGCGTGGTGGACGAGGTCATCCCGGTCAGCGACGCCGAGTCGTTCCACATGACCAGGCGGCTCGCACGCGAGGAGGGCATCCTCGTCGGCGGCTCCAGCGGCATGGCCGTGGTGGCGGCGCTGCGGGCCGCGAAGGACCTGACCGCGGACGACATCGTCGTGGTCATCCTCCCCGACGGCGGCCGCGGCTACCTGGCGAAGATCTTCAACGACAAGTGGATGCGCTCCTACGGCTTCAGCGAGGTGCCCGACGAGGCGACCGTGCACGACGTCATCCGCACCAAGCGCGGGGACCTGCCGGACCTCGTGCACGCGCACCCGTCCGACACCGTGCACGACGCCATCGAGATCATGAACACGTACGGCGTCTCGCAGCTCCCCGTGCTGACGGCGGAGCCGCCGGTCGTCATGGGCGAGGTCGCCGGGGCGCTCGACGAGCGCTCGCTGGTCGACGCCGTGTTCGGCGGCCGTGCCAGGATGAGCGACCCGGTCGGGGCGCACCTGGGCGAGCCGCTGCCGCTGATCGGCGTCAACGAGCCGGTCACCGCGGCGCGGGCGGCGCTCGCCGTCGCGAACGCGCTGCTGGTCACGGAGGACGGCAAGCCCGTCGCCGTGCTCACCCGGCAGGACCTCCTCACCTACCTGAGCGAATAGCTCGCACCTCAGACCACCGCATCGAAGTAAGGATCCCGATGACCCACGGTTTCGCCACCCGCGCCATCCACGTCGGCCAGGAGTTCGACCCGACCACGGGCGCGATCATCCCGCCGATCTACCAGACCTCGACGTTCGTGCAGGACGGCGTCGGCGGCCTCCGCGGCGGCTACGAGTACGGGCGCGCGGGCAACCCGACGCGCACCTCGCTGGAGTCGCTGCTGGCCTCGCTGGAGGGCGGCGTGAGCGCGCTGTCGTTCGCCTCCGGCCTGGCGGCGGAGGACGCGCTGCTGCGCGCCGTGCTGCGCCCGGGCGACCACGTCGTGCTCGGCAACGACGTCTACGGCGGCACCCACCGGCTCATCAACCGCATCCACGGGGCCTGGGACGTGCGCAACACGACCGTCGACCTCGGCGACCTGGACGCGGTCCGCGCCGCGCTCGCGACCGATGGCACTCGCGTGCTGTGGATCGAGACCCCGAGCAACCCGCTGATGAAGGTCAGCGACCTCGCCGCACTGGTCGAGCTCGGTCACGCCGCGGGGGCGCTGGTCGTCGTGGACAACACGTTCGCGTCGCCCGCCCTCCAGCAGCCGCTGTCGTTCGGCGCCGACGTGGTGGTGCACTCCACCACCAAGTACCTCGGCGGGCACTCCGACGTGATCGGCGGCGCGCTGGTGTTCGCGGACGCCGAGCTCGCCGAGAAGGCGCAGTTCATCCAGTTCGCAGCGGGAGCGGTGTCGGCGCCGATGGACGCGTGGCTGACGGTCCGCGGCATCAAGACGCTCGACGTGCGGATGAAGCGGCACAGCGAGAACGCGCAGGCGATCGCGGAGGCGCTGGTCGGCCGTCCCGGGATCGACGCGGTGTACTACCCGGGCCTCCCGGACCACCCCGGCCACGACCTCGCCGCCCGGCAGATGAGCGGCTTCGGCGGGATGCTGTCGGTCGCGCTGAGCGGCGGAGCGGCGGCAGCGCGGCGGTTCGCGGAGTCGACCGAGGTGTTCCAGCTCGCGGAGTCGCTCGGCGGGGTGGAGTCGCTGATCGGCTACCCGTCGGAGATGACGCACGCGTCGGTGCGCGGCACCGAGCTGGAGGTCCCGGACAACGTCATCCGGCTGTCGGTCGGGATCGAGGACGTCGCCGACCTGCTCGCCGACGTCGAGCAGGCACTGGCCCGCTAGCCGACAAGGCCATGACCTCCATCCGCCCGGCGCGCCCCGCCGACGCCGACGCCGTGCTGCGCCTGTTCGACGACGCGATCGCCTGGTTCGTCACCATCGGGAACACCGGTCAGTGGGGCACGCAGCCGTTCTCGGAGCGGCCGGAGCAGGTGACCCGCGTGCAGGGCTGGGTCGCCGAGCCTGGCACGTGGATCGCCGAGCACCCGGAGGCGGGCGTCGTGGGCTTCCTCGCGCTCGGGGCGGCGACCGAGTACGTCCCGGCCGCAACCGAGCCGGAGCTGTACGTGCGCGTCCTGATCGGCTCCCGCGACCCGCGCGCCAAAGGAACCGGCCGGCGGCTGCTGGACTTCGCCCACCAGGAGGCGCTCGCCGCGGGCGTCGGGAAACTGCGGGTCGACTGCTACGCGGGCGGGTCCGGCGACCTGGTGCGCTGGTACGAGTCGTGCGGGTACACGCGCACCGACCCGTTCCTGGTCGGGGACTGGCCGGGGCAGGTGCTGGAGCGACGGGTCGCCCTCCCGGTCTGAGCCGCGCTGGGCGGATTCACGGGATTCGGGGTATTGCTCCCTGAGGACCCCTCACCGATAGTGGTTCCGTGAGGACTTTCGGGGTGGAGGAAGAGCTCCTCCTGGTCGATGAACGCGGGATCGCGACTCCGGTCGCCCCGTACGCGCTGGCGGACGCTCCCGCCGGGACCGAGCTCCGGCTCGGCGCCGAGATCCAGCAGGAGATGATCGAGACCCAGACGCTCCCGCGGCTGACCACGCACGACCTGTACGCGGACATCGTGGAGGGTCGCACGCTCGCCGACACGCTCGCCCGCCGGCACGGCGCCAGGGCCGTGGCGGTCGCGATGTCGCCGCTGCCGCTGCGCCCGCACGCCACACCGGGCCCGCGCTACGACCAGATGATGGCCAGGTACGGGCTCACCGCGAAGGGCACGTTGGTGTGCGGCTGCCATGTGCACGTCGTGATCCACTCCCGCGAGGAGGGCGTCGCCGTCCTCGACCGCATCCGCACCTGGCTGCCGGCGCTGCTGGCGCTCACGGCCAACTCGCCGTTCGTCGGCGGCGTCGACACCGGGCACGCCAGCTACCGGTTCGTGGCCTGGCACCAGTGGCAGAGCGCGGGGCCGACCGACGTGTTCGGGTCGGTGGAGGCCTACGACCGGTTCGAGCGGTTGCTCGTGGAGACCGGGGTCATCCTCGACAAGGCGATGCTCTACCTGGACGCGCGGGTCTCGCACAAGCAGCCGACCGTGGAGATCCGGGTCGCCGACGTCTGCCTCGACGCGCGCGACACGGTCGTGCTGGCCGCGCTGGTGCGCGCCCTCGTCGACACAGCCGTCGGCGAGTGGCGCTCGGGCGTCGCGCCGCTCGCGACGCCCTCCGCCGCCCTGCGACTGGCCGAGTGGCAGGCGGCGCTGACCGGGGTCGGCGGCAAACTGCCGCATCCCGTGACCGGCCGCGAGGGGACGGCGGTCGCGGCCCTCGATGCCCTGCTCACGCACACGGCGCGCGCGCTGGACAGCTACGGCGACCTGGAGCTGGTGCGCAGCGGGGTGGACCGGATCCTGCGCAGCGGGGAGGCGCCGGCCGTCAGCGGAACGCCCTCGCCCGGCGCGGACGGATGCGTGACGTCGTCGCCGAGGCGGTCGCGGTGACCCACGACGAGAGCGTCGAGGGCGACGGACGCTTCGTGGCGTAGCAGTCCCTTCCGCCGGAGGCTCGACGCGCTTACGCTTCGGACATGGGATGGAGGGCCAGGACGTGGAGGCGGACATGACCGGGAAGGAACTGGCCCACCAGCACGCCGTCTACACCTACGGCACGCTCCCGCTCACCCTCATGTACAGCCCGACCGCGACGGCGGCGTGGGAGGTGTACTTCGGCGGCGACTACCTCGGTCTGGTCGAGGAGTCGCACATCCCAGGCGACCCGTGGCCGTCGTTCGTGGCGCGGCCGCCCGGCGAGGAGGAGACCGGCGACGGCATCCCGGCGCGGGACTGGCGGGTGGCGGTGGAGCTGCTGGCGGCGCGGGCGGGGCTGTGAGCGTCTAGGCGATCGGCTCGGTCACGCGATCGAGCTCCGGGAGGCGCCAGCTGCCGTCGAACCACGGCGCGAGCGGCCCGTAGAGGCGGAACATCGGGAACCACGACTTGCCCGGCACGGTCCCCACCCAGTTCGACTCGCGCCCCGCCGGCGCGTGCGGACCGAACCAGAGCAGGAACGAGCCGTCATGCTCCTGCTGGAGCGTGCCCGCGAGACTGGACAGCGCCGGGTACGGATTGTCCGGGAGCTGGAGCAGCGAACGCGTCTGCGTGTCGTAGAGGTCGATCGACCAGAAGTTCTTCGCGGGCGGGTCCGCCGGGATGCGGAGGGTGTAGGTCGCCGCGCCGTCGAGCGTGCGTCCGTCGCCGTCCTCCGCGGTGTACGCGTACGCCGAGCCCGCGCCGACCTGGGCGTGCGCCATCGCCGGAGTGATCACCGTCGCGAAGTAGTGGAACTGCGTCCGCGCGTCCAGGAGCCGCACACCGTCGCGGAGGAACTCGGAGCTGCCGCCGACGAAGGCGTTCTTCCACGACCTCCCCTCCCAGAAGAACGCGGCGGGGTCGCGCGGGGCGAACACGATGGCGCGCGAGATCGCCGCCCCCAGCCGCGCCCCGGCGTCCAACAGGCGCGCGCGGTGCTCGTCCGGGGCGAACGGCCTCCCGCGCAGCAGGCCGAGCGCGGCGAAGATCCCCGCGCGCTCCGGGTCTAGCGCCTCGGGCGGCTCCTCCTGGATGAGCTGGTCGATCTCCCGGAAGAAGTCGAGGTCGTTCGAGTGCACCGAGTTCTGCGGCACGTCCGCGATGTTCACGAAGGTGTTCTCGCGCGGCGAGCCCGCCTCGGAGAGCGGGTAGATGCGCGTCGTCTTCATCGTGGGCACGCCGCCGAGCGTCCGCAGCACCACCCAGTTCGTGAACGTGGCCGGCCGCGACACGAAGTAGCCCTCCGGCACGTCGCCGTCGTACCCGGGCGGCAGGAACAGATACGAACCGCCCTCGCCCCGATCCGGTCCGGGGATGCCCATGTCCGTGACGTAGCGGAACCAGAAGTCGTCGATGACGCACAGCGACTGCGGCGGCGCCTCGATCACCGTCGGCCCCCAGGCCCGGAGGTCGAGGAAAGTGGTCCCGTACGTCGTCTCCGTGTTGGGCGTGAGGTAGTAGCCGCCGGAGTTCGCGCGCGGATCGGTGTACCCGATGATGTCCGGCGAGGTGACGCCCGCGCTGCGCAGGCCGGCGCGCACCGCCACGAGCGACGCGCCGGGGATCCCGACCAGGAACGCCTCCGCCGCGCGCATGACGTCGAGCGCGTCGTAGATCGCCGCGACCGACCCGCTGCGCGGCACGCCGTCGACGAACCCGAACGTCCCGAAGGCCGTCGCCAGCTCGTCGGGCGTGGAGATGCGCTCCAGCGCCTCCCGCATCTGCTCCGGGGTGAAGCCCGCTCCCGGCACTCCCTCGATCGGCATGACACGTCCTCCCCGTGGCCGGTCGGTCCGGCCGATGGCGGGAAAATAACGTGGAACGCGAGAGGGCGTCTAGACGCGGGTCAGAACGCGAATTGCGCCCACTCGGCCCGGTCGAGGCTCACGCGCTCGCCATGCCGTTCCACCACCCAATGCGAGGGCGTCCCCGCCAGATACGTGCAGAGCACGGTCTCGCTGCTCCAGCCGTCCGCGGACCGGATCCATCTCACCAGATGGATGTCCTGGCCCGGTTTCGGCGCATTCCCGATCGGCGTCTCGTAGGTCGTCACGCTGCACCCCTCCCCAGTTGTGCAGCCGGTCCTTCCCCGGTGAAGGCGCGACGAGGCCGCCCCTCCGCCAGCTCGGGACTGGCTCCTGGACCACACCCTAGTGGGGTACAAGCCCGGGGGACAAGAGGGGCAGGGTGAACGGGAGGGGACAGCTCGTGGTCGGTTCAGATCCCGGGGTCGTCCTCGTCGTCCGCGGCCGCGTCGTCCTCGGGCTCGAACACGCCGTCGGCGTCGTACGGGCCGCCGCCTTCGCCCTCGGCCAGGGCGTCGACATCGATGGGCTCACCGGAGGGGGTCTCCGGCCAGTTCTCTCTCTCATCACTCATGCCGTGATGGTAGGCCGATCGGGGGCACAGGCAGTACCTCCCTTCCCGGCGGCCTCCCGCGTAGCGTCGACCCTGAGAGTCGAAACGGAAGAGGAGAACGACACTATGGAGTACACCCGACTGGGGTCGACCGGCCTGACGGTCAGCCGCCTCGCACTGGGCTGCATGAGCTTCGGCGACAGGTCGCGCGGTTTCAACGAGTGGGCGCTGGACGACGAGGGCGCCGCGCCGATCTTCCGGCAGGCGGTGGAGGCCGGCATCACCTTCTGGGACACCGCCAACGTCTACGGCTTCGGCAGCTCGGAGGAGATCGTCGGCCGCGCCATCCGCGAGTACACCAAGCGCGAGGACATCGTGCTGGCGACCAAGCTGAACTTCCGGATGCACGACGGCCCCGGCGGCTCCGGCCTCTCGCGCCGCGCGATCCTGGAGCAGATCGACGCGTCGCTGCAGCGGCTCGGCACCGACTTCGTCGACCTCTACCAGATCCACCGCTTCGACTCGCTGACCCCGGTGGAGGAGACGATGGAGGCGCTGCACGACGTGGTCAAGGCGGGCAAGGCCCGCTACATCGGCGCCTCCTCGATGTGGGCGTGGCAGTTCGCCAAACTGCAGCACGCGGCCGACCTCGGCGGCTGGAACCGGTTCGTGACCATGCAGGACCAGTACAGCCTGATGATGCGCGAGGAGGAGCGCGAGATGTTCCCGCTGCTGGCGGACCAGGGCGTCGGCAGCCTCCCGTGGAGCCCGCTCGCGAAGGGCCGGCTCACGCGGCCGTGGGGCGAGCAGACGCTGCGCGGCGAGACCGACCCGCTGCAGGCGCGGTACTCCGAGGAGCACGACAAGCCGATCGCGGAGGCCGTGCAGCGCGTGGCGGAGGCGCGCGGTGTCCCGATGGCGCAGGTCGCCCTCGCCTGGGTGCTGCGCAACCCGGTCGTGGACGCCCCGATCGTCGGCTCGACGAAGCCGAATCACCTGCCGGACGCGGTGGCCGCGCTGCACCTGGAGCTGACGGAGGAGGAGGTGCGCGCGCTCGAAGCCCCCTACACCGTCACCATGCCCACCGGCTTCTAGCCGCCGAGACGTGGGTAATCGCGGGAACCCGGTGGTGGATTCCCGCGATTAGTCACGTTTCGGTTGGCGTCAGGCCTCGGGGCCGGGCTCGGCGGTCTGGGCCTCGGCGATCGACGCGCGGACGGCGTCCATGTCGAGCGCCTTGACCTGGGTGATCAGGTCCTGGAACGTCGGCGCGGGCAGCGCACCCGGCTGCGAGAAGACCAGGATGCCGTCCCGGAACGCCATCAGCGTCGGGATGGAGGTGATGCCGGCCGAGGCGGCGAGCGCCTGCTCGGCCTCCGTGTCGACCTTGCCGAACACGACATCGGTGTGCTCCTGCGACGCCTTCTCGAAGACCGGGCCGAACATGCGGCACGGGCCGCACCATTCCGCCCAGAAGTCGACGAAGACGATGTCGTTCTCGGTGATCTGGGACTCGATGTTCTGAGCGGTGAGCTCGACGGTAGCCATGGTGAGTGCAACGGTACGCCGGCCTCCGTCATTCCCTGCCGGCCATCGAGCAGGAATGGAGAAGCGCCCCGCTGCGCCGGCTCGTAGCGTGATCTCCATGACCTCCATCGACCACATCACCCTCGAAGTGGCGGACCCCTCCGCCGCCGAGCAGTTCTACGACGCCGCCTTCGGGCTCGGCGACCGGGTGCGCGTGCGCGCGTCCGACACGGCCTCCACCGGTTTCCGCGGCTACACGATGTCCATCACGGTCGCGCAGCCGGCCGACGTGAACGCCTACGTGGAGTCCGCGCTCGCCGCGGGCGCGACCACGATCAAGCCGGTCACCAAGACGTTCTGGGGCGTCGGCGGCACCGTGCAGGCGCCGGACGGCGCGATCTGGAAGATCGCGACCTCCGAGAAGAAGGACTCCGGCCCGGCCAAGCGCGAGCCCGAGTCGGTCGTGCTGCTGCTCGGCGTCGACGACGTGAGCGCGAGCAAGCAGTTCTACGCGGCTCGCGGCCTCCCGGTCGGCAAGAGCTTCGGCTCCTACGTGCAGTTCGACCTGAAGGACAGCCCGGTGCAGCTCGGCCTCTACAAGCGGCGCGCGCTGGCCAAGGACGCGGGCGTCCCGGAGGAGGGATCCGGCTCGCACCGGATCGTCATCGGCGGCGACAGCGCGGCGACCGACCCGGACGGCTTCGCGTGGGAGGCCGCGGCGGGCTGATCGGCGCGGCGCGAAGTGTCGCCGAAAGACCCTCGGCGCGATTGGCCGCCGATCGCCGCGACGTGGCCGCGGATGAACGGCGGATGTCGGTGGTCCGCGGCAGGATGGTCCGGTGACCGATAGCGCTCCCTCCGCCACACGCGTGCCCACGGCGGAGCCCGTCGAGCACCGCGGGCACCTCGGCGTCGCCGGCGGAACGGCGCTCTACGTCGCGGCCGTCCTCGGCACGGGCATCCTCGTCCTCCCCGCGCTCGCCGCCGCCGCGGCGGGGCCGGGCGCCATCCTCGCGGTCGCCGCCCTCGCGCTGATCTCCGTGCCGCTGGCCGCGACGTTCGCCGCGCTGGCCCGTCGCCACCCGGACGCCGGCGGTGTCGCGACGTTCGCCCGCCGCGCCTTCGGCCCGACCTCCGCGAGGATCGTCAGCTACTGGTTCTTCTTCGGCACCCCGATCGGCGCGCCCATCGCCGCCCTGATGACCGCACGCTACGTCGTGGCGGTGATCGGCGGCGATGCTGTGCAGACCGTCGTCATCGCGATCGCCCTGATGGTCGTGCCCGTCGCGGTGACGGCGTTCGGCGTCCGGTTCGCCGCGTCCGTCCAGCTCGTGCTCTCCGGCGCGCTCATCGCCGTGCTCGTGTTCGTCCTCGCCGCCGCGGCTCCGCACGCGCGCGCCGACAATCTCCAGCCGCTGCTCCCGCACGGCTGGTCGGGGGTCGGGCTCGCGATGAGCCTCTACATCTGGGCCTTCGCCGGGTGGGAGGCCGTCGCCGGCATCGGCGGCGAGTTCCGCAACCCGCGGCGCGACATCCCGCGCGCGACCGCCCTGGCACTGGTGATCGTGTCGGTCGCCTACCTCGCGATCCAGACGGTCACCGTGGCGGTCTTGGGCGGCCACGCCGCCACGTCGGTCGTCCCGCTGCTCGACCTCGTCTCGGTCGCGACCGGCTCCGGCGGCGGCGTGGTCGTCGCGGTCATCGCCGCGATCGTCGTCACGGGCGTCTTCAACGCCTACCTCGCGGCCTTCAGCAAGCTGGGCGCGGCGATGGGCCGCGACGGCGACCTCCCGGCCTGGTTCGGCCGCGGCGCCGAGAACGGCGCCGTCGCGCGGCGCGGGCTGCTGTTGTCGGCGGTGGTCATGGCGCTGTACTCGGTGGTGGTGCTGGCCAGCGGCGACCTCCAGCCGTTCATCCTCGTGCACACCAGCATCGCGGCGGCGGTCTACGGCCTGGGCGTCGCGAGCGCGATCGTCCTGCTGCCGACCCGCTCGCCGGGGTGGTGGATGGCCGTGCTGTCGGTCGTGTTCGCGGCGGGGCTGCTGGTGCTGGCCGGCTGGCACCTGGTCTTCCCGGCCGGGATCGCGGTGATCGCGGTGCTGGTGGGGGTCGTCGCGCGGCGGAGGACGCGCCGCCGAGCGTGAGCCGGGTGTGGTGGTGACGCTCGGCTCCCCGGTGTCGCAGGTGATCGACGCGACCGCGGTCCGCGCGGGCGCGCCGCAGCGCAGCGGCATCCCGGATAATGGGGCCGTGCCCCACGATCCTGCGGTCCGCGCCGCGAGCATCCGCGACGTCGCGCTGCTCGCCGGTGTCTCGCACCAGACGGTGTCCCGGGTCATCAACGACCACCCGAGCATCCGGGACTCCACCCGGCAGCGCGTCCTCGACGCGATGGAGCAGCTCCAGTACCGCCCCAACCGTGCGGCGCGGGCGCTCGTCACCGCGCGGTCGCGGACACTCGGTGTCCTCTCCACCACCGCGGCCGCCCTGTACGGGCCGGTGTCGAGCATCAACGCCGTCCAGGGCGCCGCCCGCGACGCCGGGTACTACCTCGCGGTCGCCCAGATCCCCGAGCTGACCGACGTGGGGATCGCCGCGGCGCTCGACCACCTGCTGGCGCAGGCGGTGGAGGGCATCATCGTCATCGCGCCGCAGGACCTGGTGCTGGAGCACATCTCGGGCGCTCGCATCGGCGTTCCCTACGTCACGCTCCAGGGCGGGTCGGAGTACGTCGAGCGCGAGCTGACGGTCGACCAGGAGGCCGGGGCCCGCGGCGCGACCGCGCACCTGATCGGGCTCGGCCACCGCCGCATCCTCCACCTCACCGGTCCGCTCGGATGGTTCGAGGCGCAGGCGCGCGTCGCCGGCTACACCCACGAGCTGGAGGCCGCGGGCCTGGCGGTGCCGGCGCTGCTGGAGGGCGACTGGTCCGCCGAATCCGGGTATCGTGCAGCGCAGTCCTTCGTGCGCGATCCCGACGCCACCGCGGTGTTCGCGTCGAACGACCAGATGGCGCTCGGGGTGTACCACGCCGCCCGTGAGGCCGGCCGGCGCATCCCGGAGGACCTGAGCGTCGTCGGCTTCGACGACATCCCGGAGGCGGCGCACTTCTGGCCGCCGCTGACCACCGTCCTGCAGGACTTCACCGAGCTCGGCCGCCGCAGCGTGGAACGCCTGGTCGCCGAGATCGAGGGCGGCGAGGTGCCGGGGCCGGCGAGCCTGCTGCCGGAGCTGATCGTCCGCGCGTCGACGGCGGCTCCCGGGAGCGCCGGGAGGCCGGGCGGATGAGCACCGACGAACGCCACCGCGCCACGGCCGGACGCCTCGCCAAGCCGGAGGGAGTGCTCGCGCCGCGCTACCGCTGGGTGAGCATCGGCATGTGCCTGCTCGTCACGCTGGCGGCCTTCGAGGCGCTCGCGGTGACGACGATCATGCCGACGGTCAGCCACCAGCTCCACGGCGCCGGGCTGTACGCGTTCGCGTTCGCCGGGCCGCTCGCCGTGGGCGTGGTCGGTATGGTCGTCGCGGGGACCTGGTGCGACCGCGGCAACCCGCGCACCGTCCTGTTCGCGTCGGTCGGGCTGTTCGCGGCCGGCCTCATCCTGGCCGGCCTCGCGCCGACGATGGGACTGTTCGTCACCGGACGCCTCGTGCACGGACTCGGCGGCGGGGCGCTCACCGTGGCGCTCTACGTGATCGTCGCGCGCGTGTACCCGCCGAGGTTGCACGCCCGCATCTTCGCCGGATTCGCCGCCGCGTGGGTCATCCCGTCGCTGATCGGCCCGGTGATCGCGGGCGCCGTCGCGGAGACGGTCGGCTGGAGGTGGGTGTTCCTCGGCGTCGTGGCCCTGGTCGTCCTCGCGATGCTGATGGTCGTGCCCGCGATGCGCGGCCTGCACGCGCCCGACCAGCGACCGGAGGGCGGCCGGCGCGAGCTGGCGCGCGCGGGGCTGGCCACGCTCGTGGCGGTCGCCGTCCTCGCGCTCACGCTCGCCGCGGAGGCGCGCGGACCCGTCCAGTGGCTGGTCCCGGTGTTCGCGGCGGCGGGTGCGGTCGCCGCGCTGCGGCCACTGATCCCGGCGGGCACGCTGCTCGCACGCCGCGGCCTCCCGAGCGTGGTCCTGCTGCGCGCGATCGTCGCGGGGACGTTCTTCTCGGCGGAGGTCTACGTCCCGCTCCTGATGGTGACGCAGTACGGGGCGTCCCCGGCCGTCGCTGGCCTCGCGCTCACCGCCGCGGGCCTCAGCTGGGCGGCGGCCTCCTGGGCGCAGGGCCGGTTCCCGGCGATCGGGCACCGCCTCGCGGCGCGCCTCGGCGCCCTCGGCCTGACCATCGCGATCGCGTCGCTGCTGGTGACCGCGCTGACCGGCGCCTCCCCGGTGCTCGTGGTCGTCGGCTGGGCGTTCGCCGGCGGCGGGATGGGCATCCTTTACCCGCGCCTCGGCGTCCTCACCCTGGAGTACTCGACCCCTGCCGACCAGGGCTTCAACAGTTCGGCCCTGTCGATCGCGGACTCCACCGGCTCGGCCATCGCCCTCGCCACGACGGCGATCGCGTTCTCGGCCCTCGGCGGCGCGTCGTCGCCGGCCGCGTTCGCCGGGGTGTTCGCCGTGAACGGCGTGCTGTGCCTGGCCGCGTGGGTGTGCGGCGGACGGATCGTCCGCCGCTGACCCGCCCCGCGCCGACCAGGGGTCGCAACACGCCGTCACGCGCCGGTCGTGGCGGCGTGTTGCGACCCCTGTGAATGCGGTCGTTCACGGAGTGGTGGGAGCTGCCTCCGCGTCGCCCGCCGCGGCCTCCCCGCGGAGCCCCGCCGAGTCCGACGGGTCGTCCTGCCGCCGGCTCGCCAGCAGGAACGGGATCCCGATCAGCTCGATCGCCCCGCCGATGACAAGCGAGGTCCCGTACCCCCACAGGTCGGCCGCGCGCCCGAGCGCCGGCTGGATGACCACGCCACCGAGGCTCCCGAACAGCGAGTCGAACGACAGCACCGTCGCGCGCTGCTTCGACGGGATCATGTCGTTCAGGTACGCCTGCCGCACCGGGCCCGCCACCGCGAAGACGAAGCCCCAGATCACCAGCAGCACCACCGCGAACCAGAAGAACGCCGTCAGGCCCATCGCCACCAGGATGACGATGCTGCACAGCGAGGCGCCGATGATCGTCGTCGTCCGCTTGGCGAACAGGCGCCGGAGCCGCGGCGCCAGGATGCCGCCCGCCACCTGCGCGAGCGACAGGATGGCCGCCGCGAGCCCGGCGACCGAGTACGCCTTCGGGTCGCCGTACAGTTCGAGCAGGTACGGCTGGAGGGCGTAGAACGCGTAGATTCCGACCCCGGACGCGAACGGCGCCGACAGGATGATGTAGCGCACCGAGCGCTTCCGCATCCCGTGCTCGATCGACTGGGTGAGGATGTTCCTGGTCGCCTTGAGCGGGCCCATCGACTTGTCGGGGGTGAAGCCGACGTCGCGCATCGCGATGAACGCGAAGACGAACATCAGCACGAGCACAGCGGCCCGCAGCAGGAACGGCACGCCGAGGTTGGTCACCTGCGCGATCACCCCGCCCAGCACCGACCCGGCGAACATCGCCACCCCGGTGACGACGAGCCCCCTCCCGAACACCGTCTCGAGGCTGCCGGTGTATCCGGTCGCCGCGAGCGCATCCACCAGCCACGCGTCGACCGCGCCGGAGAAGAAGGTGAAGCCGAGCCCGAGCAGCATGGACGCCAGGGCCCACCAGACGAACGGCGCATGCCACAGCCAGAGCAGCCAGTAGAAGGCCGTCGACAGCGACAGGGTGATCGTGCCGAGCAGGTAGGAGGCGCGGCGCCCGATGGTGTCGGCGACGACCCCGGTGGGGATCTCGAAGATGACCATCCCGGCCGTGAAGAACGCGTTCGCGGCGAACGCCTCGAAGTTGGTCAGCCCGGCGTCCAGCAGGAACAGGGTGTTGATGCCCCAGATGAACGACGCTGCCAGGGTGTTGCCGAGGAGCAGGGTGAGATAGACGGCCTGGACCCGGCCGGGTGACGGGTTCATGGCCGGGGACCGGATGGTGCGTTCATGGGCAGCATCATCGTCCTCTCGGTGCCGGGATGCCAGAGGCTGTCGGCCGAACTGTGCCAGGGTGGTGCTGATGAGCACCGTCGTCTTCGCCCCCGACTCCTTCAAGGGCTCCGCGACCGCGGCGGAGGTGGCGTCGGCGCTCGCCACAGGATGGTCGTCGGTGCGTCCGGGCGACCGCGTCGTCCTCGCGCCGATGGCGGACGGCGGCGAGGGCACACTCGACGCGTTCGAGGTGGCCGTGCCCGGTTCCACTCGCCGGCCCGTGCGCGTGACCGGACCGGACGGCGCCCCGCGGGACGCGAGCTGGCTCCTGCTGCCGGACGGGACCGCCGTCGTCGAGCTGGCGGAGACCAGCGGGATCGGGCTGATGCCGTCGCTCGCGCCCTTCGACGCCCAGACCACCGGTTTCGGCCAGGCGATCGCGGCCGCGCTGGACGCGGGCGCGACGGGGCTGCTGCTCGCGATCGGCGGCAGCGCCTCCACGGACGGGGGAGCCGGGATGCTGACGGCACTCGGTGCGCGGCTGCTCGATGCGGCCGGGGGTGCCGTCGTCCCGGGGAATCGCGGCCTGGCGAGCCTCGACCGTGTCGAGCTCGGCCTGCGCGCGCTTCCCCGGGAGGGGCGCGCATCCTGAGCGACGTGACCAGCCCGCTGCTCGGACCGGTCGGCGCGGCCGCGGTGTTCGGGCCGCAGAAGGGCGCGGGTCGGGCGGATGTGCCCGTGCTGGAGGCCGGTCTCGCGCGGTTCGCGGACGTGCTGCGGGAGGCCGGGGTCGCGGTCGACCCGGCGACGCCCGGCGCCGGCGCGGCGGGCGGGACCGGTTTCGGCCTGCTCGTCTGGGGCGCGACGATCGCGCCGGGGTCGGCGGCGGTGGGGGAGGCGCTCGGGCTGCCGGGGATCGTGGCCGGTGCGGATGCCGTCGTCACGGGCGAAGGCCGGTACGACGACCAGTCGGCGGCGGGCAAGGTCCCCGAGTACGTGGCGGGGCTGGCTCGCGCTGCTGGGATCCCGGCGCTGCTGGCGGCCGGCTCGATCGCGGCGGAGCCACGCGGCTTCGCGGGCGCGGCGTCGCTCACCGAGCTCGCGGGCGACTCCGCGGCCGCCATTGCGGACCCGCTCCGCTGGGCCGCGGCCGCCGGCGCCGAGCTCGCCCGCCGCTGAGCCGCCACCGGAGGAGAACGGCCCGCGACCTCGCCTCCACAACAGTCAACGGAGCAGATCGGGGCAGCCAGCCTCCCCATCTCCTCCGCTGACTGCTTTGGGGATGGGTTGGGCCCGGATGTCCTCCGTTAGCGGCAGGCCTACCGGAGGTACTGCCCGCGCTGCTCCCGGATCACGGGGCGCGTGTCGACCGCCAGCGGCGGCGCAGACTCCACGGTCCACGACGGGCGCTCGCCCGTCAGCGCCCACGCCGCCTGCACGGCTCCGCCGTCGGCGACGTACTCGCCCGGCGCCGGCACGACGACCGGTGCGTCGAACACCTGCGCCGCGATGGCCGCGACGGCGGGGTTCTGCGCTGCCCCGCCGATCAGCAGGATGCGCTTCTCCCGCACCCCGACCGCTCGCACGGCGTCGAGTCCGTCGGCGAGGCCGCACAGCATCCCCTCGATGGCCGCTCGCGCGAACGTCGCCGGGCGCGTGCTCGCGATGGTGAGCCCGTGGAGGCTCGCCTTCGCGTCCGGGAGGTTCGGCGTCCGCTCGCCCTCGAAGTACGGGACGAGGACGACGCCCTCCGCGCCGGGCTCGACCGAGAGGGCGAGGTCGGCGAGGGCGTCGAAGTCCACCGAGAGCAGGTCGGCGATCGAGCTCAGGACGCGGGCCGCGTTGAGCGTCGCGATGAGGGGAGGCTGAGGCCGCTCGCGTCGGCGAATCCGGCGACGGTCCCGGTCGCGTCCGCGACGGGGGCGTCGGTGACGGCGAAGACGGTGCCGCTGGTGCCGATGGACACGACGACGTCGCCGTCCGCGGCGCCCAGGCCGAGCGCCGCGCCCGCGTTGTCGCCGGCGCCGGGGCCGACGAGGACGCCGTCCGTGGTGCGGCCGGCGGACTCCGCCGGGCCGAGAACGCGGGGCAGGATGACACCCGCGCCCGTCCCACCGGCCTCCCGCCCCGCACGCCCCAGCGCCCGCTCGAACAGCTCGAAGTCGTACGCCCCGGTCCCCGCGCTCCAGTACGCCGTCCCGCTCGCATCGGACCGGTCCGTCGTCAGGGCCTCCAGGTCCGGTCCCAACGGGCTCTCGTCCGCCGGGCCGTAGCCGAGCAGCCGCCAGGTCAGCCAGTCGTGGGGGAGCGCGACCGCCGCCACCCGGGCCGCGTTGGCGGGCTCCGCGTCGCGCAGCCAGCGCAGCTTGGTCGCCGTGAAGGAGGCTACCGGCACCACCCCGACCCGCGCGGCGTACGCCTCCGCGCCGACCTCGTCGATCAGGTCACGCGCCGCCTGAGCGCTGCGGGTGTCGTTCCAGAGCAGGGCGTCGCGGATGACGCGGCCCTCCGAGTCGAGCACGACCATGCCGTGCTGCTGGCCCGCGATGGAGATCGCGGCCACGTCGGCGAGGCCGCCCGCCGCGTCCAGCGCCGAGCGCAGCGCGCTCCACCACGCGGCCGGGTCGACCTCCGTGCCCTCAGGGTGCGCGGCCCGGCCGGTGCGCACCAGCGCGCCCGTCTCCAGATCGCGCACGACCACCTTGCAGCTCTGCGTCGACGAGTCGACTCCCGCGACCAACGTCACGAACTCACCTCACTTCTCAAGAATCAGGCACCGAGGGGCACGTCGTTGTCACTTTCCACGCGGAAAAGCGACAACGACGTGCCCCTCGGCATCAAACGGGTGGCGTCAGCCGCGGGCTCCGATGAGGTGCTCCAGCGCGAGCTGCTGGAGGCGGACGAAGCCGAAGCCCTTGGCGCCGAAGTAGGCGCTCGGGTCGAAGTCCTCGTACGCGCTGCGGTCGGCGAGCAGGTCGTCGTAGCTCTCGCCCGCGCCGAGCGTCGGCTGGGACAGCTCGGTCACGCGGGAAGCCTCCAGCGCCGCCTGCACCTCGGGGTCGGCGCGGAACGCGGCCGCCCGCTCCTTCAGCAGCAGGTAGGTGCGCATGTTCGCCGCAGCCGAGTCCCACACGCCGGTGATGTCCTCGGTGCGCGACGGCTTGTAGTCGAAGTGGCGCGGGCCGTCGTACGCCTGCCCGCCGTTCGGGCCGCCGTTCTCCAGCAGGTCCACGAGGGCGAAGGCGTTCTGGAGGTCGCCGTGGCCGAACACGAGGTCCTGGTCGTACTTGATGCCGCGCTGGCCGTTGAGGTCGATGTGGTAGAGCTTGCCGTGGTACAGCGCCTGGGCGATGCCGGCGGCGAAGTTCAGTCCGGCCATCTGCTCGTGGCCGACCTCGGGGTTGAGGCCGACGAGCTCCGGGCGCTCCAGCGAGTTGATGAACGCGAGGGCGTGGCCCACGGTCGGCAGCAGGATGTCGCCGCGCGGCTCGTTCGGCTTCGGCTCGATCGCGAAGCGGATGTCGTAGCCCTTGTCGGTGACGTAGTCGCCGAGCAGGTTGACGGCCTCCCGGTAGCGCTCGAGCGCGGCCTGGATGTTCTTGGCCGAGTCGTACTCGGCGCCCTCGCGGCCGCCCCACATCACGAACGTCTTCGCGCCGAGCTCGGCGGCGAGGTCGAGGTTGCGGAGCACCTTGCGCAGCGCGAAGCGGCGGACGGCGCGGTCGTTGGAGGTGAAGCCGCCGTCCTTGAAGACGGGCGCGCTGAACAGGTTGGTGGTGACCATCGGCACGATCACGCCGGTGTCGGCGAGCACCTGCTTGAGGCGGTCGATCTGCTTCTGGCGCTCGGCGTCGGTCGAGCCGAAGGCGAACAGGTCGTCGTCGTGGAAGGTGAGGCCGTAGGCGCCGAGCTCGCTGAGCTTGGTCACCGCCTCCACCACGTCGAGCTGGGGCCGGGTCGGGCCGCCGAACGGGTCGGTGCCGTTGTAGCCGATGGTCCACAGACCGAACGAGAACTTGTCGGCGCGGGTGGGGGTGAGGCTCATGGAAGGTTCCTTCAGCGTCGTCGGTGATTTGTTGTTTCGATAAACTTATACCAGCCCCGACGCCCGAGCGCCACTCCGCGGACCGTCGAGTCGCTCAGATCCGCGACGCCAGCCACGCCGCCTGCTTGTGCCAGTGCGCCGCCTGCCCGCCCTCGTGGTCGTTGAACGGGTACACCTCGATCGCCCGGTCCTCCGCCGCCAGGTGGTTGTAGGCCGCGAAGGTCGTGGACGGCGGCACCACCGTGTCCATCAGCGCCACCGAGAACAGCGACGGCGCGTGGATGCGGCGGGCGAAGTTCACGCCGTCGAGGTAGGACAGCGTGCGGAAGGCCGTGTCGACCTCGTCGCGGTGGACGGACAGGTAGGTGGCCAGCTCTTGGAACGGTCCGCCGACCGCGACCTCCGCGCCGCGGCGGTACGCGCACAGGAACGCGACGTCCGGCAGCACCGCCTGCACGTCCGCCAGGGCGCCCGCGGCGAGGGCGATCCCGCCGCCCTGGCTGCCGCCGGTCACGGCGATCCGTGCCGGCTCCACGAACGGCAGCGCTCGCGCCGCGTCGACCGCGCGCACCGCGTCGGTGAACACGCGGCGGTAGTAGTGCTCGCGGGGGTCGTGGATGCCGCGCGTCATGAAGCCGGGGGTCGCCGGCCCCGAGCCGTGCGGGTCGGCGGTGCCGCCTCCCGTGCCCCAGCCGCTGCCCTGGCCGCGGGTGTCCATGAACACGTGCACGTAGCCCGCGAGTGCCCAGTCGACGTTCTCGCCGGCGAGGCCGCGGCCGCCGCCGTAGCCCTGGTACTGCACGACCGCGGGGAGCGGGCCGTCCGCGTGCAGCGGGCGCGAGACCCAGGCGCGCACGGGCTCGCCGCCGAACCCGGGGAAGGTCAGGTCCTCCACGATGAGCTGCGTGACGGGAGTCGTCGCGGGCGCGAGCAGCACCTCGCCGCCTGCCGCGCGCGACTCCGTGAGCGTCGCCTCCCAGAAGGCGTCGAAGTCGGCGGGCTCCTCGACCTCCGGGCGGAAGTCGGCCAGTTCGGCGAGCGTGAGGTCGGTGAGCGGCATGGTTCTCCTCGGGAGGGCGGAAACGTTTCGGGGAACGGCGCGAAAGCCTGGCCGACATTGTGGCACAGTGTCTCCATGTCTCAACCGACCGCGCCGAGCCGTCCGACGCTGGAGGCGATCGCGCAGCGGGCGGCGGTGTCGCTGTCCACGGTGTCGAAGGTCCTGAACGGCCGGCCGGGGGTCTCCGCGCCCACCCGGGCGCGGGTCGAGAAGCTGCTGCACGACTCGGGCTACGCGCGCCGCGGCCCGGAGCCGGAGCGTGGCGGGCTGGTCGAGCTGGTGGTCGCCGACCTGCTGAGCGAGTGGTCGGTGGAGATCATCCGCGGCGTCGAGCGGATCGCGCGCGAGGCCGGCTTCGTGCTCGCGCTCTCGGCGCTCGGCGACCATCTCGAGCCGGGGCGCGACTGGATCACCGGCGTGCTCAGCCGGAAGCCGGTCGCGGTGATCCTGCAGTTCTCGAACCTGACGGCCGAGCACCGGCAGCAGCTGCGCACCCGGAACATCCCGTTCGTGGTCGTGGACCCGGCGGGTGATCCGCCGCCGGACGTCCCCGCGATCGGCGCGACCAACTGGGCGGGCGGTGTCGCCGCGACCCGGCACCTGCTCGGGCTCGGCCACACCCGGATCGCGGTGGTCTCCGGGCCGCCCGACCTGGAGTGCTCGCGCGCCCGCGTCGCCGGATACCAGTCGGCGCTGGCGGAGGCCGGCCTCCCGTTCGACTCGCGGCTGGCGGGCGTCGGCGACTTCCGCCGCGAGGACGGCGAGCGCGAGGCGCGCCGCCTGCTCGACCGGGCCGACCGCCCCACCGCGATCGTCTGCGGCAACGACCTGCAGGCGCTCGGGGCGATGGACGCGGCGTTCGCGCTGGGGCTGGACGTGCCGGGCGATGTCTCGATCGTCGGCTTCGACGACGTCGCGCCGGCCTCCTGGGCGCGGCCGGCCCTCACGACGGTCCGCCAGCCGCTGCAGGAGATGGCGGAGGTCGCGACGCGCACCGCGCTGCGCCTGCGTGCCGGGGCCGTCGAGAACACCCGGCTGGAGCTCGCGACCTCGCTCGTCGTGCGCGACTCCACCGCGGCGCCGGCCGCGCACTGACCTGTCGGAGACACGAAAGTTTTCCAAGCTCGGCGAGAAACTTGCGCGGTGAAAATCCCGTTGGTTAGCGTCCACCAGGACGAATGCGAAGGAGCGGGACGGATGACTTCAGCGGCACGCGAGCTGCGGGTGGCGATGGTCGGCTACGGGTTCATGGGCGCGGCGCACTCCCAGGGCTGGCGGGTCGCACCGCGGTTCTTCGACCTCGCCGCCGAGCCGGTCATGTCCACGATCGTCGGGCGTGACGCCGCCCGCGTGGAGGCCGCCCGCGCGAAGTTCGGCTGGCAGCGTGCGGAGACCGACTGGCGGCGCGCGGTCGAGGACCCCGACATCGACGTGATCGACATCTGCTCGCCCGGCGCCTCGCACGCCGAGATCGCCATCGCCGCGCTGGACGCGGGCAAGCACGTGCTCTGCGAGAAGCCGCTCGCCAACACGGTCGCCGAGGCCGAGGCGATGGTCGCCGCCGCCGAGCGCGCAGCGGAGCGCGGCGTCCGCTCGATGGTCGGCTTCAGCTACCGCCGGGTCCCCGCGATCGGCTACGCGCGCCGCCTGGTGCAGGAGGGCCGCCTCGGTGCGATCCGCCAGGTGCGCGCGCTCTACCTGCAGGACTGGCTGAGCGACGAGAACGGCCCGATGACCTGGCGGCTCGACAAGGAGGCCGCCGGCTCCGGATCGCTCGGCGACATCGGCGCGCACGCGATCGACCTGGTCGAGCACCTCACCGACTCCCGGCTGTCGTCCGTCTCCGGCACGCTCGCCACGTTCGTCGAGGAGCGGCCGCTGCTCGGCGAGACGGTCGGGCTCTCCGGCACGGCCTCCAGCGAGCGCGGCCGGGTGACCGTGGACGACGCCGCCTGGTTCACCGCCCGCCTCAGCGACGGTGCGGCGGCGGGCGCGATCGGCGCGTTCGAGGCGACCCGCTATGCGACGGGCCGCAAGAACGCGCTGCGGATCGAGCTGAGCGGGTCCCGCGGGGCGATCGCCTTCGACCTGGAGTCGATGAACGAGCTCCAGTTCTACGACGCGACCGCTCCGGCGGGGAGCAGGGCTTCACCCGGATCATCGTGACCGAGCCAGAGCATCCCTACATGGCGAACTGGTGGCCGACCGGGCACGCGATCGGCTACGAGCACGCGTTCAGCCACCAGATCAAGGACTTCGTCGACGCGATCACGAGCGGCGCCGATCCCGAGCCGTCCTTCGCGGACGGCCTGCACATCCAGCGCGTGCTGGCGGCTGTCGAGCACAGTGCCGCCTCCGGCAGCGCCTGGACCCCCACTGCCTCACCCGCCCGAACGGAGAACCCATGACCAGACAAGCCCTCGTCGTCCGCGGCGGCTGGGACGGGCACATGCCCGTCGAGACCACGAACCTCTTCATCCCGTTCCTGGAGGAGAACGGCTTCGCCGTGCGGGTGGAGGAGAGCCCCGCCGTCTACACCGACGAGACATTCATGGACACGGTCGACCTCGTCCTCCAGATCAACACCATGAGTACCATCGAGCCGGAGGAGTTCGCGGGCCTGCAGCGCGCGATCCTGAACGGCACCGGGATGGGCGGCTGGCACGGCGGCATCGCCGACTCGTACCGGAACAACGCCGACTACCTGCACATGATCGGCGGCCAGTTCGCCCACCACGCGGGCAAGGACCCGGCGGAGCGCACCGGCGAGCAGTCGGACAACTACATCCCGTACACCGTGAACATCACCGAGTACGGCGCCTCCCACCCGATCACCGAGGGCATCTCGGACTTCGACCTGGAGACCGAGCAGTACTGGGTGCTGAGCGACGAGTACAACGACGTCCTGGCCACCACGACGCAGACCGTGCGGCCGTGGGACGCCTGGAACCGCCCGGTCACCGCGCCGGCGATCTGGACCCGGCAGTGGGGGAAGGGCCGCATCTTCGTCTCCGCGCCGGGCCACCGGCTGGAGATCGTGGAGTCCCTGCCGGTGCGCACGATCATCGAGCGGGGGCTGCTGTGGGCCGCGCGCTGAACGTCGGGGTCGTCGGCGTCGGCGTCATCTCGGCGCAGTACTTCGCGGAGTTCCCGGAACTGCCGAACCTGCGGCTGCGCGCGGTCGCGGACCTCGACCTCGAACGCGCGCGTGCCGTCTCGGCCGAGCAGGGCGTCGAGGCGATGACAGTGGATGAGCTGCTCGCGCATCCCGACGTGGATGTCGTGCTCAACCTGACCATCCCGCTCGCCCACGCGGGCATCGCGCTGCGCGCGCTCGCCGCGGGCAAGCACGTCTACGGCGAGAAGCCGCTCGCGCTCACGACGGCGGAGGCGGCGCCGGTGCTCGCGGCCGCGGCCGCGCGCGGGCTGCGGGTGGGCTGCGCGCCGGACACCGTGCTCGGCACCGGCGTCCAGACCGCGCGTGCCGTGCTCGACGAGGGCAGGATCGGCGTGCCGCTCGGCGCCGCGGTGGCGTGGACGGCGCCCGGTCACGAGCTGTGGCATCCGGCGCCCGCGTTCTACTACCAGCCGGGCGGCGGCCCGCTGTTCGACATGGGGCCGTACTACCTGACGTCGCTCGTGACCTTCTTCGGGCCGGTGGTCCGGGTGTCCGGGGCGACCCGGCGGTCGGACCGCGTGCGCACGGTCGCCACCGGGCCGAACGCGGGAGCCGCGCTGCCGGTGGACGTCGACACGCACGTCACGGCCATCCTGGAGCACGCCTCCGGAGTGGTCTCGACCGTGACCGTCTCGTTCGAGGTGTGGGCCTCCCGGGTGCCGCTGTTCGAGGTCTACGGGACGGCGGGGACGCTCGCCGTGCCCGACCCCAACCACTTCTCCGACCCGGTGTCGGTCGCGACCGCGGACGACCGCGAGTTCCGGGAGCTGGAGGTCGCGGGCGGCTACGCCGACGCCGGCCGCGGCTACGGCCTCGCCGACCTGGCCCGCGCGATCGAGACCGGCCGGCCGCACCGCGCCTCCGGGGAGCTGGCCTTCCACGTGCTGGAGATCATGGAGGCCGTGCTCGCCGCGGGCGCCCGGCACGAGGTCGTCACGCTGACCTCCACGGTCGAGCGGCCCGAGGCGGTGCCGGCGGGGGCGCGACCCGAGACATGGTGACGTCCGCCGCACCCCGCGACCTGTAATACAGTGACCGGGACCATGAACGGCAGGACGACGGCGGGGACGAACCTCGACACGGTGCGGCGGCACAACCTCTCCGCCGTGCTCGGGATGGTGCACCGCGAGGGCCCGCTGGCGCGCTCGGCGCTCACCCAGGCGACCGGCCTCAACCGCTCGACCATCGGCGCGCTCGTCGCCGAGCTGGCCGAGCTCGGGCTGGTGCGCGAACGCGAGCCGGAGACCAGCAACCGGGTCGGGAGGCCGTCGCCGGTCGTCGCCGCCGACGGCCGGGTCGTCGCGCTCGCCGTGAACCCCGAGGTCGACGCGGTCACCGTCGGCGTCGTCGGGCTCGACGCGCACGTGCACCGCCGGGTGCGCTATCCCACCGGGCACGTGCCGACCGCCGCGGAGGCCGCCGCCATCGCCGCCGCCGTGATCGACGGGCTGCGGCCCGAGCTGGCCGCGGCCTCACGGGTCGTCGGCGTCGGCGTCGCGGTGCCCGGACTCGTGCGGGAGGAGGACGGCGTCGTCCGGCTCGCGCCCCACCTGGAGTGGGCGGAGGAGCCCTTCGCCGCCGAACTCGCCGCGGCCACCGGCTATCCCGTCGCCGCGGCCAACGACGCCAGCCTGGGCGCGAACGCCGAACGACTGTTCGGCGCCGGACAGGGCGCGGCCGACCTCGTCTACGTCAACGGCGGCGCGTCCGGCATCGGCGCGGGCGTCATCGTCGGCGGGAGGCCGCTGACCGGCATCAGCGGTTACGCCGGCGAGCTCGGCCACACGCTGGTGAACTCGGTGGGTGTGCGCTGCCACTGCGGCGCGATCGGCTGCCTGGAGACCGAGGTCAGCCAGCGGGCGCTGCTGCGCGTGCTCGGGCTGGCCTCCGCCGACCCCGACGAGCTCTCGCGCTCGCTCGGCTCGGCCGTCGCGGCGGGCGACCCGGCCGTGCTCGCCGAGGTGGACCGCCAGCTCGGCTTCCTCGCGACCGCGCTGCGCAACGCCACCAACGTCTTCGACCCGGACCGGATCGTGCTCGGCGGGTTCCTCGGCGCGCTGCACGAGCTCGCGCCCGAGACGCTGCCGGCACTCGTC
Organism: Leifsonia sp. P73; assembly: GCF_051059105.1. Lineage (NCBI taxonomy): Bacteria > Bacillati > Actinomycetota > Actinomycetes > Micrococcales > Microbacteriaceae > Leifsonia > Leifsonia sp. P73. The sequence continues at coordinate 3,433,660 of NZ_CP194931.1, forward strand.
GCGTCGCAGGCGCTCGCCGCCTCCGCCGAGACCCTCACCATCGCCCGCGCCGCCCTCGGCAGCGACATCCTCCTCATCGGCGCCGCCGAACTCGCCTTCACCCCGCTCCTCGCGTCCCCCTCCGCCCCGTAACCCCTCAATCTCTTCCGGAGTTGTGTACGTCCGCGCGCGGCGTGTCGCGTACACAACTCCGGAACGGATGGTCAGTGGGGCGCGGGGCCGAAGTCGGGGATGGGGAGGCGGGCGCCGTTCTGGAGGGCGCTCTCGTGGGCGACGATGCCGGGGAGGGTGTAGCGGGCGGCCTGCCAGGCGTTGACCGGCGGGAGGCTCAGGGTGTTCACGGCGCGCACGAAGTCATCGGCGAGGAAGTGGTGGCTGCCCTCGTGCCCGTTCGTCACGTGGTCGAACTCGCGCGGCAGCCGCGTGCGGTCGTGGATGGGCGCGCTGCCCGACGTGAACGCGTCGCGCAGCGCGGGCGCGACGTGCGCGAGCGACGGGTCGTCCGGCGACAGCGTCGGCTTCGGCTGCAGCAGGTCTGTGATGTCCGTCACGCCTGCCTTGTCGGTGCGGTGCGAGACGGTCGCGAGCTGCTCGAAGCTGCCGTCCGTCCCGAAGAAGCGGAACCGCGACTCCCGGATGTGCGACGGATAGCCGACCCGTCGGAACTCGTTCGTCCGGAACGACCCGCCTCCCGCGACCTCGAACAGCGCGGTCGCGTTCGAGAAGTCGTTGCCGAACATGCTCACCTCGCGGTCGAAGACGCCGTCGCCGCGGTCGTCGGTGACGCCGATCGCCGAGACACTGACCGCGTGCGTGTCCCACGCGCCGAGGATGCCGCCGATCGAGTGGGTGGGGTAGAGCAGGGGCGGGTAGCTGGCCGTCGCCTTCCAGGCCTCGCCGCCGGAGTACCGGTACGCGTCGTAGAAGCCGAGGTCCATGTCGTGCACGTAGTCGCCCTCGGCGTAGAAGACGCGGCCGAAGGCGCCCTCCGCGATCTGCGACCGCGCGTAGACGGTGGCCGGGTTGTAGTGGCTGGTCTCGCCCATCATGTAGGTGAGGCCGGTGCGGCGCACGGCGCCGATGATCGCGGCGATCTCCTCGGCGCTGATCGCCATCGGGACGGCCGAGTAGACGTGCTTGCCGGCCTCCAGGGCGCGCACGACGAGCGGGCCGTGCGTCCAGCGCTGGGTGAAGATCGCGACGGCGTCCACGCGCGGGTCGTCGAGCGCCGCCTCGAACGAGGGGAGGGCGCCGTCGAGGCCGTACTCGGCGACGAGCCGCTCCGCGCGCTCCGGCAGCAGGTCGGTGGCGTACACCGCGCTCACCCCGGGGTGCAGCGCGAACAGCTTCGCGAACTGCCCGGCGAACTGGCCGGCGCCGATCATGGCGATGGAGAAGGTCATGTCACTCGCTCTCTGGGTCGTCTTCCGTCGGCGCCGCGAAAACGCCGCAATGCGCACGTTCACATTCTGGCCCGGAACGCGCTAGTATGGACACGCGCCCACGATCGAATCGATTCGAACGGGCGGCTCCCAGCACCGCGATCCCGTCGCGGTGCTGTCGTTTTGCGTCCAGTGCCGGACGCGTGCCCCCTCCCCACACGCCCTCCAGCAGAAGGACTCCTTTCGTGACCACCGTCGTGCATCCCGGCGACTCGCTCACCGGCCGCCAGCGCCTGGCGTACATCCTGATCCTCGGCGCGCTCACCGCACTCGGGCCGTTCACGATCGACATGTACCTGCCTGCGCTGCCGACGCTGGAGTCCGACTTCCACGTCTCCACCGCCATGATCCAGCTCACGCTGACGGCGACCACGATCGGCTTCGGCCTGGGCCAGCTCCTGGTCGGGCCGTGGTCGGACAAGATCGGCCGCCGCATCCCGCTCATCGCGGCGACCGGCGTCCACATCTTCGCGTGCCTCGCCGCGGCGATCGCGCCCAACGTCGAACTCCTCGGCGTCGCCCGCGCGCTGATGGGCATCGGCGCCGCAGCCGGCGGTGTGGTCGCGATGGCCATGGTCCGCGACCTGTTCGGCGGACGCCCGCTCGTGCGGATGCTGAGCCGGCTCGCGCTCGTCAACGGGCTCGCGCCCGTCCTGGCCCCTGTCATCGGGTCGTGGCTGCTGCTGGTCATGCCGTGGCGGGGCATCTTCGTCGTGCTCGCCTGCTACGGCGTGTTCGTGATCACGTGCGTGTCGCTGTGGATCACCGAGACCCTCCCCAAGGCGCGCCGGCACGACGCCGGCCACTCGACGGTCGGCCAGCGCTACCGCTCGGTGCTGAGCGACCGGGTCTTCGTCGGCATCGCGATCGTGGGCGCCGCGAACTTCACCGGACTGTTCTCGTACCTGTCGGCGAGCCCGTTCATCTTCCAGGGCCTCTACGCGTTCACGCCGCAGGAGTACGGCCTCCTGTTCGCGGTCAACTCGATCGGCATCATCATCGGCGTGCAGTCGGCGGCGCGGCTGACCAAGTATTTCGGGCCGCAGTGGATCCTCGCCGTCTCGACGGCCGTGATGTTCCTGGCCTCGGTCGCGATCGTCGTGCTCGACCAGGCGCACGCCGGGCTGTGGGGCGTGGCGATCCCGCTGTGGTTCTTCATCGCGGCCTGCGGCTTCGGGTTCCCGTGCGTGCAGGTGCTCGCGCTGAACAACCACGGCCACGAGGCCGGGACGGCGGCGAGCCTGCTCGGCGCGCTCAACTTCGGCGCGGCGGGGGTGTTCTCGCCGATCGTCGGCCTGCTCGGCACCGGGAGCGCCGCGCCGATGGGCGCGATGATGGCGGTCTGCGCTGCGGTGTCCATCGGGTCGCTGTGGCTGGTCGTGCGACCGCGGACGGTGCCGGCGCTCGGGCACTGACGCGCCGCGCCGCGCTAGCGTGATCCCATGACCGCGTCGCCGCCCCTCCACACCGCCGCGCGCATCCAGCGCCGTTGGCCGCTGATCTCGGCGTCGGTGGCGATCGGCCTCGTGCTGGTGATGGGCGCGATCATCGCGTTCCGGCCGACCGAGCCGTTCGTCCTCGACCTGAAATGGATGGCCGAGGTGGTCGAGCACCGATCGCCGGTGTGGACCGTCCCCGCCCTGTTCTTCAACTGGGTCGGCGGCGGGATCGTCGGCTCGGTGGTGATCCCTGTCCTGATCTTCCTGCTGCTGCTGGCGTTCCGGAGGCCGTGGGGCGCGGGCTTCTTCGCGATCGCGAGCGTCGTGTCGGTGATCTGCGTGCAGCTCCTCAAGCACACGGTCGGCCGGGCACGTCCGTCGGAGATCCTGGTGGTCAGCGATCCCGGCTCATTCCCGTCCGGGCATACGGCGAACGCGGCGACGATGGCGGTCGTGTTCGGCATCCTGTTCCCGCGCGTCTGGGTGTGGTGCGTGGGCGGGGCGTGGGCGATCCTGATGGCGATCAGCCGCACCTACCTCGGCGCGCACTGGCTGAGCGATACGATCGGCGGCCTCCTGCTCGGCGCCGGTGTCGCGGTCATCGTCTGGGCGCCGCTGGCGTACAAGCTGGCGGAGGAGAGCGCCCGGCCGCACCCGTTCTTCCTCAGCGCGGCGGCCCGGGCGAAGACGTAGCCGGAGGCGCGTCCAGCGCCCGCATCGCCGCGATCCCCGTCCCCACCGCGATCGTCGCGTCGCCGGCACTGCGCTCCGACCATGCCGCCGACAGCCCGGCCCAGGCGAGCGCCCAGCGCAGCATCCGGCGCCGGGTGATCCCGGTCTCGGCCGCGATCACCGCCACGGTGCGCTCCAGCCGTCCCGGGGCGAGCGCCACCTCCGCCGACGGGTTGCAGAGGATGTTCGCGAAGTCGAAGCCCGGGTCGCCGTGGATGTGCTTGGGGTCGATCGCGAGCCAGCCGTCTCCCGCGAAGTCGAGCACGTTGCCGTGGTGGATGTCGCCGTGCAGCACCACGTCGCCCGCCGGCGAGGCGAGCAGCGCATCGGCCTCGGCCGCTGCGCGGGCGAACATTCCGTCGTGGGCATGCGGTCGATCGGCGGCGTGCTCGAAGAGTTCGGCGAACCAGCGCGGCAGGTCGACCAGGCCCTCCGGACGCGGCCGGTCGGTCACCGTGTGCAGCCGCAGCGCCGCCCGGCAGAGGATGCGGGTCGCCTCGTCGTCCCCGTCCGGGCCGGAGGCCGCCAGCGACTCCAGCGAGCGGCGGCCGGTCGCGCGCGCGAGCACGAGCGCGTCGCCGTCCGCGGCCAGCACAGGAGCCGCCCCGCGGCCGTCCCACCAGCGGAGCACGCGCCCGCCTGCGGCCTCCTCGGCCTGCGTCGCCAGCTTGAGGAACGCCGCCCTGCTCTCCCACACCACCGGCTGCAGCACGCTCGACGGCGTGGCGAAGGCCGCACCGTCCGGCGTCAGCGCCCAGCGCGCCCGCCACGGGGCGAGCAGGGCGCCGGGATCCCGCTCCGTCACGTCAGCCGGCTCTCAGCCGCGTACGCCCCGGGCGTCCGGCCGACCACGGCCCTGAACTCGCGGTTGAAGTGCGCCTGATCCGCGTAGCCCAGTTCGGCCGCGAGCTGCGCGAGCGCGGGAGGCTCCGGCTCGCGCAGTGCCGCTGCGGCCTCCTGCAGCCGGTAGCGCTGGATCAGCCACTTCGGCCCGAATCCGATGTGCCCGGCGACGAGCCGCTGCAGGCGGCGCACGCCGATCCCGAACCGGTCGGCGAGCTGCTCCACCCGGCGCAGCTCGCGGTCCGACTCGACCGCGGCGACGATCGCGTCGACCAGCCGCGCGTCGGCGTCGGGGGCGGGGAGGCCGGCCAGCGCGGCCTCGACGACCGCGATCGCGCCGTCCGCGTCGTCGTCGGCGAGCCGTTCGCGCACCACGCCGACCGCGTCGGTCAGCCGTACCGAGAGCGCGTCGAGCGGGATCACCGGGGGAGCGCCGCGCAGCGAGCCGCCCACCCACTCCCGCGCCACGCCCGGCCACAGCATCGCCCCGAACGCCCAGCCTTCGCCGGTCAGCGCCCTCCCGGACAGTCCGCGGCTCGCACGATACAGCGCCGCGGTGTCCGCCTCGATCACCAGGTTCGCCGTCGGATACTCCAGCACCGCCTCGCGCACGCTCGCGCCGGCGGGGAGGGACCAGCGCGGCAGCCAGTAGTGCCGCACGAACGCGGCCGCCGTCTCACCCGGCACGCGTCGCTCGATCCGGACGGGCGCAGCGGGGGCGTCGGCTCCGAGGGTGAGCCGGCCCTTGCTCAGCGGCCCTGCGACGGTGGACGAGGTCACGCTGCCATACTTTCACGGTGACTTCGATCCGACCGTACCGTCCGGCCGACCGCGCGGACGTCTACGACATCTGCGTCAGGACGGGGGCGAGCGGCGCGGACGCGCGCGGGCTCTACTCCAGCGACGACCTTCTGCCCGACGTCTTCGCCGGACCCTATGTGGAGTACCAGCCCGACCTCGCGTTCGTGGTCGACACCGGCGACCGGGTCGCCGGGTACGTGATCGCGGTTGCGGACAGCCACGCGTTCGCCGACTGGTACGACGAGCACTGGCTGCCCGGGTTCCGTGAGCGGTACCCGGTGGAGGCGGCGCCCTCCGCGAAGGAGCGGGAGGCGATCGGGTTCGGGCTCGATCAGCACGAGGCGATCGTCCCGGAGGCCGACCGGTATCCCGCGCACCTGCACATCGACCTGCTGCCCGAGCTGCAGGGCCAGGGCTTCGGGCGCCGGCTCATCCGGGAGCTCCTCGGGGCGTTGAACGCGCGCGGCGTACCCGGTGTGTTCCTCCGGATGTCGCCCACGAACACCGGTGCGATGGCGTTCTACCGCCGGCTCGGCTTCGAGGAGCTGCCCTCCAGCCGCACCGACGCGCCCGCGCTGGCGATAGCGACGGACGCGGACGTCTGACACGCCCTAGCGGAACCGCGGCATCCGCTCGAACCAGTACAGCAGCTCGGGCGACCGGCGCCGGAGTTGCGTCATGGTCAGGAAGTCCTCCGGCCGCGTCACCGGCACGTCGAGCTCCTCGGCGACCCGCTCCATGTCGTCCACCGACCAGAACTGCCCGCGCATCCGGATGAGCACCCGGCCGTCGCGTCCGGTGATGAAGAGCTGGGGGAGCGTGTCCAGCGTGCTGCCGTCGTAGAGGCGCACGATCAGGATGGAGCCGACGTCGACGGACCGCACGAACCGGGTCCGGCCGAAGAAGCCGCGCTCCCGGATGCCGTCCGCCTGGATCGTGATCGTCGCGCTGAGGAACGCGTACACGCCGAGGATCGTCGCCAGCACGACCAGCACGTGGGCGAAGAGGACGAACCTCCATTCGCCGTTCGGGATGGTGAGCCAGTACAGCACGGCGAACACCGGCGTGGTCAGCGCGAGCACGGCGGTGAGCCCGCGCGCGAACAGGTCGCGATGCGGTCTGAGTACGGTTCCCCTCGACACGTTCGTGCCGACCCCCTGATGGTTGCTCATCGGGTCGAGTCTGACGGATTCCCGGGGTCGTTCATAGCGGCATTTTGGGGGACACGGCGTTGCATCTCGGCGAGGTGCTTGACGCGCAGCGAACGCACCCGGAAGGCCGACAGGATCGTCGCCAGCACACCCACGGCGAACAGGATCACCGTGGCGAGATCGTGCATCGAGCGGCCGATCAGCAGGGTCACCGCAGCGAGCACCACGGTGGCGCAGAGCTGGGAGAGCATTTTGCCGGTCACTCCCATATCTAACATGCAGGACGGCCGTCTCACCAAATCCGCCGCGCGGTCAGCCGAGCGCGACCGCCGTCCAGGAGACCGGGGGCAGCTCCAGGGTCAGCACGCCGTCCGCGAGCCTCGCCGTGCCGTTGGCGCTGAGCCCGACGCGCTCCGGCTCGGCCTGCGTGTTCTTCGCGTACACGTCGTCGTCGAACAGGCTGAGCGCCTCCCGCACGGCGGTCGCGCCCAGGTCGCGGACGTCGATGGTGACCGTCTCCGTCTCGCTGAGGCTGCGGTTCACCAGGAAGACCGCGGACTCGCCCGTCGCGGCGTCGTGCGTCGCGACCGCGTCCACCACGTCCGCGGAGCCGTGCACCGCGGTCTCGTAGCTTCCGGTGCGGACGGCCGGGCGCAGCACCTCGCCGCGCGCGAGCCGGCTCGTCACCGAGAACGGGAAGAACGTCGTCTGCCGCCAGGCCGCGCCGCCCGGCTCGGTCATGATCGGCGCGATCACATTGACGAGCTGGGCGAGGGAGGCGCTGCGGACCCGGTCGTGGTTCTTGAGCAGCGTGATCAGGAGGTTGCCGACGACCACCGCGTCGGCGACCGAGTAGACGTCCTCCAGCTGCCGCGGGGCGACGCGCCACTCGTCGTTGACCTCCTGGGACGCCTGGTGCTCGTCCAGGTACCAGACGTTCCACTCGTCGAAGGAGATGGCGATCTTCTTGGCGATCTTGCGCTTGCTGCCGACGTGGTCCGCCGCCGCGACGACCGTGTCGATGAAGTACTGCATGTCCACCGAGGAGGCCAGGAACGACCCGAGGTCGCCGCCGCGCTCCTGGTAGTAGGCGTGCGCCGAGATGAAGTCGACGTTGTCGTAGGCGTGCTCCAGCACGGTGCGCTCCCAGTCGCCGAAGGTCGGCATCCCGGAGCCGGACGACCCGCACGCGACGAGTTCGAGGTGCCGGTCGGCCGCCTTCATCGCCTGGGCGGTGCGGGCGGCGAGCTTGCCGTAGTCGTCGGCGGTCATGTACCCGGTCTGCCAGGGACCGTCCATCTCGTTGCCGAGGCACCACATGCGGATGCCGTGCGGCTCGACCGTGCCGTTGGCGATCCGCTGGTCGCTGAGGGCGGTGCCGGACGGGTGGTTGGCGTACTCCAGGAGGTCGAGCGCCTCGTCGATCCCGCGGGTGCCCAGGTTCACGGCGAGCATCAGCTCGGACCCGGTCAGCTTCAGCCAGCGCGAGAACTCGTCCAGGCCGACCTGGTTGGTCTCCAGCGAGTGCCAGGCGAGGTCGCGGCGCACGGGACGCTGCTCGCGCGGCCCGACGCTGTCCTCCCAGCGGAAGCCGGAGACGAAGTTGCCGCCGGGGTAGCGGATGGTGGTCGCGCCGAGCTCCTTCACCAGCTCGACCACGTCGAGGCGGAAGCCGTCCTCGTTCGCGGTCGGGTGCCCCGGCTCGTAGATGCCGTCGTACACGCAGCGGCCGAGGTGCTCCACGAACGAGCCGAAGATGCGCCGGTCGATGGGGGCGACGCGGGCGGAGCGGTCGAGGGTGATGGTGGTCTCGGGCATGCTGCTTCCTCTTCTGGCCGTATTACAACGTTGTACAGACATGATCGCGGCCGAATGTGACCGTGTCAAACGGAGGCCTCAGAGAGCCGTGGACTCGCGGGGGAGGAGGCGGTAGGGGACGAGGATGCGATCGGGTTCGAAGGGGGCGTCGCCGCCCTCGATGCGGCGCACGAGCAGGTCGACCGCGGTGCGGGCGATCTCGCCGCGGCCCGGGTCGATCGTGGAGAGCGTCGGCATCGAGTACCGCGTCTCGTCGATGTCGTCGAAGCCGATGAGGGCCACGTCCTCCGGCACGCGGAGGCCGGCCTCCTGCAGTGCGCGCAGCGCGCCGAGGGCGATCGCGTCGTTGAACGCCACGACCGCGTCGAATCCGACGCCGCTCGCCAGGAGGTCGCGCATGGCCTCCGCCCCGTTGCGCCGGAGCCAGGAGCCGACGGGGACGATCAGCTCCTCGCCGGACGGGATGCCTGCCGCCGCCAGGGCCGCCCGGTAGCCGTCGAGACGCAGCGCCGCGGACCCGATGACCTCGCCCGGATGCGCGCCGAGCGCCACCACGCGGCGCCGTCCGAGCCCGAGGACGTGCTCGGTCGCCGCACGGGCGCCCTCGGTGTTCCGCATCGTGACGTGGTCGCGCGGCCCGGTGAAGATGCGCTCGCCGAGCAGCACGACCGGGACGGGCATCGCGGCGATGACGTCCTCGTCGTCCTGGTCGAGGGCGAGAACGCTGTAGAGCACGCCGTCCACGAGCTGGGGCCGCGGCCGGCGCAGGGCGGCGATCTCGTGCTCCCGGTCGTCCCCGAACTGCTCGATGAGCACCGAGAGCCCGTGCCCGGCGGCCGCCCGCATGACGGCGTCGGCGAGCTCGGCGAAGTAGGCGTTGCGGAGATCGGGGATCATCAGGGCGATGACATTGGTGCGTCCCGATCGCAGGCTCCGGGCCGAGAGGTTCGGCGTGTACCCGAGCGCGGCGATCGCGTCGAGCACCCGCCGCCGGGTCTCATCCCGCACGTAGGGATGGTCGTTGACGACGTTCGACACGGTCTTGATCGACACCCCGGCCAGCCGGGCGACATCGTGCAGGGTCACAGCCACGCTCACTCCCGTCTGTTGCCGGTCGGCACGACCTTACAACGTTGCACGGGCGCAGCCCCGCCGAGCGCTCACGCGTCGTGCACGTACGACGTGAGCTCCCGGCCCGGCCGCAGCACCCCGTTCACGATCGCCTCGATGGCGAACTCGCTGGCCCCCGCGAGGTCCACCGACGCCGGATCGAGCAGCCACTGCAGCTGGAGGCCGTCCATCACAGCGAGGATGGACGCCGCTGCCCGGTCGATCGTGTCCGGGTCGGTCACGCCCTCCTGGGCGCAGAGCGCGCGGAAGGCCGCGTCGATCTCGGCCCGGAGGTTGCGGTAGCGCTCCTGGAAGTAGGCCGTCGCCGGGTGCCCCTCGGTGACCGACTCCGCCGACAGCACGGTGAACACCTGGACGATCCCCGGCCGCAGCGCGTTGCGCTGCGCGGTGGCGACGAGGTGCGCGAACAGCGCTGGGCCACCGGGGATGTGCTGGTCGGCGAGGTGGGCGACGTCGTCCCTGTCGCGGAACTCCAGCACCTCCAGGAGCAGGTTGTTCTTCGACCCGAAGTGGTGCAGGACGCCGGCGTGCGTCATCCCGACCTGCTCGGCGATGTCGGTGAGCGTGCCGTTGGTGGACCCCTTGGCGCCGAACGTCTCGATCGCCGCGCGCAGGATGTCGATGCGCTTCTGCTCGGTCTCCGGGCGCGTTCCGGTGCTGGTGCCGCTGATGGCCATTTCCGTCGCTCCTGCCGTGCTGGTTGCGGCCGAGCTTACCAGCCAGTAACCTCACCTCAACCAACTTGCTTTCTGACCAGTAAGCAAGTTATCGTCAGCCGACATTCCGCAGCACCACAGGGCACAACGGATGTGCCCGCCACGAAGGAGAAGCAATGAGGCTTAGGAAGTATCTGATCACGGCATCGGCGATCGCCGCCGTCGGCGCACTCGCGCTGACCGGCTGCTCGTCCGACGGCAAGTCCGCCGGCGGCACCGCCAGCACCGGCTCGCTCACCGTCGCCAAGCCGGATGGCGCGGCCATCCTGGCGACCCAGATCAACAACCCGTTCATCACCACCGGCTCGGGCATGTCGCTCGGCTACGACCGAATGATCTACGAGCCCCTCGCGATCGTCAACCCGGTCGGCAAGAACGAGACCACCCCGTGGCTCGCCTCGAAGGTGCAGTGGAACGCGGACTACACCCAGCTCACCGTCACCCCGCGCAAGAACGTCAAGTGGAGCGACGGCAAGGCGTTCACCGCCGACGACATCGTCTTCACCTACAACCTGATCAAGAACACTCCGGCTCTCGACCTCGGCGGCCTCAAGCTGACCGACGTCAAGAAGGACGGCGACAACGTGGTCCTGAACTTCAGCGAGTCGAAGTTCGTCAAGCAGGGCGACGTGCTGCAGGTCCCGATCGTCCCCGAGCACCAGTGGAAGTCCGTCGCCGACGCGACGAAGGACCCGGTGACGAACGCGGTCGGCACCGGCCCGTACACGATCAAGACCTTCTCGTCGCAGGGCGTCGTCCTCCAGGCGCGCAAGGACTACTGGGGCGGCACCGTCCCGGTGGCCCAGCTCAAGTACCTCGAGTACAACGACAACACCGGCCTCCTCCGCGCGCTGCAGAGCGGCGAGACCGACTGGGCGCAGATCTTCATCACCGACTACCAGAAGAACTACGTGGACAAGGACCCGAAGCACAACGTGTTCTGGGGCGCCAACGTCCTGAGCCCGGACATGATCGTGGTCAACACCGCGAAGGCCCCGTTCAACGACGTCGCGCTCCGCAAGGCCGTCAACATGGTCATCGACCGCAAGGCGCACGCGACGACCGCGCGCAGCAACGCCGGACCCGAGCTGACCAACGTGACGGGCATCCCGCAGCCGACCGGTGACCAGTACATCGCGTCCGACTACAAGGACCAGACCTTCAAGATCGACGTCGACGGCGCCAAGAAGGTCCTGACCGACGCCGGCTACACCTGGAAGTCCGGCGCGCTGACCGACCCGTCCGGCAAGGCGGTCTCCTTCACCCTGCAGGACCCGCAGGGCTGGAACGACTACGTCACGGGCATCCAGCTCGTCGCCACGCAGCTCAAGACCACGCTCGGCATCGACGCGAAGGTCGCGACTCCGGACGCCGACACCTGGTTCGCCAACGTCGCCTCCGGCAACTTCGACGCCGTGCTGCACTGGACCGGCTCCGGCTCGAACCCGTGGCACATCTACGACGACGTGATGAACTCCAGCTACCTCGACCAGGCCGCCGACGGCAAGGTCTCGGACAACTTCGGGCGCTACAGCAACCCGGACGCGACCGCCCTGCTGAAGGAGTACGCGCAGGCGTCCGACGACAGCGCCCGCACCGCCGCGCTGGACAAGCTGCAGAAGATCTTCGTGGACGACGTCCCGGCGATCCCGATCGGCACCCACCCGCAGCTCGCCGAGTACAACACCCGGAAGTTCGTCGGCTGGCCGAGCGAGAAGGACCAGTACGCGACCGCCGACCCGACCCAGCCGTCGGCCGTCCAGGTGCTGATGAACCTGAAGCCCGCGGGCAAGTAGTCGCCCGGAGCGACCTCACCCAACCCGTCCGGGGTGGGCGGCGGCCTCGTGCCGCCGTCCGCCCCGGGCGACCCGCGGACAGCATGAAAGCGACGCCATGACAGACTCCCTTCTCTCCGTGCGCGACTTCTCGGTCGTGTACGACGTCGACCCGCCGGTCGCGGCGGTCAAGAACGTCTCCCTCGACATCAAGCGCGGCGAGATCGTCGGCCTCGCCGGCGAGAGCGGCTGCGGCAAGACCACCCTCGCCTACGGGGTGCAGCGACTGCTCAGCCGCCGGCCGTCATCACGAGCGGCAGCGTCGTCTTCCACGACGAGGGCGGCGAGGACATCGACATCAACGCCCTTGACCCGGAGCAGATGCGCCGCTTCCGCTGGGACAAGACCTCGATGGTCTTCCAGGGGGCGATGAACGCCCTCAACCCGGTGGCCACCATCGGATCGCAGCTGGACGATGTGTTCCAGGTGCACCGGCCCGGGATGAGCAAGGCCGAGCGCCGCGCTGCCGTCGTCGAGCTCCTGGAGATCGTCAAGGTGGGCGGCCAGCGGGTGCGCTCCTACCCGCACGAGCTCTCGGGCGGCATGCGCCAGCGCGTGATGATCGCGATGGCCCTCGCCCTGCGTCCGCAGCTCATGGTCATGGACGAGCCGACGACCGCGCTGGACGTGCTCGTGCAGCGCGAGATCCTCAAGCAGATCTCCCAGCTCCGCCACGACTTCGGCTTCTCCGTCGTCTTCATCACGCACGACCTCCCGCTGCTGCTGGAGATCAGCGACCGGATCGCGATCATGCGCGACGGCGAGATCGTGGAGCTCGCCACCGCCGAGCAGATCTGGACGAACCCGCAGCACGAGTACACGCAGAAACTGCTGCAGTCGTTCCCGCGCCTCACCGGCGAGAGAGGAGTGGTCGTCCGATGACGACGCTCGAGTTCAAGAACGTCACCAAGATCTACAACGTCCGCGGCTCCGGGCAGCTCAAGGCCCTGGACGACGTCAGCTTCACGCTGGGCCAGCGCCAGACGATCGGCCTGGTCGGCCAGTCCGGCAGCGGCAAGTCCACGATCGCGAAGATCCTCACCCAGCTGGAGACGCCGACCCGCGGCGAGGTGCTGCTGGACGGCGCCCCGATCCCGCGGTCCGGCAAGCGGCTGCGGCAGTACCGCCAGCAGCTCCGGATGGTCTTCCAGGACCCGTTCGCCTCCCTGAACCCCTCGCACACGATCCGGCACCACATCGAGCGCCCGCTCCGGCTGGACCACGTGGTCCCGAAGGGCGAGGTGGACGACGAGGTCCGGCGCCTGCTGCGCCGCGTCCAGCTCGACGCGGACGCCGTGATCGACCGCCGCCCGCACGAGCTCTCCGGTGGACAGCGCCAGCGCGTCGCCATCGCCCGCGCCCTGGCCTCCCGGCCGACCCTGCTGGTCGCCGACGAGCCGGTGTCGATGCTCGACGTGTCGCTGCGCGTCGGCGTCCTCAACCTGCTCGCCGACCTGCAGCGCGAGGAAGGCCTCGGGGTGCTCTACATCACCCACGACCTGGCCACCGCGCGGCACTTCAGCGACGAGATCATCGTCCTCAACCAGGGCAGGATCGTCGAGCACGGCCCCGCCGACGACGTCATCCTCCGCCCGCAGGACCCGTACACCCGCGAGCTCCGCGCCGCGTCCCCCGACCCGGACAAGCACTTCGGCGCCCTGAGCGCACAGACTGCAGGAGGTGCGCTGTGAGCGCAGAGACCGTCAGAGCCGACGCTTCCCTCGACCCGACGCTCGTCGGCACGACCGCCACCCGGGCGGAGCGCCGCGGCGTCCGCGTCCCGTGGCGGTTCATCGGAGGCCGCGTGGCCTTCTACGTGTTCACCCTCTGGGCGGCGATCACGATCAACTTCTTCATCCCGCGCCTGATGAAGGGCGACGCCGTCTCCTCGTACATGGCGCGCAGTCAGGGCCAGCTCACCCCCGACGCCGAGAAGGCGCTGCGCCTCCTTTTCGGAGTCGACAAATCCGTGCCGCTCTGGCAGCAGTACCTCGACTACTGGAACATGCTGCTGCACGGCAACCTCGGCGTCTCCATCTCGACGGGCATGGCGCCGGTGGGCGACGCGATCGCCTCCGCCCTGCCGTGGACGCTCGGCCTGGTCGGCTTCGCCACGGTGGTCTCCTTCCTGATCGGCACCGGCCTCGGCGCGGTGATCGGCTGGCGGCGCGGCGGCAAGCTGGAGGTCTTCATCCCGATCACGACGTTCCTCGGCACGATCCCGTATTTCTGGCTCGGCCTGATCTTCATCGCGATCTTCTCCACGACGCTCGGCTGGTTCCCCGCGGGGCACGCCTACGAGCTGGGCGTGGACCCGGGCTGGAACGCCGACTTCATCGGCCAGGTGCTCTCGCACGGCGCCCTCCCGATGGCCACCATCGTGGTGGTCTCGATCGGCGGCTGGGTGCTCGGGATGCGCAACATGATGCTCACCGTGCTCGACGAGGACTACATCACCGTCGCGCAGGCGAAGGGCATGCCCGACCGGCGCGTGCTGTGGCGCTACGCCGCCCGCAACGCCGTGCTGCCGCAGATCCAGAGCTTCGCGCTCGCTCTCGGCTTCATCGTCAGCGGCACGATCGTGATGGAGATGGTGTTCTCCTATCCCGGCATCGGCCTGCTGCTGCTCAACGCGACCAACGCCAAGGACTATGCGCTCATGCAGGGCATCTTCCTCGTGCTCGTGCTCGCCGTCCTGATCGCGAACATCATCGCCGATATCGCGTACGCCATCCTCGACCCGCGCACTCGCCAGACGGAGGCCTGATCATGTCGATGCCCCAGACCGCTTTCATGCAGGCGGTGACCCCCGAGGCGCCTGCGCCGAAGAAGACCACCTTCTGGTCGCAGCTCAAGGCCTCCCTGGCCATGTTCAGCAACCCGAAGTCGGCCGCCGGCCTGATCATCCTGGGCGTGTTCGTGCTCGTCGCGATCTTCGCCCCGCTGCTCGCCCCGTACGACCCGAACGCGCAGAACCTGAAGGAGACGCTGCAGCCGCCGTCGTTCACCCACCTCCTGGGCACGACGCACATCGGCCAGGACGTCTTCAGCCAGCTCGTCTACGGGACCCGCGGCGTGCTCGTCGTCGGGTTCCTGGCGACGATCATGGCCACTGTCGTGGCGATCGTCGTCGGCGTGACCGCAGGCTATCTGCGCGGCTGGAAGAGCGAGTCGCTGTCGGCGCTGTCGAACGTCTTCCTCGTCATCCCGGGCCTGCCGCTGATGATCATCGTCGCCTCCCAGTTCCAGGACCCGCCGCTGCCGCTGATCGCCGCCGTGCTCGGCCTGACCGGCTGGGCGTGGGGCGCCCGCGTGCTGCGCGCGCAGACCATGTCGCTGCGCAACCGGGACTTCATCCAGGCCGCTCGGGCGAACGGCGAGCCGCTGCACCGGGTGATCCTGGTGGAGATGCTGCCGAACCTGCTGGCGATCATCGCCTCCAGCTTCGTCGGCACCATGACGGCCGCGGTGCTGGGCCTGACCACGCTCGCGTTCATCGGCGTCATCCCGGTGTCGAACCTGAACTGGGGAACCATCCTGTTCTGGGCGCAGCAGAACAACGCGTTCCCGGACTACTGGTGGTGGTACGTCCCCGCCGGCCTGTGCATCGCGCTGCTCGGCGTCTCCCTCGCGCTGATCAACTTCGGCATCGACGAGTACGTCAACCCGCGCCTGCGTTCGGCGGGGGAGCGCGCCCGCGCCATGAAGCGCAAGGGCATGAACGTCAACGCCGCCGTCACGCAGGTGCGCACGACCTCCACCACGGCCCCGGCCGCAGCGACCCCGGAAAGCAACACCGCATGACTTCGATCCTCCCGTCCACCACCACCGTTCCCGCAGAGGAGGCACTCCCGTACCAGGACCCGTCGCTGACGACCGCCGAGCGCGTTCGCGACCTCCTCGACCGGATGACGGTGGAGGAGAAGGTCGGCCAGATGCTGCAGCTCGACGCGCGCGACGACCTCCAGGACCACGTCCTGCGGCGTCACGTCGGCTCGATCCTGCACACCTCCCCGGAGCGCATCCTGGAGGCCAACCGGCTCACCGCGCAGACCCGGCTGCGGATCCCGCTGCTCGTGGGCGAGGACTGCATCCACGGCCACTCGTTCTGGCCCGGCGCGACGATCTACCCGACGCAGCTCGGCATGGCCGCGTCGTGGGACGCGGAGCTGATCGAGCGCGTCGCCCGTGCCAGCGCGGAGGAGGTCGCCGTCACCGGCGTGCACTGGACCTTCTCCCCAGTGCTCTGCATCGCCCGCGACCTCCGCTGGGGGCGCATCAGCGAGACGTTCGGCGAGGACCCGTTCCTCATCGGCGAGCTCGCCAGCGCGATGGTCCGCGGCTACCAGGGCGACGGCCTGGACGACCCGACCGCGATCCTCGCGACCGCCAAGCACTTCGCCGGCTACTCGGAGACCCAGGGCGGCCGGGACGCGAGCGAGGCCGACATCTCGCGGCGCAAGCTGCGGAGCTGGTTCCTGCCGCCGTTCGAGCGGGTCGCCCGCGAGGGCTGCCGGACGTTCATGCTCGGCTACCAGAGCACCGACGGCGTGCCGATCACGGTGAACGACTGGCTGCTCAGCGAGGTGCTGCGCGGCGAGTGGGGCTACACCGGCACGCTCATCACGGACTGGGACAACGTCGGCCGGATGGTCTGGGAGCAGAAGGTCCAACCCGACTACGCCCACGCCGCGGCCGCCGCCGTGAAGGCCGGCAACGACATGGTGATGACGACCCCGGGCTTCTACGAGGGCGCGCTGGAGGCCGTCGCGCAGGGACTGCTCGCGGAGGACGCCTTCGACGCCGCCGTCGCCCGCATCCTGACGCTGAAGTTCGACCTCGGCCTGTTCGAGGACCCGCGCCTGCCGTCGCCCTCGCTGGACGACGTGGTCGGCAGCGCCGCGCATGCGGAACTGAACCTGGAGATCGCGCGCCGCTCGATCGTGCTGCTGGAGAACGACGGGACGCTGCCGCTGGCGTCGTCGTCGCCGCTGCGCGTCGCCCTGGTCGGCCCGCTGGCCGACGACGCCCAGACCCAGCTCGGCGACTGGGCTGGCGGCTCCGGCCAGGCCGGCTGGCTCGACGGCCAGCCGCGCGAGATGATCACCACCGTGCTCGACGGCCTGAGCGCGATCGACGGCTGGACCGTGACGCACGCGCGCGGCGCCGACATCCTGACGCTGGAGGACGACCCGCGCGGCGCGACGTTCCAGGACGGGCAGCCGCGGCCTCCCGTGGTGGTGCCGTGCGCGCCGGACGCGGACCTGATCGCCGAGGCGGTGGCCGCCGCAGCGTCGTCGGATGTCGTCGTGGCCGTGGTCGGCGACCGCATCGAGCTCGTCGGCGAGGGCCGCTCCACCGCGACGCTGGAGCTGATCGGCGGCCAGAACGCGCTGCTGGACGCGATGATCGCGACCGGCAAGCCGGTGGTCGTGGTGCTCCTGGCCTCCAAGCCGCTGGTGCTGCCGCCGTCGGTGTCGAGGGCCGCCGCGGTGCTGTGGGCGGCGAACCCGGGCATGAAGGGCGGCCAGGCCCTCGCGGAGCTCATCGCCGGCCGGGTCGAGCCCTCGGGCCGCCTCCCCTCTCGTTCGCCCGCCACGTCGGCCAGCAGCCGACCTACTACAACCAGCTCCGCGGCCAGCACGGCGACCGCTACGCGGACCTGACCCAGGCGCCCGCGTGGGCGTTCGGCCAGGGCCTGTCGTATACGACGGTGACGTACGCGGACCTGACGCTCGCCGCCGGCTCGCTCGGCGTCGCGGACTCCATCGAGGCCTCCGTGACGGTCACGAACACAGGCTCCCGCCCGGTCCGCGAGACGGTGCAGGTCTACGTCCGCGACCAGGTCACGAGCGTGAGCTGGGCCGACAAGGAGCTGAAGACGTACCGGCAGGTGGAACTGGCCCCGGGCGAGTCGGCGCGTGTGCGCCTGACGCTGCCGGTCGCCGAGTGCACGATCGTGGACGCCGCCGGCGACCGCCGCGTGGAGGCGGGGGAGTTCGAGCTCCTGGTCGGCGCGTCGTCCCGGGACGCCGACCTCCTGGTGGCCGGGTTCGAAGTGCGGTGAGTTGGGCAGGAGATTCGGATGAAATCTCCTGCCCAACGCGGTACGGAAGGAGTTTCCCGCGCGTGTCGCGGCGAGGCTCCTTCGGAACGGTCGGGTCTCGACATCCCGACCGACCGGTTCTACAGTGCTGGGCGTTGCACTCTCGACGGTCAGCGGCGTCCGTCGGGGGACCGACACTCGGGCTTCGGGGGCGCCGCATCGTCTTTTTCCAGGGAAGAAGGTTCATCGGTGCCTACATCGTCACAACACGCAACCGGCCGGCGCCGCGGCCATCGCATCGCAGCGATCGCCGCCGCAGCCGCCGTCGTCCTCGGCGTCTTCGCCACCGCCCAGGGCGCCGTCGCGTCCCCGGCCCCGCCCGGTCCCGACCTCGGCCCGAACGTCATCGTGTTCACGCCGGACATGCCGCAGTCGCAGATCCAGGCGAAGGTCGACGCGATCGCCGCCCAGCAGGTGAACGACGAGATGGGCACCGGCCGGTACGCGCTGCTCTTCGCCCCGGGCACGTACGGCACGCCGGCGAACCCGCTGCGGTTCCAGGTCGGCTACTACACCGAGGTCGCCGGGCTCGGTGCGTCGCCCGACGATGTGACGATCAACGGCTCCGTCGACGTGTACAACCGCTGCTTCACCGACGGGAGCGGGTGCATCGCGCTCGACAACTTCTGGCGCTCGATCTCCAACCTCCACATCGCCGTCGCCGGCGGGTCGGGCTGCCAGACGAACACCGAGTTCTGGGCGGTGTCGCAGGCCGCCCCGATGCGGCGGATGGACATCACCGGGGGCGGTATGTCGCTGATGGACTACTGCACCGCAGGTCCCCAGTACGCCAGCGGCGGCTTCCTCGCCGACTCGAAGGTCAGCGCGACGATCGTCAACGGCAGCCAGCAGCAGTTCTACGTGCGCGACTCGTCGATCGGAGGATGGTCGAACGCGGTGTGGAACCAGGTGTTCTCCGGCGTGCAGGGCGCGCCCGCGCAGAGCTTCCCGACGCCGCCGTACACCACGCTCGCGAGCACGCCGGCCTCCCGCGAGAAGCCGTACCTCGTGCAGGGCGCCGGCGGCCTCTCCGTCGTCGTGCCGCCCGCGACGACGGGTTCGAGCGGCACGAGTTGGACGTCGGGCTCTGCTGGGCGCACCATCCCGCTGTCCGACTTCTACGTGGCGAAGCCGGACGACTCGATCGCCCGGATCAACGCGGCGCTCGCCGGAGGCAAGAACCTCCTGCTGACGCCCGGGGTCTACTCGATCGACCGCTCCATCCACGTCAAGCGGGCGGGCACAGTCGTGCTGGGCCTCGGCCTCGCGACGCTCACCGCGGAGAACGGCTCGACGCCGCTGGTCGTGGACGACGTCCCCGGCGTCGACGTCGCCGGGCTCACCGTGGACGCCGGACCGGTGAACTCGGACGTCCTGGTTCGGGTCGGCACGAAGCACCAGCGCGGCCAGGGCGGCTCGACCGCCGCCGACCCGATCTCGCTGCAGGATGTCTTCCTGCGCGTCGGCGGCCCGCACGCCGGCAAGGCGACCGTCGGGGTCCAGGTCGACAGCGACCATGTGCTCCTGGACGACCTGTGGCTCTGGCGCGCCGACCACGGGACCGGGGTGGGCTGGACCCAGAACACCTCCGACACCGGCCTGATCGTGAACGGCGACGACGTCACCGCCACCGGCCTGTTCGTGGAGCACTTCCAGAAGTACAACGTGATCTGGAACGGCGAGAACGGCCGGACCGTGTTCTTCCAGAACGAGCTGCCGTACGACGCGCCGGACCAGGCCGCCTGGCAGCACGACGGGACGCTCGGCTACGCCGCGTACAAAGTGGCAGACACGGTGAAGACGCACGAGCTGTGGGGCGCGGGCAGCTACATCTACACCAACGTCGACCCGACCCTCCACGCGAGCCGCGCGTTCGAGGTGCCGCTGACGCCGGGCGTGCGGCTGCACGACCTGAGCACGGTGTCACTGAACAAGGCCGGGACGATCGACCACGTGGTCAACGACACCGGCAACGCGGTGACGCCGACGCACCAGGGGCCGGAGACCGTGACGGAGTACGGGGGCTGAGGCAGGCGCGTGGTTTGGGCAGGAGATCTCCCGGAGATCTCCTGCCCAACGCCGCTTCGAAGGAGTCTCCCGCGCGTGTCGCCGCAAGACTCCTTCGAAAACGTTGACCTGCCGCGCGCGTCAGCGCACCAACCGCCCCTTCCCGTCCCGCGGGTTCACCCGGTGCCCGCTGAGGATCGAGATCCGGTTGAACGCGTTGATCGCCACGGCGAGCCACTCGGCGGCGACGTACGCGGCCTCGCCGAGCACCGCTCGCGCCCCGGCGAGGTCCGCGCGGGCGTCCTCGGTCAGCGGCAGGAGCGTCGCCGCCTCCGCGATGGCCAGCACCGCCCTGTCCCGCTCGTCGTAGAGCTCCGCGTCCCGCCAGGCCGGGAGCATGTCCAGTTTCTGCTGGGGGACGCCCGCCGTCCTGGCCTCCCGCGAGTGCAGGTCGAGGCAGTAGGCGCAGGCATTGAGCTGGGAGGCCCGCACCTTGAGGAGCTCGACCTGCTGCGCCGTCAGCCCGTGGGCGAGCGCGCCCTCCGCCACGACGACGGACCAGGCTCGTGCGGCCAGCCAGGCCTCGGGCGCCGACTTGTCCAGGTAGGGGTTCACTCGGCGTCCGCCCGCCGCTGGAGGAGGGTGCGCCAGTCGGCGGGGAGCCGGCTCGCCGGTCCGGGAACGCCCTGATCCTCCGGGTGGCTCGTCGCGGGAGCCAGCTCCGGCCCCTCCGCGTACTGGTCGGTGCGGAAGTCCCAGTACCAGTCCTCGCCCGGCTCGAAGCTCTGGATGTAGGGATGCCCGGTCGCCGCGGCGTGCGCGCGGGCGTGCCGCGAGAGCGAGTCGTCGCAGCAGCCGACGTGCCCGCACGCGGCGCAGCGGCGCAGGTGCACCCACCAGCCGCCCTCGGCCTCGCATTCGACGCAGCCGGTGCCGCTCGGCGGCGCGCTGGGGTCGATTCCGTCCGTCATCTCCGCCCCTTCGGTCGTGGGAAGGCTCACTCTAGTGTGCGCGCGACGTGGGCTCGGGGCCGGAGATGGAACGAAGGCCCCGCTTCCGCGATATGGGCGGAAGTTGGGGCCGTCGAATGGCGGAGAATGGGGGATTCGAACCGCACCCCGCGGCGCATCTCGAAACTGTTGGCGGAGAATGGGGGATTCGAGCGCCTGGTGAGCGCTGTGCGCGCACCCCGCGGCGCATCTCGAAACTGTTGGCGGAGAATGGGGGATTCGAGCGCCTGGTGAGCGCTGTGCGCGCACCCCGCGGCGCATCTCGAAACTGTTGGCGGAGAATGGGGGATTCGAACCCCCGAGGGCTTGCACCCAACACGCTTTCCAAGCGTGCGCCATAGGCCACTAGGCGAATTCTCCTGGGTTGCCACCACCCTGCGGGCGACGGCTCACAATATCTTAGCGGACGCCGGGGGCCCCGCTGTGCACGGCCTCCCAGGCGGACCCGCTACACTGGTTGGCGGCTCCCCACGTGGCGCCATCCAGGCCAACTCCCCCAGGGCGGAAACGCAGCAAGGGTAACCGGGCTCTGGCGGGTGCGTGGGGGGTCTTTTTCGTGTTCAGGCACCCGTCACACGCGCCGCGTAGAGTGTGGGCAGCACAGCAGCTGACCTATGTTCTACGCTTTGTAGAATGACACTCCGACGAGTCGAGGTGCGCGTATGACCGAGCAGGAAACTGTCGAGCACGGGATCGCCGAGCTCGCCTCCGAAGCGTTCGTCGTCGGGTTCCCGCTCGTGTTCGATCTGGAGCAGGTCGGTCGGTTCACCCGCGAGGGGCTCGGTGCGGTGCCGCCCACGCCGTTCAACGCGTTCGGGCACGCCCGCACGCTGGCCGGCCCGGAGACCACCTTCGTCTCGGTCAACAACGACACCCTGTACTCGATCGCGCAGCTCGACCTGAGCATCGGGCCGGTCCGGCTCTCCGTGCCCGCGGTCGGCGACCGGTACTACGTGCTCCAGTTCGTCGACGCCTGGACGAACAACTTCGCCTACGTCGGCACCCGGGCCACCGGCTCGGCGGCGGGTGAGTTCCTGCTCGTCCCGCCCGGCTGGGAGGACGAAGCCGGGGGCGAACAGCGAGCCGAATACACGGTCGTCCGGTTCCCGACCCGCGTCGGCACGATCGTCGGACGCTGGGCGGTGGCGGGGGAGGACGACCTCCTCGCCGTGCACGCCCTCCAGGACGCGACCACGCTCACCCCGACGCTGGAGACGTCTCGCGCCGCCGGCGGGCATCCCGGAGGTGGCGGCCGGCCCGACCGAGGCGCTGACCTTCTTCGAGCGGATGCGGGTGTGGTCGCAGGAGTTCCCACCGGCCGACCACGACCGGGACGCGCTGGCGACGTACGAACCGATCGGGCTCACGGGGGCGACGCCGATCGGCGAGCTGCCGGAGGACGTCCGTTCCGCGCTCGAGGAGGGGTACGCGGTGGGCAAGCAGGCGCTCGAGTCGTCACTGCACACGACCGTGCCTACGACCGACGGCTGGCAGGTCAACCTCCACGTCTTCGACTACAACACCGACTTCTTCGAGGTCGGCGCGCTCGACAACCGCGGCTGGCAGCTCACCGACCCGACCACCCGCTACGCCCGCCGGGCCGGCGCCGCGCTCGGCGGGCTGTGGGGCAACCACGGGTACGAGGCCGCGTACTTCCCGACCTACGTGGACGCTGCCGGCCAGCAGCTCAGCGGCGCGCACGTCTACCGGCTGCGGCTGAGCCCGACCCCGCCCGTGCGCGCGTTCTGGTCGCTGACCATGTACGACCTCCCGCACTTCTTCCTGGTGACGAACCCGATCGGGCGGTACTCGATCGGCGACCGCACCCCCGGCATCGTGTACGACGACGACGGCGGACTGACCATCACGATCAGCGCGACCCGGCCGGCCGACGCGAAGGCCGCCGCCAACTGGCTGCCGGCTCCGGAGGGGGAGTTCCGGCCGCTGCTGAGGCTGTACGCCCCCGGCGCCGCGGTGCTCGACGGCAGCTATCGCCTCGCACCGATCGAGCGCACAGACAGCGACGACGACAGTGCAGACAGCATCACAGACGAGGAGACCCGCTGAAAGTGGCCCGTTCGCTCTACATCACCTCCGCGGAAGGACACACCGGCAAGTCGACGGTGGCGCTCGGCGTCCTGGAGTCGCTGCGGCACTCCGTCGAACGCGTCGGCGTGTTCCGGCCGATCGCGCGCTCCGCCGTCGAACGGGACTACGTGCTCGAGCTGCTGCTCGACCGGGTGACCGCCGACCTCAGCTACGAGGAGGCCATCGGCGTCACCTACGACGATGTGCACGCCGACGCGGACGCTGCGCTCGGCGAGATCGTCCGGCGCTTCCGGGAGGTGGAGGCGCGCAGCGACGCGGTCGTCATCCTCGGCTCCGACTACACCGACGTGGGCAGCCCGACCGAGCTCGGCTACAACGCGCGCATCGCCGCCAACCTCGGCGCGCCTGTCCTCCTGGTGTTGGGCGGCCGGATCGGCCAGGGCTTCGGTGAGCGGCTGGGTCAGGCCGAGCCGCGCTCGCCGGAGGAGCTCCGCCAGCTCGCCGAGCTCGCGCTCGCCGAGCTGCGCCAGGAGCACGCGGGCGTCGTGGCGGTCATCGCCAACCGCGCGGACGCCGACCGGCTCGACGCGATCGTGGCGGCCGTCAGCGGCGCGGTGGAGGCCGCGGGCCCCGCCGTCGCCTCCGGTCCCGAGCTCCCGCCGGTGTGGGCGATCCCGGAGGACCTCTTCCTGGTCGCCCCCAGCATCCGCTCGATCATGGAGGTCACCGGCGGCGAGCTGATCGCGGGCGACGAGGCGCTGCTGGCGCGCGAGGCGCTCGGCGTCGTCGTCGGGGGCATGTCGATGAACAACGTGCTGCCGCGGCTCGTGGAGGGCTCGGTGGTGGTGGTGCCGGGCGACCGCACCGAGGTGCTGCTCGCCGTGGTGATGGCGAACGCGTCCGGCACGTTCCCGTCCATCGCCGGCATCGTCCTGAACGGCGGCTTCGACCTCCCGGAGCCGATCGAGCGGCTGCTCGCGGGCCTGCGCTCGCCGCTGCCGATCGTCCGCACCGGGCTGGACACCTACGACACCGTCGTGCGCATCACGCACGCGCGCGGCCGCCTCGCCGCCGACTCGCAGCGCAAGTACGACACGGCGCTCGGGCTGTTCGAGCGGCACGTCGACGCGGAGCGGCTGCTCGCCCTGCTCGACGTCTCCCGGCACGCGGTGGTCACGCCGCTCATGTTCGAGTACGACCTCATCGAGCGCGCCCGCGCCGCCGACAAGCACATCGTGCTGCCGGAGGGGAGGACGACCGGATCCTGCGCGCCGCCGCCACCCTGCTGGCGCGCGGCGTCGCCCGCCTGACCATCCTCGGCGAGCCGTTCGAGGTGCGCTCGCGCGCGATCGAGCTCGGCGTGGACATCGGTAAGGCGGAGGTGCTGAGCCCGTTCGACGACGTGCTGCGGCTGCGGTTCGCGAACGAGTACGCGAAGCTGCGCGCGCACAAGGGCATCACCGTCGACCAGGCCGCGGACACCGTCACCGACCCCTCCTACTTCGGCACGATGATGGTGCACCTCGGCCTCGCCGACGGGATGGTGTCCGGCGCCGCGCACACGACGGCGCACACGATCCGGCCGGCGTTCGAGATCATCAAGACCACGCCCGGCGTCTCCGTGGTGTCGAGCGTGTTCCTGATGGCGCTGGCCGACCGGGTCCTCGTCTACGGCGACTGCGCCGTGGTGCCGGACCCGACGGCCGGGCAGCTCGCCGACATCGCCGTCTCGTCGGCGCGCACGGCCGAGCAGTTCGGCATCGAGCCGCGCGTGGCGATGCTGTCGTACTCCACCGGCGACTCCGGAGCGGGTGCCGACGTGGACAAGGTCCGCACCGCGACCGAGCTGGTCAGGGAGCGCGCGCCGCAGCTCGCCGTCGCCGGCCCCATCCAGTACGACGCGGCGGCGGACGCGGCGGTCGCGGCGGCGAAGATGCCCGGCTCGCAGGTGGCAGGCCGCGCGACGGTCTTCATCTTCCCCGACCTCAACACCGGCAACAACACCTACAAGGCGGTGCAGCGCAGCGCCGGAGCGGTCGCGATCGGGCCGGTCCTCCAGGGCCTCCGCAAGCCGATCAACGACCTGTCCCGCGGCGCGACCGTGGAGGACATCGTGGACACCGTGGCGATCACCGCGATCCAGGCGGCGCTGACATGAGCGCCGTCCTGGTGGTCAACAGCGGCTCGTCGTCGCTGAAGTACCAGCTCATCGACGCCGGGAGCGAGGCGGCCGTGGCCTCCGGGCTCATCGAGCGCATCGGGGAGTCCTCCGGCCACATCCGTCACAAGGGGCCGGGCGGCACGTGGGAGACCACGCTCGCGATCCCGGACCACACCGCCGCCTTCCGGGTGATGCTCGACGCGTTCGCCGCCGAAGGCCCGAGCCTGGACGAGAACCCGCTCGCCGCGGTCGGGCACCGGGTCGTCCACGGCGGCAAGCGGTTCTTCGAGCCGACGATCGTCACCGACCTGGTGGAGATCAACATCGAGGACCTCTCCGACCTCGCCCCGCTGCACAACCCGGCCAACCTGCAGGGCATCCGCGCGGCGAAGAAGGCGTTCCCGGATGTGGAGCACGTCGCGGTCTTCGACACGGCCTTCCACCAGACGCTCGCACCGGAGGCCTACACCTACGCGATCGACGCCGCGCTCGCCGAGAAGCACCGGGTCCGCCGGTACGGCTTCCACGGCACCTCGCACAAGTACGTGTCGGCAGCGGCGGCGGAGTTCCTCGGCCGGCCGCTCGGCGAACTGAAGCAGATCGTCCTCCACCTCGGCAACGGCGCGTCGGTCTGCGCCGTCGACGCCGGCCGCTCGGTGGACACCTCGATGGGGATGACGCCGCTGGAGGGGCTCGTCATGGGCACCCGCTCCGGCGACCTCGACCCCGCCGTGCTGCTGCACCTGGCCCGGCGCGCCGGCCTCGGCATCGACGACCTCGACGAGCTGCTCAACCGGCGCAGCGGCCTGCTCGGGCTCTCCGGCCACGG
This sequence comes from Leifsonia sp. P73, assembly GCF_051059105.1. NCBI lineage: Bacteria > Bacillati > Actinomycetota > Actinomycetes > Micrococcales > Microbacteriaceae > Leifsonia > Leifsonia sp. P73. The sequence continues at coordinate 3,459,730 of NZ_CP194931.1, forward strand.
CGACATGCGGGATGTCCGCCACGCCGCCGAGTCGGGGGACGCCGCCGCCCGGCTGGCGCTCGACACCGCCGTGCACCGGCTGAAGCACTACATCGGCGCCTACACGGCGGAGCTCGGCGGCCTCGACGTGCTGACCTTCACCGCGGGAGTCGGCGAGAACGATGCCCGGCTGCGCGCCGAGGTGTGCGCGGGTCTGGAGGTGCTCGGCATCCGCCTCGACCCCGAGCGCAACGCGAGCCCCTCCCACGACCCGCGGCTCATCTCCACCGACGACTCCCGCGTGGCCGTGCTGGTCGTGCCGACCGACGAGGAACGGGAGATCGCCCGCCAGTCGCTGCAGGCGGTGGGCGCAGGCTGAGCGGGCGGGTGCACCATGCGGCGGCGCGGCGACGGAGGCGGGCGGGACGGCAGGTCCACCCGGAGGGCCGGGCTGCGGCCGGCGCTCGCCGCCCTGGTCGCGGCGGTGCTCGCGGCCGGCGCGGCGCTGGCGGGATGCGCCTCTGACGGCGACCAGGTCGGCCCGCGGTTCATCACGCCGCCGCTGATCCGCTACAGCTCCGTGCTGTGGCCGGTCCCGCTGGAGCTGATCGACGCCCAGCCGGGGACCCGGGTGCGGATCACGGCCTCCCTCGACTCCTCCCGCGGCGCCTGGACGTCGGCCGCCAGCTACGACGTCGGCGGCGACGGGACGGTCGACCTCGCGCGCGACAAGCCGCTGTTCGCCCCGTTCTCCGCGCCGGACTCCGCCGGCCTGTTCTGGTCGCTGCGCGGCCCCGCGCTCGGCGTCGCCGACCTCGCCCGGCAGTGGATGCACGACACGAACGCGGTGACGCTGACCGCGAGCGAGGGCGACCGGGTCGTCGCACGGCGCACGTTCCGGCTGGAGGGGCTGGGCGGCACCATGGACGGCCGGACCGTCTACACGCACGACCTCGCACCGGCGGCCGCCGGAGTCGCGCTCCCGCCGCACGAGACGCATGAGGACGTGCCGGTCGGCCGGTTCTTCGATGCGTCGTCGATCGAGCGCCCGACCGGGCCGGCGGTGCTGATGTTCGACGATCCGACCCCGGGGGCGTCGGCGGACTTCACGGCGGCCCTGCTCTCGCAGTTCGGCGCCTCGGTGTTCGTCGTGCCGATGACCTCCGCGGACGGCGTGCACCTGTCCACGGTGACGGACGCCGGGACGATCTCCGCGATCCTGGACTGGCTGGACGATCTCGCGTCGGTCGACGCGCGCCACGTCTTCGTCTACGGCACCGGGGCGTCGGAGCAGCTGGCGATCTGGGCGGCGAACCGGTTCCCGACCCGGCTGCACGGGCTGTTCGCCGGCGCGGGGCCTGCCGAACTGCTCTGCCTCGCCGGATCGAGCGCGTCGCCGGTCTTCGAGGGCAGCGTCGGCGTGCCGTGCGAGCGCAGCCCGGGTATCGGGACGACCTCCGCGCCGCCGCTGGGAGCTGTGAACGGGCCGGTCGTGCTGACCTGCGGCCAGGTCGACCACGTGTTCCCCGGCGCGTGCGCCGTGCAGCAGGAGCTGACCGCCACCCGGGCGCCGCGCGCGGGCGACAAGCTGCTCGTGGCGCTCGGCGCCGCGCACGCGGTCACGGTGCCGCCCGGCCTCCCCATCGCGCTGCCGTCGCCCGGCGACGGGTCGGGCGCCGACGGCCAGGCGACCGAGCAGGCGCGGATCGCGTTCTGGAACGCGGTCGGGCAACTGCTGCTGCGGGCGGTGCTGTCGTGAGGGGCCGGCTGCGCGCGCTCGCCGCCGCCGCCGCGATCGTCGCGGTCGCCGCCCTCACCGGCTGCGTCGCACCGGCAGGCGGAGCCCGCATCGAGGTCGCGCGCTTCGGCAACGCCACCGCCGACCCGGTCGTCGTCTCGCTCACCGGCCTGACCCCGGGGGAGGATGTCGTCCTCCGCGCCACCGCGACCACGACCGACGGGACCTGGACCTCCCGCGCCCTCTACGCCGTGCCGCCCAGCGGCCGGGTGGACCTCTCCTCCCAGCAGCCGATCACCGCCCCGTACGTGCGACCGGACGCCGCCGCGCCGTTCTGGAGCATGTCCGGCCCGTCCCTCAGCCAGTCGCAACTCGAGCACGCCTGGGCCGAGGGCCCGGTGCAGGTCGGGCTCACCGCCGAGCAGCGGGGCGTCAGGGTCGCCGTCGCCCGCGTGCCGCGCACCGCCCTGTCCGCCCAGAGCGTCGAGCGCGTCGTGACGGTGGACGCCCTCGCCAGGGCCGCCGTCCCGGCCGGCTCCATGTTCTCCGCCGACCAGGCCCAGGCGCTGCGGGCGGGCACCCTGTTCACCCCGCTGCCGACGCTCGTGCATCCGCGGCCGGGCGTCGTCCTCATCGACGGCGACGACGACGCAGCCTCCGGTGCCTTCGCCGCGCGCCGGATCGCCGCGATCGGCTTCCCCGTGCTCATGCTCCCCGCCTTCGGACCGGAGGGGCAGATCCCCGGCTCTGCCGCACTCTCGGTGGAGGCCTTCGACGCCGCGCGCGCCTGGCTCGCGCGGGATCCGGGCGTCGACCCGGACCACATCGTCGTCTACGGCACCGGCCGCGCGGCCCCGCTCGCGCTCTGGTTCGCGGCGAGCGAGCCGCAGACGGTCTACGGCGCCATCGCCGCGAGCGGACCGACCGCCGAGCTGTGCGCGTCGTCATCCGGCGCGCCGACGCTGCTGAACGAGGGCCGCCCTGTGCCGTGCGCGAGCCCGAATGCGAGGATCGCGGACACGCCCATCCTGCCGCTGAACCGCATCCCGGGGCCGCTGCTGCTCGCCTGCGGGACGGCCGACGAGCAGCTGCCGAGCGCGTGCGACTGGACCCGTGCCGGGGCGGACGAGCGCGGCGCGCGGGCGCTGGGGGAGACGCTGGTCGCCCCGGGCTCGGCGCACGAGCTGAGCGCCCCGCCGATGCTGCCGATCGGGCTCGACGGGCTCCCACCGGCCACGGCGCAGGCGACGGAGGACGCCAGGGTGGCATTCTGGTCGCGGGTGACCGCGCTGCTGGAAGGAGCCATCGGACCGTGAACCCCGCCAGGAGGACCCGCTCCGCCGCGCGCCGTGTGCTCGCGGCGCTGGCCGGCGTCGCGCTCGCGGCGGTCGCGCTGGCGGGCTGCGGCACCCAGCAGGGCGCGGCGGGACCGCGCTTCGCCTTGAGCGCGAACCCGAGCCCGGTGTGGCAGCCGGTCGGCATCCAGGTCCTCGCGCTGCCGCCGGGGCAGGAGGTGACGATCCGCGCGTCGCTGGTGCCGGGTGGCCTGTGGTCGTCGCAGGCGGTCTACGCCGTCCCGGGCGACGGCGTGGTCGACCTCACCCGCGACGTCCCGCTGGAGGCGCCGTTCACCGGGGCCGACGGGATGGGACTGTTCTGGACGATGCGCAGCAGCACGGGGAGGCGGCAACCTCCGACGTGACCTGGGGCGGCTCGTCGTTCTCGATCGACCTCCAGGCCTCCGTCGGCGGCCGCCGGGTCGCCGAGACCCGCGTGCAGCGCACCGGGCTGTCGGTGGCGGCGCCGTCGCGCGCGGTGTTCGACGACGGCATCACCGGGGACTACTTCCAGCCGACGAGCTCGGCGGAGGGCGTGCGCCCCGGGATCATCGTGTTCGACGGCACCGATCCGGGCGAGCCGACCGGCGTGCTCGTGTCGGCGACGCTGGCGGCCTTCGGCTTCCCGACGCTCGACCTTTCCACCTACGGCTCCGCCGGGCAGCTCGACCCGGTGCGCAGCCTCCCCGCCGAGCGGTTCCTCTCCGCCGTGAGCTGGCTGCGCGCGCAGCCCGGGGTGGACGACCAGCGCATCTTCACCTTCGGGGCCTCGCGCGGCGCGCAGCTCGCGCTCTGGGCGGCCTCGGCTTATCCGGGCACCGTCTACGGCGCGATCGCGCCGGGCGGCACCACCGGGCTCATCTGCCCGTCGCCGGTGCCGAGCCCGGCCGTGACGGTCGGCGGGGCCTGGGTGCCGTGCACGACCGGGACCCACGACCCGGCGCCCGCGGCGGTGCTGGACGTCCAGCGCATCCCCGGGCCGGTCGTGCTGGGCTGCGCCGGACGCGACGAGGAGCTCGGGAACGGCTGCGCCTGGCTGGCCGCCGCCGCCCGCAAGCGGCCGCTCCGGGAGGGCGACGCGTACCTGATCGCGCCGGGCGCGACGCACCTCTTCTACCTGCCGCCGTACACGCCGCTGCTGCTGCCGGCCGGCTCCGCGGCCCAGCCCACGGAGCGCGCGAGGGAGGCCTTGTGGGCGGATGTCATGGCCGCGCTGACGGCTCCGTCGTCGGTGCCGGGTCACTGATTCCGCGCGGTCCTCGCGGGACGGCCGGATTGTCGGTTGCGGCAAGTAGCATGTGTGGGTGGTCACCGCTCTGTATCGCCGCTATCGGCCCGACACCTTCGCCGAGATGATCGGCCAATCGCAGGTGACCGAGCCGCTCATGACGGCGCTGCGCACCAACCGGGTCAACCACGCCTACCTGTTCTCCGGGCCGCGCGGCTGCGGCAAGACCACGTCGGCCCGCATCCTGGCGCGCTGCCTCAACTGCGCGGAGGGTCCCACCGACACCCCGTGCGGAAAGTGCGCGAGCTGCGTCGAGCTGAGCCGCGACGGCTCGGGATCGCTCGACGTGGTCGAGATCGACGCCGCCAGCCACAACGGCGTGGACGACGCCCGCGACATCCGCGAGCGCGCCATCTTCGCCCCGGCCCGAGACCGCTACAAGATCTTCATCCTCGACGAGGCGCACATGGTCACGCCGCAGGGCTTCAACGCCCTGCTGAAGATCGTGGAGGAGCCGCCGGAGCACGTGAAGTTCATCTTCGCGACCACGGAGCCCGAGAAGGTCATCGGCACGATCCGCTCGCGCACCCACCACTACCCGTTCCGGCTCGTCCCGCCCGCGCAGATGCTGGAGTACGTCCAGCAGCTCTGCGACAGCGAGGGGATGACGGTCGCGCCGGGCGTGCTGCCCCTGGTGGTGCGCGCCGGAGGCGGCTCGCCGCGCGACACGCTCTCCCTGCTCGACCAGCTGATGGCCGGCTCCGAGGGCAGCAGCATCGAGTACGAGCGCGCGGTCGCGCTGCTCGGCTACACGCACGCCGCGCTGCTGGACGAGGTCATCGACGCCATCGCGGCGCGCGACGCGGCCGGCGCGTTCGCCGCCGTGGACCGCGTCATCCAGACCGGGCAGGACCCGCGGCGCTTCGTGGACGACCTCCTGGAGCGGCTCCGCGACCTGATCGTGGTCGCCGCGACGAGCGTCGACGGCGCGGCCGCGGTGCTGCGCGGGGTGCCGCAGGACGAGCTCGACCGGATGGGCGTGCAGGCGATGAAGTTCGGCGCGGCCGAGCTCAGCCGGGCCGCCGACATCGTGAACGCGGCGCTCACCGAGATGACCGGCGCGACCTCGCCGCGCCTGCACCTGGAGCTGATGATCGCGCGCGTGCTGGTGCCGTCGAGCGACGACAGCGAGCGCGGGGCGCTGGCGCGCGTGGAGCGGCTGGAGCGGCGGGTCGGGGTGAGCGACGCCGGCGGGGCGCGGGAGGCTGCTGCGCCAGCACCGGCTTCGGTGCCCGTGCCTGCTCCTGCGCCGGCTGCTTCGGCGCCGGTGGCCGCCCCGGTCTCGACGCCGACCGCGCCGGAGCCCGTCGAGCAGCCCGCGAAGGCCCCGAAGGCCGCGGAGCCGGCCCCTGCCCCCGCGGCTCCCGAGCCGGTCGACGCGCCCGCCGCTCCGGCTGCGCCCGCGGCCGTCGGCGCGGTGAGCACGCAGCAGGTCAAGGACTCCTGGCCGCAGATCCTCGACGCCGTGCAGCGCGCCAAGCGCAGCGCGTGGATGGTCGTGTTCACCGCCCAGGTCCGGGCGCTCAACGACGACGTGCTGACGCTGTCGTTCCCGAGCGACAACGACGTGCAGAGCTTCCGCCAGCCGCAGTCGCAGGGCGGCCAGGGCGTGAGCGAGTACCTGCGCCAGGCGATCATCGACATCCTGGGCATCCGGGTCAAGTTCATCGCGCGCGCCGACGGCGCTCCGTCCGGTGGCGCGCCGGCCCGGCCGTCCGCGGGCGCGCCCACGGCTCCCGAGGCGCCGACGTGGCCCGGCGCGGACGGGGACTCGTCGTCCGCCGGCCGATCCGCGTCGTCCGCGCCCACGTCCCGGCCCGCCGGCGGCGCGTCGTCCGCCGCTCCGTCGTCGCCGTCGGCCTCGGTCACCGAGTGGGCGACTGTCACCATCCCGTCCGCACCGGCTGCCGCTGTGGCCACGCTGGAGCGTCCGGAGGCTCCAGCGACGCCCGCCGCCGCTCCGGCCCCCGCCGCCGCGCTGCCCGACGACCTCCCCCGGACGACCTGGAGCCGCCGGAGGAGATCGAGCCGCCGTACGAGGCCGCCGTCCCCGAGGAGCCGGCGGGCGACTGGTCCGCCGCGCCTGCGGAGCCTGCCGCCGAGGCCGCGCGCCCGGCCTCCGCCGCCGCACCCGAGCGATCCGCTTCTCAGGGCCAGGCTCCCCAGCGCCCCGCTGCCGACCGCCCCGCCCCCGAGCGCTCCGCTCCCGCCTCCGGCGCCCGCACGCCCACCTTCCAGGCCCCGCAGCGCTACGGCGAGGCCGTCGTCCGCGAGATCCTCGGCGCACGCTTCCTGGAGGAGCAGCCCGCCCCTCCCATGAACGGCATGAGGTAACGCCGTGTACGAGGGCATCGTCCAGGAGCTGATCGACGAGCTCGGCCGCCTCCCCGGCATCGGGCCGAAGTCGGCGCAGCGCATCGCGTTCCACATCCTGCAGACCGAGAGCTTCGACGTCACCCGGCTCGCCGAGGTGCTGCTCGAAGTGCGCGACAAGGTGCGCTTCTGCGAGATCTGCGGCAACGTCTCCGAGCAGGCCACCTGCTCGATCTGCCGCGACCCGCGTCGCTCGCCCGACACGATCTGCGTGGTCGAGGAGGCCAAGGACGTCGTCGCCATCGAGCGCACCCGCGAGTTCCGTGGGCTCTACCACGTGCTCGGCGGCGCGATCAGCCCGATCGACGGCGTCGGGCCCGACGACCTCCGCATCCGGCAGCTCATGCAGCGCCTCGCCGACGGCACGGTGCAGGAGGTCATCATCGCGACCGACCCCAACCTGGAGGGGGAGGCCACGGCCACCTACCTCAGCCGCCTGCTGACCACGCTCGAGATCCGGGTCACCCGCCTCGCCTCCGGCCTCCCGGTCGGCGGCGACCTGGAGTACGCCGACGAGGTCACCCTCGGCCGCGCCTTCGAGGGCCGCCGCCAGGTCTCCTGACCCAGACCCACCCCTCCCGCCCCACACCCCCAACCTCTCGGACGCCGAGGGGCACGTTGTTGTCACTTTTCGCGGCCGAAAGTGACAACAACGTGCCCCTCGGCGCTCCGTCACATGTCCGGGCGGGCATATCCCCGGCCGGTAGAATGGTCACTCCCGTGAGTTCTGGAGTGCCTGTGGCCCTGATCGTTCAGAAATACGGCGGCTCGTCCGTCGCCGACGCCGAGAGCATCAAGCGCGTCGCCAAGCGCATCGTCGAGACGCGCAAGGCGGGCAACGAGGTCGTCGTGGCCGTCTCCGCGATGGGCGACACCACCGACGAGCTGGTCGACCTGGCCCACGAGGTCACGCCGATCCCCGCGCCGCGCGAGCTGGACATGCTGCTCACGGCGGGGGAGCGCATCTCGATGGCGCTCCTCGCGATGTCGATCAAGAGCATGGGCTATGACGCGCGCTCCTTCACGGGCAGCCAGGCCGGCATGATCACCGATGCCCAGCACGGCTCCGCCCGAATCGTGGACGTCACCCCCGGCCGCATCAAGGAGGCGCTGGACGAGGGCGCGATCGCCATCGTCGCCGGCTTCCAGGGCTTCAACCGCGACACCCGCGACATCACGACGCTCGGCCGCGGCGGCTCCGACACCACCGCCGTCGCCCTCGCCGCCGCGCTCGGCGCCGAGGTCTGCGAGATCTACACCGACGTCGACGGCGTCTTCACCTCCGACCCCCGGCAGGTCCCGCTCGCCCGCAAGATCGACCGCATCACCAGCGAGGAGATGCTGGAACTCGCGGCCGCCGGGGCGAAGGTCCTGCACATCCGCGCGGTGGAGTACGCCCGCCGCCACAACGTGACCCTGCACGTGCGCTCCTCGTTCTCGAACCGGGTGGGCACGTACGTCCTCAACGAAGCAGCTGCGGCCGAGGCCGCGAAGAAGGATGGAACCGTGGAAGAGCCGATCATCTCCGGAGTCGCCACCGATCTGAGCGAGGCGAAGATCACTGTCGTCGGCGTGCCCGACGTCCCGGGCAAGGCGGCGCAGATCTTCAAGATCGTCGCGAAGGCCAACGCCAACGTCGACATGATCGTCCAGAACGTGTCCGCCGCGGCGACCAGCCTCACCGACATCTCGTTCACCCTCCCGAAGTCGGAGGGCCAGCGCGTGCTGACCGCCCTGAACGGCGAGCGCGACGAGGTCGGCTTCCAGGCCCTCCAGTACGACGACCAGATCGGCAAGCTCGCCCTGGTCGGCGCCGGGATGCGCACCAACTCCGGCGTCTCCGCGAAGCTGTTCGAGGCGCTCTACGAGGCCGGCATCAACATCGAGATGATCTCCACCAGCGAGATCCGCATCTCGGTCGTCACCCGCGCCGACACCGTGGCCGAGGCCGCCCGCGTCGTCCACACCGCCTTCGGGCTGGACGGCGACGAGAAAGCGATCGTCTACGCCGGCACCGGCCGCTGAGCCGCTCCCGCCGCTCGCGGGAATGGCCGCCGCCGCCATCCCGTTCCCCTCTTCAGACCAGACAGACGAAGGACACACCATGAGCGAGACCACTCCCGGCTTCGACATCGCCGTCATCGGCGCCACCGGCCAGGTCGGCGGCGTGATGCGCCAGCTGCTGGAGGAACGCGACTTCCCGGTCAAGAGCATCCGCTTCTTCGCGTCATCGCGCTCGGCCGGAACGAAGCTGCCGTTCCGCGGCGAGGAGATCACCGTCGAGGACGTGGAGACCGCCGACGTCTCCGGCATCGACATCGCCCTGTTCTCGGCCGGCGCCACCGGATCGAAGGCGCACGCCCCCGGTTCGCCGAGGCCGGCGCCATCGTCATCGACAACTCCAGCGGCTGGCGGATGGACCCGGATGTGCCGCTCGTGGTCTCCGAGGTGAACCCCGAGGCCATCGACGACGCGCGCAAGGGCATCATCGCGAACCCCAACTGCACCACGATGGCGGCCATGCCCGTCCTGAAGGTCCTTCACGAGGAGGCCGGCCTCCAGCGTCTCATCGTGAGCACCTACCAGGCGGTGTCGGGCTCCGGCCTCGCCGGCGCCGAGGAGCTCGCCGGTCAGATCCGCAGCGCCGTCGCCGACGAGAACCTCCTCCAGCTCGTGCACGACGGCTCGGCCGTGACGATGCCCGACCCGGTCAAGTACGTCCGCCCGATCGCCTTCGACGTCATCCCGCTCGCCGGCTCGATCGTGGAGGACGGCTTCAACGAGACCGATGAGGAGAAGAAGCTCCGCAACGAGAGCCGCAAGATCCTCGGACTCCCGGACCTGCTGGTCAGCGGGACCTGCGTGCGCGTGCCGGTGTTCACCGGCCACTCGCTGTCGATCAACGCCGAGTTCGCCTCGCCGATCAGCCCCGAGCGCGCCACCGAGCTGCTGTCCGACGCCCCCGGCGTGACGCTCACCGACGTCCCCACCCCGCTGGAGGCCGCCGGCCAGGACCCGAGCTTCGTCGGCCGCATCCGCGCGGACGAGGGCGCCCCGGAGGGCCGCGGCCTCGCGCTGTTCATCAGCAACGACAACCTCCGCAAGGGCGCCGCGCTCAACGCGGTGCAGATCGCGGAGCTCGTCGCCGCCCGCCTCGCCTCCCGCGTCGCCCACTGACCCTTCCGCCGAGGGGCACGTCGTTGTCACTTTCGCGCCCCGAAAGTGACAACGACGTGCCCCTCGTCGTGGTTTGAAGGCGCTGGGGGAGCGTCGGGGGCGGCGCTGAGGCGGCGCGCGGCGACGTCCTGGTGGGCCAGGCGGCGCAGCGCTGCGACCACCGGGTCGTAGAGCGCCGTGCCGAGCACGGCGTAGCCGAGCGCGCCCTCCCGGCCGCCGTCCTCCGGCATCCGGCTGAGGTCGTACTCCGCCATCGCCCGCAGGTGCTCGGCGTACACGTGCAGGCGCTCGTCCGTCATCGGGATGCCGCCGGCCTCCACCGCCTCCAGCGCGCGTTCGAGCTGGGCGACCGCCGTGTACCGCTCGTCGTACACCTGCCCGATCGACGCGATCGCGGCCTCGGCACGGGGGTACGGCGGCTGCGCCTCCTCCAGGTACGGCGGCAGCGCCGCGACCGCGCTCCCCAGCGCGTCGAAGAGCTCGCCGTCGGGATGGTCGATCAGGTCGAGCACGTCCTTCACCCGGCTGAGCGGCAGCCCCGCCACCTCGGAGAGCGCGCGGATGAGGGCGATGCGGCGCACGTGCTCCTCGCCGTACTCCGCGCGCGTCGCGCTGACGGCCTCCCCGGGCGGGAGCATCCTCTGCCGCAAGTAGAACTTGACCGTCGCCAGCGGCACGCCTGTCCGCTCGACCAGCTCCGACATCCGCATTCGGCCTCCGACCCTTGACCCCGGATACTCATACTATCTAATCTTTGGATACCGATACTATCCAATCGAGGAGCCGTCATGCTGCTGCAACCCGCGAGCGCCATCACCGCCGGCATCGTCCTGCTCACCGTCATCGGCATCGCCTACGGCGGCACCTTCATGCTGCGCGTCGTCACCGGCAAGCAGGGGGCCAACGAGCTCCAGAAGTCCTTCTTCCGCGCCGGCCACGCGCACGCCGGCGTCCTGGTCATCCTGGGCCTCGTCACGCTGCTGCTGCTCGACGCCGCGAAGGTGACCGGCTGGATGCATTTCGGCGCCATCGGCGTCCTGGTCGCCGCCATCCTCATCCCCGCCGGGTTCTTCTTCTCGCCGCTCGGCCGCGACCCGCAGAAGCCGAACGGCGCGATCGCGCTGGTCTGGACCGGGTTCGGCGTGCTGCTGGTCAGCATGGTCGTCTCCGGCGTCGCCCTGATCGTCGCGGGGGCCTCCGCGGCGTGAGCGATGTCTCGATATCGAGACAGAATCCCCGCGCGACAGCGGGTCACGAGCCCACTCACCGTAGGATTGTCTGGTGAGCACTGACCCCATCGACGTCGTCTTGATCGGCGGCGGCATCATGAGCGCGACGCTGGGCTCCATGATCCAGCGCGTCCAGCCCGACTGGACCATCCGCATCTACGAGTCCCTCGGCGAGGTCGCCCAGGAGAGCTCGAACCCGTGGAACAACGCAGGAACGGGCCACGCCGCCCTCTGCGAGCTGAACTACATGCCGGAGGCCGCCGACGGCAGCGTCGACCCGGCCAAGGCCATCAGCATCAACGAGCAGTTCCAGCTCAGCCGCCAGTACTGGGCCTCCCTGGTCGCCGCGGGCCACCTGCCCGCCCCGAGCACGTTCATCAACGCGACGCCGCACATGACGTTCGTGCGCGGCCGCGATAACGTGCGCTACCTCCGCAAGCGCTACGAGGCGCTCAAGGACCAGCCGCTGTTCGAGGGCATGGAGTACTCCGAGGACCCGGCGACGATCGGCGGGTGGACCCCGCTGCTCACCAAGAAGCGCAACGCCAAGCAGCGCATCGCCGCCACCCGCCAGACCGCGGGGACGGACGTCGACTTCGGCGCGCTCACCCGCGCCCTCGTGGACGACTTGGTCGCGAACGGCGCCGAACTCGCGCTCAACCACAAGGTGCTCTCCATCAAGCGCACCGCGGACGAGCTCTGGAAGATCAAGGTCAGGCACGAGGTCGGCCACACGCCGCACGAGGCCACCGCACGCTTCGTGTTCGTCGGCGCGGGCGGCGGCGCCCTCCACCTGCTGCAGAAGTCCGGCATCCCTGAGATCAAGGGCTTCGGCGGCTTCCCGATCTCCGGCCAGTTCCTCCGCACCACCAACCCGAAGATCGTCGCGCAGCACCAGGCGAAGGTTTACGGCAAGGCCGCGGTCGGAGCCCCGCCGATGTCGGTCCCGCACCTCGACACCCGCGTGGTGGACGGCGAGACCTCCCTGCTGTTCGGCCCGTACGCGGGCTTCAGCCCCAAGTTCCTGAAGAGCGGCAGCTGGTGGGACCTGCCCGGCTCGATCCGCGCCGGCAACCTCGGCCCGATGCTCGCGGTCGCGCGCGACAACTTCTCCCTCATCAAGTACCTGGTGGGCGAGGTGCTCGCCAACCGCGAGAAGAAGCTGAAGGCGCTGCAGGAGTTCATGCCGACCGCGAAGTCGGAGGACTGGGAGCTCATCACCGCCGGGCAGCGCGTGCAGGTGATGAAGAAGGACCCGAAGAAGGGCGGCGTGCTGCAGTTCGGCACCGAGGTGATCGCCTCGGCGGACGGCTCGATCGCCGGTCTGCTCGGCGCGTCCCCCGGGGCGTCGACGGCCGTGCCGATCATGGTCGACCTCCTGAAGCGCTGCTTCCCCGACCGCTACGCGGGCTGGCTGCCGACGCTGAAGCAGCTCATCCCGACCGTGGGCACCACGCTCAACGACCGCCCGAAGGAGGCCGAGCGCGTGCTCGCCGAGACCGCGGCGGTGCTCGACCTGGCGGAGAGCCCCGCCGGTCAGGTCGTCCGGGCCTGACGCCCGCTCGCGCGCAGTCGATCCGTACCGAGTGGTACGGATCGACTGGACAGCCGCGTCCGCGACCTGTTATGGTCGTCCACGCTATGAAGTGATCACCTCCTCTCGTCCCGCGCCCGAGGCGCCGTCGATCGAGTGAGCGACCCCATAGGTCCTGCGCCGCCTGGTCATCCAGCACCGGGCGCTCCGGCGCACTCGTCGCGGAAGTCCGCCCGGCGGGAGCCTGCTCCGTGATGGAGCGCCCGGAAGGTGGTCAGCTTTGCCAACACTCACTCTCACTCCACTGCGCGCCGACGGTGTCTCCGTCAGCTACGGCGACCGGCGCGTGCTCTCGGATGTCTCCCTCACCGTGCCTCCCCGCGCCCGCCTCGGCCTGATCGGCGAGAACGGCGCGGGCAAGTCCACGCTGCTGCGGGTCCTCGCCGGCGCCGAGACCCCGGACTCCGGCGTCGTCCAGCGGCCGAGGCGGGTCGGCTTCCTCTGGCAGGAGGTCCGCTTCCGGCCCGACGACACCCTCGCCACGCTGATCGAGGACGCCCTCGGCGAGGTGCGCGCCATCGAGCACGAGCTGGAGGCCGCCGCGGCGGCGCTCGCGGGGACGACCCCGCTGCGCACACGCGGTACGACGCCGCCCTGGCGGCGGCCGAGCTCGCCGAGGTGTGGTCGATCGAGTCGCGTCGAGACGCGCTCCTCGACGGCCTCGGGGTCGGCGCCATCCCGCTGGCCCGGCGACTGGACGAGGTCTCGGGAGGTCAGCGCAGCCGGTTCGCGCTGGCCGCGCTGCTGCTCGGCCGGCCGGAGGCGCTGCTGCTCGACGAGCCGACGAACCACCTGGACGACGCGGCCGCGGCGTTCCTGGAGTCGCAGCTCCTCGGCTGGCACGGTCCGGTGCTCTTCGCGAGCCACGACCGCGCGTTCCTCGACTCGGCGGCCACCGGCCTCCTCGACCTGGACCCGACGCGCTCCGGCACGACGGTGTTCGGCGGCGGCTACGGCGCCTATCTCGCCGAGAAGGCGGCCGAACGGCACCGCTGGGAGAAGCAGTACGCCGACGAGCAGGCCGAGCTCGCGGCGCTGAAGCACGCGGTCGACGTGACCGCGCGCTCCATCGCCTGGTCGGGCAAGGTCCGCGACAACGACAAGTTCGTCAAGTCGTACAAGGGCAACACCCTGGACCGCCAGATCAGCCGCCGCGTGCGCAACGCGGACGGCCGGCTGGAGGAGCTGACCAGCACGCAGGTCCGCAAGCCGCCGAAACCGCTCGCCTTCTCCGGGATCCCCGCGGGGTTCCAGGCCGTGGGCGACGAGGCCGGGTCGCTGTTGCAGGCGGACGACCTCCACGTGCCCGGCAGGCTGAGGCTCGACCGGTTCGCGGTCGAGGCGCAGTCGCGCGTGCTCGTGACCGGCGCCAACGGCGCGGGGAAGTCGACGCTGCTCTCGGTGCTCGCCGGGCGGATCGTCCCGCTCATCGGGACGGTGCACCGCAGGCGCGGCCTGCGGGTGGAGCTCCTGGAGCAGGACGTGCGCTTCGCGGACCCGACGCAGTCTCCGCGCCGGATCTACGAGCTGGCGCTGGGGGAGCGGCGCGCGGAGGCCGTCCCGCTCTCGGGGCTCGGCCTGATCGCGCCGCGCGACCTCGACCGGGAGGTCGGCGCGCTGTCCGTCGGGCAGCAGCGCCGGCTGGCGCTCGCACTGATCATGGCGCGGCCTCCGCACGTGTTCCTGCTCGACGAGCCGACCAACCACCTCTCGCTCACCCTGGCGACCGAGCTGGAGGCCGCCCTCGGCGGCTACCCCGGCGCGGTCGTGGTGGCGAGCCACGATCGGTGGCTGCGCGAGCGCTGGGCGGGGGAGGTGGTGTCGCTGCGGAGCGCCACGCTGCGCGACGCGTGAGCTGACGGGCCGGCCGGCGGCGGAGAAGCTGCCGGCCGGCTGCGCCTCCACCGGCCCGATCCAGCCGCATCGGGTGACGGGCGTCAGGCGAGGAGATACCGAGCCGTCTCCTCATCCGTGATGAGGTGCGAGAGCAGCCCGGACGCGAGGGCGGCTTTGATCGCCGCGTGCTTGCGGCGCCCGCCGCCGATGCCGATCACCTGCGCCACCCTGCGCAACTGGGCGGTGCGGATGCCGATCACGCGATCCGTCAGCAGGTCGATCTCGCGCCCGTCGGCGTCGAGCAGGGTCGTTCCGATCTCGGCGACGATACCGCGCCGGACGAGGCGCCGGGCCTCACCGCTCGGCTCCAGGCTGTCGTGCAAGAGGGAATCGTCCGGCCAAGCGCCCAGGGTGACGACTGCTTTGGTGAGTCTGTCGAGTCTGGCCAGACTCGGGCGGATGCCCGGCTGCGCCATGATCGTGGCCCTGGCCGCCGCGTCGGTGGCGGCGAACGGCGCGTGCAGCGGATAGACCGCGCCTCCGGATCGGCGCGCCATGGTGTTCACCGCCTCCGTTCCGCGTTCGCGCACCGGATCAGCGACTCCTGTCAGCTGGACGACATCGCAGCTCGGGACCTCGCCGAGTGCGCGTGACATCTCGATCAGCGTCCGGCCCGCGGTCAGGCCGACGATGTCGTCCTCAGCGATCATCCCGGAGAGCACATCCGCCGCCAGTCGTCCGAGCGTGACGCGGATCACCTCGCGGTCATCGGTCGCGGTGCGGGCGACGAACGCGTTCTGCAGCCCGAAGCGGGAGGCGAGCCGCAGCGAGAGATCGACATCGACGGGACCCGGCGCGTCGATCGTGATCGTGACCACGCCCAGCTCGAGCGCCTTCTGGATCATCCGGGCGACGGCGAAGCGCGAGAGTCCGAGTTCGTCAGCGATCTCCGTGCGGGGGACAGAGTCCTTGAAATACCGTTTGCTAACATAGGCGAGTTTCACCGCTTCTTCGGGATTGACAATCTTCCCGCTCATGTGAGCAGTGTAACATCTCGCATGAGAGTTAACGTTAGTCTCGTCGCGATCATTCCGAGGAGGCCGCGCCAGGGCCTCGACCGAAAGGACCCGATGACTGCGACGTCTACCCCTGCCCTGCCCACGAAGATGTCGGCGAGCGTGCTCACCACTCCCGGCGTGATCGAATTGCGCGATGTCCCGATCCCTGAGCTCGATGCCGACCAGGTCCTCGTCCGCATCGAAGCGGTCGGAGTCTGCGGCTCGGACACGCACTTCTACCACGAGGGCCACATCGGCGATCTGGTGGTCGAGGGGCCGATCATCCTCGGCCACGAGTCCGCCGGCGTGATCGTCGCCGTCGGCTCGGCGGTCTCCGCGGCCCGGATCGGCGAACGCGTCTCGATCGAGCCGCAGCGACCGTGCCGGCGCTGCGAGCACTGCAAGACGGGCGACTACAACCTGTGTGTCGCGATGGAGTTCTACGGCGCCTATCCGATCGACGGCGTCTTCTCCGAGTACGCCGTCATCCAAGACGACTTCGCGTTCGCCGTGCCCGACTCCCTCAGCGCCGACGAGGCGGCCTTGATCGAGCCCGTCTCGGTCGCGGTGCACGCGTGCCGTCGGGCGGCCATCACGGCGTCGAGCAGAGTGTTCATCACCGGCGCCGGGCCGATCGGCCTGCTTACTGCTCAGGTCGCGCTCGCCTTCGGTGCGTCGGAGGTCGTCGTCAGCGATCCGGTGGAGAATCGCCGCCGCTTCGCGCAGACTCTCGGCGACATCGCCACGGTCGATCCCGTCGAGACCGATTTCGGCTCGCTCGAACTCCACTTCGACGCGTACATCGACGCCTCGGGCAACGGCAGGGCCATCAGGCAGGCGATCCCGACCCTGCGCCGTGGTGGACGGATCGTGCTCGTCGGCATGGGGAACGACGACCTCGAGCTGCCCGTCTCCGTGATCCAGAACCGCGAGCTGGAACTGACCGGGACGTATCGGTACGCGAACACCTGGCCGACCGCGATCGAGCTCGTCGCCCGGGGAGCCGTCCGGGTCGCTCCGCTGGTGACGGGGCACGTCGGACTCGACCAGGTCGAGGCGGGCCTGCTGATGAACCGATCGGATCCCGACGCGATCAAGACGGTCGTCGTCCCGGGCCGGCCCGGCGCCGCCGCCCTGCCACGAGGCGAGCGATGACGGATGCCGCCCACGCGGCGGGCGTGCCGACACTCACGACCGCCGGTGTGACGAAGGCGTTCGGAGGGATCCCGGTCCTGAAGGGGGTCAGCTTCAGCCTGCTGCCCGGGACGATCACGGCGATCGCCGGCGAGAACGGGGCGGGCAAGTCCACCCTGATGAAGATCATCTCCGGGCTCTACGCCGCGGACCAGGGGACGGTGTCCCGGAACGGGCGGGAACTGTCGTCCGGCAACGTCCAGGAGGCGATCGCTCAGGGCATCGCCATCGTCCCCCAGGAGCTGGCCTCGATCCCGGAGCTCACGGTCTACGAGAACCTCTACCTCGGCCGCGAGACGCGCAGAGCCCTCGGACTGCTCGACCGCGCCGCGATGATCCGAGCCGCCGCCGCGGCGCTCTCGCGGTTCGGACTCGACATCGCCCCCACCCGGCGGATGGGCGGGCTGCCGGTCGGGGTGCGCCAGATCATCGAGATCATCAAGGCCATCAGCCAGGGCGCACGCGTCATCCTTCTCGACGAGCCGACCAGCGCGATCGCGGCGCCCGAGGTCGAGATGCTGATCCGCACGATGCGCGCCCTGCGAGATCAGGGGGTCTCGCTGCTCTTCACCACCCACAAGATGGAGGAGATCCGCGCTGTCGCCGACCGCGTCGTCGTGCTTCGCGACGGCCAGCTGATCGTGGACGAGCCGCTTCGGGAGCTGAGCGACGACGACATCGTCACGGCGATGATCGGGCGCGAACTCGGCAACCTCTTCCCCGACCTGCAGGCGGCCGGCTCCGAGGTCGTGCTGGAGGTGAACGACCTCGTGCTCGCGGGGGCGGACAGCGGGTTCGACTTCGAGGTCAAGCGCGGGGAGATCCTCGGTCTCGCCGGTCTGGTCGGTGCGGGGCGTACGGAACTGCTGGAAGCCCTCTTCGGTATCCGCGCCGTGGCGTCGGGCGAGGTCAGGGTCGCCGGGGCGACGGTCGCTCCGGGGTCGCCGGGCCGCTCGATCCGTGCCGGCATGGCGCTGGTCCCGGAAGACCGGAAGGACGCCGGGGCGGTCCTGGCGCTCGACGTGCTGAGCAACGCCTCGCTCCCGCGGATCGGCGACTTCACGGTCGCCGGGGTCATCTCGCAGGCCCGCCGGCGTGAAGCCGTCGACTCCGCGATGAAGGCCGTCGCTCTGCGCAGCAACGGCCTCGGCCAAGAAGTCGGCACGCTGTCGGGGGAAACCAGCAGAAGGTCGTCCTCGGACGCTGGCTCATCGGCGCGGTCGACGTCCTCCTGCTGGACGAGCCCACGCGCGGCGTCGACGTCGGCGCCCGCAGCGAGATCTACGACCTCATCGTCAC
This sequence comes from Leifsonia sp. P73, assembly GCF_051059105.1. Lineage (NCBI taxonomy): Bacteria > Bacillati > Actinomycetota > Actinomycetes > Micrococcales > Microbacteriaceae > Leifsonia > Leifsonia sp. P73. Next base: position 3,477,832 of record NZ_CP194931.1, read on the forward strand.
GCTCGCAGGTCAGGGCATGGCGGTCGTCATGGCCTCCTCCGACCTCCCCGAGATCCTCAGCCTCAGCCACCGCGCGCTCGTGCTCGCGAATGGCGCCGTCGCCGCCGAACTCGACCGGAACGACCTCTCCCGCCCCGACGCGCAGGACCGGATCTTCCGCCTCGCATCCGGCCAGCTTTCGACCACCCAGCCCGGAGAAACGACCCTATGACCGACACAGCCCGCCCCGCCGCCCCCGTGCGCCCACCGCTCGGGGCCCGCGCCCTGAGGTTCGGCGTCCGCTACGCCATGGTGCTCGTGATGCTCGCGATCATCGTGTTCTTCATCGTGCAGAGCAGCCGCTTCGCCACGGCCGACAACCTGATGACGATCCTCGTGGCGGCCGCGCCGTTCGCGCTCATCGCCCTGGGACAGACGCTCGTGATCCTGACCGGAGGCATCGACCTGTCGGTCGGCTCCGTCATCGCGGCGAGCGGTATGACGGCGGCGCTGGTCGCGAAGAGCGCGCCGGACCAGCTCTGGCTCGCAGTCGTCAGCGCGGTCGCGGTCGGTCTGCTGGCCGGGTCGCTCAACGGCTTCGTCGTCTCGCGGCTGAACGTGCCGCCGTTCATCGCCACGCTCGGCATGATGACACTCGCCTCGGGCGTCGCTTTCGTCATCGGCGGCGGCGCGCCCATCAACGGCCTGCCATCGACCTTCGGCGAGATCGCGAACACCAAAGTGCTCGGCGTGACCGTCCCCGTGATCCTCATGGTCGTCGGAATCCTCGGGCTTGCTCTCATCATGCGGCGCACGTCCTACGGTCTCCGCGTCTACGCCGTCGGCGGCAACCGGTTCGCCGCCGAGATCGCCGGCGTGAAGTCGCGAGGGATTCTCTTCAGCGTATACGCCATCAGCGGAGGCCTCGCGGCGGTCTCGGGCGTCATGCTCTCCTCCCGTGTCATCTCGGGCGCGCCGACCCTCGGGCAGGGCTACGAGCTCGACGCGATCGCGGCCGTCGTCATCGGCGGCGCGAGCCTCATGGGCGGTCGCGGCACCGTGTGGGGGACGGCCCTCGGCCTCCTGCTGATCCAGACCCTCAACAACGGCCTCGACATCCTGATCGTGCCCGCCTACTGGCAGGACGTCATCAAGGGCGTGCTGATCGTCACCGCGGTCGCCATCGACGTCTGGGCGACGAAACGCAACGTACGGTAACCGCTTCCACCCCCACTGCTCGGAATCCCGCAATCAAAGGAATGAAATGAAGAAGTCCACCATCGCCCGCGGCATCGCTCTCGGTACCGCGCTCGCCGTCTCCTCGCTCGCCCTCGCGGGCTGCAGCAGCGGTGGCGAGGCATCCGCCGATCGCGTCCGCATCCGGAGTCACCGCGTACGAGATGACCTCCTTCATCACCGCGGGCAAGGAGGGCATGGACGCGTACGCGAAGGCGAACGACATCGACCTCCTCTGGAACTCCGCGAACACGGACGTGAACACCCAGGCCAGTCAGGTCGACCAGTTCATCTCCGCTCGGGTCGACGCCATCGTGGTGCTCCCGGTGCAGGCCGACTCGCTCGAGCCGCAGGTTCAGGCGGCCAAGGCGGCGGGCATCCCCATCTTCACGGTCAACACCCGCATCCTGAGCAAGGACCTCACAGGCAGCGTGCTACCGGACGACGTCGACTCCGGCGTCCAGGAGGCTCAGGCGATGGTCGACCACCTCGGCGGCTCGGGCAAAGTGGTCGTCCTGAAAGGACCGCTCGGCGCCTCGGGCCAGCTCGACCGGAGCACCGGCATCAAGAAGGTGCTCGACAAGAATCCCGGCATCACGGTGCTCGCCGAAGACACCGCGAACTGGAAGCGCGACGAGGCGATCAACAAGACGAAGAACTGGATCTCCGCGTTCGGAGACGACATCGACGGCGTCATCGCCCAGAACGACGACATGGGGCTCGGCGCCGTCCAGGCCCTTCGCGAGGCCGGGCTCAGCGACATCCCCGTCGTCGCCGTCGACGGCATCGAGGACGGCCTCAAGGCGGTTCAGAGCGGACGGTTCATCGGGACGTCCCTCCAGAACGGGACCGTGGAGCTCGCGGCCGGACTCGCGGTCGCGGCCAAGACCGTCCGCGGGGAGAAGGTCAAGCCGAACATGACCTACCTGATGCCCCGCATCACGCCCGAGAACGTCGACGCCGCCTTCAAGAACGTCGTGTCGGAGCGGAAGACGTTCCTCGCCGGCCTGCCGGCGCTGATCGACGCGAACATCGCCGCTGACACTCTGTCCTACGAGGGGCTTCCCGGCCAGACCCGGTGACCGCTTGACGGCAATTCGAACATATGTTCGAATAGTCCTATGAGGTGGAGCGGGCAGGAGCTGGCGGTGGAGACGCCGTCGGCCCTGCCCGGCCTCGCCCGGCTGAACAACCTGGTGCGGTCGGTGCGCACGCCGGAGTTCGCGGGCATCACGTTCCACGAGATCCTCGCCAAGTCGGCGCTCAACAAGATCCCGGGCGGGGAGGGCCGATGCCCTTCGGCTGGACGATCAACCCGTACCGCGGCTGCTCGCACGCCTGCGTGTACTGCTTCGCGCGTCCCACGCACAGCTATCTGGAGCTCGACCAGGGCAAGGACTTCGATCAGGAGATCATCGTCAAGGTCAACGTGGCCGACGTGCTGCGCAAAGAGCTGACGAAGCCGAGCTGGGGCCACCACCCGGTCGCGCTCGGCACCAATACCGACCCGTACCAGCGGGCGGAGGGGCGCTATGCGCTGATGCCCGGCATCATCGACGCGCTGACCGACTCGGGCACGCCGTTCAGCATCCTCACCAAGGGGTCGCTGCTCCGGCGCGACCTCGACCGGCTGGCGGAGGCGGCGAAGAGGGTCCCCGTCGACCTCGCGATGTCGATCGCGGTCTACGACGACGAGCTCCAGCAGTCGGTCGAACCGGGAACGCCGACGACCAAGGCGCGGCTGGCGACGGTCACCGCCGTCCGCGAGCACGGCCTCGACTGCGGGGTGTTCCTGATGCCGATCCTGCCGTACCTCACGGACACGCGCGCGCACCTGGATGAGGCGCTGCGGCAGGCGAAGGAGGCCGGAGCCACCAGCGTGCTCTACACCGCGCTGCACCTGAAGCCCGGGGTGAAGGAGTGGTACTACCTGTGGCTGGGGCGGGAGCATCCGGAGCTGCTGCCGCAATACCGCAGCATGTACGGCCGCGGCACGTACGCGCCCAAGGAGTACCGCACCTGGCTGGCGGCGCGGATCAAGCCGCTCATCCGAGCACACCGACTCGAGCGCGGGCAGGAGGACCCGCTGACCGGCGGGGTGCGGTCGTCGGCGCTCAGGATGCTGCGCGACGGCGAGGGGGAGCGGCGCGTGGTGGATCGGGTCGCGCCCGAGGAGGTCGCGCCCGAGTCGGCGCTGGTGACGCTCGGGGTGCAGCCGACGCTGTTCTGAGGGGGTCACGCGCTCCCAGGGGGTACAACACGCCGTTCCGCCCGGGGTACACAGGGGGCAGGGTTGCTGCCATAATCCCCACTGGGAGGCCGCCGAACGCGCGCTCACCCACCGACGCCTCCACCGTCGGTCCCTCTCGTGCCGAAGGAGTCCGGTGTCGCTCGGCCTTCCCAGCCACCTCTCCAGGGCGGCGAACTCCCGCGCGCTGGCCACCGCGGCGCGCTGGGCCGCGCTGGTCTGCCTGGTGATGGCCGCGATCAACGTCACCGTGTCGACGGTCGGCGGGACCACCGGCGCCGCCTCCTGGATCAGCACGATCGTGCTGCTCCCGATGATCGCGCTGCTCCTCCTGCTCTCGCGCGGCCGGACCGTCCTGCTCACCCTCGTCTACCTGCTCGTCGGCGCGGTCTGCACCTTCTTCTACGTCTTCCTCATCTTCGACAGCACCCCGGCGTATCAGGACACGAACCTGCTCGTCGTCGCCCTCCCCGTCGTCGCGATGACCCTGGTCGGCGGGACCGGCACCGGCTCGCTGGTCGGCGTGCTGTGGGCCACGCTCGGGTTCGCGCTCGCGGAGACCGCCGTGTTCTTCGGAGCGACCGCGGCCGGGCGCGACTTCCGGCCCGACGCAATCTCGCTGAGCGCCTACCTGCTGCTGGTCGGCGTGCTCGCCTTCGACGGCCTCACCCGCGGCTCGCGCTCGCGGACCCAGGGCGCCATCCACCGCGCCGTCCGCGACGCCCGCCTGGTCGACCTGCGGCGAGAGCTGCTCGCGGAGTCCACGGCCGACCTCCACGACACCGTGCTCAGCGAGCTCGTCGCGGTCGCCGCCACCGAGCCGGGGGAGCTGCCAGCGCGGCTCCGGCAGCGCATCGAGTCCGACCTCCACCGGATCGGGGGCGCCGGGTTGCCCGCTGACGACCACGCGCTGGCCGACGAGGACCCGTGGTACGACGGCGAACTCCGCCGGGCCATCGAGGACGCGCGCGACGAGGGCATCGCCGTCGACGTCTCGGGTGAATGGGAGGCCGTCGCGCTCCTGACCGCCGACGCCCGCCGCGCGGTCGGCCTCGCCGTCCGCCAGTGCCTGGTCAACGTGCTGCGGCACTCCGGCAGCGCCACCGCCGAGGTCGCGTTCTCCTGCGGTGAGGCCTCCGTCTCGGTCATGGTCGTGGACAGCGGCCACGGCTTCGCGGCCGGTGGCGGCCCGGGCGACCGGCTGGGCCTGCGCCAGTCGGTGCACGACCGGATCAGCAAGGTCGGCGGCACGGTCACCGTCTACTCGGCCGAGGACGTCGGGACCACCGTGATCATGACCCTCCCGGTCGCGGAGGCGTCATGAACCAGGTGCTGTCCGAGACGATCGTCCACTACCGGTCGCTGCCCGTCGAGCGCACGCCGCAGCGGCTGGACCCGCTCGGCGTGCAGTCCGCCTGGCTCCTCGTCCCGCTGCTCGGCGCCGCCGCGGTGGCCGACGCGGTGATCTCCACGATCCTGCACCACGACCAGTTCCGCAGTCCCGCCCTCGCGGTCTGGGCCATCGTCGTGCTGCTCGTGGCTGTCGTCGTCGCGGCGATCCGCACGCACCCCGGCCTCGCTCCGGTCGGGCTGTGGTCGCACCTGGCGATCGTCGGCGTCGCGGTCGCCGCCGCCTGTCTCTTCGCCGCGGCGGTCTGGGGCCACAACCAGCGCATCCAGGACGACTGGGGTCAGATCGCCGTCGCGCTCCTGCTGACGGCGATGCCGCTGTACCGTCCCGTCGGCGAAGTGCTCACCGTGGCCGCCGTCGCCGGCCTCGTGCTCGGCGCGCTCGCCGCCGCGCAGGGGCGCTCGCTGCTCATCTCGAACCACCCGCTCGTCTACGCGACCATCGCCGCGACGCCGGTGCTCGCCCTGGCGTTCGGCGGCGCGGGATACGCCTGGACCATGACCGGCGAGACGCTCCGCTGGCGGGAGGTCGCCCGGGCGGGTCAGCTCCGGCTGGAGGCCGAGCTGCGGCAGGTCGCGGCGCGGATGGTCGCCCAGGAGCGCGCGACGGCGCTGAACGCCGAGGCGGTCCCGTTCCTGACCGCGTTGGCCGCCCGCGGCGTCATCACCGAGGACGACAGGCGGCGCGCCCGCAGCATCGCCGAACGCCTCCGCGCGGCCGCCGTGGAGGCCGTCGAGCGGAGCTGGCTGGCCGAGACCGTCGCGCTCGCCCTCTCCCGGCGAGGCGCGGGCGCGGAGACGGACCGTCGCTCCCGCGTGGACGACCCCGACCGGCTCGAACAGGTGCTGAGCGAGGAGCAGCGCGCGGTCGTCGGCGCGCTCATCGGGACCGTCGCCGGCCTTCCGGGGCTCCACCCCGACACCCTGGCCGTGACGGTGGAGCGGCCCGATGCCCCGGTCTACCTGCTCACCGCCCGGGTCGACGAGCCGCGCCGCGTGCTCCGCTCCGCGCTCGTCCCGTACCTCAGCGCGCTGCAGTCGGTGTCGATGGTGGCGTCCATGCGCGTTCGCGCAGGCGGGCTGACCGTCCGCTTCGCCTATCCTGAGAGGCGAGCACCATGAGCACCAGCACAGCACATCCCGGATCCACCGCCACCCCGATCCGGCTCGCCATCCTCGACGACCACGAGATCCTCCTCGACAGCCTCGCCGCCTGGATCGACCGCAACGCCCCCGACTTCGACCTGGTGGTGCGCGCGGGGAGCTGGCTGGAGCTCGTCCACAGCGACGCGTTCCCGACCGATCTGGTCATCATGGACCTCCAGCTCCGCGAGTCCGTGTCGATCGGCGCGCGCGTGCGCACGTGCCGCGCGGCCGGCGCGAAGGTGGTCGTCCTGAGCGCCGTCGACACGCAGGAGGACCGCGACGCCGCGCTCGCCGCCGGCGCGGTCGCGTACGTCACGAAGACCCAGCCGATGGCCGAGCTGATCGCTGCGGCCCTCGCCGCGATGGGCCGCGAGGCGGGACAGAAGGAGCCCGCGCCCGCCTGGCGTCCGCGTCCGACGGTCCCCGAGGCCTCCCGTCCCAAGCTCAGCGACGGCGAGCGGCAGGCGCTCGTGCTCTACGCCGACGGCCGCACGACCTCCGAGGTCGCCCGTGCGATGAACGTGCAGTACGAGACCGCGAAGACCTACCTGCGCCGCGTCCGCGAGAAGTACGGCAAGGTCGGGAGGCCCACCAGCTCGCGCGCGGACCTCATCCGCCGCGCCGCGGAGGACGGCTACCTCACCTGACCCTCCGGCGCCCGCATAGGATTGCTCCGTGGCAAAACTGTATTTCCGCTACGGCGCGATGAACAGCGGCAAGAGCACCGCCATGCTGCAGGCTGCGTACAACTACGAGGAGCGCGGGCACCGGGTGCTGCTCGCCAAGCCGGCGATCGACACCAAGGGCGACATGGGCATCCTGTCGCGGCTCGGGGTGACCCGGCAGGTGGACTACCTGATCGCGCCGGAGACCGACGCGTACGGACGCTTCCAGCAGCACCGCGAGCGGACGCTCAAGCGCTTCGGCCGCGACGTCAGCGCGCTGCTGGTCGACGAGGCGCAGTTCCTCACCGAGGCGCAGATCGACGACCTGCTCCGGATCGCGCTGCTGGACGACGTGCCGGTGCTCGCGTACGGCATCCGCACCGACTTCCAGACGGTCGCGTTCCCCGGCAGCCGGCGCCTGCTGGAGGTCGCCCACAGCCTCGAGGAGCTGAAGACCATCTGCCGCTGCGGCCGCAAGGCGATCTTCAACGCGCGCAAGATCGACGGCGTCTTCGTCTTCGACGGCGACCAGGTGGCCATCGACGGCGCCTCGGTCAGCTACGAGGCGCTGTGCGGCAACTGCTACCTCGATGAGAGCCAGGGCGTGCTGAACAACGGCCGCCGGCACTGGCCTGCGTCCACGCCCACCGCCTACGACACCGAACCGGACCCGGACTTCACCTGATGCGCATCTCTGTCATCGGCGTCGGCTACCTCGGAGCCGTCCACGCCGCAGCCATGGCCGACCTCGGCCACACCGTCGTCGGCGTCGACGTGGACGAGGCGAAGATCGCCGCCCTCTCCGAGGCGCGCGCGCCGTTCTTCGAGCCGGGCCTCCCGGACGTGCTCGCCTCCGCCACGGCCAGCGGGCGGCTGCGGTTCACGACCGACTTCGCCGCCATCGCCGACGCCGACGTGCACTTCGTCGCCGTCGGCACACCGCAGTCCGCCGAGGGCGACGCGGCCGATCTCCGGTTCGTGGACGCCGCCTTCGACTCGCTCCTGAAGTACGTCTCACCCGGCGACGTGATCGTCGGCAAGAGCACCGTCCCGGTCGGCACGGCTTCCCGGCTCGCGGCGCTCGTCGCGGAGCGCGTGCCCGGCGCGACGCTCGCCTGGAACCCGGAGTTCCTCCGCGAGGGCTTCGCCGTCAAGGACACCGTGAGCCCCGACCGCCTCGTCTACGGCGTTCCGGAGGGCGAGGAGGGCGCACGGGCCGCGCGCATCCTGGACGAGGTGTACGCCGGCGCGGTGGCGAACGGCACGCCGGTCATCGTCACCGACTACGCGACGGCGGAGCTGGTGAAGGTCGCCGCGAACGCGTTCCTGGCCACGAAGATCTCGTTCATCAACGCGATGGCGGAGATCGCGGAGGCCACCGGCGCCGACGTGACGCAGCTCGCGGACGCGATCGGTCACGACGCCCGGATCGGGCGGCGCTTCCTCAACGCGGGCGTCGGCTTCGGCGGCGGCTGCCTGCCCAAGGACATCCGCGCGTTCAGCGCCCGCGCCAGGGAGCTCGGCCGCGGCGACTCGGTCAAGTTCCTGGACGAGGTGGACAAGATCAACCTGCGCCGCCGCGAGCGCGTCGTCGAGCTGGTGCGCGAGGAGACCGGCGGCCTCGAAGGCGTGCGGGTCGGCGTGCTGGGGCTGGCCTTCAAGCCGCACTCGGACGACATCCGCGACTCGCCGGCCCTGGAGATCGCCATGCGCCTCGCCGACGGCGGCGCGATCGTCACCGCGACCGATCCGGAGGCCAACGCGAACGCGGGCCGCCGCGCTCCGCAGCTCAACTATGTGGGGTCGGCGGCCGAGGCCGCGGTGGACGCGGACATCGTCGTGCTGATCACCGAATGGCCGGAGTTCACCGGGCTCGACCCGGAGGAGCTGGGCGCGCTGGTCTCCCATCGCCGGATCATCGACGGCCGCAACGCCCTCGACGCCGACCGGTGGCGCGCCGCCGGGTGGCAGTTCCGCGGACTCGGGCGCTGACCGTCCCGGCGTGCCCCCATTTGGGGTACCGCGGAGCATGCGTTAGAAACTGAGGATTTGTTACCTTTGTCTTCATGGCGACCGGTCTCTCGCAGGAAGGCGGTTCCGCGCCCGCCGGAACGGCCGACGCTCCGCGGAGGCGCCGTCCGGTCGTCGTCGCCATCATCGTCGTCGTCCTCCTGCTGCTGCTCGCTGCCGGCTGGATCGGGTTTCGGGCGTACCTCGCCCGCCAGGAGCTGAAAGCTGCGCTCGGCGACGTCGACGCTGCGCGCTCGGCGGTCGAGTCGGGGAAGCCGGCAGAGGCCAGGGCCGCCGCCGCCGACCTGTCGAAGCACGCGCGTGCGGCAGCCGATCTGACGAGCGACCCCGTGTGGCGCGCGGGCGAGCTCACCCCGTGGCTGGGCGGGGACCTCGCCGCCTTCCGGACCTTGGCGGGAGCCACCGAGATGCTCGCGACGCAGGTCGTCCAGCCCCTCGTCTCCGTCACCGGCTCCATCGACCCGCGCGCGCTGCGGCTGTCGCACGGGCAGGTCGACCTGGCCCCGCTGATTGCCGCGGAGCCGGCGGTGACGAAGGCGGCGGGCGGCTTCACCGCCGCGCAGCGCGAGGTCGCGGCCATCGACACGCACGGTCTGATCGATCCCATCGATCGCGCCGTCATCCGGATGCGCGGGATGCTCGACCATGCGGCTCCGCAGGTCGAGGCCGTCACGAACACGGCGCGGCTGCTGCCGGGGATGCTCGGGGCCTCCGGACCGCGTTCGTACCTGGTGGTCGCCCAGAATCCGGCTGAGCTGCGCGCAACCGGCGGTCTCATCGGGTCCGTCACGCTGATCACCGCCGATCACGGGGCGATCGGCCTCGGTGCCCAGTCGGCCTCCTTCGGGCCGTGGCAGGAGCCGGTGTTCCCGGTGCCGGCCGCCACCACCGCCCTGTACGGCACGGTGGTCGGGCGGTACCTCCAGGACGCGAATGTGACGCCCGACTTCCCGCTCGCGGCGCGCACGGCGGCGGCCATGTGGGTACACGATCACGGCGGCGTCGTCGACGGCGTCATCGCCGTCGATCCGGTGGTCCTCAGCAATCTGCTGCGCACCACCGGCCCTGTGGTGCTCCCGACCGGGGACACGCTCACCGCGGACAACGCCGTGCAGGTCCTGCTCAGCGATGTCTACCGGCGTTACTCGAATCCCGCCGATCAGGACGCCTTCTTCGCGAGCGCGGCCGCCGGGGTCTTCACCCGGGTCCTCGACGGCGGAGCGAGCGCCTCTGATCTGGTCGGCGTGCTCGCGGCGTCCGGACAGTCGGATCGCGTCCGGATCTGGAGTTCCCACCCGGGCGAGCAGACGATCCTGGGCGGCACGACACTGGCCGGCGGCCTCCCCGTGTCCACCTCCGGAAACACGGCTCTCGGCGTCTACTTCAACGACGCCACCGGCGGGAAGATGGACTACTACCTGGGGAACTCCGTCGCGGCGGGGGCGGCGGTCTGCCGCGCGGACGGCCGGGTCTCGTCCCGCGTGGCGGTCACCTTGACCAACAATGCGCCCGCGAACGCCGGATCGACGCTGTCGTCCTATGTCACCGGAGGCGGGCTGTTCGACGTCCCGCCCGGCTCGATCCTCACCCGGATCGCGTTCTACGGTCCGGAGGGCGGTCTGCTCGCCGGGGTCGCCGACGGCGGCACGAAGCTGCCGGCCGTCACCGGCGCCGATGGTGGGCGCCCGGTCGCGATCGTGGAGGTCGAACTCGCTCCCGGCGCCTCGAAGACCGTCACCGTGGACTTCCTCGGGTCCAAGCAGACCCGCACCGGGGTGACGGTCGACGTCACGCCGGCGTTGAACGGGGACGGAACCACCCCCATTATGGGGTCATCGCGACCGGTGGGGACCCTCGCCGTCCCGTGCGGGGCGGGTGTAAAATGAGAATCATTCAGTAATATCACCTGCGTCGAGCGAGGAGCGGTGAGTTCGATGGTGAAAAAGATCTTGGCGGCGATCGTGGTCACCGGAGCGCTTCTGCTGGCGGCGCCCGCGGCGGCGAACGCGGACTCGTACACCAGCGGCGCGCCCTGCAGCGTCGACGTGAGCACTGTGCAGGCGGGGGACACGGCAACGGTCACCTGCATCCCGGGGACCTGGGCGCCCAGTGAGCTCGTCACCTGGACCGGCAGCGGATTCGACGGTGCCAACATCCACCTGGCGAGCTCTGTCACCTTCAGCAAGCACGCGAACGCGGACGGCAGCGACGTGCTGCACGTGACGCTGCCGAGCACGGCGGACGGCGTGTACACGATCACCGGTGTCGGCGCGACCAGCGGTCACGTCTGCTCCGTCTCGATCACGGTGATCCCGGCCGACGTGACCTCGTCGACCGTCAGCGCCTCGGGCAGCTCCGGCCTCGCCGACACCGGCTCGGTGATCGCCGAGTGGTCGATCTGGGTCGGCGGCGGCCTCCTGCTCGTCGGCCTGCTGAGCGTCGCGATCGCGGCGTGGCTGAGGAAGGTGCGGTCGTCCTGACCTGACGGAATGGCGGGAGGGCGGCAGCGGTTGCCCTCCCTGTGACCTCCACCAGCATCCCCCTCAACGTCCTCGACCTCGCCAGCAGACCCGCCGGCGGCAGCAACGCCGACGCGGTAGCCGGGACGGTCCGTCTTGCACAGCAGGCGGAGCGTCTCGGCTACCGGCGTTTCTGGGTGGCGGAGCACCACGGGATGCCGGCGATCGCCTCCAGTGCACCGGCCGTCCTCATCGCGGGCGTCGCGGCGGCGACCGAGCGCATCCGGGTCGGCTCGGGCGGCGTGATGCTCCCCAACCACGCGCCGCTGGTCGTCGCGGAGCAGTTCGGCACCCTCCGCGCCCTGTACGGCGACCGCATCGACCTCGGCATCGGCCGCGCGCCCGGCACGGACGGAGCGACCGCGATGGCGCTGCGCCGCAGCGCGGAGGGCCTCGGGGTGGACGACTTCCCGCAGCAGCTCCTCGACCTGTTCGGCTTCTTCTACGGCGGCATGAGCGACGCGAACCCGCTGCACGGCATCACGGCCGTGCCGGGCCTCGGTGACGCCCCCCAGGTCTGGCTGCTGGGGTCGAGCGGTTACAGCGCCCAGGTCGCCGCGGCCCTCGGCCTCCCGTTCGCGTTCGCCCACCACTTCGCGGGGGAGAACACGGAGGCCGCCCTGGACCTCTACCGGTCGCGCTTCGAGCCGGGGGAGCAGCTCGCCGAGCCGCACGCGATGATCGCCGTGAACGTCGTGTCGGACGACGACCCGGAGCAGGTGCGCGCGCTGTCCCTGCCCGGACAGCTCTCGTTCCTGCGGATGCGCCGCGGCCTCAAGCCGCAGCCGGTGAGCGTCGAGGAGGCGCTCGCCTACGAGTTCAGCCCGGCCGAGGAGGAGTTCATCGCCGCCCGCAACGCCCGCCAGGCGATCGGGACTCCGGACCACGTGAAGGCGCGCCTCGACGCGCTGATCGCCTCGACCGGCGTGGACGAGCTGATGGTCTCCTCCGGCGCCGCGACGGTGGAGGGCCGCATTCACTCCCTGGAGATCGTGGCGGGGCTGTACCCGGCTGCGTGACGGCGTGCGGGTCAGCCTGCATGACGGACCGTGACAGCCGCAAGGGCGCTCCGGGAGGGCCGGGGGTAGCGTTGGGCCCATTCCCGACCGGCACGGTCCCGAACCCCACCCAGCGAAGGCGGTACCCCGCATGGCACGCACACCCCACGTCGTCGGCGTGAGCGGCAGCCCCACCGCGCCCTCCCGCACGACCGTCCTCGTGGACGAGGTCGCACGCTCGTTCGCCGAGGCGACGGGCGGCACCTCCACGACCATCGAGCTGGCGCCCCTGCTCGGCGAGCTGGGCGCCGCCCCGTTCCGCAGCGGGCTGAGCACGCGGGTGCAGGAGGCACTGGCGACGGTGGAGGCCGCCGACGTCATCGTGGTGGGCTCACCGGCCTACCGCGCCACCTACACGGGCCTCTTCAAGCTCTTCTTCGACCACATCGGCCAGTACGCGCTGGTCGACAAGCCGATCGTCCTCACCGCGACGGGCGGCAGCGACCGCCACGCCCTCCTGGTGGAGCACCAGATGCGCCCGCTGTTCGGCTTCTTCCAGTCGCTGACGCTCCCGCTCGGCATCTACGCGAGCGAGTCCGACTTCACGGACTACGCGATCTCCTCCGACGACCTCCGCGAGCGCATCAACACCACGGTCTCGCGCACGCTGCCGTTGATCCGCTCGCACATCGACCCGGAGTCGCTGTACGCGACGGTGGAGTTCGCGCGGCCCGACGCTTTTTGAACTCAGGCCTTCGCGGGCACGCGGTCGAGCAGCGAGGCCGCGGCCGGGTCGAGGAAGAGCGTGACGTCCCGGTGCCCCTGGAGCAGCGAGGCGGGCATGTCCTCTGTCGTCGCGCCCTGCACCGAACGGCGCACCGCGGAGGCCTTCGCCTCCCCGGACGCGATGAGCACGATGCTGCGGGCCTCGAGGATGGTGGAGACGCCCTGGGTGATCGCGAGCGTCGGCACGTCGTCGAGCGAGCGGAAGAATCGGCTGTTCGCCCGCCTCGTCGACTCCTCCAGTCGCACCATCCGGGTGCGTGACCCGCGCGGCGAACCCGGCTCGTTGAAGCCGATGTGGCCGTTCGTCCCGATTCCGAGGATCTGCACGTCGATCCCGCCCGCGGCCGCGATCGCGGCCTCATAGGCGGCCGCGGCGGACGTCGGATCGGGCGCCTGGCCTTCCGGGACGAGGATCGCCTCCGGCCGGAGGCCGAGGGGCATGGCGACGTCGCGCTCGACGATCGAGTGGTAGCTCTGCGGATGCTCGCGCGGGAGCCCGATGTACTCGTCCAGGGCGAAGCCCCGGACGTCCGACAGATCGGCGCCCGCGCGCACGGAGGCGGCCAGCGCCCGGTACAGCGGGCCGGGGCTGGACCCCGTCGCGACGCCGAGGACCCGGCCGGAGGAGACGGAGAGCCGCTGCAGCACCAGTCGCGCAGCAGCCTCCCCTGCCTCCTCCGGCCCGGCGGAGACGACGATCCTCACCGCGTGAGAACCGCCGCGACCTCGGGGATGCGGTCGATGTAGCCGGAGACCAGCTGACGGGCGACGGTCACGCTGTCCACGAGCGGGTGGAGGGCGAACGCGGCCACGGCCTCCGACTTCGAGCCGGTGAGCGCGGCGGCGATGGTGTGCCGTTCGACGTCCTTCACCTGCGACATCAGGCCGATCTGGTGCAGGTTCGGCTGGTCCGTGGTCAACGGGTGCACCCCGTTGGCGTCGACGAGGGTCGGCACCTCGACCACGGCGTCGTCGGGGAGGCCGTGGATGGTGCCGTTGTTGCGCACGTTGAGGATCATCGTCTGCCGCTCGTTGCGGCTGATGGCCGCCATGACGCCGAGCGCCACGCCCGCGTAGCCCTGGTGGGCCGGATCGGCCTCACGCTCCCTGACGTGCGTCGGCGCGTCCTGCGTTCCGCCCTTCGCCTCCGCCATGTAGGAGGCGCTCCTGCGCTCGACCGTGGAGCGCCAGAGCTCGGCGACCCCGTTGCCCGCCGTCGCAGCGCGCGTGTAGAAGTCACGCTGCGATTCGGCGAGGAAGTCGCCCCGCGTTCTGCCGGAGTCGATGATCGTGCGCACGGCGTCGCGGTTGAAGTAGTAGTAGTACAGGTACTCGTTCGGAACGGCGCCGAGCGTGCGGATCCAATCCGTTCCGAAGACGTGCCCTTCCTCCATGGCCGCGAGCAGCGCGTCGTCGCCCAGCAGTTCGGGGAGGACGTCGCGGCCGTTGTAGAGCACGCGCCGCATCCAGCCGAGGTGGTTGAGCCCCACGTAGTCCATCTCCACACGGGTGTGGTCGAGGCCGAGGAGGCCGGCCACGCGGCGGCCGAGCCCGGACGGCGTGTCGCAGATTCCGAGCACTCGGTCCCCGAGCACCGACTGCATCGCCTCGGTGATGATGCCTGCCGGGTTCGTGAAGTTCATCACGTAGGCGTCGGGAGCGAGCTCCTTGATCGCCTTCGCGGCCTCCACCATGACCGGCACGGTGCGCAGGGCGTAGGCGAGGCCGCCGGGGCCGGTGGTCTCCTGGCCGAGCACGTTGAGGTCGAGCGCGACGTGCTCGTCGCAGCGGCGGCCCTCCAACCCGCCGACGCGGAGGGCGGCGAAGACGTAGTCGCTGCCGTCGACCGCACGGCGCAACTCGGTGGTCGGCGAGAGCCGTGGCGCGTCGAGGAACCCGGCGGCCAGCTCCGTCAGGATGGCGACCATCGCCGACAGCCTGTCCTCGTCGACATCGTAGAGCGCCACCTCCTCGACCCGGGGCGTGCCGGTGTCGCGCAAGAGCGCCTGGTAGACGTAGGGGGTGCGGAATCCTCCGCCACCGAGGATGCAGAGCTTCATACGACAGTGACCTCTCCGCCGGCGTTCCGGCACAGTGCGAGCGTTTCGTCGGGCGCGCCGGAAGTGGTGACCAGCGCGTCGACATCGGTGAGGGAGCAGAGCCGCAAGGCGCCGCTCCCCGGGAATTTGGCCTCGGACGCCAGCAGGACCACCTTGTCCGATGCGGCGATCATGGACTGCTTGATCGGCGCCTCCACGGCCATGTTGTCGACGACGTGCCCGTTGGCACGGACTCCGGTGCAGGAGAGGAACACGATGTCGGCGCTGATCTGGCTGAGGGCGAGCTCGGCGAGCGAGCCCACGAGCGTGCGGTAGTTGCGGCGCACGACGCCGCCGAGCAGCACGAGCCGTACCGCCTCGTCGTCGCGCAGCTCGTCGAACACCGCGAGGTTGGAGGTGATGACCGTGATGTCGCGTCCCCGGAGCCGGCGGGCGACCAGGGGAGTCGTCGTGCCGATGTCGAGGATGATGACGCTCCCGTCGGTGACCATCGCCGCGGCGGCGTCGGCCATCCGCGACTTGAGGTCGACGTCGTGGTTGTCGTCGAACATGCCCTCGTCGAGGGTGCGGCCATGGTCCTCCACGGTCGCGCCGGGTTTGATGACCGCCCCGCCGTACGTGCGGGTGAGCTCGCCGTTGCGGTCGAGGAGTTCCAGGTCTCTGCGGATCGTCGACTCGCTGACCGCGAGGGCCGCTGCGAGTTCGCGCACGGAGGCGGAACCGTCGGCCTGCAATGCGGTGATGATGCGGTTCTGCCTCTCGCGAAGGATCATGTGGACACTCTACCCACACTTGAGCAAAGTCGCGCAAAATCACTCAGCCGGAATTGACAAATCGTGCAAACTTAACAAAAGTGCGTCACACGGGTAATGTGATCGAAACACTGGATGCGCAAGCTTGCTGGATATCAGCGGTTCCGACCCGTAGTCACGCAAACTCGAGCATTCCATCCCGCACGGATCCGCGACGAAGAGGAGACCCCGTGACCGCACGACCGCTGCACGAAGGAGCCGAGCTCCTGTTCACCGGCGACATCTTCTGCGACGTCGTCTTCGCCGGAGTGGACGTGCCGGACGTCGGAGCGGAGGTCTACGCGGACGCGTTCACCATCACCCCAGGCGGCGCGGCGAACCGTGCGGTCGCAGCCGCCAGAGCGGGCGCGCACACCCTCCTGCTCTCCCAGCTGGGAGACGACCCGCTGGGCACGCACATCCGCTCCACCCTGGAGGGCGAGCCCAACCTCGACACCCGTCTGCTCCAGCGCGTGCCCGGCCACCAGAGCCCGGTGACGGTCTCGCTCACCACCGCCGACGACCGCAGCTTCATCACCTACCAGGAGCGCCTCGGCCGGCTGGAAGTGCCGGATGACCTCGGCGCCGTCGCCGCCGTGCATGTCGGCGTCGCCGACGACCTCCCGGAGTGGGTGGCCGGGCTGCGGAGGGCGGGCACGACCGTGGTCGGCGGCGTCGGCTGGGATCACACGGGGGAGTGGTCAGCCGAGGTCCTCGACCGGCTGGGGGAGGTGGACGTGTTCGTCCCCAACGATGCGGAGGCCATGCGCTACACCCGCACTGACGACGCGGTCGCCGCGGCGAAGGCGCTCGCGGAGCGCGTGCCGCTCGCAGTGGTGACGCGCGGCCCGCGCGGCGTCGTCGCCGTCGACTCCGCGGCGGGGCGGGTGGTCGAGGTGCCGACGCCGCAGGTCGCCGTGGTCGACCCGACCGGGGCGGGCGACGTCTTCGTCGCGACGTTCATGGCCGCCGGGCTCCGGGGCTGGGACCTGCCCGACCGCCTCCGCTTCGCGGCGCTCAGCGCCTCCCTCTCGGTCACCGGGCTCGGCGGCGCGGCCAGCGCACCGAGACCGGCGGACCTCCTGGCGTTCGTCGAACGCCATCGGCCGGAGGGCGATTGGTCGTTCCTCGATCGCCTGCCGGAGACCGCCGCGCTGTGATCGGCGCGCACCGACCGGCACACCTGCTCCACGCACCCTGTTCCCTGTTCCGCACCACTCCCGCATCGAACCCGGTTCCCCGACAGAACGGAAACACACCATGAGATTCACCAGGAAAGCCGCGATCCTCGCCGGCGCTCTCACAGCGGTCGCCCTCGGATTGACCGCCTGCGCGCCCGGCGGCTCGGCCCCGGCGGCATCGCAGAGCCTCGGCCCTGTCTCCAAGAGCGTGGGCTCGGGCAACATCACCCTCACGGTCTGGGACCAGAACACCGACGGCGGCATCGATGTCGCACAGAAGCAGCTGAACGCCGCCTTCGAGAAGAAGTACCCCAACGTCACAATCAAGCGCGTCTCGCGCTCGTTCTCCGACCTCAAGACGACCCTCAAGCTCGCCTTGTCCGGCGACAACCCGCCGGACGTGGTGCAGGCCAACCAGGGCTATCCCGACATGGGCGCGTTCGTGAAGGCCGGCCTTCTGCGGCCGATCAACGACTACGCCGGCCTCTACAAGTGGAACGACTACTACCCGTCGAGCCTGCTCAAGCTCAACTCGTTCTCGTCCGACGGCAAGACCTGGCAGGGCGACCAGCTGTTCGGCGTCTCGCAGACCGGTGAGCTCGTCGGCCTCTACTACAACAAGGCCGTGCTGCAGAAGGCCGGCATCGGCGCGCCGCCCACCACGCTGCAGGAGCTGACCGACGACATGGCCAAGGTCAAGGCCGCCGGCGACCTCCCGCTCAGCTACGGCGACGTGGAGAAGAGCCCCGGCATCCACCTGTACGGGCTCGCCCTGTCGGCGCTCGCCGGCACGAAGGTCAACGACCTGGTGAGCGGCTCCAGCGGGGCCTGGACGGACTCCGACGCGGTCAAGGCCGCCAGTGTCGTGCAGGGCTGGCAGAAGTCCGGTTACATCACGCCGGGAGCCAACGGCGTCTCGCGCGATGCGGCGGTCGCCGCCTTCGGCAAGGGAGGCGCGGCCTTCCTGGTCACCGGCACCTGGTACCTGGCCACGCTGGCCGACGCCGCCGCGTCGAAGGACATCGGGTTCACCGCTCTGAAGCCGGAGGGCTCCTCGACCCCGGTCACGATGGGAGGCGAGGGCCTGGCCTGGGCGATCACGTCCAAGACCAAGCACGCCGACGCCGCAGCCGCCTACATCGACTTCGTCACCGACAAGAACGCGTCGGACGTGCTGGTCAAGACCGGCAACCTGCCCACCGTCGTCCCCAGCGGCTCCATGCCCGCCAAGGGAACGGTCACCGGCGACATCACGGCCGACTACATGACCATCTCGAAGAGCAACGGAATCACCCCGTACCTCGACTACGCGACCCCGACGTTCTACGACACGATCACCGCCGCCGCCCAGGACCTCATTGCACTGAAGACGACGCCGGAGCAGTTCGGGCAGACCCTGCAAGACGACTACGCGAAGTTCACGAAGAGCAACGGATGACAGTGACCGCCAACAGGGGCGCGTCGGCGGCGACCGGCGCCCGGACGGACGGGGCCCCGCGCTCCGCCCGTCCGGGGCGCCGGCGCCGCAGCCGGGTGGCCTACCTCTACGTCCTCCCGGCCTTCGTCGTCTTCGCGATCTTCCTGGGCTGGCCCTTCGTCCAGACCATCCAGTACTCGTTCTACGACTGGGACGGGCTGTCGGCGGCGACCTGGGCAGGCTTCGGCAACTACCTGTCGGTGTTCGCCGACCCGGAGTTGCGCGGCGCCTTCGCGCACGCGCTCGTGCTGATGGTGTTCTACGCGGCCATCCCGATCCTCTTCGCCCTGTTCCTCACCGCGCTGATCTCACGGGCCAACGCTCTGCGCGGGATGAGCGTGTACCGGACCGTCCTGTTCCTGCCCCAGGTGATCGCCTCGGTCGTGGTGGCGACGATCTGGGTCTCGATCTACTCGCAGGACGGCCTCCTGAACCAGACGCTGCGCCTGCTCGGGCTCGGCGACCTCGCGCGGGTGTGGCTCGGCGACTACAGCTTCGCCCTCCCCGCTATCGGGTTCGTCGGCACCTGGCTCAACATCGGGCTCTGCCTGGTGCTGTTCCTCTCCGGTGTCGGCAACATCCAGCCGGAGCTGTTCGAGGCGGCCCGTCTCGACGGTGCCGGCGCAGCGCGCGAGTTCTTCGCGATCACCCTGCCCGCGCTGCGCGGCCAGATCGCGGTCGCCCTGACGCTGACCGTCGTGTCGGCGCTGAAGACGTTCGACCTCGTCTACGTGACGACCGGAGGCGGTCCGGGCACCTCCACGACCGTGCCCGCGTTCGAGGCCTACAACCGAGCCTTCAACACCGGTCAGGTGGGGTCGGCTGCGGCGGTCGCCGTCGCCCTGACCGCCGTGATCATGGTCGTCACCGCCCTCATCAGCAGACTCCAGCCGAAGGACGCGCAATGAGACTCACCGCCCGCGAGAAGATCGTCGACTACGTCGTCCTGTCGCTGTTCGGGCTCTTCGCGATCGTCCCGCTGATCGGAGTGCTGTTCTCTGCGGTCACCCCGGCGACGTCGAACAACGGCGGGTTCGCCGTGCCGACGGCGGTCGACCTCGGCAACTTCGCGACCGCCTGGTCGGAGGGCCACTTCGCCTCCTACATGGTGTCGAGCCTCATCGTGACGGTCGGGGTCGTGGCGCTCACCACGATCCTCGCCGTGCTGGCCGGGTTCGCGTTCGCGCGGCTCGACTTCGTCGGATCGGGCATCCTCTTCTTCGTGATGCTCGCGGGGCTGATGCTGCCCGCGGAGGCGTTCATCATCCCGCTGTACTTCAACCTGCGCAGCGTGGGTCTCACCGACACATATCAGAGCCTCATCCTGCCGCAGACCGCCCAGTCGCTCGCGTTCGCGATCTTCTGGATGCGGAACCAGTTCCGTTCGTTCCCCGGCGAGATCATCGAGGCGGCCCGCATCGACGGAGCGCGCGACCTGCGGGTGCTGTGGCAGGTGATCGTCCCGCCGTCCCTTGCGCCGATCATGACGATGTGCGTGCTCGTGGCGATGTGGACCTGGAACGAGTTCCTGATGCCCCTGGTGCTGATCACGAGCGAGGATCGCCGGACGGCCCCGCTCGGGCTGGCGTTCTTCAAGGGCGAGCACCTCACCGACTACTCCCTCCTGAGCGCAGCCGGCATCATCGTCGCCCTCCCGATCGTGATCCTGTACTTCGTCCTGCAGAAGCGCTTCATCTCCGGCATGCTCGGAGGCATCTCGGCGAAGTGACGGCACGCTGGAGCAGAATGCAAAAGAGCCGGTTCGAATCATCGAACCGGCTCTTGCCTTTGGGTCGGGGTGACAGGATTTGAACCTGCGGCCTCTTCGTCCCGAACGAAGCGCGCTACCAAGCTGCGCCACACCCCGGTGGCCCGAAGGCCTCATCTAGGATACACGAGCGCGGGGGTGCGAATGACCACCCGGCTCACTCCGACGCCGTCAGCGTGACCAGCGTCGCCTCCGGCCGGCAGGCGAACCGCACCGGCGCATAGATCGACGTCCCGATGCCCGCCGACACGTTGAGGTAGGCCGCCCGGAACGCGTGCCGCCAGATGCTCAGCCCCTTGACCTGCGAGCGCGGGATGTCGCAGTTCGTGACGAGCGCGCCGAACCCGGGCACGCACACCTGGCCGCCGTGCGTGTGGCCGGCGAAGATCATCGAGGCGCCGTAGGTGACGAAAGCGTCGAGCACCCGCCGGTACGGGGAGTGCACCACGCCGAGCGTGACCGTGGGCCGCTCCGTGCGCGGCTCGTCCGCCGGCCACGTCGCGTCGTCCGAGTACGGGTCGTCCTCGCGCAGCTCGTCCAGGGCGCCGGGGATGGCCTCCACGCGGTCCGCGTGGATGTGCGGGTCGTTGACGCCGAAGAACTCGAGATGCGTCCCGCGGATGTCGAGGGCGCCGGCGGCGTTGTTGAGGTTCAGCCAGCCGAGGCTCCCGAAGTACGCGGTGAGCGCCTTGTCGTCGAGGCGGGGGCCGTCGACGAGTGCCGCTTCGACGGGCCGAGGAGGTATTTGAACGGGTTCTTGAACTGCGGGCCGAAGTAGTCGTTCGAGCCGTGGACGAAGACGCCGGGGGTGCCGCGGAACGCGTCGAACGCGGCGCGGATGCCCTCCAGGCCGTCCTCGTGGCCCAGGTTGTCGCCCGTGTCCACGATGAGGTCCGGCTGGAACCGCGCGAGCTGGCGCAGCCACTCCTGCTTGTCCGTCTGCCAGGGCGCCATGTGCAGGTCCGACAAGTGCAGGACCCGGATCGGCTCGGCGCCGGCCGGCAGCACCGGCACACTCACCTCGCGGAGCGTGAACGCGCGGCGCTCCACGAGCGAGCCGTAGGCGAAGGCGGCCGCGCCCGCGCCGGCGAGCACCGCGAGTGCGGTGCCCACCGGCCGGAAGCGCGAAGCGCCGGGCACTAGCCGCCCGCTCCCGGTCCGGGAGTGGGGGTGCTCTTCTGCAGTGTGAGGGTGACCTGGGTGCCGGCCTTCGCGGCCGTTCCCGCGCCGGGGTCCATCGCCTGGACGACGTCGTCGGGGGAGGCGCCGCCGCCGACCTTCGCGACGAAGCCGGCCGCAGCCAGGGCAGCCTGCGCCGCCGAGAGCTTCTGGCCGACGACGTTCGGGATGGCGACGAGCGACTGGTTGCTCGTGTAGATCGTGATGACGGTCCCCTTGCCGACCTGCGAGCCCGCGGGCGGGTTGGTCGACGCGACCGTCCCGGCGGGAGCGGCGGAGTCCTGCGGACCGCCGTCCGCGCTGTCGAGGCCCAGGCTGGTCAGGATGGCCTTCGCCTCGTCGGGCGACTTGCCGGTGAGGTCGGGGACCGCGACCTGGATGCCCTGCACGAGCTTGCTCGGCGGCGTCGGGAACGGGTCCCCGCCGTACTTGCCCACTGCTGCGGACATCATGGACCGCATCACAGCCGTTCGCGCGATGGCGGGCGTCGTGCCGTGCGTCGGGTAGATCCTGCGCATGTCCTGGTGACCGCTGACGTTGCCGACCCAGTACGCGCCGGCGACCTTTGTGGTCGCCGCGACCAGCCAGAGCTGCTCGTTGTTCTCCGTGGTGCCGGTCTTGCCGAGCATGTCCTTGCCCGTGGTGTTCATGCCGGCGGCGGTGCCGTTCTGGAGCGGGCCCATCAGTCCCTTGGCCATGGCGTTGGCGATGGCGGGGTCGATCGCCTGCGCGCACTTGCTCGCCGGCGGTGCGATCTCCTTGCCGTCTCCGCTCACGATCTTGTCGATCGCGATCGGCGTGCAGGTCATCCCGTTGTTCGCGATGCCGGCGAACGCCGTGGCCATCGTCAGCGGTGCGATGTTGTTGGTGCCGAGCACGGACGCCGGGTTGGTCGCGAGCGGAGCGTTGGTCGCGGTGTGGACGCCGAAGGCCTGTGCTTCGTTCCGTATCTGGCACAGGTCGAGCTGGGAGGCCATGGCGATGAACGCGGTGTTGATGGAGTTCGTCGTCGCGTTCTGCACCGTGCGGATGCCCTCCTCACCGGAGGAGTCGTTGGTCGGCCGGTACGTTCCCGTCCAGTCACCGTCGCACGTGTCCTTGAACTTCGTGTACGTACGGATGTTCGCGTTCACGGTCTCGTTGAGCGAGTGGCCCTGCTTGAGCCACTCGGCGAGCGTGAACACTTTGTACGTCGATCCCACCTGGAATCCGCCCGAGCCGCCGTAGGCGTAGTCGGTGGCGTAGTTGATGCTCGTGTACTGCGCGCCGGAGTTGAGGACATCCGGGTCCTGGCTGTACTGCTTGTTCTGCGCCATGTAGAGCACGCGGCCCGTGCCCGGCTGGACGCCGACCAGCACGCCGCCGATGTCGACCTTGTAGACCTGCGGCACATACGACGCGAGCGTGTCCTCCGCGACCTTCTGCAGGTCGAGGTCGAGCGAGGTGTAGATCTTGTAGCCGCCGCGGTTGAAGTTCGCCGTGCGGGTGTCCAGATCCTGGCCGAACGACGGGTCGTTGAGGATGATCTTCTGCACGTAGTCGCAGAAGTAGGCCGCGCCTCCCGCGGTCTGGCAGCCGCGTGCCGACGGCGTGATCACCGGCTGGATCGGGGTCTTGATCGCGTCGTCGTACTGCGCCTTGGTCAGCTTCTTGTACTCGTACATCTTGCCGAGGATGTAGTCGCGACGGTCCTTGTTCTTGACGTAGCCGTTGGCCGCGCCGTTCGTTGTGGAGCTCGGGTTGTCGATCTTGAGCCCCGTCGGCTCGTTGACGATCGCGACCAGGCTCGCGGCCTGCGCGGGGGTCAGTGCGGCGGCCGTGGTGTTGTAGTAGTAGCGTGCCGCGGCCTCGATGCCGTAGACCGATCCGCCGAAGCCGGCGATGTTGAGGTAGCCCTCGAGGATCTGGTCCTTGGTGTACTTCTTCTCGAGACCGATGGCGTACTTCATCTCCTTGACCTTGCGGTCGGGGGTGACGCCCGTCGAGTCGTCGACGCAGTTCTGGTACGCCTTTTTCTCCGCGTCGGTCTTGAGCGGCATGGCCTCGCACTTCTGCAGCAGGACGTTCTTGACGTACTGCTGGGTGATGGAGGAGCCGCCCTGCACGCCGCCGCCGGAGACCGTCGACAGCACACCACGCATGGTGCCCTGGATGTCGACGCCGCCGTGGCTGTAGAACCGCGGGTCTTCACCGGCGATGGCGGCGTCCTTGACCGCCTGCGACATCTGGTCGAAGCCGACCGGGAGACGGTTCTGGGAGTAGAAGGTCGCGAGAGCAACGTCGGAGCCGTCCGACGCCTTCGCGTAAATGGTCGTCGGCTGGGCGAGCTGGCCGATCTGGAGGTACTCGGGGAGGCCCTCGAACACGCCGATACCGTTGTTGGCGGCCATGCCCGTCACGGCGATGGCGGGGGTGACGGCAGCGGTGACCAGAAGACCGGCCACGGCACTCATGCCGACGAACGCGCCGACTGCTCCGAGCACACCTCTAGCCTGTGGTTTTTGCGCAGACATAGGATCAGAGTAGGCGATGAAGCTGTTAAACCCCCGAATGAAAAGAGCACCATGCTGCGCTGGGAATACCTTACGACTCCTCTCATGATCCATAACACGGCCGCCATCCTCAACAACTGGGGTTCGGAGGGGTGGGAGTTGGTGCAGGTGGTGACCGGCCCCGAGGGCGGTCTGGTCGCCTACCTCAAGCGTCCGGTGCCGGCCGAGGACGCCGCCTGATGGGCGCCGTCGAAGCGCGCCTGGCCGAGCTCGGGATCGACCTCCCGGACGTCGTGCCGCCCGTCGCCGCCTACACGCCGGCCGTCGTCGACGCCGGCCATGTCTACACCTCCGGCCAGCTCCCGATGGTCTCCGGCGCCCTCCCGGCGACCGGCAAGGTCGGCGACGGCCACGGCCTCGTACCGGCCGACGACGCCAAGGAGTACGCCCGCATCTGCGCGCTCAACGCGCTCGCAGCGGTCAAGAGCGTCATCGGCTCGCTCGACCGGGTGACGCGGGTCGTCAAGGTCGTGGGCTTCGTCGCGTCCGACCCGTCGTTCACCGGCCAGCCCGGGGTGATCAACGGCGCGTCCGAGGTGCTCGGCGAGATCTTCGGCGACGCCGGCGTCCACGCCCGCTCCGCGGTCGGCGTCGCGGTCCTGCCGCTCGACGCGCCCGTCGAGGTCGAGATCATCGTCGCGTTCGAGTAGAACCACCGCGAACGGAACCGCCGCGGATCGCATTGATCCGCGGCGGTTCATTGTCTGGGGCTCGGCGACGGCTACGTGAGCTTCGCCTGGATGGAGCTCATTACTGCCGTGTCCGCGAGCGTGGTCGTGTCGCCGACCTCCCGGCCCTCCGCGACGTCCTTCAGCAGGCGGCGCATGATCTTGCCGGAGCGGGTCTTGGGCAGCTCCGTCACGATGAAGATGTCCCGCGGGCGGGCGATCGCGCCGATCTGCTCGGAGACGTGCTTGCGCAGCTCCGCCGCGACGTCGATGGACTCGGCCGTCTCCAGCTGGTTCTGTTTGATGATGACGAACGCGACGACGGCCTGGCCGGTCGTCTCGTCCGCCGCTCCGACCACCGCGGCCTCCGCCGTGAGCGGGTGCGCGACCAGCGCGGACTCGATCTCGGCCGTCGAGAGGCGGTGGCCCGAGACGTTCATGACGTCGTCCACGCGCCCCATGAGCCAGATCTCGCCGTCCATGTCGTAGCGGGCTCCGTCGCCGGCGAAGTACTTGTCGCCGAACTTCGACCAGTACGTCTCCACGAAGCGGTCCGGGTCGCCCCAGATGCCGCGGAGCATGCTCGGCCACGGCTCGGTGACGACGAGGAGGCCGCCCTGGTCCTTGCCGACCGGCACGCCCGCCTCGTCCAGGATGTCGATCGAGATGCCCGGCAATGGGACCTGCGCGCTGCCCGGCTTGAGGGTGGTCACGCCGGGGAGCGCGGAGACCATGATCGCGCCGGTCTCGGTCTGCCACCAGGTGTCCACGATCGGGGTGTCCCCGCCGCCGATGACGTCGCGGTACCACATCCACGCCTCGGGGTTGATCGGCTCACCCACGGAGCCGAGCACGCGCAGGCTGGACAGGTCGAACTTCTGCGGGTGCTGGCGCCCGATCTTCATGAAGGAGCGGATGGCGGTCGGCGCCGTGTAGAAGATCGAGACCTTGTACTTCTCGATGATCTCCCACCAGCGGCCCGGGTGGGGCGTCTCCGGGGTGCCCTCGAACAGCACCTGGGTGGCTCCGTTGGCGAGCGGACCGTAGACGACGTAGGTGTGGCCGGTGATCCAGCCGACGTCGGCGCTGCACCAGTACACGTCGGACTCCGGGTGGAGGTCGAAGACGTTCTTGTGTGTGAACGCGGCCTGCGTCAGGTAGCCGCCCGAGGTGTGCAGGATGCCCTTCGGCTTCCCGGTCGTGCCGGACGTATACAGGATGAACAGCGGGTTCTCGGCGGGGAAGGCCTTGGCGACGTGGTCGGCGTCGACCAGCGCGATCTCGTCCTGCCACCACAGGTCGCGGCCCTCGGTCCAGGCGACCTCGTTCTCGCCGCGTTTGACGACGAGCACGTGCTCGACCGTGGACTCGCCGTTCGCGAGCGCCGCGTCGACGGCGTCCTTGAGCGGGAAGACCCGGCCCTTGCGCCAGCCGCCGTCGGCCGTGATGACGAGCTTGGCCGAGGCGTCGTCGATGCGCGACCGGAGGGACTCGGCGCTGAAGCCGCCGAAGACGACGGAGTGGACCGCGCCGATGCGGGCGACGGCCAGCATCGCGATGACGGCCTCCGGGATCATCGGCAGGTAGATCGCGACGCGGTCCCCGGCGCGGATGCCGAGGCTCGTGAGCAGGTTGGCCGCCTTCTTGACCTCCGCGGTCAGCTCGGCGTACGTGATCGAGCGGGTGTCGCCCGGCTCGCCCTCCCAGTGGATGGCGACGCGGTCGCCGTTGCCGGCGAGGACGTGGCGGTCGAGGCAGTTGTAGGCCACGTTGAGCTCGCCGTCGTCGAACCACTTCGCGAAGGGAGGGTTCGTCCAGTCGAGGGTGCGCGTGAAGGGCGTGTGCCAGTGCAGGAGGTCGCGCGACTGGTCGGCCCAGAATCCGAGCCTGTCCGCCGATGCGCGTTCGTAGAGTTCGGCCGTCGCGACCGCGTTGGCCGCGAACTCCTCGCTGGGCGCGAACCGCCGGGCTTCGTGCAGCAGATTGTCGATTGTGTTGCTCATGGGGAGTCTTTTCGCTCCTTCGCGATGCTGGTGTTCGAGTCGTGGCGCGACAATCCCTGACTCTACAACCAGCGGGTGACGGCCTCCGAGCAGACTTGCGTTTGCATTGATTCTGCGTAAACTAGGCAGCGGCCGAATGACAAATTCTGGCGTGCGGCGCAATCGATTCCCCCCAATCATGCGCCGCAGTGGCCGCACCTGTTCCCCCCAATAGGTGCGGCCCCCTTTTTTAACCCGACGGCTCATGCTTGACGCCTTTCGTGGACTTGTCCACGACCGCCTGTGGATGACGCGGGTTCTCCACGGATCTTCTTCGCCGGCCCCGACCGTTCTTCGGGCTTCGTAGCGTCGAGGTCATGAGGAATTCAAGCCAGTGGATCACGCCGTCGATCGCGACGGTGACGCAGTCGTCGCAGTTCGCCCCGTCCCTGCCGTGGGCGTCGCCGCCCGTCCGACCTCCGCTCAGCGCACCACCACCTCCCGCCCCGGACGTCTGGGACACCTTCGGCCCGCTGGCTCCGTACCTGATGCGCGCGGGCGTCACGGACCTCTTCGTCACCGGCGACGGCGTCCTCTGGTCGGACGGCGGCCCGCGCGGCCTCCACCGGGTCGACGGCTGGACGGCCGACGCTGACGCCGCGCGCAGGCTGGCGACCCGGCTGATCGCCACCGGCGGCAGGCACATCGATGAGGCGACGCCGTTCGTGGATGTGCGGCTCCCCGGCGGGATCCGCGTCCACGCGGTGCTCCCGCCCATCTCGACGGGAGGGACCCTGCTGTCGATCCGCGTCCCCGCACCCGCCGCGCTCACGATGGACGACCTGGTCCGGGCTGGTTCGCTGACCGCCGACGGCGCGGCCGTGCTCCGAGCGGCGGTGTCCGCACGGACGAACATCCTGGTGACCGGCGCCGGCGGCGCGGGCAAGACGACGCTGCTGGCCGCCGTCCTCGCGCACGCGCCGCCTACCGAGCGAATCGTGCTCATCGAGGACGTCGCCGAGCTGCGCGTCCCGCACGCGCACGTGGTCGGCCTGCAGACCCGCCAGCCGAACCTCGAGGGCGCGGGCGGCGTCGGACTGCGCAGACTGGTGCGGGAGGCCCTGCGGATGCGACCGGACCGGCTCGTCCTCGGCGAGTGCCGCGGCGAGGAGGTCGCCGACCTGCTCTCCGCCCTGAACACCGGCCACGACGGCGGCGCCGGCACCCTCCACGCCAACTCGCTGGACGACGTCCCCGCCCGGATGGAGGCCCTGGGCGCCCTCGCCGGCCTCGACGACATCGCGACGGCGCGTCAGACGATCAGTGCGATCGGACTGATCGTCCACCTCGAGCGCTCGGGAGACCGCCGCCAGGTCGCCGGCTTCGGCCGGTTCACGACGACCCAGGATGGACGGCTCGCGGTGGTGCCGCATGAGTGAGCGACGGCGGGCCGCGCGCGATCGAGCAGGCCGTCCGGACGACGACCACCTGTCGAGCTCGGTGGAAGCGCTCGCGGTGCTTCTCGATGCCGGTATCTCGCCCCGGTCGGCGTGGGAGTACGTGGCTGCGGAGGCGACGCATCCAGCTCTGGTGCGGGCGGCGGCGCTCGTCGCGGCGGGGACACCACCGTCCGAGGCGCTCGCCGCGGCGGCTGCGGGCGGCGGGATGGGTGAGAAGGAGCCTCCCAGCGGCGGCAACGCCGGTATGGCAGCCGTCGCCGCCGCGTGGGCCGTCGCAGAACACGCCGGCGCCTCGCTCGCGCCCGTGCTGCGCGGCGCGGCCGAGGCCCTGCGCGATCGTGCCGGAGCGGAGCGCGACATCGCCACCGCGCTCGCCGGCCCGCGCGCGACCGCCCGCCTGATGTCCTGGCTGCCGCTCGTCGGCGTCGGCATGGCTTACGCGATCGGCGTCGACGTGCTCGGCACGCTGATCGCCGGTCCGCTCGGCTGGATGTCGGCGGGGTCCGGGTGCGGTCTGCTCATCGCGGGCCGCTCCTGGACGCGCACACTGGTCAGATCGGCGGCCCGGGAGGGGCCGGTCCCGGGGATCCGGCACGACCTGATGGCGATCGCGCTCGCCGCAGGCATGTCGGTGCCGTCCGCTCGGGTGACGATCGCGCAGGTCGGGCGCCGCATCGGCCTCGACGCGGTCGCGGACGGTGACGCGTCCGTCGACAGGGTGCTCCGCATCGCCGAGCGAGCGGGAGCGCCGGCGATCGAACTCCTGTCCGCGGAGGCCCGACAGCAACGGCGGACCGCCCGCGCGGACGGCCGGCGCCGCGCGGAACTGCTCGCCGTGCGGCTGCTGCTCCCGCTCGGCGTGTGCGTGCTCCCTGCGTTCGTGCTCCTGGGCGTGGCGCCCGTCATCCTCGGGATGCTGTCCTCCACCGTCGCCGGCCTCACCTGAGTTGTCCACAGATTCGCCGGCGACGCCCACCACGGAGACGCCGGACGCGACGATCGATATGTGCCGCCGGAGGCCGGCGGAAACGACAGAAGACGGACGAAAGAGAAGGGACCACAGATGCGGGAGATCATTCACCGGCTGCGCGGGGAGGAACGGGGAGCGAGCACGGCGGAGTACGCCGTCACGACGATGGCGGCGGTGGCATTCGCCGGCACGCTGCTGATGCTGCTGCGCGGCGACGAGGTCAAATCCATCCTCACCGACCTCGTCAGGCGGGCGCTGACGGTCGATGGCTGACGAAGCGGCAGGGCGCCGGATGCGCGGGGGCTGCTGGCCGAGCGGCGTCGGGCCGGATTCAGCCGGCGAGCGGGGGAGCGTGACGGCCGAGTTCGCCGCGGCCCTTCCCGCCGTGCTGGTGTGCCTGGCGCTCTGCGTCGGGGCGATTCAGGCGGGTGCTCAGCAGGCGCGGCTGCTCGATCACGCGGCGGCCGCGGCACGGCTCCTCGGTCGGGGCGACGTAGCGCCCCCACCGCCGGAGGGTGCGTCCCGACGGGTCGGATCCGGTGACGGGTTGCTGTGCGTGACCGTCACGGCACCGAGCCGGGCAGGCAGCCTCGGCGCTCTCGGGCTCACGGTGTCGGCTCGCTCGTGCGTGCTCGATGACACGGAGGAGGAGGGATGAACGTGAGTCGGCACTTCTCCGGTGTCATGTGCGTGGAGTCCCCGCTTCCGCCGCGTCGCGAGCGCGGCGCGGGGACGGTCCTCGCGCTCGCCGTCGTCGCGGTCACGGTCACCCTCACGACCGCGGCGATCGGCGTGGTGGGAGCCTGGGGCGCGCGTCAGAAGGCAGCGGTCGCCGCCGACGCGACCGCGCTCGCCGCGGCGGACGTCGCTGCGGGCAGGGCGAGCGGCGAGCCGTGCGCCGAGGCCGACGTCGTGGCGCGGGCGAACGGCGCCTTCGTGACGGGATGCGTCGTGGCGGCGGTCGTCGTCAGCGTGGAGGTCTCCGTCCCGTATCTCGGGTGGGAGGCCTTCGCGGCCGCCCGCGCGGGTCCGCCGGGATCACGGTGACGAGCTCGCCTCCGCCTCAGTCGAAGACCGTCTCCACGTACCGGTACGCCACGGCGCTCGGGAGCGAGCCGCTCGGGTCGTCGGACGCGTACTCCGTCTCCGACGCGGAGCCGCGGACATACAGGTAGTGCTTCCCGCCCGCCGCAGCGCGGAGTTCGAGGCGGGGTCGCGGGTCGCCCGAGTCGAGGAAGGAGGTCGTGATCGTCTTGCCTTCCAGGGGGCCGTCGATGAGCTTGGCGGTGTACGTCGTCATTGAAGTCGTTGCCATGATCACATTGTCCTCCCGGGCCCCGGCGAGCAACAGGCCCCGCCGTACGAGCCGTCCGCCCGCGGCGAACGGGGCGGCCGGCGATTAGGCACACAAGCGGCATAGGTGTGTATGGTTTGCCTGTTGGGCCGTGCGGCCCACGCTCGCCGCCCTCTGCGCGGCGCTCGGGGAGCGCGCTTCGGACCAGTGAGGTCCGTACGAACACAGTTGCTATATAAGAGGAGTCACGTGTCTGGCACCAAGAAGCTCGTCATCGTCGAGTCGCCGAACAAGGTGAAGTCCATCGCCCAGTACCTGGGCGACGGCTACGAGGTGATGGCATCCGTCGGACACATCCGCGACCTGATCGAGCCCAAGAACCTCCCGCCGGAGCTGAAGAAGGGGTCGCTCGGCAAGTTCTCCGTCGACGTCGAGAACGAGTTCGCCCCCTACTACGTGGTGTCCGACCAGAAGAAGAAGACGGTCGCCGATCTCAAGCGGGCGCTCAAGGACGCTGACGAGCTCCTGCTCGCCACTGATGAGGACCGCGAAGGCGAGGCCATCGCGTGGCACCTGGTCGAGGTGCTCAAGCCCAAGGTGCCCGTGAAGCGCATGGTGTTCCACGAGATCACCCGGGAGGCCATCGAGAAGGCGCGGGACAACACCCGCGACATCGACACGGCCCTGGTGGACGCGCAGGAGACGCGCCGCATCCTCGACCGGCTCTACGGCTACGAGGTGTCGCCCGTGCTGTGGCGCAAGGTCGGTCCGGGGCTCTCGGCCGGTCGCGTGCAGTCCGCGGCCACCCGCCTCGTGGTGGACCGCGAGCGCGAGCGGCTCGCGTTCGTCGCGGCCTCCTACTGGGGGCTCACCGCCCAGCTCCTCCCGGAGGACGCCGCGGCCTTCGAGGCGCGGCTCGCCCGGCTGAACGGCGAGCGCGTCGCGACCGGACGCGACTTCGACGACCACGGCCGGCTGACCTCCGGCGCCACGATCCTCGACGAGACGTCCGCGCAGGCGCTCGCCGACGCCGTGCGGCAGCAGAGCACGGCCGTCACCGTCGCGAAGGTCGACTCCAAGCCCTACTCGCGTCGGCCGGCGGCGCCGTTCACGACCTCGACGATGCAGCAGGAGGCCGCGCGCAAGCTGCGCTTCTCCGCCCGCCAGACGATGAGCGTCGCCCAGACGCTCTACGAGAACGGGTACATCACCTATATGCGCACCGACTCCGCGTCGCTGTCGCAGCAGGCGACCAACGCGGCGCGCACCCAGGCGGCGAAGCTGTACGGTCCGGAGACCGTCCCGGACAAGCCCCGCACCTACGCCTCCAAGAGCAAGAACGCGCAGGAGGCGCACGAGGCGATCCGCCCCGCCGGCGAGGTCTTCCGCACGCCCGCCGAGCTGGAGAAGTCCCTGCGCGGTCCCGAGCTGCGGCTCTACGACCTGATCTGGAAGCGGACCGTCGCCTCCCAGATGGCCGACGCGAAGGGCCAGACCGCCTCGATCACCGTCGAGGCGCGGATCGGCGAAGGACCCCTCGACGGCACGGTCGCCGAGTTCACGGCGAGCGGCACGGTCATCACCTTCCGCGGGTTCCTCAACGCGTACGAGGAGGGCCGCGACGAGGAGCGCAACGCCGACGCGGGCGGCGACGCGAAGCTGCCGCCGCTCACGCAGGGCCAGGCGCTCGGCGTCCAGGACATCGCGGCGGACGGCCACGAGACCACCCCTCCGCCGCGCTACACCGAGGCGAGCCTCGTGAAGACGCTGGAGGAGCTCGGCATCGGGCGTCCGTCGACGTTCGCGAGCATCATCTCCACGATCATCGACCGCGGCTACGTGACGCAGCGCGGGCAGGCGCTCGTGCCGAGCTGGGTCGCCTTCTCCGTGGTGCGCCTGCTGGAGGACTACTTCGGCGACCTCGTGCAGTACGACTTCACGGCGGAGATGGAGGACGACCTCGACCGCATCGCCGACGGTGAGGCCGAGCGCGTCGACTGGCTGAACAGCTTCTACTTCGGCAGCGACAAGCACAAGGGCCTGCGCCGCGTGATCGACAACCTCGGCGAGATCGACGCGCGCAGCATCAACTCGATCGCGATCGACGACGACGTGACGCTGCGCATCGGCAAGTACGGCCCGTACCTGGAGGTGCAGGAGGCCGGCGCCGCCGAGGATGCGACGCCCCGCCGGGTCAACCTCCCGCCGGACCTCGCCCCCGACGAGCTCACCCCCGCCAAGGCGAAGGAGCTCATCGAGGCGCCGGTCCAGACCGACCGCGAGCTCGGCACGAACCCCGACAGCGGCAAGCTCGTCTTGGCCAAGGACGGCCGCTTCGGGCCGTACGTGACCGAGGCCGACCCGGAGCCGGAGCCCGAGGTGGACCCGCAGACCGGTGAGGTCGTCGAGCCGAAGAAGACCGCGAAGAAGGCGGCGGCGAAGCCGCGCACGGCCTCCCTGTTCAAGTCGATGGACCTGTCGACCATCGACCTCGACACCGCGCTGCGGCTGCTCGACCTGCCGCGCACCGTCGGAGCCGACCCGGAGACGGGCATCGAGATCCAGGCGGCGAACGGCCGCTACGGCCCGTACCTGAAGAAGGGCACGGACACGCGTTCGCTCCCGAGCGAGGACGACATCTTCGGGATCGACCTCGCCGGCGCCGTCGAGCTCTTCGCGCAGCCGAAGTACGGCAATCGCCGGGCCTCCAGCGCGCTCAAGGAGTTCGACGCCGACCCGGTCAGCGGCAAGCCGATCAAGATCAAGGACGGCCGGTTCGGCGCGTACGTGACCGACGGCGAGACGAACGCGACCATCCCTCGGGGTGAGACGGTGGATGAGGTCGACTTCGCCCGCGCCGTGCAGTTGCTGGCGGACAAGCGCGCGAAGGGACCGGCCAAGAAGCCGGCCGCGAAGCGCGCGACCGCGCGGACGAGCACGGCGAAGACCACGGCGGCGAAGAAGACCACCGCGAAGACGACCGCAGCCAAGACGACGGCGGCCAAGACCACCGCCGCGAAGTCCAAGGCCGCCCCCAAGACCGGCACGTCGACCCGCGCGGCGGCGAAGAAGACCGCCGAGTGAGCGAGTCCCGGGGCGGCCTGTTCATCACTCTGGAGGGCGGCGACGGCGTCGGGAAGTCGACGCAGGCCGCCCTCCTGGAGGAGTGGCTGCGCGAGCGCGGCCGCACCGTCGTGCGCACCAGGGAGCCCGGCGGCACCGCGGCAGGGGTGGAGATCCGCGAGATCGTCCTCCACCACCGGGGCGACATCGCGCCGCGCGCCGAGGCCCTGCTCTACGCGGCCGACCGCGCCCACCACATCGCGACCGTCGTCCGTCCGGCGCTGGAGCGCGGCGAGGTCGTCGTGCAGGACCGCTACATCGACTCGTCCGTCGCCTACCAGGGCGCCGGCCGCGTGCTCGATGCCGGGCAGGTGCGCGACCTCTCGCTCTGGGCAGCCGAAGGGCTCCTCCCGGATCTGACGATCCTCCTCGACCTCGACGAGACCGCGGCCCGCGCCCGGCTGGACACGTCCCGCACGAGCTACGACCGGCTGGAGGCCGAGCGGTCCGAGTTCCACGCGCGCGTCCGGGCGGCGTACCTCGGGCTCGCCGAGGCCGAGCCGGAGCGGTTCCTCGTGGTGGACGCCGCCCTCCCGGTCGAGGAGATCGCCGCCGACATCCGCCGCCGGCTGGAGGACCGCGTCTGACCGCCGCAGCCGGGCCCGCGCTGTCCTCCGTTCCCACTAGCCTGGAACGCATGGCGGTGTGGGACGACCTGACGGGTCAGGACGAGGCGATCGCCGTCGTCCGCTCCGCCGCCGAGGCGGCGACCGCCTCCGGCCCCGCCGCGGAAGCTGCACGCGGCATGACGCACTCGTGGCTCATCACCGGCCCTCCCGGGTCCGGCCGCTCCAACCTCGCCTACGCCTTCGCCACCGCCCTGCTCAGCCCGGGGGACCCGGAGGGCGACCTCGCCGCGCAGCGCCAGGTCGAGGCCCGCACGCATCCCGACCTCGCCGTCCTCAGCACCGAGCGCGTGATCATCTCCATCGAGGAGGTGCGGTCGCTGG
Source organism: Leifsonia sp. P73 (assembly GCF_051059105.1). Classification (NCBI taxonomy): domain Bacteria; kingdom Bacillati; phylum Actinomycetota; class Actinomycetes; order Micrococcales; family Microbacteriaceae; genus Leifsonia; species Leifsonia sp. P73. The sequence continues at coordinate 3,512,305 of NZ_CP194931.1, forward strand.
TCGCGAGCTCCCAGTTCTCGCCGTCGGTCGGTCGCTACCGGGTGATGGTCATCGAGGACGCCGACCGGATGACCGAGCGGACGTCCAACGTGCTGCTCAAGGCGCTGGAGGAGCCGCCGGAGCGGACCGTCTGGATCCTCTGCGCGCCGAGCGATGCCGACCTGCTGCCGACGATCCGCTCACGCGTCCGCACCGTGCGCCTCAAGGTCCCCGGCGTCGCGGACGTCGCGCGCCTGATCGAGCGCCGCGACGGCGTGGACAGCGTCGTCGCCGAGCGCGCGGCGCGCCACGCACAGAGCCATATCGGGATGGCGCACCGGCTCGCCACCAACGAGGAGGCCCGCCGCCGGCGCGCGCAGACCCTCGACCTCGCGCTCGGCATCCGCTCCGTCTCCGGGGCCGTGCTCGCCGCGGCCACGTTGCTGGAGGTCGCGGGCGCCGACGCGAAGGCCATCACCGAGGAGCGCGACGCCGAGGAGCGGGAGCACGCCCTCCGCTCGCTCGGGATCGAGCCGGGCGGAGCCATCCCGCCCGCGCTGCGCGGCCAGCTCCGCCAGCTTGAAGAAGACCAGAAGCGCCGGGCGACCCGCAGCCTCCGCGACGGCATCGACCGCATCCTCACCGACCTGCTCTCGCTGTACCGCGACGTGATGATGCTCCAGCTCGGCAGCGGCAGCGACCTCGTGAACGTCGAGCTGGGCGAGCGCCTGACCGCTCTCAGCGTGCACACGAGTCCCGCGGCTACGCTCGCCGCGATGGATGCCGTCACGACCGCGCGCGAGCGGATCGACGGCAACGTCGCTCCCGCCCTCGCGCTGGAGGCCATGCTCACGACGATCCTGCGCGGGGGAGCCGCGCGAAAGGGGACAGACCTGTGACCATCCGAGAGGGCCGTCCGGCCCGCCGGCGGGCCGCTCGCACCGTCTTCGTCGCGATCGCCGCCGTCGTCGCGCTGACGCTGACCGGCTGCGTCACCTGGTTCATCCCTGCGAAGTCGTCCACGACCTCCACGCCGGCGCCCGAGAAGGTGTCGGCGGCCCTCCAGCCGTTCTACCAGCAGAAGCTGGTCTGGACCGACTGCTCCAGCGGCAAGCAGTGCGCGACCGCCAAGGCGCCGCTGACCTGGAGCGACCCCTCCGCCGGCCAGGTCTCCCTCGCGCTCATCCGCCAGCAGGCGAAGGGCACCAAGCAGGGCTCCCTGCTGGTCAACCCCGGCGGCCCGGGCGGCTCCGGTTACGACTTCGTCAAGGACTCGGTCGACTACGCGACCGACAAGACGCTGCAGAGCCACTTCGACGTCGTGGGCTTCGACCCGCGCGGAGTCGGCCATTCCACCGCGGTGAAGTGCTACGACCCGAAGCAGATGGACGACTACCTCTACGGGATCACGCCGGGACAGCGCGGGTCCGACCAGTGGATCGCCGAGAACACGGCCATCTCGCAGCAGTTCGGCGCCGCGTGCGCCAAGAACACCGGCGCTCTGCTCGACCACGTCGACACGGTGAGCGCTGCGCGCGACCTCGACCTCCTGCGCGCGGTGCTCGGCGACACGAAGCTCAACTACCTCGGCTACTCGTACGGCACCTACCTGGGCGCGGTGTACGCCGGGCTCTATCCGGGCAAGACCGGTCGGCTCGTCCTGGACGGCGCGCTCGACCCGGCGGCGAGCAACGACGAGGTGACGAAGGTGCAGGCGGTGGGCTTCGAGAGTGCCCTCCGCGCGTACCTCAAGAACTGCCTCACGCAGAAGAACTGCCCGTTCACCGGCACGGTCGACGACGGGATGAAGACCATTTCCCAGCTGCTGGCCGCGGTGGAGCGCAGTCCGATCCGCAACTCGGACGGTCGCGAGCTCGGCGCCAACACGCTCGTCACGGCGATCATCTACCCGCTCTACGACGCGACGGCGTGGTCGTACCTGAGCAGCATGTTCGCGAGCGTGATGAAGGGCGAGGCCTCCGTGGCGTTCACCCTCGCCGACGGCTACAACAGCCGCAATAGCGACGGGACCTACTCGGACAACTCCACCGAGGCGTTCACAGCCATCAACTGCCTCGACTACGGCTACGACGCGAACCCCGCCGCGATGCGGGCGCAGGCCGCCGAGCTCGCGGTCGCGGCGCCCGTGATCGGCCCGTACATGGCGTACGGCGACATCGGCTGCGCCACCTGGCCGTACAAGTCCACTGTGCAGCGCGGCCCGATCGCGGCGAAGGGCTCCGCGCCCATCCTCGTCGTCGGCACGACGAACGACCCGGCCACGCCGTACGTGTGGGCGAAGAACATGGCGTCCGAACTGGAGAACGGCCACCTGCTCACCTACAAGGGCGAAGGCCACACGGCGTACAACAAGTCGAACTCGTGCGTGAACAACACCGTGGACGATTTCCTGGTCGGGGGCACTGTGCCGCCCACGGGCAAGACCTGCTGAACGCCGCCGCGTTGAGTGGTGCAATTTTGCAGACAGTGAAATAATCGAAACCGTGACTGTAGAGATCGGAACCTCGGAGGGCGAGCTGGGCCTCCGTGAGCGCAAGCGCATCGCGACCAGGCGCGCCATCCAGCTCGCCGCGCTCGAACTGGCCAGCGAGCGGGGATTCGACCATGTCACGGTCGACGAGATCAGCCACGCGGCGAACGTCTCGCCGCGCACCTTCTTCAACTACTTCCCGTCCAAGGAGTCCGCGATCATCGGCGAGCTCCCGGAGCTCCCCGACGAGGAGAGCATCGAGCGCTTCATCGAGGCGGGCCCGGCCGAGCCGATCCTGGACGGGATGGGCACCCTCCTCATCGCGGCGATCGAGACCGGCGACCTGGACGGCGACCTCGGCGGTTCCGATGACGGTGAGAACGCGGCCACCGCGAAGGAGCTGCATGTCCTCCGCCGCTCGCTCCTGAAGGGCAACCCTGAGCTGTTCGCCCAGCGGATGGCGAGCATGCACAAGTTCGAGGACGCCTTGAGCGCGGTCGTGCAGCGCAGGCTCGCGCACGACGATCCGGAGCTGGCCGCCGACGAGGAGGCCCTGCACCAGCGGGCGCGCCTGGTCACCTACGTGGCGTTCGCCGGCATGCGGCACGCCTGGTCGTGCTGGGCCGACCACGGCGGCGTCGAGCCCCTCTCCGACCGCCTCCGCAGCTCGTTCGCGCAGCTCCAGGCCCTGGGCGGGCAGCTCAGCTGAGCCGTGCCCGCCGCCTCCGCGCGTGGTCGAAAGCACCCCGCGGGATCGGGTAAGCTATCTGACTGTGCCCGGGCGCGAGTCCGGCCACGCCGCCCTAGCTCAGTCGGCAGAGCATCTCACTCGTAATGAGAAGGTCAAGGGTTCGATTCCCTTGGGCGGCTCCGTTTCTTCCGTCTTTCTCCGAGTCCGTCGGCACTGGTCGTTCTCCCGTGCGCGCCCGTCGCCGGCGGCGTAGACTCCTGACTCGACAGCGGCGGTCGCGTTCTCCGGCTACCAGGTGGTAGCCGTGCCCTGAGCCGCCATCGCTTCCTCATCTCCCTTCGCGACGCGCCGGGTGCGAGCGAGGGGAGCGCGGGAGTGATGGCCCGGGCGGATTGGCGCTCTCAGGGAACGCCGGTACTATACCCGGATGCGCGAACCGGACCAGCGCGACTCCGGTGCAACCGACGGCACCGGGTCTGAATCGACGAACCCCCGAACTCTGTTCCCCCCACCGGGGACTCCTCTGCGACGAGTGAGCCCGGGGCGGGAGCGACCCCTTCCGGCCGTCGCTCGGCCGGCGGCGCGGGCTCGGGAGCGGCGGTCTCCGGCGCCCTCAGCGGCGCCGTCGCGGGCGTCCTGTCCGCCATCCGCACCCACCCGAAGGCCTGGATCGCCGCCGGCGCCACCGTCGCGTTCGTGCTCCTCGGTGCGGGCAGTGTGGCTCTCGGCGCAACGGCCGGCTCGGCGCCTGCCGGGGCCGCGCCCGCTGTGACGCCGACCCACTCCGCGACCCGCACGCCCACGCCGACCCCCACTCCCACTCCCACTGCCGACCCCGCGCGCCCCGTGCCCGCCGCGCAGCCGGCCGCGAGCCGCATCCGCACCTGCTCGGTGGGCTCCCTGGCCCAGGACGGCCGGCTCGGCAACCTGGAGGCCCAGGTCGTCAATGCCAAGACCGGTCAGGTGCTGTTCGACCGGAACGGCGGCAAGCCGGGCCCGACCGCGTCCGTGCTCAAGACGCTGACCTCTGCCGCGGCGCTCGCGACGCTCGGCCCGGACTACCGCGTGCAGACCACGGTCGTCGCGGGCAGCGTGCCCGGCCAGGTCGTCATCGTCGGCGGCGGCGACGTCACGCTGTCGCGCCTCCCCGGAGGCCGCGGCGCCTTCTACACGAACGCGCCCTCCATCCAGGACCTCGCCGCCCAGACCAAGCAGGCGCTCGGCGGTGCACCCGTGACCTCCATCGTGGTGGACACGTCGCTGTTCGGCGGCCCGCTGTGGCAGCCGAGCTGGGACGAGCACGAGGAGCGCGTCGTCGAGGGCTCGACGCCGTACATGTCCTCGCTGATGGTGGACGGCGACCGCAACGATCCCGGCGCGGTCGAGTCGCCGCGCAGCACCGACCCGGTCGGCCGCGCGGTGCAGTACTTCCAGCAATACCTCGGCACGAACGTCCCGGTGACCTCCGGGACGGCTCCGGCGGGCGCGCGCCAGCTGGCGGCCGTTCAGTCGCAGCCGGTGACCACGCTGATCGACCAGGCGATGACCTACTCGGACAACACGATCATGGAGGAGCTGGCCAGGCTCGTCGCGATCAAGACCGGCGCCGGCAATACTTTCGCCGCCGAGAACGCGGGCGTGCTGGCCGGGCTGAAGGGCTACGGCATCGACACCACCGGCATCCACATCGCGGACGGTTCCGGGCTGAGCGCCGACAACGCCGTGCCGCCGGCGTACCTGACCCAGCTCTTCATCAAGGTGCTCAACCGGCAGAACGGACTCGGCGTGGTCTACGACGGCCTCCCGGTCGCCGGCCGGACGGGGACGCTCGGGCCGGGCTACAGCCGGTTCACCGGGGCGAGCTCGGTCGCGGACGGCGCGGTGCACGCCAAGACCGGCTGGATCAACAACGGCTACACGCTCTCCGGCATCATCGACGCGGCGGACGGATCGCAGCTCACGTTCGCTGTGTACGCGCTCGGCCCGGTGAGCGACAATGCCAAGCAGGCGATCGACACGCTGACGGCCGGCTTCTACAAGTGCGGTGACAACCTCACCAACGGCTGAGCCGGGCGTCGGCCGAGGAGGGAGGCTTCGATGGGCAAGGCGCTCTTCATCATCGACGTGCAGAACGACTTCACCGAGGGCGGCGCGCTCGGCGTGGACGGGGAGCGGCGGTGGCTGCGGCCATCACCGAGCACCTCCGCGCGCACGCCGACGAGTACGCGATCATCCTCGCGAGCCGCGACTGGCACGATGGCGACAACGACAACGGCGGCCACTTCGCGACCGACGCCGAGCCGGACTTCGTGAACACCTGGCCGGTGCACTGCGTCGGGGGCACGGCCGGTGCGGAGTACCATCCCGCGCTCGACACGTCCCGCGTCGGCTACCACATCCGCAAGGGCCAGGGCGTCCCGGCGTACTCGATCTTCGAGGGCCGCACCGACGCCGGCTCGTCGGTGCACAACCTCCTGGACGAGCACGGGATCGACACCGTCGACGTCGTGGGGATCGCGACCGACTACTGCGTGCGGGCGTCGGCGCTGGACGCGCTGAGCCACGGGCAGCGGGTGCGGGTGCTGACGGGGCTGGTGGCGGGGGTCGCGGCGGAGTCGTCGGAGGCTGCGCTGGCGGAGCTGGCGCACGCGGGGGCGGAGCTCGTCGTCACCTCGTGAGCGCCCGGTCCCGTCGTCTCCGGGTGGCGCGATCCTTTTGATGCGCGCTAGGCTGATTACTAACCAGGCTAGCTAATCCGGAGGCGCGCAGATGAAGACCCGATCCGACTGGACGCCGGCCCGGTGGCTGCGCATCGTCCTGCCCGCCGTCGTCATCGTGATCTGGTTCATCGCCGGGAGCCTCGGCGGGCCCACGTTCGGCAAGCTCTCCGGGGTGTCCAGCAACGACCAGGCCGCCTTCCTGCCCGCCAGCGCCGAGTCGACCGCGGTGCAGGACTGGCAGAAGCGCTTCACCGACTCGCAGGCCGTGCCCGCGATCGTGGTCGTCCAGTCCGACTCCGCCATCCCGCCGAGCGACCTCGCCTCGTTCGCCGCCCTCGGCGCGAAGCTCGGCGACGTCACGGGCGTGCAGGCCCCGGAGTCCGGCCAGAGCACGAGCGTCGCCGGTCCCATCCCGTCGCAGGACGGCCGCGCGGTCGAGTTCATCGTCCCGGTCGCCGACACGAACAACGTCAAGACGGTCGTCGCCGACCTGCGCAGCGTGCTGAAGAACGAGCTGCCCTCCGGGACGCAGGGGTGGGTCACCGGGCCGGCCGGGCTGACCGCCGACCTGGTCAACGCGTTCGGCGGCATCGACGGCATCCTGCTGCTCGTCGCCGTCGGGGCCGTGTTCGTGATCCTGCTGCTGGTGTACCGGGCGCTGCTGCTGCCGGTGCTGGTGCTGCTCACCTCGGTGTTCGCGCTGTGCGCGGCGATCCTCGTCGTCTACCTCTTCGCGCTCTGGGGCTGGATCAAGCTGAGCGGCCAGAGCCAGGGCATCCTCTCCATCCTGGTGATCGGCGCGGCCACCGACTACTCGCTGCTGCTCGTCGCCCGCTACCGCGAGGCGCTGGAGCAGCACGAGTCGCGCTGGACGGCGATCGTGGTGGCGTGGCGGGCGGCGTTCGAGCCGATCCTCGCCTCCGGGGCCACGGTCATCCTCGCGCTGCTCTGCCTGCTGTTCTCCGACCTCAACTCGAACAAGAGCCTCGGCCCGATCGCCGCGATCGGGATCGTCTTCTCGCTGCTGTCCGCGCTGACGCTGCTGCCGACCCTGCTCGCGGTGTGCGGGCGGGCGGCGTTCTGGCCGTTCCGGCCGAAGTACGCGGGCGCCGAGCCCGCGCACGAGCACAAGCACGAGGGGACGGAGCGCGTGGCCGGGCTGGAGGGCATCCGCGGCGTCTGGCGGCGGGTCGGCCAGCTCATCGCGCACCGGCCGCGCCTGACCTGGATCGTGTCGTTCGTGGTCCTCGTCGCGTGCGCGTTCGGGCTGACGCAGCTCAAGGCGAACGGCGTCGAGCAGACCGCGCTGGTGCTCACCCAGTCGGACGCCGTCGACGGCCAGAAGGTGCTCGCGAAGCACTTCGACGCCGGGTCGGGCGCGCCGGTCCTGATCGTGGCGAAGGAGGCCGACGGGGACGCCGTGCTCGCCGCCGCGAAGCAGAACGACGGCATCTCGGCCGCGACCCTGTACGCCGGGAACGTGCGGCCGGCCCGGCCGGGCCAGAGCGCGCCGCCGCCGGTGGTGAAGGACGGCCGCGTCCTCATCCAGGCGACCCTGAAGGCGCAGCCCGACTCGTCCGCGGCCGAGCAGGTGGTCCGCGACCTGCGCCGCGACCTCCCCGCGGCCGGGTCGGGCGTGCTCGTCGGCGGCGTCACGGCGATCGCGCTCGACACCAACGACACGGCGCAGCGCGACCTGCTGCGGATCATCCCGATCGTCCTGCTGGTGATCCTGCTGGTGCTGATGCTGCTGCTCCGGTCGATTCTGGCGCCTCTGCTGCTGATCGGCAGCGTGGTGCTCTCGTACGCGGCGGCCCTCGGCGTGTCGGCGCTGGTGTTCGACCACCTGTTCCGCTTCCCGGGGGCCGACGCGAGCGTGCCGCTGTTCGGCTTCGTGTTCCTGGTCGCGCTCGGCGTGGACTACAACATCTTCCTGATGACGCGCGTGCGGGAGGAGTCCCTGCGGCTCGGCACCCGGCCGGGCATCCTGCGCGGACTCGGGATGACCGGCAGCGTCATCACGTCGGCGGGGGTGGTCCTGGCGGCGACGTTCGCGGCCCTCGCGGTCATCCCGATCCTGTTCCTGGTGCAGATCGCGTTCATCGTCGCGTTCGGCGTGCTGCTCGACACCGTGCTGGTGCGCTCGCTGCTCGTGCCCGCGGTGTCGTACGACGTGGGGCGCGCGATCTGGTGGCCCTCGAAGCTGTGGCGGGCGCCAGGGCAGTCTGTATAGCGGGAGGCCGCCGGCCGCTGCTCGGATGAGCAGGATGCACGGCGTGTCGCCGGCGCGTTGCCGCCTCCGCGACGGTCGGACAGAGTTGCCTGCATGACCCCCACGATCCTCGAGCCGGCTCTCGGCGCGTCGATCGGCGGACCGGGTGCCGACGTCGCCGCACTGCTCCGCCGGCTGTACCGGACCCTGGCGACCGTCCGGCGGCTCGATCGCGAAGCGGTCGTCCTGCGCGGCCACGGCGTCCTCCCGGGCTACGTCGACTCGCGCGGCCGGGAGGCGGTGCAGGTGGGCGCGGCGCTCGCGCTGCAGACCTCCCGCGACCGGGCCTTCCCGACCTCCCACGAGCCGGGGATGTCGATCGCCCTCGGCGGCGACCCCGCGGCCGCGCTGCGTTCCCGGCGCGGCGTCGACGCCGTCGAAGGGCCGGTGACCCACGCCGTCGGGTGGGCGCTCTGCGCGAAGCTCGACCGCACGGGAGGCTGCGCCCTCGTACCGCTCGGCTCCGGCGCCGGATCGACGGCGGAGCTGCGCACCGCGGTGACGACCGCGCGAACCTCCGCCCTGCCCGTGGTCTTCCTGTCCAGCTCGGGCCGCACCGAGGGGGCGGGGATGCCCGTCCTGCTGGTCGACGGCGCCGACGCGCTCGCCGTCCACGACGCCACCGTGAAGGCGCTGGACCTCGCCAGGTCCGGCGCGGGGCCCGTCCTGATCGACGCCGTCCTGCCCGGTCCGTCCGCCTGGCCGGCGCGCGACCCGCTCGTGGTCTGCGAGCAGCGCCTGCGCATGACCGGGACGGTGGACGACGGCTTCTTCGCCGAGGTCGCCGACACCGCGGACGCGCTCGCCGACCGGCTGCGCGCCCGGCTCGCCGTCGGAGCCTGAACCCGGCCGCGATCGGCGAGGATGGGACCATGCGCATCCACGTCGAACGTCATCCCGGAGCCGACCCCGTCCTGCTGGTCCACGGCTTCGCGACCACCGGCGCACTCACCTGGGAGTCCACCGGCTGGGTCGCCGCGCTCGCCGAGGCGGGCCGCGGCGCGATCGTCCCCGACCTGCGCGGCCACGGAGCGTCCGACGCGCCGCACGACCCGGCGGCCTACTCGCCCGACCTGCTCGCGGAGGACCTGCTGGCCGTGCTGGACGAGCAGGGCCTCGACCGCGCCGACGTCATCGGGTACTCGATGGGGAGCTGGGTGGCCCTGGCCCTCGTCGGCCTGGCACCCGAGCGCGTCAGGCGGCTCGTTGTCGGCGGCGTCGGCACGGTCGAGCAGTTCGCCCACTGGGGCGTGGAGGCCGTGCAGCGGGCGATCCTGGACGGCGCGGAGACGCTGCCGGCCGACGCCCCGCTGGCGCCGCTGCTGGCCTCCCTGCGAGAGGCCCCGGAGTCGACCGGGAGGCGCTCGCCGCGTGCGCCGCCGGGATGGCGCAGCATCCGCTCCCGCTGGCCTCGACCGTGCCGACCCTCGTGGTGGCGGGCGACGCCGACCCGGTCGCCGTGGACGCGGACGAGGCCGCCCGCCTGCTCGGCGCCGAGCTGGTGCTGCTGCCGCGCCGCAACCACATCACGGCCCTCAGTGCCCGCGCCTTCAAGCAGGCTGCTCTTCCCTTCCTGGGAGCTTCGGTCAGCCTGTAGGAGACGCGCCCGACGGGTCGTACGATGTGCGAGGAGCGAAGGAGTGCCCGCATGATCGACAGGCTGGATGCCGACCTCATCGCGCTGCTCACGGAGGAGCCCCGGCTCGGCGTGTTCGAGGCCTCCCGGAGGCTCGGCGTCGCGCGCGGCACCGTGCAGGCCCGGCTCGACCGGCTGCAACGTACGGGGGTGATCAAGGACTTCGCGCCGACGATCGACAACCTCCGGCTCGGCTTCCCCGTCACGGCGTTCGTCACCGCGGAGATCACCCAGAGCGACCTCTCCGTCATCGACCACCTTCGGGGCATCCCCGAGGTCCTGGAGGTGCACACCGTGACCGGCGCGGGGGACCTGCTGATCCGGGTCGTCGCGCGCTCGAACGCCGACCTGCAGCGGGTGATCAGCGGCATCCTCAGCGAGCCGGGCATCAGCCGCACCTCCACGGTGATCGCCCTGGAGACCACGATCGAGCATCGCAGCGTGCCGCTGGTGGAGTCCGCGGTGGAGGACTGAGCGCGCGCACACCCGACGACCCGAGACGAGACGAGGAGTGACGATGGACGAGAAGACCCTGCTGGAGAGAGTGCCCGACCGCCTGTTCATCGGCGGCGAGTGGCTGCCGGGAGCGAACGGCACCCTGAAGGTCTACGACCCGGCGACCGGCGACGTCATCCGCGAGATCGCGGACGCGTCGGTGGAGGACGGCGCGCGCGCACTCGACGCCGCCGTGGCCGCCGCCGACGCCTGGGCGGCCACCCCGCCCCGCGCCCGCGGCGAGATCCTGCGCCGCGCCTTCGATCTCCTGCAGGAGCGCCGGGAGGAGTTCGCCCTCCTGATGACGCTGGAGATGGGCAAGCCGCTCGCGGAGTCCAACGGGGAAGTCACCTACGGCGGCGAGTTCCTGCGCTGGTTCTCCGAGGAGGCCGTGCGCATCGCGGGCCGGTACGGGACCAACCCCGAGGGCACCGGCCGCATGATCGTCTCGCAGCATCCGGTCGGGCCGTGCTTCCTGATCACGCCGTGGAACTTCCCGCTCGCGATGGCGACCAGGAAGATCGCGCCGGCGCTCGCCGCGGGCTGCACCGTGGTCGTGAAGCCGGCCGAGCTGACCCCGCTGACGACGCTGTACTTCGCCCGACTGCTGGAGGACGCCGGCCTCCCCGCCGGCGTTCTCAACGTGATCACGACCTCCACCTCGGGGAAGGTCTCCGCGCCGATCATCGCCGACCCGCGGCTGCGCAAGCTGTCGTTCACCGGCTCCACCGAGGTCGGCCGCAAGCTCCTGCAGCAGGCGTCGGAGAACGTGCTGCGCACCTCGATGGAGCTCGGCGGCAACGCCCCGTTCGTGGTGTTCGACGACGCCGACCTCGACCGGGCCGTGGACGGCGCGATGCTCGCGAAGTTCGGAACATCGGGGAGGCCTGCACGGCCGCCAACCGGTTCATCGTGCACGAGGACGTCGCCGACGAGTTCGCCCGCCGGGTCGCCGACCGCGTGAAGGCGATGAAGATCGGCCGCGGCACCGAGGACGGCGTCACCATAGGCCCGCTCATCAACGAGGACGCGGTCGACAAGGCCGCCGAGCTGCTGGAGGACGCGGTCTCGCGGGGCGCCTCGGTGCTCGCGGGCGGGTCGCGGCTCTCCGGTCCCGGCACCTTCTTCGAGCCCACCGTCGTCACCGACGTGCGGGCGGGCAGCGAGATCCTGCGGCAGGAGATCTTCGGCCCGGTGCTGTCGATCGTGCGCTTCCGCGACGAGGACGAGGCGGTGCGGATCGCCAACGACACCGAGTTCGGGCTGGTCTCGTACGTGTTCACGAGGGACCTCGCGCGCGGCCAGCGGATGATCGACCGGCTGCAGACCGGGATGATGGGGCTCAACGTGGGCGTCGTCTCCAACGCCGCCGCTCCGTTCGGCGGCGTGAAGCAGTCGGGGCTGGGGCGCGAGGGAGGCCTGGAGGGCATCCATGAGTACCTCAGCACCAAGTACACCCTGACGCCGGACCCGTTCAGCGTCTGATCCTGCCACCGAGCCGAGGAGCGCACCAACATGGCCACCGAAGCCGTCATCGTCGACGTCGTCCGCACGCCCTCCGGGCGCGGCAAACCCGGCGGCGAGCTCTCCGACATCCACCCGGCCGACCTGCTCGCCGGCGTGCTGGCCGAGGTTGTGCACCGCAACGGCGTCGATCCCGCGCTCGTCGATGACGTCATCGCCGGCTGCGTGACGCAGTCGGGGGAGCAGGCGGGCAACATCGCGCGCACCGCGCTGCTGAGCGCGGGATTCCCGGAGAGCGTCCCCGGCGTCACGATCGACCGGCAGTGCGGCTCCAGCCAGCAGGCCGCCGCGTTCGCCGCGCAGGGCGTGATCGCGGGCGCCTACGACATCGCGATCGCCTGCGGGGTGGAGTCGATGAGCCGGTCGCCGATGGGCTCCAACCTCGGCGGCGCGTCGATCGGCGGCGAGCTGCTGCATGCGCGCTACCCCGAGGGACTGGTGAACCAGGGCGTCGCGGCGGAGCTGATCGCCGAGCGCTGGGGGTTCCCCGCGAGGAGCTCGACGCGTTCGCCGCCGAGTCGCACCGGCGCGCGGCGGAGGCGGCGGCCTCCGGCGCGTTCGAGGGCGAGCTCGTGCCCGTGCCGACGCCGGACAGCGGGAGCGTCGTGGCGGACGAGACCATCCGGCGGGGGACGACCGCGGAGAAGCTGGCGGCGCTGGCGCCGTCCTTCCGCACCGACCGGCTCGCGCAGCGGTTCCCGCAGCTGGACTGGCGGATCACGCCGGGCAACTCGTCGCCGCTGACCGACGGCGCCTCGGCCGCGCTGATCATGAGCGCGGAGGCCGCGGCGCGGCTGGGGCTGCGACCGCGCGCCCGCTTCCACTCGTTCGCCGTGGCAGGCAGCGACCCGCTGTTCATGCTCACCGGCATCCTCCCCGCGACCCGCAAGCTCCTCGACCGCAGCGGGGTCGCGCTGGACGACATCGCCGCGTACGAGGTCAACGAGGCGTTCGCGCCGGTGCCGCTGCTGTGGCTGCGCGAGTTCGGCGCCGACCCGGCGCGGATGAACCCGCGCGGCGGCGCGATCGCGCTGGGCCACGCACTCGGCTCGTCCGGGACGCGCCTGCTCGGCACCCTCCTGAACGAGCTGGAGGCCTCCGGCGGCCGCTTCGGCCTCCAGACCATGTGCGAGGGCGGCGGCACCGCCAACGCCACCCTCATCGAACGCCTGTAGCCCCACCACTCCCTCTCTCCCTCGAAAGGACCACCCATGCAGATCGACGGATGTTCGGCGCTCGTCACCGGCGGCGCCAGCGGCCTCGGCAACGCCACCGCCCGGGCGCTCACGGAGGCCGGCGCGCGCGTCGTCATCCTGGACCTGCCCAGCTCGGAGGGCGAGAAGGCCGCCGTCGCGCTCGGCCCGCACGCCCGGTTCGTCGCCGCGGACGTCACGGACGAGGAGCAGGTGCAGGCCGCCGTGGACACCGCGGGCTCCCTCGGCCCCCTGCGGGTCGTGGTGAACTGCGCCGGCATCGCCACCGCCCAGAAGGTGCTGGGCCGCGACGGCGTCCTCCCGCTGGAGAGCTTCGAGCGCGTCATCCGGGTCAACCTGATCGGCACGTTCAACGTGGTGCGCCTCGCCGCCGCCGCGATGGCGGAGACCGAGCCGCTCGGCGATGACGTCCCCGGCGGCCAGGAGCGCGGCGTCATCGTCAACACCGCCTCCGTCGCCGCGTTCGACGGCCAGATCGGCCAGCCCGCCTACTCGGCGTCGAAGGGCGGCGTCGCCGCGATGACGCTGCCGCTCGCCCGTGAGTTCGCCCGCAGCCTGATCCGCGTCGTCACCATCGCGCCCGGAATCTTCGAGACGCCGATGATGGCCGGTCTCCCGCAGGCCGCGCAGGACTCGCTGGCCGCCCAGGTGCCGCACCCGTCGCGGCTCGGCCGGCCGGCGGAGTACGCGCAGCTCGTGCGGTCGATCGTGGAGAACCCGATGCTCAACGGGGAGACCATCCGGCTGGACGGGGCGATCCGGATGCAGCCGAAGTAGCCGATCAGATCCCGGAGTGCGCCTCCAGGAACGTATACACATCCGAATCGTCCACCCCGGGGAACGACCCCGACGGCAGCGGCGACAGGATGTGCGCGTGCAGGCGCGCGCTCGGCCACGCCTTGCCCGCCCAGTGTCCGGTCAGCTCCGTCGCCGGCCGCTTGCAGCACGACTCGTCCGGGCAGCGGGACTCGGCGCGCGCCGTCGTCTCCCGGCCGCGGAACCACTTGGCCTGGTCGAACGGCACGCCGACGCTGATCGAGAAGCCGCCGTCCGCCGTGGTCCCGGTCTGCGTCGAGCACCAGTACGTCCCGGCCGGAGTGTCGGTGTACTGGTAGAACTCCGTGGTGCGGTTCGTGCGCGCGAACGCGTTGCGGGCGCCCCACTTGCGGCAGACCGTCTGGCCCTCGATCGACCCGGTGACGTCGGTCGGGAGGGGCAGTCCGTCGTTCTCGTAGCCCTTGTAGAGTGTGCCGTCGTCGCCGACGCGCAGGAAGTGCAGGGGCATGTCCAGGTGCCGCGTGGCCAGGTTGGTCAGGCGGAGCGCCGCCGCCTCGTGGGTGACGCCGAACGCGTCGCGGAAGTCCTCGACGGCGACGTCCTTCTCCTTCTTCGCCTGCTGGAGGAACGCCACGGCGGCGGCCTCCGGCATCAGCGCGCACGCCGCGAAGTAGTTGATCTCCAGCCGCTGCCGCAGGAAGTCCGCGTAGCTCGCCGGGCGCTCGTGGCCGAGCAGCCGGTGCGCCATCGCCTGCAGCGCCATCGAGCGGAGGCCGTGGCCGCCCGGGATGGAGGCGGGCGGCAGGTAGATGCGGCCGTTCTCCAGGTCGGTGATCGAGCGGGTGGAGCGCGGGAGGTCGTCCACGTAGATGAGCTCGAAGCCGAGCTTCTCGGCCATCACGCTCACCTCGCGGTGCGTGAGCGCGCCGCGGACGTGGCCTGAGGCGCGCACCTGCTCCTCCGCGAGCCGCTCGATCTCCGGGATGTAGTTGTCCTGCCTGCGCATCCGCTCGCGGAGCTCGGTGTTCGCCCTCCTGGCCTCCTCGGGCGTCGCGATCGCCTCGCTGGCACGACGGGCGAGCTCGCGGTGCAGGCCGACCAGGGCCTGCAGTGTCTCGGTCGGCGTGCCCTTGGTCGGCTTGACGGCGGGGAGGCCGAGCGAACCGTACAGCGAGCCCTTCTGGGCGCGGGAGAGCTCGATCTCCAGCGCTGCACGCTCGTCCGGCGGCTCGGCGGACAGCAGCTCGGCGAGCGGGACGCCGAGCGCGGCGGCCAGCGTGCCGAGCAGGGAGACGCGCGGCTCGCGCTTGCCGTTCTCGATCAGCGAGAGCTGACTGGCGGCGACCCCGGCGGCGGCGCCGAGCTCGTCCAGGGTCAGGCCGCGCTGTGTGCGGAAGTGCCGGATGCGGTGCCCGAGGGTGGCGACGTCGGCGGTCGCCGCTTCGGTGGCGAGGGAGTCCATCCCTTCACAATAGCGAAAGAATCACGATTCTTTACGGGCAGATTTTCACCCGCGACCCTGAATCCTGCTCGATCCTGGATTCACGACCCGATCTTTCCAACCGAGAGGACGACGGAATGTCCATCGCCGAGCTCCCGCTGACCGACCAGGCACACGACGCCGACGCCGACCACGAGACGCACGCGTACCCGGCGGCCTCCACCCCGGCCGCACATCGAACGCCTGCCACACAGTCGCCTGCCACCGAACCGACCCGCCCGACCGGCCTCGCCGGCCTCCGCGCCTGGGTCGCCGAGATCGCCGAGCTCGCCGAGCCCGAGAGCATCGTCTGGTGCGACGGCACACCGGGGGAGGCCGACCGGCTGACCAAGCAGCTCGTCGCCGAGGGCAAGCTCATCCGGCTGAACCCGGAGTGGCGCCCGAACAGCTTCCTGGCGCGTACCGACCCGGGCGACGTCGCCCGCGTCGAGGACCGCACCTTCATCTGCTCCCTCAACGAGGAGGACGCCGGCCCGACCAACAACTGGCGCGAGCCGGAGGCCATGCGCGCCGAGCTGCGCGGGGTCTTCGCCGGCAGCATGCGCGGCCGCACGATGTACGTCGTCCCGTTCTCGATGGGACCGCTGGGCGGCCCGATCTCGCAGGTCGGCGTCGAGCTGACCGACTCCGCCTACGTCGCCGTCAGCATGGGGCTGATGACCCGCGTGACCAGCCAGGTGCTCGACCTCATCGACGCCGGGCAGCCCTGGGTGCCGACCGTGCACAGCGTCGGCGCGCCGCTGATCGACGACGACGGGGCGCGCCACGACGACGTGACCTGGCCGTGCAACACCACCAAGTACATCGTCCAGTTCCCGGAGACCCGCGAGGTCTGGTCCTACGGCTCCGGCTACGGGGGCAACGCCATCCTGGCCAAGAAGTGCTTCGCGCTGCGGATCGCGTCGGCGATGGCGCGCGACGAGGGCTGGCTGGCCGAGCACATGCTGCTCGTCAAGGTCACCTCGCCGGAGGGCCGCGCGTTCCACTTCGCGGCGGCGTTCCCGTCCGCGTGCGGCAAGACGAACCTCGCCATGCTCAAGCCCACCATCCCCGGCTGGAACGTGGAGACCATCGGAGACGACATCGCCTGGCTCCGGCAGGGCGCTGACGGGAGGCTTCGCGCCATCAACCCCGAGGCGGGCTTCTTCGGCGTCGCGCCGGGGACGGGCGAGCTGACCAACAAGACGGCCGTGGAGACCCTGTGGGGCAACACGATCTTCACCAACGTGGCGCTGCGCGACGACGGCGACGTGTGGTGGGAGGGTCTCACCGAGACGCCGCCCGCGCACCTGATCGACTGGCAGGGCAACGACTGGACGCCCGGGAGCGGTCGCCCCGCGGCGCACCCGAACTCGCGCTTCACGGTGGCGGCGGCCCAGTGCCCGACCATCGCGGACGACTGGGACGCGGTCGACGGCGTGCCGATCGACGCCATCCTGTTCGGCGGCCGCCGCGCCACCAACGTGCCGCTCGTGGCGCAGGCCCGGGACTGGAAGCACGGCGTCTTCATCGGCGCGACCATCTCCTCCGAGAAGACCGCGGCGGCCGAGGGCACGGTCGGCGAGCTGCGCCGCGACCCGTTCGCCATGCTGCCGTTCTGCGGCTACAACATGGCGGACTACTGGGGCCACTGGCTCGAGGTGGGCGAGAAGCTCGGCTCGAAGGCTCCCGCGGTGTTCCAGGTGAACTGGTTCCGCAAGGGCGACGACGGCCGGTTCCTGTGGCCCGGTTTCGGCGAGAACTCGCGCGTCATCGAGTGGATCGCCCGCCGGGTGGAGGGCACGGCCGGCGCCGCGTCGACGCCGATCGGCCGCCTCCCGCTGGTCGAGGACCTCGACCTCGACGGCCTGGACATCCCGGCCGAGGACGTCGCCGAGCTCTTCGAGGTCGACACCGAGAGCTGGCTCGCCGAGTGCGACCTCACCGAGCAGTTCTTCGCGCAGTTCGGCACCCGCGTCCCCCCGGCGCTGAACGCCGAGCTCGCCTCCCTCCGCTACCACCTCCACGCGTAACCTCACAATCGCTTCCGGACTTGTGTACGCCTGCGACCGGCGTGTCGCGTACATAAGTCCGGGAGCGATTGTTCGTTAGACGAGGAGCTGGTGCTTGGCGAGGTCGCGGTAGAGGGGGTGCTGGCGACGAGCTCGGAGTGGGTTCCCACTCCGACGACGCGGCCGTGGTCGAGGACGACGATCTGGTCGCTGTCGACGACGGTGGAGAGCCGGTGCGCGATGACGAGGAGGGTGCGGTCCTCGGCGACGGCGTCGATGGCCTCCCGCATGAGCTGCTCGTTGCGGCCGTCGAGGCTTGAGGTCGACTCGTCCAGCAGCAGGACGGGGAGCGGCGAGCAGCGCACGCGCGATCGCGAGCCGCTGACGCTCGCCGCCGGAGAGCATGATGCCGTCCTCGCCGACCGGCGCGTCCAGGCCGAGGTCGCTGCGCTCCAGCACCTCGGTGAGGTTGACGGCGTGGAGGACGTCGATGCACTGCTCCTCGGTCGCGTCCGGCGTCGCGAGCCGCAGGTTGTCGCGCAGCGAGCCGGCGAGCACCGGAGCGTCCTGCTCGACGTAGCCGATGTTGGAGCGCAGGGCGACGCGGTCGAGCGTGCGGATGTCCATCCCGCCGAAGCGCACCTGTCCGGCCTCCGGGTCGTAGAACCGCTCGATCAGCGCGAGGATGGTCGACTTGCCCGCGCCGGACGGCCCGACCAGCGCCGTGCGCTTGCCGCGCGGCACCGTGAAGCTGACGCCGTGCAGCACCCCGCCGTGCGTCGCGGCCGGGGCGTCGGCGCCGAGCCCGGCCGCGGCCTCCGCTTCCGCCACAACGTCGACGCCGCCGAACGCCGCGAGGGCGACGCGCTCGGCGTCGGCAGGCGCGGCCGCGACGACGGACGGCTCGTCGCGCTCCGGCGAGGACGGGTAGGCGAACTGCACGTCCACGAACTCGATCGCCGGCGCGTGCGGCGCGAGCCCCTCGTTCGCGGCGCCGACGGTCATCCCGAGCGGCGCGATCTCGCGGTCGTGCTGGTCCTCGGTGGGGAGGTCGAGGATCTCCTGGATGCGCCCGAGCGCGCCGAGCGCCGAGTTGACCGCGGTGATCGCGCCGAACGCCTGGCCGAGCGGCAGGATCATCATGAACAGGAAGAGGATGAACGCCACCAGGTTCGCCACGGTGATCGCACCGCTGGCGACCCGGAAGCCGCCGACGCCGAGCACGACCAGGAACGACACCTGCATCGCGATTCCCGCGACCGGCACGACGAGTGCCGAGATCTTGGCGACCTGGATGCCCATCTTCCAGGCTCCCGTCGCGTCGTCATCCACCGCCGCGATCTCACGGTCGGTCGCGTTCGCCGCACGGATGGTCCGCACCGAGCTGATCGCGCGCTCCACCGCGGCGGCGAGGTCGCCGACCTTGGTCTGCGCCTTCTGGCTGGCGACGCGGATGCGGCCGGACAGCAGCGTGACCACGACGATCGAGACGGCGACCACGAGCACGGTCAGCCCGAGCAGTACCGGGTCGATGATGAGCATGGCGATGAGCGCGCCGACGAACGTCAGCGCGCCGCCGATGGCCTCCACGAGTCCCTGGGTCAGCACCGCCCGCAGCAGCGTGGTGTCCGAGCCGACGCGCGACACCAGGTCACCGGTGCGGCGGGTGTCGAACTCGCTGATCGGCAGCCGCAGCATCCGCGCCACCAGCTTGCGGCGCGACGACAGCACGACGCCCTCGCCGGTGCGCTGCAGGAGGTAGTGCTGGTAGCCCGAGATGAGCGCGGAGACCACGACGAGCGCGACGAGCCCCCACACGATCCCGTTCAGCGGCTCGCCCTTGCCGACGATCGTGATGACCTGGCTGACCAGCAGCGGCTGGGCGAGGCTCGCGGCGGCGCCGAGCACGCTCAGCACGACGACGAACGAGAGCACGCCGCGGTGCTCCAGCAGGTAGGGGAGGAGCTGGCTGAACCGCGCGCGCGGTCCGCTGTCCGCCTCCCGCCGTGCGAAGGGCGAACGGCGGCGTGGAGCGGCGGTGGTGTCGGTGCTCATGGGGGTCCTTCGAAAGGAGTTCGGGATGCTGCTTCGACCGTACTTCCTGCGGGCTGCCGGTTTGCTGACACTGCGGGAATGTCCGTGGCCCGGACTACAGTGCTGAACTATGCCGACGTCCGTCATCACCGCCGCCGACCTGGTCAAGAAGTACAAGGACTTCCCCGCGGTCGACGGCATCAGCTTCGAGGTCGAGGCGGGGGAGTCGTTCGGTCTCCTCGGACCGAACGGCGCAGGCAAGTCGACGACCATGCGGATGATCGGCGCGGTCTCCACTCGAACGGCGGGCGAGCTGAGCATCCTCGGGCTCGACCCCGACCGGTACGGTCCGGAGATCCGTTCGCAGCTCGGGGTGGTGCCGCAGTCCGACAACCTCGACACCGAGCTACGAGTGCGCGACAACCTCATCGTCTACGGCCGCTACTTCGGCCTCCCGTCGGCGCGGGTGCGGCAGCGCGCGGACGAACTGCTGGCGTTCGCGCAGCTGGAGGACAAGGCCAAGGCGAAGGTGGACGACCTCTCCGGCGGCATGAAGCGGCGGCTCACCATCGCGCGTGCGCTGATCAACGACCCGCGCATCCTGCTGCTGGACGAGCCGACCACCGGCCTCGATCCGCAGGCCAGGCACATCCTCTGGGACCGGCTGTTCCGGCTCAAGGAGCAGGGCACGACCCTGGTGCTCACCACGCACTACATGGACGAGGCCGAGCAGCTCTGCGACCGCCTCGTCGTGGTCGACAAGGGCACGATCATGGCCGAGGGGACCCCGGCGTCCCTCATCCGGCAGTACTCGACGCGGGAGGTGCTGGAGGTCCGCTTCGGCTCCGAGCGCAACGCCGAGGTCGCGCCGCGGCTGGACGGCGTCGGCGAACGCGTCGAGGTGCTGCCCGACCGCATCCTGGTCTACACCGACGACGGGGAGGCCGAGCTCGCCCGCCTGACCGAGCGCGGCCTCCACCCGCTCACCAGCCTGGTGCGCCGGTCGAGCCTGGAGGACGTCTTCCTGCGGCTCACCGGGCGGAGCCTGATCGAATGAGCACCGCCACGCCCGTGGACGAGGGCACGCGGGCCGCGCTCGCCGCCTCTGCGCGGCCGCGCCGGTTCGGCGCCTGGTACGTCGCCGAGCACCGCTTCCGGGTGATGCGCTCGTACCTGCAGACCCTGCTCGTCACCGGCTTCGGCAACCCGTTCCTCTACCTGTTCGCGATGGGTGTCGGTCTCGGGAGCCTGGTGAGCGCCCACATGGGTCCCACCGCGGTGAACGGCGTGAGCTACCTGGCGTTCGTCGCGCCCGCGCTGCTGTGTACGGCCGGCGTCACCGTCGCGAGCGAGGAGTTCACCTACCCGATCTTCCTCGGGTTCAAGTGGAATCCGACGTTCACCGGCATCAGCGCCTCCCCGATCGCTCCGGGGCAGATCATCGACGGCGTCGTCATCTCGGTGGTGGCGCGGTTGCTCGGCACGGGCATCGTCTACTACCTGTTCATGCTGCTGTTCGGGGCGGTGCCGAGCCCGTGGGGCTGGCTCGCCATCCCGGTCGCGACGCTCGGCGGCCTGGCGTTCGGAGCCCCGGTGATGGCGTACGTCTCGACGCTGGAGCAGGATACCGGCCAGATCGCGATGCTGATGCGGTTCGTGCTGCTGCCGATGACGCTGTTCTCCGGCACGTTCTTCCCGCTGGCCTCGATGCCGGTCTACCTGCAGTGGATCGGCTGGATCTCGCCGCTCTGGCACTCCACCGAGCTCGCCCGCGTGTTCGCGTACGGCTACGCCGAGCCGCTCTGGCTCACGTTCGTGCACGTCCTCTACCTCGCGGCGCTGTTCGTCGTGTTCTGGCGGTGGGCGCGCCGGATCGCGCGACGGAGGCTGAACAAGTGACCACCACCCGCGACCCGTTCGTCGAGACCGCCTCCCGGCCGCGGCCGCTGCGCGCGCTCTACGCCGGCAACGCCCGCTCCGTGATGCAGCGCGGCTGGTCGGCCACGCGCAGCACGAACTGGCTGGTCATCGTCTCCGGCTTCTTCGAGCCGATCTTCTACCTGCTCTCGCTCGGCATCGGCTTCGGCCGTCTGGTCGGGGAGGTCACGACCGCCGACGGCCAGCAGGTGCCGTACGCGGCCTTCATCGCTCCGGCGCTCCTGGCGACGGCGGCGATGAACGGGGCGGTGTACGACTCCACCTGGAACGTGTTCTTCAAGATGCAGTTCGCCAAGCTGTACGAGGGGATGCTGTCGACCTCCCTCGGTCCGCTGGACGTGGCGCTCGGCGAGATCCTGCTCGCGCTGCTGCGTGGCGCGCTGTACGCGGTCGGCTTCCAGATCGTGATGCAGGTGCTCGGCTTGAACCTGTCCTGGTGGGCGCTGCTCGCTCTGCCGGCGGTGCTGCTGATCGCGTTCGGCTTCGCCAGCTTCGGGATGGGCATCACCAGTTACATGAAGACGTTCCAGCAGATGGACTGGATCAACTTCATCCTGCTGCCGATGTTCCTGCTGTCGGCGACCTTCTACCCGATCACCGTCTACCCGGCCTGGATCCAGTCGATCATCATGGCCCTCCCGCTCTGGCACGGCGTGGAGCTGGTCCGCGGCCTCACGACCGGCGCCGTCGACGCCGGGATGCTGTGGCACGTCCTGTATTTCGCGGTGATGATCGTGCTCGGCCTCATCCTGACCACCCGCCGCCTCCGCGCCCTCTTCCTCGACTGACCACGCGCGAAGGGCACGTCGTTGTCACTTTCGCTCGCGAAAAGTGACAACGACGTGCCCCTCGATAGCTTTGAACCGGGTCAGCTCACGTTGTCGGTGAAGTCGATGTCGCGGGTCTCCTTCGAGAGCAGCAACGCGATCAGCGTCAGCACGCCCGCCCCGGACAGGTAGACGCCCACCCACACCGTGCTGCCGCCGCCGATCGTCCACAGCCACACCGCGATGGTCGGGGCGACCGCGGCGCCGAGCACGCTGGCCAGGTTGTATGCGATGGCGGAGCCCGTGTACCGGACGTTCGTCGGGAACAGCTCCGGCAGCTCCGCGCCCATCGGCCCGAAGGTGAGCCCCATGAGCGTGAAGCCGACGATGAGCAGCGCCATCGTCCCCACGATGCCGCCGGCGAACAGCGGAACGAACAGCAGCCCGAACAAGATGATCCCGAGGGTCACCCAGATCAGCGTCTTCCGGCGGCCGAAGCGCTCGGCGAGCGGGCCCGCGACGAGCGTGAAGACACCGAAGAACACCACACCGATGATGAGCATGACCAGGAAGTCGTTGCGCGCGTACCCGAGCCCCGGCACGAAGCCGGCGGCCGAGAACGTCTTGCCGGCCTTCTCAGCGGCGGCCCGCGCGGCCTCCGGGGTCGCGGCCGTCGTCCCGTAGGTCAGCGTGAAGGCCGTCATCAGGTAGAACAGCACGTAGGTAGCCAGCATGATGAACGTGCCGAGCACGATCTGCCGCCAGCTGGTCCGGAACACCCGCGCCAGCGGGAGCTTCGCCACCTCGCCGGTGTCCACGACCTTCTGGAAGGCGGGGGTCTCCACGAGCTTCAGCCGCACGTACAGGCCGACGATGACGAGCACCGCGCTCAGCAGGAACGGCACCCGCCAGCCCCACGCCGCGAACTGCTCCGCGTCGATGGAGAGGCTGAGCGCCAGGAACAGCAGGTTGGCGACGATGAAGCCGATCGGCGCGCCGAGCTGCGGGAACGTCCCGTAGATCGCGCGCTTGCCCGCGGGCGCGTTCTCGGTGGCGAGCAGCGCGGCGCCGCTCCACTCGCCGCCGAGCCCGAGGCCCTGGCAGAACCGCATCACCACGAGCAGGAAGGGCGCCCAGAACTCCCAGCCGGGGGTCTGCGCGGTGGGGAGGCAGCCGATCAGGACCGTCGCGATGCCCATCGTGAGCAGCGAGCCGACGAGCGTTCCCTTGCGGCCGATCCGGTCGCCGAAGTGGCCGAACAGGATGGAGCCGACCGGCCGCGCGATGAACGCCACGCCGAACACGGCGAACGACGACAGCAGCGCGGCCGTCGGGTCCTCGCTGGTGAAGAACAGCGACGGGAAGACGAGCACCGCGGCGGTGGCGTAGACGTAGAAGTCGTAGAACTCGATGGAGGTGCCGATGAGGCTCGCGAGGATGACGCGGCCGCGGGTGTTGGCGGGGACGGGAGGGGTGACGGAGGCCGTCGTGGACATGCGTGGAGAACTTCCGGTGACGTGACGTGGAGCCGCAGAGCGTGGGCGTCGGTCGGGCGTCGCGCGGGCGGGGAGGGGAACAGGACGCTTGTGGCGTCCCTTTCACCCTATGCCGCTCGCGTGGCCCGGCCGAATCGGGCGCCCGCACCGCTCGCTAGGCTGAGGGCATGGAAACCCTCTTCGCCGTCCTGCACGTCGTGTCCGCTGTGTTCATCGTGGGGCCGATGGCCATCCTGCCGATGACGGCGATGCGCGCGGTGCGCGCGGGCAACGCCGGCCAGGTGGCGGTGCTCGCCAAGTCGACGAACCTGATCTCGCTGCTGTCGCTGCTCGTCGTCTTCTTCGGTTTCGGCGTCATGGGGCTGGCCGACAAGAAGTACGACCTCAGCATCGCGACGCCGTGGATCCTCTGGTCGATCGTCCTGTACGTGATCGCCCTCGGGCTGACGCTGTTCCTCGTCGTCCCGACCATGCGCCGCGCCGCGGAGGCGCTCCAGGCCGTCGACACCCCGCAGGGCGGCGAGACGTCGAGCTACCCGGCCATCGCGGCCGGCTCCGGCGTCGCCAGCCTGCTGCTGGTCGCCGTGGTCGTCCTGATGGTCTGGAAGCCGTAGCCTCGCCGCGTCCGACCGCTAGGCGCGAAGCTCCCGCAGCACGATCGCGGTCGCGAGCGCCGCGTGCGCGGCCTCCTCGCCCTTGTCCTCCTTGGACCCGGGGAGGCCGGCGCGGTCGATGCCCTGCGCCTCGTCGTCCAGCGTGAGCACGCCGAAGCCGACGGGCTTGCCGGTGTCGAGCGCCACCCGGGTGAGGCCGTCGGTCGCCGCCGCCGAGACGTACTCGAAGTGCGGGGTGCCGCCGCGGATGATCACGCCGAGCGCGACCACCGCGTCGGCGCCCGCCTCCAGCGCCGCCTTGCTGACGACGGGGAGCTCGAAGCTGCCCGGGACGCGCACGAGCGAGTAGTCCGCTCCCGCGGCCTCCAGCGTCCGGGTCGCGCCCGCGATCAGGCCGTCCGTGATCTGCTCGTGCCAGGTCCCGGCGACGATGACGACCCGGAGGCCGCTCCCGTCGATGGTCTCTCCCGCGTTCGGCGCTCCGGCTCCGCTCATCGTGCTGTCCTCTCCGCCGCGACAGCGGCGTCTTCCTCGTTCTCGATCTCCGCGATCACGTGACCCATGCGGTCGCGCTTGGTCTCCAGGTAGCCCTCGTTGAACACGCCGACGCCGACGACGAGCGGCACGCGCTCCTCGACCGTGATGCCGTGCTCCTCCAGCTGGCGCACCTTCTCGGGGTTGTTGGTCAGCAGGCGCACCGACTCGATGCCGAGGTCCTGCAGGATGGCCGTCGCCGCGCCGTAGTCGCGCGCGTCGATCGGCAGGCCCAGCGCCAGGTTGGCGTCGAGCGTGTCGAGGCCGTCCTCCTGGAGCTTGTAGGCGCGCAGCTTGTTGATCAGGCCGATGCCGCGGCCCTCGTGCCCGCGCAGGTAGACGACGACGCCGCCCTCCCGCTGGATGGTCGCGAGCGCCGCGTCGAGCTGCGGCCCGCACTCGCACTTGAGCGAGCCGAACGCCTCGCCGGTCAGGCACTCCGAGTGCACCCGCACGAGCGTGCCCTCGACGGAGGGCGCGCCGGAGACGATGGCGACGTGGTCGGCGCCGGTCATCCGGTCGCGGTAGGCGCGCATCCGGAAGGTGCCGTTCGTGGTGGGGACGGTCGTCTCGACCTCGAAGATCACCCGCGACGACTCCGGGATGGGCGCGGGAGAGGCGAGCTGCTGGTCGCAGTGGAACTCCTGCAGGTACGCGATCAGGGCCTCGATGGTGATCACGAGGACGCCTTCGCGCTCGCCGAGCTCCAGGAGCCCGGGGAGGCGCATCATCTCGCCGTCGTCCGCGACGATCTCGGAGATGGCGCCGACCGGGTTGAGGCCGGCGAGCTTCAGCAGGTCGACCGCGGCCTCGGTGTGACCGTCGCGCTCCCGCACACCGCCGTCCACCGCGCGCAGCGGCATGATGTGGCCGGGCCGGTGGAGGCTGGCGGGCGTCGACTCGATGTCGGCGAGCACGCGCAGGGTGTGCGCGCGGTCGGCCGCGCTGATGCCGGTGGAGAGCCGGTCGGCCGCGTCGACGCTGACCGTGTAGTTCGTGCCGCGGGCGTCCTCGTTGTTCGCGACCATCACCGGCAGTTCGAGGCGGTCGGCGATCTCGTTCGTCATCGGAGCGCAGATGAAGCCGGAGGAGTTGCGCACGGTCCAGGCGATCCACTCCTGGCTGGCGAGCTCGGCGGCGATGACGACGTCGCCCTCGTTCTCGCGGCTCTCGTTGTCGACCACGATGACGGGCCGGCCGGCGCGCAGCTCGGTGAGGGCCTCGGGGATGGTGGCGAGCGTCATGACGCACTCCGTTCTGTCAGCGTCTGGGTGGCTGCTTCGGTGTCGGGGGAGAAGCGGGCGGCGAAGTCGGGCTCGAGCGCGAGCATCCGCTCGACGTGCCGGGCGAGGATGTCGGTCTCGATGTTCACGCGGTCGCCGGGGACGCGGTCGCCGAGGGTCGTGGCGGCGAGGGTCTCCGGGATGAGCGAGACCTCGAACCAGCCGTCCTCGCGGCCGCCGCCGACGTCGCTCACGGTGAGCGAGACGCCGTCGATGGCGATGGAGCCCTTGCGCGCGACGAGCGGCGCGTGGGCGGGGTCGAGGCTGAGCCGGACCACGCGCCAGGCGCTGCCGTCCTCGATGGAGAGCACGGTCGCGGTGCCGTCGATGTGGCCCTGGACGATGTGGCCGCCGAGGCGGTCGCCGACCTGCGCGGCGCGCTCCAGGTTCACCCGGCGGCCCGGTGCGACGTCGTCGAGCGTGCTCATCGCGAGCGTCTCGGCCATCACGTCGGCCGTGAACGTCTCGGCGTCCTGGCCGATCACGGTGAGGCAGACGCCGCTGACCGAGATGGAGTCGCCGTGTCCGGCGTCGCTGACGGCGAGCGGGCCGCGCACGGTGATCCGCATCGCGTCGGCGTCGCGCTCGACGGCGACGACCTCGCCCAGCTCTTCGATGATTCCGGTGAACACGCTCACGCCTCCTGGTGGGTGGTGGGGACGGGCACGGCCCGCAGGTACAGATCGCCGCCGAGCCGTTCGACGTCGAGGATGCGCAGCTTGCGCTGGTCGCCGATGGTCTCCGCGCCGATGTCGCCGAGCGCGAGCTTCGGGCCGCCGAGCAGCGACGGCGCGAGGTAGATGGCGTACTCGTCCACGAGCCCCGCGGCGACGAACGCGCTCGCGAGGGTCGGGCCGCCCTCCACGTAGACCCGGCGGAAGCCGCGCTGGTGGAGGTCGGCGACCACCTCGTGCAGATCGTGGGTGCCCTCGAAGATCACGGGGTGCGGGTGCCGGAACACCGCGGCGTCCTTCGGCACGGCGCGCGTCCCGACGACGACGGGCGTCGGCTGCGTGGCGAGCAGCTCGCCGGCGTCGCCGCGCGCGGTCAGGCTCGGGTCGTCGGCCAGGACGGTGCCGGTGCCGACCAGGATCGCGTCGGAGGCCTCCCGCTGCTCGTGGACGCGCTGCCGGGCGGCGGCGCCGGTGATCCACCGGCTGGTGCCGTCCGCGGCGGCGGTGCGGCCGTCGAGGGTGCTGGCCCACTTGACCGTGATGTGCGGCCGGCCGAGGCGCGCGGCCGTCAGCCAGTCGCCGAGGAAGCGCTCCGCGTCGTCCGCGAGCACGCCGCCGACGACCTCGACGCCGGCCTCCCTGAGTCGCTCGGCCCCTCCGCTGGAGTGCCGGCCCGGGTCGGCGACCGCGTACACGACGCGGGCGACCCCGGCGGCGATCAGCGCCTCCGAGCAGGGCCCGGTGAGGCCCCAGTGGTTGCACGGCTCCAGCGTCACGACGGCGGTCGCGCCGTGCGCGCCGCCCTCGGGGAGGCTGCTGAGCGCGTCGACCTCCGCGTGCGCGGTGCCCGCACCCCGGTGGAAGCCCTCCGCGATCGTGCGGCCCTCGGCGTCGAGGATCACGCAGCCCACGCGCGGGTTCACGCCGGTGGCCGGGCCGCCCTCGGCGAGCCGCAGCGCGGTGCGCATCGCGGCTTCCCAATCTCCAGTCCGGGTCATCCGGGCGTCGTCCTGTCTCTCGTTGCCGTCGAGACGTGGTGCCGGGGTCACTGAAGCGGAAAGCCCGCGTTCGCGACGGTCGTCACCGACCGCCGACGTGCGCCTCCCATCCGGACTGAGCGCCCAGGCTCCCGCCTGCACGCATTACCGTCGGTACCGGAATTCCACCGGTTCAGCAGAGGGCTCTCGCCTCCCGCTCGCGGACTGTCACCGCCGGTTCGGACTCTCACCGACCCCGGAGCACGTTCTTCTGTTGTCGAGTCTAGATCAACGCCGCCGCCCCCGAACTATTCCCGGACATGTGTAGTCATCGAGGGCCGGTGGCTGGGCCCGGTGCCGGCGGGCAGCTGGTAGGCTCCATGACGGCTGACGTCTCAGATTTATGAGTGCTGATGGAAGATTTCGCGGGCGGTGAGGAGCGACGGTGCGGTTCGAAGAGGGAAACGATGTTCATGAATGGCCGAACGACATGACGATTCGCGTGTCTGACGGCGCGAACCTGCTCGATCTCTTGTGGTTGCGTCACATGGCGGTGGGAAACGCCGAACCGTCGCTGCCGCCGGCCGCACTTCCCGGCGAACCGGTTTCCTCGGATGACCACCGACTGGTCGGGACTTGGGAGAAGCTGTGGAAGGAAAGCCTCGAACATTCGCGGAGCCTTCACGAGCTCGACCCGCTAGCGGTGGCGGAGCACAGGGAACTCTGGGCCGCGCCCGACATCGGATCGTTCGCGGATGCACTCGGTCTCGACGCCGGCGAGGGCGTTCGTTCGTGGCGAGAAGCTCCCGTTTTCCACAATGCCGAGAGGATGGCCGTCGAGGACGTTCGTGTTGCCTGGCGGCGAGGTCTGCGGACGGTCATCGAACTCCCTCTCGCCGCCGGGTATTGGCGAAAGCTCTCTCCCGCGACGTTCGTCGTTTCGACTGTCACCCGCCGCGACGCGGCGGCTACTCCGAGGCGCTGCGCTCGTTCGTGCGGAATTGAACGAGCGGGTGTCATCTACGCGATGACACCCACTCGTCGTCCTCGGTCAATCAGGAGTGGAAGTTCTCGCCCGGCGATCCGGACGCGCAGACTGTCCCGTTGTTCATGACGACGTTGGACCCCGGGAGTACGTTCGCGAAGCCGTCTCCGGACATCGAGAACGACCAGCTACTGCTCCAGGAGGAGCCGCTCGCGCCACCCCACCAGTACGAGGGCATGCCCGACCATCCCCACACCTGCACGGTCCAGTTCTTTGCGATCACGGGCCGCGGAACAACGAAACCGGTGGAGATGAACTTCGAGTTGCCGCGACTGACGGCGTTGATCCACGAGTTGCCGCAGGGGCCCTCTACCCAGGTGGTCCGGCTCATCGCGAGTGACTTCTCGAACCGGATGGCTTCGGGACTCACGGCGACCGATCTCTGCTGACCGTCGCTGTCCGTGACGATCTGGTATCCATTCGCTTCCGCGACGACGGAGTCGAATCCGGACAGGACCATCGCGACGGAGACTGTCTCCGTCGCCGGGGCTTGGTCGTCGGCCTGGGCGGCCAGAGCACCGGATAAGACGAGCGTGCCCGAAAGTGCCGCAGCCATGCCGACGCGGATTGCCTTGAGCCCAAAGGTCATGATTTTTCCCTTCATCGTTGAAAGCGCGATCTGTTCACGATCGCCGATCTCCACACTACAAAACGTTAGATTGAAGTTAGAAGGTTAAATTTCAATGACATCGAATGAGCACGCATCGGTCGATGCGGCCTACCCATCCGCTTCAACCACAGTGTGAGCCGAATTCCCGCGCCGAGAGGCGCGCAGACGCTCCTTAAAATCCGCGGGAAAGGGCGATAACGTGCCCTCGGTGTCAGGCTGCGTGGTCGGCGTGCTCGGCGAGCGCGACCGGCTCCACCGGCTCCGCGATGTCCGCCAGCGCTCGCGCCGTCCCCTCGTCCACGATCAGGTCGGTGATCAGCCCGGCGGCCAGCGCGCCCCGCAGGCTGTGCACCTTCGACGGCCCCGACACGATACACACCCGGCGCGGCACGCGCTTGATGAGGTCGATGTCCGGCCCGCTGGCCCGCTCGTTCAGCGGGATGCCGTGGTGGCTGCCGTCCTCGCGGAAGAACACCGTGGCCACGTCGCCGACGACCCGGGAGGCGTCCAGCGACGCGTAGTCGTCCGCGTCGAGGTAGCCGCCGGCGTAGACGTGCGAGCGCACCTCCGAGAAGGGCGAGCCCAGGCCGAACAGCGCCACGTCCATCCGCTCCTGGATGTCGAGGATGCGCCGGGTGCTGCGCTCCCGCCACATCGCCTGCTTGGTCTGCGGGTCGTCGAACAGCGCGGGCACCGGGAACTCCTGGATCGTCCCGGAGTAGGTGTCGCCGAACCGGCGCAGGATCTCCGACGCGTAGAGCACGCCCGTCGTATAGGTGTTGCCCGCGCCGTTGAGCTGCACGAACTCCACGTTGTGCAGATCCTTCGGGATGAGGTGCCTGCTGAGCGCGCTCATCGTCGAGCCCCAGGCCACCCCGACCGTGGTGTTGGAGTCGATGAAGCGGTCGAGAATCCGTGCAGCCGAGATGGCGACGCGCTCCAGGCGGTCCACGTCGCTGATCGCGCTCGGCATCGGGACGATGTGCGCTCCGATGCCGTAGCGGGAGTGCAGCTCCTGCTGCACGCGCGTGGCGCCCTCGTGCGGCTGGGCGATCTGGATGGTGACCAGCCCGGACGCGCGCGCATAGGAGAGGAGCCGGGAGACGCTGGACCGCGAGGTGTGCATCTCGTGGGCGATGGCCTCCATCGTCAGGTCCTGCATGTAGTAGAGGTGGCCCGCCTTGAGGGCGTCGCGGACCTTCTCGGGGAGGTTCTGGGTGTCGGGCGCGGACATTCGGGGACCGCCTTCCGGGTTCGGGTGACTGGTGGAGGTGGCGCTGCACGTATGTGCATCCGGCTTGATCGAAGTTGTGCCGGCATCGAAGACTATAGCGAAACCCACCGCCGTTCAGTAGAAGTTCCAGGAGTCACCGTGACGACGAAGTCGAATATCCGCCCCGAGATCCAGCAGCTGCGCGAGCGCCCGAGCGCGCAGGTCGTCATCGTGGGCGGCGGCATCAACGGGCTCGGCACGTTCCGCGACCTCGCCCTGCAGGGCGTCGACGTCGTGCTCGTGGAGCGCAACGACTTCGTGTCGGGCGCGTCCGCGGCCTCCAGCCACATGATCCACGGCGGCATCCGCTACCTGGAGAACGGCGAGTTCCGCCTGGTCAAGGAGTCGGTGACCGAGCGCAACGGCCTGCTGAAGATCGCGCCGCACTACGTGAAGCCGCTGCAGACGACCATCCCGATCTACTCCACCTTCTCCGGCATCCTCGCCGCGCCGTTGCGCTTCCTCACCCACAAGCAGGGCAAGCCGAAGGAGCGCGGCGCGTTCCTGATCAAGACCGGCCTGACCATCTACGACACGTTCTCCCGTGAAGGCGGCGCCGTGCCGCGGCACAGCTTCCACGGCCGCCGGAAGTCGCTGGAGACCCTCCCGAAGCTCAACCCGGGCCTCAAGTACACCGCCACCTACTTCGACGCCTCGGTGCACGACCCGGAGCGGCTCGCGCTCGACGTCCTCGCCGACGGCCTGGCCGCCGGCCCGCACGCCCGTGCCGCCAACTACCTGGAGGCGGTGGGCGCTCAGGACGGCGGCGTCCTGGTGCGCGACCGGGAGACCGGCGACGAGTTCACCATCACGGCCGACGTGGTCGTCAACGCGTCCGGCCCGTGGACCGACCTCACCAACGCGGCCCTGGGCCGGCCGACGCAGTTCATGGGGGGCACCAAGGGCTCGCACATCGTGCTCGACAATCCCGAGCTGCTGGAGGCCTGCGCCGGCCGGGAGATCTTCTTCGAGAACAACGACGGCCGCATCGTCCTCATCTACCCGCTGAAGGGCAAGGTCATGGTCGGCACGACCGATCTCGAAGCCGACATGTCGGTCCCCGCGGTGTGCACCGAGGAGGAGATCGACTACTTCATCGAGCTGGTCGCGCACGTTTTCCCAACGATCCCCGTCACCCGTGAGCAGATCGTCTACAGCTTCTCCGGGGTCCGCCCGCTGCCGCACCACGACGACACCGCGCCCGGTTTCGTCTCCCGCGACTACCGGATCGTGCCGGGCACGATCGCGGGCCTCGGCGACACCACCGTGCTCAGCCTGGTGGGCGGCAAGTGGACGACGTTCCGCGCGCTCAGCGAGCACCTCGCGAACGAGACGCTGGAGGCCCTGGGCATGCCCCGCACGGTCGCCACCCTCGGCCTCCCGATCGGCGGCGGCGCCGGCTTCCCGGCCACCCCGCAGGCCGAGCGCGACTGGGTGGCCCGCTACGGCGCCGACGTGGGCGCCGCCCGCGCGAGCGCGCTGCTGCACCGCTACGGGACCAAGGCCGCCTTCGTCATCGACGCGATCGCCGGCTGGGAGGGCGAGGACGCGCCGCTCGCCGCCGCCCCCGAGTACTCCCGCGCGGAGATCGACCACCTCGTGCGCACGGAGCGGGTGGCCCACCTCTCCGACGTGTTCCTGCGCCGGACGAGCCTGGCGTTCACGGGATCGGTCTCGATCCCGCTGGTCCACGAGATCGGCGAAATCGTCGCAAACGCCCTCGGATGGTCGCCAAATCGGCGGTCGGAGGAGGAAGATGCGTTCCAAGCGGAACTGGCAGCCGCCCACCGGGTGAACCTGGCGTCGGGGGACGGGAGCGAGGCCGCGGCGCTCCGATAATGCACGAACGTGCATAGAACGGTCCTTGCCCAGGCGGACCCGACCGCAATAGCGTTCGAACGCCCCCTGGCGAGAGCCAACACCATCGCACGACAGGGTGCGGGTCAACTGAACAACTGGAAGGTCAACGTGGACAATATCGGTATTGATTTCCTGTCAGAGTTGTGCGGAACGGCAATGCTGGTGCTTCTCGGTACCGGTGTCGTCGCGAACGTCGCCCTGATCAAGAACAAGGGCTTCAACGGCGGGTTCCTCCTGGTGAACTTCGGCTGGGGCATTGCGGTCTTCGCGGGTGTCAACGTCGCCTACAACTCGGGCGCGCACCTGAACCCCGCCGTGACGCTCGGCCTGGTCGCCAACGGAGCCAAGGCGTTCGGAAGTGCAGCCGCGCACACTCTGGTGCCGGTCAACTTCGTGACAGTGCTGCTGTACATCGTCGCCCAGCTGGTCGGCGCGTTCATCGGCGCCTGCCTGACGTTCCTGGCGTACAAGAAGCACTTCGACGAGGAGCCGGACCCGGGCAACAAGCTCGGCGTCTTCTCCACAGGCCCGGCGATCCGCAGCTACGCCTGGAACCTCGTGACGGAGATCATCGGCACCTTCGTGCTGGTGTTCGTCGTCATCGCCTTCGGCCACCAGCCCGGCACCGCTGCCGGCCTCGCCGCCCTCGGAGCCCTGCCCGTCGCCCTCCTCGTGGTCGGCATCGGCGCCAGCCTCGGTGGTCCGACGGGGTACGCGATCAACCCTGCGCGTGACCTCGGCCCGCGCATCGCTCACGCCGTCCTGCCCATCCGGGGCAAGGGCCCCAGCGACTGGTCCTACTCCTGGATCCCGGTCGTCGGCCCGATCATCGGCGGTCTGCTGGCCGGCTGGCTCGCACTGCTGCTGCTGCCCATCCTCACCAAGTAACACCCGGGGGCCGGCCGGGGAGACCCCGACCGGCCCTCTTCAGTCCCACCCCCAAACAAAGGAGTTACGTATGGCCGACTACGTCGTCGCTATCGACCAGGGCACCACGAGCACCCGAGCGATCATCTTCGACAAGTCCGGGTCGATCGTGTCGAGCGGACAGCTGGAGCACGAGCAGATCTTCCCGAAGGCGGGATGGGTCGAGCACAACCCGGTCGAGATCTGGAACAACACCCGCGAGGTCATCGGCCAGGCGCTGTCGAAGGCCGACCTGACCCGTCACGACATCGCGGCGGTGGGCATCACCAACCAGCGCGAGACCGCCGTGGTCTGGGACAAGAACACCGGCGAGCCCGTATACAACGCCATCGTCTGGCAGGACACCCGCACGCAGCCGATCGTCGACCGCTTCGCGGCGGACGGCGGGGTCGAGCGCTTCAAACAGGATGTCGGCCTCCCGCTGGCGACCTACTTCTCCGGCACCAAGATCACCTGGATCCTGGAGAACGTCGAGGGGGCGCGCGAGCGCGCCGAGCGGGGCGACCTGCTGTTCGGCAACACCGACGCGTGGGTGCTCTGGAACCTGACCGGCGGCCCGGACGGCGGCGTGCACGCCACCGACGTGACCAACGCCTCCCGCACCATGTTCATGGACCTGGAGACCCTCACCTGGCGCGACGACATCCTCGAGGTGTTCGGCGTGCCGAAGTCGATGCTCCCGGAGATCAAGGCCTCCTCCGAGGTCTACGGCACGGTCGAGTCGTCCAGCCTGCTGCGCGAGGTGCCCGTCGCGGGCATCCTCGGCGACCAGCAGGCGGCCACGTTCGGCCAGGCGGCGTTCGATCCGGGCGAGTCCAAGAACACCTACGGCACCGGCAACTTCCTCATCTTCAACACGGGTGAGGAGATCGTCCACTCCAAGAACGGCCTCCTGACGACGCTCGGCTACAAGCTGGGCGACGACAAGCCGCACTACGCCCTGGAGGGCTCGATCGCCGTCACCGGCTCCCTGGTGCAGTGGCTGCGGGACAACCTCGGTATCATCTCCAGCGCCCCCGAGATCGAGGACCTGGCGAAGACCGTGGAGGACAACGGCGGCGCGTACTTCGTGCCGGCGTTCTCCGGACTGTTCGCGCCGTACTGGCGGTCGGACGCGCGTGGCGCCCTGGTGGGCCTCACGCGGTACGTCAACAAGGGCCACATCGCCCGCGCCGTCCTGGAGGCCACGGCCTTCCAGACCCGCGAGGTGCTGGACGCGGTCAACGCCGACTCCGGGGTCGACCTCCAGGAGCTGAAGGTGGATGGCGGCATGATCGCCAACAACACCCTCATGCAGTTCCAGGCCGACATCCTCGGTGTGCCGGTCGTGCGCCCGGTCGTCGCGGAGACCACCGCCCTCGGCGCCGCCTACGCCGCCGGCCTCGCCGTCGGCTTCTGGAGCGACCTGGACGACCTGCGCAAGAACTGGCAGGAGGACAGCCGCTGGGAGCCGAAGATGGAGGCCGCCGAGCGCGACCGCCAGCTCCGCCTGTGGAAGAAGGCCGTCACGAAGACGTTCGACTGGGTCGACGACGACGTGAAGTAGTCCCCGCGCAGTGCCACCGAGCGCCGTCCGGCTCCCGCCGGGCGGCGCTCGCGCATGGTGCGTGTGGAACCTTGCAGATTCCTCACCCGCGGGAAAGGTTTCGCGCAGATTGCTGTCTTAGCTTCGAAGGATGAGGCATTCCACGGTCGCGCGACCGACCCCGGTACGGCACGGCCGCCTGCCGGTCCGTCGCGCCCGCGGACCGGTCGCGCGGCTGCTCGCGGGCATCGTCGCCGTCGCCGTGGTCTCGGTCGGCGCCGTCGCAGCGTACGCGGTGCAGGACACCGTCCGCTCCCTGAAGCCCTCCGTCCACCTGGTCTCCGCGGCGGGCAAGGCCGTCACGGTGCCCGCTGTCGGCGCGGAGTCCGGCGCTGTCAACATCCTCCTGGCCGGAACCGACACCCGCACCGGCCAGGGCGGCCAGTTCTCCAGCTCTCAGGAGCTCGCCGGCAGCTCGGGCGCGGGCAACAACGACGTCACGATGGTCCTGCACCTGTCGGCGGACCACCAGCATGCGACCGTGATCAGCATCCCGCGCGACCTGATGGTGCCGATCCCGTCGTGCCCGACGTCGAACGGCGGCTCCACGTCGCCGCAGGACAGCGCGCAGTTCAACACCACGCTGTCGACGGGCGGTCTCTCCTGCGTCGTGCTCACGGCGGAGGCGCTCACCGGCCTCAGCATCCCGTACGCGGCCGAGATCAGCTTCGACGGAGTCTCGGCGATGTCCAACGCGGTCGGCGGCGTTCCTGTCTGCCTCGCGACGCCGCTGAAGGACCCGTATGTCGGACTGAACCTGCCCGCCGGCCAGCAGACCCTGGTCGGCGACCAGGCCCTCGCCTTCGTCCGGAGCCGCCACGGCGTCGGCGACGGCAGCGACCTCGGCCGGATCAGCAACCAGCAGCTGTTCCTCTCGTCGCTGCTGCGCACGGTGACGAGCGCCGGCGTGCTGAGTAACCCGATCACCCTGTTCTCGCTGGCGAAGGCCGCGACCTCCAACCTCACGCTCTCGGACACGCTGTCGTCGCCGACGACCCTGGTGTCCATCGGGCTCGCGCTGAAGAGCGTCCCGCTGAGCGCCTTCGTCTTCCTGCAGTACCCGGCGATGACGGACCCCAGCAACGTCAACCGCGTCGTGCCGGAGCCGACCGGCGTGGACGCGCTCAAGCAGGCGCTGTCCACGGACACCCCGGTGCAGCTCACCGGAACGACCGGCAATGGCACGGAGTCGGCCACCCCGGCCCCGTCGGCGACGCCGTCGGGCGCGCCCAGCACGGCCGCGACGCCCGCGCCGAGCGCGACGCCGAGCGCCGCGAGCGGCAGCGCGTCGACGGGCAGCACCCCGGCTCCGACGTCCTCGGCCGTCAGCCTGCCCTCCAACGTCACCGGCCAAACCGCCGCCCAACAGACCTGCACCAAGGGCAACTAGGACATCTATCTGACAGGACACGCCGCCAAGCGTGCGCGCCGGACGGCGAGTCCTGTCAGTTCGTTTCTGCGACGAGCGCGCGCGGGACGGCGGCCAGCGAGCTCAGCTCGATAACGCCCAGACGGGCGGCCTCGGCGACGTCCTCGGCCGTCGGCGCGACCCCGCGGCGGTTCAGCCAGATGCCGGTCAGGCCGGCGCGGGCCGCGCCGATCGCGTCGGTGCGCAGGCGGTCGCCCACGTAGGCCGCGTCGGACGGCCGCACGCCGAACACGGAGCAGGCGTGCTCGAAGATGCGCCGATCCGGCTTCGCGACGCCGACCTCGCCGGAGGCGATCAGGTGCTCCATGCGCGTGTCGAGCCCGACCGCCTCCACCTTGCGGCGCTGGAAGGCCAGGTCGCCGTTGGTGATGAGCCCGAACCGCACCCCGGGATCGACGCCTCCAACGCGTCCAGGCACGGGATCGCGTCCTCATGCAGCGACCAGGCCGCGACGTAGTGCTCGAAGTAGTCCGCGAACCAGGCGCTCGCCTCGGCGTCGCTCAGCTCGACGCCGTGCCGGGCGGCGAAGTCGCGGGCGCGCGCCTGACGCTGCCCCTCGAAGTCCAGCCGGCCCGCGAGGTAGGAGTGGTAGTGCTCCTCCTCCAGGTCGTGCCAGAGCGCGGTCAGCTCGGCGGCCTCCATCGGGCCGTACGGCTCGCCGAGCTGGCCCGCGTAGCGCTGGATGCCCGCCGACACCGCGGCGCGGTGCGCGAACAGGGTGTCGTCGAGGTCGAAGAGCACGACGCGCGGGCCGGTCACCGCGTCGCCTGCGCGGACGTGATGGCCGGCCAGCCAGCCGCCGGCCGCCGCGGGTCGGCGGGCAGGATCGCGGCCTGCCAGTCGTCGCGTCGGACGCCCCGGTGCGACACTCCGAGCCGGGCGACGCCCTCCCACTGGAAGCCGGCCCGTCGGGCGACGGCGGCGCTCGCGACGTTGCCCGCGTACGCGTGCCACACGCAGCGCTGGAGCCCCAGCCCTGCGGCAGCGTCGAACGCGTAGTCGAGCACCAGGTCGAGCGCGGCGGCCATCCAGCCCCGACCCCGCGCGCCCGCGGACAGCCAGTAGCCGACCTCGCCCTCGCCGTCGTGGAGGTGGTGCAGCCCGATCATCCCGTGCAGGAGGCCGGTCCTCGCGTCGCGGAGCGCCCAGGTGCACTCCCGCCCGCTCGCCCAGCCGTCCGGGACGATGCCGGTCACGAACCGCTCCGCGTCGGCGCGGTCGTACGGCGAGGGCACGGTGGTCCACGCGGCGACCTCCGGATCGCGGCAGAACTCCGCGATCCGGTCGATGTCGGCCTCGACCGGCGCCGACAGGACGACAGGGCCGCCCGCCAGCTCCACCGGGGCCGGAGGCATCAGTGCGCCCGTCGCAGCAGGCCGATCGCGTTGAAGGCCTTCGCCAGCGTCCGCTCGGCGACCTCGCCGGCCCGCTCCGCGTTCCCGGCGAGGATGCGGTCGAGCTCGGCCGGGTCCGAGAGCAGGTCGAGCGCGCGCTCGCGGATCGGGCCGAACGTCTCCACCACGACCTCCACGAGGCCCTTCTTGAAGTCGCCGTAGCCCTTGCCGTCGTACTCCAGCTCGATGTCGGCCACCGCGCGGCCCGTGAAGGCGGAGTAGATGCTGAGCAGGTTGGAGATGCCCGGCTTGCCCGCGCGGTCGAAGGACACGACGCCGTCGGTGTCGGTCACGGCGCGCATGATCTTCTTGCGCGTCACGTCCGGCTCGTCCAGCATCCAGACGATGCCGGCGCCGGACTCCGCGGACTTCGACATCTTCGACTCCGGGTTCTGGAGGTCGTAGATGCGCGCGCCGTCCTTGAGGATCATCGCCTGCGGCACCACGAAGGTCTCGCCGAACCGGCTGTTGAAGCGCTCCGCGAGGTCGCGGGTCAGCTCGACGTGCTGGCGCTGGTCGTCGCCGACCGGCACGACCTCCGCGTCGAACAGCAGGATGTCGGCGGCCATCAGCACCGGGTAGGCGAACAGCCCGACCGAGGTCGCGTCGGCGCCCTGCTTGGCCGACTTGTCCTTGAACTGGGTCATCCGGGCGGCCTCGCCGTACCCGGTGATCGTGTTCAGCAGCCAGGCGAGCTGCGCGTGGGCCGGCACGTGCGACTGGACGTACAGGGTGGAGGCCGACGGGTCGATGCCCGCGGCGATGTACTGCGCGGCCGTGCGGCGCGTCTTCTCGCGGAGCTCGACCGGGTCCTGCGCGACGGTGATCGCGTGCAGGTCGACGACGGAGAAGAACGCGTCGTGCGTGCTCTGCAGCTCCTTCCACTGCAGGAGGGCGCCGACGTAGTTGCCGAGGTGAAGGGAGTCCGCCGACGGCTGCATGCCGGAGTACAGGCGGGGGAGTGTGCTCATGTCACTGCTTTCGAAGTAGAGGAAGGTGCGGATGCTAGACGGCGTAGTCGACGACCACGGGGGTGTGGTCCGACCATCGCTCGTCGTAGGCGGCCGCACGGTCCACCGCGTAGTTCTTCACCGTCGCCGCCAACGCGGGGAGGCGAGCTGGTAGTCGATCCGCCAGCCGGTGTCGTTGTCGAACGCCTGCCCGCGCCATGACCACCAGGTGTACGGGCCGTCGACCTCGCCAGCGGCCTTGCGGCCGACATCGACCCAGCCGAGCCCGGCGCCGTCGTTGTAGCGTGCGTCGCCCTCCGCGCCGAGGATGCGGTCGAAGTAGGCGCGCTCCTCGGGGAGGAAGCCCGCTTTCTTGACGTTGCCCTTCCAGTTGCGGATGTCCAGCGTCCGGTGGCCCACATTGAGGTCGCCCATGACGACCGCGTACTTGCTGTGCTTCACGAGCTGCGGGAGCCGGGCCTCCATCGCGTCGAGGAAGGCGTACTTGGCGTCCTGCTTCTCGGTGCCGGCCTCGCCCGAGTGCACGTAGGCGCTCACCACGGTGATCACGGTCGAGCCGACCTCGTAGTCGGCCTCCAGCCAGCGGCCGGCGCTGTCGAAGTCGGGCGCGCCGAGCTCGACCCGGTGGATCTCCGCCCGGGGATGCCGGCTGGCGATCGCGACGCCCGCGCGCCCCTTGGCTGTCGCCGGGTCGTGCACGATGTCCCACTCGCTTCCGAGTAGCCCCTGCAGGTCTTCGGAGGAGGCGCGCACCTCCTGCAGCGCGAGGATGTCGACGTCCCTGCTGTCGAGCCACGCGCCCATGCCCTTGCGGAAGGCGGCACGGATGCCGTTGACGTTCACCGTCGCGATGCGCAGGGGTTTCGAGGGCATGCCTCCAGCCTAGCGGGGCGCGCCGACGGCCGGTGGTTCGAAGATCAGACTTCCGATGGATGCGTGCGATATCTCAGATGGATACATTAGCAGGACATTCCCGGGGCATCAGCAGCACGCATTTTCCGCAGAGCAAAGGAGTGACCGAATGAACGAGCCCTTGAATCCCCTGACCGCCCCCTCCCGTCGCACGATCGTCAAGGGCGCCGCGTGGGCGGCGCGTGGGCGGCGCCCGCCATCGCGCTGACGGTCGCCTCTCCCGCTTTTGCGGCCTCCACCCCCGTGTCCGTCCTGACGGTCGAGTTCACCCAGCCGTTCTACACCACGACGCCAGGCGGCCAGTTCAGCTCCCCTGTCGTGGCCGCCAAGGTCTGGGACGCGAGCGGGCCCGTGACGAACGCCTCCGTCACATTCGCGATCGCGCCGATCGAAGACACCGACGAGCCGGACACCGAGGGTGACGACGATTTCGACGGCGTGGATGTCGTCGCCGCTTTCGGCCGTCTCGGCGGCCCGCCGGCGAACACCGTCATGTCGTCGGCCACGGGCCAGGCCACTCCTGAGGTCATCCACGCGGGTGAGGGCGTCGGTGTCCTTCGTGTCACGGCGACCGCCGTGGTCACGCGCGACGGCGCCGTCGAGAGCGCGATGGCAGAGGCGTACATCCGGATCTTCGCCTACACGACAACGACGGTGCCTTTCTCCGCCGGTTACCGCGGCACGTCCGCGCTGGGCACAGGCAGCAAGACCAATAATCCGGTTCCGGCCGCTGTCGCGATGCCGTCGTCCGCGGCTGACGTCATCCTGCTCGGCGCCGGACTGTACCGTGCGGGATTCGCTCTCGACGCGTCGGGGACCGTGTGGAGCTGGGGCTCCGATTACTACCGCACCCAGGCGGTGCGCAAGACCCAGCCGATCCCGGTGCCGTTCGCGAAGATGCCGAACGACATCGTGCAACTCGAAGGCACGTACTACGCGATGTTCGCGCTGACCAGAAGCGGCGAGGTCTGGGGCTGGGGTTACAACCTGGAGGGCCAGTTCGCCGATGGGACGACCATCGGCACGTTCCGGGAGACTCCGGTCCGCATCCCGAATCTCGGCCCGGTGAAGAAGCTGGCCGGTGGCCACTACAACATGCACGCCCTCCTCGAAGACGGAACTCTCTGGAACTGGGGTTACGGGCGGTACGGGAGCCTCGCGGACGGCGTCACCACCGTCCACCGGGCCACCACCCCGAAGCGGGTGACGGGATTCCCCGCCGGTCGCATCGTGGTCGACGTCGCAGGTCGGAACGACGGCGCGTCGGCCGTCCTCGACGACGGCACCGTCTGGTCGTGGGGCCGCAACGGAGAAGGCCAGATCGGCGACGGAACGAACCGGCACCGTTACGTCCCGACCCGGATCACCGCGCTCACCGGCGCGAAGCGGGTCTCCTCCAACTACTGGAACGCCGGCGTCGTCCTCGACGACGGCACCTGCCGGCTGTGGGGCTACGCCGCCTACTACAACCTGGGCAACGGCTCGGCCAGCAATCCCAGAGTTCCCGTCGATCCCGGCCTGACGAACGTGGCCGAGCTCTCCTGGGGGCTCCAGACCGGCCATGCCCTCCTCACCGATGGCAGCGTGTACGGCTGGGGTTACAACGGCAACTACGAGACGGGAACCGGCGTGCGCGGGGCCATCAAGACGCCGCTGCGTGTCCCCGGCATCGGCGCGGTGAAGCAGATCGCCCAGTCGCAGTACTCGACGTACTTCCTGCCCGCTTAGCCGTCGAGGACGTTTCCTCGACAGCGGCGTCGGTGCGCTACTGTCGCGCGCCGACGCCGCTGTCGTCCAGGAGGTCGTTGAGCCGGTGCTCGGCCCGCTCGACCCGGCGCTGGGCGCCGAGCCGCGCGAGGAACCGCGCGTGCGCCAGCTCGTCCTTCGCGGCCTCGAGCTCGGCCTTCGCGACCAGCACCCGGGCCTCGTACTCGGCGGCGGCCCGCTCGGCGGCGGCCTGCTCCGGCGTGATCATCCGCGGCGAGATCCCGCTGTCGAACATCCCGACCGCGATCCAGGACGCCGACAGCAGGATGACGCGCGACACCAGGTTGAACCAGATCAGCAGACCGACGAACACGGCGAAGGTGGCCAGCAGGGGGTTCTTCGAGGCGCCCGTGAGCAGGAGGCCGCCGAGCGCGCTCAGGCCTGCGAGCACGCAGGAGCCGAGCAGCACGCCGAAGAAGAGGTTCCGCCACGGGATGGAGACCCGCGCCATCACGCGGAACATCGCGCCGAGAGTGAAGATGTTCAGGACAACCGAGATGAGCAGCCCGGAGAAGCGGGTGAGCGCGTCCGTCCAGAACGTGTCCGAGCTGAGCCCGATGAGCTGGAAGAAGAACGTCAGCGCCTGCGTGCTGACGATCGAGATCAGCGCGGAGAACACGAGCACCAGCCCGAAGCCGAGCGCCAGGAACAGGTCGCGGATCTTCTGCAGCACGTAGTTGGTCGTGTCGCGGCTGAGCCCGAAGACCGCGCGTACCGCCTGGCGTGTGTAGTAGAGCCAGCCGATCGCCGTCCAGAGCAGGCTGATCGCCGCGACGATGCCCGACCAGCCGAAGGCCGTCGCCGACTCCAGCTGCTCCGAGTTGATGACGCCAGGGGTCGTTTCGGTCGAGATGAGTCCGGGGATCGCCCGGTTGATGATCTCCACGAGCGACTCGTAGATGTCCTGGTTGCCGCTCAGCCAGACCCCCGCCGCCGAGAAGCCGAGCCAGACCGCCGCGAACACGGCGAACAGCGACTGGAAGCCCATCCCGGCCGCGCGCAGGTTGCCGTCGGAGTGCGAGAAGTTGATGTAGACCCGGTACGGGCGCAGGGACTGCACCCACTTCGCCCAGCGGGAGACCCGGGCGACGGGCTTCTCCAGCCGCTCCTTCAGGGGTTCGGTCGCGTCGAGGATGCGCTCCTTCAGCGTCTCCTCCGGTTCGACAGTGCCCTCGGCGCGCTGGAGCGCCGGATCGGGCTGCGCCGTCACCGTGCCCTCCCCGCGTCGCGACTTCCTGGCCACGCGGCAAGGATATCGACTCGGCCGTCGCTGCTGGGCCTCCCGCTCTGCCGGCACGGCTCCGGACACCGCCGGTTCGACGTCGCCGTGGTAGAACTGCGGCCGTCAGCCGCGGACGGTCGCCACGACCGCCGCCTGGACGGCTCCCGCGATGGCCCTGTCGGCGGCCTTGCCGGCATTCGCCACGTCCACCCAGGCCATGATCCTGCTCGATGCCTCCTCGTATGAGTCGTGCCGGGGAGGACGGTGACGATCTGATGGGTTGCTGATAATCGCAGGCGTCGAGTTCATAAGTTCTCGGGTTAGCTGCTAACATTTACACGCAACATTTCAGCCCTCCCGAAAGTGAACTCATGAACGACTCGAAAGACGAAACCCCTCATCTGATCTCGCGGCGTACTGTCGCCAAGACCGCCGCGTGGGCGGCCCCGGCAATCGCCCTGGCGGCGGCGTCGCCGGCTCACGCCGCCTCGCCGGGCGAGGTCGCGATGATCCTGTTCGACGCTGACTCGTACGAGGTGCCGGCCCTGGGCACCATTACGATCACAGGGACGCTGGTCCCTGCCAAGGGGTCGAAGGTTCCCGCCGACATCAAGTTCAACGTGAACTTCCCCGGGGCGACCGGCTTCTA
Source organism: Leifsonia sp. P73 (assembly GCF_051059105.1). Taxonomy (NCBI): domain Bacteria; kingdom Bacillati; phylum Actinomycetota; class Actinomycetes; order Micrococcales; family Microbacteriaceae; genus Leifsonia; species Leifsonia sp. P73. The sequence continues at coordinate 3,555,557 of NZ_CP194931.1, forward strand.
CGGCACCCCGCCGGTCGTGTCGGGCAACACCTTCTCGATGATGGTGACGGCCTCTTCGAACGCGACGACGGCGACGCTGCGGGTGTCGTCCTCGAACTACCCGGCCTTCACGCCGGGCACCACCACGGTGACCGTCGCCAAGGCCGGCGCGATCCTCGTCGGCGAGCCGTCCTACGACGTCTCGCAGGCCGGTGTCTCTGTGAGGGGAACCCTGGAGGCTCCGCAGGGCGGAACCCTCCCCGAGGACATCACGCTGGTCGCCTCCGCCACCGACGGTTTCGAGGTGCTGATCCAGCCCCTCGTGACGGGCAACACCTACGAGTTGGTCGTGCGCGGAACCGCGGCGCCCGGCACTACGGGCACCCTCACCGTCTCGAGCTCCAGCCACCCGGCCTACACGCCGGGGACCGCAGTTCTGACGGCCGCGGGCGACGACACCCCCACCGGAGTACCTCAGCTCGTCTTCAACCAGCCGCTCTACATCGCGCCGGGGGCCGGGCCGCTCGACATCCCGGGAACGATCATCGTCCCGCCTGGCGTGACGCTGCCGTCCGACATCACGCTCACCGCGCAGTCCGCGGTCAAGGCATGGGAGATCATCGGGACCCCGCAGATGAGCGGGCCCGACACGTTCCGGGTGGTCATTTCGGCGCCGGTCGAACGCGCGATGACGTACATCATGCTGTGGAGCCCCTCCAACCTGGAATTCGGGTTCGTGTACACGTGGGTGAAGAACTTCTAGGAGGACGCACCTGCGCAATGACGAAGGCGCCCGCGGGACACCGGGGGCGCCTTCGTCGTTCGGCGCCGTTGTCGTGGGCGACGCTATCCATCGGCATCGAAATTACACGAGTCGTGGGTTACCTGCTAAGATTGGGGTCGAATATTTCACCGATTTGAAAGTGAATGCATGAACGACTCGAAAGACGAAACCCCTCATCTGATCTCGCGGCGTACTGTCGCCAAGACCGCCGCGTGGGCGGCCCCGGCAATCGCCCTGGCGGCGGCGTCGCCGGCTCACGCCGCCTCGTCGGGCGAGGTCGCGATGATCCTGTTCGACGAGCCCTCGTATGAGGTGCCGCCCCTCGGCACCATCACGATCACAGGGACGCTGGTCCCTGCCAAGGGGTCGAAGGTTCCCGCCGACATCAAGTTCAACGTGAACTTCCCCGGGGCGACCGGCTTCTACGGCACCCCGCCGGTCGTGACGGGCACCACCTTCTCGATGACGGTGACGGCCTATTCGAACGCGACGACGGCGACCCTGCGGGTGTCGTCCTCGAACCACCCGGAATACACGCCGGCCACCACCACGGTGACCGTCGCCAAGGCCGGCGCGATCCTCGTCGGCCAGCCGTCCTACGACGTCCCGCAGGACGGTGTCATCTCCGTGAAGGGGACCCTGCAGGCCCCGCAGGGCGGAACCCTCCCCGACGACATCACGCTGGTCGCCTCCACCACCGACGGATTCACCGTGCTCATCCAGCCCGTCGTGACGGACAACACGTACGAGCTGGTCGTCAGGGGAGACTCGGCGCCCGGCGCCACGGGGACCGTCACCGTCTCCAGCTCCAACCACCCCGCCTACACGCCGGGCACAGCGGTGCTGACGGCCGTGGCCGGCGACGTCGCCACTGGGGGGCCGAAGCTCGTCTGGGACGAGCACGCGTTCGTTGCTCCCGGGGGCGCGCCGACCGTGATCACCGGAAAGATCATCCTGCCGCCCGGGATGACGTCACTGCCGGCCGGCTTCACGCTCGTCGTCCAGTCTGCGACCGAAACGTGGAAGGTCCTCGGGAACCCGGTGATCACCGGTCCCGACACCTTCTCGGTGACCGTGTCGGGACCGACCGGTCGCCCCGCGATGTGCATCATGCTGGTCCTCAGCCCCTCGCACCCCGAGTTCCGTGGCGCCTTGGCCTACGTGACGAACTTCTAAGTAGCGGGCGAACGACGAAGGCGCCCCCGGGAGACCGGGGCGCCTTCGTCGTGACAGCGGAAGCTCAGACCTTGCCGCGCATGATGGCCTGCTTGACCTCGGCGATGGCCTGGGTCACCTGGATGCCGCGGGGGCAGGCGTCGGTGCAGTTGAAGGTCGTGCGGCAGCGCCAGACGCCCTCCTTGTCGTTGAGGATGTCGAGCCGCACCTGCGAGTTGTCGTCGCGCGAGTCGAAGATGAAGCGGTGCGCGTTGACGATCGCCGCCGGGCCGAAGTACTGGCCGTCCGTCCAGAACACCGGGCAGGACGACGTGCACGCGGCGCAGAGGATGCACTTCGTGGTGTCGTCGAAGCGGGCGCGGTCGGCGACCGACTGGACGCGCTCCTTGCCCTTCTCCGGCTTCGAGTTGGCGACCAGGAACGGCTGCACCTCGCGGTAGCTCGCGAAGAACGGCTCCATGTCGACGATGAGGTCCTTCTCCAGCGGCAGGCCCTTGATCGCCTCGACGTAGATCGGCTTGGAGATGTCCAGGTCCTTGATCAGCGTCTTGCAGGCGAGGCGGTTGCGGCCGTTGATGCGCATCGCGTCCGAGCCGCAGATGCCGTGGGCGCACGAGCGGCGGAACGTGAGCGAGCCGTCCTGCTCCCACTTGATCTTGTGCAGGGCGTCGAGGATGCGGTCGGTCGGGTAGAGCTCCACGTCGAAGTCCTGCCAGCGCGGCTCGGTGTCCACGTCCGGGTCGAACCGGCGGATGATGAGCGTCACGGTGAACGACTGGATCGGGGCCTCGGGGGCCGGGGGAGTCTCGAGCACGGCGCTGGACATCAGTACTTCCTCTCCATCGGCTGGTAGCGGGTCACGACGACCGGCTTCCAATCGAGCGTGATGTGGTCTGCCGCGTCGGCGGAGTGCGGGTCGCCGGTGAGGTAGGCCATCGTGTGCTGCATGTAGTTCTCGTCGTCGCGCTTGGGGTAGTCGTCGCGCATGTGACCGCCGCGCGACTCCTTGCGGTTGCGGGCCGAGAACACGACGACCTCGGCGAGGTCGAGCAGGAAGCCCAGCTCGACAGCCTCCAGGAGGTCGGTGTTGAAGCGCTTGCCCTTGTCCTGCACCACGATGTTCTTGTAGCGCTCGCGCAGGCGGTGGATGGTGCCGGTGACCTTCTCGAGCGACTCGTCGGTGCGGAACACCTGGGCGTTCCGGTCCATCTCGTCCTGCAGCTCCTTGCGGATGGCGGCGATGCGCTCGGTGCCCGTGCCGTTGCGGAGCCCGTCGATCATGTCGCGGACGGCCTTGGCCGGGTCCGCCGGCAGTGGGACGGCCGTGGCGGTCTTGACGTACTCGACTGCGTTGTTGCCGGCGCGCTTGCCGAACACGTTGATGTCGAGCAGCGAGTTGGTGCCGAGGCGGTTGGAGCCGTGCACCGACACGCAGGCGCACTCGCCGGCGGCGTAGAGGCCGGGGACGACGGTGGTGTTGTCGCGCAGCACCTCGGCGTTGTTGTTGGTCGGGATGCCGCCCATCGCGTAGTGCGCGGTCGGCATGACCGGGACCGGCTCGACCACGGGGTCGACGCCGAGGTAGGTGCGGGCGAACTCGGTGATGTCGGGGAGCTTGGTCTCCAGCACCTCCGCGCCCAGGTGGGTGCAGTCGAGGAGGACGTAGTCCTTGTGCGGGCCGGCGCCGCGGCCCTCCGCGACCTCCTGGACCATGCAGCGCGCGACGATGTCGCGCGGCGCGAGGTCCTTGATGGTCGGGGCGTAGCGCTCCATGAACCGCTCGCCCGAGGCGTTGCGGAGGATCGCGCCCTCGCCGCGGGCGCCCTCGGTGAGGAGGATGCCGAGGCCGGCGAGGCCGGTCGGGTGGAACTGGAAGAACTCCATGTCCTCCAGCGGGAGCTTCTTGCGCCAGATGATGCCGACGCCGTCACCGGTGAGGGTGTGGGCGTTGGAGGTCGTCTTGTAGATCTTGCCGAAGCCGCCGGTCGCGAAGACGATCGCCTTCGAGTGGAAGACGTGCAGCTCGCCGGTCGCCAGCTCGTAAGCGACGACGCCGGCCGGCTGGTCGACGCCGTCGACCTCGTTCATGATCACGTCGAGGACGTAGAACTCGTTGAAGAAGTTGATGCCGAGCTTGACGCAGTTCTGGAACAGCGTCTGCAGGATCATGTGGCCCGTGCGGTCGGCCGCGTAGCAGGCCCGGCGGACCGGGGCCTTGCCGTGGTCGCGCGTGTGGCCGCCGAAGCGCCGCTGGTCGATCTTGCCCTCGGGCGTGCGGTTGAACGGCAGGCCCATGTTCTCGAGGTCGATGACCGCGTCGATGGCCTCCTTGGCGAGGATCTCCGCCGCGTCCTGGTCGACCAGGTAGTCGCCGCCCTTGACGGTGTCGAAGGTGTGCCACTCCCAGCTGTCCTCCTCCACGTTGGCGAGCGCTGCGGCCATGCCGCCCTGCGCCGCGCCGGTGTGGGAGCGGGTGGGGTAGAGCTTCGAGATCACCGCGGTCTTCGCGTGCGGGCCCGCCTCGATCGCGGCGCGCATGCCGGCGCCGCCTGCGCCGACGATGACGATGTCGAACTCGTGGTAGTGGACGCCGTCGATGACGGTGGATTCAGTGGTTTCAGTTGTCACAGCGTTGGTTTCCGTCAATCAGTCACTTGGCCGGGCAGAACGAAGGCAGGTCGGCCGCGTGGGCGCCCGCCGGGCACGGGTCGAAGGTGAAGATCACGAGCGTGCCGAGCACGATGAGCACGACGACCGCCGCCAGGACCGCCCACTTGAGGATGCGGTTGACCATGACGTTGTGCGCGTAGTCGTTGATCAGCGTGCGCATGCCGTTGCCGCCGTGGATGAGCGCGAGCCAGAGCATGAGCAGGTCCCAGACCTGCCAGAACGGCGTGGCGTACTTGCCGGCGACGAAGGCGAAGTCGATCTGCTTGACGCCGTCGCCGAGGACGAGGTTGATCAGCAGGTGGCCGAAGATGAGGATCACCAGCACGAGGCCGGAGGCCCGCATGTAGATCCAGCCCCACTTCTCCCAGTTGACGCCCTTGCGGGCCGGACGGGCCGGCGTGCGCGGAGCCTCGATGGTCGTCACGTCAGTTCACCTCCGAGAAGATGTGGATGAGCTGGGTCGGCACGAAGCCGGCCATGAGGATCACCCAGAGGACGATGACGATCCAGAACATGACCTTCTGGTACTTGACGCCCTTGCTCCAGAAGTCGATCAGGATGATCCGGATGCCGTTGAAGGCGTGGAAGATGATCGCCGCGACGAGCGCCATCTCACCGAATCCCATGATCGGGTTCTTGTAAGTGCCGATCACCGCGTTGTACGCCTCGGGGCTGACCCGGATGAGCGAGGTGTCGAGGATGTGGACGAGAAGGAAGAAGAAGATGGCGACGCCGGTGATGCGGTGAAGCACCCACGACCACATGCCCTCACGGCCGCGGTACAGCGTGCCGCCCGGCCTCGACTTCGTCGGTTGCAGGGTCCCTGCCGCTTGCTCTGGCACGAACAACCCTCCCTGGTTGCGATCGCTGAAAGTAGGCGCACGAAGCGCGTGGCAAGTCTATGCCGCGGGGCGCGCGAGCGCTGCTTAGGGTGACCTTGGTTATCTCGACGTCGAGATAAATGGGGCGCGTCCGCGGCTCAGAGCACGTCGGTCGAGCCGGTGACCTTGAGCGCGTCCACCACCGACTTCACCCGTTGAGCGTTGTCCGTCGTCGTGACCAGCAGCGCGTCGGGCGTGTCGACGATGACGATGTCCTTCACGCCGATCAGGCTGATGACGCGCTTGGTCTGGCTGACGACGATGCCGCTCGAGGCGTCCGCGAGCACGCGGGCGTTCTCGCCGAGGATGGCGAGGTCCGTGGTGCGGCCGCCGGAGTTCAGCTTGGAGAGCGAGGCGAAGTCGCCCACGTCGTCCCAGTCGAAGTAGCCGGGGATGACCGCGAGCCTGCCGGCGGCCGCGGCGGGCTCGGCGACGGAGTAGTCGATCGCGATCTTCTCCAGCTTCGGCCAGATCCGGTCGACGGCGGGGCCGCGGGTGGCCGGGTCGTCCCAGGCCTCCGCGAGCTCGAGCAGCCCGGCGAGGAGCGCCGGCTTGCTGCGCCCGATCTCCTCCAGGAGCAGGTCGGCGCGGGCGATGAACATGCCCGCGTTCCAGAGGTATGAGCCGCTGTCGAGGTAGCTCTCGGCGGTCGGCAGGTCGGGCTTCTCCACGAACGCCTGGACCGCGAGCGCGCTCGGGGCGCCGGTCACGGTCAGCTCGCCGCCGCAGCGGATGTAGCCGAACCCGACGGCGGGCTCGGTCGGCTTGATCCCGATGGTCGTGATGTAGCCGGCGTCGGCGGCCGCGACGGCCTCCTTCACGGTGGAGGCGAACAGCCGATGATTGCGGATGACGTGATCGGCGGCGAACGACCCGATCACGACACCGGGCTCGCGGCGCTGCAGGATGGCCGCGGCCAGGCCGATGGCGGCGGTGGAGTCCCGCGGCTCGGACTCGAGGACCACGTTGGCGTCGGCCAGCGCGGGGAGCTGCGCCTCCACGGCGGCCCGGTGGGCGCGTCCGGTGACGACCATGATCCGCTGCTCGCCGGAGATGGGGGCGAGCCGGTCCCAGGTGTCCCGCAGCAGGGTCTGCCCCGACCCGGTCAGGTCGTGCAGGAACTTGGGGGCGTCCGCCCGCGACAACGGCCAGAGCCGGGAGCCGATCCCGCCCGCCGGGATGATGCTGTAGAACCGGTCGAGCGCGCCAGGGGAAGTCATGACGAAAGGATAGCGAGCGGTTCTGGACACCTTCCGTTCACGGTCGGGACATTCCCCGCCGCGACACTGAGGTCATGCGGGTCGCCGTCGTCAGCGAGAGCTTCCTCCCCACAGTGAACGGGGTGACCACCAGCGTCCTCCGGGTGCTCGATCATCTGGCCGCGGAGGGCCACGAAGCGATCGTCATCTGTCCGGAGGCCGGGGCGCCGGAGGAGTACGCGGGGTACCGCATCCACCAGGTGCCCTCCATCGCGTACCGGCAGTTCCCGGTCGGGCTGCCCAGCCCTCAGGTGCAGCGGATCCTCGCCCGGTTCGAGCCGGACGTGCTGCATGCGGCCTCTCCCTTCTTCCTGGGGGCGCAGGCCATCGCCGCCGCCAACCGGGTCGGCGTGCCCTCGGTCGCCATCTATCAGACCGACGTCGCCGGATTCGCGCGCCGCAACGGGCTCGGGATGACCGCCGCCATCGCCTGGAAGTACGTGCGCTGGGTGCACGAGGGCGCCGATGTCACCCTCGTCCCCTCGTCGGCCAGCGAGTACGACCTCCGCCAGGCCGGGGTCCGCCGGCTGGCCCGCTGGGGGCGCGGCGTGGACCTGGAGCGGTATCACCCGAACAACCGGCGCACGGCCGACGCCGTCGCCCTCCGGGAGCGGCTCTCGCCGGACGGGGAGGTCGTCGTCGGCTACGTCGGCCGGATCGCGCCGGAGAAGCAGGTCGAGCGGCTGCGCGTGCTGCGCGGGGTGCCGGGGGTCTCGGTCGCGATCGTCGGGGACGGCCCGGCCCGGGAGGCCGTCGAGCGGCAGCTCCACGGCGTCCCGACCACCTGGCTCGGCCGGCTCGGGGGAGCCGACCTCGCCGCCGCCTACGCGGCCTTCGACGTGTTCGTCCACACCGGCTCCGAGGAGACGTTCGGGCGAGACGGTGCAGGAGGCGCACGCTTCCGGCCTGCCGGTGGTCGCGCCGCGCGCCGGCGGCCCGATCGACCTCGTCGAGCACGGCGTCGACGGGCTCCTCTTCCCTCCGGCCGACGACCGCGGACTGCGCGCCGCCGTCTCGATGCTCGCCGCCGACGCGCCGCTGCGGCTGCGGATGGGGGAGGCCGGTCGCCGGCGTGTGCTCGGCCGCGGCTGGGACGTGCTCTGCTCCGAGCTCGTCGGGCACTACGAGCAGGTCATCCTCGACGCCTGCACCGGCGTCCGCCGCGCTGGGGCCGAGCGCACCGGCGGGCTGCGCGCGTACAGTTAGGTGGCGCTGCCGCCCGGGTCGCCGGGCGCCGGCCACCTCACTTTTTCCGCGCACCAGGAGGTGAACCTTGGCGAACCTGAACCGACGCGGCATCCCGATGCCCTTCGTGTCCCGAGCCCGGCGGGCCGATCCTCCCAGTTCGCCTGAGCCCGTCCTGACCGAGCCGCGGGCCGCCGCCTCCCGGTCGAGCATGGTGGACAGCGCGATCTACGCCGACGGCGTGCGGGTCGCCTCGCCGCGCAGCCTGGCCGAGACCTACCGCGCGCTGGACGACACCCCGGGCGGCGTGGCCTGGATCGGGCTGTACCGGCCGACCGAGCAGGAGCTGATGTCGCTGGCGGAGGAGTTCAGCCTCCACCCGCTGGCGATCGAGGACGCGATCGTCGCCCACCAGCGCCCCAAGCTGGAGCGGTACGACTCCGTGCTGTTCGTCGTGCTGAAGGCGGCCAGCTACCTCGACGTGCCGGAAGAGGTCGACTTCGGCGAGCTGCACCTCTTCGTCGGGCCGAACTTCGTCATCACGGTGCGGCACAGCGAGTCGCCCGACCTGTCCACGGTCCGCCACCGGATGGAGCGCGAGCGCGACCTCCTCGCGCTCGGCCCGCAGGCCATCCTCTACGCGATCATCGACGCCGTCGTGGACGCGTACAGCCCGGTCGTCGCCGGGCTCGCCAACGACATCGACGAGATCGAGACGCAGGTCTTCGGCGGCGACGTGCTGGTGTCCCGCCGCATCTACGAGCTGTCGCGGGAGGTCATCGACTTCCAGCGGGCCACGCACCCGCTGTCGTCGGTGATGGTCGCGCTGGAGCGCGGCTCGGCGAAGTACGGCGTCACCGAGGAGCTGGAGCGGCGCCTGCGCGACGTGGCCGACCACCTCACGCAGGTCAACGAGCGGGTGGACGGCTTCCGCTACCTGCTGCGCGACATCCTGACGGTGAACTCGACGCTGGTCTCCGAACGGCAGAACGAGGAGATGACGCGGCTGGCGCACTCCACGCACCGGCAGGGCGAGGAGGTCAAGAAGATCTCCTCGTGGGCGGCCATCCTCTTCGCACCGACGCTGATCGCCGGCATCTACGGGATGAACTTCCACAACATGCCGGAACTGGCATGGCCGCTCGGGTATCCGCTGGCGGTGCTCGCGATGGTGGGGTTGAGCACGCTGCTGTACGTGGTGTTCAAGAAGCGCGGGTGGATGTAGCGGGCCGCTTGCTCAAATGAGCAGTCGCCAACCGCGCGCGCGTTTGTAACGCTTGCATGAAGAAGCCGGATTTTCGATCAGAGCCGTTCGTCACATTCGGTAACGTGCAATGCATACACTGGCCGTCCGGCACCCGAGGCGGCCTGCATCTTGGAGGACAACCTTGACAATCACAGCTCGTAAGGCCGGCCTCGTCGGCCTTGCGGTGACCGGCGTCGTCGCGCTGCTCGCCGCGTGCTCGGCTGCCCCGTCGTCGACCTCGACGACCGGTGCGGCGAACAGCAAATTCCTGCCCTGCATGGTCTCCGACTCGGGCGGATTCGACGACCACTCGTTCAACCAGCTCGGCTACGAGGGCCTCCAGCAGGCCGCGGGCACCCTTGGTGTCAAGTACAACAAGGCCGAGTCGAAGAGCGAGAACGACTTCGCTCCGAACATCCAGAGCATGGTCGACGCCAACTGCAACCTCATCGTGACGGTCGGCTTCCTGCTTGCCGACGCCACCAAGAAGGCTGCCGCGGCGAACCCGGACGTCTCCTTCGCGATCATCGACGACAGCTCGATCACCGCGAAGAACGTCAAGCCGATCATCTTCGACACCGCGCAGGCCGCCTTCCTGGCCGGCTACGCCGCGGCGAGCTACTCGAAGACCGGCATCGTCGGCACCTTCGGCGGCATGCAGATCCCGACCGTCACCATCTTCATGGACGGCTACGCGGACGGCGTGAAGTACTACAACCAGCAGAAGGGCAAGAACGTCAAGGTCGTCGGCTGGGACGTCGACAAGCAGAACGGCTCCTTCACCGGTGGCTTCGACGCCAACGAGACCGCGAAGAACACCGCTCAGGGCGTCATCGACCAGAACGCGGACGTCATCATGCCCGTCGGCGGCCCGATCTACCAGTCGGCCGCGCAGGCCATCCGCGACTCGGGCAAGCCGATCGCGATGATCGGCGTCGACGCCGACGTCTACCAGTCCGACCCCACCGTGAAGGACCTGCTCCTCACCTCGGTGATGAAGGGCATGAAGCCGGCCACCAACGACGTGGTCACCCAGGCCGCGAAGGGCAAGTTCGACAGCACGCCGTACGTCGGCACGCTGAAGAACGACGGCGTCGGCCTCGCTCCGTTCCACGACTTCGCGTCGAAGGTGAACTCGGGCCTGCAGGGCGAGATCGACAAGATCAAGGCCGGCATCATCGACGGCTCGATCAAGGTCACCTCGCCGTCGTCGCCGAAGCAGTAACCGGCGCGGACGAACACTCGACGGGGAGGTCAGCGCACGCTGGCCTCCCCGTCGCACGTCCACCGCACGCCCGGCCGCACCTTGTCCCGGACGCTCGTTTGAGCACACACTGACATATGCGCAGAAAGGTAGTGTGAGGATGCGCAGCGCGGCCACCAGCGGTCTTCGCGTGCCACCCCCCTCACTAAGCTCTGTGCTCCCCCCGGGCGAGTAGAGAAGGAACCCACCCGAATGAAGCTCGAACTTCGCGGCATCACCAAACGGTTCGGTGCCCTGGTCGCGAACGACCACATCGATCTGGCCGTCGAACCCGGCGAGATCCACTGTCTGCTCGGCGAGAACGGCGCAGGCAAGTCCACCCTGATGAACGTGCTCTACGGCCTCTACCAGGCCGACGAGGGCGAGATCCTGCTGGACGACGTCGTCCAGCACTTCGCGGGCCCCGGCGACGCGATGAAGGCCGGCATCGGGATGGTCCACCAGCACTTCATGCTCATCCCCGTCTTCACGGTCGCGGAGAACGTCATGCTCGGCCACGAGCAGACCAAGCTCGGCGGCCGCCTCGACCTGAACGCGGCGCGTGCGAAGGTGCGCGAGATCTCGGCCAGGTTCGGCTTCCACGTCGACCCGGACGCCCTCGTGGAAGACCTCCCGGTCGGCGTCCAGCAGCGCGTCGAGATCATCAAGGCGCTGTCGCAGAACGCCAAGGTGCTGGTCTTCGACGAGCCCACCGCCGTGCTGACCCCGCAGGAGACCGACGAGCTGATGGCGATCATGCGCCAACTCAAGGAGCAGGGCACCGCGATCGTCTTCATCACCCACAAGCTGCGCGAAGTGCGCGAGGTCGCGGACCGCATCACGGTCATCCGCCTCGGCAAGGTGGTCGGCGAGACCGAGCCCACCGCGACGAACGCCGAGATGGCCTCCATGATGGTCGGCCGCGCCGTGTCGCTGACGGTCGAGAAGGAGCAGGCGAACCCGGGGGAGCCCGCGCTGGTCGTCACGGACCTCTCGGTCATCGACCCGATCGGCCAGCTCGTCGTCAACAAAGTGAGCTTCGAGGTCCGGGCGGGGAGATCCTCGCGATCGCCGGCGTGCAGGGCAACGGCCAGACCGAGCTGACCGAGGCCATCCTCGGCCTCCAGCCGCGCGTCGAGGGCCGGATCCTGCTCGACGGCACGGAGATCCAGGGCCACAGCCCGCGCAAGGTGCTCGACGCCGGCGTCGGCTTCGTGCCGGAGGACCGCAACGAGGACGGCCTGGTCGGCGAGTTCAGCATCCAGGAGAACCTGATGCTCGACCGCTCGACCGGGGCGCCGTTCGTCAAGGGCGGCAGCATCCAGTTCTCCTACCTCAAGCAGTTCGCCGAGGAGAAGGTGTCCGAGTTCGACGTGCGCACCCAGTCGATCGACCAGAAGGTCGGCCGGCTCTCCGGCGGCAACGCGCAGAAGGTCGTGCTCGCCCGCGAGCTGAGTCGCGAGCTGCGGCTGTTCGTCGCCGCGCAGCCGACCCGCGGCCTCGACGTCGGATCGATCGAGTTCGTGCACAAGCGCATCGTCGCCACCCGCGACGCGGGCGTGCCCGTGATCGTGGTCTCCACCGAGCTCGACGAGGTGGCGGCGCTCGCCGACCGCATCGCGGTGATGTACCGCGGAGGCATCGTAGGAATCGTGCCGGGGGACACGTCGCGTGACGTCCTCGGCCTCATGATGGCCGGCGAGTCGCCGGAGCAGGCAGGAGCAGCAGCATGACCGGGACCCCGACGCCCAGCCAGCCGGTGGCGACGCCCGAGCCCGCGCGGCCGGGACAGCCGGTGCAGCCGGGTCGGCCCGCGGCGAAGCCGGAGCACGACGACCGCTGGAGCAAGGCGGTCCGCGACATCATGGGCGGCCCGGTGATCATCTCCGTGCTGGCCGTCGTGCTGGCGCTCATCGTCGGAGGAATCCTGATCGCGCTCACCGACCCGGCAGTGCAGAAGGCGTCTGCGTACTTCTTCGCCCGGCCCGGCGACACCCTCTCCGCGATCTGGACGTCCGTCTCCAACGCGTACACCTCGATGTTCCAGGGCTCGATCTACAACTTCGGTCGGCCGACCTTCGCCGCGGGCATCCGCCCGCTGACCGAGACGCTGACCTTCGCGACCCCGCTGATCGTCGCCGGCCTCGGCGTCGCGCTGGCGTTCCGCGTCGGCCTGTTCAACATCGGTGGTCAGGGACAGCTCCTGATCGGCGCGGCGGCCGCCGCCTGGGTCGGTTTCTCGTTCGACCTGCCCCCGGTCATCCACCTGGTCGTGGCCGTGCTCGCGGGCATCGCGGGCGCTGCGGTCTGGGCCGGCATCGTCGGCCTCCTCAAGGCGAGGACGGGCGCGCACGAGGTGATCGTGACGATCATGCTCAACTACATCGCGTTCTACCTGATCTCCTACATGCTGCGCACCAAGGGCCTACTGCAGGCTCCCGGGTCGAACAACCCGAAGGCGCCGCCGATCCACGGCAACGCGGTTCTGCCTCCGCTGCTCGGCGTGCAGTACAACCTGACCTGGGCGTTCGTGCTCGTCATCGCGGCGACGGTGTTCGTCTGGTGGCTGATCAACCGCTCCAGCCTCGGCTTCCGCTTCCGCGCGGTCGGCGAGAACCCGAACGCCGCACGCGTCGCCGGCATCAACGTCAAGAACATCTACGTCTACGCGATGCTGCTCGCCGGCGCCCTCGTCGGCGTCGCGGGTGCGAGCCAGGCGCTCGGCGTCTTCCCGGCCGGCATCAGCTCGGGTGTGGACGCGGGAATCGGCTTCGACGCGATCACCGTCGCGCTGCTCGGCCGGTCCCGGCCGTGGGGCGTCTTCGTCGCCGGTCTGCTGTTCGGCGCGCTCAAGGCCGGCGGCTACACGATCCAGGCCGGGGGCATCCCGATCGACATCGTGCTCATCATGCAGTCCCTCATCGTGCTCTTCGTCGCCGCGCCGCCGCTGGTGCGCGCGATCTTCCGCCTCCCGACGCCGGGGAGCGCGCCCCGGAGACAGCGTCCCATCGTCTCGAAGGAGGTGGCGGCCAAGTGACCACCGCAGCCCCCGTCATTCCCGACTCCTCGCCCATCGTCCTGGAGAAGGCCGAGGTCCGGTCCTGGAAGGCGCCGATCGCCCTCGCCGTCTTCGTGGTGATCAGCATCGTGCTGTTCTTCGGCTTCGCCCGGCACGGCCAGAGCACCTTCCGGTTCTCGGAGGCGTCCGACGCCGTCAAGCTGCCGAACCTGACCGTCGACACCTTCACGACGACGACCGTCGTCACGATCCTGCTGGTCCTGATCACCGCCTACAGCGCCTGGCTGTCGTGGAAGGTGCGCAAGACGCCGATCTGGTTGGTCATCGTCTACGCGCTGCTGTTCATGTTCGCGTTCCTCGCCTGGGCCGGCTCCGGCCAGCTCCCGGTGCCGGTCACCGGCCTGCTGCTGGGCACGATCAGCCTCTCGGTCCCGCTCGTGTTCGGCGCCCTCGGCGGCGTCATCTCCGAGCGCGGCGGCGTGGTCAACGTGGCCATCGAGGGGCAGCTCCTCGCCGGCGCGTTCGTCTCGGCTATGACTGCCTCGATCACCGGGAGCTGGCTGGTCGGCCTGTTCGCCGCGATGGTCGCCGGTGTGCTCGTCTCCTTCGTGCTCGCCGCGTTCTCGATCAAGTACCTGGTGGACCAGGTGATCGTGGGCGTGGTGCTGAACGTGCTGGTCACCGGCCTCACGAGCTTCCTCTACTCCGCGGTGCTCGCGGGCAACCCGCAGATGCTGAACCACCCGCCGCGCCTGCCGGACTGGCCCATCCCGATCCTCAGCGACATCCCGGTCATCGGCAAGGTGCTGTTCGACCAGACGATCATCGAGTACCTGATGTACGTCGCGATCTTCCTGGTCTGGTTCGGGCTGTTCAAGACCCGCTGGGGCCTGCGCCTGCGCTCGGTCGGCGAGCACCCGGAGGCCGCGGACACCGTCGGCATCAACGTCAACGGCACCCGGTTCTGGAACGTCTCCCTCGCCGGAGCCGTCGCCGGGCTCGGCGGCGCGTACTTCACGCTCGGCTCGGTGGGCGCGTTCTCCAAGGAGATGACCGCGGGCCAGGGCTTCATCGCCCTCGCGGCCGTCATCTTCGGACGTTGGGACCCGATCCGCGCGACCCTCGCCGCGCTGCTGTTCGGCTTCGCCACCAACCTTCAGAACGTGCTCGGCATCATCGGCTCGCCGGTCCCGAGCGAGTTCATGCTGATGCTGCCGTACGTGGTCACGATCTTCGCGGTCGCCGGCCTCGTCGGGGTGTCCCGCGCCCTGGCCGCCGACGGCAAGCCGTACATCAAGTCATGACCGACGCGATCGACTGGCCGGCGCTGCGTGCCGCCGCGAACGAGGCGATGACGCACGCCTACGTGCCGTACTCGCAGTTCCCGGTCGGCGCCGCGGCGCTGGTCGACGACGGCCGCGTCGTCAGTGGCTGCAACGTCGAGAACGCCAGCTACGGCATCACCCTGTGCGCCGAGTGCGGCCTGGTGTCGTCGCTCGCGATGACCGGGGAGGACGGCTCGTCGCGTTCACCTGCGTGAACGGCGACGGCGACACCCTGATGCCGTGCGGCCGCTGCCGCCAGCTCCTGTACGAGCACTCGGCGGAGGGGATGCTGCTGGAGACGGTCTCCGGCATCCGGACCATCGACGAGGTGCTGCCCGACGCGTTCGGGCCGCGCCAGCTCGCCGCCTACGCGGAGGAGCACGGCGCCGCCGAGCGCGACGCCGACTGACCGAACCACCACCGAGCAAGAGGGTTACATCTTCGTGAGCACCGCAGGAGCGGTCGAGGCGTTCGACGCCGTCGACCTGATCAGGACCAAGCGCGACCGTGGCGAGCTGACCACGGCGGAGATCGACTGGCTGGTGGACGCGTACACGCGCGGCTACGTCGGCGACGAGCAGATGTCGGCGATGACGATGGCGATCTTCCTGAACGGGATGACCCGGCGCGAGATCCGGGACCTCACCCTGGCCATGATCGCGTCGGGCGAGCGGATGGACTTCTCCGGCCTCGGCAAGCCGACGGCCGACAAGCACTCCACGGGCGGCGTCGGCGACAAGATCACCCTGCCGCTGATGCCCCTGGTGGCGTCGTTCGGCGTCGCGGTGCCGCAGCTCTCCGGGCGCGGCCTCGGCCACACCGGGGGCACGCTCGACAAGCTGGAGAGCATCCCGGGCTGGCGCGCGAACCTCAGCAACGAGGAGATGATCGCCCAGCTCCGCGGCCCGGGCGGCGTGATCTGCGCCGCCGGCTCCGGGCTCGCGCCCGCCGACGGCAAGCTCTACGCGCTGCGCGACATCACGGGGACCGTCGAGGCCATCCCGCTGATCGCGTCCTCCATCATGTCCAAGAAGATCGCGGAGGGCACCGGCGCCCTGGTGCTCGACGTCAAGTTCGGCTCGGGCGCCTTCCTCAAGGACATCGACAAGTCCCGCGAGCTCGCCCGCACCATGGTGGAGCTCGGCAAGGACGCGGGGGTCGCGACGTCCGCCCTCCTCACCGACATGAACGTGCCGCTCGGCCTCGCCATCGGCAACGCCAACGAGGTGCGCGAGTCGGTCGAGGTGCTCGCCGGCGGCGGCCCGGCCGACATCGTCGAGCTGACCGTGGCCCTGGCCCGCGAGATGCTGACGCTCGCCGGGCAGCCGGACGCCGACGTGGAGGCCGCGCTGAAGGACGGCCGCGCGATGGACAAGTGGCGGGAGACCGTGCGCGCACAGGGCGGCGACCCGGACGCTGCGCTGCCGGTCGCCCGCGAGACGCACACCGTCGTCGCCGAGTCGGACGGGGTGCTCGTGGAGCAGCAGGCGCTGCCGTTCGGCATCGCCGCCTGGCGGCTCGGCGCGGGCCGCGCCCGCAAGCAGGACCCCGTGCAGCACGCCGCCGGGGTCGACCTGCACGCCAAGCCGGGGGACGAGGTGCGCGCGGGCCAGCCGCTGTTCACGCTGTCCGCCGACGAGCCGGCCCGCTTCGAGCGTGCGCTGGAGGCGCTGGAGGGTGCGTACCGCATCGCGCCGCTCGGGACGCCGTTCACGCGGACCCCGCTCGTCGCCGAGCGCATCGGCTAGCGCCGAAGCGGCGCAAAGTGGGGCCGAAACCCGCGAGACGGCGGATTATGCGCCGCTTCGACGACTGTCTGCGGGAGTACGCAGGCCAGTAGATTGAGAGACATGAGCTTGAACGAGAACAGCAGCTACACGCTCGCCGACGGGACCGACATCCGGGCGCTGCCCAAGGTGTCCCTGCACGACCACCTGGACGGCGGCCTGCGGCCCTCGACGGTGCTGGAGCTCGCGGACGGCATCGGCCTCCAGCTCCCGGCCGACGACCCGGTGAAGCTCGGCGCCTGGTTCGCTGAGAAGTCCAACTCGGGCTCGCTGGTCGAATACCTCAAGACCTTCGACCTCACCACCGCGGTGATGCAGACGCGCGAGGGCCTCAGCCGCGTCGCCCGCGAGTTCGTGCAGGACCTCGGCGCCGACGGCGTCGTGTACGGCGAGATCCGCTGGGCGCCCGAGCAGCACCTCACCCGCGGCCTCACGCTCGACGAGACCGTGGAGGCCGTGCAGGAGGGCCTGGAGCAGGGCATCGAGGACGTGCGCGCCGCCGGCGGCCGCATCCGCGTGGGCCAGCTCGTCAGCGCCATGCGCCACACCGACCGCAGCCTGGAGATCGCCGAGCTGGCCGTGCGCCACCGCGACCGCGGCGCCGTCGGCTTCGACATCGCCGGTCCCGAGGCGGGCTTCCCGCCCTCGAACCACAAGGCGGCGTTCGACTACCTCGCGTCGCAGTTCTTCCCCGCCACCGTTCACGCGGGGGAGGCGGACGGGCTCGACAGCATCCGCAGCGCCCTCCTCGACGGGCGCGCCCTGCGCCTCGGCCACGGCGTGCGCCTGGCGGAGGACATCACGATCGAGCGCCAGGACGACGAGAACACCTACGTGACCCTCGGCACGCTCTCGCAGTGGGTGAAGGACCGCGAGATCGCGCTGGAGACGAGCCCGACATCCAACCTGCAGACCGGCGCGATCGCGGCGTGGGGCGACGACATCCTCGACCACCCGTTCGACCTGCTGTACCAGCTCGGCTTCCGCGTCACGGTCAACACCGACAACCGGCTGATGAGCGGCACGACGCTGACGCGCGAGCTCAGCATCCTCGCCGACGCGTTCTCGTACGACCTCACCGACCTGGAGATCTTCCAGCTCAACGCCGCGGCGGGGGCCTTCCTCCCGGTCGAGCAGCGTGAGGAACTGGCCGAGATCATCACAGCAGGTTTCGAGGGTTCGTGACCCGCTAACGCGTACGCTGGACCCATGCCGCTGCCACCGTTGCCCGCCACCGCTGTGACCGTCGGAGCCCACGCGTCCGACTGGCGCGACGCGGTCGAACTCGCGGGGAGGCGCTGGCGCGCTCCGGCGCGACGGAGGAGTCCTACGGCGCGCGGATGATCCAGGTGATCGAGGAGTTCGGCGCGTACATCGTGATCGCGCCGGGCCTCGCCCTGGCGCACGCGCGGCCCGGGCCGGACGTGAACCGCGACGGGCTGTCGGTGGTCACGCTGGACGACCCCGTGGTGTTCGGCCACCCGCACAACGACCCGGTGTCCGTCGTCATCGGCCTCGCCGTGACGTCCCCGGAGGCGCACGTGTCCAGCGTGGCCGAGCTGGCGAACGTCTTCAACGACCCCGACGCCATCCCGGCGCTGGCCGCCGCGGGCGACGTCGCGGAGGTGCAGCGCATCCTCACGCTCAGCGAAGAGGAGGCGGCGCGATGACGACGGCCGGGACGACGGGGACGACCCTGTGAAGATCGTCGCGATCTGCGGCGCCGGGATCGGCACCTCCGGCATCCTGAAGGTGAACGCCGAGCGCGTGCTCGACCGCCTCGGCTTGGATGCGGACGTGACCGCCGCGGACGTCGCGAGCGTGGCCTCCGCGTCGAGCGACGCACAGATCATCCTCACGTCGCCCGAGCTGGTCGACCGGCTCGGTCCGACCAACGCGGACGTCATCGTCGTGCAGAACTACTTCGACCTCGACGAGCTGGAGCAGAAGCTGGACGAGGCGCTGGGCTGAGCGACCGGGCGGCTGGGTCCGGAGTCAGCCGGCCGAGTCGCTGAGCAGGGCGGCGATCAGCCCCGGGAAGCGCTTGTCGAGCTCCGTGCGCCGGAGCTGGATGTCGTGGGTGCGGCCGTTCACGATCGTGTTCGTGAGTCCGGCCTCGCGCAGCGTCTTGAAGTGGTGCGCCATCGTCGACTTCTGCACGTCGAAGCCCCACTCGGTGAGCGCCTTGGGGTGCGGCTCGCCGTCGGCGAGCACTCGCACGATCTGCAGCCGCACCGGGTCTCCGACGGCCCGGAGCAGGTCCACGAGCTGGACCTCGTCCATCGGCGGGGAGGGATATTCCGTCATGACGCACCCAATTGTTTGACAATCATCGAACAATCGCCGTACTCTAACCGTATGACGATCATCGAACAATCGTACCGCAGAACCACGCCGGCGCTCGTGGTCCTCGCGCTGGGCCTCTTCGTCGTCGGGACGAACGCCTTCGTCATCGCCGGCCTGCTGCCGCAGATCGCCGCGTCGCTCGGGACCTCGCCCACGGCTGTCAGCGTGTCGATCACCTCCTACTCGCTCGTCGTCGCGGTCGCCGCGCCCGCCATCTCGATCCTGCTCCCGCGGGTGCCGCGGTCGCTGCTGATGGCGACGGGCCTGGCGGTCTTCGCCCTCGGGACCGCGGTCGCCGCCCAGGCCCCCGACCTCGGCTGGTTCATCGCGGGCCGGACCTTCTCCGGGATCGGCGGCGCCGCGCTGGTGCCGACCGCGACAGCCGCCGCCGCTGCGCTCGCGCCGGCGGAGAAGCGCGGCCGTGCCCTCGCGCTCGTGGGCGCAGGCTTCACGCTCGCCACGGCGGTCGGCTCACCGCTCGGGACCGCGCTCGGCGGCGTCGCGGGCTGGCGCTTCGCGCTGTGGTCGGTCGTGGCCATCGGCGCTGTACTGGCCGCGCTGATCCCCGTGCTCGTGCGAGCGGTCCCGCTCGCCCCGCAGGCCACGCTGCGGCGCAGGCTGGCCGCCCTCGCCGATCTCCGCGTGCTGGCGCTGCTCGCGACCACCGTCTTCATGATCGCGGGGTTCAACATCGTCTACATCTTCTCCGCCAGCGTGACGCGGGCGTCCACCGGAGGCGCCGGGCCGCTGCTCGCGGCGCTGCTCCTGGCCTACGGCGTCGCGGGTGTCATCGGCAACGTCGTGGCCGGCCCGCTGACCGACCGCTTCGGCAGCCGCGGGGTCGCGGCCGTCGCGCTCCTGGGCCAGGTGGCCGCGCTCGTCGTACTCCCGTTCGTGGAGGCGTCGTTCGCCGCCTCGCTCGCGGTCTTCGCACTCTGGGGCGTCGCCGCGTTCGCCATGGCCATCCCGGTCCAGCACCGCCTCGTCCACCTGGATCCCGGCTCCTCGGCGCTCGTGCTCTCGTGGTACTCGACGGCCATGTACATCGGCATCGCGATCGCACCCCCGATCGGCACTCTCGCCCTCGGAGCAGGCGGGGCGGAGGCCGTGCCGTTCGCGGGCGCGGCTGTGACGCTGGTGGCGCTTGCGGCGTTCCTGGTCGGTCACGGCGCGCGTGCAGGGGTACGGCCCGCGGCGGCGCGGCCCGACCCTACTGCGTGAGCGCGCGCATCGCGTCGGCGAGGGCGGCCACGCGCGCTGTCGCGGTGGCGCGGCGTGTGGGCACGTCCCCCTGGTCGCTGGAGGCGTCGATGTAGATCTTGAGCTTGGGCTCGGTGCCGCTCGGGCGGACCATGACGCGCGAGCCGTCCGCGAGGACGATGCGGAGGACGTCGCTCGGGGGCAGCGCGCCGAAGCCGTCGCGGAGGTCGTCGATGTGGTCGACGGCCACGTCGCCCAGGCGGCTCGGCGGGGTCGAGCGCAGCGCGGCCATGATCTCGCCGATGCGGGACAGGTCGGTGACCCGGATCGAGATCTGATCGCTGGCGAAGTAGCCGAAGCGCTCCGCGAACGCGTCCAGATGGTCCGCGATCGTGCGGCCGGAGGCGGCGAGCTCGTTCGCGAGGTCGAGGAACGCCGTCGCGGCCGAGATGCCGTCCTTGTCGCGGATGGTCTGCGGGTTGACGAGGTAGCCGAGCGCCTCCTCGAAACCGTAGATCAGGCCGGGGGCGCGGGAGACCCACTTGAACCCGGTGAGCGTGTCGGCGAAATCGAGGTGGTAGGCGGCCGCGACGGCCGCCAGGGCCGGTGACGAGACGATCGAGCAGGCGAGGGCGCCGAAAGCCGCCCCGGCGGTCGATGTCCGCTCGGCGAGGTCCGCGGCGCGCCAGCCGAGCAGGGCGCCGACCTCGTTGCCGCTGAGCCGGCGGAAGCCGTCGGCCGAGTCGTCCGGGATGGCCACGGCCAGCCGGTCCGCGTCGGGGTCGTTCGCGATGATCAGGTCCACGCCTGCGGCGCGCCCGGTCGCGTAGGACAGGTCCATCGCTCCCGGCTCCTCGGGGTTCGGGAACGACACAGTCGGGAACGCGGGATCGGGATCGCGCTGTTCGGCCACCACGACGGGGGTGGAGAAGCCGACGCGCTGGAACACGGCCTCCGCGGTGCGCCAGCCGACGCCGTGCATCGCGGTGTACGCGAACGTGACGGCGTCGCGCGGGGAGGTCGTGGTCGCGACAGCGGCGGTGGCCTCGATGTAGGCGGCCTCCACGTCGGCCGTCGCGATCTCGAACTGCTCCGAGCGCGGGAGGTCGCCGATGTCGCCGCGCGCGACCTCCAGGATGTGCGCCTCGATCTCGGCGTCCGTCGGCGAGACGATCTGCGAGCCGTGGTTCTCCCCGCCCAGGTACACCTTGTAGCCGTTGTCCTGCGGCGGGTTGTGGCTCGCCGTGACCATGACGCCCGCACTGACGTCGAGGTGCCGCACGGCGAACGCCAGCACCGGGGTCGGCAGCAGCCGGGGGAGCAGGACCGCGCGCACACCGGCGCCGGCCATCAACTCGGCGGTGTCGCGCGCGAAGACGTCGGAGTTCTTGCGGCCGTCGTAGCCGATGACGACGGACGGCTGGGCGCCCTCGGCGTGCTCCAGGAGCCAGCGGGCGAACCCGGCCGCGGCCTGGGAGACCAGCACGCGGTTCATCCGGTTGGGGCCGGCCTCGATCCGGCCGCGGAGCCCGGCGGTGCCGAACTCCAGGCGGGTGTCGAAGCGCGCGTGGAGGTCGTCGACCGCCTCCGCCGAGCCCGCCTCGGCGGCCACGATCAGCGAGTCGAGCTCGGCGCGGGTCTCCGGGTCCGGATCCTGCGCGAGCCAGGCGCGTGCGTCCTCGAGGAGCCGAGGCGTGTCCTGTGGGGTCACAGCGCCTCCACGATCCGGGCGAGCAGGGCGCTGATCACCGGCTCGGCCTCCCGGCCGGCGTCGATGACCTCCTGGTGGCTGAGCGGGGTCTTCTGGATGCCCGCGGCGAGGTTGGTGACGAGCGACATGCCGAGGATCTCCATGCCGGCCTGGCGGGCGGCGATGGCCTCCAGCGCGGTCGACATGCCGACGATGTGGCCGCCGATCGCCTTGGCCATCTGCACCTCGGCCGGGGTCTCGTAGTGCGGTCCGCGGAATTGCGTGTACACGCCCTCGTCCAGGCTCGGGTCGATGGTCTTCGCGAGCTCGCGCAGCCGCTTCGAGTAGAGGTCGGTGAGGTCGATGAAGGTCGCGCCCTCCAGCGGGGAGTCCGCCGTCAGGTTGATGTGGTCGCTGATCAGGACGGGCGTCCCCGGCTTCCAGTGCTCCTTGATGCCGCCCGCGCCGTTGGTGAGAACCATCGTGGTCGCGCCGGCGGCCGCGGCGGTGCGGACGCTGTGCACGACCCGGCGGACGCCGTGGCCTTCGTAGTAGTGGGTGCGCGCGCCGATGACGAGCGCGTGCTTGCCGTTGGGGAGGCGGAGCGAGCGCAGCGTGCCGGCGTGGCCCTCCAGCGCCGGCTTGCTGAAGCCGAGGATCTCGTGAGCCGGGATGACGGCGACGGTCTCGCCGATCAGGTCGGCGGCCTTGCCCCAGCCGCTGCCGAGGGTGAGGGCGATGTCGTGCTTCTCGACGCCGGTCTTCTCGGCGAGCTGCTGCGCCGCCTGCCTGGCGACCTCGAACGGGTCGGCCGCGGGGTCGTCGAGCGGATTCTGGGTGGTTTCGAGCATGAGGCAACTCTACTGAGCGGCACCGCGCGGTACAGCGTCGGCCGGCGTGCGCATCCGTGTACCGGGATACGGAAGAATAAGCAGCATGGCCTATGAATTCGAGCGCAAGCAGCGCATCGCCGTCCTCGGCGGAGGACCCGGCGGGTACGAGGCGGCGCTCGCCGGCGCGCAGCTCGGCGCGGACGTCACGCTCGTGGAGCGCTCCGGTGTCGGCGGCTCGGCCGTCATCACCGACGTGGTGCCCTCCAAGAGCCTCATCGCCACCGCGGAGGCCACCAACTCCATCGCCGAGGCCACCGACCTCGGCGTCCAGTTCTTCTCCCGCGGCGAGACCGGCAAGCCGGTCCGGCCCGAGATCGCCGTCAACCTCGCCGCCGTCAACAAGCGCCTGATGGGCCTCGCCCGCCAGCAGTCGGAGGACATGCGCGCCGAGCTCGTCCGCGCGGGCGTGCGCATCATCACCGGCGAGGGCCGCCTCGACGGGGACGGGGCGATCATCGTCTCGACCGGGACGGGCGCGTCCGGCACCGACTTCGACCGGGTGGAGGCCGACACCTTCGTGATCGCGGTCGGCGCGAGCCCGCGCATCCTGTCCTCCGCCGAGCCGGACGGGGAGCGCATCCTCACCTGGACCCAGCTCTACGACCTCGCCACCGTGCCGGAGCACCTGATCGTGGTCGGGTCCGGCGTCACCGGCGCGGAGTTCGCGTCCGCGTACACCGCGCTCGGCTCGAAGGTCACGCTCATCTCGTCGCGCGACCAGGTCCTCCCGGGCGAGGACGCGGACGCCGCGAGCGTCATCGAGAACGTCTTCCGGCGCAACGGCATGCAGGTGCTGTCCAAGTCGCGCGCCGAGTCGGTGGTCCGCACCGAGAAGGGCGTCGTCGCGACGCTGACAGACGGACGGACCGTGGAGGGCAGCCACTGTCTGATGGCCGTCGGCTCCATCCCGAACACCGCGGGCATCGGCCTGGAGGAGGCGGGCGTTCAGCTCACGCCGTCCGGCCACATCCGGGTCAACCGGGTCGCGCGCACGTCCATCCCGAACATCTACGCGGCCGGCGACTGCTCCGACCTGCTGCCGCTGGCCTCCGTCGCCTCGATGCAGGGGCGCACGGCCGTCTTCCACGCGATGGGCGACGCGGTGAACCCGATC
Source organism: Leifsonia sp. P73 (assembly GCF_051059105.1). Lineage (NCBI taxonomy): Bacteria > Bacillati > Actinomycetota > Actinomycetes > Micrococcales > Microbacteriaceae > Leifsonia > Leifsonia sp. P73. The sequence goes on from NZ_CP194931.1 coordinate 3,579,354, forward strand.
GAGCTGCGCAACGTCACCTCGAACATCTTCACCCAGCCGGAGATCGCGACCGTCGGCTGGAACCAGAAGCAGATCGAGGAGGGCATCGCGCAGGGGGACATCTACAAGCTCCCGCTGAAGTCCAACCCGCGCGCCAAGATGCTCGGCATCCGCGACGGCTTCGTGAAGCTGTTCGCGCGAACGGGTTCGGGTACTGTGATCGGCGGCGTGATCGTCGCGCCGCGGGCCTCCGAGCTGATCTTCCCGCTCGCACTGGCGGTGGAGCACCGGCTGACGGTGGACCAGGTGGCGAGGGCGTTCACGGTGTACCCGTCGCTCTCCGGATCGATCTCGGACGCCGCGCGGGCGATGCACATCGTGCTCTAGGCAGGAGGCCACGGGATGGAGGAGGTCCTGGTCGTCGGCGTCCTCGCCGTGCTGACCATCGCGGCCGCCACCGTCTACGGGCAGCGCTTCGGGGTGGCGTCGCCGCTCATCCTGGTGGTCTTCGGCATCCTGGTCTCCTTCCTGCCGTTCGTGCCGGTGCTGGAGGTCCAGCCCGAGTGGATCATCGCCGGCGTGCTGCCGCCGCTGCTCTACTCGGCGTCGGTGTCGATGCCGTCGATGAACTTCCGGCGCGAGTTCGGCGCGATCGGCGGGCTCTCGGTGGTGCTCGTGATCGTGAGCTCCGTCCTGCTCGGGATCTTCTTCGCCTGGGTCATCCCGGGGCTGGGACTGGCGTGGGGCGTGGCGCTCGGCGCGATCGTGAGCCCGACCGATGCGGTCGCGACCGGGATCGTCAAGCGCGCGGGGGTCTCGCCGCGCGTCGTCGCCATCCTGGAGGGCGAGAGCCTGCTCAACGACGCCACGGCGCTGGTGCTGCTGCGGGCGGCGGTCGCGGCGGCTGCGGTGGCGTCGTTCACCTTCGGCGCAGTGACGCTGTCGTTCCTCTACTCGGTGGTCGTCGCCGTCGTGTTCGGCTGGGTCGTCGGGCGGCTGAACCTGATCGTGCGGGCGCGGGTGAAGGACGCGACGGTCAACACCGTGCTCTCGTTCACCGTGCCGTTCCTGGCCTCCATCCCGGCCGAGGCGCTGGGAGCGTCGGGGCTGGTCGCCGCGGTGGTCGCCGGGCTGATCACCGGCAGCCGCGCGCCGCGGGTGCTGTCGCCGGAGCACCGGCTGTCGGACACCCAGAACTGGCGGACGGTCGAGCTCGTGCTGGAGGGCATGATCTTCCTGACCATGGGCCTGGAGCTGTTCGGCATCGTCCAGAAGGTGCAGACGGACCACTCCGGCGTGCTGCCGGCGGTCGGCATCGCGGCGGCCGCGCTGCTGCTCACGATCCTCGTGCGGGCCGCGTTCGTGGCGCCGCTGCTGGCACTCCTCGCCCGCCGCGGACGCAGGCGCGAGCGGATGCGGCCGGCGCTGACCAAGCTGCAGGAGCGGCTGGAGGACCCTGAGGCCGCGCGGCGGCTGCTGGAGCAGGGGCCGCCTCCACCCGATGCGATGCCCGCCCTGCCGGAGGGCGTCGACCCGGCGGAGGACCCGGACGCCCACGCGGACGTGCTGGCCGCCGACCCCGACGCCGCGCACGCGGAGGTCGCGAAGGTGGCGGGGGTCCAGGAGGCCGCGGGCGTCACGCGCGATCGGATCGGGGCGACGCCCGCGGGCTGGCGCGGCCGGCTGATCCGGCGGCAGCGGCAACGGCAGCGGGCCTGGACGGTCGAGAACATCGCCCGGTTCGGCACGCGGCTGCGGCGGGTGCTGGCGGACATCGACTACTTCACCGGGACGCCGCTCGGCTGGCGCGAGGGCACGATCGTCGTGTGGGCCGGGATGCGCGGCGCCGTCACCGTCGCCGCAGCACAGAGCCTCCCGTCGAACACGCCGGGCCGGTCGGTGCTGGTGCTGATCGCGTTCCTCGTGGCTGCCGGGTCGCTGCTGCTCCAGGGCGGGACGCTCGGGCTGGCGCTGCGCGTGGTGAAGCCGACGGCCTCCGACCCGCAGGCGGAGAAGGAGGAGCGCAGGCGGCTGCTGGAGCTGCTGCACGAGGCGGGGCAGGCGGTGGCGATGCCGGAGACGACGGAGCGGACGCCCGAGGCGTTCAACCAGCACAAGGTCGCCCGGCTGAAGCGCATCCGGGCCCAGCGCGACGCGCTGCTCGACGCCCGCGACGACGGCACCTTCAGCGCCGACGTGCTCGCCGGCGCCCTCAGCAACCTCGACGCCGACGAGATCAGCATCGATCTGAAGGGCGACCCCACCGAGGCCACCGGCTGATCGCCCCCGCGGCGGAATACAAGCGTTGCCGCCGCCGCCATGCGGGTTCTACGCTGTGACTCGCCGCCGACCGGATCGGCCCGGACGGCGGGAGCAGAGGGGGCGCTCCATGTTCTCCGTCTCGACGGGCAAGATCGACATCACACCGAGTGTGGGCTATCCCCTGGCCGGCTACGGGGTGGACGCACCGCGGCTCGCCACGGGCACCAACAGGCCGCTGTACGCGCGCTGCACGATCATCTACGACGGCGCAGTGCCGCACGTGGTCGTGACCGCCGACGTGCTCGGCTTCCGGCGGGACACCCACCAGCAGATCCGCACGGCCGTCACCGGGCTGGGCGTCCCATCGGAGGACTTCGTTCTGACGGCGACCCACACGCACAACGGGCCGGTGCTCACCGAGGGGCTGGATCCGTTCATCGCCTACGACCTCGAGAACCTCACCTCGGTCGGAACGTACACGGCCTGGCTGGTCGCCACCATCACGACACTGGTCGCGCAGACGAAGGCCGCGCCGAGCACCCCGTGCACCCTCGACTACGCGGTGCTGGAGGCGGGCTTCTCGTTCAACCGCGAGGACCTGCCGTACGTCGAGACGGACGTGCCCTGTCTCGTCGCCCGCGCCGGCGACGGGACTCCGCGAGCCGTGCTCTTCGGCTACGGGGCCCACCCGGTGGCGGGCGGCACCCAGACCGTGTTCGACGGGGACTATCCCGTGCCGGCGATCGAGGCGATCGAAGGGCGCTGGCCGGGATGCTTCGCCCAGTTCATGACCGGGCCCGCCGGCGACCAGAACCCGAACGCCGCCGGATCGTTCGACGATGTCGACACCTTCGGGAACGAGCTGGGTACGACCATCGTGGACGCCATCGCGACCGCGGGCCGCTCGCTGACCGGCCCGATGACCGCCGGCTACGGAGAGGTGACTCTCCCGCTGGATGTGTCACTCACCGCCGGGAACGTCGCCGCCGTCCGCGCGGAATACCTCGCCAGGAGCGAGAACCCCGCCATCGCCGGCTACGAGCGCAGGCACGCCTTCAGCATGACCCAGCTCATCGACACGACACCGCTCGCGGACCTGGAGAAGAGCATTCCCCTCCCCGTGCAGCGCTGGACCATCGGCGGCGCCGAGAAGCTGGTCCTCCTGTTCTGCGGAGGCGAGGTCGTGTCCGGGTTCGCCGTCGTCATCCGCCAGGAGAACGGCGGATCGGACGGAGTGTGGTTCCTGGCGTACTCGAACGAGATCCCGTGCTACATCCCGAGCGACGAACTCCTCCAGAAGTCGACCTACGCCGGAGGATGGGACCCCGACTATCCCGGCATCGCCTCGGCGTCGATGGCCGTGTACGACCACTGGGCGCACTTCTTGCGCGGGAGCGCGGGTGTCGATGGCGTCGAGCAGATCTTCCTGGCGCACCTGCGGCAGGTGATGGCGGCTGCCTGAGCGACGGCCGCCATCCCCGGGTCAGACGATGTTGAGGAGGAGGTGGCCGGAGGAGACGGTGTCGCCGACGGTGGCGTTGATGCCGGCGACGGTGCCGTCCTTGTGGGCGGTGAGGGGCTGCTCCATCTTCATGGCCTCCAGCACCAGCACCAGGTCGCCCTTGACGACCTCGTCGCCGTCCGCGACCGCGACCTTCACGACGGTGGCCTGCATGGGCGCGGTCACCGAGTCGCCGGTCGCCGTGTCCACGGCGTGCGCGCCGGAGCGGCGGCGCGGGGCGGGAGCCGCGGCCTCCGCCGGGCCGCCGCCGGTGAGCAGGCGCGCGGGCAGCGACACCTCGATGCGCTTGCCCTCGACCTCGACCACGACGTTGCTGCGGCGCTCGGCCGCGCCGGACTCGCCCAGCTCGCCCGACCACGGCTCGACGCCGCCGGCCCACTCGGTCTCGATCCAGCGGGTGTAGATCGAGAACGGCTCGCCGTCCTGCGGGGCGAAGGCGGGGTCGCGCACGATCGCGCGGTGGAAGGGCAGCACGGTCGGCAGGCCGGCGACCTCGAACTCGTCCAGGGCGCGGCGCGAGCGCTCCAGCGCCTCCTCGCGGCTGGCGCCGGTCACGATGAGCTTGGCGAGCATGGAGTCGAACGCGCCCGAGATGACGTCGCCCGCCTGGATGCCGCTGTCCACGCGGACACCGGGGCCGCCCGGCGCCTTGAACACGTGCACGGGGCCGGGGGAGGGGATGAAGTTGCGCCCGGCGTCCTCGCCGTTGATGCGGAACTCGAAGGAGTGGCCGCGCGGCGCCGGGTCCTCGTAGTCGAGCTCGCCGCCCTCGGCGAGGCGGAACTGCTCTCGCACGAGGTCGATGCCGGTGACCTCCTCGGAGACCGGGTGCTCGACCTGGAGGCGGGTGTTGACCTCCAGGAACGACACCGTGCCGTCCTTGCCGATCAGGAACTCGCACGTGCCCGCGCCCTGGTAGCCGACCTCCTTGAGGATGGCCTTGGACGCGCTGTAGAGCTTGTCGAGCTGCTCCGGGGTGAGGAAGGGCGCGGGCGCCTCCTCCACCAGCTTCTGGTGGCGGCGCTGCAGCGAGCAGTCTCGGGTGGAGACCACGACGACGTTGCCGTAGGCGTCCGCGAGGCACTGCGTCTCGACGTGACGCGGCTGGTCGAGGTACTTCTCCACGAAGCACTCGCCGCGGCCGAAGGCGGCGATGGCCTCGCGGGTGGCGGAGTCGAAGAGCTCGGCGACCTCGTCGCGGGTGCGGGCGACCTTGAGGCCGCGGCCGCCGCCGCCGAACGCCGCCTTGATGGCGACAGGGAGGCCGTACTGGTCGACGAAGTCGAGGACCTCGGCCGCGTCGGCGACCGGGTTGAGGGTGCCGGGGGCGAGCGGCGCGCCGACCTTCTCGGCGACGTGCCGGGCCGACACCTTGTCGCCCAGGCGCTCGATCGCCTCCGGCGACGGGCCGATCCAGGTCAGGCCGGCCGCGATGACGGCGCGGGCGAAGTCGGCGTTCTCGGCGAGGAAGCCGTAGCCGGGGTGCACGGCGTCGGAGCCGGAGCGGCGGGCGACCGAGAGGATCTTGTCGATGACCAGGTAGGTCTCGGCGCTCGTCGTGCCCTCGAGGGCGTACGCCTCGTCGGCGAGCCGTACGTGCACGGCGTCGCGATCCTGGTCGGCGTAGACGGCGACGGAGGCGATTCCGCTGTCCTTCGCGGCACGGATGACGCGGACGGCGATCTCGCCTCGGTTGGCGATGAGGACCTTCGAGATACGGGGCACAATTCCCTAGCCTATGCCGGGAGCGGGACCAGCTTTTGGACGATACTCACAAAAAAGCATTCGCAAGGCTTCAGAGAGTCGACAAATGCTGCTGGATTCGGATCAGGCCCGGTTCCACAGCTCCGTCCACTCGACGCCCAGCCGGCGCACGAGGTCGCGCAGCGTCGACAGCGACAGTCCCACGACGGTGCTCGGGTCGCCCTCCACGCGGGTGATGAACGGGCCCCCGAGGCTGTCGATGGTGAACGCGCCCGCGACCTCCAGCGGCTCGCCGCTCGCGACGTACGCGTCGATCTCCGCGTCGGAGACGTCGGCGAAGGTGACGGAGGCCACCGCGGCAGCGCCGACCGCGCCGTTCTCGCGCCCGTCGCGGTGGTCGATCAGCCAGTGCCCGGAGTGGAGCACGCCGGTGCGGCCGCGCTGCTGCTGCCAGCGCTCGCGTGCGACCTGCGGGAGGTGCGGCTTGCCGTGGATGTGACCGTCGATCGCGAACGCCGAGTCGCCGCCGAGGATCAGGCCGTCGATCGGCGCCCCGTCCAGCGTGCCGCGCACGGCCTCCGCCTTGAGCCGCGCGAGCAGCTGCACCATCGCCTGCGGCGACAGCGGCCCGTGCTCGGCCTCCGCCGCCGCGACGGCCGCCGGCTCGTCCACGTGCGACGGCACCACGATCGGTTCGACGCCGGCCGCGCGCAGCAGCGCGAGGCGGGCGGGGAGGTGGAGGCGAGGTAGAGGCGCATGTTCACCTGTGGGATGCTCGAAGGATGCCCCAGAAGGACGAGGTCGAACTCGACATTATCAACGTCGCGCACGGCGGCGTGTTCGTCGCCCGCCACGAGGGCCGCGTGGTCTTCGTGCCGGACACCATCCCGGGGGAGCGGGTCCGCGCGCGGATCGCCGACCAGGCGCACGACCGGTTCTGGCGTGCGGAGCTGCTGGAGGTGCTGGAGCCCGCGGCCGAGCGGCAGGAGCACGTCTGGGGCGCCGCGGCGATGAGCCGGGCGCCGGAGCGGCGCGCGGGCGGCGCCGAGTTCGGCCACATCCGGCTCGACCACCAGCGCGAGCTCAAGCGGCGCGTGATCGTGGACGCCCTCCAGCGCACGGCGAAGCTCGACGCTGCCGCCATCGAGGCGCTCGGCGCGGGCTCCGGCCCCGTCGTGGAGGCCGTGGCCGGCGAGACCGACGACGGCACCGGCTGGCGCACGCGCGTCCGGCTCCAGGTCGGCGAGGACGGTGCGATCGGGCCGTACGCCGCCCGCAGCCACACCATCGTCCCGGTCACCGATCTCCCGCTGGCGACGGCGGCCGTCGAGGAGTCGGCCCCGTTCGGCCAGCGCTTCCCCGGAGCGGAGTCCGTCGACGTCGTCGCGACCGGCAGCGGGGCGACCCATGTGCTGGTCAACGACCTCCCGGAGCGGCGGGGCAAGCGGCTGGTCCGGCCGCGCCGCCGTCCGGTGCCGATCCGCGAGCGGGTGGGCGAGCGCGAGTTCCGGCTCGACGCGCGCGGCTTCTGGCAGGTGCACCGTCAGGCTGCGGCCACGCTCACAGAGGCCGTCCGCTCCGCGGTGGACGAGGCGCTGTTCGACCCGCGCGCGGCGAACCTCGACCTCTACGGCGGCGTCGGCCTCCTCGCCGCGGCGCTCGGCGACCGGTTCGGCTCGACGCTCCGCATCACCTCGGTGGAGTCCGACGAGGCCGCGACCGACGACGCCGCCGAGAACCTGGCCGAGTGGGTCGGCGCGAGTGCCGTGACCGCCCGGGTGGAGCGCTTCGTCACCGGCCTGGCCGCGGAAGCCACCGCGACCGAGCGCGCGCGGTTGCGCGCGGCCACCGTCGTGCTCGACCCGCCGCGCTCCGGCGCCGGCCGGGAGGTCGTCGACGCCGTCGCCGCGATGCGTCCGGCCCAGATCGTCTACGTCGCCTGCGACCCCGTCGCTCTCGCGCGCGACGTCGCGTACTTCGCTGAGCGCGGCTACCCGCTGCGCACGCTGCGGGCCTTCGACCTGTTCCCGAACACCCACCATGTGGAGGCCGTCGCCACGCTGACTCCGTGATCCGACCGGAATACATGTACCCGCACACTACGATGGTCAGCATGGTGCGAGTGGCAATCGTCGACGATCACGAGTCCGTGCGGCTCGGGCTCAAAGCGGCCTGTCAGGACGCGGGCTACGAAGTGGTGGTCACCGCGGCGACGGTGGACGACTTCGTCCAGCAGCTCGGCACGCAGGAGTGCGACGTCGTCGTCCTCGACCTGTCGCTCGGCGACGGCTCCAAGGTGACCGACAACGTCAAGCGCGCGCAGGCCACCGGCGCCGCCGTGCTCGTCCACAGCATCGCCGACCGGGTCGCCAGCGTGCGCGAGGCGCTCGCCGCGGGCGCCGCCGGCGTCATCCCGAAGTCCTCGCCGACCACGACCGTCATGAACGCGATCGAGACGGTCGCGCGCGGCGACGTGCTGAACAACCTGGAGTGGGCCACCGCGATCGACGCGGACAGCGACTTCGCCAAGGCCCAGCTCGGCCGCCGGGAGCGCGACGTGCTCCACCTCTACGCGTCCGGCCTGCCGCTCAAGGCGGTCGCCGCCCAGCTCGGCATCGCCAACTCGACGGCGCGCGAGTACCTCGACCGTATCCGCGTGAAGTACGTGGAAGTGGGCCGTCCTGCCCCGACGAAGGTGGACCTCCTCCGCCGCGCGGTCGAGGACGGCATCCTGCCCGGGCTCGACCCCGACACGGGCAATGAGCGCGCCTAGCGTCCCGCGCTCTGCCGCCGGAGCACCCCGCGAGTCGGCCAAGCCGCGCAACCCGCTCAGCAGAGCCAGGATCGAACGCATCTCGGACCGCACGGTGTCGGCGTTCGGCCTCGTCTTCGGGCTGCAGACCTTCCCCACGGCGCTCGGGCAGCTCGGCGCCCTGCGCAGTCCGTGGGGCGTCATCGTCCTGGTCGTGATCTTCGGCGGCCTCGCGCTGACGGTGGTGCTGGCGATCTTCGCGCAGCGCGTCGTGAAGGTCACGATGGGTGTGCTGTCGGTCGTGTACTTCGGCGCGATCGTGACCTGGCCGCTGCTCGCGGCCGATCCGGCGGCGTTCACCTCGGACAAGCCGTGGGTCTGGTTCCTCTGCTCGGTCTTCACCGCGTTCGCCGCCGTCGCCTACCCGCTGTGGCTGGCCATCGCCTACACGATCCTGACCCCGATCGCCTACGGCGTCGTCCGCGCGCTGCCCGCGGGCGGGGGAGTCGGCGCGGAGCTGGCGGGGCTGGACGCGGTCTACGCGATCATCCTCGGCGGCGTCATCCTCGCCATCATCGCGATGATGCGGCAGGCGGCGACCGCCGTCGACGTCGCGCAGAGCCAGGCGCTCGCCAAGTACGGCAACGCGGTGCGCCAGCACGCGACCGAGGTGGAGCGTGTGCAGGTCGACGCGATCGTGCACGACAGTGTGCTGACCACCCTGCTGTCCGCCGCGAGCGCCCGCACGCAGGAGCAGAAGGACCTCGCCGCTCGGATGGCCGCCGACGCGATCGGCCACCTGCACGCCGCGGAGGCGTCCGGCCCCGAGGACCAGACCCAGGTCGGCGTCGAACAGCTCTCCGACCGGCTGGTGACGGCCGCGCGGGCGTTCTCGTCGCCGTTCGAGGTGGACGCGCGCGACCACGACGAGCTGCACAGCCTCCCGGTCAACGTCGCGGAGGCCGTCTACTCGGCGGCCGTGCAGGCGATGGTCAACAGCATGCAGCACGCCGGCGGCGACGAGGTGCGGCGCAGCGTGGTCGTCCGCGGCGGCGAGCACGGCGCGGCGGTCCGCGTGATCGTGACCGACGACGGCCGCGGCTTCGACGCCGACGAGGTCCCCGCCGAGCGGCTGGGCCTGCGGGTGAGCATCCGCGAGCGGCTGGCGAAGGTCGGCGGCCGCGCGAACGTCGTCTCGGCGCCCGGCGAGGGCACGACGGTCACCATCGTCTGGCCCGCGGCCGAGCGCACCTCGGTCGTGGAGCGCGAGCAGGAGGCCGCCGGATGATCACCCTCAACCGCGTGCTGTTCCTCGGCCTCGGAGCGCTCTTCTCGGCCTACCACCTGTTCCTCGGGCTGTCGTCGCTGTCGATCCCCGGCACCCCGGGCCCGGCGATCGTCGCGATGGCGCTGTACGCGGTCGCGACGGTGATCAGCCTGTGGCCGACGAGCCCGACCAAGATGCCGCTGTGGCTCGCGTCGTTCGACCTCGCCGTCTGCGTGGTCATCCCGATCCTGGTCACCAGCGAGCTGAACCCGGCCAAGGACAACGGCTACGCGACCTGGTACGTCGCGGCGGTGGGCACGCTGATGACGATCGCCGCCGTCCGCCGCCAGCAGTTCGTGGCGTGGGTCGGCGTCGGCTTCCTCGCGGTGCAGACGGTGGTCTGGGCCGGACCGGGCGCCCTCGCGGGCCTCGGCGTCATCGGCTCGGTCGTCTGGGTCGGTGTCGCCGTCGTCATCTCCGGCTCGCTCGCCAAGGCCGGCCGCGACGCCCTGCAGTTCGCCCGGGCGGAGCGGGAGGCCACCGAGTGGCAGGCCGCGCAGGAGGCGCACGTCATGGAGCGCCAGCTGCGCCTGCGGCAGACCTACCGCGTGGCCGCGCCGATGCTCGCCGAGATCGTGCGGCGCGGCGGCGACCTCACCGAGGCGGAGCGGCGCGAGTGCCGCTATCTGGAGGGCGCCATCCGCGACGAGATCCGCGGCCGCCGGCTGCTCAACGACGACGTGCGCCGGGAGGTCATGGACGCCCGCCGCCGCGGCGTGGTCGTGAGCCTGCTCGACGAGGGCGGCATCGACGACCTCGACCAGTCCGGGCTGGAGACGGTCCTGCGCCGGCTCGCGGACGCCATCCGCGGCACGACGACGGACAAGCTGATCGTGCGCACGGTGCCCCGGTCGTCCAAGACCGCCGTGACGGTGGTGGGGTTGCGGATGTCCGACGACGGCGCCGCCAACGCGCTGGGAGCGGACTCGGAGGACGACGAGGTCGACCTCTGGCTGGAGATCCCGCGCCCGCTCGTGGTCGCCGCCTCCTGACCACCCGCCGAAGGGCACGTCGTTGTCGCTTCGGAGCGCCGAAAGTGACAACGACGTGCCCCTCGGCGACGGGAGAAGTGGGCGTTAACGGATGAAAGGGGCCGACACCCGAATTTGTCGGCCCCTTTTCAAACCCCGAGTCAGGACGACAACCCGAATATCGTCCTGACTCGCCCCCAAAGCACTCGCCCGCTTACCCTAGTCGGCGAGTGATTGGCGGTGTAACTCACGAGGAGAGACACCTAGCAATAACAATATTGTCGGCACGGCCGATAAATACATAGTCGTCATTTTGGGGGACCCCAGGGGGACAGTTTCCGGGCCGCGCGGAGCGTGTGTGGCGGATTGTCGCCTGTCCCCGATGTGGGGGACACCCCGGCCGGGGTACAAAACCGATTTCGGGGTACGCCCGCCGGACGTCAGCCCGAGAACGAGCGCCACACACCGGGACCGGGCGTGAGCGGATTCCGGAGGCCGCGCTGGGTGCGCTCCCAGCCGTCCGGTCCGCGCTGCGGCCGGGCGTCCCGTGCCGCCGCAGCGGCCTCCGCCGCGGCCGTCGCGAGCACGGCGGTGACGGCCGCGATCTCCTCCGGGGTCACGCCCTTCGTGAGGAATCGCAGCTGCGACGGGTCGAGCGGGGACGGCCCGGCCGACGCTGCGTGCGCGCCGCTCACAGCGGGATGTTCCCGTGCTTCTTCGGCGGCAGCGACGCACGCTTGGTGCGCAGCGCCCGCAGCGCCTTGATGACCGAGATGCGCGTGGCGGCCGGCTGGATCACCCCGTCCAGCTCGCCGCGCTCGGCGGCGAGGAACGGGCTGGCGACGTTGTACGTGTACTCGCTCGCGAGCCGGGCGCGCACGGCGGCGACGTCCTCGCCGGCCTCCTCCGCGCGCTTGATCTCGCCGCGGTACAGGATGTTGACCGCGCCCTGGCCGCCCATGACCGCGATCTCCGCCGTCGGCCAGGCGAGGTTCATGTCGGCGCCGAGCTGCTTGGAGCCCATGACGATGTAGGCGCCGCCGTAGGCCTTGCGGGTGATGATCGTCACCAGCGGCACGGTGGCCTCCGCGTAGGCGTACAGCAGCTTCGCGCCGCGCCGGATGACGCCGGTCCACTCCTGGTCGGTGCCGGGCAGGTAGCCGGGCACGTCCACCAGGGTGAGGATCGGGATGCTGAACGCGTCGCAGAAGCGGACGAAGCGCGACGCCTTCTCGCCCGCGTCGATGTTGAGCGTACCGGCCATCGAGCTGGGCTGGTTGGCGACGATGCCGACCGAGCGGCCCTCCACGCGGGCGAAGCCGATCACGATGTTGGGCGCGAACAGCGGCTGGATCTCCAGGAACTCGCCGTCGTCGACGATCCCCTCGATGATCGTGGTCACGTCGTACGGCTGGTTGGGGGAGTCCGGGATGATCGTGTCGAGCCGGCGGTCGGCGTCGGTGATCTCCAGCTCCGGCTCCGCCTCGAACACCGGCAGCTCCGCCAGGTTGTTCTGCGGCAGGTAGCTGAGCAGGGTGCGCGCGTAGTCGAGAGCGTCCTCCTCGTCGCTGGCGAGGTAGTGCGAGACGCCGGAGATCTTGTTGTGGGTGAGCGCGCCGCCGAGCTCCTCGAAGCCGACGTCCTCGCCGGTGACGGTCTTGATCACGTCGGGGCCGGTGACGAACATGTGGCTCGACTTGTCGACCATGATCACGAAGTCGGTGAGCGCGGGGAGTAGACCGCGCCGCCGGCCGCCGGGCCCATCACGATCGAGATCTGCGGGATGACGCCGGAGGCGGCGGTGTTGCGGCGGAAGATCTCGCCGTACTTGCCGAGCGCGACGACACCCTCCTGGATGCGCGCGCCGCCGGAGTCGAGGATGCCGATCATCGGCACGCCGGTCTTGAGCGCGTGGTCCATGACCTTGATGATCTTCTCGCCGGCGACCTCGCCGAGGCTGCCGCCGAAGATGGTGAAGTCCTGGCTGAAGACCGCGACGTTGCGGCCGTGGATGGTGCCGACGCCGGTGACCACCGCGTCGCCGTACGGCCGCTTGGCCTCCATGCCGAACGCGTGGGTGCGGTGGCGGACGAACTCGTCGAACTCCACGAACGACCCGTGGTCGAGGAGCAGGTCGATGCGCTCGCGGGCGGTCAGCTTTCCCTTCGCGTGCTGCTTCTCGATCGCGGCCTGGCCGCTCGCGGTCACGGCCTCGTGGAACCGCTCCTTGAGGTCGGCGAGCTTGCCGGCGGTCGTGAAGGGATCGGGGGTCTGACGTGCTTCGGTGTCGGTCACGCCGTTCACTCTACCTTCCAGCCGAATAGCGATGCCGTCTACGGATTCCTACAAATCCGAGGGCGTTCGCTGGCAGAATCGAGCAATGAGCTTCCGTCGCAGCCGAGCTGTCGTCCCCGTCCTCGAGGTGCTGCCGGAGGCGGCGTCCACCAACGACGTGCTGCAGGCGCGCGCCGGTGACCTGCCCGACCTCGCCGTCGTCGTCACCGACAACCAGACGGGAGGACGCGGCCGCCTCGGCCGGGTCTGGGTCTCGCCCCCGGCAAGGCCCTGGCCATCTCGGTGCTGCTGCGCCCGGAGGGCCTCGCCCCGGAGGCGCTCGGCTGGTTCCCGCTGCTCGCCGGGGTCGCGATGAGCCGCGCGCTCGCGGGCTTCACGAGCCGGGAGGTCGCCGTCAAGTGGCCGAACGACGTGCTGATCGACGAGGCCAAGGTGTGCGGCATCCTGTCGGAGCTGCTGCCGGGAATGGACGGCGTGATCGTCGGCGCCGGGGTGAACCTGACGCTGGAGCACGACGAGCTGCCGACCCCGACCTCCACCTCGCTCGCCCTGGCCGGCGCGACGGACGTCGACCCTGACGCCGTGCTCGCCGCGTACCTCACCCAGCTCAGCGTGCTCTACCGCGAGTTCGTGGCCGCCGGCGGCGACCCGGTGCGCAGCGCCCTGCGCGACGAGGTCGTGGAGGCCTGCCACACCATCGGCCGCTCGGTGCGCGTCGAGCTCCCCGGCGGCGACGTGCTGCTGGGCACGGCGACGTCGATCGACGAGTCCGGACGGCTGATCGTGGACTCGGATGACGGTCCGACGGCGGTGGCGGCGGGCGACGTGACGCACCTGCGGTATTAATGGGATACATGAGCAGCACGCCGGAGGGTACGCCCGCGCCACCTCCCGAGCGGGTCATCGCCCGCCTGCGGTCGAACGCGCGCGCGATGTTCTGGCCGAGCCTCGCCCTGATCGCCGCGGCAGGCGGCGTCGGCTTCTTCGCCGGACGCATCTCCGAGGTGTGGGAGGTCGTGCTGCTGTGGAGCGCGGCGGCGGCCGTCGTCCTCCTGCTGTTCCTGCTCCCGCTCGCCGTCTGGCTGAGCCGGCGCTACACGATCACGACGCGCCGGCTGATCATCCGGCACGGCTTCTTCGTGCGCGTGCGCCAGGAGCTGCTGCACAGCCGCGGCTACGACGTCGCGGTGCGGCGCTCGTGGCTGCAGAGCATGTTCCGCTCGGGGGACGTGCTGATCAACTCCGGCCTCGACCACCCGGTCGTGCTGCGGGACGTGCCGAAGGCCGATCAGGTGCAGCGCGCGCTGAGCGAGCTGATGGAGCGCACGCAGACCGTCGTGGCGGTGCGCAGGCAGCAGTCGGAGTCAGTCTCCGACGAGACCACTGTCTGGGGTTCGCGCTAGCGTCGAGCCCGTCGTGTTGGCCGGCTCCGGCGTGACGACGGCCGTGGTGGTCACGGTCTTCGCCTTCGCCTTCGCGGCGCGCACCGGGGAGAACACCCACCAGCGGTAGAGCGCGAAGCGGAACAGCATGCCGACCGCGAGGCCGACGACGTTCGCCGAGATGTTGTCGGCGACCGGGCCCACCATGCCGAGCAGGTAGTGCGACACCCACACGCACAGCAGCGGGATGCCGGTGCCGGTGGCGAGGCTGACGGCGAAGAACTCGACGCCCTCGCGGGCGGCGTTGTCCTGGCGCTGGCCGGAGAACGCCCAGTAGCGGTTGCCGATCCAGTTCGTCAGGATGGCGATGACCGTCGCGATGATCGTCGCGTAGATCGTCCGGTGCTCCACGTTGCGCAGCACGATCAGCAGCATCACGTTGAAGACGACGAGGTTGACCCCGAAGCCGACAGCTCCCACCGCGCCGAACTTGATCAGCTGCGGGAGGAAGCGCCCCGTGCGGTGCGCTGTGGTCGTCTCGGTCGTCATGCTCCAGCCTGGCTATGCGGGAAGATAGGAGTGCGTTCGCCACATTACGCGGCCCGGGTGTCCGGTATCTGGGAGTTGCCCGCGCACCGTGTGAAGAGTATCGAGGAGAGACATCGGAGATGGCCAGGAACAAAGTCGGTGTGATCGGCGGCGGACAGCTGGCCAGGATGATGATCCCTCCCGCGGTGGAGCTCGGCATCGACATCCGCGTGCTGGAGGAGGCCGAGGGGATGAGCGCCGACCTGGCCGCGACCGGCGTCGGCGACTACCGCGACCTCGACACGGTGCTCGCGTTCGCCGAGACTGTGGACGTCGTGACCTTCGACCACGAGCATGTGCCTCCGGCGATCCTGCGTGAGCTGGTCGGCCGCGGCATCCCGGTGCACCCCGGCCCCGACGCGCTCCTCTACGCGCAGGACAAGCTGCAGATGCGCGCCAAGCTCAGCGAGCTGGGCCTCCCGGTGCCGGACTGGGCGGCGGTGGAGTCCGCCGACGAGCTCGGCGTGTTCCTCGCCGACCACGGCGGCCGCGCGGTCGTGAAGACGGCGCGCGGCGGCTACGACGGCAAGGGTGTCCGCGTGGTGTCGGAAGCCTCCGGCGCCGACGACTGGTTCCTCGCGCTCGCCGAGGACGGCCGCGGCGGCGCGCTGCTGGTCGAGGAGCTGGTGGACTTCCGCCGCGAGCTGGCGCAGCTCGTCGCACGCCGCCCGTCCGGCGAGATCGCCGCGTGGCCGGTCGTGGAGACGGTGCAGCGCGACGGCGTCTGCGCCGAGGTGATCGCCCCGGCGCCCGGCTCGGTCGGCCGCGTGGCGCAGGCCTCCGCCGACATCGCCCGTCACGTCGCCGAGGGTCTCGGCGTCACCGGTGTGCTCGCGGTGGAGCTGTTCGAGACCACCGACGGCCGGGTGCTGATCAACGAGCTGGCCATGCGCCCGCACAACAGCGGCCACTGGTCGATCGAGGGCGCGGTCACGGGCCAGTTCGAGCAGCACCTGCGCGCGGTCCTCGACCTCCCGCTCGGCTCGACCGCGCCGCGCGAGGAGTGGTCGGTGATGGTCAACATCCTCGGCGGTCCGGCCGAGGGCACGCTGCAGGACCGCTACCCGGCGGCGCTGGCGGCGCATCCGGAGGCCAAATTCCACGGCTACGGCAAGGCCCCCGGCCGGGCCGGAAGGTCGGGCACGTCACCGTGAGCGGCGACGACCTGGACGACGTGGCCTACCGCGCCCGTGCCGCGGCCTCCTTCTTCGAAGGCTGAGCCCGGATTCCACCCGAATCTCCGTCCCTCGCGGCGGGCCTAACCCACCCACCCCGCGTGCCGCACCTATCCTGGGTCGCATGCCCGCACAGTCCCAGCCCGTCGTGTCCGTGATCATGGGCTCCGACTCCGACTGGTCGGTGATGGAGGAGGCCTCGAAGGCGCTTACCGAGTTCGGTGTGGCGCACGAGGTGGAGGTCGTCTCCGCGCACCGCACTCCCGAGAAGATGATCGCCTTCGGCAAGGAGGCCGCCGACCGGGGCGTGCGCGTCATCATCGCCGGGGCCGGCGGCGCCGCGCACCTGCCCGGGATGATCGCGGCCGTCACCACCCTCCCCGTCGTCGGCGTGCCGGTGCCGCTCGCCCGGCTGGACGGCCTGGACTCGCTGCTGTCGATCGTGCAGATGCCCGCCGGCGTCCCCGTCGCGACCGTCTCCATCGGCGGCGCCCGCAACGCCGGGCTGCTCGCCGTCAAGATCCTCGCCACCTCCGACCCGGAGCTGTCAGCCGCTCTTGCGCGCTTCGCCGCCGACCTCGAGGCGAGCGTGGAGGAGAAGAACCGGGCGCTGCAGTCGCGGCTATGAGTTCGCGGACCCCGCTGCGGAACCCCGACGCGTCGTCGCCGGGGGAGATGACTGCGCGCGGATGGTGGCTCGTCGGCCTCAACATCCTGCTCCCCGGAACGCCCCAGCTCGTCGCGGGCAACCGCACCCTCGGGCGCGTGGGGATCTATGCGACCCTGGCGCTGTGGGTGCTCGGGCTCGCGGCTCTGATCCTGGTGATCGCGTCTCCATCGTCGCTGTACACGTTCGCGACCCAGGCCGGGAGTCTCACCCTCGTCCAGATCCTGCTCATCGCGTACGCCGTGCTGTGGGTGGTGCTCACCCTCGACACGCTGCGGCTCGTCCGGCTGATCAAGGCGCGGGCGAAGATGCGCGGCTGGATCGCCGCCTTTTCCGTCCTGGTGCTGGTCGGGCTGGCCGGCACCGCGGCCTACGGCTCCGCGGTCGCGGGCTCCGCGCGCGGCGCGCTCGGCGACATCTTCGCAGACGGCGCCCCCGTCGCGCCGGTGGACGGCCGCTACAACATCATGCTGCTCGGCGGCGACGCCGGGCCCGACCGGCAGGGGCTGCGCCCGGACAGCATGTCGATCGTCAGCATCGACGCGAGCACGGGGAAGGCGGTCACGATCGGCCTGCCGCGCGACCTGAACCCGGTGCCGTTCTCCGCGACCTCGCCGCTGCGGACCGTCTACCCGGACGGCTACGGCTACCACGACAAATGCGATGTGGACGTCTGCCAGCTCAACTCCATCTACACCGAGGTCGAACTCTACAAATCGGACCTGTACCCGAACGCGAAGAAGCAGCAGAGCGAGCCGGGCATCGAGGCGATGCGCGACGCGCTGGAGGGCGCGACCGGGCTGACCATCCAGTACTACGTGCTCATCGACATGCAGGGCTTCGCCGACCTGATCGACGCGCTCGGCGGGGTGGACATCACAGTCACCGAGAAGGTGCCGATCGGCGGCGACGAGAACCTCAACGGCGTCGTGGAGTGGATCCAGCCCGGCAAGCACCACATGGACGGCTACCACGCCCAGTGGTACGCGCGGGCCAGGCACGGCACCAGCGACTACGACCGGATGGCGCGCCAGCGGCAGCTGCAGGACGCGATCCTCAAACAGTTCAACCCGCTCAACGTCGTCACCAAGTTCCAGGACATCGCCCACGCCGGCGCGCAGGTGATGAAGACCGACATCCCGCAGTCGATGCTCGGCTACTTCGTCGACCTCGGCATGAAGACGCGCGCGCAGCCGGTCGACAAACTGGAGCTCGTGCCTCCCGCGATCGACCCGACGAAGCCGGACTACACGCAGATCCATCAGCTGGTGAAGACGGCGCTGACACCCTCGACGGCGAAGCCGTCGGCGCCCTGATAGCCCCTCCCATTGGGGCCGCCGTGGTGGCGTTCCCCTCGCGCGGCGTTTCATAGACTGGACCGCGGTCCTCGGCACGGACGCGGAAGGGGAGCCGGTGAGCGCCTCGCCCCGCACCAGTGCGCGCCGGATGCGCCCGGAGATCCAGGCGTTGCGCGCCATCGCCGTCGGGCTCGTGGTGATCTTCCACTTCTTCCCGACCCGGTTGCCCGGCGGCTTCGTGGGGGTCGACGTCTTCTTCGTCATCAGCGGCTTCCTGATCACCGGGAACCTGCTCCGGGAGGCCGGTCGCACCGGGCGCATCCGCTACGGGCGGTTCCTGCTCCGGCGGGCCAAACGCCTCCTGCCGGCCTCGCTGCTCGTGACCGTCTCGGTGTCGCTGGCGATCGCGGTCTGGGTACCCCGCCACCTGTGGGACCAGTTCTACAGCGAAGTCGTCGCCGCGACCCTCTACGTGCAGAACTGGCTGCTCGCGGCCAACTCGGTCGACTACCTGGCGGCGAACAACCAGGCCTCCCCGGTGCAGCACTTCTGGACGCTCTCGGTCGAGGAGCAGTTCTACCTGGTGATGCCGCTGCTGCTCTTCCTCACCATCGTCGTCTTCCGCACGCGCTGGCGCGCGGCGGCCGGCTGGTGCCTCGCGGCGATCTTCGCAGGATCGCTCTGCTACTCGATCGTGCTCACCGCGAACGACCACGCGGTCGCCTACTTCTCGACGGGCACGCGGGCGTGGGAGTTCGCCGCAGGAAGCCTGCTGGCAAGCCTCGGCTGGCGGGCGCCCGTCGGCGTGCGCACCGGCGTCTCCTTCGCCGGCATGGCCGTGATCGGGTCGTGCGGGCTCCTCATGAACGGCCAGCTGCCGTTCCCCGGACTGTACGCGGCGATCCCCGTCGTGGGCACTCTGCTGGTGCTCTGGGCCGGGATGCCGTCCACTGCCCTCGGCGCCCTCTACCGGCTGCGACCGGTGCAATGGCTGGGCGGGGTGTCCTACTCGCTCTATCTGTGGCACTGGCCGGTGCTCGTGCTGTTCCCCTTCGTGGTCGGCCACAAGCCGGTCCTCCCGCAGACGCTGACACTGATCGCCTTCTCGCTCCTGCTCGCCGCGGGGTCGAAGTACTTCGTCGAGGACCCCTTCCTCGGTATCAAGCACCGGTATCAGCACGCCATCACGCTCGGAACGGCGTGGGTGGGGGTGGTGGCCGTCCTGGTGGTCGCGACCGGCTTCACCGCCACGGCACGGGCGGACACCCGGGCGGAGGCGGCCGCCGCGCTGGCCGAGCTGAAGACGCACTCCGGATGCTTCGGGGCGATGTCGATGCGGCCGGACGCGCACTGCGACCCGGCCAAGGCCCCACCGGTGGATCCGGCGTTCGCGAAGAACGACGCCCACGGGATCGAGAGCGGCATCTGCGCAGGCGGCAGGGTGCTCGAGCAGATCTCCGACGGCAAGGCCTGCCTGTACGGGGACCCGAAGGGCGCGGAGTCGATCGCCGTGGTCGGCGACTCCCACGCGCGTCAGTGGGTCGCCCCGCTCGACGACATCGCCCGGTCCCGGCATCTG
Source organism: Leifsonia sp. P73 (assembly GCF_051059105.1). Taxonomy (NCBI): domain Bacteria; kingdom Bacillati; phylum Actinomycetota; class Actinomycetes; order Micrococcales; family Microbacteriaceae; genus Leifsonia; species Leifsonia sp. P73. The sequence goes on from NZ_CP194931.1 coordinate 3,598,855, forward strand.
AGGCTGGTGACCTACGTGCACCCCTCGTGCCCGATGGCCGACTCCCCGGTGATCTCGTCGGACGGCGTCGTGGACGCGTCCTGCGCCGCGTGGGTGGCGGGCTCCATGCGGAGCATCGCCGCGCTCGCCCCGGCGGCGGTGATCGACGCGGCGCTCGTTCCGGCCGGGTACGCCGAGGCGGGCCTGTCGCAGGCGTCCTTCGAGAGCCAGGTCGCGGCGCATCGAGCGGCCATGGAGGCGTTCATCCACGACGGGGCGAAGGTCGTCGCGGTGGCCGACACGCCGTACGAGCCGCAGGACGTGCCCGACTGCGTCGCCGCCCATCCCGAGGATCGGTCGAATGCGTGCGCGGGGCCGCGGTCGACGGCGCTCGACGGGAGGCCGCAACCGCTGCTCGACGCCGCGAAGAGTGTTCCCGGGGTGATGGTGATCGACCTCAGTCCGTACCTCTGCACCCCCGCCGAGTGCCCCGTCGTGATCGGCGGCGTGATCGTCTACAAGGACCGGCAGCACCTGACGCAGACGTACGCGAGATCGCTGGCTCCGTTCATCGAATCCGCCCTCGCGCGCGACCTGATCGTCTGACCACGCCTTCCAGCTGACCCCTGAACAGGTCACAGGAACCACCCAGCGCCCGCCGGTACCGTCGCCCGCCTATGACGGGTACAGGTGGAGGAGTGGACCAGAAGACGCGAACGAACAGCAGTGCACGCCTGACAGCCCTCGACGGGCTCCGGGGGCTCGCGGCTGTCGTCGTCGTATTCCACCACGCCCTTTACACCAACCCGGAGTTCCCCGGCGCCCCGGGCGGCGGCCACGCGCCCGCCGGCTCCTTCATGTGGTGGATCAGCTACACGCCGCTCAAGCTGGCCTCCGCCGGCGTGGAGTCGGTGATCGTGTTCTTCGTGCTGTCCGGGCTGGTGGTGACGCTGCCCGTGGTGCGCCGGCGCGGCTTCGACTGGGTCGCCTACTTCCCGCGCCGCGTGGTGCGGCTGATGGTGCCGGTCGCGGCGTCGGTCGTGCTCGCCGCGGCGTGGGTGGCCGCCATCCCGCAGGTCAGCACCCAGCCGAGCGGGACGTGGCTGAGCAACTCCTCGACCCCGAACTTCTCGTGGGAGTACATCGTCAAGGCGATCGACCTGCTCGGCGGCGACGGCCAGATCAACAACCCGCTGTGGTCGCTGCGCTGGGAGCTCGCGTTCTCACTGCTGCTGCCCGTGTTCGCGATCGCGGCGCTCGCCGTGCGCAAGTGGTGGATCGGCGGCCTGGCGCTGGCCTGCGCGCTGACCTGGCTGGGCGCGCACGCCGGGTCGGGGAGCTGCAGTACTTCCCGGCGTTCTTCGTCGGGGCGATCATCGCCGTGCGGCTCGACGTGGTCCGCGACGCCGCCTCACGGATCAACACCCGCTGGTTCCGGCACCCGCTGTGGGCCGGGCTCACGGTCGGCAGCGCCCTGCTGCTCATCGCGCCGTGGCTGATCGGCCCGGGCGTCGGCAGCATCCCGGAGCTCGACAACGTCCTGAAGGGGCTCCTCCCGCTGGCGGCCGCCGGGCTCGTGGTCGCCGCGATCGGCTGGACGCCGCTGCGCGTGGTGTTCGAGTCGCGTCCCCTGCAGTTCCTCGGCGCGATCTCGTTCAGCCTGTACCTGGTGCACGTGCCGATCATCCTGTTCAGCACGTACCTGTTCGCCGGGCAGGCCTGGTACGTGCCGCTGCTGTTCGCCCTCCCGCTGGCGACGCTGGTCGCGGTCGGCTTCACCTGGCTGATCGAGAAGCGCAGCCACGGCTGGTCGAAGGCGGCGGGCGAGTGGGCGTCGGCGCGCTACCGCGCGTGGTTCGGCCCCGAGGAGGAGAACCGGGAGTCCGAGAAGGCTCGCGAGGACGTTGCCGCCCGGTGAGCCTCAGAGGTCGGCGTGCAGCTGCCAGACGCGCTCGGCGGAGTCGCGCCAGCTGAACGCGCGGGCGCGGTCGGAGGCGAGGACACCGAGGCGGCTCCGCAGCTCCTCCTCGTCGAGCACGCGGCCGATCGCGCCGGCCAGGCGCTCGCTGTAGCCGGCGTCGTCCTCGGCGGAGGCCGGCCGCTCCACGACCAGGCTCGCGCCGGCGGCGACCTCCACCAGGGCGGGGTCGTCGGAGTGGATGACCGGGAGGCCGAACTTGAAGGCCTCCACGATCGGCAGGCCGAAGCCCTCGGCGAGGCTCGGGTAGACGAACAGCGTCGCCCGGTCGAGCACGACCGCGAGGTCGGCGTCGTCCAGGCGGCCGAGCGCGCGCACGCGGTCCTCCGGCAGGCCGGCGGCGGCGGCCACACCGGTCGCCGTGCCGTCGCCGTAGCGGTCGGGGCCGGCGATGAGCAGCGGGATGTCGTGCGCTTCGGGCCGCGCGATGGCGCGGATCAGCGGCGCGATGCCCTTGCGGGGCATGATCGAGCCGAGCGTGAACGCGTAGACCGGCGGCAGGCCGAGCCGGGCGGCGCGCTCGTCGGCGTCGGCCGGGAGCCGCAGCGTCGTGGCGGGGGCGCCGCCGATGACCCGGATGCGGTCGCCGAAGTCGAGGGAGCCCGCGAGGCTGTTCGCCACCGCGTGGGTGGGGACGACGATCGCGTCGGCGTGCTTGCGGGCGCGCTTGGCCATCGACTTCGTCCACATCACCGACGCGGTGCCGAGCGACTCGGGATGCGTCCAGGCGAGGGTGTCGTGGATCGTCACGGCGACCTGGTCGCCGTCGTTCAGGGTGTCGTGCTTGCGCAGCGGAGCGAGGAGGCTCGGCGCGTGCAGCATCCCGCGCACGCCGCCCACGGCTATGCCCGACTGCCACGCGAGCGAGAGCTCGCGGCGGGCGAGCGGCAGCCGCACCAGGTCGGCGAGGCCGGGAAGGGCCGCGCGCAGCTCGTCGAGCTGCTCGTCGGGGACGTTGGACACGTACGCGCGCACCTCGCAGCCGGCGGGTGCGGTGGCGATCAGCTGGCGGGTCAGCTCCTCGGTGTACCGGCGGGCTCCGCCGGTCTCGGCCGAGGTGAGCTCATCGACCACCACGCTGAGTGTCGTCATTCGTCTCCAGGTCCAGGACTCCCTGCCGTGCGGCGTCTGCCAGGGCGGCCTCCACGACCGCATCGGCGCCAGTCCGGCCTTCGCCCAGGCGCCGTGCGCGAGCACGGAATAGGACGGTCGGGGTGCGGGACGGACGAACGTCGCGCTGTCGGTCGGTGTGACCCTATCAGGGTTCAATCCGGCCGCGCTGAAGACCGCCTTCGCGAACTCGAACCAGCTCGCCTGGCCCGAGTTCGTGCCGTGGTAGACCCCGGCGGGGGCGTCGGATTCCAGCAGCGCGACGATCTGTTCGGCCAGGTCGCCGGTCCACGTCGGCTGGCCGAGCTGGTCGGCGACGACGCTCACGGTCTCGTGGCTGCCGGCGAGCTTCACCATGGTCTTGGCGAAGTTCGGGCCGCCCGCTCCGTAGAGCCACGCGGTGCGCACGACGTAGGTGCCGTCCGGGTGGGCGGCGAGCGCGAGCTCCTCGCCGGCCGCCTTGGTGCGGCCGTAGGCGTTGATCGGGTCGCGCACGGTGTCCTCGGCGTACGGCTCGGTCGCGTGGCCGTCGAACACGTAGTCGGTGGAGACGGTCACGTACCGGGCGCCGGCCCGCGCGGCGGCGACGGCCAGGTTCTCCGTGCCGAGCGCGTTGATCGCGTACGCCTCGTCCTCGTGCGTCTCGGCGTCGTCCACCTTGGTGTAGGCGGAGGCGTTGACGACGGCGTCGTGGCCGGCGGCCGCGGCGACGGCCGCCTCACGGTCGGTCACGTCGAGCCCGGCGCGGCCGAGGGCCGTCACCTCGTGCCCGTGTGCGGCCAGCGCCGACTGCAGGTCCTGGCCGAGCTGTCCGTTCGCTCCGGCGACGAGGACGCGCATCAGTTGTCCAGCGCGGCGCGGGCCTTGAGGGGCTCCCACCAGTCGCGGTTGTCGCGGTACCACTGGACGACGTCGGCGAGGCCCTGCTGGAACGGGACCAGCGGCTCGTAGCCGAGCTCGTTCTGGATCTTGGAGATGTCGACGGAGTAGCGCAGGTCGTGGCCGAGGCGGTCGGCGACGCGGTCGACGTACGACCAGTCCTTGCCGGTGGCGTCGAGCAGCAGCTGGGTGAGCTCCTTGTTGGTGAGCTCGGTGCCGCCGCCGATGTTGTAGATCTCGCCCGCGCGGCCGTTCACGAGCACCATCGCGATGCCGCGGGTGTGGTCGTCGACGTGCAGCCAGTCGCGGATGTTGTTTCCCTCGCCGTACAGCGGGACGTGCTTGTCGTCGATCAGGTTGGTGACGAAGAGCGGGATGACCTTCTCGGGGAAGTGGTACGGGCCGTAGTTGTTCGAGCAGCGCGTGATCGACAGGTTGAGGCCGTGCGTGCGGAAGTAGCTGCGGGCGAGGAGGTCGCTGCCGGCCTTCGACGCCGAGTACGGCGAGTTCGGCTCCAGCGGGCGGTCCTCCGCCCACGAGCCCTCCGCGATCGAGCCGTAGACCTCGTCGGTGGACACGTGCACGAAGCGCTCGACCTTGTTGCGCAGCGCGGCGTCGAGCAGCTGCTGCGTGCCGAGGACGTTGGTCTCCACGAAGATCGACGCGTCGCGCACCGAGCGGTCGACGTGCGACTCGGCGGCGAAGTGCACCACGGCGTCGATCGTCGGGAACAGCTCGTCGAGCAGGCCGCCGTCGCGGATGTCGCCCTTGACGAAGGTGTAGCGCGGGGAGTCCGCGACCGGGGCGAGGTTCGCCAGGTTGCCCGAATAGGTCAGCGCGTCGAGGACGACGACCTCGGCGCCCTCCAGGCCCGGGTAGGCGTCCTGGAGCGTGCGGCGGACGAAGTTGGAGCCGATGAAACCGGCGCCGCCGGTGACGAGAATCTTCATAGGGGGTATGACCTGCCTTGGGAGATCGGAAAATGTCCGCCGCCGATTCTACCGGGTCGTTGACGGGAGACCGCTGACGACCGATATCCTGCGGAGATGGTCTCTGGGGGGAAACGGACTGCGGTCCGGCTCATCGTCACGTCCGTCATCGCGCTCGCGGTCGCCGTGGGCACGGCTGTTCCGGCCACGGCCGCGAACGACGCCGGGGGCGGAAGCGGCGGCGGAGGGTTCGATCAGCCGAGCGCCGCGCAGCTCCAGAAGAACCTGGAGGAGGGGCTTCGCGACTCGTTCTCGCCGTCGTCGGCCGCGGACGCGGATCTGTCGAAGTTCGTGGACGGCGACCTGATCAGCGACGCCGTGTTCTACAACGGGAGCGCGTGGAATCAGACGCGTATCCAGTCGTTCCTCGACATGAAGGCGACGAACAACGGGTGTGTGACGGGGAGCGACGGCTCGCCGTGCCTCAACGTGTTCACGACGACGACGCCCTCGAAGGCCGGCGGCGCGGCGTGCAATGCCTACACCGGCGTCACGAACGCGACCGCCGCGCAGATCATCTCCGGCGTCGGCCTGGCTTGCGGCATCAACCCGGTGGTCCTGATCGCGATGATCCAGAAGGAGGAGGGGCTCGTCTCGACGGGATCGCCTACGCAGTGGATGTACGACCACGCCACGGGCTGGAACTGTCCTGACAAGGGTGCGGACCCGTCCTGCGACTCCTCGCCCACGTCGACCGGGTTCTTCAACCAGGTCTACGGCGCTGCCTGGCAGCTCAAGGAGTACGGCGTCGACACGGCGACCTTCAACAACTACCCGGTCGGCAAGGTCAGCCCGGTGCTCTACAGCACCACGTCGAGCTGCGGCACGAAGCAGATCGCCATCCAGAACAAGGCCACCTCAGCGCTCTACACCTACACGCCCTACACCCCGAACGCCGCCTCCCTGGCGAACTACCCGGGTGAAGGCGACGCCTGCTCCGAGTACGGCATCCGCAACTTCTGGTACCTCTTCAACGCCTGGTACGACGGCCCGTCGACTGCGGGCTCCGTCCCGGCGATCAGCCGGCTGTCCGGCGCCGACCGGTTCGCCACCTCCGTCGCGATCTCGCAGGCCGCGTTCCCGACGCCCGGCGCCGGCATCCAGGCGGCCTACATCGCCAGCGGCTACACGTTCCCGGATGCGCTCGCCGCGGCCCCCGCTGCGGTCGCCATGAACGGACCGCTCCTCCTGACCGGGTCGGACACGCTCCCCGCGTCCGTCTCCTCGGAGCTCCAGCGGCTGAACCCCCAGACGATCTACGTGGCGGGCGGACCGGCTTCGGTCACCGACGGAGTCGTGGCGGCGCTCGGAGCGGCCGTGCCCGGCGCGACGGTCACCCGCATCGCCGGAGCCGACCGCTTCGAGACGTCGCGGGACATCGCCTCCAACGCGTACCCGACCGTCTCCACGGCCTACCTCGCCTCGGGGATGAACTTCCCCGACGCCCTGTCCGCGGGCGCCGCTGCCGGGGCCCAGCACCTGCCGGTGATCCTCGTCGGCGGCGACGCGCCGGACGCGGCGATCATCGACACCCTGCACAGCATGAGCGTGACGAACGTCAAGCTGATCGGCGGCACCGCGGTCATCCACGACTCCTACGCCTCCGGGCTCAGCTCGGCCGGGTTCACGGTCACCCGCGTGGCCGGCGCCGACCGGTTCCGCACGAGCCTCGCGGTCAACGCCGACGCGTTCCCGTCCGCGACCGCGAAGACGCTCTACGCGTCGGCCGCGGTCTTCCCCGACGCCCTGTCCGGGGCGGCGTACGCCGGCCGGATCGGGAGCCCGCTCCTGGTCACCCCGGCGGACTGCGTCATCTCGGGTGCGGCGGAGCTGTCGCTGCGGTCGTCGTCGATCGGCCTGCTCGGCGGCACGGCGTCGCTGACCGACGCGGTGGGGGCGCTCAGCATCTGCCAGTAGACTCCCCGGGTGCAGATTCGAGAACTCAACATCCCGGACGCCTACGAGATCACCCCCCAGCAGCACCGCGACGACCGCGGCGTCTTCATGGAGTGGTACCGGTTCGACCGCCTCGAGGAGGCGGTGGGGCACTCGCTCGACCTCAAGCAGGGCAACACCTCGGTGTCGCGCCGCGGCTCGGTCCGCGGCATCCACTTCGCCGACATCCCGCCGAGCCAGGCCAAGTACGTGAGCGCCAACCGGGGCGCCGTGCTCGACTTCGTGATCGACATCCGCGTCGGTTCGCCGACCTTCGGCCAGTGGGACTCGGTGCTCCTGGACGACACCGACCGCCGGTCGATCTACGTCGCGGAGGGCCTCGGGCACTGCTTCGTGGCGCTGACCGACGACGCGACCGTGAGCTACCTCGTGACCGACGTCTACAATCCGGGACGTGAGCACGGGATCAACCCGCTGGACGGCGACATCGCCCTCGAGTTCCCCGTGCCGGCGGACGAGCTCCTGCTGTCCGCCAAGGACACCGACGCCCCCGGCCTCCTGCAGGCGAAGGAGAGCGGGCTGCTTCCCACCTGGGACGCTGCACGCGCCTTCTACGCTTCGCTGGACGAGAAGTAAGGACGACCACTACCTCATGCGCGGAATCATCCTCGCCGGCGGCTCCGGCACCCGGCTGTGGCCCATCACCAAGGGCATCTCGAAGCAGCTCATGCCCATCTACGACAAGCCGATGGTCTACTACCCGCTGTCGACGCTGATGATGGCGGGGATCAACGAGATCCTGATCATCACCACCCCGGAGTACAACGAGCAGTTCCGCGCCCTCTTCGGCGACGGCTCGCAGCTCGGCATCCGGCTGGAGTACGCGGTGCAGCCCTCGCCCGACGGACTCGCGCAGGCGTTCATCATCGGCGAGGAGTTCATCGGCGAGGAGTCGGTCGCGCTCGTCCTCGGCGACAACATCTTCCACGGCACCGGCCTGGGCTCGTCGCTGCGCCAGCACGCCGACATCGACGGCGCCCTGATCTTCGCCTACCAGGTCAGCGACCCGACGGCTTACGGCGTCGTCGAGTTCGACGACAACTTCACCGCGCTCTCCATCGAGGAGAAGCCGGTCAAGCCGAAGAGCAAGTACGCGGTGCCCGGCCTCTACTTCTACGACAACTCCGTGGTCGAGATCGCGAAGACCATCGAGCCGAGCGCGCGCGGTGAGCTGGAGATCTCCACGGTCAACGAGCGCTACCTCCAGGCGGGCAAGCTGCAGGTGCAGGTCCTGGACCGGGGAACCGCGTGGCTCGACACCGGGACCTTCGAGTCGATGATGCAGGCGTCGGAGTACGTGCGCGTCATCGAGGACCGGCAGGGCTTCAAGGTCGGCTGCGTCGAGGAGGTCGCCTGGCGCGCCGGCTGGATCGACGACGAGCGACTCGCAGAACTCGCCGGCCCGCTGGTCAAGAGCGGCTACGGCCGGTACCTGAACACGCTCCTGGATCGCTGAGCGAGCATCGCCGTGGCCCCCTATCGGGGCTAGAGGGACCCCTCGATCCGGTCGACGCCCGAGGTTAGGGTGGAGAGCGTCTGTCGAAAGGGGACTCCACCAGATGGTCAGCGTCAGAGCGGCATCGGCCGCGCTCGCGGTCGTCGCCCTTGCGGTCGGCGTCTTTTCGGCAGCAGCTCCCGCAGCGTCCGCTGCCGAACCGCCGAGCCACGGAACCCCTGTCGGGCACATGGGCGACTACGCGCCGTCGCGCTTCGCCGGCCCGGCGGCCGAGCTTCCGCGCGGCCTGGCCGACGCGGTCCAGCGCGATCTCGGGCTGACCCCGACCGACTACCTGAGCCGTGCCGCGGCCGCGCAGGACGCGGGGCGTCTCGTGGCGAAGCTGAAGGCCGAGGGCGTCCACGTCGCCGACGCCCAGCTGGACGGCACACGGCTGAGCTTGCGGGTGACTTCCGCCGCCGATGTCGCGGTGGCGCAGTCGACCGGCGCGCAGGTGACGGTCGGCCAGGCTCCGCCGTCGAAGTATGCGCACCGCGACTTCTCCGCCGCCAACAGCAACGCGGTGGGTGGGACGGCCTGGGGGTACCTGACCGGGAACACCGGGATCCGCTGCTCCATCGGCTTCAACGGCGTCGGCCCCGCGCAGCGGGTGGACTTCGTGACGGCAGGGCACTGCGTCGCGGGCTACTCCGGCAGCGTCAGCGGCATCCAGCAGGCGATGCCGAGCGACCCCAACGCGTACTGGGGCCCACAGCTCGGGAACGTCGCGGGGACCGTCCAGTACGGCGGCGGCTCCGACACGGCGCGCGTCAACGTCACGAACCCGGCCTATTCGTCCGGCCCGGCGGTCTCCACCTGGGGCGGCGGCGCCAGCGCGCCCGAAGCGAGCCAGCTCGCCGTGCGCGGCGACACCGCCGGAGTGGCGGGCGCCCCGATGTGCAAGTCCGGGTCGAGCAGCGGCTGGACCTGCGGAACCATCCTCGCCGTCGACACCCCGGTGACCGTCGGAGGCCAGAACGTCAACGCCGTCGTGACGAGCGCCTGTGTCATCGAAGGCGACAGCGGAGGAGCGGCTCTCGTCGGCTCGTTCGCTCTCGGCACCACCTCGGGGAGCTCGCAGAGCACGAGCTGCGGCAGCGGCGAGATCGGCGTGTTCTTCCCGATGGTATCCGCCGCCGCGCAGCCGAGCGTGACCAGCATGCAGCCCGACTGGGAGCTCGGAGTCGGCGTCTCGACGCCCACGACCGCGGTGCCGAGCGGCGGCGCGTACTTCACGGGCAGCGCCTTCACCGGCACGGTCGCCGGGGCGGACCCGCAGACCACGGTGGCCGTCTACTGGGACGGCCGGACGGACGCGCAGGGGCCGAGCGCGACCACCAACCCGGACTCCAGCGGCGCCTGGTCGGTGCCGTCGCCCGCCGTCGGCACGCACAGCTACCGCATCCGGGCGACCTGGGGCGCCTACTCGAAGTCGCCGGTCACCAGCGGTACGGTCACTCTGGTCGCCGCGCCGGCCGTGAGCAGGATCTCCGGCAGCGACCGCTTCGACACATCGGTGCAGGTGTCCAAGCAGGCGTACCCGAATCCCGGCTCCGCGCTGGTCGTCGTCGTCGCGAGCGGGATGACCTTCCCGGACGCGCTGAGCGCCGGGCCGGCCGCGGTCAAGCTCGGCGGCCCGCTGCTGCTGACCGGGACGACCGAGCTGCCGTCGTCGGTCTCCTCCGAGATCCAGCGGCTGGCGCCGCCCAGGATCATCGTGGTCGGCGGCACCGCGGCCGTCTCCGACGGCGTCTTCGCCCAGCTCCAGCAGCTCGCTCCGCGGGTGCAGCGGGTGTGGGGCGCCGACCGGTACGAGACCTCCCGGGCGATCGTGCAGCAGGCGTTCGGCTCCGCGGGCAAGGTCTACTTCGCCTCCGGCGGCAACTTCCCCGACGCGCTGTCGTCCGGGGCGGCCGCGGGCAGCGCAACCTCCCCGGTGGTCCTGGTGCCGGGCGTCGGCACCGTCGACTCCGCCACCGCGCAGCTCGTCAGCGGCCTGCACGCGTCGACGCTCGACATCGTCGGCGGCACCGCTGCGATCTCGGATCAGTACGCATCGTCGCTGAGCGGGCTCGGAACGGTCCAGCGGCTCCAGGGCGCCGATCGCTTCGCGACGGCGCAGGCGGTCAACCAGAACGCGTTCGCCTCCAGCACGCAGCTCTACCTGGCGTCCTCCGCCACGTTCCCGGACGCGCTCTCCGGATCGGCGCTCGCGGGGGTGAGCCGGCACCCGCTGTACATCGGGCCGGCCACCTGCATCCCCCAGACCGTGGTGACCGAGGTCGGCCGCCTCGGCGCGACCGGCCTCGTGCTCGTCGGCGGCGCGGCAGCCCTCGGTGGGTCGGTCGCCGCTCTCACGGTCTGCAGCGGCTAGGGTCGGTTCCTGTGAAGACGCTCAGACTCCCGCCGCTGTACGCCGTCGTCGCGATGGTCGTGGCGCTCGTCTGCGGCGACGTCCTGGCAGCGGGGGCGGCGTCGGCTGCTCCGCCTGCCGCGGTGCGCGAGAGTCCGAGCGGCATCGTGAAGACGGCCGTGGCGTCGTCCTGGGATCCCGGCTACATCATCAGCGACTTCAACTTCTACAACGGCCAGGCGCTCGACGCCGCGACCATCCAGGGCTTCCTGAACGCGCAGGTCCCCACCTGCCGGGCCGGTTACACCTGCCTGAAGGACTACCGCGAGAACACGGTCAGCCGTCCGGGCGACGCGATGTGCACGCCATACACCGGTGCGGCGGGGGAGTCCGCGGCGACCATCATCGCGCGGGTGGGGGCGGCCTGCGGCATCAGCCAGAAGGTCCTCCTCGTCCTGCTCGAGAAGGAGCAGAGCCTGGTCACCGACGACTGGCCGTCGACCGGCCAGTTCCTCAAGGCGACGGGATACGCCTGTCCGGACACGGCGGCGTGCAACACCCTCTACTACGGCTTCTACAACCAGGTGTACATGGCGGCCTGGCAGTTCAAGCGCTACGGCAACCCGCCGGGGACGAGCAACAGCTTCACGTGGTACCCGGTCGGCGCGACGAGTGCCATCCGGTACAGTCCCACCGCGTCCTGCGGCTCCAGCCCGGTGCTGATCCGCAACGCCGCGACGGCGGCCCTCTACTACTACACGCCCTACCAGCCGAACGCCGCAGCGCTCGCGAACCTCTACGGCACAGGAGACTCCTGCTCCGCCTACGGCAACCGCAACTTCTGGCGCCTGTACTCCGACTGGTTCGGCCCGACCACCGGCGGTGCAGCGCCGATCGGCAGCTTCGACCAGGCGAGCCTGTCCGCCTCGACGTTCGACGTCCGCGGCTGGGCGCTCGACAAGTCCCTCATGCGCACGTCGATCGACGTCCTCGTGACGTACAACACCCCCGCCGGCCTCGCGAGCCGGACCGTGACGGCCAACCTGGACCGGCCCGACGTCGGCGCCGCGTACCCGGGCGCGGGCAACGCCCACGGCTTCTCCGTCAGCATCCCCCGCAGCGGCGACGGGCAGTACTACGCGTGCGTCACCGCGCTGCCCTCGCCGGGCAACGGCGCGGGGAGCACTCCGCTCGGCTGCCTCAGCGCCTTCTACTCGTCGGCCATCGGGGGAGCCCCCACCACCGCGCGGCTCCAGGGCGCCGACCGGTTCGCGACCTCGGCCGCCGTGTCGCAGGCCACCTACCCGTCCACGACGGGCGGCACGGTCTACATCGCCTCCGGGGTCGACTTCGCGGACGCCATCTCGGCGGCGCCGGCCGCGGCCGCTCAGAAGGCGCCGCTCCTCCTCGTCGGGCAGAATCAGCTCCCGGCGTCGGTGGCCACCGAGCTGAAGCGGCTCGCGCCGAAGAGCGTGATCGTCGTCGGCGGCCCCGCAGCGGTCAGCGACGGCGTCCTCAGCGCGATCGGATCGCTCCAGACCCTGGTCGTCCGCGTCGCGGGAGCCGACCGTTTCGAGACCTCGAGGAAGGTCGCCGACTTCGCGTTCCCCGGTGCGACCGGAGCGTACCTGGCCTCCGGGCTGAGCTTCCCCGACGCGCTCTCCGCGAGCTCCGCCGCCGGGTCGTCGAAGCGCCCCGTGATCCTCGTCGACGGCCGGAGCCCCGCTCTCGACCCGGCGACCAAGACCTACCTCGCGGGCAGGCCGATCTCCACCCTCGTCCTCGTCGGCGGGACGAGCGTCGTGCCGGACGGGATGCAGACCGAGCTGACCGGGATGGGCAGGTCCGTCACGCGGCTCGGCGGCGCGGACCGGTTCCAGACCAGCCAGGTCCTGAACGCCGCGGCGTACAAGACCGCCCAGACGGCCTACCTCGCCACGGGATGGAGCTTCCCCGACGCGCTCTCGGGTGCCGCTGCGGCCGGGGCCCAGGGAGCGCCGCTCTTCGTCGTCCAGGGTGGTTGCGTGCCCCGCAGCATCGGCAACACCCTGGCGAGCATGGGGGTCAAGAAGATCGTGCTCCTGGGCGGCACGTCCGTGCTGACGTCGGACGTCGGCGCGATCGTGCCGTGCTCCCCGTGATCCGCTAGCGGCGCAGGGGTCTCAGCGGGAGATCCACCAGAGCCGCCCCCAGAGCCCGAGGCGCAGCGCCAGGCGCAATGGAGCGAAGTACCAGGCCGAGTAGCGACGGGAGAGGTAGCGGTAGGCGCTGTCGTGGTGCGCGCGCTCCATCCGCTTGACCTCGCGGGAGGCCGAGTGGGCGCCCGTGTGCGTGATGACGGCATCCGGCACGTAGATGTTCCGCCATCCCGCCCTGCCGAGGCGGTCGCCCAGGTCGACGTCTTCGAAGTACATGAAGTAGCCGAGGTCGAATCCGCCGACCTCGCGCCAGGCGGTCGTGCGGATGAGGACGCAGGCGCCGGAGAGCCATCCGGCGGCGCGGCGGCGGTCCGTCTGTCCTTCGGCGCGATACGCGACCGACCAGGGGTTCGACGGCCAGACCCGACCGAAGAGGCCGTGCGCGATGCCGGTGCGCAGCGAGGGCAGCCGGCGGGCCGACGGGTACACATCGCCTTCGGCCGTCAGGATCCGCGGCCCGAACGATCCGCCTCCCGGCATCTCCTCCGCTGCGCGGACGAGCCGGTCGACGGCGCCCTCGGCGAAGACGACGTCCGGATTGACGACGAGCAGGTAGTCGTACTCGTCCTCGATCGTGGCGAGCGCGGCGGCGACGCCGCCGCCGTAGCCTCTGTTGCCGCCGGCGTCGACGAAACGGGCCCCGGCGGCGAGGGCGAGCTCCCGGGTCACCGCGGCATCGGGGGAGGAGTTCTCCACCACCACAGTCTCGGCGATCGACGCGCCTGCCCCGCTCAGTGACGCCAGGAACGCGGGGAGGACCTCTGACGACGCGTAGGTGACGGTGACGACGAGGACGCGAGGCGACATCGAGTCAGCTCTGGGCGTCGCGGCGGCGGACCGCGCGTGCCCGGTACCGCTCCACGACCGCCGTCGGACCGCCCTCGCGGAGGTAGTACATCGCGCGCTCCACGTCCCGGCGGATACCGGTGCTCGGCACCCGCTTGGCGGTCGTCTTGACGGCCTTCTCCCGCTTGGCGGACGCCACCTTCTTGTCGGCGGCGTGGACCGGGGCCTTGCAGAACTCGACCAGCGCCGCGAGGGTGCGCGACCAGCGGAAGTCGTCGCGCACGCGGGCGACGTTCGCGCGCGCCGCTGCGACCTTCTCGGGGTCGTACAGGTAGGTCTCGAGGGCGTCGACGAGCGCGGCCTGGTCGCGCTCGGGGACGGCCGCGCCGAGGCTCTCCGCGGCTACCAGGTCGCCGAACGAGTCGCCCTCCGTGGTCACGATCGGCAGGCCCGACCAGAGGTAGTCGAGGATGCGGGTACGGAACGAGAAGGTGGTCTCGACGTGCTGGAAGTGGGTGGAGACGCCGAGGTCGGCGTCGAGCAGGAAGTTCTGGCGGTCGTCGAAGTCCACCCAGTTGTCGTTGAAGAAGACGTTGACGCCGAGCACTCCGAGCTGGGCGGCCAGCGCGCGGGAGGTCGCGACGATCTCCATCTCGGGCACATCGGGGTTGGGGTGCTTGACGCCCATGAAGAAGAGTCGGACGTCGTCGTGGCGCTTGGCGACCTCGGCGACGGCCCGGATCAGCGTCTCGGGGTCGAACCAGTTGTAGATGCCGCCGCCCCAGACGATCACCTTGTCGTTCTCGCCGATGCCGGGCACCTGGCCGCGGATCGCGTGCCGGCTCTGGACCGGGTCGTCGCTCGAGATCCCGAAGGGCGCGATCGCGATGAGCGAGTCCAGCTCGGAGTCGCGGGAGTACGTGTACGCGTTGACGCGGCCGAGCGCGGCGAGCTGGCCCAGCCAGAAGTGCCGCTGGCGGTCGCTGGCGCAGAGGAAGAAGTCACCGAGCAGGAGCTGGTGGTTCAGCGTCGAGGTCGCGTCGGAGATCTGCTTGTCCCACGCCTTGATCGCCTGGCCACGACCCTGCTCGAGCTGTTCGAGGTGCATCGGATCGTAGACGTCCACGACCAGGACCTTCTCGGTCTTCGCGAGGGCGGGGAACAGCGCGATGCCGTTGCCCTGGGCGATGATGACGTCGGCCCACGCCTCGTGCTCGTTGACGGACGAGGGGTGGTGGTGGGAGATGACCGCGGTCTCGAACGGGATGTCGTCCAGCTTCTCGGCCCGCGTGTAGCTCACCAGGCGCACGTCGTGCTCGGACGAGAGCTCCTTGGCGATGTGCCAGGCGCGGATCGCCGGCCCGGCCATCTTGCCGCCGATCGGGTCGCCGGTCACGACGAGGATGCGCCGCTTCGCGGTGGCCGAGAGCACGTCGAGCTGGCTCACGATCTTCTCGTAGCCCGCGAGGTAGGACTCGATCGGGTACGCCGGCTCGTCGACCTTCCCGAAGAGGCGGATCAGCTCACGGTCGGAGCGCACGCGCGTGCTCTGGACCTTCTCGCGCTCGGCGGTGGCCTCGGGAAGGTGCTCGACGAACTGGTCGATGGCGAAGATGCCGGCGAGCGTCGACTTGTCGACGGGCGATTCGCGCTGCGAGTCGTCGCCGGGGTTGCGCAGGTCGAGGGAGGTGGAGTCGAGGCGACCGCGGGCGACCGCGCGCCGGACGGCGAGCAGGAGGGCGCCGGCGAACACGTCGCGGAGCGAGTCGTCCTCGAGGTTCTTGTAGAGCGTGTAGAGCGCGTTGCGCTCGAGCAGGTACTCCTCGCGGAAGTTGCCGAACTTGTTCATCGACGCGTGGTGCTTGTGATACGCCAGCGACTTCGGCTGGAACCGGAAGCGGTAGCCGAGCAGGTTGAGGCGCCAGCCGAGGTCGACGTCGTCGTAGAACATGAAGTAGTTGTCGTCGAAGCCGCCGAGCTCATCGAAGACCTCCGCGCGGATGAACATGGCGGCGCCCGTGCCGAAGAGGACGTCCTTCTCGACATCCCAGCTCCCGCGGTCCTTCTCGCCGGCGTGCGGCTTGTAGCCCATGCCGTACCAGGTCACCGAGCCGTCGACGAAGTCGACGTCGACGCCGTCCCAGTCGAGGACCTTGCTGGCGACCGCGCCGATCTCAAGGCCGCCGTCGAAGGTCGCGATCGCCTCGGCGATCCAGTCGGGGTGCGGCTTCGCGTCGTTGTTGAGGAACGCGACGAACTCGCCGCTGGAGTGCTCGACCCCGAGGTTGCAGCCTCCGGTGAAGCCGAGGTTGGCGCCGGAGTCGATCAGGACGATGTCGTCGCCGAGCGCCTTCAGCTTCTCGAGGCTGTCGTCACCCGAGCCGTTCTCGACGACGACGATCTCCAGCCGGTCGGCCGGCCAGTTGAGCTCCCGCAGGCCGCGCACGCATTCGACCGTGTCGTCCGCCCCCCGGAAGTTGACCAGGACGACGGAGACGACTCCGTTGCGGCGCTTCTTCATTCGTTCCGAACCCCTCGACCACTCTTCTCTGCTGATGAACCCACCGAGTCTACAAGGTAGCCCCCGGGAAAGGTCCGGATCACGTTTCGCGCTATGGCATGATTGTGTGAATTCCCGAATAGTAGTGAGGAAACCCGTGAGACTTGCCGTCACGCTGATGGTCCGCGACGAGGCGGACATCGTGGGACCGGTGATCGACAACCTGATCGCGCAGGGCGCGGACGCCATCATCGTGACCGACAACGGATCCGTCGACGGCACGACCGAGATCCTGGAGTCGTACGGCGATCGCATCGACCTCCGCCACGATCCCGTCCAGCGCAAGCAGCAGTTCAGCGTGGTCACCGGAATGGCGCGCGACGCTGCGACGGTGCACGGCGCGGACTGGGTCATCAACGCCGACGCGGACGAGTTCTGGCTGCCTCGGGCGGGTGGCGCGACCGTGCGCGACGTCCTCTCCGAGATGCCGGTGTCGCTGCGCACGTTCCCGGTCGAGGTCATCGACATGATCGGCGATCCCGCGGGACGTGGAACGGGGCTGCAGCGGCTCACGCTGCAGGACAGGCGCCCGGTCGGGCGGATGAACGAGCTCGGCATCCACGCGCACGCGACGGCCGACGCCGTCCACATCGGCTCGCCCGACATCGAGGTGGCGCAGGGCAACCACTTCGTCAACCTCGAGCGGAAGGGCGAGGTCCCGGCGGACCTGGCCCTGGAGGTGCTCCACTTCCCGTGGCGCTCGTGGGAGCAGTTCGAGGGCAAGGTCGAGAAGTCGGGTCGCGCGTACGCGTCGAACCCCGACCTCCAGCCCAGCCCGAACCACCACGGGATGCGCGAGTACCGGCGCTACCTCGACGGTCTGCTGTTCGCCTACTACGTGCTGCGTCACCCGGATGCCGCCGAGGTCGACGCGGCCGTCGCCGACGGGACCCTCGTGCGGGACCTCCGCATCGCCGAGGCCTTCGAGTCCCCGGTCGCCGATGTGCCCCTCGACGCGAAGGAGCTGTCGGCGGCGCGGCGCTGGGCGCCCTCGATCGCACGGCTCGAGCGCGAGCAGCGCCAGGCGCAGGCCGCGGCGGACGCGCGGATCGCGGAGCTGCTCGGCTACATCGACGAGGGCAAGCAGCGCATCGACGGTCTGCTCGAGGACGTCCGGGCGGTCGAAGCGCGGGAGGCGCGTCTCTACGAGGAGATCGACCACCTCCGGTCGCGCAAGGTCGTGCGCTGGAGCGACGCCGTCGTCCGCCTCCGTCCCGGCCGCTGACCACCCGGGGCCGCACAGCCGGGAACGGTTCGCTCAGCCGGGGTTCAGGAGGGCGCAAGCTATGCTTGCTTCTGCTCATGGCCAATCAAAGACTCTCCGATCGCGAACTGCGCGACGCCCGTTTCGCTGCGCTCGCCGACGCGCCGCTCGTCCGCACCGGCGCGAAGGGCGGCGCCCTCGGCGGGAGCTGGGCGTCGCTGCGCGAGATCCTCGGGCAGCGCGAGATGCTCGGCCTGCTGGTCCGCCGCGACCTCAAGGCCCGCTACAAGGACAGCACGCTGGGCTTCCTCTGGTCGCTCGTGCGGCCGCTGACCCAGCTCGTCATCTATTACGTGGTCATCGGCCGCTTCCTCGGCGCTGCGCGGGGCACGCCCGACTTCGCGATCTACGTCTTCACCGGCCTGACCGCGTACACGCTCTTCAGCGAGATCGTGGCGGGAGGGACCTCCTCGATCGTCGGCAACTCCGGCCTGATCAAGAAGATCTACCTGCCACGCGAGATCTTCCCGCTCGCGAGCGTCGGTTCCGCGCTGTTCAACTTCCTCATCCAGTTCGGCATCCTGGTGATCGCCACGCTGGTCCTGCGGAAGTTCCCGATCCACCCCGGCATCGTCTACCTCATCCCCGCGTTCCTGCTGGTCCTCGTGTTCGGCACGGCGTTCGCGATCCTGCTCTCGGCGGCGAACGTCTACCTCCGCGACATCCAGTACCTGGTGGAGGTCGGCCTGATGATCCTGATGTGGGCGTCGCCGATCGTGTACCCGTGGAGCACCGTCCAGGCTGCGCTCGGCAACGGCGTCCTGCTGGACATCTACACGAACAACCCGATCACCCTGGCCGTCCTCGGCTTCCAGAAGGCCATGTGGGTGAGCGGGGACACCCAGCCGTCGCCCGAATGGCTCCTGCCGCGGATGCTGATCGCGATCGCCATCGGTCTGATCATGCTGGTCGGCTTCCAGCGGGTGTTCGCGCGCCTGCAGGGCAACTTCGCGCAGGAACTGTGATCAGAAGGCCATGACGAGCAGTATGACTACACCAGTGACCGGCGCCTCGCCCGCCGAGGAGACCGCGCCGGAGATCATCGTCATCGACGATGTCACCAAGCGCTTCGTCGTCCGCAAGGACAACTCCCTCAAGGAGCGCCTCACCGGCTTCGGCCGCGGCCGCAAGCACCGCGAGGACTTCTGGGCGCTCAAGGGCGTGACGGCCCACATCACCGCGGGCACCACCGTCGGCCTCATCGGCCACAACGGCTCGGGCAAGAGCACGCTCCTCAAGGTGATCGGCGGGATCCTCGAGCCGACCGCGGGCTCCGTCAGCCACCGCGGGCGGATCGCCGCGCTCCTCGAGCTCGGCGCGGGCTTCCATCCCGACCTGACCGGCCGGGAGAACGTCTTCCTGAACGCATCGATCCTCGGGCTCACGCGCAAGGAGACCGAGGAGCGCTTCGACGAGATCGTCGCCTTCTCCGGCATCGCGGACTTCATCGACACGCAGGTCAAGTTCTACTCGTCGGGCATGTACGTGCGGCTCGCCTTCGCGGTCGCCGTGCACACCGACCCGGACATCCTCCTCGTCGACGAGATCCTCGCGGTCGGCGACGAGGCCTTCCAACGCAAGTGCCTCGACAAGATCCGGTCGTTCCAGGAGCAGGGACGCACGATCATCCTCGTGACCCATTCCTCCGGCCAGGTGACCGAGCTCTGCGACTGGGTCATCCTCCTCGACAAGGGCGAGGTCAAATACGAGGGCGAGCCGAACAAGGGCGTCGCGCTGTTGCGCGAGAACCTGGAGGAACGGCGCCAGGCCGCCGAGGGCGACAAGGTCGACGAGATCATGGGCCGCGGTGTGATCCACGACGTCCGGGTCTACCCGGCAGGCGGACAGCCGGGAGACGAGGTGTCTCCCGGGTCTGACCTGGTCGTCGAGATGGACGTCGAGCACTACGACGGGCTGGACGACTGGATGGGCGCCATCCAGATCGACAACACGATGGGACAGGCCGTCTACGGCACGACCACGAAGCGCATCGGGCTCCGTCTCCCGACCCTGCGCGAGGAGCGCACCGTCCGGTTCACGTTCAAGGACGTCCGGTTCGGCACGGGGAAGTACTTCCTCAATGCCTCGCTGATGGACTTCGCCGGACGGCACATCCACGACCTGCCGCAGGTGACCTCGTTCGACGTCCCGTACTACGAATACGCGGTCGGCGCGGTGTACGCCGAGCCGACCGCCGAGGATCTCGGCGAACGCAGCGGACGTCCGGCCTGAGCCCGAACGGGGGAAACGATTTGGGGATCACGCTCGCCGTCCACGTCTCGCCGGCCGACGTCGACCTGATCGCAGCGACCGTCGACCATCATCGGGCGCAGGGTGTCGACCGCGTCGTCCTCATCGACCCGGCCGACGATCCTGCGCTGCGGTCGGCGATCGAGAGCAGACTGGCGCCGGGAGCGGTCGAGCTCGTCGCGGCCTGGGCTCCCGACGGTGACGACTGGGTGCTCGATGCCGCCGGGGGCGAGTTCTGGGTGGCGGCCGACCCGTCGACCCGGCTCGTGGAGGCGCTGCGGGCGCTCGACCGCACGGTCGCGCGCATCGATGTTCCGGTGACGGGCCTGACCGGGCCTGCTGCGGCCTCGGGCGCCGGGTTCGATCGGCTCATCCACCGGGACGCGCGGGACCCGGACCGGCTGCGTTCGATCGGCGTGCCGGTGGATCCGGTGACGCGCACGGCGCGACGTCCCGGCCCCGACGTCCCGGCCGAGCAGTCGACCGTCGAGGTGCTCCGGCTGGGTTCGCGCTCGCTCGCGCAACGGCTGGCGGCGTCCGGAGGCGATCCGCTCGCGACCGCCCGGTATCTGGCCGGCACCCCGACGGCAGGCGAGCTGGAGTCCGCGGGCTTCGCGCTCGACGACAGGCTCCGCGACCTCCGGGCCGCGGCGGACACCCCGATCGACGCTCTGCCGGCGGTGGAGCGGGAGGCCCTGCGGGTCGCTGTTGCAGAACAGCTCTCGCTGGCCGGGCGGCTTGCGCACGCCGAACGGCGCGCGGAGGCCGCCGAGGCGGCCCTTGCCGCACAGCGCTCACGGCGCGTCGTGCGCGTGGCGGATCGGGCGGGAGCCGCGGTGAACGGCGTCGCCGGGCGCATCGCCCGCACGGCCGGCTCGGTGCGCGACGACCGCGACCGGCGCCGCGTCGCTCACGCCGAGGCGCGTCGGGCGCGGACCGTCCACGACCTCATCGCGGCTCCGATCCAGCCGCTCGTGACCCTCGGCGAGGTCACCGAGGACGCCGTCCCGATCGTCATGTGCCTCTACAAGCGTCCGGCGCGGCTGCCCGAGATCGTCCGGATGCTCGCGCTGCAGAAGACCGATCGGCCGATCCGGCTGATCCTCTGGAACAACCACGCCGCGAACACCGAGCTCTACCGGCGGGTGCTGGAGGACGCGCGGCTCGTGAACCTCGCGTCGATCGAGCTCTACGAGTCGCCGAGCAACATCGGCGGAATCGCCCGGTTCGTCGTCGCGCACTGGCTGTGGCAGGCCGGTGTGCGCGGTCCGTTCGTCATGCTCGACGACGATCAGGACGTGATGCCCGATTTCGTCGCCACCCTGCTGTCCGAGTACCGGCCGCACAGCGTCACCGCCTGGTGGGGCTTCGCCAATCACGGGAGCCACTGGCAGCGGTCGGAGGTCGCGGCCGGTGAGGCCCTGGACTACGCGGGAACCGGCGGTACGATCGCCGACATCGAGCTCGTCTCCGAGCCGGGCTATTTCGACCTTCCCGCGCGGTTCCTGATGCTCGAGGACCAGTGGATGACCTCGCGAGCGCTGCGGCACGGCTGGCAGGTGCGGAAGTCCGCCGTCCTGATCGGCCAGGTCATGGCGGAGGAGAGCGGCAACCAATACCACGGCCTGCGCGACCGCAAGGACGAGTTCTACGACTACTTGCACCAGGACGCCGAGTGAGGATCTCGGTCGCGTTGTGCACGCACAACGGTGCACGGTTCGTGGGCGAGCAGGTCGCGAGCATCCTGTCCCAGGCGCGGCTTCCCGACGAGCTGGTGCTCTCGGACGACGCCTCGGCCGACGGCACGGTCGCCATCGTCGCCGGGGCCGTCCGGGCGGCCGGAGGCGGTGCGCCCGAGCTGACGGTGATCGAGAATCCCGTCGCCCTCGGAGTGGTGCGAAACTTCGAACAGGCGATCCAGGCGGCGACGGGCGACCTCATCGCGCTCTGCGACCAGGACGACGTCTGGGAGCGGGACCGGCTGGAGGCTCTCGCCCAGCGCTTCGAGGCCGACCCCGGACTGCTCTGCGTGTTCACCGACGCCACGATCATCGACGGCGACGGCGCGCCGACCGGTGCGACCCTGTTCCAGAGCCTGGAGCTGCGTGCGGACGAACTGGACGCGGTGCGTGACGGCAGGGGGTTCGGAGCGCTCCTCCGAAGGAACCTGGCCACCGGGGCGACCATGGTCTTCCGCCGCTCGCTGCTGGAGGCCGCCGCTCCCTTCCCCGATGAGTGGGTCCACGACGAGTGGCTCGCGATCGTGGCGGCGGCGCGCGGCGGGCTCGCCGTCGTCGAGTCCCGACCCACCCGCTACCGGATCCACGGCGCGAACGCGATCGGGGTGATCGAGCCGACGCTCCGCTACAAGCTCGGCAGGATGCTCGAGCCCCGCGGCGAGAGGAACCGCACGCTCGCCAGGCGGGGCGCCGTGCTGGCCGAGCGGCTTCCCGCGATGGGCGCGGCCACCGACCTCGTGACCGAAGCGCGCCGTAAGGCGGTCTTCGAGTCCAGGCGTGCCCGGATGCCGCGCAACCGCCTGCTGCGGGCTGTGCCCGTCCTCCTGCTCGCCACGACGGGGGCGTACGCGCGCTACGCGAGCCGCGGCCTCCAGGACATTGCGCGAGACCTCGTCCAGCCTGCCTAGGCGCGCCGCAGGATCAGCGGAAATCCAGCGCCCGTCAAGTAAGCTCGTGGCTGCCATCACGCCATACACCCAAGGAATGAAGAAGTGAACTCTGCCGTCGGTGAGAAACCGGTCGAAGCCGCCACCGGCGACCAGGAAGAGGTCGCAGGACGGCGCCGTCCCGGCCGCGCCGTCGTCGCGCGCTGGCGCGCTGCGGTCGCACCGACGCAGGTCGGCCTCCCGAATTGGCGTGTCGTCGTCGCGTTCCCCGCGGTGCTGTTCATCCTCCTCGTCGTCTTCGTCGGACTCGGCATCACGGGCTCGTCGACGGGCTTCCTCCACCAGTTCTTCGCCACCGGGTCCGACTCGAGTCTCATCGCCGGCGAGCCGGAGGCGATCCGCAGCGACGAGTGGTCGGTGCAGACGGCCTGGACCATCTCGCAGGTGGAGCAGGGCCTCCCCGTGGTCAACCACACCTTCCCGGGCGGAATCGACTCCACCGTCCAGTCGGACCTGCCGTCGTGGGACTGGTCGATGGTCTTCCGTCCGCACCTCCTCGGCTTCTGGTTCCTGCCTCTGGACAACGCGATGGCGCTGAAATGGTGGCTTCCCGGCTTCGCGCTGATGGCGGCCGCGTACCTGGCCGCCGTCACGTTCCTGCCCCGGCGTCCGGTGACCGCGGCGGCGATCGCGGTCGGATTCTTCTTCGCCCCGTTCTTCCAGTGGTGGTACCTGCCCGTGACCTTCTGGCCGGCCGCGTGGGCGTTCGCCACGATCGCGGCCGTCGTCTGGCTGATCAAATCGCGCAGCCGCTGGCAACGCTGGACCTGGGTCGGCGTGGTCGGCTACCTGACGGTGACCATGGGGATGGGGGTCTACGTCCCGTTCATCGTGCCTGCGGTGTTCGTCGTGCTGTTCGCGGGCGTCGGCCTGCTGCTCGGGCGCCGGCCGCTCGCCTTCGAGGAGGGCGTCGGGTACGACGGCCCGATCCGGGCGCGCGTCCGCTCGCTCCTCCCGATCCTCGTCGGGGGCGCCGCCGGCGTCGCCGTGCTGCTCGTGTGGATCGTGACCAGGTGGGCCACGATCCAGAGGTTCCTCGACACCGTCTACCCGGGCCAGAGATTCGAGCACACCGGGCAGACGAACAAGGACGGCCTGATCGCCCTCTTCGCCGCCCCGGTGACGCGCAACCTCGGCGTTGTCGGCGGGCAGCCGCTCGGCGGGAACGCCTCGGAGGCCTCGACGTTCTTCCTGATCGGGCTGTTCCTCGCTGTCCCGGCGATCTGGCTCATCGTGCGCGACCGCCGCGCCCGGCGGGGGACCGACTGGCTCCTCGTCGCCCTGCTCGCGGTCACCGCGCTCTTCACCCTCTTCCTCGTCCTCCCGGGCTGGGACGCGATCTCTCACCTCATCCTGCTCGACCGGACGACGGATGGCCGCCTGCGGATGGGCTTCGGCCTCCTGTCGGTGGTGTTCGCGCTGGTCATCGCCCAGCGCGCCGACGCCATCCGCCGCGAGAAGGGCAGGATGCCGGTCATCGCCACGGTCCTGGCCGGTGTGCTCGCCGCGGGCTCCGTCGCGATCGTCGCCGTGCACCTCTTCCACCTCGGCTCGCCGCTGGTGATCCAGTCGTGGTCGTGGCCGATCGTCGGTGTGCTCTTCGTGCTCTCGGTCGTGGCCTACTCGTCGGGCTGGGCGCTCATCGGCAGCGTCTGCTTCCTCGCCGTCTCCCTGATCGGCTCGATGGGGGTCAACCCGCTCTACCGCGGGGTGTACGACCTCAACGACACGGCGGTCGCCAAGAAGATGCACGCGATGCAGGCGGCCGATCCCGGGAGCTGGGTGGGCGTCGGGGACTCTCGCCTGCCGAGCGCTGTGCTCGTCCAGTCGGGACTGCCCGGCTACAACGGGTTCCAGGGTGCACCCCCGGCGGAGATGTGGAAGCAGATCGACCCGGCCCACACGCACGAGCTGAACTGGAACCGCCTCGCGAACCTGAGCTGGGTGGCCGGCCAGGGCGCTCCGAACCCGCACAACCCCGCGGCCGATGCGATCGTGATGACCTTCGACTCCTGCTATTCGTTCGCGCAGAAGCACGTGCGTCACGTCATCTCCGACGCGCCCGTCGATCAGCCCTGCCTCGCCGAGCAGGCGACGATCAAACAGGGGCCGACCACCTTCCACCTCTACTCGGTGACGCCGCAGGCGGTCCCTGCCGCGCCCTGACGGAAGACGCACGAAGGCGGCCACCGCGCATCGCGGTGGCCGCCTTCTTCCGTTCGGAGCCCGATCAGGTGATGTCGGGCTCCCGTTCGAATGGGAGGTAACTCGGCGTCGACGGGCTCGCCTGGATGTCGAGTTGCAGGGCGCTGATGAGCATCTGCGTCCCCAGCATCAGCGGCAGTGCCGCGAGCATGACCGTGGCTGCCGTCGCGACCACGGAAGCGGCGATCTGGAAGCAGACCCAGATGGCGACGCCGAATCCGAAGAGGAAGAGGATCATGCCCAGCACCAGGAGCAGTGCGATGGGGGAGAACGACCACAGTACGTAGCGGTACCAGATCCGTCGCCAGAAGCCGCGCGTGAGGAGGCTGAGCAGCTCGGGGACCACCCGGCCGAGGCGGATGCTCGACACCTCTTCGCCGTAGACGGCGGGGATGGGCACGTCCACCGCAGGCACCTGCAGGATGTTGAGGTGGATCAGGAGGTCGTTCTCGAAGCTGTACCGCCGCGCGACGTTGTCCAGCGGCACCCGGCGCAGCACGTCCGTGCGGATCGCCGTGTAGCCGTTCTGCGGGTCGAAGAGGTGCCAGTACCCGGAGGCCAGCTTCGTCATGAACGACAGGACGATGTTGCCGAAGATCCGGTAGCGGGGCATCCCGTGGAAGGACTCCGGGGCGAAGAACCGGTTGGCCTTCGCGAAGCCGTAGCCCTCGGTCGTCACGTGGTCGAGCAGGGCCGGGAGGTAGGCCGGGTCCATCTGCGCGTCGCCGGCCATGATCACGTTCACGTCGGCGCCGAGGTCGATGGCAGCGCGGTGCCCGGTGATGATGGCGCCGCCGACACCCTGGTTGACCTCGTGGCGGATCAGCACGACGCGGTCGTCGGTGCTGGCCTGCACGACCGCGCTCGTCCCGTCCGGGCTGTGATCGTCGACGATCACGATGTGGTCCACGAATTCAGGCATCGTGTCGATGACCTGGGAGATCATCTTCTCTTCTTTGTAAGCGGGCACCACAGCGGCGATTCGTGCGCCGTTGTACATAGTTCAGTCCTCTCCGGGCTCCGGCTCGACGATGGCCGAGGGCGGCGATGCGAACACCCAGTATTTGTACGCGAAGTAGTTCCACACAGTGGTCACCGCGGTGGCGATCACCTTTCCGCCGGCCCAGGAGAGCGCGGATTGGTCGACCAGCCCGACGATGATCGCGGTCGCCAGGGTGTTGAAGGCGACCAGCAGAGTGTACTTGATCAGGGCCTTGCCATGCGGCGCGGTCGACTCGAACGAGAAGACCCGCTGGATGAAGTAGGTGAACGCGAAGCTGACGATGAAGGCGACGCCGGCGGCCAGCCAGGTGACCCATCCGAAGACCTCATGGAACAGCGCCAGGAGCCCGAAGTCGACGAGGAAGGCGACGCCGCCCGCGAGCAGGTAGCGCACCATCGGCTTCTGGAGCAGCGCGGGCATCCGTCTCTCACGGCGCCCGGTGGACGCGCTCATGCCGCGGCGCTCGGCCTCTGCGAGATGACCTGGTCGATCACGCGGTGCGCCGGGAGGAAGCTCGCGCGCTCGGCGGCGGCGTCGATGCGGCCGTCGATGACGTCGAGGAACCGGGCGAACTGCGTGGTCAGGGGCTCCTGCGAGCTCACGAGCTCGGGGATCTCGATGACCGTCTGCTGGCGGTAGCCGCGGCCGTCGTCGACGGAGTTCTCGGAGACGTGGCGGTAGACGGTGACATCGCGCCGCAGCAGGTCCACCTCGATGAGGCGGTCGCGCTCGTAGACCGAGAGCTGACGGATCTTGCGCTGACCGATGCGGCTCGCGGACACATGGGCGATGGCGCCGCCCGGGAAGTCGAGGATCGTCTCGGCGACGTCCTCCGCGCCCTGGAGCGACTCCGGGTGGAAGTATCCGAGCCGGGACTCGGCCGCGACGGGCGCCGCGCCGACGAAGCCGATGGCGAGGTCGACGTCGTGGACGAGCAGGTCCCACGCGACACCGGTGCGGATGCGCGGGGCGTACGGCGAGTGCCGGGACGCCGTGATGTGGATGGGCTCGCCCATGATTCCGCGAGCCGTCATGACCGCGGGGTTGTAGCGCTCGAGGAGGCCGCACATGAACGGGATGTCGCGCGAATCGGCGAGGGCGATGACCTCTTCGGTCCGCGCCAGGCTGTCCGCGACCGGCTTCTCGACCAGCAGCGGAACGTCCTGGCCGAGCACGCGCGTGGCCAGGTCGTAGTGGGCCTCGGTGGCGGCCGCAACGACGACCGCGTCGATCCCGTCGAGGTCGGGGAGCTCCGGGAGCCAGCTGGCGCCGAAACGCTCGGCGACGCTCGCGCCGACCGCTTCGCGGGGGTCGATGAGGAGCGCCAGCTCGGCGCCTGCCGACTGCGAGATCACGCGCGCATGGTGGCTTCCCATGGTGCCGGCGCCGACGAGCGCGACACGCTTGAGGGCGGTCACCGGTGTCCGCCCGCGACGGCGGCGACGGTCTCGACGATGGTGTCGAGGTCTTCGTCGCTCAGCGAGTTGTGGACCGGAAGCGAGACGACCTGGCTTGCGACCTGCTCCGCCACCGGGGCGTCGCGCTTGATCACGTTGGGGTGGTCGCGGTAGGCGTCGTAGTCCCACAGCAGACGCGGGTAGTAGACGCCTGCGCCCACGCCCGCCTCGCCCAGCTTGGCCACGAACTCGTCGCGGCTCACCGCGGCCTCCTCCGTCACGCGCACGGTGAACTGGTGCCACACGTGCGAGCGGCCGGGGAGCTCCTGGGGCGTCACGATGCCCGGCACGCCCGCGAGGCCTTCGATCAGGCGCGCCGCGTTGCGCTTGCGCGCCGCGACGATGGACGCGTACCGCGCGAGCTGCGGGATGCCCAGTGCCGCCTGCAGGTCGGTCAGTCTGTAGTTGTGACCGGCCATCTCGTACACGTACCGGGCGCGCATGCCCTGGTTGCGCATCACGCGGAGCGTGTCGGCGATCGCGTCGTCGTCGGTCGTGATCAGGCCGCCCTCGCCCGTGGTCAGGTTCTTGGTCGCGTAGAGCGAGAAGGAGCCGATGCCATAGCTGCCCGCGTAACGGCCGTTGTAGGTCGCCCCGTGCGACTGCGCGGCGTCCTCGAGGATCCGGAGACCGTTCTGCTCGGCGATCGCGGAGATCGGCTCCATGTCGGCCATCTGACCGTAGAGGTGGACGGGGAGCAGGACCTTGGTGCGCGGCCCGACGGCGGCTGCGACGGACTCGGGGTCGACGTTGAAGTCGTCGAGGCGGATGTCGGCGAAGGTCGCGGTCGCCCCCGTCTCCAGGATCGCGTTGAGGGTCGCGACGAACGTGAACGGGGAGGTGATCACCTCATCGCCCGGACCGAGGCCGAGGGCCTGCAGCGACGCGACCAGCGCGGTCGTCCCGTTGTTCACCGCGATCGCGTGCTTCGCGTCGTGCATACGGGCGAACTCGTCCTCGAGCTGAGCCACCTTCGGACCCTGGGCGATGGAGCCCGAGCGGAGGACCTCCAGGACCTCGCGCTCTTCTTCGGGACCGAACTTGACCGTCGTGATGGGAATCATTGAGCCTCGTGGGTATAGTGCTGTGGGCGTAACGGGAAAACGTGCGCTCCCACCTTACCTTGTCCTCTCCGTTCGATCGGTCTGCATGAGCGCCCAGCCCAATTCCATCCATCCCACCGCGGTCGTCTCGGGCGATGTGCGCCTGGGGGAGGGCAACACGATCGGTCCGTTCGCCGTGATCACCGGCCCCGTGGAGCTCGGCGACGGCAATTGGATCGGCGCGGGCGTCGTGATCGGCGCACCGCCGGAGGTCCGCTCGTGGGACCACCCGCGCGATGCGGCCGACCTGTCGAGCGGAAACGGCATCCGGATCGGCCACCGCAACGTGTTCCGCGAGTACGCGCAGGTGCACCAGGGCTGGCACGCGCAGACGGTCATCGGCGACGACGCCTTCGTGATGAACCAGGTCTACATCGCCCACGACTGCCGCCTGGGCGACGGCGTGACGCTGGCCTCGAGCGTGCTCCTGGCGGGTCACGTGCGCATCGGCGACGGCGCCAACCTCGGCCTCGGCACGTCGGTCCACCAGCGCCGCTACGTCGGCCGCGGGGCGATGGTCGGCATGGGGTCCGTGGTGACGCGGGACGTGCCGCCGTGGGCGAAGGCGTTCGGCAACCCCGCCAGGGTGCGCGGCGCCAACACGGTCGGCATGAGCCGGTCGGGGATCGGCCCGGGCGCGGTTGAGGCGGTCGCCGCGCTCTACGCGGACGGTTTCGGTCCGGGAGCGCTCGACGGACTCGACCACGAGGAGCTCGCCGCCGCGATCGCGGAGTGGCGCGAGGCGACGGCCGGCTGAGGCCTGAGCCCGGACCCTCGTCGATGCGCGGTTCCGGTCCTTCCGTCCATCGGCATCCGGCTGTGACCAAGCGGGGGATCATCGCGGCTGTCGCCGGCGCCTCCCCGTCCCGGGGCGGCGGCGGCCGTCACAGGCAGGGTCGTCCCTGTGCGACCTCCTCCGAGAGTCCCGCGATGCCGCCGAGCAGGAGGAGACACGAACGCAATGAGAACATCCGTGGCGGCGAAGCCCTGAGAACATGATGACTAGCGCGTATGTTCCGATTGATTCCGACACCGGTCTCATCGACGCCGACGTGATCGTGCCTTCGGATCTTCAACCCGGCCCGCACACGCTCGGGTGGATGTGCGCGGCTGATGACATGGCGTTCGGCGCCCATGACGAGCGGGTCCCGTTCATGGTCCTCGGGCCGGTTCCCACCGATCCGCCGACGACGCCTCCGGCCGGTTCTGCAGGATCGGATGGTGCTCCCGAGCTCCCTGCGTCAAAGGATGCGGTTGAGGGAACACTCGCCGAGACGGGCTTACCGAGTCCCGCGCCGGTCTGGTTACCTTCGGCGTCCTCGCCGCTGTCGGCACCGCGGTCGCGGTGCTCGCACGTCGTCGTTCGCGCGCGCGCCTGGACGACGCATGACGTCACCGGTCACTGGCCGTCGCGTCGCGCAACTCTTGCCCGCTCGGGAGCGTCACCCTCATCGAGCAGGCTGACGCCCTACGCCCCGTCCCGGTGCGGCAGCCGCAGCCGCCAGCTCATGCCCTGCGACGCCTTCACCGTGCAGATCACGATCAGCATCCAGCCGGACTCGATCAGGATCGAGCTCTCGAAGACGCTCGTGACCAGCAGGGCGACGAGCACGAGCGGCGCCCAGGCGTAGACGACGCTGCGGCGGTTGGAGGCGAGCAGCCAGGAGCGGCCGAACGCCAGCGCGATGAGCGCGACGAAGATCAGGAGGCCGATGAAGCCGACCTGGAGGTAGACGTCGAGGTAGGCGTTCAGGCCGTCCGGGTGGTAGGTGCCGGTCGCGTCCTGGATGGCGTTGAACGGGTAGAGGTCGGTCGGCCAGGCGCCCACCCAGCCCCAGCCGGCGATCTGGTTGATCGGGATGAGCTCCCAGATCTGGATCCAGAGCTTGTAGCGCACCTGGAAGTCCGCGCGGGCGTTGAGCAGGTCGATGACGCGGGTGCGGTAGATGTACGCGGTGACCAGGATCGCGATCGTCACGAGCGCCAGCACCCACTGCACCAGCGTCCGGCGGTGGGCCGGCACCTTCCGCAGCAGGTACAGCGCGAGCGTGGCGAACCCGACCACCACCGACACCGCGGCGATGACGGGGGAGTGCGCCAGCAGGATGCAGAGCGCGGCGAGCGTGATCGAGAACGCCGCCATCGTCGGCCGCACAGAGCGCGTGCGCAGCTCGACCAGGAACGTGACGAACGCGATCAGCGCGACGATGCTGAGCTGGTTGCGGGTGCCGAACAGGCCCTGGATCGGTCCTCCCGCCGCGATGTTGCCCGCGATCCCCAGGAAGCGGATCGGCACGTCCAGCAGCAGGCCGCTCAGGACCTCCAGCGCGAGCGACACGGTGAGCAGCACGCGCAGGGCGTCGCCCACCACCCGGACGATCTGGATCGCGTCGCGCACCAGGGCGATGTAGACGGCCAGGAAGGCGAACAGCAGTTGGTACAGGACCCCGGCGACCGTCGCCCACTGGTAGTCGCTCCAGATGATGGACAGAGCGCACCAGCCGACGAACAGCAGGGCGGAGATCGGCAGCAGGCCGTGCCACTCGATGAGCTTGCGCTGGGCGATGAACGACAACGCCGCCAGGACGGCGATGGCGCCGAGCACCCCGATGAGGCCGGGCCAGCCCATCAGCGCGCGGATCGCGTGCGTGGAGAATCCGGTCACGACCGCCAGCAGCGCGAGGGTCGAGTTGAATCGCGCCGATCCGAGGAACTCGGTCACCGCGGGCGGCACCAGGGTTCGACGCGGTTCGGCCATGGACAGAATCCTACGTGGCGGACTGCTTGGTCTTCAGGGAGAGCAACGCCAGCACCGCCCAGCCCCCTTCGATCAGCATGCGGCTCTCGGCGAGGCTCTGGGCGAGGAGTGCGGCCAGCAGCAGCAGCGGCAGGAGGGCGAGCGCGGTGTACGGCAGGTCGTCGGCGACGGCCACCCGCGGCCGGTCCACGGCCAGGAACCAGGACCGCCACAGCGTGCTCAGCACCAGGAGGGCGAAGATCACCAGGCCGACGATCCCGAGCTGCAGCCAGACGTCGAGCCAGGCGTTGTGCGCCTGCAGGTATTCGACGCCGCTGCGGACGGCGAGGTCTTTGAACGGCGACACCCAGGGCGCCCAGTAGCTCACCCAGCCCCAGCCGAACGCCGGGCGCTCCTGGGCGAGGTGGATGACGGAGTTCCAGATCGTCAGCCGGCCGGTGAGGTCTTCGCTCTTGCCGAGCAGCACGGGGATGCGGGAGGCGAACAGCACGACGGACACCACGACCACGACCGCGAGCGCCGCCGCGGTGAGGTACACCGGCCGCCTCCGCTCGGGGCCGGCGCGGCGCGTCCAGAGCGCGAAGCCGAGCACGACTGCGGTGAAGACGGCGGCGATGAAGACGGTGGAGGAGCGGGTCAGCGCGAACGTCACGACGGCGACGACGATCCAGGTGATCGCGGTCCCGCGGCGGATGCTGCGATCGGCGAGCTGGATGCCGAACACGACGAGCCCGAGCAGCGCGACCATCGCCAGGAGGTTGCTGTTGCCGACGATCCCCTGGATCTGGCCGCCGTGGAAGAGCAGGTCGCGGCTCCAGTAGAACGCCGACGGGATGTGCGCCGGCGCCGGCTGGGTGGGCGTGAGCGGGAGCACGGGCCGGCGCACGAAGACGGCCACGATCAACTCGAACAGCAGCGAGAGCCCGAGGATCCAGCGGAACGCGTTCGCCAGGGCCGTGAGCAGCGCCCGCCAGCTCAGGCAGAACGCGAGGAACAGCGCGGCGCCGGTCGTGGCGAACTGGGCGACCAGCCCGAGCGCGGTCGCGCCGGGGTACGCCGACCACGCCAGCGAGACGACCGCGAACGTGAGGAACAGCACCAGCGACTTCGGCAGCTTCCGCCAGCGCACGTCCGGCCGCAGCCGCACCAGGAGGACGACGCTCCCCACCGCCAGCACGCCTGCGAGGACGAAGTAGCCCGGCCAGCTGATCAGGTTGCGCCAGAAGTCCCCGGCGAACAGCGTGAACAGCAGCAGCGTCGCGAACACCGAGACCCCGGTGCCGGAGGCGCCGCGGGCGGCGTCGACGCGGTCGCGCAGCGGGTTCGATCCGGGCGCCGAAGGGGAGGGCCTGCTCACCCCCGAAGGATAGCTCACCGGTTCGGCGTCGCCACGAACAGTGTTCCCGCGCCGGCATATACGGTCAGCGTGCCCTCGTCCGCCGTCACCACCGCAGCCTCGCCGCGGGAGAGCCGCACCGAGCCGGTCGCGCCGCGGAGCTCCACGTCCCCTGCCGTGCAGAGCGCGATCGCCGTGCCCGGCAGGTCGACCGTGGCGGACGGCACGTCGCCGCCGACCTCCACGCGCATCAGCCGGAAGTCGGGCACGTCCGGCACGAACTCCTCGACGCCGGGCGCCGGCCGCTCCCGGACCATCGGGGTCACCGCCAACGGCCTGAAGTCGAGGACGCTCACCAGCTCGGGAACGTCGATCCGCTTCGGGGTCAGGCCGCCGCGCAGCACGTTGTCGGAGGCGGCCATCAGCTCGACGCCGAGGCCGCGGAGGTAGGCGTGGATGTTGCCCGCCGGGAGGTAGAGGGCGTCGCCCGGGCGCAGCGCGACCCGGTTGAGCAGCAGCGCGAGGACGATCCCGGGGTCGCCGGGGAAGGCCTCCGCCAGCATCCGGACGGTGTCGGCGTCGACGCCGTCCGCGGTCCGCGCCGCCTCGACCACGGCGTCGACGACCGCCGCCACCTCCGGCGCGCCGCCCAGCAGCCACTCGGTCGCGCGGCGCAGCGCCTGCTGCGGGTCGCCGTCGAGCGTGGCCGCGAACGCGGCCACCGCGGGGTCGCCGCCGGCCAGCCGTTCGAGCGCGGCGCGGCTGTCCGCCGGCTCCCGGAAGCCGCAGAGCGCGTCGAACGGGTCGGACAGCGCGAAGATCATCTCCGGCTTGTGGAACGGGTCCTTGTAGTTGCGCTCGGGGGAGTCCGGCGCCAGGCCCTCGGCGTTCTCGCGCTCGAACCCGGCGCGCGCCTGCGCGGACGAGGGGTGCGCCTGCAGCGAGAGCGGGCCCGCCGCCGCGAGCACCTTGAGCAGGTAGGGGAGCCTCCCGGCCGTCTCGCTCCAGTGCGCGAGGTCGGCGGCACCGCCGGCGTCCTCCGGGTCGAGGATGCGGGCGGGGGAGCCCGGGTGCGCGCCCAGCCACAGCTCCGCCTCCGGGGCGCCGCTCGGCGTCGTGCCGAGGAGCTGGGCGATCGCGGTGGTGGAACCCCACGCGTAATCGCGCGGGGTGTTGCCGATGCGCACAAACATCCGTCGTGTTCCCTTCGATCCGGTTAGACCAAAGTACCAATCGCTTTGCCGCGCCCAGGGCCGGTCCCTAGGCTGGCGGTCTCTGCCGACCGCATGCACTGGAGCACACATGGCCTTCGAACCCCTCGCCAGCGACTTCTACGGCTTCGAGAACCTCCTGACCGAGCGCGAGCGCGACTTCATCGCGAACCTGCGCGCGGCGCTGGAGACCGAGCTGAAGCCGATCGTCAACGAGTACTGGGAGCGTGCGGAGTTCCCACGGCAGATCGTGGACGTGCTGCATGGGGCGGGCGCGATCGGCCTCGGCTTCGAGGAGACCGCGCCGTTCGAGAACTCCGCGGTCTTCCGCGGCTGGGTCGCCCTGGAGCTGTCCCGTGTCGACGCCTCCGTCAGCACCTACGTGGGCGTGCAGAACGGCCTGGCGCTCGGCGCGATCGGCATCTGCGGCTCGACGGAGCAGCGTGCGGAGTGGCTGCCCAAGCTCGCCAGCGGCGAGGTGCTCGGCGCGTTCGGCCTCACCGAGCCGGACTCCGGCTCCGACTCCGCCCAGGGCCTGCGCACGGTCGCGACCCGCGACGGCGACGACTGGATCCTCAACGGCTCCAAGCGCTGGATCGGCAACGCCACCTTCAGCGACATCACGGTCATCTGGGCCAAGAGCGCGGAGGACGGCCAGGTGAAGGGCTTCATCGTCCCGACCAGCACGCCCGGCTACACCGCGACCAAGATCGAGGGCAAGACGTCGCTGCGCATCGTCCAGAACGCGGACATCACGCTGGAGAACGTGCGCGTGCCCGAGTCGCTGCGCCTCCAGAACGCGAACAGCTTCCGCGACACCGCCGCCGTGCTGCGGCAGACCCGCGCCGAGGTCGCCTGGTCCGCCGTCGGCGTCGCGGTCGGCGCGTACGAGGCCGCGCTGCGCTACGCGAAGGAGCGCGTGCAGTTCGGCAAGCCGATCGCCAAGCACCAGCTCATCCAGGACCTCCTGGTGAAGTCCATCGGCGACATCACGGCCTCCATCGCCCTCTGCACCCGGGTGTCCCAGATGCTGGACGACGACGAGCAGCGCGACGAGCACTCGGCGCTGGCCAAGGCGTTCGCGACGGCACGGATGCGCGAGACGGTGGCGCGCTGCCGCGAGCTGATGGGCGGCAACGGCATCGTCCTCGACTACGACGTGGCCCGCTTCTTCGCCGACGCCGAGGCCCTCTACTCCTACGAGGGCACCCGGGAAATGAACACCCTGATCGTAGGCCGAGCCATCACCGGCGAGGCCGCCTTCGTCTAACCCCCACCACCACGCCGCCGAGAGGTGAGTCGTTGCGGGAATCGCGCGAGCTGAACCCGCAACGACTCACGTCTCGGCGGCTGCATGTGGGGCCGGGGCCGGGTGACCGAACGATAGGGTGGCCGGGACCCCAGGAATGCGAATGAGCAGGAGGACGCCCGTGGCGTGGTTGGTGACTGGAGGGGCCGGCTACATCGGCTCCCACGTGGTGCGGGCGTTCCGGGCGGAGGGCATCGACGTCGTCGTGGTCGACGACCTGTCCAGCGGGCATGAGGAGTTCGTCCCCGCCGACGTGCCCTTCTACCGCGGCACCATCCTCGACGGCGCGCTGCTGGAGCGGATCTTCCGGGAGAACACCGTGAGCGGCGTCGTGCACGTCGCCGGCTTCAAGTACGCGGGCGTGTCCGTCCAGCGGCCGCTGCACACCTACGAGCAGAACGTCACCGCGACCGCCGTGCTGCTCGCCGCGATGCAGGAGGCGGGGGTCGACGCGATCGTCTTCTCCTCGTCCGCCGCGGTGTACGGAACCCCGGACGTCGACCTGGTCACCGAGTCCACCCCCAAGAGCCCGGAGTCGCCGTACGGCGAGTCCAAGCTGATCGGGGAGTGGCTGCTGCGCGACCAGGGCGTCGCCGCGAGCCTCCGCCACACCTCGCTCCGCTACTTCAACGTCGTCGGCTCCGGCGACCCGGCGCTGCGCGACACCAGCCCGCACAACCTCTTCCCCCTGGTCTTCGACGCCCTCGTCGCCGGCCGCACCCCTCGGGTCAACGGCGACGACTACCCGACGCCGGACGGCACCTGCGTGCGCGACTACATCCACGTCGCCGACCTCGCCGTCTCGCACGTCGCCGCGGCCAAGCGCCTCGACGCGGGGGAGCCGATCCAGCCCGTCTACAACCTGGGCAGCGGCGACGGCGTCAGCGTGGGCGAGATCATGTCGACGGTCGCCCGCGTGACCGGGATCGCCTTCACCCCAGAAGTGGGGCCTCGACGGCCGGGGGACCCGGCGAGGATCGTTGCCTCAGGAGAGCTCGCCGCGCGCGACCTCGACTGGAAGATGCGCCACTCCCTCGAGGAAATGGTAGGCAGCGCCTGGGAAGCACGGCAGGCGGCGTCCTGACCTGCAGCCCGACGGGGGTAGACAGGTCGGGCGTGTCGCGATTGTTGTCGTGCCCCGGCGCGTCGTGAACTCTCGACCAGGCGTTAAGGCTTTACGATTCGCGACTTGACGGAAGCGAATGACAACGGTGTAATTATTGCGACACGACAAACGTGTACGTCAGTTAGAGGGTGGGGAACCGATATGGCAATTCCTGAATATCGTTCTGGGGTACCCGACGACTGGTTCGTGGATCCGGTGCGACTCGGGGTTCCGGGAGTCCGGGCGGCTGTCGAGGACGACAACCCGCTCGCCTGGCAGTCCGACGCCCTGTGCGCGCAGACGGATCCGGAGGCGTTCTTCCCCGAGAAGGGCGGCTCCACTCGCGACGCCAAGCGGATCTGCACCTCGTGCGAAGTCCGGTCCCAGTGCCTCGAATACGCGCTCGCCAACGACGAGCGGTTCGGGATCTGGGGCGGCCTCTCGGAGCGCGAGCGCCGCAAGCTCCGCAAGCGCGCGGGCTGAGCCGGGTCGAATACGCGCCGCGCCCGATGCACTACCGGGATCGGCGCAGCCCCAACTTAGGCTGACTCCCGATGTATCCGAGAGTCACCGCCATCGTCGTCGCCCCGAGCGGCGGCACCAGCCTGCAGCGCACTCTCGACGCCCTCGCGGCACAGACCCGACAGCCGGACGCCGTGATCGCCGTCGACTGCGCGAGCACGGACGACGCCGCCCGCCTCCTCGCCGACGCCAAGCCCACCCAGCTCCTCCGCAGCCCGGAGAAGCTGTCCTTCGGC
Source organism: Leifsonia sp. P73 (assembly GCF_051059105.1). Lineage (NCBI taxonomy): Bacteria > Bacillati > Actinomycetota > Actinomycetes > Micrococcales > Microbacteriaceae > Leifsonia > Leifsonia sp. P73. Next base: position 3,635,583 of record NZ_CP194931.1, read on the forward strand.
ACGGCCATCGCCACCGCCGTGCGCGTGCTCCCGCCCACCACCTCGTCCGATGAGCTGCTCTGGCTGCTCGCCCACGACACCGCGCCGGAGCCGGAGGCCCTGGCCGCGCTGATCGGCGCGCTGGAGGTCTCGCCCTCCGTGGCCGTCGTCGGCCCCAAGCTGGTCGACGCCGAGGACGCCGCGTTCATCCGCGAGTTCGGCGAGTCGATGACGCCCTTCGGCGCCTCCCTGCCGCTGGTCGAGAACGAGCTCGATCAGGCCCAGCACGACGGCCTGAGCGACGTGCTCGCCGTGTCGGCCGCGGGGATGCTCGTCCGCCAGCCGGTCTGGGACGCCCTCGACGGCTTCGACCCGGCACTGCCCACTGTCGACTCCGGGCTCGACTTCTGCACCAGGGCGCGCCTGGCCGGCTACCGCGTGACGCTCGTCGCCCAGGCCAGGGTCGCCGTCGGCGGCGACGGCGTGGCCGGCCCCAACCTGTCGCGCAAGTGGTCGGTGCGCCGCAAGCTCGCAGGGAGCGCCGCAGGGCGCAGCTCCACCGCCGGATGGTCTACGCACCCGGTTGGGCGCTCGTGCCGCACTGGCTGACGCTCGTGCCGCTGGCGATCGTGCGCTCCATCGTGCGCCTCCTCCGCAAGGAGCCGGGCTCGGTCGGCGGCGAGCTGGGCGCGGCCTTCCGGGTCGCGTTCTCCGGCATGGCGGTCGGCAACGCCCGCCGCCGGCTCTCCCGCGCCCGCACGGTCGGCTGGGCGGCCATCGCGCCGCTGCGGCTGCCGTTCGCCGAGGTGCGCCGCGGCCGCGCGCTCAAGCGGGAGGCGGCGATGGTCCGCCAGCAGGGCGAACGCCAGGAACTCGACTTCTGGGGCACAGGAGGCGGCTGGGCGGTGCTCGCGATGCTGGCCGTCGGCGTCCTCCTCTTCTACCCGCTGGCCGGTTCCGGCGCGATCACCGGCGGCGGGATGCTGCCCCTGAATACCTCGGTCGGCGACCTCTGGGCGAACCTCGGCTACGGCTGGCGCGACATCAACCTCGGCTTCACCGGCGCCGCGGACCCGTTCTCCGCCGTGCTCGCCGTGCTCGGCACCCTCACCTTCTGGCAGCCGAGCGTGTCTCTCGTGGCGCTCTGGCTGCTCGCCCTGCCGCTGGCGGCGCTCGGCGCGTGGCTCGCCGCCGCACGGCTGACCGTCCGGCCGACCCTCCGGGCCTTCGCCGCCGTCGTCTACGCGCTGGCGCCGACCTTGTTCGTCGCGCTGCAGGGCGGCCGCCCCGGCGCCGTGCTCGCGCACATCCTCCTGCCGTGGCTGTTCTTCGCCGGACTCGCCGCCCGCCGGTCGTGGACGGCCAGCGCCACGACGGCGCTCATCGCGGCCGCGACCGTCGCCTGCGCGCCTGTGCTCATCCCGGCGCTCGTGATCGCCTGGATCGCGGCCATCGTGTTCGCCGGCCGCCGCGCCGCGCGCATCGTCTTCATCCCGCTGCCGGCCGTCGTGCTGTTCGCGCCGCTGGTCTGGCAGCAGGCCTCCCGCGGCGCGTGGCTGTCGATCTTCGCCGACCCCGGCGTCCCGCTCGACGCGAGGCAGACGCCCGCGTGGCAGCTCGCACTGGGCTTCCCGGACGGAGCGCTCGGCGGCTGGCACGCCCTCGCGCACGCGCTCGGGCTCGGCGCCCTCCCGGGCAGCATCATCGTGCCCATCCTGCTGGCGCCGCTCGGCATCCTCGCGATCCTCGCGCTCTTCCTGCGCGGAACCGTCCGCGCGGTCGTCGCCCTGCTGGTCGCGCTCGCCGGTTTCCTCACCGCCGTGACGGCGCTCCACATCGAGCTCGCGGTCTCCGGCTCCGCGGTCGTCCCGATCTGGCCGGGTAGCGCCGTGAGCCTCTACTGGCTCGGACTCATCGGCGCCGCCGTGCTCGCGCTCTCGGCGCTGCGGCGCGGCGCTCTCGCACCGGCCTGGGTGGCGATGGTGACCATTGCGATCGCGGCCGTTCCCTCGGCGCTCGCCACGCACGACGGCCAGGCCCTTGTGACGGCGAGCGACGGGCGGACGATGCCGGCGGTGGTGACGGCGAAGGCCTCGACCCAGCCGCGCACCGGCACGCTGCGGATCACCCCTCAGCCGGACGGCGGCATCCGGGCGGAGGTCGTCCGCGGGGCCGGGCAGACCCTCGACGGCCAGACCACGCTGAGCTCGACCGAGCGTTCGCTGTCGTCGGGGCAGCAGGAGCTCGCGACGCTCGCCGGGAACCTCGCGTCCCGCAGCGGCTTCGACGCCTCGGGCGAGCTGAAGCGGCTCGGTATCGACTTCGTGCTGCTCACCCCGTCGGCGACGGCGCTGGACGAGCACGTCGGGACCAAGCCGGACACCACAGCGGCCGACGCGACCCGGGTGCGCGCGAGCGTCGCGATGGACGCGAACTCGCTCCTCGCACCGGTCGGCCAGACCACGACGGGCTCGCTGTGGGCCTTCGACCGCGGAACGACCGTGGAGCCGCCCGCGGCGCAGATCCCGCCGGACGCGGGCGGGATGTGGCGCGTGATCGTGCTCCTCGTCCAGGGGTTGATCATCGGCTTCACGCTGCTGCTGGCCATCCCGACCACGCGGTCCGCCGACCGCGTCTCCGAGCTGAACTCCCGCCGCCCCGCGCGCAAGCACGGCGGGGAGCCTCCCGCCATCGAGCCGGACGACGAGCCGGTCCCGCCGTCGGACGGCGACGTCCCGGTCGCGGGCGAGAGCCTGGACGAATGGGACGCCGAGCCGGAGGACGAGGCCGTGGTCGAGTCCGCGGACGAGGACGAGGCGCGCGAGGCGCATCCGGAGCCGGAGGAGACCACGCGCCCGAAGCCCGAGCCCGAGCCGGAGCACGAGTCGGCCGCGGTCGTGGCCCCGGTCTCTGAGCCGGAGCCCCTCGCACCGGAGCCCGCCACCGGGCCGAACGCTACCGCGCACGACTTCGCCCTCCAGGCCGCCGTCTCGTTCGAGGCCCCGACCACGCTGGAGGACGGCCTCGACGAGACCATCATCCGGCCCCGTCCCGCCATCGAGAGGAGCGACCGTGGCTGACCGCCGTGCCCTCGCCCAGGGCGGCGTCCGCGCGATCGGAGGCGTCGTCGGCATCGGGATCGCCGCCGTCGTCATCGCCGGTGCGACCCTGCTCCCGCTGTCCGGCTTCGCGATCGACGCGCCGTCGAAGACCGTCCGCCCCGTCCCGGCCGACCAGCAGCGCGTCTGCCCCGGACCCGCGCTCGCCCTCGCCGCCGACGCCGGCCAGGCCTCGCAGCCGAGCGCCATCGGAAGGTTCTCGACCGTCTACGGCACGGACGGCCCTGACACCCAGACCAGGAACCTCAAGCCGGACGCCTCCACCGACTCGGCCGATCAGGCCCCGCTCGCGCTGACCGCGGCGACCCCGCAGGGCGCCACCCGTCCTCCGCTGTTCGCAGGCGCACAGGTGCAGAGCGTCAGCAGCCCGGACCTCGCCGGGCTGGCCGCGGCCTCCTGCGCCGAGGCGAGCGCCGACAGCTGGCTCGTGGCCGGCGCGACCACCCTCGGCCAGACCAGCCTCGTGCTGCTCTCCAACCCGACCTCCGTGGACGCGACCGTCAACCTCGACCTCTACACCGAAACGGGCCGGGTCGCGGCGCCGGGCGCGACCGGCATCGTCGTCCCCGCCGGCGCGCAGAAGGTCGTCCCGCTCGCGGGCCTCGCGCCCTCCGCCACCGCGCCCGTGGTCCACGTGAGCACCACCGGCGGCGCCGTCGTGGCCACCATGCAGCAGAGCTTCGAGCAGGGCATCGACCCGCGCGGCGTGGAGCTCGCCGGCCCGACGGGCGCGCCCTCCCGGGTGCAGACGATTTCCGGGGTGACCATCGCCTCGCTCGCCGCCGTCACCGCCGCGCAGTCCGCGGAGGCGGTCAGCGTCGAGTTCCCGACCGTGCGCGTCTTCGTGCCGGGGACCCAGGACGCCCAGATCACCGTCGGCGCCGTGGGGGAGACCGGAACGGCCGCGGGCAACTCCTACGCGCAGACCGTGAAGGCGGGCAACGTCGCAGAGATCCCGCTCGACCACCTCAAGGACGGGAACTTCGACGTCACCGTGCGATCGAGCGTCCCCGTCGTCGCGGCCGTCCGCACCTCGGTCATCGGGACCAAGACGCGGGACTTCGCGTGGTTCGTGTCCTCCCCGCCCATCACGGACTCCCAGCTCGTCGCCGTGCCGCCGGGACCCGGCCCGCGCCTGCACTTCGCCAACGCCGCCGACAAGGACGTCAAGGTGAAGATCCAGCCGGAGTCCGGCCCGCCGATCTCGCTCACGGTGCCGGCAGAGGGCGGGACCGGCGCGGCGGTCCACAGCGGCCGGTACACGATCACCGGGGGCGACGGTCTCGTGGCCGGCGTCAGCTTCACCGGCGACGGGCAGACGAGCGCGTTCGCGGTCTCGCCCGCGGGACCGCTCGCATCCCCGATCGAGGTCTACCCGCACTGAGTCCCGGGTGCGACCGCGGCTCGGCTCAGAAGTGCCGGAAGCGGTCGGGCGCGAGGTCCCAGGGGTCCTTGCCGAGCAGCTCGGCGACGGCGCGGAAGACGCATCCCTCGATGTACATCCGGCGGTGCAGGTCGTCGTCGCGGTGCAGCTTGGTCAGCCGCTGGATGGGCACGCGGTAGAGCACGACGCGCCGGCGCGCGTGGTCGACGTACCAGCGGTCGACGCCGTCGCTCCCGGTGTTGCCCACCGGCGTGGCCGCGACCTCGAAGTGCACGTCCGCCAGCTCGTCCGGCCAGACGCCCTTGAGGTAGTCGGCGGTGGAGGCCACGGTCATGTCGAAGAAGTCGATGCGGTTCTGCAGCATCGGCAGATGCGGTCCGGTGACCGGCCCGCGCGCGCCGCGTCCGTGACGGCTGCGCCACCGGCTGGTCGCCGGGGGTTGCTGCTGGTGCGGCGGTTGCGGGGCATGTCGCAATCCTACGTCGGTGGGGCTCCGGTAGTCTGAGGCCGATGTTGAGCCGCCCGTGTTCCCGTGTCGCGTGTCCGCGCGACGCCGTGTCGACGCTGACCTACGTCTACGCGGACTCGATGGCCGTGCTCGGCCCGCTTAGCCTCCACCACGAGCCGCACTCGTACGACCTGTGCGCCATCCACGCGGAGCGCCTGTCGGCGCCGCAGGGCTGGCAGATCGTCCGGCACGAGGTCTTCGGCGAGATCAAGTAGTGTGACCGGGTGCACACACCTGACTCGATCGACGACTACCGTGACGCCCTCTCCGGAGTGATCAAGACCTACGATGTGCGCGGGCTGGTCGGCAGCGGCCTGACCCCCGAGATCGTGACCGCGATCGCCGCGGCCTTCGTCGACGAGATCGGCGCCGCCGGCTCGGAGGTCGTGGTCGGCCACGACATGCGCGACTCCTCGCCGGAGTTCGCCGCCGCGTTCGCGCGCGGGGCGCAGGCCCGCGGGGCGGACGTCGTGTCGATCGGGCTGTGCTCCACCGACGAGTCCTACTTCGCCTCCGGCGCGCTGCAGGCGCCCGCCGCGATGTTCACCGCGAGCCACAACCCCGCCACCTACAACGGCATCAAGCTCTCCCGCGCCGGCGCGCAGGGCCTCAGCATGGACACCGGCCTCGCCGCCATCCGCGACCGTGCGGCCGTCTACCTGGCCGAGGGTCTGGAGCCCGTCGCCGAGCCCGGCTCGTACCGCGAGCAGGACGTCCTCGCCGACTACGCCGCGTACCTGCGCGGCCTGGTCGACCTGAGCGACATCCGCCCCATCACGATCGTCGTGGACGCAGGCAACGGAATGGGCGGCCTGACCGTCCCCGCCGTGCTCGGCGAGGCCGCGGGGCTGCCCGCCCTGCCGATCGAGATCGTCCCGCTCTACTTCGAGCTCGACGGCAGCTTCCCGAACCACGAGGCGAACCCGCTGGAGCCGGCCAACCTGGTCGACCTCCAGGCGGCGGTCGTCGAGCATGGCGCCGACCTCGGCCTCGCGTTCGACGGCGACGCGGACCGCTGCTTCGTCGTGGACGAGACCGGGGGCGCGGTGTCGCCGTCCGCCGTGGCCGCGATCGTCGCCCTCCGCGAGATCGACCGCGCCCGCGCGGAGGACCCGGACGCCGAGATCACGGTCATCCACAACCTGATCACGTCCAACATCGTCCCGGAGACGATCGAGGCAGCGGGTGCGACGGCCTACCGCACGCGCGTGGGCCACTCGCTGATCAAGGCGGCCATGCGCGAGTCGGGTGCCGTCTTCGGCGGCGAGCACTCGGCGCACTACTACTTCCGCGACTTCTGGAGCGCCGACAACGGAATGCTGGCCGCGATGCACATGCTGGCCGAGTTCGGGGCGCAGGAGCGCCCGCTGTCCGAGCTGGCGGCGGCGTGCACGCCGTACTCGCAGTCCGGCGAGATCAACTCGACGGTGGAGGACGTCCCGGCCGCGTACGCGCGCGTCGTGGAGGCGTTCACCGGCCGTGCCGAGTTCGACGAGCTGGACGGACTCACCATCACCGGCTACACGGACGAGACCGAGCCGTTCTGGTGGTTCTCGGTGCGTCCGTCCAACACCGAGCCGCTGCTGCGCCTGAACGTGGAGGCGGCGGACGCCCCCACGATGACCCGCATCCGCGACGAGGTGCTGGCGCTCATCCGCGCCGAATAGCCATCCGGCTGGCGCGACAGGACGCGCATGGGAGAATAACGGCATGCCTTCCGCCGTCACTGACACGTCCCTGCCGTTCCGCGTCGCCGACCTCTCGCTCGCCGGGGCGGGCGGCACCAGATCCGGCTCGCCGAGAACGAGATGCCCGGCCTGATGGCCCTCCGCGAGGAGTTCGGCGCCTCCCAGCCGTTGGCCGGCGCCCGCATCGCCGGCTCGCTGCACATGACCGTGCAGACCGCCGTGCTGATCGAGACCCTGGTGGCCCTCGGCGCGCAGGTGCGCTGGGCGAGCTGCAACATCTTCTCCACGCAGGACGAGGCAGCCGCGGCCATCGCGGTCGGCCCGCACGGCACGGTCCAGGCGCCCGACGGCGTCCCCGTCTTTGCCTGGAAGGGCGAGACCCTCGACGAGTACTGGTGGTGCACCCAGCAGATCTTCGACTGGAGCGCGGAGGCCGCGGCCGCCGGCGCCGACTGGACCGGACCCAACCTCATCCTCGACGACGGCGGCGACGCCACCCTGCTGGTCCACAAGGGCCGCGAGTTCGAGCTCGCCGGCGCGGTGCCGGACGACGCCGAGGGCGACAGCCACGAGTACCGCGTCATCCTCGCCGCGCTGCGCGCCTCCCTGGCGACGTCGCCCGACCGTTGGACGCGCGTCGCCGACGGCATCCTCGGCGTCACCGAGGAGACCACGACCGGCGTCCACCGCCTCTACGAGCTGGCCAAGCACGGCGAGCTGCTGTTCCCGGCGATCAACGTCAACGACTCGGTCACCAAGAGCAAGTTCGACAACAAGTACGGCATCCGCCACTCGCTGCCGGACGGCCTCAACCGCGCCACCGACGTGCTCATGGGCGGCAAGGTCGCGTTCGTCGCGGGCTACGGCGACGTGGGCAAGGGCGCGGCGGAGGCGCTGCGCGGCCAGGGCGCCAGGGTCATCGTCAGCGAGGTCGACCCGATCAACGCCCTCCAGGCGGCGATGGACGGCTTCCAGGTCACCACGCTGGAGTCGGTCATCGACCAGGTGGACATCCTCATCACCGGCACGGGCAACGTGAACGTCGTCACGCTCGACCACATCCTCGCCATGAAGCACCTCGCCGTCGTCGCGAACGTCGGCCACTTCGACAACGAGATCGACATGGCCTCCCTGGAGGCGCTGCCCGGCGCCGAGAAGGTGGAGATCAAGCCGCAGGTGCACGAGTGGCGGCTGCCGAACGGCCGCAGCGTCCTGGTGCTGTCCGAGGGCCGCCTGATGAACCTCGGCAACGCCACCGGTCACCCGAGCTTCGTCATGAGCAACTCGTTCGCCAACCAGGTGCTGGCCCAGCTGGAGCTCTTCGTATCGACCGAGGACTACCCGATCGGCGTCTACGTGCTGCCGAAGCACCTGGACGAGAAGGTCGCGCGCCTCCACCTGGCCGCCCTCGGCGTCCAGCTCACCACCCTCACGGACGAGCAGGCCGCCTACATCGGCGTGCCGGTCGACGGCCCGTACAAAGTCGACCACTACCGCTACTGATGGCGCTCGACTTCGCAGACCGGGAGCTCCCCGGCGGCCTCCTCCTGCGCCTGCGCCGGGAGGAGGACGCCGCGGCGCTCGCCGCCGCCTACGTCCGCAACCGCGGCCACCTGGCCCCCTGGGACCCGACGCGCTCGGAGGAGTTCTTCACCGAGGCCGGGCAGCGCGCCCGAACACTGGAGCTCCTGGCGCTCCGCTCGCTGGAGACCGCGGTGCCGCTCGTTATCGTGGACGGGGACGAGATCGCCGGGGGATGGACCTCAGCAACATCGTCCGCGGCGCCTTCCAGAGCGCGATGGTCGGCTACTGGCTCGACCGCGGCCACACCGGCCGCGGCCTGGCGTCGGTGGCGCTGTCGGCCCTGCTCGACGCCGCCCGCGACGACTACGCCCTGCACCGCGTCCAGGCGGCGACCCTGTTGGCCAACCACGCCTCCCAGTCGGTCCTCACCCGCGCGGGCTTCGAGCGGATCGGCGTCGCGCCGAACTACCTGAAGATCGCCGGGCGCTGGCAGGACCACGTGCTGTTCCAGAGGATCCTGCACGACTGAGCAGGCCTCGGGAGGGCTCTCGTCAGACCTCCGCGAACGCCCGCACCGGGAACGTCCCGAACCCCTCCACCGCCGGCGGCGCCGCCGTGAACCGCGCCCCTCGCGCCGGCAGGTCACCGAGCCGCGTCAGGTGCTCCACCACGTGGATGCCGTGGGCCAGCAGGATGCTGTGCGCGGGTCGCGAGCCGCCGCTCTCGGTGTCGTCGATGTTGAGCGAGTCGATGCCGACGAGCGTCACGCCCACGTCGGCCAGGTGCTGCGCGCCGGCCTCCGTGAGGTAGGGCGCCCCGGACGCGTAGGCCGGCGTCCCGAAGCGAGTGTCCCAGCCGGTGTGCAGCAGCACGGCCGTGCCCGCCAGGTCGCGGTCGAAGAACACCGAGGCGGGGATGCCTCGCTCCGCGGCGTCCTCCAGGTGGAACACCTCGGCGGGCAGCCCGACCAGGCTCGCGAGGTCGAGCGAGGCGAGGTCGCCGCCGTCCGCATAGCGGTGGTACGGGCTGTCGAGGTAGGTGCCGGTGTTGCCGATCATCGTGATGACGTCCATCGCGAACTCGGTGCCGGGGGCGTAGCGGGCGCGGGAGTCCTCGCGGGTGAGGTGCGGGGTGATGACCGGCTCGGGGAGGCCCGGGTAGGTGACCAGCCCGGCGCGGATGCGGTGGCTGAGGTCGACGACGCGGCGCGCGGGGGCCTCCGGCCACGGCGTCGCCATCCCGCGGCTGCCGCGGTGCGGCTCGGCCACGATCCGCAGCCCGCGAAGGTCGACGGCGCCCACGAGCGCCAGCCCGAGGTGGCGGACGAAGAGCTCCGCGACCTCCGCCTCGCCGATCGAGGCCGACGGCACATCGAGACGGAAGCCCTCCGCGGTCAGGCCGCCGCCGTTGACGAACGACACGCTCGCGTCGAAATGGGCACGGTAGTCGGTCATCGGCGCTCCTGGGTGTGCGGGATGGGACGGGTCAGCGGCCGGTCACGGGTCAGCGGTCCGGGAAGGAGTGCGGCAGCGCGTCGAGCACCGGCTCCAGCCGCTGCAGCCGCTCGGCCTCCAGCGCCAGGCCGGCGGCGTCCCGCTGCCTGCGCAGCACGGCGACCGCGACGAGGAACGCCTCGGCGTCGACCTGCGGCAGCGGCGACACGTACGGCGCCGCCTCCCGGGCCAGCTCGGTGCTCAGCCCGTACCTGGCGGCGGCGGTCAGCTGCGGGGCCTGCCGCACGAACTGCGCGATCCGGCGCGACAGCCGGTCGGGCAGCCTCCCGACGTCGGCGTTCAGCGCCCAGCCGGCGAGTTGCGGGGGCAGGTACAGCGTGAGCGGCTGCGGGTGGGGGACGCGCTCCATTTGGCTGTAGGTGCCCGCCAGCAGGTCGCCGAGGCGCTTGGAGCGGGAGTTGAGGAGGCCGGTGAGGGCGGCGATGCCGCCGAAGCTCAGGTAGATCTCGAGCACGCCCGCGAGAGCGCGGATGAACGCGTGGCGGAAGCCGGTCGCTCCGCCGTCGTCGCGCACGATGCGGGCGCCGACCGCCAGCCTGCCGAGTGAGCGGCCGCGGGTCAGCAGCTCCATCCCGGTCGGGATGATCACCATCCCGAACACGAGGATGAGGATGACCAGCGCGCGCTGCAGCGCCTGGTCGAGGCCGCCGCCGGTCCCCACCAAGAGCAGGATCAGCCCGAGCATGACGAGCATCGAGAACAGCCAGTCGATGATCGTCCCGGCCGCGCGGAGGATGTAGCTCGCCGGCTTGACGTCGAGGGTGACGGCCTCGCCCGTGACCAGCTCGCGCTCGGGCGCAGGTCCGGTGGCCGAAAGGCCCCCACTCGGGAGGAGGGGCGCGGATGCCGTCATGGCTATCATTCAAGCAGATGGATCTCGACGCATACACTGCCGCGCACAGCGCCGACTGGGACAGGCTCTCCCGGCTGGCCCGCCGCCGTCGCCTGGACGGCCGCGACGCCGACGAGCTGATCGACCTGTACCAGTCCGGGGCGGCCGATCTGTCGGCCATCCAGACCAGCGCGGGCTCGACCGCGGTGGGGGATCGGCTCTCGGTGACGCTCGCCTCGGCGCGGCTGCGCTTCACCGGCGCCGGCTCGAACCTGTTCTCGCAGATCCCGCGGTTCTTCGCCCTCCAGCTCCCGGCGGCGCTCTACCGGATCCGCTGGATCGTGCTGGCGGTGGCGGTCGCGACGGTCATCGTCTCCACGCTCTACGCGCTGTGGATCACCGGAAACCCGGAGGTGCTGCGCAACCTCGGCGACGACGCCGCCCTGAAGCAGTACGTGAACCACTCGTTCGTCGACTACTACTCGAACAACCCGGCCGCGTCGTTCGCGGGCCAGGTCTGGACCAACAACGCCTGGATCGCCGCGCAGTGCATCGCGTTCGGGATCACCGGGCTGTGGGTGCCGTACGTGCTCATCCAGAACGCGGTCGGGATCGGCACGGCGGCGGGCGTCATGTTCGCCTACGGCCGCGGCGACGTGCTGTTCTCGTACATCCTGCCGCACGGCCTCCTGGAGCTCACCAGCGTGTTCGTCGCCGCCGCGGCGGGTCTGCGGATCTTCTGGGCGTGGATCGCGCCGGGCGCCCGCACGCGCGGGCAGGCGCTCGCCGAGGACGGCCGCGCGCTGTTCACGGTCGCGATCGGGTGCGTCATCAGCCTGTTCGTCTCCGGCCTGATCGAAGGCTTCGTGACGCCGTCGGCGCTTCCGGTCTGGCTGAAGATCGCCATCGGAGCGCTCGCGCTCGGCGCGTACCTCTTCTACATGCTCTTCGTCGGCGGCCGGGCCGTGCGCGCCGGCGAGACCGGCGACCTCACCGAGTTCGAGGCGGGCGACCGCCGCGTCGTCGCCGGCTGAGCCCCGCCGCGCGATTCGTGCCGAATGTCGCGTTTCGCGGCGCCAAAGCCGCGATTCGTGCCGAATGTGACAACGACGATTCGTGCCGAATGTCGCGATTCGCGGCGGCGAAGGCACGATTCGGCACGAATGTGCCGAGCGTCAGAGGCGGCCGGCGGCCTTGAGGGCCAGGTAGCGGTCGGCGAGGGCCGGCGGGAGGTCGGCGGGGGAGCCCGTGACCACCTCGCCGCCCAGGCGGCGCACCGCGGCCGACACGCGCGCCACGTCGAGCAGCGCCCGCTCGGCGGAGGCCGCCCGGTAGACGTCCTCGCGGCGGTCGCGCTGCGTCGTCGCGGCCTCCGTGTCCGGGTCGGTGACGCTCGCCACCAGCACGAGGTGCTTGCGGGTGAGCTGCGGCAGCACCGAGAGGAGTCCGCGCGAGCCCCCGGGCGCGTCGAGCGAGGTCAGCAGCACGACGAGCGAGCGCTGGCTGGTCAGCGTGCCGACCTGGGCGGGCACCGCCGACCAGTCCATCTCGATGAGCGCGGGCTCGATGCCCGCCATCGTGTCCACCATCCGGGAGAGCAGCTCCGTCCCGGCCGCCCCCTGCACCCGGCCGCGGACGACGCGGTCGTACGCCAGCAGGTCCACGCGGTCGCCCGCGCGGGAGGCCAGCGCCGCCAGCAGCAGTGACGCCTCGAACGCCGTGTCGATGCGCGGCTCGTCCGCGATCCGCGCGGCCGAGGTGCGGGCCGTGTCGATCACCAGGACCACGCGGCGGTCGCGCTCCGGCCGCCAGGTGCGGACCATCACGCGCGCGCCGCGGCCTCCCGTCGGGTCGTGCCGCCGCGCGGTCGCGCGCCAGTCGATCGAGCGCACGTCGTCGCCACGCACGTACTCGCGCAGCGAGTCGAACTCGGTGCCCTGGCCGCGCAGCATCACGCTCGTGGTTCCGTCCAGCTCGCGGAGCCGCGCCAGTCGCGACGGCAGGTGCTTGCGGGAGTTGAACGGCGGCAGCACGCGGATGCGCCCGGGAGAGGACAGCGTGGCCTGCCGCGCCCAGAGGCCCAGCGGCCCCCACGCGCGCACCGTGACCTCCTCCACCCGGCGCTCGCCGCGCCGCCACGGCGTCAGCGACACCACGACGCGGCGGCGCTCGCCCGGCGGGACGCTGATCGCGGTGCGCGTCGGCTCCGCCCCGGCCGACGGCTCCCACGCGTCGCGCAGCACACCGCGCAGCGTCCGCGCGCCGGTGTTGGTCACGAAGAGCTCGCTCGCGGCCTCCGCGCCGAGGCGGACACGTGCAGGCAGCTCCCTGCTCAGCCGCAGCCGGCGCGGGGAGGCCGCCAGCGCGAGGTCGATCGCCCCTAGCACCAGGCACAGCAGCACCCAGCCGCCGAGCGCGGTGTAGGCGGCTGCCGTCACGCCGCCGAGCAGCACGACGGGGACGACGCCCAGCGCGAGCAGGGCGACGAAACGTCCGGACACGGTCATCGGCGCGGCCTAGATCGGAACCTGGACCTGCTGCACGATCGAGCGCAGCACGGCGTCGGCGCCCACCCCTTCCAGCTCCGCCTCCGGACGGAGCTGGATGCGGTGCCGCCAGACCGGAACGAGCATCGCCTGGACGTGGTCCGGCGTGATCGAGTCGTAGCCGGACAGCCACGCCCAGGACTTGGCTGCGGCGAGCAGGGCGGTCGTTCCGCGCGGGCTGACACCGAGGCGCACCGAGGGGCTGCGGCGGGTGGCGCGGGCCAGGTCGACGATGTAGGCGAGCACGTCCGGGTTCGCGCCGACGGCCGCGGCGGCCGCCCGTGCGGCTTCGAGCTGCCGGGCGTCGAGGACCGGCGTCACGCCCGCCCCCGCGAGGTCGCGCGGGTTGAAGCCGGCCGCGTGCCGGCGCAGCACCTCCACCTCGGCCTCGCGCTCCGGCACGTCGAGGGTGAGCTTGAGCAGGAACCGGTCGAGCTGGGCCTCCGGCAGGGTGTAGGTGCCCTCGTACTCGATCGGGTTCTGGGTGGCCGCGACGATGAACGGATCGGGGAGGCGGCGGCTCACGCCGTCGACGCTGACCTGACGCTCCTCCATCGCCTCCAGCAGCGCCGACTGGGTCTTCGGCGGCGTGCGGTTGATCTCGTCCGCCAGCAGGATGTTCGTGAACACCGGGCCCTCGCGGAACACGAACCCGCCCGTCTGCGCGTCGTAGACGAGCGAGCCGGTGACGTCGCCGGGCATCAGGTCGGGCGTGAACTGGATGCGCGTGGTCGACAGGCTCAGCGCCTCGCTGAGCGCGCGCACGAGCAGGGTCTTCGCGACACCGGGGACGCCCTCCAGGAGCACGTGGCCGCGGGCGAGCAGCGCGATGATCAGCCCGGTGACCGCGCCTTCCTGGCCGACGACGGCCTTGCCCACCTCGGCGCGGACGCGCGCCAGCGCGTGCCGCAGGTCGGAGGAGCCCGGCGAGGAGGGCGCCGTGGCGCCGTACTGTGCTGCCGAGGCCGAGTGAGAGCCGGTGGTGAGGTCGGTCATGGTTCCATTCTTCCGGTCGTTCGCCCAGTGTGTGTGGTGTGCGGCGACGCGGCGTCGGCCGTCGCGCGTTCGAGCTCGGCCAGCCGGTCGGAGAGCTCGACGAGCTCCCGGTCGCTGTCCGGATGCTGTTCCAGGAGCAGGTGGATGATGCCGGCGCGGTCGCGGCCGGTGATCGCGGCGACGGCGTCGGCGACCTCCTCGGTGGTGGCCACGCGCGGGAGGCCGACCTGGGCGGCCAGCCGGCCGATCGCCCCGATGCGCAGGGCGTCGGCGGCGCGGAGCCGGGCGGACGACCTCTGGTAGAGCCGCGCGCGGCCCTCACGGGTCTCACCCGCTCGCACGACGACGGGGAGGTGCTCGACGACCAGCGGCCCGAAGCGCCGGCCGCGCCAGACGGCGGCGGCGACGAACACGAGCGTCAGCAACAGGAGGACCGGCGTCACCCAGCCCGGTGTCAGCGTCGCGAGGTCGGGCGGCCCGGTGACCGGCCGATCGAGCAGGCCGGGCAGGTACCAGACCAGCGTGCGGTGCTCGCCGAGGAGGCCGAGGCCTAGGGCGGCGTTGCCGAGCCGGTCCACGCCGTCGTTCATGAGGGTGGCGGCCGACCCGAGCAGGTAGACGGTACGGCCGTCGTAGGTCGTGCGCACGAGGGAGGCGCGGTCTCCCGACGACACGAAGCACGCGGTCGCGTCGCCGGTCACGCGGAAGCTGCCCGGCGATGCGACGTCCTTGGTGTTGGCCGTGGGCCGGGGGTCGATCCGCTCCGCCCGCTGGGCGACGGGCAGGTCGCAGCGCGCGGCCGCCGTGGAGCCGGGGTCGCCCGCCGCGTGCACGCCGGGGGCGAGTGCCTGCAGCGCCGTGAAGCCGGGCTCGACCACCACGATCGTGCTCGCGATCGAGCTGAGCTGGTCGTAGCCCTTCCGGTCGAGGTTGGCCGCCGGGTCGTAGACCAGCACCGTGGTGTCGTCTCCCGCTGCGGCGCGCACCTCCTCGAGCGTCCCGGCGGTGCGTACGGTCACGCCCTGCTGGCGGAGCACCTGTGCGAGGGCCTTGCCGCCGACCGGACCCGGGTTGGTGGCGCTCAGCGGGTCGCCGCCGATGGTGCCGCCACCGTTCAGCAGCATGCCGGACAGCCCGATGATCACGGCGATGACGGCGAGGACGATCCACGGCACGGCGCGGCGCGCGGTGCGACGGACGGTGGGGAGACCGCGGGTGCGTCCCCCGGGCCGCCCTCGGGCGCGGCCGGTCGCTCGGCCTCTGGTGCGAGTGCTCCGGTCATGCGAGGGTTCCGGTCATGCGCTCGGGGGCCTCCTGGGGCGGCCGCACCCGCCGGAGTCGTCCGTCGAGGTCGAGGAGGTGCCGGTAGCCGGCCTCGGAGCCGGGCCGGTCGAGGTAGCGCACCTCGTCGAAAGTCCGGGCCGCCTGGCGCAGCTCGGCGGCCTCCGCGGGCGCCGCGCGCGAGGCCTTGGATGCGAACTCGGTCGCGGTGGTGCCGGGGCGGACGTCCACCAGGGTGCGCTCGTCGAGGGCGGCCGCGATGGCGCGGAACTGCTCCTCGATCGCGAGCGGCCAGTCCTCGGCCCGCGCCGCGTCGGCCGCCGACCGCCGCAGCTCGTCAGCGGAGCGGGCGTCGCCGGCGCCGAACAGCGCGCGCGGGGTGGACGCCGCCCGCCGGTTGACCCGGGGCCGGCCGAACACGAGGAACGCGACCACGACGATGGCCGCGACGATCAGCACGACCACGACGAGGAGCACCGGGCTCGCGCTCCCGGTCGGACCGTTCAGCAGCGACGCGAGCCAGTCCTGCACCGCCTTGGAGGCGATGTCGAACCAGGTCGGCTTCGACGTCTGGTACTCCGGCTTGGCGAGTTCGTTGCGGATCCAGTCCTGCGCCTGCGGCGAGCTCGGATCGACCGGGATGTCGAGGTGCACGCTCAGGCGCCCGGCCAGGCCGAGTTCGGGGCGGTCGCGCTCGGCGCGGGCTGCGTGAACGGATCGGGCAGCTCCTGGCCGGTCTGCCTGGCCTCCACGAACCGCACGAGCTCCAGGTCGAGGCCCTCCTTGCGCATCCGCAGGTCGATGTAGATGAGGCCGAGCGCGGCGGACTGGACGACGCTGCCGATCGCGCCCACGATCGCCCCGACGATCGCCGACATCCCGTTCACGCCGAGCTGTCCGATGATGACCTGACTGTACGAGTTCGGGTCGGCGGTGCTGAGCGAGGTCGGCGCGAAGATGCCGCCCAGCATCCCGCCGATGATCGCGAACGGGAACGCGATGACCTGGGTCACGGCGTAGATGATCATCGCCAGCAGGACGATCACCCCGAACGTGCGCCAGAAGTAGCCGGTCGTCAGCCGCCAGGAGCGCGCGATGGCGGAGCGGAACGGAAGCCGCTCGATGACGAGCGCGCTCGGCACGATCGAGAGCTTGGTGTACAGCCAGATGAAGACGGCCAGCAGGCCGAGGCTCCCGCCGATCCCCGCCAGGACCGCGCCGAGCACACCGGCCGTGCCGCCGAGCATCGCGAGGGCGACGATGATGGAGACCACGAGCGCGAGGGCGACCAGCCAGAACAGCGACCACAGGAACGTCCAGCCGACCAGGGCGCCGAACCGGGGGCGGATGAGCCGCCAGAGCGCGCGCAGGTTCAGCTTCTCGCCGAGCGTCTCGCGCGACACCTCGGCGACGATGATGCCCTGGAGCAGCGCGCCGAAGATCCCCGAGATGACGATGACGAGGACCCCGAGGACGATGCTGCCGCCCACGGCGCCCGCGGTGATGGTGCTGCGATCGGCGGCGTCCGCCGTCGCGACCCGGGAGAAGAGGAGGTAGAGGCCGCCGTACAGGATCGCGGTGACGAGGATCGCGGGGACGCCCTGGAGCAGGAGGGCCGCGCCGACGGTGATCTTCGGGTTGCGGCGCAGCGCCTGGAACGGCGCGCCCAGCAGGTTGCCGAACGACAGCGGGCGCAGCGGGATGAGTCCCGGCTTCGGCGGCGGAGCCCAGCCGGGTTGAGCGCCGGTCGCGCCGTACGGCTGCTGCCATCCCTGCTGCTGCCAGGCCTGCTGCTGCTGCCACGCGTGCTGCTGGTAGTCGTACTGCGGGTAACCGGGCTGCTGGGGGTAACCAGGCTGCTGCGGATAACCGGGCTGCTGCGGGTATCCCTGCGGTTGCGGGTACCCCGGCTGCTGCGGATACCCCGGCGCGTACTCCCCGTACCGCGGCTGCTCCGGCGCGGCCCCGCCAGCCTCCGGCCCCGCAGACGCGGCGCCGTCGGCCCCGGCGCCCTGGCCGTCCGGATCCCCGGCCTCCCCAGGTGCCCGCCAGCTCTGGTCGTCGCTCACGCCGTGCCTCTCATCCCCCGTTGTGCGGTGCTCCCATGCTGGCACATCCGCCGTCCCCGCGATGCCCCGCCCATAGGGCACGTGGACAACCCGGTTCTCCACAGTCTCGACGTGCCCACAGCCCGCACCGGGCCGGCATACAAGGCTCGTGCAGCGTCCTCGACTACGCTTGACCCGTTACTGCTGCGGCGCGCGCCGCCCGAGAGGGGTTCAGGGGATTCTTCGGACATGACTAGTCGCATCCTGGTGGTCGACGACGACACCGCCCTCGCCGAGATGATCGGCATCGTGCTCCGCACCGAGGGATTCGACCCCGTGTTCTGCGAGGACGGCGCACAGGCGCTCGACATCTTCCGCGCGGCCAAGCCCGACCTCGTCCTCCTCGACCTGATGCTGCCCGGCCTCGACGGCATCGAGGTGTGCGGCCGCATCCGCGCCGAGTCCGGCACGCCCGTCATCATGCTCACCGCCAAGTCCGACACCGCGGACGTCGTCAAGGGCCTGGAGTCCGGCGCCGACGACTACATGGTCAAGCCCTTCAACCCCAAAGAGCTGGTCGCGCGCATCCGCACCCGGCTGCGCCCGGCCCCCACCAGCCCGCCCGCCGAGCAGCTGCGCGTCGGCGACCTCGTCGTCGACGTCGCCGGCCACGAGGTCCGCCGCGGCGACGGCCGCATCGCGCTCACCCCGCTGGAGTTCGACCTCCTGCTCGCCCTCGCCTCCAAGCCGCAGCAGGTGTTCACCCGCGAGATGCTGCTTGAGCAGGTCTGGGGCTACCACTACAAGGCCGACACCCGGCTGGTGAACGTGCACGTCCAGCGCCTGCGCGCCAAGGTGGAGCAGGACCCGGACAACCCCAAGATCGTCATGACCGTGCGCGGGGTCGGCTACCGCGCCGGCGCGGCGACCTGACCGGGAGCCCGCGATGCGCTTCCGGTGGCCCGACAGGGAGTGGTGGCGGCAGGTGCCGTCCGAGCTGTCGCGCCTCTGGAGACGCTCGCTGCAGCTCCGCACGGTCGCGATCACGCTGCTCCTGACCGGCGTCGCGATCCTCGTCACGGGCGTCTACATGGCGCTCAGCATCAGCAACGACCTCTACCAGTCGCGGCTGGACCAGGCGCTCCGCGACTCCAGCCGGGCCACCACGGCTGCGCAGTCGACGCTCAACGCGTCGGACATCTCGTCCGGCGACAGCGGCAAGAACCTGCTCAACTCCACGCTGCAGTCCGTGCAGGCCTCGACCTCCAGCCGGCTGATCGCGGCCTACCGCGTCCCCGGCCAGGACACCAGCGTGCTCGCGCCTCCCGACCGCGGCAGCCCCGCCCTCAACCCGGTGATCTCCCCGGAGCTCCGCACCGCCGTCGAGAACGGCGGGACCAAGCAGTTCTACCAGTCGGTCGCACTGCCGGCGGCGTCCGACTCCACGGACCCGGGGATCGTCGTCGGCACCCAGCTCACCCTGCCGTCGTACGGCCGCTACGAGCTCTACATCGGCTACAACCTGCGCGACGCGGAGAACACCCTGCTCTTCGTCCAGAACACCCTGCTGCTCGCCGGGCTGGCGCTCATCGTCCTCATCGGCGCGATCACCTGGCTGATCGTGCGCTTCGTCGTGGAGCCCATCCGGGTCGCCGCGCGGACCAGCGAACGGCTCGCGGCCGGCGACCTCGCGGTGCGCATACCGGAGAAGGGCGAGGACGTCTTCGCCACGCTGGCCCGCTCGTTCAACGGGATGGCGGACAGCATGCAGAGCCAGATCAACCAGCTCGCGACGCTGTCCCAGCTCCAGCAGCGGTTCGTGTCGGACGTGTCGCACGAGCTGCGCACGCCGCTGACCACCATTCGGCTGGCCGGTGACGTGATCTACGATCAGCGCGGCTCGTTCCCGCCGGCGACCTCCCGGACGGCCGAGCTGCTGCACACCCAGATCGAGCGGTTCGACCGGCTGCTCTCCGACCTCCTGGAGATCAGCAGGTACGACGCCGGCTCGGTCGCGCTCGATCCGGAGCCCACCAACCTGGTGCGGCTGGCCGAGGAGGTCGTGGACGAGCTGCGCACGCTCGCCGAGCAGAACGGCTCGGAGCTCCGTCTGGAGGCCCCCGGTGGCTACTTCGACGTCGGCATGGACCCGCGCCGCATCCGCCGCGTCGTCCGCAACCTCATCGGCAACGCGATCGAGCACGGCGAGGGCGCGCCTGTGGTGGTCACCGTCGACAGCAACGAGACGGCGGTCGCGCTCGCGGTCCGCGACTACGGCATCGGCATGAGCCAGCAGGACGTCAACCACGTCTTCGACCGGTTCTGGCGCGCCGACCCGTCCCGCAAGCGGACCCTCGGCGGGACCGGCCTCGGCCTCGCCATCTCGCTGGAGGACGCCACCCTGCACTCGGGCTGGCTGCAGGTCTGGTCGATGCCAGCGCAGGGGTCGTGCTTCCGGCTCACCCTGCCGCGGTTCACCGGCAAGGGCATCATCGCCTCCCCGATCCCGCTGCCTCCCGTCGACGCGGGGACGAAGCCCTCGCGACCCGAGGCGTCGGCGCCCGACGACACCGGAGCGCTCGACCGCGGGGCGGGTAACCTCGACCCTGCGCCGCGGCCGGGAAGCGAGGCGCACGCATGATCCGGAGGACGTCCCGCGGACTCGCCGCCGCCGTCGCCCTGGCGCTCGCGCTGGTGCTCGCGTCGTGCGCGAGCATCCCCGACACCGGTCCCGTGCGCCGTGGCGGTCCCGTCGCGCAGGTCAACGACCAGCTCGACCTCGACTTCAACCCGTCGCCGCCGGAGAACGGCGCGACGCCGCAGCGGATCGTGCAGGGCTTCATCGACGCGGCCTCCAGCCCGAAGAACAACTTCCAGATCGCCCGCGAGTACCTCACCCGGTCGACGGCGGCCTCCTGGAACCCGGACGAGTCGGTCACGGTGGACGACGGCCGCAGCCGCACCTACGACCACAGCGGGAACCAGTGGTCGGTCGACGTCAACCCGGTCGCCAACGTGGACAGTGCAGGGACCTACCATCCGGTGTCGAGCAAGGCGCCGGTCGGGCTCAGCTACGAGGTGGCCAAGGAGAACGGCCAGTGGCGCATCTCCGTGGCGCCGGCGGGCGTGGTCATCGACGATCCGACCTTCCGCGCCGTCTACAGCCAGCAGACGCTCTACTTCTACAACGCGGACTTCTCCTACCTGGTGCCCGACGCCCGCTGGTTCCCCGCCCGCGTCGCGACGGCGGCCACGCGCGTGGCGAGCGCCGTGCTCGCCGGACCGGCCAAGTGGCTGAACGGCGCCGTGATCAGCGCCTTCCCCGAGGGCACGCAACTCGCGGTGCCGTCCGTGACGACGTCCAACGGCGCCGCGCACGTGGACCTCAGCTCGGAGGCGGGTCAGGCGAACCAGCTCCAGCTGCAGAGGATGCAGCTCCAGCTCGAACAGAGTCTCGGGTCGCTGGCATCGTCGGTCCAGCTGTCGATCGAGGGGAACCAGCTGCAGGTGCCGCCCCTGCCGGACGGGTCGGTGCCGCAGCAGGACCCGCCGGTGGACTCGCACGCCGTGGTCTATCGCGGGGAGTCGTTCGGCCTCCTCAACGGCTCGACCATCACCCCGCTGAGCGGGCTCAGCGACAAGGTCGTGGCCCTGGCGCCCAGCGCCGCTACGGTGAACGCCGCGCGCGACGAGGTCGCGGTGCTGTCGCGCGGGGCCGCCGTGCTCGTCCGGAAGTCCGGGGATCCGGTGCACGTCGACATCCGCCCGGGACTCATCGCCCCCGCATTGGACAACCAGGGCTGGCTGTGGAGCGTCCCGGCGGCGGCTCCCGACGCGATCCAGGTCGCGGGCCCCAACGGGCAGCCGCACGCCGTGAAGGTGGACTGGCCCGGCGCGGTCGGCATCGTCGCGCTCGCCGTCTCCCGGGACGGGACGCGGGTGGTGGCGATCGTGCGCACGGCGACCGGCTACTCGGTGCTCGCCGCGGGCGTGGTCCGAGGATCGGACGGCCTGCCGACCTCCATCACCGCGCCGATCGAGCTCACGGTCGGCGACGGCATCCCGACCTCGATAGCCTGGACGGGCGAGCTCACGGTGGTGGTGCTCAGCGCGACGAACGGCGATGCGACCGGGATCGCGGAGCAGACCATCGGCGGCACGACATCGACCACGACGGGTCCGGTGACCGGGCGGACGATCGTGGGGGCGGGCGGCCTGTCGCGCTACCTGGTGCTGGCCGGCGACGGGACGCTGCAGGCGCCCACGGGGAGCGGGTGGCAGACGCAGGCGGACAAGGTCGGCGCGGTCGCGGTGCAGCTCGGGCAGCCCTGAGTCCTCCTCCACAGCTGACGACGCGCGACGACTTGTCCACGGATTCCGTGATCGACGCCCGGCGCCGTACGGCCGCGGCGAGGGTGGATCCATGACGATCACCAACGCCTCCCTCCGCCCCGACCTCCGCTCGACCGTCCGCGACGCGTTCCTCGACGCCGCCGCCGTGCTGCTCCCGGTGAGTTGCGCGGGATGCGCCGCGCCCGACCGCTCGCTCTGCGCCGACTGCACACGCGCCCTCACCCCCGAGGTGCGCCTCCGCACCGTCCGCGGGGTCGCCGTGTGGTCCGCCCTGGACTACGACGAGGTGCCGCGAACCGTGCTCCTCGCCTACAAGGAGGGCGGCCGGGTGGACACGGCGCGCCCTCTGGCCGGTGCGCTGACTCCGGTGCTCGCCGCGGCCGCCGGGCCGCCCGGGCGCGGTGCCGTCCCCGTCCTGATCCCGTCGACCCGGGCGGCGTGGCGGCGGCGCGGCTACCACCCGACGGGGATGGTGCTGGCGCGCACCCGGGTGCTCGCGCCTCCGCTGTGGCACGCGCTCCGGCTCACCCGGCAGACCGCGGACCAGGCCGCGCTCGGGAACGTCCAGCGGGCCGACAACCGGGCGGGCAGCATGGTCGCCTCCCGGCGGCTTCGCGGCCGGAGGTGCGTGATCGTCGACGACATCGTGACCAGCGGGGCCACGATCGCGGAGGCCGCGCGCGCGATCCGGGCGGCCGGCGGCACCGTCGGCGGCGCGGCGACCATCGCCCGTACGCCGCGCCGCCGACGATGACCGGCCCCGCGCGGCGTCATCCGGCGGGCGTTCGGCAGAATCCTGGAATTCACCCGCTGATCACGGTTCCGTTACGTGCGGGGGAGCACTACGGTGGTCGAAAAGGCGAGAGCGATCCGCCCTTCGTGATCCGGGCGGACGTCACGCCGGATCAGGGAGGTCTTCATGGACATCAACATCGTCGGACGCAACCTGGGAATCACTGATCGCTTCCGTGAGTACGCGACGGAGAAGGCCGATAAGGTCGCGCATCTCGCCGAGCGGGCCATCTCCTTCGAGATCAAGGTCAGCAGGCACAACGAGAAGCTGGGTTCCCAGAACGGCGACGACCGGGTCGAGTTGACCCTGGTCGGACCGCGAGCCGTGGTCCGGTCCGAAGCGACCGGAACGGACAAGTACGCCGCGTTCGACATCGCGCTCGGGAAGCTTCTCGAACGTGTCAGGAGGGCCAAGGACAGGCGCAAGGTGCATCGCGGGCAGCATCGCCCGACCTCGCTGCGCGAGGCGAGCACCGACGGCTTCAGCGCGGTCGGGCTCGCGGCGGCCCCGGTGTCGGTGCTCGACCAGGTGCGCACGGGCAGTGTCCCCGTGGCGTCCGACGAGCCGGCGGACGGAGTGGAGGCCGAGGAGGAGTACAGCCCCGTCGTGATCCGGCAGAAGGTCTTCGCGAGCATCCCGATGACCGTCGACGACGCCCTCTATTACATGGAGCTCGTGGGCCACGACTTCTACCTGTTCGTGGATCAGGAGACCAAGCGGCCGAGCGTCGTCTACCGCCGCAAGGGCTGGGACTACGGCGTGATCGCCCTCGACGACGATGCCGAGGAGCTGCAGGAGGTCGCGACCGCGAGCCGCAAGCTCGGCTGACTCAGCGTCGATGGCGTGCGCCCAGGCGGCGCACGCCATCGCGCGGTGGAGCCAAGGGCAGCGCGAAGCGGTGGGCGACCCCAGCGCCGAGGGAGCCAGCGACCGAGGTTGAGTAGGCACAGAGCTTCCCGTTCACCGGTCTCGCAGCGCCCTCCCAGGGACCGCGGGACGTGCTCCGGGGAGGACCAAGTACGATGTTCTCTATCGTCGGCGGAGTATGCCGTGCGGCGTGCGTCCGCCGTGGCGCGGGCATCACCGGCCCGATCGATCAAAATGGAGTGCATCAGTGGCCTCAGTTCTTGAAAAGGTTCTCCGCGTCGGCGAGGGACGCACCCTCCGGCGCCTGGAGGCGTACGCGAAGGCGGTCAACGCTCTCGAGGACGACTTCAGCGAGCTGACCGACGACGAACTCATGCACGAGACCGTCGAACTGCGCGAGCGCTACAGCAACGGCGAGTCGCTGGACGACCTCCTCCCCGAGGCGTTCGCCGCCGTGCGCGAGGCGTCCAAGCGGACGCTCGGCATGCGCCACTTCGACGTGCAGATCATGGGCGGCGCCGCGCTCCACCTCGGCAACATCGCCGAGATGAAGACCGGTGAGGGCAAGACGCTCGTGGCGACGACCGCGGCGTACCTCAACGCGATCGCCAGCCGCGGCGTGCACGTCATCACGGTCAACGACTACCTGGCGAGCTACCAGTCCGAGCTGATGGGCCGCGTCTTCCGCGCCCTCGGCATGACGACCGGCGTCATCCTCTCCGGCCAGACGCCGGAGGAGCGCCGGGAGATGTACGCCGCCGACATCACCTACGGCACGAACAACGAGTTCGGCTTCGACTACCTGCGCGACAACATGGCGTGGCAGGCGAGCGACATGGTCCAGCGCGGCCACTACTTCGCGATCGTCGACGAGGTCGACTCGATCCTCATCGACGAGGCCCGCACCCCGCTCATCATCTCGGGTCCGTCGTCCGGCGAGGCCAACCGCTGGTTCAACGAGTTCGCCAGCCTCGCCACCCGCCTGACGCCCGACGTCGACTACGAGGTGGACGAGAAGAAGCGCACCGTCGGCGTGCTGGAGCCCGGCATCGAGAAGGTCGAGGACTACCTCGGCATCGACAACCTCTACGAGTCGGCGAACACCCCGCTCATCTCCTTCCTCAACAATGCGATCAAGGCCAACGCCCTGTTCAAGCGCGACAAGGACTACGTCGTGATGAACGGCGAGGTGCTCATCGTCGACGAGCACACCGGCCGCATCCTGGTGGGCCGCCGCTACAACGAGGGCATCCACCAGGCCATCGAGGCCAAGGAGGGCGTGGAGGTCAAGGCCGAGAACCAGACCCTCGCCACCGTCACGCTGCAGAACTACTTCCGCCTCTACAAGAAGCTGTCCGGCATGACAGGTACTGCCGAGACCGAGGCCGCCGAGTTCATGAGCACCTACAAGCTCGGCGTCGTCCCCATCCCGACGAACAAGCCGATGCAGCGCAAGGACCAGCCGGACCTCGTCTACAAGAACGAGAAGGCCAAGTTCGACCAGGTCGTGGAGGACATCGCCAAGCGCTACGAGAAGGGCCAGCCGGTCCTCGTCGGCACCACGAGCGTCGAGAAGAGCGAGTACCTCTCGCGCCTGCTCGCCAAGAAGGGCGTGCGCCACGAGGTCCTGAACGCCAAGAACCACGCGCGCGAGGCCGCGATCGTCGCCCAGGCCGGCCGCCTCGGCTCGGTCACGGTCGCCACGAACATGGCCGGCCGCGGCACCGACATCATGCTCGGCGGCAACGCCGAGTTCATCGCCGTCGCCGAGATGAACGCGCGCGGGCTCTCGCCGGTCGAGACGCCGGACGAGTACGAGGAGGCCTGGGAGGGCGTCTTCGACGAGGTGAAGGCGAAGGTCTCCGAGGAGGCCGAGAAGGTCATCGACGCGGGCGGACTCTACGTGCTGGGCACCGAGCGTCACGAGTCCCGCCGCATCGACAACCAGCTCCGCGGTCGCTCCGGCCGTCAGGGCGACCCGGGCGAGAGCCGCTTCTACCTGTCGCTGACCGACGACCTGATGCGCCTGTTCAACGCGGGCGCGGCCGAGAGCCTGATGGGCCGCACCAGCGTCCCCGACGACATGGCGATCGAGTCGAAGGTGGTCAGCCGCGCCATCCGCAGCGCGCAGTCGCAGGTGGAGGCTCGCAACGCCGAGATCCGCAAGAACGTCCTCAAGTACGACGACGTCCTCAACCGCCAGCGCGAGGCGATCTACAGCGACCGCCGTCACATCCTGGAGGGCGACGACCTGCACGAGCGCGTGCAGAAGTTCCTCACCGACGTGGTGGACGACATCCTCGACCAGCACACCGGCGAGGGCAGCGGCGACGACTGGGACTTCGACGCGCTGTGGGCCGAGCTCAAGACGCTCTACCCGGTCGGCGTCTCGATCGACGAAGTCATCGCCGAGGCGGGCAACAAGGGCCGCATCAACCGCGACTTCATGCGCCGCGAGATCATGTCGGACGCGAAGATCGCGTACCAGAAGCGCGAGGAGTCGATCGGCTCCCCGGCGATGCGCGAGCTGGAGCGCCGCGTGGTGCTCTCGGTCATCGACCGCCGCTGGCGCGACCACCTCTACGAGATGGACTACCTCAAGGACGGCATCGGCCTGCGGGCGATGGCGCAGCGCGACCCGCTGGTCGAGTACCAGCGCGAGGGCTACGCCATGTTCCAGCAGATGATGGGCGCGATCCGCGAGGAGACGGTCGGCTTCCTGTTCAACCTGGAGGTGGAGGTCAACCAGGCCCCCGATGAGATCGCTCCTGCGGTGGCCGCGAAGGGCCTGAACCGCGCAGAGTCGGAGGCTCCGCTCAGCTACTCGGCTCCGGGCGAGCAGGGCGAGGTCGAGGTGCGCAACCAGCGCGGCCAGCTGGAGAAGGCGGCAACCGACCGTGCTCAGCGCCAGCAGCGCCAGGCGGCTCCCGCCCAGGCGGCGCCGCCGGCCCAGGGCGCGTCGCAGCGCGGCGCGTTCGGCCAGCGCGTCCAGGACGGGGACGAGGCTCCCGTCAACCGCGCGGAGCGCAGGGCCCAGGCCAAGAAGCGCTGACCCTCGCGCGAGCGGGCTCCCGAACGGCGGGGCGGTCGACGACCGCTCCGCCGTTCGTCGTCCACGGCGCCGGTTCGCGGGCGTCGCCCGTCACAGCACCGTGATCGCGGTGGCGCGCCAGCGCGTCCTGTGGCGCTCCAGGCGCAGCGCCACCGCCCTCGACCGCGACGGCTGGTGGATCATCACGACGGCCTCCACGACCGAGTCGCCGAGCCGGTTGAGCAGCGGCTCGCCGACGCGCACGCGGGGCCGCTTGGCTTCGTCGCCCGTGACCTCCCGGGAGCGGGCGGCGATGACGGTGCGACGCAGGAGCTGAATGAAGACGGAGTCGCTGACCCAGCGGCCGAGCTGATCGAGCGGACGCGCACCCGCCAGGATCTCGATGACGCAGAGCGCGAGCTTCGCGCAGAGGAGGCGGGCATCCTCGCCGATGCCCG
Organism: Leifsonia sp. P73; assembly: GCF_051059105.1. Lineage (NCBI taxonomy): Bacteria > Bacillati > Actinomycetota > Actinomycetes > Micrococcales > Microbacteriaceae > Leifsonia > Leifsonia sp. P73. The sequence goes on from NZ_CP194931.1 coordinate 3,662,504, forward strand.
AGGCCGTCCCCAGGCCGTCCCCGGAGGCCGGGAGCTCGGCGTCGAGCGTCCGCGGCTCGAAGCGCGCCGCATCCGGCGGAGGGCCGGGCACCGGCGGCGGCACGACCCGCGGCTGCGGCACGAGCCGGAGCGGTGGCCGGGCCGCGTTCGGCCGCTCGATCGCAGGCCGTTCGAGGACGGGGGACAGAAGTGCGTTCATGCTGGTGGTGCTCGATTCTTTCTCGTCGACGGTGGTTCGTCGGTGCGTGGTGAACACTCAATCAGCGCGCCTCGCGGGTGGTCCAGGGCCTGAACGCGGGTGTGGACAACCGGTGCCGCGCGGGCTGTCTATAGTGGGGGAGTGTCGACGCTCAGTGATCTCGTCCATGCCCAAGGTCGTTCCTCCGAGGCGGACGTGGAGTGGCTCCACAGCCTGGTCGGCGACTGGCAGCTCCTGGCCGATCTGGCCTTCGCCGACATCGTGCTGTGGGTGCCGACCACGGACGACGACTTCGTCGCCGTCGCGCACGCGCGGCCGTCCAGCGCGGCGACGCTGTTCTACCGCGACTTCGTCGGCCAGCGGATCAAGCCGGAGTGGCGCCAGCAGGTCACCGACGCGTACCTGACCAAGCAGATCATCGACACCTCCGCCCCGGACTGGTACGAGGAGACGCCGACGCGCGTGCGCGCCGTCCCGGTGATCCGCCGGCTCAGCGTCCACTCGCCGCAGACGGCGGACGAGCCCGTCGCCGTCATCACCCGGCACACCAACCTCAGCGAGGCGCGCACCCCCAGCCGCCAGGAGCTGACCTTCAACGACTGCGCGAACGACCTGTTCGTCATGATCGCGTCCGGCGACTTCCCCGACCTGGGCGCGCCCGCCGCCCCGCGCCGGGGCGCGCCGCGCGCGGCCGACGGCCTGATCCGGCTGGACGACACCGGCATCACCACGTTCGCCAGCCCGAACGCGCTCAGCGCCTTCAACCGGATGGGGTTCACGGGCGAACTGGAGGGCGAGTCGCTGGCGACGGTCACGACCAAGCTCCTCGCCGGCACCATCACGGTGGACGAGTCGCTCCCGCTGGTGGTCACCGGCCGTGCGCCGTGGCGCACCGACATCGAGGCGCGCGGCGTGACGGTGTCGCTGCGCACCATCCCGATCCGCAACCGCGGGGAGCGCGTCGGCGCGATCGTGCTGTGCCGCGACGTGTCGGAGCAGCGCCACCAGGAGCGCGAGCTCATCACCAAGGACGCGACGATCCGCGAGATCCACCACCGGGTGAAGAACAACCTCCAGACGGTCGCCTCCCTGCTGCGCATCCAGGCGCGGCGCACCCACTCGGAGGAGGCCAGGGAGGCGCTCAGCCAGGCCATGCGCCGCGTCGCCGCGATCGCGGTCGTGCACGACACGCTGTCGACGGGCCTCGCGCAGATCGTGGACTTCGACGACGTGTTCGACCGCGTGCTGCTGCTGGTGGCGGAGGTCGCCGCCAGCCACACGACGACGGTGCACCCGAAGAAGTCGGGCACGTTCGGCTCGCTGCCGAGCGAGTACGCGACGCCCCTTGCGCTGGCGCTGACGGAGCTGGTCACCAACGCCGTCGAGCACGGCCTCGCGGGCCGCGAGGGCCAGGTGGAGATCGTGGCCGACCGCACGGAGGACTCGCTGACCGTGAAGGTCGTCGACAACGGCTCCGGGCTCCCGGAGGGCAAGGTCGGCTCCGGCCTGGGCACGCAGATCGTGCGCACGCTCATCCAGGGCGAGCTCGGCGGCGCGATCGACTGGCACACGATGATGGGCCAGGGCACCGAGGTGACCATCGAGGTCCCCCTGCGCTACCTCACCACCGTTTGACCCGCACCAAACGACCGCCGAGGGGCACGTTGTTGTCACTTCTCGCGCCGAAAAGTGACAACAACGTGCCCCTCGGCGCCTGCGGAATGAGAAACGCCGAGGGGCGCTTCCGGACGATGACGTCTGCTAGGTGTTCGGAAGCGCCGCCTCGGCGGCGATGATGCTGTGTTTCAGGACGCGCGGCGGGCGCGGGCGGCGCGGCGCTTGAGGGCGCGGCGCTCGTCTTCGGAGAGACCTCCCCAGACGCCGGAGTCCTGACCGGTCTCCAGCGCGTACTGCAGGCAGATCTCGGTCACGGTGCAGCGCGCGCAGACCGCCTTCGCCTTGTCGATCTGGTCGACCGCGGGTCCCGTGTTGCCGACGGGGAAGAACAGCTCGGGGTCTGCGGTCAGGCAGGCGGCTTTGTCGCGCCAATCCATGAAGATATGCTCCTTGTTCGCTGGATGTTTCCTTGGCCCGAGGGGACCTAGAATGCAGGTAAGCAGCCGCGTTACAGGGTTCTTCAGATCCTTGGGGAATGAGACCTGCCCACCACCCTGTGAGCACTAACTCGGCCTTGAATATGCTCCCATAGCAGTTGATCCGGATCAATAGTTCTGCATGGGATAACGCTGTGAACACACGCACGAAACGTCAGGATGCTATAGTGACCGACTCCTCCCGGCCTCCGCTGCTCATCGCGCTGGCTGTGATCCTGACGCTCGAAGCGCTGCTGGTCACGGGCCTCGCGGTGTGGCTGCTGGTCGAGCTTCTCACGACGACCCCCAGTCGTACACCACCGCCGTCGCGATCACGATCCTCGTGGCGCTCGGCGCCGCCTGGCTGATCGTCACGCTCGTCGGCATCCTCCGGCTGCACGCGTGGGCGCGCGCCTCCACCGTCACCATCCAGATCCTCATGATCGCGGTGGCCGTCGGCAGCTTCGAGGGCCTGGTCGCGCGGCCCGACGTCGGCTGGGCGCTGCTCGTCCCCGCCGTCGTCGCCGGTGTGCTGGCGCTCGCGCCCTCCGTGGTCCGGGCCACCGCACGCTCGGTCGAGACCGACGAGGACGCCGATCGCAATACGGGGACACACGAATAGCGTGACGGTGGGAACAAGGCGCAGACTCGCACTGTTATGGCTGACATCGTGACTGAACTCTCCGCTCCGGCCCTCGCATCCCCGTCCACCATTCAGACCGCCGAGGCCGGCTACGCCGACTGGCGCGCCTGGCGTCTCTCCTCCGTCGCAGCCCCGACCGGCAACCTGGCGCTCATCGAGACCCGCTGGCTCGCGGACGGCGACGAGACCACCGCGGAGCAGGCGCTCGCGGGGCACCCGGAGACGGTGACCGCCACCGAGCTGAGCCGCCGCAACCTCGAGACCGGCGCACCGGAGCGCGGCATCCGCCTCTGGGACGCGGCCTCGCCCGCGATCCGCGCGTTCGAGACGATCGACGCGTTCCCGTTCGACCCGTCCTGGATCGTGGAGGCCACCTTCACGCCCGTGAGCGGCGAGCGCACCATCCCGTTCGAGCACATCCGCGACAACGGAGGCACCCGCGACCTGGTCGTGCCGGGCGACATCACCTTCGAGCGCGACGGCGTCGACTACACGCTGAGCGCATTCGACGACGACGGCACGCTGCTGCTGGTCTTCGGCGACCCGACGAACGGCGACGACGGCCCGGACGGAACCTACGCCTCCGGACGCTTCCTCTTCGTGACGCGCGACGGCGACCGCGCCGTCCTCGACTTCAACCGCGCCTTCGTGCCGCCGTGCGGCTTCTCGGACCAGTACAACTGTCCGCTGCCGCCGCGGAACAACCGCTTCCCCGTCCCGGTCACGGCCGGCGAGAAGCGCGTCGTGCTCCGCGACGGCGCCACGCACTGAGCCTCGGCTCCACTGCGCTTCCCCTGCTTCACCCCTTCGATCACCCCCAACTCCACACAGCACAGGAGAACTCCGTTGAGAAAGACCCCCCTGCTCGCCACGATCGCGATCGGCATCGCCGCGTCCCTGGCGCTCGCCGGCTGCTCCGGCGCGTCCTCGTCGTCCTCCGGCGGCACGGACGCGTCCATCGCCGTCGGCTCGCTTTACGAGCCCGTCAACCTGGACAACACCGCCGGCGGCGGCCAGGGCGTGACCGAGGCGCTGAACGGCAACGTCTACGAAGGCCTGTTCAAGCTGACCGACGACGGCAAGGTCCAGCCGCTGCTCGCCACGAAGTACACGACGAGCTCCGACGGCCTCACCTACACGTTCACCCTCCGCGACGGGGTGAAGTTCCACTCCGGCAAGCCGCTCACCAGTGCGTCCGTCAAGAGCAGCATCGAGCGCGTGCTCGCCGCCGACTCCCAGTCGGCCCGCAAGTCGCAGCTCGCCGTCATCTCCGGCATCCAGACCCCGGACGACAAGACTGTGGTCATCTCGCTGAAGTCGCGGTCCATCTCGCTGCCGTACAACCTCAGCTACGTCTGGATCTACGGTCCGGGCACGACGAACTACAAGACGGCGGAGGACGGCACCGGCCCGTACACCCTCGGCACCTGGAAGCGCGGCAGCTCGCTGAGCCTGGAGCGCTGGAACGGCTACTGGGGTTCCAAGGCGAAGAACAAGGAGGTCGTCTACGACTACTTCACCGACGCCAGCGCCCTCTCCAACGCCCTGCTGACCAACCAGGTCGACATCGTCACCAGCATCCAGAGCCCGGACTCGCTGACCCAGTTCGAGGGCAACAAGAACTACACGATCAACAACGGCAAGTCGACGACGAAGGAGCTCCTCGCCTTCAACGACAAGGTCGCGCCCTTCAACAACGCGGAGGTCCGGAAGGCGGTCTACTCGGCGATCGACACCAAGAAGCTGCTCACCTCGATCTGGGGCAAGTACGGCACGCTCATCGGCTCGATGGTCCCGCCGAGCGACCCCTGGTACGAGGACCTCACCAAGGTCAACCCGTACGACACCGCCCTGGCGAAGAAGGAGCTGGCCGCGGCCGGTCTCCCGAACGGCTTCTCGTTCACCCTCGACACGCCCACCTACGACCCGCACCCAGCGGTCGCGGAGTTCCTCAAGAGCGAGCTCGCGAAGGTCGGCATCACGGTGAACATCAACTCCATCTCGGCCGACCAGTGGTACACCAAGGTGTTCAAGAACCACGACTTCACCGCGACCCTGCAGGAGCACGTGAACGACCGCGACGTGGTCTGGTACGGCAACCCCGACTTCTACTGGGGCTATGACAACCCGCAGGTCACCACGTGGGTGAACGAGGCGGAGCAGTCGTCCACCACGGCCGAGCAGACGGCGAAGCTGAAGCTGGTCAACCAGCAGATCGCGAAGGACGCCGCCAGCGCGTGGCTGTACCTCTACCCGCAGATCGTGGTGGCGTCGAGCTCGGTGAGCGGCTACCCGGTGAACGGGCTGAACTCGCAGTTCTACGCGTACGACATCGTCAAGAAGTAACCGGCGAACGTCCTCCACAGGACGTCCTCGACCCCGAGTCGTCCACTGATGCTCGGGAGGCCCGCACCGGGCCTCCCGAGCATCTACGCTGAAATGACCATGACCTCCTATCTCCTCCGCCGCACCGCGTTCCTCGTGGTGTCCCTGCTGCTGGCGATGGTCGTGCTGTTCTTCCTGCTCCGCGTGCTGCCGGGCGACCCGGCCAACGCCCTGCTGTCGGCGAGTGCGACGCCCGACCAGATCAAGGCGGCGCAGGAGCAGGTGGGCAGCAACCTCCCCCTGCCCGAGCAGTTCGCGAACTGGTTCGGCTCGCTGCTGACGCTGAACCTGGGGCAGTCCTTCATCACGTCGCTTCCGGTGGGGCCGGAGATCGCCTCGCGGCTGGCGGTGACCATCCCGCTCACCCTCCTGTCGTTCGTGCTCGCGCTCGTGCTGGCGTTGCCGATCGGCTTCGTCGCCGCCTGGAAGGCCGACCGCTGGTACGGCCTCGTGCTGTCCGCCTTCTCGCAGCTCGGCATCGCCGTCCCGGTGTTCTGGGTGGGCATCCTGCTGGTGGACGCCTTCGCGGTGAACCTGCGCTGGTTCCCGTCCGGCGGGTTCCCGCGCGACGACTGGGCCGACCCGGCGTCGGCGCTGCAGTCGCTCGCACTGCCGGTGATCACCATCGCCATCGTGATGAGCGCCTCCATCTCGCGGTATGTGCGCAGCGCGACGGCTCGACGTCATCGGCAGCGACTACCTGCGCAACGCCCGCGCGCTCGGCTCCGGGTTCGGGCGGGCGATGTGGCGGCACGGGCTGCGCAACGGCGCCGTGCCGGTCATCTCCATCCTCGGCATCGAGCTGGCGACGACCTTCCTCGGCGCCGTGGTGGTTGAGAGCGTCTACACGCTGCCGGGCCTGGGGAGCATGCTGCTCACGGCGATCCAGCAGCACGACTACCCGGACATCCAGGGCATCCTGTTCGTCTCGACGCTGCTGGTGCTGATCGTCGGCTTCCTCGCCGACATCGTGCAGCGGCTGATCGACCCGCGCCTGCGCCAGAGCATCTCGGGCAACCGATGAGCGCGGTGGTGCAGCAGGCGGCTCAGAACGGCGCCGGATCCGCGGGAGCGGGCGCGCCGGCGTGCGCGGCGGTCGGTCACGCTCGGGATCGGCCTCGCCCTGGTGGGCCTCGTGGTGCTCGTCGCCGCGCTCTCGTTCGTGTGGCTGCCGTTCGCCCAGGGCGACACCTCGGGAGGCAGGCTGGCGCCGCCGGACGGCACGCACTGGCTGGGCACCGACCGCTTCGGGCGCGACCTGACGACGCAGCTGATGATCGGCGCGCGCATCGCGCTCGCCGTCGGCGTCGGCGCGGTCGCGATCGGCGCCGTCATCGGCATCACGATCGGGATGCTGGCGGCCTTCGCGACGCGCTGGCTGGACGACACGATCTCGGCGGTGCTCGACATCATCATCGCCTTCCCCGTCCTCCTGCTCGCCATGCTCATCGTGGCCGCGCAGGGCGCCTCGCTGGGCACCGCCATCCTCGCCATCGGGCTGGCGATGTCGGCGGTGGTCGCCCGGCTCACCCGGGTGCTGTCCAAACAGGTGCTCGCGCAGCAGCACGTGACCGCGGCCCGCACGTCCGGCACGTCGTGGGGCGGGATCGTCGCCCGGCACGTCCTCCCCAACATCTGGCCGACGCTCGGCGTCAACCTGGCGCTCCAGTTCGGCGTCGCGGTGCTCGCGGAGGCCAGCCTCTCGTACCTGGGCCTCGGCGCGCCGCCGCCCAACGCGTCGTGGGGCCGGCTGCTGCAGGAGGCGCAGGGGACGGTCGCGGTCGCGCCCGTCGGCGCCATCGCGCCCGGTGTCGCGCTCGTCGTCCTGGTGGTCGGCGTCAACCTGATCGCCGACGGCTTGCGGGACGTCGCCGACCCGACGCGGAGGAGGTCGCGATGATCCTCGACGTGCAGAACCTCGGCGTGACGGCCCGCGACGGGTCGCCGCTGGTGTCGGACGTCTCCTTCCGGCTCGACGCGGGGGAGCGGCTGAGCCTGATCGAGGAGTCCGGGTCGGGCAAGTCGCTGACCTCGTTCGCGATCACCGGCCTGCTGCCGGACGGCCTGACGGCGACCGGGAGCGTGGCGCTCGCGGGCGTCCAGGTGATCGGCGCGAAGGAGCGGGCGCTGGTCCCGCTGCGCGGACGCACGGCGTCGACGGTCTTCCAGGAGCCGCTGACCGCGCTCGACCCGCTGATGCGCCTCGGCGCACAGGTTGCGGAGCCGCTGCGCCGGCACCTCGGGCTGCGCGGCGCCGCGCTGCGCGACGCCGTCCACGCGGCGCTGGCGGAGGTGCGCCTGCCCGACCCGGAACGGATCGCACGCGCGTACCCGCACGAGATCTCCGGGGGCCAGCGTCAGCGCGTTGCCATCGCCGCGGCGCTCGCCTGCCGCCCCCAGCTGCTCATCGCCGACGAGCCGACGACCGCGCTGGACGTGACCGTGCAGGCGGACATCCTCGCGCTCATCGACTCGCTCGTGACCGAGCGCGGGATGGCGCTGCTGTTCGTCAGCCACGACCTCGCGGTCGTCTCGCGGATGACGGAGCGTGCGCTGGTGCTGCGCGCGGGACGCGTGGTCGAGGAGAGCACGATCGAGCGCATCCTCACCGACCCCGCCGACCCGTACACGGCCGAGCTCGTCCGCAGCGCGCGCGAGCTGGACGCCGCCCTGGAGGTGCGATGACCGCCGTCCTCGAACTCCGCGACGCGGGCTTCCGCTACCGCCGGTCGAGCGCCCCGGCGCTGGAAGGCGTGTCCTTCGCCGTCGAGCCCGGCCGCAGCGTCGGCCTGGTGGGGAGTCCGGCGCGGGCAAGACCACCCTGCTCTCGCTGCTCCTCGGGCTCACGAGCCCGACCTCCGGGAGCGTGGTGTTCGACGGGAAGCCGCTCGTCCGCGCCGACCGGGGGCTGATGCGGGAGTTCCGCCGCAGCGTGCAGACGGTGTTCCAGGACCCGTATTCGTCCCTCGACCCGCGCCAGAGCGTGGGGAGGATCGTCGCCGAGCCGCTGGCGTCGCTCCGGATCGCCTCCGGCGCCGACGCCCGCTCGCGCGTCGCGGAGGCACTGCGCGCGGTCGCCCTGCCGGAGGACGCAGCGGGCCGCTACCCGCACGAGTTCTCGGGCGGCCAGCGGCAGCGCATCGCCATCGCCCGCGCGATCGTCTCGCGTCCGCGCGTCCTCCTCGCCGACGAGCCGGTCAGCGCGCTCGACGTGACCACGCGCATCCAGATCATCGAGCTGCTCGGTGAGCTCGCGGCTCAGGAGGGGATGACCGTGGTGATGGTGTCGCACGACCTCAGCGTGGTCGCGACACTCTGCGAGCAGACGGTCGTGCTCCGCTCCGGCCGCGTGGTGGAGCAGGGGGCGACGAGGGACGTGCTCGGCGCGCCGGGGGATGCCTACACGCAGCGCCTCATCGCGTCAGTGCCGCGGCTGCCCGCCTGAGCGCGGGTCGGCCAGGCCTCCTGGCGCTCAGGCGCGCGGCCACACCGGCAGCACGGCACGCTTCCAGGTCGCGTTCGTGACGCCGGCCCACGAGGTGTAGAGCGCGACCGCGGCCGTCGCGAGTCCGAGCCAGCCGCCGGTCTGCGTCGCTCCCTGCGCCCCCGCCAGATCGCCGGTCGTCAGCGCCACGAACGTCAGAGTCAGCAGCACGAACACCGCCAGCGTCGCCCCGTTGGTCTTCGCCGCGGCGACCGTCATCAGCGCCGTGAAGATCGTCCACGCGAGCAGGAAGAAGCCGACGCCGATGGAGCCGGCGTCCTCCGCCAGGCCGGGGGCGGTGCGCAGCCGCCAGAACGACAGCCAGAAGGCGCCGTACGACGTGAACGCGGTGGCTCCAAAGGTGTTGCCGCGCGCGAACTCCCACAGCCCCGCCGCGAACTGCGTCAGGCCGCCGTAGAACAGCGCCATCGCGACGGCCGTGGCCCCCGCCTCGCCGACCAGGCCCGCGTTGGCGAGGCTCAGCAGCGTCGTCGTCAGCGCGAACGCGGCGAGGCCGAGCGGGCCGGGATCGGCGACCCCGGCGCGGGCCGGCGGCGCGGCCGGGGTCGTGGGGTGGGCGATGGTCCGCTCGGCGGTTGCGCTCATGCGGTGCACTCCTTCGTACGAGGTCGGCCGGAACGGCCGTCCCTCGACATTAGAATGCCAGATCGCAGATTGCAAACACCTATTGTCAGTCCAGCCCGAGCTTCTTCCGCAGCGACGCGACGTGGCCGGTGGCCTTCACGTTGTAGAGCGGCAGTCGTACTGTGCCGTCCGGGTTCAGCACGAACGTGGAGCGGATGACACCGGTGACCGTCTTGCCGTAGAGCTTCTTCTCGCCGTAGGCGCCGTACGCGTTGTGCACCGCGAGGTCCTCGTCCGACAGCAGCGGGAAGTTCAGGCGCTCCTGCTCCTGGAACTCCTTGTTCTTGGCCGGGGCGTCCTTCGAGATGCCGATGACCTTGTAACCGCTGGAGGCGAGGGAGTTGAGGTTGTCGCGGAAGTCGCAGGCCTCGGTGGTGCAGCCCGGCGTCATCGCGGCCGGGTAGAAGTAGACGATCACATTGTCGCCCGAGTAGTCGCCGAGCGAGACGGGCTTGCCGTCCTGGTCCTGGAGGGTGAACGCGGGCGCGGGCTGTCCCGCTTCGAGTCGAACGTCAGTCATGCTCCCCATTCTGCAGCCTCCCGCCGAAGGGCACGTCAACGCCCCTACGACGCGGTTTCAGGGGCGCTTACGTGCCCTTCGGTGTCTGGTGGGCTGGGGCGAAGGTGGCGAGGAGGCGCTGAAGGGAGTCGAGGCGCGCGCGGCCGGTCTCGCCGAGCCGGCCCTCCTCGACGGCCTCGATGATCGCGCAGTCCGGCGCGTCCGGGAGGTGCGTGCAGCCGCGCGGGCAGTCCTCGGCGATCGCGGCGAGGTCGGTGAACGACTTGAGGATGCTCGCGGTGTCCACGTGGCCGAGCCCGAACGACCGCACGCCGGGGGTGTCGATGACCCAGCCGTGGCCGTCGGCGTTCTCCACCCGCAGCGACACCGTGGAGGACGATGTGTGCCGCCCGCGCCCGGTCACCACGTTGACATGGCCGGTCGCGCGCTTGGCGCCGGGCACGATCGCGTTCACCAGCGTGGACTTGCCGACGCCGGAGTGGCCGACCACCACGGTGTCGTGGCCGACGAGCGCCGATTTGATCTCGTCCACCGGGATGTGGTCCTCCCGGCTGGTGAACACCGGGAGGTCGAGGCCGGCGAAGTTCTCCAGGAACGGCGCGGGGTCGGCGAGGTCGATCTTGGTGACGCACAGCATGGGCTCGATCCCCGCGTCGTACGCGGCGACCAGGTAGCGGTCGACCAGCCGGGTCCGCGGCTCCGGGTTCGCCGCGGCCACCACGATGAGCATCTGGTCGGCGTTGGCGACGATGACGCGCTCCACCTCGTCGGTGTCGTCCGCGCTGCGGCGCAGCAGCGTGGAGCGCGGCTCGATCCGCACGATGCGGGCGAGCGTGCCCTCCTCGCCGGTGGTGTCGCCGACGACGGCCACGCGGTCGCCGGTCACGATCGGCTTGCGCCTCAGCTCGCTCGCGCGCGCCGCGGTGACCTGGCGCTCCTCGGCGGTGTCCTCGTCCAGCAGGACGGTGTAGCGGCCGCGGTCCACGCCGAGGACGCGCGCGATCTCGGCGTCGGCGTGCTCCGGCCGGGTCTTGGTGCGCGGACGATTCCCCTTCGGGTTCGGCCGGGAGCGGATGGCCGACTCGTCGTAGAGGTCGTACTCGTCGTCCTCGTCGTCGTCATCCGACCACCACGACATCTACGCCGCCGCGCCTTCGGCCAGCATCCGGGTCCAGAGCTGCGGGAACTGCGGCAGGGTCTTGGCGGTCGTCGCGATGTTCTCGATCTCCACACCGGGGACGACCAGGCCGACGATCGCGCCGGTGGTCGCCATCCGGTGGTCCTCGTAGCTGCGCCAGACGCCGCCGGTCAGCGGGCGCGGCTCGATGCGCAAGCCGTCCTCCAGCTCGGTCACCGCGCCGCCGAGGCCGTTGAGCTCGGCCGCGAGGGCGGCGAGCCGGTCGGTCTCGTGATGGCGGATGTGGCCGATGCCGGTGATCTCGCTCGGGCCGTCGGCGAACGCCGCGATGGCCGCGATCGCCGGGACCAGCTCGCCGCCGGTGGAGAGGTCGATCGAGACGGGCCGGATACGCTCCGGGCCGGTCACGGTGAGGCGGTCGCCGTCCTTCGTGACGGTCGCCCCGAACAGCGGCAGCAGGTCGGCGAGGTCGGCGCCCACCTGGGTGGTCGACTCGGGCCAGCCGGTGATCGTGACGGAGCCGCCGGTGACGACAGCGGCCGCCAGGAACGGGGCCGCGTTGGACAGGTCGGGCTCGATGTCGACGTCACGCGCGCCGATGGCGCCGGGCCGGACGATCCAGCGACCGACCTCCGGCGACTCGACCGTCACGTCGCGCGCGGCGAGGGCGGCGATGGTCATCTCGATGTGGGGGAGGCTCGGGAGGCGCTCGCCGGAGTGCGTCAGGTCGAGGCCCTCCTCGAACCGGCTCCCCGACAGCAGCAGCGCGCTGACGAACTGGCTGGAGCTGGACGCGTCGATCCCGATGGCGCCGCCCTGGACCGTCCCGGTGCCGTGGACGGTGAACGGGAGGGCGCCGCGGCCGTCGTCGTTGACGTCGACGCCGAGCGCGCGCAGCGCCGCGATGATCGCGCCCATCGGCCGGCCGCGCGCCGAGTCGTCGGCGTCGAACATGGTCGGCCCGAGCGCGAGGCCGGCGAGCGGCGGCACGAAACGCATCACGGTGCCCGCCTGGCCGCACTCGATCGTGGTGCTGCCGAGCAGCTCCTCCGCCGGCGTGATCAGGAAGTCGCTGCCGAACTCGCTCTCGCCCGGCTGCTCCACGATCGAGACGCCGAGCGCACGCAGCGCCTCCACCATGTTGGCGGTGTCGCGGGAGTGCAGCGGCGCGCGCAGCAGGGAGGGACCGTAGGCGAGGGCCGAGAGGACCAGCTCGCGGGCGGTCAGCGACTTGGAGCCGGGCAGGGAGACGGAGGCCGTGACCGGGCCGCCGGCGACGGGCGCGGGCCACAGCGTGTTCGGCTCCTCGGCGCGGTTGTCGCCGTACGGATCGAAGTCGGGGGCGGAATATTTCGAGATGAGCATTGTTGTCAAGGGTATCCGTGATCGAGCCCGAAGGAAGGACCGGCCCGTGCCCGCAGCCACCGCTGTTCTCGACGCCCCGCGCACCCGTGTGCTGGCGCCGTCGAGGGTCCGACCCTCCCGCCGGGTCGCTCGGCGGTCGTCGCAACTAGACTGGCCCCTGATGAGCACCGAAACCGAGGACAAGGGCGCACTGTTCGAAGAGCAGGCGCTACCCTTCATGGACCAGCTCTACGCGGCCGCCCTGCGCATGACGCGCAACCCGGCGGACGCCCAAGACCTGGTCCAGGAGACGTACGTCAAGGCGTATGCCGCCTTCGCGCAGTTCCAGCAGGGCACGAACCTGAAGGCGTGGCTGTACCGCATCCTCACCAACACGTTCATCAACACCTATCGCAAGAAGCAGCGCGAGCCGTATCAGGGGACGATCGACGAACTCGAGGACTGGCAGCTCGGAGGCGCGGAGTCGACCACCGCATCCTCCAGCCGCTCGGCCGAGGCGGAGGCGATCGACCACCTGCCCGACAGTGCCGTCAAGGACGCGCTGCAGGCCATCCCGGAGGACTTCCGGCTGGCCGTCTATCTCGCCGATGTCGAGGGATTCTCCTACCAGGAGATCGCCGACATCATGAAGACCCCGATCGGCACCGTCATGAGCCGCCTCCACCGCGGCCGCCGGATGCTCCGGGAGCTTCTGACCGACTACGCGCACGAACGCGGGCTCTCAGCGGTCCAGGGCCCGCCCGTGCAGACCACCAGGAGAACGAAATGACCGACTGCGGCTGTGACAAGGCGAAAGCCGAACTCGAGGAGTACCTGCGCAACGAGCTCTGCAACGAGGATGCTGCAGACGTGCGCGAGCACCTCGCGAACTGCGACGGCTGCTCCAGCGAGGCGCACCTGAACGTCGTGCTCACCGAGGTGGTGCAGCGCGCCTGCAAGGAGACGGCGCCCGAGACGCTCCGCACCGAGGTGCTGCTGCGCATCCGGTCGTTCCAGGCGTCGGCGCACTGACCCCCACGCGCGATTCGTCACGAATGTCGACGTGGCGGCGCTGAAACGCGCGATTCGTGACGAATGTCGCGGCGCTCAGGCGATCGACCCCGGCACCTCGTGGAGGAAGAAGAGCCCGCCCAGAGGGTCGGTGACCTGCGCGAAGCGGCCGAACTCGCTGTCCCACGGGTCGCGGATCGCCGTGCCGCCGAGCTCGACCACGCGGGCGACGGCCGCCGCCGCGTCCTGGACGCCGAAGTAGACCACCCAGTGCGACGGGACGTCCGGCGGCAGCATCCCGTCCGCGTCGAAGACGCCGCCGCTCGGTGAGTCGGGGTCGCCGAACGTCTCGTAGCGGAAGTCCGCGGTGTCGCCGAGCACGGTCGTCCTCCAGCCGAACACGCGCTTGTAGAACGCGACCTGCTCGGCGTAGCTGCGGGCGTACAGCTCGTGCCAGGAGAGCCCGCCCACCTCGGCCACGAGCTCGAAGCCGCGGTGCTGCTCCGGCTCCCAGAGTCCGACGACCGCGCCGCCCGGGTCGGCCACGACCGCGAGCCTGCCCTGGTCGCCGACCGCCATCGTGGGGGAGAGCACCTGCGCCCCGGCGTTCTCCGAGGCGCGCTCCCCGGCCGAGGCGTCCTCGACGAGCAGGTAGGTCAGCCACGCGTTCGGCTGCTGGCCCTCCATCGCCTGACCCAGACCGGCGACGAGGTGACCGTCCCGCCGGAAGGTCACGTAGCCGCCGTACTCGCCGCCCCCGGTCTCGGCGGTCCAACCGAACAGCGACGTGTAGAACTCCTGGGCGCGGGGGAGGTCGCTGGCGGCGTAGTCCACCCAGCAGGGCTCACCGAGACGGTGCGTGGTCAGGACGGTCATGCCGTCACCGTACGCCCGCCCGCGGCGGCCCGGCTAGCGGCCGGTCAGCGGTATTACGCCCGGTCGTACGCCCGCAGCTCGCGCCCGTGCACGGTGATCGCGTAGATGACGACGAGGTCGAGCGCGAACACGATGATCGACCACCAGGGCTGTGCCGGCAGGGACAGCAACTGGCTCACGGCGTTGACGGCGACCACGATCACCGCGAAGACCCGCGCCCAGGTGCGGCCGTTCGCCAGGGCGATGCCGGCGGCGATGAGCACCAGGCCGATCAGGAGGTGCCACCACCCCCACAGCGAGACGTAGTAGACCGTGGTGCCCTCGCTGGTCGTGAAGTACTGGCTCGCGGGCAGGAGGATCGCGAGGATCCCGAACAGGATCTCGATCGCGCCGCTGATCAGGATCATGATGGCTGCGAACCAGCCCCAGCCGATCCACGCGGTCTGTCGTTCGTCGCTCATGGCAGCCTCCCCGGTCGGCCACACGGTACAACGGCGCTCGTGGCCGCGACAATGCCGTCTCAGGCGGGCACAGGCTCCGCCGCTGTGCGCGGCAGCAGCAGCGCCGCGATCAGCCCCGTCGCCCCGAGCACCGCGACCACGGCCATCGCGATGCCGTACGCCTCGCCTCCGCGCTGCAGGTTCGCCACCAGGATGGTGCCGGCGATGGCGGTGCCGAAGGTCGAGCCGAGGTTGGAGACGCTGCGCGAGAGCCCGGAGATCTCGCCCTGGACCCGCTCGGGGAACGCCGACTGCACCACGTTCACCGACGGCGTCAGCATGAGGCCGAGACCGGCGCCGATCAGGAACAGCCCGGGCACGAACGGCCAGCCTCCTGTCGTGCCCGCCGCGAGCCAGATGAGCAGGACCACCCCGGGCACGCAGAGCACGAAGCCGGTGACGATCAGCCCGCGCTGCGAGAACCGGCGCGCCAGCCTCCCGGCGAGCAGGGAGGTCAGCAGCAGCCCGACCGTCGCCGCGGTGAAGATCACGCCGGTCTGGATGGCGTTGTAGCCGCGCACCACCTGGAGGTACGCCGACACGGTGAACGAGGTCCCCATCAGGATGACCCACTGCAGGTTCTGGGTGATCAGCGCGAGGTTCGACACTCGCACCCGGAACAGGCTCGTGGACAGCAGCGGCGCCTTCCCGGTCCGCTCGCGCCGGCGCACCCAGAGGAAGAACCCCACCAGGATCGCGACCCCCGCGAGCACGAGCACGATCATCAGCGGCACGCTCGTGTCGGCGGCGAGGATCCCCATCACCAGCACGAACAGTCCCAGCGCCGAGAGGATCGCGCCCACCGTGTCGAACGGCCGCGACGGGTCGGCGGGCAGCGGGTCGGTGAGCGACCGGCTGAGCAGCAGGATGACCACGATCACCAGCGCCTGGAACACGAACGCCGCCCGCCAGCTGATGCCGGTCGTGATCAGGCCGCCGATGAGCGGGCCCGCCGCGGCGCCGACGCCGCCCATCCCGCTGATGATCCCGAACGCGACCGCGCGGGTCGGGATGTCCGGCAGGCAGATCGTGGTGAGGATGTAGACCGGCGGGATGAGCATGGCGGTGCCGATGCCCTCCAGCAGCGAGTTGCCCAGGATCACCGCCCACAGCCCCGGCGCGAGCGCCGTGACGAGCGCGCCGACCCCGTAGACGATCAGGCCGATGACGAAGCTGCGCTTGCGGCCGATATTGTCGGTCAGCTTGCCCATCGGGATCATCAGGGCGGCCATCGTGAGCAGGAACAGCGTGATGCTGATCTGGATGCCCTGGACCGTCGTGCCGAGATCGCGCGACATGTCGTTGATCATCACGTTCATGTTCGAGCCGGCGAAGCTGCAGATGAACTGCGCCAGCGCCAGCGGTGCGATGATGCGGCGGATGGTGGCCTGCGAGGCCGCTGCGGTCGTTCCGGTCATGTCGGCTCCCGGGTCTGCTCGTTCGCTGCTCCGGCCGGATGCTACTGCGCCGGGATCGGCCGGTGCAATCGGGGTTGCCGCCGCCGGAAGGACCGGGTTAGGGTGCGGCCGTCCGGGGTCGCCGCGCCGCTCGGTGTCTGCCAGCCGGAGCCGAGAGGGGACATCATGCCTGCACCGTTCCGGGGCCGGATCGACCTGGACATCCGCGACTCGGAGCCCGACTGGGCGCCGTTCGAGCCGCCCAAGGCCCCGGAGGGCGCGCCCAACGTCGTCCTGATCGTGCTGGACGACGTCGGGTTCTCGGCGATGAGCTGCTACGGCGGCCCGATCGACACCCCGAACATCGACCGGCTCGCCGACTCCGGTGTGCGGTTCACGCAGTGGCACACCACCGCGCTGTGCTCGCCGACGCGCTCCGCTCTCCTCACCGGGCGCAACCACACCCGCAACTCGATGGCGTGCATCACGGAGGCAGCCACCGGTTTCCCGAACGCGAGCGGCACCATCCCGCAGGAGAACGGGATGCTCTCGCAGATCCTGGGGGAGCAGGGCTGGAACACCTACATCGTGGGCAAGTGGCACCTCTGCCCGTCGGACGAGATGAACCTCGCCTCCACGCGGCGCAACTGGCCGACCGGGCGCGGATTCGAGCGGTTCTACGGCTTCCTCGGCGCCGAGACGAACCAGTGGTATCCGGACCTGGTCTACGACAACCATCCCGTCGACCAGCCGGCGTCGCCGGAGGACGGCTACCACCTCACCGTCGACCTCACGGACAAGGCCATCGAGTTCATCGGCGACGCGAAGGCGCTGGCGCCGGACAAGCCGTTCTTCCTCTACTACGCGCCCGGCGCCGCGCACGCGCCCCACCACGCGCCCAAGGAGTGGATCGACAGGTTCGCCGGGCGCTTCGACGGCGGCTACGAGGCGATCCGGGAGGAGATCCTGCAGCGGCAGATCGCACTCGGGCTGGTCCCGGAGGGCACGGAGCTGCCGCCCATCAACCCGATCGGCACGACGGAGACCCGCAGCGGACCGGAGGGCCAGCCGTTCCCTCCGCTCGACGTGACCAAGCCGTGGGACACCCTCGGCGACGACGAGAAGCGGCTCTACGCGCGGATGGCCGAGGTCTACGCCGGCTTCCTCGCGCACGCCGACGACCAGATCGGCCGGCTGCTCGACTACCTGGAGGAGTCCGGCGTCCTCGATGACACGCTGATCGTGCTGGTCTCCGACAACGGCGCCAGCGGCGAGGGCGGCCCGGAGGGCTCGGTGAACGAGAACAAGTTCTTCAACGGCATCCCGGACAGCCTGGAGGAGAACCTGGCGTTGCTGGACGAGCTCGGCGGCCCGAAGACCTACAACCACTACCCGAACGGCTGGGCGATGGCCTTCAACACCCCGTTCAAGATGTGGAAGCGCTACGACTACAACGGCGGGACGGCGGACCCCTGCATCGTGTCCTGGCCGAAGAAGCTCGGGCACGGCGGTGAACTCCGGCACCAGTACCACCACGCGGTCGACATCGTGCCGACCATCCTCGACCTGCTGGAGGTGGAGGTCCCCGAGCAGATCGGAGGGCACGTGCAGTCCCGGATGGACGGGGTGAGCATGCGCTCGGCCGTCGCGGACGCCGACTCCCCGACCACCCGGCCGACGCAGTTCTACGCGATGCTCGGTTCGCGGTCCCTCTGGCACGAGGGTTGGAAGGCGGTGTCGAACCACCCCGTGCTCAGCGGCTGGAGCCGGTTCAACGACGACACCTGGGAGCTGTACCACACCGACGTCGACCGCTCGGAGGTCCACGACCTGGCGGCCGAGCATCCGGACAGGGTGCGTGAGCTGGTCAACCTGTGGTTCGCCGAGGCGGGCGCCAACCAGGCGTTCCCGCTGGACGACCGCTCGGCGATCGAGATCCTGCTGACCCCGCGCCCGACGCTGACGAGCCCGCGGAACCGCTATGTGTACCGGGTGGGCGGGGCCGAGATCCCCGAGTCGCAGGCGGTCAACATCCGCAACCGCTCGTACGCGATCGGGGCGCTCGTGGACCTGCCGTCGCCGGGGGCGGAGGGCGTGCTCTTCGCGCACGGCGCCCGGTTCGGCGGCCACACCCTCTACGTGAAGGACGGCCGGCTGCACTACGTCTACAACTTCGTCGGCAGCCTGGAGCAGCGCATCGACGCGACAGAGGACCTCCCCGCAGGCGAGAATCTCCTCCTGTCGGCGGCGTTCGAGAAGGACGGCGAGGAGGCGCCCGGCCTGGCGACCGGCATCCTGAGCCTGTACCACGGCGACCGCAAGGTCGGCGAGGGCCGCATCAAGACGCAGCCCGGTTACTTCTCCCTCACCGGCGAGGGCCTCTGCGTCGGGTACGACGGCGGCGAGCCGGTGACCGACGACTACCCGGGGGAGCGGCCGTTCCGGTTCACGGGCGGCACGCTGCACCGCGTGGTCGTGGATGTCAGCGGAGAGCCCTACCTCGACCTGGAGCGGGAGGCCGCGGCGATGCTGGCGCGGGAGTAGCGGGCCGGCTGTCGGGCGCTCCCGCTACGGTGGCCGGATGGCCATCGACGACTTCCGTATCCAGGCGCCCGACGACGTCCTCGCGGACCTGAGGGACCGCCTCGCCCGCACGCGCTACCCGCGCTCGCCGCGCTCCGGCTGGGAGGGCGGCCTCGGCGGGGAGGAGTTGCGTGCGCTGGTCGACGGCTGGCTGGCGTTCGACTGGCGCGCAGAGGAGGAGCGGCTGAACGCCGTGGAGCAGCACGTCGCCACGGTGGCCGGCCACCGCCTGCACTTCGCGCGCGTGCGCGGCACGGGGCCGGGGCCGCACACCCCGCTCCTGCTGGTGCACGGCTGGCCGAGCGCGTTCGTCGAGTACCTTCCGCTCGCGCGCCTGCTCTCGGACTCCTTCGACGTCGTCGTCCCGTCCCTCCCCGGGTTCGTCTTCTCCGAGGCGCTGGAGCCGCCGCTGACCCGGCGCGCGATCGCGGACGCGCTGCACGGGCTGATGACCGAGGCGCTCGGCTTCGAGCGCTACGCGACGTTCGGCGGCGACATCGGTGGGGGAGCCTCCACCTGGCTCGGCGTCGACCACGCGGACAGCCTGGTCGGCATCCAGCTGCTGAGCGGCCTGTTCCCGGAGGGCGACCCGGTGGACGAGGACGAGGCCCGCTACCTCGCCGCGCTGGACGCGTACGACCGGCTGGACGGCGGCTACAGCGAGATCATGCTCACCCGCCCCGACACCATCGCGGCGGCGCTGAACGACTCCCCGGCCGGGCTGCTGGCCTGGATCGCCGACAAGTGGCACGACTGGATCGACGACCGCGAGGACGGCGCGTGGCAGCGCGTGGCCGACTCCGGCATCCTCTACACGATCGCGACGCTGTACTGGACGACCGAGAGCATCGGGACGTCCTTCCAGCAGTACTACGACTACGAGCAGAACCCGCCCCGGCCACCGATCGCGGCGCCGGTGGGGGTCTACCTCGGGCGGGAGCCGGGGTTCGCCGGCTTCCCGCGCTCACTGGCGGAGCGTGCCGCGCCCGGGCTGCGCGAGTTCGTGCCGGCGCCGGCGGGAGGGCACTTCGCCGGGTTCGAGCATCCGGCAGCCGCTGCTGACGCCATCCGCGGCTTCCACGCCCGGCTTCGTGACGGGTGACCGGGCGTCAGACCGAGGTCAGGAACGACGAGACGATGTCGAGCGAGCCCGGGACGATCCGGTAGTAGGCCCAAGTGCCGCGCTTGCTGCGGCTGAGGTAGCCGGCCTCCACCAGGATCTTGAGGTGGTGGGACACCGTGGGCTGGGAGAGGTCGAGCGGTTCGGTCAGGTCGCACACGCAGGCCTCGCCGTCCTCGTGAGCGGCGACCATCGAGAGCAGCCGGAGCCGCGCCGGGTCGGCCAGCGCCTTCATCGCCCGGGCGACCGAGACGGCGTTCTCCTCGCTGATCACCTCTTTCGTGATGGGCGCGCAGCACGCCTGGAGGTCGCGCAGGGGAGGAGCTCGATGATCGCCATACTCTGATCTTCCTCGATACATTGACAAACGTCAATGTAGTTGTTCATCCTTGGTTCATCGACAACCGTCGATGGAGAAGGGAGAATGAACATGGGTTGCTGCGACACGACCGAATGCCAGCCGCTGCCGGACGGCTCCTGCCCGCCGGACTGCTGCTGACCGACCGGGCCGTCGCGGACGCGGCGGCCCACCACCCCGAACCTGGAGAACCGGATGACCGACACCACCCCCACCGTCCTCTTCGTCTGCGTCCACAACGCCGGCCGCTCGCAGATGGCCGCGGGCTACCTGAGCGCTCTCGGCGGCGACCGCGTGCGGGTGCTCTCGGCCGGCTCCGAGCCCGCCGATCGGCTCAACCCGATCGCCGTGCAGGCGATGGCCGAGGAGGGCATCGACATCGCCGGGAACACTCCGGCGATCCTCACCACCGACGCGGTGAAGGAGTCGGACGTCGTCATCACGATGGGCTGCGGCGACACCTGTCCGATCTTCCCCGGCAAGCGGTATGAGGACTGGGACCTGACCGATCCGGCCGGCCGGCCGATCGAAGAGGTGCGGCCGATCCGGGACGACATCAAGCAGCGCGTGGAAGCACTGGTCGCGGAGCTGCGCGGCTAACGGAGGAGATCCGGGCCGACGCGGCCTCGGAAAGCAGGAAACGGAGGAGCCGCGGCCCGAATCGGGCCGCGGCTCCTCCGTTGTCGACGGGTTCTAGAGCGTCAGTGCGCGCTGGATCAGCAGCGACTGCTCCTGCGCGTGGCGCTTCGCGGAGCCCGCGGCGGGCGACGCGGACGCGGGGCGCGAGATGACGCCGATCGGGCGCGGGCCCAGCTTGGAGGTCTCCAGGATGATGAACGGCCAGGCGCCCTGGTTCTCCGGCTCGTCCTGCGTCCACACCAGCTCGGCGTTCGGGTAGGAGTCCGCCACGGCCTTCAGCTCCTCGCCGGGGAGCGGGTAGAACTGCTCCACGCGCACCAGCGCGATCTCCGGGTTCGGGTTCTTCTCCAGCTCGTTCGCGAGGTCGTGGTAGAGCTTGCCCGCCATGAACAGCACGCGCTTGACCGCCGCCTTGTCGGTGATCCGCGCGTCGTCGATGACCGGCTCGAACTTGCCGTTCGTGAAGTCGGCGACATCGCTGGATGCGCCGCGCAGGCGCAGCATCGCCTTCGGCGTGAACACCACGAGCGGACGGCGCGGCCGGGCGTAGGCCTGGCGGCGCAGCAGGTGGAAGTACGACGCAGGGGTCGACGGGCGCGCGACGGTCATGTTGTTCTCGGCGCACAGCTGCAGGTAGCGCTCGATGCGGGCGCTGGAGTGATCCGGCCCCTGGCCCTCGTAGCCGTGCGGGAGGAGGAGCACGAGCGACGAGCGCTGGCCCCACTTCTGCTCGGCCGAGGTGATGAACTCGTCGATGATGATCTGGGCGCCGTTGGCGAAGTCGCCGAACTGGGCCTCCCAGAGCACGAGCGCGTCGGCCCGCTCGACCGAGTAGCCGTACTCGAAGCCCATCGCCGCGTACTCGCTCAGCAGCGAGTCGTAGATCCAGAACTTCGCCTGGTTGTCGCTGAGGTTCGCCAGCGGCAGCCACTCCTGGCCGTTCATGCGGTCGTGGAGGACGGCGTGGCGCTGCACGAACGTGCCGCGGCGCGAGTCCTGGCCGACGAGGCGCACCGGGGTGCCCTCCAGCAGCACGCTGCCGAGCGCCAGCAGCTCGCCGAAGCCCCAGTCGATGCCGCCGTTGCGGCTCATGTCGCTGCGCTTGTTGAGGAGCTGCTGCAGCTTCGGGTGCACGGTGAAGCCCGCGGGCGGGTTGTTGAACGCGTCGCCGATGAGCGAGATGACCTGCTCGCTGACAGCCGTGGTGTCCGGCTCGCCGACGTTGTCGTTCTCATCCTGCTGCGCGATCGGGTGCTCCAGGTCGGCCGTGGCCTCGCCCTGCGTGATGATCGGCACCGAGTTGGTCTGCGCGGCGTGCGTCTCCATGAAGGCGCGCTCGAGGCGGTCCTGGAAGTCGGCGTGCGCCGCCTGGTACTCCTCCTCGGTGATGTCGCCGCGGCCGACGAGGGCCTCGGTGTAGAGGCGGCGGACGGAGCGCTTGGCCTCGATGAGGTTGTACATCAGCGGCTGCGTCATCGAGGGGTCGTCGCCCTCGTTGTGACCGCGACGGCGGTAGACGATCAGGTCGACGACCACGTCGCGCTTGAACTCCTGGCGGTACTCGAACGCGAGCTGCGCGACGCGCACCACGGCCTCCGGGTCGTCGCCGTTCACGTGGAAGATCGGCGCCTGGATGGTCTTCGCCACGTCGGTCGAGTAGACCGACGTCCGACCTCGCCGGGAGGCGTGGTGAAGCCGACCTGGTTGTTGATGTTGACGTGGATGGTGCCGCCGGTGCGGTACGCCCGCAGCTGCGACATCTGCATCTGCTCGACCACGATGCCCTGGCCCGCCATCGCGGCGTCGCCGTGGACGAGGATCGGCAGGGTGAGGAAGGTGCCGGCGGGGCGGCGGTCCTGCTTGGCGCGGACGATGCCCTCCAGGACGCCGTCGACGGCCTCCAGGTGCGACGGGTTCGCGGCCAGGTAGACCGGGATCTCCGCGTCGTCGGCGCCCTTGAAGGTGCCCTCGGTGCCGAGGTGGTACTTGACGTCGCCGGAGCCCTGCACGGTGCGCGGGTCCTGCGTGCCCTCGAACTCGCGGAAGATCTGACCGTAGGTCTTGCCCGCGATGTTGGTGAGCACGTTGAGCCGGCCGCGGTGGGCCATGCCGATCGCCGCCTCGTCCATCCCGGCCTCGGCGGCACCCTGCAGGATGGTGTCCAGCAGCGCGATGGTGGACTCGCCGCCCTCCAGGCTGAACCGCTTCTGCCCGACGTACTTGGTCTGCAGGAAGGTCTCGAACGCCTCCGCCTCGTTGAGCTTGCCCATGATGCGCAGCTGCTCGTCGTGGGTCGGCTTCTCGTACGGGCGCTCCAGCTTGTCCTGGAACCACTTGCGCTGGGCCGGGTCCTGGATGTGCATGTACTCGACGCCGACAGTGCGGCAGTAGGAGTCGCGCAGCACGCCGAGGATGTCGCGCAGCTTCATCTTGCGCTTGTCGCCGCCGAACGCGCCGGTGACGAACTCGCGGTCGAGGTCCCAGAAGGTGAGGCCGTGGTTCTCGATCTCGAGGTCGGGGTGGCTGCGCTGGACGTACTCCAGCGGGTCGACGTCGGCCATGAGGTGGCCGCGCACCCGGTAGGAGTTGATCAGCTCCTGCACGCGGGCGGTCTTGTCGACGGCGCTGGCCAGGTCGACCGAGATGTCCGGGTTCCAGTGGATCGGGATGTAGGGGATGCGCAGCTCGGCGAAGATGTCCTCGTAGAAGCTGCGCTTGCCGATCAGCAGCTCGTGCACGATCTTCAGGAACTCGCCCGAGCCCGCGCCCTGGATGACCCGGTGGTCGTAGGTGCTGGTCAGCGTGATGGTCTTGCCGATCGCGAGGCCGGCGAGAGTCTTCTCGCTGGAGCCCTGGAACTCGGCCGGGTATTCGAGCGCGCCGGCGCCGATGATGGCGCCCTGGCCCTTCATCAGGCGCGGGACGGAGTGCACCGTGCCGATGCCGCCCGGGTTGGTCAGCGAGATGGTGGTGCCGGCGAAGTCGCCCGCGGTGAGCTTGTTGTTACGGGCCTTGGAGACGAGGTCCTCGTACGCGGCCAGGTATTCGCCGAAGGCCATCGTGTCGGCGCGCTTGATGCTCGGCACGAGCAGGGCACGGGTGCCGTCCGGCTTCGGCAGGTCGATCGCGATGCCGAGGTTGATGTGCGCCGGGGCGACGACGGAGGGCTTGCCGTCGACCTCCTCGTAGTAGACGTTCTGGCTCGGGAAGTCCTTGAGCGCCTGGATGAGCGCCCAGCCGATCAGGTGGGTGAACGACACCTTGCCGCCGCGGGCGCGCTTGAGGTGGTTGTTGATGACGATGCGGTTGTCGATCATCAGCTTGGCGGGGATGGTCCGCACGCTGGTCGCGGTCGGGACGGTGAGCGAGGCGTCCATGTTGGTGGCGAGCGACTTCGCCATGCCGCGCAGCGGGGTGACCTTGTCCTCCTCGGCCGCCTCCACGGTGGCGTTGGGGGAGGTGACCGGCGCGTCGGCGGGGACCGGCTGCGGCTTGGGCGCGATCGAGGTGGTGCGCGCCACCGGCTGGGCGCCGATGATCGGGATGGGGGTCGTGACCGGGCTGGGCTCGGACGACTCGGACGGACCGGAGGGCTGCTCAGGGGCGCCGGGCGCGGGTGCGGGCGCCGGGGGCTGCGCGGGAGGAGTCGGGACCGTCGGCTCGGTCGGCGTCGGGACGGTCGGCTCGGTGGGGGTGGGGACGCCCGGCTCGGCCGGCGTCGGGGCGGGCGTCTCGCTCGGGGTCGAGGCCTCGCCCTCCTTCGCGCTCGGCTTGTAGTTCTCCAGGATCGGCCACCAGGACTTGTCGACCGAGTTCCTGTCCCTGAGGAACTGTTCGTACAGCTCCTCGACGAGCCACTCGTTGGCTCCGAACTCGCCCGACGATCCGTCGTCGGTTCCTACTCCGGTCAATTGGCTCGACACAGCCGATCGCCCACTCTCTCCATTGATTTCGTTACGATCGGGCAGCCTTGGACCACCCGTTCCATCCGAGGTTCAAGCCTAATCCCATCCGCGACCGGGTGCGGGCGTTCGGCCCGGGAGGATACCGTTATTCTCATGCAGTTCTATGCGACGACTCCGCGGCACGACCTCACCTACTCGGACGTCTTCCTGGTCCCCTCGCGATCCAACGTGACGAGCCGTCTCGACGTGTCGCTCGCGCCGCAGGACGGGACGGGCGCGACCATCCCGATCGTGTCCGCGAACATGAACTCGGTGACCGGCAAGCGGCTGGCCGCCACGCTCGCCCGCCGCGGCGGTCTCGGCGTGCTCCCGCAGGACATGCACCTGCAGGACCTGGACGAGGCGATCCGCTGGGTCAAGGCGCAGCCGGTGGCGTTCGACACGCCGTACGAAGCGCGCCCCGAGGAGACCGTGGCCGACGTGCTGCGGCGCGTCCCTGCCGTCGAGGGGCACGGCGTGGTCGTGAGCGACGACGCCGGGAAGTACCTCGGCTGCCTCGCCGCCGTCCAGCTCGGGTCGGCGCTGGCGGACGCGCGGATCGGCGACCTCCTGCACGGCGCGCTCACCTCGCTGGACGCGGACGACCTCCCGGACGGCCGGGCCGCGTTCGACGTCATGGACGCCGCCGGCCTCGCCTTCGCGCCGGTGCTCTCGCACGGGCGGGTGGTCGGCACGCTGAGCCGCACGAGCGCGCTGCGCTCCACCATCTACACGCCGGCGCTCGACGCCCACGGCCGCCTGCGCGTGGCGGCGGCGGTCGGCATCAACGGCGACGTCGCGTCGAAGGCCAAGGCGCTGGCCGCGGCGGGCGTCGACGTGCTGGTGATCGACACGGCGCACGGCGACCAGGACGGCATGCGCCGCGCCATCCACACCGTCAAGAAGCTCGGGCTCGGCCTGCCGATCGTCGCGGGCAACGTGGTGACGGAGCAGGCCGTGCGCGACCTGGTCGCGGCGGGCGCGGACATCCTCAAGGTCGGCGTCGGTCCCGGCGCGATGTGCACCACGCGCATGATGACGGCTGTCGGCCGCCCGCAGTTCTCGGCCGTGCTGGAGACCAGCGCGACCGCGCGCGAGCTCGGCGCGCACGTCTGGGCGGACGGCGGGGTGCGGTACCCGCGCGACGTCGCGCTGGCGCTCGCCGCGGGCGGCGCGTCCGTGATGATCGGCTCCTGGTTCGCCGGCACCATCGAGGCGCCGGGGGCGATCGTGAGCGACGAGCGCGGCGCGCTCTACAAGGAGAGCTGGGGGATGGCCTCCACCAAGGCGGTCACCGGCCGGTTCGAGCGGCTCGACGCGTTCGACCGGGCGCGCAAGACGCTTTTCGCCGAGGGCATCTCCAGCTCGCGCATCTACCTCGACCCGCTGCGGCCGTCGGTCGAGGACCTGCTCGACATGATCACGACCGGCCTGCGCAGCTCGTTCACCTACGCCGGCGCCCGCACGCTGGCCGAGTTCCACGACCGCGCCCTCGTCGGCATCCAATCCGCCGCCGGCTACGAGGAGGGCAAGGCCCTCCCCGTCAGCTGGTAGCGCCCCTAGGAGCCGTTGCCGGAACCGGTGCCCGAACCGGTTCCGGAACCCGATTGGCCGCCGAAGCCGTTGCCGGACTGGCCGCCGAAGCCGCCGTTGCCGCCGAACTGGCGCGGGGTGAAGTTCTGGTTCGTGCCGAAGCCGCCGCGCGCTCCGCCGTCGACCGCGTGGGCGGTGAAATAGCCGGCGAAGAAGACGATGACGAGCACGGCGACGGCGCCGACCGCGAGGGCGCTGTTCTGCGCCCAGCTGGGCCAGCGGTGCAGGACGCTGCCGTGCGACTCCCTGGCCGGGGGCATGGAACCCTGCGGCACGGAGCCCTGCGGCGCGTAGTGCGGAGCGGGCGGCGCGTACTGCGGCGCCGGCTGGCCGTACTGCGGGTCCGGCTGCCAGGGCTGGCCGGGGTTCGGGGCTGTGGTGCTCATCGTGCGTTCCTCTCGGTGGACTTCTGCCGTGAGGATGCCGCCGCCCGCTCCGGACGCGCTATGGCGATCCGATGCGTCCGCTGGGAATCGCGCGGACCGTCCGACCCCCGGCATTTCGGCGGTCCGCGCCGCTATACTTCTCGGGAAATGGACGACCCTCCTTCTGCCAGCCCATTCCAACCGATGAGTCCGCCCGGGCGGGGTGGTCGCCGTGCTCTCTGAGTGGATCCTGCTGGGGGTCGGCCTCCTCCTGACCGTCGGCACCGGCCTCTTCGTCGCCAGCGAGTTCGCCCTGGTGAACCTCGACCGCGCCGACCTCGAAGCGCGGCGCGAGCGCGGCGAGTCGCGGCTGACGATGACGATCGCCGCCCTCAAGATCACCTCCACGCACCTCTCCAGCGCCCAGCTCGGCATCACGCTGACGACGCTGCTGACCGGTTACACGATGGAGCCCGCGATCAGCTCGCTGCTGCGCGACCCGCTCACCGCACTCGGCCTCCCGGACGGCGCGGTCGTGGTGATCGCGTCGGTGGTCGCGATCACGGTGGCGACGCTGCTGTCGATGATCCTCGGCGAGCTGGTGCCCAAGAACTTCGCTCTCGCGCTGCCGATCGCGACGGCCAAGCTGGTCATCCCCTTCCAGACCGTGTTCACGATGGTATTCCGCCCGTTCGTCTTCGTGCTCAACGGCACGGCCAACGGCTTCCTCCGGCTGCTCGGCATCGAGCCGAAGGAGGAGCTGTCGGCGGCCCGCACCGCGGACGAGCTGTCCTCCCTCGTGCGGCGGTCGGCGAGCGCCGGGGTGCTGGAGGCCGACACCGCCACGCTGCTGAGCCGCACGCTCGCGTTCTCGTCGCGCACCGCGTCCGACGTGATGACGCCGCGGCCCCGGGTGGAGGCCGTCAAGCGCACCGACCCGGCGCAGACCGTGATCGGGCTCGCCCGCCGCACCGGCTACTCGCGCTTCCCCGTCATGGACGAGGACGTGGACGACGTCGTCGGCTTCGTGCACGTCAAGCAGGCCGTCGCCGTCCCGCGCCAGCGCCGCGCGCGTGTGCCCGTCTCCGCCCTCCAGACCGAGGCGCTGCGCGTGCCGGAGACGATGACGCTCGACACCCTCCTCGGCGAGCTCCGCGGCCGCGGCTACCAGATGGCGGTCGTCGTGGACGAGTACGGCGGCACCTCGGGCATCGCGACGCTGGAGGACCTGGTCGAGGAGATCGTCGGCGAGGTCGCCGACGAGCACGACCGGACCCGGGCCGGCGTGGTCCGCGGCCGCGACTCCATCACCTTCCCCGGCATCCTGCGCCCGGACGAGCTGCGGGAGCAGGCGGGCGTGACCGTTCCGGAGGAGGGCCCGTACGAGACGGTCGCCGGCTACGTCATGAACGAGCTCGGCCGCCTCCCGAAGGTCGGCGACGAGGTCCTGATCGACGGCGGCACCCTGCGCGTCGAGCGGCTGGACGGGCGGAGGGTCGACCGGATCCGCTACACGCCCGACCCGGACGAGCCGTCGACGGGAGGTGCCGCATGAGCGACTGGGCCGGAATCGCCTGGCTGGTGGTGCTCCTCCTCGTGAACGCGTTCTTCGTCGGCGCCGAGTTCGCGGTCATCTCCGCTCGGCGCTCGCAGATCGAGCCACTGGCGGAGCGCGGCAAGCGCAGCGCCAAGACCGCGCTCTACGCGATGGAGCACGCGACCCTCATGCTCGCGACCACGCAGCTCGGCATCACCGTCTGCTCGCTGCTGATCCTGAACGTCTCCGAGCCGGCCATCCACCACCTGCTGGAGGCTCCGCTGCACGCGACGGGCTGGTCCGAGGACGTGATCGGCACGGTCGCGTTCATCATCGCGCTGGTGCTGGTGTCGTTCCTGCACGTGGTCTTCGGCGAGATGGTGCCGAAGAACATCTCGTTCTCGATGCCCGACCGGGCGGCGCTGCTGCTCGCGCCTCCGCTGGTCGGCATCGGACGCGCGGTGCGCCCGATCATCGTCGCGCTGAACGCGAGCGCGAACGCGGTGCTCCGGCTGTTCCGGGTGGAGCCGAAGGACGAGGCGGCCAGCACCTTCACGCTCGACGAGGTCGCCACGATCGTGAGCCAGTCGACGCGCGAGGGCCTGCTGACCGACCGGATCGGCGCGCTGACCGCGGCGTTCGAGTTCACCGAGAAGAAGGTGCGCGACGCGATGGTGAAGCCGGAGACGCTGGTCTCGCTGCCGCCCGCACCGACGCCCGCGGACGTGGAGAGGGCCGTCGCCAAGTACGGCTTCTCGCGCTACGTCGTGCCGGACGCCGACGGCGAGCCGACCGGCTACCTGCACCTGAAGGATGTGCTCGACCTGGAGGAGACCGGCTTCGACCTCCCGGTGCCCGTCAAGCGGATCCGCCGCCTGGTCACGGTGTTCATCGACTCCGACCTTGAGGACGCGCTGGAGAGCATGCGCCGCACCGGCAGCCACCTGGCGCGCGCGGTCGACGGCGAGGGCACGACCGCCGGCGTGGTGTTCCTGGAGGACATCATCGAGGAGCTCGTCGGCGAAGTGCAGGACGCCACGCGGCGGCTGTAGACCGTTCTGTTCAGGGGGCCAAAGCCGCCACCGGCGAGTAGCATGCGCGCGGAAAGAAGAGGAGAAATTCTCATGTTATCGTCGAGCAAGACCTACTCCGTCCTTCCTGCCTCGGACCTGGCGCGCGCCACGGCGTGGTTCCGCGACAAGCTCGAACTCGAACCGGAGGACACCAGCGAGCAGGGGGTCCGCTACCGCACGGGCGGGGACTCCTGGATCTACATCTACGAGACGTCCAACGCCGGCACCGCGCAGAACACCGCCATGTGCTGGCTGGTGGACGACATCGATGCCGAGATGGAGCACCTGCGCGGCAGGGGAGTGCAGTTCGCGGACTACGACTTCCCCGGCCTGAAGACCGAGAACGGCGTGGCGACGGACGACACCGGCAAGTCGGCCTGGTTCCAGGACAGCGAGGGCAACTACCTCTGCCTGACCCAGCCGCTGACTCCGATGTAGCCGGGGCGATGCGACGCCTCAGTCGCGCCAGACCGCCCGCAGGTACTGCGGCGGCCAGTAGTCGATCCTGACGCCGAGCTCGTGAGCGGCCCGCAACGGGAAGTGCGGGTCGCGCAGGAGTTCGCGCGCCAGCATGACCGCGTCGGCGCTGCCGCCCTCCACGATGTCGGCCGCCTGCTGCGGCGTCGTGATGAGGCCGACCGCGCTGACGTCCACCTCGGCCGAGCTGCGCACGTGCTCGGCGAACGGCACCTGGTAGCCGGGCTGCAGCGGGATGCGCACGCCGGTCTGGATGCCGCCGGAGGAGATGTCGAAGAAGTCGGCGCCGGCCTCCTGCGCCCAGCCGGCGACCGTCGCGGTCTGCTGCTCGTCCCAGCCGCCCGGCGTCCAGTCGCTGCCGGAGAACCGCACGAACAGCGGGAGGTCGTCGCCGATCTCCTCGCGCACCGCGGCGACGACGCGCAGCAGCAGCCGCGCGCGGTTCTCCAGCGAGCCGCCGTACTCGTCGGTGCGGTGGTTGGCGATGGGGAGAGGAACTCGTGCAGGAGGTAGCCGTGCGCGGCGTGCAGCTCCAGGATGCGGAAGCCGACGTCGACCGCCCGCCTGGCGGCTGCGCGGAAGTCGGCGACGATCGTGTCGATGCCGGCGAGGTCGAGCTCCTGCGGCACGGCCAGGTCGCCGAACGCGATCGGGGAGGGCGCGACGGCGCTCCAGCCGCCCTCCTCGGCCGGGACAGAGCCGTGCCGGTCCTCGAAGCCCCAGGCCGGCCAGCTCGACGCCTTGCGGCCCGCGTGCGCGAGCTGGATGGCGGGCACCGCGCCCTGCGACGCGACGAACTCGACGATCGGCCGCCAGGCCTCCGCCTGCTCGCCGGACCAGATGCCGGTGTCGCGCGGCGAGATGCGGCCCTCCGGGGAGACGGCCGTCGCCTCCGTGAAGACGATCCCGCTGCCTCCCGTCGCGAGCGAGCCCAGGTGGACGAGCTGCCAGGTCTGCGGCACCCCCGAGTGGTCGAGCACCGAGTACTGGCACATCGGGGAGGTCCAGATGCGGTTGCGGACCGTCACGCCGCGCAGGGTCAGCGGATCGAAGAGCGAAGTCATACTCGTTACTAAGCCGCGAGAGTCTGCAGATATGCCCGGAGGTCGTCCGCCGACGTGTAGACGTGCCCGGCGATCCCGAGCGCGCGGGCGCCCTCGACGTTCTCGGGCTTGTTGTCGATGAACACGGTATGCGCGGGCGTCACGCCGAGCTCGGCCATGACGTGCTCGAAGATCTCGGCGCTCGGCTTGACCGTGCCCAGCTCGCCGCTGACGAACACCTGCTCGAACAGGTCGCCGAGCGTGCCGTGCCGGAAGTAGGAGCCGAAGTCGCGGCCCGCGTTCGAGAGCAGCGCCAGGCGGGTACCGCCGGCCTTGAGGTCGAGCAGCACCTGGAGCGTGTCGTGGTCGATGGTGAGCCAGCTCCGGAAGTCCGCGAGCCACAGCCGGTGGATCGTCGCGTCCTCCCAGCTCTCGCCGAGCTCCCGCTCGATGCCGCGCCAGTACTGCTGGATCGACAGCGTGCCCTGGTCGAGTGCGTTGCGGTGCCGCCAGTACGCCGGCCAGAACTGCTCGGCGTCGCCGCCGGCGATCCCCACGAGCGCGGTGCGGTCCGCCTCGCTCGGAGTGACAGAGATGACCTCGCCGTAGTCGAAGACGACCACCGTTCCGGGGATGGAGATGCTCACATTCTCAACCTATCGTGGGCGGAGGAGGTTCGATGGAGGAGATGACGGTCCCGTCCGAGCTGGCGGTGGGGACGGCCTGGAGCGGGGAGCTCGCCCGCGGCTGGATCGCCGTGCCCACCGAGTCCGACGACAAGTACACGCGCGGGGTGCTGGGGATGGTCACCGGCTCCGCGCGCTATCCCGGCGCCGCCGTGCTCGGGGCCGAGGCGGCCGCCCGCACCGGCGTGGGGATGATCCGGTACCTCGGCCCCGAGCACGCCGCCCACGAGGTGCTGCGCCGCCGGCCCGAGGTCGTCTCGGCGCCCGGGCGCGTGCAGGCCTGGCTCCTCGGCTCCGGGATGGACGCCGACGACCGCGACGACGACGACCTCCGCCGGCTCCGCGAGGCGCTCGACGACGGCACCCCGCTGGTGATCGACGCCGGCGCGCTCGACCTGGTGATGCGGGGGCGCGGGCCGGTCGTGATCACCCCGCACTACCGCGAGCTGTCGAAGGCGCTCGCCGCGGCGGCCGACGACGCCGCTCCGACGCCGGAGCCCGACGAGATCAGCCGGGACCCGGGAGGCTGGGCCGAGCGTGCGGCCTCCGCGCTCGGTGTGACGGTGCTGCTGAAAGGCCACACCACCCACATCGCCACCCCCGACGGCTCCCGTGTCGCCGTGACCGCCGGGCCGCCATGGCTCGCGACCGCCGGCAGCGGCGACGTGCTCGGCGGCATCCTCGGCGCGCTCGTCGCGACACACGCCGACGCCGTCCGGGAGCGCGGGCACGAGGCGCTCGCGGCGCTCGCGGCAACCGCCGCCTGGGTCCACGGCCGCGCGGGCGAGGCCGCCTCGCAGGGCGGCCCCGTGGCGGCGCTCGACGTGGCGGAGGCCGTGCCTGCGGTGCTGCGGGCGCTGCTCGCGCGAAGCTGAGCGACCTCGCACACTGGCGGGCCTCCGCGGGCGGCGCCACCGATACCGGTCCCATAAGATGAGGCGCTATGGGGATAGACGCCGCGGGGATGGACGCCGCTCCGCTACCGGTTCCTGCGCCGCACGGGGGTTCGGACGCGTCGACTCTGCGCCGGGTCGCGGCCAGCCCGCTGAGCCTGTGGATCGGCTTCCTCGTCGTCCACCTCGTCATCGGCGGCCTCGGGCTGCTGCAGCACACGGGCTTCGGCGACGTCTTCTGGGTCTACAAGCCGTGGGCGCAGCTCGCCGCACAGGGCACCGAGATCGTCGGCCTCAACGCCGACTGGGTGTACCCGTTCGGCGCGATCGTGCCGATCATGCTGCCGCTGCTGTTCGGCGAGGACAACTACCTCGGCGGCTGGCTGACGATGGTCATGCTGCTGAACGCCGCCGCGTTCGCCGTCCTCATCGTCGGACGTGAGCCGCGCCGTCTGGTCGCCGCCTGGTGGTGGCTGGGCTTCCTGCTGCTCCTCGGCCCGATCGCGGTCGGCCGCCTCGACGCCGTCTCCGGCTCGCTCGCGATCGTCGGGCTGCTCTGGCTGACCTTCCACGAGCGCGCCGCGGTCGTGGTGCTGACCATCGCCACGTGGATCAAGGTGTGGCCGGCCGCCATCATCGTCGCCGCCGTGATCGCGATGAAGACGCGGTGGCGGATCGTGGTGACCGGAGCCGTGACCAGCCTGATCATCGCGGCCGTTCCGCTGATCTTCGGCGGCGGAATGCACGTGCTCAGCTTCATCACGGCGCAGACCGACCGCGGCATCCAGATCGAGGCGCCGGTCGCGACCTTCTGGATGTGGCAGGCAGCGTTCCACGTCCCCGACGCCGTCGTCTACTACGACCGGGACCTGCTCACCTTCCAGGTGACGGGCCAGGGGACGGTGCAGGCGGCTCCCTGATGAACCCGATGCTCGCGCTCACCGTGCTGGTCGTCGCGCTCATCGGCATCCGCTCGCTCCGGCGCGGGACGCCCTACACGCGCATCCTCCCCGAGCTGTCGCTGGCGCTCGTGACGGCCTTCATCGCGTTCAACAAGGTGGGCTCGCCGCAGTACATCGTCTGGCTCGCCGCCCCGGTCGTGATCGGGCTGGTGTACCAGGGCCGCGGGTTCAAGACGCCGGCCATCCTGGTGCTGACCACGGCGGCGCTCACCCAGGTCATCTATCCGTACCTGTACGACGGCCTGCTCGTGCCGCTGCCGGCGATGGTCGCGGTGCTCACGGCGCGCAACCTGATGTACTTCGCCGTCCTCGGCTGGACCATCGGCGCGCTCTGGCGCAAGCGGCACAGGGACGAGGCGTCGGGCGACCTGCTGCCCGCGCACGCGTGGCCGTTCCGCGCGGCGCCCGACGCGCACCCGGTACCGGTGAGCGAGGCGCCCTAACCGCACCGGCGTCTGCTCGCCCTCCTAGACTGGTCCGGGCGCCGGACCTACCATCCCGGTGCACGAGAGTAAGGAGGGGCTCATGCTGGTCGCATTCTCGGTTGCTCCGAGCGGGGGAGAGGCGCCGGACGCCTCGGTGCACGACGCGGTCGCGGCCGCGGTCCGGATCGTCCGCGAGTCGGGCCTCCCGAACCGCACGAACTCGATGTTCACCGAGCTCGAAGGCGAGTGGGACGAGGTCTTCGACGTGATCCGCCGCGCGACGGAGGCCGTGGGCGCCTACGGCACGCGCGTCTCGCTGGTGCTGAAGGCCGACATCCGCCCCGGTTACCGCGGCGAGCTCGACGGCAAGGTCGAGCGGCTGGAGGCCGCGCTGCGGCGGGACGAGGCGGCGGGCGAGTAGGTGGACCCGAACCCGTTCCTCACGATCGGCTACTTCGTGCTGCTCTACGGGTGGCCGATCTACCTGCCGGTGCTCGTGCTCATCGCGGGCACCCTCACCGGCGCCGTCGTCGTCGCGATCGTCGGCGCCGTCCGGTCCGGCCTCCGTCGGCCGGAGCGGGCCGAGGAGGGCGTGGACGTGGACGTGGCGGAGTTCTTCGAGGACGGGGCGCGCTAGCCGCCGGTCAGTCGATCGGCACCGGGTCGGGGCGCTGGGCGTGGACGACGCCGGTGTCCACCCCGCGCCGCTCCCGCGAGTGGTCGATCCCGAACGAGACCAGCGCGAGCACGATGCCCGCGACCGCGAGGATCGCGCCGACGACGATCGGCGACAGGTAGCCGAAGCCGGCCGCGATGGTCAGACCGCCGAGGAAGGCGCCGGAGGCGTTCGCGATGTTGAGCGCCGAGTGGTTCAGCGCCGCCGCGATCGACTGGCTGTCGTGGGCGACGTCCATCAGGCGGGTCTGGATCATCGGCGACAGCGCGGAGGCGGCCAAAGCGACGACGAAGACCGAGATCAGGAGGCCGGCCAGGCTCCACGCGGTGAGGAACAGCGCCGCCAGCCCGGCGAGCATGACCCCGAAGAACGCCAGCATCCCGCGTTCGACGCTGCGGTCGGCCATCCGGCCGCCGAGGAGGTTGCCGACGGTCATCCCGACGCCGATCAGGATCAGCACCAGCGGGACAGCCGACGCCGGGAGCCCGGTGACCGTCGTGACCATCGGCGCCACGTACGTGTAGACCGCGAAGAAGCCGCCGAAGCCGATCGCGCCGATGAGCAGCGCCAGCCAGACCTGGAGGCGGGTGAAGGCCCTCAGCTCGTTGCGCAGCGTGGCCCGCGGGTCGCCCGCCTGCCACGGCACGAGGAGGGCGACGGCGGCGAAGGTGAGGGCGAAGATCGCGGCGACCACGATGTAGGCGACGCGCCAGCCATGCTGCTGCCCGATCCAGGTGATGAACGGGACGCCGATGACGTTCGCGATGGTGAGCCCGGAGAGCACGAACGCGACGCCCTGGCCGCGCTTGCCCGGCCCCATCAGCGACGCGGCGACCAGAGAGGCGATGCCGAAGTACGCGCCGTGCGGCAGCGCGGAGAGGAACCGCGCGACCAGCACCAGCTGGAAGGTCGGGGCGAGCGCCGACGCGATGGTGCCGACCGTGAAGGCGACGAGCAGCCAGAGCAGCAGCTTCTTGCGCGGCCACCGTGCGGCGACCGCGGCGATGGTCGGCGCCCCGACGACGACGCCGAGCGCGTAGGCCGAGATGATCCAGCCGGCCTGCGCGTTCGCGGCCGTCGGGGAGGCCGCGTAGAGTTGGGGCAGGAGGTCGTGGGCGATGTTCGGCAGCAGGCCCATCGCGACGAATTCGGTCGAGCCGATGCCGAAGCCGCCGAGGGCGAGCGCGAGGAGCGCAAGACGAGTACGGGCCGGCGACGACGTCGTCGGCCCGTCGATAACCGGGTTCACCGTGACAGTCTATCGAATCGTTTCGAGTGTGACGTTTCAATCACGTTACGACAAAACGAACTGACAGAACACGCCGCCTGCGCGTGGCGCGAGACGGCGTGTCCTGTCAGGTGGTTTGCGCGGGCTCAGCGCGTCAGTCGTTCTGGAGGAGGATGCCGTCCTGGATGGCGCGCTTGCGGAGGGCGACCTTCGTGCCGACGTCGTATCCGGCCACGCGGTACTTCTCACGGATGCGCTTGAGGTAGCTCTTCGCGGTCTCGTCCGAGATGCCGAGCTGGAAGGCCACGGCCTTCACCGGCTCGCCCGCGCCGTACAGCGCCATCACGCGGCGCTCCTGCGCGCTCAGCTTGGGCGCGCCGCCCAGCTCGCCCGCGTTGAGCGCGAGGTCGAGCTCGGCGGAGATGAAGGACTCGCCCTTGCTCGCGGCGCGGATGGCCTCCACGATCATCTCGGCGTCCTCGCTCTTGACGAGGTAGCCGAGGGCGCCGGCGGCCAGCGCCTCCCGCACGACGGCCGGCTCGGAATACGTGCTCATCAGCACAGTGCGCACACCCGTCGTCTTCAGCGTCGACAGCTTCAGCGA
Organism: Leifsonia sp. P73; assembly: GCF_051059105.1. Taxonomy (NCBI): domain Bacteria; kingdom Bacillati; phylum Actinomycetota; class Actinomycetes; order Micrococcales; family Microbacteriaceae; genus Leifsonia; species Leifsonia sp. P73. The sequence goes on from NZ_CP194931.1 coordinate 3,698,945, forward strand.
GATCGGGATGTTGTCCTTGAGGTCGAGGTCGAGCAGCACGACGTCCACCGGGAACTCCGGGTGCGTCAGCAGCTCCGGCCAGCTCGCGACGGCCGCCACCATGCTGATGTCGTCCGCCGCGCCGCGGATCCACTCGGTGAGTGCGCCGAGGAGCATCTTGTGATCGTCGACGATGGCGATCCTGATGGGGGAGTCTCGCTCATGAGCAGCCCTTTCTTCCGGTGTGACCGGTCTTCCTGGTTGGCCGGCTGGGTCAGGTCAGCTCGGCCGTCGTGTCGCTCACGGTGGTGATCTCGATCCGCAACGCCGAGTCGCTGAACGACTCGGCGTGACGCCCCACCTTACGGATAGCTTGCCACGCCGCAGGGTCTACCCCGTTTCGCGGCACACCGGTGGTCGTGATCACGATGCCCATTGTGGCACCGGTGGCCACGGCCGACCCCGCGGCGACCTGTGGCCCGGCGGCGCGCTCGATGTCGAGGGAGAGGCTGCGGGTCTGTCCGGCGCCGGAGCGCACCGGGTCGCTGATGATCAGCCAGACCGCGGTGAGGAGGCCGTCGCGCTGATCACGGGTGAGGCCGGCGGCGAGGCCGTCCGGGTCGCTGAGCGTGACCGTCGGGCCGAGCAGAGCGGACTCCGTGACCGCGTGGTAGAGCCAGGTCTCCTTGCGGCCCTGGATCAGGTGCAGGCGCAGCTCGGTGGCGATCGAGGCCGCCTGGTCCGCGGTCGCCTCGTCGAGCGGGAGGGCGGTGCGGCCGGTCGCGACGCCGTCGAGCAGCCGCTCGGCCGCGAGGTCGAGCCGGGCGAGTTCCTCCGAGGCCATCATCCCGACCGCGTACCCGGGGAGGACACCGTGCTCTGCGCCTGCACGAGGTCCAGCTCCAGCTGGACCAGGGTGCTGAGCGAACGGACGATCTCGACGCCGACGAGGGGAGGGGCGACGGCGATCGCGACGGTCGCGATCCCGGGCCCGAGCATCTGGATGTCGTGGAACGACCGCAGCAGCAGGACGACGGCGAGCACCACCCCGAGCACCGCCGTCGAGACGAGGATGTCGCGTGCCGGCCGCACCGGCACGCACAGCAGCAGCGCCGGCCCGACCGAGGCCGCGGCGGTGAGGGGGAGCCAGTCCGTCGGGGACACGGTGCCGAGGACGTCGAGCACCACGACCGCCGCCCACAGCACCAGCGCGACGCCGAACAGCCAGTCCGGGAGCACGTCGGGCAGCCGGAAGCGAAGGACGAGCGCGGTCACCAGGGTGACGATCAGGACGCCCCACGCGGCGACGCTGAACGGCAGGGCCGGATAATACGGCGCCGTGATGACCATGATCGCGAACAGGAACGCGATCAGCGCGAGGGAGGCGACGTTGAAGCCGAGGTCGAGCCTGGCGCGCCCGAGGGCGTCGCGCTCCTGCCGGCCGCGCGGGAGCGACGCCGCCCCCAGCTTGGCGGTGCCGGAAGTGCCGGGCTTCGGCGCGCCGGGCACGCGGCCGCCCAAGAGCCCGCGGGAGATCGGGATGGTGCGATCGTTCCTGGTCACTTCGGCACCTCCAGCACCACGGTGGTCCCGCTGCCCGGCGACGAGAACAGCCGGGCATTGCCGCCGACGTCGCGCAGCCGGGCGACGATCGACTCGGTGAAGCCGAGCCTGCCCTCCTCGATGCTCGCGACGTCGAAGCCCTTGCCCGCGTCGGTGACCATCGCGCGCACGGTTGTCTCGTCGTCGGTGATGGTCACGTGCGCCTCGAGGACCCCGGAGTGCCTGCGCACGTTCTCCAGGCACTCGCCGAGCGCCAGCAGGAACGAGTCGAGCACGTCGCTGGGCAGCAGCACCTGGCCGGCGCCGTGCCAGTTGACCTCCAGCCCCATCCGGCGGAAGCGCTGCTTGACCGACTCCAGGGTGTTGCCGAGGGTGGACTCCTCCACGGGCTTCAGCCGGTAGTCGCCCGACCGCGACGGGTCGGGGGTGAAGCCGAGCCGGAGCTGGCGGAGCAGGGCGGCGTCCTCCGCGGCCTGCTCGCGCAGCGCGCTGACGCCCACCCCGACGCCGGAGTGGGCCAGCAGGGTGAGCGTGGCGAGCACCGTGTCGTGCAGCAGGCGAGCGCCCTGGCGGCGGCGCGCCTCCGTCTCGCTGGCCTGGCGCTCCACCCGGTAGGCGCGGCTCATGGTGGAGATGCGCTTCAGGCTCCGCGGCACCGCCCGCGACAGCCAGATGCCGGTCGCGGTCAGGGCGACCCAGCCGGCCGCGATGAAGATCAGGATCTCGACGAGCCGCGACCCGGTGGCCAGCAGCGTGGTCACCGTGGCGCCGATGGTCGCGGCGCCGGCCACCGCGGCCAGCAGCGTGCGGGCGCGGGATGTCGGCCCGACCACCGAGACGCTGGCGATGCCGACCGCGCCGACGACGCCGATCGTGGTGACGGCGGACGGACCGAGCTGGGCGTGCGGGAGCAGGTGCAGGAGGATCAGCCCGAGTCCCGCGACCACGGTCACGCACACCCAGACCGTGAGACGGTTGAGGGCGACGAGCTGGAACTGGGCGACGGCCATGCAGGCCAGCAGGACGAGCGACGCGAAGTAGAGGGGAGCGGGATCGTGCCGGGCACGCTCAGGGTGAGCAGCGTCGTCGCCGTGGCGGTGAGGCCGACGGTGCGGGCGGTGGTGGCGAGCAGCCGATCACGCTCCTTCTGGATGCGCGACATGCCCCTCCGTTCCCCTCTACGCCGCGAACAGCCTCCTGAGCTGCTCGCTGACCGCGTCGTCCTCGATCAGGAATCCGTCGTGACCGAAGTCGGAGCGGATCACCACCGGCAGCCTACCGTCGATCGTCTCCGGGAGGTGGGAGGCGATAAGCTCCTGTCCCTCCAGCGGGAAGAGCCGGTCGCTGTCGATCCCGACCACCAGGGTGCGCGCCGTCACGCGTGAGAGCGCGGCCGCGAGTCCGCCGCGACCGCGGCCGACGTCGTGAGAATTCATCGCCTCGACCAGCGTCAGATAGCTGTTGGCGTCGAAACGCCGGGTGAATTTGTTGCCGTGGAAGTCGAGGTACGACTCCACCGCGAACCGGCCGCCGCCGCCGAGCGGGCTGATCCCGCTCTGCCAGGCGCGCTCGAACCGCTCGTTCAGCTCGGACGGGCTGCGGTAGTTGAGCAGCGCCATCCGGCGCGCGAGCGCGAGGCCGCGGTGCGGGCCCTCGCCGTCCTTCTCGTCGTAGTAGTAGCCGCCGTGGAACAGCGGGTCGGTGCGCACCGCCTCGATCTGCACCGAGTTGAGCGCGATCTGGTCGGCGGTGGAGAACGGGGGTGCGGCGATGACCGCCAGCCGCTCGACGCGCTCGGGGAACGTCACGGCCCACTCCAACGCCTGCATCCCGCCCATCGAACCGCCGACGACCGCGGCCCAGCGGGCGACGCCGATGGCGTCGGCGAACGCGGCCTGCGCGTTCACCTGGTCGCGGATGGTCGTGAACGGGAAGCGCGGCCCCCACTCCGCGCCGTCCGGCGCGATCGAAGCGGGGCCGGTGGTGCCCTGGCAGCCGCCCAGCATGTTCGGGACGACGACGAACCAGCGGTCGGTGTCGATCGCCTTGCGGGGGCCGATGATGCCCTGCCACCAGCCCGGCGTCGAATGGCCGGGACCGGCGGCGCCGACCGCGTGGCTGTCCCCGGTCAGAGCGTGCAGCACGAGCACGGCGTTGTCGCGCGCCTCGGACAGCTCGCCCCAGGTCTCGTATGCGACCCGGACGAACGGGACGCTCTCGCCGCTCTCGAACGCGAACGCGCCGATCCCGGCGAACGACCGCGATCCGGCCGGGTCGGACTCCTTCCACGCGCCGCTCGCCGCGGGCTTGCCGAGCAGCGACCGCGCCTGAGCCTCCGTGATGAAGCTCGAGGGTGCCGTGTCCGCCGAGGTCTGCCACTCCATGCGCCCATTCTCGCCGAGCGCGGGAGTGCGCGGTGCTGTGTTACGCCGCGGTGGCGGCGCGGCCTCCCGCGATCTCTGGCCACTATGTCAGATGCGGAATGTAGCGCGGCAGACAAGGGGGAGTCCGTGCTCGTCTTCATCGCCATCGGCGCCGCCGGGCTCGTCGTCCTGCTCGTCTCGATGCTCTTCGGCGAGCTTTTCGACCTCCTCGACGGCGCGCTGTCGGGGACCGGCCTCGGCGCCGGGCTCACCCTGTTCGGCGCCTCGGGGGTGCTCGCGCTCGCCAACGGCTGGTCGGTCGCCGCCGCCTACCTGATCGCCGCCGGGATCGACCTCGGCGCAGTGCTGGGATCGCTGACCGGCGCAGCGCCGGCGGGAGGCGGCTCGGGGGACGAGCCCGCGTCCATCGAACGCTGAGCCGACGTCAGTCGTCGTCGCGGCGGTGCGGGTCGGGGTCCTCCACGGGCCTCGGCCCGTCCGCCCTCTCGTGCTCCCGCGCCCGGCGTTCCCTGGCCTGCTGGGTCTGGTCGTTCAGGTAGTTGACGATCGTGGCGCTCGCGGTGCCGACGATCGCGACGCCGCCGATCATCAGCACGATCGCCAGCAGGCGTCCCGCCACCGTGACCGGGTAGTAGTCGCCGTAGCCGACGGTCGCCATCGTCACGCACGCCCACCAGAGCGAGTCGCCGAAGGAGTGGATGTTGGACCCGGGGGCGTAGCGCTCGACCTGGTACTCGGCGAGCGAGATGACGTAGATGAACATCAGCACGAAGGTGCCCGCGATGATGATGATGCGCCGGCGCAGATGGCTCCCGCTCCCGCCGCGCAGGCTCGGGATGCGGAACAGATCGCCGATCAGCCGGAACGGCCGCGCGACCGGGATCAGCACCGACAGCAGGTCCACGACGTTGTGCCGGACGAACCGGCGTTTGTCCTCCGCGAGGTGGAAGCGCACGACGTAGTCCACGAGGAACCCCACCCAGATCAGGGCGAGGAGCGAGATGAGCGTCCCGTAGAGCAGCCGCCCCATGTCCGGCTGCAGGACCGTCCACGAGTAGGCGACGAGGAAGACGACGCTCGCGACGACGCCCGGCCACACCGTGGCCGTCTCCCAGCGCCTGCGCTTCGCGTCGTCCGCCATGATCGTCCCGTCAGCCCTTGACCTTCAGCTCGCCTTTGGCGAAGCGGTAGGAGGCCGCCTGCGCCACCGGCTTCACCACGATCAGGTCGAGGTCCACGTGCCGCGGCAGTTCGAGCGCGTGCACGATCGTCTCGGCGACGTCCTCGGCGGTCAGCGGCTCCGGCACGTCCTCGTAGACGGCGTCGCGGCGGGCCCGGTCGCCGTCGAAGCGGACCAGCGAGAACTCCTCGGTCGCGACCATGCCCGGGGCGACCTCCACCACGCGGATGGGCTCGCCGTTCAGCTCCAGCCGCAGCACCTCGGTGAGGGCGTGCTCCGCGAACTTGGCCGCGTTGTACCCGCCGCCGCCGACGTAGGCGTTGAGGCCCGCGATCGAGGTGAGGTTGAGGATGTCGGCGTGCCCGGTCTGGCGCGCGCCGTCTCGCAGCAGGGGAGCAGCGCGCTGATCACGCGCTTGGTGCCGATGACGTTGATCTCGTACATCCAGACCCAGTCGTCGACGCTGGAGGCCTCCACCGAGTCGAGCCCCTTGGCGCCGCCGGCGTTGTTGACCAGGGCGTGGATGGGGCCGGTCGCGGCGAGGTGGTCGCGCAGCGCGTCCACGTCCTCCTGGCGGGTCAGGTCGGCGGCGAACACCTCGGCGCCGGTCTCCGCCGCGAGCTGGTCCAGGCGCTCCTGCCGGCGGGCGACGCCGACGACCTCCCAGCCCCGCTCGCGGAACAGGCGGACTGTCGCCGCACCGATCCCCGAACTCGCTCCCGTCACGACCACACGTCTGCTGCTCATGCTGCCTATTCTCACGGGTTACGGCATGTTTCGGGCACGTTGCCCACGCGCGGCCGCGAGTCTAGCGTGTGAGCGACCACCGAACGGTGCCACCCACCCGCAGGACATCACCCGAACAAGGAGCTCAAGCCATGACCGACGCCGCCGACTGGCAGTTCGAGACCAAGCAGATCCACAGCGGCGCCGCGCCGGACCCCGTGACCAACGCGCGCGCGACCCCGATCTACCAGACGACCTCCTACGTCTTCAACAACGCGCAGCACGCCAAGAACCTGTTCGCGCTCGCCGAGTTCGGCAACATCTACACCCGCATCCAGAACCCGACCCAGGCGGTCGTGGAGGAGCGCGTCGCGGCGCTCGAAGGGGGCACCGGCGCCCTCCTCGTCGCGTCGGGCCAGGCGGCGGAGACCTTCGCGGTGCTGAACATCGCGCAGGCCGGCGACCACATCGTGTCGTCCTCCTCGATCTACGGCGGCACCTACAACCTGTTCAAGTACACGCTCGCCAAGCTCGGCATCGAGACGACGTTCGTGGAGAACCAGGACGACGCCGAGGAGTGGCGCCGCGCGGTCCGCCCGAACACCAAGCTGTTCTTCGCGGAGACCATCGGCAATCCGAAGATCAACATCCTCGACATCGAGCTCGTCGCCGAGGTGGCGCACGAGTCCGGCGTCCCGCTGATCGTGGACAACACGATCGCGACCCCGTACCTGATCCGCCCGTTCGAGCACGGCGCCGACATCATCGTGCACTCGGCCACCAAGTTCCTCGGCGGCCACGGCACGGTCATCGGCGGTGTCGTCGTGGACGGCGGCAGCTTCGAGTGGTCGAAGAACGCCGAGAAGTTCCCCGGCCTGACCCAGCCGGACCCGTCGTACCACGGCGCCGTCTACACGGCAGCGGTCGGCGACGGCCTGGCCTACATCATCAAGGCCCGCGTCCAGCTCCTCCGCGACCTCGGCTCGGCGATCGCGCCGGCGAGCGCGTGGCAGCTCATCCAGGGCATCGAGACGCTCTCGCTGCGTGTCGAGCGGCACACCCAGAACGCGCAGGAGATCGCGGAGTTCCTGGAGGCCCACCCCGATGTCGCCTCGGTCAACTACTCCGGCCTCCCGACGAGCCCGTGGTACGCCGCAGCCAACCGGTACGCCCCGAAGGGCGTCGGCGCCGTGCTGTCGTTCGAGCTCAAGGGCGGCGTGGACGCGGGCGCGGCCCTCGTCGACAGCCTGAAGCTGTTCAGCCACCTCGCCAACATCGGCGACGTGCGCAGCCTCGTCATCCACCCGGCCTCGACCACGCACTCCCAGCTCACCCCGGAGCAGCAGCTCACCGCGGGAGTGACCCCGGGCCTGGTGCGCCTCTCCGTCGGCCTGGAGAACATCGACGACCTGAAGGCCGACCTGTCGGCCGGCCTCGCCGCCGCCCGAGCGGTAGCCGACGCCGCCCGCGTCTAACCCCGGGAACCCCTGACGCCGAGGGGCACGTTGTTGTCACTTTTCCGCCCGAAAAGTGACAACGACGTGCCCCTCGGTCGTCTGCTCAAGCGCGGGCGAGGGCGACGCACTGGCGCAGGAGGGCGATGGCCTCCCGGGCGTCGGCGGTGATGAAGGTCTGCCGGTCGCCGGCGCGGTCGCGGATGGCGCGGTCCAGCAGGTCCGCGTGCTCTGGCCAGCGCGCGGCGGCGCTGCGGGCGGCGTCTGTCTTCGACACGATGCGGCCGGACTCCATGGTCTCCACCAGCCGGATCGGGCCGAGGGCGAGCCAGCGGACCGTCTCCGAGCGCACCGGATCGCCCGGCTCGCGGTCGGCGAGCTCGCCCTCGGCGCTGTCGCCGACCGGCCCCCAGAAGTCGATGAGGTCGCTGCGCGAGCGGGCGCCCACCCGTGACGCCGTGTCCGGGTGGCGGTCGGCGGTCGGCGTCCAGATCACGTCGCCGCCGTCCACGACGCCCTGCACGCCGTCCTCCAGCTCCAGCCAGGTCGCCCAGTTCAGCTGGCCGCCGGCGAGGGCGCTGACGAGCACGCCCTCCACCACCTGCGGCGCGGTCTCCACCTGGTCCGGGCCGCGGGCGATCTCCGACTCGGTGAGGTAGACGCCGTCGATGTGCGGGGACGACGCCGCGTGCAGGGGCGCCAGCACCGGGAGGTCGTCGACCGGGTCGCGCGTGACGACGAACACCACGTCGATGTCGCTCATCCCGTCGTACCAGTCGCCGGTCGCGGCGGAGCCGGTCACGACCGCGCGGCTGACCAGGCCGGGCGCCAGGCGGCGCTGTTCGAGCAGGAACACGGTGAGTGCCTCGCCGACCTGCGGCGGTAGTTGAGTGTCCATGATCCCCCTTGTTCGCGAACCCTAGCCGATCGTCGCCCCTGTGTTCACTGTCGAATCCGCGGCGATGGTCGCCGCCTCCGCGTCGGCGAACGCCAGGCGCGGCACGAAGAACAGCAGCACGGCGGCGACGAGGGCACCGAGTCCGCAGATCGTCCAGACCAGCATGTAGCCGAACAGGCTCGCTGCGGTGGCGGTGACGGTCGCCGCTCCGGTGAGCAGCACGACGCCGAAGACGGCGGACGCGAACGAGCCGCCGATCGTCTTGGTGGTGTTCGTCATCGCGGTGGCGACGCCGGTCTGCCCGCGCGGGGCGGCTGCTGCTGCGGCGGCGGGGAGCGCCCCGACCAGCGCGCCGGAGCCGATGCCGGCGATGGCCATGTTGGTGAACACCTGCCAGGTCTCCAGGTGGAACGGCAGGAACAGCAGGTACCCGATGGCCACCAGGAAGGACGCGCCGATGAGCGTCACGCGCGGGCTCAGCCACGACGACACCACGGGGAAGAGCACCGCGCCGACGATCATCGAGATGAGGTAGGCGCCGATCAGGATGCTCCTCTGGCCGGCGCTCAGCCCCAGGCCGTAGCCGTTGACCGGGTCGGTGCCGGCGTACGTGCTGAGCGGGGCCTGCGCGCCGAGGAGGCTGATCCCGATGAGGCCGGCGGTGAGCTGCACCGGCCACATGGTGGGCTGCCGCAGCACCCGCAGGTCGATGGCCGGGTCCTTCTGCCTCAGCTCCCAGCGCCCGAACGGGATGAACGCGAGCACCCCCAGGACGATCAGCGCCCAGACCCACCAGGTGCCGACGCCGTTGATCCGCAGGAAGGTCAGGCCGGAGGTGATGAGCAGCAGGGCGAGCGTGAGCAGCACGAAGCCGACCCCGTCCAGCGTCCGGCCGCTCACCGGCTCGGACTCGGGGACGCCGAACAGGATGGCGAAGAACACGAGCGTGACCGCCACGGCGGGGACCATGAGCGTGGTCGTCACGTTCTGGCCGAACGCGTCGAACAGCAGGCCCGCGCCGATCGCGCCGACGATGGCGCCGAACTCCAGCGCGACCACGAGCAGGCCGGCCGCCCGCCGGGTGCGCGACGCTGCCGTGTCGGTGCGCCGGCCGCGGTCGAAGATGAGCGCGATCTCCAGGGGCAGCCAGACCACGTAGAAGCCCTGCAGCGCGAACGCGATGAGGTACGTCGTGAAGTCGTGCGAGAACGCCAGCGCCCAGCTCGACAGCGCCGTGAGCACGGTCGCGACCAGCAGGATCCGCTTGTGCCCGAACATGTCGCCGAGCTTGGCGAGCACCGGCACGACGAGGGCGGAGAGCAGGAGCTGAGCGGCCTCGAACCAGTTGTAGTCGGCGTCGTGGATGCCCAGATGCTTGACGATGTCGGAGATCAGCGGCACGTAGTAGCCCTGCAGGATGCCGCTGGTGAGCTCGACGAGTGCGAGCCAGCCGATCAGCGCGGCGGTCGCGCCGATCGCGGTGGTCGCCCGGCGCTGGGCGACCGTCTTCTCCGAAGTCATGCGCGGATGCTAACACCCGCCGCGCCCTTGTACGGTAGAGACGTGGCCAGCGAACTCGACGATTCAGGTGCAGACGTCCTCGAAGAGACGGAGCGGGAGGTCCTGGGCTGGCTCGAGTTCGGCGACGCCGCCCGTCACCTGGCCGGCGAAGTGGTCGAGTCCGGCTTCGAGCCCGACCTGGTCGTGGCCATCGCCCGCGGCGGCCTCCTGCTCGCCGGCGCCATCTCGTACGCCCTCGGCATCAAGGCCTGCGGCGCCCTCAACGTCGAGTTCTACACCGGGGTCGACACCCGGCTGCCCGAGCCCGTCGTCCTGCCGCCGATGCTCGACTCGTCCGCTCTGGAGTCCAAGCGCGTGCTGCTCGTGGACGACGTCTCCGACTCCGGCCGCACCCTCGCGCTGGTCGTCGACCTGATCGCCGCGTCCGGCGCCGACGTGCGGACGGTGTGCCTGTACTCGAAGCCGCGCACGGTGCTGGAGCCCGACTTCGTCTGGCGCCGCACCGACAGGTGGATCACCTTCCCGTGGTCGGCGCTGCCGCCGGTGACGGCCTCAACGCACTGAGCCTCGTCGTGGTCGCCAAGTCCCTGGCCGAGCTCGCCGCCGACGGCTCGATGGACCCGGGCTGGGCGCAGGCGCTCGCCCCGGTCGCCGACCGCATCGCCGGGATGGGCGACTTCCTGCGCGCCGAGGTCGCGGCCGGGAGGCCCTACCTGCCCGCCGGCGAGAACGTGCTGCGGGCGTTCCGCGCGCCCTACGCCGACGTGCGCGTGCTGATCGTGGGCCAGGACCCGTACCCGACGCCCGGCCACCCGATCGGCCTGTCCTTCGCGGTGGAGCGGCACGTCCGGCCGATCCCGCGCAGCCTCCAGAACATCTACCGCGAGCTGCGCGACGACCTCGGCGTCGTGCCGCCCCCGCACGGCGACCTCAGCGCCTGGGCGGGGAACGGCGTGATGCTGCTGAACAGGGTGCTCACGGTGCGCCCGGGAGAGCCGGCCTCCCACCGCGGCACGGGCTGGGAGGCCGTCACCGAACACGCGATCCGCGCCCTCGTCGCCCGCGGCCGACCGTTCGTCAGCATCCTGTGGGGCAGGGACGCCTCCACGCTGAAGCCGATGCTCGGCGGCAACCCGGTCATCGAGTCCCCGCATCCCAGCCCGCTCTCCGCCTCCCGTGGTTTCTTCGGCTCCCGGCCGTTCTCCCGGGCGAACGCGCTCTTGGAGGCGGCGGGGGAGGAGCCGGTGGACTGGTCGCTGGAACCGTAACCCCGGCGAAACGCGCGACGACGTACCCTGGAACGGTGCTGGAAGAGGAATACGAGACGCGCCGGGTCCTGCCGCGACACCTGCGCAAGCCGGAGCCGTCCGAGACGCCGTTCGACTACAGCATCCGCGAGGCGCGTCCCGAGGACATGCCCGACGTGCGCGAGATCTACAACCACTACGTGGCCAACAGCACCGTGACGTTCGACGAGGACGCCATGACGCTGAAGGAGTGGAAGAGCAAGTACGCCTACCTGAAGAAGCTCGGGATGCCGTTCATCGTCGCCGAGTCGCCGAGCGGGCAGATCCTCGGCTACGCGCTGGTCTCGCCGTGGAAGCAGAAGCGCGCCTACCGCTTCACGGTCGAGAACTCGATCTACCTGGGCGCGGCCTCCACCGGCAAGGGCCTCGGCCCCATCCTGATGCAGGAGCTCATCGACCGCTCGAAGGCCGCGGGCCTGAAGGAGATGATCGCGGTCATCGCCGACAAGGGCGCGGAGGCCTCGATCAAGATGCACGAGAACTTCGGCTTCACGGAGATCGGGCGGATGGGGCGCGTCGGGTACAAGTTCGAGCGCTGGCTGGGGACGGTGCTGATGCAGAAATCGCTCAAGTAGGCCCGTCTCGCCGCTAGGCTCGCGTTCGTGACCACCGCCACCCCGCACCCCGGCGAGGTCGCCTCCGCCGCTCCGGCGACGCCCGCGAACCTCCCGCTGCGCAGACGCCCCTTCGACATCTTCTTCGTCGTGATGTTCTCGCTGTTCAGCCTGACCTGCATCATCAGCGACGCCATCCCCACCCTCGGGATCCCGCAGACGGCGACGACGACCAACATCCTCGCGCAGTGGAACTACACGTACTCGTCGCAGTACGACCCGCTGTACCAGCACGAGGCGCTGTGGCTGCGGTTCATCACGGGCACGAGCGCGTTCGTCTACCTGCCGTTCTACATCCTGCTGATCGTGTGCCTGGTCAAAGGCTTCAACTGGATCCAGCTCTACTGCGTGATCTACGCGACCATGATCATCAGCCTGACCGCCATCCCGATCTTCGGCGTCGAGTTCTTCGGGCCGGTCGGGGAGCGCACCCCGAACCCGGTCGTCTTCCTGCTGTACAACGGGCCGTACGTGCTGGTGCCGTTGCTGCTGCTCATCCGGATGCGCAAGCCCATGCCGTTCACCAGGAGGTTCTGAGATGCCGCTGCTGGAAGACCTGTCCGTCTACGAGGACGGCGAGACGTTCACCGTTTACGACCACTCCTACGAGGACGAGGACGCAGAGCCCGGTCGCGGGAGGCCGCTCGGCACCGTGACGCGCACCGCGGACGGCGGCTACGTCCCGGACGGGCCCGGCGCCATCTTCGCGTGGGTGTCGCCCGCGCGCACCATCGACGACGCGCTCGCGGCGTTCGTCGGCTGATGGCCGACGCAGCACCGGTGCGGCAGCTCCGCATCGTGGTGGAGGCCGAGGACTACGACGAGGCGCTGGCGTTCTTCCGGGACGTCCTCGGGCTCCCCGAGGAAGCGAGCTACTCCGGGGACGGCGGCGCGCAGGTCGCCATCCTCGACGCGGGACGGGCGACGCTGGAGCTGGCGAACCCGGCGCAGAAGGCGATGATCGACGACGTGGAGGTCGGCCGTCCGGTGGCGCCGCGCATCAGGCTGGCCTTCGAAGTCGACGACGGGCGCACCGTCACGGCGCGGCTGGTGGAGGGCGGAGCCGAGCTGATCGCGCCGCCGACCGTGACGCCCTGGAACTCGCTGAACTCCCGGCTCGCGACGCCCGCCGACCTCCAGGTGACGGTGTTCCAGGAGCTCGGGGAGGACGGCGTATAACGATTCGGGCATACGCGGCGGTGCGGTCTCCCCGGCGGCCCTAGAATCCGATCACGCGGGCCCGACCAGACGGTGCGCCCGGTGGACGAGTGGGGGATTCGATGAAGGCGGTTCTGCGCGCCTCAGGGGCGGCACTGCTGGCCGTCACGCTGCTCACCTCGTGCGCCGCGCCCAGCCCGGCCGGGCCGACGCCGACCGCCCGGCCCAGCACGCCCACCCCGACGGCGACGGTCGCGTCCGCGCCGACCCGGCGGGTGGCGACGACGTGCGACGCCCTGCTCCCTGCCGCGTCCGCGAAGGCAGCAGCCGGCGCAGGAGTGCAGCCTCGGGAGTGGGCGCCCGACACCCGTAACCCGGTGCTGTACGCGGACCTGCGAGCCGGGGCGCTGACCTGCGAGTACCGCGGTGAGCTTGCCGGGGACTCGGCCTGGCTCGCCCCTGACGTGTTCGTCGGAGTACTGCCGACTCTCGGGGCGAACGACCACTTCGGCGTCTTCGCGAACATCGGGGGAGTGACGGTCGACGGCGACCACTACTTCGGCTGCCCGGACTATCCCGGCCAGAACCCCACGTTCTGCGAGTTCGGCGCGATCGTCGGCGACTACCAGGTGATCGGCACCGTGACGCTCCCCGATCGCACCACGCTCGACCAGGACGCCGTCCGCGCGGTCTTCGACGGCGCGACCGCGGTCGTCGGCCGCCTGGGCGTGCCCGTGCCGCTGTGGCAGCCGGCGGATGGGAGCCTGCGCGGGGTCACCTCGTCGGACGGCTTCCTCCCGCTCGAACGCATCGCCGCCATCCTCGGGGTCTCCTCGGTGTACTCGCCGAAGTCCGAGGGCGGCGAGTACACGACGACCCGGCTCGCCTCCGCCCAGCTCAGCGGCGCCTACTGGTCGGACTTCGTCCAGGAGGACGGTGGGTCGGCCTCGGTTGCCATCGCCGTGCTACCGGGGGGTGCGAGCTACTACGACGACATGAAGGGCACGCCGGTGCCCGGCACGAGCGACGCGCAGGCCGTCCCCGGGCTCGGCGACGACGCGTACCTCTCGACGTTCCGGCTCGCCATGCCGGGCGGTCCGGGCGACCCGGTCCCGTACCTCGACGTGAAGGTGAAGAACAGCTGGCTGCAGGTCTCCGGCGCGTCGCCCGCCGTGCTCGAGCAGCTCGCGCGCGAGGTCGTCGCGAACCTGTCCTGAGTCGGCTATGAGTGTGCTGCGGATCAGGTCGCCGGGTTCGGCGCCGACCTAGGCTGACGTCGACGACATCGTCGGACGGCCCGCGTGGCGAGTCGGCCGAGTGAGGCCGATGGCACAAATCGTGGCCGGGAGCGGGGCTCCCGGCCACGTCCATGTCCGGCGTTCGTCCGCTGCGCAACATCGCGAAATGCATGCATTTTGTCGAGGGCATAGCGTTGGACCCGTGGAACTCCATGAGATGACGGCGCTGGCGTTGTGGCAGGAACTGCAGGCGGGACGGGTGTCGCCGCGGGAGCTGGCCTCCCACTACCTCGACCGCATCGAACGGCTGAACCCGCAGCTCGGCGCGTTCGTGACGGTCACCCGCGAGCGCGCGCTGGAGCGGGCCGACGAGGTCGCGGAGCAGGTGCCGAGGACCGCGCCGCTCTGGGGACTGCCCTCCGGTGACAAGGACCTCTGGCTGCGCGCGGGCGTGCCGGCCGGCTTCGGCTCGCGGGTGATGGCGGGCTTCGTCCCCGACACCTCCGACGAGATCGTGCAGACCCTGGACGCGGCGGGCGCCGTGAGCCTGGGCAAGACCAACGCGCCCGAGTTCGGCCTCCCCGCCTACACCGAGTCGCTAGCCGCGCCGCCCGCGCGCAACCCGTGGAATCCCGACCTCGGCGCGGGCGGGTCGAGCGGAGGGGCGGCCGTCGCAGTGGCGAGCGGGATGCTGCCGTTCGCGCCCGGCTCCGACGGTGGAGGGTCGGTGCGTATCCCCGCCGCCGCGTGCGGGCTGGTCGGGCTCAAGCCGTCGCGAGGGCTGGTCCCCGCCGGCAGCGGCATCGACTCGCTCGCCGGGCTGGTCGTTGACGGCCCGTTGGCGCGCACCACGGCGGACGCGGCGCTGCTGCTCGACGGGATGATCGCCAAGGTCGGCGGCAGAATCGACCACCACTACACGCTGCGCGCGCCCTACGACGACGACGGGCCCTTCCTCGGCACCGCGATCCGCGGGGAGGGGCGGTTCCAGCTCGGCGTCATGACGACCTCCGCGTGGGACGACGCCTACGACATCGTGGTCTCGCCGGAGGCCAGGTCGGCGCTCGACGCGGCGGTCGAGGCGTTCGCGGCGATGGGTCACGGCGTCGAGGAGACCGCGCTCGAGCCCGACCCGACCTACGCCCCGGCGTTCCGGACGATCTGGCAGGCGGGCGCCGCGCGCATCCCGGCCGAGGGGGAGGCGCTCGCGCTGCTGGAGCCGCTGACAGCGTGGCTCGTGCAGCGCGGCCGGAGCATCCTCGCCCGCGAGCTGAGCGAGGCGCTCAGCGCGCTGACCGCGTACGAGCGCTCGTTCATCCGGCAGCTCGCGTCGTTCGACGCGGTGCTGACGCCGGCGCTCGCCCTCACGCCGCGGCCGGTCGGCTGGTACGACCAGGAGGACGGCGAGCGCAACTTCGAGCAGCAGGTGCTCTACACGCCGTTCACCTCGATGCTCAACGTCACCGGTCTCCCGGCGATCGTCCTGCCCGTCGCGCAGACGGAGGACGGCCTCCCGATGGGTGTGCAACTCATCGGCCGCCCCGGCGGGGAGCGCACCCTCCTCTCCCTGGCCGCCCAGCTCGAACGCCGCCTCCACTGGGAGACCCGTCGGCCGCCCATGTGGTGACGACCAGGGCCTCCGTTGTCCACGCCGCCCCGGGAGGGCTACCCTGCGCGTGTGGACGATGCGTTCCGCCCGGTGCTCGGCGAGGCCGCCGTGCTCGCGGGGCGATGGCTGGACGGCGTGCGCGACGGGAGCATCCCGCCTTCCGCCGACGTCGAGGCGGTGAAGGATGCGCTGGGCCGGCGGCTGCCCGAGCGCGGCCCGGCGGCCACGGAGGTGCTGCGCCAGCTCGCCGCGGCCGCCGAGCCCGGGCTCATGCGGATGCACTCGCCGCGCTTCCACGGCTGGGTCATCGGCGGCGCGCAGCCCGTCGCCCTCGGCGCCGACTGGCTGGTCGCCGCCTGGGACCAGAACACGGCCCTGCGCGCCGTCACCCCCGGCGTGATCGCGGCCGAGGAGCTCGCCGCCGAGTGGATGCTCGACCTCCTCGGCCTGCCCGCCGAGGCGGAGGTCGGCTACGTCACCGGGGCGACCGTCGCGAACCTCGTCGGCCTGATCTGCGGTCGCGACGAGACGCTGCGCCGCGCCGGCTGGGACGCGCGGGCGGACGGCCTGGCCGGGGGCCCGCGGGTTCGCCTGCTGGTCGGAGCCGAGCGCCACGGCTCGATCGACAGTGCCGCGATGCTCGCCGGCTTGGGCGCCGGACGCCCCGTCGCCGCCGACGACCAGGGCCGCATCCGCGCGGACGCGCTCCGGGAGGCGCTCGCCGAGGGCGACGGCCCCACGGTCGTCTGCCTCCAGGCGGGCAACGTCCACTCGGGCGCGTTCGACCCGCTGGCCGACGCGATCGAGATCGCGCACGAGGCGGGCGCGTGGGTGCACGTGGACGGCGCGTTCGGCCTGTGGGCCGCGGCAGCGCCCGGCCTCCGTCACCTCACCGACGGGATGGCGGCCGCCGACTCCTGGGCGACCGACGCGCACAAGACGCTCAACGTCCCGTACGACAGCGGCGTCGCGATCGTCGCGCACCCGGAGGTGCTGCACGCCTCGATGGCGCAGCACGCGGCCTACCTCGCGGCGATGTCCGGCGCGTCCGATCCGGAGGACCGGGTCCCGGAGCTCAGCCGCCGGGCGCGCGGAGTGCCGGTGTACGCGACGCTGGCCCAGCTCGGCAGGGAGGGCGTCGCCGACCTCGTGCAGGGCCTCGCCGACGCGGCCACGACGATCGCCGAGGGCCTCGCGACCATCCCCGGGGCGCGGGTGCTCAACGACGTCGTCTACACGCAGGTGTGCGTCACGTTCGGCGACGACGACCGCACCCGGCGGGTGGGGGAGGCGCTGCGGCAGGGCGGGGTCGCGCTCGCGTCGTCGTCGGAGTGGCACGGGAGGGCGGTGCTGCGGTTCTCGGTCAGCAACTGGCTCACGGACGGGGTGGAGGCCGGGCGCACGTTGGACGCGGTGCGGGAGGCGGCGACCAGCGCGTAGGCCGCCTACCGCCCCGCCGCGTACCCCTGCATCCCGCGCGGATTCGCCGCGGCGCTCAGCACGCCCGTCTCCGGGTCCTGCCCCACCGACGACAGCCGCCCAAGCGTCCACGCCCCGGCGCGCGTCACGACATGCCCGCGCGCCTCCAGCCCCGCGATGACCTCCTCGCCGAGCCGCGACTCCACGACAGCGCCGGCCGGCACCCAGGTGCGCGGCCAGAACGACTCCGCCAGCGACGTGGTGTGCAGCGCGGGCGCGTCGATCGCCTGCTGCGGCGTGTAGCCGCCGACGAGGGTGCGCAGCAGGTAGAGCAGCTGCCACTGGTCCTGCTGGTCGCCGCCGGGCGAGCCGAGCGCGGTCACCGGGACGCCGTCTCGCAGCACGAGCGTGGGCGTGAGCGTCGTCCGCGGTCGCTTCCCCGGCTGCAGGGTGGAGGCCGAACCCTCCTCCAGCCAGGTCATCTGCAGGCGGGTGCCGAGGCAGAAGCCGAGCGCCGGGATGGTCGGCGACGACTGCAGCCAGCCGCCGGACGGCGTCGCCGAGACGATGTTGCCCCAGCGGTCCACGACGTCGAGATGGCAGGTGTCGCCGCGGGTGGTCCCGTCGCGCGCAACGGTCGGCTCGCCGACGCCGGCGATGGCCTCCGCCAGCGGCGGCTCGTACGCGGTACGCAGCGGCGGGAGGAACGGCTCGGCGCCCTCCACGCGGCCGGGGCGGAACTCGGCGGAGGCCCGGTCGCCGATCAGGGCGCGACGCTCCGCGATGTAGTCGGGCGCCAGCAGCTCCGCGACCGGCACGCGCGCGTCCCCGAAGTAGGCGTCGCGGTCGGCGTAGGCGAGCTTCTGCGCCTCCAGGATCGTGTGCGCGCCCAGCTCCGTGGAGGGGTCGAGGCGATCGTCCTCGAAGCCGTCGAGGATGGCCAGCGTCTCCAGCAGCGCGGGCCCCTGGCCCCAGGCGCCGGTCTTCGCGATCGTGTGTCCGCGGAACTCCAGCGTCGTCGCCGGCTCGTACCCGGCGCGGAACGCGGCGAAGTCGGCCTCCGCGATCACGCCCGCGTGGTCGGTGCCGGGGGAGTGCCGGTGCGGGATGCGCGCGAACGCGGACGCCTCCCGCGCGACGAGGCCGGTCGCCCACTCGGTGCGGGCGGCCTCCACCCGCTCCTCGCGGGTCGGAGCGACGTCGCCCGCTGCGATCAGTCCGCGCAGGACGCGCGCGTAGGCCGGGTTGCGGATCAGCTCGCCGGCCTCCGGGACGCGCCCGCCCGGCATCCACAGCTCGGCCGAGCTCGGCCAGTGCTCGGTGAACAGCCCGGAGACGGTCCGGATCGTCGTGCACACCCGCTCCAGCACGGGATGCCCGTCCTCGGCGTACCCGATCGCGAACGCGAGGACGTCGGCGAGCTCCCAGGTGCCGTGGTCCTTCAACAGCAGCAGCCAGGCGTCGACCGCGCCGGGCACCGCCGCCGCGAGGGCGCCGGCGCCGGGGACCAGCTCCAGCCCCTCGGCGAGGTAGTGCTCGCGCGTCGCGCCCGCCGGCGCCGGACCCTGCCCGGCGAGCACGACCGGGGTCGGGTCCTCCGCCGTGGCGAACAGCGCCACCAGGTCGCCGCCCGGCCCGTTGAGGTGCGGCTCCACGACGTGCAGCACGAACGCGCCGGCGACCGCGGCGTCGAACGCGTTGCCGCCGCGCTCCAGGACGGCCTGCGCGCTCGCCGTCGCCAGCCAGTGCGTGGAGGCTGTCATGCCGAACGTGCCGGTCAGGGTCGGGCGGGAGGTGACGGCGGGGGAGGGGTGAACGTCATGGACTCCATCCTGCACCGCCGCCATCCGGCACCGTGACGCGGACCGTCTCGAATAGGGTGGACCTCCGTGTCCGTCACTCACCGCCTGGGCCGCGCCGACGCCGATCGGCTGCACCTGGCCCTCATGCTCGCCCTCACGTTCTCGACCGGCGTCGTCGACGCCACCGGCTACCTCGGCCTCGACCGGGTCTTCACCGGCAACATGACCGGCAACGTCGTGCTGCTCGGGATGGCGCTGACCGGGACCACGAACCTCCCGATCCTCCGCCCGCTGCTGGCGCTCGGCGCGTTCCTCGCGGGCGCCGTGGTCGGCAGCCGCCTGGTGCGCCGCGACGACGGCTGGTCCGGACGCGTGACGGCGACGCTCTGGGTGATCGCCGGCCTCCTGACCGCGATCGCCGCGCTGCTGGCGTTCGCCCTCCACCTCGACCCGCAGCTGGTGGGCACCATCGCCACCTCGGCGCTGGGCTTCGCGATGGGGATGCAGGCCGCGCTGGCCCGCCGCGTCAAGGTCGCCGACGTCACGACGGTGGTGGTGACCTCCACGCTGACCGGCCTCGCCGCCGACAGCCGCCTCGCCGGCGGGAACGGCTCGTTCTGGGTGCGCCGCGCGCTCGCCGTGCTGCTGATCACCGCAGGTGCTGCCGCCGGCGCGCTCGCGCTGCTCGTGCACGTGTCGCTGGGCGTCCTGGTCTCGGCCGCGATCACGATCGCCGTCGCATCGCTCGGCCACACCGGCCACCGCGCCCGCAGCGCCGCGACGGTTGAGGGCTAGCGCCCATCAGTCCAGCAGCCGCCGGAGGGCCGCCGGCGCACGGTTGCGCCAGGCGTCCGTGACCAGCTCGCGCAGCAGCGCGGGATCGATGTCGGCGAAGTCGACCTGCGCAGACGAGAGCCGCCCCGCGAACCACCGCTCGGAGCAGTGCTCCGGCCACGCGGCGGTGGCCTCCCGGATGCCGGCCTCGCCCAGCATCAGATGGACCGTCGAGGTCGCAGGGTCGAGCATCGTGGCGAAGCGCTTGCCGCGAACCCGGAACGCCGGGAGGCCGCCGTGCTCGTACTCCTCGACCTCCGGGAGGCCCAGGGCCAGCGCGTGCACGGCGGCGGCGTCCATGGGGCTCAGTTCACCGGGCCGGTGTACTTCTCGCCCGGCCCCTTGCCGATCTCGTCCGGGAACGGCGACGCCTCGCGGAACGCGAGCTGCAGCGAGCGGAGGCCGTCGCGCAGGCTGCGCGCGTGCTGGTCGCCGAGGTGCGCGGCGCTCGCCGTCACCAGCCCGGCGAGGGCGTCGATCAGCTTGCGGGCCTCGTCCAGGTCGGTCTGGTGGTCCGGGTCGTCCGCCAGCCCGACCTTCACCGCGGCGGCGCTCATCAGGTGCACGGCGGTGGTCGTGATGACCTCGACCGCGGGCACCTCGGCGATGTCGCGCGTGGCGCCGGCGACGGCCTCGTCCTCGTGCAGGTGACCGTCTTGGATGGGGGATGTGTCGCTCACTGCTTTCCTCTGTTAGAATCGTTCGGGCTCCGGGGCATCTGCCTCGGGACGAAAGTGGAGATTCCTCCCACCCGCGCTTGACCGCTTTACAGGTTACCGGGTCGTTGCACTCCGCCGACGTGCGTCAGCACGGAGGTAGCCAGGGTGCTGCACCAGCCCCGCGAGACGAATCCTTCGGGAAAAATCGGGCGTGGGGCTGCGCTGGTGCGTGGAATCCTCACTTTCTCTGAGCCGTCTCGCGACGGCCCGAGCACTCGAAGCATCGCTCATCAGAGGAGACTGACATCAGCGAACCCCGTACGAATGACCGTATCCGCGTCCCCGAAGTTCGACTCGTCGGCCCCAGCGGAGAGCAGGTCGGCGTCGTCAAGATCGAGGTCGCCATCCGACTCGCGCAGGAGGCGGATCTCGACCTGGTCGAGGTCGCGCCCAATTCCAAGCCGCCGGTCGCGAAGATCATGGACTACGGCAAGTTCAAGTACGAGGCTGCGCAGAAGGCCAAGGAGGCCAGGCGCAACCAGGCGAACACCATCCTCAAAGAGGTGCGGTTCCGCCTCAAGATCGACAAGCACGACTACGAGACCAAGCGCAAGCGCGCCGAGGGCTTCCTGAAGGCCGGCGACAAGGTCAAGGCCATGATCCTGTTCCGCGGCCGCGAGCAGTCGCGTCCGGAGCAGGGCGTCCGCCTCCTGCAGCGCTTCGCCGAGGACGTCGCCGAGTTCGGCCAGGTCGAGTCCAACCCGACCATCGACGGCCGCAACATGGTGATGATCATCAGCCCGCTCAAGAACAAGTCCGAGGCCAAGGCCGAGGCCAACGCACAACGTGCCGCTTCCAAGGCGCGCGCCCAGGGGCGCGACCAGGACGCGGTTGCTGAGACAGCCGACGCTGCTCAGTCCGAAGAGAGTTCGCCCGCCCAGGCGACGAACGAGGAGAAGTAATGCCCAAGCAGAAGTCCCACTCCGGCGCCAAGAAGCGCTTCAAGATCACCGGCAGCGGCAAGGTCATGAAGCAGCAGGCCGGTATGCGCCACAACCTGGAGCTCAAGTCCAGCCGCCGCACCCGCCGGCTGAACCAGGACCAGGTCGTCCCCGAGGTGGATGCCAAGGTCATCCGCCGGATGATCGGCAAGTAAAGCTCCTCCCCGACACGCACGTAAGGAAAATCGACTAATGGCAAGAGTGAAGAGGGCTGTCAACGCCCACAAGAAGCGTCGGGTCATCCTCGAGCGCGCCGAGGGCTACCGCGGTCAGCGGTCGCGCCTCTACCGCAAGGCGAAGGAGCAGGTCACCCACTCGCTCGTCTACGCGTACCGTGACCGCCGCCAGAAGAAGGGCGACTTCCGCCGTCTCTGGATCCAGCGGATCAACGCCGCGAGCCGCGCGAACGGCCTCACCTACAACCGCCTCATCCAGGGCCTGGGCCTGGCGGGCGTCGAGGTCGACCGCCGCATCCTCGCCGAGCTGGCCGTGAACGAGCCCGCGACCTTCGCCGCGCTCGTCGAGACCGCGAAGAAGGCCCTCCCGGCCGACACCTCGGCCCCGAAGGCCGCCGCGTAAGCAGCGCACCCCAGCACCACGAACGGCCCGGTCGTCACGACCGGGCCGTTCTGCGTCTCAGCACACCGACGAGGGGCACGTCGTTGTCACTTCCGGGCCCGAAAAGTGACAACGACGTGCCCCTCGGCGGTGACTGCGGTGAGGTGCGCCACGCCGATAGGCTGTGCGCATGCTTGACAACCCGCGCTCCCCGCGCGTCCGCGCCGTTGCGAAGCTGGCGAAGCGTCCCGCCCGCGCCGAGACCGGGCTCTTCCTCCTCGAAGGGCCCCAGGCCGTCTCCGAGGCGCTCACCTACCGGCCCGAGCTGGTCGTCGAGCTGTACGCGACGCCGACAGCCCTGGAGCGTTACCAGGACATCGCGCAGACAGCGGTGGAGGCCGGCGTCGACGTCGAGTTCGTCACCGAGCACGTGCTCGACACGATGGCCGACACCGTCACGCCGCAGGGCTTCGTCGCCGTCTGCCGCCAGTTCCCCACCTCCGTCCGCGACATCTTCGCCGACGAGCCGCGGCTGGTGGCGATCCTGGAGGAGGTGCGCGACCCCGGCAACGCAGGCACGATCATCCGCGCCGCCGACTCCGCGGGCGCCGACGCCGTCGTGCTGACCGGCCGCACCGTCGACCTCTACAACCCCAAGGTCGTCCGCTCCACGACGGGGTCGCTGTTCCACGTCCCGGTCGCGGTCGGCGCCGACCTGGCGGACGTCGTCGGTCGCGCACACAGCGCAGGACTCCAGGTGCTCGCCGCGGACATCAAGGGGAGGACCTCCTCGCCGCCCGCCAGGAGGGCCAGCTCGCCCGGCCGACCGCGTGGGTGTTCGGCAACGAGGCCCACGGGCTCGCCGACGACCTGCTGGGGCTGGTGGACCGCGTGGTGACGGTGCCGATCTACGGCCGCGCCGAGTCGATGAACCTCGCGACGGCGGCGTCGGTCTGCCTGTACGAGTCGGCCTTCGCGCAGCGCTCCGAGTGACTAATAAGGCTTGCGTTATATAACGCAGACTTGATAGATTGTCCGCGTGGACGGTCTGGAGGCGGTGGGCGACCCGGTGCGGCGGCGCTTCGTGGAGCTGCTCGCGCGCGGTGAGCGCACGGCCGGTGAGCTCGCGACGCTGGCTGCCGAGGAGTTCGGGATCACGCAGCCGGCAGCCTCCCGGCATCTGCGCGTGCTCCGGGAGTCTGGCGTGGTGGCCTCCCGGGTGGACGGCCAGCGGCGCGTGTACGCACTGGAGCCGGCCGGGCTGGAGGAGGCTGCGGCCTGGTTCGACGGGCTCGCTGCTTTCTGGGAGCAGCGCCTGGACGCGCTCGGTACCGAGCTCGTGCGCGGGCGCAGACGCGCCGACAACCTCCACACCGGAAAGGCCGCCTCATGACCCTCTGGGGAGAGCTCTCCCTCGACGGCCCGCGCCGCTCGGTGACGGTCGAGCGAGAGTACCCGGCGACCGCGGCCGAGCTCTGGGCGGCGCTCACCGAGCCCGAGCGGCTGGCGCGGTGGATCGGGCGCTACGAGCAGTCCGCCGACGGGTTCCGCTTAGCGATGGGCGGCCCCGATACGGACGCCGTGGTCGACGGTCGCGTGCTGGCCTGCGATCCGGAGCAGCGCCTCCTGATCACCTGGCGCTTCAGCGGCGCCGGCCAGGTGGAGGCGCCGACCGAGCTGGAAGCCGTCATCCGGCCCGCGGGGGAGGGCCGCGTCCTCCTCACCCTCACCCACCGGCGCGTGCAGGCGGTCACCGCCTCCGTGTACGGGGCGGGCTGGCAGGACGTCCTCACCCACCTGGCCCGCGAGCTCGGCGCGGAGGCGTCGCCGCAGGAGCACGACGGCTACCTCGGCGAGGCCGCCGACCCGGCCGCGTTCGACGCCGCGCTGGACGAGTACCGCAGCGAGGAGGCGGCGCTCGTGCGGGCGACGACGACCCGCGTGGGCGACCGGTCCGCCGTGTCGCTGCAGCGGCTGCTCGACGCGCCCGTGGACGAGGTCTGGGACGCCCTGACGCTGCCCGACCGGGTCGGCCGCTGGCTGTGGCCGGTCGTGGAGTGGCCCGACGACCCTGCGCGCGAGCGCCGGCTGCGTCGCGGCGACGTCATGCGGCTCGGCGACGAGAACATCGAGGGCGCCATCCAGGAGCTGGAGGTGCTCGAGCTGGACGAGCGCGTCCACCTGCGCTTCACCTGGGGCGACGCCGCGCTGAGCATCCGCCTGGAGGAGACCGATGACGGCACCCTGCTCTCGCTGGAGCAAGACGGAGTGAAGGACATCTTCGGCGCCGGGCGGCTGCGCTCGGCGCCCGACTTCGCGGCGGGCTGGCACACGCTGATCGACCAGCTGACACTCCTGCTCGCGGGGCTGACCGTCCCGGCTCCCGACCGACTGTGGGAGGCCGCGTACCTGGTCTACTCGGCGGAGTAGCCTCTCCGCTCGCCCGGCTAGACTTGGGAACCGTGTCCGAAACCACAGAAATCACCGAGGAGTCCGTCGACGCGGCCGTCGCCGCAGCGCTCAGCGCGATCGACGCCGCCGGCACCTCGGACGCGCTGAAGGCCGTCCGCCACGACCACACCGCGGAGGGCTCCCCGCTCGCCCGGCTGAACGCCGCCATCCGCTCGCTCCCGGGTGACCAGAAGGCCGCGGCCGGCAAGCTCGTCGGCGGCGCCCGCGCCCGCGTGAGCCAGGCGTTCGCCGCGAAGGAGGCCGTGATCGCGGCCGAGGAGGACGCCGCCCGGCTCGCCGCCGAGGCGGTGGACGTCACCGCGCTCCCGACCCGCTGGACGCCCGGCGCCCGGCACCCGCTGAGCCTCCTCCAGGAGCGCATCGCCGACATCTTCGTCGGCATGGGCTGGGAGGTCGCGGAGGGCCCGGAGCTGGAGAGCGAGTGGTACAACTTCGACGCGCTCAACTTCGACGCCGACCACCCGGCGCGCGCGATGCAGGACACCTTCTTCGTGGAGCCCACGAACGCGCACCTCGTGCTGCGCACGCACACCTCCCCGGTGCAGCTGCGCGCCCTTCTTGGCAACGAGCTGCCGGTCTACCGCATCGCGCCGGGCCGGGTGTTCCGCACCGACGAGTTCGACGCGACGCACCTCCCGGTCTTCACCCAGACCGAGGGCATCGCCGTCGACAAGGGCCTGACGATGGCGCACCTGCGCGGCACGCTCGACCACTTCGCCAAGACGCTGTTCGGCGAGGGCGCGCGCGTGCGCCTGCGTCCCAACTACTTCCCGTTCACCGAGCCGAGCGCCGAGCTCGACCTCTGGCATCCGACCTTCAAGGGCGGCGCCCGCTGGATCGAGTGGGGCGGCTGCGGCATGGTGAACCCGAACGTGCTGCGCTCGGCGGGCATCGACCCGGAGGTCTACTCCGGGTTCGCGTTCGGGATGGGCGTCGAGCGGGCGCTGATGTTCCGCAACGACGTCAAAGACATGCGCGACATGGCCGAGGGCGATGTCCGGTTCTCCCAGCAGTTCGGAATGGTGGTCTGATGCGCGTCCCCCTGAGTTGGCTCGGCGAGTACGTCGACCTCGAGCCGGGCACCACGGCCGAGGAGGTCCACGCCGCCCTCGTGTCCGTCGGGCTCGAGGAGGAGGACGTCCACACCTTCGAGATCAGCGGCCCGGTGGTCGTCGGCCAGGTGCTGGACTTCGTGGAGGAGCCGCAGAGCAACGGCAAGACCATCCGCTGGTGTCAGGTCCGGGTCGCGCCGGAAGGCCAGAAGGCGGCCGACGGCGGCGAGGCCGTGCACGGCATCGTCTGCGGCGCCCGCAACTTCCTCGTCGGCGACAAGGTCGTGGTGACGCTGCCCGGCTCCGTGCTGCCCGGCCCCTTCCCGATCGCTGCGCGCAAGACCTACGGCCACGTCTCGGACGGCATGATCGCCTCCGCGCGCGAGCTCGGCCTCGGCGACGACCACGAGGGCATCCTCCGGCTGTCGACGCTCGGTCTCGACCCGGAGGTCGGCACGGACGCGATCTCGCTGCTCGGTCTGGACGACACCGCGGTGGAGGTCAACGTCACCCCGGACCGCGGTTACGCGTTCTCGATCCGCGGCATCGCGCGCGAGTACTCGCACGCCACCGGCGCGGCCTTCCGCGACCCTGCCGACGCGGTGCGCGTCCACTCGACGGGCGCGCACGCCCACGGATTCAGCGTGACGATCGACGACCGCGCCCCCATCCGCGGCCGCATCGGCGCGACGGTGTTCGTGACGCGCGTGGTGCGCGACGTGGACGGCAGCCGGCCGACCCCGCCGTGGATGGTCGCCCGGCTCAAGCTCGCCGGCATCCGCTCCATCTCGCTGATCGTGGACATCACCAACTACGTGATGCTGGAGCTCGGCCAGCCGATCCACAGCTACGACCTCGACAAGCTCTCCGGCGGAATCACCGTGCGCCGCGCCCACCCGGGCGAGACGCTCGTGACGCTGGACGACCAGACCCGGGTGCTCGACCCGGAGGACCTCCTCATCACCGACGAGTCCGGCGCGATCGGCCTGGCCGGCGTGATGGGCGGCGCGTCCACCGAGATCGGCGCGGGCACGAGCAACGTGCTGGTCGAGGCCGCCAACTTCGACCCGGTGTCGATCGCCCGAACCGCCCGCCGGCACAAGCTGCCGAGCGAAGCGTCCAAGCGCTTCGAGCGCGGCGTCGACCCGCGCGTCGCCGTCGCCGCTGCGGCGCGCGTCGTGCAGCTCCTGGAGCAGCTCGCCGGCGGCCACGCCGACGAGCTCGGCTCGCTGCTCGACACGGCGGGGGAGGCCGAGGCCATCCGCCTGCCGAGCGACTACATCCCCAACCTGATCGGCGTGGAGTTCACCGACGACGAGGTGCGCGGCGCGCTCGCGGAGATCGGCGGCACCGTCACCGGCGACGCCTCCGGCCTGCTGGTCGTGCCCCCGAGCTGGCGCCCCGACCTGCGGGACAAGTCCGACCTGGCCGAGGAGGTCGCCCGCATCGTCGGGTTCGACCGCATCCCATCCGTGCTGCCCGTCGCGCCTCCCGGCCGCGGTCTGTCGCGCGCCCAGAAGCTGCGCCGCGCCGTCGCCCAGATGCTCGCCGACAACGGCGCGACCGAGGTGCTTGCGTTCCCGTTCGTCTCGGAGGCGCAGAACGACCTGTTCGGCTCGCCCGAGGCCGCCCGGTTCCCGCGGTCCGCCTCGCGAACGCGCTGGACGCGACCGCCCCGTACCTGCGGACGTCCCTGCTCCCCGGCCTGATCGACGTGGCCAAGCGCAACCTCGCGCGCGGCCTGGTGGATCTGCGCGTCTACGAGCTGGGCACGGTGTTCCTGCCCGGCGGAGGCGTGCTCGGCAGCGAGGAGCTGCCGCTCGGCGCGGCCCTCCCCGGCGACGACGTGCTGGCCGGCCTGAACGCGGGCATCCCCGCCCAGCCGCGCCACCTGGCCGGCCTGATCATCGGCAACCCCGTGGAGAAGCAGCCGGGCCAGACGCCGGTCGCGGCCGGTCTCGCCGACGCGCTCACCGCCGTGCAGCAGACGGCGACCGCGGTGGGCGTGCGCGTGGAGCCGGTGCAGAGCCGCCACCAGGCCTTCCACCCCGGACGCACGGCCCAGCTGGTCGCGCACGCCGCGGACGGCGCGCGCGTCGTCGTCGGCTACGCCGGAGAGCTGCTGCCCGCGATCGCGGAGGACCTCGACCTCCCGCGCGTGGTCGCCGTCTACGAGCTCGACCTGGACGCCCTCATCGCCGTGGCGCCGGCCGACATCGTCGCCGGTGTGATCGCGGGGTTCCCTGCGGCGACTCAGGACCTGTCGCTCGTCGTGCGCGAGGAGGTGTCGGCGGGAGAGCTGCTGACCGCGGTCCGAGAGGGCGCGGGCGCGCTCCTGGAGGACATCCGCCTGGTGGACGACTACCGTGGCGCCGGCCTCCCGGCCGCGCACAAGAGCCTCACCTTCGCGCTGCGGTTCCGCGCCGACGACCGCACCCTCACCGCGGCCGAGGCCAGCGAGGCCAAGCTCGCGGGCGCTGCCCGCGCCGACGAGCTCTTCGGCGCCCACATCCGCGAGTAGTAGCGCCCCCGATTTGTGCCGAATGGCGCGTTCGGCGCCGCCAAACGCGCCATTCGGCACGAATGCGCTCCCTCGCACTTTTGGCGCAAATGGTGGTTACGACGGCGGCTTTCGCGCCATTCGGCACGAATGGTCGCTGTGTGACGGCGGCGATTTGGCGACCGGCGGGGGCGGGGCGCTAGGGTGGTCTACATGCTTACTGTCGGTGCCCCCTCGATGCGCCGACGCCTGCGCGACCGCCGAATCTAGGCGGCGCTCGGGCGACCCTTCGCGGTCGGACAGGGGCGTCGCCGGATCATCGGCCCCCTGTCGTCCATCCCATCAAGGAACAAGCATGACTTTCTCGGTTGCCGTCGCCGGTGCCTCCGGGTACGCGGGTGGCGAGTTGCTGCGCATCCTCGCCGACCATCCCGACTTCGAGATCCGCACCGTGACCGCGCACAACAACGCCGGTCACCCGCTCGCCGCGCACCAGCCGCACCTGCGCTCGCTCAGCCACCTCACCCTCACCGAGAACACGACGGAGAACCTCGCCGGTCACGACGTCGTGTTCCTCGCGCTGCCGCACGGCCGCTCGGGGAGGTGGCCGCCGACCTCCCCGAGGGCACCCTCGTGGTCGACGCGGGCGCCGACCACCGGCTGGACGACCCGGCGGACTGGGCGGCGTTCTACGGCGGCGAGTATTACGGCTCCTGGGCGTACGGCGTCCCCGAGCTCATCGTCGGCGCGGACGGCGCCAAGCAGCGCGCTCACCTCGCCGGAGCGACCCGCATCGCCGCACCCGGCTGCAACGCGAGCGCCGTCTCGCTCGCCCTCGCGCCCGGCATCCACGCCGGCGTGATCGAGGAGGAGGACCTCGTCAGCGTCCTCGCCGTCGGGCCGTCCGGCGCCGGGAAGTCGCTCAAGACGATGTACCTGGCCAGCGAGATCCTGGGCTCGGCGAACCCGTACGCGGTCGGCGGCACGCACCGGCACATCCCGGAGATCCAGCAGAACCTCCGCAAGGCGGGAGCGAACGCGCCGACCCTCTCGTTCACCCCGGTGCTCGTGCCGATGTCGCGAGGCATCCTGGCGACCTCCACCGCCCGGGTGAAGCCGGGGGTGACCGCCGCCGACGTGCAGCACGTGTGGGAGGCCGCCTACGCGGACGAGCCCTTCGTGCACGTCCTCCCCGCCGGGACCGTGCCGCGCACCGCGGACGTGCTGGGCTCGAACACCGTGCTGATCGGGGTCGCCCTCGACCAGGCGGCGGGCCGGGTCGTCACCGTGCTCGCCATCGACAATCTGTACAAGGGAACGGCCGGCGCGGCGATCCAGTCCGCGAACCTCGCTCTCGGGCTCAACGAGACCGCCGGCCTGAGTGTGAACGGAGTCGCGCCATGAGCGTCACCACTGCCAAGGGCTTCTCGGCCGCCGGGGTCGTCGCCGGCCTCAAGTCGAGCGGCAAGCGCGACCTCGCGCTCGTCCAGAACCGTGGGCCGCTCACCGCGGCCGCCGCGGTCTTCACCACCAACCGCTGCAAGGCGAACCCCGTCCTCTGGAGCGAGCAGGTCATCGCCGACGGCGTGGTCTCGGCCATCGTCCTCAACTCCGGCGGCGCCAACTGCTACACCGGCTCGCAGGGCTTCCAGACCACGCACGCGACCGCGGAGGCGGTGGGCGCCGCGCTCGGCGTCTCCGCCGGCGACGTGCTGGTCTGCTCCACCGGCCTGATCGGCGACCAGCTCGACGTCGGCAAGCTGACCGCGGGCGTCGCCCAGGCGGCCACCGCGCTGGCGGGCGACTCCGGGCTCGGCGCCGCCGAGGCGATCATGACGACCGACACCCGGCCGAAGCAGGCCGAGCAGGTCTCCCCGGCCGGCTGGTCGGTCGGCGGGATGGCCAAGGGCGCAGGGATGCTCGCGCCGGGCCTGGCGACCATGCTCGTCGTCATCACCACGGACGCCGTGCTCGACTCCACGCAGCTCGACACCGCCCTCCGTGCGGCGACGCGCGTCACGTTCGACCGGCTCGACTCGGACGGCTGCATGTCGACCAACGACACCGTCGCGCTGCTGGGGTCCGGCGCGAGCGGCGTCGCGCCCGACCCGGCCGAATTCACGCTCGCGCTCACGGAGGTGTGCCGCAGCCTGGCGAAGCAGCTCCAGGAGGACGCCGAGGGGGCGTCCCACGACGTGACGATCGAGGTCGTGAACGCCCGCACCGAGGAGGACGCCGTGACGGTCGGCCGCGCGGTGTCGCGGTCCAACCTCTTCAAGGCGGCCATCTTCGGCAACGACCCCAACTGGGGCCGCGTGCTCGCCGCGGTCGGGACCACCGACGCCGAGTTCGACCCGTACGGCATCGACGTCTCGATCAACGGCGTGCAGGTCTGCACGGCGGGGAGCCGGACCAGCCGCGCGACCTCGTCGACCTGACGCCGCGCGCCGTGCACGTGCTCGTCGACCTCCACGCGGGCGACGAGACGGCGGCCATCCTCACCAACGACCTGACCCACGACTACGTCCACGAGAACAGTGCCTACTCCAGCTGAGATGACGACAGAGACCGACGACAACGACACTGCGGAGGCCGCCGAGCGCGCCGCCGCCGCGGACAAGGCCGCGACCCTCATCGAGTCGCTGCCCTGGCTGAAGACCTTCCACGACCGCATCATCGTCGTGAAGTTCGGCGGCAACGCGATGGTGAACGAGGACCTCCAGCGCACCTTCGCGGAGGACATCGTCTACCTCCGTTACGCGGGCCTCCGTCCGGTGGTCGTGCACGGCGGAGGGCCCCAGATCTCGGCGATGCTCGACCGGCTCGGCATCGAGAGCGAGTTCCGCGGCGGGTACCGCGTCACGACGCCGGAGGCGATGGACGTCGTGCGCATGGTGCTGACCGGTCAGATCAACCGCGACATCGTGAGCAACATCAACAAGCACGGACCGCTCGCAGCCGGCCTCTCCGGCGAGGACGCGGGGCTCTTCCAGGGCCGCAAACGCGCAGCCGTGATCGAGGGCGACGAGGTGGACTTGGGCCTGGTCGGCGATGTCATCGGCGTGAACCCGGAGGGCGTGCTCGCCCAGCTCGACGCCGGCCGCATCCCGGTGGTCTCCTCGATCGCGCCCGACATCGACGACCCGGGGCAGGCGCTGAACGTCAACGCCGACGCCGCGGCGGCCGCGCTCGCTGTGGCCCTCGGGGCGGCCAAGCTGGTCATCCTGACCGACGTGGCCGGTCTCTACAGCGACTGGCCGAACCGCGACTCGCTGCTGTCCAAGATCGCGGCGCCGGAGCTGCGCGAGCTGCTCCCGTCGCTGGAGTCGGGCATGATCCCCAAGATGTCGGCCTGCCTGGACGCGGTCGACGGCGGCGTCCCCAAGGCCGCGATCATCGACGGACGGGTGGCGCACTCGATCCTGCTCGAAGTGTTCACGCAGTCCGGAATCGGAACGGAGGTGGTGCCGGCATGACCGCGCAGCTCGCACACAGCACGGACGCGAACACCCGGGGGCGGTGGAAGCCGCGCTTCGGCGACGCCATGATGCGCACGCTGGCGACCCCGAAGCTCATGCTGGCCCGCGGCGAGGGCTGCCGGGTCTGGGACGTCGACGGCAACGAATACCTCGACTTCCTCGCCGGCATCGCGGTCAACTCGCTGGGCCATGCGCATCCGGCGCTGGTGGAGGCCGTGAGCAGCCAGGTGGCGACGCTCGCGCACGTCTCCAACTACTTCTCCACGCCGCCGCAGCTGGAGCTCGCCGAGCGCCTGCGCGCGATCACCGGCGCGGGCGAGCAGGGCCGCATCCTGTTCGGCAACTCGGGCGCGGAGGCCAACGAGGCCGCGTTCAAGCTGGCGCGGCTCAACAAAGGCCCGCACGGCAGGCGCACACGGGTGCTCGCCCTCCACAACGCCTTCCACGGCCGGACGATGGGCTCGCTGGCGCTCACCGGCAAGCCGCCGATGCGCGAGGCGTTCGAGCCGCTGCCCGGAGGCGTCGAGCACATCGACTCGACCATCCCGGCGCTGGAGGCCGCGATCGACGACCGCGTCGCGGCGCTGTTCGTGGAGCCGATCAAGGGGGAGGCCGGCGTGCTCGACCTCCCGGAGGGCTTCCTCCAGCGCGCCCGCGAGCTCACCGAGCAGCACGGCGCGCTGCTGATCATCGACGAGATCCAGACCGGGATCGGCCGGACCGGACGCTGGTTCGCCTACCAGCACGCCGGCATCCTGCCCGACGCGATCACGGTCGCGAAGGGCATCGCCGGGGGCGTGCCGATCGGCGCCCTCATCACCTTCGGCCGGGCGTCCGAGCTGTTCAGCCAGGGCCAGCACGGCTCCACTTTCGGCGGCAACCCGCTCGCGACGGCGGCAGGCAACGCGGTGATCGCCGAGATCGAGCGCGCCGACCTGGTCGGCAACGCCGCCCGGCGCGGGGAGGAGCTGCGCGCCATCCTGCGCTCGTACGACTCGCCGCTGATCGGCGACGTGCGCGGCGCCGGCCTCCTGATCGGCGTGGGCCTCACCGACGGCGAGGGCCACCGGCTCTCCGACGCGGCGCTCGCCAACGGCCTCATCATCAACGCGCCGAACGAGTCGAGCATCCGCCTCGCGCCGCCGCTGATCGTGGGCGACGCCGAGCTCGCGGAGTTCCGCGAGAAGTTCGGCCGCGCACTCGCCGACGTGCACGCCTCCTGACCACCTCCTGACGCAGCTCCCCGGACGCAGACAAAGGACCCCCGATGACACGTCATTT
Source organism: Leifsonia sp. P73 (assembly GCF_051059105.1). Lineage (NCBI taxonomy): Bacteria > Bacillati > Actinomycetota > Actinomycetes > Micrococcales > Microbacteriaceae > Leifsonia > Leifsonia sp. P73. The sequence continues at coordinate 3,731,633 of NZ_CP194931.1, forward strand.
CCTCCGCGACGACGACCTGAGCCCGGCCGAGCAGGCAGAAGTGCTCGACCTGGCAGACCGGCTGAAGGCCGACCGCTTCTCCGCGAAGCCGCTCGCCGGCCCGCAGACCGTCGCCGTCATCTTCGACAAGACCTCGACCCGCACGCGCGTCTCGTTCGCCGCCGGCATCGCGGACCTGGGCGGCAGCCCGCTGATCATCCAGAGCGGCGAGAGCCAGCTCGGCGGCAAGGAGTCGCTGGCCGACACCGCGCGCGTCCTGGAGCGGATGGTCGCCGCGATCGTCTGGCGCACGTTCGCGCAGGCCGGGCTGGAGGAGCTGGCGGAGGGCACGACCGTTCCGGTCGTCAACGCGCTGTCGGACGAGTTCCATCCCTGCCAGATCCTCGCGGACCTGCAGACGGTCCGCGAGCGCAAGGGCCGCACCGCGGGGCTGACGCTCGCCTTCTTCGGCGACGGCGCCAGCAACATGTCGCACTCGTATCTGCTCGGCGGCGCGACCGCCGGCATGCACGTCCGCGTCGCTGCTCCCGCGGCGTACGCGCCGGACGCCGCCGTGGTGGCCGACGCGGCCGCCATCGCCGAGCGCACCGGCGGCTCGGTCGCCGTGCTGACCGACGCCAGGGAGGCCGCGGCCGGCGCCGACGTCGTCATCACCGACACCTGGGTGTCGATGGGCAAGGAGGACGAGAAGGCCGAGCGCGTCGCCGTCTTCGGCGACTACACGGTGAACGCCGAGCTGATGGCGCTCGCGGCGGACGACGCCGTGTTCCTGCACTGCCTGCCCGCCTACCGCGGTCTGGAGGTGACGGCCGACGTGATCGACGGGCCGCAGTCGGCGGTCTGGGACGAGGCCGAGAACCGCCTCCACGCCCAGAAGGCGCTGCTGGCCTGGCTGCTTGCGAAGAACGAGGAGGGGGCGGCATGACCGCGGACACCGCAGACGGCGTCGGCAAGACCGACGAGGGCAAGCTCTGGGGCGCGCGCTTCGCGGGCGGACCCTCGCCCGAACTGGCCGCGCTGAGCAAGTCCACCCACTTCGACTGGGCGCTCGCCTCCTACGACATCGCGGGCTCCCGCGCCCACGCCCGCGCGCTCGCGGCGGCGGGCTACCTGGACGACGTCGAGCTCGCCGGGATGCTCGGCGCCCTGGACGTCCTGGAGGCCGACGTGGTCTCCGGATCGTTCGCCGCCGCCGAGAGCGACGAGGACGTCCACGGCGCCCTGGAGCGCGGCCTGATCGAGCGGGCGGGCGCCGAGCTCGGCGGCAAGCTGCGCGCCGGCCGGAGCCGCAACGACCAGATCGCGACGCTCGTCCGCCTCTACCTGCGCGACCACGCGGGCATCATCGCGGAGCGCCTGATCGCGCTCATCGACGCGATCGCCGCCCAGGCGGACGCGCATCCCACCGCGATCATGCCCGGCCGCACCCACCTCCAGCACGCGCAGCCCGTCCTGCTCGCCCACCACCTGCTCGCGCACTGCTGGCCGCTGGTGCGCGACCTGGAGCGGCTGGCGGACTGGGACCGTCGGGCGAACGTCTCGCCGTACGGCTCCGGCGCGCTCGCCGGCTCCACCCTCGGGCTCGACCCGCTGCTGGTCGCCAGGGAGCTCGGCTTCGCGACCAGCTCGGAGAACTCGATCGACGGCACCGCCGCGCGCGACGTCGTGGCCGAGTTCGCCTTCGTCGCGGCGCAGATCGGCGTGGACGTGTCGCGCTTCGCCGAGGAGATCATCCTCTGGAACACGCGCGAGTTCGGCTTCGTCACGCTGGACGACTCCTACTCCACCGGCTCGTCGATCATGCCGCAGAAGAAGAACCCGGACATCGCCGAGCTCGCGCGCGGCAAAGCCGGGCGACTGATCGGCAACCTGACCGGCCTGCTGACCACGCTCAAGGGCCTCCCGCTGGCGTACAACCGCGACCTTCAGGAGGACAAGGAGCCGGTCTTCGACTCGGTGCAGACGCTGGAGGTCGTCCTCCCCGCGTTCGCCGGGATGGTCGCCACGCTCCGTTTCCACACCGACCGGATGGCGGAGCTGGCGCCGCAGGGCTTCTCGCTCGCGACGGACGTCGCCGAGTGGCTGGTCAAGCAGCACGTGCCGTTCCGGAACGCCCACGAGATCACCGGCAGCCTGGTGAAGTTCGCGGAGGACCACGGCCTGGAGCTGAGCGACCTGACCGACGCGCAGCTCGCGGCCGTCTCGCCGCTGCTGACGCCCGAGGTCCGCTCGGTGCTGACCGTCGACGGCTCGGTCGCGAGCCGCACGGGAGCCGGCGGGACCGCTCCCGACCGGGTGGCCGACCAGCTCGCCGCCCTCACGGAACGCGTCCGCGCACTCACCCGCGCGCTCGTCGCGACTCGACGGGACCTCGGCTGATGGCGAAGCGGCCGGGGTGGCTCATCCCGCTGGTCGTCGTCGTGGCCGTCGCGGTGATCGTGATCGGGCTCATCGTGACGGTCGTGGCCGGCGGCCGGATCTTCTGAGCCGGCGCACATGACGCTCCACCGGCCCGGACGCGACGTGTTCACCGCGTCGGCGCTGGAGGTCGCCCCGATGCTGCTCGGCGCGGTGCTCCGCCACGAGACGGAGGAGGGCGTCGTCGCGATCCGCATCACCGAGGTGGAGGCCTACGTCGGCGACGGCGTCGACCCTGGGTCGCACTCCTTCCGCGGCCGCACGAAGCGCAACGCGGTGATGTACGGGCCGCCCGGGCATGTGTACACGTACTTCACGTACGGGATGCACGTGTGCGCGAACGTGGTGTGCTCGCCCGAGGGGGTGTCCTCGGCGGTGCTGCTGCGGGCGGGGGAGGTCGTGGAGGGCGCCGAGCTCGCGGCGCACCGGCGTGGAGGTCCGACCGGCCGAACTGTCCCGGCGCGCGACCTCGCACGCGGGCCCGCGCGGTTCGTCGTCGCCGCAGGCATCCTGCTGTCCGAGAACGGGTCCGACGTGCTCGCGCCGCCGTTCGATCTCCAGCTGCCGAGCGAGCAGCCGGCCTACGAGACCGGTCCGCGCACAGGTGTCTCCGGCGCCGGAGGAAGCGTCACGTTCCCGTGGCGCTACTGGCTGCCCGGCGACCCCACCGTCTCCCCGTACAAGCGCCACCCCAAGTCCCACGCCTGAAAGACCGCCGAGGGGCACGTCGTCGTCACTTTCGGCCGCGAAAAGTGACAACGACGTGCCCCTCGGCGAGGTCGGAGGGCGTGGGAGAGGGTCAGGCGACGGCGAAGCGGAAGAGGCCGGCGCAGACGCAGGCCCAGATCAGGCTGACGAGGGTGCCGATGATGAACCGCTCGCGCGCCTCCGGGGCCTCCAGCTCCGTGAAGCGGCCGACGCCCTTGACCGCGATGATCACGCCGAGAGCCTCGGGGAAGCCCGCCATGATCGAGCCGGTCGTCGCGAAGCGCTCCAGGTAGCCGATCGTCGTCCCTCCGCGCAGCACCTCGCGCGTCTCCTCCAGCCCGCTGACGCGGTCGTGCACGACGATGCCGCCGTGGAGGCCGGGCACCGACGTGCTCCGCGTCGCGAGCGCCAGGGCGAGCTGCGCCGCGGGTCCGCCGCCGACGACGCTGAGCGCGAGCGCGACGAGGCCGATGAGCACCCGGAAGACCAGGGGAGCGCCGTGCTGGGGGAGCGCGACGAGGAGGAACGCGAGGCCGAGCAGACCGACGGCGGTGTAGACCAGCGGCCGGCGCGGCGTACGGAGCGTGGCGATCATGCAGCACACCGCGGCGATGGCGCTGATCAGCGCGAGCGCCCACAGGATGACCGGCAGGACGGTGGCGAGGAGCTGCGGCACGGGCAGGGACGTCATCCATCCTCCGGTCGTTCGGCCGACTGCTGGGCTGCGTCGGCGGTCCCCAACAGCCTAACCAGGGCCGGCTGGGCCGCGAGGTCGGCGCGCAGGCCGGCGGCGCGGGCGCGGTCGTTCGCCGACTGCGGGGTGATGCCGAGCCGCGCGCCTGCCTCGGCCTGGGTCAGCCCGGCGGCGACGAGGTCGTAGAGCTCCCAGCCGGCCTCGCTGCGGCCCGCCCGCAGCGCCAGGAGGAGGCCGACGAGCGCCTCGACATCGGCGGCGGCCTCCGGCGCGACGACCGCCTCCGCGGCGAAGCGCAGCGGCGTGCGCTTGGCCCGGGTGACCGCGGCCCGGGCGGCGACGAACGCGTCGCCGCTGGCCTCGCGCGTGGCATCGGGGAGGGGCGAGCGCACGTCGCCGATGCCGAGGCCGACGCTCCAGGCGTCGCCGCGCGCGAGCGTCAGGACGATGTCGAGGGAGGTGGCGGCGTCCGCGGTGAGCGCCTGGAGCTCGTCGCCGGCGTTCCGGTCGGCGGGGAGCGCGAGCCGCTCGCCGTGGCGCTCGTTCAGCGCGGCGAGTGCCGGCGCGACGATGTCGGGCCGGCTGCGGCTGCCGACCTGGTCGGCGGTGACGACGAACACGGGGACCTCCTCGGGCTGCGCTCCGGAATGGATGAGGCGAAGCGAACATCAGGGCTGTGGACCTGATCCAGACTCTATCAGGTCCTGAAGCCTGATTCAAGCCTCATCAGGCCTGGAGACCTGATCATCGGACGGGGTGGAAGGACCGCCGCTGCTACTCTGTGGGAGTGCCAGAAACCGCCGCAGCAGCAGACCGGAGCAGCGCAGAGCAGAGGCTCGCAGCGCAGACCAACGACCCCACGTTCGACGACGTCTGGGACGAGCTGAAGTGGCGCGGACTCGTCCACGTCTCCACCGACGAGGCCGCGCTCAAGGAGCTCCTCGCCGGTGACCCGATCACGTACTACTGCGGCTTCGACCCGACCGCGCCGAGCCTCCACCTCGGCAACCTCGTGCAGCTCCTGACCATGCGCCGCCTCCAGCTCGCCGGCCACCGGCCACTCGGCCTCGTCGGCGGCTCGACGGGCCTCATCGGCGACCCGCGGCCGACCGCCGAGCGCACGCTGAACACCAAGGAGACCGTCTCCGAGTGGGTCGGCTACCTCCGGCAGCAGGTCTCGCGCTTCCTGTCGTCGGAGGGCGACAACGCCGTCCGCCTGGTCAACAACCTGGACTGGACGGCCCCGCTCTCGGCGATCGACTTCCTGCGCGAGATCGGCAAGCATTTCCGGGTCGGCACGATGCTCAAGAAGGACGCTGTCGCCGCCCGGCTCAACTCCGACGAGGGCATCTCGTACACCGAGTTCAGCTACCAGATCCTGCAGGGCATGGACTTCCTGGAGCTCTACCGGCAGTACGGCTGCGTGCTGCAGACCGGCGGCAGCGACCAGTGGGGCAACCTGACCAGCGGCACCGACCTGATCCGCAAGGTGGAGGGCGTCCACGGCCACGCCATCGGCACCCCGCTCATCCTGAACAGCGATGGCACCAAGTTCGGCAAGAGCGAGGGCAACGCGATCTGGCTGGACGCGAGCTTCACGAGCCCCTACGCGATCTACCAGTTCTGGCTCAATGCCGACGACGCCGACGTGATCGACCGCCTCAAGGTCTTCACCTTCCTCCACCGCGCCGAGATCGAGCGCCTGGAGCGCGCGGTCGCCGAGGAGCCCTTCCGCCGCGAGGCCCAGCGCACCCTGGCCTACGAGGTGACGGCGCTCATCCACGGCGCGGAGGCGACCGAGGCCGTCATCGCGGCGTCCGAGGCCCTCTTCGGCCAGGGCGACCTGGCCGGGCAGGACCGCGGCACGCTGGAGTCGGCCCTCCGCGAGCTCCCCAACACGACGACGGCCTCCTCCACGACGATCGCCCAGGCACTGGTCGACACCGGGCTCACCAAGAGCCTCGGCGAGGCCCGCCGCGCGGTCGCGCAGGGCGGCGTGTACGTGAACAACGCGAAGGTCGAGGACGCGGAGTTCGCCGTGGGCGACCACCTGCTGCCGGGCGGGATGGTCGTGCTGCGGCGCGGGAAGAAGACGCTCAGCGGCGTGTTCGTGGAGTAGCCAGCGCCGCTGAGAGCCAGTCGGTCAGAGCGGAGAAGCGCTGAGCGACGAAACTCTCGAGGCGATCGGCGACGGCAGGGTCGGCGCGAGGCGGCGCTGCGCGCAGTCGTTCGTACGCGGCGGTGAGGCCGGCCCGGTCATCGACGAGCTGCAGCATGTCGCCCGCGACGGGAACCAGCTCCTCGACCGCGGGCGTACGGCGGGTGACGACGATCCGCCCGGCCGCCAGGCCCTGCCAGACCTTGTTCGCGACGACGGATCGCGCTTTCGCGGAGTCCCCGAAGATGCCGAGGACGACATCGGCCTCGTAGATGTGCTCCAGCAGCTCGCGATGGCTCATCGTGTCGTGAAAGAGGCAGCGATCCGCGATTCCTGCGCGCTCGATAACCGCTCGCACGGGCTCGCGTGGCCCGTAGGAGACGAGTTCGAGGGTGATCCTGGGATCCGTCGCCTCCAGGGCTTCGAGCGCGAAGGGGAGGCCGTGCAACGGGATGTTGCCGCCGAAGTACAGCATTCGCAGTGTGCCGTCCGGCTCGCGCGGCGGGCGTGGCCGGATCCATGCCGGGGCCCCGACCGGGAGGCCGAGAACAGGCGTGGCCGTCCCGTGACGGTCCCGAAGGGCCTGTGCGCGGACCTCGGTGTCGATCAGATACAGGTCCGCCCACCGCACCGACAGCGCGTCGACCGTGCGGAGCAGACGCGCACGAGGAGAACGTGCGGAGGCGTACCCCCAGTCCTCGATGGCCGTCTCGTACTTTCGCACGAACCCGTCGACGATCAGCGGAATGCCGCGCAGCCGTGTCACCAGCCGGGCGAGGGGAACGAAAGGGAGCGAGAACTCCGAGAGGACGGCGGCGTCGGCGCTACGGGTGTCGCGCCACATCGTGACTGCGTCGGCGATCAGTCGCAGGGCTTTCGGCCCATCGACGCGGCGAAGGGAGACCCGCACGGCGAAGCCTGTCGCCTCGAGGTGCTCGCGGATCCGCGCGTTCCTCGGGTAGCCGGTGTCGTGTACGCGGAGCTGAGCGACGACCGGTTTCGGGACTGTCATCGCGCGACGCCCGCCGATGATCCCGCAGCTGCCGCGATGCGACTCATCCGGTTCAGCCGTCGCATCAGCGGGCCCCTTTCGGCAGGACGGAGACCGGCGATCGTGGCGGCGAATCTCCGGATGTCACCGGTGACGCCGGCGGGCGTCTGGTCGGGCGGGAATCCGGCGCGCCGCCATTCGAACCACCGCGGGACGAACCCCAGGCTGCGCTCCGCAAGCTCGTCGAACGACTGCTGGACGAGCGGATTCGCGGAGCGAGCCTGCCACCAGGACGGCTGAGCAGTCGTCTGGGTCGGTGTGCGGCGATAGATCATGCGCGGGAAGCGGAGGCGTTCGATGCGGTGACCGGCGCTGGCGGCGCGCAGATACAGGTCGAAGTCCTCACTCGCGATGTCGCTGCGCCAGCCGTCCAGCGCACGCACCGCATCGGTTCTGGCCAGCATGGTGGGTTGCATGAACGGATTCGTCAGCAACAGGATGTACGGCGCCGACGCGGGTGAGATCGCGTACGGCTTCTGCGGCCGGACGATCGCGCTACCCTCCCTCCACTCGACTCCCGTGGTGAAACTGAAGTCGACCCCGCGTCGGAGTCGTCGCAGCTGAGCGGCGAAGCGCCCGGGAAGCGAGATGTCGTCCGCGTCCATCCGGGAGAGCAACGGAGTGTCCACGCGGTCGAGGAGGAGATTGCACGAGCGCGCGATGCCGAGTCCGGTCTCGTCCTCGAGCACCTCGACGCGTCGGTCCGGGACCCTTCGGGCGACCGACTTCGTCCCGTCGACGCTGCCGTCCGACCGCACCAGGACTCGGCCGCTGTCGGGAAGCGAGGACAGGATGCTGCGGATCGCGGTCGCGATCGTGCGTTCCGCATTGCGCGCCGTGATGATCACGGTGATGGCCTCATCGTTCACGCGTCGGGCTCCTCTCGGTGCGATGGCCGGCGGACTCGGCGACCGAGATCGAGGACCGCGAGCGCCGACCTCAGCGCGACCGGCAGGAGCGCGGGCACCGTGCGGAGGAGCGTCACGGCGGCGGCGATGCCGAGCGATCGCCGGGCGATCGAGGGTATCGACAGTCCTCGCGCGTGTCTGCACGCGAGCAGAAGGGCCTCGTCGATGGCCGCCCTGTCGGCGTTCCAGCGCACGGCGGTCTTCACGGCGGCGAGGCAGAGGAACCGGGCGGTGAAGAGGTCTCGAAGCGACGGGGTCGCGGCGTCGTTCAACAGGGCGAGCACGTCGTCGTGAGCACGCTCGAGCGCACGGAGATCGGGTTTGCGCTTCCGGGTGATCGAGCCGGGCAAACGGATGTACGTGTAGACGGTCTCTGGGATGAGGCGGGCGCGCCGAGACCGTGCGATCGCTCTTGCGACTCCCACGATGTCGCTCTGCGACACGATCAGGGGGAACGGATCGACGCCGAGCGACGTCCGCCGGAACAGCTTCGACCACAGAAAGCCGTGGATCGTGCCGTCGAGCAGGAGCACGGCCGCCGCGGGCGCGTCGATGTCCTGCGGGGCACCGACCTCGGCGCCGTCGATGCGCCGACGCTCGTGTGCGTCCTGCCCCCACTGGAAGTCGGCGCGGCCGACGACCAGGTCGACACCCTCCGCGTGTCCGCGCAGAGCGGCGAGCCCGCTCTCCGTCCAGTCGTCGTCGTGGTCGACGAACCAGATGAACTCCCCGGTCGCGCGAGCAAGCGCCTCGTTGCGACGTGCGGCGACCCCCGCATTGTCGGAGTGGCGAACGTAGGCGATGCCGTCCGCCTCGCCGATGCGCTCGCCGAGTCGGTCGGCGCTCCCGTCGGTCGAACCGTCGTCGACGACCAGGACATCGACGCCCTCGACGCGGGAGAGACGGCGGAGGCGCTCTGCGAGCTGGTCTGCGCTCGCGCCGACATTGCGGAGGCTCAGGATCACCGTGGCGGATGGCGGTGGATCGAGTGCGGGGGAATCGGTCATCGTCAGGGTCGGCTCCAGTGATGAGGCTCGCGGATACGGCGGCTTTATAGTCTAACCTGTCACCATCTGACAGACCAATATCAAACCCATATTTCACCTACGGTGCGCTTCCTCCGCCGCCGGGATGGAGCCTCGTGAATCGCGCGTTGTCGTTCGCTCGACTCCTTTCCGGCTACCTGGCGGTACCGCTGCTCAATGCCGTTTCGCCTCTGCTGGCATTGCCCGCGATCACCGCGATGCACGGCGGCGGCGCGTGGGCGGCTGTCGCGATCGGCCAGTCCGTCGGCGGAGCAGCGGGCGTCATCGTCGAGCTCGGCTGGGCGTTGTCGGGACCACAGCGTGCCGCCCGCCAGTCGAGGCGCAATCGGGCGCGCGCTTTCGCTCTGTCGGTCGTCACCAAGGCGATGATCTCGATCCCGGTCCTCATGATCGCGTGTCCGCTGGCGTTTCTTCTTTCGCCCGGCTTCGAAGCGGACTCCGCGCTGGTGGCCGTGGGCGCGATCCTCGGCATGTTCGCCGGTGGTTGGATCTTCATCGGAATGATGAGGCCCGTACTCTTCCTGCTCACCGAGGTCCTGCCTCGCGCGCTCCTCATCCTCGGGGCTGCGCTGGCGATCTGGCTCGGCGGCCCCCTGCTCTGGTATTCCGGCGCGTTGGTCCTCGCGTCGCTCTTCGCATGCGTGTCGGGCGCGGTCGTGCTCGGCGTGCGTCCACAAGACTTCGTCGCCGTCGGCTTCCGACGGTGCCTCCGGATCATCCGGATGCAGGGGCACGCGCTCGCCGCCAATGTGTTCTCCAGTGTGTACATCTCGCTGGGAGTCACCGTGGCCACGCTCGGATCTCCGCACTCGACCCTCTTGTATGCGACCGTGGACCGTCTGCAGCGCATGACCCAGCAGGTGCTCTCCGCTCAGAACAGCCTGATGAAGGGATGGGTGGGCACGGTCGTCGATCCGACCGCCCGGCTGGAGCGCGCCCGCCGAATGGGAATCCTCGCGTCGCTGCTCGGCGTCGTCTTCGGCGTGGCCTTCGCCCTGGGCAGCCCCCTCGCAGCGGACCTCGTATTCTCCGGAACCGTGCACATCCCGCCCGCGGCCGCGGTGATCGGCGGGGCCTCGATCTGGGTCATCTGCACGTCGATGGCATCGGGGGGAGTGCTGCTCGTCACACTCGGTCGGGTCGACGCCATTGCGCGATCGGCGCTGGGCGGGGCGGTGGTGGGCGTCCCGCTCATCTTCCTCGGGAGCATGTTCGGCGGCGGGACAGGAGCCCTCGCGGGACAGCTCTCCGCAGAGGCGACCGTCCTCGTCATCCAGGTCGTGACCATCGCGAGCGTGCTGAGACGCCGCCGCGCGGCCCTCGTGGAGTCGGCGCCCGCGTCGCCGTGAAACTGTGTAGTGTGACCGCATGCCCGACTTCTCAGCAGCCGACGGCGACGCCCTCGTCGAGCGCCTCGAGGTGATCGAGGGGCAGCCGCTCGCCGAGCGCGCCGAGGCCTACGCTCAGCTGCACGAGTCGTTGCAGGCCCGGCTGGAAGGCAGCGATCGGCGTGGCGGGAACTGAGCGCCTCGACGTCGCCCTGGTCACCCGCGGTCTCGCCTCGTCGCGCACGCGCGCCGCGTCGCTGATCGCCGACGGCCTGGTGACCGTCGACGGCAGGCCTGTGGTGCGTGCGTCCGCGAAGGTGGGCGACGGGCAGGAGCTCGTCGTCGCCGGCGCCGATCACTACGTGAGCCGTGGCGCGCACAAGCTGATCGCGGCGCTCGACGCCTTCGAGGTCCCCGTCGACGGACGGGTCGCTCTCGACGCCGGCGCCTCCACGGGCGGCTTCAGCCAGGTGCTGCTGGAGCGCGGAGCGCGGCTCGTGGTGGCCGTCGACGTCGGGCACGGGCAGCTCGATCCGCGACTTGTCGGGGCGGAGAAGCTGCGGTCTTTCGAGGGCGTGAACGTCCGCTCCCTCGACGCGGCGTCATTCGCCGCGCTCGTGGGCGACGGGGTCGAGCCTCAGCTCGTCGTCGCCGATCTGTCGTTCATCTCGCTGACCCATGTCCTCCCGGCGCTGAGGTCGGTCGCGACCGGCGACGCCGACTTCGTTCTGCTGATCAAGCCGCAGTTCGAGGTGGGCAGGCAGGGCGTCCGCGAGGGGATCGTGACCGACCCCGGGCTGCGGCTGGAGGCGGTCGAGCGCGTGCTCTGGGCGGCCCACGATGTCGGGCTCGGCACGGCCGGCGTGATCGCGTCCCCGATCGCCGGCACGCACGGCAACCACGAGTTCCTCGCCTGGTTCCGGGCCGACGCGCCCGACCCGTCCGCGTCGCGCGAGGTTCTCCTCCACCTCTCGCCCTGAGTGAACGTTCTCCACAATCTCCCCGTCCCCAGCACATCCCCGACCGAAAACCGACAGAATGGTGGGACGGCCCGGAACCGGGCGGACGCAGAGGGAGGCGACGTGGCGGCATCGGGTGACGCGCAGCGATACATTCTCGTCGTCGCGCACACCGGCCGTCAGGACTCCCTCGACGCCGGCGTTCAGGTGTGCAGGCAGCTCATCAGCGCGGGTGTCGTTCCCGTGCTCAGCGAGGACGAGCGGCGCGATCTGCTCGCCGCGGAGCCCGACCTCGACGCGGTCGCCGTGCTCGGCGACGAGGTGCAGGCGAGCGAGCTGGAGCTGGTGATCGTGCTCGGCGGCGACGGGACCATCCTGCGCGCGGCCGAGCTGGTCAGGGGCTGCACGGCGCCGCTGCTCGGCGTCAACCTCGGGCACGTGGGCTTCCTGGCCGAGAGCGAGCGCGATGACCTGGAGATCGCCGTCGCGCGCGGGCTCGCGAAGGATTACGAGGTGGAGGAGCGCATGACGCTCTCCGCCCGCGTCAAGGTCGGCAAGGAGGTCGTCTACGAGAGCTGGGCGCTCAACGAGGCGACCGTCGAGAAGGCCAGCCGGGAGCGGATGCTGGAGGTCGTCATCGAGGTCGACGGGCGGCCGATGTCGAGCTTCGGCTGCGACGGCGTCGTGATGTCGACGCCCACCGGGTCCACCGCCTACTCGTTCTCCGCCGGCGGACCGGTGGTCTGGCCCGGCGTCGCCGCGCTGCTGCTCGTGCCGCTCAGCGCGCACGCCCTGTTCTCGCGGCCGCTCGTGGTCGACGCCGACTCGTCGCTCGCCATCGAGCTGCTCGATCGCGCGGGCGGGGAGGGCATCCTCTGGTGCGACGGCCGGCGTGCGTTCGACCTGCCGCGCGGCTCGCGCGTCGTCGTGCGGCGCTCGCCCATCCCGGTGCGGCTCGCGCGCCTGCACCCCGGGCCGTTCACCGACCGGCTCGTGCACAAGTTCGATCTCCCGGTGACGGGATGGCGGGGGCCGGCCGGACGTGACTGAGCGCTCAACCGCCCGCGCCGCTGCGGGACGCCCGAAGAAATCCAGCCCGATGGCACCCGCACCGCGCGGCGGCATCGACGAGATCTCCATCCGCGACCTCGGCGTCATCGCCGAGGCCGCGTTGCCGCTCGGGCCCGGGTTCACCGCGATCACCGGCGAGACCGGCGCGGGCAAGACCATGGTCGTCTCGGCGCTCGGCCTCCTGCTGGGCGAGCGCGCCGACACCGGCGCCGTCCGGCTCGGCAGCGCCCAGGCCTGGGTCGAGGGCCGCTGGCGCGTCGAGGAGCCGGGGAGGTCGTGGAGCGCGTCCGCGACGCCGGCGGCGACGTCGACCCGCTCGGCGACGGCGCGGCGGAGCTCGTGCTGAGCCGCTCGGTGTCCGCGGAGGGCCGGTCGCGCGCCGTGGTCGGCGGCCGCAGCGCCCCGGTGAGCGTGCTGACCGAGCTCGGGGAGCAGCTCGTCGTCGTGCACGGCCAGTCCGACCAGCTCCGGCTGCGGTCGGCCGTCGCCCAGCGCGAGGCGCTCGACCGGTTCGCCGGGCCCGATCTCGCGAGCGCGCTCGACGGCTACGTGCAGGTGTTCCACCGCTGGCGCGACAACGCGACCGAGCTGGACGAGCTCCTCGCCGACCGGGACCGGCGCGCGCGGGAGGCCGACGACCTCCGGATCGCGATGGCCGAGATCGAGGCCGTGGCGCCGCAGCCGGGCGAGGACGACGAGCTCGGCGAGCGCGCCGAACGGCTGACCAACCTCGAAGACCTACGGCTCGCCGCCTCCGGCGCCCGCGAGCTGCTCTCGGCCGAGGAGTCCGAGGAGCCGGACGTGGTCGGCCTCCTGGAGGCCGCGCGCCGCCAGGTCGAGCGGGTCGCGCCGCACGACGCCGAGCTCGCCCCGACGGTGGAGGCCGTCGCCAACCTCAGCTACCTGGCCTCCGACATCGCCGCCCAGCTCTCCACCTACCTCGCCACGCTCGACACCGACGGCTCCCGCGAGCTGGAGGCCGTCCAGGAGCGCCGGGCGGAGCTGTCCACGCTCGTCCGCAAGTACGGGCCGACTCTGGACGACGTGATCAGCACCCTGGAGACCGGGAGCCTGCGGCTGCTGGAGCTCGACGGCGACGCCGACCGCATCCAGGAGCTCACGGACGAGGTGGCGGCCGACCGGGCGCTCGTGATGGAGCTCGCCGCCGACCTGAGCGAGCGTCGCAGGGTCGCCGCCGCGCGGCTCGCCGACGCGGTCTCCGACGAGCTCGCCGCCCTCGCCATGCCGGACGCCCGGGTGGTCGTGGAGGTCACCCAGCGCGACGAGGCCGACCCGCAGAGCTACACGGCCAGCGGCCGCGACCAGGTCGCGATCCTGCTGCGCCCGCACCCGGGCGCAGAGCCGCGGCCGCTCGGCAAGGGCGCGTCCGGCGGCGAGCTCTCGCGCGTCATGCTCGCCATCGAGGTCGTCATCGCGGCGACCGACCCGGTGCCGACCTTCATCTTCGACGAGGTGGACGCCGGCGTCGGCGGCGCCTCGGCCATCGAGATCGGCCGCCGGCTCGCGCGGCTCGCCCAGAGCGCGCAGGTGATCGTCGTGACCCACCTCGCGCAGGTGGCGGCGTTCGCGAACAACCACCTCACGGTCGTCAAGGGCAACGACGGCGCGGTCACGGCCTCCAGCGTCCGCCGGCTCGACGGGGACGAGCGGATCGCCGAGATGGCGCGGCTGCTGTCCGGCCTGCCCGACTCCGAGAGCGGGCTCACGCACGCGCGCGAGCTCGTGGACATGGCCGCGTCCGCACGCTGACCCGCGACACGCGCGGGACTCCCCGCCGTAGGTGATAAGCTGAGAGCCCGTGGTGGATTATTCAGACGCGGCTCAGACCAACAGCAAAAACGGCACTACCAAGCACATCTTCGTGACCGGTGGTGTCGTTTCTTCGTTGGGGAAGGGCCTCACGGCCGCCTCCCTCGGAAACCTCTTGACGGCGCGCGGACTCCGCGTGGTCATGCAGAAGCTCGACCCGTACCTCAACGTGGACCCGGGGACGATGAACCCGTTCCAGCACGGCGAGGTGTTCGTCACGGACGACGGGGCGGAGACCGACCTCGACATCGGCCACTACGAGCGCTTCCTCGACATCAACCTCTCCCAGTCGGCGAACGTCACCACCGGCCAGATCTACTCGAACGTGATCGCCAAGGAGCGCCGGGGCGAGTACCTGGGCGACACCGTCCAGGTCATCCCGCACATCACCGACGAGATCAAGCGCCGGATGCGCCTCCAGGCCCAGCCGGGACCGGACGGCGAGCCCGCGCCCGACGTCATCATCACCGAGATCGGCGGCACCGTCGGCGACATCGAGTCGCAGCCGTTCATCGAGTCCGCCCGCCAGGTGCGCCACGAGCTCGGCCGCAAGAACTGCTTCTTCGTCCACGTCTCGCTCGTGCCGTTCATGAACGCCTCCGGCGAGCAGAAGACCAAGCCCACCCAGCACTCCGTCGCAGCGCTGCGCTCCATCGGCATCCAGCCGGACGCGCTCGTGCTGCGCAGCGACCGGCCGGTGTCCGAGTCGAACAAGCGCAAGATCGCGCTGATGTGCGACGTGGACGAGCAGGCCGTGGTCAACGCCGTCGACGTGCCGAGCATCTACGACATCCCGACCATGCTGCACGAGCAGGGACTGGACGCCTACATCATCGACCAGCTCGGCCTCGACAAGGCCAACGACGTCGACTGGAACGGCTGGGCGCGCCTCCTGGAGGCCGTGCACGACCCCAAGCACGAGGTCACGATCGGCCTGGTCGGCAAGTACATCGACCTCCCGGACGCCTACCTGTCGGTCACCGAGGCGCTGCGCGCGGGCGGCTTCGCCCACCGCACCAAGGTGAAGCTCAAGTGGATCCCGTCCGACGAGTGCCAGACCCCGGAGGGCGCAGCCGCGCAGCTCGGCGACGTGGACGCGATCTGCGTGCCAGGCGGCTTCGGCGTCCGCGGCATCGAGGGCAAGGTGGGCGCGCTGAAGTTCGCCCGCGAGAACGGCATCCCGGCGCTCGGCCTGTGCCTGGGCCTGCAGTGCATGGTCATCGAGTACGCGCGCAACGAGGCCGGCCTCGCCGGAGCGTCGTCGTCGGAGTTCGACCCGGAGACCGAGTTCCCGGTGATCGCCACGATGGCGGAGCAGGTGGAGATCATCGCGGGCGGCGACCTGGGCGGCACCATGCGCCTCGGCCTGTACCCGGCGCTGCTGGCGGAGGGGTCCCTCGCCGCCGACCTGTACGGCGCCCCGGAGGCCAGCGAGCGCCACCGCCACCGCTACGAGGTCAACAACAACTACCGCGAGCAGATCGCCGACGCCGGCCTCTGGTTCTCCGGCACCTCGCCGGACGGCCACCTGGTCGAGTACGTAGAGCTGCCGCGCGACGTGCACCCGTTCTACATCGGCACCCAGGCCCACCCGGAGCTGCGGTCGCGCCCGAACCACGCGCACCCGCTGTTCGCCGGGCTCGTCGGCGCGGCGCTCGACCGGCAGAAGGCCAGCCTCCTGTTCGAGGTCGCCGCGGACGACGAGGTCGGCGCCGCGGTCGAGGGCGCGGTCGAAGTCGGCGCGGACGCCTGATGGCGGACGGCGGCGCGTTCCGCGACGAGCCGTTCCGTCCGGAGATCGTCTCGTCGGAGGTCCCCTTCGACGGGAAGATCTGGGACGTGCGGCGCGACACCTTCCGGTACAACGGCGAGGAGATCACGCGCGAGTACGTCGACCACACGGGCGCCGTCGCGGTGCTCGCGCTGGACGACCAGGACCGCGTGCTGCTGATCAAGCAGTACCGGCATCCCGTGCGGCACCGCGACTGGGAGGTCCCGGCCGGGCTCCTCGACATCCTCGGTGAGGACCCGCTGATCGCGGCGCAGCGCGAGCTGGCCGAGGAGGCCGACCTCGAGGCCGAGCGCTGGAACGTGCTGACCGACGTCTTCACGAGCCCCGGCGGCAACGACGAGGCCATCCGCGTCTACCTGGCGCGCGGGGTGCGGGCCACCGCCGAGGCGTTCGAGCGCGAGGCGGAGGAGGCCGACATCGAGGTGGCGTGGGTGCCGCTGGAGGACGCGGTCGACGCGGTCCTGGAGCGGCGCGTCCACAACGCGGTGCTGATCATCGCGGTGCTCGCCGCGCGGGTCGCCCGCGAGAAGGGCTGGGCGAGCCTCGGCGCCGCCGACGCGCCCTGGCCGAGCCACCCCAAGCTGGCCGCGGCCGAGGCCGAGACCGCCGGGCAGAGCGCCGCGGGATGACCGTCGCGGCGGACGTGGACGCCTTCCTGAGGCACGTCGCCATCGAGCGCGGCCTCTCGGAGAACACCGTCGCCGCGTACCGGCGCGACCTCACGGTCTACACGGTCTGGCTGGAGGGCGAGGGCGTCGGCGACGTCCGCGAGGTCCAGCCGGTGACCGTCTCGACGTACCTCGCCCACCTGGGCTCGCGCGCGGAGTCGCCGCTGACCGCGACGTCCCTCGCCCGGATGCTGTCGACCGTGCGCGGCTTCCACCGGTTCCTGCTGGAGGAGGGCCGCGTGGAGGTGGACGCCGCCCGCGACATCCGCCCGCCCAAGCAGCCGAGCACCCTCCCGAAGGCGATCACCGTCGACCAGGTCGCCGCGCTGCTCGCGGCCACCGACGGCGACGAGCTGGACCACCTCCGCGACAAGGCGCTGCTGGAGCTGATGTACGCGACCGGCGCGCGCGTCAGCGAGGCGGTCGGCCTCAACGTGGACGACGTGATCGACACCGACGTGGTGCGCCTCACCGGCAAGGGCGCCAAGCAGCGGATCGTGCCGCTCGGCAGCTTCGCGCAGACCGCGGTCGCCGCCTACCTGGTGCGGGCGCGCCCCGTGCTGTCGGCGCGGGGGAGGGCGACGCCCGCGCTGTTCCTCGGGATGCGCGGCGCGCGGCTGTCGCGGCAGAACGTCTGGCTGATCATCCGCGCCGCCGCCGAGCGCGCCCAGCTCGGCGTCGAGGTCTCGCCGCACACCCTCCGGCACTCGTTCGCCACCCACCTGCTGGCGGGCGGCGCGGACGTGCGCGTGGTGCAGGAGCTGCTCGGCCACTCGTCGGTGGCGACGACGCAGATCTACACCCTCGTGACGGCGGACGCGCTGCGGGATGTGTACGTGACGGCTCACCCGCGGGCGCGGTGACGCCCCCGCGGCGCGCGGCGGAGCATCCAGATCAGCACGGCGCCGTCCTCGCCGGTGACGCGCCGCGGAGCGAAGCCGAGCTTCTCGAGGACGCGGAACGACGGCGCATTCCAGCGTCGGACGGTCGCCCACAGCGCGGGGAAGCCGGCCTCGAACGCGGCGTCGGCGACCGCGGCCGCGGCCTCGGTCGCGTACCCGCTGCCCACGTGGCCGCGCAGCAGCTCGTAGGCGAGCTCGGGCTGGGCGGCGCTGGCGCGGCCGACGATGAGCCCGCAGTAGCCGATCGGCTCGCCCGACTCGGCCAGCTCGACGGTGTAGAGGCCGAAACCGGCGTCGTCGGCGGCCCGGCGCTGCGCGTCGAGCCTGGCGCGCTCCCGGTCGAGCGGCAGCGGTTCGCGTTCCGGGGTCTCGGCGATCAGCCGCAGGTTCCACTCGGCGTCGCGGCTGTCGCGCAGCCGGAGGCGCAGGCGCTCGGTGGAGAGCTCGGCTGGCATCGTCGGCATCCGCACAGCGTACGCCTGCGGACCCGCCGTGGTCACGGCCCGCGGAGAGGGGTGGGCGCGGATAGGATGGAGCCCGTGAACAGGCCGTGAACGGCCGTCGATCGAAAGGGACGAGGATCAGCCAGGTGACGCGCAACGACGAGGTCAGGACGGAGCTTCCCGGCATGGACACCCCATCCCTCGCCGCGCCGCTCGGACCCACCGGGCGACCGCTGCGCACATTCCCCGCACCGGCCGAGCTCACCCAGCACGGGCCCGCCAAGGTCGTGGCGCTGTGCAATCAGAAGGGCGGGGTCGGCAAGACCACCACCTCCATCAACCTGGGCGCGACGCTGGCCGAGTACGGCCGTAAGGTGCTCGCGATCGACTTCGACCCGCAGGGTGCGCTCTCCGCCGGCCTCGGCGCGCAGACCCACGACGTCACGACCATCTACGACCTGCTCCTGAACCGCAACGCGGACGTGCGGGAGGCCATCCAGACCACCGGCGTGCCCGGGCTGGACATCATCCCGGCGAACATCGACCTCTCGGCCGCCGAGGTGCACCTGGTCAACGAGGTGGCGCGCGAGCAGATCCTCGCCGGCGTGCTGCGCAAGGTGTCGGCCGACTACGACGTCATCCTGATCGACTGCCAGCCGTCGCTCGGCATCCTCACCGTCAACGCGCTGACCGCGAGCCACGGCGTGCTCATCCCGCTGGAGTGCGAGTACTTCGCCCTGCGCGGCGTCGCCCTCCTGATCGAGACCATCGACAAGGTGCGCGAGCGGCTCAACCCGGCGATCGAGCTCGACGGCATCCTCGCGACCATGTACGACTCCCGCACGCTGCACTCGCGCGAGGTGCTGGAGCGCGTGGTCGACGCGTTCGGCGACCGCGTGCTCGAGACGGTGATCTCGCGCACGGTGAAGTTCCCGGACGCCTCGGTCGCGGCGACGCCGATCACGCAGTTCGCGCCCGAGCACCAGGCGGCGGAGGCCTACCGCCAGCTCGCGAGGGAACTGATCTTCCGTGGCGCCGTCGCCTGAGGACGCCTCGAGTGCAGTGACACCGAAGGGCACGTCGTTGTCACTTCCGGGGGCCGAAAGTGACAACAACGTGCCCCTCGGCGGGCAGGATGGTGGGTTTCGGGTTGCGGTCGGCCAGTTCGAGGGGCCGTTCGACCTCCTGCTGTCGCTGATCTCCAAGCACGAGCTGGACATCACCGAGATCTCGCTGAGCCGAGTCACAGACGAGTTCATCGCCTACCTGCGCCGCCTCGACGCGGACGAGAGCCTGGACGAGGCGAGCGAGTTCCTGCTCGTCGCGGCCACCCTGCTCGACCTCAAGATCGCCGGGCTGCTGCCGCAGGGCGAGCTGGTCGACGCGGAGGACGTCGCGCTGCTGGAGGCGCGCGACCTGCTGTTCGCGCGGCTGCTGCAGTACCGCGCGTTCAAGGAGGCGTCGACGTGGTTCGCCTCCCACCTCGACGCGGAGAGCTCGCGGCACGCGCGCACGGTGCGGCTGGAGGACAAGTACCGCCAGCGCACGCCGGAGCTGGTCTGGACGTTGACCGCCGAGGACTTCGCGGCCCTCGCCACGCTGGCGATGACGCCGCGCGAGATCCCGGTCGTCGGCCTCGACCACCTGCACGCACCGCTGGTCAGCATCCGCGAGCAGGCCGCCGTGGTCGTCGGGATGCTGCGCGCCGGAGAGCCGCTGTCGTTCCGGCAGCTCGTCGCCGGGGCGGAGCAGAAGGGTGTGGTGATCGCGCGGTTCCTGGCCGTGCTGGAGCTGTACCGGCACGCGGCCATCGCGTTCGAGCAGGTCGAGCCGCTGGGCGAGCTGACGCTGCGCTGGACGGCGGAGCACTGGTCGGAGGAGAACCTGTCGAACTTGGGAGCGGACTATGACGGTTGACGGAACCGAGCTGGAGACCGAGCCGGCGGGGGTCGAGGACGCGCAGATCGAGCGCGCGCTGGAGGCCGTCCTCATGGTCGCCGACGAGCCGATGAGCCTGGTGACGCTCGCCACTGCGGTGGGCGCGCCGGTCAAGCGCGTGCGCGCGGCCGTCGACGCGCTGGTGGCCGACTTCGACGGCGAGACAGGACCCGACGGCACGCCGGGCGTGCGCCGCGGCTTCGAGCTGCGGGAGGTCGGCGGCGGCTGGCGCGTCTACGTGCGGCCGGAGTTCGACGCTGTCGTCTCGGGCTACGTCCTCCAGCAGAACCCCACCCGGCTGTCGCAGGCGGCGCTGGAGACGCTCGCGGTGATCGCCTACAAGCAGCCGATCAGCCGCGGCGCCATCGCCTCCATCCGCGCCGTCAACGTGGACTCGGTGGTGCGTACCCTCGCCGGCCGCGGGCTCATCACCGAGCTCTTCACCGACAGCGAGACCGGCGCGATCAACTACGGCACCACCGATCTGCTGCTCACCCAGCTCGGCATCAACTCCATCGAGGAGCTGCCGAAGATCTCGCCGCTGCTGTCCGACGGCGCGGAAGGGTTCGACGATGTCCGCTGAGGCTGCGCAGGGCGAGCGCCTGCAGAAGGTCATGGCCGCCGCCGGGGTGGCCTCCCGCCGGGTGTCGGAGGACATGATCGTCGCCGGCCGGGTCACCGTGAACGGCCAGGTGGTCACCGAGCTGGGCCGCCGCGTCGACCCCGCGACCGACCGGGTCGCCGTCGACGGCACTGCGGTGCAGCTCGACACCTCCCGGCGCTACGTGATGCTCAACAAGCCCGTCGGCGTGGTGAGCTCGATGCGTGACGAGCAGGGCCGCCCCGACCTGTCGCGGTTCACGGCGGACTACCCGGAGCGGCTGTTCAACGTCGGCCGCCTCGACGCCGAGACCTCGGGCCTCCTCATCCTCACGAACGACGGGGAGCTCGCCCACGTGCTCGCGCATCCCAGCTTCGGCGTGACCAAGACGTACATCGCACGCGTACGCGGCACCGTCGCACCCCAGACGATCGCGCGCCTGACCAAGGGCGTCGAGCTGGAGGACGGCCCGATCGCCGCCGACAAGGCGCGCCTGCTGCAGTCCCGGTCGGGCGGCGGCGACAGCCTGGTGGAGATCACCCTCCACTCGGGCCGCAACCGCATCGTCCGCCGGATGATGGCGGAGGTCGGCCACCCGGTGATCGAGCTGGTGCGCCGCCAGTTCGGGCCGCTGCACCTCGGCACGCTGAAGGTCGGCGCGATGCGCGACCTGACGAAGGAGGAGCTGGGGGCGCTGCTGACGATCTCGCGGCAGTAGCGCGCTTTACGCCCCGGCTAAGGTTGATCCGTGACTGATTCCGCCTCCCGCCTCGCCGGACCCGTCCGCGTGGTCGGCGCGGGACTGCTCGGCGCCTCCGTCGGCCTCGGCCTGCGCGCCCGCGGCGTAGACGTCCTCCTCGCCGACGCCTCTCCGGCCCACCTGCGCCTCGCCGCCGACTACGGCGCGGGCCGCCCGGACGACGGGGGAGCGGAGCCCGCACTGATCGTGGTGGCGGTGCCGCCCGACCTCGTCTCGCGCGTCGTCGCCGAGGAGCTCGCCGCCCATCCCGGCGCCGTCGTCACCGACGTCGCAAGCGTCAAGGGCCAGCCGCTCGCCGAGCTGGTCGCGACAGGCATCGACCTCTCCCGCTACGTCGGATCGCATCCCCTCGCCGGACGCGAGCGCGGCGGCCCCAGCGCCGCCCGCGCGGACCTGTTCATCGGCCGCCCCTGGGTGGTCGCCGCGCGGCCCGAGAACGCGCGCGGCTCGGTCAACCTGGTGGAGGCGCTCATCCTCGACCTCGGCGCGACCCCGGTCGAGATGGCCGCGGCCGACCACGACGCCGCCGTCGCGCTCGTCTCGCACACGCCGCAGATCGTCTCGTCGCTGATGGCCAAGCGGCTCGCGGCCTCCACCGACGCCGCGCTCGGCCTCGCCGGCCAGGGCGTGCGCGACGTGACGCGCATCGCCGGCAGCGAGCCCGAGTTGTGGGTGCAGATCCTCGGCGCCAACGCGCCCGCGATCGTGGCGATCCTGCGTGACTACCGCGACGACCTCGACCGGATGCTCACCGCGCTGGACGACGTGGACGCCGCCGGCTCCCGCCGCACCATCGCGGAGGAGATCGCGGGCGGCAACCTCGGCGTCTCCCGGCTGCCGGGCAAGCACGGCCAGGACAAGCGCTTCTCCAGCCTCGTCGTCATGGTGGACGACCGGCCCGGCGAGCTCGCGCGCCTCCTCGCGGAACTGGGCGAGCTCGACGTGAACCTGGAGGACCTGCGCCTGGAGCACTCGCCGGGCGCGGCCTTCGGCCTGGCGGAGATCGCCGTGCTCCCCGAGGTGTGGCAGCGCACCGTGACCGACCTGACCGACCGCGGCTGGAGGATCGCCGGATGACCGACACCAACCCCATCGTCGTCGCCGTCGACGGCCCGGCCGGGAGCGGCAAGTCGTCGGTCTCCAAGGCGGCCGCGCGCTCGCTCGGCTGGTCGTACCTCGACACCGGCGCCGCCTACCGGGCGCTGAGCTGGTTCCTCGTGCAGCGCCGGCTCGACCTGACCGACGCGGACGCCGTGATCGACGCGCTGCCCGACTTCGACTACCGGATCGGCACCGACCCCGACACCTACCACGTGTTCGTCGGCGACCGCGATGTCACGGCTGCCATCCGCGAGCCGCAGGTCACGGCCGCGGTGAGCGCGATCGCGAAGGTCCCCGAGGTGCGCGCGTTCCTCACCGGCCTGTTCCGCTCGATCATCGCGCACGGCGAGAAGCGCGGCATCGTGGTGGAGGGACGCGACATCACCACGGTCGTCTGCCCGGACGCCCAGGTACGCATCCTGCTGACCGCCGACGAAGAGGTTAGAATTGCCAGGCGTTCCGCTGAGCTGGCCGATCATTCCGCCTCTCACGTCGGCGAGGCCCTCCGCCGCCGCGACGCAGCCGACTCCCGCGTGGTGGACTTCATGAACGCCGCAGACGGTGTGACCACCGTCGACTCCACCGACCTCGACTTCGACCAGACCGTTGACGCGGTCATCGCGGTCGTACAGAAAGAGACCCATGTCTGACATCGACAACGAGCCCACGGGCGCCGACGACCTGGTCGAGCGCCTCGCCGGCCTGGACGAGACCCTCGCGGTGCAGCGCGCCGCCGCCCTCCGCACCGGGCTGGAGGAGTACGAGCTCGACGACACCGACCTCGACCTCCTCGGCGCCGTCACCGAGGACCCCGACGCGATCACCTACCTGCCCGCGCTGCCGGTGCTGGCCATCGTCGGCCGCCCGAACGTGGGCAAGTCGGCGCTCGTCAACCGCATCCTCGGCCGCCGCGAGGCCGTGGTGGAGGACACCCCCGGCGTCACGCGCGACCGCGTCTCGTACCAGGCGGAGTGGAACGGGCGCCGGTTCACGATCGTGGACACCGGTGGCTGGGAGCCGGACGCCCGCGGCATCGACGCCTCGGTGGCAGCCCAGGCCGAGGTCGCGATCGACCTCGCCGACGCCGTGCTCTTCGTCGTGGACGCGACCGTCGGCGCGACCGCCACGGACGAGCACGTGGTCCGGCTGCTCCGCAAGACCAGGAAGCCGGTGTTCCTCGGCGCGAACAAGGTGGACGACGCCCGCCAGGAGCCGTACGCGACCGAACTGTGGTCGCTGGGGCTCGGCGAGCCGTGGCCGGTCTCGGCCCTGCACGGCCGCGGTGTCGCGGACCTCCTGGACGAGATCCTGAAGGCGCTGCCCGAGGTCTCCAAGGTCGCCAAGCGCGAGGTCGGCGGACCACGCCGCGTCGCGATCGTCGGCCGCCCGAACGTCGGCAAGTCCTCCCTGCTCAACAAGGCGGCGGGGGAGGAGCGCGTGGTCGTCAACGAGCTCGCCGGCACCACCCGCGACCCCGTGGACGAGCAGGTCGAGCTGGGCGGCAAGGTGTGGCGCTTCGTCGACACCGCCGGCATCCGGCGGCGCGTGCACCTGCAGCAGGGCGCCGACTTCTACGCGTCGCTGCGCACCTCCACCGCGCTGGAGAAGGCGGAGGTCGCCGTCGTCGTGCTCGACGTGTCCGAGCCGATCAGCGAGCAGGACGTCCGCATCATCGACCTCGTGCTGGAGTCCGGCCGCGCGCTCGTGCTGGCCTTCAACAAGTGGGACCTCCTGGACGACGACCGCCGCCGCTACCTGGAGCGGGAGATCGAGCAGGACCTCGCGCACGTCTCGTGGGCGCCGCGCGTGAACATCTCCGCCCGCACCGGCCGCCACCTGGAGAAGCTGGTTCCGGCGCTGGAGCTGGCGCTGGAGTCGTGGGACACCCGCATCCCGACCGGCAAGTTCAACGCCTTCCTCGCCGAGCTCACCGCGGCGCACCCGCACCCGGTCCGCGGCGGGAAGCAGCCGCGCATCCTGTTCGGCACCCAGGCGACCAGCCGCCCGCCGACATTCGTGGCGTTCACCACCGGCTTCCTCGACCCGGGCTACCGCCGCTACATCATCCGCCGCCTCCGCGAGGTCTACGGCTTCGAGGGCAGCCCCATCGTCCTCAACATGCGCGTCCGCGAGAAGCGCAAACGCTAGCTCCCGCTCCATCGATTCCGGAGTTGTGTACGCCCGCCGCCGGCGTGTCGCGTGCATAACTCCGGAAGCGATTGCGGCGATGCTCGGGCGTGCCTCGCTTGGGGGTCTTTGTACCCCGGTCTGTCCTCACTAGTGTGGACACCTGAGAGAGCTACCCGACTGCGCTACCCGAAGGCGCAGGCTCTCGTCATCGAGGACGCATACCCGAAAATGAGTTCTACAAGTTCATACACGCACGCCCGAAAACGGCAATGGGGCGCCGAGCGCCGCACCGAGCCACTGCCCACGGTCCACCCGAAGCCCTCGGACCGGAAAGTCACCTGGAGTCGCGTCGCCATCGTCGCGACGATCATCTTCTGGGCGATCTACGTCGTCACCACGATCATCCGCCAGTTCCTCGTGCTGGGCACGCAGGACTTCCGCTTCACGATGGAGGCGATCGGCTACACGGTCGTCGTCACTTTCCTGACCTTCTCCGCGCTGATGTACCTGGTCGCCCGGCAGGGCGCGCTGCAGCGCTTCCAGAAGCACGTCCGCGTCCCTCGCGCCGAGCTCGACCGGCACTTCGCCCAGCACCAGCCGTCCATCACGGTGCTGGTGCCCTCCTACGCGGAGGAGCCGGAGGTCGTGCGGATGACGCTGCTCTCGGCCGCCCTGCAGGAGTTCCCCTCCATGCGCGTCGTGCTGCTGGTGGACGACAACCCGAACCCCACCGACCCGGCCGTGGCCGAGCGGCTGCACGCCACCCGCGCCCTCGCCGACAGCATCACCGGCCAGCTCGCGGAGCCGCGCTTCCGCTTCTCGGACGCGCTGCTGCGCTTCGAGCTGAGCGACGAGCGCGCCTTCGTCGACGACGAGGCCGCGCTCGAACTGGCCGGTCACTACCGCTGGGCCGCCGAGTGGCTCTACGCCCAGGCCGACGCGCACGGGATCGACGACCACGTGGACGTCTTCTTCGCCGACCAGGTGCTCCGCGCTCTCGGCGACGAGCTGGCGCTGACCGCGGAGGCCGTGACGGCCGCCGTGAGCGAGGGCGCCGCGCTCACCACCGAGCGCGTGGCCCAGCTCTACCGCCGCCTGGCGTGGACGTTCGACGCCGAGCTGATGATCTTCGAGCGCAAGAAGTGGGCGTCCCTCTCCCACGAGGCCAACAAGGCGATGAACCTCAACTCCTACATCGGCCTGATGGGCGGCACCTACCGCGTCGAGGAGACGCCGGACGGCCCGATCCTGAACGCCGTCCCCGCGGGATCCCGCCGGCCCGGCGACATCGAGATCCCGGACAGCGACTTCCTGCTGACCCTGGACGCCGACTCCATCCTGCTGCGCGAGTACTGCCTGCGGCTGACGTACTTCCTGCAGCAGCCGGACAACGCCCGCGTCGCCGTGACGCAGACCCCGTACTCGTCGTTCCGCGGCGCCGGCACCCGCATCGAGCGCCTCGCCGGGGCGACGACCGACATCCAGCACATCCTCCACCAGGGCAAGAGCTTCTACGGGGCGACGTTCTGGGTGGGCGCGAACGCGGTGATCCGCAAGCGCGCGCTGGAGGACATCGTCGAGACCGAGTGGGTCGGCGGCTTCGAGGTGCGCCGGTACATCCAGGACCGCACCGTCATCGAGGACACCGAGTCGAGCATCGACCTCGGCACCCACGGCTGGACGCTCGTGAACTACCCGGAGCGGCTCAGCTACTCGGCCACGCCGCCGGACTTCGGCTCGCTGATCGTGCAGCGTCGCCGCTGGGCGAACGGCGGCCTCCTCATCCTGCCGAAGCTGTGGAAGCAGGTCAGGGAGCGCAAGCGCCGCGGGGAGAGCGTCTCGCGCATCGAGCTGCTGCTGCGGGTCAACTACATGGCCTCCATCTGCTGGGCGAGCTTCGGCCTGGTGTTCCTGCTGGCGTACCCGTACGACGGCCGGCTGCTCAGCCCGATGGTGCTGCTGGCCGCGCTGCCGTACTTCATCAGCCAGGCGAGCGACCTCCGCTACGCCGGGTACAAGGCGACGGACATCTTCCGGATCTACGGCTTCAACCTGATCCTGCTCCCGGTGAACCTGGCCGGCGTGCTCAAGTCGATCCAGCAGTCGCTGACCGGCAAGAAGATCCCGTTCGCCCGCACCCCGAAGGTGAAGAACCGCACCGCGTCGCCGCTGCTGTACGTGATCGCGCCGCTGGCGATCATCGCGTTCTCGCTGTTCACGCTGTGGCGGGACTGGAACGCGCACAACTGGGGCAACGCCGCGTTCGCCGCGTTCAACGCCTCGCTGGCGATCTGGGCGCTCGTCGCCTACATCGGCATCGGCAACACGATCGTGGACATCTGGCTCGGCCTGACCAAGCCGCTCTACGTCGAGAAGAAGCGCAAGCGCTCCGCCCCGGCGGCCGCGCCCGTGACCGAGTCGATCGACTGGCGGTCGGTGCTGTACCACGGCCACGCCGGCGGGGACGTGCCTCACCTGGAGCGCACGGCCGTGCGGGATGACGCGCCGCTCGACGCCCCCTCGGTCGACGGCGAACGGCAGGCCGCCTGATGTCGCGCAGGGACAGGAAGGCCGCCGCGGAGGCCTCCGCGACCGACCGGCTGCAGGCTCCCGAGTCCGACTCCGGCCGCCGCCTCTCGCCGCTGCGCGTGATCGGCGCCGCCCTCGTCGCGGTGGTCGTGGTCTCGGCCGGCGTCGTCGGCTTCCAGTGGTGGAGCGCGCGGGCGTCGGTGGACGTGAAGCCGTGGTTCGCCTCCTTCGTGGACGTGACTGCGACCCCGAAGTACGCGTTCGAGAACCTGGGCGCGACCTCCACCAAGGACGCCGTGCTCTCGTTCATCGTGTCCGACCTGACGAACCCGTGCACGCCCTCCTGGGGCGGCGCCTACACGATGGCGGAGGCGCGCGGCTCGCTCGACCTGGACCGCCGGATCGCCCGCCTGCAGCAGCAGGGCGGCACCGTCGCGGTGTCGTTCGGCGGCCAGCGGAACGAGGAGCTCGCGGTCGGCTGCACCGACCCGACGGCCCTGAAGGAGGCGTACGCGTCGGTCGTCGACCGCTACAAGATCGGCACCGTCGACCTCGACCTGGAGGGCGACGGCCTCGTGAACTCCGAGGCAGCCGCACGCCGGGCCACCGCCATCCACGACCTGCAGCAGGAGCGCCGCGCCGCCGGCAAGAGCCTCGCCGTCTGGCTGACCCTCCCGGTGTCGCCTACCGGCCTGACCGTCGACGGCACCGACGCGGTGTCCGCGATGCTGAAGGCCAAGGTGGACCTGTCCGGCGTCAACCTGATGACGATGGACTTCGGCACCGCGAAGGATGCGGGGAAGTCGATGGCCGCGACCTCCGAGGCCGCGCTCACCGCCGCCCAGCGCCAGCTCGGCGTGCTCTACGACCTGGCCGGCACGCACCAGTCCGACCCGAGCCTGTGGTCGAAGATCGGCGCGACCCCGATGATCGGCCAGAACGACGACCAGGGCCAGGTGTTCGGTCTCGCCGACGCCCGGACGCTGAACGCGTGGGCCGTCTCCACGGGCATCGGCCGGATGTCGATGTGGTCGGCGAACCGCGACAAGACCTGCGGCTCCAACTACGTCGACACGAGCGTGGTGTCGGACGCGTGCAGCGGGGTGAACCAGGGCAAGCAGACCTTCGCCGGCCTCCTCTCGAAGGGCTTCGACGGCCGCATCGCGCTGGGGGAGGGCGCGGTCACCACGGCCGAGCCGACCTCCGCCGCCGCGACCGACGATCCGGCCCACTCGCCGTACCCGATCTGGTTCGGAAGCAACTCGTACCTGAAGGGCACGAAGGTCACCTGGCACCACAACGTGTACCAGGCGAAGTGGTGGACCAAGGGCGACGTCCCGGACAACCCGGTGCTGAACGCGTGGGAGACCCCATGGGACCTCGTCGGACCGGTGCTGCCGGGCGAGACGCCGATCCCGCAGCCGACCCTCCCGCCCGGCACCTACCCGAACTGGAGCGGCGAGACGGCCTACGACAAGGGCGCCCGCATCCTGTTCGACGGCGTTCCGTTCGAGGCCAAGTGGTGGACGAAGGGCGACAGCCCGGAGGCCGCCAGCGCGAACCCCGACTCGTCCCCCTGGGCCCCGCTCACCCAGGACGAGATCGACACGATCCTGGGCGGTGGTACCGCCCAGAAGTGACTCGATGGCGGGATGCTGCCGCTGCGCGCATCCCGCCGCCGACCCCCTGGACGCACCGCTGCGGGGCGGGAGGTCCGGGCGTCGCGTCGCGCCTCCCTCGTCGGGAGGAAGGCCGCGCGGCGCTGTGTCGGCGGGGCCTGTGGCTTTCGGGTTGGTCACGACCGGCCCCGCCGACACGCTAAGATAGACGAGTTGTCCTGCTTGGCGCTCTCACGGCCTGGGCGGGACAGCAACGGGCTGTGGCGCAGCTTGGTAGCGCACTTGACTGGGGGTCAAGGGGTCGCAGGTTCAAATCCTGTCAGCCCGACCAACAAAAAGCCCCGGAATTACGCGGATCTCGCGTGCTCCGGGGCTTTTTCTATTCGTGCCGCCATGTCCGAAAATCGGCTTGTGTGTGCAGTGTGTGTGCATGCTTGGATGTGGGTGTGTCGTCATTCCCGCTGGTCTTCCGGTGACTTCCCACGGCGCATGAGGCGGGCGACCAGGTCGATGACGAGGAAGGCAACGCATACGACCACGCCTGCGCAGGCCGCGATGCCCGAGTTGGTGAACACGTCCGGGGCGTGGGCCGGCGACCAGAAGGCGACGATGAGCGAGGCGGCGGCGACAGCGATGGTCCTCCGAATTGACCGCCATGCGACAAGCGCGAGGATGGCGGGGACCGCGATGATCATCCAGGCCCGATTTGTGAAGTAGCCGTCGTCTACGAACGAGGCGAACGCGTGGTGCACGACATTCAACTTAGCGGTCCGACTTCTGCCCCACGGCTGCGGGGTTGCAGGGGACCAGAGATGCCGCGCGCTCGGACGCGTCGAGTGCGGCCGACCCGATGAGGTGCGAGTAGATATCGGCGGTCACGCTGACCGACGAATGCCCAAGCATCTCGGACACCACTGCGATATCCGGCTGACGGGTCTGAGTTGAAGTAGTCACGCCGGGTACATGTGGGCTGTGAAACGCGGTTCATCCAATTCCGGCTAGGACGGGCGTTGATGGGTTCGGCGCCCGTCGTCTTCCCGATATGGCCTAAGCGAATCCCGGAGCGTAGACCTAGTAAATCAGGGGAGGCACACGATGAAGATCAGGGATCGGGAGCGGATGCTGGAAGCGGTGAAGCGGGCGCAGTTCGAAGCATGTACCAACTACGTGGACGCGGGGCGAGTGCTCGCTCGTTCGAACGCGCGCACCGGGATGGAACTCGTCTCCGTCCTCGACGAGGAGGACAAGCCAGCGAAGCTCGTCGGTAGGAAAGATGGCTTGCGGGCCGCCCTCTCCGTCATCCGTTCCAAAGAGTTCTTAGAGCAGCCGACGTCGAGGTTCCATAGGGAGCACGGATGGACGTACTCCCTTTCAGTGGACGACCCGCGCTGGGATTTCTGGGTGGGCGACGACGCGGATCGCTTCTTTTACGGCCTGGTCGAACCAGTGAGGTACGTAACGAACTACCTCGTGGAGGCGATGGTTCCCGAATGGAGCGCGGAACGGACCCCCGTCCTGTGGGCGCTCGATTTCGGCGATCTCACGTCGGACACCGTCTTCTTCGCGATGAGCGACCGAGGCTACGCGTACATGGCTCTCGGGCCCGCTGACCCGGTTGCGAAGAAAGGTTGGGAGCCGCGGCTGAGTGATTTCACCGTCGAGCTGGATCGGACCAGAAAGGCTTTGACCGAGGCGATCGCGGCGGTGGCTCCGGCTCTGGACGCCACGGCTCTGGCGGGCGCGTGCTGGCAGTACTTCACTGAGGCGCACGGCCTCCGAGATGACGGGACCGATCCTCGGTGGGACGCACTCCAGGATGGGGTTACGGGCAGTCGCTCAACGTCTGCTTGATCGGGTCTGCGTCCATGCCGGCTGATGCTGAGCCTGGGGGTCAGAGGAAACACGGTGACGGAATGCCTCTGGCAGTCGGGGGTTGTCAGGTTTCGTAAACAGCCCACGTTCGCACTGACTATTGGGGGAGCGGGTGGGGCGCAGCCTGGCGACGCCCGTGGAGAACGGTGTCTCAGCCCCCTTCCCCACCAACCCGCCGCACAACCTCCACAACCCGCTCCCACGCCGCCTCGGTCGGCTCGATGAGCGCATACGACGTCGGCCACATCCCGCTCTCGTCGTCGAGGTTCGCCTCCGGACTCACCCCGAGCGTGGAGTAGCGCACCTTGTCGACCTGCCCGCTCCGGAAGAACACCACAGCCTTCCCGCCGCGCGCGTACCCGGGCTGGCCGTAGTACAGCTTGGGGGAGAGCCCAGGGGCGACCTCCGCCACGATCGCGTGCAACCGTTCCGCGAGCTCGCGGTCGCCGTCCGGCATCTCGGCGATCTTCGCCAGTACGTCCGCCGTGTCGGCGGCTGCCTTGTCGGCGGCTTTCGCGCGCTTGGCCTCCGCCCTCAGCTCTGCGGCGCGGGCCTTGATGGCGGCCCTCTCAACGGCCGAGAGTCCACCGGCCTCGTTCGTGTCGGTCATGTCGCCGCTCCTCGTTCCCACTCGCAGCTCGGAGTGGCATCCACGCTACCCGAGGGCCCCGTCGGCTGGTGAGTGGCATGAACTGCTCGCTGCCGGCGTTCGGGGGAGCGGGTGGGCTCGTCCCGACGCTTATCCCGTGGACGCGACCGCGTAGTAGGCAGCGGCCTCGGTCCGGTTGGCGGCGCCGAGCTTTGCGAGGATGGCGGAGACGTGCACGGATACCGTTTTCGGTGAGATGTAGAGACGGCCGGCGATCTCCCGGTTGGTGAGTCCCTCTGCCACGAGCGCGAGGATCTGCCGTTCGCGCCGAGTGAGCGGTGCGGCGACCTCGGGGCGCGGTTGCGGCAGGACGACTGGCACGTTCAGGCGCGCACGGATGATGAGCTCGCGCGCCCACCTGGCGATGAGGGACGCCCCTCTCGTGGGCGCCTCGGCGATCACCTGCTCAACGAGGGTGGCCGCTTCGTCGCGATGGCGGCTCTCGAGAAGGGCCTCGGCCAGCCGGAGGCGCGCGAGGTGGACGTACCGGTTCGGGATGCGCCCCTCTTCAGCCTGAGCGAGCGCATCACTCCACGCGGGGACCCCGTCGTCGGAAAACGCGTACGCGAGAGCCCCGAAGGCGGAGGATTGCGAACCCGTGGACGGGAGCGCCCGAGCGTGTTGAATCGCGGGTAACAGCCTCGTGCGCAGGGCCGGCTCGCGCATCGCGAGCCAGCCCGCCATGGGGAGCAGATGTTGTGTGCGCCCGGGGCGCTCCCAGTCGAGAACGGCCAGGATCCGTTCCCCGAGTGCGTTCGAACCCTCGACACGATGGCCCGGTGCAGCCTCCGTCAGCGCCGCATATCCGTCCAGCAGCAGTCGGCCGACGATGTTCTCGTCGTTGCCGTTGTCGGCCACCACGTCCTTTTCGCGTTCCCGGAGGGCACGCGACCGATCGCCTTCGTCGTCCCAGAGCGCCGCCATCGCGAGTACAAGGAGTATGCAGTTCTGGAAGTACGGCGTGGTGGGGAGGAACGGGAGCGCCCTTTCGCCGCAGGCGACGCCGAACTCGACGTCGCCCAGGTTGATCGCCGTCTCGGCGAGGTTGAGACTGAGGAATGCGCCGAGCCCGCGTTCTTGACCGGCGGCGATCGCCTCGTCATAGGCGCGTCGCCCGGCCTCGATGCCTTCCTGGTACTCGCCGATCTGGAGAAGGTGACCGGTCAGATTGACCATGGCGGCAAGATGGGTGCCGACGTCTGGAGCCACCGCAGCCGCCCGGTGCAGGGCGATACCGCCGCCCTCGAAATCCCCCCACTCGTCAAGCCAGTGCGCACGCGCAAAGAGGGCGTACGTGAGCGAGACAGGATCTCCTGCACCCTCGGCGAGTGCCACGGCACGGTCCGTCACCTCACGGGCTGTCGACGCGAGCCGCCGGTCGGTGATCGCCCTGGTCGCATCGATCCGCGCCAGTAACGCGCGTTCTTCAGGCTCGCCGTCGCCATCCACAAGCCTTCGCGCCGCGAGGAAGCACTCCGATGCCTCGTCGCGACGTCCAGCGCTGCGGTGCCGGCTGCCGATTTCGAACAGCAGCCGCGAACGCAGCAGCGTCTCGCCGGGTTCGGCCAGTCGCAGGCCGGCCTCGGCCGCAGTGAACGCTTGTACACGTTCGCCGGCGTCCTCATATGCGCGCGCGACCTCCAGAGCGACAGCGGCGCGAGAAAGTCCCGCTCGCATTTGCGCATCGGGTACCAGTGACCAGAGTTCGAGCAGGCGCTCACCGAGCGAGGCGGCGGAGATCGGTGCGAGCGTGTCGTTCGCATGATCGCGCGCCACGAGGATGGCGTCGAACGCATCCGGGATGCGACGGGCTCTGAGCCAGTGTTCGGCCAATTCGGCCGCGTGCTCCCGGTGACCCGCCGACACGCGACGGTGAAGGGAGGAGGCGTAGCGGGCATGCAGCTCCACGCGTTCCCCGGGCAGGAGAACATCGTGCACAGCCTCCTGGATGAGCGCGTGCCGAAACCGGTACCCATCGCGTTCGGTGACCAGCACACTCGCATCGATCGCTTCGCGCAAACCGATACGAAGCGAGTCGGGGCGGCCGTCGTAGACCTCGGCCACCAGGTCGTCGTCGACATACACGCCGCCCCCGGCCACCGTCGCGACCACGCCTGCAGCGAGCGGGCTCAAACGCTCGTAGCGGGCAAGCACGACATCGCGGAGCGTGACGGGTAAAGGGGTTCCGATGTCCAACTCGGCGAGTTCCTCGATGAAGAACGGCACGCCCTCGCTGCGCGCCGCGATCGCCGCGGCCTGGTCGTGCCCGAGGCCTCCGCCGACAGCGCGGGCGATCTGCTCGGCATCCGCCATGTCAAGCCGTGTCAGAGGCAGAGTGGTGACTGTGCGGTGACGATCCAACTCGGCCAGAAGTGCGTGCAGCGGATGAGCTGGCCCGACGTCATCGGATCGGTAGGTCATCACGGTCGTCACATGCTCAGAACGCGGCGTGATGCTCAGCGCCGTCATGAGGGCGAGAGTCGCGGGGTCCGCCCAGTGCATGTCTTCGAACACCAGGACCAGGTGACGAGCCAGGCTCAGGCCTGCGACCAGTCGCTCGACGGCCTCCCGGATGAACTCCGGAGGCACATCCGGCGTGGTGTCGGAGTCCGGTGCGAGTTCAGGCACCAGAGCACGGAGTGCCTTCACGGCGAGTGCCGAGCCCGCGGCGTCCCGAAACTCACGATCGCCGACCATTGCATACAACTCGCGAAGCATCCGACGGATCGGGGTGAACGGGGCACCGAAATCTCCCAGGTCCACACACTGTCCGGTCGCGACCACGACAGGCGGTGTTTGTGGTGCGGACTCGATCTCGTGGAGGAATTCGTTGATGAGGCGGGTCTTGCCGATGCCTGCTTCACCCGACACGAGCGCGACGCGCGCAACGCCGGTCGAGCCCGCAGCGAACACGTCGCGCATCACCGCCAGCTCGGCCGCGCGGCCGACCATGACGAGGCTCGTCCTCGCGGGAGGCATAGGACATGGTCCCACGGGCTCTGCGCCCGGAGTAAGAGCGGCTTCGGCTCACGGGGGGAACCCGAGGCCAGGCGGGTTGCCGACCGTGCTCGGATCGCTCCTTCTCGCAGACGTGTGTCGTCTCTCCCGGTGAAGGTTGTTCCCAGCGACCTCGAGCACGAGTACGTCGCTGCAGCACACACGCGGGGCAAGAGCATCATCGTCCCGTAGCCGGGGTCCGGCGGGCAGCGATGTGCGAGTGGGGCAGGAAGCGGCGCCGGCGGCGAACTGCCTTGGGGGAGGGCGGCCGCCGACGCTGCTGATGAATCTTCATCTACCGGGTCTAAGACGCGGCTAAGAATCCGACCGAACCGGGCGCCGGCTCGGAAGCGAACACCCCTATTCCTGGAACACCCCCAGCATCCGCTCCCGGTTGTCGCCGAGCGCCCGCTCGCAGCCGGACACGCAGTGCACGTCCTGCGGGGCCGTGCGGAAGCCGGCCTGGCCCGGGTTGCCGAGCATCTTGACGGTGCCGTTCATGCGCTTTCCGCAGACAGGGCAGTCCGCCGTCCGCAGTTCGATTCTGATCGCCATGCGCCCACGGTAGGCCCCCCATTCGCGGGACACGCGCGGCCACGCGGGAAGGCCACGAACGCCCAGGATCGGCGCCTTGCCGTAGACCGGGCGGTCTGCCACACTGGCGGCGCTCGGACGAGAGGAGTCATCATGCCGAATCCAGGACAGCCGACGGTGCAGGAGGGCGACACCGGCGATGCGGTCAAGCGGGCCCAGCGCGCGGTGCGGCGCACGCCGAACCTCGGCATCGTCGTCGACGGGATCTTCGGACCTGCGACGAAGGCCGCGATCATCGACTTCCAGGGCGGCGCCGGACTCGTGCCCGACGGGATCGTGGGGCCGCTCACCTGGGCCGCCCTCCCGGACGGCGGGCCGATGCCGACGCTGAGCGAGGGCTCGACCGGCGCCGTCGTCTCCAGCCTCCAGACCGTCCTCACCAACGGGGCCGACCAGTGGGGAGGCGTCACTCCGGGCGGCGTCGACGGGATCTTCGGGCCGCACACCCGTGCCTCGGTGGAGGCGTTCCAGGGCTGGGGCGGCGTCACAGTCGACGGCGTGGTCGGGGATCAGACCTGGAGTGTGTCGCTGCACGCGGCCAGCGCGACGTTGGAGACGGCCGTGGGGTTGGAGTACGTGATCTCCTGAGAAGGAAGACACGACGGGATCTCCGTCCGAATGGGGTTCGGAAGGAGTCCGGGGGTGTGTCGGGCACGAATCTCCTGGCACTGTGAAGGTGCGGTGGGGTTAGCTGGCGGCATCCTCGAGGGCGGGGAGGGGGATCCGGGCTCGGCCGATGGTGGCCACGCCCGCCGGCGTGAACAGCTGGTCGCCGAGGGACTCGATGCACATCCGGAGGCAGCCGGTCAGGACGCTGGCGTCGCCGTACTGGGAGCCGCGCAGGCGGGTCTCGATGGGGCGATCGTTGGTGGCGAGCTTGCGTTCGAGTGCGGGGATGAGGAGGTCCGCGAGGGTGCCGAGAGAGCCGCCGAGGATGATCTCCTCCGGCGCGAGCAGCCACGCGATCAGGGTGACGCCGGTGCTGAGCGCGCTCGCGAGGCGGTCGACCTCCGCTAGTGCGTGCGCCTCGCCGGCGCGGGCGGCGGTCACGAGCTCCCAGGTCGCCGCGTGGCCCGGCGCGAGCTCGTCGTCCAGGTCGACCAGCAGCGGGCTGACCAGGTCGTGGAGGCCGAGGTCGCGCGCCCAGCTCACCTCGCCGGCCGCGCCGTCGCGGCCGCGGTACAGCTCGTTGCGCAGCACCAGACCGATGCCGATGCGCTCGCTGTCCGAGAAGATGTAGGCGAAGTCCTGCACCTCGCCGTCGCGCGACCACTTCTCGCCGAGCGCGGCGACCTTCGCGTCGTTCTCGACGCGCACCGGGCAGTCGAACAGCTCGCCGACCGCGTCGCGCAATGAGAAGCCGGTCCACTCGGGCATGGTCATCGGGAGGTCGACCATCCCGTCGTCGCGCACGATGCCGGGGGTGGAGACGGTGACCGCGACGACGGCGGACCGATCGACGGCCGCCTCGTCGAGCAGCCGGGTCACGCAGTCGTCCAGGAGGCTGAGCCGCTCGGCGCGGGAGGTCTTGATCGGCAGCGGCACCCGCAGGTCGCCGAGGATCGTCGTCGCCAGGTCGGCGACGGTCGCGTGGATCTGCCCGGCCTCCAGCTGCAGCGCGACCACGCACGCGGCGTCGTAGCGGAACGCGAAGGACCGCGCGGGGCGGCCGACCGGCCGGGCGTCGGGGGAGGCCGCGGCCAGCTCCACGACCCAGCCGGAGTCCATGAGGTCGTCGAGGATCAGCTCGATCGTCCGCCGCGACAGCCCGGACTCCTGCTGCAGCTCGGTCATCTTCGCCGGACCGGTGCGGTACAGGATGCCGAGCGTGCTGGCGGCGTTGCGCTGCCGCATCTCCGAATGATCCATGTGTGGTCTACCCCTTCGTGCCAGTGCCTGATCTTACGCGAGAAAAATTAGTTTTGCTATTACCGCGCATAATTGCTAACGTTCCCGTTCAACGGCGAAAAGCAAACGTGCTTCCCCCGCCGAAAGCTTCGAAGAAGAAGGGCCAGCGTGACTGTTCAGAAAGACCGGATCGGGGTCGGCATCGTCGGCTGCGGCAACATCTCGGGCGCGTACTTCCGCGGGCTGGAGCGCTTCGACGGCCTCCACATCGTCGGCTGCACGGACCTGAGCCAGGAGCTCGCGCAGGCGGCGGGGGAGCGCTACGGCGTCCCGGTGTTCGCCAACGTGGAGGAGCTGGCCGCGGCGGAGGGCGTGGACATCCTCGTCAACCTCACCCCGCCGCTGGCGCACGAGAGCGTGACCCGCGCCCTCCTCGCGACGGGAAAGCACGTCTTCACGGAGAAGCCGCTCACGGCCTCCTTCGCCACGGCGGCCCCGCTGGTGGCCGAGGCCCGGGAGCGCGGGGTGCTGTTCGGCTCCGCTCCCGATACGTTCCTCGGCTCGGCGGGCCAGACCGCGCGCGCTGCGGTGGACGCGGGGCTGATCGGTGAGGTGATCGGCGCGAGCGCCTTCGTCACCCACAGCAAGGCCGAGCTCTGGCACCCGGACCCCACCTTCCTCTTCATCCCCGGCGGCGGGCCGGCGCTCGACATGGGCCCGTACTACATCGCCGCGCTGGTCAACCTCCTCGGCCCGGTCGCGACCGTCTCCGCCAGCGCCCGGATCGGCAGCACCGTCCGTCCGGTCTCCACGCCGGGCCGGCGGGTGGAG
The DNA here is from genome assembly GCF_051059105.1 of Leifsonia sp. P73. Lineage (NCBI taxonomy): Bacteria > Bacillati > Actinomycetota > Actinomycetes > Micrococcales > Microbacteriaceae > Leifsonia > Leifsonia sp. P73. Next base: position 3,769,078 of record NZ_CP194931.1, read on the forward strand.
TCCATCGACGTCACCATCCCGACGCACGCCTCGGCGACGCTCGGCTTCACGTCGGGAGCGATCGGCACGGTGCTGGCCAGCTTCGACGTCTGGGACCACAACCTCCCGTTCATCGAGCTGTACGGCTCGAAGGGCACGCTCAGCGTCCCCGACCCCAACGACTACGACGACGCGGTGCGCGTGCGCCTGCACGGCGAGGACGAGTGGCGGGAGCTGCCCGCCGTCATCGAGGGCTTCACGGACGGTCTCCTGGAGGAACTCCTTCCGCTCCGCGGCCCCGGCGTCGCCGACCTCGCCGCCGCGCTGACCGGCGAGCCTCACCGCACCAGCGCCGGCTTCGCCCTGCACGTGCTGGAGGTGCTCGACGCGATCGCGAACGGCACCGACGGCCTCCACACCCTGACCACCACCTGCGAGCGCCCCGCACCCTCCGCGGAGACCTGGCGCTCGGCATCCCTCGAGGAGACCGCGATCGCATGACCGCCACCGCACCCACCACGACCCGCGCCTTCGGCGTCGACCTGATCACCTTCTTCGACCCCGGCTTCTGGGGCCTCAGCGGCAGTGAGGAGTTGGAGGCCCTCGCGGCCGCCGAGCCGCGCCGTGTCTGGGACACCATCCTCGACGCCCTGCAGGAGGCCGGTGTCGCCGAACTCGAGATGACCTTCCCGCCCGCCGACCGCCTCACCGCGATCGCGGCCTACGGATCGGCGGAGGCCTTCTCCGCCGAGCTGGAGCGCCGCGGGCTCTCGGTGGTCAGCGCCTACTTCGCCGAGATCGAGCACGCGGAGGACGTGACCGACCCGGCCACGCGCGCCGCCATCCTCGCCGCCGCCGAGACCGAGGCCGCCTTCCTCGCGGGCATCGGCGCCTCCTTCCTGGTCGCCGGGCTCCCGATGCGCCGCAACAACGCGGAGGGCGACGGCCTCGCGCCGGTCGACCTCGCGACCGCGGCGCCGATCGCCGACATCGCCAACGAGGTCGGTGCGATCACGAAGCGCCACGGCGTGACCCTCGCCCTGCACACCGAGAGCCACTCGGTGTTCTGGACGCCGCGCGACGTCGACCTGTTCCTGCTGCTGACCGACCCCTTCCTCGTCGCGTTCTGCCCGGACACCGGCCACATCGTGCTCGGCGGGGAGACCCGGTCCAGCTCGTCTCGCGCCACCGTGAGCGGGTCGTCATCGCGCACTGGAAGGACGCCGCCGGCGCCTTCCGCGAGCACGCGCTCGTGGACGAGGGCATCTGGGAGCGGCACCGCCCGTACTTCCGCGCCGCAGGCCAGGGCGTCGTCGACTGGCCCGCGTTCGCGGCGACGCTCGCCGGGATCGGCTACGAGGGCGGCATCCTGCTGGAGCTCGACGCCGCCTCCGACCCGGTCGGGCAGCTCATCGCGGCCCGCACCTACCTGGAGGACGCCACCGCCGGCATCCTCTGACCCACCCCCACCGCCAAGAGTGGACAGACGCACCACAACAACAAGGAGAGAATGACGTGAAAGACTCACGCAGCACCAAAGGGCAACGGCGCCGCTCCATCGCACGACGGACGAGCATGGCCGTCGGAGCAGCCGTCGCGGCCGCTGTCGCCCTGACCTCGTGCTCGCTGTCGCCGAGCGCATCGGGCAGCGGCAGCAACACCCTGACCGTCGCCATCTGGAAGGGCTACGGCGCCGACCTGCCGTGGGTCGCGACGGACTTCAAGAAGGAGACCGGGGCCACCCTCAAGTTCCAGTACATCGACTCCGAGTCGAACGAGCTGCAGCTGGTGGACAAGGCCAACGGCGGCATCGACGTCGCGCTGCCGAACATCCAGTACATCGGCCAGGGCATCGACCAGGGGATCTTCCACGAGCTGGACACCTCCAAGCTGACGAACTACAGCGACTTCTACTCGGACTTCTCGGGCCGCAAGGAGATCCGCAAGGACGGCAAGCTCTACGGCGTGCCGTGGACCTGGGGGAGCACCGGCCTGTTCTTCGACGGCAGCAAGGTGACGCCGACCCCCGATTCGCTCAGCGTGCTGTGGGACCCGAAGTACAAGGGCCAGATCGCGCTCATCGACGACGCGACCGTGCTCGTCCCGATCACCGCGCTGTACCTCGGTGAGGACCCGCAGAACCCCGACATGGCGAAGGTCACGCCGGCGCTGCAGAAGCTGAAGGACAACGCCAAGCTGCTGTACTCGTCCACCGACGACCTCGCCAAGGGCATCGCCAGCGGCGCGATCGTCGCGGGCATCGCCAACTCCGACGGCATCGGCGGACTGGTCGCCGGCAACGCCCCGGGGACGAGCAACTTCACGTACGAGATCACCAAGGAGGGCGCGGTCGGCTGGATCGACAACTGGGCGATCGCGGCCAAGACGCAGCACCTCGACCTGGCCTACAAGTGGCTCAACTACATGACGGGCAAGGACTTCCTCACCAAGTGGGCGAACACCCCCGCCGACTCGTCGCCGGCCCCGGCGAACAAGTCGGTCGTCGCCGCGCTCGAACCGGCCACGCTGGACCGCCTCCAGGCGAACCCCGACAAGATCTCGAGCCTCGCGCTGCAGCTCCCGCAGCCCGCGGACCGGCTCCAGTCGTGGGTCGACGCCTGGACGCAGGTGAAAGCCGGCTCCTGATGACCACCGTCCCGCTGTCCCTGGCCCGCCGTCCCCGGCGGCGGGCCAGGGGGCCCTGGGCGCGGGCTTCCTGCTCACGCCCGGCGGCCTCCTGCTCGTCCTGTTCGCCCTGCTCCCGCTGGTCGCGCTGCTGATCATCGGCTTCACGAACGGCTCCGGCGGCTTCACGGTCGAGAACTTCACCGAGATGTTCTCCAGCGCCGTCTACATGTCGCTGCTGGGCCGGACGCTGCTGATCGCGTTCTGCGTGACCGTGGTCAGCATCGCGCTGGCCTGGCCGGCGGCGTGGGCGCTGGCCCGCTACACGAGTCCGAAGGCGAAGCCGCTGATCCTCGGATTCGTCATCATCCCGTACATCACGTCGCAGCTGCTGCTGATCTACGGGTTCGTCAGCCTCATCCAGGCCGGCGGCCCGGTGATGTCGTTCCTGTCCTCGATCGGGCTCGCCGACCCGCAGGCGTCGATCATGTACACCCCGGCGGCGAACATCCTGATGCTGATCCAGGAGTCCATCCCCACGGCCATCCTGGTGATGTACTCGGCCTCCGAGCAGATCAGCGGCTCGGTGCTGGAGGCCTCCCGTACCCTGGGCGCGTCGAAGGGCTTCGTGTTCACCCGGGTCATCTGGCCGCTCAGTTCGGCGATGATCGGCGTGAACTTCGCCCTCACCTTCGTGCAGACCGTCGGCGCCTTCGCCGAGCCCGCCATCCTCGGCGGCCCCAACGGGCAGATGCTCGGCAACACCATCTCGGCGCAGCTCTCCGCGGGCGTCCACCAGCAGTTCGCGGGGGCGATGTCCCTGGTGCTGCTGGTGACGTCGCTGGCGATCGTCGGCGGCGTGACCGGGCTGCTGTCGTGGTCGCGCTCCGCCCTGTCGGGCGTCTCGAAGGCGGGTCGGCCACGCGTGGAGAGCGTCGCCGCTCAGACCCGCATCGCCGAGGATGCGCTGACCACGGAAGGAGTCCTCCGATGAAGACCGCCGTCCTGCCCCGGCTGATGAAGATCTGGCTCTACGTCGTGCTGGTCATCCTGGCCTTGCCGCTGATGGCGATGACCGCGCTCAGCCTCAACCAGTCCCGGTACGGCACGTTCCCGTTCCACTTCACCGTCGACTGGTACGCGAACCTCTCGCACGACCAGGCGCTCGTGGACGCGCTGCTCACCAGCCTCAACCTGGCGACGCAGGCGACGATCTTCGCGGTGATCGTCGGCACGCTCCTCTCGCTCGGGATGGCGCGCAGCCGCATCTACATCACGGCTCCGATCAACAGCCTCCTGCTCGCCCTGCTCACGGTGCCCGCGCTGATCCTCGCCGCCGGGTTCGTGGTGGTGTTCGGCTGGCTGGGCCTCGGGTCGAGCACGCTCGGGCTGATCCTGGCCTCTATCGTGACCTCGTTGCCGTTCGTGGTGCTGATCGTCTCGGGCCGGCTGCGGGACCTGAACCCGAACTACGCGGAGGCGGCGCACTCCCTGGGCGCCGGTCCGCTGCGGACGTTCCTGACGGTGACGATCCCGCTGATCGGGCCGTCGATCATCGCGGGAGGCCTGCTGGCGTTCGTGATCACGTTCAACAACTTCGCGATCCAGCTCTTCCTCGCTCCGATCGGGGTCTCGACGCTGCCGGTGCAGATCTACTCGATGGTCCGCCTCGGTGTGACGCCGGATGTGGACGCGCTGGCGACGATCATCATCCTCTCCACGGTGCTGCTGGTGGTCATCCTCAACTGGCTGTCCGGCAACGCCGCCAAGCTCTTCACGACCTCTACGAACAAAGGAAACTGATGGCCGAGCTCACCGTGACGGGTGTGTCCAAGACGTTCAACGGCACCCGGGTCCTCGAACCGCTGGACCTGACCGTCGGCGACGGCGCCTTCTGCTGCATGCTGGGCTCCTCCGGGTCCGGCAAGTCCACCCTGCTGCGCATCGTCGCCGGCCTGGAGGACCCCGACGACGGCGCCATCCGCGTCGGCTCCCGCGATGTCACCCGGCTCTCGGTGGAGAAGCGCAACATCGGGTTCGTCTTCCAGAACTACGCCCTCTTCCCGCACCTGTCGGTGCTGGCCAACGTGATGTACGGGCTGCGCGCCCGCCGCACCCCGCGGCCGGCGGCGAAGAAGAAGGCGGAGGACATGCTCGGCCTGGTCGGCCTCGGCGACTTCGGCGGGCGCTCCCCGGCCCAGCTCTCCGGCGGCCAGCAGCAGCGCGTCGCCCTCGCGCGCGCTCTCGTGACCTCCCCGGACCTGCTGCTCCTGGACGAGCCGCTGTCGGCGCTGGACAAGAAGATCCGCGGCGAGATGCAGCGCGAGCTCAAGCGCATCCACCAGGAGACGGGCCTGACGACGATCATGGTCACCCACGACCAGGAGGAGGCGATGGACCTCGGCGACCAGGTGATGATGCTCGACCACGGCGTGGTCCAGCAGAACGACACCCCCGAGTCGCTGTACCGCACGCCGGGCAACCGGTTCGTGGCGCAGTTCCTCGGCGGCCAGTCCCTCGGCACCGGCGTCGTCCACGGCTCCGGGCCGGCCGCGACGGTGGCGATCGGCGGGCTGTCGCTGACCACGGCGCAGGACGACCTCCGCGAAGGCGACCGCGTCGAGGTGCTGGTCATGGCCGAGCGCGTGCGCATCCTCGCGGACGACGCGGCGACCACCGCCGGGTCGGCCACGGGCGTACTGCGCGCGGTCGACTTCTACGGGCCGTTCGCGCGGGCCGAGATCGTCGCCGGCGACCTCCGCATCCCGGTCACCATGCTGTCCCAGGCCGCCGACGCGCTGACGCCCGGCCAGCAGGTCCGCTTCGCCATCGCCCCCGAAGGCCTTCACGCCTTCGCCTGACCCCTCGAAACGTGACTAATCGCGGCAATCCGACCTCGGATTCCCGCGATTAGTAACGTCTCGTCGGCGCGGATGGTGCGGCGGCGGGATGCGGGATCGGTGAGGATGGTCTGACCGGGGCCGACACGGTGTCGTCGATCACACCCCATCGTGCCGCGGGAGGCGTGCGTCAGGCGCGGTACACGCTGACGCCGGCGACGAGCGTCTCCACGACGCTCGCCGCGTCCAATCCGCGGCCGTCCGAGATGTCGCGGTCCAGGAGCACGAGGTCGGCCGCGAGGCCGGGGAGAGCCGGCCGGTCGCGTCCTCCAGCCGTCCGACCCACGCCGCCGTGCCTGTGTAGGCGTCCAGCACGGTCGCGTATGGAAGCGCCTCCGAGGCGAGCAGCGGCTCCGTGAGCGCCTGCCCCGTCGCATGCGGGTCGGTGGAGGGTGCCAGTCGCGTCGTGCCCGTGTGCATCGCCCACAGCGGGTTCGGGTCGGACACCGGCCAGTCGCTGCCGCCGACGATGCGGGCCCCGTGCCTCCGCAGCGACTCGAACGGGAAGTGCCGGCTCGCTCGTTCGTCGCCCATCATCGGCAGCTTGCGCTCCACAATCTCGGTGTCCGTGCGCGCCCACAGCAGCTGCGCGTTCACGGTCACGTCGAGCGCGGCGAACCGGTCGAAGTCGGCGGCGTCGACCACGTCGAGGTGCGCGAGCTGGTGACGGCCTCCCGCCGGCCCGTTGACGGACCGCGCGTGCGCCACCGCGTCCAGGCACTCGCGCACCGCGCGGTCGCCCACGGCGTGCAGGTGCACGTCGAAGCCGCGGGCGTCGAGCGCGGCGACGATCGTCGCGAGCTCCTCGGCCGGAATGAACGAGTCGCCGCGCACGCCCGGCTCGTCGCTGTAGTCGTCCAGGAGGGCGGCGGTGCGGTTCTCGATCATGCCGTCCTGCATGATCTTGACCGTGCCGGCCTCGATCCACCCGGCCTGCGCGACGCGCTCCCGACGGGCCTCCAGGTCGGCGAGCTGCTCCAGGCCGCGGTCGCGGTCCCACCACTGGCAGAGCACCACCCGGGCGGTGAGGGCGCCCTGCCGAGCCAGGTTCAGGTAGGCGTCGAGGGAGTCCGGCCCGAGCTCGCTCTTGCCCACCGCGGCGTCGTGCCAGGTGGTCACGCCGACCGAGTGGAGGCGGCGCTGGGCGGCCAGGACGGCCTCCTCCAGCGCGCCGGGGCCGGGCTCGGGGAGGATCGGGTCCAGCGCCTGCATCGCGGTGTCGAGCAGCACGCCGGTGAGCGCGCCGCCCTCGTCGCGCACGAACCGCCCGCCCAGCGGGTCGGCGGTGTCGGGCGCGATCCCGGCGGCCTCCAGCGCGCGGGAGTTGACCCACACGCCGTGGCCGTCGTGGCTGGTGAGGATGACGGGTCGGTCGGCCACCACACCGTCGAGCAGCGCGCGCGTGGGGAGGCCGCCGGGGAAGACGTCGCCGTACCAGCCGACGCCCACGATCGCGTCGAGTTCGGGATGCGCTGCCGCGTACCGGGCGATGATCCGCAGGTACGCGTCGACGTCGTGCACGGGCATGAGGTCGATGCCGAGCAGCGAGCTGCCGGCCATCGGCGGGTGCACGTGCGTGTCGTGGAAGCCGGGGAGGACGGAGGCGCCGGCCGCGTCGCGGACGACGGTGCCGGCATCCCGGAGCGCCGCGAGCTCGTCGTCCAGCCCGACCGCCGCGATCCGCCCGTCCCGGACGAGCACGCCGCCGTCCTGCCAGACGCCGTCGCCGAGGTACAGGCGGGCGTTCGTGATGTGCAGACTCGTCATCGGCGTCCCTTTCGCGCTTCCGACCAGTCTCGGCGAGAGCGCTGGATCACGCAAATAGCTTCAGCTGGATCAGTTCATCATCCATTCAGATGTGTGATCCTCCCGAAACCTCCCCGTCATCTCACGCGCGCAGCGGGTCGGGATTGAGTGCCTCCGCGACCACCTGCGCCGCGATGTCGCTCACCGCGCGCGCCCGGGCCGTCGCCCGCACCGAGCGCATCGCCGCCAGCACCACGGGGAGGGCGGGGACGCTGTCCGCGATCGGCAGCGCGGCAACCCGCTCGCCGTCGTAGCTGAAGTCGTGCCTGGGCCGCTGGTTGAGGATCGAGAAGCCGTGCCCGTGCGCCACGAAGGCGCGCACTGTCTCGTAGTTGAGCGACCGGTGCCGGATCTCCGGCTGGAGACCTGCGCCGGCGAGGATGCCGAGGAAGTACTCCCGGCTGTGCGGCAGGTCGAGCAGGATCATCGGCTCGCGCGACAGCTCGCGCAGGAACACCTGCGGCGACGCGGCGAGCGGATGGTCGGCGGGCAGGATGACGTGCGGCGGAGCGTCGGACAGCACCGCCGTGCGGATGTCGTTGCCGAAGCCGAAGTCGTAGCCGATCAGCAGCTCCACCCGGCCGCTGCGCAGGGCGGCCCTGGCGCCGTCGGTGTCCAGCTCGTCCACCTCGATGTCGAGGTACGGGTGCTCGGCCCGCACCCGGCTGACGATCGCGGGGAGGATGAACGGCGCGAGCGTGACGAAACAGCCGATCCGGATGGTGCCGCGCACCTGGTTGTCGATGCCGCGCGCGGTGTCGAGCGCCTCCTCCAGGTTGAGCAGGAGCGCCCGGGCGTCGCCCAGGAACTGCTGCCCGGCCGGCGTGAGCGTCAGCCCGCGGGAGCGCTGCCGGATGAAGAGCTGCGCGCCGACCTGCTGCTCCAGTTGTGCGATGGCCGACGAGACGGCCGACTGGGCGACGAACAGCTCCTCGGCGGCGCGGGTCATCGAGAGGTGAGTGGCGGCCTCGATGAAGTAGCGGAGCTGCGCGAGCGTGACGTCCGGCTTCTTGCTCATGGGAGGCCTCCATTACGACCAGGTTTCGGCACTGTTACCTGCGGCGCGGTATCTCCCCAAGTGATGCAGTGCTTCAGGCAACCTTAGTTGATTGATGCGCCAGGAAGGCAGAGGCTTCTATGCCAAGCCCCCAGGCCACGACGAGGAGCACACCCATGACCACAGAGGTCCGCAGCGACGCCCTCGGCGTCGAGACCCGCACCATCGACTACATCCCCGAGGACGAGCGGCACGGCAAGGCCCGCAACCTGTTCACGATCTGGTTCGGCGGCAACATCATGATGCTGTCGATCGCGACGGGCCTGCTGGCGACCGCGGTGTACGGCCTCCCGATCTGGGCGGCGATCGTGGCGCTCGTGGTCGGCAACCTGATCGGCGGCGTCGTGATGGCGCTGCACGCGGCGCAGGGGCCGCAGATGGGCGTGCCGCAGATGCTGCAGACCCGCGCGCAGTTCGGGTCGTACGGCAGCCTCCTGGTGGTCGTGATCGTGGTCGGGATGTATGTCGCGTTCTTCGCCTCGAACGTGATCCTCGGCGGCCAGGCGCTGGACTCGCTCACCCACCTCGGCGCGTTCTGGTCGACGGTGATCGTCGGCCTGATCAGCGTCTTCGGCGCTGTGTTCGGCTACCGGCTGCTGCACGTGTTCGGGACGGTGATGAGCGTCGTCGCCGGCCTCACCATCGCCATCGTCTTCGTCTACATCTTCGCCGCGGGAACGCTGCCCGCGAGCGCCATCGACTACGGCTCGGTCACCGCCGCCGGCATCATGGGGACCATCTCGGTCGCCGCGCTCTGGCAGATCGCGTACGCGCCCTACGTGTCCGACTACACGCGCTACATGCCGAAGGACACCGGCGTGCGGGCTGCGTTCTGGGCGACGTTCGCCGGCTGCGTGGCCGGGTCGGTCATCCCGATGGTGCTCGGCTCGATCGTCGGCGCGGCCTTCCCGAAGGACGACGTCGCGACCGGCCTCAGCGCCCTCATCCCCGGGATCGCGGGGCTCGCGATGCTCGTGTTCGGCGTGGGGATCAGCGTCAGCAACGGGATGAACCTCTACTGCGGGAGCCTCGCGATCATCACCATCGGGCAGACGCTGTTCCCGAAGTGGATCCCGCGGGCCGTCACGCGCGGCGCCATCGCGGTCATCCTCTTCCTGGTCGCGCTGGTGCTCGGCTTCGCGTTCTCGGCCAACTTCCTGGTCAACCTGTCGAACCTGATGATCCTGCTGCTGTGCGTGCTCATCCCGTGGACGGCCGTCAACCTGGTCGACTACTACGCGGTCAAGCACGGCAAGTACGACATCGCCTCGCTGTTCCGGCAGGACGGCGGAATCTACGGCCGGATCAACCGCAACGCCGTGATCTGCTACGTGCTGGGCGTCCTCATCCAGCTCCCGTTCATCAACACCGCCTTCTACACCGGCCCGATCGCGACCGCGCTCGGCGGCGTCGACATCTCGTGGATCGTCGGCCTGGCCGTGATCTGCCCGCTGTACTACGCGCTCATGAAGTGGGCGCCGTCCAAGGCTGCCTCGCCGGCGGCCTCCACCTCCCTCCCCACCCCCGTCGCAGGAGCAGAATGACCCTCGATCCAGCACAGGCCGCCGCCGAGTACGACTACGTCGTGGTCGGCGGCGGCACTGCGGGCGGCATCGTCGCCGCGCGCCTCTCCGAGAACCCGGACGTGACGGTCGCCCTCCTGGAGTGGGGGCCGAGCGACCGCGGCGAGAGCCGCGCCCGCGAGCTGCGGCGCTGGGAGGAGATGATCGGGAGCGCGTACGACCTCGACTACCGCAGCGTGCCGCAGGAGCACGGCAACTCGTCCATCCGGCAGACCAGGATGCGCATCCTCGGCGGCTGCTCGACCGCGAACACGATGATCGCGTGGCGGCCGCCGGCGTCCGACCTCGCCGAGTGGGTGGAGGCGGGGGCCGCCGGGTGGGACGCCGCGAGCTTCCAGCCGTATTTCGACCGGCTCGACATCCCCGTGCACCCGGTCGGCGCGGCGGACCGGAACCCGTTCGTCGCGGACGTGGTCGCCTCCGCCGTCTCGGCCCTCGGCCTCCCTTTGCAGGAGCGCTGGAACGACGGCCGCACCGACACCCTGGCGCGCGGCGCCGGCTTCTTCGAGGTGGGCTACGACCCGGCGACGAACGTGCGCGGGTCGAGCTCCATCCACTACCTGCACGACGTGATGGACGACCGCGCGTCGCTGGACGTAATCACGGGCGCGCGTGCGTCGCGGATCGTGCTGGAGGGCGGCCGCGCCGTCACGGTGCGCTACCGCGACGCGTCGGGCGTGCTTCGGGAGGTCCGGGCGCGCCGCGAGATCGTGCTCGCCTGCGGCGCGATCGACACCCCGCGGCTCCTGCTGCTGTCCGGGATCGGCCCGGCTCCGGTGCTCGCGGCGGCCGGTGTGCCCCTGGTGCACGAGCTGCCGGGCGTGGGGGAGAACCTCCAGGACCATGCCGAGGGGCTGGTCGTCTGGGAGGCCGTGTCGGCGCCGCCCGCGGTCTCGGCCTCGGGCTGGGACGCGGGCGCGATGGTCGGCGTGGACGGCGACCCGGCGCGCGCGGACGTGCTGATGCACTTCCCGGTGGAGCCGGTGGTCGACCATCCTCGCGCCCGCGGCGTCGAGTTCCCACCCGCCATCGTCGCGATCGCGCCCAACGTCGCCAAGCCGCACAGCCGTGGCCGCGTGACCATCGCCTCCGCCGACCCGGACGAGCCGCCCGTGATCGACTACCGCTACTTCACGGACGCGGACGGCCACGACGAGCGGATGCTGGTCGCCGGCGTGCGCCTGGCCCGCCGCATCGCGGAGGCCGAGCCGATGCGCGGCCACCTGGTGCGGGAGGTCTTCCCCGGCCCCGACGTCCAGACCGACGAGGAGCTGTCGGCCCTCCAGCGCGACATCCACCAGACCGTCTACCACGTGAGCGGCAGCTGCCGGATGGGCGCCGCCGACGACGCACTCGCGGTCGTCGACCCGGAGCTGCGCGTGCGCGGCATCGCCGGCCTGCGCATCGCGGACGCGTCGGTCTTCCCGACCCTCACGTCGGTGAACCCGGTCATCACGGTGATGATGGTGGCCGAGCGCGCCGCCGACCTGCTCGCGGCCACCGTCCCGGCCTAACCGCCCACCCGCCCCGCCCTCTCGTCGCTAACGGAGGAGATCTCGCCCCACGAGGGCGCAGACTCCTCCGTTAGCTGCTTTCAGGGCACCCGCCGCACCCGATCTCCTCCGTTACCGACGGCGTCGCTAACGGAGGACATCCACCGGCCGCGGCCCCCGGGTGCCAGTCAACGGAGGAGATCCCGGCTTGGTGGGCCGGGATCTCCTCCGTTGACCGTGTGTGGCCGCGCGTCAGTCGCGGACCGGCTCCAGCAGGACCTCGGGGCCCGGGTCGATGCGGCGGTCGCGGGCGCGCTGCCAGAAGTAGCCGGCCAGGGCCAGCACCGTGATCACGATCAGCGTCCCCACCGTGAAGCCCTCGAACGTCGGGCGGTCGACGCCCCAGGTGTCGACGAAGTCGTACTTCAGGCCGAGCAGCCCCTCCAGCGTGCCCGGGAAGACCGCGACCCAGGAGCCGAGCAGCACCCACGCGTAGATGATCACGACGGCGGTCCACAGGCCGCCGCGGCCTCCCGGGACCCGGAAGGGGCGCTCGACGTCCGGGTACTTACTGCGCAGCCGGACGATCGACGGGAAGATGACCAGGTACGAGAGCAGCAGGGTCGAGATCGCGACCGTCAGCACCACCGTGAACACCGCCGCGGTGCTGCCCTTGAGCAGGAGCGTCGCCGCGATGCAGAACACCGTGGCCACGATCCCGGAGAGCAGGTTCATCCGCACGGGGGTGCCGAAGCGCTTCGAGAAGACGCCGAAGTAGCGGAAGAACGCGCCGTCCGCGCCGGCGGCGGCCTGCACGCGGTCGGAGGCGATCATCCACGCGCTCGCCTGCGTGAGCACCACGAACACGAACAGCAGCGCGGCGACGAACATCACCGGGCCGGTGGCGATCCCGTAGACCGAGAAGACCTCCTTGAACGCGTCGAGCAGGCCGCTGGCGCCCTGGACCTTGTTCGCGGGGAGCACGGCCAGGATGGCGAAGATCGGCACGAGGTAGCACAGGATCGAGATGATGCCGGAGGAGGTGATCGCGCGCGGGACGTCGCGCTGCGGGTTGCGCATCTCCTCGGCCGCGCCGTTCGGCGCCTCGAAGCCGACGACCGCGAACAGGATGACCGGCGTCACCGCGAGGAACCCGCCGAGCGTCGGCGAGAACGCCCCGGCCGCATACCCGTGCACGCCGTTCTTGACCGCGTAGACGGCCACGGTCACCACGAACACCACCAGCAGCAGGATCTTGATGATCGCTCCCGCGGCCACGATGTGCTTGCCGTACTGGAGGCCGATGATCGCGGTGCCGATGGCCAGCCAGATGAACGCCAGCTTGAAGACGATGTCCCCTGCGCTGCCCTCCGGGAGCAGGGCGATGTAGGCGCCCCAGGTCGCGGCGGAGATGAACACCAGCGAGCCGCCCATCCAGAGCGGGTTGGTGATCCAGTAGAACAGCGTCGCGATCGCCGCGGTCAGCTTGCCGAACGCGAGCCGCACCCAGACGAACGGGCCGCCCTCGTCGTGGAACGTGCTGCCCAGCTCGGAGATGACGAGCGCGTACGGGAAGAGGAAGGTGATCCCGATCACCGCGGTCCAGGTGAACGCCTCTGCGCCGCCTCCCGCCGCGATCTGCGCGACGGTGTCGATGGAGATGACCGCGCTGATCGACAGGAAGACGATGTCGAGCCGGCCGAGGGTCTTGCGGAAATGCCGGGTTCGGATGTTCGAGGTCTGGAGCTTCGTATCGGTCATCGGGGGACTCCTTCGTCCTTGCATTCTCTTCGGATGGGACTGGCGGGGGAAATCCGGGCGGCGCCCGGTCGATGGGCTACCCGGCCGCGCTGAACGCGCGGTCCAGGCGCAGGATCTTCTCGGCGCGGCCGAGCCGCGGGAGGTCGCTGCCGTCGCGGACGACGCCGCCGGCCTCCTCGAACTCGCCGAGGAAGCCGGCCGCCCAGGACACGTCCTCGGCGGAGGGCGCCATCACCTCGTTGACGATGCCGACCTGCGTCTCGCGCAGGCAGAGCCGCCCGGTGAGGCCGAGCGCGGCGGCCGACCGGGACTGCTCGGTGACGATCGGCGCGCCGTCGACCACCGACGGCCCGTCGATCGGGCCGGGGAGGCCGCCGACCCGGCTCGCGACGACTAGCCGCGAGCGCGGGTAGGCCAGGGCGGCCTCCGAGTTGGCGACGCCGGTGTCGCGGCGGTAGTCGCCGCTGCCGAACGCCAGCCGGAAGGCGCCCGGCGCGCGGGCGATGAGGGCGGCGTTCTCGATGCCGAGGGCGGACTCGATCAGGGCGACCACCGGTGTCGAGCCGCCCAGCCGCTCGGCGGTCTCGGTGACGTGGGCCGCCTCCTCGGTCTTGGCGAGCACGACGCCGAGCAGGCCTGGGAGGCCACGGAGCCGCTCGACATCGCCGGACCAGAACGCCGAGGTGCGGTCGTTGACGCGCACCCAGGCCTCGCCGCCGGACTCCAGGAACCGTGCGACCCGCTCCCGCTCGACCTCCTTGCGGGAGGCGTCGATCGCGTCCTCCAGGTCGATCACGACGGCGTCGGCGGACGACCCCGCCACGGCCACCGCGTCGAGTCGGGCCGCCGAGAGGAGCAGCCAGGAGCGGGCGACCTCGGGCGGCACCCGGGTCGCGCGCGGCGTGGTGTCGAGCTGCATCGTCATGGCCGTCCTCCTACGCGTGCTGGAACCACGTGGTCTTGAGGCCCACATAGTTGTCGATGGCGTGCCGGGAGAGGTCGCGGCCGAAGCCGGACTGCCGGAACCCGCCGAACGGGGTCGTGGAGCCGAGCGCGTCCACCGTGTTCACCGAGACGGTGCCGGCGACCAGTCGCTCGGACACCCGGTGGGCGCGAGAGAGGTTCGAGGTCCACAGCGACGCGGCCAGGCCGTAGTCGGTGGCGTTCGCCGCGCGCACTGCCTCGTCCTCGTGGTCGAACGCCTGGACCACGACCAGCGGGCCGAAGACCTCGTCACGGTGCAGCGGGTGCGAGAGCGGGAGGCCGGCGACGATCGCCGGGTCGATGAACGCGCGCGAGCCCTGCCGCTGGATGCGCTCGCCGCCGATCAGCTCGCCGTCGCGCGCTGCCGTCTCGATCGCGGCGGCGACGCTGTCGGCGTGCGACTCGGAGACGAGCGCTCCGTTGCCGCTGGCCGGGTCAAGGGGGTCGCCGGAGCGGTACGCCTCGGCGGCGGCCGTGAGCAGCCCGACGAACTCGTCGTAGACAGGACGCTCGACGAAGATGCGCGAGTTGGCCGAGCAGACCTCACCCTGGTTGTAGAACGCGCCGAACGCGGCCTTCTCGGCGGCCAGCGCCAGGTCGTCGACGTCGGCGAAGACCAGGTTCGAGCTCTTGCCGCCGGCCTCCAGGCTCAGCCGTTTCAGGTTCGACTCGCCCGCGTAGGTCAGCAGCTTCTTCGCGACCGCCGTCGAGCCGGTGAACGTGAGCGCGTCGACGTCCGGGTGGAGGCCGAGCGCCCGGCCGATCACCGAGCCTGGGCCGGGGACGACGTTGAGCACGCCCGCCGGGATGCCGGCCTCCAGCGCCAGCTCGCCGAGGCGGAGGGCGGTGAGGCTCGTCGTCTCCGCGGGCTTCAGCACGACGCTGTTGCCGGCGACCAGCGCGGGCGCGAGCTTCCAGGCGGCGATGTCGAGCGGGTAGTTCCACGGCACGATCGCGGCGACCACGCCGAGCGCGACCCGGCTGACGATCGCGGTCGAGCCGGGAGGAGTGGAGGGCACCTCGTCGGTGAGCTTGTCGGCGAGCTCGCCGTACCAGCGGAAGGTCGCCGCCGTGCCGGGGAGGTCGACGGCGCTGGTCTGCGAGAGCGGCTTGCCCATGTCGAGGGATTCGAGGAGGGCGAGCTCGGCCGCGTTGTGCTCGATGAGGTCGGCGAGCCGGCGGAGGACGGCGCCGCGGTCGGCGGCGTCTCGGCGGCTCCAGACGCCGGATTCGTAGGCGGCGCGGGCCGCGGCCACGGCGCGGTCGACGTCGGCGGGGCCGCCCTTCGCGACCTCCGCGAGCGCTTCGCCGGTCGCCGGGTTGACCGTGACGAACGTGTCGCCCGACGCGGAGGCGACGCGGTCGCCGTCGATGATGGCCCTGCCGTCGATGCGGACGGTTGTGTCGATCGTCATGCCGGAAGAGTACGCACGTCCAGTGCATCGAAACGAGCGTTGAAAACCGTTCCAGTGGATCGTTTGAAGTGATGTAGCGCGCCCCGGCTGGGCGCCGCGCGATCATGAAATGAGGAGTTCACGCGCGTGAAACGCGCGCGAAGCATCACTTCCGTTGATCCAATACGGCGATTCTCATTGTTTTACAGATTCGGTCCGGCCTGCTGACAATGGCTGCACCATCAGCGAAGGAGATCAGCATGTCGAGCCAGGAAATCGAGGTCCTCGTCGTCGGCGCGGGACAGGCCGGTGTGGCGATGAGCGCCCACCTGACCGAGCGCGGCATCCCGCATCTCGTGCTGGAGCGCGACCGCATCGCCGAGCGCTGGCGCTCGGGCCGCTGGGACTCGCTCGTCGCCAACGGCCCCGCGTGGCACGACCGCTTCCCCGGCCTGGAGTTCGACGACGTCGACCAGGACGGCTTCGCCCCAAGGAGCGCGTCGCCGACTACTTCGTCGCCTACGCCGCCATGACGAACGCGCCGATCCGCAGCGGAGTGGAGGTGCTGTCGGTCCGCCGCAACGCCGGCGCGCCGGGCTTCACGGTCGAGACCACCGACGGCTCCTACACGGCGCGCCATGTCGTGGCCGCGACGGGACCGTTCCAGAAGCCGGTCATCCCCACCGTCATCCCGGCGGACGCGGGTGTCGAGCAGCTCCACTCCAGCGACTACCGCAACCCGGACCAGCTCCCGGCCGGCGGCGTGCTCGTCGTCGGCGCCGGGTCCTCGGGTGTGCAGATCGCCGACGAGCTGCGCCGCGCGGGACGCCGGGTGCACCTCTCGGTCGGCCCGCACGACCGGCCGCCGCGCCGCTACCGGGGCCGCGACAATGTGTGGTGGCTGGGCGTCCTCGGCAAGTGGGAGGCCTCCGCCCCCGCCGCCGGCGCCGAGCACGTGACCATCGCGGTCAGCGGCGCCCGCGGCGGCCGCACCGTGGACTTCCGCGAGCTCGCCGAGAGCGGCATCACGCTCGTCGGCCGGACGCAGGACTACGCCGACGGGGTCCTCCGGTTCGGCGGCGACCTGGCCGCCAACATCCACGCCGGCGACGCCAACTACCTCTCGGTGCTCGACGAGGCGGACGCCTACATCGAGCGCAACGGCCTCGACCTCCCGGAGGAGCCGGAGGCCCGCATCCTCGGCCCCGACCCCGCGTGCGTGACCGACCCGGTCACCGAGCTCGACCTCGCGGCGGCCGGGATCACCTCCATCGTCTGGGCCACCGGGTTCGGCGTCGACTACGGCTGGCTGCAGGTGGATGCACTGGACGCGGCGGGCAAGCCGGTGCACCAGCGCGGGGTCTCCGCCGAGCGCGGCGTGTACTTCCTGGGCCTGCCGTGGCAGTCGCGCCGCGGCTCCAGCTTCATCTGGGGCGTCTGGCACGACGCCGGCTACATCGCCGACCAGATCCAGATCCAGCGCACCTACCTGTCGTACGAGAACGCCGCGGTCGCGGCGGAAGGAGCAGCCGTCTGATGCCGACCCACACCCGCATCCGCCCGTTCAACACCAAGGACACCTACCCGGAGCAGAACCTCGACAACGACCTCTGCCAGGCCGTCGTCGCCGGCGGCGTCGTCTACCTGCGCGGCCAGATCGGCCAGGACCTGGAGACCCGCGAGTCGGTCGGCATCGGCGACGTGGAGGCGCAGGCCGAGAAGGCGATGGCGAACATCGCGATGCTGCTGGAGGAGGCCGGTTCGAGCCTGGAGGACATCGTGAAGGTCGTCATCTACATCATCGACCCGCGCTACCGGGAGGCGGTCTACCGGGTGGTCGGACGCTGGCTGAAGGGCGTCTTCCCGGTGTCCACCGGCATCGTCGTCTCGGCGCTCGCCCGGCCGGAGTGGCTGGTCGAGATCGACGCCACCGCGGTGCTCTCGGGAGGTGCAAAGTGACGTTCTCGATCCTCGCCGTCGACGGCACAGGGGCGATCGGCTCCGCCATCTGCTCCTCCTCGCCCGCGGTCGCCGCCCGCTGCGTGAACCTCGCCGACGGCGTCGGCGGCGCGCACTCCCAGAACATCACCGACCCGCGGCTCGGCCCGCGGCTCATCGGCGGGCTGCGCGACGGCCGGCCGGTGGAGGAGGCGCTGGCGTGGGTCGTGGACTCGACGCCGGACATCGACTACCGGCAGCTCCTCGTGATCGACCGCAACGGCCGCTCGGCCATCCACTCGGGCTCGCACGTGCTCGGCCACCACGGCCAGGCGCAGTCGGCGCACGCGGTCGCGGCGGGCAACATGCTCGCGCGCGCCGACGTGCCGCAGCTCATGGTGGACGCATTCGAGGCGGCCGCGGGCGAGCTGGAGGTGCGGCTGCTGGCCGCGCTCCGGGCGGCGATCGCGGCCGGCGGCGAGGAGGGGCCGGTGCACTCGGCCGGCGTCGCGGTCGTGCGCGACGCCGGCTGGCGGGTCACCGACCTCCGCGTCGACTGGGCGGAGAACCCCGTCGAGCTGCTGGGGGAGATCCTGGTGGAGACGTGGCTGCCGCAGCGGGACGCGTACGTGACGCGCGGGCTGATGCCGGCGGGTGCGCCGAGCTACGGGGTGCCCGGCGATGAGTGACACCGCGACGGCGACGTCGCTGAAGGACCGGGCCCGCTCGCTCGTGGACGCCGGCCTCCCGTCGCTCGTCGCGCTGTCCGAGGCGCTCCACGCCGACCCCGAGACGGCCTGGAACGAGCACCGCTCCAGCGCCCGCCTGCAGCAGGCCCTCGCCTCGCGCGGCTTCGCCGTGACGCCCGCCTACCTCGGACTGGACACGGCCTTCCTCGCCACCGCCGGCACCGGCCCGGTCCGCATCGGCGTCTGCGCCGAGTACGACGCCCTCCCGGGCCTCGGCCACGCCTGCGGCCACAATCTCATCGCCGCGATCGCCGTCGGCGTCGCCTCCGCCCTCGCCCCACTCGCGGACGAGCTCGGCATCACTGTGGAGGTCTACGGCACCCCCGCCGAGGAGGGCGGCGGCGGCAAGATCGAGCTGCTCGACCGCGGCGCGTTCGCCGGCCTCGACCTCGCCGTGATGGCGCACCCCGGGCCGGTGGACGTCGCCGAGGCGCGCCCGTTCGCCGTCGCGCACTCGCACGTCCGGTACGACGGCAAGGCCGCGCACGCGGGCGCGTATCCGGAGGAGGGCGTCAACGCCAACGACGCTTTCGTGGTCGCGCAGGTCGCGATCGGCCTGCTGCGCCAGCAGCTCCCGCACTCGGCGCGCGTGCACGGCATCCAGACGGTCGGAGGCCAGGCGCCCAACGCCATCCCGGACCGCACCGAGGGTCGCTGGTACGTCCGCGCCGAGACGCTGGAGGAGCTGGAGCGTATCGAGGACCGGGTGAACCGCTGCTTCGAGGCCGGCGCGCTCGCCTCCGGCACGACCCTCACGATCACGCCGGAGAGCAAGCCGTACTCCGAGTTCCGCAACGACGAGCGCGCGCTCGCGCTGTACCGGGCGAACGCGGAGGCGCTCGGCCGGGTGTTCGACGGCTCGTCCGCCGCGGGCCGGATGAACCGTGCCTCCACCGACATGGGCAACGTGTCACAGGTCGTCCCCGCCATCCATCCGTACATCGGCGTCGGCAGCCTCCCGGCCACCAACCATCAGCCCGAGTTCGCCGCCGCGTGCGTCGGTCCGCAGGCCGAGAAGGCGCTCCGGGACGCCGCCGTCGCCCTCGCGCAGACCGTCGTGGAGTTCGTCTCGTGACCGCCACCCGCACCGAGCACGACTCGCTCGGCCCCGTCGAGGTCCCGGCCGACGCCTACTGGGGTGCGAACACGCAGCGCGCCGTGGAGAACTTCCCGATCTCCGGGCGGGGGATCGGGACGTATCCCGAGCTCGTGACCGCACTGGCGCTGGTCAAGCAGGCGGCCGCCCGGGCGAACGCGGAGATCGGGGTTCTGGAGCCGGCGGTCGCCGACGTCATCGAAGCCGCCTGCCAGGACATCGTCGACGGCCGCCTCCACGACCAGTTCGTGGTCGACCTGATCCAGGGCGGCGCCGGCACCTCCACGAACATGAACGCCAACGAGGTCATCGCGAACCGCGCGCTCGAACGCCTCGGGCATCCGCGCGGGAGGTACGACGTCATCCACCCCCTGGACCACGTCAACCGCAGCCAGAGCACGAACGACGTGTATCCGACCGCCGTCAAGGTCGCGCTGACCATCGGGCTGCGGCGGCTGATCGTCGAGCACGCGCTGCTGGCCGGGGCGTTCCGCGCCAAAGGGGTGGAGTTCCGCGACCACGTGAAGATCGGCCGCACCCAGCTCCAGGACGCCGTGCCGATGACGCTCGGCCAGGAGTTCACGGCGTTCGCGGTGACGATGGACGAGGACAACCTCCGGCTGACCGAGACCATCCCGCTGCTGGCGGAGATCAACCTCGGCGCGACCGCGATCGGCACCGGCATCACCGCCTCACCCGGCTACGCGGCCGCGGTCGTGCGGCACCTCGCCGCGCTGACCGCCCTGCCGCTGGTCACGGCCTCCGACCTGATCGAGGCGACCTCGGACACCGGCGTCTTCATGCTGGTCTCCGCTGCCCTGAAGCGCGCCGCGATCAAGCTCTCGAAGATCTCCTCGGACCTGCGCCTGCTGTCCAGCGGCCCCCAGTTCGGCTTCGGCGAGCTGCACCTCCCAGCGCGCCAGGCCGGCTCGTCGATCATGCCGGGCAAGGTCAACCCGGTCATCCCGGAGGTCGTCAACCAGGTCGCGTTCGCGATCGCGGGCGCCGACGTGTCGATCACGATGGCGGCCGACAACGGCCAGCTCCAGCTCAACGCCTTCGAGCCGGTCATCGCCAACGCGCTGCTGCAGGGGCTGACCTGGCTGACGAACGCGTGCCGGACGCTGCGGGTCAACTGCGTGGACGGCATCCAGGCCGACGCCGAGCTGCTGCGGGCCCGCGTGGCGTCCTCGGTCGGGCTCGTGACGGCGCTGACGCCGCGAATCGGCTACACGACGGCGGCGCAGATCGCGCACGAGGCGCTGGAGACCGGGGAGACGTACGCGCGGCGATCGTCGGGCGCGGGCTGCTGACGGCGGAGGAGTACGACGCGATCACGGACCCGCGGGTGCTGACCGGGGCGCGGTGAGCCGGCGTCAGGGACCGTGCGGTCAGTCAGCGGGGATCACGCGGACGATGCGTTCGAGGCCGGCGAAGTCGGCGACATTGTGCGTGACGATCGCGGCGCCGTGCGCCCGGGCGACCGCCGCGATCATCAGATCGGCGATCCGGCCGCGCGGCGACCGGCCCGCTGCGTGCACCGCCTCCACGATGCGCCCGTAGTACATCGCCGCTACGTCGTCGAACGGGAGGCCGCTCCCGAACGCCTGCCGGATCTCCAGGACCTGGAGCTTGCGGTCGGCGAGCATCGACGGATCGAGCCCGGGCGCCCCCTGCCCCTGCTCGAGCTCGGCATACGAGACGGAGCAGATCGCGACGTCGGTGATCCCCTCCGGGATGACGAACCCGCCGGTGATGAGGACGTTCGTGTCGAGCAGAGCCCTCACTGCCAGGGGTCTCGCAGATCCTGCTCGGCCCGCTGGTCCTGGAGCTCGCGTGCCCAGTCCTCGTCGCCGCTGCGCTCGAGCAGCGCCGCGACCCGCTCGACCGGGACCCACGCGGACTCGACGTGGGGCACGACGTCGGCGACAGGACGACCATGATTGGTCACCACATAGCGCTCGCCGCCCTGGACGTCGGCGAGCATCTTCGTCGGGTTCTGCCGAAGCTGCCCGACGGTGATGCTGTGGTCATCGATGGTCGATATCATCCCCACACGCTACCTCAGCCGTAGACATTTATCTACGATGCGTCGCGACCCGCCCAGTATTGCAGCGTTCCGGTGGCAGGGGATCCGTTCTCGCCCAGCCACGGCAGAACGGCGGTCGCGAACGTCGCACGCACCTGGCTCACGTCGTCCTCCACGGACTCCGCCGCCCAGATCACCTGCTCGCCCGCGTAGATCGAGTCGAGCAGGCGCACCAGCGGCTCCACCGGAGTGGTGGTCGCGAGCTCCCCGTCGGCCACCGCCTGCGCGAGCGCGGTGCGGGTGAGCTCGGTGAACTCGCGCGTGCGGCCGAACGCCGAGCGCGGGTCGGAGCCCGGGTGCACCTGCCCCCAGAACGCCACGACCACGCGCGCCTCCTCGCGCGTCACCGCGGAGGTCGGCAGGATCTCCTCCGCGATCGCGAGCAGCGCCGCGAGCCCGCGGGCGTCCCCGGCGCGGGCGGCGATCCGCTCCAGCGTGCGCTCGACTCCCCGCTGGGCCGCTGCCTCCGCGATCTGCTCCACCGAGTCGAAGTAATGCCACAGCGTGCCGGGCACCACGCCGAGGTCGGCCGCGACGGAGCGGCCGTGCGTCCCCGCGACGCCGGTGCGCGCGAGCACGCGCAGGTAGGCGTCCACGATGTCGCGGCGGCGCTGGTCGTGATCGACGATCTTGGGCACGTCCCCCATCTTGCACGATCGTTTCGCCGGCGCTCTTCCGGAAACGGGTTTTTGACGCTACAGTCAATAACCATCGGGAACCACCGACGAAGGAGTTCTGGAATGTCCCTGACGATCGCCACCGCGACCTCCCACCCGCTCGCCGCGCTCACCGAGGCCGAGATCGACCGCGCCCGCGAGGTGTTCGCCGCGTCCGGCCTGGTGACCGAGCACACCCGGTTCACCTACGTGATGCTGCGCGAGCCGCACAAGCGCGATGTCCTCGACCCCGACCGCGCGCCCGGGCTGCACCGCGAGGTGGAGGCCCTGCTGCTCGACTTCTCGACCGGCGCCGTCACCCAGGCCGTCGCCGACATCACCGCGGGGGAGGTCGTCCACACCCGCGAGCTCGACCCCGTCGCCGAGGGCACCGCGCCCGTCCTGGACGAGGAGTTCACCCTCGTGGACGACATCGTCAAGGCCGACCCCGGTTGGGTCGCCGCGCTCGCCAAGCGCGGCATCCACGACGTCAGCGCCGTCCGCACCTGCCCGCTGACGGCCGGCCACTTCGACTACGACGACGAGGAGGGCCGTCGGATGTTCCGCGTGCTCGCCTTCGTCCAGCAGAGCGAGTCCGACCTCCCGTGGGCGCACCCGATCGACGGCGTGGTGGCGCACGTCGACACCCTCTCGCGCTCGGTCATCCGGCTGGTGGAGACCCCGGTCGACACCGTCCCGATGGAGTCGGGCGACTACCTCGACCCGGAGGTCACCGGCCCGCTGCGCACCACGCTCAAGCCGATCGAGATCACCCAGCCGGAGGGCGTCAGCTTCGAGTACCGGGACGGCGTGCTGAGCTGGGAGAACTGGGACCTCCGCGTCGGCTTCAACGGCCGCGAGGGCCTCACCCTCCACGACGTCGCCTTCACCTACCAGCAGGAGCGCCGCCCCATCCTGTACCGGGCGTCCATCTCGGAGATGGTGGTCAACTACGCCGACCCGACGCCCATCCACGGCTGGCAGAACTACTACGACGCCGGCGAGTACCAGTTCGGCCGCCTCGCGAACTCGCTGGAGCTCGGCTGCGACTGCCTCGGCGACATCTTCTACCTGGACGCCGTCGTCGCCGACGACTTCGCCGGCCGCGCACCATCAAGAACGCGATCTGCATCCACGAGGAGGACTACGGCATCCTCTGGAAGCACACCGACGAGTTCACCCACACCTCCGAGGCCCGCCGCCAGCGCCGCCTGGTCGTCTCCTTCTTCACGACCGTCGGCAACTACGACTACGGCTTCTACTTCTACTTCTACCTGGACGGGACGTTCGAGGTGGAGGCCAAGGCCACGGGGATCGTCTTCACCGGCGCCCACGACGGCGGCGACGACCCGTACTCCACCCCGCTCGCACCGGGCCTCGGAGCCCCGGTGCACCAGCACATGTTCTGCGCCCGGCTCGACATGACCGTCGACGGCGTGGCCAACTCCGTGGACGAGATCGACGTCGCCCGCGTCCCCGTGTCGGCGAGCAACCCGTGGGGGAGCGCGATCGGCCGGACCATGACGCGCCTGTCGTCGGAGTCCGACGCCGTGCGCGACGCCGACGGCTCGGTGGGCCGCGTCTGGTCGATCAGCAGCGCATCCCGTCGCAACCGCGTCGGCCGCCCGACCAGCTACGTGCTGCATCCGTCGTCGGAGCCCGCACTGTTCACCGCGGACGAGGCGCACCAGCGCCGCCGTGCCGGCTTCGCCGCGCACCACCTCTGGGTCACGCAGTACGAGCCGTCGGAGCTGTGGGCGGCCGGCTACGCGGTGAACCTGCACCCCGGTGGCGCCGGCCTCCCCGCGTACGTCGCCCAGGACCGCCCGCTCGACGGCGAGGACATCGTCGTCTGGCACACGTTCGGCCTGACGCACTTCCCGCGCCTGGAGGACTGGCCGATCATGCCCGTCGACTACGCCGGGTTCACGCTGAAGCCGTACGGGTTCTTCGACCGGAACCCGACGCTGGACGTGCCGCGGTCGGCGTTGTCGTGCCACTCCACGGCTGCGGAAGCCCCCTCCTGCGGCGCCGATTGCACCTGCGGGCACTGATGCTCCTCGACGTGGGCGCGCTCGGGGCATCCACTGTCTCCGCCTGCTGCCTGTTGGGTTCGCCGCGGCCGGTGCGGGTGTGGGTGTCGGCCGGGCTGATGGTGCTGGCGATGGCGGGCTGTGTGCTCGGAGCGTCCGTGCCCGGCGTCAGACTGGCCGCCATCGTGCTGTCGCTGGCGTCGGCCGGGTTCGCGCTGCAGCGGCGGTCGGGGAGGGTGCCGCCGATGAGCCTGCACCGGGCGCTGGGCGGGGTGACCATGGCGGCGCTCGTGGGGATGTCGTTGGGGATGTCGCGGGATGGTGGTGGTGGTGGTGCCGTCTCGGCGCACGCGCACGGGGTGTCGCTCGGCTCGATCGTGGTCGCGTTCGTCGCGGGGTACCTCGCCTACAGTGCGTGGCTGCTCGTCACGATAGTGCGGACTCGCCACCTCCCGCGTCGCCCCGGACGAGGGCTTCTGGAACTCGGCGAGGTCGCCGGGATGGCGGTCGGCGTCCTGCTGATGGCGGCGATGTAGGCGGGATCAGTCCTCGCTCTGCCCGGCCTCCGCGATCGCCACCCGCAACTCGCGGGCGACATCCTCGAACGTCCGCCCCGACCCGACGGCCATGCCGGCGATGTAGGCCGTGAGCGGCGCCGCCGGCCGCGTCACGCCGTGGGCGGCATCCCGCGCGAGGTCGAGCAGGGCGGCCACATCGCCCGGCTCGAGGCTCACCCCGAGCCGCCGCGCGGCAGCTCCGGCCCAGGCGTCGAGTTCCTGCGGTTCCATCAGGGTCGCTCCTTCACTCGTTCGAGGTCGTGCCGTTCGTCGATGTCCGCGACCGCGTCGCGGTGCGCGCGGACGATCGGGAGGCCGAGGTGGCCGATCAGAGCGCGGACCGGAAGGCCGGCCGTGCCCCCGCTGGCGTCGAGCACGGCGAGCTGTGTCCGGAGCGCCGCGGCCGGGACGCGCGCGATCAGCCACTGCGCGTTCCCGTCCTGGTCGGCGAGGACGCCCGACGCGATCGCGTGCAGCGCGGCGACGGCTCGGTCCGGTCGTGCGAGATCGGCCGAGACGATGAGCGTCTCGGCGGCGGTCTCCGGAAGCGCCGCGACGCCCGCGGCGATGCCGGCGCAGGGCCCGCCCCACCGCGGGAACTCGGACACGGTCACGACCCCGCGCGGCACCGTCTCGTTGGTCGCCGACACCAGGACGACCGTCGCGCAGCCTCCCACGGCCTCCATCGTCCGCTGCAGCAGCGTGCGGCCCTCGACCTCCGCGAGCAGCTTGTCGCTGCCGAAACGCGACGAGCGGCCACCGGCGATGACGATGGCGGCGGGCGGCGGGGGAGGAAGGGCCACGGTGTTCAGCTTGGCACGGTCGGAGGCGAGTTGCGGGAGCTGTTTCCCTACCGTTCGGTATTGTTCGGACATGCTCTATGGACTCACCGGTTGGCATGTGATGGTCGTGCTGTCGTTCTGGATCGTGCCGTTCGTGCTGTGGCTGATCGCACTCGTGCAGATCGCGAAGTCGAAGGCGGCGGCCGGGCCGGTGGTCGCGTGGGTGGTGCTCGTGACGCTGATCCCGCTCGTGGGCGCGATCGTGTGGTTCGCGATCGGGCGGCGGTCGCTGCGCGAAAGCGGTCCGGGTGACAGGGTGGTGGGTTAGGAGGGCCTCGCCGTCGACGGGAGCGAGGCAGGTATGTCGAATGGCAGGCTGGGCCTATGCAACGCGAGATCACGGGCCTCAGCTTCGACGTGGTGGGGATCGTCATCGATCCGGCCACCCAGGTGGAGCTCCCGGTTCCCGCATTCAGCGATCCGGAATCGACGGTGCTCCGCGAGACCAGGCGCCGCTCCGGCGAGTTGCGCGTGGTCCGGTTCTTCCCCGATCACGGCCACCGCTGGCCTCTCTGGGACTCGTCGGTCGGCTACACGGCCGTCCCCGAAGATTTCGGCCTGAGCGGCGCGCTCACCCGTGACCTTCGTCAGTGGTACGACGAGTGGGAGGCTGCGGTCGGCCCTGCGGAGCCGTGGAAGGATCCGGTCGCCGAGCGCGCATGGGAGGATCGTGGCGATGTGCTCGCTGTGCGGCTTGCTGCAGAGGTCTGGGATTTCGCGATCGTCTACGTCGCGCATCGCGCGTAGGCGAAATTCGGGGTGACGCGAGTTCGCGTCACCCCGAACGGTCAGCAGACCTTGCGGTTGGAGGGGAATGACGTGATCAGTTTGTCGCTGTCGGACGCCCACACGGTCTCGACTCCGAAGTCGTAGACGATCCTTTTGTAGTTCGTGTCCCACAGCCCGAACATCGCTTTCGTGCACCATTTGTTGCTGACCGCAATGTGCGTAAGTCCCAAACCGGGGTCTGCGACGACGGCGCTCGTGGTTCCGGACATCAGGTCGTCCCAGGAGTTGACGCCGAAGGCGGCCGAGTTCCACCCGTGGGCACGCGCTGAGTCCAAAGTCGCTTGCCATTGGGACTCGTGCCTCTCGCGGATGTGCTTGTAGCCCCACGAGCCGTTCCCGCATTTCAGGCGTACGCCGTTGACTCGCCCGTCCCACGGGAACCAGTACGTGGCGAAGACGTCGTTCTCGTTGTTCAGCACGTCGCAGCCGAACGACTGATTCCAGCCGATGAGTCGAGAGTTTCGGTTTCCGGCATCGTCGGGGGAACTGCTCTCGAGGTGGAGCGTGGCCGCCCGGAACCCGTCGGCGTCGAGGGGGATCCATTGGTCGCCCTCGAGGACTGCCAATTGGAGCGAGTCCGGTTCAGGCTCCGCTGCAATGGCCGGGCTGCTTGCGCCGATGCTGAGCAGACCCACCAGTACAGCCGACAAGGTCCACGCGGATGCGCGTCGAATCTTCATTTAGACCCTTCCTTAGATGTAAAAAGAAGAATCTAAAACGTTACCTATTCGACCCGTTGGCCCAAGTGATTGCTGAGAGATTCACCCGCATTCTCCCGCTCCACCCCTCAACGATATATCGTTGACTATCGTTACCGACTCACCACGATCCTTATCAGGAGGCACATCATGAGCGGAACTTTCACCGGTGGCGGCGGCTGGGGCAACATGAACGCCGACGGCCTCTTCCAGGCGTTCGACCAGCTGCGGTCGCAGTTCGAGAAGAAGGTCGGCACGCGGATGGGGCGCGGCGACGTCCGTAGCGCCGTGCTCGCGCTCCTGGCCGAGAAGCCCATGCACGGGTACCAGATCATCCGGGAGATCGAGGAGCGCAGCGGCGGGAGCTGGAAGCCGTCCGCCGGGTCCGTGTATCCGACGCTTCAGCTGCTGGCCGACGAGGGGCTGATCACGGCCGAGGAGTCCAATGGGCGCAAGACGTATGCGCTCACCGAGGAGGGCAAGGCTGCGGCTGAGGAGGCCGGGCCTGCGCCGTGGGCGCCGGAGGAGAAGACCGAGACCACCAACATGCCCTGGGGTCCCGGCAACTGGAGCGGCGGGCACAACCCGTTCGACTCCGAGCTTCCGAAGGCGGGGATGGCGCTCGCGCAGGCCGCCGCCCAGGTGCGGCGCACGGGTACGCCCGAGCAGGTGAAGGAGGCCGCCGCGGTCCTCGACGAGGCGCGGCGGAAGCTGTACTCGATCCTCGCCCAGGACGCCCAGGACTGAGCGGGTGGCGGCGCCCGACGCGGCCGGATCAGGCGCGACGACGACACCCACGAACAACAGGACAGCAGCAGTAGCGGGCTCGGGCAACACCCGGGCCCGCTACCGCCGCATCCTGCGGTTCGCCGCGGCCAACCTCATCCACATCTGGTGGTACGACCTCTTCCTCCCGCGCATCGGGCTCGGGCGCTTCAGCGAGCGCGGGCGCACCAAGCGGCTCACCGCGTTCGCCCGGCGGTTCCACGACCTCGCCGTCGAGCTCGGCGGACTCATGATCAAGGTCGGGCAGTTCATGTCGTCGCGGCTCGACGTCCTCCCTCCGGAGATCACGAAGGAGCTCGAAGGCCTGCAGGACGAGGTGCCGGCGGTGCCGTTCGACGCCATCCGGCGGCTCGCCGAGGCCGAGCTCGGGATGCCGCTGGAGCGCGTCTTCGACAGCATCGACCCCGTTCCCGTCGCGGCGGCATCCCTCGGGCAGGCGCACCGGGCACGGCTCGCGGAGCAGGACAGGAACGACACGGGCCTCGACACGGTCGTCGTCAAGGTGCAACGGCCGGGAATCGACGCGATCGTCGACGTCGACCTGGCGGCGCTGCGGCGGGTGGGCGGCTGGCTGAAGCGTGTCCGTGTGGTGGCCGACCGGGTGGACATGCCGGCGCTGATGGAGGAGTTCGCGGCGACGAGCCTGGAGGAGATCGACTACCTCCACGAGGCCAGGAGCGCGGCGCGATTCGCGGAGGAATTCACGCACGACCCGCGCGTGGCGGTCCCGGAGGTCGTCTGGGAGCGGACCACCCGCCGCGTGCTCACGCTCGAAGACGTCACGGCGATCAAGATCACCGACGTGCTCGCTCTGCGCGCCGCGGGGATCGACCCGGCGCACGTGGCGCCGGTGTTCGCCTCCGTGATGTTCGACCAGCTCTTCACGAACGGGTTCTTCCACGCGGACCCGCACCCGGGCAACATCTTCGTCACGCCCGACCCCACGCTCGCCGCCGACGGGATGGACGCGACCACCGCGCACCCGTGGAAGCTGACGTTCATCGACTTCGGGATGATGGGGGAGGTCCCCGACGGAACGCGGCGCGGCCTCCGCAAGCTCCTCATCGCGGCGGCGGGGCGCGACGGCAGGGACTCGTCGACGCGATGCGCGACGTCGGGGTGCTGCTGCCGACCTCCGACACGTCCGAGCTGGAGCGGGCGATGACGCAGCTCTTCGCGCGGTTCGGCGGGATGGGGTTCGCGCAGCTGCGGGAGGTCGACCAGCGGGAGTTCCGCGACTTCGCCGTCCAGTTCGGCGACGTCATCCGGTCGCTGCCGTTCCAGCTGCCGGAGCACTTCCTCCTCATCGTGCGGGCGATGTCGCTGACGTCCGGCGTGAGCAGCGCGCTCGACCCGGAGTTCAACCTGTGGGACTCGATCGAGCCCTACGCGACGCAGCTGCTGCGCGACGAGAGCGGCAACATGGTGCAGGACGCGCTGAAGGAGGCCGCCTCCATCGCGGGCGTGGCCGTCCGGCTGCCGAAGCGCCTCGACGGGATGGTCAACCGCATCGAGGAGGGCAACTTCTCGGTCAAGACGCCGGCGCTCGACCAGCGGATCGGGCGGCTCGAACGCGTCACCCGGCGGCTGATCGCGGCGGTGCTGTTCAGCGGGTTCCTGGTCGCGGGGGCCGTGCTGCTGCCGACGGTGCAGGCGTTCGGGATCGTGCTGATGAGCGTGTCGGCGCTGCCCCTGATCTACGTGCTCGTCGGCGGCCGGCGGCGGTAGCCCGGAACGTCGAGGGGCACGTAGACGCCCCTAAAACCGTGTCTTGAGGGCGACTACGTGCCCTTCGACGGCTAGGCGAGCGCGCGTCAGGCGGTGGTGACCCAGTGGCGGGTGACCGCCTGCACGTGGGCGCCGTCCAGGTCCGCGAGCTTCACCGCGGCGAAGCGGCGCGCCGCCTCCGAGGTCTGCACGCGCGCGGGAGGCTCGGCCGCCGTCAACGTCTCCACGATCACCTCGGCCACGCCCTCCGGGGTCTGCGCCGCGGACGGGTCGAACGCGGCGGCGGTGCGGGCGAGGTAGGCGTGCAACGCGCCCTCGTACGGCGTCCCCGCCACGGCCGGCGGCTCCTGGGCCTGCACGCTCGCGACGAACTCCGTCGTCACCGCGCCGGGCTCGATCACGCTCACGCGGACGCCGACGGTGGCGGCGACCGGGGTCAGCGACTCCATGAAGCCCTCGACGGCGAACTTCGCGGCGCAGTACGCCTCGTTGAACGGCTGGCCCACCACGCCGCCGACGCTGGAGACCGTGACGACGCGGCCGCCGCTCTCCCGCAGCAGCGGCAAGGCTGCCTTGGTGACGGCGACGACGCCGAAGAAGTTGACCTCCATCACGGCGCGCACGTCGTCGACGGACTCCAGCTCGACCGTCCCGAGATGGCCTGAGCCCGCGTTGTTGAGGAGGGAGTCGAGCCGGCCGTAGGCCGACCGGATGTGGTCGAGGCAGGCCTCGATGGACGCCGGCGACGTCACATCCAGGGCCTGCAGGTCGAGGGTGACGCCGGCAGCGTCGGCCGCAGCCTGCAGCGCGGACGCCTTGCCGATGTCGCGCATGGTCGCCACGACCGTGAACCCGTGGCGAGCGGCGGCGACCGCGGTCGCGAGGCCGATCCCGGAGGACGTCCCGGTGACGAGGAGGATGGTTTCGGTCACCCTGTCATCCTGCCATCCAAGCTCACTGCTCCGGCAGCGTCACCCGCGCCCCGTCTCGGGTGAATCCGCGCGTCGCCTCGTCGTACGTCGTGTGCGACCGCTTCGGCGACGAGTCGGCGGGCGGCGGCACCTCGGCGTGTTCGAGTGCGCGCAGCACGAGCGTCTCCACGAGGTGGGACGCAGTGGTGTGGCGGTGCAGTGCGATCCGGACGAGCGCGGCGTACTCCGGCTCGCTCAGGTGCAGTTTGAGTGGAATGCCCCCTGGCACGGTGCCGGGGCCGAGGGCGGTGGGGCCGGTGGCGTTGGCTTCGCTCATGTTCGGATTGTGCCTCCTGCGGCACGGCCTTGGCTATTACCGAGATTTTGTCCCCCGGGTGACCCTGCGCGACGTCTTGCCGCGCTCGTGACGGCTGGTGCATCATGCGGCCACACGGTTCGGGGAGGTGCCGGTTGGCTGAGGCGCGGTGTCCCGGCTGCGCTGCGGAGACGACTTTCGGGGGTGGGTCATGGACGAGGCGCGTGGCACGTTCGTGGCCGTCTTCCTCTACCCGGACGACTCGGCCGAGAGCCTCAGCAAACGGCTCCCGATCGTCGGTGCCGGGCCTCCCGCGGTGATCCGGGCGGCCTCGGCGTTCGAGGGAGCGGCGGCCGTCGACGTGTTCCGACTGGTGGACGCCAGTGCGTGGCCGGAGGCGGCGGCCTACCTCTACGAGGGGACCGTGCCGGGCACCGTGGCCGACAGCGAGGGCGTCGAGCAGGTGACGACGCCAGACGACTGACCGCTACCGCGGGGTGTACTCGTACACGACCGCCGACCAGTGGTTCTCCAGCTCATCCCACGCCGAGTCGTCCATGTACGCCAGCCGGAACTGCAGGTTGAGCACCGGCCCCAGCACCTCCAGAACGTCGGGCCGGAACGGCATCTCCGGCGGCAGCCCGATCCCGAAGCTGTGGATGACGCTGTCGTCGGCGGCGCGCAGCCACACGCCCCAGCCGCGGTCGAGCGGCATCGCGACCACGCGGAACACATGCGCGGGCTCGTAGTCGGCGGGGAGCGCGTCCGGGAGGTCGGTCATGGGAACAAACTACACAGGGGTGCCGTACGACCGGGCTATGACGGCACCCTCGACTTCGCCACCGGATCCGCCGCGACGGCCGCAGACGCCTCCCGCCCCCGCCGCACCTCCGCCACCCCCGCGCTGAACGCGCACACCGCCGCGGCGATCAGCACCACCAGCGCGTCCATCAGCCGTACCGTGCTCAGCGCGGCGCCCGGTGTCGTCGCCAGGGCGACCAGGGCGACGAGGGCCACCGCCCCCGCGAACCTGGCGAGCTCCCGCATCGACCGTCACCGCATCCCGGGCCTACATCGCGGCCGCGAGTTTCCGGATGAACAGGGTCTGGGTGACGATGATCCGCTCGATCTCGTCCGGGTCGACCGACTCGTCGGAGGCGTGGATGCGCGACTGCTTCGTGTCCTCCGCGCCCCACAGCAGGATCGCCGCCTCGGGCGACACCTTCTTCAGGGAGGCGACCAGTGGGATGGAGGCGCCGCTGCCGATCGACTCGACGTCGCGGCCGTAGGCCTCCCGCATCGCGTCCATCGCGGCCGGGATCGCGGGGTGGCTCTCGTCCACCCGGAACGCGTGCCCGACCTTCACCTTCTCCACCTCGACGACGCAGTTCCACGGCCGCTGCGAGCGCAGGTGCGCCATCAGCGCCTCCAGCTGGGCGTCGCCGTCCGAACCCGGGATGATGCGCATCGAGAGCTTCGCCGTCACCGACGGCAGCAGCACGTTCGACGCCTCGGCGGTGTTCGGGAGGTCCATCCCGAGCACCGTCACCGAGGGCTTCATCCAGATCCGGTCGGCCAAAGAGCCGGTGCCCAGGAAGTCGACACCGGGGAGGATGGCCGAACCTTCCCGGTACACCGGCTCGTCCATCGCAGCCCCGTCCCAGCGACCCGAGTCGACGCCGGGGATCACCGTGTCGCCGTTCTCGTCGTGCAGGGTGTCGAGGATGCGGATCATCGCCGTCATCGCGTCCGGCGCCGCCCCGCCGAACTCGCCGGAGTGGACAGGGTTGGCGAGCGTGCGCACGGTGACGGTGCACGCGACGTCGCCGCGCAGCGCGACGGTGAGGCCGGGGCGGCCGACCTCCTGGCCGCCGATGTCGGCGATGACCGCGGCGTCGCACGCGAACAGTTCGGGGTTGGCCTCCACGAACGCCTCCAGGTGCGAGATCGTCTCCTCCTCGCCCTCCGAGAGCAGGATGACGCGGCAGGGGCGGTCGGCGCCGAGCAGTTTCAGGGTGGCGTAGTTGGCGACCAGGCCGGACTTGTCGTCGGCGGCGCCGCGGCCGTAGATGCGGCCGTTCTCCCGCGGGGTCGGCTCCCACGGCGGGGTCGACCAGCCCTGGCTCTCCGGAGCCGGCTGCACGTCGTAGTGCGCGTACAGCAGGACGGTGGGGGAGCCCTCCGGACCGGGCAGGTCGGCGTACACGCACGGGTAGCCTCCCGGCACGTCGAGCAGGCGGACGCCCTCCGCGCCCGCCGCCGCGAACAGATCGACCACCGCCTGGCCCATGCGGTGCACGGGCTCCGGGTCGAAACCGGGGAAGGCGACGGACGGGATGCGCACCAGGGCGCCGAGCCGTTCGAGAACGTCGGGCATCAGCTCCTTCGCGGCTGCCGTCGCGTCGGCTGCGGTGTCGGTCATGGGTCTCCTCCGGGATGCGGCGGTCAGTGGACGACGAGCTGGATCAGGAGGCCGGAGGCCACGACGGCGACCCAGGACACCAGCATCGGGATGGTGAAGGAGTGCCAGATCGGCACCTGCGTCAGCTTGGTCGACCCGGTGCGGTCGGTCTCCACCGACGCGATCTGCGAGCCGTTGGCCGGGAACAGCCAGACGCCGATCAGCGACGGCCACATGGCGGTGATCACTCCGGGGGCCAGCCCGGCGGTCAGCGCGATCGGGATGAGCGTGTTGGTGGTCGCCGACTGGCTGGTCGTCAGGCCGCAGACGATGAACAGCGCCACGGCCAGCAGCAGCGGGTTCGCCTGGATGAGCTCGCCGAGAGGCTTGATGATCGTCTCCTCGTTGGCGGAGATGAAGGTGTCCGCCATCCAGGCGATCCCGAACAGCGCCACGGCGGCCACGTAGCCGGCCTTCAGCAGCGGCTGCTCGACCACCAGCGACGGCTTGACCCGGCGGACGAGGATGATGACGAGGGCGACGGTGAACATCACCATCTCGATCACGATCGCCATGGCGAGCGGCTGCGGGTTCCCCTCCGCGTCGGGGAAGGCCGGGCGCAGCGACGGGAACAGGCCGAGCAGCACCACGAGCAGCGTGCCGGCGACGAAGATCCAGGCGGCGGTCGCGCCGCCCGGCGGGACCGGGTGCTCGATCGCGGATGCCTCCTCCTTCGAGAGCCGGCCGGCCCCGCGCGGCGGCTTCGTGGCGACGGCGGTGGGGGCGGTGCCGGGAGTGCCGGCTGCTTCGCCGCCCGCGGTCGCCTCGGCGGGCGCCGCGCGGCCGATCTGCTGCTCGTACCGGCGCTCCAGCGCGGCGGGGACCTCCACGGTCCCGGCGTCCACGCGCTTGAGGAACACCGGGTCGTCGAGCAGCTCCTTGCCGATCCGCTGCTGCACGAACGAGGTCACGATGCACGCGACGATCGCGGACGGGATGGTGATCGCCAGCACCTGCGGGAGGCCGAAGCCCTTCGACTCCATCAGCACCAGGTAGGCGGCCATCGCCGCGGACACCGGGCTCGCCGTGATGCCGAGGCCCGACGTGACGGTGGAGGCCGCGAGCGCCTTCTCCGGGCGCTGGCCGTTGCGGTACGCGGTTTCGTAGATGACCGGGATGAGCGCGAAGAAGATGTTCGACGTGCCGGAGAGCACGGTGAAGACGAACGCGACGAGCGGAGCCACGTAGGTGAGGCGTCTCGGGTTGCGCTGGATGATCTTCGACGCGATCGACACCAGGTAGTCGATGCCGCCCGCGGCCTGCATCGCACTGGACGCGGTGATCACGGCGATGATGATGAAGAAGGCGTCGATCGGCGGCGACCCGGGCGGCAGCCGGAAGACGAACACGAGGATCGCGGTGCCGACCACGCCCCACAGCCCGAGGCCGATCCCGCCCGTCCTGACCCCCAGCACGATGGCGCCGATGACGACGCACCCCTGAATGATGACCAAGGCGATTTCCATGATCGGCCTCCCCTGTGGCGTCCCCCCAGCGCCGTCTCCCCAGCGCTGTGTCCCCGTCCGGCCACAGGATGCATCACCCGGCCTGCGATGGGAATAGGGCAAAAACCGGGTGTAGCCAGAAGCGTCGGGACGGGGTTACATTCCGGTCGCCGGTCAGAGGGCCGGCGGTGGAGGGGAGGAACCGAAATGAGCAACTTCTGGAGTACGGTCTGGCTGTTCTTCTGGTGCTTCGCGTTCGTCGCATACCTGTTCGCGCTGTTCGCGATCATCGGCGACCTGTTCCGCGATCAGAAGCTCAACGGCTGGTGGAAGGCGGTGTGGATCATCTTCCTGATCTTCGTGCCCTTCCTCACGGCGCTGATCTACCTCATCGCGCGCGGCCGCGGAATGGCGGAGCGCAACATGAAGGAGGCCGTCGACACGCAGGCGGCGGTGGACGCGCACATCCGCGAGGTCACCTCCACGGCGAGCCCGGCCGACGAGATCGCGAAGGCGCAGGCACTGCTGGACGCCGGCGCGATCTCGCAGGACGAGTTCGCGCACCTGAAGGCGCGCGCGCTCGGCTAGCGCGCACGCCGGATCACCGGCTCCGGGCGCCGCGACGGTTCAACCCCACGCGCAGCGGCGCCCGTTGTCGGACGCCGATGGGGAGGGGATCGGAGGCCGCGGATGAGTTCGACGACGGGCGCCAAGCGCATGACGGTGCTGCAGGCGACCTACATCGGGGTCGGCTCGATGGTGGGGGCGGGAATCTTCGCCCTCCTCGGAGCTGCGGGCGCGGTCGCCGGCGCGGCGGTCTGGCTGTCCTTCCTGATCGCGGGGATCATCGCCCTCCTGCAGGGCTACTCGTTCGCGAAGCTCGGCTCCAAGTACCCCTCGGGCGGCGGCATCCTGACGTTCCTCTCGAAGGGGTACGGGGAGGGCCACGTCGCCGGGATCGGGGCGTGGCTGTTCTTCACCGCGGGGTCGATCGTGGTCGCGATGATCGCGTCCTCGTTCGGCAGCTACGCGAGCTCGGTCGTGGCGCACGACGACCCGTTCTGGGCGAAGGTGCTCGGCGTGCTGCTCATCCTGGTGATGAGCGGGCTCAACACCATCGGCTCGACCGCGGTGGCGCGCGTGCAGTCGGTCATCGTGAGCGTCGTGCTCGTCATCCTGGTGCTGTTCGCGGTCGTGACGATCGCGACCTGGAACCCGGCCCTCCTCGCGCCGTCCGGCTATCCGGGTCTGCAGCACATCATCTCCAGCGTCGCGCTGACGTTCTTCGCGTTCCTCGGCTTCGGCGTCATCACGTTCACCGCGAAGGACCTCCCGAACCCGGCGCGCCAGCTGCCGAGGGCCATCTATTTCGCGCTGCTCATCGCCACGACGGTGTACGTCGCCGTGTCGCTCGGCGTGTTCGGCACGCTCACCGCCGACCAGGTGGTTCAGTACGGGTCGACGGCGCTCGCCGAGGCCGCCAAGCCGGTGCTGGGGCAGGCCGGGTACGTGCTCATGGTGGTGACGGCGCTGTTCTCGACGACCGGCGCGGTGAACGCCGGCCTCTACCCGTCGATCGGGATGACGCAGCACCTGGCGCGGGTCGGCCAGTTCCCGCCGTTCTTCGGCCGCAAGTGGGGCCGTTCCCGGCCGGGCTGGTCGTTATGGCGGTGCTGGCGATCGTGCTGGTGTCGTTCTTCAACCTCAACGCGATCGCCTCCATCGGCAGCGCGGTCGCCCTGTTGGTGTTCTCGGCGGTGAGCGTCGGCCACCTCCGCATCCGGCACGAGACCGGCGGCAACGTGGTGGTGCTGATCGTCGGCCTGCTGGCCACGCTCGGGACGTTCGTGATCTTCAGCACGACCACCCTCGTGAACGAGCCGAAGACGGCGTTCGCGCTGCTCGGGATCCTGGTGCTGGCGGTGGTGATCGACTTCGGGTGGAAGGCGGCGACGCGCGGGCGGAGTGCGCGCGCTGCGTGAGCGCGCGCGTCGAAAGGAAGACACAGCTGGATCTCCTTCCGAAGGGTGGTCGGCAGGAGATCGTTGGGGTGTCGACGCCGGAACTCCTGCCAGCGGGGGCAGAGGGGCGGGGGAGCGGGGAGCAGGGGTTAGGGGGCGGCGCGGGTGGCGGAGTCGAGGATGGCGTCGACGCCCATGCGGAAGATGTCCTCGTCGCGGAGGTCGCGGAGGTCCGCGGCGACGGAGGCGATGTGGGAGTGGGTCAGCGGGTCGACCAGGAGGGGGCCCTCGAACCAGGCGTTGCTGACGCGGGTGTCGTCGCTGGTCGCCGACGGGGCGGTGCGGCCGCGGGCGATGCCGGCGGCCTCCGAGAGCACGAACGAGGCGAACAGCGCGTAGTGGCGGACCAGGTCGGAGCGGCTGAGACCCGCCTCCGCGAAGGCGGCCAGGATGTACTCGATGGTCGCGAGCTCCGCCGGGCCGTTGGTGGTGAGCACCGTGGCCTCCAGGGCGATCGCCGGGTACTGGACGAAGGTGTCGAGCGTCGCGCGGGAGAGGGCGCGGAGGCGGTCGCGCCAGTCGCCCTCGACGTCTGACAGCTGGGCCAGCGCGACTGCCTGCACCTCGTCCAGCAGGGCCTTCATCAGGTCGTCCTTGCCGCGGAAGTGGCGGTAGACCGCGGTCGGGTCGACGCCGAGCGCGGTGCCGAGCGCGCGGATGGAGATCGTCGTGGTGCGCGGGCTGGAGGCGATCTCCAGGCCGGCCCTCACGATCGTGGCGCGATCGAGGCGCTTCGAGTGGTCGTGCGTCATCGCTTCAGTCACGAGCCAACACTAGCCCATGCCAACAGCAATGTCAGCAGTGTTGACATTGGTGTTGAAAGTCTTCTAGCATCGCCTCGATCCACTCGAAGACGAAGGGAACCAGGGCGATGGCCGACGCAGACGTGATCCTGACCGGGGGTCAGATCTTCACCGGGACAGGGCAGCCGCTGGCCGGCCATGCCGTGCTGATCGGCGACGGCCGCATCCTCGGGCTGGTGACCGAGGCGGCGGCGGAGGCTCACCGCGGCCCGGCCACCGAGGTGGTCGACCTGCGCGGCGCCCTGCTCAGCCCGGGCTTCCAGGACGCGCACATCCACCCGGTCGGCGGCGGCGTCGAGCTGCTGCAGTGCTCGCTGGCCGACTCGGCCGACGCGGCGGACACGCTGCGCCGGGTCGCCGAGTACGCGGCGGAGCATCCCGTCACGGACGACGCGAGCGCCTGGATCCTCGGCGGCGGCTGGTCGATGGACCACTTCCCGGGCGGCGCCCCCGTGCGCGGCCTCCTCGACGCCGTGGTGGGCGACCGACCGGTGCTCGTCGCCAGTCGCGACCACCACAGCCTGTGGGCCAGCACGGCCGCGATCCGGCTCGCCGGGCTCGACGCGAGCACGCCCGACCCGGTGGACGGGCGCATCGAGCGGGAGGCGGACGGGTTCCCGGCCGGCACGTTCCACGAGGGCGCGGGCGACCTGTTCGACACGGTCAAGCCGCCCATCGACGCCGACCTCGCCTACGCCGGACTGCTGCGCGCCCAGAGCGAACTGCTGAAGCTCGGCGTCACCGGCTGGCAGGATGCCATGATCGGCGTCGTCGCCTCGATGCCCGCCAACCTCCCCGCCTACCGCCGCGCGCTGGAGGAGGACACCCTCATCGCGCACGTCCGCGGCGCGCAGTGGTGGCTCCGCGACACCGGCGCCGAGCAGGTCGACGCGATCGTGGAGCGGCGCGACGAGTTCGAGCGGCTGGGGGACGACCGCTTCACGCTCGGCACGGTCAAGATCATGGTCGACGGCGTCGCCGAGAACTTCACCGCGGCGATGAAGTCGCCGTACCTCGACGCGCACGGCCACGAGACGGCCAACTCCGGGCTGTCGTTCATCGACCCGGTGCGGCTCGCCGACTACGTCACCGAGCTCGACCGGCTCGGCTTCCAGGTGCACTTCCACGCGCTCGGCGACCGCGCCGTGCAGGAGGCCCTGGACGCCGTCGAGGCCGCGCGCGACGCCAACGGCGCGAGCGACGGCCGGCACCACCTCGCGCACCTCCAGGTGGTGTCCGAGGAGGACGCCGCCCGCTTCCCGGAGCTGGGCGCCGTCGCCAACCTGCAGGCCCTCTGGGCGTGCCACGAGACGCAGCTCGACGAGCTGACGCTGCCCTTCCTCCGGGACGGCCTGGAGGAACGGCAGTACCCGTTCGGCGACCTCGACCGGGCCGGCGCCCGGCTGGCCGCCGGGAGCGACTGGCCGGTGTCGAGCGCCGACCCGATCGCCGCCATCCACATCGCCGTCAACCGCGTCTCGCCGGGGTCCGCCGACGCCCCGCTCGGGGGAGAGCGGCAGCGCCTCGACCTCTCCACCGCGTTCGCCGCCTACACCTCGGGCTCCGCGTACGTGAACCACCGCGACCACGACACCGGCACGATCGCCCCCGGATACCGCGCCGACCTCGTCGTGATCGAGCCGAACCCGTTCGCGGTGCCCGCCGACCGCATCCACGAGAGCACGGTCGTCTCCACCTGGGTCGGCGGCGTGCCCGTCTACGTCCGCGACCAGGTCGCCGCGACCGCCTGACCATCCCCGCCCGCCAACCCGCCCCCACCGCACAGGAGGATCACGCAATGCCTCGACTTCGCACCCGACGCCGTCTCGTCCTCGCGACGGCCGCCGTCCTCGCCACCGGGCTCGCGCTCGCCGCGTGCTCGCCCGCCGGCTCCGGCGCCTCCTCGTCCGGCGCCCATCCGTCATATCAGCTCACCGCCCAGACCCCCAGGCCCTCCGGCGACATCGGCTCGTTCACCTGGGTCTCGTACTCGGAGCCGTACTCGCTCGACTACGCGTACGCGTTCGACTACTCCGACAACCAGGTGCTCTCCAACGTCTGCGAGTCGCTGCTGCGGCTGAACCCGGACTACACGATCTCCCCGGGGCTCGCCGAGTCGTACAGCAACCCGACGCCGACGACGTGGGTGTACGAGCTGCGGCCCGGCGTCACCTTCCACGACGGCACCCCGATGACCGCCGCCGACGCCGTCGCGTCGATGCGCCGCCACCTCGACCCCGCGGTCGGGTCGTCCTGGTTCTCCGTCTACCAGAACGTCGCGTCCATCGACCAGACCGGGCCGATGGAGGTCACGGTGACCCTGACCAAGCCGGACTCGCAGTTCAACCTCGGTATCAGCGGCGCCGCCGGCGTCGTGGAGTCCGCCGCCACGCTCGCGGCGAAGGGCAAGAACTACGGCAACTCGACCGGACTGGTCAACTGCACCGGGCCGTTCGAGCTCACCTCGTGGAAGTCGGGCGAGTCGGTGACGCTGACCCGGTACGACAAGTACTGGGACCCGAAGCTCAGGGCCAAGGCGGGCACGGTCACCATCCTGTTCATGACCGACCCGAACGCGCGGGTGAACGCGCTGACGTCCGGCCAGGTCGACGGCGGCTGGATGGTGCCGACCGAGGCCATCCAGAAGCTGAACTCGACCAGCGCGGGGAAGCTCTACTTCGGCCTCAACACCGCGGTCGGCAGCCTGATCGTCGGCAACCTGAAAGGCGTCCTCGGCGACCTGGACGTCCGCAAAGCGCTGCTGATGGCGATGGACCGGCAGGGCATCGTGGACGCTGCAGTGAAGGGCTACGGCTCGGTCACGAACGCGCTCACCACCGAGTCGGTGTGGGGCCAGGCGTCCGACGCCACCAGGAAGGCGGCGTTCAGCGGACTGGACTCGTATAAGTACGACGTCGCCGCGGCGAAGAAGCTGGTCGAGAAGGCCGGAGCGACCGGCAAGACGATCACCATCCGCACCGCGCCGATGGGCGCCGACTTCAGCGTCGTCGCCCAGGCCACGGCCGCGGCGGCCGAGTCGATCGGCCTGAAGGCGAAGATCCAGACGATGACGCCCGACTCGTACACCACGCTGTTCTCCGACCCGACCGCGCGCCAGGGCGTCGACCTGTTCTACACCTCCTGGTACCTCTCCACGCCCGACCCGCTGGAGATGTACGGCGTGCTGCGCACCGGCCAGTTCAGCAACTACGGCAACTGGTCCGACCCGTCGTTCGACGCGCTCGTCGACAAAGCCGTGGGGACCGCCGACCCGAAGGCGCGCGCCGAGACGTCGGCCCAGCTGCAGAAGATCGCCAACCAGCAGCTCCCGTGGCTGCCGCTTTTCCAGGGGCCGATGACCGTGTTCGTCGGCAAGAAGATCACCGGGGTGGCGCCGTCCGTCGCGTTCCTCTACTACCCGTGGGCGGCCACGATTGGCGCGCGGTAAGGCGACGGCGCGGCGGGTCGCGGGCAAGCTCGGCTCGCTCCTGCTGACGCTGTTCCTCGCCTCGCTCCTGGTCTTCTTCTCGCGCTTCCTGGTTCCGGGCAACCCGGTGGGCTTCCTCCTCCGGGGGCGCAAGCCGTCCCCGGAGGCGGTGGCCCAGGTCACCGCCGAGTTCGGCCTGAACCTGCCGCCCTGGCAGCAGTACCTCAACTGGGTCGGCGGGATGCTGCACGGCGACTTCGGCCGCTCCCTGCAGTACCGCCAGTCGGTCGCCACGGTGATCGGCGACCGGCTGCCGGTGACCCTCGGGCTGGTCGTGATGGCCGGTCTGATGATCACGGTCGTCGGCCTCTTCGCCGGCACGGTCGCCGCGCTCAACCGCGGCAGGATCGCCGACCGGGCGACCCTGACCCTGCTGACCGTGCTGGGCGCCATCCCGTCGTTCGTGGGCTCCATCGTGCTGATCGCGGTCTTCGCCGTGCAGCTCGGCTGGTTCCCCGCGTTCGGTTCGGGCACCGGCCTCCTCGACATGGCCTACCACCTGGTGCTCCCCTCGATCGCGCTGGCGATCGTCTTCGTGGTCCTGATCGGAAAGGTGACGCGCATGTCGATGGTCGAGCAGCTCGGCCGCGAGCACGTGGAGGTCGCCACCAGTCGCGGCCTGAAGCGCGCCACGGTCGTGCGGCGGCACGTCTTCCGCAACGCCATCGGCCCGATCGTGACGGTGAGCGGCATGCTGGTCGCCGGCCTCCTGGTCGCAACGTCCATCGTGGAGTCGGCGTTCGGCATCTCCGGCATGGGCTCGCTGCTCGTGCAGTCGGTCGACCGGCTGGACTTCCCGGTCGTGCAGGCGATCGTGCTGTTCGTGGTGACGGCGTTCATCGTGGTCAACGCGATCGTCGACCTCCTGGAGCCGGTCATCGACCCACGTGCGGCGGCGGGGGAGGCCGGACGATGAGCGCCCCGACTCCGACCCTCGCGTTGAAGGTGATGCGCTCGACCGTGCGGAGGCCCGCGCGGCTCGGCTTCACCGTCGCGCTCGTCGTTCTCGCCGTGATCGCGCTCGCCGCGGTCTTCGCTCCGTTCATCGCGCCCTACGATCCCGACCACGTCGACTTCTCCGCCGTGTACGCGAACCCGAGTCCGGCGCACTGGCTCGGCGCCGACGCGCTCGGCCGTGACACTCTCAGCCGGATGATCTTCGGCGCACGCACGGCGCTGCTCGGGCCGCTGCTGGTCGTCATCGCCTCCACTTTGCTCGGCATCGTCCTCGGGCTCGTCGCCGGCTGGCGGGGAGGGTGGCTGGACGCCACGCTCGCCCGCGTCTTCGACGTGCTGTTCGCGTTCCCATCGCTGCTCATCGCGATCATGGCGGTCGCGCTGTTCGGCAAGGGACTGGTGGCCCCGGTGATCGCGATGAGCATCGCGTACTCGCCGTTCGTGGCGCGGCTGACGCGCCAGCTCGTGGCGACGGAGCGGTCCCGCCCCTACGTCTCGGCGTACCGGGTGCAGGGGTTCGCCGGCTCGTGGATCGCCGTGCGGCGCGTTCTGCCGAACGTCGCGCCCACAGTCGGCGCGCAATCCACGCTGAACTTCGGCTACGTGCTCGCCGAGCTCGCCGGCCTGTCGTTCCTCGGGCTGGGCGTCCAGGCGCCGACGGCCGACTGGGGCGCGATGATCAACGAGGCACAGGCCGGTGTCGCCGGTGGGTACTTCCTGCCTGCGATCGTCCCTGCCGTCGCGGTGGTGATCGCCGTGGTCGCGGTGAACGTGATCGGCGAGGAGCTCTCGGACCGGATCGGCGGAAGGACCCTGCCATGACCCTGCTCGACATCTCCGGGCTGACCCTCGACCTCCCCGCGACCGCCAAGGGTGCAACGAGCCGGCGCCTGCTCGACGGCATCGACCTCGCGGTGGCGGACGGTGAGACCGTCGGGCTGGTGGGGGAGTCCGGCTCCGGCAAGTCCATCACCTCCCGCACGGTGCTCGGCCTCCTGCCCGAACGAGCGGAGACGACCGGCTCCGTGAGGCTCGACGGCGCGGACGTGCTCACCGCGAGCCGCGCCGACCTGCGCAGGCTGCGCCTCACGACTGCCGCGATGGTGTTCCAGGACCCGCGCGCCGGGATCAACCCGATGCGCACGATCGGCGACCACCTCACCGAGGCCCTGCGGCTCGGCGAGGGCCGTCCGGCGGCGGAGGCCCGGGCCCGCGCCGTGGAGCTGCTGGAGGCCGTCCACCTGCCGCATCCCGGGCAGCACCTGCGGCAGTACCCGCACGAATTCTCCGGCGGGATGCTGCAGCGCGTGATGATCGCGGGCGCGCTGGCCGGATCGCCGAAGCTGCTGGTCTGCGACGAGCCGACCACGGCCCTCGACGTGACGACGCAGGCGCAGATCCTCGACGTGCTCGCCGAGCAGCGCGACCGGCGCGCGATGGGGATGCTGTTCATCACCCACGATCTCACCCTCGCGGCGGCGTTCTGCGACCGCGTCTACGTGATGCGCGAGGGGAAGGTCGTCGAGCAGGGATCGGCGGCACGTGTGCTCCGTCAGCCCGCGAATCCGTACACGCAGCGGCTGGTCGCGGCGACGCCCACCATCGAGGTGACCGGGGACGAGCCGCGCGAGCGGGCCGCAGCCGGCGCGCCTCCCGTGCTGGACGTGCACGACCTCGCCAAGACCTACGAGGTGCGCGGCCGGGGGCCGGTCCGCGCGGTCGCCGGCGCC
Organism: Leifsonia sp. P73; assembly: GCF_051059105.1. NCBI lineage: Bacteria > Bacillati > Actinomycetota > Actinomycetes > Micrococcales > Microbacteriaceae > Leifsonia > Leifsonia sp. P73. The sequence goes on from NZ_CP194931.1 coordinate 3,812,752, forward strand.
AGCATCGCGATCCCGTCCGGGGAGGCGCTCGGCGTCGTCGGGGAGTCCGGCTCGGGCAAGTCGACGCTGGCCCGGATGATCGTCGGCCTCGAACAGCCGGACTCCGGGACGGTCGAGATCGACGGCGTCGCCCAGGCCGGACGTCCGCGCACCCGCGCCGACCGGCTGCGGCACGCGCGCCGCGTGCAGATGGTGTTCCAGGACCCGTACCTCTCGCTCGACCCGCGGATGACCGCCGGCCGGGCCGTGGAGGACGCGCTGCGCCTCCACCGCCCCGGCCTGAGCGCGACGGACGCCCGCGCGCAGGTGCTCGAACTGCTCGGCCGGGTCGGGCTCGTGGAGGCGCACGCGCAGGCGCTGCCGCGCACGCTGTCCGGCGGCCAGCGGCAGCGGGTCGCCATCGCCCGCGCGCTCGCGATCGAGCCGGCGCTGCTCGTCATGGACGAGGCGACCAGCGCGCTCGACGTCTCGGTTCAGGCGCAGGTGCTCGAACTGGTCGCCGACCTCCGGCGCGAGCGCGGGCTGACCGTGCTGTTCATCAGCCACAACCTCGGCGTCGTGCGCACGGTCTGCGAGCGGACGGTCGTGATGCGCTCCGGCGAGATCGTCGAGAGCGGCGCGACCGTCGACCTGCTCTCGGACCCGAAGCACCCGTACACGCGCCTGCTGCTCGACTCGGTCCCGCGGGCGGAGCCCGACCCGGTCTCCTGAGCCGCCGCACCCATCCATCCATCCATCCTTCGACAGGAGCTCCATGCCCCACACGACCGTCTTCGAACGGCACGCCCCTCCGCCTCCGCCGTCGCGCGCCTCCTGGAGGGCAGCGAGCACGGCTCGTTCTGGATCGCCGACGCTCCCGCGGCCCGGCGGCCCGCCGTCGAGGAGCCGCTCCGCGCCGACCTGGCGGTCGTGGGCGGCGGGTACCTCGGCCTCTGGACCGCGCTGCTCGCCAAGCAGGAGCATCCCGGGCGGCGCGTGGTGCTGCTGGAGGCCGAGCGGATCGGCTGGGCGGCCTCCGGACGCAACGGCGGCTTCTGCGAGGCCAGCCTCACGCACGGCGAGGTCAACGGCCGGGGCCGCTTTCCGAAGGACTTCGACCGCCTCCAGCAGCTCGGCCGGGAGAACCTCGACGCCATCGAGCGGACGCTCGCTGAACTGCGCGTCGACGCCGATTTCGAGCGCACCGGGCTGCTGAACGTCGCGGTCGAGCCGCATCAGGTCGCCTGGGCGGAGGAGGCCGCGGCCGGCGGTGACGGCGAGTTCCTGGACGCGGAGGCCGTGCGCGACGAGGTGGACTCGCCGACCTACCTCGCCGGGGTCTGGAACCGCCGCGACGCCGCCCTCGTGCACCCGGCCAAGCTGGCCCGCGGCCTCGCGGACGCCTGCGAGGCGCTCGGGGTCGAACTGTACGAGGGCTCGCCGGTCGGCGGCGTGGAGACCGACGGTTCCGGCCCGGTGCGCCTGCCGGTCAACGGCACAGTCGTGACCGCCGACCGCGTGGTGCTCGCGACCAACGTGTTCCGGTCGCTGCTGAAGCGCAACCGGCTGATGACCGTCCCGGTCTACGACTACGTGCTGATGACCGAGCCGCTGAGCGACACCCAGCTCGCGGACATCGGCTGGAGCAACCGGCAGGGGCTCAGCGACATGGCCAACCAGTTCCATTACTACCGGCTGTCCCGCGACAACCGGCTGCTGTTCGGCGGTTACGACGCCGTCTACCACTACGGCCGCCGGGTCGAGCCGGGTTACGAGGAGCGCAGCGCGACCTTCGAGCGGCTGGCCGGCCACCTGCTGACGACCTTCCCGCAGCTGGAGGGCATCCGGGCGACGCACCGCTGGGCCGGCGCGATCGACACCTGCAGCCGGTTCTGCGCGTTCTACGGCACGGCCCGCGCGGGACGCGTCGCCTACGCGAGCGGCTTCACCGGGCTCGGCGTCGGGAGCACGCGGTTCGCCGCGCGCGTGCTGCTCGACCTCCTGGGCGGCACGCCGACCGAGCTGACCGACCTGAAGATGGTCAGGAGCAAGCCGAGCCCGTTCCCGCCGGAGCCCCTGGCGAGCACCGGCATCAACCTGAGCCGGTGGGCGCTGAACCGCGCCGACCACAACGAAGGACGCCGCAACGTCCTCCAGAAGACCCTGGATGCGCTGGGGCTCGGCTTCGACTCGTAGCGCGAGCCGACACCGGACCCGTAGTGTCTTCTCGGGGGCTTCTCCGCCCCGATCACCCAGGGCCACGACCCCGTCACTGTAGGAATAAGGAGCAACATGAGCTACGCCGTGACCAATCCCGCCACGGGCGAAACGGTCAAGACCTTCGACACGATCACCGACGCCGGTCTCGAGGCCGCGATCGCGTCGGCCGAGAACGCCTACCGAACCTGGTCGAAGACGACCACGGTCGAGGAGCGCGCGGCCCTGGTGCGCCGCGTCGGTGAGCTGCACGTCGAGCGTCGCCAGGAGCTGGCCGAGATCATCGTGCGCGAGATGGGCAAGCCGATCGAGCAGGCGCTCGGCGAGGTCGACTTCGCCGGCGCGATCTACGAGTACTACGCCGACCACGCGTCGGAGTTCCTGAAGGACGAGCCCATCCAGCTGCTCGACGGCACCGGCTCCGCTGTCGTGCGCCGGTCGGCGCTGGGCGTGCTGCTCGGCGTCATGCCGTGGAACTTCCCGTACTACCAGGTCGCCCGCTTCGCCGGCCCGAACCTGATCATCGGCAACACCATCCTGCTCAAGCACGCCGAGCAGTGCCCGGAGTCGGCCGCCGCGATCGAGCGGATGTTCCTGGACGCGGGCTTCCCGGAGGGCGCGTACGTCAACATCTACGCGTCGCACGACCAGATCGAGAAGGTCATCGCCGACCCGCGCGTGCAGGGCGTCTCGCTGACCGGTTCGGAGCGTGCGGGCGCGGCCGTCGCCGAGATCGCCGGCCGCAACCTCAAGAAGGTCGTACTGGAGCTGGGCGGGTCCGACCCGTTCATCCTGCTGTCGACCGACGACCTGGACGCGACCGTGCAGAACGCGGTCGACGCGCGCCTCGACAACAGCGGCCAGTCCTGCAACGCGGCCAAGCGCTTCGTGGTCGCGGACGAGCTGTACGACTCGTTCCTCGCGAAGTTCACCGCCAAGCTCGCCGAGGTCGAGGCCACCGACCCCACCAGCGAGAGCTCGGCCCTCGGGCCGCTCTCGTCGCTGAAGGCGGCCGAGGGTCTCGACGAGCAGGTGCAGCGCGCCGTCGCCAACGGCGCGACCCTGGTGCGCGGCGGCGGGCGGAACGGCGCCTTCTTCGAGACCACCGTGCTCACCGACGTCACCCCGGAGAACCCGGCCTCCAAGGAGGAGTTCTTCGGACCGGTCGCGCAGGTGTTCCGCGCGAAGGACGAGGCGGACGCCGTGCGCATCGCCAACGACACCCCGTTCGGCCTCGGCTCGTACCTCTACACGACCGACGAGCAGCAGGCCCTCCGGGTCGCCGACCAGATCGAGGCCGGCATGGTCTTCGTCAACGTCGTGCTCGCCGACGGCGCGGAGCTGCCCTTCGGCGGCGTGAAGCGCTCCGGCTCCGGCCGCGAGCTGGGCCGCTTCGGCGCCGACGAGTTCGTCAACAAGAAGCTCATCCGCATCGGCGGCTGAGTTCTGTCCACAGGAGGCCGGTCGCGTCGCGCGGCCGGCCTCCTGTGTTGTACAGGAGAAACGTCACAGATCTCCTTCTGAACGGGGTTGGGAAGGAGATCCGCGGCGCGTCGGTCGCAGAACTCCTGCAGGAGGGTTGGGGCGGGGCGGGGTGGAACGGGCGGTCTTGACAGTTCCTCACCATCGGCGGGACCCTTTCCCCGTGCAAGAGTTGCCGATTGTCTATTGCCGGGGGTATGCGGGGCCGACCAGCCAGATCGACTCCACGGTCAACGATCCCTTCTACGGCTTCAACGAGGGCGCCACCCACACCCGGGTCAACGGGGACGGCGACCCGATGTTCTACCAGTTCGAGGGGCCGCTGCTGCGCCTGCTGGGGAGCGCGCCTACCAGGTGCTCGTACGCGGCAGCCAGAAGGAGCTGCTGGCGACCGCCGCCGACGGCTCCCTGCCGCAGAAGTCGATCTGGATCCACCGCTTCTACGACGAGGCCGCCACCACCTACGCCGCGCCGACGCCGCGCACCGGCAATCTGTTCGACCGGGCGATCACCTGGACGGAGGACCTCGTCAAGGAGCACACCAGCGCGCAGGGCTTCGACATCGAGCAGGCCGGGCGCGAGCTGTACGACCTCGTGCTGCAGGTGCGCGAGAAGACCGGCGCGCCGAAGGTGTTCCTGGTCGCGCACTCGATGGGCGGCCTGGTCGCTCGCTGCATGATGCAGAAGGTGTGCGAGGAGGGCGGCCGCATCCCGGCGAAGGAACTGGTCGCCAAGTTCTGCACCTACGCGACGCCGCACGGCGGGATCGTCTTCACCGGCGGCCTCCTGAACTGGCTGATGGAGACCTTCGGCCCGGCCGGGTCGGACATCTTCTCGCCGCCCAAGATGTACGGCTACCTCACGCCCGGCAAGAAGTTCGGGGACAAGCCGATCGGGGAGGCCTGGGACCCGCGGGTCATCCCGCCGGACGTGTTCGACGTGGACGATGTGTTCTGCATCATCGGCACCGACCAGAACGACTACAACCTGGCCAAGCTCGGCGTCGGTCCGCGCAGCGACGGGCTCGTGCTCATCGAGAACGCCTACGTGAAGGGCGCGCACCGGGCGTTCGTCTACAAGTCGCACTCCGGACCCTACGGGGAGGTCAACTCCGAGGAGGGCTACCAGAACCTGTCCCGCTTCCTCTTCGGCCACTGGTCGGTGCAGGTGGAACTGAGCAAGCTGCCTCCCGCCTCCGCCATCGCCGCGCAGCCCGACGTCGCCTGGCAGGCCGACCTCCAGCTCGCCATCCGCGGGCTGTCGGTGCTCATCACCGAGCAGAAGGCCGCGCACTACAACCCCGTGCAGCTCAACGCGGAGATCGCGCAGCACGCCGCCGGTGGGCCGGGCGACGACTCGGTGGACGCGCCGATCCCGCTGGTCGGCACGTTCCTGTTCTCGAAGGAGCCGCCGACCGACCTCCCGCCGACGCACGTCACGCCGGGGGTCGGCGACGACCAGGCCCCGGCGGTCGCTCCGACGCCGAGCGCACCGCCCCCGCCGGCACATCAGGGCTGGTGGCATCGCTTCGTCGAGTCGTTCTCCGCGGGGAGGAGGAGCAGGAGCGGGAGGCGCCGACGCTCGAACCGGCGAACGTCGCGCTCGACAATCCGCTCGACCCGACGCTGCCCGCGGTGGCTGCGGCGGCGGTCGCGTCGGTGTCCCACGACCTCGCGGCCGACGCGGCCGCGACCTCGTCGGGAGCGCAGCCGGCCTCCGACTACGCCCGCCTGAGCGCGGACCTCTCCCGCTACGCCCTCACCCTGCGCGTCTACCAGGTCATCACCCGCAACGGAGTCTTCGACTTCTCGAGCAACCTGGAGCAGGTCGGCGACTGGCAGGACGTGCTCATCGTCGACATCGGCCGCGCAGCGGACGGCCGGTTCGGCGCGTGGACGGGCTGGAACAGCGCCGTCCCCGGGGCGATCAACCAGCTCGGGCAGATGACGGACGAGCTCGCGCTCACCCCCGACCCGCAGGACCGCAACGTCATCCACGCGGTGCTCGACCTCCCGCCCGCCGCGCGAGCCCTGCCGGTCTTCGGCCCGGCCGCCCAACTCGCTTTCACCATCACCAACCGCGACCCGGTGTCTGCGCGCCCTCAACGGGGTAGCGTCGGGCGCATGACCGCAGCTGAAGCGCTGAACGTCGAGAACCGGAATCACCCGCACCACCACCACGGCTGGTGGTGGAAGACGCTCCTCGCCGGCCTCGGGCTGTGGATCATCACCATCGTCGTCACCGCGGTCACCGGCAACGTCAACCTCGTCCCGACGCTCATCCTGCTCGGCAGCTTCCTGGTGCCGTTCTGCGTCGTGCTGTTCGCGATCGAGCGCGTCACCGGTTCGATCAGCACGCTGCAGCTCATCCTCGCCTTCTTCGTCGGCGGCATCTTCGGCGTGCTCGGGGCGTCGCTGCTGGAGGCCGACCTCCATCAGAGCTTCTGGGTCTACGGGCTGGTCGGGTTGATCGAGGAGTTCGTCAAAGTCGTGCTGCTGGTGATCTTCGGCTGGCGGACCGTGCCCAAGACGGCGAAGCAGGGCGCGCTGCTCGGCGCGACGATCGGCGCGGGGTTTGCGGCGTTCGAGTCGGCGGGCTACGCGTTCAACGCCGCCATCACCTCACGCGGCATCGACCTGGTGTCGCTCCTGCAGACGGAGCTGGTGCGCGCCATCCTGGCGCCGGTCGGGCACGTGCTGTGGACGGCCATCCTCGGCGCGGTGATCTTCGGCGCGGCCGGGGGCCGGAGGCGGTTCCGCTGGTCGTGGTGGATACTCCTCACCTACGCGTGCGTGTCGCTGCTGCACGCAGCGTGGGATTCGGCGGGGGACGTGGCCTCCTTCTTCGCGGTGCTGTTCAACGGGGAGGCGGTGCAGGAGCTGCAGAACGGGTCGCTGCAGCAGAGCACCGCGAACCAGGTGGAGGCGCTCGCGACAGTGCTCTACGTGGCGGGGCTGGCGATAGTGTCGGCGGCGGGGATCGTCACCCTGTGGCTGGTGCTGCGGCACTACCACCGGGTGGAGGCCGTCGCCGCGGAGGTGGAGGCGCCGGACGCTGCGGCGCTCCCGACTGCGCCGCCGGCCCCGCCGCAGTAGCCGATCAGGCGTGCTGGTCCGCGATCGGTCCCGGCCGGTCCGCGTACGTGCGCCCGGTGACCACGAGCCGCAGGATGGCGGGCGCGACGTCGTAGCGCTCCGCCAGCTCGGCGAGCGGCGTGCCCTCCGCGTACGCCTCCCGGATGCCGCGGACCTCGTCGTCGCCCAGCCGCCTCCTGTGCGGCTGGGCGATCGGGCCGCCGTGCGCGGCGTGCGAGCTGCCGCGCACGATGAGGCTGACCCGCTGCTGGCTGGTGCCGAACCGGCGGGCGATCTCGGTCTGCGACACCCCCGCGCTGTGCAGCCGGCGCATCTGGACGACCTCGTCGTCCTCGCCGGTCGCCTCCGCCACACCCGTCGTCGCGCCGCGGACGACCGACGCGATCGTCCAGTGCGAGACGCCGAAGCTGTCCGCGATGGCCTGGCGGTCCTCCCCGGCGCGGACGCGCTCCCGGATGCGCTCCACCTGCTCGACGGTCAGTGGCCGGGCCCGCGTCGCCGCGCTGCTGGTGAGCGGCCCGCCGACGTCCGCGAACGCGCGGCCGGAGGCGATGTTGGAGACCATCTGGTGCGAGATGCCGTAGCGCTCGGAGACCTCCGCGCGCGGGGCGCCGGCGGCGACGGCCTCCCGGATCGCGACCACCTCCGCGCTCGTCACCTTGCGCGCCTTGCCCGGCATGATCGGGCCGCCGGCCTCCTGGCGCGACCTCCCGGTCACCAGGCTCGACACGGTGTTCTGGCGCACGCCGTACTCCGCCGCGAGCTGCACCTGGCGTGCGCCGGCGGCGTACTTCTCGCGCAGCTCGCGCACCTGCGCGTCGGTGAGCGGGACGGAGGCCATGAGCCGAGAGTATCGGTGCGGACGGGCGCGGAAAAGGCTCCGCGCGCGGCGCCGCTCAGTCGGGCCGGACGCGCTTGGCCAGCGGAGGAAGCGGGTCGCCGCCGGCCGCGAGACGCGCCCGGTTGGCCTCCCGCAGCACCGACCAGGCGTCGGCGACCGGGCCGACGTGGGTCAGCTTGTCGGGGTTGATGACGGTGCGGATGGTCTGGACGCCGCCGCCCGCGATCTCCAGGACCATCGTGTTCACCACCCGGCCGTCACGGTCGCGGAACACCGCGCCCGGCTGGCCGTTCACCTCGTGCGGCTCGATCGTCCCACCGATGCTCGCGAACGGCCCCGCCATCGCGACCAGCACTCCCGCCACCTCAGCCGCCCCCACGATCCGTCGCGCCCACTGCGGCGCCTTGCCTCCGCCGTCGCCGACCAGCTCGACATCGGCGAGGAGCAGCGCGCGCAGCGCCTCCACGTCCCCCGCGCGGAAGGCGTCGAAGAACCGGGCGGCCAGGTCCTCGCGCTCGACCCGGTCGGCGTCGAAGCGCGGCCGGCCGGCGTCCATGTGGCGGCGGGCGCGCACCGCGAGCTGGCGGCACGCGGCCTCCGACCGCCCGACGGCCGCCGCGATCTCCGGGAAGTCGAACGCGAACACCTCGCGCAGCACGAACACCGCGCGCTCCAGCGGGGTGAGCCGTTCCAGCAGCAGGAGGGCCGCCATCGACAGCGAGTCCGCCAGCTCGGCCGAGCGCTCCGGATCCTCGTACGGGTCGGAGAGCAGCGGCTCGGGGAACCAGGGCCCGACGTAGGCCTCGCGGCGCACCCGTGCGGAGGAGAGCACGTCGATGGACACGCGGGTGACGATCGTCGACAGGTACGCCTTCAGCGAGACCGGCTCGACGCCCGCCGCCTCGTAGCGGAGCCAGGTCTCCTGCACGGCGTCCTCGGCCTCCGTCACGCTGCCGAGGATGCGGTACGCGATCGAGAAGAGCAGCGGGCGCAACTCCTGGAACGTCTCCTGCGTGCCCTCGGTCACCTCAGCCCCTCCGCGAACCCCTGCCGCCACGACGGGTAGCGCAACTCCCAGCCCAGCTCGCGCTTGGCCTTCGCGTTGGAGAAGCCGCGGCCCTCGGTCATCATGATGACAGCCTGCTCGCCCGCGGCGATCCGCGCCAGCCACACCGGGATGCGCAGCGGCGGCTTGGCGCCGGCCGACTGCGCGAGGTACGGGAGCCAGTCGCTCGCCGGGGCCGGGTCGTCGTCCACGATGTCGAACACGCCGGTCGCGCCCTGCTCCAGCGCGAGGACGGTCGCCGACGCCGCGTCGTCCAGGTGGACCCAGGAGCTGTAGCCCTGCCCGCGGCCGACGAGCGGGTACTGCCGCCGCCGCACGAGCTCCACCTGGTCGTCGGTCGCGCCCGGGCCGTAGAAGGCGCCGTAGCGCAGGACGGTCCCGCCGAACGCGGTGACCGCGTCCTCGACGTGCTTCATCGCCCGCATCCCCGGCTCGGCCGGCGTGCCGGGGAGCAGGTCGAGCGGGTCGGCCTCCGTCTTCACCCAGCCGCCCGCACGGAGGCCGTTCCAGCTCGCGTAGCCCTGGGCGAGGAACCGCGTCACGCCCTGCGCCTCGGCCGCGGCCAGCAGGTGGTCGGTGCCCTCGGTGCGCAGGCGGTTGGTGCCGGCGAACCACTTGTCGGGATGCTTGAGGTCCGGCTTTCCCGCGTGCGCCGGGTTGATCGCGGTCATCTGGTGGATGATCGCCTCCGGCTCGGCCGACGCCACGGCCCTGCCGACGGAGGCGCCGTCCAGCCCGTCCATGACGACGCCCGCCGCGCCCATCGCCTCGATCGTCCCGAGCTTCGCCGAGCTCGTCGTCGACGCCGTCACCGCGTGCCCGCGCGCCACGAGCTGCGGCACCAGCCGCCGCCCGAGCACGCCGCTCCCGCCTGCTACGAAGACCCGCATGATGTCCACCTTTCGCCGTGTTCTCTGCGTACACCCCTGCAGACGGGACAGCGGTCGCGCGTGTGACATCGGGCGCTACCCGGCGCCGTCGCGGCTCGCTACGCTGGCGGCCATGAGCGAGAACGGGCGCGGCCGGGTGGTCGTGCAGTCGGCGCAGTGGGGGTTCTTCTTCTTCATCGCCTACATCGGCGCTGCGGTCTACTTCGTGTCGGTCTCCGACGGCTCCTTCTGGGGCGTCGTGCTCGGACTGCCGCAGGCGATCGTCTGGCCCGCGTACGTCGTCTACCACGTGCTGGTGCTGCTGCACGTGTGACGCCGCGGCCGGTGTCGGGGGCGGTCGCTAGGGTGGCGGAATGGGGCAGGAGACGATGACCGAGCTGATCGTCGCCGACGCCGCCGCGTGGCGCGCGTGGCTCGACGCCAACGAGGACGCCTCGGACGGCGTCTGGCTGGTGCTCGCCAAGAAGGGCACGACCGACCCGACCTCCCTCAGCTACGCGCAGGCGGTGGACGAGGCGCTGTGCAGCGGCTGGATCGACGGCCAGAAGCGCAGCCGCGACGCGTCGACGTTCGTGGAGCGGTTCACGCCGCGGCGCGCGGCGTCGCTGTGGTCGCAGCGCAACATCGGGCTCGTGGAGGCCTTGATCGCCGAGGGCAGGATGCGAGACCGCGGCCACGCCGAGATCGAGCGCGCCAAGGCCGACGGCCGCTGGGAGCGCGCCTACGCGCCGTCGAGCACGGCGGAGATCCCCGAGGACCTCGCCGCGGCCCTGGAGGTCTCGGCCGCGGCCGCCGCCACGTTCGCGACGCTCAACGCGGCGAACCGCTACTCCGTCATCCACCGCGTGATCACCGCGCCCAGCGCGACCAGCCGCGGCAACCGGCTCGCCAAGCTGATCGGGATGCTGGAGGCGGGGGAGACGCCGCACCCGCAGTAGGGGCTGACACCCGAACCGGGGAGCATCGCTGTGCGCCCGCGCCCCCTAAGCTCACTCCGTGACCGACACCGCGCCGCAGCGGACCCAGTACGACCTGGTTCCCGGGATGACCGCCTACCGCCTCAACGCCATCCTCAAGCGGGTGCAGTTCGGGGTGTACGCGGCCGCCTTCGCGGTGGTGCTCGTGTACGTCTTCAGCGTCTCCACCCACGGCGGCGGCCACGCGGACCGGATCGTCATGACCCTGATCATGGTCGTCCCGGCCCTGGCCTGGATCGTCATCGGCGTCCTCCTCGTGCGGCGACGCGACGCCGCGGAGACGGCCGCCGGGTACACCACCCGTGCGGGCGTCCTCCATCAGTTCGACCAGGTGGACCCGGTGACCGGTGTCGTCATCCGGCGCGCGGGCTCCGCTGTGCTCACCAAACCGGGGCGTGCGGCCACGGGAGACGCGACCGGACTCTCCGCGGGGGCGGTGCTCAACGGCGGGTCGTCGGGCGGAGTGCGGTTCGACGGTCGGTCCGGCAAGACGGGCGCGATGCTGATCGGCATCGCCGTGGTCGTCGCTGTGACGCTCGTGGTCGCCATCCCTCTGATCGCCGCACCCCCGGACGGCGCCGACACCGGGTCGGCGCTCGCGGTGGTCCTGCTGGTGCTCGGCCTCACGGCCGTCCTGATCGCGGCCGTCTACGGCGGCATCGCGCTCCGGACGCAGCTGAAGACAACCGCGGTCGCCGCGCGGCGCCCCGACGCGTTCGTCTTCCTCAGCCGCCGCACGCCCGAGCTGCAGGACGCGCTCGAGGAGCTGATGGGCAAGTATCCGAGTCTCGCGCAGTCGGTCACGGTCTCCGTCGGCCCGCTCGGTGTCGAGCTGTGGCGCGGGTCCGCCGACGAGCCGCGGGTCGTCCTCCCGTGGACCGCGATCGGTCACGTCCACCCGGGGCGGCTGCTCGTGGCTGTCAACAATCGCGAGTTCCCGGCCCGCGCCATCCACATCTTCCTGGGCGACGGCGCGCGACTGGACGCGCCGCTCCCGGTCTACGGCCGGCACGGGATCACCGTCGCGGGCGCCGACCGCGCCAACGAGGTGCTGGACGCCTTCCGCCGCTACACGACGGTCGCCTGAGCAGAGGCCTCCCCGCTACAGTTCCCGGTATGAACCACCGCACCGCCCGTCCCGACGACGTGGACGCGGTCACCACCACCATCGCGCTCGCGTTCCGCGACGACCCGGTGTGGGGTCCCGCGCTCGTCTCCGCGGACGGCGGCACCGGCCACCTCCTCCCGTTCTGGCGCTTCTTCGTGGAGGGCGCGGTCGGCCACGGGTCCGTCTCCCTCGTCGACGGACCGGACGGGGAGGCCGCGACCGTCGCCGTCTGGCTGCCGCCGGGAGCCGACGAGCTCACGCCCGGGCAGGAGCGCGACCTCGACGCCCTCCTGGTCGCGGCGCTGTCGCCCGAGCGGTACGCCGCCTACGAGCAGCTCTACTCGCTGTTCGACGACGCGCACCCGCACGAGCCCGACCACATGTACTTGAGCCTCCTGGCGACGCATCCCGACCATCGCGGTCAGGGGATCGGGCAGCGACTGCTCGCGGAGGACCTCGCCCGGTTCGACGCGGACGGCCTGCCCGCGTACCTGGAGTCGACCAACCCGGCGAACGACCACCGCTACGCGCGCGCCGGCTTCCGGCCGGTGGGCGGCTTCCGCGCGGTGCTCGACGGCGCCCCCGTCACGACGATGTGGCGCGATCCCGCGAATCGGGGCTAGACGCTCCGGTCGTCCCTGAGGAAACCTCGCGGTGACGGTGCGCACCGTGCGCCGCCTGGCCCCGAGGGAGAGACCCGATGAAGCAGAACGACCCGACCGCCTCCGTCGCCGACGCCAACCGCGCGCTGCTCGACGCCCTGCCGTTCGCCGACATGGCCGACTTCGCCGACGCCGACCGCGGCTACCTCGGCACGCTGGAGGACCCGGTGATCCGCGACGCCGACGGCAACGCGGTCTGGGACGCGGCGGCGTACGACTTCGTCGACGGGGACGCGCCTGACACGGTCAACCCGAGCCTGTGGCGGCAGTCGAAGCTGGTGGCCAAGCACGGCCTCTACGAGGTGGTCGAGGGCGTCTATCAGGCGCGCGGGCTCGACCTGTCGGTCATGTCCTTCATCGAGTCGGACAACGGCGTGATCGTCGTGGACCCGCTCATCTCGAAGGAGACCGCGGAGGCCGCGCTCAGCCTGTACCGGGCGCACCGCGGCGACCGCCCGGTGGTCGCCGTGATCTTCACGCACAGCCACATCGACCACTTCGGCGGCGTCCTCGGGGTGGTGGAGGCCGCCGACCTGGAGGGCCGCACGGTGCAGATCGTGGCGCCGGACGGCTTCCTCGGCCACGCCATCGCGGAGAACGTCTACGCCGGTACGGCGATGGGCCGCCGCGCCGGTTACATGTACGGCGCCGCGCTCGACAAGGGGCCCTCGGGCCAGGTGGGCGCCGGCCTCGGCCAGACGACCTCCACCGGCGAAGCGGGCATCCTCGTCCCGACTGTCGACATCCGGGAGACCGGCCAGACGCACACCATCGACGGCGTCGAGATCGAGTTCCAACTGGCGCCGGGCACAGAGGCTCCGTCGGAGATGCACTTCTACCTGCCGCGCTACCGCGCACTGTGCATGGCCGAGAACGCGACCCACAACCTCCACAACCTGCTCACGCTGCGCGGCGCGCTGGTGCGCGACCCGCACATCTGGTCGGCCTACCTGACCGAGGCGATCGAGCGCTTCGCCGACCGGTCGGATGTGCTGTTCGCCTCCCACCACTGGCCGACCTGGGGAGGCGACCGCATCCGGCACTTCCTCGGCGTGCAGCGCGACCTCTACGGCTACCTGCACGACCAGACGCTGCGCGGCATCAACCGCGGCTACACCGGGGCGGAGATCGCGGAGGACTTCGAGCTGCCGCCGGCGCTGGTCGCCGAGTGGAGCACGCACGGCTACTACGGCTCGGTGTCGCACAACGTCAAGGCGATCTACCAGCGCTACATGGGCTGGTTCGACGGCAACCCGGCGCGGCTCTGGCCGCACCCGCCGCAGGCGCTGGCCGAGCGGTACGTGGCGGCGATCGGCGGCCTGGACCGGGTGGTCGAGCTCGCGCGCGAGGCGTACGAGGCGGGCGACTTCCGCTGGGCCGCGACACTGCTCGACCACGCCGTGTTCGCCTCCCCGGGGCACGAGGCGGCCACGACCCTCTACGCCGACACCCTGGAACAGCTCGCCTACGGTTCGGAGAACGGCACCTGGCGCAACTTCTTCCTCTCCGGGGCGACCGAACTGCGCGAAGGCAACTTCGGCACCCCGACGACCGCGGACTCGCCGGCCATCCTCATCCAGCTCTCCCCGGAGCAGCTCTTCGACTCGGTCGCGATCCGCGTCGACGGCCCGCGCGCCTGGGACCTCGACCTGGCGTTCGACATCACGCTGACCGACCTGGGCCGCAGCTTCCACCTCACGCTGCGCAACGGGGTCTTCGTGTACGTCGAGCGCGAGCCGTCGGGGAGGCGCCGCTGCACCTGACGCTGACGAAGCCGCGGCTGCTGCGGCTGGTCGGGGGCGACACCACGTCGGACGGGCTGACGGTGGACGGCGACCTCGGAGTGCTGACGGCGCTGATCGGGGTGCTGGATCAGGGGGATCCCGGGTTCGACATCGTGGTGCCGTAGGGGCGGTGGTGTCCGTCAGTCCTCGTCGGGCCGGTTCTCCCCGCCATCGTCCGCGAACTCGCCGCGACCCTCCGCCAGCGCCTCCGCGACGGCCTCCTCCACGGTGAGCTCCCGTCCGTCCGCGATGGCGGCCGCGACCAGATCACCGTGCGGCCCCGCGAGCAGGTCGTCGAGGTATCGGCGGTGGAACGTGAACGTCGGCCCATTGTGGAGGCCGCTGCGCTCCCGCAGGGCCTGCGCCGCGCCGGCCAGCTCGCCCGCGCGCTCGTCGTCGTGCGACAGCGCCGCGACCGCGACCATGCCCTCCAGCCCGTACGCGATGCCCTCCGGGTGCCCGACCGCCGCGGAGATGGTGACGCTCAGCGCGAAGTCCGACCGCGCCGCCGCCACGTCGCCGAGCATGAGCTCGGTCCAGCCGAGGTGATACGACGCGATCCGCTGGCCCACGCGGTCGCCCGACCGGTTCGTGAGCGCGAGGCTCGTGGTGAAGTGGTCCTGCGCCTCCGCCAGGTCGCCCTCCCGCAGTGCCACCCGCCCCAGCAGCACCAGCGCCATCGACTCGCCCCACACGCTGCCGGTCGACCGGTAGAGGGCGAGGGCGGCCTCCATCACCCGCCGGGCGCGCTCGGTGTCGGGACTGTCGCCGGCGAGGAGCGCGAGGGCGAGCGAGATGGAGGCGATCCCCTCGCCGTTCGGGTCGCCGGTGCGGTGGAAGAGCTCGATGCTCTCGGCGAGGTCGGCGGCGACGCTGCCGTCCGGGTCCTTCCAGAACATGATCGTGCGGCTGAAGTAGAGCGCGATCGCGCGGGTGTGCGGGTCGAGCTCGTCGCCGGACGTCAGCGCCTCCTCCATCCAGGTGCGCACTTCGCCGAGGAGGCCGGTGACCCACCAGTAGAGGTAGAGGCTGAAGGCGAGGCGCGCCGCCCGATCCCAGTCGCGGCCGTCGAGCAGGAACCGCTCGGCCGCCCGCAGGTTGTCGCGCTCGTCGCCGAGCCGCTGCATCCACCGGCGCTGGCCTGCTCCGCGGAGGTCGTCCTCGGCGTCGTCGCCGAGCGCCAGGAAGTAGCGGGCGTGCGCGTCGCGGGTCGCCGGCTGGTCGCCGCTGCGGGCGAGCTGCTCCCTGGCGTACTCGCGGACGATCGCCTGCATGGAGAACCGCGGCCGGTCGTCGCTGTCGTGCTGCCCGACGAGGCTGCTGTCGACGAGAGCGGCGAGGTTCTCGAGGACGTCCGGGTCGCCGCCGCTCGCGTCCTCACGCTCTGCCGGCGCCGCCCCCACGAACTCTGCGGCCTCCAGCGTGAACCCGCCCTCGAAGACGCCGAGCCGGGCGAGCAGCGTCCGCTGGTCGCTGTCGAGCAGTTGCGTGCTCCACTCGATGGTCCGCCGGATGGTCTGCTGACGGGCCGGGAGGTCCCGTGGCCCGCCGACCAGCACCGACAGCCGGCGGTCGAGCCGGTCCAGCAGTTCGGCGGGGAGAGCACCCGCACGCGCGCCGCCGCCAGCTCGATCGCGAGTGGCACCCCGTCGAGGGCCTCGCAGACCCGCTCGACGGCCTCCTCGTTGTCCGGTGTGATCTCGAAGTCCGGTTTGACGGCGTGGGCGCGCTGCACGAAGAGGTCGACCGCCTGCTCGTCCGCGAGCGGCTCGACGTCGTAGCTCTGCTCGCCGCTGATCCGCAGCAGCACGCGGCTGGTGACCAGGATGGCGAGCTCCGGCGCCTCCGCGAGGAGGGTCGTGAGGGCGGGCGCGGCCTCCACCACCTGCTCGAAGTTGTCGAGCACGAGCAGGATGCTGCGCTCGCGCAGCGCGGTCGCCAGGTTCTCCATGATGGGTGCGTCCCCGGTGTCGCGGACGCCGAGGGACTGCGCGATGCGGCTGGGCACGCGATCGGGGTCGTGTACCGCGGACAGGTCGACGAACACCGAGCCGTCTTCGAAGTCCGGCGCCGACGCGCGGGCCGCCGCGATCGCGAGCCGGCTCTTGCCGATCCCGCCCGGGCCGACCAGCGTGACGAAACGGGTCCCGGCCGCGAGCATCCCGTGGATCGCAGCGATGTCGCGCTCGCGCCCGACGAGCCCGGTGAGCGGCGAAGGCAGCCGAACGGGATCCGCCACGGCCGGATCGGGGCCCGACCGTCCGATGGCGGGCCCCGGCGAATCCTGCTCCCCGAGGAACAGGGGCCGACTCTGATCGAACCGCTCGGCGAGGAGGATGGCGAGGTCGGCCTCCACCAGCCGGGCCAGCTCCTTGGCGGTCTCGAAGTACTTGTAGGCGGCGCGATCGTCCTCACGGATCCGGTTCAGCAGGCCGGTGAGGCGTTCGTCGCGGTGGTCGGACACCTTCACGTAGAGCAGCCGCGGCACGTCGTCGGGGCAGAGGTTGTACTCGTCCTCGAGCCCGGAGACCTCCTCGTCGGACGCCACCCAGCCGTAGCGCTCCCAGTACAGCCCGAGGAAGACGTCGGACTGCTGGAGGTAGGAACGATAGAGCTCCCGAGGAGGGTGCGGGCGCGCGCCGAGCTCGAACATGACGGGAGCGAGGTGCAGCCGCTCGATGGCGGTCTTGGCCGCATTGCGCTCGGCCGCGAGCTCCTGCAGCGTGGACGACACGAAGATGCGTAATCGCTGATCGGGAGTCCGGATTACATGAGGGTGGCTCATGTTATGTCATTGTGTTGCGTTCGTATGGAAATGTACAGGGGGCGGTCGAGCCCTTTCTACGGTTATGCCGTGCCGCCCTGAACCCTGCCACCCTGCGGCGTCGCCTCCGCCCCCTTCACCGGTCCGCAGCGCACCTGGGCCGTGTCGCACGCCGCGACGTCGGCGTCCATCCGGCTCTGCTGCCAGCCGCTCACGAAGTCGGCGTGCCCCGTGACCGGCGGTCCCTGGGTCTGCGGTCCGGTCGAGAGGGTGATCCCCGCGCCGCTCGCGGTCGGATACGTGACGTGCAGGACCAATTGCGGAATGTGCACGGGGTGCGACGCCGGGCATCCCGTGGTCGTGGAGTAGGCCGCCCCTGCACGGTCGCGGCCGTCCATCGTGTGGCCGTCCCAGCAGTCCGGGAAGGTGATGACGAGCCGGAGCTGCGAGCCGGACGGGCAGTCGTGCGGCAGCGCGGCCCGTCCCGGCCGGGGGTCGGAGGCGGTCGTCGTGCACGTCCAGTCGACCACGGACGTGCTCTGCGGCGCGGTCGCCGTCTCGTTGCCGGCGATCAGGCTGATGCCCTCGGGCATGGTCCGCGTGGAGGACGCGATGCCGGCCGGGGTCCGCCAGTACAGCAACGTGCGCTGCGGGACCAGGGCCGCGCCGTTCTGGTAGACGACCGGCGTCCAGTACGCCGAGGCGTCGGCGGAGGTCGAGCAGGTGGTCGAGCCGGCGCGGAGCATCGCCGGCGTGGAGGAGGCGTTCACGGCCGGATTGCCGAAGAAGTCGTGCTGCATCGACATCCCGGCCATGCCGGGCATCATGATCGGATCGTTCGGCGCGGTGGTCGACCGGGCGCAGGTGTCGGTGAAGATGCCCGGGTTCGAGCCACCCGCGGGGAAGCCGGTCGTGTCGACGGGCGGCGGCGGGGCCGACGAGGCGACCGTCGCTGCGGTCGCCGCCGCGGCGCCCGCGGCGAGGACGAGTGCGGCGCCGAACGCGATCAGCAGAGCGGCCGGGCTGCGGAGGCGGGAGGTGGCGGACATGCGCCGAGTCAACGCCCGCTGTGTTCGGATGGTGCGCGGGGAATGTAAGGAAACGGTAAGACGGTGCTGGAAACGGCCGTGCCCCGCCGCGCGACCAGGGAAGATGGTCAAGTGAGTGAGGAGAGAGGGCTGGTGCTCGTCGTGGAGGACGAGGCCGCCATCGTCGAGCTGGAACGCCTGTACCTGTCCGGTGCGGGGTTCGGCGTGCACGTCGAGACCGACGGGCACGCTGCGCTGGCCGCGGTGGATCGGCTGCGGCCGGCGGCGATCGTGCTCGACGTCGGCCTCCCCGGCCTCGACGGCATCGAGGTCTGCCGCGCGCTGCGGGCGCGCGACGACTGGACCCCGTCATCTTCGTGACCGCGCGGGACGACGAGATCGACCGCGTGGTCGGCCTCGAGCTGGGCGCGGACGACTACCTCACCAAGCCGTTCTCGCCGCGCGAGCTCGTCGCGCGGGTCAAAGGCATGGTGCGGCGTGCGGCGGGGCCGGTCCCGGCACCCACCCGCACGGTCGGCGGCGTGAGCATCGACGGCGCGCGGCGGCGTGTGGAGACCGCCTCCGGACGGGTCGAGCTGACGGCGACCGAGTTCGACCTCCTCGACCACCTGATGAGCCAGCCCGGCCGGGTATTCACCCGCGAGCAGCTGCTCTCGTCGGTGTGGGGGGTCGCGGACTACAGCAGCAGCCGCACCGTGGACGTGCACATCGCGCAGCTGCGCGTCAAGCTCGGCGACGCTGCCGGGATCGTGCGGACGATCCGCGGGGTCGGCTACAGCGTCGCGGACGAGGGCTGAGGGGCATGGCCCGGCGCACGCGGCTGTTCGGATCGCTCAGCGCGCGATTCACCCTGGTGACGTTCGCCGTCGCCCTGATCGCCGTGCTGGTGACCGCTCTCGTCGCCGTGCAGGTGGTGCAGACGGTGGAGCAGAACCAGGCGCGCCAGCAGCTCAAGGCGCAGGCGGCGGCGCTGGTCGCCTCCGGACGCGCAGCCGAGGGCCGGGTGGGCGTGGTCGGCGACCGGTTCGCCCTCGTCTCGCCCGACGGCACGGTCACCGGCGCGGCGCGCGGGTCGGTCGGACCCGACGTGGTGCGGATGCTGCAGGCCGGGAAGCCGGTCTCGGCGAACACGACCCTGAACGGCAAGGACGCGGTGCTGGTCGGCATCCCCGGCCCGAACGGCGGCGGGATCGTCGGGGTGCGCAAGGTGGCGGACATCGCCGCGGGCGACGCCGAACTGCTGCGCGGCATCGTGCTCGCCCTCGCGATCGGCCTCGCGGTCGCCACCGCGGCCGGTGTGCTGCTCGCGCGACTGCTCGGCCGCCCGCTGCGCCGGGTGGCCGACAGCGCACGGGCACTGGCCGGCGGCCGGCGCGGGGTGGCGATCGAGACCCAGTCGGTCGCCGAGATCGACGACATCGCCCAGGCGCTGCGCACCCTCGACACCGCCCTCGCGACGAGCGAGGACCGTCAGCGCGAGTTCCTGCTGTCCGTCTCGCACGAGATCCGCACGCCGCTCACGGCCATCCGGGGCTACGCCGAGGCGCTGGCCGACGGCGTCATCCCTCCCGCCGATGTCGCGGAGGCCGGGCGGACCCTCTCGGCCGAGTCCGAGCGCCTGAGGAGGTTCCTCGACGACCTCCTGGAGCTGGCCCGCCTGGAGGCGGACGAGTTCACGATCGTGCCGCAGCACTTCGACGCGCGCGACACCGTCGGCGCCGTGGTGCGGGCGTGGGCCGGAGCGGCCGGAGGCGCAGGCGTGGCGCTGCGCGCCGACCTGCCGGGCGACCCGATCCCGGTGCACACCGACGAGATGCGGCTGCGGCAGATCCTCGACGGGCTGGTGGAGAACGCGCTGCGGGTCGCGCCCGCCGGCACGGAGATCATCATCGTCGGGGGCGTCACCTCGCACGGGGTCGTCGAGCTCGCCGTCCGCGACCGGGGACCGGGGCTGAGCGCAGAAGACACTGCCGTCGCGTTCGACCGCGGAGCCCTCCACGCCCGCTATCGCGGAGCCAGGCCGGTCGGCACCGGCCTCGGCCTGTCCATCGCGCGGGCGCTCGTCGGCCGGCTCGGCGGCTGGATCGCCGCGGCGCCTGCCGAGGGCGGAGGGACCGAGTTCCGGGTGACTTTACCTTCCTCTGACATTCCGTGAGCCTCGCCCTGATCTGCGCCTGACACGGTTGTGCCATGAACACGAACGACGAGGCCGGCTCCGAACCCGCTTTCGCTGATGGAAATCCCACCGAGCCGCTGCCGTGGTGGTCGGAGCGGCCGGATGCCTCCGGTGCATCCGAGTCTGCGGCGCCCGTGAACCCTCCGGGCCGGGCGGTCACGGACACGATGAAGTCCGCCGACGCCGATCGCCCCTCGTTCTTCCGACGTCACGTGGTCGGGCTCTCCATCGCCGCCGCCGCGGTCGCGATCGTGGTGGTCGCGGGCGGGACGGCGTGGGGCGTGTCCGCCGCGGTCGCCGGGGTCGGCTCGGCGGCCCCCGCGGCGATGAACACGGCGGCGCACGCCAAGAAGGGCACGACCTCCGCCAAGCAGAAGCACACCCACGGCACCGTCGGAACCGTGACCGCGCTGTCGGGGGGCTCCTGGACGATCCAGTCGGCCGCCGGTGCGACCGTCACGGTCACCGTCGACTCCGCCACCGCGTTCGGCACGGCGAAGAAGCCGGCCACCGCCTCCTCCTTCGCCGTCGGCGACCGGGTCGGCGTCATCGGAGCCCGCAGTGGCGACACCGTCACGGCGACGCGCATCGTGCACC
This sequence comes from Leifsonia sp. P73, assembly GCF_051059105.1. Classification (NCBI taxonomy): domain Bacteria; kingdom Bacillati; phylum Actinomycetota; class Actinomycetes; order Micrococcales; family Microbacteriaceae; genus Leifsonia; species Leifsonia sp. P73. Next base: position 3,833,439 of record NZ_CP194931.1, read on the forward strand.
TCGGTGCGGCGAAGCACGGCACGACGGCCAGTCCCGCTCCGACGCCGAACACCTGACCGGCGGTCAGCCGCAGAGGGACACTCCGGACGACGTGAGGATGACCGACCGGTTCTGCTCGGCGAGCGCGTCCGAGTAGGAGCCGGAGGCGTCCGTCTCGCTCTGCCGGCCGCACCACTGGAAGCCGACTCCGGCGGTCGCGAGCTTCGCCTCCGGCACGCCCAGCGACACCAGGGCGGCCTTCACGGAGTTCGCCCGGCGGAGCGACAGCGCGGTGTCGGCGGTGTTGTCCGTGGCCTGGTCCTTCGACGCGGTGCCGGTGATCGTGATCACGCCGCTGCTCTGCTCGATCGAGGGTGCGAGGGTCGACAGGAGTCGCTGGGCGGCCGTCGGGTCGGAGAACGTGGCGGTGTCCTTGACGAAGTGGAGGTCGCTGTTGCGGATGACCACGGGATGCGACCAGTCGGTCTTGGTCGCGACGGCCTCCACCGGCACCGGAGTCACGGCGGGCAGCCCGGTCGCCGCCGCGCCGGACGCCGGCTCGGGCAGCAGCGAGAGGGTCCCGCCCGCGGCCTTGATCACGGCGGTCCAGATGGCGGCCAGATTGCTGCGCGCGGGGACGGTCAGCGGCTGTTGCGCCCCCGCCGTGTCGCCCATGCCGGACCAGTAGACGGTGACGCCGTGGAGGTCGGTCGGGAGGAGGTTCCGCGAGCGGAGGTCGGAGACCACCTGCGCCGGGTCGGCGTAGAGCAGGCCGCTTCCGGCGAAGTTCAGGGGGTCGGCGGTCTGGAGGCCGTTGCCGATGACGAGCACGCCGAGCGGATGGTCTCCGAGGTCACGGGCGGCCTGGCCGATCGCGCCGAGGAAGTCCACCTCCGGTGTGGCGGCCTTGAGGCCCGCGAGGTAGCTGCCGATCTGGGTGAGCTTGGTGCGCTGGTCGTTCTGGCAGACGATCGCGTCCTGCGCGCTGGAGCCCAGCGACGTGGTGCCCATCGTCTGCGGCGTCCCCGAGGGGATGACCACCGTCACGCTGCCGTTGGTGGTCCCGGCCGCCTTGAGCTGGTCGGTGGCGCTCGCGGGCACCGCCACGGCGGGGGCGTTGGCGGTGCTCCCCGCGACCACCCCGAGGTTGCGCTTGTGCGATTGGTCGCACGCCTGGCCCGCGGCGGTCGCCGACGTGCACGCGGTGAGGCCTGCGCCCACGGCGAGGACTCCGGCGACGGCGACGAGCGCGCGGACAGAGCCGGATCTCATGCCGCCTCTCATCGCTCGAGCCCGGTCGTCGAGGACGGCCACGTCGGCGCGGCCTCCGGCCCCTCCACCGCTGCGGCCTCCGGCGCCATCGGCACCGCCGGCGCCGGGGCCGAGGCCTCCACCACCCGCCGCGCGCGGAGTTCGCGGATGAGCTGGCTCGTGCTCTCCGGGTCCCGTTCGCGCTGGGCGAGGCTGGTGGCGAGGCGGGCGCGGATGACGTCCACCCGCGAGTGGAACGTGACGCGGGCGCCCGTGTAGCGGACGGCGTCGTGGGCGTCGAGCTGGGCTGCGTGGCGGGCGGCCTCCTCCGCCTTCACCGCCTCGGCGAGCAGCCGGTCGCGGTGGGTGCGGAGCTTCGCGACGTGAGCGTGAGCCTTCTCCACGGCGGTCAGCAGCGGCCGGGTCGTCAGCCAGGCGACGACGAAGCTGATCGTCCCGGAAGTGGCGAGCACCCCGAGCATGAGGAACGCCATCAGCGTGTCGGGCGCGGTCCACGAGAACGCCGGGGCGGTCGCCGCTCCGCCGCCGACCAGGCCGGTGAGGCCTCCCGAGCTCGCCGCGTCCATGCCCGCCTTGATCCGCGCGACCGTGATCGCCGTCAGCAGCGCCGCCCAGACCACGAGCAGGGCGACCGCGACCACGATCCAGCCGCGGGACATCACGCGCGCCTGCACGCGCCGCAGCAGGATCGCCGACACGTGGGGCAGCGAGACGACCGCGAGCGAGATGCCCAGCGTGATCACGTACATCTGCAGACCGATCGAGCCGTACTGGCTGTCGTTCCGCAGCAGCAGCGTCAGTGCCTGGGCGAGGAGGAGGTAGTCGACGGCCAGCATCGCCAGCAGCAGCACGTAGACCATGACGTGCGCGGCCGGCGACAGGTGCCCGACGCTGGGGCGGACCCGCGGGGGCTTGGTGACGATGTCTCTCGGCATGCGGTCCTCCTCAGGCGTAACTGTGCAGCTCGGGGTCGCCGCCGGCGAGCTTGGCATCGAGGCGGGCGGCGTCCTGCTCGGCGCGGCGGATGTCGGCTTCCGTGCGTTCCAGCGCGTGCCGGATCAGCTCGACCCTCGACTGCGCCTCGGCCAGGCGGGCCGAGCAGTCGGAGACGTTGCGGGTGCGCTGGCGTTCCAGGTCCGCGACCCCGACGCGCTCGAACGCGGCGAGCTCGTGCTCGAAGACCTCCAGCGTCTCGACGTCGACGGCGCCGCGCAGCCGCCGCAGCCGCCAGAGCAGCCGCCGTCGCAGCCCCGCAGTGGAGGGGACCCGGTACTCGGTGATCCTGTCACGGTGACGCATCGACGCTCCCCGGTTCGGTGGATGGTGATGTGGATGGTGCGAACGGCTGCACGGAGCCGGCGGGATGCCAGCGGTCGACGGACGTCTCCCGGCCGGCCAGCGAGTCGGCGCGACGCAGGGCCGGCGCCCGGACGGGCACGAGCCGCGGCGACAGTGCCCGCAGGTACGCGCTCCAGTAGACGGCGATCTTCTCGTCCGAACGGTCGAAGTGGCGGGTCGCGCGCAGCCGCGCGGCGGTGAAGCGGCCGTGGATGCGCGCGCCGAGCTGCTCCGACCGTGCGTTGCGGGCGGCGATCCGGCGGCGCAGCCGGCGCAGGTCCTGGAACGCCACGCCCTCGCCCTCCGTGATGCGGGTGGCGGCGCGGTCGGCGGGCGGCAGGGCGTCGAGCCGCTCGTCGTAGGCGTCGAGGTCCGCGGCCAGCGCCTGGGACAGTTCGCGCTGCTCGGCGAGGTCCCGCCGGGACCGGGCGAGGAAGCGCTGCTCCTCGCGATGGGCGTAGGCGTTCGCCCTGGCTTGGAGGGCGGCGACGGTCGGCGTCGGCTCGGCGCCGAAGGCGGCCTCGTCCGCCGGGTCGGCGAACCCGCGGGTCCCGGTCGGCTCCCCTGTCCGCGGTCGCACGGCCTCCGCGTCGCGGCGCGCCCGTGTCTCCAGCCGGCGCCGGGCGAACGGTCCGAGGCGGAGCGGTTGGGTCCCCATAGCGGGGGAGCGTACGAAGCGATGCTGAGCGCTTCCTACGTTTCCGGTGACGATGTGCCGTGTGAGACCGAACCGTGACCTCGGCGCGACGGCACGGGATGACACTCCCGGACAGGGCAGGATGGTCGCATGGAGATGGTGCTCGAACTGCGCGACGTGACCTTCCGGCGTGACGGCCGCCACATCCTGGAGGACATCGGCTTCGCCGTGCGCGCGGGGGAGCACTGGGCGCTGCTCGGCCCGAACGGCGCCGGGAGGAGCACGGTGCTCGGGTTCTGCGGCGCTGTCGCGTTCCCGACCTCCGGAACGGTCGACGTGCTCGGGCAGCGGCTCGGACGGGTCGAGCTGCAGGAGCTCCGCCGCCACATCGGCCAGGTGAACCCGCGTCATCCCGTGCGCTCACCGCTCACCGTGACCGAGGTCGTCCTCACCGGGATCACCGGCACGCTGGAGCCGCCGATGCGCTGGGAGCCGACCGCAGCGGAGGTCGCCCGCGCCAGCGACCTGATCCGCACGATCGGCCTCGACGGGCTGCGCGACGCCCGCTGGCCCACGCTCTCGCAGGGTGAGCGCGGCCGGGCCCTGATCGCGCGGGCGCTCGTGTCCGAGCCGCGGCTGCTGCTGCTGGACGAGCCGACGACCGGGCTCGACGTCGCCGCGCGGGAGCAGCTTCTGGAGACCATCGACGGACTGTCGGTCGCGGTGCCCGACCTGGCGAGCGTGCTCGTCACCCACCACCTGGAGGAGCTGCCGGAGACGACCTCGCACGCCCTGCTGCTGTCGCACGGGCGCATCGTCGCGGCCGGGCCGATCGCGGAGGCCGTGACGACCGGGACGGTGAGCGCGGCGTTCGAGCACCCGATCCGGGTGGAGCGCGAGGAGGGGCGTTGGAGCGCGCGGGCGGTGCGGGGCCCGCGGTCGGACGGATACGGGACGGCCGCTCAGCGCAGTTCGAGCAGCAGCTCCTCCACGGGTCTCCCGGCCCCCGCCGCGTAGGAGGTCTCCCGCCCCGTCTCCACGAACCCGGCGCGTGCCAGCACCCGCTGCGAGCCGATGTTGGCCGCGGCGACCCGCGCGTGCAGCGGCCGGCCCGGCTCCGTCGCGACGAGCAGGAGGAGCGCCGCCGTCGCGATGCCGTTGCCCCAGAGCTCGCGGCGGATCCAGTAGGTGACCTCCCGGTCGCCGGCGAGGGTGAACGCCGCGACCGTTCCCGCGAAGCCTCCGTCGGCTTCCACCGCGCGCATCGTGATCGCCGGATCGCCGAGGTGGCGCCGCCACCGGGCGTCGAAGTCGGCCCGGTCGTCGGGGTCGGCGGCGGTGAACGCCGCCATCCGCACGGCCTCCGGGTCGCGCATCATCTCGAAGGCGGCGTCGGCGTCGGCGTCGGTCACCGGCCGCAGTCGCACACGCATGCCGCGATGCTAGCGGGTGGCGGCCGGTAGACTCACACGCCGTGCCCCCTCTCGCGACCGCCGACGACGGTGTGCCGATCGCGTTCGAGGAGCGCGGGAGCGGCGTCCCGCTGCTGCTCGTCGCCGGGCAGGCGACCGGGATGCACGGCTGGGGGCCGTTCGCCGACGCCCTCGCCGAGGACTTCCGCGTGATCGTGTTCGACCACCGCGGCATCGGCGAGAGCGGCGCGGGCGACCCGGCCGCGTACAGCACGCGGCAGTTCGCCGACGACGCGCTCGCGGTGCTGGACGAGGCGGGCGTCTCCGCCGCGCACGTCCTCGGGCACTCGATGGGCGGGCGCGTGGCGCAATGGCTCGCGGCCGAGCACCCGTCGCGGGTCCGCCGGCTGGTGCTCATCGGCACGACGGCGAGCGACCGGGCCGGCGGAGCGCACAGCCGCCACGACCCTGCCGTCATCGGCGACCTTCTGAGCGGCGACCGTGAGCGGATGCTGCCGCTGTTCTTCGACGCGGACTGGGCGCGGGCCAACCCGGAGGCCGTGGCCGGGTTCTTCGACCGGGTCGCCTCGCGTGCGGCCCTGCGCGGGCACTTCGCCGCGAGCCGCGACCACGACGCACGGGAGGCGCTCGGCCGGATCCGCGCGGAGACGCTGGTGATCCACGGCCGGGAGGACGCCCTCACGCCGGTGGCCCATGCCCGCCTGCTGGCCGAGGGCATCCCGGACGCGCAGGTGCTGGAGCTCGACGCGCGGCACGGCCTGCACCTGGACACGCCGGGCGTCCTGGCCGCCGTCCGCGCCTTCCTCGCCGCTCGCTGACCCCGCGCCGGGCGACCATCAGGGGAGCGCGCCTGCTCACATGAGCAATTTTCAGTTTGGGGTGGTGCGAGCCCGGCGCCGAGGAGCATCCTTGCTCCCGTCGCCGTGCGTGCCCGGCCGCCGGCGGCCTTCACCAGAAACCAGTACCCGAACAGGAGCACCACTATGTCTCTCACCGAGACCGCCGTCTCTGATCGATTCCGAGATCTCGCCGCCCGGCTGACCGGCCGTGTCGTCACCCCCGCCGATCCCGACTGGGACCTCGAACGGCAGGGCTGGAACCTCGCCGCCGACCAGCGCCCCGAGGCCGTGGTCGTGGCGGCCGACGCCTCCGACATCGCCGTCGTCCTGGGGTTCGCGCGCGACCTCGGCCTGCGCGTCGTGCCGCAGGGCACCGGCCACCTCGCGGCGCCGCTCGGCGACCTCGCGGGCTCCGTCCTGCTGCGCACGTCGCGGTTGCGCGAGGTGGAGGTCGACGTCGCGAACGCGACCGTCCGCGCCGGCGCAGGCGTGCTGTGGGGCGAGGTCACCTCCGCCCTCGCGCCGCACGGCCTCGCCGCCCTCGCCGGGTCGTCGCCGGACGTCGGCGTCGCCGGCTACCTGCTCGGCGGCGGCTACAGCTGGATGGCACGCGAGCGCGGCCTCGGCTGCTCGGCGGTCACCGCGATCGACGTGGTCACGGCCGACGGCAGGCAGCGGCACGTGACGGCAGCCACCGAGCCCGACCTGTTCTGGGCGCTGCGCGGCGGCGGGGGCAACGTCGCGGTCGTCACGGCGCTCACCTTCACCGTGTTCCCGGTCGCGACCGTGTACGCGGGGATGCTGCTCTACCCGATCGCGCGCGCCGGGGAGGTGCTGCGCGCCTACGAGGAGTGGACGCGCGACCTGACCGAGGCGGCGACGACCTGCGTGCGGCTGCTGCACGTCCCGCCGCTGCCCGACCTCCCGGACTTCCTCCGCGGGCAGGCGTTCGTCGGAGTGGACGGCGCGATCGACCTGCCGGAGGACGAAGCCGCGGCGGTCCTGGAGCCGCTGCGCGAGCTCGGGCCGGCCATCGACACGTTCGGTGTCCTCCCTGCCGCCCAGCTCGGGCTCGTCCACATGGACCCGCCGCAGCCGGTGCCGGCGATCGGCGACGGGCTGATCCTCGACGACCTCCCGGAGGCCGCGATCGAGGCGTTGCTCGCGCTCGCCGGCCCCGAGGCGGACACCGCGCTGCTGGCGATCGACCTGCGGCACCTCGGCGGAGCGGCCGGCCGTCCGGCCGACAACGGGGGAGCGGTCGACCACTTCCCCGGCCGCTTCCTCGCGTACGCGGTCGGGATGCTGCCCGACCCGGCGCTCGCCCCGGTGCTCATGTCCCAGGTGGCGGCGATGCGCGCGGCGCTCGAGCCGTGGACGAGCGCGCGCGACTACTCCAACTTCCGCGAGGCCCCGGCCTCGCCGTCGCGGTTCTACGACCCGGCGACACTGGAGCGGCTGCGCGCGATCAAGCAGGCGTACGACCCGGAGCGCGTCATCCGCACCGCCCACCCGCTCGACTGAGCGCGCAACGCCCACCGAAGGGCACGTAAACGCCCCTAAAACGCGATTTTAGGGGCGTTAACGTGCCCCTCGGCGAGCATGGGTCAGCCGAAGTCGCCGGCGCGGACCGCGTCGACGAAGGTCGCGTAGTCCGCTTCGGACTGGTTCGCGTAGGAGTGCGCCCACTCGGCCACCGCGCGCACGAACGAGCCCCCGTTCCGATGTACCCCGCCGCGAACTGCGCCTTGGGCGAGCGCGCGTGGGCACGGCCCAGGACGACGGCGCACGACTGCGCGTAGTCGCCGAACTGGACGCGGTTCATGTCGGCGATCTCGAACGACGCGTTCCGGTTGCGGAAGATGCGCATGTAGAAGCTGAAGTCCTCCACGTTCAGATAGCCGAGGAACGGGTCCGACACCGCCTGCAGGATGCGCTGGCAGCCGACGACCCGGTAGCCCTCGTGCAGCGCCTCCAGCTCCGGGTCGAGGTAGCCGACGACGGGTGGGACCCCGCCGTACTGCTGGATGACGGAGCGGCTGGCCTCCTTGAGCTGGAGGATGAGCACGTCCCCGGTCGGGTCGCCGAGCGCGATGATGAAGCAGCGCGTCCCGACACTGCCGACTCCGACCACGCGCCGCGCGGCGTCGAGCACGGTGTACTGCGACAGCATCAGCGCGAGGTTCGTCGGGACGGTCTTGCGATACGCGCTGAAGACCGACTCGATGAGCGTGCGGATCTCCGGCTCCAGCCGGGTGAGCACCGGCGGGTTCTCGACGAACTGCACGCCCCCGTCGCCGCCCTCCTCGAGGGAGCGCCGGGCGACGCGCTCGCTCGTGCGCTTCTCCGACTCTTTGAGGGTCCGCTTGATCATGCGCTCGCTGTCCGGACTGAGGATCTGCCTGTCCACCAGGCTGGTCGGCCGGAAGTACCGGCCGATGAGCGTCTGCTGGAGGGCGTTCCGCAGGGAGTTGCGGTACATCGCGGCCGCCGAGACCACGATGGAGCGGAGGTCGGAGCCGCCCATGCCGAGCGAGCGTCCGGCCAGGACGACGCTGGCCAGCAGCCGCCGCACATCCCACTCCCACGGGCCGACGGACGCCTCGTCGAAGTCGTTGATGTCGAACACCATCGCGCGCTCCGGCGAACGGTAGATGCCGAAGTTGCTCACGTGCGCGTCGCCGCAGATCACGACCTCGGCCCCGGAGGTCGGGGCCCCGCGCATGTCGGCGGCCTGCAGCGCCGCGGTGCCCCGGTAGAACGCGAACGGGTCGGTGGCCATCCGCTGCATGCGCAACTGCACGAGGTTCGGGAGCCGCGACTCGTTCTGCTCGTGCAGGATGCCGAGCGGGTCGCGCCCGGGCGGAGGCGTGTACTCCGCCTGCGCGGACCGCGGAACCTGCGAGCGGGCCGCGCGGCCGGCGTCGTAGAGCTCGGTTTCGGTGAGCGGGGTCGCGATGGTCGTCATGACGCACCTCCTGGGTGGCGCTCATGGTAGCTCGGCGCGCGGCGGGCGGGTAGACGTCTCCCGTTAGGGTGGTCACCAGCGCTCGAAATCGCTCCCGACGAGCCTCTGGACGGCGATCCTCAACAGCCAGCCCGCGCCCGCGGACAGCAGAAGGCCACTGAACATTCCAACGCCCCCCGACAGTCCGAGCACGATGAGCACGGACGGGTACAGCGCCACCTGGCTCTCGACCATGACACGTGGGTCGATCTTCCTGATCAACAAGGAACTCGCGACGGCGATATCGGGAATCACGAAAGCAGTGACGGTGGCCCACAGGTGATCGGTCCCGGCGGTCGCGCACGCGATCGATGCGAGCAGCACGATCCCGAACGCATCGCGGCGGGTCACCGCGGCGCGCGAGGCCGCTTCCCAGTGCAGTTGGAGGACCTTCATGCTGTTCTGTGCCAATCCACTCATCAATATTCCATTGTGTCTGTACCGAAATCTTAGGTCAAGGTGTCGTGTGGGTGAAGAAGCAGGGTTCCTGCTGGTGAATGCGCGCATCGTTAGGGTGGAGACCGTGGATCAGACGGGATGGATCGAGCACCGCCGCCACGACGGCGAGCGCGTCGGCTGGATGCGCCCGTCCGGCGACCTCTTCGTCCCTGTCGACCTGCTCGGCCGTGACCTGAGCGCGCCGGTCGGCTGGCTGGAGGCCGAGGAGGCGCTCGAGGCGGCGGGCATCGGCTACCTCGCCGAGCTGTACGAGCTGCGCCAGCCGGACGGCTCCTGGCTGCGTGTCCGGCTCGCGGAGGTCTCGCCGGAGCGGATCGTGGCGAAGAAGGACGACTTCGGCGCGGTCGGGGCGCCCCAGCTGTACTACCCGCTGCCGTTCCCGGCGCCGGAGGGCCTGCGGCCGCTGCCGCGCTGAGCGCGGGTCTGGTGCGGCGCGACGGCCGCGGGCTACCATCGGGCAGATTTTCCGGAGGTGGCGGTCATGGCGAGTCGGTGGGGCGCGGTCACGGTGCTCGCGTCCGCCCAGTTCGTGATGACGCTCGACAGCACCGTGATGAACGTCTCCATCTCGACCGTCGTCAAGGACCTCCACACCACCATCTCGGCCATGCAGGCGTGCATCACCTTCTACACGCTGACGATGGCCGCCTTCATGCTGCTCGGCGCGAAGCTCGGCGACGTCTGGGGTCGCCGGCGCGCGCTCGTCATCGGCTCGATCGTGTACGCCGTCGGCTCCGGCACCACCGCGCTCGCGCCGAACATCGTGGTGCTGTTCCTGGGCTGGTCGGTGGTGGAGGGGCTGGGCGCCGTGCTGGTCATCCCGGCCATCGCCGCCCTCATCGCGGACAACTACTCGGGGCACGCGCGGGTGACGGCGTTCGCCGCGATCGGCGCCGCGTCCGGCGTGGCGGTCGCGGTCGGGCCGCTGATCGGCGGTTTCCTCACCACCTACGCGAGCTGGCGGTACGTGTTCGCGGGCGAGGTCGTCATCATGGCGGTCGTGCTGCTGTTCCGGAACGTGGTCGCCGACAACGGCGAGCGCCTGCGCATCCGGATCGACATCCTCTCCGTCGTGCTGTCGGCGGCGGCGCTCGTGCTCATCGTCTACGGCCTCCTGCAGACCAAGACCTGGGGCTGGATCCTGCCGACGCAGCAGAACATCAAGATCCTCGGGATCTCGCCGGTGCCGTTCATCGTCGGGTTCGGGGCCGTGCTGCTCTGGCTGTTCTTCCTCCGCCAGCGCCGGCTGATCCGGCTCGGGAGGCCTCCGCTGCTGAACACCGCCATCCTGCGGCTCCGGCAGCTCCGCGCGGGAGTGGGGAGCCTCGGCATCCAGTACACGGTGACCGCGGGCCTGTTCTTCGTCGTGCCGATCTTCCTGCAGCTCTCGCTCGGACTGGACGCGCTGTCGACCGGGCTGCGGATCTTCCCGCTGTCGGTCGCTCTGGTGCTGTTCTCCATCCTCGGGACCGCGCTCGCGCGGCGGCTGTCGCCGAAGCTCATCGCCCGGATCGGCCAGTACGGGCTCGTGCTGTCGAGCCTCGTGCTGCTCGGCTCGGTGGACACGAAGCTCGACAACTGGATCTTCGGCACCGGGATGTTCCTGGCCGGAGCCGCCCTCGGCCTGCTCGCGTCCCAGCTCGGCAACGTGACCATGTCGGCGGTGGGGGACGACGAGCTCAGCGAGGCGGGAGGCGTGCAGGGGTGTACCAGAACCTGGGATCGTCGCTCGGGACGGCGCTGATCGGCTCGGTGATGATCGCCTCGCTCACCACGCTGTTCAGCGGCGGCGTGGCGGCCAGCACCCTCCCCGACTCGGTGCAGCAGCAGATCGCGTCGGAGACGCAGGCCGGGGTCGCGGTCGTGCCGGTGGCCGACGTGCCGAAGATCGCGACGGACGCCGGGCTCTCGCAGGATCAGGCGAACGAGCTCTCCGCCATCTACAGCACGTCGCAGCTCGACGCCCTCCGGCTGTCGTTCGCGGCGCTGGCGATGGTCTCGCTCGGCGCGGTGTTCTTCTCGCGCAACCTGCCGTCGAGCGTGCTGGGGAAGCCGGACGGCGAGGCGAAGGAGGAGGCGGAGGAGGAAACCCCCTCCCGCTGACGGCCCGCGCCCTCCCGCTGACGGGTCTGGTGCCGCGCTCGCGCCCGGAGCTAGCATGCGGCCGTCAGCGCCGCCCGGCGCGGCACGACGGGAGGAGACCGGCATGGAGGCGTTCCCCGACATCGCGGACCACGGTCTGATCGGCGACCTGCAGACCGTCGCTCTGGTCTCGACGGGCGGCTCCATCGACTGGTTCTGCGCTCCCCGGTTCGACTCGCCCACGATGTTCGCGTCGCTGCTCGACCGCGAGAAGGGCGGCTTCTTCCGCATCCACGCGCTGGCCGACGACGTGCGCATCCGGCAGATGTACTTCCCGCAGACCGCGGTGCTGATCACCCGGTTCATGTCGTCGGCGGGCGTCGGGGAGGTCATCGACTTCATGCCGGTCGCCGACGAGCCGCGGATCGCCACCGCCAGGCGCATCATCGTGCGCGCTGTCCGCGTGGTGCGCGGCGAGCTGACCTTCCGGCTGGAGTGCCGTCCGCGGTTCGACTACGGCCGCAGTGCGCACACCGCCACGGCCTCCGACAACGGCGTGCTGTTCGCCGACGACACGACCAGTGCGGCTCTGCACGGAGTGCCGGCGGACGCGCTGGTGGACGGGGACGTCGACCTGGAGTTCGCGCTCGGCGCCGGCGACCTGCGCATCTTCGCGTTCGAGACCGAGCCGCGCGGCGAGCCCGCGACATCGGGCGCGCGCGCGGCAACCGCCTGTTCCGCGAGACCGTCGCCTTCTGGCGGGACTGGATCGGCCGCAGCAGTTACTCCGGCCGCTGGCGGGAGGACGTCGAGCGCTCGGCGATGGTCCTGAAGCTGCTGCAGTACGCGCCGAGCGGAGCGCTGGTCGCAGCTCCCACCGCCGCGCTTCCCGAGCAGCTCGGCGGCGTGCGCAACTGGGACTACCGCTACACCTGGATCCGCGACGCCTCCTTCTCGGTCTACTCGCTGCTCGCCCTCGGCTACGAGGAGGAGGCGATCTCCTTCGCGCTGTGGACCGCCGACCGGGTCTCGGAGCAGGTGGGCGAGGGCTCCGGCCCGCTCAAGATCATGTACCGGATCGACGGATCGTCCGATCTGGAGGAACTGACCCTCGACCACTTCGAGGGCTACGCGGGCTCGACACCGGTGCACATCGGCAACGGCGCCGCCGACCAGCTCCAGCTCGACATCTACGGCGAGGCGATGGACGCGCTCTCGATCGCGGAGGACCATCACCCGATCGGCCATCCCGGCTGGATGAAGCTCCTCGGCATCCTCGACTGGCTCGCCGACAACTGGGACCAGCCGGACGAGGGCGTCTGGGAGACCCGCGGAGGCCGCAAGGACTTCACCTACGGCCGGATCATGTGCTGGGTCGCCTTCGACCGAGCGATCACCATCGCCCGCGAGCGCAGCCGCCCGGCGCCCCTGGAACGCTGGATCGCCACCCGTGACGCGATCTACGAGCAGGTGTTCACGAAATGCTGGAACCCGGAGCGGAAGGCCTTCACCCAGCATCCCGGCACCGACGTCGTGGACGCGATCACGCTGCTGATGCCTCTGGTCGGGATGATCTCGCCGAAGGACCCGATGTGGCTCTCGACGCTGGACGCGATCGGGGAGGAACTGGTCACCGACAGCCTCGTGTACCGGTACAACCCGTCGGCGTCGCCGGACGGCCTCCCGGGCGAGGAGGGCACCTTCTCGCTGTGCTCGTTCTTCTACGTCTGCGCCCTGACCGATGCCGGCCGCCTGGACGAGGCGCAGTACGCGTTCGAGAAGATGCTGACGTACGGCAACCACGTGGGCCTGTTCGCCGAGGAGATCGACCCCGCCGGCCTCCAGCTCGGCAACTTCCCGCAGGCGTTCACCCACCTCGCGCTCATCCGGGCGGCGATCGCGCTCGACGCCGCGCTGACCGCCCAGAGCGCCACCGACCGGAAGGCGGCACGATGATCCCGCTCACCATCGGCACCACCGTCGACGCCCCCGAGCGTCCCGCCGTCATCGACGGCTCGCGCTTCAACCGGCACACCTTCTGGTGCGGGCAGAGCGGGTCGGGCAAGACCTACGCGCTCGGCGTCGTGCTGGAGCAGCTGCTGCTGCAGACCGAGCTGCCGATCGCGGTGCTCGACCCGAACGCCGACTTCGTCCGGGTGTCGCGCACGCGGGACGACGCGCTGGCCGAGGAGCGCGAACGGTTCGCCGCCTTCGACATCCGCGTCTTCCACTCCAGCACACGCACCGAGCCGCAGCTCCACGCCCGGTACGTGGACCTCAGCGTGCGCTCGCAGGCGGCGGTCGGCGGCTCGACCCGATCGCCGACGAGGAGGAGTACAACGCCCTCCTGCACCTCGACAAGTCACCGGGGCAGCACTTCGACAAGCAGCGCTTCCTGGAGATGCTCGCGTCCTCGGACGACCCGGCGCGCCAGCGGCTCGGGATGCGGATCGACAACCTGGAGATCCTGGACTGGCCGCTCTGGTCGTTCGGCCGCTCCTCGGTCGTGGACACGATCGACGAGCGCCCGCGGGTCACCGTGCTCGACGTCGGCGGTTTCGCCCACCAGGCCGAGCCCCAGGCGGCGGCCCTCTGCGTGCTGGAGCACCTCTGGGAGAAGCGGATGGAGCGCAACCCGCTGCTGATCGTCCTGGACGAGGCGCACAACTTCTGCCCGCCCGTCCCGCGGAACAGCGTGGAGGCGCAGCTCACCGAGCAGCTCATCCAGATCGCCGCGGAGGGCCGCAAGTTCGGGCTGTGGCTGTTCCTCTCCACGCAGCGTCCCACCAAGATCCACCCGAACGTGTTGTCCCAGTGCGACAACCTCGGCCTGATGCGGATGAACTCGCCGCGCGACATCGACGAGATCGGCGACGTGTTCGGGTTCGTGCCGCAGCACCTGCTGGAGCAGTCGCCCACGTTCCGGAAGGGCGAGGCGCTGTTCGCGGGCGCGTTCTCGGACGAGCCGCAACTCGTCCGGGTCGGCCGTCGCATCACCGTGGAGGGCGGCAGCGACCTGTCGGTGGAACCGAGCGCGGTGGGAGTGTAGAGGAGGCAGCATGAGCCAGGAGCAGACCGGCAGAGATGCCGCGGAGGCGCGCGGGATCATGAACGACGTCGTCCACGGGCGGCTCATGCACGTGCCCGCGTCGATCGAGCAGTCCATCGAGGACTTCCACGACACGTCGCAGGAGTGGCGGCGGCTGTTCTCCGAGCTGCTGGGCACCTTCTTCCTGGTGCTCGTGGCCGCCGGCGGCGGGATGATGGGCCAGGCGTTCCCCGGCGTCATCTCGCGCACGGCGGCGGTGACCGCGCCGGCGCTGATGGTGTTCGCGATCATCCTGTTCATGGGCAAGGTCTCCGGCGCGCACCTCAACCCGGCGGTCAGCGTGGCGTTCGCGCTGCGCGGAGACTTCCCGTGGGCGCGCGTGCCCGGCTACATCGTCGTGCAGCTCGGCGGGGCCTCCCTCGCGGCGTGGTTCCTGGAGGGCGTCACCCATGTGTCGGCGCGCTACGGATCGAACTACCCCGCGTCCGGCTTCACGTCGTGGGATGCGCTGCTGATGGAGACGGTCCTGACCTTCGGCCTGGTGAGCGTCATCCTCGGCACGGCCTCCGGAGCCCAGAACCTCGGCATCATCGGCGCGTTCGGCGTCGGCGCCTACATCGCGCTGGCCGGGCTGTGGGGCAGCCCGATCTCCGGCGCCTCGATGAACCCGGCGCGCACGTTCGGGCCCGACCTGGTGAGCGGGCACTGGGACGCGTACTGGGTGTACATCGTCGGTCCGGTCGCGGGCGCGGTGATCGCGGTCGGCGCGGCGTTCCTGCTGCGCGGCCGCGGGGAGGCCTCGCCGGGTCGGCCGCGGCGCAGGGCGGGCTCGCGACGGAGGCGCGCTTCCCGGACAAGGAGTGAGGCGCGTGCCACGACGGGGCTGACGCCGTGACCGGCCGCGGACCATGATGTCCTCATGGACTCGATGGACCTCAACCAGCCGGGTGCTGCTGCAGGCGGCGGAGTCCGGGTGCAACGCGCTCTGTGGCGGCACTGGGGCACGCCTGCGGGCATCTACGGCACCATCGTCTACGCGAGCGTGGTCGCCGCCAGCTCGGGCGGCGCGTCGGACCAGGCGGACGCCCTGCACGTCCTGGTCTTCAGCCTGGTCAGCATCGTGGTGTTCTGGTTGGCGCACGTCTACTCCACCGCCCTCGGCTTCCACGCCGACGACGACAGCGTCCGGGGGCGGATCGTGGACTCCCTCCGGCACGCCCTGTTCGAGTCGAGCGGCATGCTGGAGGCGGCGGTCGTCCCCAGCATCCCGCTGCTGCTGGCCGCACTCGGCATCCTCCCCGCCGAGGTCGGTGTGTTCGTATCGCTCTGGTTGGCCGTGCTGCTGCTGGCGCTGCTGGGGTACCTGGTCTTCCTGATCCGCGGAAGGTCGGTCCTGGTGTGCCTGACCGGGGCGGCGGTGACCGGCCTGTTCGGTTTCGTCGTGATCGTCCTGAAGACGACATTGCAGCACTGAGGGCGTCGGCGGCGGCTTCCGAGTTTGTGCCGCGTGCCGTTACGCGTTACAGTGGTCGAGGTGATCAAGAGTTTCGCCCACAAGGGTCTGTCCGCGTTCTACCACACAGGCTCGGCGAAAGGGATCGTTCCGCAGCACCGGCGACGGCTGCGGCTGATCCTGGCGACGCTCGATGACGCCGCAGTACCCGAGGATGTCGACCTGCCCGCGTTCGGCCTCCATGCACTGAAAGGCGACCTCGCCGGCATGTACTCGCTGCGGGTGAACGGCAACTGGAGAGTGATCTTCGCCTTCGACGACGAGGACGTGATCCTCGTCGACTACCTGGACTACCACTGACCAAGAAGGAGCGGATGATGACGATGCACAACAGACCGCACCCGGGCGAGGTGCTCGCGGAGCAGCTCGGACCCGAGGGCCTCGGGCTGACCGTCGGCGAGGCCGCGCTGAAGCTGGGCATGTCCCGCCCGGCCCTGTCACGGGTCCTCAACGGCCACGCCGCGATCAGCACCAAGCTCGCTCTCGCCCTGGAAGCCAACAGCATCGGTACTGCTGAGCTGTGGCTCAGGATGCAGATGCGCTACGAGCTGGAGAACGCCAGGGCCGCCGCGGCGGGCTGACCCCCCTCAGAAGCTCCCGATCCCCTTCCCGATCAGCACCACCCCGATCACCAGCAGCAGCACCGCCATCACCGTGGCGTTGTTCGCCACGAGCCATCCGCGCAGCGCGTCGAGCGGGCCGCGCATCGCGTCGGCGGCCACGAGATAGCCGATCACCGGGATGGCGACCGAGCTCGCCGCGACGACCACGAAGATCAGGATGACGATCGTCGCGGAGCCCGCGCTGAGCCCGGCCGTGCCGATGGCGACGCCCGCGCCCGCGGCGAGCAGGAGGTTCTTCGGGTTCACCGCGGCCAGGATGAACGCGAGCACGAACCCGCGCCCGGCGGTCATCGAGTCGATCGCGCTCATCCACTTCGGGAGCGCGGCCGTCTCGCCCGGTTTCGGCCGTGAGCGCCACTGCCGCAGCGCGAGGAACAGGAGGCCCAGCCCCAGGACGATCTTGATCGTCCCCGCGATCGGCGCGGACGCGTTCGGGTCGGCGGCGGGGATGAGGCCCGACAACAGCGTGAAGACCACCACCGCGACGACGATGCCCAGCACCCAGCCGATCAGGAACCCCACGCTCGTCCCGCGCGCCTTCGGCGAGAGCAGCATCAGGATCGCCGCGATGATCGGTATCGGGCTGATCGCGATGCCCAGCGCCAGCGGAGGGTGTCCCCGATCGCACTCCCCATCTACTCCTCTTTCCGCTCGTCGACCGCGGGCGTGTGCTTCGCGTCCTTGGCCGACTTGCGCTCCGCCTTCGCTGCGTCGGACTCCACCTTCATCAGGTCCTTCGTCTCCCGGAGGTCGCCGATGACGGCGCGCCAGATCCGGGCGCGCGGGTCGGAGTCCACCAGGATGGCCCGGGCCAGCAGCGTCAGCGGGATGGCGAGGATGGCGCCGATCGCGCCGAGCACGATCGCCCAGAGCAGCACGGAGAAGAAGGTGAGCGTCTGGCTGAGCGCCACCGCGTTCCCGACCACCTTGGGCTGCACGACCGACTGCACGACGGCGTTGACGACTCCGTAGATGACGATGATCGCGATGACGGTGCCCCAGCCGCCGATGAGGTAGCCGAACACCAGTGGCGGCACCAGCGCCAGGAAGTAGCCGACGTTGGGGATGAAGCTGCACAGGAACGACAGGATCGCCCAGAGCAGTGCCGCGGGCACGCCCAGGATGAACAGCGCGACGCCGTTGATGACGCCCTGCACGACACCGAGCACGGTGGTGACGACCATGTACCGCCGGACGCTGTGGGCGAAGCCGGTGAGCGCGTACACCAGGTTGGGCTTGGTCGGTTCGAGCTGGCGCAGCAGGGTCGGCGTGTAGGCGGCGTCGGCGGGCATCAGGATGAGCATGGTCAGCACGATCACGCCGAAGGTGATGAGACCGAACGCGCCCCCGAGCAGGCCGCTGAAGAAGTTCAGCAGTTTGGTCGGGTCGAAGCCCTGGGTCACGACCTTGAGGTCCTGCGGACTGATGCCGATGCTCGTCAGCCAGCTCGCGAACTGCTGGCCGATCTGCTGGAACTGCTCCTTGTACTGGGGCAGCATCGAGACGAACTGGGCCATCGCGATGATGAGGAGGGCGGCGAAGCCCGCCAGCAGCGCGAACGTCGTGAGCGCGACGGCGCCGGTCGCCACCCCGCTCGGCGTGCCGTGCCGCTCCAGCCAGACCCGCACCGGCTGCGCGCAGATGACGAGCACCAGGGCGAGCAGGGTCGGGGCGAGGATGCCGGCGATCGCGTGCATCCCGATCAGGATGACGACACCGCCCGCCAGCGCGAGGAGGATGCGGACGCTGCGGCCGTTCGCGGCGGCGGCCTCCTGGTCGGGGTCGGGCCCGGCCGGCGGGGGCGGCTCCGGCGCGCGGGTGCGGCGGCGGAACGGCCAGATCCCGCTAGTCGTGGACATGATCGGTTCCCGCGATCGGGGTCTGGAGCGCCATGATGGCCTCCCGGTTGGTGTCGAAGAAACGCACCCCGTCGAGGAGTTCGAGGTGGTGGAGGCGGTCGCGGATGCCGGGGCGCACCCGGCTGAGGGCGAGGTCGCCCCCGTGCGCGGCCAGGAAGGTCTGCACGGCCTCCCACGATTCGGCGCCGGTCACGTCGACGTCGGTGACGGCCTCCATGTCGAGCACGACGTGGGTGGCGCCGGTGTCCTGGACGGCGCGCTTCACCGCCTTCTCGAAGGAGGTCGAGTTCGCGAAGAACAGCGGTGCGGCCAGCCGGACGACCACGACGCCCGGGACGGTCGGCTCCCCGGCGGGGGCGGCCTCCAGGAGGGAGTGCTCCGGGTCGCCGTCCGCGGCCAACGTGTCGATCGGCGGGTTCGCCGCCCGGCGCGTGACGTTGATCACCGCGAGGACGAACGCGATGACGATGCCGGCGATCGGCCCGACGATCAGGGCGCCGAGGAAGCACGCGGCGCCGATCGCGAACTCGAACCGGTCGAGCCGCCAGAGCCGGATGAAGTCGGGGATGCCGAGAAGCGGGACGACCGCCACGGCGACGATCGTGCCGATGGCGGGGGAGGGGATGTCCGCCAGCAGGGCGGTCCCGAAGGTCAGGAGCAGCAGGGTGCCGAGGGCCGTGATCAGGGAGGGCAGCTGCGTGCGGGAGCCGGACTGGTCCATCGCGGCGGTGCGGGAGGTCGACGACCCGACCGCGAAGCCGCCGCTGACGCCGGCGGCGATGTTCGCGGCGCCGAACGCGAACAGGTCGCGGTCGGGGCGGGTCGGGTAGCCGCGCTTCTCGCCGTAGGAGCGCGAGACGAGCAGGCCCTCGCCCATCGCGACGACGGTGAGGGCGATGGCCGAGGGGATGAGGGCGAGCCACTGCCCCCACGCGATGACCGGCCAGGTGAGTGTCGGAGGGCCGGCATCGACGTGGCCGAGCACAGCGACGCCGGCCCTCTCCGCGCCGGTGAACACGACCACGACGGTCGCGACGATGAGGACGAGAAGTGCCCAGGGCATGGAGCCGGCGAGCCGGCGGCCGACCAGCAGGACGATGAGGGCGCCGAGCGAGATGAGCAGCGACCAGACGTTGAGCGTCGGCAGCCCGGTGATGAGGTCGCCGACCTTCTCCAGGAACTCCCCGCCGGAGTTGATCTTGACGCCCAGCATCTTGGCGACCTGCGACACCAGGATGTCGAGCGCGAGGCCGCCGACGAAGCCGACCAGGATCGGCTTGGAGAGGAAGTTGGCGAGGAAGCCGAGCTTGAAGAACGAGCACAGCAGGAAGAGCACGCCGCTGATCAAGGCCTGCGCGAGCGCCAGCGTTATGTAGTCCTGGTGGCCGGCCACCGCGAGGCCGCCGAGCGAGGAGGCCACCAGCGCGGCGGCCGCGGCGTCCGGCGACGCGACGAGCTGCCGCGAGGACACGGTGAGCGCGTAGACGACGGCGGGGATGACCAGCGCGTACAGCCCGGCGGTGGCGGGCAGGCCGGCGATCTGCGCGTAGCCGATGTTGAGCGGGATGGCGATGGCGAGCAGCGTGACACCGCCGAGCACCTCGCGGACCGCGTTCTTCGCGGTCAGGCCGGCCAGCGGCCGGATGCGGGTGCGCGACGGCGCCGGAGCCCTGGAGGACTCCGGCGCCGTCGCGGTCGGGTCGGTCACGTCGGTCACCGATCCCGTTCGATCACGCCGTGGGCGCTGCCGGCGGCGGGGTCGGCGCGGACGGGGCGGCGGGGGCCGCGGGCGCTGCGTGCGCTCCGGCTCCGGCCTGGTGGCCGAGGGCGACGCTCTTCAGGTGCGCGAACTCCTCGGGGGTGATGGTGCCGGCGTCGAGGAGGGCCTTCGCCTTCGCGATCTCGTCGGACGGGCTGGAGGACGCCACCTCGCGGATGTAGGCGTCGGTGCTCTGCTGCACCTGGCGGGCCTCCTTCTGGCTGCGCTCCGCCATCCCCGGCCCGCGGGCGATGAGGTAGACGAGCGCGGTGAGGAACGGAACGAAGATCAGGAAGATGATCCACAGCGCTTTCCACCAGCCGTTGAGCTTGTGGTCGCGGAACAGGTCGCTGATGATCGCGAACAGCGCGAACAGGTACGCGATGAATGCGAAGCTCCAGAAGAACAGCCAGATGATGTTCCAGAAGTTGTTCCAGAAATCCATGTCGTTTTACCTTTCCCCCTGGGCTCGGGTCCGAGCCTGGATGTGCGCTGAGAGTAACGCCGCGGGGGAGATGCGTCTAGAGGTCGTTGGGGTGGTGAGGAGGTGAAAATAAGAGAGGTCGTTATTTACACTCAGGCCGCTAAGTGTAAATAAGGACGACGCCGTGACACGCGTCTAGACGCCACTGCCCGCCTCGCCTAGCGTGACCCGTGAACCGAGGGGGTACACGCTGTGACCAGGGATTTCCAGGGAAAGATCGAACTCGATGTGCGGGACTCGGTGTCCGACTGGGACGCCTTCCTGCCGCCGAAGGCGCGCGAGGGGTCGCCGAACGTGCTGCTGGTGCTCTACGACGACACCGGGCAGGCCGCCTGGTCGACCTACGGCGGCCGCATCCAGATGCCGACGATGGAGCGGCTCGCGCGGAACGGCCTGACCTACACGCAGTGGCACACCACGGCCCTGTGCTCGCCGACACGGTCCACCCTGCTCACCGGGCGCAACCACCACTCCAACGGGTTCGCCACCATCTCCGAGTCGTCCACAGGCTTCCCCGGCTACAACTCGCACATCCCGGCCTCCAACGCGACGATGGCGAACCTGCTGCGCGACGCCGGCTGGGCGACCTTCTGGGTGGGCAAGAACCACAACGTCCCGATCGACGAGTGGACCGCGGGCGCCAGCAAGAAGAACTGGCCGCTGGCGCAGGGCTTCGACCGGTTCTACGGCTTCATCGGCGGCGAGACCAACAACTGGTACCCGTCGCTGGCCGAGGACAACCACTACATCGACCAGCCCTACCTCCCGGAGCAGGGCTACCACCTGTCCAAGGACCTCGCCGACCAGGCGCTCCGGATGCTGCGCGACGTCAAGCAGACCGAGCCGGGCAAGCCCTGGTACCTGTGGTTCTGCCCCGGCGCCAACCATGCCCCGCACCACGCGCCGCAGGAGTACATCGACAAGTACAAAGGCGTCTTCGACGACGGCTACGAGGCGTACCGGGAGTGGGTGCTGCCGCGGATGATCGAGCGCGGCCTGCTGCCGGAGGGCACCGAACTGACCGAGCTGAACCCGATGCCGCCGGGGACCTTCTCGCCGACCGACGAGGTGCGGCCGTGGGCCGAGCTGAGCGCGGAGGAGCGGGCGCTGTTCTGCCGGCTGGCCGAGGTCTACGCCGGCTTCTCCGAGTACACCGACGCCCAGGTGGGCCGCATCGTCGACTACCTGGAGGAGTCCGGGCAGCTCGAGAACACGCTCATCGTCTACTGCGCCGACAACGGCGCCTCGGGGGAGGGCAGCCCGAACGGGTCGGTCAACGAGGGCAAGGTCTTCGGCGGCTACCCCGACGACCTCCAGGAGAACCTGACGATGGTCGACAAGCTCGGCTCGCCCGACACCTACAACCACTACCCGACAGGCTGGGCGGCCGCGTTCTCCACCCCGTACCGGATGTTCAAGCGCTACGTCTACCAGGGCGGCGTCTGCGATCCGCTGGTGATCTCCTGGCCGAAGGGCATCGCGGCCCGCGGGGAGGTGCGCAACCAGTACCACCACTCGACGGACATCGTCGCGACCATCCTCGACGTCTGCGGGGTGGAGCTGCCGGAGACCTACAACGGCGTCGAGCAGCGCCCGCTCGACGGCGTCCCGATGACCTACAGCTTCGACGCCGGCCCCGACGGCGCGACAACGAAGCGCACGCAGTATTTCGAGATGTTCGGCAACCGCGGGATCTGGCACGACGGCTGGAAGGCGGTGACCGAGCACGGGCCGGTCAGCGGCCGCGGCGACTTCCCGAGCGACACCTGGCAGCTGTTCCACACCGATGTCGACCGGTCGGAGGCGCACGACCTCGCGGCCGAGCACCCGGACCGGGTGGAGGAGCTGAAGGCGCTGTGGCTGGAGGAGGCGAAGCGCAACGACGTGCTGCCGCTCAACGACCTCCAGATCCTCGGCAACCCGAAGGACTTCGAGACGTTCATGTCGATGGAGTTCAAGGTCCCGGTGCCGCCGA
The DNA here is from genome assembly GCF_051059105.1 of Leifsonia sp. P73. Taxonomy (NCBI): domain Bacteria; kingdom Bacillati; phylum Actinomycetota; class Actinomycetes; order Micrococcales; family Microbacteriaceae; genus Leifsonia; species Leifsonia sp. P73. Next base: position 3,855,747 of record NZ_CP194931.1, read on the forward strand.
GCGGGCAGTACACCTACTATCCGGGCACGACCGAGATCCCGGAGCGGTCGGCGGCGAACACGCACGGCGTCTCGTACAAGGTCCTCGCGGAGGTCGAGACCACGCCGGACACCGAGGGCGTGATCTTCGCGCACGGCTCGCGATTCGGCGGCCACAGCCTGTTCGTGAAGGACGGGAGGCTGACCTACGTCTACAACTTCCTCGGCATCCCGCCGGAGAACGTCATCTCGGCGCCGGTGCCCGGCGCGGGCCGTCACATCTTCGGCGTGTCGTTCACGAAGGAGCGGATGGGCGAGTACCGGGAGAGCATCGGCCCGCTCGCGCTCTACATCGACGACGAGAAGGTCGCCGAGCAGGAGATCCGGACGATCCTCGGGCACTTCTCGCTCTGCGGCGAGGGCCTGTGCATCGGCTACGACTCCGGCGACGCCGTGTCGAAGCTGTACGAGGGCTCGCACTTCGAGTACAGCGGCGGCGGGATCGTGAAGGTCGTCTTCGACATCGCCGACGACGCCTACGTGGATGTGGAGGCGCACCTGGCCGCCGCGATGGCGCGGGACTGACAGCGCGGGGCCGACCATGACCACCGCGCCCCCGGCCGTCCGGCGGTCGTGGCTGCTGCCGACCCTGGCGGGGTACCGCAGGGAATGGCTGGGCCGCGACATCCTGGCCGGGGTGTCCGCGGGCGCGGTGGTGGTCCCGCAGGCGATGGCGTACGCGACCATCGCGAACCTGCCGGTGGAGGCCGGTCTCTACACGGCGACGGTGCCGATGGCGGTGTACGCGTTCCTGGGCGGCTCGCGCGCGATGAGCGTCTCCACGACCTCCACGATCGCGACGCTCACCGCCACAACGTTCGTGTCGGCGGGGGTCGTCGCGAACTCGCATGCGATCCCGCGCGACCTGGTGACGCTGACCCTGCTCGTCGGCGTGGCCCTCCTGCTGGCGCGGCTGCTGCGGCTCGGCACGCTGGTCGAGATCATCAACAAGCCGACGCTGCTCGGCATCCAGATCGGCGTCGGCGCGACGGTCGCGGTCGGTCAGCTCCCGAAGCTGCTGGGGGAGACGGACGCCCCGACCGGCGGCGGCTTCGTCCACAGCGTGAACGCGGTCGTCGCGGCGATCCCGCACGCCAACCCCGTGACGACGATCCTGTCGCTGGTGTCGGTCGCCGCGCTGTTCCTGTTCAAGCGCTTCCTGCCGCGGGTGCCCGGCCCGCTGCTCGTGGTGGCGGCGGGGATCCTGCTGGTGGCGTTCGGCGGGCTCCGTGCCGCTGGGGTGGAGCTGATCACCCCGGTGGCGCGCGCGTTCCCGCTGCCGGCGCTGCCGAGCCTCGACCATGTCTTCCAGCTGATCCCCGGCGCGTTGGCGATCGCGGTCATGGCTTTCCTGGAGTCGGCGGCCGTCGCGCGCGGCATCCGCGAACTGGACGACCCGCGGATCGACAGCAACCGCGAGCTGCTCGCGACCGCGATGGCGAACCTGATCGGCGGCTGGTTCCAGACGTTGCCGGCGGCGGGCGGCTTCTCGCAGAGCGCGGTGAACAAAGCGGCGGGAGCGCGCTCGCAGCTGGCGGCGCTGGTCACGGTCGTGCTGGCGCTGCTGATCGGGCTGTTCCTCGGGCCGGTGATCAGCCTCCTGCCGCAGGCGACGCTCGCCGCGCTGGTGTTCGTCGCGGTGTTCGGGCTGATCGACGTGAAGGACCTGGTGCTGCTCTGGCGGATCAGCAGGCGAGATTTCGCCATCGCCATGGCGACCGCGGTCATCGGCCTGACCGCCGGGCTGCTCGCCGCGGTGGGAGTCGGGGTGCTGTTCACCCTCGTGCTGGTGCTGGCGGCGCTCAACAAGCCGCGCGTCCGGGTGGAGGAGGCGGCCGGCGGCCGCCTGGGCGTCAGCCTCCTCGGGCCGCTCTACACCGCCAACGTCCTCGCGACCGAGCAGGCCATCCTGGACGCAGCGGATGCCGCCCGCGCGGCCGGCGAGGTCGCCGAGCTCACGCTGGACTGCTCACCGCTCCAGGACATCTCCATCACCGTCATCCTCGCCCTGCAGAACCTCGACCAGGAGCTCGAAGGGCGCGGCATCCGGCTCCGCGTGCGCGGCATCCCCTCCGCCGCGCACGCGGTCGCGGCGCGGACGAAGTGGTTCCAGAAGCTGGAGGCGGAGGGACGGGTCGTGGACTAGTCCGTCACGCTCCGGCCCACTCCAGCACCCGCAGCGCGCGGAGCGTGTTCCACCGGCTGGGCTCGCCCACCGCCTCCATGTCCAGGAGGGCGCGGCCGGAGTGCTCGTGGTCGAGCAGCCAGCGGCCGTCGGGCTGCCGGCGCGAGGAGACGACCGCCACGGCCTCGGCGACCCGCTCGTCCGGCGGGACGCCCGCCGCCCGCAGGTGGTCGAGGCCGCGCAGCAGGTCGAACGCCCAGTAGTACGGGAACGAGAACCGGAGCCAGCTCTCGCGAATGAGCGAGCCGTCGCTCAGGCGGCGCATCAGGCCGCGCGCCAGCAGGTACTCGTGGCCGCGGGCGATGGCCGCCTCCACGTCGGTCGGGCCGCCCCCGTCACGATAGGCGGTCAGGCCCTCGAGTGCGCAGATCGTGCTGTGGAACGATCCGGGGTCCTGGCGGGTCTCCGCGTAGCAGTTCCAGCCGCCGTCGTCCTGCTGCTCGTTCAGGAGCCGCTCCACGATCAGCTCGCTGGGATGCCCGAACCGCGCCCCGGCGACGAGCACCCGGCCGTTGATGCACGGCTCCACCTCGCCGTCGAAGAAGGCGTGGTTCCACCACTCCTCGCCCCAGTCGACCTGACGCGCGACCCGGTCGACCGCGACCCGGGTGCGCTCGCCGTCCGCCGGCGCGCCGAGCACCGCCAGCATGAGCATCGCGTCGTCCACGCCCACCCGGTCGCGCTGCGTCCAGACGCCCTCGCCCCAGGTGCCGTCCTCGCGCTGCAGGTCGAGCAGGCGTGCGCCCCAGCCCTCGGTCTCCACGTTCGCGCGCTCCGCGGCGACCGCGGCGTCCGACTCGTGCAGGAGGTCGCGGCGCACCTGCCAGCGGATCGCAGGGTCGCCGTCGAGAAGCCAGCCGATGACATCCACGGCGCACAGGCTACCCGGTGCCGCGGGCGGCCGTCACGTCCGCGCCGCTCAGTTGCTGTTGCATGCCGCCGGCTGGACCGCCGGCGGGAGGACGTTCTGCGCGCACACCGCGGTGCGGTCGCGGACCTGCCAGGCGCCGTCCACCCACTGGAACACCGCGGTCGTCTGCGCCTCGGGATGGTTCACGCCGGCCGTCGCCCAGCCAGCGCTGCACGCCAGGTCGGTGCCGATGGTGCCGGTGAGCCCCGCGGCGTCGAGGGCGCGCTGGAGGGCCGCGGCGCTGCAGTCGGCGCCGGCCGAGCCCCCGGAGCCGCCGGCGGGCGCGGTCGCGGTCGGGGCGGGTGTCGCGGACGGAGCCGGTGAAGAGCCCGGCGACCCCGCGACCACGTCCCCGTACGCCAGCGCCCCCAGCGGCCCGTCGATGCGCCCGGCGGTCGTCCAGGTCGTCCCGTCGGCGCTCGCGGACACCGTCGTCGTGTTGAGGGAGTGCGCCTGGTTCTGCATCCCCGAGTCCTCGCTGCCGAGCAGCCAGCGACCGCCGCCGAACGCGAGGCCGTGCGGGAGCCGCCCCGTGAGCGCGGCCGGGGTGGACGTCGACCAGGTCTGCGCGTCCGTGCCCGCGTCGATCACGGTGTCCTCGGTCGCGGGCAGCCCGGTGGCCTGGTCCGCGGGGTAGGTCGTCGCCGCGGCGATCCGCCAGCCGCCCGACCCGTACGCGACCGAGCCGGTCGTCTGACCGGAAAGCGGGGCTCCACTCACCGCCCACGCGCTGCCGTCCGCGCTCTGGAACACGGTGACCGGCGAGTTCTGCACGTACACGGCCGCGGTCGTCGCGAGCCAGTGGCCTCCGCCGTACGCCACCGACCAGAAGCCGTCGGCGCCGGGAGTCTGCACCGTCGCCGCCGGAGTCCAGCTCGCGCCGTCGTCGCTGGCGTGCACCACCGCGCGGCCGCTCGGCGCGGAGAGGCCGAGGGTGTCGCTGTAGCCGTCGGCCGGGTCGCCGACCGCCAGCCAGCGTCCGGCGCCGAAGCCTACGCCGCGGAGCCGCTCGGCGACCGTCGCGGCGGTCGACCAGGAGGCCAGGTCCGCCGAGGTCAGGATCTCGGAGTGCACGCTGGCCTGGTCGTCGGACAGGGCGACGGCGACCCAGCGGCCGTCGCCCCAGGCCAGGTCGTCGATCAGCTCGTGGGGAACGGTGGCGACCTGCGCCCACGAAGCACCGTCGCGACTCGTCCACACCACCGACTGGTCCACCAGCCCGATTCCGGCCGACGAGCTCCAGGTCACCGCCGCCCAGACCGCCCCGGCCGATCCGACCGGCTGGTCGTAGACCCGACCGGTCTCCAGATCGACCAGGGGAGCGAGCCGCCGGGGCGCCCCGAGTGGATGAGGATCACCGAGCGGCCGGTATACCCCGGCCACGCCGTCCCGACCGTGGCCGCCGACGGCACCGAGAGCGGCTGCGGCTCGGTCAGCGGGTTGCCGCAGTTGCATTTGACCCGCGGTGTGCCGGTCGCGTCGACGAGCACGGCGGTGCCCGCCTGGAGGATCGCGGGGAACGAGGTCGCCGCTCCCGAGCGGTAGCCGTGGTTCTGCACGAGCGTATCGCTGCCCAGGATCACCGGCGTCAGGCCGGAGACGTAGGCCGCGATCTTCGTGGGCGCGATGCCGAGCACACGCGCCCACGCCGCCGCCTTCGCGTGGGCGCCGGCGAGGAACGCCACCAGGCGCTGCGGGTCGCAGACCTGTGCGTCCCCGCTCCCGCCGTAGAGTCCCGGGGTGGTCCCTCCCGCGACCGGCGTGTCCGTCCCCGCATCCTTCGGGAGGGAGGCCCGGAGCTGGGCGGTCTTCTTCGCGACGATGTCGCTCGGGGCGGGAGCCGCGTCCCGCTGGGTGCTCTGGGTGAACGGGTTCGGCCCCGGCTCTCCGGCCGCGACGAGCCGGATGGGACCGGAGGCCGCCGAGCGTCCGATGGCGATGCCGCCCAGCACGGCGGCGGCGATCACCGCCGCGGCGACGACGATCCCGCCGGCCAGCCACCAGCGGCGTCGGTTGTGGGGGCCCGGGGATCCGCCCGGCTCAGCGGGCTGCGTCCCAGGGCCGGAGCCCGCGGACATGAAACTGAGCATAACTCATTAACCTGAGAGGGCTCAAATGTCGAGACGGGACGGAGCGCCGCCCGCTCAGGCGAAGGACTGCGTGCCCAGCACGCCCAGCAGCGCCAGCTTCTCCGCGGCCTCCGTGCGCGGCGCGGCCGTCAGCACGAGGAGGCACTGCGACTGGTCCTCGGTGAACAGGGCCTGGCAGTCCAGCTCGATCGCGCCGAGCTCCGGGTGGAGGAGGGTCTTGTGGTCCTCGAACCGGCGGGCGACCTCGTGCCGCTCCCACAGCTCCGCGAACTCCGGGCTCCGCTCCTGCAGCGCGCGCACCAGCTCGCCTGCGCGCGACTGCGGCCCCAGGGCGCCGTACGCGTCGCGAAGGGAGGCCACCTGGGCGCGGCTCTGCCGGTCGCGGTCGGCCTCCGGGTACATCGCCCGCTCGGTCGCCGGGTCGGTGAACCAGCGGTAGTACTCGCTGCGCTCCAGTCCCGTGTAGTGGGAGCGGTCGCCGAGCAGCGCGACGGCGAGCCGGTTCTGCACGAGGGTCTCGCCGAGGTTCGACAGCACGAGCGCCGGGGTGTCCTCCAGCCGGTCGAGCACGCGCTGGAGCGCGGGAGGCACGTGCGCTCCGCCGAGGCGGTCGGGCGGGTTGTGGCCGGCGACGCGGTACAGGTAGTCCCGCTCGTCGGCGGACAGCCGGAGGGCGCGGGCGAGGGAGGCGAGCATCTGGTCGCTCGGCTGCGGGCCGCGGCGCTGCTCCAGCCGCGTGTAGTAGTCGTTCGACATCGCGGCGAGCATCGCGACCTCCTCGCGGCGGAGGCCGGGAGCGCGGCGGCGGGGGCCGGAGGGCAGGCCGACGTCCTCGGGGCGCAGGGCCTCGCGGCGGCGGCGGAGGAAGTCGGCGAGGGCGGTGCGGTCCATCCCACCATCATCCGGCCTCGGGCGCGGCCGAGCCAGGGATCGCGGATCCCCCGATGAGGGCTCCGCTCCCGCCCGCGGAGGAACGCCCGCAGAGTGGAGGGCATGGACATCACAGGGAACACCGTCTTCATCCCCGGCGCCACCAGCGGCATCGGGCTCGCCCTCGCCGTCGCCCTCCACGAGCGCGGCAACACCGTCATCGTCGGCGGCCGCCGCACCGAACTGCTCGAACGGATCGCCGCCGAGCACCCCGGCATCGACACGGTCCGCATCGACACCGCCGACGCCCGGAGCATCCGGGAGGCCGCCGACACCGTGCTCGCCGCCCACCCCGACCTGAACGTGCTGGTCACGATGGCCGGCATCATGCGTGCAGAGGACTGGCACCGCCCCGAGGCCTTCCTCGCCTCGGCCGAGTCGATCGTCACCACGAACGTGCTCGGGCCGATCCGGCTGATCGCCGCGTTCGTGGAGCACCTGCAGACGCGTCCGGACGCCACGATCGTGACGGTCTCCTCGGGCCTCGCGTTCACGCCGCTGAAGGTCACGCCGAGCTACAACGCCAGCAAGGCGGCCATCCACATGCTCAGCGAGAGCATCCGCCTGCAGCTCGCCGACAGCACGGTGAGCGTCGTGGAGCTGGTGCCGCCCGCGGTGCGCACGGCGCTGATGCCCGGGCAGGAGGAGAGCGACTTCGCGATGCCGCTGGACGAGTTCGTGGCGGAGGTCATGGAGCTGATCGAGACGCAGCCCGCCGCGACCGAGCTGCAGGTGGAGCGGGTGAAGTTCCTCCGCTACGGCGAGGCCCGCGGCGACTACGACCGCGTCGTGGAGGTGCTGAACGGCTCCGACCCGCACGCGCGCGAGTCGGCCGCCTAGGGAGGCGCTACGCCGGTGGGCGCGCCGCCGGGCCTGCCCGACGGCCGCCCGCTGACGTAGGGTGAGCGCGTGGCGGACTGGTTCACCTTCGCGGTGGTGAGCGGAGGGGCCGGGGCCGCTCCTCGGCCTCCTGTTCGTGGCGGTCTCGATCCGCATCGAGGCCATCGCGTCGTCGGCCGAGCTGCGCAACCGGGCCGCTCAGACCCTCGGACTCTTCCTGGTGCCGGTGCTCGTCGGGCTGGCGCTCGCGCTGCCGGGGCAGGGGATGGTCGCGGCCGGGATCGAGCTCGTGGTCGTCGCCGTGGTGGTGGCTGCGGCGCTGGAGGTGCTGGACCGCCGGGCCGGTCGCTCCCGCCGGGGCGAGCGGCTCTCGCGCGTGCTGGATGTCGCCCCGCCGCGCACCGTCACGTGCGTCATCCTCGTCGTCGGCGCCGCCCTCACCATCGCCGGACTCCCGGTCGGCCTCTACCTCGTCGCGCTCGCGGTGGCGGTCGCCGTGGTCGGCGGCACGGTCAGCGCGTGGCTGTTCCTGACACGCGTCGCGCGCTGACGGTCACGCCGCGTAGTCCGGAGTCAGCCCCAGCCAGGCTGCGAGGGCGGCGATCTCGGCGCACACTTCGTCCCGGACCTCCGGTGCGAACGGCTCGTCCTCGTGGACGGCCGCGACCCGCAGGACTCCCGCCTTGCGGTCGGCCGTCGCGTCGAGCTTGCCGACCAGCCGGTCGCCGTGCAGGATCGGCAGCGCGAAGTAGCCCCAGCGGCGCTTGGCTGCGGGCTTGTACATCTCCAGCAGGTAGTCGAAGCCGAACACCTCCTTCGTCCGGACACGGTCGTGCACGAGCCGGTCGAACGGCGACAGCAGCGCGGTGCGGCCGGCGAAGGGGAGGCCGACCGCGGCGGGGTCCACCCGCCACTCCAGCGAGCTGCCGTCCACCCGGGCCGGCTCGCCCGCCTCGCCGACCAGGGCGCGGCGGGCGATGCCGAGGAGCGCAGCCTCCGCTCGTCGCGCAGCGGACCGGCCTCGGCCTCCGGCACCACCACGATGTCCGCGGGGTAGACGCGTTCGCCCAGGTCCCAGGTTCGCTGGCGCCCGATGCGGCCCGCGACCGCAACCTCCCCGCGCCCCTGCAGCAGTTCGAGCAGCCGCGTGACGTTCTGGTTGTGCGTCCAGCCGGTGGACACCCACGGCACGGCGGCGGTGTCCGGGATGTCCTTGGAGAGCGTCGGGCCGTTGTCGCGCAGCCGGGCGAGCACGTCGCGGCGGAAGGACTCGTTGGCCTTCAGCCAGGCGTGAGCCCCGCTCATGCGTTCCGGCCAGCGCGACATCCGGTCGAGGTGCAGGCCGAGGTCGGACACCGGCCGGACCATCGCGAACGGCGGGGTGACGGGATCGTCCATCGCCTTCACCTCGTAGAGCAGCCGGTCGGTCTCCAGCGCCGCGACGAGGGTCTCGGGCCGGTAGGCCGCCCCGAGGCGCGTGTACGCGATGAGGTCCGCGCTCGGCGCTATGGCGGCCGTGGGGTCGAGCTGGAGGAAGGTCAGGCTCTCGGCGAGCGGCACGAGCCCGGCGGGCCGGTCGGCGTCCAGGCGCTGCGCGCGCACGGCGATCCGGCGCGCTTCGTCGCGGTCCAGGGTGACGACCATGGCCCCTACGCTAGCGGCGGCCGCCGACGCCGGGCGCCGTGCCTCACGACTCGACGCGCGACTTCCGCCGCCGGAGCGCGATCGCACGCACCAGCACCGGCCCGACCGAGATGACGACGATCCCGATGAGGACGATGTCCAGGTACTTCGACACGAAGTCCGCGACGCCCGGGATGTGGCCGAGTCCGAACCCGATGAGGGTGACGGCGGCGGCCCAGACCGCGGCGCCGATCACGTTGAACAGGCTGAACACGCCGTGCCGCATCCGGCCGACGCCCGCCGCGACCGGCGCGAAGGTGCGCACCACCGGGACGAAGCGCGCGACCACGACCGCGCCGCTGCCGTACTTGTCGAAGAAGGCCTGAGTGCGGGTCACGCTCGCCCGGCTGAACACGCCGGACTCGCGCCGGTCGAACACCGCGGGTCCCGATTTCCGGCCGATCAGGTAGCCGACCTCCCCGCCGAGGATCGCGGCGATGGCGACGGCCACGATCACCAGCCAGAGCGGCTGCGGGATGTGTCCGGTGAGCGTCAGCACGCCCGCGAAGAACAGCAGGGTGTCGCCGGGCAGGAAGAAGCCCAGCAGGAGGCCGGTCTCGGCGAAGACGATCGCGCAGATGCCGACCAGCGCCCAGGGTCCTGCGGCCTGGATGAGGCCCTGTGGGTCGAGGAGGCCGGTATGGACGAGGGCGCCGGCGGCGGCCAGTGCGTGGGGGGTCATGGGGTCCTTTCGTACAGCGAGATCAGCTCGCGATGCGTCGCGATCCGCGTGGTGGTCTCGTGGAAGCCGAGAGTGGTGAGGTCGGCGACGCCGTAGTCGTCGACGGAGCCGCGGGAGGAGGCGTACTCGATCAGCCAGACCCGGTCGACCCTGTCGAACCGGCCGCGGGCGGCGGCCTGGCGCACAGTGTAGGCGCTGTCGTGCCACGACGTCGTCTTGGCGGCCGGGAGGTCGATGGCGACGTCCGTCGTGTCCTCGAAGCCCGCCGGGTAGGTGTGCTCGGCGAGGCGCGGGCGCTTGGACGGCTTGGCCGACTCGTCGAACACGACCGCGTCGCCGGGGCGGGCATGCGCTCCGATCGCGGCCGAGACCTCCGCCCAGTCGCTCTGGTTCTTCGCGTAGGGCGTGCGCTCCGCCACATAGACCGGGACGCACAGCGCGAGCACGAGCACGCCGGCGACCGCGCCCGCCCAGCGCCGCCACCGGAGGAGGTCGTCCACACCGCACGCGATCAGCAGCGCAGCGGCCGGCGCGCAGAACGACACGTACCGGGCGGTGAAGTCGGGCACGAACGACTGCACGGCGATCAGGATGGCGGGCGGCAGCAGCAGCCAGAGCAGGGCGACGCCGACGAGCGTCGGGAGGCGCGACTCCCCGCGGGCGAAGAACCGCTCTCCGCGGGCGCGCGCGGCACGCATCCACTGCCGGATCGCGACCGCCGCGGCCACGACGATGAGCGCCCAGGCCGCGATCGCGAGCGGCCAGGAGTCGCCGAACCACAGTCCGCTGAACAGGGTCTCCGCCGAGAGCTGCGGCACTGCGCCGAGGTAGGAGATCTGGTGGTGCTGGCCGATCGCGAAGACCAGCAGCGGAGCGACGGCCGACACCGCGGCGCCGACCGCGATCAGCAGGCCGCGGACGGTGCGTCGCGGCGGGCGGCACACGGCGACGATCACGCCGTGGACCACCACGAACAGGATCGTGTAGAGGAAGACGTACGTCCCGGCCGCGAGCAGCACGCCGTAGCCGACGAACCACGCCGCCCGCGGACGCCGGCGGTCGAGCGCGGCGACCAGCAGCACGGTCAGCCACGCGGCGACCGCCGCCGAGAACGCGAACGACCGCGCCTCCTCGCCCATGTAGGTGACGCGGGGGAGGATCGCGCAGACCAGGCCGGCGATGACCGCCGTGCGGGCGTCCCGCAGCCGCGCCGCCAGCAGCACGACGGCCGCGGTGGCGAGCCCGACCACGATCGCACTCGGGAGCCGGACCGCGAACGGGGAGAACCCGACCAGGTCGCCCCAGAAGTGCAGGCCCAGATAGTACGTGCCGTGCACGGCGTCGACGTTGCCGAGCATCCGGAACAGCGACGGCAGCGTGCGCTGCGCGGACATGATGCTGGTGGCTTCGTCGCCCCAGAGCGACGGGATGCCGGAGCCGATGGCCGCGAGCGCGGTCGCGAGCACGCCGAACAGCGCGGCGAGCACCGCGGGGCGGGTGAGCGTGGCGGCACTCCTGGTCGGGGCCGGCCGCAGCATCGTGACAGACAGGTCGGCACCGTCCTTCCGAATCAGCGTCCGTTCCCAGTCAATCCCCGTCGTCCCCAGAAAAGTCCAAGACGGCGGTGAACGCCGGAAGGATAGCCGGTGAAGAGCCGGTCAGGCGAGCGTTGCGAGGATGCGCTCCGCAAGCAGGTCGCCGATCAGCGGGCCCATGGTGAGGCCCCCGGCGCCGAAGCCGGTGCTGACGTAGAGGCCGGGCCGGTCGTCCACCGGGCCCGCGGTCGGGAGGTCGCCTTCCGGGGCGGGGCGCAGCCCGACCCACGTCTCGACCACCGTCGCGTCGGCCAGGCCGGGCGCGATCGCGAGCGCATCGTCCAGCACCTGCCGGACGCCCGCCGCCGTCACCCGGGCGTCGAACCCGGAGCCGGCCTCCCGGGTGGCGCCCGCGACGATCCGCCCGGCGTCGAACGCCACCAGGTAGTGCGGGGCGACCGGGTGCACGGACGGCCACGCGCGGGTGTCGGCGTCGACGCGCAGGTGCACGAGCTGGCCGCGCTGCGGCTCCACGGGCACGCGGACACCGAGCGGGAGGAGCACGCGGTCGGTCCAGGCGCCCGCGGCGACCACGACGGCGTCGGCGGGGACGGTCTCCCCGTCGACGGTCACGACCCGGTCGGCGTCGAGCGCTGCGGTGGCGTCCAGGTGCGTCGCGCCGAGGGCGGTCGCGGCGGCGAGCAGGCCGGTGCGCAGCGCGCGCCCGTCCACCCGGGCGCCTCCCGCGATGTGGAGGGCGTGGAGGTCGTCGGCCAGCGGAGGGAACAGTTCGCGCGCCTCCGCCGCGCCCACCCTGCGCACCTCGCCGGCGGTGCGGGAGGCGGCAGCGCGTCCGCGGACCCTGGCCTCCACCTCGTCGATGACGGCCGCCTCCCGGTTGACGACGAGCGCGCCCGAGCGCCGGTAGCCGATGTCGTGGACGCCCGCCTCGGCCAGCCGGTCGATCAGCTCCGGATAGAAGTCGGCCCCGGCCGCGTAGAGCTCGTAGAAGTCGCCGCCCGCGCTGGTGCTCCACGGCTGCACGATGCCCGCGCCCGCGTCGGTCGCGCGTCCGGGGAGGCCGGCGTCCAGGATCGTGACCGCGGCGCCGAGCCGGGCGAGCGCGAAGGCGGTGGCCGCACCCGCGACGCCGTCGCCGATCACCACGACGGCCGGACCGGGACTGTTCGAGACGCCGTGCTTCCCCATGCGGGCGACGGTACCACCGCGCCGAATTCGTCCCCGCATCCCGGAATAAACCTTCCCCCGAATCGTTGAACTTGAGTGCAACCAACTCAACTTTATGAAACAGGAGATCAGGTGCCCGAGAACTTCACCCCTGAGAGCGGCAGCGAGAACTCGTTCGACGAGTTCCTCTCGCGCTACCTCGCGGGGAGCGCGCCCGCGCCGCGCGCTCCATCGACATCAGCCGGTTCCTCAGCCGGCGCACGCAGGAACTCCTCGCCGAGGCGGGCCGTTACGCGCTTGAGCACGGCCACCGCGAGCTCGACGCCCTGCACATCCTCCGCGTGATGGCCCGCCAGGAGCCCGCGTCCGAGGCCATGCGCCGCATCGGCGTCGACCCGTCCGCGGTCGCCGACGCCGCCGAGCAGCGCCTCCCGGCCTCCGGCGAGCCCATCGACGCCGACGGCGCCTCGATCACGGCGTCCGCCCAGCGCGTACTGTTCCACGCCTACCAGGTGGCCCGCGCCTCCGGTGCGACCTACATCGACCCCGAGCACCTCTTCTTCGCGCTCGTGATCGGCCAGGACGCGCCCGCCGGTCAGGTCCTCCAGGCCGCGGGCGTCACCCCGGACTCCCTCACCAACGCCATGCGGCAGTCCGCCACGGTCGGCGCGGGAGGTCAGGAGGCCGCCGAGGCGGCAGGCGACTCCGAGACCCCGATGCTCGACCAGTTCGGAACCGACCTGACCGCGCTCGCGCGCGAGGGCAAGCTGGACCCGGTCATCGGCCGGCTCGACGAGATCGAGCAGACCGTCGAGATCCTCTCCCGCCGGACCAAGAACAACCCCGTCCTGGTCGGCGAGGCCGGCGTCGGCAAGACCGCGATCGTGGAGGGCCTGGCCCGCGCGATCGTCGCCGGCGACGTCCCCGACCAGCTGCTGGAGAAGAAGGTGGTCGCGCTCGACCTCGCCGGAATGGTCGCCGGCACCCGCTACCGCGGCGACTTCGAGGAGCGGCTCACGAAGCTCATGGACGAGATCAGCGCGGGCAAGGACGAGCTGATCGTGTTCGTGGACGAGCTGCACACCGTGGTCGGCGCCGGAGGGTCCGGCGAGTCCGGCGGCATGGACGCGGGCAACATCCTCAAGCCGCGCCTGTCGCGCGGCGACCTCCACCTGGTGGGGGCCACCACGCTCAAGGAGTACCGCCGCATCGAGAAGGACCCGGCGCTGGAGCGCCGCTTCCAGCCGGTGATGGTCGGCGAGCCGAGCGTCGAGGACGCCGTGCTCATCCTGGACGGCCTGCGTTCCGCCTACGAGGACCACCACGCCGTGTCGTACACGCCGGAGGCGATCCGCGCGGCCGTGGAGCTGTCCAACCGCTACATCTCCGACCGGTTCCTGCCGGACAAGGCGATCGACCTGATCGACCAGGCCGGCGCGCGGCTGCGGCTGTCGCTCGGCAAGCGCGTCGACGCGTCCGAGCTGATGCAGCGGCTGGCGACCCTGGAGTCCGAGAAGAACTCCGCCGTCGCCGCCGAGCACTACGAGGAGGCGTCCCGCCTGCGCGACGAGATGGAGGCCGTCCAGCACGGGATCGACGAGCTCGGGAAGGCCCCGCGCCACGCTGCGGAGGCGGTCGTGGACGAGCCCGAGATCGCGGCGATCGTGTCCCGGGCGACCGGCATCCCGGTGTCCCGCATCGGCGACGCCGACCGCGAGCGCCTCGCCGCGCTGGAGTCGGAGCTGCACGCGCGCGTCATCGGCCAGGACGACGCCGTGACGGCCGTCGCGAAGGCGGTGCGCCGCAACCGCACCGGCCTCGGCGACGAGCGCCGCCCGGTCGGTTCGTTCCTGTTCCTCGGCCCGACCGGCGTCGGCAAGACCGAGCTGGCCAAGTCGCTGGCGGAGTCGCTGTTCGGCGACGACAAGGCGATGATCCGGTTCGACATGAGCGAGTTCGGCGAGCGCCACACGGTCGCCCGCCTGGTCGGCGCCCCTCCCGGATACGTCGGCTACGACGAGGCCGGCCAGCTCACCGAGCGCGTGCGCCGCAACCCGTACTCGGTGGTGCTGTTCGACGAGATCGAGAAGGCGCACCCCGACGTGTTCAACCTGCTGCTGCAGGTGCTGGACGACGGCAGGCTGACGGACGGCCAGGGCCGCACGGTCGACTTCCGCAACACGGTCGTCATCATGACCTCCAACCTGGGCTCCGAGTTCCTGGCGTCCCGCAGCGGCGCGCTCGGCTTCGTGGCTGCGGGCTCCGACGGGTTCGCGTCCGACAAGGACATCCGCGACCGCGTGATGGGCAAGCTCCGGGAGGCCATGCGTCCCGAGTTCCTGAACCGCATCGACGAGATCGTGCTGTTCCGCAAGCTGGACACCGAGCAGCTCCGCGACATCGTCCGCCTGCTGCTGCAGGCGACGGCGGCCCGGCTGGCACACCGCTCGATCGGCTTCGAGGTGACGGAGGCGGCCGTGGCGTGGATCGCCGAGGCCGGCTACGAGCCGGAGTACGGCGCCCGTCCGCTCCGCCGCGTCATCCAGCGCGAGGTGGACGACCGGATCGCCGAGCTGATGGTCGCGGGCAGCGTGGTGGACGGCGGGACCGTCGTGGTGGACGCCGTCGACGGGGCGCTGCAGGTGCGGCCACGGGCGGTGTACGCCGCGGCGGCGTAAGCGCGCTCAGCGGTGCGAGGCGCCGGCTCCTTCGGGGGCCGGCGCCTTTCCGCGCCCCTTCCTGAAAGTCCCCATAGGGGTACAGTGCATGTCTCAACCCGTCCCACAGCAGACCCTGGAAGCGTGGATACGTGCCCAACCCGGACAGATTCCCAAATTCCCCGCGCCTTCAGGCGATCGACGAGCGTATCGAGCCCCTCAAGCGGTTCGAGATGCGTACTCCGCGCACCCGAAACGCCGCGATCGTGCAGTGGGTGGCGCTCGCGCTCGTCGCCGCAGTGCTCTCGACCTTGTTCTTCCTTCCGGGTTTCCTGGGAGCCGGCGTAGCGGCCGCTGCGGGCATCAGCGACTTCAACAAGCTGCCGGCCGACCTCAACATCGGGCAGTTCGCGCAGAACTCGACCGTGTACGCCAAGCAGGGCGGGAACGACGTCCCGATCGCCCAGTTCTACGCGCAGAACCGCAAGGACGTCGCCTGGGCCCAGGTCGCGAACGTCGCCAAGGACGCCGCCACCTCCGCCGAGGACCCCCGGTTCTACAGCGAGGGCGCCGTCGACCTGTTCGGCACCGTGCGCGGCGCGCTCTCCACCGTCGTCGGCGGGAACGTCCAGGGCGGGTCGTCCATCACCCAGCAGTACGTCAAGAACGTCGAGGTGGAGCACTGCGAGGGGCTCACCGACCAGAAGAAGGTCCAGGCCTGCTACAACGACGCCGCGGGTGTCACCCTGCAGCGCAAGATCCAGGAGATGCGGTACGCGGTCGGGCTGGAGAAGAAGTACAGCAAGCAGGACATCCTGCTCGGCTACCTCAACGTCGTCGGCTTCGGCGGCCAGGTGTACGGCATCGAGGCGGCGTCGGAGTACTACTTCAACACCAGCGCCGCCAACCTCACCCTCCCGCAGGCGGCGACCCTGATCGCCATCGTCAACAACCCGTCGAACCTCCGCATCGACGAGCCGAACAACAAGGACAACGGCGCCGCGAACGGCTACAAGCTCACCAAGCAGCGGCGCGACTACGTGCTCGACCGCATGTACGTGAACCACAAGATCTCGCTGGCCGACCGGGACGCCGCCAAGAAGGCGGCCATCCAGCCCACCGTCACGCAGACGGCCTCGGGCTGCGCCATCGCGCAGAACGTCAACGCGGCGTTCTTCTGCGACTACGTCCGCGACGTCATCCTCAACGACCCGGCGTACGGCAAGACCAGCGCCGACCGTTGGACCACGCTCAACCGCGGCGGGCTCAAGATCTACACGACCCTGAACCTCGACCTCCAGGCCGCTGCCCAGCAGTCGATCTCCAAGTACATCCCGGCGTCGCGGCCCGACATCGACGTCGGCGCGACGAACGTGTCGGTCGAGGTCGGCACCGGGCGCATCGTCACGATGGTGCAGAACAAGGCCTTCAACAACACCGACCAGGCGCAGCCCGGCACCACGGCGGTGAACTACAACACCGACGAGGCCTACGGAGGCTCGCAGGGCTTCCAGACCGGCTCGACGTTCAAGGCGTTCGACCTCGCCGGCTGGCTGGAGGGCGGCCACAGTCTGTACGAGTCGATCGACGCCTCCCAGCACAACTTCTCGATGTCCCAGTTCCACAGCTCGTGCGGCACGGTGTCCGGGCCGGACTGGCCGGTGTCCAACGACGAAGGGTCGGCGAGCCGGCTGTCGGTGATGTCGGCGACGGCGCAGTCCGTCAACACCGCGTTCGCCATGATGGCCACCAAGACCGACCTCTGCTCCATCCTCAAGGCGGCGCAGAGCCTCGGCGTGCATCCGGCCAAGAGCGGCGCGCAGCTCAACTCCTACCCGTCGATGATCCTCGGCACGAACAACATCGCGCCGCTGACGATGGCGACGGCCTACGCGGGAATCGCGAACGGCGGCACGGTCTGCACGCCGATCGCGATCGACAAGGTCGTCAACGCGGACGGGACCCCGCACAAGGTGAGTCCGTCGACCTGCACGCAGGGCCTCCAGAAGAACATCGCGTCCGGCATCACCTACGCGCTGCAGGGCGTCATGCGCGGCGGCGGCACCGCGGCCAGCGCGAACCCGTACGACGGCACCCCGATCATGGGCAAGACCGGAACGACGGACGACTCGCTGCAGAACTGGATGATCACCTCCACCACCAAGGTCGCCCAGGCCACCTGGGTGGGCAACGTGTCCGGGTCCGTCCCGCTGCGGAGCCTCGACTTCGACGGCATCGGCGGCGGCAACGTCAAGTTCTCGATCGCCAAGCCGATCCTGAAGGCGCTCGACGACGTCTACGGCGGCGACTCCTTCCCGAAGCCCGACAGCTCGGTGCTGTACGGCAGCCAGGTGACCGTGCCCGACGTGAGCGGCAAGACGCCCGACCAGGCGACCACGCTGCTCCAGGGGCTCGGGCTGACGGTGACCGTCGACCAGACGCCGGTCCCGAGCGACCAGCCGGCCGGCACCGTCGCGGGCACGGACCCGTCGTCGGGCTCCTCCGTGGACGGCGGGTCGAGCATCACCCTCCAGATCAGCTCGGGTCAGAACACGTCGACGCCGGCGCCGACCACCACCCCGACGCCGCAGCCGACCGGCGGCGGCCTCCTCGGTGGAGGAACCGGCGGAGGCGGAGGCAAGGGCGGCGGCGGAGGCAACGGCGGCTAAGCCGGGACGCGGTCCGGGGCGGGCGTGACCCGCCGACCGCCCGGCCACGCTTCGAGCACCCGCTCGCGCAGGGCGTTCGACCGCTCGGCGAACGCGCGCTGCCTGCGCACGTACTCGGCCTTGCCCTCCGCGGTCTCGACGCGCACGGGCTCCGCGCCCCACGGCCGCATGTCGTAGGGCGAGGCCTGCATGTCGAGCATCCGGATGTCGCGGGCGAGCTCGAACGCGTCGAGCAGGAGCTCGCCCGGGACGAGCGGGCCGAGCTTCATCGCCCACTTGTAGACGTCCATCCCGGCGTGCAGGCAGCCGGGCTGCTCCAGCTCCGGCTGCGTCTCGCGCGTGGGCGCGAAGCGGTTGCGGGGCACGGCCTCGGGCGTGAAGAAGCGGAACGCGTCGATGTGCGTGCAGCGCAGCTCAGCGGCCTCCACCACGGCGTCGGTGCCGCCCTGGCCGAGCCGCAGCGGGACGTCGTGGCGGTGCTCGTCCTGCCGGTAGACCATCGCCCACTCGTGCAGGCCGAAGCAGCCGAACTGTCCCGGCCGCGCGGCGGTCGAGCGGAGGATGCGCTCGATCGTGCCGAGCAGCGGCGCCTTCTCGCGCTCCATCGCGGCGCGGTCGACGACGAGGGCGCCGGGCGTCGCGCCTGCGGTGTACCAGCGCCAGGACGCGCGCGGGTCGCCCGCGGCCTCCAGCAGCTCCACCCCGGCGCCGGGGTGCCAGCGGCGCAGCACAGACGGCGAGTAGGCGTAGTAGGTGAAGAGGAAGTCCTCGATCGGGTGCTTCTCGCCGCGGGAGGCGCGGGCGCGGTGACCGGCCGTGAGCGCGTCGGCGCGCTCGGCGTGCGCGGCCTCGCGGGCGCGCCAGTCGGCGGCGGGGAGCGGGATTGTCACCAGACGAGGATACGCGGCCGCGTCAGCCGAGGGACTCCAGCGGGTTGCGCCGCAGCTTCTCCGCGACCCCGCGATCGACGATCCGCTTCGCCGCGGTGTCCGGCTTGCGCTCGGCCTGGTCGGTCACGCAGGCGGTGAACTCGGCAGCGAGGCCGAGTCGCGGGAACGCGGTGACGACCTCGCGCCGGAACTCCACCGGCAGCACGTCGGGCCGCACGCCGGAGATGTCGAGCGCGGTCGCGACCTCCAGCAGGTGGCCCTCCGGGTCGAAGGCCGGGTCGACCTCCGGCCAGTTGTGCCGGACGATCACCTCGTGCGCGCGGGTACGGCGCGCGGCGGGCCAGCCGGCGCCCGCCGTGAGGGCCTTCGCGACGTGGCCACCGGCGTCCTCGTAGGCGAGGGTGTGGTTGTCGAAGGCGGGCACGATCCCGATGTCGTGGAGCACGGCGGACACATAGAGCAGCTCGCGGTCGACGCCATGCAGGCCCTCCACGGTCGCGAAGCCTTCCGCCCACAGCCACGACCGGATCACATGGTTGAGCAGGGACGGCGTGTGGTATTCGGTGGCGAGCTCGAGCGCGGCCCGGGCCGCGGCGGAGTCGGGGACGGGGATGTCGGCGAGGCGCATGCCTCCATCCTGCCGCCCGCGACCGCACAGATCCGGCCCGCCACCACCCGTTTCCGGCCGACATTTTCGTGCCGAATGTCGTGTTTCGCGTGCCGTTTCTCGACATTCGGCACGAATGTCGGCGCGGTGTCAGGGGCGGGTGGGGTCGAGGACGGTGATTCCGGTGCTGGGGGCGGACTCCGCGAGGGGAGGAGGCGCGCGGCCTCGGCCAGGCCGACGGTGCGGGTGACCAGCAGCTCGGGCCGGAGGGCGCCGGACGCCACGAGCGCCAGCATCCCCGGGTAGTCGGCGGCCGCCATCCCGTGGCTGCCGAGGAGGTCCAGCTCCCAGGCGATCGCGCGGTCCAGCGGCAGCACGGGCATCCCGCCGGCCAGGAGGCCGATCTGCACATGCCGGCCGCGGCGGCGCAGCGACAGCACGCTCGCGGCGGCGGTCTCGGCCGAGCCCACCGCGTCGACCGAGACGTGTGCGCCGCCGGAGGTCAGGGCGGCGACGGTCTCCGGCGCGTCCGTGCCGGCCGGGACGGTGTGCTCGGCGCCGACGCGGGCGGCCGCGTCGAGCGCGTCGGACGAGCGGTCGATCGCGATCGGACGTGCGCCCAGCGCGCGGGCGATCGCGATCGCGCTCAGCCCGACGCCGCCCGCGCCGTAGACCGCGATCCACTCGCCGGGGCGGAGGACGGCTCGCGCGGTCAGCGCGCGGTACGCGGTCGCGAACCGGCAGCCCAGGGCCGCCGCGGCGGAGTCCGGGAGGCCGTCGGGCACCGCCACCAGGTTGAGGTCGGCGGCCCGCACGACCACGACCTCGGCGTGCGAGCCCCAGTGCGTGAAGCCGGGCTGGGTCTGCTGCGGGCACACCTGCGCCTGGCCCGACAAGCACCACTCGCAGGCGCCGCACCCGTTGACGAACGGCGCCGTGACCCGGTCGCCCGGCCGCCAGCCCTCGACGCCGGCTCCGACCGCCTCCACGATCCCGGCGAACTCGTGTCCCGGGACGTGCGGCAGCCGCACCGAGTCGTCGTGGCCGGCCCAGGCGTGCCAGTCGCTCCGGCAGAGCCCGGAGGCGCCGACGCGGATCAGCGCACCGCCGTCCGGAACCTCGGGCGAGCGGAGGTCGCCGACGCCGACCGGGCCGGAGAATGTCTCATAGTGCAGCGCCTTCATCGGGACTCCTCCTCAAAACCGGTCGCAGCGGCCAGCTCCGCCGCCCCCATCCTCCCCAGCAGCGCGACCACCGGCCGGTCGGCGTCGGCCCAGTCGAGCCCGTCGAGGTCGTCGGTCGCGCGCCACTCCAGCGCGTCGTGATCGGTGGAGGCCGTCGGCGCGGCGCCCTCCAGCGTCACCGCATAACAGGCGAGCTCCACACCCCCGGTCACGGTCCTGTCGAGCAGCGCGCCCACCCGCACCGCGGCGCCGAGCTCCTCGCGCAGCTCGCGGAGCAGCGCCTCCTGGGACGTCTCGCCGGCCTCCACCTTGCCCCCGGGGAACTCCCACCGCCCCGCCGCGTCCTTGTGCGCCGCGCGCCGGCAGGCCAGCACGGCCCCGCCGCGCACGATCACCGCCGCGACGACGGGGAGGGGTCTGCTCGGTGAGGTCACCGTCCCATCCTGCCCCGTCCGGGATGCCAGGATGGTCACGTGACCGACTCGAACCCGACCGTCCTGCTCGTGATCGACTTGCAGAAGGGGGTGCTCCCCGGCTGCCTGGACGCGGACGGCGTCGTCGCCCGCGCCGCCGCGCTCGTCGAGCGGGCGCGCGCCGCCGGCACCCCGGTGGTCTGGGTGCAGCACGAGGAGGAGGACCTCCCGTGGGAGAGCGCGCCGTGGCAGCTCGCCGACGGCCTGGTCCCGGCGAGGGGCGAGGCGCTCGTCCGCAAGGAGTACCGCGACGCGTTCGCGGGCACCGACCTGGACGAGGTGCTGGAATCCCTCGACGCCACCCGCCTGGTCGTCGCCGGCGCGCAGACGGACTTCTGCATCCGCACCACGACGCAGAGCGCGGCCGTGCGCGGCTTCGATGTCGTGCTCGTCGGGGACGCGCACACGACCACCGACGCGCAGTGGGAGGGCGTGACCATCAGCGCGGAGCAGATCGTCGCGCACACCAACCGGTACTTCTCCGGGCTGCGCTACCCGGGTCAGGAGTTCGCGGTGGCGGCGGCGGCCGACGTCGAGTTCTGAGCGCTCACGGGGTCCAGCGCAGCTCGATGATCTCGTGCGCGTCGCTGAGGTAGAACACGTTCTGCGTGCCCTCGTCGACCTCCACGAACGCCACCGGGTCCCCGACGATCGCCGGGGCGCCCACCAGCGGCCCGATGTCGTTCGTGTGCCAGACGCCTTCACGCCACCAGAGCTCGTGCACGTTGTTGTCGTGCCCGGTGAAGATCACGTGCTGCGTCGCGACCGGCTGGAACAGTCCCGCCTCGAACGCGTAGCCCGCGGGGCTGGAGGTGGCGTACGGCGTGACCGCGGACGCGGCGGTGGTGAGGTCGAAGTAGTGCCAGCCCGACGCATCCCACCACAGCTCGATCAGCCGGCCGTTGCCGCTCACATAGTCGATGTGCTGCGTGCCCTGGCCGCGGAAGACGTACCCGTTCACCGTCTCCGCGTCGCTCACGATCGGCGCCCCGGTGACCGCGGTGAGGTCTCCCCAGTGCCAGGCGGAGGCGTCCTTCCAGAACTCCAGCAGGTGCCCGACGTCGGTGCGCACCAGCACGTGCGCGGTCTTCTGGTCCTCGAACGAGTACCCGGTCGGCGCGGCGTCCGGGGCGCACGGCGGGGCCCCGGTCGCCGCGGTCAGGTCGAGGTCGTGCCAGCCGTTCCCGGAGTTGCTCAGCTCGTGGATGTGGCCCCCGCCGCGCGCCTGGTAGACGACGCGCTGCGTGCCGTCGTAGTACGTCTCGTAGCCGAACGGCTGCGAGAGGGTGAGCGGCGCTCCCGCCGCCTCGGTGAGGTCGTTGGCGTTCCAGCCGTCGTCCTCGGTGTACCAGAGCTCGTGGACATGGCCGTCGAACCGCTGGCCCTGGTACACGACGTGCTGCGAGCCCTGGTGCGCCCAGATGTAACCGTTCGCGTTGGTCGCCGCGGCCGCGCCTCCCGCCTCGGAGACCAGGTTCTTGACGTTCCAGTCGTCGCTCGCGCTGCAGTACAGCTCGTAGAGCTGGCCGTCGCCGCCGGTGAGCGAGTTGTAGCCCTGGAACACGACGTGGCGCGTGAACTGCGCGAACAGCCACGCGGTCGGCTGGTACACGGCATGCGGCGCCCCGGAGGTGGCCGTCGTCAGGTTCTTGAGTCTCCAACCCATGATCCGCTCCGATCCTGCGGCGTCGGCGCCGGGGATCGGCGTCGACAGCACCCAGGGTAGGCGCGAGCGGGCCGCTGCGGGCTGGCCGATTCCTGGTACTTTTCCGTCGGCGAGGAGGAGTGGCACAACGACGCCACCGGCCTCCACGCCGAGGTCTACCACTGGGAGACGCTGGAGGCGCTGCACCAGCTGATCGGGATGCCGGTGCACAAGGAGGCCAAGAGCGTCCACGAGCGGTGGATCGGGCCGTACCGCGTGGTGATCGCGGAGGTGCGCAGCACGTATGGGGAGCGGGGATTGGGGTTGGCGCATGTGCCGCCGGCGGCGGCGACGGCCTGAGCCCCGCCCGCACCCCTCCTTACAACTGCGCTCCCAACTTGAACCCGTGCTCCGTGTCGTCCTTCCGCGTGTACGAGAACCCGTCCGCACCGATCGTCACGGCCATCTCCGAGTCGTCCGTCCGGGCCGTCAGCGGCTGCACGTTCCCGTCCAGGTCGAGGACCGGCGACGCGTCCGTGTACCAGGACGGCACGACCGGGTTGCCCCACCAGTCGCGGCGCTGGTTGTCGTGGACGTCCCAGGTGACGACCGGGTTGTCCGGGTCGCCGGTGTAGTAGTCCTGCGTGTAGATCTCGACGCGATGGCCGTCGGGGTCGCGCAGGTAGAGGTAGAACGCGTTGGAGACGCCGTGGCGACCCGGGCCGCGCTCGATGGCGTCGCTCATGCGCAGGGCCCCGAGCTTGTCGCAGATCGCGATGATGTTGTGCTTCTCGTGGGTGGCGAACGCGACGTGGTGCATGCGCGGGCCGTCGCCGCCGGTCATCGCGGTGTCGTGCACAGTGGGCTTGCGGCGCATCCACGCGGCGTAGGTCGTGCCCGCCTCGTCCTGGATGTCCTCCGTCACCCGGAACCCGAGGTCCTCCATGTACTTCACGGCGCGCGGGACGTCCGGGGTCACCTGGTTGAAGTGGTCGATGCGCACCAGCTCGCCCGGCGTGTGGACGTCGTAGCGCCAGGTCAGGCGCTCGACGTGCTGGACGTCGTAGAAGAACTCGTACGGGAAGCCGAGCGGGTCCTCCACGCGGACGCTGTCGCCGATGCCCTTCGTGAAGCCCCCGGGCCGGCGCTCGACCCGGCAGCCGAGCTCGGTGTAGAACGCGACGGCGCGGTCGAGGTCCTCGGGTGTCCGCACGCGGTACGCGAACGCGGCGACGGCGGCGACCGGGCCCTTCCGCAGCACCAGGTTGTGGTGGATGAACTCTTCCAGGCTGCGCAGGTAGACCGCGTCCTCGTCCTCCTCGGTGATGTGCAGGCCGAGCACGTCGACGTAGAAGTCGCGGCTGGCCTGCAGGTCGGTGACGACGAGCTCCATGTACGCAGCGCGGACGACGTCCGGCGGCGCGGAGGCGGGGGTGGGGATGGGCGTGCTCATGCTGACTCCTTCGTCATTCGGCGCCGAAGCGCGGCGTGTGGACCGGGCCCAGCGTGATGTGGACGGCCTGCTGGTCGGTGTAGAAGTCGATGGAGCGGTAGCCGCCCTCGTGGCCGAGGCCCGAGGCCTTCACCCCGCCGAACGGGGTGCGCAGGTCGCGGACGTTGTGCGAGTTGAGCCAGACCATCCCGGCCTCCACGTTCTGTGCGAAGGTGTGGGCGCGGGTCAGGTCGTTGGTCCAGAGGTACGCGGCGAGGCCGTACTTGACGCCGTTGGCCAGCTCCAGGGCCTCGGCCTCCGAGTCGAACGGGGTGATCGCGACGACCGGGCCGAAGATCTCCTCCTGGAAGATGCGCGCGTCCGGCGCGACGTCCGCGAACACGGTCGGCGCGATGTAGTTGCCGTGGTCGATCCCCTCGGGGCGCCCGCCTCCGGCGAGGAGGCGGCCCTCCTGCTTACCGAGCTCGACGTAGCTCATCACCTTCGCGTAGTGCTCGGGGTGCACGAGCGCGCCGACCTCGGTCTTCGGGTCGTGCGGGTCGCCGACGACGATGCGCTTGGCGCGCTCGGCGTACCGCTCGGTGAACTCGTCGTAGACCGCGCGCTCGACCAGGATGCGGGAGCCGGCGGTGCAGCGCTCGCCGTTCAGCGAGAACACGCCGAACAGGGTGGAGTCGATCGCGGCGTCCAGGTCGGCGTCGGCGAAGACGATCGCGGGGGACTTGCCGCCGAGCTCCATCGACAGGCCCTTCAGGAAGGGCGCGGCGTTGGCGAAGATGAGCTGCCCGGTGCTGCTCTCGCCGGTGAACGAGATGAGCGGGACGTCGGGATGCTTCACCAGCGCGTCGCCGGCCTCCTCGCCGAGGCCGTTGACCAGGTTGAACACGCCGTCCGGCACACCGGCGTCGCGGAAGATCTCGGCCCAGAGCGAGGCCGACAGCGGGGTGAACTCGGCCGGCTTGAGCACCACCGTGTTGCCGGTCGCGAGCGCGGGGGCGAGCTTCCAGCTCTCCAGCATGAACGGCGTGTTCCACGGCGTGATGAGGCCCGCGACGCCGATCGGCTTGCGGTTGACGTAGTTGAGCTGGCTGCCGGGAACCTTGTAGGCGTCGTCGGCCTGCGCCACGATCAGGTCGGCGAAGAACCGGAAGTTCTCGGCCGCGCGCTGCGCCTGGCCGAGCGCCTGGGTGATCGGGAGGCCGGTGTCGAAGGTCTCCAACTCGGCCAGCCGGGCGTCCTGCGCGGCGACGGCGTCGGCGATCCGGTTCAGGACGCGGGCGCGCTCACGCGGCTTCATCTGCGGCCACGGCCCCTCGCGGAACGCGCGGCGGGCGGCGGCGACGGCGAGGTCGATGTCCTCCTTCTGGCCGGCGGCCGCCTGCGCGTACGTCTCGTTGGACACCGGGTCGAGCACGTCGAACGTCTTTCCGGAGACGCTGTCGACGAACCTCCCGTCGATGAAGTGCTGGATCGTCGCCGGGAGATCGGCGGGGACGTGGTGCTGCGGCATGCGCGGCCTCCTGTTACGTGGATCGGTGGGACGTCAGTGCTGACGCTCGGCCTGGTAGTGCTGGAGCGCGTCCAGCGTCGCGAGCCGGTGGTCGCGGGCGGCGAGCTCGATGTCGATGGGGTCGGCGCCGGTCTCGATCAGCCGGAGGAGCTGCTCGTGCTCGGTCACCGACTCGCGGGCGCGGCCGGGCACGAAGCTGAAGGTGGAGTCGCGCAGCACGGTCAGGCGGTTCCAGCCGCGCTGCACGAGGTCGAGGATGTGCGGGTTCGGGCACTCCTCGAACAGCACCGAGTGGAACCGCTGGTTGAGCTCGGTGAAGCGGTGCGGGATGAAGTCGTCCAGGCACGCGATCAGCTCGCGGTTGATCAGCCGGGCGCGATCGAGGTGGTCGCCGGTCAGCAGCGGGGCGGACAGCCGGGTGGCCGCGCCCTCGACCAGCGCGAGGGTCTCCATCGTGTACGCGTACTCGGCATCGTGCAGCAGGGCGACCTGCGCGCCGACGTTCTTCTCGAACGTGACCAGCCCCTCGGCCTCCAGCCGCCGGATCGCCTCCCGCACCGGGACGACGCTGATGCCGAGCTCACCGGCGATCTGGCCGAGGACGAGCCGGAACCCGGACACGTAGCGGCCGTCGTCGATGCGGGCGCGGATGAAGTCGTAGGCGAGCTGGGACTTGCTCGGCGCCGCGGCCTGCCTCACTGCTGCGTCAGCCATGCCCGGTACCTCTCCTTCCAGGCCGCGTTCATCGGGAACAGGCCGTCGACCTTCTCGCCGGCCCGCACCATCTCCGCGATGAACTCCTCCTCGCGCTCCTGCTCGAGGGCGTCCGCGACCACCTCGGCGACGAGCGCGGGCGGGATGACGAGGAGGCCGTCCGCGTCGCCCACGATGACGTCGCCCGGCAGCACGGTCGCGCCGCCGCAGGCGATCGCCACGTCCGCGTCCCACGGGACGTGCTTGCGGCCGAGCACCGCCGGATGCGGCCCGGCGTGGTAGGTCGGGATGTCGAGGAGGCGACCTCCGCGAGGTCGCGGACGCCGCCGTCGGTCACGATCCCGGCCGCGCCGTTGACCTGGGCGCGCAGCGCGAGGAGGTCGCCGACGGTGCCGCTGCCGCGCTCGCCGCGGGCCTCGATCACGAGCACCTCGCCGGCGCCGACCGCGTCGAACGCACGCTTCTGGGCGTTGTAGCCGCCGCCGTGCGACGCGAAGAGGTCTTCGCGTCCCGGGAGGTAGCGCAGCGTCCGGGCGGTGCCGACCAGGCGGGCGCCGGGACGGGTGGAGGTGAGGCCGTCGATCGAGACGGCGTTGAGGCCGCGCTTGCGGAGCTGGGAGCTGAGGGTGGCGGTGGAGACGGAGGCCAACCGGGAGCGGAGCTCGTCGGTCAAGACGAACTGTGCTTGTCCCGGAACCTCGGTCGCAGGCTCCCTCGGGGCTGGGGTCGCGGCATCGCTCCGCGCTGCCCCTGAGCTCCACCGCCCCCACGCTTCAGACCGCTGCAACTCGTCCACGCTCGGCTTCGACCCGAAGTCGCCGAACGCGACAGTGCCCTCGGTGATGCGGGTGACCAGCCGCCCGGAGCTCGGGGCGCCCGGCGCGGTCGGGGCGTCGACCTCGACCTCCACCGTGTCGCCGGGCTGGGTGACCGACGAGCCGGCCGGGGTGCCGGTGAGGATGACGTCGCCGGGCTCGAGCGTCATCAGCTGAGAGAGGTCGGCGACCAGGCGGCCGAACGGGAAGAGCAGGTCGTCGCTCGTGCCGTCCTGCACCAGCTCGCCGTTCAGCCAGGTGCGCACCCGCACCGCGCCGGGATCGACGGCGGCGGCCGGGATGATCGCGGGGCCGAGCGGGGTGAAGCCGTCGCCGCCCTTCGAGCGGACGTTGGAGCCCTTGTCGGCGGCGCGCAGGTCGTAGAGGCCGAAGTCGTTCGCGGCGGTGATGCCGGACACGGCCGCCCAGCCCTCGTCGGGGGAGACCCGGCGGGCGGGCCGGCCGATGATGAGCGCGACCTCGCCCTCGAACGCGAGGAGCTCGGTCCCGGCCGGACGCTCGAGGGCGTCGCCGGAGGCCGCGACCGAGGAGGCCGGCTTGAAGAAGTAGGAGGGCTGCGCCGGGGTCCGTCCGCGCTGCGCGGCGCGCGAGCGGTAGTTGAGGTGCACCGCGATGATCTTGCCGGGCCGGCCGGGGTCGCTCACAGCTCAGGTCTCCTCGTCGTCGGGGATGGGTGGAACGTATTCGAGATTGTATACGATCTGGCGAACCTGCGGAAGGGCGTCAGTGTGACGCCGGAGCCGGACCGCTGTCCGCGTCGCCGATGAACTGCGACGCGAGCCCCTCCGAGGCCCGCGCCAGCAGCGTCACGTCGCTGCCGACCAGCACATAGGCGGCGCCGGCCTCCGCGTACCGGGCGGCCATCGCCGGGTCGAAGGCATTCACGCCCACCGGGGTCCCGGCCTCCCGCCCCGCGCGGATGACGCGCTCGACGGCGGCCACCACGTCCGGGTGGTCCTGCTGCCCGAGCAGTCCCATCGACGCCGCGAGGTCCGCCGGGCCGACGAGCAGGGCGTCCACGCCCTCCACCGCCGCGATGGCGCCTGCCGCGTGGAGGCCGTCGGTCGTCTCGACCTGCACGGTCAGCGACACCAGCTCGTGGGCGCGCGCCAGGTAGTCCGGGATGCGGCTCCAGCGCGACGACCGCGCCAGCGCGCTGCCGACGCCGCGGACGCCGAGCGGCGGATATCGCACCGCCCGCACCAGCTCCTCGGCCTCCCGCACGCTGGACACCATCGGCACGAGCACGTTCTGCGCGCCCAGGTCGAGGAGCTGCTTGAGGATCACCGCGTCCCCGATCGGCGCGCGCACCACCGGGACGACCGGGTAGGCCGCCGCCGCCTGGAGCTGCGCGAGGATCGACTCCAGCCCGACGGGGGAGTGCTCGCCGTCGATCAGGAGGATGTCGAGCCCGCTGCCCGCGCAGATCTCCGCGACGAGCGGGCTGCCCGCGCACGACCACATCCCGTACAGGGTGCGGTCGGCCGCGCGCAGGCGGTCGGCGAAGGTCGGCGCGGGGGTCAGGCGAATCGGCATGTCACGGCTCCCAGGGTCCCGTAGTCGGCGTGGATGGTGTCGCCGCGCTCCACCCAGAGCGGGCGGGTGAACGAGCCGGCGAGGACGATGTCCCCGGCCTCCAGGCGCGTCCCGTGCTGCGCGAGCTTGTTCGCCAGCCACGCGACACCGGCGGCCGGATGGTCGAGCACCGCGGCGGCGACGCCGGACTCCTCGATGGTCTCGTTGCGGTACAGCAGCGCGGACACCCAGCGCAGGTCGACCGCGTCGGTCGCGACCGGGCGCCCGCCGACGACCATGCCGCCCATCGCGGCGTTGTCGGAGATGGTGTCGACGATGGTGCGGCCCGCCAGCTCGATGCGCGAGCTCAGAATCTCCAGCGCCGGCACGACGTACCGGGTCGCGTCCAGCACGTCGAACAGCGTGGCGTCCGGCCCCTCCAGCGGCTCGGCGAGCACGAAGGCCAGCTCGACCTCGATCCGCACGTTCGAGTACCGGTCGAACGGGATGACCGACCCGGTCTCGTGGACCATGTCCGCGAAGATCGCGCCGTAGTCCGGCTCGGTGATCCCCGTCGCCTGCTGCATCACCTTGGACGTCAGCCCGATCTTGCGGCCGACCAGCCGCCGCCCGGCGGCGAGCCCGCGCTCGACCCAGACGCGCTGCACGGCGTAGGCGTCGTCCACCGTCATGCCGGGGTGGCGGGCCGTCAGCAGCGGGACCGTCGTGCGCCCGCGCTCGGCGTCCGCGAGCTCGTCCGCGATCGCGTGGATGGTGGAGGTGTCGAGCATCGGCGGCTCCCTGTCGTCGTCGGAGGGCGTCATCCGGGCCCGGAGGAGGCCCGTTCAGGATCGTATATCATCCGGTCGCTCCCGTGTGATAGCGTTTGTAGCTACGTAGCTACCTTGGGGAGGCGAGCATGGCGATCATGACGGCCAGGGCGTTCAATCAGGACACCTCGGCGGCGAAGCGGGAGGCGGCCACGGAGCCGCTGATCATCACCGACCGCGGCGAGCCGTCGTTCGTGCTCCTGACTTACGCGACGTACAGGCAGATCACTGGGACGGCCGACAACATCGTCGACCTCCTCCGTCAGGACGACGACGCGGATTTCGACGTCGAGTTCCCGCCGATGACCTTCCAGGCGAAAGACATCGACCTGTGAAGTGGCTGCTCGACACCATGACGCTGTCGGCGACGCGCCGCCCCGAGCGTGAGGACCCGGACGTCATCCGCTGGCTCGAACGGCAGAACCCGTTCTCGCTGCATCTCTCGGCGGTCACGATCTTCGAGCTCGAACTCGGCATCCAGCGCAAGGAGCGCGTCGACCCCGTGCAGGGGATCAAGCTCAGGCGATGGCAGGACGACGTGATGACGATCTTCCACGAACGCATCCTCCCCGTCGACGCCGAGGTCGCCGGACTGGCCGCCGGCTACCACGTGCCCGATCCGCGCCCCGAGCGGGACGCGCTGATCGCCGCGACGGCCGAGATCGGCAAGCTGACGCTGGTCACCCGCAATGCGCGCGACTTCGAGCTGTTCGGCGTCAGCATGTTCAACCCGTGGGAAACCCGGTTCGCGAAGATCCCGAGCCGGTAGGCCCTCACGGCCTCGCCGCCGACCGCGGCCGCAGCGCCCAGAACACGACCGGCACCAGCAGCGCGGAGAGCACCCCGCCTGCGATGGACAGCAGCGCGTAGCCGGCGCTCGCCATCACGACGCCGGACATCGCGCCGCCGCCCGCACCCGCCAGCGCGATCAGCACGTCGATCGTGCCCTGCGTCCTGGCGCGGTTCGCGGGAGTGGTCGCGTCGATGACGAGGGCCGTGCCGGAGATCAGGCCGAAGTTCCAGCCGAGGCCGAGCAGCGCGAGGGCCAGTACGAGGAGCCCCAGTGAGTCCGCGGGGGCGACCGCGCCGACCACGCCTGCGGCCAGCAGCGTGACGGCGGCGGCGACGGCCATCGGGATGCGGCCGACTCTGTCCACCAGGAGGCCGGTGAGCGGCGACGGCAGGTACATCGCGGCGATGTGGATCCCGATGACTACGCCCACCTCGGACAGGTCGTGGTGGTGGGCGCGCATCTCCACCGGCGTCATGGTCATGATCGCGACCATGGCGATCTGGGTCAGGATCATCACAGCCGCACCGACGATCGCGCCGCGGCCGACCGGTGGGACCGGTGCAGGCGCCGCTGCGTCCCGTTCGGCGGACGCCGCGGACGCCGCAGACGCCGCGGACGCCGCGTCCGCCTCCAGCCGCCTCGCGAGCAGCAACGGGTCCGGCCGGAGCAGCAGCACCAGCACGAGCCCCGCCAGGAGGTACGCCGCCGCCGCGAGCAGGAACGGCCCGGCGAGCGCGGGGATGCGGAGCGCGACCGCCACCGAGCCCATCGGGGCGACGAGGTTCGGTCCTGCGACCGCACCCAGCGTCGTGGAGACCAGCGCCACGCTCACCGCCGTGCCCCGGGCGGACGGCGCGGCGAGATCCGAGCCGGCGTAGCGCGCCTGGAGGTTCGTCGCGGTCCCCGCGCCGTAGACCAGGAGGGCGACGAAGAGCAGCGGGACGTCGTCGGTGGCTGCGGCGACGACGACGCCGAGCGCGCCGAGGCCGCCGGCGCCGAAGCCGATCCCGAGCCCGATCCGCCGCCCTCGTCGCTGGCTGACCCGGCCCACGACGAAGGCGGCGCCGGCCGAGCCGAGCGTGATCAGCGCGGCGGGGAGGCCGGCGAGCGAGTCGGCGCCGACCAGCTCCTGGGCCAGCAGGGCGCCGACCGTGACACCCGCGGCGAGACCCGCGCCGCCGAGCACCTGGCTCGCGACCACCACGGCGAGCGTGCGGCGCTGGACCCGGCGGCGCAGCGCCTCGTCCGCCGCGAGGTCCCGATCGCCGGACGTCACGACAACTCCATGGGCTTCAGCGTAGGACCCCGCCCGCCCCGCTAGCCTGAACCCGTGTCGGACCGTCTGCATCGCGTCGCCGTCCTCGTGCTGGAGGGCGCCAAGCCGCTGGACGTCGGCATCCCGGCGCAGGTGTTCACCACGCGCGCGAGCATGCCGTACGAGGTCCGCGTGTGCGGTGCGGCCCCCGGGCTCGTGACCGGCGGCGACGGGCTCTCGTACCACGTGGCGCACGGCCTGGAGGCGCTGGGCTGGGCGGACATCGTGTTCCTGCCCGGCTACCGCCATCCCGACCGCGACGACCCGCCGGCGGCGGTCGTGGAGGCCCTGCTCGCGGCGCACGCGCGCGGCGCGCGGCTGGCGGCGATCTCCACCGGTGCCTTCGCCCTCGCGGCGACCGGCCTCCTCGACGGCAAGCGCGCCACGACGCACTGGCACTACACGCGCGCGCTCGCCCAGCGCCACCCGCTGATCCGGGTGGACGAGAACGTGCTGTTCGTCGACGAGGGCGACGTGCTCACCTCGGCCGGCGCGGCCAGCGGGATCGACCTCTGCCTGCACATCCTCCGCCGCGACCTCGGCATCGCGGCCGCCAACCACGCCGCCCGACGCCTGGTCGCTGCGCCGTACCGCAGCGGGGGACAGGCGCAGTACGTCCCGCGCAGCGTCCCGGAGCCGCTCGGCGAGCGGTTCGCGGCCGTCCGGGAGTGGGCGCTGCACCGTCTCGGGGACCCGCTCACGCTGGAGGTGCTCGCACGCAGGGCGGCGGTGTCGCCGCGCACGTTCTCCCGCCGCTTCGTGGAGGACACCGGCTACACGCCCATGCAGTGGGTGATGCGGGCGCGCATCGACGTCGCCCGGGAGCTGCTGGAGCGCTCCGAGCTCAGCGTCGAGCAGATCGCGGCGGATGTCGGGCTCGGCACCGGAGCGAACCTGCGCCTGCACTTCCAGCGCATCCTCGGCACTACGCCGAGCGAGTACCGCCGCACCTTCAGCGGCGACGCCGGCTGACCCCACGCGATTCGTGCAGAATGTCGCGAATAGCGCCGCGAATCGCGACATTCGGCACGAATGTCGGGGCGTGGCGGGATCCTTTTGAAGGGTGGCGATTGCGCCGCTGGCGAGGTTGCGACAGCGGCGCGAGCCTGGAGGGGAACGAAAGGATCCCCTCCGCATGACCCGCATCGCCATCAACGGCTTCGGCCGCATCGGTCGCAACGTCCTCCGCGCCCTCCTGGAGCGCGACACCGACCTGGAGGTCGTCGCCGTCAACGACCTGACCGAGCCGGCCGCGCTCGCCAAGCTCCTGGCCTTCGACTCCACCGCCGGCCGCCTCGGCCGTCCCGTCTCCGTGGACGGCGACGTCCTCGTGGTCGACGGCCACCGCATCCGCGTGCTCGCCGAGCGCGAGCCGGCGCAGCTCCCGTGGGCCGAGCTCGGTGTGGACATCGTGCTGGAGTCCACCGGCCGGTTCACCTCCGCGACCGCCGCGCGCGCCCACCTGGAGGCCGGCGCGAAGAAGGTCCTCGTCAGCGCCCCCGCCGACGGCGCCGACGTCACCCTCGCCTACGGCGTCAACACCGACGCCTACGACCCGGCCGTCCACACGATCGTGTCGAACGCCTCCTGCACCACGAACGCGCTCGCGCCGCTCGCCGCGGTCCTGGACGACCTGGCCGGCATCGAGCACGGCTTCATGACCACGGTCCACGCGTACACGCAGGAGCAGAACCTGCAGGACGGCCCGCACCGCGACCCGCGTCGCGCCCGCGCCGCCGCCGTCAACATCGTGCCGACCACGACCGGCGCGGCGAAGGCGATCGGCCTGGTCCTGCCGAACCTGGACGGCAAGCTGTCCGGCGACTCGATCCGCGTGCCCGTCCCGGTCGGCTCGATCGTGGAGCTGAACACCGTCGTCGCCCGCGATGTCACCCGTGACGAGGTGCTCGCCGCGTACCGTGCCGCCGCCGAGGGCACGCTCGCCGGCATCCTGGAGTACTCGGAGGACGCCCTGGTCTCCTCCGACATCACCGGCAACCCGGTGTCGTCCATCTTCGACTCGGAGCTCACCCGCGTCGACGGCCGCCACGTGAAGGTCGTCGCCTGGTACGACAACGAGTGGGGCTTCTCCAACCGCGTCGTCGACTCGCTGGCGCTGCTCGCCGGCT
Source organism: Leifsonia sp. P73 (assembly GCF_051059105.1). Taxonomy (NCBI): domain Bacteria; kingdom Bacillati; phylum Actinomycetota; class Actinomycetes; order Micrococcales; family Microbacteriaceae; genus Leifsonia; species Leifsonia sp. P73. The sequence goes on from NZ_CP194931.1 coordinate 3,889,048, forward strand.
GAGTCCTCCGCAGTGCCGACGGACCGCGTCCCGCTGGGGCGCGGTCCGTTCGGCTACCGTGAGGGGATGCCGTCGCACTCCGCCGCCGACCCCGCCGACGACCATGCTGCCGAGCCGATCGCGCCGGGCGTCCGCCGTGTGCGCATCCCCATGCCGCCCGGCACCGGCCTCCCGTTCAGCAACGCCTACCTGATCGAGGACGCGGACGGCCGCGTGCACGTGATCGACCCAGGCTCCGCGACCCCGGAGGCGCACGAGACGCTGAAGGCGGCCCTCGGGGGATCCCCGGTCGCCTCGATCGTGCTCACCCACCTGCACGCCGACCACTCCGGAGGCGCCGCGCAGCTGGCGGCCGAGACCGGGGCCTCCGTCCTCGTCCACGAGCGCGAGCGAGCCGCGCTCGGACTGATCGCGGCGGGCCTCCCCGCGCCGGACCTGGAGGCGTGGGGCGTCCCCGCCGAGCGCCGCCCCGAGCTCCTCGGCGCCGCCGCTGTGCCGACGGGTCCGGCCGCGCAGCTGGACGCGGTGATCACCGGCGTGCTGACGGACGGCGACGTGCTCGCCCTCCCCGGCCGCCGCCTCCGCGTCGTCGGGACGCCCGGCCACACCGGCGGCCACCTCTGCCTTCACGATGAGGAGGCCGGCCTCCTCATCACCGGCGACCACGTGCTGCCGACGATCAACTCCGGTCTGGGACTGGGCGGTCCCACCGAGAGCAACCCGATCGCCGACTACCTCGAATCGCTCGACCGGGTCGCGCGCCTCGATCGGGGCGGCCTCCGCGCCCTCCCCGGCCACGAGGACCCCTTCACCGGCCTGCGCGAGCGCTGCTCCGCCCTCGCCGCCCACCACCTCCGCCGCGCGGACGAGGTCGCCGCCCACCCCGGCGGCACCGTGTGGGAGGTCGCGCGCACCCTGACCTGGACCGGCGGCTGGGACGGCCTCGCCGGCTTCACCCTGCTCTCCGCGCTGCAGCAGACGGCACAGCACCGGGAGTTCGTCTCCCGACGGGCGTGAGCGCAACAGCGCCGACGCTTGCCGACCGGCTCACGTCTCGGGGCGAGCCCGGGTAAACCCGCAGCACCCGCCTTGAGCTACTGCACTATGTAGCATTCGCCTTGCGTGGAGATCGCCATCCCTGTCGTGCTTGCGTTGAACTCGAGGCCCGCGCCGAACGGAAGGTCAACGAAAATGTGCGTCAACAACTCCTCGTCGGCTTCGGCAGGTCCGAGCTGGCGGACCCGATATCCTAGGCGCTTCCAGTGCTCGCGAACCTGTTCGATCTTCGCAAGCGGGTCCGCCACCGGGACGACCTGGCGGACATGGATGGAGTACTGATCGGTTCCGGCGGCGCCACACGGACCCCCTGACCATCCAGAGCGGACAGTGGGATCGAACAATTCACGCGGCACTCCGTCGTCATACCAGTCTCCGCCGAGGAATCGGACGAGATCCTCCGTGTGGGCGAGGGTATCGTCCAGGGTCTGCTCACCCGTCTTCGACGAGAACTCGGCGGGAGGGACGATGCCCTGGTCACCTGATTCGGACATGATTCCTCCCAACAGTGCGCACCCGGCCAGCGTGGACGCCAGCACGACTGCGGTAACGGCCTCGATGATACGGCGCGTGCGCATCACTGCACTCTCCCTCAATGAGTGCCGCCATTGATCTTGCCGTCCAATCCCGACGCTGCAGCGGCAGCATTTTTGACAGCCTCGGTCCTCCCGTTGAAGTAGCCGTGCCCGGCTGTCGCGTGGGCGAAAGGGCCGATGCCGCCTCGGTCGGTGCCATAGCCGAGTGAGTCATGCCCATCGGTCGGCTCCAGCCCCTGTGCTGCGTCACCTTCGGAGGAGAACACTTTCGCGCCGAAAGACTCATCCCGAGGATCGCCGCGGCCGGACCCGAGCCGGCCCGCATCCGCCACCTGATCCTGAGAGGACTGCGACGCGTACACGCGCCCCGCGCCGCCGTCCACGCGCAGAGCCTCCGCGGTGGGGATGTCCTCCTCCACCCCGGCCGAGGCCAGCAGCACCACCGACTGCACGCCGTGCGTCAAGGCGCCGTCCTTGCTGACCGCGTTTGTCACGACAGTCGTTCCGTACGAGTAGCCCACCACGGCCGTGAACGGGCGCGGGTTCCCGCCCAGAATCGTGTCCGCCGCCCATTGCCCGTCCAGTTCCTTGGTCAGCCGATCCGCTCCGGCCCGGGCACGATTCCCCTCCAACACCGAGGTGTCGGGGAAAGCGGGCGGGGGCGCGTACCCGATCCACGCCACCACCATGTGCAGCACCCCACGCTCGATGTCATCCTGCGCGTTGTAGAGGTTGACGGCGGCGTTGGTCCATCCGGAGAGACGGTCGGCCTCGCCGAGCCCGCTCGCCATGCCGGGCACCGTCCAGGTCACCTTCCCCGACTTCTCCGCACCCGTTTCTCCGACCGCGACCGCCGCCAACGGAGGCTCAGCGGTCGGGTTGTAGGCGAGTAGTCCTCGGGGTGGCTTTTCTTGTTTCGCAAGCTTCTCGTAGTCCAGTCCCGGTCCGGAGAACCGGCCGACGCGGAGGGCTGTGAGGATGTCCCGGATGAGGACCCCGCGGGGAGAGTTCGGGTGGATGCTGGTGTCGTACAGGTCGCGTTGGAACTGGATCATGTTGGCGTGGATGCGGGTGTCCGCGTCCAGGCCGGGCAGATTCCCGATGATCGCCGGCACGGCCTGACACCACTTCTCCCGCTGATCGGGAGTGAGGCCCTTCCACCAGGCCGCCACCACTTCCGGCGGGGGCGGGTTGTCCCAGAACCGTTGCGCCAAGTCTGGGTCGCCGGCCAGCATCCGTTCGAACTCGGCCGGGCCGATCATGGTGAGCATGATCATCAGGTCGGATGCGGTCCACCCTGCCCGCGGAGCCACCCGTCCCGGCGACGCGACGAAGCCGCTGGTGAGGGTGTTCTGGAAGAGCCCTCTGGTCGCCGCATCGAACCCATGCAACGCTCGCAGCCTGTCCTCCAGATCGCGAACATCGTTCTCAAGCTGCGTCAGCACTAGCTCCAACTGCGAATTGAGCGACCGCAACGCGTCACCCAACCCCGGCACCGCACTCAACGTGATCGCGGCAGCGCTGTTCACCGCCATGATCCGTTCGGTCGCGTCCCGCTGGTTCTTCGTCGCCTCAAGCTGAATGTTCAGCTCGTCTTCCTTCAGCACACCGAACTGACTTACCTTGGAGTCCTCGTAGGTGTACCTGTCGAGCTCCGTCTGGAGGGTGTCGATCTCGCCCATCGCATCCACAAGGGAGGGAATCAGGACCTGCGAGAACATCGCCTCGATCGCGGAGTAGCCCTTCCCGGACAGCTCCTCTGTGCCCAGGGAGGCGACAAGATGATTCGACGCGCTCTGCGTCGCCGTCAGCACCGACCGAGCCGTAGCGAGGTTCCCGGAAAGCGCACTCTTCATGCTTGCCGAATCGCGGGAATCGTAAATCAAACCCACGACGCGTCAGCCTTCAGGATCGCCATCAAGCTAGCATGCAAGATAAGCAACCTGAACGCAACACCATTAATATTTATATGAGCGACTTCTCTGGACAGTTCGCCTACAGCAGCGTCTCCACGCCCAGCGTCACCCGATCCCCGAGCGCGACGCCCTCGCGGCGTCGCACGTCGCCCTTGATGGCCAGGACGTACGCGCCGTCCGCGCTCTCCGGGAACACCGACGTGGACCAGCGCGAGCCGCCGAGCGTCACCATCACCTTGACCGAGCCCCAGCCCGCGGGCGGGTGCGGCTGCAGGCGGATCTCTTCCGAGATGTCATCGGGCAGGCGGGCGAACACCCACAGGTCGCGCCGCGCCTCCCAGCGGAACAGCTCCGTCTCGAACTCGTAGCGCACGCCGGCCATCACCCCAGCCTGCCACCGACCGCCGACATCCGCCCGTATCGCGCGACGGACGCCCCTGCCCGGCGGCGCACCCGCGGCGCTATCCTCGCACCGACCGTCAGGAGGACCCATGCCAGCCACCCGCCCCGGCACCGTCACGTTCGTCGCCGTGCTCGCCTACATCAACGGCGTCCTCAACATCGTCGGGGGCGTGGTCATCCTGTTCACCCGCGACCAGATGGTGCGCGCGTCGAACGCGGGCGCGATCGCCGGGATCACCACCTCCGCGATCCTGGCGATCATCCTCGGGATCGTGATCCTGGTCGTCGCCCGCGGCCTCCTGAACGGCAGCCGCTTCGCGCGCGGGATCGTCACCATCGTCATGATCCTGAACGCGATCGGCGGGGTCGTCCTGCTGTTCAGCTTGCAGTTCTTCAGCGGGATCCTGGAGATCCTCTGGGCCGTGGTCATGCTGTCGCTGCTCTACACCCAGCGCGCCAACGCGTTCTTCGCCGGCCGGGGCTGAGTCCGACGCGCCGTGGTGTCGGCGCGATCGGACAGAATGGGAGGTGGCGCCGACGCCCGGCGTCCCCGACCGACCCGAAAGGCTGTGGCCATGCGCTGGCCGAACTGGCTCAGGAAGCCCACGGTGAAGACCGTGCGCACGCGCCCCTTCGACGAGGACGCCCTGCCGGAGCCCGCCGCGCCCACGCTGGAGCAGACCCTCGAAGAAGGTATGCTCCTGGCGGAATACGCCACCAGGATGGCGGTCAAGAACCACATCGTGGTCGACACGCTGCAGTACGGGAACGACTTCGACCCGGCCCGGCACACCGGCGAGGCGGCGCACCTGCTGCGCGAACTCGCCTCCGAGCAGGGGAGGCCGCCGGCCGGATCGACGCGGACCTGGAGGTCGCGCAGGGGCTCCGCGGCGACGCGACCCACCCGCACGACTACCGCGACGTGGACGTGGCGAACCTGCGGCTGCGCCGGGACGCGGCGGTCGCGCTGGCGAGTGCGTTGCGGGCGAAGGCCGACTCTGAGGAGGAGTTGCTGGCGCTGGTGGAGCGTGGCCGGGTGGACGCCTGGGACGAGGTCGGCCGGGCGATCGAGGCCGGGCTGGACGCGTTCTCCGGAGTGGAGGCGCTGAAGGCCGACTACGAGCGCGAGAAGCCGGGGCGGCTCAAGCTGCTGATCTGGCGCGACCTGGCCCGGCTGGAGGAGCAGCACACCGGGTACTGAGCGCGGCGGGCCCGCTCAGCCGCCGGCGCGCAGCGCCACCGGCGGCACCAGCGTCCCGACCTCCGACCGCACCCAGCGGTCCCCGGTCGCGCGCTTCTCCGCGTGCGTCGCGAACCGGTACAGGAACATACGCGCCCGCACCGACCGCGGCGCCTCGCCGCCGAACGGGTCGTCCCGCAGCAGCCGGAGGGTCGGCCTGTCGGCCTCCAGCAGCCGCAGCAGGAAGACCTCGAACCACGGCGAGTCCCGGGAGCCCAGCGCGAGGAACCACATCAGCCAGTCGAGCCGCAGGTGGTACGGCGCGTACTGGCGGGGCAGCCTCCGCACGTCGCCCGGCTTGCCCTTGAAGCCGTACTCGCGCCACTCGGCGCCGGGATCGTGCGGGTCGTCGGCTGTGCCCTCCACGACCACCTCGTAGCGCTCCTTGGTGACGCTCCCGAACGCGCCGTACGCGTTGACCAGGTGCCAGCGGTTGAAGCTCGCGTTCATCAGCTGCCGCCGGCGGAACAGGTTCCGCAGCGGCCACCAGCTCAGCGCCACCAGGAACGCGCTCACCAGGAGCGCGACGACGGCGTACCAGAGCGGCACGTCCGTCGCGCCGATCCCGCCGTGGAGGACGCCGCCGCTGATCCACCGCCAGGCTCCGTCGCTCACGCCCGCGAACGCGAGCACGATCGTGATCCAGTTGAGCCACGCGAAGTTGCCGGTCGCGACCAGCCAGAGCTGGGTCAGGATGACCACCGCGGCGGCGGCGCTCGCGACCGGCTGCGGGAGGAACAGCAGCCACGGCACGACCAGCTGCGCGAAGTGGTTGCCCAGCACCTCCACGCGGTGCCACCACTTCGGCAGCAGGTGCGCCGTCCGGCTGAGCGGGTTCGGCATCGGCTGGGTCTCGTGGTGGTAGTAGAGCGCCGTCAGGTCGCGCCAGGACCGGTCGCCGCGCATCTTGATCATCCCGGCGCCGAACTCGAGCCGGAACACCAGCCAGCGCAGCAGGATGACGATCGTGATCGGGGGAGCGGTGTCCCAGGAGCCGAGGAAGGCGACGGTGAAGCCGGCCTCGCAGATCAGGCTCTCCCAGCCGAAGCCGTAGAAGGTCTGCCCGATGTTCGCGATCGACAGGTACAGGAACCAGATGACCAGGAACACCGGCACGAACACGTACGACGGCGTGAGCTGCAGCACACCGACCACGACGAGCGCCGCGAGCGCCGCGCCGGTCCAGGCGACGGCGCGCAGCAGCCGGTCGGAGTACCGCCAGCGGAACAGGGTGGGCTGCCTCCGGGCGTAGGCCGACCGCAGGAAGCGCGGCGCGGGCAGGAGGCCGTGCTCGCCGAGCAGTGCGGGGAACTGCGCGACGGCCGAGAGGAACGCCACGACGTACAGGGCCGCCACACCGCGCTGCAGGATCTCCCGCGCGATCGTGTAATCGGTCCCGGCCAGCCAGCCCAGTGCATCCATCGGACCTCACCGTACGCTCGCCGGGGCGACGGGCGAACGCCGGATCGGGAGGGGTGACTAGGCCGCGAGCTCCGCGTCCAGCCGGATGGCCCGGTGGTCCGACGCACCCGCGGGCAGCACATCCACCCGCTCCACGTCGAAGCCCGTGGAGGTCACGAAGTCGAAGTAGCCGCTGAAGAACTTGTAGCGCAGGTAGGTCGGCTCGTCGCTGCGCTTGAGCGTGTAGCCGGAGGTGGTCAGGTGCCGCTCCAGCCCGCGGATGAACCACGGGTAGTTGAAGTCGCCGACCATGATCGCGGGCGTCTCCGGCGCGAGCGAGCGCATCCCCTCGTGGGCGGCCGCGATCTGCTTGCGGCGCAGCGAGTTGGAGGCCGTCAGCGGCGCGGCGTGGAACGAGCCGACCAGCACGCGCTCGCCGGAGTCGCGGTCGCGCAGCAGCACGGCGAGCAGCCGCTCGCTGGCGGGGGCGAGCACCCGGTCGTGGAGGGACTTCTGCACGGCGAAGACCTGCGTGTCCAGCACCTCCCAGCGCTCGTCGCGGACGTACACGGCGAGGCCGAGCCGGTTGGCCCTGGTGGCGTCGGCGAGCTGGAGGTCGTGCAGCCGCGGCGCGAGGGCCTCGCTGTCGCACTCCTGCAGGCACAGCGCATCGACGTCGTACGTCTTGGCGATGTCCTCGAGCTCGTGACCGGCGGCGTGCTTGCGCAGGTTGTAGCTGATGATTCTCAGGGTCCTGCACCTCCTCGCGTCGTAGGGTCGCCGGGGAACACCCGGGTCACCGCTCATTGTGGCCCAACCCGCAGGGTGCGCAACGATGACCTCCGACATCCCACACGGAATTCACACCCTGGTCATCGCCCGTTGTGCCGGTACGGTGGTCGCTATGGCAGGCGACGCAGTCATCCTCACGGTCCCTGGGCCGCACGGGGATCGGGAGATCCGCATCTCGAGCCCGGGCAGGGTGCTCTACCCGGAGCTGGGGATCACGAAGCTCGACCTCGCGAACTACCTGGTGGAGGTGGGGGAGGCGTTCGTCCGGGCGAACGGCGACCGGCCGCTGTCGCTGCAGCGCTTCCCGGACGGCATCGACGGCGAGCAGTTCTTCTCCAAGAACCCGCCGCGCGGCACGCCGGACTTCGTGCGCTCGGTGATGGTCGTCTACCCGAGCGCGCGGTCGCACCCGCAGCTCGTGATCGACGAGCCGGCCGCCGCGGTGTGGGCGGCGCAGATGAACACGGTGGTGTTCCACCCGTGGCCGTCGCGGGCGGAGGACTCGGACAACCCGGACCAGCTCCGCATCGACCTCGACCCGCAGCCGGGCACGGACTTCACCGACGCGATCCCGGCCGCGATCGAGCTGCGCGCGGTTCTCTTCGAGGCGGGGCTGGAGGCGTACATCAAGACCTCGGGCAACCGCGGCCTGCACGTGTTCGCGCCGATCGAGCCGAAGCGGGAGTTCCTCGACGTGCGGCACGCGGTCATCGCGGCGGCGCGCGAGCTGGAGCGGCGGATGCCGGAGAAGGTGACGACGGCGTGGTGGAAGGAGGAGCGCGGCGAGCGGATCTTCGTCGACTTCAACCAGGCCAACCGCGACCGCACGATGGCGGGCGCGTACAGCCCGCGGGCGCTGGCCCACGCGCCGGTCTCCACGCCGGTCACCTGGGACGAGTTGCCGGAGGTCGACCCGCGCGACTTCACGGTGCGCACGGTCCCGGAGCGGCTGCGCAGCGCAGGCGACCCCTGGCAGGACTTCGGCGAGCGCCCCGGCACGATCGACGCACTGCTCGGCTGGTGGCAGTGCGACCTCGACAACGGCCTCGGCGAGCTCCCCTTCCCGCCCGACTACCCCAAAATGCCCGGCGAGCCCCCGCGCGTCCAACCCTCCCGCGCCAAAAAGCCTGACCAACCATCAGTTCCGGAGTTGTGTACGCCCGACTCCGGCGTGTCGCGTACACAACTCCGGAATTCATCGTGGGGGGTTGGGGGGTTAAGACAGGACGTCGGCTAGGTCGTAGGCGATGGGGCGGTCGAGCTGGTCGTAGGTGCAGGAGGCCGCGTCGCGGTCGGGGCGCCAGCGCTCGAACTGCGCGGTGTGGCGGAAGCGCCAGCCCTCCATCTGGTCGTAGCGCACCTCCATGACGCGCTCCGGGCGCAGGCGCACGAACGACACGTCCTTGCTTGCCGAGAACCGGCTGCGGTCGGTCTCGCCGGTGACGGCCGCGCCGCTGTCGTCGCGCTCGACCAGCGGCTCCAGGTCGTCGACGAGCTGCAGGCGCACCTTGTCGCTGAACGCGGAGACCCCGCCGACGTTGCGCAGCACGCCGTCGTCGCCGTAGAGCCCGACGAGGAGCGAGCCGACGCCCTGGCCGCTCTTGTGCACGCGGTAGCCGAGCACGACGACGTCGGCGGTGCGGTGGTGCTTGATCTTGAGCATGGTGCGCTTGTTCGGGGCGTACACGCCGTCGAGGGGCTTGGCGACGACGCCGTCCAGCCCTGCGCCCTCGAACTCGACCAGCCACTGCCGGGCGCGTTCGGTGTCGACGGTCGTCCTGGTGACCTTGATGGGGTCGGGGAGGTCGCCGGCGAACTCCTCCAGGGCCGCACGCCGCTCGGAGAACGGCCGGTCGAGGTAGGACTCGGCACCGAGGGCGAGCAGGTCGAACGCGACGAACGTGGCGGGGGTCTGCTCCGAGAGCAGCTTCACGCGGCTGGCGGCCGGGTGGATGCGCTGCGAGAGCGCCTCCCAGTCGAGCCGCTGCGCGCCGGGCTCGCCGGTGGGGACGACGATCTCGCCGTCCAGGACGCACGGCCCGGGCAGCAGCTGCCGGAAGGCGGCGATCAGCTCGGGGAAGTACCGGGTCAGCATCTTGGACCCGCGGCTGCCGATCTCGATCGCGCCGATCGTGCCGTCCCCGGCGTCGTCGGCGTAGACGAGCGCGCGGAAGCCGTCCCACTTCGGCTCGAAGCTGAGGCCGCCGGGGACGCTGTCCTGCTCGGGGACGGCGGGCAGCGCCTTGGCGAGCATGGGTGCGACGGGGGAGCCGGAGGTCGGACGCATGTCTCGATCATGCCCTGCCGCGCAGCCGATCCGAAAGGGCGCCGCGCGGCCATCCGGAAGGGCGCTCGGGTCGGGCCTGCGCCCGAGAGGATGTCAGCTCCGCTGCGCGACCCCCGTGAGCCCCTCGCTCAGCGTCCAGAGGTCGCGGGCGAGCTGCGGGTCCTTCGCCTGGCCGGTCACCCGGCCGTTGGCCCTGAACCGGTCGAAGTAGGTGCCGCTCGGCGCCCCGACCGGGACGGGGCCGGTGAGCCGTTCCAGCGGGGCGGAGCCCTCCTCCGGGGTGATGCCGTACCGTCCGCCGGTCACGGCGCCGCCGAACCGGATGAGCGGGGAACTCGCGCCGAACCGGGTCACGACCGTGCCCGGATGGAACGAGTAGGCCGTGACACCGGTGCCGGTGAGCCGCTCCGCGAGCTCGGAAACGAACAGGATGGTCGCGATCTTGGACGTGCCGTACGCCCGCCAGCCACCGCGCCAGCGTCGACGCTCCCAGTCGAGGTCGTCCAGCCTCAGGCGCCCGAACTGGTTGGCCATACTCGCGGTCGACACCACACGGACGTCCCGCCCCGCGGCCGCCGACTCCAGCAATCGCGGCTGGAGGAGCCGGGTGAGCAGGAACGGCGCGAAGTGGTTGAGCTGGATGGTGCGCTCGTGCCCGTCGGCGGTGACGCGCCGCTCGTGGTACAGCCCGCCCGCGTTGTTCGCGAGCACATCGATGGCGTCGTAGCGGTCGAGGAGGGCAGCGGCGAGCGCGCGCACATCGTCCAGCCGCTCGAAGTCGGCGAGGAACGGGGTGGCCCCGATCCGCTCCGCGACCGCGCGCGTCCGCTCCGGGTCGCGGCCGACCACCGCGACGTCGTCGCCGGCCGCGGCGAGCCGGCCGGCCGCGACGGCGCCGATGCCGGAGCTGGCGCCGGTGACGACGATGGTGCGACGTTCCTTTGCGTTCATCGGTAGCCGCCTTTCTCGAGGCCGGCCTCGATCTCGAACCGGTTGCGCAGCGGGTCGCGCCCCGCCAGCAGGTAGAGGAACGGGAAGAGCATGCCGTAGCGCTGCCACTGTCGTTTGTGGACGGCCTCGTGCTCCAGGACGTCGTCGCTCACGTTCCGGTCGGTGAGGTAGCACGCGCCGACGCACGATCCGCCGCGGCCGAAGGTCCGCTTCGGCATTCCGCGGAACACGAACAGCCCGGCGCGGCGCTCGACCCGCCCGGTGCTCCAGGCGAAGCCCCAGGCCATCCCGACGGCGGTCGCGTAAAGATAGCCGAGCCGACTGACCGGCGAGTCGAAGAAGACCGCCGAGAGCGAGCGCACCAGATCTCCGCGCACCGTCACGTGGTGGGCCGGCCGTACGTCTCGAGCAGTCGCAGCCAGACCTCGCTCACCGTGGGGTAGGACGGGACGGCGTGCCACAGCCGGTCCAGCGGCACCTCGCCGACGATCGCGACGGTCGCCGAGTGCAGGAGCTCGCCGACGTCCTGCCCGACGAAGGTCGCGCCGAGGACGACGCCGCGGTCCTCGTCCACGATCATGCGCGCCATGCCGTCGTAGTCGTCGGCCAGGACGTAGGCGCCGCTCACCGAGCCGATCGGGTGGTCCACCACGCGGATGCGGTAGCCCGCCTTGTCGGCCGCGGCCGCGGTCAGCCCGACCGAGGCCACCTCCGGCTCGGTGAAGGTCACCTGTGGCACCGCCTGGTGGTCGGCGGTCGCGACGAACGCGCCCCACGGTGCCAGGGATACCTCGTGGCCCTTCGCCCTGGCGGCGATCGCGTCCCCTGCCGCGCGGGCCTGGTACTTGCCCTGGTGGGTGAGCAGCGCGCGGTGGTTCACGTCGCCCGCGGCGTACAGCCAGCCGCCGTCGACCGGCTCGCCCGCCGCGTCGAGCACGCGCATGCTGTCGTCGACGGTGAGCCAGCCGCCGTCCTCCAGCCCGAAGCTCTGCAGCCCGAGACCCGAGGTGCGCGGCAGCTGGCCGGTCGCGACCAGGAGCTCGTCGGTCTCGACCACCGTGCCGTCGCCGAGGCGGACCCGGTACCGGTCGTCGTCGGTGCGCTCGACGGACTCCGTCGCGACATCGAGGCGCACGGTGACCCCGAGCTCCGTCAGGGCCGCCGCGACGCGTTCGCCGGCGAACGGCTCGGCGCCGCCGAGCAGCCCGTGCCGCGCGATGAGGTGCACCTCGGTGCCGAACCCCGCGTACGCGGTCGCCATCTCGCTCCCGACCGTCCCGCCGCCCAGGATCGCCAGCGACACGGGCACGCGCTGCACGCTCGTCGCGTCGCGGCTCGTCCACGGCTCGCTCTCGCGGAGGCCGGGGATGTCGGGCAGGAGGGATGCGGAGCCGGTGCACACCGCGACCGCGTGCTTCGCGGTGAGGACGGTCGTCGCGCCGTCCGGGCCCGTGACGGTGACCTCGCGGGGCGCGGAGATGGTGGCCCAGCCGCGGACCAGGTCGATCCCCGCGCCCTGCAGCCACTTCACCTGCCCGTCGTCCGTCCAGTCGCTGGTCATGTAGTCGCGCCTGCGGAGCACCGCGGCGACGTCGAGCGGCCCGGTGACGGCCTCCCTGGCGCCGCCGACCCGTTGCGCCGCCCGGAGCGCGGCGGCGGAGCGGAGCAGGGTCTTCGACGGGATGCAGGCCCAGTACGAGCACTCGCCCCCGATCAGCTCGGCCTCGACGATCACCGTGCGCATGCCGCCCTGCGCTGCGCGGTCGGCGACGTTCTCGCCGACGGTGCCGGCTCCGACGACGATGACGTCGTACTCGGTCGTTGCGGTCATATGTCCTCCACAGTGCTCGGTGGTCCCTGGGTCGTGGTGCGTGGCCGGATGGTCGGGGCGGCGTCAGCGCCCGACGAACTCCGCGGCGGTGCGGGTGAGGAAGGCCTGCATGCCGATGCGGGCGTCCTCGCTGCCCGCCAGCCGGACGAGCGCCGGCTGCAGCGCGGCCTCGGCTGCCGCGTCGCCGTCGCGGACGGCGGTGACCGCGTTCGCGAGCGTCGCCTGCACGGCCAGCGGCGCCTGGGCGGCGATCCGCTCCGCGATGGCGAGCGCGGCGCCGAGCTGGGCGCCGTCGTCGACCACCTCCTGCACGAGTCCCATCCGGTACGCCTCGTCGGCGCCGAAGGGGTCGCCCGAGAGGATGTACCGCATGGCGTTGCCCCACCCGGCCGCGCGCGGGAACCGGATGGTGGCCCCGCCGAACGGCAGGATGCCGCGGGCGACCTCGATCTGCGCGAATGTCGTTGACCGTGCAGCGACCGCGACGTCGGCCGCCAGGATGAGCTCGATGCCCAGTGTGAGGCAGGTGCCCTGCACCGCGACCACGACCGGCTTGCGGACGCGAGGGCCCGAGACGCCCCACGGGTCGACGCCGGTGTCGCCGACGAACGACAGCCCCTCCGGGCCGATGCGCGGCCCGACGTCGGCGAGGTCGAGCCCGCCGGTGAAGTGGTCGCCGATCGCGTGGACGACGCCGGCCCGCAGCTCGGGATCGCGGTCGAGCTCCCCGTAGGCCTCCGCCAGCGCGTTCAGCAGCTCGTAGTCCGCCGCGTTGCGCTTGTCGGGACGGTTGAGGCCGATCAGCAGCACGTGGCCGCGCCGCTCGGTCAGGATCTTCGGTTCGCTCATGCCTCTCAAGCTACCGGCGGGATCACCGGACGTCATCCGGCGGCGCGGTATCCGTGGACAAGTGGCGCGGCCGGTGATCTGTGGAGGAACTTCCGCCGACCGGGCTGCCGGCCGCCGCGCCGTTCTTCAGCGGCGCCGTCAGGCTGCCGAGAACCCGCAGGATCACGCTCAGGTCGCGCCCCGCCGCGTCCGGCGACTCCGGCGCGAACTCCGTCACCGCCGCCCCGGCCAGCTCGAACCGCGAGCGCAGCGCCCGGACGGCGTCGGTGAGCTGCTCCGGCGACACCCCGAACGGCTCGGGGAACCCGATGCCGTCGATCGCGGACGGGTCGAGCACGTCGAGGTCGATGTGCAGGTACACGGAGGTGGCGCCGGTCGCCTCCACCGCCCGCACCAGCGCCTCCGGGTCGTCGAACTCGCCCGGCGCGACCACCCGGATCCCCATCCGCTCCACGAACGCCGACTCGCCGTCGTCGAGGGCGCGCGTGCCGGCGAGGACGAGCTGCTCGTGGTGCAGGCGCGCCGCCCCGGTCGACGCCAGCCCGTCCGGGCCGTCGCCGAGGAGGGAGCGCACGACCATGCCGTGGAAGGCACCCGACGGCGAGGTCGACACGTTGTTGAGGTCGCCGTGCGCGTCGAACCACACGACGGCGACCGACCCGGCCGGATGCGACTGGACCGCGTGCTGCACCCCGGCGAGGTCGGCGCCGCAGTCGCCGCCGATCGTGACGATCGGCGCCTCCAGCACCGCCAGCTCCGCCGCCGCGAGCTCGCGGACCAGGCTGAGCGAGGAGTACCGCAGCACGCCGGTCCCCAGCGCCTCGCCCGCCGCAGCGGGGACCGCCACAGCGTGGGTCGCGTTCGCGGGGAGGTCGCCGCGGATGGCCTCCGCGCCGTCGATCAGCCGCATCGCCCGGGAGGAGCCGGAGCCCTGCCACTGCGGTACGACGAGGAACGATGCCGGGCTCATCCTTTTTCCTTCCGTGTCGCCGCCGCGGCCGCGCTGCGCAGGCCGGAGGCGGTCAGGTGCTGCCCGTAGGCGGGCATGTCGCGCTCGAACCGCCAGCCTTCGGCGAGCGGGCCGAGGTCGACCACGTCGAAGCCGAACTCGTCCAGCAGCTCGGAGACGAGGGCCTTCGCGTCGTCGTCGTCGCCCGCGATCGCGAGGGCGCGGCGGCCGGGAGTGCCGGGCGGCGCAGCGTCCGCTGTCAGGTTCGGCGCCGGGATGTGGTTGAACGCCTTGACGACGCTCGCCTGCGGCAGGACGCGCTGCAGCAGCCCGGACACCGTCTCGCGGCCATCCTCCAGCTCGGGGATGACGCCGTCGCGGGCCGGGTAGTAGTTGCCGGTGTCGATGACGACCTTGCCGGCGAACGCGGCTGAGGGCAGCGAGGCGATCGAGCGCAGCGGGATGGCGACCACGACGATGTCACCGGCCTGGACGGCCTCCGTCACCGTCCCTGCGCGCGCGTGCGGGCCGAGCTCGCCGACCAGCGCGGCGAGCGACTGCGGCGCCCGCGAGTTGCTGATGACCACGTCGTAGCCGTGCGCGATCCCGAGGCGGGCCAGCTGGCTGCCGATCCGGCCGGCCCCGACCAGGCCCAACGTCGTCATGATGCACCCGGCGTCGTCATGCTGCGCCCTCCCTGTGCTCCACGATCCGCCTCGCGCCGCGCCTGCGGCGGAACACCAGCCACAGCACCACTCCGCCGACGACCAGGACGACCGCCAGCGCCACCCAGAAGATCACGGCCCCGCCGCCGTCGCCGACAGCCGCGCCGAGTCCCTGTGCGGCGGCGACGGCGGCCGGCGTCCAGTCCTGTGTGCTCAGCTTCGGCTCGACCTGCGTCTGCTCGATGGTGGTCAGCTCGCGGTCGCTGACCGGGCCGCTGCTGTCGCCCGACAGGTAGTAGGACTGCCCGTCCGTCGCGACCGCGAGCAGGTAGTCGGTCGGGCCGAGGCCGTTGCGGGCGGCGGTCTCGTTGGCCCAGTCCTCCTCGTCGGTCGGGTTGGTGAACCGGTCGACGTAGGCGACGTAGAGGCGGATGCCGTGGTCCTTGTAGAGGGAGGCCGACGCCGCCTCGATCGTGTCCACGTCGGCGTCCGAGAGCACGCTCGCCTGGTCCACGACGTGGCCGGAGCCGAAGCCGACCGGGTCCGCTGTGCGCGCCGCGTGAGCCGCGGGCGCGGACAGGACGAGCGGCGCGGACACCGCGCCCGCCACCAGCAGGAGGGCGATGAGCGCGCGACGCCCGATCAGCGAACGGTGCACAGACATTCACCCACTCTCCCGAGCTTTCCTGTCATCGAGCCGAGTCTAGGAGCGCGCTCCGGGCCGTGTCACTGTTTCGACCTGTTACGCGTCCGGGTGCGTGCAGTCGGAGGCCGCCGCAGAATGGCTGTCATGTCCCCGGCCGCCCGCACCCTCGCCGTCGTCGAGGCGACGCGCTTCCGCGGCCACGACCCGGAATACCACGCGTACGTGCAGGTGCTCGTCGGGGGAGTCGTCCGCGCGGCGGAGGCCGACGGCTGGACCGTCTCCCGGCTGGCGGCCGACGGCGGCACCGACGCCTTGCTGGCCGCGACCGAGCGCGCCGACGCTGTGGTGATCGTCGGCGGCGAGGACATCGCGCCCCGGTTCTACGGCGGCTCGGCGGGCTACCCGCACGAGAGCCTGCACCGCGAGACCGCGGACGCCGCCCAGCTCGCGCTCGTGCACCGCGCGATCGAGCGCGGCCTCCCGCTGCTCGGCATCTGCCGCGGCCTGCAGATCGTCAACGTCGCGCTCGGCGGCACCCTCGTCCAGGACCTGGGGGAGTCCGACCACGTGCGCCGCGGGGTCCCCATCCCGGAGGTGCTCACCACGCATCCCGTGCTCCTGGAGCCGGACAGCCGCGTGGAGGAGCTGCTCGGCGGCCCCGTGGTCGACGTCCGCAGCGCGCACCACCAGGCGGTGGATGTCGTGGGAGCGGGCCTCCGCATCACCGGGCGTGCGCCGGACGGTCACGTCGAGGCGATCGAGCACGAGAGCGCCCCGATCCTCGCCGTGCAGTGGCACCCGGAGGACCCGGCCGCCCCCGCGGGTCAGCTCGCCGCACTGCTCGGCGCGCTGCGCGCCCCCGCACGCGCCTCCCTCGCCGCCTGACATTCGTGCCGGAGGTCGCGAATGCGGCGCCGGAACGCGACATTCGGCACGAAGGTCAGCGGCTCCAGCCGTCGTCGCCGATGAGCGGGACGAAGGCGACCGCACCGAGGTTGCGCTCGCGCAGCGAGCCGTCGGCGGCGCGCTCGAACACGGCCAGGTGCTGGGCGCCTCCCGGATGCCCGACCGGCATCACGATGCGGCCGCCCGGCGCGAGCTGCTCGGGCCAGGCGCGCGGCACGGTCGGACCGGTCGCCGCCGCGACGATCGCGTCGTACGGTGCGCCCGCCGGCCAGCCGAGCGTCCCGTCGCCGGTCACGACGTTCACGCGGTAGCCGAGCGCCTCCAGCGTCGCCGCCGCGGTGACGGCGAGCTCGGCATGGCGTTCGATGCTGACCACCCGGTGCCCGAGCTCCGCGGCGACCGCTGCCGCATAGCCGGAGCCGGTGCCGACGTCGAGCACGGCGTCCTCCGGGCCGATCCTGGCGGCCTCCAGCATGAGCGCGACGATGTAGGGCTGCGAGATGGTCTGGCCGTCGCCGATCGGCATCGGGTGGTCCTCGTAGGCGTACCGCTCCGCGCCCTCCGGGACGAACTCGTGCCGTGGCACGCGTCTCATCGCGTCGAGCACCCGTTGGTCCTCGATCCCGCGGAGGCGGAGCTGCTCCTCGACCATCCGCTCGCGTTCGGCGCTGAATTCCCTGTTCGTACGGCTATTGAACCACCGCGGCCCGCCGGTCCTGAAGGCCGGATGTCGCGGTCTCCAGCGCCTCGGCCGACGCGCCCGCGGCCTCCAGGGCCAGCAGGGCGGCGCCGAGGATGGGAGCGGCGGTGACCAGCCGGATGCGCGCGAACGGAGCGCGCGCCGAGAGCCTGCGCTCCACCCCGGACAGCAGTCGCTCGTCACGCGCCCCGATCACGCCGCCGCCCAGCACGACCGGCACCTCGCGCTCCAGGAGCCCGAGCCGCCGCAACGTCGTCACGGCGAACACCACGATCTCCTCGGCCTGGCGGTCCACCAGGTCCTGCGCCACCAGGTCGCCGGTGCGGGACGCCGCGAGCACGGCCGGGGCGATGCGGGAGAGGTCGCTGCTCGGGAGGCGCCCGAAGTGCAGTGCCTCGATCACGGCGGGGATGCCGTCCAGCCCGAAGATCGGCGGAATGGCCTCCACGAGCGCGGTCGCCGAGCCCCGGCCGTCCACCGCGCGCGCGGCGTGCCAGAGCGCCTGCTCGCCGAGGTGCCAGCCGCCGCCCCAGTCGCCGGAGGTCATCCCGAGCGACGGATAGCGCACCACCGCGCCGTCGGAGCGCACGCCGACGCAGTTGATGCCGGTCCCGCAGACGACGGCGACGGCGTCGGGCTCGCTCGTTCCGGCGCGCAGCAGGGCGAACAGGTCGTTGTCGACCACCGCGTCGGCCCACGCGTAGCCGGCGATCCCCGCGCGGAACTCGACCTCCTCGGCCGGGAGGTCCAGCCCGGACAGATAGATGTTGGCGGCGGCGATCGGGCGCGGCCCGGTCTCGGCCAGCAGTCGCTCGATGAGCTCGTCGACCAGCGCGGCCGTCGCGGCCATCCCGATCAGGTGCGGGCTGGAGGTGGCGCCGCGGGCGGTGGCCGCGACCGTCCCGTCGAGTTCGAGGGCGACCGCGTCGGTCTTCGACCCGCCGCCGTCGACGGCGATGACGATCGGGGCGACCTCTCCGTGCGCCCCGCTCATCGCGCCCACGCCAGGTGCGCCCGGTTCTGGGCGAGGAGCAGGTCGGTGAGCTTCTCCGCGCGGTCGTACTGACCGACCAGCGGATGCGCGAGCATCGCCCGCAGCACCCGGTCGCGGCCGCCGTGGACCGCGGCGTCGAGGGCGAGCCGCTCGTAGCCGGCGACGTGGCCGATCAGCCCGGCGAGGTCGTCGGGGAGATCGGCGACCTCCACTGCGCGCACGCCGTCCGCTCCGATGACCGCCGGCACCTCGATCACGTGGTCGTCGGGCAGGAACGGCAGCGTGCCGTCGTTGCGCAGGTTGACCACCTGCACGTCGCCGCGGTCGCCGGTCAGCGACGCCAGCAGGTCGACCGCCGCCTCCGAATAGAACGCCCCGCCGCGCTGGGCGAGCTGCTCGGGCTTGCTATTCACGGACGGGTCGGCGTACAGCTCCAGGAGCTCGCGCTCCACCCGCTGCACGGCCTCCGCCCGGGAGGGGGCGTCGAGCTGCTCGCGCAGCACCTCGTCGTGGGCGTAGTAGTAGCGCAGGTAGTAGCTCGGCACGTTCCCGAGCAGGCGGATCAGGGGGCCGGCAGCTCGATCTCCTCGGCGAGCTGCGCGAGGTGGGCGCTCAGCAGCTCCGGGAGGACGTCCCGGCCGCCGACGGTGACCGACCGCTCCCAGGTGAGGTGGTTGAGGCCGACGTGCCCGAGCGCGACGTCGGCCGGCGCGACACCGAGCAGGCCGGCGAACCGGCGCTGGAAGCCGATCGCGACATTGCAGAGCCCGACCGCGCGGTGGCCCTCCTGCAGGAGCGCGCGCGTCACGATGCCGACCGGGTTGGTGAAGTCGACGATCCAGGCGCCCGGCTTGGCGCGCTTCCGCACGGCCTCCGCCACCGACAGGACGACGGGCACGGTGCGCAGCGCCTTCGCGAAGCCGCCGGGGCCGGTGGTCTCCTGCCCGATGCAGCCGCACGCGTGCGGGAACGTCTCGTCGCCGTGCCGGGCGGCCTGGCCGCCGACGCGGAGCTGGAGGAGCACGGCGTCGGCGTCGGCGACGCCGGCGACCAGGTCGGAGGTCGGCACGATCCGCCCGGGGTGTCCCGCCGCGCGGAACATCCGTTCGCTCACGCCGCCGACCAGCCGGAGCCGCTCCGGGTCGGTGTCGACGAGCCAGAGCTCCTCGATCGGCAGCAGGTCGCGCAGCCGGGCGAACCCGTCCACGAGTTCGGGGGTGTAGGTGGAGCCTCCGCCCACGACGGCCAGTTTCACGAGCTATCCCTTCACGCCGGTGAGAGTGATGCCCTCCACGAACACGCGTTGGGCGAAGAAGAAGATGACCACGACGGGCACGGTCACGAGCATGGTCATCGCCATCGTGAGCCCCCAGTCGGTGCCGTGGACGCCGCGGAACGACGCCAGTCCGTAGGCGACCGGCCACGCGGCCGGGTTCTCTGACGTGTACAGCAACGGACCGTAGTAGTCGTTCCACGAGTTGAAGAACATGAAGATGGCGGTCGCCGCGATCCCGGGCTTGGCCATCGGCAGGACGACCCGCCAGAGCACCCCGAACTCGCCGTTTCCGTCGATGCGCGCCGCGTCCGAGTACTCCGGCGGGATCGTCAGGAAGAACTGGCGCAGCAGGAAGATCGAGAACGCGTCGCCCAGCAGGTTCGGCAGGATGAGCGGCCACAGCGTCCCGGTGAGGCCGAGCTGCGACCACAGCACGTAGATCGGGATCGCGGTCACCTGCGGCGGCAGCAGCATCGCGACGATGATCGCGGTGAACAGCACGCCGGAGCCGCGGAACCGGATCTTGGCCAGCGCGTACGCGGCGGGGACCGACGAGATCAGCATGAAGGCCGTGGCCAGGATCGCGTACATCGCCGAGTTCGCGAACCACTGCGCCAGCGGCACGGTCGTGAACACGGTGACGTAGTTGCTCCAGACGAACGGCTGCGGCCAGAGCGACGCGGTCAACGTCTGCGAGCTCGACATCAGCGAGGTGAGCAGCACGAACACGACGGGGAGACGAACAGCACGGCGAGGACGATGAGCACGGCGTGCTCCGCGATCCAGCCGAGCACCCGGCGGGCGCGCAGCGAGCGCGGGCTGCGGATCCTGCGCTGCGCGGGGGCGGGAGACGCTGCCGTCTCCGGGGTGAGGGTTGCGGACGTCATTGTGCGCCTTCCGGGGTGAACGCCTTGAAGCGGCGCAGCAGCAGGACGAGGATGAGCGCCGCGACGACGAACAGCAGCACGGCGAGAGCGGACGCGTAGCCGAGCTGATAGGTGCCGAAGCCGCGCACGTACAGCCACTGCGTGTAGGTGAGCAGCGAGCCGTCGGGGTACCCCAGGGTGTTGCCGATCCCCTCGCCGACCACGGCCTTGCCGCTGGCCACCGAGGAGGCGACCGCGGCCTCTGTGAAGTACTGGATCGCGGCGATCACGCCGGTGACGACGGCGAACAGCAGCACGGGCGAGATGCTCGGCAGCGTGACGTAGCGGACCTTCTGGAGGCCGCCGGCGCCGTCGAGGGACGCCGCCTCGTACTGCTCGCGCGGCACGTCGAGCAGCGCCGCGAGCAGGATGATCATGATGTCGCCCATCACCCACACCCCGAGCAGCACGAGCGACGGCTTCGACCAGGCCGGGTCGTTGAACCAGAGCGGCCCCCTCATCCCGAACCAGGCGAGCACCTGGTTGACCGGGCCGGTTCCCGGGTTGAAGAGGAACACGAACGCGACGACGCTCGCGACCGGCGGCACCAGCGCCGGCAGGTAGAAGATCGTCCGCCAGAGGCCGGACGCCCGGCGCGCGCGGGCGAGCAGGCCGGCGACGATGAGCGCGAACCCGGTCTTCACCGGCACCCAGATCACCACGAACCACAGCGTGTTCAGGGTGGCGAGCCAGACGTTCGGGTCCTGCGTGAACAGGTACTCGTAGTTGCGCAGGCCGATCCACTGCGGGGGCGACACCAGGTCGAACCGGGTGAACGAGTAGTAGACGGAGGCGATGAGCGGGTAGACGAAGAAGATCGCGAGCCCCAGGAGCGCGGGTGCGAGCAGGGCCAGCGTCACCAGGTTGCGGCGCCGCCGGCTGCGGGAGGTCCGCGCGGGGCGGGCGGTCGCCCGCCCCGCGCTTCGAGCCGTGACGGTCACGAGGTCACGGACCCGTCGAGAGGGCGAGGGCGTCGTTGATCTGCTTGTCGACCGACTTCAGCCCGGCGTCGATGTCGCCGCCCTGGCTCTGGTACTTGTTCCACCAGTCCTGGAAGGTGTTCTGGTAGCCGGCCCCGAGCGGGCTGGCGGGCGTGGTCATGACGTTCTTGTTCGACGAGATGTCGAGGAACGTCTTGAACTGCGGCGAGACCTCCAGCTTCGGAGACGCGAGCGCGTCCTTGGTGGTCGGCACGTTCTTCAGGCCGTTCGCGAGCTTCACGACCGCGTCGGTGTCGGTGGTGAGGTACTTCAGGAGCGCCCAGGCGAGCTCGGGCTGCTTGGAGCCCTTCGAGATGCCGATGATGTTGCCGGTGATGTACCCGCCGCCGTAGAGGTCGGTGTGGTCGTCCGCGGTCGGGAACGGCGCCGTGCCGTAGTCGAGCCCCTTCGCCTGGTCGTCGATGAACGCGGTGCGGTACTCGCCGTCCAGGTTCATCGCGACCTGGCCGGTCTGGAAGGCGTTGTCGGCGGAGAACTCCTGGCCGAGGCCCGAGGTGAAGGCGTTGAGCTTGTCCCAGCCGATCTTGTCGACGTAGGCCTTCTGCCACTCGATCAGCTCCTTCCAGCCGGGGAGGAGGAGATCGCGCTGGTGCCGTCGGCCTTCAGCCACTCGGCGCCGGCGGCCGGGCCGTAGTGGGCGGCCGAGTTCTCGTACCAGCCCATCGTCGGGTTGAAGCCGAGCGTCTTGATCGAGCCGTCGGCGTTGAAGGTCGTCAGCTTGTCGGCCATTGACTCCAGCTCGCTGAGCGTCTTCGGCGGCTCGGTGAAGCCGCCCGCCTGGAGGAGCTTCTTGTTGTAGTAGAGGCCGTACACGTCGGCGAGCATCGGCATCGCGCAGCGGTTGCCCTTGAACTCGGTGTACGACTTCACGGTGTCGCTGAACTGGCTCATGTCGACCTTGTCTCGCTCGATCACCTTGTTGAGCGACCGGAACGCGCCGTTCGAGCAGAAGTTGCCGACGATGTCCGTCGAGTACGAGAGCCCGACGTCGACCTTGCTGCCGGTGGCGATGGCCTTCTGCAGCTTCTCGTCGTCCTGGCCGGAGTGCACGTCGACCGTGATCTTGGGGTACTTCTTCTCGAAGTCGTCGACGACCGACTGGATGACCTTGGCCTCCCGGTCGGAGAAGAAGTGCCAGAACGAGACGGTGCCCGAGAGGTCGGACGGCGTGCTGTCCTGAAAGGACGCGCCGCTGGTGCCGCCGGAGCAGCCGGCCAGGGCGAGCGCCGCGGCCGTGGCGACGGCGGCGGCGGCGATGAGTTGACGGTGTTTCACGGGTGGTTCCTCGCTGATCCTTCTCGTGATGTTCGGGTGGACGGTGTGGTGCGGAGGTGCCGGCGCCATCTCAGACGGCGATGCGCGACACTTCGTCGAAGAGCGCCTCGCGCACCTCGCCGAGGAGGTGCTCGCGTGCGCCGCGGAGGACGGGATGGGTGGCGACGCCGGTGGCGACGATGGCGCGCTCGCCCCAGGCGTCGCGCAGTTCGGCCGCGACGAGCTCGGCGAGCCGGGCGCCGAAGGCGGCCCCGGTCGGGCCGCCGAGGACGACCAGCTCTGGGTCGAGCAGCGCGAGCACGGGGACGACGCCGACGGCGACTCGCGGGGCGAGCTCGGCCACGAGTGCGTCCCGAGCTTCGTCGTCGCCCTCGAGATCGCCGGTCAGGCCGTGCGCGCCGGCGAGCCGGGCCACGGCTGGGCCTCCGATGAGATCCTGGAGGTCGGCGGCCTCCGGGTCCAGGGCC
The DNA here is from genome assembly GCF_051059105.1 of Leifsonia sp. P73. NCBI lineage: Bacteria > Bacillati > Actinomycetota > Actinomycetes > Micrococcales > Microbacteriaceae > Leifsonia > Leifsonia sp. P73. Next base: position 3,912,114 of record NZ_CP194931.1, read on the forward strand.
GCGGCCGATCGCGGGATGGGGAGGTAGCCGATCTCGCCCGCTCCGCCGGAGGCGCCGCGGTGGACCGAGCCGGCCTGGTCGACGGCGAGGCCGAGGCCGTCGCCCATCCAGAGCAGCGCGAAGCCGCCGGCTTCCGTGCCCACGCCGTCGGTGCGCTCGGCGACCGCGGCGAGGTTCACGTCGTTGTCGATGTGGACCGCGATGCCGAGTGCGTCCTCCAGCCGGCGGCGGATGCCCCGCTTCGGCCAGCCGGGCAGCGTCTCGATGTAGGTGAGCTCGTCCGTCCGCGGGTCGAGGGCGCCCTGGACGCCGACGCAGACGGCCCGGACGCGGGAGGCGTCGACGGAGGCCGCATCGCAGGCGGCGTCGATCGCCAGCCGGAGGTCGGCCTCCGGCGTCCGCGAGGCGAGCGGGGTGACCGCGATGGGGTGCTCGGCTCCCGCGGCGTCCACGATGGTCGAGCGGATGGAGGTCGCGTCGATGTCGACGGCGACGCCGAGCATCCGGTCGGTGCGCACCGCGTAGCCGGCGGCGTTCGGTCCGCGGCCGGCGGAGACCTCGCCGACCACGTGGATGAGCCCGGCCGTCTCCAGCCGCGAGACCATCTGGGCGGCGGTGGGCTTGGAGAGCCCGGACAGCTCGCCGATCCTGGTGCGCGTCAGCACTCCGTGCTCGAGCAGCAGGGCGAGCGCCGTGCGGTCGTTGGTCTCGCGGAGCCACCCCGGGGTGCCCCGGACAGGTCGGTCGGCCATTCTCATCCCCTCGTCGGAACGATCTGATGGCCAGAATGTATCAGGAAAGTTTCTTTATAGTAAAGAGGGAAGCGAAAATCGGCGAGGAGTGCGCGGCGTGTGGGCTCAGATGACCGAGCGCGCGTGGTCCACGAGACGGTCGAACGCCGCGTCGAGGTCGGGGTCGAGGCGCTGGCGGGAGGCGTCGGCGAGGTACCAGTCCACGATCTCGCCCGCGCCGTGCGCGAACGTGACCCTGGCCTGGTACTCGGGCACCAGCGCCTTCACCTTGGCGTTGTCGAAGTGCATCGAGTGCGCCTTGTCACCGAGCAGCCCGGGACCGAGGTCGGGGATGACGGCGGCGATGGTCTCGCTCGCGACGTGCACGAGCTCGGCCTCCACGCCCAGCGCCTCGGCGAGGTAGCAGTAGATCTGGTCCCAGGTCGGCGCCTCGTCCGAGGTGATGTGGAAGGAGTCGCCCACGGCCTCCGGGCGGCCGAGCAGTCCGACGAACGCGACCGCGAAGTCCGTGTTGTGGGTGATCGTCCACCGGCTCGTGCCGTCGCCGTGCACCACGACCGGCGCCCCGCGGCGCATCCGCTCGAGGTCGGTCCAGTGCCCGCTGGTCGGGATCATGGTGCGGTCGTAGGTGTGCGACGGGCGCACGATCGTGACGGGGAAGCCGCGCTCGCGGTACGACTCGACCAGGAGGTCCTCGCAGGCGATCTTGTCGCGGGAGTACTGCCAGAACGGGTTGCGCAGCGGCGTGGACTCAACCACCGGCATCCGCGCAGGCGGGGTCTGGTAGGCCGACGCGGAGGAGATGAAAACGTACTGGCCGACCCTGCCCTCGAACAGGTCGAAGTCGGTGCGGATGTGCTCCGGCGTGAAGGCGAGGAACTCGGCGGCGACGTCGAAGCTGCGTTCGCCGAGCACGCTGTGGACGCTCTCCGGGTCGCGGATGTCGGCGTGCAGCACCTCCACGCCGTCCGGGAGGGGACGCAGGTCGCTGTTCCCGCGGTTCACGACCGTGACCTCGTGGCCCTGGTCGAGCGCCCGGGCCACGCACGCGGAACTGATGACCCCTGTGCCGCCGATGAAGAGTGTCCGTGTCGCTGTCATCCCTGCTCCTCGCATCGTCGCCGGCGGTCCCGACAGGATTGCGGCCGTCGCCGGCCACGCCCCCAGACGACCCAGACTAACGCTCCGACGGCCCCCGAGGTTAAGGTCCCGTCGCGTCCCGGGTACAGTGCAGGGCGTCCACCCCGCAGACCAGGGAAGGAGTCCTCCCGCCGTGCCACTGCGAACCTGGCCCTCACTCGTGATCGCGTGCCTCATCGCCATCGTCGCCGCAGTGGTGGTGACGGCGATCGTGGGGGCGATCCTGCGCGGCGTCGGCCGCCATCGTCAATGGCCCGCTGTGCTGGTGAAGCGCGCGAGGGTGCCGTTCCGGCTGTTCCTGGCGGTGATCGTGCTGTGGATCGCGGTCACGCTGACCATGCCGCCGGACGTGCCGCCGGAGTGGGTGGGCGTCATCCAGCACACCTTCCTGATCCTCGCGATCGCCACCGGCACCTGGTTCCTCGCGGCGCTGGTGGTCTTCGCGGAGGACCTCGGGCTCGCCCGTTACCGGGTCGACGTCCCGGACAACCGGTACGCCCGCCGGGTGCACACGCAGGTGCTCGTGCTGCGGCGGCTGACGGTCGTGGCGGCCGTCGTGATCGGGCTGGCCGCGATCCTGCTGACCTTCCCCGTGCTGCAGGCGGCGGGGGCCAGCCTGCTGGCGTCGGCGGGGATCATCGGTGTGGTCGCCGGTGTCGCCGCGCAGTCGAGTCTGGCCAACCTGTTCGCCGGGATCCAGCTCGCCTTCAGCGACGCCATCCGGATCGACGACGTGGTGGTGGTGGAGCAGCAGTGGGGGACCATCGAGGAGCTCACGCTCACGTACGTGGTGGTGCACATCTGGGACGACCGCCGGCTGGTGCTGCCGTCCACGTACTTCACGACGAAGCCGTTCGAGAACTGGACGCGCCAGCACAGCGAGCTGCTCGGCTCGGTGGAGTTCGACCTGGACTGGCGGGTGTCGCCGTCCGGGATGCGCGCGGAGCTGAACCGCATCCTGGCCGCGACGGACCTGTGGGACGGCCGCACCGGCGTCCTCCAGGTCACCGACGCCACGCAGGGCTGGGTGCGGGTGCGGGTGCTGGTCACCGGCAAGGACGCTCCGACCCTGTTCGACCTGCGCTGCCACGTGCGGGAGCGCCTGATCGACTGGATGCAGCGCTACTCCGACGCCGCGCTGCCCCGCAAGCGCGTGGAGATCGTGGAGACCCCGGAGACGCAGGTGCCGAGCTCCCGCGCCCGCACCGCCCAGGCGGCCGAGGGTCGCCTGTTCGGCGGCACCCCCGAGAAGGAGCAGCGCGCCTCCCAGTTCACCGACGCGATCCCCATCGTCCCCGACCCCACCCGCACCGACGAGCGGAAGGCCGACCCCGCCGACTGACCGGCCCGCCCCCCACCCGCCTACCTCGCCCAGCCCCCGCCAACAGGAGGAATCCCGGCGACACCCCCTCGATCTCCTTCCGAACCCCCATCGGCAGGAGATTCAGATCGTGTCTCCTGTTCACACCCGGCGCCCCCGGCGCCGGGTTGTCCACAGATTCGGCGATCGGGCCCCGTCGCCGCCCTCCGGCGTCCAGGATCGGACCATGACCTGGATGAATCGGCTCAGAGAACTCGGTGGCGCGGCCACCACCCACCAGCTCCGGATGGCGGGCGCGACCCCCGAGGACCTGAAGCGCGCCGTGAGCGGCGGCGCGGTGGATCGCGTGCGCAGGGGCGTCTACGCGTCTCCGCTCCTCGGCGGGGTGGCGTTGGAGGCCGTCCGTGCGGGCGCGCGCCTGTCGTGCGTCTCGGCGTGCGCCAGCTACGGGCTCTGGTCCGGCTCGGATCAGCGGACGCACGTGACGCTGTCGCCGCAGTCGCGCCGTGCGCCGCCCGGCCTCGTCTGCCATTGGCGGCCGGCCGAGGAGCATCCCGAACTCTGGCGGGTGTCGCTCGCCGACTGCATGCGGTCCGTGGCGCGGTGCGCCGACGAGGAGACGGCGGTCGCGGCGTTCGACACGGCGCTCACGGCAGGGCTCGTCAGCCCCTCCGGGCTTCGCCGGATCCTGGAGGACGCGCCGAGGGACGCGCGCGAGCGGGCGGCGCTCGCACGGCCGGGCTCGGACTCCGGGGTCGAGTCGCTCGTGCGGCAGCGGCTGGAGCGCGGCGGGCACAGGGTCGAGCAGCAGGTGTACGTGCGCGGCGTCGGCCGCGTGGACATGCGGATCGACGGCGAGCTGTACCTGGAGGTCGACGGGTACGCCTTCCACAGCGACCCAGGCGCGTTCGAGCGCGACCGGCTGAGGGACTCCACGCTCGCCGAGCTCGGGCACCGCCGGCTCCGGGTGACCGCGCGCCAGGTGGTCGGGGACTGGCCGAGGGTGGAGGCTGCGATCGACCGCATCGTGCTGGGGGTGTAGCCACTCGGTGAACTCACAGGAACGCCGGGACCAACCCGGCGCCCTCCGCTGTTCTCCTTACTGACGGCGTCGCAGCCAGCGCTCGCCGCACACAGGAGGAAACGTGACACAGGACTACCGCAAGAGCCAGGACGCCGTCGCGCGGCTCACCCCCGCGCAGTACGCGGTCACCCAGGAGGCGGCGACAGAGCCCGCCTTCCGCAACGAGTTCTGGAACAATCACGAGGCGGGGCTCTACGTCGACATCGTGTCGGGGGAGCCGCTCTTCGCGTCCGTGAACAAGTACGACAGCCGCTCCGGGTGGCCGAGCTTCACCGTTCCGGTGGAGCCGGGCAACATCGTGGAGAAGACCGACCGCACCTACGGGATGGTCCGCACCGAGGTGCGCTCCGCCCACGGCGACAGCCACCTCGGGCACCTGTTCGACGACGGGCCCGCCGAGGCCGGCGGACTCCGCTACTGCATCAACTCCGCCGCGCTCCGCTTCGTCCCGCTCTCCGAGCTGGACGAGCAGGGCTACGGCGACTACCGCCGCCTTTTCGAGAACGAGAACAACGAGGACAACCACTGATGACGACCGAGAAGGCCATCCTGGCCGGAGGATGTTTCTGGGGCATGCAGGACCTCATCCGCAAGCGCCCCGGCGTCGTGAGCACCCGCGTCGGCTACACCGGCGGCGACGTGCCCAACGCCACCTACCGCAACCACGGCACCCACGCCGAGGCGATCGAGATCGAGTTCGACCCGGAGAAGGTCAGCTACCGCGACCTCCTGGAGTTCTTCTTCCAGATCCATGACCCCTCGACGAAGAACCGCCAGGGCAACGACGTCGGCACCAGCTACCGGTCGGCGATCTACTACGAGGACGCCGAGCAGCGGCGCGTCGCCGAGGACACCATCGCCGATGTGGACGCGTCCGGTCTCTGGCCGGGCAAGGTCGTCACCGAGGTGGAGCCGGCCGGGCCGTTCTGGGAGGCCGAGCCCGAGCACCAGGACTACCTGGAGCGCATCCCGTGGGGCTACACCTGCCACTTCGCCCGCCCGGACTGGAAGCTCCCGCGCCGGGAGGCCGCGGCGAGCTAGTCCCGGCTAGACCCGCTCCAGCAGCACCGCCACTTCCTGGTGGCCGGTCTGCGGGAACATGTCGAGCACGCGGCCGGTGCGGATGCGGTACGACGGCATCCGCGCCAGGTCGTGGGCGAGGCTCGTCGGGTTGCAGCTGGAATACACCACGCTCGGAACACCGGAGCCCTCCAGCCAGCCGGACAGCTCCGCACCGATGCCGCGCCGCGGCGGGTTCACGATGACCAGCTCGGGCGCGGTCTTCGCCGCCAGCGCGAACGCGGTCGCGTCGCCCGCCCGGAACGCCACGAGGGGCAACCCGGCCGCGGAGGCCGTCGCGCGGGCGCTCCGCACGGCCTCCGTGCTGGTCTCCACGCCGACCACGCGACGGCCCGGCGCCGCAACGTTCAGGGCGAAACCGCCGACGCCGCAGTACAGGTCCCACACGCTCGCCGGCGACACCTCGTCCACCCAGGCGGCGACCTGCGCGTACAGCGCCTCCGCGACGGCGGTGTTGGTCTGGAAGAAGCTCTGCGGACGCAGCCGGAGCGGGATGCCGCCCACCCGCATCACGAGCGACGACTCCGCGGTCAGCACGATCTCCCGCTCGCCCTCCACCACCGCCTTGTGCTCCGGCTGGAGGTTCACGGTCACGACCCGCGCGTGCGGCAGCGCGGCCAGCAGCTCGGGCAGCAGCGCGCGGATGCGGCCGACGGACTCCTCGGAGCGGACGACGAACCGCACCATCAGCTCGTCGTCGGGGAGAGGGTCACCAGCACGTACTTGAGCTCGCCGCGGCGGTCGGGCACGCTGTACGGCTCGATCCGGGCGCGGGTCACGAAATCGGCGAGCACGGGCAGCGCAGCCCGGACGCCCGGCGCGCAGATCCCGCACTCGCGGAGGTCGACGCCGCGTCCCGCCTCGTCGAGGATGCCGATGGTCGGCGTGTCGACTGTGCCGGAGACGACCATCTTCGCCTTGTTGCGGTACCCGGACTCGGCGCTCGCGACCGGCGGCAGCCACACGGCGTCGCCGAACGGGGCCAGGAGCTCGCGCGAGTGGCAGTCCTTGCCGGCGAGCTGCTCGGCGTAGGGGACGCCCATCAGCGTGCACGAGCGGCACACGCCGGCGTCGAAGTACGAGCAGTCCATTCCGCGAACGATTGTACGTGGCGACGCCATTCCCATATGGCCGCACGGAAACACAGAAACAACCACAACGATTTCTCTTGCGTCATTTTGTTCCGGCCGGAACGCTGGTCGCGGCCGTCCTCGTGGTCGGCCTGAAGCGGTTCGCGGCACTCCGCACCGCGACCCGCACCGCGGCGGAGGCCGTCGTCACCCTGAAGTCGGACGACCCGGGCGCGGAGGTCGCACTGGACGAGCTCGTCGTGCTCCTGGAGACCGACCTCGACGCCGAGTAGCGGCTGAGCCGGCACCCTCTCCGGCCCGACGCGGCACGCCGCCTCCCCGCCCTAGCGTCGAAGGACACGACCGCTCCGCAGTCGCGTCCGACAGGGACGCAGGGGCGGGAAGGGGAAAAGGATGCGCACGCTCACTCGAGGACGGGCCGCGATCGCGGTGGCTGCCGGGCTGACGGCAGGGGGTCTCGTGCCCGCGTCAGCGACGGAGCCGGTGATCGATCCGCGCGGTTACTGGTCGGAGCAGAAGCTCCGTGCGGCAGCGGCCGACGAGCTCCCGGCCGACGCGGGATCGCCCGCTCCGGCGGGCGAGCGGGCGCTGGTCTGGGGAATCACCACGCCCGTCAACCACACGGTCGGGAGGCTGTTCCTCCGCACGCCGGCCGGTGACACCTCCTGCACCGCGACCGTCGTCAACAGCGCGACGAAGAACCTGCTCATCACCGCCGGGCACTGCGTGCACCCCGGAGGGCCGGGCAACGCGTATTACACGGACTTCCTGTTCGCCCCCGGCTGGAACAACGGGCCGTCGGCGCACGGTTACTGGTCCGGCACCGCGGTGGGCGCCTCCGCCGAGTGGACGCAGAGCAAGAAGTGGGACCACGACTACGCCTTCGTCCGGCTCGCCGCGAGCGGAGGGCAGCAACTCGCGAACCGGGTGGGCGGCAACGCCGTCGTGGCGGGGGCGGGTCACGCTCAGGCGAAGGCGCAGATCTGGGGCTACCCCGTGCTCGCGCCCTACACCGGGCAGACCGCGCAGCGCTGCGATGTCTCCACGACACGCGTGAACAGCTACGCCCCCGACGCCAGGGCCGCGTGCGGCTTCACCCACGGCGCGAGCGGAGGCCCGTGGCTGAAGGACGTGCAGTCGTCGGGGATCGGCTCGGTGTGGGCCGTGACCTCCCGCTGCGAGAGCGCGCCGGGCGGTGGGGGCGCGTGCGCGGGGACGGCGCTGTTCGCGACGCCGTTGCCGCAGGCGGTGTACGCGCTCCGGGATGCGGTCGCCGGCGCCTGAGCACATCGCCGGCACTGAGAACAGCAGAAGGCCCCTCCCGCGGGAGGGGCCTTCTCTGCTGCTTTCGGTGCCCCCAGTAGGATTTGAACCTACGGCCTTCTGCTCCGGAGGCAGACGCTCTATCCCCTGAGCTATGGGGGCCAGGAGTGCCCGTCCAGGCTAGCATCCTTTCGCCCGGCGCCCGTCCAGGCCGGGCCGCGCTCAGCTCGCGGGCAGGTTGCCCAGCACGCTCTGCATCAGCGGAGCGGCGTCGCCCGGCTCGAAGAACGCGGTCGACTCGGCGACCACCCAGTATTTGCCGCGGAAGATCTGCACCTGGCCGGCCGTGCCCGGCTTGAAGTAGCCCTCGACCTGCGGCGGCGTCCCGTAGGTGGGAACCGGCTGGGCCACCGTGATCGCGGTGTTCTTGAGCCCTTCGAGCCGGTCCGCGGGCGGCATCGCCACGGCGATCTGGACCACGTCGCCGCTGGTCTGGTTCTTCCAGGCGCAGGTGACGCCCTTCCAGTCCGCGACCTGCTTCTCCAGTGTCCCGTCGCCCGGGGCGTAGCCGGGGTCGGTCGAGAAGTTGGGGTTGTAGGCGTAGAGCTGGTCGGCCGTGACCACCTGGTCGCAGGTCAGCGTGACCGGCGTCGGCGGCAGGGTCGGGGTCGGCGTCGGTGTGGGCGTCGCGGCGGGGTCGGCGTTGGAGCCGCCCGCGTGCGCCGACGAGGACGCGGTGGCGTTCGGCTTCGCGGCAGGCGTGCAGCCCACGAGCGCGACGGCGGCGGCGGCGATCGCGAGGGCGGCGAGGGTCCGTGCTGTGTGCTGCTGCATGCGGTTGTGCGTCTTCCGTGTCGTCCCGGTGCGTGTCGCATCGCACCCTATCAAGAGCGGGAACGGGTTGCCTTGGAAGCGCCATTAGACTGGTTCTTCATGACTCCCGCTGACCTCTCCGCCGCCCTGCTCGCCATCGTGACGACCGTGGTGAGCCGACGACGCGAGGCCGACGAGAGCATCCCCGAGCTCACCATCACAGCGGAGGACATCCCGCTGGAGCGCCCGAAGAACCGCGAGCACGGCGACTGGTCGTCCAACGTCGCGATGCGGCTCGCCAAGCGGCTCGGCGCCAACCCGCGCGAGCTCGCGGGCGAGATCGCCGAGGGCGCCGCCGGCATCGAAGGCGTCTCCTCGGCCGAGGTCGCCGGCCCGGGCTTCATCAACTTCCGCCTGGAGGCCGCGGCCGCGGGCAAGCTCGCGCAGACCATCCTGGAGGCCGGCGAGGCGTACGGCCGCGGCGACCTCTACGACGGCCTCCTGGTGAACCTGGAGTTCGTCTCCGCGAACCCGACCGGCCCGATCCACCTGGGCGGCGCGCGCTGGGCGGCCGTCGGCGACAGCCTCGCCCGCATCCTGCAGGCCGAGGGCGCCGACGTGACGCGCGAGTACTACTTCAACGACCACGGCTCGCAGATCGACCGCTTCGCGCGCAGCCTGCTCGCCGCCTACCTCGGCGAGGCCACGCCGGAGGACGGCTACGGCGGCGCCTACATCGGCGAGATCGCGGCCGAGGTCGCGACCCGTGCCGCCGCCGACCCGGAGGTCGGCGACCTGGCCGCCCTGCCCCGCGAGCAGCAGCAGGAGGTCTTCCGCAGCCTCGGCACCGAGCTGATGTTCCAGGAGATCAAAGACCGGCTGCACGCGTTCGGCGTCGACTTCGACGTGTACTTCCACGAGGACTCGCTGCACGAGTCGGGCGCCGTCGAGCGTGCGATCGAGCGCCTGGACGAGCTCGGCCACATCTTCGAGGCGGACGGCGCGATCTGGCTGCGCACCACGACCTTCGGCGACGACCGCGACCGCGTCATCGTGCGCTCGAACGGCGAGCCCGCCTACATCTCCGGCGACCTCGGCTACTACCTCGACAAGCGCGAGCGCGGCTTCGAGCAGAACATCATCATGCTGGGCGCCGACCACCACGGCTACATCGGCCGGCTGATGGCGATGGTGGAGGCCTTCGGCGACGAGCCGCACGTCAACCTCCAGATCCTGATCGGCCAGATGGTCAACCTGGTCAAGGACGGCGAGCCGGTCAAGATGTCCAAGCGGGCGGGCACCATCGTCACGCTCGACGACCTGGTCGACGTCGTCGGCGTGGACGCCGCGCGCTACTCGCTGGTGCGCTCGTCCACCGACTCGCAGCTCGACATCGACCTCGACCTGCTGACCAAGCGCAGCAACGAGAACCCCGTCTACTACGTGCAGTACGCGCACGCCCGCACCGCCTCGGTGGCGGCGAACGCAGCAAAGACGGGCGTGGACCGCAGCGTCTTCAAGCCGGAGCTGCTCACCCACGAGACCGAGAGCGCCCTGCTCGGCGGCCTCCAGGAGTTCCCGCGCGTCGTCGCCCAGGCGGCGGAGCTGCGCGAGCCGCACCGCGTCGCGCGCTACGTCGAGGAGCTCGCCGGGCTGTACCACGCCTGGTACGCCGTGCGCGACGGCTCGACCCGCGTGCTCCCGCACGGCGACGAGCCGGTCACCGACGCGCACCGCACCCGCCTGTGGCTGAACGACGCGACCGGCCAGGTCGTCCGCAACGGCCTGGCGCTGGTGGGGGTGTCCGCTCCGGAGCGGATGTGACGGCATGAGCGATCAGCGCGATCAGTCCACCGAGGTCCTGTCGGGCGCGCAGCCGCCGGCGGGAGGTCCGGCCGCGCCCGAGCGCCGGGGCCGTCCGCGCTGGTTGAAGACCCTGCTGTGGATCGTGATCCCGGTCGTGGTCGTCGTCCTCCTGCTGGTGGTCGCCGACGCGGTGACACGCGCGGTCGCGGAGCAGCGGGTCGCGGCCGAGATCGAGAAGAACCTCCCGTCCTCGGTGAAGGCCGACGTCACCGTGCACATCGGCGGCTTCTCCGTGCTCGCGCAGTTCCTGGAGGGCAGCTTCTCGGACGTGGACCTGGCGGCGCCGCACGCGACCGTCAACGGCGCCCCGCTGAGCGCAGCCATCCACGCCACCGGGGTGCCGGCCGACCTGAGCAAGCCGATCCAGTCGGCCACGGGCACGCTGACCATCTCGCAGGACTCGCTCAACAAGCTCGTCACCATCCCCGGCGCGAAGGGTGACATCACGCTCGGCGACGGCGTTCTCGGCTACGACGGGAGCATCGACCTGCTCGGCCTCCCGGTCGACTACACGGTGAGCGCCACCGCCAAGGCGAACGGGACCACTGTCCTGCTCACCCCGGGCAAGGCCAGCGTCTCCGCCGGGTCGGGCAACGTGAGCATCACCAAGCTGATCCAGGCGCTGACGGCCAGCGGCCCGTTCCCGCTGTGCGCCGCGCAGTACCTCCCGGACGGCGTGCAGGTGAGCGACATCCACGTGACGCCCAATCGGGCGACGGTCACGCTGACCGCCTCGAACTTCGTGATGGACGAGAAGTTCCTGCACAGCAAGGGCAGCTGCTCCTAGCCGCGTAACACGGCGAAGCGGCCTGCGCCGCGTCGATAGACTGCTTTCAGCTTCTCCACCGGCTTCAGGGGCCAATCCGGGTCCGCTCGCCAGAGAGAACCCCACTCGTGATTCCCGTACTCGTGAGGTTGTCCCCATGGCATCGAATCCGCTCGCCCCTCCGTGGCTGAGGGAGCCGGCCGACGCGAACGCGCTGGTACCCGGTCTCTGGTCGCGCACCGTCCACCGCGAGGAGGGCGCGATCGTCGTCGGCGGCGTCCCCGTCGCCGACCTCGCCGAGCGCTTCGGCACGCCGCTCTACGTCGTCGACGAGGCCGAGGCTCGTGAGCGCGCCGTCGAGGTCCGCTCTGCGTTGCAGCGCGCGTTCGCCGAGGTCGACTCCGCCGCCCGGGTCTACTACGCGGGCAAGGCGTTCCTCTCCATCGAGGTCGCGCGCTGGATGACGGAGGCCGGGCTCAACATCGACGTCTGCTCGGGAGGCGAGCTGGCGGTCGCCCTCGCCGCGGGCGTCCCGGCCGAGCGGCTGGGATTCCACGGCAACAACAAGTCGCTCGCCGAGATCGACCGCGCCGTGGCGGAGGGCGTCGGCGCGATCATCATCGACAGCCTCCAGGAGATCGAGCGCGTCGCGGAGGCCGCGGAACGGCACGGCGTCGTCCAGCGCGTCCGGCTGCGGGTGAACAGCGGGGTGCACGCGCACACGCACGCCTTCCTGGCCACCGCGCACGAGGACCAGAAGTTCGGCATCGCCCTGGCCGACGCCGCGGACGCCGTCGCGCGCATCCGCTCGCACGCCGGGCTGGCCTTCCTCGGCCTGCACTGCCACATCGGCTCGCAGATCTTCGGGGCCGATGGCTTCGCGGAGTCCGCAGCCCGCCTGCTCGGCGTTCACAAGGAGCTGCTCGCCGGCGGCGACGTTCCCGAGCTGAACCTCGGCGGGGGCTTCGGGATCGCGTACACCGCGGTGGACGACCCGGCGCCGATCGACACCCTCGCCCGCAGCATCGCGGAGACTGTGGCCGCCGGATGCGAGGAGCTGGGCATCCCGATCCCCGCCGTCGCGTTCGAGCCCGGCCGTTCGATCATCGGGACCGCAGGCCTCACGCTCTACACGGTCGGCACCACGAAGAACGTCACCGTCGCGGCCCAGGACGACGGCGAGACCGCCGTCCGCCGCTACGTGAGCGTGGACGGCGGGATGAGCGACAACGCCCGCCCCGCGCTCTACGGCGCCGACTACTCGGCCAGGATCGCCGGCCGCGAGTCCTCCGCCGCGCCCGCGCTCGTACGCGTGGCCGGCAAGCACTGCGAGAGCGGCGACATCGTGGTGGACGCCGAGTACCTGCCGGGCGACGTCGCCCCCGGCGACCTCCTCGCCGTGCCCGCGACGGGCGCCTACTGCTGGTCGCTGGCCAGCAACTACAACTACCTCGGCCGCCCGGCCGTCGTCGCCGTGAAGGACGGCGCGGCCCGCGTCATCGTGCGCGGCGAGACCGAGGCGGACCTGCTGGCACGCGACGCCGCGTACGAAGACGGGAGCACCCGCCGATGATCGAATACCGCAACCTCCGGGTCGCGCTGCTGGGCGCCGGCTCCGTCGGCTCCCAGGTGGCGCGGCTGCTGCTGGAGCAGGGCGACGAGTTCGCCTCGCGCGTCGGCGCACGGCTGGAGCTCGTCGGCATCGCCGTGCGCGACGTGGACGCGCCGCGCGACGTCGACCTCCCGAAGGAGCTGTTCACCACCGACGCCACCTCGCTCATCCTCGGCGCGGACATCGTCGTGGAGCTGATGGGCGGCGTCGAGCCGGCGCGCGGCTACGTGCTCGAGGCGCTGAACTCCGGCGCCGACGTCATCACGGCCAACAAGGCCCTGCTCGCCACCCACGGCCCCGAGCTGTTCGAGGCCGCGGAGCAGGTCGGCGCCCAGCTCTACTACGAGGCGGCCGTCGCGGGCGCCATCCCGATCATCCGGCCGCTGCGCGACAGCCTCGCCGGCGACACCGTGTCGCGCATCCTCGGCATCGTCAACGGCACCACCAACTTCATCCTCGACCGGATGGACGCGACGGGGAGACCCTCGCCGACGCGCTCGCCACCGCCACCGAGCGCGGCTACGCGGAGGCCGACCCGACCGCGGACATCGGCGGCTACGACGCCGCGCAGAAGGCCGCGATCCTCGCCAGCCTCGCGTTCCACACCACCGTGCCGCTGGAGCAGGTCTACCGCGAGGGCATCACCGCGGTCACCCGGGAGCAGGTCGAGGCGGCCCGGGCGGGCGGCTGGGTGATCAAGCTGCTGGCGATCTGCGAGCGGCTGGTCGACCCGGAGACCGGCGAGGAGGGCGTGTCCGCACGCGTCTACCCGGCCCTGATCAGCCGCGAGCACCCGCTCGCCGCCGTGCGCGGCGCGCACAACGCGGTCTTCGTCCAGGCCGAGGCCGCGGGCGACCTCATGTTCTACGGCGCGGGCGCCGGCGGCGTGGAGACGGCCTCCGCCGTGCTCGGCGACGTGGTGTCCGCCGCCCGCCGGCACGTCGTCGGCGGCCCCGGCGTCGCCGAGTCGACGCACGCGGGCCTGCCGGTGCTCGACGTCGGCCGCGTCGTGACCCGCTACCAGATCACCCTGTCGGTGGAGGACCAGCCGGGCGTGCTCGCGACGGTCGCCCGCATCCTGAGCGACGGCGGCGTGAGCGTGGAGACGGTGCAGCAGTCCGTGCCGAGCACTACCAGCTCCGTCGTAATACCCGGTAACGCTCCGATTCACGGCGCGGGCGCACCCACCGCTACCCTGGTGATCGGCACCCACGAAGCCGAGGAGGCCGCGTTGGCGGCCACCGTGGAGGCGCTCGCCGCGAGCGACGTGGTGACCGCCGTCTCTTCCGTTCTCCGAGTCGAAGGATCGTAATGCCCCAGTCGTCGAATGGGCCGAAGTCGTACAGCCGGCAGTGGCGCGGCGTGCTCCGCGAGTACGCGGACCGCCTGAACATCTCCGAGGCGACTCCGATCGTGACGCTCGGCGAGGGCGGCACGCCGCTGCTCCCCGCCCCGGCGCTCTCCGCACGCACGGGTGCGAATGTCTTCGTGAAGTTCGAGGGCATGAACCCGACCGGCTCCTTCAAGGACCGCGGCATGACGATGGCCATCTCCAAGGCCGTCGAGCACGGCGCCAAGGCCGTCATCTGCGCCTCCACCGGCAACACCTCCGCCTCGGCCGCGGCGTACGCGACGCACGCCGGCATCCAGGCCGTCGTGCTGGTGCCCGAGGGCAAGATCGCGATGGGCAAGCTCAGCCAGGCGATCGCGCACAACGCGCAGCTGCTCCAGGTGCAGGGCAACTTCGACGACTGTCTCGACATCGCCCGCGACCTGGCCACCAACTACCCGGTGCACCTGGTCAACTCGGTGAACCCCGACCGCATCGAGGGCCAGAAGACCGCCGCGTTCGAGGTCGTCGAGGTCCTGGGCGACGCCCCGGACTTCCACATCGTCCCGGTCGGCAACGCCGGCAACTACACCGCCTACCACCGCGGCTACACCGAGGAGCTGCAGCGCGGCGAAGCCACCAAGCTGCCGCGCATGTTCGGCTTCCAGGCCGCGGGCAGCGCCCCGATCGTGCTCGGCCACGCCGTCAAGGAGCCCGACACCATCGCCACCGCCATCCGCATCGGCAACCCGGCGTCGTGGGAGCTCGCGCTCAACGCGCGCGACGACAGCGAGGGCTACTTCGGCGCGATCGACGACGCCGGCATCCTGGAGGCGCACCGCATCCTCTCGGCCGAGGTCGGCATCTTCGTGGAGCCCGCGAGCGCGATCAGCGTCGCCGGCCTCCTGGAGCGCTCGGCCGCCGGCGTCATCCCGGCCGGCGCGACCGTCGTGCTGACCGTCACCGGCCACGGCCTGAAGGACCCGCAGTGGGCCCTCCGCACGGCCGACGGCTCGGACGTGCAGCCCACGATCGTGCCTGTCGACACGAACGCCATCGCCGACGTGCTCGGCCTGGTCCCGTCCGCCGGGGCGTCCGCATGACCCTGCGCGCCGCCGACCTGAGCGGGCGGACGGTCGCAGTCAAGGTCCCGGCGACGAGCGCCAACCTCGGTCCCGGTTTCGACACGCTCGGGCTCGCGCTCGCCCTCTACGACGAGCTGCGCGTCAGCGTGCGGGACGAGCCCGGCGCGACCGTGGAGGTCGTCGGCGTGGGAGCGGGGGAGGTCCCGACCGACGAGAGCAACCTGGTCGTGCGTGCGATCGCCCACACCTTCGAGTCGGTCGGCGTCGCGCTGCCCGGGCTGAACCTCCTCGCGCGCAACAGCATCCCGCACGGCCGCGGCCTCGGCTCGTCCGGAGCGGCGATCGTCTCCGGCATCATGGCCGCCAAGGGCTTGCTGGAGGGCGTGGTCGAGTTCGACGCCCAGGCGCTGCTCGCGCTCGCGAACGACATGGAGGGCCACCCCGACAACGTCGCGCCCGCGCTCTTCGGCGGCCTCACGATCGCCTGGGTCACCCCGGACGGTCCGCGCTTCAAGAAGCTGATCGTGCACCGCGGCGTCTCGCCGCTGGTGCTCGTCCCGGAGCACGTCATGTCGACGGCGCTCGCCCGCAGCCTCCAGCCGCAGTCGGTGCCCCACGAGGACGCCGTCTTCAACGTCTCGCGCTCGGCCCTGCTGGTCGCCGCGCTCATCCAGAGCCCCGAGCTGCTGCACGCCGCGACCGAGGACAAGCTCCACCAGAGCTACCGCGCCTCGGCGATGCCGGAGACCGACCGGCTGATCACGCTGCTGCGGTCCAAGGGCTTCGCGGCCGTGGTCTCGGGCGCGGGACCGTCCATCCTGGTGCTCTGCAGCGACCCGAGCCAGCGGCTCGCCGCGGCGGAGCTCGTCGCCCGCGAGGCGCAGACGGCCTGGCAGCCGCTGATGCTCGCGGTCGATTTCAAGGGGGCGACGGTCACCGCGGTGGCCGCCGAGGACGCGGACACACCGGCGGCGTAGCGTCAGAAGCGCCTGTCGCGAGGTGGTAAACTACCGAGTGCACCCGTGAAGAACCCGCGTCACGAGCGAATCCAGCTTCCGGGTGATCTCTTAGCAATCATGCCGTCACTCCTGCCTGCGCTTTTCGGTTCTCCGGAGCATCCGGAGATCCAGAGCGCACCGTAGCGCGGATCCGAACGCAGCACGGTAAGGCAGGCTCACGTGACGAGTGCTCCACAGCGGCGCGCAGAGTGCGCGCCGGGGGAAAGGAATCCTCTTCAGTGACTGATGTCGAACTCCACGCCGGGGGCGTGGACACCAGCGACCTGACCTCGCTCAAGGTGGCGGAGCTTCAGGCTCTCGCCGCCGAGCTCGGCCTCCAGGGCGCGACCCGGCTCCGCAAGGGCGAGCTGGTCGAGGCGATCGCGGCGGCTCGCGCCGCGGCCGCCGGAACCGAGGCGCCCGCCGAGCCGGAAGCGGCTGAGCCCGTCTCCATCGAGACGGCCGCGGCCGAGACCGAGCAGCAGGCGGACCACGCGACCGCGGCCTCCCAGGTGCTCATCGAGCCGCTCATCGCCGAGCCTGTGGCCGACGAGCCCTTCGCGGGCGACGCCCTCCTCGCCGAGGTCGTCGCCGAGCCGCGTCGCCGCGGCTCGCGCCGGGTCTCCAGCCCGGACGGCACGGGCATCGCCCCGTCGACCAGCGTCGGCGCCGGCACCCACGTCAACACCGGCGAGACCGGTGTCGGGTCGCTCATCCCGGATGTCGACGCTCTGCTCGACTCCGCGCTCGCTTCCCGCGAGCAGGCGCAGCGCGACGGCCAGGGCGGCGGACGCCGTCGCCGTGGCCGCGGCCAGAACGGCCAGGGCCAGCAGAACGGCCAGGGCCAGGAGGCCGACGAGCAGTCGCCCGAGACGACGACGCAGACCGAGCAGGCCCGTGGCGACCAGAACCGTGGCGACCAGAACCGTGGCGACCAGGGCGGCGAGCAGCAGGACGCCGCCGAGCAGGGCGGCGAGCAGCAGCCCTCCGGCCGCAGCCGCCGCAACCGCAACCGCAACAAGGGCAACGCCCAGAACGGCGACCAGGGTCAGCAGGGCGCTCAGCAGAATCAGCAGGGCGGCCAGCAGGGTCAGCAGAACCAGCCGAAGGACCTCCAGGGCGACGGCCAGCAGCGCGGCCAGCAGAACCGCGGCCCGCAGGAGCAGCAGCAGGCCGAGGGCGACCGCGCCTCCCGCTACCGCGACCGCAACCGCAAGCGCCGCGGCGGCGTGGGCGGCGACGAGCTCGAGCCCGAGATCGCCGACGACGACGTGCTGATCCCCGTCGCGGGCATCCTCGACGTGCTGGACAACTACGCGTTCGTCCGCACCACGGGCTACCTCCCCGGCGCCAGCGACGTCTACGTCTCGCTCGGCCAGGTCAAGAAGTACAACCTCCGCAAGGGCGACGCCGTGGTCGGCGCCATCCGCCAGCCGCGCGACGGCGAGAACAACAGCCGCCAGAAGTACAACGCGCTGGTGAAGGTCGACTCGATCAACGGCCAGACCGTCGAGGAGGCCGCGACCCGCGTCGAGTTCGGCAAGCTCACCCCGCTGTACCCGCAGGAGCGCCTGCGCCTGGAGACCGAGCCCGGCAAGGTCACCCAGCGGATCATCGACCTGGTCGCCCCGATCGGCAAGGGCCAGCGCGGCCTCATTGTCGCGCCCCCGAAGGCCGGCAAGACCATCGTGATGCAGCAGATCGCCAACGCGATCACCACCAACAACCCCGAGGTGCACCTCATGGTCGTGCTGGTGGACGAGCGTCCCGAAGAGGTTACCGACATGCAGCGCACGGTGAAGGGCGAGGTCATCGCCTCCACCTTCGACCGTCCCGCCGAGGACCACACCACCGTCGCGGAGCTCGCGATCGAGCGCGCCAAGCGCCTGGTCGAGCTCGGCCACGACGTGGTCGTGCTGCTCGACTCGATCACCCGCCTCGGCCGCGCGTACAACCTCACGGCCCCGGCCTCCGGTCGCATCCTGTCGGGCGGTGTCGACGCCTCCGCGCTGTACCCGCCGAAGCGCTTCTTCGGCGCCGCGCGCAACATCGAGCACGGCGGCTCGCTGACCATCCTCGCCTCGGCGCTGGTCGAGACCGGCTCCAAGATGGACGAGGTGATCTTCGAGGAGTTCAAGGGCACCGGCAACATGGAGCTCCGCCTGTCCCGCCAGCTCGCGGACAAGCGCATCTTCCCGGCCGTCGACGTCAACGCCTCCGGCACCCGCCGCGAGGAGATGCTGATGGGCCAGGACGAGGTCAAGATAACCTGGAAGCTGCGTCGCGCCCTCGCCGGCGTCGACCAGCAGCAGGCCCTGGAGATCGTGCTCGGCCGCCTCAAGGAGACCTCGAGCAACGTCGAGTTCCTCATGCAGGTGCAGAAGTCGATGCCCGCGCCGACCAACGGCCACGGCAACGCGCACTCGCACGGCCACGAGAACGACCACCGCTAGCTGACGAAGTGCCCGTCCGCCGCGCCACTGTGCGCGGCGGGCGGGCGCTTTCTCATTTCCAGCCGCGCCCCCAGAAAGAAGTCACGCATGTTCGAGTCGGTCACCGGCCTCATCGCCGAGCACGACGACCTCCAGCAGCAGCTCTCCGACCCCGAGCTGCACAGCGACCCTGTGCGCTCCAAGAAGGTGAACCGCCGCTACGCGGAGCTGTCGCGCATCGTCGCCTCGTACAACCAGTGGAAGCAGCTCTCCGACGACCTGGAGGCCGCGCGCGAGCTGGCCGCGGAGGACGAGGCGTTCGCGGAGGAGATCCCGGGCCTGGAGCAGAGCCTGGAGGAGTCGGGCGAGAAGCTGCGCCGCCTGCTGATCCCGCGGGACCCCAACGACAGCCGCGACGTCATCATGGAGATCAAGATGGGGGAGGGCGGGGCCGAGTCCGCGCTGTTCGCCGGCGACCTCCTGCGCATGTACCTGCACTACGCGGACTCGAAGCGCTGGAAGGCCGAGATCATCGAGCAGACCTCCAGCGACCTCGGCGGCATCAAGGACGTCCAGGTCGCGTTCAAGGGCTCGTCGAGCGATCCGGCGGAGGGCGTATGGGCGCACCTCAAGTACGAGGGCGGCGTGCACCGCGTGCAGCGCGTGCCGGCGACCGAGTCGCAGGGCCGCATCCACACCTCCGCCGCCGGCGTGCTGGTCTTCCCGGAGGTGGACGAGCCCGAGGAGGTCGACATCAACCAGAACGACCTCAAGATCGACGTCTTCCGCTCGTCCGGCCCCGGCGGCCAGTCGGTCAACACGACGGACTCGGCGGTGCGCATCACCCACGTGCCGACCGGCATCGTGGTGTCGATGCAGAACGAGAAGAGCCAGCTGCAGAACCGGGAGGCCGCGATGCGCGTGCTCCGGGCGCGGCTCCTCGCCAAGCAGCAGGAGGAGGCGGACGCCGAGGCGGCCGAGTTCCGCAAGGGCCAGATCCGCACGATGGACCGCTCCGAGCGCATCCGCACCTACAACTTCCCGGAGAACCGGATCGCCGACCACCGCACCGGCTACAAGGCGTACAACCTCGACTCGGTCATGAACGGCGCCCTCGACCCCGTCATCGAGTCCAACATCCTCGCCGATGAAGAATCCCGCCTAGCCGACCTCGCCTCCGACTGACGCCGCCTCCATCGATTCCTGAGTTGTGTACGCGACACGCCGATGCTGGGCGTGCATAACTCCGGAAGAGATGGCTGGGGTCAGATGTAGAGGGCGGGGTCCAGCCACTCGTCGCCGGCGATCTGCTCGTGGCCGGAGCGCGGGCGGGCGCGCGCGGGCACGCCCGTCAGCACCGAGTCCGGGGGTGCGTCGTGCACGACCACGGCGTTCGCGCCGATGACGGTCCGCGTGCCGATCTCGATCGCGCCGAGCACCTTGGCGCCGGCGCCGACCGTCACGTGGTCGTGGATGGTCGGGTGGCGTTTGCCGTGGCCGCTGCCGCGTCCGCCGAGGGTCACGCCGTGGTACAGCATCACGTCGTCGCCGATCCAGGTGGTCTCTCCGATGACGACGCCCATCCCGTGGTCGATGAAGAAGCGGCGGCCGATGCGGGCGCCGGGGTGGATCTCGATGCCGGTCAGGAAGCGCGTGAACTGGGAGAGCATCCGTGCGGGCATCCGGAAGCCGGCCCGCCAGAGCCGGTGGGCGACGCGGTACGACCAGACGGCGTGGAGGCCGGAGTAGACCAGCGCCACCTCGGCGCCCCCGCGCGCGGCGGGGTCGTGGGTGCGCGCGTTGCGGATGTCCTCGCGCGCCCGGAACAGGGCCACGCCGTCAGTCCAGCAGGTCGGCCCACAGGGCCGTCGAGATGTACCGCTCACCCGTGTCGCAGACGATCGCGACGATGGTCTTGCCCGCGTTCTCCGGTCGCTTGGCGACCTCCAAGGCGGCCCAGACGATCGCACCGGACGAGATGCCCGCGAGGATGCCCTCCTCGGACGCCAGCCGCTTGGCCACGGCGATCGAGTCATCGAACGAGACGTCGATGACCTCGTCGTACACGGACGTGTCCAGGATCTCCGGGACGAAGTTCGCTCCCATGCCCTGGATCTTGTGCGGGCCGGGCTTGCCACCGTTCAGGATCGGGGAGTCCGCCGGCTCGACCGCGATCACCTGCACACCCGGCTTGCGCTCCTTCAGCACCTGCCCGACACCGGTGATGGTGCCCCCGGTGCCGACGCCCGCGACGAAGATGTCCACGCCGCCGTCCGTGTCCGCCCAGATCTCCTCAGCCGTGGTGGCGCGGTGGATGGCCGGGTTGGCCTCGTTGGCGAACTGGCGCGCCCAGATCGCGTTGTCACTCTCGGCGACGATCTGCTTCGCCGCCTCCACCGCTCCGCGCATCCCGTCGGGGCCGGGGGTGAGGACGATCTCAGCGCCGAACGCGCGCAGCAGCACGCGGCGTTCCTTCGACATGGTCTCCGGCATGGTCAGGATCACCTTGTAGCCGCGGGCCGCGCCGACCATCGCCAGGGCGATGCCGGTGTTGCCGCTGGTGCCCTCCACGATCGTGCCGCCCGGGCGCAGTTCCCCGGACTTCTCGGCGGCGTCGATGATCGCGACCCCGATCCGGTCCTTCACGCTCCCGGCCGGGTTGAAGAACTCGAGCTTCGCCAGCACGGTCGCACCGGTGTCGGCGGCGAGCCTGTTCAGCTTGACGAGGGGAGTGCGTCCGACGGTTTCAGTGATGTTCTCGTAGACCTGTGCTGGCATGGCCTCCACTCTATTCCGCCCCGGGGCCCGATGGCGGCCTGTGACGGTAAGCTCGTCGGGCCATGTCTGACGCCGCGCCCTCCACCGTCCGCTCCCTCCGCGACGAGACGGTCGCCGTCCTCGCCCAGGCGGGGGTGCCCGACCCCGAGGTGGACACCGACCTCCTCGTCGCATTCGTGCTCGGCGTGGGGCGCGGCCGGGTGCAGGCGCTGGTGGTCATGGATGCCGCGATCGACGCGGACGACGCCCGCCGGGTCCGCGAGCTCGCCGCCCGCCGGGCCACCCGCGAGCCGCTGCAGCACATCACCGGCGTCGCGCCGTTCCGCTCCCTGGAGCTCGCGGTCGGCCCCGGCGTGTTCGTGCCGCGGCCGGAGACCGAGCAGGTGGTCCAGTTCGCGATCGACGCCCTCCGGGCGGTACCGTCCGCTGAGCCGGTCGGCGTCGACCTCGGGACGGGCAGCGGCGCGATCGCCCTCGCGATGGCGACGGAGGTCCCGCACGCCCGCGTCTACGCGGTGGAGAAGTCCCCGGAGGCCTTCGCCTGGACGCGCCGCAACGTCGAGTCGGTCGGCGCGGCCAACCTCCAGGCCGTGCTCGGCGACCTCGCCGACGCCCTCCCCGAGCTGGACGGCGCCGTGGACGTCGTCATCTCCAACCCGCCGTACGTGCCGGACGACGCGATCCCGCGCGACCCGGAGGTGCGGCTCTTCGACCCGTCCGCTGCGCTCTACGGAGGCGCGGACGGGCTGGACGTCGTGCGCGTCATCTCCGGCGTCGCGCGGCGGCTGCTCCGCCCGGGCGGGACGCTGGTGCTGGAGCACGGCGAGCTGCAGGGTGCGCAGATCCGCGAGCTGCTGACCGCCGACGGCTGGCGCGCCGCGGCGACGCACCGCGACCTCACCACCCGCGACCGGGCGACGACCGCGCTCAAGTAAGCCCCGCCGATTCGTGCCGAATGTGCTGTTTCGCGCGGCGAATCGCGACATTCGGCACGAATGTCAGCGGCGCTCGGCGCGCTCCCTCGCTCGCTCGGTGGCCTCGCGCTCGCGCTTGCGGGCCTCGCGGAGGGCTTTCTCGGCTTCGCGGCGGGCTTTCGTCGCCTCGCGGACGGCCTTGTCGCGCGGCACCGGCTCGGGGCGCGGCTCGGACGCCACGACGGGCCGGCCGGCGGCGCGGGCGGTGACGTAGCGCTCGATCCCGTCCAGGATGCGCTCCAGCCCGAACGCGAAGTCGTCCTGCTCGTCCTCGGCGTCGGAGTACCCTCCGGAGGCGACCAGGGGAGCGAGGTCGGGGAACCGCTCCGGCGTGACGAGTTCCGCGAGCGCGGCCGTGAACGCCTCCCCGCTCTGCGGCGGCGTCGTGCCCTTCTCGCGTGCCTGGCGCACGTCGCGCTCCACGACCCCGACCGCGCGCGCGTACGACGACAGCACCAGCGCCGTCGACATCTTCTCGGCGTCGGTCAGCGGCAGGTCGCGCATCTCGCGCAGCCCCCAGTCGAGCACGGCGAGGTTGTTCGGCATCAGCGGGATGCCGGAGATCGGGATGTCGGGGAACCACGGGTGCGCCTGGATGACCTCGATGGTGGCCATCGACCAGCGCCGCAGCCCGGCGCGCCAGTCCGCCCCGCGGTCGTCCTCGGCGGGGATCGGGATTTCGCACACCGCGTCCTGCATGAGCGCGAGAACGTCGTCCTTGCTCGTCACATAGCGGTACAGGGACATCGTGGTGAAGCCGAGCTCCGCCGCGATCCGGCTCATCGAGACAGCGGACAGGCCCTCCTGGTCGGCGACGCCGATCGCAGTGTCGACGATGCGCTCGATGCTCAGCTCGCGCTTGGGTCCGCGCTGCGGGCGCTCGGCGACGCCCCAGCTCAGCGCGACGGCGCGCGGGAGCGCCTCCTCGACTTCGTCCGCCATTGAGCACGCCTTCCCGGTTCAGTGTTGACACCCATCCTAGAACTGTGTATCACTTAAACAAAATGGTATGCGCCATAAACAGTTTGCAACGTACACAGAACTCGAAAGGAATCGGATCATGACAGCACCAGCGATCGAGGTCGCCGGACTGCGCAAGTCCTTCGGCGCGCAGACCGTCCTCGACGGGGTCGACCTGCGCGTCGAGCGCGGCAGCGTGTTCGCCCTGCTCGGCCCGAACGGGGCGGGCAAGACGACGTTCATCAACATCCTCAGCACCCTGGTCGCGCCCGACGGCGGGAGCGCGGTGATCTGCGGCCACGACGTCGTCGCCGACCCGGAGGGCGTGAAGGAGTCCATCAGCCTCACCGGCCAGTCCGCGGCGGTGGACGAAGTCCTCACGGCGGAGGAGAACCTCCGGATGATGGCGCGGCTCTCCGGCTTCGGCCGGGCGGAGGCCGCGCAGCGCGCCGCCGAGCTGATCGACGGCTTCGACCTCCGGGACGCCGCGCGCAAGCGCGTGAAGACCTACTCCGGCGGCATGCGACGCCGGCTCGACCTGGCGCTCAGCCTCGTCGCGACGCCGCCGGTCATCGTCCTCGACGAGCCGACCACCGGGCTCGACACCCGCAGCCGGCAGGCGCTCTGGGCGATCATCCGGGACCTCGCGGCGGGCGGCGTCACCATCCTCCTCACGACCCAGTACCTGGAGGAGGCCGACCAGCTGGCCGACCGGATCGCCGTCCTCGACCACGGCACGATCGTCGCCGAGGGCACGGCCGTCGAGCTCAAGGCGCGCGTCGGCGGGGAGGTCGTGGAGCTGCGCGACGCCGCCGACGAGATCGTCCGCGAACTGCCCACCGACGGCACCGTCGACGGCCTCCGGGACGCGATCGACGTGCTCGACCGCCTCGGCGTCGCCGGCGCATCCATCTCGATCCGCAAGCCCAGCCTGGACGACGCGTTCCTCGCGCTCACCGGCAACCGCACCGAACTCCAGAAGGAGGCCGTCCGATGACCGCTCTCGCCGCTCCCGCTCTGCCGGGCGCCGCCCCTCGCGCCGCGTCGGCCGGGCCACCGCCACCGCGGTGTTCATCGGCCGCAGCGTGCGGCACTCCCTCCGCAACGTCGAGGCGCTGACGATGGCGATCGTCCTCCCGGTGATGCTGATGCTGCTCTTCACCTTCGTCTTCGGCGGCGCGCTCGACAAGGAGGGCGGGTACGTCGACTACGTCGTGCCCGGCATCATCCTGCTCTGCGCCGGGTTCGGGGCCTCCAGCACCGCGGTCGACGTCGCCGAGGACCTGAGCAACGGCATCGTCGACCGGTTCCGCACCATGCCGCTTCAGGCCGGCGGCGTGGTCACCGGGCACGTCGTCGCCAGCCTGCTGCGCAACCTGCTCGCGACCGGCGTCGTGATCGGCGTCGCTCTCGCGGTCGGCTTCCGCCCGACCGCGAATCCGCTCGAATGGCTCGGCGCGCTCGGGATGGTCGCGCTCTTCATCCTCGCCATCACGTGGCTGTACGCGGCGATCGGCCTCGCGGCGGCCAACCCGACTGCTGCCAGCGGCTACGGCTTCGCGCTGCTGTTCCTGCCGTACCTGTCGAGCGCGTTCGTGCCCACCGACACGATGCCGGCCTGGCTGCAGTGGATCGCGCAGAACCAGCCGATCACGCCGATCATCGAGACCATCCGCGCGTTCCTGTTCGGGCGGGACCTGGGAAGCGAGCTCTGGTGGGCGCTCGGGTGGTGCTCGGTGATCATCGCCGGGGCGTACGTCTGGGCGGTGTGGCTGTTCCGCCGCAAGGCCGGGAGGCGCTGAAGGTGTCGCTCACCGCGCCGCGAACGCGCGGATCGCGGTGAGCATCCCGTCCGTGTCGAACGTCCCGTCGTCGGCGCGCGTGAAGTGGTGGGCGTGCATCCCCGCCTCACGCGCGCCCTCGACGTTCGCGAGCGAGTCGTCGAACAGGATGGCGTCCTCCGGCCGCACCCCGAACCGGCCGAGCGCCCTGGTGTAGATGCGCCGCTCGGGCTTGCGGGCTCCTAGCACCGCGGAGACCAGGTCGTTGCTGCCGAGGATGTCGGCCACCTCCGGCATCAGGACGGGAAGCGAGTCCTTGAACGGGATCGGGTTGTTCGACAGCAGCGAGACCGTGCCGAGCGACGCGGCGACACGGAGGGCCGCCACCGACCCGTCGATCCGGGTCATCGCGGCCTTCCTGGCCTCCTGCCACTGCTCCAGTGTGAGGTGCGCTCCCGTCACCTCCGCGAACGCCGCGAGGTACTCCTCGCTCGTCGCGTACTCGCCGATCTCGGCGGCGCGCTCGTGGCCGCCGGCCCACCAGCTCGACGCGAGCCGGTACTGGCTCACGCCGCTCAGCTCGGCGAGGCGTGGGAGCCGTTTGTGGAAGTCGTAGTCGTACAGGGTCTTGTCGCAGTCGAAGAAGTAGACGTCCATCGCCACCAGTATCGTCCCGCGCGGGGCACTGTCGCAGGGAACCTTGCAGTGGCTCAACTATCATGGGTGCCGTCATGGCTCCCATCTACGACTGCTCCGTCGACTCCGAACTGCTCACCGGCATGCGCCTCGCCCGAGGCGCCATCGGCCGCGGCGAGCTCGTCGTGATCCCCACCGACACCGTCTACGGCGTGGCCGCCGACGCGTTCAGCCCGGCCGCGGTGCAGCGGCTGCTCGACGCGAAAGGGCGCGGCCGGCAGTCGCCGCCGCCGGTGCTCGTGCCCGGCATCCCCACGCTCGCCGCGCTGGCGGAGCACGTCCCCGCCGAGGTCGACGCGCTCGTGCAGGAGTTCTGGCCGGGCGGCCTCACCATCGTCCTGCCCGCCACGCCCTCCCTGGTCTGGGATCTCGGCGAGACCAAGGGCACCGTCGCGCTGCGCATGCCGCAGGACCGGATCGCCCTGGAGATCCTGTCCGAGACCGGTCCGCTGGCCGTCTCGTCCGCCAACCTCACCGGCCGGCCGGCCGCACGCACCGCCGCGGAGGCGGAGGCCATGCTCGGCGAGTCCGTGTCCGTCTACCTCGACGGGGGAGTGGCGGGGACCGCGTACGAGCGCGTCGAGGGCAAGGACTCCTCCTCCACCATCGTCGACGCGACCGCTCTCGCCGCCGGCGCGGGCAAGCTGCGCATCCTCCGGCACGGCGTCATCACGGCCGAGCAGCTCCGCGCGGTCGTGGGCGACGCGCTCGCAGACGAGGCCGACGAGGCCGAGGCGGTCGCCGACACCGCCGCGGACACCTGAGCCCGTGACCCTCTTCCTCGCCCTCGCTCTCATCTCGGCCGTCATCACGTTCGGGATGTCCCTGGTGGTCTACCGGGTGGCGATGCGCTTCAAGCTCTACCCGAAGATCCGGGAGCGCGACGTCCACACCCGGCCGACGCCCCGGCTCGGCGGCGTCGCGATGTTCCTCGGGATCCTCGTGGCGTTCGGCGTCTCGTGGCTGCTGTCCAGCCAATTCGGCGTGCTCTCGCTGATCTTCTCGGACGCCGGCCCCATCATCGCGATCCTGGGCGCGGCCCTCCTCATCGTCGTGCTGGGCGTCGCCGACGACCTGTGGGACCTCGATTGGATGACCAAGCTCGCCGGGCAGTTCGTCGCGGCCGGGATCGTCGCCTGGCTGGGCGTGCAGATCTACTCGCTGCCGATCGGCGGCCTCACCATCGGCTCGCCGGTGATGAGCATCGTGATCACCCTGTTCGCGATCGTCCTGGTGATGAACGCGATCAACTTCATCGACGGCCTGGACGGGCTCGTCGCCGGGGTCGCGCTGATCGCCAACGGCACCTTCCTCGTGTACACGTACCTGCTGCAGCGCGACATCAGCCCGCAGAACTACTTCAGCCTCGCGGGCGTGATCGCGGCCATCCTGGTCGGCGCGTGCGCGGGCTTCCTGCCGCTCAACTGGCATCCGGCCAAGATGTTCATGGGCGACGCCGGAGCGCTGCTGATCGGCCTGCTGATGGCCACCTCCGCCATCTCGGTGACCGGCACGATCAACCCCGAGGCGCTGCAGACGCTCGGCAAGTCGTCGCTGGTGCCCGCGTTCATCCCGGTCACCATCCCGTTCGCGGTGCTCGTCATCCCGCTGCTCGACTTCGGCCTGGCCGTCGTGCGCCGCCTGCGCGCAGGCAAGTCGCCGTTCAGCGCCGACCGCAAGCACCTGCACCACCGGCTGCTCGACATGGGCCACTCCCACCTGCACGCCGTGCTGATCTTCTACGGGTGGACCGCCGTGCTGTCGATCGGCTGCCTGCTGTTCTTCTTCGACCCGTACTGGATGGCCATCGTCTTCGTCGCGATCGGCCTCGTGATCTGCACCGCGATCACCCTCGCGCCGCTCAGCCGCCGCAAGCTCAACGAGGCCGTCGCCGAGCTCGCCCCCGCGGGGAGCAAGGAGGCCGAGGAGACGGCGAAGTACGACGCGCTCGACATCGCGAGCGAGAGCATACCCGTCACCATTCCGCCGGGCGAGACCGACGACCCCACCAGCAAGGAGACCCGATGACCGACCACCAGGACGGGACGCCCGACGCCGAGCGCGCGGCGCAGCAGCCCACCTCGACGCCGGTGCTGAAGGACGTCCTCAAGTACGGGTTCATCCTCGCCGCAGGCATCGCCGTCGTCGGCATGGTGCTCGGCGGCGTCTTCGCCGGCTGGGTCGGCGTCACCAGCGCGCTCATCGGCACGCTCATGGCGGCCGTGTTCCTCAGCATCACCGCGCTCAGCATCCTGATCGCCAACCGGTTCATCGGCTCGGACCTCTTCGTCGGGCTGTTCTTCGGCATCGTGCTGGGCGGCTGGATCGTCAAGTTCGTGCTGTTCATCGTGCTGGCGCTGCTGCTGCGCGACCAGCCCTGGATCAACCCCGTCGTGCTGTTCCTGAGCCTGATCGCGGGCGTGATCGGGTCCCTCGTCGTGGACATGATCGTCGTCTTCCGATCCCGCATCCCCTACGCCAGCGACGTCAGGCTGCCGGGGGACAAACGCTGAACCTTATCCGATTCGTTACCGGTTGAAAACTCTTGTAGAGTTGTCAGTGATCCCCCACCCGACGCGCTCCCGCATCATCGGAGCGCGAATGCCGGGTGTCCACCGTTCGTCGTCGCGAGAGCTTTCAGCTCAACGCCCCGAAACAGGAGATAGCGCTGTTAGCTAACGCTGTGAACCTGCTGGTCCAGGCCGCAAGCTCCGATGGAGGAAGCTTCCAGGGGCCCTCGATCGATGAGTTCTTCCCCCGACTCTGTTCACCATCGCAGGACTCGAGTTCAACCGCATCACCGTGGTTCGGCTCATTTCGACCCTCGCGCTGATCCTGATCTTCTGGCTCGGCACCCGCAAGATGAAGATCATCCCCGGGCGCTTCCAGTCCGTGGTCGAGATGGGCCTGGACTTCGTCCGCGTCAACATCGCGGAGGACCTGCTCGGCCGCAAGGACGGCCGCCGCTTCCTCCCACTGCTGACCACCATCTTCTTCATGGTGCTGTTCTTCAACATCACGGGCATCATCCCGTTCCTGAACATCGCGGGAACCGCGGTCATCGGAACGCCGCTCGTGCTGGCCGTCGCCTCCTACATCGCGTTCATCTACGCCGGAGTCAAGAAGAGCCCGAAGAACTTCTTCCGCAACGCCCTGTTCCCGCCCGGCGTGCCGTGGTTCCTCTACATCCTGGTGACGCCGATCGAGTTCGTCTCGACCTTCATCCTGCGTCCCATCACGCTGACGCTCCGACTCCTGATGAACATGGTCGTCGGCCACCTGCTGCTCGTGCTGTTCTTCACCGGCACTGCGTTCTTCATCTTCACGCTCAGCGGTCTCTGGTCGCTGTTCGGCGTGGTGACCTTCGCCTTCGGCTTCGCATTCTCCCTGTTCGAGATCCTGGTGGCCGTCCTCCAGGCATACGTCTTCGCACTGCTCACGGCTGTCTACATCCAGCTCGCAGTCGCCGAGGAACACTAACAACGGTCCGCGCAACCCGCGCGTCCCGCTATCACGGAAGGAAACACATAACGTGGACATCGCTGCTATCAACGGCAACATCGCCACCGTCGGATACGGCCTCGCCGCCATCGGCCCGGCCATCGGTGTGGGCATCGTCGTCGGCAAGACCATCGAGGGCGTCGCCCGTCAGCCTGAGCTGGCCGGCCGTCTCCAGGTCCTGATGTACATCGGTATCGCGTTCACCGAGGCGCTCGCGTTCATCGGTATCGCCGTCGGCTTCATCTTCCAGTAATCCTCTTTATCCCATCCCCATAAGGAGGAACTGATGCTCAACGGTGTGGTTTTCGCCGCCGCGGAGGAGCACAACCCGATCATTCCGGCCTGGCCTGACATCATCGGGTCGCTGATCTGCTTCATCATCATCCTGGTCTTCTTCTGGAGGCTCGTCCTGCCGCGCATGCGCAAGCTCCTCGACGAGCGCGCCGAAGCGATCGAAGGCAACATCGCCAAGGCGGACGAGGCTCAGCACAAGGCCGAGGCACTGCTGGAGGAGTACACCGCCCAGCTCGCCGACGCGCGCGCAGAAGCGGCCAAGATCCGCGAGACGGCCCGCACCGACGGTCAGCAGATCGTCGCGGAGGCCAAGGACAACGCCGCGGCCGAGGCCGCCCGCGTGACCGCGAACGCCCAGGCCCAGATCGAGGCCGAGCGCCAGGGTGCGCTCGTCTCGCTCCGCGGCGAGGTGGGCTCGCTCGCCATCGACCTCGCCTCCGGCGTCGTCGGCGAGGTGCTCACGGACGACAAGAAGGCCCAGGCGATCGTCGATCGCTTCCTGGCCGACCTGGAGTCCAGCGACGCCCGCAAGGCCCAGGAAGCAGGGTCGAGCAACTGATGGGAAGCGCCTCCAGAGAAGCACTGGCCCGATCCGTCCAGGCGCTCGCCGGGATCGGGTCCAAGGCCGATCTGGCGACGGCTGAAGACCTGTTCGCCGCAGGACGAGTCGTCGCCGACTCCGCCCAGCTCCGTGCGGTCCTCAGCGACCCCTCGGCGTCCGCCGAGGGCAAGACCGCGCTGGTCCAGCGCGTCTTCGCGTCGCTCTCGGCGCCCGCGGTCGAGCTGCTGACCGTCGTCGCCGGCGAGCGCTGGTCCGGCCCGGACGACGTCCTGGCCGCGATCGAGGAGCTCGGCATCCGGTCGATCGCCGCCTCCGCGCCGCGCAACGTGGACATCCCGGGCGAGCTCTTCGCGTTCGGAGGCGCCGTGACCTCCGACGCCGGGCTCGAGCTCGCGCTCCGCAGCAAGCTCGCCGCGCCTGAGGCCAAGGCAGCTCTCGCCGAGCGCCTGCTCGCGGGCAAGGCGTCGATGCAGACCGTCGCGATCGCGCGCCAGCTCGTGCTGCAGCCGCGCGGCCGCAGCGTCCGCGAGTCGCTCCGTGAGGCCGCCCGCATCGTGGCGGCCCAGTACGGCCAGGCGATCGCCACGGTCGTCACAGCCACGCCGCTCCCGGCCGCGCAGGCCGAGCGCCTCCGCGCGAGCCTCGCCGCGAAGTACGGCGACCTCAAGCTCAACGAGGTCGTCGACCCGGCGATCCTCGGTGGCCTGCGCGTGCAGATCGGCGACGACGTCATCGACGGAAGCGTCGCGTCGCGCCTCACCGAACTCCGACTTCAGCTCGCGGGCTGACCGCCCGAGATAGAACCCAGATAGGGAACAACGATGGCAGACATTCAGATCAGCCCCGATGAGATCCGGGACGCGCTCAAGGACTTCGTCTCGAAGTACGAGCCGGCCGGCGCCACCACCACCGAGGTCGGGCACGTGCTCGACGCCTCCGACGGCATCGCGCACGTCGAGGGCCTCCCCGGCGTGATGGCGAACGAGCTCATCCGCTTCGCGGACGGCACCCTGGGCCTGGCGCAGAACCTCGACGAGAACGAGGTCGGCGTCGTGGTCCTCGGCGAGTTCGACCAGATCGTCGAGGGCATGGAGGTGACCCGCACCGGCGAGGTCCTCTCCGTCCCGGTCGGCGACGGCTACCTCGGCCGCGTGGTCGACCCGCTCGGCAACCCGATCGACGGTCTCGGCGAGATCGCGACCGAGGGCCGCCGCGAGCTCGAACTCCAGGCTCCCGGCGTCATGCAGCGCAAGTCGGTGCATGAGCCGCTCCAGACCGGCATCAAGGCGATCGACGCCATGATCCCCGTCGGCCGCGGCCAGCGCCAGCTCATCATCGGCGACCGCCAGACCGGCAAGACGGCCATCGCGATCGACACGATCATCAACCAGAAGGCCAACTGGGAGTCCGGCGACGTCAACAAGCAGGTCCGCTGCATCTACGTCGCGATCGGCCAGAAGGGCTCGACCATCGCCTCGGTGAAGGGCGCGCTCGAGGACGCCGGAGCGATGGAGTACACCACCATCGTCGCGGCCCCGGCCTCCGACCCCGCCGGCTTCAAGTACCTCGCCCCCTACACCGGCTCGGCCATCGGCCAGCACTGGATGTACGGCGGCAAGCACGTCCTGATCATCTTCGACGACCTGTCGAAGCAGGCCGAGGCCTACCGCGCCGTCTCCCTCCTCCTCCGTCGTCCGCCGGGACGCGAGGCCTACCCGGGCGACGTCTTCTACCTGCACTCCCGCCTGCTGGAGCGTTGCGCCAAGCTCTCCGACGAGCTGGGCGCCGGCTCGATGACCGGCCTGCCGATCATCGAGACGAAGGCCAACGACGTCTCGGCCTACATCCCGACCAACGTGATCTCGATCACCGACGGCCAGATCTTCCTGCAGTCCGACCTCTTCAACGCCAACCAGCGTCCCGCGGTCGACGTGGGCATCTCGGTCTCCCGAGTCGGCGGCGACGCGCAGGTCAAGTCGATCAAGAAGGTCTCCGGCACGCTGAAGCTCGAACTGGCGCAGTACCGCTCGCTGGAGGCGTTCGCGATGTTCGCGTCCGACCTCGACGCGGCCAGCCGCCGTCAGCTCGCCCGTGGCGCCCGCCTCACCGAGCTGCTCAAGCAGCCGCAGTACTCGCCGTTCCCGGTGGAGGAGCAGGTCGTCTCGATCTGGGCCGGCACCAACGGCAAGCTCGACGAGGTCGCGGTGGAGGACATCCTCCGCTTCGAGGCCGAGCTGCTCGACCACCTGCGCCGCACCACCGACATCCTCACCACCCTGCGCGAGACGAACGTCCTCGACGACGACACCGTGTCGAAGCTCGGCGAGGCGGTCGACAAGTTCAAGCTCGAGTTCCAGACCGGCGAGGGCAAGCCGCTCGCCTCGGTCGGACGCGAGGAGTTCGAGGCCAGCGCCGCAGAGGACGTCAACCAGGAGCGCATCGTCAAGGCGAAGCGCTGAGCACGGATAGGTACTGAGGAAGACACATGGGAGCACAGCTTCGGGTCTACCGGCAGAAGATCAAGTCTGCCCAGACGACCAAGAAGATCACCCGTGCGATGGAGCTGATCTCCGCCTCACGCATCCAGAAGGCGCAGGCCAGGGTCGCCGCGTCCACGCCGTACGCCCGCGCGATCACGCGCGCGGTGTCGGCGGTGGCGACCTACTCGAACGTCGAGCACGTCCTCACCACGGAGCCGGAGAAGATCGAGCGCGCCGCGATCGTCATCTTCTCGTCGGACCGCGGCCTTGCCGGCGCGTTCAACTCGAACGTGCTCAAGGAGTCGGAGAAGCTCGCCGAGCTGCTCCGGAGCCAGGGCAAGGAGGTCGTCTACTTCCTGATCGGGCGCAAGGCGCAGGGCTACTTCAGCTTCCGCCGCCGCGGGTTCGAGCGGGTGTGGACCGGCAACACGGACAGCCCCGAGTTCGAGCAGGCCAAGGAGGTCGCCGACGCGGTCCTGGAGTCCTTCCTGCGTGACGCGTCCGACGGCG
The DNA here is from genome assembly GCF_051059105.1 of Leifsonia sp. P73. Lineage (NCBI taxonomy): Bacteria > Bacillati > Actinomycetota > Actinomycetes > Micrococcales > Microbacteriaceae > Leifsonia > Leifsonia sp. P73. The sequence continues at coordinate 3,945,283 of NZ_CP194931.1, forward strand.
GCGTGGACGAGATCCACATCATCTACAACCGCTTCGTCAGCATGCTGACCCAGGAGCCCCAGATCGTCCGCCTGCTTCCGCTGGAGGTCGTCGAGGGCATGGAGGAGCCGGACCGCACGCAGGTCCTGCCGCTCTACGAGTTCGAGCCCGACGTCAACACGGTGCTCGACTCGCTCCTGCCGGTCTACATCGAGAGCCGCATCTTCAACGCGATGCTGCAGTCCGCGGCCTCCAAGCACGCGGCGACGCAGAAGGCCATGAAGGCCGCGAGCGACAACGCCGACAAGCTCATCACCGACTACACACGACTGGCCAACAACGCCCGTCAGGCGGAGATCACCCAGCAGATCTCCGAGATCGTGGGCGGCGCTGACGCGCTGAGCTCGGCAAAATAATCGTCCAAACGAGAGAGAACGAATCATGACTACCGCTACCGCCGAAGCCCAGGCTTCGACCGCGCAGCCGGCCGGCGTGGGACGCATCGCCCGCGTCACCGGTCCGGTCGTCGACATCGAGTTCCCGCACGACTCGATCCCGGGCATCTACAACGCCCTGAAGACCACCATCACGATCGGCGAGCAGTCGACCGAGATCACGCTCGAGGTCGCGCAGCACCTCGGCGACGACCTCGTGCGCGCCATCGCCCTGAAGCCGACCGACGGCCTGGTCCGCGGCGGCGAGGTGCGTGACACCGGCTCGCCCATCACGGTGCCCGTCGGCGACGTCACCAAGGGCAAGGTCTTCAACGTGACCGGCGACATCCTCAACGCCGAGCCCGGCGAGAAGATAGAGATCAGCGAGCGCTGGTCCATCCACCGCCAGCCGCCGGCGTTCGACCAGCTGGAGTCCAAGACCCAGCTGTTCGAGACCGGCATCAAGGTCATCGACCTCCTCACCCCGTACGTCCAGGGCGGCAAGATCGGCCTGTTCGGCGGCGCGGGCGTCGGCAAGACCGTCCTCATCCAGGAGATGATCCAGCGCGTCGCGCAGGACCACGGCGGTGTGTCGGTGTTCGCCGGTGTCGGCGAGCGGACCCGTGAGGGCAACGACCTCATCCACGAGATGGAGGAGGCGGGCGTCTTCGACAAGACCGCCCTCGTCTTCGGCCAGATGGATGAGCCGCCGGGAACGCGTCTGCGCGTCGCCCTGTCCGCGCTGACGATGGCGGAGTACTTCCGCGACGTGCAGAAGCAGGACGTGCTGCTCTTCATCGACAACATCTTCCGCTTCACGCAGGCCGGCTCCGAGGTCTCCACGCTGCTCGGCCGCATGCCGTCCGCGGTGGGCTACCAGCCGAACCTCGCCGACGAGATGGGCCTCCTCCAGGAGCGCATCACCTCGACCCGCGGTCACTCGATCACCTCGCTGCAGGCGATCTACGTGCCGGCCGACGACTACACCGACCCGGCGCCGGCGACCACGTTCGCGCACCTCGACGCCACGACCGAGCTCTCCCGTGAGATCGCGTCGAAGGGTCTGTACCCGGCCGTCGACCCGCTGACCTCGACCTCGCGCATCCTCGACCCCCGCTACCTGGGCGCCGACCACTACCGCGTGGCCACGACGGTCAAGCAGATCCTCCAGAAGAACAAGGAGCTGCAGGAGATCATCGCGATCCTCGGTGTCGACGAGCTGTCCGAAGAGGACAAGATCACCGTGTCGCGGGCCCGCCGCATCCAGCAGTTCCTCTCGCAGAACACCTACATGGCGAAGAAGTTCACCGGTGTCGAGGGCTCGACCGTCCCGCTGAAGGACACCATCGAGTCGTTCGACGCCATCGCCAAGGGCGAGTTCGACCACGTCGCCGAGCAGGCGTTCTTCAACGTCGGTGCGATCACCGACGTCGAGGAGAAGTGGGCGCAGATCCAGAAGGAGAACGGCTGAGCATGGCTGTCCTCAACGTCAGCGTCGTCGCCGCCGACCACGAAGTGTGGTCGGGCGAGGCGAGCATGGTCGTCGCGCGGACCGTGGAAGGGCAGATCGGTATCCTGCCCGGCCACGAGCCGCTGCTCGCCATCCTCGCCCAGGGCGAGGTGCGCGTGACCCTGAACGGTGGGGAGTCGATCCGGGCGCAGGCCGACGACGGCTTCCTCTCCGTGGAGAACAACACAGTCACGATCGTGGCCCGTCAGGCCGAGCTCGTCTGATATGTCCGACCAGAAGGCCCCGCTCGAACGGCAGTTCGGCGACGTCCGCGTCCCTGTGCTGATCGTGACGGCGGGGCTTCCCGGTTCCGGCAAGTCCACCATCGCGGAGATCATCGCGGGGCGCCTCGGCGCGACGGCGATCTCGGTGGACCCGATCGAGGGCGCGATCCTCAAGGCCGGCATCGACTCCGACCAGCCGACCGGCCTCGCCGCCTACCTCGTGGCAGAGCGGATGGCCGAGCAGGTGCTCGTCAGCGGCCACTCGGTCGTCGTGGACGCCGTCAACGCCGTCGAGCCCGCTCGGTTGCAGTGGCGCGACCTGGCGCAGCGGTGCAGTGTGAAGCTGCGCATCGTGGAGACCGTGTGCTCGGACGACGAGCTGCACCAGCAGCGGCTCGCGAAGCGCACCGGCCTGATCGCCGCGTACGCGGTCGAGCAGAGTGTGGACGAGTACCACGAGTGGAAGGGCGCCGCGGCGTCGCTCCCGCGGGTGACCCTCGACACCTCCCGGCCGCTCGGCGAGAACGTCGACGCGGCACTCGCCTTCCTGGAGGGCTGAGTGCTCATCCTGCTGCCCCCGTCGGAGACCAAGCGCGACGGGGGAGAGGGGAGCCGCTCGCCCTGAAGTCGCTCGGCTTCCCGGCGCTGAACGCGACGCGCAGGGGCGTCGTCGCCGACACGGTCGCCCTGTCGCGCACCCCGGAGGACGCAGCGAAGGCGCTGAAGCTGGGTCCGAAGCAGGCGCACGAGGTGCAGCGGAACCGCGGCCTGCGCCGGGCGGGAACGATGCCGGCGTTGCTGCGCTACACCGGCGTGCTGTACGACGCGCTCGATGCGCCGTCGTTGACGGAGGAGCAGTGGCGGTTCGCCGCGCACTCCGTCGCGGTGCAGTCGGCGCTGCTGGGGCTGGTGCGCGCGGACGACCCGATCCCGGCCTACCGGCTGTCGTTCGACTCGCGGCTCTCGCCGGCGCTCAAGAAGCGCTGGGCTGCGGCGTGCGCCGCGGAGCTCGCGGCCGTCGACGGCGTCATCCTCGACCTGCGGTCGGAGGGCTACGCCGCGCTCGGCCCGCTGCCCGAGCGCGACGGGGTGCACTACCTGCGCGTGCTCGCCCGCGACGAGGGCGGGACCGTGCGCGCGCTCAACCACTTCAACAAGCAGGCCAAGGGCCTGTTCGCGCGCGCCCTCATCGAGCGCGGCGAGGACTTCGCCTCCACGGACGCCCTGCTCGACTGGGCCGCCGGCGAGGGCTACGAGCTGACGCGCTCGCCGGACCGCGCGGGCGAGCTCGACCTCGTCGTCCCGGAGGTCGTCGGCGTGCCGGGGAAGCTCAGCGCGGTGCTGCGATCAGCTAGCTGAACATTTGCTTCCGACCGCAACGAAGCGGTGGTGCTCGGCATGTAAGTGAGATATGCTCAGCTCACGAGAGAAGGGACATCCCGCCAGTCCCGGCGTGACCGCCGGAAGACCCACATACCAGTCGGGCCGACGCGCAGATCGCGGACACATCACACGGATGTGCCGAGTCCGGAACCGGTGTGGCGGCAGCACAGTGATTCCGCCTGCGGTCGGGCACGAGCGGACGCGCCGTCACCAGCGAGAACGGTTCCCAGATCGACTTCGTCGGCCCGACTTTCTCATGCCCGCTGCTCCTGGTGTGCAGCGCAGTGAGCGTCAGGCCGCGCGGAAGCAGCCCTCGAAGTGGTCGTCCACCATCCCGGTCGCCTGCATGAGCGCGTACATCGTGGTCGGCCCGACGAAGCGGAAGCCTCGGCGCCGCAGCTCCTTGCTCATCGCCGTCGACTCCGCGGTGACCGCCGGAATCTCCTGCCACTCGCGCGGCCGCGTCCGGGAGCCGGCCGGCGCGAAGCCCCACATCAGCTCCTCCAGCGGCACGTCGAGCGCGAGCGTCGCGCGCGCGTTCGAGATGGTCGCCTCGATCTTGCCGCGGTGCCGGATGATGCGCTCATCGCCCAGCAGCCGCAGCACGTCGGTCTCGGTCATCGCCGCCACGCGCTCCGGGACGAAGCCGTCGAAGACCTCGCGGAACGCCGGCCGGCGGCGGAGGATCGTGATCCAGGACAGCCCTGCCTGGAAGCCCTCCAGGCAGAGCTTCTCGTAGAGCGCGCGGGGATCGTGCTGCGGCGTGCCCCACTCCTCGTCGTGGTACCGCCGGTACTCGGGATCGTTCGCCGACCACGAGCACCTGGCCCTGCCGTCGTCGCCGGTCACGAGGGTCGCGCGGGCGACCGTCTCGGCCGGGAGGGTGGACGTCGTCTCGGTCTGCTCCGTCGTGCTCATGCCGCGAGGGTGATCCCCTCGTGCTCCAGCAGCCAGAGCTTGGTGGGGATGCCCTCGCCTCCGCTGTACCCGGTGATCTTGCCGCTGGACGAGAGGACGCGGTGGCAGCCGATGATGATGGGCACCGGGTTCGCCCCGACTGCGCCGCCGATGGCGCGTCCGTAGCCGGGGTGGCCGAGCGACAGCCCGAGCTCGCCGTAGGTGGTGAGCGTGCCGTACTCCAGCGCGGTGAGGCGCTCCCAGACAGCGGTGCGGAACGCGGTGCCGTTCAGGCGGACGGGGACGTCGAACTCCCGGCGCGTGCCCGCGAAGTACTCGTCGAGCTGGGCCGCCGCGCTCTCGAGCACGGCGTCGCGGTTCTCGGGGAGGTCGTCGTGGGGGAGCACGTCGTCGCGTGCGATCGAGAGGGACGTGACGGCGTCGCCGTCGCCGGTCAGCTCGATGCGGCCGATGGGGCTCGGCATCCGGAGGAGGGTGATCGTGGAACTGCTCATGGAACGACTCTACGGCCGGCCACCGACAGTCACTCGCGGAAATCGGACATCGGGGATAAGCCGCATTCAGCGCCTTTCTGTGGAGGACTGATTGGTCGGAGCGCACCCCGGCTGCTGCCTAGACTCGACAGCATGGCGAACATCGAATACCGCACCCTCGGCACCTCCGGCCTGGTCGTCTCGACCATCGGCCTCGGCTGCAACAACTTCGGCCGCGCGGGCACGGCCACGGAGACGCAGGAGGGCACGGACGCGGTCATCGGCGCCGCCATCGACGCGGGCGTGACGTTCTTCGACACCGCAGACATCTACGGCAAGGAGCGCGGGCTCTCGGAGACGCTGATGGGTGCGTCCCTGCAGGGCAAGCGCGACCGGATCGTGCTGGCCACCAAGTTCGGCATGGACATGGCGGGCGAGAACGGCCCCGACTGGGGCGTGCGCGGCTCCCGCCGCTACATCCGGCTCGCCGTGGAGTCGTCGCTGCGCCGGCTGCGCACCGACTGGATCGACCTCTACCAGCTCCACCAGCCCGACCCGGTGACGCCGATCGAGGAGACGCTGGAGACGCTGGACGACCTCATCGCCGAGGGCAAGATCCGCTACATCGGCCACTCGAACCTCGCCGGCTGGCAGATCGCGGAGGCCGAGTTCACCGCCCGGCTCGCCGGTCACCCGAAGTTCATCTCCGCGCAGAACGAGTACAGCCTGCTGGTCCGCGGCGCCGAGCGGGAGGTGCTGCCGGCGGTCAACGCGTACGGCCTGGGCTTCCTGCCGTTCTTCCCGCTCTACAACGGGCTTTTCACGGGCAAGTTCAGCCGCTCGGGCGGTCCGGCGGACAGCCGCATCATGATGCTCCGCAAGCACCTGCTCGACGGCGCGCCGTGGGACGCGATCGAGCGGTACCAGGCGTTCTGCGACGAGCGCGGCGTGACGATGCTCCAGGCGACGTTCGCGTGGCTGCTGGCCCAGCCGGGACTCACGAGCGTGATCGCCGGGGCGACGCGCCCCGAGCAGATCGTGGCGAACGCCGACGCGGCGACCGCGTGGACGCCGTCGGCGGACGACCTCGCGACGATCTCGGCCTTCTTCCCGCTCGAAGGCTGAGTTTCCCGCTCGACCGCCGAGAAGGGTCGTTCGCTCAGGGCGAACAGCCTTGTCATTGTGAGTGAGCACTCACTCCGCTTACGATTCCTCCGTGGAAACCGAGTTGGAGACGACGCGCAACCGCGCTCAGCCGCTGCCGCCGGAGGACCGGAAGGCGATGATCATCGACGCGGTCATCCCGCTGCTGATCGAGCACGGCCGCGGCGTGACCTCCCGCCAGATCGCCGACGCCGCCGGGATCGCGGAGGGGACGATCTTCCGCGCGTTCGGCGACAAGGAGACGCTCGTCCAGGCCGCCGTCGAGAAGTACCTCGACCCGGAGCCGCTGCGTGAGGCGCTGCGCTCCATCGATCCCGGCCTCCCGCTGGAGCACAAGGTGCGCGCGATCGTCTACCTGCTGCGCGAGCGCTTCCAGAACGTCATGCGGATCATGACGGTGGTGGGTCATCAGCGGCCGCCGATCCCGCACGAGCGCACCGAGTTCGCGGCCATCATCGCCCGCATCCTCGCTCCGGAGGCCGAGGAGCTGAACTGGCCCCCGACCGCGTCGCCCACATCCTGCGCCTGATCAGCTTCTCGTCCGCCTTCCCCGCCCTGAACGACGGAATCGAGTTCAGCGTCGACGACCTCGCCCGGATCGCCCTCGTCGGCGTTGCGGGCCGCCCCTTCGCCATCTACACACCCGTTTCGACCGCCGCGGACGCGGCAGACCTGGGAGAGCCCGGATGCTCCTGAAACTCCTCGGCCGGTATCTCCGGCCGCACTGGCCGCTGCTCATCGGGGTGGTGGTGTTCCAGCTCGCGCAGTCGCTGCTGTCGCTGTGGCTGCCGACGCTGAACGCCGACATCGTGGACAACGGCATCGCCAAGGGCGACACCGGATACATCCTCTCGACCGGCGCCGAGATGCTCGGCGTGACCATCGTCCAGATCGCGTGCTCGATCACCGCGGTGTACTTCGGCGCGAAGGTGGCCATGCTGGTCGGCCGCGACCTCCGCGGCGCGATCTTCCACCGCGTGGGCGAGTTCTCCGAGCGCGAGGTGACGCACTTCGGCGCCCCGTCGCTCATCACGCGGAACACCAACGACGTGCAGCAGGTGCAGATGCTCGTGCTGATGACCTGCACGCTCCTGGTGTCGGCGCCGATCCTCGCGATCGGCGGCATCATCCTCGCGATGCGGCAGGACCTCCAGCTCTCCTGGCTGATCGCGGTCAGCGTGCCGGTGCTGCTGATCGCCGTGAGCCTGATCATCGTCAGGATGGTCCCGCTGTTCCGGAAGATGCAGGAGCGGATCGACCGGGTCAACAGGGTGCTGCGCGAGCAGCTCACCGGTATCCGCGTGGTGCGCGCGTTCGTGCGGGAGGACGTCGAGACGGCGCGGTTCACGGTCGCCAACGACCAGGTCACCGACACCGCGATCCGGGCCGGGCGGCTGTTCGCGCTGATGTTCCCGATCGTGATGCTGGTGCTGAACGTGTCGAGCGTCGCCGTGATCTGGTTCGGCGCCTACCGCGTCGCAGACGGGTCGATGCAGATCGGCACGCTGACCGCGTTCCTGCAGTACCTCGCGCAGATCCTCATGGGCGTGATGATGTCCACGATGATGGCGGTGCTGGTGCCGCGCGCCGCGGTCTGCGCCGACCGCATCGGCGAGGTGCTGAACATGGAGCCGTCGGTGGGCGCCGTGGAGAACCCGATCACCGAGGTCTCCGCGCACGGCACAGTCGAGTTCGTCGGGGTCGGCTTCTCCTACCCGGGGGCCGAGCAGCCGGTCCTCAGCGACGTGACGTTCTTCGCGGAAGCCGGCAAGACCACCGCCGTGATCGGCAGCACCGGAGCCGGCAAGACGACGCTGGTCAACCTCATCCCGCGGCTCTTCGACGCGACGAGCGGCATCGTGCTGGTCGACGGCGTGGACGTCGCGGAGCTCGACCCCGAGCTGCTCTGGTCGCGCATCGGCCTGGTGCCCCAGAAGCCGTACCTGTTCTCCGGCACCGTCGCCAGCAACCTCCGCTACGGCAACCCGGACGCCACGGACGAGGAGCTCTGGCGTGCGCTGGAGATCGCCCAGGCGAAGGGCTTCGTGGAGGAGATGCCCGAGAAGCTGGACGGGCCGATCGCCCAGGGCGGCACGAACGTGTCCGGTGGCCAGCGGCAGCGTCTGGCCATCGCCCGCGCGCTGGTGCGCCGCCCGGAGATCTACATCTTCGACGACTCCTTCTCCGCACTCGACACCGCGACCGACGCGCGCCTGCGCAGCGCGCTCGCCCGGCACGAGGCGGAGGCGACGATGATCGTCGTGGCCCAGCGGGTGTCGACCATCGTGGACGCCGACCAGATCGTCGTCCTGGAGGACGGCCACGTGGTCGGCCGCGGCACCCACGCCGAGCTCGTGGAGACCAATCCGACCTACGCCGAGATCGTCTCGTCGCAGCTCACCGCGGAGGAGGCGGCATGACCCGCGAAGACAGCGCCCGTCGTCCCGCTCCCGCGGCCGGTGCTCCCACCACGACGCAGACTCCCATCCGAACCCCTGTCCGGCGCGGCCCGGGAGGCGGCCCCTTCGGCGGGATGACGCTGCCGGGCGACAAGTCGCTGAACTTCGGCCCGTCGGCCAAGCGGCTCGCCGCGCGGCTGCGGCCGGAGTGGATCGGAATCGTCTTCGTCACCCTCCTCGCCGTCGCCAGCGTGGTGTTCGCCGTGCTCGGGCCGAAGCTGCTCGGCAACGCCATCAACCTCGTCTTCGCCGGCGCGATCTCCGCGCACCTTCCGGCGGGAATCACCCAGCAGCAGGCCATCGCCGGGCTGCGGGCGAGCGGTCAGGGTCAGCTCGCGGACCTCATCTCCGGGATGACGCTGACGCCCGGAGCCGGCATCGACTTCACCGCCGTCGGCCACATCCTGATGTGGGTGCTCGCGCTGTACATCGCGTCCTCGCTGTTCGCGTACCTCCAGGGCTACGTGCTCAACGGGATCACCCAGCGCACGGTCTACCGGCTGCGCCAGGATGTCGAGGCCAAGATCCACCGCCTCCCGCTGACCTACTTCGACCGGATGCAGCGCGGCGAGCTGCTCAGCCGGGTCACCAACGACATCGACAACATCTCGCAGACGCTCCAGCAGACGATGAGCCAGCTGCTCACCTCGCTGCTGACGGTGATCGGCGTGACGGTGATGATGTTCGTGGTGTCGCCGCTGCTCGCCCTGATCGCGCTCATCACCATCCCGCTGACCCTCGTGATCACGATGCTGATCGCCAAGCGCTCGCAGAAGCTGTTCGTCGCCCAGTGGCGCAACACCGGCGAGCTGAACGGGCAGATCGAGGAGGCCTTCACCGGCCACTCGCTCGTGAAGGTCTTCGGCCGGCACCGCGAGGTGGAGGAGCGTTTCCGCTCCAAGAACCAGGAGATGTACCAGGCGAGCTTCGGCGCGCAGTTCATCTCCGGCCTGATCATGCCCTCGATGATGTTCGTCGGGAACCTGATGTACGTCGCCATCGCGGTGGTCGGCGGCCTCCAGGTCGCCAACGGCGCGATGCAGCTCGGCGACGTGACGGCGTTCATCCAGTACTCGCGCCAGTTCACGCAGCCGCTCACACAGCTCGGCTCGATGGCCAACCTGCTGCAGTCGGGCGTCGCCAGCGCCGAGCGGGTCTTCGAGCTGCTGGACGCCGACGAGCAGAGCGCGGACCCGGCGGAGCCCGTCGACCCGCAGGGCACCCGCGGCCGGCTGGCCTTCGAGGACGTGTCGTTCCGGTACGTGCCGGACCAGCCGCTCATCGAGGACCTCTCGCTGGTGGCCGAGCCCGGCCAGACCGTGGCGATCGTCGGCCCGACCGGCGCGGGCAAGACCACGCTGGTCAACCTGATGATGCGCTTCTACGACCTGGACTCCGGCCGGATCACGCTCGACGGTGTGGACATCGCGACGATGACCAGGCACGGCCTCCGCGAGCGGATGGGGATGGTGCTGCAGGACACCTGGCTGTTCAAGGGCACGATCCGCGAGAACATCGCCTACGGCCGGCCGGGTGCGACCGAGGAGGAGATCCTCGACGCGGCGCGCGCGACGTACGTCGACCGCTTCGTGCACTCGCTGCCGGACGGCTACGACACGGTGCTGGACGACGAGGGCTCGAACGTCTCGGCGGGCGAGAAGCAGCTGCTGACGATCGCGCGGGCGTTCCTGGCCCGGCCGAGCGTGCTCATCCTGGACGAGGCGACCTCCTCGGTCGACACCCGCACCGAGCTGCTGGTGCAGAAGGCGATGAGCGCGCTGCGCGCCGACCGTACGTCGTTCGTGATCGCCCATCGGCTCTCCACGATCCGCGACGCCGGACTCATCCTGGTGATGGAGGCGGGACGGATCGTCGAACAGGGGACCCACGCCGAACTGCTCGCCAAGGGAGGCGCCTACTTCACGCTGTACAACGCCCAGTTCGCGGCGCCGGCGGAGGAGGAGGCGTAGCCGCCTACAGGCGGGCGCGGACGGCCCTGACGCACCAGAACAGGCCGTAGGCCATCAGGCCGAGCGCGATCAGGATCAGCAGCACCACCCCGAAGGGGAGGCTGACGAGCGTCTTGAGGCTGCCGTCCAGCCCGGAGGCCTTCGAGGGGTCGAAGGTGACGGCGGCCACGACCACCAGGCCGCCGACCAGCAGCAGGGCGACGCCCTTCGCGATGTAGCCGACCCGGCCGAGGACCGTGATGGCCCCGGCCCACCGGTCCGGCGGCAGCTTCAGGTCGCGCTCGAACCGGTGCGTCGCGCCGTTGCGGATGAAGCCGACACCGACCCCGACGATGACGAGCCCGATCAGCGCCAGCACGAACACGCCGCCGGGGAGGGCGAGCAGCCGTGCGCTCGCGGTCTTCTCGCCGGACGACGAGTTGTGCCCTCCGCCCGAAGCGACCGTGATCGTCAGGTACGCGAGGCCGGCGTACACGACGGCTTTGACGACCTCGAGCGCTTTCGTGCCGGCGCCGTGCGCCGTGAACGCCACCAGCACCTGCCAGACCGCGAGCACGACCAGGCCGATCACGATCAGCCACAGCACGAACACGCCGCCGGGAACCGAGGCGACCGCCTGCAGCGCGCCGGACTGGTCGGCCTGGCCGCCGGCGCCGAACGCCACGGCGAGGGCGATGACGCCGATGAGGATGTGCAGGAGGCCGATCGAGGCCAGGCCGACGCGGGTGAGGACCCGCACGGCGGTGCTGTGCTCCAGCCGGGCGGCTGTTCGGGATGGCGAGCTCATGCCCTGCACGGTACCCGGGGTCCCAGGCCGGCGGAATCTCCGGTACCGTAGATAGCTGAGTCCGCCGCGCCATCGCGCGGCGGCGAGGATCTGAATAGCTGAATAGAGGAGGCCGGCATGGACATCGACCTCAGCGTCTTGCGTCTCATGGAGCGCGAGAAGGAGATTCCCTTCGATGAGCTGGTGCAGATCATCGAGCAGGCGATCCTGACCGCGTATCTGAAGCACACCAACCAGGCCGACCACCGCCACGGGCACAGCGACCAGCCGCCCGCCGCGCGCGTCCACCTGGACCGCAAGACGGGGCATGTCACCGTCTACGTCCCGGAGCGCGACGAGGAGGGCAATGTCATCGGCGAGGCCGAGGACAGCCCCAGCGACTTCGGCCGCATCGCGGCGTTCGCCGCCAAGCAGGTGATCAACCAGCGGCTGCGCGACATCGCGGACGACGCGGTGCTCGGCGAGTTCCGCGGCCGGGAGGGCGACATCGTCGCCGGCATCATCCAGCAGGGGCCGAACCCGCGCATGGTGCACATCGACCTGGGCAGCGTGGAGGCCATCCTCCCGCCCGAGGAGCAGGTGCCCGGCGAGGAGTACACGCACGGCTCGCGCATCCGCGTCTACGTCACGAGCGTGGCGAAGGGCCCCAAGGGCCCGTCGATCACCGTCTCGCGCACGCACCCGGCGCTCGTCCGCAAGCTGTTTGCTCTGGAGGTCCCGGAGATCGCCAGCGGCATCGTGGAGATCGTCTCGCTCGCCCGGGAGGCCGGCCACCGCACCAAGATCGCGGTGCGCGCGACCGAGCCCGGCGTGAACGCCAAGGGCGCCTGCATCGGCGAGCTCGGCCAGCGCGTGCGCGCGGTCACGGCGGAGTTGAACAACGAGAAGATCGACATCGTCGACTACTCGCCCGACCTCGCGACGTTCGTGTCGAGCGCCCTCTCGCCGGCCAAGGTGACCAGCGCGTTCGTCATCGACGAGTCGCTCAAGGCCGTGCGCGCGCTCGTGCCCGACTACCAGCTCTCGCTCGCGATCGGCAAGGAAGGTCAGAACGCCCGCCTCGCTGCGAAGCTCACCGGCGCCAAGATCGACATCCAGCCCGACTCCATCCTGGACGAGAAGTGACGCCCGAGCTGTAGGCCCGGGCCGGCCGGCGCCTGACCGCCTACGGCACGTAGGCGGCCAGTGCGGCCTGCACCCCGTCGCTCACCGCGTCGGTTCCGCCTGCGACCGTGATGTGCGCGGGCCGGATGCGCGAGAGCTGCGCGCCGACCGGGTCAGGGACGGCGCCGGGCATCGTGAGAAGCAGAGGCGCCCCTCCCGCGCCTGCTGCCGCAGAGGCGGAGAGCGCGTCCGCGAATCCCGTGCCGGAGGCGACGAACGCGGACGCTGTGCCCGCGGGGAACGCCGCGGCGACGGCGGCGCTGGTCGCGAACCGGTCGGCTCCGCTGAGCCGGGTCACCGAGCCCGTCGTGTATCCGCCCAGCTCGTGCACGACCGCATCGGAGACGGCGCTCGCACCGCCCACGACGACGATCGACTTCGGCGCCAGGCGTTGCAGCTCGGCCGCTGTCGCATCGGGGAGGACGGCCTGCGCTGTCAGCAGCAGCGGGGCGCCCGCGGTGCGGGCGGCGAGAGCCCCGGCGGACAGCGCGTCCGGGAACGTCTCACCGGAGACCACATACGCGACGGCGGGTCCGGCCGCCGCTGTGGCCCGGGAGATGGCCGCGCTGGTGGAGTACCGGTCGCTGCCCGCGACCCGGGTCACGCTCCCCGGGGTGTAGCTCGTCAACTGTGCCAGGACTGCGTCGGCGATCGCGTCGGTGCCCCCCAGCACGGCGATCCTCCCCGGATGGAGGCGCTGGAGCTCGGTCTGGACCGCCGCGGGGATCGTCGTCGGGCCCACGAGGAGCACCGGCCCGCCGGCGCGCGCTGCCGCGGGGGAGCCGCTCAGAGCGTCCGGGAAGGACAGGCCGGAGGCGATGTAGGCCACGGGCGCGTTCGCCGGGAAGGTCGCGGCCGAGACGGCGGCGCTGGTGCCGAACCGGTCGGCGCCCGAGAGCCGGCCGACCTTCTGCGCGCCGGCGGGCACGGAGTAGGCGCGCAGCGAGCCGCCCCCGTCGGTGAAGTAAAGCTTCCCGTTCACGACGATCGGGCTCTGCCAGTGCAGACCGCTCGCTCCCGCCGCGTCCGACCAGAGCTGCGTGCCGGTCGCCGGGTCCAGGGCCCGCACGCCGTTGCGCGACAGGTAGAACAGGACCCCGCCCGCGATCACCGGCGTCGTCCCGCCCACCGTCTGCGACCACACCGGCGCGAGGGAGGGCGCGCCCGCGCTCGCGGTCAGTTTCAGCGCCGAGATACCGCTGTTGTCGGCGATGAACACCCAGGAGGTGCCCGATCCGTCCACCCAGGTGGCCGGCTGGGTGAGCACCTGGCCGCCCTGGGGGACGGCGATGTTCTGCAGTTCGCCTCCCGTCGCTCCGTGCCCGGCCCCGCCGAGGGCGGACGTGTTCAGCAGGCGGATGCGCGAGTCCTTGCCGCTCTGCACGGCCAGGTGGGTCAGGGTGGACCCGGCCGGGGGTGCGACCACCTGCGGAGCGGTGCTGCCGAGGTCGAGGTCCTGCTGGTTCAGCGTCGCGTAGTTCGATGGCGTGTAGCTGTCGACGGGGCCGCCGCCTGTGCCCGTGCCGTCGGGGTTGATGGCGAGCACCGAGTCGCCCCAGTTGCGGGAGCCGTCGAAGACCGCGTTGCCGGTGGAGAAGAGGATGCGCTGCGTCCCCGGGTCCCAGACCACGCTCGGCCGCGCCCACACCGCCGACTGGACGTTTCCGCATCCTCCGGCGGCGATGTGCCCGGTGTTGTCGCTGCAGAGCGTGTTGAAGACGCGCTGAGCCCCGCTGGCGAGGTCGATCGTCGTCACGTGGCCCTGGTAGTCGCCTCGGTCGCCGGGGTACCCGCCGTTCGCGACGTAGAGGTAGGTGTGGCCGCCGGTGGAGACGATGGTGAGGGCCGGGGAGCTCTTCTCGTCGTACGGCTTGAGTGTCGCGATCTGCGGCCAGCCGCCTCCCGTGGTCTCCGTCCCGCTGCCGGTCGCATACTTGTGGACCTTGCCGTCGAGCCCGTAGCTGTACACGAAAGCCCCGCTCGGGTCGACGGCGGGCGAGGAGGTCGTGTAGCAGGGGGAGCTCCCGTTGTTGATCATGCACGACCCCGGGCCGTTCTGGTGCTTCCACACCTCGGCGCCGGTGTCGGCGTCGGTCGCGGTCACCCAGCCGTCCTTGGTCGTCGTGAAGAGGAGGTCGCGCGTGCCTCCCGCGGTGGCGACGCCCGGTTGCTCGACGGGCGGCCCGTCGGAGACGCCGGGGAGGGTGGCGGTGAACAGGGGAGCCAACGCACCGACCGTCGACGGAATGATCTGGCCCTCCGCGCTGTTGACACCGGCGTGCGTCGGACCGTTCCCGAACTGGCTCCACGCCACGGGCGCCGCCGAAGCGGGTGACGCGAGCGGCTGGGTGGCAGCCAGGGCGGCCGCGGTCAGAGCGGCGGCCGCGACGAGGTGCAGAGTGCGTCGTCGAGCGGGCAGCGCGTCATGGAGCGAAGTGTGCATGGTTCCTCCGAGGCGAAGTGTCCGCCCATCCCGGTTCAGTTGCCAGTCCTCCACGTGGAGGACAGGCCCGCGACCGATAGCCTGGAAGCACCCGCACGGACCGTCCGTTCGGAGCACACCGCGGGGAGGAGTAGGATGGAAGCCGTCAGAACGTGCATCGGATGCCGTTCTCGCGCTCCCCGGTCCTCGCTTCTGAGGGTCGTCGCCCAACAATCGGCCCTGGTGGTGGATCCGTCCGCCACGCTGCCGGGGCGGGGCGCGTGGCTGCATCCGGTCGACGAGTGCATCGAACTCGCGATCAAGCGCCGGGCCTTCGGGCGCGCGCTCCGCGTGGAGGGGGCACTCGAAACCGCGACCATCCGGTCGCAATTCATTAGAACAGGCTGAAGAAGTTGACTTCACATGAGTGACAACCGATGAGCGGCTCGAAATGAGATCCGTCCACTACTAACGCCTGCCCTGTCCGGGGTGGGCCCCAGACAGGAGAATTGTGGCTGCAAAACCACGCGTACACGAGGTCGCGAGCGAGCTCGGCGTCGACAGCAAAGTCGCGCTCGCGAAACTCAAGGAGATGGGCGAGTTCGTCAAGGGACCGTCCTCCAGCATCGAGCCCCCGGTAGCCCGCAAGCTGCGTGCCGCCCTGGAGGCTGAAGGCTTCACCGCCGACAAGGCGTCGGCCCCCAAGGCCGAGGCGCCCCGCCCGGCCGCGCCGCGCCCGCCGGCGTCGAGCGAGTCCGCCGGCCCCAAGCCGCAGGCTCCGCTGTCCGTCGCCGAGCGTCAGGCCGCCGCCGAGAAGGCGGCTGCCGAGAAGGCCGCTGCGGAGAAGGCCGCCGCCGAGAAGGCCGCTCAGGCCGCTCCCGCCGCGTCCAGCACGACCGACGCCGCCAAGCCTGCCTCGCCGCGCCCCGGCACGGCGTCCGGCTCCGGCTCCGGCAGCATCCCGCGCCCGGGCAACGCCCGCCCCGGCAACAACCCGTTCTCGTCCAGCCAGGGCATGGGCTCGCGGCCCAGCACCCCGCGGCCGGGGAACAACCCGTTCTCCAGCTCGCAGGGCATGGGCTCGCGCCCGAGCCCCGGCAACATCCCCCGTCCGGCCCCGCCGCGTCCCGGCTCGCCGCGCATCGGCGCGCCCGGCCAGGGTGGCGGCGGCAACCGTCCCGGCCAGCGCCAGGGCGGCGGCGGCGGACGTCCCGGCTTCCAGCAGCGCCCGGGCGGCGCCGGTGGCGGTGCGGCAGGCGGCGGCTTCCAGCGCCCAGGCGGCGCTCCGGGCGGCGGCTTCGGCGCGCCGCGTCCGGCCGGCGGCGGTGGCCGCGGCCGTGGACCGGGCGGCGGCACGGCCGGCGCGTTCGGTCGTGGCGGCGGCAAGTCCAAGGCCCGCAAGTCGAAGCGCGCGAAGCGCCAGGAATTCGAGATGAGGGAAGCTCCGTCGCTGGGCGGCGTGAGCGTTCCCCGCGGCGACGGCGGCACGGTCGTGCGCCTGCGCCGCGGCTCCTCCATCTCGGACTTCGCCGACAAGATCGACGCGAACCCCGCGTCGCTGGTCACCGTCCTCTTCCACCTGGGCGAGATGGCGACCGCGACCGAGTCGCTCGACGAGGCGACCTTCGCGATCCTCGGCGAGGAGCTGGGCTACAAGATCCAGGTCGTCTCCCCGGAGGACGAGGACCGCGAGCTCCTCGAGGGCTTCGACATCGACCTCGACGCCGAGCTGGAGGGCGAGTCCGACGAGGACCTCGAGATCCGGCCCCCGGTCGTCACGGTCATGGGTCACGTCGACCACGGTAAGACGCGCCTCCTCGACGCCATCCGCAACGCGAACGTCGTCGCGGGCGAGGCCGGCGGCATCACCCAGCACATCGGCGCCTACCAGGTGTGGACCGAGCACGACGACATCGAGCGCGCCATCACCTTCATCGACACCCCGGGTCACGAGGCGTTCACCGCCATGCGTGCCCGTGGTGCGCAGGTGACGGACATCGCGATCCTCGTGGTCGCGGCGGACGACGGCATCATGCCGCAGACGATCGAGGCGCTGAACCACGCCCAGGCGGCCAACGTGCCGATCGTGGTCGCGGTCAACAAGATCGACAAGCCGGACGCCAACCCGGCCAAGGTGCGCCAGCAGCTCACCGAGTTCGGTCTGGTCGCCGAGGAGTACGGCGGCGACGTCATGTTCGTCGACGTGTCGGCCCGCAACAACATCGGCATCGACGCTCTGCTCGACGCGGTCCTGCTGACCGCCGACGCAGGTCTCGACCTGCGCGCGAACCCGAACAAGGACGCACGCGGTGTCGCGATCGAGGCGAAGCTCGACAAGGGCCGCGGCGCTGTGGCGACCGTGCTCATCCAGTCCGGAACGCTGCGCGTCGGCGACGCGATCGTCGCGGGCACGGCCTACGGCCGCGTGCGTGCGATGGCCGACGAGAACGGCGACGCCGTCTTCGAGGCTGCGCCCTCCCGCCCGGTCCAGGTGCAGGGTCTCTCCAGCGTCCCGCGCGCCGGTGACACCTTCATCGTCACCGAGGAGGACCGCACCGCCCGGCAGATCGCCGAGAAGCGCGAGGCCGCCGAGCGCAACGCGCAGCTGGCGAAGGCCCGCAAGCGCATCTCGCTCGAGGACTTCACCCGTGCTCTGGAAGAGGGCAAGGTCGAGGCGCTCAACCTCATCATCAAGGGCGACGTGTCCGGTGCCGTGGAGGCGCTGGAGGAGTCGCTCATGAAGATCGAGGTCGACGACTCGGTGTCCTTGCGCATCCTGCACCGCGGCGTCGGCGCCATCACCGAGTCGGACATCGACCTGGCGACCATCGACAACGCGATCGTGATCGGCTTCAACGTCCGCCCGGACGTGAAGGCGCGCGAGCGTGCGGCCCGCGAGGGTGTGGACGTCCGCTTCTACTCGGTCATCTACAACGCCATCGAGGACATCGAGAACTCGCTCAAGGGCATGCTCAAGCCCGAGTTCGAAGAGGTCCAGTCGGGTGTGGCCGAGATCCGCGAGGTGTTCCGCTCCTCCAAGTTCGGCAACATCGCCGGTGTCATCGTCCGGTCCGGAACGATCACGCGCAACGCCAAGGCGCGCGTCATCCGCGACGGCGTCGTGGTGGGGGACAACCTCGCCATCGAGTCGCTGCGCCGGTTCAAGGACGACGTCACGGAGGTCCGTACGGACTTCGAGGCCGGTATCGGTCTCGGCAAGTACAACGACATCCAGATCGGCGACGAGATCGAGACCACCGAGATGCGGGAGAAGCCCCGCGCTTAATCGGTAGCCTGTGAGGCCCGGCGGGAGACCGCCGGGCCTTCGGCTTCCGCTCAGAACATCCCTAGGAGGACCCCATGGCCGACCCGGCACGCGCGCGGAAGCTCGCGGACAGAATCCAGGTCATCATCGCCAAGCGGCTGGATCGCGGCCTGCGCGACCCGCGGCTCGGCTTCGTGACGATCACCGACGTGCAGGTGACGGGCGACCTCCAGCACGCCACCGTGTTCTACACGGTGTACGGCACCGACCAGGAGCGCGCGGACACCGCTGCAGCCCTGCAGGCGGCGACCGGCATGCTCCGCAGCGAGGTGGGCAAGAACATCACGGCACGGCTGACGCCGACGCTGGCGTTCCAGCTCGACGCCATCCCGGAGAACGCCGCGCACATCGAGGACCTGCTGCGCCAGGCCCACGACCACGACACCCAGGTGGCGGGGCTCGCCGCCGGCGCCAGCTACGCCGGCGAGGAGGACCCGTACGTGAAGCCGCGCGAGGACGAGGAGGAGGACTAGGCTCGCCGCCATGTACGCCGTCTCGTTCTACGACCCAGACCCCGACACCACCCCGGAGCGGTTCCAGCGCGTCGTGGAGGCCTACCCGCGCCACAAGGCCTACCTGGACGCGTTCGCCGCGGAGACCGGGGACGTGCTGATGATCGGCACCTTCGGCGACCCCGGCACGCAGGGGTCGATGGCGATCTTCCGGTCGCGGGAGGCCGCGGAGCGGTTCCGCGACGGCGATCCGTTCTTCACCGAGGGGCTGGTGTACCGGTCCCGGATCCTGGACTGGAACCCGGCGGTGTTCGCGGAGTCCTGAGCCGTTCGCGAGCTCAGGGCAGCGTGTAGCCGTCGCCCTCCGCGACCGCGAGACCGTCGGCGACCAGCCCACGGAGGGCGCGGTCGCGCTGCTCGGCGTCGGGCCAGACGTCCTCCAGCTCGGCGGCGGTGACCGGGATGTGCGAGCCGCGCAGCTCGGCGAGGAGGCGGCCGCGCACCTGCCGGTCGCTGCCCTCGTACTTCTTCTGCACCGTCTTGCGCGGGCCTGCGTACGCGGGGTAGCCCGCGGCGCGCCACGCGCAGGTCGCAGCCAGGGGGCAGGCCTCGCAGCGCGGCGAGCGGGCGACGCACACGATCGCGCCGAGCTCCATCATCCCGGCGTTGAAGGCGGCGGCCGCGGGGCGGTCGTCGGGCAGGAGCGCGGTCATGGCCGCGAGGTCGCGCCGGGCGCTCGGCGGGGCGGGCTCGCCCTGGCCGTCGACGGCGCGCGCGATGACGCGACGCACGTTGGTGTCGACGACGGGATGGTGCGCACCGTACGCGAACACCGCGACGGCGCGCGCGGTGTAGTCCCCGATCCCCGGGAGCGCGAGCAACGCCTCCACGTCGTCCGGAACGACGCCGCCGTGGCGCTCGGTGATCGCGACGGCCGCGGCGTGCAGCCAGAGCGCGCGGCGCGGATAGCCGAGCGACTGCCAGGCGCGCACGGCCTCCCCGGGCTGGACGGCGGCCAGATCGGCGGGCGTCGGCCAGCGGGTCAGCCACTCCTCCAGACGCGGGACCACGCGCGCCACCGGGGTCTGCTGGAGCATGAACTCGCTGACCAGAGTGCCCCACGCTGTGAAGCCGTCGCGGCGCCAGGGGAGGTCGCGGCGGTTGGCGTGGTACCAGTCCACCACCGCCGTCGCGAACGCGTCGGGTCTGTCCGCGTCTGGCATGTATCGAGGCTACCCGGTGCTGCGGCTTATGCTCGTCCCATGATGCTGCCTCCGACGCCGCGGGTCCTCCTCCTCCGCGAGATCGTGGCGGAGGTGCGCGCGCTCACGCCGGGCGGCCGGGTGGTGGTCGCCGTGGATGGCGGCGGTGGCACCTCGGGCTTCGCCGACGATCTCGCCGTGGTGTTCCGGGAGTCCGGCGTCGACACGCACCGGGCGTCGGTCGGCGACTTCCACCGGTCACGCGCCGAGCGCACGCTGTTCGGACCGGAGACGCCCGAGCGCTTCTACCGCGACGCGTTCGACTACTCGACGCTGCAGCGGGTGCTGCTCGACCCGTTCCGGATGGCGGGCAGCACCGGGTTCCAGACGCGGGCGTTCGACGAGGTGCGGGACGCGCCGGTCGTCGCCCGGTGGGAGACGGCAGGGCCGGACGCCGTGCTGGTGATCGACGGCGAGTTCCTGCTGAGGCCGGAGCTGCGCCGGGAGTGGAACGCGTCGGTCCTGCTGGTGAACACGCCGCAGCGGGCCGTGTACGAGGAGGATGCGCGGCCGGGCGACTTCGCGACCTTCCTGGTGGACGACTCGGACCCGCAGGCGCCGGTGCGCGTCCCCCGGGCCTAGCGGCCCAGCAGCGGGGCGAGCCGGCGCGCGACGTCGGCGGGCGCGATGAACGCCTTCGTGGCCTCCACCTCGTGCACCAGGCCGGTCAGCGCCGCGTTGACCGGCGCCTCCTGCCCGCACGCGCGCGCCTCGGCGACGACCGCGCCGTTCAGGTAGTCGATCTCGCTGAGCTGGCCGCGCCGGATGCTCTGCAGCGTCGAGCCGGGGTTGGGCGTCGCCCCCATCCTGCGTCGCATCAGTAGCGGGACGACCTGCGCCAGCCAGCGCGGGGACGACGCGACGAAGCGCAGGATCCGGTCGTCCAGGCCCTGGATGCTGCCGAAGCGCACGCCGCGCGCGATACCGACGCGGACGGCCTCCTGGAGGCTCGCGGTGATGATCGGGCGCAGCTCGCGGCTGCCGAGGGTCTCCTGGGCGCTGAGGCCGGTGATGGCGGGCATGGCGTTGACCTGGTTGACCATGAGCTTGGTCCACTGGCAGCCGGTGAAGTTCTCGACCGCGAAGCTGGGCATGGCGGCGTCGAGGATGCGGGCGGCCTCCACCGCGCTCTCCGGGGGCTCGCCCTCGCCCGCGCCGAGGTAGGTGTTCGCGGTCGTGGTGACGGTGACGCGGCCGGGGGAGAGGTAGCTGGCGGCGTAGAGGGCGAGCGCGCCGACGCAGTCGGAGCCGGGGAGCAGCTCGGTCGCGACGCGCAGGCCGGCGAGGCCGTTCTGGACCACTACGACCGTGATGCCGTCGAGGAGGGCGGCGTTGTCGCGGATGGCGGCCTCGGCGTCCTGCGCCTTGGTGCAGACGAACACCAGCTCGGGACGGGTCTGGAGCCGTTCGGCGGCGGCGACCCGCGCGGTGTGGGCGCCCCAGCCGCCGTCGAGCCGGAGGCCGTTCGCGCGGATGGCGGCGAGCTGCTCGCCGCGGGCGGTGACCTCCACGAGATGACCGACGCGATCGAGCAGCGCCGCGATCGTGCCGCCGATGGCCCCTGCTCCGATCACGCCGATACGCACGCCCTCCAGCCTAGGCCGCGCGTCGATCCCGAACGAACTGACAGGACACGCCGCCTCGGCCTCGCGCGAGACGGCATGTCCTGTCAGCTAGTTCGTCAGTCGGCGAGGACGGGGGTGGGTTCGGGGGTTGCGTCGGCGGGGAGGGCGGTCTCGTCGGCCGTGTCGGCGGCGTGTGCGGCCGCCAGCTCCGCGGCGCGACGCCGGCTGGGCAGCGCGAGCGAGATGACCGCGGCCAGCGCCAGTGCTCCGGCGCCGACCCAGACGGCCGGGATGGCCGCGCTCACGTAGCCGGTCGGGGTGAGGGTCCCGCCCGCTCCGGTGAACACCGCGGTCAGCACCGCGACGCCGAGCGCGACGCCGATCTCCCGCAGCGTCGAGTTGGCGCCGGAGGCCTTCGCGTGGTCGGCCGGGCGCATGTTCGCCAGCACCGCGGTGGAGCTCGGCGCGAACACCAGGCCCATGCCGACGCCGGCCAGCAGGAACGGCGGCCACATCTGCGAGTACGGCAGGCTGGCCGACAGCGTCCCGGCGATCCAGGCCATCGCCCCGGCGAGGAACACCAGCCCGACGACGATCGGGAGGCGCGTGCCGGTGCGGCCGGAGACCAGCCCGGTGAGCGGCGCGACGACCATCGGTGCCAGCGTCCACGGCATGGTCATCACGCCGGCCTCCAGCGGGGTGTGACCCTGCACGACCTGGAGGAACTGGATGAGGATGAAGATCGCCCCGAAGATCCCGAAGCTGAAGGTCACGCCGACGAGGTTCGCGACGGTGAAGCTGCGGTCGCGGAACAGCCGCAGCGGCAACAGGGGAGCGGCAGTGCGCGACTCCCAGAACACGAACGCGATCAGCAGCGCGCCGCCGGCGATGAGCGAGAACAGCACCTCCGCGCTGTCCCAGCCCGCGTCGTTCCCGCGGACGATGCCGTAGACGAGCCCGAGCACGCCGGGCGCGGCGAGCAGCAGGCCGACGATGTCCGCGCGCACCCGGTCACCGAAGCTGTTCGGGAGGGCGAGGAGCACGAGCGGGACGGCGATGATGCCGAGCGGCACGTTCAGCCAGAAGATGGCCTGCCAGTTCCAGCCCTGCACGACCGCGCCGCCGATGAGCGGGCCGAGGGCCACGCCGAGGCCGGAGATGCCTCCCCAGATGCCGATGGCGGCCGGGCGCAGCTTCTGGCTGACGCTGCCGGCGAGCAGGGTGAGCGAGAGCGGCAGCAGCGCGGCGGCGCCCGCGCCCTGCACGGCACGCGCGGCGATCAGCATCCACGGCTCGGTCGCGAGCGCGCTGGCCGCGCTGGCGAGGGTGAAGACCACGATGCCGCCGAGGAAAACGGAGCGGCGGCCGAGCCGGTCGCCCATCCCGACGGCCATCAGCATGAGCGTCGCGAAGCTGAGCGTGTAGGCGTTGACCACCCACTGCAGCTGCTCGATGGAGGCGCTGAGGTCGCGGGCGATGACCGGGAGGGCGCTGGTGACGACCAGGTTGTCGAGGGTCGCCATGAACATCGGCAGGGAGGCCGCGACGATCGCCAGCCAGACGGGGATCCGGCGGGCTGCGCCGGGACGGGATGAGGTCATGGTCGCTTCCTGGATTGTTAGTAATCGAATGATTACAACGCACTTTAGTAATCGACTGATAACCTGTCAAGCATGACTTCGGCGATCAGTGAACGGATCCCCTCGGCCGAGCGGCGCGAGCAGATCCTCGGCGCGGCGAGCCTCGTGTTCGGGGAGCGCGGCTACTTCGGCGCGACCACGGACCAGATCGCCAAGGCGGCCGGGATCAGCCAGCCCTACGTCGTCCGGATGTTCGGCAGCAAGGAGAACCTCTTCGTGGAGGTTCTGCAGCGCGCCCTCGACAAGCTGATGGCGAGCTTCCAGTCCACGATCGACGAGTGGCGGGCGGACGGCTCGCCCGTGGGGGAGGACGGCGCGGGCGGCGAGCACCACGAGATCGGCCGCCGCCTCGGGCTGGCGTACGTGAACCTGATCGAGGACCGCGGCATCCTGCTCTCGCTCATGCAGGCGTTCGGGATGGGCAACGACGCTGTCGTCGGCGCGCGCGCCCGCGAGGGCTTCCTCGCCATCTACAAGCTGATCCGGGACGAGGTCGGCTTCTCCCCGGACGAGGCGCGCACGTTCCTCGCGGAGGGCATGCTGCTGAACACGCTGCTCGGGCTCAAGCTGCCCGCCGAGTACGGCAAGGACGTCTGCGCCACCGAGATCATCGAGTCCACCTTCCGCACCAAGCTGCAGCTGGTCCTCGACGTCGCCGGCGAGAGCGCATGACCGGCAGCGGTCTGGTCCTGGTCGACAAGCCGGGAGGCTGGACGAGCCACGACGTCGTCGCGCGCGTGCGGAGGCTGGCCGGCACCCGCAAGGTGGGCCACGCGGGCACGCTCGACCCGATGGCGACGGGGCTGCTCATCCTCGGCCTCAACTCCTCCACGCGGCTGCTGACCTACATCGTCGGCGCCGACAAGGAGTACCTGGCGACCATCCGGCTCGGCGCGACCACGACGACCGACGACGCGGAGGGCGACGTGGTCACGGAGGCCGAGCCGGCGGACGTCGCCGCAGTCTCGGACGACGCGATCGCCCGCGGCATCCTGGCGCTCACCGGCGAGATCGAGCAGGTCCCGAGCTCGGTGAGCGCGATCAAGGTGGACGGCAAGCGCGCCTACGCGCGGGTGCGGGCGGGCGAGGAGGTCGTCCTCCAGCCGCGTGCGGTGACCATCGCGGAGTTCCAGCTGCTGGCGGCCCGGCGGCTGCCCGATCCCGCGGCGCCGGTCGCGATCGAGCTCGACGTGCGCGTGGTGTGCTCCTCCGGCACCTACATCCGGTCGCTCGCCCGCGACCTCGGCGCGGGCCTCGGCGTCGGCGGCCACCTCACCGCGCTGCGCCGCACGCGGGTCGGCCCGTTCGACGTGCGGGAGGCCGGCGAACTCGATACGCTCGATCCCGCGGCGGCCCTCATCCCCGCCGCGCGAGCCGCCTCGGAGCTCTTCGAGACGCTCGAGCTGACCGAGCAGCAGGCGATCGACCTGACGCACGGCCGGCGCATCCACATCGCCGATCGGGAGGGACCGGGAGGCGGACCCGTCGCGGCCATCGCCCCCGGCGGCCACCTCGTGGGGCTCATCGAGTTCCGCGGAAAGGAAGCCAGGACCCTCGTGAACTTCCCGACGGACGAGATCGCCTCCGCATGATCGAATGGTTCGTGGCGCTGCAGGTCGGCGTCGCCGTGATCGCCGGCGTGCTCTGCTTGGTGCTCGGGTTCGCCGGCCGTGTGCCGGGCGACCTCACGATGGGCGCCGTCGCGCTGGTCGAGCTGCTGCTGATCGTGCAGCTCGTGATGGCGATCGTCGCCCCGCTGGTCGGCAACCCGCCCACCGGCAGCCTCGCCGAGTTCTACATCTACCTCATCTCGGCGCTGCTGCTGCCGCTCGCCGGCGGGTTCTGGGCGCTGATCGAGCGCAACCGCTGGAGCACTGTCATCCTGGGCGGCGTCTGCCTCGCCATCGCGGTGATGGTGTACCGGATGGGGCAGATCTGGTTCGTGCAGGGAGCGTAAGCGGCTTCCGCGCGCGCGAATAGAATCGTTAGCGATGTCCCACCACACCATGTCCGCCCGTGAGCAGAGCGGTGACGAGTCGCCGAAGCGCCGCATCACCGGCGTCGGCCGCGTCCTCGTGTTCGTCTACGGCGTGCTGGCGCTGGCCGCGACCGGCCGCAGCGTCTTCCAGATCATCGACCGGTTCCACGAGGCGCCGGTCGCGTTCACGCTCTCCGCGCTGTCGGCCGCCGTCTACATCGTCGCGACCATCGCGCTCGTCGCGCCGGGACGGGTCTGGTACCGGGTGGCGTGGATCACGATCACCTTCGAGCTGGTGGGCGTGCTCGTGATCGGGACGCTCAGCCTGTTCGCGCCGGCGACGCTCGGCCTCCACGACATCGACCCGTTCGGGCGGGACGCGACCGTGTGGTCCGTGTACGGCATGGGGTACCTGTTCATCCCGCTGGCCCTGCCGATCCTCGGCCTGCTCTACCTGTCGAAGCTACAAGCCGCGGGACGGAGCGCGTTCGTGAGGGTGTTCGGCTCCGTCGCGGAGATCCCGGACGGCTTCGGGCCGAGCGCGGTGACGATCGGCAAGTTCGACGGGGTGCACACCGGCCACCGCGCGGTCATCGAGCGGCTGCGCGCGGTCGCCGCCGAGCGCGGGCTGACCGCCGCGGTCATCACGTTCGACCGCAACCCGCTGGAGGTGCTCGCGCCGGAGAAGTGCCCGGCTTCGCTGGTCAGCAACCGACAGAAGCTGGAGCTGCTGGCCGAGACCGGGATCGACGCGACGCTCATGGTCGCGTTCGACCGCGCGCTCGCGGACCTGCCTCCAGAGGAGTTCGTCCGCCACATCCTCGTCGACCGGCTGCACGCCGCAGCGGTGCTGGTCGGCAGCGACTTCCGCTTCGGGGCGCGCGGGGCCGGCGACGTGACGATGCTGCGCGAGCTGGGGGAGCGCTACGGCTTCACGGTCGAGCTGATCGACGACGTGCGGCCCGAGCACGGCCGCCGGGTGTCCTCCACCTGGATCCGGGAGCTGCTGGCCGCAGGCGACGTCGGTCACGCCGCCGAGCTGCTCGGCACTGTGCCGACCGTGCGCGGGATCGTCGTGCACGGCGCCGCGCGCGGACGGGAGCTCGGCTTCCCGACCGCGAACCTGTCGCCGGAGTCGGAGGGTCTCATCCCGGCGGACGGCGTCTACGCGGGCTGGCTGACCGACGACGGCACCCGCTATCCCGCCGCCATCTCGGTCGGCAACAACCCGACCTTCGAGGGCGTGCCGCAGAAGCAGGTGGAGGCCTACGTGCTCGACCGCGAGCTCGACCTCTACGGCCACACGGTCGACGTGGCGTTCTCCGAGCGCATCCGCGGCATGGTCGCGTACGCCGGGATCGAGCCGCTGATCGCGCAGATCGCCGCCGACGTGGAGCAGGCGCGCCGCATTCTGACGGCCGAGCGCGCGTGAGCGAGGCCGCTCCCGAAACCGCCTCGCCGGCCGCGGCGGCGCGCCCGCTCTGGCAGGGCCGGACGGTCGCGTTGCTCGGCATCCTGCTGGTCGCGGCGAACCTGCGCACCGCAGTCGCTGCGCTGTCGCCCATCTTCGCGGAGATCCGGGTCGAGTTCCCGGTGTCGAGCGTCGGGGTCGGGCTGCTCGGGATGCTGCCGCCGGTCTTCTTCGCGCTGTTCGGGCTCCTCGCGCCGACGTTCACCCGGCGGGTGTCGCTGGAGGCGGTGCTGCTGATCGCGCTCGGTGTGATGCTGGCGGGGCACCTCCTGCGCGCGACGGCCGGGTCGTTCGTCATGCTCGCGGTCGGGTCGGCGGTCACCTTCGCCGGGATGGGCGTCGGCAACGTGCTGCTGCCGCCGTTGGTGAAGCGCTACTTCTCCGACCGGATCGGCCTGGTGACGGCGCTCTACGCGACGGTGATGTCGGTCAGCACCCTGCTGCCGCCGCTGGTGGCCGTGCCGGTGGCGGACGCCGCCGGCTGGCACGTGTCGGTCGGGATGTGGGCGCTGGTCAGCGTGCTGGCGATCGTGCCGTGGCTGCGCATCCTGATCACCCACCGGCCGGCGCACCCCGCGCACGACGTGGAGGTCGAGGGGGCCGACCATTCGATGGTCCGCCGGATCTGGCGCTCAGGACTGGCCTGGGCGATGGCGGTGGTGTTCGCGGTGTCGAGCCTCAACGCGTACGCGATGTTCGCGTGGCTGCCGCAGCTCGTGCACGATGTCGCGGGGACGCCGCCGGCGGAGGCGGGCGCGCTGCTGTCGATCTACGCCGGGATGGGCATCCCGGCGGGGCTGCTGGTCCCGCTGCTCGCCGCCCGGATGCGGAACGTCTCGCTGCTGATCTATGCCGGCGTCGCGTTCTTCGTCGCGGGCTACGCCGGGCTGGTGTTCGCCCCGGCGACGGCGACCTGGCTGTGGGTGGCGTTCGCCGGCCTCGGCCCGCTGCTGTTCCCGCTGAGCCTGGTGCTGATCAACGTGCGCACGCGCACGCACGCCGGCTCGGTCGCGCTGAGCGGGTTCACGCAGGGCCTCGGCTACACCCTCGGCGCGCTCGGCCCGCTGATGGTCGGCATCCTCCACCAGGTCACCGGCGGCTGGACCGTGCCGCTCATCGTGCTGACCGCGACCGCGCTGGCTGCCGCCGCGGCCGGCGCCGTCGTCGCGCGCCCGGTGCCGCTCGAAGACCGCTAGTCGCGGGGGTTGCCCGGCAGCATCGCGCTGCGGTGGATGAGCGCGGCCGCCCCGATCAGCGGCCCCTCGGAGGAGAGCGCGCTCGGGACGATGCGGACCTTGCGCACGAACGGGAAGTAGTGCGCCTCGATCACCTCGCGCATGTGCGTGAACAGGTCGGGGGTGGAGTGCGAGAAGCCGCCGCCGATCGCGACCAGCTCCAGGTCGAGCAGCGCCGTCGCGGAGGCGATCGCGTGGCCGACGGCGCGGCCGGTGCGGGTGATCGCGGCGACGGCGACCTCGTCGCCCGCGGCGTACGCTGCGGCCAGCTCCTCGCCCGTCTCACCGGTGAAGCCCTGGCGGCGCGCCCAGGCGACGGTGTGCGGGCCGGAGGCGATGGCCTCCAGCGCGTACGGCGCTCCGAAGGTGTCCTCGCCCCTGGTGTCGCCCACCTCCACGTGCCCGATGTGCCCGGCGTTGCCGGTCGGGCCGGTGATGACCCGGCCGTCGACGATGAGGCCGCCGCCGATCCCGGTCGAGATGACCATCCCCATCACGTTGTCGACGCCCTGCGCCGCGCCCACCCAGTGCTCGGCCATCGTGATCGCGACGCCGTCCATCTCCAGCGTCACCGGCACGGCGAGCCCGGCGGAGGCAGCCACGGACCCGATGAAGTCGCGGAGCGGGTAGTCGCGCCAGTCCGGCACGTTCAGGGGCGAGACGAGGCCGCGCCTGCGGTCGATCGGGCCGGCGCAGCCGATGCCGACGCCGACGACCGTCGCGCCGTCCGGGAGCGCGGCCAGCGTGTCGCGCACGACACCGCCGACCGAGGCCTCCAGGTCGCCGATCGTCGCCGTGCGGCCGGTCGGGAGGCGGTGGCGGGAGCCGGGGAGGAGGACGCCGTCCGCGTCCACGAGGGCGGCTTCGACCTTGGTTCCGCCGAAGTCGACGGCGAGTGCGAGGGGAGTGGCAGACACGACCCAACGATAAACGAAACCGGGCCTGCTCATTTGAGCGGAGAACGCGCAACCGTTGCACACCGACCTATGCTGGACGGGTGGCCCTGAACGATACCGACGAGATCCTCGCCGTCAAAGCCGCAGAGCTGTACTACGAAGCCGGGAAGACCCAGGACGAGATCGGCGTCGCCCTCAACGTCTCCCGCTGGAAGGTCGGCCGGCTCCTGGTGGCGGCGCGCGAGCACGGCTTCGTGCGCATCGAGATCGTCCACCCGAGTGCACGGAAGTTCTCGCTGGAGCGCGAGCTGTGCGGCTTCTACGGGCTGGAGGACGCGGTCGTCGTCCCTGCAGCGGAGTCCGACTCCGACTCCCAGGCCCGCGTCGCACAGGCCGCGGCCGACTACCTCACGACCCTGCGCCCGGTCCCGCGCACCCTCGGGGTGAGCTGGGGCCGCACCCTGCACGCTGTCGCCGCGCGGCTGCGCCCGGGCTGGGCGGTCGGTGTGAACCCCGTCCAGATCAACGGCAGCGTGTCGAGCACCCGGCAGGCCACGGCCGCCGCCGACACCGCCGTCGTGATGGCCCGCAAGGCCCAGGGCACGGCGACGCTGCTGCCGAGCCCGGCGATCTTCGAGCACGCGGCCACCCGCCGCGCGATCGAGGCCGACCGGTCCGTGCAGTCCGTGCTGGAGCTCGCCCGCAGCGCGAACGCGTACCTGTTCAGCGCCGGTGTGGTCGACACCAGCTCGGTCCACGTCGACTCCGGCTACCTCTCCGCCGAGGATGTGCTCGCGCTGGCCGCCAAGGGCGCCGTGGGCGACGTCGTCGGCCGCTTCATCAACGAGGAGGGCCAGGTCGCCGATCCCGAGCTCGACGGCCGCACCCTCGGCCTCAGCCTGGACGAGCTCCGCAACGCGGGCACCTCGATCGCCGTCATCGCGGGGGAGGCCAAGCACGGCATCGCGCACGCGGTCGTCGCCAGCGGGCTGTGCACCACCCTGATCACCGACGAGTCGACCGCCAACGACCTCCTCGGCCGTGTGCCGAACACGAGAAAGCAGACGTCATGACCATCGAAACGACACCGCCCGTGCGCACGCTCGCGCCGGCGGCCCGCGCCGTCGAGGTGCTGGGCGGCGACCTCACCGAGGGCTCGCTCCGGCGCTACCTCGGCGGCATCCCCGGCGTGGACGCCGTCGGCCTGGAGCAGCGCGCGGCCGGTCTCGGCACCCGCTCCATCAAGACCACCAGCAAGGCCTGGGCGCTCGACAAGATCATCGAGCTGATCGACCTGACGACGCTGGAGGGCGCGGACACGCCCGGCAAGGTGCGTTCGCTCGTCGCCAAGGCCCTCACGCCCGACCCGAGCGACCTGACCGCCCCCGGCCCGCCGCGGTGTGCGTGTACGGCGACATGGTCCCGTACGCGGTGGAGGCGCTGGGCGCCTCCCACGCCGGCCGCGTCGCCCGCGAGACCGGGCAGCACGGCGGCATCAACGTCGCGGCCGTCGCCACCGCCTTCCCGAGCGGCCGGGCCTCCCTGCCCGTGAAGCTGGCCGACACCGCCGACGCGGTCGCGGCCGGCGCGGACGAGATCGACATGGTCATCGACCGCGGCGCCTTCCTCTCCGGCCGCTACGGCCTCGTGTTCGACGAGATCGTGGCCGTCAAGGAGGCCTGCCGCCGCGACGACGGCAGCTACGCCCACCTCAAGGTCATCCTGGAGACCGGCGAGCTGAACACCTACGACAACGTGCGCCGCGCGTCCTGGCTGAGCATCCTCGCGGGCGCGGACTTCATCAAGACCTCCACCGGCAAGGTGTCGCCCGCCGCGACCCTCCCGGTGACGCTGCTGATGCTGGAGGTCGTGCGCGACTGGCACCGGCTGACCGGCGAGGAGATCGGCGTGAAGCCGGCGGGCGGCATCCGCTCGTCCAAGGACGCCATCAAGTACCTCGTGACGGTCGCGGAGACCGTGGGCGAGCGCTGGCTGCAGCCGCACCTGTTCCGGTTCGGCGCCTCCAGCCTCCTCAACGACGTGCTGCTGCAGCGCCAGAAGCTGAGCACCGGGCACTACTCCGGCGCCGACTACGTGACGATCGACTGAGACGGGACGACAACACCATGAGCTTCCTCGAGTACGCCCCGGCCCCCGAGTCGCGCGCGATCCTCAACCTGCGCGACCAGTACGGGCTCTTCATCGACGGCGAGTTCGTCGACGGGCACGGCACGCCGTTCCAGACCATCTCCCCGGCGACGGAGGAGCGCATCGCGACCATCGCGACCGCCGACTCCGCCGACGTCGACCGCGCCGTCGCCGCCGCCCGCCGCGCCTACGACCGGGTCTGGTCGCGGATGAGCGGCAGCGACCGCGGCAAGTACCTGTTCCGCATCGCCCGCCTCATCCAGGAGCGCTCCCGCGAGCTCGCCGTCGCCGAGAGCCTCGACAACGGCAAGCCGATCAAGGAGAGCCGCGACGTCGACGTTCCCCTGGTCGCCGCCTGGTTCTTCTACTACGCCGGCTGGGCAGACAAGCTGGAGCACGCCGGCCTCGGCCCCGCGCCACGCGCCCTCGGCGTCGCCGCCCAGGTCATCCCGTGGAACTTCCCGCTGCTCATGCTGGCGTGGAAGATCGCCCCGGCCCTCGCGGCCGGCAACACGGTCGTCCTCAAACCCGCGGAGACCACCCCGCTGACCGCGCTGCTGTTCGCCGAGATCGTGCAGCAGGCCGACCTCCCGGCCGGCGTCGTCAACATCGTCACCGGCGCGGGGAGACCGGCCGCGAGCTGGTCGCGCACCCGGACGTCAACAAGGTGGCCTTCACCGGCTCCACCGCCGTCGGCCGCGAGATCGCGCGCTCGGTGGCCGGCACCGACAAGAAGCTCACGCTGGAGCTCGGCGGCAAGGCCGCGAACATCGTGTTCGACGACGCGCCGATCGACCAGGCCATCGAGGGCATCGTCAACGGCATCTTCTTCAACCAGGGCCACGTCTGCTGCGCGGGCAGCCGCCTGCTGGTGCAGGAGAGCGTGCACGACGAGGTCGTGGACCGCCTGAAGCGCCGGCTCTCCACGCTCCGCCTCGGCGACCCGCTCGACAAGAACACCGACATCGGCGCGATCAACAGCGCAGAGCAGCTCCAGCGCATCCGCGAGCTCTCCGACATCGGGGAGGCCGAGGGCGCGGACCGCTGGACCGCCGAGTGCGCCATCCCGGAGAACGGCTTCTGGTTCGCACCCACGATCTTCGACAACGTGTCGACCAGCCACCGGATCGCCCGCGAGGAGATCTTCGGGCCGGTGCTGTCGGTGCTGACGTTCCGCACCCCGGCGGAGGCCATCGCCAAGGCGAACAACACGCCGTACGGCCTCTCCGCAGGCATCTGGACGGACAAGGGCAGCCGCATCCTGGCCGTCGCCGACCAGCTCCGCGCGGGCGTGATCTGGGCGAACACCTTCAACCGGTTCGACCCGGCCAGCCCGTTCGGCGGCTACAAGGAGTCCGGCTACGGCCGCGAGGGCGGCAGGCACGGCCTGGGCGCCTACCTGGTGCCCGGGCGCTCGCTTCCCGCCGGTCGCCCCGCCGTGACGGCCTCCTCCTCCCGGCCTGCCCGGGCCTCCACCCGCACCACGACCCGCAAGGGAGCGACGAAATGAGCCGCCTGGCCGTGCCGAAGACCTACAAGCTCTACATCGGCGGGAAGTTCCCGCGCTCCGAGTCCGGCCGCACGTACGAGGTGGTCTCCGCGAAGGGCGGGTTCCTCGCGAACGCCGCCAAGGCCTCCCGCAAGGACGCCCGCGACGCCGTCGTGGCCGCGCGCGGCGCGCTGTCCGGCTGGGCCGGCGCGACCGCGTACAACCGCGGCCAGGTGCTTTACCGCATCGCCGAGCTGATGGAGGGCCGCCGGGCGCAGTTCGTGGACGAGATCCAGAACGCCGAGGGCGTCTCCGCGGCCGTCGCCGCCGCGCAGGTGGACGAGGCCATCGACCGCTGGGTCTGGTACGCCGGCTGGGCCGACAAGTTCGCCCAGGTGGCGGGCAACGCCAACCCGGTCGCCGGCCCGTACTTCAACATCTCGGTGCCGGAGCCGACCGGCGTGGTCGCGATCGTGGCCCCGCAGGACTCCAGCCTGCTCGGCTTCGTCAGCGCCATCGCCCCCGCGCTGGTCGCCGGCAACACGGTCGTCGTGGTCGCCTCGGAGCGCTTCCCGCTCTCGGCGATCAGCCTGAGCGAAGTGCTGGCGACGAGCGACGTGCCGGGCGGCGTGGTCAACATCCTCACCGGCTCGCCTGCGGAGATCGCGCCCTGGCTGGCCTCCCACGCCGACGTCAACGCGCTCGACCTGGTCGGCGCCGGAGCGCTGGAGTGGGTGGACCTGCAGATCGCCGCGGCGGACACGCTGAAGCGCGTCCTGGCCCCGGAGAACGGCCCGGACGCCGCCGCCCCGTCGCTCGACCGCATCGCCTTCTTCACCGAGACCAAGACGGTCTGGCACACCAAGTCGCTCCTTTAGAGTCGCCTGAGGCGCCCTTCCCGCCTCCCTCCTTGTGAGGGAGGATGGGAGGATGAGCGACGGGTGGGGATCTGGGCACGGAACTCTCGTCCTGGTCGGCGACAGCCTGACCCAGGGCGGCGACTGGGAATCCTGGATGCCCGGCGAGGAGATCGTCAACCTCGGCGTCGCGGGAGACACCTCCGACGACGTGGTCGCCCGCCTGGACGCCGTGGTGGAGGCCCGCCCCGCGCTCGTCGCGCTCCTCATCGGGACCAACGACCTGGCCTGGCGCCGCTCGGTCGAGCATGTCGTCCGCAACGTCGAGACCATCCTGGTCACGCTCCGCAAGGAGCTGCCGGAGGTGCGCATCCTGGTGCAGTCGGTGATGCCGCGCGGCCACGAGTTCGCCGACCAGATCCGCGACATCAACCGGCACCTGTGGCAGTTCGCCCCGACCGTCCACGCCGCGTGGCTCGACCTCTGGCCGGCGCTGGCGCTGGAGGATGGCGAGCTCAACCCGGCGTACACGGACGACCGCCTCCACCTCAACGCGGAGGGGTACCGGGTGTGGCTGGGGGAGCTGGTGCCGGGGCTGGAGCGGGCGCGGCAGCTGCCGCCGAACAGCAGGGCGATCCAGTTGCCGGATCTGGGTGGGGCGGCGTAGGGGCAGCATAGTGCTTCCGTGCTTCCGGGGTTGACCAGAAAAAATATCGGATACTCTGCTATGAAGCGTAGAGCGTGGCGTAACGGTCGACTACGCTTTGTGGTGATTCGCGTGGCAGTTGTCGCGCTTCATCGACAGGGGGTTCTCCTATGCGTCAACGAAGACTCATCGCCGTATTCACCGGTGTGGCACTCATCGGAAGCGCGCTCGTCGCAGCGGCTCCCGCTCCAAAAGAGGCGGCATCGGCCAAAGCAAGTTTCACTCAGGAGGAGTTGATTCGCGGAGTCGTCTTCGCAACCGGTCCCGTCGCCGACGAACTGGGGATCGCCAACCGAAACGTGCGGCTGTCGCCGGAAGGTCAGGCGAACGTCGACGCGCTGGAACGACGCGTCATCGACGCGATGACCGAACGCGACGCCGAGGTGCTCGCCGATGCGACAACGGCTCTCACGAGCGGAGATCCGTATCAGGTCCGTGATGCCCAGATCGCGTTGGGCCAGAGTTTCCAGAGCGCCCTTTCCGAGACCGATCCGGAGCTCGTCGCCGATCCCGGCATCCAGTCGCGCTGCGGGTTGATCGCGGCGTGCATCAGTTTCGCGATCCTCGCGTCTGTGGCCGGTGTCGCGCTCGCAGTCGTCGGCGAGACCGTGATCGCCGTGCACGCGAACGTCATCACCGCGACGAACGTCGGCTGGCGGAGTGTTCCCGGGTCCGCCGATGAGGTGCCCGCCATCGACGCCAGTACCTTCACCGCACATCTCACAACGGCTCTGGCTGGGCGGTGACGAAGCGGGACGTCGGCATTGCGCTGACGACCTTCGCCGTCATGGGCGGGCTCTTCGGAATGGCTTACATCGGATCGCTGCCTCCGACTGTCCTCACGCCGACGCCGGGAGAGGGGATCACCCGTCTGCCTGCTGCTCTGCTCACTCAGGGCTGGGCGTTCTTCACACGTGAAGGGAGGGAAGAGACCATCGCTCCGTGGAGCGAGGGAACGAATGGTGCCTGGCAAGTGATCTCGGCATCGCGATCGACGACGCCGGACCACGCGTTCGGTCTTAAACGGGGCTCGCGGTCACTGGTCGGCGATCTGGACGCGCTCACGGCAGAATCCCTGAACTGGGAGACCTGCGACACCTCCATAGACCTCTGCTTGCGCGGCCAAGCGAAGTCGGCAAGCCAGACTCCGGCCGTGTCGCTCAACGTGACCGGCTCGCACATCTGCGGCCGTGTCGGGCTCGTACGCAGCAAGCCCGTGCCCTTCGCATACGCCCCGGTCACGGACCGTCGCGAAGCGAAGACCGCCGTGTTGCTCGTGGATTGCTCGCGACCGTGAATCGACAGCTCGATCGTGTGGCTCAGTGGGCGTCGTCGGTGGGAACTCGAAGCCCGTTCGGTCTGGTCCTGCAAACGGGTCGTTCGCTCCTTGCCGCGGGCACGCTTCTGACGCTCCTGACCAATGGGCCCGACGTGCTGTTCCACACTCCAGGCGGGGGCGATAACCCGAACTGCGCGCAGGCCGGGAGGTTCGGGCTGTATTGCATATTCGGCGCGGAGAATCTCGAACTCGCTCGCTGGCTCTCGATCGGCGCGTGCGCGCTGGCGATCCTGGGAGTCATGCCCGCGCTCAGCAGCGCACTGTATTGGATCGCCGCGATCAGCCTGTTCGCGAACGCGAAGCCGATCGACGGAGGCGATCAGCTCACAGCGATTCTCGCCTTTCTTCTGATGCTCGCGAGTGTCTTCGATTGGAGACTGTTCGCGTGGCGGCGATCGAACGTCGCCGGCCGCCGTTTCATCGCAGCCAGAGTGATCCTGCTCTTCATTCCGCTCCAAATGGGCTACCTGTATCTGAATTCCGCCGTCGGGAAGTTCAGCGTCCCGATCTGGGCAGACGGTTCCGCCCTCTGGTATTGGGTCCAGCACACCGGGTTCAATGCTGCGCCTTTCACCGCTTCGGTGGCGTGGACCGTTCTCCAGATTCCGGCCGTGTCCGCCATTGCGACCTGGGGCGTGCTCGCCCTCGAGCTCTTCCTCGCGTGGGGGATCGTGGTCGCTCGGCGTCGAAGGACCCGATTCCTGGTGTGTGCGCTCGGTGTCGCATTCCATCTGGGGATCGCGCTCGTGATGGGTCTGATCTCTTTCGCTATCGCCATGATCGCGGGGCTGGTGCTTGCAGTGATCAGGCCCGGCGACCTCGCCGCCTGGGCGACAGCCCTGCGCTCCCGCTCATCGCCGTTCCCGTTCTCAAGTCCACGCGTCTCGACCGTCGCTCAGGAGGTAGAGCAATGACCACAAACGAGCTGGTCGCCGCCATCGCCATCGCGCTGTTCATCCCAACCATCGCGTGGGCGCTCTTCGGGATGGTGCGGGCGGCGTCTCGCACCCTGTCCATCAACTCGGTCATCGGTGTGCGCCTGCCGTCGCTGATGAAGAACGAGGAGTCGTGGTTCGGAGGCCATGCCGCCGCAGCTCCGATCTTCTTCTGGTCGGCCGTGACGACGTCCGTGTTCAGCGTCGCGAC
This sequence comes from Leifsonia sp. P73, assembly GCF_051059105.1. Lineage (NCBI taxonomy): Bacteria > Bacillati > Actinomycetota > Actinomycetes > Micrococcales > Microbacteriaceae > Leifsonia > Leifsonia sp. P73. The sequence goes on from NZ_CP194931.1 coordinate 3,981,679, forward strand.
CTGCTTCGTCGCCGGGGTGGAGTCCCTGTACGTCGGGTTCCTGGTCGTCTCGGTCGTGAGCCTGATCGTCGGGTCGACCGGCGGCATCGTCGTGGCACACCGTGCGGCGATGGCGATTCCGCCGGACGAGCTGCGGTGAGGCGGACTACCGCCCCCGCAGCACCTCCTCGTAGAACCGGATCCCCCGCAGCCACGTCGCCACGTGGATCCGCTCGTTCCGCGCGTGCAGCGTCCCGCGCTCCTCCGCGCTCATCTCGAACGGCGTGAAGCGGTAGACCGCGTCGCTGATCGCGGTGAAGTGGCGGCCGTCGCTCGCGGCCAGCATGATGTACGGCGTCACCACCGCGTCCGGGTGCACGGCCGCGACGGCTCCCGCCACCACGTCCCACTCCGGACCGGAGGTGGGGGAGACCGGGGACGGCTCCGCCGGGTCGATCGTCTCGATGCGCACGAGCGGGTCGCGGATCGCGCGGCGGAGGTGGGCGACGGTCTCGGCGACGCTCGAACCGACCGCGATGCGCACGTTGAGCACCGCCGTCGCGGTCTCCGGCAGCGCGTTCGCGGCGAGGCTGCCGCTGAGCTGCGTGACCGCGGTCGTCGTGCGGACCATCGCGCGCGTCTCGTCGCTCAGCCGGCCGAGCACGGGGACCAGCGCCGGCTTCAGCCGTCGGGCGCGCGTGAACACCGCGCGGAGCGGGCCGGTCGCGTGGGCGCCGAGCGTCTCCACCATCCGGAGGTTCGTCTCGGTGAGGCGGGCCGGGAACGGCCTGGCGTTCAGCCGCGTGATCGCGCGCGCGAGCCGCACGGTCGCCGCCAGCTTCGGCGGGGTGGAGGCGTGGCCGCCGAGCTGCTCGACCGTCAGCCGCACGCTCGTGATGCCCTTCTCGCTGACGCCGACGACGGCGATGGGCTTGGTCACGCCGGGGAAGACGCCCTCGACCACGGCGCCGCCCTCGTCCAGCACCAGGGCCGGCCGCACGCCGCGCTCGGCGAGGGAGGCCACGATGGCCTGCGCGCCCGAGCCGACCGTCTCCTCGTCGTGGCCGAAGCTGAGGTACACGTCCGCCGCGGGGGTGTGGCCGGCGGCGACCAGCGCCTCCACCGCCTCCAGGATGGCGACGAGCGCGCCCTTGTCGTCCAGCGTGCCGCGGCTCCACAGCACGCGGTCGTCGCCGGATCCGGTGAGCTCCGCGCCGAAGGGCGGGTGCTCCCAGCCCTCGCCGGTGGCGGGGACGACGTCGTAGTGCGCCATCAGGACGGTGGGGGCGCCGTCGCCCGCACCGCGCCAGCGGTAGAGCAGCGCGTGGCCGTGCTGCTCGCGTTCGAGCACTGCGTGCAGGCGCGGGTACAGTTCCGGGAGCGCCGCCACGAACGCGTCGAACGCCGCCCAGTCGGTCTCCTCGACCGCGTTGCGGGAGATGGTCGGGATGCGCAGGAGCGTGCGGAAGCGCTCGACGGCGGCATCGCCGTCGGTGTGGGCGGCGTTGGGGCGGGCGGCGACGCTCACTCGCCGGCCGCCGTGCGGAACGCCGCCAGCGCGTCGTCGTTGAACAGCACGAAGCGCACCAGCTCGACCGAGCCCACCCCGGACGACAGCACAGCGCGCACGGTGCTCACCGCGATCCGCGCCGCGTCCTCCAGCGGCCAGCCGTAGATCCCGGCGGACACGGCGGGGAAGGCGACCGTCGCCGCGCCGAGCTCGCGGGCGACCCGCAGCGACGACCGATAGGCGTTCTGCAGCTCCGGGGTGCGGTCCTCGCGCTGCGCCCAGACCGGGCCGACCGTGTGGATGACCCACTGCGCCGGGAGGTCTCCCGCGGTCGTCGCGACGGCCTGACCGGTCGGGAGGCCGTCCGGCAGGGTGGTGGCGCGCAGCTCGCGGCAGGCGGCCAGGATGGCGGGGCCGCCGCGGCGGTGGATGGCGCCGTCCACGCCCCCGCCGCCGAGGAGGGTGCTGTTGGCCGCGTTGACCACGGCGTCCACGGCCTGGTCGGTGATGTCGCCGCGGACGATCTCGATGGGGTCCGCCACGTCAGCCCCGGTTGTTCGAGAGCTCGTACACCTTCAGGAGCTCGAGGATGGCGTCGTCGCGCTGGTCCCCGCCCTCCTCGAACATCGTGGAGATGTGCGTCTTCAGGTGGTTCTCGACGAGCAGCTTGTTGAGCGAGCCGAGGGACTTCTGGATGGCGAGCGATTGGGTGATGATGTCGACGCAGTAGTCCTCGTTCTCGATCATCTTCTCGAGGCCGCGCAGCTGCCCCTCGAGGATGCGCGTGCGGTGCAGCGCCCTCTTCTTGATGTCTGCGATCACGGGACCAAGGATACCGCGGAAACCGGATACCCCGGCCAGGTATTCGTCGTTGTCCAGCGAGTACCAGAGGCGGTACGCTCCGGCCGGGATTCTGTGCGGCGCGTCGTGGCGCACCCCCTATTGGGGGTATGGGAGGACATACAGCATCGTCTATCCTCGCTCACAGGGGTTGAGAAATATTCGTTTTACAGGAAAGGCCCGACTTTGCTGAAGAACCTCAGCCCGCTGCTGTCAGGCGCGCTCCTGCGCGCGCTTGATTCCATGCAGGATGGCGACACGCTCACGCTTGTCGGCAGCGGCTATCCCGAAGAAGCACTCACCGCGCCCATCGTCCACCTGGGGGAGGACGTCACCACTGAAGCCGCTGCCGAGGCGATCCTCAGTGTGTTCCCGCTCGACACCGCAGACCCGTCACCGATCGTGTTCCTCGACCTCGCAGGAGAGCCCTACGAAGTCCCCGACGTCGCGTTCGCCGTCAACGGCATCGCCTCGGACGCTGAACTGCGTCGCATCCCGATGAGCCGGCTCGACCTCGAGCCGTTCATCGCACTGGCCCGCAGCTCCGCCGTCATCGTCCGTGTGGGATCGGACGCGCCGCCGTGCGCGTTCCTGTTCCGCAGGGGCGCTCTCTGAACAACCTGCACCAGCAGCCGTCCGCGCCCCGGGGATGAGGTCTCGTCCCAGGGGCGCGGACCGTTCCTGGGCGCGACCGGTCGCCTCGTGCCCGGTCGCTTAGAGTTGGACGGTGCCCTACACCCCGCAGCCGCCCGCCTACAACCGCGCCGCCCTGGCGCCCGGCATCCTCGGCGCGCTCGTGCTGCTTTTCGGGCTCGCCTTCGCGGACTGGTACACCTACGTGGAGTACGCGGTCTGCATCCTGGCGCTCATCCTGTGCGTGTTCTCCTGGCAGGCCAAGAGCCGGTGGTGGCTGGCCGGGCTGATCCCGATCGCCGTGCTCTGGAACCCGATCTTCCCGGTGCCAGGACTCACCCCGGCGCTGCCGCTGCTGAGCCTCGCGGCGGCCGCCGTCTTCGTCGCCGCGGGCATCCTGATCAAGATTCCGGCCGACACACGCCGCTGATCCGTCCCGATACGGTAAAATGACGGTTGCACGGCCATCCTGCGCCGTGCGCCCGGCGTTCTGCGATGCTCGGTCGGACCACTCGGTTCCGTTCCCCGCCGCCGCGCCGGCCCTCACGCCATAACGGCGTCGCGTCCTCTGTCAGCGCGCGGCGCCTCCACTGGAGGACCATGTCTCGTTCGGGTCAGCGCACGTCGCAACAGCGCATGTCGGGCCAAGGCGCATCGCAGCGCGCCTCGTCGCGGCCGCAGCAGCAGCAGCGCCGCAACCGCCACGCCAACAACGACGGGCTCATCCCCGTCCTCGCGCGCAAGGTGCGCGAGGTGGAGGCGAAGGCCGCAGACGGCAAGAAGCTCGGCCCGACGAACCGCACCAAGTTCCAGGTCATCGCGTTCCTGATGCGCGAGGAGCGCGCCCGGGCCAAGGCCGATCCGGAGCTGACCGACGCCGCGCGCGCCGAGCAGCTCAAGAGGCTGGACGGCATCGCCACGATCCTGGCCAAGACCGCGGCCCGCGACACCTCGCTCATCTCGCTGCTGGAGAGCGCGGCCCCGCCGACCGCGACGGCGCAGAAGATCCGGCGCGACTGGCTGCTGGAGTCCGGCACCGAGCTCAGCCCGGACGACCTCATCATCACCGTCGAGCGCGTGATCGCGCCCGAGAGCATCATCCCGCCGGAGCTCGCCCAGAAGCAGGTCGTGCCGGCCTCGGTCAAGGCGCGCCAGCTCTCCAACCCGTTCCTCGCGCCCGACTTCAGCAAGGGCGCGGCCGTCGCCCCGCGCCGCGCCGCCGGCTCGACTCGTGGGAGCTGCTCGGCCCGCTGTTCAAGTCGTTCGAGTACGGCGCGGGAGGCCAGGCCGCGAGCATGGAGCTCCCGCCCGCCCCGAAGATCGACCGCTACTCCCCGCAGGGGCTGGAGCTCATGCACCACCAGTCGCGCTTCATCGAGAGTGTGCGCCAGGGTCACCGTCGCTTCCTCCTCGCCGACGAGCCGGGTCTCGGCAAGACGGCGCAGTCCGTCCTCGGCGCCTCCGTCGCCGGCGCCTACCCGCTGCTGGCCGTCGTGCCGAACGTCGTCAAGATGAACTGGGCGCGCGAGGTCGAGCGCTGGACTCCGCACCGCCGCGCCACCGTCATCCACGGCGACGGCGAGGGCCTGGACGCGTTCGCCGACGTCGTCATCGTCAACTACGAGGTGCTCGACCGGCACCTGTCCTGGCTGGGCACGCTCGGCTTCCAGGGCATGGTCGTCGACGAGGCGCACTTCATCAAGAACCTGCACTCGCAGCGCTCGCGGCTCGTGCTCGGCCTGGCCGAAGCGATCCGCGAGAAGGCGGCCGACCCGCTGCTCATCGCGCTCACCGGTACGCCGCTGATCAACGACATCGACGACTTCAAGGCGATCTGGCAGTTCCTCGGCTGGATCGACGGCAACAAGCCGACCGCCGAGCTCATGGAGAGCCTGGAGGAGACGGGCCTCACGCCGGCCGACTTCGGCTTCTACGCCGCCGCCCGCGAGTCCGTCATCGACCTGGGCATCGTCCGCCGCCGCAAGGTGGACGTTGCCGCCGACCTCCCGAGCCGCCGCGTGGTCGACCTGCCGGTGGAGCTGGACGACGACCTCGGCCGCTCGATCATGCAGGCCGAGAAGGAGCTGGCCGCCCGGCTGGTCGCCCGCTTCCACCGCGCAGCCGCCGCGGGCCGTCCCGACTCGTTCGACGGCGACGACGAGGCGCACCGCAAGCACCTCATCCGGCTGGTCGCGCAGTCCGAGCTGGAGGAGGCGAAGTCGGCCAAGACCGGCGACAACGTCTTCACGATGGTCCGCAAGATCGGCCAGGCGAAGGCCGGGCTGGCCTCCGACTACACCGCGCAGCTCGCGCGCTCGGTCGGCAAGGTGGTGTTCTTCGCCAAGCACATCGACGTCATGGACGCGGCGGAGGAGGCCTTCGCCGCCCGCGACCTGAAGACGATCTCGATCCGCGGCGACCAGTCCGCGCTCGCCCGGCAGAAGGAGATCGACGCCTTCAACAACGACCCGGAGGTCGCGGTCGCGGTCTGCTCGCTCACCGCGGCGGGCGTCGGGCTCAACCTCCAGGCCGCGTCGAACGTCGTGCTCGCCGAGCTGTCCTGGACGGCCGCGGAGCAGACCCAGGCGATCGACCGCGTGCACCGCATCGGCCAGGACGAGCCGGTCACGGCGTGGCGGATCATCGCCGCGCAGACCATCGACTCCAAGATCGCGGAGCTGATCGACTCGAAGCAGGGCCTCGCGGCGCGTGCGCTCGACGGCAGCGATGTGGAGATCGGCTCGGCCGACTCGGTGCAGCTGGACGCCCTCATCCACCTGCTGGAGGACGCGCTCGACGCCTAGCCGTCAGGCGATCTCGGCGTCGTCCGGGTCGAGCGGGACCGGGCGCTCGTCGTCCGGCAGGATGCGGTCGTCGGCCTCGTCGTCGTCCACCGGCAGGTCGTCCTCGTCGCGGATGACGTCGCTGGGCTCGTAGTCGCCCTCCTGCGCCTCGAGGAAGTCGTCGTCGTCCTCCCGGCTGCGGTCCGTCTCGCTCATGCCACGAGGGTACCGCGCACGTGGACCTCGCACGAGAGTGGTTCGCGAGCGCCCGGCTCAGCCCAGGTCGAACTCGAAGTAGGCGCCGCGGTCGTCGTGCCGGATGCGCGCCGGGCCGCTGACGCCCGCGAAGTCGTCCGTCCCGGTGCCGGGGACGATGTAGCCGAACGCCGACGGGTCGTCCGGGTGCTGCAGTGCGCCGTGGTGGATCGTGAACGACCCCGACCGGCCGTCCGGCAGCGTCCCGGTGACCCGCTCGGCGGCGAGGTAGCCGCGGCCGCCCTCCTCCGTGCCGGACGAGACGAAATGCGCGACCGACTCGCCGACCAGGCCCTCCGTGTATGTCTTTCGCATCACCACCGCGCCCAGCCAGTCGCCCGGGATGCCGGGCAGGTCCTCCGGGTCCCAGCCGGTGACGTCGAAGCGGGCGGTGACGATGCTGCCGTTGTCCATGCCGGGAGCTTAACGAGTGCGCCCGCGCACAGCTTGCAATTTCGCGACAGCGCCGAAGTGGACTAGACAGGGGACATGGCGCAGCACCATACCCAGCTCGAGATCGAGCGCAAGTACGACGTGGACGGCGACCTCCGCCCACCCCAGCTCGTCGGCATCGGGGCGATCGCCGTCGAGAGCGAGCCCGAGACCGCCGAACTGGTGGCGACCTACTACGACACAACCGAGCTGCGGCTCGCCCGGCAGCGCGTCGCTGTGCGCGCGCGGCGCGGCGGCTCCGACGAGGGCTGGCACGTCAAGCTCCCGCCCACCGAGGAGGGGCGGCCCGAGCTGCACTGGCCGCTCGGCGACGGCGAGGAGCCGCCGGCGGACCTGCGCGAGGTGATCCGCGAACAGCTCGGTGACGGCGTCCTGATCCCCGTCGCCCGCGTGACCAACCGGCGCGACACCACCATCCTCAAGGATGCGGCGGGCTTCGAGCTCGCCGAGCTCTGCGACGACCACGTCCGCAGCGAGAACCTGCGGACCGGCGCGAGCGACGCCTGGCGGGAGTGGGAGGTCGAGCTGCTGAGCGGCGCGCCCGACTCGCGCGAGGGCCGCACCGCGCTGCTCGACGGCATCGAGGCGGAGCTCCTGGCGGCGGGCGCCCGGCCCTCCGCGAGCTCGTCCAAGCTCCAGCGCGCGCTCGGCCTCTGAGCCTCCCGGGCGGCCGGGATTTTGGTGCTCCGGTATACCTCGGGCATGATGCCTCTGATCGGCCCGGGCGCGGCGGGATTTTGGTGCTCCGGTATACCTCGGGCATGATGCTCAGGGGCGCAACGAGAAAGAGAGCAGCATGAAGATCGGCATCCTGACCAGTGGCGGCGACTGTCCCGGACTGAACGCGGTCATCCGCGGCGCGGTCCTCAAGGGCGACCGCGTGTACGGGTCCGAGTTCGCCGGCTTCCGCTACGGCTGGCGCGGCGTGGTCGAGGGCGACATCATGCCGCTCGACCGGCACAGCGTCCGCGGCCTCTCCCGCCAGGGCGGCACCATCCTCGGCTCCAGCCGCACGAACCCGTTCGAGGGCGACAAGGGCGGCCCGGAGAACATCCAGCGGATGATGGACGAGAACGGCATCGACGCGATCATCGCGATCGGCGGCGAGGGCACGCTCACGGCGGCCCGCCGCCTCACCGACGCCGGCCTCAAGATCGTCGGCGTGCCGAAGACCATCGACAACGACCTCGCCGCCACCGACTACTCGTTCGGCTTCGACACCGCGGTGGAGATCGCGACCGAGGCCATCGACCGGCTCCGCACCACCGCCGAGTCGCACCAGCGCTGCATGGTCGTGGAGGTCATGGGCCGCCACGTCGGCTGGATCGCGCTCCACTCGGGCATGGCGGGCGGTGCGCACGCCATCCTCATCCCGGAGCAGCCGAAGTCCATCGAGCAGATCTGCGAGTGGGTCGAGTCGGTGCGCGACCGCGGCCGCGCGCCGGTGATCGTCGTCTCCGAGGGCTTCCACCTGGACACGATGGAGGAGGCGCACTCGCACAAGGGGCTGGACGCGTTCAACCGTCCGCGCCTCGGCGGGATCGGCGAGATGCTGGCCCCGATGATCGAGGAGCGCACCGGCATCGAGTCGCGTGCGTCGGTCCTCGGCCACATGCAGCGCGGCGGCGTGCCGAGCGCCTACGACCGCGTGCTCGCGACCCGGCTCGGCATGGCGGCGGTCGACGCGGCCTACGAGGGCCGCTGGGGCTCGATGGTGTCGTTGCGCGGCACCGATGTCGTGAACGTGTCGATCGCCGACGCGACCGGCGGCCTCAAGACCGTGCCGCCGGCGCGGTACGAGGAGGCGGAGCTGCTCTTCGGCTGAACCGCCGCCCCTCCCTTCCCACGAGGAGCGGGGTTAGGCTCCACCGTATGAGCGGAAGGAGCCCGACGGTGCCCAGATTCATCCAGCTGGAGGAGTTCGGCTCGCGCGAGTTCCTCCACCTCGTCGGGCGGGAGCGGCCGTGGCCGGGGCCGGGCCAGGTGCTGGTGCGCGTGATGGCCGCGGGCCTCAACCCGATGGACTACAAGGCGTACCGCAGCGAGCGGGCGGCCGCGCGGATGGGCGTGACCCTGCCGAGCGGGATGGGCCAGGACTTCGCCGGCTTCGTGGAGGAGCGCGGCGAGGGCGCTGTGCGCTTCGGGCTCGGCCAGGCCGTGTTCGGCACCGCACCGTTCGCCGCGCTCGCGGACTTCGTCGTCGTCGCCGAGGACGGGCAGATCGTCGAGAAGCCCGACCCGCTCACCTTCGAAGTGGCCGGGTCGCTCGGCGTGGTCGGGCGCACGGCGATGGCGACCGCGGCCTCCCTCGACCTCGGCGAGGCCGACACCGTGCTGGTGAGTGCGGCGGCCGGCGGGGTAGGAGTGCTCGCGGCGCAGCTCGCGATCCGGTGCGGCGCCACGGTCGTCGGTACGGCGAGCGAGGAGAACCACGAGTTCCTGGAGACGCTGGGCATCATCCCTGTGGCGTACGGGGAGGGTCTGGCCGACCGGGTGCGGGAGGTCCTGGACGACGGGCAGCGCGTGACGGCGGTCCTCGACAACCACGGTCGGGACACCATCGACGCCGCGATCGAGCTCGGCGTCCCTCCGGAGCGGATCAACACGATCGCCGCGTTCGGTCCGGCCGCCCGCGGCGCGCGCACCGTCGGGGGCCGCACGGCGGGCAACGCCGAGCTGGCCGAGCTCGCCGACCTCCTCGCACAGAACGAACTGGTGCTGCCGATCGACTCGATCTTCCCGATCGAGCGCACCGCCGAAGCGTACGGGCGCCTGGAGACCGGCCACGTGCGCGGCAAGATCGTGATCGTCACCGACTGAGCGCGGCGTCAGCCCGGCTTCTGCAGTCCCAGCGTCGCGAACAGCAAGGGGAGGCCGCCGTTCAGGCCGCCCATCAGCGCGCCCATGCCGTGGCCTCCGGTCGGGAGGTCGATCAACGTGCTGGCGACCCCGGCGCGCTGCGCGGCCCGCAGCTCCGCCTGCGCCACGTGGTGGTAGGCCGGGTCGTCGCGGCACGCGGTGAAGATCATGCTGCCCGGGAACGCCCCCGGCGCGAGCCGGTTGAACGGCTTCGCTCGGTCGTAGGCAGCCTTGTCGCCGTGGAAGAACTCGTTCAGCGTGGCGGCGGGATGCTCGGCGCCGGGGAACTCCTCGCCGGAGATGTCGAGCACGTTCGAGAACAGCTCGGGATGGTCGATGCCGAACGATAGCCCGCACAGTCCGCCGTTGGAGTACCCGGCGATCGACCAGAACCGGTGGTCGTGCGTGATCGGGAGGTGCCGATCTGCCCAGTCCGTGACGTCCCGCGTGATGTACGTCGCCGCGTTGCCGTAGCGCGCGGTGTCCAGGCAGAGGGTGTCCGGCATCCCGGCGCCGAGCTGGTCGGCCACGACGACCACAGGGGCGAGGCCGTGATGCTGGGCGGCGAGCACGTTCAGCACCGAGGCGATCGGCTCCGGGTCCGGGTTGCCGGGCTGGCCCATCATCATCACGACGAGCGGCAGCGCGGGCGGATGCGCCACCAGGGCGGCGGGGGGCAGGTAGACCCCGGCCTCCCTGGCGTGAAAGCCGCTGATCGTCCCCGGGATGTGCGCCGTGCCGGTCTTGCCCTTGAGCGGCATGTCGGCCGGCGCCTTCCAATCCTTCCAGAGCGCGACGTCGTAGGCCGTGCTCTGGTGGGCGAGCGGCTTGGTCTTGATCGGGTTCGGGATCGTGATGGCGAGGACGTTGCCGACCGTGCGGTCGAGACCGTAGTTGAGGTTGATGCCCAGGGCCGCCGCGAGGACGAAGGCGGGCACGGCGACGATCGCCACCGCCGTGCGCCAGCGCGGGGCACGGCCGATGCTGGCCACGCACAGCGCCACCCCGCAGAACACCGCCGCGACCCAGAGGTAGTTCCCGGCGCCGAGGGACTCGCCGAACAGGTTCAGCCAGCGGATGCACACGAGCCAGGTGATGACCGCGCCGAGGAGGCCGATCGCGCCGGCCAGGCCGACGCGGCGCAGCAGCGCGAGCGACGGACGGCGCGCCAGCAGGGCGAGCAGCAGCGCGGCGGCGGCGGCGAACACCAGGATCGGGACGGGGCCGCCGAGCACGTCGATCGAGAGGAGAGCGTCAAACACGGCGCGCCGACGGGATTCCCATACGAGCAATCTATGGCCGACAATCGAACGAACGGTGAACGAGACCCCGGGACCGGGGCGTATTCTCGGGCCGTTCCCCCGAACTGGGGGTGAGCCGTCACGGCGGGAGGAGCGGTCATGATCGACGAGGACACCGCGCGACTGCTTCGCGCCGCCGGCCTGCGCTGGCAGCCGGCGTCGGGGGACACCTTCGCCATCGACCGGCCGGGGATGGCGGGCGAGCGCTTCACTGTGAGCGAGATGACGATCGAGCCGCACCACTTCGACACCGGCACCATCCTCGGCTTCAACGGCACCACCGAGTGGGCGCTCGACTCTCTCGCCGTCGAGGACGCGCTGTGGATCCCGCGCGAGGACCAGCTCCGGGAGCTGCTGGGCGGCTCCTTCCGCCACCTGGCGCGCACGGCCGACGGCTATCGGGTCACCCTGGAGCTGGAGGGCGTCGAGCGCTTCTTCGAGGAGGAGGACGCCGCGTCCGCCTACGCGCAGGCGCTGCTGTCGCTCATCGCCAGGGCAGTCGCCTAGCCGGTACAGGGCGGTGGCGTTGCCAGCACCGAGCGGTCGAGGTCGGCGACCCGGGCGACGCCCGCGAGCCCGAGCGTGATGTCGAGCTCGGCGAGGAGGTTGCGGAGCAGTTCGCTCACGCCGCGCTCGCCGGCCAGCGCCAGCGCGTAGGTGTACGGCCTCCCGACCGCGACGGCCCTGGCGCCGAGGGCGAGCGCGATCACGGCGTCCGCGCCGCCGCGGATCCCGCTGTCGAACAGCACCGGGAGGCGGCCGGCGACCGCGTCCACGACGCCGGGCAGCGCGTCGAGCGCCGCGACCTCGCCGTCGATCTGCCGCCCTCCGTGCGTGGACACCTGCACGGCGTCCACGCCCGCGTCGACGGCTCGGCGGGCGTCGTCCGGGTGCAGCACGCCCTTGAGGACGATCGGCAGGCTCGTGTGCTCGCGCAGGAAGGCCAGGTCGTCCCAGCCGAGCGAGGGATCGGCGAACACGTCGAGGAACGTCTCGACCGCCGCGAGCGGCTCACCGGAGCGCAGGTTCTCGCGCAGGTCGCCGGGATGGTGGCGCAGGATGCTCGCAAAGGAGGCGACCGCCGCCGGGGTGATCGCCGTGCGCTCGCGCGGACCCGCGCCCGCCATCCGCTCGCGCACCAGCCGGCGGAAGACCGGGTCGCTGGTGTACTGGGCGATGCCGAGGCCGCGGCTGAACGGGAGGTAGCCGAGGTCGAGGTCGCGCGGCCGCCAGCCCAGCACATGGGTGTCCAGGGTGACCACGATCGCCTCGCAGCCGCTCGCCTCCGCCCGAGCGACCAGGCTCGCCACCAGGTCGCGCGACGAGCTCCAGTAGAGCTGGAACCAGCGCGCGGCGCCCGGCCGCACGTCCTCCATGGCGGCGGCGACGGCCTCCATCGGCGCCGAGGCCTGGGTGGAGAGCACCGCGGGGATGCCGTGCGCGGCGGCGGCGCGCGCGGCCGCCGCGTCACCGTCGCGGCGGGCCAGCTCCAGGACGCCGATCGGCGCCAGCAGCAGGGGAGTGGGCAGGCGGCGGCCGAACAGCTCGATCGAGAGGTCCCGCGTCGAGACGTCCCGCAGCACCCGCGGCACGATCCGGTGCAGCGCGAACGCCTCGGTGTCGGCCCGGTCGGTGCGCTCCAGGCCCGCGGAGCCCGCGATGTACGCGAAGGCCGCGCGCGACATCCGCCTGCGCGCCGCGCGCTCCAGCGCGGGGAACGCGACCGGGACGGCCGGCCGCCGCCCGCTCACGCCCGCGCGGTACACGACGCTCTGCGCCGTCCGGCCGATGCTCGTCGCGATGCTCGTCATCCGCCCATTCTGCCGAGGACCCCATCTATCTGACACGACACGCCGTCTCGCACGGCGGCGAGACGGCGTGTCCTGTCACTTGGACGCGCGGTCAGCGCTTGGGGCGTGGCCGTTTTCCGGTGGAGCGCTTGGCTGCGGCGGCGCGCTTGGCGTGCTTGGTGGCCCGCGCGGACTGCGTGGCGGCGATCTTCGCCGCCTTGGCGGCCTTCGCGTCCCGGGCGGAGCGCTCGGCCTCCGTCGCCGCCACCTCGGGGTTGCGCGAGCTGTGCGCCGACCGGCCGCGCACGATCCCGATGAAGTCGTCCACGAGGGGATGCTGGCCGTCGCGCGGCCAGGTGAGGGCGACCTGGGAGGTCGGCCCGTCCTCCAGCCGCATCGCGGTGACGTCCTTGCGGCGCAGGGCCTTCGCCACCGAGGCGGGCAGCAGGGCGATGCCGTCGCCCTCGGCCACGCTGCGCATGAACGCCTCGAAGGCTCGCCGGTGACCCGCGGCTCGCCGTCGAGGTCGGCCAGGTGCAGCTTCTCCTCCAGCGTCAGCAGGTGCTCGTGGTGCATCACGACCACGACGTCCTCGGTGTAGAGGGGGATGAGGTGCCGGTCGTCGTCGGCCGGCGCGTCGCGGGCGAACACCATGTCGGCCTCGCCCGCCGCCAGCGCCGCCAGCGGGTCCGCCGACGGCCGAACCACCAGCTCCACGTCGGGCTGCCGCTCGGCGAAGGCGCGCGTCCACTTGCCGATCGTGACACCGAGCGGGAAGGCGAGGGCGAAGCGGGAGGCCATGCAGGCCAGGCTACCGTCCGGCCGGACGGCCCGCGGACGATACCCTTGAAGGCATGAAGCCCCAGACCATGAAGGCGGCCACCGCGGCCAAGAAGCTCGGCATCCTGCTGTCGGCGGCGCCGGAGGAGTTCCGCGACCGCGAGATCAGCCGCACCGAGCTCGACGAGCTGACCGCGAACCCGCCCGCCTGGCTGGTCGCCCTCCGCGCCGACGGCCCGCACCCGCGCGACGTCGTCGCCCACAAGCTCGGCGTGAGCAACTCCGGGCTGGCCCGCGCCGGCGTCACCGAGCCGCTCACCACGGCCGAGATCAAGACGCTCCTGGAGGAGAAGCCGGAGTGGCTGGTCGCCGAGCGCGCCACGCAGGCGCAGGTCCACGCCGAGAACGCGCGCGTGAAGCAGCGCAACGCCGAGCGGGCGGCGCGCGCCGAGCGGGACTGAGTCCTACGGCTGCTCCGGCGTCCCCGCCGAGCCGGCCTTCTTGACGGCGTGCGCCAGCACTTCCGGCCCGGTGACGAGGGCGCGGCGCCAGGGCGCGACGCCGTCGATCTCCACCTGCAGCGAGAAGCTCAGGATGGTGCGGATGAGCACGATGATGCCCAGCACGACCGCGTCGGTGAGCGTGGGGCTGGATGTCACGGTCTTGACGAGGTCGGCGGCCACGAGCAGTTCGAGCCCGAGCAGGATGACGCCGCCGAAGGCCTCCCGCAGCGTGCGGAAGGCATCCGCCCCGCTACGTGAGCGCACCCACACCGAGAGGGCGATCACGAGGGCCACGACGAAGCCGATCGCGAGGGCGGCGACGCCCGCGAACTCGAAGGCGACCCCGACCGCCTCGAAGAACGCGTGGGTGTCCATGCGCACATGGTGCCACAGCGCCGCAGCGGTGGAGAGAGGGCGCGCTCAGGCCACGTGGACGGCCGGCCTCCGTTTGACGTCCTTCTCGGCCTCGCGCAGCACCTCACGGGTCACCGGGGCGACCTCGCCCACACCGGTGATGAGGTAGCGGAACATGTTCGAGATCGGGTTGCCTTCCGTCCACTCGAAGTAGATGGTCGGCACCACCCCGGTGATGTCGCGGATCTCCAGCAGCACGGCGGCGATCGTGTTCGGCACGTTGCCGCTCTTGACCTGCAGCACGCGGTAGCCGTACTTGACGACGCCGTGCACGACCAGGTCCTCCTCGAAGTCGGAGGAGTCGGACTTCATGACCTCCAGGAAGATGGTCCGCGAGCGCTGCGGGATGTGACTGAAGCGGCGCTCGTCCTTGTTCTTCTGCTCGTACTCCTTGGTGGTGTCGACGTCGGGCTCGTGCGAGATGATGCGGATCTCGCCCTCCTCGGCGTCCTCCAGGATGAAGTCGAGCGCCGACACGTCGAAGGTGACGCTCGTCGCGCGCACCTGGAACGACCGCCCGACGCGCGAGACGATCGACACGATCAGGATGCCGAGGATGAACAGCGTCGCGATGCGGAGGCCGTCCGGGCGCTCGATGATGTTGTCGATGGTCGTGTAGACGAAGATCGCGGTGATGATCGCGAAGACGACGGTGCGCTTCGGCTGTTTCTTGCGCCAGGCGGACAGGCTCACCGCGAGCGACGCGGAGGTGATCAGCACCAGCACGCCGGTGGCGTACGCGCCGCCCTGCGCGTCGACGTTCGCGTCGAAGATCACCGTGATCAGGAAGGCGATGGCGGTGAACACCAGCACGAGCGGCCGCACCGCGCGCGCCCACTGCGGCGCCATCCCGTAGCGGGGGAGGTAGCGGGGCACCAGGTTGAGCAGGCCGGCCATCGCCGAGGCGCCGGCGAACCACAGGATGAGGATGGTGCTGATGTCGTAGACGGTCCCGAAGGCGTTGCCGAGGTACTCGTGCGCCAGGTACGCCAGCGCGCGGCCGTTGGCAGGGCCGCCGGCCTGGAAGTCCTTCTGCGGGATCAGCAGCGTGGTCGTGAAGCTCGATGTGATGAGGAACGCGCTCATGATGAGCGCGGCCGTCGTGAGCAGACGGCCGGCGCCGCGGATGCGGCCGGTCGGGTAGTTCGGGTCGTCGTCCGGCTTGCCCTTGATCTGCGGCATGACGGCGACGCCGGTCTCGAAGCCGGAGAGGCCCAGCGCGAGCTTCGGGAACACCAGCAGCGCCACACCGACGATGAGCAGCGGGTTGCCGTGCGAGACGAAGAGGGCGTCCCACCAGTCGGTGACGGCGGTCGGATGCTGGAACACCTGGATGATGGAGGTCGTCACCACGACGACGTTGAGCGCCAGGTACACGCCGACGAGCACGACGGCGATGCCGATCGCCTCCCGGAAGCCCTTGAGGAAGACCGCGCCGAGCAGTGCGAGGAGGACCAGGGTGATGATGACGTTGTTGCCGTGGAACCAGGAGGGCGCGAACGGGTTCTCGATCGCGTGCGCCGTGGCGTCGGCCGCGGACAGTGTGATCGTGATCATGAAGTCCGTCGCGGCGAACCCGAGCAGCACGAGGACGAACAGCTTGCCGGCCCACCAGGGCAGGAACCGCTCCAGCATCGCGATCGACCCGGAGCCGCGGAAGCTCTCGCGCGCCACCCTGCGGTAGACCGGGAGGGCGCCGAGCAGGGTCAGGGCGACGAGCACGAGCGTCGCGAACGGCGAGACCAGCCCGGCCGCGAGGGCCGCGATGGCGGGCTGGTAGCCCAGCGTCGAGAAGTAGTCGACACCGGTGAGGCACATGACCTGCCACCACGAGTGCGTGCGCTCGGGGTTCTGGCCGTGCGGGCCCTGCTGGGTGCCGCGCTCGTCCACCATGCCGCGCAGCAGCCAGTGCTTGAACCGGCCGCCGTGCGCGGCCGCCGCGATCGGGTGCGCCTGCCCCGGGATCGGGACGGGCTCCTTGGGCATGACCCGGCGTGGTGCGCTACCGCTGAGCCCGGCCGGGACGGACGGTGATGAGGGTTCGTCCGCGGCGTCGGGCCCTGCGCCCTGCGCCTTGTCACCGGACGGGGTGGTGCTCGACATCGACTGCCCTTCGTTCGCCTTCGTGCTCACTGTACGTTCTGCACGCGAGCGCCCGGAAGACCTTCGGGAAGGTCCCTGGCGGCCTCCCCGCGATGCCTGGGCAAGTATAGTCAGCGCGGCGCGGGCGTCACCAGGCCGACGACCGGTAGTCCTTCAGGAACACCCCGTGCAGGTCCTCCCCGGCCTCGCCGCGCACGATCGGGTCGTAGACCCGCGCGGCGCCGTCGACCAGGTCGAGCGGGGCGTGGAAGCCCTCCTCGGCGAGGCGGACCTTCGTGTAGTGCGGGCGCTCGTCGGTGATCCAGCCGGTGTCGACGCTCGTCATCAGGATGTTGTCCGTCTCGAACAGCTCCAGCGAGCTCGTGCGGGTCAGCATGTTGAGCGCGGCCTTCGCCATGTTCGTGTGCGGGTGGCCTGCGCCCTTGTAGCGGCGGCCGAAGACGCCCTCCATCGCCGAGACGTTCACCACGTAGGAGCGGCCCGCGGCGGCGAGCGACGGGCGGAGGCGGTCGATCAGGATGAACGGGGCCGTGGTGTTGCAGAGCTGCACCTCCAGCAGCTCCAGCGGGTCGATGCCGCCCACGGCCCTGGTCCAGGTGTTGACGCGCTGGACGTCGGGCACGAGGCCGCCCGCGTCGATCGCGGTGCCGTCGTGGTGGCGCTCCAGCGACGACGAGCCGGCGGCCATGGCGGCGGAGGCGAGGTCGTTCGCGGTGAGCGCCGCGGCGCCGACCAGCTCGGCGACCGTGCCGTGCACGTTCGCCGACGACAGCAGCGGGTGGGCGGCGACGGAGGCCTCCAGGGCCTGCGGGTGCGGGTCGGCCGTGTGGCCGAACGTCTCCAGCTCCGGGAGCGGGCCGTCGGGCAGCGGGTGCGACTCGGCCTCGGCGAGCAGCGAGTACGCACCGGGGGAGCGGCGCACGGTCTGCGCGGCGTTGTTGATGAGCACGTGCAGCGGGCCGCGGGAGGCGACCGAGTCGGCCAGGCCGATCACCTGGGCCGGGTCGCGGAGGTCGATCCCGACCACGCGGAGCCGGTGCAGCCAGTCCTTCGCGTCGGGGAGCTGCGAGAACCGGCGCACGGCGTCGCGGGGGAAGCGCGTGGTGATGGTGAGGTCCGCGCCGTCGCGCAGCAGGCGCAGCGCGATGTGCATCCCGATCTTGGCGCGGCCTCCGGTGAGCAGCGCGCGCTTGCCGGTCAGGTCGGTGCGCGCGGTGCGCTTGGCGTGGCTGAACGCGGCGCAGGACGGGCAGAGCTGGTGGTAGAACCAGTCCACCTCCGTGTAGTGCTGCTTGCAGATGTAACAGGCCTGCGAGTTGATCAGGGTGCCGGCGGTCGCGGAGCCGGTGGTGGGGGAGGTCAGGTCGCGGCCGCGGGTCTCGTCGTCGATGCGGTCGGGGGCGCCGGTGGCGGTCGCCGCGATCACGGCGCGGTCGGCGGCGAGCTCGGCCTCCCGCAGCTCGCGCCGCCTGGCCTGCTTGACGGCCTTGAACATGTGCGCGGTCGCGCGGCGGACCGAGACGAAGTCGGGGTGCTCCTGGTCGAGCTCGTGGAGCTGCGCGAGGACGCGGAGGGTGGTCGCGAGGTCGTCGGGGTCGAGGCTCGCAGGTGATTCTGGCACCGGACGATTGTACGGGGAGGGGATGACCGCCCGCTGAGGGGCGCCTGCGCCCGCTCAGACCTCGAGTTCGAGCCAGTCCAGCCCCCGCAGGTCGAGGCACAGCTTGCCGTCGCGCTCGGTGGCCATCGCGATGACGTCGCTGCAGACCCGGCAGCGCAGCACCATCCCGTGGTCGTCGGGCCAGAGGTGCGCCTGCGCGATCACCGACACGTTCCCGCAGTGCGCGCACTTGCCGCGCGCCACGGTCACGTCGACCGCGAAGACCTCCGAGAGGAGTCCCGGCCGCGGCGTTGCCATCCAGGTAGTCCATGTCGCTCACGCGGCGCCTCCGATCCCGCCGTAGCGTTCGGTGCGGATGCGGTCGGGATCGTGCCCGGCGTCGACCAGCCAGCCCGAGACGGCCTCGACGAACGGGGTGGACCCGCACAGGTAGAACCGCGGTGCGTCCGCGGCGGGCAGGACGAGCGCGCCGAGTCCCTCCGCCGTCAGTCGTCCCGCCGCGACCGGCCAGCCGGAGGGCGCCTCGCGCGTGTAGACGTAGTCGACCTGAAGCGGCGCGGAGGCCTCGCCGAGCGCCATCAGCTCGTCGCGGTAGTAGACCGACATCGGCGTGCGGGCGGAGTACAGCAGCCGGAAGGGCGCAGTGCTCGCCGCGGCGGCGTGCGCACGGGCCATCGACATCAGCGGCACGACGCCGGAGCCTCCCGCGATCAGCTGCACCGGCCCGTCGTCGCCCGCCCGCCAGACGAACCAGCCGCCGACCGGGCCGCGCACCTCCAGCTCGTCGCCGACCGAGAGGCCGTGCACGAGGTACGGCGAGACCTCGCCGTCCGGCAGCTCCTCCACCGTCAGCTCGAACTCGTCCGGCGCCAGGCCGCCCGCGCCGGAGGCCGACGCGATCGAGTACGAACGCACGGCCTGGTAGCCGTCCGGCGCGGTGAGCCGCACGTCCACGTGCTGACCGGCGAGGTGCCCGGCCAGCCCTGGGATGCGCAGCCGGATCGTGCGGGCCGTCGCGGTCTCCTCGTGCGCGGCCACGACCTCCGCCACCCGCCACGCGGTGCTCACCAGTAGCGCTCTTCCTTCCAGGGGTCCCCGTAGAGGTTGTAGCCGTTCTGCTCCCAGAAGCCGGGCTGGTCCTGCGGAAGCATCTCCAGCCCGCTGACCCACTTGGCGCTCTTCCAGAAGTACAGGTGCGGCACCAGCAGGCGCGCGGGGCCGCCGTGCTCCGGCGGGAGGTCGGCGCCGTCGAACGTGTGCGCCACCCAGGCCTTGCCGTCGAGCAGGTCCTTCAGCGGAACGTTCGTCGTGTAACCGCCGTAGGAGTGCGCCATCGTGTACTCGTAGTCGGTGTCGACCTTCTCGAACAGCGTGTCGAGCGCGACGCCGCGCCACGACGTCCCGAGCTTCGACCAGCTCGTGACGCAGTGGATGTCGGTGGCCACGTCGGCCTGCGGGAGGGCCAGGAACTCGTCCCAGCTCCAGCGGTGCACCACGCCCTTCTCGGTCGTGATGGTGAACGCCCAGTCCTCCTTCGCCACGCGCGGGGTCGGCCCGGCGGACAGGACCGGGAAACCCTCCGTGACGTACTGCCCCGGTGGGAGGCGCGGGTCCTCGGTTCTGCGCCGGCCGAGGAAGCCGGACGAGATGATTCCCATGCGGGGAGCTTATTCCCGTCGCGGTGCGCCGGTCTATGGCCGGTCGGTCTAGGGTGAGGTCATGGCCGCGGTCAATCTCGGACTCCCGCGCAGCGCGTCGCTGCGTGATGAGGCGACCGCGGCCGCGCCCAGCCTCGCCGGACGCCCTGACGTCGCAGGCCTCGTGGACCGGTTCGGTCGCGTCGCCCGCGACCTGCGCGTCTCGGTGACCGAGAAGTGCTCGCTGCGCTGCACCTATTGCATGCCGGCGGAGGGCCTGCCCGCCATCCCGCGCGAGGACCTGCTGACCCCTGCCGAGATCGCCCGGCTGGTGGGGATCGGCGTGCGCGACCTGGGCATCCGCGAGGTGCGCTTCACGGGAGGCGAGCCGCTGATGCGCGCCGACCTCGCCGAGATCATCGGGCTCTCCGCCGCGGCGGCGCCCGGCATCGACCTCAGCATCACGACGAACGGCATCGGCCTCGACCACCGCCTGCGCGAGCTCGTCGCCGCCGGGCTGACCCGGGTGAACATCTCGCTGGACACCGTCGACCGCGAGCACTTCGCCGCGCTCACCCGCCGCGACCGGCTGCCCGCCGTGTTCGCCGGGATCGCCGCCGCGCACGCCGCCGGGCTGACGCCGCTCAAGCTGAACGCCGTGATGATGCGCCAGACCCTCGCCGGCGCCCCCGACCTCCTCGCCTGGGCGCTGGAGCACGGCTGCCGGCTGCGCTTCATCGAGCAGATGCCGCTCGACGCCGACCACACTTGGCTGCGCGACAACATGGTCTCCGCCGAGGAGTTGCTCGCCGTCCTCCGCACCCGGTTCGACCTGGTGGAGGCCGGGCGTCCCGACGACCCGTCGTCCCCGGCCGAGGAGTGGCTGGTCGACGGCGGTCCCGCCACGGTCGGCATCATCGCCTCGGTGACCCGCTCGTTCTGCTCGGCCTGCGACCGCACCAGGATCACCGCCGAGGGGACCGTGCGCTCGTGCCTGTTCGGCGACGACGAGACCGACCTGCGCTCTCTGCTGCGCGGCGGAGCGGACGACGCCGAGCTGGCCCGCTGGTGGCGTGGCGCGATGTGGGGCAAGCAGTCCGGGCACGGGATGGACGCCGCGGGCTTCGTGCCGCCGCTGCGGAGCATGGGGGCGATCGGTGGCTGAGCGCAGCGTCCTCGTCCGCTACTTCGCCGCCGCCGAGGAGGCCGCCGGACGCGAGGAGGAGCGGGTCTCCCTCGAGGCCCCGACCGTGGGCGCCCTCCGCGAGCTGCTGGACGCGCGCTACGGCGAGGCCATGCGGCTGGTGCTGCGCAACGGGTCCTTCCTGGTCGACGGCGTCGTGTCGCGCGACCCCGACGCCGCGATCGCCGAGCGCGTCGACGTGCTGCCCCTTTCGCCGGCGGTTGACGCCGACATTCGGCACGAATGTGTCGAATGGCAGCGGCAAACGCGACATTCGTGCTGAATCTTCGGCGGGCCCTCCGCTAGGCTGCGGCGAAGGGGGACACCATGAGCGTGCATCTGCGGGACCTGGAGGCCGTACGGCGACGGCAGGGGAGGTTCGCCGCGCTCGTGGTCGCGGCCGTGCTCGCCGCGATCGGGACGTGGCTGACGCTGCCGTTCGGCGTCGTGCTGCTGACCCGCGGGGCGGCGTTCGGCCTGGCGCTGGTGGTCGCGGGGGTCGTGCTGCTGGCGGCGTGCGTTGTCGCCATCGTCGGAGCGTCGCGGGCGCGGGTGACGCCGGAGAGCCTCCCGGGCAAGCCGAACCCGGCGTTCGACGAGCCGCGGCCGTCGGCGAACCCCGATGGCGGCTATTCCACCGCGGGGATGAAGCTCGGCTCCTAAGCGGGGAGATCCGCACCTCCGCGGGCGGAACCGTCAGGGTCACCCGCGCGCCGGCGGTGATCCGGAGTTCCGCGACCACCGCGGCGGGGACCAGCGCGGTGAGCCGGTCGGTGCGCACGCGCACGAGGTCGTCGCGCGGTTCCAGGGCCGTCACGGTCGCGGCGATGCCGCCTGCGCCCTCCATCGGAGCGCCGACCCGCACGGCGACCGTCGAGGGCCGCACCACCACCGTCACCGGGCGACCCTCGGCGATCGGCGTCGTCGGCGTGCCGTCGAGGGCCCATCCGTCGTCGGTCACCAGGCCCGTGGCCGTGCGCCGTCCGGTGAGCAGGCTGAGGCCCGTCAGCTCGGCGGTGAACGGGTGCCGCGGCTGGGTCAGCACGTCGCGCGCCGCGCCCTCCTCGACCACCCGGCCGCCGCCGAGGACCGCGATCCGGTCGGCGAGCAGGTAGGCGTCGAGCGCGTCGTGCGTCACGACGACCGCCGTGCGGTCGGCGAGCACCTCGGCCAGCATCCCGCGGAGCTCGCCCGCCACGCTCACGTCGAGCGAGGCGAGCGGCTCGTCCAGCAGGATCAGGTCGGGCTCGGCGGCGAGGGCGCGTGCGATGGCGACGCGCTGCGCCTGCCCGCCGGAGAGCTCGTCCGGCCGGCGTTCGGCCAGCGCGCGGACGCCGGTGCGCTCCAGCCACTCGTCGGCCTTCGCGCGCGCCTCCGGCCGGGAGGCACCCGACGACCGCGAGGCGAACTCGACGTTCCGGCGCACGGTCAGGTGCGGGAAGAGCAGGGCGTCCTGGGCGAGCAGTGCGATCCCGCGGCGGTGCGGAGGCAGCCAGGCAGCCGGGAGGTCGAACAGCGTCTCGTCCGCGAGCGTGGCGCGTCCCGCGTCCGGCCGGATCAGGCCCGCCAGCACCCCGAGCACCGTGGACTTGCCCGCGCCGTTCGGCCCGAGCAGGGCCAGCGTCTCGCCCGTGCCGAGCCGCAGCTCCACCTCGACGTCGCGCTCGGCGACCGTCGCCGCGAAGTCGAGGCTCACGAGGCCGCCCCGGGAACCGGCCGCGGCTTGCGGCGCAGCGGCTCGCCCGCGCCGTGGGCCACCGCGACGACCGCGATGGCGACCGCGATCAGCACCAGCGACAGCGCGACGGCAGTGTCGGGGTCGGTCTCCCGCTGCAGGTAGATCTCCAGCGGCAGCGTGCGCGTCGTCCCCTGCAGGCTCCCGGCGAAGGTCAGCGTCGCCCCGAACTCGCCGAGGGCGCGCGCGAACGACAGGATGGAGCCCGAGACGATCGCGGGGAACACGAGGGGCAGCGTCACGCGGAACAGCACGGTCGACGGCCGCGCGCCGAGCGTGGCCGCGACGGCCTCGTACCGCCGGCCGGTGGTGCGCAGCGCGCCCTCCAGGCTCAGCACCAGGAACGGCAGCGCCACGAACGTCTGCGCGATCACCACGGCCGGCGTCGAGAACGCGATCGGGATCGCCCCGTCCAGCAGCCCGCGCCGGCCGTACAGCGCGAGCAGGGCCAGCCCGCCCACGACCGGAGGCAGCACGAGCGGCAGCAGCACGATGGCGCGCACCAGCGCGCGCCCGCGGAACGGCACCCGCGCCAGCACGATCGCCATCGGGATGCCGAGCACCAGGCACCCGATCGTGGCCGCGACCGAGGTGCGCAGGCTGAGCAGCAGCGCGTCCACCGAGGAGGGCGACGTGATCAGCGCGACGAACTGCGTCCAGTCCACCCGCGTGATCATCGCGAGGATCGGGAGCAGGACGAACAGCGCACCGAGCGCGGCGACGACGAGCACCCAGCCCGGAATCCCCGTGCCGACGGCCGCGCGCCGCCTCACGGCTTCCCGAAGCCGGCGGCCTCGAGCACCTTCCTGCCCTCCGGGCCGGTCACGTACGCGACGAAGGCCGCGCCCCCGTGACGTTCTGCCCCTGCGTGACCGCAGCGATCGGGTAGGTGTTGACCACGTCCTTCGCTTCGGGGAACGGTACGGAGTCGACGCTCTTCCCCGCGCCCTTCACGTCCGTCACGTAGACGATGCCGGCGTCGGCCTCCCCGGACGACACCTTGCCGAGCACGTCCGTCACCGACGACTCCTGGCTGACCGGCGTGAGCGTGACGCCGGTGTCGGCCTCCACCTTCGCCGTGGCCGCGCCGCACGGGACCTGCGGCGCGCAGACGACGACCTTCAGACCGGGCTTCACGAGGTCGGCCCACCCCGTGACGTGGGCCGGATTCCCGGGAGGCACGGCGATCGCGAGCACGTTCGTCGCGAAGTCGACGGGGTCGCCGGAGACGACGCCGCCGGAGACGGCCTTGTCCATGTTCTTCTGGTCCGCCGAGGCGAACACGTCGGCCGGGGCGCCGGCGGTGAGCTGGGTGACCAGGTCGGACGAGCCGCCGAAGCTGAAGCGGACGGAGCTCCCCGGGTTGGCCTTCTCGAAGTCCGTGCCGAGCTCGGTGAACGCCTTGGTGAGGGAGGCCGCGGCGAAGACCGTGACGGTGCCGGTGACGGCGTGCTTCGTCGGCGTCTGCGTCGCGGTGTCCGACCCCGCGCCTGCGGAGCATCCCGTGACGGCGAGCAGCACCGCCGCCAGCGCGGCCCCGGCGATCCCGATCCGTGTGCGCATGCGGCTCCTCATTCGGTGGGCCCCGCCGTCTCCACGATGACGTTCGTGGCCTTGACGACCGCGACGGCGACAGAGCCCAGCTCCAGGCCGAGCTCGCGGACGGCCTCGCTGCTGATCAGCGAGACGACGCGGTGCGGGCCGCACTGCAGCTCGACCTGCGCCATGACCTTGTCCATGACGATGTCCGTCACGATCCCGACGAAGCGGTTGCGCGCCGACCGGCCGACGCCGGACCGGTCGGCGGGCAGCACGGCGTTCTGCTTGGCGAGCTGCGCCAGCTCCAGGCCGTCCACGACGGTGCGGCCGCCGTCGTCCTTGGCGCTGGAGAGCACCCCGGCGTCGATCCAGCGACGAACGGTGTCGTCGCTCACTCCGAGGAAGCTCGCTGCGTCCCTTACCCGTATCTGCGGCACGAAAGCCACTCTAGAACGGCAGGAGCGTGGAAATCGACCCCCGGCGGCGTCGGGGACTCAGAGTCCGACCCACTCCGACGCGCCGTCGCCGAAGTGCTGGCGCTTCCAGATCGGCACTTTGGCTTTGATCCGCTCCACCAGCTCCGCGCACGCGGCGAACGCCTCCGCCCGGTGCGGGGCCGCGACCGCGGCGATGAGCGCGAGGTCGCCGATGGTCAGCGAGCCCACCCGGTGCACGGCGGCGACGCGCAGCCCGGTGCGCTCGGCGACCTCCTCGCAGCAGCGCCGCAGGAAGTCGGCGGCGTCGGGATGGGCGCGGTAGTCGAGCGAGACGACCGAGCGGCCGCCGTCGTGGTCGCGCACGATGCCCTGGAACGACACGACGGCGCCGGCCTCCCGGCGCCAGACGAACTCGTCCAGCGTGGACGGGTCGAGCGGTCGGTCCGAGACGTCGGCGAAGACGGCGGTCATCGGCGCGCTCCGTCGTGGCCGCGGTCGGTGTCGCCGCCGAGCTGATCGAGGAGGTGCGCCAGCACGTCGTCCAGGACGGCGAGCCCGTCGGCGACCCCGCCGCGGGAGCCGGGGAGGTTGACGACCAGCGTGCGCCCGGCGACGCCCGCCCGGCCGCGGCTCAGCGCGGCGAGCGGAGTGGAGGCCGCGCCCCTGGCCCGCAGCGCGTCGGCGAGCCCGGGCAGCTCCCGGTCGAGCACGGCGGCGGTGGCCTCCGGCGTGCGGTCGCCGGGGGCGACCCCGGTGCCGCCCGTGGTGAGGACGACGGCGGGGCGCTCGGCGACGGCGGCCGTCAGCGCGGGCGCGATGTCCGCGTCCGCAACCACGCGCACCTCCGCGTGGAGGCCGTGGGCGTCGAGCCACGACGCGATGACCGGGCCGGTGGTGTCGTCGGCCGTGCCCGCGGCTGCGCGGGTCGAGGCGACGATGACGACGGCGGCGCTGGAGTGTGCGGGCGCCGACGGAGAGGGGCGCTCGGCCGGGCTCTCCTCGCCCTCCCGCCGCCAGTCGCCGCGCTTCCCGCCGCTCTTGGCCACCAGCCGCACGTCCGTCAGGCTCGCCGCCGGGTCCACGGCCTTCACCATGTCGTGCAGCGTCAGCCCCGCGACGGCCACCGCGGTCAGCGCCTCCATCTCGACGCCGGTGCGCCCGTGCGTGCGCGCGACCGCCTCGATCGCGATCGAGCCCGCCGCCTCGTCGAGCGCGAAGTCGACGCGCAGCGAGTTCAGCGGCAGCGGGTGGCAGAGCGGGATGAGGTCGCTCGTGCGCTTGCCTCCCGCGATCCCGGCGATGCGCGCGGTCGCGAGCACGTCGGCCTTCGGGAGGTCGTCCGCGGCGACCAGGCGCACTACGTCCGGCGTCGTCACCAGCCGGCCGCGGGCGACGGCCTCCCGGTCGGTCTCCGGCTTCGCGCCGACGTCGACCATGCGGGCGCGACCGTCGGCGTCCAGGTGGGTGAGCTCGCTCATAGGGTCCAGACTGTCACGTCCGCGCCCGACTCGACCGCCTCCGCCTCCGCGGGCAGGTCGATCAGCACGTCCGCGGTGGCCATCGCCGCGACGAGGTGGGAGCTGGGACCGGAGACCGGCGCGACGCCGTCCTCGCCGACCCGTCCGCGCAGAAACTGGCGCTTGCCCGGCACCGACCGCACCGACTCGGCCAGCCGCACCCGCCGGACCGGCAGGGCCGGCAGCCCGGCCGCGTCGCGCAGCGGTCCGCGCAGGAACACGGCGAACGACACCTGCGTGCTCACCGGGTTGCCGGGGAAGCACAGCACGGGCACGCCGTCCACCACCGCCGTCGCCTGCGGGCCACCCGGTTGCATCGCCACCGTGGTGACCTCCGCGCCGCGCGGCAGCAGCACCTCCCGCACCACCTCGTAGGCGCCCTTCGAGATGCCGCCGGAGGTGACGACCAGGTCGGAGGCGGCGACCGCGGCGTCGAACACGCGGGCGAAGGCCGCCGGGTCGTCGCTGCTGCTCGCCCGCAGCGACACGACCGCGCCTGACTCCTCGACCAGCGCGGCGAGGGCCACGCCGTTCGCGTCGAAGACCTGCCCGAAGCGCACGCCCCGGCCGGGCGCCGCGAGCTCCGAGCCGGTGGTCAGGACGGCGACGCGCAGCCGCGCCCGCACCGCCACGGAGCTGACGCCCGCGGCCGCGAGCGCCGCCAGGTGCCGCGCGGCCAGCCGGGTGCCGGCCGTGACGAGCACATCGCCGCGTTTCAGGTCGCTGCCGCGCTCGCGCACGTACTCGCCGTGCGTGCGGGAGCGCCGGATCTCGACCACGGCGCCGGCCAGGTCGTCGTCCCGGCCGAGGACGAGCTCGGTGTCCTCCACCGGCACGATCGCGTCCGCGCCGTTGGGCACGGGCGCCCCGGTCATGATCCGGATGGCGGTGCCGGGCGTCAGCGTCAGCGGCACCTCGTGGCCGGCCGGGACGTCCCCGGTCACCTCCAGCGCGACGGGCACGCGGGCGACGTCGGCGGCGCGCACCGCGTAGCCGTCCATCTGCGAGTTGCGGAACAGCGGGAGGTCGACCTCCGACCGGACGTCGGCCGCGGCGACGCGCCCGGCGGCGTGGGCGAGCAGGACGGTCTCCACGTCCGGCTCAGCGGAGAGCGGCTCCAGCAGGCGGTTGACGTGCTCGACGTGCTCCTCGACGCTGCGCGGTGGGGTCATGCGTTCAGTATCCCGCGCGTCCCGCAGCCAGGCGAGGCCCTCAGTACCGCGGCAGCGACGGGTCGACCTGACGCGACCAGGCGTCCAGCCCGCCCTCCAGCACCACGCCGGGAGCGCCCACCGCCGCCAGCAGCCTCCGCGCGGTCTCCGCCCGGACACCGAGGTGGCAGATGATCACGAACGGGTCGTCGCCCAGCCGCTCGGCCACGCCCGCCGCGTCCCGCACCACGACGTCGAGCGGCACCAGCAGGGATCCGGGCAGCCCGGCGATGTCGGCCTCCCACGGCTCGCGCACGTCGAGGAGGATGTGCGGCTGCCCGGCGGCCAGCCGGGCCGCCAGGTCGGTGGGGGAGACGGTGGTGGCCGCCGCCGGAGCAACCGCAGTCGGGGCCACTCCGCAGAACAGCTCGTAGTCGATCAGCTCCGTCACCGGCGCAGCCGCCGGGTCCGCCGCGTACGGCAGCTCGCGGAACGTCCCCCGCAGGCCGTCGTGCACCAGCACCCGCCCGAGCAGGAGGTCGCCCTGCCCGGTCACGACCTTGGTCGCCTCGCTCGCCATCAGCGACCCGATCACGCCGCACACGCTGGGCAGCACGCCCGCCTCTGCGCAGCTCGGCACGCTGCCGGGCTCCGGCGGCACGGGGAACAGGTCGCGGTAGTGCGGCCCGTTCGCCGCCCAGCTCAGGCCGACCTGGCCGCCGAACCGGTGCACAGCGCCCCACACCACCGGCAGGCCGGCCAGCAGCGCCGCGTCGTCCACGAGGTACCGGGTCGGGAAGTTGTCGCTGCCGTCGAGCACGAGGTCGAAGCCGTCGAGGATGCTCAGCGCGTTCGCCGAGGTGAGCCGTTCTGCGAAGACGCGCACGTCGATGCCGGCGTCGATGGCGCGGATCGCGTCGGCGGCCGACGCGGTCTTCTGCCGGCCGAGGTCGCGCTCGCGGTGGATCGTCTGGCGCGGCAGGTTGCTGAGCTCCACGCTGTCGTCGTCGACGATCCCGATCGTCCCGAACCCGGCCCCCGCCAGCAGCGGCAGCACCGCGGAACCCAGACCGCCGGCGCCGACCACCAGCACGCGCGCGGCGCGCAGGCGGCGCTGGGCGGCCTCTCCGAAGCCCGGGAGCTGGACGGTCCTGGCGTAGCGCGCGCGCTGCTCCGGCGGCAGCGCGGGGCCGGGCGCGACGAGCGGAGCGGGACGATCGGGGGAGGGCATGGCGCTAGCCAACCACGGTCACGCCGATGGTGTGCAATCCGGTCGCGCCGTCCGGCACGACGTCCTGCACCTTCGAGGTCTGCACCGTCCCGTGCGCGTCGGTGGCGCGCACCTTGATGGTGTGCGAGCCGGGCGTCGCGTCCCACGCGTACTTCCACTGCCGCCAGGTGTCCGCCGAGATGGCGTCCGCGAGCGTGGCCTCCTGCCAGGCGCCGCCGTCGACCTGCACGTGCACGGCGCTCACGCCGACGTGCTGCGACCAGGCGATTCCCGCGACCGCGACCGTTCCCGCCTTCACCTGGTGCCCGTCCGCCGGCACGTCGATGCGCGACTCCAGCTTGACCGGGCCGCGCTCCGACCAGCCGCGGTCGGTCCAGTACGAGGTCGCCTTGTCGAAGCGCGTGACGTTCAGCTCGACCACCCACTTGGTCGCGGACACGTAGCCGTACAGCCCTGGGACGACCATCCGCACCGGATACCCGTGCTCCAGCGGCAGCGGCTGGCCGTTCATCCCGACCGCCAGGATGGCGTTGCGGTCGTCGGTCAGCGCCTCCAGCGGCGTCCCGGCGGTCCAGCCGTCCTGGCTTCGGGAGAGCACCATGTCGGCGTCGGCGGACGGCTTCGCCCGGGCGAGCAGGTGCCGGATGGGGTAGCCGAGCCAGGTCGCGTTGCTGATCAGGTCGCCGCCGACCTCGTTGGAGACGCAGGTGAGCGTCGTGATGGACTCCTCCAGCGGCAGGGCGAGAAGCTCGGCGAACGTCAGCTCGACCTCCTTCTCGACCATGCCGGTGATCCGCAGCCGCCAGGCCGACGGGTCGATGCCGGGGATCTGCAGCGCCGTGTCGATGCGGTAGAAGTCGGCGTTCGGCGTGATGATCGGCGACAGCCCCGCGATGTCGAACGACGCGCCTGCGGGAACCGGCGGGGCGGTGACGGCGGGCTTCGGGAGGTGGAAGGCGGCCCGCGCGGCGGAGGCGGCGCGGTAGCCGGTCGCGATGGCCTGGCCCACGATCGTGGCCACGATGCCGGCGGCGGCGGTCGCCGCGGTCGCCGTGACGAAGTGCCGCCGGCTGACCTCGCCCTCCGGCGCGATCCGGGTCGGCCGGGTGCCGCGCAGCAGGTCGGCCAGCCAGCCCAGGATCAGGATGGCGACCAGGGCCGCGAGCGCCGACGGCACGACGTTCACCACCGAGGACCCGGCCCGGGTGAACGCGGCGAACACGCCCAGTGCTCCGCCGATCCCGATCAGGATGCGGCCGAACGGAGGCCGCCGCAGCTCGACCCAGCCCGCCAGCGCGCCGCCGATGAGCAGCGCGACGGCGAGGGAGGAGATGAGGAACGCCTTGTCGCCGGTGCCGAACACGCCGATCACGGCGTTCTTCAGCCAGGCGGGGGTGAGATCGATGACGAGCGCGCCGACGACCAGGATCGGGCTGCCGTCCTGCACGAAGAACGCGCTCAGCAGCTCGGCCGAGCCGACACCGGCCACGACGCTCGCGGCGCCCACGGCGGTGGAGGGCCAGAACGCGGCCCGCACAGGCCCCGCGGACCGCGACGGCACGGCACCTCCCGTACCCTCGGCCCGCGACCCCTCGGGCCGGGCCGGACCCGCAGACACAGGCGATCCCATAGCGGAAGGATAAGCGCGCGATCCGGTGGATATGCCGAGCATCGCGGCCTGTGACAGGCTTGGACCCTATGGCCTTCCTGCGCGTCGACGACCTCCCCGGCTGGGCCGGCCCTTCCTCGGTGAGCGAGGACGCCGTCTACGAGGCGTTCGTCGCCTGGGCGGAGTCCACCGGCATCACCCTCTACCCGGCGCAGGACGAGTCGCTGATCGAGATCGTCGGCGGCTCGAACCTCATCCTGTCGACGCCGACCGGGACCGGGAAGTCGCTCGTCGCGGTCGGCGCGCACTTCGCGGCGCTGGCCCGCGGCGAGCGCAGCTTCTACACCGCTCCGATCAAGGCGCTGGTGTCCGAGAAGTTCTTCGCCCTCGTCGACGTCTTCGGCGCGGAGAACGTCGGGATGATGACCGGCGACTCCGCGGTCAACGCGGACGCGCCGATCATCTGCTGCACCGCGGAGATCCTCGCCAACCTGGCCCTGCGCCAGGGAGCGGACACCCCGGTCGGTCAGGTCGTCATGGACGAGTTCCACTTCTACGCCGACCCGGACCGCGGCTGGGCCTGGCAGGTGCCGCTGCTCGTGCTGAACCGGGCCCAGTTCGTGCTCATGTCCGCCACCCTCGGCGACGTGACGGCGCTCGCCGCGGACGTGAGCCGTCGCACCGGCCGGGAGACCGCGTCGGTCACCGGCGTCGAGCGCCCGGTGCCGCTGCACTACTACTACGAGCTGACGCCCATCCACGACACGGTGGAGGACCTCCTGCACACCGGCCAGGCGCCGATCTACATCGTGCACTTCTCGCAGCTCGCCGCCCTGGAGCGCGCCCAAGCCCTCTCCAGCGCCAAGATCGCCACCCGCGAGCAGCGCGACGCCATCGCCGAGCTGATCGGGGAGTTCCGGTTCACGACCTCCTTCGGCCGCACGCTCTCCCGGCTGCTGCGCCAGGGCATCGGCGTGCACCACGCCGGGATGCTGCCCAAGTACCGCCGGCTGGTCGAGCAGCTCGCGCAGCGCGGCATGCTGCGGGTGATCTGCGGCACCGACACGCTCGGCGTCGGCATCAACGTGCCGATCCGCACCGTGCTGCTGACCGCGCTGACCAAGTTCGACGGCACCCGGATGCGCCAGCTCAACGCGCGCGAGTTCCACCAGATCGCCGGCCGGGCCGGCCGAGCGGGCTACGACACCGCGGGCACCGTCGTCGTGCAGGCCCCCGAGCACGAGAGCGAGAACGCCAAAGCGCTGGAGAAGGCCGGCGACGACCCGAAGAAGCGCCGCAAGATCGTAAGGAAGAAGGCGCCGGAGGGCTTCGTCTCCTGGGGCGAGCCGTCCTTCCGCAAGCTCGTGGAGGCCGACCCGGAGACGCTCACGTCCTCCATGCAGATCACGAGCGCCATGCTCATCAACGTCATCGGGCGCGGTGGCGACGTCTTCGGGCATGTGCGCGACCTGGTCTTCGACAACCACGAGCCGTGGAAGCGCCAGCTCGCGCTCGCCCGCCGGGCGCTCGGGCTGTACCGCTCGCTGCTGACCGCCGGGGTCGTGGAGGTCGTGGACGGCGAGATCCGCCTGACCGTCGACCTCCAGCCTAACTTCGCCCTCAACCAGCCGCTGTCGCCGTTCGCGCTCGCCGCGTTCGAGCTCTTCGACGCCGAGTCGCCGACCTACGCGCTCGACATCGTCTCGGTCGTGGAGGCCACCCTCGACGACCCGCGGCCGGTGCTCTCCGCCCAGCAGTTCCAGGCGCGCGGCGAAGCCGTCGCCGCGATGAAGGCCGAGGGGGTCGAGTACGACGAGCGGATGGAGGCGCTGGAGACCGTCACGCACCCCAAGCCGCACGACGAGTTGCTGCACGAGGCGTTCGTCACCTACGCCTCCAGCCAGCTCCTGGGTGGCGGACTTCGAGCTGAGCCCCAAGTCCGTGGTGCGCGACCTCTACGAGCGCGCGATGACCTTCGGCGAGTTCATCGCCTTCTACAAGCTCGCCCGCTCGGAGGGCGTCGTGCTGCGCTACCTCTCCGACGCCTACCGCGCGCTGAACCAGACCGTGCCGCTCGACCTCCGCACCGAGGAGCTGCGCGACCTCGTGGAGTGGCTGGGTGAGCTGGTCCGTCAGGTGGACTCCAGCCTCCTGGACGAGTGGGAGGAGCTGGTGCACCCCGACGCCGCGAAGCACGCGGCCGAGAGCGGCGAGCTGGCCCCGCCCGCGCCGCGGAACGTCACCACCAACCGGCGCGCCTTCTTCGTGCTCGTGCGCAACGAGCTCTTCCGGCGCGTGCAGCTCGCGGCGCTCGACAAGGTCCAGGAGCTCGGCGCGCTCGAGAACGAGGCGGCGGCGCTCGCCGAGGCCGCCACGCCGTCGTTCACCGAGCTGCAGTGGGACGAGGCGCTGGAGGGCTACTACGCCGAACACGATGAGATCGTCACGGACGCGTCGGCGCGGGCCGCGAGCATGATCGTCGTGGACGAGACGCCCGCCGCCGCGGAGGGCGTCTGGCGGGTGCGGCAGATCCTCGCCGACCCGGCGGGCGACCACGACTGGGGGATCGCGGCGGAGGTGCTGCTGGCGGACTCCGCACGCACCGGCGTCGCGGTCGTCCGCGTGACGGCGGTCGACCGGCTGTGACGACGCCGTGACGGTTTGACGCACGCGAGACGGCCGTGAAAACATGTCTCCGGTGTCTGAACGGCGCCAGGCACTCCGCATGAACGTCCGGTGAACTCGCCGGCCGTCCGTCGACACACGAGAAAGAAGCCGGTGGATCTCACCCTCATCATCGTGCTGGTCATCGCGCTGGCCCTGTTCTTCGATTTCACCAACGGGTTCCACGACACCGCGAACGCTATGGCGACGCCGATCGCGACCGGCGCCATGCGGCCCAAGGTCGCTGTCGCGCTCGCCGCGGTCCTGAACCTCGTCGGCGCGTTCCTCTCGACGGAGGTCGCCAAGACCATCTCGGGCGGCATCATCAACGAGGGCTCGGGCGGCGTCCTGATCTCGCCGGAGCTGATCTTCGCCGGGTTGGTCGGCGCGATCGTCTGGAACATGGTGACCTGGCTCTACGGCCTCCCGTCGTCCTCCAGCCACGCCCTGTTCGGCGGCCTGATCGGTGCGGCGATCGTCGGCGCCGGGTTCGCGTCCGTGAACTTCCCGGTGGTCCTGCAGAA
Source organism: Leifsonia sp. P73 (assembly GCF_051059105.1). NCBI lineage: Bacteria > Bacillati > Actinomycetota > Actinomycetes > Micrococcales > Microbacteriaceae > Leifsonia > Leifsonia sp. P73. The sequence goes on from NZ_CP194931.1 coordinate 4,014,730, forward strand.
GGTCGTCCTCCCCGCCGTCATCGCGCCGTTCACCGCCGGTGTGGTCGCCTGGGCGGCGACCAAGCTCGCGTACTGGATCACCCGGCGCTACGACGGCCGTCCGGACGGCCGCGGCGGCTTCCGCTACGGCCAGATCTTCTCCTCGTCGCTCGTCGCCCTGTCGCACGGCACCAACGACGCGCAGAAGACGATGGGCGTCATCACCCTGCTGCTGATCTCCGCCAACCTGCTCCCCGCTGGGAGCGGCCCGCCGCTCTGGGTCGTCGTCGCGTGCGCGCTCGCCATCGCGGTCGGCACCTACTCCGGCGGCTGGCGCATCATCCGCACGCTCGGCCGCGGCCTCACCGAGGTGAAGCCCGCGCAGGGCTTCGCCGCGGAGACGAGCACGGCCGCGACCATCCTGGCCTCCAGCCACCTCGGCTTCGCGCTCTCCACGACCCAGGTCGCCTCCGGCTCGGTGATCGGCTCCGGCCTCGGCCGCCGCGGCGCGTCGGTGCGCTGGGGCACGGCCGGCCGGATCGCCATCGGCTGGGTGCTGACCCTCCCGGCGGCCGGCGTGGTCGGCGCCATCGCCGCCCTCGTCGGCCTGCTCGGCCCGATCGGCATCCTGATCGACACGGTGGTCGCCGCCCTGGTGATCACGTTCATCTTCTGGCGTTCGCGCCGCAACCGGGTCTCCAGCGCCAACGCGGTCGAGCCGGGCCCGGTCCAGGGTCAGAGCGACGTCGCCGAGTCCGGCCGGGTCGTGAAGATCCGGAAGGTGAAGCCGCTCAAGCGCGAGCGCACCGGAAGGAACCCCGCATGAGCGCCGTCCTGCAGTTCCTGACGGTGTTCGTCGCGTCGCTGGTCGGCGCGTGCGTGGTCGTCGGTTTCTACTCCCTGGGCACCCGCCTGCTCGCGGTGGCCGGACGCGCGCTGTTCGTGGAGCCGGCGGAGTTCACCGACGCCATCACGGTGATCACCCCGGAGCAGGCCGCCAAGGCCCAGCGGAAGGCCGAGAAGGCCCAGCGCAAGAGCCCGGTGAGCGAGGGGCGGAAGCGCGCGGCGCTGACCGGCGCGTATGCGTGCTTCGCGCTGTGCGGGGCGGCTGTGCTGTACGGGCTGTACCTGATCATCCCGTACTTCCACGGGTGAGTTCCGTCGCCCAGAATCGGTCGTCGGCAACGTCCGCGGTGTCATCCGCCCGCGCAGCAGGCGTCGGCTTCGGCTCGCGCAGCCGACGCAGGGTCTTTTCACGCGCCCAGGTGTCGATGGAGGGGTGGGTGGAGCACTCGGACGAGACGTCGATGGCCACGAGGTCGCTGGTCGCGGTGAGTCCGTAGAACACTCCGTCGGACCTCGTGGCGCGGATCGCGATATCCATCCAGCCGGAGGAGAGTTTCGAGTCGACCGTCCGGAGAACGGTGAAGCCTTCGCTCTCCCAGTACGCGGTGAGCTTGTCCGCGATCGGGTGCGGGTCGTACTCGAAGGCATCATGCGTCACCATGTTGTCGACCTGGTGGGCGGTCTTCGACCCGACAGTCCCACACGGCGGCAGGCTCACTTCTTCCGCGGCCGGGTCCCAGGGCCTCCCATTCTGGATCGGGCCGCGGAACCATCCGTCGGTGACGCCGGTGGCGGCGATGGCGGCGTTGGTGAGGTCGGCCCATTGGGTCAGGAGTTCATCGATCGTCTTCTGCGGGGTGCCCGGGCTTTGCGGGGCAGGATCACTCACAGCGGGAACAGACATACACCCTCCTAAAACCGATACCGTCACGGCTGCGACGGCCGCCGCAGCGCGCATTCTCACCGTTCGACCCACGAAGCCGCGCGATCTCCGGTCGATCCTGTAGGCCTGGGCACGTATCAGAATCCCCAGAACCGATCGTCGTCGGTTACGGCGTCGGCAGCCGGGGACGGCGACGGCTCGCTCGGCGTGGGCTGCGGAGACTTCCATCTGTCCTCGACGCGCTTTTCAGCCCAGGTGTGGATGGAGGGGTGTGTGGAGCACTCGGAGGAGACGTCTATGCCCACGATCTTGCTGGTGGCGCGAAGCCCGTAGACGACACCGTCCGACCGTGTGGCGCGGATCGAGATGTCCATGTCGCCGACCGGGGAGGTCCAGTCAACTGTTCGCACTACGGTGAATCCTTGGCTTTCCCAGTACGCGGTGAGCTTGTCCGCGATCGGGTGCGGGTCAGCCTGGAACGCGACGTGTGTCACGCTATTGCTCACCTGGTGCGCTGTCTTCGACCCGACGGTCCCGCACGGCGGCAAGCCCACGTCCTCAACGGTCGGGTCCCACGGGTTTTTATTCAGAAGGGGTCCGCGATACCAGCCGTCCGTGACACCGGTGGCGTCGATGGCAGCGTTGGTGAGGTCAGCCCACTGGGTCAGCAGTTCGGTGATCGTCTTCTGCGGGGTCCCCGGTCTTTGGGGAGCGGGATCACTCAGCGCGGGAACAGACATACAACCTCCTAGAAGCAGGGCAGTGAGGGCCACTGGGCCGTACGGTTTCACAATTCGACTCACGGACCAACCTGACCTGCGGTTCATCGAGTTGGCCTCAGTCCGCCGACGACGCTCTCGGACAGGCCCACAGTCGTGAAGCCCGTGTTCCGCAAGGCCTCCGTGTACTTGTCGAGATACCCGGAGCCTTCCGGCGCGATCCCGTTGAGGGGGTTGAGGCCGTCGATGTGCTCGCCCACTGTGCTGTGGCCTTTGGTCTGCTTGAGCACTTCGCCGCTGGGCAGCACGGCGCCTTCGGAGGAGAACGACTGCGCACCGCCCATCGATTGCGGCTGATTCAGCCCCGTCAGGGGCATTGCCACCGCCGTGCCCAGGTTGGTGAGTGTCTCGGGGTTCGGTTCCGCGCGGCCGCCCATCGCCGAACCGAACGGCGCGAGGAAATCCAACTCCGCCGCGGTCGTGAAGATCGAGGGTCGTCCGCCCGCCTTCTTCACGTGAAGGTCCGACAGCGAGGACACCACCTGGGTGTCGATGCCCGCCGATCCGAGCATCGTGAAGGAGTCCACGGTGTGCTTGACGTGCGTCAACGCGTCCGCTGCCATCGTCGTGCCATACGAGTGCGCCACCACAGACACGTACGGGAACGGCACCGACGGGTGCGCGGCCCGGGTGGCGTGCGTCCCGTCCAGCTCGTTCGCGAACCGCCAGGAGCCGTCTTGTGCCAACGCCGGAGTGTTCACACTCACCAAATCCGGAGTGTCGTACCCCAGCCATCCCACCACGGCATGCGAACGATCGGGATCATTCCAATATTGTTCCTCGTACAGGTTCTTCGCGGCGCGCGACCAGCTTTCGGTCGCATCCGCCGCGTCGGAGTTCATCCCGGGCGCCGCCCAGGTCACCGTGTCCGCCGTATCCAGGTCGCCGTACCCGACCGCGACCATCGGCACCGACGCGCCCAGGTTGAAACACACCAACGACACCGACGAATCGGAAAGAACCTCTGTGAGCGCGTCGAGCATCTTCTGCTGTTCCGGAGTATGCCCCGGACTGTCCTTGAGCCTCAGATAGACGTCCAGATTGCATCGATGCCTCACCGCGTACGGCAACCCCGCCAAGTTGCCGAGGACACCGGGTGCCGCCGTCTGGAACGCCTCCCTCGCCTCTTCGCCCAGCCCCGACCACCATTTCGCGACCTTGTCCGGCGACGGCGGATGCTTCCAGAACTCCTGCACCAGGTCCGGGTCCTCCGCGACGAGCACCGCCAGCTCCTCCGGAGTCAGCCGCGTCAGCGTGTCCAGCAGCGACGCGTTCACACTCGCCGAGACGGGGATGCCGGAGAGCTTGCCGACGATCGACGCGAAGGCCTTCAGCTCCGGCTGCGGCGTCGGTGCCAGGGCGCCGTGCAACGCGTCGTCCAGCTTCCTGGCGAAGGTCCTCTCGGCCGAGTCGTACTCCTGCTTCGCCCGCTCGGCCCGCTGCTTCGCGTCGTCCAGCCGTTCCTGCGCGTCTCGGATCGTCAACCGCGCCGTCGCCAGCTTCTCGCTCGCGTCCTGCTCCTGGCGGCGAGCACGCGTCAAATCCACTTGCGCGGGCGCCGACGAGCCCGGCGGCGGCTTCTCGCGCGAGTTGTACGCCTTCTCCAGCGCGTGCAACGCCGACAGCAGCGCGGCCTGCTCGGCGCCCAGCGTCACCACCAGTGCCTCCGCCGTCTCCAGGTCCGCCAGCGCGTCCTCGGCGTCCTGCAACGCTCGATCCGCCTCGCGCTGCGTGTACTCCAGCGCCATCGACCACGCGGTCGCCGCCACGGCGCCCTCGTTGTGCTGCTCGGCCGCCTTCAGCGCCCCGGTCGTGAGCGCACGCAACCGGTCGGAGAACACCTCCGCAGCCAGCCCCGACCACGACGCCGCCCCCAGATTCGTGTCCAGCACCTTCCGTGCCGCCTTCGACTGCCCCTCCAGCCGGCCGGACCACTTCCGGAGGTGGACGACCAGCGCCTCCACCAGCTTCGGATCGCCCGGCGTCGGATCCGCGTCGAACCCGACCGGTGACCAGTCCGCCCACCTAGAACCCATAGAAGCCGTCCCGATCCTTCCGCAACGCCTCGGCGTCCTCGGCGTCCCGACGCTCATAGGCATCCGCCGCCTGGGAGAGCGCCCCACCCAACCCGGCGACCAACTCGTCGACCGTCGACTGGCCCCGGACCCAATACCCCTCGAACCGGCTCACCGCGCCACGGGCCACCGACGAACCGAAACCATCGGACTCATCCGCCGACGGACGACGACCGGTGGCCGCCCCCTTCAGCGCCTTCGCACCGGCTCGCAACCGACCAGCGTCGACACTGACCGTTCTCGCCATCTTTTGCCTCCCCAGGGTCAGATCGAGGCGTAGCCGCCGTCGATCAGGATGTTCTCGCCGGTGACCATCCCCGCCTCGTCGGAGGCCAGGTAGCCGATCAGCGCGGCGACCTCCTCCGGCTGGGCGAAGCGACGCGCCGGGATGCGCCGGCGCAGCTCGTCGCCCTTCGGTCCCTTCCACGCCTCGCGGCCGAGCGGGGTCTCCACCACGGTCGGCGAGACGGCGTTGACGGTGACGCCGTGCGGCGCCCACTCCAGCGACAGCACGCGGGTCATCCCGAGCAGCCCCGCCTTGCTCGCGCAGTAGGCGACGTGCTCGTCCAGACCCACGACGCTCGCCTGCGACGCCAGGTTGACGATGCGGCCGAAGCCGGCCGGCACCATCCGCGCGCCCACGGCCTGCGCCATCCGGAAGCTCGCCGTGAGGTTGACCGCCAGCGTGCTGTCCCAGTCGGCGGCCGTCGTCGCGAGCGCGGGGGAGAGGCGGGCGATGCCGGCGGAGTTGACGAGGATGTGCGGGACGCCGGCCTCCGACTGGATGCGCGCGACGGCGGCCTCCGCCGCTCCCGGCTCGGTCAGGTCGGTGACGACCGGCAGGTGTCCCGATCCCGGCAGCCCGGCGAGCGCGTCGGCGACCCGCACGTCCCGGTCGACTCCCGCCACCGTGGCGCCGCGCTCGGCGAACCAGCCGGCGACGGCGAGACCGATGCCGCTCGCGGCGCCGGTGACGATCGCGACGCGTCCCTCGAACGCCCCGCTCATCGCTCCAGCTCCCCGATCAGCTCGACCTTGCGCGCCGAGGGACTGGCGGTGTCGAACCGGTAGGTCAGCCACTCCTTGACGAGTCGACGGGCCAGCTCCGTGCCGATCACCCGCTGCCCGAGGCAGAGCACCTGGGCGTTGTTGGAGAGCACCGCCCGCTCGACCGAGTAGGAGTCGTGGGCGGTGACGGCGCGGATGCCCGGGATCTTGTTCGCCGCGATGGCGACGCCGAGCCCGGTGCCGCACACCAGCAGCGCGCGGTCGGCTTCGCCCGAGGCGACCAGCTCGGCGGCGGCCGCCGCGACCGCCGGGTAGGCGGTGTGGCCGTCGGCGTCCACCCCGACATCGACGAGCGAGGCGACGAGCGGATGGGCCTCCAGTTCGTCGCGGAGGGTCTCCTTGAGCGTGAAGCCGGCGTCATCGCTGCCGATCACGACCCGCAGTGCGGTCATGGTGTGGTCCTTTCGGTCCGGTGCTGGTTCGTCTGGTGGTCGTCGGCCGGGCGCGCCAGCCGCTCGCCCAGCGCGGTCACGATCAGGGCGAGGGAGGTTGCGCCCGCGTCCGGCGTGCCCACCGACTTGTCGGCGAGCGGTCGCGCGCGGCCCCGCTTCGGGCGCAGCGCGGAGGTCGCGGTCGCCGCGCGAGAGGCATCCTGCGCCGCCTCCCGCCACGCGTCCGCCAGCGGCGCGCCCGCGGCGAGCCGGTCGGCCAGCGCATCGCGGAACGGCAGCAGCGCGTCCACCAGCGTCTTGTCGCCGGGCTCCGCACGCCCGAGGTCGAGGATCGCCGCGGTGAAGGCGGCGACGGCGGTGCCGGCGCTGTCCTCGGCGAACACGGTCGTCGTGTCGTCGAACGTAGCGCCGGCGGCCTCCAGCGCCGCGCCCCAGAGCACGCCGGAAGTGCCCCCGGCCAGCTCGGCCCAAGCACGGCCGCCGGCGGCGAGCACCGCGCCGGCTCCGGCGCCGCGCTCGACCGCGCGGTCGATCGCGGCCGCTGCCGCCTCGGCGCCTCGCAGCATCCCGCGGCCGTGGTCGCCGTCGCCGGCCACCGCGTCGATCGCGCCGAGCTCGTCCTCCCGTTCGCGCAGCAGCTCGCGCACAAGCTTGGCCGCGTCGGCGACGCGCGCCGCCAGGCCGACCGCGGCGATGGAGGGCTCCACGAACGCCTGCGTGTCGTCCACGACCGCGTCGTCCGTCTCTGCGGCCGACGCCAGGGTGGCCACGAGCGGCGCGGCCTGCTTCCGGTACGCCGGGGCGTACGCGTCCGCCCGCCAGAGCGCCTCCAGCTCGTCGTCCAGCCACAGGAGGGTCAGCGAGCAGCCGCCCATGTCGAGGCTCGTGACCAGCTCGCCGACCTCGGGCTCCACGACCTCCAGCCCAGCGGCCTCCAGCAGCGGGAGGACGCGCGCCCAGAGCAGGAACAGCTCCTCGTACTTGGTCGTCCCGAGCCCGTTGAGGATCGCGGCGACCCGCCCGGGGCCGCTTCGCGGGGCGGCCTCCAGCACGCCGGCCACGAGCAGTTCCGCCAGGCCGGTCGCGGTGGGCATCGCGACGTCCCGGATTCCCTGCTCGCCGTGGATGCCGAGGCCGAGCCCGAGCATCCCCGGCTCGACCTGGAAGAGCGGCTCCCGCGCGCCGGGCATGGTGCAGCCCGAGAACGCGACGCCGAGCGTGCGCGTCGCCGCGTTGGCCGCCCGGCCCGCGCGCTCCACGGCGTCGAGGTCGAGCCCGGCGGCCGCGGCGGCGCCGAGCGCCTTGAACACCGTGAAGTCGCCCGCGATCCCACGGCGGTCGTCCTCGGCGGGAGCCGACGCCACGTCGTCGGTCACCACCACGATCCGGGTGTCGATGCCCTCCGCGCGCAGCCGGTCGGCGGCGATCCCGAAGTTCATCACGTCGCCGGCGTAGTTGCCGAACGTCAGCACGACACCGCGGCCGCGGTGCGCCGCCTTCGCGACGGAGTACACGTGCGCCGCGGACGGCGAGGTGAAGATGTTGCCCACGACGGCGCCCGTGGCGAACCCGGGGCCGACCAGCCCGGCGAAGGCCGGGTAGTGGCCAGAGCCGCCGCCGACCACGACGGCGACGGCCGGCTCGCCGGCGGCCCGCGCGACCACGCCGCCGGGGACGCGGCGCAACCGGTCCCCGTAGAGCGCGACGAAGCCGTCGAGCTGGTCCTCCGCGAAGTCAGCGGGGACATCGGCGATGCGGGTCATCGGACGCTCTCCAGCTCCGGCTCGGCCGTCGGCTCGTCCTCGGCATGCTGGTTCACCTTCAGGAAGCCGATCATCACGAACGCGCAGGCGTACAGCGCGACGAACGCCCACACCACGCCGACCGCGCCCGCGAGCGGGAACACTAGGGCGACCACCCCGCTGCCGAGGAAGGTCGCCCCGCCGGCCGCGGTCGTGTACATGGCCATCGCCGCGCCCTTCTGCTTCGGCGCGAGCGCCGGCATGATCGCCCCCATCGGGACGAAGCCGGCGAGCATGATGCCGAAGACGGTTCCCGCGATCGTCGCGACGACGAAGCCCCAGTCGCTGCCGGCCGGCACCAGTGCGGCACGTACCACCACAGCAGGAGGCCGATGGACGAGCCGACGATGCCGAACCAGCGGACCGTGCGGCCCCAGCCCATCCGGTCGCCGATCGCGCCGAACACCGCGTTGAAGGCGATGTTGCCCGCGAAGATCACCACCGTCATGATCAGCCAACGGCTCTGCCCCCAGCCGAGCTGGTCGGCCATGACCGCGGGCAGGACGATGAACATCCCGAACTCCGGCGCGGTGTTGATCAGGCGGATGAGGAAGCCCATCAGCACCTTCGGGTTGCGGGCGGTCAGCACGATCCCCGACGTCAGCACACGGGCGGCCGAGTCGGTCGCCGGAGCGAGCCGCCGCTTGCCGTGCGGCTCCCGGACGCCGAAGTGCGCGATGGCCCAGCCGACGAGCACGAGCGCCGCCGAGGCGACCATCGTGTTCGTCTCGCCGCCCGCGCCGCCGCCGAACGCCGGGATCGCGAAGACCGCGAAGAGTGAGCCGAGCGTGGGCAGGCCGCCGGTGAACATCACGTAGAACCAGCCCACCGCGGTGCCGTTGCGCTTCTTCGGCACGATCTGGTTGATCCAGACCAGGAACGCGAACGCGAAGAACGGGAAGCCGAAGCCGCGCAGGAAGTAGCTGACGAACAGCAGCGGGACGCTCTCGACCGAGAGCGAGAACAGGAAGGCGCCCTCGAACACGATCCACAGGATCATGCCGAGCGTCATCACCCGCCGCGGGCCCCACAGGTCGGCGAGCGCGCCGGACAGGTAGGACGCGATCAGCACGGCCAGGCTGTACATGGCGATGATCTGCGCGACGATCGCGAACTTGTCCTCGCCGAGCGCGTGCGTCATGTGCGGTGAGAGGAAGTTGGACTCGACCCCGTTGCCCGTCATGAAGACGAGGACGCCGAGGAACCCCCAGCGCAAGGGATGCGGGATGCCGATCCGGTCGAGGAAGGTCTCGCGGGCGGCTGGTGCTGTGGTGGTCATCAGGAACTCCGGTGATCGTCTGGTCGGCTGCCTCAGGGCAGGATGGTGACCTTGATGGACGCGCCTGCGGTGTCGCCGACCAGGTCGAGGGCGCTCTGGAACTTCTCGAGCGGGAACTGGTGCGTGCAGATCTCGTCCATCGGCAGCACACCGGACTCCAGGAGCTTGATCGCGGCGGGCCAGCAGCCGGGACCGAGGTGGGCGCCCCGGACGTCGAGCTCCTTGTCGTCGCTGATGATCGACCAGTCCACGGTCACGTCGGAGCCGAAGACCGAGTACTCGACGTAGGTGCCGAGCTTGCGGAGGAGGTTGAGACCCTGGCCGACCGCCGAGGGGTGGCCGGTCGCCTCGATGTAGACGTCGGCGCCGTAGCCGTCGGTCAGCTCTTTCACCCGGGCGACGGCGTCCTCGGTCGTGATGTTGATCGTGAGGTCCGCGCCGCATTTCCTGGCGAGCTCCAGCTTGTCGTCGCTCATGTCGAGCGCGATGACCTTGAGCGGGTTCTTCTGGCGGATGCCCGCGATGGCGCCGAGTCCGATCGGGCCCGCCCCCGCGATCACGACCACGTCGCCGAACGTCACGTCGGCGCGCTCGACCGCGTGCAGGGCGCAGGAGAGCGGCTCGGCGTAGGCCGCGTGCTGCGGCGCGAGGGCGGAGGACACCGGATGCGTCAGCGCACGCGCAGGGACGAGCGCGTACTCGGCCATCGCGCCGTCGAACTCCGTGAAGCCGAACATGGCGTGCGGGGCGCACATCCAGTACTGGCCGCGCTCGCAGTAGCGGCAGTCGCCGCAGGGGACGATCTGCTCGCACGCCACGCGGTCGCCGAGCGCCAGCCCGCGGCGGGCGAGCGCCGCCGGGTCGCCCGCGACGACGCGCCCGACGAACTCGTGGCCAGGGATGCGTCCGGTCTGCGCCCAGGCCGGCCGGTTCTCGTCGCCCCAGAACTTGGCGGCGCCGTGGTAGCACTTGAGGTCGGACGCGCACACGCCGACGGCCTCCACGCGCAGCAGCAGCTCGCCGGCGCCGGGCTGCGGCACCGGCACGGTCTCGAGCCGGTAGTCCTCCGGGCCGTGGACGACGACGGCCGTCATGGTCTCGGGGAGCGCAGCGGCGGCACGCTGCCCGGTCGGGGACGGTGATGCGGACATGGTTCTCCTCGGGATCGGTTGGTGAGGTGTGTTCGTGCCGGGACCGGCGGAGCGCCGGCTCCGGTCAGCGGAGTGCGCGGAGCGCCGCGCGCGCCCCCTCGGAGCGGAGCCTCCGGAGCGCGGCGAGGTAGTCGGCCGTGAAGACCGGGTCGTCGGCGAGGTCGCCGAAGAGTTCGTGCTGGCGGAGGAACGCCGCCTCGTGGGTGCGCCGCCGCGCCGCCGCGATAACGGCTTCCCGGTGGCGGTCGACCACGTCGATCGGCGCGCCCTGCTCGTCGACGCCCTCGGCGTAGCGCGCCCAGCTCGCGACGATCGCGGCGGCGAGTGGAGTGCGGGCTCCGGTGGCGCGGCGCTCATGCACGACGGGGAGCAGCCAGGTGGGGATGCGGTCGGACGAGTCCGCGCACAGCCGGGCGACCGTATCGGCCACCTCCGGGTTCGCGAACCGCTCGATCAGGCTCTCCGTGTAGGCAGCCAGGTCGACGCCGGGCACGGGGCGCAGCGTCGGCATCGCCTCCTCGTGCATGTAGCGCCGCAGGAGCGTGGCGATGTCGGGGTCGCGCGCGGCGTCCGCGACGAACTCGTACCCGAGCAGCCGGCCGAAGTAGCAGAGGCCCTGGTGGCTCGCGTTCAGCAGCCGGAGCTTCATGAGCTCGTACGGCTCGACGTCCGCCACGAGCTGGGCGCCTGCGCGCTCCCAGGGAGGCCGGCCCTCCCGGAAGTCGTCTTCGATCACCCACTGGAAGAACGGCTCGGCGACCACCGGCCAGGGATCGTCCGTTCCGAAGCGGCGCGCGATCTCGGCCCGGTCGGCGTCGGTCGTCGCCGGCGTGATCCGGTCGACCATCGAGGAGGGGAAGGCGACCTCGGCGTCGATCCAGTGGGCGAGCTCGGGATCGGTCTGCCGGGCGAAGCCCGTCACGGCGGCGCGCGCGACGGCGCCGTTGTCCTGGATGTTGTCGCAGGACAGCACGGTGAACGGCGCGCGGCCGAGCTCACGGCGACGGCGCAGCGCCGCCACGATCAGGTCGAACGCCGGAGCGGACGCCCCCGGCACGAACGCCCGGGACTCCCGGTCGACCGGGTAGCCGCCCTCGGTGATCGTGAGCGAGAGGATGCGGATGGCCGGGTCGGCGAGCCGTTCGACGGCCGCCCGCCGGTCGTCCGGCGCGTGCACGAATTCCAGGATCGAGCCGACGTCCCTCGCGTCCCAGTGCCCGTCGGCGTGCTTCTCGACCAGGGTGTAACGGCCGTCGCGGACGCCCAGAGCGTCCCGCATCCCTGCGTCGGAGGGGAGCACGCCGACGCCGAGGATGCCCCAGTCGCGGGCGAGGCCCTGTTCGAGCAGCCGGTCGATCGCCCGGGCCTGGTGGGAGCGGTGGAAGCCTCCCACGCCGAGGTGCGCGATGCCGCACTCGACGCCGGAGCGGTCGTAGCCGGGGTGTGGATGCTCTGCACAGGTTCCTCTCGCTGACATTGTGCAGCTTAGGACAGATGACAGAGAGTGTGCAATACCAGATGCGACACGCCGCCCCGGCGGCGCTCGCCGGGCTACGCGGTGCCGCGCACGCGGGCGATCGAGTTCATGACGTGGTACACGACGATCGCGGCGATGGCGCCGAGCGCGATCCCGTTGAACGTGAGCTGGCCGAAGTTGAGCGTGAAGTCGCCGATGCCGATGATGAGCGCGGTCGCCGCCGTGAACTGGTTGACCGGCTTGGAGAAGTCGACCTTGTTGTCCAGCCAGATCTTCACGCCGATCACGCCGATGAGGCCGTACAGTGCGGTCGTCACGCCGCCGAGGACCCCGGCGGGGATGGTGTTGATGACGGCGCCGACCTTGGGGGAGAGGCCGAGGAGCACCGCGACGATGCCGGCGACCCAGTACGCGGCCGTGGAGTAGACGCGGGTCGCGGCCATGACGCCGATGTTCTCGCCGTAGGTGGTCGTGCCGGAGCCGCCGAAGAAGCCGGCGATCGTCGTCGCCAGGCCGTCAGCGAACAGCGCGCGGCCGGTGAGCTTGTTGACCGAGGGGTCGGTCAGCTGCGCGACACCGCGGATGTGCCCCACGTTCTCGGCGATCAGCACGAGCACGACGGGGAGGAACGCGGGCAGGATGCCCCAGGTCGACGCCGCGTCGGTGAACGGGTCGGCCGGGAACGTGAACTGCGGGAGGCCGATCCAGGCCGCCTTGTCGACCTTGCTGAAGTCGACCTGGCCGGCGAGCGCGGCGAAGACGTAGCCGACGACGACGCCGAGGAAGATCGAGAGTCGGCCGAGCATCCCCGTGAACAGCACGGTGCAGAGGATGACGGCCGCCAGGGTGACCAGCGCTGTGACCGGCGCCTGCATGAAGTTGTTCTTCGCGGCGGGCGCCAGGTTGAACCCGATCAGCGCCACGATCGCGCCGGCGACGATCGGCGGCATCAGCCCGTCGATCCACTTGGTGCCGGTCGCCACCACGATCATGCCGACGACGGCGAGCAGGAGGCCGGTGACGACGATGCCGAACAGCGCGGACGGCATCCCGTGCGCCTTCGTCGCCGCGACGATCGGCACGATGAACGCGAACGAGGAGCCCAGGTAGCTGGGCAGCTTGTTGCGCGTGATCAGCAGGAACAGCATCGTGCCGACGCCGGAGAACAGGAGTGTGGTGCTCGGTGGGAAGCCGGTGAGCAGCGGCACCAGGAACGTCGCGCCGAACATCGCGACGACGTGCTGGGCGCCGAGCCCGATCGTCCGCGGCCAGGTCAGCCGCTCGCCGGGGAGCACGACCTCCCGGGCTCCGACCTTCTTTCCGTCGCCGTGCAGCTTCCAGGGCAGAGCCATGCGTGTCCTTATCGTGTCGCGAGGGGAATTAGGCTGGTACGGCGCTGTGACATCGCTTCGAATGCGCCTCGAACCAAACCCCACCGATACTACGGGAGACCATCATTTCCGCTTCGACTTCCACGCCCAAGCCGACCGTCACGGGTCGCCTGGACCGGTTCTTCGAGATCACGTCGCGCGGCACCACGTGGGCCACGGAGATCCGCGGCGGCCTGCTGACCTTCGTGACGATGGCGTACATCGTCATCCTCAACCCGATCATCCTGAGCTCGACGCCGGACGTGGCGGGGCACTCGCTGGGCTTCGACCAGGTCGGGGCCGTCACCGCCCTGAGCGCCGGTGTCATGACCGTGCTGTTCGGCCTGGTCGCCCGGCTGCCGTTCGCGTTCGCGGCCGGCCTCGGCATCAACTCCTTCCTCGCGGTGAACGTCGTCAAGGTCCTCACCTGGCAGGAGGCGATGGGCCTCGTCGTCATCAACGGCCTGATCATCGTGCTGCTCGCCGCCACGGGCCTGCGCCGCCTGATCTTCAACGCGGTGCCGCCGCAGCTCAAGACGGCGATCACCGTCGGCATCGGCCTCTTCATCGCCTTCATCGGCTTCGTGGACAGCGGCTTCGTGCGCAGCACCAAAGCGGCCTCGCCGCCCGTGCAGCTCGGGGAGGCCGGCTCCATCGCCACGCTGCCCACCCTGGTGTTCCTGATCGCCCTGGTGATCATGGGCGTGCTCATGGCGCGCAGGGTGAAGGGCGCGCTGCTCATCGGCATCGTCGCGGCGACGGTCGTCGCGATCGTCATCGAGGCGATCTTCCACCTCGGCTCGTCGGCGAAGAACCCGGACGGCTGGAACCTCTCCGTCCCGCAGCTGCCGACCTCCTTCGTGTCCGTGCCGGACCTCAGCCTCGTCGGCCAGTTCGACCTGTTCGGCTCGTTCGCGCGCATCGGCGGCCTCGCGGCCATCATGCTCGTCTTCACGCTGGTCTTCACGAACTTCTTCGACGCGATGGGCTCGATGACGGGCCTGGCCCGCAGCGCCGGCCTCGCGAACGAGGACGGCACCTTCCCGCGCCTGCAGTCCGCGCTCATCGTCGAGGGCGTCGGTGCGGTCGTCGGCGGTGGCACCTCGGCGTCGTCCAACACGGTGTTCGTGGAGTCGGCCTCCGGCATCGGCGAGGGCGCGAAGACCGGCTTCGCGAGCGTCATCACCGGCGTGCTGTTCCTGCTGGCCATGTTCTTCACGCCGCTCACGAGCGTCGTCCCGAGCGAGGTCGCCGCGGCGGCGCTGGTCATCGTCGGCGCCCTGATGGTGGTGCAGATCCGCCACATCGACTTCCACGAGTTCTCCAGCACGCTGCCGGTGTTCCTCACGATCATCGTCATGCCGCTGACCTACTCGATCGCGAACGGCATCGGCGTCGGCTTCATCTCCTGGGTGCTGGTGCGCTCGCTGTCCGGCAAGGCACGCGAGATCAGCCCGCTGCTCTGGATCGTCGCGGCCGGCTTCCTGGTGTACTTCGCGCGCGGGCCGATCGAGGCGATGCTCCCGCACTGAGACGGCTGAGCCGCACATCCCGGGTAACCCCTGACGACAACCGGGGGTTACCCGGATGTGCGCGGGCCGCGCGGATCGGTTGACTGGATGCATGACATCCACCAGCACCTCACCGAACCCGTACCAGGCCGCTCCGGCCCGCACGCTCAGCGTCACGAGCTTCGCGCTCGGCCTCGCGTCCATCGTCTTCAGCTGGACCTTCCTCGCCCCGATCGCCGGCCTCGTGCTCGGCGTGCTCGCGCTCAGCCGGGAGCCGCAGGGCCGCACCTTCGCGATCTGGGGGATCGTGCTCAACGCCGTCATGCTCGCCGGCATCCTGATCGGGCTCCTGATCGCCGTGGTCGGCGTGGGCTTCGGGCTGGCGTTCCTGCCGTGGCACGTCGTGGGGGCGCACCTCTGACCTGCGCCGCCCGTGCGGCCTGCGAGAATGGAGGGATGGAACCGTCCCCCTCGTCAGGCCGCACAGCTTCGTCATCCGCGGCAGGAAGACCGAGGCGCAGCGGCGGGCGATCGACGAGTTCTGGCCGGTCTTCGGCGTGGAGTTCGACGGCTCACCGCTCGACCTCGACGCGATCTTCGGGCGCTCGGCGCAGCGTGTGGTCGAGATCGGCTTCGGCAACGGCGAGAACCTCCTCGCCCTGGCCGCGCGGCACCCCGAGAAGGACTTCCTCGGCGTGGAGGTGCACGGCGCCGGCGTCGGGCGCGTGCTGGCCGCCGCGCACGAGCAGGGGCTGACGAACGTCCGGGTCGTCCGGCACGACGCGGTGGAGGTCTTCGAGCAGGGTCTCGGCGGCGCGAGCGTGGACGAGGTGCTCATCTTCTTCCCCGACCCGTGGCCGAAGGCGCGGCACCACCGGCGCCGCCTGGTGCAGCCCGACGTCGTCCGGCTCATCGTCGCCGCGCTGAAGCCGACCGGCGTGCTGCGCCTCGCGACCGACTGGGAGCCGTACGCCGAGCACATGATCGAGGTGCTGGACGCCGAGCCCGCCCTGGTGAACGTCGCCGGCGCCAGCGGCTTCATCCCGCGGCCCGACGACCGGCCGGTCACCAAGTTCGAGCGGCGCGGCGAACGGCTCGGGCACGCGATCTTCGACCTGGAGTACCGGCCGCGCGCGTGACGCCGCGCGTGTGATGATGGGCGCATGACTTCGGAGTCCACGCTCACCTCCGGCAGCGTCGCCGGCGACAGCATCCCGCACACCGTCGCGACCCTGCGCGCCACGTTCGACAAAGGCCGCACCAAGCCGCTGTCCTGGCGGCTCGCCCAGCTCGCCGCCCTCCGCCGGATGCTCACCGAGCGCGCCGCCGAGTTCGAGGACGCCCTGCTGGAGGACCTCGCCAAGAACCCGACCGAGTCGCAGATCGCCGAGGTCGGGTTCGTCGTCGGCGAGATCGACCACATGCGCCGCCACCTCCGGCGCTGGCTGCGGCCCCGCCGCGTCGCCGTCCCCGGCGCCCTGATGCCCGCGAAGGCCCGGGTCGTGCTGGAGCCGGTCGGCGTCGTGCTCGTGATCGCCCCCTGGAACTACCCGGTGCAGCTGCTGCTGGCGCCGCTCGTCGGCGCGCTGGCCGCCGGCGACGCCGTCGTGCTGAAGCCGAGCGAGCTCGCGCCCGCCACCTCGGCCGCGATGGCGCGGCTCATCCCGCAGTACCTCGACCGGTCGGCCGTCGCCGTCGTGGAGGGCGGGGTCGCGGAGACCACCGAGCTGCTCGCCCAGCGCTGGGACCACATCTTCTTCACCGGCAACGGCCGCGTCGGCCGCATCGTCGCCGCGGCGGCGGCCGAGCACCTGACCCCGGTGACGCTGGAGCTGGGCGGCAAGTCCCCGGTGTACGTGGACGACTCCGTCGACCTGGCCGCTGCGGCGCGCCGGATCGCCTGGGGGAAGTTCATGAACGCGGGCCAGACCTGCGTCGCGCCTGACTACATCCTGGCCACCAAGGCCGTCTCCCAGCGGCTCGCCGCCGAGCTCGCGAACGCCGTGCGCTCGCTCTACGGCGACGACCCGGCCGACAGCCCCGACTACGGGCGGATCGTGGACGACCGCCACTTCGAACGGCTCACCGGGCTGCTCGGCTCGGGGACGGCCGCGGTCGGCGGCGGGTCGGATGCGGCCTCCCGCTACCTCGCCCCGACCGTGCTGGTGGACGTGCCGCGCGACTCCGCGGTCATGGACGAGGAGGTGTTCGGCCCTGTGCTGCCGATCGTCGCCGTCGACGGGCTGGACGACGCCATCGCGTTCATCCGCTCGGGCGACAAGCCGCTGGCGCTCTACGTCTTCACCGAGCGGCGCGACGTGCGCCGGCGCATCCTCACCGAGACGAGCTCCGGGGCGGTCGGCTTCGGCGTGCCGGCCGCCCACCTCGCCGTCGGCGGCCTCCCCTTCGGCGGTGTGGGGGAGAGCGGCTCCGGCGCCTACCACGGCCGCCGGTCGCTGGAGACCTTCAGCCACGAGAAGGCCGTGCTGACGAAGGCGCTCATACCCGACACCCTGCAGCTCATCTACCCGCCGTACACCGAGGGCAAGGACCGGTTCGCGCGCGGACTGCTGCGCAAACTGGGCTGAGCGGAGGCCGGCTCGACAGGCTGTCGAACGGTGTCCGGGATACCGGACGATGTGTCCATCTCCCGTGCAGTCACCAGGGGTAGGCTCGGCTGTGCCGGGCGCCACGAACGGCCGGCGCACCCCCGAAAAGCCAACGCACAACGAGAGGCAATGGAGCCAAGCGTGGATTCCACAGCAACGATGGACGAACCGAAGACTCACCCCATCCCCGTCATCGACACCACGGTGGTCGACGCGTCCGAGAACGTGTCCGACGTCCCGACCCCCAGCGCCGAGGGCCGGCCCACCCGCGTCGAGACCGACTCGCTCGGCAGCCGGGAGATCCCGGCCGACGCCTACTGGGGCATCCACACCTCGCGAGCCCTCGAGAACTTCCCGATCGCGAAGCGGCCCATCTCCGTCTACCCGGACCTGATCGTCGCCCTCGCCGCCGTCAAGCAGGCCGCGGCGCGCGCCAACCTGGAGATCGGCGTGCTGGAGAAGCACAAGGCCGACCTCATCGACCGGGCCTGCCAGCTCATCATCGACGGCAAGTACCACGACCAGTTCGTGGTGGGCGTCATGCAGGGCGGCGCGGGCACGTCCACGAACATGAACGCGAACGAGGTCATCGCGAACGTCGCGCTCGAACTCGAAGGCCGCCCCAAGGGCGACTACGCGTACATGAGCCCGATCGACGACGTGAACCGCAGCCAGAGCACCAACGACACGTACCCGACCGCGATCAAGATCGCGCTCACGTTCGCGCTGGGCCACCTGCTGGACGAGCTCGCCCTGCTGCGCGACTCCTTCGCCGACAAGGGCAAGGAGTTCCGCCACATCCTCAAGGTCGGCCGCACCCAGCTCCAGGACGCCGTGCCGATGACGCTCGGCCAGGAGTTCCACGGGTTCGCCACCACCCTCACCGAGGACCACGCCCGGCTCACCGAGACCAAGTGGCTGCTCGCCGAGATCAACCTGGGCGCGACCGCCATCGGCACCGGCATCACCGCCGACCCCGGCTACGCGGCCGCGGCGGTCAAGCACCTCAACCTGATCACCGGCCTCAACCTGGAGACCGCGCCCGACCTGATCGAGTCGACCTCCGACGCCGGCGCCTTCATGTCGTTCTCCGGCTCGCTCAAGCGCAGCGCCATCAAGCTGTCGAAGATCTGCAACGACCTGCGCCTGCTGTCGTCGGGCCCGCAGGCCGGCCTCGGCGAGATCAACCTCCCGCCGCGCCAGGCCGGGTCCTCGATCATGCCGGGCAAGGTCAACCCGGTCATCCCGGAGGTCGTCAACCAGGTCGCGTTCTCCGTGGCCGGCGCCGACGTCACCGTGACGATGGCGGCGGAGGGCGGCCAGCTCCAGCTCAACGCGTTCGAGCCGGTCATCGCGCACTCGCTGCTGCAGAGCATCACCTGGATGGCGCAGGCCTTCCACACGCTGCGCGTCAACTGCGTCGACGGCATCACCGCCAACGAGGAGCGCCTCGGCGCGATGGTGGGCTCGTCGGTCGGCGTCATCACCGCGCTCACCCCGCACATCGGCTACGCCGCCGCGGCCGCGCTCGCGAAGTCCGCGCTGCTGACCGGCCACAACGTCGCCGACCTGGTGGTGGAGGCCAAGCTGATGAGCCGCGAGGAGGTCACCCGCCTGCTGTCCCCGGCCCGCCTGAGCGGCCTGGAGGCGATCACCACCTCCATCCCGATCGTGGAGGCCGAGGCCATCGAGGCCGCCGAGAAGGCCCGCGAGTAGCAATCCGCCCTCCCTCGAAGGGCACGTAGACGCCCCTAAAACGCTGTTTTAGGGGCGTTTTCGTGCCCCTCGGCAGTCAGTGGGCCGAGCGGAAGAGGGCGATCATGTCGCGGCCGAGCTGGTTGGGGGCGGTCTCGCACGGGCTGTGGCCGGTGCGGTAGACGGCGAGCCGGGCGCCGAGGGCCTTCGCGTTCGCGGCGTGAAGGTGGGTGGGCCACAGGTCGTGGTCTCCCGTCGCCACCAGCACAGGGAGGCCGATCGCAGCGATGCGCTCGCGTACGTCGGGCACGTGCTTCATCAGCCCGATGATGTCGTCCACGCTCGACCGCCGGGTGAGCGCGAACCGGGAGCGGACGAACGCCAGGCGCGTCGGGCCGACCTTGTTCTTGTTGGTGACGATGCCCCAGATCATCAGCCCGGCGCCCTGGCGGCCGCCCAGGAACCAGCTCAGCCAGCCGATGACGCGGACACCGCGGAAGGCCTGGCCCGGCTCCGGCGGCGAGGTCAGCAGCGTCAGCGTGCGGAACAGCTCCGGGTGCCGAACGAGCGCGAGCTCGGCGAGGATGCCGGCGAACGAGTAGCCGAGCACGTGCGCGGGGCCGCCGTCGCGCAGGAACGCCACGAAGTCGGCCACCAGCAGGTCGTAGGTGTAACGGCCTCCCGCCGGAGGCCCGGCCGACGCCGACTCGTACTGGCCGGCCAGGTCGTAGCTCTGGACGTAGTAGCCGGCCGCCACCAGGATCGGCGCGAGGAGGTAGAAGTCCTCCTTGGAGCCGGTTGCGCCGGGCACGAGCACGACGCGCGGGTCGGCGGGGTCGCCGAGCGCCACCACGGCGAGCTCGCCGCTGGGCGCGCGGAAGGTCGAGAACGTCGCGCCGAGGGGTGCGACCGACCAGTCGATGTCCGGCAGGACCGCGTCGAGACGGGCCGCCTCGTCGTCTCCGCCCGAGACCCCGGGCCGCCGCTCGCCGATCGACATGCACTCACGCCAGCCGACGGCGCCGACTAATGCTTGCAATGCGTGTAATACCTGGGCGCGGCCCTCAGGTGACGCGGCAGTACGTCGTCAGGTAGCCGATCCCGCCGATGGAGACTGTCACCGTCGAGCGGTCGCGCAGGAACACCGGGGGAGTGCGCGAGCAGCCGGCGCCGCCCGGGCTGCCGGTGGAGATGAGCGTGCCCGGCTGGATCGTGGCCGACCGCGACAGGAACTCGATGATCTCGGCGACCGAGCGGACCATGTCGGCCGTGGAGGCGTCCTGGAGGATCGCGCCGTCCACGTTCGTGGTGAGCCAGAGGTCCTGCGGGTCGGCGACCTCGTCGGCCGTCACGACCACCGGGCCGTTGGGGGTGAAGCCGTCGAACGACTTGCAGCGCGACCACTGCGCCTCGGAGAACTGGAGGTCGCGCGCGGTGATGTCGTTGACCACGGTGTAACCCCACACGTAGTCGAGGGCGTCGCGCACCGAGACGTTGCGCGCGGGCTTGCCGATGATGACGCCGAGCTCGGCCTCGTAGTCGACCTGCGTCGTGAGGTCCTCCGGCCAGCTCGTGGTGCCGCCGTGGCCGGCGAGCGAGTTGGGCCAGAGCGAGAAGACGGTGGCCGCCTTCTCGCTGCGCAGCTTCAGCTCGGAGGCGTGCGCGGCGTAGTTGGCGCCGATCGCGATCACCTGCGGCGGGCGCAGCACGGCGGAGGCGTGGCGCAGCTCGTGCACGGGGACGAGCGGGGCGCCGGCGGCGACGGCCTCGTCCACGAGGGAGCGCACCTCCGCCAGGCTCGCGTCGCCACGCTCGATGAGGTCTTGGAGGTCGCGGGGCGCGTCCGCGACGAGCTCGTCGAGGAAGAGGGCGCCGTCTCCGATGACGGCCGCCAGGCGCGGGTGCGAGTCCGGGGTGGTGCTGAGGTGCGAGAATCTCACACTGTCCAACCTATCGGTCGGGAGCCCGCCGACACGAACCGGGACGGGCGCGGAGAACGCCCACAACGCGCAGAACCCGGGCCTTCTCTGCGCTGCTCAGGCCATCGCGCCCGGGGCCTCCTCGGTGTGCTCGGCCTCCCATCGCCGCCGCGCCGCCCTGCGCCGCCACGGCGTCTCCTCGGGCAGGTGCATGCGCAGCGTGCCGAACGCCC
This sequence comes from Leifsonia sp. P73, assembly GCF_051059105.1. Taxonomy (NCBI): domain Bacteria; kingdom Bacillati; phylum Actinomycetota; class Actinomycetes; order Micrococcales; family Microbacteriaceae; genus Leifsonia; species Leifsonia sp. P73. Next base: position 4,035,798 of record NZ_CP194931.1, read on the forward strand.
AGCGGATGCGCCGCCCGAAGCCGCGCCAGGTCGAGAACGGCCGCGACGAGATGCCGACCAGCAGCCGCTCGTCGTAGCGCACCACCACGCCGGGGTCGAGGTGGATGGCGAGGTCCAGGTCGTCGTGCACCTCGCGCAGGTCGCGGTGCACGCGCCCGCGGACCTCCTGCCAGACCTCCCGGCGCATCGCGAAGTTGGAGCCGAAGATCGGCGGGTGCCCGAGCCAGATCTCCATCGACCAGAAGTAGCCGCCGATGTAGAGGAGCTGGCCGAGGCCCGCGACGAACGTGTTGCCGTCGTAGAAGACGCCGGGGCCGGTCAGCACGCCGATCGCCGGGTCGTCCACGAACTCGGCCTCGATGTGCAGCAGCCAGTCGACCGGAGGCCGCGAGTCGGCGTCCAGGCGCGCGACGATGTCCGTGGTGACGGCGTCGTAGCCGGTGGAGGCCGCGGGGAAGATGCCGCGCACCGGTTGCTCCAGCACGCGCGCCCCGCCGGCGCGGGCGACGGCCGCGGTGTCGTCGGAGCTGCCGTTGTCCACGACGATGATCTCGTCCGCCGGGCGGAGCTGCGCGGCGAGGTCGGAGAGGCAGCGGGCGAGCATCCCGGCGTCGTCGAGAGCGGGGATCACGACGGTGATCGAGGGCACGAGAGCGCTCCCTCCTCGACCGAAATCCACGTATTGATGGCCGGGCCGTCACGGTGGCCCTGTGACGGCGATCCTACGCTTCGCGCGTGCCCGTGGGGCTGCGACTCGGCCGCATCGCCCGCTGCGCCCCCTTCTGCTCCCGCGCTTCCCGCTGCGCCTCGTGCGCGCTCTCCCACAGGTGCATCCCGGCGTAGGAGCGCCACGGCGACCAGAGCTCCCCGCGCGCGGCGAGCTCGCGCGGGTCCGCCGGGAGGCCGAGCCGCGCCGCCCCCTGCCGCAGCGCCAGGTCGCCGGTGAGCAGCACGTCCGGGCTGCCGAGCACGCGCAGGGCGACGTAGCCGGCGGTCCACGGGCCGATGCCGGGGAGCGCGACCAGCCGGGCCTCCAGCTCGGAACGGGACTCGCCGACGTCGATCGCGAGCGAGCCGTCCGCCAGCGCCGCGGCGGCGCCCACGATCGCGTCGATGCGCTTGCCCGGGCCGCGCAGCACCTCCCTGCCGTGCTCGGCGATCGCCTCCGCGGTCGGGAACAGCCTCGTGAAGCCGCCGATCGCCACGGGCTCGCCGAGCGCAGCGGTGAGGCGGGCGAGCGCGGTTCGCGCGGCCGGCACGGACACCTGCTGCCCGATCAGGGCACGGAACAGGATCTCCTCCGGGTCGACCGCTCCGGGCACCCGCATCCCCGGCGCCGCAGCCACGGACGGCGCGAGCACCGGATCGGCCGCCAGCGCGGTGTCGATGGCCTCCGCGTCGGCGTCCAGGTCGAGGAGGCGCCGGACCCGTGCCACCAGCGGGGCGAGGTCGGCCATGTCCGCGAGGCTCGCCTCGCACTCGATCGCGGGGGACTCGGCGTCGCCCGCGAGGGTGAGGCGGATGGCGGCGGGACCGTGCGGGAGGCGGAGGGCGCGGCTGTAAGATGGCGCGATTCCGGAGCCGTCCGCCCCCGCCACCGCGGCCTCCATGCCCTCGATCGCCCGCGCCCCGAGGAACGCCAGCACCCGCCCGCCGTCGAACGGCGCGCGTGCGGGCAGCCGCAGCGTCAGTGACGCGCCCGCCGTCGCGCCCGTCACCATCGGCCCGTGTGCGATCCCGGGCCGGCGTCGCGCGGACGCCCGGATCGCGCCGGGCGTGACGTGGTAGATCTCCGCCATCGTCTCGTTGAACTGCCGCACGCTGGAGAAGCCCGCGGCGAACGCCACGTCGGTGACCGGCATGTCGGTGCCCGCCAGCAGCAGCCGCGCGGTCTGCGCCCGGTGTGCGCGCGCGAGCGCGAGGGGACCGGCCCCCAGCTCGGCGGTGAGCACGCGGCCGAGGTGGCGCGGCGTGTAGCCGAGGCGGTGGGCGAGTCCCGGCACGCCCTCCCGCTCGACGGTGCCGTCCGCGATCAGGCGCATGGCGCGCGCGGCGAGGTCGTCGCGCACGTTCCACTCCGGCGAGCCGGGCACGGCGTCGGGGAGGCAGCGCTTGCAGGCCCGCAGCCCGGCCTCGTGCGCGGCGGCGGCGGTGAGGTAGAAGGTCACGTTGTCGGCCTTGGGCGTCACGGCGGGGCAGCTCGGCCGGCAGTAGATGCCGGTGGAGTGCACCCCGGTGATGAACTGGCCGTCGAAGCGGGCGTCCCTGGCGCTCATCGCCCGGTAGCGCTGCGCGAATACCGGGTCGGCGAGCCGGTCGCCTGCCGTGTCGTGGACGCCCGGCTTCGTCGTGGTGCTGCTCATGCCTCCCAGCGTGGCACGGGCCACCGACATCCGATAGCGGAAATCGGACATGGGTGCGACCGGCGCTAGCATGACGGTCATGGATGTCATCGACTGGCTCACGGCGGCGCTCGGCGAGGACGCGGACGACGTGCTGTCGGTCGACCCGGACCACCTGGACGCCGCGCGCGGCGACCACTCCGGCTGGGTCGCCGACGGCCTCCCGCTCGCCATCGTGAACGCCCGCACGGTCGAGCACGTCCAGGCGACGATGCGCGCGGCCTCCGAGTTCCGGGTGCCGGTCGTCCCGCGCGGCGCGGGCACGGGCCTGGCGGGAGGCGCGAACGCGACCGCCGGCTCCCTCGTGCTGAGCGTGGCGCGCATGGATCGCATCCGGGAGATCTCCACCGAGGATCAGCTCGCGGTCGTCGAGCCCGGCGTCGTCAACGGCGACCTCAACGCCGCGCTGGAGCCGTTCGGGCTGTTCTTCGCCCCCGACCCGGCGAGCAAGGCGATCTCCACGGTCGGCGGGAACATCGCGACCAACGCGGGCGGCCTGCTGTGCGCCAAGTACGGCGTGACGCGGGAGGCCGTCCTCGGCCTCGACGTCGTGCTCGCCGACGGGCGCTTCGTGCGGACCGGCCACCGCACCGTCAAAGGCGTCACCGGCTACGACCTCACCTCGCTGCTGGTCGGCTCGGAGGGCACGCTCGGCGTGATCGTCGGCGCGACGGTCCGCGTCCTCCCGATCCCGCAGGGCGAGCCCGTGACGCTCGGCGCCCTGTTCGCGGACGTGCGCGCGGCCTCCGACGCCGCCGCGCGGGTGACGGCCGCGCACCTGCGCCCGGCGATCATGGAACTGCTCGACGGCCCGGCGCTGGAGCGCATCTCAGCCCACCTCGGCGAGCAGGCCATCCGGGAGGCCCTGGGCGCGACCGGGGGAGCGGCGTACCTCCTCGTCCAGTTCGACGGCCCCGTCGCCGCCGCGGACGCCGCGTTGGCGAGCACCCTGATCGCGGAGACCGGGGGCACGGTGCGCGTCGCCGCCGACGCCGGGGAGGGCGAGCGGCTGCTGGCGATCCGCCGGGCGTTCCATCCGGCGCTCGCGGCGAGCGGGACGGTGCTGATCGAGGACGTCGCGGTGCCGCGGTCCCGGATGCCGGAGATGTTCGCGGCCATCGAGCGGATCGGCGAGCGGCACGGCATCGCCATCCCGACCGTGGCGCACGCGGGCGACGGCAACCTGCACCCGAACTTCATCACCGAGGGCGACGAGGTCGGCCCGGAGGTCTGGGAGGCTGCGGGCGAGCTGTTCCGCACCGCGGTCGCGCTCGGCGGCACGCTCACCGGCGAGCACGGCGTCGGAGTGCTGAAGCGGCGCTGGCTGGCGGAGGAGCTGGGGCCGGACTCCTACGAGCTGCAGGTGAAGCTCAAGTCGGTCTTCGACCCGCTCGGCATCCTGAACCCGGGCAAAGTGTTCGGCTAGCGGGGGTGGGAGTCATCCATCTCGGGAACGACCGACGAACAAGCGCTTAAAGACTCGACGCCCGGTGGTGCGGCAATGCCTGCAACGCTCCCGGGTCGTCGAGTTATGGCTATAGCCTGCCCCAGGCTCGCCCGGATTGCAAGACTTTTGACGCGAACGCCCTGCACCGGTTGGATGGGTGCATGGCAGAGAACACCAATGAGAAGCCCGAGGTCGACGCTCCCGAGGGCCCGGCCCCCACGACCCTCGAGATCGTGGACATCGTCGAGGGCTCCGGCCCGGAGGCGACTCCCGGCTCCAAGGTCGACGTGCACTACCTGGGCGTCGAGTACGAGTCGGGCGAGGAGTTCGACTCCTCGTGGAGCCGCGGGCAGTCCATCAACTTCCCGCTCAACAACCTGATCAAGGGCTGGCAGGACGGCATCCCCGGCATGAAGGTCGGCGGCCGTCGCAAGCTCACCGTCCCGCCGGCGCTCGCCTACGGCCCGGCCGGCGGCGGTCACCCGCTCTCGGGCAAGACCCTGATCTTCGTGATCGACCTGCTCGGCGTGAGCTGACCTCCACCCCGCGCTCGAAGGGCACGTAGGCGCCCCTGAAACACTGTTTTAGGGGCGTTTACGTGCCCTTCGGCGTTCGGCGCGTCAGGGGGCACTTCTCAGATCGCCGACCAGCCGCCGTCGGAGGCGAGGACGACGCCCGAGATGTTGGCGGAGTCGTCGCTCAGCAGCCACGTGATGGCGGCCGCGAGCTGCTCGGGGTGCGCCACCGGCGGCACGTTGGTCTGCATGATCGGGCCGAGGCGCTCGCCCGCGAGCTGCGACTTGAAGGTGCCGTCCACGTTCGTGATGACGCCGCCCGGCGCGACCGCGTTGGTCCGCACGCCGTTCGGCGCGTAGAAGACGCTCGTGCTCTTGGTGAGGCCGATGACGGCGTGCTTGGAGGCCGTGTAGGCCGCGCCCGCCGCCGAGCCGCGCAGCCCGGCCTCCGAGGACACGTTGACGATCGAGCCGCTGCCGGCCGCCACCATGAGCGGGAGGACCGCGCGGCTGAGGCGCATGATCGCGGTGACGTTGACGAGGAACACGCGGTCCCAGGTCGCGTCGTCGACCTCCGCCGCCGGGAGGAAGCCGTCCATGATGCCGGCGATGTTGGCGAGCGCGTCGACCTTCCCGCCCGCGGCCTCCAGGACCGCCGCGATGGTCTCCTCGCTGGAGACGTCGCCCGCGACGGTGACGATGTCCAGCTCGGGGTTCTCCTCCACGAGAGCCGCCAGGCGTTCGGCGGAGATGTCGCTGCCGACCACGCGCGCGCCCTCGGACGCGAGGCGGAGTGCGGTCGCCTTGCCGATGCCGGAGCCCGCCCCGGTCACGATGGCGGTCTTTCCGGCGAAGCGGCCGGTTCCGTTGCTGCTCATACTGCTGTACTCCTTGAGTCGATGACATCGTCGGCGCTCGAGTTCGGGCGTCGATGCATTTATAACACCGAGTGCCATAATGGAGACTATGAATTCGCCCGAAGCCGGATCCGTTCCGCGGAGACGCGGCAGGCCCGCCGACGTCGACCCCGACCGGGTCGCGCTGCTGGCCCTCCGGCACTTCGCGGAGCACGGCTACGAGACGACCACGATGGATGACATCGCCGCGCTCGCCGGCATCGGGCGGCGGACGCTGTTCCGCTACTTCCCGTCGAAGCCCGACCTGGTCTGGGGCGGCCTGGAGCCGGTGGTCGACCGGATGCACGCGGTCCTGGACACGGCCCCGGCGGACGAACGGCCACGCGACGTGATCGCCCGCGCCATCACCGAGTCGCTCGACCTCGGACCGGAAGGCGTCGAGGCGACCCGGTTCCGCCTCCGGCTGATGGCCTCCGACCCGGCGCTGATCGGGTTCGGGCTGACCCGGCTGGGCGCGAACCGCGACATCCTCGCGGAGTTCATCGCGCGTCGGCTCCAGGTGCCGGCGGAGGCGCTGCGGGCGCAGGTGCTCGCCGACGCGATCAGCTCGGCGAACTTCTCCGCGCTGCTCTGGTGGGCGTCCCGCGGCGAGGGCGACGACCCGGCCTCCGTCGCGGTGGAGGCGCTGGACGAGGTGCTGCGGGGGCTGCCCGGCTGACGCGGCGCGCGAGTAGCCTGTGCGGCATGCCGATCGTCACCGAGTACCCGTCCGGCACGCCCGTCTGGGCCGACCTCCAGACCGCTGACCCGGCCGCCGCCGCCGCGTTCTACCGCTCGCTGTTCGGGTGGGACGTCCCCGACGCCGACCCGGCCCACGGCGGCTACGCGGTCGCGTCGCTCCGCAGCACGCCCGTCGCCGCGATCGGCCCGTTCCCGCCGGGGATGGAGCGCCCGGTCTGGACGGTGTACTTCGCCGTGGATGACCTCGACGCGTCCGCGGCCGCCGCGACGGCGACCGGGGGAGTGGTCCTGCTCCCGCCGGGCGAGCTCATGCCCGGGCTGCGGATGGCCATCGTCGCCGATCCCGCCGGCGCCGTGCACGGCCTCTGGCAGCGCGACCAGGACTCCCCGTGGCTGCGCGACGAGCCCGGCGCCGTCGACTGGCTGGAGCTCGTCGCACCCGACTACGAGAGCACGTTCCCGTTCTACGAGGACGTGCTCGGCGTCGCGGTGAGCGAGATGCGGGTGAACGACGAGCCGTACGGGCTCCTCGACGTCGGAGAGGCGAACGTGGCGGGCGCGACGACCGCGGCTCCGGGGGTGCAGGCGCACTGGCTCGTCTACTTCGGCGTCGCCGACCTGGACGCCGCCGTGCTGCGACTGACGGAGCTCGGCGGGAGTGTCCTCGAGGCCCCGGTCGCCGCCGCGGGCGTCGGCCGCTGGGCGATCGTGACCGACGCCCAGGGCGCCGGTTTCGGGCTGCTCGAACCGGAGGCGCGGTGAGGCCGGGAGGACCCGCTCGCGCGGACTCTGCGCGTATCCCGGTCTGCTAAACTCTTCAGGTTGCCGTCTGAACGGCCGCGGAGAAAGAGAGCCCAGGCATTCGGCCCCGGGCACCGCGCAACGAGAGAAAGGGGATCCCCTCTATGGCACTGGATGCAGAGACCAAGAAGGCGATCATCGACGAGTACGCGACCCACCCCGGTGACACCGGATCCCCCGAGGTTCAGGTCGCCATCCTGACCAAGCGGATCAAGGACCTCACCGAGCACCTCAAGGAGCACAAGCACGACCACCACTCGCGTCGTGGCCTGCTCCTCCTGGTCGGTCAGCGTCGCCGCCTGCTCGGCTACCTGTCGGACATCGACATCAACCGCTACCGTGCGCTCATCGAGCGCCTCGGTCTGCGTCGATAAGTCAGGACGTCGATCGACAACGCGATCTTCTTGCGAACGGGCCGTCACCTCCGGGTGGCGGCCCGTTCCGCATTCGTGCCGAATGTCGAGTTTGCGCCCGCCAAACGCGACATTCGGCACGAATGTGGCGCGGATTCAGGCGCGGCGCGCTGCCAGCGCGCGGTCGATGAGCGTCGCCGCGACCAGCCCGGCCGCGGCGATCGCGACCACGATCACCACGCCCGTGAGCCCGATCCACGGCGACACCAGCGGCGCCAGCAGCACCAGCAGGATCGCGATCCCCGTCTTCAGCGGACGGATGACGACCTCCGGCACCAGCGGAGCGTGCAGCACGTAGAGCATCAGCAGGAACACCGCCACCGGGACCGCGATCGCGTACTCGACCGCCGTGTCCGACACCTCGGCGTGCGCCGCTCCGCGCTGGACCGCGACCTCCAGCCCGGCCCCGAGCGCGGCGAGCGACGCGAACACGAAGTAGTGGCCGTAGCCCCAGAAGAACGACCGCTCACGCTTCGACGCCAGGCCCTCCGCCGCGGGCTCCAGGAAGTACAGCCACCAGAGCGCGAAGAGCAGCACCAGCCCGGCCGCCGCGATGACGACCAGCGCGGGGGAGACGCCGTGCGCGGCGAGCGAGCTCTGCACCCCGATCGCGGAGGCCGACACCGACTCACCGAGCACGATGATCGTGAACAGCCCGTACCGCTCGGCGATGTGGTGCGGATGCCAGGAGGTCATCCCGGGCCGCTCCGCCCACACCGGCACCAGCAGCTCCAGCAACGCCGCGAGCAGGAACGTCCACAGCTTCAACTCGACCGGCAGGAACCCCCAGGCGACCCAGAGCACCTGCACCGCCGCGATCCCGATCGCGTACCGGGTGGCGGTCGCCCGCCCGTCCGGATGCTCGATCGCCGCGCGGACCCACTGGCCCACCATCGCGAGCCGCATGATGACGTAGCCGATGATTATGGCGGTGAACTCCTGACGCTCGAAGGCCGCAGGCACACCCGCCGCCAGCACCAGCACGCCGCCCATCTGCAGCATCGTCATCAGCCGGTACGGCACGTCGTCGGTGTCGTACGCGGAGGCGAACCAGGTGAAGTTCATCCAGGCCCACCAGATGGCGAAGAACACCATCAGATAGGGCCCGAGGCTCGTCAGCGCGTGTCCCTGCTCGCCCGCGTGCGCGAGCTGCGCCGACACCTGGGCGACCGCGACGACGAACGTCAGATCGAAGAGCAGCTCGAGCGGGCTGGAGACGCGATGCTCCTCATCGGTCGAGCGCCCGGACATCGGGATGCGGAAGGCGATGCTCATGTGCGCAAGCATAGGAGGATGCTCCGCCGGGTCCTGTTCATCCTCACCGCCGCCTACCTCCTGGTGGTGGCGTGGATAACGCTCGACCCGTTCCCGGCCGACCCGCACCGCAACACCCTGCTGGAGGGGCTGCTGGCGACGTTCGCCTCCACGACCCTGCTCGCCTGGATCGACTTCGACGTGGTGGAGTTCACCGCGAACGTCCTGCTGTTCGTGCCGGTGGGCGTCCTGTTCGCGGTGCGGCTGGGCCGCGGACGGTGGTGGCTGGCGTTCGCGCTCGGCGTCGCGATGACGCTGACGATCGAGTTCGTGCAGCTCTTCCTGCCCGCCCGGGTCAGCGACGCGCGCGACCTGCTCGCCAACACGCTCGGGACGCTGATCGGCATCGGGATCGTGGCGGTGTTCGCGGGAGGGCGCCGGTCGCGCCCCGATGCGACGCCCTCCCGCAGTCTGTGACGGGCCGTCAGCCCAGCCCGAACGCCGCCAGCTCCGCCTCGTCGAGCATCCGCGAGCGGATCAGGAAGCGCTTGCCTTCCGGCGCCTCCACCGAGAACCCGCTGCCGCGCCCGTCCACGAGGTCGATGGTGAGATGCGTGTACTTCCAGTACTCGAACTGGGAGGCCGACATGAACACGCGCACCGGGTCGATCCCGTCGACCTCCAGCGCGCCGAGCAGCACGTCCGACGCGCCGACCCGGAACATGCCGACCGGGTAGCACATCGGCGACGAGCCGTCGCAGCAGCCGCCGGACTGGTGGAACATGAGCGGGCCGTGGCTCGCCGCCAGCCGCCGCAGCATCGCCGCGGCGGCCGGCGTGAGGTCCACGCGTGAGGCGACGGTCTCCATCGGCCTAGAAGAACCCCATCGGGCCGTCGGCGTACGACACCAGCAGGTTCTTGGTCTGCTGGTAGTGGTCCAGCATCATCCGGTGGTTCTCCCGGCCGATGCCCGACTGCTTGTAGCCGCCGAACGCCGCGTGCGCCGGGTACTGGTGGTAGGTGTTCGACCAGACCCGGCCGGCCTCGATCGCGCGACCGGCCCGGTAGAGCTGCGAGCCGTCGCGGCTCCAGACGCCTGCGCCGAGGCCGTACAGGGTGTCGTTCGCGGTGCCGATCGCGTCGTCGAAGTCGCTGAAGCTGGTCAGCGCGAGCACCGGCCCGAAGATCTCCTCCTGGAAGATCCGCATCGAGTTGACGCCCTCGAACACCGTCGGCTGCACGTAGAAGCCGCCCGCCAGGTCGCCGCCGAGGTCGGCGCGCTCGCCGCCGGTCAGCAGCTTCGCGCCCTCCTGCCGGCCGATGTCCATGTACGAGAGGATCTTCTCCAACTGGTCGTTGGAGGCCTGCGCGCCGATCATCGTGGAGACGTCGAGCGGGTTGCCCTGGGTGATGCGCTTCACCCGCTCCAGGCCGTCGGCCACGAAGCCGTCGTAGATCGACTTCTGCACCAGCGCACGGGACGGGCAGGTGCACACCTCGCCCTGGTTGAGCGCGAAGAAGGAGAAGCCCTCCAGCGCCTTGTCGTAGAAGGAGTCCTTCTGCGCCGCGACGTCCTCGAAGAAGATGTTCGGGCTCTTGCCACCGAGCTCCAGCGTCACCGGGATCAGGTTCTCGCTGGCGTACTGCATGATGAGCCGGCCGGTCGTCGTCTCGCCGGTGAAGGCGACCTTGCGGATCCGTGGGTGCGAGGCGAGCGGCGCCCCGGCCTCGAAGCCGAAGCCGTTGACGATGTTGAGCACGCCGTCCGGCAGCAGGTCGCGGATCAGGTCGAGCCAGACGTGGATGGACGCCGGCGTCTGCTCCGCGGGCTTGAGCACGACGCAGTTTCCCGCCGCGAGGGCGGGCGCCAGCTTCCACGTCGCCATCAGGATGGGGAAGTTCCACGGGATGATCTGCCCGACGACACCGAGCGGCTCGTGGAAGTGGTACGCGACCGTGTCGTTGTCGAGCTGGCTGATGCCGCCCTCCTGCGCCCGGATCGCGCCGGCGAAGTAGCGGAAGTGGTCGATCGCGAGCGGGATGTCGGCGGCAAGCGTCTCGCGCACGGGCTTGCCGTTCTCCCAGGTCTCGGCGACGGCGAGCAGTTCGAGGTTGGCCTCCATGCGGTCGGCGATGCGCGTCAGGAGCAGCGCGCGCTCGGCGACGGAAGTCCGGCTCCAGTCGGGGAACGCCGCCCACGCCGCGTCGACAGCGCGGTCGACGTCGGCGGCGGTGCCGCGCGCGATCTCGGTGAACGGCCGTCCGGTGACCGGGGTGATGTCCTCGAAGTACTGCCCGCTCGCCGGGGCGACGTACCGGCCGCCGATGAAGTGGTCGTAGCGCGTCGCGTAGCCCACCACGGAGCCGGCGGTTCCGGGCTGGGCGTAGACGCTCGGCTTCTCGGTCGTGACGGCCTCCGCCACGCCGTCGGTCTGTTCCGGGCTCAGAGTCATGCGAGTCTCCCTTGACTGTCGCGTGCGCCCATCGCACGCCTCTGGTCCCGGAGGTTACGCAGCGGGAGGTTGCATCCCGTTGCGCGGTCAGGACTCCAGCGCGAGCAGCCGCGCGACCACCTGGGCGCGGCGCGGCGAGTGCGGCGGCAGCGCCTGCAGTGCCGCACGCCAGATGTCCTCGTCGGCGGAGCCGCGCTCGGTCTCGCCCCACGCGATCAGGAGGTCGGCCGAGCCCGACTCGAGCAGGGCCTCCCGGAGCCGGGCGATGACGTCCTCGCGCAGTTCCTCGATGCCGGGCGCGGCCGAGCCGGGCAGCGGCCCGCCGCCGTACGACGCGATCGCCGCCCGGTGAGCGCCGCGGCGCTGGAGGTCGACCACTGCGCCGAGATCCGTCTCCAGCGGCGCCGCCAGCCGGTACGGCCGGGCCAGCGGGCCGAGCTCCGGCGCGATCGCGGCGATGGCCTTCCGCAGCCGGACGATCTCCGCGCGGAGGGTGACGGTGGAGGCCGGGTCGCCGTAGACCAGCTCGGCCAGGCGCTCGGCCGACAGCCCGTCGCGATGCCAGGCCAGCAGGGTGAGCAGCTCGCTGTGCCGCGCGCTCAGGGTCCCGGCGCGGCCGTCGGCGCCGGCGAGCTCCCCGGTGTCGCGACCGAGCACGCGCAGCGCCGCGATGGCCGGCCGGGGCCGCTCGCGGCGCGGGCCTCCTGGCGCCCGCGCGTCCCGCAGGCGCGCGATCAGCAGCTCCCGCTCCACCGCGGCCGCCGTCGCCTCCAGCAGCGGCAGCACGTGCGGCTCCGCCACCTGGTCGCCGCCCGTCACATCGATCACGCCGATGATGTCGCCGGACTCCGGGTCGCGCACCGGCACAGCGGTGCAGCTCCACGGCTTCACCTCCTGGGCGAAGTGCTCGGCCCCGCGGATCTGCACGCCGCCGCCGATCGCGAGCGCCGTCCCCGGTGCGGAGGTGCCGACGTCGCCCTCCGCCCACGCGGCCCCCGGGACGAACAGCATCGACTCCGCGCGCCGGCGCAGCACCGGGTCGCCCTCCACCCAGAGCAGCCTCCCGCGCGCGTCGCCGACCGCCACGACCACGCGGCTGTCCGGCTCGGCGTCGCGCACCAGGAGCTGCCGGATCACCGGGAGGGCCGCGGCGATGGGATGCGACCGCCTGGCGTCCTCCAGCCCCGGGCCGTCGAGGACGACCGGTGCGGCGACGGCGGGGTCGAGGTGCGCCTGCTCGGCACGACGCCAGGAGGCGTCCACCACGGGGCGCAGCCCGGGATGGAGGGTGCCCTCCAGAGCGTCGACGGCGTCGTCCATGCGCAGCATCGTACGCGGTGCGGCGGCTGAGTACGGTGGATCACGTGCGCACGATCGTGAAGGAACGCCCCGACGCGCCCGCCGCGTTCTTCGAGGCGGAGGCCGCCGGCCTGCGCTGGCTCGCCGAGGCCGAGCGCGACGGCGGCGCCCGCGTCGTGCGGGTGGTGGGCGCGTCGCCCGGGCGCATCGAGCTGGAGGAGGTGGCCGGGGCCCGCCCCGACCGCTCCGCCGCGCGCGCGTTCGGCGCCGCGCTCGCCGTGACGCACTCCGCCGGCGCCGCCGCCTTCGGCGCCCCGCCGGACGGCTGGGACGGCCCCCTCTTCATCGGCCGACGGCCGCTCCCGGTGGCGCACGAGACGAGCTGGGGCCGCTTCTACGCCCGCGACCGCGTCCGGCCCTACCTCGATCCGGCAGAGGCGGCCGGCAACCTGACCGCGCAGCAGCGGGAGGTGGTGGAGGCCGCCCTCGCCCGCGTGGAGGCCGGCGACTTCGACGACGGCGAGCCGCCCGCGCGCCTCCACGGCGACCTCTGGACGGGCAACGTGCTCTGGTCGCCGGGCGGCGCCGTCCTCATCGACCCCGCGGCGCACGGCGGCCACCGGGAGACCGACCTGGCCATGCTCGCCCTGTTCGGCGCGCCGCACCTGGACGACATCCTCGCCGGGTACGACGCCGCCCGGCCGCTGAGCGCGGGCTGGCGGGAGCGCGTCCCGCTGCACCAGCTCCACCCGCTCGCCGTGCACGCCGCCGGGCACGGGCCGTCCTACGGCGTCGCCCTGGCCGACGCCGCGCGGGCGACGCTCGCGCTCCGATCCCGCCGAATCCGGCCTCCCGAGCATCACGACTGATAGGATTCTCCTGGTCGGCCGAATGCCGATCACTGGAGCAGGCTGGCAGGAGCTGGTCCTCGGTGGTGGTATCCGGATGCGTCGCCACGACGTAACCGTGTATTTCTACTGATGGCCAGACGGGCTCAGCCCACGCACCCGCATGGGATGCCGCGTACACGATAAGACGTGTCGAACTGCCTGCTCGCTCCATTGTGGAGTCGCGCCCAGACGGGGCTGCGACGTTAAACAAAGGAGAAAGACCTCTTGGAAGGTCCCGAAATCAAGTTCGCCGAAGCAGTCCTCGACAATGGACGCTTCGGCACCCGCACCGTCCGGTTCGAGACCGGACGCCTCGCCCAGCAGGCGCAGGGCGCTGTCGCCGCCTACCTCGACGAGGAGACCATGCTGCTGAGCGCGACGAGCGCCAGCAAGCACCCGAAGGACAACTTCGACTTCTTCCCGCTGACCGTCGACGTCGAGGAGCGCTCGTACGCCGCCGGCAAGATCCCCGGCTCGTTCTTCCGTCGTGAGGGCCGCCCCTCCACCGAGGCGATCCTCGTCTGCCGCCTGATCGACCGCCCGCTGCGCCCGTCGTTCGTCGACGGCCTCCGCAACGAGGTCCAGATCGTCATCACCGTCCTGAGCATCGCCCCGGACGAGTTCTACGACGCCCTGGCCATCAACGCGGCCAGCGCCTCGACCCAGATCTCCGGTCTGCCGTTCTCCGGCCCGATCGCCGGCGTGCGCCTCGCGCTCATCCCCGGCAACGGCCAGCACGAAGACCAGTGGATCGCCTTCCCGAAGGCCTCGCAGCTCGAGGAGGCCGTCTTCGACCTCGTCGTCGCCGGCCGCGTCCTCACCAATGAGGACGGCACCGAGGGCGACGTCGCGATCATGATGGTCGAGGCGGAGGCCACCGAGGGCAGCTGGAACCTCATCCAGGGCGGCGCCGTCAAGCCGAGCGAGGAGGTCGTCGCCCAGGGTCTGGAGGCCGCCAAGCCGTTCATCCGCGAGCTGGTCGCCGCGCAGACGGTGCTCGCCTCGCAGTCCGCGAAGGCGATCGCCGACTACCCGGTGTTCCTGCCCTACTCGAAGGAGACCTACGACAACGTCGCGGGCCTCGCCTACGACGAGCTGGTGAACGTCTACCAGATCGCCGACAAGGTCGAGCGCCAGAACGCCGACGACGCCCTCAAGGAGCGCGTCAAGGTCGCCCTCACCGAGAAGGTGGAGGCCGGCGTGCTCGACGCGGAGGTGCTCACGCAGCTCTCCGCGGCGTACAAGTCGGTGTCCAAGGTGGTCATGCGCGGCCGCGTGCTGCGCGAGGGCATCCGCATCGACGGCCGTGGCCTGACCGACATCCGTCCGCTCGACGCCGAGGTGCAGGTCATCCCGCGCGTCCACGGCTCGGCGATCTTCCAGCGCGGCGAGACCCAGATCCTGGGCGTCACCACGCTGAACATGCTCAAGATGGAGCAGCAGATCGACTCGCTGTCGCCTGTCACCAAGAAGCGGTACCTGCACCACTACAACTTCCCGCCCTACTCGACCGGTGAGACCGGCCGCGTCGGGTCGCCGAAGCGTCGCGAGATCGGGCACGGCTTCCTGGCCGAGCGCGCGCTCGTGCCGGTGCTGCCGACCCGCGAGGAGTTCCCGTACGCGATCCGTCAGGTCTCCGAGGCGCTGAGCTCCAACGGCTCGACCTCGATGGGCTCGGTCTGCGCGTCCACCCTGTCGCTGCTGAACGCCGGTGTGCCGCTGCGCGCCCCGGTCGCCGGCATCGCGATGGGCCTGATCTCCGACGTCGTCGACGGCGAGACCCGCTACGCGGCGCTCACCGACATCCTGGGCGCGGAGGACGCGCTCGGCGACATGGACTTCAAGGTCGCCGGAACCAGCGAGTTCGTCACCGCGATCCAGCTCGACACCAAGCTCGACGGCATCCCGTCGTCGGTGCTGGCGGGCGCGCTCAAGCAGGCCAAGGATGCTCGCACGACCATCCTCAGCGTGCTGAACGCCGCGATCGACGCCCCGGACGAGATGGCCCCGACCGCGCCGCGCGTGATCTCGGTCCAGATCCCGGTCGACAAGATCGGCGAGCTGATCGGCCCGAAGGGCAAGACGATCAACGCGATCCAGGACGAGACCGGCGCCGAGATCTCCATCGAGGAGGACGGCACCGTCTACATCGGCGCCACCGACGGCCCGTCGGCCGAGGCGGCCCGCGCCCAGGTCAACGCGATCGCGAACCCGACGAACCCGGAGGTCGGCGAGCAGTTCCTCGGAACCGTCGTCAAGATCGCCGCGTTCGGCGCGTTCATCTCGCTGCTCCCGGGCAAGGACGGCCTGCTGCACATCTCCGAGGTGCGCAAGCTCGCCGGCGGCAAGCGCGTCGAGAACGTCGAGGACGTCCTCGGCGTCGGTCAGAAGATCCTGGTGGAGATCACCAAGATCGACGACCGCGGCAAGCTGTCGCTCGCCCCGGTGCTCGCGGAGGACGCGGACACCCAGGGCCGCGACGCCGCCTCCGAGGGCCCTGCGGCCCCCGCCGAGGGCGCCGTGGAGCCCGTCGAGGGCTGAGCTCCCGCCCTACACGAAGGCCGCGCCGACTCCGTCGGCGCGGCCTTCGCCGTCCCCGGCACCCCCAGCAATCTCTTCCGGACTTATGTACGCGACACGCCGATGCAGGGCGTGCACAACTCCGGAAGAGATGGTTGCGGTGGGTGCTTAGGCGCCGCGGGTGAGGAGGGGGCGCAGGCGGTAGGGGATGAGCTCGCCCATGTCGAGGGAGGTCTCGGCGCGCTCGACGCCGTCGGTGGACTGGATGGCGCCGGTGATGCGGAAGAGATCCTCGGCGTCGGTGCACACGACGCGCAGCAGCAGGTCGGACGGCCCGGACAGGCCGTGCGCCTGCACGATCTCCGGGATGCCGGCCAGATGCTCCACGATCGCGGCCAGCTTCTGCTGCTGCACGTGCACCGTCACGAAGGCCGCCAGCGGATACCCGGCGGCGGTCGGCGAGATGCGCCGCTCGAACGACAGGAAGGCGCCGTTCCGTTCCAGCTCGGCCACCCGCGCCTGCACCGTGTTGCGACTCAGGCCGAGCCGGTCGGCGAGGGAGACGTTGGTCGATCGCGGGTCGTCGGCGAGGGCGACGAGGATGCGTCTGTCGGTGCTGTCGAACGTGCGCATAGTGTGAAAACTAGCATCTCGACGCGACCCGCGACAGTGCACTCTGCACGGTCGACACGCCGTCAGTTGTGCGCGCTGATCATGGCGCGTAGCCTTTCGAGTAATTCCGGCAAGGAGGCCGGAAGCCGGTCATGCCTGCCACAAGCGGGCGGCCGGACGCGAGAGTGAAGGTTGCGTGAACCGTGACGATCGACAATCAACCCGACACCCGACTGGACGACGTCCACCTTCCGGCCGGCGCCGACACGGTCCGGCTGCTGACTCCTGAAGGCGGGCGCCTCAGCGACGTCCGCTTCGACGCCTGGGTCTCCGACATCGGCGCCGAGCAGCTCCTCGATCTCTACGAGGACATGGTCGTCATCCGCCGCATCGACTCCGAGGCGACCGCCCTGCAGCGTCAGGGCGAGCTGGGCCTCTGGCCTCCGCTGCTCGGTCAGGAGGCGTCACAGATCGGCTCCGGCCGCGCGCTGCGCCGCGACGACTTCGTCTTCTCCAGCTACCGCGAGCACGGCGTGGCCTACTGCCGCGGCGCCGGCCTCGTCGATCTGCTGCGCGTGTGGCGCGGCACCACCCAGTCCGGCTGGAACCCCTACGACATCAACATGGCGACGCCGCAGGTCATCATCGGCGCCCAGACACTGCACGCCACCGGCTACGCCATCGGCATCCAGGCCGACGGCACCGACGCGGCGGCGGTCGCCTACTTCGGCGACGGCGCGACCTCCGAGGGCGACGTCAACGAGGCGCTGATCTTCGCCGCGACCTACGCGGCGCCGGTCATCTTCTTCTGCCAGAACAACCAGTACGCGATCTCCGAGCCGGTCGGGCTCCAGGCGCAGCGCCCGATCGCCGAGCGCGCCCCCGGCTTCGGCGTGCCGAGCGTCCGCGTGGACGGCAACGACGTCCTCGCGGTCATGGCCGTGACCCGTTCGGCCCTCGACCGCGCCCGCAGCGGAGGCGGACCGACCTTCATCGAGGCCGTCACCTACCGGATGGGCCCGCACACCACCGCCGACGACCCGAGCCGCTACCGCGACCCGGCCGAGGTGGACGAGTGGCGCTCCAAAGACCCGATCGCGCGCGTGGAGGCGTACCTCGCGTCCGAGGGCCTGCTGACCCCGGAGCGGCTGACCGCCATCCAGGAGCACGCCGACCACGTCGCCGCCGAGATGCGCCAGGGCGTCGTCGCGCTGCAGGACCCGGACCCGATGACCGTGTTCGACAACGTGTACGCCGAGCCGCACACCGGCCTCGCCCGGGAGCGGGACCACTACTCGCGCTACCTGCGCACGTTCGTAGGCGGTGACCGATGACCGCACTGACCATGGCCAAGGCCATCAACGCCGGCCTCCGCCGTTCGCTCGCCGAGGACGACAGGGTCGTGCTCATGGGCGAGGACATCGGCACCCTCGGCGGTGTGTTCCGCGTGACGGACGGCCTCCAGACCGAGTTCGGCCCGCGCCGCGTCATGGACTCGCCGCTGGCCGAGTCCGGCATCCTGGGCACCGCCGTCGGGATGGCGTACCGCGGGCTGCGTCCCGTGGTGGAGATCCAGTTCGACGGCTTCATCTACCCGGCGTTCGACCAGATCGTCAGCCAGGTGGCGCGCATGCACTACCGCACAGCCGGCGCCGTGCGGATGCCGATCACGATCCGCGTCCCGTTCGCGGGCGGCATCGGCGCCGCGGAGCACCACTCCGACTCGCCGGAGGCCTACTTCGCGCACGCCGCCGGCCTGCGGGTCGTCAGCCCGTCGACCCCGCAGGACGCCTACACGCTCATCCGCCAGGCGATCGCCTCCGACGACCCGGTGCTGTTCTTCGAGCCCAAGCGCCGCTACCACGCCAAGGGCGAGGTGGACGAGGAGGCCGCGCTCCAGGACGCCCGTCCGATGGGAACCGCGCGCGTGCTCACCCAGGGCGGCGATGTCACGCTGGTGACCTACGGCGGCCTGGTGCAGCTGGCCGCGGACGCGGCCCTCGCGGCGGAGGACGAGGGCGTCTCGGTGGAGGTCATCGACCTCCGCTCGCTGTCGCCGCTCGACCTCGACACCGTGGCGGCGTCGGTGCGCAAGACCGGCCGCCTGGTCGTCACGCACGAGGCCGCGCTGTCCGGCGGTCTCGGCGCGGAGATCTCCGCCTCCATCACTGAGCGCTGCTTCTACCACCTGGAGCACGCGCCGGTGCGCGTCACCGGCCACGACATCCCGTACCCGCCCGCGAAGCTGGAGGCCGCGCACCTGCCCGACCTCGACCGCATCCTGGACGGCATCGACCGCGCCATGGACCGCCCGAACTCGCTGAGCGGAGTGGAGGACTGATGGCGGTCAAGGAGTTCGCGCTCCCGGACCTGGGCGAGGGACTCACCGAGTCGGAACTGGTGAGCTGGCACGTCGCGGTGGGGGACACCGTGCATCTCAACCAGATCATCGCCGAGGTGGAGACCGCCAAGGCGCTGGTCGAGCTGCCCGCCCCGTACGCGGGGACGGTGTCCCGGCTGTACGTCGAGCCCGGCGTGACGGTGGCGGTGGGGGAGCCGCTGCTGGCGTTCGAGGTGGAGGGCGCGGGCGGCTCAGAGCCGGTGGTGCCGGTGGCTGAACCGACCGAGGACGCGCCGTCGGGTGACGCGCCGGTCAGGGAGCCGGTGCTCGTGGGTTACGGCGCGCGACCGGATGCCACGGGGAGGCCCGCTCGGCGTGCCCGTCCGGGGCTGGCGTCGCAGCCGGCGGCGTCGGCGGCTGTCGCCGCAGCGCCGGTCGTCGCACCGCCTGCCGCCGCACCGCCTGCACGGCCCGCGGCTCCCGGGACCGACACCGCGGTGCGCGAGCGCCCGCGCGCGACCCCGCCCGTCCGCAAGCTGGCCAGGGAACGCGGCATCGACCTCGCCGCCGTCACCGGCACCGGCGACCGCGGGCTGGTGACGCGCGCCGACCTCGACGCGTACGCCACTCGGCCGTCAGCGCCGCAGGCGACCGCCGAGGCCGCACCCGGCGAGCTCCGCATCCCGATCAAGGGCGTCCGCAAGGCGACCGCCGACGCGATGGTGCGCAGCGCGTTCGGTGCTCCGCAGGCGACGGTGTTCCTCACGGTCGACGTCACGCCGACGAGCGAGCTGATCGAGCGCCTGCGCGCCCGGCCCGACCTCGCCGACGCCCGTCCCGGCCTCCTCGCCGTCGTCGCGAAGGCGCTGTGCCTGGCGGCGCGGCGCACGCCGGAGGTCAACTCCAGGTGGGACGAGGCGGCTCAGGAGATCGTGCAGACCCGCGCGATCAACCTCGGCATCGCGGCGGCGACCCCGCGCGGACTGCTGGTGCCGGTCATCCGCGACGCCGACGGCCACTCGCTGGCCGAGCTGTCCGGTGCGATCCGCGAGCTCGCGGTGACCGCTCGCTCGGGCAAGACGCCGCCGTCCGCGCTGACCGGCGGCACGATCACGATCACCAACGTGGGCGTGTTCGGCGTCGACGCGGGCACGCCGATCCTGACGCCGGGGGAGGCCGCGATCCTGGCCGTCGGAGCCGTGCGGCGTCAGCCGTGGGAGCACCGCGGCGAGATCGCCCTGCGCGACGTGCTCACGCTCGCGCTGACCTTCGACCACCGGATCGTGGACGGCGAGCAGGGCTCCCGCTTCCTCGCCGACATCGGCCGCATCCTGGCCGACCCCGCCTCCGTCCTCACCCTCGTCTAGCCAGCAATCTCTTCCGGACTTGTGTACGCGCACACACGGCGTGTCGCGTACACAAGTCCGGAATTGATGGAGGGGGTCAGGCGTGGAGGGTGGGGTTGAGTTCGACGCCGGTGCCGGAGCGGCGGAGGACCTCCACGGCGCCGGTGAGGGAGTTGCGGCGGAAGAGCAGGCCGGGGACGCCGGAGAGCTCGACGGCTTTGACGGTCTGCGGCCGGCCGTCCGCGGTGGCGGGGCTGTCGACCACGACCACCTTCGTGCCGGCGGTGACGTAGAGCCCGGCCTCCACCACGGTGTCGTCGCCGATCGAGATGCCGATGCCGGAGTTCGCGCCGAGCAGCGCGCGCTGGCCGATCGCGACGCGCTGGGTGCCGCCGCCGGAGAGGGTGCCCATGATCGAGGCGCCGCCGCCGATGTCGGAGCCGTCGCCGACCACCACGCCCTGCGAGATGCGGCCCTCCACCATCGAGGAGCCGAGCGTGCCCGCGTTGAAGTTGACGAAGCCCTCGTGCATGACGGTGGTCCCGGGCGCGAGGTGGGCGCCGAGGCGCACGCGGGAGGCGTCCGCGATGCGCACCCGGTCGGGCGTCACGTAGTCGAGCAGGCGCGGGAACTTGTCGATGCCGGTCACGTGGATGCCCGCACGCTGCAGCGTCGGCCGCAGGCGGTCCAGGTCGGCCGGGAGGACCGGCCCGGCGTTGGTCCACGCGACGATCGGGAGGTGCGCGAAGATCCCGTCGAGGTTCACCGTGTTGGGGCGCGCGAGCAGGTGGGACAGCAGGTGCAGGCGCAGGTAGGCGTCCGGCGTGGAGGCCGGGGCGGCCTCGACGTCGATCTCCACCGTCACGATGTCGATGCGGACGTTGCGGCGCGGGTCCTCGCCGGCGAGCTCCTCGAACTCGGCAGGGGCGATCCAGCGTTCGCGTCCGGCCGGGAGGCGGCCCAGGCGCGGCTCGGGGAACCAGGTGTCGAGCACGGTGCCGTCGCCGGCGATCGTGGCCAGCCCGTACCCCCAGGCGGAACGGGCGGCGGACTCGTCAGGAAAGTCGGAAGGCATGCCCCTAGATTAGTAGCGTGCCTCTCGACCTCAGCGCCACGTCCATCGACCTCACCCGGCAGATCTGCGACATCGAGTCGGTGTCCGGGAACGAGCGAACGCTCGCCGACGCGATCGTGGAGGCGCTGTCCCCGCTGCCGCACCTCGAGATCATCCGCGACGGCGACACCGTCGTCGCGCGCACGAACCTGGGACGCGAGCGCCGTGCGCTGATCGCCGGCCACATCGACACCGTGCCGCTCAACGACAACCTCCCCACCCGGTTCGAGGTGGACGGCGGGGTCCGCTATCTCTGGGGCCGCGGCACGGTCGACATGAAGGCCGGCGTCGCGGTGCAGCTCAAGCTCGCCGCCGAGCTCACCGACCCCGCGATCGACGTGACCTGGATGTGGTACGACCACGAGGAGGTCAACGCCGAGCTGAACGGCCTCGGCCGCCTCGCCCGCAACCGGCCGGATCTGTTCGTCGGGGACTTCGCCATCCTGGGCGAGCCGAGCAACGGCGTCGTGGAGGGCGGCTGCAACGGCAACCTCCGCGTCGAGGTCCGGGCGTACGGCCTCCGCGCGCACTCGGCCCGCGGCTGGGTCGGCGAGAACGCCATCCACAAGATCGCGCCCGTCCTCGACCTGCTGGCCGGCTACACCGCCCGCGAGGTGGAGGTCGACGGCCTGGTGTACCGCGAGGGCCTGAACGCGGTGGGTGTCTCGGGCGGCGTCGCAGGCAACATCATCCCCGACGAGGCGATGGTGCACGTCAACTACCGGTTCGCCCCCTCCCGCAGCTCGGAGGAGGCCATCGCCTACATGCACGAGCTGTTCGACGGCTACGAGATCACCGTGGTGGACCGCGCCGACGGCGCCCGCCCGGGACTGGACGCCCCGCTCGCGCAGGAGTTCGTCGCCGCGGTCGGCGGCGTCGCCAAGCCCAAGTACGGCTGGACCGACGTCGCCCGGTTCAGCGCGCTCGGCATCCCCGCGGTCAACTACGGCCCTGGCGACCCGCTGAAGGCGCACGCCGACGACGAGCGCGTCGATGTCGAGCAGATCGTCGCGGTGGAGGCTGGTCTCCGTGCCTGGCTCAGCGGTCCCGGCGCCCGCTGAGGCCCGGGAGGCGGCGCTGACGCCGGGCGGCCCCTGGTGGTCGCGCTGGTGGGTGCGCGTCCTCGGCGTCTTCCTCGCCAGCCGGGCGGTCACCACCGTCATCCTGCTGATCTTCGCCGCCAACCAGGGCAGGAACCCGTGGACCGGCGCGCACCCCGACTACTTCTCGTTCGCGACGATCTGGGACGGCCTCTGGTACAACATCGTCGCGGTCAGCGGCTACCCGGCGTCGCTGCCGTCGAGCGACGGCCTCCATGTGACCGAGAACGCCTGGGCGTTCCTGCCCGGCTACCCGGGGGTCGTGAACGCGGTGATGTTCCTCACCCGGCTGCCGTGGGCGCCCGCCGCTGTGCTGGTGTCCGTGGCGTGCGCGGCCGGGGCCGCGCTGGTGTTCTACCGGCTGATGCTGCGCGTGGGCCTGGGCGCGTCCACGAGCATGTTCGCGGTGGTGCTGTTGTGCTTCTCGCCGGTCTCGCCGCTGTTCCAGCTCGCCTACGCCGAGTCGCTCTACCTGCTGCTGCTCGCCGCCGCGCTGCTGCTCCTGGTCGAGCGGAGGTACGGCTGGCTCTTCCCCGTGGTGCTCGCGATGGCGTTCACGCGGCCGAGCGGACTGGCCTTCGCGCTGGCGGTCGGCCTCCACGTCGTCCACCGCTGGCTGCACAGGCGCGAGGACCCGTTCCCGGTGCGGCAGCGCGTGCTGAGCGTGTCGCTCGCCGTGTTCAGCGCCGTGGGCGGGATCGCCTGGCCGGCCATCGCCGCGGTCGCCACCGGATCGTGGACCGCCTACACCGACACCGAGCTCGCCTGGCGCGCGCCCTACATCGGCTACACGCACCTCGTGCCGTTCACGCCGTGGTTCCAGGGTGCGAACTGGTGGGCGAGCGTGATGCTGGGCGTGCCGGGCTGGATCGGCGTGATCGCGCTCCTGCTGCTCGTCGCCGTCTACGCTGTGCTGCTGTTCTCGCCCGCGGTGCGCCGGCTCGGCGTCGACCTCCGGTTCTGGATCGCGGCCTATTCGCTCTACCTGTTCGCGGTGTTCTTCCCGCAGTCGAGCACGTTCCGCCTGCTCATGCCGCTGTTCCCGCTGCTGGGCGTCGTCGCCATGCCGAGAAGCCGGGTGTACCGGGTCGGGATGGTCGTGCTGTTCGTGGCGCTGCAGGTCGGCTGGATCGCGATCTGCTGGGGTGTGGACGGGGCCGACTGGTCGCCGCCGTGATCCGGCACCCGTGGCGGCGTGTCGCCCGCGGCCCATTGCGCGCGGGGTAGACCGGCGATTTCCCCGTCAGCCGTGGATGACGGATAATGGACACGACATCCACGAAAGGGGAGCTGCATGGCGGCCATGAAGCCGAGGACCGGGGACGGGCCAATGGAGGCTGTGAAGGAGGGACGGCTCATCATCGTGCGGGTACCGCTCGAAGGTGGGGGACGTCTGGTCGTCTCCGTCAACGATGCGGAGGCCAAGGAGCTTCACGACGCTCTCGCGAGCGTCGTGAGCGCATCCTGACGACGTACCCGACTGAACGAGATACCCGAGAAGGGGCCCCGAGCGATCGGGGCCCCTTCCTCGTTGCCGGGTGTTCTAGGGCGTCAGCTTGGTGATCTGCAGCAGCCCGTCGCCCGCCGGCGACAGCGCGCTGATCACGGCACCGGAGGCCGCCGTCTCGGTGATGAGCGTGCGGAAGCCGGTCGACAGCGGGTCGCGCGCCGCGGGGTCGGCGACCCGACCGCGCCAGAGCGCACGGGCGACGAGGACGGTCCCGCCCGGACGCACCAGCCGGAGGCCGTGCTCGACGTACTCGATCACCGACTGCGGGTCGGCGTCGATGAAGACGATGTCGTAGGAGTTCTCGTTCATCCGGGGGAGGACGTCCAGCGCGTGCCCGGTGATGAGCCGGACGCGGTTGGCCGCGATGCCCGCCTCGGTGAAGAACGTGCGCGCGTGCTGCTGGTGGTCGACCTCGACGTCGATGCTGGTGAGCTGGGCCTCCGGGCCGCCGTGCAGCAGCCAGAGCCCCGACACGCCGACGCCGGTGCCGATCTCCACGATGTTCTCCGCCTTGGTCGCGGCGACCACGACGGCCGCCTGCGCGCCCGTGCTCGGCGCGATCGGGTCGACGCCGAGCTCCAGGGACTGCTGGCGGGCGCGGGCGATCACCTCGCTCTCGACGATGACGTCGTCGGCGAATCTCCAGTTGGAGTCTTTGTCAGACACGTGTCTCCCGTCGGTGGCCTCGGTCCAGAATAGGCCCAGCCGATCCAGCATTCGTGCAGCCGCGCGCGATACTCTTCATGTGTGTTCGGCCTGACCTTCGAGAAGCTACTCATCGTGGCTGTGATCGCCGCGTTCCTCATCGGGCCGGAACGGCTTCCGCTCTACGCGGGCAAGCTCCGGCAGTTCGTGCGCACGGTGCGCGACTTCGCCGACGGCGCCAAGGACCGCATGAAAGAGGAGATGGGGCCGGAGTTCGACGACGTCGACTGGAAGAAGCTCGACCCGCGTCAGTACGACCCGCGCCGCATCATCCGTGAGGCGCTGCTGGACGACACTCCGGCGCCCTCCGCGATCAAGCCGGTGACCCCGTCTGCACTGGGCCAGTCGGGATCGGGCCAGCGCGCGAGCCTCGCGCCGGGGACGGTGCCGCCGTTCGACCCCGAGTCGACCTGAGCGCTCGTACAGGATCGGCCGCGCGTCGCTGACGCGCCGCGCCCCGATGCAGCCCCGCATCCCCTACGATGCGGGAATGATCGCAACGCAGCAGTCGCTGACCCGGGCGACTGTCGCCCGTTACGCCGTCGGCTCGCTCGGCACCGGAGGCTTCGCGACGCTCCCCGGGCTGGTCCTCGTGTACTACCTCACCGACAGCCTGGGCGTGGCCGCCCTCGCCGCCGGGCTCGTCGTCACGGTCGCCAAGGTGTGGGACGTGATCATCGATCCGGTGATCGGCGCCCGCAGCGACCGGATGCTGGCCGCGCACGGGTCGAGGCGGCCGATGATGGTGCTCGGTGCGGTGGCGCTGCCGGTGTTCTTCCTGCTCACCTTCGCCGTCCCGGCCGGCACCGCCGCCGTCCCCGCGGCCGTGTGGGTGTTCGTGGCGTTCCTGCTGACAGCGACCGCGTTCAGCCTGTTCCAGGTGCCGTACATCGCCCTCCCGGCCGAGCTGGCCTCCGGCTACGACGAGCGCACCCGGCTGCTGACCTGGCGCGTGGTGGTGCTGACCTTCGCGATCCTGCTGTTCGGCGCCGGCGGCCCCGCGCTGCGGTCGCTCGGCGGCGGGAACGACTTCGCCGGCTACTTCCTGATGGCGCTCGTCGCGGGCGTCGTCATCGGCGGCGGCATGCTCGTGTCCGCGTTCGTCGCGCCGCGGCAGCTGCCCGCGGAGGTGCTGCCGCCGCGGGAGGGCGTGCTCACGACGCTGCGCACGAACTACGCGGCGGGGATCGGCGCCCTGCGCGACAGCCAGCCGTTCCGGGCGCTGCTGCTGACGTTCCTGCTGCAGGGGCTGGCGACCGGGATGATGCTCGCCGGCGCGAACTACGTCGCGACCTGGGTGCTGCACTCGGAGGACGCGGTGACGTTCCTGTTCATCGCGCTGATCGGCCCTGCGCTGGTCGTGACGCCGCTGTGGGGCGTCGTGGCGCGGCGGATCGGCAAGGAGCGCGGCTTCCGGGCGGCGAGCGTGCTGTTCGGGGCGGCGGCGCTGTCGATGGTGCTGCTGGTCTGGTTCCCCGGGGCGTGGGTGTACCTGCCTGTCGCGGTCGCGGGCGCCGCCTACGCGGGTATGCAGTCGCTGCCGATGGCGATGCTGCCGGATGTCATCTCGCACGACGCGCGCCGCAACGGTCCCGGCCGTGCGGGGACGTTCGGCGGGATGTGGACCGCGGGCGAGACGACGGGGATGGCGCTCGGCGCGACCGTGCTCACCATCGTGCTCGCGCTGACCGGGTACATCGCCCGCTCGGCGTCGGACGCCGCGGCGGCCGGGGGTGCGACGCAGCCCGCGGAGGCCGTGGTCGGGATCGTGCTGAGCTTCAGCCTCATCCCCGCGGCGATCATCGCGGCGAGCCTGGCGCCGCTGGCGCGGTACCGGCTGCGGAAGGGAGACGTCGATGACCTCGTTTGACCGGAACGCCATCCTGAGCCGGCTCGCGTCCCTGCGTGCCGCGGACGCGCCGACGCACGGCGGCCACGTGCTGAGCTACGTGTACGACTCCGGGATCGCCGAGCTCGACGAGCTGGCCGCCGCCGCGGTGCGGATGGTGCAGCCGGTGAACGGGCTCGACCCGACCACCTTCACCTCGGTGGCGGTGATGGAGCGCGAGGTGCTCGGGTTCGCGCGCGAGCTGCTGCACGGCGGCGACGACGTGGTCGGGTCGGTGACGTCCGGCGGCACCGAGTCCTGCCTGCTGGCCGTGAAGACCGCGCGGGAGGCGTGGCGGGCGCGCGGCGGATCCGGCGTGCCGCGGATCGTCGCGCCGGTGACGGTGCACGCGGCGTTCCACAAGGCGGCGGAGTACTTCGGGCTGGAGCTGGACCTGGTGCCGGTCGACGCGGACACCGGGCGGCTGGACCCGGCGCGGCTGACCGAACGGCTGGGGCCGGACGTCGCGCTCGCGGTCGTCTCCGCGCCGTCGTACCCCTACGGGTCGCTCGACCCGGTCGAGGAGGTTGCGGGGGCGTGCGACGAGGCCGGTGTGGACCTCCACGTCGACGCGTGCATCGGCGGCTGGATCCTGCCGTTCTGGCGCGAGCCGGACGGGTCGGCGCTGCCCGCGTGGGACTTCCGCGTGCCCGGGGTCACCAGCCTGTCGGCCGACCTCCACAAGTTCGGCTACGCGCCGAAGGGTGCGAGCGTCCTGCTGCAGCGGGGGCGCGACCGGCAGCGGCTGCAGTACTTCGCGACGACCGGCTGGCCGGGCTACCCGGTCGTGAACCCGACGCTGCTCGGCTCCAAGTCCGCCGGCGCACTCGCGGCGTCGTGGGCGATCATCCAGGCGCTCGGGGCGCGCGGCTTCGCGTCGCTCGCGGAGGCGTGCCTGCGGGCGACGCGCACGCTCGCCGACATCGTGGGCGACATCGAGGGGTTGCGGGTGGTGGGGGAGCCGACGGGGCCGCTGCTGGCGGTCACGACCGACGACGCCGTGCCGGAGGACCGCAGGGTCGACCCGCATCACTGGGCCGACCGGGCGCGCACGCGCGGCTGGCACCTCCAGCTCCAGCCGGGGCTGACACAGCCGGACGGGACGCGGCTGCCGCCCACGACGCACCTGACGATCACCCCGGTCACCCGGGACCGCGTGGACGAGCTGGAGGCCGCGCTGCGGGCCTCCGCGGACGACGTGCGCGGCAGGCCGCCCGTGGACGCCGCCGCCGCGCTGTCCGCGCTGCCGCCGCTCGGCGACCGGCCGCTCGACTCGGACACGGCCGCCGGGGTGCTGCGCGCCGTCGGGATCGCGGGCGACGCCCCCGGCCTCCCGGACGAGCAGGCGCCGCTCCTGGCGCTGATCGAGGCGCTGCCACGCCCCCTCACCGAGCGCCTCCTCATCGAGCTCCTGGCCCGCCTGGCCGAACCCGTCTAACGGGTGGACAGGGGGAGCTTGCGGCGCGGGAGGTCGCGGGGGCGTACGGCGAGGCCGGCGGCGACGGCGCGGATCGCGGCGGCGGCCGGGTCCTGCGGGTCGGTGACCACGATCGGCGCTCCGGTGTCGCCTCCGGTGCGTAGCGGAACGCTGAGCGGGACGCTGGCGAGCAGCGGCACCGGGACGTCCTGACCCTCCGAGAGCCGCCGCGCGACCTCCGCGCCGCCGCCGGAGCCGAACAGCTCCAGCACGCTGCCGTCCGGCTGCACGAGCCCGGCCATGTTCTCGATGACGCCCACGATCCGCTGGCCGGTCTGGCGCGCCACGACGCCGCTGCGCTCGGCGACGTCGGCCGCCGCCGGCTGCGGTGTGGTGATCACGAGCACCTCCGCCTGCGGCAGGAGCTGGCCGACCGAGATCGCGACGTCCCCGGTGCCGGGCGGGAGGTCGAGGAGCAGCACGTCCAGGTCGCCGAAGAACACATCCCCCAGGAACTGCTGGATCGTCCGGTGCAGCATCGGCCCGCGCCAGGCGACCGCCGCCGACGAGGAGTCCACGAACATCCCGATCGAGATGACCTTCACGCCGTACGCGACCGGCGGCAGGATCATGTCGTCCACGCGCGTCGGCCGCACCGCGACCCCCTCGGCGTCGGTCAGGCCGAGCAGCCCGGGGATCGAGAAGCCGTGCACGTCCGCGTCCACCAGGCCGACCCGGAGGCCGCGCTCGGCGAGCGCCACAGCCAGGTTGGCGGTGACAGTGGACTTGCCCACCCCGCCCTTGCCGCTGGTCACCGCGTAGACGCGGGTCAGCGAGTCGGGCCCGAACTGCTGAGCGCGCGCCGCGCGTCCGCCGCGCAGCTTCTCCGTGAGGGCCGCCCGCTCGGCGGGCGTCATCACCGAGACGTCGACCGTCACGCCGTTGACGCCGGGCACAGACGCGGTCGCGGCCCGGACGTCCCGCTCGATCTTGTCCGCGGCCGGGCACCCGACGATCGTCAGCTTCACGCGCACGGTGGCGTGCCCGTCCGGGTCGACCGTCACACCGCCGATCATGTCCAGCTCGGTCACGGGCTTGCGGATCTCCGGGTCGAGCACGCCGGAGAGGGCGCGCTCGACCAGCTCGGCGACACCCGCACCGGAGGGTCCGGCCTCAGGCACGCGCACGTCCGTTCTCGGCAGGCTCGCCCTTGTCCAGGTCCTCCAGGAGCGCGCGCAGCTCGGCGCGGATGAAGTCCTTCGTCGCCATGTCCCTGACCGCCAGGCGCAGGGCCACGACCTCGCGCGCCAGGTACTCGGTGTCGGCCAGGTTGCGCTCGGCGCGCTGCCGGTCCTGCTCGATCTGCACGCGGTCGCGGTCGTCCTGCCGGTTCTGCGCCAACAGGATCAGCGGAGCGGCATACGACGCCTGCAGCGACAGCACCAGGGTCAGCGCGATGAAGCCGAGGGCCGCCGAGTCGAACCGCCAGGCGGTCGGCAGGAGCGTGTTCCACAGCATCCACGCCGCGACGAAGACCGTCAGCCCGAGAATGAACCACGGCGTGCCCATCGCACGCGCGATCCACTCGGTGAACCGGCCGAAGGTGTCCCGCTGCTCCAGCGGGTCGCGCCGGGGGATCACCGACGTGCGGAGGCCCTTCGGGGCGTCCAGGCTGGTGTCCTGCCTAACTCGTGCCATTTCCGCCCCTCCTTCCGTTCACGATGCGGATACTGCCGGTCTCCTCGGACGGGGCCTTGACGGGCTCGTCCTCGTCCTGACTTCGCCAGTCGTCCGGGAGCAGGTAGTCGAGGACATCGTCGATGGTCACCACCCCGACGAGCCGGTGCTTCTCGTCCACGACGGGCACGGAGACGAGGTTGTAGCTGGCGAGGATGCGCGACACCTCGGCGGCGGAGGTGTCGGCGGTGACCGGCTCCAGGCTCGGGTCGAGCAGGGTGCCGAGGCGCACGTGCGGCGGGTAGCGCAGCATCCGCTGGAAGTGCACGATGCCGAGGAAGCGCCCGGTCGGCGCCTCGTACGGCGGCAGGGTCACGCAGACGGCCGCGCCGAGCGCCGGGGCGAGCTCGTGGCGGCGGATGAGGGCGAGGCCCTCGGCGACCGTGGCGTCGGCCGAGACGATGATCGGCTCGGTCGTCATCAGGCCGCCCGCCGTCTCCGGCGCGTAGCTCAGCAGCATGCGGACGTCGTCGGCCTCCTCGGGCTCCATGAGCTCCAGGAGGTGCTCGCCGCGCTCCTCGGAGAGCTGGGCGATGAGGTCGGCGGCGTCGTCGGGCTGCATCTGGTCGAGCACGTCGGCCGCGCGGTCGTCGTCGAGCTTCGCGAGGATCTGCACCTGCTCGCTCTCCGGCATCTCCTCCAGGACGTCGGCGAGCCGGTCGTCGGGGAGCTCCTCCGCGACTTCGAGCATGCGCTGCTGCGGGAGGTCGAGGAGCGTGTTCGCCAGGTCGGCCGGCTTCAGCTCGGAGTACGCCGCGATGAGCTGCTCGGCGGACTGCGCCTCGCCGCGGGCCTGCTTCTCGCGGACCTCGTTCCAGGCGGCGAACGTGGTCTGGCCCTTGCCGAACGGCGACGCGCCCGACTTCGGCCGCCGGACGAAGAGCTGGCTGACGGCCCACTCGCCGGTCGCGGACTCCTGGATGGCGACGTCCTCGATGGTCGCCTCGCCGGTGCCGTCGGTGAAGACGACCTTGCGGCCGAGGAGCTCGGCGATGACCCGGACCTCCCCGCCGCGCTGCTCGAACCGGCGGACGTTGATGAGCCCGTTGGTGATGATCTGGCCGGTGGAGATGCTGGTCACGCGCCCGATCGACAGGAACACGCGCCGCTTGCCCGGGATCTCCACGATGAGGCCGACCACGCTGGGCGGATCGTCCTTGCGGTACACCACCAGGACGTCGCGGACCTTCCCGACCCGGTCGCCGACCGGGTCGAACACGCTGGTGCCGGCCAACCGGGCGACGAAGATACGGGTGCTCACGTCTTATAACTTAAGCCCTCGCAGCCGAGCGGACGGTGAGGATGGGACAATGACGGGATGACCACACCCAGCCCGCTCGGCGGACGCAACCGGATGCTCTTCCCGACCATGCCCCGGGGAGAGGTCGTGGCGACCTACGAGACGTACGTCGACGCTCAGCAGGCGGTCGACGTGCTGGCCCGCGCGGACTTCCCCGTCGACAAGGTCTCCATCGTCGGCAGCGACCTCAAGAGCGTCGAGCGCGTGACCGGCAAGCTCACCTGGGGGCGCGTCGCGCTCGCCGGAGCGGCCTCCGGGGCCTGGCTGGGCATCTTCTTCGGGCTGCTGCTGCTCATCTTCTCTCCGACCGTCAGCTACGCGTTCGTCATCGCGGCCGTGCTCATCGGCGCCGGGTTCGGGGTGCTGTTCGGCATCGTGTCGTACGCGATCAACCGGCGCCGCCGCGACTACACGTCGGTGATGCAGGTGATCGCCACCAGCTACTCGGTGCTGGTGGACGCGGAGCTCGTCAATCGCGCGCGCAACCTGCTCGGCGGCGTGGCCGACGTCCAGGCCGCGCCGAGCGCCTGGGCTCCGCCCGCGCACCCGTCCGACCCGCCGCCCGCGCCTCCCGTGCAGCCTTCGCCGCCGGCGCCGCCCGCGGACGACCAGCCCCCGCGCCTCCCGCCGTCTGACCCGATCGAGGGGCACGTCGTTGTCACTTTTCTCGCGGAAAAGTGACAACGACGTGCCCCTCGGCGGTGGATATCGGCGTCAGGACAGGCGGCGGACCCAGGCCTCCACGTCGTCCGCGGTGCGGGGAGGGCGATCGAGAGGTTCTCGGCACCGTCGGCCGTGACCAGGATGTTGTCCTCGATGCGCACGCCGATGCCGCGGAAGCGCTCCGGCACGGTGAGGTCGTCCGGCTGGAAGTACAGGCCGGGCTCGATCGTGAAGGTCATGCCGGGCTCCAGCTCGCCGTCGAGGTAGAGCTCACGTCGGGCCTGCGCGCAGTCGTGCACGTCGAGTCCCAGGTGGTGGCTGGTGCCGTGCACCATGTAGCGGCGGTGGTGCTGGTTGTCGGCCTCCAACGCCTCCTCGGCGGAGACCGGCAGCAGCCCCCATTCGGCGGTGCGGCGCGCGATGACGGCCATCGCGGCCGCGTGGATCTCGCGGAAGCGGATGCCGGGGCGGACGATCGCGAACGCGGCGTCCGCGGCCTCCCGCACCGTCTCGTAGACGAGCCGCTGGGTCTCGGTGAAGGCGCCGTCGATCGGGAGGGTGCGCGTGATGTCGGCGGTGTAGAGGCTGTCGACCTCCACGCCCGCGTCGATCAGGATCAGGTCGCCGGGGACGACCGGGCCGTCGTTGCGGGTCCAGTGCAGGATGCACGCGTGCGGGCCGCTGGCGGCGATGGTGTCGTAGCCGACCGCGTTGCCGTCCAGCCGGGCGCGCGCGTTGAAGACGCCCTCCACGATCCGCTCGCCGCGCGGGTGGGAGACGATGCGGGAAAGATCGGCGACCACGTCGTCGAAGCCGGCGGCGGTCGCGGCGATCGCGCTGCGCAGCTCGGCGACCTCGTAGGCGTCCTTGACGAGGCGCAGCTCGGAGAGGTCGCGGGCGAGGCGGTCGTCCTCAGCATGGTCCTCCGGGTCGAACGCCGTGTCACCGACCTCGGCTCCGGCCTCGGCCGCGAGCATCAGGCGGGCGGCGTCCACGCGGTCGGTCAGCTCGGGGTCCGCCCCGCGCAGCACGAGGGTGGCGCCATCGACCGCGTCGAGCACGGCCTCCACCTCGGCGATGCCGCGGGTCGGGAGGGCGAGGTCGCCGGCGACCTGGGCGAGCGACGGTCGCGGCCCGATCCAGAACTCGCCGATCTCCGGGTTCGCGTAGAACTCGTCGGAGTCGCGGCCGGCGCGCTCGCGGAAGTAGAGGGTGGCGACGTGGCCGCCGTCGTGCGGCTCCAGCACGAGCACGCTGCCCGGCTCGGCGTCGGAGCCCCAGCCGGTCAGGTGCGTGAACGCGGAGTGCGCGCGGAACGGGTAGTCGGTGTCGTTGGAGCGCTGCTTGAGACGCCCGGCCGGGATGATGAGCCGCTGCCCGGGGAAGAGCTCGGAGACGCGGGCGCGGCGGGCGGCGGCGTAGGCGGCCTGCGCGCGGGCGGCGGGGACGATCTCCGGACGCTCGGCCCAGTTGCTGCCGATGTATTCGCGGAAGTTCTCCGATACGGGGGTGGTGGAGCGGTTCGCGGTGGCGCGCGGTGCGGAGTCGCTTGTGGCTGGGCCCGTGGCGGGCGCGGGCGCGGTGGTGTTCTCGGACGACATGCCGACCATTCTTCCACTCCTAGGATGGTGGGCATGGCTGATGAGCGACGGTTCCGCGGTCCCGTCGACCTCCACACGCACTCCAGCGTGTCGGACGGCACGGAGACCCCCGCCGAGCTCGTGCGCGCCGCCGCGGCCGCCGGGCTGGGCACGATCGCCATCACCGACCACGACTCGACCGCCGGATGGGCCTCGGCCGCCGCCGCCGGCGCGGAGGCCGGCGTCACGGTCATCCCCGGCATGGAGCTGTCCACGCGAGTGGAGTTCGCCAGCGTGCACATGCTCGGCTACCTGTTCGACCCGGCGGACGAGGCGCTCGTCGCCGAGACGCGCCGCATCCGCGACGGCCGCATGCGCCGAGCGGAGGACATGGTGCGCCGCATCGCCGAGGACTACGAGATCACCTGGGCCGACGTGCTCGACCAGGCGACGGAGGGTGCGACTGTCGGGCGCCCGCACATCGCCGACGCGCTCGTCGCCCGCGGGCTGGCCGCCGACCGCAGCGCCGCCTTCGCCGGCATCCTGCACTGGCGCAGCGGGTACTTCCAGCCGCACTACGCGCCGGACCCGACGACCGGCATCCGGCTGATCCGGGGCGCCGGGGGAGTGCCCGTGCTGGCGCACCCGGCGACCAGCAGCCGCGGGGTGATCCCCGAGGACCGGCTGCGCCGCCTCGTCCGCGCCGGGCTGTTCGGGCTGGAGCTCGACCACCGCGAGAACCGGGCGGAAGGGGTCGCGGTGCTGCGCGGCTACGCGGCCAAGTACGGCCTCCAGATCACCGGCTCCAGCGACTACCACGGGGCGGGCAAGCCCAACCGGCTCGGCGAGAACACCACCGATCCGGCCGTCGTGGACCTGATGATCGAAGAAGCGACAGGCGCGGCGCCTTTCTACGGATGAGCGCGAGCACCCGTTAGCCTGGTCCGCGGGGATCGGGAAGCGAGGTACGTGTGTCTCGACGGCTCTGGACGTCTTCTGTCGCGGTGGCGGCGCTCATCGGCGCGCTCACGGTGGCGGGCGGCGCGGCTCCCGCGAGCGCGGACACCTACCCCTCCTGGGACGACGTGCAGGCGGCCAAGGCCAACGCCGCAGCGGCCCAAGGGGAGGTCGACCGCATCAACGGCCTCCTGGCCTCGCTGCAGACCGCGGCCAATGCGGCGGGCGACCTGGCGGTGAAGCGCCTCGGCGAGTACGGCAAGGCCGAGGCCGCCCTCAAGGAGGCCACGGCCAAGGCGCAGGACATCGCCCAGCAGGCCCAGGCGGCCGCGGCGCGGTCGGACGAGCTGAAGGCGGAGAGCGGCAAGTTCGCGGCACAGCTCACCCGGTCGGGGACCTCGGACGTGTCGATCCGGCTGTTCCTCGGCGGCTCGGGCGCGCCGGGCGGGACCGCCGCGGCGACCACCGGCACGCAGCCGTCGCTGCTGTACCAGCTCGGCGCGGTGTCCAAGCTCGCCGACCAGGCCTCCGGGCTGTTCGCCCAGGCCGCCGCGCAGAAGAACGTCGCCGCCGCCCTCAGCGCGCAGGCCACCGCTGCGCAGAAGATCCGCGACCAGCTCGACAAGGATGCGCAGAAGGCCCTGCAGGTCGCCACGGCGGCCAAGGCCGACGCCGACGCGCAACTCGCCGAGCAGAAGAAGCATGCGACCACGCTGTACGCGCAGCTCGCGTCCCTGCAGAACACCGCCGCCACCGTCGAGCAGCAGTACGCCGCAGGGGTCGCCGCCGCGCAGGCCGCAGCCGCCGCAGCCGCCGCAGCCGCCGCTCAATCCGCGGCCAACAGCGGTGGCAGCGCGGACGGCTTCGCTCCGCCGCCCGGGATGAACGTCGACCCCGCAGCAGCACAGTCCTACGCGTCGAGCCGGCTCTCCGCGTTCGGCTGGGGCCAGGACCAGATGGGCTGCCTGATCTCGTTGTGGAACCACGAGTCCGGCTGGCGCGCCGACGCGTACAACACCTCCAGCGGCGCTTACGGCATCCCGCAGTCGCTGCCGGCCAGCAAGATGGCCTCGGCCGGACCGGACTGGATGACGAACCAGAACACCCAGGTCAACTGGGGCCTCGACTACATCAACCGCTCGTACGGCTCGCCCTGCGCCGCGTGGAACTTCGAGATGAGCCACACCCCGAACTGGTACTGATCGCGCCTCGCTGACAGAACACGCCGCCTGCCGTGATCGGCAGGCGGCGTGTTCTGTCAGCTGGATGCGTCAGCTCGCGGGCGTGGCGGGGGAGCCGCCGCGCGAGCGGCGGCGACGCCGGCGCGGGGCGCTGTTGCCGTCGCGGTGCTGCGAGCCGCCGCCGTCGTGCGTGCCGGCCGCGGGGGCCTTGGCGTCGTCGCCCGCGGGGGTGGCGTCGGCCGGCGCGGCCGAGCCCTGCGCTCCGGCGCCCTGCGCGGTCGCGCCCTCGCCCGAACGGGTGCGGCGGCGACGGTTGCGCGAGCGGCCCTCGCCCTGCGCGCCGGGGCCGGTGGAGTCGTGGCGGGCGTCGTCCCGGGTCTCCGGGGCCTTGACGGCCGGGGTCGACTTCAGCCGGCCCTTCGCGCCCTCCGGGATGTCGAGGTCGCTGTAGAGGTGCGGCGACGACGAGTAGGTCTCGGTCGGATCCGGCTGGCCGAACTCCAGGGCGCGGTTGATGAGGGCCCACTTGTGCAGGTCCTCCCAGTCCACGAAGGTCACGGCGATCCCGGTCTTGCCCGCACGGCCGGTGCGCCCGGCGCGGTGCAGGTAGGTCTTCTCGTCGTCCGGGATGGTGTGGTTGATGACGTGGGTGACGTCGTCCACGTCGATGCCGCGCGCGGCGACGTCCGTGGCGATCAGCACGTCCTTCTTGCCGGCCTTGAAGGCCGCCATCGCACGCTCGCGCTGCTCCTGGTTGAGGTCGCCGTGCACGGCCGCGGTGTTGAAGCCGCGGTCGCCGAGTTCCTCGACCAGCTTGGCCGCCGCGCGCTTGGTGCGCGTGAAGATCACGGTCTTGCCGCGGCCCTCGGCCTGGAGGATGCGGGCGACGACCTCGTCCTTGTCGAGCGAGTGCGCCCGGTAGATGAGGTGCTTGATGTTCGCCTGGATCTGGCCCTCGTCGGGGTCGCTGGCGCGGATGTGGATCGGACGGGTCATGAAGCGGCGGGCCAGCGCGACGATCGGGCCGGGCATGGTCGCCGAGAACAGCATGGTGTGACGGGTCGCCGGAGTCTGCGCGAAGAGCTTCTCGATGTCGGAGAGGAAGCCGAGGTCGAGCATCTTGTCGGCCTCGTCCAGCACCATCTCCTTGACGTGCGAGAGGTTGAGGAGGCGCTGGCCCGCGAGGTCGAGCAGGCGGCCCGGCGTGCCGACGACGATCTGCGCGCCGGCCTTGAGCTGGGCGATCTGGCCCTCGTAGGCCTTGCCGCCGTAGATCGCGGTGACGGCGGTCGCGCGGTTGGAGGCGGCCTGCTCCAGGTCCTCGAAGACCTGCACCGCGAGCTCGCGGGTCGGGACGACGACGAGCGCCTGGACGCCCGGCTCCGGGTCGAGCCCGAGGCGCTGGATGATCGGGAGGCCGAAGCCGAAGGTCTTGCCGGTGCCCGTCTTGGCCTGGCCGATGATGTCCTGGCCGGCGAGCGCGAGCGGGATGGTCTGGGACTGGATGGGGAACGGCTCGATGATGCCCTTGGAGGCGAGGGCGTCCACCATGTCCTGGTCGATGTTGAGTTCAGAGAAAGTCACGTAAAGGTGCCTGTCGGTTCGAAAAGTGAGTCCACGCCCTGTTCTCGTCGCAGGCGCAGGGCCGTCGTTCCTGTGCCGACGGCAGCACAAGCCTACTGGACCTCCCCGTTACACTGCTGTACGTGTCAACGTGGTTCACCAGACGCCGGCCCGTGGTCGAGCTGCCCCGCCTCAGCCAGAGGACGCCTCCGGCGACGGTCCGCGTCGACCTGCACGAGGTGATGCCCGACCTGCTGCCCTACCTGGGCCAGGCGGCGTACCTGCAGCTCGAGCAGTTCCAGACGCTCTCCCGGGTCGCCGCCGACACCGACGCGCTCGCGGCCAAGGAGGTCGTCTCGGGCGCCGCGGGGCTGGCGCTGTCCAAGCACCAGGGCATCGTCGCGGAGATCCGCCGGCGCGGCGACGAGCCCGCGGAGGTCATGCGGCCGTTCGCCGAGGAGATCGAGGGCTTCCGTGCCCTGCTGGTGGGCTCCGACTGGCGCGAGACGCTGCTGGCCGCGCTGATGACGGGCGGCCTGCTGGACGACTTCTTCATCCGGCTCGCCGGCGGGCTGCCGGGCGACGTCGGCCCGCGGATCGCGCAGCTTCTCGGCTCGGACTCCGGTCAGGAGGGCCTGCTGGAGGTCCTGCGCGGCGAGATCGCCGGGGACCCGCAGCTCGGGTCCCGGCTGGCGATGTGGGGCCGCAGGCTGGTCGGCGACACGCTGCTCGTGGCGCGCTCGGCCCTGCACCTGTCCGGGAACCGTGCGGCCGACGAGGAGCGCATCGAGCCGATCTTCACCGAGCTGATCGCCGCGCACACGCGCCGGATGGACGCCCTGGGCCTGACGGCCTGAGCCGCCGCCTCAGCGGGCGACGGCGCCGCGGGTGAGGGTGTGCAGCAGCTTGTCGTCGTGGGCGCTGCGCAGGCGGCCGATCACGAGGTCGGCCACGACCACGACCACGCCGGTGCCCACGAGCGTGATCCACCAGATCCAGCCGCCGTCCCACTTCAGGCCGGCCCAGGTGAGGGCGACCCAGAGGACGCACGCGACGCTCACGCCCAGCGCGGGCATGAGCACGGAGCCGTGCGTGTGACGGTTGGGCAGGAGGTACCGCGCGCCGAGGCCGAGGATGGCGCCGGCGAGCGCGACGAAGAGCAGTTCCACGCTCGGAATCTAGCCGACGAAGCCGATGCGGCGCGACTCCTCGGTGCCGACCTCGACGTAGCCGATGCCCGCGGTCGGGACGATGTAGACGCGGCCCTTGTCGTCCGAGAGCTTCAGGATGCCCGTGCCGCTGGTGAGGCCGGCCTGGATCTGCTCGGTGAGCTCCTCGGCCGACAGGGCCGACTCGAAGCTGAGCTCGCGGGGGCGTTGACGATTCCGATGCGGATCTCCACGGGATGTGCCTTTCGAATCAGACCGGCGGTTGAAAGTTCAGACTACGGCACGCGGCTCGCGGGCTCCGGTCGCGTTCTCTGTCGGCGGACGCCGTTACCGTGAATGCATGTCCACCCGAGGTTTCCGTCCGCGCGTCGACGACGCGGCCGGTGGCCTCGCCGTCGCGCTCGACGACGCGCAGCGCGCGGTGCTCTCACTGCCGGACGGCGCGTCGGCCGCGGTGCTCGGCGCGCCGGGCACGGGCAAGACCACCGCGCTGGTGGAGGCCATCGCCGAGCGCGTGCACGAGCGCGGCTACGCGGCGTCGGAGGTCCTGGCGCTCAGCGCCTCCCGCACCGCAGCGACCGCCCTGCGCGACCGGATCTCGCTGCGGCTCGGCGTGCCGACGCCCGGCCCGTTGGCCCGCACGGCGACCTCCCTCGCCTTCCAGCTCTCCGGCGAGCAGGCCAGGCGCAACGGCTGGGAGCCGCCGCGGCTGCTCACAGGCGGCGAGCAGGACCAGATCATCGCCGAGCTGCTGACCGGCCATCTGGAGGACGGCACCGGGCCGGTCTGGCCGCCGTCGCTCGGGCCGGAGGTGCGCATCCTGCGCGGCTTCCGTACCGAGCTGCGCGAGCTCATCGGCCGCTGCGCCGAGCGCGGAGTGTCGCCGTCGCGGCTGGCCGAGCTCGGCGCGATCACCGGACGGGACGAGTGGCGCGCGGCCGGCCGGTTCATCGCGGAGTACCAGAACGTCCTCGACAGCTTCCGCGGCGGCTACGTCGACTCCGCCGAGCTGATCGCCTCCGCCGTCCCCGTCGTCGCCGAGGGAGCAGCCTCGACGGCCTCAGAGCGCTGTTCGTCGACGACCTCCAGGAAGCCACCGTGGCCACGATCGCGCTGCTGCGCGCCGTCGCGGCCCGTGGCATCGCGGTCATCGCGTTCGGCGACCCCGACGTCGCGTCCACGACCTTCCGCGGCGCGGAGGTCGCCGCGCTCGGCCAGCTCGGTGCGCGGCTGGGCGTGCCCGTGACGCGCGTCGTGCTCGGCACCGCGCACCGCCAGACCCCCGCACTGCGCGAGCTGACCTCGCGCGTCACCGAGCGGATCGGCGCGGCGGCCGCCGGCGTGCACCGCGTGGCCGTCGCGGGGCGCGAGCAGCCGGAGGACGCGGGCCCCGCCGTCGTGGTCGTGAAGGCGTCGTCGGCTCCGGCCGAGGCCGCGCGGCTCGCCCGGCTGCTGCGCGAGCGCCGGCTCATCGACGGCGTGCCGTGGAACCGGATGGCCGTCGTGGTGCGGTCGGGCGCGCACATCCCGGGCCTGGCCCGGTCGCTCGCCGTCGCGGAGGTCCCGACCACCACCAGCATCGCGGGGCGGCCGCTGCGCGACGACTACGCGGCGCGGCAGCTCATCACGATCGCGGGCGTCGCGCTCGGCGCGATCGAGCTGACCCCGGTCGTGGCGACCGAGCTGCTGCTCGGGCCGTTCGGCGGCCTGGACGCGATCAGCCTGCGCCGGTTGCGGCTCGCGCTGCGCCAGGAGGAGCTGGCCGGCGACGGCAACCGGCCCGGCGACGACCTCCTGGTGGAGGCGCTGGCCACGCCCGCGAACCTCGCCACCATCGACTCCTCGCCCGCCCGCCGGGCCGCGCGACTGGGCGAGACCCTGCGAGGCGGCCGCGAGAAGGCGGCGGCCGGCTCCACGATCGAGGAGCTGCTGTGGCACGCCTGGGAGCGCAGCGGCCTGGCCACGCGGTGGCTGGAGCAGTCCGAGCGCTCCGGGATCGTCGCCGACGAGGCCGACCGGCACCTCGACGGCGTCGTGGCCCTGTTCACCGCTGCCCGGCGCTTCGTGGAGCGCTCGCCCGAGCGTCCGGCCTCCGACTTCGTGATCGAGCTGCTCGGCGCGGAGGTGCCGGAGGACACCCTCGCGGCCCGCACGACCGGCGACGCGGTGCTGGTGTGCACGCCGAGCGCCACGGTCGGCCGGGAGTTCGACGTCGTCGCCGTGGCCGGCCTGCAGGAGAGCGTCTGGCCCAACCTGCGGCTGCGCGGCTCGCTACTGCACCCGCAGGAGCTGGACGACGCGCTCGACGGCCGCCGTGCCGACACCGTGGACGACGGCAGCGACACCGCGGACCAGCGGGCGGAGGTCCTGAGCGACGAGCTGCGGATGTTCGCGCTCGCGGTCTCCCGCGCCCGGCGTCAGGTGCTGCTCACCGCGACCGCGAATGACGACGAGCAGCCCTCGCCGTTCCTGCGACTCGCCGCAGAGCTGGCGGTCGAGGACGACGATGACGGCATCCACCCGCTGTCGCTGCGCGGCATGGTCGGCCGGCTGCGCCGCCGGCTGGTGACCACCGGCTCGCCCGACGCCGCCGACGCGCTGGCCCGGCTCGCCGAAGCCGGGGTGGAGGGCGCCGATCCCGCCGACTGGTACGGCCTCGCGGAGCCGTCGACGACCGAGCCGCTGATCGACCTGGACGACCCGGAGGCGCGGGTGAAGGTCTCGCCGTCGCGGCTGGGCACGTTCGAGAAGTCGCCGCTGGCCTGGTTCGTGGACGAGATGGCCGCCTCCCCGAGCGGCCTCGCCGCGGGCATCGGCACCGTGGTGCACGCCGTCATGGAGGAGGCCGCCGCGACGGAGGAGACGAGCGTCGACCTGCTCTGGTCCGGCATCGAGCGGCGCTGGGCGCAGCTCCAGTTCGAGTCGCCCTGGATCGAGGAGCGCGAGCGCCGCCGCACGCGCGGGCTCGTCGCCGGCGTCTCGGAGTACCTGCGCGACTTCGGGCGCGCCGGCGGCCGCCTGCTCGGGTCGGAGGGCGAGTTCCAGCTCGAACTGGGCCGGGCGCGCATCAGCGGCAAGATCGACCGGGTGGAGGAGACCCCGGACGGCACCGTGGTGATCGTCGACCTGAAGACCGGGCGCACGGTGCCCACGGCCGCGGAGACGGCGTCGCACGCCCAGCTCGGCGTGTACCAGCTCGCGCTGGAGCACGGCGCCGTCGAGGCGGCGGAGCTGCCGCCCGGCGGCGCGAAGCTGCTGTTCGTGGCCAAGGGCGTGCGCGGCAAGGCGTACCGCGAGGTCGTGCAGGAGCGCGTCGACGCGGAGGCGCTCGTCCGGCTGGAGGAGCGCGTGGCGCAGGCGGCCGAGGGCATGGCCGGCGCGACGTTCGCCGGGGTCGTCGACCTGGGCGACCGCGACCCGCATGCGGCCTACGGGTACCGCATCCATCTCGTCCCGGCGGTCAGCGCATGACGTGGGAGGCAGCACAGTGAACGACGACGGACTCCTGGAGCTCGCCGAGGACCAGCCCGGCCTGGACCTGGTCGAGCTGGCCTTCGCGGCCGAGGCGGCGGCTCCCGAGCCGCAGCGCCCGGCCCGCCGCCTGAGCGCGGCCGAGATCGCCGACGCGCTCGGCCTCCCGCGGCCGACGCAGCAGCAGCAGGCTGTCATCGAGGCGCCGCTCGCGCCCGCGATCGTGGTCGCCGGCGCGGGCAGCGGCAAGACCGAGACGATGGCGAACCGCGTCGTCTGGCTGCTCGCCAACGGGCTGGTGCGGGTGCCGGAGGTGCTGGGCCTGACCTTCACCCGCAAGGCGGCAGGCGAGCTCGCCGAGCGGATCCGGCGCCGCATCGAGCAGCTCGCGGCCTCCGGCCTCACCGACGTGGTCTTCGACCCGTTCGACGCGCCCGA
This sequence comes from Leifsonia sp. P73, assembly GCF_051059105.1. Classification (NCBI taxonomy): domain Bacteria; kingdom Bacillati; phylum Actinomycetota; class Actinomycetes; order Micrococcales; family Microbacteriaceae; genus Leifsonia; species Leifsonia sp. P73. Next base: position 4,077,482 of record NZ_CP194931.1, read on the forward strand.
GGTCGCGACCTACAACGCGTTCGCCAACGCGATCTTCCGCGAGAACGCCCTGCTGATCGGCCGGGAGCCCGAGTCGGCCATCCTCAGCGAGGCCTCGGCCTGGCAGCTCGCCCGCCGCGTCGTCGTGGGCTGCGACGACGAGCGGCTCGTGGAGCTCGACAAGAGCGTGGACGCGGTCACCACCGCTGTCCTCGACCTCAGCCGCGCGCTCAGCGAGAACGTGGCCGACGCCCGCGACGTGCACCGCATGGTGGAGGGCTTCGGCCGGCTGCTCGAACTGCCGACCGGTAGCGGGCGGGTCAAGGACGCCTACGCGTCGGTCCGCACCGCCGTGGCCTCGGTCGGCTCGCTGCGCCCGCTGCTCGACCTCGCCGAGCGGTTCGCGGACGAGAAGCGGCGGCGCGGCTTCGTGGAGTACTCCGACCAGGTCGCCCTCGCCCTGGCAGTGTGCGAGCGGTTGCCGGAGGTCGTCGCGGACTACCGGCGCCGCTACCGCGTCGTGCTGCTGGACGAGTACCAGGACACCTCGGTGGTGCAGACCCGGCTGCTGTCCGCGCTGTTCTTCGACCAGGCCGTGATGGCGGTGGGGGACCCGCACCAGTCCATCTACGGCTGGCGCGGCGCGAGCGCGGCCAACCTGGGCCGGTTCGCCCTCGACTTCACCGGGAGGAAGGAGGGCGCTGCCGCCTTCGCGCTCAGCACCAGCTGGCGCAACCCGACGACCGTGCTGGACGCCGCGAACGCGCTCGTCGCCCCGCTCTCGGCCGACTCGCCCGTGCACGTCGAGCAGCTGCAGCCGCGGCCGGGCGCGATAGTCGGCGAGCTCGACCACGCCTTCGGGCAGACCGTCGAGGACGAGGCGGCGACGATCGCCGAGTGGCTGCGCGTGCGGCTGGCCCAGCGGGATGCGCAGGGGATGCCGCCCTCGGCCGCCCTGCTCTGCCGGTCGATCAAGAAGATCGACGCGTTCACCGGCGCCCTCGCGGCGCGGGGGTGCCCTTCCACGTCCTCGGGCTCGGCGGCCTCCTGGAGCAGCCGGTGGTCGCCGACCTGGTGAGCGCGCTGCGGGTCATGCACGACCCGACGGCGGGCTCCGAGCTGATCCGGCTGCTGACCGGGGCGCGCTGGCGCGTGGGTCCGCGCGACATCGCCGCGCTGCGCCGGGTCGCGAGCTGGCTGGCCGCGCGCGACCACCGCTTCCAGACCCTCGACCCCGACGTGCGCGACCGGCTGCGCGGCTCGGTCGTGGCGGAGGAGTCGGCCTCCTGGTCGACGCGCTCGACTTCGTGGTGGAGGCGCCGGAGGGCCACGGCCAGCTCGGCGATTTCAGCGCGCTCGGCCTGGAGCGGCTGCGGGCGGCGGGCGGGCAGCTCGACCGGCTGCGCTCGCGGGCCGGGCTCGACCTCCTCGACCTGGTCACGCTCGTGCAGCAGGAGCTGCGGCTCGACATCGAGGTCGCCGCCAACGAGACCGCCCAGCTCGGCCAGGCCTCCCTCGACGCCTTCGCCGAGCAGGTGGCGTCGTATCTCGCCAGCGACGACCGGGCTACGCTCGGGTCGTTCCTGGCCTGGCTGGCGGAGGCGGAGCAGCGCGACAACCTGGCGCCGCGCAGCGAGGACGCGGAGCCCGGCACGGTGCAGATCCTGACCATCCACGGCGCGAAGGGCCTGGAGTGGGACGTCGTCGCGGTGCCGCGCCTGGTCGAAGGCGAGCTCCCAGGCCCGCCGCAGAGCAAGCGCGGCTGGCTGGCGTTCGGCCAGCTCCCCAACGAGTTCCGCGGCGACTCGGCCGAGCTGCCCGTCCTGCCGTGGCGCAACGCCGAGGACCAGAAACAGGTGGACGAGGCGATCTCCGCGTTCGAGGCGGCCAATGTGGCGCGCCACCTGGAGGAGCAGCGCCGGCTGATCTACGTCGCCGTCACGCGCGCGCGGCACAGCCTCCTGCTGACCGGGTCGTACTGGTCGACGCAGTCCCGGCCGCGGTCGCCCGGTGCGTACCTCCTGGAGCTGCAGCAGGCCGGGCTGCTGCCGGAGGACGCGTTCCCGCCGTGCGACGAGCCCGACGAGAACCCGCTGTCGCCGGAGTCGCGCACGGTGATCTGGCCGCTCGATCCGCTGGGCGTGCGCCGCACCAGGGTGGAGGCCGCGGCGGCGGCGGTGGAGGCGGCGCGCGAGCGCGGCCCGGGCGACGGCGGTGTGTACGCGCTCGACGTCGACCTGCTGCTCGCCGAGCGCGCCAGGCGCGAGGCGGAGGACGGCCTGGTCGAGCTGCCCGCGCGCATCCCGGCCTCCCGGTTCAAGGACTTCGTGAGCGATCCCGCCGGCGTCGCCGCCCAGCTCCGCCGCCCCATGCCGGAACGGCCCTACCGGCAGACCCGGCTGGGTACGCTCTTCCACCGCTGGGTCGAGGAGCGCTACGGCGTCGCAGGAGGGGCCACCGACGCGCTCGACGCCGCGGTCGCCGAGCTGGACGATCCCGCGGGTGAGCTGCTCCGTGCGGAGGCCCTGGCCGAGCTGCAGGCGACGTTCGCCGCGAGCGAGTGGGCCGACCGGGCGCCCGCCGAGGTCGAGCTGGAGATCCATGTCACGCTCGCCGGCCAGGTGGTCGTCTGCAAGCTGGACGCCGTCTACGCGGTGGACGACGGGCGCCACGAGGTCCAGATCGTCGACTGGAAGACCGGCAAGGCCCCCGCGACGCCGCCGACCTGGAGCGCAAGCAGCTCCAGCTCGCCCTCTATCGCCTCGCCTACGCGAAGCACGCGGGCATCGACCCGGCCCGTATCGACGCCGTGTTCTACTTCGTGGCCGACGACCGGGTCGTCCGCCCGGAGCGGCTGTACTCCGAGGCCGAGCTGGTCGAGCTGTGGGAGGCGTCGACGCGCTGAGGCGTCAGACCTCTTCGTCCACCGGGCGCATGCCGCCCGGCCGGACCGACGCGCGGTCGCCCGGCGTGCGGTCGAGCAGGGCCTCGACGTCGTCGATCGCCATGATCGGCCCGGTGGCCGTCGAGAGCGGGGTGACGGAGTTGCTGTGCACCCGGTCGACCAGGCCGTCGAGCATCTGCACGGCGTCGTCCACGATGTCCTGGTCCCGCAGCTCGCGGCCGTGCAGTAGCCAGCGGGCGACCTCCAGCTCGGCGTACAGCATCGCGCGCTGGGTGAACTGCCGGTCGGTGGCGACCTGGCGGGTGGAGGCATAAGCGAGGAGAGCGCCGTCGGTGGCGTCCGGGTTCATGGCGAGCAGCCAGTGCAGGTCGCGGGCGGGGTCGCCGACGCGCAGCGCCGACCAGCCGAGCACGCCGGTGACGGACTCGCCGTCGACCAGGAACGAGTCGGCGGTCAGCGCCCCGTTGATCACCGTGGGCTGGAACTGCCACACCGAGTGGTCGGCGACGGCGTCGCGCCAGCGGTCGCGGAGCGCCGCGGGCAGCTTGCCGGTCGCGGCGGCGGACTCGATCAGCGCCGCAGTCGAGGACAGGCACTCGGCGGCGGAGAGGACCGGGAGTCCGGCCTCCCCGACGAAGCTGGTCGGGAGCGTGTGCATGGCCGCGATGGCGTGGCCGATCGACCCGGCGAGGCCGTCGCCCGGCGGCACATCCTCCACGGCGACGTGCTCGCCGGGCAGGAAGTCGTAGACGATGGCGCGCGTGCCGCCGACCGGCGCCTGGCCCAGGTAGGTCGGCACGTCGAACGGGAGGCGGCTGCGGATGCCGGTGGTGAGCGCGCGCAGCGCGACCAGGTCGGAGCTCTGCTCGGTTTCCGCCGCCTGGGTGAGCGGGACGCGCACGATGCGCGCGCTCCCGTCGGCCGTCGTGAGCACGGCGGCGTCGAACTCGCCCGCGCCGTGTGCGGTGTGCGCGCGGGTTCCGGTGACATCCAGGTCGGGCACGGCCGAGCTGGCCAGCGCGGCTAGAGTGAGTGGGGATCTGGCCATGCACCTAGGCTAAATGGACATCCGCGCGTGGGCAGTTCCGCCACGCCTTGCATCTTTCTCCACGCCTCGAAGGGATCCCGATGTCGTCCGCATCGACGTCCGCGCTGCCGCTCGCCGCGCTCCCGCTCTCGCGCCACGCCATCGACCGCGATCACGCCGCCCGCGCGCGGCCGGCGCTGTTCGACGAGCTGTGGGAGGAGCCGACGACCCGGGTCCTCGCGCTCTGGAAGGGCAGGGCGCTGCTGACGCCGGAGAGCGTGGCCGCCGCGACGCCCGCGTCCGACGGCTGGAGCGCACCGGACGCCGGCCCCGCAGAGCTCGACCTCCTGACGGTGGACCGGGTGACGGCGGCGCTGATCCGCGTCTACCTCGGCCGCACGCTCGTGGACGTTCCCGGCCAGCCGGCCGGCTCCGCGGTCGTGCTGGAGGTGCTCACCGACGCCGCCGCGACCGAGCTGGAGCCGGACGAGGCGCGCTGGGGCAACCTCCGCACCGTCGCCACCGCCCTCAGCGACCGCGACGCCGGGCTCTTCACCGAGGCCCTGGCGATCGCGAACTGGCACGCCTCGCACACGCACTGCCCGCGCTGCGGCACGCCGACCGTGGTCGAGCAGGCCGGCTGGGTGCGGCGCTGCTTCGAGGACGGCTCCGAGGTCTTCCCGCGCACCGACCCCGCGGTCATCGTCACCGTGCTCGACGCCGACGACCGGCTGCTGCTCGGCTCGAACGCCATGTGGGAGCACTCCCGCTACTCGCTGCTGGCCGGGTTCGTGGAGCCGGGGGAGTCGTTCGAGTCCGCCGTCGAGCGCGAGATCTTCGAGGAGGCCGGCGTGCGGGTGACCGATGCCAGGTACAAGGGCTCGCAGCCGTGGCCGTTCCCGGCCTCCGTCATGGTCGGGATGACGGCGCGGCTCGCTGACGACCAGGCCCCTGCAGCGCTCGCGCCGGACGGCGAGGAGATCCTCGACCTGCGCTGGTTCAGCCGCGACGAGCTGTGGGAGGCGCGCGAGCAGATCATCCTGCCCGGCCGGTCCTCCATCGCCCGCGCGCTGATCGAGGACTGGTACGGCGGCCCGCTCGACGAGCCTCCCGCGCTGTGAGCGCGGCGTGAGCACGGCGACGGCCCCCGGTCCCGACGGCCTGCTGGGCGGTCTGGACGCGCAGCAGCGCGTGGCCGCCGAGGCCCTGTTCGGGCCGGTCTGCGTGCTGGCGGGCGCCGGCACGGGCAAGACCCGCGCGATCACGCACCGGATCGCGTACGGCGTCGCCTCGGGCGCGTTCACGCCGAACCGGGTGATGGCGCTGACCTTCACCAACCGCGCGGCCGCCGAGCTCCGCGGGAGGCTGCGGCAGCTCGGCGCCGGGGGCGTGTCGGCCCGGACGTTCCACTCCGCCGCCCTGGCGCAGCTCAACTACTTCTGGCCGCAGGTGGTGGGCGGCCAGCTCCCCAGCGTCCTCGACGGCAAGGGCCGCGTGCTCGGCCACGCCGCCGAGAAGCTCGGGCTGCGGGTGGACACCGCGACTCTCCGCGACGTCGCCGCCGAGATCGAGTGGCGCAAGGTCTCCAGCATGGGCCTGGAGGAGTACGCCGCGGCGCTGGCCTCCCGCCCGCTGCCCGGCAGCCTGAAGGCCGAGCAGCTCGTGGACTTCCACCGCGCCTACGAGGAGCTCAAGGACGAGCGCAAGCAGATCGACTTCGAGGACGTCCTCCTGGTCTGCGCCGGGATGATCGAGACCGAGCCGTCGGTGGCCATGCAGGTGCGCGAGCAGTACCGCTACTTCGTGGTCGACGAGTACCAGGACGTCTCCCCGCTGCAGCACCAGCTCCTGCGGCTCTGGCTCGGCACCCGCCGCGACCTCTGCGTCGTCGGCGACGCCAGCCAGACCATCTACTCGTTCGCCGGGGCGCGCAGCGAGTACCTGTTGGACTTCGAGCGGGAGAACCCGGGCGCCACCGTCGTGCGGCTGGAGCAGAACTACCGGTCGGCGCCGTCGGTGATCGACACCGCCAACCGGCTGATGCGCGGCCGCTCCGGCGCGCTGACCCTGCGCGCCGTCCACGAGGCGAAGGCCGGGGACGAGGTGCCGCCGCCCGCGGTGTTCGAGGACGACCGGGCCGAGGCGCGCGCCGTCGCCCAGAGCATCGCGGCGCAGCTGGAGGCGGGCGCCAAGCCGGAGAACATCGCGATCCTGTACCGCGTGAACGTGCAGGCGGCCGCGCTGGAGCAGGCTCTCGGCGACCTCGGAATCAGCTACCAGCTCCGCGGCTCCAAGCGCTTCTTCGACCTCCCGGAGGTACGCCAGGCGGTCATGACGCTGCGCGCGGCGAGCGTCGCGGCGACCGACGAGCCGCTGTTCAAGTCGGTCAGCGACGTGCTGCGGACGCTCGGCTGGTCGGTGCGGCCGCCGGAGGGACGTGGCGCCGTGCGCGAGCGCTGGGAGTCGCTCAACGCGATCATGGGGCTGGTGGACGAGATGCCGGAGGGCGCGACCTTCCGGCGCTTCACCGACGAGCTGATGGCCCGCCAGGCAGGCCAGCACGAGCCGACGATGTCCGCCGTGACCCTGGCGACGCTGCACGCGGCGAAGGGCCTGGAGTGGGACTCCGTGTACATCGTCGGCCTCTCGGAGGGACTGGTGCCGATCAGCTACGCCGCCGGCTTCGAGCAGATCGACGAGGAGCGCCGCCTGCTCTACGTGGGCGTCACCCGCGCCCGGCGCCGGTTGCGGCTGAGCTGGGCGCAGCGCGGAAGCCAGCCCGGTCGGCCGGTGTCACGGCAGGCGTCGCGGTTCCTGGCCGAACTGGCCCCGGTGCGGACGGCGGCGCAGCCAGCGGGCTGAGGCAGCCGCACTCGGGATGCGGCTCCCAGCGCAGCTCCGACCAGCGCGCGGCGTCCGCGTCGTAGCGCGCCGCGGCGTCGGAACGTCCGGGGGCGTCGCGCAGCAGGGCCAGCACCGCGCCGGCCGCGGCCGACGCCGCCGCTCCGCAGACCAGCTCCGTCTCGGCGGGCAGCGGTCGGGTGTGGAGCTGCGCCGCGAGCGCCGGCCACGCCGGGTCGGCGTCCCGGCGATGGAGGTCGACGCAGCGCAGGCAGGCGCCGTCGCCCGGCTGCACGAACGGCCCGACGGTCACCCCGCCGTCGCCGAACACCACCGCCAGGTGCGGGATGTCGCGGCGCAGCCAGCGCTGGTGCCTGTGCGGCGCGATCGCGAAAGCGCCGACCACGACCGCCGCCGCCGCGAGGTCGACCGCCGGGTCATCCGCCGCGAGGCCGCTGCGCACGTCGATCCCGGCCTCCGCCAGCAGGGCGAGGATGCGGGCCGCCGTCGGACCGGCGCCGTCGAGCACCACGATCGGCGCGGCGCCGACCCCGGCCTCCGGCGGCGACTCCAGCACCGGCCCGAGCCGCGCGAGCAGGGCGTCGACCGCGGCCGGTGCCGCCCCGGCGCCGCGGGCGATCATCCGCAGCGCGCTGCGCGTCGAGCCCGCCGAGAGCGCGGAGATCATCCGCTCCTCCGCGACGCCGACCGGTTCGAGGATCAGCAGCGGCCGTTCGACGCCGAACTGGAGGGCGCGCGGCGAGCGCCACACGCGGGGGATGCGGGGATCGAGTTGGTGGACCATCCCGCCATCCTGACGTGACGAGACGGCCGAGAGGCAGTTATCCACAGCTCCCGCGCGCTACGCACTTTATCCACAGGCGTCGTCGGTCGGCACGGCGCAGCGGGGTCGCAACACGCCGTAATCGCGTGGGCACAGCGGCGTGTTGCGACCCCGCTGCGGAGACACCCTGCGCTCAGCCCTCGGCGGGCCGGTCGCCGTCGCCGCGCAGCAGGTCCTCGATGGCCTGGTCCAGCTCGTCGCGCTCCGGCTCCTGGCCGGTGGCCGCGGCGGTGAGGCGGGCGACCAGGCGCGACGGGTCGTCGAGGTCCGCCGCCTGCGGGAGCAGGTCCGGGTGCGACCACAGCCGGTCGCGGGCCTCCTGGCCGACGGCGTCGGTCACGGCCTGCCACATGGCGGCGGCGTCGCGGAGCCGGCGCGGGCGCAGCTCCAGCCCGACCAGCGTCGCGAAGGCCGACTCGGCCGGCCCTCCCGCCGCGCGCCGGCGTCGCACGGTCTCGGCGATCGCGTCGGCCTTCGGCAGCAGGCGCGTGGCGCCGGCGGTGACGACGTCGACCCAGCCCTCGACCAGCGCGAGCACGGTCTCCAGGCGGCCCAGGGCCTCCTGCTGCTCCTCGGTCTTCGGCGGGATGAGCGCGCCGGAGACCATCGCCTCGCGCAGCTCCTCCGGGTTGGACGGGTCGAAGCTCTCGGCGAGCGACTCCAGCCGGTCGGTGTCGATCGTGATGCCGCGCGCGAACGCGGTGATCTGGGTGATGAGCTGCAGCCGCAACCACTTCGCGTGCCGGAACAGCCGCGCGTGCGCGAGCTCGCGCACCGCGAGGTAGAGCTGCACCTGATCGGTAGGGATGTCGAGCCCGTCGCCGAACTCGGCCACGTTCTGCGGGATGAGCGCCGCGGTGCCGTCGGCGAGCAGCGGGATGCCGATGTCGCCTCCGGAGACGACCTCCTTCGCGAGCTGCCCGACCACCTGGCCGAGCTGCATCGCGAACAGGGCGCCGCCGACCGAGCGCATGACCTGGCCGGCGTTCTGGATCATGCCCTGCATCTCCTCCGGAGCCTGCTCGGTGAGAACGCGGGTGAGCGCGTCCGAGATGCTGAGCGCGACCGGCTCGGCGAGCTGGGTCCACAGCGGCATGGTCTGCCGTGCCCACTCGGCGCGGCCGATGAGCTCGGGCGGCGTCGAGAGGCCCGCGACGGTGGTGGCCTCGTCCAGCCAGAGCGCGGCGACGTGGAAGGCCTGGTCGAGGGTGGAGCGCTCGGCCGGGGTCACGGCGTGGGCGCCCTCGGAGGCGAGGGTGCGCGCCTGCTGGTCGGCCAGGTCCCAGTTGATGCCGCCGCCCGGGTTCATCAGGGCGTTCTGGAGCTGCCCCAGGAGCTGCTGGATGGCGGCGGGGTCGTTCGGGAGGCCGGCGGCGCCCGCGAGCTGGCTCGGGTCGATGGAGGAGTCACCGGACAGGAACTCCCGCAACATGTCCCGGAACTCGTCGTCCGGTTCCTTGTTCGGATCGTCGGCCATCTGGCTCGCCCCCGTCTCGATTGGTGTCGGCCGCGCGATTACGGCTTTCCAGGCTTGGCATCTACGCTAGCCCGAGATCACCGCGAGCCGGGTGAGAATCGGCTCGGGCGATGCCGTGGGCGGTGCGCCCGTGGCGAACACGACCGAAGGGACCGCGCGTGACCCTGTTCACCGACGACGACAGACCAGCGCCGCTCCCGGACGGCCCGCGGGTCGCGCCGTCGCGCCGGACGATCGTCGGCTGGGTGGCCATCGCCGTCGCCGTCGTGCTCGCCCTGGTCCTTGCGCTCGCGCCTGCGCCGTTCGTGATCGAGCAGCCCGGCCCCGTCTTCAACACGCTCGGCACCGACCAGGCCGTCGGGAGCGTGCCGTCGGGCGACGCCAAGCCGCTGATCAGCATACCGGGCAAGACCACCTACCCGACCGGCGGCTCGCTCGACCTCCTCACCGTGTCGGTGGTCGGCAACCCCGACCAGAGCCCGAGCTGGCTGAGCATCCTCCAGGCCTGGTTCGACCCGAGCCGCGCGGTGACGCCGATCGACGAGGTGTTCCCGCCCGGGACGACCACGGAGCAGTCCAACGCCGCGAACGCGGCCCTGATGGTCGACTCCCAGCAGGACGCGATCGCCGCGGCGCTCAACCAGCTCGGCTACCACTTCCCGCAGGCGGTCGCGGTCAAGCAGCTCCTGCCGGGCACCCCCGCGGCGAAGGTGCTGAAGACGGGCGACGAGATCACCAGCGTCAACGGCGAGACCATCGAGAGCGTCGCCGCGCTGCGCAAGGCGGTCAACGCCAACGGCACGGGCAAGGCGGCCGAGATCGGGATCGTGCGCGACGGCGCGGCCTCCACGGTCTCGATCACGCCCACCGAGACGCAGGGCCAGGTCGTCCTCGGGATCGGCGCGGGCATGGACTACACCTTCCCGTTCGACGTGAACATCCAGCTCAACAACGTGGGCGGCCCGAGCGCCGGGCAGATGTTCGCGCTCGGGATCATCGACAAGCTGACGCCGGACAAGCTCAACGGCGGCAAGAAGGTCGCCGGCACCGGCACGATCGACAATGTCGGCACGATCGGGGCGATCGGCGGCATCCGGCAGAAGATGTACGCCGCCCGCGACACCGGGGGAGCGAGCTACTTCCTCGCCCCCGCGTCGAACTGCGACGAGGTCACCGGGCACATCCCCGCCGGGCTGCACGTGTTCGCGGTCAAGACGCTGAAGGACTCGCTCGCGGTGCTCCAGGCCGTGAGGAGCGGGTCGAGCACGGCGACGCTGCCGACCTGCCCGGCGTCCTGACCGTCGACCGGGCGCTCGGCGAGCATCCCGGCTCTTCACCGCCGGGCCGCAGCATTCTCCAAGCGACGCCCGCCTAGGATGGACCTCTGAGTCACCCCACGAGGAGCACGAGGGCCCACACGTGAGTTCAACCGCCGCAGTTCGACCCCCTGGACGTCGCCGGGCCGCCATCTGGATCACCCTCGGGGTGGTCGTGGCGCTGGTGATCCTGTTCTTCGTCTTCGCCGGGCTGTACGCCGACATCCTCTGGTACCAGCAGCTCGGGTACCTCAACGTCCTGACCACGCAGTGGTTCGCGGGCGCGGCGATGTTCTTCATCGGATTCTTCGCGATGGCGATCCCGCTCTGGCTGTCCATCCAGCTCGCCTACCGGCTGCGCCCGGTCTACGCGAAGCTCAACACGCAGCTCGACCGCTACCAGCAGGTCATCGAGCCGCTGCGCCGGCTGGCGATGTACGGCATCCCGATCGTCTTCGGCATCTTCGCGGGCGTCTCGGCGGCCAGCCGCTGGCAGGCCGCCGCGATGTGGCTGAACGGCACGTCGTACGGCAAGACCGACCCGCTGTTCCACCTCGACATCGGCTTCTACCTGTTCGCGCTGCCGTTCTACCGCAGCGCCGTGGGCTTCGCCTCGGCCGTCGTGCTGATCGCGCTGCTGGCCACGCTCGCCACCTGCTACCTGTACGGCTCCATCCGGGTCAGCGGCCGGGAGGTCCGCATCTCGAAGGCCGCGCGCGTCCAGATCTCGGTCATCGCCGGGCTCTACCTGCTGCTGCAGGGCATCAGCATCTGGCTCGACCGCTACGCCGCCGTGACGGACTCGAACGTCAACGACATGATCAACGGCGCCGCGTACACCGACGTCAACGCCACCATCCCGGCCCGCGCCGTGCTCGCGGGGATCGCGGTGCTCGTCGCCATCATGTTCTTCGCGACCGCGTTCATCGGGCGCTGGCGCTTCCCGCTCGTCGGCACCGCGCTGCTCATCGTCGCCGCCCTCGTCGTCGGCGCGATCTACCCGTGGATCGTCCAGCGCTTCCAGGTCGACCCCAGCCAGAAGACGCTGGAGACGCCGTACATCCAGCGTTCGATCGACGCCACGCGCGACGCCTACGGGCTGAGCAACATCGACGTGATCCCGTACAACGCGACCACCAACGCGCAGCCGGGAGCGCTCCGCCAGGACGCCCAGACCACCGCGCAGATCCGCATCATGGACCCCGCGGTGATCAGCCCGTCGTTCCAGCAGCTCCAGCAGTTCCGGCAGTACTACGCGTTCCCGCGCAACCTCAACGTCGACCGCTACCAGATCAACGGCAACGAGCAGGACGCCGTGGTCTCGGTCCGCGAGCTCAACCAGAACGGCCTCACCAGCCGGAGCTGGTTCAACGACACCGTCGTCTACACGCACGGCTACGGGATGGTCGCCGCCTACGGCAACCAGCGCTCCAGCGACGGCCAGCCCGTGTTCCTGGAGTCGGGCATCCCCAGCACGGGCACCCTCGGCCAGTACGAGCCGCGCGTCTACTTCGGGCAGCAGTCGCCCACGTACTCCATCGTCGGCGCCCCGTCGGGCTCCAAATCGGTCGAGCTCGACTACCCCGGCGGCGCCGACAACGCGCAGCAGACCTACACGACGTTCAAGGGCAACGGCGGCCCGAAGCTCGACAACGTGTTCAAGCGGCTGGTCTACGCGCTCAAGTTCCAGGACGAGCAGATCGTGCTCTCCGACGCCGTCAACAGCGACTCGCAGATCCTCTACGACCGCGACCCGATCAAGCGCGTCCAGAAGGTCGCGCCGTACCTCACGCTCGACTCCCAGGCCTACCCGGCGGTGATCGACGGCCGCATCAAGTGGGTCATCGACGGCTACACGACCAGCGACCAGTACCCGTACTCGCACGTCGGCAGCCTGAGCGATGCGATCGCGGACACGGAGACGCCGAAACCGGCCTACGCCTTCGACGACATCAACTACATCCGCAACTCGGTCAAGGCCACGGTCGACGCCTACGACGGCTCCGTGCAGCTCTACGCGTGGGACGCCAACGACCCGGTGCTGAAGACCTGGGAGAAGGTGTTCCCGACCACGGTCAAGCCGGTCAGCGACATGAGCGCGCAGCTCCTCAGCCACGTCCGCTACCCGTCCGACCTGTTCAAGGTGCAGCGCGCCGTGCTCGGGCAGTACCACGTGACCGACGCGGGCTCCTTCTACTCCCGCGACGACGCCTGGACGACGCCGAACGACCCGACCTCGTCGCCGTCGGACCCGACGCTGCAGCCTCCGTACTACCTGACGCTGCAGATGCCGGGGCAGGAGACCCCGTCGTTCTCGCTCTACTCGACCTTCATCCCGCAGGCCGCCAGCGACTCCAGTCGCTCGATCCTGAAGGGCTATCTGGCGGTCGATGCCGACGCGGGCTCGACGAAGGGAGAGGTGTCGTCCGGCTACGGCAAGCTCAGACTCCTGTCGTTGCCGTCGAGCGACACCATACCCGGGCCGGGTCAGGTGCAGAACAACTTCAACTCCGACCCGACCGTCTCGCAGGAGCTCAACCTGCTCAGGCAGGGCAAGACCGACGTGATCAACGGCAACCTGCTGACGCTGCCGGTCGGCGGCGGCCTGCTCTACGTCCAGCCGGTGTACGTGAAGTCGACAGGGGAGACGAGCTACCCGATCCTCCAGAAGGTGCTCGTCGCCTTCGGTGACAAGATCGCGTTCGAGGACACGCTCGACCAGGCCCTGGACGCGCTGTTCGGCGGCGACTCCGGAGCGAGCGCGGGTGACAACAACATCCCGACGACGGGTGGCGGCGGCTCGTCCGGCGGCGGATCGAGCGGCACAGGCTCCGGCACGGGCTCGGGCTCGGGGTCGACCGGCGCGAACAACGCCGCCCTGCAGCAGGCGCTGCAGCAGGCGAAGCAGGCGCTCGCCGACCGGCAGGCCGCGCTCAAGGCCGGCGACTGGGCCGCCTACGGCGCCGCGGACGCCCGACTGCAGCAGGCGCTCCAGCAGGCGCTGGCGGCCGAGGGCAACTCCGGCACCGTCACGAGCCCGCCCTCGACTCCGAAGGCGTCGACGACGCCGACGCCGACGCCGTCGAAGTAGGCCGATTCCGGCACGACGCGAACGACCCGCATCCGTGAAGGGTGCGGGTCGTTCCGTATGCTCAGCGACTGTACGAAGTGCGGTCGCGCAGTCTGCGAAGGGTCGCATCATCCTCAGAATTTCAGAGCTGAACCCTTGCGCCGACTTTGATTGTCTACTTTACTAACAAACATGCTCACTGATGCAGCGCGGCGTTCCGGCCCCTCCGGTCGGCGCCCGGTCGGCGTGGACGGCGCGATGGTCCCTGGCCGTGCGCTCCGTCCGCGCGCGAAGGTGCTTCCCGAGCACGCCCGCAACCACAACCGCTCGCTGGTGCTGCAGTCGCTCTACCGGAACGGGCGCGCCAGCCGCGCCGACCTGGCGAGGGAGACCGGCCTCACGCGCGTCACGATCTCCGACCTGGTCGCCGAGCTGATCGCCGAGGGCCTCGTGGTCGAGCTCGGCCAGCGCGACGACGCCCGCCCAGGCAAGCCGGCCGTTCTGCTGGACGTGAACCGCGCCGCCACCCAGATCGTCGGCGTCGACCTCAGCGAGCACGCCGAGTTCCGCGGCGCGGTGCTCGACATCGACGGCGCGGTCCTGCGCTCGGCCTCGGTCGAGCTGGCCGGCAGCCGCGGCGAGGAGGCCGTGGCGAAGGTGCTCGCGCTGGTGGACGAGCTGGTGGCCGCCGCGACCGCTCCCATCCTCGGCATCGGCGTCGGCTCGCCCGGCATCGTGGACGCGACCGGCACGGTCGTCGCCGCCCCCAACCTCGGCTGGACCGACGAGCCTCTGCAACGGCGGCTCGCCGAGCGGACGGGCCTGGCGGTGTTCGTGGCGAACGACGCGAACGTGGCGGTGCTCGCCGAGCACGGCTTCGCGGACGCGCAGGGCGACATGATGCTGGTCAAGGTCGGCCACGGCGTCGGCTCCGGCCTCCTGGTCGCGGGCGCGCTGGTCTTCGGCAGCCGCTTCGCCGCGGGGGAGATCGGCCAGGTGATGGTCGGCACCGACGACGGCGCCCAAGGGCCCTACGACCGCGAGAAATGCCTGGAGGCGTGGCTGGCCGTCCCGCGCCTGGAGGCGAAGGTGGCCGCGGCAGCCGCAGCGGGCGCGCCGGTCGAGCCCGTGCTCCGCCAGGCCGGCCAGCGCCTCGGCGTCGCCCTCGCACCGATCGTCGGCGCGCTCAACCTGTCGGAGGTGGTCCTGAGCGGCCCCGACGAGCTGCTCGCCGGCACGCTTCTCGACGCGGTGCGCGAGACGCTGAGGAACCGCACGATGGCCGGCTTCCACTCGGACGTCACCATCGGGATGACCAGCCAGGGCCGCGACATCGTGCTGCGCGGCTGCGTGGTCATGGTGTTGTCGGCCCAGCTCGGGGTCTCCTGATGACCCTGGTCGCGGAGACCCGGGCGCAGGACGACACGTCCGCCGGCTTCCGTTTCGCCCCGGGTGTGCGCGAGGAGCTGCCGGCCTTCCGCACGCGCTGCACGGTGGTCCGCCTGGCAAGCCTCGACAACGAGCGCCTCGGCGTCCCGCGCTGGTACACGCTGGCCGAGGCCTGGGCCGCACCGGGCTCTCCGGAGGACGCCCTCTGGTCGCGCAACCCCGTCATCGACGTGGACAGGGACGACCCGCCCGAGCCCGTGCTCGCGACGTGCGCGCCGGTGATCGTCCTCGGAGCGGGGCTCGGGACGCTTCCGTGGCAGCGCGCTGTCGTGGACGCGGTGCGGGCGCTGGGGGCGCGGGTGCTGGTCGTGGAGTTGGGGGAGGTGGTGGTGCCGGGGTATGCGGACATCGCCACCGGAGGGTACGGGCGGGTGGAGGGGGAGCGGCTACTCCGGCTGCTGTGCGGCGTCGGTGAGGCCTGAGGCGGCGGAGCCCCTCACCGCGCCCAGCTCACCCCGAGTGTCGCCTGCAACGCGTACTGCGCCGCGCCGCGGAACGGCTGCTCCTGCGCCGTCTTCGCGTACCGGAAGCTGAGCGGCATCGCCGCGCGGACGGGGTGGCGCGCCGCCTCCGCGCGCACGTGCCCGATGAAGTCCGGGCCGAGCTTCGGCGCGGCGCCGCCGAGGACGACGTTCGGCACGTCGAGGGCCGCGCCCACCATCAGCAGCGCCCGGGCCAGCGCGCGGGCGCCGGCCGCGATGCGCTCGCGGGAGGCGGGGAGCGCGGCGAGCGCGGCGACGTCGACCGCCTCCAGGTCGGCGCCGTGGGGGAGGCCGAGGAGGCTCGTCACCGAGACCACCTCCTCCAGGCAGCCGCGGTTGCCGCAGGCGCACAGCGGGGCGTCGTCGCCGAAGAGCACGGGGACGTGGCCGATCTCGCCCGCCCGGTGCGTCGCTCCCTGCAGCACATCGCCGTCGACAATGACCGCGGCGCCGACGCCCGTGCTGAGCGAGACGAAGAGCTGGTTGGCGCCGAACTCCTCGGAGATCGCGTAGTCGGCGATGGCCTCCGCGTCCGCGTCGTTGACCAGGTGGACGGGGGCGGAGACGACGCCGGCGAGCTCACGGCCGAGGTCGACGTCCACCCAGCCGAGCTGCACGCTCTCGCGGATCAGGTCGGCGTCCACGATCCCGGGGACCTGGACCGCCACGGCGACCACCCGGGCCGTCGTCGCGCCGGCGAGGCGGCGGACGATCGCGCGCACGTCCTCCACGGTCGCGGTCGCGGTGGTGCGGTGGGCGACGGACTGCACCACGTCGCCGAGGAGGTCGACCACGGCGCCGCGGACCAGCCCGGGCTGGACGATGACCGACAGCAGCACGTTGCGGGAGGCGTCGACGCGCAGCGTGGTCGCGCGCTTGCCGCCGGTGCTCTCGGCCAGGCTGCCCTCCAGGACCAGGCCGTCGGCGATGAGGCCGGCCAGCAGCGACGACACGGTCGCCGAGGTGAGGCCGGTGCGGCGCGCGATGCCGGCCCGGGTGGCCAGGCCCTCCCCGGACAGCACGAGCTGCAGGGCGCTGGTCAGGTTGCGCTCGCGCACGGCGGACTGCGTCGCCTTGCCGTGATCGTCAGCCACAGTCCTCCTCGCGGCGCGCGCCTCTCGTGGTGGCCCCCCGGTTTACGACCATAGCGAATGCGGCGCATGATGGACCGCATGGGATATGGCCTGATCCTCGTCGACGTCCAGCGCAACATGCTGGAGGGCGAGAGCGCCGTCGAGGGCGCCGCGGACTTCCGGGGTGTGCTCGCCGACCTGCTGGACGCCGCGCGGGACGCGGATGCCGCGATCGTGCACGTGAAGAACGACGGCCGCCGCGGCGACCCCGACGAGCCGGGCACGCCGGGCTGGGAGCTCGTCTTCGCGCCGCTGCCCGGGGAGCCGGTCATCCGCAAGGACGCAGCGAACGCCTTCGAATCCAATCCGGCGCTGGCGGACGTGCTGCGGGCGATGGGCGTCGACACCCTCGTCGTGGCCGGCCTGCAGAGCGAGTACTGCGTGCAGGCGACCGCGATCGGCGCGCTGGAGCGCGGCTTCGACGTGATCGTCCCGGCCGGAGCGCACTGGACCTACGACGACGGGGAGCCGGCGGCCGACATCGTGGAGCGCGTCACGCTCGACCTCATCGCGGCCGGGGTGGAGGTCCTGGAGCTGGACGAGGTGACGTTCGGCCAGAGCGCGTTCGGCTAGAGCGCTGCGATCCGCTCGCCCTCCAGCGCCTCCCGGATGCTGAGCGAGTAGATCCGCGACAGGCCCGGGCGCGCCGGGTCGCCGGTGACGTACGCCACCGACTCCACGTGCTCCTCGAACGCGTTCACCTTGTCGCGCGGGGCGCCGACGATGAGCTGGAAGCCGAGCCCGCGGAACGCCGCCAGCGCGCGCCCGGTGTACTCGTTGTCCGCCTTCACGAAGCCCTCGTCGAGGATGATCGGGGCGTAGGTGGGGGTGGCGTCCGTCCCGTCGCCGAGCCGGTACCGCAGCGCGGCGCCGAGCACGAAGGCGATGAGCTCCTGGCCCTCGCCGCCGGACTTGCCGGCGACGCCCTCGTGGACGATCTGGGTTCCGTCGGCGCGGGTCTCGATCGCCCGGAACTGGTAATGCTCGCGCGCGTCGAGCACGCGGCGCCGCCACGCCTCGCCCGCCCGGGAGCGCTCCTCCAGCCGGGACAGGTCGCGGCGGAGGTCGAGGAAGTCGCGCTCGACAGCGGCGGCGTCCCTCCTGTCGCCTCCCGCCGCCGTCGCGGTGTGCTTGCGCAGCGTGCGCGTGAACTCGTGGAGGTCGCTGTTGGACACCGCCCGCGGGTCGATGTCGAGCGTCGAGCCCTCCCGGAACTCGATTCCGCGCAGCGCGTTCGAGATCGGGCGGACGCCGCGGCGGATGGCGTGGCCGTCCTCCTCGATCTGGGTGAGCAGGGCGCGCAGGCTGTCGCCCATGCTCGCGCCGGCCTTGACCAGCCAGTCGGCCTTGGCGCGCGGGAGGTCGTCCTCCACGAGCACCCGGTGGATGGCCTGGACGGCGGGCAGGCTGTCGATGGTCGCGTCGATCTCGGCGCCGGGGTCGAGGTCGCGGTAGCGCTCGAACGTCACGACCAGGAGCTGCTCGCAGTGCTCGACGTTCTGCTGGTGGGCGTCGATCTGGTCGCGCAGCGCCGCCAGCGCCTCGGCGTAGCGACGGTCGACGTCGGCAGGCTCCCGCGGCGCCGCGAACGGCAGCGTGCCGAGCAGCAGGCGCTCCTCGGCGGTCAGCGCGCTGTTGTCCTCCAGGGCGTCGGCGACGCTGTCCTCGATGTCGATGAGGTCGGCGTGCTGCGACTCCAGCTCGTCCACGCGGGTCTGGAGGGCGGCGCCGCGCTTGGCGGCGTCGATGCGCTCGCGGTCGTGGCGCTCGGCCTCCTCCTGCAGGGCGGCCGCCTCGGGATGCGAGACGGAGACGTCGGCGAGCTGGGCGGCGAGCTCGGCGACGCGCGCAGCGTGCGACGCGACCTCGATGGCCTCCCACTCGATCGCGCGGACCGCGCCGAGGGCCTCGCTGCGGCGGCGTGCGTCGCCGTGCTCGGCCTCCGCGCGGTCCGACTCGGCGCGGGCCTCCGCCAGCTCGGCCTCCAGGGCGGCGAGGCGGGACGCGAGCTCGTGGATGCGCGGCGTGTTGTCGAGGCCGATCCAGGAGGCGGTGCGGCGGTCGTCCTTCACGACCCGTCCGCGTGCGGCCGAGCGCATGCCGGAGCGGGTGACCGCGCCGGAGACCCCGGCCGGCCGCGACGCGTCCAGCTCCTCCGGCGACTCGACGCAGAGCACGCTGCGGTCGGCCACCAGCTCGTCGTGCAGCCAGCCCCAGAACGGGCTGGCGTCGTCGAACTGCAGGAGGTCGGGCACGGTCCGCTCGATCGGATCGAGTGCCGGCGCACGACCGGCGGTGGCGGGCACCAGCACGACCCGGCCGCGCATGTCGGCCTCGTTCACGTAGCGGCGGACGGCGTCGAAGCTGCGCTCGTCCACGAGGAGGTGCGTCGCGACCTCGCCGAGCACGGACTCCACCGCACGGCTCCAGTCCCGGCGGCCCGCGGCGACCTCGAACAGCTCGCCCGCGTACGGCAGGTCTTCGGGAGACAGCCCGGTGCCCTCGGCGATCCGGCGGCGGCGCTCGTCGGCGTCGGCGGGGACGTTGCTGCGGCGCTGCTCGAACGACCGCTTCTCGGCGGTCGCGGCGGCGATGGCCTTCTTCGCCGCGTCGACGCGGCCGGCCAGCTCGTAGCGGTGCGCCTGCTGCTCGTCGTCGGCCGTGACCGCGGCGAGCAGCGACTCGGCCTCGCGCTGCAGGTCGGCGAGCTGGGCGGCGGACTCCGGGGCGGTCAGGCCCGCGCGGGCGAACAAGGCGTCGGCCGCCGCGCGCTCGCGGGTCTGTGCGGCGAGCACGCGCTCGGCGAACTCGAGCTCGCGGCGGAGAGCCACCGACGGGTCGCCGCCGGCCGCGGCGAGCCGCGCCTGGGCGTCCTGGTGCGCGCGGTGCGCCGCGCGCTCGGCGTTGTCCGCCTCCCGGCGCAGCGCCTCCTGCTCGCGCTTGCGGTCGCGGACCTCGTCCACCTGGCCGGACACCCAGTCGCGGACGCGTTCGGCCAGCCAGACCCGCAGGCGCGGGTCGGTCTCGCCGTCGGCGGGGGAGAGCAGGCGGCGCTTGCCGGTCGCGTCCTCGGCCGCCGCCGCGTACTGCTCGGCGCGGGCAGGGACGTCGGCCAGGACCTCCAGCTTGCGCCGCGTGGTCTCGAAGACGTCGTACAGCGCCGACGCCTCGCGATAGCTGCTGAGGGTCGTCTCCCAGCGGGAGAGCGCGCGCGGCTCGGTCAGCACGAAGCTCTTGAACAGCTCGTCGATGGAGAAGACGCCCTTGGACGCCTGAGCGCGGCGCAGCAGGGTGAGCGCCTTCAGTTGCGACTCGTCGCTGCCGCCGATGCCGAGCTCCTCGCAGAGCCGCACGCGCAGCTCGGGCTGCGAGGAGGTGACCAGGTCGCGCTCCGGGTGCACCAGCCGGGCGAGGGAGGCGCGGGTGAGCGGCGACGAGCTGCCGGGCTCCTGGACCAGCTCGTTGAGCCGGCCGAGCGGGAACTCGCCGTGGGCGAGCAGGTAGACGGTCGCGGTGGTGACCTCGTCCTGCGTGGAGGTGTCCGGCCCGATCCAGGCGAGGCGCGCGGCGGTGATCGTCTCGCCGAGCTCGGTGCGCCACGTGATCGCGGCGCCGCTCGGGAAGGCCGAGCCGAGCGGGCGAAGGAAGTGCGTCGTCGTGGTGTCGGAGCCGGCGTCCTTCACCTCGTCGGTCTTGCCGCGGGCGTAGCTGTAGACGGTGCGCTCGGAGCGCTGCCGGGAGTCGTCGCGCGCCGCACGGTTGAACTCCTGCGGGTTCGGCATGATGACGGCCGACATCGCGTCGAGCACGGTCGACTTGCCGCGCCCGGTCGGGCCGAGGATGGCGATGCCGCCGCGGCCCACCGGCATGCGGTGCAGGCCCTCGTAGCTTCCCCAGTTGAGGAGCTGGACGAGCTCGATGCGGAACTGGCCGCGGCGCAGCAGGCCGTCGTCGGCGGGCAGGTCGGTCACTCGGCGGCCTCCTCGGCGGCGGTGGTGTCGGTGGTGTCGGCGTCGCCGGCGGTCTCGGCGGGCGCGCCTGCGCCCTCCAGGAACAGCCGCTCCAGGTGGAGCAGCTCGGCGGTCCCGATCAGCGGCACGACGGCGGGCGAGACCAGGAAGAGGTCGGGGTCGTCCGGAGCGGGCGTCAGCAGCTCCAACCGGTCGAGGGCGGCGATCGCGGCGCGGATGCGGCGGTCCACGCGCACCTCGTCGTGGGCGGAGTCGCCCTGGAACCGGCCGAGGAACTCCGCGATGTGGTCGCGGCTGACGGTGACCGGCTCGTCCTGTGCGTCGGTGTACGCGTGCTCCTGCCGCAGCAGCACGAGCAGCAGCGAGGCGTCGCGGGACAGCGGCTTCTCGCGGCGCAGCAGCACGGGGACGCCGTCCTCGCCGTTCTGCCGTTTGAAGGCGACCTCGTGCTCGCGGTCGAGGTGCAGGGTCAGGAACAGCTCGCCGAGCCTGGCGCGGATGTCGTCCTCGTGGTCGAGGAGGCCGCTCCAGGCGTCCGGCTGCTTGGTGCGCGTGATGAACCGGCTCGTCAGCAGGGTGACGAGGGCCGTGCGGGCCTCGCGGGGGAGGGCGCCGGACGTCCGGTCGCCGAAGGCATCGGCCTCCTCGACCCCTTCGCTGCCGATCGGGTCCTGTTCGAGCGTGTCCGTCATCGGTCCTCCGCCTCCGTCTCGAGCGCGTCCCGTCCGAAGACGAGCAGCGGCATGGTCACTTCGCGGTCGCCGTCGGCCAGCTCCAGCGGCACGGTCTGGACGCCCTCCGCCACGGCGTCGTGCTCCGCGCCGAGCTCGATGAGGCTCACGGCCAGCCCGAGCCGGCGGAACTCCGGCGGGGTCTCCGCGTACACGTCGGCGCCCGTCACGGTCTCCGCACGCGAGAGCAGGGCGTCGATCGTCTCGCGCACCGCCGCCGCGCTGGTTCCCACGGCGAGCCGGAGCGCCTCGCGCTCGTGGTCGGGCAGCGGGTCGTCGTTCTCGGTGATCGTCACGCCGACCTCCGGGCGGCCGCGGTCGCGCCAGAGCTGCGTCTGGGTCACGTCCACGAGATCCCAGCCGCCGATGCCGAGCACGTCGCCGTCGACCAGCACAGGGCCCGGGCGGCGCTCCGTCCACAGGGCGCCGGCGTCGAGCGCGCGGGCGGCCAGGGAGAGCAGCCGGGCGTGCCGGTCGGAGCCGCTGCGGCTGAGGAACCGGCGCAGCGAGGAGGTCCAGCGGACGTACGTCTCCTGGACCGTCTGCTCTTCGGCGAGCAGCGACGTGATCAGGGTCTCGAGCTGCGCGCGCTGCCGCTCGGTCAGCTCGGTGCCGGGACGGGACAGCACGCGGTCGATGTCGGCGCGCATCCCGTCCAGCTGGCGGGAGGACAGCATCCCCGCGAACCCGCGGTAGGCCCGGCCCTCCGGGGTCTGCTCCAGCAGGTCGTTATCACGCAGGAAGCGGTCGACGAGCTCGCCCTTGCCGACGTGCTGCGAGGAGGCGGCGCGCGCGACCTCGCGGTGACGCTGCTCGACCATCGCGCCGAGCTGGCGGAAGTCCTCCGGCAGCGTCGCGGTGAGCCGGAGCACCTCGCGGAGCTGGCGGGCGACCGTCTCGGGGGAGGCCGCGACCGCTCCGTCGCGCGCGATGGCGTCGCGGCGCGCCTGCAGCTCGGCGATCTCCCGGTCGAGGCGTTCGAGCTGGGACTCCGCCGTGGGGTCGGTCAGCGCGGCGAGGTGGTGGACCGCGTGCGCGATGCTCGCGAAGCGCGCCTCCGACACCGCACTGTCCGGCTCCGCCAGCTCGCGGACGATCCGCAGCGCCTGGAGGGCGTACTGCGAGAGCCGGTAGCGCGCGCGGCCCTCGCCGGCGCCCGCGCGGGTGCGGACCAGCCAGCGGCTGTCCACCCAGCTCCGGCAGTACTCGACCGGTGACGTGCGCGAGGACTCGGCGTCGGCCGGCGGCTCGCCGTCGCCGTCGCGGTCGTCGTCCAGCGCGTCGAGCGCCTCGGCGACCTTCTGGTGGAACCAGTCGGCCGAGACCGTGCCGTCGGCGTCCTCGAGGTGGCGCGAGAAGAGCGGGAGGACCCAGCGGCCGTTGTAGCTGCGCAGCAGCGCCCAGGTGGGGTGCTCCTCCCAGACCGCCGCGACACGGCCGGCGTCGAGAGCCTCGTCCACTCGTCCTCCGGAATGCACTGCAGACAAAAAGCGGCCCGGACCTGGGGATTTCTCCTCAAGTCCGGGCCAGTTGGTTGCGGGGGCAGGATTTGAACCTACGACCTCTGGGTTATGAGCCCAGCGAGCTACCGAGCTGCTCCACCCCGCGGCACAAGAATTGACTCTAGCACGGGGCCGGGGCAGTGCGAAATCGGCTGCAGCCCCGGGCGAGTCCGGATCGCGTAGACCGGTCGTCCCAGTAGAGTTCTGGCAGGACCCGGAGGAAGGCGAATGGCGAACCCTGCGCAGAAGTATCGCGTGTGCGTGATCGAGGACGATCCGGACGTCGCGTTCTACATGAAGACAGTGCTCGAGAAGCGTGCCGACGCGCAGGTCGTCGCCGTGACGGACCCCTCCATCGCCCTCGACACCATCGCGGCGTTCGACCCCGATGTGGTGATCACCGACATCGAGATGCCCGGCATCTCGGGCATCGACCTCCTGCGCGAGCTGCGCGGCCGCCACCCGGGGATGCCCGTCGTCGTGATGACCGCGCACGTCTCGGTCGACTACGCCGTCTCCGCCCTGCGCGCCCAGGCCGACGAGTTCCTCACCAAGCCGATCGCCTCCTCCGAGCTGGTCGCCATCGTCGGACGGCTCGCGGAGGAGGGCCGCGCCAAGCGCGCCGCCAGCCAGCAGCAGGTGGTCCTCGCGATCGGCGCGCACCCGGACGACGTCGAGATCGGCGTCGGCGGCATCCTCTCCGCGCACCGCGACGCCGGCAACCAGGTGGTCATCCTCACCCTCTCCCGCGGCGCCCGCGGCGGCGACGTGGACGACCGTCAGCACGAGTCGCTCGCGGCGGCCGAACTGCTCGGCGCCCGGCTGTTCCTGGAGGACCTGGAGGACACCCGGATCTCGGCGGCCGACCCCACCGTGAGCATCATCGAGCGCGTCGTCGCCGAAGTGAAGCCGGACATCGTCTACACCCACTCCGCGCACGACCGCCACCAGGACCACCGCGCCGTGCACGCCGCCGTGGTCGTCGCGACCCGCGACGTGCGCACGGTGTGCTGCTTCCAGAGCCCGTCGGCGACCATCGACTTCCGGCCGACCCGGTTCGTGCCGATCGACGGCTTCACGGAGTCCAAGCTGCGGCTCATCGACTGCTTCCGCTCGCAGACCGAGCAGCGCGCGTACATGGAGCACGACTTCGTGCTCGCCACCGCGCGGTACTGGTCGCGGTTCGGCGGCGGCACGAGCTGCGAGCCGCTGGAGGTGATGCGCGACACGGCAGACATCTCGGTGCCGGCCGCGAGCATCCACACCGACGCCCGGATCAGAAGGAACCACGAATGACCCGGAGCGCCACCCGCGTCCTCGTCACCGGAGCCGGGGGACCGGCCGGGATCGCCGTGATCCGCTCGCTGCTGAAGCGCGACGACGTCGAGGTGCTCGCCGCGGACATGGACGGCTGGGCGAGCGGGCTGTACCTGGTGCCGGAGCCGGCCCGCCGGATCGTGCCACCGGGGACGTCGACGCAGTTCGTGGACGACGTGATCGCGCTGTGCGCCGCCGACGGCGTCGACGTGCTGTTCTCGACGGTGGACGTCGAACTGCCGGGGCTCGCCGCGCGGAGGGACGAGCTGGCCGCCGTCGGCACGGCCCTCGCCGCGCCGAGCCACGAGACGCTCGTGACCTGCCTCGACAAGTACCGGCTCGCGCGGGCGGTCGCCGGCCACGCCCGCCTCCCGGAGACCCGGCTGCTCGACCGCGACGGCGTGGGCGCGGAGTGGGTCTTCCCGGTGATCGTCAAGCCGCGCAGCGGCGCAGGCTCGCGCGGCGTCCGGCTCATCGCCGACCGCGCGGCGCTGGAGGCGCTGGGCGAGGACCGCAGCGTCATCATCCAGGAGAACCTCCCGGGCGAGGAGTTCTCGGTCGACGTGCTCGCCGGCCTCGACGGCAGCGTCATCGCCGCCGTCCCGCGCTCCAGGGAGCGGGTCGACTCCGGTGTCTCGATCGCCGGCCGCACAGTGCGCAGGGCCGAGCTGTCGGAGACCGCGGCGGACGTGGCGCGCGCCATCGGCCTGACCGGGGTCGCCAACGTGCAGCTCCGCTACAGCAGCGACGGCGTCCCCGCCCTGCTGGAGGTCAACCCGCGGTTCCCCGGCGCCATGCCGCTGACGATCGCCGCCGGCGTCGACATGCCGTCGCTGCTGCTCGACCTGGTGCTCGGCCGTCCCGTGCCGTCCGCCGTCGACTTCGCCGAGCTCGCCAACGTGCGCTTCCTGGAGGACGTCTTCCTCGATCCGAGCGACGTGCTCGTGTCCGAGAACGCCGCCCACACCGAAGGGCCGGAGGAGTGACAGGGCCGAGCCCTCTTCTGCTGGGCGACTACCACGTCCACTCCACCTTCTCCGACGACGCCCGCAGCACGCTCGCCGAGAACATCGCGGCGGCGCACCGGGCCGGACTGCGGACCGTGCGGCTGACCGACCACGTGCGCGCCTCCACCGCCTGGGTGCCGGAGTTCGTCGCAGCGGTCGCGTCCGAGCCCGTGGCGGACGGGCTCACCGTGCTCACCGGCGTGGAGGTCAAGCTGCTCGACGTCACGGGCGCCGTCGACACGCCCGCCGACCTCGTCGTCGGCGCCGGGGGCGTCGACGCCGTCGTCATCGGCGACCACCAGTTCCCCGGGACCGACGGGCCGTGGTCGCCCGAGGCCACGAAGGAACGCCTTGCCGCGGGCCTCTCGGCGGACGACGCTCTCGACCTCTTGATCGAGGCGAGCATCCGCGCCATGGAGGGCACGCCGCACGCGCAGCTCGCGCACTGGTTCTCCATCCTGCCGAAGGTCGGGCTCGCCGAGGAGCAGCTCGGCGCTTCCCGCCTGGCCGCCTGGGCCGCCGCCGCGGCGGCGACCGGGACGATCGTGGAGGTCAACGAGAAGTGGGCGTGCCCCGGCCCCGACGCCGTGCGCGCGCTGCGGGCCGCCGGAGCGCGTATCGTTGCCTCCACCGACAGTCATGACGCCGCCGACGTGGGCCGCTACGACCGGGTGGCGGCCGTGCTCGACGCCGCCGAACCGGAGGAGCAGGCATGAGTCCCGTCGACCTGACCCGCGTCCAGCGCGAGGAGCTGCAGCGCGAGCTCGACCGCAACCGACGCTGGGAGCTGCGGCTGCCGATCTACGGCGGCGTCGCCCTCCTGGTCATCGCCGCGATCGTCGTGGTGCGGGTGGTGTTCTTCCCGTGACGGCCAAGAGGGTCGTGATCGCCGACGACGACGCCGACATCCGCGGGCTCATGGTCATCGCCGCCAACCGCGCCGGGGTGGAGATCGCGGCCGCCGTCGACAACGGCCAGTCGGCGCTCGACGCGGTGAACGCCGGCGGCATCGACCTGGCGGTGCTCGACATCTCGATGCCGGGGCTGAACGGCGTGGAGGTCGCCGAGGCGATCCGGGGCGACGAGCTGACCAAGAGCACGCTCATCCTCATGGTGTCGGCCTCCGTGCAGCTCCTCACCGACCACGGCATCGTCGCCGACCGCTCGGACAGCTTCATCATCAAACCGTTCAGCCCGCGGGTGCTCTCCGAGCGCATCCGCTCGATGCTCGGACTGGGAGAACCCGCATGACGGTCGACCGCTGGCTCAGCCGCATCCCGCTCGAATCGCCCTCCGTCTTCGTGAAGCTGGTGCCGACTCTGGTCGGCTACGTCATCGCGCTGGGCCTCTCGCTCATCCCCGGGGTGGTGAGCGCGCACATCCCGCTCTTCGTCGCCGCCTCGGTGGCGGTGATGGTCGGCGCCTTCCTGCTGGCGATACTGGTGCCGTGGACGCGGATCGACGTGCACTGGAACGTCGTCGTGCCGCTGGTGGCGATGCTCTCGATCGGCCTGATGCGGATCGGCACCGGAGGCAGCACGTCGTCCATCGGCGTCATCCTGCTGCTGCCGTTCGTCTGGATCGCGACGGAGGAGGGCCGTCGCAACATCGTGATCGCCGCCCTCGGCATCTTCGTTGTGCTGATCGGCCCGATCCTGGTCGATGTCGGTTCGACGAGTCCCGCCGACCTGATCCGCGCCTTCTTCTCTCCCATCATCTACGCGATCGTCGCCGCGGTGGTCAACGAGATCGCCCACCGCTCGCGCAGGCAGCTGGAGGCGACCCGCGCCGCCGCGGAGCAACGCGAGGAGCTGCTCGCGCAGGCCGTGCGCACGCAGGACGAGCTGGTGCTCAACGAGGCCAGGCTGAAGACCGCGAACCGGCTCATCCAGAGCATCTGGAACGCCGTGACGGAGCAGTCGGTGATCGGCACCGACCTCGACGGAGTGATCGACGTCTGGAACCCGGGCGCCGAGAAAATGCTCGGGCTGACCGAGAAGCAGGTCGTCGGCGCCGACCGCAAGGTGATCGAGTTCCACCTCGTGAGCGAGCTGGAGGAGCGGCTGCGCGACATGGACGCGCGCTTCACGACGGTGGCGGGGATGGACGACTTCTCCGCGCTCGTCGACACCGTGCGGGCGGGCTATGCCGACGTGCGCGACTGGACCTACGTGCGTGCCGACGGCAAGCAGGTGCCCGTCCAGGTCGCCGCGACGCCCCGCCTGGACGAGAACGGCCACCGCGTCGGCTTCATCTTCGTGGCCACCGACATGACGCAGGCGCGGGAGTTCGCGCGCCTCAAGGACGAGTTCGTCGGCCTCATCTCGCACGAGCTCCGGACGCCGCTCAGCTCGATCCTCGGCTACCTGGAGCTGATGCGCGACGACGACGAGGCCCCTCTGTCGGACGAGCAGCTGCAGTACCTGGGCGTCGCCGAGCGCAACGCGCACCGTTTGCTGCGGCTGGTCGGCGACCTCCTGTTCACCGCCCAGGTGGAGTCCGGCCGGTTCCCGATCGACATCAAGGACGCGGAGCTGCGCTCGGTCGTCGCCGCCTCCGTCGAGTCGGCCACCCCGGTCGCCGCGATCGCGGGCGTCGAGCTGGTCTGCGACGTGCCGGACGAGCCGGTGGAGGTGCGCGGCGACACCGTGCGTCTCGGCCAAGCGGTCGACAACCTCGTCTCCAACGCGCTGAAGTTCACGCCGGTCGGCGGGAAGGTCACCGTCTCGCTGCACCGCGAGGGCGACGAAGCGGTGGTGGCCGTGACCGACACCGGCATCGGCATCCCGGCGGTCGAGCTCAGCCAGCTCTCGCAACGGTTCTTCCGCGCCTCCACCGCGACGCGCAACGCGGTCCCGGGCGTCGGCCTCGGCCTCACGATCACCAAGGCGATCGTCACCGCGCACGGCGGCCGGCTCGACATCGCGAGCGAGGAGGGCGTCGGCACCTCGATCAGCGTCCGGCTCCCGATCGAGACGCCGCTCCCGGTCGCGGAGGCGGTGCCAGGGGCGGAGGCCCGGCCGTGACCGGCGTCGGCGTCGCGGTGGCGCAGTTCACACCGGGCGACGACCGGGTGCACAACCGGGACGTGGCGGCGGCCCTGATCGCCGTCGCGGCCGCGCGCGGCGCGCGGCTCGTCGTGCTGCCGGAGTACTCCTCCTACTTCACCGACCCGCTCGGGCCGTCCTTCGCGCGCAACGCGGAGCCGCTCGACGGGGAGTTCGTCCAGGCGCTCCAGGCCGCGGCGCGCGAGCACGAGGTCTTCGTGATCGCCGGGCTCGTCGAGCAGACCGGCGTGCGCGACAAGTTCGCCAACACGCTCGTCGCGGTCGGCCCGGCCGGCGAGCGGCTCGCCGTCTACCGCAAGCAGCACCTGTACGACGCGTTCGGCTCCACGGAGTCCGACTGGGTGGTGCCCGGCGACCTCGCCCTGCCCGAGGTGTTCGAGGTGGACGGCCTCCGGATCGGGATGCAGACCTGCTACGACCTGCGCTTCCCCGAGGTGACGCGCCGGCTGGCGGACGCGGGCGCCGAGCTGGTCGCCGTGCCGGCCGAGTGGGTGCGAGGGCCGCTCAAGGAGCAGCACTGGTCGACGCTGCTGGCCGCGCGCGCGATCGAGAACACCCTGTACGTCGCGGCGGCCGACCACACGCCGCCGATCGGCGTCGGCTCCAGCGCGATCATCGACCCGATGGGCGTCGTGCTCGCGGGGCTGGGGGAGACGACGGGCGTCGCCGTCGCGGAGGCGTCGGCCGAGCGCGTCCAGGAGGTCCGCCGGAGGAACCCGGCGCTCGCGCTGCGGCGCTACCGGGTGGAGCCGATCGACTGAGCAGCCCCCGGGGCGGTCAGCCGCCCAGCGCGGCCAGGCGGGACGCGGCCTCCTCCAGCACCTCGACGCGCTTGCAGAACGCGAACCGCACCAGCGACGCGGTCCGCTGCGCGTAGTCGTCGCGGCAGAAGGCGGACAGCGGAACGGCGACCACCCCGGCGAGCTCGGGCAACCGGCGGCAGAGCTCGACCGCGTCGGGATGCCCGAGCGGCGCGGCGTCCGCGACGACGAAGTAGGTGCCGTCGCTGCGGTGCACGTCGAACCCGGCCGCCCGCAATCCCGCCGACAGGACGTCGCGCTTGTGCGCGAGGGCGGCGGCGATCCCGGTGAAGAACGCGTCGGGGAGCGCGAGCCCGGCGGCCATCGCCGGCTGGAACGGCGCGCCGTTCACGTAGGTGAGGAACTGCTTCACGGCCAGGATCGCCGTCACGAGCTCCGCGGGCGCGGTCAGCCAGCCCACCTTCCAGCCGGTCGTGTTGAAGGTCTTGCCGCCGGAGGAGATGGTGACGGTCCGCTCCCAGCCGCCGGGCAGCGTCGCGACCGGGATGTGCTGCGGCCCGAAGGCCAGGTGCTCGTAGACCTCGTCCGTGACGACGATCGCGTCGTGCCGGTGGGCGAGCTCCACGACCGTCGTCAGCGTCTCCCGGTCGAGGACCGCTCCGGTGGGATTGTGCGGCGTGTTGACCAGGATGACCCGGGTGCGGTCGGTCACCGTCGCGCGCAGCCGGTCGAGGTCCGGCCGGAACGCGGGGGGCTCCAGCGGGACGGTGCGGTGCACGCCGCCGGCGAGGGAGATCACGGCGCCGTACTCGTCGTAGAACGGCTCGAACGTGACGACCTCGTCGCCCGGCTCGAGCAGCGCGAGCAGCGTCGCGGCGATGCCCTCCGTCGCGCCGGCGGTGACCAGCACCTCGCGGTCGGGGTCGACCTCCAGCCCGTAGAACCGCCGCTGGTGATCGGCGACGGCGTGCCGCAGCTCCGGGACGCCGATGCCCGGCGGGTACTGGTTCGCGCCGCTCCGGATGGCGTCGACCGCAGCGTCGAGCACGACGGCGGGGCCGTCCTCGTCGGGGAAGCCCTGTCCGAGGTTGATCGCGCCGGTGCGCACTGCGAGGGCGCTCATCTCGGCGAAGATCGTGGGGCGGACGACGCCGTCCGCGCCCAGCAGTCCCGCGCCGCGCGCGGCGGCCCTCCATGCGCCGGAAACCGTCATGGATCCAACCTAGGGCCTCGCTCCCACCGCATCCATTCGTTACGTTGGGAGGAGTCATCGGGAGGCGGAAGGTCGCCCACAGGACCCGCAAATAGAACGCTCAGGTTGGCATCCCAAGCTGTCTAGTGCTTGGAAGGAGCACCACACCATGACCGACACCCCGATCACCCCGGAGCCCGCGAAGCCCCAGAACGACGCCGACGCCGACGCGGTCGTGGATGCCGGCGCGGCTCGTCCCGCCGAGACCCCCGCTGCGGCTCCGGCCCCGGCCGCGGAGCAGCCCGCTGCCCCGGCAGCCGAGCAGGCCGCGCAGCAGCCGGCCGCTCCGGCAGCAGACCACGGCTGGACCGCTCCGGCCGCCGCTCAGCCCCCGGCGCAGCAGCCGACCGCCGAGCAGCCGACCGCGCAGCAGCCCACGGCGCAGCAGCCGACCGCGCAGCAGCCGACCGCGCAGCAGGGACCCATCCCCGTCGCCAACCACACCCAGCCGACCCAGCCGGTCGCCCCCCAGCAGCCCTACGGCCAGCCTGCGGGCGCACAGCAGCCGCAGCCGCAGCCCAACTACGGCAACGGCTCGTTCGGCCAGCCGCACGCCTACGCGCAGGCTCCCTACGCCCAGCAGCCCGGAGCCCAGCAGCCCTACGCCCAGCAGCCCGGAGCGCAGCAGCCTTACGCCGCCGCGCCGGGCACCGGTGAGAAGGCGCCCCGCAAGCGCAACACCGGCCTCATCATCGCCACGCTCGCCATCGGCGCGCTCATCGGCGGCATCGCCGGCGCCGGCGCCGGGATCGGCCTCTACTCGGCCACCGGCAGCAACGCGACGATCAAGACGGTCTCCGGCCCGCAGAACATCACCGTCAACGACACGAACAACGCCACGACGGTGACCGCGGTCGCCGCCAAGGCGTCGCCCAGCGTCGTCACCATCTCCGTCAGCGCCTCCAGCGAGGGCGGCACCGGCTCCGGCGTCGTGCTCAGCTCGGACGGCTACATCCTCACCAACACGCACGTCGTCACCCTCGACGGCGCCGCGTCCAACGTGAGCGTCAGCGTCACCGACAACAACGGCAAGATCTACACCGCCAAGATCGTCGGCACCGACCCGACCACCGACCTCGCGGTCATCAAGCTCGACGGCGCCAGCGGGATGACCCCGATGAACTGGGCCGACTCCAGCAAGCTGAACGTGGGCGACACCACGGTCGCGATCGGCGCCCCGCTCGGCCTCTCCGGCACCGTCACCGACGGCATCGTGAGCGCGCTGAACCGGTCGATCAGCATCGCGTCCTCCGCGGCGCCGAAGTCCAGCGACGGGTCGAACGGAGGCGGCAGCGGCGACGGCAGCTCGCAGAACCCGTTCAACTTCGACTTCCCGAACCAGGGCGGCGGCTCGTCGCAGAGCGGCGCCCAAGGCACGATCTCGCTCCCGGTCATCCAGACCGACGCGTCGATCAACCCCGGCAACTCGGGCGGCGCCCTGCTCAACAGCAAGGGCGAGCTGATCGGCATCAACGTCGCGATCGCGAGCGCGGGCGGCAGCAGCTCCTCCGGCAGCCAGTCGGGCAGCATCGGCGTCGGCTTCTCGATCCCGTCCAACCTGGCCAAGCGCGTCTCCGACGAGCTCATCAAGAACGGCAAGGCGACCCACGGCCTCCTCGGGGCCTCGGTCGGCGACGCCGCGCAGGACAGCAAGGCGACCACCGTCGGCGCGTCGATCAAGTCGGTCACCTCCGGCGGAGCGGCGGCGAGCGCTGGCCTCCAGGCCGGCGACATCGTGGTCAACTTCAACGGCCTCCCGATCACGGACGCGACCGACCTGACCGCTCAGGTCCGGGCGCTCCCGGCCGGAGCCAAGGCCGACCTGACCTACATCCGGGGCGGCCAGTCCAAGACCACCTCGGTCACCCTGGGCTCGCTCCCGGCGAACTGACCCGGACCCTGCCGGAAGGCCGTCCCGCACCGCGGGGCGGCCTTCCGCGCGTCCCGGCGCCGACGGGTCGCCCAGGCGCCGGCTGATAAGCTCGGCGCGACCCGAACGACGAATGGATCAGATGCCGGACGACAACGTGAACACCCTCCCCGGTGTGTCCTACGTGATGCCCGTCCTCAACGAGGCGACCCACGTGCGGGCGGCGGTCGACAGCCTGCTGGCGCAGGACTACACCGGTCCGTTCGAGGTCACCATCGCCCTCGGCCCCAGCATCGACGGCACCACGGAGCTGGTCGCGGAGCTCGCCTCCGTCGACTCCCGCATCCGCGTCGTCGACAACGACGTGGGCTCGACCCCGGCGGGCCTGAACCTGGCGATCCGCTCCTCGCAGTACCCGGTCGTGATCCGTGTCGACGCGCACAGCGTCCTGCCTCCGGACTACGCCCGCATCGCGGTGGAGGCCATCCAGGAGACCGGCGCCGACAACGTCGGCGGCCTCATGGACGCCCAGGGCACCACGTCGTTCGAGCGCGCGGTCGCCCGGGCCTACGGCAGCCGGATCGGGCTCGGCGGCACCAAGCTCCACGTCGGCGGCGCGGCCGGCCCCGCCGAGACGGTGTACCTCGGCGTGTTCCGCCGCGACCGGCTCCTGGAGGTCGGTCTCTTCGACGAGGAGATCAAGCGCGGCCAGGACTGGGAGCTCAACCGGCGCATCCGGCAGGCGGGAGGGACCGTCTGGTTCACGCCGCGCCTGCGCGTGGTCTACCGGCCGCGCCCCAACCTGTACCGGCTCGCCCGGCAGTTCTTCTCGACCGGCATCTGGCGCGGCGAGCTCGCGCGGCGCTTCCCGGCCTCCAACGGCGTGCGCTACTTCGCCCCGCCGGTGATGGTGCTCGGCGTCGCGCTCGGGGTGCTGCTCGGCCTCGGCGGTGTGCTGCAGGCGCTGCTCGGCGCGACCCCGTGGCTGCTCTGGGCGTTCGCGATCCCCGCCGCCTACCTGGTCATCGTGGTGGCGTCCGCGTTCGTCTGGGGACGGCGCGACGGCTTTTCGTCGTTCCTCTGGTTTCTCGTAGTCTTGCCGTGCATCCATTTCAGCTGGGGCACCGGGTTCATCCTCGGATACCTGTCGCTCACGCGGAACATCACCGCACACACCGGAAGGTAGGCATGTCAGCAGCGGGACCGGCGGCGCACGGAGCGCGGCCAACGTCGATCGCCGAGCTCAAGGCCGTGGCGCAGCCGCCCGAGGTGCGCGGGCGCCGCAACGCCGAGCACTGGACCGCGTCGCTGTACCTGCGCAACCTGTCGCCGTACCTCACCTGGTTCCTGCTCAAGACCTCCATCTCGGCCAACGGCGTGACCGGGCTGATGATCCTGACCGGCTGGGCGACCGCGGCCAGCCTCCTCATCCCGGGGATCGGCGGCGCGGCGCTGGCGCTCGTCCTCGGCCAGCTGCAGATGCTGGTGGACTGCTGCGACGGCGAGGTGGCGCGCTGGCGGAACACGTCGTCCCCGGCCGGGATGTTCCTGGACAACGTCGGCCACTACACGACGGAGACGCTGATCGCGATCGCGCTCGGCGTCCGCGCCGCCGGCTTCCCCTTCGAGGCGCCGCAGGACTACCTCTGGACGAACCTCGGCACACTGCTCGCCCTCATCATCGTGCTCAACAAGGCGCTCAACGACATGGTGCGCGTGGCGCGGGCCAGCGCTGGCCTGCCGAAGCTGGCCGACACGGAGGCCGCCTATGCGCCGACCCACGGCGTCGTCGCCACACTGCGCAAGGCCGCCAAGTTCCTGCCGTTCCACCGGATGTACCACTCGGTCGAGCTGACCATCCTGATCTTCGTCTTCTCGATCGTCGGCCTGTTCATCGGCTCGCCGCTCGCCGACCGCATCCTGCTGTCGATCCTGGTCCCGCTGGCGCTGCTGGCGGCGATCGGGCACTTCGTGGCGATCATGTCCTCCAAACGGGTCCGTGGCTGACCCCACGGTCGGCGTCGTCGTGCTCACGCAGGGCACGCGGCCGGACGACCTGCTGCGCGGCGTGCGGTCCGTCCTCGCCCAGGACGGCGTGACCACCGACGTCGTCGTGGTCGGCAACGGCTGGGACCCGGCGACGTCCGACCCGCCGCTGCCGGCCGGGGTGGCGACGCTGGCGCTGCCGGAGAACCTCGGCATTCCGGCCGGGCGCAACCGGGGCGTTCCGCAGGTGGCGGGGGAGTACCTGCTGTTCCTTGACGACGACGCCGACATCCCGTCGCCCGGCTTCCTGCACGACGCGATCGGGCTGCTGCGCAGCGACCCCGGCATCGGGATGATCCAGCCCCGGCTGCGGGCGCGCGACGGCAAGCCGTCCCCGCGCCGGTGGATCCCGCGGATACGCAAGGGCGACCCGGAGCAGTCGTCGGCGGTGTTCTCGGTGCTGGAGGCCGTGATCGTGCTCCCGCGCGAGGTGTTCGAGCGCGCGGGCGGCTGGGCCGACCCGTTCTTCTACGCCCACGAGGGCATCGAGCTCTCCTGGCGCGTCTGGGACCAGGGCAAGCGCGTCTGGTACGCGGGCGACCTGGTCGCCGAGCACCCGGCCGTCTCGCCCACCCGCCACTCGTACTACTACCGGCTGAACGCCCGCAACCGCGTGTGGCTTGCCCGCCGCAACCTGCCCGCGGTGCTGGTCCCGCTCTACGTGGGCTCGTGGACGGGCATCCAGCTCCTGCGCTGGTTCCGCAAGCCGGACGTCCTGCGCGCGTGGTTCGGCGGCTGGCGCGAGGGCTGGAGCACCGACCCGGGCGAGCGCAGGCCGATCCGCTGGCGCACGGTGCTGCGGATGACCGCAGCCGGGCGGCCGCCGGTCGTTTAGCGCTCGGGTTGTGCCGGCGCGGCCTCGATGGCGGCCTGACCTTCGGCTGCCCCCGGTCCCACCGCCTGCACGTCCTTCGCGCCGCGTCGCAGGGCACGCGTCGGAATCGCGCCGCGCAGCACCGCCCCCGCCTGCACCACACGCCGTCCGGTGCTCGCGCCGAAGCGCCGCACGGCTCCCGGCCCGTCCGCGGGCGTCAGCGCCTCCGGGATGACGAGCGGCGCCGCCCCGAAGGCCAGCCGTGAGTTGGTCACCACGCGCCGGCCGAGGATGTGGTTGCCGGTCCCGCCGACGACCGCGCCGATGCCGAACGGGATCGCCCTGGCGACGATCGACGCCCCGCCGCGCACTGCGAACTGCCGGATGAAGACGTTCCGCAGCCGGTCGACCAGGGGCCCGACGACCATCGACGGCAGCGTGGTCGTGACGAGCTCGCCCCAGTACGCCGTGCGGGTCACCCCGTTGCCGGCCACCTGTGCGGCGAGCTGGCGCACCAGGTCGGAGCCCTCGCGGCC
Source organism: Leifsonia sp. P73 (assembly GCF_051059105.1). Classification (NCBI taxonomy): domain Bacteria; kingdom Bacillati; phylum Actinomycetota; class Actinomycetes; order Micrococcales; family Microbacteriaceae; genus Leifsonia; species Leifsonia sp. P73. The sequence goes on from NZ_CP194931.1 coordinate 4,112,880, forward strand.
GAGCATCATGGTGAGGACGAGGGCACGTGCACGCGCCGGGTCCTCCACCGCGATGCCGTGCAGCTCGCTGAGCGACTGAGCGTACAGCGCGGTGGCCTCCAGGAACGCGGCGGTCTCCAGCCCGGAGAGGGCCAGGGTCACGCCCGTGCCGATCGCGGGGATGACCGCGGTGGCGCCGACCGCCGCGCCGCCGGTGGTGACCGCCGCGAGATACCGCCGTTCGAGGATGGCGGCGAGCTCGCCGGCCGTCGCATCGGGGAACCGCCGCCGCAGCCCGCGCAGGTGTGCGAGGACCACAGGGCGCTGGATGCCGAGGTAGCGGTCGAGGGTGTTGTCGACGGCGCGCGGGGTGTCGCCACCGCGGGGCGGACCGCCGGTCGGGGAGACGATGGGCTCGGGTCGCTTGGTCATCTTTACCGAGTGTATGCCTCCACGCCGCTGCGACCAGGCCGGCGACGCGGTCGACCCCTCAGCGTCGTCTGTCGCGCTCCCGCAGGAACTCGTCCGCCGACAGCACGTCGAACTCGGCGGGCAGGTCGTCCCGCGACAGGCCTTGGGTCAGGAGTGCGATGTCGGTGCCGAGGACGCTGGCGATCCGCAGCATGGTGACGAGGCTGGGGTTGGCGAGGCCGCGCTCGATCTTGCCGTAGTTGGTGACGTGCATCTGGGCGAGTTCGGCGATGCTCTCCTGGCTGAGGCCGAGGGCGATTCGGGCGTTTCGTACCTTGGCTCCGAAGTGGATCGCGGCAGGAGAAGGCGGTTGTTTCATGCTCCCTGCCTATCCGGTTGCCGATTCCGGAACCAGAGCGCTCGCCCCGGCGTCATTGGTGCCGGAGGCCAGGAGTTCCGAAAATGCATGCCTGCAGCCGCGGCCGACCGCGCACACGGCGCGGCCGGCTGCGGCGCAGAGGCGGCAGGGATCGTCGCATGTTTCATGCCTCATGCCTATCCGGTTGCCGATTCCGGAGCCAGAGCGCTCGACACTCTGTCATTCGAGCCTGAGGCCCGGAGTTCGGAAAATGCCTGCACCTCAGAAGCTGACCTGCCAGAGGTACTCATGCCCATCCGGCGGGAACCAGCGCACGACCAGCAGCGTGTCGCGGGCGGGGTCGTCGCTGCCGCTGAGGCTGGCGCGCACGGCCTCACCCGGCCGGATGCACGACGGTGAGCTCACCCGCACGGACGAGCTGCCCGCGATGCTCACGGTGACGCCGCGGAGCTCCTCGGCGCTGGTGTTGACGAGGCGGAAGTGGGGCGCGCCGCTGCGATCGACGGTCCAGGGGACGCGATACGCGTAGTGCGTGTCGCGGAGTGGGGCGAGTGGGTTGCGAAGGTTCCGAACGTGTCTCATGCGGACCAAGTTAATGACCCCTCCGACGCCCCAGCGCCGAAATCGGGCCTACAGACCACTTTTGGGGATAACTCGTGCGAATTCTTTTCCGTGGAGGACATTCATCCCGGCCAGAAACCCGTTACGACCAGGAGTTTTCTACGCCCCGTAATCCTGGTTGTAGAGGTCGAGCACCTCGTCGATCGGGCCGTCCAGGACCAGGCGGCCCTTGTCGAGGTAGAGCCCGCGGGCGCAGAACCGGCGCAGGTCCTTCTCGTTGTGCGAGACGAAGAAGAGGGTGCGGCCGCTGGCGAGGAGCTCCTCGATCTTCGCGTAGCACTTCTCCCGGAAACCCCGGTCGCCCACCGCGAGCACCTCGTCCACCAGCAGCACGGGCTCCTCGAGCTGCGCGATCACCGCGAACGCGATCCGGACCTTCATGCCGCTGGAGAGGTGCTTGTACGGAGTGTCCACGAAGTCGCCGATCTCGGCGAACGCGATGATCTCGTCGAACCGCGCGTCGATCTGCGGCCTGGTCATCCCGTGCAGCCCGGCCGTGAGGTAGACGTTGTCGCGCACGGTGAGGTCGTCCACGAAGCCGCCGGTGATCTCGATGAGGGGAGCGACGCCCTCGGTGACCTTCACCGTGCCCTCGTCGGGCAGCAGCACGCCGGCGACGAGCTTCAGCAGGGTGGACTTGCCCTGGCCGTTGCGGCCCACCACGCCGATCGCCTCACCCGGCGCGACGCGGAACGACACGTTCCGCAGCGGCCAGAAGTCGTCAGGACGGGCGCGGCGCGTGCGCCCGGCGAACAGGTCCTTGAACGAGCGACGCGCGCCGCGGTTGCGCTTGAACCGTACGCCGAGGCCGGTGACGTCGATGACGGCTGACACCTAGATCTCCTTGAGGACGTCGCGCTCGAAGCGCTTGAACACGAGCCAGCCGATCCCGAGCAGGAGCAACGACATCAGCGCGGCGACGATGACCAGGTACCAGTCCAGCTCCTCGGGGAAGAACGCCGACCGGTAGAGGCTGAAGATGCCGGTGAGCGGGTTGAACGCCGACCAGAAGTGGAGGGAGAACAGCGTCTCGGTCTGGGTTCCCGGGTTCGCGGCGACGTACGCGGCGCAGTGCTTGGCGGCCACTCCCGGGCCGCAGCCGCCCGGGAGGTCGCGCGCGCTGTAGATGATCGGCGACGCATAGAAGAGGAACCGCAGCGCGAGCTTCACGGCGCGCTCCAGGTCGCGGAAGAACACCACGAGCGGCGCGACGATCAGTCCGACGCCGACCGTGAGGACCACCTGGATGAGGACGGCCAGCGGGAAGAGCAGGATGTCGACGTTCACCTTCGCGCCGGTCACGATCGCGAAGATGGCGAGCACGGGCAGCGAGAGCAGGAACTCGATCCCCTTGGCGGTGACGATGCGGTTCACCCAGATCGTGCGGGGGATCATCGTGGAGCGGATCAGCTTCGCCTCGCGGATGAACGCCCGTGTGCTGTCCGACACAGCGCCGTTGAACCACATCCACGGCAGCAGCGCCGCGAGCAGGAAGACGATGTAGGGGTTCTCACCGACGTTGCGGTGGAAGATCACCGTGAAGACGAACCAGTAGATCGCGCTCATGACGAGCGGATCGAGGATCGACCACAGGTAGCCCAGCGCGCTGGTCGAGTAGCGGACGCGCAGGTCGCGCACCGTCAGCAGCCACAGGGAGTGGCGGTACCGGGCGGAGCGCGTCCGCTGCGCGGGGCGCAGATCGGCGGAGGTAGTGGTCACGGGAACCTATCGTATTGATCGCAGGCTGCGTGTTCGCGTCACGCGGCCCTTCGACTATACGAAAAGATTCGCGCGCTCCAGGTCCTCCTGGAAGTCCACCTCGACGGCGTACAGGTCGGAGATGTCGACCGGCTCGGCCAGCAGGCGGTCCTGCTCGATCGCGAGCTCGATGCCGCGCTCGAAGTAGTCCTGGTCGGCGACGCGCTGGAGCTGGCGCAGCAGGGCGGCCTTGTCCTTGCTGGAGATGTAGTTGATGCCGACGGCCTCGCCCAGGCCACCCTTGACGGTCTTGGACAGCTCGTGGATGTAGCCCTCGGGGCCGGTGGTGTACTTGACCTCCTCGTCGGCGACCGACGAGGTGTTGACGGTCACGAAGGTCTGGTCGCGGGCCACCATCGCGGCGCCGCGGACGAGGACGGCCGGGTCGAAGACCACGTCGCCGTTCATCCAGAGCACGCCGCCGGGGCCGGAGGCCTGCAGGGCGCGCATGAGGCTCTTGGAGGTGTTGGTCTGGTCGTACTGCTCGTTGTAGACGAACTCGGCGTCCGGGAACGCCTCGATGATGTGCTCGAGCTTGTAGCCGACGACGATCGTCACCGTGACGTCCTTGCCGAACGCGGCGTGGATGTTGTCGAACTGCTGCTGCATGATGGTGCGGCCGTCGTTCAGCTCGGTCAGCGGCTTGGGGAGGCTCCGGCCGAGCCGGCTGCCCATGCCCGCCGCGAGGATCACTACCTGGGTCGTCACAATCTTCTCCTTGAATCCGCGCGAACCCCGTGTGGGTGTGATGCTGCGGGGCTTCGGCGCCCGCCACCCCCGGGATGTCACCGGGAGTTCATTCACGCTTTACGTGTTTCGACACGCCTTCATGCCTGCACCAGAATACCGGCGACCCTCATCCGGGGGCAGGGGTTGACGTGGGTCGTTGTGCGGTCGTTATGTTCCTCACAGGACTTTCCTAGGCAGTCTGAGAAGCCTGAGGCCGGGACTGCGAGGTCACCCGTCGGGGGTACGCAAGCGGTTCTGTCTTGGTACGGTTGCGTGGTGAGTTTCGAGCGCGCGCGACCCGGCAGCAGCACCGATCCGGAATCCGGCGCGCCCGAATCCAGGGGGACCACGAGGGGGAGCGGATGTCCGAGATCGCGCAGTCCGAGCCGGAGCAGGCGGCGCCCTCCGCGCGCCCCGCGGCCAAGCGGGCACAGCCCAAGACGGCCGCCGCCGCGGCGGGGTCGAGCACGCGCACGCCGACGCCGCGCAAGCGCGCGACCGCCGCGAAGACGACGAAGCCGCGCACGGTGAAGGCCGTGGTCGAGACGGTCCCCGCGGTCGCCGCACCCGCCGAGCCTCCTGAGCCGGTCCGTCCGGCGCCGGCCGTCGACACGCGGCCGAGCGTGCTCACCGTCCACGGGCTCAGCAAGCGCTACGGCTCGATCGTCGCCGTGGACGGCGTGTCGCTGGATGTGCGCGAGGGCTCCTTCTACGGCATCGTCGGCCCGAACGGCGCCGGCAAGACCACGACACTGTCGATGATCACCGGATTGCTGCGTCCCGACGAGGGCCGCATCGTGGTGCACGGCGTCGACGCCTGGACCGAGCCGGTGCGCGCCAAGCACGTCATCGGGGTGCTCCCCGACAAGCTGCGCCTGTTCGACCGCCTCACCGGCGCGCAGTTCCTGCACTACGCCGGCACGCTGCGCGGGCTGTCCGCCAAGACGGTCCACGCGCGCACCGCCGACCTCGCGAACGCCTTCGGCATCGCCGACGCCCTCGACCGGCTGGTCGCCGACTACTCGGCGGGCATGACCAAGAAGATCGCGCTCGCGGCCGCGATGATCCACTCGCCGCGCCTGCTGGTGCTGGACGAGCCCTTCGAGTCCGTCGACCCGGTCTCCGCCGCGAACGTCGTGGACATCCTGCAGCGCTACACCGCGGCGGGCGGCACCGTCGTGCTCTCCAGCCACGGCATGGACATGATCGAGCGGGTCTGCGACAGCGTCGCCATCATCGTCCGCGGCCAGGTGCTCGCGGCCGGGACCATCGACGAGGTGCGCGGAGAGCAGACCCTGGAGGAGCGGTTCGTCGACCTGGCGGGCGGACGCAAGGCGGCGGAGGGCATGGAGTGGTTGCACAGCTTCTCGGACTGAGGCTCAGGCTCCTGGGCAACTCCTTCCGGCGCAGCCCCTGGCAGGTGGCCGGCCTGGTGCTGGCGCTCGGGTACGGCATCCTGACGATCGTGCTGGTGTTCGGCGCCCTGGTGGCGGCGCGCCTCGCGCCGGACGTCGCCGACGTGCACGGGGTGCTCACGGTCGTCGGCTCGATCGTCGTCGCCGGCTTCCTCCTGCTTCCACTGCTGTTCGGCGTGGACGACGCGCTCGACCCGCGCAAGTTCGCGCTGTTCGGCATCCCGGAGCGGGAGCTCGCCCGCGGCCTCGCCCTCGCCGCGCTGGTCGGCGTCCCCGCCCTCGTGCTGTTCGTCTGCTCGCTGGGCACGGTCGTCACCTGGTCCCGCGACCCCGGCGCGGCCGTGCTCGCCGTGCTGTCGGCGCTGATCGTCGTGCCCACCTGCGTTCTCGCCTCGCGGATCTCGACGGCGCTCGCGTCGCTCCTGGTCCCGCCGCGCCGCTCGAAGGAGGCCGGCGGGGTCATGGCGATCCTCGCCCTGGTCCTGATCGCCCCCGTGCTGATCCTGCTGCTCACCGTCGACTGGGGCCGCGACGGCCTCGGCACGCTGAACGGCTTCGCCGGCTGGCTGCAGTGGACGCCGCTCGGCGCGGTCTGGAGCATGCCGGGCGCCGCGGCCGAGGGCGACGGGGAGCGGCGTTCGTGCAGTTCCTGATCGCCGTCGCGACCGTCGGCGTGCTCTGGCTGGTCTGGCGCACCCTCGTCGCGCTGGTGCTCGTCGCGCCGGAGCGGGAGGAGCGCGTGCGCGACCACCACGGCCTCGGCTGGTTCGCCCGGCTCCCCGGCGGCCCGACCGCCGCGATCGCCGCGCGCTCGATGACCTACTGGGGGAGGGACGCGCGCTACTGGGTCGCCCTCGTGGTGGTCCCGGTCATCCCGGTGTTCGTGGTCGTGGCGCTCGCGCTCGGCGGCCTCCCGATCCACTTCGCCTCGCTGGTGCCGCTGCCGCTGGTCTGCCTGTTCCTCGGCTGGACCATCCACAACGACGTCGCGTTCGACAGCACGGCGGTCTGGCTGCACCTGGTGTCGGGAACGCGCGGCATCGCGGACCGGCTCGGGAGGATGTTCCCGCCGGTGCTCATCGGCATCCCGGTCATCGTGGTGGGCTCGATCGTGACCGCGGCGGTGTACGGCGACTGGGCCGTGCTGCCCGCGGTCGCCGCGCTGTGCGGGTCCATCCTGGTGATCGGACTCGGCCTGTCGAGCGCGTTCTCCGCATTGTTCCCGTACCCGGCGACCAAGCCGGGCGACAGCGCGTTCATGCAGCCGCAGAACTCCGGCGCGTCGGCCGCCCTCGCCCAGGCGTTCAGCTTCTTCGCGATCGTCATCCTGGCGTCGCCCGCGATCGTCTTCCTCGTCCTCGGCCTGACCGTCAACCCGTTCTGGCTCGGCATCTCGCCGATCGCGTCGGTGCTGGTCGGCTTCGCCGCGCTCGGCGGCGGACTGTGGGCGGGCGCGCGGGCGTTCGACAAGCGCGGCCCGGAGCTGATGGCGTTCGCCAACCGCAACGACTGAGCGACGTGCCTGCGCGACGTGCCTAGACTGGGACGATGAACGACGCCAGCATCCTCGAACCCGGCGGCGAGCCGGGAGGCGGTGGCACCTCCACCCTGGAGCGGCCCGATGTCCGGGAGACCCCGCAGAACTCCGAGCCGGGGGATCACGAGCGCTTCTCGCACTATGTGAAGAAAGAGCAGATCCTGGAGTCCGCGATGACCGGCAAGCCCGTCAAGGCGCTCTGCGGCAAGATGTGGACCCCTGGCCGCGACCCGGACAAGTTCCCGGTCTGCCCCACCTGCAAGGAGATCTACGAGAAGCTGCGGGACGAGTAGCCCGCTCAGCCGAAGATCGTCGGCAGCACCGGGTCGCCCCTGCCGAGCCGGAACGCCTCGTCCGGCAGTTCCCGCATCGCGCTCGCGCGGTGCTCGCGCGCCCGGGCGGTGCCCTCCGGGCCGAGGTGCTCGCGGTGCAGCTCGCCGTCCGTGACCAGCGGGACGAGGAGGTCGCGGCCGGTGTCGTCGGGGATGTCGCCGGCCTCCACGATGTGGACGACCTCCGCGACCGCGCGCCCCGACGCGTCGAGCCGGCGCACCGGGTGCTTGCGGCCGGGGATGCTCGGCTTGCCGTCCGACTTCTTGGCCACCGGCACCCACGCGCCGTCGTCGCCGCGGTGCGCGACGAGCTTGTAGACCATCCCGGAGGCCGGTGACCCTGAGCCGGTGACGACCGACGTCCCGACGCCGTACGAGTCGACGGGCGACGACGACAGCGCGGCGATGGTGAACTCGTCCAGGTCGTTCGTCACGGTGATGCGCGTGCGGGTCGCGCCGAGCCGGTCGAGCTGCTCGCGCACCTGGCGGACGAGCTTCGGGAGGTCGCCCGAGTCGAGGCGGACGGCGCCCAGCTCCGGGCCGGCGACCTTCACCGCCGTCTCGATCGCGCGCTCCACGTCGAAGGTGTCGACCAGCAGCGTCGTGCCGGGCCCCATCGCCGCGACCTGCGCGCGGAAGGCGTCCTCCTCGCTGTCGTGCAGCAGGGTGAACGCGTGCGCCGCCGTGCCCATGGTCGGCACTCCCCACGTTCGGCCGGCCTCCAGGTTGGAGGTCGCGCCGAAGCCCGCGATGTACGCGGCCCGCGCGGCCGCGACGGCGCTGCGCTCGTTGGCCCGGCGCGAGCCCATCTCGGCGAGCGGGCGCCCGGCGGCGGCGGTGACCATGCGGGCCGCGGCGGAGGCGACGGCGGAGTCGTAGTTGAAGACGCTGAGGATGAGCGTCTCCAGGATCACCCCTCCGCGAACGGCGCGTCCACGATCAGGAACGGCGAGCCGGGGAAGTACACCTCGCCCTCGCGGTAGCCCCGGATGGTGCCGGAGAACCGGAAGTCGGCGAGCCAGTCCAGCGTCTCCTGGCGCACCACGTCGTGGTCGCGCAGGAACTCCAGCTCGGCGTCGCCGAAGCGGAAGCGCTCGATCAGCTCCAGCAGCCGCCCGGTGCCCGCGATGACGCCGTAGCGCCGGCCGGTGGGCAGATGGCGGGTGAACGCCTCGAACACGCTCTCGCGGTCGTGCGTCCCCCCGAGCAGTGCGGCGTCGAGCATCGTGAGCTCGTAGCGGTCGGTCAGGAGCGCGGAGGACTCGGTCACGGCTCCACCTTAGCCACGGCGCGGGCGGGTAGGCTGGACTGCTGTGACGGATGCGCCGATTGGGATCTTCGACTCGGGGGTCGGCGGGCTCACCGTCGCCCGGGCGATCCGCGACCAGCTCCCGAACGAGTCGCTGCTCTACGTCGGCGACACCGCGCACTCGCCGTACGGGCCGAAGTCGATCGCGGATGTGCGCCGCTACTCCCTGGAGGTCCTCGACTTCCTGGTCGATCAGGGCGTCAAGCTGATCGTGATCGCCTGCAACACCGCGTCCTCCGCCATGCTGCGCGACGCCCGCGAGCGCTACTCCGTGCCGGTGATCGAGGTCATCCAGCCGGCCGTGCGCCGTGCGGTGTCCGCCACCAGGACGGGCCGCGTCGGCGTCATCGGCACGGCGGGCACGATCTCATCCCGCGCCTACGAGGACGCCTTCGCCGCCGCGCCGTCGCTGGAGCTCTTCACGCAGGCCTGCCCGCGCTTCGTGGAGTTCGTGGAGGCCGGGATCACCAGCGGCGAGGAGGTGCTGCGCGTCACCGCCGAGTACCTCCAGCCGTTGCGCGAGGCCGACGTGGACACGCTGGTGCTCGGCTGCACGCACTACCCGTTCCTCAAGGGGGCCATCTCGTACGTCATGGGCGAGGGCGTCTCCCTCGTCTCCAGCGACACCGAGACCGCCAAGGACGTCTACCGCACGCTCGTCAGCCGCGGCCTGGAGCGCACGGAGACCACCCCGCCCAGCATCCGCTACGAGGCGACCGGGGACGACACCGACTACTTCCTGCGCCTCGCGCACCGGTTCATCGGCCCGGAGATCTTCCGCGTCGACCTGGTGCACACCGGCGTGATCGACCTCCCGCTCTGACCCACGACCACCGTTTCCGACCGAGGAGAGAACTGTGACCGACATCACCCGCGCCGATGGCCGCACCCCCGACGGGCTCCGGCCCGTCACGATCGAGCGCGGCTGGAGCCGGCAGGCGGAGGGCTCCGCGCTCGTCTCGTTCGGCAACACGCGCGTGCTGTGCACGGCCTCCTTCACGAACGGCGTGCCGCGCTGGATGACCGGCAAGGGCAAGGGCTGGGTCACCGCCGAGTACGCCATGCTGCCGCGCTCCACGAACGAGCGCATGGACCGGGAGTCGGTCAAGGGCCGGATCGGCGGCCGCACCCACGAGATCAGCCGCCTGATCGGCCGCAGCCTCCGTGCGGTGGTCGACATGAAGGCGCTGGGCGAGAACACGATCGTGATCGACTGCGACGTGCTCCAGGCCGACGGCGGCACCCGCACGGCCGCGATCACCGGCGCCTACGTCGCGCTCGCCGACGCGCTGGAGTGGGGCCGCGAGCACCGCTTCATCGGCCAGAAGGCCACCCCGCTGATCGACTCGGTCTCCGCGGTCTCCGTCGGCATCATCGACGGCACGCCGATGCTCGACCTGGCCTACGTGGAGGACGTGCGCGCCGAGACCGACATGAACGTCGTCGTCACCGGCCGCGGCCTGTTCGTGGAGGTGCAGGGCACGGCGGAGGGCGCGCCCTTCGACCGCGGCGAGCTGAACTCCCTCCTCGACCTGGCGCTCGGCGGCACGACCGAGCTGGCCGCCGTCCAGCGCGCGGCGCTGGAGTCGTCCGCTCTCGGCATCGAGGGCTGATGGTCCGCGTCGTCCTCGCCACCCACAACCGGCACAAGGCCCGGGAGTTCCAGCAGATCCTCGGCGACGCCGTCCCCGGCCTGGAGATCGTCGGCTACGACGGACCGGAGCCGGTGGAGGACGGCGTGACGTTCGAGGCGAACGCGCTCATCAAGGCGCGCGCCGCGGCCGCCCACACCGGCCTGCCCGCGCTGGCCGACGACTCCGGCATCTGCGTGGACGCGATGGGCGGCGCGCCGGGGATCTTCTCGGCGCGCTGGGCGGGGCGGCACGGCGACGCGGAGGCCAACCTCCGGCTGCTGCTCGACCAGCTCGCCGACCTCCCGGACGGCTCGCGCACGGCGCACTTCACCGCGACCCTGGCGCTGGTGTCGCCGGACGGGCGGGAGTCCGTGGTCGAGGGACTCTGGCCCGGCCGGATCGCGCACGAGGCGCGCGGCGAGCACGGCCACGGCTACGACCCGATCTTCGTGCCGGACGGGCACGAGGGCACCGCGGCGGAGCTCGGGCCGGAGGTCAAGAACGCCGAGAGCCACCGCTCGCGGGCCTTCGCCGCCATCGTTCCCGCCCTTCGGGAGCTGGTCGCGGACGCGCACTGAGCGCCGCGCGGTGAGAATGAGAACGGCACTCATTCCTATCTAGCCGGTGCGCTGGCACGCCGCGGCGACTTCGACATACCGTAGAAGAACCATGAGCCACGACCACGGCCACTCGGCCAACCGCAACCGCCTCCTGATCGCCATCGGGATCGTCGCCGCGGTGCTCGTCGTCCAGGTCGTGGGCGCGTGGCTGAGCGGTTCGCTCGCGTTGCTCGCCGACGCCGGCCACATGCTGAGCGACCTGACCGGCCTGGTCGTCGCGCTCATGGCCACCATCGTGGCGGCCCGCCCGGCGACCGACCGGCAGACGTTCGGCTACCGCAGGGCGGAGGTCTTCGGCGCGCTCATCAACGGCCTGATCCTCGTCGTGGTGGCGGTGTTCGTGACCGTCGGGGCGATCGGCCGGCTCGTGTCGGGGGAGACGGAGGTCCAGTCCGGCCCGATGCTCGTGGTCGCCGCCATCGGCCTGGTCGCGAACCTGGGCGCCCTGCTGCTGCTGCGTCCCGCCGCCGATCACTCGATCAACATGCGCGGCGCCTACCTGGAGGTGTTCGGCGACCTGATCGGCTCGCTGACCGTCATCGTCGCGGCGCTGGTGATCATGTTCACCGGCTTCGCGCCCGCCGATGCCATCGCGTCGCTGCTGATCGCCGCGTTCATCGTCCCGCGCGCGGTGCTGCTGCTGCGCGACGTGGTGCGCGTGCTGAGCGAGGCGGCGCCCGCGGACACGGACGTCGCGGAGATCCGCGACCACATCTTGGGGACGAAGGGCGTCGTGGCCGTGCACGATGTGCACGTCTGGGCGATCACCTCCGGCGCGCCAGTGTTCACCGCGCACGTCGTGGTCGAGCCCGCCGTCTTCCGCTCCGGGGCGACCGGCGACCTCCTGGACGAGCTCTCCGGCTGCCTGGCGAAGCACTTCGACGTGGAGCACTCGACGTTCCAGCTGGAGCCGGCCGAGCACGCCGCGCACGAGGACGAGTTCCACCGCTGAGCGGCAGACGAGGGGCACGTAAACGCCCCAAAGACGCACTTTTCGGGGCGCTTACGTGCCCCTCGACGTCAGGCGTCAGGCGTCGGGCGTGGGTCGCGGCTCGGCGACGTCGGCCCCGGCCTCCGCCTCCAGGCGCTTCTTCTTCGCCTTGTGCAGCGACTGGAAGTAGTGGAACAGCGTCGGGATGAGCGTGATCACCACCGCGCCGATGAGGATCAGGTCGATGTAGTGCGTGACGAAGTTCGCGATCGGCGGGATGTACCCGATGAGGTAGCCGAACAGCGTGAGCCCCGCGCCCCAGAGCAGGGCGCCGATCGCGTTGTAGAGCGAGTACTTCTTGTAGTTCATGTGCCCGACGCCCGCGGCGACCGGGGCGAAGGTGCGCACGATCGGCACGAACCGCGCCAGGATGACCGCGAGCGCGCCGAACCGGTCGAAGAACGCGTTGGTGCGCCGCACGTTCTCCATGCTGAACAGGCCGGTCTCCTTGCGTTCGAACACGCGCGGCCCGGCCTTGTGCCCGATCAGGTAACCGACCTCGCCGCCGAGGAACGCCGCGAACGAGATGGCCAGGCACACCCACCAGATGTCGACGCCGAAGACGCGCGAGGTGTGGGTGAGCAGGCCGGAGATCACCAGCAGGGTGTCGCCGGGCAGCAGGAAGCCGACCAGGAGGCCCGTCTCGGCGAACACGATGCCGCACACCACGAGCAGCGCCCACGGGCCGGCCGCGGCGATGATCGTGTTGGGGTCGAGCCAGGGGATGAGGCCGGCGTGATGGATCACGTGTCTCCAGGGTTTCGGGTGGCGGATTCAGCCCCGAGTTTAGTGGGCGCAACCTGCACGAACCGTGCGAATCAGGGCACTCCCGGCGAAGATCACCCTGTGGACCCACTGAACGCGGCCGGTGTTCATCCCGTGGATGGACGATGAAGTGCGGGAGAAGGGACTCGAACCCTCACGCCGTGAAGCACAGGAACCTAAATCCTGCGTGTCTGCCAGTTTCACCACTCCCGCGGTCGCGCTGCGCGCGGCTACGACAATAGCTCATCCACGCGCGGCGCGACCTCGCGGCCCAGCAGGTCGATGGCCCGCAGGAGGTGGTCGTGGCCGAGGGTGCCGTTGCTGAGCTTGACGTCGAACCGGGTGAGGCCGAGGCCGCGCGCGGCGTAGGCGATCTTCTGCGCGACCGTCTCCGGCGAGCCGACGACGAGGGCGCCGTCCTCCGCCGCCTCGTGCTCGAAGCGCGCGCGGGTCGCCGGCGGCCAGCCGCGCTCGCGGCCGATCCGGTTCGTCATGGCCTCCCAGTGCGGCCAGAGCAGGTCCTTGGCCTCCTGGTCGGTCTCGGCGACGAAGCCGGGGAGTGCACGCCGATCGGGAGGTCGGTGTCCTGGCCGAACTGCTCCAGCGCGTTGCGGTAGAGCTGGGTCAGCGGCTGGAAGCGCATCGGCCCGCCGCCGATGATCGCGACCATGAGCGGGAGGCCGTAGCGCGCGGCGCGGACCACGGACTCCGGGCTGCCTCCGACGCCGATCCAGGTCTTCAGGAGACCGTGCTCGATCGGGGGATAGACGGACTGCTCGGTGAGGGGCGGCCTCAGCGTGCCGCTCCAGGTCACCGGCTCCTGCCGGCGGACGGCGGCGAACAGGTCGAGCTTCTCGTCGAACAGCTCCTCGTACTGGCCGAGGTCGAAGCCGAAGAGCGGGAACGACTCGATGAACGAGCCGCGGCCGAGGATGACCTCCGCCCGGCCGTTGGAGACGCCGTCGAGGGTCGCGAAGCGCTGGAACACCCGGACCGGGTCGTCCGAACTGAGCACGGTGACCGCCGAGCCGAGGTGGATGCGCTCTGTCTGGCCCGCGATCGCCGCGAGCACGACCTCCGGGGCGGCTACCGAGAAGTCCTTGCGGTGGTGCTCGCCGATCCCGATGAAGTCGAGCCCGGCCTGGTCGGCCGCCACGCCCTCCGCGACGACGTTGCGCAGCACCTGTGCGTGCGGCAGCGGCTTCCCGTCGGCGTCCAGCGTGATGTCGCCGAACGTGTCGATCCCGATCTCCAGCCGTGCGGCCATGTCCGTCCTCCTGCTCGATGCGTATGCATACGAATCGAACGGTACGGGACCCGACGCTATTCCGGCAGCCCCTCCGCGGGTCCGTCCGCGACCCGCGGCCGGCGCGGGATGTAGCGCGGGATGAAGCGGGCGAGCAGCCCGGCGCCGACCAGGCCGAGCACGCCCATCACCCCGCTCGCGAACGCGATCGAAACCAGCGCGGTCAGCAGCGAGACCACGAGCGGCGCCACCGCCTGGCCCGCGTCGCCGGTGAACCGCCAGGCGCCGAGGAACGCCGCGGGGCTCTCCTTCGGCGCCAGGTCGGCCCCGAGCGTCATGATGATGCCCGAGCCGATGCCGTTCGCGAACGCGAGGAACAGCGAGACGCCGATGTACCAGACCACCGCGCCCGGCAGGTCGTGGCTGACCGACAGTACGAGGAAGCCGATCCCGAGGCCCAGCATGGAGGGCACGACGCTCCACATCCGGCCGAACCGGTCCATGAGCTGGCCGCTGGCGTAGAACAGGGCGAAGTCGACGGCGCCGGCGATGCCGATGATGAGGGCGGTGTTCGCCTCGCTCAGTCCGATCGAGACGGCCCAGAGCGGCATCAGCACGGTCCGCGCCGACCGCACGGCCGCGACGAGGGAGATGCCGGAGCCCATCCGCGCGAGCACGCCGCGGAACGCCCAGATCGTCGCGAAGAGCCCGCGGGTGCGCTCGTCGGCGTCCTCCTCGCCCTCCGTCAGCGGCTCGCCGCCGTGGCCGGGACTGGTCGGCGCCGGGCCGAACATCCGCTCGGGGTCGGGGAGCACCAGCAGGACGACGACCGAGCCCAGGCAGCTCACGATGAAGATCCAGAACACCGACTGCGTCGAACCGGTCGCCGCGATCACCACGGAGGCGACCAGCGGGCCGATGAACCAGCCCGCGCGGAAGATGCCGCCGAGCGTGGACAGGGCGCGCGCCCGGTAGCGGACGGGGACGTACGTCGTCATGAACGCGTGCCGGGCGAGGGCGAAGACGGCGGTCGCGAGCCCGACCACGAAGATGCCGGCCATGAGCACCCAGTAGTTCGGTGAGAGCAGGCAGACCACCACGCCCGCCACCGCGACAGCGGCGGCGCCGATCATGGCGGTGCGCTCGCCGATCCGGGAGACCACCCAGCCGCTCGGGATGTCGCCGGCCAGCTCGCCGAGCATGAGCATCGACGCGATGAAGCCCGCCATCGCCAGGGTCGCGCCGAGGTTGCCCGCGGCGATCGGGATGATCGGGATGATCGCGCCCTCGCCGATCGAGAAGAGCAACGTCGGCAGGAAGGCGGCGAGTGCGACGGAGCGGAAGGAGAAGGGGCGCTCGTCGGAAGTCATTTGCTTAACACAGTACAACTGCTCGGTGGGCGTCCGCCCGGTCGTCGCCGGTAGGCTGGAGGACGCCATGATCGAACTAGACCTCTCCCCGCAGATCGCGGAGCTCCGCTCGACCCTCGCCGACATCGTCGCCGTCGTGAACGTCGAGAAGCTCCGCGCCGACATCGCCGACCTCAGCGAGAAGGCCGGGGCGCCCGACCTCTGGGACGACACGGCGAACGCGCAGAAGGTCACCAGCGCGCTCAGCCACCGCCAGGCCGAGCTCGGCCGCATCACTTCGGTGGAGAGCCGCCTCGACGACCTCGAAGTGCTGATCGAGCTCGCCAACGAGGGCGACGACGAGGAGTCCGCCGCCGAGGCCAAGGCCGAGCTGGAGTCCCTTCAGAAGACGCTGGGCGACCTCGAAGTGCAGACGCTGCTGAGCGGCGAGTACGACGAGCGCTCGGCGATCGTCACCATCCGCTCGGGCGCGGGCGGCGACGACGCCACCGACTTCGCCGAGATGCTCATGCGCATGTACCTGCGCTGGGCGGAGCAGCACAAGTACCCGGTGAAGGTCATGGACACCTCCTACGCGGAGGGCGCGGGCATCAAGTCGGCGACCTTCGAGGTCGATTCGCCGTACGCGTTCGGCACGCTCTCCGTGGAGGCCGGCACGCACCGGCTCGCCCGGATCAGCCCGTTCGGGTCGGCGGACAAGCGCCAGACCTCCTTCGCGGCGGTGGAGGTCATCCCGCTGATGGAGGAGGCCACCGCCGTCGAGGTGCCGGAAGGCGACATCCGCGTCGACGTGTTCCGCTCCTCCGGCCCCGGCGGCCAGTCGGTCAACACGACCGACTCCGCGGTCCGCATCACCCACCTCCCGACCGGCATCGTCGTCTCGATGCAGAACGAGAAGTCGCAGATCCAGAACCGCGCGGCCGCGATGCGCGTCCTCCAGACCCGCCTGCTCCTGCTCCAGAAGGAGGAGGAGGCCGCCAAGAAGAAGGAGCTCGCCGGCACCATCACCGCGAGCTGGGGCGACCAGATGCGCTCCTACTTCCTCTACGGCCAGCAGCTCGTCAAGGACCTGCGCACCGGTTACGAGTCCGGCAACCCCGCGTCGGTGTTCGACGGCGACCTGGACGGCTTCATCGCCGCGGGCATCCGCTGGCGCGCGGGCTCGAAGGACGAGGACTAGCCGGTCACAGGACTCCCGTCGCCCGCGCTCAGCGCGTGTGCCGGGGACTGTCAGGCTTGCGGCCCGCTGGCATG
Organism: Leifsonia sp. P73; assembly: GCF_051059105.1. Taxonomy (NCBI): domain Bacteria; kingdom Bacillati; phylum Actinomycetota; class Actinomycetes; order Micrococcales; family Microbacteriaceae; genus Leifsonia; species Leifsonia sp. P73. The sequence continues at coordinate 4,129,230 of NZ_CP194931.1, forward strand.
TCGCTACTGTGGAACGCGGAAGTGTTGCTTAGTCTCTAACAGTCATGATCCGGTTCGAACACGTATCCAAGCAGTATCCGGGAACCGCACGCCCGGCACTCAACGGCATCAACCTGGAAGTGCTGCGCGGCGAGTTCGTCTTCCTGGTCGGCGCGTCCGGCTCGGGCAAATCGAGCTGCCTGCGGCTGATCCTCAAGGAGGAGCGGCCCACCAAGGGCGGCATCCATGTCCTGGGGCAGGACCTCGGCACGATCTCGTCGCGCAAGGTCCCGTACTTCCGCCGCAACATCGGCGTGGTCTTCCAGGACTTCCGGCTCCTGCCGAACAAGACGGTCTTCCAGAACGTCGCGTTCACGCTCCAGGTGATCGGCAAGTCGCGCGGCTTCATCCAGGAGGCCGTGCCCGACGTGCTCGCGATGGTCGGCCTCGACGGCAAGGCGCAGCGCCTGCCGCACGAGCTGTCCGGCGGTGAGCAGCAGCGCGTCGCGATCGCCAGGGCCGTCGTCAACAAGCCGCAGATCCTCCTCGCCGACGAGCCGACCGGAAACCTCGACCCGGCCACCAGCGCCGGGATCATGTCGGTGCTCGCCCAGATCAACGCGGGCGGCACCACGGTGCTGATGGCCACGCACGAGGCGGCGATCGTCGACCAGATGAAGCAGCGCGTGATCGAGCTCGTCGGCGGCCAGATCGTCCGCGACGAGCGCCACGGCGGCTACGGCGTGACCTCCGCCATCCCGCTGCCGCGGCCGACGGCGGACGGGCTCGCGGCGCCGTCCGCGCCCATCCCGACAGTGCCGGTGTCCGCAGCTGCGGCCGCGCCCGCTCCGTCGGAGCCGATGACCCGTCCGCACACGCCGGTCGCGAACCCCACCGGGCCGGTCCCGGTCGCGTATCAGCCGGCACCTCCCGCGCCCGCGCAGTATGCGCCGGAGCAGGCCCCGGCAGTGCCCGCGCCTGTGCCGGTCGCCGTGCCCGCCTCCGCGGGCGAGGACCTCCCGGATCACCTGAACTTCACCGCCAACCTCGACCTGAGCGGACTGCGCGACGCGTCCGACCGCGACGGCGAACAGAATGTGGGTCCCACGAAATGAGATTCGGGCTCATCTGGTCCGAGGTCGGCAACGGCCTGCGCCGCAACCTCTCGATGGTCGTCTCCGTCGTCCTCGTCACCTTCATCTCGCTGACCTTCGTCGGCACGGCCGCGCTCCTCCAGCTGCAGATCGCGCAGATGAAGACCTACTGGTACGACCGTGCCCAGGTCGCCGTCTACATGTGCACGGAGACCGACAACTGCCCGGGCGGAGCCGCGACCCCGCAGACCGTGGAGGCTGTCAAGAAGCAGCTGCAGTCCCCGGAGATCGCGCCCTACATCCAGAAGTTCTACTTCCAGGACCAGAAGCAGGGCTACGAGCAGTTCAAGCAGCAGTTCAAGGGCAACCAGATCGCCGACTACGTCACGCCGGACATGATCCCGCAGACGTTCTGGGTGAACCTCAAGGACCCGAACCGCTCCGACGTGCTGACCGAGACGCTGTCCAGCTCGCCCGGCGTGCAGAGCGTCGTGGACCAGCGCAGCTACCTCGACCAGATCTTCAACATCCTCAACGCCGCGAGTCTGACCGCGATCGGCATCGCGATACTCATGCTGGTGGCCGCGGTGCTGCTGATCGCGACCACGATCCGGTTGTCCGCGTTCTCCCGGCGGAGGGAGATCGGCATCATGCGGCTGGTCGGCGCCTCCAACCGCTTCATCCAGACCCCGTTCATCATCGAGGGCGTGATCGCCGCGCTGATCGGATCGGTGCTGAGCTGCGTCGTGATCTGGCTGATGGTGCAGTACTTCGTGCGCGGCTTCCTCGGCCCGAAGATCCCGTCGATCAACTTCGTCGGGATGGATCAGGGCTGGCTGGTGATCCCGCTGCTGATCGTCGTCGGCGTGGTGCTGGCGGCGGCGTCCGCGAACTTCGCGATCAAGCGGTACCTGCGGGTTTGATCGTTCGGAGGTTCTGACCCGATAGACTGGTCTGCTGCCCGGCGATGTGCCGGGCAGCACCATCTTGACGTCAGGAGACGCTGTGCCCAGGGAACGTGGCCAGAAGGTCGTGGCCACCAATCGCCGAGCGCGCCACGACTACACCATCGAGGACACCTACGAGGCGGGCCTCGTGCTCACCGGCACCGAGGTGAAGTCGCTGCGCGAGGGGCGGGCGTCCCTGGTCGACGGCTACGCGTTCGTGGACGGCGGGGAGGCCTGGCTCGACGCCGTGCACATCCCCGAGTACCTGGACGGCACCTGGAACAACCACGCTCCGCGCCGCAAGCGCAAGCTCCTGCTGCACAAGGCGCAGATCGTCAAGATCGAGAACAAGGTCAAGCAGGGCGGCTACACGATCGTCCCGCTGCAGATCTACTTCAGCGACGGGCGCGCGAAGGTCGAGATCGCGGTCGCCAAGGGCAAGCGCGAGTACGACAAGCGCCAGGCCCTTCGCGAGCGCCAGGACAACCGCGAAGCCGAACGGGCGATGTCCAGCAGGCGTCATCTCGGCGAGTGACGGCAGGCGCACGGCGCCGTGTCGGCGCGCGGTGGCAGGATGAGGGCATGAGCACCGACGAGGGGACGAGGGGCGCGGCGACGGGTGCGGTCGCCGAGCGCATCCCGGTGAACGGCACCTACAACTTCCGCGACGCGGGAGGGTATCCGGTGGCGGAGGGCGTGGTGCGCCGCGGCAAGCTGTTCCGCTCGGACGGGCTGGCGCGGCTCGGCGACGAGGGGCGCCAGGCGCTGCGCGACCTCGACGTGCGCGTCGTGATCGACCTGCGCGACGACTTCGAGGTCTCCGTGCTGCCGGACGACGTCGCCGGCCTCGGCCTCCAGCGCCTCCACCTCCCGGTGTTCGAAGGCTCAGGCGCGTCGCAGTCGACCATCGGCATCACGCTGGTGGGGCTCTACGAGAAGATCCTCCTCCAGCACGGCGACGTCGTCGTGACCGCGCTGCGGGAGATCGCGGACACCGGTGAGGAGGCCGTCGTCGTGCACTGCACGGCGGGCAAGGACCGCACCGGCATCGTCGTCGCGCTCGCGCTGCTCGCCGTCGGTGTCGACCGCGACCTGGTCGTGGCCGACTACGCCGCGACGCAGGCCAACCTCCGGGGCCCCTGGCTGGACGCCATGATCGACCTGGTGCGCAGCCATGGTGTGGAGGTCACCCCGACCTCCGCATCATCCTCGGCGGCAGCCCGCCCGAGGCGCTCGAGGAGGCGCTCGACCTGGTCGAGCGCCGGTTCGGGAGCGTGCGCGCGTACCTGCTCGCCACCGGCCTGGACGAGTTCGAACTGGCGAAGCTGCGCTCCGTGCTGGTGGAGCCCGCGTGAGTTCACATCGAAGCCATAACCGGCGTTCAGCGAGATCGCGGCTCGATCAGGTGTCCTTGTGAGCATGGACGAGAACCAGCCCACCGAGCCGCTGTATCCGCAGCAGCCGGGCACGCCGCAGGGCGTGCCGCCGCAGCAGGGCGTCCCGCCGCAGCAGGCCGGGAACGCATACGGACAGGCGCCGCAGTACGGCGCGGCCCCACGACCGGTGGGGGAGCCGTTCTACAAGCGCCACGGGCTGGCGTTCGCCATCTCGACGCTGGTGCTCGGGGTCATCGTGCTGTTCGGCATCGCCGGCGCCGGCGCCTTCGCGGTGGGCTCCGTCGTGTTCCACGCGGGCTCGTCGGTGTCGCGGCTGCTGCACGACGGCAACCATGGGCCGGTGCCGATGAAGCCGGGCGCTCCCGGTTTCCCCGGCCAGAACGGCAAGGGCAAGGGCAACGGCTCCGGCCAGGGCGGCCGCCAGGACGAGGGACCGATCGCCAAGGGCGTCGTCAGCGGGACGGTGACCAAGATCTCCGGCTCGTCCTGGACCATCACGACGCAGCGCGGCACGACCCTGACCGTCGAGACCTCCTCGTCCACCGCCTACGGCGCACCCGGCCAGACCCGGACGGCGTCCGACTTCGCCGTCGGCGACGAGGTGATCGTCGTCGGCACCCGCTCGGGCACCACGGTCACGGCGGCCCGCATCCTCAACGTCGCCGACCTCCCGCTGCGGCCGGGGAAGCCGACGCCGTCGCCGACGCCGAGCAGCTGAGCCGACGGATCGAGGCTCAGGAGGCCGCGAACCGCGCGTGCACCTGCACCGCGACGGTGATGTCCTCCGGTTTGAGCGCGAGCGTCGCGCCGCCGAAGTCCGCCGACATCGCGCGCGCAGGAGCGGTTGCGGCTGACCGTTCGCCGGCCCGTCGCCGAGCATCCCCGGGTCGCTGAGCGCGAGCGGCTTCACGGACGTGAGGCCGAGGCTGGTCGCGTAGACCGTCGCCTTGGCCACCCCGTTCTCCACCGCCCGGCGCCGCGCCTCCTGCGTGATCGACTGGCGCCGCGCCTCCGTCAGGGTCCAGGTGACGCCTTGGATCGTGACGCCGTCGAGGAGCGAGACGACGCCCACCCAGTCGGAGAGCGCGGTCAGGTCGCTGAAGGTGGCGTCCATTCCGACCTCCGCGTGGTAGACCGGCGCGAGCCTGCGGCCGTCCTGGTTCCACGGCCGGTCGCCCCAGACGCGGAGCTGGTCGGAGGCCCACGCGGTGACCGGCCCGGCTTGCGGGTTGTGCAGCTCGCGCAGCTCGGAGGCGAGGGAGGCGTGCCGCTGGGTGGCGAGGGCGAGCGTCTCGCCGCGCTCCTCGCCCTCGTACGCGACGCTGAGCCGCACCGCTCCCCGCTCGGCCGGATGCGTCAGCTCGTACTCGCCCTGGACGGTGATGATGGTGTCGGCCATCCTTCGATCGTGGCATAGATGTGGGGGCGGTGTTGTTGTAGGATGAGAAGCTCGCCGCCAGGAGCGGCGTGAATCTGGACAACTCAACAGCGCGCGATGACGACCCGGCCTCACGGCCGTCGCACGGGGATGATCGGTTTCGACATTGTCTGCGAGAGTGTGAGAAGCGGGTCGAGGATGCATGGTTATCTCGTAAACGATCCATGCGAAAAAATAAGTGCCAATAACAAGAGCACTGTCTCGGCCAAGGCCGACTTCGCCCTCGCGGCGTAAGTTCCCCTTCGCTATCTAAGAGACCGTCAGACCGGGAACTGTCTTCTACCCGGATCCTGGCGTCAGCTAGAAGACTTGCTTCTGCGTTGAGCATCAGGGCGCAGAGGGACTCCAACTGATACTGAGCCCGTCGGAGCAGGTGCCAGCGACAAGTTCCGGGGCTGAGAAAGCGACTTCACTGGCTACACCCGTAGAAGGCACATGACCACAGCAGTGGACGGGGGTTCGATTCCCCCCATCTCCACGGATGGTCGTCGTCGCGCGTTGTTGAGATCCGCGGAATCACGCGGAAGTTGGGGCCTTCTCCGGTTTCGGAGAGGGCCCCAGTTTTGTCTCGTCCTGCGGCTGGCCCATGTCTCGGTCTATTGCGGAACGCCGACGGGTCGTCAGGCCTTTCTCGCCGCACACAGAGCTCTCCAGTCTGCGGGGATTGCGTAGACGCGAGCCAGGCATCTCTGGGTTGAGGATGGGGAGGCGCCATCCGCACTCGAATTCGGCTCCGTGCGCTCGCATGAAATTCAGTTGAAAAACGCGATATGCTAATTTCAAGCAGTGAGCCGTGCAATCGGGCTGGATTCACTGCGGTTCAAAGAGGAGCTACAAATGAATGAATCAACCAAAACCGAACGGCACGCCGACGCAGCTGAGGGCGAAGTGGGGATCGCTAATCGACGTTCGAAGCGGGGCCTGACGGTTATCTTCGCCGCGTTGGTCGCTGCTGTATTCGCGACCGGTGTCGTTGCACCACCTGCTACGGCGGCCGAAGTCGGGGAACCGACCTACGAGCTGACTGTCAATGGTGAAACGATTTCGTTTGCCGAGGGCGAGACAGTGACGGTGGGGATGGAGAGCATCGGGTCTGCGCCCAGCAGCACCGGAGCCTTTCTCCGGGATGTGTACAGTGGCAACGCTGGAGTGCTGACTGTCACAGGCTCCGGGGGCGCTTTCCGCTACAGCATCGCAATGGCGATCCCGGTCACGACATTCGTCGGTGTTTTCACTGTGTCCGATCTAACGAACGGCCAATCGGGTGGCCGGACGCCCGTCTTCGCGTTCGCAGGCTCGGTTCCGACAAGCAACCTTCGCGGCCACCAGTACAGCGGCGTCCTCGAAGGCACAGCGTTTTTCCTCGGCGCGGCAGTTGCGAAGACGATGCCGAACTACACGCGGTTCACCAACTAGCAATCGCCGCTGGCGCCGCAGGTATCTTCGAGCGGGGCGGAACGCTCCAGGGCGCATGCGGCGCCAGCCCGACGGAAGTGGGAGGACGGATCAATGACTAGCACGATGCACAACCCTGCGGACGAGCTGCGGCGCGCGATTGCTGAGGGTCGCATTTCGGAAGCGGCGCTGCAGGTCATCACCAGCGTCGACGCAGAGCGCCTTGCGGCGTTCCTCGACGAGGCGCATCGCTCGGAAGTGGGGCTCTCGACGCGGACGCCGATCCTGTCCGGCGACGAGAGCGTGCGTCTCTCGGTGCTCGCCGGGCAACTCATCCAGGGGATGGAGATCGCCGACGACGATCGACTCCGTGGGATCCTCGAAGGACTCACTATCCAGTTCAAGCTCACCCCGCAGAACATCGCGTTACTCACGCACACGAATGTCGGGGATGTCGAGGCGTGCCTCGCCGATCCGGGAACTGTCTCACCTGAGGTGAAGTTCCCGTTGGCTGTGAGAGCCTCCTACCTGAACCTCGCGATTGCCAACGCTCGGCGTCATTGATGCGAGTGCTCCAGTGCGAATCAAGCCTTCCGCTGGCTCTGTGTGCTTTGCCTGGCGGGGTTCGCGCGCATCACCCAGGGTGCCGCTCGCACAACGGGGGTCGTCGTCGTCACCTACGTCTCCAACGCCTCCACACGACGACCGCGACCGCGAGCGCACCGAGGATGCCGACGACGGAGAGCCATACCAGGGCTCCGTTCGACCATCGTCTCGATCACCCCTAGAGCCGCCCGCACCCTCTGTCGTACCCTGTGCCCGTGCGGCCAGGGCGCGGTTGGAGACGTCTCGGTGCCGCCGCCGGCGCCGCGGCGCTGGTGGCGGCGACGTTCAGCGCCGTCGTGGGAGGCGCGCCACAGGCGCAGGCGCAGTCGCCGAACCCCCTGCAGGTCACGTACGTGGCGCGGGTGTGCGACGCGTACACGGACATCATGGCCAACAAGGCCAGGAACAACCTCCAGGAGTCGCTCTTCAACCTGGGGCCCGATTCCACCTACGCGCCCAACGACATCGTCGATCCGGCCAGGGAGGCTGCCGGTTCGCCGAACTGCCGCCCGCTGACCGGGTGGACGTTCTCGACCGGGCAGGGGATCACGCCGAAGTCGCCGGCGACGCAGAACCTCTCGACCGTGACCGGGCTGTTCCGTTCCGACATCACGACGCAGGCGAGCACCCCGCTGCTCGATGCGCAGGGCAACCCTGTGATCGGCCCGGGAGGGCAGGCCCAGACGATCGACGGCGCGGTCACCGTGCAGCTGAACGCGGCGGAGGCGTCGTTCGCGCAGAGCGGCCGCACAGTGTGGGTGCAGGGCGGCACCCCGGCGCAGGCGCTGAACGGCCGGTCCGACATCGGGTTCGGCGCGCTCCGCTGCGCGCAGGACGCCCTCAACGGCGACAACGTCGACGCGGTGACCTTCCCGCAATCCCGCACGCACGTGTTCTGCTTCTACTACGCGGTGAGCCCGCCGCCGCCTCCCGGGACGATCACGGTGGTCAAGCAGGTGAATGGCGCGCTGAGCGACACCTTCGGATTCCAGGGCAACATCTCGTACAACCCGGGAGGGACCTTCGCGATCGCGGCGTCGCCCGGTTCGCCCGGCTCCATGCAGTTCATCCGGGGCGCGACACTCGGCAGCGTCACCGAGCCGCCGTGGTCGTTCACGGAGCAGAGCAGACCGGGGTGGCAGGCTCCATCGCCGGCGGTCTGCACCTCCGCGAACGGGCTCAGCGTCATCACGATCTCCGGAGCGACGACCACGGTGAACCTCGCCGCGGGCGACAGCGTCACCTGCACCTACACGAACACGCCGACGCCGCTGGGCATCGGAGTGCTCGCGAAACGCTCGTTCGGCGCGGTCGGCAGCTTCCCGTTCGCGATCACCGGGCCGAACACCACAGAGAACTTCACTGCCACGACCACGACGCAGGGTGAGCCGACCGTGTTCGCCACGCGAGTCGGGGCTCCGTCCGGAAACTACACCGCAACGGAGACGTACCCCACCGACTTCAGCCAGACCGGGCCCGGCACGTGGAGTATGACCGGCGCCGACTGCAACGGCAGCAGCCTCCCCATCTCCAACACACCATCCGGCGCAGGCGTCACCTTCACCGCCGCGCCCGGGACGGACGTGGCGTGCCTGTTCACGAACTCGTTCGCGCCCTCCGGAGCCATCAACATCTTCAAGACCACGAACGGAGGCGTCGGCCGTTTCGAATACACAGTGCTCGACAGCGCCGACAACCTGACGCGGGTGGGCAACCCGGTCGCGACGACCACCACTCCCGGGGTGGAGGTGCAGGCCCAGCCGTCCGTGACCGGGCTCTCCGCCGCGGCCCCCGGCACGGACTACACGATCGTCGAATCGATGCCCGCCCCCGACTCGGAGGGCTTCTGGGTGCTCGACAGCGTCGACTGCGGTGGCAACACCGTCTCGGTCGACCAGGCGACGGCCAGCGCGGTCGTGCAGCTGCGACCGGACGCCGCGACGGCCGACTGCCGTTTCGTCAACCGCTTCCAGCTGTACGGAACCTTCTCGGTGACCAAGACGACCACGCCCGATCTGGGGCTGCGGCCGGATGACGCGGTCATCGTCGTCGACTGCGGCGGCAGCACCATCGGCGGCACGTTCACGGTTCCGGCGGGTACCCCCGGCAACGACAGCGGCGTCGCGGTCACCGACTCCACCCTCACCTGCACGGTCTCCGAGCCGGACACCGGAGCGGCCACCGGCGTCGATGTGACGACGACGGCGTTCCTCCAGGTGGACGGCGGCCCGCAGCAGCCCTACACACTCGGTCAGCCGTTCACCGTGGAGGTCGGCCACGCGACGGAGGTCGTGATCGCCAACACGATGCGACTCGCGCCGCCCCCGACGCCGACGCCCACCCCGACGCCGGCCCCGGCTCCGCCGACCGGGCCGTCGTCCCTTGCGAACACGGGCTCGTCGGGGCCGCAACCCTGGATCCCGTTGGCGGGAGCGCTCCTCATCGCGAGCGGAGTCGTCATGGCTCGTGCTGCGCGCGTGCGCCGGACCGGCAAGCGGTGAACGAGGCCAGCGGACGCGTTGCTCTCCTCCGTTCTGCGTAGAACTGCGGATACCGCAAACGCCCCCACCGGCGCACCATGAAACCGGAGGCGATCACCATGAACGTCCTGAGCACGCCCGCCGCGCCCGTCGCCATCGACTGCGTCATCATCGACTGGGACCAGGTCCAGCTCCCTGCGACCGCTCCGGAGCCCCAGCCCGCGAACGAGCCCGCCAGGCTGTAGAGCGCGGGGGCGGGTGGATCGGGTCACCCGTTCCCGTCGCCGCGCGCCGTACGCACTTCTCCGTATGCCCTTCGCGCCCCCGGCCCTCCCATCATGAGGTCGGAGGCGGAGCCCATGTCTGAACCGGAATCGGTCGTGCACGAGCAGCCGCACGAGGGAGCGTCATGAGCGGCCGCACCCGCACCATGCGATGGGAGGATCCCGCCCCGGCATCGGTGGCCCTCCGAGCGATGTCGGGGCTGGACTACATCCAGGCCGTGATCGACGGGGACGTTCCCCCCGCGCCGATGGACGTCCTCCTGGGGATCCGGCTGGTCGCCGCGGCCGACGGCCAGGTCACCGCCGCCGTGACGGTCGGCGAGGCGCACACGGATCCGCTCGGGTCCATCCACGGCGGATTGGCGTGCAGCCTGCTGGAGACCGCCATCGCGTCGGCCGTGGCGACGACGCTCCCGCTCGGGCAGGGCTTCACCTCGATCGACCTGTCCACCCAGTTCCTGAGGGCGGCGCGGGCGGACACCGGTGAGCCGACCTGCGCGGCGACGGTCGGGCACCGTGGCCGCCGGATCGTCTTCGCGTCCGGGGTGGTGACGGACTCCGCGGGGACGGCGGTCGCGGTCGGCTACGGCTCGCACCTCGTGGTCCCGCACGCGACGGACCGTCCCTGAGCGATCCTCACTGAGAGTCCTCGAAGACTCGGTGCCGCGGGTCCGGGGACGGTCGTATCCTGTCGCGCAGGTGCGTTGGGGGCGCAGCGCGGGCGCGATCATGGACGTTCGGGCGCAGGTTCTGTCGGTCAGCTACGACGTCGACGGCGTCGCCGGGAGGGACGCGTGCATTTACGCCATCGCCGAGTCGCTCGACGCGCTCCTCCCGTCGGAGCACTCCGGCTGGGCCGACATCGGCTCGCTGCCCGGTGACGTCAGCCTGATCGCCCGCTACGGGCCGGAGCGCCCCGTCATCGTCGACGCGGTGAAGCGGACGGCCGACGTGCATCCCACGATGCTGGCCTTCCGCAGCCGCCCGCGTTCGGTGGAGCCGATCCGCCTGAGCGACCGGATCGGGCTCCGGGAGTGGCGCAGGCACGAGGTCTACACCGAGCTGTTCAGCCTGATGGGCACCACCTATCAGCTCGCACTCCCGGTCCAGCCGCTGGCCACCGGCAGACTGCGGACGTGGGTGTTCAACCGGGCGAACCGTGACTTCAACGACGACGAGGTCGAGCTCGCCCGCCGGCTGCAGCCGCTCCTGACCGCGGTCGACCGGGTCGCGGTCGCTTCCCGGCCGTCGGTCGCAACGCCGGCGTTCGCGCCACGGTCCGGTCTGACCGCCCGCGAGGCGGAGATCCTCGGGATGCTCGGCTCCGGGATGACCGCGAGTTCGATCGCGTACGTGACGCGCGTCAGCCCGCGCACCGTCCAGAAGCACATCGAGCACATCTACGCGAAGCTGGGCGTCCACGACCGGGTCTCGGCCGCGCTCCTCGCCGCGGATCGGCTCGGCCGTCCGTAGTTCTGCGTATGGCGCGCCCTGTCGCGGATCGGCGACGATCGCAGCGATCGGGGGTGCGCGATGCTCATCCGGGTGGCCGTGTGCGCGGTCGTGGCGACGGCTCTGCTGGCGATGCCGTCAGGGCCGCGGGGCCACGTCGTCCTTCCGGCCGGCCAGACTGCGGGGGTCGTCTTCGTCGACCCGTTCGAGCACGCCGGGGTTCGTCCGATCGAGTATGCGCCGCCGCGATGACGCCAGGAGCGTTGCGCCACGATCGAGCAGTTATGGAGAAGCGCCGTCCCCTCCCGCGACCGTAGATTGTGTCTCAGCCGATCGAACGGCGAGCACTCACACGAAGGGGACCATCATGGCCGACACCACGTTCAGCAAAGAGGAGAAGGCGGCGATCCGCGCCACCGTCGCCGAGCAGAAGGCGATGAAAGCGGGCGCCGACGCCGCCGCGGCGTGCGACGAGGCCATCGCCGCGATGACCGGGACCGACAGGGAGCTCGCGGAGGCCTTCCACCGGCTCGTCAAGGACAACACCGACCTCGCCGCGAAGACCTGGTACGGGATGCCCGCCTACGCCGACGCCGACGGCAGGACGGTCGTCGCGTTCAAGCCGGGCTCCAAGTTCAAGATCCGCTACGCCACGATCGAGTTCCAGCAGGCCGCGACCCTCGACGACGGCAGCCTCTGGCCGGTCGGGTTCGCGATCACCAAGCTCGACGAAGCGGACAAGGAGCGCGTCGCGCGGATCCTCCGCACGGCCGTCGGACGCTGAGCGCGCCGAGCGAGTCGCCGCCCGGCTCCCCGCGTCCACCGCGACCGCGCGACGTGGTTGGATGAGGCGTGGAGCAATCGACGGATGCGGAGGCCGCGGCCGACCCGCAGGCGTTCCTGGCCGGGCTGGCCGACAGCGTCCGCCGCGCGCTGCCCCGGCCGCTGGCCGAGCGCGTGCTCGTCGTGGAGCGGCGGCGCACCCTCGCCGACAGGGTGTCCGGCCGCGCGGGGTCGATCGCCCGGGTCGGCCTGATCGGCGCGGAGGAGACACTCACCCTCGCGTACGAACCGGGGCCGCACTGGAACGCGGAGGTCGTCCGCATGTACGGGGGAGCGATCGTCGCCAGCCGGACGCTCCGCCTCGGTGACTGGCTCACCGCGTTCGCCGCCCGGGTGGCTGCCCTCGCCGCCGAGGCGGCAGGTGACGCGGCCGCATCGTCGCGGGCGCTGCAGACGCTCGGGCTGGAGCCGGCCGGGTCCGAGATCCAGGTCAGGGACGCGACGATCGAACGCGACCTCCACACCCTCCCGGTGCGACTCGGGCAGCGGGTGCCCGACGAGGCTGTCGCGCAGGTCCGGCGGGTCTGCGACCTGCTCGTCGAGACCCTCGGGCGGGTCGCCGGTCAGGGCGAGCCGGAGGCTGTGGTGCGGCTCACGGCGACCGTCTACCTGCCCGACACTCTCCGGTCGTACGTCACCTTGCCGACGGAGTGGGCGGCCGACCACGTCCTGCCCGACGGTTCGACCGCCTCTGGCCTGCTGATCGCGCAACTGGGCGAGCTGGAACGCGCGGCGAGGACCATGCGCGACGCGGCGGTGGAGCAGGATGCGTCGGCGCTGCTGGTCAACGGGCGATTCCTCGCCCAACGGTTCGGGGCGTCGCGGCTCGACCTGCCCTGAGCCTGCGGCCCGGAGACTGTGAGGCGGCTTCGCCGCGGTCGCGGCGACTCGGTGGGGCCGAGGCGTCGGTCAGCTGCTCGTGCCCGAGTGCGACCGGTCGACGTAGCTGCGCGAGCGCGAGATCTGCTGCTCCAGGGCGTCCACCGTCTTCGCCATGCTCTCGACCGCCTTCACGCGGTAGCTGTCGATGGAGTCCATCGTCGCGAACACGTTGTCGAAGGCGTGCTGCAGCGTCTCCAGGCTGACGCCGGTGGAGACGGCGTCCTCGTGGACGCGCGCCGTCTGCTGGCGCAGCAGCTCGCCTGTCCGGTCGATCATCGAGTTCGTGGCGTCGTTGAGCGCGCTGATCTGGTCGAGCACCAGCTCCTGGTTGCCGAGCGCCTGCGCGACGATGATCGCGGTGCGGAGAGCGGCGACGGTGGTCGTGCGGGCGCGCTCGACGCCCTTGATCAGCTCCACGTTGTTCTTGCGGATGGCGTCGAGCGCGAGGTAGCCCTGCACGGACACCGCGATCTGCGTCGTCAGGTCCTGCCTGCGCTGGCGGATCGGGAAGAGCGCGTCCGCGACCAGGGAGTCGGCCCGGGCCGGGTCGGTGGCGCGCAGCTCGGCGGCGCGCGCCTGGATCGAGTCGTCCAGGGCTTTGGCGAGTGTCGTGTACTCGCCGAGCTTGCCCATCGTCGCCCACAGGTTGGTGCGCTCCAGGTCGATGGCGGCGTTGTCCTTGAGGAGGGCGTCCTGACCGGAGATGAGGGCGGTGATGATCGCGTCGAGCTGCTTCTGCGCCGGCTGGTAGCGCTCGAAGTACCGCATCAGGGACTTGCCGCCCGGCAGCCTCCCGAGGATGCCCTTCGAGCCGGACAGGTTGGAGTGGCCCGGGTCGAGGTCGGTGATCGTGGTGCGGAGCTGTTGGAGGGTCTGCGCGACCTGGGTCTGCGGGTCGGAGGGGCCGCCGCGACCGCGGGCCGCGGCGAGTGAGGACTCCGGCCGCTGCAGCATCCGGTTGGACACCTCGGAGGACGACCGGATCTCCTGCACGCCCATCCGCGCGATCTCATCGACGCGGCGGGTGAACTCGGGACTCCCCGGCTCCACCCCGGCGAGCCCGGCGACGAACTCGTCCGCCTTCGCCGCGAGCTCGGCCCGCTTGTCGGCGGGCACGGCGACCATCCCGACGGCCTGGTCGCCGCCGACCTCGGGCACCGCGGCGGGAGGCGTGAGGCTCACCCCGGCCGCCGGCTGATCCGGAGGCGTCAACGGCTGGTTGAGGTCGAGCTCGGACATCGGTACTCCTCCCCGGGGTCGGGCGCGGAACGTGCGGCGCCCGACGACAAGACACTTGAGCCAACACTAGAACGAACAGTGCGGCGCGGGCGCGCGGTTCGGGTGACTCGCAGGTGAGCCGGTACAGCGCAGGGACGATCGCGGCGGCGACGGGAGACGGCTGCGCGGGACGGTGCGAAGTGACTCTGGAATTCACGGCGGGATCCCCGGATTCCCGCGCTGGGACGAGCTCGACCTCCAGCAGTGCCGTTGACCTCTACGCCGTCGGCTCCCGGTCCTTCCCGACCGCCGACGTGAACCCCGTGACCGGCTGGTTCTCGTCGAAGGCCGCGGCCCGGCGCTGGAAGCCGCGCGTGAGCACGAGCAGGTACGCGAAGCCGATCGCCGTCCAGATCAGGCCGCCGATCAGCGCGTCCGCGTGGAGGTTCGCCCACAGGATGCCCGTCAGCGCCATGCCGATCGCCGGGAGGGCGATGAAGCTCACGATGTCGCGGAAGGTCTTGCGGCGGCCCTGGCGGACCGCGAACCACGCGATCACCGAGACGTTCACGAAGGTGAAGGCGATCAGCGCGCCGAAGTTGATGAAGGCCGAGATCATCTCGAGCGTGAACGACGCCGCCAGCAGGGAGATGGCTCCCACGAGCACGATGTTCAGCGTCGGCGTGTGCGTCCGGGGATGGATGTAGCCGAAGAACCGGCGGGGGAGGACGTTGTTGCGGCCCATCACCAGCAGCATCCGGGACACCGACGCGTGCGACGCGAGGCCGGAGGCGAGCGTGGCCGCGAAGCCGGCCGAGACGAAGACCGCCTGGAAGACCGGGCCGCCGACGATCAGGCCGATCTGGGGGAGCGGGTCGTCGGTGAACTCGCCGAACGGCGCGTTCGTCGGGAACCGGAGCTGCGTGAAGAACCCGGCGATGAGGAAGATCGCCCCGCCGATCACCACCGTCAGCAGGATCGCCCGCGGCATCACCCTCGGGGTCGTGGCCTCCTCGGCGTACATGGTCACCGCGTCGAAGCCGATGAACGAGAAGCAGACCACCGTCGCACCGGTGAGCACGGCCGACAGGGTGACGCCGTCGTGGAAGAACGGCTTCACCGAGGCGACCGTGCCGTCGCCCGCGCCGTTCGCGAGCTGCGCGATCACCATGACGACGAACACGGTCATCACGACGATGGCGAAGACGAGCAGGATCATGTTGATGTTGGAGGTGCCGCGCATTGTGAAGTAGATGAGCGTCGTCACCGCGGCGCAATAGATCACGACCCAGATCCAGCCGGGCACTCCGGGGAAGACCTGCTCCAGGTAGAGCCGGATGATCAGGCAGTTCACCATCGGCAGCAGCACGTAGTCGATCAGGGAGGTCCAGCCGACCATGAAGCCGAGGTTCGGGTGGATGGACTCCCGCACGTACGTGTACGCCGACCCGGCGCTCGGGATCGCGCCCGCCATCTTGCCGTAGCTGACGGCCGTGAACATCATCACGATGAGCGCGACCAGGTAGGCGGCGGGGACGGCGCCGCTGGTCTCCTCGGAGACGATGCCGAAGGTGTCGAACACGACGGTCGGCGTCATGTACCCGAGGCCGAGGCCGACGATGGCCCACATCCCCAGGCTGCGGCGCAGTGTGCCGGAGCGCGCGGGCGCGGGCGCGGCGGACGTCGTCGTCATGGGCTCTCCTTCGGGAACGGAACGTCGGCGTGCCTCGCAGTGGCCCAGCCGGTCGACTTCCCGAGACCCTAGCAGGAGAAGAGCGCGTTTCTGAAAGAACTCACAGGAACGCGAGCGTGTCGTCAGCGGGTGGAGGTCGCGACCACCCAGTCCAGTGCCACGGGGAGGGCGGTCAGCACCGAGACGTGGCCCTCGCGGGGCCGCAGCCAGAGCTCGCCGCGGCGGAGCCGTTCGAGCATCCAACCGGCGTGCGTGGCCGGGATGACGCGGTCGCGGCCGCCCTGCACGAGGAGGGTCGGGGCGCTCACCGCGCCCAGCTCGACGCCCCAGGGGGCGACGTAGGCGAGGTCGTCGTCCACCTCGCCGGCGTGACCCTCGGCCGCGCCGGCCCCGGCGTCGGCTCCGAGCGCGGCCCACGGGCCCTTCAAGGTCTCGTAGTCGCGGTCGGTGAACGACTCCGGCTCGAACTCGGCGGTCTCGGCGTGCGCTGCGCGGGCGTCCCGGCCGGCGAGAGCGGCGCGCAGCCCCCGGGGTCGGCCATCCCGGCGAACCAGTCGACGTCGCCCCAGTACGGAGCGATGCCGGCGAGCGACACCACCGCCCTCACGCGTGAGGGCGAGCGCCGCGCAGGCGAGCGCGTGCGGGCCGCCGCCGGAGGCGCCGAGCGTGGCGAAGTCGTCGACGCCGAGCGTGTCGAGGACGGCGAGCACATCGGCCGCGGCGTCGGCGACGGTGCGGCCGGTGAGGGCGTCGGAGCCCGGGTAGCCGGGCCGGGCGACGGAGACGACGCGGAGGCCGCGAGCGGCGGCCGCCTCAGCGACAGGCGGGATGACGGCACCGGTCTGCGGGGTGCCGTGGTGCCAGACGACGACCGGCGTGTCGGCGTCGTCCGGGGCTCCGGTGTCGAAGAACCGCACCGAGCGGCCGTCCAGCCGGGTGATGCTCCCGAGCCGGCCTCCCGTCAGCTCCGCCATGCGTCCACCTCTGCCTGCAGCTCGGCCTTCCGCTCGGCGGTCGCGAACGAGGCGTCGATGGAGGTGCGCGCGAACCGCTCGGCCTGCTCGGCGGTGACCCCGAGAGCATCCCGGATCGCGAGGTAGTTGTCGCCGGCGTAGCCGCCGAAGTACGCCGGGTCGTCCGAGTTCACGGTGACGCGGACCCCGGCGGCGTCGAGCCGCAGCAGCGGGTGGGCGCTCAGGTCGGGGACGGTGCGCAGGCGGACGTTGGACAGCGGGCAGACCGTCAGCGGAATGCCGTCCGCGGCCAGGCGCGCCATCAGCTCCGGATCCTCGGCGGCCCGGATGCCGTGGTCGACGCGCTCCACGCCGAGCAGGTCGAGAGCCTGGACGATGTAGGAGGGCGGACCCTCCTCACCGGCGTGCGCCACCGCGTGCAGCCCGGCGTCCTTCGCCCGGGCGAACACGCCGGCGAACAGCTCGGGCGGGTAGCCGACCTCGGCCGAGTCGAGCCCGACCCCGAGCAGCCGCTCGGGCCGCGTGAGCGCGGCGGTGAGGACGGCGCCGGCGGACTCCACCGGCTGGTCGCGCAGGAAGCACAGGATGAGCCCGCCCGACATCCCGAGGTCGCGCTCGGCCTCCGCCAGGGCGCCGCTGATCCCATCCACGACCGCCTCGATCGGGACGCCGCGCGAGATGTGCGCCTGCGGGTCGAAGAACAGTTCGGCGTGCCGCACGCCCTGCCCGGCGGCCGTCCGAAGGTAGCGGCGGGTCAGCTCGGCGAAGTCGTCCTCGGTGCGCAGGACCGCCATCGTCGCGTAGTAGAGGTCGAGGAACGACTGCAGGTCGGAGAAGTCGTACTGAGCGGCGAGCTCCTCGACGGAGGCGTACGGCAGCTCCACACCGTTGCGCCCGGCGAGCTCGAACGCCAGATCGGGTTCGAGGGTGCCCTCGATGTGCAGGTGGAGCTCGGCTTTCGGCAGGGCGAGCAGGGCGTCGTCGGAGGGCGGCGTGGTCATGGTTCGATCCTCCCACTGAACGGGCGGCGGCGTAGCCGAGCCCGGCGGATCATCCGGCCGATGGACGTCGGGTCCGTCGCCTGCCGGACGCCGCAGCGGCAGCACCTGGATAGCCTCGACGCATGTCGCCAGTCGCCCTCCGCCGTGTCCTCCTGGTCGTGGCCGCGGTCGCCACCGTCGTCGTGGGGCTGACCGTCCACGAGACCATCGACAGCTGGGCCGGGGCGTTCGCGGGGGATGCGCTGTACGCGGTGCTCGTCTTCCTGCTCGTCGCCGTCGTGGCCGTGCGGGCGTCGAGCGCGGTCGTGGGCGGCATCGCCTTCGCGCTCTGCGCCGCCGTGGAGGTGTTCCAGCTCACCGGTGTCCCCGCGTACCTGTCGGCGACGATCCCGGGCGTGGAGCTGGTGCTCGGGTCGACGTTCCAGTGGATCGACCTGCTCGCCTACCTGTTCGGGGCGGCGCTCGCGGCCGCGCTGGACGTGGGGGTCAGGACACGCGCAGCAGGATCTTCCCGAGGTGTGCGGACGACTCCATCCTCCGGTGCGCCTGGGCCGCGTCCGCCAGCGGGAACACCGAGTCGATGACCGGGCGGACCGCGCCGGACTCGAGCAGCGGCCACACGTTTTCCCGCACGGCGGCGATGATGGCGGCCCGCTCGGCGAGGGGGCGGGCGCGCATCGTCGTGCCCTGCAGGCGGGCGCGCTTCATCATCAGGAGGCCCATGTCCACCGCGGCCGGGGTGCGGTCGCGGATCGCGATCGACATGATGCGGCCGCCGGTCGCGAGGGCGTCCAGGTCGCGGGCGATGTACGCGCCGCCGACGATGTCGAGGACGACGTCGGCGCCGCGGCCGTCGGTGAAGGCCTGGACGGCCGCCACGAAGTCGTCGGTGCGGTAGTCGACGGCGGCGTCCGCGCCGAGGCCGCGGCAGAAGGCGGCCTTCTCGGGGCTGCCGGCGGTCGCGATCACGGGCGAGCCCAGCGCGTGGGCGAGCTGGATGGCCATGCTCCCGATCCCGCTGGAGCCGCCGTGGACCAGCAGGGTCTCGCCGGGCGCCAGCGCGCCGAGGTCGAACACGTTCGACCAGACCGTGGCGGCGACCTCGGGCAGGCCGGCGGCCTCCACGGGGTCGACGCCGGGCGGTATCGGGAGGACGAGCCCGGCGTCCACGGTGACGTACTCGGCGTAGCCGCCGCCGGGCAGCAGCGCGCAGACGAGGTCGCCCTCGCGCCAGCGCCCCGGCTCGACCTCCGTGCCGATTGCGTCGATGACGCCGGACACTTCGAGGCCCGGCCATTCTGGCGCGCCGGGAGGCGGCGGGTAGAAGCCGCGGCGCTGGCTGAGGTCGGCGCCGTTCAGCCCGGCCGCGATCACGCGGATGCGGACCTCGCCAGGCGCGGGCATCGGCTCGGGGACGTCCGCGACGGTCAGGACCTCCGCGTCGCCCGGCTGCGGGACGACCACCGCGCGCATCAGTGGACCGCCGATCCCGTGGCGGTCTTGCGCCCGAGCACGTCCCGGATGCGCACCTTGCTGGAGTACTCGATGGAACCGTAGCGGAAGAGCCGCACGGCCAGCCGGAGCACGACGTACGACAGGGCGAACAGCTCGACGATGATCACGATCGCCTGCCAGAGCGGCAGCGACCCGAACGCGTTGAGGATCAGCGCGGTGATCGGCGCCGTGTAGGGGAAGAAGGCCAGGATCTGCACGATCGGCGCCTCCGGCGTGCTCACCGCGTAGCTGGACGCGTAGATCGGGATGACCACGGCGAAGATCACGACGGAGAAGAACGGCGCGGCGTCCTTCGCGGTCGGCATCACCGCGCCGACGGCCACGAGCGTCCCGGTGAAGAGCGCGAAGCCGCCGATCGTGATGAGCGCGCCGACGATCATCTTCTGCGGGTCGAACACCAGCGAGCTCAGGTCGAGGTTCGGGATGGCGAGCTGGTCGCGGAAGAACAGGTAGCCGATCACGACGGGCAGGGCGAACACCGCGATCTGGATGAGGCCGACCGCGAACAGCGACACCACCTTGCCGACGAGGAGATTGGTCGGGTTGATCGTCGTGAGGATCATCTCGGTGACCCGGTTCTCCTTCTCCTCCAGAGTCGAGTTGAGCATCTGGTTGCCGAGGAACACGATCACGACGAAGAACGCGGCGAGGAAGATCAGCGGCGGCAGGATGCCCTGGAAGCCCGGCGCCACCGCGCCGTCCTTGAAGGTGGTCGTCGAGGTGTTCGTCTCGCCGCGGAGGATCGCGACATCGACCGGGCTGTTCAGCTTCTGCTCCACGCTCGTCGCCAGCAGCGATTGCGCGACGGCGGAGTACTTGCTGTTCGCGAACACGCCGGCGTCGGCCCCGTAGACCTTGATGGTCTGCTTCGACGGGTCGGCCGGGTAGTCGAAGAAGGCCGGGGTGCCGCCGATCTGCACCTCTTCCACCCCTCCGAGCTGCTGGCGATCTCCTTGCCGCCGTAGCTGCTCGCGACCGCAGGGTCGACCAGGCCGGAGGCGTCGACGTAGAGGAAGTCGAAGCGCGCGTTCTTCTGCTGGTCGGCCGTGTTGGCGCTGGAGACGTTCGCCGAGATGACGAGCGCCCCGAGGCCGAAGACCAGGATCGGCAGGATGAGCGTCACGGCCCAGAAACTGCGCTTCTTGATCGTGCGGGTGAACTCGAACCCGATGACGGTGGAGAGGTTGTGGCGGGCCATGCTCAGTCCTCCTGGCGGCTCTCGGCGCCGTAGACCTCGACGAAGATGTCGTCCAGGGATTTGCGGGTGGGGGCGAAGCGGGTGACGTGGAGGCCGGCGTCCACGAGGCCGCGGAGGATCGCGGCGGTGTCGGCGTCGTTCGCGACCTCCAGCTCGGCGCGCCCGTCCTCGTCCTTCGCGACGCGGTAGGCGGGGGAGGCGGGGATGGTGCCGTCGTGGTCCACGTGGACGACGGTGCCGCCGAACTGCTCCTGCACCTCGGACACAGTGCCGTAGGCGCGGGAGACGCCGTCCTTGAGGAGGATGACGCGGTCGCACAGCCGCTCGACCTCCTCCATCTGGTGGGTCACCATCATCACGGTGGAGCCCGCGCGCTTCTGGTCGTCGATGATGTCCATGAGCAGGCGCCGGTTGACCGGGTCGAAGCCCTTCGTCGGCTCGTCGAGGATGAGCAGCTCCGGCTGGTTCATGATCGTGACGCCGAGCTGCACTTTCTGCTGCTGGCCGCCGGAGAGCTTGTCGAGCCGGACCTTCTCTTTGTCGCCGATGCCGACGCGATCCAGGTACTCGCTCGACCAGCGCCGCGCCCTCTCGGCGCCGAGGCCCTTGAGCCGGCCGAAGTAGACCATCACGTCGATGACGGACTCCTTCTTGTAGAGGCCGCGCTCCTCCGGGAGGTAGCCGAGCCGCTCGCCCGCCTCGGGGGAGAAATCCTTGCCGTCGATGTGCAGGACGCCGGCGGTCGGCTGGTAGATGCCGAGCAGCGCGCGGATCGTCGTCGTCTTGCCCGAGCCGTTGCTGCCGAGGAAGCCGAACGTCTCGCCGCGGACGATGTCGAAGGAGAGGTCGCGGATGACGGTGGTGCGACCGAAATCCATGCGGAAGCCGGCGATGTGCACGAGGGGCTCGTCGGTGCGGGTGTTCACACGATCGAGCCTATTGGGTGGAGAGCGCCGCGGTCGCGGGGTTCGGACCCTATAAAAGTGTTGCCCTGCGTTGCCTGCTGGGTGCGCGGCCCCGCTACGCGAGCGCGTCGAGCAGGGCCGCGTGCAGCAAGCCGTTCGACGCGAGAGAGGAGCCGTGGGACGGTCCGGCCTCGCCGGTCACCGAGGTGAAGGCGCCGCCGGCCTCCTCCACGATCGGGATGAGCGCGGCCAGGTCGTAGGTCTTGACGTCGAACTCGCCGACCGCGTCCAGGAGGCCCTCGGCCAGCAGCATGTACGCCCACATGTCGCCGTACGCGCGGTCCCGCCACACGCGCCGGGTGAGGGCGACGAGCCGGTCGAGGTAGCCGGCCTGATCCCACTGCGCGATGCTCTGGAAGCTGACCGACGCGTTCGCGAGGTCGTCGACGCCCGAGACGCGGATGCTGCGCGGCTCCGCGCCGAGGCGCGTCCGTCGTCCACGCCCCTCCGCCGGCCGCCGCCCACCAGCGCTTCCCGAGCGCGGGGGAGCTGACCACGCCGACGACCGGCGTGCCGTTCTCGGCGAGCGCGATGAGCGTTCCCCACACCGGCACGCCGCGCAGGTAGTTGGAGGTCCCGTCGATCGGGTCGAGGATCCACTGCCGCGCGGCGTCGCCTTCGGTGCCGTACTCCTCACCGAGGATGCCGTCGCCGGGCCGCTCGACGGCGAGCGCCTCCCGGATGGCCCGCTCGACGGCGAGGTCGGCCTCCGTGACGAAGGTGCGATCGGGCTTGGTGTCGACGTGCAGGCCGCGCTCGCGGAAATGCGCGGACGAGATGCCGTCGGCGAGGTCGGCGAGCCGCAGCGCGAGCGCCAGGTCGTCGGAGCGGAGCGGGGCGGTGTCGCGTGCGTCGGTCACGCCAGGAGCCTAGCGGCCCGGCGCTGGGACACGCCCGGGGTGCAGTGTCCGCCGGCGCCGATTGGCGTCGCGCCCGGAGCGGATGCTAATGTTGAGCCTCGGTCCGGGAAACCGGAGCGAATGCGCCTCTAGCTCAATCGGCAGAGCAATTGACTCTTAATCAATGGGTTCAGGGTTCAAGTCCCTGGGGGCGCACCCA